>NZ_JADOUA010000001.1:0-4800000 GCF_015751755.1 Actinomadura viridis
CCCCCTGGCCGCCGGCGTGGCGAACGGGACCGCGGTGCCGATCGGCGGCCCGATCTGGAACACCCGGACCTACGTCCTGGACGAGTTCCTGCGTCCCGTGCCGCCCGGTGTCACCGGTGAGCTGTACATCGCGGGCGCCGGGCTGGCGCGCGGGTACGTGAACCGGTCGGGGCTGACCGCCGAGCGGTTCGTGGCCTGCCCGTTCGGCGGGCGGATGTACCGGACCGGCGACCTGGCCCGGTGGACGGCGGACGGCGAGCTGGAGTTCGCCGGGCGGGCGGACGAGCAGGTGAAGGTCCGCGGGTTCCGGATCGAGCTCGGCGAGATCGAGGCGGTCCTGTCCGCCCACCCGCGGTCGGCCAGGTGGCGGTCCTCGCGCGCGAGGACCAGCCGGGCGTGAAGCGCCTGGTCGCCTACGTCGTCCCCGCGAACGGCAGGGAAGGGTTCGACGAGGGCGCCGTCAGGGAGTACGTGGCGGCGCGGCTTCCGGACCACATGGTCCCGGCCGCGGTGGTGGTGCTGGACGAGCTGCCGGTCACGGTGAACGGCAAGCTCGACCGCGCCGCCCTGCCCGCCCCCGGCTTCGCCGAGCCGGTCACCGGCCGGGCGCCCGCGGACCCGGCCGAGGAGGCCCTGTGCGGTCTGTTCGCCGAGGTCCTCGGGCTGGACTCGGTGGGCGTGGACGGCTCGTTCTTCGAACTGGGCGGCGACTCGCTGCTGGCGATCCGGCTGATCACGCGGATCCGGGCGGACCTTGACGCCGAGCTGGGCATCCGGGACCTGTTCGGCGCCCCGACGGTCGCGGAACTGGCCCGGCTGCTCCGTTCGGACCGGCAGGAGCAGGCGGGGAGGCGCACCGAACTGGTCGTGCGGGAACGCCCCGAGGTGGTGCCGCTGTCGTACGCGCAGCAGCGCATGTGGTTCCTGAACCGCCTGGAGGAATCGGGTGCGGGTGCCGCCTACAACGTGCCCTTGGCGCTGCGTCTGTCGGGTGAGCTGGACGTGGCCGCGCTGGAAGAGGCGCTGGGGGATGTGGCCGACCGGCACGAGACGTTGCGCACGATCTTCCCCGACACCGGAGGGACGCCGCGCCAGCGGATACTCCGAGGACCGGCGGGACGGCCCGAGCTGGTCGTCACCGAGAGCACCGAGCAGGAGCTCGGTGACCTCGTCGCCGCCGAGGTCCGGCGGGGCTTCGACCTGGGCTCCGAACCGCCCTGGCGGGCCCGGCTGCTGGTCCTGGCGGAGTCGGAGTTCGCGCTGCTGGTGGTGGCGCACCACATCGCCGTGGACGGCTGGTCGACCGGCGTCCTGGCCCGCGACCTGGGCACGGCGTACGCGGCGCGGCGTTCGGGCAGGGCGCCCGGCTGGGAGCCGTTGCCGGTGCAGTACGCCGACTACGCGCTCTGGCAGCGCGAGGTCCTGGGCGAGCTGGACGATCCCGGCAGCGTGATCTCGTCCCAGCTGGGCTACTGGCGGCAGGCCCTGGCGGGGATACCGGAGGAGCTCGCGTTGCCGGTCGACCGGCAACGCCCTGCGGAGGCGTCCTTCCAGGGCGCGTCGGTGCCGCTGCGGGTGGACGCGGACACGCACGCCCGGCTGGTGGAGGTGGCCCAGCGGCACGGCGTCACCATGTTCATGGTCGCGCAGGCGGCCCTGGCGACGCTGCTGGCCAGGATGGGGGCCGGCACCGACATCCCGGTGGGGACGGCGGTGGCGGGGCGCGGCGACGCCGCACTGGAAGGTCTCGCCGGGTTCTTCGTCAACACGCTGGTGCTGCGCACGGACGTGAGCGGCGACCCGACGTTCACCGAGCTGCTGGAACGCGTCCGGGAGACCGACCTGGCCGCGTTCGGCAACCAGGATCTGCCGTTCGAGCGGCTGGTGGAGGACCTGAACCCGGTCCGGTCGCTGGCCCGGCACCCGCTCTTCCAGGTGATGCTGGCGGTGGACAGCGGTCCCGAGGCGGAGACCCCGCTGGACCTTCCCGGGATGCGGGTCCGCCCGCTGCCGCCGGACGACACGCTGGTGGCCCAGTTCGACCTGTCCGTCAGCCTCAGCGAGCGCCACGGTGAGGAGGGCGACCCGGCCGGCCTCGGCGGGGAGATCATCTACGCCGCCGACCTGTTCGACGAGGGCACGGTCCGCGCGCTGGCCGGACGCCTGGTCCGGGTTCTGGAGCGGGTGGCGGCCGACCCGCGGACACGCGTGGGCGATGTCGACGTCCTCTCCGAGGGCGAGCGGCGGCTGGTGGTCGAGGAGTGGAACGACACGTCCCGCCCCGTCCCGGAGGTGTCGCTGGCGGGTCTGTTCGAGGTGCAGGCGGCTCGTACGCCGGACGCGGTCGCGGTGGTGTGCGGTGGCACGGAGTTGTCGTACGCGGAACTGAACGCGCGAGCGAACCGGCTGGCACGCCTGCTGCGTGAGCGAGGTGTACGCCCCGAGGACCTCGTCGGTGTGGTGATGGACCGTTCGTCCGACCTGATCGTCGCGCTGCTCGCAACGGTGAAGGCGGGCGCGGCCTACGTGCCGCTGGACGGCGGTCACCCGGTGGAGCGTCTTCGGCAGGTCGTGGAGGAGGCCGCGCTTTCCTCCGTGCTGGTCGACGAGGTCAACGCCGGTCACGCCCTCTTCAACCCGGAGAACGGCCTGGACTCGGCGGTGGACGTGGTCGAGATCTCCGCCGGCATGCTCGCCGAGGGCATCGAGGCGAGTGACCTCGGAATACCCGTCGCCTCCGAAAGTCTGGCGTACGTGATGTACACCTCTGGCTCTACCGGGGTTCCGAAGGGTGTGGCGGTCACCCACGCGAACGTGGTGGCGTTCTGCCTGGACGGTGTGTGGCGTGACGAGGTGCTGGAGCGTGTGCTGGTGCAGGCCAACCACGCTTTCGATGCCTCCACCTATGAGGTGTGGGCGCCTCTGACCCGTGGCGGGCGTCTGGTCGTCGTTCCTTCGGGTGAGGTGGACGCGGTCGAGCGTGGGCGGCTGATCGCCGGTCACGGGGTGACGCATGTGGTGGCGGCGGCGGGTCTGTTCCGTGTTCTGGCCGAGCAGTCCCCGGAGATCTTCGCCGGTGTCCGGGAGGTCCTCACCGGTGGTGACGTGGTGTCGTCGTCGGCGGTGCGGACGCTGCTGGAGGCGCATCCGGGCATGGTGGTGCGTTCGACCTACGGCCCGACGGAGAACACCGCGTTCACCACGCAGGTGCCCTTCACGGTCGCGGAGGATGTCCCTTCGTCGGTGCCGATCGGTGTTCCGATGGACAACACGCAGGTGTTCGTCCTGGACGAGTTCCTGCGTCCCGTCCCGCCCGGCGTGACCGGCGAGTTGCACATCGCCGGTGCGGGCCTGGCGCGCGGCTACGCGGGCCGGGCCGGGCTGACCGCTGAACGGTTCGTGGCGTGCCCGTTCACCGGCCCCGGCGGGCGGATGTATCGCACCGGTGACCTGGCCCGCTGGACGCCGGACGGCGAGTTGGAGTTCGGAGGCCGTGCCGACTCCCAGGTCAAGATCCGCGGGTTCCGGATCGAACCGGCCGAGGTGGAGGCGGTCCTGTCCGCCCATGCCGCCGTCGAGCAGGTGGCGGTCCTCGCGCGCGAGGACCAGCCGGGCGTCAAGCGCCTGGTGGCGTACGTGGTGCCCGCCGCCGGTACCGGCATGGAGGAAGCCGCGCTGCGCGATCTCGCAGCGGCCAGGCTGCCCGATTACATGGTGCCGGCCGCGTTCGTCGCGCTGGACGCACTGCCCGTCACGGCCAACGGCAAGCTCGACCGCGCCGCCCTTCCGGCCCCCGATTTCGGCGGCCTGGCGAGGAGCCGAGGCCCGGCGACGCCTACCGAGGAGGTGCTGTGCGGGCTGTTCGCCGAGGTCCTCGGACTGGAAACGGTCGGGGCCGAAGACTCCTTCTTCCGGCTCGGAGGCGACTCCCTCCTGGCCATGCGTCTGATCGCGCGAGTACGTGCCGTGATGGACACCGAGGTGAGCATCCGCGACTTCTTCGGCGCGCCGACGGCCGCCGGTGTGGCGAGGCTCGCCGAAGGCGAACCGGCCGGCGGGGCGAGGGCGGCGCTCGCGGTGCGAGAGCGGCCCGAGGTGGTTCCGTTGTCGTACGCGCAGCAGCGCATGTGGTTCCTCAACCGCCTGGAGGAGGCCGGTGCAGGGGCCGCCTATAACGTGCCGCTGGCGCTGCGCCTGTCGGGTGACCTGGACGTGGCCGCGCTGGAGGCGGCCTTGGGGGACGTGGCCGACCGGCACGAGAGCCTGCGCACCGTCTTCCCCGACACCGACGGGACGCCCCGCCAGGAGATCCGCCACGGCGCGGCGGGCCGTCCTCGTCTCCTCGTCGGCGAGGTCGGCGCGCAGGACCTGGCCGAGACGTTGGCCGACGAGATGGAACGCGGCTTCGAGCTGGGCAGAGAGCTGCCGTGGCGGGCCCGGCTGCTGGTGCTGTCGGAGTCGGAGTTCGTGCTGGTCGTGGTCGCGCACCACATCGCGGTGGACGGCTGGTCCATGGGTGTCCTGGCCCGGGACGTGAGCGTCGCGTACGCGGCTCGCAGGAACGGCCGCGCGCCGTCCTGGGAGCCGTTGCCCGTGCAGTACGCCGACTACGCGCTCTGGCAGCGCGAGGTCCTGGGCGAGCTGGACGATCCCGGCAGCGTGATCTCCGCTCAGCTCGGGTACTGGAGGCAGACCCTGGCCGGCGCTCCGGAGGAGATCACCCTGCCCGCGGACCGCCCGCGCCCGGCGACGGCCTCGTTCCGGAGCGGCTCGGTACCGATGCGGGTGGACGCGGAGGTCCACGCGCGCCTGGTGGAGGTCGCCCAGCGGCACGGCGTCACCATGTTCATGGTCACCCAGGCGGCCCTGGCGATCCTGCTGGCCAGGATGGGCGCCGGCACGGACATCCCGCTCGGTACGGCGGTCGCCGGGCGTGGCGAGGCGGCCCTCGAAGACCTGGCCGGGTTCTTCATCAACACGCTGGTGCTGCGTACGGACGTGAGCGGTGACCCGTCGTTCGCCGAGCTGTTGGGCCGGGTACGGGAGGCGGATCTGGCCGCCTACGCCCATCAGGATCTTCCGTTCGAGCGGCTGGTGGAGGACCTCAACCCGTCCAGATCGCTGGCCCGGCACCCGTTGTTCCAGGTGATGCTGACGCTGCAGAACCTGCCCCAGGCCGAGACCCCCTTGGAACTGCCCGGCCTGAACGTCCGCCCCCTGGCGGAGGCGGAGGAGGAAGCGTCCGCGGCCAAGTTCGATCTGTCGATCGCGCTGGCCGAGCACCGTGACGGCGACGGCGTCCCCGCCGGGTTGGTGGGCGGCATCCAGTACGCCGCGGACCTGTTCGACGAGACCACCGTCCAGGCCCTGGCCGGCCGCCTGATCCGGGTGCTCGCCCAGGTGGCCGCCGACCCCCGCACGCGGGGAGGCGAAGTGGACGTACTGGACGACACCGAACGTCACCTTCTGCTGGACGCATGGAATGACACGGCTCGGCCGGTGCCGGAGGTGTCGCTGGCCGGCTTGTTCGAGGAGCAGGTGGCTCGGACTCCGGATGCGGTGGCGGTGGTGTTCGGTGGGGTGGAGTGGTCGTATGCGGAGTTGAATGCGCGTGCGAACCGTCTGGCGCGTGAGCTGGCCCGTCGCGGCGTGGGCTCGGGCGGCCTGGTCGGTGTGGTGATGGACCGTTCGGCGGACCTCATCGTGGCGTTGCTGGGGGCGGTGAAGACGGGTGCGGCCTACGTCCCTCTGGACAGTGGTCACCCCGTGGAGCGGCTGCGTGTGGTGGCCGAAGAAGCCGGGATCTCGGCCGTAGTGGTCGACGCGGCCAACTCCGCTCATCCTCTCGTCCGGGATGGCGGCCTCGGCGCATCCGTGACCGTGGTGGAGGTATGCCCCGCCGCGCCGGCCGAGGGCGCGGAGGTGGAGAACCTCGGTGTGCCGGTGTCGCCGGAGAGCCTGGCGTATGTGATGTACACGTCGGGATCCACGGGGATCCCGAAGGGTGTGGCGGTCACGCATGCGAATGTCGCGGCGTTCTGCCTGGACGCTGCGTGGCGTGATGACGTGGTGGAGCGTGTGCTGGTGCAGGCCAACCATGCGTTCGATGCCTCCACCTACGAGGTGTGGACGCCGTTGCTGCGAGGCGGCGGGCTGGTGGTCGTCCCCTCCGGTGAGGTGGACGTGTCGGAGCGCGCCCGGCTGATCGCTCTTCATGGGGTCACCAACGTGCATGCGACGGCGGGTCTGTTCCGTGTTCTGGCCGAGCAGTCTCCGGAGATGTTCGCCGGTGTCCGTGAGGTGTCGACCGGTGGTGACGTGGTGTCGTCGGCGGCGGTGCGAACGCTGCTGGAGACGCATCCGGGCATGGTGGTGCGTTCGACCTACGGCCCGACGGAGAACACCGCGTTCACCACCCACATTCCGTTCACTTCGAGCGGGGCTGTGCCTTCCTCGGTGCCGATCGGTGTTCCGATGGACAACACGCAGGTGTTCGTCCTGGACGAGTTCCTGCGTCCCGCCCCGCCCGGCGTGACCGGCGAGCTGTACATCGCCGGTGCGGGCCTGGCGCGCGGCTACGTGGGCCGGGCCGGACTGACCGCTGAACGGTTCGTGGCGTGCCCGTTCACCGACCGAGGTGAGCGGATGTATCGCACCGGTGACCTGGCCCGGTGGACGGCGAACGGCGAGTTGGAGTTCGGAGGCCGCGCCGACTCCCAGGTCAAGATCCGCGGGTTCCGGATCGAACCGGCCGAGATCGAGGCGACCCTGAGCACCCATGCCACGGTGGGGCAGGTGGCGGTCGTCGCGCGCGAGGATCAGCCAGGGGTGAAGCGGCTGGTGGCCTACGTCGTCCCGGCCGGTGACGACGGCGTCGACGAAGCGACACTACGAGCGCATGTAGCGGCGAAGTTGCCGGACTACATGGTGCCGGCCGCGTTCGTGGCGTTGGACGCACTGCCCGTCACGGTGAACGGCAAGCTCGACCGCGCCGCACTCCCGGCGCCCGATTTCGGTGGCCTGGCGAGGAGCCGTGGCCCGGCGACGCCTACCGAGGAGGTGCTGTGCGGGCTGTTCGCCGAAGTCCTCGGACTGGAAACGGTCGGCGCCGAGGACTCCTTCTTCGAACTCGGCGGCGACTCCCTCCTGGCCATGCGCCTGATCGCACGCGTCCGCGCGGTGATGGACGCCGAGGTGAGCATCCGGGACTTCTTCGGGGCGCCGACGGTCGCGGATGTGGCGGGGGCGGTGGACGGAGGTCATGGCGAGGTCCGGATCGGGCTTGCGGTACGTGAACGGCCTGAGGTCGTGCCGCTGTCGTACGCGCAGCAGCGCATGTGGTTCCTCAACCGCCTGGAGGAGGCCGGTGCCGGGGCCGCGTACAACATGCCGTTGGCGCTGCGGTTGTCCGGTGACCTGGACATGCCCGCACTGGAAGAGGCCCTGGGGGACGTGGCCGATCGACACGAGACGCTGCGCACCGTCTTCCCCGAACGTGACGGCGTGCCCCGCCAGGAGATCCTGCACGGGGATGCCGGCCGGCCTCGGCTGACGGTCACGCAGGTCGACGAGCGCGATCTCGGCAAGGCGCTGGCCACCGAGATGCGGCTCGGCTTCGATGTGGAAGACGAACTGCCATGGCGGGCCCGGCTACTGGAGCTGTCGAAGTCGGAGTTCGTGCTGGTCGTGGTCGCGCATCACATCGCGGCGGACGGCTGGTCCATGGGAGTGCTGGCCCGCGACCTGGGCACGGCGTACGCGGCGCGGCGCTCGGGCAGGGCGCCCGGCTGGGAGCCGTTGCCGGTGCAGTACGCCGATTACGCGCTCTGGCAGCGCGAGGTCCTGGGCGAGCTGGACGATCCCGGCAGCGTGATCTCGTCCCAGCTCGGCTTCTGGCGGGAAGCCCTGGACGGCCTGCCCGAGGAACTGGCCCTGCCTGCCGACCGTGCTCGTCCGGCGGAGGCGTCGTTCCGGAGCGGGTCGGTGCCCGTGTGGGTGGACGCTGACACGCATGCCCAGCTGGTGGAGGTGGCCCAGCGGCACGGCGTCACCATGTTCATGGTCGCGCAGGCGGCCCTGGCCGCCCTGCTGGCCAGGATGGGCGCGGGCACCGACATCCCCCTCGGCACCCCGATGGCCGGCCGTGGTGACGCGGCGCTGGAGGACCTTGCCGGGTTCTTCATCAACACGCTGGTCCTGCGCACGGACGTGAGCGGCGACCCGTCGTTCGCCGAGCTGCTGGGCCGGGTGCGGGACGCCGACCTGGCCGCGTACGCCCATCAGGATCTTCCGTTCGAGCGGCTGGTGGAGGACCTCAATCCGGTCCGGTCGCTGGCCCGCCATCCGCTCTTCCAGGTCATGATGACCTTCGAGAACGTTCCCCAGGCCCAGACGCCCTGGGAGTTACCCGGCCTGCGAGTGCGTCCGCTGCCGCCGCAGGACGACACGGAGGCGGCCAAGTTCGACCTCTCCCTCACCTTCGCCGAGCAACGCGACGACCGGGGCGCCCCGGCCGGGCTGGGCGGCGGTATCCAGTACGCCACCGACCTGTTCGACGAGGGAACGGCCCGAGGCCTGGCCGAGCGCCTGGTCCGGGTTCTGGAGCAGGTCGCCGCCGACCCCCGGCTGCGCGTGGGAGCGCTGGAGATGCTGTCCGCCGACGAGCGGCGGCTGGTGGTCGAGGAGTGGAACGACACGGCGCGTCCCGTCCCGGAGGTGTCGCTGGCGGGTCTGTTCGAGGCGCAGGCGGCTCGTACGCCGGACGCGGTCGCGGTGGTGTGCGGTGGCACGGAGTTGTCGTACGCGGAGCTGAACGCGCGGGCGAACCGGCTGGCTCGTCACCTGATCGACCTGGGAGTGGGGCCCCAGAGTCTCGTGGGTGTGGTGATGGACCGTTCGGCCGACCTGATCGTGGGGCTACTGGGGACGGTGAAGGCGGGTGCGGCCTATGTGCCGCTGGACGGCGGTCACCCGGTGGAGCGTCTTCGGCGGGTCGTGGAGGAGGCCGCGCTTTCCGCCGTGCTGGTCGACGAGGCCAACGCCGCTCACGCCCTCTTCCAGGGCAGGGGCGGCCTGGGGACGCCGGTCCACGTGGTCGAGGTGTCCGCCACCGCCCCGTCCGACGGCGCAGACGAGAGCGACCCCGCGGTGCCGGTGCCGCCGAGCAGCCTGGCGTACGTGATGTACACCTCTGGCTCTACCGGGGTTCCGAAGGGTGTGGCGGTCACCCACGCGAACGTGGTGGCGTTCTGCCTGGACGGTGCCTGGCGTGACGAGGTGCTGGAGCGTGTGCTGGTGCAGGCCAACCACGCTTTCGATGCCTCCACCTATGAGGTGTGGGCGCCTCTGACCCGTGGCGGGCGTCTGGTCGTCGTTCCTTCGGGTGAGGTGGACGCGGTCGAGCGGGGCCGGCTGATCGCCGGTCACGGGGTGACGCATGTGGTGGCGGCGGCGGGTCTGTTCCGTGTTCTGGCCGAGCAGTCTCCGGAGATCTTCGCCGGTGTCCGGGAGGTTCTCACCGGTGGTGACGTGGTGTCGTCGGCGGCGGTGCGGACGCTGCTGGAGGCGCATCCGGGCATGGTGGTGCGTTCGACCTACGGCCCGACGGAGAACACCGCCTTCACCACCCACATCCCGTTCACCGACGCCGGGGACGTACCCGCCTCCGTTCCCATCGGTGTTCCGATGGACAACACGCAGGTGTTCGTCCTGGACGAGTACCTGAGCCCTGTCCCGCCCGGTGTCACCGGCGAGCTGTACCTCGGCGGCGCCGGACTGGCACGCGGCTACATCAACCGGGCGGCCCTGACCGCTGAACGGTTCGTGGCGTGCCCGTTCACCGGCCCCGGCGAGCGGATGTACCGGACCGGTGACCTGGCCCGCTGGACGCCGGACGGCGAGTTGCTGTTCGCCGGCCGCGTGGACTCCCAGGTGAAGATCCGCGGGTTCCGGATCGAACCGGCCGAGGTGGAGGCGGTCCTGTCCGCCCATGCCGCCGTCGAACAGGTGGCGGTGATCGCCCGCGAGGACCAGCCGGGTGTCAAGCGCCTGGTGGCCTATGCCGTCCCGGCCGATAACGGAAGCGGCGGCGGAAGTGGCACCGGAATCGGCGCCGGAATCGATGTGGGCGCGCTGCGGGAGTTCGCGGCGGCCAGGCTGCCCGGCTACATGGTGCCGGCCGCGTTCGTCGCGTTGGACGCACTGCCCGTCACGGCCAACGGCAAGCTCGACCGCGCCGCTCTCCCGGCGCCCGACTTCGGTGGCCTGGCGAGGAGCCGTGGCCCGGCGACGCCCACCGAGGAGGTGCTGTGCGGGCTGTTCGCCGAAGTCCTCGGACTGGAGACGATCGGCGCCGAAGACTCCTTCTTCGAGGCCGGCGGCGACTCCCTCCTCGCGATGCGGCTGATCGCCCGCGTCCGGGCGGTCCTGGACGCCGAGGTGAGCATCCGGGACCTGTTCGCCGAACCGTCCGTGGCGGGCGTGGCACGCCTGGTCGACGGTGATCTCACCGGGGACGCCCGGGCCGGGCTGGCCGTCCGTGAACGGCCTGACGTCGTGCCGCTGTCGTACGCCCAGCAGCGCATGTGGTTCCTCAACCGCCTGGAGGAGGCCGACGCCGGAGCCGCCTACAACGTCCCGCTGGCGCTGCGCCTGTCGGGTGACCTGGACGTGGACGCCTTGGAGGCGGCCCTCGGCGACGTGGCGGACCGGCACGAGAGCCTGCGCACGGTATTCCCCGACGATGGCGGTGTTCCCCGCCAGGAGGTTCTACAAGGGGCGGCGGGCCGGCCGCGGCTGCTCGTCACACCGATCGACGCCGACGACCTGGAGGAGGTCCTGACCTCCGAGGTGGGCCGGCGGTTCGACGTCGAGCAGGAACTGCCCTGGCGGACCCGCCTGCTGGCGCTCTCGGAGAACGACTTCGTCCTGGTTCTGATCGCCCACCACATCGCGGTCGACGGCTGGTCGATGGGCGTCCTGGTCCGGAACCTGGGGGAGGCGTACGCGGCGCGGCGTTCGGGCGGCGGTGCTCCCGAGTGGGAGCCCCTGCCGGTGCAGTACGCCGACTACGCGCTCTGGCAGCGCGAGGTTCTGGGCGAGCTGGACGATCCCGGCAGCGTGATCTCCGCTCAGCTGGACTACTGGCGCGAGGCCCTCGCGGGAGCGCCGGAAGAGATCACCCTGCCCGTGGACCGGCCGCGTCCGGCGACGGCGTCGTTCCAGGGCGGGGCGGTGCCGATGCGGGTGGACGCGGACACGCACGCCCGGCTGGTGGAGGTCGCCCAGCGGCACGGAGTCACCATGTTCATGGTCGCGCAGGCGGCCCTGGCGATGCTGCTGGCCAGGATGGGCGCGGGCACCGACATCCCGCTCGGTACGGCGGTCGCCGGGCGTGGCGAGGCCGCCCTTGAGGACATGGCCGGGTTCTTCCTGAACACCTTGGTCCTGCGCACCGATGTGAGCGGCGACCCGTCGTTCACCGAGCTGCTGGGCCGGGTACGGGAGACCGACCTGGCCGCCTACGCCCACCAGGACCTTCCGTTCGAGCGGCTGGTGGAGGACCTCAACCCGTCCAGATCGCTCGCCCGCCACCCGCTCTTCCAGGTGTCGCTGACGCTGCAGAACCTCCCCCAGGCGGGCTCGCCCTGGGAGCTGCCCGGCCTGCGCGTCCGGCCGCTGGACGCGGAGAAGGTGGTCGCGGCCAGGTTCGACCTGTCGGTGACGCTGGCCGAGCAGCGTGACGAGGACGGCGACCCGGCCGGGATGGACGGCGGCATCCAGTACGCCACCGACCTGTTCGACGAGGACACCGCCCAGGCCCTGGCCGAACGGCTGGTGCGGGTGCTGGATCAGGTGGCCGCCGACCCCCGGCTCCGGTTGCGCGACCTGGACGTCCTCCACGAGGCCGAACGGCAGCGGGTCGTGACCGGCTGGAACGGCACGGCCCGGCCGGTGCCCGAAGGCACCCTGGCGGAACTGTTCGAGGAACAGGTGAGGCGCGCCCCCGACGCCGTGGCGGTGGTGTTCGGCGACCGCTCCCTGACCTATGGGGAACTGGACGGCCGGGCGAACCGGGTGGCGCACGAGCTGATCGCCCGCGGAGCCGGTCCCGAGAGCCTGGTCGGCGTCGTGATGGAACGGTCGGCGGACCTGGTCACGGTGGTGCTGGGCGTGGCCAAGGCCGGGGCCGCGTACATGCCGATCGACCCGGAGTACCCGGCCGGGCGCGTCGCGTTCATGCTGGCCGACGCGCGCCCGGCGGTCGTGGTGTGCACGAACGCCACGGCCGGGCTCGTCGGCGACGCGGGAGCCGGGCGTCTGCTCTGGGACGACCCGTCGGTCGTCCGCGCGCTCGCCGCACGTCCGTCCACGCCGCCGCCGACGCGGGCGCCGGTGACGGCGTCGGCGTCGGCCACGCCCGCCGCCACGGCCCCGGCCACCACGCCGTCCGGCGGCGACCGCAAGGCGCCGCCGCGGCTCGCCCACCCGGCGTACGTGATCTACACCTCCGGCTCGACCGGCACGCCCAAGGGCGTGGTGGTCACGCACGGCGGGATCGGAAGCCTGGCGGCCTGGCAGGCCGACCGGTTCGGGGCGGGGCCGGGCGCGCGGGTGCTGCAGTTCGCGGCGCTGGGCTTCGACGCGTCGTTCTGGGAGCTGTGCATGGCGCTGCTCTCAGGCGGAACGCTGGTGATGGCCGATGCCGACGAACTCCAGAGCCGCCTGGGAGGGCTCCTGGCCGACCACGGGGTGACGCACGTGACCTTGCCACCGTCGGTGCTGGCGGCGGCCGGCGACCTGCCCGCCGGGCTGGGCACCCTGGTGGTGGCGGGTGAGGCGTGCCCGCCCGCGCTGGCGGCGCGTTGGTCGGCGGGCCGGCGGATGTTCAACGCCTACGGACCGACCGAGTCGACGGTCTGCGCCACGATGGGCCACCCGCTGTCCGCGGACATCGCGGAGCGGCCCGTGATCCCCATCGGCGAGCCGATCTGGAACACCCGGACCTACGTCCTGGACGAGTTCCTGCGCCCCGTACCGCCGGGGGTGACCGGTGACCTGTACATCGCCGGCGCCGGACTGGCACGCGGCTACATCGGCCGTCCGGACCTCACCGCCGAACGTTTCGTGGCGTGCCCGTTCACCGGCCCCGGCGAGCGGATGTACCGGACCGGCGACCTGGCCCGCTGGACGGCCGGCGGCGAACTGGTCTTCGCCGGGCGGGCGGACGAGCAGGTGAAGGTCCGCGGGTTCCGGATCGAGCTCGGTGAGATCGAGACGGTGCTCGCCGCGTGCGAGCCGGTGAGCCAGGCCGCGGTCGTGGCCCGCGAGGACCAGCCGGGCGTGAAGCGCCTGGTCGCCTACGTCGTCCCCGCGAACGGCAGGGAAGGGTTCGACGAGGGCGCCGTCAGGGAGTACGCGGCGGCGCGACTGCCGGACCACATGGTCCCGGCCGCGCTGGTGGTGCTGGACGAACTGCCGGTCACGGTGAACGGCAAGCTCGACCGCGACGCGTTGCCCGAGCCCGCCTACGGAGGCCAGGCGGCGAGCCGCGGCCCGGCCACGCCCACCGAAGAGGTGCTCTGCGGCCTGTTCGCCGAGGTGCTGGGCCTGGAGACGATTGGGGCAGAGGAGTCCTTCTTCGAGGCGGGCGGGGACTCGCTGCTCGCCATGCGCCTGATCACACGGGTCCGCGCGGTGCTGGACGCCGAGCCGAGCATCCGGGACATGTTCGGCGCTCCGACGGTCGCGGGGCTGGCCCGGCTGATCCACGCGGACCGATCGGACTGCGGCCCCGGGCGGCCCGAGAGGCACGCCGAACTGGTCGCACGGGAACGGCCCGAGATGGTGCCGCTGTCGTACGCGCAGCAGCGCATGTGGTTCCTCAACCGCCTGGAGGGCGCGGGTGCGGGCGCGGCCTACAACGTGCCGCTGACGATGCGGCTGTCGGGGCGGCTGAACGTCGCGGCACTCGAAGCGGCGCTGGGCGATGTGGCCGACCGGCACGAGAGCCTGCGCACCGTCTTCCCCGACATCGACGGCGTTCCCCGGCAGCAGGTGGTGGAGGGACCGGCCGGCCGCCCCCGCCTCGCGGTCACCGGCATCTCCGAAGACGACCTGGACGAGACACTGGCCGGCGAAGTGGGCCGGGGCTTCGACCTCGGAAACGAGCTGCCTTTGCGGGCTCGCCTGCTGGTGCTGTCGGAGTCGGAGTTCGTCCTGGTCGTGGTGGCGCACCACATCGCGGTGGACGGCTGGTCCATGGGTGTCCTGGCCCGGGACGTGGGTGCCGCCTACGCGGCACGGCTCACGGGCGGGGCACCGGCCTGGCGCCCGTTGCCGGTCCAGTACGCCGACTACGCGCTGTGGCAGCGCGAGGTCCTGGGTGAGCTGGACGATCCCGGCAGCCTGATCTCGGCGCAGCTCGGCCACTGGAGGCAGGCCCTCGCCGGACTGCCCGAAGAACTCGCCCTGCCGGTGGACCGGCCCCGCCCCGCGGAAGCCTCCTTCCAGGGTGGTTCCGTTCCGATGTGGGTGGACGCCGATGTCCACGCCCGCCTGGTCGAGCTGGCCCAGGAGGGCGGCGCCACGATGTTCATGGTCGCGCAGGCGGCCCTGGCGGTGCTGCTGGCCAGGATGGGCGCCGGCACGGACATCCCGCTCGGCACGGCGGTGGCGGGGCGTGGCGACGCCGCGCTGGAGGACCTGGCCGGGTTCTTCGTCAACACGCTGGTGCTGCGTACGGACGTGAGCGGTGACCCGTCGTTCGCCGAGCTGCTGGCGCGGGTGCGGGAGGCGGATCTGGCGGCGTACGCCCATCAGGATCTTCCGTTCGAGCGGCTGGTGGAGGACCTCAACCCGGTCCGTTCGCTGGCCCGGCACCCGTTGTTCCAGGTGATGCTGACGCTGCACAACCTGCCGGATACCGAGACTCCGTGGGAGCTGCCCGGCCTGGACGTCCGGCCCCTGGACGCGGACGACACGCTGGCGGCCCGGTTCGACCTCTCGGTCATCCTGGCCGAGCGTCGCGACGGCACCGGAACCCCGGCCGGGATGGCGGGCGGCCTGCACTACGCCACCGACCTGTTCGACGAGGCGACGGCGAACGACCTGGTCACCCGGTTCGTGCGGGTGCTGGAGCAGGTCGCCGCCGATCCGGGGATGCGGGTGGGTGAGGTGGAGGTGTTGAAGCCCGCCGAGCGTGAGTCGGTGCTGGTGGAGTGGAATGACACTGCTCGGCCGGTGCGGGAGGTGTCGCTGGCGGGTCTGTTCGAGGAGCAGGTGGCTCGGACTCCGGATGCGGTGGCGGTGGTGTTCGGTGGGGTGGAGTGGTCGTATGCGGAGTTGAATGCGCGTGCGAACCGTCTGGCGCGTGAGCTGGCCGGTCGTGGTGTGGGGCCGGGCGGCCTGGTCGGTGTGGTGATGGACCGTTCGTCGGACCTGATCGTGGCGTTGCTGGGGGCGGTGAAGGCCGGTGCGGCCTACGTCCCGCTGGACAGCGGCCATCCGGCCGAGCGGCTGCGTGCGGTCATGACGGAAGCCGAGGTGTCGACCGTCCTGGTGGACGAGACCAACGCCGACCACGCGCTCTTCGCCGCCGGCGGCCTGGAGGCCTCGGTCGTCCAGGTGTCCGCTGACGCCCTGAGTGAGGGTGCGGACGTGGGGAACCTCGGTGTGCCGGTGTCGCCGGAGAGCCTGGCGTATGTGATGTACACGTCGGGGTCCACGGGGATCCCGAAGGGCGTGGCGGTCACGCACGCGAATGTGGCGGCGTTCTGTCTGGACGGTGCGTGGCGTGATGACGTGGTGGAGCGTGTGCTGGTGCAGGCCAACCATGCTTTCGACGCTTCCACCTACGAGGTGTGGACGCCGTTGCTGCGAGGCGGCGGGTTGGTGGTCGTCCCCTCCGGTGAGGTGGACGTGTCGGAGCGGGCCCGGTTGATCGTTCAGCATGGGGTCACGAACGTGCATGCGACGGCGGGTCTGTTCCGTGTTCTGGCCGAGCAGTCTCCGGAGATGTTCGCCGGTGTCCGCGAGGTGTCGACCGGTGGTGACGTGGTCTCCTCCTCAGCCGTCCGGGCACTCCTGGAGACGCATCCGGGCATGGTGGTGCGTTCGACCTACGGCCCGACGGAGAACACCGCGTTCACGACCCAGGTCCCCTTCACGGTCGCCGCAGATGTCCCTTCCTCGGTGCCGATCGGTGTTCCGATGGACAACACGCAGGTGTTCGTCCTGGACGAGTTCCTGCGTCCCGTCCCGCCCGGCGTGACCGGTGAGCTCTACATCGCCGGCGCAGGTCTGGCGCGCGGCTACATCGGTCGTCCGGCCCTGACGGCCGAGCGGTTCGTGGCGTGCCCGTTCACCGGCCCAGGCCAGCGGATGTACCGCACCGGTGACCTGGCCCGCTGGACGTCCGAAGGGGGCCTGGAGTTCGGAGGCCGTGCGGACTCCCAGGTCAAGATCCGCGGGTTCCGGATCGAACCGGCGGAGATCGAAGCGGTGTTGGCCGTGCACGAACTCGTGGGCCAGGTGGCGGTGATCCCCCGCGAGGATCAGCCGGACGTGAAGCGCCTGGTCGCCTACATCGTGCCCGCCAGTGGCGGCGGCATCGACGAGGTGGCGCTCCGCGAGCACGTCACGTCCAAGTTGCCGGACTACATGGTCCCGGCCGCGTTCGTGGCCTTGGACGCGTTGCCCGTGACGGTGAACGGCAAGCTCGACCGCGCAGCCCTCCCGGCCCCCGACTTCGCCGGCCTGGTCACAAGCCGTGGCCCGGCGACGCCTACCGAGGAGGTGCTGTGCGGGCTGTTCGCCGAAGTCCTCGGACTGGAGACGGTCGGCGCCGAAGACTCCTTCTTCGAACTGGGCGGCGACTCCCTCCTGGCCATGCGCCTGATCGCACGCATTCGCGCGGTGCTGGGTGTGGAGGTGAACATCCGCGAGCTGTTCGGCACCCCGAATGTGGCGGCCGTGGCCGAACTGGTGGACGGCGACCGCAGTGGGGGACCGCGAACGGTACTGGCGGCCCGAGAACGGCCTGATGTCGTGCCGCTGTCGTACGCGCAGCAGCGTATGTGGTTCCTCAACCGCCTGGAGGAGGCCGGTGCCGGGGCCGCGTACAACATGCCGTTGGCGCTCCGATTGTCCGGCGACCTGGACATGCTCGCACTGGAAGAGGCCCTGGGGGACGTGGCCGACCGGCACGAGACCCTGCGCACCGTGTTCCCCGAACGTGACGGCGTCCCCCGCCAGGAGATCCTGCGCGGCGCCGATGGCCGCCCACCGTTGGCGGTCATCGATGTCGACGGCAAGGACCTGAACGACGTTCTCGCCGCCGAGACGAGCCGCGGCTTCGATGTGGAACGCGAGCTGCCTTGGCGGACCAGCCTTCTGCGGCTCGCGGAGTCGGAGGCCGTGCTGGTGGTCGTGGTGCATCACATCGCGGCCGACGGCTGGTCGATGGGTGTGCTCGCCCGTGACCTGAGCGTCGCGTACACGGCTCGCCGGAACGGCCGCGCCCCACGTTGGGAGCCGTTGTCCGTGCAGTACGCCGACTACGCGCTCTGGCAGCGCGAAGTCCTCGGCGAGCTTGCCGAGCCCGACAGCGTGATCTCCGCACAGCTGGGGTACTGGCGGCGAACCCTCACCGGGGCTCCGGAAGAACTCGCCTTGCCCGTGGACAGACCACGCCCGTCGGAGGCGTCCTTCCGGGCCGGAACGGTGCCCGTGCAGGTGAACGCGGAAGCACACGCGCGCCTGGTGGAGGTGGCCCGGCAGACCGGCGTCACGATGTTCATGGTGACCCAGGCGGCCCTGGCCACGCTTCTGGCCAGGATGGGCGCCGGGACCGACATCCCGCTCGGCACCGCCATCGCCGGCCGTGGCGAGGCCGCCCTCGAAGACCTGGCCGGGTTCTTCATCAACACGCTGGTCCTGCGTACGGACGTGAGCGGCGACCCGTCGTTCACCGAACTGCTGGAACGGGTACGGGACGCCGACCTGGCCGCCTACGCGCACCAGGATCTTCCGTTCGAGCGGCTGGTGGAGGACCTCAACCCGTCCAGATCGCTGGCCCGCCACCCCTTGTTCCAGGTCATGCTGACCTTCGAGAACATTCCCCAGGCACAGAACCCGTGGGAGCTGCCCGGCCTGAGCGTCCGGCCGTTGCCGCCGCCCGGAGAGACGGCGGCCGCCAAGTTCGACCTGTCCATCACGTTCGCCGAGCAGCGCGACGAGCAGGGGGCGCCGGCCGGGCTCGGCGGCGGTATCCAGTACGCCACCGACCTGTTCGACGAGGACACCGCCCAAGGCTTGGCCGAACGCCTGGAACGAGTACTGGAGCAGGTCGCCGCCGATCCGGGGATGCGGGTGGGTGAGGTGGAGGTGTTGAAGCCTGCCGAGCGTGAGTCGGTGCTGGTGGAGTGGAACGACACGGCTCGGCCGGTGCGGGAGGTGTCGCTGGCGGGTCTGTTCGAGGAGCAGGTGGCTCGCACGCCGGATGCGGTGGCGGTGGTGTTCGGTGGGGTGGAGTGGTCGTATGCGGAGTTGAACGCGCGTGCGAACCGTCTGGCGCGTGAGCTGGCCCGTCGCGGCGTGGGCTCGGGCGGCCTGGTCGGTGTGGTGATGGACCGTTCGTCGGACCTGATCGTGGCGTTGCTGGGGGCGGTGAAGGCGGGTGCGGCCTACGTTCCGCTGGACAGTGGTCACCCCGTGGAGCGGCTGCGTGTGGTGGCCGAAGAAGCCGGGATCTCGGCCGTTCTCGTAGACGACATCAACGCCGGTCATCCCCTCCTCGAAACCGGTGTCCTGGGGGCGTCGGTCAACGTCATCAAGGTGTCCGCCGAAGCCCTCGCCGACGGTCCGGGGGCTGACAACCCCGGTGTGCCGGTGTCGCCGGAGAGCCTGGCGTATGTGATGTACACGTCGGGATCCACGGGGGTTCCGAAGGGCGTGGCGGTCACGCATGCGAATGTGGCGGCGTTCTGCCGGGATGGTGCGTGGCGTGATGACGTGGTGGAGCGTGTGCTGGTGCAGGCCAACCATGCTTTCGACGCTTCCACCTACGAGGTGTGGACGCCGTTGCTGCGAGGCGGCGGGTTGGTGGTCGTCCCCTCCGGTGAGGTGGACGTGTCGGAGCGCGCCCGGCTGATCGCTCTTCATGGGGTCACCAACGTGCATGCGACGGCGGGTCTGTTCCGTGTCCTGGCCGAGCAGTCTCCGGAGATGTTCGCCGGTGTCCGTGAGGTGTCGACCGGTGGTGACGTGGTCTCCTCCTCAGCCGTCCGGGCACTCCTGGAGACCCATCCGGGCATGGTGGTCCGCTCCACCTACGGCCCGACGGAGAACACCGCGTTCACGACCCAGGTCCCCTTCACGGTTGCCGCAGATGTCCCTTCCTCGGTGCCGATCGGTGTTCCGATGGACAACACGCAGGTGTTCGTCCTGGACGAGTTCCTGCGTCCAGCCCCGCCCGGCGTGACCGGTGAGCTCTACATCGCCGGTGCCGGACTGGCACGTGGCTACATCGGCCGTCCGGCCCTGACGGCCGAGCGTTTCGTGGCGTGCCCGTTCACCGACCGAGGTGAGCGGATGTATCGCACCGGTGACCTGGCCCGCTGGACGCCGGACGGTGAGTTGGAGTTCGGAGGCCGTGCCGACTCCCAGGTGAAGATCCGTGGGTTCCGGATCGAACCGGCGGAGATCGAGGCGACCCTGAGCACCCATGCCACGGTGGGGCAGGTGGCGGTCGTCGCGCGCGAGGATCAGCCAGGGGTGAAGCGGCTGGTGGCCTACGTCGTCCCGGCCGGTGACGACGGCGTCGACGAAGCGACACTACGGGCGCATGTCGCGGCGAAACTGCCGGACTACATGGTCCCGGCCGCGGTGGTCGTGTTGAACGCGTTGCCCGTGACGGTGAACGGCAAGCTCGACCGCGCAGCCCTCCCGGCCCCCGACTTCGCCGGTCTGGTCACCAGCCGTGGCCCGGCGACGCCTACCGAGGAGGTGCTGTGCGGGCTGTTCGCCGAGGTCCTCGCCCTGGAGACGGTCGGGGCCGAGGACTCCTTCTTCGAACTGGGCGGCGACTCCCTCCTGGCCATGCGCCTGATCGCACGCATCCGTGTGGTCCTCAACGTCGAGGTCAGCATCCGGACCCTGTTCGCCGCTCCGACGGTGGCCGCGATCGCCGAATCCCTCCACGGCGAAAGCCACGCCGGTGACTTCGACGAGGTGCTGCCGCTCAGGACGGGCGGGGACGGGCCCCCGCTGTTCTGTATCCACTCAGGGGGCGGCCTCAGCTGGAGTTACGCGGCGCTCGCCGAACAACTCTCGCCGGATCGCCCGGTCTACGGCCTGCAGGCGCGCGGCCTCACCGGGGATGAGGAACTGCCGGGCAGCATCCAGGAGATGGCTGCGGACTACCTCGCCCGGATACGCGAGATCCAGCCGGACGGGCCGTATCACCTGCTGGGCTGGTCGTTCGGAGGCCTCGTCGCCCAGGCGGTCGCCGCGCGCATCCAGGCGGAGGGTGGCCAGGTCGAGCTGCTGGCGATCATTGATGGTTACCCCGATCGCCGGATGCCCGACCTCGACCCGAGCGAGCAAGGCGAGGCACCGATCCCTGTCCCCGAGGCGGCCGTTCTCGCGCGGCGGCCGGACGAGCCGGGCGAGATCGGTGAGGCGTTGTCGGCCATCAAGAGGGTCGCGGACAACAACATCAGGATCTCCCTCGACTTCGCGCCGGAGAGGTTCCGCGGCGATCTCCTGCTCTTCGTGGCGACGCTCGACCGGCCGGAGGATCTCCCGGTGTCCGAGGCTCCGGAGGCATGGCGGCCGTACGTCGAGGGGGAGATCGACAGCCATCGGCTCCCCACCGATCACCACCACATGCTGGAAGGCGAATCGCTTGCGGAGATCGCCCGCCGGATCTCGGAAAGGATGCGCCAGACCCAGGAGTGATCGAACTCGGCTCGCCGGATCCGGAGCCGGCCCAGGGCTTCGCGGGGGACCTGGTGGCGTCGCTGCGGGCCAAGACTCCGGCGCTGGCCGTCTCGTTGAGTGAACGGGCAGGCGAAGCGGCGGCCTGACACTGGGCGTGCACGCGTAGGTTCTGTTTCAACGTCCCGGCCCACGGCGCTCGCGTGGCGGCTCGCGCCCGCGGCTCGCGCCTGACCGGGCCTGTGCGAGCGCCGTATCGCTTCGCGACCTGCCCGCCGGCGCTCGCCACCGGCAACCTCACAAGACGGTCAACGCGCTCGCGCGGTGGCCGAGGCCACTTCGAACCAGGCCCGAGGTGTGGTGTCCCGGTGATGATCGCCTGCGCCGGGACGATCGGAGTCGAGCCGTGAACCAGCGTGCCGACGGTCGGCGGCAGGGCATGATCAGACGCGGCTCAGTTCAGGGCCAGCGACCTGACCAGGTCGAGCATGGTCGTCCGGCCATGAGGGTGCCTCGGTCATGGCAGACGCCCGGCGCATTGGCGCAGTTCGTCCGGCCTCGGGGCGGTGGGGTGTTTAGGGCGTGGCAGAGGCCGCCGAGCTCATGACGTAGGCCGTCGGGCCCGGCTCAAGTGGCTCTGCACTGGTCCTCCTGGAACGCAGGCCTACGGTCCACAAAAGTTGCGGCCGGACGACTCCGGCCGGATCTGCTGCCGCCTGCCACGCCATCAGCGCTGCTTCCGGCGGTTTCCTGACCTTCTCGGCCGCGCCGCCCCCACCTGCCTGCCTGCGCGCGTCTGATCGAACGCGCCGGCGTGGAAACAGGTTCAGCCCTCAGTGCAGCCGCGGATTCCGTGGCGTCACGAGTGGCGTCCGTGCGTCGGGGGCCCATTAGCTAATCAAGTTTGACTAGCTGGGTGAGCAGCTCTACCGTGGCGGCATGGGTGAAAAGACCATCCCGATTTTTCCCTGCCGGTCCATCGACGACTGCTGGGCGTTCTACGAGGCGCTCGGCTTCGAGCTGACCTTCCGAGAGACACGTCCGTACCCCTTCATCGCGGTGCGCCATGGCGACATCGAGTTGCAGTTCGGCGGCATGAAGGCGCACGACCCGAACACGGGCCTGTTCAGCTGCTACGTCATCACGAGCGACGTCAACGGCCTGTACGAGTCGTTCCGTAGCAACCTCAAGACCTCGCTCGGCCGGATCCCCACACGCGGCCTGCCGCGGATCGGCCGGCTGGGTGACATGTCGTACGGCGTCCGCCAGTTCCTGGTGACCGATCCGGATGGCAACCAGATGCGCATCGGCCAGCCGATCTCCGACTCCTTCGAGCACCGCCCGGCCCCTAAGGACAAGGTCGGCCGGGCCCTTCACACGGCACGGCTGTACGTGAACTCCAAGGAGGACTTCGCCGGCGCCGCGAAGATCCTTGATCGCCTCCTGGCGGACACGGACGGGCTGACGGCCGTACAGCAGGTCGAGGTGCTGACGCTGCGGACCGACGTCGCCTTGCAGCTGAAGGAGACCGAGAAGGCCCGGGAACTGGCGGTTCAGGCCGCGCGGATCGAACTGACCACTGGCGAACGCGACGCCCTTCGCGATGAACTGCGACGACTGGAGGATCTGCAGGGGGCCCTCTGAGTTCCTCTACCGGCGTGGAGCCTGGTCCGCGCATCGGGGGCCGCCGAGGCTCTGTCTCAGAGTCCCGGCCCACGGCGCTCGCCTGGCGGCTCGCGTCTCAGCGGGCCTTGGCGAGCGCGGCATCGCTTCGCGATCTGTCCGGTGAGGCTCGCCCCCGGTGTCGCCCCACCTGGCGGTCAACGCGCTCGCGCGGTGGCTGGGGCCACTTCGAGACACGTCCTAGGGCCGCCCGCCGGGCCGCTCTCCCGCTTCCGCATGTGACCGGCCCGCTACCAACCGCCTGAGTCGCAGCGCCCAGCGTTCCCCTGCCCGGTGTGTCCGCTGGGCAGGGGACGCGTCGGCCCATTGGGCGTGCTCGTAGGGCTCGTCCTGGCCCGCGAGCGCCAGGAATATCTGCGGTGGCGCAACGCAAACGCCCGCTATGCCGACGCGCTGGTCGCCCAACGCCGCGAACGCGTCCGCAGCAGCGAACGCCGGTAGCGCTGGGGCCGTCCCTGCCTGAGGGCCGCCTGGGCAGAACAGGGAAACGTCTTGATCAGCGGCCTGGAACGCGCGGTGGTCAGCGACGCCAAACGGTTTGCTCGGACTACCAGAGGCCGTTAGCCTCGCGACAGCGTCGAGGGACGCCTGATCGCTGAGTGGCGAGGGAGGTTGATGAATATGGCTGCCAACAGCCGTCATCAGCATGTCCTTGTCCGGTCCGCGCGAGCCTAGAGCGCGGTCCGGGTCGTTACCAACGACCAGGAGACTCAGGTGTCTTCCTTCTTCTCAGTCACCGATACCGATCTGACCACCGACCGCCTCATCCTGCGGTCGTGGACCTCCGGCGACGCCACCGCCGTACTGGACGGTGCCCGACCGGCGCACTGGGCCCAGGACTTCCCCGCCGAGGGCGACCACGTCATCGCCGGCCTGTTCGCCGAGCATCCCGCATGGCTGGGCGAGTACGGCCACCGTCAGATCATCGAGCGCGACGGCGGCCTGGTGGTCGGGTCGATCGGCCTGTTCTGGCCGCCCGATGACGGCGCCCTGGAAATCGGGTACGGCATCGTGGCCTCCCGGCGAGGCCGCGGCTACGCTCCCGAAGCCACGCGCGCACTGGCCGAGTTCGCCTTCACCGCACCAGGCGTCCACACGATCTACGCCAACGTGGAACTGTCCAATCCCCCCTCGGTCCGGGTCTTGGAGAAGGCCGGCTTCGAGCGATCGCACACCGACACCGAGCAGAACACCGCCCGGTTCGTTCTGAAGGCGACGGCACCGGTCCATCAGTAACCACTCCAGGGGGTCGGTGGCGGGATCCCGTCACCGACCCCCACCCCCGGCGAACCCCAGCGACTCGGCCTCCTACCGGGCTGCATCACACGCTGTCTGGCCTCGGTAAACGTTCGTGGCCAGCGCACTAGATACGGGCGACGAGTGCATAACGTTCGTCGCTTACCGGGCCACCCCACAGATCGGAGTCATCGCTGAGCGGCTCTACCCGAAGGTCGGTGACGAGTGTTCGCACAGCAGAGACGAGGTCGGCGGCGCAGATGCCGCCGCTCCACGGCAGAGTTTCGCCCTCCACGGCATAGGGCGGTCCACTCTCACTCCAACGTCCTTCGACCATCACCAACCGGCCGTGCGGGCGAAGTCGTGCAACCCATTCGCGCAGTGCCGCATGCGGACCAGGCAGAGTCCACACCAAGTGCCGGCACAGCAGCATGTCGAACCGTTCGCCGCCTGTGGGCGGGACCGCGGCATCGCCGATCAGGAAACGGCCGGCGAGCCCGGCGGCCGCCATCTTGGCGCGCGCCTGCTCGATCATCTGTGGCGCGAGGTCCACGCCGGTCACCCGATGCCCGGCCGCAGCCAGCAGCACGGACAGCGAGCCCGTGCCACAACCGACGTCCAGCACATCCGCCGGATCGGACGGCGCCCATGCTCGAAGCAAGCGATCCCAGGCGGCACGCGTGTGCTCGGCTCGCAAGCCGTGATCGGGCTCGTCATCGAATGCGCGGGCCGCGGCATCCCAGTAGCCGGCGATCGCGGAAGTGAGGTCGGTCATGGCCACGACCATCTCAACAGCGACCGACAACGCCACGCCTGCTCATCACCCGGGTGGTCCGGAAAGCCGAAGGAGCGTGGGAAGCGCTGCGGAGCTGCGGCGTGGTTCGTTGTGGTTCGGCGGCGTGGGGCGTGCATGCTCGGGTGCTCGGGTGCTCGGGTGCTCGGGTGCTCGGGTGCTCAGGTGCTCAGGTGGGTAGCGGGTCTTCGGCGTGACACCGTGCGGTAGCGGTGGTGTCGCGCCGAGCGGCAGGGCCCTGCCCGGCACCGGCGCTCCGCCCCCGCGGTGGTGCTTCGCCTAGACGGCAGGGCTGTGATCAGCGGCGGTACGCCGCCCTAGGCTGTGTCTCAAAGTCCCGGCCCACGGCGCTCGCCTGGCGGCTCGCGCCTCACCGGGCCTTGGCGAGCGCGGCATCGCTTCGCGAACTGCCCGCCGGCGCTCGCCTCCCGCATCGCCCCACCGGGCAGCCAGCGCACTCGCGCGGTGGCTGAGGCCACTGCGAGACACGCTCTAGTAGTGGCGCTTCGCTTTACGGCAGGGCTGTGCTGAGGGGCGGTACTCCGATCCTTGCGGTGGCGCTCCGTGCCAGGGAGCGCCACCTGCTTCGCCGCTCTCCGGAGACGGCGGCGGCGCGCTGATCAAGGGGTGCCGCGGTGGAGCCAGGAGAGCAGGTCGGGTGGGGCCAGGTCCGCTGCGCGCTCGTGGTAGCGGAGGTGTTCCCCGTCCGTGAGGAGTTCGCGGCCCGCACCAGACCTTCCCTGGCGGAAGAAGGTCCGGCTGTCCTTGAGAGCACTCGCCGTTCTGGGGACCAGGAGGTCGGCCTGGGAACGCATCGAACCGAACGTGGCGGCACGGACGAGTTCCGGCCAGAGCCGGTCGGCCACGGTGATCCCCAGCAGCGCGGCCAGGCGGCGCATCTCCCGTTCGAGATCCGTCGAGAGGTCGTCGTAGTGGACGAGCGCCACGTTGGGTTCGTGCCTGCGCGTCCACGCGTCGGAAAGGTGCCAGAACAGCCTGTTCAACGAGTCCGGTTGCCAGTCGTTCCTGCCGATCCAGGCGAGCAGCCACTCCCGTAGCGGCGGAATGATCCCGTTCCCCACCTGGGAAACGGCGGTCGCGGACTCCTCCTGGTCGACGCCGTCGAGCCAGTGGTAACGGGAGACGGCCACGTCGAGCGGGTGGCGGGCCACGACCACATAGGTCACGCCGGGGTCCAGCGGGATCCCGTCCAGCGGGGTGTGGGTCTTGATGAAGCGGCGATGCCGCTGGGCGTCCAGCAGCGCGTAGACCTCGTCGGCGGGCGTCACCAGGTGGTCCAGCCACGGAGAAAGCTCCGCCAGCGGCGCCGGCGGCTCGGGTGTCTGGAAGACCAGCAGCGCGCAGATCATCTGCGTCCAGGTGGTGCCGCTCTTGTGGCCCGTGCTGATCACGATGTCGCCCGGGCGGAACTCGAAGTCGTGCCACCTGGTGCTGTCTTCTTCCGGGGTGCGGTACACCTGCGCGGGGCGGTGGATCATGCCGGGAGCACTTCGATCAGGCTGAGGGCGTACGGAAGCTCGACCACGCGGCTGGGGCGCAGGTCGGCCCGGCCCAGGAGGGCGAAGTACTCCTGCTTGCCGCGTTCACGGGCGCCGTCGTACAGCGCCAGCATGCGCATGTCCAACTCCTTGCCCAGGTGCGGCCGGTCGTCTTCGGGCAGGAGGATGTCGAGCAGCAGCGCCCGGCCGTGCGCCGGCATGGTAGCCCGCATGTTCCGCAGGATGAGCAGGGCGTCGTCGTCGTCCCAGTTGTGGACGATGTTGGACAGCACGTAGGCGTCGGCCACGGGCACTGAGGAGAAGAAGTCTCCCGCGACCAGTTCGCAGCGGTCGGCGACGCCCTGCGCGCGGAGGAACTCGCCGGCTCCGGCGATGACCGGTTCCAGCTCGAACAGGATGCTCCGCATGCCCGGGTTGGCCTTCAGGATGGCCGCCAGGACGGTGCCGACACCCCCGCCCAGATCCGCGATCGTGCCGATCCCGGAGAAGTCGTAGCGGGCGACGAACGCCTCGGCGATGGAGCGGGACCGGGTCGACATGTGGGCGTCGAAGTGGTGCCTCGCCTCCGGATGGCGTTCGAGGTAGCCGTACATGGAGCCGAATCGTGCGGCGAAGGGGGACTTGCCGTTGCGCACCGCGTCGGCCAGCGACCCCATCGCCTCCAGGAAGTCCGGCGCCCCCTGGGGGATGACGACGGAGCGCATCGAGCGCTGGACGTCCCCGCGCAGCGTTTCCCCCGCCGGGGTCAGGGCGTACGCGGCGGGGCCCTCCCCGGCCGGGACGCTCCGCACCACGCCGAGGGCGGCGGCCGTGCGCAGCAGCCGGGACAGCGCGACACGGTCGGCGCCGCAGCGTCCGGCCAGGGCCTCGACGGTCAGCGGCCCGTCCCGTAACCAGCCCGCGAGGTCGAGCTCGACGAAGGCGTACAGCGCGGAGAACCGCCACTGCCCGCGGAGCACCTCCCAGATGATCGCGCGCGGGTCGTCGCCGTCGACGACGTCCTTGCCACGGGCCGGGGTTTCCGTTGCGGGGGCCGTCTCGCCCATTTCCGCCTCCTGCCGTAATCGCTTCATAACGATGTTGGTGGTCCGGGGATAAGCATACGAGAAACCGCCGGAGAAGGGCTCGCTGGAGTGTCGGGCATTTCTTGGATCGTTTCTTGATATGTATTCTCGGGGGTTGTGCTGCCGAGGGGGGGCGACCTTGGGTTTCACTGGAGGTGAGCAGCGTGGTGCCATCCGTCGGAGAGGCGTCGCCGTCGGCGTTACCACTGGTCGGCGCCATGATCGGAGGGGCGATCCACTGATGCTCTTCGCGAGGTTGGAGGTATTTCCCAACCGGAACCGCGCTGTGGCGTATTTCGTAGATCGTGTTTATGGCGCTCGCGGCGATCGATCGTGTCGCGCCCGGAGGCGGGAGGGACGTGAAGGAGGTGGGAGAGGGCGGAGAATAAGGTGGCCTGATTCGGGTGGCGACTGCCGGGGAGGGGCCGGGTGCGTACCGGGCTTCATGTGTCAGAACGAGAAGCGGCGGCCCGTTTTCAGGGGTGCGGACGGGCGGTCGTCTCGGCCCGGATCCGGCCATTTCCGTTCGCCGGGATGGAGCGGGTGGGAGGCACGCGCTGCCCGCCCTCGGCGGGAACGTCGAGTGCCTGGAAGGTCACCGTGACCTCCAGGCCGCCTTCCGGGCGAGGCCGCGTTTCGACGACGGCGTCGTGGGCGTCGGCGATGGCCCGCACGATGGACAGCCCGAGTCCCAGGCCCTCCCCGCGGCTGGTGCGCTCCGCGCCGAGCCGGTCGAACGGCTGGAAGAGACGCTCGACCGCGTCCGCCGGCACGACCGGGCCGGTGTTGACCACCGAGAGGACGGCCGACCCCCGCAGGGTCGCGGTGGTGACCTCGATCCGGCCGCCGGTCACGTTGTAGCGCATCGCGTTCTCCACCAGGTTGACGATCAGGCGCTCGGCCAGGCGCGGATCGCCGGTCGTTCTCGCGGGGGAGAGCGCCGGATGGAAGCCCACGTTCCGGTGGGCGGCCTCCTCGCGCCGCGCGGTCAGGACCTCCTCGGCCAGGCGTGCCAGGTCTAACGGCTCCCGCCAGTTGAGCCCGGCCTGCCCGCGGGCGAGGGTGAGGAGCGCCGCGATGAGCCGTTCCTGCTGCGCGCCCGCGGCGAGCACCCGTTCGTGGGCCGCGCGGAGGGTCTCCACGGTGGCGTCGGGGTCGGCCAGGGCGACCTGGGCGACGGTGCGCTGCCGGGCCAGCGGAGTGCGCAGCTCGTGCGAGGCGTTGGCGATGAACTGCCGCTGAGCCTGGAACGAGCCCTCCAGCCTGGCCAGCAGCTGGTCGAAGGTGTCCCCCAGTTCCTTGAGCTCGTCGTGGGGGCCGTCGAGGGCGAGCCGCTCGTGCAGGTTGGTCGCGGAGATGTCACGGGCCGCCGCGGTGATCGTCCGGAGCCGGTGCAGGATGCGCCCGGCGACGATCCAGCCGAGCCCGATGGAGATCACCGTCATGATCCCGAGCGCGATCCCCGACTGGGTGAGGAGCTGCCTCAGCTGCTCGGCGCGCTGCTGCCGGGCCAGCAGCTCGGCCTGCCTGGCCTCCGCCTCCGCCTGGGCGCCGTCCACGTCCCGGACCCCCGTCGTGTTGCCCTCGCCCTGGCTCGACTGCCCTGAGGGGGCGGGGCCGTTCTCCCGGGGGGAGCCGACGACCGTGCCGATGTTGCCGTCCTTGCCCTGGTAGGTGAACGCGCCGTCGGTCGCCCGGCTCACCAGGACGTAGGTGATGCCGAGCAGCCCGGCCCCGCAGATGAGGAACAGGCCCGCGTAGAGCAGGGTGAGCCGGAGCCGTACGGTGCGACGGGGCGGGCGGAGCCGCGTGACGCGGTCGGAGAGCCGGCGGAACGGGCGCATGGGGTCCTCAGATCCGGTAGCCGGACTTGGCGACGGTCTCGATGACCGGTGGGTCGCCGAGTTTGGCGCGCAGCCGGCTGATGGTGACCTTGACCGTCTTGGTGAAGGGGTCGGCGGCCTCGTCCCAGACGCGGTCCAGGAGCTCCTCGGCGGAGACGGTGCGGCCCTTGGAGGCGAGGAGCAGTTCCAGGACGCCGAACTCCTTGGGCGCGAGTTCGAGCGGCCTGTCCCCCCGGTGCGCGCGGCGCCGTGCCGTGTCGACCACGATGTCGTCGTGCCGGAGCACCGGCGGGACGGCCGGGTGGGCGCGGCGGGCCAGGGCGCCGATGCGTGCGGTGAGCACCGGGAAGTCGAACGGTTTGGGCAGGTAGTCGTCGGCGCCGATGCCGAGGCCGTCGACCAGGTCCTCGGTCGTCGCGGCGGCGGTCAGCATGAGCACCCGGCTGCGGCAGTGGGCGGCGATGAGCCGGGCGCAGACCTCGTCGCCGTGCAGGCCGGGCAGGTCCCGGTCGAGGACGATCACGTCGTAGCCGTTGACCATGGCGCGTTCAAGCCCGGACAGGCCGTCGAACGCGACGTCGACGGCCATGCGCGCCCGGCGGAGGCCGGTGGCGACCGCGTCGGCCAGTTCCTCGTCGTCTTCGATCACAAGAACCCGCACTGCCACTCCTCCTGGTCGCGGATCGATCGGGAGCCTCCGTCTGAGCAACCTGAGCGGTTGGACGGTGTGAGCCAGGGCACACGACGCCTTCCATGATGCCCCAGGGGCGGTTTCGGCGCGGTTTCACTCCGGCCGGCGCGACGGTCCCGCCGGATCGGCCTTCAGGGCGATCGGCAGGCTGCTCATCCCCGACAGGAAGTTCGAGTAGATCCGCCGTCCGGGCCCGGTGAGCTCGATGTCGCCGGCGAAGGTCCGCAGCCCGTCCAGCATCGCGTTGATCTCGACGCGTCCCAGGTACGCCCCCAGGCAGAAGTGCCTGCCGTAGCCGAGGGAGAGGTGCTTGTTGGGAGAGCGGGCGAGGTCGAAGCGGTCAGGGTCGGGGAAGGCGGCCTCGTCGCGGTTGGCGGCGGTGAACCACAGCGTGACCAGGTCCCCGGCCGCGATGACGCGTTCGCCCACCTTCACGTCCGCCGTGGCGGTCCTGCCGAAGTGCATGGTCGGCGTGGTCCAGCGCAGGACTTCCTCCCCCGCGCTCTCCACGGTCACGTCGCCGTTCTTGAGGGCGAGCCACTGCGCGGGGTTCTCGACCAGGGCGCGGACCGCGCCGATCATCGAGAGCCTGCTGGTCTCGTCGCCCCCCATGATCAGGCTGTAGCAGTTGAGGATGATGTCCTCCTCGCTGAGGCGTTCACCCTGCACCTCGGCGTTGGCCATGAGGCTGATCGGATCGGTGCCCGGCCTCTTGCGACGCTCCTTCAGCAGGTCGCTGAAGTAGAGGAGGATCTCGCCGCGCGCCATGCGGTCCATGTCCGCGCCGGGCGACTCGTAGTCCGACGCGAGGGCCGACTTGGTGAGCTTCAGGACCTCCTGCCGGTCCGCGACGGGGACGGCGAGCAGGTCGCAGATCGTCTCCAGGGGGATGACCGACGCGATGTCCTGGGCGAAGTCGCATTCGCCGCGTTCGACGGCCTCGGTCAGCAGGCGGCGGACCGACTGCCTGACCCGGAGCGTCACACCCGCCAGCGCGCGGGGCGCGAACGCCTGTAAAAGGAGGCGGCGCAGTTCGGTATGGCGCGGCCCGTCGGTCACCGCGAGCATGCGCCCGGCGCCGGTGTCACCGCCTTGCAGCATGGTCGCGAGGACGTTTCCCCGTTCCGAGGTGAACGACTTGTCGTCGCGTAGGACCTGCGACACGTCCTGGTAACGGGTGACCACCCAGAAACCGGGGCCGTACTCGCTTTCGGGATGGCGGTGTACGGGGTCCTCGGCGCGAAGCCGCCGCCAGATCTCGGTCATGTCGTGGTCGGCGTAGGTTTTCGGATCCGCGAGGTTCGGGACGGCGATCTCGTGTGAGGGCATGCTGGCGACCATCTTCCTGATGGGCCCCGCCGTACCGAGGCCGCCGGAAGGGCTCGGTCATCCGGAAAAGCTCACGGTGCACGCAATGGGCCTGATCCTAATGTGCGGTGGAGAACGTATCCGACCGCCATCCCGATATCAAGGACGAGGTGCCTGAAATTGGACACCTCGACGTGGCCGTGCTGGACGTTCACTCCTCACCTACTGTGACCCTCTCACGGAGTCAGAAAAGGTGTCGCCCGTACTCCTGGAGTGCCGCCCTGAGGTACGGAGCGGCGCCGATGCCGGCCGGTGATGTTGATACCTCTCCGAAACCACCGGCGCCGTAGAACGGTCTCCAGCACGTGATTCTCGTCGAGAGAAGCCGCAGGAAGCCGAGAGAAGGAGCATGACGTGGAGATGAGCACGGGCCGCGCCGGCGGCCGGGGCAGCGGAGGGCCGGGACGGCGGAGCCGGGTGCGGGCCAGGGCGGGCGTCCTGGTCACCGGCATGGCGGCGGTCGCGCTGCTGGCGGGCGCCTGCGGTGGGTCGGACGGCGACGGCAACGACGTGGCGACCAATCCCACCGCGAGCTCGTCCCCGGCCAAGGGGAACGGAGGGCCGGCGAAGGGTGACCCCAGGACCGCCGCTCTCGCCTACGCGAAGTGCATGCGTGAAAAGGGTGTGCCCCAGTTCCCCGACCCCGACGCCAATGGCGGTATCGCCATCGACGGGAGCAAGGTCCCGCAGGATTCGCCGCAGTTCAAGAACGCCAACGAGGCGTGCAAGGGCCTGCTTCCCGCGCCGCCGCCCGGTGGCGGCGGAGTGCCCGAGGACCGGGCCGAGGCGCTGAAGTACTCCAAGTGCATGCGCGAGAACGGCGTGCCCAAGTTCCCCGACCCCAACCCGGGCGGCGGCCTCGGGATCGACGCCGAGAAGCTCGGTGTGGACCCGAACGGGCCGGTGTACAAGGAGGCGGACAAGAAATGCCAGAAGCACCTCGGCGGCCAGCCGGTCACGCAGGGCGGGGGACCGGGCGCGCCGCAGGGTGGCTGACGGGCTCCGCGTCCCTGTCGAACTGAGCGATCTGCGCGGTTGGACGGCGCGAGCCGGCGTGCGACCGCTCGAATCCGCTTCCGCGAACCCTTTTCAACCTGGCCGCAACGCCCTCCCGGACGTCGCGCGCATCGGTTCGTCGCATATGAGCCGAGAATCCAGGTTGAAAGGGGTTCGCTTAATGATGGTCGATATGCCGGGCGATACCGTCCCGAAACCGCCGCTCACGTAGAACCGACGTGCAGGTGCCATCCAGTACGCAGAGATGGAGAAATGAATGAAAGGCGCCGGAGAGATCTGTCGGCACGATAGGCCGGGCCGCCCCGCCGTGAACGCCGCGACGGCCCGCCGGGACGGTGATGAGTCGTGAACGCCGCGCCAGCGTCATTGCAGACCGAACCCGAGGACCGGGCCGGCGGCGCCCCGGGGGCGAAGCGCCGCCGCCCCCGGCGCCGGACGGTCGTGGTCATCGTCGCCGTCGTCGCCGGGGCGGGCGTCGCCTTCGCGGTCGTCAACCCGTTCGGCGGCGACTCCAAGGCCAAGGACACCGCCAACGGCGCCCCGACCGGGCTGGCGACGGTCACCCAGGGGCGCCTGTCGGCGCGGACCTCGGTCAGCGGCACGCTGACCTACCTGGGCGCCTACCGGGCGATCAACCAGGCCGGCGGCACGTTCACCAGGCTGCCCCGGGCCAACCGGGTGTACCGCCAGGGGCAGGTGATCTACCGGGTCGACGGCAAGCCGGTGATCCTGCTGAAGGGGTCCACGCCGCTCTACCGCGACCTGAAGCAGGGGATGAGGGGCGCGGACGTGAAGCAGCTCAACGCGGCCCTCGTCGCCCTGGGCTATGCCGGGTCGGAGCTCAACCCCAGGTCCGGTTACTTCGGCTGGGCCACCGCCGACGCCCTGGAGGAGCTCCAGGACGACGTCGGCATGGAAGAGGACGGCGAGCTGGACAAGGGCCAGGCGGTGATCCTGCCGGACGACCGGATCAGGGTCACCAAGGTCACGCCCGTGACCGGCGCCGCCGCGTCCGCCGGCACCGAGGTCTTCCAGGCCAGCTCCACCGACCGGCAGGTCACCGTGGCGGTCGACGCGACCTCGCGCTCCCAGGTCAAGGTCGGCGACAAGGTGACGATCACGTTGCCCGACCTGAAGACCACGCCGGGCACCGTGGAATCGGTGGGCACCGTCGTCAAGAAGAACTCCAGCGGCGGGGCCACCATCAACGTCAGGATCAGGCCGACCGACCCCAAGGCCACGGGGAACCTGGACCAGGCCCCGGTGTCGGTGTCGATCGTCACCGAGAGCGTGGCCGACGCCCTGTCGGTCCCGGTGAACGCTCTGCTCGCCCTGCTCGGCGGCGGGTACGGCGTCGAGGTCGTCGACCCGGGCGGCACCCGCCGCCTGGTCCCGGTGACGCTGGGGCTGTTCGACAACACGGCGGGGACGGTCCAGGTCACCGGCAAGGGGCTGGCGGCGGGCCAGCGCGTGGTGGTGCCGGCGTCATGACCGGCGCACACGCCGCGCACGCGGTGACGGACACGGCGGGCGTCCCGTCCGGGGGCCCGCCGCCCGGCGAGTCGCCGGTCCTCCAGCTCGACGCCGTGAGCAAGCTCTACCCCGGCGCGTCACCCGTCGTTGCGCTGGCCGGAGTGAGCTTCACCATCGACCGGGGCGAGCTCGTCGCGATCGTCGGGCCCTCCGGTTCGGGCAAGTCGACGCTGCTGCACGTCATGGGCACCCTGGACCGCCCCACCTCCGGCGTGGTCCGCATCACCGGCGCCGACGTCGCCCAGATGAGCGACCGCGAGCTCGCCTCCCTGCGCGCCACGACCATCGGCTTCGTGTTCCAGCAGTTCTTCCTGGCCAACCACAGCACCGCGCTGGAGAACGTGGCGGACGGGCTGCTGTACGCCGGGGTGAACCGCACCGCCCGCCGGGAGGCCGCGGCCGAGGCGCTGGACCGGGTCGGGCTCTCCCACCGCGCGCAGTTCCTGCCGTCCAAGCTGTCGGGCGGCGAGCGGCAGCGGGTGGCCATCGCCCGCGCCCTCGTCGGCCGCCCGGCCCTCGTCCTGGCCGACGAGCCCACCGGCAACCTCGACAGCGCCACCGCCGCCTCCATCTACGGGCTCCTCCGGGACCTCAACGCCGAGGGCGCCACCATCGTCGTCATCACCCACGACCGCGAACTCGCCGCTCGCCTGCCCCGCCGCATCGAGGTGCTCGACGGCCACATCGTCACCGACGTCGGCCAGGGCGAACTCGCCGCAGGAGCCGCCCCCGCGGGCACGTCCGCGCTCCGCTCCGAGCCCACCGAAAGGCGGCGTCCATGACGACCATCGCTCCCCGCCGGCTGCAGCCCTCCGACCTGACGCGGATCGCCGCCGTGGGGCTGCGCACGCGGCGGATGCGCGCCGCCCTGTCCGCGCTGGGCATCGCCATCGGAGTGGCCTCCATCGTGGCCGTGCTCGGCCTGTCCGCCTCGTCCCAGGCCGGGCTCCTGGCCGAGATCGACCGGCTCGGCACCAACATGCTGACCGTGACCACCGGTCAGGACATCACCGGCAAGAAGGTGCCGCTCCCCAAGACGGCCCCAGGAATGATCTCCCGGATCGGCCCGGTGCAGCAGGTCCAGTCCACCGGCAGCACCAAGGCCAAGGCGTACCGGTCCCCGCTGGTCCCGGCCGTCAACACCAACTCGCTCAGCGTCCAGGCCGCCGGCCTGGGGCTCCCCGAAGCACTCCGCACATCGGTCACCCGGGGCCGCTACCTCAACGCGGCCACCGCCACGCAGCCGGTGGCCGTCCTCGGCGCGAGCGCCGCCCGGCGCCTCGGCTTCGACCGGGTCTACCCCGGCCAGCGGATCTGGGTCGGCGACCAGTGGTTCTCCGTCGCGGGCATCCTCGGCCCCGCCACGCTGGCCCCCGAGATCGACACCTCCGTGCTCGTCGGGTTCCCGGCGGCCGAGAAGTACCTCGGGTTCGACGGCCATCCGACCACCATCTACGTACGCTCCCAGACCGAACGGGTCGACGACGTCCACGCGGTGCTGGCGGCGACCGCCAACCCGCAGAACCCCAGCCAGGCGTCCGTCAGCAACCCCTCCGAGACGCTGGTCGCCCGGGCCGCCGCCGAGTCCGCCCTCAACGGGCTGTTCCTGGGCCTGGGCGCGGTCGCCCTGCTGGTCGGCGGGGTCGGAGTCGCCAACACCATGATCATTTCGGTGCTGGAACGCCGCTCCGAGATCGGGCTGCGCCGTGCCCTCGGCGCCACCAAGGGGCACATCCGCGTCCAGTTCCTGTCCGAGGCGGTCCTGCTCGCCGGGCTGGGCGGCGCGGTCGGGGTCGGCTGCGGGGTACTGGCCACCGTCGTCTACGCCACCGCGAAGGACTGGGCCGTCGTGGTCCCGCCCTCGGCCTGGGCGGGGGGAGTCGCCGCGGCCGTGGCCATCGGCGCCATCGCCGGTCTCCTCCCGGCCCTGCGCGCGGCCAGGATGCAACCCACCGAGGCCCTACGCACCGTCTGACCCGATTCCCGGCCCCTCACCCCCGACCGTCTCCAGATCCGCCATCACAGGAACACGCGGCACCCGGACGGGTGGGGCTCGAACCGGCGGGCCCGGCACCACGCCGGGTCCGCCTCGGCGACCGAGCAGAGGAAGGGCTCATGCCCCTCAGATCCATCAACGGCATCGCACTGAGCTACGACGAGCACGGCACGGGCGAGCCCGTCGTCCTGGTCGCCGGCACCGGCGCACCGGGCCGGTTCTGGCGGACCCACCAGGTTCCCGCGCTGACCAGGGCCGGTTTCCGCGCGATCACCATCGACAACAGGGGAGTGCCGCCCAGCGACGTGTGCGAGGAGGGTTTCACCCTCGACGACATGGTCGGCGACACCGTGGGCCTGATCGAGGCCCTCGGCATCGGCCCCTGCCGCATCGTGGGCTTCTCCATGGGCGCGATCGTCGTCCAGGAGGTCATGGTCGCCCGTCCCGACCTGATCAGGCAGGCCGTCCTGATGGCGACACGGGGCAGGACCGATCCCCTGAGCGCCGCCGCCTCACAGGCCGAACTGGACCGGCTCGACGGCGGCGTCAAGCTTCCACCCCGGTACGAGGCGGTCGTCAGTGTCATGAAGGGCTTCTCCCGCCGCACCCTCAACGACGAGCAGACCGTCCGCGACTGGCTGGACGTCTTCGAGATGTCCCCGATCAGCTCCTCGGTGAGCCGTTCGCAGCTGGCGGTCGACCTGATCCCGAACCGGCTGGACGCCTACCGTGAGGTCCCGGTCGACTGCCTCGTGCTGGGCTTCGAGGACGACCTGATGACGCCACCGCACCTGTGCCGGGAGGTGGCCGCCCATTTCCCGCGCGGCACGTACCAGGAGATCGCCGGATGCGGGCACTACGGCCAGCTGGAGGAGCCCGCCGCGGTCAACGCCGCCATCATCGGCTTCTTCCAGAAGGGCCGCGGCTGAGACCGGATCCGGACATCCGGCCGTACGGGAGGGCGACCGCGAGGTTCGATCGACGAACGGCCGTCCGGCCTTCCCGTCGCTGCCGCCAAGGATTGTGATGACACTCGCGATCGAGCCCGTTGACCCCGCCGGCCTGCCCGAATCGTCACCGGCCTACGCGCACGGAGCGCTGGTCCACGGTGCACACCGGACGCTGTACATCAGCGGCCAGCCACCGTGGACCACCAAGGGCGACATTCCGGCGGACTTCCCTGGCCAGTGCCGCCTCTCCTGGGCCAACGTGACCTCGGTCCTGACCGAGGCCGGCATGACCGTCCGCGACCTCGCCAAGGTCACCATCTACCTGGCCGATCGGCGCCACCGCGAGGACAACTCGCGGATCCGCCACGAGGTGCTCGGCGACCACCGACCCGCGATCACGATCATCATCACCGGCATCTACGACGAGGACTGGCTCCTGGAGATCGAGGCCATCGCCGTCACGCCCGCCCCGGAGCCCGCCTCGGAGGACTGATCCCGACACCGGGAGCCCGTCCGCGCCCTCCTCCACGGACCCGGCTCAGGATTCCCGGCGCATGACGAAGCCCGCGTGATGGAGCGTGTCGGCGTCGACGAAGGTCCCGTCGGCCGTGAACCCCGTGTCGTCGGAATAGTCGATGCGGTTGCCCGAGACGGTGTAGTTCCCCGTGTAGGCCCGTTCGCGACCGCCGCGCTCCTCCTCGTACCGTCCGTTGGGCAGCAGTTCCTGGCGGATGAAACCGTCGTCCGTCACCCACATGCCGACATAGGGGTGTGGGGTCGATGCCTCGGGTGCCTGACGCCCGGGGACCGCGCCCGACTCGTGATCCTCACCGCATCCCGCGGACGTCAAAGCCGGGCTCGCGATGTCCCGCACCGTCGCCACCCGGGTCGAACCGCCGCCTCGTCCAGGGACTTGTTCGCCCACTGTGCACCCGTGAGTTGTGCACTGTCGTGCTTGTTGGCCTATCGATGCCATTACGACAACAACAGAAACAGGCTGTGCCTCCATCGTGCGAACTTTGGGGGGAATGAGGCGACGGCTGCGGAGGAGTTGTGGTGGCGGGTATCTGGCAAGAGACGGACGAAGGGCTGGAGCCCTTGCAGGCCCAGCCCTTCGCGCGGGAGGAAGCGCTTCACGACAGCATCGAACGTGCGGCGGCGATGCTGCCCCTTCCGGGGCAGCCGAGGCTGGTCATGCTGGGACGCGAGGTGGCGCTCGGCAACGGCTACGCGGACCTGATCGCGGTGGACGTCGACACCGGAAGGCCCGTGGTGATCGAGGTGAAGCTCGCCGCCAACTCCGATCGCAGATCGGTGTTCACCCAGGTGCTCGGGTACGCCTCCCACCTGTTCCGACTCTCGGCCGAGGCGTTCGAGGAGCTGCTGAGGCCGCACCTCGACGACGAGCACGCCACGATCGCCGACGCGGTCGCTGCCGAGACCGGTGACGGCTCGGTGGACCTCGACGCGTTCCGCGAGGCCATGGCCGCCGCGCTGGAAGAGGGAAGGATCAGGTGCGTGGTGGTCTTGGACGCCGCCTCGTCCGATTTGGTGGAGCTTGCCGGATACCTGCAGGCGGTGACGAACGATCGCCTCGACATCGACCTGGTGACGGTGACGGCCTACCTCGTCGGCGGCAGCCGCGTGCTGGTGCCCCAGCTGGTCGAGCCCCAGCGGGTCTCTGCGGCGTCGGTCAGCCCGGCCGGGCGGGGCCGGGAGGCCAAGCCCACACGCGGATGGCAGCCGTTCGCCGACAGCGTTGAGAAGGCCGACCCGGCCCATCGGGAGCTGCTGCGCAGGCTTTGTGCGTGGGCCCAGCGGCTGGAGGCGGAGGGGCTGGCCACGCTCTTCACCACCGTGGGCAAAGGGCGGTGGGTGCTCAACCCGCGGTTGCCGGGCCAGAGCCGGGGGCTGGTGACCATCTGGAACGACGGGGGCGGGTACATCAGCCCGCAGCGTTCCGTCATCGCCGCGGAGGCACCGGAGACCCTGGCCCGTCTGGACGAGCGCCTGCCCGGCGAGATCCGGAACAACAACTACATCACCAGCGAGATCGATGAAGACGTGCTCGGGCTGCTCGCGGCCGCGTACGCGGAGGCCCGGTCAATGGGAGGAGCGCAGGGCCTTCCTTGAGCCAGGGGTGCTTCGGCCGTCCAACCGATCGCAGCCTTCTCCCAGTGGCGTTTCCATGAGGTGCCTGGCCGGTGGGGCAGGTAGATCTGGTCGGCCGGGGCGGCGGTCATTATGGGCACGTGGCATCGGTCCTGACCGAGGTTCTGGCGCTGAGGGTGGGGGCGCCGGGGGCCGGCGCCCAGAAGCACCGTGACCCACGGCTGCTTGGTGATACGCCGGACCACCACGGGGGTCAGTCCGTGCGGGAGAAGCGGCGGGTGGCCACGGCTAGCGCCAGCAGGGTGATTCCGGCGATGAGCGCCCATTCGAAGATCACCGGCGGGTGCCAGCCACCCCATTGCAACGGCTGGAACAGGCGGGCGGGGGGATCGGGCAGGTACGCGGCGATGGTGCGGCGCATGGCGTCCACCGCGTAGGTGAGCGGGTTGGCCAGGGCCAGCCCGGCCATCCAGGTGGGCATCGCGCTGAGCGGGAACATCGAGCCGGACAGGAACACCAGGGGGGCCATGAGGACGGTCAGTGCCGTGCCGAACGTCTGCGGGCGGCGGATGAAGGTGGCCAGCAGTACACCGAGGACGGTCATGGCCAGCGCGGTCAGGGCGAGCTCGGCGAGGAGCAGCGCCAGCAGGCCGGCGTCGTAGGGGAGACCGATCAGGCCGGCGACGGACAGGAGCAGGGCGGCCTGGCAGGTGGCGACGGTGGCCCCGCCCAGGCACTTGCCGATCAGCAGGGTGCTCCGGTTGACGGGGCCCGCGAGCATCTCGCGGAGGAAGCCGCCCTGGCGGTCCCACAGGATCGAGGCGCCGGCGGCGACGGCGGGGCCCTGCGCGGCCGTCACCAGGACGCCCGAGAACAGGAACAGCTGGTAGGCGGGGCCGCTGACGTCGGGCATGAGGCCGGCCAGGCCGACGCCGAGGATGAACAGGAACAGCAGCGGCTGCGACATCGAGATCGCGGCTCCGGTGCGGTCGCGGGCGAAGTGGAGCATCTCGCGCCGCCAGACCATCCGCATCGCGCGCAGTTCCGCGCGGAGGCCGCCGGTGCCGGTGTCCGGGCCCGCCGGCGCCGGTGACGGGGGCGGGGGAGCCTCGGGCGGGGCCGCGGGGCCGTCGTCGCGGATGCGATGTCCCGTGTGGTGGAGGAAGACGTCGTCGAGGGTGGGCTGGGTGACCTTCGCCTCGTACACGGGGACGTCGAGTTCGGCCAGCAGGCGCGGCAGGACGCGGGTGCCGTCGGGCGCCTGGAACGACAGCCCTCGGGGGCCCTCGGTCACCGCCAGGCCGAGACGTTCGCGGACGAGCCGCGCCGCCGCGGCGTCGTCACCGGTGCGCAGGTCCACCCGGTCGGCGCCGAGAACGGACTTCAGCTCGGCCGGGCTGCCCTGGGCGACGATCCGGCCCTCGTCGAGGATCGCGATGCGGTCGCACTGCTCGGCCTCTTCGAGGTAGTGGGTGGTCAGGAACAGCGTGACCGCCTCGTGCTCGCACACATGGCGCAGGTAGCGCCACACCTCGGCGCGGGTGTGCGGGTCCAGCCCGATCGTCGGCTCGTCGAGGAACAGGATCTGGGGACGGTGCAGCAGCGCCCGGGCGATCTCCAGGCGGCGGCGCATGCCGCCGGAGAACGTGCGGACCAGCCGGTCGCGGCTGCCGGTCAGCCCGACCAGGCGGAGGGTCTCCTCGATGCGCGCGGGGACCCGTGGCTGCGGGACGTCGTACAGGTCGGCGTGGAACCTCAGGTTCTCGGCGGCGGTCAGCTCGTTGTCCAGGGTGGTCTCCTGGAAGAGCAGGCCGATCCGGCGGCGGGCGGCGACGGGATCGGTACGGGTGTCGTGCCCGGCGATCTCGATCCGGCCGGCCGTGGGCACGGCCAGCGTGCAGAGCATGGCGATCGTGGTCGTCTTCCCGGCGCCGTTGGGGCCGAGGAAGCCGAAACTCTCGCCGGGCGCGATGGACAGGTCGATACCGTCGACCGCGTCGACACCGGGATAGCGCTTGCGCAGCCCGGTCGCCCTGATCGCGGGTGTCACCAGGCCGGGCCCGGCCGGTGCCGCGGACGGGCCGGGACGCAGGCTCACGACAGTCCCGCGAGGTCGTCGAGCCAGGTGCCGGGGACGTTGAAGCCGAAACTCCACCGGTGCCGCCGGGTCGGGTTGACGATGCAGTGCCAGAACAGCCGCTCGGGGTCCTGCTCGATCTTGAAGAACCGCACCAGCCTGGGCCGTTCCCGCAGGGTGACCAGCTCACCGGTGTCGGGGTGCAGGTAGCGGAAGAACGAGGTGTGCTGGGGGTCGTCGAAGTCCTCGTCGAAGTCGATCAGGTACATGCGCCAGCCCGGCTGCGTCTCGTTGGTGTGCCACAGCCGGTAGCCGGACGGCGGATACCACATGCTGCCCGAGAAGCGGACCTCGCCTCCGAAGACGTCCTCCAGCGCGTCGACCAGGCGGGTCTTGGCGGCGAAGTACTCCTCATAGGCCGCGTGCCCGACGTGGTCGTCCAGGTTGATCAGATGGAAGTCGCGCCTGGTCTCCCGGTCGACCTGGGCGTCCAGGCCGGCGCGCCAGCGCCGGTGGTCGGACCCGCCGGGGACCATCGAGGTGGAGCGCAGGTCCTCCAGGCGGAACCGCTCGTCGAAGCGGGCCAGGTCGACGGTGTCGGGTTTGATCTTCAGCTTCGGCAGTTCCTCGATGACGGCCGCGAAACCGGGGATCCGTTCCATGTCGTACTCGTAGTGGTAGAACGCGGTCGCCGCGTCCGCAGGCGGCGCAGGCTCGGGCTCGCGCTCGCCGCCGCCCTCGTCGTCGGCGGCGGCGGACGAGGACGCCATCATCAGGTCGCGGTCGTCGAACCGGTAGCCGTGGACGCGGCCGAGCCGGATCACCTCGGCGATCCCGGTCATCGCCTTCATCTGCTGCCGGACGCGGGCGTCCTGGCGGGCGACCCGCAGGAAGGCGGTGCAGGACTCGACGGACATCGTGTTCTCTCCTTAGGACGGGGTGGGCGCCGGCGGCGGGTCCAGCAGCAGGACCGAGGGGACCCGGTCGGGCCGGGCCAGCCGGAGGAAATGCATCCCGAAACCGGACATGCCGAGCATCAGGCCGGGGAAGAAGCCGGCCTCCGGCCCCGGCCGCGCGTCGTCGAGGTTGCGCCACTGGGTCTGCACCTGGACGTTGGCCTCCAGGCGGAACGCCGGCTCGTCCTTGAGGCTCGCGAAGCGCAGGAAGAGTTCGGCGTTGCCCGAACGGCCGTGGCAGAGCGTGTCGTTCATCAGGCGGGGGAAGTTGCGCATCGTCGCTGTGAGCGCCTGGGTCGCCTCCCGCAGGATCGTGTCGTCGTCCTTGCCGAGCAGCGCCCAGCTCTGGATGCGGCTCAGCCCGATCCCCGAGGCGCCGTTGCACCAGGCGTTGGCGTAGTGGCGTCCGCGCCAGACGGGGCCTCCCGCCACCTTGCGCAGGTCGTACCAGTCCTGCGCGCTCTCGTCGAAGTGGCGGGACTCGTAGACGAAGGCGCGGCGCCCGGCCGAGACGTACTCGGGACGGTCGGTGCGCCGGCCCAGCGTGATCAGCGCCCAGCCGATGCCGCCGGCCCCGTGCGAGAAACCGGTCAGGTCGGCCAGCACGGTGGCGGGATCGTGGCTGGGCCAGGAGAGGGCGTCGCCGTCGGCCCTGGCATGGCGCAGCACGTGCTCGGCGCAGCGGTGGGCCTGCTCCAGGCCGCGGCCGTCCGCCGCGTCGGCCAGGCCCAGCAGCACCGGGATGAGCCCGGCGACGCCGTGGAAGACGTCGAGGTAGCGGTCCTGCTCGATCTCTCCGGCCAGCTCGTCGCCCAGTTCGAGGGCGAGGTCGAGCAGGGGGCGCTCGCCCCACAGATGGTGCAGGTGGGTGAGCAGGTAGATCATCCCGCCGAGGCCCGCGAAGGCTCCGACGCGCCGCCGGTCGAACGTGGCGACGGCGTGGTCGAGCGCGCGCCGCGCGGCCCGCTCGAACTCCGGGCGCGGGTCGAGGTCGTTCAGGTAGGCGAGGAACAGGGCGATGCCGGCCGACCCGTTGTAGAGGTCGCCCTCGATGTCGACCTCGTCCTTCCCGGTCTCGGTGACCACGTAGGACGTCCACGGGGCGGGCGCGTCCGGCTCGCGGAGCATCCGGCAGAGGCGCAGCCCCAGCCCGGCGGCCTGCTCGACGCAGGTGGCGGCGAAGTCGGGGCTGGAGCCGTCGCCTCCCGCCAGCCCGGCGGAGATGTACTGGTTCTGCTGGGCGCGGTTCTGCGGGGACAGGCGCCTGATCCGGGAGGCGGCGTAGTCGAGGGGGCTCTCCTCCAGTTCCGCCGGGACGGCGGCGGCGTGGTCGTGGACGAGCCCGGCGCCGTCCGCGTCGACGGTGAACAGCGGGACGTCCTGCCGCCACATCGATCCCAGCTCCCAGGCGGGCAGGACGCCGTCGTGGTCCCAGTTGCGGGGGAACGTGCGCACGGTGTTGAAGAGGAGGTCGACCTCCAGCGGTTCCATCAGGCACTTGGGGTGCCGGGCCGCGAGCAGGAGCTGGGCGTAGACCTGCGTGCTCCAGTTGACGAACCGGACGCGGGTGCCGGTGAACAGCCCGGTGACGCACTCGATCGCCCGCTCGGGCCGCTCCCGGAACCACTCGTAGACCCGGTCGAAGCCGGACCTGATGTCGTCGATGAAGTCCTCGGCGTGGGTCAGCCGGTCCTCGACGAAGACGCGGTTGGCCGCGCCCGGCTCGACCTGGACCCGGCGGCGGTGCGTGACGGCGGCCTCGAAGGACAGGCGCCGGTCGTTGACCTGCGGCACGGGCACGGGCAGCTCGTACGAGCCGCCGCCGGAGTAGCCGCTGATCCTCATCTCGCCCTCGGCCGCCGCGGTCGTCCGGGGCCACTCGATCAGGCCGGTCTTGAAGACCGAGTCCATCAGGGTGCCCGGAGGGCGCGGCTGCCCCTTGGGCAGGGCGCCCAGCACCGTCTCGCAGTCGCAGATGAAGGCGTGGCCGTCGGCGATGAGGACGTTCTCGAAGTGCAGGTCGCCGCCGCCCAGCACGTAGAAGATCGCCAGGTGGCCGCCCAGCTCGGCGTAGACGTGCGCGGCCTGCGCCCGGGTGGCCACCCGGTTGAGCCCGGACGGGATCAGGGCCTCGTAGCCGTAGCCGTCCCTCGGGAGGACGGCGCGTCCGGCGAAGCCGAGGACGCCGTCGTCGCGCAGCCGTGCCAGCAGCCCTTGCAGGGCGGCCTCGCTCTTGACGCAGCGGGGTTTGTAGACGAGGGACCCGCGGGCGCCGTCCGCCAGCTCGACGTCGAGGATGCCGACGCTGCGGGCTCCGGCGTGCTGGTCGGAGCGGCCCAGCCGGATGCTGCGCACCGCCGTGACGGGCTGCCCGAAGAACGTCTCGGCCAGGTCGGCGGCGTCGTCGCGGATCCGCTGGATCAGCTCGCGGCCGTGTTCGGCGAGGAGCGCGGTGACCTGCGCGAGCCAGCGGCCCAGGACGGGGAACTCCAGGTAGAAGCGGTGGTAGGAGTCGGCGTCGGCGAAGGTCTTGTCGAGATAGGCGAGGTAGTCCTCGCGGGTCGCGCGGGACGGGTCGATGCCGTTCAGGCTGCAGTGGACCTTGGCGTCGGCCTCGACGGCCCAGGCCAGCGCGAGCGCGAAGCGGTCGAGCAGGTGGGTCTGGAAGTCGTCCACGACCTGGGGATCGATGCGGACGGCCGCGGTGTCGTCCCGGCCTGCCGCGTCGGTCAGGCGCCGGCCCAGCTCGACGAGGAACGGCTCGCACGCGGTGGCGAGCCGCCCGTGGTAGACGTCGGGGTCGCGCCAGCTCGCCTCCGCGGACCCGGCGGCGGCGGGATCGAACCCGTCCAGCGCGGCGCGGTACGCGGGCAGCCAGCCGTGGTGGACCTCCGCCAGGATCCGGCCGAACGGGTCGCCGGGGCCGGTGAGGGCCCTCTCATGGCGGCGGTAGGCGGTGAGGGTCTCGGCGAGGGACTCCTCGGTGTGCCTGGCCGGTTCGTCCCGCGGGCGGGTCTCCCGGCGGAACCTCCCGGCGAGCCTGGCCGCCAGCCGGTCGATCCGCCAGGTGTCGAACGCCTCGAGCGGCCGCGCGTCGGAGGGCGGGCCCAGGGCGGACACGATCTTGATGCGTTCGGCCAGGTTGGCGGCTCTGGCCGCGATGTCCACGGGGTAGGTCGGCTTCACTCGAGCGGGCTCCTCGGCTGCTTCGGATATGCGGGTCGGTGGGCCGATGGCTTCGGCCCACCTCTCTTTCCGCCGCCCCGGCGGAATCTCCGGGGCTCAGTCGTCGCTACGGGCCGTCACCGGCGGCGTGGGGTCGTCACGCCTTGGTGGTCCCGTCGCAGAGGATCGTGAGCGGACCCGAGCTGCAGGTCGACGCGCAGGCGTAGGCGTCGACGGCGGCGACGCCCTCGGTCCAGTAGCCGAGCGACTCGGCGTCCTGCTGCTCGACCGAGGCCGGCACGGTGCCCGCGGAGATCCCGAAGAACTCCGGCGAGGTGAGCAGTTCGTCGCGGAACTCGGCGTCCGCGGCGGCGTGCCGGAGAATCGTGGTCGGTGACATGAATTCCTCCTTGGATGGTGCTTTTATTTGACGATTTCCGTCGCCAGCCTGATGCCGAGGAGTCGTTCGATTCGCTGGAGTTCCTCGGCGGCGGCGTCCATGTTGGGTTTGTCGCTCTGCCAGACCACCAACTCTCTTTCCTCATCGGAGATGTCGGCCCGATCCCAGATGGATTCGAGCCAGTCCTTGGTCGCCTGCGGATGGAGGTCCCGGACCGGGCTGACGTGGGCCGGCAGGTTCTCGTCGTGGACCGACAGCGCGAGCCTGAGGATCTCGTGGAGTTTTCCGCCGGGAGGGAGCAGCGAGCACAGGAGCATGAGGTGCTGGATCTGGCGGATCGTCTCGATGCCCCGGTGTTTCGTCAGATCGCTGAGCGGTTTGGGCCCGGTCTTCATTGGACGTCCTCCCGAGATCGCCGTTCGTGCCTGAGATCCCCGTGCGTGACCGGCTCGTTCTTTCGGTGGAGAGAAGCGGCCGGATGCCCGCCCATATCCGGGGAGCGGACATTCTGGCCACGCTTGGTGTGCGGCTCATTACCTAAAGTGACGGTAGCAAGGGGGTCATGGACGGTCAATGGCCCGCGCTCGAAAGTGGCGGCCTCGCTGCCCGGGCATGGCGGTGAAATCGGGCATTTCAGCCAACGAGAAGACCCTTGTGATGTGCTTTGCCGGATTCTTTTGCAGCCTGCCTGTCAGGCTTTGATATCGGTGCGGCAAGCATTGCCAGGGCACTCCGGCATCGTGCGCGGGTATTCCGTTTCCGTAGATGTAGCGCATATGCAGAGGACGCAAATGCCCCGCCTATGGCTGGCGATCCGCCCTGTCGCCGGTAAATGGGAAGGACGCGCGGGGCCGTCCATGGATGTCGGTCGATGGTGGTCGGGGCGGGGGTCCGGACGGTGGTCGGGACGGGGGTCCGGATGGGGGTCGGGGCGGTGGTCTGGACGGGGGTCGGGAGGGTGGCCGGGAAGGTGGCGTGCGGGGCCGGGGCGGGACGGTGCGGGACGGTGCGTCCGGCGATGGCGGGAGAGAAGCCGGCGCGGGTGACCAAGGCCATACCGCGATGACTGTCCGATCGGTCAATCCTGACCGATCGGACAGTTAGCGTGGTGGCATGGCACGTCCCCCCACCCCCCTCCGAGCGCAGATCCTGGAATCGGCGCTCGGACTCTTCGCCGCGCGCGGCTTCCGAGGCACGTCCCTCCAGGACATCGCCTCGGAGGTCGGCTGCTCGAAGGCGTCGCTGCTGTACCACTTCACCAGCAAGGACGCGATCCTCTCCGAACTGCTGACCCCGGCCGGGCAGGCCCTGGCCGAGCTCGACGAGCGGCTGTCCACGCTGGACCCCGACGAGGCCGTCATGGCGGCCGTCACCGGATTCATCGACCTCTCGGTGCGTTTCAAGCGCGAGGTCAAGATCCTTTTCGGGGAGGTCCTCACCCTGACGGGCCATCTGGGCCTGCCCCTCCCCGAGGTGACGGAGCGGCTGCTGGACGCGCTGACCGGCAACGCGACGGCCCCGCGGGCCCGGGTCGCGGCCTGGATGGTCATCGGAGGGGTCTTCATGACCAGTGCCACCGCCGTATCCGTGACCGACGACGTCCTGCGCGCCGAGATGGTCCGCGGCGCGTTGCGGACGCTGGACCACCGCACCGACTGAACCACGAGGAAGACGATCTTCTCTATGGCGACCCTGCTGTACCGGCTCGGCCGGTTCTCCTTCCGTCGACGGGGGCGAATCGTCGCCCTCTGGCTCCTGGTGCTCGCCCTGCTCGGTGGAGCGGCCGCGGCCTTCAGCGGCCCCAGCACCGACAAGTTCACGATGCCGGGCACCGAGTCCCAGCGGGCCCTGGACTCCCTGGCCAAGGAGTTCCCCCAGGCTTCGGGCGCCACGGGCACGATCGTCATCGCCGCACCCCAGGGGCAGAGGCTGACCCCGGCCGCCGTCGCGCCCGTGGTGCAGGAGGCCGGCCGCGTTCCCGGCGTCCTCGCCGCCATGGACCCGTTCCGCACCGGCTCGGTCTCCCAGGACGGGCGCCACGCCCTCGTCCAGGTCCAGTTCGACCGGGCCGCCCAGGAGATCACCGACGCCCAGCGCACGGCGTACGAACGGGTCGGGTCCTCCGCCCAGGGGCTCCGGGTCGAGCACGGTGGCGAGATCATGGGCGGCCAGGTGGAGATGGGCTCCAGCGAGGTGATCGGGGTCGCGGTCGCCGCGGTCGTCCTGGTCATCACGTTCGGCTCGCTGGTGGCCGCCGGGATGACCCTGCTGAACGCGCTGATCGGCGTCGCCGTGGGCATGGCCGGGCTGTTCGCGCTCAGCGGGGTCGTGGAGCTGACCTCCACCGCCCCCATCCTCGCGCTGATGCTCGGGCTGGCCGTCGGCATCGACTACTCGCTGTTCATCACCTCCCGCTACCGCCAGTTCCTCGCCGAGGGTCTGGACGCCCCGGAGGCGGCCGGCCGCGCCACCGGCACCGCCGGGTCGGCCGTGGTGTTCGCCGGCGCGACCGTGGTCATCGCCCTGGCGGGGCTGTCGGTGGTCGGCATCCCCTTCCTGACCGTCATGGGGCTGGCCGCGGCGGGCACGGTCGCCGTCGCCGTCCTGGTCGCCCTCACCCTGCTGCCGGCCGTCCTGTCCTTCTGCGGCCGCCGGATCCTGCCCCGCAAGCAGCGTGACGGCGCCGCCGCCGGTCCCGCGCCCGAGGGGTTCGGCTTCCGCTGGGGCCGGATCGTCACGCGGCTGCGCGTCCCGATCCTGCTCGCCGGGATCCTGGCGCTGGGCGCGATCGCGCTGCCCGTCACCGACATGCGGCTGGCCCTGCCCGACGCCGGCACCGCCGCCGAGGGCTCCCCGGCCCGCGAGGCGTACGACCTGACCAGCGAGGGCTTCGGCGAGGGCTTCAACGGACGCCTGATCGCCGTCGTCTCCGGCCAGGACGCCCAGGCCACCGGCGCCGCCGCCCAGCAGGCCGCCGCGCTGATCCAGGGCACCGAAGGGGTGCTGGCCGTCGCGCCGCCGCAGCTGAACCAGCAGGGCACCACCGCGCTGCTGACCGTCATCCCCAAGGCCGGCCCGACCGACGCCGCCACCGAGGACGCCGTCCACGCCATCCGCGCGAAGGCCGAGGGCGTGCAGGGCGCCGACGTCGCGCTGACCGGGGCCACCGCGCTCGGCATCGACGTCTCCCAGAAGCTGGCCGACGCGCTGCCGGTCTACCTGCTGCTCGTGGTCGGGCTGTCGATCCTGCTGCTCATGCTGGTGTTCCGGTCCCTGCTCGTCCCGATCAAGGCGGCGCTGGGCTTCCTGCTCACCATCGGCGCGACGTTCGGCATCACCGTGGCGATCTTCCAGCAGGGCCATCTCGCCGGGCTGGTCGGGCTGGACTCACCGGGCCCGCTGGTCAGCTTCCTGCCGATCCTGCTGATCGGCATCCTGTTCGGCCTCGCCATGGACTACGAGGTCTTCCTCGTCTCCCGGATGCGGGAGGACTTCGTCCACGGCGACCCGCCCCGGCAGGCCACGATCAACGGCATGGGGCACAACGCCCGGGTCGTCACCGCCGCCGCGCTGATCATGACGGCGGTGTTCGGCGGGTTCGTGTTCATGCACGACCCGATCATCAAGTCGATCGGGTTCGCCCTGGCCATCGGTGTCGTCATCGACGCGTTCGTCGTCCGCATGGCGCTGGTGCCGGCCGTGATGTCGCTGCTCGGCCGCGCCGCCTGGTGGCTGCCCCGGCCTCTCGACCGGGCCCTGCCCGACCTCGACATCGAGGGCGAGAAGCTCCAGCGGCGGCTCACCCGCCAGGAGCGCGAGCGGGAGACCGTCCGCGTCTGACGCCCGTTCCGCCACGGGCGGCCCTCCCGGCCGGACGCGCGGCCCCGCCGCGCGTCCGGCCGGGAACCGGGGCGGGCGCGAGCGCGTCGTACACGGCGGCTCCCATCGACTCGAAGGGGGCCGCATGCCGCGTTCAGGTGCTCGAACGTCACGTAGGCCGGGTAAGCCGGGAAGGCCGAGTGCGGTCGGGGCGCTCGTGATGCTGGGGCTGTGGCTGGCCGTCGGGCTGGCGCCCCTCCTGTTCTCGGTGCAGAACGTGCGGCTGGCGTTCGGCCTGACCGGGGAACCGGGCAAGGCCACGGTAGAGCGGTGCGTCGACTACGGCGCGGGGAAGAACTCCCGGACCGAGTGCCGTGGACGCTTCCGGCCCGACGATTCGCAGGCCGCTCCAAGGACGCACGTGCTGCTCCCCCCGGAATCCGACGAGGGCGAGACCTTCACCGCGCGGCTCAGGCCCGATGGCGTGCGCGCGCACCCGGCCGACATCAAGGGCCGCCTGGGCGCTCTCAGCCTGCCCGCACTGGGAGTGCTCTTCCTCCTGCCGTTTCCCTGGGCACTGGTCTTCCTGTATTCGGATCGGCGCCTGGCCCGTGCCTCGCTGTACGTCCTGGCGGTCCTCGCGGCGACCGCGGGCGGGCTCTGCCTCGCGGGCCTGATCGCGGGCCTTCTCTGAACCGCGGATCGCCGCGGCGGCCCGCAACGCCTCCGGCCAGGGCAAAAGGGCGTGGTCCGGGTCACGGCCCGGGAGTAATGTCGGCGATCATGCGACGGTTGCTCCGGGTTTGTGCGCTGTGCACGGTCTTCGTGATCTGGGTGCTCGGGACGACCCCGGTCCGGGCGGAGGCGGCGGAGAGGGTCACCCGGTTCGAGAGCACGGTGCGGGTGGGCGCCGACGGCGTCGTCCGCGTCCGCGAGGCGATCACCTACGACTTCGATGACGGTGGCGGGCACGGGCTGCGCCGGGACGTTCCCTGGACGCGCACCGGCCTGGTCCGCAACCGGGAGTACGCGATCGAGAACGTCCGGGCCTCCACGCCCGAGCGGACGCCGCTGCCGGTCCGGACGGACCGTGGTGCCAAGAACGTCGAGATCCGCGTCGGTGATCCGGCGCGGACCGTCACCGGCGCGCGGACCTACGTCCTGGAATACGACCTGCGCGCGGCGCTCACCCGCGCGGCCCGTCACGACGAGCTGCGCTGGGACTTCGTCGGGAACGCCTGGGACGTTCCGGTAGGCGCCATCACGGTCCGTGTCACTGCCCCCGGCATCGGCGGTGCGACGTGCGAGGGCGGGAAGGCCCGATGCATCCGGTCCGGGGACACGGTGACCGTACGGCAGGGGCGGGTCGGCGAGGGGACGGAGAGTCCTGAGCTGAAGCTGCGGCTGAGCAAGGGCGCGGTCGCCGTGCCGCCTCCCCGCTACGGCCCGTACCCCTGGGAGGCGGCCCCTTATGTGACGGCCGTGGCCGTCGTGGCGGCGGTGCTGGCGGCGGGGGGTGTTCATCCTCGCCCTCGCCCGCACCGTCGCCGACCGCAGCAGGCTGGTACGGCTCCGGAACACCCCTCCCGCGCGGACCCCTCCGGGACTGGCTGGGCTGCTCTGGAAGGGCAGCGCGGACTATCGGCACATCGCGGCCACCCTGCTCGACCTGGCCGATCGTGGTCTGCTGCGCATCGAGCAGGGGGAGGACGGCACGGCGAAGCGCCCGGGACGCCGCACGTGGACGCTCACCACCACGGGCGAGTCCGGCGACGAGCTGCTCCCGTACGAGAGAGCCCTGCTCGACGACCTGACCCGGAGGCACGGCGGCGGGCCGGTCACCGTGGACGCGCTGCGCCAGGACTTCACGCTCGCCGCACTCGGGGACATGATCGACGAGGAGGCGTTCACCCTCGGCCTGGTGCGGCGGCGGGGGCGCCGGGGCGAACGGGCCTTGCGGGCCCTGGTGGTCACCGCGACGGTGGGCTGCTTCGGCGCCGGCATCGTCGCCGGGCTCCGGTCGCAGCTCACCGCCGCGCACATGGTCGGGCTGATGGCCTACGGCGCCGGCGCGCTCTGCGGGCTCGCCCTCCTGCCGGACAAGGTGTACCGCCCGCGCCGGACGTGGGCGGGGCAGCGGCGGCGGCGCCGGCTGGCCGGGTACCGGCGCCGCCTGAGGAGGGACGAGCGCGCGGGCCGCGGTCCCACGGACGTGCCCCTGCCGTACCGGCTCGTGCTGGTCAGGCGGCGGGACGAGCCGGTGTCGGGCCGGCCGGTCGGGGGACTCACCGGAACGGCGGGGGCCATGGCCTTCGTCCGGGACCTGATCGAGGGGCGGAGGACGGGGCCCCGTTACGTCCCCCGTCCCGGTGGGGGCGGCGGGTCGTCGTCGCCGGCCTCGGACGGTCACCACGGCTACGGGACGTCATCCTCGACCGACCATTCGAGCGGTTATTCGAGCGGTTATTCGGGTGGGTCGGGTGGCTCTTCGGGCGGTGGCGGAGACTCCGGCGGCGGTGGCGGCGGAAGCTGGTGAGCCCCCGGGCCGCGCCTCGGCCGCCCCCGGGAAGGCGGGTCCGGGGGAGGCGGGTCCGGGGGAGGCGGGTCCGGGGGAGGCGGTCGTCAGCCGGCCTTCTCCGCGGCCCACCCGGCCAGCCATGCCAGGGCGGAGTTCCAGTTGATGGCGACCTCGTTCACCGAGTACGCCTCGATGTCGTCGAGGTAGCACCTCTGCGGCGCGCAGCCCTGCAGCCGGGCCTGCGCGACGGGGTCCTGGAGCTGGGCGTTGGGGCCGCCCGCCAGGGACCCGGGAGGCGCGGACGGCAGGGAGGCGTCGAGCGGACGGGCCCAGAAACGGTGGTGCACGTTGCGTGACGCCTGCTCGCCGTAGCCGGCGATGTAGGACTGGTTGAGCGGGTTGCGGCCCATCAGGTAGCTCAGCGCGCTGTAGACGCCGTCCCGGTACTTGCCGTCCTGCGTGAAGTCGTGGGCCAGCGCCAGGACCATCGCGTTGTTGGCGACCTGGCCGTTGGAGCCCCAGTAATAGGTGCTGTTGCCGTACGGGGCGGGGTAGCCCTGGCTCGCCGTCTGCCCGAGCAGCCTGTCGGCGAAGGCCGCCATCGCCTGGCGCGTCGCGGTGACGTCAGCGGAGGGCAGGCCGTTGGGGACGACGGCGAGGGTGGTGTCGCCCAGGCCGCCGACCCAGCCCCAGTCGAACCCGCGCTGTCCGAAGCTCGCGCCCCGGTAGAGCGGCGAACCGGTGACGTCGGACCGGTAGGAGGACGCGGACGTGGTCGTGTACAGCTCGGCCGCGGCCCAGTAGAACTCGTCGGTGACGGAGGGGTCGTCGTAGGTCCCGCCGCCCATGTTGTCGTTCGGGCTCGCGATGGCTCCGGGGTTCGCCTTCGCGGCCGTGTACGCCCTCTGCGCGGCGGCCAGGCAGCGTTCCGCGAACGCCGGGTCGATGTCCTGCCAGATCCGGGCCGCCTGCGCGGCGACGGCCGCGAGGTTCAGCGTGGCCGCCGTGCTGACCGGTGAGAGGAGGCGGGGCTGGGGATCGTCGTGCGGCCGCAGGGGGAGGCCGGTCCAGTTCTGGTCGTGGATCTTGTGGTGCGCCATGCCCGCGTTCGGACGCCCGGCCGGCACCTGCATCTTCAGGAGGAACTCGACCTCCCAGCGGGCCTCGTCCAGGATGTCCGGCACGCCGTTGCCCCGTTCGGGAATGGCCAGCCTGCCGTCGCCCAGCGCGTCGGCGGCGCCCGGCCCTCCGAGGTGCACGGCCCGTTCGTACTCGTCGAGCAGCTGCCACGCGGAGATACCGCCGTTGACGACGTACTTTCCGTGGTCGCCTGCGTCGTACCAGCCGCCGCGGACGTCCAGGGTGTAGCCGCACGAGGTCCGGCAGGGCACGTTCCCGTCCCCCTGGTTGGGGGCGACGTCGACGTGCCCGGCGGGACGGGCGTGGGCGGCGCCGGCGTACTGCGCCTCGATCGGGGTCCCGCTGCGCTGGTGGTAGAAGAACTCCAGCGCGTCGTACCGCAGTTCCCGCAGCGCGCCGGCGGAGATGTCGAACGGATGGCTCGTGGCCCCCTCCGCGGTGAGCGTGTAACCCGTGCCCGCCGTGTCGAACGACGAGAAGTCGATGAGGTGGACGTGGTCGCCTGACAAGGCGTCGGTGCCCTTCACCGTCGTCCGCCCTGACGCGACGGCCTGCCCGGAGGAGTTCCGCAGCGTCCAATCGGCCGGTGCGGTGGCGGACGAGACGAGGGTGGCCTGCTTGACCTGTCCGGGCACGTACGCGACCTGGTTCACCTTGACCGCGGGGCCGGGATCGGCGGCGGCGTGCGGGACGAAGGACGGCCCCGTGAGGGCGAGGACCACGGCGGCTGCGATGGAGATCCGGCGCGAGGAACGGCGCGGGGAACGGCGGGAGGAACGGTGGGAGGGGTGGGGGCGGCGGCGGGGGCGGCGCGGCATGGGAGGAGGCTCCTTCGTTCTCACCGGGCCGCGCGTGGACGGGGTCGGCCACGCGCGGCGGCCGGTGGCTCGGCGCGTCGCCAGCATCATCGGCGGCGGGGCGGGCGGTCGCATCCGCTCGCGCGAGGGCGCCCGCGCTCGTTCCGCCCGCACGCCGTTCACCAGGCGATACGTGGGGACGCCGGCCTCGTCCGTGTGAAAGCCCCTGAAATCCGCAGCCGTCCCCGGGCGGCTGCGCGGTTCCACCCGGCGCGGGTGTCGCGGCGCGGGTCCCGCGGGTCAGAGGGCGGACGGCGGGACGTAGGCCGCCCCCACCCGGGCATGGGCCTGTTCGATGTTGCGCCAGCGGACGCCGTAGCGGAGCGTGCGGGTGAGCAGGGTCCCGGTGGCGCGGGCGACGACGGGGGTGAGAGGAGTGCGGGGCTTGAGGCCCAGCAGGTTCTTGGCGAAGTCGGGGAGCAGGTCGGTGGCCACGCGGCTGAGGGCCATGCTGCTCCACTGCGTGGCCTTGTCGCTGCCGTAGGCGCCGCGCAGGAAGCGCACGGCCTGCAGGGTCTCCTCGCTGACGGTCAGGCGGGGCCGCATCATCGCGAAGTAGTCCGCGATGTCGGCGCGGGACTTGGGGACATCGGTCGCGCCGAGCTTCTCGGAGATGACGGCGTAGTCGGCGAAGTACCGGTCCAGGTCGCGGCCGCCCAGCGGGTTCGGGTGGTAGCGGACGTGGGCGCGGGCGGCGGAGTACGCCTGGGTCACGCCGGTCCAGATGATGTCGGCCGAGTCGGTGGCCGAGTACGGGCGGCCGTCGGGCATGGTGCCGTGGACGCGCTGGTGCATCGCCCGGATCGTCCCGGTGAGCTTGTCGGCGACCGGGGTGGACCCGTAGGTCACGCCCATCACGAAGCTGGAGGTGAATCCCAGCCGCCTGATGGGGTCCTGCAGGTAGTCGGAGTGCTGGTTGGTGCCGTGCGTGACGGGCTCGTTGAGGGTGCCCAGGAGCAGGCCCGACACGCCGCCCAGCACGCCCGACACGTCGCCGTGGACGTACCAGATGGCCGAGCCGGGCCCGAAGTGACCCGGATCGCCGATGGGCTCGGTGTACTGCTCCCCAGGGAGGTGGGCGGCGGCCAGCATGGCCCAGTAGGCGTCGTCGATCGCGCGGCGCAGGCTCATAAGCACATGCTTACAGGATCTGAGACAGAGTTCAATACTTGTCTCATCGTCGCATGCGGAAACCGCACCGCCGCACAGTCGAAGGGCCACAGGGCCGCAGGGCCGCAGGGCCGCAGGGCCGCAGGGCCTCCTGCCCGGAAGCCTCAGAAGCCGAGGATCGCGAAGAGAACTCCGCCGATGACGTGCGCGAGGACGGTCACCACCAGCACCGCGATGAGCACGTACTTGGCCGTCGGGTGATCGAACAGGGAGCCGGGTCGGGTGCGGTGGGCGGAGCGGTCCTGGGCCTGGTCTTCCAGCGATTCCAGCGAGGGCAGGAAGCGTGGTCGTCGGATGGCGGGCACCGGGTCTCTCCATTCGATGAGGCCACTAATGATTAGTACACTAACTATTAGTGCACGATACCTTGGAGCGTCCCGGAACGGCGGAGGACCCGTGAGTGACATCGACGACATCGACGGCATGGCCGCCCCGGCGACGCTGGACGATCTCGACCCCCTGGCGCTGGAGAACCAGGTGTGCTTCGCCCTGGCGGTCGCGTCCCGGTCGGTCATCGCGGTCTACCGGCCCCTGCTGGAGCCGATGGGGCTGACCCATCCCCAATACCTGGTCATGCTCGCGTTGTGGCAGCACGCGCCGCTGTCGGTCAAGGATCTCAGCAGGATGCTGCAACTGGAGCCGGCCACCCTGTCCCCCCTGCTCAAACGCCTGGAGGCCGCCGGTCTCGTCCAGCGCCGGCGGGCGGGCGGGGACGAGCGCTCCCTGTCGGTCGTGCTGACCGGGGCGGGCCGGGCCCTCCGCGAGGAGGCCCTGAAGATCCCCCCGGCGATCGTCGAGCGCCTGGACATGGACATCGCCGAGCTGCGCGGCCTGCACCAGGTGCTGACCCGGGTGATCGCCGCCGCTAACGCCGCCAGGCCGTCCGGGGCACGGAACGGCGCGGGCGACGGCTACGGCGCGGGCGAAGGCAACGGCGAAGGCAACGGCAACGGCGACGGCGACGGCGGAAGCACCGGTCGCGAACGATGAGTTTCCAACCCCTCTAGGGTCTGCACTGGGCAACCTGACCCGACCCGGAGGGAAACGCTCCATGGCCAAGATGTTGTACTCGGTCACCATGTCGCTGGACGGCTTCATCGCGGGCCCGGACGGCGACATGTCCTGGCTGGCCGACTACCTGGGACCCAACCCGGAGGTGGAGGGGCTGATCGGAGACATCGGGGCCCTGCTCGTGGGGAGGCGGACCTACGGAGGCGACGACCCGCACCGGGGCACCGAGAAGGAGGGCAAGGCGTTCGGCGGCGGGTGGGACGGTCCCCAGTTCGTGCTCACCCACCATGCTCCGGACAGGCCCGTGCCGGGGGTCACCTTCGTCGGCGACATCGACGGCGCGGTCGCCGCGTCCAAGGCGGCGGCGGGGGAGAAGTACGTCAACATCCTCGGGGCCGACATCGCCAGGCAGTGCGTGGAGATCGGTGCCCTTGACGAGGTCCTGGTGTGCATCGCGCCCGTCATGATCGGCGACGGTGTCCGGTTGTTCGACCATCCGGGCGGGACCCACGTCAAGCTCGAACGCCTCAGCGTCAGCCAGGCACCGCTGGCGACGAACCTCTGGATGCGCGTCGTGAGATGAGCCCCGGACGGGGACGGCGGCCAGGCCGCCGGACCCGTCGCCGGACGGCCTTTCCTGTACGGCGGAGATGGGACATGCTCGTCCCGATCGCCGACCAGGAGCCAGGAGTCACGGCATGGAGAGTCATGGCTGGGCCGTGGAGGTCCCGGACGCCTACAGGGTCGGGACGTGGGAGGTTCGCGGGCGGATCGCCGGGGGCAGCTGGAGCAGCGTCTACGAGGGACGGCCCGTCGCGGGAGGCGCGGAACGGGTCGCGCTGAAGTTCGTGCCGACGGGCACGCTGACTCCGCGGCAGCTCGGGCATCTCGCCGAGATGGCGCGCAGGGAACTGGCACTGTACGAGCGGCTCAGCCACCCCCGGCTCATCCGGCTCCACGAGACGCACACCGTCGACGATCCGGACCACGCCGCGCTCGACGGCGCGACCGTACTGGTGCTGGAACGCGCGGCCGGCTCGCTGGCGGCCCTGCTGAACGGCGGCGAGGGGCCGGTCCCCGAGGCGCACCGGCTGCTGACCGAGATCTGCGAGGGGCTGGAGCATCTGCACTCCTCGGGCTGGGTGCACGGTGACCTCAAGCCCGGCAACATCCTGCTCATGGAGGACGGCTCGGTGCGGCTGGCCGACTTCGGGCTGGCCGCGGAGCTGGACGGCACCCACGCCTACCTCCCCCCGTTGGGCACGTCCGACTACGTCGCGCCCGAGCGGCGGGACGAGCCGGTCGGGGACCGGGGGGCCGCGGTCCGCACGACCACCGACATCTGGGCGTTCGGCGTCACGGCCCACCAGGTGCTCACGGGGCGCCTGCCGTTCGCCGGCGCGACCGGCCGCGCCCGGCGGGCGGAGATCGAGGCGTACGCGGCGGGGCGGGGCCGGCTCGCGCTGTCGCCCGCGCTGCCCGCGCCCTGGCGCGAGCTCGTCGAGGACTGCCTGGCCCCCGACCACCGGAGGCGGGAACGCCACGACGCCGCGGGCCTGCTGGTCCGGCTCCGCGGCCTCGCGGACGTGCCCGCGACGGCGGAACCGGCCCGGGGGAAGCGGGGACGGCGGGGGAGGCGGGCGCGGCGGATCGCCGTCACGGCGGTCTCCGCGGCGGCGGTGGCGGGCGCGGTCCCCGCCGTGGCGGCACTGTCCGGAGCGGACGGGACCGACCGGCCCGAGCCCGGGACGACGCGGGCCGCGCCCGGGTACTTCCGCGCCGGCGCCGACATCCCGCCGCAGTACCGCGACCTCATCGTGCGGGCCGGGACCATGTGCGACGAGCGAGGGCTGAGTCCCGTGCTCATCGCCGCGATGCTCAAGGCGGAGTCGGGCTTCGACCCGGGCCTCAGGGACCCGGGGATGGACGAGTACGGCATCGCGCGCTGGACGCCGAGGGTCCTGCGCCATCACCTGCCGCCGGACCGGCGCGGCAGCGCGGCCGAGGCGGCGATGAGGCCGGAGGAGGCGATCCCGGCGATGGGCCGGTTCTTCTGCCGGTTCGGGCTGGAACTGACCGGTGTGCCGGGCGATCCGGCGCTGAACCTGGCCGCCGCGTACCGTACGTCCACCACGACGGTCGTCAGGTCGCGCGGGGTCCCTCCGCGGGTTCGTCCGTACATCGAACGGGTCCGGGGGCACATGGCGGACTACCGTCCCGAGGCGGCAGCAGTTCCAGGTGCTCCTCCCGGACGAGGTTGAACTTCAGCGCGAGCGCGACGAGCGCGGCGCGCTGCCAGTCGGCCTTGGCTCCGCCGGCGGGTTCCTTCACGCGGAGTTTCTTGCGGGCGAGGTAGTCGATGTGGAAGTTCACGGCGGGCCTGGTGGGCCGGCCGCCCAGCCGCTCGATGATCCCCGGTACGGACGGGATCACGACGGAGGAGGCGTCCAGCAGGCGGGGCTCGCACAGCGCGACCAGGACGCGGAAGTACTTCGAGGTCTCGTCGAGGGGGAAGGCGGCGGTGGTCGCGTCGTCGCCGTCGTCGGCGGCGCCGGCGTCCACGTAGAGGTGCTCGGGGGCGAAGACCAGGAACGAGACCGGCCCGCGGGCGGCCGGCACCACGACCCTGCTGAACTCGAACGGGACCGGCATGTCCGCCCGCCGGGGCGCGACCTTGACGAACTCGCCGGCGCCCTCGGGGTTCTCGACGACGATGGTCGCGCTCCGGCTGAGGTTGCTGATGACCCAGTGGTCCTCGACCGGGCGGATCCGGCCGGCGAGCCGTGAGACCCCCGGGTCGCCGAGCGGGACGTCGACCGGGACGCCGCCGGTGCCCCGGCCGAACGTCGCCGACTGGCCGGCCGCCAGCTCCAGGCCCCGGAACCGCGGGCCGCCCGGAACCCGGTGGTCATGCTGCACGATCACGGACAACCTATAACCTTCCAGCTTCTCGGGCCGGGCGCCGACAACGACAATAACCGTCATCCTGAACGGACGTAAACGTCCGCCAACGGCAGTTCGCTCCCAATTGTTCTCGACATTGTTGGCAAACATTGCCTGCCCACTTCCCGTTGAATAAGGAGAATGCGCGCCATGAAGGGTCGGGTGCCCGCTCCGCTCGTCTTCCTCACCACGCTGGGCGCGGCGTTCGTGCTGGCGTCCGGGTTCTCCTGGGCGAACGCGTCCACCGCGAACGCCTCCGCCGCGACGGCGAAAGCCGCCGCCCGGCCGGATTTCAAGATGCCGTTCCAATGCGGCCAGCGATGGCAGCTCACGACGTACACCGGCCACAATCCCGATGACAAGAAGCTCGACATGTTCCGGGAGGGCGGCGGGACGTCGGGCAGCGCGGTCCTCGCGTCGGCGGCCGGCCGCGTCCACCAGTGGTTCGACCCCGGCGGCCTGGAGATCGACCACGGCAACGGCTGGTTCACCGTCTACCTTCACATGAGCGCCCGCGCCCCGGTGGGGACGGTGGTCCCCGGGGGCGGGTGGATCGGCACCGCCGGTTCCGTCGGCACCGGCGTCGCGCATCTGCATTACGAGCAGCTCTACGACTCCAACGGCGACGGTGACGGCGAGACCGACGAGATGGTCCATCCCGTCATCCAGGGAACGGAGTACCGGCTCACCCCGCAGGGGCCTTTCCCATTCGTGACCAGTGCCAACGCGTGCGGTTCCGGACCGTACTGGGTCGACACGTTCGCGAACGCGACCGGTTACAAGGACGCGCAGATGAACGATGCGCAGGGGTTGTTGTACGCCGGTACGAATTATGTGTACTGCAAGGTGTGGGGCCGGGAGGTTCGTGTGGGTGACCAGTTCAATCACTGGTGGCTGAGGACGGATCTGGACGAGGTCTACGCCGGCAAGAACGGCAGGAACGCGTACGTCTCCGCCTACTACCTGTCCAGGTGGGGCGACGACGAGGCCAAGGACAACAACGGCAGGGAAATCCCCAATTGTTAGCACGGCCGAAGGAGAGGCGAATGCGGCCGATTCGGGCGACGCTCATCGTGTCGACGCTCTTGCTGGGTCTGTTCATCGCGCTGCCGGCGGGACCCGCCCTGGCGGCTCCCAACTTCAAGGCGCCCTACCCGTGCGGGCAGAGATGGACCTACTCGCACCATTCGGCGGAGGTGCGGCTGGCCCTGGACTTCGTCCGGGCCGACGGCGGCGGGACGGCGGGCACGCCGGTGCTGGCCTCGGCCGCCGGCACCGCCTACAACTACTACCAGGCCGGCGGGGCCGGCAACTACGTCGTCATCGACCATGGCGGCGGCTGGAAGACCTACTACTTCCACCTGGCGTCCTTCGGTGTCGGGCACGGCGCGGGCGTCGGGCAGGGGCAGGTGATCGGGACCACCGGATCGACCGGCAACAGCTCCGGCGCGCACATCCACTACGAGCAGCTCTACAACGGAGCCGGGCAGACCATCTCCATCAACGGCCAGTCGCTGGCGCCGTACCCCGGTTCGTACAACCAGAAGTACCTGACCAGTGACAACGGCTGCAGCGGTGGCGGCGGCAAGTACTGGGTGGACACGTTCGCGAACGCGACCGGTTACAAGGACGCGCAGATGAACGATGCGCAGGGGTTGTTGTACGCCGGTACGAATTATGTGTACTGCAAGGTGTGGGGCCGGGAGGTTCGTGTCGGTGACCAGTTCAATCACTGGTGGCTGAGGACGGATCTGGACGAGGTCTACGCCGGCAAGAACGGCTGGGGCGCGTACGTCTCCGCCTACTACCTGTCCAGATGGGGCAACGACGAGGCCCGGGACAACAACGGCACCGTCATCCCGAACTGCTGACCACCGGCCGACGGCCCTCGCCCGCGGCACCGGGCGGGGGCCGTCCGCATGCCGTCCCGCGTGCCGTTCCTCATGGGGACGTGTCTCAGGGGTGAGAGCGGCGGTTTCCCGGGCGGCGGAGCCAGGCCCGTTCGACGGGGCCGGAGAGGAGGAGCAGCAGGAGCGGCCAGTAGTTCAGGCCGGGCACCGCCACCGCCAGGACGAAGGCGAGGGCCAGCAGTGCGGTCGCGGTGAACGAACGGGTGAGGACCTCCGGCGTCACCGGGTGCCGCTCGGACGCCACCTCGGGGTCGGCCCGGACGACGAGGGCCAGCGCGGACTGGAACGCGCTCGCGAGCAGGATCGTGCCGATGTAGAGGCCGGCGGTGAAGCGGTCGGCGCTGTAGACGCCCACGATCTCGGTCGGGAACGGCAGCACGACGATGGTGAGCAGCCAGCCGGTGTTGCACAGGATCAGCGGTGTCGAGTAGGCCCGCACGTGCCGGAAGAAGCGGTGGTGCACCATCCAGAGCCGCATGATCACCGCGAAGCTCAGCAGGAAGCTCCAGATCTCCGGCCCGTGCCCGGTGATCACCTCCACCGCGCTCTCGCCGTTCCGCGCGGACTCCGGCACCACGTCCACCAGCGGCAGCACGAGCAGGGTCACCGCGATCGCGACGACGGCGTCGGTGAAGAAGACGAGCCGGTCCGGGTCCCTGGGAATGGCCACCGGCACAACCTAGCCAGGTGGCGCCGCGTCCTCCCTGTTCAAGGGGCCCGTGTCCGGTGGCCGTGTCAGCGGCCCCGTGCGTCCCGGCCCGGTGCGTCCTGGTTCGGGGCGTTCCGCCACAGCAGCTCCTCGGCGCGTGCGCAGGAGGCGTGGTCGGGCAGCAGGTTCGCCGCCATGGCCTCGGCCAGCGACGGCGCCGTCAGGTCCCGGCCGGACATGATCGGGTCCGGCAGCCCGCCGAGACGCAGCGCCAGCTCCGGGTCGACCGGCGAGACGGCCAGCTCGTTCGCGGGGACGTACGGGCCGGACATCAGGTAGGTCATGAGGGTCCCGTCCTCCAGCGCGGCGAACGCGTGGCCGACCCCCACCGGGACGTACACGGCGCGGGGGTTCTGGGCGTCGAGCTCGACGGCGTCCCAGCGGCCGAACGTCGGCGACCCCACCCTGAGATCGACGACGATGTCCCTCGCCCTCCCGTGCGCGCAGTAGACGTACTTGGCCATGCCCGGAGGCGTCCGGGTGACGTGGACGCCGCGCACCGCGCCGCGCCGGGACACGCTGAAACTGGCCTGCGCGACGGGGAACGCCGGGGCGCCGCCGTGGGAGGCGAACGCCGTCCCCTCGAACGGCGAGACGAAGAATCCGCGTTCGTCGCGGTGGACGTCGGGAGTGAACTCCAGGGCGTCCCGCACGGAGAGCCGGCGTACCTTCATCGCGCCTCCCGGTCGTTCGTCATGACGCCGTGCCGGATTCCTCCGGGACGAGCCGCCCGGCCGGTGGCGTGACCGCCCGGTCCCGGGCGAGCGGGCGGTCCTGGACGTAGTCGAGGTCCAGCCGCAGCGCGGTGTCGGCCTTGGCCAGCTCCGCCCCCAGGTAGCCGGCGTGCGACGGGTCCCGGATCAGGCCGTGCCGCAGCACGCCCGCCAGCAGCGCCTCGGGGCAGTGGCTGCGCAGCTCCCGGCCGGCGCGCAGGTCGTGGTCGTAGTGCCGGACGACCAGCACTCCGTGGTCGCGGTCGACGCCGACCACCAGGAAGCCCTCCGCCGTCCGGGGGATCGGCCTGCGCGGCCCTCCCGCGGGCAGCCGTTCCAGGGGTGGGGCGGCCGGCCGCGCGCGGGGCACCACGGGCGGCAGGGCGTCGAGACCGGACAGCACCGCCGCCAACCGCCGCGGGTCGGCCACGCCGATGTGGTCGTGGACGCGGACGCGGCGCCGGAACTCCTCGACGTCGCCGGGCGCCAGCCCCGCCAGCACCGGCCGGTACCCCTGGGCACCGATGACGGTGCCGTCGTCCCCGCAGCCGTTCTCCGCCAGCGCCAGCAGGGTCTGCCCGGGGCGGAACAGCCGGGAGTCGCGCCCGCAGACGACCAGGTGCCGGACCGCGGACCGGCGCAGCAGATCGGCGACGACGTTCTGGAGGCCGAGGTTGGCCGTCACCAGCGGCCCCGCCACGGCCACCCGCGGATGCCCGCCCAGCGCCCTGGCCAGCCGCCGGTCGGTGAGCGTGCAGACCGCGGCGTCCCCGCGGCCCGTCACCACGTCGCCGCACCCCCGTTGTAGCTGCGCGGCGCGCCGCCGGCCGTGACCGGCGGCAGCGTGGAGCTGATCTCGGCGACGTTGGCGCCGAGCCGGTACAGCCGCTTGCCGACCCGCAGCTGCTCACCGCGGATGCCGTCGATGCAGCGGCGGAACCGGTCCTCGACCTCCTCCACCTGGCGGCGCTGCTTGCGCACGTCCAGCCGGTCCTCCAGGCAGTCCGAGAGGTTCTCCATGAAGAACTGGTAGTTCGCCTCGCCCATCGCCTGCCGCGTCCGGTGCAGGTAGTCCTTGAACTCCTCCAGGACGTCCACGACGCCGGGCACCTTGTGGAACCGCCGGTAGATGCGGGAGACGAACGTCTGCACGACGACGTTGAAGGTCTCGAACTCGAACACCGCCGACTGCTCGGTGATGACGCCGCGCTCGTGGTAGTCGGCGTTGTTGTAGAGAGAGGCGAAGTGCCTGGCGAGCTTGTCGACGCGCTCGTCCTTGTAGGCGTAGTCGTAGGGGTCGAGGGTCTGGTGGTAGCGCTCCCCGAGCAGCCCGTCCTCGGCCATCCGCTGCGCGATGGAGGTGCCCGGGTAGACCTCCAGCCGCTCGGTCATCCGGCGCAGGTTCTGGCCCGCGTGCGCGCGCAGGAACCGCGCGTTCTCCACCAGCGTCTCCGCGGTCGCGTACGGGTGGAACGGCAGGAAGCCGAGCGCCAGGTAGATGCCGTGCTCGCGCATCAGCCGGATCACCCGGATGTTGTCCTCGACGGTGGCGCGCTTCTCCCACAGCTCCAGTTCCGACTGCACGCCGGACTCGATGCCGATGTTGACCTTCTCCAGGCCGCTGCGGACCAGCAGGTCGAGCAGCTCGTGGTCGTCGTCGGACCAGTTCTCGGCCCGCATGCAGACGTTGTAGTAGATGTCCAGGTCACGGTCGAGGATCTCCTCGGCGATGTGCCGGACCCGTTTCTTGCCGACCCGGCCTCCGTCGGGGTCCTCGAAGGTGGAGTCGATGAAGTCGAAGGTGCGGAACCGCTGCTCCCGCACGATCTTCTCGATCTCGTCGACGATCAGCGGCACCGAGCGGGCCCGCCACGCCTTGCCGTCCTGCACCCGGTTGCCCAGGTTCGGCGCCGAGCAGAAGGTGCAGCGGGCGACGCAGCCCCGGCTGCTGCTGATCCGGACGTACTCCAGCTTGCTGCCGTGCTGGATCAGCTGGTCGCGGGCCGGGTCGGGCAGCGCGTCCAGGTTGTGGACCAGGGGCCGCGCCGGATTCTGCCGCAGCTCGTCGCCGTCGCGGTAGCCGATGCCGGGGCAGCCGGCGTACCCCTCGCCCAGCGCCAGCCGCTGCGCCAGGTCGAGGATGAGCGGCTCGCCCTCGCCGAGCGCCACCAGGTCGGCGTACGGGTTGGTGCGCAGCACGTCCAGGCCGGTGAACGTCCCGGCGGGGCCGCCGCAGGCGATGACGACGTCGGGGGCGCGCTCGCGCAGCCGCCGGCAGAACTCGATGCAGCTCGGCACGTTCAGGCTCATCAGCGTGAAGCAGACCAGGTCCGGCGCGAACTCCAGCAACCCCTCGACCGCCTCGTCCTCCCGGCCGTGCTCGACCTCCCTGATCTCGCAGGTGAAGCCGGCCTGGCGGAGCACCGAGGCCATGAACCCCACGCCCAGATGCTCGGGCGACATCACCAGGTCGCCGTCCAGGAGGATCACGAAGCCGACCCGGAACGCGCCGGGATCGGTGATCCGCTCGTCCAGGCTGATCTCGAACTCGCCGGGATGCCGGCGGGGCCGCCGGGGGCTGATCGCTACGTCCGTGGTCATCGGGTGTCCCTCCTGGTGGTCACGGTGTGACGGGCGTCCGCCGGGCGCGGACGCCGGGTTCGCCGGGCACGCCCGAGCCGCCGCCGGGCACGCCCGACCCGCGGCCGGCGGGCGCGCCCGTGACGGGGACGCCCTCCATCGCCGGCCCGGGCGGCACGCCCAGGCACGCCAGGATCGTCGGCGCGACGTCGCGCATCTCGACGGTGCCGCGGCCGTGGTCGCCGCGCAGCCAGAACGTGGCGTCGTGCCGGGTGTGGGTGCCGGTCAGCGGACCGGGCGCGATCGGCTCGGCCTGCGTCCAGGACCCGCGGACCTGGACGCCGTGCGCGGGCATCACGACGAGGTCGGGGGCGCGGTGGGCCTCGGGTCCCGCGTACAGGTGCGCGCCGTCCAGGACCTCTCCGACCAGCGGGCGGCCGGGACCGCCCTCGGTGACGGCGCCGCCGTCGCCGAGCCGCAGGGCGGCCAGGCGCGCGGCCAGCTCGGCCTTCAGCGCGGGGCGGTCCAGGTCGCCGCCGCCGGGGAAGCGGTCGCGGTGGTTGAAGTAGAGCCGGCCGGGGTCCAGCGCGAACGCCCGTGTCGCGCCGTCGATGCCGCGCAGGTCGGGCGCGTCGGCCGGCAGGGCGAGGTAACCCTCGCGGCGCAGCCAGGCGTTGAGGTAGAACTGCGCGTCGGCCGGGCCGAACCCGTGATCGCTGACGATCATGAGTGCGCCGTCGCCCGCCAGCTCGGCCAGCTCGGCGATCGCCTCGTCCACCCGCCGGTAGAAGCGGAGGATCCGGTCGTGCAGCGGGGAGCCGGGGGTGCGCAGGCTCCGCCAGTGGAAGTGGTGCACCCGGTCGGTCTCGGTGATGACGCACACGGCCAGCCGGGGGCGGCGCTCCAGATGGCGGCGGAACGCGGCGCGGCGCGCGGCCAGCGCCGCCTCCACCTCGTCCATGAAGCCGTCCGGGTCGCCGACCGGATCGTCGATGTCGACGTCCAGGCGGTAGTCCAGCTCCCGGAGCGGCGCGCGCTCCTCGGGCGGGTGGACGGCGCGGTCGAAGTCGGGGGCCACGAAGCCCGAGATCAGCGTGCCGCGCACCGGCGGCGCCGGGTAGGTGCCCGGCACGTTGAGGATCGCGCAGTCGCCCGGGACGTGCTCCCACAGCAGCGGCGCCCGCACGTCGGGCAGCCGCGGGAAGAAGGTGCCGTAGCCGCCCGGCTCCAGGTCGATGAACCCGTACACGCCGTGGCGGCCGGGGTCGGCGCCGGTGAGGAACGTGACCCACGAGGTCGAGCTGATGTCGGGGACGGGGGCCCGCAGCGGGCGCAGCGCGCCCTGGCCGAGGAGTTCGCGGGTGGCGGGCATGACGCCCTCGGCGGCCAGCTCCTCCAGCAGCCAGTGCGGGACGCCGTCCAGCCCGATGACGGTGGTCCTGGTCATGTCGCGTCCGTCTCGATGTGGTCGATGACGCCCGGGCCGAGCGCGGTCCCGTCGGCGTCGCAGAACATGAACCGGCCCAGCGGCGGGCAGTGGCGGGCCTCCTCGGCGGCCACCGGGGCGGCCAGCCGGATCCGTACCTCGGCCAGCTCGCTGAAGCCGACCGGGCGGCCGTCCTCCAGCGGCGTCATCCCGGCGGTCTCCCAGCGGCGGTGCACCGCCTCCAGCCGCCCGGCGAACCCGCCGCCCACGGTGCGGACCAGGCAGGGCCGTCCCGGGGCGAACGGGGTGGAGCCGGTGTTGAGCACGCGGGCGCGCCAGACGCGGCCGACCCGCGGCGGGTCGTCCGGCGGGGCGAGCACGGAGCCCTGCGCGGGCTGGTCGCCCGAGATCCGCAGGCCCACGTCGTCGCCCGTGCGGGCCCGCTCCAGCGGCGGCTCCCCGAACCGCTCGATCAGCTCGATCGCGCAGCGCCCGCCGCCGGGGGAGATCCGCAGCTCCTGGCCGGGCCGGACGGTGCCGCTCTCGACGCGGCCCACGACGCGCCGGACGCCGCCGGCCTCCAGGACGCCGCCGACGACGAACCGCGGCGGTTCCACCCGGCTCTGGCGGACGGCCAGCGCGTCCATCGCCTCGAACAGGGTGCGGCCGGTGTACCAGGGCATCGGCCCGCCGGGCCCGTTCGCCGGGGCGGCGACGTTGTCGCCCCGCAGCGAGCCGACCGGGACGGCCCCGGCCGGTTCGAGGCCGCACTCGGCGGCCAGCCCGGCGACCTGCGCCGCGACCCGCTCGAAGGCGTCCGGGTCGTACCCGGCCAGGTCCATCTTGGTGACCGCGCACAGGACGGAGCGGACGCCGAGCAGCTCCAGCACCCGCAGGTGCCGGCGGGTCTGCGCGGCCACCTGCTCGTGGACGTCCACCACGACGACCCCGGCGTCGGCGCGGGACGCGCCGCTGACCATGTTCTTGAGCAGTTCGCCGTGGCCGGGGACGTCGATGAGGACGAACCGGCACGACGGGGTCTCCAGCACCGCGCGGGTGGTGTCCAGCGTGAACAGGCCCTCGCGTTCCTCGCTGAGGCCGTCGAGGAGGAACGCCAGGCCGCCCGCCTCGGGGTCGAGGTCCAGCCGGTCGGCGGGCAGTGCTCCGGTGTCGTACAGGAGCCGGCCGAGCAACGTGGACTTGCCGTGGTCGACCTCGCCGACGAACGCGACGTTGAAGGTCCGCCGCGGCACGTCCTGGCCGGCGGCGTCCTGGCCCGCGGCCGGCCGGCCCGGGGCGTTCTGGCCCGCGGCGTCCTGGGACGTGGCGTCCTGGGACGGGGGCGCGTGCTGTGTCCGGGGGGTCATCACATGTACCCCAGGGCGCGCAGCTTCTGCATGGCGGCGGCGTCCTCCTTGTCCTGGGCGCGCCCGGCGCGCTCGCCCTCCCTGGCGCCCCGCACCTCCAGGACGATGTCGACGACGTCGTTCGCCTGGCTCTCCACCGGTTTGCAGCACGTCTGGCAGCCGATGGAGCGGTAGCGCCGGCCGTTCTCGGCGAAGTACAGCTCGGGCAGCGGGATGTCCTCGGCCCGCACGTACTCCCAGATGTCGATCTCGCGCCAGTTCAGGATCGGGTGGACGCGGATGTGGCCGTCGTCGGCGACGGTGGCCTGGTGCAGGTCCCAGAACTCCGGCGGCTGGTCCTGGTAGTTCCAGGCGAACGAGGCGTCGCGCGGGCTGAACACCCGTTCCTTGGCGCGCACGCCGTGCTCGTCGCCGCGGATGCCGAGGATCACCGCGTCATGGCCGCCGTCCCGGATGCCCTGCTGCAGGGCGTTGGTCTTCAGCGCCGTGCAGCACTCCAGCTTGGAGGCCTTGTCGGGGCCCATCCCCGCCTCCAGCGCCGCCTCGTTCCGCACGACGGTGAGGTCCAGGCCCCACTCCTTGGCGTAGCGGTCGCGGAACCGGTACATCTCCGGGAACTTGTAGGAGGTGTCGATGTGCAGGACCGTGAACGGGACCTCGCCGAAGAACGCCTTGCGGGTGAGCCAGAGCAGGGTCGTGGAGTCCTTGCCCATCGACCACAGCAGGGCGGGCCGCTCGAAGCGCTCGCGGGTCTCGCGCAGGATGTGGATGGTCTCGTTCTCGAGACCTCGGTCTACGGCTTGCACGCTCATCCCTTCGTCATGGCGCCGGCGGGCCGCTGCCACGGCACCGGCGCGCCCGGCTCCGGGTGGACGCCCACCACCAGCGGGTGGCAGCCGCCGAAACGGCCCGGGTCGCGGCCGGTGGGCTTGGTCAGCCCGACGGCGAGGTAGGTGGTGGACCCCGCCCACCGGGCGGCGAACTCCTCCGCCCGGCCGGCGTCGGTCGCGGGGAACGCGCGGACCATGCGCAGGTCGGGCACGATCCAGTCGAACGTCTCGCCGCGCTCGTCGGTGAACTCCGCGCGCAGGTGGCGGCGGCCGGAGGAGGCCGTGCGGTGGTGGAGGCGGCGGATCACGGCGCGTACCAGCCCGACGCTGCGCCGGTCCGCCAGCGCGGTGGTGACGTCGGGATCGGAGGTACGGCCGAGCAGCTCGGCCCACCGGTCCTCTCCCAGCGGCTCGTCGCAGGAACGGGCGGCGGAGAGCAGGTGGCGGTCCTCCGGGCGCGGATCGCGGGCCCGGGTCGGGCCGAGTTCGAGGTCGACCGGCCACCCGTAGCGGTAGGGGCCGCCGGGACGGATCACCGCGCCGACCGTCACCGGCTCGGGGCGCAGCCACCGCCCCGCCGCGTCCACCCCCGCCACGCACGCCTCGCGGGCGTCGGCGCAGGTGATGGCGAGCGGTATCAGCCGGGTGGACGCGGTCATGGCGGCGCACCCCCGTCCAGCGCGAAGCCGTCTGGGACACGGCCGTCCAGCGCAGGCTCGGCCGGCGCAGGCTCGTTCGGCGTGTGGCCGTCCAGCGTGCGGCCGGGCAGGTCGGGCGGGACCGGCAGGCCGAGCATCGTCATGATCGTGGGCGCGATGTCGTGCGGCACGGCCGTGCCCCCGTCGACGGCCCCGGCGAACGCCGGTCCCAGGCCCGCCCAGTACGACTCGCGGCGGTGCCAGCCGCTCTGCAGCCTCCGGTAGGTGCGGCCCGACCAGAACGGGTCGCCGAGCGGCAGGTAGCGCTCGTCGGCGGGGATCAGCACCAGGTCGGGCGCCTCCGCCACCTCGGGGCCGGGGTAGACCTCCTCGCGGGGCAGCGCGCCGGCGAGCAGCGGGCGCCCGGTCAGGGGATTGACGTGGTCGAGCAGGACGCCGCGCACCTTGTCGAGCACCGCGGGCAGGTCGCCCGGCGGGACCGAGCCCTCCCGGTAGCGGCCCGCGAGGTTGATGTTGACGCCCTGCGAACCCTGCACGGACTCGAACGCGGCGGTCCGGCTCCAGTCCGGCCGCCCGCCGGGGCCCGGCACCAGCAGGCCCGCCTCGGCCAGCACGTCGTTGACCGAGCAGTACGACCGCAGCGGCCCGAACCCGATCTCCGAGAACGCCAGCACGCTGGTGTGCTCGTCGGCGCGGTCCAGCAGCCGGCCGAGCGTCTCGTCGGCCACCTGGTAGGCGCGCAGCACGGCGAGGTCGTTCTCGGGGAGCGGGCTGCCGGGTTCCAGCTCCTGCCAGTAGGCGTGGGACAGCCGGTCGATCGCGGTGAGGTTGAGCACGGTCAGGTCGGCGCCGTCCGCCAGGCGCAGCGCCGCCGCCGAGCGTTCCCGGTCGGCCCGGAGCACCGGGGAGACGAAGTCCTCCCGGGCCTGCCCGGAGAACCACACCGCCACGTCGTGGACCGGGCGGATGCCCGCCCCGGCCAGTTCCACCGGCAGCCCGCGCGGGTGGCAGGCGTGCGTGGTGGCCCGCATCGGGTAGCTGATGACGTGCCCGTCGACGGGGCGGACGGGATGGGTGCCGAACACGTTGATCACGGCGACCCGGCGGCCGGACAGCTCCGGCCGGTGCCACAGCAGCGGGCGGCGCGGCGAGGAGCTGTCCAGCACGACGGGCCGGTAGTCGGGATCGTGCACCTTCCAGTACGAGAAGATTCCGTGCACGGCGGGCGGATGCCCGCTGAACGCGCTGATCAGGCCCGGCGGTTCGTACGGCACCGGCTCGTTGCGCATGGTGCCGCGCGTCCCCTCCGACAGCAGCCGGTGGAACGAGGGGAGCCGGCCGGGGCCGAAGCGGTCGATCAGCTCCGGCGCGGCCCCCTCGGTGATCAGGACGATGGCCCTGCGGCGCGGCATGGTCGCCTCACCGCCCCGGGCCGCCGGTGCCCGCTCCCGTGGTCTGCGCCTCGGTGGCCGGTGCCCCGGCGGCCTGGGCCGCGGGGGCCTGCGCTCCGGCGCCGTGCGTCTCGACGTAGTCGGCGAGCGTGGTCAGGGAGTCCACCAGCTCGACCGACAGGTCCTCGTCGTCGATCTGGATGTCGAACTCGTTCTCGACCCAGATCAGGAACTCCAGGCCGTTGACCGAGTCGATGTCCAGCGCCTGCCGCAGGCCCTCGTCGGGGATGGCCGCCGGGTCGCGGTCGAGGCGCAGCGCCTCGACGAGCACGCGGCGCAGCCGGTCCTTGGTGTCGCTCATCGCTTCTCCTTGTCGGTCGGGTGGCGGCGTTCGGTCGGGCAGGGGTCGGGCGGGGGGCCGGTCGGACGGGGCCGGTCGGACGGGGTCACAGGTAGCCCATGGCGCTGAGCGTCCTGGCGGTGGCGTCGTCCTCGGCGAGCAGCCGGACCTCGTCGTCCGGGGCGGCCGGGCGGTCGTCGTCCTCGGGCAGGAACGGGACGGGCGGCGCCGCGTCGTACAGCTCGGGCAGCGGGCGGCCGTCGATCCCGGCGGGATGGCTCAGGCCCAGGTCGTGCAGCAGCGTGGGGACCAGGTCGGCGAGCGCGACCGGGGTGTCGCGGCGGCCGGGGGACAGGGCCGGTGAACGGTAGGCCCACATGCCCTCGTAGCGGTGCATCCCGGTCTGCTCGCTGGGCCGCCAGACCGGCCCGGTGATGTTCGGGCTGGCCAGGACGCCCTGGTCGGCGGGCACCAGCAGCAGGTCGGGCGCGGCGGCCGTCATCGGGCCGGGGTAGGCGACCTCGCGGGGCAGGATCTCGGCGAAGATCCGCTCGCCGGTGTCGGGGGCGCGCAGGCCGCCCAGCAGTTCGGTGACCTCGTCCCGGACCCGGCCGGCGTCCCCGGGCCGTACCACGCCGGAGTCCTGGCGGCCGGCCAGGTTGAGGTTCACCGCGTAGCTGTGCGGGGTGGGCATGTACGCGCGGGTGCGGCTCCAGTCCACGACGCGGCCGTCCTCGTGGAACCAGGACGCCTCGCCGTTCGGGGCGCCGGGCCGGGTGGCCAGCAGCCCCGCCTCGGCGAGCACCCGGTTGACCGCGACGTGGTGGCGGCCGGGGCCGAAGCCGTGGTCGGAGACGACCATGACCCGGGTGTCGTCGTCGACGAGCGCGAGGAGGTCGCCGAGCATCGCGTCCACCTCCTCGTACACCGCGGCCACGGCGGTGGCCCACTCGTCGCGGGCGGGCGGCTCGTACCGGGGGTGGCCGTGGTCGCAGAAGTGCCAGTAGTGGTGGCAGATGCGGTCGACCTCGGTGACCACGGCCATCACCACGTCGGCCGGGTGCTCGCGCATCAGGTACTCGACGGACCTGCCGCGGGCGCGGACGTTGTCGACGGCGAGGTCGAAGTAGGCGTGGTCGCCCTGGAACATCGTGGTGATGTCGGGGCGGAACCCGGCGCCCGCGCGGGCCATCTCGCCCAGCAGCGTGGCGGGCCGGCTGAACCGCAGGGTCTGCGCCAGGGGCCAGGTGATCTGGTAGCCGGGCAGGTCGCGCGGCGGGTGGGACATGGGGACGTTGATGATGCCGGTGCTGAGCCCCTGCCGGGCCAGCCACTCCCAGACCACGCCGCACCCGTAGTCGCCGGTGCCGACGAGGCGGTCGCGGTAGCCGGGCTCCTGGGTGTCGAAGAACTGGTAGACGCCGTGCCCGCCGGGGCGCCGCCCGGTGACGAACGTGGCCCAGCCCGGCGCGGTGTGCGCGGGCCAGGTGGTGGTGGTCGGCCCGTGGGCGCAGGAACGCAGCAGCCCGGCCAGCACCGGCAGCCGTCCGGCGTCGATCAGCGGGGCGATCAGGTCGAGGCTGCCGCCGTCGATGCCGAAGATCAGCGCTCTGGGTGTCGGTCCGGGCGCCATCCCCGCACCTCCTCAACTCGGGTGTACCCACGCTAAGCAGACATATTTACTCTTGTCAACAAAGTCACCTATGCTGGATAACTCCAGTCATCCATGCGAGGAGGGCACATGACCCGGCCCGTCGAGCCGTCCCGCCACGGCCTCCCGTCCGCCGTGGTGTTCGACCTGGACGGCGTGCTGCTGGACACGACCGAGAACATGCGCCACGCGTTCACCGCGTGCTGCCGCGAGGCCGGGCGCCGGGACGCGCCGTCCTTCGCCGAGTTCCTCACCCACATGGGCGCGCCGCTGCCGCAGATCCTCACCGCCGTGGGGCTGCCCGCCGCCCTGGCCGCCACCTACGAACGCGAGAGCACCAACCAGATCGGCCTGGTCCGGCCGTACGACGGGATCACCGCGCTCCTGCGCGACCTGCTCGCCGGCGGCGTCCCCACCTCCGTCGCGACCGGCAAGGCCACCTGGCGGGCGGTCCAGATGCTCGAACGGACGGGGCTGCGCCCGCTCCTCGGCCCGGTCGTCGGCAGCGACCGGGTGGCCCGCCCCAAGCCCGCCCCCGAGATCGTGCTGACCGCGCTGCGCGAGAGCGGGGCGGAGCCCGCGGGCGCGATGTTCCTCGGCGACAGCCCGCTCGACATGCGCGCGGGCCACGGCGCGGGGGTGACCGTGGTGGCGGCGGGCTGGGGCCAGGGCGCCCCGGCGGCGCTGCTGGCCGAGGGCCCGCACCGGCTGATCGACCATCCGCGCGAGCTGCTGGAACCGCTGGCGGCAGGAGGGCCGGTCCGTGGCTGACGCCGGTGAGGTCCTGCTGCTGAACGGTCCCAACCTCGGCCGCCTCGGCACGCGCAGACCCGAGGTGTACGGCACCACCACGCTGCCGGAGGTCGTCGACGACCTGGCCGCCCTGCTGGCCGGGCACGGACTCGGGCTGCGCGCCGTCCAGGACGAGTGCGAGGGCCACCTGATCAAGGCCGTGCACGCCGCCGCCGACGGCGGCTGCGCGGGGGCCATCGTCAACCCCGGCGCGCTGATGATGAACGGATGGGGCCTGCACGACGCGCTGGAGGACTTCCCGCCGCCCTGGATCGAGGTGCACATCTCCAACATCTGGGCGCGGGAGCCGTTCCGGCACACCTCGGTGCTGTCCCCTCTGGCGGACGGCGTGATCTGCGGCCTGGGCGTCGAGGGATACCGGCTGGCGGCGCTCGCGCTCGCGCGGAAGGCGGGGCGGGCGTGACCAGGGTCCTGCTGAGCCCGCATCCCGACGACGCGGTCTGGTCCTGCGGCGGCATGCTCGGCCGGTGGGCGGACGAACCCGGGGGCCTGACGGTGGTCAACGTGTTCGACGGCCCCGGGATGGAGGCGCGGCGGGCCGAGGACGCCCGCGCCCTGGCCCGCTGGCCGCTTTCCGTACGGGGACTGGGCTTCACCGAGGCCGCCCGCCGGCACGGGGACGACGGGCGGCCCCTCTACCCGACCCCGCTGGCCCGGCGGCGGCCCCGGCACCGCGGCGAGGACCGCCTGGTGGCCGAGGTCGCCGCCGCGCTGGCCCCGTACCTGCGGGACGCCTCCGAGGTGCTGGTGCCGCTGGCCCGCCGCACCCATGTGGACCACGAGATCGTGCGCGAGGCGGCGGCGTACGCCCTGGACGGCGCCTTCCAAGCCGTCCCGCCCGTCCCGGCCGGGGCGTCCGGGGTCAGGGTGACCTGGCACGAGGAGTTCCCCTACGCGCCGCCGCGCCGCGTCCCGGCCGGGCTGGCGGCCGAGGAGCACCCGGCCGACCTGGACGAGTGGCTGGCCGCCGCCCTGGAGTACCGTTCGGAGGTGACGGCGATGTTCGGCGACGCGGAACGTTTCGCCCGCGCCCTCCGCCGCCATGCCCGGAGCGGCGCCGCGACCGGCACCGGCGGCACCGCCGTGTGGCGCGCGTGGACCCCCGCACCCCGGACCCGCACGGCGCGAGCGCGAGCCGGGGAGCGGGCCGGGGCCGGGGAGCGGGCCTGGTACGGGACGTAGGACGGGCGGGCCCGCCGTCAGCGTCCGCGCGGCGGCGGGACGGCGGGGACCCCGGCCACCTCGGCCACCTCGGCCAGCCGGGCCGCATAGGCGCCGGGACCACCGCGCTCACCGAGCAGCGCGGGAAGGGCACGCACCTCGGGCAGATCGTGTTTCGCCACGAACCGCGCGAGGTTGAGGTCGTGCTCCTCCCAGCGTCCGGGACGGCCATGGGTGAGGTGCACGCCCGAGGCGTCCCGGTCGACCACCGGCCGGTGCCCCGCCTCCACGAGCCGCAGGCCCAGTTCCAGGTCCTCGCACCCCCAGGCCGAGCCGAACTCCTCGTCGAACCCTCCGAGGCGCGTGAAGACGGCGCGGGGCAGGGCGAGGTTGGCCCCGGCGGCGGCCAGCCACGGCACCCGCGGCGGGCGGCCCTCGTCCATCTCCAGCACGGCGCGTTCCAGCGCGTTGCGGACCAGCCGCGGCCCGAAGCCCGCCACCACCTTGGCGGCGTCCGCGACGAGCGACTCGTCCGGGGCGTCCGCGACCGATTCCAGCCAGCGGCGCGCGCCCGGGAACTCCAGCAACGGGCCGTGCACGAATTCGCCGGCCCCGCCCGCGCCGGAGGCGTGCCGCAGGTGCGCGGCGAGGAAGCCGGGGCCGGTCAGGATGTCGTCGTCCAGGAACAGCAGGTACGGATGGCGGGCCAGCGCCGCCCCGGCGTTGCGGGCGGCGGCCCGGCCCGTCCCGCCCGCCCACGCCACCCGCACCGGCGGCCCGGCCGCTCCCAGCAGCGCGGGGGTGCGGTCGGCCGAGCCGTCGTCCACCACGATGATCTCCACCGAGCCCAGGTCGGGGGACCGGAGCAGGCAGGCCAGGGTGGCGCGCAGCGAGCCGGCCTTGTCACGGGTCGGGATCACGACGGACAGCATCGGTCTCCTCCGGGAAATCGGTCCCCTCCGGGTACGGTTCAGGCCGCCAGCGGACGTCCCGCGGCGGAGTACGCCCCCGACAGCAGGTCCAGCACCGCCGCGGACTCCTCCAGGCCGGGCCGCCAGTCCGCGTCCCCGGCGGCCAGCGCCACCGCGTCGTCGAGCTGCCGGTCGTACTCCTCCGCGAGCGGGGCCGCGGCGGACAGGTCGTGCCCGCGCCCGCCCGCGGCCAGGGTGAGCCGGGGACGCGGCACCCGGTGCGGGCTGAAGCCGAAGGTGGTGACCAGCTCGACCCGCCCGCCGCCCGTCACCGCGATCCGGGTGACGTCCACCGGGGTCCGCGACCGCCACGCCGCGCGCAGCGCGAGCCGGGACCGGTCGGCGAAGCGGGCCGACAGCCGGCCGTCCGCCTCGACGGTGACCCGTCCCGGCGCGGCGCTGTCGCCCCGCCAGCCGGCGCCGCCCGCCACGACGCCGGGCGGTTCGGCCAGCTCGGCCGTGACCTCGACCGGGCGCGGGAAGTCCAGCAGGCCGAGCGCCACCTCCGCCACGTGCCAGCCCAGGTCGATGAGCGCGCCGCCGCCGGCGGCGCGGCGGTCGGTGAACCACGACCCGGGGCGGGGCAGCCCGCTGCCGCGCAGCCACTCGGCCTCCACCTGGAACGGCGGGTCGAGCAGCAGCCCGGCCATGCGCCGCAGCGCCCGTACGTCGCGCCGGTGGGACGCCGGGCGGCTCACCAGGACCCGTGCCCCGGCCCGTTCGGCGTGCGCCCGCAGGTCCCGCAGCTCGCCGGCGCAGAGACACGGCGGTTTCTCCAGCAGGACCGTGACCCCGGCGTCCAGGCAGGCCCGCGCCAGCGCGGTGTGCGTGCGGTTGGGCGTGGCGATGAAGGCCAGGTCCATGCGGTTGCGCAGGAACTCACCCAGGTTCGCCTGGGCCTGCGGCTCCGGCACCCCCGGGTGGTAGGGGTCCAGGATCGCCACGACCCGGCAGCGCGGATGGGCGCGCAGGCGCGGCAGCCAGACCGTGCGGTTCATCCAGCCGAAGCCGACCAGGCCCACGCGCAGCGGCGCCACGGTCATCCCCCGGCCGTCTCGGCGACGAGCGCCGCGACCCGGCGGAGCGTCTCCGGCTCGGCGAGCAGGATCCGGTGGTGCAGCCAGAGCCCGAGCATGCCGACGGTGTCGGCGACCTGGCAGCGGGCGGCCAGCTCCCCCACCGTGGCGTCGGGGGCGGGACCGGCCCAGAACCCGTCGGTGCGGTACACGGGCGGGAAGTTGGGGAACGCCGGTACGCCCAGGTGGCGCAGCCGTTCCACCATCCGGTCGCGGTCGCCGACGCCGAACCGCGCCGGGTCCATCAGCAGCAGGTACATGTACTGCGGATCGACATCGGTCCGCGGGTCCCGGGCCTGCGGCGCGAGGGGCAGGCCCGCCAGCAGCTCGTCCAGCAGCGCGGCCCGGTCCTCGCGGATCTTCGTCTGCCGGGGCAGCCGGTCGAGCTGGGCGCGCAGCACGGCCGCCGAGAACTCGTTCATCCGGTAGTTCGAGCCGCCGGTCAGGTGCTCGTACACGAGGTCGCCCCGTGGCCGCCCGCAGGTGTGCAGCAGGTAGGCCCGCTCGGCCAGCTCCCGGTCAGGGAAGGTCAGGGCGCCGCCCTCCCCGGCGGTGATCAGCTTGCCGTTCTGGAAGCTGTAGCAGGCGACGGACGGGTACTCGCCGACGCGGCGGCCCGCCCGCGACGCGCCCTGGGCGTGCGCCGCGTCCTGCACGATGACGCAGCCGTGCGCGTCCGCCAGCTCGCCCAGCCCGTCCAGGTCGGCCATCTGCCCGGCCATGTGCACCGGGATGATCGCCTTGGTCCGCGAGGTGATCGCCTCGGCGGCGGTGTCCGGGGTCAGGCACCAGGTCCGCGGGTCCACGTCGGCGGGCACGGGGACCGCGCCGATGTTCTGCACGGCCAGGGACGTGCTGACGAAGGTGAACGCGGGCACCACCACCTCGTCGCCGGGGCCCACGTCGTGGAGCCGCAGCGCCAGCTCCAGCGCGTGGGTGCCGTTGGTCACCGCCAGCGCGGCGGGGGCGCCGTTGAGGTCGGCGAAATCGCGCTCGAACGCCTCGACCTCCCCGCCTCCCGCGCGCCACCACTGCCCCTGGTCCAGGGCTCGCAGGAGGGCGGTGCGTTCGGTGTCATCGTGGTACGGCCAGGGGGGCAGGCCGAGCGGGTTGTCGTCCATCGTGCCGCTGCTTCCTTTCCGTGGTGGGGGCCGGCTCCGTGATGGAGGCCGGCCTGGTGGTGGAGGTCGGCCCGGTGGCGGCCGGGTCGGCGGCCGGCCCGGTGGCCGGGTCGGTGGCAGGGTTGGTGGCAGGGTTGGTGGCAGGGTTGGTGGCAGGGACGGGCAGGGTTCGCGTCGCGGCGAGCACGGCGCCCTCCAGCGAGGCACGCGCGCCGAACCGCGCGGGCCGTACGTCCGGGGCGGGGGTTCCGGCGCGCAGCCGCCGGGCAGCCTCCGCGCGTACCCGGTCCGTCAGCGCGGGGACGCCGGCGCCGAGGCCGCCGCCGATCGCCACGACCGCCGGGGCCAGCAGCTCGGCGAGGTCGGCCACGGTGAGGCCGAGCGCGGCGACGGCCGGGTCCAGGGCGGCGTGCGCCCACCGGTGCCCGGCGCGCAGCCCGGCCGCCAGCTCGCTTGGGGTGACGGGCCGCCCGCGCCGCCAGCGGGCCTCGGCGAGGACGCGCGGGCCCGAGGCGTACGCCTGGAGGCAGCCGTGCCGCCCGCAGTCGCAGCGTTCCGGGGCGTCCGGCCGGACGACCACGTGGCCCGCCTCGCAGGGGGTGACACGTTCGGGAGGGTCGCCGCGGCGCGCGTACGCCCCGCCCACTCCGGTGCCCAGCCCCAGGTAGAAGAGGGTGGGGACGTCGCGGGCGTGCGTCTCGGCGTACGCGGCGAACGCGGCGTCGTCCCCGATGAGCGGGCGGACGCCGAACCATTCGCGCAGCAGTCCGGGCAGGTCGATCCCGCGCCAGGACGGCCGGGTCGGCCAGCGGGTGACCACGCCCGCGGCGTCCAGCGTGCCGGGGAAGGCGACCGCGACGGCGTCCGGCCGCCCGGCGCCCAGCCCGGCGGCGGCCTCCCGCAGCCGGCGCAGGTCGCCGGCCGCCGTGCCGTCCTCCCACCGCACGGTGCGTTCGGCCACGATGCGTTCCGCCGCGGCCCCGCTCGTCGCGGTGCCGCCGGTGACGGCGCGGACGGCGGCCTTGGTTCCGCCGACGTCGATCGCCAGGACGGAGCTCAAAACCGCGCACCCCCGTCCACGAGCAGCGTCTGGCCGGTGACGTAGGACGCGGCGGGCGAGCACAGGAAGCCGACCGCCGCGGCGACCTCGGCGGCGGTGGCCAGGCGCCCGACCGCGACCCGTTCGGTCACGGCGCGGTCCTCCTCCGCGGTGTAGACGGCCTCCTCCGCGTGCGGGTCGGCCTCGACCGCGCCGGGCGCGACCACGTTGACGGTCACGCCGAAGCGGCCGAGCTCCCACGCGGCCGACGCGGCCCAGGCCGACAGCGCGGCCTTGGCGGCGGCGTAGTCGGGCTGGCCGGGCAGGCCCGCCACGCCCGCCCGGGAACCGATCAGGACGATCCGCCCGAACCGGCGGCGCAGCATGCCCTTGGCCGCCGCCGCGGCCAGCGCGGTGGCGCCCGCGACGTTGAGCTCCCACGCCCGGCGGCCGGTCCCCGGACCGGCGCGCAGGGCGGGGACGCGTTCGGTGCCGCCCGCCGCGCACACCAGCACCTCGGGCGGGGTCTTCTCCCTGCGCAGCCGGGCCAGCAGGGCGGTGGCCTGGTCGTGGTCGGTGACGTCGAGCGGTACGCACTCGCCCGTCCCTCCGGCCGCGGCGACCGCGTCGAGCATCAGCGCGGCCCGCTTCTCCCCGCCGTGGCGGGTGCCGACCACGTGCGCGCCGCGGGCGGCCAGCTCGGCGCACACCGCGCGGCCGATGTGCCCGGACGCTCCGGTGACGAGGGCGGTCCTTCCCGCGAGCCGGGCCGGTCCCGCGGCTTCGCCCGGCCCGGGGGCTGCGGCGGCTGCGGCGGCTCCGGTCGTTCCGGCTTCGGTCGTTCCGGAGGGGCGGGTCATGACGGCACCTCCTCTTCCTCCGTACGAGCGGCCGTACGTGCGGCCATACGCACGGCGCGCGGTCCGGCGTGCGCGAGGGCGAGCGTGGCCGCCGGGCTCCCCGCGTGAACGGTCCGCCCGGGGGTGAGGCCCGCCCGCGCCAGTCCCGCGGCGAGCCCGGCCTCGGTGGGCCACCAGCAGCCGCCGTGCGTCAGCCAGTCCAGCCGGATTGCGGGCGGCGGGCCTCCCGGGGCGTCCAGGAACACGTCGTCGATCAGCAGCGTGCCGCCGGGCGCCAGCAGCCGCGCCAGGGTCTCCAGGTCGCTGCCCGGTCCCGGCAGGTGCACGGCGTTGCAGACGACCACCAGGTCGAACTCGCCGCGGGGCGGGTCCGGATCGGCGTCGGCGCCGGCGAGCGCGCCGACGCGCAGCAGCGTCGTGGCGGCGCCGCGGGCCGACCGCGCGTACCGGCCGGGGCCACTGGTGATCTCCAGCAGGCGGTGGCCGGGGCGCTGCCGGGCCAGGCCGAGGCCGAGGCGGCTGCGCCGCCAGGCGGCGGGGGAGTGCATGGCGTTCCGGTACGCGGCGGCGGCCTCGGGGTCGGGCGGGGTCCGGTCGAAGCGCCGCCCCGCGATGCCGTTGCGGGCGACGTCGGCCAGGGCGTCCCGGGTGACCCAGGTGCGCGCGAGCCGTTCCTCCAGCGCGATCAGGGCGGCCACGGACTCGTCCAGCCCGGCGGGGGCGGGATCGCCGTCAGCGCTGCCGGGATCGCCGGGAGGGCCGTGAGCGCCGGGTTCGCCGGGAGCGTCCGGGGCGGTGCCGGTCCCGGCCGGGCGCAGCAGGCCCGCCGCCTCCGCGGCCCCGAGGAGTTCCTGGCAGGCGCCGCGGTCCAGGCCGAGTTCGGCGGCGGCGGCCTCCGGGGTGGCCGGGGACCGGGCGAGCCGTTCCAGCAGGCCGAGGCGGTCCAGCGCGAACAGCAGCTCGCTGCGCTTGTACGCCTGCGCGGCCTCGGCCAGCGCGCCGGTGTCGGGGGTGAGGGGACGGGCGGCGGCGGGCTTGCCGACCGCCGTACGGGCGACGTCGCCGACCGGGAGGATCCGGTCCGGCACCTTGGACGGGGCCAGCTCGGCGGCGGCGTGGTCGCGCAGGGCCCCGGCGGGCCCGGCGGCGGCACGCGTGGTGACGACGTCGGCGACCAGGGTGCCCGCCGGGCCCGCCGAGACGCGGGCCTCCACCACGCTGCCGTGGCGCCGGAGCACCTGCTCGACCTCGTCGGGCGCGACCCACCGGTCGCCCCGCCGGACGGCGCGGGTGCGGCGGCCGATGACGCGCACGCCGCCGGGCCCCTCCTCGACCAGGTCGCCCATGGCCCGCCAGCCGCCCCCGTCCACGCGTACGTGCAGCTCGCCCTGGTCGATGCGGTACTCGACGCCCTCCAGCGGCCACCCGACGACCCCCGCCGGAGCCCCGGGGGCGCCGCTGAACAGGGCGCCGGTCTCGGTCGAACCGTAGTTGCGCGCCAGGCCGAGCCCCAGGACCTCGGTGAAGCGGCGGTCGAGCTCGGCGGTCACCGGACCGGCCCCCACCATGATCAGCCGGAGCCGGTGCCCGGGCGCGATCGAGCGGGGGGCCCGCGCCGCGAGCAGCCGGGCGGTGGCGGGCACCAGCGGCAGGACGGTGGCACCCGCGTTGATCAGCTCGGCGCAGCGGCCGAGCGCGGCGGGCGGGGCCGGGTGCAGCGCGGCGCCCGCCACGGCGGCGGCGTGCGCCCAGCCGAGGGCGTAGGCGTGCCACAGCGGCAGCGGCAGGGCGATCACGTCGGCGGGCGTCAGCGCGGCCCAGCGGGCGTGCCTGCGTCCCTCGGCGTCGAGGGAGGCCCGGCTGCGGGAGACGAGCTTGGGGACGCCCGTCGATCCGGACGTCGGGATGAGCACCTTCCCGCCACCGTCCGCTGCGGGCGAGGCGCCGCCCGAGGGCGAAGGCGCGGGGCCGCACGAGGGCGAGGGGCCGGGGCCGGACGAGGGGGCGCGGGCGGACGGCTCGGGGGAGGGCGGCTCACCGGTCAGCGCGGCCTCGCCGCCGACGCGCAGCGTGCGGGTGCCGCCGGCGGTCTCCAGCAGCCGGCGCACCTCCGCGTCCGGTGCCGCCGCGTCGGCGAGCAGCGGTGCCGCCCCGGCCGCCAGCAGCGTCCAGTAGGCCGCCAGCCAGCGCGGGCCGTTCTCGCCCACCAGGGCGATCGGCTCGCCGGGCCCGACCCGCGCCGCGCGCAACGCCGCGGCCAGTTCCGCGTCGGTGCCCGCCGCCGCCTCAGCGAGCATGACCGGCCCCCGCGGCGACGCGGCGCTCCCTCGCGCGGCGTCTCGCGCCCACCGCGGGGGGACGGGTGCCGTCCCGCTCCTCCTCGTAGAGGCGCTTGCGGTCGGCGATCAGGGCGCGTACGCGCGGGGGCGAGTAGGTGGGGGCGGCGCACAGCTCGTCGAGGGTGATCTCGTCCTCGAAGTACATCGAGAGGGTGTCCCAGGGCGTGAAGCAGCCCTTGCAGGCGTTCAGGCGCGGTTCGGGCGAGAGCAGCGCCTGGTACATGCCGGTCTCGCCGACCTCCGCGAGGGTCTCGGCGTAGTCGTCGTCCAGCAGGTTGCCCATGTTGGAGAACCAGATGTTGGGGCACGGCGTCACGACGCCGTCGCTGAAGGTGGAGACCACCAGCCGGGGCAGATGGCAGCGGAACGTCCGCTCGCCCTCGTGGTAGAAGCTGAGCAGCCGGTCGAAGTAGGGACGTGGGGGCAGGACGCGGGCGAAGTCGTCGTAGCGCTCGGCGAAACGCTCGATGTGGTGGATCTGGTCGTCGCGCACCTTGAAGCGGTCGCTGTCGGGGCCGCGTACGGGGAACGGGAAGTAGACCGGCGGGTCGTCGAACCCCTGGAGCCATTCGGCGAACGGCTCCATCTCGCTGACGCTGCGGTCGTTGAGGACGGCGTAGATCTCCACCGGCAGCTCGCTGCGCAGGATCGTCTCGATCCTGCGCACCACCTTGCCGTGCAGGGACTCGCTGTGCACGCGGTAGGAGTTGCCGCCGTACAGGTGGCTGTCCAGGGAGACCTGGAGGACGACGTTGCCCCAGCTCGCGAGTTCGGTGAGGTGCTCGTCCCTGAGCAGCACCCCGTTGGTCTGCACGACGACCACGTCGTGCTCGCGCGCCTGCGCGCGGATGAAGTCCATGATCCCCGCGACCAGGAAGATCTCGCCGCCGGTGACCTTGAGCAGGGGGACCTGGAAGGTCCGGTCCACCCGCTCGTCGATGATCGGCAGCCGGCGGCCGAGCGGGCTGCCGGGCCGGAAGTGGTCGCGCGTGGGCGGGCCGAAGATCAGCTGCTCGCCGTGGGCCTGCTTGAGGTTGCTCTGCCCGGTCAGGCAGTACGTGCAGCTGAGGTTGCACGAGTCCTCGTTGATGACCAGGTCGTTGCCGAGAAGTCTGTCGATCACGTCGCCCCCTCAGGCGGCGCCGGGCACGACGCTCGGACATCGGCACCCGACTTGACAAAATTCATAACAGGAGTGATTCGAACTAAAACTCAAGTTATTGTTCTTGTCAACATCAGAGGAGGACGCATGACACTGGCAACACCGGGTGTGCGCCCGAGCCAGCAGCCCGCCTGGCCGTCCCCGGACCGGCTCGCGGAGGTCCGCGCGGAGCTCGCCGCGCGCCCGGCGCCGGTCGGCCCGGCCGCCGTCCGGCGGCTGCGCGGCAGGCTGGCGGCCGTGGCCCGCGGAGAGGGGCACCTTCTGCAAGGCGGGGACTGCGTGGAACTGTTCGCCGAGGTGTCGGCGCAGACCACCCGTGCCAAGGTCGCCCAGATCAGGGCCCTGGCCACGCTGATCGAGCACCGGACCGGCCGGGCCGCCGTCCCGGTGGCCCGGCTCGCCGGCCAGTTCGCCAAGCCCCGTTCGCAGGACTTCGAGCGGCTGCCCTCCGGCGAGGTGCTGCCGGTCTTCCGCGGCGACGCCGTCAACGGGCCCGAGCCCCGCCTGGCCGCGCGCACCCCCGACCCGGGCCGGCTGCGCCGCGCCTACCACCTGGCCGGACGCGTCCTGGCGGCGCTGCCGCCCGACGGCGACCGGGGCGCGGTGTTCGCGAGCCACGAGTCGTTGCTGCTGGACTACGAGACGGCGCTGGTACGGGTGGACCCCGCCACGGGCGCGCGCTACTGCTCGTCCGGGCACCTGCTGTGGATCGGGGAGCGCACGCGCGCCGCCGGCGGCCCGCATGTGGAGTTCGCCGCGGGGATCGCCAACCCGGTGGCGGTCAAGCTCGGCCCCGGCACCGACCCCGGCGAACTGGCCGCCCTGGTGGAACGGCTGGACCCGGGACGCGTGCCGGGGCGGCTGACGCTGATCCCGAGGATGGGCGCCGCGCTGGTCGAGGCGCGCCTGCCCGCGCTGGTGGAGACCGTGCGGGAGCTGGGCTCGCCCGCGATCTGGCTGTGCGACCCGATGCACGGCAACACCGTCCGGCTCCCCTCTGGACGGAAATGTAGGGCGATGTCGGCTATGCTGACCGAACTTCAAGGCTTCCTGCGGGTGCTGAGGGAGTACGGACGCCATCCCGGCGGCGTGCATCTGGAGATGACCCCGCACAGCGTCACCGAGTGCGTGGACTCCCTCGCCCCCGGCGGCGCCGAGCCGCCGCTGCCCCGGTACACCACCGGCTGCGATCCCCGGCTCAACCGGACCCAGGCGGCCCGCCTGGTGGCCGGTTTCGCCGCGGCACTGGCCGCGACGGACCGGCATCGCCGGTAAAGTTCCTGTTATCTCAACTTGACCCTGGTCAGCAAGATTACGCCGTGATGGCTATACTTCAGTTGTGACTGCAGCGAACGCCGCGGGCGGAGAAGGTCCCCGGCACTCCCGCCGGAGCGGCGGCCTCAAGGTCTCCCAGCCGGACTTCGGGCGGCGCGTGCACCTGCGGCGGCGGGAGCTCGGCCTGTCCCAGCGCCAGCTCGCCGACGGCGTGGTCACCCCGAGCTACATCTCGCTGCTGGAGTCGGGCGTCCGCATCCCCACCCTGGACGTCATCGTGCACCTGGCCCGGGTGCTGGACGTGCCGGTGGAGGAGCTGACCGGGCTGCCGGTCGAGGAGCTGACCGGCCGCTCGTCCCCACCGGCGCCGGCGGGCGAGAAGCTCGATCGGTCGCTGCTGATCACGCGGGCGCTGACCCGCAGCGCGCTGGACGCCACCGACTTCGCGGAGGCGCGCGCGCTGTTCGAGCGCACCTACCGCGACGCCCGGCGGTCCGGCGACCACGAGCGGGCCGTCGAGATCGGGCTGGACCTGCACGGTGTGCTGCTCGCCCAGCGCGACCACCTGGAGCGCACCGCGCTGCTGCGCGAGCTGCTGGAGCTGACCCCCGCCCGCGAGTCCACCGAGCTGTGCGTGATCCTGCTGACCGACCTGGCCTCGGCCGAGCGGGACGCCGGCCGGCTCGGCGAGGCCCGCGACGCGGCCCGCGGCGCGGTGGACCGGATCGCGGGCACCGCGCTGGAGGGCACCGCCGAGCACGCCCGGCTGCTGGGCGTGCTGATCTCCGTGCTCAGCGAGCTGGGCAGGCTGGAGGAGGTCGAGCCGCGGGTCGAGGAGCTGCTGTCGATCGCCGACCGGCTGGCCCGGCCCAGCGTGCTGGGGCGTTCCCACTGGGTCGTCAGCATCGTGTCCGCCCAGCTCGGCAGGCATGAGGAGGCGCGGGAGCACCTGGTGGTGGCGCGCCGCCATCTGGCCTCCTCGGAGATCCCGCTGCACGACTGGGTGCACTTCTGCCGGAGCGCGGCGCACGTGCTGATGGACGCCGGCGCCGACCTTGCCGAGGTGCGCGAATGGCTGGAGTCGGCCGACCGCACCGCGCGGCTGCTCAACCTGCCCGGCGAGGAGTCCAAGATGGCCGCCCTCAAGGCGCGGTACGCGCGGCGGGCGGGCGATCTGGAGGAGGCCGCGCGGCTCTACACCGAGGCGCTCGGGGAGGACTCGGCGGTCACCGGGCTCGACCTGGTCAACATCAAGATCGACTACGCCGAGACCCTGCGCCTGCTCGGCCGCGGCCACGAGGCCGCCGCGCTGCTCCGCGACACGGCGGACCTGTGCGAGAAGAACGGCGCCTACCAGGTCGCCGTCCGGGTCTGGCGGCAGATCGACCGCCTGCACTCCGAACTGGCCTGAACGCCGGGGGCCCGCGGATGGGCCCCCTTGGTCCTGCATACCTCCCAAGATTCCGCGCATATAAGGGGAAATTGGGCCCTCCGCATGCCCTTGACTCTTGTTAGCGTGGGCGATGACAGAGTCACCAGTCTTCGATGACCATAGTCATCTCCCTCGAGAGGAAGACATGCTCGCTCACACCCATGACCAGGACGACGGGGACACGGCCGCGGGCCAGGTGCCCGCCCCGCTCCGCCCCGCCGAGACCGGCGAACCCGCCGCGGGCGGGGACGGCGGTGACCAGGACTGGCCCTGGCGGCGCGGCCGGGACGGGTGAGGCCGCCCCGGAACCGAGGTGTCCAAGGTGACGTCCACCGATGTGTCCCCGCTGGTGGGGCGGCTCCGCCTCATCCCCGACACGGCCCGCCGGTTCGCGGTCGGCGCGTCCGCCGCCCGCTCGTTCTACCGGCTCGAGCCCGAGCTGCTCGAACGGCTCCTCGACGCGGGCCTGCCGCATGTCGGCCGCGGCCCCGACCGGCTCTTCGACGACTACGACCTCAGCAACAGCGCGCTGCACCTGGGCCGGATGTCCGTGCAGCGACGGGCGATCCGGTCGTGGGCGAACTCACTCCGCACCAACGCCGCGGCGGCTTCGACCCGTTACCGGCTCACGGTGCTCGCGCCGTGCCCGGCCCCCGGCCACCCCGGCCCCTGCCGCTACCTCTTCCCCGAGACCCCCGAAACCTCCGAGACCTCCGGCGACGGTTCGGCCGACACCCCGGCCGACGGCTCGGTCGACGGCCGCGCGGCGGGCACCGTCCAGCGGGCGTGCGTACGGGAACGCCCGGACGACCCCCTGCTGGTGCTGGACGTCGTCCAGCGAGGTGACTGGCCCGAGGCCGGGACGCGGGTACGGGAACTGGTGGCCGAGCACGGCGCCGCCGACTTCTTCATGCTGCCGGAGGCCGTCCGCTGGGACCCGGGGTTCTTCGCCGCCACCGGGATGTCCGACTGCGGAGGCTGCGCGGCCCGGCTCGTCCGTGCCGCCGCCGCGCACGGCCTGGACGCGCGGTTCTCGTTCGGCGTCCTGGTCGCCAAGCCGTACTCCATCGCCCACTGCTGGGCCGAGTTCCGCACCGGCGGCGGCTGGACGCCCGTCGACCCGATGCTGATGCGCATCCTGACCGACTGGGGCGGCCTGGACCCCGCCCAGGCGGACCCGTGCCGTTCGCCCGGTCCCGTCCTGCACCGGCTGGCCGACCATGTCGCCAAGCTCGTGGACCACAACGGGATCTGGGCCCCCGTCTCACTCCCCACGGAGCGCCTGTGATGGCCGAACCGTACGCCATGTTCATCGACGGAAGCCCGGCCGACGCCGCGAGCGGGGCCACCTACAAGACCTTCGAGCCCGCCACCCGCCGCCACCTCGCCGACATCGCCTCCGGCGGGCCCGGGGACGTGGACCGCGCGGTCGCCGCGGCGCGCGCGGCGTTCGACTCCGGGCCGTGGCCCCGGCTGCCGCCGGCCGAACGCGCGGAGGTGCTGCGCCGCGCCGCCTGCCGCCTGGAGGAGGAACGCGGACGGCTGGCCGAACTGGAGGCACGCGACAACGGCGCCACCATCCGCAAGGCCCTGGACGCCGACGTCGGCGCCGCGCGGGCCGCGTTCCTCCGCGCCGCGTGGCAGGCCGAACGGCTGCCCGACCGGGTGCCGGGGCCGGACGGCAGCGTCCTGCGGCGCCCGCCGCTCGGCGTCGTGGCCGCGATCGTGCCGTGGAACTTCCCGCTCGCGCTGGCCGCCGCGCGGCTCGCCCCGGCCGTCGCCGCGGGCAACGCCTGCGTGGTGAAGCCCGCCTCGTTCGCCTCGGTGACCGTGATCGAGCTGGTCCGGCTGCTGGCCGCCTGCGGGCTCCCGCCCGGGGTGGCCAACGTCGTGACCGGGCCGGGCGCGGCCGTGGGCGGTGCCCTGGCCCGCCACCCCGGCGTCGACCTGACGGTGTTCACCGGCTCCGACGACGTCGGCGAGGACGTCGCCCGGGAGGCGGCGGCGGGCGGCGCGCCGGTGCGGCTCAACCTCGGCGGCAAGTCGCCGAACGTGGTGCTGGCGGACGCCGACCTGGACGCCGCCGCCGACGGGGTGCTGTGGGGCGCGTTCTTCCACAACGGGCAGATCTGCATGGCCGGCACCCGCGCCGTGGTGGACCGTGCCGTGCACGACGCGTTCACCGAACGGCTCGTGGAGCGTGCCCGCGCGCTGCGGCTGGGCGACCCGCTCGATCCCGCCACCGACCTCGGCCCGCTGGTGTCCCGGCAGGGCGCCCGGCGGACCCGGCGCTACGTCGACCTGGCCGTCGCCGAGGGCGCGCGGGTCGCCTGCGGCGGCACCGGGCCCGGCCCGGACGACCTGCCGGCCGGGCTGGACCACAAGGCCTACTTCCGCCCGACGGTGCTGACCGGTGTCGGGCCGGGCGACACCATCGCCCGCGAGGAGGTGTTCGGCCCGGCGCTGGCGGTGATCGAGGCCGGCGGCGCCGACGACGCGGTCGCGATCGCCAACGACTCCCGGTACGGCCTCAGCGCCGGCGTGTGGTCCGGCGACCCCGACCGCGCCCGCGCGACCGCGGCGCGGCTCCGCGCGGACCGGGTGTGGATCAACGAGTACCCGATCGTCGACCTGTCGCCGCCGTCCGGCGCCGCCGGGGCCTGGGACGTCCACACCAACGAGCTCGACGACTACCGCGCCCGCCGGATCGTCAGCGAGTGCCCCGGCCGGGGCACCGCCGCCCCGTACCACGTCCTCGTCTCCTAGCCCGCCCGCGCGCCGGACGACCTTGATCACCTCCGTCAGGAAGGAGAGGCCCATGCGGGTCTTGTTCGCCATCTCGCCGGGAATCGGCCACCTCTTCCCCACCGTGCCGCTGGCCTGGGCGCTGCGGTCCGCCGGGCACCGGGTGCTCGTCGCCACCACCGACGACTCGGTGGGAGCGGCGGCGAGGGCCGGGCTGCCCGCCGTCGACGTCGCGCCGGACGTGGACGTCGAGGCGCTGCTGTGGGACTACGGCGAGCAGGACCAGGACCCGGTGGAGGCCGCCCGGGACATCGGCGCGGTCATCGCCGACGCGCAGGGCGCGCCCGAGTCGCTGTTCGAGATCTTCTCCCGGGTCTCGGACGCCATGGTGGACGGCATGGTCGAGACCGCCCGGCGGTGGCGCCCGGACGTGATCGTCCACTCCATCCTCCAGGCCGCCGGGCCGGTCACCGCCAAGGTCATGGGCGTGCCCGCCGTCGAGCACGGCTTCGGGTTCCTGCGACACCGCGACTACGCCGAGCGCTACCTGCGGCACATGGTCCCCGCGTTCGAACGGCACGGCGCCGAGCCCGGCCCGCCCCGGATGACCTCGATCCACGTCGCGCCGCCGAGCATGATGCTGGGCGACGGGCCGGGCTGGCCGGTGCGGTACACCCCGTACCACCAGGGCGGCGTCCTGCCGGACTGGCTGACCGAGCCCGCCACCGGGCCGCGCGTCGCGGTCACGCTCGGCACGTTCGTCCCGCACATGGCGGAGCTGACGACCGTCGAGCGGGTCCTGGAGGCGGCCGGCGGGGTGCCCGAGGCCGAGTTCGTGTTCGCGCTCGGCGACGGCTACGACACCGGCGGGCTGACCGTGCCCGGCAACGTCCGCTTCACCGGCTGGGTGCCGCTCGACGAGCTGCTGGCCACCTGCGATGCCGTCGTCCACCACGGCGGATGCGGCTCGGTGCTCGGCGCGCTGACCGCGGGGCTGCCGCAGCTGACGCTGCCGCACGGCGCCGACCAGTTCCTCAACGCGCGGATCCTCACCGGGCACGGCGTCGGCCTGGAGGCCGACCCCGGGGAGGTCACCGCGGACACGCTGCGCCGCCTGCTGACCGACGCCGACCTGCGCGAGGCGGCGCGGCTCAAGCGCAAGGAGATCGAGGCCCAGGCCACGCCCGCCGAGCTGGTCGGCCGGCTGGCCGCGTTCGCCGGCCGGGCGTGAACCGCCCTGGGAACGCCGTGAGACACCGTGCGAAGACCGTGAGACACCGTGCGAACGCCGTGTGGTGAGAAGAGCGGGCCGACGGGAAGGAGAACCCCATGGAGCAGGTACGGGCCGACCGGCTCGACGAGGAGATGGAGGAGCTGCTGGGCGCTGCGGGCGGCAGCGAGCGCGTCCTGGAACGGGCGATCGGACGGCGCGGCCCGGACCGGGTCGCGGCCGAGGCCGTGGCCGAGATCGCGTTCCGGTGCGCCCCGCCCTCCGGATGCCGCGGCGACGTACGGGTGGGGGTGACGCTCACCCATGGCCCGGCGGCGTACGGGCACCTGTTCCGGCTGTCGGACGGGGCGCCGGTCAAGGTGTCCGAAGGCGTGCCCGAGAACGTCGAGATGCGGCTGGAGGCACGCCTGACCGACGTCGTACGGGAACTGTACGGGCCCGCGAGCGGCCGCTCGCTCGGTGTCTTCCGCGCCGAGCTGCTCCCCGCGCTGCGCCGCGACGCCGGCGCCGCGGCCGGGTCGCCGGACGCCGGCTGGGAGGGCTGCCGGCGAATCGCCGCCGCCACCAACGTCATCGTCAACGCGGTGTCCGACCGCGCGCCCGCCCTCGACCGGCTCGCGCTGCGCCACCCCACCGACAAGTGGGGCGGCATCCACTGGTTCACCCCGCACTACGAACGGCACCTGGGACCGCTGCGCGACCAGGTGGTGCGCGTCCTGGAGATCGGCATCGGCGGGTACGACGACCTGGGCGAGAGCGGCGGGTCGCTGAAGATGTGGAAGCACTTCTTCGGCCGGGGCCTGATCTACGGCGTGGACCTGTTCGACAAGTCGCAGTGCGACGAGCCCCGCGTCCGGACGCTGCGCGGCGACCAGAACGACCCGGACTTCCTGCGGCGGCTCGGGGAGGAGCTGGGGCCGTTCGACGTCGTCATCGACGACGGCAGCCACATCAACGAGCACATGCGCACGAGCTTCCGGGAGCTGTACCCGTACCTGCGCAACGGCGGGTACTACGTGATCGAGGACCTGTGGACCTCCTACTGCCCCGGTTACGGCGGCGACGAGACGCCCGGACGCCGCGACGAGGCGACGGCGGTGGGGCTGGTCAAGGAACTGGTGGACGCCGTGCAGCACGAGGAGATCCCCGAGCCGGGCGCCCGGCTGCGCGAGACCGGCCGGTCGCTGCTCGGCGTGCACATGTACCACAACATCGCGTTCCTGGAGAAGGGCGTCAACGAGCAGGGCGGGGTGCCCCCGTGGGTGGGCCGCGCGCCGTTCTGGGGCGAGGCGCCGGACTGACACCGGACCGGGAGGGGCGAGGTGAGGGACGAGTGGTGACGGCGAGCGCCGGCACGGGCCCGCGGGCGAGGTACGACACGGTCGTGGTCGGCGGCGGATCGGCGGGCGCGGTGCTCGCCGCCCGCCTGTCCCGGGACCCGGGGCGCACGGTGCTGCTGCTGGAGGCGGGACCCGACTTCGGCGCGGACCCCGCCGCGTGGCCGCCGGAGATCACCGACGCCGGGGAGGCGTCCGCGACCGGCTACGACTGGGGGCTGGAGGGCGAGCTGGGCGCGACCGGCCGCCGCCACCCGGTGTACGCGGGCCGGGTCCTCGGGGGCGGTTCGGCCACCAACAACGTGGTCGCCCTGCGCGGCCACCCGGACGACTTCGCCGGGTGGGAACGCGGCGGGCTGCCCGGCTGGTCGTTCCCGGACGTCCTCCCGGCGTACCGGCGGCTGGAACGCGACCTGGACTTCGCCGGGTACGACTGGCACGGCGCGGACGGCCCGATGCCGGTGCGGCGGCCGGGCGCCGCCGAGCCGGCCCCCGAGCACCGCGCGTTCCTGGAGTCCTGCGCCGAGCTGGGCCACCCGCTGATCGACGACCACAACGCGCCCGGGGCGGCGGGCGCGGGGCCGCTGCCGCAGAACGAGGTGGGGCGGGTCCGGCAGACCACCGCCCTCACCTACCTCGCCGCCGCCAGGGACCGGCCCAACCTGCGCATCCTCCCTGACACCACGGCCGAGCGGATCCTGATCGAGGACGGGCGGGCCCGCGGGGTGCTCCTCGCGGGCGCCGCCGAGCCCGTCCTCGCCGGACGGGTCGTGCTGTGCGCGGGCGCCTACGGCACCCCCGCGCTGCTCATGCGTTCCGGTGTCGGCCCGGCCGCGCACCTGGAGCGGGCGGGCGTGCCGGTGGCATGTGACCTGCCCGGTGTGGGGGAGGGGCTGCAGGACCACCCGCTGGTGCCGTTGCGGTTCGCGGTGCCCGGCACGGCGCGTCCCGCGATGGGCCAGACCCTGCTGACGCTGCGCAGCGACGCCGGGGACGGGGCGCCGGACCTCCAGATCATGCCCGCCGGGCCGGTGCCCACCCCCGACGGGACGGTGTTCCTGCTGTTCGTGGCGCTGCTGGAGCCGCGCTCGCGGGGACGGGTGCGCTTGCGTCCGGCGGACCCGGGCGGGCCGCCGGACATCGACGTCGGCGTGCTGCGCGACCCGGCGGACCTCTCCCGGATCATCACCGGGATCCGGCACGCCCGGAGGCTGGCCGCCGCCGGGCCGCTCGCCCGCCGCCTGGACGGGGAACTGTGGCCCGGTCCCGCGGTGGAGTCGGACACCGGCCTGGCCGAGGCCGTGCGCGAGCAGCTGACGCTGTACCACCACCCGGTGGGGACGTGCCGGATGGGGACGTCCGCGGACCCGGGCGCGGTGGTGGACGGCGCCGGGCGGGTCCACGGCGTGGCGGGGCTGCTGGTCGCCGACGCGTCGGTGATGCCGGCCATCCCGCGCGCCAACACCCACCTGACCGTCCTGATGATCGCCGAGCGGATCGCCGGGAACCTGGAGGAGGGGGCCGGTCTCACCGGCGGGCCGTGACGCCGGGCTCGGCCGTGACGCCGGGCTCGGCCGTGACGCCGGGCTCGGCCGTGACGTCCGGCCCGGCGGCGACCGCCAGCGCGGTCAGGATGAGGCCGTCCCGGACGAGCCAGCGGCCGGTGAGCCGGGTGAACGGCGGCGCCGGCGGGGGCGGCACCAGCCCGGCGGCGAACCCGTTCCCGGCCGGATCGAACTCCACCGTCACGTGCCGGAAGCCCAGCGGCCGGCGGGTCAGCGGGAACCACACCTTGTACACCGACTCCTTCGCGCTGAACAGCAGCCGGCCCCAGTGCGTGCGCGGCAGCGCCGCCGCCAGGCCGGCGAGCGCGGCGCGTTCGGCGTCCCCGGTGATCGCGCGGAGCACGCGCCCGGGCAGGGGCTCGTGCGGCTCGGCGTCGATGCCGAGGGCGCGGACGTCGGTTCCGCGCGCGACGGCCGCGGCCCGGTAACCGGCGCAGTGGGTCATGCTCCCCACCACGCCCGCGGGCCAGCGCGGGGCGCCGCGCTCGCCCGGCGGGACGGGACCGGCGGGCAGGCCCAGCCCGCCCAGCGCCCGGCGCGCGCAGGCCCGCGTGGTGGCGAACTCGCGCCGCCGCGCGGGCGGGGCCGCCGCCACGGCCGCCCGTTCCGCCGGGTACGGCTCGGCGCCGGCCAGGTCGCCGAAGCTCTCCGCGCTCACCACCGGCCCCGGCAGGATCTCCTCGATCATCCGGTCCGGGCCAGGAGCGGCGCGGCGGCGCCGGGACGGGCCGCGCGGGCCTGGACGCCGCGCAGGCAGGCCAGGAGCGTCCGCGCCTCGACGTTGACGTAGTGGCTGTGCCGGATCAGCGCGGCCAGCTCCCGGACCGGCGTCCAGCGGTGGTGCGGCGCCGCCGCGGGCGGGCGCCGCGGGTCGGTCTCGACGATCAGGTACCGGTTGCGGGCGTGGTAGAACCGGCCGCCCTCCTCCGACAGCACCGACTCGAACAGGACCCGTTCGGGCGGGGCCGCCAGCACCTCGTCGAGGTAGGGCGGGCGCGCGGCGCCCGGCAGGATCCCGTAGTTGGGGGGCGTGCACTGCACGGTGGGGGCGAGTTCCACCACGTCGGCGTAGCCGGGCTCGGCGCGGGCGTGGACCAGCACCTCCGGCCCGGCCGCGCCGCGCCTCAGGAGGAAGGCCGAGACCCCCTGCCCGCGCGGCTCGATCATCGGCTGGGTCCAGCTGGACACCTCCCGGTCCCGGGCCCGCACGTCCACCGCGATCACGTCGAAGAACCGGCCGCTGTCGTGCCGGATCCGCTCGCTGGTCCGCCGCCAGCGCTCCACCTGCCGCAGCGGCACCGCCTCGGTGCCGACCTCGCGCAGCGTGCGCTCGTCGGTGATCCAGCTCAGCGTGTCCGCGCCGGGGTCGCAGGCGTTCACCGGCAGGCACGCCAGCACGCTGCGCGCGTCCATGTTGACCAGGTCGTCCACGGCCAGCAGCTCGTACAGCTCGCCGAGCGTCAGCCAGCGGAAGCCGGGGCGCACCGGGACGTCCCCGGTCACCTCGGTGATCATGTTGCGGTTGCGCTTGCGGTAGAACCAGCAGCCCTGCTCCGACTGGCGGACGTCGGCCAGCACGCGGTGCCGCCGAGGCCGCTGGAAGTACTCCAGGTAGGGCACCGGGCGCCCGCCGTGGCGGCGGGTGTAGTTGCTGCGGGTGGCCTGCACGGTGGGGGACAGCTGCGCGCCGCCGTGGTTGCCCGGCTCGGTCTTGGCCTGCATCAGGAAGTGCAGGACGCCGTCGAACTCCTTGGCCAGGATGCCCAGGATGCCGATCTCCGGCTGGCGGATGATCGGCTGGGACCACTCCTCGACCGGGGCGCCGGGCATCCGCACCCGCAGGCCCTCGACCGAGAAGAACGCGCCGCTGTCGTGGCGCAGGTCGCCGGAGTCGGGGTCGAACCGCCAGCCGCGCAGCCGGTCGAACGGGATGCGTTCCGCGCGCAGCCCGCCGCCGGCGGCGTGCCCGGCGAACCAGGCGCGGAACCCGTCCAGCCCGGCCCGGTCCACGGTCCGCTCGGACCGGGCGACGCGCTCGTCGAGGTCGTTCATGCCGCCCACGCCTCCGGTGCCGGGCCGCCGCGCCCGACCGGCGGGAAGAGCTCCTCCAGCCGGTCCAGGACGTCGCCGGGCAGGTCGAGGTCCAGGGCGCGCAGCGCCCCCTCCAGGTGCTCCAGGCTGCGCGGCCCGATGACCGGCGCGGTGACGCCCGGCCGGTGCGCGACCCAGGACAGGGCCACCTCCGCCGGCGGCAGGCCCGCGCCGGCGCACAGCTTCTCGAAGGCCAGGACCTCCTCGCGGCGGTCGGCGAGGGCGACCTGCGCGCGGCCCTGCGCCGACTTGACCGCGGTGCCGCGTTCGAGCTTGTCCAGGGCCCCGCCGAGCAGGCCCCCGTGCAGCGGCGACCACGGCAGCACGGCCACGCCGTACGCCTGGGCCGCCGGGATCACCTCCAGCTCGGCCTGCCGGGTGGCGAGGTTGTAGGCGCACTGCTCGGAGACGACGCCGAGCAGTCCCCGGCGCGCGGCGGCCTCCTGCGCGGCGGCCAGGTGCCAGCCGGCGAAGTTGGAGGAGCCGACGTAACGGACCTTGCCCTGCGTCGTGAGCGTCTCCATCGCCTGCCACACCTCCTCCATCGGCGCGTGCCGGTCGAAGCGGTGCATCTGGAACAGGTCGATCCAGTCGGTCCGGAGGCGCCGCAGCGACGCCTCGCAGGAGTCGATGATGTGGCGGGCGGACAGGCCCTGGTCGTTGGGCCGGTCGCTCATCGGGTTGAACACCTTGGTGGCCAGCACGATCCGCTCCCGCCGCCCGCCGCCCTGGGAGAGCCACTCGCCGATCAGCTCCTCGGTGAACCCGCGGTGCACCTGCCAGCCGTAGTGGTTGGCGGTGTCCAGGACGTTGACGCCGTGGTCCAGCGCGGCGTCCATGATCGCGAAGCTGTCGTCCCGGGTGGCCCTGACGCCCAGGTTCAGGGTGCCCAGGCACAGCCGGCTCACCCGGAGCGCCGTGCGGCCCAGATACGTGTACTGCATGAGGGGGCTCCCGTTCGTCCGCGCGTGCGCGGCGATGCTCGCGGCCGGTCAGCCCAGCGGGGCGAACAGCTCGACGTGGTTGCCGTCGGGGTCGAGGACGATCGCGTACCGCTGCTGCCACACCGCGTCCCAGGGCTCCTTCAGGCCCTGGTGGCCGAGCCCGGTGAGCCGGGCGTACGCGGCGTCGACGCCGGCGGGGTCGGGGCAGGCGAAGGCGATCGCGATGCGGTGCCCGCCGGTCGGCTCGCGCCAGTCGGGCTGGAAGGAGCGGACGGTGTCGGCGCTGTCCCAGATCAGGTGGATCCCGCCGGGCAGCGTGACCTGGACGTGCGGCTCCTTGTCGGCCTCGGCCGGGATGTCGAGGCCGGCGTGCCGGTAGAACTCCAGCGAGCGCGGGATGTCCTCGACGACCAGGCCGAAGCCGTAGATCTTGGCGTCCATCATCCGATCCCCTTAACTGTAGTTTATCTCTCCGGGCCGTTTTGTTGACGCTAGTCAACACTAGCACCTACCCTCCTTGACATGAAGGCGCTCGTACTCGCAGGAGGCGCGGGAACGCGGCTTCGACCGTTCACGCACACGTCGGCCAAGCAGCTGATGCCGATCGCGAACCGGCCCGTGCTCTTCTACGGGCTGGACGCCATCCGGGCGGCCGGGATCACCGAGGCCGGCATCGTCGTCGGGGACACCGCCGCGGAGATCCGCGCGGCGGTCGGCGACGGCTCCCGCTTCGGCCTGGCCGTCACCTACCTGCCGCAGGAGGCGCCGCTCGGCCTGGCGCACGCGGTCCGCGTCGCCCGGGACTACCTCGGCGGCGACGACTTCCTCATGTACCTGGGCGACAACTTCTTCGGCGACGGCATCGGCGCCGTGGCGGACCGGTTCCGCCGCGAGCGGCCGGGCGCCGAGCTGCTGCTGGCCAAGGTCCCCGACCCCCGCGCCTACGGCGTGGCCGAACTCGACCCGGACGGCGCCGTCCGCCGCCTCGCCGAGAAGCCCCGGCGCCCGCGCAGCGACCTGGCCGTGACGGGCGTCTACGCCTTCACCCCGGACGTGCACGAGCAGGTGGACCGGCTGCGCCCGTCCCGGCGGGGCGAACTGGAGATCACCGACGCGATCCAGGGGCTGATCGACTCCGGCCGCCGGGTCACCGCCACCCGGACCGGAGGCGACTGGAAGGACATCGGCTCGGCCGCCGGCCTGCTGGAGGCCAACCGCGCCGTCCTGGACCGGCTGGCCGCGGACCCCGCGCGCGACCACCGGATCGACGGCGCCGGCGGCGTCTCCGGGCCGGTGGTCGCCGAACCCGGCGCGTGGCTGGAGGGCTCCCGCGTGACCGGCCCGGCCGTCATCGGGGCGGGCGCCCGGATCATCGGCTCCGTCATCGGCCCCCACACCTCGATCGGCGCCGGGTGCCGCGTCGAGCACAGCGAGATCGAAGACTCCGTCCTGCTCCCCGGCGCGACCGTGCGCGGTGCCGGCCCGGTGCGGGGCTCGCTCCTCGGCCACGCGTCCGAGGTGGCGGCCACCGCGCCCGCCCGCCGCTGCCAGCGGCTCGTCCTGGGCGACCACAGCAAGGTGCTGATCGACCCATGAGAGTTCTCGTCACCGGCGGCGCCGGCTTCATCGGCTCCCACTTCGTCCAGTCCCTGCTCGGCGGCGACGGCCCCGGGCCGCGGCCCACCGCGGTCACCGTCCTCGACAAGCTCACCTACGCGGGCAACCGGGCCAACCTCGCCGAGGTCGCCGGGGACCCGCGGCTGCGCTGCGTGTGGGGCGACATCCGCGACGCCGCGCTGCTCGACCGCGTGGTGCCCGGCCACGACCTGGTGGTCAACCTCGCCGCCGAGACCCACGTCGACCGGTCGATCTCGGGGCCGGACGCCTTCGTCCAGACCAACGTCCTCGGCACGCACACCCTGATGCGGGCGTGCCTGGCGGCCCGTACCCCGCGCGTGGTGCACGTCTCCACCGACGAGGTGTACGGCAGCATCGCCACCGGCGCCTGGACCGAGGACGCGCCGCTGGATCCCAGCTCCCCGTACGCCGCGGCCAAGGCCGCCGGGGACCTGATCGCCCGCTCCTACGCCCGTACCGAGGGCCTGCCCGTGATCATCTCCCGGTGCGGCAACAACTACGGCCCGCGGCAGTACCCCGAGAAGATCATCCCGCTGTTCGTCACCCGGCTGCTCGACGGCCTGCCCGTGCCCCTGTACGGCGACGGCGGCAACGTCCGGGAGTGGATCCACGTCCGCGACCACTGCCGCGCCGTCCGGACCATCGCCGCCGCGGGGGAGCCCGGCGAGGTCTACCACGTCGGCGGCGGCCGGGAGCTGACCAACAGGGAGCTGACCGACCGGCTGCTGCGCGCCTGCGGGGCGGGCGCGGACATGGTCCGGCACGTCACCGACCGCAAGGGCCACGACCGGCGGTACCGGCTCGACGGGTCCCGGCTGTGGGCCCTCGGGTTCACCCCGGCGGTGCCGTTCGAGGAGGGCCTCGCCGGCACCGTCCGCTGGTTCGCCCGCAACCGCGGCTGGTGGGAGCCGCTCGTGGAGCGGGCGGCTCCGCGCCGGGAGGAGGCGGCACGATGAACGGAACCCCGGACGGCGCTCGGGACCTCGGCGCTCAGGACCTCGGGACGCCGGACCTCGGGACGCTGACGGCGGAGGTCGAGCGGATCGTCACCGGCGGCGAGCCGATCGACCCGCGGCGCCCGATCGGCGAGCAGGCCGCCGCCGACTCGGCGCGGATGGTCGAGCTGGCGATCGTCCTGGAGGACGAGCTGGGCGCCGAGCTGCCCGACGACGCCGACCTCCGCACGCTCTCGGTGGCCGACCTCCTGGCCCTCCTCCCCTGAGGAGAGCCTCCCCTGAGGAGAGCCTCCCCTGGGAAGAGCCCCCTGAGGGAGGTCACACCCGCAGCTCGTCGCGGACCGTGAACACCGGCGGCGTCCACGGGAATCCCTCGGGTTCGACCAGCCGTACCGCGAACTCTCCCCGTGCCGCCGCCTTCCAGGTGAGGGCCGCGCCGTCCGGAACGTCACGCGGCCACAGCACCGTGACGGCCGCGTCCACCGGCTCGGCCGGCGGATCCGCCAGTTCCCCGGACGGGCAGAGGAGCACGCGCCCCGGCCTCCGCACGGCCCCGGCCGCCAGGTCCGGGACGGCCCGCGCGGCGTCCGCCAGCCCGGCCAGGACGTACGGCCGGTCCGCGGGCCAGTCCGCCAGGAGGCCCTCCAGCGCGGCCCGCGCCGCCGCCGGGTCGCCGTCCCAGTACAGCGGCCGCACGTCGATCTCGGGTGCCAGCCGCGTCCGCCAGCCGTCACCGGACGTCTCCTCGCCGTGCACCAGGGGGAGCCGGATCGCGCTCACGTGTCCGCCTTTCGTTCGTCGAGGCGGAAGAACCGCCGGTACAGGTCGAGCTGGTGGTCGAGCATGTGGCCGCCGTGGTGGACGGGGTGGCCCGCCGCCGCTGCCGCCGCGAGCAGCGAAGTGCGGCGCGGGCGCATGATGACGTCGGCCACCACGGTGCCGGGGCGCAGCGATCCGGGCCGCAGGGGCAGCGGGTCGTCCGGACGCATTCCCAGCGGCGTGGCGTTGACCGCGATGTCGGCGTCCACGTGCCCGCCGCCCGGGCGTTCGCCGACCACGTGCCCGCCGTCCGGGGCGGCCTCGATCCGGTCCGGCCAGACCGCCCGCAGCCGCTCCACCAGTTCCGCGCGCCGCCCGACGTCCACGTCGCGGACGGTCAGCCGCGCCGCGCCCGCCTCCAGCAGCGCGACCGCGACCGCCCGTCCCGCGCCGCCCGCGCCCACCAGCAGGACACGCCGCCCGGCCGGGTCGTGCCCCGCGGCGGACAGCCCGCGGACGAACCCGGCCCCGTCGAAGTTGTCACCCCGCCACCGCCCGTCCGGTTCGCGCCGCAGGGCGTTCACGCAGCCGGCCAGCCGCGCCGCCGGGGACAGCTCGTCCGCGTACGCGCAGATGGCGATCTTGTGCGGGACGGTGACCAGCATGCCGTCGAGGTTGCCCAGCGCCCGCAGCCCCCGCACGATCGTGCCGAGCCGCCCGGCGGGCGCGTGCACCGGCACCAGGACCGCGTCCACCCCGAGCCGGGCGAGCAGCGGGTTGACCAGGGACGGCGCCCGGACCTGCGCGACCGGGTCGCCCAGCACCACCAGCAGCCGGGTGGTCCCGGTGATGTGCGGAGTCACCAGTGGAGTCACCATAGGTGTCCGGCCGGGTCGGCGGGGGGCGGCCGGTCTGCCCAACGGACGACGTGACCGTTGTCCCCCGCCCGGCGCCGATCACACCCCGGCGGGCGCGGACCTGTGGATCAGTCGGGAACGGGGTGACAACAGGGCGGATCGGCTGCGAGGCTTTCCCCGCACCCGGGCCGTCTCCGTGCCGGCCGGGGTGGCTTCGGGCAGGTGCTCTCGGGGAGCGGCACGGCACAAGGGGACAGCGAGGAGGCGACGGCAGTGACCGTCTCGATGGTGAAGGGCCAGCGGATCTCGCTGGAGAAGCCCGGCGGCGCGCTGACCATGGTCCGGATGGGCCTGGGCTGGGACGCGGTCAAGAAGAAGGGCTTCTTCGGCTCCCGCGAGCGGGAGATCGATCTGGACGCCTCCTGCGTGCTCTTCGCCGACCGCAGCATCGCCGACGTGGTCTACTTCGGCAAGCTGGTCAGCGACGACGGCTCGGTGCGGCACACCGGCGACAACCTGACCGGGGCCGGCGACGGCGACGACGAGTCGGTGATGGTCGACCTGGGCCGGCTGCCGGTGCACGTCACCTCGCTGGTGTTCACCGTCAGCTCCTTCAACGGGCAGACCTTCAACGAGGTGGACAACGCCTTCTGCCGCCTGGTCAACGAGATGGACGGCGGCGAGCTGGCCCGGTACACGCTGACCGGCGGCGGCACCCACACCGCCATGGTGATGGCCCGGATCTACCGGCACGGCGACGGCTGGAAGATGAACGCGATCGGCGAGCCGTGCCACGGCCGCACCTTCCAGGACATGCTTCCCGTGATCGCCTCGCACGCCTGACCACGATGGCCGAACTCTCGAGCGGGGCCAACACCCCGCTGCCCGCCCGCCGGGTGACCGCCACGGTGTCCTGCATCGTGCCCGTGGACGTCAGCGCCCTGCTGGTGGGCCCGGACATGCGGGTGCGCTCCGACGCCGACCTGGTGTTCTTCAACGCCCCCGAGGCGCCCGGCGTGCGCTGGGTCGACGGCGGGGGCCGCCAGCGCGTGGAACTCGACCTCGACGCGATCCCGGCCGGCGTGCAGGCGGTCCTGATCGCGGTCAGCCTGACCCGGGCGGTCTCGTTCGGGTCGATGCCGCCGCCACAGGTCCAGCTCACCGCGGCCAACGGCGATTCGATGGCCCTGTTCACCGTCGTGGGACTCGGCCCGGAGAAGGCGATCATCGGGCTGGAGATCTACCGCCGGGCGGACAAGTGGAAGGTGCGCGCCCTCGGGCAGGGGTACGCCGGCGGGCTGGCCGAGCTGGTCGAGGCGCACGGCGTCGAGGTCGACGACCCGGGCGGCCCGGAGACCGGCATGATCGCCCCGCCGCCCGGCCCCGCCGTCGGGGCGCCGCCCGGACGGACGGCCCCTCCGCAGGGGACGCCCGTCCCTCCCGTGCCGCAGGCGCCGTCCGGGACGGAGGTCGGCTACCTCGAACGGTGCTGGCTGGTCTGGGAGGACGCCAGCCGCTCGCTGGCCGCCTTCCGCTCCTCCACCGAGCACGCGCTGACCCTCCGCAACGAGGAGATCGCCGGACGGGCGCCGCGCGGGCGGTTCGAGCAGCTCATGGCGGCGGCCGGCGAGCGGCTGCGGGCCGACGCCGGGCAGCTGCGCGACGAGCTGGCCCGGGTGGAACCGATGGTCACCGCGGAGGCGGCGCCGTTCGACGCGCCCTCCTGGCTGACCTGGCAGCCCCGCGCCGATCTGGCCGAGGGGGTGCTGCTGGGCCGGCTGTCCACCGCCGAGCTGCCCGACCTGCGGGTGCCGCTCGTCCTGCGGGTGCCCTGGCGGCGCAGCATGTGGATCTCGCGGGGCACGATGCCCGGCGACTCGGCCGCCTACGCCTGGTCGCTGGCGACCCGGTTCCTCGCCGCCCTGCCGCCGGGGGTGGCCGGGCTGGAGGTGGTCGACGCGGCGGGCCTGTCGGGCGCCGGCTGGCTGCACGGGTTCGACCCGGTCACCAGCGCCCGGCTGCTGGGCGGCGGGGTGGCCACCGGGCCGGCGGCGGCCGAAAGGCTCCGGCGCCTGCTCGACCTGGTGGACCTGCGCCGGATCGGCGGCCAGGAGGGCGACCCGTCCTCCGGGCCGGCCGGAGGCCCCCCGGTGCGGCTGGTGATGATCCTCGACGCGGGCGCCGCGCTCCAGGGGGAGGAGGCGGACCGGCTCCTGCGCCTGGTCGAGGACGGGCCGCTGGTCGGGGTCCCGGTGCTGCTGGTGGAGACCGACACCCCGGCACCCGAGTCCGTACGCGCCATGCGGGTCCGGCAGTCCTGCAACAACCTTCCCTCCAGCGAGGGCGCCATCGCCGACTCGTGGGTGGGCGCCGACTGGACCCTCACCCCGGACGTCCTCCCCGACGGCGCCGCCGCCGGTACGCGCGCTCCGGCGCTGTTCGCCCACGTGCTCGGCGTCCACTCCCGCGCCATCGCCAGCTACGACTGACCGCGCACGACGGCCTCACACGACCCGGGCGCGGCGCCGCGCGGCGCCGCGCCCGGGTCGCGGGCGAGCATCCGCCCGGCCGTATCGATCGGTGCCGGGTCTTCGGAGTCCCGGAGTGCGGGCTCCGCCCGGGCCGATCGCACTAGACGTTCAGGTACTCGTGCACCAGGCGGACGGCCGTGGCCCCCTCGCCCACCGCCGAGGCCACCCGCTTGATCGAGCCCTTCCTCACGTCTCCCACCGCGAACACGCCGGGGATGCTGGTCTCCAGCGGCAGGGGATCGCGGCCGAGCGGCCACCACGCCGGTGACTCCTCGATGATCTCTCGGCCCGTCACCAGGTAGCCCTGCCGGTCGCGCACGACGCCGTCCGGGAGCCACCGGGTGTGCGGTTCTCCTCCGATCATGATGAACAGCGCGGCCGCCGGCACCCGCTCGACGGTGCCCGCCGCGCGATCCGCGAGCGTCAGGTGTTCCAGGCGCCCGTCCCCGCCGCCGCCGACGACCTCCGTCCGATGGCGGACGATGATGCCGGGCATCGACCGGATGGCGCGCACCAGATAGCCCGACGCCGACTTCGCCAGGCTGTCGCCCCGGACGACCAGGGTGACCGTACGGGCGTGGTCGGCCAGGTGCATCGCGGCCTGCGCGGCCGAGTTCCCGGCTCCGACGATGAAGACGTCCTGGTCCCGCATCGCCCGGCTCTCGCCCACGGCCGTGCCGTAGAACACCCCGTGGCCGACGAGGTCTTCCAGGGCCGGGACGCCGAGCCGCCGCCAGTCGACCCCGGTGGCGATCAGCACCGCGCGGGCGGCGACCTCGGAACCGTCCAGCAGGTGGATCACCTTCCGGTCGCCGCGGTCTTCGAGCCCGACCGCCTGCTGAGCGAAGACGATGTGCGCGCCCATCAGCCACGCCTGCTCGCAGGTCTGCTCCATGAGGTAGCCGCCGGAGATCCCGTGGGGGAATCCCGGGTAGTTCCTGATCATCGGGCTCGTCCCGGCCTGCCCGCCCGAGATGGCCTTCTCGAGCAGAACGGTCTCCAGCCCCTCGGACGCCGCGCACACCGCCGCCGTCAGGCCGGCGGGCCCGGCACCGACGATGGCGACGTCGCAGTACTCCACCTCGTTCGTGACGCTGACGCCGATCGCGCGGGCGAGATCGGGAAGCGCCGGATCGATGAACGCCCGGCCGTCGTAGCGGATGACCACCGGCAGGCGCGAGGCGTCGACCCCGGCCTCCCGCAGCAGGCGCCGCCCGGCCTCCTCCTCGGCCGGGTAGACCAGGAACGGCAGGCGGAAGCGCGCCATCACATCGCGCAGCCGGAGCAGCCGGTCGTCGCCCTCCCGGGCGACGACCCGGAACAGCTCGAACCTCGGTTCCTGCTCGCTCGTCCACGAGGACAGGAACTCGCTCACCGCGCGGTACATCATCTCGTCGTCCGCCCACGGCCGTACGAGGTGATAGTCGACGCGCCCGACCGCGATCGCCTGCACGGCCGGACTGTCCGAGGAGTAGTCGCGGTCCACGAGCAGCACGCGCTTGGCCCGCGGATACAGCTCGTGCACGCGGGTGAGGACGTCGGCGGACCGCTCGTCCACCACCAGCAGCGCGACGGGCTCGCCCGACCGGGCCAGCTCCCGCACCAGGGTGAGCGCCGCGTCCGACGAGCTCGCGCCCTTCACCGTGAACGCCCTGCCGAACCGCCGCGTGAGGTCGGTGTGCAGCGCGCGCAGCGAGCCCGGATCGTGATCCACCACGAGAATGACCGGCCACGTCATCTGCACCAGCCTAGTCGAAACCGCAGGTCACGCGCTTGGATGGTCCCGTGCGCCCCTTCGGCCTCAGCGGCTCAGGGCCGTCTCCCGCTCCACCCGTGACAGCTTCTCGGGATTGCGTACGTAGTAGAGCCCGCTGATGAGCCCGTCCTCGACCCGCACCGCCATGACACCGTCGATCTCCCCGTCGATCCGGATGATCAGGGCCGGGCAGCCGTTGACCTGGACCGGTTCGGCCGACATCCGGGCGAACCCCCTGGACAGGCCGACCGCCATCAGGCGGGCCACCTTGCCGGCGCCCACGACGGGCCGCGGCACGGCCCGCTTGAGCCCGCCGCCGTCGCTCAGGGCGACGACGTCGGGAGCGAGGACGTCCAGCAGGCTCTGCAACTCGCCCGTCTCGACCGCCTGCTGGAACGCCGCGAGCGCGGCCCGGGTCTCGGCCGGGGAGACGATGTCGCGCGGACGGCGGGCGGCGACGTGCACCCGTGCCCGGTGGGCGATCTGCCGGACCGCGGCGGGGCTCTTGCCGACGGCCTCGGCGATCTCGTCGTACGCCAGGTCGAACACCTCGCGCAGCACGAACACCGCCCGTTCGACCGGCGCGAGCGTCTCCAGCACCAGCAGCATCGCCATCGAGACGCTGTCGGCCAGCTCGACGTCCTCGGCCACGTCCGGCGTGGTCAGCAACGGCTCGGGCAGCCAGGGACCGACGTAGGACTCCTTGCGCCGGCCGAGCGTGCGCAGCCGGGTCAGCGACTGCCGGGTGGTGATCCGGACCAGATACGCGCGCTGATCCCGTACGGTGCCGAGATCGACGGCCGCCCACCGCAGCCAGGTCTCCTGAAGGACGTCCTCGGCGTCGGCGGCCGATCCGAGCATCTCGTAGGCGACGGTGAACAGCAGGTTGCGGTGGGCGATGAACGCTTCGGTGGCGGGGTCCGGGCGGTCGTGTTCCCTCATGCCGGCGCGACCTCCGGCGCGGACCGCGCCGCGTACATGGTGAGGGGTTCCCTGGGGTTCCCGAACGTACTGGCCATGGTGGTCCCTGTCTCCCTGCTCTCGACCGTCTCCCCCACAAGACACCGGCCACCACCATTCTGTGACACCGTCACGACGACCTCGCCCGCCGGCCGATGGGGCTGTTCCTCAGTGCGACCGGTCGCGGACCTCGGCCTCCTCCTTGCGCCTGCGGTGCTCGGCGGCGTACTCCTCGGCCTCGCGCATCCTCCGCTGGATGTCGTTCTCGGAGGCACCCCGGATGATTCGGGGCACCTCACGAGGTACCGAAGCGAGACGCCTGGTCAGCGCCCGGCGGGTTCCCCTTCCCACCACACCAGGTTGGCGGCCGCCTGGGCGACCGGCTCGATGATCTCCCACGCCTCGGCGATCAGCCCATCGTCGAACCGCCAGATGTCGACGACCACGATCTCCGGTCCGCCGCCGGGGAGCCGGCGCCGCGAGTACATCACCACGTGGTCACCGTCGGCCAGCACGTGATGGATCTCCACCTGCATGCCGGCGAGCGGGACGAGCGACGTGCGGACGGCGGCGAGCCATTCCGCCTTGGTCGATGACGTCGAATCCGGCCTGTGATGGACGAAGTCATCGCTCAGCACCGACGCGAGCGCGCCGACGTCGCCCGTCTCGATCAGCGCCGCCAGTGCCCGTTGGACGATGTTCTTGTTCTCTGCGGTCATGGACGCAGTGTTTCCGCGGTCGCGATGGCTTGTCGATGAACTCGCATTTCATGGCGCACGGCTCCACGCTGAGTACCCTCGCTGATCGTGGAGACGGTCGGGGAACTCTTGCGGCGGTGGCGGCACCGCCGGCGGCTCAGTCAGCTCGATCTGGCGATCGCCGCCGACGTGTCGGCTCGCCATGTCAGCCTGGTCGAGACCGGCAGGTCCAACCCCAGCGCCGACATGGTGCTCCGGCTCGCGGAGCGGCTCGATGTGCCGTTGCGCGATCGCAACCGGCTGCTGCTCGCCGCCGGTTTCGCGCCCCGGTACACCGAGCGCCCGCTCGACGGCGACGCGCTGTCGGCGGCCCGGGACGCGGTCGGGAGGGTGCTCCGCGCGCACGAGCCGTACCCGGCGCTGGTCTTCGACCGCCTGTGGAACATCGTGATGACCAATCGGGCCGTCGACCCGTTCTTCGCGGGCGTCGATCCCGAGCTGCTCCGGCCGCCGGTCAACCTGGTGCGGCTGGGGCTGGACCCGCGCGGGCTGGCTCCTCTGGTCGTCAACCTGGCCGATGTGCGTGCGGTGTTCCGTTCCCGGATCGCGCGCCAGCTCGCCACCGCCCCCGACGCCGGGCTCTCCGCGCTCTACGAGGAGCTGCTGGCGCCCGGTGCCGAGGATGGGCCGAGCCGGCGGGCCGGATCCGACGTCGTGCTCCCGATGATCATTCGTTTCGGCGGGCGGGAGCTGCGGCTGTTCTCGACGATCACCACGTTCGGCACCCCGATGGACCTCACCCTGGACGAGTTGGCGATCGAGTCCTACTACCCGGCGGACGCGGAGAGCGCCGCCTACTTCACCGGGTCCGGTGGTGACGCCCGAGCGGCCGCGGCTCCCTGATCGGCAAGGATCGGATGGCCGCCGACCGGGGACGGCCCCTCCTCAGCTCGCCGCCCGCTTCACGAGTTCGCCGATCCGGGCCTCGTTGTCGGGGGTCAGCTCCCTCAGCGCGAAGGCGGTCGGCCACATGGTGCCGTCGTCGAGGTTCGCCACATCGTTGAAGCCGAGGGTCGCGTACCGGGACTTGAACTTCTGCGCGCTCTGGAAGAAGCAGAGCACCTTGCCGTCCTTGGCGTAGGCGGGCATCCCGTACCAGAGCTTCGGCAGCAGGGACGGCGCGGCGGCCTTGATGATCTCGTGCAGACGCTCGGCGATGACACGGTCCGCGTCGGGCATCTCGGCGATCTTCGCGAGGACGTCACGCTCCCCATCCGCCTTGGCCTTGCCCGGGCTGCGGCGCGCGGTCTTCTTCAGCTCTTGGGCGTGCTCCTTCATCGCGGCTCGTTCTTCTTCGGTGAACCCTTCGAACTGCTTGCCCTGGGCGGACTTCCGCGTTTCGTTCATGGTGGGACTCTCCTTGTGTGCGTATCTCTGCTGGGAGCGGGGTGGCCCCGGGCCGCGGGTTCGTGCCTGCTGCCCGGGGACGGCAGGTGGCTCTTACCCCCACGCGCCGGCGATCTGCCGGGTCGTGGCGTTGAGCCGGTTGAACAGGTTGGTGACGCCGATCATCAGGACGATCGCGGCCAGCTGCTTCTCGTCGAAGTAGGTGGCGGCGGTGTCCCAGACCTCGTCGTTCACCGCGTCGGGGCGGTCGGCCAGCCGCGTGGCGGCCTCGGCCAGCGCGAGCGCCGCCCGCTCCTCCTCGGAGAAGTACGGGGTCTCCCGCCAGGCGACGACCGTGGCCAGCCGCTCCTCGCTCACCCCTGCCTTGCGGGCCGCCTTCGTGCCGCCGTCCACGCAGGCGCTGCAGCCGTTGATCTGGCTGACCCGCAGATGCACCAGCTCCAGGATCTCCCCCGCCACCCCGCCGGAGCGGACGGCCTTGAAGATCTCCTGGATGGGCTGCATCGCGTCGGGCAGGACGGCGGCGGGGTTCTGCATCCGAGACTGCATCTGGGTTGTTCCTCTTCCGGGTCGGTGCCCCTTCCCTCAGGGGCGTGACTCCATCACAGCCGGAGGGGCCTAACATGACGATGGCGGTGGGACGCCCTGGGACAGCTGAAACGCCTCTGAACAGCGGCGACCGGGTCCGGAGGAATGCCGCCGCGGCGGGACAGGGAGGCGGGGGACGGTGGTCGTGCGGCAGCATCCGAAGGAGAAGGCCGACCCACGGGAAGAGCTGGCGGCACGGCTGCGCCTGCTCCATGAGCTGTCCGGACGCGGCGTCCGGGCCCTCGCGCGGGACACGGGCCTCAGCTCGTCCTCACTGTCGCGCTACCTCAGCGGCCAGACGGTGCCGCCCTGGACGGCGGTGATCGCCCTCTGCCGCCTTCTCAAGCGCGACCCCCGCCCGCTGCGTCCTCTCTGGGAACGGGCCTCCAACCCTTTGCCGGCACCCCCGAAGACCAGCCGCCAGGTCCAGCCGCCGTCGCCGCCCGCCGGGGCGCCGCGCCGGCCCCGCAACGATCTGCCGCGCGACGTGCCCGACTTCACCGGACGCGAGGCCCAGCTCGCCGCCGTGCTCGCCGCGGTGGACGGCGACCGGGTGGTCAGCATCGACGGCATGGCGGGCGTCGGCAAGACCTGCCTGGCGGTCCACGCCGCGCACCGGCTCGCCGCCGACTACCCCGACGCCCAGCTCTACGTGGACCTGCACGGGTTCACCGCCGGGCGGGAACCGCTCGGCCCCGACCCCGCGCTGCGGACCTTGCTCGCCGCCCTCGACGTGCCGTCGGAGAAGATCCCGCAGGAGGGCGGCATCGAGCCGCTGGCCGCCTTCTGGCGGGCGGAACTGGCCCACCGGCGGGCCGTCGTGGTCCTCGACAACGCCGCGGACGCCGACCAGGTCCGCCCGCTGCTTCCCGGGGCCGGCCCGTCCGTCGCCCTGATCACCAGCCGTAACCGGCTGCTGGGCCTGGAGGACGTGCCGCCCGTGTCGCTGGACGTGCTGACGCCGCAGGAGAGCGCCGAACTGCTGGCCCGCGCCAGCGGCGACCCCGGCGGCTCAGGCGGCCGGCTGGCCCGCGACCCCGAATCCGCCGCCGAGGTGCTGCGGCTGTGCGGCCATCTGCCGCTGGCCCTGCGGCTGGCCGCCGCGCGGCTGCGGCACCGGCCGGGCTGGACCGTGGGGATCCTCGTCGAACGGATGGCGGAGGGCGCCACCGAGTTCGACACGGCGTTCGCCATGTCCGTACGGCAACTGGACCGGGCACAGCGCCGCTTCTTCCGGTCGCTGGGCCTGCTGCCCGGCTCGACCTTCGACGAGTACGTGGCGGCGGCGCTCGCCGGTCTGCCTCTGCGGACCGCCCGCGCGATGCTGGAGGACCTGCTCGACGCGCACCTCGTCCAGCAGCCGGCGGCCGGCCGCTACCGGTTGCACGACCTGGTCCGCCAGCACGCGCGCCAGGCCGCCGCCGAACAGGACCCGCCGGCGGAGCTGGAGCAGGCACTGGGCCGGGTGCTCGACTACTACGTGCACGCGGCGGCAGCCGCCGACGCCGCGATGTCCTACGTGTCCCCCACCCGGGAGGTCTCCGCGGGCCGGCCTCCGGCCGAGCTGCCGGAGTTCACCGGCAAGCACGCGGCACTCTTCTGGTTCGCCACCGAGTACACCAACCTGATGGCCGTCTTCGAGGCGGCGGTCGCCGCCGGAGCCGACGTCCACGTGTGCGAGCTGCCGCGTTACATGCGGGCCTTCTTCGCACGGCGTTGCGGCACCACGCACCTGAACGTCCTGTTCGAGCGCTCCCTGGTCGCCGCGCAGCGTCTGGGCGATCCGCTGCAGCTGGCCGAGGCGTACAGCGACCTGGGCTTCGCCCGCTACAACGCGGGCCGGATGGCGGAGGCGGGCGCCGCGTACGAGGCGGCGGCACCGCTGGTGTCCGGGGCCGGGGACACCAGGTCCGAGGCCGAACTGACCATGCGCCGGGGGTACCTGAGCTGGGACGAGGGCCATGTCGAGGAGCCGCTCGACCTCTTCCGGCTGGCGGGCGAGCTGTACGCGGACGCCGGCTGCCCGATGGGCACCGCCCACGCGACCGCGTACGAGGCCTGGGCGATGCTGCAGCTGGGACACCGAGAGAAGGCCGCGCGGCTGGCCCGGGAGGCGCTGGACGTCCCCCACGCCGACCCCGCCTGGCCCCCCACGCTGACGGCCCGGATCACCCTTGGCGTGGCCATCGCCCACGAGGAACCGGACGAGGCTGTCGAGCACCTGGAGCAGGCGCTCGCGTCGGCCCGCGAGGACGGGCACAAGCACAACGAGGCGTGGTGCCTCAACTGCCTGGGCGTCGCGCTGCGGCAGATCGGCCGGTACGAGGAGGCCCTCGCCAGCCATCGCCAGGCGTTCGCCTTGCTGGACGAACTGTTCAAGGAAGACTGGAAGATCCACTTCCTCAACGGTTACGCCGAGACCTGCCGGCTGGCGGGCCTGCCCGAGGAGGCCCTGCGGCTGCACGGGCAGGCGCTGGAGCTGGCCGTGAAACTGGGATACCGGTACGCCGAGGCGCTGGCCCACGAGGGGACCGCCGCCGTCCTCCACGACACGGACCCGAACGCGGCCGCCGAACACCGCGCGGCCGGCCAGGCCATCCTGCAGGACCTCGAACCACGGACCTGAGGCGAGCGCCGTGGGCCGGGACTTCGAAACAGCGCCTAACGCGGTCCGGACAGGCAGCGGCGGGCGGAGCCCGCGAGCATCGTGCAGAGGACCAGGGACACGACGATCGCGCCGGCCACCGCGGGGGCCAGGAGGAGCCGCCAGGAGACCAGGGCGGTGGCCGAGGCGATCAACGTCACGGCCGTGGCGTAGGCGCCGAGCGCGGTCAGCACGAACACGCCCAGCAGCCTCCGTCCGCTGGACGGTCGCCTGAAGGGCCGCGGGCGGTTACCCGCGATCAGGCCTAAAACGATGTCGAGTTCCTCCTGGAACTCCGAGGAGATGACGTCCAGGCCGCCGAAATCGGCGACGGCCCGGATCGTGGGACGAGCTCGCGCGCGTCACGGGTCTCCTGCACGTGCACGACCTCGATGTCATGTTCCGGGTCGAGGATGGCGCGCACACCCAGCAAGGTGAGCGTCTGCTGATCGTGGACTATCACGCGCACGGCCATGCGCGCCTCCGAGAATACGCCCGCACCCCTCGCCGCACGGCACCCCCAGGCACATCGATAGGGCCGCGATCCCTACTTTTTGGTCGTCCGATCCAACTCCGCCATATGGCCTGGCGAGGCGGTCGAAGCTCGCTCGGAGAGACGTTTCACGCTTCTCTCGGCAGAGACCGCCTGCTGTAGGGGAGTGTCACTGCCGCACATCTCAACGGCCTTACTGCCGTTGCCGGTGCATATCCGGGCGACCGCGGAGGGCCTCGGTCGAGCTTCCGGATCTCACGTCCAGAAGACCGCCACGCCCACGTTCACCAGGGCCAGTGCGCCGATCGTCATGAAGACCGGGGTGTCGACGGGGCGGCGCCGGCCGATGAGGATGAGGGCGAGCGCGATGAGGACGACGCCCAGCTTCACGCTGATCTTGACGTTGTCCACTTCGTTGTCGAGGGCGCCCTGGTTGATCCCGACCAGGGCGATGCCGGTCACGAGCTGGGTCAGTGCGCCGTGAAGCATGGCGGTGCCCGGGCGGGTGGGAGCGGACCGCGCCGCCGGGAGCTGGGCGAGGAAACCGCCGATCAGCACTGCCAGCCCGACGAAGTGAAAGAACAGCAACAGGAGCCGGACGAACTCCATGACGACCTCCGGGGGGTGAGGGGCCGTGCGGCTCCTCGACTGGGTGCAGACGGGGTGACACTACAAAGCGTAGTGCTTCAGGGGGTCGGTGATCGCACGACCCCATGGCGACGGGGGCCCGGAGTGGAGTTCAGGGGGTGCGGGCGCCCAGGCTCCTGAGGATGAACGTGGTGACGCGTTCGGTCGTCGTGGCGACGTTGCGGCTGCCCTGGCCGAGGGGGTAGCGCTCCGCGCCGAGGCAGGCGTGCACCAGCTGCGCCGTCGCCGCCGGGTCGCAGGGGGCGAACTCGCCGCGCCGGACGCCGTCGTCGATGATCCCGGCGAGGAGCCGTCCCAGCGGGCTGACGCGGGCGTGCACCCGCCGGTACCCTTCCGGGCCCAGCAGCGTCGCGAGTTCCGGCCCGGCGGGCTGGGGGTAGGCGGCGAAGTCGGCGAGCTGCTGCCGTACGTAGACTTCGATCCGCTCGGTGGGCGTCGCCGCCGGCTCCAGCGCACGGTTCAACTCGTCGGTGAAACGCCTCGTCTCGTACTCGGCGTGCGCGATGAGCAGCGCCCGCACGTCGGGAAAGTAGTTGTAGACGACACTGCGGTTGAGCTGCGCGCGCGCCGCGACCTCGGCCATGGAGAGCCTGTCGACGCCGTCGGCCGTCATGATCTCCCGCACCGCGACGAGGATGCGGTCGCGCATGGCGGCGCGGTGCTCGTCCAGGGAGCCGGAGATTCGGGGCACGCTCTGCATGGTAGGCGACTTCCGCGTCGTGCCCGGCTAGTTCCCGGCGGGCGCAGGAGCGGACGCGGGGTCACGCGCGCTCCGGCGCAGCCGATCTTGATCCGGTGGCACATCATGGGGACGCGCCGGAAAATCGGTCTACGGGGTCGAATTGGATCGCTGATCCATCTCCATTCCTGGTCGAATTGCCGGACCATTGTTTTGGATGTGGCCACAAAATGCGGGGCCGGGTGTTGTGGTGACTCTGTTCGTGGTGCTAATAATGCGCATCATGAAACCACTTGCGGGAGGAAGTTCTCCCGGAAAGCGGCGGGCCGCGAGTCGATCGGCGGGACGCGCCAGGGCCGCGGCACCTGGACCGACCGGACCGACCTGACCGGCGACATGCCCCTTCGTGTCGCCGTCCGCGCGAACGCGGACGGCACCGAGCGGAACCGACGTGAGAACGCCGACCCCGATGTGTTCCGGCCGGTTCCGCCGGCCCGAGCGGGTTTCGACATCGACCACCGGCCGCGGCGCGATCCGGCGTGGGCCGAGACCATTTCCCGACCGCGGAGATCCGGTCGGTCAGCACGAGGACAGGTGAAGGACGGCATGACGAAGAACAACCGAACGACCTCCATCAGGACGGCGTCCGGCCGGAGGCTCGCCGGGGTGGGCCTGGCGATGGCGGCCCTGGTGGCCCCGACCGTGGCGCTCGCGTCGCCCGCCGCGGCGCAGCCCGCCACGGCGCACTGCGGGACGTCCACCGGGGACACCGCCACGTCCTCGTGGACCAGCCACGCCGAGATGGCCAAGGAACTGCGGCTGCTCGCGTCGCAGCGCTCCGACGTCCTGGACGTGACGCGGATCGGCACGTCCAACCGCGGACGTGAGATCTGGGCCGCGCGGACCGGCACCGGCCCCAAGGTGGTGCTGGTCACCAGCGAGATCCACGGCAACGAGAAGACCGGCACCGAGGCGGTGCTCTCCCTGCTGCGGAGCATGACGGCCCCCACGCCCGAGGCGGAGCGCCTGCGCTCGGAGGTGACGCTGGTCGCCGTCCCGAAGATGAACCCGGACGCGGCGGAACTCGACAGGCGCGGCAATGACCGCACCTGGGCCGAGGTCGTCGCGGACTTCCCGCAGCTGGCGGGCGCGCGTCCGGCGTGGAACTACTACACCAGGGCTCAGGGGGGCGACGACTACGCCGCGCGTCCGGGCTTCGACGTCAACCGCGACTACCACCCGAACCTCGACTACGTGCCGCAGGCCAAGGACTTCCCGGGCTCGTCGGCGGGACCGGGCTGGTACGTCAACCCCGAGTCGCAGGCCGTGCGGGACCTGTACAAGTCGCTGAAGGCGGAGTTCGGCGCCGTCGACAGTTACGTCGACCTGCACCACCAGGGGCCCTGCTACCTGGACGAGAACGGCGAGGCCCAGGTGACCATGTCGCTCTCGGGCAAGTTCGTCGACGTGGAGAACCACCAGGAGTACAACCGGGGCTACCGCCTCGACTACTCCAAGCAGCTCACCCTGGCGGCGTTCGACAAGCTGTCGGCGTACGGCCGGTCGCCGTTCGGCTCGCTGACCCTCTACCCGCAGGACATCGACCTGCCGGGCACCGGTCTCGGCTCGTTCGCGCTCAACGGCTCCGGCACCGTCCTGTTCGAGGTGCGGGGCCAGACGCAGAGCTGGGGAGCCAAGCAGCGCGGCCAGCTGGTGAAGACGGTCGAGCACGGGCTCACCGGCATCATCGAGGCCGTGGGCTCCGGGGCGGCGCAGCAGATCGACCCGGACCGGTACGACGAGATTCCGGAGACCGCTCGCTAAGCACGTTCGCGGGGTGGGCCGTCGTTTTCCGCGGCGGCCCACCTGCGCACGTCCGGACGCGGGGCCGGGCCCGATCGCCGGGCGCCGAGCGCGCCGGTCAGGCGTACTGGAGGTCGGCGGTGCGGATCCCGTTCCCGGACACCGTGAAGTCGTAGTGCGCGCGCCAGCCGTCCGATCCGGCCGGGGCCCAGTGGACCAGCAGCTTCTGGCCGCCGGTGCGGCGCTCGGCGATCGACAGGACGCGCAGCCGGCCGCCGATCACCTCGTTCCGCGCCCAGTCCCGGATCGCGTCGCGGCCCGCGATGGTGCGCGACACGTCGATCACCTTGCCGTCCGGGGCGAACGCGGCCACCAGCGCGTCGAGGTCCTCGCGGTTGACCGCGTCGACGTACGCCTGGGCGGCGGGCTGCACTCCGGCGACCGCCGGCGGCGCGGGCGGGGACGCGGACCCGGACGGGGGCGGGGACGCGGGAGCCGGCGAGTCCGTGGCCTCTCCCGAGCAGCCTGCGAGCAGGAGCACCGCCACCCCCACCGCGCTCAGGCGCGAGATCATCGGACCCCGCCGTCCTGGAGGAGGGTGCCGCCGGCGGGCCGGACGCGCCGCAGCGCCGCGTCCACGCGTTCGAGCGTGTCCGGGTGCAGCCCGATGTACGCCGCGTGGAGGTTCTCCTCGATGTGCGCTGGGGTGCGGCTTCCCGGGATCGGCACCACGTCCGGGCCCTGGTGCAGCAGCCAGGCGAGCGCGAGCTGGCCCGGGGTGATGCCGAGATCGGCGGCGGTGCCGCGCAGCGCCGTGTAGGCGTCGTGGTTGGCGGCGAGGTTGGCCTCGCTGAACCTCGGGTTGTTCTGGCGGAAGTCGCCATCGGCCACCTGCCGGACGTTCCCGGTCAGGAAACCCGCCCCCAGCGGACTCCAGCCGACCACGCCGACCCCCAGCTCGCGGGCGGTGGCCAGCAGCTCGGGATCGGCCGGGCGCCACATCGACCACTCGGTCTGCACGGCCTCCACAGGGTGGACCGCGTGCGCCCGGCGGAGCTGCCCGGCGGTGACGTTGGACAGGCCGAGGAAACGGACGAGGCCGTCGCCGACCAGTTCGGCGACCGCGCCCGCGGTGTCCTCGATCGGCACCCGTGGATCCGGGAAGTGCGGGTAGTACAGGTCGATCACGTCCGTGCCCAGGTTGCGCAGGCTCGCCTCGGCGTAGCCCCGGACGTACCGGGGCTCGGCGTTGACGGCCAGTTCGCCGAACGCGAAGCCGACCGGGAACGTGTGCGCTTCGGCCCCCTCGGGGATGCGGAATCCGAACTTGGTGGCGACCACGACCTCGTCCCGGCGCCCCTTGACCGCCCGGCCGACCAGCCGCTCGTTGTGCCCCTCGTCGCCGTAGCCGTCGCTGGTGTCGACGAAGGCGGCGCCGTTGTCGAAGGCGTGCCGCAGCGCGGCGAGCGCCCGCTCCTCGCCGACCTCCCCGTACATGCCCGGCGACAGCACCATCGCACCGAAGCCGATGGCCGGCACTTCGAGCCGCCCCAGTTCGCGGGTGGGAAGGTGGTTCATGGAGCGCTCCTCAGCAGTGGCGGACGCGTCCCACCGTCGCGTCCGGCCCTGCGCGGTGTCCAAGACCCTTCGGTATAACCAGAGGTTATGGATGCCCACCTCAGGGACCTGCGGTACTTCGTGGTGATCGCCGACGAGCTGAACTTCACCCGCGCGGCGGCCCGCCTGTTCGTCTCCCAGCCCGCGCTGTCGAAGCAGATCCGGGCGCTGGAACGGCGGCTGGGGTTCGACCTGTTCGAACGCCGCGGCCGGGACATCGCGCTGACCCCGCGGGGCACGGCACTGCTCCCGGCGGCGCGCGAGATCCTGCGGACCTGGGACCGGGCGTACGCCGAGACGCGCGCGCTCGGCGGCCCGCGGGCGCTGGTGGTGGGCATGCAGACGGCGGTCGGCCGCGACCTGCAACGCCGCGCCCTCCGCAGGTTCCGGGAGCTCGCACCCGACTGGACGGTGTCGCTCCGCCTCGTCGGCTGGGACGACCCCTCCGCGGGGCTGGCCGACGCGACCAGTGACGTGGCCTTCGTCTGGCTGCCCATCCCGCTCGACGGCACGAGCACCCGCACCCTGGTCACCGAGCGCCGCTGGGTGGCCCTGCCGGACGACCATCCGCTGGCGGGCCGGGCCGAGATCCCCTTCGCCGACCTGCTGGACGAGCCGTTCGTCGCGCTGCCCGCCGCGGCCGGCCCGCTGCGCGACTTCTGGCTCGCCGCCGAGGCGCGCGAGAACCGCCCGCCGCGCATAGGCACCGAGGCCACCAGCCCGGACGAGGTACTGGAGGCGGTGTCGTCCGGCCTCGGCGTCGCGCTGCTCTCGGCGGGCAACGCCCGGCTCTACCAGCGTCCCGGGGTCGTGTGCCGCCCCGTCGCCGGCCTGGCGCCCGCCGAACTGGCCGTGGCATGGCGGTCCGGCGACACTCGTGAGGTCACCCGGCTGTTCGTCGACAGCCTCACCGCCGCCGCCGGCCGGTGAGCACTCCAAGCTGAGCGTGGAACCCGGACCGGTGGGACTCGGCGCGGGTGTCATCGCCTGATGTGAAGGCCCTGCCGGTAGAGCCGCCGGGGGCTCAAGGGCGGCCGGAGTCTGCGCTCACACCTCCGAGCTGACGGACCGCTCCCGTTCGAGGCGCAACCGTGTACGCGCGATATGGCTGCGCATCAGCGCGCCGGCCTGCTCGCTGTTGCCCTCCCTGAGCGCCACATAGATCAGGTAGTGCTCGGCGCACATCACCTCGTGCTCGTCGTCGCTGGCCACCGCGTTGGCGTACGCCCGGCGCGCGTGCTGCGTGGCGTTCCAGAAGTCGCCCACGAGGCGCCGGATCCGGGTCGGCGCGCCCTCGTAGCAGGCGAGGTGGAAATCGCGGTCGAGCTGGAGCACCATCTCGGAGTTGTCCCGGTTGGCATCGATGTCCTTGCGGAGGTCGTCGAGGCGCCGCAGGTGCGTCTCGGTGAGGCCGGGCATGCTGAGCTCCATCGCGAGCGGTTCGATCCTCTCGCGCATGAGATAGATCTCCCTGACCTCGGCGATGTCCAGCTTCGCGACCCGCGCGAAGCTGTTGGGCGTCAGGCGGACCAGGCCCTCGCTCTCCAGCTGGCGCAGCGCCTCGCGCACCGGGATGCGGCTCACGTCGAGCGCGCTGCCGATCTGCTCCTGGGGGATCCGTTCCCCGGGAGCGAGCTGCCCGCTGACGATCGCGTCCCGGATCGTCCGCGTGACGAAGTGGCTCAGCGACTCACCGCCCCGGCGCTGGGCCCGCCATCTCTGGTCCGCTGCCATCGCTCTCCCCTCAGCACCCTGACCGGATAATTGGATCCTATTACTGGTCATCCGTTGATCATAAAGGGCGGTGCCGGGCCGAGCGTGCTCGTGACTCCATGTATCCAGGAGGGTCGCCCTTGATGTGCGTTCCCCGGACTCTACCCCGCTGTGAGCTGGACTGACAGGCGACCTGACGTGCCTGGTGGCGCGCGGTTCCCTGGGACGTACCGGAGGTCGCGGGGCCTGTGTTCGAACGAGCACCCTTGACAGCCATATTGGATATTTGGATACTTGGATCCGATTTCGACCACTCCGGGTTGATGCAGGGCCACCGCGGAGTGAGACGGCGAAAGGTGGAATCATGCGAGACCACGGACGCGGCGGGTACCGACCGACCCGCCGACAGCTGCTGCGGGGCGGACTGGGCGGAGCCGCCCTTCTGGGCGCCCCGCAACTCCTCGCCGCGTGCGGCGACCCGGGCAAGGGCGCCGGAGGCAAGGCGGCCAGGGTGACCTTCGCCAGTAACGGAGGCGCCCTGCAGAAGGCACAGGAGAAGGCGTACCTGACGCCGTACATGAAGGCCAATCCCCAGGTCAAGATCGTGCAGGACGTCGGCTCGACCGACTACGCGCGCATCGAGGCCATGGTGAAGTCCGGGAACGTCACCTGGGACCTGGTCGACGTCGGCGGCGACTTCGGCACGGGCGAGCAGGAGGCCCTGCTCGAACCCCTGGACTGCAACCTGATCGCCTGCACCGCGGGCGAGGGCGGGAGCCGCTACCGGGTGCCGCTGCACCGGTACGCCAGCGTCATGGGCTATCGCACCGACAAGACCCCCAATCCGCCGAAGACCTGGGCCGAGTGGTTCGACCTGGACGCCTATCCGGGCAAGCGGGCCTTCTTCCGGGTATCCGGTCCGACCGGCATCTACGAGTCGGCGCTGCTGGCCGACGGCGTGCCCATCGACAAGCTGTTCCCGCTCGACGTCGACCGGGCGTTCCGCAAATTGGATACGATCCGGTCCTCGCTGATCTGGGCGCCCTCGCCCACCGACACCGTGCGGCTGCTCGCCGACGGCGAGGTCACCCTGGCGTCGGTCTTCTCCAGCCAGGCGCACGCCCTGGCCCAGGACGGCGCCAAGATCGGCGTGGTGTGGAACGAGTACGGGCTGGGCAGCGACTACCTGGTCATCCCGAAGGGGGCGAAGAACAAGGACGCCGCCATGAAGCTCGCCGCCTACATGACCAGCGCCCAGAACAACGCCCAGCTGTCCAACATCTATCCGGTCGCGCCAGGCCACCCGAACGCCAAGCCCGACCCGTCCGCCCCCACCTACGGCTTCCTGCCGTCCGGGAAGGGGGGCACGTCCTTCGCCTACGACAGCCGTTACTACGCCGACAACCAGAAGATGCTCGCGCGGCGGCTCAACGAATGGCTGAAGAAGTGACCCGCGCGGAGGATCCGCCGTGCCCCGGGGACCCGGCGCCATGACGGTGAGACGCATCCGCGGCTGGGGCCTGCTGGCCGTCCCGGGCATCCTGTTCCTGCTGGTGCTCTTCGGATGGCCCCTCGCGGACATGGCGATCCTCAGCCTCACCGAGCCGTCCCCGGCCAACTACTCGGTCTTCACCGAATCCCCCGTCTACCTGGACGCCTACGTCACGACGTTCATCGTCGCGGTGGTCACCACCGGGGCGTGCCTGCTGCTCGGGTACCCCTACGCGTACGTGATGCACATGGGAGGCCGCCGGCCGGCCCTGGTCCTGGGCTTCTTCGTGCTGCTGCCGTTCTGGTCGAGCATCCTCGTGCGCACCTTCGCCTGGTCGGTGTGGCTTCAGGACTCCGGGATCGTCAACGCCACGCTGATGGGCGCCGGCATCATCGACGAACCGCTGCCGCTGATCCGCAACGCGCTCGGCACGACCATCGGCATGACGCACGTGCTGTTGCCGTTCATGGTGCTCTCGCTCTACGCGGGGATGCGGCGGATCGACCCGGATCTCGCGCGTGCCGCGTTGAGCCTGGGGGCCTCGCCGCTGACCGCGTTCCGCCGGGTCTTCCTGCCGCTCAGCATGGCCGGGGTCTACGCGGGAAGCCTCATCGTGTTCGTCATCTCGCTCGGGTTCTACCTCACCCCCGCCGTGCTCGGCGACCCGGGCAGGCCGCTCGTCGGCCAGCTCATCGTCGAGCAGGTCAACGGCCAGCTCGAGTTGGGCGTGGGCAGCGCGCTCGGTGTCGTCCTGCTCGTCGCGACGCTGGCCGTGATCTGGGCGGGCACGCGGCTCGTCGACCTGCGCACGGTCATGGGATACGACGAATGAGGGGCCGGAGCCCGTTGAAGGCGGGCCTGCGCGCGGTCGTCGCGCTGATCGCGATCTTCCTGCTGCTGCCCACCCTCGTCGTCATCCCGCTCTCCTTCACCGAGGGCACCCTGCTGCGCTGGCCGCCGCGCGGCTTCGACCTGCGGTGGTACGAGACCCTCCTGACCGATCCGGCCTGGCGCGACGCGGCGCTGAAGAGCCTGGAGGTGGGCCTCTGGACGGCCCTCACCGCGACCGTCATCGGTACAGCGACGGCGCTGGGCCTGGCCCGCGGGCGGTTCCGCGGGCGGAGGCTGACCGGTTCGCTGGTGCTGAGCCCGATCGTCGTCCCGACGGTCATCACCGCGATCGGGACGTACTTCGTGTTCGTGCGGCTCGGGATCATCGGCACGACCGCCGGGCTGGTGCTGGCGCACACCGTGCTGGCGCTTCCCCTGGTCATCGTGTCCGTCACCAACAGCCTGCAGTCGTTCGACCGCAACCTCGAACTGGCGGCGGCCAGCCTCGGTGCCGGGCCGGTCACCACCTTCTTCCGGGTCACGCTGCCGATGATCGCGCCGGGAGTCGCGGCCAGCGCGCTCTTCGCGTTCATCACCTCCTGGGACGAGATCGTGGTCGCCCTGTTCGTCACCGATCCGGTCGTCCGCACGCTGCCGGTCGTGATCTTCAACCAGCTGCGCAGCGGCGTCGACCCGACGGTCGCGGCCGCGGCCACCCTGCTCATCCTGGTCACCGTGATGGCGCTCGGCGTCGCCCTGCTCGCCCGCCGCCGGGTCAAGACATAGAGGAATGCCCATGACAACCACGAGTTCCTCCGGCCACCTGGAGCTGCGCGGGATCGGCAAACGCTACGGCAAGGTGTCCGCGGTGGACGACGTCTCCCTGCGGATGGAGCCGGGCGAGTTCCTGACCCTGCTGGGCGCCTCCGGATCCGGCAAGACGACCACCCTGAAGATCATCGCCGGTTTCGAGGAGCCCGACTCCGGTGAGGTACGGCTGGGCGACCGCGCCATCACCCGGCTGCCCGCGCACCGCAGGAACATCGGCGTCGTCTTCCAGAACTACGCGCTGTTCCCCCACCTCACGGCCGCCCAGAACATCGCCTTCCCGCTGCGGGTCCGCGGGATCGGGAAGGCGGAGCGGGACGAGCGGGTGCGGGACGCGCTGGCCACCGTCCGCCTCGAAGGCATGGGGGACCGCTACCCCCGCCAGCTGTCCGGCGGGCAGCAGCAACGGGTGGCTCTGGCCCGCGCGATCGTCTTCCAGCCGCAGGTCCTGCTGATGGACGAGCCCATGGGCGCGCTCGACAAGAAACTCCGCGAGGCGCTCCAGCTGGAGATCATGCGGATCCACCGCGAGCTCGGCATCACCATCTGCTACGTGACCCACGACCAGGAGGAGGCCCTTGTGATGAGCGACCGCATCGCCATCTACGACCACGGGCGGATCCGGCAGGTGGGCACCGCCGAGGAACTCTACGAACGTCCCGGGTCGGTCTTCGTGGCGGAGTTCATGGGGGAGTCCAACGTCTTCCACGGCACCTTCGACGGCACCGGAAGCGTGGGCCGCCTGGTCGTTCCGGGGCGCCCGCCGATCACCGTGCCGGCCGGCGGTTCACACCGTCCCGGCAACGGCGCGAGCGCGGCCGTCGTCGTCCGTCCCGAGCGCATCCGCGTCCAGCGGAAACGAACGGGCGAGGGCTCCGGCCCGGAACCCGGCCACAACGTCCTCGCCGGTGTCGTGCAGGACGTGATCTACCTGGGCTCCGACCGCCGGTACCTCGTCGAGCTGCCCGGCGGCGGCACGCACCAGGCACGGGTCGGCGCCGCCGAGGCCGATCCCGGGATCGGCCGCGGCGACCACGTCGAGCTGGCATGGGACCGTTCCGACGCGATCCTGCTGGAGGCGCCGGCCGCGGAGCGCGAGGCGGCGTCATGAGCACCGATCCCACCGGCCCGCGCGCCGCCGCGCTCGCGGGCCGCGTCGCCATCGTCACGGGGGCGGGCCGCGGCATCGGGCGCGGGTACGCGCTGCGGCTGGCCCGGCTGGGCGCCGCCGTGGCCGTCGTCGATCGGGACCTGCACTCGTACGCGGAGTTCGACGCCGAACGAGAGCTGATGACGGGCGCCGGAACCGCCGCCGAGATCGAGGAGATGGGCGGCCGAGTGCTGGCCGTCGAGGCCGACCTCGGCGACGAGCACTCGGCCCGGCGGATGGTCGAGCGGGTCATGGACGCCTGGGGCCGCATCGACGTGTGCGTGTGCAACGCCGGCGGCGGGACCGGCGCCCTGACGGAGAACACGGCGTCGCGCCTCGACCTGGACCAGCTCGCCACCGTGCACGCGCGCAACCTGCTGACGACCGTCAACACGTGCACTCCGGTGGCCGAGGTGATGCGCGCCCAGCGGTCCGGCAAGATCGTGACCGTCTCCTCGGTGTCCGGGCTCCAGCCCCGGCCCGACGGCGGCTACGCCCACTACGCCGCGGCGAAGGCGGCCGTCATCATGTACACCCGCTGCCTCGCCCAGGAACTGGGTCCCGAAGGCGTCACCGCCAACGTGATCGCGCCGGGTGCGATCGGCACCGGGCGGTTGCTGCCGAAGATGCGCGAGCTGGGTCTCGACGAGGTCACCCGGGACGTCGCGCTGCGCCGGCTCGGCACCGTGGAGGACTGCGCCGGCGTCCTGGAGTTCCTCGCCACCGGCCTGTCGGACTACGTCACCGGCCAGGTCATCCGAGTCGACGGAGGTCTGCTCCCATGACCGCGATCGCGGCGACCCGCCGTACCGGACGGCTGCTGGGCTATGCCGATCGATGGTCGGTCGCGCCCGGCGAGGCGATCACCTTCATGGTCGGCTCCGAATCCGAGCGCTACACGGCGGAGATCGTCCGCCTGACCCGCGGCGGTCCGCGGACCAGGGGCGAGACCGAGACCTTCGCCTACGAGCGGGTCGGCGCCCCGATCGACGGCGTGTACCCGGGCGAGGTCCAGGACCTGCGGCCGGGCTCCTACGCGCTGGTCGCCGACGGCGGAGCGCTGCTGGCCGGCGGCCGGTTCACCGTCCAGGCGTGGGTGTGCCCCACCGCGCCCGGCCAGGGCCGCCGCCAGGGGATCCTCACGAAGGGGTGCGCGGAGCCCGGGGACGGGTTCGGGCTGCTGCTCGACGAGACCGGCGCGCTCGCGTGCCGGGCCGGCGGCGTCCTGGTCACCACGGGCGTCCCGCTCCTCGCCGAGCACTGGTATCTCGTGGCGGCGGCGGTCGATCCCGGCGCAGGCACCGTACGGCTCGTGCAACGGCCGCTGCGGCGCTACGCCGGCGATCCCGACCGGGCGGAGCGGACCGCGGACATCGGACCCGACCTGCCCATCGACGGTGACGCCCCCGTCCTCATCGGCGGGGAGCGGCTCGCCGGACCGGCGCGGGGCCGCCGGCGCCCACGCCTGGAGGGCGGGTTCAACGGCAAGATCGACGGTCCGTGCGTGCTCGGCCGGGCGCTGACCGCCGCGGAGATGGCGCGGCTGGGCGAAGGCGCGGACGCCAGGACGCTCGCCCCGGCGAGCGTCCTGGCCGACTGGGACCTCAGCCTGGAGATGGACCGCCGGCGGATCGTGGACGTGTCAGGGCACGGCCTCCACGGAGAGACGGTCAACTCCCCGCTGCGCGCCGTGACCGGTCACCGGTGGACCGGCCGGTATCGCGACCCCCGGTCGGCACCGGGGGAGTACGGCGCGATCCATTTCCACGACGACGACCTGGACGACGCCGGATGGGTCCCGGCGTTCTCCTACGAGGTGCCGGACGGCCTGCCCAGCGGTGCCTACGCCGCCCGGCTCGGAACGGACCGCGACGAGTACTTCATCGTCTTCTTCGTGCGTCCCCCCAGGGACGGGAGCGGCGGCCGGCGGGTCGCCTTCCTCGCCTCGACCTTCACCTACATGGCGTACTCGAACCTCCGGCTCAACCTCGTCCGGATGAGGGAGATGACCGGCAGCACCGACGCGGTGATCGACGAGATCGACCCGGTCATCGGGAGCCGCCGGGACCTGGGACCGTCGCTCTACGACCGTCACTCCGACGGCTCCGGAACGGCGCACGTCTCGCGGTTGCGGCCCATGCTGAACGTCCAGCCCACCTACCGCTGGTTCCTCAGCGGCGGAGGCGGCTGGTGCTTCAGCGGGGACATGTTCCTCCTCGACTGGCTGCACGCGCAGGGCGTCGAGTACGAGGTGATCACCGACGAGGACCTCCACGAGGAGGGCACCGCACTGCTGGGACGCTACGACGTGGTGCTCACCGGAATGCACCCGGAGTACGTCACCGGCGAGATGCTCGACGCACTGGCGGGCTACACCGACACCGGGGGCCGCCTGATGTACCTGGGCGGCAACGGGTTCTACTGGGTGACGACGGTGCTGCCGGACCGTCCCCATGTGATCGAGATCCGCCGCGGGCACGCGGGCACGCGGGCGTGGGCCAGCCCGCCCGGTGAGGAGCACCACTCCAACGGCGAGCCGGGCGGCCTGTGGCGGCACCGCGGCCGTGCCCCGCAACGCCTCGTCGGCGTCGGCTTCACCGCCCAGGGCGGCGGCCCGTCGGTGCCCTACCGGTGCACGCCGGCGAGCCGGGACCCGCGCGTCGCCTTCATCTTCGACGGGGTGGACGTGAACGAGCCGATCGGCGACTTCGGCAACAACGGCGGCGGCGCCGCGGGCGCGGAGACGGACCGGGCCGACGTCTCGGCCGGCACGCCGCCGCACGCCCTCGTGGTCGCCACGTCCCAAGGAGAGCACAGCGACCTGTTCCAGCACGTCGTCGAAGAGGTGCTGGCGATGAAGCCCGGGCAGGGCGGCACGGAATGCCCCGAGGTGCGGGCGGACCTCACCTTCTTCGAGACCCCCGAAGGGGGCGCGGTGTTCTCGGTCGGCTCCATCGACTGGGTCGGTGCCCTCTCCCACAACGACTACGCCAACAACGTCTCCCGCATCACCGAGAACGTGCTTCGCCGCTTCCTGGACACCTCCGCCCCACTGGGCTAGGCGTGCGTCCACAGGGGCCGGTCCGCCCGCCTCTGAGGCGACGGCTCCGTTCAAGCCGGACGGCACGCGGGCCGGCAACCCAGATGATCTTCAATCCCTCCCAGCACCGGCACGGTGCTCGTGCTTCAAGGACGGTGTCCCGATGTCCATATCCGATCTCGCCCACGCACCGGAGGTCCTCGCTCACGCCCCCGACGGCTCCGTCAGCTTCGACGGCGCGGACCTGGCGCGGCTGGCGGCCGACCACGGCACGCCGACCTGGGTCATATCCGCCTCGCAGCTCCGGCACAACTACACGGTCCTGCACGCCGCGCTCAGCGCCCGGCTGTCGCGGCCGGTGATCGCGTACTCCATGAAGGCCAACAACAACCGCGCGGTCGTCCAGACCATGGCGGGGCTGGGGGCGGCGATGGACTGCAGTTCCGAACACGAACTCGCGCTCGCCGTGTCCGCCGGCGTCCCGGCCGGCAAGGTGATCATCAACGGCAACGGGAAGTCGCGCGCGTACCTGACCGCGGCCATCCGCACGGGCGTGTGGCAGATCAACGTCGACTCGATCGCCGAGGTGGGCCGCATCCGCGCGATCGCGCGGGAGCTCGGCGTCACGGTGCCGTGCGCGGTACGGCTGAAACTCTCCTACACCACCCTGCTGGAACGCGACCCCAGCTACGAGCGGACGCTGCGCGTCGCCGAGGGGAAGTTCGGATCGAGCACGCGCAGCGGTGACGCGGAGGCCGTCGTCAAGGCCGTCCTCGCGGCCGAGGAACTGGAGTTCGTCGGCGTCACCCACCACGCCGGGTTCCCCGGGATCCGCGCGGACTACACCGCCGAACGCCAGCTGATGCATCAGACCCTCTGCGCCCAGGAGATCGTGGAGTTCGCGCGACTGCTGCGCCGCGCGACGGGCGTCACCGTGCCGCGCATCAACCTCGGCGGCGGGCTCCGCTCCGGCCGGTCGGTGTACCTCTCCACACCGGGCAACGGCACCGACGGCGAGTTCCGGGCACTGCCCCGCCCCGAGGAGTACGCGGAGGCGATCGCGGCCGGGCTCGTCCAGGCCGACTGGGACCCGATCGTCCAGTTCGAGACCGGCGGGTTCCAGGTGGGCAACGCCGTGCTGCTGCTCGCCCGCGTGCAGGACGTCAAGGACGTGACCCGCCCCAGGGAGCGGCGCTACGTCACCCTCGACTGCGCCATGACGATGTTCACCGGCCGCGGGCTCAACCGGGTCGGCTTCCCCGTGATCGCGGTCGGGCAACGACCGGACGCTCCGGTGCATCCGCTGCCGGTGGAGCTGGTGGGGCCGACGTGCGCCTACGACAGCGTCGCCGAGGACATCCTGCTGCCGGACGTGCGCGAGGGCGGCCTGGTGGCCCTGCTGAACCACGGCGCCTACTGCGAGGTCCTGTCGACGCAGTTCAACGGCTTCCCCAGGCCGGCGGTCGTGTACGTGGACGACGGTGTCGTCCGCCCGGCGCGCCGCCGCGAGACGCTCGCCGACATCTGGGAGCGCGAGTCGGCCGGACTCGACCTGTGGCCGGCCGGCGGCACCGCGTGACGCCGAGCGGCCTGCCGGGTCCCTGCACCCATCCCGAACACGGAGGAGACGCGATGGCGTCCGACATTTTGATCATCGGTGGCGGATTCGGCGGAGTGTGGAGCGCGCTGGCCGCCGCCCGGGTCCGCGAACGGCACGGCGCCGATCTGACGATCACCCTGGTGACCCCGGGGGACGACCTCGTCATCCGGCCGCGCCTGTACGAGGCGGACCCGGCGGCGGTGCGGGTGCCGCTGGAGCGGATCCTGCAGCCCACCGGGGTCGTGCGGGTGGCCGGGATCGCCACCGCCGTGGACACCGGGCAGCGGTCCGTCTCGGTCACTCACGCCGACGGGCGGATCGAGCGGTCGGGCTACGGCCGGCTCATCCTGGCCAGCGGCAGCGCCCTGCGACGGCCGGACCTGCCCGGCGCGGAGCACCTGTTCGACGTCGACACGCTCGCCGGCGCGGTCGCCCTCGACACCCATCTGCACGCCCTGCCGGCCCGGCCGGAGGGATCGGGCCGGTTCACCGCGGTGGTCGTCGGGGCGGGCTTCACCGGGCTGGAGGTGGCGACCGAGATGGTCGGGCGGCTGCGCGCGCTCGCCGGTCCCGCCGCCGACGAGGTCCGCGTCGTCCTGGTGGAGCGCGCGGAAACGCTGGGGCCGGAACTCGGCCAGGGGCCCCACGACGTCATCAAGGAGGCGGTGGAGGAGCTCGGCATCGAGGTCATGCTCAACGCGACCGTCGCGTCCCTCGACGCCGGCCGCGTCCGCCTCAGCGGCGGGACGGAGATCCCGGCGCACACCGCCGTGTGGACGGTCGGCATGACGGCGAGCCCCCTCACCCGGCAGGTCCCGGGGCGCCGCGACCCGCTGGGACGGCTCCGCGTGGACGCGCATCTCCGGGTGCCGGAATCGCCGCAGGTGTTCGCCGCCGGCGACACCGCGGCGGCGATGGCGGACGGCGCTCATCCGACGGTGCAGAGCTGCCAGTACGCGATCCCGCTCGGGCGGTACGCCGGCCACAACGCCGCGGCCGACCTGCTCGGCCGTCCGCTCATGGAGTTCGCGCCCGCACCCTACGTGACCTGCCTCGACCTGGGAGCGGCCGGTGCCGTCCTCACCACCGGATGGGAACGTTCGGTCAAGCTCACCGGTGGCAAGGCCAAGGAGCTCAAGCGCACCATCGTCGAAAAGCGGATCTATCCGCCGCTGGACGATCTCACCGCGCTCCTGAACGCCGGAGATCCGGAAGGCGTCTGGGGGTGACCGCCGTCCGGCCTGAGCCGCGCGCCTGAGCGGGCGGTGCCCCTCGCCGGGGGACCGGGGGGCGCCGCCTCACAGCGCCAGGGTCATGACCTCCGCGCGGATCACCTGCGTCCGGGATCGAACCGGGCGTTCCCGGCGGTGCGCTGCTCCTCGGACATGGCTTCGAGTCGGCCTCCGAGCCGGACCCGGGTGCGGCGGATGTGGTTGCGGGCGATCTGCGCGGCCTGCTTTCCGTCACGGCTGTCGAGCGCGTCGACGAGCAGGAAGTGCTCTGCCCTGATCACGGCGATATCCGATTCGCCGACCGTCTCGCGGTAGGCGCGGCGGAAGTGCTGGGAGCTGTTCCAGAAGTCTTCGACGAGTCGCAGCAGGCGAGGCATGCGTGCCGCCTGCATGGAGGCGAGATGGAAGTCGCGGTCGAGCTTGAGGACGCGCTCGGAGTCGTCCCAGCTGTTCTCGATCTGCTCGGAGAGCCGGTGGATCCGGTCGAGTTGCTCGTCGGTCAGATTCGGCGCGCTGCGCTCGACCGCCAGCGGTTCCAGGTGCTCGCGCATCTCGTAGATCTCGGTGAACTCCGCCGGGTCGAGCTCGGCGACCCGGGCGGGGGAGTTGGGGACGAGCCGGACGAGTCCCTCGCTCTCGAGCTGGCGCAGCGCGTCCCGCACCGGGATGCGGCTGAGCCCGAGCTGCTCGGCGATCGCCTCCTGGAAGATGCGCTGGCCGGGGCGCAGCGTGCCTTCGACGATCTTGTCGCGCAGCACCCGCGTGGCGAAGTAGCCGAGCGACTCGCCGGGCGCGCGCTCGACTCCGATGAAGATGTCGGAGCTCAGAGTGTCGCTGTCACGCATGATCGGCTCCCGGCCGCTGTCCCGGCCACTCCGCCGGCCGCGACGCGTCGGCCGCGTCGCTGAGGAACCGGCGAAGAACATTATCGGTGACACCGAAGGCGGTTCCGTCTCCTCCGCCGTGCAGCGTGGCGAGCCGGTGCCGAGACGCGCCCGTGAGGCGTGCGGCGGGCCCGTGCGTCGCGCCGGGAAGCCGGATGTCGTACTCCCGGCGCGCGGCGGTCTGTATACCCGATGGGCGTCCGCGGGTCGCCTCGCAGCCCTGGCGGACGGACAGGCCAGGTCGGGAGCCTCCTCGACGGCGACGGTGCTCGTCGAGGGCGCTGGAGTGATGGGTCATGGAACCTCCAACCACCAGGATGTGTATACACCTCATCGCAATCATTGCCCTGACAGTCAGTCTAAGGCATCTTTGTATACGCGTATGCAATTTCCCTGGGGAGGAGCGAAGAGTGGCTTCAACGATGGACGGCGCCGTCGAGGAGGCGGCGTGAACGGCCGGGTCGCCCTCGTCACGGGGGCGGCGGGCGGTATCGGTTCGGCGGTCGCCCGCCGGCTGGCGACGAGCCGGGCGCACGTCGTGCTGGCCGATCGCCAGGAGCCCGTGGAGTCCGTACGCGCCCTCCGGGCCGCCGGGCATGCGGTGAGCACGCTCGTGTTCGACGTCCAGGACGCGCGGGAGGTCGAGGACGCGTTCGCCTCGCTCGGCACGGCGTGCGGAGCGCCGGACGTGGTCGTCAACTGCCACGGTGTCACCGGGCCGCTGGCGCCGCTGCACGAGCACGCCGACCAGGACTGGGCGTCGGTGATCGGGGTCAACCTGACCGGCGTCTTCAACGTCTGCCGGGCCGCGGTCCCGGGGATGCTGGACCGTGGCGGCGGGCGCATCGTGAACGTCGCGTCGGTCGCCGGCAAGGAGGGCAATCCGAACTCCGCCGCCTACTCGGCGTCGAAGGCGGGCGTGATCGGCCTGACGAAGGCGCTCGCACGCGAGGTCGCCGACCGCGGCGTCCTCGTCAACTGCGTGACGCCGGGTGTGATCGATACCGCGATGACCCGCGGCGAAGGCACGCCGATGCGCGACTACGTCGTCGCCCGTACGCCGATGGGCCGGGTCGGCCGGCCCGGCGAGGTCGCGGAACTGGTGGCGTGGCTGTGTTCCGACGCGTGCAGCTTCAGCACGGGCGCGGTCTTCGACATCTCCGGTGGCCGCGCCTCCTACTGACGCGCCGGCCATCCCGGCTCCGTGTATACGAGAACAAACTTCGAGTTGCAACATCGCAGGTATTGACCTCATTTTTGGGGGTGAGTACCTTTCGTGTATACATCAGCTCGACCTGATGCGGAGGTACTGCGGTTGCAGACCACGACGAACCACGCCGGCACCACCCGGCTCGCAGTCGACACCGGCGGTACGTTCACCGACCTCGTCGTCGAGCGGCCGGGGGCCGACGTCCGGCTCTACAAACGTCCGACCACCCCGGCGAACCCCATCGACGGCGTTCTCGACGTCCTGACCGCCGCCGCCGACGACCTCGGCGTCCCGCTGGCCGGCCTGCTCGGCGAGGCGGAACTGATCTACGCCACCACGCACGCCATCAACGCCGTGCTGACCGGCCGCACCGCGCGCACGGCGCTGCTGGTCACCGGCGGCCACCGCGACATCCTCGTCTTCCGCGAGGGCGGTCGTGACAAGCCGTTCGACCACCGGCGCGAGTTCCCGGACCCGTACGTCCCCAGGGCCCTCACCTTCGAGGTCCCCGAGCGGATCGGCGCGCGGGGCGAGGTCGTCGAGCCGCTGGACGAGGACGCGGTCCGGAGGATCTGCGCGACGCTCGCCGAGCAGGGCGTCGAGGCGGTCGCCGTCTGCCTGCTGTGGTCGGTCGTCGAGCCGAAGCACGAACTGCGTGTCGGTGAACTCCTCGCGGAGGAACTGCCCGGCGTCCCGGTCACGCTCGCGCACAGCCTCAACCCCTCGCTGCGCGAGTACCGCCGCGCGGCGTCCGCCGTCATCGACGCGTCCCTCAAGCCGCTGATGACCCGGCACATCGAGGAACTCGAGCGGCGCCTGCGCGAATCCGGCCTGCGCGGCCCGCTGCCGGTCGTCACCTCGAGCGGCGGGCTGGCGCACGCGGAGGCGATCGCGGAGGCGCCGGTCCACGTCATCAACTCCGGGCCTTCGATGGCGCCGCTGGCCGGCCGTTCCTACGCCGCGACCGACACCAGCGGCGAGACGGTCATCGTGATGGACACCGGGGGGACCAGCTTCGACGTGAGCCTCGTACGCCGAGGCGAGATCCCCTTCACACGCGAGAGCTGGATCGGCGAGCCGTACATCGGCGTCATGACGGGCTTCCCCTCGGTCGACGTGCGCAGTATCGGCGCCGGCGGCGGAAGCATCGCCCGGGTCGACGCCTACGGGCTCCTCCACGTCGGGCCGCAGAGCGCGGGCGCCGTCCCCGGGCCCGCCTGCTACGGACGCGGCGGCACCGCGCCGACGGTCACCGACGCCTCGCTCGTGCTCGGCCACATCGACCCCGCGTACTTCCTCGGCGGCGAGATGACGCTCGATCCGGACGCCGCCGCCGCGGCGATCGAGCGCGACGTCGCCCGGCCGCTCGGCCTCACGGTCGAGCAGGCGGCGATGGCGATCCGCGACGTGGCCACCCAGCACATGGTGGACGCGATCGAGGAGATCACCATCCATCAGGGCATCGACCCGCGGCAGGCCGTGCTGGCCGGTGGCGGCGGCGCCGCCGGGCTGAACGCCGTCTCGATCGGCCGCCGGCTGGGCTGCGAGCGCGTCCTGATCCCGGACGTCGTCGCGACGCTCAGCGCCGGCGGGGCGCTGCTGTCGGACATGGCCTTTGACGCGCGGGCCGCGGACTGGCGGACGACCGCCGACTTCGACGCGGGCGCCGTCAACCGGCTGCTCGACACGCTGGAGGCACGCTGCGCCGCGTTCGCCGACGGCCTGCAGGGCGCCCTCGGCTCGCGCGTCGACCTGTTCGTCGAGGCCCGCTACGCGCGCCAGATCTGGGAACTGGAGGTGCACCTGCCGGTCCGCCGGTTCTCCGGCCAGGGGGACGTCGACGCTCTGCGGCGCGGCTTCGACACCCTCCACCGGGAGGTGTTCGGCGTGGCCGATCCCGACTCGGAGGTCGAACTGCTCGGCTGGCGGGCCGCCGTCCGCTGCCAGATCGGAAGCGACGCGCTGCCGCGCGTCGCCCACACCGGCGCGCATGCGCAGCGCGCCCGCCGCCGCCGTGCCACCTTCCCGGACGTGGGCACGGTCGACGCGGCGGTGTGGGACGCGAGCGCCCTGACGGTCGGCCGCACGTACGAAGGGCCCGCGGTCGTCGAGACGCCCGACACCAGCGTGGTCATCGACGCCGGCGCGACCTTCGAGCTCAGCGAGCGCGGCAGCCTCGTGATCGCTCCCCATGGGGCCGCGGCGAAGGAGTCGCGATGACGAGGGCCGCGATCGTGACGGGGGCGGCCGGCGCCCTCGGCGCCGTGATCGCCGACCGCTTCGAGGCGACCGGCATGGACGTGCTGCGCGTCGACCAGGTGGGGGACGACTGCTTCCACGCCGATGTCGGCACCGTCGAGGGCAACCGGGCGATGGTCGAGGAGGCGGTCGCGCGGTTCGGGCGCGTCGACGTGCTGGTGCCGAACGCCGGGACGCAGCACACGGCGGAGATCCCCGACTACCCGGTCGAGGAGTGGGACCGCCTGATGAACGTGATGGCGCGCGGTCCGTTCCTCGCCGCCAAGTTCGCGTGGCCGTACCTGATCGAACGGCCCGGCGGGCGCATCGTCGTGACCGCGTCCGCCTCCAGCTTCGTGGCCGAGCGCACCAAGTCCGCGTACGTCGCGGCCAAGCACGCGGTGCTCGGCTTCGTGCGCACCGCCGCGATCGAGGGCGCACCCCACGGCCTGACCGCCAACGCGGTCGCGCCCGCGTGGATGCGCACGCCTCTCATCGAGACCCACATCTCCCATGCGATCGCCACCGGCGAGCGCACACGCAAGGAGGTCCTGCAGGACATGCTCTCCCGTCACCCGGTGAACCGCTTCGTCGAACTCGACGAGGTCGCGGCGGCCGTGCTCTTCCTCGCCGGCGAGGGCGCCTCGGGCGTCAACGGCGCCTGCCTTCCGGTCGATCTAGGGACGCTCGCCGGATGAGCGCCATGACCGACATCGACGGCGCGCGCCTGGCGGTCGTCACGAACAGGCTCCAGAGCATCGCGCGCAGCATGATGAACACCGTTCTGCGGACCGGCCGCTCCGGCGTGCTGAACTCCGCGCGCGACTTCTCGTGCTGCATCCTCACCGGCCGCGACGAGCTGCTGGCCGCGGCCGACAGCCTCCCGATCCACGTGATGAGCGGCCCGGACCTGATGGCCCGTGTGATGCGCGAACTCCACGACGACATCGCCCCCGGCGACGCGTTCCTGCACAACTCGCCCTACCTCGGCAACTCGCACGCCGCCGACCACAGCTTCCTCGTGCCGGTCTTCGATGACGAAGGCGCGCACCGGTTCACCGTCGTCGTGAAGGCCCACCAGGCCGACTGCGGCAACTCCGTCCCCACGACGTACATGGCGACCGCGGCGGACGTCTACGAAGAGGGCGCGCTCATCTTCCCCTGCGTCCGCGTCCAGCGCGATTACCGCGACATCGCGGACGTGCTGCGCATGTGCGAGGTGCGCATCCGCGTGCCCGACCAGTGGCGCGGCGACTATCTCGCGGCGATGGGCGCCGCGCGGATCGGCGAGCGCAAGCTCCGCGAGCTCGCCGCGGACGTCGGGTGGGACACGCTCGACGAGCTCGCCGAGCAGTGGTTCGACTACAGCGAGCGGCGCATGCGCGGCGCGATCGGCCGGCTCGGCGGCGGATCGGTGGAGGTGACCTCCCATCACGACGCCTTCCCCGGGCTGCCGGAGGGGCTCGACCTGCGCATCCAGGTGAGCGTCGACGCCGCCGAGGAGATGATCGAGGTCGACCTGACCGACAACCCCGACTGCCAGCCGTGCGGGCTCAACCTCACCGAGTCGACCTCGCGCACCGCCGCGATGGTGGGCGTGTTCAACGGGCTGCACGACGACGTCCCGCTCAATAGTGGAGCGTTCCGACGGCTCCGGATCGTCCTGCGTGAGAACTGCGTCGTCGGCATCCCGCGCCATCCGGCCAGCTGCTCGGTCGCCACGACGAACGTCGCCGACCGCGTCGCCTGCGGGGTCCAGCGCGCGCTCGCCGAGCTGTCCGAGGGCGCCGGCCAGGCCGAGGTCGGGTACGTCATCCCGCCCGCGGACGGCGTGATCTCCGGTCATGACGAGCGAGGTCCGTTCGTCAACCAGATCTTCCTCGGTATCGGCGGCGGCGCCGGAAGCCCCTACGCCGACGGCTGGTTCACGGCGGCCCACGTCGGCAACGCCGGCCTGACCCTGCTCGACAGCGTCGAGATGGACGAGGCCCGTTTCCCGATCCGTGTCCACGCGCGCGCCCTCCTGCCCGACAGCGAAGGCGCCGGCGAGCACCGCGGCGCGCCCGGTGCCCTCGTCGAGTTCGGCCCGGTCGGCGGCCCGATGACGCTCATGTACGCGCAGGACGGCTACGAGACGCCCGCGCTCGGCGCGCGCGGCGGCGAGGCCGGCGGCGTCGCCCGGGTGTGGAAGATCGGCACCGACGGCGCACGCACCGAACTCGACCCCGTGGCCCAGCTGTGGCTCGACGACGGAGAGCGGGTGCTCTCCCACACCTGCGGAGGCGGTGGCTACGGCCCCCCGCCGGCGCGGGACCCGGAGCGCGTCGCCCACGACGTGCGCGAGGGCTGGATCACCGGTGAGCGCGCCCGCGAGGTCTACGGTGTGGCGCTCGACGCGGACGGCAAGGTCGACGCCGTCACGACGGAGGCGCTGCGCGCCCAGGCTGAGGAGGCGGGTCGATGACGGCTTCCAAGGTCCGCAACGGCGGGCATGTCGTCGCCGAGACGCTGGAGCGGCACGGCGTCCGGTACGTGTTCGGCCAGGATTCGCCCGAATGGCTGTACGAGGCGCTCGACCCCGAACGCATCCGCGCCGTCACGATGCGGGACGAACGCTCCGCCGGGTTCGCCGCCGACACCGTCGCCCGCCTGACGGGCCGCCCGACGGTCGCGTGCGGGATCCACGGACCGGGCGCGCTGAATCTCATGACCGCCCTGCTGGAGGCGCAGGCGGCGAACTCGCCGCTCGTCGCGCTGGTGAGCGGCGTCGAGACCGACGTCCATGGCACCGGCGCCTTCCAGGAGGTCGATCAGGTCGCGGTCGCCCGCCCGCTGGTGAAGTGGGCCGTTCGCGTCGAGCGCGCCGACCGGATCGGGGCGACGGTCGACCGGGCACTGCGGATCGCGGTCGCGGGCCGTCCCGGGCCGGTGCTGGTGGAACTGCCGAACGACGTGATGGAGCAGCCGCAGCCCGAACCGTCCGGAAACGCGCTCGATGCCGCGTCCCAGGGCGTGCGGCCGGCGTCCGGTGGGGCCGGGCTCGCTGAGGCGGCGAGGCTCCTGGCGGGCGCGGCGCGACCCGCGATCCTCGCCGGCGGCGGCGCGCGTTCGGCCGCGGACATCGTCGCCCTCGCGGAACGGCTCGCGGCACCGGTCACGGTGACCTCGATGGGCCGCGGCGCCTTCCCCGAAACGCACGACCTCTTCGCCGGTGTCGCCGGCTTCATGTCCGACCGCGACGACGGCTCGGGCGCGGTCGCCAACGGTGTGCTCGCACGTGCCGACGTCCTGCTCGTGCTCGGCTCGGCGCTCGACGGCGTGACCACCGACGGCGGGCGCCTGCCCGGCCCCGACGCCACGATCGTGCGGGTCGACCTCGACCCGGAGGCGTTCGCGCGCGGCACCCGCCCGGCGCTCGCGATCCACGCGGGCGTGGAGGCGGCCGTCGCCGGGCTGCTCGCCGAACTCGACGGACTGACGACCACCGAGTCCGGCGGGGCGCCGCGCACCGCCCCGGCCGAGGATCTCGCCGGCGCGTGGGCCGCGGTGCGTGCCGCGCAGGAACGGCGGGCGGCGGACGAGGGGAGCCCGGTCCACCCGGCCCGTCTCTACACCGCGCTCCAGCGGTCGCTGGCACCCGATGACGTGGTCGTCTGCGACGCCGCCTACAGCAGCGTGTGGGCACTGAGCTACCTGCGGCAGGGCCGGCACTTCGAGCGGATCACCTACGGCCGCGCGGCGGGAACCCTCGGCTTCGGCCTCCCGGGGGCGATCGGCGCCGCCACGGCGTTCCCCGGCCGTCGCGTCGTCGCGCTCGTCGGCGACGGCGGCTTCGGCTTCGGCTGGGGCGAACTCGAGACGCTCGCCCGCGAGCGGCTCCAGGTCGTCTGCGTCGTCCTCAACAACGGCTGCTTCGCGTATCAGAAGCTCTGGCACGACCTCCAGGACGGAACGTCGCGCTGGCTCGACTTCGCCGACGTGCGCCATGACCGGCTCGCCGAGGCCGTCGGCATCGCCGGGATCCGGGTGGAGGACGCCGGTGAGCTGGAGGCGGCGCTGGACAGGGCGCTCGCGCTCGACGGGCCGTGCGTCGTGGACGTGCGCATCCGGCCCGACGAACTGCCGCCCTTCAACTTCGAACGTCACCGCAGGAGGTGAGGGCCCCGTGTCTCTCATCGGCATGCGAGACCGATGAACGGCCTCCGGAAGGCCGCGACGCCGTTCCGCCGCGTCGAGGGGCCGCTCGCCGCGTCCTTCGGCCGCATCGGCTTCGCGCTCGCGCTGCTGCTGCTCGTCAGCCTCGCGGCGGCGCCCGACACCCTGCGCGGATCCACCCTCCTGACCATGCTGCCGTTCGCCTCGATGCTGGCCATCGCGGCGATCGGCCAGACGATCGTCGTCCAGCACGGCGGGCTCGACCTCTCGGTCGCCGGGACGGTGTCGCTGTCGGCCGCGGTGGTCACCAAGGGCGCGCAGGAGTTCGGCGGGACGCCCGCCGCGATCGGCGTCGCGTTCGGCGCGGCGGTGGCCATGGGGCTGCTGAACGGCGTGCTCGTGGCACGGCTGGCGATCACCCCGCTGATCGCGACGCTCGGGGTCAACGCGCTGGCCATCGGCGTCGTCCTGACCGTGACCGGCGGAGTGCCGACCGCGGCGCCGCAGGCGCTGACGCGGATCGCCATCGAGCGCACCCTGGGCGTCCCGAACACGATGATCGCCGCGCTGGCCGTCCTGACGCTCGCCGGCGTCGTGCTCCAGCGGACCGTCCTCGGACGCCGGCACGTGGCCGTCGGCGTGAGCACCGTCGCCGCGCGCAACGCCGGGCTGCGCGTGGACACCTACCGCATCGCCCCGTACGTCGTCGCGGCGCTCTGCTACGCGATCGCCGGAACGCTGATCGCGGGCTTCCAGCAGTCGCCGGGGCTCTCGGTCGGCGATCCGTACCTGATCTCCACGGTCGCCGTCGTCGTGCTGGCCGGCACGCCCCTGACCGGCGGGCGCGCGAGCGTGGTCGCGACCGCGCTCGCCGCGCTCTTCCTCACCCAGCTCAACCAGCTCGTGCTGTCCGTGGGCGCCCCCACGGCCGTGCAGTACCTCATCCAGGCCGCGGTGATCGCGGCGGGCGTCGCCGCACGAGAGCTGACCGTCCTCCAGCGCGCCGCCGATCGCGTGCGGACGCGCCGCCGGGAACCTCCGGCGGCCGGACCGCCCTCGAGCCACTCGCCGTCCTTCGAAGGAGCAGAAAGCTGATGCCTGCCAGAACCCACAGAGCCGACCGAAGAAGACATCACCGCATCGGCGTCGCGTTCACGATGGCGCCCCTCATCCTCGCCGCGGGCTGCGGCAACGGCGGTCCGGGCGGCGGCGCGGCCGGCACGCCCACCGCGTCCGCCACCCCCGTGGAGGCGTCGGGATCGGGCGAGGGGTTCGGGCGCATGTCCGACGTCTGCGGCGGCACGCCCATCACCGTGGGTCTCGCCGACGGCTACGGCGCCAACTCATGGCGCAAGATCAGCCGCTCCGAGTTCGAGGCCGAGGCGAAGCGGTGCCCCGCGATCAAGAAGGTCATCTACACCGACGCGCAGGGCAGCGCCCAGAAGGCGATCTCCGACGTCAACACGCTCGTCAGCCAGGGCGCCAAGGCGATCGTCGTCCTGCCGGACTCGGGACCCGCCATGATCCCGGCGATGCGCGCCGCGATGCGCGCCGGTGTCAAGGTCGTGATCACGCCCGGCGATCTCGGCGGCAAGGCCGGCCAGGACTACGTCACCGCGGTCTATGACAGCCCGGAGCAGAACGGGCGGGTCTGGGCCGAGTGGATGGTCGAGCAGCTCAAGGGGCAGGGGAACGTCGTCTTCCTCGGCGGCACTCCGGGGAACCCGACCTCGCCCCGCGAGGCGGCGGGCATCCGTGAGGTGTTCGCCCGGCACCCCGGGATGAAGCTGCTCGCCGGCCCGGTCGACACCAACTGGGACGTGGCCAGGACCCAGCAGGTGATGGCCGGGCTGCTCACCAAGTTCCCGAAGATCGACGGCATCATCTCCGACTACGGCGGCAGCACCATCGGCGCGATCCGTGCGCTCCAGTCGGCCGGCCGGCCGCTCGTCCCGGTCGCCACGAACGACTTCAACCAGCTGAGCTGCCTCTGGAAGGACCAGCAGGAGGGGAAGCGCTTCCCGCTCGCGACGGTGTCGAGCCGCCCGTGGATCAGCAGGCTCGCCCTGCGGCAGGCCGTCGCGGCGGCCCATGGCAAGAAGAATCCCGAACCGGCGGTCATCAAGCTGTCGCTGTTCGAGGACTCGACGAGTACGGACCAGAAGCTGAGGGTCCGCTGCGACACCGGGCTCCCGCCGGACGCCATCCTCTCCTCGACGTTGACGTCGGCGGAGATGGCCACCCTGTTCGGGAAGTAGGACCATGCCGGCAGACACCCCCCGCGCCCTCCGCGTCCAGGGGATCCACAAGTCCTATCCGGGCGTCCATGCGCTCAAGGGCGTCTCGCTCGACGTCCGCGCCGGTGAGGTGCACGCGGTGGTGGGCGAGAACGGAGCCGGGAAGTCCACCCTGATGGCCGTGATATCCGGCTCCCAGGCGGCGGACGCGGGCACGGTCGAGGTCGGGGGCGTCCCCCTGGACCGGCCGTCCCCCGTGGCGGCCCGCGCCCTCGGTCTCGTGATCGCCCACCAGCGCCCCGCGCTCGCCCCCGACCTCACGGTCGTGGAGAACATGACGCTCGCGGCGCCGGAGGCACGGCCCGGCGACCGTGTCGCCTGGTGCCGCGAGGCACTGGTGGCGGTCCGCGCCACCGTGAGCCCGCACGACCGCGTTTGCGATCTGACCGTCGCCCAGCGCCAGCTCGTCGAGCTCGCGAAGGCCTACGTCGCGGCCCCGCGCCTGCTGATCCTCGACGAGCCCACCGAGCCGCTCTCCGCCACGGAGATCGACAGCCTCTTCGCGTGGGTCGAGCGCCTCGCCGCCGACGGCGTCGGCGTCATCTACATCTCCCACCGGATCCCCGAGATCCGGCGCATCGCCGACCGCGTCACGGTGCTGCGCGACGGGACGGTGGCGGGCAGCTGGGCGCTTTCGGAGATCTCCGACGACGAGATCGTCCACCAGGTCGTCGGCCGCCCCGTCGAGGCCGCCCTCGCCGGCAAGCCGCAGCGGGCCACGGACGGCAGGCCCGTCCTCGCGGTCGAGGGCTTCTCCAGCGACGGCTTCGCGGACGTGAGTCTCAGCGTGCGCGCCGGTGAGATCGTGGGCCTGGCGGGTGTGGAGGGCAACGGGCAGCGCGAGCTGCTGCACGCGCTCGCCGGCGTCACCCCGAGCCGCCAGGCCGTCGCCGTCGACGGCGCGGAAGTGAAGATCCGCGACGTGCGCGCCGCACGGCGGCACGGCATCGTCTACCTGCCCGCGGACCGCCACACCGACGGCCTCTTCATGCCGCTCTCGGTCCGGGAGAACCTCGCGCTGCCGACCCTCGGCGAGCGCCGGCGCGGCGGTCTCGTCCGGCGCGGCGCCGAGCGGGACGCCGTCATGCGGCAGGTCGAGCGGCTGGACGTGCGCGCCGCGTCGGCCGAGACGGCGGTCGCCACCCTTTCCGGCGGCAACCAGCAGAAGGTGCTGATCGGCGCCGCACTGATGGCGGAACCGCGGGTGTTCCTCCTGGAGGACCCGACGCAGGGGGTCGACGTCGGCGCGCGTGCGGAGATCTACCGCTCGCTGCGCGCGCTCGCGGCGGACGGTGCCGGAGTGCTGATCGTGTCCTCGGACCCCATCGAGCTGGAGGGCCTGTGCGACCGGGTCCTGGTCTTCGCGCGCGGACGGGTCGTGGCCGAACTCCGCGACGAGCAGGTGTCCGAGCACGAGATCGCCCATGCCGCGCTGATGGCGGGGGAGGCGCGCGAGGCGGGCGGCGGTCACGGCGCCCGGGCGCGGTTCCTGCGCGGCGACCACTTCCCCGGCCTCGTGCTGCTGACGATCATCGGCTCGCTCGGGGCCTTCGTGGCCTCGCGCAACGAGCTGTACCTGAGCGGCCAGAACGTGCGTACCACTCTCGCGCTGCTCGCCGCGCTCATGTTCATCTCGCTCGGCCAGCTCCTCGTGGTGCAGTCCGGCGGCTTCGATCTGTCCGTCGGCCCGCTCAGCGGGCTGCTCGTCGTCGTCGGCTCGTTCTTCTTCGTCGAACCGCTGGGCGCCGCGGCGCTCGTGCTCGGGCTCCTGGCCGTCGCCGCGGTCGCGCTCGGCGCGGGCCTGCTGAACGGCACCATGGCCGGGCCGGGCGGCATCTCGCCCATCGTCACCACGCTGGTCACCTACATCGTGTTCCAGGGCTGCTCGCTGCTGCTGCGCCCGACGCCCGGCGGAACGTACGACATCGGGTTCGGCAACGCCCTCACCGCCGCGGTCGGGCCGCTCCCGCTCTCGTTCGCCGCCGCCGTCGCCGCCGGAATCGCCCTGGAGTGGTGGCTGCGGCGGAGGCGCTCCGGCATGGCGCTGCGCGCGGTCGGCTCCGACGCCGACGTCGCGCGCCGGCTGGGTCTCTCGCCCGGGCGGGTGCGCCTGTACGCCTACCTCGGCTGCGCCGGCCTGACGCTGTGCGGCGCGCTGGTACTCGCGGGCCAGGTCGGGATCGGCGATCCCAATCTCGGGATGGAGTACACGCTGATGAGCATCACGGCCGTGGTGCTCGGCGGGGCGAGCGTCTTCGGCGGCCGCGGTTCGTTCCTCGGCGCGATGCTCGGCGCCCTGCTGATCGTGCAGGTCATGAACGCGACGACGTTCCTGGGACTCGACAACGCGTGGCAGCGATGGCTCGTGGGGCTCATGACGCTGCTCGGCGCCGGCGTCTACTCGCGGCTGAGGTCGACGCGGGTCCGGTCGTGACACGGGCCGTCCGCGACGGTCGTCCCGGAGCGTGAAAAGTGTGAAGCTCCTGCCTCAGGCAGGAGCTTCACACTTTTCTTGGACTCTCAGGCCCGGCTCCCTCCGACCGTGCGTTCCGCGACCCTGTCCTGCGGGACGGGCGCCCCACCCCTGTCGTGCTCGGCGTTCTCGGCGATGAGCGCGCGGTAGCGCATGTAGTGGGAACGGAGACCGATCAGGACCACGCCCATGAGCCGGCCGTCGCGGTGGTAGCCGACGGCCACCTCGTCATCGAGGTCGCCGTCGAGCACCCGAACGTCCTCGGCTCCCAGGTCCGGCACGCCGAACGACTGGATGCGCATGCCGTACTGGTCGCTCCAGAAGGAGGGGATGGGCGCGAACGGAGCCGGGTCCGGTTCCGCGCCGGTGAGCGCACGGCCCAGGGTGTGGCCGGCCCTCCTGGCGGTCTCGGTGACCATGGACCAGTGCTCGACGCGGCGTGGCACGCCGCCGAAGAGCGGATTGGGAAACCTGGCGATGTCTCCGCAGGCCACGACGTCGGCGCGGCCCTCGACCCGTAGACGGTCGTCGCAGAGCACGCCGTCGGTCAGATCGAGGCCGTTGCCGTCCAGCCATTCGACGTTCGGGACGCACCCGACGGCCTCGACCACCACGTCGGCCGGCAGTTCGGTGCCGTCGCCCAGCAGCAGCGAGGTCACGTGGTCGCCGCCGCGGAACTCCACCGGGGCGACGCCCAGATGGAACCGCACGCCGCGCGCCTCGTGCCGGCGCTGGAGCGCCGCGCCGAGCATCCGCCGCAGCGGTCGTTCCACCGGCACCGCCGTGGGGGCGATCACGTCGACCTCGACACCCAGTTCGCGGGCGGTGGCGGCGACCTCGCAGCCGATGAACCCGGCGCCGACGACGGCCAGCCGGGCGCCCGGGGACAGCGCGTCGCGCAGGCGCTGGACATCCTCGATGGTACGGATGACGTGCCGGCCGCCGGGCGGGCCCGGGACGGCCAGGCGGCGGGGACGAAGCCCGCAGGCCACGACCAGCCCGGTCCAGGCGAGCACGTCGCCGTTCTCGAGGGTGACCGTCCGGGCGGCGAGATCGGTTGCGGCGACCCGCTCGCCCAGCCGCCACGTCACGTCGCCGGCGGCCCGGGGGATCCGGAAGCGCAGCGCCGCCGGATCCAACCCGCCGCCGAGGGCCTCCTTGGACAGGGGAGGCCGGTTGTAGGGCATGTGGGGTTCTTCACCGACGACGACGATCTCGCCGGTGAAGCCGGCCTTGCGCACGGCCTCGGCCGCGCGCAGGCCCCCCATCGAGGCGCCGACGACCACGCAGCGGCCGGTGGCCGCGGGGGCCGGCTGTGTCGGCGTCACCCGTTCAGCCTTCGACCTCGATGGCCTGGAGAGGGCAGGCGTCGGCGGCTTCCTCGACGTCATCGCGCAATGATTCGTCCAGGTCGGCGGAGATGTAGGTGTCGGTCGCCCCGTCGCGGAACGACAGCTTGCCGTTCTCGTCGAGCGAGAACACCTGGGGGGCGGAAAAGACACATTGGCCGTGGTCCTGGCAGAGGGCGAGGTCGACGACGATACGCATGGCGGTGGCCTCCTAATGTGCCGAGAGGGATGTGCCGAGAGGGTCGGTACGGGCGGGTGCCGCGTACGGTCAGCCGCGCCGAGGCGGGCGCACACCCCGGAACTCCCAGTCGCCGCCCTGGGCGGTGGACAGGACTTCTTCGCTTTCGGTGGGCTGGGCGCCGCAGTCGGTCCGGATCGGGACGGGCCCGGAGACGATGTGGTTGGTGAGCCGGCCGAGGCCCTCGACCTCGACCTCGACGACGTCCCCCGGATGGACCGTCCGGGAGATCGCCGGGGTTCCGGACAGCAGGACGTCCCCGGGGTACAGGGTGATCGTTCTGGCGATGTCGGCGACGAGGTAGTGCATGTCCCACTCCATCTCGTCGGTGCCGGCCTCCTGCCTGACCACTCCGTTGACGAGCGTGCGGAGCGTCTTGCCGCGGAAGTCCCAGTCGTCGACGAGGCCCGGGCCCAGCGGGCAGAGCGTGTCGGAGCCCTTCACCCTGAGCATGGAGCCGGCGTCGGTGTCACGGAAGTCGTGCAGGCCGTAGTCGTTGCCGATCGTGTATCCGGCGATGTACCGCCCGGCCTCCGCCGGGGAGACGTTGCGGCACGTGCGCCCGATGACGATGGCGATCTCGCCTTCGTAATTGAGCCACGCGCATCCCTCGGGACGCACGACCGCGCCCCGGTGGGCGTTCAGCGAGGACGTCGGCTTGTGGAAGTAGGTCGGCGCCGAGGGGAGGGTGGTGCCGAACTCCTCGACCCTGCTGCGGTAGTTCAGGTGGACGGCGATGATCTTGGAGGGGGTCACGGGGGGAAGGTGCACCGCCTCGTCGACGCCGGCCGTACGACCGTCCGCCGCACGGAGCGTGTCACCGTCGCGGACGACCTCGACGGCGGCCCCGTCGAGCAATATTCGGCGGTACTCGGTCATCAGGTCACGCTCCGTGGGCTTGTGGCGAGGACAGGAGTTGCGAGGCGGTCGGGCGCGGGCGCGGGAATCCCGCCGCGGGCCGGTCGAACCACAGGTGCACCTGGCCGGTGCCGATCGCGTTCTCGTACCTGCCGTACTGGCGGGAGGGCGCGGTGCAGTCGCCCTCGCCGAGCGCGCCGATCATCATCAGGTAATGGGCGAAGCGGGCTTCGGGCTTGAAACGCAGGTACTCCGGCATCGTGGCCAGCACCCGGGCGTGGTCGCCCTGAGCGAACCAGCCGATGCGGGCGAGGTCGGCCTCGGCGGCCTCCGGTGTGAAGATGTGCTCCACTCCGGCGGCCTCGTGCCGGCGCAACTCGCGCAACGGCCAGAAGGTGTGGCTCATGGCCCCGGAGGCGACCAGCAGCACCCTGCGGTCCGTCTCGGCGATCGCGTCGCCGAGCGCCCGGCCGAGCCGCAGGTGGTCCTCGCCGTCGGCGGTCTGGCACACGCCGATGGAGATCCAGCGCTTGCCGGGCAGCCCCGCTCCGAGGTACTCCCAGAGGTTCGTCGTCGCGTAGAAGATCGGCAGTGCCGGGTCGTCGATCGCGGTGATCCAGGTCGCGTGCCGGTCGGCCTTCGCGGCGATGGCGTGCGCGAGTTCCGGGTCGCCGGGAAAGTCGTAGGGGCGGCGGCACATGCCCCGCGGCAGTTCCTCGGAGGTGAACAGCCCGGCGCGGCGCGGGTGCGCGGTGACGACGAACTCCACGGTCGTCGCCCAGTGCGAGTCGAGCACCACGACGGTGTCGTAGTCGAGCGTCTCGAACACCTCCCGCCGCAGCTGCCGCAACCCGCTGACCAGGGTGGTGTCCTCACCGTGGTTGAGTTCGCGGCGTTCGGGCTCGGGCAGCGCGATCGTGGGCACGTGCGCCAGTAGCCCGGCTCCCACCACTTCACCCATCAGGGTGCCTCCTTGCTCGGGGAACGGCCGGTCCAGCCCTCGGGGGCGAACACGGTGTTCTTGATGTCGCAGTAGAAGTCGAAGGACCACCTGCCGCCCTCGCGGCCGATCCCGGAGAGGCGGGATCCGCCGAACGGTGCGCGCAGGTCGCGCACGAAGAAGCAGTTGACCCAGACGGTGCCGGCGACGAGCCGGGCGGTGACCCGTTCGGCGCGGTCCTCGTCGCCGGTGAACACCATCGCGGCCAGCCCGAACGCGGAATCGTTGGCGGCCGCGACGGCCTCCTCCTCGCCGGTGAACGGCCGCAGTACCAGGACCGGGCCGAAGACCTCCTCGGTGGCGATCTCGCTGTGCGGGTCGACGTCGGTGAACAGCGTCGGCCGGTAGTAGAGGCCGCCGAGGTCCTCGTTGGGGCCGCCCCCCAGCAGCACGGTCGCGCCGTCGCGCTTGGCGCGCTGGACGAACCCGTCGACCCGGGCGAAGTGGTCGGGATGGATGGACGGGCCGATGTCGGTGGCCTCGTCGCGCGGGTCTCCCTGCCGAAGCGACCTCGCCTTGTCGAGGAACCGGGCCACGAACTCGTCCCGGACCGATTCCTCGACCAGCAGCCGGGTTCCGGAGAGGCATACCTGTCCGGCGTTGTCGTACTGCTCGACGGCGTGGGCGGCGGCCAGGTCGAGGTCCGCGTCGGCGAACACGATGAACGGCGACTTGCCGCCGAGTTCGAGCGACAGCGGCGTCAGGTTGGCGGCGGCGGTCCTGGCGATGCTCCTGGCCGTGGGCACCGATCCGGTGAAGGAGATGCGGCGGACGCCGGGATGCGCGACCAGCGCCGCTCCGGCCTCCGTTCCGATGCCCTGCACCACGTTGAGGACACCATCCGGCAGACCGGCGTCGGCCGCGATGTCGCACAGCAGCGACGCGGTCAGGGGTGACCACTCCGAAGGCTTGAGCACGACGGTGTTGCCCGCGGCGAGCGCCGGGGCGACCTTCCAGGTGGCGAGCATCAGCGGAGCGTTCCAAGGCGAGATCAGCGCGCAGACGCCGGCCGGATCCCAGGAGAGGTGGTTGCGGTGCCCCCGGGTGTCGAAGTCCGGCTCGCCGAGCCGCTCGGAGAGGTGGTCGGCGAAGAAGCGGAAGTTGTGCGCGCTCCTCGGCATCACGCCCCGCCGGTGGGAGCGGAGCAGCGCTCCGTTGTCGGCGGTCTCGACGACCGCGAGGTCTTCGAGGCGCTCCTCGATGCCGGCGGCGATGTCCCGCAGGACTTGGGCCCGCCGGTCCGGCGCCGTGGCCGCCCATCCGGGGAAGGCGGCCTCGGCCGCCCGCACGGCGGCGTCCACCTCGGGGCCGCCGCCCCGGGCGATCCTGGCGATGACGTCCCCGTCGATGGGGGACCGATCCTCGAACGTGGCGGCCGAACCGGCCCGTCGGCCACCGATCCAGTGGTCGGTGTCGACACTGACGCCCGCGACGACGGCGTTCACGTGCTCTCCTGGCTGGTGGACGGATGGCGGAAAATTCGTTCGGGCCCAAACGTAACTGCGCCGTGCGAGCCGGTCAAGTGCCGCGGCCAGGGACGATGTCCGGCGACCGGAGCGTTCCGGGCGCCTGACCCGCGGGCCGGCGTCGCCGGTGCGCGTCCGGCCGTGGCCGCCGCCCGTGTCCCCGTACTCACGCCTCGCGGTCGCTTCCCGTGAGGCGGGCGAGTGACCTCCCCCCGTCCCAGACCACGCCGACCTGGCGGTAGAAGCCCCCGATGATCTCGTGGACCTCCAGCCGGGCGAGCTCCTCGGTGGGGGAGTCGAACAGGCGCAGCTCGACGTCGCCGCGCCAGGCCTGGCCCGCGTCGACCTGGCTGGCACCGGACTCGATCAGCTCGGCGTGGGCGTCGGCGTCCCCGCGCCCGATGCCGGGGAGGACGCGATGGTGGGCCATCGGATGGCCGTTGACGAAGCCGCCGTTCTCGGACTCCCCGGTGAGGTGGAGGACGGCCTCGGCCAGCCGCCGGTCACCGGCCGCCAGCGTCGCCCCGAACACGGCCCCGGGCGCCAGCCGCGGCGCCGCCTGGGAGAACGGATGGGGCCGGGTCTGCCACATCGAGCCGAGCTTCTTGGGGTAGCCCTGGTGGATGCCGCGGGCGATCGCGAAGTCCTTGTCGACCCAGATGTGGACGCAGCGTGAATAGGTCCTGCCCTCGAAGGCGCAACGTACGACGACGAACGCCTCCTTGTACTGGGAGCGGACCGGATCGAGCAGCTCCTCGCGCGAGGAGGAGCAGGACTGCCAGTCCGCCCAGATCAGCGCGACGGCCCCGGGGTCGTCCTCGGCGAGCGTCAGCGGTGCGGGCAGTAGTTCCGCGACCCTCGCGGGGTCCGTGCGGTACTCCACGGTGAGCAGGTCGCCCGAGTAGTACCAGGGCGGCCGCGGGATGAGCGACGACCGCCCGCTTGCCGTGCGCGGATAGAAGAAACCTCTGACCTCGCCCATGATCCGACTCCCGTCCCAGGCCGATTTCGTTTGGGTCCGGACGATACCTCTCCGGTCGGGGTGGTGAAAGTCTTGCCATCTCGACCTGGGGCAATTAACGTTTGGACTCAAACGACCTAGGAGTGATCGTGGGCCAATCCGACCGGCGCGCTCTCGACGCCATGGCGGCCACGCTGTCCGACCGCGACATCGACATCGTCCGGATCGGGTACCCCGACCTGATCGGCACCGAGCGCGGTCGCGATCTGCTCGTGGGCCGGTTCGCCCGGACCGCGCAGGACGGCGTGGCGTTCTGCCGCACGGTGTACGGCACGACCCCGGGGGGCGATCTGCTCGAGATCGAGCAGGGGTTGTCGGCCGGCCTGCCGGACGTCATCGCGGTTCCCGATGTCGCCACCGTGCGGGACCTGCCCTGGGAACCCGGGGTGGCGCACTGCATCGCCGACATCTTCAACCCGGACGGGACTCCGGCCGAGGAGAGCCCGCGTGCCGTCCTCAAGCGGATGGTGGCCGTCTTCGCCGAGCTCGGGATGCGCTCGACCGTGGGCCCCGAACTGGAGTTCTTCCTTCTGGAGAGGGAGGAGGCGAGCTCCACCGGCTGGCGCCGCTACGGCGAGGCCACCGGCAACGTCTATGTGACGGGACGCAAGGGCGACCCGGAGAACCTGCTCCTGCGGGCCCTGCGCGGTCTCGACGGGTACGGGCTGGACGTGGTGGCCGCCAACCACGAGTTCTGCTCCGGCCAGTTCGAGATCAACATGTGGCACTCCGAGGCCCTCGACGCGGCGGACCGGGCCTTCCGGTTCAAGACCGCGATCAAGGAGCTCGCCCGGCAGGAGGACAAGCTCGCCACCTTCATGGCCAAGCCCTTCGACGACGAGGGCGGCTCGGGCTTCCACCTGCACTTCTCGACCGTGGCCGAGGACGGCCGCCCGCTCTTCGACGACCCGGCGGGGGAGCACGGCCTCTCGAAGATCGCGCAGTCGGCCATCGCCGGAGTGCTGGCGCACGCGCCGGCGCTCACCGCGCTGGCCAATCCGACCATCAACTCCTACAAGCGGTTCGGACCGGACAGCCTGGCACCGTGGCGGATCGACTGGGGGCTGGACAACCGCAGCGCCATGGTGCGCATCCCACCCGAGCGGGGCCACGCGACGCGCCTGGAACTGCGCCTCGGCGACGCCACCGCCAATCCCTACCTCGTCATCGCCGGCCTGCTCGGAGCCGCCTACCTCGGAATCCGGGACGGGCTCAGCGTCCCGGCGCCCCTGGAGGGATACGGCTACGACTCGGCGGAGGCCGACCTCCTCCCGCAGGATCTCGGCGCGGCGCTGGACGCCCTGGCGGCCGACACCGACTTCGCCGAACTCCTGGGGCCGCGCTTCGTCTCCACCTTCCTCGCCTACAAGCGCAACGAACTCGAGCGATTCTCCAGGTCGGTGACCGACTGGGAATTCCGGGAGTACGCCTACCACCTTTAGATCCGCAGCCTCCGCGGGCCGTCCCGCCCTCGCGCGGGCTCACGGCCCCGGACGCGCACAGTCCAAGGAGCCCCCCATGACCGGCAACACCATCGCGGTCAACGATGTCGACCTCACCGACCTGGACGTGTTCGAGCGCCACGAGGCGTGGACGCGGCTGGACGTGCTCCGCCACGAGGCACCCGTCCACTGGAATCCCGAGCCCGCCCCCAACTCCGGGTTCTGGTCGGTCACCCGCCACCGGGACATCGTCGCCATCGACCGGGATACCGAGACCTTCACCTCCTCCCGATTCGTCAACCTGGAGGAGATCGACGACGACCTGATCGAGATCCGGCGATCGATCCTGGAGACCGACGGCATCCGCCATCGGGCGCTCCGCAAGCTGCTGCAACGCGACTTCGGCGGGCAGACGCTGAAGAGGTACGAGGAGTTCCTGCGGAGCCTCACGCACGCCACCGTCGACGCGGCCCTGCGCAAGACCGAGTTCGACTTCGTCCAGGAGATCAGTGCGGACTTCCCGATCCAGGTCCTGGCCAGGATGCTCGACGTCCCCGAGGAGGACACCGGGCAGCTGATCGACTGGGGCAACCGGCTGATCGGCAACACCGATCCCGACTATGCCGACATCCTTCTGGAGGACGAGGGCAGCGAGAAGTTCAAGCACCTGCCCTTCCGCTCTCCCGCCGCCGTGGAGCTCTTCGAGTACGGCCGCGAACTGGCCCGCCGGCGGCGGGGCGGCGACGGTGACGACCTGATCAGCAAACTGGTCAACCGGGTGCCCAGCGACGGCCGATCCCTGACCGCGACCGAGTTCGACAACAACTTCCTGCTGCTCGTCGTCGCCGGAAACGAGACGACCCGCCACACCATCAGCCACTCGATGCTCGCACTGCTCCGGAACCCCGACCAGCTGGCACTGCTGCAGAGCAGGCCCGACCTCATCCCGACGGCCGTCGAGGAGATGCTCCGCTGGGCCACCCCCGTCTACCACTTCCGGCGCACCGCCACCCGTGACGTCGAACTGCACGGCCGGCACATCCGGCGCGGCGACAAGGTGGTGATGTGGTTCGCCTCGGGCAACCGTGACGAGGAGGTCTTCGACGACCCCTACGCCTTCGACGTCACCCGGTACCCCAACGACCACGTCACCTTCGGCAAGGGCGGACCGCACTTCTGCCTCGGCAACAACCTCGCCCGCATGGAGGTCCGGCTCATGTTCGAGACCTTGCTGCCGAGGCTGAAGAAGATCGAGCTCGCCGGTGAGGTCACCAGGGTGCGCAGCAACTTCGTGAACGGGATCAAGAAGTTCCCGGTCCGGGTCACCACGCACTGACCAGGGGCCGGCGGCGGGGCCGCGCCCGCGTTCGGTCCGCCCGGACGCGGCCGGTCCCGGTCAGCCCTTCGCCCGGGACCTGCGCGGCCGCCGGGACGAGGCGCGCAGCGCGTCCTGGCGGTCGGAGCCGTTCGCGTCCAGATGGTGGACGACGGTGCGAAGCGCGGTGGTCATCGCCGCGATCTGGTCGCCGTCCAGGTCGGTGAGGACGAACCTCTCCTCCGCGTTGAACCTCGGGAACAGCGTCTTCATGAGGCGGCCGCCGGCAGGGGTCAGCCGGAGCAGCACCCGCCGCCGGTCCGAGGGATGCGTACGGCGCTCGACCAGGCCGCGTGCCTCCAGGGTCTTGACCACACCGGTCAGGGTGCCCTTCGTGATGGCCGCCTCCGCCGCCGCCTGCCGCGTCTCCAGCTCGTCCCAGATCCAGACGACCCACAGCACGACGAAGCCGGTCCAGGTCAGATCGGCTTCGCGCAGGACCGACTGCTCGAAGTGGTTGCGCACGGCGTTCACCGCCCGGTGGAGGTTCGCGAGCGCCTCCGCGGCGGTCAGGTCCACGTCGAGCCCGGCCAGCCGCTCGCGTGCGGCCTGCTCGGTCTCGGTGAGGTGGTGGTCGTCGGTCACGGTCCTCACTCTAACGGCTCGTTCGGGGCCCAACGATCCGGCCGGGATCATCGGAACACCGAGCTTCTTCTCCCTCGAGGCCCCGGCGTGAGAGCGCTTCGCCCTCTGACCCGCGGTCCGCGGGTCAGAGGGCGCGCGTTCGCGGTCAGCCTGCGGGGAACTGGCGGTTCGCCCAGGCGGCGAGCTCGGTTCGGGCCGCGGCCAGTTGCTCGGCGGTCACGGGTGTGCCGGTCGTGGTGTTGACGACCAGGGCGGCGTGCACCGCGGAGCCGGCGGCCGCGGTGAGCTGCAGCCGGTACGCCGAGGAGGAGCCGGATTCGTGGACGGCCCTGACGGGGCCGGACGCGGGCACGCCGTTGACCGTACCCAGGTCGCTGACGACGGTGGTGCCCGCCGGGGCGAACGAACGGGGCAGGTGCAGCTCCGTGGGCGCGGCGGTGGCCGACCCCCTCCACACCAGCACGCCGTACTGGCGATCCTTGACGAGGGCGGCCAGGCTGGGCAGCGAGGACGGGACGGTGAGCCACGCCTGCTGACGGCCGGCGCCGCCGTAGCCGGAACGGGCCAGATCCTCGAAGGCGAAGGCCAGGGTGTCGCCGTTGACCGCCGACGGGTAGAGCCGGTCGAGGACGCGCGCGTCCAGCCGGAGCGTGACACCGCCGGCGTCGTCGGTGGCCACGACGGAGTGGTCCTCGTCGTTCCATCCGTCGCCCTCGGTCTGCACCTTGTCGGGGTTGCCGTTCATCAGTTCGCGGTGCCGGCCGCTGTAGACGTCCCAGTGCCACTGCATCGACGACAGCACCGAGCCGCCCGCCGCCGGTCCGTTCCACCAGTTGCGGCCGGGGACGCCGGAGTCCATGCCCTGGTACATCGCGCGGATCATCCAGGGGGTGCGGTCGCTGCCCGTCCCGGAGAGCTTGTTGCCGAACTCCGAGACCAGCGGCGCGGTGCCCAGGTCGGTGGCCCGCTGCCGGATCTCGTTCATGGGGGCGGCGTACGTGCCGTCGGAGGCGGGGGAGGGGTCCAGGGTCATCCGGGCGCCGTCGTAGTAGTGGCTGTTGAACACCCACCGGGTGCCCAGCCGGCCGACCGACGTCATGCCGCCCTGCTCGAAGAAGCCGGTGTTCCAGAAGACCAGCGGCTCGACGAACGCGGGCTTGGCGTTCCAGCCCGCCTCGTCCATGGCGGTACGGAAGCGCTGGTAGAAGGGCATCAGGTGGTTCTTCTCCCAGTCCAGGCCCGTGCCGCCGTCCAGGCCGCCGTCGAACGGCTCGTTGAACGGGTCGAAGCCGACGATGCTGTCGAAGGCGGTCTGGGGGAGCCGCTGCTTCAGGTACGTCATGGTCGCCTTGGCCTGGGTGAGGTAGGCGTCCTGGACGCCGACCTGCCCGGCGGACGTGGTGAGCACCCGGTTGCGCCAGAAGTCGTAGGCGGCCCGGCGTACGGCGGCGTTGTTCTGCATGTTCTGCCCCCACAGCAGGCAGATGCCGCAGGATTCCTTGGGATAGCCGCCCGCCTGGATCACCCACTTGGGCGCGCCGTCCCCGGTGTACCAGCTGCCGGGGTTGAACAGGTGGGCGGAGTAGAGGTCCTGGTGGTAGTCCAGCAGGACGCGGAACCCGCGGTCGGTGAACGCCCTGATCTGCGCGATGGCCCGGTCGAGGTAGGCGTAGTCGATCCGGTCGGGGGCGGGCTGGATCCCTTCCCAGCTGATCAGGAAGCGGATCGCGTTGGCGCCGGTCAGGTCGCGCATCGCCTGGGCGGACTTGGCGGCGTCCGCGGTCGTGCGGAACGGCAGCAGGTCGTTCTCGTAGAGCTTGGTGCTTCCCGAGACGTTGAAGCCGCGCAGGGTCACCTCGCGGCCGTCGGCGTCACGGAACACCCAGTTCCGCTGCTTGGGAGCGACGACGACGGCCCCTGGACCGTCCGCCGCCTTCGCCGCGGGCGCGTCGACGGCGGACACACCGGCCATCGCCACGAGTACGGCCGCCGCAATCCGGACACAACGAGCCGACATTAAGGACACACGTATCGCGGACATGGCGCGGCCTTCCGTTGAGGGGCCTTCACTGTGCAAGAATCCTCTTGCATTTGCAAGAGGTATCTTGCATCCGTGCCCTCCACCACGCGCGAGCGCATCCTCGACGCCGCCCTGGAGCTGATCCAGCAGCGCGGCTTCGGCGGCACGACCGTCACCGGCATCGAGGAGCGGGCCGGGCTCTCTCCCGGCAGCGGCAGCTTCTACCGGCATTTCCGGTCCAAGGAGCAGGTGTTCGGCGAGCTCTTCGAACGCGAACTCGACCGCGCCGAACAACACCGCCGAACCTTCGAACGCGGCCCCGTCACCGGCGACTCCCAGGACGCGCTGGCCCGCCGACTCCTGCAGCGACTCGAGTACATGACCCGGATCAGGCCGCTGATCACCCTGCTGGCCCGCGAGCACGGCCGATTCCCCGAGCTCACCGGCAAGATCCGCGACGCCCTCCTGGACCAGGGCATCGCCGAGGAGGCCGAGCATCTGCGGCGGGACCTGCCGGGCATCGCGGACGACGATCCGCACGCGCTGCTCGCGGTCATGGTCTCCGCCCTGACCGGCTACCACCTGTCCAGCGAGTTCTTCGGCCGTCCCCCGGCCGACATCGACCCCGCCCGGTTCGCGGCCGCGCTCGCCCGCCTTCTCGCCGCGCCCCGTTCCTCAGACTGAGCACGGACAGGCGCGGCACCGTTCGCGCTCGTCCGGCAGACCCGTTCTCTCAGGGGCGCCGCGCCCGGCGGAAATGGCGATCGGCGGGCGGTGTCCAGGACAACACCACGATCACCAGGGCGAGCACCCACATGGCGGCGTTCGCTGCGGGGGTGGCGAGGAGCATGTGCTCGCCGGGGTCCAGGCTCCCCGGAGGAGGTTCACCGTTGAACACTCCGAGCCACAGCACCCAAAGAAATGTGAAAAGCCCGAAGAGGATCGTGCCGGTGATACGCGCCCAGCGGCGCCCGGAACGGTACTTGACCGCCATCCAGCTCCACAGCGCGCTGAGCAGGCCCGTCAGGACGATCCCTCCGATCAGGCTTTCCCTGACCTTCGCGTTCACGTCGTCGGCCCCGACGTACTCGTCGGCGCTGTAGGCGGCCTCCAGCTCGGCGCGCATCTCGTCCGCCGCCATGAACCCCAGGGACACCCCCGCGATCTGAACCACGGCGATGATCAGCATCAGTGACACCGCCAGCCGGACCGTGCCGGGCATTCGCCGCTCCTGCGTCGCCGGACGGAAGGGAGAGTACATGCGCGCTCCTGGTAGACGAGACCGTCCAGCAGCAACGGCCGCCCCCGCCGCCGTGCCGGCTGTGACCACCATCCCAATGGGCGTTCTGCTGTTTTAGAGGAGCCGGATATGAGCGCGGTTCCAATTGTCGATCACTCGTCAGGGCCACTGCCGGACGGTCATGCGAGCCGGCGAACAAGCTGATCGAGGAGTGGGGGCCATTCCTCACACGGCCCGCGGCCGACCTGTTCCGATGTTCACTCCACAGCGTGTTCATCTTGCTACGATCAGTGTCTGCCATTGGTGTGTTGGAGAGACGAGTGGGCGCTAGTGAGATCACGTCAGCGGAAGAGCTCGGGACGTTCCTGCGCGAGCTGCGCGGCCAGCTGACCCAGCAGGCCGTGGCCCGGCGCTCGAACATCGATCGGGCGGCCCTCACCCGGCAGCGCGTCTCCAACATCGAGAACGGCGTGGTCCCTACGGCGCAGCAGCTCAAGTGCTTCCTCCATGGATGCGGCAAGCCCGGCCTCCTCGACGAACTGGAGCCCGTACGGCAGCGGATCGAAGCGGCCGCCGCCCCGGTGAAGGACGTCGTCCGCCCGGAGCTGCCAGAACACGCCCGCCGGATGCGGCGGCGCCTGGTGCTGTCGGCGGCGGCCGCCGCAGGGACGACGGCGGTGGTGACCGGCGTCGCGGTGGCCCTCATCATTGGCACCAGGGCGCCCGGCGAGACGGCCGCGGCGGGCACTCCCGACTGCGTCGAGGGGCACGTCTGCTTCTGGCCGGAACCGAATTTCATCGGCCGGAAGATCACGCTGCCGCCGGACTACTTCAGCGACAGCAAATGCCAGCCGCTGCCCTTCGTCGCCCGATCAGTCAAGAACAACAGCAAGGAACGGCAACGGCTTTTCGCCGGGACGGGCTGCACCGGCCAGGAGACGATCCTGCAGCACCTCAACCGGGCCCCGCTGCCGTCCGTCGCGATCCTGAGCTATCGGCACAGCTGATGGGCGATGCGGGCCGAGCCCGGCCGATCCCGCATGGGACCGGCCGGTTCTTCGCGCCGTCCGGCCGTTCGGCGCGCCGGGGACCCGCGGGACCACGACAGCAGAGCGGGGAGAACCTTCACCAGGAGATTCGGTGTCACCTGTGTCCGGTCATGTCACGCGGACACGTCCTGACACGGTGACCTGCAAGGACGTCAACCCAGAGTCCGTTCCAGAGGACCGTCTGGAACCGGCTGCCCGACCGGCCCTCCTCTGCCCGGGGCCGAGCGGAGGAGGCGGTGCGGTCTCAACGCGGGGTGCGGGCCGCGGCGAGATCCCGGAACGTGGTCAGCAGGATGTGCGCCAGGTTGTAGACGATCAGGCCGGGCGGTGCCTCCGCCGCCCGGCCGGGGGAGTCGACGATCGTCATCACGCTCCGCCCGGCGTCCCGAGCCGCCGCCCGCACGGACGCGATCGCGGCCTGGACGGCGGGTTCGGCGCCGCCGCCGGTCAGGCCCATCGCCACCGACAGGTCGGCGGGCCCGACCCAGATCGCGTCCACGCCCTCGACGGCGAGGATCTCCGGCGCGTTCGCGCAGGCGGACGGGGTCTCGGCCATCACCACGACCAGCGTCTCCTCGGACGCGCGGCGCAGGTGCTCGGCGATGGGGACGGCCCCGAACCGGCCTGACCGGCTGTAGGTCGCGAAGCCGCGCCTTCCGAGCGGCGGGTAGTGCGCGGCGGTGACCGCGGCGCGCGCCTCATCGGCGGTGTCCACATGCGGGACGACGATCCCGGCGGCGCCGAGGTCCAGCACCCGCAGGACGAGGCCCGGGTCGTCCGCGCCGACCCGGACCAGGACGGCCAGGCCGTGGGCCTCGGCCGCGGTGATGTGGTGCTGGAGGGCGACCAGGTCCGCGGGCCCGTGCTCGCAGTCGACGAGCACGTAGTCGAGGCCCGCGATCCCGGCGATCTCGACGAGCGCTTCGCCGGGCATCCGCAGGATCCCGCCGAGCAGCGGCTCGCCCGATCGGAGCCGCTGTCGCAGAGCGGTCACCGTGCCACCATTCCCGCGGACAGGTCGATGTCGGCGGCGCACAGGCCCGGCATCGACAGCATCGCGACCAGGGCGGCCGCGACCTCGTCCTCGGTGACCATCCGGCCGAGGGCCGAGCGGGAGACGAAGGCGCGTTCCGCGTCGGCGGGGGTCGCGCCGGTGCGTTCGGCCTCCAGCCGGAAGTTGCGCTCCATCCGCGGTCCGGCGACCGGTCCGGGCGACAGCGAGTTGACGTTGACGCCCCGCGGGCCGACCTCGGCGGCCAGCGTCGTGGTCAGGCCGATCACCGCCATCTTGGACGCGCAGTACGGGGTGCGCGCGACCAGCGGGCGCTTGCCGCTGACCGACGCCACGTTGATCACGTCGCCCGTGCCGCGCTCCAGCATTCCCGGCAGGAAGGCGCGGCACATGAGGTAGACGCCGCGGACGTTGACGTCGAAGACGTCGTCCCACTCCTCCGGTTCCACATCGACCAGCGGCTTGACCGGGCCGGGGACGCCCGCGTTGTTGACCAGGATCGACACCGTCTCGTCGGCCAGTTCGGCCAGGAGCGCCGCGACGCTCGCGGGGTCGGACACGTCGCACGCGGCGGCGCGGCCCGGCGCCGGCAGCCCGGCGGCCACGGCGTCGAGCCTGGCCCGGTCGCGTCCGGTCACGATGACGCGGGCCCCGGCGGCGGCGAGCCCGGCGGCCATGGCGGCGCCGAGCCCGCCACCGCCGCCGGTCACCAGCGCCGTGCGGCCCCGGACCGCGGCCGTCACTCGGGCCGCCAGGCCGGCTCGGTGCCGCCGAACCTGGCGGCCCGCACGTCACCGGAACGGGCGTGGCCCTCGAACAGCTCGACGCGGGACGCGCGGCCGCACACCTCGCCGAGCCACGCGCTCGTGGCCGGGTCGGTGACCTCCTGGTAGGTGACGGTCTTGAGGTACTTCCCGACCCACAGGCCGCCGGTGTAGCGGGCCGCGCCCCGGGTCGGCAGCACGTGGTTGGTGCCGATGACCTTGTCCCCGTAGGAGACGCAGGTCCCCTCGCCGAGGAACAGCGCGCCGTAGTCGCGCATCGCGTCCAGCGCCCGGCGGGGCTCGGCGGTGAGCACCTGGACGTGCTCGGCGGCGTAGGAGTCGGCGACGGCGAACGCCTCGTCGATCGCGTCCACCACGACGACCTCGCCGTGGTCGCGCCACGCGGGCCCGGCGAGGTCGCGGGTGGGCATGCCCGGCAGCAGCCGCTCGACGTGGTCGATCGCCGCGCGGGCCAGGTCCGCGGACGTGGTGACGAGGATGGCGGGGGAGTCCGGGCCGTGCTCGGCCTGCGACAGCAGGTCCACCGCGACGGTGAAGGGGTCGGCGGTCTCGTCGGCGATGATCAGGATCTCGGTGGGGCCGGCGAACAGGTCGATGCCGACCTCGCCGAACAGCTGCCGCTTGGCCTCGGCCACGTACGCGTTGCCCGGCCCGGCGATCAGGTCCACCCGGCCGACGCTGGCGGTGCCGACCGCCATCGCGGCGACCGCCTGGACGCCGCCGAGCAGGTGGATCTCGTCCGCCCCGGCCAGGTGCATCGCGGCGACCGTGGCGGCGGGGACCTCGCCGCGGATCGGCGGCGTGCAGGCCACGACCCGGGGCACTCCGGCGACCTTGGCGGTCACGATCGTCATGTGCGCGGACGCGGTCAGCGGGTACCGGCCGCCCGGGACGTAGGCGCCGGCCGCCGCGACCGGGATGTGCTTCTGCCCGAGGTGGACGCCCGGCAGCGTCTCGGCCTCGAAGTCCTGGAGCGAGTCGCGCTGCCGCTGCGCGAACCCGCGCACCTGCGCCTGGACGAACTCGATGTCCTCGATCACCTGGCGCGGCACGCCCGCCACGATCTCCTCGATCCGCTCGGCGGTCAGCCGGAACGACTCCGGCGACCAGCCGTCGAACCGCTCGGAGTACTCGCGGACCGCCGCGTCGCCGCGCTCGCGGACGTCGGCGATGATCGCTTCCACCCGGGCGCGGACCTCGCCGAGGTCCTGCGCGACCTTCTCCTTGGGCACCGGCTTCTTCAGGAAGTGCGACACGGGTTCTCCTTCTGGGTCATGACAGTTCGTCGAGCCATTCGCGCAGGACGTGCGCGAGGACCCGGGGACGCTCGATGGGCAGCAGGTGCCCGGCGCCGGGGATCACGCGGAGCCGCCCGCCGGGCGCGGTGCCGGCGATCCGGCGGTGGAAGCCGACCGGGCACAGCGCGTCGGCGGAACCGCAGACCGCCAGCACCGGGCAGGGGGACGCGCCCAGCGCCGCGGCGCCGTCGACCCGGGTGGCCTGGGCGGCGAGCTGGGCGCGGAAGACGTCCGGCCCGGTCCGGTGCGCCATGCCGAGGAAGCGCTCGTCGTGGCCCTCCTCGGCGAACATCGCCGGGAGGATGTCCCGGACGACCGCGTCGAACTCGCCGCGCTCGGTGCGTTCCGCCATGGAGCTCCAGCCGGAGAGCTGGGCCTCGGTCGGCGCGCCGGAGTTGGTGGAGATGGCGCAGAACGCGGTGACGCGCTCGGGCGCCAGCCGCAGCACCTCGAACCCGACGATCGCGCCCAGACTCAGCCCGACCAGGGTGAAGGGGCCGTCGGCGGCGGCGAGCACCTGCTCGGCCATCCCGGTGATCGTTGGCTCGGTGATCGCGACCGGGACGCCGGAGACGCCCGGGACGTCCACGCCCGACCACAGGTCGGGGTCGCAGAGCATCCCGGGCACCAGGAGCGTCTCCCGGGAGCGCGTGGTCACCGGGGCACCAGCGCGCTGGGCGCGACGTAGCCGCCGGGGTCGAGGGCGTCGCCGGCCTCCGCGGCGGCCTTGACGACCGCCTCGTCCCACTCCAGGCGGTTCCGGCCGTCGCCGCCGTTCACCACGACCAGCGATGCCTCATCGTCGCCCGCGTTGCGGAGCGAGCGCCACGCGCCCGGCGGGACCGAGAGCATGTCCCACGGGCCGAGCCGTACCGGCAGTTCCTCGCCCGGGCCGTTGAGCGTGACCTCCCACTCGCCGTCCTTGACCATCAGCACCTGGGACGCGCCGTGCCGGTGCCGCGACATTCCGGCGCCCGGACGGGCCTTCAGCCAGGCGACGCTGTGGCCGTGCGGGTTGTGCACGATCGGCTCCTGGAACCGGTCCTCGGTCATCCCGTACCCGATGACGGCCGCCAGCCGCGCCCCGCCGCCGGGCAGCCGGAAGTCGAGGAACGGTGCCTCGCTCCACCGCAGGTCGTCCGGGGTGGCGACGCGCCGGCGCAGCTCCTCGGCGGAGTACGAGCGCAGCGCGGCGATCTGCGCGCCGGTGATCGGCCTGACGGTCTCGTCCTCCGGCGGCGGCGGGTCGCCGGCCACGGTGTCGATCAGTTCCCCGGTGGTGCTGAGGTAGAGCCCGTGGCCGGCGGCCTCGCGCAGTACCGACGGGCCCCAGATGATGCCGCCGGTCCGGTCCTGGCCGAGCGTGGTGAACAGCCAGCCGTCGTCCGGCCCGACATTGGTGAACCCGCGGAAGATCCAGGTCGGGATGGAGGCGATGTCGCCCTCCCGCAGCAGCAGCTCGCCGTCGGTCCCGTCCGCGCCCCAGCGCAGCAGGAACTCGCCGCGGAAGCACAGGAAGACCTCGGCGGTGAAGTGCATGTGCAGGCTGTTGGTCACGCCGTTCGGCATCGCGGCGGCGCCGATGTTGAAGCCGTGCGGCTCCCGCAGGTTGATCACTTGGCCAGGGCTCTGGCTGACCCCGGGGCCGATCATCGCGTAGTTCTCTTTGCGGTCCGATCCCGGCGTCCGGCAGTCGATGAAGGCCTGGGTGCACGGGACGAAGTCGGTGCGGCGGATCGTCCTGCGGGCCAGCTCGGCCATGTCCACCGGTCCGGTCACCACCCTGTCCTGGTTATTCATACGTATGCACACTACGCCAGGGGCGCGCCGGATTGTCAATGGGGTCGGGGCATGCGGGGCCCGTGCTCCGGATGGATAGACGTATGCTGCCCAGGTCGGCACGAATGCTGGAGGCAGCAGGTGGGGATCACGAGCCGGGATGTCGCCCGGCTGGCCGGCGTCTCCCAGCCCACCGTGTCGCGGGCGCTGCGCGGCGACACGCGGGTCTCGGCGGAGACCCGGCGAAGGGTACAGGAGGCGGCGCGGGCCCTCGGGTACGTGCCGAGCGAGGCCGGGCGCAGCCTGTCGACCCGCAGCGCCAAGCGGGTCGGAGTGCTGGTCACCGACCTGACCAACCCGTTCTACCCGCACCTGGTGGCGCCGCTGCACGACGAGCTGGAACGGCTCGGCTACCGGATGATGCTGTTCGCGGAGCGCTCCGACGAGGCGATCGCCTCCGAGCGGCTGCTGGACCGCTCGATCGACGGCGTGGTGCTGACCACCACGGGGCTGGGCTCCGGGCTGCCCGCCGAGCTGCACCGCCGCGGCCTGCCGTTCGTCTACCTCAACCGGGAGGGCACCACCCCGGCCGACGCGGCCGTGGTGGACAACCGGCTCGGCGCCGAGCTGGCCGCCCGCGAGCTGGTGACGCTCGGGCACGAGCGCGTGGCGGGGATCTTCGGCCCGGAGGAGACCAGTACCGGGCGGGAGCGCGAGTACGGCTTCCGGCTCGCGCTGGCCGAGGCCGGCATCGGGCTGCCGGAGGCGCGGGTGCGGCGCGGGCCGTTCGAGTTCGAGACCGGGCATGCCGCGCTCGCCTCGCTGCTGGCCGCCGAGCCGCGCCCGACGGCGGTGTTCTGTGGCAACGACGTCATCGCGATCGGCGCCCTGGACGCGGCGCTGCGGGCCGGGATCCGGGTACCGGACGAGCTCACGGTGATCGGCTTCGACGACATCCCGATGTCGGCGTGGGAGTCCTTCCGGCTCACCACCGTCCGGCACGACCTGAACGAGATGGCGGCCACCGCCGCCCGGCTCCTGGTGCGCCGGATCACGGGCGAGGCGGCCGGCGACCCGGAACGGGTCGTCTTCGCGCCCACCTTCGTGGCGCGCCGCACCCACGCCCGCCCTCCCGCCGGCTGATCGTCCCCCTCCGGCGGGCGCGGCCTGGGCGTTCACCCCGCCGGAGTCCGGTCTCTGCGCCCGGGCCGGGCGCCCGCGCCCGGCCCGCCACCCGCCGGCGCCCCAGCTCTGCCCGGGTCTGCATACGGATATGCATCAGGGGTGGACCGAGGCCGGTCTCGCCATCTACCGTTCCTCTCGCCTGGCTGATCTGGGGAAACATTGCGGTAACAGGGTCTCTCGGCGAGGAGAAACCCGTCTTCGCCAACTATTGATCCCTCGGCGTGAATACGCATACACTCGCCGAACCTGAGGCCCGGCCGTCCCCCCGCCCACGGCCCCCCAACCGGCGAAGGAGCCCCGACGTGAATCCGAGGCGACCAGCCCCTCCCCGGCGATCCTGGAACGTGCCATGGTGACGGCCACGTCACCGGCCGGCCGGAGCACCGCGCGCGGCGCGGAAGATCCCGGACGGCCCGCTCGCGCCCCCAGGAGACCGCGCGGCCGGCTGCGCCGGAGCGCCGCGCCCTACCTGCACCTGGCGCCCGCCCTCGCCGCGGTCGTGCTCACCACTGTCTACCCGCTGGTCGCGGCGCTGGTGAACAGCTTCCGGCACTGGCGGCTGAACGAGTCGCGGACGCCGGGCGCGTTCGTGGGCTTCGACCAGTACGCGCGGGCGCTGCGCGACGACACCTTCCTCAACAGCGTCGTGGTCACCACCCGCTTCACCGTGATCTCGGTGGTGCTGTCGGTGGGCCTCGGCCTGGCGATCGCGCTGCTGCTGAACCGGCGCGGCCGGCTGACCGGGCTGACCAAGGCGCTGCTGATCCTGCCGTTCGCGGTCGCTCCCGCGCTCAAGGGCTTCTCGTGGCGGTTCATGCTGAACCCCGACCACGGCGTGTACGACAAGATGCTGGGCACCGTGCTGCCGTTCACCAGTGACGTGGACTGGCTCGGCGACGAGTTCTGGGCGCAGATCGTGCTGGTCCTGACCGAGGTGTGGGGCTGGGCGCCGCTGATCGCGCTGATGCTGCTCGGCGGGCTCGCCTCGGTCCCGCCCGAGGTGCACGAGGCCGCCAGGGTGGACGGCTGCGGCGCGTGGGACCGGTTCCGGCACATCACGTTCCCGCTGCTCCGGCCCCTGCTGCTGATCGTGGTCTTCCTCAAGGCGGTCTTCTCGATCAAGCTCTTCGACCAGGTGGTGACCATCACCGGCGGCGGGCCGGGACGGGCCACCGAGACCCTCAACTTCTACGCCTACGCGCAGGGTTTCACGTTCCTGGACATCGGCTACGCCTCGGCCGTCTCCTGGATCCTCGTGCTGGCCCTGGGCGTGCTGGCGGCCTTCTACCTGATCGCCATGAACCGCCAGGAGGAGCGATGACCGCCCGCTCGGCCCGCTCGTACGCCGCGCGCGGCCTGCACGTGCTCGGCACGCTGGCCGTCCTGTTCTTCATCCTGTTCCCGATCGCGTGGCTGGCCATGACGGCGCTGCGCCCGGCCCGGGACGCGTTCTCCACCTCGCCGTTCTTCAGCCCGACGCTGGAGAACTTCCGCGGCATCATCGGCGGCGAGAACGACCTGACCATGGCCCTGGTCAACAGCGTCGTGGTCGGCGTCGCCACCACGCTCATCGCGCTGCCGATGGCGCTGCTGGCCGCGTACGGGTTCTCCCGGTACCGCTTCCCCGGGCACAGGTCGATGCTGCTGGCGATGGTGGCCACCCAGTTCATCCCGGGGGTGGCGATCGCACTGCCGTTCCTGACGCTGTTCCACGACCTCGGGCTGCTCGACACCCGCGCCGCGCTGGTGATCGTGAACCTCTCGCTGGTGGTCCCGTACATCACCTGGCTGCTCAAGGGGTTCGTCGACGGCCTGCCGCTGGAGATCGAGGAGGCCGCCCGGATGGACGGCTGCGGCCAGGTCCGGCTGCTGTGGCGGGTGGTGACCCCGCTGGCCGCGCCCGGCATCTTCGTCTGCGCCGTGTTCTCGTTCCTGCTGTCGTGGAACGAGTTCCTCTTCCCGACCTTCCTGGCCAAGGAGAACGCGACCACGCTGCCGGTCGGCCTGATGACGCTGGTGCGGCCCGAGGGCGTGGCGTGGGGGCAGATGGCGGCGGCCGGGCTGACCGTGATGCTGCCGATGCTGATCATGTCGCTGTTCGTCCGCAAGCACTTCGCCCAGGGCATGACGATGGGAGCGATCAAATGAGGCGCCGCCACCCGGGACCCCGCCGCGGGATCGCGTTCGCCCTGGCCTGCCTGATGCTCGCGACCGCCTGCGGGGCCGGCCCGGACGACAGGCCGCTGGCCCGGCACGTGAGGACGGGCCCGGTCGACGACCTCGGCCTGCTGACCGGAAAACCGTACAACGGGACCAAGATCCGGCTGCTGACCTGCTGCAACACCGCGGCACAGTTCCTCGGGCTGCGGGCCCGCACCGACGCCGAGTTCACCAAGAGGACCGGTATCGAGGTCGAGTGGGCCAACATCGCCTACGAGTCGTTCCTGCAGAAGATCGTCGCGGAGAGCGCGCTCGGCACCGGCACCTACGACCTGGTCGCCTGGACCGACGCGTTCGGCGCCTCGATCCGCGAGGGCGTGCAGCCGCTCAACGAGGTGATGCGGCGGTCGAACATCACCCTGGACGACTACCCGCCGGCGTTCCGGGAAGCCGCGACCGCCGGCCGGCCGGGCGTCACCTACGGCATCCCGTTCCGCGGCTACGCCTACGCGCTCTACTACCGCAAGGACCAGTACGACGCGCTCGGCCTCAAGGCCCCGGAGACCTGGGACGAGTACCTGACCCAGCTCGACAGGCTCAAGGCGGCCAGCCCGCGGCACGCCGTCGCCGGCCAGTACGGGCGCGGCAGCGGCCAGAACCTGTTCACCTGGCTGTCGATGCTGTGGAGCGCGGGCGGCGACCTGTTCGACGCCGAGGGCAAGGCCGCGTTCACCTCCCCGGCGGCCGTCGAGGCCACCGAGAAGTACATCTCGATGCTTCGCAAGGGGTACAGCCCGCCCGCCTCGGCCAACTGGACCGAGACCGACTCCACCCAGTCGATGGAGCAGGGCCACGCCAACACCGTCCTCACCTGGACCTGGCAGTACGACGACTTCACCGACCCGACCAAGGTCAAGCCGGACGTGGCCAAGGCCATCACCGCCGCCCGGCTGCCGGGCTGGCCGGGCCGCGAGCGCGTCTCGTACGGGATGACCTGGCTGATGGGCGTGCTGCGCAGTTCGGAGAAGCAGGGCCCGGCCTGGGAGTACATCAAATGGGTCACCGACCCCAGGACGGAACGGGCGGTCGCGCTCGACAAGTCGGACCCGGCGAAGGCCAGCGGCATCACCGTCCACACCTCCAACATGCTCGACCCGCAGGTCAACGCGGCGAACGGCGGCATCCCCAGGCTTCAGGAGGAGGCGCTGCGCGACAGCCGGATCATCCCGACGTCGATCGACTGGCCGCGCATCCAGGACGCCGTCGAGGTCGCGATCAACAGGATGGCGCACGGCGCGGACGTCCGAAGCGAGCTGAGGTCCGCGGCCCGGCAGGTCGACCAGATCCAGGAGCGGGACGGTGGCTGAGCCGGGGGAGATCGCGTACGCGCCGTACGGCGGCCCGGAGGAGTTCATCACCGAGTGGACCGACCGGATCTGGGTGCGCCGCGGGATCGGGCTGATCCGCGACAACTACGCCCCGGACGCCGTGGTGCACGGCGCGTACGGCACCTCGCGCGGCGTCGAGCCGGTGGTCGCGGGGACGCTGCAGAAGATCAGCGCGTTCCCGGACCGGGTCGGGCAGGCCGACGACGTGGTGTGGGAGGCGCGCGGCGCCGACGCGTTCGTCAGCTCGCATCGGGTGTTCAGCGCCGGGACGCACACCGGGACGTCGGCGTACGGCCCGCCCACGCACCGGCCGTTCACCTCGCGCACCATCGCGACCTGCCTCTACCGGCGCGGCGTGATGGAGGAGGAGTGGGTCGTCCGGGACGAGCTGGCGGTCGTCCGGCAGCTCGGCCTCGACCCCGAGGCGGTCGCCCGCGGGGTCGCCTTCCCCGCCGGGGACGGCCGGATCCTGAGCGGCCCGGCGCCCCCCGACCCGCTCGTGCGCGGCGACTCGGGGGCACGCCGTCCGGACCACCACCGCGGCGAATGCGAGCACGCCCTCGAGATGGTCGAAGAGGTCTGGAACGGCCGGCGGCTGGACCTGGCCACGGACTACATCGCCCGCGACGTCACCTGCCACACCACCGGGCACCGCGACGTGATCCGCCCGGACGGCTACCAGCGGGCCCTGCTCGACCTGCTCGCGCCGTTCCCGGACGCCCGGGTCGAGATCCGCGACGTCGCCGCCAACGACTCGGCGCCGCACGGCGGCGTCCGGGTCGGCGTGGTGTGGTTCCTGCGCGGCACGTACCAGGGCGTCCCCCGCTACGGGCGGCCCACCGGTTCGCCCGTGGAGGTCCTCGGCTCCTCCCAGTTCCTGTTCCGCGCCGGGCGGATCGTCCGGGAGTGGCGGATCTACGACGAGATCTCGATCCTCGCGCAGATCGCGCACGCCCGCGGCGACGAGCCCGCCTGACCCCTACCCCGTCCGTCCCCGTCCGTCTCCGTTCGTTAGGAATGACCATGCGTTTCACCCCCGCCCGCCTCGCCGAGCTGGAGGGCTCGTACCGGATCCTCAAGGCGCCCGGCCTCGACCGTCCCGCCGCCCAGACCGACCCGGCCGTGGCCGAGCGCGTGTCGGCGATGCTGGCCGACATCGAGCGCGGCGGCCTGGACGCCGTGCTGCGGTACGCGCGCGAGCTCGACGGCTGGCGGCGTCCCGACGTCGAGGTGCCGCGCGACGAGCTGGCCCGCAGCGGCGACGGCCTGTCCGCCGAGCTGCGCGCCGCGCTGGAGCTGGGCGTCGAGCGGACGGGGGCGTTCGCCCGCGAGCAGCGCGCCCGGCTCGGCGACTTCGAGGTCGAGCTGGCACCGGGGCTGCTCGCCGGGCAGCGGTACGTTCCCGTCCAGCGGGTCGGCGCCTACCTTCCGGCCGGGCGGTTCCCGCTGCTGGCCGGAGCCTGCATGACCGCGGGCGTGGCCAAGGTCGCGGGAGTCGAGACCGTGCTGGCCTGCACGCCGCCGCGGCCCGACGGCACCGCCGACCCGGCCGTGCTGTACGCGGCGTACCTGTCCGGCGCCGACCGCGTGTACGTCCTCGGCGGCGTCCAGGCCCTGGCCGCGATGGCGTTCGGGCTGCTCGGCGAGCGCCCGGTCGACATGCTGGTCGGGCCCGGCAACGCCTACGTCGCCGAGGCCAAGCGGCAGCTGTTCGGCACGGTGGCGATCGACCTGCTCGCCGGCCCGTCCGAGGTCGCCGTCCTCGCCGACGAGACCGCCGACCCGGAGCTGGTCGCCGCCGACCTGCTCGGCCAGGCCGAGCACGGCCCCGAGTCCCCGGCCGCGCTGGTCACCACCTCCGAGGAGCTCGGGCACGCGGTGATCGCCGAGGCCGAGCGGCAGCTGGCCGGGCTGGCGACCCGCGACATCGCCGGGCCCGCCTGGCACGACCACGGCTCGGTGACCTGGGCCGAGGACCGCGCCACCGCCGTCGAGCTGATGGACGACCTGGCGCCCGAGCACCTGGAGCTGCTGACCGCCGACGACGACCACTATCTAGACGCCCTGCACAACTACGGCTCGGTCTTCATCGGCCAGTGGAGCACGGTCGCCTACAGCGACAAGGGCATGGCCGGCACCAACCACGTGCTGCCCACGGCCGGGGGCGCCAGGCACAGCGCGGGCCTTTCGGTCTCCCGGTTCCTTAAGCCGCTGACCTACCAGCGCGCGTCCCGGGAGGCCACCCCGCTACTGGCCGAGGCGGTCGAGGTGATCTCCTCGTACGAGGGCATGGCCGCCCACGGAGCCACCGCGACGCTCCGCCTGGCCCGCCACCGCTGAAGAGAACGGAAGGTCGAGATAAAGATGGCGAACGCGGATGAGTACCGCGACGAAGACGCCGCCAGGGGAGTGGACCGTTCCCCCGGGGCTCCGCAGGCGATGTCCGCTCCCGTCCGGCGGACCATGCCGCCGGACTACAGCATCGCCGTACGGCCCGGCAACGGCGCCGACGATCCGGAAGGCCCGCGGCACGCCGCCCGGCGGCAGTCGCTGCGGGGCTTCGAGGACACCTACACCGACATCGTCGACTACATCGTCCGGATCACCCACCGCATCTGGGAGGACCAGGACGTCGGCTACATCTACGACACCTACAGCCCCGGGTGCCGCCTGTACGACGACAGCGGCTTCCGGTACGGCGTGGAGCAGCTGGTCGACGGGACGATCCAGAGCATCAACGCCTTCCCCGACTGCCGTCACTACGCCGACGACGTCATCTGGGCCGGCGACGACGAGCAGGGCTTCGTCACCTCGCACCGCGCGATCAACATCGGGCACCACACCGGACCGTGGCGGTGGGGCCCGCCGACCGGCCGCCGGCTGGAGACCTGGGTCATCGCCAACTGCGTGGTCCGGGAGAACGAGATCTACGAGGAGTGGGTCCTCTACAACACCGCCGCCAAGCTGACCCAGCTCGGTATCGACGTGGTCGAGGCGGCCCGGATCTACGGCAACGAGGGCGGCGTCGCCCCCCTCGGCGAGCGCAACATCACCGAGGTCGAGCGCCTGGCCGGCGGCCGCCGGCCGAAGCCGTACCCGGCCCCGGGCACCGGCTTCGACCTGGAGCACACCGTCCGGGCGTTGTTCCACGACACCTACAACCGGCGGGACCTCAGCGCCATCGACCGCGCGTACGCGCCGAACGTCCGCTGGCACGGCACGACGAACCGCTCCGGGTACGGCCGCGCCGACGTGCGCGGCATGGCCCGCGGCCTGCTCGCCACGTTCCCCGACCTGGGCATGCAGGTCGACGAGGTGTACTGGATGGGCAACGAGAACGACGGCTTCAGCGCGTCCGTCCGCTGGACCGCCGTCGGGACCCACCGCGGGCACGGCATGTACGGCCGCCCGACCGGCCGCCGCGTCCACCTCTGGGGCATCTCGCAGCTGTACTTCTCCGGCGGGCGCATCATTGAGGAGTGGACGCTCTTCAACGAGTTCGACGTGCTGGCCCAGCTGCTGCGCGACGACCCGGCACCGCTCGCCCGCGCCTGAGGAGGCCGACGCCATGACCCGGATCGCCTGCCGGCAGCTCGCCCCGCGGATCGGCGACCTGCCCTTCAACCGCGAGCTGTCGGCGGCGGCGATCCGGGACGCCGCCGGCGCGGACGTCATCGTCCTGCCCGAACTGGTGACCTCCGGCTACATGTTCGCCTCTCCCGCCGAGGCGGCCGCGGTGGCCGTCCGGCCCGACCATCCCCTGTTCGCCGAATGGGCGGCGGCCGCCGGAGACGCCGTCGTCATCGGCGGCTTCTGCGAACGCGGCGACGACGGCCTGCTCTACAACAGCGCCGCCGTCGTCGACCGCGGCGGCGTCCGCGCCGTCTACCGCAAGACCCATCTCTGGGACGCCGAGAAGTCCGTCTTCACCCCGGGCGACCGGCCACCCCCGGTCGTCCGGACGTCAGCCGGCCCGATCGGCGTGCTGATCTGCTACGACCTGGAATTCCCCGAGATGACGCGGCTGCTCGCCCTCGGCGGCGCACACCTGATCGCGGCCCCGGTCAACTGGCCGCTGGTGGAGCGTCCGCCGGGGGAGCGTCCGCCGGAGACGGTGATCGCGATGGCCGCCGCGCGGGTCAACCGCACGTTCATCGCCTGCTGCGACCGCGCCGGAACCGAACGCGGCCAGGAATGGACCCTCGGCACCGCCATCATCTCTCCCGACGGGCAGGTGCTCGCGGAAGCGGGCGAGGGCGCGCAGGCCACCGCCGACGTCGACCTTCTCCTGGCCAGGAGCAAGGCCCTGAACTCCCGCAACGACGTCCTGGCCGACCGCCGTCCCGACCTCTACTCCCCGCTGCTCCACCGGCGGGCCCCGTCCTGAGACCCGGAAGACGGCCGGAACGACAAGCGCTTGTCCCGGTCGACTACCGGCTGCAGGACCCCTTGCTGTCGGCGACTCGCAGGCTCAGCGTCGTCCCGTAGTGCTCGCGCATGCTCTCGCCGGCGGGCGGGTCCTGAGTGCAGACGACGCGTTCGTAGTGCGAACCGTCGTCGTATCCCTCGGTCACGAGGGGCTGGCTACTGACGTTGGGGAAGCCGAGCCGCAGGGCGGCCTGTCGCGCCTCGTTGCCGGTCTTACCGACGTAGTTCGGCACGACGGCCCAGTTGGTGACGCGCCCGTCCGGCGGGCAGGGCACCTGCGGGGGCAGGAAGCCGAACTCCGCCGTCTTCGCCTGCGAGTCCTCGGCCTGCGTGCAGACGATCCAGGTACCGGAGTAGGACTCGCCATCGAAGAGATGACCGTCGGTCAGGGCCCTGTACGAGGTGGTGTAGGCGGGCCAGGAACGCTCGAACTCGGCGCTGACCGTGTCGAGATTCTTCCCTTTGAAGGAGGGCAACGCAGGAGAGGGACCTTGCGATTTAGCGCCGCTCTTCCCGCTCGCCCCGGCGGGGGCGCTGCCATCGGACCCGCCCGAGCAGGCCGTCAGGATGAGCACGGGCACCGTCAGCAGACCGAGGACGAGGGGCCTGATCCCCACCATGTGCCGCTCCCGAGCGTGGTCGGATATGACGCGAAGATCATGGCCGTCCTGGCACCGCGCTGCAACCGTTCTGGCGTCCTGTCCACAACGCCGTCGCAGGTGCGCTGGTGAATGAGTTAAGGCCACCCTTGGCGCGGATTACGGTTGTTGCTGCATGCGCGGCTCGGGACCACGGCACTGCAGCAGTCTCCGGCCGGACCCCGGCCGAACCTCGCCGAGCCGGACGGAGGTGTCAGCGGAGGAGGTGTCTTCCGGTCAGCATGGGGAGGTCGAAAGGCGTGAGGACACCGGGCTCGGCCTCGCAGACGGCGGGGATGGCGTTGACGACGCGCAGTGCGGTGGCCAGGGTGCCCGGGACGGTCGGGTCGGCCACACCCGGGTTGGTGATCTCCATGGTCCATGAGGGTTCGCCCTCGATCTGGACCCGGTAGCCGCCGCCACCGCCGCCGGGCGGGGCGGGCCAGTGCGGGGCCAGATCATCGCGCAGCCGTGTGACGTGCTCGGCCACGATCGCCGGCCGGCCGGCGAGCATGCCGCGCACCTCGAAGCGCATGGCGGCCGATGTGCCCTTCTCGATGGTTCCGGCCGGTATGACGAAGGTCTCCGGTGCGGGGAACAGTTCGTAGTGCTCCTCGATCGCGTCGAGGACGACGCCCAGGCGGTCCGCGAGCAGGTGGACGACCGTGCCCCACATGACCGTGAGGACACCGGGCATGACCATCGGCGGGCGGTGGTCCAGCGGCTTGCCGAAGCCGAACTTTCCGAGGATGGCCTCGGGCTTGTCCCACGTTCCGTAGTTCATGACCTCGCTGACCCGGATCGATTCGATGCGCAGGCAGATCGAACTGAGCGCGAGGGGCAGCACGTCGTTCATGATCCCCGGGTCCAGCCCGGAGGTGAGGATCGAGGACCTCCCCGTCGCGCAGGCGTCCCGCAAACGCTGGACCGTCTCGGGATCGGCGGACGGCGGGTGCACCATCGGGATGATCGACGTCGACACGACATCGATCCCCGCCGCGAGGATCCGGCAGAGGTCGTCGACGGCGCCGGTCGGACGCGTGCCGGTGGCCACCTCCCGGCGGCCGGCCGTGCCGACCGCCGTGTAGCAGATGGCGTCGGGCCGGGCGGCGATGACCTCCTCCGGATCCGTGGTGGCGAGGATTCCGGTCGGCGCGGGCACACCGCACAGATCCGCGGCGTCGCGGCCGGCCTTCGCGGGGTCGCTCACGACCACCCCGGCGAGCTCCAGGTCGGGGTGCTCGATGACGGCCCGAAGGGCCTGCCCTCCGACGTTCCCCGTCGCCCACTGTCCCACGCGATAAGGCATCCGCTGGCTCCCTTCACGCGCCACATTCGGGCCTTGACCTTCTAGAACAAGCGCTCCATAGTGTCCGCGTACCGCAAAGTATCAGCCGCCCTGGCGCTGGACAAGACGCGCCCGGGCGGCGTTCCGGCGGGACCGAGGAGACAGATCATGACCGTTGCGGTTCCCCCGATCATCTCCGTGGACGACCATCTCCTCGCGCTGGCCTGTGCGCGCCTACAACGACTTCATGGTCGGGGAGCGGTGCGGCGACAGCGGCGGACGTCTGATCCCCTGCGTGATCGTCCCGCTGTGGGACCCGAACCTGGCCGCCGCGGAGATCCGACGCAACGCCGAGCGCGGCGTCCGGGCGGTCACCTTCAGCGAGATCCCGCAGAACCGGCCGGACGGGCATGGCGGCCCCCTCGCCGGTCAGCCGCTTCCGGTGAAGGCGGCGGTGAAGAAGTCGATGAGCTGGTCCGCCAGCGTGCGGTCGTCAAGGCCGCTGCCCTGCATCCAGATCCGCAGGCCGGTGCCGCTTTCGCCGAGGACCTGGTTGACGATCGTCTTGATGAGCGCGAAGCGGAACTCGCGCTCGTCGTCCGACAGGTTCGGCGCGACCCTCCGCAGCATCTGCCGCTCCTCGTCGGCGAACGGCGAAACCTGGCGGATCAGCGGGGCGTACTTGCGGTGCGAGGTCACCGCGCCGAGGAACCGGACGTAGTCGGCGCCGCCGCCGCGCCGATCCGCCGCCATCTCGGCCGTGGGAATGACCAGAAGCGAGATCACGTCCCGGACGGTCGGTTCGGTCCTGTCCTCGATCTCGGCCAGCAGCGCGGCGCGCCGGTCGTTCAGCTCGGCGATCCGGCGCTCCAGGATCGCGAGGATCAGCCTCTCCTTGGAACCGAAGTGGTAGTACACCGACGAGATGCTGATGTCCGCGGCGGCGGTGATGTCCCGGATCGAGACCTCGTCGAGCCCCTTGCGGGCGAAGAGCCGCTCGGCGGTGCGCAGGATGTGCGCCGGTGTCGTTCCCCTTTGCTCCTGCGAGTCTGGAGCCGCCATTCGATCCCTTGGTCCGTCGCGACATTCAGGCGTCCAGCCGTCCAGGATCGCCTGCCGGTCCGCGTACACCCGGCCTCCGGTGCGACCTTACCGGGGGTCCGGCTGAACCTCGGAACGACGCCCTGCACGCGGACGGGCCCCAACTGTAGGGAGCCGACGCGTACCCATGGGGCCGGCGACCACATGCACATGAACCTCGCCCCGCGTGAACCCGCGTGCTTGATGGCGACGACGCAGGGCCGGGCGGGGGGTACCCGCCCGGCCCTGGACTCACGCGAGGGGCCTCAGATAGGGGATCAGTAGACGCTCACGCCGTACGCGCTGAGCGCCTCGGTGACGGGCTGGAAGAAGGTCGTGCCGCCGGACGAGCAGTTGCCGCTGCCGCCGGAGGTCAGACCGAGCGCGACCGTGCCCGCGAACAGGGAGCCGCCGCTGTCGCCGGGCTCGGCGCACACGTTGGTGCGGATCATGCCCGTGACGGTGCCCTGGGCGTAACGGACGGTCTGGTTGAGCGCGGTCACCGAACCGCTGCGCACGCCCGTCGTGCTGCCGCTGCGGCGCACCGACTGCCCGACGACCGCGTTGCCCGCGGAGGTGATGTCCTGGGAGCCGCTGCCGTACAGGTAGACGTCACCGGTCCTGGCCACCGAGCCGGTGTAGCGGACGATGCCGTAGTCGTTGCCCGGGAAGCTGGTGCCCGTGCGGCTGCCCAGCACCGTGCTGCCGCTGGAGTTGGCGTACCAGGTCGACCCGATGTTGGTGCAGTGCCCGGCGGTCAGGAAGTAGTCCGTGCTGCCGCTGCGCACGTTGAAGCCGAGCGAGCAGCGCGAACCGCCGGTGTAGATGGCCTGCCCGCCGGCGATGAGCGTGTTGAACGTGCCGGGGACGCGTTCCATCCGGACCGCGTCGCCCTGCTTCTTCGCGACTCTCTTCAGCGCGGCGAGCTTGCTGCCGGTGACGGAGTCGTCGTAGGACAGGACGACCTTGTTGCTGACCGGGTCGACGGCCCACGCGGTGCCCGCGGTCTTGACCGAGCGGTCCAGCGTGTCGGTGACCTTCTTCAGTTCGGCGCCGTCGCGGGCCACGGTGCGGGGAACGGCTCCGGCGGCGCGCACCTGGTCGGCGGACTTGGCGTCGGTGACCGTGACGACGAGCTTGCCGTTGTCGAGGTAGGAGCCGCCGGAACGGGTGCCGAGCCGTTCCGAGATGCTGGTGGCGAGCACGCCCGGGTTGTCGGACTGTGCCTGCGGCGCCGCCGGCGCGGGTGCCGTGGGCGCGGCGCTCGCGGCGGGGGCCGTGACCAGAGCGGTCGCGGCGGCGATGACTGCTGCTCCGACGACAGTGGCGGGGGGCAGGGGGCGCATCCTCACTGTGCCTCCAAGTGATCAGGACGCCTCCGGGTGAGATGTCCCGAGTGCCTTGGATCTTCGAGGCACCGGTGAATGCGGCACAAGATGAAGAAGTTGACCAATGATCTGACCGGCTATGGCAACACTGAGAAAACGCCGTGTCAGAGTGGGTTCGGTATGCCGGGCGCCTTGCCCATATTTGGCGGTAAAGGTCTGACTTGGCCGGATGCGGACGCCTTTGTGGGCGTTCAAGATCATCTCCGGCGTGGCTTGCCGAAATTCAGTGCGCGTATTCGTCAATCCTGGTCGACTGAGCCGCCGGGAGAGGTTCCGGTTTGAGCGGCGCGGATGAGATCAACGAATGCGGCGGCGGCCGGGGTCGGCCGGTTGTCCCAGATCATGTGCTCCACCCGTGCGGGAGCGTTGCGCAGACGGATGCGGCGCACATCGGACAAGCGCAGCGCGTACGCCGCCGGAAGCATGCCCACGCCGAGCCCTTGCCGTACCAGGTCGACCATGAAGTCGGCGGTGGACACCTCGAAGGGCACGTGGCGTTGCACCCCCACGGCCGCGAAGGCCAGGTCCGACTGCACACGCCCGGCGGCGCCGGCGCGGAAGTCGATGAACGGCTCGTCCGCCAGGCTCTGCAGGTCGACCTCGTCCTCCGTCCGTGGGTGGTCAGGCGCGACGACGGCGACCAGTTCGCCCCCGCCCAGCCGGAGGCTCTGCACGTCCTTGGGGGCGGCGCGGGGCGGCAGGCCGAGGAAGGCGACGTCGACGGTGCTGCGCTTGACCCCTTCGATCAGCTCGGCGCTGCCCGCTGAGGTGAGCGTGATGTGCACTCGCGGATGGCGTCGGCTGTAGTCCTTCAGGGCGAGCGGCAGGTCGACGGCCGCCACCGTGGGGATGGCGCCGATGGCCAGCCGCCCGCGGATCTCCCCGGTCGCGGCTGCGACCTCGGCCCGCGCACGGTCGGCGGCCTCCAGGCACTCCCGTGCCGCGGGCAGGAACGCCTCGCCGGCCGACGTCAGCCGTACGCGCCGGCTGGTCCGCTCGAACAGCCGAGCACCCAGTTCCCGTTCGAGAGCGGCGATCTGGTGACTCAGCGCCGACTGCACCACCCGGCAGCGCTCGGCCGCCCGGGTGAAGTTCCTGGTCTCCGCTACCGCGACGACATACCTCAGTTGCTGCAACTCCATCCGGCCATCATGGAACACGATCGATCACGATGAAAACTATGTATTGGACTCATGATCGCTTGTGGGCGCAACCTGGAACACATGACCGAAACCCTGAGGTGCGCGTCCGGCGCCGGGACCCGTCCGCGGCTGGAACGCGCGCATCGTTCCTCGTGGTTTCGCTGAGCGGCGCGTCGTCCGCACGGCCGTCACCCCGTGGGCTCTCGAACGCGCCCGGACGACGAGGGTCGTGCGCTCGGACGACCTAGAAACGATCAGAGAGAAGACATTGGTCACACACCATTCACCCCCGCGATCGCCCTTGAGGCCATGGCTGGGGGTCGCTGCCATAACGGCCAGCCTGTTCGTTTTCCTTACCACCGAGTTGATGCCCGTGGGCCTGCTCACTCCGCTGAGCGCGAGTCTGCACGTATCGGTCGGGCTCGCCGGGCTGATGGTCACCTTGTACGGCATCTCCGCCGGGCTGGGCGTACCGTTCATCGCCGCATGGACCAGGCGCGTCGACCGGCGCCTGCTGCTGTCGGTGCTTCTGGTGATCCTGACCCTGGGCAACCTCATCACCGCCCTGTCACCGAACTATCCGCTGGTCCTGGCGACACGCCTGGCCATGGGATTCGCCAACGGAGTGTTCTGGGCCATCGGCGTCAGCATGGCGATGCGGCTGGTCCCGCAACGCCACGCGGCCCGGGCGGCCGCGGTCGTCATGTCCGGCATCTCGATCGCCGCAGTGGCGGGAATACCGCTGGGGACCTATCTGGAAAGCTCCACCGACTGGCGGACCACCTTCCTCATCTGGTCCGGCCTCAGCGCGCTGGTGTGCTGCGCGGTCGCCGTCACCATCCCCTCGCTGCCCTCGGACAACGCGGTCCCGGTACGGGAGGTCTTCGGGCTCCCGCTCAAGAACGTACGCCTGCGCATGGTCCTGATCACCGTCATCCTGTTCGTCCTCGGCCACTTCGGCGCCTACACCTTCGTGCGGCCCTTCCTGGAGCACCACGCGTCCGCCACGTCCGGCTTCGTCACCGTCGTACTGATGATCTACGGTCTGGGCGGCGCGATCGGGAACTTCATCGCCGGATACACGGTGAACAAGAGCCTGAGAGGCAGCTTCATCGTCGGCTGCGCGGGGCTGGTGACCTCGCTGCTGTGGCTGCTGGCCGTCGGCGACGGCCCGACCGGCGCGATCATCGCACTGGTCCTGTGGGGACTGTCCTTCGGCGCCGTGCAACTGTGCCAGGTCAACATGACCCAAGCGGCCGCTCCCGAGACCTTCGAAGCGGCCATGTCGCTCAACACCATGGCCTACAACACCTCCATCGCGATCGGCGCGCTCGTCGGCGGGTTGTTCGCCGACCACCTCAGCGTCACCAGCGTCGTCTGGTTCGCGGTGGCGCTGACCGCCGCCTCACTGCTCCTGACGCTCGGCACCGGCCGCAACGCCGCCGCCCCCGTCCCCGGCGAGGCGTCGGCCGCCGTCGAGCAAGCCACCCCGCCTTCGCGATGAAGGCTCGCGGCGGAGAAGGGGGCGGCCTAGGGGCGCAGCGGGATCTCGTAGTGGACGGTCTGGAAATGGTCGGGGTTGCCGTCCCGCTCGTCGTGGACGACTTCCGCGACGGATCTCCAGAACGGTTCGGCGCCGTCGCTGCGGGTGTCGCTGTGCAGATAGAGGCGTTCGTATCCGGGAGTCGCGGCGACGAAGTCGCGAGCACGGCCGACCAGTGCGCGGGCCAGGCCGTTCCTGCGGTGTTCGCGGCGGACGTACACGCGGAAGAGCTGGGCGGTGCGGTGGTCGGGGTAGCGCTCGGTGAGCCAGGCGGGGTGGGGCGGGTTGCGGGGGCCCTGCGCGCGTACGGCGGCCGTTCCCACGATCTGGCCGCCGCGGGCGGCGACGAACAGCGCGTGGCGCGGCGTACGCAGGTACGTCTCTTCCAGGTCGATGACGTCGCGGTGCCATTCGGGCCGGTAGCCGTAGCCGAGGTCACGGTAGAAGGTGTCGAGCATGACGCCGCGCGCGCCGTCGAGGTCCTCGGGGCGGGCATCGCGGATCTCGTAGGTCACGTGGTGACTCCTGTTCGGGTCGGGTGGTCGCCCAGCAGGGCCTTGGTGAGGGGATGGCCGGGGGAGCGCAGGACCTGTCCGGCCGGGCCGTGCTCCACGACGCGTCCTTCGTGGACGACGGCGACGCGGTCGGCGATCCGGGCGACCACCCCGAGGTCGTGGCTGATGAAGACGAGGGTGAGGTCCAGTTCGGCGAGCAGGTCGAGGATGGTGGCCTGGGTGAGGGTGTCGAGGCCGGAGGTGATCTCGTCGCAGATGAGGACCCGCGGCCGGGCGAGCAGGGCGCGGGCGAGGGCGGCGCGCTGGAGCTCGCCGCCGGACAGGCGGTGCGGCCGGTGCCGCGCCACCGACGCGTCCAGGCCCATGCGCTCCAGGCTCTCCAGTGCCTCCGCACGGGCCTGGCCGGGAGGGGCGTCCCGCAGCCGTACGGCGGTCCGCGCCACCTGCTCGTCCACCGGCCGCCACGGGTCGAACGAGGCCCGCGCGTCCTGGAAGACGTACTGCACCAGTGTCCGGTGCTCCCGGGTGCGCCGCCGGGGCCGCGAGGGAAGCGGCACGCCGTCGACGGCGACACCGCCGCCGGTCCAGGGGTGCAGCCCGGCCACGCAGCGGGCCAGCGTCGTCTTCCCGCTGCCCGATCTGCCGACGACGCCGAGCCGTTCCCCCTCGGCCACGTCGAGGCTGACCTGGTGAACGGCGGTCCGGCCCCGGTACGCGGCGGTCAGGTCGCAGATCCGCAGTCGGGGAGCCTCCGGCAGCGAACGGGCGGTCAGGGGCGCGGCGGGATCGGGCTGGGCGGACACCAGGGCCCTGGCGTAGTCGCCACGCGGCGCGTCCAGTACGGTGCGGCCCGATTCGGTGATCTGGCCGTCGCGCAGGACGACGATCTCGTCGGCCAGTGCGCGGACGACGTCCAGGTCGTGGCTGAGGAGGACGAGCGTCACCCCGAGCCCGCGCAGCGTTTCCACAAGTTCGCCACGGGTGATGGCGTCCTGGCCGGTGGTGGGCTCGTCGGCCACGATCACCTTGGGGGAGGTGAGCAGGGCCTGCGCCAGGACGAGCCGCTGCTGCTGCCCGCCCGACAGCTGGTGCGGGAAACGGCGGAGGAACGCCCGGTCCGCGGGCAGCCGCGCGGCGTCGAGCGCGCCGGGTACGCGCGTGCCGTGCAGCCGTGCGATCGCCCTGAGCACCGGCCCGATCCTGCGGGCGGGGTTGAGCACGGACGAGGGATGCTGCGGGATGTAGCCGACGGTGCCGGGTGGAGCGGGCCAGGTTCCGGCGACGCGGATCGTCCCGCTGACCTCGGTGCCCGGGGGATGCTCGCCGAGCAGCGCGAGCCCGGTGGTGGTCTTGCCGCTGCCGGACGCCCCGACCAGGGCCAGGACCCGACCCTCGGCAACGGTGAAGCCGACCCCGTCGACGAGCGTGCGGGCGGCGGAACGGACCCGGAGGTCCACGACTTCGATCATCACGTCACCCTCTCTGGGACGAGGTGCGCCGAGCGGCGCGGCCGGCGGCCGTACCGGCGCGTGCCCAGGGCGCGGTCGAACGCCAGGTTCAGCCCGACCGTGAGCATGACGATCAGCAGCGCGGGGGCGAGCACGGACCAGGGGTTGAGGAACAGCCCGTCGCGGTTGCGGTCGATCATCACGGCCCAGTCGGCGGTGTCGGGGGAGACCCCGATGCCCAGGAACGCGGCGGCGGCCACCAGGTAGAGGGTGCCGGTCAGGCGGGTGCCGACATCGGTGACCAGGGTCCGCAGCGCCGACCGGCCGACGAACAGCACGCCGGTGCGCCACCGGGTCTCGCCCTGCAACCGCATCGCCTCGATCGCCGTCCCGTTCGCCGCATCCAGCGCGGCGGCGCGGGTGACGCGGGCGATGTCGGGCAGGTGGACGAGGACGAGCGCCCCCACCAGGACGGTGCCGGAGCCGATGGTGGCCAGCAGGGTCAGCAGGAGCAGCGACGGTACGGCCAGCAGCATGTCCAGCGGGCGCATCAGCAGTTCGTCGGCGGCGCGCCGCGCCGTCGCGGCGGCCAGCCCCCACGGGACGCCCAGCAGGTACGCGCCGGCGGTGGCGGTCAGGGCCACCAGGATCAGGTTCCGGCCACCCAGCAGCACCTCCCGCCAGACGTCCCGTCCGGCGAAGTCGGTGCCGAGCAGGCCGTCGGTGGTGAAGGCGGGCCCGCGTCCGGACGCCTCGGGCGCCAGCCACGGCCCGGCGACGGCGAGCACGAGGGGGACCGCCACCAGTACGAGCGGCACGATCGGCGGCCGCCTCATGCGCGCGGCACCAGGCGGAACGCCACCAGGTCGGCGGCCAGGTTGACCAGGACGGTCGTGGCGGCGAACAGCATCGCCAGGCCCTGGATCACCGGCAGGTCGCGGTCGGCGACCGCGTCCATGAGCACGGTGCCCAGGCCCGGGATCACGAACACCGCCTCGACGACGATGACCCCGCCCAGCAGCCAGTCCACCGTCCGGGCGAGCTGCTGCGCCGCGGGCGCCAGCGCGTTCGGCAGGGCGTGCGCGTAGCGGGCGCGCCGCGTCGAGAAGCCCAGCCGCACGGCGTGCCGGGTGTATCCGGACCCCAGCGCGTCGACCATGCCGGCGCGGACCAGCCGGCCGGTGGACGACAGCGGCCGGGCCAGCAGCACCAGCAGCGGCAGCACCAGCACGGCCGCCCCCAGCCCGCCGATCGCGGTGGCCGGCAGCCAGCCCAGGTAGGCGCTGAACACCGCGATGAGCACCATGGCCAGGGCGAACTCGGGGACCGAGTACAGCGCGACGCCGGTGGAGGTCAGCACGCGATCCAGCAGCCCGCCCTCCCGTACGGCGGCGCTCACCCCGGCGACGACCGCCAGCGGTACCAGCAGGGCCAGCGTGAGCCCGGCCAGCAGCGCGGTGGGCGCCAGCGCGCCGAGCACGATCTCCGACACCCGGCGGCCGGACACGATGGAGCTGCCGAGGTCCAGGTGTGCAAGCCCGGCCGCCCAGTCGGCGAACCGCTCGTGCAGGGGACGGTCCAGGCCCAGTTGCGCGCGGATCTGCGCGACCCGCGCGGGATCGGGGGAGTCGCCGGCGATCACCACCGCGGCGTCCCCCGGCAGCGCCTCCACCAGCAGGAAGATCAGGACCGCGACGGCCGCCACCTGCACCAGGGCCAGGGGCAGCCGCCGTACGGTGTACCGGGTCAGGGTCATCCCAGCCGCACCTTGTCGAAGCGCGCCCAGTCCAGGGTGTTGAACGGTGCGCCGCGCACGCCGGTCAGGTTCTCGGAGGTCGCGACGATCCCGTCGGCGAACCCCCAGACCAGCAGCCCGCCCTCGGCATGCAGCATCCGCTGCATCTCGCCGAACGCGTCCTGGCGGTCCCGCTCCCGCGTGGAGGAGACGGCCTTGTCGTAGAGGACGTCGAACTCGGGGCGGGCCCATTTCGTGGCGTTGGTGGTCGAGTCCGAGAGCAGGCGCTGGGAGATGTGCGTCTCGATCGGCATCGCCCCGGACCGGAAACTGACCAGCGTGCCCTTCTTGAGGATGTCCGTCCAGTAGGTGTCCTTGTTTCCGGTCACGATCTTCGCGTCCAGCCCGGCGGCGCGGATCTGGTCGGCGAACACGGTCGCGGCCTCCACGAACCCGGCCGACGCCTGGGACGTGGTCAGCTCGATCGTCGCCCCTTCGGCCCCGGCTTTCCTGATCAGCGCCTTGGCACGGTCCAGGTCCGGCTCGCGCTGCGGGATGTCGGCCGCGTAGTGCAGGTAGCCCTTGCCGAACAGGTCGTTGCCGATCTGCCCGGCCCCGGGCATCGTGGTGTTCACCAGCTGCCGCCGGTCGGTGAGCAGGAACATCGCCTCCCGCAGGTCGCGCTCGTCGAACGGCGGCCGGTCCACCTTCATCGCGAACGCCTGCGTGTTGCTGTTGGGAGAGTGCACGAACCGGGCGCGGGAGCGGTGCTGGCGCGCGGCGGCGGGGGAGACGTCGTGGGCGTACTCCACCTGCCCGCCCAGCAGCGCGTTGATCCGTGCCGACTCCTCGTTGGCGATCAGGAACTCCAGCTCCTCGACGTTCGGCGCGCCCTCCCAGTAGCCGTCGTAGCCGGTGAGCACCACCGACCGTCCGGGCGTCCAGGACTTGAACCGGAACGGCCCGGAGCCGACCGGCTTGGAGAAGTCGCGCAGGTCCTCGGGGACGATGTACGCGCCGAACGCCGCCAGAACATTGGGAAACTCCGCGAAAGGCCGCTTCAACCCGAACTCCACGGTGCGGTCGTCCACGGCCTTGCTGGCCCGCAGGTCGATCAGCGCCAGGCTGGAACGGGCCCGGAAACCGCCCTTCGGATCCAGGATCCGCGCGTAGCTGGCCAGCACATCCTGTGCCCGTACGGGCCGACCGTCGTGGAAGGTCGCCCGGCGCAGCGAGACGCGCCACGTCCGCAGGTCCTCGCTCGGCTCCCACCGCTCGGCCAGCCGCGGCCGCGGCGCGACGTCATCGCCCAGGTCGGCGAGCTTGTCGAACATGGCCTTCGACCGCGCTGCCTCCACGAACAGGTTCGCCTTGTGCGGGTCGAGGACCTCGGTGGCGCCGCCGCCCGAGAACGCCGCGCGCAGCCTCCCGCCGCCCGGACCGGACCCCGCCCCCGTTCCGCATCCGGCGAGCAGGACCGCGCCCGCGGTGGCACCGAGGAACCCGCGACGGCTGAGCTGGTTTCGCATGAGTGACGATCTCCTTCGAAGAAGCGCCGGCGCGACGACCGCGCCGGGACGGCAGCGCGCCGGTGGGCACCGGACGCCGGGAAGAGCGGGAGCGGGGTTCACGGGGGATCGGGCGAGCGCCGGGCGAGCGCGGCGGCTCCGCCCGCGCACGCCAGCCCGACGGCCGCGCACACCAGCGGTCCGCGCGGTCCGGCCCACCCGATGACGACGGTGCTCGCGGCGGCGACGATCCCGGAGACCAGGTAGAACATCCCGAAGTACGTCCCGGCCCGGTCCGGCCCGCCGTACGAGCCGACCCGGTCGTACACGAACGGCTGCGCCATCATCACGCCCACCGCCAGCCCGAGCACGGCCACCACCACTGGAGCGGGGCCCGGCAGGAACGCGGGCGCCAGGAACCCCAGGCCCATCACCGCCAGCCCGCCCGTGATGGCGTGCGGCCGCCGCGCCGGACGGTCGAGGAACCGGGTGAGCGGCACCTGTGACACCAGCGTGGCCACGGTCGCGATCACGAACACCGCCGCCACCGCCTCCGGCCTGCCGGTCGTACGCTCGGCCTCCAGCGGGAGCACCAGGTAGAGCTGGTTCTGCAGCGCGTACATCCCGCTCAGCGCGAACGCGAACGCCAGGAAGCGCCGATCGCCCAGACACGCCCGCCAGTCGCCCAGCACCGAGCCGCCGCTCGGCGGAACCTCCCGCGCGGGCAGCGCCACCGCCTGGGCGGCGGTGAGGACGAGGAAGATCAGCGCGGCGGTCACCGCGACGGTGCGGAAGCCGACGAGCAGCAGCACCGCGCCCAGCACCGGTCCGCACAGCGCCCCCGCCTGCGCGAACACGTTGAACAGCGCGAACGCCCGAGCCCGGTCCGGAGCCTCCACCGCGATATAGGCCCGTACGGCGGGATTGAACAGCGCCCCCGCCAACCCGCTGAGCACCGCCGCGCCCATCAGGACGGCCGGCCCGTCGCCGAGCGCGAACAGCCCGAACCCGACCGCGCGCAGCCCGCAACCCGCGATGATCACACGGCGCGCCCCCAGCCGGTCCGCCGCCGTCCCGCCGACGGGGAACAGACCTTGCTGAGCCAGGTTGCGGACGCCCAGGACCAGTGCCGCCGCCGCGGCCGACATGCCCAGGTCCCCGGTCATGTGCGCGGCCAGATAGGGGACCAGCAGGTAGAAGCCCACGTTGACGCCGTACTGGTTGACCAGCAGCAACCGCACCGCCACAGGGAGAGCGGCCGCTTCGCCGCGCTCGCGTCCGGCCTTTGTGACGCGCCGATCTCGCGGGCGGCGAGGCACCGGCCACGGATGTCGCATACCGCCCCTTTCCGGGCACTCGCCCCCTTGTCCGGCATCTCAGACCAAAGCGATGGCATGCTAACGATAATGGAAACGGTTATCAATCCGCGAGGGTGTGGGCATCACGACGAGCGGCGGAACGCGCCGAGGGTGACGCCGTGACGGCGTGTCCGGACCGCCGGCCAGGCACCGGGATGTCGCGATGCCGTCTTCTCTTCCCTACGGACCGGCGAGGCCGCGCCGTCCAGGACCCTGCCAACGCCGAGAGCGAGGCCAGGCCGGGAAGCGGCGCACCATGGTCAGGTGACCGATGATTCGCGGGGCCGGTCCGCCGTGGTGGCCGCGGGGTCGCGGGCGAAGATCTCGGTGCCCACGACGCCCAGCATCTCGAGGCGTTCGGCGGTACCGGTGCCCGGCTGGGGACGGAAGAGCACGAGCCGCTGACCGGACGGCGGGCTGACGACCGCGTCGCACTCCAGGTCCAGCCGGCCGACCTCGGGGTGCAGGATCACCTTCCGGACGGACTTGCGGACGGCGACGTCACGCCGCTCCCAGATGCGCCGGAACTCGGCGCTCCGCGTGCACAGCGCGGAGACGAACCGCCTGGCGAACGCGTCCTGGCCGCGCCGGGCCACGGTGGCGCGCAGATCGGCGACGTAGTGGCGGCCGAGGGGCTCGTGGCCTTCGGCGAGGTAGCGCGATCGCCACTCGGGGTCGGTGAACCAGCGCCACAGGAAATTGCCGTTCCGGCCCTCGGTGACCGCGAGCGGGCCGAGCAGCGCCACGTTGAGCGGGTTCTGCGCGAGGATCGTGTACAGGTTGTCGCAGACCAGCGCCGGCACCGTGGGCGCGAGCGCGTCCAGGATGCACATCAGACCGGGCTCGGCGTACCGCGAGTCGATGTTCGCCTGCGGCGGCGTCTGCCCGGCCAGCAGGTAGATGTGATCGCGTTCGTCGGGGGTCAGACGCAGGGCCCGGGCGATGGCGCCCAGCGTCGTCGCCGACGGGCGCGGGCCGCGTGCCTGCTCGATGCGTTCGTAGTAGTCGGTCGACATGTTGGCCAGCAGCGCCACCTCGTCGCGCCGCAGGCCGGGCGTGCGGCGCCGGCCGGCGGTGATCAGGCCGACGTCGGCGGGCTTCAGCTTCTCGCGTCGGCTGCGCAGGTAGGCGCCGAGTTCCACGCGTTCCACGACATCCCCTCGATCCGGTTCGGCCGGCATGTGTGATTGTCCCGCCATCGCCCCGTCCTGACCACGGACCGCCGATCCGGGGATACCGCGCGAGCCGTCGGGGTGCTCGCCGTCCCCTGGCACCGTCCGGTCAGGCACGGACCGGCAGGGCGTGGCTGGTCCGGCGGGGAGGTCGAAGACTCGCTGGTGCGGCGGCATCGGCCGTCGCTTCCTCCGGAAGGAAGGAGACCATGCGATGACCACGAACGGTGGACCGGCGAACGCCCCGGTACCCAGGGTCGCCGTCGTCACCGGCGGGTCCGGTGGCATCGGCCGCGCCAGCGCGCTGCGGCTGGCCGCGGACGGGATGGCGGTGCTGGTGCACTTCGCGGGCAACAAGGAGCGCGCGCAGCGGACCGTCGACGCGATCACCAGCGCGGGCGGCAAGGCCGTCGCGGTGAGCGCGGACATCACCGACGAGGCGGCGGTGGAGGCGCTGTTCGAGCGAGCCGAGCAGGAGTTCGGCGGGGTCGACGTCGTCGTGCACACCGCCGGGATCATGCTGCTGGCGCCCCTGGCGGAGATGTCGATCGCCGACTTCGACCGGATGCACCGCACGAACGTGCGGGGCACCTTCCTCGTCTGCGCGCAGGCCGCGCGCAGGCTGCGCCCAGGCGGCGCACTCATCACCTTCTCCACCTCGGTGACCCGGCTGCAGTTGCCCGGTTACGCGGGCTACGCGGCCTCCAAGGGCGCGGTCGAGGCGATGACGCTCATCCTGGCCCGTGAGCTGCGCGGCCGGGACATCACGGTCAACGCCGTCGCGCCGGGCCCGACCGCCACCCCGTTGTTCCTCCAGGGCAAGCCGCCGGAGGTGATCGACCGGATCGCCGGCATGGCACCGATGCAACGTCTGGGCGAACCGGAGGACATCGCCGAGAGCGTCGCGTTCCTGGCCGGTCCCGCCCGCTGGGTCAACGGCCAGGTGCTGTTCACCAACGGCGGCGCCGCCTGACCCGCCACCGCGTTCCCAACGGCCTTCCGGACAAAGGAGACAGCCTCATGCCGCACGAGCGCACCGTTCCACCGAACTCCTCCGCCGCCGCTTCTACGCCACTGCCCGCGGCGGGCTCCACGCACGGCCGGTTCGTCGTCTTCACGGCCATCGCCGGCGTCGTCGCCGCCGCGGCGGCGTTCGCCAGCGAGTCGCTGTCGTTGGAGCCGTGGGCGATGTTCGCCGGCTGGGTCGCCTGGTTCACACGGCCCCAATCGCTCACTCAAGGAGTGCACGCCGTCGTCTGCCTGTGGCTCGGCCTGGTGCTGGCCGTTCTGGGCCGGCTGTCGGTCGAGGCGCTCGTGCCGACGGCCGGGCACGCCGCGCTGCCGCTGACCGTCTTCGTCCTGGCCGTCGTCGTGGTCGGGCTGCGAACGGCACCGGTCGTCAACAACATGCTCGCCTGGTTCCTGGGCCTGATCGCGTTCTTCGCGGCCCACCCGGAGGAGATCCCGACCGGCCTGCTCGCACTCGTCGCGGCCACCGCGATCGGCGCGATCGCCGGGTTCGTGTGCCAGCGGTTGCAGAGCCGCTTCGCAGCCGCGTGACACCCATCGACAAGGAGGACCACATGTCCGTCACCCTGATCACCGGTGCCGCCACCGGCATCGGTAACGTCACCGCCCGCAGGCTCGCCGGCGACGGCCACACCGTGTACGCCAGCATGCGCGACCCGGCGGGACGGGACGCCGACCACGCCGCGGAACTGCGGGACCTCGCCGTACGTGACGGGGTGGATCTGCGGGTGGTCGAACTGGACGTCACCGGCGAACGGTCGGCCGAGGCCGCGGTCGCCACGATCCTGGACGACGCCGGCCGGCTCGATGTGGTCGTCCACAACGCCGGGCACCTGTGCGTCGGCTACGTCGAGGCGTTCACTCCCGAGGACATCGAAGACCTCTTCGACGTCAACGCGATCGGCGCGCACCGGGTCAACCGGGCCGTCCTGCCGCACATGCGCGAGCGGCGTGCCGGAACGCTGCTGTACGTCGGCAGTACCATCGGCGTCACCACCCCGCCCTTCCTCGGCCCGTACGTCGCGTCGAAGGTGGCCTTCGACGCGCTCGCCGTGGTCACCTCGTACGAGACGAACCCGTTCGGCATCGAGACCACGATCGTCATGCCCGGCGCGATCACGCAGGGCACGCAGCACTTTCCCAACGCCGGCCGGGCCGGTGACACGGCGGTCGCCCAGGCGTACGCGATGCTCGACCCGCTGGTCGCCCGGAACGAAGCGGCGACCGAGAGCCTGTTCGTGCCCGGCGTCGAGCCGAGCCCGGTTCCCGTGGCCGACGAGATCGCGCGCATTCTGGCCCTGCCATTCGGTGACAAGCCCATGCGCAGTGTCGTCGACTTCACCGACTCAGGCGTCGAGGAGGTCAACGAGATCGCGCGCCAGACTCGGGAAGGGTTCGTCACCCGGATGGGCTTCGGGGAACTGCTTCGCCCCCGGCGGGAGTAGGCGTCCGGCCGCGCGGCGCCGGTGAGTGCTCACCGGCGCCGGACGGCCCCAGTACGTCCCACCCGGCATCGACTACCGCGGCATCTGCCCGTCACTGAGCCAACCCTGGTAACGAGGCAGGCCATGCCCGCGGTGGTCGACCGGGAAGGAACGGCGACCTGCCGTAGCCGGGACCGGGGAACCGTGGGTGGCGACAACGACTCGGCGGATCTGGCGGCGTTGCCGGTTCACGCGGTGGAAGTGGCGTCGGTGGCGAGGGAGCCCAGGAGGCGGAGTCGTTCGGCGGATGCCGACCCGGGTTCGGCGGTGTAGATCATGAGCATCAGGCCGGGTTCGGCGGTGATGGCGAGTTCTTCGTGGGCGAGGACGAGTTCGCCGACCTCGGGGTGGTGGAAGCGCTTGGTACCGGCGCCGAGGATGTGCACGTCGTGGGCGCCCCACAGCCTGCGGAACGTCTGGCTGTGGGTGGAGAGTTCGCCCACGAGGTCCCGCAGGCCGCGGTCGTGGGGGTCGCGTCCGGCCTCGGCGCGGATGATCGCCACGCTCATCTGCGCGAAGCGGTCCCAGTCGGGGTAGAAGTCGCGCGAGGCGGGGTCGAGGAACAGGAACCGCGCCAGGTTCGGGACGCGTCCGGCGTCGCCGATCAGTGGTGAGTAGAACGCCCGGCCGAGGGCGTTGGTGGCCAGGACGTCCGTCCGGGGGTTGCGGACGAAGGCGACGGCGCCGGTGATCGCTTCCAGCGTCCAGGCGAGACCGGGGCCTACCGTGGCCGGGTTCGTCGCCCGGCGGCGCCGCCCGGAGGCGGGGATGTCGTCGGCGGTGCGGGCCAGGTGGAACAGGTGCGCCCGTTCGGCGTCGTCGAGCCGCAGGGTGTCGGCGACGGCGTTCAGAACGGCGGCGGACGCGCCCCGGATGGCGCCTCGTTCGAGCCGTGAGTAGTACTCCACGCTCACGCCGGCGAGCATCGCGACCTCGCCGCGGCGCAACCCGGGCACCCGGCGGCCCTGCCCGGCGGGCAGCCCCGCCTGCGCGGGGGTGACCTTGGCGCGTCGCGACATGAGGAACTCGCGCACCTGGTGACGGTTGTCCATACATCGAGCGTAAGGCGGGTCGGCGCTGCCGAGGGGTGCCCTGTCAGGGCACGTCATGACAGCGCTCGTGGCCACACCGGGCGTCTCATGTTCGGTGGGAATGACGCCCAACAGCCCGACTTAGCCAGGGACTACTTGTACCTGGCTGTGCCGGTGCGGGGGCACGACACTGGGGACGTGATCGACCGCGCACGCCCGCGTCCAACCACCTCCGGCCTTGACGTAGATGCCATCAGGGAGAATTGATGTCCGCCTCCACGCTGGTATTCGTTCACGGTTTCTGGCACGGCTCCTGGTGCTGGAGCGAAGTCATCCCCCGTGTGGTGGCCACCGGTCGCCTGGCCGTTGCGGTGGACATGGCAGGGCACGGGCTGTACGCCCGCCGTCCCCGATGGTTCACCGAACAGCCGTACACCCCCGAGGCGGTCGGCACGGAGGTTTCACCCGTCGCGGACGTGAGTCTCGACGATGCGGCCGAGTTGCTGACTTCACAGGTCGAGCGGATCGGCGGTGGCGAGCCGGTTACGGTGGTCGCCCATAGCGCGGCCGGCCCCGTACTGACGCGAGTGGCCCAGCAGACACCCGAACTGATCGCGCACGCGGCGTACCTTTCTGCGTACATGCCGGCATCCGACGTGTCGGCCGCGGCCTACACGCGGATGCCCGAGGCCGCCGCTGATCAGGTCGCGCCATTGCTGCGGGGCGACCCGGCCCAGATAGGCGCGCTGCGGCTGGACTTCGCCACGGACGACGCGGCCTACCGGCAGCGGCTTCACGAGGCGTTCTATGGAGACGTGGACCCGGTCCTGGCCGATGCCGCCACCGGCCTGCTGACGCCCGACGGTCCGATCGGCATCATGCTCGGCACCACTACCCTGACCCGCGACGGCTGGGGATCGGTGCGGCGCACGTACCTCACCTGTACGAAGGACGTGGCGATCGGGCCGGCCCTGCAGGCGAGGTTCGTCGCCGAGGCCGACGCGGCCTTCCCGGACAACCCGACGTCCGTCATCGCGCTCGACGCCTCCCACTCGCCATTCCTCTCGATACCCGACGAGGTGGCCGGCATCGTCACCTCCCTTGGCTGACACGAAGGCGGACTTCGCCAACGCGGCCGAAAACCGAAGCCCACCAAGGGGTCGAGCGGACCACTCGCGGGCTCCGCGGGCCGATCGGCATGGAGGTCGTGCCGCCCGGTTCGGGAGCTGCCGCCGGTCGGCGAGCCGTCGCCGGTTCGGCGACCTGCGGGTGAACCGCGACCGCGAGAAGGCCGGCGTCGTCGGCACGGGCCCAGACGCTCGTCGTCCCCGGCACCGACACGGCCGCTACGCAGACCGGACCGCCGGACCGCCGGACCGCCAGGTACCTGGCCGTTGCCGGTGGTCGGCCACTTCACCGTGCGGGCGTGCCCGGTGCCCCCGTGGGGAACTCCTCGATGCCGAGGACCCGCAGCAGCTCCAGCCGTTCGCGGGCCTCGGCGTCGGCCGGGGTGAGCACCAGCAACTGCTGCCCCTGGTCGGGAGTGACCAGGGTCTCGCAGTCCATCAGTATCCGGCCCACCCGCGGATGCAGGATGGTCTTGCGGTCGGCGCGCCGGACCGCGACCTCGTGCTCGGTCCAGAGGCGGCGGAAGTCGGCGCTGGAGGACCGTAACCGGTCGATGAGTCCGGTGACCGTGGGGTCCCCGGACCGGCGGCCGGCGGCCGCGCGCAGGTCGGCCACGAGCTGGCGGCCGTGATGCCCCTGCTCCTCGGGCGGGCAGACGGCCCGGGCGGCCGGATCGGTGAACCACCGATACACGACGTAGCGCCGGTCGCCGGAAAAGCCGGTGTGGTCGCCCATCAGCAGAACGGCCGCCCGGTTCTGAGCCAGGACCTCACCCAGGTCCGACAGCACCAGGGCCGGGGTGCGACCGAGCAGGTCGAGCATGCGCATCAGACCGGCGCGGGCCAGGCGGGCCACCCCGTCGGCGGGCGGCGGACGGTGGCCGGCCAGGTGGAACAGGTGATCGCGCTCGTCCTCGGACAGGCGCAAAGCCCGGGCCAGCGCACCGAGCAGCTGGACCGAGGGCTGACTGCTGCGGCCCTGTTCCAGGCGCACGACATAGTCCACCGACATGCCGGCGAGCATCGCCACCTCTTCCCGGCGCAGGCCGGTGGTACGGCGGCGCGGGCCACCGGCGAGGCCCACCTCGGCCGGGCGGATCGCCTCGCGGCGGCGGCGCAGGAAGTCGGCGAGCTGGTCACGTTGCATGGCCCCATGGTCCCTCGCGGCCCCGCGCCCATCCAGGGAGCGGCTCTCCCACGATGAACGCTCCGCTTCCACGCGTTCCGGCGCGGGCGCAGGGTCGGAGATGACATCGAGGAGACATCGAGAACGAGGAGAATGTGATGCAGAGACGAACCTTGGGCCGTACCGGACCGGTCACCTCCGCACTGGGTCTGGGCGCGATGGGCATGTCGGGCGCTTACGGGGTGGCCGACCGTGCCGAGAGCATCGCCACCGTGCACGCCGCGCTGGAGGGCGGCGTCACACTGATCGACACCGGCGACTTCTACGGCATGGGCCACAACGAGTTGCTGCTGGCCGAGGCGCTGCGCGGCCGGGATCGCGACAGCTACGTGCTGAGCGTCAAGTTCGGCATGCTGCGGGGGCCGGGCCCCCGGTTCGGCGGGCAGGACGGCCGTCCCGAGGCGGTGAAGAACTTCCTGGCCTACTCGCTGACCCGGCTGGGCACCGACCACATCGACATCTACCGTCCCGCGCGGCTGGACCCGGCGGTGCCGATCGAGGACACGGTGGGTGCGATCAAGGAGATGATCGACGCGGGGTACGTGCGGCACCTGGGCCTGTCGGAGGTCGATGCGGCGACGATCCGCCGGGCGCACGCCGTGCACCCGGTCGCCGACCTGCAGATCGAGTACTCGCTGATCTCCCGCGCGGTGGAGGCGGACGTGCTGCCCGCACTACGGGAACTCGGCATCGGCCTGACCGCCTATGGCGTCCTCGGCCGCGGCCTCATCTCCGGACACTGGAACGCCGGCCACACCGCCGGCCCCGGCGACGGCCGCGGTTTCCACCCGCGATTCGGCAGCGGGAACGTGGAACACAACCTCGCCCTGGTGGAGGCGCTGCGACGGGTCGCCGAGGCCAAGGGGTGCACCGTCGCCCAGCTGGCCATCGCCTGGGTGGCCGCACAGGGCGCCGACATCGTGCCGCTGGTCGGCGCCCGCACCCGCGAGCGGCTGGCCGAGGCGCTGCCCGCGATGGAGCTGAACCTCACCGCCGACGACCTCGCCGAGATCGGGAAGGCGGTGCCGCGGGGCGCGGCCCGCGGCGACCGGTACCCGGCCGCGTTCATGTCCGGCCTCGGCGTGGGCAACTGAGCCCGGCTCTCCGGCGGGACCCGTGCCGGCGCGGGCCCCGCCGGGAAACCGGCACCCTGGAGCGACTCGAGAAGCGCGCGACGCGCGTCACAGAGGTGCCGCGCCACCTCCCGGGCCTGGAACGGTCAGTCGAGGGCGGCCCAGCTGCGGAGGGGCTTGGGGCCCTCGAGCACCGTGTCCTCGTAGGCGTCATCCGTCACGCGGATCTTCATGTACTGAGTGCCGGAGAACATCCAGTAGTCGTTCTGCTCGCCCGGTACGGGCAACGCCGCGTCGATCCCCTGCCTGAACGCGGGGAACTTGTTGAGGGTGCCGGACCACGCGTCAAGTTTCGAGGGCCCCTGGGAGATCTCGCCGCCGGGCCCTTCGCCGTCCAGCCTGATTCGTACGTACTGGTCACCTGCGAAAACCCAGTACTGTTCCCGGTCGTCCGGCGTCGGCATCACAGCGTCGATACCGTCGTCCGGAAGATCTCCGAAGGCGCTCTCCCAGTCGCTGAGCGGTCTCGGACCCGCCACCAGTGCGTCGTCGTACGCCTGGTCGGCGTTGGCGACCCGCATTCGGATGTACTGGCTTCCGGAGAAGACCCAATACTCGTTCCGCGAACCCGGAACGCGCAGCGTCGCGTCTATCTTGTTCCGGAACCCCGGCAGGTTCTTGAACGTGTCGTCCCATGCTTGGAGCGGTGAGGAAGCCGTCATGAGCTGATGCACCGGGTAGCCCGAGGTCGACATGAGGGCCCGGATGTAGCGGTCACCGGAGAACATCCAGTAATCGCGCGGGGCCTTGAGATCCGGGTCGTCCGGAACCGGCATGACCGCATCGGTGCGTGTCGGGTGTGTGGCGGCCGTGGAGCCGTGGCCGGTGGACGGTTTCGGGGAACCCCCCGTCCCCGCTGCATCGGCTTTGTCTCTCGAGCGGCTCACCAGCGCACCCGTGGTGACGACGGCGGCGAGCAGGAGAACGGCCGAGAGCGCCGCCAAGCCGAGCAGGCCGCGGCGCGGAACGGCGCCGACCTTGCGTCCACCCTTCGAAGGATCGTGCGCGCCCGGCGCCGTCGTGACGAGGGGCCGCAGCATCTCGCGGGCCTCCGCGATGGAAGGACGGTCGGCCGGGTTCTTTCGCAGCAGCGCTTCGAGCGGGGGACGCAGCCGTCCCGCGGCGGCCGGGATCTCCGGGTCCTCCCGGAGGACGGCGTTCAGGATGCCAACGGCTTCCGGACGGGCGAACGGGGAACGGCCGGACAGCAGCACGCACAGGGTGACACCGAGCGAGAAAAGGTCGCTGGGCGGTCCCGCAGGCTGGTGACTCAGCCGTTCCGGGGCGATGTACCCGAATGAACCCACCACCGCGCCGGTTCTGGTGAGCGAATCGGCTCCGGACAGCGCCGCGATGCCGAAGTCGCAGAGGACCACTCGGCCGTCGTGGCGCAGCAGGACATTGCCCGGTTTGATGTCCCTGTGCAGCGCACCGGCGGCGTGCACGGCCTCCAGAGCGGACAGGAGTTGCAGACCGATCCCGGCGACGGCGGAGGGACTCATCGGGCCGGTCGTGGCGACATGTTCCTTCAACGAGGGCCCGTCCACGAGCTCCATCACCAGCCACAACCGCTCGTCCTGGTTCACGAGGTCGTAGACGTTGACGACGTTCGGGTGGGATATCCGAGCGATCGTGTGTGCTTCCCGGCGCACCCGGGCCGCTTGCTTGGCGAGTTCCTCACCCGTGGCCAGAAGATGCATCTCTTTTATGGCAACGGTGCGGTTCAGGAGCCGGTCGCTCGCGCGCCACACGGTTCCCATGCCTCCACTGCCGAGGCGATCCAGCAGCACGTACCGATCAGCAAGCACTCGTGATCCACCGTTATCAGCCACAGAACCAACCTACTGATCGTTTTGTGGTCCCGTACGTTGATCAGCGATCTGCCTCAGCGATATCTCCTGACGAGGGGCACGGCGACCATCGCCGAAGATCATTCAAATATGGCTCTGAGCCGCGGACACGGTGAATCTGTGCTGGCCGGCGTCGGATGAGCGTAAGGCTCGGGACTCGGGTCGGTGTCCCACGCCATGTTCGAGCGATCCAGCGGGCGCCGAGGCGGCGTCGGGGCGGATGGAGTCCAAGTCGCTCCGGTGGGGCTTGGCGATGACCGCGCGGCCGATGAGCTCGGACGCTCCTGTGACGAAGACGCGCATGCCCGTCTCGACGCCTCTGATGTCAACGGGGTGGTCCCAGAATGCCCGGTCAGCCCTCGCGCTGGCCGCTTCACACCATACTCGGTGATAACAGTCGATATCGGCTGCCATGGCACCCTTTGCCCGGCATGCCCCGGTGATGACACGGTCGCCCGCACCATAAATGTGTCCCGCCCACGTATTAGAACCCCACGCTCAGAACCTGAGGAACGTTAAGGAAGCACCGGTGCTGGCCGTCGGGGCGCCTCGGGACGCGAACCGCAGGGTACCCGCCGACGTCCTAATTCTTCGAGAGCCGTGAGGCGGAGGGGGCAGAGTGTGGGACACATTGATCCCTGTCGTGATCACCGGGATCGTCGGAACAGGTTGCCTCGTGGCCTATCTGCGGGACGTCGTGCACGTGTTCTGGCTATGGCGACGCGGCATACGCACGTCCGGTGTAGTGGTCGACAACGCGGAGACCAGAGCCGAGTCGGGAACACGGTGGGCACCGATCATCGCCTTTGAGGACCAGCACGGGAACCGGGTCGCCTGCAAGCCGATCGTGCGCATGGACAAAATGATGCAGCTGGGGCAAGAAGTGCCAGTGGTGCACCTGGCGCACAAGCCGGAGGTCATGCTCATTTTCACCCGATGGAGCATGGTGAGGTCGCTGCTGGAAAACTGGATTCTCCTGCTCCTGGGATCGGGATTCCTCGGCTTCGCGGTGGCCGGCGTGTTCGCTTAACCCGAATGGTCGGAGCGAACTGACCGGCCCGCGTTCCGCCCGACTGCCCAGATCAATACACCCGGCTCGACCCCTGGCCTCCGCGGGCGTCACGCGGATCCGCTCTGAGAAGGGGATCTCGCCCAATGCGTCCGCCTGGTGATCGGTCCCCGGCCCTTGACGAGCAGCCCGCTTCGGCCGGCGACGAGTTCACGCTTGTCATGATCGAGTTCTAGATCGTGATCACCTGCCCAGTGCGTGAAACGGGATCTGCAACGGTGGCGGATCGCCGGCCGCGAGGGCGGCGAGGATGGCTCGCACGTTGATGGGCATGGAGGTCACACGCGCGGACGCGGCGCGGTCGCGGCGGTGCAGGGTCACTGTCTCCGGCGGCCGATCGTGGTCGGCGGCGTACAAGAGGTAGGCGGTCGGGGGAGTGGTGTCGGACGAGCTGCTCAGCGCATGCGCGTAGGCGAAGCTCTGGTAGAGGTCCGCGGTGCTCAGCCGCCTGTCGGTGTAGAGCTTGTACTTCGCATCGACGGAGCAGCGCCATGTGCCCGGGCCGTGGCCTCGGACGAGCTGGAGGTCGGGCGTGATCCTCGTATAGGCGCGCCCGTCGGCTTTGGTGATGGCCGACCTCAGCGTGTCCTGCCGGCGAACGGAGATGTCCGTTCCTGCGACGGCGTCTCTCAGCAGGCGGACGACGAAGTCCTCGAACAGCCCGTTCATATCGATCATGAAGGCGGGAGTCGTGATGCCGGAAGTGGTGTAGAGGTTGCCGAACGCCTTGTGCCCGATGAGCATCGCCGCCCAGCGGTGCGCGTTCCGGTAGTGCTCGTTGGCCCGATGGTAGGTGAGGCGTTCGACCGTCGCCCGCGCGTCGAATCCCACGGTGCCGCAGTGCGCCGTGAACTGGGCGGCAAGGCGGCGAGCATGCTCCCTGACGGCGGACGCCCGAGCCGTACGGGCCGCGAGCCATAGCGCGGCGGCGCAGAGCCGGTTGTCGTCAATGTCGCCGCTTCGTTCGTCGTAGCGGCATTCGAGCCGGTCGAGCCGGCCGAAGCGGTGCAGTACCTGCCGGTCCGCGAGGAGCCGGCCGCGCACGACCGGCAGGGCTTCCTCTCTGCGCAGGTAGTCGCGCCGCAGCCCGTGCTGGAGCAGCCTGTCGCATTCCTGGTTCAGCAGGAGGCAGACGAGGTCCCGCAGGTCGAGCCCTTCACCGAGTTGCTGGAGAAGCCCGATGTCGCGCAGGGATTCGACTCCGGACGCGTAGTCGAGCATCTGGAGCACGCCGAGTTCCGATCCCGCGAGCTTCGGCCGGACGCGGATGCAGACACAGTCCAGATTCACGACACCGATATGCGAGCCGGCCTTGATGTCGAGCACGTTGCCGCGCAGCCACCGCAACGTGATCCGCTTCGCCAGGTCCGGCGAGCCGGTGGCTTCCAGGTCGGCCGGGCCAGGCTCCAGGTTCGGCTCGATCCTGCGCTTGTGTTCGTCGACTTCGATGGGCCGCATCAGCCGCCCGCCCCGGCGCGCAGTTCGGCGGAGAGCGCCTTGACCAGTTCCTCGTCGCCCAGGTCCGCGACGGCGTGCCCGCGAATGATCTTGCCTCCGAGGAACTGGGTGAGCTTCGAGTAGTCGTCGTATGTGTACTCCTGGAGCAGCGGCAGCACCTCGGTGCGGATCACCGTGGCGAGGTCGGTCTCGCTGTCCACCGGTTTGCCGCCGGGCAGGAAGAACGAATGCCCGATCTGCCTTTCTCGGCCGAGTTCGGCGACCACACGCCGGTTCAGCTCGCGGAGCAGCAGCCCGAGGTCCATGTCGCCGGCCATCTGCCCGTCGAGCACTTCGGCGTCCGGGAGCAGTTCGTGGAACGCGAACCGGCGACGCAGTGCGGAGTCGAGGAGCCGGATACTGCGGTCGGCGGTGTTCATCGTCCCCAGGATGTGGACGTTCGGCGGGACGGAGAAGCGGCGTCCGGTCGGCAGCGTGACGCGCAGGCCGCGCTTGTCCGGCTCCAGCAACGTGATCAGCTCGCCGAGGATCTTCGGGATGTCGCCCCGGTTGATCTCGTCGATCAGCAGCAGGCGGGGACGGCCGGGATCGGCTGCGGCGGCCTCACAGACATCCATGAAGATTCCGTTTCGCAGGGCCAGTCGCAGCCCGCCGTCCGTGGCTTCGCCGGGACGGAAACCCTCGATGAAGTCCTCGTAGCCGTACGCCGGGTGGAAGGTCACCTGGGCCAGATACCCGGCTTCTGAGAGCGCGCCCAGGGAGTCCAGGAATTCTTGAGTGCCGTACTCGGCGACCGGGTCGAGTTTCAGCTCGGGCACTCGCGTGGCGAGCCACCACAGCGCGAAGCGCAGGGCCGAATAGGTCTTGCCGGTCCCCGGTGGCCCGTACAGGACGACCTGTCCCTTGCGTGCGAGCAGTCCGGCGATCTGCTCGAACAGCGGTTCGGCGGGGACGATCGGCGGCCGCGCCGCACCGTCCTGGATGATCTTCCACAAGGCCGGCTGGACTTTGGCTACCGTGACCGTGCTCCAGGACTTCTGCGGTACGCGAAGCGTCTGCGCGTAAGCGGTGTCCCACTTCACCGAGACCGTGTGCTTGTACTCCGGCCGTTCCGGACGCCACACGTAGCCGTCCTGGGTCACAGTGCCGACCGCGAGGACCTCCTTGATGCCCTTGTTGGCCACGACCAGGTCGCCCGGCTGGAGCTGGAACACCCGCCACAACTCGTTCGCCTTGGCCGATGTCTTGCTCTTGTTGCCCTCGTACATGCTGTCGAGGAAGACATCGTTGAAGGCCTCGCGGTAGTCCCCTTCGGCGGCGAAGCTCGTGAGATCGCCGATCTCGTCCCAGCCGATGCAGATATAACCGCCCGACCGGCAGTCGTCCCAGAACCGGGCATCCTCGCCGGGCGCCACCTTCAGGATCGTGGGCGTGCGCGGACGCGGGTCGGCCCACCAGTAGAGGAATGTCGAGATCTCGTACGGTTCCCAGCCCTGGAACCGCTCGTCGGCCCCGATGAGCTGCTTCAGCCGTTCGTGTGCGGCGAAGGCTTCCAGCGATGAAGCGCTCTCACCCGAGATGCCTTCGATGAAGGCTCGAACATGATCCCGGCTGTTGACCGGCACGATCGAGCCGGGGAAGTAACACGAGATCGCCTTGGCGGTGATGGCAGGGCCTCCGCGCAGCGCGGCAATGGTGTCGATGTCGGTCAGGCGCCCTTCACGGGCTCGGTCGAAGGCCTCGACGAACCCGCTCCGGACCTTCTCCCACGCTTCCTGCACGTCCGCGTACTGGTCGGGGAACGACCAGGACCCATCGCTCAGGCGCCGGTAGATGATGTGCTTGCCGGCGTGTCCACCTCGCATGCTGCTCAAGGCCGGGGTGCCGAACTCCATCCGATGGCAGAAGGAATCCGCTGAGACCTCCGTCCCAAGGGCGTAGCGGTCGAGCGGCAGGGAAGGCCAGCTCTCCAGCGGAAAGTCGGCCACCACTCCTGCGATCTCGTCGGCGGCGGCGGCGACCCGTTCAGCGCAGGAGGCCCGGTCGAATGTGGCGAGGGCCTCGGAGAGCGCGACAGGCGGCGTGTACATCGGCGAGCCTCCGTTCTGTAGCGGACGGTCGCCGAACAGTCTCTCCCCGTACTGGGCAAACCGAACCGGCCGGATCAGGCCACGCCTCTCCGTCAGGATCACGAGCGGGCGGCCGAGCACGTCCTCGGGCCCGCGTCACGAAGGCGGCCTGGAACGGGGGACGTTGGTCCGTCCGCCGGCGGCGGCCGGCCAGGGCGACAGCGACAGGACGGTGGCGATGGCCACCCAGCCCGCCATCAACGCCAGCGTGAAGACCTGGCCCGGAGCCGGCCCGTCGAGCAGATCGCCGGCGCGGTCGATCCCCGATCCCACCCAGAAGGCCGCCATGGCGGTGACCGCGAGGACCAGGCAGCACAGGCCGTGCAGCAGCCGGACTCGGCGGCGTCCGCCGATCGGCCATAACAGGTGGGGGACGAGGTCGGTCGCCGTCAGGCCGGGCGGGGAGCGGTCCGCCGAGTGGGCCTGCCGGCGCAGGTGGGCGGCGTGGCGGACGAGCCAGATGCGCACCTGCTCGGGGCTGTATCCGGCGACGTGCCCGCTGCGCGGGGTGAGCCTGGCCGCCGCGGGGACATAGGCGTCCAGGAGTTTGCGGGCGATCGCCCGGCCTCCGAGCGCGGATCGGCGTCCGGGTCGGCGTGGAGCAGTTCGTCCGGGGCGGCTCCGGACTCCACGGCGGTCGCGGTCAGCAGCAGCCGCCACGGAGTCGCCAACGCGGTGTGGACGGCCTCTCCCGCGGCGCCGGACAGGGCCGCGAGGACACCGTCGCGGTGCGCGTCGCACGCGTGCCCGTCCGGCCAGCGGGTTCGCAGGTACGAGCCGAATCGAGCTCGTCGAGGCCGTCCATGACGGGCAGGACGCGGCGGTCGCGCACCAACCGCGCCGCGTCCCGGTCCGATAGCCCGTGGTTCTGCACGAGCTGCTCGGCCAGCCAGGGCTCGAACCCCTTCCCGGACCTCCACCGGGCCGCGTTCAGCCGTACCGGGACCACCACCGGTCACCGGCCGGCGGGCCGGCGAGGAAGGGCTCGACCAGCTGCATTACCAGCTCGATCGCGAGGACGGTCTTACCCGCCCCGGACCGGCCCACGACCAGCAGGTCCTCCAGTCGGGGCTGAAGGAGAGCGCCGTGATGGAGCCGGTGTGCTCGGGAATCGTGATCCTTAATCGGGATTCACGCCGCTGCGCGACGTCCCAGAAGACGAGGGAGTCCTCCGTCTTGATGGCAAGCGACCGCAGGTCGGGACTGAAGGTCGCCCGCCAGCGGTGCTTGCCGGCGAGTACGGGTGGGCCGATCTCGCGTTGTGTGGACGTCTCCCACAACCGCACCGCATCGTTGCCTGATGTGGCGAGCCGCTTCCCGTCCGGGGCGAATCCCACCTCGGTGAACACGGCGTCCGGGACGTCATCCGGGTACAGGGGACGGCCGATCGCCTGTTGGGTGGCCGCATCCCAGATCCGGACGGCACGGTCGGCGGTCTTGGAACCGGGCCGGAGCGCCGGACCGGGGGCGGCCAGCATCGTGCCGTCCGGGCTGAACCGGATATCGGACCTGGCGGGAATCGAACGGCCGAGCTGCCGGAGCGGCACCGGATCCCACAGCCGTACCGAGTCGTCCAGGTCCGTGGCCGCGACGAGCCTTCCATCGGGGCTGAACGCGACCTTCTCGCCGTACACCGGCTGCTGGTTGAGCGGCGGTCCCACCGGGCTGCGGGTGGCGACGTCCCAGAGCCGGATCCGGCCGTTCTCGCCGGAGACCAGGAGCCTCGTCCCGTCCGGGCTGAAGGCGACTTGCCGCTGGGGCAAGCCGCACATGCTCGTCGCGGAACCCGGGACGTGCCGCTGGACCGCCAAGGAATTCGACCGCGAGACCCTGGCGATCGGCGTCTTCGAGGCCAAGACCGTCGTCTACCTGATGCACCCGAGCACGGCGCCTCTGGGTACGGGTCCGGCACCTACGTCGTCCGGCGGCGCGAGCACGAGAGCGGCCGCTCCCCCTGGTCGCCGGCTGGCAGCCTGGTGGCCGGTTGATTGTCCGCTTCAGGCCGTCTGTGAATATTCGCGTTGAACCCCGATCGGACGGGGCCCAGGGTACAACTGTGATGAAGTGGCGGAGGGCGGCGGGCGTCGCCGTGACGGTGTCGGGTGCGCTGTGCTTGAGCGCGTGCGCGGGTGACTCGGGCGCGAGCGGCGGCGGGACGACACCGGCCTCGCGGGCGGCGGCAGGGACGCCGACGCCGGTAGCGATGGATCAGTACGGCGCCACGCTGAAGAGCGCCATCGATCCGCTGGAGACCGAGCTGGCAGACCTGGCGAAGGCCAAGGCGTACAAGGGCCTGCAGGGGCGCGTCGACGACGTCAAGGCCGCCGTGACCCAGGCCGCCGCCAAGCTCCGTTCGGTCACCCCGCCTGCCGAGGCCGCCGGGGAGCACACGAGTCTCGTCAGTGCCCTCGGGCGTTTCGAGAGCGTGGTCGGCGGCCTGGGCGGTGAGGTCGGCTCGCGGCACCTGTGCACCGGGGCGACGGTCCGGGCCAAGCTCGGCGACGCGGACGGGACGGGCGCGCTCCGTTCCGCAATGGCGGCGGTGCAGGCCAAGCTGCCGGGCGAGCGGCGGGCGCTCACGCTGCCGTCCGTCGGCCAGAAGCCGGGGTCGCGCCCGTCCAACGGGGCGCTCATTCGGTCGAGGGGCGGTGGTGGCAACGGGCGGCTCACCATCGACAATAGCGGCGGCTCGGACGATGCGCTGGTGACGCTCGGCAAGGGCGGCAAGCCGATGCTGTCGGTCTTCGTCCGGCACGGTAAGAAGCACACGGTCAACGGTGTGCCGGACGGCGCGTACACGGTGTTCTTCACCGGCGGCACCGACTGGGACGGTGCCGCCAAGGCGTTCGGCCGCGACTGCGCCTTCCAGAAGTTCGAGGATCCGCTCGAATACACCACCACCCGGACAGCCACCCAGATTCGGTACAGCACATGGAGGATCACGCTTCAGGAGGTCGTCGGCGGGAACGCGCGCACCTCGGAGGTGAATCCCGACGACTTCCCCGGGTGACGGTCACGAGCCGACGCACGCGGCGGGCCGTCTGCGGGGCTTCGTCAGGTCGGCGGAGCGGGCGTGGTCGGGTCGACCCGGATGACCACGCGGGCCCATGCCAGCGATGAGGCGTCGTTGTCGTTGGTAGTGGCAGTGGCGGGCGCGTGCTTGGTGTCGGCCTCGCCAGTGTGACCAGTGCTACAACGAGGGCATGCACCAGGCCATCGAGGCCGTAGAGGCGTGGTCATCAAGGACGAGAACCAGACCCTCGCCACGATCACGCTGCAGAACTGGTTCCGTCTCTAGGAGAAGCCGGGCGGGACACCCAACGCCCGTTTCCGGCTCGGTCCCGGCCTTCGGCTGTCGGAGGGGGCCTCTACGGTGTCGGTCATGAGCGATCGACTCCCCGATGAGGATGCGCTGGTGATTCCGGAGTCGTGGCGTGCGGAGATCCTTCCCCGTCGCGGCGGGGTGGCGCCGGCGGGTGAGGTCGTGCTCGATCCGTCCGCGCGGGAGCGGTTGCGGCAGCGGTTGGACGCTGTCCGGCCTGACATCGAACGGGTTCTCGGTGCCCTCACGCACGGCGCCTCGCGGGACGTCGACGCGGAGCTTCTCATGGCGGCCTGGGCTTACTTGCAGGGCAAGCCCGACCCCAAGGGCGCGGCGGCGATCGCGCAGATCGAGGCGGCGGTGATCCTCGGCGGGGCGCGGTCGCTCACGTCTCGCGACGTCTGGATCGACGCGTGGGTCGTCGAGCACGGCCTCGCTTTCGCCGCCCGCGCGTCCGCGGAGGTCGACCAGGTCACCGCCATGAGGAGGACGAGCGACCGGTATCAGCTCCAGTACGGCCGCAACCGCGATTTCTACGGTGACCGCGCGGACTGGGCGCTGGGCGCTCCCGGTCGCCGGATGCGCGCTCTGCTCGCCACCGCCTGCGAGGACGACTACGCGGAGGCCGTGGAGTCCCTGGCGAACCATCGGCAGAACCCGACGCAGAAGCTCGTGGTGTCCTATCTGGTCCCCACGAGGCACGACTGGGTGCAGGAATGCCTGCGGCTGCACGAGTCATCGAGCCATGCCACGAGGCTGTTGTGGTGTGCGGTCGGGGCCGCAGATCAGATCGCGAATCTCGATCTGCACCCTCCCTACGAGCCCTGGGAGCGCGACTTGGGGTTCCTGCCGGGGATGGTCGCCACGATGATCGAGGGCGTCGGCCCGGCCATCGCGCCCATCCTGGCGAATGGCCTGGACGCCGAATCCGAGGTGAAGGCCCGCAAGCCGTACATCGACGGGCTCGCCGTGCTCCCCACCGACGAGGCGTTCGGGCTCGTGGTCGATCGGTTCGACCAGGCCGATGTCCGGTCCGTCCTGGCGACGATGTTGGAGCGCTTCCCCAGGCGTGCGCTGCGCCTGCTGGCGCCGCTCGCCGTGGGCGACACCAAGCGGGCCCGGTCGGTGGCCGTCCTGCTCGGTGAGCATCTACGCACCTGGCCCGAGCTGGATACCGCAGACCTGCCCGTCCAGGTCCGCTCGGCCATCGACGCGACGGGACGCGCCAGGGTGCCCGAGGCCGCCTTGAGCGATCTGCCCAAGGCATTGGCCTCCGGGCCTGCGCAGGACCCGTCGGCCTGGGCGGCGCCTGCGTTCCTGCCACAACTGCTGCTGCGCGGCCGTGATCGGGCCCTGCCGGCGGAGGCGACCGCCCGGCTACTCGGCGCGCTGTCCAAGACGGGCCCGCGCCGCGCACCGGCCGCGCCGTTCCGGACCGCGCTGGAAGCGTGCGACCCCGGCTCGCTGGCCGAGTGGGGCTGGGCGCTTTTCGACCGATGGCGGAACTCCACCGAAGTGGAGGACAACGGCTGGCCGCTGTCCCAGCTCCGCTGGACCGGTGACGCGGAAACGGCGCGCCGGCTCGGCGCCATGGCCCGGGCCGCGACCTTCTACGAGGGCTACAGACAGGCACTGAACGCGCTGGCCGTGCTGGCCTCGATGGGTTCGGACGTCGCGCTGATGCAGCTGAGCATGGTCACCGCAAAGGCCAAGGCCAAGGGCGTCAAGAAGCGGGCGCGCAAACTGCTCGACCAGCTCGCCCGGGAGCGCGGTCTGACGTCGGAACAGCTCGCCGACCGTCTCGTCCCCGACTTCGGGCTGGACGGCGACGGCGGCATGACCCTCGACTACGGGCCGCGCCGCTTCCAGGTGGGCTTCGACGAGCAGCTCGCACCCCAGGTGTTCGACGAGAACGGCAAGCTGCGCAAAAGCCTCCCCAAGCCAGGCGCCAAGGACGACCCCGAACTCGCACCCGCCGCCCACCGCGCGTTCACCGGGTTGAAGAAGGACGTCCGCGCGCTGGCCGGCGAGCAGATCCGGCGCATGGAGGGTGCCATGGTGCAAGGGCGCCACTGGGACATCGGCGAATTTCACCAGCTCCTCGTCCACCACCCGCTCATGTGGCACATCACGCGACGGCTGGTCTGGTCACACAACGACGACGGCGACGGCGGCGGCGCGACCACGGTGTTCCGGCTCGCCGAGGATCGCACCCCGGCCGGCCGTGACGACGAGGCCCTGACACTCTCGGCGTCCGGAACCGTGCGGATCGCCCATCCGGTGCACCTGGGCGACGACCTGGAGACCTGGGCCGGCACGTTCGCCGACTACGAGATCCTGCAGCCGTTCCCGCAGCTCGGCCGTCCCACCTACGCCTTCGGCGAAGACGAGCGCGACGCCCGTGAGCTGAAACGGTTCGCAGGGCGCACCATCCCGCCGGGCAAGGCGCTGGGTCTGGAACGCCAGGGCTGGGTCCGCGCCGCCGCGCAGGACGGGGGCATGCAACCGGGGCTCACCTTCACCGTCCCACAAGGCCCCACGCTCACCATCGAGCTCAGCCCAGGCATCCCGGCCTGGAACCCAGGCCACACCGAAACCCAGACACTCATGGCCGTAAGAATCAAGGGGGCGACCTTCGGCGACCTGGATGCGGTGACCGCCTCCGAACTCCTCCTCACCCTGCACGCGATCGCCGAGCCGTGAGGCGAGGGCCTCTTGCCACCGGCCGGCGCTGGTCAGGGCGCGGGTGCCGTCGGCGAGCAGGACTGTCCACAACCATTGGCAGAGCGTGCGGTGGTCTTCCTCCGTCTTGGTGAGGTGGTCGAAGGAGACGGAGCGGCCGTCGATCACGGCGTCGCCGGGGCTCTGACCGCATGGAAGAGGGCGTTGAGGAGATGGTGGGCCCCGTTAGCATCACGCGTGCGAATTAGCAGGCGGGCGATGTTGACCAGGAGGTCCAGGGCATGCCGGGCTGTGGGTGCGTCGAGGGGCCAGTGGGGGAGGTAGGTGTCGAAGTGAGCCGTACCGATCTCTCGGTAAAGTGTCGGTGCCGAGAACTGGGTCATCGAGCTTGACCTGCGAAGCGCCTGCTCGTCTGCGTTGTCCGGCCACGGGCTCTGAGCTTCCCCCGGTTCCACGGACACCTCATCTGAGTTGACCTTGATCAACTTGGGAAGGAAGTGTCCCGTGCCACCACCTCATCCGCCTGAGTTCCGGCGACGCGCCGTCGAGCTGGCCCGGACCGGCGACAAGTCGGTCACCGCGCTGGCCAGGAGCCTGGGTATCAGCCAGTCGTGCCTGAGGAACTGGATCCGCCAGGCCGACATCGAAGAGGGTCACCTTGACGGCCTGAACGCCGGCGAGCACAAAGAGCTGATCGAGCTGCGCCGAAAAGCCAGGCAACTGGAGTTGGAGAACGAGATCCTCAAGCGGGCGGCGGCCTACTTCGCTCGCGAGAACATGCTCCCAAAATAAGGTACTCGCTGGTCCGTGAACTTGCCGAGAACGACATCCCCGTCGCGGTGGCCTGCCGAGTGTTAGGAGTTTCCCGGTCCGGTTACAGCGACTGGCTCGGCAGGCCCGCCTCCATCCGGGAGCAACGCAACGCCGAGCTGGTGAAAATGATCAGAGAAATCCATGAGGAGTCACGCCGGAGCTACGGCTCGCCGAGGGTGCACGCCGAGCTGACGCTCGGACGGGGCGAGCAGGTGAGCCGCAAACGGGTCGAGCGGCTGATGCGCGAAGCCGGGATCCAGGGGATCTACCGGCGCAAGGGACGCCGGAACCTGGTCAACGAGCCGACCGAGGAGGACCTGGTCAAGCGGGCCTTCGACGTCCAGGCGCCCGACGTGCTGTGGGTCACCGACATCACCGAGCATCCGACCGGCGAGGGAAAGCTGTACTGCGCGGCCGTGCTGGACTGCTTCTCCCGCCGCATCATCGGCCATTCCATCGACATCCGCCAGACCACCAAACTCGTGGTCGATGCGATGGCCGCCGCTGTCGCCCGCAGAAGACCCGCCAAAGACGCCACGATCCTGCATTCAGACCATGCCGCCCAGTTCACTTCCTGGACGTTCGGGAAGCGCCTTCGGGCCGCAGGACTCCTCGGCTCGATGGGCACGGTCGGTGACTGCTACGACAATGCCATGATGGAGTCATTCTGGGGCTCGATGCAGCTCGAACTCCTCGACATCAGAAAATGGCAAACAAGAGCCGAACTCGCAGCCGCGGTGTTTGAATGGATCGAGTGCTGGTATAACCCGTTCAGAAGGCATTCCAGCCTCGGAATGCTGAGTCCGGTGAACTACGAGGAGCGACACCGCGCCTCGACCACGACCACCTGACCCATCTCACCCCAGCTGTCCGTGCTACCGGGGGAACCTCACTCCACGAGTGCGGGGCCCTGTGGGTGGTTATGGCTTACGTCTGGTGTATCTCGTGGTGGTGTGGGTGTTCGGCTGGTTGATGCTGCTGGCCCGGTCGGATGCGTCCAAGGACGCTGAGATTCTGGTGTTGCGGCATCAGGTGGCGGTGTTGCAGCGGCAGGTGAAGCGACTGCGTCCCTTTGTGGGCGGATCATGGAGCGTCCTGGGCGGCTTCGCCTTCACCCCCGCCGCGGTCCTGGCAGCAGGCCCGCTCACCAGCGTGATGGGGCCCCAGCAGGCCGCCGTTGGCGCAGCCGTACTCATCGCTGCCGCGACCATTACCACGGTTTCCTGCCTGCGAGGGACGGCCGGTCCGAGGGCTCAACCGGTTCCGGACGAACAGGAGGTGGGCATCCGACACCCAGTCTCTGCCGGGGGTAGCAGTGGGCGCCTTTGATGACGCGGGCCGCTTGTGTAGAACACTGGCCGTGAAAGGTGCCGGAAAAGGGCTGTCGGTACGGCCATAGACGCGGCTGGTGTCTGGGGTGGTGTCTGGCGAGCGAACATGGAGCAGCGCGGGTGGACAAAGGGCCCATAAACGCCGATGGGCATTCACGACATAATCGCGAATGCCCAGGTCAGGACGGGTGCGCCGTCAGGGACTTGAACCCCGAACCCGCGGATTAAGAGTCCTCTGCTCTTGTATCAGATCAGTACTCTCACTATTCAACGCTACCACCTCGTCCGCATCCAGCACCACTTGCGTACCGTTCCGTGTCGCCGCCCACCGTCGCGTGTCGGTGCCCCCGAGCGAACAACGAGCGAACATGGGCTCCCAGGACGTGCCCGTCGAGCCGTCGGCGGTGCCCACCGAACCCGCAACTCGAATCTAGTGACGCAGTACTCGGCAGTCACACGCACCTGGCACGCTGTCTCGTTGAACGAGGGCTGGGATCACGTGGAGGTCTCAGGGGCGTTCGTCGCCGAGCCCCTCCGGGAAAGACATGCCGGTCACTGCCTGCCAGCCGGTCCGCGTCTCGGCAGGTGCGTGGGCATGTGCCCGACGCAGCGCGTTGATCGCCAGGTCGATGTTCTGGTCAGGGCCGTCCTCGGGAGCGCGGAGAATGGCCTCAGCAAGCGTTCTGGCCGCAGCATGGTAGTCCTCGGTCATGACCTGAACTGAGCCTAAGGTCGCGAGCATTCCGCTGAACTCGCGCTCGTAGCGTCCCGGCTGCAGATCGGCAAGCTCTCGATAGATTTGGACCGCGTCGGTCGCTTCCCGGACCGCGTCGTGGAATTGCCCGAGGGTGGCAAGGCGGGCGGCATAGTTCGCGCGACACCTGGCGAGGTCAGCGAGGTGCACCGCCGAGTCGGCGGCGAGAGCAATCATCAGCTCTACTGCCCGCCGACAAGCCTCTGCCGCCTTCTCGGGACGGTGGAGGGCTGCCAACCGGTTTCCGAGATTGCTGAGTGTCTGAGCCTCTCGGGGGAGGAATCCTTTACGAACGTCATCGGGAAGCTGCTCGTAGATCTCTATGGCCTCCTGAAGAGACCGCAGGGCCTCCTGATGCCTGCCGACGCTGCCGAGATGCCCGGCGAGGTTGGCCAGGGCACCTGCCACACGGGGAAGGTTGCCGCGAGGATTGCTCTCGGCCAGCGTGCGGTAGAGATGGACCGCCTCAGCTGCCGCCCCGAGAGAGTCACGACCAGCGCGCCGGAGATGGGCCGAGTAATTGTTCAGCGTCGTTGCGAGCAAGTACACATGGGAATCTCGGTCGTGCTCCGAGAGCCGCCGAGCGACCATCACGGCCTCTTCCCCGACGGCAACGGCATGGTCGTGAAGTCCGTTCTCGCTCAGGCGGGCGCCCAGTGTGTTAAGTGCATAGGCGAGGCCATCAAGGTGGGTACCGGGATCAGAGGCCTCGATGGTGCGATGGATAGCAACCGCTTCCTGACACGCAGCTAGCGCTTCATCGCCGCAGTTGAGTTGGGCAAGACTGATCGCGTACGAATTGAGCGCCATGGCGAGGTCGGGAAGATGAGCGCTCGCATCGTGCTGGGCCATTGCCCGGTACTCCTCGATCGCCTCGGCGTGGGCCTGGAGGGCATCGCGGGGCTGGCCAGCCTCGTTAAGGTGTGCAGCAAGGTTGTGCAGGACGTGTGCGCGGAGGTCTCGAGCTCCACCTGGCAGAGCATCGGATAGGGCATTGAGCTCCTCGAGTGCACGGCCAGCGACCACTGCGGCGTCTTCGTAGAGCCCGATGGCTGCCAGGCGGTTGGCGAGATTGTTCCTCGCCGTCGCGAGAGCCTCCATGTGGGACGGAGATTTTTCTTCGACTTCGTCCAAGGCTCTCGCGAGGTCGATCCAGACTTCGACCGCCAGTTCGGCAAGTCGTTGAGTGTGATCGGGGATCGCTGTTGCCACCGCCCTTAGGGCGTCAGTGGGTGGGGCCGGGGATCTAATGAACTCGGTAAGCGCCCGCACCAGGGCGGCTGGGTCCTCGCTCTGGGCGACGATGGGGATGGCGAGTGGGGCAAGGTGGTGGAACTCAAGCAGCAGCGGTGGAAGGAGCTCTCCTACGTCATCTTGGTGGGCCGACGTACGGGAGAGGACTGTAATTGCATGCTGGGCTTGCTCGGCCGAGGCGGACGTGAAGAGTGAGCCCAGCACGCCTGAGTCCCGACGCAGCACGCGAGCGATGTGATGCTCACCCAGAAGGTCGGGCTCCAGGCCGCCCCATTGCTGGTCATCCACCGAGGGATAGAGGTCGCGCCACCAGCTGGCGGCGCGGAGACGCATATCATGCGGCTGATCGGATAGGCCTGGGACAGAGGTGAGTAGGGCGAGGGCCTCCTTTCGGCTCGCCGCACCGAACAAGGTGGCTGCTGCAATGGCGAGGTCGAGCGTCTCCCGGTGGACGGTGACCCCATAGGGTGACGCAGCGGTCATCCAGTAGCGTCGCTCGTGTTCGAGTAGGACCTCTTCGTAGGGGGAAGACGGGGGTAGATCAACCGGCTGCGTCACTTGCAACAAGGTGGCCAAGGCGGCGATCTGCAGTGTGAGCGGTGACTTGTACCTGGGATGGGATAGGTCACTGGGCGGCGGCAAAGACTTTGCGGGCCGGTGCTTGCTCGGGAGCGCATCTCTGAGATCGGAGAGAGCGTCCTGGAAGGCATCGTGGCGCCCCTCCACAGTCTCCTCGAGGGCCGATAGCCGGGATACACGAACCTCGTCCAGGAACATGCCTGCGTCCGGGGCGAGATCCTCCCTGAGCTGTTGCCACCATTCGCCTTCCGACCGAGCAAGAGCCAGGATCCGAAGCGCTGGTCCGCTATGCGCCACTGCAGCCAAGACAACATTACGGAGCTGCTCCGTTCGCGTCTCGGCATAGTCGATCACGACAAGCACCGGCTCCTCGTTGTCGCGGAGAGGCTCGTAGGAATCGATCGCCCGTTGCCGGAGCCAGATGGTTTCCCAGCCTTGGGCGCGGAGCTGAGATGCCAGCTCGCGAGCCAGCCGGGTCTTTCCTCGTCCGCCCGGCCCGGTGAGCAACTGCATCCCCGGCCCTACCCCTTCACACCATCCAAGAAGGGTCTCGAGTTCGCCGGATCGACCCCGGAACCGCACCACCTCAGCTTCGGCCCGCAACAACGACGCGGGGGAGCTCTTTCGACTCGGCCGGCGGTGAGGCGTTCCCAAGTCAGCGAGTTCGACTGACTCGGCGACCGGAGGCATGCCTGTCTCTTCCGACCACAGCTCGCGGAAGCCTTCGTCCGGCAGGAGCCGCGTGACGGGTTCGGCGGTTAGCCTGTCGCGTGCGAACCTAGGTGTCTCGTCGGCGATCAGTCCAACAACATGCTCGCCAGAGACCACCGCGGCGCCGGACATTCCAGCCCAGGCCAGGCCTACCGCGGGCGTGTCCGGCGCACCGCTGGACACAGAGATCTGGTAACGGCCGTCAAGAAGTCCGGTCCCCAGGTTGATTTCCCCGCGCAGGTGCTCGGTGTCGCGTCTGCCATCCGGTTGCTCCTGAGACCACGGAAAACCGATCGCTTCGCATGGAACCGAGTACTTCATCGTGATGAGACGACCCCAACGGACGGGGGCGAGTCCCTCGGGCGGAACCCAGATTGAGTCGATGATCCGCAACAACGCGGCGTCGACGTCAGACCCCCACCACACGAGCTCGACCCGCAGTTGACGTCCATTGGAGAGAGTACGCACGTAGGCGTCCTCCCCAGGACTGACAACGTGCTTGGCTGTGAGTACGAGTCGATCGGTGACCAGGAAACCGGACCCGAATCTGGATCCGTGGAGCACATCCACCACCCGGTGCGTGATCCTCACCGCAGTCGTCCCCCAGTCGTCAACGCCTTCGGTCCTGCCACCGGTGCTAAGTCACCGGGGCGGCGTTGCTCGTACGGTGTCAGACACTTGCGGCGACCGGCCGGTGTGCATATCGCGGGGCTTAAGGGTCAACTTCACTCGGTGGGCGGCTGCGGCGGAGCTCGCAGTGGAACCTCCAGCGTTGAGGACCCAGACCTTGACCCCACCGTCAATCTTGGCCTCGTCAGTCAAGGTTACGGTGAACTCAATCTCGATGTCGCCGAGCTCGAACTGAAGCCGATGAGCTTCGGCGCGCTCCATCGCCTCGGAGAGCTGACCCCGGATAGCCTCCACCGCACTAGCGAGCTCCAAGCTGCCTTCCGGCACGATTGCCTCGACCGATTCGGTGCCGTTCTGCTCGGAAGCTCTGCTCATCGACCACCACTCCTCGCACTGTCGTTCGAAAACGTTCCGGACCGACCTGGACGCTGTGGGAGAACGTGTATAGAGCGTAGCCGCCAAGACTGACATCGGGTGCACTGCAGGGCGGTCGGGGGACTGAGGGCAGGCAATCACTAACGACGGCATGGATCCGCCCGTATCGGCCGGTTCGCGACCTGCCCGTCTCTGATCTTGACATTGATCGCGTCCACGAACAGGACCGGATAGACGCGGTCCAGGGGCCGGTTCTGCCATTCGGCCATGCCGTCCATGACCTTGTCGGTGATCGTGGAGATGGTCTGCTTGGAGACCTGGGCACCGTAGACCTCGGCCAGGTGCGCGCTGATCTCCCCGTGCGTGAGGCCCTTGGCCGTCAGCGACAGCACCATCTCGTCCACGCCGGTCAGCCGGCGCTGCCGCTTGCGCACGATCTGCGGTTCGAAGATGCCGCCGGTGTCGCGGGGCAACTTGACCTCGACCGGGCCGACATCAGTGAGCACGGTCTTGGCCCGGGTCCCGTTACGGCTGTTGCCGCTGCCCCGACCGGAAGCATCGTGCTTGTCATAGCCGACGTGGTCGGTGATCTCGCCTTCTAGCGCAGACTCCAGCACCCGCTTGGTCAGCTGCTGCTGCAGCAGCACGCCCTCGCCGGTCAGCTGCAGCCCATTGGTTCGAGCACGGTCCACCAGCATCGCAACCAGCTGCTCGTCCGACGCCGCACCCGGCCGGCGTCTGGACCGGCTGCTCGGCGGACTCGTTCTCGGCGACGAGGTTGGTCACCTGGCGTCTCCTTGATCATCGGATCCGCCGTTCGTTAGACACTCCCACTCCGCCAGCGTCTCGCCCTGGGACCTCATGTGGCCTACCGCATTGACCGGACCGTCCTACCCCTTTCGGCAGGTCATGCCAAGATAGTTCCTTATCGTAGGGCGCACCTGCTATGGGGCTTGGGAGGCGGTTCGTGGCCACCATCGATGATGTCGACCGCTTGGTGCGGCATTTCTGTTACGCCGGTCCGGCATGCCACTACGGCCCCTATTCCGCGCCCGGCGGAGTACTGCGCGGCATGCCCGTCATCGATGGTGCCGTCTGGTTCTACCGGCTGCTTGACGACAAGAACGCACCGGTCGACCTGCATGTCTACACCGGCATTGAGGAGCTGGGCGGCGCCCTCTGGGAGCAGGAACTCAGGGTTCTGATGCGGCTGGGCAACTCCGCGCTGCGCGGCGTCGCCGAAGTGCTGGAGGGCGGCTACGAGAAGGCGGAGGACATCCGGCAGGCGGGGGTGGAGACCGAGGGCATGGCGATCATCGCCACGCGCGGATCGGACTACTCGATGGCGGCGCCCGGGGCGGCCCCCTACATGCGAGACAACCCGGCGCTGGCGGTCAACCGATTCACCGCGCTGGCCGAGGCGCTCGCGGAACTCCACGAGTTCGGGGCCGTGCATCGCAATCTCTCCCCGGCGACGATCTATGTGGACCCCAAAAAGAATCACGAAATGTGGATCGCGCGGTTCGAGATGAGTACGCTGATCGGCAATCTGCTGGATCTGTCGGCCATCGATGCCAAGGCCGACAGCGGCCTGCTCCGCGAGTTCTTCCGGCGCCGCCTCGACGACCACGAACCACTGCGGTACTGCCCTCCGGAACGCCTGCCCTTTCTCCTGGAGGGCGCCGCTTTCCAGGACGGCCCGAACGCCGACGTCTTCAGCCTGGCCGCGATCGTCTGGGAGTGGTTCTTCGACCCCGCCATGCTCCCGCCGATCCCCCCGGACGCCGATGCCGCCGATGTTCGCGGACGACACCAGGCGATGCGCGACGCCACCCGCGACGGTTCGCTCCCGGCCAAGCTCGCCGCGCTCCTGGCGCACATGCTCGCCGACGATCCCGGCTCCAGGCCGACCACCAGGGACGTCGCCGAACGCCTGGTCCACGACCTCAACCACCTCGTCGCCTTTTGGGAGCAGCGGGACGACGACGCGCTCCCCCGCGCCGTCCTCTACATGCCGGGCCACTCCGACTCCACCCTGCTCTCCTGGGACTGGATCACCCACAGCGCGGCCACCGACGCTGGCGAGGAGGAACTCAAGACGGTCATCGGTGAAGATCTCAGGGACGCTCAGATCCTGTATGTGGAGCACGGCGCCGACCCCTACGTTCCCGGGGGTGAGCCCGCCGCCAAACAAAAGGCCACGATCCTGCTTCTTGGTTCGCGCGGGGCGTGGTTCTGCCAGCTCTACAGGAGGTCCGCCGCCTTCGGCGGCGAGGGCACGACGGAGCCACGGGCGCTGATCATCAAGTACGTGGTACAGAACGACCACTCCGGCTTCCGCCGGCATCTCGACGACCTGCTGCAGCAGGCCCCCCGCATCACGCTGCCGACGGTCGAGCTGTTCTCGCACGAAATGAGCGAGAGTGCCATCGACGCAGTGCTGGCGGACCGGCCGAGCTGGCAGCCGCTCATCGAATCGCTGCGGCGTCCCGTCCTGGAATCACCCGCCGACCAGCGCGATCGGACCCTGATCGAATGGACGCTGGACTTCCAGGGTGCCCATCTGCAGGCCCGGTTCTATCCCTACACGCTCATCGAGACCGAGCACGGCGGCTTCGAGTTGGAGTACGACCGAAAGCGCGATCTCAAGCGCATCCGCAAGAACTCCCTGCTGACCAAGATCGACGACTCCCGAGCGCGTCTGGAGTTCGCCACGTTCTTCGGCGGGCTGGGCGACAGCACCGGGCAGGACGCCGAAGTGCAGATCTGCCCCGACCGGGGCGGTATGCCCGCCTGGAGCGAAAGTGAGGACTGGCGGTTGACGGAGCAGTCCGGGCAGGACCGCATCAAGGTCAGCCCGCTGCGTTCCCACGAACGCGCGCGTCGTGCGCTGCCACCGGCCATCGGCTGGATCCGTCCCGCAGAGGACCGCGGCACGGGCACGGCGCTGTACCGGCAGACCGCCGCCTTCTGGGAACTGGCCGACTCGGCACAACTGCTGCGCCAGCTGCGCAAGCCGAAGAGCATCAAGACACGTTCCGAGCGCTGGGCTCAGGCGGGAGCGGAGCTGGTCGGCGCGAAAGCCCGGGAAACCCTCCGGGACATGCTGTCCTACCAGCCGTTCTTCGCCGTCCAGGGCCCGCCGGGAACGGGCAAGACCAGGCTTGTGGCGGAGGCCGTGCAGCGGTATCTCGCCGCGTACCCCGGAGCCCGCGTCCTGATCTCAGCGCAGTCCGGTTTCGCGCTCGACAATCTCGCCGAGCGGGTGCTGCGCGGGCTGGGCGCGCTGGACGGCAAGGACCGTCCCGCTCCCGCGTGGGACGGCGTGGCCGTCCGGATCGCCTCCGGGGAGTCCCGTGACAACGCCCGGGTCTCGCCGATCGTGCGGCCCTGGCTCCGTGAACAGGGCACGGCACGGGAACTGGGGAGGGTGCGCGACCGGGTCGACGCGATGCTCGACCGGCTGCCCTCCGACGACCCGGTGTTGCCGGTACTGCGCTCCTGGCGGACCATGCTGAGGTCCGACGCACGCGATCACATCTGGCCCGAGCTCGGCGACCGGCTGCAGCGTTCGGCCAACGTGGTCTTCGCCACCTGCGCGATGGCCACGTCCGAGAACGTGACTCCCGGAGGCCCGCGCGCCCAGTTCGACTGGGTGATTCTGGAAGAGGCCGCCAAGGCGTGGACGACCGAGCTGGCGATACCCCTGGTGCGCGGCACCCGATGGACTCTGATCGGTGATCACAAGCAGATCGGCGCGCACGGCCGGGACGACTTCGAGCGCTTCATCGAGGGCTGCGCGGGCGACCCCAGCCCGACCTTCGCCGAGATCTACGCGCGCAAGACCGAGTACATGGAGATGTTCGACGCCTTCGCGCGGATCTTCAAGGGGTACTCCGACGGAGCCGTGCCCAAGAAGGACCAGCTACCGCTGCAGCGCCTGCGCCATCAGTTCCGCATGAGCGACGCGATCCGCGAATGCGTCGGCAGGGTGTTTTATCCCGACCTGACAAAGACCGCTGATCCCGACGGCCTGCCGCAGTCCGGGTTGCTGCAGGGACGTCCGATCCCTTCCAGCTGGGTGCGCCAGCCGGTCGGGCTGCGCGGGCGACCCCTGGTCTGGCTCGACACCGGTGACATGCCCGACCGCGGAGACGAGCCGCGCTGGAGGAACCCCGGCGAGGCTCGGGTGGTGGGCGAGCTGGTCCGGCAGATGGGGACGCCACCCGGAAACGACGGGCTCGCGATCCTGACCCCCTACCTCGAGCAGGTCGGGGAGCTGCGTGACGCGCGCGGTCTCGGATCCCTGGTCCACACCATCCACTCCTTTCAGGGACGGGAGGCCGACGTGGTGATCGTCTCCCTGGTCCGCGCGACCATGCGCGGTGGCCTCAAGCAGAGCATCGGCTACCTCGCCTCCCCCAACATCATCAACGTCATGATGTCCCGAGCCCGCAGCCAGCTGATCATCGTTGGCGACTTCGCCCACTTCGCGACCGTCGGCGAGGTCTCTGGGCGGGACCTGGAGTTCTGGAAGCTCCTGACTACCGCGGTGAGCAGATTCGGCATCGTGCGTCCCGCCGAGGCCGTTCTCGAGGGGGAGGCATGACCGAGACGCTGACGCTCTTCTTCCCCTGCGACATCCTGCCGGTCCGGGCACGGTTCGGCTACGGCGACACCATCTCTCCCATAGAGAAGACCACTCTGCAGCTGATCGCCGCTCGTACCGCCGCCGAGCGTCTCGACGTCCACCAGCTCACCGAGCTGCTCGGGCTCACGCGCCGGGTAGTGCTCGACCTGCTGCAGGACATGTGGCGGCAGGGCTACGTCACCCTCGACTTCAGGACCGGCCAGATCGCGCTCAGCGGGAAGCTCGCCCGGTCGCGCGCGGACGGAGATCTGGAGGGTCTGCCCAGCACCGAGTCGGTCGAAGAGGTCGTCGAGATCATGCTCGACCGGATCGGCGGGCTGGTGCAGCCGGTACCGGGCTCCGGTCCGATACCCGAACGGGACGCCCTGATCCACCACCCCCGGCCGGAACTCACGCTCAGGGACACACCGCTCAGCGAGTTGTTCCGCGCCCTGCGACACCACTTCGACCGGGCCGCGCGCGAACCCGCTGGAGCCCGCGCGAACAGGGGCAAGCGGCTCATCAGCGCGAGCCTGACCCCGGGGCTGCGGGACACGCCGCGCAGGAGATGGCTGCCGGTCGAGGTCACGGCGGCGCGCGACCCGGCGAGCGAACGGCTGATCGTCCGCATCACGGACCGGGATTATCCGGAGACACGGCGGCAGACCGCGGAGGCCGTGCTGGCCAACCTCGTCGAGCGGCATCCGAACGAACCCTTCGCGCTGAAGTTGAAGGCGCTGGCCAACCGTGTTCCGCTGGCCGGAGACCAGCCGGCCCTCGCCGACCGACTCGACGCACTCCTCGAACGGGCCGCCCGTGCCGCCGAGATCCCGCCCGGGCAGCGATGGAATCGGCACAAGGAGTTCTGTCAGGACGCCCGTGGCCTGATTTCGCTGCTGGACCAGCGCTACCGGCGGGAGGCGATCGTCGAGACGATCACCGGCAAACAGCATGTGGAGACGGTGCGCTCGCTCATCGCCGACGCGCGTGTCCAGCTCGTCCTCGTCTGCCCCTGGGTCCACTTCGACAGCCTCGCGCACTACGAGGACGATCTCGCCGAGGCCCGCCGCCGTGGTGTCCAGATCGTGATCGTGTGGGGGATGAACCACAAGGACAAGCTCGACCGCATGGCGGAGAACAGCCTCGACTCGCTCGCCCGCATCCCGTCCGCCGTCAAGTTCGTACGGTCGCCGCTGCCCGCGCGGACCCATGCGAAGGCGGTCATCTGTGACGACCGCCGGGCACTCGTGACGAGCAGCAACATCCTGGGCACGAAGGGCACCCGGCGAGAGGTGGGACTGCTGGTGTCGGATGCCTCCGGTAAAGGCAGCGAGGTCGTTCTCGACCTGCTCGGCTGGGCACGCGCCGCCATTCCCGACGGGCCCACCAGCCGCGAGCTCTTCAGCCACGCCACCGACTTCGAGCTGCTCGACCCTCAAGAAGGCGCCGTCCACAAGCCGCCCGACGAAACGGATCCGGAAGCATCGTTCCCCGCCGCCGACCCCGACCTCGACAACGCGGGCGAGGAGAGGGTGCGGGCCTGGGCGGCCGCGTGGACCGCCTACGCCGAAGGGCTGCGCGCCGAGCTCGCGGCCCGCACCCTGCCGAGCATCGACATGGCCACCGACGGCCGACACCGCGAGCTGATGTGGCGGGCCATCGGCAGGGCGGAACGCCGGCTCGTCATCGCATCGGATCAGATCTCCGACGAGGTGGTCGACGACCGGTTCGCCGCCGACCTCGAACGCCGGCTTGCTGAATCCGGTGGGCTGCGCATCACGCTGATCTACGACCGGGAAAGCGCCGAGGAGCGCGGGACGCGTGCGGTCGAACGGCTCAGGTGGCTGGCTCACGCCCACCCCGACCGGATCACGGTCCGCAAGGACCGCAACCATGCCAAGGCGATCGTCTGCGACGACGAACTCCTGGTCGGCAGCTTCAACTTCCTGTCATATGGCGGATTCCGCACGCTCGGCTCGCCGCACCTGCAACGATCCGAGCTGAGCCTGTGGCTGACCGACCCCGTCCTCGCCGCCGAGGTCACCGCCGCCCTCGGCGCGGGCGGAGGCGACGAGGCCGCGCCCCGGTCCGCCAGGTTCGCCCCGGTCGACGCACCGCAGGTCGATCCGGCCGTCCAGCGCCTGCTCGACCCGCTGCTGGCGGCGGCCGGCGAGCCCGAACGGCTGGCGAACGTCGTCGCCGAACTGCTGCCCGCCGATGACCCCTGGCCGGTGCTGTCCGCCCTGGATTCGGCTGGCGCCGCGTACGTCCTGCGCATCGCGGCGGCCCGCGCACTGTCCATGACGCCGCCCGACACCGACCAAGCGACCCGCTGGCGACATTGGCTGATCCGCGACCTGTGGGAACGGCGCCGATTCGTCGAGGCCGCGCTGCTGCGCGCCGCCGACCCCGCCGCCGACCCCAGGCCACGCCGGGCGCTGGCGGTGACGGCCGCCGCCCGCGGCACCCGGTTCTGCGCCGACGCCCTCCTGGAGGCCCTCCTCGATGAGCCCGAAAGCGGCGAAGCCGCCGCGCTGATGGCGGTGGCCTCGGCGGAAATGGTGGTGAACCGCTCTCATGGCGCCCGTGAATGGTTGTCCGATCTACGCAAGGAGACCACCGAACCCTGGCACGCCCTGGGCGACCTCTGCCGGGACTACCTCGATGCCGCCAACGCCCCCTTGACGCCTGCCCTGCTGAGCAGCCTGTCCGAACTGGACCGCCGACGCGAGCGGGAGGTGGCGGCCTGGGACGAGCTGGCCCGAGCTCTCGCCGCCGCGCAGCAGCTCACCGCCAAGATTGTCCTCGCGCGGCAGATCCTGGTGGCGTTCTTCCGCACCGACGGGCCGTTCGGCCGGCTGGCCACGGCCGTGGAACACCAGGATGCCGAGGGCGTTCGGGCGTTCTTGTCCGGCCCACTGGACCGGCGCGGCGATATCAGGAAGCAGCTCATCGTCCTGATCAATCAGACCGGCGCGGAGGTGGCGCCCAACCGGCCCCCGCTGCATTCCAAGCTCCTGGACAGCTTCGTGCTCCGGCTGCGCCCGGTCGTCCAGCACGCTCGTGCCCTGGCCGACCTGGCGGAAGAAGACACGGGCGAGTCCGGAGCCGGTCCGAACGTGCCGGTCCTCTCCGCCGCGACCACCCTGCAGAAGGGGCTCACGAGGCTCATGCCCGAATTGCGGTCGGCGGCGGCTCAGCTGGAACCGACGGAGCGGCAACTGGCTCGCGCCTGCCTGGCGGATCTCGCCCACGTGCTGAACCTGGAGGACGCGGATGACTGACCAGTCGGACGTCCTGGACGCGGTGCTCGGCGAATGGTCCGGCCGCTGGCTCTACCCGGAACTGACCGTGGCCGTCGAATCGGGTGAACGCCGCCCCGAGGTGCTGGTGGCGGCGCTGGTCCCCGGTCTCGCCCGGCCCGCCGCGCCCATACGGACCGCGAAGTGGTTGATCGAGAACGAGGAGTTCGACGCCCTCGATGCCCTGTTGTCGGCATCGGTGCTGTCGGCGGCCGAAACAGCCGAGGTCGGCGAGTTGCAGACACAGGCGACCGCCCGCCTCGAGGCGCGGCTGCGCCGGGAATGGACGGCCTTGGCCGACCGTGCGCGCCGTGTCGGCGTGGAACTACCGGACGTGCCCTGGCTCGTCGGCACGGACGACCAGGACATCGACCTGAGTGCTCGACAGTGGGACCTGGAGCTGCGGCGGCTGGAGGAGGAGCTCGGCCGGGTAGCGAAAGCCGAGCGCAAGCGCGTCCAGGAGCTGGAGCGGCTTTTCGAGGCGCGCCAAGCTGAGACCGACAGCGACGAATGGACGCAGGCGGTCACGGACTGCATCGGCTCCGGGCACTTCGACGTGGCGGGGCGGCTCATCGAGATGGGTCCCGGCGGGACCACCACGGACGGGCCCTTGGCCATCCCGCGGCTGCGGCCAGGCTGGACGTTCCCCGACACCGAGGTCACAGCGGCGGAATTGTTGTCATGGTGCCTGCGTGAGCGCCCTCCCGCGACGCCCGCGTACACGCCGTGGCTGCCCCGCGAGGACGACGAGGCTGCGCTCGACCTGATCCGGGTCATGCGGCGGATCGTCGACGGGGTCGATCACCACAGCGTGCTCGACTTCGTGCTGGCGCTGCACCGGCTGATCGGCGGCGACTCGTCCCGGTACACCGCCGAGGCCCACGACGGCGGAATGCTGACCAGGATCCGCTTCGACCGCGACGACGACCTTCCCCCCGTCACACCGGCCGTTCCGGAAGGACTGCCGACCTGGATCGCACCGGCGGGCTGTCCGCCGCCCGGCGGCACCGATCCCGCGCTATGGATCACGCTCGGCCCCGGAACTCCCGTGCGTGCCGCCGCCGACGACCCCGCCGCCCCCTGCGCGCGCGTCGACCTGCTGGCCTTGATCAGCCTGCTCACACCGGTCACCGAGGGTGGGGTGCCACCGGCGCGCAGACGGTCGGTCAACCTGCTCCGGCTGATCGGCTCCCGGTTGCCCGTACCTCGCGCGATCGCCGTCCCTATTCCGTTCCGTGTAATGGCCGAACACGAGATGCCGTGGTTGCTGGATCTGCTCGGTATCTCCGCCGACGCGGTCGCCCAGGACCTGCTGAGGTATGAGACGGGCGGAAATCCGCAGTTGTTGACCGAGCTCCTCGCGCAGCTCGTACCGGGGGACGGGCGACCACGTGCCCACGTAGTGGAGGTCGCCGCGATCGACGCGGTGAGGCGGGACGAGGCGCTGAGCCAGCGGATGCGGCGGCACCTGGAATCGGTGCTGACCGATCACACGGCCGCGGCGCTGTTCCGGACCGCCGCCCTCTACTACTGGGAGCGTCGGGGTGATGAGTTCGACATCGACCAGCTGAAGGAGGACATGGCGGTACTGATCGCCGGCCCCACGCGCCTGCCGCAGCGCCTGCCCGAGGCGCGCGAGTCCTTGCGCGCGCAGGAGGGGAACATTCCCGCGGCGCTGGACCTGCTCGTCGGGGCGGGGCTGTTCCTGCCCGGCTTCGCCGGGCGATACGCGCTACCGTTCAACGGCATCCGTGACCTGTTCAGAGCTGAGAACCCCGCACGGTCGCGGGATCTGGCCATCTCCTCCGTGCACCGGATGAACGACCACGTGCTCACGGACCCGCGGCTCACCGCGCTCGGCTATGGCGACCAGATGGTCAGCTTGATCAGTCACCACGTGGCGAACGAACTCCGCAGGATCGGCGACCTCCTCGATGCCGCCACGGCCGCGTCCGATCCGCACGCCGCGACGGAGCTGACCGCGCGGGCGCGCCAGCATGTGCGGAATTTCGTGTCCCTCAGCAAGCGGTATGCCGATTGCATGACCGAACCGCGGATCCAGCCTGTGGAGCCGTTGCTGCGTGGAGCGCGCAACCGGCACGACGCGACCTGGGGCGATCTCCACCTCGATCTGCGGGAAGCCGGGGGACCGCTGCCTGTGCGGGTCAACGACTACGTCTTCACCATGGTCATCGAAGATCTTCTGCGCAACGCCGCCGCCAACACCGCCACCCCACCGGATGGCCGCGCCACGATCACCGTCCGTTCCGCGGGTGACTCCTGTCTGATCTCCATCGAGGACAACGGCCCGGGTTTCACGGCGCCCGTCGCCACTGGGGGGAGCGGCAAGGGCAACGCGCTCGCCCGCCAGGTCATCGAGGGCATCTACGACGGGGACATGGACGTGCTGAGCGATGGCTCGGGGCCGGCCGGCCTGCGGGGAGCCCACATCCAGATCAGCCTGCCGCTGTTTCCTGGAACCACTCCCGCCACAGCCGGAGCGCCCGCCGATCCAGGTCCCGGAACTCCGCCACCGTCCTGACCTGGCGCGCCAGCATGTCGATCTCGTCGTACTCCGTGTAGAAGTCCTGGCGGCGCTTCAGCAGCGGATCATCGGGAGCGACGTCCCCGGTGCGCAGCTTCATCCAGTACATCGCCGAATCCAAGACCGCGAGGACTCGGCGGGACGCCTCCGTCCCGGTCTCGGCGGTCAGGATCCTCGCGATTTCCTGGATGCTATCCAGCCAGTCCTCGCCGTGCTTGTGCTCCAATCTGACCACCCGATGCCGGTGGCGGAGCCCGGCATTGAACTCATCGTCCCGCTGCCCCGTGTTCATCGTGATCACTGCGATGGGGATATCGGTGTGGCGGCACAGGTACTCGATGATCTCAATGCCCTCCCCGAGGCTGCGGGGGGACAGGTGCAGGTCGACGATCGCGCCGTCGAACTCCAGGGGACCGCCGTTGGCGAGGAATTCGTCCCATGCCTGCTTCGACTTCAGCGTGTGACAGTCATAGTCCGGCTCCAGTTCCCCCTTTATCGTGCTGGTGTGATGGTCGTCGATGACCAGAAGGCGTGGGCGGCAGTTGCGCACCCGCGCGCGCAGCCCGTAGTGAAGTGCCTCGTACAGGTCGGCGGCGGACTGGAAACGATCACCACGATCCGGCGCGAGCGCCTTGTCCAGGATGTCGGCGAGATCATGGTCGGTGTTGAGCCGACGCGGAGCGACGCCGGGTGGTGGCGTTTCGGCATCCCAGGGGTAGTCTCCGGTCGCCGCCTCGTAGAGACACAGCGCCAGGCCGTACACGTCCTGATCGGTGAGCTCCGCCGCGGTCAGCTCCCGTCCCACGGGCTGATCCGGCGGGAGATACCGCGGGGTGCCGATCCCCGGAGCGGCCGGCTCACCTGCTTGGACGGCGAGATTGAAGTCGATGATCGTGCAGCTCTCACCCGTCCACAGCAGGTTCTGCGGGGTGATGTCGCGGTGATGGATGCCCTTCTGGTGCAGGGCCTCCAGCCCCTTGGCGAGCTGCTCACCGAATCGGCGAACCTCCTCCAGCTCGATAACGCTCAGTTCGGCGAGGCTGATGCCCTGCTCGTATTCGAAGACCAGGTAGGGAATGGCGCCGTCGTAGAGGTTGGTGTGGACGGGGCGTGTGACGGCGGGGTGGCTGATGTGCTTGAGAATGGCGTGCTCCGTGCGCACCCGCTCCCTCGCGTGCACGAGGTCACGATGCAGCAGTTTGAGGACGCGGTCCCCGCCGTCGAGGGTGTCGCGGACGTGGTAGGCCACCGCGTGGGCGCCGGGCTCGCCGAGGCGTGCCACCACTTCGTACTTGTCGATCTCGAACCCTGCCGGGAGATCGGCGTAATCGGGTTCCGGGTCCGCGGAGAACACCTGGAAGGCCTGCTCGGCGGTCGGGCGCTCGGCCGGCTCCGGGGCGCACATCGACCGCACCATGTCCGCCCGCCGCGGCCCGATCTCATCGGCCAGCCGACCCCAGGGTTCATCGAAGTCGGCCGGGCGTGCGCCGGTGGCCAGTTCGAACGCGAGAACACCGGCGGCGTGGACATCGGACCGGGGACTCAGCCGGTCCGGCCGGCCCACGCACTCGGGAGCCAGGTAATCATCACCCGGTGCCTCCAGTAGGGCTTCGCCGTCGATCGACCGAGCTCCGCGGGGCGGTCCGGTACGGGCGTGGTCAAATCGGGTGAGAACGCCGCGGCCGTCCATATTGATCACCAGGGCGGCTGGGCTGAGCGCGCGGTGCAGAGCGCCGTTCCCATGCAGGTGCGCGAGACCCTCCAGCAGGTCGGCGATCAATTCGGGCCGGGCGTCTCCGGGATTGTAGGGAGTGTGGTGGTCCATGACCGTGACGACCTCGGCCTCGCCCGGATTAGGGAAACAGGCACGGAAACGGATGATGCGAGGATGTGGTTCGATCTTGTGTAGTTCGTCATATCCATTTCTTATGCGGAGAATATGTTCTCGGTACTGGGCTTCGGAGAGTTCAGGCGGCGGGGAGTGTACCTGGAGAAGCGCGGTGCCGGACTCCGGGTTCGCGACATCGAAAGCTAAGAACTCGGTGAGACGATCGGTCTCGCTGAGCTTCTTTGTGGTCTTCCAATCACGAAACTGTTTGAATCCGGAGGCCGGGCCGATCAACTTGGTCAGCGCCTCGAAGATCCATGCGCGGTAGTTGCGATCGATAGGGGCGTGCCGCCGGGGCAGGCGCCGGGCATCCTGGAGCGTGGTCATCAGATCGGCCAGGGGGATCGTGACTCGGTGGTCCTGACCTTCGGGATCGGCGAGCCTGGCGTTCTCGCCGGCCAGGACGACAAGGCTGTCGACGTTGATCCTGTGGAGGCGCGGGTCCTGGTCCTGCAACCAGGTCTTGAAGGCGCGGGCGTTGGCGCGGATCTTTTGCGCGGGGTTCTCGTACACCGACAATCCCTGGCGCCAGAGCGGCCCGGCGGGAGTCACCCGACCGCGACCGCCCTTGGTGTCGATGAGCACCACCGAAGAGTCCGTGACGAGGATGAGATCGATTTCCCGCTCTTCGATTCCCGGAAGGGCGATCATCACATTGTGGGCACCCTTCCACCGGTCCGGCCCGCGACGCCGCACTAGCTCGATGACCTTGACCTCGGCGTGATTCGCCGGGACGCCACCTGGCAAGATATCTGCCATCGCGCAGGAACCCCCAAAAGCCCCCGGATCACCGGGCCCATATGCCGCTACTTCAGCTTCTAGAGAAAATATCAGATCAAGATGGTGTTTGTGGGTTCGTAATTACGGATGGCCGTAACTGGAAAATCGGACCGAGACGGTCAACGCGGCTTTGCTGCCTACCCCGTGAATGAGTGACCGGTACTACATTTGAGATCTTGTAACCGTGGGTTGGCTGGCTTGTCGATCACGGGGTGACTTTCCCGATCACTTACGATCAGGTCGTGTCCTGGGACGAGGCGTGGCGGAGTTGACCGTCCTGGGTGGTCGGGCCGTTATTCCAGTGGCCGGAGCCGCGGGCGACGTTCGGTGACCTGGGGCGTGCTCTGCTGGCCGATGTACAGCGTAAGAACTCCTGGTAGCTGGCCGATCATGTCGGGCATCGCAAGGCCTGCCGAGCACGGGCCATCTGGCAGTGCTGACCCGCCTCGTCGTTGACAGGGCTGCTTCCCGTCCTCCCCGGCACCTCCCGGTTCAGGCTGCCCTCTGCTTCACCCTGCCCGCTGCGACAGGCCAGGGACGGTGTCCTTTCACCACCGCACGGTTCGTCAGCGCCTCGTGGCGCTCGATGTCAGTGACCCATAGCCGGTCCGGCTCAGTCCGCGCGAACTGGCGATCGACCAGATCGGCCGCCGTCGGGGTCTGGTGGACCGGGCGGCGCCGCCGGGAGCCCGGCAGGCCGCGCAGACCAGCACGGCGCATCAGCATCTCCACCGCACCGTGCCCGACCGCGATGCTTAGGCCGAGGGTGAGCTCGGCGTGCACGCGCTGACCGCCGTAGGTGCCGCGGGAGTCAGCATGCACGCGACGGATCTGCTCGGTCAGTTAGGCGTGCCGGATCGCCCGCGGTGAGGGCGGCCGCTTGCGCCACATGTGGAACCCCGATTCGGACACACTCAGGACGCGGCAGCAGACCTTGATGGGCAGGCATTCGCCGGCCATTATCGCGATCGCTTGGAAGCGTCCTTTGGGGGCACCGCCTCTATCTTTCCGGCGATCCGCGGGTCCCGTCAGCCGGTTGTACTCGGCAAGGCCTGCCTGGATCTCGCGCAGTTGATCCACGAGGTCTGCGACCTGCCGCAGTTCGCCGGCCCCGGCCTTTTCCACCTGCTCCACGACGTGGCCCAAGTGATCCGCCGTGGTGGAGTGAGCGTGCAGGCTGCTGATGAGGGCACCGTGATCCATCAGGCCGGTGATCAGTCCCTCGATCTTGGAGTGTTGCGTGGCCGGGAACGCGGCGGCGATCGAGGCCGCCACCTCGTCGAACGGGACCGGAGTACGGGCCGTGTCCATCGCGATCCGCACGGGTGAGGTGTACCGCAGCGATACTTCAGCCGGGAAACGTTGACCTGCTCGCCGCCCGGGCGGGTAAGGCACGACCAGGCGACCGCCCCGCACGAAAGCCAGGGAATTCGCCATCAGCGGCAGCCGCCGCACCAAGTCTGGAATGCCTTCCAGTTGGGCGATGACCTCGCTGATCCAGCTTGCGCCGGCCCGCGCGACAACCTGATGGTCTTCACCCCACTCGACCACCGGTTGGGTACTGAAGCCAGCGGGGGCGACCCCGGCGAACAAGCCGAAAGGCGTCGCTCTGCCCGTCACCCGGAGCACGTAACGCACGACCGACAGCACCGTTCGCCGCACCCTTCGGGCGTCCGTGGTCGAGGTCGAGCACACCACCGCCACCTGCCAGGCCAGTGTCGGGCTGGCCTGCTCTATGGCCTCGGCGATCTCGTCCAGCGTCCAGATCGCCCGGAGCCATGCGCGCCATCCGGCGACGTGGTCCGGTGAACTGCCGGTGAGGTCCGGCCATTCCGGCAGTGCCACGTCGAGTGAGGAGTGGCACGAACCATCGCCGTATCAGCGCACCGGTACAGGAGTTCGTCTCTCGATGCCATTGTCTCGCCTTCGAGGGAGCGTTCTGCCGGGTTCCGGACCATGCCCGGACAGATGTGCGGACATGGGCCGGAACCCGGGCGTTCAACGTCAGAGCCCGTCAGACAACGTTGGTCGCGCACGGGCTGGCGCATGTACTGCCACACCCGTCGTCAGTGAGCACGATCAGGTCGGCTGATGCGTCGCCGGACTCCAGAACACTGATGTCCAGGTCGAACTCGTCGGCTTCCATGGACCCTCGCATGGTCATCGGCCCTCCACCCCTTCCGGAGCCAAACGGCTCCTCGCTGTCGGCCTAGCGGCCATGGGAAGGAGATTCGCCGACAGCTCTCGCAGGCGCCAGGAAGTTCACACACATTCACACCCGTGCGCCGTCCGGCAGGGTTGACCGTCGACCGGGGCGGCAGTCAGGGTCAGGAGGACCAGGTGAAGCGAACGTTAGCTGGGAGCCCATTCATGCCCGAACCGGCCGAAAATCACAACACCCCGCCTTCCGGCGACGTCGACTTCGTCGGGATCGATGACGACTCGCCCGCCAACAAATGCCCGGCTGTCCTCGTAATCCCCGGCACCGGTGACGTCCTTCAAGTCGGCCGCAAGGTCACCGACCCCGCCACCCTCGCCCGGCTGGGCCGGCACACATCGATCGCTGACGACGAGGTCGCTATCTGGACGCCGGCGAACCTCAAACAGAGCCTCCTCGAAGCCCTCACCGGCGACTACGAGCCGGGCAGGGACGGCCCCGGGGAACCGACCTTCGAAGAACTGCTGGCCGGAACCGAACGATCCGTCGTCCACCTTGAGGCCCGCGATACGTACGACCCAAAGGATCCGGCCTTCATGAAATGGCAAGAGGACGGCGATGTCACCTACGAATGGGACGGCTGGATCGACCTGGTCGGCAGCGCTGTCGCCCGCGGTGTCCGGTTCCGCCGACTGAGGATCGTGTCCGAGCCTGTGAGCGACTACATCCGCTGGGAACACGCCATCAGCTACGGCAATCTCAAGGCCGGGGAGGAGCTGCGGTGGCTGCCCCGCCACCTGGCCTACGACCTACCGCACCCTGTCGCCGACTTCTTCATGTACGACCAGCGCCTCATCGCCTACAACTTCACCGCGGGCGACGGCACCGACACCGGCCGGATGGAGTACGTGGCCGACCCGCGCAAGGTCCTGCCCATCGTCGGCATGTTCGAGATGCTGTGGGAACGCGGCATCCCGCACGACGACTACACCCCAGCCTGACCATCCAACCGGTTGAGTGCGACGCGGACCCGTTCCGTCGCCGCCTCACCTGTCGCCGCCAGCGCCCACAGCCGCTTCCACGTGGCCACGTAGAGCGCGACTTCCGCCGGCTGCGTCACTGACAGGTAGCCCGACACCAGCTCCACGGTCACCAGGTGGCCGTCGGTGATGTCGAACGCCTCCTCCGGGTGCACACCTTGCCGGTCGGTGCCGACCGGGATGATCCCCAGGAACACGTTCGGCCGCCGCCGCACCTCTAGGAGGTGCCGTAGCTGATCGCGGTGCACACCGGCTGGGTACGGCCGGTACCACAGCACCGGCTCCTCCAGCAGGAAGTACCAGCGGGCATCCGGCCGGCTGAGCAGGCTCTGCCGATACATCCGTTCGGCCACCGCCAGCTCGACCTCACCATCAGGATCTGGCGTCTGCACCGCCTGCTCCACGATCACCCCGGTCAGCGCCGCGCGGGTGTAAGCCGGGGTCTGCAGCATGCCGGGAAACACCTTCGGCTGGTAAGAGCGGGCCAGCACCAGTTCCTCGTACTGCTGGCGGATCGATCTCTGCGCCGCTGGCAGGCCACCACGGTTCAGCTGCTCGTACGGGATCCACATCCCCGCCACGGCCGCCTGCTCAGCGAGCAGTTCCTCGGTCTGGCGCTCGGACGCTCCACAGATCGAGCACCACAACCGCACATGCTCCGCCGAGATCGTCCGGCGGCCCATTTCGATCATGGATACCTGGGACGCGGACTTCCACCCCGCCGATGCTGCGAAGGCCCGGCCCGAGATGCGCCTGGCCTGGCGGAGATCCCGGAGCTTGCTCCCCAAGCGTTCGCGCGCCGCTTGAGCTGACGACGATGGTGAAGGCGGCATAGTGGCTTATCATGCCCCGGTCTGATCCAGTGAGCGCGACACCGTTCACCAGGATTCACACTCACGCGGGGGCCGGCGGCGCGTGGCAGTTGGGAACGCTCGCTCCGGGGTGCGAGGAGGAAGACCTAGCAATCGGCACTCTGCTCGGGGGTTGTGGTGTCCTTGGCCAGGGCTCGGTTGATGGTGGCATCGCGGTCGCGGTAGGCGGGAATGGGGCGGTAGCCAGCGCGGGCGTAGAGCGCGAGGGCTTCGGTGTTGCGTGAACCTGTCTCCAGGATGAATCGAACGGCACCGTTGGCCTGACCCGCCCGCTCTAGCGCGGCGAGGATGCGGCGCCCTAGTCCGTGGCCGCGGAATGCTGGAGCGACGTACATCTTCTTGATCTCCGCCACTCCCGGTCCGTATGTACGGATTCCGCCGCAGGCGCAGGGAACGCCATCGGCATAGGCGACGAGGAAGAGTCCCTTCGGGGGTGCGAAATCTTCGACCGCATCGATGGGGGCGTCAGCGGCGGCGTAGCGGGCTAGCTGTTCCAGGTACAACTCGTTGGTGAGCCTGCGGGCATCGGGATGGTCGTAGGGGCGCGGTCGGACGACGCGCCGGTGGTCGCGCTCGAAGGGGGAGAGGGCGTGCGCCATGTCTCCATGGTCACGCAGTATCGAGTGCGTCATTCAATTCGGGGAGCAGGTCGGCGACGTAGGGGTTGCGGGCACGGCGGGCGAAGGCCTGGACCAGGCGCCTGACCAGCACCTGGCACCGGACCGACTGGACACCGGCCAGGCGCTCGGTGGCCTTGCGGGTGGCGGCGACAGCCGCTTCGAGATCGTGCTGGTGCAGGTGCGCTTGGACGAGATAGCAGCCGTGCAGCAGAGCGGAACGTTGGTATTCGGTCCGGAGACCGGTGGACGTGAGTGGAGTGAGGAGGTCGACGGACTCGCTGAGCAGCTTGCCGGCCTCGGCGGGCCGTCGCTGGGCCAGGTCGACGAGCGCCTGACCGGCTTCGGCGTCCAGTTGCTCGGTGTTGAGGTAGTAGAGGAACGGTGGGGCGTCGTTCGGATGGTGGTCGTCGAGATGTCGGCGGGCTTGTTCGGCTGCGTCCCGGAACGCGTGGATGTCGCCTGCGGCGGCATGCGCGGTGGCCAGGCGCCCGGCGAGTCTTGCCCGCGTTGCGGAGGAAGCGGCGCGCCCGAGTCTGGCGGCTGCTTCTGCCAGACGTACGGCGTCTGCTGGGTGGCCGGCGTGCGCACATTGGTAGGCCAGCATGCCGAGCGTGTTGGCGGTGCTCTCGGTGGCAATGGTGCGGAGTTCGCGGCTTGATGATTCGGCGGCGGCTCGGGCGGCGCGAATGGCCAGAAGGAGGTAGCGCTGGCCGGTGCCGTGGTTTCCGGCGTCCCAGTGCATCCAGCCGGAGAGTTGGGCGAGATCGGCCGTGACCAGCAAGAGCCGATCGTGTACGTCGGCTTCGCAGGCCGCGTTGCGCAGCAGGTCCAGGACGGTCCGCAACTCGTTGTGGACGTAGCGGAGATTGAGAGCGCCGCCACCTGCCCTGTCGTCGAGCAGGCGCAGTTCAGCGATATGCCGGGTGATCAGTGTCATCAGCGCGGGACGCACGCGGTCGGCGCCCACCATCCCGGCTGTTTTCCCGGGGGAGTGGTGGATCCCGTCGAGCGCTGGAGTGACGAGGTCGGGGCCGCTGACCGTGGCCGTGCCGTCCGGGTGTTCACGAGCGAGTTCGGCGATCTGCGCGACGACGTCATCGGAGTTCCACGACGCCGTCAGGCCGTGGGCCGCGGTCCTCGGAGAGCCGGCTGCCGGGGGTACCTTGTCCGGCCACAGGTCATGCGCAGTGATCACTTGGCCGAGCGCAATGGACAGGACTTCAGCAACGATCTGGGGATAGGGCGCGTAGGGGCAGAAGCCCTTGCTGATCCAGTGGTAGGGCGTCGTCGGGTGGATCCGTTCGCCTGATCTGCCGCGGACCTCCAGCCAGGAGTTGATCGCATGGGCGAGTTCGCGAGGCGTCCACTTGAGCCGAGCAAGATGCTCGACCAGAAGCGATTGTTTCGCAATCACGTGATCTCCATGCCGATTGGAACCTGCCAGCACCGTAACTCGCGAACCGGCGGCACGGGCGTGAATGGCAGCCGCATCGCTACCTTCACGACGTTCACGCGGCCGTCGAGAAGCATCACGGCCTTCACGCTTTGCGGATCTGGCCTCCGTGAGAGCGGCGCATCAGAGTGAAGGGAGTCGTCACGCGGAGTAACCGTGTAGTGGCGGCTCGGACGACTTCTTCTGGACTCGGCTTTAGGTGGTTCGCCCATGGGTGTCTCCCGCTCGATGCGTCATATCCCAGTCCGCGTTCCTGCGTGGTGCGCGCGGAGACGCCGCAGCGCCGGCGAGGGACGCCGCCGGGCGCGGCCGTTCCTGATGGCTGAAGTGTTCACGGTGCCGGCTGATCCGTCGCAGCCGGCGGTCGTACGTCAACGGCTCCGGGCGGTCTTGGGGCCGGGCCACGAGTGCGCCGACACCGCAGAGCTGGTGGTCAGCGAACTCGTTACCAACGCCATCCTTCACGGCTGCGCTCCAGGCGATCCCGTACGACTGACGATCAGGCGGCTCCCGCGATCACGCGTCGTCATCACCGTCACCGACACGGGCAGGGGACCGGGCACGGCTCCTCGCCTACGGCTCGCCGGTACCGCGGGCACGAACGGGCGGGGCTTGTTCATCGTGGACTCCATAGCCTCACGCTGGTCGGTCCAGCGGGCCGGAACCGGTCATCGGGTGCGGGCGCTACTCACCCCACAAGACCCAGAGTCGGCAAGCCGCATTGGTCTTGTGCTGCCGGACACCTTTCCTGAGTGACAGAGGCCCGGGGCCAGGCGATTCCGAGGGGCGGAATCGGGTGGCTGACGATGCACGCAGCGCCGAGTGGACTCCCCTGGGGCGGCCTGCCCTTGGTTGCCCTGTCCGCAGGCACCGGCGATTACCGCTGGAAGTGTCCCCCGCTGGGGGAACACCATGCTGCGGCAGGTCGTCCACGTCGGCGAGGGTCGATCTGCGAGTCAGAGCTCTTCGAAGAAGTCCTCGTCGACACGCTTGAGGACGTAGCGCTCCTGATCCTGTACGCCGATGTTGTGCTGGACCATGAGCCGGGCGAGGGCGGCACCGTCAATGAGGACGACGCGTGCGTTGACCCGGTCGGCGTAGTCGGTGGCGTCTGCGGTGAAGCTGCTGGTCGTCACGAAGATCCCGCGGTCGGCTTGTGCTCCGTGCAGGGCTCCGACGAAAGCTTGGATCTCAGGGCGTCCGATGGTGCGGTGGGTAGCGAAGCGTTTGGCCTGGACGTAGATCTCGTCCAGGCCGAGGGGATCTTGGCGGATCACTCCGTCCACACCGCCGTCGCCGGGCCCGCCGAGGTGCCTGATCGAGCCGGTCGGGCCTCCGTACCCCATCGCGGCCAGAACGCGCAGGACCAGGCGCTCAAGGAAGACGAAGTCGGCCTGCTGGACGCGCTCGAGGACCTCGGCCGCAACGGCTTCGTTGGCTTCCTCGATCGCGCTGGAGATCTTCTCCTGGGGAGTGCTCTGGCCTTCCGCTTCAGTCGGGGCCGGGGTCGAACGGCCAGGCCGGGTACGGCTCTTGAACGCTCGAAAGTCCTCGAACCGGTTCAGCACCTCGTTGTCGACTCGTTCCGGATTCGCTTTGAGCACCTCGCTGCCGCGGTCGGTGATCTGGATGACTCCGCGGCGCGGGCGCTGTAGCAGGCCGGCCTGGTAGAGGTAGGTGACGGCCCAGTGAACTCGGTTGTCGAACCGAGGAGTTCCGCTGTTGATGCGTTCCTGACGTTCCTCCTCGCTGATCCCGAGGGCAGGTGCGAGGCGGTCGCGTACCTCTTGGAGTCTCAACTCCTGACCGTCGGCCAGGAGTGCGAGAACCGGGGCCATGAGCGTTTGGTAGTCCGGAATCGGCACGACTTCCCCGTCTACGTCGGTCAGGTACTGAGGCCCTCAACAAGAGCGGAACTGAGAGGGATCACGCTACCCGCAGAGCCTTCGCCGAGGCAGGGATCGATACAGATCGGCAGGCGATCCTGCTGCGATCATGAACGCTGACAGTCGGCCGGGTGCCCAACCGGTTCCGGACGGACAGGAGATGGGCATCCGACAGTCCGCGCCAGCCGGGAGCAGCCGTGCGCGCCTCTCACGATGCGGCTGCTTCGGCGGTGTATAGGCCATGACAAGCGCTGGGCGAAAACGGCCGTTGCCACGGCCGTTAGTGGTCCTGGTGTCTGGGGTGGGACCGGCGAGCGAACAAGGAGCAGCAGGCCTGGGCAAATGGGCCCAAAACGACGATGGGCAAACGCTTTTGTAGTTGCGTTTGCCCAGGCCAGAGCGGGTGCGCCGTCAGGGACTTGAACCCCGAACCCGCGGATTAAGAGTCCGCTGCTCTGCCAATTGAGCTAACGGCGCTTGTCGGTGTGCCTTGGGGGAGGTTGTCCCCCTGGCGACATGAAGAAGGTTAGCAGGACCTGCGGAGCAGTGCGAATCGGTTTGGGTGGGGCGCCAGGGCCTGTCTCGGCGCGGTCTCGGGCAGGGCGGGGGCGCGCTGGCTGCCTGGTGGGGCGATGCCGGAGGCGAGCCTCGCCGGGCAGATCGCGAAGCGATGTCGCGCTCCCAAGGCCCGGTGCAGGAGGCGCGAGCCGCCAGGCGAGCGCCGTGGGTCGGGGCTTTTGAGGCAGCGCCTAGTCCCGGGGCGGGAGGATGCTCACCATGCCTCGCCACAGGGCGATGGCGGTGGCGCGGGAGCTCACGCCGAGCTTGGAGTAGATGCGGTTGACGTGGTTCTTCACCGTCTTCTCGCTGAGGAAGAGCTGGCGGGCGATCTCGCCGTTGGAGCGGCCGGTGGCGATGAGGTCCATGACCTCGGCCTCGCGGGCGGAGAGGCCGAGGGTGAGGCGGCTGGCGGCGCGGAGGCCGCGGATGAGGTCGAGGACGGTGAAGGCGCCGGGGACGAGGTGGCCGCAGGCGCCGTCGCGGAGGGCGGGTTCGGCGGTCTCCTGGTCGGGGGCCAGGACGAAGACGCGGCTGGAACGGCTGAGGGGGGCGGTGTGGCGGGCGGCGCCGGCGTCCAGGAGGACGATGTCGGGGCGCAGGCGTCCGGCCAGGGTGACGGCGTCGTGGCCGTCGGAGGTCTCGGCGATGACCTCCAGTTCGGCGCTGCCCTCCAGCAGCGAGACGACGGCGGTGCGGGCATGGTGATCGCCGTCTACTACGAGGACGCGCAGAGGGGCGGTTTCGTCGACACTCATCCCGTCTCCGATGGGGGGTTCTTGGAGCATAACCGGCCGATCATCGAGAGCCAACGAGCTGGAGGCGACCGGACAGTTCGGTCGCGTAGAAGTCGAAGAAGCCGTCGACGTCGGGGCCGGAGTTCATCAGGGCCAGGTGGTCGAAGCCCGCGTCGGCGAACGTGCGGACGGCCTCGGCGTGGCGGTCGGGGTCGGGGCCGCAGGCGACGGTGCCGCGGACGTCGTCCTCGGTGATCGAGGCGGTGGCGGCCTCGAAGTTGATCGGGTTGGGGAGTTCGGCCTGGACCTTCCAGCCGGTGAGGCCGAAGCGCATCAGGCGGTGGGCGGACGTGGCGGCGGCGGCCTCGTCCTCGGCCCAGGCCAGAGGGACCTCGCAGTAGCGGCCGCCCGTGCCGCCGGCCTGTTCGTAGGTCCTGATGAGGGTGTCGTCGGGTTCGGTGGCGAACAGGCCGTCGCCGTGTTCGGCGGCGATCCGGGCGGCGCGCTCGCCGCCGGCGGCGACGATGATCGGCGGTGGCCGTCCGGGCAGGTCGAAGACCCGGGCGTCCTCGAGGGTGAGGTGCCTGCCCTCGTACGAGTGGTAGCCGCCGGACCACAGCAGGCGGATGATCTCCAGGGACTCGCGGAGCATCTCGTGGCGGACGGAGACCGGGGGCCAGCCGGCGCCGACCACGTGCTCGTTGAGCCGTTCGCCGGAGCCGACGCCGAGCGTGAACCGTTCGTCGGACAGGATGGCGGTGGTGGCCGCGGCCTGGGCGATGATCGCCGGGTGGTAGCGGATGAACGGGCAGGTCACGCCGGTGGCCAGGCCGATGGTCTCGGTGGCGGCCGCCGCGGCGGCGAGCATCGACCAGACGAATCCGCTGTGCCCGTGGCTGTAGAGCCAGGGGTGGTAGTGGTCGCTGATCTCGACGAAGTCGAAGCCGGCGCGTTCGGCCTCGCGGGCCTGGCGGACGATCTCCTTGGGCGGGTACGCCTCGGCGAAGAGCTTGTAACCGATCTTCATGGAGTTTCCCCGGTGACGGTACGTAGTCGGGGGAAGCGTGCCCGGGATCGAGGCTTCTACACGCCGAGGGCAGCGCCGGCCGCGGCGATGGCGCCGGTGCGAAGGCCCGCACGCCTGGAGGGCCCGGCGGCGGCGGGAGGCCCGGTGTGGGTGATCTTGGCTGGTCAGAGCCCGAGTTCGCGATGAGGTGCTCTCCTGGTCGCTTGTGTACCGCAGCACACTGGTGAGCCAGGAGGTGTGTCATCCGAAACATTGAGGTGGTCGCCTTCGCCGGAGCATGGTTGTTTCTGGCCGGTGACCCCTGTCACACGGCGGCACGAAAGCAGAGTTGGGAAGGCCGTGCGGTTGAACAGATACAGAACACGAGCACTGGCGGCTCTCCTCATGGTCGGCGCCCTGTTCGTGTCGACGGCCTGCAGCGCGGGCCTGGGCGGTCCCGCCTCGTCGCGGGCGGCGCGCGACGGTGTCATCCGGTTCACCTTCGCCCCCGATCCGATCTGGGACTACATGCGGGACGAGGGGATCATCAAGGACTTCGAGAAGGAGAACGGCATCTCCATCGAGACCTCGGCGACCTGGGACGAGTTCGGGCTCTTCGCCGGCGGCCACGCCGACATCATCTCCTCGGCGTCCTTCGAGGTGCCCGGGCTGGAGGAGGAGACCGAGCGGGAGACTGTGATCATCGGGCGCTACAACTCCGAGCGGAGCCGGCTGCTGGTGCGCGCCGGCGACCCGGCACGGTCCCTCGCGGACCTCAAGGGCAAGCGGCTCGGCGTGTTCACCTCGGTCTCCGGGACGCTGGTGTGGCACGCGCTGGTGGAGAAGATGCACGGGCTCTCCGTGACCGGGAAGGACGCCGACTTCAAGATCGTCGTCGCCGACATCCAGAACCTCTCCAACCTGCTCGCCCGCGGTGAGATCGACGCCTGCATCTGCTACCCCGACCTCTCCGCGCGCGAGCTGCGCCAGGGCAGCGTCCGGGCGCTGTACGGCGGCAAGTCGTCCGCCCAGCTGTTCGCCGACCTGAAGGCGCCCGGTCACGACGGCCCGATGGGGAACGTGTTCGTCGCCCGTAAGGACTGGGTCGACAAGCACCCCAAGGAGGTCGGCGCCTTCCTGGACCTGTGGTCGCGCGGTCTCAGGGAGTGGCGCGAGCACCGCGACGAGATCATCGAGCGCTACCCGCAGCACTTCGCCGTCGAGTCCCCCCAGGACGTGCGGTTCATGAAGGACTACGTGGCCGAGCGCGACTGGGTCGTCCAGGACGTCCGGTTCGACAGGAAGTGGGCGGAGGCCGAGAGCGGGATCTTCGACCTCATGCGCGAGACCGGCGTCATCGGCGACGACGTGCAGGACCCGAAGTTCCTCCCCACGGCAGGAGAGCGCCAGTGACCTCGCCGATCGTGACCACCGAGCCGCCCGTCCCCGCGCCCGGCCGGGACCCTCTGAACGAGCGGGGCCGCGGCAGGCGTCCACGACCCGACGGCGCCCGTGGCCCCTCGCGATGGCTGGTCTCCCTGGTCTCGCTACTGGCGGCGCTGGCCGCCTGGGCCGCCGCCGCGTGGATCATCGACGACAACATCCTCCCGGGGCCGTTCGAGGTCTTCGGGCGCGTCGCCGGCTTCGTCGTCTCCGGTGAGGCGTTCACCAACTTCGCGGCGAGCATCGTGAAGATCGGGATCGGTTTCGCGCTGGCGCTGGCCGCGGGCCTGCCGATCGGGTTCGTCATGGGCCGCAGCCGGTTCATGTCGACCTACTTCTCGACGCCGCTGTTCGTGCTCGGGAACGTTCCAGGTCTGGCCTACGCCGTCTTCGGGCTGGTCATCTTCGGCGTGGGCTCCACCGGCCCGATCGTGGTGTCGGCCCTGGTGGCCGTCCCGTTCATCGCGATCAACGTCGCCGAGGGCGTCCGTTCGGTCGACGGCGGGCTGCTGCGCATGTGCCGGGCCTTCGAACGGCGGCCCGCCGACGTGGTGCGCCACGTGTACCTGCCCGCCATCACGGCCTTCGTGTTCGTGGGCGTCCGCTACGCCTTCGCCATGGCCTGGAAGGTCGAGGCCCTCACCGAGGTCTTCGGCGCGAACAACGGGGTCGGCTTCATGATCCGGCGCGCCTACCAGGAGTTCAAGGTCGCCGACATGCTCGCCTGGACCATGTTGTTCATCGTCGCGATGGTCCTGATCGAGCGAGGGCTCGCCCGGGTCGAGAACCGGGTGTTCGCCTGGAGGAAGGAACTCGCATGACCACCGCAACCGCGCCGGAGGCGACCTCCCGTCCCCTGCCGGAGGAACGCAGGGCGTCCCTGTGGTCGCGACGCGGACGTTCGGCGTCGTCCTCCGCGATCGCGCTCGCCGCCTCGCTGCTCTCCATGCTCGCCGTGTGGCAGCTCGCGGCCGTGTACGGGCACCGCGTCCCCTCGATCGGCGAGACGATCGGCCGGCTGGCCGACGAGGCCGCCGGCGGTCACTTCGCGACCAACCTGGCCGTGAGCATGAACCGCTTCACCCTGGGCCTGCTCGCGGCGCTCATCGTCGGGACGGCCCTGGGCGTGCTGATGGGCCTGTCCCGGTTCGCCGAGTACGCCCTGGCCGACCTGACCATGGCCGCGCTCGCCGCCCCGGCCGTGATCTGGGCGCTCCTCACCACGATGTGGTTCGGGTTCGGGTGGCTCACCCCGGTCACGACGGTCTTCCTCTCGGCCCTGCCCTTCGTCGTCGTGAACATCGCCAAGGCGGTCCGGGCGGTGCCCCCCGAACTCGTGCTCATGGCCCGTTCGTTCGGGGTGAGCCGGGCCCACGTCCTGCGGCACATCGTGGCCCCGGCGGTCGCCGGCTCGGCGGTCGCGGCGGTGCGCTTCGCGATCATGAGCGCCTGGAACGGCCTGCTCCTCGCGGAGTGGTTCGGCTCGATCTCCGGCGTCGGCTGGCGCTCCCGCTACTGGTACGACGCCAACCAGCTCGACGGCTTCCTCGCCTGGGTCGTCGTCTTCATCGCCTTCCTGGTCCTCGCCGACCAGATCATCCTCGGCCCGATCGAGCGCTTCGTCACCCGCTGGCGCAACGCCTGAGCGGCGCATCCCTGCTCGGAAGGAAACTCATGGCCTCCATCGAAATCGACGGCCTGGTGAAGGAATACCAGAACCGCCAGGGCAGGCGGACGCGCGTGCTCGACGGGATCGACCTGTCGATCAGCGGCGAGACGTTCGTCTCCATCGTCGGCCCCTCCGGCAGCGGCAAGACGACGCTGCTCAACATCGTCTCCGGCATCGAGACCCTCAGCGGCGGCTCGGTCCGCCTGCGCGCCGGCGACCGCGACGCCACGGTCGGGTACGTGTTCCAGGACCCGCGGCTGCTGCCCTGGCGGACGGTCACGCAGAACCTCAAGTTCGTCCAGCGCGACCGTTCCGGCTGGGAGGAACGTGCCCGGCACTACCTCGACCTGGTCGGCCTCGCCCATCTCGGCGACCGCTACCCGGCCCAGCTCTCCGGCGGCCAGCAGCAGCGGATCGGGATCGCCCGGGCGTTCTCCGTCGAGCCGGACATCCTGCTCATGGACGAGCCGTTCAGCCATCTCGACGCGATGACCTCCCGCTCCCTGCGCGAGCACCTGGAGCGCATCTGGCTGGAGTCGCAGCGCACGGTCATGTTCGTCACCCACGACGTCACCGAGGCGGTCCAGCTCTCCGACCGGATCATCGTCCTGGCGCCGGGCGGCCGGATCCACGAGACGATCGAGGTGGACCTCTCGCGCCCGCGCCGCGCCTCCGACCCGGCCGTCGCGATGCTCCAGGCCGAGGTGCTCGCCCGCTTCGAGGCACTGGAGGCGGCGGCGTGACGACCCCCGCCACCGGCCGGACCGGCGCGGCCCCCAGGGTGCGGCGGGGCGTCATCGACGTCCACGCGCACTGGCTGCCCGAGGAGCTGTTCGGCCTTCCGCCCGGCTCGCCGGTCCCGCCGCTGAACGCGCGGGGAGGAGAGCTGCACCTCGGTGACGTCCCGCTGAGCATCGCCGCGTCGGCGATGAGCGACCCCGCGCGGGTGCTGGCCGAGACCGACCGCGCCGGGCTGGGCGCCCGGGTGCTGTCGGCCCCGCCGTTCGCGTTCCCCGTGGTCGCGGACCCCGGCGTGGCCGAGTACGTCGGCCGCTTCAACGAGGCGCTCACCCGCCTCTGCCGCGACAGCGACGGCCGGCTGCTCGGCCTGGGCCTGGTCTCCCTGCACGACCCGGCCGCGGCCCGGGACGAGATGAAGGCGATCGCGGCGTCGGCGGTCGTCCGCGGCGTCGCCGTTCCCCCGCTGGTCGGCGCCACCTCGTTCGACGAAGGCCCCCTTCACGAGGTCGCCCGCGTCGCCGCCGAGCTGGGCCTGGCCGTGCTGGTCCACCCCATGCAGCTGCCTCGGCCGGAGTGGGGCTCGTACTACCTCGCCAACCTGGTCGGGAACCCCACCGAGACGGCGACCGCCATCGCCTCCTGCGTCCTCGGCGGGCTCACCGAGAGGCTCCCGTCGCTGCGCATCTGCTTCGTCCACGGCGGCGGGTGCGCCCCCGCGCTCCTCGGCCGGTGGCGGCACGGCTGGGAGCGGCGCGCGGACGTCGCCGCCGGCACCGGCCGGACGCCGGACGAGGGCTTCCGCGACCTGTGGTTCGACACGCTCACCCACGACGGGCCGGCGCTACGGCTGCTGCGCTCCAAGGCGGACCCGGACCGGCTGCTGTGCGGCAGCGACCATCCCTTCGACATGGGCGTGGACCGCCCGCAGGACCTGCCGGTCGCGGAAGGCATCGGCGCCGGGGCCCTGGAGGCCGCCGCCCGGCGCTTCCTCGACCTGCCCGAACCCGGGAGCGACGACCATGCGTGAAACGACCATGCGTGAGACGAACGGCCGCCACGACTACTCCGGCCGGCGGGCCCTGGTCGTCGGCGGCTCCATCGGCGGCCTCACCGCCGCGCTGCTGCTGCGCCGCCTGGGCTTCGACGTGACCGTCTTCGAACGCACGCCGACCGACCTGGACGGCCGGGGCGGCGGCATCGTCCTGCAGCCCGACACGTTGCGCTGGTTCACCGAGTGCAGCGAGCAGCACCCCGAGCAGGTCAGCACCGGGACCCGGTACGTCCAGTACCTCGGCCCCCGCAACGAGATCCTGCACCGCGACCCCAGGCCGTGGCGGTACACGTCCTGGGGCACGTTCTACCGGGCCCTGCTGGCCGACTTCGGCACCGAGCGGTACCACCTCGGGGAGTACGCCGCCGGGTTCGACCAGGACGACGACGGCGTCGAGGTCCGTTTCGTGTCCGGACGCCGCGAACGGGCGGAACTGGTGGTGTTCGCGGACGGGATCGGTTCCGCGAGCCGCAGCCGGATCTCGCCCGGCAGCGTCCTGGAGTACTCCGGCTACGTCGGCTGGCGCGGCACCGTGCACGAGTCCGAGGTCTCGCCCGAGACGTTCGAGCTCCTGCACGACTCGATCAGCTTCAGCGTGGCGCCGTACACGCACATCAACATCTACCCGATCCCCTCGAACGAGGGCGGGCTGACGGCGGGGAACCGGCTGCTCAACTACGTCTGGTATCGCAACGTCGCCGAGGGCGCCGACCTCGATGAGCTGATGACCGACAAGCGCGGCTTCCTCGGCAAGGTGTCGGTTCACCCCGGGCAGGTGCAGGACCGGTTCGTCGAGGAGATGCGCGAGGTGGCCGGGACGGTGCTGGCGCCCGCCGCGGCCGAGGTGGTGCGCCGTACCGAGCAGCCCTACCTCCAGGCGGTCTACGACGTCGGCGCCGAGCGCATGGCCGTCGGCCGGGTGGCGCTGATCGGCGACGCGGCCAGCGCCGCCCGCCCGCACGCCGCCGCCGGAACGGCGAAGGCCGCGGCGAACGCCTGGGCCCTGTACGACGCCCTGGGCGAGGCCGACGGCGCCATCCCCGCCGCCCTGGCGAAATGGGAGCCGGGCCAGCTCGAACTCGGTCAGCGCCTGCTGCGCCGGGTCAAGGAGATGGGCACCCGTTCGCAGGTCGACTGCACGTGGGTGCCCGGCGACCCCGACCTGCGCTTCGGCCTCTACGGCCCGGGCCAGTGACCACGACGTACGAGAGGAACACCCCATGACCACCACGCCGGCCTTCCTGACCGACGCCCCCTTGGCGGGCACCGTCGTCGCCACGGACTTCGAGGGCTGGTCCGACGCCCTCCGCGAGGAGTTCGAGACCCACGCCCACGACCCGCACGTCGGCTCGCGGCTGCTCAGCGAGAACGACCGCGTCCGCGTGTGGGAGATCCGCCTCGAACCGGGGGAGCGGTGGCACGCGCACCGGCACGTCCTCGACTACTTCTGGACCGCCGTCAACGCCGGCCGCAGCCGCCAGCACACCGCCGACGGCACCACCCGCGAGGTGTCCTACGCCGCAGGCGAGACCAGGCACTTCACGTTCGGCGCCGGAGAGTTCCTCCTGCACGACATCGAGAACACCGGTGACGGCGTCCTCGTCTTCACCACCGTCGAGCACCTCGACTCGGCCAACCCGCCGCTGCCACTGACGGACTGACCCCGTTCAGGCCCGCGCGAACGCCCCTGGCGAGCAGCGAGCAGTTCCCGAGGTGGAGGGCCTGGTCACATAGCCGGTGACCAGGCCCTCCCCTTGAACCCGACGCGTCTACAGGCCGTCTCCGGCGCCGCTCAGGTGGCGATGGGCAATTCGCGTGCTCGCCGGCGCGCTTCCGCGCGCAGCGCCGTGAGCCGGGCATGGAAGGCGTTGTGCCGGTTCTGGTCCAGGTTCAGCGGCAGGTCCAGCTCTTGCAGCAGAGCCGACTCGACCGTCCACGGCTCCGGGTGCTCGATCCAGCAGACCCGGGCGTGCTCGTGCATCCACTCCGTCAGAGCGGCCTCGCCCTTGTGGGTGAAGGTCAGTCGCGTGCCGCTGCCGACTCGGCGGAGTTCCAGTCCCAGCAGGCACCCGAGCGTGAGCCGGAGCGTGGACCCGTACGCGTTGCCCCGGTAGTGATAGCGGATGCGCTTACGAAGGTGCTGGGAGCTGGGCCGCTCGGACATCCTCCGAGGCGAGATGCCGACGTACAGCAGACGGCCGGCGGGCAACTCCCCGCTGGGCGCCGCGGTGAAGTGCCACCCGTAGACCCCGGGCACCGCAGGGACCGGGCAGTCCCGCGCCATGACCTCCCCCCGCGTCCACAGCCGGTCGGGAGCCGCGAGCAACGAGCCGTACATACAACCTCCTCACCCGAGTCTGGAGACCATCTCCTCTGCCCCGCAAACGCCAGGCCGCTTTCGGTCTGCCGCCCGAACCATAGATCAAGATCTGCGGACGGGGTGTCATGCGAGGTTCTGACGGGTCGTGGGACGTTCGCCGGGTGGACGTGGGGATCGGCCCGCCTAGCTCGCCGTCAGCGTGGCGACCAGTTCGTCCAGCCCGTCGAACCGCCAGTCGAAGACATCGGAACTCGTCGGCGGGTCCCCGACCGGTCGCCGGACGTACGCGGTCCGCATCCCCCTCGCCTGAGCCCCGCGGAGGTCCCAGGCGTGGGCGGCCACCATGAGTACGCGGTCCGGTGGGCATCCGGCGGTGTCGATGGCGAGCTGGTAGATCTCCGGCGCCGGCTTGTAGGCCAGGACGGTCTCGCTGGACAGGGCTTGGTGCCAGCGCAGCCCGGCGTGCGCGTTGAGTTTCAGCAGAGCGGTGCGGCCGGCGTTGGAGAGCCCGAGGACGGGGAACCGCTGCGCGAGCCGTTCGAGAGCGGCGACGGAGTCGGCCCAGGGAGGCAGGCGCCGGCCCGCGGTGGCCAGCCGGGCGATGGCCGCCGGATCGGTGAGCCCGGCATGGTCGGCCACGCGTTGAGCGGCCTCTCGGTCGAGGATCTCGGTGCTGACGTACGCGCGGTCACCTTGCCCGATGCGCCGCTGCTCGCGCTCGACATGCCGCTGCCACAAGGCGAGCAGCTCGTCGACGGACGCGTCGTCGGCCGCGGGCACCGCGTCGCGGATCTCCGCTCGCAGCCCGCCGGGTTCGTCGACCAGTGTTCCGAGGACGTCGAAGACGACGACCTCGATGTCGTGGACCTGGGCCATGCGTTCCCCCGTACGTGATGACGTCACCGGTTCAACAGGTGACGATCTTGCCGTCGGGAGCGTCACCGGTCAAGATGGTGACGTGGCTTTCGCGTTCGTGAGCGGCGACCCGGCCCTCGATCTGGCCGGCACCGTGGGGTCCCGTCGAGACGAGCCCGTCGATCTCCTGGCGGCGCCCGCGGACCTTGAGCGCTGGGTGGCCGAATGTGACGACCTCCCCGGCGGTGTCACCGCCGACCTCGCGGGCTTCGAGTCCGCGCTGTCACTGCGGGAGGCGATCTACCGGCTCGCTCTGGATCGCGTTCTCGACCGGCCCTTCGATCCGGCCGGCCTCGAGATCGTCAACGGCACGGCCGCCGGGCCGGTGCCCACGATCAGCCTCAGTGACGCAGGGCTGCACATGTCGGGAGACCTTCTCTCGGTACTTTCCCAAATAGCCAGAAGCGGCATTGCCGTACTCGCCGATCCCCACGCCTGTCTCAAGGAGTGCGGTCGCGCAGGGTGCACCCGCATCTATCTCGACCGTTCGCGCGGCGCCCGGCGTACGTGGTGCGGGATGGACGAGTGCGGCAACCGAGTCAAGGCCGCGGCCTATCGAGCGCGCAGGCGAGCTTCGACCACAGCCGAGGGCCGGGGTCCGAGGTGACCGCCTGACCTCGGTCCTCGGGCGGTCGTTCTGCCGGTTGCTGGATCTGCTCTCTCCAACGGAGCAGGTGCGCACCACCGACGAGCACTGGTACAGGCGCGAGATCGCTGCAGGTGCGTCCGAGAGGCAGGATTGTTTACCGGTTTCCGATACCGGCCAGGGTGGGCGCCGGTGGGGCCAGGTTCGCACGGTGTACGTGGTCTCCACGATGACCATCTGAGTCAGGCACCGTAAACTGGCACCATCACGTTCGCCTCCTGCGCGAGATGATCGCCATGGCCGGGGGACTCTCATGCGGGAAACGGTGTTTCGGAGCGACGAACTGCCCGCAGCGGATCGGTTCGATCACGTCCGCGAACTGATGTCCCTGTCGCCGCTGCTCATGGACGCCAGCAGCGATCACAGCGAGAACCTATTACTCCATCAGCGAGACCTGCAGCTCGACGCCGTTCGCGTGTGGTCGATGACGTTCCAGCCCATGAACTTCCATCGGACCGCGAAGCTGATCCAGCGCTCCGACCCGGAGAGCTACAACTTCTGTCTCCTCCTGAACGGTGAGATGGGCGTCAGCTTGGGCGGCCGTGAGGCCATCTATGGTCCCGGTGAACTGTACATCAATGACTCGTCGCAGCCTTACGACATAGCCGCTCGCTGTTCGGACGGCTTGGTCTCCTGCGTGGGTGTGGAGATCCCAAGGCGACTTCTGAGCCTGCCCCCAGAGCGGGTGGATCGGCTCATCGGACGGCCGATTCCAGGACGGCACGGAATGGGTGGTCTGCTGGCCCAGTTCCTCAGGAACCTGACCGGTGACGCCACGTCTTATCGGCCCACGGACGGTTGCGGGCTGGGGCTCGTGGTGAGCGACCTGGCCGGCGCGCTGATCGCGCACCATACGGCTGGCGAGGAGCGCGACTCGCGGGCGGAGCCCAACCGGCGCAGCATGGTGCTGCGGATTCGCGCGTTCATACAGAACCACCTCGACGATCCGCACCTGAGCCCGCGCACGGTGGCCGCGGCGCACCATATCTCGCCGAGCTACCTGCACCGGCTGTTCGAGGACGAGCCGCGCACCGTCGCCGCCTTGATCCGCGATCTGCGCATGGAACGCGCCCGCGGTGACCTGGCCGACCAGGCACTTCGCTCCACACCTATCCACGCCATCGCCGCACGCTGGGGCTTCCGTCACGCCGCCCATTTCACTCGCGCCTTCCGGAGTGCCTATGGAATGGCTCCCAACGACTATCGGTGTCAATTTCTCCAGGACGCCGAGTAGTGCTGCCATTGCCGGGGCCGTGGGCCTCGGTCGCCTTGAAGTCCAATGAAGCGTTCCGAGCCGTGGGAGATCTCGCTGACTTGCCGGTGGGTGAGGCCGCGAACCGATGCCCCTGCGTACTCGCCGTATGGCCGCTGTAGGTGGGTTGCCGGGCGGGTGGACGCATCGTCAAGGAACTGTGGACTCTGTGCTAATGACCCTCTGGCCGACCGGCGCCAAGATTGAACTCATCGCCCACGCCGATCGGAATGGTCCGCCAAGACGGCCGGCCGGAGGTCGGCGGTTCCGTTGAGAAAGGACGGAGATGAAGCGCAGTTCAAGGGTGGCCATTCTGGCGTCGGCCACGGCGATGGCGGCCTCCGGTATCGCCGTCACCGCCCCGTCCGCGTACGCCCATTCGGAGAGCGAGTTGCCGGGGATCTGCGGATCCTCCTCGTACTTCATCGTCAACGACGGGGGAGGGATCGGCGGCAAGGCCAAGCGTCCCGTCACGACCCCCAGCGGAGCCCGGTGGGGCTACGTCTACCTCCTCTACAGCAACAGCACCGGGAAGAACTGCGTGGTCACGCTCAAGACCACCTACCACGGCACCCCCTCACTGACCGTCGCCGAACTTCGCGTCCAGGACGGGGACAGGCCCGTGGACAAGGGCGACTACACGCACTATGCGGACGTGCAGGGGAACGCCGCGGGCCGGTGCGTCAGCTACAGGGGCATCATCTGGGATCCGAAGAACAGCGTGATGGCCTCGGGAGGCCGCTCTTCGTGGGGCAACTGCGGCTGACGATCAGTGTCGACCGCTGCGATGGACGGCGGTCCTGACGCTGGCCGTGCGGGCCGCCCTGGTGAAGGCGCTGCAGGGGGCTGGGAGGAGCCGCCGGCCTGCTCGCGTACGGGGGCGCCCCGGGACATCGATGGCGATCTTGGGCGTTCTGACGGCCCTGCGGGGTGCTCCGAAAGCAAGATCACCCTCGTTCCCGGAGCCGGACGTCCGAGGATGGGCGCGCGTGCCGCAATGACGAAGGGCCTGGTCACCGAATTCGGTGACCAGGCCCTTCGTGTGGGGTGAGTGAGGGGACTTGAACCCCCGACACCCAGGACCACAACCTGGTGCTCTGCCGACTGAGCTACACCCACCATGGCCGGGCACGTTCCCGGCTGCAAGAAGTGTAGCGGGTCCGGGAGGGTGTTCGCTTCAGGCGCGTCGGGCGATCTCGGCCGCCTGGGCCCGGGCCGTCTCGGAGTCGGGGCCCGGCTGCGGGACGAAGAGCGTGGCCCTGTAGTAGCGCAGTTCCTGGATGCTTTCGGTGATGTCGGCCAAGGCGCGGTGGCCGCCCTTCTTCTCCGGGCTGGCGAAGTAGACGCGCGGATACCAGCGGCGGGCCAGTTCCTTGATGCTGGAGACGTCGACCATGCGGTAGTGCAGGTGGGAGTCCAGGGCGGGCATGTCGCGGGCCAGGAACGAACGGTCGGTGGCGATGGAATTGCCGCACAACGGCGCCTTCTTGGCGTCCCGGACGTGCTTGCGGACGTAGCGCAGGACGGACTCCTCGGCCTCCGCGAGAGAGACCCCGCCGGGCAGGACGTCGAGGAGGCCGGAGGTGGTGTGCATGTCCCGGACGACCTTGGACATCTGCTCCAGGGCCTCCTGCGGGGGCTTGATCACCACATCGATGCCCGCGTCCAGGATGTTGAGCTCGCTGTCGGTCACCAGCGCCGCGATCTCGATCAGCGCGTCCTCGCGCAGGTCGAGTCCGGTCATCTCGCAGTCGATCCAGACCAGCTTCTCAGTGCCCATATGACTCCTCACCTGCGACTTCTCCCTCGCGGGGCTTCCCGAGTTTCCAGGTACGACCGGCCATGACGGAGTCGACTGTGGCAAAGGTGCGGCACGGGTTGCAGCACGGTCCGGGGGCCTCCTGCACGTACATGCGGCTAGGTTACGCCTGGTCGGCCTACCGGCGAACAGTGGTCTGGTGAGGCTGCGTCACGGGTCCGTGGCCCGCCGGGCGCGGAGGGCCCGGAGCTTGTGACGGTTGCCGCACCGCTCCATCGTGCACCAGCGGCGGCTGCCGGGGCGGGAGGAGTCGACGAACACCAGCGGGCAGTTGTCACTGGCGCACTCGCGGATGCGCCCGGAGAGCGGCCCGGACAGCAGCTCGATCATCTCCCGTGCCAGGGTGGACAGCGCCTGCGTCGCCCGCACCGGCGGCGCCCACCCCGCGGTCGTGCCGGCGGCGGCCAGCTCGGGGACCAGTGGCGCCGCGGCCGCGGCCCGGTTGATGGTCGCGACGGCGCCGGCGGGGAGCGGGCGACCGGCCGCCCGGGCGTGCGCCGCGTCCCAGATCGCCTGGCGGAGGGCCTTGGCCGCAGCCAGCTCGCGGGCCGTCACGGGGATCGTCATGACCGCGGACAGTGGCGGCTGGGCCAACCATTCACCCAGGTCGGCGGGCCCGTGGAGGGTCTCGAACACCGCGTACCGGCCCTCCCCGCCCGTGTGGGCGAAGTCAAGGCAGACGGCGCCGGCGTCGAACCAGAACGACCCTCCCTTGGGGTCGTGCAGCACCTGTCCGGTTGTACTCGCTCGCATGAAACCACTATAAATGGTTTCAACTACGAAACCTGTCTTACCGGTTTCATCATCGGAGGAGGCGACGCATGGGCGTCAGGCACATCAACCCCGAGGGGCTCCACCGCAGCCCGGCCTTCAGCCAGGCGGTCGTGGTCGAACGGCCGGCGAAGACCATCTACATCGGCGGGCAGAACGGCGTCGGTCCCGACGGCAAGGTCGTCGGTCCCACGCTCGGGGAACAGGCCGGCCAGGCGATCCGCAACCTCGCGACCATCCTTGAGAGTGAGGGGGCGAGCCTGGCGAACATCGTGCACTGGACCATCGCCGTGGTGGACGGCCAGTCGTTCGACGAGGGTTTCGCCGCCTTCCAGCAGGTCTGGAACCCCGCCGACCCGCCGCCGGCCATCACGGTCCACACCGTCGCCGGCTTGGTCCCCGGGGTCCTCGTCGAGATCGACGCCGTCGCCGTCGTGTGATGCCCCGCTGGGCGGGATCGCGCCTCACCCTGCTGCGCGCCGCAGAAGCCCTGCCTTCACCGAGCGAGCCAACGATGGCCCCACCCGCCAAGGGTGGGGCCACTTCTCATTCGCCGTACAGCCACCGAAGATCGCCAGCTGGTGCCACCTCGGCTGAAGAGATGGGGTCACGCCTGGCCGGCGGCCTCCGAGGGGACGGCGGTGGGGCCGACCATGCTCGTCACGTGGGCGGGGGCGGGGATGCCGGGGCGGAGCCGGGGGTCGGGGACGGGGTCTCCGAAGACCTCCCGGACGGGCAGGACGCCGGCCCACAGGTCCAGGGCGTAGTCCTCCTCGTCGTCTCCCGGGGGCCCCTGCCGTACCTTCACCGATGCCTCTTCGAGGGACAGGGCCAGTACGGTCGTCGCGGCGAGTTCCTTGGGGTTGGGGGGCCGCGCCACGTCCCACTGGCCGGGGACGAGCCGTTCGGTGATGGCGCGCAGGCCGGTGAGCTTCTCGTCGGGATCGGTGAGGCGGCGCGGGGTCCCGTAGATCATCGCGCTCCGGTAGTTCACCGAGTGGTGGAAGAGGGAGCGGGCGAGCACGAGGCCGTCGACGTGGGTGACCGTGACGCAGATCTCCTGGGACGGGCCCGCGAGGAGGCTGCTCGCCCCGGTGGAGCCGTGGAGGTAGAGGGTGTCGCCGGAGTGCCCGTACCCGGTGGGGACGACGCGGGGCGAGCCGTCGATCACCACGCCCAGATGGCAGATCCGTCCCGCGTCCAGGATCTCGTGGAGCGCGGCGCGGTCGGTGGCGGCGCGTTCCTTCAGCCTGCCCAGGCTGGTGCGGCGGGTCGAGGACAACGGTGTGCTGCTCATGGGCCCTACGGTAGGAGCGAAGTGGCATGGCCAGTAGAGCCACTTGACGCCGATAGCCGGAGACCACTTTGACCTTCGATCTGCCGCTGGCGGTCGACCGTTCCGGCGGGGTGCCTCTGAACGAGCAGCTCGCCGGGCAGCTGCGCGCCGCGATGCGGGAGGGACGCCTCGTGGCGGGAGAGCGGCTGCCCTCCAGCCGGGCGCTGGCCGGGCTCCTCGGGGTGAGCCGGACGGTGGTGACGGAGTCCTACGGGCAGCTGTACGCGGAGGGCTGGCTGGAGGGCCGGCACGGGTCGGGGACCTACGTGACGGACATCGCCGTGGAGGACGGCGGGGCGGGCGAGGTCGCGGCCATCACGGGTGGAGGGGCGGTCCCGCCGGACGAGGTGCGGCCGGGGATGATCGACCTCCGGCCGGGCGTCGCGTGGAGCGGTGGGCTGGACACGCCCGCGTGGCGCCGCGCGTGGCGCCTGGCCGCGGCGGTGCCCCCGGCCGTCCGGCCCGATCCGCACGGCCTGCCGGGCCTGCGCGTGGCGCTGGCGGACCATGTGCGCCGCAGCCGGGGCGTGGCGTGCCCCGTGGAACGCCTCCTGATCACGCGTGGCGCGACGAACGGCCTGGACCTGCTGGCGGCCACCGTCCTGCGTCCCGGTGACCGGGTGGGGGTGGAGGAGCCGGGGTACGGCAAGGCGCGGTCGGTCCTGCGGGCGCGGGGGATGGAGATGGTGCCGTGCCCGGTGGACGAGCACGGCCTGATCGTGGACGGGCTCCCCGGCGACCTGCGGCTGGTCTACACGACGCCGTCCCACCAGTTCCCGCTCGGGGGAGTGCTCCCGGTGCCGCGCCGCCAGGCCCTGCTCGCGTGGGCGAGGCGGACCGGTGCGCTGATCGCCGAGGACGACTACGACGGGGAGTTCCGGTACGACGTCGCGCCGCTGCCCGCCCTGTACGGGATGGACCCGGAGGTGGTGGTCTACCTCGGGACCACCTCGAAGATCCTGACGGCGGACATGGGGGTCGGATGGCTGGTGGCCCGCCCCGACCTCATGGAGGCGGTCGCCCGCCGCAGGGAGGAACTCAGCGACCGTACGGCCGTCGTCCCCCAGGAGGCCCTGCGCGTGCTGCTCGAACGCGGCGACCTGGACCGGTACGTGCGGCGGATGCGGGCGGAGTACGCCCGGCGCCGCGCGGTGGTCACCGGGGCGCTGGCGGGGTTGCCGCTGCGCGGTGACACGGCCGGGCTGCACCTGGTGGCCGGGATGCCGGAGGCGGTGGCGAGGTACGCCGTCCAGGAGGCGGCGCGCCGCGGAGTACTCCTGGACGACCTGGAACGGCACCACCTGGGCACGCCCGGCACCGCCGGGCTGGTGATCGGGTACGGGGCGGTGGCGGGTCCGGGCGAGCTCAGGACCGCATGCTCGCTGGTTCGGGAACTGGTCGCGGCGGCGCCGGCGGCCTAGACGGGACGGGGGCCGGCGGGTCGTCCGGCGGCGGGGGCGTGGACGAGAGGGGGGCGGACAGCCTGCGGGGCGCGGGTGCGTCCTCCGGCGGGGAATGCGCGGGCCCGTCGGCGGACACGGGGTCGATGATCCGGGGCAGGGGCACGGGCTTCCTCGGGGCGGCGGGGGCCGGCTCCGGAGCCGGCCCGGCCGCCGGCGCGGGGGCGGGTGACACCAGGGAGATCGGGGTTCTGGGTTCCCGTGTCGCGGGCGGGAGGGCATCGGGCGGTACGTGGCGGGGGACGCCCTGCCCGGGGATGGGTCCCTGCCGGGGGACCGCGGTGACCGGGGTGTCCGGGCCCGTGATGCGGCGGATGTCGATTCCGCCGGGGTCGGGGCGGTGGAGCCCGGGGACCTGGGAGGCGCCGAAATGGCCGCCCCGGGCCCAGTGCCGGCGGTCGCGGCCGGAGTGGTACGACTGGGGCGAGGGCAGCGGCGGCCCGGCGGGCCAGCGCCGCGAGATCCGCCAGCCGTCCAGCCACTGCACGATCGGGTGCAGCCCCTTGAGGAGCGTTCCGGTGAACGGGTCGCGGGCCTGGCTCACCACCATCACCTGGACGCACACCCGTCCCTCGTGGCCGACCGGGTCGTCGAGGAGGCGGGCCGCCCGGGTCACCGGGAGCTGCTGGATGATCTCGCCGGAGCACGGGTTCCAGACGAGGTGGGCGGGGGTTCCCTCGCGGAGCAGGTCGGCGGCCACGGAACGGGCCGAGACGACCCGTGGATCCGACTCGCTGCTGAACCAGACGACGCGGGGCGCGCCTCCCCGCAACGCCCCACCGTCCTGTCTTGCCGGCATGCGGCCGGCTCCCGGCAGCCATGCGTCTGCCACGGCGTGTCCCCCCAATCGGGTCTGGCCCCGAATGGTCTCAGTAGTGAGTCCGGCCCGCCGTCATGAGTTGTTTGACGGCATAAGCGGCTCAAGTCCAGTGAGTCCCATTTTGATCGACTGTCACCGCAGATGCGTACCCTCCGGGCATGGTGAATCACCCTGAGGACACCGCATTGCGGCGCGGGGGAACGGGTCCATGCCCGCCGGACGCCACGTTTATGCAGGTCAGATGGATAGTCGCGCGTGTTGGTAAGTAAGTTGCGGCGAACGGCCAGAAGTGGCCGAGGAGTTACATTGCACGCTGCAATGGGGCCGTCACCGGGACGGCCCCGCCAGGGCTCCGCGCTCGCGTACGGCGGACCGCAACGAGGATAGCCCCGACGCGACCTGGTGATAAGGAGGGGGCGGGTTCACAGCGCGTACCGAGCCAGGCTCTAATAGAGCGTCATGACGGTTGACGCTGAACTTCCGGCCGGGATCCCCGGCATCGACGTCCCGCGCCTCGCGGAATGGCTGGCACGCGCACTCCCCGGGAGCGGCCGGATCACCGCGATCGATCTGATCGCGGGCGGGCGGTCCAACCTGACCTACGGGATCACGCTGGACGGCGGCCGCCGCCTCGTGCTGCGCAGGCCGCCGCTCGGGCACGTCCTGCCCACGGCCCACGACATGGGCCGCGAGTACCGCGTGCTGGCCGCGCTCGGCACGGGCAGCGACGTGCCGGTGCCGACGACGCTGGCGTTCTGCGAGGACGAGGAGGTCATCGGAGCGCGCTTCTACCTGATGGACTTCGTCGACGGCAGGGTGCTGCGCACCACCGAGGACGCGGCCGGCATCACGCCCGAGCAGGCCCGCGGGCTGAGCGACCGGCTGGTCGAGGCCCTCGCCGCGATCCATCTGGTCGACCTGGAGGCCACCGGCCTGACCGACTTCGGCCGTCCCGCCGGCTACATGGCCCGGCAGCTCAAGCGCTGGGGCAAGCAGTGGGACAGCTCGCAGGAGGCCATCCGCGCCACCGGCACCGAACGCGACCTGCCCGCCTACGACCGCCTCGTCGCCCGCCTCGCCGAACGGCTCCCCGAGGGCGACGGCCTCACCGGACTCGTGCACGGCGACTTCCGCCTGGACAACGCGCTGGCCCGGCTGGAGCCCCGCCCGGAGATCGCCGCCGTCGTCGACTGGGAGATGTCGACGCTGGGCGACCCGCTCTCCGACCTGGGCCTCACCCTCGTCTACTGGGCCGAGGCCACCGACAAGGAGGCCCTGCCGGTCGGGGCGACCATCACCACCGCGCCCGGCTTCCACACCCGCCGGGAGTTCGTCGAGCGGTACGCCGCGCTGACCGGGTTCGACGTGGGCGCGCTCGACTTCTACGTCGCGTTCGCCTGCTTCAAGCTCGCGGCGATCCTGGAGGGGATCCACGCCCGGTTCCTGCAGAACGCGACCGTCGGCGAGGGCTTCGAGCAGATCGGCCATGGCGTGCCCATGCTGCTGGAACGCGCGCACGCCACGCTCGACGCCGGTTCCGCCTGGTGAGCCGCCCCCCGGCGGGCCGTCAGCAGTAGGAGACCGAGGCGGCCCCGCCGGGGGAGAACGAGACCGAACCGCTCTTCTTGCCCCAGCACAGGCCGTTGGTCCGGGAGACCGTCACCCCGGTGGACTCCCCGGCCGACAGCCGTCCCGAACCGCCCGCGCTGAGGGCGCCGGAGGTGCCGGCGACCTGCCAGGTCACCGGGCCGCCGACCGCGGTGATCCGGACCGTGCAGGAGTCGCGCACCCCCATGTCGCATCCCGCGACCGACAGGGTGCCCGGATCCGGACGGGGCGGCTCCGGCGGCCTGGGCCGGGACGTGGTGGGCGTGGGCGTCGGTGACTTGGTGGTCGGCGTCTCCGACGGCGAGGGGCTCTTGGAGGGCGACGCGCTGGTCGAGGACACCGTCGGCGTGACCGTGCCGGACGGGTCGGTGCCGATCGTCCCGGACGGGTCGGGCCCGGCGCTCGACGGATCGGAGGACGCGCCGGGGGCGTCGGGGGACTGCGCGCCGGCGTTCTCGTTCGCGCCGGCACCGCCGATCGCCGTCATCGCGACCCCCGCCAGGGCCATCGCGGCCACCCCGCCGCCGATGGCGGCCACCAGGCGGCCGTTGCGGCGCTTGGGAGTGCGCTCGCGGGCGCGGGGTGGGGTCGCCTGGTACGGGACCGGCCAGCCGCGGGCGGTGAACGGCTCGGCGTAGGCGGCGATGGCGTGCCGGTTGTCCGCGCGGTCCTGGGCGGTCGCCGCGGTCAGCACGTCCAGCCGCAGATCGCCGGGGACGGCGGCGATGGGCAGCACCGCCAGCAGCCGGTCGGCCGGCAGCGGCGGGGTCTCCCGCTCGCTGCACGAGGGACAGCCGTCCACGTGCCGGATCAGCGCCCGGGCGGTCTGCGGGGCCAGCGGCCAGGACTCGGTGAGCGCGGAGACGCTGGGGCAGTCCTCCCAGTGGTTCTGGGCGATCAGCGCCGCGTGCAGCGCGACGCCCAGATCGTGGTGGCACTCCTCCAGCAGCTGGGCGGCCTCGTCGGGCGGGATGCCGAACAGCCCGGCCAGGTCCGTCGCGTCGAGCTCGTGCCGGGCCGCCAAGTCGATCGCCTCGCGCTGCCGGCCGCTCAGCGCGGCCAGCGCGCTGTGCGCCAGCGCCCGGCGCTCCTCGCGCCGGGAGAGCTGCTCGGGGGAGAGATCGCCGTCGTCCGCCTCCGGGGCCTCCTGCCCGGTGTGCCGGTTCGGGCTCTCGCGCCGGCGCATGCACTCCTTGCGCGCGAGGGCGTACAGCCAGCCGCGCAGCCGCTCCGGCTCGCGCAGGCGGTCGACGTGCTCGCGCGCCATGATGAGGGTGTTGCGCAGCGCGCCCGCCGCCTCCACCCGGTCGCGCAGCAGCCCGTGGCAGTAGTCGAAGAGGAACGGGGCGTAGGTGTCGTAGACCTCGGTGAGCGCGATGACGTCGCCGGCACGCAACGCATCCGCCAGCCGAGGATCATCGAACTGACCGGGACCTGGCCCAGCGGACACGGGAATCCTCCCAGGTGGTCGTGATCTCGGACATCCCCCCAGGAGCCTCTGACGTCCGTCATGGCGCTCCGGTTGCCCGATCTTGCCACCAAACCTGGGAGATTTCTGCGTCTTGGGAGATCCCTGTGACCGGAGTTACACGCCCCGTGGTCGCGCAAATGCCTCATATCTCCACGTCATCGCACGATTTAGCGTTTCCGACAGATGTGGAGAAAAAACCCGGCGATCGTGTCGGCGACGGCCCCACGCCGCCGCCCATCCGTCCCGCCGTCCGTCCTTCCCTCAGCCAGGCCCTCCGGGTCCGCCATCGCGGCACGTCCAGGTGACGGTGGCCGAGCCTCCGGGGGCGAAGCTGACGCTGCCGCCGCCCGGGTCGCAGTCGTCCGGGCGGGTCGCGGTGACGAGGGCCGTCCGGCCGGCGCCGAGCGTGCCGCCGCCGCTCGCGCTGACCCCGTTGGCGCCGGTGACCGCCCAGGTGACCGGGCCGCCCACGGCCTGGACGACGATGCCGCACGAGCGTGATCCCCGGGGAATGGTGCAACCGGTGACCGCGAGCCTGCCACTGGCGGGCGGCCGGGTGGTACGGGTCGGCGTGGGCGTCCTCGACGCCCGGGTGCGCGTCGGCCTCGGGGTGGGCGTGGTCACGGTGGGCGTCGGCGTCGGGGAGGTGGTGCTCGGCGTGGGGGTCGGCGACTCGGTGGGCTCCTCGGACGCCGTGGGCGAGTCGGACGGATCGGGCGCCGAGGTGCCCTCCTGCGGCCGCTGCGCGCTGGTCTTCTCCTCGCCGGAGCCGGGCATCAGGAGGAACGCGCCCGCCACGAGCAGGATCACGGCCGCGGCGGCGGCGAGGGCGGGCCACAGCTTCGGCGGCCCCGACCGGCGGTCGTCGTCCTCGTCCAGGACACCGGTGGCCGCGGCGGGACGTTCGGGGGGCAGCGGCCAGCCCCACTCGTCGAACGGCTCGGCGCGCAGCGCGAGGGCCTCCCACTCCCCGGCGTACGCGGGGTCGGTGGCGGTGGCCAGGATCCGGCCGCGCAGGTCGGCGGGCATCAGCGCGACCGGCAGGACCTGGAGCAGGCCGGCGGTGGAGACGGTGCGATGACGCCGCTCGGTGCAGGTCGCGCAGGTGTTGACGTGGCGGATCAGGTCGTGCGTGACCGCCGGGGGCAGCGGCGGCTCCTCGTGCTCGACCAGCGCGGCGACGCTCGGGCAGTCGCGGCCGGTGCGGGCGATGATGACGGCGGCGAGGGCGTCGTCGAGCCGCCGCCGGGCCTCCCCGGCCAGCCGTGCCGCGCCCTCGTCGTCCTGCCCGAGGACGCCGCCGATCTCCGTGGCGTCCAGCCCGTGCCGGAGCATGAGGTCGAGGGCCTCGCGCTCGCGCCCGTTCAGGCCGGCCAGGGCATGGTGCACCATCCGCCGCGTCTCCTGGCGGCGGGCCCGTTCGGCGGCGTCCAGGAACGCGTCCTCGACCTCGGGGGCCTCGAAGCGCTCGGCGGGCCGGCCCGGGTCCTGCAGCCGGCGCACGCACTCGTTGCGTGCCAGGGCGTAGAGCCATCCGCGGAACAGGTCCGGCCGCTGCAGCCGGCCCACGTGCGCGAACGCCGCCAGGACGGTGTCGTGCATGGCCTCGGCGGCCGACTCCTGGTCGCGTAGCAGGGCGTGACAGTAGTCGTACAGTCGCGCTGCATAACGGTCGAGGAGCTGGATGAGGGCTTCGGCGTCGTCGCCTGCGGTCAGCGACCGCGCCAGGCGCTCGTCGTCCGCTCGGTCGGGACTGGGCCAACCGGAACTGGACCAACTGGACACAAGGTCCTCCTGCGGGCTGGGGGTGAAGCCGTTTACCGGTCCGAAGAGACCGAGAATCCCGGGGCTCTGGAAGGCTCTCCGAGGATTTCTGCGCCCCTGACTGGGGACTGCCCCGTCGTGGATCGCGGGGGTAGGTCGGAGGCCCGACGGCCCCGCTCCCCGTCGGGCCTCCACAAGAATGACGATCGACTCCCGCGTCCGGTTGACACGAGATGCAGATAAATCCGAAAGTTTTCGGCTCCTCCGCGGCGGGAGTATGAACGTCCAGGTCAGGGGCGGTCAGTTCTTGATCCGGCGGGACAGCATCTGGAGGAAGATCTTGGCGATCTCCTCCGGGGTCATGGCGACCGCCGTGCTGCCGCCGGTGGCCTTGGCGATCTGCTCCAGCTCGTTGCGGTCGACCCCGTCACCGAATCCGATCATGTTCACCTGGATCGGCTTGTTGGGGTCCTGCATCTCGCGGAGCCGCCGCAGCGTCTCCTTGAGGGTGGGCCCGTTGGTGTCGTCGTTCTTGCCGTCGGTCAGCAGCAGGATCGAGTTGACGAACTCGGGCTTGTAGGTGCGGTTCATCATCTTGTACGAGTCCAGCACCACGTCGTAGAGACCGGTGTCCCCGTCCATCTTGGGCCGCATCCGCTGGAGCGTGGACAGCACCAGGTTGCGGCGCGTGATCGAGCCGACGCGCTCGCCCAGCGGGCCGATCGACACCGACTCCCGCCAGTCCTGCGAGCCCTGCATGTTCGTGGAGAACAGCCACTGTCCCAGCTCGGTGTCGTTGGACATCATGGCCAGCCCGCCCTGGGAGACCTGCGCGATGGCCTGGAGGCGGGTGAGGTTCGGCCCGACCTTCTCGGCCATCGAACCGGACACGTCGATCAGCGTCAGGATGCGCAGCCCCAGCGTGAGCTGGGCCCATGCCTGCATGACCTGGGCCACGTGGGCGTCCTTGGGGACGGGCAGCTGCCGGGGCCGGGACGGGCTCACGCCGGACCGGGGACCGAACCCGCTCGGGGCCTTGCCGTCGGGAGTGCGGAAGCCGAGCTCCCGCACGTCGTTGCGGGTCGCCTCGTTGCCCATCGCCCGTTCGAACAGGCGCGCGGCACGCCGCTTGGCGTCGTCGGAGGCGGTGATGGTGAGCGGGTAGTCCATGGACAGCGTGCCCTCGACCGGGTACAGCGCCACCGCCGGCTCGGCCGGGCCGCGCCGGTTGTAGCTCCACACCGCCTGCTCCGAGGACAGCGACACCGGTTGCCGGCCGCTGCGGCCCTTGCGGAAGTGGTCGAACTGCGCCTCCACGGTCGGCATGGTGCTCTCGCGGACGGTCCGCACGATCCCGGTGAAGATGGACTCGCGGTTGGGGTCGTTGCTCAGCAGCGTGTCGGTGACCATCAGGGCGCCCATGCCGGCGCCGTTGCGGGTCGGGTCGGGCACCAGCAGCCGTACGGCGCCCTTGGGGATCATCTGGTTCTTGGTCACGCCGCCGCCCGTGGTGCCGCCGGCGGCGTTGAGCAGGTTGTCCCAGGACGGCGTCGCGGTGATCCCGTCGCGCTTGAGCCGGTTGGACAGGGTCTGCGGGAGACCCACCACGATGGGGCTGCTGGCCACCGAGGTCCCGGACGACCCGATCGCCTCCTTGCCCTTCTGCGAGCGCTTGACGAGGGACGTCCAGAGGGAGGAGTCGGGGATCCACACGTCCGGGTGCGGGTTGGCGTTGGAGGCCACGCCCTGGCCCGACAGCAGGGTCGCCACGGCGGCCGGTTCCGCCTTCGTCACCTTGGCGTGCACGCAGCGGCCGTCGGTCTCGTTCTTGGCGTCGTTGAAGCGGGTCGCCGCCTTGACGACCGCGGCCTCGATGTCGGGGGCCGCCGCCACGTTGAGGGTGAGCGCGTCGCCCCCGGAACAGCCGCCCCCGGCCTCGGCGAACGCGTACACCCCGACGCCCAGCAGCAACGCCAGGCCGACCGCGCCGGCCATCGGGCCGATGAGCGCGCTCACCTTGCGCCGCTTCTTGCGCCGCCCCCCGTAGCCGCCGCTGCCGTACTCGCCGCTGCTGTAGCCGCCGCTGCTGTAGCCGCCTGCGCCGGAGCCGCCACTGCTGTGACCGCCCGAGCCGTAGCCGCCACTGCCCTGGCCGCTTGAGCCGCCCTCACCGTACGATCCGGATCCGCCGTAGGCGCCCGAGCCGCCGTAGGCACCCGAGCCCCCATGGCCGCCGTACGGGCCCGATCCCTCGGAACCGCCCTGGGCGCCCTGGCCGCCTTGAGTGCCGTAAGGACCGGTGGAGCTGCTGGAGCCGCCTTCCGACGCGCCGCGGAAGGCGCCGTACTCGCCATACCCGCCGGACTCGCCGGACGCGCGTCCCAGCCCGTATCCGCCGGCGTCGGACGCGCCGCCGAACCCGCCGGTCCCGAACGCCGGATCTCCGGGGGACGGCGAGGAGGACGGAGACGGAGACGGCGACGGCGGGGGCGGAGGCTGCCCGCCCTGGCTCTGCCGGGTGCCGAACCAGTCGGAGGACCCGTCGTTGGCCGGACCGAAAACGGGCCGCGAAGGGTCGTACTCCCCGTCTCCCGGCGACCCGCCCGGGGTGTCACTGTGACGACGACCGCTCACGACTGCCCTCGATTCACCCGAATCCCTCGATGTTCCCCGGCACTGTAGTAGTAAGAACAGAAGGTTACAAAGAACTCATAACGGATGATGATGCAGGTCATCCGCGTGACTTTGTATGATCCGATGATCAAGGTTCACGTGTCCCGTTCCAGGGCCCGCCGCGGTACCGGAACCAGCGGCGAACCAGGCGTTCCCGCCGAACGTCGGTAGGTCTGTAGCGAAGGCCGACGAGGGGAAACCGTGAGCGACGTCACTGCGCGGGGCGCGCCGGCAGGGCCGGAACCCGAACCCGAAGCACGACCGGGGCGAGAATCCGCCGATTCCGGCTCCGATTCCGATTCCGATTCCGGCTCCGGATCCGGCGCCGGGCCGTGGCGCTGGCGCCTACTGCTGGCCTGGGCGGGCGTCGTGGGCTGGGGGACCTGGGCCGCCGTACGGCTGGCGGGCGGCGACGCGCTGCCCGGCATCGGGGCGCTGGCGACGCCGCCGCTGGCCGTGACCCCGTTCGTCGCCGCCCTCTCACCGATCCCGGTGCTGCTCGCGCTGCTCCTGCGCCGGTGGTGGGCGGCGGTGGCGGCGAGCGTCGTGGCGCTGTCGCTGGTGGCCGCGGTGGCGCCGCGCGCGTTCGTCGACGAGGGTCCCGCAGCACGCGGACCGGTCGTCCGCGTGCTGGCCGCCAACCTCTACTTCGGCCAGGCCGACGCCGGTGAACTCGTCGAACTCGTCCGGCGGACCCGTCCCGACGTGCTCAGCGTTCAGGAACTGACCGCGGAGGCGGCCGTCCGGTACGAGAAGGCCGGGCTGGGCCGCCTGCTGCCGCACCGGGTTCTGGACACGCGCTGGGGAGCGGCCGGTTCCGGCCTTTACTCCCGCCACCCCCTGCGGCGGCTGCCGCCGCCGGGCGAGACCCGGTTCGCCACCCCGCGGGCCGAGTTCACCGTTCAGGGGAACCGCCGGGTGGAGGTGACGGCCGTGCACCCCGTCCCGCCCATCTCGTCCGCGGCCTACCGGTCGTGGAAGGCGGACATGGCCCTGCTGCCGTCCGCAACGCGCGCGGGTGAGGACGCGGCGGCCGGCGCCGGGGCACCGGTCCGGATCCTGGCCGGGGACTTCAACGCCACTCTCGACCACGCCCACCTGCGGCGACTCATCGGCCGCGGCTACGCCGACGCAGCCGACCGGGCCGGCGCGGGCCTGACGTCGACCTGGGGCGACGGCGGGACGAGCCCGCCCCTCACCATCGACCACGTGCTCGTCGACCGCCGGTGCGCCGTGAAGGGCTTCGCGGTCCACGACGTCCGGGGCTCCGACCACCGCGCCGTGTTCGCCGAGGTCCGCCTCCCCTGATGCGTCGTCGCGGCGGCGGCACGGGCAGAATTGGAGGATGGCCCGACTGGTCCCCGTCTCCGATCCCGGCGATCCGCGCCTGGCCGACTACGTGCGGCTGCGCGACGTCAACCTGCGCAAGAGCCTGGAGACCGAGCACGGGCTGTTCATCGCCGAGGGGGAGAAGGTGATCCGCCGGGCGGTGGGCACCGGGTACCCCGCGCGGTCGTTCCTCATGGCCCGCCGCTGGGTGGAGCCCCTCGCGGACCTGCTGGACGAGGTGAACGCGCCGGTGTACGTGGCCGACGACGCCACCGTGGAAGCGGTGGCCGGGTTCCAGGTGCACCGCGGCGCGCTGGCGTCGATGGAACGGCTCCCGGTGCCGTCCGTGGCGGAGACCGTCCGCGGGGTCCGCCGGATCCTGATCCTGGAGGACCTGGTCGACCACGCGAACGTGGGATCCATCTACAGGTGCGCCGCGGCGCTCGGGGTCGACGCGGTGGTCCTGTCGCCGCGCTGCGCGGATCCGCTGTACCGCCGCGCCATCAAGGTCTCCATGGGAGCCGTCTTCGCCGTCCCGTACGCCCGCATGACGAACTGGCACGACGACCTCGGCATCATCCGCGGCGCCGGGTTCGGCCTGCTCGCGCTCACCCCGGACCAGTCGGCCGTGCCCCTGGACAAGGCGCCGATGGGCGAACGGGTGGCGCTCATGCTCGGGTCCGAGGGCGACGGCCTGTCCTCCCGATGGCTCGCCGAGGCCGACGAGGCCGTCTGCATCCCCATGAGCCCGGCCGCCATGGCCAACGGCGTCGACTCCCTCAACGTGGTCGCCGCCGCGGCCATCGCCTGCCACGGCCTCATGCGCGCCTGAACGCCGGCAGCACGCTCAGGCGGGTCTCACCCTCGGACGAGACTCACCACTCAGGCGGGTCTCACTTGCCGAACAGGCCGCGGCGGGGTCGGCGGTGGATGCCCTTGGCACGGCGGGCCGCGGCGGCGGAACGCGCCCCCGCGTAGTCACGCCGGCGGCCCAGCCGCAGCTGGGTCATCAGCAGCGAGAACGCGACCAGCAGCGCGGCCAGCCAGGCGATCTGCGTGCTGGCCATCCGCTCGAAGGTGAGGTCCTGGGCGACCGGGGTCTTGTTGTTGCGCAACCGGCTCTCGGGGCTCGGCGTCACCTGCGGCGCGACCGACGGATTCGGCGGCGCGATCGATGGCAGGCCCAGGTTCGGGTTCTGCGGCACGCTCGGGGTGTTGAACGACCCGTTCGGCGCGGGCGGAGTGTAGGACGAGCCGCCGCCCGACCCGGATCCGTTGCCGCCGCCACCGCTGTCGTTGCCGTCGTCATCGCTGGGCGACGACTTGGTGGGGGTCGGGGACGGAGTGGGCTTCTTGGTGGGCGACTTGGTCGGCGTAGGGGTGGGGGTCGGCGTCGGCGTAGGGGTCGGCGAAGGAGTCACCAGCGGCGTGTAGGTGACCTTGGTGACCGCGGTCCTGTCCTCGGTGTTCTCGGCGGCGACCAGGAGCGTCACCGTCACCGGGACCCGCTTCTTGATGTCCTTCGGGACCGTCAGTTCGGACGCGGGGACGGACTTGCCCTCCTCGGCGGGGAGTTCGTCTTCCACCAGCGTGCAACCCTTGACGCATTCACCCGTGAGCGAGGGGTCGACGCCATCGCCGGTGGCCGTGATGGAGACCACCTTGACCGCCTTGGCCGCCCCGTTGAGGGCCCTGACGTCCGCGAGGATCTTCACCGCGGTCCCGGCCTTGACCTCCTGGTCGGCCGGGACGATCGTCACGTCCAGCGCGGGCTTGAGGTCGTCCGAAGGGGCAGGAGAGGGCTCCGCCTGGACCTGAGCCGCCCCCGCGGCGAGGATCGCCGCCGTGCCGAGCCCGATGAAGATCGGTTTGCCTGCCGACCGGGGAAGCACAGCCCCAGCACCTCCGTCGCGCCGTTACGCGTCATCGTTGAGCGCCAGGGCGTGTCTACACCCCGGGATCGTCGCAGCCAACATGCGAACACGGATCCGGGGCCATGGCAACCCCAGTATCCGGATGGAACCGGATCTTCATATGATCAGATGAACTCTTCGCGCACGTCCTCGATCTCGGCCTGCGGCGCCCAGGTCTGCCACACGCCGTGATCGATCCGGTCCAGGCCGAGCCGTTCGGCGACCGGGGCCAGGCCGCCCGCGTACTCGACCCGCAGCCACCCCTCGTGCTCGCCCACGATCACGAACCGCTCGCCCCGCCAGGCGCAGGTGGTGCGGACGTAGCGCAGCTCCTCCACCTCGGAGCCGGGGACGATGCGCCGGTAACGGCCGGGCCGCAGCTCCTCGAAGCCGTCGGTCGGCTCCGGCGTGTACAGCCGGATCTCCCCGTCGGCCCCGGGGGAGGCTTCGAACTCGCGTCCCAGCCAGCGTGCGAGGTAACCGTCGCGGATCACTGCGCCGCCCCCTGCCCGTCGCCGTCGTCCTGCCAGTCCGTGCCGTTCTCCGGACGCAGCCAGGCGAGCCGGTCCGGGTCGTACATCGCCACGAACCGCTCGGAGCGGTCGAGCCCCAGGTAGTACATCTCGGCGCCGTACGGCAGCCGGACGCTGTCGACCTTGTACTCGCGGATGGAACCCGCGCTGCCCGGCGCGAACCCGCTGCCGTGGAACGGGGCCCGCTCGATCACCCAGCCGGCGTCGCCCCAGGACGCCAGCTCCTCCTCCGTCTGCCCGCCGAACGGTATGCGGTAGAGGTCGGGGCAGTAGGCGGGCCAGCGGATCACGTGCACGCCCTCGTCCCCGGGCTGGAACGCGGAGTCCTCGTAGAGGAGACCCAGTGCCTCGTACAGCTGGATCGGCGTCTGCAACTCCGCGACGTCGGAGGTCGGGTGAACGAAGCCGCCGACCCTGTCGTAGCCCTGCTCCAGGTACCAGTCGACGTGCCGGTGCGAGACCACCTTCTGCATGATGGTGGGCTCGGCCACCCGCTCGGTGTCCGGCTCGGGCAGCGGCGCGACCTGGGGCGGCCCGGCCGGTTCCCGGACCTGGGCCGGTGCGGGAAGCGGGCGCGGATCGGCGGGCTCGGGCGACCCGTCCGCCGGTGCCGGAGCCTGCACCGGCTCGGGGGTGGGCGCCGGGGCTGGGGACGGCTCCGGCTCGGGTGCCGGTGCCGGGGCCGGTGTAGGAACGGGGGCGTCGGACGGTGGCGCGTCGGCCGGAGGCGCGGGGGCGTTCGCCTGCGGTGCGGGCTGCTGGTGGGACGGCGGCGGCGTGGGCACCTCGGGACGGGGTTGCAACAGCCCGACCTGGACGGCCCACTCGCTCAGCGCGCGCACCTGCTCACCGCGCAACGACGCTCCGATCCGGGTGCCGGGGTTGAGGAGCATCGCCCATTCGTGACGCGGCCAGGAGCCGATGAGCTCGCGGAAGTCGGCGTACACGAACCGCGACTCCGGGAGGATCTCCTGCAGCCGTACGAGCGAGGTGAAGACCTGCACGGCCTCGTCCTTGCGCAGGGCCGCCTCCCACCGGAACTCCCGCTGGACGGGTGTGACCTCCAGCGGGGCGTCGGCCGGGATGGGCACCAGCACGTTGGCGCCCAGCAGGATGCGCAGGAAGGCGTCGGAGTCGCCGGCCAGCGCGGCCTCGTACAGCTCCTGGTCGATCCGGTTGCCCGGTTCGAACTCCGCGTCCGGGACGGGGCGGGGCCCGGTCCGCCGCGCGGATGGGTACTCCGCGCGGATGGGTTCGGTGGGGTTCGGCGCGGGAGGCTGGGCCGCGTCCGGGACGGGCGCCGCAGGCGAAGGAGCCGCGTCCGGCGCGGCGGCGGGCGCCGGACGCGCCGGGGGAACGTCCGCGGCGGGGTCGGGGACGGGGGCCGCCGGGGCCGGAGGCTCGGCGAGCGGCACGGGTTCGGCGGCTACCGGTTCCGCGGCAGGCGGTTCCGTGGGTGCAGGCCCGGTGGACGCCGGCCCGGCAGGTGCGGACCCCGCGGGTACAGGCCCGGCGGACGCAGGGCCGGCGGGTGCAGGCCCTGCGGGTGCGGGGGCGGCCGTGGCCGGGGCGGGGGGCGGCTCCGGGGGCTCGGTACGCGCCGGGCCGCTGAGCGCCCGGACCTGCTCCCCGGGCATCGTCGCGTCGATGGGGGTGCCGGGGTTGAGCACCAGCGTCCACTCGGCGTCCGGCCACGCCGACACCATCTCCAGGAAGCTGGGCATGACGAACCGGGACGACCCGATCGCCTCGTTCATCCACTTCAGCGAGGTGAACACCTGAACGGAGACCCGGCCGTGGACGGGGACCGGCCGCCAGGGGAACTCCGGATCGTCCGGAACGATGCCCCACGGCGTCTCCTGCTCGGCGGGGACGAGCACCTGGGCGCCCAGCAGCACCTTGAAGAAGGCGTCGGTGTCGCGGCGCACCGCCGCGTCGAAGAGGCGCTGCTCGACGTCGTTCTGCGGTTCGAAGTGCCGGGACATGCGGCGGGCCGCGCGCTGGTCGGCCCAGGTGGCCAGGCCCGGCAGCTGCTCGGCCAGGATCGTGCCGCCCGCGGGCGAGCCGGAGTTGACGGCCAGCGGACGGTTCCGGTCCGGCGCGTACCGCATGACGACGGTGAACGGCAGCGTGATGAAGTCCGTGCCCGTTCCGGTGGAGGCCGCGACCTCGGCCAGGCGTTCCCGCGAGGTGAACACCGGGATCACGGCCGTGCCGTCGACGTCCCTGGTCTGCCAGGGGAAGCCGGGCCGGCCGGGCCGCAGCGCGTAGTCCATCTCGTCGGGGATCGGCAGCAGCACCTCGGCGTCGGCCAGCGTCTCCAGGAAGAGGTTGTAGTCGTTGCCCGCGGCGGCGCGCAGCAGCGCCTCCTCCACCTCGTTGGCGGGCTGGAAACCGGGGCGCCGGCCGGGCTCGCGGGGCAGCTCCCGGTGCTGCTCCTGCAGCTCCTCCCAAGGGGCGGTGTCGGGTCCGGTCCCGGCGTCCGCGGGCACCGGGGGGATGCCGTCCAGGCGCGTCACCTCGGCCGCCGGGGGCGCCTCCGCCGCGCCGGTGCCGAGAGCCGGTGCCATCTCGCCTTCGGGGTGATGCGGCAGCTCCGGGAGGTTCGGTTCGCGGGGCGTATCGCCGAACGGTTCCGGGGCGGCAGCGGGCCCGCCCGCGGCCGGGGGCGCCGTGCTCTCGACGGCGCTCTCCTGCACCGGGGGCGCGTCCCCATGGCGTACGGACGCCTCGGCGGGCCCGGGTACGGCGGGCCCGGGTACGGCGGGCCCGGGTACGGCGGGCCCGGGTACGGCGGGCGGTCCGGACGGGCGGGGCGCCTCTCCCGCACCGGGCGATTCGGCGGCACCGGGGCTCGAGGGAACCGGCATGTCGCGGCTCGGGTCGGGGGGAGCGGCGTGCTTGCCGAGGCCCTTACCGGCCGCGTGCGCGGGGCTGCGCCGGACTTCGTGGGGGACGTCCCGCGAGGCATCGTGCGGAACGTCGCCCGCGATCTCGCCCGAGACGTTGCCCGCGACCTCGCGCGCAACGTCGCGGGGCACTTCCGAATGGCCGCTGGCGGCGGCGCCGGGCTCGGACACCGGGACGGCCCGGCCCGCCCTCGGGGGCCTGCTGTCGCCCTCGATCACCTGCCTGATGAACCACGCGGGAAGCCGGGCCTCGATCGGCACGACCGCCTCGTCGTACCCGGCCCCGGCCGCGTCCACCGCCAGCCACCACCGGGAGTCGGGCCAGGTCTCGGCGAGGTCGGCGAACTTCAGCCGCAGGAAGTGCCGGTACGCCGGCCCCAGGCACCTCCGCATCACCGCCGCCGAGGTGTAGGCCAGCACGTGGGTGCGCCCGTCCACCTCCTGGATCGGCCAGCCGGGCCGGGCCTGGTCGGCGAGCACACCGTCGACCAGGTCGGGTGCCACGGGGATCACCAGTTCGCTGTCCGCGAGCAGGCGGAAGTACGCCTCCTGGTCCCCCGTGCGCACCGTCTCCTGCAGCCGGCGTTCGAGTTCCGACGTGGGTCGCCACGCGTCGGCCACGATCGCCACCCCCTGATTCCTTCCGCGCTGCCTTTCCGCGCTGCCTTCGTCCCGCCCCCGCGGATTCTCCGGCGAGGCCCCATCCTGCCGGTCCCGGGCCCGGTGGCCGGGCTCTTGACTAGCAAGTTACGGACCCGCCTACGCTACATGGGCGAACATGCCCAAAGCGCCTCGGTGACGCCCTGCCGGGTCCGTCGGAAGGCGGCGCGGCCAAGGATCCTATCGGCGCCCTCGCCCGTGCCCGGCGCGGGCGAGCCGCGTGAGGGCGTCCAGGAGCCGGTCGACGTGCTCCTCGTTCGTCCCGATCCCGAAGCTCGCGCGCAGCGCCGTGCCGTCGCCCTCCGCGCACTCCGGCCCGGCGCCGAGCAGGCGCCCGATGAACGGGTGCGCGCAGAACCTCCCGTCCCGGACACCGATGCCGTGGGTTCCCGACAGGGTAAGGGCAGCGTCGCGCGCGTTCCAGCCGTCCACGACGAACGACACGATTCCCACGCGCGGCGCGTGCTCTCCCCACAGCGCCAGCTCGCGCACCTCCGGGAGCGCGGCCAGCCCGCGGCGCAACCTGGCGAGCAGCTCCTCCTCGCGCCGGATCAGGCCCTCCCACCCGGTGGCCGCGAGGGTGTCGCAGGCGGCGGCGAGGGCGATGGCGCCCAGGACGTTCGGCGTGCCCGCCTCGTGCCGCCGCTCGGCGTCGGCGGACCAGCGGGTGGCGTCGCCGCGGTCGGTGACGGCCGCGCTCGCGCCGCCTCCCTTGAGGTAGGGCGGTGCGGCGCGCAGCCAGTCGGCACGGCCCGCCAGCACGCCCGCGCCGAACGGGGCGTACAGCTTGTGCCCCGAGAACGCGACGTAGTCCAGGTCGAGCGCGGACATGTCGAGCGGGCGGTGCGGGGCCAGCGGGGCGGCATCGACCGCGATGCGGGCGCCGTGCCGGTGGGCGGTGCGGGCCAGCTCCGCGATCGGCCAGATCTCGCCGGTCACGTTGGACGCGGCGGTGACCACCAGCAGCCGCGGCCCGGCGGGGGCCTCCGCCAGGGCACGGTCGGCGGCGTCGACCGCCTCGGCGGGGGTCGCGGGCGCGGGCAGCCGTACGGCGCGCTTCCAGGGGAGCAGGGCAGCGTGGTGCTCGGTCTCGAAGACCACGGTGGTGGTGCCGGGCGGTGCGGCGTGCGCGAGGAGGTTCAGCGCGTCGGTGGTGTTGCGGGTGAAGACGACCGCCGCGCGTTCCCACGCACCGAGGAAGCGGCGGACGGTGCCGCGCGCGTTCTCGTACGCCTCGGTGCTGACCTGCGACGCGTATCCGGCGCCGCGGTGCACGCTGCTGTAGTACGGCAGCGCGCGGGTGACGGCCTCGTGCACCGGCTCCAGACAGGGCGCGCTCGCGGCGTAGTCGAAGTTGGCGTAGGTGACGCTGCCGCCGTCGTCCAGGGGGACGACCGTGTCGGCGCCGATGACGCGCGGCTCCGGAGAAGGAGCGGAAAGGGGACGGGTCGGTGTCGGCGTTTCGGCCGCGCGGCGCGTCCTAGAACTCGGATGCGTGAAGGGACGAGCGGGAGAGGGGATGGCGTGCGTGGGCGTTGCGGTACCGGCAGGCGACATGCGGGCGACCCTCCGAGGTTCAGGGACCCCGTGCGGCCGATGTACGGCCGCGGAAGGCGGGATCCGCGCTTGCCGGGACGCGGTGTGCGTCCGGCCAGGTCCTCACCCGGGGCACCCCATCGCGGACGAAGGGTTGCCGGCCAGCAAGCCGGGGCTTGACGCTGGCGCTCATGACCTAGTGCGGAATTATAGGCGGATGCCGACGGGGATCAAGCGGGAGGGTGCGATGCGACACGAGGCGGTTCGGGTGCTCCGGGGAGGAGCGCTGATGCTCGGCGCCTCGGTACTGCTGGGAGGATGCGGCCTGCTCGGCGGCAACACCGACCAGGTGTGCGCCGACACCGGGAAGGCGTTCGAGCAGTACATGGCGCAGGTGAGAGGCGTGTCGGCGGCCGAGCCCGCGCAGTGGAGGCAGCCCACCGAGCAGCTCGCCACGCGCATCGACGGGCTGTCCCGCAAGGCCGACGACGCGAAGCTGAAGAAGGCTCTCAAGACCGAGGCGGACGGCCTGCGCGCCGCCGCCACGGCGATCGGGACCGGGGACGCCGCCCGGCTCACCGGCGTGATGGCCGGGGCCCCGAAGAGGATCGGCGCCGCCTGCTCCTGACGCCCGCGCTGCCGCGTTGCCGCGGGCGAGCCGCGGGCGAGCCGTCCTGACCGGCGGCTGCGGGTGGCAGGCGGCCGGGCGGTGGACGGCGGGGCGTGGACGGCGAACGGGAAGGGGCCGGGCGGTATCCGCCCGGCCCCTTCCTCGTCAGCTCCGTTCCGCCCGCGAAGGGCCCTACGGAACCACTGCTCTAATCCCTGGTCGCGGGACGCACAGGGCCGCCACCGCCGCCGCCTCCCGGATCGGGATCACCCGGGTCGGTGGGCGGTTCCGGATCGGTCGGGGGCTCCGGGTCGGTGGGCGGTTTCGGCGTGGACGGGATGCTCGGCGGCCCGGACGGCTGGGGGTTGGTCGGGCGCACCGGACCCGGCCGGAACGTCGGCTGGACGCCGGGCCGGTCGGAGGGCTGCCCGCCGGAACCGCCGCCCGGCATCGACGACGGCGACCCGAACGACTTCGCCTCGTAGCCCTTGATGCTGACGGCGTCCGTCATGTAGGCGTTCCAGATCCGCGCCGGGAGCGCCCCGCCGTACGTCCCGTAACCGGGGATGACCAACGGCTTGCTGTCGCTGCGGAACATCGACACCGTCGTGGCCATCTGCGGGATGAACCCGTTGAACCAGATCGCGCGGCCCTGGTCGGTGGTGCCGGTCTTGCCGGCCACGTCACGGCCGTCGGCCAGCCGCGCCCCGGTGCCGGTGCCGGCCCGGACCACCTGGCTCATCGCGTACGTGGCGTCCCGCGCGACCTGCGTGCTGAACACCCGCTTGCCCTTCTCGGTGAACGTGCGGATGTGCTCCTTGTTGTCGGTGACCGACTTCACCACGAACGGCGCGCGGAACACGCCCTCCCCGGCGAACGTCGCGTACACCCCGGCCTGCTGCACCGGGTGCACCGAGATCACGCCCAGCGGGAAGGTCGGGGCGGTGTTGGCGCCGTTGGTGGTCAGCTGGCTCCTGGGGATGCCCATCTTCTCGGCCATCTCGGTCACCTTGTCGAGACCGACCTTCTGGCCGATGTTGATGTAGGCGGTGTTGACCGAGTTCTGGGTGGCGCCGACCAGGTTGACGTAGCCGAAGCTGCGGCCGCTGTCGTTGCGCACCGGAGTGCCGTTGTAGTACTGCGGCGAGCTTCCGTCGACCGTGTCGTACAGCTTCATCCCGTCGTCCAGCGCGGCGGCCAGCACGATGGGCTTGAACCCGGACCCGGCCTGCGCCCAGTCGCCGAAGGAACTGCTCAGCGCCTCGGTGAGGTAGTCGCGCCCGCCGTAGAAGGCCTCCACCTCCCCGGTGTCCGGGTCGACCGACACCAGCCCGGTGCGGATCCTCTTGCTCATCCCGTCCGGGGTGGTGGAGGTCACCGCCCGCCGGGCCGCGTCCATGAGCCGCTTGTCGAAGGTCGTGGTGATCTTCAGCCCGCTGCGGTTGATCTCGTCCTCGCTGTAGCCGCGGCGCTCGATGAGCTCCTTCTTGGCCACATTGACCATGTAGCCCTTCTGGCCCTTGAGGATGTTGGTGATCTTCTGCTTGACCGGCATCGGGAACGTCATCGCGGCGGCCTCGGCCTCGGTGATCGATCCGTCCCTGATCATGTTGTGGAGCACGGCCCGCCAGCGCTGCTCGGCGTAGGCGCGGTTCTGGCCCTCGGGCTCGGCGAAATTGCTCGGCTGCTGGATCGCCGCCGCCAGGAACGCGCCCTCCGCCGCCGTCAGCTGGCTGACGTCCTTGTTGTAGTACGCCTTGGCCGCGGCCTGGACCCCGTAGGCGTCCCGGCCGAAGTAGATGGTGTTCAGGTACTGCTCGAGGATCCAGTCCTTGGACTTCTCCCGGCCGATCTTCAGGGAGACCATGATCTCCTTGAGCTTGCGGGAGGCCGAGCGCTCCTTGCCGATGCCGCCGTAGTAGTTGCGGACCATCTGCTGGGTGATGGTGGACCCGCCCTGGAGCTGCTCGCCGGTGACCGTGGACCAGAACGCCCGTACGGTGCCGGTGACCGAGACCCCGGGGTCGTCGTAGAAGCTGCGGTTCTCCGCCGCGATCACCGCGTTCCGGACGCCCTCGGGCATCTGCTTGATCGGCACGGCGTCGCGGTTGACCCCGGTCTTGGCGATCACCGTCTTGCCGTCGGCGTAGTAGAACGTGGGGCCCTGCGCGACGGCCTCCTGCTGCGGCGAGGGCACGGGCGTCATGAAGTAGGCGACGGCGAACGCGGCGACCACCAGGCCCAGGAACGCCAGCACGACGAAGAGCACCCGGCGCGCGTAGCGTACGGGCCTGCTGCGCTGCTTCTTGCGGCCCTTACCGCCGCCCTTGCCACCCTTGCCGCCCTTCTCGCCGGAGCCCTCGGGGGAGGCCGGGGGCGCGTCGGAGGCCGGGGGCGCGTCGGGCGGAGCGGCGGCCATGGCCGCAGCGGCGGTACCGGCTGCGGCGGTACCGGCCACGGCGGTGTCGGCGGGGTCGCCCGGTTCCGGGGCGCCGGGTTCGGGGGCGCCGGGTTCGGGGGCGTTCGGAGTGTCCGCCGCGGAGTCGTCGAGGGCCACGAGGTCGATGGCCGTCGTCTTCGCGCCGGTCGGCTCGGCGTCACCCGGCTCGGCGTCACCCGGTTCCGTGCCGAGCTTCGCGTCCTGTGTCGCGTCCTGTGTCGCGTCCTGTGTCGCGTCCTGTGTCGCGTCCTGTGTCGCGTCCGGCTCGGGATCACCCGGCTCAGGGACGGCCGTCGCGGTCGCTTCGGCGTCTGCCGCTTCGGCGTCTGCCGCTTCGGTGGCCGCTGCTTCGGTGGCCGCTGCTTCGGTGCCCGCCGGCTCCGTGCTGCTCGTCGGCTCGGGCTCGGATTCGGGCTCGGGCTCGGGCTCCGGTTCGGGGGTCGGGGCCGGGGCGCTCGTGGCCGAGGAGTCCGTGCCGTTTCCGGTCTCGGTCGTCGTCTCGGCGGCGGTGGCGGCGTCGGTTTCGGCGTCGGTTTCGGCGTCGGTTTCGGAGGCGCCGGGGGCGCCGTTCTCGTTCATGTTCGCGGCGATGTCGTTATTCTCGGATTTGTCGGATTGATTACTGTCCGCGGTGCTGTCTTTCGTCTTCTCGCCCGCGGATGCGGTGCTGGTCTCGTCGACGACCTGGGGTGCGTCCGGGCCGGCCTTATCCGGCTCGTCGGCCGCGCGCCCTCCCGGGCCCCCGTCAGTACTGCTCACAAGCCCCCCGTGATTATTCCGTGACCGACGATACCGGAGTGGTCCGCTGATCTCGGCGGGTCAAAGCACACTCCCATGGCTTCCCTCCATAAGGACGATCGGGAGGCCCGAACGGTTGTCGCATCGTTTTCGTGCCGTGCCGCGCCGTGCCGCGGGCGCCCAGGAACGTCGAACACGGCGGAGCATCCCCTTCCGGATGCCCCGCCGTGTCCGGCGTATGCGAGCGGCCGCCGTTCCCGTCGGCCGCGGACCGTCACTTGGGCATGGTGCCGAGAATGTCGACCACGAACACGGCGTGGTCGGTGCCCTTGATTCCGGCCTGGGGATTGCCTTCCTTGCCGTACCCGTCCTTGGGCGGCAGGACGAGCAGCACGCGGCTGCCGACCTTCTGGCCCTGCAGGCCCTTGAAGAAGCCGGTCATCCCCTCGGTGGAGTTGAGGGGGAACGTGGCGGGCTGGCCCTTCTCCCAGCTGGAGTCGAACTGCTTGCCGTCCCGCCAGATCAGCCCCTTGTAGTTGACCACCGCGGTGTCGTCCTTGGTGGTCACCGGGCCGGTGCCCTCGATGAGGGTCTTGACCTGCATCTTGCTCGGCGGGTCCACCTTGGGGATGGTGACCTTCGGGCCCTTGCCGGCCTCGCCCGCCTCGACCTTGGGCAGGTCCTCGTCGTCGAGCTTCTTCTCGGTGCCGCTCGCCTCGGCGTTCTTGGCGTAGTTCGCCAGCACGTCCACCACGAACACGACCCAGTCATTCGCCGCGAGCCCGAGCTGCGAACCCTGCTGGCCGAAGCCCTCAGCCGGCGGGACCCGCAGGATCAGCCGGCTTCCGGGGGTCTGCCCGACCAGGCCCTTGTCCAGGCCCTTCACCCCGCTGTTGCCGACGGTCAGCGTCACCACCTGCTGACCCGCGGGCCGCTCCCAGGACGACTCGAGCTTCTTGTTGGTGCTCTCGTCGGCCTTCTCGTCGGTGCCCTTGGACCACTGGTAGAAGGCGAACTTCACCATCGCGGTGTCCCCGTTGGCGATCTTCTCGCCGGTGCCCTTGATCTCCGTGTCGACGCTCAGCTTCCCGGCGGGGACCAGGTCCTTGGGAATGGTGACCTTGGGAGCCTGGCCCAGCGCGCCGGTGGCCGTGATCACAGGGCCGGGCCGGGTCGCGTAGTACGTCGTGCCCCCGGCGATGGCGAGCACGGCGACCGCGACGAGGGCGATCGTCACCCGCCTCTGCCGCTTGGCCTGCGCGGCGGTCTTGCCCGACGGGCGGGGGCCACGGCTGCGGCTGCCACCGCTGATCCCGTGCGGGGTGAACTCCGGACTCCGGATGTTCTTGGCGTTGGGCAGCTTGGCCTTGACCGCGCGCTCGCCCCGGGGCTTGTCATCCTCGGACATTTTTCCTCACTCGCTCCGGGCCTCGACGACACCACGAAGGTCACACCCTGCCACCGCGGACCTAAGGCGGCTGTGAAAACAGGGCAAAGATGGACCGGCTCCGAAATCTATCGGTCCCGCGACGCCCACCGGCAAGCCAGTGTGGTGGAGCCGGGCCCGTCTGTCATCCCGCCTCGCCCCGCGCGGCCCGGGACGTCCCGTCCCGGTCCCCGGAGCCGGCGAGCGCCCCGTGCAGGAAGATGGTGGTGATGGCGCTGCTGGCCTCCTCGACCACGAGCCGGCCCTGGATCACCCGGCCCACGGCGCCTTCGAGCAGGCCCAGGTAGATCTCGATGATGGTCGCCACCGGCAGGTCGGTGCGGAAGGCCCCCTCCGCCACGCCGCGCTCGAACAGCGTGTGCATCGGCACGATCAGCTCGCGTTCGAGGCTCTCGGTGTCGACGGGCGTCTTCTGGAAGAGCGTCAGTGCTCGCCACTTGCTGGCCGCCCCGACCACAGCCCGGGTCATCCGGGCGAGCCCCTCGGTCACCGGCGCGCCGGCCAGCCCGGCGTCGGCGACCCGCGCGATGAGGTCGGCGAACGCGGCGTCGTACAGCGCGCGCCGCAGGGCCTCCCGGTTGGGGAAGTACCGGTAGAGGGTGGCACGGGCCACACCGGCGGCCTCGGCGATATCGATCATGCTCGCCGAGTCACCGCGCTCGGCCAGCACGGCCGCCGCGGTCTCCAGCAGGCCGGAGGCCACGTGGTCGCGAAGGGCTGAGCTCCTGGTCATCACCAGCCGACCTTACATCGCTGTACTAAATATCGACGGTGCCGGCTCTTCAGCGAGACATATCGTCTCTATGTAGAGATGAAACGTTGATCTTGCAGGTGGGAAGCCCGGCCGGGGCCGGATCCGGCCACCACGCGTCCGCCCTTCCGTTGACTTGCGGCGAGTGTCCACTCGGGGCCGTCCACGGCGACGACTCGCCGCGAGTCAACGTCCTGGGCTCTGTTTCAAAGTCCCGGCCCATGGCGCTCGCCTGGCGGCTCGCGCCCTGACCGGGCCTGTGCGAGCGCGGCATCGCTTCGCGATCTGCCAGGTGAGGCTCGCCTCCGGCATCGCCCCACCTGCCAGCCAACGCGCTCGCGCGGTGGCTGAGGCCACTTCGAGACACGCCCTAGCCGTGTGTCTTCGATGGTTGTGCGGTGGGGTGCCGTCACCGGCGCAGCATGCCGACGGCCATCGCCCCGCAGCCGAACAGCACGATCAGGGCGCCCGTCACCACGTTGCTCCAGATGACCGACGCCGTGGGGGCGGGGCCGCTGACCGCCCAGGGGGACGCGATCGCCCACAGGCCGATCACCGGTGCCACCCAGGCCATGCCGTGCGTGCGCCCGTACGCGGAGGCGAACCCCACGGCCAGCAGCGCCACCGCGATCCCGATGATCAGGTCGTTGACGGCCAGGTTGGTGCGGCCGCTGAAGCCGACCACCCAGGGTGAGACCGCCAGGAAGAGGCCGGCGAGGCCGATCAGCCCGTCGACGCCCTGCGCCATGGGCCGCTGTCCCGCGACCTCGTACCGTTCACGCAGCTCTTGTATGTCGGGATGGTGCTCGATTCCGACGGAACGAGAGGTCATGTTGGTTCTCCTTCCGCTCGTTCCTCCGGCAGGACCTTCCTGTCTGGCGCTATGACTATCCGTATCGGGCGTAGATATCCGCGACCTACTGCAAAATTCGCATAAGGGTTGATTCCCACTAAACCCTGCAAAAGGGCTACTTCGCTCCGCGAGGGGACGTCCGGTGTGCGTCAGCAGGTCATCGTCCAGGTGCATTCGAGCGACGGGCCGGGGACCTGCCGGGCGGTGGCGCTGCGGCCGAGTGCGGCGGGCCCGCCGGCCAGCCGGACCGCGATCCGGTCCTCGATGTCCTTGGGCGCCCCGCCGGAGTAGCCGTTGAGGACGACCGAGAAGATCAGCCGGTGCCCCGACGGGTCGCGCACGTAGCCCGACAGCGCCGTGACGCCCGTCAGCGTCCCGGTCTTGGCCTGGACGCGGCCGGCCGCCGGGGTGCCCCCCATCCGGCCGGACAGCGTCCCGCCGGTCATCGGGTCGGGGTCGCCGGCGACCGGCAGGGCACGGAACCACGCCGGGAACCAGGTCCTGCCCCGCGCCTTGCCCAGCACCGCGGCGATGTCCCGCGGCGTCGTGCGGTTGGAACGGGAGAGTCCCGAGCCGTCGGTCAGTTCGAGCCGTCCGGGGGAGACGCCCTGGGACGCCAGATGGCGTTCGATCACCGGCAGCCCGGCCCGCCAGCTGCCCTCGCCCCGCGTCTCGCGCCCGATCGCCTTCACCAGGATCTCGGCGATGACGTTGTTGCTGAGCTTGAGGAACGGGGTGGTCAGCGCGGAGAGCGGCATCGACCGGCGGGTGGCGAGCGCGGCCCGCCCGGCGGGCGTCCGGCCGCGCCGGGTCGTTCCCGCGACCCGCACGCCGTGCGCCTCCAGCGCGTCGCGGAAGACGGCCGCCGCGTACAGCGCGGGCTCCTCCACCGTGCGCAGGCTCTCCACGGGCTTGCCGCCGGCCGGGTACGAGCCGCTGACGACGATCGTGTTGGCTCCGCGCGGCCGGGTGACCGACAGGGTGGACGGGGTGCCCGCCGCCCCGGTGGTGGCCCGGTTGTCGACGGTGACCACGTCCACCGGCGGGTCCAGCGCCACCCGGACCGGCCCGCCCGCCTCGCCCGGCGTGACCGTCACCTTGATCGAGCCCGCGTTGAACGCGTCGTCGGGCGCGATGGTCAGGGCGGAGATCTGGGCGGCGTAGGCGTACGGGAAGTCGGCGGGATCCCAGCCCGGCGCGGTGCGCTCGGCGTCGAACCAGGTGTCGTCCGCCACCAGGTCGCCCGTCACCTCGGTGACGCCCCGGGCCGCGACCTCGGCGGCGAGCCGGTCGTACTCGGCGGCCCGCAGGGTGGGGTCCCCGGTGCCCTTCAGGTAGAGGTTCCCGTGCACGGTGGAGCCCGCCCGGGCGTCGGCGCGCACGCTGGTGCGGAACCGGTAGCCGGGGCCCAGGATCGACAGGGCGGCGGTGGAGGTGTGGATCTTCTGGTTGGACGCGGGCATGAGCGGGACGCCGGAGCGGCGGTCGTACCGGACGCGTCCCGTCCGCGCGTCGCGCACCAGCACCCCGACACCGGCCCCCGTGAGGCGGGCGTCGGCCAGGATGGCGTCCAGATCGGCCGCCAGGTCGCCCGTGCGCGGCGCGGCGGCCGGAGCCTCGGCCGTGACCCGTGGCGCGGCGGCCGGAGCCTCGGCCGTGACCCGTGGCGCGGCGGCCGGAGCCTTGGCCGTGGCGCGTGGCGTGGCCTGCGCGTGGGCCTGGCCGGCGGGGAGGGCCGCGGCCAGCGCGATGCTCCCCCCACCGAGCAGCGCGGCGAGAACGGTGCCCGGCGATCGATGCGTCGGCATGATCAGGACACTAACCGCACGGTCCCCCTGCGGGAAGGCCCTGCCCGGCATGGCGCCACGTTGACTCGCCGCAAGTCAACGAGTGGGGGACGTCCGCCCGGCTAAGGGAGGGGTCTCGGGTAGAAGAGGATCGCGCCCAGCAGGTACGCGGCGGCCCGGTCCTGGGTGTCGTGGAGGACCTGCTTGCGGCGCTGCCCGTTCTGCAGGAAGAAGACCGACCACCGGCCCGCCTCGGGGACGAGGCTCCACGCGCCTTCCGCCGCCTGGTTGAAGTGGTACAGGGCGGGGTCGACGCCGAGCTCCCGCAGCCGGCGTTCCAACGTCGCCAGGGGGTCGTCGGTGACCGGGCCGGGCTGCCCCGGGTAGGGCGGCTGACCGGGCGGGTAGCCGCCGGGGGCCGGGCCGGGACCGGGCTGGAAGGCGTTCGGCAGCGGCGGGGGCCCGGCGTGGCCGGGCTGCGGCGGGTACGGCTGGTACGGACCCGGGAGGGGACCGTACCCCTGGCCGTATCCCGGCCCCGGTACGGGCGGCGGTCCCGGCTGACCCGGGTACGGCGCGGGCATGGGCGGCCCGGGGTAGGGCCCCGCCATGGGCGGCGGCCCCGCAGGGCCGGGACCGTAGCCGGGAGCGACAGGGTACGGCGCGCCCGGAGGCGGCGGCGATCCGGGAGGCGATCCGGGAGGAGGCGGCGATCCAGGGGGCGCGCCCGGAGGCGGGGGAGGCCCGGGATAGGGGCCGGGCTGCCCGTACGCGGCGCCCGGCGGGGGACCCTGCGGCGCCTGCCGTGCGGGCGGCGGGTCCGGCTCGCGCTGCCCCGTGGCGATCTCGATCGCGATGTCCTGCCGGGCGTCGTCCACCTCCGGGACCCGGTACCCCTGGGCACGGATGTGCTCGACCAGGTCGGGCTCCGGCGGGATGCCGTGCTTGTCCAGGTAGTAGTAGACGGCCCCGGCCCACACCCACGACCCGTCGGTCTTGAAGGCCAGCGGGACCTGGTCGCCGCGCGCCGGATCGACCTCGTCCGGCGCGTACGAGCGGGCCGAGAGCACCGTCGGGGCGTTCCTGAGGTAGGCGACGATCCGCTCGACCTCGGCTTCGGGGACCGCGGGGCGGGAGACCGAGGGAGGTTCGCCGCCCGACGCCGGGCGGTCGAACACACGGGCACTGCGCATGGAACCCGAAGATACACATCGCCCGCTCCCGGAACGGCCGGATCCGGGAGATGTCGATCTTGTCGGCGGCGGGTCCGGTCAGGGCCGGGCCGGGGCCGTGGAAAGCCCCGTGCAAGCCGTGTGAAAAAAGGGCCCGCCGTCCGCCCATCCTCCGTGGTGACGGCTCCGAACCATGGTTAGGACTGGACATCAGGGTAATCAGATGGCGGCCACCCGGACACGCGCGGTGGCGGTCAGGTCCGGCACGCCGTGCGTACGCGGCCGGACGCGGACGAGGGAGGCCGATGCGCGACGGGCGTGCCATGAGACGCACCACCGACCACGTGGTGGTCGTGGGAGCGGGACTGTCCGGCCTGTCGGCCGCGCTGCACCTGCTCGGCGCCGGGCGCCGGGTGACGGTGGTGGAGCGCGCGGCCGGGCCCGGCGGGCGGGCGGGAGTGCTCGACCTCGGCGGCTACCTCGCCGACGCCGGGCCGACCGTGCTGACGATGCCGCACCTGGCGGGCGAGGCGTTCGGCGCCGTCGGCGACCGGCTCGAGGACCGGCTGGAACTGGTCGAGCTGCACCCGGCGTACCACATGCGGTTCGCCGACGGCTCCGCGCTGGACGTCCACACCCGGGCCGAGGCGATGGAAGAGGAGATCCGCCGGTTCGCCGGTCCGCGCGAGGCCGCGGGCTACCGGCGGATGCGGGCCTGGCTGACCGAGCTGTACTCCGTGCAGATGCGGCGTTTCATCGACGCCAACTTCGACTCCCCGTTCCAGCTGCTCACCCCGGACCTGGCCCGGCTGGCGGCGCTGGGCGGCCTCGGCCGGCTCGGCCCGCGGATCGGCCGGTTCCTGTCGGACGAGCGGCTGCGCCGGGCGTTCACCTTCCAGGCGCTGTACGCGGGGGTCCCGCCCACCCGGGCGCTGGCCGCCTACGCCGTCATCGCCTACATGGACACCATCGCCGGGGTCTACTTCCCCCGCGGCGGCATGCACGCCCTGTCCCGCGCGCTGGCGGACTCGGCCGCCGACGCGGGAGGGGAGTTCCGCTGGGCCAGCGAGGTCACGTCCCTCGAACGGCGCGGCGACCGGGTCACCGCGGTGCGCACGGCGCAGGGGGAGCACATCCCCTGCGACGCGGTGATCCTCACCACCGAGCTGCCGGACGCCTACCGGCTGCTGGGCCACGAGCCGCGCCGCCCGGTGGCCCTGCGCCACTCGCCGTCGGCGGTCGTCCTGCACGTGGGCACCGACCGTACGTGGCCGGTGCTCGGGCATCACACCATCTCCTTCGGGCGGGCCTGGAAGCGCACGTTCGAGGAGATCACCCGCACCGGACGGCTCATGAGCGACCCGTCGCTGCTGATCACGCGGCCCACCGCGACCGATCCGAGCCTGGCCCCGCCCGGCCGGCACCTGCACTACGTCCTGGCTCCCTGCCCCAACACCGCCACCGGCCCCTCGGCCCGCGACTGGGCCGACCTCGGGCCGCGCTACCGCGACGCCCTGGTGGCCGAGCTGGAACGCCGGGGGCTCGACGGGTTCGGCGCCTCGATCCAGGCGGAACGGCTGGTCACCCCCGCCGACTGGACGGCCGGGGGGCACGCGGCCGGGACGCCGTTCTCGGTGGCGCACACCTTCGCCCAGACCGGCCCGTTCCGTCCCCGCAACCTCGTGCGCGGGGTCGGCAACGCGGTGCTGGCGGGCTGCGGCACGACCCCCGGCGTCGGCATCCCCACCGTGCTCATCTCCGGGAAGCTCGCGGCGGCCCGCGTCACCGGAGAACTGGTGCCGCGCGGAACGGGCGCGCGGCGGCTCCGGAAGGCCACCGCCCCATGACCCGGCGGGAACTGGACGCCGCGGGCGTCACCGACCCGGTGCTGCGCGACGCCTACGCCCGCTGCCGGCGCCTCAACGCCCGGCACGGCCGCACGTACTTCCTGGCCACCCGGCTGCTGCCGGTGGCGCGGAGACCCGCCGTCCACGCCCTGTACGGGTTCGCCCGCTGGGCCGACGACATCGTGGACGACCTCGACCCGGGCCTCACGCCGGCCCGGCGCGCCGCGGCCCTGGACCGGCTGGAGGAACGCCTGGCCGACGGGCTGCGCCGGGGCACCGGCTCTGAGCCCGTCGTGCGGGCGCTGGCGCACACGGCGGCGGTCTACGACATCGACCACCGGCATTTCACCGACTTCATGGCGGCCATGCGCAGTGACCTGGAGGTGACGCGTTACCGCACCTACGCCGAGCTGCGCGGGTACATGCACGGCTCGGCCGCGGTGATCGGCCTGCAGATGCTCCCCGTCCTCGGCACGGTGGTCCCGAGGGAGGAGGCGGCGCCGCACGCCGCCGCGCTGGGCGTCGCGTTCCAGCTCACCAACTTCCTGCGGGACGTGGGGGAGGACCTCGACCGGGGCCGCGTCTACCTGCCCGAGGACCTGATGAGCGCGCACGGCGTCGATCGCGAACTGCTGCTCTGGAGCCGCGCCACCGGGAGGACCGATCCCAGGATCCGGGCCCTCCTGACGGCCGCCGCGGACTTCACCCAGGGCGTCTACCGCGAGGCCGCCCCGGGGCTGGCGATGCTGGAGCCCGCCTCGCGCGCCTGCGTGCGGACGGCGTTCATCCTCTACCGGGACATCCTGCGCGTGATCGAGGAGGACGGGTACGCCGTGCTGCACCGGCGGGCCGTGGTGCCGCGCGGGCGGAGAGCGGCGGTGGCGCTCGGCGGCGGCGCGCGGGCGATCGCGGCCCGGCTGCGGGCTCCGGCGCCGCGACGACCGGCCCCACTGCGACGACCGGCCCCACTGCGACGGCCCGCACCCGCGCCGCCGCAACGGCCCGCACCCGCGCCGCCGCAACGGCCCGCGCCCGCCGCGCCGTCCCAGTCCGTACCGCCGGTGCTCACGGAGGGCCCCTCATGACCCGTGACGACGCGCGCCGCCGCCGTCCCCGGATCCCGCTGCGCCTGGGGCGCCCGGTCCGCTGGCAGGACCAGCCGCTGACCTGGCGGGAGGCCAAGCCCTCGATCATCACGGCCGCCCTGAAACAGGCCACCGCCCGGCCGTCGGGCAACTGGTACGTCCTGGGCGCCAGCCGGTCCATCGCCCAAGGGAAGAGGCCCTACGGCCGCACCATCGGGGGCGTGGAGGTCATCGCCTGGCGTGACCGGTCGGGGCGGTTGCGGGCCGGCCCCGGCGTCTGCCCCCATCTGGGAGCGCCCTTGCGGGACGCCCGGTTGGTGTGCGGCGCCGTGGTCTGCCACTGGCACGGGCTGCGTCTCGACGGTGAGCCCTACGCAGGGTGGGAGCCTTTCCCCGCCTACGACGACGGTGTGCTGGCGTGGGTGCGGCTGGACACGCTCGGCGGCGAGCCCCCGCTGGAACGTCCGGTCCTGCCGGTCCGTCCCGACCCGGCCCGTTCCCTGGACGCGGTGTTCGAGGCGGAGGGGGTCTGCGAACCCGAGGACGTGATCGCCAACCGTTTCGACCCCTGGCACGGGGCCTGGCTGCACCCCTACTCGTTCGTGGACCTGACCGTGCGGGAGGTCCCCCCGGCGTCCCCGGACGGCGGCGCGCCCGCCTCAGCGTCGCCCGCCTCAGCGTCGCCCGCCTCCGGGCCGGACGACGGGTTCGTGGTGGACGTCTCGTTCAAGGTCGTGGGCCGCGCGGTCGTCCCCGTCCGGGCGGTCTTCACCGCGCCCGAACCACGAACCGTGGTCATGCACATCACCGAAGGGGAGGGGCGGACCTCGGTGGTGGAGACGCACGCCACCCCGCTCGGCGAGGACGCGCGCGGCAACCCGCGCACCGCCGTCGTGGAGGCGGTCATCGCCACCTCCGAGCGTCCCGGCTTCACGGCGGCCCGGTCGGTCGCCCCGCTGATGCGCCCGCTGATCCGGCAGGTGGCCGGGCGGGTGTGGCGGGACGACCTCGCCTACGCCGAGCGCCGCTGGGAGCTGCGCGCCTCGGGACGGTTCCCCGGTTAGGCCCGCGCGGGAGCCTCGGGGGCGCCGGGAGTCCTGGAGGCCCGTTCCACCCTCGGGGCCAGCGCGGCCACCGTACGGAGCAGCCGCGACCGTCCCCGGCGGGGGACCGTCCACAGCGTCTGCCCCCGGACGCCCCACCCGGACAGCAGGGCGTTCGAGGCCTGGAAACCGGTCGTGGCGGCCCGTTCCATCAGCGCCACCGGCAGCTCGGTCCGGACCAGGTCCCCGGCCACCATGACGCACGGGTCGGGGGTCCGCACGGTCGGCCTGCCGCCGTGGCCCCCGGTCGCGAACATCGGGCAGTCCTCCCGCCACACGTGCCGGACGCCGACCACCCGCGCGTCCCGCGTCTCCGGGTAGACGCGGTGCAGCTGCGCGACCAGCCGTTCCTCCTCGGCGCGGCGATCGGCGTCCGGGTCCACCGCGTAGGCGTGCAGCTCGACGACCGACCCGCCCGTGCGCGCCGCCCACCGGGCCGCCTCGCCGTCCCAGCGTTCCAGCACGCTCACGTTGTCGAGCGAGGGGAAGCCGCCGGTGCCCAGGAAAGCGGCCCGGTCGGCGCGCGCCGGGCGGTCCAGCCACAGCCGCGACACCAGGAACGGCGGCGCGGTGCGCAGCCGGTCCACGCGGTCCCGCCAGGCCCGGTCGCCGAGATCCGGGGACCGCGCGACGACGCCCCGCAGCCCCTCGGTGTCGAGCGCGAGGACCACGCCGTCGTAGGACTCCCGGGCCTCGCCGGCCACCACGTCGGCGCCCCCGCCCGGCCTCGGCAGGACGGCGTCCACCGGCGTACCCGGGCGCAGCCGCGTGCCCCGGCCCTCCAGGTACGCGGCGAGGGGGTCCCAGAGCGCCTGCGGGAACGGTTCGCGGGGGACGTCGAACAGCAGCCCCTCGGCCGACCCCAGGAAGTAGATGTGGAACATCAGGGCCAGCTCGGCGGCCGACAGCCGCGCCGGATCGGCGAAGAAGCTGCGGGAGAACACCTCGAAGGCCAGGTGCCGGGCCGCCTCCGGGAAGCGGATCGCGTCCAGGAAGTCCGCGGCGCTGGTGCCGTCGAGCCGCCGGTAGATCTCCGGGACGCTGACGTCCAGCAGCGGCAGCGCGGCCACCGGATCCATCCGGGCCAGATCGCGCCAGCCGAAGCTGGGGCTGAGCGCCACGAACCCCAGCGCGCTCCAGGGCGGCGTCCGGGGCACCTTGGCGAACCCGTCGGTCCGGCCGTCGCTGTGGAGCAGCGGGTAGTCCGGCAGGCCCGTCAGCATGCCGAGCCCGCCGTCCGCGCGGCGCAGCAGCCCGCGCAGGTTGTAGTACTGGCGGAAGAAGGCGTGGAACCCGCGGGTCATGGTGGCGGCCGAGCCGTCGGCCAGCGTCACCGGCCACCCGGCGACCCGGCCGCCGAGCACCGGCTCGCGCTCGTACACCGTCACCCGCGCGCCGCGTTCGGCGAGCCCGGTCGCGGCGGCCAGGCCCGCGATGCCGCCGCCGACGACGGCGACCGCGGGCGCGTCCCCGGTGAACCGGGCGCGTCCGGCGGGCGCGGGGACGACGGTGGCGCGCCGGTCCCGGCCGCGCCGCGCGACCCCGGCGGCGGGGCGCCCGGTCACGGCCGGCCCGCCTCGGGCGCGGTGGCGCCGCCGTCCACCGCCACGCGGCCGACGACGGTGTGGATGATGCCCGCGTGCCAGCCGGGCATGGGCAGGACGCGCGTGTCCCGGAATCCCGCACGGGCGAGCCGCGCGCCCAGCGCCGGGGCGGTGTCGAAGTCGGCGACGCTGCGCCGCAGGTGGCGGTAGAGCGGGGCGTCGCCGGCGAGCGTCCCGGCCGGGGTGATGATGGTGCGGGAGACGGCCCACCACACCGCCCGGTGCGGCAGCGCGCCGCTGAGCGCGTAGTCGTGGACGGCCAGCCGCCCCAGGGGCGGTGCGAGCATGGCGCGGAGCGAGCGCAGGACGGTGTCCGGGGACGCGACGTTGCGGAGCAGGAACGCGGCGAACGCGGCGTCGAAGGGCCCCTCGACGCCCGCCTCGGCCATCTTCTCGGCGGGCGCGTGCACGAACCGCACGTTCGGGGGCCAGCGTTTGGCGGCGGCGCGTTCCAGCATGCCCGCCGAGGCGTCCACCGCGGTGATCTCCGCGTGCGGGGCGATCCGGACCAGCGCGGCCGTCGAGGCGCCGGTGCCGCAGCCGAGGTCCAGCAGCCGCAGTCCCGCGCCGCCGCCGGGCAGGCCCAGGCGGCGGGCGGACCGGCGCAGCGCGGCATGGTAGCCGGGGGCGGCCCCGACGAGCCGGTCGTAGCTGCGCGCGCCGCGGTCGAACGCGGCGGCGAGTTCCTGGTCGCGTAGCAGGCTCAAGGTCTCTCCTCGCTGGGGGAGGTGGATTCGGAAGCGGCCGGGCGGCCGGGCGCGGCCGGGACGTTCCTGCGCGGCAGCAGCGGCAGTTCCGCCACGGTACGCAGCATCGGGACGATCGGGGTGCGCAGCCCGATCGCGATGTCCTCCCCCAGGCGGGTGTCACCGTCGAGGAAGCGCAGCAGCCGCTCCGCCGGCGTCGTCCGGAAGAGCCCGGTGAAGAACTCGGTGCCGTCCGCCCGGCCCCGGTCCAGCAGCCTCAGCATGACCGCGTCCATCGCCCGCGCCCGCGGGGAGTACGGGGGCGGCGGCGCGGGCACGTCCCCGCGCTCGTAGGCGGCGGCGATGGCCCGGCTCTGCCGCTGCACCGCCGCGAACGTGTACCCGGTGGACGGGCGGGTCGCGCCCCCGGCCGTGCCGATCCGGAAGACCGAACGCCCGGCCCGCCGCGGGAACACCGCGTCGGTCATGGGGATCACGCCCTGCTCGTGGCCGCGCACCTCCAGCGGGCCGATGCCGAGCACCTTGCGCGTGTAGTGCAGCAGCGCCTCCTCGTAGGCGCCCTGGCTCAGCGGCTTCGGGGAGAACTCCGTGTACTCGATGAGGGCGTCCCTGGGGCCGAACGGCAGCACGTAACCGAACGAGAGGCCGCGCGGCGGCTGGGGCGTCCGGAAGTCCATCAGCGACACGACCTCGGGGTCGAACGCGGGGAACGCCGTCCGCACGAACCAGCCCCGGAAGTGCTGCAGCAGCGTGCTGCGGGCCCGCGGCAGCTCGCGCGGCGGGCGCGAGTCGTACACCCAGCGGGCGCGCAGCCTCAGCCGCCGTCCCCCCGCCGCCGTGCCGTCCACCTCGGCCCCGCCGGGCAGGTCCCGTACCGCGTGGACGTCGGCGCGCACCGTGCGCACCCCAGGCAGACCGGACAGGCCGCGCTCCACCAGCTCCTCGAAGGCGCTCGAGCGGAGCATCTTGTAGCGGAACGGGGAGATGCCCTTCACCACCGCGTCGCCGTCCCTGCCGACCACCCGCAGGCGGTCCCAGGACGCCACGACGGCCTCCTCGTACTCGCTCTCGCCCTTCTCCCAGAAACACCAGGTGCGTTCGGGCGGGCGCAGCGACTCGTCGAGGGCCTCCACCAGGGTCACCGTGGGCGCCTCCCCCCGCCGTCCCGGCGGCCCCGTCCTGGCGAGGTGGTGCGCCAGCGACAGCCCGGCGGCACCGGCACCGATGATGACGACGTCCGAATCGAACCCCTGCGACTCGTCCCCGTGCGACTCGACCCTGTGCGACTCGACCATGCCCCCGCGTCCCACCCCCGCGCTCCCGGATCCGCACGCTCGGGCGAGGCGCGCTCGCCGGGCTGCACCCCAACATCTATCCCAATCCGCGCGTCCCTAACGGCCGGCGACCCGCGTGTGATCCAGCCGAGGCCGGACGGGCGTCCGGCGCGGGAGACGCCGGAACCGCCACCGATCGATTACTCTCCGTGGTCATGGCTGGATCGTCCATGGCCGACACCGGCCCCCCGCCGCTGCGGTGGGTCTCCCTGGCCGCGATCTGCACGGCCGCGGGCATGGTCTGGCTCGCCTTCGGCGATCTGGGCGTGGCCCTCCCCGTCATCGCCGACGAGTTCACCACCTCGCTGTCGACGCTCCAGTGGGCGAACAACGCCTTCAGCCTCGTCACCGGAGCGCTCGTGATCGCCGCCGGCCGGTTCGGGGACATCTTCGGGCGGCGCCGGATGCTGGTGCTGGGCCTGGTGCTGCTGGCCGCGTTCTCCGTCCTGGCCGCGCTCGCGCCCGGCGCCGGATGGCTGGTCGTCGGCCGCGGGCTCATGGGCGTCGGCGCCGCCCTGATCCTGCCCGCCTCGCTCGCCCTCATCCCGCCCGAGTTCTCGGGCCGGGCGGAGATCACCGCGTTCGGCATCTGGCAGGCGGTGGCGTGGGGAGGGCTGTCCATCGGCCCCGCGATCAGCGGGGGCGTCACCGAGGCGCTGGGCTGGCGCTGGCTGTTCTGGATCAACCTGCCGCTCGCCGCCGTCACGCTCGTGGCCGTCCGGCTCACCACCCGGGAGTCGCGCGACCCCGGCGCGTCCCGCCGCGTCGACTGGCTGGGCCTGGCCTGCATCGGAGCGGCGGTGTTCGCGCTCCTGTACGCGCTGACCGAAGGCCCCGCCGCGGGATGGACGGACCCGGTCGTGGTCGGGCTGTTCGCGGCCACCGTGGTGTTCGCGGTCGCGTGGTTCCATGTCGAACGCCGCGCCCGCGATCCGCTCGTCGACCTGCGGCTGTTCCGGCGGCGGACCTACGACGGGGCGCTCACGGCCAACCTGACGATGAACCTCGCGTTCTCCGGCATGAGCTTCCTCCTCGTCCTGTGGCTGGAGAACACCCGCGGCTACAGCCCGGTGGAGGCGGGCCTGCTCATGCTCCCCGCCACGTTCGGTGTCTTCGCGTTCATCCCGCTCGGGGGACGGATGGACGCCCGGCGCGGCGGCCGGCCGCCCGCGGTGGGCGGGCTCGTCGTGGCGGCCGCCGGCCTGTTCCTGCTCGGCTTCCTCGGTACGGAGACCCGCGTGTGGTTCCCGGTCGCCCTCTTCATCATCGGGCTCGGCCTGGGGCTGGTGAGCACGCCCGTCGCCAACACGGCCGTCGGGGACGTCCCCCGCGACCTCGCCGGGACCGCCGCGGGCGTCTTCAAGATGTCCAGCATGCTCGGTGGCGCGCTCGGGGTCGCCGTCCTCACCGCCTTCGCCCGCGGGCTCACCGAGAACGCGGCGGCCGGGGCGGTGGCCCGGTCCGGGCTCACCTCCGCGGAGATCGCCCAGGCCCGGGAGGCGCTGGTGAACTCCTCCTCCTTCAAGGACGCCCTCGCGTCACTGCCGCCCGATCTCAGGGCCGCCGTCGTCCGGGCGGTCACCGACGCGTTCGACACGGGCGTCGCCCGCACCATGGTCGCCACCGCGATCCTCACCCTCGCCGCGACCGTGCTCGCCTTCTTCCTGTGGCCGCGCGGGGTGGAGAAGCCCACGCCGGAATGAGGACGCGCGATCCGGGCCACCGCCCGGATCGCGCGCCGGGACCGTCAGAACGGGGTCAGGGTGATGGCGGCGGAACGCGGAGAACCGTCATGGACCAGGGACTCGAACCCGCCCACGTCGTCGAACGGGAAGCCGTAGGCCCGGCCGTCGGCCATGTGCTCGTGGATAGTCCGCGAGTAGTGATTGGCGATGTCGCGCGTGTAGAACCCGGCCGGGTCGTAGGTCGGCTGGGTGTGCAGGTAACCCAGCGTCGAACGGTGCAGGCCGGCGCAGAGCGTGCGGGCGATCGGTCCCACCACGGGGTCGTTGGGGGCCAGGAGGGCGCCGTCGCAGCCGAACACGTCCTTGGTGGAGGGCCTGGTGAACGAGGCCACCCTGGCACCGGTGCCGTCGGTGAAGTGCAGGACGCCGTCGTCCCCGGTCCGGCCGAGGAACCGCCGGTCCGGCTCGTTCTGGAACGGGACGACCGTCAGCGTCCGGTTCCGGTACGCGTCCCACGCGCTCGCGATGTAGCCGTCCAGGTAGGTGGGGCTGAACACGCCCGTCCCGATGCCCTTGGCGGGGGACAGGACCCGCAGCGGCGTCCCGTCGGCACCGGTCGTGATCAGCTTCGGCCAGTCGCCCGGCATGTTCCGCAGCGCGTCGATGATCCCGTTCCGGCCGCCCGGCTTGAGCAGGCCGGTCCGCCTGGTCACCCCGGCGTCGCTCGTCACGGCGACCGCGTGCGGGACGCTGAACATGTCGACCTGCGAGCTGTTCAGCCACAGCCCGCTGCCGTCGTAGGTGAACTCGCTCCAGTCGAAGAGGGTGGTGTGGTCGGGGTCGGCGGGGTTCCACGGCGCGGGCTGCACGAGCCCGTCCGGTGTCAGCGCGAAGCTCAGCTTCCGGTCGAACGAGAAGTACATCCGGCCGGAGAACCCGCGCGGGACCCGGAGCGTCGTGGTCGCGCCCGGGCCCGGCCCGCCGATCGCGACGTCCGGGGCGGGGCTCGGCGGGTTCGTCCCCGCCGGCCACGGGCTGAACGCGCCGGACGCGTCGACGTGACCGAGCCTGCCGGAGGAGAGTTCGACGCCGACCACGTACAGGTGGATCTGCTCGGACCGCCCCGAGTCATTGGTCACGTCCACCGGGAGGACGTCCGGTGGCGCGGCCGTCGCGGGGGTCGCCGGGGAGAAGGCGAGCACTCCCGCGACCACGGCGGCCAGCCCTCGGAGGGCCATTCTGGAAATGCGCATGGGATTCCTTACGGGGATGCGGGCTCAGGAACGCTTGGCGGCCGAGGCGCCGTTCTGCCAGACGGCGACGTAGTCCACGACCATGGGCCGTCCCGGGACGGTGTCGGCGGTCGGTGTGGCGTGCCCGGCCACCCCGTTCGGGAACGCGCCGCCCATCGCCACGTTCAGGAGCAGGAAGTAGCCCGCGTGGCCGGTCATGTCGTTCCAGGCGGCGTCGCCGACCCGGTCCTGGGAGACGGAGTGGTACTGCTCGCCGTCCACGTACCAGCGCAGCCGGTTGGGCGTCACGCCGCGATCCCATTCGAACCGGTAGGTGTGCATCCCGGACTGGCACGTCGTGCCCGGGCAGGGGCGGCTGCTCCCGATCCCGTTGCTCTCGTCGCACGGGCCGCCGGGATTGGTGCCGCAGTGCAGCACGCCCCAGACGGAATCGATCCCGTTGACGTTCTCCATGATGTCGAATTCACCGATCGACGGCCAGTTCTGGTAATTGCCGCGGTACGGGGAGCCCAGCGCCCAGAAGGCCGGCCAGTAGCCCAGGGCCTGGGGGCCGGTGACGCCGGGCATCTGGATCCGGCCCTCGATGCGCAGGACGCGGCCCTCGGCGGGCTTGAAGTCCGTACGGCGCGTCTCGACGCGCGAGGAGGTCCATTCCCCCGACGCCGACTTCAGCGGGGTGATCCTCAGGTTGCCGGCGCCGTCCAGGCCGACGTTCGCGGGGTCGGCGGTGTAGCGCTGGATCTCGCCGGTGCCCCAGTTGGGCGGCCCGCCGGGATAACCGTGACCGGTGCTGATGAGCCAGTTCTCCGGCGAGGGCGGCGCGCCGGCGGCCCCGTCGAAGTCGTCGGCCCACACCAGGCTCCAGCCCTGGGGCGGCGGCGGGACCGAGGCGGCGGCGGGGGGCTGCGCGAGCGCCGCCGGAAGGACGGCGAGGGCGGTGAGGGCCGCGAGGGCTTTCCTGCGCCTGCGGCGGAGTACGGGCGTGCGGGTGAGGCGATGCCTCCAGGGGAGCGTCATGGCGGGGGCCTTCCACAGCGGGGGGCGGGGGACGGGGAAGGTGGGCCGGCACCTGCGGACCGTCAATGTGACTCCCCGGAAAGGGCCTGTCAAGGGTTCCCATGTCCGGAGAGCGCTCTCAAACCAACGTCCCAAAAAGACCGAATCCCCATTTCCTCGCTTCTGACCAGTGTTGATGATGCGATGGAGAAATGACTGCCTCGGAGAGCGCTCTCACGCCCGGCCCGGCCCCGTTCGTCACGGACCGGGGGCCCACGGCATGAGACGTCCCACCCTGGAGGCCGTGGCGGCCCGGGCGGGGGTCTCCCGCGCCACCGTGTCGCGCGTCGTCAACGGCTCGGCGTCGGTGAACCCGGAGATCCGCGCCGCCGTGCTGCGCGCGGTCGACGAGCTCGGCTACGTCCCCAACTCCGCGGCCCGCAGCCTGGTCACCCAGCGCACCGACGCCGTCGGCCTGGTCGTCTCCGAGCCGCCCTCCCGGGTCTTCTCCGACGACCCGTTCTTCTCCGTGGTGGTACGCGCGGTCAGCCAGGAACTGGAGAGCGCCGACAAGCAGGTCGTCCTCATGCTCGCCTCCTCGCCCGCCGGGCAGGCCCGGGTCGAGCGGTACGTGGCGGGAGGGCATGTGGACGGCGTCATCCTGCTGTCGCTGCACGGCTCGGACCCCCTGCCCGCCGCCCTGGCCCGGACGGGGCTGCCCGTCGTCTCGCACGGCCGTCCCGCCTCCACCGACCGCCTGCCGTACGGCGACTGCGACAACGTCGGCGGCGCCCGGGCCGCCGTCCGGCACCTGCTGGAACGGGGCCGGCGGCGCGTCGCCACCATCGCCGGCCCGCCCGACATGACCGCCGGAACCGACCGGCTCGCCGGATACCGGGAGGTCCTCTCCGCGGCCGACCGCCGTTCCCTGGCCGCACTGGGCGACTTCACCCGGGAGTCGGGCGCCGCGGCCATGCGCCGGCTCCTGGAGGACGACCCGGATCTGGACGCGGTGTTCGCCGCGACGGACCTCATGGCGATCGGCGCCCTGCAGACCCTCCGCAGGACCGGCCGCCGCGTGCCCGACGACGTCGCCGTCGTGGGGTTCGACGACATCGAGGCGGCGCGCTTCACCGACCCGCCGCTGACCACCGTCCGCCAGCCGATCGCCGAGGTCGCCCGGGCCATCGTCCGCATGCTGCTCGCGCAGGACCCCGCCCACCGCCAGGAACCCGTCATCCTCCCCACCGAACTTGTCGTCCGCGAATCCTCCTGACGGAACGCCACGCCTATCATCCCTGCATGAACCCGCACGGAAAGGTGTGATTCGGTGGTGCGGCGGTGTTGTGATGGCGCGGCTCTCGAGCCGTTGCTGAACCTGACCGAACGGGGTGTGCCGCACGGCGGCGGGGGCCATAGCGTCGTGCACGACTACACCCGGGTACTGCGCTGCGGAGCCTGTGGCGGGGGCGTGGTCGAACACCACTCGCACGACTGCTGGGATACCGGCGACCACTCGTCCTGGGACATGTACTGGTGGTGGCGCATCGACCCGGCCGACATGGGCGTGGTCACCGAGCTGGCGGCACGGTGTCCCGCGCCGCTGGACTCCGGCTGCGGCTGTGAGGTGCACCGCGGGCTCGGGCAGGCCGGCCCGCCGAGGCAGGCCCCTCCACGCGAGACTCCCTACGAGCAGGGCCCGGTGCCCGAGACCAGGGTGCGTATGGACGGCGGTGTCCCGCGCTGGGCCTAGCGACGCGTGCGGGTCAGGGCTCCTGCTCGACGAGCTGCGGTACGGCGGGATGCTCCCCGCACGGTGTCGTACGGACGTCCTCGGGCCAGGCGAGCGTCACCCCGAGCACGCCGGTGAGCAGCCGCTGGAAGTCGGCCAGCCGGGCGGCGTCGGCACGGATCTTCCTGGGCGGCAGGCCGGTGGCCAGCGCCTGCGCGGCCAGCGCGCCGGCCGCCTCGCCGATGCTCCACTCGACCGGGTGCAGCCGGTAGCAGCCGTTGGTGATGTGGGTCGTGCCGATGTTCTTGCCCGCCGGGAGGAGGTTGTCGACGCGCTGGGGCAGCAGCGCGCCCAGCGGGATCTGGAACGGGTAGCAGTCGACGTCCACGTAGGTGCGGCCCGAGGTGCTGGGGTGCAGGTCGATCCGGTACGAGCCCAGGCCGACGCTGTCGGCGAAGACCTCCGAGCCCCGGAGCGGGCCGCGCGCCTGGACGCCCACATGCTGCTCCACCACGGTGAACTCGGCCCTGATCCGCCGGGACTCGCGGATGTACGGGGCCTTGGCCAGGCCGTCGGGGGTGTCCACGAGGTCGGGCCGCAGCCGGAGGCCGGGATGGCCCGCCTCGGTCTGCATCCAGTACAGGAACGACAGCGACAGGTCGCGGGCCCCGGCCAGGGCCTTGTCCCGGTCGGCTCCGGGGCCGACCAGGGGCAGGTCCCAGTAGTCGATCTGGGGCCAGTTCACCAGCGTGACGTCGTGCGCGATCACGCCCGGCTCGTACTGGCCCGCCGCGACGATCCGCCGGTAGTGCCACAGGTCGTGCGCGCCGGGGACGTGGCCGCCGTCGTGGAACAGCCCGCGCGTCCGGACCGACAGGCCGATCGGGTCGACGTCCGTCCACGACAGCTGCGGGCCGGGCCAGAAGGACGGCTCGTACGTGCGCCAGTGGTCGTAGCCGGCGGGCTTGTCGATCGTGTGGTCCTCGCCCGGCCGGTACTCCAGCGGGAAGCACCAGCTGATCGCCTGCTGGTCCAGCGGATCGGGCCGCTCGGCGGCGTGCGGCTCGCCCGTCTCGGCCGCGCCCTCGGCCCCGACCACGTGCTCGGTGCCGGTCAGCGGCAGCAGGTCGCCCAGCTCGGTGGCGTCCACGACGTAGTCGGCCTCGATCACCACCTCGGTGCCGTCGGGCCGCCGGAACGTGACCGCCTCGACCCGGTCCCCGGTCCCCTCGGCGGCGACCGGGGCGTGCCGGAGCAGGACGGTGATCAGCCCGGCCGTCCGGTACGGGGCGAGCAGCTCGTCCAGGACGGCCACCGCGACCCGCGGTTCGTGGCAGAGCCCGCTCACCACGCCGAGACCGGGGTTCAGCAGGCGGTCGGCCGCGACCCCGGCCCGCAACGGGTAGTTGCGCCGGTAGTAGTCCCGGATCCGGGCGCGCAGCGCCCGGTAACCGGTCGAGGCGTACCGGGACTCGATCCACGGGTTCTCGTCGGGCGGCACGGCCTGGCTGGTGAGCTGGCCGCCGAGCCAGTCGGTCTCCTCGGTCAGCACCACCCGGTGGCCGAGCCGGGCCGCGGTCAGCGCGGCGGCCACGCCGCCGAGCCCTCCGCCGGCGACCAGCACGGCGGTCCGTGTCTCAGGCATGGTCATCCCTTCACGCCGCCCTCGGAGAGCCCGGCGACGAAGCTGCGTTGGTTGAGGACGAAGACGGCCAGGATCGGCAGCAGCACCAGGACCGAACCGGCCATGGCGGGCCCGTAGGCGACGTTGCCCCCGGTCAGGAACTTGCTGAGGGCCAGCTGGACGGTCTGGGTCTCCGGTGAGCTCGTCACCACCAGCGGCCACAGGAAGTCGTCCCAGACCGCGGTGAACGAGAACACGGCGACGGTCGCGACGAGCGGCCTGGCCAGCGGCAGGTAGATCCGCCAGAACAGGGTGAACTCGCTCGCCCCGTCCACGCGGGCGGCCTCGCCCAGCTCGTCGGCGAGCCCGACGAAGTACTGGCGGGCCAGGAACACGTTCAGCGGCCCGATCAGGTGCGGCAGGGTGAGCCCGCCGAGGGAGTCCAGCAGCCCGGAGCCGCCCCGGCCGAGCAGGTCGTTGCCACCGGCCAGGGGGATGCCCTTGGCGATGAGGAACATCGGGATCAGCGTGACCGCGACCGGCACCATGGTCGTCGAGACGATCACCATGAAGATCGCGTCGCTGCCCCGGAACGGCAGCTTGGCGAACGCGTAACCGGCCGGCAGCGCGAACGCGATGTTGGCGGCCACGACCACCAGCGCGACGACCAGCGAGTTCGTCAGGGCCCGGTCCAGGTTGCCCGCGTCCAGCGCGGTGGCGAAGTTGTCCAGCGTCGGCTGCCCCGGCAGGAGCCGCGGCTCCCGGGTGAACACCTCCGACTCGGGCTTGAACGCGATCGAGGCCATCCACCAGAACGGCACGAGGACCAGCAGCGTCGCGGCCACGAGCGCGACGGCCGAGCCCGGCTTGCGCACGAGGGTCACGGGGTCCTCCGCATCCCGCGCATCGCGATGAAGGAGAAGGCGAAGATGAACGCGAACAGCACGAACGCCATGGCGCTGGCGGATCCGAACTGGTTGTTCTGGAACGCCTCCTGGTAGATCAGGAAGTTGGTGGTCGTGGTCGAGCCGAGCGGGCCGCCGCCGGTGAGGATGAAGATCTCCGCGAACGACTGCGCCAGGTAGACGATGTTGATGGTGACGACGTAGACCATGACGGGGCGGAGCCCGGGCAGCGTCACGTGCCGGAACCGCGCCCAGGCGCCGGCGCCGTCCATCTTCGCCGCCTCGTACAGCACGGGCGGGATCGCCTGCAGCCCGGCCAGGAAGAGGATCATGTTGCCGCCGAGGGCCTTCCACACGCGCATGAACGCCACCGCGTGCAGCGCGCTGCCCTCGTCCAGCAGCCATTCGCGCGGGCTGAGCCCGATCTGCGCGGCGAGGCTGTTGAACCAGCCGTCGGGGGAGTACATCCACAGCCAGATGAGGCTGACGGCGGTCAGCGGGACGATGCGCGGCAGGAACAACCCCGCCCGGAACAGCCCGATCCCGGGGATCCGCCGGTTGGCCAGCAGCGCCAGCCCGAGGGCCAGGCCCACCGCGAACGGCAGCACCTCCGCCACGAACTGCGCGGTCACCCTCAGGGACCGCAGGAAGTCCGCGGAGTGGAGCAGCCCGGTGTAGTTGCCGAACCCGACGGGCCGCGGCGCCCCCCGGTCGAGCGGGCTGTAGGAGGTGAAGCTCAGGTACAGCCCGTACAGCACGGGGAACAGCTGGAAGACGGCGAGGTAGGCGATGACCGGGGAGGTGAACGCGATCCCGGCCAGCAGCCGGCGCCGGGCCGGGCCGCGCCCGCGGGGCCGGGGCCGGGGGCCGGGCCGGGTCCGCGGCGCCGCGGACCCGGGCTTGGTCAGCACGGCCATGTCACTTCCCGGCCAGCAGCGGCCGGGCCTCGGCGGCGGCGTCGTCCAGCGCCCGCCTCGGCGACGCCTTCCCGGCGAGCGCCCGCTCCAGGTGCTTGTCGAGGACCTCGCGCACCGGCACCCATGACGGGACGTTCGGGCTGCCCGTGTACGCCGGGGTGGCGTCGATGAACGGCTTGAGCAGGGGCTGCCCGGTCACGTACGCGCTCTGCCCGGACGAGGACCGGATCGGCAGCGCCCCGGTCGTCTCGGCGTACCGGTCGGCGACGCCGCGGGAGGCCATGAACTCCAGGAACTTCCAGGCCAGGGTCTTGTTGCCGGAGTCGGCGTTGATGAACAGGCCGGTGGTGGCGCCGCCGAAGGTCGTCGCGGTCCTCGCCTTCAGCGGCTTCAGGACGCCGATCTTCCCGGCGAGGTCGGGGCGCGCCTTGACGATCTGCAGGACCTGTCCGGTGGTGGCCGAGGCCATCGCGGCCCGCCCGGTGGCCAGCGGGTTCTGCGCGGCGGGCTGGTTGGCGAAGTCGGCGCCGAGCAGGTTGCTGACGGCGGAGCCGCCGGCGTAGAGCCCGGCGAAGTACTCCAGCGCCTTCACGCCCTCCGGCGAGTTCCAGGTGATCTGCCTGCCGTCTGGGGAGAGCAGCGCGCCGCCCTCGGAGCCGATCAGGGCCTGGAAGCTCTGCACCCGCTGCGTCTTGGCCGACTGGAGGACCAGCCCGGCCCGGGTGACCTTCCCGCCGTCGCGGACCGTCAGCCGCCCCGCCGCCTCCCGCGCCTCGTCCCAGGTGGCGGGCTCCTTCACCCCGGCCTCCTCCAGCAGGTCCTTGCGGTAGGCGACCAGCACCCCCGCGGCCACCAGCGGGAGCATGTACTGCTTGCCATCGACCTTGCCGCCGTCCAGGTACGGGGCGAGGTCCTCGCGGTCGGCGGCGGGCAGCGCGCCGAACCGCGCGTCCAGCGGCTCGATCCGCCCGGACGCGGCGAAGCCCGCCGCGGCGGCGGGGCCGTGGCCGAAGACGTCCGGGGCGCTGTTGCCCGCGAAGCCCGCGTTCAGCTTCGGCGAGATCTGCCCCCAGTCGACGAAGGTCACCTCGACCTTCGCGCCGTGCGCCGCGCGGAACTCCGGCACCAGCTTCCCGGTGACCAGCTCGATCTCGGGGGCGGAGTTGCCGGGGAACCAGACCGTCAGGGCGTCCGTCGAGGCGCCGGTGCCGCCCCCGCCCGTCCCGCAGCCGGTCGCGGCGGCGAGCACGCCCGCGCCCAGCGCGCCGAGGAAAGCACGTCTCGATGTGGTCATGGCCTTCTCCTCCATGGGGGTGTGGACGGCCGCCCCCCGGCGCGATGGCCGCCGGGGGCTGGGGATGTTCGGTGGTGATCTGGGTGATGTGGGGTGTGGGGTGCGGGGTGTGGTGGGACGGTGGGAAGGGCGTCCGGGGTCAGTCCCGGTCCCGCGGCGGGGCGATCATGTGCTCGTCGGGGAGGCCGCAGGGCAGCAGCAACCGGCTTTCGTCCGGCGGGACCGGGCCCGACAGCATCCGGGCGAGCAGCTTCACCGCGGTCCGTCCCATCTCGTTGCGGGGGATCCGCAGGCCGCTCCATCCCGGCTCGGCCATCGTGACCAGCACGGCGACGGACAGGTCCGCCGGCACCGCCAGGCCGCGCCCGCGCACCGCGCCGACGAGGCGGCGGGCGAGGTCCTCGTTCTCCACGAGGACGGCGGTGAGCCCGGCCGCCAGCGCGGCGTCCAGCCAGGCGGGGTCGAGCTGGGACGTCAGGTACATCAGCTCGGGCAGGCCCGCCTTCGCGCATCCGGCCCGGTAGCCCGCCTCCTTGTCGAGGACGACCTCCATGCGCTCGGGGGCGGCCAGGTAGCCGACCCGGCGGTGCCCGAGGGCGGCGAGCCGCAGGACGATCTCCTCGGTCGCCGGCGCGTAGTCGGCGCCCACCCAGGCGATCTCCGAGCCCGGCACCGTCCTGCGCCCTATGTGGACGAACGGGTACCCCTCGGCGGCGAGCCTGGCCAGGTCCGCCGAGCCGTGCTCGACGCCGAGCAGGACGCTGCCGTCGGCGAGCGCGAGCCGGTTCACGCCGTCGCGGTAGACCCGGCGGCGGCCGTCCGCGGCCTCGGTCGAGGCGAACAGCACCAGGTCGTAGCCGTCGGCGACCGCCTGCTGCTCGATGCCGACCAGGAACTCGTGGTAGAAGTCCAGCTGGTCGAGCGGGAACATCGACTCGAACGAGTGCACCCCGAGCAGCCGGTTCCGCTTCCCCTTGAGGCTGCGGGCCGCCGGGTTGGCGACGTACCCCAGCTGCCGGACCGCCTCCTGCACCCGCCGGACGGTCGCCTCGGGGATGCCCGTCTCGGCGCCCCGGCCGTTGATGACCGCCGAGACCGTCGGCTGGGAGACCCCGGCCAGCTTGGCCACGTCGGCCTGGCGGGGCCGCCGCCTGGATTCGCCCATCCGATGCTCCTGGTTCGTATCAGCCCGTTCGGGCCTCGGTCTCGCGGCCCGTCCCTGATTCGTATTGGCGGCAACCGTGGCAAGCCGGTGCCGGGCTTGTCAATAGCGCTTCCGGAAATGCTCGCGAAACCGGTCGGAAACCTGCCTCTTGACGGACCGGGCCGCGTGACCTACCTTCCCGGTACGAATCGGGGGAGCTGATAAAGGCGCAGGTCAGATATTACTAATACGAATCTGAGGTGCGATGAGGATCCGCTCTGTCTCGGCCGCCCTGGCGCTCGCCGCCGTGCTCCTCCACCCCCTGCCCGCGTCCGCCGCCGCCGGAACGACCTACTACCTGGACGCCGCGAACGGCTCCGACGCCGCGAGCGGCACCTCGGAGACGTCGGCCTGGCGCACCCTGGCCAAGGCCAGTGCCCAGACGTTCGGTCCCGGCGACCGGATCCTGCTCAAGGCGGGCGGCATCTGGTCCGGCCAGTACCTGGACCTGCGCGGCTCCGGCGCGGCCGGCGCGCCGATCGTCCTGGACCGGTACGGCACCGGCCCCAAGCCCGTCATCGACTTCGCCGACACCGCGGTCGGCGGTGAGGGCTTCGGCGTCCGGCTGAGGAACGTCTCGTACTGGGAGATCGGCAACCTGGAGATCACCAGCGGCGAGCAGCCCACCGACCGGCGGCGCAGCGGCGTCCTGGTCGTCGGCGAGGGGACCGGCGCGGGGAACTTCACCCACGTGCACGTCAGGAACGTCGACGTCCACGACGTGTTCGGCACCGACCGGCGCACCGGCGGCATCAACTTCCACGCCCGCGGCACCGACGCCCAGCCGGAGAGCACCTGGTCCGACGTCCTCATCGAGGGCAACACGGTCGTGAACGTGGCCGACACCGGCATCCAGACGATGACGGACGCGTTCTTCAACTCCTCGTGGACGCACCGGTACGACGCTTTCAGCGGCGTCGTCATCCGCAACAACCACGTCGAGCGCGTCCACCGTGACGGCATCCTCGTCCGGGCGGGCCGGGCGCCCCTCGTCGAGTACAACACCACCAGCAAGATCGGTGCCTCGACCACCTCGACGCTGCCGTACCTGGACAGGATCGCGGTGGTCGCGGCCCAGTGGCCGTACTACGCCACCGACGCGGTCTTCCAGTACAACGAGGCTTCCGAGACGCGCCGGCTCGACGGCGACGGCCAGCCCTGGGACTTCGACCAGTTCGTCTACCGGAGCGTCTACCAGTACAACTACAGCCACGACAACGAGGGCGGGACGCTCCTCGTCATGAACGACACCGACGACAACGTGTTCCGCTACAACGTCTCGCAGAACGACCTGGACCGCAGCACCGGCGCGTTCCACCTGATCAGCACGGCCGGCGACCTCCGGGTCTACAACAACGTCTTCTACCGGTCGCAGGGGCAGACGGGGCCTCTGACCGGCGCCGCCACCGGTGCCAACGGCAAGGCGTACTACACCAACAACATCTTCTACAACCTCGGGAACGGCGGCTACACCACCGGCGGCAACGCCGTCTACAGCCACAACCTGTTCTACGGGAACGCCGCCTCCACCCCGTCCGACCCGAACAAGATCATCGCCGATCCCCGCTTCGTGAACCCCGGAGGGGCGACGGGACGGGCCACCGCCGACGCCTACAAGCTCCGGCAGGGCTCGCCCGCCATCGACTCGGGCGTGGCCGTCACGGGCAACGGGGGCAGGGACTTCTTCGGCACGACGCTGTACCTCCAGGCCCCCGACCGCGGCGTGCACGAGTCCGCCGGCGCGGCTCCGGTGGTGCTGTTCTCCGACGACTTCGCCGACGGCGACGCCGCGGGCTGGACCACGGCCGGCGGCACCTGGAGCGCGACCGGCGGCGGGTACGCGCAGACCGCCGCCACCGGCGAGAGCATCGCCCACGCCGGTTCGGCCGCCTGGAGCGGCCACTCCTACCAGGCGCGGGTACGGATCGACACCGCGGGCGGCAACGCGGGGCTGCTGTTCCGGTACGCCGACTCGGGCGACTTCTACCACTTCAGGCTGAACGACACCGGGGACCGGGCCGAGCTCTACAAGCGCGTGGGCGGCACCCTCACCCTGGTCGCCAGTGCCGCGACCGCGGTCACTGCGGGGCGGTTCCACACGCTGAGGGTCACGGTCGCCGGCAACAACGTGAAGGCGTTCGTGGACGGCGCGCAGAAACTCGACTGGACCAACCCCGCCACCGAGCTCACCGCGGGCAGGATCGGACTCCGCGCGCACAGCACCGCGGCGGTCTTCGACGACGTCGCGGTCACCGAGTGAGGGTCCCCTGGCGGCTCGCGGTGCCGGTCGCGCTCGCCGTGGCCGGCGCCGCGTTCGCGTTCGCCTTCCTCCCGGGGCGCCCGGCCGTCCCCTCCCCGGCGCCGCGCTCACCGTCCCCGTCTGCGTCTGCGTCCGCGTCCGCGTCCGCGGCGGCCTGGCGGACGGTCGCCGAGATCGACACCGCTCCCGTGACGGCCGCGGAGTTCTCGGCGCGCATGGCGGAGCACCGCGCGGCCGTCGCCCGCCACTTCCACGCGACCTACGGCGCGGACGTGAACGCGCCCGGATTCTGGACGCGCCGCCACGGTGCGGAGGTCCCCGGTGAGGTCCTCCGCCGCCGTACCCTCGAAACCCTGACCCGCGTCAAGGTCCAGCAGCTCATGGCCCGCGAGGCCGGGCTGCCCTCCGACCTGGACTATCCCGCGTTCCTCGCGCGGATGGCCGCAGAGAACCAGGACCGCGGCCGGCGCCTGTCGCGCGGGGAACCGCTCTACGGCCCCCAGCAGTACACCGAGCGCACCTACTTCGCGCACAGCTTCGGCCGCATGGTCCTGGCGTTGCGCGGCGTCCTGGGCGAGGACCGGTATCCCTCCCTGGTCGAGGCCCGGGTCGCCCGAGCGAAGGTCACCCTCCGGGAGGAGGCGTCATCGGTGACCGGCTGAATCCGCCGCCGTCCGCGCGGCCAGCGTCGCGCGCAGCGCGCAACCGGCCCCGGCCACGAGGAACAGGCTCATCACGGCGGTGACCCGCCGCAGCCCCTCCCCGGACTCCGGCGCGGCGAAGTAGACGCTGCCCAGGGCGGCCACCCCGATGACACCGGCCAGCATGGGGCCGGTGGAGTTGAGCGCCGACAGCGCCCCGGCCAGCCGTGCGTCCACCAGGGACGAGACCCGCGCGATCAGCGGGGCGTAACCGGCGGCGTGGCCCGCCCCGGCGAGCAGCAGCAGCGGAACGGAGACCGCGCCCGGCCACACGTCCCGCGCGAGCAGGACCAGCGTGCCCGCCCCGGCGGCGAAGGCGATCGGCCCGGCCACCGGCAGTGCGTTCCGCAGCCGTCCGGGCACGCGTCCCCAGGTCAGGCTGAGCGCGCCGAAACCGAGGGCGTACGGGACGAACGCCAGCCCCGCTTCGAGCGCCGAGAACCGCAGGGCCGACTGCAGATGCAGCGTCAGCGTCAGCAGGAAGGCGGTGTAGCAGCCCATGATGATCCAGCAGGCGGCCAGCCCGGCCCTCACCCCGGCCGGCCGTACCACCGCGAGGTCGAGCAGGGGCTGCCGGCCGCGTTCACCGAGGCGCTTCTCCAGCACGACGAAGCCCGCGAGCAGCGCCGCGCCGCCGGCCAGCGAGATCCAGGCGGCCGGGGGCCAGCCCGCGTCCGGCCCGAAGATGAGGGGTGCGGTGAACGCGGTCATCGCGACGGTCAGCAGCGCGACGCCGGGCAGGTCCAGGCGAGGCCGTTCCCGGCCCGGGACGGGGCCGGCGGCGGCCATCACGCGCGGGGCGGCCACCAGGAGGAGCACGCCTGCGGGCACGTTGACCAGGAACGCGGGCCGCCAGCCGAGGCCGAACAGGTCGGCGCCGACGACCAGACCCCCGACGACCTGGCCGAGCGCGACCCCGAGGGCGAGCACCATGCTGTAGAGCCCGATCGCCGTGCGGCGCGCGGCGCCGTCCCAGTGCACCTGGATGAGCGAGAACACCTGGGGCACCAGCAGGGCCGCGCCCACGGCCTGCGCGACCCGCGCCGCCACCAGGGCCCCGGCCGTCGGGGCCAGCCCGCACAGCAGCGACGCCGCGGTGAACCACGCCAGGCCGAGCAGGAACACCCGGCGGTGCCCGAGGACGTCCCCGAGGCGCGCGCAGGTGATCAGCAGCACTCCGGTGGTCAGCAGGTACCCCGAGACGATCAGCTGGATCGCGGCGCCGCCCGCCCCGAGCTGCTCGCGCACGGCCTGCGCCGACACGGACACGATCGAGCCGTCCATGGACGCCATCGCCTGGCCGGTGAGCAGGACGGCGAGCAGCGGCCCCCGGCGGATGCGGGGGGCGGCGCCGGGACGGGTCAGGACGGTCATGCCGACGAGTGTCGGTGCCGTGCCCGTCCTCGGTCTTGAAGAAATGTGCGCATCGCGGACCCGCCGGACGACCGGACCGACTGGACCGACCGGCCCCGCCGGAGCCGCCGGAGCCGCCGGAGCCGAGGGAGCCGCCGGGTAGAGTCCGCGGCGTGCGTTCCGCTCGTGTCCTGATCGATGGCCCGGACCTGGTCGTCCGTGAGGTGACCTGCCACGACCGCCACACCGGCTGGTCCGAGCCCCAGGAGACGGGGGCGGTGCAGGTCGTCCTGGCACGGCGGGGCCGCTTCCGGCTCGACGCCTCGCACCGGAGCGGCCGGGCCGGCACGCTGACGATCGACCCGACGACCGGCTACCTGCACGGGCCGGGCGCGGTGCAGCGGTTCGCCCATCCGGCCGGCGGCGACGTGTGCACCTCGATCACCTTCGTCGGCGGCGCCCTGACCGGCGAGCCGTGGCTGGAGGACGCCGTGCGGGCACCGTCCTCGCACGAGGTGCGGGTCGACGCCCGCCTGGAGCTGGCCCACCGGCTGCTGCTGCGGCAGGGCGCCGACCCGTCCGGGGCGGTGGAGACGGTGCTCGACCTGCTCGCCCTGGCGCTGCGCGGCGGCCCCGCCGGAGCGCCGCCCGCCCCGGGACGGGCCGGCCTCGCCCGCCTCGCCCGGGAGGCGATCCTCGCCGGCGTCCCGGAGAGCGGCGGGCTGGTCTCCCTCGCCCGGCTGCTGGGCACCTCGCCGTCCCATCTGAGCCGTACGTTCCGGCATCACACCGGCATGCCGGTCGGCCGCTACCGCAACCGGGCGCGCGTCAGCCGTGCCCTGGCCCGCATCGAGGAGGGCGAGACCGATCTGGCCGCGCTCGCGGCCGGGCTCGGCTTCAGCGACCAGGCCCATCTCACCCGTGTGATGCGCGCCGAGCTGGGCCGCACGCCCGGGCAGGTCGTCGCCCTGCTCACCGCCCGGCCCGGCCGCCCGGCCCGGCACGAGCCACCGGCCCGCCGGGTCCGCCGGGCCTGAGCCGGGGCGCGGTTGCGCCGGGCCGAGGGGGCTGATCTACTGACCGTGCTATGGGGACGGCCACCTCGCCACGGCGCTCACGCGGCCCGGAGCAGACGCGCAGGGCGATCACCGAAGCCCTCCTGGATCTCCTGCGCGAGACCGGCCGGGCACCGACCGCGGCTGTCATCGCCACGCGCGCCGGGGTGTCGCGCCGCAGCGTCTTCGTGCACTTCTCCGACCTGGAGGAGCTGTACGCGGAGGCCGGGCGCGCCCAGGCCGAACGGCTGCTCGGCACCGTGGAGGCGATCGACCCCGGCCTCCCGCTGGCCGAGCGCATCGGCCGCTTCGTGGACCAGCTCGAACGGCTGTACGAGACCATGACCCCGGTCCGCCGGGTGGGGCTCGCGGCGTCCTGGTCGCCGGTGGTCTCCGGGCTCATCGACGACGCCGACGCGTGGCTGCTGGGGATGGCGGGCGAGGTGTTCGCGGCCGAGTTCGCCGGCCGCGACCCCGACCTCCCCCACATCGTGGACGCCGCCGTCAGCTGGGGCGCCTGGTACCAGCTGCGGCGGCTCGGCGCGGACGAGAGGCGCCGCTGCTTCCGCGAGATGCTGAGCCGGCTGCTCGCGAACTGATCACCCCGTCCGGCCCTCCGGCGTCCACCGCCCGGAGGGTCGTTCCCCTGCCCGCGTCCGGGCCTCCGGCCATGCCCTCGTGCGCCCTTTCCGGGGCGGGACTGGCGGTTTTGCACTCTGAGTGCAATAGTGTGGTCATGCTGATGCGGTATGCGGAAAAAGTGTGGCGGAACGAGCTCGGCATGGAAGGGCTGCTGAACGGGGACCTGCCCCCTGAGACCGCCTTCGAGGTCGCCGACGACGTCGCCGTGGTGCCCACCTTCGCGAACGTGATCGCCTTCCGGACGGGCGAGGGACTGGTGCTCTTCGACACGGGCGATCCGGCCACGGCGCGACGCAATCACCGGGCCATTCGCGCGTGGTGCGCCGACCCGGTCCGATACGCGATCTTCTCGCACGGGCACATCGATCACGTATTCGGCGTCGGCCCCTTCGACGACGAGGCGGAGGAGAACGGCTGGGACCGTCCCGTCGTCATCGCCCATGAGGCCGTGAAGGCCCGGTTCGAACGTTACGCCCTGACCAAGGACTACAACCAGGTGGTGAACCGGCGGCAGTTCGCCAATCCCCGGTTCCGCTGGCCGGATTCGTACCGGTACCCGGACGTCACCTATCGCGAGCACCATCACCTGCGGTCCGGCGACCTCACCTTCGAACTGCACTACGCGCGGGGCGAGACCGATGACCACACCTGGGCGTACGTCCCCGAACGGGAGATCATCCTGCCCGGCGACCTGTTCATCTGGAACTCGCCCAACTGCGGCAACCCGCAGAAGGTCCAGCGCTACCCGGCCGAATGGGCCGCGGCGCTGCGCGCGATGGCCGAGCTCGACGCGTCGCTCCTGATCCCCGGGCACGGGGTCCCCATCGCCGGGAAGGAGCGCGTCCGTACCGCGCTGACGGACGTCGCGGAGTACCTGGAGTCGCTGCTCTCGCAGACCCTGGAACTGATGAACCGCGGCGCGCGCCTGGACGAGATCATCCACACCGTCCGCCCGCCGGAGGACCTGGCCGCCAAGCCCTACCTGCGCGCCGCGTACGACGAGCCCGAGTTCATCGTCCGGAACATCTGGCGGCTCTACGGGGGCTGGTGGGACGGCGACCCGGCGTCGCTCAAGCCGCCCCGGTCGGACGACTTCGCCGCGGTGCTGGCCGATCTCGCCGGCGGCGCCGACGTTCTCGCCGACCGTGCCCGGCGCGCGCTGGCCGACGGCGAGCCGCGGATCGCGGCCTCCCTCATCGAGCTGGCCTACCGGGCCGCGCCGAAGGACGACGGCGTCCGGGACGAGCACCGCCGCGTCTTCACCGCGCTCTCGGAGGCGGCGACGTCCCTGATGGCGCGGGGCATCTACCTGGCGGCGGCCAACGGCTGACCGGCGCCGCCGCCGGCGGAAGGCGCCGCCTCGGGGTTGGGGCGGCGCCTTCTCGCGCTACCGGGTGACGGCCTTGGTGACGACCTCGGCCGCCTCGGCGGGGCCGAACGTCGGCGGCTTGGGCCGCGGCTCCATCTTCCCGAGGCGGACGACGACGGTCCTGGTCTCCGGATCGACCTGGACGAGCTGGTTGCCCAGCCCCAGGGCCCAGTACAGCTGGGGCGGGGCGCCCGGGACCAGCCTGCCCCGGGTGGCCGCCGGCCGGCCGGCCCCGCCCAGGTCGGTCGCCGCGCGCGGGCTCAGGACGGGGCCGGGCCGGTTCAGCCACCACAGGTAGCCGTAGGCGGCGTTCAGCTTCGTCGACGGCTTGCCGGTGGCCGCCTTCACGTAGGCGGCGGACACGACCTGCCTGCCGCGCACCCGCCCCTTGTCGAGCATCATCTGGCCGAACCGGGCCATGTCGTGGCAGGTCGAGTTCACCCCCATGAACGTCTGCGCGTTCCCGGTGCGATCGGCGGTCATGGTCGTACGGTTCATGCCCAGCGGCCGGAACAGGCGTTCCTCCGCGAAGCGGGCCACGTCCCGCCCGGTGGATTTCTGGAGGACGCGCTGCAAGGTCTGGATGGCGGAGTTGTTGTAGACCCAGATCTCGCCGGGCTTGTGCTGCTGTTTCAGGCCGATGGCGAACTTCGTGCGATCCTGGGCGGCGAGGAGCCGCCGGTAGTCGGTCGTAAAGGCCCATTCCCGCCCGGAGTCATTGCTGAGAAGGTCGCGGACCGTCACCGCTTCGGCGGGGGTTCCCTTCCATTCCTCGATCCATTTCGAGGCGCTGTCGTCGACGCGCAGGGCGCCGTCGTCCTGCGCGATTCCCACGAGCACGCTGGTGATCGACTTGGTGGCCGACCACACGTTCTGGGTGGTGGTCGCCTCGGTGCCACCGAAGTACCATTCGCCGGCCAGCTTTCCGTCGCGGAGTACGGCGAGGCAGTTCGACTTCCCCGTCTTCGCCCGTGCCGCGATCCTTTCGAGTTCGGCCGCGTCCAGGCCGGCCGCGGAAGGCGCCACCTTCTCCCAGGCGGGCGCGCCGGGAGCCCGGGGCGACGGATCGGCGGGGACGCCGGCCTTGTCGGCGGCTCCGGCGGAACACGCCGCCGTGAAGCCGAGCACGGCGGTGAGGGCGAGCCCTGGCAGGCGGTTCATCGACGTCAGTCCTTCCAGCATCACCGACGACCCCGATCCCCCGGGTCCCGGGGCGGGGCCGCGCTTTCATGATCTTGCAGCAGGCCCTCCAGCGGCACCCGTTCGACGTCGGGCATGGCCGGCTTGTCCGCGAGCAGCCAGCGGAACAGGATCCAGCCCTCGGGGTGCCCGGCGGTGTCCAGCAGGTTCGGCAGGCCGGCGTCGGTGCCGGCCACGACGATACGGAACGTCCCGTCCTCCTCGGGCACCGGGCGAGGTAGACGACGCCCATCCCGCCCGCGCCGAGCCGGGCGAGGATCCGGTACCCGCCGACGCCGGCGGGATCCCCCGGCTGGAGTGGCCCCATCCCGCTCCCACTTCGACAGAACAAACGTGTCTGTAAGTGTATCGGACCTCCATCGGCACATCCGCTCAACCTGAGGGCGTGCCCAGCGGGCCGGGGGACGGGGTCGTCAATTCATGGAAGGAGGTTGCCGTCCGTGCCCCACGAGGGTTTCGTAGGTGCCGACGACGAAGCGAAACCAGGAGGCTGCGGACAGTGGCGTTCTTCAAGCGGCGGCGTACCACGGCCGAGACGGCAGGTTCCGTACCGGCGCAGGGCGGACCGCGAAGGGCGCTGGACGGGCAGGCGCTGCTCGACGCCGGGGTGACGGTGGCGTCGGTGACGCGGTCGCAGAAGGCGTACCACGCCGGGACGCGGTATCTCGACCAGGCCGGGACGCCGCCGGACCCGGCGCTCGTCGAGAAGGCCGTCGCGGAACTGCGGACCGCGGTCGAGGGGTACGCGCCGCTGATCCCGTTCCAGCCCTCCCTTTGGGCGGACGCCATGATCGCACTCGGCACCGCCTATAGGAGACGGCGGAAAGGAGCGCGCCGGGACCATCTAGAATGCGCGCTCGACTGCTATCGAAACGTCCTCGAGGTGTGCCAGGAGGACCCCGGTCGCGGGCAGCGGGTCGCAGCGATGCGCCAGCTCGGCGAGACCTACCTCGACCGCCTCGCCGGCGACCGGGCCGAGAACGTGGAGCAGGCCATCGAAGTGTTCAAGGAGGCGCTGCGCTCCCTGACACCGGACTCCAACGCGTGGCCGCAGGTGCAACACGCGCTCGGCGTCGCCTACAACGCGCGCAAGCGCGGTGACCCCGCCGTGAACATCGAACTCGCGCTGCGGCATCTGGCCGAGGCGGTCGACGCACTCGACCCCCGGCAGAACCCTCATGACTGGTGGGTCACGCACCATGCGCTCGGCGCCGCCTACGACTATCGCGTGGCGGGCGACCGGGGCGGCAACCTGGACCGCGCCGTCCAGCACCTGCAAGCCGCCCTCCGGACCTGCGACCGCCGCGCGTACCCCGACGGATGGGCGATGATCCAGCAGAGCCTGGGCCTGGTGTACGGCAGGCGGGCGTCGGCGGGCTCACCCGAGGGCAACGCCCGGCAGGACCTCGCGCTGGCGCGCGAATCGCTGCACAACGCCATGTCGGTCCGTACCCGCTCGGCGGACCCGCAGGGCTGGGCGAGGGCGATGGAAGCGCTGGCAATGCTGGAGGAGAACGCCCCGGCAGGCCACGACACGCCGAGCCCTTCGCCGCCGGCACCGGACCCGCCGCGGCCGGACGACGCGCAGGCGCCGCGTTCCCCCCGGGAACTTCTGGCCGAGGCGCTGGAATCGCTCCGGGAAGAGGCGAGGCCGGTAGGGGAAGCGGCATCCCCCGACGTGATCGAACGCCGTATCACCGACCTGCGGGCCGCGGCCAAGGTGCACGACCGCGACAACGATCCGGTGGCCTGGGCGCGCAGTCGCATTCTCCTCGCGGCTGCCCTGGAGCAGGACGCCGCCGTGTCCGGGCGGGGCCACTGGAAGGAACGCGCGAAGCTGCTGGCCGACGTCCTGACCGTCCACACCATCGACAGCGACCCGGGACTGTGCGCGGGCGTCGCCGAACAGCTCGGCCTGGTCATGGCCGCGCAACACCGGTGGGGCGAGGCCGCGGACGCCTTCCAGCTGGCTTGGAAAGCCGGTGAGGCCCTCTACCCGGCCGCGCTCACCCAGCTCGGCCGCCGCAACCACCTGCTGGAACGCACCGGTCAGGTGCCCAGGTTGGGCTCGTACTGCCTGGCGAAGGCGGGACGGCTCACCGAGGCGGTCGCCCTCCTGGAAAGCGGCCGCGCCCGTGTGCTGGGCGACGCCCTGGGCCACGACCGGCGCCAGCTGGAGCGCCTGGCCGGCGAACATCCGCGGCTGCACCGGCTCTACCGCGACGCCGCCGACCGTCTGCACCGCATCCACAACGCCGGCGACATCTTCACCGACGTGGGAGACCGCCTGATCCAGTTGGCGCACCGTACGCAGGCGGCGAAGCGGGCCCTCGACGGCGTGGTGCGCAGGATCCGCGACCTGGACGGGTACGCGGCCTTCCAGCAGCCACCCGGAGCGGAGACGGTCCGGGCGGCCGTCCGTCCGGACGTGCCGATCGCCTACCTCAACACCACTCCGTGGGGCTCGCTGACCCTCCTCGTCACGGCCGATGGCCCGGACGGCATGACCGTACGGCCCCAGTGGATCGACGGTCTCACCGGCGACGACCTGTACGACCTCCTCAACCGCTCGGCCTCCCCCGACACCGTCTTCCCGGTCATGGCGGGCTACCTGAGGCTGCTGTACAACATCGTCGAGACGCGCTTCGCGGACGGCCAGGCGTCCCTCAGCTTCGGCGCACTGTGGGATGAACCGGACGCGCTCCTGCGGACCGGTCGCGAAGAGCTGCCCCGCCTGCACCTGCTCGGCCGGACGGTCCTGCACCCGCTGGCTCGAGCGCTGGCGGACCTTGGGCCGTCCAGCGTGGTCCTCATTCCCTGCGGCCCCTTGGCCACCATGCCGTTGCACGCCATCCCCTACACCGACGACACCGACGGCCGCTGCCTCATCGACGACCTGCCGGTCATGTTCGCGCCCTCGTCACGGGTCGTGTCCTACGCCCGCGACCGCGCGAGGCAGGACTGGCCCACGCCGTCGCTGGCCGGAGTGGGCAACCCGCTCCCGCACGACAGTCCGCTCCGCTTCGCCGCCCGCGAACTCCAGCGGATAGCCGCGCTCTTCGACCAGGCCACCTGCCTGTACGGCGAGGACGCGACCCCCGAACGCCTGGCGGAAGCGGCACGCGCGGCGACGCACGTGCACCTGGCGTGCCACGGCGCGGTACCGTACACCGCCGCCGAGACGCCCTACCTGGCGCTGGCCGGCGGGAGACGGCTCACGCTGGAGGACCTCGTGCGCGAGCGGCCGTTCCCAGCGGCACGGCTGGCGGTGCTGTCCGCGTGCCAGAGCTCGCTGGTCGGCTCGCACCTGACAACGGACGAGTCGCTCGGGCTGGCCACCGCCGTGATGATCTCCGGCACGCCCGGCGTGATCGGCGCCCTGTGGCCGGTGAACGACCTGTCCACCGCGCTGCTGATGTCGCGCTTCTACCTGTACCACCTCAGCGGCGACCCTGACGGGGACGGCGAGCCGATGCAGCCGTGGCGCGCGCTCGCCCGCGCCCAGCGATGGCTGTCGGCGCTCACCGCCGAGGAACTCGGCACACTCCTGCGATCCGACCCCGAACTCCTCCAGGCGGCGCGGGAGAACGAGACCCGTTCCCCCGGAGCCCAGCGCGCCATGGCCGCCGTGCGGGACGCGATCCCGCAGGAACCCGATTCCCGCCCGTTCTCCGACCCGTACTTCTGGGCACCGTTCGTCTACATCGGCCAATGAGGGGTCAGGAGATGCGGATGACCACCCGCGCACGGGACGGGTCGCCGGGCGGCACGGCGACCGTGAGCGTCTCGGCACCCGCGCTCATCCGAACCACCCACGAGCCGGAATCGGCACGCGGCACGGCACCGAGCACCTCGCAATCCTCGTAACCCTCGGCGGCGACAGCGGCCACGGCCACCTCGACCGCCTCGTCCCGCGTCAACGGATCATGCGGGCCGCCACGGCGGGCCCGCCACCGCTCATGCACGCCCTGAACGATCCGCCGCACCCGCGCGTCGGTGCGGTTCCCGACGACCCCGCCGATCGCGGCGCTGCCGAGATATCCCGCGAGGTTGACCGCGACCTCCAGGATCGCCGGCAACATGCTGCGCTCGTCCCCGGTGAGCGCCCCGCCCGCCGCCCGCCCGTCCACCGGAAGCGGCGCTCGCGGAGCAGCGCCGTTGCGGTACAGCCACAACTCGCTGAGCAGCATGGAGAGCTGGTGGACGGCCATCTCGTCCAGCTCATCGGTCAACACCTCGGCAGCGTCGTGAAAGGCCTGCCCCGAATCCGGCTCTCCAAGGACCGGCAGCGTCCGCTCCAGCAGCCCCTTCAGATCCCCGAACTGCTCGACCACCGCCTCCAGGTCCTGCGCCATCCGCGCGATCTCACCCCGCGCATCGTCGGCCGGCGACCCCACTGACCCACCCCACATCCCCGCTCTTGACAGGTTCTCCGTGCATTGCCCGTTGATGCCCCCTGACCAGTGTTCAGCCGGGCGTGCCGACCGGTGCCACGAAGGTGGGCGGCCCTTCCAAAACCGACAGCTCCAACCGGTTCCGTTTGCGCACCTGTACCTGGGTGCCGGGGAACTGGGTGCGGAACTCGGCGATGTAGGCGTCGAACAGGGTGTCGAGGAAGTCGAGGAAACTCTCACCGTCCTCGTACGTCGACGACCATTCCTCGTGGAGCCGGTCATCGACCCGCTTCTTGATCCGGGTCACGTGATCTGCGTGCTCCATACCGACGCGCAGGAGAAAGGCGCCCTGGCCGACGCCGCGTTCGGTGATGGTGGTGTTCTGCTGGCCCAGGGTCACCCACGCCTGGAACGGCTCGGGTTCGCCTTCCGTCTTCACCGCCGAGGCGGGCAGGCCGTACTCGGCCATGATGTCATCGAAGTTGCCGGCCGCCCACAGGTTGCGGGCTGCGGCGACCGCGCGCATCACCCACCGCTGGGTCGGGGTGAGCGCGTCGAACGGCTGCCCCTTTTCGATCGGCCCGTCCGGGAACGTGTACTCCAGCAGCGGGCGCGCCAGGTTGAGGCCCTGGGAGAAATCAAGCCGGGGCAGTGACTCAACGAGCACGGGCAGCGCCCGATCCGCCGGCACCTCGCACATCCGCAGACAGCACACAGCCGCCTCGGCGAGATCGAAGGCGGTGTACCGCGCCGACTTGGGCCGCGCCGCCCAGACCAGCAGCTCGTCCACCGCAGCGGGCGGCACGTCCGGGCCACGCAGCCGCGCCAGCGCCACCGCCGCCCCACCACGGAGTGTCGGGGACTCCGCCGTGAGCAACCCGGTCAGGGCGTCGGCCAGTGTCGCGTCGGTGGGATCCGTAGCGTGGACCAGCATCGCCGCCGAGACCGCCACCGTTGCCAGCACACCGGGGACGGTCTCCACGTCCAGCCTGGCCCGCAGCGACGGGAGCACGATCCCGGCCTTCTCCGGGAAGCAGCCGACCAGGTTGGCCACGCCGCGCCGTACGCTGAGATCGTCGTCGGCCAGCAGCGGCAGCAGGTCCGGCAGCACCTCGGCGACGTCGTAGTACGCGTCGACCCGGATCAGGAACCGCTGCTGCCGGACGCGCTGGACGTCGGCCTCCCAGCCCGGGCCGGGCTCCCGTTCACCGGCGGCGATCGCCTTCGCCTCGGCGAGGGTGGACGCGGCCGGATATCCGAACGGCACCACGTCACCCGTGCCGGTCGCCGCCCTGGTCAGCACGTCGACCAGGGCCTCGCGGTGCTCGGGAACCGCCTCACGGTTGGTTATCAGAGCCACCAGGCTCGCCACATCGGACCAGCCGAGCGATTCGATGTTGTCCCCGATGAACGCCCACGGATCGTCGAAGTCCGCCTCGTCATCGTCGGTGGAACACAACGCACGCAGCGCCCTGAGCCACAGGTCGTCGGGTCCGTCGTACCCGCACCTGTCCGCCAGTTCCCGCCAGTCGATCGCCCCCGCGTTTCCCATGGCGGCATGATAGCGACGACCATCGAACGGCATGATCACTTAACGGAAACGGCTCCTCGGGCCCACATCCGCTGAGAACGCATCATCCCTGGGTAATAGCGCGGTGTGCTGGGCTTGGCCAACGGTCCTCCGCTTTGGGGCCTGATGCCTGGCCGCCCGGGGGCACCGCACAACCCAGCCGTCCGAAGGGGTCTGACGAATCCCTAGGACACCATCCAGTGGTCAATGCTCGATTCTGAAGTCGATGCCGCTACAACATTACCACACATATACCTGCTTGTCCCGAGTAAATCATTGTTGCCTGATTTAAGGCGGGCGAGACTGGGCCGGTGGGCTGCGAAGTCGAGCAAGAAGGAAGTGGACCTTGCAGACAATGTTGACCGTCGCATCCGACGTCCAGTAACGAACACTCTCCGGCGCGGTGACCCCGTTGTGGAAGCGCGCTCTGGGGAACTCGACAACTTCCTCATCGTCGTGAACTATGGGCAACCGCACGGCATCTCACAGGTAGACCCCGGACTCGCGGAAGGGGCTGCTGGCCGTGCGCGCGTTCTACCCAGAGGCCGGACGGAATCGGCTGCTTCGGCCGCGACCATGCCGGTGCGGCCGGCCTGAGGTCGGTCGTATGGGGTCAGGGGTCGCGAACGGCCTGTTGCGAGCAGTGATCACGGGATTCGAAACGGTGCCGTGAAGACTTTGGCTGGAGGAGGTCGGGTCGGTGAGCTCATCGAAGCCTCAGGGGTGGTCGGACGCCGCCCCTTACTCGGACCCGCTCGACCCGCTCGACCCCACCTCCATCGGCAGGTGGGAACTCCTCGGCCGGCTCGGCCAAGGCGGCATGGGCGTGGTCTATCTGGGGCGGGATCCGGACGGGCAGCGAGGCGCCGTCAAGGTGATCAACCCGCGGCTGACCGATGACCCGCATTATTCTGCGCGGTTCGACTCGGAGGTGGCCTACGCGAGGCGCGTCGCGTCCTTCTGCACCGCGCGGGTGCTCGATCACGGAAATACCGGCGGGCTCGCCTACCTGGTCACCGAGTACATCGAGGGACCGTCCCTGTCCGGGTACATCGAAGCGCACGGCGTGTTCCCGCCGAATGCACTCCACAGCCTGGCGGCGGGAGTGGCCGCCGCCTTGGTCGCGATCCACGCGGTCAGCCTGGTGCACCGTGACCTCAAGCCGGGCAACGTCCTGCTCGCAGCCGACGGACCGCGCGTGATCGATTTCGGTATAGCGCGGGCCCTGGACGCGCACATCCCCATCACCCAGCCGGGCAGCGTCATCGGCACCGCCGGCTACGTGGCGCCCGAGTTCGCGTTCGAGGGACGGGTCGGCACCGCCGGCGACATCTTCGCCTGGGGAGCCCTCGTGGCTTACGCCGCGACCGGCCACAATCCGTTCGGTTCCGGCACACTGCAGGAACTGGCCGTCCGGGCGAAGCAGGCTCAATACGACCTGACGGGCGTGCCACGTGAGCTTGTGCCGATCGTCGAGTCGGCGCTGGATCCCGACCCGGCTCGGCGACCGACCGCCGAGAACCTGCTCGTCCGGCTTGTGGGCGAGCTGACTCCGCACGAGGCGACCACCGAACTCATCCGCCGTCGTTGGCTCCCCAGTCCGTCCCCCACGGCGACGGCCGCTCGCCCGCCCGAGGGCGGCTCCCCCGGCTCTCCGGCGGAGGCGCCGTCCGGCGGAGCACCGGAAACCCGTCGGGAGGCGGGACCGCGTGCACCGAAACATGCGAAAGCAGCCACCTCACTCGCCGGTGGAATCGTTTACCAGGTCGTTCGCTACGGTCGCCGGAACGCCCGGGTCACGATATCTGCTCTCGCATTGTTCGCCCTGGCGGCAGGGTTCCTGCTGACGCAGGAATCATCCCGCCCGTCGAGCGGCGAGGGGCGCACCGGTGAACGGCAGGCATTCTGGCCACCGGGCGACATCGCGTTCTTCGGCACAAAAGAAGACCAACCCGGTACGGGCTACAAAGAACGCTCGTACTTGAAAGTCTCCGGGTTGGACGTTTCCATCGCGAACATGGCCGCCGGCGCGCTCGGCAAGAGGGCCGAGTTCAAGCCGTTGAGCTCCGGGCAGCGCCAGACTGCGTTCATCGGAAAAGAGGAGGACAACGTACACTTCATCGTCTCCACGTACTCGATCACCCAGGAACGGATGGACGATATGGGCACCGACTTCATCGGTCCCTACGCCGTGACCGGCACCGGGTTCCTGCTGCGCCGGGGCCACCCCGTGCCGAAAAGCATGTCCGACCTCCAGACGATGAAGGTGTGCACATGGGACGGCACCACCTCGGAGGACATCATTGAAGAGGCGGGAGGGCAACTTTCCAACTCGCCGAACAGTGCCGGCGAGTGTGTGAAGAAGCTCGAGATCGGCGACGTCGATGCGGTGTTCTCCGACGAACTACTCCTGCAGGGATTCGCCCATCACTCCGGCTCGACACTGGTCGTCGTCCCGAGCGCCTCAGTGCAGGACTTTCCGGACAAGAAGCAAAGATGGGGGATCGGGCTGCCCGATGGGCATCGGAAAGAGTGTGCGCAAATAAAAGCGGCGCTCCAAAAATACATCAAGAGCGGCGAGTGGGACGACGACTTCCAGGTCAATTTCGGAAGCCGTCTGAATAGGGCGCATTATAGGCCGACCGAGGAAATGATCGAACAATACTCTTGTGTTGATCGATTGCCTCGGGAGTCGCCGTAGGCGCCGCCATGAATCCCTGCCGGCGGCTGCTGGCCGGCGCCGAACGAGACCTGATCGCCTTCCACGGCCTGGCCGTCTCGTGGGCCGAGCGGTACGTCCCCGCCCACGCCGGCTCGCTCACCGCCGCCCTCGCCCGCGCACTGGACGTCCTGCCCGAGGGGGCATCTCGAGCCCGCTGAATGTTCCGGCGACTTCCTGACTTCAGCACCCGTTACCGGCCAGCGCGCTCGCGACGCCGCCGTTCAGGCCGTAGTCGGCGCTGAGCACCCGGATCGTGGTGGGCGTCAGGACGACGCACAGCAGGGACACGCCCCACGGCAGCAGCCGTACCAACCGGTGCGACGCCCCGGCGAACAGCGCGCGCGGGGGCTCCTGCTTCACCGCGGGCATGGGCGGTCCACCCGGCCGGTCTGACGGCCCGTCCCGTACGGCTGGTTCGCACTCTGCACCCCGCTCACTCCGGCTTCGTGGCCAAGTCCGGCGGCTCAGCGTCTTGGTAGCCGGACGTCTTGAGGTTATGGTTCTCTCATCTGAGAAAAATGCCTCATTTAAGAATGGAGTCCCTCGTGTTCATTGCTGCGGCGGCGGACAGCGTGCTCGTCGCTCCGGGATGGGACCGCGCGGCGCCGGCGGAGACCCGCCGGCTGGGGGAGGTCCCGGCCGCCAACGTCGGCGACGCGCTGGAACGGATGACCGTCATGGACGGCGGCATCCGGCTGTTCACCGAACGTGCCGCGCTGCTCGGCAACGCCCTGACGGTGCACGTGCGGTCGGGTGACAACCTGGCCGTCCACCGGGCGCTCGACGAGGCCCGGCCGGGCGACGTCCTGGTCGTCAACGGGCACGGGGACCTGACCCGTGCGCTGGTCGGCGACCTCATCGGCGAGATCATGGTGAACGCCGGGGTCACCGGCGCGGTGGTCGACGGCGCCGTCCGCGACGTCGGGGCGCTGTCCGCGATGGGCCTGGCCGTCTACGCGCGGGCGGTCACCCCCGCCGGGCCCTTCAAGGACGGGCCCGGCACCGTCGGCGCCCCGGTGGCGGTCGGCGGAGTGGTGGTGGCGGCGGGTGACGTGCTCGTCGGCGACGCCGACGGCGTCGTCGTCGTTCCGCGGCAGCGCGTGAGGGAGGTCGTCGACGCGGTCGACGCGATCGGCGAGAGGGAGGAGGCGCTCCGGCAGCGCATCCTCGCCGCGCGCCCCGGCCGTACGGCGGCGGCCCGATGAACGCCCTGCCACCCGCCTCCCGGATCGAGGAACTGCGACGCGGCTCGCGGCGCCCGGCCCTCGCCCCGGCCCCGCCGGGGGCCGTCTCCCTCGCCATGGGCGAACCGGACTTCCCGACACCGCCGCCGGTGGTCGAGGCGGCCGTGGCCGCCCTGCGCGACGGGAACACCCACTACGCCGACCAGAAGGGCCTGGCGGAACTGCGCGCCGCGCTCGCGTCCAGACTGCCGGCGCATCCCGGCCGGACCTGGACCGCGGACGACGTCGTGGTCACCCACGGCGCCACCGCCGCGCTGGCGGCCGTCGTGCTGGCGATGGTCGGCCCCGGCGACCGCGTGGTCGTTCCGGAGCCCGCCTACTCGCTGTACGCCGACCTGGTCGTCCTCGCCGGGGGCACCGTGGACTTCGTCCCGCTGGCCCCCGACCTGCACTGGGACCTCGACGCGCTGGCCGCCGCGCTCCCCGGGGCCGCGATGATGATCTTCTCGAATCCGTCGAACCCGACCGGGATCGTGCACCGCGCGCAGGAGCTCGACGCCCTCGGGAGGCTCCTCGACGGCTCCGACACCCTGGTCGTCAGCGATGAGGCGTACCACCGGCTGGTCTACCCGGGGCACGTGCTGACCTCCGCTCTGGAGGTCGCATCGCTGCGCGACCGGACGGTGTACGTGCAGACGTTCTCCAAGACGTACGCGATGACCGGCTGGAGGGTGGGGTACCTGACCGGGCCGCGCGAGGTGGTGGACGCCGCGGCCCGCGTGCACCGCACCCACAACGGCTCGCTGAACACGGCGGTCCAGCACGCGGCCCTGGCCGCCCTCGACCTGCCGGACGGCGCCGTCGACGCCATGGTCGACAGGTACCGGCGGCGTCGAGAGCTCGTGGTCGCGCAACTGTCCGGGGTTCCCGGCCTGCACCTGATCCCGCCGGAAGGGGCGTTCTACGGCTTCCTGCGCTACGACGCCGGCCCGCCCTCCGAGACGGTCGTCCGCGAGCTCGCCGAGCGGAAGGTGATGGTCCGGGCCGGCTCCGAGTACGGGCCCTCGGGCGAGGGGCACGTCCGGATCTCGTTCGCGGCCTCTGAGAGCGACCTGCGGACCGGGCTGGCCCGCATCGTCCGGCACCTCGGCGGCGGGAGGTCCTGACGGGGCCGCTCGGTACCGGCACGGGTCGGGGCGTTCCGAGGCGGGTCGCTCAGGGGGCGATATCCTGCACCTGTACATGGACGAGGGCGGAGAGAGGCTGTGACAGATCAGCAGGCCGCCCCGCGCGGGGGGCGCAGGCTACGCAGTGACACCCGCCGCAACCGCCGGCGCCTCCTGGAGGCCGTCGGCGAGCTCGCCCGGGAGGCGCCCGACCAGCTCACCATGCAGGCCCTCGCGTCCCGCGCGGAGATCGGACCGGCGACCGCCTACCGCTACTACTCCTCGACGGAGGAAGTGCTCGCGGCCTACGTGCTCAGCGTCGTCGAGGAGCTCCGCGACTTCAGCGTGACGTCGACCGCGGAAGGGCGGCCGCTGTTCGACGCCGTCGTGGGCAAATGGGTGGACCTGCTGGCCGAGCACGGCCCGGCGCTGGTGCAGCTCCGGTCCCGGCGGGGTTACCTGGAGCGGCTCCATGCCGGGGACGAGATCATCGTCGCGATGCGGGACGCCTGGAGCGGGCCGGTACGGGGACTGCTCGACGAGCTCGGCCTCCCGCACGAAATGCTCGAGTACGCCCTGTTCCTCAACAACATGCTCTTCGACCCGCGGGAGATCCTGGACCTCCTGCGGGAGGCGGACCTGCCCCGCCGGGACGTCATCACCCGGCTGACCGAATCCTACGGCGGCGCGCTGCGCGGGTGGGCGCGGGCATGCTGACCCCCGCCGGGCCGCCTCCGCCCGGCCGACCCCAGCGGGGTTGATCGCCGCCGGGCCGGCCGCGGCCGGGCGCCTCCCGGATCCGGCCGGTCCGGCGCCCGTTTCCCGGGTGCCTTCCTGGTCGCGGGCGCCGTCGTGGCGGCCGGCCGCACGCCGTATCGCTGCCCGGCCGGCAAGAGGAGACGGCGGCCGGCTGTGCCCGTTCCATCCGGAAGCAGCCGTGGAACGCTGCAGCTCGGCACGCACCTCGGGTCTTCTACCGTCACCAAAGTCGTCCCTCCGCCCGGGCCGGCGCGACGCTTATATGATACGGTTCTCTCAATTCGTAATGATGTCTTCGTGCCGTGGTCGACAGGGAGGCTCGCAGTGGCAGGACGACAGGCAGCGCGCGAACCCGCCGAAGCGGCCGGTTCCACCATCCGGGCGGGCGAGCTCGACGTCGGGTACATCGATGACGGCAGCGGTGTGCCGCTCGTGCTCATCCACGGCGGCGAGGGGGACCGCACCGCGTACGCGACGCTCCGCCGGCACCTCGGCGCGGGAATACGGGCGATCTCCTACGACCAGCGCGACTCGGGGATCACCGTGAACCCCCCGGTTCCGTACACGCTGAGCGACCTCGGCGATGACGTCGTCGCCCTGCTGGACGCGCTGGAGCTCGAGAGCGCGCACCTGCTGGGCACCTCCTTCGGCGGCGCCGTCGCGCAGCACGCCGCGCTCCGGCACCCCGGGCGGGTCGCGTCCCTCGTGCTGATCGCCACCACGCCGAGCTTCGCGCTGGGCGCCGACGCGATCGACAAGCTGCTGGAGCTGTCCTACAGCGACCTGCGGAACGCGGTCGACGACTACTTCGTCACGCCGGGCGGCCGGGCCAGGATGGGCGCCCGCGCCGCCCGGACGCTCACGGCCCGCGATCCCGAGCGGCGCGCCCGCCGCCACGCCGCCGCCCGGGAGCACGAGATCCGGGACCGCCTCGGGGAGATCTCCGCACCCACACTGATCGTGCACGGCACGGAGGACCGGCTCGCGCCCTACACCGGCGCCGTGGTGATGGAGCAGCGGATTCCGAACGCCGAACTGCGTGCGATCGAGGGCGGGCGGCACGCGGTCGGGATGGAGTTCGCCGAAACGATCGCCGGCTGGGTGCGCGAGTTCCTCGGAGTGACCGCCGATGCCGCTCCGAAGCCATGACCGGCGCCGGCCGCGAGGTCGCGCACCGTATGGCCGAGGCGGCCCGCGCGTGGCTGGACTCCCTGGACGCGGACCAGCGCGCTGCGGCGGTCGGGCCGCCGCCGGGCGCCGGCGCCGCGGCCGAGGCCGAGCGCACCCGCTGGTTCTACACCCCGACCGACCATGGCGGCCTCACCTTCCACCGGCAGCGCCCCGCCCAGCACCGGCTTGTGATGCGGCTGGTCGCGAGCGGGCTCTCCGAGGCCGGGTACAACACCGTCGCCACCGTGCTCGGCCTGGAGAACGTGCTCGACCGCGTCGAGGGCTTCTCGGTGAACTGGGGGCGGGAACGCACCCGCGACCCCGCCATGTACTACCTGCGGGTCTTCGGTGAGCCCGGCGGGCCGCAGCCGTGGGGATGGCGGTTCGGCGGCCACCACGTCTCGCTCAACAACCTCGTGGTGGACGGGCGCGTCGCCGCCACCACGCCGTGCTTCCTGGGCGCCGACCCTGCCGTGTCGCCGCTCCTGGGCGGCGCGGCGCTGCGCCCCCTGGGGGCGGCCGAAGACCTGGCCCGCGAGCTGGTCCGCTCCCTGCGCCCCGAGCTCGCGGCCCGCGCGGTGCTGCTCAGGCGCGCCCCGGACGACATCGTCGCGGGCAACACCGCCCGGATCGGCGACCGCGTGGTGAAGCGCAGGGAACTCTGGCGACCCGGCCGGCACACCCCGGACCGTGCCGAGCACCCGTCCACCGGCCTCGACGGCGCGGGCCGGCGGGCGGTCGCCCTCACCCCGGCGCCCAAGGGCGTGCCGGGCGCCGAACTCGACGCCGCGCAGCGGGAACTGCTGAGGGCCCTGCTCGGCACCTACCTCGACCGCGTCCCGGACGGGATCTCCCCGCTGTCCCGCTACGACGACCCGGCGGCGCTGGACGCCGTGCACCTCGCCTGGGCCGGCTCCACCAAGGCCGGGGAGCCGCACTACTACCGCCTGCAGGGCCCGCGGCTGCTCGTCGAATGGACGAACGTCCACCGCGGCGTCAACCACGCCCACGCCGTGTGGCGGGACCCGGAGACCGACTTCGGCGGCGACGTCCTCGCCGCCCATCACGCCGCCCACCACGTGCCCTAGCGACGGAATACGGGAGACATGGCCGGTCAACAGCGATCACGGACCGACGATTTGCCCCACACAACGCGCCCCACGCTACGGGGATCCTTCGGCATGTGCGCGTCGACGCACTGGCTGGCCTCCGCGACGGCCCAGTCGGTGCTGGAGCGGGGCGGCAACGCGTTCGACGCGGCGACAGCCGGCGCCTTCGTGCTGCACGTAGCCGAACCCCACCTCAACGGACCGGGCGGTGACCTCGTCGCCGTGTTCGCGACCGCGGAGGACACTTCTCCGCTCGTGCTGGCCGGACAGGGCCACGCCCCGCGGGGAGCCACGATCGAGCACTTCCGGGCCGAAGGGCTGGACCACGTCCCGGGCTCGGGCGCCCTGGCCGCCGCCGTTCCGGGCGCCGTGGACTCCTGGCTCTGGCTGCTCGCCGAGCACGGTACGTGGGAACTCGCCGACGTCCTGGCCTACGCGATCCACTACGCGGAGCACGGAATCCCGGTCGTGCCCCAGCTGGCGCGCGTCCTGGCCACGGTCGAGGATCTCTTCCGCACGCACTGGCCGACGTCGTACGCGCTGTGGATGCCCGGAGGACAGGTCCCGCGACCGGACGCGACCCTGGTCAACCCCGACTACGCCCAGACCCTGCGCCGGCTCTGCACCGAGGGGGCCGGCGAGACGAGGACCGCACGGATCGAGTCCGCGCGGCGCGCCTGGCGGACGGGGTTCGTGGCGGCCGCCGTCGCGGAGTTCGCGACCACACCGCACCGGCACTCCTCGGGCGGCGACCACGCCGGAGTGATCACCGCCGCCGACTTCACCGACTTCGTCCCGTCCACCGAACCCGCGGTCACCGCGGAGTTCCGCGGGATCACGGTCGCGAAGGCGGGCCTGTGGACCCAGGGGCCCGTGCTGCTGCAGGCCCTCGCCATGCTCGACCACTTCGGCGACGAGCGGATCGATCCGTCGACCGCCGAGGGAATCCACACCATCACCGAGGCCCTGAAGCTGGCCATGGCCGACCGGGAGGCGTTCTACGGTGACCGGGATCCGGCGGACGCGGAGGACGTGGTGCGCCGTCTGCTGTCCCCCGAGTACAGCAGGGAACGCGCCGACCTGATCGGCACGGTCGCGTCGGCCGAGTTCAGGCCGGGGGACATCGGCGTCACCCCGTACATGCCGCCGCTCGTCACCGAGCAGCACGACGTTCGGGTCGAAGGCGTGGGAGAGCCCACCGTGCGGCACACCGGGGACACGCGGGGCGACACCTGCCACATCGACGTCGTCGACCGCTGGGGGAACATCATCTCCGCCACACCGTCGGGAGGGTGGCTCCAGTCCTCACCCGCCGTGCCGGGGCTCGGGTTCGCGCTGGGCACGCGGCTCCAGATGACGTGGCTGGACCCGGCCGCCCCCTCCCGCCTGGCCCCGGGACGGCGGCCTCGTACGACGCTGACTCCGACCCTGCTGCTGCGCGACGGCAGACCCGTGGCCGCGCTGGGCACGCCGGGGGGCGACAAGCAGGACCAGTGGCAGCTGCTCTACCTGGTGCGCACGCTCGCCTTCGGGATGGATCCGCAGGAGGCGATCGACGCGCCCGCGTTCCACACCACCGCGGTGGTGAGCTCGTTCTGGCCGCGGACCTGGACGCCGGGCGGACTGGTGATCGAGGAACGAGCGGACGGGGCGGTCATCGACGAGCTCCGCGGACGGGGCCATGACGTGACCGTCGCCGGACCATGGAGCCAGGGCCGGCTGTCGGCCGTCACGCGGGACCCCGACAGCGGCGTCCTCCGGGCGGCGGCGAACTCGCGCGGCGCCCAAGGGTACGCGGCGGGGCGATGAGCGGCGCCGCGTCCGGCCCCCGGTACCGGCGGCCGGTTCGCACGACGGCGTGCCATGACGTCCGCACCCGGCATCCGTGGGCGTCCCGACCCTCCGAATGACCGTGACAGCCCACGGAGAAAGGCATGGACGTCATGTCCTCAACTCTGGCCCCACCGGCCCGGATCGGAAAAGTCGGCGTCGGCGCCCTGGGCATGCTGGCGGCCGCCACCGGGACCCTGGAGTCGGTGGTGGCCCCGACGCTGCCGTTGCTGCAGCGCGAATTGTCGATCAGCCCTGCCCAGGGGGCACTGCTGAGCGTCGTGATGCTCGTCACCGGCGCTCTCGTCGCGCCCGTCGCGGGCATCATGGGTGACCGCCGCGGCGGGAAACGGGTCCTGATCCGGCTGATGGCGGTGGTCTCGGCCGGCGGGCTGGTGTCGGCGCTGGCGCCGAACCTGCCGGTGCTGCTGGCGGGGCAGGTTCTGCAGGGCGCGATGGTGGGCGCGATGCCGCTGTCGTTCATCCTGGTGCGCAAGCATCTGCCACCGGGGCAGACCCAGGTGGCGATCGGGGTGGTCAGCGGGTTGTTCGTGGGCGGCGGCATGCTGGGGACGCTGATCGCCGGGCCCATCGCCGAAGGGCTGTCGCGGCACTGGATGTTCGCGATCCCGACGCTCGTGATCATCCTGTCGACCCTGCTGGTCCACGTGCTGATGCCGGACGACCCGCCCGCCGGGGCGGCCACCAGGATCGACTGGCCCGGACTGGTCCTCCTGAGCGGCGTCCTGCTGACGCTCATGCTCGTGCTCGCGATGGCGGCCGACATCGGCTCACAACCGATCGCGGTCGGCGCCCTCGTCGTGGTCCTGGCCGCCCTGGTGACCGGATGGGTGACCGTTGAGCGTCGTGCGGCCTCGCCGATCGTCGATCTGCGCCTGCTCGCCCAGCCCGCGATATGGGGCTCCTATGTGATCACATTCGCCGTCTGCGCCGGTACCGCGGTGTCGATGTTCCTGGTTCCGCAGCTGTTCGCGGTGTCCGGCGACGGGTACGGCTTCGGGGCCGGCTCCACCGACATCGGGCGGTACCTGCTGCCCGGCACCGTCATGGCGGCGGTCAGCGGGCCGCTCGGCGGGATCGCGGCGCGGCGCTTCGGCGCCAGCACCGCGGTCGCGACCGGAATCGGCGTCCTGTCGGCCACGCTGGTCGCCGTGGCGTTCGTGCACACCGAGGTGTGGCACCTCGTGGTGGGCAAGGCGCTGATCGCCCTGGCCAGTGGCGTCTGCGTCACCGCGATGGTCATCAAGGCCGCCACCAGCGTCGACCACGGCAACACCGGCACCGCCACCAGCCTGGTCCTGGTGGTCCGCGTGCTCGGCTTCGCCGCGGGCGCACAGGTCAGCGGCGCCTTCCTCACCGCCGGGACCCCCGCGGGGACCGACGTCCCGGCCGAATCCGCCTTCGTCATCGGCTTCGTCATCGCCGGCGCCGTCACCGCGCTGTCCCTGCTTGCCGTCCGTACCTTGAGCAAAGGAGCCAAGGAATGACCCGAACCGATCCGGCAGCCGGCATCCGTACCGCACCGAGGGGCAGGGTCCTGATATCGGGGGCCAGCATCGCGGGTCCTGCCCTCGCGTTCTGGCTGAACCGCTACGGATACGCGGTCACGGTGGTGGAGAAGGCGAGCACGCTGCGCAGCGGCGGTTATCCCATCGACGTGCGCGGCACCGCACTCGAGGTCGTCCGGAGGATGGGGATCCTGCCGCGACTCCAGGACGCGCACATCGACCTGCGTCGGCTGACCTTCTTCGACGAGGACGGCGGCCAGGTGGCCTCGCTCAACCCGCACGCCGTCACCGGCGGTGTCGCGGGACGGGACCTGGAAGTGCGGCGCGGGGACCTCACCGAGGCTCTGTACACGGCGGTCCGCGACGACGTGGAGTTCCTGTTCAACGACTCCATCGACTCCCTCCACCAGTCCGGCCACGGGGTCGACGTCACCTTCCGCGGGGGCGGCAGGCGCACGTTCGACATGGTGTTCGGCGCCGACGGCATGCATTCACGCACCCGGGAGATGCTGTTCGGCCACGAGAAGCAGTTCCACCGGTACCTCGGCTACTGCTTCGCGGTGTTCACCATGCGCAACACCTTCGGGCTCTCCCACGAGACCGTGATGTGGAACGCCCCGGGCAGGGCCGCGGCCCTCTACGCCGTGGGGGACGACGACGAAGTGCACGCCTTCCTGAACTTCGCCCTGCCGGAACCGCCGTTCGACGTGTTCCCGAACCCCGAGGCCCAGCGGGACCTGGTCGCCTCGGTCTTCGCCGACGCGGGATGGGAGGTCCCGGGCATGCTGGCCGCCATGCGCGAAACGGACGACCTGTTCTTCGACGGGGTCGGCCAGATCCGCATGCCCCGCTGGTCCAGCGGCAGGGTCGCGCTGGTGGGCGACGCCGCGTACGCGCCCTCGTTCCTCACCGGGCAGGGCACCAGCCTCGCGCTCGTCGGCGCGTACATGCTCGCCGGTTCGCTGGCCGACCGGGACCACGCCGCGGGCTTCGCCGCCTACGAACACGGCACCCGTGAGTTCGTGACCATGAACCAGGAACTGGTCGGCAAGGGCAGGACCACACTCTTCCCGACCACCGCCGAGGCCCTGGAGGAACGCAACGACATGCTGCGCAATCTCAGCGCCATGCCCGCCGCGCAGGGACGACCGGCCCACTCGGCCCTCACCCTGCCCGATTTCATGCCCGCGACATAACCCGGGAACGCGAAATCCGGGTCGAGGCTGGCCTCGGCCCGGATCGGATCGTCACTCCCGAACGTTGCTCTGGGGTAACCAGTGGTGTCCGAGGGGGGACTTGAACCCCCATGCCCCGTAAAGGGCACTAGCACCTCAAGCTAGCGCGTCTGCCTATTCCGCCACCCGGACATGCCGCAGATGCTCTGCGGCGGGCTTCACCATACCAAAGGTCCGGAGTCGCGGCGAAGCCGTCGGGCGGGCACGATGGTCGGGTACGCGAGTCCGACGCGAAGGTGATGACAGTGGACGAGGTCGTCCAGCTCTGCCAGGAGCTGATCCGGATCGACACCAGCAACCCGGGGGATCATTCGGGGCCTGGGGAACGGGTCGCCGCGGAGTACGTCGCGGAGAAGCTGGCCGAGGTGGGCGTCGAGTCGCGGATCTTCGAGTCGCACCCGAAGCGGGCCAGCCTCGTCGCGCGGATCGAGGGCGAGGATCCTTCGCGGGACGCCCTGCTGCTGCACGGGCACCTGGACGTGGTGCCGGCGCGGAAGGAGGACTGGACGCACGATCCGTTCGGCGGGGAGATCGCCGATGGGTGCGTCTGGGGGCGCGGGGCCGTGGACATGAAGGACATGGACGCGATGATCCTGGCCGTCGTGCGGAAGCGGCTGCGGGAGGGGCGTAAGCCTCCGCGTGACGTGGTGCTGGCGTTCCTGGCCGATGAGGAGGCCGGGGGCAAGTGGGGCGCGCAGTACCTCGTGAAGGAGCATCCGGAGCTCTTCGAGGGGTGCACCGAGGCCGTGGGGGAGGTCGGCGGGTTCAGCCTGACCGTCCCCGGGGACCGGCGGATGTACCTGATCGAGACGGCCGAGAAGGGGATCGGCTGGATGGAGCTGACCGCCAGGGGGACGGCCGGGCACGGGTCGATGGTGCATCCGGACAACGCGGTGACGGCGCTGGCGGAGGCGGTGGGGCGGCTGGGGTCGCACGAGTTCCCGATCCGGCTGACCAAGGCGGTGCGGGCCTTCCTGGAGCGGGCCTGCATGGCGTACGGGGTGGAGTTCGACCCGGACGAGCCGGAGAAGTGCCTCGCGGAGATCGGGCCGCTGGCGCGGATGATCGGGGCGACGCTGCGGCACACGCTCAACCCGACCCGGCTGGACGCCGGTTACAAGACCAACGTCATTCCGCAGGAGGCCAGGGCTCAGGTGGACGGGCGGTTCCTGCCCGGTCATGAGGCCGATTTCTTCGCCACCGTGGACGAATTGCTCGGGCCGGATGTCCAGCGTGATTTCGTGCATTACGACCACGCGGTCGAGACCGAGTACGAGGGGGCCCTGGTCGCCGCCATGGAGGAGGCCCTGCTCTCGGAGGACCCCGGTGCGCTGCCGGTCCCGTACTGCCTGAGCGGGGGGACGGACGCCAAGTCGTTCGCGCGGCTGGGCATGCGGTGCTTCGGCTTCGCACCGCTGCGGCTGCCGCCGGAATTGGACTTTTCCGGAATGTTCCATGGTGTCGACGAGCGGGTCCCGGTGGACGGTCTCCGGTTCGGTGTCCGGGTGCTCGACCGTTTCCTCGATCGGGCCTGAGGATTTCCGCGCGATCGCCCTCCGATCGCCCTCCGTGGTGCTACGGTTACTTTTCGTACGGGCGGTTGACCCGCCCATGGGGGTTCGATGACAGGCGGGGAGTGAGATGGCGCACGACTGGGCACGAACGCCGTCTCCGTCTCCGGCTGCTCGTCGCCGGGTGATGGTCGGGCGGCGTGGCACGGGGGCTGACCGGCCCGCCGCCCCCCGGCGCCGAGACCGGTGCCGTGGACGGCGCGGCGCGCACGGCCCACAGGTCGGGGGCGACCTGTGGGCCGCAGGGGGCCTTGAGTCATGCGGGCGCGGCCGGCGGGCCCGCCCGCACGGCCCGCCGGAAGCCACCGGTGACCCGGGTGTCGCTTGGGCGCGAAAGTGCTCCGTGGCGGGGCGGCCGGATGGTGCCGCATCCCGGCGGGGACGCGGTTTCGGGGGCGTCCAAGAACGTTCGAGTCGGTCCAGGCCGCCTCGCCCGTACGGCAAGCCCGCCCAGACGTTGCCTCCGGCCCAGAGGCAACGTCTGGGTGGCCTGACGGGCGGCGTCCTCGCGCGCTGACGCGACCGGGGCCGGTCAGGCCGGTCCCGTCTTCTTGAGGCGAAGCGAGGTAGGGTGCCCTGGCCCTAGGGTGGGCGAAGTGTCCCGGGGGTGACGTACCGTACGTCATGACCGCGGTGAGTAATGTCTTGTTTATCCGCGGCTGAGAGGCCAGGCTGAGCGGTCGGGCCGAGTGGTCAGAAAGTGCGGACCTGACGGATGATCTTGCGGCGGAGTTGGATTCGGCGGCTACCGTCTGGGTAGAGGCGCAACCGATCGAGTTCCCAGCCGCCGTGTTCGGCGTGCTCGGTCAGGACCCGCCGGGCGGTGTCACGGGTGGTGCCGCGCGGCAGGCGCAGGACGAGGTAGGTGTACTCCACCATTGCCGTCCATTATGGCCGGGCCACGGCCGCGGTGGGAGCCCGGAGGTGGCCTTGTCCGCAAGGTCGTTGACGACGTGTCATCCTGTCTGAGGTTCGTGGCGGTGGGAGATGTGGCCCGCACTCCCCGGGGGGCGGGCGATGATCGACCGGCGACGGTGGGAACACTCGGGCATGAAAGCGGCGTCGGCCGACGTTGTTAGCTAGCCCGTGCAAGAAGACCAGACAGCGAGGTTGGAGCGACTGTGCCAGCCAAGAACGGCACTGCGAAGCGTGGTCAGGGCGGGGGCACCCGAACCCGCCTGGTGATCGTCGAGTCGCCCGCGAAGGCGAAGACGATCGCCGGTTACCTGGGCGGCGGCTATGTCGTCGAGTCCAGTATCGGCCACATCAGGGACCTTCCCAGGGCTTCGGAGGTGCCGGCCAAGTACAAGGGCGAGCCGTGGGCCAAGCTCGGCGTGAACGTCGAGCAGGGCTTCGAGCCCCTCTATGTCGTCAACAGCGACAAGAAGCAGCAGGTCGCCAAGCTGAAGAAGCTGCTCGCCGAGGCCGACGAACTCCTTCTCGCGACGGACGAGGACCGGGAGGGCGAGGCGATCGCCTGGCACCTCCAGGAGGTGCTCAAGCCCAAGGTGCCGGTGCACCGGATGGTCTTCAACGAGATCACCAGGGACGCCATCCGGGCCGCGGCGGCCAATCCGCGCAGCCTCAACCTGCGCCTGGTGGACGCCCAGGAGACCCGCCGCATCCTCGACCGGCTGTACGGCTACGAGGTCAGCCCGGTGCTGTGGAAGAAGGTCATGCCGGGCCTGTCGGCGGGCCGGGTGCAGTCGGTGGCGACCCGGCTGGTGGTCGAGCGGGAGCGGGAGCGGATCGCGTTCGTCCCGGCCCACTACTGGGACATCGCGGGCGAGTTCGACACCGGCAAGGGTTCCGAGGAGGAGCCGTCGGTGTTCAAGGCCGGGCTGGTCTCGGTGGACGGCAAGCGGGTCGCGCAGGGCCGCGACTTCGCCTCCGACGGCACCCTGAAGACCCGTGACGTGCTGCACCTGGACGAGGACGCCGCGCGCGGGCTGGCCGGGCGGCTGGCGGGCCGGCCGTACGAGGTCACCTCGGTCGAGCGCAAGCCCTACACCCGCAAGCCGTACCCGCCGTTCCGCACCACCACGCTGCAGCAGGAGGCCAGCCGCAAGCTGAACTTCTCCGCCAAGTACACGATGTCGGTGGCGCAGAAGCTGTACGAGAACGGCTTCATCACCTACATGCGGACCGACTCGATCACCCTGTCGGAGACCGCGATCACGGCGGCGCGGCGGCAGGCCGCGACGCTGTTCGGCGCGCAGTACGTGCCGGACAAGCCGCGCGTGTACGCCAGCAAGGTCAAGAACGCGCAGGAGGCGCACGAGGCGATCCGCCCGGCCGGCGACTCGTTCCGCACGCCCGCCGAGACGGGCCTGTCGGGCGACCAGTTCCGGCTGTACGAGCTGATCTGGAAGCGCACGATCGCCAGCCAGATGAAGAACGCCGAGGGCCAGTCGGTGTCGGTGCGGGTCACCGGCACCTCGACCGGCGGCGAGGTCGCCGAGTTCGGCGCGACCGGCAAGACGATCACCTTCCACGGGTTCCTCAAGGCGTACGTGGAGAGCGCCGACGACCCCTCGACCGACCGGGACGACCAGGAGCGGCGGCTGCCGGCGCTGGCCCAGGGCGACGCGCTGGCCGCGCGGTCGGTGCGGGCGGAGGGGCACTCCACCCGGCCGCCGGCCCGCTACACCGAGGCGAGCCTGGTCAAGGAGCTGGAAGAGCGGGAGATCGGGCGGCCGTCCACGTACGCCTCGATCATCGGCACGATCATCGATCGCGGGTACGTGTTCAAGAAGGGCACCGCGCTGGTGCCGTCCTTCCTGGCCTTCGCCGTGATCAACCTGCTGGAGCAGCACTTCGGCAACCTGGTCGACTACGACTTCACCGCGCACATGGAGGACGGTCTCGACGAGATCGCCCGCGGTGAGGCGCAGCGGGTGCGCTGGCTGGAGCGCTTCTACTTCGGCGACAACGGCGGCGAGGGGCTCAAGGAGCTGGTCGACGACATCGGCGACATCGACGCCAAGGGCATCAGCTCGTTCCCGATCGCCGGCACCGACATCATGGTCCGGGTCGGCCGGTACGGGCCCTACCTGGACCGGGACGGCGAGCGGGTCAACATCCCCGAGGACCTGGCGCCGGACGAGCTGGACGCGGCGAAGGCCGAGGAGCTGTTCGCCCAGCCCACCGGCGACCGGGAGCTGGGCGTCGACCCGGAGACCGGGCACACGATCGTGGCGAAGTCGGGCAGGTTCGGCCCGTACGTCACCGAGATCCTGCCCGAGCCCGAGCCCGCCGCCGACGGCGCCAAGAAGAAGCGTGCGAAGAAGGACGCGCCCAAGCCGCGCACCGGCTCGCTCTTCAAGTCGATGTCGCTCGACACGGTCACGCTGGAGGACGCGCTCAAGCTGCTGTCGCTGCCGCGGAGCCTGGGCGAGCTGGACGGCGAGCCGGTGACGGCGCAGAACGGGCGGTTCGGGCCGTACCTGAAGAAGGGCACCGACAGCCGTTCGCTGGGCTCGGAGGACGAGCTGTTCACCGTGACGCTGGAGCAGGCCAAGGAGCTGTTCGCGCAGCCCAAGCAGCGGGGGCGGGGCCGGGCCGCGGCCGCCGCGCCGCTGCGCGAGCTGGGGCAGGATCCGGCCAGCGGCAAGCCGGTGGTGGTGAAGGAGGGCCGGTTCGGGCCGTACGTCACCGACGGTGAGACCAACGCCAGCCTGCGTAAGGGTGACGAGGTGGAGTCGGTGACGATCCAGCGGGCCGCGGAACTGCTCGCCGAGCGCCGGGAGAAGGTGGCGTCGGCAGGCGGGAAGAAGAAGTCCGCACCGAGGCGGCGCACCTCCGCCAAGTCCGGCTCCTAAGGACATCGACGCCGATACCCTGACCGACATGAACAGAACGGGCGCCACCGGGCAGGCGCGTGCCACCGAGCCGCGGCCAGGAGTTCAGGCGATCAAGCCGTTCCGGCGGTTGTGGATCGCGCTCTCGCTGTCCAGTCTCGGGCACTGGCTGAGCGTTCCGGCGCTGACCGCGCTGGCCGCCGCCCTGACCCGGGGCGAGGATCCGGCGACCCGGGCGCAGGCCATCGCCGGGGTCCTGGTCCTGATGGTGCTGCCCGCCCTGCTGCTGGGGCCGCTGGCCTGGCCGGCGATGGCCCGGATCGACCGGCGGCTCGCGATGGCCGCCGTGGACGGGGTCCGGTTCGCGCTGGTGCTGTCGGTGGCGCTGGTGGACGCGGTGCCCTGGACGCTGGCCGCCGCGTTCCTGGTGGCGGTGGCCTCGCTGCTGTGGACGCCGGTGACGGTGCTGTCGCTGCCGGGGCTGGTCCCCGAGGACCGGCGCGAGGACGCCCGCCGGTCGGCGCTGCGCGGCGCCTACGGCGCGGCCCCGGTGGCCGCGGTGGTGTTCGCGCTGCTGGCGCTCGCCGGGGACGCGCTGCTCGGGTCGGGCTCCCGCGCCGACCTCCCGGTGTACGCGGCCGCGGTGGTCTTCCTGGCCGCGGCCGGCGCGACGTTCGCTATTGGCGAGCTGCCCGCCCGCGGCGCGTACGTGCCGGGCGACCAGAGGGCCGCGGCCGTGGCGCCGCTGAAGCTGCTCTTCCAGGGCCAGGGGCGTGACCAGGGTCAGGGCCGGGGGCGTTCCGGACGGGACGGCGACACCGGCCAGGCCCGGCAGACCGCGCCCGACGGCGTGCCGATCGCCGGCGCGCACGCGGCCGGCGCAGGGCCCGCGGTCCGCGAGCCCGGGGGCGCGCACGCCGCGACCGCCGGTCCCGTCCGGGGGCTGGCGCTCGCCGGCATGGTCATCGCGCTGACGGCCGCCGCGGTGGTCGCGGCGGCCCGCCTGTACGCCCGCGACCTGGGCGGCGGGGACGCCGGGTACGGCTCGGTGCTGGCCGGGCTGACGGCCGGCGCCGCGCTCGGGCTGTTCCTCGGGCCGCGCGTGCTGGCACCGTTCAGCCGGCGCCGCCTGCTGGGCCTGGCCGTGATCGCCGCCGCGCTCGCGCTGGTCCCGGTGGCCCTGGTGCAGAACCTCGTCGTCGTGGTGTTCCTGACCGGCGTCCTGGGCCTGGCCGCCGGGGTCGCCTGGGCGGTCGGCACCCGCCTGCCCGAGGACGAGGGCCGCGCGTTCGCCTACCTGCGCGCGGTGGCCCTGCTCACCGGGTTGATCGTGGTCGCGGTCGTCCCGCCGCTGGCCGGCCTGATCGGCGAGCACCGGCTCACCCTGGGCGACGCCGTGTACGACTTCGGCGGAGCGGGCGCCGCGCTGCTGATCGCCGCCGTCCTGGCGGTGCCCGCGGGCCTGGTCGCGTACCGCAAGCTGGACGACCGGGCCGGCGTCCCGCTGCTGCCCGACCTGTCGGCCGCGCTCCGCGGCCACACCTACGTCCCGCCCGAGGAGGCCGCGGCCCGCCCGGGGGTGGTCCGTGACCGGGGCGTCTTCATCGCCTTCGAGGGCGGTGAGGGCGCGGGCAAGACCACCCAGGCCCGGCTGGCCGCGATCTGGCTGCGCGACCACGGCTACGACGTGGTCAGCACGCACGAGCCCGGCGCCACCAAGATCGGCATGCGGCTGCGCGCGATGCTGCTGGACCAGGAGACCACCGGTCTGTCGCCGCGGGCGGAGACCCTGCTGTACGCCGCCGACCGCGCCGACCACGTCGCCAACGTCATCCTGCCCGCGATGGAGCGGGGCGCGATCGTCGTCAGCGATCGTTACGTTGACTCCTCGCTGGCGTACCAGGGGTACGGCCGGCAGCAGGACGTCGACGCGATCGGCCGGGTCAACGCGTGGGCCACCGGCGGGCTGGTGCCCGACCTGACCGTGCTGCTGGAGGTCCCGCCGGAGACGGGGCTGGGCCGGCTGGCCTCTCCTGCCGACCGGATCGAGGCCGAGCCGCACGAGTTCCACGAGCGGGTCCGGCAGGGGTTCCACGCCCTCGCCGAGGCCCACCCGGAGCGCTACCTCATCGTGGACGCCGGCCGCCCGCAGGCCGAGATCTCGCGGGAGATCCAGTACCGCATCCGGGAGATCCTCCCCGACCCCGTCCCGGCCGGCACCGAGGACGTCACCAGCACCTTCCCCGCCATCAAGGACCTCTGAGCGGCCCTGAGCCTCCCTGCGGCGGCCCTGAGCTGCCCTGTGGCGGCACGGCGGCACGGCGGCGGGACGGCGGCGAGACGGGAGCGGGGCACCGTCCGGCCCGTTCTCCCGGCGCCCGCGCGGGAACGCGGGCCGCGGTGGCGCGCACGCGTCCCCCCGAGGGGCCGTGAGGCCGTAGCCTTGAGCGCATGAGCGTCTGGGATGACCTGGTGGGCCAGGGGCCGGTCGTCGAGCAGCTGCGCTCCGCCGTGGACGAGGACGGCAAGATGGCGCACGCCTGGCTGTTCACGGGCCCGCCCGGATCGGGCCGTTCGGCCGCCGCGAGGGCGTTCGCCTCCGCGCTGCAGTGCGTGGAGACCCCGCGCGGCTGCGGGCACTGCGCGTCCTGCCACCAGGTGCTCCAGGGCACCCACGCCGACGTGGAGATGGTCCGCCCCGCCGGGCTGTCGTACGGGGTGCGGGAGACCCGCGAGCTGGTGCTGCGGGCCTCGTCCTCACCGAGCGGGGGGCGCTGGCAGATCGTGCTGTTCGAGGACGCCGACCGTGCCACCGAGGCCGCCGCGAACGCGCTGCTCAAGGCGATCGAGGAGCCGCCGCCGCGGACGGTGTGGCTGCTGTGCACGCCGTCGCCGGAGGACCTGCTGGTGACCATCCGGTCCCGCTGCCGCCTGGTCACGCTGCGGACCCCGCCGGTCGCCGCGGTCGCCGAGGTGCTGGTGCTGAGGGACGGCGTCGACCGGGAGACCGCCGAGGTGGTGGCGCGCGCCTCGCAGGGGCACATCAGCCGGGCCCGGCGGCTGGCCACCGACCCGGAGGCGCGCCGGCGGCGGGCCGAGGTGCTCGCGATCCCGCGCCGCCTGACCTCGGTGGGGCCGGCCGTGGCCGCCGCCGAGTCGCTGGTGAAGGCCGCCGAGACCGACGCCAAGGCGATGACCGAGGAGCTCAACGAAGGCGAGACCAGCGCGCTTCGGCAGGCGCTGGGGGAGAGCGCCAAGGGCCGGATGCCGCGCGGCACGGCCGGGGCGCTGAAGGATCTGGAGGACCGGCAGAAGTCCCGGGCGACCCGTGCCAAGCGCGACTCCCTGGACCGCGCGCTGCTCGACCTGGCGTCCTACTACCGGGACGTGCTGACGCTCCAGCTTGGGGCCGGTTCGGAGCTGGTCAACACCGACCTGGCGGCCGAGCTCCGTACGGCGGCGGCCCAGGGCGGGCCCGAGCACACCCTGCGCCGCCTTGACGCGATCATGGACTGCCGGGAACGGCTGGGGGCGAACGTGAACCCGCTCCTGGCCGTGGAGGCGCTGACCCTGGCTCTCCGCACCGGCTGAGACGTCCGGCCCGCTTCACCCCGTCTGACCCGTCCGGCCCATTTGACCAGGGAATTCGTGGCGTCCCTTTCCTGGCGCCCGTTCCCGTGAGGTGATGTTGACAAGAAGAGTCACCCCTTTTCGTTACTTATCCGTACACATCACGCAATGCCAACGCGCGTAGCGTCTCCTGGCCGGGTCCTTGAAACGGCCCGTTCCCCTATCAGGAGGTGTGCATTGCGGCGCGCCATGATCACAGCCGCTGCCGCTTGCGCCATCGTCACCACGACGGCGCTCGCGCTGCCCGCGGCCGCAGTACCCGACCGGCCCCAGGAGCCGGGGACCTCGTCCGAGTACGTCGTCCTCTACAAGGAGGGCGTCTCCCTCGACCAGGCCCGTGCGGCCGTGAAGGCGGCCGGCGGCACCATCGTCCGCGAGAACACCGATGTCGGTGTCGCGACCGTGCGGACGACCAACGCCCGCTTCACGACGCAGGCCGCGCGGCAGGGCGCGCTGGCCGGCGCCGCGTCCAACCGCGTGATCGGCAAGGCTCCCAAGACCCCCGCGGCGTCCGGTAAGGGCGTGGAGCGGGAGGCCGGTACGCAGGGGCCGGTCCGGGCGGGCAAGCCCGGCAAGGGCGACGAGCCCCTGGCCGACCTGCAGTGGGACATGAAGCAGATCAACGCGACCGCCGGCGGCTCCTACCGGGCCGAGCCGGGCGACCGCCGCGTGCGGGTCGGCGTCATGGACACCGGGGTCGACGGCGACCACCCCGACATCAAGGCCAACTTCGACCGGAGGCTGAGCCGGAACTTCACCGTCGACATCCCCGCCGACGCCAACGGCGACGAGGTCGACGGGCCGTGCGAGGACGAGCCGGACAAGTCCTGCAACGACCCCAACGACGTGGACGAGAACGAGCACGGCACGCATGTGGCCTCGACCATCGCCTCGCCGCGCAACGGCCTGGGCATGGCCGGTGTCGCGCCGAACGTGTCGATCGTCAACCTGCGGGTGGGCCAGGACTCCGGCTACTTCTTCCTGCAGCCGACCGTGGACGGCCTGACCTACGCGGCCAGGAACGGCATCGATGTGGTCAACATGAGCTACTACATCGACCCCTGGCTGTGGAACTGCGCCGCCAACCCGGCGGACTCGCCCGAGGACCAGGCCGAGCAGCGCACCATCATCCAGGCCGCGCAGCGCGCGCTGGACTTCGCGCACAAGCGGGGCGTCACGCTGGTGGCGGCGGCGGGCAACGAGCTGGTCGACTACACCAAGACCAACACCGACGCGACCAGCCCCGACTTCGCGTCGGAGCCGGGTGAGGCGCCGTACGAGCGGACGGTCGCGCCGAACTGCGTCTCGATGCCGTCCGAGGGCGAGAACGTGATCCCGGTATCCTCGACCGGAATCAGCACCCGCAAGGCGTACTACTCCAGCCACGGCAACGGGTACATCGCGGTGGCCGCTCCGGGCGGCGACAAGTACGACACCGCCGACGGCAAGCCCGACGACCGCCGCGGCATCTGGGCCGCCTACCCCGAGTCCATCGCCCGCGAGCGCGGGGAGCTCAACCCCGACGGCACGCCGAACACCACCCGCGTGCTGCGCGACTGCAAGGACGGCACCTGCGCCTACTACCAGTCGATCCAGGGCACCTCGATGGCCTCGCCGCACGCGGCCGGTGTCGCGGCCCTGATCGTCAGCAGGTACGGCAGGCCCGACCGGGCGAACGGCGGCCTGACGCTGCCCCCGGCCACGGTCGAGCGGATCCTGCGCGGCACCGCGACCGCCACGGCCTGCCCGAGCCCCGCGACGGTCGAGTACGTCTGGTACCGGCTGCAGAACGGTCAGTGGGTCAAGAACACCTCCACGCAGACCTGCGAAGGCTCCAAGCAGCGCAACGGGTTCTACGGTGAGGGCATCATCGACGCGCTGAACGCCGTCAAGCGTTAGGCGCCGACCGCCCCTTCCTCCGTGGCCCCCGGCCGGACCCCCTGTCCGGCCGGGGGCCGCGCCCGTCAGAGCCACGCCCGTACCTGGGGCGGGCGGGCAGACCACCGGGCAGACCACCGGGCAGACCACCGCGGACCATCGGGCGGACCACCGGGCGGGCTCGGGCAGGATGGGGGGCATGCCGTACCGCGTCACGTTCGTCTGCACGGGCAACATCTGCCGTTCGCCGATGGCCGAGTGGATCCTGCGCCACCACGTGGAGGAGGAGGGCCTGGACGTCGAGGTCGACAGCTCCGGCACGGGCGGCTGGCATGTCGGCGACGGCGCCGATCCCCGCACGGTCGAGGCCCTCCGGCGGGCCGGGTACCGTTCGGCGCACATCGCGCGGCGGTTCGAGGAGGGCTGGTTCGCCGCCTACGACCTGATCGTCGCGCTGGACGAGGGGCACGCGCGGGCACTGCGCTCGCTGGCCCCCGACGCCGGCGCCCGGCACCGGATCCGGCTGCTGCGGGAGTTCGACCCCGCGGCGGGCGACGGCGACCTGGACGTCCCCGACCCCTACTACGGCGGCGTGGCGGACTTCGACGAGGTCCTCAGGCTGGTCGAGGCGGCCATACCGGGCCTGCTGGACGAGGTGCGCGCGGCCCTCCGGGAGGCGTGAGGATGGCCGCGCTCCGCCGGGAACGCGTCGAGGAACTGCTCGGCGACGGCGCGCGGGTCGCGTCGATCGCCGATCTCGGGTCCAGCCATGCCTGGACGCTGCACCGCGTGTCCCTGGACGGCGGCGGCGAGCTGTTCGTCAAGGCCGCCCCCGACCAGGCGGGCGTGTTCGCGGCGGAGGCGGCGGGGCTGCGCTGGCTCGCCGCCGGAGGCGGGGCGGAACCGCCCGTTCCGGAGGTCGTCGCCGCCGACGAGCACATGCTGGTCCTGCCGTGGTTGCCCACAGCCGCCCCCACCGCGCGGGCCGCCGAGCGGTTCGGGCGCGAGCTGGCGGCGATGCACGCGGCCTCGCCCCCGGCCGCCTACGGCGCGTCCTGGGAGGGCTTCATCGCCGATCTCCCGCTCGACAACACCCTCGTGGAGGGTGCGTGGCCGGGCTGGTACGCCGAGCGGCGCCTGGCGCCGTTCCTGCGCCGCGGCGCGTCCGATCTGGGACCGGACGGCGTGCGGCTGGTCGAGCGCGTCATCGAGGGGATCGACGCCCTGGCGGGCCCGCCGGAGCCGCCCGCCCGCGTCCACGGCGACCTGTGGTCCGGCAACGTCCTGTGGACGGACGGCCGCGCCATGGTGATCGATCCGGCCGCCCACGGCGGGCACCGGGAGACCGATCTGGCCATGCTGGCGCTGTTCGGGGCCCCGCACCTGGACCGCGTCGTCGCCGCCTACGACGAGGCCGCGGCCCTCGCGGACGGCTGGCGGGAGCGCGTCCCGCTGCACCAGCTGCATCCGCTGCTGGTGCACGTGGCGCTGTTCGGAGCGGGGTACCGGTCCCGGACGGTCGAGGCCGCCCGCGCCGCGCTCGCGTCCGCGGGCTGAGCTCCGCGCCGTGGGGCGCCGCGGCGCGGAGCTCGGGCCGCCGGTGATGGTTTCCGGCAGGTCGGGTCAGGTCAGCGTCGCGGCGTCGGACGGGTCCGTGGCCTGCGCGCACGCGTCGGAGAGCAGGAAGCGCAGATCGGACAGCACGGACTGGACGTTCGCCGCGCCGCTGCGCGCCAGCGCCGTCCCGAGGCGTTCCAGCCTCGGGTCGTCGGGGCCGGTCAGCCGCGACGGGTGGAGCCGCACGCGGTAGCCGTCGCCGCCGGGGGCCAGCGTCAGCAGGTCCGAGATCGCCAGTTCGCCATGGTCGGGCAGGTGGACGGCGAGCGACCCGACGGCCTGTTCGAGGGCGTCCACCGAGGCGACGCCGGTGGCGATGAGCGCCCGGGTGCGCGGCGCGGTGCAGGCGGCGTGCAGGTCCCTGAGCCGTGCCGCGACGGTGTCCCGCGCGGGGTGATCCGGGGGCAGGCCGTCGGCCAGCAGCCGGGCCGCCTCGCCGAACCGTCCCGGATGCGCCGCGGGACGTTCGGGCAGGCGTTCGCCGAGCAGAGCCGTCACGCAGGAGAGCAGGGGAAGATCGCGTTCGTCCAGTCCGGAGGTGAGCGTGACCCACAGCTCGCTTGCCAGCGGGGTGAGCCTGGGGTGGCGGCCGGACCACCGGGAGATCGCGCGTTCCACGTCGGGGCCGGACCGCCACAGGTCCGCGGGGTCGTCGGGCATCAGCGCCTCCACGAGGTCGATCGCCTCACCGGAGTCCGCCATCGCCTGCAGGGTGAGGGCCGCGGCCTTCAGTTCGGTCCGCGTCAGGTTGTGCGCGCGTACGAGCTCGGCGTCGTCGGGGTGGAGCGGGGTGACGCGTCCCGGCGCCCAGCCGAGCGGCCACGCGACGCCGCGCGCGGACGGGGACAGCAGCACGATGGCCTGCGCGGTCGACAGACCCGTGGCCTCGGCGAACGCGGCGATCACGGCCTGCCGGCCCAGTGCCGGCGGCCCGTTGCGGCCGATGAGGTCCGCCGCCGCGCGGAGCCGGTCCGGATCGCCCCAGCCGCGGCAGATCCGTACCTCCTGGACCCGGTTGCGGCTGAAGATCAACGGATCGGGGCCGTCCGGGGTGTGGAGGAGGGCCGTGGAGACGCGGGCCCAGCCCACGTCGGACTCCTCCGCCGGGCCGATGCCGATGATGGCGACGGCCCCGAAACCCGCGTACGGCCTGCCTGCTTCGACGTGCGGGCAGATGCGCGCGACCTGCCAGGTCCCGTCGGTGCGGATGAGCTCGGGGACCGATGCGAGGTCGAGCAGTTCCTTGCGGCGGCGGTCGCGCTCCGTGCCGGTGGCCCAGGCCGTGCGCAGCACCGAGGCGCCCAGGCGGCCCAGCCGCTCCTCGACCCCCGCGATGGCGCCGCTGTCGAGGCCGCCCGCGCCTGGACGGGCGGACCCGTGCTCGGGCACGGTCTCCTTGGCGAGCCGCACCAGGCGCGCGCCCACGAGCGCCCGGGTGGAACGGGCCTGTATCCGCTCGGGCTCGGAATCGAGGAACCCGAGTTTCGATTCTCGGGGCTTCGGTGTCTCCGCGACCACCACCACGGCGGTGGCCGGGGCGGGCGGCAGATGGGGCGGGGGAGCCAGGCCGAGACGCCGGGCCAGCGCGAACACGCGTTCCCGGCATTCGACGGCGGTCCAGACGATGGAGGTCACGCCGATCCGGAGGGTCTCGTCGGTGACCTCGGGCAGCAGCGTGCCGAGCCGGGCCTTCAGCTCGTCGAAGCAGGCGTACCGTTCCTGCCAGTCCGCGTCCTGGGCCGTCATCTTCATGATGCGGGCGGCCAGCGAGGCGTCGGCGGCCTCCAGCAGCAGCCGCGCGGACTCGTCGTCGACGCGACGCAGGGCGCGGGACCCTTCCGGATCGCGGGGCGTCATCCTGCTCCACCATCCGGGCGGTGGCACCAGGCCGAACCCGGACGCGTAGCGATGGAAGTGGATGCGGGCGGGATCCGCCCTGTCGTGTTCGGGCACCCAGCCGGAGCCGCGCACGTAGCGGCCGATCGTCCGGCCCGTGGCGTCGCGCAGTTCGATCAGGCGGCCCTCGCCGCGCCACACGGTCGCGGCCGATCCGGCGCCGGGGAAACGCACCTGCTCACCGTCGACGGGACGGACGGAGGGCGCGTTGGGGTGGGAGCCGCCATGCGGGCAGTGCGGGCCGCCGTGGTCGAGTACGGTGACGCGTCCGTCCACGACGATCAGGCAGCGGTCGTAGAGTTCGCGTGCCTCGGCCTTCTTGTGAGCCGTCTCGTTGAAATCGTCGTAGTTCCCGAACGTCTGGCAGGGGCCGACCCCCTCAGGCGTCACGGCCGAGGCCCTGAAAGCATCACCCCACAGCCGTCCCGCCTCGATCACCAGCAGGTCCGTTCCGCTCTCCTCCATATATCCGTGGGCGGTATAGCGCTCGTATCGGGACAGGGCCTCAAGGTCGAGTTCGTTGAGGACCCCGCCGCGCAGCGTCGCCGCGAGGGGCCGCACCGGATCGGCCTCGGCCACGATGGCACGGACGCTCTCCCTGGCGGCTTCGGGAACGCCGGCCACGGTGAACCGTTCGACGTCGCACAGCGCCGCGTGCACGTCCGGCAGTCCCTGGCCGGGGACCCGCTCGGCGTGCCCGGCGAGGATGTCCGCCACGATCTCACGCGTGCCCGGCGCCTCGACCAGGTTCTTCACCGTGGCGGGACGGATCTGCAGCTCATGGGCGGGCGGGCCGAGCGACAGCGGGACCGTGACGTTCCCGATCACCGCGCCGCGCAGCAGCGGGCCCCAGTGCGGGTCGGCGGCCGTGGCGGTCAGGTCGGGACGCTCGGCGGTCTCGAGCCAGTGATGCAGCTTGAACGTGTGCAGGTTCCGGGGCGGGGCGAGGGGGAGCCCGCAGCGGAGTGCCAGTTCCAGCAGGGGGAAGCGGTAGTCGGTGTGCTCCTCCAGCAGCTCGCCCATGTAGAAGCTCACACTGTTGTCGTCCGGTCCGAGCAGGGCGGTGTGGCCGTCGCAGGTCAGCCCCTCGGCGGTCAACCGCGCCCCGGCGTCCCGCAGCAGGTCCGCCAGGCCGGTGACCGGCAGCGCGAGACCGGCGTACAGGTTCATGAAGCGGCCCACCCAGTCCCGGACCCGCGTGCCGCTCAGCCTGGTGCCGGAGGTGAACGGCGCCTTCGCACCGGCCCCGTCGAGGTTGGCGATGAGCACTGACACCGCGGCGGCCTTCGCCTCGGGGCCGTCGTCCGCGGGCTCGGGAAGCGACTCGACCAGGCGATCGCGGACACCGGCGTCCCCCCGGGCCATGCGGAACAGCAGCGGGCGGATGAACGTCCAGATCGCGGCCGGGGCCGTCCGCAGGCAGCCGTGGCCGAGCAGCGCCCGGACGGCGCGTTCGTCGGCGGCACGCTCCGCGGGGGCCGCTCGTTCACCGGGCTTCCACTTGGCGGCACGTGCGGCGCGGGCCCAGCCGGCGGCCAGGATGAGCGCGTCGTCCTCGCCCGCCTCGCACCACTCGGTGAGCAACCGGCGCTGCCAGCGGCAGGCGTCGTCAGGGGAGTGCCGCTTGGCGAGGCGGTCGGCATGCCGCTTGAGAGTGGCCGACCCGACGGCCCCTGAACCGGCGGCGACGTAGGCGGCGACCAGTTCGGCCTCGTCGACCGGAAGCGCATGGTCGGATTCGGCGGCCCTGGCCTTCTCGAAATAGGCGGCGGCGTACTTCGTGCTGCCCGCGGCGGCCATCATGCGCGCGCATTCTTCGAAGAACAGCGGAAGCAGCTCGGGGGCGTGAGCGGCCAGGTCGTCGGCGGGGGCTTGCAGGGTGTTGCGCGCCAGTCCCGGCTTGCCCGCCGCGGTCTTGCGGGCCGCGTGCAGGACCGGCTGCAGCGCCACGATGCGGTTCCGATGGGCCGGATAACGGTTCAGCGCCGCCGCGACGAACCCCAGCGGGCCCGCATGGACCGCCCCGAGAGTGCTCTCTCCCGCCGCGACAAGGCCCTGCAACGCCATCGACGCGCGTTCGGCCGCCACCGCCGCGCGCCGGACCAGCGAGACGACCGGCTCGTCGAGCGCAGGATGCGTGAAGGACGCGGCGACCATAACGTCCTCGTCCGCCGAGGCCGGTGGCCCTGGAAGCACGGCGCCCGCGCGCGACAGCACCTCGCGCGACGGCGTCCGGCCGCGCGACGGCCGGAGCACCCCCGGTTCGCCGCGGTGGCGGTCGCAGTAGTCGGCGTACACCTCGGCGGTGCCGAGCACCCGCGTGCCGTCGTCCTCCACGGTGCGGCCCTCGAACAGCGACATCAGAATGCGCGTCGCCTCCGACCAGGCGATCTCGCCGATCTCCGCCTCGCCGTTGGCGAAGGTCAGGGTCCCGAGATAGGCGGGGCTCATGGGCCCGCTGTACTTGACCTCCAGCTCGACGCCGAGCGGTTCGGGGTCGTGCACGGTGAACCGCGCGGCCTCGCCGCGGACGCGCCCGCCCAGCTCGATGACCCGGCGTTCGAACGCGCCACCGTTGTCCCATCGGGCCTCGGTGAACCAGAACGCGTCGATGACGCCGATCGTCCGGTCCATCCCCGCCGGGCGTGACCACCGGTCCCGCCGCAGCTGCTCGACGGCCTGGTCCGAACGCAGCATGGCGCCGCGCCGGAGCCAATCGTCCAGGCGGTCCCCCAGCAGGACGGGATGGGGGATGGCGAACGTGCCGGCGTCCGACCACACGGCGTCGCCATCCAGCGGCACCACCTGAACGCCCCTTGACGCGTCCAGGTCCCGCAACACCCCGCAGCGTTCCAGATCCGGCGTACCGTCGCGCACCGGGGCGACGACCAGATCGGTGAGCGCGTGCCTCCAGGCCGGGTCCTCCCACACCGCGTGCAACACGCCCACCGGGACGGGCAGCGAACGCAGCATCCAGTCCTCGACCTGTCGGCGCACGGTCCGGCCGTGCTCGGCGAGACGTTCGCACAGTTCCGCCAGGCTCACCACGGCCGGATCCTTCTTCACCTTGGCCGGGACCTTGGCCAGTTCCTTGCCCCCGGCCTTCCGGCAGGCGACGGCGGGTTCATCCCCGCCCTGCCCTCGGACCGCGACCTCGTAGCCGCCCGCAACTCCGCTCCAGCGCATACCGCTCACCCTCTCGCTCCTCGTGACCGTCCGGCGACGGAGAAGATCTTGGATCACGTCTCCGACATTCCGACCGCTGGTGCACGTGGCACCGTCCGGGGCGGGGTGAGCGGGCCGGAGCGGGACGCAAATGAGCGTCTGCTCACCGTGCTCCCCGAGCTGGGCTAGGGTTTCGCGCGCGGGCCGGCGAAGCGGGCGGCCGGGGGAACGAGCCGTTTCGCTTCGAGCCGGTGGCACCGCAAGATGGGAACGATGGTCGATGAACGGGGCAGGATCGGGAAGGGCGGGTGCGGCGTTACCCCTATGGACGGCAAGCACAAGGACCGGGGCCGGTCCCCGGCGGGACGGCTCGCTACTGCCTGGCGGGGCCTGGTCCCCCTGGGCGTCGCCTCGTTCGTGGCCCTGGCGATCGGCGGTGGCGTGGACCTGGTCCATGACCAGCAGCGGGCGAGCAAGAAGGAACGTTCCGCCAAGCCCGCGGCCGAGCAGGACCGCGCCCCGCGGTACGTGGTCGGCATCCGCAAGAACGGCACCGCCCTGGTCGTCCGGGACGTTCGTACCGGGCGTGATGTGGGCCTGCCCGTGGCGGCCCCGCAGTCGCAGCGCTTCCAGCGGGTGGCGGCGGCCGGCGAGAAGGAGTACATCGTCTCCGCGTTCGCGTCCGGCAAGGTCGGCTTCCAGCGGCTGCGGCTGAAGGACGACGGCCGGCCCTCCGAGCTGTCGCCGGTGCACGGGGCCACCGTTCCCGGTGCCTCGACGGCCTGGTCCGACATGGCCGTCACCGCGGACGGCGACAAGATCGCGTACGTGACGTACCAGCCCGGCGCGATCGGCCGGCTGGACGTGTTCTCCATCGGCACGGCCCAGCACAAGGTGTGGACGGCCTCGGTGCCGGCGCGGGTGAGCAGCCTGTCCTGGGCCGGTTCGACGCTGTCGTTCGTGTGGGCGCCGGTCAAGAAGGTGAACGGCCGTACCGTCCGCCAGGTCAGGGCGCTGGAGACGTCCGCGCCCGCCGGGGACCTGAAGGTCAGCAGGCCGGTGCTGGTGCTGCCGCCGGGCAGCGTGTCCGCGGTGCTGGGCCCGGACGGCCGCACGGTCGTGGCGAGCGCGCCCCAGGGCGGGGACATCGCCGTGCAGACGTACACGATCGGCAGCAGCCGCCCCCGGGTGCTGTGGAAGCAGCCGGCGAACGGCAGGCCGACCCGGCTGGACGCCGACCACACCGGTAACCACCTGCTCGTCCTGGCCAACGACGGGAAGCTGTACATCGACGGCGCGCAGCCGGTGCAGGCCGAGGACTTCCTCGACGCCGCCTGGTGATCCGGAGCCCGGTGGGAACACCGTAAGGTGTTCCCACAAACCGGGCGAACGGAGCGAAACCGTGGGCATGGTGATGGCTGTCAGTTTCACCCGCTACGGGCGCCTCTACTACCTCGATCCCGGCTCGCACTCGCCCCGGGTGGGCGACAAGGTGCTGGTCCCGACGGACGCCGGTCCCGAGGTCGCCGAGTGCGTCTGGGCGCCGCAGTGGGTGTCGGAGGACATCGACGGGCTGCCGGTCTGCGCGGGGCCGGCCACCGAGGAGCACCTCGCCCGGGACGAGGACAACCGGCGGCGGCGGGCCGAGGGCCGGACCATCGCCAAGCGCCTGATCCGCAGGCACGAGCTGCCGATGAAGGTCATCGGCGTGGACTTCCTCGACACCGAGAACGTCTTCAAGATCTACTTCACCGCGCCCCACCGGGTGGACTTCCGCGCGCTCGTCCGCGACCTGGCCCGCAACATCAAGGCCCGCGTGGAGCTACGCCAGGTGGGGCCGCGCGACGAGGCCCGCCTCCAGGGCGGCATCGGTCCCTGCGGCCGTGACCTGTGCTGCGCCACGTTCCTCAAGGACTTCGAGCCGGTCTCGGTGCGCATGGCCAAGGAGCAGGACCTGCCGGTCAACCCGCTGCGGATCGCCGGGGCCTGCGGCCGCCTGATGTGCTGCCTCAAGTACGAGCACCCGCTCTACGTCAAGGCGCACGAGCGGATGCCCGCCCTCGGCTCGCGGGTGGAGACGCCCAGCGGTCCCGGCCAGGTCGTCGGCCGCAACGTCCCCTCCGACAGCGTCACGGTCCGGCTCAACAGCGGGGGACGCTGCTCCTGCCCGTCGGCCTCGGTGTGCTCGCCGCGGCGGCAGCACGACGAGTTCCACGACCCCGGCGGCGACGCGTAGGAACGGCGAGCCCGCCGGGGCCGGTCCGTTCAGGCCGCCGCGGGCTTCCGGGCCGCGGTCCGCGGACGGGGCGCGGACCGGCGCGGCCCCGGGAACGCGTACCGGACGATCTTCTTCCACGTGCTGCCGACCTGCTTGGCGAGGGGGCCGGTGTGGTACGGCAGGTCGTACTTCTCGCACAGGGCCCGCACCCGCGGAGCGATCTCGGCGTACCGGTTGCTGGGCAGGTCGGGGAAGAGGTGGTGCTCGATCTGGTGGCTGAGGTTGCCGGTCATCAGGTGCAGGAGCGGGCCGCCGCTGATGTTGGCCGAGCCCAGCAGCTGCCGGACGTACCACTCGCCCCGGGTCTCGCCGTCGAGCCGGTCCTCGGTGAAGACCTCCACGTCACCGGGGAAGTGCCCGCAGAAGATGACCGCGTGCGACCAGACGTTGCGGATCACGTTCGCGGTGAACCCGGCGGCCAGCGTGCTCATGAACTGCGGCCCGCTCAGCAGGGGGAACGCCAGGTAGTCCTTGGTCCACTGGCGGCGGATCTTGCGGCCGATGGCGCGCAGCTTCGCCCGCGTCTCCTCCGGGTCGTTCCGGCCCGCGAGGACCTTGTCGATCTCCAGGTCGTGCACCGCGACGCCGTACTCGAAGAACATCGCCAGCAGCACGTTGACCAGGGGCTGCGGCAGGTACACCCAGTGCCACGGCTGCTCGGGCGAGACCCGCAGGATGCCGTACCCGACGTCCTTGTCCTTGCCGAGGATGTTGGTGTAGGTGTGATGGACGACGTTGTGGGAGTGCTTCCACTGCTCGGCCGGCGCGACGTTGTCCCACTCCCAGGTGGTGGAGTGGATCTTGGGGTCGCGCATCCAGTCCCACTGGCCGTGCATGACGTTGTGGCCGATCTCCATGTTCTCCAGGATCTTGGCGACGGCCAGCGTCGCGGTCCCGGCCAGCCAGGCGGGCGGCAGGGACGACGCCATCAGCAGCGTCCGCCCGCCGATCTCCAGGCCGCGCTGCCACCGGATGACCCGATGGATGTAGGCCGCGTCGCGTTCGCCGAGGCCGGCGGTGATCTCGTCCCGGATGGAGTCCAGCTCGCGGCCGATCGCCTCGTAGTCCGCCGGGCCGAGATGCGCCACGGTGGTGGACGTGCCGCTGGTGGACGTGCCCGTGGTGGACGGGCCGGTGGTGGACGTGCCCGTGGTGGACGGGCCGGTGATGGTCATGGTGTCGCCTCCCCCTCGAAGGTCGTTCACAGGTCGATCTCCACGGGCCCCGCTGCGGCCGAGACGCAGGTCTGCACCAGGTGGCCCTCCTCGCCGTGCGTCCGGCCGGTGCGCAGGTCGCGCACCCGCCCGGACCGCAGCCGGCCGACGCAGCTGTGGCAGATGCCCATCCGGCACCCGCTGGGCAGCAGCGCCCCGGCGTTCTCCCCGGCCTCCAGCAGCGGGGTGTCCGCGCCCGCGTCGGTCTCGATCCCGCTCGCGGCGAACCGGACCCGCCCGCCGCCCGTGCCGTCCCCGGCCGCCCGCAGCACGGGCTGGAAGCGTTCGAGGTGCAGCCGTCCGGCCGCCCCGGCCTCCTGCCAGTGCGCGGAGACCGCGTCGAGCAGGCCCGCGGGCCCGCACGCCCAGGTCTCGCGTTCCGCCCAGTCGGGGCACAGGCCGTCGAGCTCGGCGAGCGCGAGACGTCCCTCCGTGGCGGTGTGCCGTTCGTGCAGCCGCAGGCCCGGCAGCCGCCGGGCCGTCGCACGCAGTTCGGCGCCGAAGATGACCTCGTCCGGAGTGCGCGCGGAGTGCACCAGGACGGCGTCGGGCAGGGCGGCGCGGACGGCGGGGTCGCGCAGCATGGCCATGACCGGCGTGATGCCGCTCCCGGCCGTCAGGAACAGCACCCGCGGGGGCGGCGGCGAGGGCAGCGTGAACTCGCCCTCCGGCGGTGCCAGCCGGACGATCGCGCCGGGCCGGATCCCGTGGACCAGGTGCCGCGACACCAGCCCGTCCGGACCGGCCTTGACGGTGATCGTGATCCGGCCGTCGGGGCGCGGCGGGGAGGACAGCGAGAACGTGCGCCAGTGCCGCACGCCGTCGATGTCCACGCCGATCTTCAGCCACTGGCCCGGCCGGTGCCCCGGCCAGGTGACACCGGGCCTGATCAGCAGCGACACCGCGCCGGGCGCCTCGTGCCGGACGGCCTCGACCCGGCCGCGCGGGTCGGTGGCGGACCAGAGCGGGTTGATCAGGGCGAGGTAGTCCTCGGGCAGCAGCGGGGTGGTCAGCCGGCGCGCGGCGGCGGCCAGCCGCCGCGCCGGTCTCGCGGGCCTCCGGCCCCGCGCCGCCGCGGACACGAGGTCCTGAGGTCCGGTGGGATGCGTGATGGTCAACGGGCCTCCCGTCGCGACTCAACTTACGCTTCCGTAACCTACGGTCGCGTAGCCTGAATGTCGTCGCAAGGGGACACCGGGCAAAAGCGACAGGCATCACACCATCGCACGATGTTCCATCGATCGGTGTAATGCCTGGTGATAAATGCTCGTCGCCGCGTTGTCCGGCAGGAACAGAACGACCTTCCGCTCCCGGCCGGCCCGCGTCCCGGAGGCGGCGGGCCGGCCGCTGACCTCGCGTTCTAGAAGGGGGAGCGGCCACGGGCGCGCCGCCCGGCCGCCCCGCTGCGGCTCACGGCCCGCGACGAGCTGCGGAACGGCTTGCTCAGCAGCCGCCCGATCGACCCGGGGGCCTTGCCGCCCGCACGGGAGCCGGTGCCCAGCACGCGCTGGGTCCCGCGCTCGGGGTGGCGCGAGAGCCTCGGCACCAGGAACGCGAGGACGAGCAGGACGGCGCAGACCGCGATGATGCCGGCGATGACCATGGAATTGCCCCTTATGTCGACTTTTGTCGATGGGCCTGTGCCCTGATCAACGCCGGTCATGCGGACTCCGGACCTCAGAAGTGGGTCTTGGGCCTTTCCTGCAGGACACCGTCGACGTACACGTCGACCTTCTCGTCGTAGAAGCACACCAGCCCGGCGGCCTGCCCGCTCTCCGGCAAGGGGGTCGGGTACGACCAGGCCAGGTCCTCGTGCACCGTTCCGTTCACCAGCACCGACCAGTAGGTGGCCTCACCCTTGTAGGGGCAGCGCGTGACCGTGTCGGAGGGCTGGAGCAGGTCCATCCGCACGTGGGGCTTGGGCAGGTAGTAACGCACGGGCAGGCCCGTCTCGAACAGCAGGCGGGGGCTGCCGGACTCGGCCACCGTCACCCCGCCGACCTCGACGCGCACGTGCCGCGAGGACGCCAGGACGTCCACCCGCGTGTGGGGATCGCGGGGATGGACGAACACCTCCTCGTCCTCCTCGAACCACGCGTCCATCGCGTCCCACTTCAGCCGCACCAGATCGCGGAGCTCTTCGACCGGCGACTCCTCGTAGCGCGACGCGGCCCCCTCGGCCTGAGCGCCGTCGACCTTGACCGTGTACGCGGTGGCGTCGCCACGGCTCGGAGAATGCCTGCCCGGCCCCTCCTCGACCAGTTCCGCCCGTACGTCGGACAGAGGGATGTAGTACGTCGGGTAGTAGGGGACCTCCCAGACGAGCAATGGCCGCGTCGTGTCGGCGACGAGCCTGCCGCCCAGGTAGGCCCTGATCCGCTTGGCGCCCTGCTCGGTGCGGACGCCGGTCCGCTGTGTAGTGCCCATGTCCGGGGCAACAGCCCCCACGGGACCCCTATTTCGGGCCGCCCGCCCTTTCCCGGGCACTCCGGCATGGCGAGCCTGACCCAATACGGAGTGTGATCGGGGTGCCGCTGGCCTCCTCGCCCTCGCGCCCCGTAGCGTGGCCCGTACGTGCTACGACGATGGACGGGGGCGACCACGTGCGGGCGACGAGACTACTGGGCATCGCCATGGCGCTGACGCTGGCCGGGACCGGGTGCAACAGCGCCGCGGAGCAACCCAGTGCCGCGCCCAAGACGCCCCCTCCGGGATCGCCGGCGGGCACCGACGTCTACTACAAGCAGAAACTCGCCTGGAAGAACTGCGGTGGCGGCTTCCAGTGCGCCACGGCCAACGTCCCGTTGGACTACACCAAGCCCGCCGACGGCCGGCTGCGCCTGGCGCTCATCCGGCTGCCCGCCAAGAACAAGTCCGAGCGCATCGGCTCCCTGTTCACCAACCCGGGCGGGCCGGGCGGATCAGGGGTCGACTTCCTCCGCCAGGCGGCCACCAGCTTCGGCAAGGACCTGCGCGACCGCTTCGACCTCGTCGGGTTCGACCCCAGGGGCGTGGGCGCGAGCGACCCCGTCAAGTGCCTGGACGGCCCCCAGCTCGACAAGTACTTCAGCACCGACTCCTCGCCCGACGACCGGCGCGAGGTCGACGCCCTGGCCACCGAGAGCAGGAGCTTCGCCCAGGCGTGCCAGAGCAAGTCCTCCGCCGAACTCCCCTACGTCGGCACCGTCAACGCCGCCCGCGACATGGACGTCCTCCGCGCCGCGGTCGGCGACGACAAGATGACCTACTACGGGGCCTCCTACGGCACCTACCTGGGGGCCTTCTACGCCGAGCAGTTCCCCACGAAGGTCCGGGCCCTCGTCCTCGACGGTGCCGTCGACCCCAAGGAGTCCTCCACGGAGACCCTGGTCGAACAGGCCAAGGGCTTCGAGACCGCGTTCCGCTCGTTCGTCGCCGACTGCATCAAGCGCTCCGACTGCCCCCTCGGCACCACGGAGGACCAGGCCATCGGCAAGGTCTCCGCGCTCCTCCGCAAGCTCGACAAGACCCCGCTCCCCACCCGGGAGGACTCCCGCAAGGTCACCGAGTCGTGGGCCACGATGGGCATAGCCACCGCCCTGTACACGAAGGAGTACTGGCCCCTCCTGCGCCAAGCCTTCGTCCAGGCCATGCAGCAGTCCGACGGCACCCTCCTGATGACGCTCGCCGACCAGATGGTCGAACGCAAGAAGGACGGCAGCTACAGCAACCTCACCGCCGCCAACATGGCCGTCAACTGCGTCGACAAGCCCAACCCGCCCACCCTGGACGCCTACGGCAGGTACGTCGACGAGGCCAAGAAGAGCTCCCCGCTCTTCGGCTCCTTCGTCGTCTGGGGCGGCCTTCCCTGCGTCTACTGGCCCGTCCAGACCAAGCAGCAGCCCCACGCCGTGACCGCCAAGGGCGCCGCCCCCATCCTGGTCATCGGCACGACCCGCGACCCCGCCACCCCCTACAAATGGGCGCAGAGCCTGGCCTCGCAGCTCTCGTCCGGCGTCCTCCTCACCCTGAACGGCGACGGCCACACCGCCTACCTCCAGGCCGACCCCTGCATCACCAAGGCCACCGACCGCTACCTGATCAAGGCCGAGCCCCCCAAGGACGGCACCGTCTGCCAATGAGGTACGCCAACCGTCCAAGACCCGGTAGACTGCTCCCCGCCGTCCCGTACGGCGAACGCCGCCTTAGCTCAGTCGGCAGAGCGGTTCACTCGTAATGAACAGGTCATCGGTTCGATTCCGATAGGCGGCTCCAGCTCAGAGGCCCCTCCCGGTCATCGGGAGGGGCCTTTTGCTAACACGCTTGCTAACAGCAGCGTCTACGCGACCTCGCCCATGACCCGAGCGAACACCTCGGCCGCCGCTACCTCAGCAGACCGGATCACATGGGCGTAGACCCGCAACGTGATCGCCGGGTCCGCATGACCGAGCCTCGCCGCCACCACGTGTACGGGCACGCCCGCCAGGAGGAGCGTGGTCGCGTGGATGTGCCGAAGGTCATGAACCCGTGCGTGGGGGAGCGGCTTGGCCGGCCGAGGCCCGTCCTTGGGCTGGTTGTAGGCCCGGATGGTCTTGGTCATCAGCCAGCCGACCGAGTCAGGGTGGATCGGGTCGCCCCAGCCAGTCGTGAACACGTGACCGTCACCGCTGCCCCGCCACTGGTCGCCGACGAGAAGCCTCTCGGAGGCTTGGGCCTTGCGATGCTCCCTGAGAACTGTCCGGCTACGGCTGAACCTCCGCCGCGCGAGCTTCACCAAGGTCGCCGCCCGCCAGTTCGCCCTCCACGAAGTCCTCGGCCACGGCCTCCAGGGCGCCAGCTGGTCGGACCACGCAGCCGACGAAGACGTGCCATGGGTACGGGTCATGTCCGTCCACGCCCCACAGCAGGTCCTCTTGGAGGGACTGGCCCAGGCGCTCCCACTGTTCATCGCCCCCGACGACGAGACCTTGGTCGCGCGGACCCGGTTCGACCTCTACAACCAACTCGTCCGGGCCGAACTCCACCTGGCTTTGAACCAGGGCGCCTCCATCGACGACCTGGCCGAGCACGCCCGTCGCCGGATGCCCTGGACCACCGACACCGCCATCTCCGATCTCCTCAGCCACCGAGGCGCCAACCCCCAGCTCCGCTCCTACCTATGGGCATACCCGGCCGGATTCGACTGGTTCACCAACCTCGCCGAAGCCGACCCCGCCACCGGAAGCAAAGTCCTCCAAGCGTCCTACCGCGACCCGCTCACACCCACCGACCTGACCGCCCTATGGCCGGAAGGCCCACCCATCGGCGGCCAAGACACCTAAGCTCCAAGGTCACCACCAGCACCAACGCGCCGGATGAGAACTTTCTCTACGGTTTCAAGGGCGCCGCTCCGCGTCGCCGGCGGCCGCCCGCCCCGGCGCGCCGGGCGTGCGGCCTGTCCCGTCCGGTCCCGCCGCGCCGCGTCGCCCGACCGCCTTGCTTGGCGGGATTTACGCGTGAAGCCTCCGGCGCGCGAATACAAACGCCTGTGAAGCATGCTCGCCCGGGCTGAGGAGCATCTGAGCCTCAACTTCGAATCCGGTGTCACGTAGCCAGGACGACACCTGGTCAGGCTGACGACGGTGGACATGGACCTTCATCGGCTGACCGCCATACCCCTCGGTTTTCAACTGAGACCCGTCGCCGACATGGAACAGGAGTTGAAGCGGTCCGCCTGGGCGCAATGCTCGGTGGAAGTGCCCGAACACGGTCAGCGCCTGTTCATCGGGGATGTGGATCAAGGATTGCCAGGCGAGCAGACCAGCAACCGAGGCGTCCGAAAAATTCGGGTCCGTCATCGAACCAACGTCGAACCGAAGGCCTGGATGATCGCGCCGTGCCACGTCGATCATCCCAGGTGAAAGGTCAATGCCGAACGCGTCCAGACCGAGTTCGTGTAGGTGGGCGGTCACGTGGCCGGGGCCGCAGCCGACATCCGCCACAACACCACCACCAGCCGCCCGCACACTGTCAGCGAACAGCGCCAGAGCCGCGCGAAGGTACTGATGCCCAGCGATGGCACCGCGCACCTGAGCGGCGTAGCTGGCTGCGACTGTGTCATATGAGATTCGGGTGTTGGTCAACCAGTCGTCCGTGCCCATGATCGGCACAGTAGCCCATGACCACAAGCCATCCGCCGATCTTGGGGAGGGTGAACAGACCGAGCGGGCCAGCGAGACGATCGGTAGAGCGAGCGCGAACCAGGGGGCTACGCCGCCCCCTGGACCCCTGCGAGCCGGGGCACTCGTTCGCGCGAGACGGTCTGTCACACATTGCGCGTCGTTCGCGCGAACGAGCACCCCGGACCGGTCGGTGCGAGTGCTTGAGCTTGCTAACGCTGGTGCTAACGGCGGCTCTGGACGGGCCTGGACGAGGGTGGAACCTAAGAGCGTTCGAGAGGGGCAGCCCAGCAGGTCAGCGGACATCGCTGGACGGGTGTGGATCTTGTTCGTGAGACTCGTAATGAACAGGTCATCGGTTCGATTCCGATAGGCGGCTCCAGCTCAGAGGCCCCTCCCGGTCATCGGGAGGGGCCTTTTGCTAACAGGCGTCGCCATCCTGGTCGTCCTTCCGCGCTCGTCCTGGACGCGGGCATCATGACGGCCGGCGCCGATGGGCTCGCCCTTGGCTGACCTGTGTTGGCAGCGCAGCGCTGCTCGCAGCTTCCCAGAGCACCCCGCCTGCTACCGGGCTTCCAGGGCTGAGCCGGTCTCGGCGTCAGTCGCGCCCCGCCAGCGGCCCGTCTTCTGATCTTGGAGTAGCCATGGTTGGTGAAGCGTGCCCTCGACCCAACGGCGCATCCACTCGGCGATGCCGAAGTGTTGCGGGAACAGAGAAACCTCATGGTGCCCCGCAGGGGCAGGGTTCGGGTCGATCGCCCACATCCGGAGGGACGGGTCGGTGAGGTCAACGTAGGACGCGATGCCGCATCCCCAGTGGCAGATCGGCAGCAGCGCTCTGGCCATGGGCTGCCACGCTTCGGGCCAGCTCTGCTGTTGCTCTTCGTAGTCGCGAAGCATGACCCGGAGGGGCTCAAGGCCATTCGCGGGGCCGAACCCGCCATCGCCGAGTTCGAGATAACAGCGGCGCAGCAGAGACGGCAGGGAGCGGCCCAACAGGGCTTCACACTCCTCCACTGCATCGCACAGAGCGGGGGTCAGCGGCGGTAGGGGCTCGAATAGACCAGCGACATGAGCGGCGGTGTACTCGGGTGTACCTCGCAAGTACACCCGTTGAAGCCGGCCGTCGGCGGCGTAGGTGAATGCTCCGCCGCCTGCGATGTCGATGCCTGGGGGCCCGCATCTCTCGTCGAGGTGGTCACCCGACTCCACTCGCGTGCGCACGGCTTCGAATACGAGGTCGTCTTCGCTGATCACCCGCCAAGGATGCCGTGGAGGTCGGACAGAATTGAAGGTCAGGGCAGGCGAGCGGCACCGGGCTGCCAACGCGGGTGCCTACGGCGAGGCTGGACGACCTTGGAGCCTCGGAGGGCGGGGGAAGGCTCCCCCCGGCCGACCTGGTGCGTAAGCAGGCAGTCAGGGGCGGAACTCGTCCCGTCACGACCCATCGCGGCATGATCAGCGGGTCTTCCATCCTGCGGACACGCCATGACGCGGGATGCCGTCGCGACAGACAGGACGTCAGTATGAGTGCACGCCCGGACTGGCTGAACCGCTACCTCGCCGGTGAGCGGGAGCAGGTGTGGCACGAGTTGCGTCAGCTGGGCGATCGGGTCCGCACTCCTGGCCTCGCCGAGGAGGCGCAGGCGGTGTGCGACGAGATGGCTCATCGTGCCCGCGGAAACATCGAGATGATCGTCGGGCGACTGGACGAGCAGGGCCATCGATTTCATGAGAACAATGACGATCAGACCCCGGTCGAGCCTTACGCGCCTCCCGGCCCTGGGGCCGAAAGCTACCTCCAATGGCTGGAGGAGCGACTTGGTTCGCTGCCGATGACCCTGTCCTCATGGATGCGCATCGTCGGCGACGTGTGGCTGGTCGGCACCCACCCCCGGTGGCAGAGCTCAGCGGATGCAGATCCTCTTGTCTTCGAGGTGGAAGGTACGCGCAAGCCCGCCGGAGGTATCCGGGAGCACGTCGAGCAGAAGGTCGAGGACCGGCGGGCGGACGGGCGGCGCACTCCTTTCCTTCTCCCGGTGGCTCCAGACCACTTCCACAAGGCCAACGTCAGCGGAGGCGGCCCGTACGGGATCGTCCTTCCCGACGGATGCGCTGACGCTCACTTCGTCGGCGAGATCGGTATGCCATTGGTCGGATACCTCACTTTGGTATTCCAGAACGGCGGCTTCCCCCGACCGACCGGCGACGATGCACAGTGGGACGTGCTTTATCGACTCGGTCAGGGACTCGAACCTCTGTGAATCGATGAGAACCCGCTGCTGACCGGGGTTGACATACGAGCAGAACACCCGATCCGGAGTTGATGATCTTGCCTGCGGTGCCGGTGTACTGGCGCTGCACCCCCTGCGCTGCGGCGCCCCTTCTTCTCAAACCCGGTGTCGTCCACCACCAGCACCCCGCCGGCGTCACCGAGCCGCTCGGCCACCCGCGCCCGTAGCGCGTCCCGCACCTGGTCCATCCCAGCGGGCGTGGTCGAGCAGCCGCTGCCCGTCCGGCCGCGCATCGCCGGCGAACCCCGCCAGCGACCAGTCGTTCTTTCGCTCCAGCCCGCTCAGCAGACCCAGCAGATATCACCGGGCCCGCATCCTGGGCTCCCGCCGCCCGAAGAACGGCGCCGCCACCTGCGCGAACAGCTCATCGAACCCATCAACCCACCCGGCCGGGTCGACATCTTCTACAGAAGGCGGCACGGCCACCGCCGATCGTCTGGTTCCAACACACCCGCACGATCACAGCGGTGGCCGTCTCATGTCCCGGCCTCCATCAGACCGAGATCTCCACGTGCGGCTGGAATATTAGGCCGGCCCCTTTGCGGCCGCTCACAATGGCGGAGAAATGCCCGGCGGTTGGACGGTAATGGAAGTTTGAAAGGGCTCTTGACTCGGATTTCGGCGCGTCGGTAGCTTTGCGGGAAACGGTCAGAGAAAGTGCATTGAACACGTCCGCTTCCCTATGTTCCGCTGGGAGGTGATCAGAGCCCGCGGACGGCGACCCCCGCCATGACACCGGACAACGGAGGAACCCCCGTGCTACCCGCTCTCCGTAGATGGACCATCACCACCGTCGCCGCGTTCACCGCATCGACGGCCGCGCTGACCGGCGCCTACTTCACCGGGCAGCGAGCGCAGGCCGCCGAGGCCGGCGCCGTCTCCCACGCCGCACCCGCGGCCAAGGCGATCGCCGCGGCCAACCTGTACGTCGACCCGAACTCCAACCCGGCGGCCTGGGTGGCCGCCCATCCCGGCGACTCGCGGGCCGCTCGCATCAAGACGACCATCGCCGACCGGCCCATCGCACGCTGGTTCGGCAACTGGGACGGCGACGTCACCGCGGCGGTGTCCCGCTACGTCGGCGGCGCCGAGCGGGCCGGCGCCACACCGATGCTTGTGGCCTACAACGTCCCGGGCCGTGACTGCGGCAGCCACTCCGGCGGCGGCGCGGGCAGCCCGGAGGCCTACCGCACCTGGATCGGGCAGTTCGCCACGGCCATCGGCAGTCGCCAGGCGATCGTCGTGGTGGAGCCCGACGCGGTCGCCCAACTCGACTGCCTGCCGAACGACACCGAGCGGCAGATCCGGCTCGACCTGCTGAGATACGGTGTGCAGCAGCTCAAGCAGAAGGCGCCGAACGCCTGGGTCTACTTGGACGCCGCCAATGCCAACTGGATTCCCGCCGGCACCATGGCCCAGCGTCTGCAGGCGGCCGGGATCGCGGACGCACGCGGCTTCTCGGTCAACGTGTCGAACTACTACACCACCGAACAGTCGGTCACCTACGCCAAGGCCGTCAATGCCGGGCTCCCCGGCGGCAAGACATTCGTGGTCGACACCAGCCGCAACGGCAACGGCTCCAACGGTGAATGGTGCAACCCGGCCGGACGCAGGCTCGGGACCCCGCCCCGCGAGGGAGCCGACGCTGAACTGGAACTGTGGGTCAAGGTCCCCGGCGACTCCGACGGCGACTGCGGGATCGGTCCCGGGATCCCCGCCGGCCAGTTCAGCCCCGACCTGGCCATCCGCCTGATCGACGGCACCTGATAACCGCCCTGCGCATGCCGCCCGCGCCCTACCGGTGAGCCCTCGACCTGGCTTTGGTCGAGGGCTCACCGCTTCGACGCCGGTCCCGAAAGCGGTGGGCTATGGCAGAGCGGCCGGAGTATTAACGATCAATGTGCCCTACATGTTCTGTTTCAGGGTCGCCGCGGTTTCGGCGTCGGTCGCGCCGCGCCACTGTCCGGTCCTCTCGTCTTGGACGAGCCACGGTTGATGCAGAGTTCCTTCAAGCCAGCGGCGCATCCACTCTGTGAAGCTCAGGTGCTGCGGGAACAATGACACGTCGAAGTTATCGAGGGGAGCGGGGTTGGGGTCGATCGCCCACTGCCTTTGCCCGACAGCCTCAGCACGCCCATCGAGCTTTTTCGGGCACGGCATGCAGCCTGGGCCAGGCGACCGATGAGGTCATCGCCCCACCTGTCGATCAAGGGCGGAGCGGGACTGTCCGAGGATCCCGCCTGCCTGGATCCGCTGAGCGAGATCGTCTCTGATACGGCACCCTTCGAAGTACGTCTTGGGAACCTGGCCGTGTTCCCTGATGACGAACGGGTGTTGTACCTGGAGGTGGAGTCACCGGGCTGGATGCGGTTGCACCGCACCCTGGTCGACACGATCGCTCAGCGCACCGGCGCCCAGATGCATCCGCTGGAGGAAGCGGGATGGATTCCGCATGTGACCCTTCTGCGTCTAACCGCCGAGGCGCTGGAGCAACGCGAAGAGATCCTCGCCGCGGCCATTCGGACGGGGGTCCCGGTGAACACCGCGTACACGGCCCGGATCCTGCGCATGGAGTGCCTGCACCACAGGGCCGACCGGTGGAAGCCGGTTCATACCTTCGGCCTCACCGGGCCACGGTGACCTGACCGCCTCACGGTCCGGTCGCGGGCCGACTCGGTCACGGCGCTCCGGTGAGGCGGCGCCGGGTACGCGGCGGGGCCGACGGCGGCAGTGCTGCGATGATCTCGGCGAGTGAGGTGGCCGCGAGGCTGAGCCGCCAGGCTTCATGTGCCTCGGCCATCTTCTCGGCGAGGATGCAGGGGTTCCGGCACTCGTCCGGGGACAGCGCCCCCCGTCCCTGCTGCCGGATCTCGCGGCATTCGTACGGCGAGGAGGTGCCGTCGACCGCCTCCACGATCTGCAGGAGCGTGATCTCGGAGGCCGGCCGGGCGAGGCGGAACCCGCCTCGCGGGCCCGTCGTCGCGCTCAGCACGCCGGCCCTGACGAGCGCCTGCAACTGCTTGGCGAGATAGGCCGCCGGCAGGTCGTAGTACTGGGCGAGCTGCGCCGCCGAGGCGGTGTCTCCCGGCTTGAGCTGCGCCAGCGACGTGGCGCAGTGCAGCAGCCATTCCGTACTCACGGGCAGCTTCATGGTCCGCCATCCTATCCAAGAGATTGCGGATCTCTTTTGTCCGAGATAGCTTCCGGGGTAGTACGGGAACAGGAGGCACTATGAGAATCGCCGTCGCCGGTGCGACCGGGAACATCGGGGCCCTCGCCGTCGCCGCCCTTACGGAGGCGGGGCACGACGTGGTGCGCATCAGCCGCTCGCTCGGCGTGGACGTGTCGACCGGTGACGGCCTCGACGCCGCCCTGACGGGGGTCGAGGCCGTCATCGACGCCACGAACTGCACGGCCACCGACCGGGACGAGGCGGTGGAGTGCTTCGGCACCGCGACCCGGAACCTGCTCGCGGCCGAGGTGCGGGCGGGAGTTCGTCACCACGTGCTGCTGTCGATCGCCGGTGTCGAACGGGTGGAGGGCAACGCGCACTACGCCGGCAAGCGGGAGCAGGAGCGCCTCGTGGCGGAGGGGCCGGTGCCGTGGACGATCGTCCCGGCGACGCAGTTCCACGACTTCGCCGCGATGGTGACGAGCTGGACCGAGCAGGACGGGGTGGCCACGATCGCGCCGCTGCTCGTGCAGCCGATCGCACCCGCCGACGTGGCGGCCGTGCTCGCCGAGATCGCGACGGGCGCGGCGCAGGGCCGTTACCGCGATGTCGCCGGACCGGAGCCGCAGGACCTGGTGGACATGGCCCGGCGCACCAACGAGGCGCGTGGCCGCTCGGTCAAGCTCGTGCCGACCTGGTCGTCGCTGTTCGGCCCGGAGATGGCCGGCGAGGTGCTCCTGCCCGGCGAGGGCGCCCGCATCATGCCGACCACCTTCGATGAGTGGCTCGCGAGGCAGTGATCGGGCCGGCCGGTGCTCGCGGGCGCCGGCACCCGATCGGCGGGGCGACAGGCCGCGCCGATCTGCGGCGCGGGCCGTTCCCCTGCTCATGCTCGGGTCCGTGGCCGTCCTACGAGCGTGCGCGGTCAGCTGGGAGATATCCGGACGCGGTCGCTGTCGTCGTCGGTGAGGAAGGACGCCAGCGCCCGGCCCTGGTCGGCGACGGCGGTGCGGTCGGCCCGGGAGAACGGGCGCAGCGGGGTGACGGTCACGGTTCCGGAGGTGACGGTCCAGGTGGCGGCGACCCGGCCGTCGACCAGGACGACGCGGGCGCCGGCGACCGAGAGGCCGCGGTGGGCGTCGTCGATGATCCGGCCGCGGTCGTGGTACCCGAGGATCGCGTTGTCGAACGCCGGCAGGAAGCGTACGGGGGCGGGCGTGTCCGGGTCGGGGCGCGGTGCGTCGGGGAGGTCCAGCAGTTCCCGGCCGCGTTCGTCGCGGAAGGCGATGAGCTCCTCGCGTATCGCGGTCACCGCGGCCGGCAGGCCGGCGAGCCCGCACCAGGCGCGCAGGTCGGCGGTCGCGGCGGGGCCGAACGCGGCCAGATAGCGCCGTACCAGGGCCTGGCCGACCGGGTCGGTGCCCTCCGGGGCGGGCGGGTCGATGTCGCGTCCCAGCCAGGAGGAGAGCAGGGTGTTGCGCACGCCCGCCTTGGTGCGCCACAGGCCGCGCGGCGGCATCTGGGCCATGGGGATGAGGGCGGCGATCAGCATCTCGCCGAGCGCCCGCGGTGCCGACTCCGGCCAGCGATGGGCGACCGCCCGCCCCAGTTCGGTCAACGTGCGCGGCTCGCCGTCGGCCATCACGGCGCGGCCCGCCGCCGCGAGTTCGCCGAGGTCCACCCCGGCCAGGTCGCGGCGGTAGGTGCCGAGCATCCGCTGGCGCAGCATCGCGTCGTGTCGGGCGCGCCACGCGAGGGTGTCGTCGGCGGCGAGGAGGTGGATGGTGCGGCGCATGAGGATGGTGCGCACCACGCTCCGTCCGGTCAGCAGGTCCGACAGCGACGCCGGGTCGAACGCGCGCACCCGTGACCACAGCCCGACGAACGGCTCCTGCGGTTCCTGAGCCTGCAGGCCGCACAGGTGCGCGACGGCGTCCAGGACCGGCATGTCGGCGCGGTCGAGCAGCAACTGCCGGGCGAGTGTGGCGCGGTTGAGCGCACGGGTGTCCAGGACGGTCATCGGGTCACCGCGCCTGTGCCGTCATGGTCGCGGGTCCGGTCCGGTACGCGCCTCTTCATTGGCATCTCCTTCTCGGGTCGTCGGCCCGGGCGGCGGGTGGTCCGCCGCCCGGGCCCGGTGGTCAGGACGCGTCGTACTCGCTGACGACGTCCACGACCCAGGTGACGCCGAACCGGTCCCTCAGCATCCCGTACAGGGGCGCCCACTGCGCCGGGCCCAGCGGCTGCAGCACGGTCGCCCCGTCGGAGAGCCCTTCCCAGTACCCGGTGACCTCCTCGGCCGCCTCGCCGCGCAGGGAGACGAAGAACGCGTTCTCTCCCTGGTTCCACGGCATGCGCGAGGGCACGTCGTAGGCCATCACGCGGAAGCCGTTCGGGGCGGCCACCTGCCCCCACATCACCTGGTCGGCCTCGGACGGCTCCTGGACGTTCGCGGCGTCCTTGTAGGTGACCATGGCCACGTCCCCGCCGAATACGGAGCGGTAGAACGTGAGGGCCGCGCGGGCGTCGCCTTGGAAATTCAGATGGGTCACGGTGGTCACGGACATATCGGCTCCCTGCGGGTCGTTCCGGTGGGTTCGGTGACCACCGTCGCAGGGGAAGCGGACAGGTTGTGTCCGCTTCTTCGCCGATACTCGGAGGATGCAGAAGACCTCAGCCCGGTTGCTGGCGTTGCTCTCGCTGCTCCAGGCGCGCCGGGACTGGCCGGGAGCGCTGCTGGCCGAACGGCTGGACGTCAGCCCGCGCACCGTACGGCGGGATGTCGACCGCCTGCGCGAACTCGGCTACCCCATCGTGGCGGTCAAGGGACCCGACGGCGGCTACCGGCTCGACGCCGGCACGCGGCTGCCCCCGTTGCTCTTCGACGACGAGCAGGCCGTCGCCCTGGCCATCGCCCTCCAGATCGCCGCGACCACCGGTGCCGGGATCGAGGAGGCCGCGGCGCGCGCGCTGAACACCGTCCGGCAGGTCATGCCCGCACGGCTGCGCGGCCGGATCGACGCCCTCCAGGTCACCGTCGTCGAGCGGCCCGAGACCCGGGCCGTCCCGCGGGTGGACGGCGGCGTGCTCATGGCGCTCGGCGCCGCCGTTCGCGCCCGCGAGGTGCTGCGCTTCGACTACGCGTCCCCGCCCGGGGCGGACGAGCGAGGCGCGCAGGCCCCGCCGCGCCGGGTGCAGCCCCATCACCTCGTCACCTGGGGCGGGCGCTGGTACCTCGTCGCCTGGGACCTCGACCGCGAGGACTGGCGCACCTTCCGCGCCGACCGGATCACCCCGCGCACCCCCACCGGGCCCCGCTTCACGCCGCGCGAGCTGCCCGGTGGTGAGGTGGCCGCGTTCGTCGCCGGCAGGTTCCGCGGCTCCGGCGGTTCGGACTGGCCCTGCCGGGGCGAGGTGATCCTCGACCTCCCCGCCGCCGCGGTGTCCCGCTACGCCCGCGACGGGGTCGTCGAAGAACTGGGCCCGGACCGCTGCCGGCTCGTCCTGGGCTCGTGGTCATGGGCCGGCCTGGCCGCCACCATCGGCAGGTTCGACGCCGACATCGAGGTCGTCGGCCCGGCCGAACTCAAGCGCGCCTTCGCGCACCTGGCCCGCCGCTACGCCGCCGCGGCCGGTGAAGGTGCGTGAACCTCAGGATCCGGACGCCGCGCCCAGCAGGCGGAGCAGGTGCGCCCAGCCGGCGCCGGTCTCGTCGTGGAGGTGGAACGGCAGGCCGCTGTGCCGGAGGGTGAGCACGGTGGCGTCACCGTCGGCGGCGAGGGTGATCTCCACGAGGGAGGCGCCGGGCGGGATGTCCGGCGCTCCGGGAGTGGCCTCCCAGCCGAAGGTGAAGGCGATCCTCTCGTGGGGGACGAGTTCGGTGAACCGCCCGCGCATGACGGGACGGGGGCCGTCGAGCATCCGTACGCGCAGGACGCCGCCGGGGCGGGCGTCGACCTCCGCTTCTCCCCACCATCGCGCGAGCCGCCCGGGGTCGGTGAAGTACCGCCACACCGTCTCCGGTCGCGCCCGGATCCGTACCGTCTGCTCGACCGTCCGGCTCTCCGCAGCACCCATCGTCATCCCCCCGCGTCCTCGTCCCCGGCGCGTGCGCTCTCTTCTCCCTCGGCCGCCCTTTGCAGGCGGGCGAGGGGGGCCGACCACATCGTCTCCATGAACGTCGCCGCCTCGGCCAGGCCCTCGCGGCGGAGCCGGTAATAGCGGCGGTTGCCGTCGCGGCGCACCGTCAGGAGGCCGGCCGCGACGAGGACCCGCAGGTGCTGGGAGACCGCCGGACGGCTGATGCCGGGGAACCGCCCGGCGATGGCGCCCGCCGCCACCTCCTCGTCCCGTACCAGCAGCAGGATCGCGCGGCGGGTCGGGTCCGCGACCGCCCGCAACGCCTCGTCCACCCTTGCCCCCTCCGAACGGCAGGATTTGCCGTCCATCCAACCATATGTAAGTATTTAAGCAATATCTTACATAGATCGGAGCCGGAGAACGCCATGGCAGACGACAGCACCGCCCACCCGCCCGTCCCGGACCCCCGGAACAAGCTCCTGGACGCGCTCGCCGGCCGCTGGCGCACGCGGGGGCGGACGCTGGAGGCAGAGGGGGTTCCGGCCGTTCGGATCGAGGGGTTCGACGACTACGAGTGGATGGCCGGCGGGTTCTTCCTCGTCCACCGCGCGGACGTCCGCATGGGCGATCGGAAGGTCGAGGTCATCGAGATGATCGGCCCTGGCGATCCGGCCAGTGGAACGTTCCCCATGCGCTCGTTCGACAACCATGGCGGCTTCGCCACCATGCGCGCGGCGGTGGACGATGACGGCGTCTGGACGTTCACCGGCGACACGGAACGGGCGACCCTGGTGATCGCCGAGGACGGTGCCTCCATGTCGGCCCGGTGGGAGCGCACCGAAGACGGCGCGAGCTGGCACCCCTGGATGGACATGACCTTCACCAGGATGTGAGGCGGCTCGGCTCACGAGGCGGGTTCGGCGGACCTCGGCGTGGGGCCGGGTTCATCGGTGCCCTCGCCGGTTCCGTAGCGGCCGGTGAGTTCGGCGCCGATCCGCGCCAGCTCGGCCTGCACGGGCCGGGGCTCGACCACCTCGACCAGCGCGCCCCAGCCGGCGAGGTGGCGGGCGATGTCCAGCGGGGTCGGCGCGGCGAGGCGGACCCGGACCCGTTCCGCGCCCGGATCGCCGTCGACGTGGCAGTGCCGCCCGAACTGGTCCCGCAGGATCGGGACGAACCGGGCCTCGATGAGGACGGTCGCCCAGGTGCGCGAACGCCGTGCCTCCATCTCGCCGACGACCTCCTCCCAGGCGGCGTCGAGCGCGAAGCCGTCCGGGCGCTCGGCGGGCAGGCCGGTCGGCTCGGCCTCGATGATCCGGTCGACGCGGAAGGTGCGGCGTCCCCGTTCGGTCCCGGCGAGCAGGTACCAGACGTCGTCCTTGTCGACCAGGCCCCACGGGTCGACCAGCCGTACGGTCCGTTCCCGGGAGCGGCCCGCGTAGGTCAGGCGGACCTTCCGGCGGCGGACCACGGCGGCCTGGAGCAGGTCGACCGGCTCGGGGCGGCGGCGGTCGCGCTCGCCCCACCGGGTGGGGTCGATCATCGTGGCCCCGGCGGCGGCCTGCGCGTCCTCCCGGAAGGTCGCCGGCAGCGCGCGCACGAGCTTGCGCAGCGCCGCCCTGGCCTCGCCCGAGACGGCCGCGGCCGGGCCGACGAGCAGGAACAGCGCCTGCGCCTCCGCCGCCGACAGGCCGCTGAGGTCGGTACGGGCGCCGCCGACGAGCGACCAGCCGCCGCCGCGCCCGGGCTGCGGGTACACCGGGACGCCCGCGGCGGACAGCGCCTCCAGGTCGCGCCGGGCGGTGGCGACGGACACCTCCAGCTCGGCGGCCAGCTCGGCGGCGGTCACCCGCCCGCGGGCCTGCATGAGCAGGAGGGCGGCGACGAGACGATCGGCACGCATGTCACCCAGGATCCCCGGAAAAGTGGTCAGTTGGTGAGCACTTTGGAGCGAAGAATGGTCCTTGTCGTTACGAGAGAGGGAGCACCCATGCTGCGAGGACTGGCCACCGTGAACTACTTCGCCGACGATCTGGAGGCGGCCAGGAAGTGGTACGCCGACCTGCTGGGCATCGAGCCGTACTTCGAGAGCCCGGGCGGCGGGCAGCCGGCGGGCTACTACGAGTTCAGGGTCGGCGACCACGAGGACGAGCTCGGCATCATCGACCGCCGCTACGCCCGGCCCGGCGCGGCCACCGCCCCCGGCGGTGTGATCGTCCACTGGCACGTCGACGACGTCCAGGGTGCCCTGGACCGGCTGCTGTCCATGGGGGCCACCCCGTACATGCCGCTCACCGAGCACGGCCCCGGCTTCGTCACCGCTTCGGTGGTGGACCCGTTCGGCAACGTGCTCGGCGTCATGTACAACCAGCACTACCTGGAGATCCTGGACCGATGATGCACTTCGCGGACGCGGCCGGGTGGGAGGCGTGGCTGGCCGGGCACCACGGGACCGAGGACGAGGCCTGGCTGAAGATCGCGAAGAAGGGGTCGGGGGCCGTGTCGGTCACGATCGGGCAGGCGCTGGAGGTCGCGCTCTGCCACGGCTGGATCGACAGCCGGCGCAGGTCGTACGACGAGCACTACTACCTGCAGCGATACTCGCCCCGCCGCAAGGGGAGCCCCTGGTCGCGGGTGAACGTCGAGCACGTGGAGGCCCTGACCGCCGCGGGGCGGATGCGGCCGTCCGGCCTGGCGGAGGTCGCCGCGGCGCGGGCGGACGGCCGGTGGGCCGCGGCCTACACGGCCCAGCGCGACGCCACCGTCCCGCCCGACCTGGCCGAGGCGCTGGCGGCCCATCCGGAGGCCGCCGCCCGCTTCGAGGAACTCGGCAAGACCGCCCGGTACCTGCTGATCCTGCCGCTGCTGAAGGCCAGGACCCCGGCCGGGCGCGCGGCCCGCCTCCAGAAGGCCCTCTCCGACCTGCGAACGGGGTGAACGCCGGCTACACGGCGCCGGCGGCGGTCTCCACGAACCTCGCGACCCTGCGGAGGCTGCGCGCGCGGTCGTAGGCCACGGGGTCGTCCTGGTACAGGCCGGGCCGGAGGCGCAGCCGCTCGATCTCGGCGACGCAGCCGGTGAGCGTCCGCCGCCGTTCCGCTGTCAGATGCCCACCGGAGTCGAGTACGGCGGCCACGCAGGCGTTCAGGTCGTCCGCGACCTGGGAGGGCGGCTCCAGGAGGGCCGGGAGGCGCGATCGCCGCCAGAACGCCAGGGCGTGCAGGGCCGCGCTTCTGGGGGCGCCGTACCAGTACGCCGGGAAATGGTCGGGGTTCGGGTCCGTCGGCCGGGGAACGCGCCGGCCGAGGCGTTTCGCCTCCCGCCGCGTGGCCGCGTACGCGCGGATGTCGGCGTGCCAGAGCGCACGGCTGGCCGCGAGCGTTTCCAGGGCTCGCAGGAGGGACGCCTCGTCGCGGCGGAACGGGCCCGCGACCTCTTCCAGGAAGCTCAGGCCCGCGTGGAAGCCGATCGGCCGGTACAGCTGGACGCACGACCGGAGCGCCGACACCCGCGCGCCGTACGGCACGGTGCCGTCGCGCACCTTCCGCGCGTAACCGCTGAAGCTCATCAGGGGAGCCGTACCTTCCGGGCTCGGAGACGCACTGCTCGGCGGGCCCGGCTACGCGGTGGCGGGTGCGGGGACGCCCTCGGGGGCTTCGTGGAGGTGCTCGGCCAGGATGGCGAGGTGGGTCCGGCGGGCCTCGGCGTGGCGTTCCCGGCCGGCGTCGGTGATCCGGACGAAGACGCCGCGCCGGTCGTCCTGGCAGAGGTCGCGGGCCACCAGCCCGTGCTTCTCCAGCCGGGCGACGGTACGTGAGAGCGCGCTCTGGCTGAGGTACATGCCGGCCAGCAGCTCCTGCATGCGGCACTTGTCACAGCGGGCGTCGACGAGGCGGTCGAGCGTCTCGAACTCGCTCATGGTGAGCCCGTGGGACTCCTGCAGCTCGCGGTCGAGATGGCACGCGATCTCGTTGTAGCAGGTCAGCAGCGACCGCCACCGTCCGACCAGGCCAGCCTCCGACTCCATGACGCGCATCCTAGCATGCGCGTGCATTTGATGCGTGCGGGTTAAATTCCCGCGAAATTAGTGCATGGACATCTGATGCACATGCATGTAATCTCCTCCGTCGTGACTATCACCGACACCTCACCCGCCTCGGCGGTCCGTACGCCTCAGCCGGCCGAGCAGAAGTGGACGCCCCGGTTGTGGGGCGTCCTCGCCGTGCTGTGCGCCGTGTTGTTCCTGGACGGGCTCGACGTGTCCATGGTGGGCGTGGCGCTGCCCTCCATCGGGGCCGAACTCGGGTTGTCGACCACCGCCCTGCAGTGGATCGTGAACGGCTACGTGCTGGGGTACGGCGGCCTGCTGCTGCTCGGCGGGCGCACCGCCGACCTGCTCGGCCGGCGCCGCGTCTTCCTGACCGCGCTGGCCGTGTTCGCGGTCGCGTCGCTGGTCGGCGGGCTGGTCGACGACGGTGCCCTGCTCATCGTCACCCGTTTCGTCAAGGGGCTCGCCGCCGCGTTCACGGCCCCGACCGCCATGTCCATCCTGACCACCACGTTCCACGAGGGACCGGCGCGGAACCGGGCGCTGTCGGTCTTCTCGGTCTTCGGCGCCAGCGGCTACTCCTCCGGCCTGATCCTCGGCGGGCTGCTGACCAGCTTCGGCTGGCGCTGGACGTTCCTGACCCCGGTGCCGCTCGCGCTGCTGGCCCTGGTCGCGGGCATCGCGCTGATCCCGCGGGACCGCCCGGCCGCGGGCGGGGGCCACGACCTGATCGGCGCGGTCACGCTGACCTCGGGGATGCTCCTCGCCGTCTACACCGTCGTCTCGGCCCCCGAACGCGGCTGGCTCGACCCGCTCACCGTGGGCTCGATCGTGCTGGCCGTGGCGCTGCTGGCCGGGTTCGTGATCACTGAGAACCGGGTCGCGCACCCGCTGATCCGGCTCGGCATCCTGCGGATCGGCCCGATCGTCCGGGCGAACCTCAGCATCGTCGCGCTGTTCGGGTCCTACCTCAGCTTCCAGTTCATGATGACGCTCTACCTGCAGGACGTGCTGGGCTGGTCGCCGCTGAAGATGGCCCTGGCGCTGCTGCCGGCCGGCCTGCTGGTGGCGGTCGGGTCCCCGTTCGTCGGGCGGCTGATCGACCGGTACGGCACGCCGCGGCTCATCCTCGCCTCGATGACCTCGCTCAGCCTCGGGTACGCGTGGTTCCTGGCGACGGCCGGGAGCACCCCGCACTACGCGTTCACGGTCCTGCCGACGATGCTGCTGCTGGGCGGCGGGTTCGCGTTCGGGTTCAGCTCGATCATGAGCCAGGCCACCGACGGCATCGACGACTCCGAGCAGGGACTGGCCTCCGGGCTCGTGCAGACCTCCGGCCAGGTCGGCGCCGCGCTGGTGCTGGCCGCGGTCACCGCGCTGGTCGCGGGCGGATCGCACACCGGCACCGGGGGCGGCACGGACTTCGGCCAGTTCGACCCGGGGGTGAACCTCGTCACCGGCGTCGCGGTGGTCGGGCTCCTGCTCAACGTCGTCCCGCTGCTGCGGGGGCTGCGGGCCAGGCAGATCGCCTGACGGACGCGAGGCGCGGGCGCCGAGGCGCGGGCGCCCTCCCGCGAGGGGGGCGCCCGCACGCGCGTCCGTCGGCTCCGTCAGCGCGGACGCTTCCAGAACGACCTGCGCGTCGCCGGTCCGCCGGGCGCCCCGGCGCCCTGCTGGAGGAAGGTCTCCAGTACCCGGAGCGTACGGTCCCGCAGCTCGTCGACGACGTGGTCCGGGCAGGGCGGCACGGCGGCCCCGGCCGCGTGGAGATCGCTCACCAGCGCGGACAGCGGGGACACCAGCGCCGCGTCCACGCCGGAGGACTCCATCGCCCGGGTCACCGTCTCGAGCGCGGGCAGCACGGTGGCGAACAGGTGCGCCCTGCGCGGGCCGCCCTGCGGGAACCACTGGCTCCTCAGCTCTTCGAGCAGTGTGGTGAGCCGCTGCCGCGCGTCGGCGAGGGCGTGGCCGGCCGGGCTCGGGACGGGCGCGGGCCGGGGCAGTCCACCGGGACGGCCCGCCGGCCCTCGGCCGGTGCCCCGCGCGGGCGCCGACCGCCTGCGCATGCCGGGGTCGCTCCCGCGGACCGGCGCCGCCCCGGGCTGGGCCGGGGGAGGGGGCGCGGCGCCATAGCCCCCCGCCGACCCGGGAGGGGCCGGGGCGGGAGCGGCACCCGCCGGGGGCATCGCCGCCATGGGAGCGGCCCCGGCCGCGAACGGCGCCGCCGGTGCGGCCGGCGCGGCCGGCATCGCACCCCAGCCGTCGGGCGTCTCCACCGGCTGGACGACCTGGTGCGGACGGCCGCCCTCGGCGACCACCCGGCTGTCCACCGCGACGAACGCGGTGAACCGGCACAGCACGCCGAACCGCAGCGAGGTCCCGACGATGCGCTGTTCGAGCGACTCCGAGCCCTCGACCGCGTAGCGGTCCTCCAGATCGCGCAGGTGCGCGCGGGCCCAGATCGAGGTCGCCGCCGGAGCCCTGGTCACGGTGCCGGTGGCACGCCGCTCCCAGCCGTTCCCCTCGGGGGTGGTCCCGCGGACGACGACGCCTCCGGACGGCGCCCCGCGGAACCGGCCGGACACCACCAGCGGAACGCCCGGGTACAGCGCCCCGACGCGGCGCGGCGCCACGGACTCCGGAACGATCTCCAGACCGGCCCCCTCCACCCGCAGGCCGGTCACCAGCGGCGACCCGATGCGGTGATGGATCCCCTCCATGGCCTCGTCCAGCCGGTCCTCCGACTCCACCAGCTCGAACCGCCCCTGCCCGGCCTCCGCCAGCCGGTGCAGGAACCCGGCGTTGACCGCCCGGTCGATGCCGACCGTGTGCACGCGCACGCCCCGCAGCCGGGGCACCAGCCCGGCCAGGATGTGGTCCTCGTTCCCCACCTGGCCGTCGGTGATCAGCACCAGCACCCGGTCCCGGGCGGGGTCGGACAGCAGCGCGCACGCCTCCTGGAGCGGGCCCGCCATCTCGGTGCTGCCCCGCGCGTCCAGCGAGGCCAGGTGCTCGATCGCGCGGAACCGGTTGCGGTCGGTCCCGGCCGCCAGCCCCGCGCCCAGGTCGCGCGGGCGCTCGATCACGTTGTCGAACGACAGCACCGCGAACCTGTCACCGGCGGTCAGGGTGTCCACGATCCGCCCGGCCGCCCGCCGTGCCGCGATCATCTTCCAGCCGTGCATGCTGCCCGAGCGGTCCAGGACCAGCACCACGTCACGGGGCCGCGGGCGGGTCGTCCCGGACGGGAGCAGGGTCAGCGTGAACGTGCCCTCCGCGCTCTCGCCCTGCTCGCCCTCCGGGGCGCCGTCCGGCCCGCCGTCCGGGGTCAGGGCCAGCGCGGGGGCGATCCCCGCACCGGCCGTACCGGCATCTTCGCCGGTGGCGGGCGGCGCGTAATCGAGCCGCAGGATGAAGTCGCGGTTCAGCCGTTCCCCGGGGTGCAGCCGGACCGTCGCGCGGTCGCCGGAGCCCTCGTCGGCCACGACGTGCAGGGCCGAGCGGATGCCGGTGAGCTCCAGCCCCGCCGGGTCGATGTCCACCGAGATCGACAGCCGGACCGGGTTGGGGAAGCCGGGCAGCAGGACGGGCGGGCTGATCCGCGAGGCGTCCGGCACCGCGTCGGTGTCGGGGGCCACCCCCGACCCGGCCGCCTCCTCGTCGAGCGGCGCGCCCGGGATGTAGCGGGGCGCCACCACCAGCGGGAAACGGAACGTCGCGGCCCCCTGCCCGAGCCCGCCGCCCGTGCCGCCCGTGCCGCCCGCGCCGGCCGGCGGCTCCGTCCCGGCGACCGTGCCGGACGGCTCCAGCTCGTAGGGCAGCGGCTGGTTCAGCGTCAGCCGGATCGTCACCCGCTCGCCGGGCATGATGTTGCCGGCCCGCATGGTGAAGACGTCGGGGCGGTCCTCCTCCGCGATCGCCGCCCGCCGGCCCGCGGCGACGGCGGTGGCGTAGTCCTGCCGCGCCTGGCCGCGCTCCTTGAGGACACCGTCGATCACCCGGTCCGCGGCCTCCATGCGCAGCGCGGTGACGGCGGCCCGGTCGGGCAGCGGGAAGATGTAGGTGGCCTCCAGGGGCACGTCGTAGGGGTTGCGGAAGCCCTGGACGACCTCGATCCCGGCGACCAGGCCCGTGACGGCGGCGTGCACGTCGACGCTGTCGAGCGGAAGGTTCCCCCGGTCGGTGGCCAGGGCGCCCAGCCCGCCCTCGGGAACGGGCGGTGCCTCGGGTTCGGGGATCTGTGCGATGCGCAGGGTCATTGGGACCTCCCGGAAGGGTCGGCGGGGCGGATGTCGGGCAGGGGGCCGGGCGGGTCGAGCAGCCCGCGCCGGCGCAGTTCCTCCAGCAGGGGACGGACGGCCGTCCCTATGGCGGCGAGATCGTCGTCGTCCAGCGCGGAGACGTCCGCCGGAACGTCGAGCAGCAGGGTGAGGCCCGGCGCCAGGCGCACGCCCTGCACCCGCACCGCCTGGACGTCCTGGACGTCCTGGACGTCCTGGACGTCTTGGGCCTCCTGGGCGGGGGCGGGGGCCGGGGCGGGTGAGGCGGGGCGGTGCCCGTCCTCGCGGGCACCGGCGGACGGCTGCGCCGTCCAGAAGCGGTCGCGCCTGCCCGGCCTCGGTGTCTGAGGTTCCGGCGCCGAGGCCGGAGAGGCGGCGGGCTCGGGGTGGCCGCCCGGCTCGGATTCCGGCAGCCGGGCGATCTCCCGGAGCGTCCCGTCGGTCGCCCCGGCGAGCTCCACCTGGATCTGGGCGATGGTGCGGCCCGCCGCCTGGCGGCGCTTGACCGCGACGATCTGCAGGAGATGGCGCGTCCCGTACAGGGCGGTACGGCCGCGGCGCCCGAGTGGCGGGTCGACCAGGCCGATGGTGCCGTACCAGCGGATCAGCCGCTCGTTGGGCAGATCGCGCACCCGCCCGTTGACCCGCACGGACTCACCGGACGTGAGGGCCGCGGCGGCCCGTTCCGCCAGTTCCGCGATGGTCCAGGTGCTCTCCATGGAACGATGATGACACTGTAATGATGACAGTGTCAACGTCGTGTCGCCGTCCGCGTCCGGCGGATCCCGGACGAGGGTGCGAACTCGGAGCCCGCTCATTTCGTCGGAGGGTCGGGCGGGCACTTCTCGTCGATCATGTGAGATCCTTCGGGAGGGCGATGCAACCCTCCCGCAACCTCGGTCGTGCTAATTGGTCGCGTCACGCTTCCGGAGACCCGACATACGGATCGTGCTGCGACAACTCCTGATATATAACGCAATTTCCATTGCCTCGGGCGTTCTCGGTAAAGGGCACGGACATTGTGGACGACTCGGCAGTGGGATCTTTTGAAATGGCACGTCAAGGCGGCGGCGAGCCTTTAGTTTTCTGTCCATGGATGACCGCCGACTGGCCGAGGCGCTGCGAGCCCGCGATCCGGGCGCGCCGGGCGCCGTCTACGACGCCTACGCCGACCGGCTCTACGCGTACTGCCGGTTCCTCCTGCGCGAGCGCGACTCCGCGCAGGTGGCGCTGCGCGACGCGTTCATCGTGGCCGAGGCCCATGTCGGTGAGCTGCGCGATCCCGACCGCTTCGGCGCCTGGCTCTACGCCGTCGCCCGGCTGGAATGCGGCCGCAGGATGCCGGTCCCGGCCCGGTCGGCCGAGCCGTCCCCCGGCGGCCCCGGCAGGGAGGACGCGGACCAGCGGGTGATGGCCTGGGAGGCGGTCCAGGCGCTGGACCCGTTCTCCCGCGAACTGCTCGAACTGCGCGTCCGGCACGGCCTGGTGCCGCCCGACATCGCCGAGATCTTCGGCCTGTCGCTGAGGAAGGCGCAGGCCGCGCTCGACCGGGCGCACCGCGCGCTGGAGGTGGCGCTCACCGCCGAGCTGCTGGCCCACCACGGCCCCTACGGCTGCGTCGAACGGGCGGCGCTGCTGCGCGAACGGCGCGGCGGGCTCGACCCCGCCCTGCGCGAGCGGCTGGTACGGCATGCCGGGGAGTGCCATGTCTGCGGGCCGCTCAGCCCGCGCACGGTCTCGGCCTCCAAGGTCTTCGGGCTGCTGCCCTGGGTGGAGCCGCCCGAGGAGCTGCGGGTGCGCGTGATGAGCGGCTTCCTCGACCCTGAACTGGTGGGCTACCGGCTCTTCGTGGCCACCCGCGTGGCCGATCTGTCCTCCGCCGGGTTCCCCGTCCAGCCCCGCGCGTCCCTGCCGGACCCGGGGGCGGACTCCGCGCCGGGGCCCGGGCGCCGGCCGGTGCGGACGGCGCTGAAGGGGGTACGGCGGACGGCGGCGCGGGTCCTGCGGCCGTTGCGCGAGGAGCCCGGCGCCCTGACCGGCGCCCGGGGCATGGCGATGGTGGGAGCCGGCCGGCCGGCCGCCCACGGGCCCGAGGACACCGCGCCGTCCCCGGCCATGGGGCGGCTCGGAGCGGGTGCCGTGGCCGCCGCCCTGGTGATCGGGGGCGGCGCCGCGGTGGTCCGGGCCCTGGCGCCGGACGAGGACCGCGACGGCCGTACGGCCACGGGCTCGTCCCCGGACGGCGCGGGGCCGACCGCCGTGCCGCAGCCGCCCCCGCCGGGGTCCGGCGACGGCGGCGGCGCGGGCGGATCGAGCGTTCCGGTGTCGGCGACCTACCCGCTGGGCGCGCTGGCGTCCTCGGCGCCGCCGCTCGCGCTGCCCTCGCCGCCCGCCGGCGGGCACGGGGCGCCCGGCGGAGGCACGGGGGACGGCGGCGGCGGGGGCACGGTGCCCCGGCCGGGCGCGGGCACGCTCGCGGTCTCACCGCTCTTCCTCGACCTCGCCGACCGGTCGGAGGGCACGATCGAGCTGCGCGCCGACGGCGGGCCGGTGAACTGGTCCGCCACCGCGTGGGGCGGGGTGCGGCCGGGCGCCGTGTCCGGCCGTATCGAGGCGGGCCGTACGGTGCGGCTCGCCGTGCGCGTGTCCCGTACCTCCCGCTCCCAGGGGGAGGGGGGTGTCTCGTTCCAGCCGGGCGGGCTCGACGTCCGTGTCAGCTGGCGGCCCGTCCCGCCCCCGGCGCCCACCCCGACGCCCACGCCGACCGATCCGGCGCCCACCCCGCCGCCGGGATCGCCCGCCCCCGGCCCGTCCGACCCGCGGCCGGCCGCTCCCGCCGAGCCGCCGCCCGCGTCCGGCCCGCCACCGGAGCCGGAGGCGCCGCCCGCCTCGCAGCCGGCCACCGGGACGACCGAGGTGGCGCCCGCGCAGCCCGGACCGGCGGACGGCTCGGGCCCCGGCCCCGACCCCGTCCCCGTTCCGGAGAACCTGGACCGCTGACCGCGCCGGGCCCCGTCCGGGAGGCCCGGTCACCGCGCGCCCGGACGTTCCGCGACGGCCCCGGCGCGGTCGGCCCGGAGCGCCCGCCGCGCCGTACGACCCTCTTCCCCGCGCGCCGCGGCGTTCGTGCGGATCACGGTTCGGACCGTCGTTCCCGCTGGTCAAGGACCCGGTCGTGAGGGGTGATGGGACGGAGCCCCAAGAGGTTGAAGAAACGGATGTTCACATTGTGCTCCCGTTCAACTACCCTCAGTGCCTGATCACTTGGGGAGACATGACGCGGTAGGGGGCACCGTGTTTCTCAAGCAGGGGGTTGCGGGGGCGGCGGGCATCAGGGTGCGGCTGGCGGTCGTCTCGCTGGGAGTCGTGGCCGTCTCCGGGATGCCGGCGCACGCGCGGGCGGAACCGGCGCCGAGCGCGCGCGACGTCGAGCGGAGCCGGGCGGAGGTCCGGGAACGGGCCGCCGAGGTGGGCCGGACCAAGGCCGAGCTGGCACGGGCCGGGGGCGAGCTGGAACGGCTCGCCGCGGACTCGGCCCTGGCCGTGGAGCGCCATCACGGCGAACAGGTCAAGTTGGAACGCTCCCGCCTCGCCTACCGGCAGACCCTGGCCCGTGTCGCCGAAGCCGACCGGCGCGTCCGCGAGGTCCAGGCCGAGCTGGCCGTCGTCGCGGCGGACGCCTACCGGCTCGGCACCGGCGGGCACGGTTCCTGGCCGGCGGCGCTGGCGGGACGGGGCGGGCCGCAGGGGTTCATGGACCGCGCCGGGCTGCTGGAGATGCTGGCGCGGCGGCGGGCCGGAGCCGTCCAGCAGGTCGAGGCGGCCCGGCAGGTCGCCGGGCTGTTCCGGCGGCAGGCGCGGGAGGCGCTGGACGACCAGGCCCGCGCCACGGAACGGGCGAAGGCCGCCCAGCGCGAGGCCGCCCGCGCCGTCGCCGGGCAGCGCGCGGCCGTACGGCGGATCGAGGCGCGCAAACGGCGCCTGGAGGAACGGCTCGGCGGCGCCCAGGCGCGGGCCGCGCGGCTGCGGCGGCAGCGGCAGGCCGCGCTCGAACGGGCCGAGGAGCGCCGTCTGCGCCGGGCGGCCGAGCGCTCCGGCGCCGGTTCCGGTTCCGTTTCCGGCCCTGGGACGGGCCGCTCGGCCGGGGCCGCGGGGTCGTTCACTGGCGCGACGCGGGGCTCGATGGTGGCGAAGGCCGCCCTCAGATGGCTCGGGACGCCCTACTCATGGGGCGGCGGAACGGCGAGCGGCCCCAGTTACGGCATCGAGCACGGCTCGCGGATCCACGGGTTCGACTGCTCGGGGCTGGCGCTCTACGCGTGGGCGAAGGCCGGGGTCCGGCTGGACCACTGGACGGGTACGCAGTGGACCTCCGGGCCGCGCGTCCCCCTGAACCGGCTGCGTCCTGGAGACCTGGTCTTCTTCGCCAAGAACACCTCCGACCCCCGCACCATCCACCACGTCGGCATCTACCTCCAGGAGGGCCGCATGGTGGAGGCGCCGTACACGGGGGCACGGGTCCGCGTCTCCAGCATCCACAGGAACGGCCTCATCGGCGCGGTCCGTCCCGCCGGCTGGTGAACCGGGGACCGGGAGAGCCGGGGCCGGGAGAGCAGGGGCGGGGAGAACGAGGACGGCGGGAGCGAAGGCGGAGGGCCCGGAAAGGCCCGGGGAGCCCGGAAACGAGAACACTTCCGCACGACGGATCGCGCGGAAGTGTCCTCGCTCGTCTCGGGACGGCCGGGACCGACGCGGAGCGGAACGGCGTCGCCCGGGGCCGCTTCGGGACGGCTCTAGTGCCCGCCCTGTTGGGCGGCCCGCTTCAGCGAGCGCTCGATCTCCAGCTCGGCCTCGACCCGGCCCACCCAGCTGGCGCCCTCGACCGACTTGCCGGGCTCCAGGTCCTTGTAGACCTCGAAGAAGTGCTGTATCTCCAGCCGGTCGAACTCGGGCACGTGGTGGATGTCGCGCAGGTGCTCCTGGCGGGGGTCGGTCGCGGGGACGCACAGCACCTTGTCGTCACCACCGGCCTCGTCGGTCATCCGGAACATGCCGACGGCCCGGCAGCGGATGAGGCAACCGGGGAAGGTCGGCTCCTGGAGCAGCACGAGCGCGTCCAGCGGGTCGCCGTCCTCGCCCAGCGTGTCCTCGATGAACCCGTAGTCGGCCGGGTACTGGGTCGAGGTGAACAGCATCCGGTCGAGCCGGATCCGGCCTGACTCGTGGTCCACCTCGTACTTGTTCCGCTGGCCCTTCGGGATCTCAATGGTGACGTCGAAATCCAAGATGTCCTCCGCTCCCTGCGCGGTCGCAGTGCATAGTCTTTCGGGAGTCCGTGCGGGCGCGGCCGACCCCCACAGATGAATGTTCCCTTATATAAGGATGTCGCACGTTGGTGAGTGCTGAGTGGGAGAGTGCCGGTCACGTGCCGAAACAGGCCACCGGCCTGGTATTGATCACGCTGTCCCTCCTCAACGTCTTCGTCACCTCTGCCGGGTTGGCAGTGGCCAAACTCACACCCGAACGCAGGCTCGCGCCCAGCCCCCCGTCCGCCGCCGAGCGCCTCGCGGTGCGCACCGCCGTGACGCGTCCGCCGGCCGGCTCCGGCGCGCCCATGCCGGCCGCGCAGGCGCTGTCGCGGCGGCTCACTCCCGTGCTGACCGGCGCCGGGACCAGGATCGGCGCGGTCGTGACCGACGCCGCCACCCGGCGCGTGCTCTTCGCCGCGGACGCCGACCGGCCCGCGACCCCGGCCTCCACCACCAAGCTGGTCACCTCCGTGGCGGCCCTGGACACCCTCGGCCCGACACACCGGATCACCACGCGGACGGTACGGGGGGCCGGCGGCGGCGTCGTGCTGGTCGGAGGCGGGGATCCTACACTGACCGCACGCCCCCCGCGGCCATCGGGGCCGGGGGATCCGGGCGCCGGCCGGCCCGTGTACGCCTCGCTCGCCGACCTGGCCCGGCAGACGGCCGCGGCGCTGAAGGCCGAGGGCGTACGGCGGGTGCGGGTGGACCATGACGTCTCCGCCTACCAGGGCCCCCGCACGGCCCGCGGCTGGAAGCCCAACTACCTGCCCGACGGCGAGGTCGCCCCGGTCTCGGCGCTGACCGTCGACGAGGGGCGGATCGCGCCCGGCGACCCCACGGAGAACAAGCGCGTCGCCGACCCGCCGGCCGCCGCGACGAAGGCGTTCGCGCGGATGCTGACCCGGGAGGGCGTCGAGGCCCGGCCCGGCCGCGCCGTCACGGCCCCCGCCGGGGCGGCGGAGCTCGGCGCGGTGCGGTCGCCGACGGCCGCCGAGCTGGTCGAGCACCTCATGACCCGCAGCGACAACGACGTGGCGGAGGCGATGGCCCGCCAGGTCGCGATCAAGCTGGGCCGGCCGGGGTCGTCCGACGAGGCCGCGCGGGCCGTGACCGAGGTCCTCGCCCGGCTCGGCGTGACCGGCGGGGTCCTGGTCAACGACGGCAGTGGGCTGTCCACCGCCAACCGGATCACTCCCGCCGCGCTGGCCGTGCTGGTGTCGGTCGCGGCCTCTCCCGAGCATCCGCACCTGCGCGCGGCGATCACCGGCATGCCGGTGGCCGGGTTCTCCGGGACGCTGAACGCCCCCCGCTACACCGTTCCGGCCAGCCGCGCGGGCGCGGGCGTCGTCCGGGCCAAGACCGGCACGCTCGCCGGGGTCAGCACGCTCGCCGGGATCGCCCACGACGCCGACGGCCGGACGCTGGCCTTCGCGTTCATGGCGGGCGACGGCACCGGCCCGGTGGATCCGGGGACCCTCGACCGGCTGGCCGCGGCCGTCGCCTCCTGCGGCTGCTGATCAGCCCGTTCACCTGCGACGTCAAGGCAGGGTGTGGCGACCGCCATATGGGAGATAACCAGGACGATCGTTCGTTGAACGGTGGAGACACGGGCGCCGCGGCGCCGCATACCGAACGTACGGTGGAGTACATGAGCGCCTCAATGATCGACTGGAATCTGGCCGTCCAGACCGGCACCCGGCTTCTGCGGCCGGGTCCGCAGGTCGGCCATGCCGAGGCCCGCGAGGTGGTGGAGCAGCTTCGCGAGCTGTCCAAGCTCGCCCAAGGGCACGTCCGCGAGTTCACCGGCATGCCGGGGGAGGAGGACCCCGCTCCGGCGACGATCGTCGACCGGCCCGGCTGGATCAGGGCCAACGTGGACGGCTTCCGGGTGGTGCTCGAACCGCTCATGGAACAGATGTCCGAGCGCCGCGGTCCCGGCCTGCTGAGCGGCGGGGCGGGCGGCGTGGTCGTCCAGGCGGTGGGATCCCGGGTGACCGGCATGCAGGTCGGCGCCATCCTGGCGTACATGGCCGGCCGGGTGCTGGGGCAGTACGAGCTGTTCCTGCCGCCGGACCCCTCCGGCCGCGCCCCGACCGGGCGGCTCACCCTGGTGGCGCCCAACATCGTCCACGTGGAGCAGGAGCTGTCCGTGGACACCCGCGACTTCCGGCTGTGGGTGTGCCTGCACGAGGAGACGCACCGCACCCAGTTCACCGGCGTGCCGTGGCTGCGCGAGTACGTCCAGGACCAGATGACCCGGTTCCTGCTGGCCTCCGACCTCGATCCGGGCATGATGCTGGACCGGATCCGGGACGCCGCCGACGCGGTCATGGACGCCGTCCGGGGCGGGGAGGGCAACCTGATCGACGCGATCCAGTCGCCCGAGCAGCGCGAGATCCTCGACCGCCTCACCGCCGTGATGACCTTGGTGGAGGGGCACGGCGACTACGTGATGGACGCGGTCGGCCCCGAGGTCGTGCCGTCGGTCCAGCAGATCCGTTCCCGCTTCCAGGGGCGCCGCGAGGGCGGCACGCGGCTCGACAAGACCATCCGCCGGCTGCTGGGCATCGACCTGAAGATGAAGCAGTACGCGGAGGGGTCGCGGTTCGTCCACCGGGTGGTCGGCGAGGTCGGCATGACCGGCTTCAACAAGGTCTGGGACTCGCCGGAGTCGCTGCCCACCCACGCGGAGATCAAGGAGCCCGCGCTGTGGATGGACCGGGTCGCCGGCCCCCGTTCGCTGGACGCGCCGCCGGCGGCCGGGGAGGCCTGACCCTTCCGGCCTGACGGCACGGGCCCTCCGGGACGGACCTGACGGGACGGGCCTTCCTGGACGGGCGCCCCGGGACGAGCTTCCTGGACGGGCGCAACGGGACGGCGTTCCGGGACGGCCTTCCCGTGCCCGCGCGGATGCTGCAGCATGGAGGCGTGATCACCGACGCCGGGGAGCGGGATGGGGCCTGATCCGGCCGTCGCGGCCGTGCGGGTCGCGGTGCGGCGGGCGCTGGCCGGGCTGCCCGCGGACGGCATGGTGATCGCCGCGTGCAGCGGCGGCGCCGACTCGCTCGCCCTGGCCGCCGCGCTGGCCTTCGAGGCGCCCCGGGCGCGGCCCGTCCGGCCCGCGGGGGGCGTCACCATCGACCACGGGCTCCAGGAGGGCTCCGCGGTCCGCGCCGATAAGGTCGTCCGGGTCCTCGCAGGACTCGGCCTGGATCCCGCCGGGTCCGTGGCGGTCGTCGTGGGCGAGCGCGGCGGGCCGGAGAACGCCGCCCGCGAGGCGCGCTACGCGGCGCTGGACGAGACCGCCCTACGGCTGAGGGCCACGGCCGTGTTCCTGGGCCACACCCGGGACGACCAGGCCGAGACGGTGCTGCTCGGGCTCGCCAGGGGGTCCGGTGCGCGCTCCCTGGCCGGTATGCCGCCCTCGTTCGTCCGGCGGCCCTCGGGCAGCGAGGACGCGGGGGTGCGGTACGTGCGCCCGTTGCTCGACCTCGACCGGGCGACGACCCGGCGCGCGTGCCGGGCGATGGGGCTGGAGCCCTGGGACGACCCCCACAACGAGGATCCGGCCTTCGCGCGAGTGCGCGTACGCCACGAGGCGCTGCCCGCCCTGGAGAAGGCTCTGGGGCCCGGCATCACCGAGGCCCTGGCCCGTACGGGGAGGATGCTCCGCGACGACGCCGACGCGCTGGACGAGATGGCCGCCCGCGCCTACGCGGACGCCGCCGTCCAGGGAGAAGGCGGAGAGGGCGGAGAAGGCGGAGAAGGCGGAGGCGACGGGCCCGCCGCGGGGGTCGTGTTCGAGGTCGAGCGGCTCGCGGCGCTTCCGCGGGCCCTGCGGACCCGGGTCCTGCGGGCGGCGGCGATCCGTGCGGGCAGCCCGCCGGGTACCCTCGCGGCCGTCCATGTCGATGAAGTGGATCGGCTGGTCACGGCCTGGCGCGGGCAGCGGCACGTGGACCTCCCCGGGGGCGTACGGGCCCACCGGCGGTATGGCAGGCTGCTCTTCGGCCCGGCCTGGGCCGAACGGGCCGATTCCGGTACATGAGGGTGGGGTTGTGGACGAGAAGGATCTGGGTGCCGACCTGGCGAAGGTACTGATCCCCGAGGACCGGTTGCAGGCGAAGGTGCGCGAGCTGGCGGCGCAGATCGACGACGACTACGCGGGGCGGGACCTGCTGCTGGTCGGCGTGCTCAAGGGCGCCGTCATGATCATGGCGGACCTGGCCCGGGAGCTGCACACCCCGGCCTCGATGGACTGGATGGCGGTGTCGTCGTACGGCTCCGGCACCAAGTCCTCGGGCGTGGTCCGCATCCTCAAGGACCTCGACACCGACATCCTGGACCGGCACGTCCTGATCGTCGAGGACATCATCGACTCCGGGCTGACCCTGTCCTGGCTGATGAGCAACCTGCGCTCGCGCCGGCCGGCGTCCCTGGAGATCTGCGCGCTGATGCGCAAGCCGGAGGCGGTCAGGACCGAGATCGACTGCCGCTACCTGGGCTTCGACATCCCCAACGAGTTCGTCGTGGGATACGGGCTCGACTACGCGGAGAGGTACCGCAACCTGCCGTTCGTCGGCACGCTGGCCCCGCACGTCTACGGGGGCGCGAGCGACTGAGCGCGGCCGGTCCCGGCCCCGTCCCATAGCGCGAACGATCATCGTTTGGCAAGGGGCGGGAGCGGGGGTATGTGACCAGCAGGGAACAACGGGACGTACCAGATCGTTTCAAGGGGCGTCGGCGGGTATGTCGCCACGCGGTGTACCGTCGATATCCCGGGCTTCGTGTCGGGTAGCCATGAAGGAGGCCGTCGCGGTGCCGGAGCGCCCCGGCGCAGAGCCCGTGGTGCAAGGAGCCGGTTCACAGTGGCGCGCGTCCCCATGGGACGGGCGAGATCGCTAGGTCAGGAGGGACGGGCCCCGTAGGGGTAACCGGATAAATGGACGTGAAGCGCTATTTTCGCGGGCCGCTGCTGTGGATCCTGCTGTTCGGCCTCTTGGTCGCCCTCATCATGTGGGGCGTCAACCCCGGTCGTTCCTACGAGAAGACCGACACCTCCACCGTGGTCCGGGAGATCAGCCAGGGCCAGGTGAAGTCCGCCAAGATCATTGACAAGGATCAGCGGATCGAGGTCACCCTCAACAACGGCAAGATGCAACAGGCCAGCTGGGTCGACGGCCAGGGGCTGCGCCTGCAGGACCAGCTCCAGCAGCAGTCCAACGCCGGCAAGCTGCCCGGTGGCTACAACGTCGAGGTTCCCAAGCAGAGCTTCTTCGTGAGCCTGGTCTTCAGCCTGCTGCCGATCGTCATCATCGTGCTGATCTTCCTGTTCATCATGAACCAGATGCAGGGCGGCGGCTCGCGGGTGATGAACTTCGGCAAGTCCAAGGCCAAGCTGATCACCAAGGACACGCCCAAGACCACCTTCGCCGACGTGGCCGGGGCCGACGAGGCCCTGGAGGAGCTTGAGGAGATCAAGGACTTCCTGCAGAACCCGGCGAAGTTCCAGTCCATCGGGGCCAAGATCCCCAAGGGCGTGCTGCTGTACGGCCCGCCCGGCACCGGCAAGACGCTGCTCGCCCGGGCGGTCGCCGGTGAGGCCGGGGTGCCGTTCTACTCGATCTCCGGTTCCGACTTCGTCGAGATGTTCGTCGGCGTCGGCGCGTCCCGGGTCCGCGACCTGTTCGAGCAGGCCAAGGCCAACGCCCCGTCGATCATCTTCATCGACGAGATCGACGCCGTCGGCCGGCACCGCGGTGCTGGGCTCGGCGGCGGCCACGACGAGCGCGAGCAGACCCTCAACCAGCTGCTGGTCGAGATGGACGGCTTCGACGTCAAGGGCGGCGTGATCCTGATCGCGGCGACCAACCGTCCCGACATCCTCGACCCGGCGCTGCTGCGTCCGGGCCGGTTCGACCGCCAGGTCACCGTGGACCGTCCCGACCTGGAGGGCCGCAAGGGCATCCTGCGGGTGCACGGCCGCGGCAAGCCGTTCGCGCCGGACGTCGACCTCGACGTCATCGCCCGCCGCACGCCGGGCTTCACGGGCGCCGACCTGGCCAACGTCATCAACGAGGCCGCGCTGCTGACCGCCCGCTTCGACCGCAAGCTGATCGACATGGAGACCCTCGAGGAGTCGATCGACCGCGTCATGGCGGGTCCGGAGCGCAAGACCCGGGTGATGTCGGAGAAGGAAAAGAAGATCATCGCCTACCACGAGGGCGGCCACGCCCTGGTGGCGCACGCCCTGCCGAACTCCGACCCCGTGCACAAGGTGACGATCCTGCCGCGCGGCCGGGCCCTGGGCTACACCATGACCCTGCCGATGGAGGACAAGTTCCTCACCACCCGCTCGGAGATGAACGACCAGCTGGCCATGCTGCTGGGCGGCCGTACCGCCGAGGAGCTGGTGTTCCACGAGCCGACCACCGGCGCGGCCAACGACATCGAGAAGGCCACCGCGATCGCCCGCAACATGGTCACCGAGTACGGCATGAGCGAGCGGCTCGGCGCCCGCAAGTTCGGCACCGGGCAGGGCGAGGTGTTCCTCGGCCGTGACGTGGGCCACGAGCGCGACTACTCCGAGGACATCGCCTCGGCGATCGACGACGAGGTCCGCCGCTACATCGAGGGCGCCCACGACACCGCGTGGGAGATCCTGGTCGAGTACCGCGAGGTCCTGGACGAGCTGGTGCTCCAGCTCATGGAGAAGGAGACCCTCTCCAAGGACCAGGTGCTGGAGGTCTTCGCGCCCATCCGCAAGCGCCCCCTGCAGAACTCCTACACCGGCTACGGCAAGCGGCTGCCCTCCGACCGGCCGCCGGTGCTGACGCCCAAGGAGCTGGCGCTGCTGGGCCCGCAGGACGTCGCCGACCTGACCAAGAACAACGGGCAGGGCGCCACCGCCCCCGAGTCGGCCGGTGACACGTCCGCCGGCGAAAGCTGATCACGTGACCGTTCCGTACGGCGAGGAGCGCCTCGTGACGGACCTCCAGGGGTTCGACCACGCCCGGATCGAGCGGGCGGTGCGCGAGATCCTGTTCGCGATCGGGGAGGACCCCGATCGCGACGGGCTCCGCGACACCCCCGCCCGGGTGGCGCGCGCCTACGCCGAGCAGTTCGCCGGGATGCGGCAGACCCCCGAGGACGTCCTCAACAAGGTGTTCGAGGCCGACCACGACGAGATGGTCCTGGTCAAGGACATCGAGGTGTACAGCTCCTGCGAACACCACCTCGTCCCGTTCCACGGGGTGGCGCACGTGGGTTACACGCCCAACGAGAAGGGCCAGATCACCGGGCTGTCGAAGCTGGCCCGGCTGGTCGACGTCTACGCGCGGCGCCCCCAGGTGCAGGAGCGGCTGACCAGCCAGGTGGCGGACGCGCTGATGCGGATCCTGGACCCGCGCGGCGTGATCGTGGTGATCGAGGCCGAGCACCTGTGCATGACCATGCGCGGCGTGCGCAAGCCCGGCGCCAAGACGGTCACCTCGGCGGTGCGCGGTGACTTCCGCGAGCACGCCGAGACCCGTGCCGAGGCCATGAGCCTGATCCTGGGGAACACCTGACCGGTCGGCGGCCCGCCGCCGGCCCGGCCAGGGGCGGAGCCGTCCCGATCGGCGCCGGTTTGATCGGCGTTGTCTTGAGCGGCGTTGTATTGATCACGGGGCCGGGGCGGGGCGCGGAACGGTGGGGATCAAGGCATAGGCTGGTGGCATGACCGCTGCCGTTGTTCCGGGCTTGCCCGCGCCGGGGCGGTGCCTGGTGATGGGGGTGGTCAACGTGACCCCCGACTCGTTCTCCGACGGGGGGACCTGGTTCGACGCCGACAAGGCGATCAGGCACGGCCTCGATCTGGTGGCCGAGGGCGCCGACCTCATCGACGTCGGGGGCGAGTCCACCCGGCCGGGCGCGCAGCGGGTCTCCCGCGACGAGGAGCTGCGCCGGGTGATCCCGGTGATCGAGGCGCTGTCGGCCGCCGGCGTCCCCGTCAGCATCGACACCATGCGCGCCGAGGTCGCCGAGGCGGCCGTGGCCGCCGGGGCCCGGCTGGTGAACGACGTCAGCGGCGGGCTGGCCGACCCCGACATGCCCCGCGCGGTCGCCGCGACCGGCGTCCCGTACGTGGTCATGCACTGGCGCGGGCACAGCCATGACATGCAGACCCGCGCGATCTACGCCGACGTGGTCGCCGAGGTCCGCGAGGAGCTGCTGCGCCGGGTGGACGCCGTGCTGGCCGAGGGGGTCGACCCGGCGATGATCGTTCTCGATCCGGGGCTGGGCTTCGCCAAGAGCCCCGACGCGGGCCACAACTGGTCACTGCTGGCCCATCTGGACGCGCTGACGGGCACCGGTTACCCGGTGCTGGTCGGAGCGTCCCGCAAACGCTTCCTGGGCAAGCTCCTGGCCGGGCCCGACGGAGTCCCGCGCGCCTTCACCGACTGCGACGACGCCACCGTCGCCGTGTCGGCCCTGGCCGCCGCGGCCGGGGCCTGGTGCGTCCGGGTGCACCGGGTGCGGCCCAACGCCGACGCAGTCCGGATCGCCGCGGCCGTGCGCGCCGCCGGGGGCCCGGCCGATCACGGGGGGAGCGCCGGCCGATGAGCAACGCCGTGGACCGGGCCCAGCTGATGGAGGCCAACGCCGAGTTCTACGCCGCCTTCGAGGAGGGCGATCTGGACCGGATGGCCGCGGTCTGGGCCGACGGTCCGTACGCGGCCGGCGTGACGTGCGTCCACCCCGGCTGGTCGCTGCTGCGCGGCCGGGACGAGGTGCTGCGGTCCTGGGCGCTGATCATGGCGAACACCAGCTACATCCAGTTCGTCCTCACCGAGGTCGAGACCGACGTCTACGGGGATCAGGCCGTGGTCACCTGCAAGGAGAACATCCTCACCGCCGACGAGGGCACCGAGGCCGGGTTCCTCGCCGGGGGGAGCATCGTGGCGAGCAACGTGTTCGTCCGGTCCGGCGGGGAGTGGCGGCTCCTGCTCCACCACGGATCCCCCATCCTGAACGGCACAGAGGAAGAATGAGCTCGGACCGCCCAGACCTGGATCTCCCGGACAAGGACCGCCGAGACGCGGACCGCCCGGACACCGGCCGTCCGGACACGGATCGCCCGGACACGGACCACCCGGACACGGGCCGTCCGGTCCGCCGGGGCCTCGACCGCATCGAGCTGCGCGGGCTGCGCGCCCGGGGCCGGCACGGCGTGCTGCCCGCCGAGCGCGAGCTGGGCCAGGAGTTCGTGGTGGACGTCTCGCTCGGGCTGGACACCGCCCCCGCCGCAGCGGATGATGACCTGTCCCGTACGGTCGACTATGGATCGCTCGCGAGCCGGCTGGTCGCCGTCGTCGAAGGGGAGCCCGTCGCTCTCATCGAGACGCTGGCCGAACGCCTGGCGGCGGTCTGCCTGCAAGACGCGACGGTGACCGAGGTCGAGGTCACCGTGCACAAGCCCAGCGCTCCGGTGCCGCACCCCTTCACGGACGTGGCCGTGAAGATCAGGAGGATTCGCCCATGACATCGTCCGAACGCATGCCCGACCGCACCGCGACCGGTGGCCACATGCTGGTGGCCCACCGGGTCGTGTTCTCGCTGGGCAGCAACCTCGGCGATCGCCTGGACAACATCCAGGAGGCGGTCGACGCGCTGTTCGACGCGCCGGGGCTTTCCTTCGTGGCGCTGTCGCCGGTGTACGAGACCGCCCCGTTCGCCCCGCCCGGCGAGGACATCCCCGAGCAGGGCGACTACCTCAACGTGGTGGTGGTGGCCGACACCCGGCTCCCACCGGAGAACCTGCTGGAGCGGGTCCTCAACATCGAGAACTCCATGCGCCGCACCCGCGAGGTCCGCTGGGGGCCGCGCACCCTGGACATCGACATCGTCGTGTTCGGCAACGTCACCTCCGACGACCCGGACCTGACCCTCCCGCACCCCCGCGCCCACGAGCGGGCGTTCGTCCTGGTGCCCTGGGCCGACATCGAGCCGGACGTGCTGCTCCCGGGGCACGGCCGGGTCGGCGACCTGGCCGCGGCCCTGACGGCGGAACGCGGCCCGCTGCGCCGCCGCGACGACCTGACCCTCCAGCCGCCCGCATGAAGCCTGCATGAACCCCACCCTGAAACCGTCCCACCCGACGTTCCTCATCGCCCTGGTGGTCGTGATCGGCCTGATCACCTGGGCGGTGATGGAGACCGCCTACGTCACCCTGCCGCTGCTCCCGTGGACCGCGGTGCCGACCCTGCTGCTGCTCGCGCTGGGCGAGGCGTTCACCGGCTGGAACGTGCTGCGCCGGATCCGCCGCAAGCCCGGCACCCGGCCGGTCGAGCCGCTGGTCGTGGCGCGGATGGCGGCGCTGGGCAAGGCGAGCGCGCACGCCGCCGCGGTGCTGGCCGGGGTGTTCGCCGGTTTCGCGCTCAGCCTGGCCGACTCGCTCGACAAGCAGACCCCCCGCACCGACTTCTTCGTCAGCGGCGGGACGTTCCTGGCCGCCCTGGTGCTGGTCGGCGCCGCGTTCTTCCTGGAGTACGCGTGCCGGGTCCCCAAGGGCCCGGACGACGAGGAGCACGAGCGCGGAGCCTCCCGCGCCTGACCAGGGCGGGCGCCGGGGTCGCTCGGCCGGGGCGCCCGTCCGGGGCGCCCGTCCGGGGCGCCCGTCCGGGGCGCTCGGCCGGGCTACTTGTCGATGTCGCCGACGACGAAGAACATCGAGCCGAGGATGGCGATCATGTCGGCGACCAGGTTGCCCGGCAGCAGCTCGGTCAGGACCTGGACGTTGTTGAACGAGGCGGAGCGCAGCTTGAGCCGCCACGGGGTCTTCTCACCGCGGGACACCAGGTAGTAGCCGTTGATGCCGAGGGGATTCTCGGTCCAGGCGTAGGTGTGCCCCTCCGGGACCTTCAGCACCTTGGGCAGCCGCTGGTTGATCGGGCCGGGCGGCAGCTCGGCCAGCCGGTCCAGGCACGCGTCCGCCAGGTCCAGCGAGGCGTACACCTGGTCCACCAGGCACTCGAACCGGGCCAGGCAGTCGCCCTCGGTCCGGGTCACCACCCGCGGGGCCAGCTCGCCGTACGCGAGGTACGGCTCGTCGCGGCGCAGGTCGAAGTCGACGCCCGAGGCGCGGGCGATGGGGCCCGACACCCCGTACTGCAGGATCTGCTCGCGGCTGAGCACGCCCACGCCGCGGGTCCGGGCGCGGAAGATCTCGTTCCCCAGGATCAGGCCGGCGATGTCCGACATCCCGGACCGCACGTCGGCGACCGCGCGGCGGGCCCGCCCGGTCCAGCCGGCGGGCAGCTCCTCCTTCAGGCCGCCCACCCGGTTGAACATGTAGTGCATCCGGCCGCCGGAGATCTCCTCCATCACGTGCTGCAGCGCCTCGCGCTCGCGGAACGCGTAGAAGATCGGCGTGATCGCGCCGACCTCCAGCGGGTAGGAGCCGAGGAACATCAGGTGGTTGAGCACCCGGTTGAGCTCGGCCAGCAGCGTGCGCGCCCAGACCGCCCGGACCGGCACCTCCATGCCCAGCATCCGCTCGACCGCCAGCACCACGCCCAGCTCGTTGGCGAACGCCGACAGCCAGTCGTGCCGGTTGGCCAGCACGATGATCTGCCGGAAGTCGCGGACCTCGAACAGCTTCTCGGCGCCGCGGTGCATGTAGCCGATGATGGGCTCGGCCGCCGAGATGCGCTCCCCGTCCAGGGCGAGCCGCAGCCGCAGCACGCCGTGGGTGGAGGGGTGCTGCGGGCCGATGTTGAGGATCATGTCCTCGGTCGCGAGCTCCTTGGCCCCGGCGCCGATGCCGACGATCCGCTCCGTGCTCATGGTCGTGTCACCCGCCATCAATCATCGCGGACCGTGCCGCCCGGGGTCGCGTTCCGCTCGTCACGCCTCACATCGTGCCATGCTCAAGCTCGCGCGACTCCGGGCGTTTCCTGTTGACTGGACCTAGGACGGCCACGGGGAAGGGGAGTCGGCATCGGGCGGGCGATCGCCCACCGCCGGACGGATCCGGCGAGTCGCGTTATTTCCTTATGAATCCACTACGAGAGAGTCGTTTCGGGGCGCGGAGCGGATGCCCGGGCCGGGGCGTCGGAGGGTCATGAATCCTGGCCACGAGCACCAGCCGCCGCAGCCGGGCCCGCAGCCGGGCGCGCAGCCCGGGCCGCGGCCCGCGCCGCCGCACCAGGGGCCGCACCAGGGGCCGCCCCCGGCGGGAGCGCCGGGCATGCACCCCCAGATGGCGCCACCGGGGCCCGCCGCGCCGCCGCAGGCCGCGGACCAGGCCCCGCTCTACCCGGCCGACCAGGCGTTCGCGCCCGGCGGCGGGCTCGCCTGGTCGCACATCTCCAAGCGCTTCACCTGGCACCGGCGGATCATGGCGGCGCTGACGGCCGTCCCCGTGGGGCTGGTCGGCGGCTTCCTGGTGTTCCGTGGCGGCGGGACGCTCGGCATGGCCCTGTGGGCGGCGGCGGTCCTGCTGGCGGTCGTCCTCGCCTGGATCGTGGCCGAGCTGGCCTACCGCGCGTACGGGTACGCCGAGCGCGGCGACGACCTCATCGTCACGCAGGGCGTGTTCGTCAAGCGGCTGATCGTCGTCCCGTACGGCCGGATGCAGTTCGTGGACGTGACCGCGGGCCTGCTGGAGCGGTGGATGGGCATCGCCACCGTGCGCATGCACACGGCCGCCGCCGCGACCGACGCCCAGATCCCGGGCCTGCCGGCCGCCGAGGCGGCGCAGTTGCGCGACCGTCTCGCCCAGAAGGGCGAAGAACGGAGCATGGGGCTATGAGCGGCCCACAAGGCCCTTACGGCCCACAGGGCCCCCACGGCCACTACAACCCGCCCGGCGGACCCCCGCCCGGCGGACCCCCGCCTGGTGGGCCTCCGCCTGGTGGGCCTCCGCCCGGTCCGCCGCCTGGGGGAGGGCCGTATCCGGGGCAGCCACCGCAGGGGCCGCCTTACGGGCCTCCCGGCCCCCAAGGGCCTCCCGGTCCCCAAGGACCCCATGGCCCATACGGCCCCTACGGGCCTCCAGGGCAGCCCCGTCCCCCGTACGGGCAGCCTGGGTACGGACAGCCGCCGTACGGGCCACCCGGTTACGGGCCCCCGCCTTACTACCGGCCCGCGCCGCCCCCCGTGCGCTTCTCCGAGGGGACGCACCGCCTCCACTGGGCGACCGCGCCCTTGCGCGCGTTCGTCATCATCATCATCTACTTCGTCCTTCTGGGGTTCCCCCTCCTGCTCGCCCTGACCCGCCGCGAGGACACCCTGGTCCTCTCGGCCGACGCGATCGCCAAGTTCCTGATCGTGACCGTGCCGTTCGTGGTCATCGCCGTGGTGGCCGGGCTGTGGGGCTGGCTGGCACTGCGGTTCCGGATCGACGACGACGACCTGGTGGTGGAGACCGGGCTGCTGCGCAAGCGCAAGCGCCGCATCCCGCTGTCGCGCGTCCAGGCGATCGACCTGGTCCGGCCGCTGGTCACCCGGCTGTTCTCGCTGGCCGAGGTCCGGGTGGAGCTGGCGGGCGGCGAGCAGAGCGAGATCGCGCTGCGCTACCTGGGACGGCACGCGGCCCAGCAGCTCCGCGCCGAGCTGCTCGCCCGTGCCGCCGGGCTGCCCGGCCACACCCCGGAGGCGCCCGAACGGCCGATCTGGCGCGTCCCGTTCGGGCCGTTCCTGGCCTCGCTGATCCTGCGGCTGCCGGTGCTGGGCACCGGGCTGCTGTTCCTGGCCTCGCTGATCTTCCTGTTCTCCCTGCTGGAAGGCGCGATGCTGGTGGTGCTGGTCCTGACGCTGCTGGCACTGATCCGGGCGGTGCTCGCGCCGCTGGTGATGTACGCCAACTTCACCGTCGCGATGTCCCCGGACGGCCTCCGGCTGCGCTGCGGCCTGCTGGAGACCCGGATGCAGACGCTGCCGCCGGGCCGGGTGCAGGCGGTCGGCATCGTCGAGCCGCTGATCTGGCGCGCGTTCGGATGGGCCCGGCTGGAGGTGACGGTCGCCGGGTACGCCGGGGAACGGCAGGCGCTGTCGTCGATGGTGCTGCCGCTGGCGCCGCGGCCCGTGGCCGTCCACCTGGTCTCGCTGATCTTCCCCGGCGCGCAGGTGGACGCGGTGCCGCTGCTGCCCGCCTCGTCCAGGTCGGTGGCGGTGGACCGGGCGGACGGCGCCGGCACCGACGACCTGATCTTCGTGACCCGGCGGGGCTGGCTCTGCCGCCGTACGGACGTGATCGCCCATGCCCGCGCGCAGAGCGTCCGGCTCACGGTCAACCCGGTGCAGCGGCTGCTCGGCCTGGCCACCGTCCATGTCGACGCCCCGCCCGGCCCGGTGCAGGTGGCCGCCGCCGACCGCGACCTGGGCGAGGCCCGCGCCATCGTGGAGTCCACCGCGCGCCGCGCGCTGGCGGCCCGCCGTACCGCCTCCGGGGACCCGGGCCGCTGGGCCGCCCGCTGAGCGGCCCGGCGGGCGCCGGGAGAAGGCCGTGAAAGGACGTCCGGCCAGGGCTTATCGTCGCGGTATGAGCGACATGCCTTATGACCCCTGGTCGGCCGCCTTCGTGGCCGACCCCTATCCCGCGTTCGCCGAGCTGCGCGCGGAGCGGCCCGTGTTCTTCCACGAGCCGACCGGCCAGTGGGTGGTCTCGCGGTACGCGGACGTGGACGCGCTGCTGCGGGATCGCAGGCTCGGCCGGTCCTACCTTCATGTCGCGAGCCACGAGGAGTTCGGCCAGGAGCCGGAGGCGGAGTTCCTGCGGCCGTTCTGGGACCTGATCCGGGCCGGGATGCTCGATGTCGAGCCGCCCGCGCACACCCGCCTGCGGCGCCTGGTCTCCAGGGCGTTCACCGCGCGGATGGTGGAGGGGCTGCGGCCGATGATCCGCGGGCTGGCGGAGGAGCTGGCCGGGGGGCTGGCGGAGCGCGGCGGCGGCGACCTGCTGGCGGAGGTGGCCGAGCCGCTGCCGGTCAACGTGATCGCCGAGATGCTGGGCGTGCCGGCGGAGGACCGGCCGCTGCTGCGGCCCTGGTCGGCCGACATCTGCGGGATGTACGAGCTGAACCCGCCGGAGGAGGCGCAGCGGACCGCGGTGCGGGCGGCCGTGGAGTTCTCCGACTACCTGCGCGGGCTGGCCCGGGCCCGGCGGGACCACCCGCGCGACGACCTGATCAGCGCGCTGGCCCAGGTCGTGGACGAGGGCGGCGACCGGCTGACCGAGGACGAGCTGATCGGCACCTGCGTGCTGCTGCTCAACGCCGGGCACGAGGCCACGGTCAACGCCACCGGGAACGGCTGGTGGGCCCTGTTCCGCAACCCGGGCGAGCTGGACCGGCTGCGCGGCGACCACTCCCTGGTGCCGTCGGCGGCCGAGGAGCTGATGCGCTACGACACCCCGGCGCCCATGTTCGAGCGCTGGGTGCTGGAGGACATCCGGGTCGGGGACGTGGACATCCCGCGCGGTGCCGAGGTGGCGCTGCAGTTCGCGTCCGCCAACCGGGACCCGGAGGTGTTCGCCGACCCCGACCGGCTGGACCTCGGCCGCGACCCCAACCCGCACATCACGTTCGGGCTGGGCGTCCACTACTGCCTGGGGGCGCCCCTGGCGCGGATCGAGCTCGCCGAGTCGTACGGGGCGCTGCTGCGGCTGGCGCCCGGGATGCGGCCGACCCGGGACCCCGAGTGGAAGCCCGGCTACGTGCTGCGCGGGCTCCAGGGGCTTCAGGTCGAGATCTGAGCGCCGTACGCGGAGGACTCGCCCGGAACTGATCCGGACCCGCCGGCCAGGCCGGACAGCGAGGGCGGGAGCGGGACGCCCGCCGTCTGGACGAGCCAGCCGAAGCCGCCCAGCCCTCCCGGGTCGATCAGCTCGGCCTCCTCCCCGGCGGCGCAGAGCGCGGCGACGTAGCCGCGCGGGTCGCTGGACGCCGTCTCGGCCGGGGGACGGCGCCCGCTGAGGCCGAGCGCCCGCAGGGCCTCGCGCTGCGTGGTGAGCAGCGTCGCGGCGGCGCCGGCCCGCGCCCCGGCCGCGACGCACGCGTCCAGGGCGACATGGGCGGTCACGTCGCACGACCCGTCCGGTACGGCGGGGACGGTGGCGCCGTCCCGGTAGCCGGTCAGCGTGCCGTACACCGGGCGCGCGCCACGGGTGTGGGAGTAGTCCATGGCGACGGCGAGCCCGGCGCGCAGCCGGCCGACGACCGAGGCCCACGCGCCGCAGCGCGGGGCGCCGACCTCGGCGCGGTCGCCCGGCTCGCGCAGCGGCCACCAGCGTTCCAGCCAGGCGGCGTCCTCGGCGGCGGGCGGCGGCCCGGCCCGCTCGGCGCCGGTCACGGGGTCGACGAGCACGGTGTGCGGCCCGTCCGGGCCCTGCTCGACCACGTCGATCGGCACGTTGTCCAGCCACTCGTTGGCGATGACCATGCCGGTGACCGCGTCGGGGAGGCCGTCCAGCCAGCGGATCGCGGCGGGCAGCCCGGCGGGGCGGGGCGCGATCTCGACCGCGGCCGGGGCGAGGCGGGCGGCGGTGTCCGGCGGGAGGTGCGCGGCGACCGCGACCAGCAGCCGCCCGCTTCCCGCGCCGACGTCGACCAGGTCGAGGCGGGGCGGGCGGCCGAGGGCGGCGTCCACCTCCACGAGCAGCCGGGCCAGGGCCGCGGCGAAGCGCTCGGAGGCGTGCACCGAGGTGCGGAAGTGCTCGGCCGGGCGCTCGCCGCGCCGGTAGAAGCCGCCCGGCCCGTACAGTGCCCGCTCCATCGCGGTCCGCCACGTCACCCACGCCGCCACGACTGCGACGTTACCGCGCCGGGAGACCGTCCGTTGCCCGGCCGGGCGGCTCCGGGCGCGGGCCGGGCGGCTCCGGGGCCATCCCCGGGTCGTACGCGGGTCCGACTCCGGGTGGATCCGGCGCCTATCTGCGCGAAAGTACCCTGCCCGCATGGTCAGGAGATTCTGGAACCGGTGCCGCGGCACCCTGCCCCTGGTGGACGGGTTCCTCGCGGCACCGTTGTTCCTGCTCTCCCTGACCGGGCTGGTGAACAACGGCTACGGCATGAACTGCCTCGTCTTCATGGCCTGGTCGCTGTCCCTGCTGCTGCCGCTCCTGCTGCGGCGCACGTTCCCGCGTTCGGTGTTCGCGGTGGTCTGCCTCGTCTCGTTCGCCCAGGTGGTGGTGAACGTGCCGCCGCTGGTGGCGAACGTGAGCGTCCTGATGGCGCTCTACACGATCGCGGCGGGCCACTCGTTCCGCTGGGGCCTGGCCGCCCTGGCGGTCGCCGAGGGCGGCGGGGTCCTGGCGGCGCTGCGGTTCGTCTCCGGCTGGGAGGACCAGCGGTACTCGCTGCTCACCCTCACCGTCATCGTCGCGGGGGTGTGGCTGCTCGGGCTGCACATGCGCACCCGGCGGGCGTACCTGCGCTCGCTGGAGGAACGGGCGGCGCGGCTGGAACGCGAGCGCGACACCGAGGTCCAGGTCGCGATGGCGGCCGAGCGCGCCCGGATCGCCCGCGAGCTGCACGACGTCGTCGCGCACAACGTGAGCGTGATCGTGGTGCAGGCGGACGGCGCCTCGTACGCCATCGACACCGACACCGGGCGGGCCCGCCAGGCGCTGGAGACGATCTCGGTGACCGGCCGGCAGGCGCTCGCGGAGATGCGCCGGATGCTGGGCGTGCTGCGGGAGAGCGACGACGCGGGGCCGTACGTCCCGCAGCCGGGCGTCGCCCAGCTCACCGAGCTGGTGGAGCAGATCCGCGACGCGGGACTGCCGCTGGACTTCGGCGTCGAGGGGGTGCCGCTGGAGATGTCGGAGGGCCGCCAGCTGGCCGTCTTCCGGATCGTGCAGGAGGCGCTGACCAATACCCTCAAGCACGGCGGCCCCCGAGCGTCCGCGCGGGTCCTGCTCCACTACGGGGACGACGCGATCGAGCTGCGCGTCACCGACGACGGCCGCGGTGCCGCCGCCGTCCCCGACGGACGCGGGCACGGTCTGCTGGGGATGCGCGAGCGCGCCGCGGTGTACGGCGGGCGGGTGGAGGCCGGGCCGCGGCCCGGCGGAGGATTCGAGGTGGTCGCGCTGATCCCGGTGCGCGAGGAGGTACGGCGGTGAGCGAGCCAGGGCGGCGCGCGGGGCGGGACCCGGGCGCGCGGGCGGGGTACGGGACGGGCGACGACGACGGCGGGGGCGGCGAGGGGGCCGACCGGCCCGTGCGGGTGCTGCTCGTGGACGACCAGGAGCTGGTCAGGGCGGGGTTCACGATGGTGCTGGACGCCCAGCCCGACATCGAGGTGATCGGCGAGGCGGGCGACGGCGTCCAGGCGCTGGAGCGGCTGCGGACGGTCTCCGCCGACGTGGTGCTGATGGACGTCCGGATGCCCCGGATGGACGGCATCGAGGCCACCCGGCGGATCACGGCGGGCGCCGGGCGCGCGGGCGGCGGTCGTGCGGGCGCCGGGAGCGCGGACGGCGGGAGCGCGGGCGGCGAGGGCCCCAAGGTGATCATCCTCACCACGTTCGACCTGGACGAGTACGCGTTCGCGGCGATCAAGGCGGGGGCGGCCGGGTTCCTGCTCAAGGACGCGGGCCCGCCCCAGCTGATCGAGGCGATCCGGGCGGTCCACTCGGGTGACGCGGTCGTCGCGCCCAGCACCACCCGGCGGCTGCTCGACCGGTTCGCGGTGCACCTGCCCGACGCCGAACGGCGGGCGAGCGGGGCGCTGGCGACGCTGACCGGGCGGGAGGGCGAGGTGCTGCGGCTGGTCGCCCGCGGGATGTCCAACGCCGAGATCGCCGCACGGCTCCACGTGTCAGAGGCGACCGTCAAGACGCATATGGGACGGATCCTCATGAAGCTCAACCTGCGGGATCGGGTCCAGGCGGTGGTCTTCGCTTATGAGACAGGTCTGGTCAAGACCGGGCAAATAGGTGACGATGAGTAACAGCGAGATCACTTTCCGATGACCATTCGTCACCGAAGTCAGGGTCTGCTTGGAGTTACCCAAGAGTATCTGGATAACTACTTTACGTGAACGCACCGCCGTCCCCCGCGGGCGGTGGAGCAGGCACACATGTGCATGCAGGCAGGGCCCCACGGCCACCACGTACGGGAGGATCCCCATGCTCAAGAAGCTCGCCGCGACCGGCGTCCTCGGTTTCGCCGTCACCGGCGCCCTCATGCTCTCCTCGTCGCCGGCCAGCGCCGACGTCAACGACGAGGTGCTGACGGGCAACGTCATCAACGTCCCGGTGAAGGTCAACGCGCCGATCGTCGTCTGCGGCAACAACATCGTCGCCGTCGGCCACATCCTGGCCGGCTGCCAGGGCACCAACGGCGGCTCGGGCTACTGATCGGCGACGGCGGGGGACGCCCCGCCCCGTCCGCACCGGGCCGGCCCAGGATCGCGAACCGCACCAGCCGGTTCTGAGATTCCGAGAACGCCGGAGACCCAGACAGGGTCTCCGGCGTTTTCCATGCCCGCCGGCCGAGCGCCGCCGCCGGCGCGGGCCGCGGGTCACGCGACCGCGCCGGGGGGAACCGCGGTCGTGCGACCGCGGCTCCCCGGCCGGTGACGGGGCCGTGTCACCGGCCGGTGAGGAAGTCGTACGACTCAGGTCGTACGGCGGCGCCCGGACCCGCCCTGATGCCGACGCCGGTCGTGGCCGCGGGGCCGATGGCAGCGCCGCCGCCCGTTCCTAGCGTGGTCACGGTCGTCATCACACCCCAAGGAGCCATCGTGACCAGTACGTTCACCACCCCGCCCGGAGGAGCGGCCGGGGCCGGCACGGCACCGCCCGCCGTCACGGCCCTCGACGTGACCAAGGTGTACGGGAGCGGCGACGCGGCCGTCCACGCGCTGCGCGGGGTGAGCGTCGAGTTCGCACGGGGAGCCTTCACCGCGATCATGGGACCGTCCGGTTCCGGCAAGTCCACCCTCATGCACTGCCTGGCCGGGCTCGACACCATCGGCGGGGGCCGGGTCCTGCTGGGCGACGTCGAGATCACCGGGATGAGCGACCGCCGCCTCACCCTGCTGCGCCGCGACCGCGTCGGGTTCGTCTTCCAGGCGTTCAACCTGCTGCCCACGCTGACCGCCGAGCAGAACATCCTGCTGCCGTCCCAGCTGGCCGGGCGCGCGCCCGACCGGGCCTGGTTCGACCAGGTCATCGACGTGGTCGGGCTGCGCGACCGGCTGAAGCACCGTCCCGGCGAGCTGTCCGGCGGGCAGCAGCAGCGGGTCGCCTGCGCCCGGGCCCTGGTCGCCCGCCCCGAGGTGATCTTCGCCGACGAGCCGACCGGCAACCTGGACTCGGCGTCCGGCGCCGAGGTGCTGTCCTTCCTGCGCGCCTCGGTCCGCGAGATGGGCCAGACGATCGTCATGGTCACCCACGACCCGGTGGCCGCCTCGTACGCCGACCGGGTGGTGTTCCTGCGGGACGGGCTGATCGTCAGCGAGCTGCACGAGCCGACGCCCGGCACCGTCCTCGACGGTCTCAAGAGCCTGGGCGGCTGAGCCATGCTGAAGACGACCCTCGCGGGCCTGCTGGCCCGCAAGGTGAGGCTGCTGCTCACGGCGGTGGCCATCACCCTCGGCGTGGGCTTCATCGCCGGGACCTTCGTCCTGACCGACACCATGGACGCGGGCGTGCAGAAGACCTTCGCCCGTTCCGCGGGCAAGGTCGACGTCGCGGTGCTGCCGCGCCCGGGGAACAAGGACGGCCTGCCCGCCGATCTGCTGGCCCGGATCCGCGCGGTGCCGGGCGTGGTGGAGGCGCAGGGCATCGTCCAGGGTGACGCCGCGCTGCTCGGCCGGGACGGCAAGGCCGTCGGGGACGTCCCCACCCTCGGCGTCTCGATCACCGGCGGCCGGCTGCTGCGCCACGAGTTCGAGAAGGGCCGGGCGCCGGCCGGGCCGGCCGAGGCCGTCCTGGACGCGCGGGTGGCCGAGCGGGAGCGGTTCGGGGTCGGCGACACGATCACGGTCCTGGACGCCCGCGACCGGCCGCACCGGTTCACCGTCGTGGGCCTGCTCGACGTCGGCCTCGACGCCGAGGCGAGCCGGCGCGGCGCGGTGGGCTTCGACGCGGCGACCGCCGCCCGGATGACCGGTGAACGGACCTACCGGGAGATCGACGTGGCGGGCGCCGGCCGCGCCGCGATCGCGCGGGCCGTCGGCGGGGGCGGGCACGAGGTGCTGACCGGCGCGCGGCTGGCCGACCGGCTGGCCGCCGAGGCGGGCGCCGACACCAAGATCATCCGTACCGGGCTGCTGCTGTTCGGGCTGGTCGCGATGCTGGTGTCGGCCCTGGTCATCTACAACACCTTCGCCATCCTGATCGCGCAGCGGATGCGCGAGATGGCGCTGCTGCGCTGCGTCGGCGCCACCCGCCGCCAGATCTTCGGCGGGGTGCTGGCCGAGTCCGCCGTCGTCGGGCTGGTCGGCTCGGTGCTCGGCCTGGCGGCCGGGCTCGGGCTGGGCGCCGGGGTGCTGGCACTGCTGGACGCGTTCGGCGTGTCCGGGCCGGGCGCCCCCGAGATGCCGCCCGGCGACGCCTCGCTCGCGCCCCGTACCGTCCTGGTCGGGCTGGCGGTCGGCACCGTCGTCACCGTCCTGGCGGCACTGCTCCCCGCGCGCGCCGCGACGCGGGTCGCGCCGGTGACCGCGCTGCGCGCGGATCTGGAGCCGGGCAGCGCCCGCTTCCGGCTCGGCCGCGTCCGGACCGTCCTCGCCGTCCTGCTCGGCACGCTGGGCGGGGCGGGCGTGGTGCTCGGCTCGGTGGTGCTGGAGAAGGGCCCGGCGGCCATGTACGCGGTGGCGGCGGCCGGTGCCCTGGTCTTCCTCGCGGTGATCGCCGTGATGCCCGCGCTCGTCCGGCCGCTGTCGCGCCTGGTGGGCGCACTCCCGGGCCGGGTCGCCGGGGTGCCGGGCCGGCTGGCCGTGCAGAACGCGCGCCGCTCGCCGCGGCGCACCGCCACCACGACGATCGCGCTCACCATCGGGGTCGGGCTGATGAGCCTGTTCGCGGTGGTCGCCGCCAGCAGCAAGGCCAGCTCCGAGCGGCAGCTGGACACGCATTTCCCGGTGGACTTCGTGATCCATCCCCAGCTCAACCGGGTCCAGGGGGTCCCGCACGCGCTCGCGGAGCGGCTGCGGGGACGGCCGGAGCTCGGCGCGGTGATCGAGCAGCGGGAGCGGGCCGCGCGGGTCGCCGGACGCCAGGGCGGGGTGACGTCGATCACCGAGTCGGCGCTGGGCACCGTCATCAAGCCCGAGTTCGAGAGCGGCTCCCTGAAGGACCTCCGGCCCGGCGGCGCGCTGCTGGACGTGAAGACCGCCCGCGAGCGGAACCTGCGGGTGGGACAGGTCGTCACCGTCGAGCCCCTGCCGCGCGGGCCCCGTCCCGGCGAAGCGGCCGGACGGACCGGGGAGGGCGCGCGGCCCGGCACCGGGGCGCGGCCGGACGGGACCGGGCCGGACGGTGCGAGGCCGGAACGGGAGGGCGCGCCCGTGCGGCTGAGGATCGCCGGGATCTTCGGCGGGGACGTGCCGATGACCGGGCTCGTGGTGACCGGGGCCGACTTCGAGCGGCTGTTCGCCGCGACCGACCCGGCCCGGGTCTACGTCAAGGCCGCCGGCGGGATCTCCGCCGCCGCGGCGCGCAAGGCCGTCGACGACGCCGCCCGCCCGTACCCGACCGCCAAGGTCGCCTCGGCCGCGGAGATCAGGGAGGAGTTCAGCGGGGCCATCGACACCGTCCTGATGATCTTCGCCGGGCTGCTCGGGCTGGCGATCGTGATCGCGCTGTTCGGCATCGCCAACACCCTGACCCTGTCGGTGGTGGAACGGACCCGCGAGTCGGCGCTGCTGCGGGCGCTGGGGCTCACCCGCGGGCAGCTGCGCCGGATGCTCTCGGTGGAGGCGCTGGTCATGGCCGTGATCGGGGCGCTGACCGGGGTGGTGCTCGGGGTGGGCTTCGGCTGGGCGGCGACGCGGGCGATGGACGACGACGCGGTCGTCGCGCTGCCGTACCTGCGGATCGCCGGGTTCATGGTGCTGGCGGCGGCGGCCGGGATGCTGGCCGCCGTCCTGCCCGCGCGGCGGGCCGCACGGGCCTCGATCGTGGCGTCGCTGTCGCAGGACTGAGCCGCCCGCGCCGGCCGGGCCTCCGTCCCACCGCTCGTACGGGATGAGCGGTGGGACGGAGACGTTGGCGGAGCAACTGTCATTACTCCGCGTGACCAGCGCAACTCAGAGTTATCGTCCCTGGACGGGCGGCGCAAGCCCCCACCCGGAAACCGGGCCGGGAACGTGGCGCGCGCAGCGAGTTTTTACGTAACGTTCGGTAGTCACATTATCGCCGGAACGTAAGGGTCCCCGCAGTGCTGTGCCGTCCGGGACGCGCGGGTACGCTGGGTCGCGCACGTCCGGTACCTACCTGAGGACTGGAACGGATTCATGGATCGACAGCGCACGCCTTCCTCCGGCACGCCCGAAAACGGCTCGTCCGGCGGCGCGGCCCGGCCCGAGGACAGGCCCGCGCGGCTGGCGGTCGGCGTCGTCGGGGCCGGCCGCGTCGGCACCGCGCTCGGCGTGGCGCTCACCCGCGCCGGCCATCGCGTGACCGCCGCGTCGGCGGTCTCGGAGCGGTCGCTGCGGCGCGCCGAGGAACGGCTTCCGGGCGCCGCCCTGACCACCCCGCAGGAGGTCGTGGCCGCCGCCGACCTGGTGCTGCTCACCGTCCCCGACGACGTGCTGCCCGACCTGGCCGCCGGGCTGGTCTCGACCGGCGTGCCCGTCGAGGGCAAGCTGGTCGCCCACACCAGCGGCCGGTTCGGGACGGCCGTACTGGAACCGGTCACCCGCGCCGGGGGGCTGCCGCTGGCGCTGCACCCGGTGATGACGTTCACCGGCCGGCCCGACGACGTGAACCGGCTGACCGGCATCTCGTTCGGCGTGACCGCGCCCGACCCGCTGCGCCCGGTCGCCGAGGCGCTGGTGCTGGAGATGGGCGGTGAGCCGTCCTGGATCGCCGAGGACCGCCGCCCCCTCTACCACGCCGCCCTCGCCGGCGGAGCGAACCACCTGGTCACGCTGGTGGTCGAGGCGATGGAGACGCTGGGCCGGGCCGGGGTCGCCGAGCCGGGCCGGATGCTCGGGCCGCTGCTGGGCGCCGCGCTGGACAACGCGCTGCGGCTCGGCATCGACGGCCTCACCGGGCCGGTCGCCCGGGGCGACGCCGGCACGGTCGCCGACCACGTCGAGGCGCTGGGCCGGGAATCTCCCGAGGGGCGCCGCGCCTACGTCGCGCTGGCCCGGCTGACCGCCGACCGGGTGCTGGCGGCCGGACTGCTCAAGCCCGAGGACGCCGAAAGGCTCCTCGAAGTGCTGGCGGATTGATCCGAGGAGGTTCAGTGAGGCAGCCGACACCGTCCCCGCGCGGGAGCGCCACCGAGCACAGCCGCTTCCGCGAGGAGGCGGCGTGACCCCCGTCATCGCCCGGACCCGCGCGGAACTGGCGGCGGCGCGCTCGCGCGTCCAGGGGACGCTGGCGCTGGTGCCGACGATGGGCGCCCTGCACGAGGGGCACCGCTCCCTGATCCGCGCGGCCCGCGAGCACGCGGACACCGTCGCGGTCAGCGTCTTCGTCAACCCCCTGCAGTTCGGGCCCGGAGAGGACTTCGAGCGCTACCCCCGTACGCTCGACGACGACCTCGCCGTGTGCGCGGCGGAGGGCGCCGGGCTGGTCTTCACGCCCTCCCGCGAGGTGATGTACCCGGCCGAGCCGCAGGTCACGATCCGTTCCGGGCCGATGGGCGAGAGGGTGGAGGGGATCACGCGGCCCGGCCACTTCGACGGGATGCTGACCGTGGTCATGAAGCTGTTCCAGCTGGTCCGCCCGGACGCGGCGATCTTCGGGGAGAAGGACGCCCAGCAGCTGGCGATGATCCGCCGCATGGTCGCCGACCTGGACGTCCCGGTACGGGTCGTGGGCGCCCCGACCGTCCGCGAACCCGACGGCCTGGCCCTGTCCAGCCGCAACCGCTACCTGTCGGAGCCCGAACGGCGGACCGCGCTGTCCCTGTCCCGCGCCCTGCGGGCGGGCGAGGACGCGTCCGCCGCCGGGCCCGCCGCGGCCGTCGAGGCCGCCCGCGCCGTCCTGGACAAGGCCGCCGCCGAGGACCCGCCGCTCGCCTTGGACTACCTGGTCCTGGTCGACCCGGCGACGTTCACCGAGATCGACGACGCCCACCGGGGCCCGGCCGTGCTCGCCGTCGCGGGCCGGGTCGGCACCACCCACCTGATCGACAACCTCCCCCTGCGGTTCGGTTCCCCCAAGGAGTCCTGATGTTCCGGACGATGTTCAAGTCCAAGATCCACCGCGCCACGGTCACCCAGGCCGACCTGCACTACGTGGGGTCGCTGACCATCGACCAGGACCTGATGGACGCCGCCGACCTGCTGCCCGGCGAGCAGGTGCAGGTGGTGGACATCGACAACGGTGCCCGGCTGGAGACCTACCTGATCGCGGGCGAGCGCGGTTCCGGCGTGATCGGCATCAACGGCGCCGCCGCCCGCCTGGTGCAGCCCGGCGACCTGGTGATCATCATCAGCTACGCCGCGATGACCGACGAGGAGGCGCGCTCCTTCCGCCCCCGGGTGGTGCACGTCGACCGGGACAACTCGATCATCTCCCTCGGCCAGGACCCGGCCGAGCCCGTGCCCGGATCGGACGGCGTCCGCGGAGATCTTGTAGAGAACGCACGCTGACAGCGCAGCGGAGTGGAGGGGGTCGGTCAGCGGTCGTGTCGGGGGTTAGTGTCACAATGACGAGAACCGACCTCTGAGGAGGGTGTCATGACCCCTCGGCACCTGACCGCCCCCGCGCCCGGCTGGACCGTCGACACCGACGTCGTCGTGATCGGCTCCGGTATCGCCGGGCTGGTCGCGGCCCTGCACTGCCGTCCGTACGGGCGGGTCCTGCTGGTCACCAAGGCGCTCCTGGACGCGGGCTCCACCCGCTGGGCGCAGGGCGGGATCGCGGCGGCGCTGGCCCCCGACGACAGTCCCTCCGAGCACCTGGCCGACACCCTGACCGCCGGGGTCGGGCTCTGCGACGAGGAGGCGGTGCGCGCCCTGGTCGCCGAGGGCCCGGACGCCGTACGGCGGCTCATCGCCCTCGGCGCCGCGTTCGACCGGGAGGACGGCGGCGGCATCGCGCTGACCCGCGAGGGCGGCCACCACCGGCGCCGGATCGCGCACGCGGGCGGCGACGCCACCGGCGCCGAGATCAGCCGCGCCCTCCTCGCGGCCCTCAAGAACGCCGAGGGCGCGTCCCCGGGGAGCGACGGCGTACGGGTCATCGAGCACGCGCTGGTGCTGGACCTGCTGCGGGACGGCGCCGGGCGCGCGGCCGGGGTGACCCTGCACGTGATGGGGGAGGGCCAGCCCGGCGGGGTCGGTGCCGTACGGGCCCGGGCGGTGGTGCTGGCCACCGGGGGTCTCGGGCAGGTGTTCTCGGCCACGACCAACCCCGAGGTCTCGACCGGGGACGGGGTGGCGCTCGCGCTGCGCGCCGGGGCGGCCGTGACGGACCTGGAGTTCGTCCAGTTCCACCCCACGGTGCTGTGGCTGGGCGAGGGCGCGCGGGGGCAGCAGCCGCTGATCTCCGAGGCGGTACGGGGCGAGGGCGCCCACCTGATCGACCACGCGGGCGAACGGTTCATGGTGGGCCGGCACGAGCTGGCCGAGCTGGCGCCGCGGGACGTGGTGGCCAAGGGGATCATGAACCGGATGCGGGAGACCGGGGCGTCCTGCATGCTGCTGGACGGGCGGCACCTGGGCGCCCGGGTGTGGGAACGGCGGTTCCCGACGATCCTGGCCGCCTGCCGCCACCACGGCGTCGACCCGGTGACCGAGCCGATCCCGGTGGTCCCGGCGGCCCACTACGCCAGCGGGGGCGTGCGCACCGACCTCTACGGCCGTACCTCCGTGCCGGGCCTGTACGCCTGTGGTGAGGTCGCCTGCACGGGCGTGCACGGAGCCAACCGGCTGGCGTCCAACTCCCTGCTTGAGGGGCTGGTCTTCGCCGAGCGCATCGGCGCGGCCCTGCGGTCCGACCTCGCCGCGCCGCCCGCCGGGATCGGAACGGTCCCAGCGGACGCCGCGGCGCCCCGGGCGGAGGACCCCGGTGAAGGCGGCGGCCTGATCGCCCCGTCCGCGAGGGGTGACATCCAGCGGATCATGACGGCGCACGCCGGGGTGCTGCGCGGCGCCGAGGGGCTGGCCACCGCCGAACGCGAGCTGCGCGCCCTCGTCCCCGCCCCGGGGGACGCCCGGCCCGAGCCGGGCGTGGCGGCCTGGGAGGCGACCAACCTGCACACGGTGGCGACCGCGATCGTCGCCGCCGCGCGCCGCCGCGAGGAGACCCGGGGCAGCCACTGGCGCGAGGACTTCCCCGAACGCGACGACACCGCCTGGGCGGGCCACCTGGTCGTCCGGATGGACGGCGGTGGCCTGGACACCGCCTACGAACCGCTCCGCCGGACCGGTGCCGCGGACGAGAGGAAGGAACGACGATGACCCCGGAGCTGGAGGAACGGCTGCGCACGGCCGGGCTCGATCCACAGGCTGTGGAGAACCTGGTCCGGACGGCCCTGGCCGAGGACGGTGAGACCGACGTCACCAGCGAGCCGATCTTCGCGCCCGGCGACGTCGCGTCCGGCGACTTCACCGCCCGCGAGGACGGCGTGGTCGCCGGGATCCCGGTGGCCGAGGTCGTCTTCGAGCTGCTGGAGGTGGGGTACGAGGCCAAGGCCGCCGACGGCGACCGGGTGACCGCCGGGCAGGTGCTGCTCACCGTCTCCGGCCAGACCCGGGCCGTGCTGCGCGCCGAGCGCACCGCCCTGAACCTGGTCACCCACCTGTCGGGCATCGCCACCGAGACGCGCCGCTGGGCCGACGCGATCGCCGGGACGAAGGCCAGGGTCCGCGACACCCGCAAGACGCTGCCGGGCCTGCGCACGCTGCAGAAGTACGCGGTGCGGTGCGGCGGGGGCGTCAACCACCGGATGGGCCTGCACGACGCCGCCCTGGTCAAGGACAACCACGTGGCCGCGGCCGGCTCCGTCACCCGGGCCTTCCACGCGATCCGTACGGTCTACCCGTCCCTGCACGTCCAGGTCGAGTGCGACACCCTCGACCAGGTCGATGAGGCGATCGCGGCCGGTGCCACCGCGATCCTGCTGGACAACATGAGCGACGCCGAGACGGCCGAGGCGGTCCGGCGCGTCGCGGGCCGGGCGGAGCTGGAGGCCAGCGGCGGGCTGACTCTGGACCGGGCCCGAGATGTGGCCGTGACCGGTGTGGACTACCTTGCAGTAGGCGCGCTGACGCACTCGGCGCGCGTGTTCGACATCGGCCTTGACTTCACCTGATCAGCGGGGACCTGATGCTGCTCACCATCGACGTCGGTAACACCAACACCGTCCTCGGCCTGTTCGAGGGCGACGAGGTGATCGAGCACTGGAGGATCAACACCGACCCGCGCCGCACCGCCGACGAGATCGCGGTGGTCCTTCAGGGACTGGTCCAGCAGAGCCCGCTCCTGGCCGAGACGGACATCAGCGGGATCGCGTTGTGCTCCACCGTCCCCTCCGTCCTGCACGAGATGCGGGAGATGTGCCGCCGCTACTACGGCGACGTGCCCGCGGTGATCGTGGAGCCGGGTGTCAAGACCGGAGTGCCGGTCCGGATGGACAACCCCAAGGAGGTCGGCGCCGACCGGATCGTCAACGCCCTGGCGGCCGTGCACCTGCACGGCGGCCCGGCCATCGTGGTCGACTTCGGCACCGCCACCACCTTCGACGCGGTGTCGGCCCGGGGCGAGTACGTGGGCGGCGCCATCGCCCCCGGCATCGAGATCTCGATCGACGCGCTGTCGGTCCGCGGCGCCCAGCTGCACAAGATCGAGCTGGTCCGGCCCCGCAGCGTGATCGCCAAGAACACCGTCGAGGCGCTCCAGTCCGGGATCATCTTCGGCTTCGCCGGGCAGGTGGACGGCATCGTCGAGCGCATGTCGGAGGAGCTGGCGGCCGAGCCGGACGAGGTCACGGTGATCGCCACCGGCGGGCTCGCCCCGCTGGTGCTGGAGGAGGCCCGCAGCATCGACGAGCACGAGCCCTGGCTCACCCTCGTCGGCCTCCGCCTCATCTACCAGCGCAACACCCCCTGACCCCGGGCGCCCCGGCTCGTACCGGGCCGCGGGCCGAACGTTCGCGGGGCATCGCACGGGATCGGTAGCCTTGGGCCCGTGAGTGACGAGACCTACGACGCCTCGTCCGGCGGGGACGCCCCCGCCGGACACCCCGGCGCCGACATCGCCCGGGACGAACTCCCGGAGCAGATGCGGGTGCGCCGGGAGAAGCTCGACCGGCTTCGCGAGAGCGGGATCGATCCGTACCCGGTGACCTTCCCCCGCACCGCGACCCTCGCCGAGGTGCGGGAGAAATACCCCGACCTGGAGCCGGGCACCGAGACGGGCGACAAGGTCGGCGTCACCGGCCGCGTCATGCTCATCCGCAACACCGGCAAGCTGTGCTTCGCCACCCTCCGCGACGGCACAGGCGATCTCCAGGTCATGCTGTCGCTGGCCAAGGTGGGGCAGGAGACGCTGGACTTCTGGAAGCGCGAGGTCGACCTCGGCGACCATGTCGGCGTCGAGGGCGAGGTCATCACCTCCCGCCGCGGCGAGCTGTCGGTGATGGCCGACGGTTTCGCGATCACGTCCAAGTGCCTGCGCCCGCTGCCGGAGAAGCACGCGGGCCTGACCGACCCCGAGGCGCGGGTCCGGCAGCGGTACGTGGACCTCATCGTCAACGACGAGGCGCGCGCCATGGCCCGCGTCCGCAGCGCCACCGTCCGCGCGGTCCGCGACTTCTGGCACGAGGAGGGGTACCTCGAGGTCGAGACCCCGATGCTGCAGCCGATCCACGGCGGGGCGGCGGCACGGCCGTTCCAGACCCACATCAACGCCTACGACATGGATCTGTACCTGCGGATCGCGATCGAGCTGTACCTCAAGCGGCTCGTGGTGGGCGGCATCGACAAGGTCTTCGAGATCAACCGCAACTTCCGCAACGAGGGCGCGGACGCCACCCACAACCCCGAGTTCACGATGCTCGAGGCGTACGGGACCTATCTCGACTACAACGACATGGCCGACCTGACCCAGCGGATGTACCAGCGTGCGGTCGTCGCCGCGCTGGACACCACCGTCGTCGTCCACGACGGCCGGGAGATCGACCTCGGGCTGCCCGAGTGGCCGCGGATCACGCTGTACGGCGCGGTGTCGGAGGCGCTGGGCGACGAGATCACCCCGCACACCCCGATGGAGCGGGTGCGCAAGCACGCCGAGGCGCGAGGCGTCGAGGCCAACCCCCAGTGGGGGCAGGGCAGGCTGGTCCAGGAGCTGTTCGAGGAACTGGTCGAGCACACGCTGGTGCAGCCGACGTTCGTCATGGACTACCCGCTGGAGACCTCGCCGCTCACCCGGCAGCACCGCCGGGAGCCGCTGCTCACCGAGAAGTGGGACCTCATCGGCTTCGGCACCGAGCTGGGCACCGCGTACTCGGAGCTCATCGACCCGATCGAGCAGCGCCGCCGCCTCACCGAGCAGTCGCTGCTGGCCGCCGGAGGCGACGCCGAGGCGATGCAGCTGGACGAGGACTTCCTGCGGGCGCTGGAGTACGCGATGCCGCCGACCGGCGGGATGGGCGCCGGGATCGACCGGATGATCATGGCTTTCACCGGAAAGAACATCCGGGAGACCATCCTTTTCCCGCTGGTCAAGCCGGAGTAGCCGCCCGCCGGGGCGCGGACGGCCCGCGAGGGCCGTCCGGGGCGCCCCTGGGCGCTGGGTTCGGCCTCGAAGTGGCCTCGGCCACCGCGCGAGCGCGTCACCTGCCCGGTGGGGCGATGCCGGTGGCGAGCCTCACCGGGCAGATCGCGGAGCGATGCCGCGCTCGCCAAGGCCCGGTGAGGTGCGAGCCGCCAGGCGAGCGACGTAGGCCGGGACTTCGAGAGCTCACGCGGACTCGCGGATCACCAGCTCGGGGGTGAGGATCACCTGGCGATGCAGATGTGACTCGCCCTCCGCGAACTCGGCCAGCGCGAGTTCGGCGGCCTCCTCGCCCACCGCGTACCGGGGCTGCCGGATGGTGGTCAGCGGGACGGCCGAGCTGGACGCCAGCTCGATGTCGTCGTAGCCGATCACGGCGATGTCGTCGGGTATCCGCACCCCGAGCCGCTGCAGCTCGTTGATCATGCCGATGGCCAGCAGGTCGTTGGCGCAGAACACGGCGTCCGGCACGGGCGACAGCTTCAGGAGCCGATGGGCGGCGGCCTGGCCCTCGGTCGGGGACAGCGCGTCCTGCCGCAGCGTGAACAGCTTGCCGCCGCCCGCCTTGGCCAGCGCCCGCGCGGCCCCGTGGCCGCGCTCGGCGCACGGCTGCGGCCCCTGCGCCCCGGTGACGAAGGCCAGCCGGTGGCGGCCCAGCGACAGCAGATGGGCGGCCGCGATGTCGCCGCCGGCGACATGGTCCACCTGGACCGAGCACACGTCGGGCCCGGCGTGGTCGATCAGCACCACGGCCATGCCGGAGGAGGCGCGCACCCGGTCGATGTCGGCCGGCCCGATGCCCACCGGGACGATCAGTACCCCGGCGGCCTGGTGCTCGGCCAGCAGCTCCAGGCTGCGCCGCTCCTTGTCCGGCGAGTGGTCGCTGCTGAGCCACAGGGCGTCGTGCCCCGCCTCGTTGAGCGTGAGCTCGGCGCCGCGGGCGACGTCGGAGGCGTAGGGGTTGGTGAGGTCCTCGACGACGATGCCGAACGCCCGGGGGCGCGGCGTTGTCGCGCGACGATCGTAGGCGGCCCGGGAGGGCCCCTGGCGGAGCCTCCGGGCGGACTCGTTCCTGACGAAGCCGAGCTCCTGGATCGCCGCGCGAACACGGTCACGGGTAGCTTCGGCCACGAGGTCTGGCCGGTTTAGGACATTCGAAACGGTCCCAACTGAGACTCCGGCACGCCTCGCGACTTCGCGGATACTGCTCTGTGGCAACTCACTCCTCGTCGACCCCGGGACTGTTTTCGCAGGTTATCGAGCTTTCCGCGGTGACCCCCCGGACGATGGGTCACACGCGGTGTCATCCTGTGTGCACATAGTGGTCAACCGGCGCTTGACGGGCCGGATCCGGCCGCCTAGCGTTCCGAGCCGAAGCGTAGCTTGAAACGATTCACGATCTTCGTTCACGGCCGGGGCGAAGGAGTCGGGTGATCGAGCGGAAGGGCGGGTGGAGATGGCAGGACGTTCCCCTCTCCGGCGAGGGCGCCGTCCACTCCTTCGCGGGCGTGTTCCGGGCACCCGGAGGCGCGTCCGCGTTCGGTTGGCCAACGAGTGCATCGTTACCCGGAGTTCCTCGTCGAAGGCGCCCAACGGGCCCATCGGCCACCTCCGGCCAAGCACGCGCTTCGCCCAGGTAATCGATGATCTCAGTCCGGAGGCTCCGGACCCGGCAACCAACGCGTACAGATCGAGGCCTACCCGTGCCCGTGTAGCGAACGGCTGCATCCCCGCGGTCATCACCATGGACGAGGGAGGACGGAGTGGAACAGGCCACACTCACACGTCGTGGCACCGAAGATCTGCGATTGAGCGAGGAGGAGATCCGACTCCTCGCGCAGATCGCCAGCGGTGTCACAGCCGATGTGGCGGCACGAAAGCTTGAGCTGAGCGCACGCACCCTGAGGCGCAGGCTTCGGACGATCTGCGATCGGCTCGAAGTCAACACCCCTATCGAGGCCGTGGTGTGGGCGGCCCGTAGACAGCTCATCTAGGGTCGGCGGCCCCGCAAGGGCCGAGGGTCCTCGCCCGGCAGGAGGAGGCGGGCGAAACCAGTGAACGGCAGCGAACACCCGATGAACTCCGTCCCCCCCGTTGCGGCGACGTCGCCCCCAGGCAGGTAGGTCCCTGCAGAGGCGTCGCCGCGGACGTTGTTCCTCGATCTCCGGGCTAAGGCCCCCCGCCAAGTCTCACTCCCGGTGCTCCGGGAGTTTCTTCATGCCCGGACACGTACGGAGCGCGGACGCGTACGGAGTGCGCGGCAGGGGTCAGGCGACCCGGACCGCTCCGGCGAAGGGGCGCCCGCCGATGGGGGAGATCTTCACGACGTCACCGGTCTGCGGGGCGTGCAGCATCTTCCCGTCTCCCACGTACATGCCCACGTGGTGCAGGTCGGAGTAGAAGAAGACCAGATCGCCCGGCTGCATCTGGCCGCGGGAGATGTGCGTGCCCGCGTTCCACTGGCTGCCGGTGTAGTGCGGCAGGCTGATGCCGACCTGCTTGTAGGCCCACATGATCAGCCCCGAGCAGTCGAAGGTGGTCGGGCCGGCCGCCCCCCAGACGTACGGACGGCCGATCTTGCCCATCGCCAGCCGGAGGGCCTGGGCGGCCTTGCCGGTGCCGACGACCGGGAGCTTGCCCAGCTGGCTCGGGTCCCGCTTGACGAGCTTGCCGCGGACCTTCTCGTACAGGCCGGTGACCTTCTCGCGCTGCCCGTCGAGCTGGGCGCGCAGCTTCTCGACCTGCGCGGCCCGGTCCTCGGCGGACTTGCGGGCCCGCTGGGCGGCCTGCATGGCCTGCATCATGTTCGCGACGCGGGTGCCGTCCTGCGCGGCGAAATAGCGCAGCGTGGCGGCCTGGTCGAGCAGGGCCTGGGGGTCCTGGGCGGTGACGAACGACACGGCGGGATCGGCGCCGCCCTGCATGTAGCTGGTGGCGGCCAGGCGGCCGAGGTCCTCGCGGACGCCCGCCAGGGACCTCTCCTGGCGTGCGGCGTTGTCGGTGGCGACCTTGGCGGCCCGCTGCGACTGCTGCAGCTTGACCTTCAGCCCGTTGTACTGCTCGGTGAGCTGCTCCAGCTGGTCGGCGAGCTTGTGGGCCTGGCTCTGCAGCTCCTTGGTGGAGGGCTCGGGGTCGGCGTGCGCCGCGCCCGGGTGCGCGAAGGCCGCGGCGGTCACGAGCGCGCCGGCCAGGGCCGCGGCGGGTACCCGGCCCGCACGGGCACGGCGTGAAAAGGATCCGGGGCGCGGTGGCTCCACCAAAACTCCTCTCCTCAACCGCCGGCCGGTGCGGACGGCGGGTGCGGGCCGGAGCGGCCCGTCCGCGGATCGGTGCGCATCATCGCGGTACGACCTCGGGCGGCCTCGGCACTGGGACGGCCCTGGAACCCTTGCGGAATCGGGTCCCCGGCTCCCGGGTCGCCGGCGGCGGCCCCTGGACTCGGCGGATTCGGCCAGCCTGTCCCGGCGGCCGATACCAGCGCAGGAGACTAACGGAGTCGGAGGGCGCTGCCAACACGAACATGCGAAATCGCTGGTGGCGGGCCCCTGCCGCGCAAGCCGGGTCCGTGTCCCCTCACCCTGTCGCCGGAGCGTGCGGGGGAAGTCCGATAACGTCGGCTGGTTGTGGAAGTCGAGATCAGGCGTGCCCGTACCGCCGACGTCCAGGAGATCAACAGGCTCATCGGCCGGTACGCCGGATCGGGACGGCGCCTGCTGAAGAAGTCCACGGTGAAGCTCTATGAGGACGTGCAGGAGTTCTGGGTCGCCGAGGACCGCCCGGGGCGGATCGCGGGTTGCGGCGCGCTGCACGTGATGTGGGAGGACCTCGCCGAAGTCCGTTCCGTCGCGGTCGACCCCGAATACGGGGGACGCGGGATCGGCCACCGGATCGTGAACCGGCTTCTGGACACGGCGCGGGAACTGGGCGTGCGGAGGGTGTTCTGTCTTACCTTCGAGGTGGAGTTCTTCGCGCGTCACGGCTTCCGCCCGATCCTGGGGACTCCTGTTTCGCCCGAGGTGTACGAAGAACTCCTCCGTTCCTACGACGAAGGCGTGGCAGAGTTCCTGGAGCTTGATCGGGTCAAGCCGAATACGTTGGGCAATACCCGGATGTTGCTTCGCCTGGAGGACTGACCGATGAGTAGATCCCCCCGCCGCGGCAGGCCGTACCCCCCGCCGGGCCCCCCGTCCCAAGGGCAGGGTGCGTACGGTCCTCCGCCTCCCTATCAGGGCTCCCAATGGCAGCAGCCGCAACAGCAAGGGCCGCACCAGCCGGGCCGGCCTCCGGCGCAGCAATGGCAGAACCAGTCCCCTCCCCAGCAGAACTGGCAGCAGCAGACCGCCGAGGGCTACGGCGACCACGGGGACTATGGCTACTACGACGGCGGTCACGACGGCGTGGGAGAGGCGGCGGATCTGCCGCTCGCCCCCGTCATCCGGCGGGCCGGTGCGCGCCTTCTGGACAACGCGCTCGTCGCGGTCTTCGGATTCGCGCTCGTGCTGCCGGTCGTCATCGGCACGATCGGCCTGGGCTCGGCCGGAAGCAAGGCCGACACCGAGGGCGGCATCTGGAACTGGCCGATCATCTTCACGCTCTTCGCGGTCCTGTCGGTGCTGCCCTTTATCTACGAGGCGGTGCAGCTTTCCCTGTGGGGCCGCACTCTGGGCAAGCGCATGATGCACATCGGCGTCGTCCAGGTACGGCCCGCGGGTGACGCGGTGACGACCACCCAGGCGGTATGGCGCGCGGGAGTCGTCCACGTCGGTTACCAGATCGGCGTGTTCTTCTTCCTCGTCCTCGCGGTGATGGTCTGGGAGTACTTCGCCTACGGAATGCTCCTCGTGTGGATCGGTGGGCTGATGGCCTACCTGTGGGCCATCTGGGACCAGCCGCTGCACCAGTCCCTGCACGATCGCTTCTCCGGCACGGTCGTCATCGACGAGCGTGAGGAGTACGGCGAGCACGGCGAGCAGGACGAGTACGGCCAGTACCGCGAACACGAGGGGTAGGACGGCACATGGCGGCGGCGGATCAGGCGTCCACGGCCGGCCCGCTCCCCGGAGAGGAGCCCTCGGAGGAAGGGGGCCCGTCCGGCCTGGCCGAGCCCGGGCAGCGGCTGCTCGCCCGGATCGTCGACACCCTCGTGGTGGGGCTGCCCGTGGTGGTGGTCGTGCGCGAGGTCGTCCCGGCCGGGGGCGTCGACGTCGTCGCGCCGGCGGCCGTCGCGGGATTCCTCCTGCTGTACGAGTGGATTCAGCTCGCCCTCTGGGGCCGCACTCTCGGCAAGCGCTTCGCCGGTATCGAAGTCGTGCGCCAGACGGCCTCAGAGGGCATATCAGCGGCGCCGGAGGCCCATGACCCCCCACCGGACTCCAAGGAAGGTCCCGGGCTTCTTGCGGGCGCCGTAGAGCCTCTTGGAGAGGGTGCAGAACCCTCAAGGGAAGGTGAAGGTCCCCTTCCAGAGTCGTTCGAGAAGCCAGGCCGTCTTGGCTTGGCGCGTTCCCTGCTGCGGACCGCCACGTATGCGCTTCCTATTGCCGTGCGGCCGGTCCCCGTGTTCGGTGTGGTCGCCGGTCTCTTCTGGGTGGGGAACGCGGCGATGATGTACGAGGGCGAACGCCGCCAGGCGTTGCATGACCGGCTCGCCGGGACGGTCGTCGTGAAGCGCGGTGCCGCCTGAGCCGCAGGCTTGTGTGACGACATTGAGGACTTATCCGCTGTAATCGGTATGCAGTAGAGTCACCCGCGCCGTACTCGCCCACGATGCACTTACCGGGCCGAGACCCCCGCGACGGCAACGGATTTCGCCGACCACGCCCCCGCCGGTATCCATGTACATCCCGGCCGGGGCGGCAGGTCGCGCTGCCGTGCGGGTGCCCTGGCCTGCCCCGCATTCGTCGGCGACGGTGGGGTTAGTGCCGTTACGTCAGGGTTAATCGATGGCGCAGGGGTGGGTGATGCCCGCCCCGTTAAGGTGGTCGCCGGGCTTTTTCTTCACCCGTGGGCCCCGGCGGGAAAGCCCGGCGCTCCTGGAAACCGGTCCAATACGCGATCCTGGGCGCTGGTCAGGGTGCCGGCGACGCCCCGGGTGACGCCGGTCACCCGAAATCGCCGCCCCGGCCGGGCGATGGGACAAATACATACAGGCCACCACGGGCGGCGCGCCCGGGGTCGCCGGTCGTCGCGTATCGTCCCTTGCCGTCGCGTATCGCCCGTGCCGCGGATTCGGTGGGGGTCGATTACTCGGAGTTACCGCCGGGGAAGCGACTTCATCTCGGGGCATCGCGAGTGTTGAATTGTCATCGGCAAGGATCGCGGTATATCTTTGAGAACCGAATGCAGTTTGCTCCAGCTGAAAGGTCTGTCCCCATGGCACAGAAGGTTCAGGTGCTTCTCGTCGACGACCTCGACGGTGGCGAGGCGGACGAGACCGTAGCGTTCTCGATCGACGGCGCCTCGTACGAGATCGACCTCAGTAGCGCCAACGCTAAGAAGCTGCGGGATTCTCTCCAGCCGTTCGTGGAGAAGTCCCGTAAGGCAGGCGCCACCACCCGCCGCCGTCGTCAGCGCGGCGCCTCAAGCCGTGAGCGCAGCGCCGAGATCCGTGCCTGGGCCAAGGACCATGGCATCAAGGTCAATGAGCGTGGACGCATCCCGGCCAATGTGATCGAGAAGTACGAGGCCGCCCACTGAGACGCCTCGCCCTGAACGGCCCGTCTCCTATGGTGAGACGGGCCGTTCGCTTGTGGCGTAGAGATCTTTGGGTTGTATCGGGCACGGCGAGGTAGACAGGTTCCAATCGGCGATCGCGCGAGCGTCGTGAACCCGGGCCGCGAAAGGGCCCCGTTCGCTTGGGGCGTAGCGGGAACATGACGCACCGGTGCGGTAGTTGGATGAGACTGAACAGCGTTAGCTGGGGAACGTCTCCTGGTGGAGTGCACCGGGCGGCCTCCTCGGGGCGGGCTAGCATGCGGAAGGACAGGTTCGGACATACCGGACGCTGGCCAACCGCTCTGTGAGGAGCGACGAGATGTTCGAGAGGTTCACCGACCGCGCGCGGCGGGTTGTCGTCCTGGCTCAGGAAGAGGCCAGGATGCTCAACCACAACTACATCGGTACCGAGCACATCCTCCTTGGTCTGATCCACGAGGGCGAGGGTGTGGCCGCGAAGGCGCTGGAGTCCCTGGGGATCAGCCTTGAGGCGGTGCGGCAGCAGGTCGAGGAGATCATCGGCCAGGGGCAGCAGGCGCCGTCGGGGCACATCCCCTTCACTCCGCGTGCCAAGAAGGTGCTGGAGCTGTCGCTGCGCGAGGCGTTGCAGCTGGGGCACAACTACATCGGTACCGAGCACATTCTTCTGGGGTTGATCCGGGAGGGTGAGGGTGTCGCGGCGCAGGTGCTGGTGAAGCTGGGCGCGGATCTGAACCGGGTCCGCCAGCAGGTGATCCAGTTGCTGCACGGCTACCAGGGCAAGGAGCCGGCCGCCTCCGGCGGTCCCTCCGAGTCGGCGCCCTCCACCTCTCTCGTGCTGGACCAGTTCGGCCGCAACCTCACGCAGGCCGCCCGGGAGGGCAAGCTCGACCCGGTGATCGGCCGGGACAAGGAGATCGAGCGGGTCATGCAGGTGCTGTCCCGCCGTACCAAGAACAACCCGGTGCTGGTGGGCGAGCCCGGTGTGGGCAAGACCGCCGTGGTCGAGGGGCTGGCGCAGAAGATCGTCAAGGGCGAGGTGCCCGAGACGCTCAAGGACAAGCAGCTCTACACCCTCGACCTGGGCGCGCTGGTCGCCGGTTCGCGCTACCGCGGTGACTTCGAGGAACGCCTGAAGAAGGTCCTCAAGGAGATCCGCACCCGGGGCGACATCATCCTGTTCATCGACGAGCTGCACACGCTCGTCGGCGCGGGCGCGGCCGAGGGCGCGATCGACGCGGCGTCCATTCTCAAGCCGATGCTGGCGCGTGGTGAGCTGCAGACGATCGGTGCGACGACGCTGGACGAGTACCGCAAGCACCTGGAGAAGGACGCGGCGCTGGAGCGCCGGTTCCAGCCGATCCAGGTGGCCGAGCCGTCGCTGAGCCACACCATCGAGATCCTCAAGGGCCTGCGGGACCGGTACGAGGCGCACCACCGGGTGTCGATCACCGACAGTGCTCTGGTGGCGGCGGCGCAGCTGGCCGACCGGTACATCAGTGACCGATTCCTGCCCGACAAGGCGATCGACCTGATCGACGAGGCGGGGTCGCGGATGCGGATCCGCCGGATGACGGCGCCGCCGGACCTGCGCGAGTACGACGAGAAGATCGCCGATGTGCGGCGTGAGAAGGAATCGGCGATCGACGCCCAGGACTTCGAGAAGGCCGCCGCGCTGCGCGACTCCGAGAAGCAGCTGCTGGGCCAGAAGGCACAGCGGGAGAAGGAGTGGAAGGCCGGCGACATGGACGTCGTGGCGGAGGTGACCGAGGAGCTGATCGCCGAGGTCCTGGCCACCGCCACCGGCATCCCGGTCTTCAAGCTGACCGAGGAGGAGTCGGCCCGGCTGCTGCGCATGGAGGACGAGCTCCACAAGCGCGTCATCGGCCAGGAAGACGCCATCAAGGCCCTGTCCCAGTCGATCCGCCGTACCCGCGCCGGGCTGAAGGACCCCAAGCGTCCCGGTGGCTCGTTCATCTTCGCCGGCCCCTCCGGAGTCGGTAAGACCGAGCTGTCCAAGACGCTGGCGGAGTTCCTGTTCGGGGACGAGGACGCGCTGATCCAGCTGGACATGTCGGAGTTCATGGAGAAGCACACGGTCTCGCGGCTGTTCGGTTCCCCGCCCGGCTACGTCGGGTACGAGGAGGGCGGCCAGCTGACCGAGAAGGTGCGGCGCAAGCCGTTCTCGGTGGTGCTGTTCGACGAGATCGAGAAGGCGCACCCCGACATCTTCAACTCGCTGCTGCAGATCCTGGAGGACGGTCGGCTGACCGACGCCCAGGGCCGGGTGGTGGACTTCAAGAACACCGTGATCATCATGACGACGAACCTGGGGACGCGTGACATCTCCAAGGGGCAGTCGCTGGGGTTCACCCGGACCAACGACGAGCAGGGTTCCTACGACCGGATGAAGTCGAAGGTCAACGAGGAGCTCAAGCAGCACTTCCGGCCCGAGTTCCTCAACCGGGTGGACGACACGGTGGTGTTCCACCAGCTCACTCCGAAGGAGATCATCCAGATCGTGGATCTGATGATCGCCAAGGTGGACGAGCGGCTCAAGGACCGTGACATGGGGATCGAGCTGCGGCAGGAGGCCAAGGACCTGCTGGCCGAGCGCGGGTACGACCCGGTGCTGGGGGCCCGGCCGCTGCGCCGGACGATCCAGCGGGAGATCGAGGACCAGCTGTCGGAGAAGATCCTCTACAACGAGGTCACCTCCGGGCAGATCGTGATCGTCGGTGTCGAGGGCACCGGCGAGGAGGCCACGTTCACCTTCAAGGGTGTGCCGAAGCCGTCGACGGTCCCCGACAGCCCGCCGCCGATCGAGGGCGCGGTCAACTTCAACAAAGACTGATCGCCCGCCCAAAAGTGCGTAAGGGGCTCGGACCGGATCCTCCGGTCCGGGCCCCTTCCCGTTGCCGAAATGGTTACTGAGCGTGACCGTTCGCGAGGGGATCCACCCCGGACTCCACGGGCTCCGTGGGCCCTGTGGGCTCCTCAGGCTTCCCGGCCGCCGTGGCGAGCCACGCGTCGATCCCCGCGCCGATCCGGGCCTTGACGGCCTCGGGGGCGAAGGAGGACGCGACGCTCGCCCGGGCCAGTTCCGCGAGGACGGCGTCGTCGTAGCCGAACGTGTCCCGCACGAGCGCGTACTCCCCGGCCAGCCGCGTCCCGGTCATCGACGGGATGTCGGTGTTGACCGTCACGACGAGGCCGGCCTCGCGGAGGCGCTGGAAGGGGTGCTCGGCGGGCGAGGGGGCGAATCCGAGGACCACGTTGGACGAGGGGCAGACCTCCAGGGGGATCCGCCGGTCCCGTACCTCCGCCACCAGGTCGGGATCGTCCAGGACGCGGATGCCGTGTCCCAGCCGCTCGGTCCGTCCCGCCGTCAGGGCCTGCCGGATGCTGGCGGCGCCCTCCGCCTCGCCCGCGTGGTGGACGACGTGGAGCCCCGCCTCCCCGGCCGCCTCGAAGACCGCCGTGAACGGGTCGCCCGGATGGGCCTCGTCGCCCGCCAGCCCGATGGCGACGACCTCCTCGTACCGCCGCGCCAGGTCCAGCGTCCGCCAGGCGCGCTCCACGGATCTGCGGCGGGAATGGTCCAGGATCAGCCGGCATTCGATGCCGAACTCCGCGCCTCCCCTGGCCAGGCCCTCCAGGACGGCGACCAGCGGCATCTCCAGATCGCCGACCCGTTCGCCATGCGCCGCGGCAGTGAACGACACCTCCGCGTAGCGCGTGCCCTGGGCGGCCTCGTCCTCGCAGTACTCGTAGGCGATCCGGCGGAAGTCCTCGGCGCGCCGCAGGGATGAGCGCACCAGGTCGTTCTGGACGAAGAAGTCGGCGAAGCCGCCGAAGGTATGCCCGGCCTCCAGATGCTCGGGGAAGGTGACGCCGTTGGCCTTCCCGATCTCCCGGAGGGTCGGCCATCGTACGGTGCTCTCCAGATGGACATGCAGATGTGCCTTGGGGAGGCTCGCGAGGTCACGCACCGGCCTACGGTAAGCCCTCGCCGTGTCGCCGTTCCAAGGGTTTTCCATGGACGGAGCCGGGCCGCGCCCCTCCGATTCCGTCCAAGATGTCCATACGTGGCGTAAATGACCCTAGATAGGGCCTGCATTTGCTCATATGAGCGTTTTGTTCTGGACGTGAGTCGCCCGGACGGCGAGGAGCGGCCCTGGCGGCGAGGAGCGGACGGGGCCCGGGGCGCGGCGGCCGGTTCCGGTGCGGACGTCAGGCCGGAAGCGCGTAGCGGCCGTCGTCGAGCGGGTCGACCAGGCCGTCGGCGATCAGGGCGTCCAGGGCCCGCTCGCGCTGGACGGCGTCCGCCCAGACCACGTCGAGCGCGCCCTTCTCGACCGGGCCCTCGGCGTCGCGCAGGACCGCCAGGAGGCGTCCCCGGCACTGGCGGTCGGTGCCCGCGTAGGTCTGGCCGCGCCGGGGCGGCCCGTCGTAGGCGGGACGTCCGGCGCGCTGCCACGCGCACTGCCCGGTCACCGGGCAGTCGACGCAGCGCGGCGTGCGGGCCGTGCAGACCAGGGCGCCCAGTTCCATGACCGCGACCGACCAGCGGGCCGCGGTGGGCGGATCGAGCGGCAGCAGCGACTCGGCCAGCCGCACCTCGGCCCTGGTCTGCGACCTGGGCGGGTACTCCACGCCCGAGCACAGCCGCGCCAGGACGCGCCGCACGTTGGTGTCCAGGACGGCGTGCCGCCGGCGGAAGGCGAAGCTGGCGACCGCCGCGGCGGTGTACGCGCCGATGCCGGGCAGGGCCAGCAGGTCGTCGTGGGAGGACGGCACCCGCCCGCCATGCCGTTCGACGATCGCGGCGGCGCTCCCGTGCAGCCGCAGCGCGCGGCGCGGGTAGCCGAGCCGGCCCCAGGCCCGTACGGCCTCGCCGGAGGGCTCGGCGGCCAGGGACGCGGGCGTGGGCCAGCGTTCCATCCACCGGTGCCAGACGGGGAGCACCCGGGCGACGGGCGTCTGCTGCAGCATGAACTCGCTGACCAGGACGCCCCAGGGCGTCGCGTCCGGGGCCCGCCAGGGAAGATCGCGGGCGTTGGCCCCGTACCAGTGGAGGATCGGATCGGTGTAGGCGGTGCTCATGGTGTGCCGCCATTCTGGCACGGCGGGCCGGTCCGGCGGGTCGGCGCCGCAACGAAGATCAAAGAATGCATACTGACCGTATGGGTTCGGATACTGGACGTGAGGGCGACGGTTCGGGTATCGACCAGTACTGGCGGCGCCGCGCGGCGGCGCTGGCCGGAGTCGTCGTCGTGGTCGGCGTCCTGGGCTGGGCGTGCTCGTCCGGGGGCGCGGAGACCGAACGGGAGCGGCCGTCGGCCGCGCCCTCGCAGCCCGCGGTCCCGACGGCGATGCCGACCGTCACCGTCACCGCGACGACCAAGGTGACCATGACCCCGAAGGCCGTGCGGAGGGACGGTGACGCCTGCGATCCCGAGGACGTCGTCGTCACCATGGCGGTGTCCCGCGACACCTACGCCGCCGGAGACCGGCCCCGGTTCCGGGTGACCGCGGTGAACACCGGCGCCCGGACGTGCAGGCTCGATGTCGGTCCCGGCGCGCTCGACGTGCGGATCACCTCCGGGCCCGACCGCGTCTGGTCCTCGTCGGCCTGCGCGCGCGGCCCGGCCTCCTCGGTCAAGGAGCTGCGCCGCGGCGTGCCGTACGCCGCCACCGTGAGCTGGGACCGCAGGCGGTCCGGCGAGGACTGCGAGGGCGAGCGGGCGAGCGCGCGGCCCGGCACGTACGTCGCGACGCTCAAGCCGGACGGGTACAAGGTGCCGAGACAGGTCTTCCGCCTCCGCTGACGTGCCGCCGGACCACCACCGCCGGACCACCACCGCCGGACCACCACCGCCGGACCACCACCGGCGGATCACCGGCGGCTCACCGCCGGATCAGACGTAGCGCTCCAGGATCGAGGACTCGGCCAGCCGGGACAGCCCCTCCCGGACGCTGCGCGCACGGGCCTCGCCCACGCCGCCGACGCCCTGGAGGTCGTCGATGCCGGCGGCCAGGAGCTTCTGCAGCCCGCCGAAGTGCTCCACGAGCCGTTCGACCACCAGCCCGGGGAGGCGGGGGACCTTGGCCAGCAGCCGGAAGCCCTTGGGGCTGACCGGGAGGTCGAGCGCGTCGGGGCCGGCGAAGCCCATCACCTCGGCGACCGTGGACAGGTCGAGCAGCTCGTTGGCCGACAGCCGGTCCAGGGCGGCCAGGACGCTGTCGAAACCGCGGTCGCGGGCGCCGGCGGACGGGTAGTCGCGCACGATCAGCTCGCGGTCGACGTCCACGCCCGAGACCAGTTCGTCGAGCTGGAGGGAGAGCAGCCGCCCGTCGGTGCCGAGCTCGACGACGTAGCCCTCGATCTCGTCGGCGATGCGGCGCACCATCTCCAGCCGCTGCACGACCGCGCTGACGTCCCGCACGGTCACCAGGTCCTCGATCTCCAGGGCGGAGAGCGTGCCGGAGACCTCGTCGAGCCGCAGCTTGTAGCGTTCGAGCGTGGCGAGGGCCTGGTTGGCCTTGGACAGGATGGCCGCCGAGTCCTCCATGACGTAGCGGATCCCGTCGAGGTAGAGCGCGATGATGTGCATCGACTGGCTCACCGAGATGACGGGGTAGCCGGTCTGGCGGGCCACCCGCTCGGCGGTGCGGTGGCGGGTGCCCGACTCCTCGGTGGGGATCGTCGAGTCCGGCACCAGATGGACCGCGGCGCGGACGATCCGCGTGTGCGAGCCGTCGAGCACGATCGCGCCGTCCATCTTGGCGAGCTCGCGCAGCCGCGTGGCGGAGAACTCGACGTCGAGCTCGAAGCCGCCCGTGCACAGCTCCTCGACGAGCTTGTCGTAGCCGAGCACGATCAGCCCGCCGGTGTGCCCCCGCAGGATCCGCTCCAGTCCGTCGCGGATCGCCGTGCCCGGGGCCACCGCGGCGAGCGTGGCCCGGCGGCGTTCATCATGACCTTTGTCGTGTGCTGGCACCTGGCCCCCGGAGGTCGCTGGACGGCGTCAGTTTACCGAGGAGCCCTCCGTCACGGGTTCCCCACCTGGACGTAAGCGTGGACAGTGAGACCGGAACGCCCTGGCGGGGCCGCTGTCACGGCGCCGTGAAGGCGACCTGCAACGCCTGCTGCAGGCTGTCCACTTCCATCACTTTCATGCCTTCATAGCTCATCAGTTGCGGATCCGCGCGCTTGAGGGGGGTCCCATCGCCCAGTTCGAGCGATCCGCGCGGCACCACGGCGTGCTTGAAACCGAGCCGTGTCGCCTCGCCCAGGCGCCGCTGCACGCCGGGGACGACCCGCACTTCACCGGCGAGCCCGACCTCGCCCAGCGCGATCAGGCTGCCGGACAGGGCCTGCTCCACGGTGGAGCCAGCCACCGCCAGGGCCAGGGCGAGGTCGACCGAGGTCTCCGACAGCCGCACCCCGCCGACCGTCGAGACGTACACGTCCTGCTCGTGCATGGAGATCTTGCAGCGCTGGGCCAGCACGGCCAGGACCATCGCGACCCGGGAGGTGTCCAGCCCGGACGTGGCGCGGCGGGGCGAGGGCAGGTGCGACTTGGCCACCAGGGCCTGCACCTCGGCGACCAGCGGCCGGCGGCCTTCCAGGGTGACGGTCACGCAGGTGCCGGGCACCGGCTCCTCGCGGCGGGTCAGGAACAGCCCGCTGGGGTCGGGCAGCCCGACGATGCCCACCTCGGAGAGGTCGAAGCAGCCCAGCTCGTCGGTGGGGCCGTAGCGGTTCTTCACGGCGCGGATCATCCGGAGCCGGCTGTGCCGGTCGCCCTCGAAGTAGAGCACCACGTCCACCAGGTGCTCCAGCAGGCGGGGCCCGGCGATGGCGCCCTCCTTGGTGACGTGGCCGACCAGGACCACGGTGATGCCGCGTTCCTTGGCGACCCGGATGAGGTTGGCGGTGACCTCGCGGATCTGGGTGACGCCGCCGGGCGCCCCGTCGGCCTCGGAGGTGCCGATCGTCTGGATCGAGTCGACGACCATGAGGGTGGGCTCGACCTGCTCGACGTGCCCGAGGACGGCCGACAGCTCGGTCTCGGCGGCCAGGTAGAGGTCGTCGGTGATGGCGCCGACCCGGTCGGCGCGCAGCCGGACCTGCTCGGCCGACTCCTCGCCGGTGATGTACAGGACCGGGCTGCGGGCGCCGGCGGGGCCGCCGGGCGGCGTGCCCGGACCGCCGGCGCCGCCGAGGGCATCGGGGCCGCCGGGCGGCGGTGGCGAGGCGGGGGCGCCGTCGCCCCGCCTGGGGGTGGAGGCGAGCGCGGCCACTTCCAGGAGCAGGGTGGACTTGCCGATGCCGGGCTCTCCGGCCAGCAGGACGACGGCGCCCGGCACGAGGCCGCCGCCGAGGACCCGGTCGAGTTCGTCCAGGCCGGTCGGACGGGTCTGGGAGGAGCGGACGTCGACCTTGCCGATCGGCAGGGCCGGGGAGCTGACCGCCCCCGCGGCCACGACGCGGGCGGGGGTGGCGGAGCCGGCCTCGGTGACCGAACCCCACACCTGGCACTCGCCGCAGCGGCCCACCCACTTGGAGGTCTGCCAGCCGCACTCCGCGCAGCGGTACGCCGGCTTCGCCGTCTTCGCCTTCGCCATGCGACGAAGCGTAGGGGTCCGCGCCGACACTCCGGTCCGGGACACGCGTGCCGCCCGCGTACGGGCAAAGCTTCCGTGACCGGAGCTGACCGGGCGATGGCGGAGAGGTCGCCGGAAACGGACGGTGAGATTGCCGTGATCTGAAGTTAGCTTGGTCTTACCGATCCGCTAGTGCGCCGGCCCGTCCGGCGGGCGGGCCGTAGGTCAGGGGCGGCCGGCGAGGGAGCCGCGGGCGCTTCCGATCAGCTCGGCCAGATGGCCCGAGACGACCGCCGGGCGCTCCAGCATGGCCATGTGCCCGGCGGACGGGACGATCTCCAGCCGGGCGGCCGGCAGACATCCGGCGATCTTGAGCGCGTGGCCGACCGGGGTGAGCCGGTCGTGCTCGGCGGCGATCACCAGCGTCTCGGCCCCGCCCAGGGCGCCGCACTCGCTGATCACCTCATGAGTGATCATCGAGTGGAGGAAGCCGAGGAACGCGTCCATCCGGGTCCCCGAGATCATCCGTTCGGTGAAGGCCACCGCGGCGGGCCCGGCGTCCGGGCCGAACGCCACCAGGTCCTCGATCAGCATGGAACCGGCCCGGCCCAGGTCGCGTACCCGCTCGATGACCGCCGACCCGGCGCCGGCCGCGCGCAGGGCCGCGGGCAGCACCCGGCGCGTGGCCCGGGTCAGCGCGACCGGCAGGCCCAGCGTGACCTCGGCGAGCGAGCCCGACGACGTGCACACCAGGCCGGTGGCGATCACCTTGCTCCCGATCAGGCCGGGGAACTCGTCGGCGAACCGCATGATCGTCATGCCGCCCATGGAATGGCCGACCAGCACCACCGGGGTCCGCGGCGGGACGGTGCCCTCGATGACCGCCGCCAGGTCGTGCGCCAGCCTGGGCAGCACGTAGGCGGCGCGGTCGCCGCCGTCGGAACGGCCGTGCCCGCGCTGGTCCCAGAAGACCAGCCGGCCCAGCCCGCTCAGCGCCCTGCGCTGGAAGTGCCAGGAGTCCTGGGTGAGGGCCCAGCCGTGGCAGAAGACGATCGCCAGATCGGTGCGGTCCTCGCCGTCGATCTCCGCGTGCAGCCGGACGCCGTCCGCGGTGCGCACCGTCACCGGCCGCCCGCGCAGCGACCCGAACGGCTCGCCCGCGTACGGGTCGGGGCGGAGCCGCAGCCGGTGCAGGGCCCGGCGCTGCACCGCCAGGCCGGCCCCGGCGGCGCCCAGGCCGGCCGCTCCCGCGCCGAGCGCGGTCGCCGTGAGGATCCCGCGGCCCGTCCTGCCGGCCCGGCCCATGCGCTGCCCCTTCCGCCCCCTCCGACCCTCGGTCAGGCGTAACGCCACCACAGATTCACCGCGTAGTCCACCTCGCATCCCTCGTGCTCGCGCAGGACCTCGCCGGCCAGCTCGGGCGGGAACTCGATCCGCAGGACCGCGGCCAGGTCGGCGCGGTCGCCGAACGACCACCGGATCGTCAGCGGCTCCCGCCGGAAGCCGCGCCGCGTCCAGAACCGCTCCACCGCCGCGGGGTCGTAGGAGGGCAGGCTCCGGCGGAACCAGCCGCCGAAGGTGGACCGGGTGGCGTCGTTGTCGATGATGAAGATCGCGCCGCCGCGCCGCACCACCCGGTCCAGCTCGGCCAGCCCCGGCTCGCACCCGGGCCCGAAGAAGTACGCCCACCGGGCGTGGACCACGTCCACCGAGGCGTCCGGAAGCGGCAACGCCTGCGCCGCGCCGACCCGGACGGTGACGTTCGGCAGGTCGCGGACGCGCCGGCGGGCCGCCGCGGCCAGCCCGGAATGCGGTTCGACCCCGATCACCTGGGCGCCCTCGCGGGCGAAGAAGGGCAGGTGGAAGCCCGTGCCGCAGCCGACGTCGAGGACCGTCGCCCCGGCCCAGGGCCGGATCGCGCGCATCGCCGAATCGAGGACGCCGTCGGGGTCCACGGCGCGGTTCTCGAGCTCGTACACCCGCGGCGAGTTCCAGATGTTGGGGCTCGGTACGGCCCCCGGAGCGATCTCGGCCACGGGGACCCAGCGTAGTCAATCCGGGCGTCAAGAAATCAGGTTCACCGCCACCCGAGGGTTTCTTGGGGCCCGCGGGCGCATAGGCTTTCCGTTGCGTGAGCCCGCGGGCGGGGCAGGGGGAGCCATCGGGTCCTGCCCGACGGAGCCCACGACGGAACTGCTCAGCGACCACCCAGGCGAGGCGAGCCTTGACCCCGCAGCACAACGGCGCCGCAACCCCGGCCGTCCGCGTACCGGACGCGCCGATCACGTTGTCCACCGCGTCGGTCTACCCCGAGAAGGTGCCCAGCGCCTTCGAGATCGCCGCGCTGCTCGGGTACGACGGCATCGAGGTCATGGTCTCCACCGACGCCTCCTCGCAGGACCTCAACGTGCTGCGCCGGCTCTCCGACTACCACCAGGTCCCGATCAAGTCGATCCACGCGCCCTGCCTGCTGCTCACCCAGCGGGTCTGGGGCCGCGAGCCCTGGGGCAAGCTGGTGCGTTCCAAGGAGGTCGCCGAGGAGCTGGGCGCCGAGGTGGTCGTGGTGCACCCGCCGTTCCGCTGGCAGCGCGAGTACGCCCGGGAGTTCGTCGAGGGGCTCGCCCGGATGCAGGAGGAGACCGACGTCCTGTTCGCGGTCGAGAACATGTTCCCGCTCAAGGCGCGCGGTGCCGAGGCGGGCATGTACCTCCCCGACTGGAACCCGGTCGACCAGGACTACCCGTACGTGACGCTGGACCTGTCGCACACCGCGGTCTCGGGCTCCGACGCCGTCGACATGGCCGGTGACCTCGGCGACCGGCTGCGCCACATCCACCTGGCCGACGGCGTCGGCGTCACCAACAAGGACGAGCACCTGGTGCCGGGCCGCGGCAACCAGCCGTGCGGCCCGATGCTGGAGAAGCTGGCCGACGACGGCTACCGCGGCCACATCGTGCTGGAGGTCAACACCCGCCGCGCGGCGACCCGCGCCGACCGGATGGAGGACCTGGCCGAGGCGCTGGCGTTCGCCCGCCTCCACCTGGCCGCCGCCGACCACACCTGGGAGGTCACGCCCGGCGGCGAGGTCTCCCGCCGGAGCGTGCGGTGACCGATCCGGCCCGGCCGCCCGGCCGGTCCGCTCCCGTCCGCCGTGGCACGGGCCGTGGCCCCGGCCGCCGCCCCGGGCCGACCGAGACCCGCGAGGCGATCCTGGCGGCGGCCCGCGACCTGTTCGCCGAGAAGGGGTACGACGGTGCCTCGCTGCGCGCCATCGCCCGTTCCGCCGAGGTCGACCCGGCCCTGGTCCACCACTTCTTCGGCAACAAGGAGGGCGTCTTCGTCGAGGCCATGCGGTTCCCGCTGGACCTCTCGCGGCTGGTGCCCCGGATCACGGAGACGCCTCGGGAACACCTCGGCGAGACCATGGTCCGCACGTTCCTGGAGATCTGGGGCGACGACGAGCGGCGCCCGCCGATCCTGGCCATGCTCCGTTCCGCGATGACCAACGAGCAGGCCGCGGTGCTGCTCCGCGAGTTCGTGACCACGGCCCTGTTCGGCCGGACGGGGGAGACGCACGGGATCCCGATGCTGCGGATCAACGCCGCCGCAGGCCAGATGATCGGCGTGATGATCCTCCGGTACGTGCTCCGGGTCGAGCCGATCGCGTCGGCCTCCTCCGAGGAACTGGTCGAGTTGCTGGCGCCGGTCATCCAGCAGTACCTCGCCTGACCCTTCCGTTCGCCCCCGCCGCCTGCCGCCTGCCGCCTGCCGCCTGCCGCCTGCCGCCCGCCACCTGCCGCGCGCCGTGCCCGCGCGCCGCGGGGCGGCCCTTTCCCGTGCCCGGAGCGGGGCGTCCCTTTTCCGGAGGACGGGTACGGGCCCTTGACCGCGTCCGGACGTCCACCTAAATTCAACACATGATGAGTTCTAGACCGGCGGTCCGCGTGCGCGACCTGCGGGTGGTACGGGGCGGCCGTGAGGTCCTGCACGGGCTCACCTTCGAGGTGGCGCCCGGCTCGGTGGTGGGGCTGCTCGGCCCCAGCGGGTGCGGCAAGACCACGCTGATGAGGGCCCTGGTCGGGGTCCAGATCGTCCAGGACGGCGAGGTGTCCGTCCTCGGCGAGCCGGCCGGGTCCGCCGGGCTGCGCCGCCGGGTCGGCTACGCCACCCAGTCGCCCGCCGTGTACGCCGACCTCTCCGTCCGCGAGAACCTGCGCTACTTCGCCTCCGTGCTGGGCGCCCCGCGTTCCGACGTCGACCGGGTCATCGCGGAGGTCGGCCTCGGCCGGTCCCGCGACCAGATCGTGGGAACGCTCTCGGGCGGCCAGCTCAGCCGCGCCAACCTGGCGGTCGCCCTGCTCGGCTCGCCGGAACTGCTCGTCCTGGACGAGCCCACGGTGGGGCTGGACCCGGTGCTGCGCGAGGAGCTGTGGGAGCTGTTCCGGGAGCTGGCCGGGCACGGCACCACCCTGCTGGTGTCCAGCCATGTCATGGACGAGGCGGGCCGCACCGACCGGCTGCTGCTGATGCGCGAGGGCCGGATCCTGGCCGACGGCACCCCCGAGTCGCTGCGCTCCCGTACCGGCGCCCGCGACCTGGAGGGCGCCTTCCTCCACCTGATCACCGGCCACGCTGCGAGCACGGGGAGCACATCGTGAACATCGGGATCACCCTGGCCACCGCGCGGCGCATCCTGCGCCAGCTCCGTCACGACCGGCGGACGATCGCCCTCATGCTGGGCGTGCCGTCGATCCTGATGATCCTGCTGCGGTACGTGTTCGACCGGCCGGGGGCGTTCGACCGGATCGGGCCGATGCTGCTGGGGATCTTCCCGCTGGTGATCATGTTCATCGTGACCAGCGTGGGCACCCTGCGCGAGCGCACCAGCGGCACGCTGGAACGGCTGATGACCATGCCGATCGCCAAGCTCGACCTGCTGCTGGGGTACGCCCTGGCGTTCGGCCTGCTGGCGTTCGTCCAGGTCGGGGTGGTGCTGGCGATCTCGCTGACCTGGCTCGACCTCCACCTGGCCGGGTCGGCCTGGACGCTGCTGCTGGTGGCGGTGCTGGACGCGCTGCTCGGCATGGCGCTCGGGCTGTTCGCCAGCGCCTTCGCCCGGACCGAGTTCCAGGCGGTGCAGTTCATGCCCGCGTTCATCCTGCCGCAGACGCTGCTGTGCGGCCTGCTCGTGCCGCGCGAGCAGATGGCCGGCTGGCTGGAGGCGATCTCGAACGTGCTGCCCCTGTCGTACGCGACCGACGCCATGCGGGAGGTGACGGCGGAGCCCGGGTTCAGCGGCACGCTGATCCTGGACATCGTTGTGATCTTCGGCTGCGCGCTGCTGGCGCTGGCGCTGGGGGCGGTCACGCTGCGCCGCCGTACCGGCTGACGGACGGATTTATCACAGGATCTCGCGTGGTCGTGACGGCCGGGACGGGCGCCGATTGCGGCCACGCGGAGGAGGGTCTGACCACCGGGGACGGCTGATAACCTCGCGCGGCATGAACCCCCATGACCTCCCCGGTTCCCCCCAGGCACGGCGGCCCGGGGGTCACGGTGACTCCGGTGACCCCGCGGCCGCGCCCTCCGGCGGGCTTCCGGGTCCCGGCGGGCACGGCTCCGGGGACGACGGGCCGGGCACGGCTCCGGGGAAGGCTCCCCGCAAGCGCCGCGGGCTCCGGATCCTGGCCGCCGTGGCGGTGTTCGTCGTGCTGGTGGCGGTGGGCGTCGCCGGCCTCGCCTGGCAGCGCGAGTCCTCCTACAACGGCAACATCGACCGGCTGCCCGGTGTGATGCCGAGCGGCAAGAAGCGCCCCGGCCCCAGCGTCACCGGCACCGAGAACTGGCTGCTGGTCGGGTCCGACACCCGCGCCGAGGTGGGGACCACCGGCTCGGACGGGCCGGTCTGGAAGCCGGGTCAGCAGAGGTCGGACACGATCATGCTGCTGCACCTGCCGGCCGATCGCAGCAAGGCGTACGTGATCTCGTTCCCCCGGGACTCCTGGGTGCAGATCCCCGGCTACGGCCCGCAGAAGATCAACGCCGCGTTCTCCTTCGGCGGCCCGCCGCTGCTGATCGAGACCGTGGAGAACCTCACCGGCATCCGGATCGACCACTTCGGCGCGATCGACTTCAACGGGTTCAAGTCGATGACCGACGCGCTCGGCGGCGTCGAGGTGGACATCAAGGAGAGCGTCTACGACCCGGCCCGCAAGGTGCACTGGCAGGCCGGACGGCAGCGGCTGGACGGCGAGAAGGCGCTGCTGTTCGTCCGGCAGCGCTACAACCTGCCCAACGGTGACTTCGACCGGATCCGGCGCCAGCAGGCGTTCCTGCGCGCGCTGGCGCAGAAGGCCGCGGACGGCGGCACGATCAGCAACCCGATCAAGCTGGACCGGTTCCTGTCCGCGTTCACCAAGTCGATCAGCGTGGACGACTCGGTCTCGGCGGGCAAGCTGCGCTCGCTGGCGCTCAGCATGCGCGGCGTGCGGCCCGGCGATGTGAGCTTCATGACGGTGCCCCACAAGGGCAGCGCCCAGCGGGCCAGGCAGAGCGTGGTCCTGCTGGACAGGACCCGGTCGTCGGCCCTGTTCGAGGCGGTGCGGACGGCCGAGGTGGCGCAGTACGTCCAGCGGTACGGCGGCGGCTCCAAGGTCGGCACCGTGTCATGATCCCGGCCCCCTGCCCGGACGTTAACCTGGGGAGGGCGGGGCGCGGCCGTCCCGTCCGGAGAAGGGGATCGGGGAAGTGTTTCGTCAGGCATTGCTGGCCGCCTCGCGCAGCGGAGGAGCCCGCCGGCTCGTCCGGACCGCGCCGCTGACCCGCGGCGTCGTACGCCGGTTCATCGCGGGCGAGTCGCTCGACGACGCGCTGCGCGCCACCGAGACGCTCACCGGCGCGGGGCTGCTGGTCAGCCTGGACGTGCTGGACGAGGCCGCCCCCGACGAGGGCCAGGCCGACGTGGCCGTCAAGCGGTACCTCGAACTGCTGGACCGGCTGTCGGCCGCGGGCCTGGGCGCGCGGGCCGAGGTGTCGCTCAAGCTCACCGCGGTCGGGCAGGCGTTCGACGAGGACCGGGCGCTGGAGAACGCCCGCCGGATCTGCGGCGCGGCGCGTTCGGCGAGCACCACGGTCACCCTCGACACCGAGGACCACGAGACGGTCGACTCCACCCTTCGCGTCCTGCACGAGCTGCGGCGCGACTTCCCCGACACGGGCGTGGCGATCCAGGCGTACCTGCGCCGCGCCGAGGAGTTCTGCGCCGAGCTGGCCTACGAGGGCTCCCGCGTACGGCTGTGCAAGGGCGCCTACGCCGCGCCCGACACCGTGGCCTTCACCGGCAAGGACGAGGTCGACCGGTCCTACGTGCGGTGCATGAAGGTCCTGATGGCCGGCAAGGGCTATCCGATGCTCGCCACCCACGACCCGCGCCTGGTGGAGATCGCCGCCGCGCTCGCGGTGCTGAACGAGCGCGAGCCCGACGACTTCGAGTACCAGATGCTGTACGGCATCCGGCCCCACGAGCAGCGGCGCCTGGCCGCGCAGGGCGCCCGGGTGCGCGTCTACGTCGCCTACGGGGACGAGTGGTACGGCTACTTCATGCGGCGGATGGCCGAGCGTCCCGCCAACCTCGGCTTCTTCCTGCGTTCGGTGGCCACCAGGTCGTAGACGGCCCGTCCGCGCGGCCGTGACCTGCGGCCCGGCCGTGAGCTGCGGCCCGGCCGGATCGCGCGTTCGGCGCGCGAGGGCCGGGGGGCGGGACGCTAGGCTGAAATGGTCGTTGAATCCCCACGTCAAGGTGCACAAATGATCGCGATTCTGGGTGCCGGGAAGATGGGCGAGGCGCTGCTGTCCGGGGTCCTGCGGGCCGGACTCGCCCCTTCCGAGCTGATGGCCACCGTCCGCCGGGACGAGCGCGGCGCCCTGCTGCGCGAACGGCACGGCATCGAGATCACCCGCAACGTCGAGGCCGCGTCCACCGCCGAGACCCTGGTCCTGGCGGTCAAGCCGCAGGACATGGGCGTCCTGCTGGAGGAGATCGGCCCGCACGTGCGGCCGGGGCGGCTGGTCATCTCGATGGCGGCGGGCATCACCACCGGCTTCATCGAGGCGCGGCTGCCCGAGGGCGTCCCCGTCGTGCGGGTCATGTCCAACACGCCGGTGCACGTGGACGAGGCGATGAGCGTCATCTCGGCCGGGTCGCACGCGGGCGAGGAGCACCTCAAGCAGGCCGAGGAGCTGCTGTCGCCGGTCGGCAAGGTGCTGCGCCTGCCCGAGACGCTGCAGGACGGCGCCACCGCCCTGTCCGGCAGCGGCCCGGCCTACTTCTACTACCTGGTCGAGGCCATGGTGGACGCGGGCATCCTCCTCGGCATGCCGCGGGCGGCGGCGCTGGAGATGGTCATCCAGTCGGCCGTGGGCGCCGCCGTCATGCTGCGCGACTCCGGCGAGCACCCGGTGCTGCTGCGCGAGGCGGTGACCTCGCCCGGCGGGACGACGATCGCCGCGATCCGCGAGCTGGAGAAGCACGGCGTCCGCGCCGCCGTCCTGGAGGCCATCCAGGCCGCGCACGACCGGGGCCGCGAACTCGCCGGCGGCTGACCGCGCCGCGCCGCCGCACTTCTGGGCCGCGGCGCCGCCGGGACGCCGCGACGCCGCGACGAAGATCGACTATCGCGAATGTCACCTCCCCGACCGGTTGATCCGAACCGGTCCTTGTGGCCGTGTAGTAGGTATGGGAATCCTGCTGCGCGTGCTCGTGGCGGCCGGTCTGGCCGCCGACGCCTACGTCCACTGGGTCTTCGCGCCCGACATGGCCTACGTGGAGGGCGGTGGCATCGGCGGTGACGCCCTCTTCCGCGCGCAGGCGGTGGTCGCGGCGCTGGCCGGGCTGCTGATCCTGGCGTGGGCCCGGTGGTGGACCTACGCCGTGGCGTTCCTGGTGGCGGCCAGCGCGTTCGGCGCCGTGGTGCTGTACTACTTCGTCGACGTGGGCGCGCTCGGACCGCTGCCCGACATGTACGAGCCGGTCTGGTACGGGGAGAAGACCGTCAGCGCCGTCGGGGAGGGCGTGGCCGCCCTCGCCGCACTGGCCGGGCTGATGATCGCGCGCCGGTCGCGGCCGGGCGCCGCTCCGGCGGACGCCGGAGACCGGCCGAACGGCGAAGGCCGGGCGGAGGGGCCGGCCGGAGGCCCGCTCCCGGAACGGCGCGGCTGACGCGCGAACCCCTCACCCCGCCGTCAAGCGGCCTCGGTGCCGGTACCGGTGCCGGTGCCGGTGCCGGTGGCGGTACCGGTGGCGGTGCCGGCGGCCGGGGTGGCGCCGCCCACGACCGAGCGGACGAAGCGACGGGTCTCGTCCATCGCCGCGCTCGCCTCGGGCAGGACGCGGTTGAGCATCTGGAAGACGTGCATCTGGCCCTTCCACACCTGGAGCTCGCACCGGTTCCCGGCCGCGCCCAGCGCCTCGGCGAACGCCTCCCCCTCGGCCCGCAGCACCTCGTCCCCGCCCACCTGGATCAGGAACGGGGGAGTGTCGGCCCAGGGGGAGGTGAGCAGGGCCAGCCGCGGGTCCTCGAACCCGGCCGCGCCCACCACGAGCCGTGCCACCCGCCGTGCCGAGCGGGCACTGATGTACGGGTCGCGGGCCAGCCGCTGCGCCTCGATGGACAGCTCGCAGGTCAGGTCGATCCAGGGGGAGTACAGGACGGTGCCGGCCGGTCGCGGCAGCCCCGTCCGGCAGATCTCGCCGGTCAGCGACGCGGCCAGGTGCCCGCCCGCCGAGTCCCCGGCGATGACGATGCCGGAGGCGGGGACGCCGCGGTCCAGCAGCCAGCGGTACGCGGCCAGGGCGTCCTCCAGCGGGGCCGGGAAGGGGTGCTCGGGCGCCAGCCGGTAGCGGGGCGCGAAGACCGGGAGTCCGGTGTCGAGCGCCAGCCGGGAGGTGATCGGCCGGTGGGTGCGGGGCGAGCAGACCACGTACCCGCCCCCGTGCAGGTAAAGGACGGCCCCAGCGGAGGGCCGCTCCCCACCATCCCGGGTCACGAGCCATTCGCCCCGTACGGACCGCCGGGATCGTCCGCTCTCCACCTGCGGATCGACCACCTGCCGCACCCGTACGCCCTGGCTGGGGCGTACCAGCATGGAGGCGACGTCCACGGTCGACCGGGCGGTGCGGACGCCCACCGGATGGCCCGGAACCCGGTGGAGGAACGGGCGCACGCCGAGCCGGATGGCCGTGGAGATGGCCCTGCTCCGGACACTGGGGTCGCGGTCGTACGCGGCACCGTCCTCCGCCGTGGCGCCCGGGGCCGCCGGGACTTCCGGGATTTCCCGGGCCTTCGAAGCTTTCGGTGCCTCTGATGCCTCTGATGCCTCTGATGCCTCTGATGCATCCGATGCATCCGGTGCCTCCGGGGCCACCGGGCCCTGCGGGGCGTCGTCGGGTGCGGCCGTCTCGTCTGCGGTCTTCATCCCTGCCCCCCGCTTCTGTTTCCGGTGTGTTAGCTGAATGCCCATTTTTGGTCGATAGTTCACCTGGCAACTTCCTCGCGTACCCCAAGCGCACCCCCTCGCCCGCCCGCGGCCGAGTGTGACCCAGGCCACGCGGCCGGGGTGAGGGGGGAACGGTAGCGTGAGGGCCATGAGCAGCGTCCCGTCCCCCGCGCCCGCCGATGGCTGCGGGCTCACGATCTTCTGGGACGACCGGCTCATCTCCTACGACTTCGGCCCCGGCCACCCCATGAACCCCGTGCGGGTCGAGCTGACGATGGCCCTGGCCCGCGAGTACGGCCTGCTCGACCAGCCCAACGTGCGGGTCGAGGAGTTCCCGGCCGCCGACGACAAGCTGCTGGGGCTCGTCCACGACGACGCCTACATCGCGGCCGTGAAGCACGTGGGCGCCACCGGCCTGCCCGAGCCGCGGTACGGGCTCGGCAGTACTGACAACCCCGTGTTCCCGGGCATGCACGACGCGTCCGCCCTGGTGGCCGGGGCGTCGGTCGCCGGGGCCCGGGCGGTGTGGTCGGGCGAGGCCGAGCACGCCGCCAACATCTCCGGCGGCCTGCACCACGCGCTCCCCGAGGCGGCCAGCGGGTTCTGCGTCTACAACGACCCGGCGATCGCGATCGCCTGGCTGCTGGCCAACGGCGCCGAGCGGGTGGCCTACGTCGACATCGACGTCCATCACGGCGACGGCGTGCAGGCGGCCTTCTACGACGACCCGCGGGTACTGACGATCAGCCTGCACGAGACGCCGCGGACGCTGTTCCCCGGCACCGGTTTCCCCGGCGAGACCGGCGGGCCGGGCGCCGAGGGCACCGCGGTGAACGTCGCGCTCCCGCCCGGCACCGGCGACGCCGCCTGGCTGCGCGCCTTCGACGCGGTGGTGCCCCGGCTGCTGGAGTCGTTCCGGCCGCAGGTGCTGGTGACCCAGCACGGCTGCGACAGCCACGCGCTCGACCCGCTGGCGCACCTGATCCTCAGCGTGGACGGGCAGCGGACGGCGTACGCGGCGCTGCACCGGCTGGCGCACGAGCTGGCGGGCGGCCGGTGGCTGGTCACGGGCGGCGGGGGCTACGAGCTGGTGCAGGTGGTGCCGCGCGCGTGGACCCACCTGCTGGCCGAGGCCGCCGGACGCTCGATCGCGCCGGGCACCGCCACGCCCGAGACGTGGCGGGAGTTCGTACGGAGGCGGACCGACGAGATCGCGCCGCGCCGGATGACCGATGGGACCGACGTGGTGGAGGTTGCGGGGTGGGGGAACGGCTACGATCCGGCGAGCCCGGTGGACCAGGCGGTGCTGGCGACCAGACGGGCGGTGTTCCCCGAACACGGCCTGGATCCGCTGACGGACCTGTGACGGCGCCCGACCGGGCGGCGCTGCGCGAGCACCTGGTCCGGACGATGATCTCGGGGGACGTGGCCACGCCCCGCCAGAACAACCTGCTGCACTACCGGCGGATGGCGGCGGGCAACCCGTACTACCTGTTCGGGCTGGACCTCAAGCGGTCGTGGACCGAGCGGGACGTGCTGGAGGTCATGGTCGAGCGCTGCGGCGTCGATCCCGACCCGGCGCACCTGTACGGCGACGACACGATCGACCCCGAGCTGACCCTCGACGCGCTGGAGGCGATGGGCGACCGGATCGGGCGCGCGGCCACGCGGCGCGAGGCGGTGGTGCTGGCCACCGGGCACCCGTCGACGCTGACGCCGGTGTACCAGGCGGTGGCGGAGGCGCTGCGCGCGGCCGGCTGCCGCATCCTGACGCCCGCCGCGGGATGGGCGTACGAGGTCGAGGTCTCCTACTCCGCTCCCGAGCGGAGGCGGCTCGTCTACGCGCCGCACGGGGTGGCGATGCTGGAGAGCGACGACGGGCGCACCCGGCACACCCATGACGCCGCCCCCATGGAGGCGATGCTGGAGGAGCTCGCAGCAGAATCGGGCGATTGGCCGGATCTGGCCATCGCCGACCATGGCTGGGCCGGCGCGGCCGGCGAGGCCGGGATCGACTCCGTCGGGTTCGCGGACTGTAACGACCCCGCCCTGTTCGCCGGCGCGGCCGAGGGCAAGATCGAGGTCGTGGTGCCCCTGGACGACGGGATATCGCCGCACCATTACGCGCCGATGACCGCCTACCTTCTCCGGCGGGCCGGGCTCGGCTGACCCCTTCCCTCCCGTTGGGCCGTCCGGGGCGGCCCCGGCGCGTCACTCAAAGTTACGCAACGTCCGTGCCGGGGCGGAGGTGTCCGGACGCGACCCCGGAGCGCGCGTGAGCCGCAGGTCATGGGGCGGTCCAGGTTGACGATCGGTGGTGCCGCTACGGCCGGTGCGAAGGTGCCCACACTCCGTGCGAAAGCATTGTGTGGCCCTCGAGACAGGTCGAGATACGCAAATGGGTGGAACTCCCCTCTTGCGACTACCGATACACGATTTACGCTGGGGGAAGAACACGTGCGTGATCAAAGTCACCCGAAGGGCCGGTGCGCGGCACGTGTGGAAGAGGGCGTCCGATGAGCTCAGGCGAGCGACCTCTGAGCGAGGTCAGGTTCCTGACCGTGGCCGAAGTGGCCTCGGTGATGCGGGTGTCCAAGATGACCGTCTACCGCCTCGTCCACTCGGGCGAGCTGCCCGCCATCAGGGTGGGCAGGTCGTTCCGGGTTCCCGAGCAGGCCGTCCACGACTATCTGCGCGAAGCGTTCATCGAAGCCGGATAACGGGGTAGGGCGAGGTCATGACCCATGACCTCGCCGAACACTCCGGTTCCGGACGTGCAGGGGGCGACCGCGCGGAGCGTGATCCGCGCGGGCTGGGGAAGACGACAGGACGAGGACCGGTCGGCGGCCGTCGGGCAGCCGGATGCGGTGTCCGGGGAGCCGGGGGCATCTCCGATGTCCCGGGCGCCCTGGGCGCCGGGAAGGGTGCTGCCCGCGGCGGGGCGGCCGGCGTGCGCGCCGTTCCCGGTACGGGGCGGTGCGTCATGACACGCCGGGTGCTCCAGGCTCGGGTGCCCGCCGCCGGCGGGCGTCCATCATGCCTTGCCGGAGCGCGTCCCGCGGCGGCGACACGCGCTCGTCCGACGATCGTGACGAGGGCGCCGCGCGGCCGTTCCGCGGTTCCGCCGGTGGCGTGGCCGGTGACCGGCGGCCAGACCGCGACCGGTGCAGCGGTACGCTTGGGCCTCGGCCCGTGCGTGCCGGTCGAGCCATGCTCGCCGGAGGGCGCGGCCGCCTCCTGTCGACACCCGATACGCCGAGCGAGGTCCCGTGGGCTCTGTCATCAAGAAGCGTCGCAAGCGGATGGCCAAGAAGAAGCACCGCAAGCTGCTGAAGAAGACGCGCATCCAGCGGCGCAACAAGAAGTAAGCACGCCGGCCACACAGCCGTAAGGGGTGGAGCGCACAGTGTCCTCTATGCCCTCCGCTGCGGCCCGTGTCGTCCTCGTCACGGGTGTCTCCCGTTTCCTGGGGGCCCGGGTCGCGAACACCCTTCAGGCCGACCCGGGCATCGAACGGGTCATCGGCGTGGACACCGTCCCGCCCACGGCGCCGCTCGGACGCACCGAGTTCGTGCGCGTCGACATCCGCACCCCGAGCATCGCGAAGATCATCTCCTCGGCCGAGGTCGACACGGTGGTCCACCTGAACATGGTGACCTCCCCGTCGGCCCCCCGGGCGAAGGCGAAGGAATTCAACGTCATCGGGACCATGCAGCTGCTGGCCGCGTGCCAGCGGTCGCCGGACATGCGCAAGCTCGTGGTGCGGTCCTCGGCCGCCGTCTACGGGTCCTCGCCGATGGACCCGGCGGTGTTCACCGAGACCGACGAGCCCGTCGAGGCCCCCACGTCCGGTTACGCCAAGGACGCGGTCGAGGTCGAGGGCTACGTGCGCGGGCTGCTGCGGCGCCGCTCGGACCTGACGGTGTCGGTGCTGCGCTTCGCCAACTTCCTGGGCCCGGGGGTCGACTCGCCGCTGACCCGGTACCTGCGGCTGCCCGTCGTCCCGACGGTGCTGGGCTTCGATCCCCGGCTCCAGTTCGTGCACGAGGACGACGGGATCGAGGTGCTGCGCCGGATGACGGTGGAGCGGCATCCCGGCACGTTCAACGTCGCGGGCGACGGCGTGCTGCTGCTCTCGCAGGCCCTCCGCCGGGCGGGGCGGCCGTACGTGCCCATGCCGGCCCCCTCGATGTCGGTGATGGGCGACGCCGGGCGGCGGTTCGCCGGGCTGTCGGGGTTCTCGCCGGAGCTGCTGCGCTGGCTCACCTACGGCCGGGTCATCGACACCGGTCGGCTGGAGGCGGAGCTGTCCTGGCGGCCCAAGTACTCCACCGAGGCCGCGTTCGCGGATTTCGTCTCGACGCAGGGACTGGGCCGCGGTGCTCCGCTCCAGCTCATCGACCGGCTCGCCGCGGCCCTGGGCCGCGGCTGAAACGGACCGACCGGAGGCTCACCTGATGAACGCGCACCACCGGGAGCGTTTCGAGGGAGAGGACGGCGGCGCGCGGGTCATCCCGCTGAACGCGGCGCGGCCCGCCCCCGAGCCCGAGCCGTCCCCCCTGGAACGCAGGCTCGCGTCCGGCCTGGCCTTCCTGCGCCGCCGCCTGGCGGGCGACTACGAGGTCGACGAGTTCGGCTTCGACGCCGAGTTCAACAGCACGGTGCTGCTGCCCCTGGCCCGGGCCCTGTACGAGCACTGGTTCCGCGTGGAGCTGCTCGGGCTGGAGAACCTCCCCGCCGAGGGCGGCGCCCTCATCGTCGCCAACCACTCGGGGACGGTGCCCTTCGACGGCATCATGCTCGCGGTCGCCATGCACGACCACGCGCACCGCGACCTGCGCCTGCTCGGCGCCGACCTGATCTACCAGGTGCCGCTGCTGGGCCATCTGTCCCGCAAGGCGGGCCACACCCTGGCCTGCCCCGCCGACGCCGAACGCCTCCTGGAGAAGGGCGAACTCGTCGGAGTCTTCCCGGAGGGCTTCAAGGGGGTCGGCAAGCCGTTCACCGAGCGGTACCGGCTCCAGCGCTTCGGCCGCGGCGGCTTCGTCGGCACCGCCCTGCGCGCGGGCGTGCCCATCATCCCGTGCGCGATCGTGGGCGCCGAGGAGATCTACCCCAAGATCGCCGATCTCCAGCCGCTGGCCCGGCTGCTCGGCCTGCCCTACTTCCCGGTCACCCCGACCTTCCCCCTGCTGGGCCCGGCCGGGCTGGTCCCGCTGCCCTCCAAGTGGATGATCCAGCTCGGCGAGCCGATGCCCCTGGACGACTACGACGCCGAGGCGGCCGACGACCCGATGACGGTCTTCAACCTGACCGACCACGTCCGCGAGGTCGTCCAGCAGATGCTCTACGACACGCTCCTGCGCCGGGGCCCCGCCTTCCTCTGACCCCGCCGCTCGCTCGCGATCAGTGCGAGCGGGTAAGCGCCCGGTCGCCGCCGAGCGGAGGCGAGGCAATCAAGCACGATAGTGCTTGCGGAGGGCGATGCCGGCGGCCACGCCGCCGGCGAGGGCGCCCGCGCCGGCGGCGGCGGGGAGGGCGACCATCGTGACCTTGCGGCCGGTGCGGAAGTCGTGGATCGGCCAGTCGTTCGCCTTGGCGTGTTCCCGCAGCTCGGAGTCGGGGTTGACGGCGTTGGGGTGGCCGACGGCGGTCAGCATGGGGAGGTCGTTGATCGAGTCGCTGTAGGCCGAGCAGCGGCTCAGGTCGAGCCCCTCCCGTTCGGCCAGGGCCCGGACGGCCTCGGCCTTGGCGGGGCCGTGCAGCAGGTTGCCGACCAGGCGGCCGGTGTAGACGCCGTCGCGGGTCTCGGCGACGGTGCCGAGCGCGCCGGTGAGGCCCAGCCGGCGGGCGATGGTCCGGGCGACCTCGATCGGCGTGGCGGTGACCAGCCAGACCTGCTGCCCGGAGTCGAGATGCTGGAAGGCCAGGGACCGGGTGCCGTTCCAGATCCGGTCGGCCATCATCTCGTCGTAGATCTCCTCGCTCAGGTGGACCAGGCTGGACACCTTCTGCCCGGCGACGAAGGTGAGCGCGGCCTCGCGGGCGCTGTGGATGTGGTCGGCGTTCTCGGAGCCGCGCAGCCTGAACAGCGTCTGCCCCCAGGCGAACATCGCCAGGTCGCGCATGGTGAAGAGCTTGCGCGCGGCGAGCCCGCGGGCGAAGTAGTAGATCGACGCGCCGCGCATCATCGTGTTGTCGACGTCGAAGAACGCCGCGGCCGTCGGATCGGGCTCGGGCAGCGGGTTCGTCTCGGCCGCAGCCTCGGCGGCCACCTTCCCCGCGCTTACATGATCTTCGTTTCTGGCGCGCTGCCACAATCGCCGCATGACCAGAGCCTAGTCAACCGGCTTGCCGGGACCCCCTGTTCGTCCTGAATTGCGAGTGTCCTCACTGCGTTCCATGGCCACGGTCACCAGCCGTTCACGCAGCCCGGCGCGGAAGGCCGGATCCGGTCCGGCCCCGCCCGTCCTCAGCCGCTCCAGCGAGCCTGCGCTCACCGCGGCCTTGCCCCGCCTCGTCCTCATGGCAGCCCCCCATGCGAATGCGGTCTCGCTCCCACAACGAGGGGCGGCGGGTGTGGTTACGGGCCGGTAGGCCGAAAGCGGCGGGTGGGCCGGGGCGCGGGTCAGGCGAGCCGCGGATCGTCCTGGAGCGACCGTGCCAGCGCCCGCACGGCGCGGTACTGGAGCGCCTTGATCGCGCCGGTCTTCCTGCCCATGATCAGCGCGGTCTCGGCGACCGAGAGGCCGTGCAGGAAGCGCAGGACCACGCATTCCTGCTGGTCGGAGCCGAGCCGGCGGACCGCCTCCAGCAGCGTCCGGTTGGTCATCGCGTCCAGGACCGCCTGCTCGGGGCCCTCCTGGGGGCGGCCGGCCTCCAGCAGTTCGGCGGTGCAGATCTCCAGGCGGTAGCGGCCGGACTTGAAGTGGTCGGCGACCAGGTTGCGGGCGATCGTGACCAGCCAGGCCCCGAAGTCCTTGCCCTGCCAGTTGAAGGCGGGCATCCGGCGGAGCGCGCGCAGGAACGTCTCGCTGGTGAGGTCCTCGGCGAGGGGATGGGCGCCGACCCGGTAGTAGACGTAGCGGTAGACCAGGTCGACGTAGTGGTCGTAGAGCCCGCCGAACGCCTCGGCGTCCCCGTCCCGGGCGCGCAGCACCAGGTCCTTGAGCGCCTCGTCCCGCTCCGCCTCCCGGCGCGCCGCGCCGGCCCGTACACCGGTCCCGCCGGGTCTGACCCGCGCCGGACGGGAGAGCGCCGCCGCTCGTGCGTCGAGGGTCAGGCTGCTCATGCAGTTCTCCTCGGGGCGTGCGCGACCTCCGGCGGGACTGCCACTGTAGGTACTGGCAGGCGCGCCGGGCAATGGTGGTTTCCACGTACTCGTGGGGAGCCGGTGAAAATTCTGGACGCCTTTCATCGGGGAGCGGTTACCCTTCTCCGTCCCGCATCGGGCACCATGGGGCGCGATGGTCGAAGCTCTTCTCGCGCTGCTGGCGACCCTGGGTGCCTTACTGGCCACCGGGTTGCTGGTTCAGCGCGCCTCCAAGGACCGGCTGCTCTACCTGATCGCGTGGTCGCTGACGCAGGTCGGGCTGTCGCTGGCGCTGGTGTCGATGGCGCTGGGTTTCCTCATCGGCTTCAACGGCCCGCTGTTCCGGGTCATGGAGCTGGGTGCGGCTCTGCTGGGCCCGATGTGGCTGGCCCTGGGCATGATCGAACTGATCGCCCGGTACGTGCAGGTGCGCTTCGGCGCCTGGCTCTTCGCGATCTCCTACACGGTGGTCGCGATGGTCATCCTCATGGTCGACCCCACGAAGGGGTCGTTCACCAAGAAGCTGCCCAAGCCCGGCCAGACCTATGACGCGCTGCCGCTGCTGCTCATCGACGGCGCCCACGTGGTGGCCGTCATCGCCCTGGTGGCGTGCCTGGTGGTGACCGCGCTGCTGGCCGGCAAGCAGGACCGTGAGGCCGCCGAGCTGCTCATCCCGATCGCGCTGGTCGGGCTGGCCGGCGTGCTGATCGTGAGCGGCACCCGCGGCTTCCTGCCCGGCCCGCTGGCGGTGATCGCGCTCGGCGGCGCGGCCGGACTGGTCTGGTACGGCGCCATGCGCACCCTCCCGGTGTACGAGGGCGACGAGGGCTACGACGAGGACGGTTACGCCGACGAGCCCGCGACCGGCTACGAGGAGCAGGGCTACCCGGCTCCGCCGGAGCCCGAGCCGCGTCCGGGCCGCCGCGGCAAGCGCGGCGAGCTGCGCTTCCCCGACCAGGCGCCGGTGGAGGAGCCGGCCGGGCGGTTCCCCGACCAGCCCGCCGCGACCACCGCGCTGGACGATCTGCGGGGCGCGATCCCCGGCCCGTCGCCCGCCCCGGTCCCGGGAGCCCCGCCGGGGGCGCCGGGCGCCGCGGACCTGTCCGCGGCCTGCGGCCAGATCACGGTCTACACGCTGCTGGACGGGCGCGAGGCGGCCTTCGACCGGCAGGCCGAGGAACTGGTCCAGGCGGCCCGTGCCGCCGAGCCGGGCACGGTGATCTTCGCCTGCCACGAGGTGGTCAACGCGCCCACCCAGCGGATCTTCTACCAGCTGTTCCGGGACGAGGCGGCCTTCGCGGCGCACCGGCGGCAGCCGCACCTGCAGCGGTTCGTGGCCGAGTCGCGCACGCACGTGATCGCGACCAACGTGATCGAGCTGACCCTCGGGGCGGCCAAGCTGCCGCCGGTCCCGGCCGGCCCGGCGGGTCCGCCGCTCCAGAAGCCCCCGCCGCCGCAGCGGCCCCCGGGCCGCGGCGCGCACGCCGCGCCGGAGCGGCCGGGCCGGTGAGCGCCATGGACGACATCCTGATCACGCTGTACGGCAAGCCGGGCTGCCATCTGTGCGAGGACGCCCGGGCGGTGATCGAGCGGGTCGCGGCCGACCTCGGCGTCCGCTGGGAGGAACGCGACATCACCCGGTCGGAGGAGGACACCCGCCTTTACTGGGAACAGATCCCGGTCACGATGATCAACGGGGTCCAGCACGATTTCTGGCGGGTGGACGAGGGACGGCTGCGCGCCGCCGTCGCCCGGCTGCGCGAGCCCGCCTGACCCGCGCAGGTTCCGGTAGATGCCCGGAATGTCAGGTAGGTCACACCGGCGGCCCGGGTGCCGTGGCGGTGCGGCCTCCCGGAAATGCGATATAAGGCCTGGTGGCCTGGCATTTCTCCGTTCCGGCCGTTGACCGGGCCTGATCGCTGGACGGGGGTCGACATAGTGCTCGTGTTCACAAGCCCTTAACCTGAGGGGTAGCCCCTGAGGGCCCGGACCGAGGCCATCGAGGTTCGGCCACGGACGGACCGGGGTGAGGGGTTCTCGGGCCCCGCTCCTAGCGTCGAGCCCCCGAAGAGCAGGCCGTGACACCTCGACAGAACCGCAGCCGTGACCGCGCCGACCGTGGCATTCCAGAGGCCACCGTGGCGCGGTTGCCGGTCTATCTGCGCGCCCTGCACAGCCTGCAGGAGCGGGGAGTGGCCACCGTGTCGTCCGAGGAGCTCGCCGCCGCCGCCGGGGTCAACTCCGCGAAACTGCGCAAGGACCTGTCCCATCTCGGCTCGTATGGCACGCGAGGGGTCGGGTATGAGGTCGAGTACCTGGTGTACCAGATCTCCCGGGAACTCGGGCTGACCCAGGATTGGGTGGTCGCCATCATCGGGGTGGGTAACCTGGGCCGGGCATTGGCCGGCTATGGAGGGTTCGCCTCCCGCGGCTTCCGCGTGGCAGGGCTGCTGGACGCCGACGAGGCGATCGTCGGCCAGGAGATCTCGGGAATGACCGTGGAGAACGTCGACCGGCTGGAGGACCTCATCGCCGAACGCGGTGTGTCCATCGCCGTGATCGCCACCCCCGCGGGCGCCGCCCAGGGCGTGTGCGACCGGGTGGTCGCCGCGGGAGTGACGAGCGTGCTCAACTTCGCGCCGGTGGTCCTCTCGGTGCCCGACGGCGTGGACGTGCGCAAGGTCGACCTGTCCATCGAGCTGCAGATCCTCGCGTTCCACGAACAGCGCAAGGCCGGCGGGCCGGGCGACTACGACCGGCTGGCCGGTGACGGGCCTCCCGGCGCGACGCAGTACGTAGAGGCGGTAGAGGCATGACGGCATGCGGACGGGAATGCGTGCGATGAGCGTCTTGGTGGTGGGGCTCAGCCATCGGAGCGCCCCGGTGGCCGTGCTGGAGCGCACGGCGGTCACCGGGGACGGCCTGGCGAAGCTGCTGAACGAGGTGCACGACCACGCCCACGTCGGTGAGGCGGCGATCGTGTCGACCTGCAACAGGGTCGAGGTCTACGCCGTGGTCGACAAGTTCCACGGCGGCGTGTCCGGCATCTCCGAGCTGCTGTCGCTGCATTCGGGGATCCCGCTCGACGATCTGTCCCGGTACCTGTACGTCCACTACGAGGACCGGGCGATCCAGCACGCCTTCTCGGTGGCCTGCGGGCTCGACTCCATGGTCGTCGGCGAGGGGCAGATCCTCGGCCAGATCCGCCAGGCGTTCCGGCTCGCCCAGGAGCACGGCACCCTCGGCCGCGAGCTGCACGACGTCCTGCAGCAGGCGCTGCGGGTGGGGAAGCGCGCCCATCACGAGACCGGCATCGACAAGGCCGGTGCCTCGCTGGTGAGCGTGGGCCTGGACGTGGCGGCCGCCCACCTGGGCCCGCTCGACGGCGTCCGCGCGCTGGTCATGGGCGCCGGGTCGATGAGCGGCCTGGCGGTGGCCACGCTGAGCCGGGCCGGGGCCCGCGAGATCGTGGTGGCCAACCGCACCTTCGAGCGCGCCGAGCGGCTGGCCGGGTCCGTGCCCACGCCCGCCCGGGCCGTCGAGCTGGCCGAGGCGGACGCCGAGCTGGCCGCGGCCGACCTGGTCGTCTCGTGCATCGGCGCGAACGGCCTGATGATCAGCGCCGACCGGCTGGTCGCCCAGGGCGTCGGGAGCGACGGCCGGCGCCGGTTCTTCCTGGACCTCGCGCTGCCGCACGACGTCGACCCGGCCGTACGGCGGCTGCCCGGGGTCGCGCTGGCCGGGCTGGACGACCTGCGCACCGCCCAGGAGGCCGCCGAGGCCATCGGGCCGGAGGCGATCGAGGCCGTCCGCCGGATCGTGTGCGACGAGGTGGCGGTCTTCCTCGGCGCGGCCCGCGCCGCCGCCGTCGCGCCCACCGTGGTGGCGCTGCGCAGCAAGGCGGCCGACGTCGTGGAGGCGGAGCTGGCCCGGCTGACCGGCCGGCTGCCCGACCTGGACGACCGGGCCCGCAAGGAGATCACCCACACCGTCCGCCGCGTCGTGGACAAGCTGCTGCACGCACCGACCGTACGGGTCAAGGAACTGGCCCTGGCACCCGGCGGCGACACCTACGCCGACGCCCTGCGCGAGCTCTTCGACCTCGACCCGAAGGCCCCGGAGGCTGTTGCTGTCGCCGACATGAGGAGCGCAGCGACGAGTGTCGGCGAGGTCTTGCCGGGGGGTCCTGGGGGGTCGTCCCCCCAGCGAGGGGCTGACTTGTCGTCGCCTCCGGGCGGCGCGGACGGCGGGCCTGGAGAGAGCAGGGGAGCCGAGCTGTGACCGCACTGAGGCTGGGGACGCGTAAGAGCCTGATGGCCATGACGCAGTCGCAGCTGGTGGCCGACGAGCTGACGCGCCGTACGGGGCGTGCCGTCGAGCTGGTCGGGGTAACGACCGAGGGTGACGTGTCCAAGGCCCTGCTCGCGCAGATGGGGGGCACCGGGGTCTTCGTCAGCGCGCTGCGCGACCGGCTGCTGTCGGGCGAGGTGGACTTCGCGGTGCACTCGCTGAAGGACCTGCCGACCGGTGCCGCGGAGGGGATCGCGCTGGCCGCGACGCCGGTCCGCGACGACCCGCGGGACGCCCTGTGCGGGCCCGCGAAGCTGGCCGACCTGCCGCGCGGGGCCCGGGTGGGCACGGGTTCGCCGCGCCGGGTGGCCCAGCTGAAGGCGCTGCGTCCCGACCTGGAGGTCGTCCCGATCCGCGGGAACGCCGACACCCGGCTGCGCAAGGTCACCGATGGTGAGCTGGACGCCGTGGTGCTGGCGTACGCGGGGCTGGGCCGGATCGGGCGCCGGGACGAGGTGTCGGAGGTCTTCGAGGCCGACCAGATGCTGCCCGCGCCCGGCCAGGGCGCGCTGGCGCTGGAGTGCAGGGCCGACCGGGCCGATCTCCTGGAGCTGCTGGGAACGGTCGACGACTCCGCCACCAGGGCGGCCGTCACCGCCGAACGCACGGTGCTGGCGGTGCTGGAGGCGGGCTGTTCGGCGCCCGTGGGAGCATACGCTGCCGAAGTAGAACAGAAGCTGCATCTGACCGCCGCCGTCGTCGCCTACGACGGGAGCCGGCAGATACGGCTGTCCGCAAGCGGCCACCCCGGTCAGGCGGAGCGGATCGGACGCGATCTCGCGGCCGAGCTGCTCGCCAGGGGGGCCGACCAGTTGATGGGGGAGCGACATTGAGCCCCGCTAAGCAGACTCCGCGCGGCGGCGCGGCGGGCGACACCGGTGTCCCCGCCGCCGGGTCCGCCCCGGAGACCGACCAGAAGTTCGTGGGGACGCCGCCCGGGGTCGGCGCGGTCACCCTCGTCGGCATGGGCCCGGGCGACCCCGGGCTGCTCACGCTGCGCGCCGCGGAGGTGCTGGGGCGCGCCGACACCGTCGTCGTCGCCCGCGCGTCCTGCCACCCCGAGATCCTGAAGCACTGCCGTCCGGACGCCGAGGTCCTGGACACCGCCGAGGGCGACCCCGGCAAGCTCACCGCGCGTGCCGCCAAGGCGGGGCGGAACGTCGTCCGGCTGTTCCAGGGCGACCCCGGCCTGGCGTGCGCGCTGGCCGCCGAAGGCGGGGCGCTGCAGAAGGCGGGCATCCCGTTCGAGGTGGTGCCCGGCGTGTCCGCGGTGACCGGGGTCCCGGGGTACGCGGGCATCCCGCTGACCGACGCCAGGCACCGCGAGGTCCGGATCATCGACACCTCCGAGGGCGGGGTCGACTGGGAACGGTTCTCCTCGCCGGAGGCCACGCTGGTGATCCTGGGCGCGGAGCACACCGTGGCGGAGGTCGCCAAGGGCCTGATGGCGGTGGGCCGTCCCGCTTCCACGCCGGCCGCGATGACCTGCCTCGGCACGACCACCGAGCAGGAGACCGTGGTCTCCACGCTGCAGCGGCTGGCCGCCGACACCAAGGGCATGGAGGCCCCGGCGATGATCATCGTCGGGGACGTGGTCACGTGGCGCGACCGGCTGTCGTGGTTCGAGAACAAGCCGCTGTTCGGCTGGCGGGTCCTGGTGCCGCGGACCAAGGAGCAGGCCGCGTCGCTGTCGGAGCAGCTGCGCGGGTACGGCGCGGTGCCCGAGGAGGTGCCCACCATCTCGGTGGAGCCGCCGCGCACCCCGCAGCAGATGGAACGCGCCGTCAAGGGCCTGGTCACCGGGCGGTACGAGTGGGTGGTCTTCACCTCCGTCAACGCGGTCAAGGCCGTCCGCGAGAAGTTCTCCGACTACGGCCTGGACGCCCGCGCGTTCGCCGGGCTCAAGGTCGCCGCGGTCGGTGAGCAGACGGCGCAGGCGCTGGTGGAGTTCGGCGTCCAGCCCGACCTGGTGCCCTCGGGGCAGCAGTCCAGCGAGGGCCTGGTGGAGGTCTGGCCGCCCTACGACGAGGACCTGGACCCGATCAACCGGGTGCTGCTGCCGCGCGCCGACATCGCCACCGACACCCTCATCGCCGGGCTGACCGATCTCGGTTGGGAGTGCGAGGACGTCACCGCGTACCGGACGGTGCGGGCCGCCCCGCCGCCCGCCCCGATCCGCGAGGCGATCAAGGGCGGCGGGTTCGACGCCGTGCTGTTCACCTCGTCCTCCACGGTGAAGAACCTGATCGGGATCGCCGGCAAGCCGCACAACGTGACGGTGATCGCCTGCATCGGGCCGCAGACCGCCAAGACCGCCGAGGAGCGCGGGCTGCGGGTGGACGTGGTCTGCGACCGGCCGTCGGTGTCCGCGCTGGCCGAGGCGCTGGCCGAGTTCGGTGCCCGGCGCCGCGCCGCGCAGGTCGAGGCGGGCGATCCGCTGCGCAAGCCCAGCCAGATGCGACGGGGCGCCCGCCGCCGCAAGTGAGCCGCTGACGCCGCCCGCCGCGGCGGCCCGGAAAGAAGGATCATGCCTGCTGAGTTCCCCGTGGCCCGGCCCCGCCGCCTGCGGCGCACGCCCGCGCTGCGCCGGATGGTCGCCCAGACCCGGCTCGCCCCGGCCGACCTGGTGCTGCCGATGTTCGTCAAGGAGGGTCTCGGCGAGCCGAGCCCGATCCCGTCCATGCCGGGCGTCGTCCAGCACACCCGCGAGAGCCTGCGCAAGGCCGCGCACGAGGCGGTCGAGGCAGGGGTCGGCGGGCTGATCCTGTTCGGGGTGCCCGCGGTCAAGGACGGCACCGGGTCGGGCGCCGACGCCCCGGACGGGGTGGTGCAGACCGCGCTGCGCGACCTGAGCGCCGACCTCGGCGACGCCACCGTGATCATGAGCGATCTGTGCCTGGACGAGTTCACCGACCACGGGCACTGCGGCATCCTCACCCCCGCCGGGGAGATCGACAACGACGCGACGCTGGAGCGCTACGCCTCCATCGCGCTCGCGCAGGCGTCGGCGGGCGCGGCGGTGGTCGCGCCCAGCGGGATGATGGACGGCCAGGTCGGCGCGATCCGGTCGGCGCTGGACGGGGCCGGGTACCACGACGTGGCGATCCTGGCCTACTCGGCCAAGTACTCCTCGGCCTACTACGGCCCGTTCCGCGACGCCGCCGAGTGCGCGCCGCGGTTCGGTGACCGTTCCACGCACCAGCAGGACCCGGCCAACGCCGACGAGTCCCTGCGCGAGGTCCTGCTGGACCTGGACGAGGGCGCGGACATGGTCATGGTCAAGCCCGCGGGGCCCTACCTGGACGTCGTCCGCCGGGTCCGCGACACCGTCCAGGTGCCGGTCGCGGCGTACCAGGTCAGCGGCGAGTACGCGATGATCGAGGCCGCCGCCGCCAACGGCTGGCTCGACCGGGACCGCACGATCATGGAGTCGCTGGTCGCGATCCGCCGGGCCGGGGCCGACATCGTCCTCACCTACTGGGCGGCCGAGGTCGCGCGCGCGCTGGCCCGCTGAGCCCTCGGCCGGGCGGTAAGGGGAATCCGTCCGCCGAATTGCGCGGCGTGCACTTCCACTGGGCCTTTCACCTGGGCCCCGGGACCCAGGTGATCAATTGCCGTGGATCACGTGCGGGTAGTCAATTGGGATCGTTTTACCCAGGGCGCCGTGTCCGGGCTCCCGGCCCGGCGGCATCATCGTTATCAAGGAGCTGCTTTCGACCTGGGCGTGAACGCAGAGGGGGCGACGATGCTGGCGGTCTCGGGCGGTAAACGGGAACGGGCGGCCCGGGAGCGGGCGGCCAGGGAACGGATGGCCTCGGCGGCGCGGGCGTACGCCGAGCAGGGCTGGCCCTGCACGCCGGGCGCGCACCCCGCCGCGGTCGGCGACCGGGCGTGCTCGTGCGACCGGCTGGGCTGCCCCGATCCGGCCGCGCACCCGGTGTCGGGCGCCTGGGCCCTCCATGCCAGCGCCGAGGCCGACAAGGTCGCGCTGTGGTGGGCCAAGCGCCCGGACGCCAACATCATCCTGCCGACCGGCCGGGTCTTCGACGTCTTCGACATCCCCGCCGCGGCGGGCGAGTTCGCGCTGGAGCGGATCGGGCGGGAGGGGCTGCCGGCCGGCCCGGTCGCGTCCGTGGGCGGCGAGCGGTACCTGTTCTTCGTGGCGACCCGGGGCGCCCCGGTGGACGAGGACGAATGGTGGTCCTGCCATCTGGACACCTCGCCCGAGACGGTCACCGAGACCCCCGGGATGCGCTGGCACTGCCGCGACAGCTACGTGCTGGCCCCGCCCTCGGTGCTCCCCAGCGGCCGTACGGTGACGTGGGTCCGCCCGCCCGACGATCTGCCCCTGCCCGACCCGCTGCGGCTCCTGGAGGTCCTCTCCGACAGCTGTGAGGCCGCCGGATAGACCCGCGACGCCGAGACGGGCACGCCCCACGAACCTCGAAGGCCCTCCAGAAGCGCTGACGCGTCTCTGGAGGGCCTTCGGCGTGAGTGCCCGTCCCCTTGTGCCGGATCTCAGCGTGGGGCGCTGGGCGCGGCGATGGCGGCCTTGCGGCCCCATGCCGAGTAGGTGGCCTGGATGACCTGCGCGCGGGCCTTGTCGGCGCCCTGCGCCCGGAACCACAGGTGCGCGGGACGTCCCGCGCGGTCCAGCTTGAGGGCGAACGCGACCTGCTGGGCCCCGGTCGCCCCGGAGAGGTGGCCGTAGAGCGCCCCGACCGACTGGTCGGCGGTCAGCCGGTCCATCGCGGCCGTCCCCTTGTAGATCTGCCCCTGCTGCTCGAACGCGGTGCTCGCGCGCAGCAGGGCCGTGACGTTGCCGACCGAGCTCGCCCAGCGCGCCTGGGCGACCAGGGTCGGGTAACCCGGGGCCTGGCCGTTGGCCGGGGCCGAGCGCCACGTCTTGCCCGCCATCACGTACGCCGTGTCGCCGACGATCACGGCCCGGGTGGAGCGGCGGGTGTCGCCGCTGCCCGAGACCGACATGCTGTACGACGGCGAGCCGTTGGGCACCAGCGTGAACGTCCCGCGGGCGGTGGCGGCGCCGCCACCGGTCCGCCGGTAGACGAACGAGGCGCCCGGGGCCTGCCCGGTCGCCTGCTCGATCTTCCCGAGCAGGGTGGCGGCGGCCGGGTCGGACGGCGTGGGCGGCGGGGCCGGTTCGGGGGTGCCGCTCATGGCGGGCCCCACCGGCGGGTCGTCGTCCTTGCCTCCGAGCAGCAGCACACCGCCGGCCGTACCGCCGGCGATGACCAGCACGGCCAGCGCGGCGGCCAGGACGCGGCCCCGGCCGCCCCCGCCGGTCTTGGCGGGGCCGGGCGGCGCCGGCTTGGGGACCGCGGCCCTGCCCTTGGACGGCGCGGGCTCCGGCTGCCGAGCGGTCTCCGCCGCCAGCTCGGTGAGGCGCCCGCGGCCCTGCGCCAGCCACGCGGGACCGTACGCGGCCACCGCGGCGTCCTCGACGGCCCCGAGGAAGTCGGCCGCCGACCCGGGCCGGTCGGCCGGGTCCTTGGCCAGTCCCTGCGCGATGAGGTCGCGCAGGGGTCCGGGGACCTCCTCCACGGGGGTCGGCGCCTCGCGGTGCGCCTTGGCGATCGCCGACTGGCTGCGCCCGGTGAACGGGGGCCGCCCGGTCAGGCATTCGTAGAAGATCGCCGTGGCGGCGTAGAGGTCGGTGGCGATGCCGGGCGGGGCACCGCCCCACAGCTCGGGCGCCGCGTACGCCGGCGCGGTCTGCGCCTCGGTGCCCGCGCTGGCCAGGGCGAAGTCGACCAGGCGGCAGTTGCCGTCCTCGTCGATCAGGATCTCCGACGGGCGCAGGGTCCCGTGGACGATGTCCTTGGCGTGGGCCGCGGCCAGCCCGAGCAGCGTGCCGCTGATGATCGCCAGTGCCGCCAGCGGCCCGGTCGGCCCCTGTGTGGCGATCATGCGCCGCAGGCCGAAGCCCTCGACGCGTTCCATCACGATGGCGGTCCCCTGGGGCGACTCCACGAGTTCGTAGAAGTCGACCACGTTGGGGTCCTCAAGCTGGGAGAGGCGTCGAGCCACGCCGCGGTAGCGCGACAGGAACGCCTCGTCGCCGTTCAGCCTCGGATCGAGGTATTTGATCGCGACCTTGGTCTGGGTGAGGTCGTCGAGGGCGAGCATCACCCGACCGCAGGCGCCGCCGCCCAGCTCCTGGACGTGGGTGAAGCCCGGTACCGTCCAGCCGTCAACCACGAGCGAGCCTTCCCTCCGATACGGCCGGCGCCGGTGCGCGTCGGCGCCCCTGGTGGCGCCGTGGGTTTTTGTGTACTTGGTGAGATATCGGCCGCTAAGCGCCACGGTCAAGAGCAGATGCCGAACTGCAACTGAGAGACTGGGCGGGTGACCGAATCTGCAGTCTCCCAGCAGTTGTTCGATAGGGCGAATCGGGTCGTTCCGGGCGGAGTGAACTCTCCGGTCCGCGCCTTCCGCGCGGTGGGCGGGACGCCTCCGTTCATCACCGAGGGGCGGGGACCGTACCTCGTCGACGCCGACGGCAACGAGTACGTCGACCTGATCTGCTCGTGGGGCCCGATGATCCTCGGGCACGCCCACCCGGCCGTGGTCGAGGCGGTCCAGGCGGCGGCCCTGCGCGGCACGTCCTACGGCGCGCCGACCCCGGGCGAGGTCGAGCTGGCGGAGGAGATCACCGCCCGCGCCCCGGTCGAGAAGGTGCGGCTGGTCAGCTCCGGCACCGAGGCGACGATGTCGGCGATCCGGCTGGCCCGCGGCTTCACCGGCCGTACCAAGATCGTGAAGTTCGCCGGGTGCTACCACGGGCACGTGGACGCCCTGCTGGCCGCCGCCGGCTCCGGGGTCGCCACGCTCGCCCTCCCCGACACGCCCGGCGTGACCGGAGCGACCACCGCCGACACCATCGTGCTGCCCTACAACGACGTCGCCGCCGTCGAGCAGACCTTCGCCGAGCACGGCCACGACATCGCCTGTGTGATCACCGAGGCCGTCCCCTGCAACATGGGCGTGGTGCCGCCGATGCCCGACTTCAACCGGCTGCTGAAGTCGCTGTGCGAGCGCAGCGGCGCGCTGCTGGTCATCGACGAGGTCCTCACCGGGTTCCGCGCGTCCGCGTCCGGCTGGTACGGCATCGAGGAGGTGGCCGGCGACCTGACGACCTTCGGCAAGGTGATGGGCGGCGGGCTGCCCGCCGCGGCGTTCGGCGGCCGGGCCGAGATCATGGACCGGCTGGCGCCCGCCGGCCCGGTCTACCAGGCGGGCACGCTCTCGGGGAACCCGCTGGCCACCGCCGCCGGACTGGCCACCCTCCGCAACGCCACCGCCGAGGTGTACGAGGCGATCGACCGTTCCGCGGCGCTGGTCGCGGGGGCCGCGTCCGAGGCGCTGGCCAAGGAGGGGGTGCCGCACCGGGTGCAGACCGCGGGCAACCTCTTCTCGATCTTCTTCACCGACGAGCCGGTCGGGGACTTCGCCGCCGCCCAGCGGCAGGACGTCAAGGCGTACGCCGCGTTCTTCCACGCCGCCCTGGAGCGCGGGGTCTACCTGCCGCCTTCGGCGTACGAGGTCTGGTTCCTGTCGGCGGCCCACGACCAGACCGCCCTGGAGCGCGTCGCCGACACCCTGCCCCACGCCGCCCGCGCCGCCGCGCGGGCGGGAGCCTGACGGCCCGCCGTGCCCACGTCAGGCACGGGCTCGGGCCCGGCGGCCCGCGGATGGGACGCCCACATCGGTTTTAGGACAATGTAGACAAGGCGGCTTTTCGATTTAGAGTTGCTTACATGCTGGATCTGGAACGGCTGCGAGCCCTGCACTCCGTGGCGACCTACGGGTCGGTGAGCGCCGCCGCCGACGTCCTCCACGTGACCACCTCGGCCGTCTCCCAGCAGCTCGCCAAGCTGGAGCGGGAGACCGGCCAGAAGCTGCTCGAACGCAACGGCCGGGGGGTGAAGCTGACCGACGCCGCCGAGCTGCTGGTCGCGCACGCCGACCGCATCCTGTCCCTGGTCGAGCGGGCCCAGGCCGACCTGGAGGCGCACCGCGGCGCCGTGGTCGGCCAGCTGTCGATGGCCGCCTTCGCCACCGCGATCCGCGGCCTGGTCCCGTCGGCCCTGGGACGGCTCCGCGCCGACCACCCCGGCCTGCGGGTCCTGTTGCGCGAGGAGGACCCGCTGCGCAGCATGCCGCTGGTCGCCCGCGGCGATCTGGACCTGGCCGTCGTCCAGGACTGGAACAACGAGCCGCTCCCCCCGGCCGAAGGGCTGTGCAAGGGGCTGATCTGCGACGACGTGGCCGATGTCGCGCTCCCGGCCGGGCACCCGCTGGCCGGCCGGGAGGTGGTCGACCTCAAGGAACTGGCCGACGACACGTGGATCAGCTCGCCGCCCGAAAGCGTCTGCTGCGACTGGCTCCTGCACACGCTGCGCGGCGTCGACGCCGAACCGCGGATCGACCACACCGCCGACGAGATCCCCAGCCAGCTGGCCCTGGCCGCCGCCGGCATGGGCAACGTGATCTATCCGCGGATGGGCCGCTGCGAGGTGCCCGACGGGGTGCGGATCGTCCGGCTGAAATCGCCGCTCACCCGCCGGATCTTCGCCGTGTGGCGCGAGGAGGCGGCCCGCCGCCCGGCCATCAGGGCCGCCGTCGAGGCGCTCCGCGCGGCCGTCCCCGCCGTCCCGGCCCACCTCGCGGGCGCCGCGCCGAACGCCCCGCGCTGATCTGGGATCCTGGACGCATGTCGTTCGAGCTGGCCGTCTGGTACGAGCCCGAGCCGATCACCGCGGCCCGGGCGGCGGCCACCGAGCGCGGCGGGATCCCGCCGCATCCCGCCGTGGCCGCCTTCGCCCGCGACGCGGCCGAGGCGTTCCCCGACGCCGAGATCGAGGCCGAGATCGAGGCCGACGCCGACGCCGGCGGCTCCCGCCACGCCGTCGTGCGGATGCCCCCCGACCGCGCCGACGCGATCTCGGCCGAGGTGTACGCCCTCGCCAGGGCGCACGGGCTCATCTGCCACGACCCCGGCCGCGGCCTCGTCCACAACCTCGCGCCTACACCCGTCCACCCCGAGACCCAGCTCCACACCGGGGACGGCATGGTCGTCACCGATCCCGACCTCGGCCTGGTCCACGACGTCCTGGGACGGCTGTCGCCCGCCGGGAACCCGTTCGCCGCCCTCGTGCTGTTCGGGCGGCACTTCATCCAGGTCTCCCCGGAACGGGGCGGCTACGAGCTGGAATACAAGGACAGCCCCCGCAACGTCCTCTACCGCACCCACGTCGACGACCTCGGCGAGGTACGGCGCGCCTTCGCGGAGTACGCCCGCGACGAGCGGGGCTTCCTGGACCGGCTCGCATGGGAACGCTGAGGCGAGGGCGTCCGGCCGGAACGGCCGGACATGCCAGGCATACGGACGCACGCGGGTACCCTGACGACGCCATGACTGACAAGACGATCGTTCACCTGCTGCGGCACGGTGAGGTGCACAATCCCGAGGGCGTCCTCTACGGGCGGCTGCCGGGCTACCGCCTGAGCGAGGACGGGATCCTCATGGCCAAGGCGGCCGCCCGGTGGTTCAGTGAACGGGACGTCACCGCGCTGTTCTCCTCGCCGATGCAGCGGGCCGTGGAGACGGCCGCGCCGATGGCCGACACGTTCGACCTGCCGGTGACGGTGGACGAAGGGCTGCTGGAGGCCGACAACCATTTCGAGGGCATGACCTTCGGGGTGGGCAAGGGCTCGCTGCGCCGTCCCGAGCACTGGCGGTACCTGATCAACCCGTTCCGGCCGTCCTGGGGCGAGCCGTACCGGGAGATCGCGGCCCGGATGCGGGCGGCCGTCATCCGCGCCCGGGACGTGGCGCGCGGCCACGAGGCGGTCTGCGTCAGTCACCAGCTGCCGATCTGGATCCTGCGGCTGCACGCCGAGCGCCGCCGGCTCTGGCACCACCCGATCAAGCGGGAGTGCGGGCTGGCCAGCGTCACCAGCCTGGCCTTCGAGGGCAGTCGCCTGGTCGACGTCGCCTACTGCGAGCCGGCCGCCGGCATCGCCAAGGGGCCCAGTGTCGCGGGCGCCTGAAGCGGCCGCTAGATTGAGTACTACGTCTTGTAGTAGGAGGGTCCGGTTGAGCCCCCGAGTGTCTCCCGTACGCGCCGTCGCCGGGTTCGCGGCGGCGTGCGCCCTGCTGGCCGGCTGCGCGGGCACCGACGCCACGCAGAACGGTCCGGGCGGCAGCGACAACCGCTTCATCGCGGGTGACGGCTCCGCCCAGGAGATCAAGCCCGCCGACCGCAAGGCCGCGCCCCAGGCCGGCGGTGCGACCGTGGACGACAAGACGCTCGCGCTCTCGGATTTCAAGGGCAAGGTCGTCGTCGTGAACTTCTGGGCGTCCTGGTGCGCCCCCTGCCGCGGCGAGGCGCCCTCGCTGGAGCAGATCCACGACGAGACCAAGGACAAGGGCGTCCAGTTCGTGGGCGTCGCCTTCAAGGACGGCAAGGAGAACGCCCGGGCCTTCGAACGCAGGTTCAAGGTCACCTACCCGAGCCTCTTCGACGCCGACGGCCGCACCACGCTCGCCTTCCGCGACGTGCCGCCCAACGCCATCCCCACCACCCTGGTCCTGGACCGCCAGGGCCGCGTCGCCGTCCGGATCATCGGGGCGACCACGTACTCCAGGCTGAGCCCCCTGGTCAACAAGATCCTCGCGGAGCGCTGACCCCGCATGGGCGCGAGCGAGGGCACCGGGCACGCCCGCGAGGCGGGCCCATGAACGTCGCGGAGGCGGTCGCGAGCGGATCGCTGCTGGTGGCGGCGCCGCTGGCGGTCCTGGCCGGGCTCGTCTCGTTCGTGTCGCCGTGCGTGCTGCCGCTGGTGCCGGGCTACCTGTCGTACGTGACCGGGATGAGCGGTGCCGACCTGGGCGAGCAGCGGCGCGGGCGGCTGCTGGTGGGCGCGGCGCTGTTCATCGCGGGTTTCACCGTGGTGTTCGTGACGGCCGGGGTGGCCTTCGGCGGGCTGGGCCGGTGGCTGCTGGAGTACCAGGACCCGATCACCCGGGTGCTGGGCGCGGCCACCATCGTGTTCGGGCTGGCGTTCATGGGGTTCGTGCCGGGTCTCCAGCGCACCCTGAAGGCGGGGCGGCTGCCCGCCGCCGGGCTGGCCGGGGCGCCGCTGCTGGGCATGCTGTTCGGGCTCGGCTGGACACCGTGCATCGGACCCACGCTGGCGGCGGTGCAGGCGCTGTCGTTCAGCGAGGCGAGCGCCACGCGGGGCGCGCTGCTGTCGCTGGCGTACTGCCTCGGCCTGGGCCTGCCGTTCGTGGCCACCGCGCTGGCCTACCGGCGGGCGCTCGGCGCGTTCGGCACGGTGAAGCGGCACTACGGCCTCGTCATGCGGATCGGCGGGGGGATGCTCGTCGCCATCGGCGTGCTGCTGGTGACCGGGCTCTGGAACGACCTGACCATCGAGCTGAAGTCGTGGATCAGCGGCTTCGAGACGGTGATTTGAACATGGCGAAGACGCCGGACACCGACGTCCAGACCGGCCTCCCGGACGAGACCGGGAACGGGGCCGAGACCCCGGCGGCCGCCGCGGACGGCGCCGCGACCGGGGCGCCCGCCGAGCGGCGGCCTCCCCGGGAGGTGCCGCGGCCCAAGGGGCTCGGCCCGGTCGGCTGGGCGCGCTGGGGCTGGCGCCAGCTCACCACCATGCGGACGGCGCTGATCCTGCTGTTCCTGGTGGCGCTGGGCGCGGTCCCCGGATCGATCCTGCCGCAGCGCGGGCAGGCCCCCGAGAAGGTCGCCGAGTACTTCGAGAAGCACGCGACGCTGGCTCCCTGGCTGGACCGGCTGTCGATGTTCGACGTGTTCGCCGCGCCCTGGTTCGCGGCCATCTACATCCTGCTGTTCGTCTCGCTGGCCGGCTGCGTCATCCCGCGGGCGCTCCAGCACTACAGGGGGATGCGGGCGCGGCCCCCGGCGGCGCCGCGCAACCTGCTCCGGCTGCCGCAGTCGGCGTCGTACGAGACCGGCGCCGCACCGGACGAGGTGCTGGCCGAGGCGCGGAAGGTGCTGCGCAAACGCCGCTTCCGGGTGGACGCGGGCGAGGCGTCGATCGCCTCGGAGAAGGGCTACCTGGGCGAGACCGGCAACCTGGTCTTCCATCTCGCGCTGCTGGGCCTGCTGCTCGCGCTCGGGGTGGGCAACGTCTTCGGCTACCGCGGCAACGTGGTGCTCACCGAGGGCAAGCCGTTCGCCAACTCGCTGTCGTACTACGACCAGTTCATGCCGGGCCGGGAGTTCGACAGCGACCGGCTCCCGCCCTTCTCGATGACCCTGGACGACTTCAACGCCACGTACGAGACCCAGGGCGAGCGGCGCGGCCAGGCGACCGACTTCCAGGCCAAGCTCCGCTACCGGGACACGCCCACGTCGCAGGAGAAGCCGTACAACCTGCGGGTGAACCACCCGCTGGACGTGGGCGGCGCCAAGGTCTACCTGCTCGGGCACGGATACGCGCCGGTGTTCACCGTCCGCGACGCCAAGGGGAACGTCGCCTTCCGGGACTCGGTGCCGTTCCTGCCGATGGAGCAGCGCAACTACACCTCCGAGGGCGTCATCAAGGCCCCGGACGCCGAGCCCGAGCAGCTGGCCTTCTACGGCATCCTGTGGCCGACCGCGATGGCCAGCGAGGACCAGAAGCAGATCGTCTCCGCGTTCCCCGCGCCGATCCGGCCGGTGGTGACGATCTCCTCGTTCAAGGGCGACATCGGCCTCGACTCGGGCACCCCGCAGTCGGTCTACAAGCTCGACGGCATCGGCAAGACGCTGCAGCCGGTCAAGGGCGGCCAGAAGCTGCTGGAGCCGGGGGAGACCCTGTCGCTGCCCGAGGGCGCCGGATCCATCACCTTCGACGGGCTGCGCGAGTGGACCAGCCTGTCGGTCAACCACGACCCCGGACGGATGCCCGCGCTGATCGCGGCCGTCCTGGCGATCGCCGGGATCGTGGCCTCGTTCATGGTCCGGCGCCGCAGGGTGTGGGTCCGTGCGCGGGCCGGAGAGGGCGGGCGTACGGTGGTCGAGGTCGGGGGGCTCACGCTGGGGCACCCGACCCAGGAGTTCGAGGAGATCGTGGCCGCGCTGCGCGGCCCGGAGGAGCGCGGGACCGGTGAGCGGCCCGCGCGGCAGTCCGAGGCCGACCCAGATCCCGCGTCGGCGACCGACACTAAGGAGTGACGAGGGTGGGTAGTGCCGACCTCGCGAATCTGAGCGACAAGCTCATGCTGACGACCGTGGTCCTGTACATCGTCGCCATGGTCGCGTACGCGGCCGATCTGGGCTTCGGGCGGCGCCGGGCGGCCACGGCCGGCACGGAGGAGGGTACGGGGGCCGAGTCCGAAGCCGGGGCCGAGGCCAAGGAGAAGGCCAAGGTCCTGGTCGGCGCGGGCGGAGCCGCTCCGGCGGACGGCGCCGCCACCGCCACGGCCGGGACCGCCGACGCCGACACCGGCGACGAGGCCGGGGACGAGGCCGCGACCGGGCGCCGCCAGGTCGACTGGGCCCGGCTGGCGATCACGATGAACGTGCTCGGCTGGGCGGCCCACCTCGGCACCATCCTGACCCGCGGGCTGGCCGCCGAGCGCTGGCCGTGGGGCAACATGTACGAGTTCCTCGTCGCCATCGCCTTCGCCGCCGTGTCCGCCTTCCTGGTGGTGCTGTGGCGCTTCAAGGCCCGCTTCCTCGGCGCCTTCGTCAGCCTCGCCGCGGTCGTCGCGCTCGGCGTGGCCAACATCTGGCTCTACAGCTCGGTCGGCCCGCTGGTCCCGGCGCTGAACTCGTACTGGATCGCGATCCACGTCTCGGCCGCCATCATCGCCACCGGCGCGTTCACCGTCGCCGGCGCGTCCACCATCCTCTACCTGATCAAGGCGCGCCAGGAGGCGCGGGGGGCCGTCGCCGGCAGCGGACCGCTCGCCCACGTCCCCGGCGCCGACGTGCTGGACCGGCTCGCGCTGCGGGTCACCATGTTCGCGTTCCCGATCTGGACCGCCGCGATCATCATGGGCGCCATCTGGGCGGACGAGGCGTGGGGCCGCTACTGGGGCTGGGACCCCAAGGAGATCTGGTCGTTCATCACCTGGGTCGTGTACGCGGCCTACCTGCACGCGCGCGCCACGGCGGGCTGGAAGGGCCGCAAGGCCGCGATCCTGTCGCTGGTCGCGTTCGCCGCGCTGATGTTCAACTTCTTCGGCGTGAACTACATGTTCTCCGGCCTGCACTCGTACGCCTGACACCTCGCGAGCACGGCACGCCGGGGCGGCGGGACGGCCGCCCCGGCCTACTCCTCCTCGCGCAGCCGGCGTTCGAGGTCGCGCAGGAACGCGGGATCGTCGTCAGGGCCCTTCGGGGCCTCGGTCGGCGCCCGCCGCCCGCGCTCCGGGGCCTCCCCGGCGTGCGGTGAGCTCGGGCGCGCCCGGCCCAGCGCCAGCCACAGCACCGCCCCCGGCAGCATCCCGAGCAGCACGACCAGGAACCAGCCGAACTTGGGAAGGTGCCGTACGCCCCCCTCGCCGGTGGTGATCACGTCGAAGAGCGCGAACAGCCACACACCGATCAGGACGAGCGAGAGCAGCACATACGCCATGACCCGAGCGTAGACGGTGACGGATGGGGATGACGCGGTGTCGGGTCTCGGCTTACTCTTCCCCGAGGGCCCGGTGCGGGCCAGCTGACAGAGGAGCCCGATGCGCTTCAAAGGCATCCACCGCAGGCCCCGGGGAACGAGGGACACCGCGTACGCGCCCTCACCGCCCGAGTCCGGACAGCGCCCGGAGCCGCGCCGGATCCGGGCACGCGGCGGCCAGCCCCGCGACCGGTTCGGCCGGTTCCGCAGGGCGGGCCGCGACGACGACCTCGCGCCGCGCCAGGGCCCCGACCGCTCCGGCGACGCCGCGGCGGGCGTCCAGGACGCGGGCCGGGGCGGTCCCGGGCGGCACTCCCGCGGGAGGCGCTCCGACCGCCGGGCGCGCGACTACTCCTGGAGCGACTTCGAGCTCGACGACTTCGACCCCGGCGCCGACGCGCCGCCGCGCGCCGAGCCGCGTCCGCCCGGCTCCCCGTACGTGGCCGACGGCCTGGCCCACTGCGGCGTGCTGGAGAGCGTCCTGCACCGGCAGTGGGACGCCGGTCAGGGCCCGCCCCCGCCCGAGGTCGTCCGGGCCGTCGACAGCCTGGCCGCGCTGCCCGAGCGGCTGAAGGTCAAGCTCGCGGGCGGCCTCGAAGGCGTCTACGTCGGCCCGGGCGGGGTGCCGCAGCTCGACGACATGGGCCATCTGCGCGACCGGCCGCTGCCCTCGGGCCGGGCCACCTGGGACATCTGCGCGGGCGCCTACGGCGACGGGAAGATCGTCGTGGGGGACCGGCCGTCGCCCACGCCGGACGTGATGATGCACGAGGTCGGGCACGCGCTCGACGACATCGACGGGGAGGACGGCGCCTGGCGGTCCGACGGCGAGGCGTTCCGCGCGCTGTACGAGCGGTGCCTCCCCCACCTGGCCAGCGAGTTCCACCGGCAGCCCGACGCGCTGGGCCGCCGGGAGTTCTTCGCGGACGCGTTCGCCGCGATCTCCGCCCGGCAGCGGCCCGCGCTGGTCGATATGCTCGCGGGCGACATCCGCCTCGCACTCGACGTCATGCTGTTCTTCAACCGCCGATACGGAATCTGATGAAGGCCGGCGACCAGCACCGAAGGTGATCGACGATGTACGTGATCCGGCTTCCCGACGGCACGCTCCGGGTCCCCCGGACGGCCCTCGCCGATTCCGGGACGGGGACGGGCGAGGGGCGGATCATCGCCCAGGCTTATGTGGAGATCGGTCCCGAAGATCCCGACTACGAGCGGTTGCTGGCCGAATCCCTCAGCGAGGAGGAGATGGACGAGCGCCGGCGGCGGTGGCGGGAGGGGGACGAGGATCTGCTCCGTACGTTCGAGGAGTGGAAGGCCGACCGGGGCGACGACTGAACGAGGCCGCGGGACGGGTCCGTGGGGCGCGTCCGTGGGGCGAGTCCGTGCGAAGGGCCCGTGAGAAAAGGCCCGGACAGACCTAGCGCCGCCCGGTTGGGGCGGCGCGTCGTCGTCGGGCGGGCCGGGAGCGGCGGTGCGGGGCGGGAAGTCCGATCGGGGTTCCGATCGAGGGTTCCGATCAGGGGGTCGCCGATCGGAACGGAGCGCCGGTCAGCGTGCGTGCTCGGCGACCGGCTCTTCTCCGCGCAGCAGCGCGTGCACTTCGGACTCGCGGAAGCGGCGGTGGCCCCCGGGAGTGCGGATGCTGCTGATCCGTCCGGCCGCGGCCCACCGCGTCACCGTCTTAGGATCGACCCGGAAGAGGGCGGCGACCTCTCCGGGAGTCAGCAGGCGCTCGCTGGTGCTCTCCACGTTTTCTCTCCCCCTTTGTCCCGCTCTCGGTGCGGGTGGACTGTTTCCTAGTGTGGCGGGTCAAGACCGATTTCTGCCTTGTTTTCGGAAAAGATCACGCTCAGTAGTTCGCTGAACAGGCGATATAACGGGAAGTTAATGTGTGATCGCGCACAATCGTCACCGAGGTCTTGCCAGGTCGCCCGGTTCCTGATGCGGGGGAGGGAGTTCACCGATCGGGGCGTTCAAAGTCCGCGGTCTTCACCGAGGTGGGGAGCCTGACCCGCCGCGAGGCGCCGAGGGGGTGCGGGTAGGCTCGAGGGGTCATGCGCTCCGTACTCTTCTACACCGCCGCCCGGTTCGCGATCTTCCTGGGCACGGTCGCGATCCTGGCCCTGTTCGGCGCCCGCGGGCTGCTGCTGCTCGGGCTGGCCGTACTGATCAGCGGCATCGTCAGCTTCGTCCTGCTGTCCGGGCAGCGCGACGCGATGTCCACCGCCGTCATCTCCGGCTTCCAGGAACGCCGGCGCAGGTTCGAGCGCGCGCGCACCAAGGAAGACGGCTGAAAGCCAACCCCTGAGGGCGATCCAGGGGCCCGGCCGATGCACGGATCCGGCCGCGGGGCTTTTAGGCTGGAGGCATGACCCGCGCCTCTCTCGACAAGCAGCCGGCCGATGTGGCGGCGATGTTCGACCGCACCGCCGAGCGCTACGACCTGCTCAACGGCCTGATGACCGGAGGGCAGGACCGGCGCTGGCGGCGGGCGGTGGTCGAGGCCGTGGGCGCCCGGCCGGGCGAGCGGATCCTGGATCTGGCCGCCGGTACCGGCACCTCCTCGGTCCCCTTCGCCGAGGCGGGCGCGCACACCGTGGCGTGCGACTTCTCCCTGGGCATGCTCCGTGTCGGGGTGCGGCGGCAGGAGGGCGTCCGGCGGCTGAGCTTCGTCGCCGGTGACGCGCTGCGGCTGCCGTTCGCCGACGGCGTGTTCGACGCGGTGACCATCTCCTTCGGGCTGCGGAACGTGGCCGACACCGAGGCCGCGCTGCGCGAGCTGCGCCGGGTCACCAGGCCCGGCGGGCGGCTGCTGATCTGTGAGGTCAGTCACCCGGGCAACACGCTGCTCCGTTTCGGGCACCGCATGCACCTGAGATTCGGCCTGCCCACACTGGCCCGGGTCAGTTCCAATCCCGACTCCTACACCTATCTCGCCGAGTCGACGCTCGCCTGGCCGGACCAGGCGGCGCTGGCGCGGACCGTCCAGGCAGCGGGCTGGGGCGAGGTGCGCTGGCGCGATCTCACCTTCGGTGTCGTCGCGCTCCACCACGCCACCAATCCGGTGTGACATGCATCGGTCCGGAGGCGAACCCGTTTTCGGACCGGTCCAAAAGCCGAGGGGGTCCAGAGGTATCCAGGACCCGCTCGGAAGGAATAGACTCCCCTCCGGATCCTTGTGAAGTACTTCACAAGCGAACGAGCCTAAAGAGGAACGCTGTGACCGACTCCACCCGGCAGGCAGACGTCATCGTCGTCGGGGCCGGACCCGCCGGGGCCTCCACGGCCTACTGGCTGGCCCAGTCCGGGCTGGATGTGCTGTTGCTGGAGAAGGCCACCTTCCCGCGCGACAAGATCTGCGGCGACGGGCTGACCCCGCGTGCCGTGCGCGCCCTGATCGGCATGGGCGTCGACATCGACGCCCCCGGCTGGGCGCGCAACAAGGGCCTGCGCATCTACGGCGGCGGCGTCAAGATCGAGCTGCCCTGGCCCGAGCTGGCGAGCTTCCCCGACTACGGCCTGGTCCGTACCCGCACCGACCTGGACCGGCTGCTCGCCGAGCACGCCGCCAAGGCCGGCGCCCGCCTGCTGCAGGGCTGCGCGGTGACCGCCCCGATCCTGGACGAGCGCACCGACCGCATCGTCGGCGTCACCGCCCGCCACGCGGGCGAGGAGGTCGAGTTCCGCGCCCCGCTCGTGGTGGCCGCCGACGGCAACTCCACCCGGCTCTCGCTGGCCATGGGCCTGCGGCGGCGCGAGGACCGCCCCATGGGCGTGGCCGTACGGCGCTACTACGAGACCCCCCGCCACGACGACGAGTACATGGAGGCGTGGCTGGAGCTGTGGGACGGCCAGAGGCTGCTCCCCGGCTACGGCTGGGTCTTCCCGGTCGGCGACGGCACCTCCAACGTCGGCCTCGGCCTGCTCAACACCAGCAAGGCGTTCCAGAACGTCGACTACCGCGGGATGCTCAAGCGCTGGACCGCGAACATGCCCGAGGAGTGGCGGTTCGCCGAGGAGCACGCGACCGGGCCGATCCGCGGCGCCGCGCTGCCCATGGGCTTCAACCGCCAGCCGCACTACACCCGGGGAATGCTGCTGGTCGGCGACGCCGGCGGCATGATCAACCCGTTCAACGGCGAGGGCATCGACTACGCCCTGGAGTCGGGCCGGCTGGCCGCCGAGATCATGATTCAGGCGCTGGCCCGGCGCACCGCGGCCCAGCGCGAGCGGACCCTGTACGAGTACCCGCGTATCCTCAAGGCCGACCACGGCGGCTACTTCACCCTGGCCCGGATCTTCGTGCACGCCATCGGAGACCCCAGGGTCATGAAGTTCCTCACCTCGCACGGCCTGCCGCACCCGACCTTGATGCGCTTCACCCTGAAGCTGCTGGCCAACCTCACCGACCGGCACAGCGGCGACGCGATGGACCGGCTCATCAACGCGATGCAGAAGGTGGCGCCGGCGGCATGATCGGCGACGGCGCGCACGGGCGGGACCGCGGGAGGTCGCGGCCACGCGAGCGGAAGCATGGGATGACACGACCGAACGGTGACGTGGGAAGGGGGCGTCACAAGGCGCCCTGAAGGCAAGCGGGGGCACCGTCCCGACCCCCCGAGGGGAGTGCTATTGATCACCTTGGCTAGGGTGGCGACCCGTGCTCGTGGCGCATGTCACGAGCGTGTAAAGGGTAACGCCGCCGTGGCGCGCCCATCAGGCGCCGCGCGAGACTCCGTGCGGCGTCCATGCGGGCATGCCTCGTACAGCGCTGTACGTACCGAGGAGAGGCAGTAGAGACATGGATCTCTATGTACCGATCATTGTGCTGGGAGTCCTCGCCTTCGGCTTCGCGGCCTTCTCCGTTCTGATGGCCGCCGTCACCGGGCCGAAGCGGTGGAACCGCGCCAAGCTCGACGCCTACGAGTGCGGGATCGAGCCGACCCCGCAGCCGGTCGGCGGCGGGCGCTTCCCGGTGAAGTACTACCTGACGGCGATGCTCTTCATCGTCTTCGACATCGAGATCATCTTCCTGTACCCCTGGGCCGTCGCCTTCGACCGCCTCGGGCTGTTCGGCCTGGTGGAGATGGTTCTGTTCATCCTTACCGTGCTGGTGGCGTACGCCTACATCTGGCGGCGCGGTGGTCTGGAGTGGGATTGAGATGGGTCTTGAGGAGAAACTCCCCAGCGGTTTTCTGCTGACGACGGTCGAGCAGGTCGCCGGATGGGCGCGCAAGAGTTCGGTCTGGCCGGCCACCTTCGGGCTGGCCTGCTGCGCCATCGAGATGATGGCCGCCGGTGACCCCAAGCACGACTTCTCCCGCTGGGGGATGGAACGCGCCTCGGCCACCCCCCGGCAGGCCGACCTGATGATCGTGGCGGGCCGGGTGAGCCAGAAGATGGGCCCCGTCCTGCGGCAGATCTACGACCAGATGACCGAGCCCAAGTGGGTCATCGCGATGGGCGTGTGCGCCTCCTCGGGCGGCATGTTCAACAACTACGCGGTCGTGCAGGGCGTCGACCACATCGTCCCGGTGGACATCTACCTGCCCGGCTGCCCGCCGCGGCCGGAGATGCTGATCGACGCGATCCTGAAGCTGCACGACAAGATCCAGAACACCAAGCTCGGCCCGCAGCGCGCGCGGCAGATCGAGGAGCTGGAAGAGGCCAAGCGCCGCCGGCTGCCCCTGCTCGGCGTGCCGGGAGGGACCGTATGAGCGAGCCGCAGGGCCGCGGCGGCGGCTGGACTGAGGAGCGAGGGGCGAGTGACGAGGGAAGCCGTCGCCTGAAGGCGGCCCGGAGGCGAACGGGGGACGCAGCATGAGCTCACAGCATCCGGAACAGAAGGCCGAGCAGGCCGCCGACCGGCTTCCCGCGCACACCGAGGAGGAGCGCCGGGAGCAGCCGGTCGCCCGGACCGGCATGTTCGGGGCCAAGACCACCGGTGACACCTCCGGGTACGGCGGGCTGGTCATCCGGCAGGCGCCGAAGGTCTCCAGCCCCCGTCCGTACGGGGGGCCCGAGGGGGTCGCGGAGCGGGGCGAGTTCGACGAGATCGCCGACGAGCTGGAACGTGCCCTGGGCGGCGCGGCGGCGGCGGGCGGGCCCGCCTTCGGCGACGCGATCGAGCGGGTCGTCGTCGACCGCGGGGAACTGACGTTCTACGTGCGGCGCGAGCACCTGCAGGCCGTGGCGAAGACCATGCGGGACGACCCCGAGCTGCGCTTCGAGCTGTGCTCGGGGCTGTCGGGCGTGCACTACCCGCAGGACGCCGGCGCGGAGCTGCACTCGGTCGTGCACCTGCTGTCGATCACGCACAACCGGCGCGTCCGGCTGGAGACGACCTGCCCGGACGCCGACCCGCACATCCCGTCGCTGGTGTCGGTCTACCCGACGAACGACTGGCACGAGCGGGAGACCTACGACTTCTTCGGGATCATCTACGACGGTCATCCGGCGCTCACCCGCATCGAGATGCCCGACGACTGGGTCGGCCACCCGCAGCGCAAGGACTATCCTCTCGGCGGCATTCCCGTCGAGTACCGCGGAGCGGAGATCCCGCCGCCCGACGAGCGGAGGTCGTACGTATGAGCCCCTCGACGAAGTACACCGAGTACGACGCCTACGCCGCCGACGAGGCGGCCGAGGGCAAGGTCTTCGACGTCTCCGGGCAGGACTGGGACCAGGTGATCTCGGGCGCCGAGGACGTCGGCGACGAGCGCATGGTGATCAACATGGGGCCGCAGCACCCCTCCACGCACGGCGTGCTGCGGATCGTCCTGACGCTGGACGGCGAGACGGTGAACGAGGCGCGGGTCGGCATCGGCTACCTGCACACCGGCATCGAGAAGAACATGGAGTTCCGGACCTGGACCCAGGGCACCACGTTCTGCACGCGGATGGACTACCTGGCGCCGATCTTCAACGAGACGGCGTACTGCCTGAGCGTGGAGCGGCTGCTGGGGATCACCGACCAGGTGCCGGAGCGGGCCTCGATCATCCGCGTGATGATGATGGAGCTCAACCGGATCTCCTCGCACCTGGTGGCCATCGCCACGTTCGGCCTGGAGCTGGGCGCGAGCACGGTCATGCTCAACGGGTTCCTGGAGCGCGAGTACACCCTTGATCTCTTCGAGGAGATCACCGGGCTCCGGATGAACATGGCGTACGTGCGTCCCGGCGGTGTCGCGCAGGATCTGCCGAGCGGCGCGCTGAGCAAGATCCGCGACTATCTGGACCGGATGCCCAAGCGGATCCAGGCGATGCGCAAGCTGATGGACGCCAACCCGGTCTACCTGGCGCGGACCAAGGACGTCGCCTACCTCGACCTGACCGGCTGCATGGCGCTGGGCATCACCGGCCCGGTGCTGCGTTCGACCGGCCTGCCGTGGGACCTGCGCAAGTCGCAGCCCTATTGCGGTTACGAGAACTACGACTTCGAGGTCGCCACCGAGGAGAGCGCGGACGTGTACGGCCGCTACCTCGTCCGGATGACCGAGATGGAGGAGTCCCTGAAGATCGTCGAGCAGTGCTGGGAGCGGCTGCAGACGGTCAAGGGCCCGGTGATGGTCGAGGACAAGAAGATCGGCTGGCCGGCGCAGCTGGCCATCGGCGCGGACGGCATGGGCAACTCGCCGCGGCACATCGCGCACATCATGGGCACCTCGATGGAGGCCCTCATCCACCACTTCAAGCTGGTGACCGAGGGGTTCCGGGTGCCCGCGGGACAGGCGTACGTGCCGATCGAGTCGCCGCGCGGGGAACTGGCCGCGCACGTGGTCAGCGACGGCGGCACCCGGCCGTTCCGGGTGCACTTCCGCGAGCCGTCGTTCGTCAACCTGCAGGCGGCGCCGGTGATGTGCGAGGGCGGGATGGTCGCGGACGTGATCGCGGCCGTGGCCAGTATCGACCCGGTGATGGGGGGTGTGGACCGATGACGACGCCGGAAGGCGGCCGGGAGGCGGGCACCGCGGTGTTCGTGACCCTGGAGGCGCCCGGGGGCGGCGAGTCCGTCGAGTCCGTCGAGGAGTACGAGCCCGCGGAGCGGGAGCGGCTGGAGCGGGACGCGAAGGAGATCATCGCCCGCTATCCCAAGCCGCGGTCGGCGCTGCTGCCGATGCTGCACCTGGTGCAGTCGGCGGACGGCTACGTCTCGCGGCGCGGGATCGAGTTCTGCGCCGAGCAGCTGGGCATCACTCCCGCGCAGGTGACCGGGGTCGCCACGTTCTACACGATGTACAAGCGTGCGCCGGTCGGCGAATACCATGTCGGCGTCTGCATCAACACGCTGTGCGCGATCATGGGCGGTGACCAGATCTGGTCAGAGCTGAGCGAGCATCTGGGCGTCGGCCACGACGAGGCCACCCCGGACGGCACGGTCAGCCTGGAGCGGATCGAGTGCAACGCCGCGTGCGACTTCGCGCCGGTGATGACGGTCAACTGGGAGTTCTTCGACAACATGACTCCCGAGAAGGCCAAGGCGCTGGTGGACGACCTCCGCCAGGGCAAGCAGGTGGTTCCTTCACGCGGGCCGTCCGGGCTGTGCTCCTGGAAGGACGCGTCCCGGGTGCTGGCCGGGTTCCCCGACGGGCGCGCGAACGAGGGCCTCCAGGCGGGGCCGGAGTCGCTGGTCGGGCTGAAGCTGGCCAAGGAGCGGGGCTGGGAGGCCCCGGCCGCGGACGCGGACCGGCCGCAGCCGCACGAACCCGTCCGGCCCGGCGAGATCACGCCGCCGCCGGTCGAGCCCGGCAAGCCGGTCGGCGGCGAGGCCAAGCCCGGTACGCAGGAGGGCCGGAACCAATGACCACGCTCACCCCCATCCTCACCAGGACCTGGGACCAGGCCGATTCGTTCACTCGCGCCGCCTACGAGCGCGAGGGCGGCTACAGGGCTCTGCGCAGGGCCCTGGGCATGCCTCCAGACGACATCATCCAGGCCGTGAAGGACTCCGGGCTGCGCGGACGCGGCGGCGCGGGCTTCCCCACCGGCATGAAGTGGGGCTTCATCCCGCAGGGTGACGGCAAGCCGCACTACCTGGTGGTGAACGCGGACGAGTCCGAGCCGGGGACGTGCAAGGACATCCCGCTGATGATGGCCAACCCGCACGTGCTGATCGAGGGCATCGTCATCAGCTCGTTCGCGATCCGCGCCAATCACGCCTTCATCTACGTGCGCGGCGAGGTGCTGCACGTGATCCGCCGCCTGCAGCAGGCGGTGGCCGAGGCGTACGAGGCCGGCTACCTCGGGCGCGACATCCTCGGCTCCGGGTTCGACCTGGAACTGGTCGTGCACACCGGCGCCGGGGCCTACATCTGCGGCGAGGAGACGGCGCTGCTGGACTCCCTGGAGGGATATCGCGGTCAGCCCAGGCTGAAGCCTCCCTTCCCTGCGGTCGCGGGCCTCTATGGAGGTCCCACCGTCATCAACAACGTCGAGTCGATCGCCTCGGTTCCCTCGATCATCGACAACGGCGCGGACTGGTTCGCGGCGATGGGCACCGAGAAGTCCCAGGGGTACGGGATCTTCTCGCTGTCCGGCCACGTCACCCGTCCCGGGCAGTACGAGGCGCCGCTGGGCATCACGCTGCGCGAGCTGCTGGACATGGCGGGCGGGATCCGCGCCGGGCACCGGCTGAAGTTCTGGACGCCGGGCGGCTCCTCGACCCCGATCTTCACCGACGAGCACCTGGACGTCCCGCTGGACTTCGAGTCGGTGGGCGCGGCCGGGTCCATGCTCGGCACCCGGGCGCTGCAGATCTTCGACGAGACGACCTGCGTCGTCCGGGCGGTGCTGCGCTGGTCGGAGTTCTACGCGCACGAGTCGTGCGGCAAGTGCACGCCGTGCCGCGAAGGCACGTACTGGTACAAGCAGATGCTCAAGCGCCTGGAGGCCGGCAGGGGCGAGGAGAAGGACCTGGAGACCCTCCTCGACCTGTCCGACAACATCCTCGGCCGGTCGTTCTGCGCCCTGGGCGACGGTGCGACCAGCCCGGTGGTCTCGTCCATCAAGCTCTTCCGCGACGAGTACCTCCGGCACTTCGAGCAGGGCGGCTGTCCCTTCGACCCGGCCGCCTCCACCCTCTGGGGAGGTGCGACCAAGTGACGGTCACCAAGGACGACGCCGCCGTCGAGAAGCGCGAGGACATGGTCGGCGTCACCATCGACGGCTTCGAGATCGAGGTGCCCAAGGGCACGCTGATCATCCGGGCCGCCGAGCTGCTGGGGATCCAGATCCCCCGGTTCTGCGACCACCCGCTGCTGGACCCGGTCGGGGCCTGCCGCCAGTGCCTGGTGGAGATCCCGGACGCGGGCAACGGGCGGGGCATGCCCAAGCCGCAGGCGTCCTGCACCACCACGGTGATGCCGGGCATGGTCATCAAGACCCAGCTCACCTCGCCGGTGGCCGACAAGGCCCAGCACGGCGTGATGGAGCTGCTGCTGATCAACCACCCGCTGGACTGCCCGGTCTGCGACAAGGGCGGCGAGTGCCCGCTGCAGAACCAGGCGATGTCGAACGGGCGGGGCGAGTCGCGGTTCACCGAGACCAAGCGGACCTTCCCCAAGCCGATCCCGCTGTCCAGCCAGGTCCTGCTGGACCGGGAGCGGTGCATCCAGTGCGCCCGCTGCACCCGGTTCTCCGACCAGATCGCCGGGGACGCCTTCATCGACCTGTTCGAGCGGGGCGCCAAGGAGCAGGTCGGGGCGGCCGAGGACAAGCCGTTCCAGTCCTACTTCTCCGGCAACACGGTCCAGATCTGCCCGGTCGGCGCGCTGACCGGCGCGGCGTACCGGTTCCGGTCCCGGCCGTTCGACCTGGTGTCGACGCCCAGCGCCTGCGAGCACTGCGCCTCCGGCTGCGCCCTGCGCACCGACCACCGGCGCGGCAAGATCACCCGGCGGCTGGCCGGTGACGACCCGCAGGTGAACGAGGAGTGGAACTGCGACAAGGGCCGGTGGGCGTTCACCTACGCCACCCAGCCCGACCGGCTCACCCACCCGCTGGTCCGCAACGAGGACGGGGTGCTGGAGCCGGCGTCCTGGCCCGAGGCGCTGACCATCGCCGCGCGGGGCCTGTCGGCCGCCCGCGGCCGGGCGGGCGTGCTGACCGGCGGCCGGGTGACCCTGGAGGACGCCTACGCCTACGCCAAGTTCGCCCGGGTCGCGCTCGGCACCAATGACATCGACTTCCGCGCGCGCGACCACTCCCGCGAGGAGGCCGAGTTCCTGGCCTCGTCGGTGGCCGGGCGGCCGATCGAGGTGACCTACTCCGACCTGGAGAAGGCGCCGGCGGTGCTGCTGGCCGGCTTCGAGCCGGAGGAGGAGTCGCCGATCGTCTTCCTGCGGCTGCGCAAGGCGTTCCGCAAGACCGGGCTGCGGGTGTTCTCGGTCGCGCCGTTCGCGACCCGGGGGCTGGCGAAGACCGGCGGCACCCTGCTGCGGTCGGTCCCCGGAGCGGAGGCCGAGGTCCTCGGCTCGCTGGTGAGCGACACCGCGGACGCCGGAGCCGTCGACCGGGCCGCGCACCGCGACGCGCGGAGCCTGCTGGCCGAGCCCGGCGCGGTGATCATGGTCGGCGAGCGGCTCGCGGGCAGCCCCGGCGCGCTGTCCAGCGTGGTCCGGCTGGCCCAGGTCACCGGCGCCCGGCTGGCCTGGGTGCCGCGCCGGGCCGGGGAACGCGGCGCGCTGGAGGCGGGGGCCCTGCCCGGGCTGCTGCCGATCGGCCGCCCGGTCGGCGACCCCGAGGCGCGTGCCGAGGTGGCCCGCGCCTGGTCGGTGGCCGAGCTGCCCGCCTCGCCCGGACGCGACGGCGCGGGCATCATCGCCGCCGCGGCGTCCGGTGAGCTGGGCGCGCTGCTGGTCGGCGGCGTCGACCCCTACGACCTGCCCGACCCGGCCGCGGCGCTGGCCGCGCTGGAGGCCGCCCCGTTCGTGGTGAGCCTGGAGCAGCGGGTCAGCGCGGTCACCGACCGCGCCGACGTGGTGCTGCCGGTGGCGGCCGTGGCCGAGAAGTCCGGGACGTTCGTCGACTGGGAGGGCCGCGGCCGCCCGTTCGACACCGTGCTCAAGTCCGCCGGCCGCCTGTCCGACCTGCGGGTGCTGGACGCGCTGGCCTCCGAGATGGACGTCCACCTGGCGCTGCCCGACCCGGCGGCGGCCAAGCGGGAGCTGAGCGGGCTGGGCGCCTACCGTGGTGAGCGGCCCGCCGCGCCCAGCGTGCCGGCCGGCGTGCAGCCGCAGCCGGGCACCGGCGAGGCGCTGCTGGCGAGCTGGCGGATGCTGCTGGACCGGGGGCGCATGCAGGACGGCGAGCCGTACCTGGCGGGCACCGCCAAGACTGCGGTGGCCCGGCTCTCGCCCGCCACGGCCGCCGAGATCGGCGCCGTCGACGGCGCCGGCGGCGCGGACGGCGCGGTGACCGTCACGGTCACCGCCGGGCACGGCGAGGTCACGCTGCCGCTGGAGGTCACGCCCGGCCTGCCGGACCGCGTGGTGTGGCTGCCGGCCGCGTCGGCGGGCTGCGCGATCCACCGCGACCTGGGCGTGACCGCCGGAAGCGTCGTCAAGATCTCCACCGGAGGCGCGTCATGAGCATCAGTGCGTCCGTTCTCGCGGCCGGGCCGGCGCCGGGCGACCCCACGCTGGAGAGCTTCGGCCGGGACCCGTGGTGGCTGATCGGCGGCAAGGTGCTGGTCATCTTCGCCTTCCTGGTCCTGACCGTGCTCTTCTCGATGTGGGTCGAGCGCCGGGTGATCGGCCGGATGCAGCTGCGCGTCGGGCCGAACCGGGCCGGGCCGTTCGGGCTGCTGCAGGGCCTGGCCGACGGGATCAAGCTGGCGCTGAAGGAGGACATCGTCCCCCGGAACGTCGACAAGATCGTGTTCATCCTGGCCCCGATCATGTCGGCGGTGCCGGCGTTCATCTCGTTCATCATCATCCCGTTCGGGCCGACGGTGTCGGTCTTCGGGCACCACACCCCGCTGCAGGGCACCGACCTGCCGGTGGCGGTGCTGCTGGTGCTGGCGATGGCGTCGATGGGCGTCTACGGGATCGTGCTGGCCGGCTGGTCGTCGATGTCGCCGTACTCGCTGCTGGGCGGGCTGCGCTCGTCCGCGCAGGTGATCTCCTACGAGATCGCGATGGCGCTGTCGTTCGTGGCGGTGTTCCTGTTCGCCGGGACGATGTCGACCAGCGGCATCGTCAACGCGCAGGCCGACCGCTGGTTCGTGATCCTGCTGCTGCCCTCGTTCCTGGTGTACGTGGTCACGATGATGGGCGAGTCCAACCGGATCCCCTTCGACCTCCCCGAGGGCGAGGGCGAGCTGGTCGGCGGCTTCCACACCGAGTACTCGTCGCTGAAGTTCGCGATGTTCTTCCTGGCCGAGTACATCAACATGGCCACCCTCTCCGCCCTGGCCACCACGCTGTTCCTCGGCGGGTGGCGCGCCCCGGCGCCGATCTCCACGTTCTGGGAGGGCGCCAACAGCGGCTGGTGGCCGGTGCTGTGGTTCCTGGTCAAGGTCTGGGCGTTCATCTTCTTCTTCGTCTGGCTGCGCGGCTCGCTGCCGCGGGTGCGCTACGACCAGCTGATGAAGCTCGGCTGGAAGGTGCTGATGCCCTTCTCGCTCGGCTGGATCGTGCTGGTGGCCACCATCCGCGCCCTCCGCAACGAGGGCTTCGACATGCAGCAGATCGTGATCTACTCCGCGGTCGCCGCGGGCGCCGTGCTGGTGGGCACGCTGCTGTGGGAGATGCTGCGCGGCGAGGGCGGCAAGGAGAAGGAGATCGTCCCGGACGTGGCCAAGGGCCAGGAGGCCGGGACCGAGACGGCGGGCGGCTTCCCCGTCCCGCCGATGGACGCGCCGCACTACCACGGCCGCCGCGCGGATGCGTCGAAGCAGGTCACGACCACGACCACGCGTGAGGAGGTCGGAAGTGGGACTCACTGACTTCCTGAACCCGGTCAAGGGGTTCGGGGTCTCGTTCCATCAGATGTTCCAGAAGAGCGAGACCGTCCAGTACCCCGAGGTGAAGAGGCCGACCGCTCCGCGGTTCCACGGCCGGCACCAGCTCAACCGGTGGCCGGACGGGCTGGAGAAGTGCATCGGCTGCGAGCTGTGCGCCTGGGCGTGCCCGGCCGACGCCATCTACGTGGAGGGCGCCGACAACTCCGAGGAGGAGCGGTACTCCCCGGGGGAGCGGTACGGCCGCGTCTACCAGATCAACTACCTGCGCTGCATCCTGTGCGGGCTGTGCATCGAGGCGTGCCCGACCCGGGCGCTGACGATGACCAACGAGTACGAGCTGGCCGACGACAGCCGCGAGAGCCTGATCTACACCAAGGACATGCTGCTGGCCCCACTCCGCGAAGGCATGGAGGCGCCACCGCACGCGATGCGGCTGGGCGAGACCGAGGAGGACTACTACCGCCTCGGCCTCCAGCCGGAGGAGAGCGCGCACGGCGCCTCGTCCGAAGGGAGTGAACACCAGTGAGTCCCCAGGTGGTGGCGGCGCAGGTCGCCGACGCCCAGGCGGGAGAGCCGTTCCTGTTCTGGCTGCTGGCCGTGGTGTCGGTCTGCGCCGCGCTCGGCATGATCTTCTTGCGGCGGGCGGTGCACTCGGCGCTGATGCTGGCGACGGTGATGCTGTCGCTGGCGGTGCTGTACGCGATCCAGGGGGCGCCGTTCCTGGCGTTCGTCCAGGTGATCGTCTACACCGGCGCGGTGCTGATGCTCTTCCTGTTCGTGCTGATGCTGGTCGGGGTGAGCTCCACCGACTCGCTGGTGGAGACGATCCGCGGCCAGCGGCTGTGGGCCGCGGTCGCCGCGATCGGCTTCCTGGGCCTGCTGGGCGCCGGGCTCGGCCAGGCGGTCCTGTCGAACGCGGTGGGGCTGCGCGCGGTCAACGAGGCCGACGGCGGCAACGTCGTCGCGCTGGCCAAGCTGCTGTTCGGCAAGTACGTGTTCGCGTTCGAGGCGACCAGCGGCCTGCTGATCACCGCGGCGCTGGGCGCGATGGTGCTGACGCACCGCGAGCGGCTGACGCCGAAGGCCACCCAGCGGACGCTGGCGGAGAAGCGGTTCCGCCCCGGTGCCCCGCACCCGGGCCCGCTGCCGCCTCCCGGCACCTACGCGCGGCACAACGCGGTCGACATGCCCGCGCTGCTGCCCGACGGCAGCGTCTCGGAACTGTCGGTCAACCCGATCATCGCGGCCCGTACCGACACCATCGAGCGGCACGCCGACCTGCGCGGGGAGACCGAGGAGCAGGCGGTGGAGGAGGACGTGGCCGCGGTCAGGGCCGTGACCGAGGAGACCGAGCCGGCCGGTGCCGAGTCCCGGGAGGTCAAGGCCGGGACCCCGGTGTCGGGCAAGGACGGCGGCTCCGCGACTGAAGGCGAGGGCGAGCGATGAGTCCGGGGCACTACCTGGCGCTCTCGGCGATCCTGTTCACCATCGGCGGCGTCGGGGTGCTGGTGCGCCGCAACGCGATCGTGGTGTTCATGTGCGTCGAGCTGATGCTCAACGCGACCAACCTGGCGTTCGTGACGTTCGCCCGGATGCACGGCAACCTCGACGGGCAGATCATCGCGTTCTTCGTGATGGTGGTGGCCGCGGCGGAGGTCGTGGTGGGCCTGGCGATCATCATGACCATCTTCCGGACCCGCAGGTCCTCGTCGGTCGACGACGCGAACCTGCTGAAGTACTGAGAGGCCAGGGATGAAAGCGGAAGGCATCCAGGCCCTGGCCTGGCTCCTGATCGCGCTGCCGCTGGCCGGGGCGGCGCTGCTGCTGCTGGGCGGGCGCCGTACCGACAAGTGGGGGCATCTCCTCGGGGTCACGATGTCGGCGGCCTCGTTCGTGGTCGGCGCGGCCATGTTCGTCCAGATGCTCGGGTACGCGCCCGAGGAGCGGCGCCGGATCCTGCACCTGTGGCAGTTCTTCGACGTCGGCTCGTTCAAGGTCGACATGGGGCTGCTGGTGGACCCGCTGTCCATCAGCTTCGTGCTGCTGATCACCGGTGTGGGCACGCTGATCCACATCTACTCCATCGGCTACATGGCCGAGGACCCCGACCGGCGCCGGTTCTTCGCCTACCTCAACCTGTTCGTGGCGGCGATGCTGCTGCTGGTGCTGGGCGACAACTACGTCGCCATGTTCATCGGCTGGGAGGGCGTCGGTCTCGCCTCGTACCTGCTGATCGGCTTCTGGCAGTACAAGCCGAGCGCGGCGGTGGCGGCCAAGAAGGCGTTCGTGGTGAACCGGGTCGGCGACTTCGGGTTCCTCACCGCGATCATGCTGATGTTCGCCACGTTCGGCACCGTCGGGTTCGAGCAGATCCTGGGCAGCGGCGCCGAGCACCCGGGCCTGGCCGCCGGGCTGAGCCAGGGCACCGCCACCGCGATCGGGCTGCTGCTCCTGGTCGGCGCCTGCGGTAAGTCGGCGCAGCTGCCGCTGCAGTCGTGGCTCCTGGACGCGATGGAGGGCCCGACCCCGGTGTCGGCGCTCATCCACGCCGCGACGATGGTGACCGCCGGCGTCTACCTGATCGTCCGATCCTCGGCGATCTTCGAGATGTCGGCGGACGCCCAGCTGGCGGTGACCATCGTGGGCGCCGCCACGCTGCTGGCCGGTGCGATCATCGGTTGCGCCAAGGACGACATCAAGAAGGCGCTGGCCGGCTCGACGATGTCGCAGATCGGCTACATGATGCTGGCCGCCGGGCTCGGCCCGGTCGGGTACGCGGTCGCCATCGCGCACCTGATCGCGCACGGCTTCTTCAAGGCGGGCCTCTTCCTGGGCGCCGGCTCGGTCATGCACGGCATGAACGACGACGTGAACATGCGGCGGTACGGCGCACTGCGGACGATGATGGTCATCACCTGGGCCACCTTCGGGCTGGGCTACCTGGCGATCATCGGGTTCCCGGGCCTGTCGGGGTGGTTCACCAAGGAGGGCATCATCGAGGCCGCCTTCGCCAAGGGCGGCACCACCGGCACCGTCCTCGGCGCCTGCGCGGTGATCGGCGCCGCCATCACCGCGTACTACATGTCGCGGGTGATGTTCATGACCTTCTACGGCGAGAAGCGCTGGGACGAGGGCGTGCATCCGCACGAGTCGCCCAAGGTCATGACCGTTCCGCTGATGCTGCTGGCGGTCGGCTCGGTCTTCGCCGGCGGGTTCCTGATGCTGGGCGGGTTCTCCGAGTTCCTGGCCCCGGTGGTGGGCGAGCCCGAGGAGCACCACCACTTCCAGCCGATCACCGTTCCGGGGGTCGCGACCTTCGTACTGATGATCATCGGTGCCGCGATCGCCTGGCGGCAGTACGGCGCCCGCAAGGTGCCGCGCGAGGCTCCGGCCGGTTCGTTCGTCACCGTCGCGGCCCGCAAGGACCTCTACGGTGACGCCCTGAACGAGTCGCTGCTGATGCGGCCCGGCCAGTGGCTGACCCGCCTGGCGGTCTGGTTCGACGGCCGGGGCGTGGACGGCCTGGTCAACGGCCTGGCGGCGGGCGTCGGCGGCACCTCCGGCCGGGTCCGGCGGATCCAGACCGGCTTCGCCCGCACCTACGCCCTGTCAATGTTCTTCGGCGCGGCGATCATCGTCGCGGCGCTCCTGGCGGTGAACGTGTGATGGAAGACTTTCCCTGGCTGAGCGTCCTCATCGCGGTGCCGCTCCTGGGCGCGCTGCTGGTGGGCGTGCTGCCGCGGGCGCGGGAGGAGCTGGCCAAGCAGCTCGCGCTGGGCGTGTCGCTGCTGGTCGCGGCCGGCGCGCTGGTGATGGCCGCGGGCTTCGACACCGGCGGGCCGCGCTTCCAGTACGAGGAGAAGTACTGGTGGATCAAGCAGTTCGGGGTGCACTGGGCGGTCGGCGTCGACGGCGTCGCGCTGGTGCTCATCGTGCTGTCGGTGATCCTGGTCCCGCTGGTCGTGCTGGCCTCCTGGACCGAGGACGGCCGGTCGGGCGGGGTGGACGTCCCGCCCAAGCGCTCGGTGAAGACCTACTTCGCGCTGCTGCTGGCGCTGGAAGCGATGATGATCGGCGTCTTCGCGGCGACCGACGTCTTCCTCTTCTACGTCTTCTTCGAGGCGATGCTGATCCCGGTGTACTTCCTCATCGGGTCCTACGGCGGCGCCCAGCGCTCGTACGCCGCGGTGAAGTTCCTGCTCTACTCGCTGTTCGGCGGCCTGCTGATGCTGGTCGCGGTGATCTGGCTCTACCCGCTGTCGGCCAAGCCGGCCTCCCAGGGCGGGCTGGGCCACGGCACGTTCCTGTTCAGCGAGCTGAGCACGCTCAACATCGACCCGACCACGGCCAGGTGGCTGTTCCTCGGCTTCTTCATCGCGTTCGCGATCAAGGCGCCGATGGTGCCGGTGCACACCTGGCTGCCGGACGCCGCGCAGCAGTCCCCGGCGGGCGCGCTGGTGCTGATCGTGGGCGTCCTGGACAAGGTCGGCACGTACGGCATGCTGCGGTTCTGCCTGGAGCTGTTCCCCGGGGCGGCCACCTGGGCCACCCCGGTCGTGCTCGGCTTCGCGGTGCTCAGCATCATCTACGGCGCGGTGCTGGCCATCGGGCAGGTCGACCTCAAGAGGCTGGTCGCCTACACGTCGGTGTCCCACTTCGGGTTCATCGTCCTGGGCATCTTCGCGATGACGTCGCAGGGCCAGTCCGGCGCCACGCTCTACATGGTCAACCACGGGTTCTCCACCGGGGCCCTGTTCCTGATCGTCGGGTTCATGATCGCGCGGCGCCGGTCGGCGCGGATCTCCGACTTCGGGGGCGTGCAGAAGGTCGCGCCGCTGCTGGCCGGGACGTTCCTCATCGCGGGGCTGTCGGGGCTGTCGCTGCCGGGCCTGGCACCGTTCGTCTCGGAGTTCCTGGTGCTGACCGGCACCTTCTCCCGGTACCGGGTGCCCGCGGTGATCGCCGCGGTCGGCATCATCCTGGCCGCCGTCTACATCCTGTGGATGTACCAGCGGACCATGAACGGCCCCACCGTGGAGGCCGCCAAGGGGATGAAGGACCTGTCCCGGCGCGAGCTGTGGGCGGTCGGCCCGATCATCGCGATCATCGTGGCGATGGGCTTCTTCCCGCAGCCGATCCTCAACGTGATCAATCCCTCGGTGGAGAAGACGATGGTCCGGGTGGAGCAGCACGATCCGGCGCCGAAGATCACCGGCAATGTCGCTGAGAACGGAGCCCGTCCATGAGCACCAGTGGTTCGGTGAGCGCGGCCGTGGCCGCGCTCCAGGCCCAGGGCGGGGGCGCCCTGGCCCGCGACACGGGCATTCAGGCCCCGCATATCGAGTACGGGCAGCTCGCCCCGATCCTGCTGGTGTTCGGCGTCGCCATCGTCGGCGTGCTGGTCGAGGCGTTCGTCGGCCGCTCGCTGCGGTACCCGATCCAGGTGGCCCTGGCCTTCCTCGGCCTGGGCGGCGCGTTCGTCTGGACGATCGTGCTGGCCGCGGGGGACACCCCGTTCCACGTGGCCGCCGAGGGCGCGCTCGCGGTGGACGGCCCGACGCTGTTCCTGCAGGGCACCATCCTGGTGCTGGCGCTGGTCAGCCTGCTGCTGATCATCGAGCGGAAGCAGGGGCACTTCGCCGCGCAGGCGGCGGCGCTGCCGGGCAGCGAGGCCGAGCAGCGGTCGATGGCGGCGGGGCTCACCCAGACCGAGGTGTTCCCGCTGATGAGCTTCGCGGTCGCGGGGATGCTGATGTTCCCCGCGTCCAACGACCTGCTCACCATGTTCGTGGCGCTGGAGGTCATGTCGCTGCCGCTGTACCTGCTGTGCGGGCTGGCCCGGCGCCGGCGGCTGCTGTCGCAGGAGGCCGCGGTCAAGTACTTCCTGCTGGGCGCGTTCTCGTCGGCGTTCTTCCTGTACGGGGCGGCGCTGCTGTACGGCTACGCGGGCTCGGTGCGGCTGTCGGTGATCGCCGCGCAGCTCAGCCGGGACGCCGGCAGCGAGACCCTGCTGCTGGCGGGGGTGGCGCTGCTGTCGGTCGGGCTGCTGTTCAAGTTGGGCGCGGTGCCGTTCCACATGTGGAAGCCGGACGTGTACCAGGGCGCCCCGACCCCGATCACCGCGCTGATGGCGTCCTGCACGCTGGTCTCGGCGTTCGGCGCGCTGCTGCGCTTCTACTACGTGGCGCTGGAGAACCTCAAGTGGGACTGGCGTCCGGCGCTGTGGGGTGTGGCCATTCTCACAATGGTCATCGGCGCGGTGATCGCGATCACGCAGACCGACATCAAGCGGATGCTGGCCTACTCGTCGATCGCGCACGCGGGATTCCTGCTCACCGGCGTGATCGCCACCTCGGAGACCGGGCTGTCGAGCACCCTGTTCTACCTGGCCGCCTACGGCTTCACCACGATCGGCGCGTTCGCGGTGATCACGATGGTGCGGGACGCCGGCGGCGAGGCCGCGCACCTGTCGCGGTGGGCGGGGCTCGGCAAGAGGTCCCCGCTGGTGGCGGGGACGTTCGCCTTCTTCCTGCTGGCATTCGCCGGTATCCCCCTCACCAGCGGCTTCACCGGAAAGTTCGCGGTGTTCAAGGCGGCGATCGAGGGTGGGGCGACCCCGCTGGTGGTGGTCGGCGTGATCTCCTCCGCCATCGCGGCGTTCTTCTACGTCCGCGTGATCGTCGTGATGTTCTTCAGCGAGCCGGAGGCGGACGGCCCCTCGGTGGTGGCCGGCCCGGCAACCGCGGTCGCGGTCGCACTCGGCCTGACGGCTACTGTGGTACTCGGTGTGCTCCCTCAGCCCATGCTGGACCTCGCGGGGCATGCCGCTACGCAGATGTTCGTCCGGTAGCGCTCCGGTAGGGGGTCTTGGGTGAGTAGAGCTTTCGTCGGGGGCCCCGGGGGACCGTTGTCCTTCCAGGGGGGACCCTTGCAGGGAGAAGGGCCGTTCGGCCTGCCCGTTGACGATGGTCTCGCGGAGGACGTGCAGGATCGGCTCACCGCCGTGGAGAGCCTGCTGCTCGACTCGGTGCACAGCGACGACCCGCTGCTCTCCCAGGCGTCCAAGCACCTGGTCGAGGCGGGAGGCAAGCGGTTCCGGCCGATGCTGGTGCTGCTGGCCTCCCACTTCGGCGAGCCCGCCGCGGCCGGTGTCGTCCCGGCCGCGGTGGTGGTGGAGCTGACCCACCTGGCCACGCTCTACCACGACGACGTGATGGACGAGGCGACCGTGCGGCGCGGTGAGCCCTCGGCCAACTCCCGCTGGACCAACACCGTCGCCATCCTCACCGGCGACTACCTGTTCGCTCGCGCCTCCGACCTGCTGGCCGACCTCGGGCCGGAGGCGGTGCGGATCCAGGCGCGGGCGTTCGCCCGGCTGGTGCGCGGCCAGATCCAGGAGACGGTCGGGCCGGCCGCCGAGGCCGACCCGCTCAAGCACTACCTGCAGGTCGTCGCCGACAAGACCGCCTCGCTGATCGCGGTGTCGGGCCAGTTCGGCGCGCTGCTGGCCGGTGCCGCCCCGCACGTGGTCGACACGGTCACCTCCGCCTGCGAGAAGATCGGCGTGGCGTTCCAGCTGTCCGACGACATCCTCGACATCGCCTCCGAGGCCGAGCAGTCGGGCAAGACCCCCGGCACCGACCTGCGCGAGGGCATCCGCACCCTGCCGATGCACCACGTGCTCGCCGGGATCGGGTCGGGCGCCGGTGACGCCCGGCTGCGCGCGCTGCTGGACGAGGACCTCACCGACGACGCGCTGCACGCCGAGGCCCTGGAGCTGCTGCGGGCCCACCCCGCCATGGACCGTGCCCGCGCCGACCTGCGCCGCTGGGCCGAGGACGCCCGCGCGGAACTGCTGACCCTCCCCGACATCCCGGCGCGCGCCGCGTTCACCGGCCTCTGCGACTACGTCGTCTCCCGCACCGGCTGACCCCACCCCGGACCGTCGCGCGCCCGCCCGCCGTTCTCGGCGAGCGGGCGCGATCGTTTCCGGTGAGGGGGCGGCGGGCCGTCAGGCGTTCTGCGGCTCCGGAGTGAGGCCGCGCGTCTTCATGGCGTGCAGCACCATGTTGATGAGGACCTTCTTGCAGGACTCCAGGCTGCGGGCGTCGCACAGCATGACCGGGACCTGCGGGCCCAGGTTGAGGGCCATCTCGATCTCTTCCAGGTCGTACTCGCGGGCCCCCTCGAAGCAGTTCACCGCCACGATGAACGGGGTGCCGCGGCGCTCGAAGTAGTCCACCGAGGGGAAGCAGTCCGACAGCCGCCGGGTGTCGGCCAGCACCACGGCGCCGAGCGCGCCCAGCGCCACCTCGTCCCACATGAACCAGAACCGTTCCTGGCCCGGGGTGCCGAAGAGGTAGAGAACGTATTCGTCGCGCATCGTGATACGGCCGAAGTCCATCGCCACGGTCGTGGTGTTCTTGCGTTCCACGCCGGAGACGTCGTCCACGCCGACGCTCTCGTCGGTGAGGATCTCCTCGGTACGGAGCGGCTGGGTCTCGGAGACGGTGCCGACCATGGTGGTCTTGCCCACCCCGAAGCCGCCGGCGATCACGATCTTGACCGCGGTGGGGAGCCTGCGGCCGTTGGAGTCGCGACTAGAGGGCCCGGAGACCATCGATCACCGCCTTGTAGAGCCTGATGTCGTGCATGTCCGCCTCCGGTTCGGGTTCCTGCATGGTGATGAACCCCTTGTCCAGGAGATCACCGAGCAGCACCCGTACGGTGGCGACCGGAAGGTTGAGATGGCCGGTGAGCTCGGCGACCGACATCACCGACTGGCACAGCTGGATGATCGCCAGATGCTCGGGGCCCAGGCCGATCTCGCCCTCGGGGCTGAGGCCGATCGCCACCACCAGCGTGATGAGATCGAACTTGCCGCGGGTGGGTTCGAGCCGGCCGCTGGTCATGACGTACGGACGCACCATCGGGCCGGCGTGGTCGTCCAGCAGCCGGTCGTGATGGAGTTCGTCGGCGCGGGGGTCCTGCCCCGGGTCCTCGGGTGGCATCACTGCGCCGGCCGGTTCTCGGTGGCGGCCGAATCCGACCGCGACGGTGAGGACAGGTGGTGGCCCATCGCGGTGACCAGCATGGCCATCTCGTAGGCGATGAGACCGACGTCGGCGTCCTCGTCGCTCAGGACCGCGAGGCAGGCGCCCTTACCGGCCACCGTGACCAGGAGGAACGCCGACTGCATCTCGACGATGGTCTGCCGGACGGGGCCGCCGCCGAAGCGGGTCCCGGCGCCCTTGGCCAGGCTCTGGATGCCGGCGGCGACGGCGGCCAGGTGCTCGCCGTCGTCCTGGGCGAAGTTCCGGGAGGAGGCCATCAGCAGCCCGTCCGCGGAGAGCACGACGGCGTGCTGTGCGTGCGGCAGCCGTCCGACCAGGTCGTCCAGCAACCAGCTCAGGTCGGCCGAAGAGCCCGTCTTCTGCATCACTGATCGTTCTCGCCTTCTGCTGCGTTGTCGCCTCGGGCGCGGGCGGCCTCGTCCCGGCCACGACGGGTTCCGCGCTGGTAGGAACCCATGATCCGCTGGATCTCCGCGGGTGAGCGGCCCTGGTCCTCGTCGGGTTCGGGCTCTTGCGCGGTGAGCGGCTCGTCCGTGCGCAGCGGCGGCGCCAGGTTCGCCTGCGGCACCCGGACGGGCAGGCCGGACGGGGTGCTGTCGATGTCGGGCACGGGCGGTAGACCCTCCGGAGTCGCGGGATCGGGACGCCCGGCGCCTCCGGCCCCGGCGTCGTTCGGCTCGGTGGCCCGGCTCCCGGCCGGGTCGAGGTCATCGCCGGACGGCCCGGCTCCCACGGGATCGCCGGGCGACCGGGTCCCGGGGGAGTCGCCGAACGCGGTGGGATCGAGCGGCCCGGTGGTGCTCGTGCCGGAGCGGGACCGGAGGGGGGTGCCGGCGGGCTCGGGGTTCCGGTCGGCCTGACCCGGCCCGGCGGCCCGCCGGATCGGCCCCGGCGCCGGGGCCGGATTGGGGACGGCGACCAGCGACGGCACGGTGCTCTGCCCCGGGACGGGAGCGAGACCGCCGGACTGGCCGTCCTGCGGTGACCCGGCGCCCACCATCGTCGGCTGGCGGACGGCCAGGCCGTTCTCGGTGGTGGTGCCGGCGGGCACCGGCCGGGGCCCGGTCGACCCCTCGCCGCGGGGCCGGCCGCCCGTCTCCTCCACGACCAGCTCTCGCGGGATCACGACGACGGCCGTGGTGCCGCCGTAGGCGGAGCGCTTGAGCATGACCTGCAGGTTGTAGCGCTCGGCCAGCTTGCCGACCACGAACAGGCCGAGCTGGACCGAGCTCTGCAGGTTGAACTCGGGCGGGTCGGCGATGCGGCTGTTGAGGTCGGCCAGCTTCTCGTCGGTCATCCCCAGGCCGCGGTCCTCGATGTCGATGGCGAAGCCGCTGGCGACGAGGTGCCCGCCGATCTGCACGACGGTGTCGGGCGGGGAGAACGACACAGCGTTCTCGATCAGCTCGGCCAGCAGGTGGGTGACGTCACCGACGGCCCGTCCGGTCAGCTCGATCGGCCCGAACGGCATGACCTGGACCCGGGTGTAGTCCTCGACCTCGCCGACCGCGGCGCGGACCACGTCCACCATCGGGACGGAGCGCCGCCAGCCGCGGGCGGGGATGGCGCCGGAGAGGACGATGAGGTTCTCGGCGTTGCGCCGCATCCGGGTGGCCAGGTGGTCCAGCCGGAACAGCTCCTCCAGCTGCTTGGGGTCGATGTCGCGGCGGCGCTCCATCTGGTCCAGCAGGCTGAGCTGCCGGTGCACCAGGGTCTGGGTGCGGCGGGCCAGGCTGAGCAGGACGTCGCGGATGCCGCGGCGCAGTTCCGCCTGCTCGACCGCGGTGCGGATGGCGGTCTCCTGGACGAAGTTGAACGCCTTGCCCACCTGGCCGATCTCGTCGTCACCGAAGCGCAGTGGCGGCGCCTCGACGGCCACGTCGACCTTCTCGCCGTGCCCGAGCCGTTCGACGACGCTGGGCAGGCGCTGTTCGGCCAGTTCCCAGGCGGCTCCGCGCAGCCGTTCCAGCTGGCGGACCAGCGCCCGGGCGGTGGTGATGGACACGGTGATGGACGCGATGACGGCGATGAGGCCGAGACCACCGGCCATGATCAGCCGGATGACGACCCAGGCGCCGATCGGGGTGGCCCGGTCGACCAGCCGGTCACCGGCGGCCTGGACGATCTGCCGCATCTGCCCCAGCGCCGCCTCGGTGGTGACCCGCCACTGCTCGGCGGTGACGCGCGGACGCTGGCCGGGCCGGCTCTTGAGCAGCGTGTCCTCGAGAAGGCGGACCTCGGTGAGTTTCCGGGCGGAGGTCAGCTCGGCGTACTGCCGGCTCTCGGTGTCCCGCAGGTCCACCATGGCCCGGTCGAACGCGTAGCGGCGGATGCCGACCGTCTGGTTGATCCTCTGGATGTCGGTGGAGCTGAGCCGCCCGGTGGTGAGCATGCCCGCCACCAGCGCGTCCTCGCGCGAGAGGAGTTCCCAGGTCCGGTTGGTCGCGATCTGCGCGCGGAGGGTGTCGGCGAAGCCCTCGTCGTCCAGCGTTGCCATCGCGTCGTACATCCGGAAGTTGGCCTCGTTGACCGCGCTGTAGGCGTCGAACGCCTGGTCGCGGTTCATCGAGCCGGTGTCGATCGCCTGGCGGTCCCGGGGGAGGCGCTTCAGCAGGACCAGGGTCTCGTTGATGCGGCGTTCCAGCATGTCGTCGGCGGCGCGTTTGATCGAGCCGGCCTGTGCCTTCTTGACCACCACCGCCACGGTCCGGTCGGTCTTGGCGCGTTGCGCCACGAGGGCGTCACGCCGTTGCTGCGTGGGACCGGCGAGGTAGATCACGGTGAGCCGTCGCTCCGCCTGGAGGTCGACCAGCATCGGGTCGCTCGGCCCGACGACGCTGTCCAGCGTGCTGACCCAGAGAAGGTTGATGCCTTCCCGTGCGGTAACCCACGCGGCGAACGCCCACAGAGCCGTAAGGGACAGCAGCATCGCCGCAATCTTGGTCCGCAGGCGCGAGTTGCGGAAGCGCATTCGATTCGCCCAACAATTGTCAAGGTGCTCGCGCTGCGGCGATGTCATGCCGGCTGCGAGGCACGTGATGGTGGGGTTTCGGGAAGGCCGGTATCAACCGGTTTGGTGCAAGCAGAACCTTAGCAACGTACCTAAAACCCCTCAAGGTGAATCGTTTACTTCGGCAGGCTTGCGACGTTATCGCAGGTCTATGTGAGGTAATTCACATATTGGGTACATGTGGGTCGCTCTGCAGGAGATGAAGCGTTGCGACGATTGCTGCCTGAACGATAGTTGTTGGGTGATATACATCCTTGTCATGCCAAAGAGGTATTTTGTTGCTATCTGGGATGTTCAAGGAAGTTAGTCCGGTTTCTATGGTCGACCGCAGCCAGGCCGCGCCCCGGGCCACCGCCCACCGGCCCCCGTCGGGGACGTGCCGGGACAGCAGCAGGATCTGCAGGGCGTAGGCGGTCTCCTCGGCGGTTCCGTCCCAGCGCCCCCACGAGCCTTCCGGCCTCTGCGAGCCGAGGACCCACCGGACGGCATCGCGCACCGCCCGTTCCGCGCCCGCGCCGGTGCCGAACCGGTCGAGGGCGAGAGCCGCGCACGCCGTCGCGTAGTAGGGGGAGGCGTGCCACCGGTCCCGCCAAGCGCCGTCCGCGTCCTGCCGGCCGCACAGCCAGAAGGTGACCTTCGCCATCGACGCCGCGTAGCGGGCCCTGTCCGCGCCCCCGCCGGTCGCCTCCAGGTACTGCCCGAACGCTTCGAGGACGTGCGCGTTGGTCGTGATGGAACGGCCGTTCTCACCGCGCCAGGTGCAGAAGTGCGTCTCCGTCTCGTACTGCCAGAGAAGGTCGGGAGGGTACGGACGGCCGAGGAGGGACAGCGCGTACAGGGCCCCGGCACTGCTGTCGGCGTCCGGTGGAAGGCCCGCCCCGCCTCCCGTCCCGGTCGTTCCCAGCGCCGCGCGCAGGTCCGCGATCACCCGCGGCGGCACCTTCAGGGGAACGCCCACCCGGGCGAGCCAGCTCAGCACCCAGCCGCGCTCGAACTCGGTGATGGGCGCCGCGACGGAGACCGGGCCGCCGTGCTGGGCCGCCGCCTCCTCCAGGTACCGCCGGGCCGCCGCGCGCTCCCCGGTGCCGGTGCCGGTGCCGTCGCCCAGCCAGGCGGCCGTGGCCGCGGGGGAGGCGCCGATCGTTCCGGACGGACCCGGCCGGACGGCGCGCGCGCCCCGGGCGCCGTCGCCCGCGATCTCCAGCGCGTGCAGCAGTTTCTCGGGCACGGGCTCGCCCCGGTCGAGCAGGTTCCGGAAGAGCGGCAGCATCGCGCCCGTCATGCCCCTGGGCACGGGCAGCCCGTCCCGCTCGGCCCACGCCTCCAGTCCCGGGACCGGACGGACGCGCAACTCGCCCAGGTGCCCGTTGATCCGCTTGATCAGGTACGGGGTGATGTGCTCGATCGCCGGCATGTCGGGCAGGTCCAGATGGCGGTCCGCGCCGAGCCGGCCGTGGAGCAGCCGCAGGCCCTGGCCCGCGGCCTCCACCAGCTCCGCGCGCGGGACGGCGGTGGCCGCCGCCTCGGAACAGGGGACGCGGGCGCGCAGGACGCCGAGCAGGGCCTCGGTCGCGCTCAGGGTCGGGACCAGCGCGTACCCGTCGTGCGGCAGGCCCCACCCGCCGTCCGGCCGCCGCGACTCCAGCAGGAAGCGGAGCCGCTCGTCCTGCCCGGCCAGCCAGGGGGCCAGCGACACCAGCCGCCCCGTCTCGTACACCGAAGGGGAGGCGCGTCCCCAGGGGTGGGCGGTCAGGTCGTCGACGATCCGGCCGGCGGCGGTGGCGACGTCGACGGAGCCCACATGATCCCGGGCCTCCTCCACGGTCACAGCGCCCCCCAGTAGTCGCTCTGGCCGTAGAAGCCCGTGCTGTAGCCGATCTGCCGTTCCAGATAGTCCGCGGCCTCCGGGCATGCGTCGCGTAGCGGCTCCAGTAGCGCGTGGCAGCGTTCGACGGTCTCGCCGATACGGGCGGTCACCCCCTCCCGGTCCACGCCGAGCATCTGGGCGTTGAGATCGCCCCAGGTCACGTCACGCTCGTAGGTGGCCAGGTCGTTCAGGAGGCGCAGGACCTTCTGCACCTCGCGGCTGATGACCTGCAGCGGTCCGGCGTGCGCGAGCGTGGCGGGGTCGGCGCGGACGATCCAGTGGGAGACGTTCACCCAGGCGGAGCCGTAGTTGTCGGCGTTGTCGAGATAGTCGTCGAACGACGGCAGCGCGGCCCGGTCACCGGCCGAGGCGGCCGTCTTCCACTCCCACTCCCGCGCACCGGCCTCCAGCAGCCGGACGAACTGCGCGCGCCAGTCGTCGCGCAGGGCCGGGAACGCGGGAGAGGCGGCCACCTCGTCACGGATCTCGGCCAGGAACCGGGTGAGGCCGTCCCCGGGAAGGGGCTCGCCGCCGTCCAGGACGGCCAGGCACCGCCGGTTGACGTCCTCGATCTCCTCGCGCGCCACGGCCTTGTGGTCGACCAGCCAGTCCAGGCCGAAGATCCACAGCGAGGTGCGGTTGGCGATCCGCAGGTCGGCGGCGCCCAGCTCCGGGGAGCCGAACGCGTTGGCGCAGGCCACGGCGTTGAACAGGGTGTCGTCGATCGGCTTGGCCGAGAACAGGTCGGGGTGGGCGACGGCGCAGGCGGCCAGGTCGCGGGCGGCCCGTACCGCCTGCGCCAGGACCGTGCCGGCGCCGAGGGCCTCGCGGGCCGGGCGGCTCGTCCCGGTGGCCGTGCTCACGCGGACCTCCGATGGGGGATCAGCGTCATCTCGATGGGTTTCCGCGGTCGCAGGGTGGCCCCGATCTGCGGCTCGGCCGGCACCGCCTCCGACAGCCGGGGGCGGAACCGGCTCAGGATGCTGGTCAGGATCAGCTGCGCCTCGACGTTGAAGATGTGCCGGCCGATGCACTGGTGGGGCCCGCCGCCGAACGGGAAGTAGGCGTACCGGTGGTAGTGGCGCGCGCGCTCGGGCAGGAAGCGGTCGGGGTCGAACCGGGCGGGTTCGTCCCACACGGACTTGAGCCGGTGCGTGAGATAGGGGCTGATCAGTACGGTGTCGCCCGGCCGGATCCGAACGCCGCGCATGTCGGTGGGCTCGGTGGCCATTCGCGGGAACATCCACCCCACCGGGTAGAGCCGCAGCAGCTCCTGGACGACCTGCTTGACGTAGGGCAGATGGTCCAGGTGGGAGGCGCGGACCCGCTCGGTGCCGACCACCCCCTGGATCTCGGTCTGGAGCCTTTCGGCGACCTCGGGGTGGTCGTGCAGCAGCGGCCAGAGCCAGGTCAGCGCCAGGGTCGTGGTCTCGGTGCTGGTGGAGAACATGGCCAGCAGGTTGTCGCGCACCCAGCGGTCGTCGAGGCCGCTGCCCTCGGCCGTCCGCGCGTGGCACAGCGCGGTGAAGATGTCCTGGCCCGGGCCCGGATCGTTGCGGTAGCGCTCGACCAGGGCGAACAGGGTGTCGTCCATGACCTGGACGGCGTCACGGAACGCCCGGTCGCCCGGCATGGGTATGGCGCGCGGTACGAACGGCAGCAGGAAGCGGAACGCGATCTTGGTGGCGATCTGGTCGAAGGTCGGGATCAGCAGGTCGGCCTCGGAGCGGGAGATCTTGTCGCCGAACAGGACCTTGATCACGGTCTCGTTGACGATCCGGCACATCTCCGGCAGCACGTCGATGGGGGTACCGGCCCGGGCGGGCTCGTCGAGCTTGTCCACCGCGTCGTTGATCGCCTCGGCCATCAGGTCGGTGAGCGTGTTGACGTTGCGGGTCGTGAAGACCGGCTGGAGCACCCGCTTGCTGTGCTCCCACTCCGCGCCCTCGGCCAGGATGCTGTCGCCCATCAGCTCCCGGAGGGGACGCCAGAACACGCCGTCCCGGATGAAGTTCTCCGACTCGCGGCGGAGCACCTGCTGGACGTCGTCGGGGTGGGTGGCCAGGTACGGGTGGGACGCGCCCAGGTCGAGCCGGAGGAGTCGGCCGTCCGCAATTTCGCTTATATGTTCGAGTTGCCCCAAGGGGTCTCTGACGAACCCGGAGGCCGTGCGGTAAAGCGGAAATTTCTTGGCCTTACGTGCGGGAACCGTGCCGATGTCAAGGGCCATTCTCGACTGCTCCTCGAGCATGGAGTTGGTCGTGCGGAACGGGCCGTCCGAGTGGGGCGGCGGCGAAGGAGACCTGGACCGTTGGGTGATGTTCTGGGCAAGTTGCGAAGCTTGTGAGTTATGGGCGTTTCCGGGGAAGTATCACATGATCAAATATTGTGGGCAAGATGCCCGATGGTAGGAAATGTGTGGTTTTATGAGTGACGTTCATCACTTACTCAAGGTGCGTCAGTGTCGGTGAACGCCGATGTCAGGAAAGAGATGTCACTTCAAGTGATGAGCCATGACGGACTGTGATCGGCAGTGGTCGGCCTCGCTCGGCCGTAAAGAATTGACCGTTACTTAGTGGGTGAAAGCATGCTGGGGCCTGCTCCGGCCTCGTCACGACCTTTACGGTGGCCCGTGCGGTCTGGTAAAGGAATGCCCGACTTCCGGCGGCGGAGTCAGAAGGCGGCCGGCCGGCCCTTCCCCCATGCGGCCGGGGGGCCTACGATCTGGCGCGGCAAAAGCTGCATAGCGACCGGCACTGGGCGGAGATGGCCATGACTGCGGGACTCACGGACGAGGGCGTGCTCCATATGGGAGAACTGCCGATGGCCGACGACCGGGGCGCGGGTTACGCCGTCCTGCGCGCCGCCGGCCCGGTGGTGCTGACCGACGCCGGCTACGTGGTCACCACCCGCGCTCTCGCCGAGCACGTCTTCAAGCACCCCGAGATCTTCTCCTCGCGCCGGGCGTTCGACACGCTCGGCAGCCCGGTGCCCCTGGTGCCCATCGCCTTCGACCCGCCCGACCACACCCGCTACCGGCGCCTGCTCCAGCCGTTCTTCACCCCGCGCGCGGCGGCGGCCCTGGAGGACTCGGCGCGGGCGAGCGCGGCGAAGCTGATCGACGCCGTCATCGGCCGGGGCTCCTGCGACGCGGTCGCCGACCTGGCGCGCCCCGTCCCGGCCGAGGTGTTCCTGTCCCTCTTCGGGTTGCCCGCCGCCGATCTCGACCGGCTGCTGGCCTGGCGGGAGGTCATCATCCAGCTCGCCGATTTCTCCGGCGCGGGCGCCCCGCCGCCGGAGGCGCTGGAGTCGGCGAACGAGCTGTTCGGCTACGTCAGCGCCCATGTCGCCGACTGCCGGGCGGGCAAGGCGGGCGGCCTGCTGCGGAGCCTGTTCGAGGCGGAGACGGACGAGCCGTTCACCGACGAGGAGGCGATCGGGCTGTGCTTCCTCTTCGTCCTGGCCGGCGTCGACTCCGTCACCAACGCGCTCAGCCTGATGTTCGCCAAGCTGGCCGAGGACGCCGCACTCCGGCGCGACCTCGCCGCCGATCCGGGCCTGATCCCCTCGGCCATCGAGGAACTGTTGCGCGTCGATCCGGCCAACGCCGTCATCCCCCGGGTGGCCACCCAGGACGTCGAGCTGGCCGGCGTGCGGATCCCGGCCGGGTCCCCCGTGGGCGTGGCCGTCGGCGCCGCGAACAGGGACCCCGGGGACCTGGAGGCGCCCGACGAGTTCGACCCGCGGCGCCAGTACAACCACCTCACCTGGGGCAGCGGACCGCACCGCTGCCTGGGCGTCCACCTGGCCCGGGTGGAGCTGCGGGTGGTCCTGGAGGAGTGGCACCGCCGCATCCCCGAGTACGAGCTCGCTCCCGGCCCCCGCCCTCACGTGGACTGGCCCACCGGCGTCATGGGGATCTCCAGCGTCCCGATCGTGTTCCCGCCCGCCTAGGGGCTCATTGATCGTCCTGCGTGGCGCGGGCCATCTGCAGGTTGAGGGCGCCCGGCAGCAGCGACGGCCAGGAACGTTCCGTGGAGACGACCAGCCGTCCGGTGAACGAGCGTCCCCCGCAGCCGGCCGTCACGGTGTAGGTCCCCGCACCGGCGGTGCGCCTGACCTGGGCGGTGGCGGTGCCCTCGGCCAGCCCGGCCTTCGCGGTGAACGCCGGCGACCCGGCCTCGCCCGTCCCGGCCGCGCAGCCCGGCACGCGCACCCTCACCCGTTCGCCCGGGTGCGCCACCTCGGGGCTGAGCCACATCCCGCCGGCCGCGCTCTCCTCGCCCGAGGCGGGGGCCGCGAGGCCGGCCGCGATCAAGGCCGTTCCCACTGCGGTGATGCTCAGCAGGCGCAACCGGACTCCTCGTGACGGGGGCGTGACCTCCGGCACTTTAGTGCCTCGGTGTCTCCTCCTCCAGGGATGGCCCGAAACCGGGCGAAGTTCGGTGATCTCTCTCGGTGACCGGAGCCGGTCGCCGGACCGCGCGCACCCCGTCCCACGTCAGCACCGCCAGTGCCGTCCAGACCAGGACGAATCCCGTCCAGCGGCTCGCCGGCATCGCCTCGTGGTGGACGAACAGGCCGATCATGAACTGCAGGACGGGCGTCAGGTACTGCAGCATGCCGATCACGCTGAGCGGCAGCCGCGTCGCGGCCCCGTTGAACAGCAGCAGGGGGATCGCCGTGACGAACCCGGCCCCGGCCAGGAGCGCCATGTGCGCCGCCCCGTGATGCCCGAACGTCCCGTCCCCCTGGACCCCGAGGACCAGGGCGAACCCGAGCGCGGGAAGGAACATCACCGCGGTCTCCACCGCCAGGCTCTCCAGCGACGGCATGTCCGCGAACTTCTTGAGCAGCCCGTAGACGGCGAACGCCAGGCTCAGCACCAGCGCGATCCACGGCGGCCGGCCGTAGTCCACGCTCAGCACCACCACCGCCACGGCCCCCAGCCCGACCGCCGCCCACTGCCACCGCCGCAGCCGCTCCCGGAAGATCAGCACACCGAACAGCACGCTGATCAGCGGATTGATGAAGTACCCCAGCGACGCGTCGATGGTGTGGCCGCTGTTGACCGCCAGGATGTAGACGCCCCAGTTGAGCGTGATGGCCGCCGACGCCGCGGCCAGCAGCCCCAGCCTGCGCCAGGACAGCCCGCGGATCCAGCGCCGGCTGAGCGCCAGCATCGCCAGGACGGCGACCAGCGACCACATGATCCGGTGCGCCAGGATCTCCGTCGCCCCGGAAGGCTTCAGAAGTGGCCAGTAAAGGGGGAACAACCCCCACAACGCGTACGCCGCGACACCGAACGCCAAACCCCGATGGTTCACCACAACGTCACGCTAGCAGGACGTAATCAGCCAACCTCCACCACGCTGATGACAGCCCTGACCGCGTAGCCTGAAGGCATGTTCTTCGCGAAGACCCAGATGGTCTCTCCGGAGCGGGCCCTGCCCGGCCGTGAAGAGCCGATTCCGGTTCCGCCCCGGCACGAGGTCCTCAACGCGCCCCTGGCCCCGCCCTACCCGGACGGCGCCGAGATCGCCGAGTTCGCCCTGGGATGCTTCTGGGGCGCCGAACGCAAGTTCTGGGAGACCCCGGGCGTCATCTCCACCAGCGTCGGCTACGAGGGCGGCTACACGCCGAACCCCACGTACGAAGAGGTCTGCAGCGGCCAGACCGGCCACACCGAGACCGTCCGCGTCGTCTACGACCCGGCCCGGATCTCCTACGAGGAGTTGCTGCGCGTCTTCTGGGAGGCCCACGACCCCACCCAGGGCATGCGCCAGGGCAACGATGTCGGCACCCAGTACCGTTCGGCCGTCTTCTACCGCGACGACGCCCAGCAGAAGCTCGCCGAGGCGTCCCGCGACGCGTACCAGAAGGTCCTCACCGCCGCCGGCCACGGCCCCATCACCACCGAGATCACCAGGGCCGCCGACTACTACTTCGCCGAGGACTACCACCAGCAGTACCTGCACAAGAACCCCAACGGCTACTGCGGCATCGGCGGCACGGGCCTCTCCTGCCCGATCGGCGTGGCCCCCGCCGAATAGGCATGGGGGAGGTCGCCCGGCTGGTCGAGTCCCTCACGCCTCAAGATCGCCAAGCGCTCGCCTTCCTGGACATGCGGGTCCGGGCTCGCGAGCCCGCCGAGTGGACGTCGGAAGGCGCGGAACCTACGTACGGCGTTCTCAACTGCTTGCGCTTCTGGGAGATTCTGATCCGTCGTATGGAGGACGAGTGGGTCCGCCAGGACTACTACCTGGCCGATGAGTACCTCAACGTCTTGACCAGCCGAGACAGGGCCGAGGACTTTCTAGAGGTGATGCCGGCAGGGCTCCGGGCCAAGACGTCCCGCTGCATCGACCGGCTCGATGCCCGCTTCCGCGACCTCACCTTCGAGGACCGCGGTGCGGAGTTGTCCAAGTACTGGTACCCGTTGGCCGAGGGGCAGGAGGTCCGCTGGTGGTGGACCAGACGCCCGATCGATCTACCTCCAGGATGGTGAGGATGCACATCTGCCGGACGTACGGCTTCCATCAGCGGCACCTGCACAAGAACCCCAACGGCTACCGCGGCATAGGTCTACACCTGGACGCCCCTGTCGCTGAATGAACCGGTACGAGGCCGATATCTCGGACGGTCTCTCCCGTAGGGCGCGTTCCCTGATACGTGTGCACGGCCTGCGCGTGGGTTCGCTGGCAGTAGAGCACTACCGGTCGCAGTGGCTGACCTTGGCCGCAGATCGGCCACCTTGCACGGAGACCTGAAGGCACCCGTCTACCCATAGGTGCCCATAACTCTTGGGGCTTCTGGCCTACCGGTATGTTCAGGCAGATGACTGACGATTCCCAGCCTCGCGCCGCGCTACTGATCGCAGAGGCCACACGATGGGTCGATCGCAGTAACTACCCTTGGGTCGTCGAGGTCGTCTTCGCTGATGCGGATGGCGGACGACACTCGATCATCGACAAGGCGCCTCTCTTCTGGGACGCCGATGATGAGCCAGGCCCTCATGCCGAGTTCCCGGTCCCGGTGTACTTGGATGCGGTTCTCCTGGAACACGGTCTCCCCGGAGATCGCGTCCGTGTGGCCATCGATCACCGGTCGGTCAACGACGCGGGGTATGCGGAGTTCATCGTCTCGGCTTCTCAGGTCACCTGATGGGCCGGCTTGGGCAGCACGGGCCTGTCCTGCCCGATCGGCGTCACTCCGGCCGAGTGACCTGGACGATCGTCGACGAAGTCTCGATCTTGTGGGCAGAGCATCGGGGGAGCGCGTTCCCTGACGATCTCCACTGGGTGGATGACACGAAGGCGGAGAACGCGGCTGACTGGCCGTGGCCGCAACCGGTGGAGAGGTCACGGAGCATCATCCTGCGTAAGCCTGATCAACCCACCGGGTGGTGAATGTCGCGCATATATGGGGGACGTCCGCAGCGGATGCACACAGCATCGGTGCTGGTGCCGTGGTGGCGCTGCTTACCGAGCCTTAGCGTCGCGCTCCATGTGCGCAATCCTGAGCGTCTGGCGCTGGACTCGGGAAAGTGCTGAACTTGGCGTCGGACGCGGTATCCGGCCGGCGCGACAGCCGGGCCGGCTGATCGGAGGTGCAGGGTGGCGTTGCTGGAGATCAAGTTTTGGGAGCTCGACGACTTCAACGCAGGAACCAAGAGCGCTGAGGGCCGGTGCGCCTGGGGTGGCTCCTCCTGTACGAAGAAGCCCGAATTCACTGTGACTGACAGGACAGGCGCCAACATCGGGGCATGTGAGGTGCACACGCTCACCTACATACGGGACCGGCTGAGAAACGGGGCCTGAACCTAGACCAGGAGTTCCGGCACCAGTAGCACCTGTACTACCTCGGCCCAGCGCTGCAGGCCTACTTATGCGCCCGCACGCTCACCCGACCGTTCCTGGTCACCGCCCTGATGGGCCGTTTCGCCATTGAGCAGGCCGCGGCGGCGCCACTTCTCGAAGATCGGCTTGATCTCCGCCTCGGCCTGGGCCACCGACTCCGCGGGCGTCTGCCTTCCCTGGGCGGCCCGCGCCATCATCCGCGGCAGGATGGAACGGGTGAACACCTGGCCTATAGCGGGGTTGGAGGGGCCCGGGTAGCCAATGTCCACGGACCATGTCCCCGCGTTCTGGAGCAGCTTGAGCTTGCCCGGCGGCCGTGCCCCGAACGGGTCGTCGGCCAGCCATCCGTCCAGTTGCGGCACCATGGACGGAAAGGCCGGGAAATTGTAAAGCTCCGACTGGTACGTGCTGACCGCGTCGTTGGCCGACAGGTTGAGAAGGAATTCCTTGGCGGCGTCGACGTTCTTGGAGAACTTGGGGACGAAGTAGACGAACACCGGCTGCGGGCCGCTGAGGCCGACCCCCGCCGGGCCCCTGAGCGGGGGTGTGAAGAAGATGTCGTTCGCGACCTCGGGGGCTTCGACCTGCGCGGTGCGGTACGCCGAAATCGGGTTGGCGATGTAGGAGAGCCGACCGGCTATGAGCCCCTGGTTATTGGAGAGCTGGTTCCACGAGAACACCTCCGGGGTCATCGCCTCCCGGTAGAGCCGCACCATGGAGGTGACGGCGGCGATCGTCTCCGGAGAGTTGATCACCACCTGTTCGAGCTCGTTCTGCACCGACGCGCCGAACGACCACATGAGCGCCCGGGTCGCGATGTTGGAGTCCAGCTCGTTCGACATTCCGATGCCCACGGCGACGTTGAGCTTCTGCTTGATCGCCTTGCCGCCCTCGCGCAGTTCCTCCCAGGTCGCCGGGCCGTCGTCCAGCCCGACCTGCTGCCACAGGCTCTTGCGGTAGTCGCCCTGGCAGGGGGCCCAGGCGTGGGCGTAGCCGTAGTACTTCTTTGTAGTGGGGTTGTAGCCGGCCCTCCTGCAGAGGGGCTGCTCGATGCCGAAGCGTCCGACCGCCTCGTCGTGGAGGTCGGCCAGGTCGACGAGGTACGGTTCGAGCTGGGCGGGAGAACTGGTCCACTCGATGAGGTCATGGCCGGACCCCGCCTCGATCACCTCCAGCGCGCGCGAGACCAGTCTCTCCGGGTCGATGTGCTCGACTCTCACGTCCACACCCACGCGCCTGCCCCACTCCTGGGCATAGGCGTCGAACCATCTGTCGTAGCGGGGCACGTAATGCCTCCGCTGGAGAATTGACAGCGTTCCTTTGAGTTTCTTTGTCGGCGTGAGATAGGTGGTGGTGGGCTCCGGCTGCGCGGGGTTTCCCGGGCTACCATCGCCGGGGACGCGCGCGGCCGCCGTCGCGCAAAGGCCCGCTCCCGCCACCTTGAGCAGCCCGCGCCGAGAGACGCGTGCAGAATTCTGCTCCATTTGATTTCCCCCAGTGTCCTGCGGTGATGACCTCACCCGGCCTCCGGGGGTACATCGCCGCCGCCTCAGTACGGGCCGCGTTCGGCACGATCGTCCATCAACGCGGTACCCGTCACTGAGAGACACTAATCAATCACGTTGTGCTTTTGGAGTGGGGATGGGACGGCCCGTCCGAACCGCGCTCTGCCAGCAGGTGGACCTGGCCTCGGCCGTCGGGCGAAGGTCAAGGGCGTCAGCGGCGGTAGGGATCGGTCAGGGACGTGGGGGCGTCGCCGCGGTGAGGGCCGCTTCGGGGAAGGCTGGGGCCGGCGAGTAACGGGAGAGCGGATCTGCCGTCCTGGTTCTGAACGGCTCAGGGGAGCAGGGCCACCAGGTCCGCCAGATCTGCCAGACGGCCGTGCAAGTCCTCGTCTTCTATGAGCGGGGCGAGGGTGAGGAGCGGTGCTGCGACGTTCTGATACCTGCGTAGCATGAGCATTTCGCCCGGATTCAGATCGTAGAACCGCGGGGCCAGTTCCTTGAGTTCGGACACGGGGCGTTCGAGCATGGCGAGGGCGTTGGCGGCGACGTGGTCGGGGGCGCGGTCCGGGTCGTCGCGGTCGGCTCCGAAGTGCTTGATCAGGTAGGCGTTGAGGTGAAGCCGGTCCGCAAGGCGACCCAGGCCGCCGGTCGGGGCCGAGCGGGCGGAGACCGCCAAGGCCAGGTGTCCCCAGGCGAGGCGCTCGGGGGCAGGAAGGTCCCTTCGCTGCATCTTCCCCACGGCGAACGAGCGGAGCGTCGAGCACCATCCATCCGGCAACCCGGTGCCGTGGTCGTCGGCTTCCCGCAGCAACGCCGTCACCTGTTGCGGTGACCAGCCGGCGAGTTCGGAGACCTCGGGTATCGGCATGTGTCAGCACCTACCGCTGTTGTCCACGTGGAAGAAGAACAGGCCGTTCAACGCGAACACCTTTTCCGCGTAGTCGAGGTGCTCTTCCCTGGGCCGGTAGTGGCCGCTGCAACGATCGATTTGCAAACCCACGTACTTGCCGTCCGGTGTCTTCTCGATGATGGCCTCACCGGCCGCGAGCACGCTGCCACCGCCGGCGGCGACGGAGTGCTTGATCTCGTCCTCGCCGGCCCGCTTCGGCACGAACAGCAACTCACCGGTCCGGGTGATGACCCACTTGACCTTCTGGCCGCCCCCGATGGCCTCGTCGAACTTCGGGTCCCCCATCTTGAGGGGCTCGACGCCGTTCTGGTCCGCCACGATCTTCTCATACGCCCACTGACTCGCCAGCTGGTTCTTCAGGGGGAGCGGGCAGGCGGGCTCGTCCCTGCCTTGTACCTGTCGTAGGCGTCTTTCAGCTTGTCGAACTTCTTGGCCGCCTTGGCCGCCTTGGCCGCCTTGCCGCCCCGGGCCAGCCAGCCCACGACGGGTACCACCGAAACGCCCGTCCAGAGGCAGGAGCCGACGTCGCCGTCGCCGAAGCAGCGTTGGGCGTCGGCGATGCCGGATGCCTCCAGGTCGAAGTCGGCCGCGAGATCACCGCCTGCGCAGGTCGCGACCTTGAACGTGTGACGGCGGCGGGATGACGGTGGAGGACGTACGCGAGCGGATCCTCGCGTTCGAGACGGCGGCGCCGCCGACCTCGCCGGGCGCCGTGGCCGTGAAGTCGCGGTACGCCCTGACCACCTCGGGGCCGGCCTCCGGCGGCCACAGCAGGATGCCGACGGTGACGGCCGGGAGGGAGTACAGGTGGAAGGTCAGCGAGGTCGCCGCCCCGAAGTTCCCGCCGCCGCCGGCGCGGGCCAACGTCAGCGGCGGTAGGGATCGGTCAGGGACATGGGGGTCGTTGCCACGGTGAGGGCCGCTTCGGGGAAGGCGGGGCCGGCGACGTAGTAACGGGCTCGGGTGCGGCCGACGGATTCCAGGATTCCCGAGGTCGTCAGGTCGCGCAGGTCGCGCTGGGCCTGCTGGACGCTGAGTCCTTCGGCGTGCTCGTAACGCAGGCGGCGGACACGCCCGGTCATCGCGACCTCGTGCAGGGCGGAGACCAGGCGTTCGTCCAAGCCTTCGGCGGCGGTGAAATCGGTGAGATGGGCGAGGACCCTGCTGGATCTGTTCAGGCGGTTGCCGACCGTCTGAGCCTGCTGGTGGTAAGCGGTCAGGTTGAACCTGATCCAACTGGAGACGTCCTGGTCGGGTTGGTAGTGCGAGCCTCGGGCGTTGAGTTCGCGGTAGTACTCCCAGGTGTTTCCCGGCCGTCCCAGCCATGCCTCGATCGAGGAGAACTCGGGGGCGAGGACACCCTCGCGAGCGATCATGAGGGTTTGTAGCGAGCGCGACATGCGGCCGTTCCCGTCGACCCACGGATGGATCGATACCAGGTGCAGGTGGGCCATGGCCGCTTTGACCAGCGGGTGGGTCTCTTCGCTCAGGTTCAGCCAGTCCACCAGTTCGGCCATCAAGCCCGGGACGTCTTCGGCGTCGGGCGCCGTGTACGCCGCGATGCTCGGATCCCTGGGGTCGGTGACGTACACCGGGCCTCTGCGCCACTGACCGGCGGGCTTGGCCGTTGTGTGGTGGTGCCCTTGGAGGATCCAGTGCAATGCGTTCAGCAGGCCCTTGCTGAACGTGAAGTCCGCCGCGTCGTGAAGTGTCTGGATGTAGGTCATCATCCGCTGGTAGGCGAGAGTCTCTTCACGGTTGTCCTCGGAGACCTCGACGTCACGCTCGCCCTCCATCAGGTCGACGACGTCGACCGTGGACACGCGGAATCCCTCGATGGAGTTCGAGGCCGCAACGGCGTCCGCCGTCAGAAACTTCCGAAGGCCCTCTGTCCACTTGGTGGGCGCCTGGCGTATCTGGTGCCGCAAGTCACGACGCATCCGATCGAGATCGTCCAAGACGGCGTGGTCGAGTTCACTGAGTTCAGGAGTGGGGAACAGCATCTTCGCCAGGATAGGGTGACGTAATCACTGTGTCAATCCGTCGTGGCTTTTGGGGTGCGACGACTCCTCCGAAGCGCCCGGCCTGGCGGTCATGGACCAGGTGGTGGCGGGCGTCGTCCGGGCCTAGCCGGTCCTCCGGCGAGGGGGTCGCCGGAGGACGCGGGGCTCAGGGGACGAGGATGTTCTTGCCCGTGGTGGCGCGGTCCTCCATGGCCTGGTGGACGGCGGCGGCCTCGGCGAGGGGGCGTACGGAGCCGATGCGGGGCCGCAGGACACCCTCCGCGGCCAGGGCGAACGCCCGGTCGCGCAGCGGGGCCAGCCGTTCGGGCGGCAGGAGGGCCGTGGCGAAGGCGATGACGGACAGGGCGCGCTGGTAAAGGACCGCGGGGTCGATCTCGTGGGGGAGGCCGCTGAGGTTCCCGTACAGGACCATCCGGCCGGTGGTGGGTTCGAGCAGGTCGAGGGCGGTGCGGGTGAGGGGGCCGCCGACCGACTCGAAGACGACCTGGACGGGGCCGACGTCGTCCGCCGCGGTGAGGTCGACGGTACGGTCGGCGCCCAGCTCGCGGGCGATCGCGGCCTTCTTCTCGTCGCCGACCGCGGCGACGACGGTGGCGCCCGCGTGCTTGGCCAGCTGGACGAGGAGGCCGCCGACCCCGCCGGTGGCCGCCTCGACCAGGACCGTCTCGCCGGGGGAGACGGCCGCCTCGGCCATGAGGCCGACCGCGGTCGTCCCCTGGGTGAGGACGGCCAGCGCCTCGTGCTCGCCCAGGTCGGGCGCGGGGAGCACGGCCGCCTCGGGGACGGTGGCGAGTTCGGCGTAGCCGCCGCCCGCCGGGGACAGGGCGATCACGCGGCGGCCGGCGAGGGCTGGGTCGGCTCCGGGGCCGGTGGCGATCACGGTGCCCGCGACCTCGTGCCCGGGGGTGAACGGGAGGGGCAGGCCGGGGGCCCACTGGCGCAGTGCCCCCGCGCGCAGCTGGACGTCGGAGAAGTTGATGCCGGCGGCGGTGACCTCGATCAGGACCTCGCCGGGGCCGGGCGTGGGGTCGGGCAGCTCGTCGACGGTGAGGGCCGAGGGTGGGCCGTAGTCATGGAAGCGCACAGCGCGCATGGGTATCCTCCTTAGCGGACCACAGGTCCGCTTTCACTATACGGACCGCCGGTCCGGTTATGTCAAGGGAGGAACCGTTTGGCTCGCCGGGAACGGGCGGACGCCGCGCGCAACCGCCGCGCGATCCTGCTGGCCGCCCACCGTCTGATCGGCGAGAAGGGCGTCGAGCAGGTCTCCATGAGCGACATCGCGGCCGAGGCGGGGGTGGGCAAGGGCACGCTGTTCCGCCGGTTCGGCGACCGCCAGGGCCTGATCACCGCGCTGTTCGAGCAGCTCACCGAGGACTGGGAACCGGACGCCCTGGAGCGGCTGGGCGACCCGGGCACCGATCCGGCGGTACGGGTGGTCGACTTCCTGGCCGGGCTCTTCGACCGGATCACCGTGCCGGGACGGCCCCTGCTGCGGGGGATGGGCGACCACGCGACCCCCGAGCGCCTCGAACGCTACCGGCGCTGGCACGCCGGGCTGGCCGGCGTGATCGCGCAGGCCCGCCCCGACCTTCCCCGGGAGGACGCGGAGTTCATGGCGCACGCGCTCCTCTCCACGCTGCGAGCGGACTTCGTGGACCTGCTGACCGGCGGCGGGCTGACGGTGGAGGCCGTACGGGAACGGATCCTCGCGTTCGCGCGCACCGCGCTGACGGGCCGGCCCCTGTGAGAGACGGCCCCGCAGGTCACCCGGGGCGGATGTTGTGGTTGAGGTGGAAGACGTTGGCGGGGTCGTAGCGGGCCTTCACGGCCGCCAGGCGCCGGTAGTTGCCGGCGCCGAGCCCCGCCATGACGCGGTCAGGGCCCTCGTCGCCGATGAAGTTGAGGTAGACCGCGCCGGCGGACCAGGGCCTCATGTCGGTGCGCAGGTCGCGTGCCCAGGAGATGGCGCGCTCGTCGTCCGCCGTGGCCTCCCACAGCCCCAGCGGGTGGACGACCCAGGGCGCGGTGCGCCAGGGGATCGGGTAGTGCGTGCCGGTGTTCGCGACCGCGCCGCCCTGGGGCAGCAGGATGTGCTGCGACGCCGAGGGGACGACCATGTCCGCGGCCCGGTCGCAGAAGGCGTCCACGGCCTCGTCGGGCAGCGAGGCGAGGTACTCCGCCGACCAGTAGTTCCGGAAACCGGGCGGATCGTCCAGCATGCACTGCAGGTCCGCGTAGGGCATCTCGAGGACGCCGCCGCCGGTGTGGCCCAGCGCCAGCATCGGCGCGATCGCCGCGTCCGCCTCGGGCCCCGTCCCCGCGTAGGTGAGGACGAGGGCCAGCGCCAGGCGGCCCACCAGCGGCTCCGGGACGAAGTCCTCGGGCGGCGCGGTGAGGTAGATGGCGGCGCCGCCGACCTCGCCGGGCGCCGTGACCATGAAGTCGCGGTACGCCCTGACCACGTCGGGCCCGGCCTCGGGCGGCCACAGCAGGATGCCGACGGTGACGGCCGGGAGCGGGTACAGGCGGAAGGTCAGCGAGGTCGCCGCCCCGAAGTTGCCGCCGCCGCCGTGCAGGGCCCAGAACAGCTCCGGGTGCTCGTCCTCGCTCGCCCGGATCCGTTCGCCGTCCGCGGTGACCAGCTCGACCTCGACCAGGTTGTCGCAGGCCAGGCCGTACTTGCGTTCCAGCCATCCCGAGCCGCCGCCCAGGGTGAACCCGCCGACCCCGGTGGTGGAGACCCGGCCGCCCGTGGTGGCCAGGCCGAACGCCTCGGTCGCCCGGTCCAGATGGCTCATCGTCGCGCCGCCTCCGGCGCGGGCCGTGCGCGCGCCCGGATCGACGGTCACGGCGTTCATCCGGCGCAGGTCGACGACCAGGCCGCCGTCGGTGGCGGCGGCGCCGGCGACGCCGTGCCCCCCGCCCCGTACGGCGATCTCCAGGCCGGCCGACCGCGCGAACCCGATCGCCCGGACGACGTCGCCGGTGCTCGCGCACTGGGCGATGACCGCCGGGCGCCGGTCGATCATCGCGTTGAACAGCGTCCGGGCCTCGTCGTAGGCCGAGCCGTCCGGGACGATGACCTCGCCCGTGAACCCGGTGCCCAACTCGGCCAGGGCGGCGCCGCTGACTCCGGTGGACGTCATTGCGCGTCCCCTCTCCACTCGCTGGCGTGGGGCCGCCATGACGCGAGAGGGGCACGACGGCCCGGTGAACACGAGGTCATGCCGTTTCCCTCACCACCCCCTTCGGAGCACGGCATCGTCCGGCATCGGAACGAGGGGGGACGGGACGCTCCGGCATCCCGGGACACGCGGATGATCTTGAGAGGCGCCCGCGGGCGCGTTGTCACTGCTCCCATTGTGTGCCCCGCGGAACGGGGAAGAGAAGAGGCCCGGACGCGCTTTCCTCACGAATCGTGACGGTCCGGTGGCCGGACGGGAGTCCCGTAAAGCCCGCAGGGCCCCGCCACATGTGGTGCGGTGGCGGGGCCCTTCACCGTTCGTGGTCCCGCGGGAGGCGGGTGCGGCGTTCCTGGTCTGCGTCAGTACGGCAGGAGGCGTCCCGAAGGAGACCGGAGGTCGAGCGGGCTCGGTTGACGTGGCGGTTTCGGGCGTTTGACGAGCTGCTGCCGTGCCATGGTGATCATCTCCCCCGTCGGGCCGGGTGTTAACCCGTCGATCGAGCCGATGTCGCACTCATTTCTCTCGACGCGAACATCGCGTGAAAGGTTCGAAGAGCTTATGCGACACCCTCGACCGGTTCGACCGATTTTCGAGCGGGAAATGACGCGGAGCGTATCGGAGAGGTCGCGCTCGGTGAGAAATCGGGAGGCGTCCCGCCCGCGGCCGAATCCGGCCGCGGGCATTCACGATCTTCCTCAGGAAACGACGTCGCGCGACCGGAAGCGGCGGAAGGCCAGAGCGAACAGCACCACCGAATAGGCCACCGAGACCGCCGTTCCCTTGGCCATGCCGGTCCACTGGATCTGCGGCTGCAGCGCGTCCATCCACGCCCACATCCAGTGCGTGGGCAGGAAGTCGCGCCAGCCGCCCAGCGCGGTGACCGCGTCCAGGATGTTCGACACGATCACCAGCCCGACGGCGCCGCCCACCGCGCCCAGCGGCGAGTCGGTGGTGACCGACAGCAGGAACGCCAGCGCCGCCACCACCAGCTGGACGATCAGCGCGTACCCGACGATGATCCCCATCCGGCCGAGCGCGGAGCCGGCCGGGAAGGTGCCGCCGGTGGGCAGCTCCACCGGCCCCCAGCCGAACGCGACCGCCCCCGCCACCAGTGACATCAGCGGCAGCGTGAGGACCGCGACGGCGGCGTAGCCGAGCGAGACCACGAGCTTCTGCCGCAGCAGCCGGGCCCTCGGCACCGGCGCGGCCAGCAGGTAGCGCAGCGACGACCAGCCCGCCTCGCTGGCCACCGTGTCGCCGCAGAACAGCGCCACCGCCACCACCAGCAGGAACCCGGTCGACACGAACAGCGAGAACAGCGCGAAGTTGAGCGCGCCGGCGGTGGCCACGTCGACAAGGCTGGGCATGCCGTCGGGGCCCGGGTCGCCGCCGATCTGGAACGCCGCCACCAGCACCCAGGGCAGGGCGAGCAGGATCCCGAAGGCCACCAGCGTGCGGCGGCGCCGGAACTGCCGGACGATCTCCACCCGCAGCGGCAGGGTGCGCCCCACCCGGTACGCCGCCGAGGCGCCGTCCCGGTCCCCGCCGCCCGCCGCCGCCCCGGCCGGTCCGCCGCCGTTCAGCGCCGCGGTCGCGGTGCCCTCGTTCACCGGCTCGCTCCGTTCGTCTCGCGGGCGCCGCTCATGACGGGTCCCCCGTCCCGATGATCTCCAGGAACGCGTCCTCCAGCCGGCGGCCGGAGCCGACGATCTCGGCCACCGGGCCGGCCGCCACCCGCCGCCCGCCCGCCATCACGACCGCGTGGGTGCAGGTCTGCTCCACCTCGGAGAGCAGGTGGCTGGACACGATCACGGTGCGCCCGGCCGCCGCGTACCGCACCAGCACCTCGCGCATCTCGCGGATCTGCGGCGGGTCGAGGCCGTTGGTGGGCTCGTCCAGCACCAGCAGGTCGGGCAGGCCCAGCATGGCCTGGGCGATCGCCAGCCGCTGCCGCATGCCCTGCGAGTACGTGCGCACCGCGCGGTCCAGTGCCGGGCCGAGGTCGGCGATCGCCAGCGCCTCCTCCATGTGCGCCTCGTCCGCCGGGCGGCCGGTGGCCCGCCAGTACAGGTCGAGGTTGTCGCGCCCGGACAGGTGCGGCAGGAAGCCCGGACCCTCGACGAACGAGCCCAGCCGCGACAGCACCGGTGCCCCCGCCGTCACCCGGTGCCCGAAGATCCGGATCTCGCCGGCGTCGGGATGGATGAGGCCCATGAGCATCCGCAGCGTGGTCGTCTTGCCCGCGCCGTTGGGCCCGAGCAGCCCCAGCACCTGGCCCTTCTCCACGCGGAACGACAGGTCGTCGACGGCCAGGTGGCCGTTCCGGTACGCCTTGGTCAGCCCCTCGATCCGCAGCGGCACCCCGGCCAGCGCGGGATCGTACGCGGCGGCCCCGCCGCGGCGCCCGCGTCCGCGCCCGGTGACCAGGAGCCCGGCGGCGACCGCGAGCGCGGCGGCGGGCAGGCCCCACACCCATCCCGGGACCGGCGCCGGGACGGCGCGCAGCGAGGTGACGGTGGGCACGGACAGGCCCGACACCGCCGCGACCTTGTACGTGGCGGGCTTGGCGGGTGTGGCGAAGCCCATGTCGGTGGTGGACACGACGAGCCGGAGCCGGTGGCCCCGGTCGAACCGGTAGTCCATGGCGGGCAGCGTCACCGTGACCTCGCGGCCCTTCCCCGCGTCCGGAACCTGGAACGGCGCCGCGATCCGCCGCGCCGGAGTCCCCTGCCGGCCGCCGGGGGCCACGTCGTACAGCTTGGCGAACAGCGGCACGTCGCCGTCGCCGGTCACCCGGACGCGCACGGACGCGGCGCCGGTCAGCTGGAGCGGACGGTCCAGCGGCGCGCTGTCGAACACGGCGGACTGGCCCGGCATGTCGATCGGCAGCTGCCCGTCCAGCGCGCCCGCCCCGCCCAGCGAGCCGAGGCTCCCGAGCGCGCCCAGCCCTGGCAGCGCCGAGATGGACGCGGGGGTGCCGCCCGCCGGGTTGTGGACGGTCTGCTCGCGCCCGGACAGCGGGAGCGCGCGGGGATCGGCGGCCAGGCCGGGGTAGGCGCCGGCCGTCGCCGACTCGACGATGACCTCCTGGGTGGAGGAGTCGATGCCGCCCGCGCGGGTCACGGTGAACGCGGCGGCCCGCTCCTCCGCGGATACGGCCTCCGCGGATCCGGGCGCACGGCCGCGCAGCCGCTGGTCGAACCAGCCGCGCACCAGGCCGCGCACGCGCTCGGTCTCCGGGTCGCCGCCGTCGTGGCCGCCCTGGAACCAGACCACCGACACCGGGGTGCCGTTCCGGGCGATGGCGCGGGCGTTGGCGTCCGCGTGGTCGAGCGGGAAGAGGGAGTCGGCCTGGCCCTGGACGATCAGCGCCGGGGCCTTGATCCGGTCGGCCACCAGGGACGGGCTGGAGCGGCGCAGCGTCTCGATCGCCTCGGGGGTGGGACGGCCGGTCTCGGCGATCTCCTGGTACATGGCGCACAGCGAGGGCAGGAACCGCCCGCACGCCGAGCCTTCCGCGGAGCCCGCCGCCGAGCCCGGTGCGCCGCCCGGAGCCGGCCCGTCGCCGGCGCCGCCGGTGAAGAAGATCCCGGCCCACAGCTTCTTGAACACGCCCGTGTCCGCGCCCGCGCCCGTCCCGTTGGGGAAGAGCGCGTCGGGCAGGCTGTGCCAGGTGATCTGCGGGGCGATGGCGTCCACCCGCCGGTCGTGCCCGGCGGTGAGCAGCGCGATGGCCCCGCCGTACGACTCGCCCGCCATGCCGACGCGCGGGTCGCCGGGCCCGTCGAGCACCACGTCGGGCCGCTTCGCCACCCAGTCGATCAGCTGCCGGACGTCCTTGACCTCGTAGTCGGGCGAGTTCAGCGCGATCTGGCCGGTGGAACGGCCGAAGCCGCGCGCCGACCAGGCCAGCACGCCGTACCCGGCGCGGGCCAGCTCCTCGGCCTCCTGCCGGACGTCGTCCTTGGAGCCGCCGAACCCGTGCCCCAGCAGGACCACCGGGACCTTCGCGCTCCCGGCGGGCCGGTAGAACGTGGTGTCCAGGCTGACCCGCTGGTCGTCCTCGGGGCCGTCCACCACGTCGACGCGCTGCGCCTGCGCCCGTACCGGCGGCCCGCCGTCCGCGGTCACGCCCCAGAGCACGCCGCCGCCCGCGAGGACCGCCGCGGCACCGGCCGCCGCCGTCCAGCGCGTGGCGGGACGGACCGAACCCCACCGTTCCCGGAGCCGTCTCGCTCCCCCCACCCTCATGCGAGAAGCCTATGTGCCACCGGGGGCGGGCCTCTCCACCCTCAAGTCGATCTCTGCTGCGCCCGCCGCCGTACGGGCGCCCGGCCGCTTACGCCTCCCGGCGTACGGACGCGCCCGGCTTACGGACGGGCCCGGCGTACGTGGCGCCCCGGCGCCGGCTCAGCGTCCGGTGATCGAGATGGGCGCCCACCGGGTGGCCAGGAACTGGATCCTGCCCCGCCCCTTCGGCGGTACGTAGGCGGCCAGTTCGAGCCGTTCGACGGTGGTGAGGGCCCGGTTCACCTTGGACCTGCCGGTGGTGGGCTTGAGGAGGTCGCCCCAGCTGTCGTGCTCCCAGGTGATGCCGTTCCCGCGGCCGGTGTGGCGGAAGTCCTCCCTGAGCTCCACCGCCGTCCACACCAGCGCCCCGCCCGACTTCGTGCGCACGGCGTAGACGGGCGCGCGGGACGCCGCGTACGCGGCGGTGCCGGTCCATCCGTTGCGGCGGAAGACCTTGCGGTCCTCGCGCAGCGCGCGGTAGCGCTCCTTGGCCCAGTCCGGGAGGACGAAGGACCGCAGGTGCGGGCTGCGCGACCCCTGGTTGAGGACGTCGGCGATCGCCGCCGACACCTGTCCGGGCGCCGTGCCGAGCGAGCTGTCGGCGGCGGGGACGACGGCGGGGTTGTCGGCGACGTCGACGCCCGGGGCGAGCGCCCCGGTCACCTTGCGGGTGCTCAGCGGCGTGTACGCCGCGCGCCACGGCCCGCCGGCCCTGTCCTGGACGAGCACGACGAGGTCGCGGACGGCGGGGCTGTCCCCGCGGTCGGTCATCGCGGCGAAGAACCACTTGGGGTGGGCGGAGAACAGCGGGGCCGCGGCGAGCGTCTGCCCGTACCGGGACTGCTGGATCTTGACGCGGTTGGCCTTGAACACCCGGTACTTCGCGATCTCCATCTGGAGCGACGAGCCGGTGTAGACAGACGAGGCCAGACGGGGGTCGAGGCGCCGGTGGACCGCGTTCGAGCGCTTGGCGTAGAGGGCCAGCGCGATCTTGGCCTCCGCCTGCGTCAGGGCCGGGATGGGAGGGGGCGGGGGCGCGGTCGTACGGCTCTTGGCCGGGGCGTCCGCCGCGCCGCCCACCACGCCGCCGATCGCGTCCCCGACCGCGCACCCGCCGGCCGTGAACGGGACGAGCAGCCCGATCAGTGCCGCGGTCGCCCGCAGGCCCTTCCCGCGCGGTGCGGCGGTGCGGTTCTCCATCGGTGGCCGGCCCTCCCGTGGTGACGCGGGGGCCGGTCCGGCCCCCCGCGTTCCGTCGTGCTTCCGGTACCCGGCGTTCGGTGGCCGCCGGGTTCCAGGAGGATCAGCGCCGCTCGCGCCGGAAGTGTCACTTCATAGAGGGAAATGTCCAGGATGTTCGAAGGGGGGCGGACATCACTCGAACGGCGCGAGCGCTGCCTCGAACATCGCGGTGACCTGGTCGGTCAGCTCGTCGGGGTCGAGAGGGAGCAGGTCGTCCACGCCCAGCACCCGCCGGAGCGGCCCGCCGCCCATGATGAGCGTCGCGGCCAGCGTGGCGCGGGCCCGCGCGCGCGGCCCGGCGAGCTGCCGCACCAGGGGTTCGACGACCAGCCGCTCGGTGTGCTCGCGCAGGATCTGCTTGACCTCCGGGTCGCCCACCGAACGGTCCATGATGCGGGGGAGCGGGTCGGCGGGGCCCCGGTGGATCCGCCGGACGAAGTGCTCGGCCAGCCGGCGGGACAGCGGCCTGGTGTCGCCCTCTCCCGCGATGACCCGGGTGATGACGTACTCGCCTTCCAGGACCTCGCCGAACAGCGCCGCCTTGGAGCCGAAGTAGCGGTGCACCAGGGCCACGTTGGCGTCCGCGCCGGAGGCGATCATCCGTACCGAGACGCCGTCGTAGCCGTACCGGCCGAACAGGTCGCGGGCGGCGGCCAGGATGCGCCGCCGGGTCGCCTCCCGATCGCGCTTGGGCCGCGGTGCGGGTGCGGACTCGGCCGTGCCCTCCCGCGCCTCGTGGGACGGGGGCGCGCTCGCGGTCTCCGCCTGGTCCAGCACCGTTCCAGTATCCCTCCGTTTGCAAGTAAACACCCGACTACCTAGCATATATGCAAAACACAGGTAATTAGCGGACGTATGGGGGACAGAGTGGTTCGATCGAGCGCGGCGTCACCGGCGGTGGCGGCGGCGCAGGAGCAGGAGCGCCCGCCATATACCCACCGGCAGATCCTGGAGATCCTGGCCGGCCTGATGATGGCCCTGCTGACCTCGATGATCTCGACCTCGGTGGTCGCCACCGCCCTGCCGACCATCGTGGGCGACCTGGGCGGGCAGGACCAGCTCGCCTGGGTGGCCAGCGCCTCGCTGCTGACCATGACCGCCTCGACGCCGCTGTGGGGCAAGCTGTCGGACCTGTTCGGCCGCAAGCTGATGTTCCAGACCGCGCTGCTGATCTTCGTACTGGCCTCGGTCGCCGCCGGGCTCTCCCAGGACATCGGCCAGCTCATCGCGGCCCGCGCCGTCCAGGGGCTCGGCGTCGGCGGGCTGTCCGCGCTGGCCCAGGTGATCCTCGGCGACGTGGTGGAGCCGCGGCAGCGGGGCCGCTACGCCGGATTCATCGGCGCCGTCTTCGGCGTCTCCACCGTCGCCGGGCCGCTGCTCGGCGGGTTCATCGTGGACGCCGACGGCCTCGGCTGGCGCTGGTGCTTCTACGTCTGCGTCCCGCTCGCCGTGGTCGCCTTCCTGGTCATCCAGAAGGTGCTGACGCTGCCCAAGGTGAAGCGCGACACCCGGCTGGACATCCTCGGCGCGTTCACCATCACCGGCAGCGCCACCGTCCTGATGCTGCTGCTGTCGCTGGGCGGCAAGGAGTTCGCCTGGAACTCCGCCTGGACGTACGGGCTGGCCGCCGGCGCCGTGCTGCTCATGCTGCTGGCGGTCACGGCGGAACGGCGCGCCGCCGAGCCGATCCTGCCGCCTCGGCTGTTCCGCAACCGCACCTTCGTCCTGACCGGTGTGGCCTCGCTGTGCGTGGGCATCGCGATGTTCGGCGCGCTGATCTACCTGCCCCAGTTCCTCCAGATCGTCAGGGGGATGAGCCCCACCGCCTCAGGGCTGATGGCGCTGCCACTGGTCATCGGCATGTTCGTCACCTCCACCGTGTCCGGCCAGATCGTCACCCGTACCGGCCGGTGGAAGGTGTTCCCGGTCGTCGGGCTGCTGTGCACGGGCGCGGGGATGTACCTGCTGTCCCGGCTGCACACCGACTCCAGCGACCTGATGATGGGCGTGGCCGTGGCCGTGCTCGGCGTCGGGCTCGGGCTCACGCTGCAGATCCTGATGCTGGCCGCGCAGAACGCCGCCGGCCGCGCCGACCTGGCCGCCACCACCTCCGGCGTCTCGTTCTTCCGCAACCTGGGCGGCGCGATGGGCGTGGCCGCGTTCGGCGCGATCCTGACCAACCGGCTCACCGCCGAGCTGAACGGCGCGCTCGCCGCCGCCCGTGTCCGCCCGCCCGCCGGAACGGGCACGGTGCTCGGCTCGCCCGACGAGATCCACCGGCTGCCCGAGCCGTTCCAGCACATCGTGCTGGAGTCGTTCACGAGGGCGCTGGAGACGGTCTTCCTGGTCGGCGTCCCGGTCGCCGTGCTGGGCTTCCTGGCCGTGATCGCGCTCAAGGAGCTGCCGCTGCGCGGAGACACGGGCCCCACCCCGGAGACGGCGCCCGCGACCGTCCCGGAGACCAGCCCGGTGAGCCGCTAACCGCCCCTGAGGCTGCGGACGAGGCGGCCCGCCTCGGCCCGGCTCGACGGGCCGGTGATCATGACCTTGCCGTCCAGGATCGGGGTGTCCACGCGCGGCACCGTGACCAGCTGGTTCCGTACGACGAAGGCGAGGTCGCGGTTCAGCGTCGCGCGGGTCAGGGCGGCGAACGCCTGCCGGTCGTTGGAGCGGAGGGTGATGGCGACGTCGTAGGCGTTGCGGTCACGGGCGCGCTGCACCCGCAGGTCGGCCACCTTGCGGATGGCGATGCCCTGGCTCAGCTGGTAGCAGGCCGGTCCGCCGGAGGTCTGCCCGGAGATGCCCTGCGTGCCCGCGGGGCACTGGCCGGGCGCCGTCTGCGTCACCGGGTAGATGTGCAGCGGCGCCGCCAGCGTGACGGGCCGCGTGCGCATGGACGCGGCGAACAGGCCGCCGCTGACCACCACCGTGGCGATCAGCAGCCCGAGCATGATGATCATGGCCAGCATCGAGGAGCGGTGCTCGCGGGCCGCCCGGTCCCGGCGGGCCGTGCCCCGGCGCCGCGCCGCCCGGCTGCGCTTGAGCTCGGCCGCGGTGCGCCGCCGTTCGGCCGACCGGGCCCGCCGCGCGGCCTCGGGACCGCTCTCCGTACCGGTCACAGGGCCGGTGACGGGGCCGGTCACGGTGCCGGGCTCCAGCTCCAGGGTGCCGGTGGCTCCACCGGCCGCGGCGGACGACGGCTCCGGCGACCCCGCGGACTTCACGCCCTTCGCAGGCCCGCCGCCCCCGGCACGCCCGGAACCCTTGGACGGCTTGGACGGCTTGGACGGCTTGGACGGGCTGGACGGCTCTGCTCCCGCGGACGGCCCGGCGGCGGTCGCGGACGCGGGCCACGTCGTGGCAGGCGCGGAAGGCGCGGCGTCCTGTGAACCCCGGCGGTCCTTCCTGCGTCGCGGAATGACCCGCATCGTCACCTCCTGACGACATGATCTCTCAGTCTGTCAGGACGCGGAAGGGCCCCACACCGTTCACACGCGAATCGGGTCGGCCGGAAATCCGGCCGGGCGCCCGCACGCGAAAGGCCCGGACCCTCGAACGAACGAGGGCCCGGGCCCGCACGCGGTGAACGGTGGCCGCGGACGGCCGCCCGGCCGGCCGGTCCGCCTAGTCGATCCGCCAGGTGTCCCCGCTGCCGAGCAGCGCGGCGAGGTCGCCCTTGCCCTGGGCGCGCACGGCGCCCTCGACCTGGTCGCCCAGCAGCTCGTCGTACGAGGGCCGCCGGACCTGCCGGAAGATGCCGATCGGGGTGTGCTCGAACGCGGGGGAGTCCAGCCGCGACAGCGCGAACGCCTGCGACGGGTCCGGGGCGTGCGCGTCGTGCACCGCGATCTCCGACGGGTCCACGTCGGCGACGTTCACGACCTCGAACGAGCCGGTCGGCGTGCGCCGCAGCGCCTTCTGCCCCTCGGCGCCGAAGACGATCGGCTGCCCGTGCTCCAGCCGGACCGTGACGTCGTCGCGGACCCCGGCGTCCTTGAGCGGGTCGAAGGCGCCGTCGTTGAAGATGTTGCAGTTCTGGTAGATCTCCACCAGCGCCGTGCCCTGGTGCTGGGCGGCCTCCCGCAGCACCGACTGCAGGTGCTTGCGGTCGGAGTCGATGGTGCGCGCCACGAAGGAGCCCTCCGCGCCGAGCGCCAGCGAGATCGGGTTGAACGGGGCGTCCAGCGAGCCCATCGGGGTCGACTTGGTGATCTTGCCCAGCTCCGAGGTCGGCGAGTACTGCCCCTTGGTCAGCCCGTAGATCCGGTTGTTGAACAGCAGGATCTTCAGGTTGACGTTGCGGCGCAGCGCGTGGATCAGGTGGTTGCCGCCGATCGACAGCGCGTCGCCGTCACCGGTGACCACCCACACCGACAGGTCGGGGCGGGACGAGGCCAGCCCGGTCGCGATCGCCGGCGCGCGGCCGTGGATCGAGTGGAACCCGTAGGTGTTCATGTAGTACGGGAACCGCGACGAGCAGCCGATGCCGGAGACGAACGTGATGTTCTCCCGGCGCAGCCCCAGCTCGGGCAGGAAGGACTGGACGGCGGCCAGGATCGCGTAGTCCCCGCAGCCCGGGCACCAGCGCACCTCCTGGTCGGTCTTGAAGTCCTTCATGGTCTGCTTCTGGTCGGTCTTCGGGACCAGCGACAGGGCGGTGCGGCCCTCGCCGTTGACACCGTTGACGCCGTTCGAACCGTTGCCGTTCGAGGCGCCGTTGAGGCCGTTCTCACTCACTGTCGATCACATCCCGGATGACGCCTTCCAGCTCCTCGGCCTTGAAGGGGAGGCCGCGGACCTGGTTGTAGCTGATCACGTCGACGAGGAACCGGCCGCGCAGCAGCAGGGCCAGCTGCCCGAGGTTGATCTCCGGAACCACGACCTTGTCGTAGGACCGCAGCACCTGTTCCAGGTTGGCGGGGAACGGGTTGAGGTGGCGCAGGTGGGCCTGCGCGACCTTCCGCCCGGTCCGCCGGACCCGGCGCACCCCGGCCGAGATCGCCCCGAACGTGCCGCCCCAGCCCAGCACCAGCACGCCGGCGTGGTCGGGGTCGTCGACCTCCAGCGGGGCGATGTCGGCGGCGATTCCGTCGATCTTGGCCTGCCGCGACCGGACCATCAGGTCGTGGTTGGCCGGGTCGTAGGAGATGTTGCCCGAACCGTCGGCCTTCTCCAGGCCCCCGATCCGGTGCTCCAGCCCCGGGGTGCCCGGGATCGCCCACGGCCGGGCCAGGGTCAGCGGGTCGCGCCTGAACGGCTGGAAGTCCTCCTGGTTCGGCTCGGCGAAGCCGGGCTCGATGGTGGGGAGGGAGTCCACGTCCGGCAGCTTCCACGGCTCGGAGCCGTTGGCCAGGTAGCCGTCCGACAGCAGGATCACGGGGGTGCGGTACTTCACCGCGATCCGGGCCGCCTCCAGCGCCGCGTCGAAGCAGTCCGAGGGACTGCGGGGCGCGATCACCGGGACCGGGGCCTCGCCGTTGCGCCCGTGCATGGCCTGCAGCAGGTCGGCCTGCTCGGTCTTGGTGGGCAGGCCGGTGGACGGGCCCGCCCGCTGCACGTCGATGACCAGCAGCGGCAGCTCGGTGGCCACGCCCAGGCCGATGGTCTCGCTCTTGAGCGCGATGCCGGGCCCGGAGGTGGTGGTGACGCCGAGCGAGCCGCCGAACGAGGCGCCCAGCGCGGCGCCGACCGCGGCGATCTCGTCCTCGGCCTGGAACGTGCGCACCCCGAACCGCTTGTGCTTCGACAGCTCGTGCAGGATGTCGGAGGCCGGGGTGATCGGGTACGAGCCGAGGTAGATCGACAGCCCGCTGCGCTCACCGGCGGCGATCAGGCCGTAGGCCAGTGCCACGTTCCCGGTGATGTTGCGGTACAGGCCGGGCTCGTGCTCGGCCGGCTTGATCTCGTACTGCACCGAGAACGCCTCGGTGGTCTCGCCGTAGCTCCAGCCCGCCTGGAAGGCCGCCACGTTGGCCTTCATGATCTCCGGCTTGGAGGCGAACTTGCGTTCCAGGAACGCGATCGTCCCCTCCGTGGGCCGGTGGTAGAGCCAGGACAGCAGCCCGAGGGCGAACATGTTCTTGGCCCGCTCGGCGTCCTTCTTGGAGATCTCGAAATCGGCCAGCGCGGTCACCGTCATCGAGGTGAGCGGCAGGGCGTGCACGCGGTACTCGGAGAGGGTGCCGTCCTGGACCGGGTCGGCCGCGTAGCCGACCTTGGCCAGGTTGCGCTTGCTGAACTCGTCGGTGTTGACGATCAGGTCGGCGCCGCGGGGCAGGTCGCCGAGGTTGGCCTTGAGCGCGGCCGGGTTCATGGCGACCAGGACGTTGGGCGCGTCGCCGGGGGTCAGGATGTCGTGGTCGGCGAAGTGCAGCTGGAAGCTGGACACTCCGGGAAGCGTGCCGGCCGGGGCGCGGATTTCGGCCGGGAAGTTCGGCAGCGTCGACAAGTCGTTGCCGAACGCCGCCGTCTCCTGGGTGAAGCGATCGCCGGTCAGCTGCATGCCGTCACCGGAGTCACCGGCGAAGCGGATGATGACGCGGTCGAGTCGCTGGACCTGTTTGGTCACAGAGGAAGACCTCCTCGACACGCAGCACCCGTCCTGGGGGAGGCACCCAGGATCGTGATGCTACTTAGGCTTACCTTCATGGTATGTCCGGGATGGAATGCTTGCTCGGGGACGGGTGAATCAGTAGAGGCCGTCCGCACGGCGTGAAACGCCGCCGTGGCCGGTCTCCGATGTCCCATCACGCCGTGGCCCGCCGGCCGCGCACGCGGATTCGGCCGTCAGGTGACATCCCTTTGCCAGGGAGCCGCGACCCCGTAGCAAAGAGGTATCACCCCGGGGGCGGCTTGACGCGGAACCGGCGAAACCGGGCGGTTCCCAACCGGTGGCACGACCCGCGCGGCGTCCGCGTTCACCCCGAACACAGGCAGCTCGCCAGGCGGCACAGGTCGACGTGAAGCCGCCGCACGAGCCGCGGAGGTTCGGGCGAGGAGCGGGGGCTCCCCGGGGGCACGGAGGTCACCCCCGAACTATAGACAGGACGAAAATGGCCCGGTCCAACCGCCCCCGGCCCCCGCCCGCGCCGACCTGGTGATGATCTACGGGCCGCGGTCCGGGCCGCGGCCCGGGCCGAAGTCCGGGCCTCGGCCTGGGCCGCCGCCCGGCCGCCGTCAGGGCGCCGGCGAGGGAGAGGCGGTCGCCCCGCCGGGCGCGGGTGCGCCGCTCCGGGCCGCCGCGACCTGCGCGGCGCGCTCACGGTCGACCAGCCCCAGCAGGCGGCCCACATCGGACGGGGCGACGGCCTCACCGACGACCCGGGCGTGCCCTTCGTAGGCGTGCGTGCCCGGCACGTCCCGCGCCTGGCGCATCCACGTCCGCCAGCCGCGGCCGCTCACCGTGCAGCGCAGCGTCACCTCGCGGTCGGTCGCGACGGCCGCCGAGCCGGTGCACGAGCCCAGCGTCCGCCCCTTGGAGGTGATCGACGCCCGGAGCGCGGCCCGCGCGTCGGCCGGAACCGTTCCCTGCGGTTCGGTCAGCGTGGCGGGCACGCTCAGCGTGCAGCCGTTCAGGTTGTCGTTGCAGTTGACGAACGTCGGCTTGCCCGGCTGGAAGCGCAGCGCCGGATCGGCGGCCCCGCCCAGCGCCGCCACCCGCGGCCTGATCTCGGAGAACGTCCCGGCCGGATCGGCCAGCGGCGACACGGTGAAGCGCGGGTCGCCCTGCCCGGCCGCCTGGACCCGCAGCAGCCGGTACGGCGCGGACGTGGTCACGAAGTAGTCGGCCTTCGCCGTCTTCACCCGGTAGGCGCGGGTGGCGCCGACGTTCTCGGTCGGCGTCCGGGCGGGCGCCTTGCCCACCGCGGCGGCGATCGCCCGCGGGGCCAGCACGTCGCTCACGGCGCGCAACGCGGGGAACGACGCGGGAAGCTCGGCCCACCGGCCCGCGAAGCTGTCGGCGCGGGCGGCCTCGCCGCTGTAGGTCCGCCAGAAGACCGGGCCGCCCTTGACGTAGGTCGAGCCGTCCACCACGACCAGGTCGGCCCGTACCGTGCCCGCCGTCAGCGAACCGCTCGCCAGCCCCGCGCGGGTCACCCTCAGCAGCACCTGGACGGGCCGCCCGTTCACGGTGACGGTGCCCTCGTACCGCAGGCCCGGCGTCGCGGCCAGCTGCCGCCCCGCCTCCTGCGACCACGCCGCGGGGGCGGGACCGCCGGCACGGGGACGCTCGCCGCCGCCGTCCCCGCCACGGGTCAACACCCCGTACGCCACGCCCGCGGCGCCGAGCGCCACCACGACCCCGGCCGCGATCAGCACCCGGCGCGGGCCCTTCGACCCGCCCCGCCTCCCTGGCGGCGACGGCATGGGCGGGGGCGGCCCGAAACCGTGCGGGGGCGTGGACGGGGGAGGAGCGGGCATCGCGGACGGCGGAACGGGCAACGGCTCCATCGGAGGCGGGGACGTTCCGGGCACGCCATGGGGAGGCGGGGGCGTCACCGGCGGTGACCCCTCATGTTCAACGCTCACTCGGCGCTCATTCTGCTGGCAACCGGCATCACAGACATAGAGTGCCGGACCGCGCGCGCCCGCGCAGCAGGACCGAGCAGCAGGGCCGCCCAGCAGGGCCGCTCAGCAAAGCGCCCGCCGGGCCCCGTTCCCCTCCGGAACGGGCCCCGGCGGGCGCCGGACGCTCCGTCACTCGGAGTCGAGACCGCTCTGCAGGGCCCGGACGTCGGAGGAGGTCGCGGCGATCGCCACCGGGGTCGCCGCCACCCAGACGCGCCGGGCGTCCTTGCCGTACTTGGCCCAGTCGCCGCCCGAGATCGTGCACTGGACGGTCACGTCCGAGGCGCCGGTCACGGTGCCGGACGACTCGCACTCGCCGTAGTACCGGCCGCCGCCCTGCGCGGAGGTCAGCCGGAAGTTCACCTTGATCAGCACGGCGGAGGCGCCGCCGCGGGTGCTCCAGACCTTCACCCGCACGGTGCAGGGCTGGCCGCCCCGGCTGCAGGAGACGAACTCGGGCTTGGCCGAGTTGCGGGGCGACCTGCCGGTGTCGATCGCGTCGGTCAGCTCGCCCATCAGCGTGCGCATCTGGCCGATCGAGCTGGAACCGCTGGAGGTGGACTCCGCGGTGACGTCGGCGGAGACGCGCGGGGAGAGGGTGCTCTCGTACCGCAGCAGCTCGGGCTCGTCGTCGTCGGTCACGTAGAACGTGGTCAGGCTGCTGGCGATCTTGATGGCCTTCCGCCCCTGGACGACGGTCTCGCTGTCCCTGAGGCTGTACCGCGTCGCCTGCCGCAGCTTCGACGCGAGGGCGGACGGCGTGAGCTCCCGGTCGAAGTCGAGGCTGAGGTCGGTGCGGTCGACCGCGCCCCACTGCTCGCCGCCCTTCAGGAACCGCTCCGCCGCCGTCGAGCTCAGCTTCGGCTGCCAGTAGCTCTTGGGCGCCTTGACGAACAGCTTCTGGTCGGCGGCGAGGAGGGTGACGCTGTCACCGTTCCAGGTGACCTGGCCGCTGGCGCGCCCGCCCTTGGTCACGACCAGCTCGCCCTGGAGGGCGTCGGAGCCGGAGCCGAACGATCCCTTGAGCTTGAGGGTGCGCGCGACGGAGACCGAGTTGGCCGCCGCGGTCAGCCGCTCCTTGGGGGTCATGCCGCCGGAGGCCACGACCACGACCACCACCACGATCAGCAGCACCACGACCAGCGCGCCGCCCAGCACGATCGCGATGATCGCCCCGCCGCCGCCGCGCTTGGGCGGCGGCGCCATGCCCATCCCCGGGCCCATCCCCGGGCCCACGGGGGCGCCGGGAGGCGGATAGAACGGGGGCGGGGTGCCGGGCCCGGAGAACCCGCCGGGGCCGGGGGCGCCCGGCGCGGGCGGCGGGCCGCCGGGACCGGGGGGCATGCCCGGGCCCGCGGGCGGCGGTGGCGGCCACGAGGAGCCGGCGGGTGGTTCCCAGCCCGGGGGAGGCGGAGGGTTGCTCATCCGGTCACGTCCTTCAAGGTCATCTGGCCCCAAATGCCTATCTAGTGTGACGCAAAGAAAGGACAATCCGTTCGCGCGGGTCACGGAACGCTCAGGACGCCACCGTGCCGCCACCTCGGGGATACTTGACGTGGGTGCTTGGGAGGTCGTCGTGACGGACTATTTCGGCTCGTATCTCGTCGTGGTGGCGTTGGTCCTGGTCGGCGGCGGGATCGTGGGCGGCGGGCTGGCCGCCAACCGCATGCTGCGCCCGCACCGTCCCACCGCGGAGAAGCTGACCACTTACGAATGCGGCGTGGACCCCGTCGGCATGGGGTGGGCGCAGTCGTACGTGCGCTACTACGTGTTCGCCTACCTGTACGTGGTGTTCGCCGTCGACGCGGTCTTCCTCTTCCCCTGGGCCACGGTCTTCGCCGCGCCCGGCTACGGCATGACCACCCTCGGGGAGATGTTCGTCTTCCTGGGCTTCCTCGCCACGGGCCTGCTGTACGCGGGCAAGAAGGGCGTCCTGTCGTGGGTGTGACGTCCGGATATGTGGCGGGACGAACTGTAAGAATGTTGGTGTGAGCACGAGCGGAGCGAACCGATGAGCGCAGTGGACCTGCCCCCGCCCAGCGTGGGGCCGTTGTCCCGCCTGGCGCCCAGGCCGGTGAAGTTCGTGCTCAACTGGGGCCGCCGCTATTCCCTGTGGGTCTTCAACTTCGGGCTGGCCTGCTGCGCGATCGAGTTCATCGCCACCTCGATGAGCCGGCACGACTTCATCAGGCTCGGCGTGATCCCGTTCGCGCCGGGGCCGCGCCAGGCCGACCTGATGGTGGTCTCCGGGACGGTCAGCGACAAGATGGCCCCCGCCGTGCGGCGCCTGTACGAGCAGATGCCCGAGCCCAAGTACGTCATCTCCTTCGGCGCCTGCTCCAACTGCGGCGGCCCGTACTGGGACTCCTACTGCGTCACCAAGGGCGTCGACCAGATCGTCCCGGTGGACGTCTACGTCCCCGGCTGCCCGCCCCGGCCCGAGGCGCTGCTGCACGGCATCGTCCGGCTCCAGGAGAAGATCGCCGGCGAGTCGCTGGGGGACCGGTACGGCGGCGGCGGAGAGCCCGTCGCCCCTCCGCCCGCGCCCCGTCCACTCTCGGCCACGGTCCTGCGCCGCCCCCTCCAGCCCCCGCCGCCGCCCGAGCCTGAACCCGTTCCCGAGACCGAGCCGGAGGCCGGGCCGGAGGCCGGGCCGGAGCCCGAGGAGCGCGCGGCGTCCGGGGAGCCCGAGCGTTCCGAGGACGAGATCGCGACGGCCGCCCTCAGCCCGCTCCCCGACGAGTCACCTGCCGAGCCACCTGCCGAGCCGCCTGCCGAGCCGCCCGCCGAGGCATCTGCCGAGCCCGAGGACTACCAGCACCGCCCGGGCGGCCCCTCGCACGTGACCCAGCCCGTCGCCCCCCTCGCCGATCCCGGCCCCACCGCCCCCTCCACCCCCTCGGAGGACCCCACCGTTCCGGTCGCGCCGGTCACCGGCCGTACCGAGGGCGGCGCCACCGACAGGGGCACGGAAAAGGGCCGCGCCGCGCCGTGGCGGCGGCCACGTCCCCGCGACCACGACCACGACCCCTCGATCATCCCCGGCCTCACCGACGACGAGCACGCGGAGCACGACGAGCCCGAGAACGAGCCCGAGAACGGGCACGGCGACGAGACCGGACGGAACGGCCGATGAGCGCGGCCGGCCCGCTCGCCGCAGCCTGGGACGCGCGGTTCGGCGAGGAGGTGTCCAGCGAGGAGACCTTCGGCGGCCTCGCGGTGGGGGTGCCGCCCGACCTGTGGCCGGACGCGCTGACGTTCGCGCGGGACGACCTGTCCTGCGGGTTCTTCGACTGGCTGACCGGTGTGGACGAGCTGGACGAGGGGTTCGCCGTGGTGGCGCACGTCTACTCGCTGGAACGGGCCCACCACCTGCTGATCCGGACGCGGGTGCCGCGGGACGATCCGAGGCTGGCGACCGCGACCGGGATCTACCGGGGCGCCGGGTGGCATGAGCGGGAGACGTTCGAGATGTTCGGCGTGGTCTTCGAGGGCCATCCCGACCTGAAGCCGCTGCTGCTGCCCGACGGCTTCGAGGGGCATCCGCTGCGCAAGGAGTTCGTGCTGGCGGCCCGGGTCGCCAAGGCGTGGCCCGGGGCGAAGGAGCCCGGCGAGTCGGGCGGCGGGGCGCCCAGCCGCCGCCGCGTCCGCCCGCCCGGCGTTCCCGACGAGGGGACGTGGGGCGCCGCGGCCGAGCACCGGCCCTCGCGGGGCGCGCCGGAGAGGCGGGCGCCGGAGAGGCGGGGACCGGATGCTTGAGATCGTCGTCAAGCTGGCGCTGGTCGCGGCCGGGTTCGCGCTGCTGCCGCTCCTGGTGGGGCAGGCGGAGCACAAGGTCATGGCGCACATGCAGGGGCGGCTCGGCCCGATGTACGCCGGCGGTTTCCACGGGTGGGCGCAGCTGGTCGCCGACGGCGTGAAGTTCGCCCAGAAGGAGGACGTGGTCCCCCGGGACGCCGACCGCCGGGTGTTCAAGCTGGCCCCCGCGGTGGCGCTCGTCCCGTACCTGCTGGTGCTCCTGGTGATCCCGGTCGGGCCGGACGGCCAGGTGGCCCTCGACCTCGGTGTCGGGCTGTTCTTCGCGCTGGCGGTGATGGGCGTCGGCGTGATCGGCGCGATCATGGCGGGTTGGGCCAGCGCCAACAAGTACTCGCTGCTGGGCGGGATGCGGGTCGCGGCCCAGCTCATGTCGTACGAGCTGCCGATGGTGTTCGCGGCCTCGTCGGTCGCGATGGCCGCCGGGACGCTGTCGCTGGGCGGCATCGCCGAGGAGTGGCGCTGGTGGTGGCTGCCCTGGCAGGCGGTCGGCGCGGTGGTGTTCTTCGTGGCGGGCCTGGCCGAGCTGCGCCGCCCGCCGTTCGACATGCCGGTGGCCGACTCCGAGATCATCTTCGGCCCGTACACCGAGTACGGCGGGCTGCGGTTCGCGCTGTTCATCCTGGCCGAGTACGCGGGCATCGTGGTGCTGTGCGCGCTGACCACCGTGCTGTTCCTGGGCGGCTGGAAGGGGCCGTTCCTGGAGACCGAGCTGGGCTGGCTGTGGACGCTGCTCAAGACGTTCGCGCTGGCCTTCGTGGTGATCTGGCTCCGGGTGAGCTTCCCGCGCATGCGGGAGGACCAGCTGCAGAAGCTGGCCTGGGCCTACCTGGTCCCGCTGTCGCTCGCGCAGCTCGCCCTCACCGGCGTCGTCAAGGTCGCCGTCCAGGGCTGAACCGGTCTTCAGGGGGCGGGCCGCAGGGGAGCCGCTCTCAGGGCACCGGTCTCAAGGGACCGGTCTCAAGGGATCGGTCTCAAGGGATCGGTCTCAAGGGAGCCGCGCTCGAGGGACCGGTTTCAGTCGGGGCAGTCTCAGGGGAGGAAGATGGCGTACTCGGCGAGCTGGGGGAGCAGCGCGGGCGGCAGGTCGAGGTCGACGGCCAGCTCCTCGGCCGAGAGGAAGCCGCCGTGCTCGGCGCGGTGCCGGACGATGCGTTCGACCAGGGCGTCGTCCGCGCCGGGCAGCAGCGCGAGGGTCGCCGGGGGCGCGTGGTTGACGTCGATCAGGCCGCCGTCGTCGTAGCCCCGCGGCAGGTCGGGCCGGCCGATCCGCAGCTCGTGCGCGAGCGCCGGGTCCTCCGCGGCCAGCGCGCGGGCCTGCTCGCGCAGCGTACGGCGGTACTTGGCCAGCCGGATGGCGTGCTCGTTGCGGGCGTCGTGCGGGGCGCCGCGGGGGAACGCCGAGGGCCGTACCGCGAAGGCGTGCACCGTCCCGGCGATCCACAGGGTCAGCATCATGATGCCGCTCAGCGCGCCGAAAAGGGCGCTCTCGGCCTGCGTCAGCAGCATGGCCATGCCGGTCGCGGCGCCGTAGCCGGCGGCGGTCGCGCCGAGGTTCCACGACTTGTTCCGCAGGGCCGCGTACAGGAACGAGAAGGGCGTGCCGAACCCGAACGTGAGGAACGGCACGAACGCCCACAGGATCCCGCGCGGCTCACCCGCAGGCGGCGGGATGGGGAGGGGCGGAGGCGGAGGATGGGGCGGCGGCACCGGCGGCATGGGCCGCGGGGGTTGCCAGCCCGGCGCCATCGGCGGCTGGGCGTGCGGGGGCCGCTGGAAGGGCCCGGTCGGCCCGCCGGAGGGGTGGCCGTGCGGGTACGGGGGCCTGCCCGCCCCCGGTGGCCCCGGAGCCGGGCGGGGGCCCTTGGTGAAGTCCTGGTCGGGGCCGTCGCCCTGATCCCTGTTGAAAGGCCCGTCCACGCCGTGGTCCACGTGCCCTCCTCACCGAGGTGTGTCCGATCGAGGCGCCGGCTCACGTCTGGTTCGACGAACGCGGCACCCGCTCCGTTCCCCCATGCCGCTTAGTACGGAATCATGGTGACCCGTGGGACGGCTACCAGGAGGCGGGCTGGCCAAGGGGCTGGCGGTCACGTTGCGGACGATGACTCGGCGCTCCATCACGCGACAGTACCCGGAGGTGCAGCCGGATCTGCCCCCGCGCAGCCGGGGGGTGATCGCGCTCTTCGAGGAGAACTGCACGGTGTGCATGCTCTGCGCCCGTGAGTGTCCCGACTGGTGCATCTACATCGACTCGCACAAGGAGACGCTGCCCGCCGAGGGCGGCGGCCGGCCGCGCACCCGCAACGTGCTGGACCGGTTCGCGATCGACTTCGCGCTGTGCATGTACTGCGGGATCTGCATCGAGGTGTGCCCGTTCGACGCGCTGTTCTGGTCGCCGGAGTTCGAGTACGCCGAGTACGACATCGCGGAGCTGACCCACGAGAAGGAGCGGCTGCGCGAGTGGATGTGGACCGTCCCGCCGCCGCCGGCGCACGATCCGGGCGCGGAGCCGCCCAAGGAGCTGTCCGCCGCCGAGCGTTCCGCCGCCCGCGGCGCCGGCCGTGCCGCGGGACGGCCCCCGGGCCCCGGCGGCGGGGGAGCGGCCCCGTGACCGGGCCGGAGATCGTCTTCTCGCTGCTGGGCGTGGTCGCGGTCGGCTCCGCGATCCTGGTGGTGACCACCCGGCAGCTGGTGCACGCGGCGCTGTGGCTGGTGGTGTCGTTCGGCGCGCTGGCCGGGGGCTACCTGGTGCTGACCGCCGAGTTCGTCGCCTGGGTGCAGGTGCTGATCTACGTGGGCGCGGTGGTCGTGCTGCTGCTGTTCGGGATCATGCTGACCCGGGCCCCGATCGGGGAGTCGGCCGAGCTGGACTCGGGCAACCGGTGGGCGGCGCTGGCGGTGGCCGTGGCGACCGCCAGCGTGCTGGTGACGGTCATGGTGATGGGGTTCCACGACGCCTACACGCCGTTGCGCGCGGGAGGGGGCTCGGCGGAGGCGCTGGGCGCGAGCGTGTTCCGGACCTGGGTGCTGCCGTTCGAGGTGCTGTCGGTGCTGCTGCTGGCCGCGCTGATCGGCGCGATCGTGCTGTCGCGCTCCGACATCGGGCCGGGCGCGCCCGAGGACGAACCGCCTCCCCGGGACGAACCGCCTCCTCGGGACGAACCGCGCTCCGAGGCGGAGCCGGAGCCGGGGCCGGGCCGGGAGGGCGGTCGCTGATGCACCTGACCTATCCCACGGTGGTCGCCGCGCTGCTGTTCTCGGTGGGCGTGTACGGGGTACTCGCCCGCCGCAACGCGATCCTCGTCCTGATGTCGGTCGAGCTGATGCTCAACGCGGTCAACCTCAACCTGGTCGCCTTCGACGTGTGGCTGCGCGACCGGCTGCACGGCGGGCAGGCGCTCACCCTGTTCACGATCGTGATCGCGGCGGCCGAGGTCGGGCTGGGGCTGGCGATCGTCCTGCTGGTGTTCCGCAACCGGCGGACGATCGACGTCGACCGTCTGCGGGCCCTGGCCGAGGACGGCACCGCTTCCGCGCCCGCCTCCGGTGATCCGGAACGCGCCGGAGAGACGGCCGCCGCGGCCCCCGGGAGTTCGGGCGCCGCGGCCCGCCGGGGCGACCGGGACGGGTCCGGCGCCGGGGGAGGCGGCCGATGATCGCGCTCGCCTCCGCCGTCATCCTGCTGCCGTTCGCCGCGGCCTTCGCCGGGATGCTGCTCGGCCCCCGCCTCACGCGCCTGCTGCGGGCCGGGCCCGGCGGTCCCGTGCCCGAGCCCGCGACCGTTCCCGGCGGCGGCCCGACCGTCCCGGAGCCCGAGTGGCGGGCCGCGGCCGAGACCGCCGAGCACCACCCGCTGCGCAACGGTCCCGCGCTGATCGCCTGCGTGCCGGTGGCGGTCGCGACGCTGCTCGCGGCGATCGTCGCGTTCGCCGTCTGGCGCGACCCCGGCGCCCGGACCGGCACGCTGACGATGATCCCCACCGGCACCGTGGAGATCGCGGTGGGCCTCCAGGTGGACGGGCTCGCCGCCGTGGTCGGCCTCATGGTCTGCTGCGTGGCCCTGGCCGTCCAGCTCTACTCGATCGCGTACATGTCCAAGGACCCGCGCTACTCCTCGTACGCGGCGTTCATCTCCCTCTTCACCGCCGCGATGCTGCTGGTGGTGTACGCCGGCGACCTGCTCCTCCTGTACGTCGGCTGGGAGGTCATGGGCGTCTGCTCGTACTTCCTGATTGGCCACCACTGGGAGGAGCGGGCCGACTCGCGGGCCGCGGTCAAGGCGTTCCTGGTGACCCGGCTCGGCGACGTCGGCTTCCTGCTGGGGATCATCGTGCTGGGCATCGGCGCCGGGACGTTCTCCGTCGAGGGCGTGCTCGGCCGGGTCGCGGCGATGCCGGACGCGACGGTGACGGCGGCGGCGCTGCTGCTGCTCGCCGGGGTGGCGGGCAAGAGCGCCCAGTTCCCGCTGCACACCTGGCTTCCGGACGCGATGGCCGGCCCCACCCCGATCAGCGCGCTGATCCACGCGGCGACGATGGTGGCCGCCGGGGTCTACGTGGTCGCCCGCCTGTACCCGGTGTTCCTGGCGGCTCCGGCGGCGCTGGCGGTGCTGGGCCTGCTGGCGGTGGTCTCGATGGTGGGCGCGGCGCTGGCGGCGCTGGCGCAGGACGACCTCAAACGGGTGCTGGCCTACTCCACGATCAGCCAGCTCGCGGTCATGGCGGCCGGGCTGGCGGTGGGCGCGCGGAGCGGTGCGGTCCTCCACCTCCTCGCGCACGGGGCGTTCAAGGCGCTGCTGTTCCTGGCGGCCGGGTGCGTGATCCTGGCCGCCGGGTCCAACCTGCTGCGCGACTACGGCGGGCTCCGGCAGACGATGCCGATCACGTTCTGGTCGATGACGGTCGGGCTGGCCGCGCTGGCGGGGGTGCCGCCCGCCAGCGGCTGGTTCAGCAAGGACGCGATCATCGGGGCGGCGCAGCACACCGCGCTGCACGGCGGCGAACTCGACCCGGTGGCGGTCGCGCTCGGCGCCGGGCGCCCGGCCGTCCACATCCCCGGGGCGGTGGCGTGGATCGTCTACCTGGGGCTGGTGCTGACGGTGGCGCTGACGGCCGCGTACGCGACGCGCACCTGGCTGATGACCTTCTTCGGTGAGCCCCGCGGCGCGTACGAGGCGCGGGAGGCCCCCGCCCTGATGTCCTGGACGGCCGCGGCGCTGGCCGTCCCCGCCGCGCTCCTCGGGTTCTTCGGACTCGGCGCCCCCGAACTGCGGCCGCACGTCGGGGCGGCCCTGCTGTCGCTGCTCCTGGCGGCGGCCGGCGGCGCCGCCGCGTTCCTCGTCTGGAACAAGGACCCGGCCCTCGATCCGGCGCGCGCCCTCGGCCCGGCCCGGACCCTGTTCGCGCGGGCCTTCTACGTGGACGAGCTGTACGCGTTCGCCGTCGTCCGGCCGCTGCGGGCGCTCGCGGGCCGGGTCGCGGCGTTCGACACGCGGGGGATCGACGCGCTGGTCGTCGGCATAGCGCGCGGGACGGGGCGGCTGAGCGGGCCGCTGCGGATCCCGCAGAACGGCAACCCGCAGGCGTACCTCACCGGGCTGCTCGCCGGAGTCGTCGTCATCACGGCCGGAGTGGTGATCTTCCTGTGATCCTCGTACTGATGGCGGCGGTCCCCCTGGCGGGGGCCCTGCTCCTGCTGCTGCCCCCCGGCCGCTTCCTGCCCGGCGACACCGCCGTCCGGCGGTACGGCGTCGGCGTCTCGGGGGCCACGCTGCTGGTCGCGCTGGCGGCGGTCGCGGCGTTCGACTTCGGCGCCACCTCGCGCATGCAGCTGGAGGTGGACCGCGCCTGGGCGCCCGCCATCGGGCTGCGCTTCCACCTCGGCGTCGACGGGATCTCGCTGCCGCTGGTGGTGCTGACGGCGCTGCTGACCTTCCTCTGCTTCGTCCACCTCACCAGGCACCCGCCGGCCGGCGGCCCCGCCCGCCTCCTCACCGCCCTCCTGCTGCTCCTGGAGGTCGGCCTGATCGGCACCTTCGTCGCCCTCGACATGGTGCTGTTCTTCGTCTTCTTCGAGGTCGTGCTGATCCCGATGTACGCGGTGATCGCGTACTGGGGCGGGCCGGGCCGCCGCGCCGCCGCCGGCAAGTTCATCCTCTACACGCTGCTCGGCTCCGGGCTGCTGCTGGCCGGGATGCTCCTGGTGGCGGTGAACGCGGGCACCCTCGACCTGACCGAGCTGGCCGCGCGGCAGGGCGCCGGGATCGCCCGGGGCACGCAGATCGCCGCGTTCCTCCTGATGGGCCTGGGCCTGGCGATCAAGGCGCCGATCTGGCCGCTGCACACCTGGCTGCCCGACGCGCACACCGAGGCGCCGACCGTGGGGTCGGTGCTGCTGGCCGGGGTCCTGCTGAAGATGGGCACCTACGGCCTGGTCCGGGTGGCGCTGCCCGCGGCCCCGGGCGGCGCGGAGTTCTGGGCGCCCTGGCTGGGGCTGCTCGCGGTCGCCGGAATCGTGTACGGGGCGCTGGCCTGCCTGGCCCAGCGCGACCTCAAACGGATGATCGCGTACTCCTCGGTCGGCCACATGGGCTTCGTGCTGCTGGGCATCGCCACCCTCACCCCGGTCGGGATCAACGCGGCGCTGTTCGGCAACATCGCGCACGGGCTGATCACCGGGCTGCTGTTCTTCCTGGCCGGGGGCATCAAGGACCGGTACGGGACCGGTGACCTGGACGCGCTGGGCAGAGGCATGCTCGGCACCGCGCCCCGCCTGGCCGCGTTCCTGACGTTCGCCGCGGTGGCGAGCCTGGGCTTGCCGGGGCTGGCCGGGTTCTGGGGCGAGCTGCTGGCGCTGCTCGGCGCGTACCGGCCGCACCCGGAACTGCCCCGGGAGACCTTCGTGACCTTCATGGTCGTCGCGGCGCTCGGCGCCGTGCTGACCGCCGCGTACTTCCTGCGACTGCTCGTCAAGATCACCCACGGCCGCCCGTCGCCCGGCGGCCCGTCCTCCGGTGGCCCGTCCTCCGGCGCGGCCGTCCCGGCGGCCGCCCGGATCGCGCCGATCTCGCCGTACGAGTACGCGGCCTGGACCCCGCTGATCGTGCTGACCGTGCTGGTCGGCCTGTGGCCCAAGACCCTGCTGGACGTGACCACCGCGCCGGTCCGCGCGCTGCTGGGAGGCGGCTGACCCATGTCCTGCACCCCCCGCCCGCGCCCCCTGGGACGGCGCCCATGATCCAGGACATCGACTACGCGGCGATCTCGCCCCCGCTGATCCTCGCGGTGGCCGCCGTCGGGCTGCTGCTGGCCGACGCGTTCGACGTCCCCCGGCGCCTGCTCGGCCTGCTCGGCGGCGGAGCGCTCACGGTCGCGCTGGCGGCCGTGGTGGCGCTCGCCTTCGGCGACCGGCGCGCCACGTTCTGCCTGCCGGACGGCCTGCGCGGGAACGGCCCGCCCTCGTGCTCCTACGTCGCCGACGACTTCACGCTGCTGTTCCAGGGCATCGTGCTGGCCGCCGCCGTGATCGTCGTGCTGCTCTCGCTCCGCGAGATCACCGCGGCCCGGATGCCCGCCGGCGAGTACCACTTCCTGCTGCTGGCCGCGATCATCGGCGCGCTCGTCCTGGTCGCGGCCCGCGACCTGATCCTGCTGGTGGTGGCGCTGGAGACGCTGTCCCTGCCGGTGTTCGCGCTGGTCGCGCTGCGCCGCTACGACGGTACCGCCTCCGAGGCCGCGCTGAAGCTGTTCCTGGTCTCGGTCGTCTCCGCCGCGATCATGCTGTTCGGGGTCAGCCTGGTGTACGGGGCCACCGGCGCCATGCACCTGGACCGGATCGCGCCCGCGCTGGAACGGCTCCCCGCCCAGCTGGACCCGGTCGCCGCGGTCGGGATCGTGCTGGTCCTGGCCGGGTTCGGGTTCAAGGTCGCCGCGGTGCCGTTCCACTTCTGGGCGCCCGACGTCTACCAGGGCGCGCCGCTGCCGGTCGCGGCGTTCCTGTCGGTGGTGTCCAAGGCGGCCGGGTTCGCCGGGCTGGTGATCGTCCTGTCGGCCGGCTTCCCGGCCTACGGCCACGTCTGGGGCCCGGTGATCGCCGCCCTGGCGGCGATCACGATGACCCTCGGCAACCTGATGGCGCTGCGCCAGCGGACCGCGATCCGGCTGCTGGCCTGGTCGTCGGTCGCCCAGTCCGGCTACATGCTCGCGCCGCTGGCGGTCGGCGCCCGGCGGCTGCCCGAGGCGGTCGCCGCCACCACCGCCTACGTCGCCCTGTACGCGGTCATGAACCTCGGCGCGTTCGCCGTGGTCGTCGCCGTCCGCCGGACCGCCCCCGCCCGCGACACCCTGGACGCCTTCCGCGGACTGGCCCGCACCCGCCCGGCCACCGGCGCCGCCCTCGCGTTCTTCCTCATCTGCCTGGCCGGGCTGCCACCGGGCGTGATGGGCCTGTTCGCGAAGGTCGTGGTGTTCCGGGCGACCGTGGCCGGCGGGGTGACCTGGCTGGCCGTGGTCATGGCCGTCAACACCGTGATCGGGCTCTACTACTACCTGGCCTGGGCGGTCCGGCTGTTCGCCGCGCCGGAACACCCCGTGGCCGCCCCCGCCGCCGATCCCGGCCCCGCCGTACGGGCCGCGATCGCCGCCACCGCGGTCGGCGCCGTCGTCCTGTCGGTGGCGCCGCAGCTCGTCCTGCAGGCCGTCCGGGCGGTCACCTGACCGGGTCCGATTCGGGAACGTTCAGCCAGGTCAACCCGTTCTCAACCTAGCGGGACGGTGACGGGGAGGCAGGACGGACGTGCGGTTCAACGGCGTCAGGACGGCGGCGCTCATCGCCACGCTGTCGGCATTGATGCTCGCCGCGGGGTGGACCTTCGGCGGCGGTGCCGGACTGGCGATCGCGCTGGTCATCGCGCTGGGCACCAACGGCGTCGCGTACTTCTTCAGCGACCGGATCGCACTGCGCTCGATGCGCGCCCACCCGGTCGGCGAGGTCGAGGCCCCGATGCTCTACCGGCTGGTCCGCGAGCTGTCCACCTCCGCGCGCCAGCCGATGCCCCGCCTGTACGTGTCGGAGACGATGCAGCCCAACGCGTTCGCCACCGGCCGCAACCCGCGCAACGCCGCGGTCTGCTGCACCCGCGGCATCCTGAAGCTCCTGGACGAGCGGGAGCTGCGCGCGGTGCTCGGCCACGAGCTGTCGCACGTCTACAACCGCGACATCCTGGTCGCCTCCGTCGCCGCCGCGATCGCCACGGTCATCACCTACCTCTCCCACTTGGCGATCTTCCTGCCGCTGGGCCGCGACGACGACCAGGACGGCCCCGGCCTGCTGGGCGCCCTGATGATGCTGGTGCTGGGCCCGGTGGCGGCGGCGGTGGTGCAGATGGCCATCAGCCGTACCCGCGAGTTCCAGGCGGACGCGTCCGGCGCCCTGCTCACCGGCGACCCGCTCGCGCTGGCCTCCGCCCTGCGCAAGATCGACGCCGGTACGCGGGCGCTGCCGCTGCCCCAGGACCCCGATCTGGCCACCACCAGCTCGCTGATGATCTGCAACCCGTTCCGGGGCGCCGGGATCGGCCGGCTGTTCTCCACCCACCCGCCCACCGCCGAGCGGATCGCCCGGCTGGAGCGGATGGCCGGCCCCCGGCCCTGATCACGGAAGCGTCAGGACGACCGGCCCGTCGGCCGTGATCGCGACGGTGTGCTCGAAGTGGGCGGCGCGGCCGCCGTCCAGCGTGGCGATGGACCAGCCGTCGCGGAGGACCTGCGCCTCGTCGCCCCCACCCTCGTGGAACATGGGCTCGATGGCGATCGTCAGGCCCTCCCGCAGCACGAGCCCGTGCCCGGGCCGCCCCACGTTCGGCACGTCGGGGTCCTCGTGCAGCGCCGTCCCGATGCCGTGCCCGCCGCAGCCCTCCAGGATCCCGTAACCGGCCTCCCGCGCGGTCCGCTCCACCGCGTACCCGACGTCGCCCATGCGCGCGCCCGGCCGCGCCGCCTCGATCGCCCGCTCCAGCGCCAGCCGGGTGACGTCCATGAGCGCGACCCCCGCCGCGTCGGCCGTGCCGACCGCGAATGTCACCGCCGCGTCCCCGTGGTACCCGCCGACCTCGGCGCCGCAGTCGACCGACAGCAGGTCGCCCTCGCGCAGCACCCGGCCGTCCGGGACCCCGTGGACGATCACCTCGTTCACCGACAGGCACACCGTCGCCGGGTACGGCGTCGGCGCCCACTCCGGGTGGTAGTGCAGGAACGACGGCCGCGCGTGCATCTCCTTGATGCTGCGCGCCGCGACGGCGTCCAGCTCGGCCAGGGACACACCGGGCTCCGCCGCCCGCCGGACGTTCTCCAGCGTCCGGGCCACCACCCGGCCCGCCTCGCGCATGATCTCCCACTTGCGGTGGGTTCGGTCGGACATGCCAGGATTCTAATACCGGTATTATTATCTTCACATGGTTCGGACACCGCTGACAGAAGACCAGCGCGACCGGGGCAAGGCCCTCGGCCAGGTGCTGCGCGCCGCCCGCGGCCCCCGCTCCGCCGCCGAGGTCGCCGCCGCCGCCGGCATCTCCCTCGACACCCTCCGCAAGATCGAACGCGGCGCCATCGCCGCCCCGGCCTTCTTCACCGTCGCCGCCCTCGCGCGGGTCCTCGACCTCGACCTGGCCGCGCTCGCCCACGACCTGCGCCGCTTCGAGGCGGCCTGACGACCCCGCACTGTCACCTCAAGGTGCCATCCGTGTTCCCACCGGATCTCACCGAACCCGCCCGCCCCCGGACCCGTCAGAACCCATGGGCGCGCCGGACGCCTTAAGCGGGGAAAGGAGCCCGGCGCGCTCCCTTGTAGGGTCGGTGGCATGACAGAGGGTTCGGTGCGGGTCGACGTCTGGATCTGGTCCGTACGCCTGGTGAAGACCCGTTCGGCGGCCACCGCCGCCTGCCGCGGGGGCCACGTCCGCGTCAACGACGAACGCGTCAAGCCGGCCGCCCCCGTACGGCCCGGCGACGAGGTGCGCGTCCGCCTGGACGGCCGGGAACGGATCGTCGTCGTCCAGCGCGTCATCCGCAAGCGCGTCGGAGCCCCCGTCGCCCAGGAATGCCTCATCGACAAGAGCCCGCCCCCGCCGCCGCGCGAGGCCCTGATCCCCATCGCCCGCCGGGACCGCGGCGCGGGACGTCCCACCAAACGCGACCGGCGCGAGCTGGAACGCCTCCGCGCCCTCCCTCACGATCCTCCGGGACGCTGACACCGTGGCGACGGCGCCCCGGGGCCTCACCTGTAGTTCGTGAACTGCAGGGCCACGTCGAGGTCCTTGCCCTTCAGCAGGGAGATGATCTCCTGGAGGTCGTCCTTCTTCTTGGAGGTGACCCGCAGCTCCTCACCCTGGATCTGAGCCTTGACCCCCTTCGGCCCCTCCTCCCGGATGATCTTGCCGATCTTCTTGGCGTCCTCCTGGGAGATGCCCTCCTTGAGCGCCACCACCAACTTGTAGACCTTGCCGGACGCCTTCGCGTCCCCCGGGTCGATCGCCTTCAGCGAGATGCCCCGCTTGATGAGCTTCTCCTTGAACACGTCCAGCACGGCCAGGGCCCGCTCCTCCGTGTTGCCCTGGATCTCGACGACCTCCCCGGACCACTTGATCCCCGCGTCCACGTTCCGGAAGTCGAACCGGTTGGCGACCTCCTTGGCCGCTTGGCGCAGCGCGTTGTCGACCTCCTGCCGATCGAGCTTGGAAACGATGTCGAAAGATGAATCGGCCATGGGCACCCAGTCCTTCTTCGGCAACGCCCGCGATGCGAGGCGGGCAGGCGTGATCTCGGTGCGCACGGGCATCACACAACCCCGTCCGGGCGCACCTTCGCGTATCGCATCAGGGTAGCGACCAACCCCCCACCCTCGCCCGACCGGCGCAGCCGGGGCCAGGCAGCCCCTCCCCGCACCCCACCGTCCACCCACCGCGCGGTACCCCGCCGCCTGGCCCGACCGTCACCCCACGACCAGGCAGGCAACCCCCTCAGGCAGCCCCGCCCAGACCGACCCCGGCCGTCCCCCGGCCGCACCCGATCCCCAGGACGGATCGCCGATGTCACGACCACTCCCGCCGTCCGCTATTCTTTCCAGTGCCGTCCAAGGACGGACACCACGGCGGGTTGCCCGAGTGGCCAATGGGAGCGGACTGTAAATCCGTCGGCTTAGCCTACGCAGGTTCGAACCCTGCACCCGCCACACCAGCAGAAACAGCCCCTGACCAGGGAAGACCCGGTCAGGGGCTGTTCTCGTCGTGTCCGGCTGTCTCTGATCGTTGACGGCGTTCTACGGGTGGCTGTGCCGAATACGTGCCGAAGTTCTAGAGGCTCTTCGGCCTGGTCGCCTCAGTGATTCTGCGCTTGGCGTCCTCCTCCTGGCCCGCAACGCACTTGGCGTAGACGCGCAGCAGCACAGCCACGCTGTGCCCCGCCCAAGCGGCGACCTGAGCCGGGGGCACCCCAGCGCCGAGCCACGTGGACACAGCCGCATGCCGGAGGGCATAGGGAGTCTCGGCCAGCGGCGAAGCCGCTTCTTGAGGGCTCAGCGCCTTCTGGCGCGCTTGATGCCAGGCGCCGAGGTACGTCCGGTCGGTCATGATCCCGCCGCGCGGCCCGACGAACAGTCGGCCACCGGGCGGGATGTTGAACGCCTCGATGTGGTGGCGCAGCAGCGTCACGAGTTCGGGATGCATCGGGACCGAACGAGTCTCGCCAGGCGCCCGATGCTTGAGTGGCTGTCGGTCCCGCGGCCTCCCGCTGTCGGTCCAACGGGAACCGCTCCGAGGCTCCGCATGGGCGGGTGTGGACGTCTGGGAGGGTGCGGCGCTGGTCAGGGAGCACGTGGGGACATGCCTGGACGGTCCTGATCTCGCTTGTAAACAGATGCCGCGCGTGCGTAATTAGCTTGGGCGATGGCCTCCGGCCAGGTACTGTGCGTTCCTGTGTGGCCCTCCCGGAGGTCGTAGGAGAAGGCAGGCAGTCTGTGAAGAGCAGGAGCCCCCAGGAGAAGAAGCAGCTCAGTTACGCCAAGGACCGTCGCAACGCGTACGCGGAGAACGATAAGAGTTCCAGGAACGCGGTACGGCTGAACAAACGATTCCCTAATCGCGCCAACCGCCATCGCCTTCACCAGCTTCTTCAGGAAGCCGCGGGCAGTCCCGACGTTGGGAGGGCAGTGGAGGTTGAGGAGCGTCTAGCGTACCGACGGCCGAAGACCTGGCGCAAGGAGCCTGGCCTGCCGTTGGGGGACTGGGTGGAGAGCAGATTGCAGCGGCGTCTCCGACTGGAGGACGACGGCCGGGCCGATGAGCGACGTCTTGCCCGTGTTCGACGGCGTGGCCGGCGGGCCAAGCTCCGCACTCTGCCCAAGGCACGAGTCGCGACCGAGGGCACCGTCGAGCGGCGGTGGTAGCGCGTGTTGCTCCTGGCAAGGGTGGCTCGGCAGAGGCCTCCGTTCGCCGCAGGCGAGGAAGCTCGCCGTGCCGAATGCGGGCCGAAGTTCGCGGGCAGAGTTGCGTAGGTGCAGTTCAGGGGAGTTTGGCGGTGGGACTGTAAATCCGTCGGCCTAGCCTACGCAGGTTCGAACCCTGCACCCGCCACCATCACGTAGAACGGCCCCTCACCAGGGAAGACCCTGGTGAGGGGCCGTTCGCTTCTGTCCGGCTGTATCCGGCGATCAACGGGCTTCTACGGATGGGCGGGTCGAATACGGAACGCTCATCCGTCTAGGACGGTGCGCGCGACCGTCGGTCCCTTGCCCTCGGGGTCCAGGCCGGACATGTCGATGGTGTTGCGCGCAAGCCACCAGAGAGCGGGCACGAGTTCCGCGGGTGGCGCTCCGCCCTTCTGCAGGCGTTCGCTAGGGTCGGACGCCGGCGAGCGATCAGCGAACGATTACGCCACAGGGACCACCGGCCCCGCCTCGCCCTCGGTTGCGTCCACGGAGGTGGTGTATGAGTTTGACCTGGTCAGAGGGCGTGGCGTCGTGACGTGAGACGGCCATCGCGTGATCCTTCGAATCGACCAAGAACCGAAGGAGAGAGCACGCGATGGCCGTGGACAACAGTGTGGACCCTGCGAGCTGGATGGCCGAGCAGATCGGGGCGTGTGAGCCCGATGTGTTGCGGTCGATGGTCAAGACGATGGCCGAGGCGCTCATGAGCGCGGAGGCCGACGCGGTCTGCGGCGCCGGTTACGGGACCCGCTCGCAGGAGCGGGTCAACCGCCGCAACGGCTACCGGGTGCGGGACTGGGACACCCGCGCCGGCACCGTGGAGCTGGCCATCCCCAAGCTGCGGTCGGGGTCCTACTTCCCCGAGTGGCTGCTGGAGCGCCGGCGGCGGGCCGAGCAGGCCCTGGTGAGTGTGGTCGCCACGTCCTATCTGCTGGGGGTGTCGACGCGGCGGGTGGACAAGCTGGTGGAGCAGATGGGCATCAAGGGCATCTCCAAAAGCCAGGTCAGCCAGATGTCCAAGGTGCTGGACGCCCAAGTGCAGGCGTTCCGCAACCGCCCTCTGGAGGGCGGCCCGTATGCGTTCATGTGGGTGGACGCCCTGACCCAGAAGGTGCGTGAGGGCGGCCGGATCGTGAACGTGCACGTGCTGGTGGCCACCGGCGTCAACGGCGACGGGCACCGCGAGATCCTCGGGGTCGAGGTCACTTCGGCCGAGGACGGCGCCGGGTGGTTGGCGTTCCTCAGAGGCCTCGTCGCCCGCGGCCTGACCGGCGTCCAACTGGTCGTCTCCGATGCTCACGCCGGTCTGGTCGAGGCGATCGGCTCAACGCTGCCGGGGGCGGGCTGGCAGCGGTGCCGCACCCATTACCTGCGCAACCTGCTCACCCGGGTGCCCAAGTCGGCGCAGCCGTGGGTGGCGACGCTGGTGCGCACCATCTTCGACCAGCCCGCCGCCGAGGAGGTCCACGCCCAGCACGCCCGTGTGGTCGCCTCGCTGGAGGTCAAGCACCCGCAGGCTGCCGAGCATCTGGCCGAGGCCGAGCCGGATCTGCTGGCCTTCACCGGCTTCCCGCGCCAGCTCTGGCGGCAGATCTGGTCCAACAACCCCCAGGAACGCCTGAACAAGGAGATCCGCAGGCGCACCGACGTGGTCGGGATCTTCCCCGACCGCCCGGCCATCATCCGCCTCGTCGGCGCGGTCCTGATGGAACAGACCGACGAATGGACCGAGGCCCGCCGCTACATGGGCCTGGAATGCCTGGCCAAAGCACGCCTGCGCATCATCGACGGCACGCCACCCGACCCCAAGATCGACAACCGAGAACTCACCGCTTAACCTGCAGAAACAGGATCACGCAGAGATCAACTCATACACCACTCCGCTGGACGTGACCTCGCCCTCGTCATCCTGCTTCCGCTTGGGCACGGACCAGGGTGTCAACGCCGTCCGTGATCGTACGGTCAGCCGTGTTCGAGCCTGGGCGGACGGTGGCAGGGCCCGGCCTTCGCTGCCGATCGCCTTGGGTCCCGGCGGATGACGCCGGTGGTGTAGGTCAGGCTCTGACACGACGGCAGCAGAGCACGATAAAATCGCGCCTCTGGTGTGGGCGGAGGGGTGTGGTAAATCAGCCGTCCTACCAGGGGCTTCGCCACGTTCAGAGTGCGCCACACCACCCGCGATCATGCTGTGATCAGCACACCTCAACCTGCCGCTGAAAAGGCTCGCTGAACGGAGACCCTGCGATGGCCGAGCTTCCCCTCCAGGTCAGGGACCATGACCAAACCGAGATGTCCGCCGCGGTCGGCGTGCTGGCGCGCGGCATGCGCGACAACCCCGGGCACATCGCGGCCTTCGGCCCGGACCCGGATCGACGCCGGTCAGCACTCGCCGCGATGTTCTCCGCACTCCTGGGGGCGGTGCCCACGCTGGAACGGATCTGTGCGGAGCAGGAGGGCGACATCGTGGGGTTCGCGGCGATCGCACCACCGGGAACCTGCCGCGTTTCGCTCGTCCAGAAAATGAAGATCGCCTCATCCATTGCCAAGGTCATGCCGGGTGCGCTGCCTCGGGTCCTGTCCTGGCAGGGGATATGGGCTCGACACGACCCCGACGAGCCGCATTCCCATTTTGGCCCGATCGCTGTGGACGCCGGCCGGCAGGGGCACGGAATCGGTTCCCGCCTGATGACCGAATACACCGACCGCCTGGATGCCGCAGGCCACTTGGCCTACCTCGAAACCGACAAACCCGAGAACGTGACCTTCTATCAACGCTTCGGCTTCGAAATCACCGGCGAAGCCGCCGTCCTCGGCAACCCCAACTGGTTCATGAGCCGCAAGCCCGCCACCAGATGATTTTAAGGGTTCCCGTTCCGGAACCACATGCGCAGCCGCACGCGGGCCGCCGGGCCGGTTCGGCCGGGCCGGGCATGCGGCCCTTCCGGGCCGACCCGCCCCGCTCTACCGGCCCCAACATGCATCGGGCCGGTTAAAAGGTGAGCGGCGTTCTCAGGCCAGATCGAGCAGGTGACGAGAGCCGGGTCCGTATCTGATCTGCCAGTCCGCGCAGCAGCCGAGGATGCCGTCCTCGACGCAGCGGATGCCGATGCTGACCCAGCGGACTTCGGCGTCTCCGTCACGGAAGCTGAATCCAGCGGTGCACTCGAAACGCTCTGAACCGCAAGGGCAAGCGATCTTCTCCGGCCCTTCCCCTTCATCGCCGTCCATCCAGTACTCGTTACTGTCGAGCATGTAGGCGAGCAGGTCGCAGGCGACGCAGGTACGGCGTGCGCAAACGCCACCCGCATCAAGTTCGATCCGGAAGACCTTCCCAGAACAGTCCTTGCACCGCGATGGCGTAACGGCATGCACCGGGTAGCCGCCGGGCGCGAGTTCTTCGAGGTAGTCGGCAATATCGTCGGAGGCGTCGCCCCGCCACCATTCGCCCGTGATGTCGATCGCCATTCCGTGAACTTAGCTCATTGGGAGGATTGCCGGTACCGCCCTACGATCGCCCCGTCGGGGCCGAAGTGAGCGGGTGGTCAGCGGCGATTGCTTCGCGCGCTTCCCGTGCCCGGGCCGTGGCCGGTCCTGCGCTCCGGGTCCGCTTGCCGCCGGACAAGCAGGTTGCTATTCCTGGTCAACGCGACGGGTGTACAGCAGCCGAGTACAGCAACACCAGCAGGCACAAGGTCGGACGTCTGCGGCACTGGTCGGGGCGGGAGGCCGAGCTGAGCGGACACGCTTGGCGGGAGCACGTGAGCCGGCGAGGCACGGCCGAGCAGGACCGCGGAGCCTTGGCGCGTCTCATCGAGCACGACGCCGACCCGTTCGAGGTCGAGTTGTACGAGCTGGCAGCCGACCCCCAGACGTTGCTCATCGACCGCGCCCAGCGACGTCGCGCCGGACAGCATGAGCGACACGTCAAGCGGCTCAAGAGCCGAGGTCAACACCCTCGCGCGTGACAGCAACGCTGACAGCAACAGTGGGCACCAGGCGCCACCACAAGGCCCCATCGAGCACCGTCCGACCTCGTGGGATGCTCAGCCGGCAGGGGTGTTGCTCTGGCTGAAAAGCGGAAGGTCGGCGGTTCGACCCCGCCCCTGCCCACACCTTCTGAGCAGCACAAACGCCCCGGAGCCATCAGGCCCGGGGCGTTTTGTTTGACAGCAACCGGCGCTGACAGCAGGCGGACGGTCATCCATCGATATGAGCCAGGGGTTATATTGGTTCCGTGGCCTGGGATGTCATCCTCCTCGAACCGGTCGAGAGCTGGTTCCTCAAGCTGTGTGAGTCCGATATGGACACCGCAGCGTTGATCGAGCAAGCCATCGACAGACTGGCCGAGGTCGGGCCGACGCTAGGACGCCCACTTGTCGACACCCTGGAACACAGCCACCTGCGAAATCTCAAGGAACTACGCCCCGGAAGCCGGGGCCGGTCAGAGATCCGCATGCTGTTCGTCTTCGACCCGGACCGTGCCGCGATCTTCCTCGTGGCCGGCGACAAGGCCGGGCAGTGGTCCCGGTGGTACGACGAGGCCATCCCGTTGGCCGAAGCCCGCTACGCCGAGTACCGGGCCGCGAAGGACAAGGAGGCCGGACGATGAGCACCGGACGTCGCTGGCAGGACATCAAGGCCGAAGCACACCGCCGCAACCCCGAACTGGCCGACCCCGAGCGGCAGGCTCGCGCACGCGCCGAACTGGACGCCCACGTCGCCGGCCATCACCTCAAGGAACTCCGCAAGGCCATCGGCAAGACACAAGCCGAGGTCGCCCAGATCCTCGGCGTCTCACAATCCCGGATCTCCCAGATCGAGAACGGCGACCTTGAGGCCATGGAGTTGGAGACACTCCGGGCGTACGCCACCGCCCTCGGCGGGCATGTGGACATCACCATCAGCGTCGGCCCCCACTCCATCAAGGTCGCCTGAACCGCGAGAACTGACAGCAACGATGACAGCAGCAACCGCCACCAACTCCAGCCACGAGCCGCGGCCGGTCAGCCTTGATCGATGTTTCGCCAGCAAGGGTGTTGCCATAGCTGAAAAGCGGAAGGTCGGCGGTTCGACCCCGCCCCTGCCCACACCTTCTGAGCAGCACAAACGCCCCGGAGCCATCAGGCCCGGGGCGTTTTTGACGACAGCGCTGACGACAACGACCTCAGCCGAGGACATCCCCCAGCTTCCGAGGCGCCCCCGCTTCTCATCGAGGGCGGCATGCGCGTAGATCGTCATTGTCACTTCGATGTCGCTGTGCCCGATGTCGCGGACGACGCTGGGTGCGATGCCCAGGTGGAGCAGCAGCGAGACGCAGGTGTGGCGCATGTCGTGGAAGCGCATCGAGTTCAGGCCGGCGGCGGCGCGGACGCGGCCCCAGCTTCGGCGTAGTTTGTCCGGCTCCATGGGTGTACCTCGTCGGGACGGGAAGACGAGGCCGTTGTCCTCCCAGTCCTGCCACGCGTCCGTCCGTTCGGCAGGGCCGTCAGGAGCAGGAGGTTGCCTTGAGGCGAGCGTTCAGGGTCCACTTGCCTGGTTGTGTCGCGAAACGCCCCTCACCTCTTGATCAGTGCTGCGTAGGGCGTATCTTCCGGCGTGAAGATCAGGGTGTGGTCCGCGCCTGCCTGGGTGGCAACCTCACGCAGGCGAGCCAGGACGTCGGCCTCGGCGGGAAGATCAAGGCCGAGGGCAGCGGCCGCACGATCCCGCTGAACAGCCAAGTCGGGGATGTCCTCCAGGTACTCGGCAGCCAGCTCACCGCCTTCTTCCGCAGTGAACGCCCGGCAGTCGCGCCACCAGGGTGCGACCAGTAGGAGCCGCAGGAGTTCAGGCAGGCCGATTGCCACCAGAGCCGCGCGACCTTCGGAGTCTGCGTAGAGGATCGGACGTTCCTCGCGACCCACGCCGCAATAGAAGTATGTGCCCCCGGCTCCATCACCTGCGAAGCCCTCCAGAGGCGCGCCCGACGCGAGGTGGACCTCCTCGATGTGGTCGCCCCGGTCGAGGTCGAAGTCGCCGGGCCAGGCCAGGAATCGGGCAACGTCGTCGTGTTCGTGGATGGCAGCGATCAGCGATGGCACAGGTCGCACCTTAGCGGCCGGGCAGCGGCTCTACGCGGGATCACACTTGATCTGAAATTGCCGCAAGGGGGCCGGCTAACTCACTTTGGTCGCCCCTTCGTGGTGGCCTACGGCCTTCGGCAGGACCCGGCCCTTGCCAGCGATGATGGAAGCCGCAGCCCTCCGGTAGTTGCGACCTGCGGCTCACAGGCACGACGGCACGTACGTTGGGCCTGGTATCTGGCGGTAAGAGAGGTGATCTGCTGTGGCGGCTTTGCTCAGCGAGATCGAGATGAGAGTCCGGGCCGTCGAAACGCGTGTTGGTCGCCACGACGAGAAGATGACTGCCATCGTGGGCACCACCACCAGCCAGCCCCTCACCCTCGTGAAGGAGTGTCCCGTCACGCAGGGCTGGACATGAACGAACTCCTGGCCAAGGACAAGGACGACACCGAACAGTGACCGGCACGGTCGAGGCGCACCGAATACGAACGGCAGCGCCCGATTTCCTCGGTGATTCCGCCGCTCAGTACGGCCACCGTACAGCGCAAAAGTACAGCAACAAGAGGCTCACGCCCCTCGCCGTGGCGCACGTCCGCACACGCGCCCACCAGGGCGGGAAGCACAACGGCCCAGGACCGCTGGTGGTTCGCATCGAGGTGGTTTTGGTGTCCCGACAAAGTCGGTTCAGCGAGCGCGAAGCGGGGGCCTCGCGGCCCCCAGCCCACTGCGGGTCTGGCGGGCTCACCCGCGCGAAGCGGTCTGTCACACCTTGGGCGCCGTTCGCGCGGGTGAGCCCTCCGGAGCGGTGTGGGGCTCTGTAGGGGCTGTGCCCAATGCGGGCCGAAGTTCGGCGAGTGGACGGCGTTGGTGCAGATTAGGGGAGTCTCGCGGAGCGACCCGCCACACCACAGAGAACGAACCCTCGCCAGCTGTAGCGCGGTCAGGGGCGGTTTTCGTTCTCTGCCCCTAAGTCTCCGTGGTCGCCTGTGATTCACCGCCGGTACGGGCACGGCTAGGGCACGGTCAGGGGCACGCAACGGCAGTGGTGACCTGGGGTTCTTGTGTTGGTGGGCCGCATTCGAAATCCGCGGGTGAGCGGACCGAGATTGGAGGGGCGGCCAGGCTCCGACGTCCGGAAGCCGCGGGCAGTGTTTCGCACGACTGGTCGCGCGGCGCATGAAGAAGTGTTCGGGCGTCATTCAATGAGCAAGGGCTGGCCGTGCTGTGCCCTAACTGGGCGCAAGGCCGTCCCCACCGCCATGAGCGATGACGACCGGGCATGGTCAGAAACAGCACCCTAGGGTTGCGGGATGCCAGAACCGACATCGCCCCCGCCGCGGATTGGGACTCCTCGGTGGGACCGGGAACTTGCGGACATCGGGCTGGACCGGCGACGTGTCGACGACGATGTGGATCTTGCGCTGGAGACCACGGACGCCCGCGACGAGTTCGACCCGCATGGGGTGAACCTCCTCGGGACCCATGCCGAGACCGCCGCCGCCTGGGTCCTGCTGCACGAGAGGTTCCCGTCCTACGGGATCCTGATGTACCTGCGAATGTGCTGGTCGAACGGTGACCATGCGCTAAAGGACTGGATCGTGCGCCAGTTCGCCGCGATGCTGATGCACGGCCCGGAACCGGTGGCCGAGTCGGCCGAGTACGGGCTCTGGGTCGACTACTTCGAATCGCCCGAGGCGTCGCAGGTCTTCACGGCGCTGACCCTCCAGTTGCCGCGCTCCCACTGGGATCGCCTGATCAGTGGTGCCGGTCCGGTGCCCTGGGAGGCCAAGCAGCACGTGTTCCAGGAGGCGGCCGAGGTCCCGGCGCTGCATTCGGCGCTTGCCAGGGGGCTCGCGGGTTCGTTCTATGACGTGTACGGCGAGGTCGACGCCGTGGACGCGTTAGCGCTGGTCGATCGGATCACGATTGTGGACGAGGATCTGCTGGAGGCTTTGACCGAGGCCACCACGCAGCCGCTGCGCCTGCGGACAGGATCGGCCGTGATCGTGGACGAGTCCGAGCCAGGTTGGCCGCACCCGGGAAGTTTCCTGCTCCGCGCGGTGGTGCGCAGCCCGCGGAGCCGGTGGCTGCGGCGGTCCGAACTCGTGGCCGACGGCCGGGTGTACGGCCGGCTGGTGCACTGGGACTTTCCCTTCGACCCATCGAAGCTCGCGCACCGTACCGTGGCCGCTCCAGAGCCAGAGGGACGGATCGTGCTGTTCCGGGTCGAAGGGGACTCTGAGCACGCCGAGTTGCTGGTGAACCGGGATCTCGAGGCATGGCCGCCCGGTTTGAGGGAGCATCTCGGATGTTGACCTGCACTGCACTGCCAGCGCCGCACTGTGCATCGCGTTGAGTTGCGACTGTCGTCACGTCAAGCCTGTCGTTGTCCAGAGTGAGGCTACTCCGTCATTCCATCGATACTTGTCAGACGGGCACGCCGATCACCGACGTGATGACCGCGGCGGCGGCCGACGGACGATGTGGCGATTCTGTATTCAGGTGAGGGCTTCTCGCAGCTTGTGGGCCGGTTCGGTAGGCGATTGCGTGAAGCATGCCTGCTGGCCCTATGGGCGCGATCGGTGACTTCTTCGAGAACGTCATGAACGAATCGTTCCGGGAACGATGAATGTCGAACAGCTCGATGCAAGAAAAGGCAATCGTGTGCCGAGTTGGTCGCCGTCCACCCCAGGTGACCGTGCTGCGAGGGGACCTCGCCTTACGTCGATGGCGGGTGCGCAGTCTGCCCGCTCGTTACTGGAGTACGTGGTCAGGTCAGGCTGAGGCAGACCGCGAACGGGATGGGAATCAGCGCGGCCATGCCGAGCCAGGTCCCGAGCCGCCGCCCCTGACGTCGGAGCGGCAGGAGCACGTCCACGATGAGCACCAGGACCAGCATCGGTACTCCGGTCACTGTCAGGAGGAACATGATGACAGGCGCGTGATCAAGAGTTGGGTAGTAGCAGTTGGTCACCCCGGGTTTGATCACATCTTCGGGACTCCTGCAGTCCATCGGGAGGTACTTGGTCCATAGCCACCACGCCAGGTAGAGCGGAAGCATCGCGAGTATTCCCAGGGCGAGGTTGGCCAGGCCAGGCGCCCAAAGGCCGCCCCCTGCACGACCCGTGTGATCGACTTCCGCCGGGGCCCTAGAGGCGTTCATCTGCCCTCCCTCTGTCCGTACGCACGCTTGCCTTAACGTCCAAGAGCTGCCCAGGCGATCACCACGACCGGAAGCGGCCACTCCCACGCGCGGAGGCGAGGTTTTGTGGCCACCTTCTCATGGTCAGTCCCCGCGCCTCATGATGAACGGGGCCGATCTCGTCCCACACCGAACGGCATCAGCAAAATCACGACCGACGACCGGTGCGGCTTTCGGCGTCACCTGTCTCTTCACCCCCGGCCCGTGTGCTGTTCGGCTATTTGGGATGTCGGGCAGGGCAAAATGGCTCTGGGGAGGTCGGCTTGTCATACGCTAGATCAGTCCTATCTGAGTCGTATATGGCTCGACCCCGACGCCTCCGACCGCTTGCTGCGCTGAGATCCCGGCCTCTGTCGAATACGGGCCGAAGGGTGGATTCCTACCCAGTTCGGGTCCTGAATCCGCCTCCAGGACGCCGAACGGCCCCTCACCAGGGATGACATCGGTGAGAGGCCGTTTTGTGCTGTCGGGTCGTGTCAGGCCGGCCACGGGCTTTGCGGCTGGACGGGGTGGAAACGGGTTGAAGTCCTGCCGCCTCTAAGCGGCGATTTCGGAGCCTCCGGAGGCTCCGATCGGTCTCGGGCTTCCCGTGTACCTGTGTGGCCTCGGTGGTCCGGCGCTTGGCCTCCGGATATCGAAGCGGTCAGCGGGGCCGCGAAGGATCCGCACAGGAGCGGGAGGCGGCGGGACCGTGCGCGTCTCCCCGGGGATCAGCCCAGCTGCCCGCCGAGTTCTGCCTGCCGGCCGCCGACGCCCAGGTCGGCCGGCTTGTACGACCCAGTGCCCTGGGTGGTGACCCCGGTCGGACCGCCATAAAGCAAGTGGATGCGGCCTTCCGAACCGTCCTCGCCCGGAACGCCGATGACCAGGTCGGCCCTGCCGTCGGCGTTGAGCTTCGCCAGCAGTACGGCGGTGCCGAACCTGTCGTCCGGCTCTTCGGCGCCGGGGACGCCCGCGGTGTTCTGACCGAAGATCTGCGCGTTCTGGGTGCCGAGCCCGGTGGTGGTGCCGTACAGGACGGTCACCGCCCCGGCGTCGGCGGTGCTCTCGATGTCCTCGCCCGGGGCTCCGACCGCGACGTCGGCGCGGCCGTCGCCGTTGACGTCGCCGACCGCCAGCGCGGTGCCGAAGAAGTCGTTGGGCTCATCGGTGCCCGGGACGCCGGAGGTGCTCTGCGTGAACGTCGTCGGGGCGCCGGGCCCACCGGCCCCGCCGAGTAGTACGTAGAACCGGTTGGTGCGGCCGGCCTGCTCGGAGGACTTGAGTCCGCCGGCCACGAGGTCGGCCCTGCCGTCGCCGTTGATGTCCCCGGCCGCGATCGCCGGGCCGGTGTTCTGCATCAGGACCTGGGGGGCGCCCAGTCCCGTCGCGGAGCCCCGGCGCAGCTCCAGCCTGGCGTCCACGGTCTCGCCGTCGATGTCCCCGGCGACCGACATCGCCAGGTCGGCGTATCCGTCGCCGTCGAAGTCGGCGACCGCCGGTGCCATCCACGAGGCGTTCCCGTCCTCCCCGCGCGTGGGAACCAGGGTGCGCACGCCGGTTACCGGCGCCTCTCGGACGTCCCGGAACGTCCAGAAGGCGGCGCCCGTGCCCTCGGCGGTCGCGGTGCTGGCGGCGACCAGGTCGATGCCTCCGCTGCGGTCGAAGTCGCCGACCGCTAGGTAGGACCCCAGGATCGTGTCGGGGGCCGACAGCGTGATGCCGCGTCCGGTGAGCCCGCCAGGTCCGCCGTACAGGACGGTGACGCCCTGGTTCCATCCGCTGCTGCCGATCGCCAGGTCGGCGTAGCCGTCGCGGTCGAAGTCGGCCGACGCGGTGGCGCGTCCGAAGCGGTCGTAGAGCTTGGGGGTCCCGGCGACGCCGGGGCTGTCGCGCGTGATCACCTGCCGATCGGTGGAGCTTCCGTAGATCACGGTGACGAACCCGGCCTCCGCCTGGCCCGCGGTCTGCCCGTGCGGGCTGGCCGCCACCAGGTCGCGCTGTCCGTCGCCGTTGAAGTCACCCGGCGCGGCGGGCGTGGCGGCCGGGGAGACCTCGGCGGGCCGCTGCGCCGCGTGGGCCGGACCGGCGAGGGGTGCGGCGAGGAGGGCGGCCAGCGCGCCAACGGAAGTGATGGATCTGATTCGCACGATGTCTCCCTGGGACGAGAGGGTGTCACAAAGGAGACTCTGCTAGATCATCTTTGGTTTACCGTCCTGCGGACGGTTCGCCGAGGGTACGCCCCTGCTGACGGGAAGTCGCCGGGATCGCTCTCCTCAGGACGGTGGGGCTGTTGCCGCCATCTCGGAATTCCGCCCACCGGGCTCGGAAGGCCGCCGTCCGCCGAAAGGTCGCCTCATCGAACGCGGTGGCCGCTGTCGATGAGGCATTAGGGCATCGCACTTTCGGGGTGGCTGTTGTTCGCATGAGGCACCCGCGGAGGCTACTACCCTCATGTGGGTGAGAGTTGCCCTGGTCACGATCGTCGTGGACGACTACGACCAAGCCATCGAGTTCTTTACCGTCGCCCTGGGATTCGACCTTGTCGAGGACTCACCGGCACTGACCGGCGACGGCCGCTCGAAACGCTGGGTCGTCGTACGGCCACCAAATGCCGAGTCCGGCATCTTGCTCGCCCGTGCGGACGGCGAGCGGCAAACCGCTGCCGTCGGAAACCAAGTCGCCGGTCGTGTCGGCTTCTTTCTCCAGGTGGACGATTTCGATTCCGCCCACGAACGCATGACGGCCGCCGGCGTCGAATTCCTTACCTCGCCACGCACGGAGACCTACGGGCGGGTCGCTGTGTTCCTCGACATCGCCGGCAATCGATGGGATCTGCTCGGCCCTGCTCCGCGAGCCGGCCGAATCGGCTCGGCGGTGATCGGAGAGCCGGGTGGGGACGCGGGTGACGGTTAACCCAGTTGCCGTGCCATTTCATGGTGGAAGGAGACCAGTTCCGCCATGGGTACCGCCTTCCGTGAGGCCTTGAAGAGGTCCTTGCCCTCCACTGTCGAGGGCGGAGGCCAGGTGTGGATGCCTTCGTCCAGGCCCAGGGAGGCGACTTCGGTCTCCCAACCGGGCCAGCGAAGTGTGTCGTAGAACTGCGTCAGCGAGCCGGCGAGTACGGCGTACAGCCAATCGGCGTACCCCTGCTCCAGATCCAGCCAGCCGAGGTCGTCCGGGCCGAAGTAGTGCACCGTGGGCGGTACCCCTGGCTCAGCCGGCACCCACGCGAACTGACCGCCCAGCACGTCGTGACCCACCACGAGCCAACGTGACGCCGGATCGGCCTGGGCCGCGATATCGGGAAGTCCGCTCCCACCGCTGCCGAGCACACGGAGCCAGCCATGATCTACGCAGATCCCACCGGTATGGGCGACGACGGCCCCGAGCCACGATCTCCTCGTGATGCCCAACGCCGTCAGGCAGCCCTCGGCGCGGTCGGGGTCGGGCGCCACCAACTCGACCGGATAGGGGGCCGCCTGTACGGCGGGGAGAACCTCGTCCCACGCTGAACCGTTCACTTCTCCAGTCTTTCAGCCCGCATGCGGGCCGGGCCTCACCATCGCAGCAGCCGCACCTTGATGACCCGCCGTTCGGTGCGCGGCGGGGGGCGGTGGTGCGGACGTTCACAACCTCCGTGGTGAGTACACCTGGCCAATACGGCCACAGGTCTGTGCCGCCTATCGATAACCAGTGGGGGCGGCACTGCCCGTCTGTCACGATCGCCCCATGGATGACGAATGGGAGCCCCTTGACGAACTGATCATTAAAGGCCGGAGGCTCCGAGCGGTCATATGGATCAGAGCGACGTTCGAGTGCGGCCTGCATGAGGCTGTCCAGTTCCTCTATGTCCGGTATGAGCATCTGCGTCAGAGCCGCCCGCAGGATTTCACCCAAAGCCATGAGGACTATTGGGAGGGTGTCTACTCCTGACGGGCGCGGTTCCTGCTGGTTGTGAGGGAGTCCAGTGGCGTTGCGCGTGCGGGGTGGCTGATGGCCCACGCCCTGTAGATCCGGGGATAATTCAGCACCTGGGCGGCGTAACTCTCGAAGGCGCGTGGAAGCAGGCGCTGCGTCCCGACCTGGTCAAAGTGTGGAACGCGAGGGGCGTGCGCTCATCAGCGATCATTCGATGTCGCCGAGGGTTTCCAGGAGTCACTCTCGGGAGGTGGGCGTGGGGTGGTACGGGGGGGAGCGGTCAGGGGCTCCACACCATGGTCTGCTGGTGCAGTCGCCTGCCTCCGTATCTGAGGCCGGGGACCAGCGGAGTCGGGCCGTACCCGGCGAAGCCCATGCGTTCGAAGAACCGCACCGCGCGGGTGTTCTCGGCCAAGGTCTGCAGGTGGCATCCGGGCGATCTGATCTCTGTGAGCCGGCCGAGCCATCGGTTCATCAGCTCGTCGGCGGCACCCGTGCCCCGGGCCTCCGGCGCCACGTTGATGTGCAGGTGCGCCGGCCACCGGGCATCGTCGAAGTCTCCCGCGGTGGGCTCACGCCTGGGGGCGGCCACCGCCATGTCGATCATCGCGCGGCCGAAGAAGCCGGCGGTCTTCGGTTGGAAGGCCAGCCGGTGCTTCTTGATGGCCCTCGTCATGCGTTCGCTCTCCCTGGGAAACTCCGAGCTGTCCGGGCATCCCGTCAGGTAGCCGACCAGGGCTCCGTCGACCACGGCGACGAAGAGCGAGTCCGGCGCCAGATCCATGTACGGGTTCAGGTAGATGGCTGCTTCGGACTCCAGGTGGCCCCATATCGAAGCGCTCGGGGAACCTTCGCCGGCACGGCCGAACAGCTCGCGTAGCTCGTCCCGGTCGGTCTCCGCGAAAGAACGGACCTCCATCACACCCAACGCACCTCAACATTGCCCTTCAGATGCCACCAGTTTCCACGTTCACAACTGCCGGGGTCCATGCCGGGTTCCCCCTGGACCTCCGTGACGCCGCGATCGCTCTCGCGTCAGCGGCTCACAGACCCTGTGGACGGGGGGCACGGTCGCACGCGGTGAGGGACGCCTGAGGCTTCCTGGGCCGGAAGATCAGCTGAGACCGCGCCTGCTGCGCTCGGCGTCGATGAGGTCAGCCATGAGTTTTCTGGAGCCACCGTGAAGTCAGGCTCGTGGAGGGCGTCGTAGTCGCGGCTGCCGAGTGGCAGGCCGAGTCCGGTGAGCCGGTGGGCCAACTGGGTGAAGGCGATGCGCTCGTCCGGCTCGTCCTGGTAGTGAGCCCGAGCAACGGGCTGAGCCGCCCTGGTTCGAAGAACGTGACGTCGAGGAGGGATTGGAAGTCGGTACGGCCCTCCCACTGCGCCACCAGCATCGTGCGCAGGTCATCGGGGATCGGTCGGCCGTCCAGGCGTTCACGGGAGAACTCCGCAAGCCGCTCTTCGTACATGGGGCCTGCCTCTGATCGGTGGGGAAGTCCAGCCGACGTTAGCGGCAGTCACGCGATCGACGTAGGCAAGCCGCCGTCCGGGGACGGCTACGCCGCTCTTGAGCGGGGGCCGGCCGGCCTGGCCGGCCCCCGGTCAGGAAGGCGGTGCGTGGTTCGTTCAGGTGCCGTCGGGGCCGCCCGCCGGGATCTGGTGCACCGCCCGCCGTGACTCGTACCAGTTTTCGCCGACAGGTTCGCCTGCCATGTTCCAACTCCAGGAAATGGTCGGGGTGATGCGGGTGTAGAGGCCCGGGCCGACCATTCCGGTCCGTTCGATCGGTTCCTCGGCGCGGCCGTAGACGCGGATCCCGCGTGCGATGAACGGGGAGAAGGACACCATGTCGTCGATGACCAGAGCGACCTTGTCATGCCCGGCTCGGATGTTCCGGAACTTTCGGGTGTCGGCGACCGAAGGGCCGGAGCCGCCCACCCAGAAGAACGTGCCATCGAACTCGAACGCGACGGGAACGACGTCCGGCTGGGCATCGGCGGAGAGCGTCGAGAGGCGGGCGAGTGGTTGTGACCGCAGGTAGGTGATCTCTTCGGCGGTGAACGACATGGGCGCGCCTCCTTGGAAGGTGGCCACGCAGTTTAGCGGGAGGGGCATTCTCGGTGGGCGCTCGGAATTCTCTGGCAACGGGCCGACGCCGGCGGGCCGGCGTGACGCCGGCCCGCCGTGCGGTTGCCGTCTCGAGGGATCAGGTGGGGAGCCGGTCCACCACTTTGACCTCGAGGATGGAGCGGGCGAGTTCGAAGCCGGAGCCCTCGGGCTGCTCGGTCCAGTCGGTGATCTTGGCCCGTGGGCCCAGGGGCAGGTCGCGGCTGCCCAGGAAGCGATAGGTGCGGCGGTCGAAGATCAGCTCCTGCCGAAGGTTCTGGTTGTCCTTGGACAGGGAGATGCCGGGGCGGCCCAGGGCGTCGGTGGCGTTCTGGTCCACCTTGACCCCGGGGACGTCGGCGAGGAACTCGAACACCTGGGCGCGGAGCCTGGGAGGCAGGTAACCCTGGTGGAGCAGGTCCTGCGGCCCGCTCCAGGCCGTGATCGACGGGTTCTCGGAGGGGCTGGGGGAGGGGGCGTTGAGCTGGCTCCCCCAGAGCTTGAGCAGCCTGGGCACCTCACGCACCGTCCAGAGATGGCTGCCCGGGGCGGGGACGGGCTGGTTCCTCGGCGCGTCCTCGCTCACCAGCGGGGTGTCGCAGACCTTGGTGGGCTGCCGCCAGCACGAAGTCCGCAGCAGACCCGGCTCGGAGCCGTCGGCGCGCAGCCAGACCTGCCTTGTCCGCTGCCCTTTGGGCTTGCCCGGGGTGACGGCTCCTGGGCCCCACGTCTCCAGGGAACGGGTGAAGAGGTACTGGTCGGGGCGGGGCTTGAGCTCGGGTTCCATACGGGCGACGGTGGCGGCCCGGGTGAGGACCTCCCGGGCGCTGACCGGCCGGACGTCGCGGGGACCGCCGACGTCCGATCCCTGCGCCATGATCGCCACGGCGCCGGCGGCGGTGGCGGTGGCCACCGTGCCGGTCAGGGCGACCGCCAGCAGGCCGCGGTACCGCCGGGGACGGTGGCTCTGGCGCCCGTCCTCCCGGGTGGCGGTGAGCAGCCGGGCCCGGCCCTCGGCCAGGACCTCCGGGCTGGGCGGGGCCACCTCGTCGTACATGCGGCGGAGTTCAGCCATCGTGCGGTTCCTCTCTCATGTCGAGCGGGTCGGTTCCGCCCAGCGCCTCGCGCATCTTCGTGCGGGCGCGGTGGAGCCGGGAGTGGACGGTGCCGGTGGCGATGCCGAGGGCCGCGCCGATCTCGGCCGGGGACAGGTCGCCGGAAGCGGTCAGCAGCAGAACGTCCCGCTGCCCGCGGTTGAGGCGGCCCAGCGCGGCGGCCAGTTCGCGCCGGATCCCCTGGGCGGCCACCCGGTCCGCCACTCCCTCGTCGGGCGAGTACACCGCCGGGTCGGCTCCCGTCCGGGCCACCGCCCGCCAGAACCGCACCTCGCGGCGCCGGTGCTGGCCGATCAGGTTGGTGGCGATCCCGTACAGCCAGGGCAGGGCGTTCAGGCGTTCCGGGTCGTAGCGGTGACGTTGCCGGAACGCCTGCAGGAACGTCTCCGCCATCAGGTCGTCGGCCAGGTCGCGGCCGAGCCTCCGGGCGAGGTAGCGGTGGATCGTGGGGGCGTGCCGGTCGTACAGGGCGGCGAACGCCTCCGGGTCCCGGCGGGACCTCTCGATGATCGCCTGGTCGCCGCCCAGATGGACACCGGCGGTCACCGTGTCCTCATCCTCGTCATCGCGGGCCTTTCGCAGCGTCGGTGTCGGTCACCCGTTCTTGACCGCGGGACCGTGTTCGCTTCCCGCCCGTTCCGGGGCGACGTGGCCGTCCCGTGGCCCTGCCCTCGGGGCCGTCCTTCTGGCCGTGGATGACGGGCGGTGCAACAGATGCGGGGGGTGGGGCGTCCCGGGGGTGATGGAAAGGATGGCCTGTGGACGATGACGGGTCGACGTACGAGAAGTTCGTCACCGACCGCGCCCCGGCGCTCCTCCGCTACGGCTACGTGCTCACAGGCGACGCCGACGATGCGGCCGACCTCGCCCAGGAGGGCCTGGCGCGGTTGCGCGCCGCCTGGCCCCGCGTCGTCAGGAAGGACGACCCGGAGGGGTACACGCGGACGATCATGGCGCGGCAGCACGTCAGCACCTGGCGGCGCCGAAGACGTGAGCGCCTCGTGGGCGAGATCCCCGACCGGGAGTACGTGGAACGGGACCTGGAACGCGCGGAGGGCGACCCCCGGCTGTGGCGGTCGCTGGCGGCGCTGCCGCGGCGCCAGCGGGCCGTTCTGGTCCTGCGCTATTACGAGGACCTGCCCGACGAGGAGATCGCCAGGATGCTCGGAATCACGCGGGGGACGGTCCGCAGCCAGGCGGCCCGCGCCCTCGACAAACTGCGCGCGGACTGGCTTCCGGAGGCCGCGCCGACGGCGGGAGCCCACCATGACCGATGACCTTCACAGGGCTCTGCGGAGCACGCTCAAGGCCGCGTCGCGGGAGGCCCCCGCGCCGGAGCCGGACCTGCTGGACCGGCTGGCGAAGCGCCACCGGACCCGGCGGCACCGGAGGCTCGCGGCGGTGACGGCGGCCGTGGTCGCGGTGCCCATGGTGGTCGGCGGGACGGTGTTCGTCCTTCCCTCCGGCGGGGAGCGGGCGAACGGGCCTCTCACGGCGGGGACGCCGAGTCCGATCGCCATGCCCGAGCCGGTGTCCCCGCCGAAGGCGGCGTTGCGGGCGCTGCCGGACACCCTGCCGGGCGGGCGGGAGTACGGGGTCAAGGTGGTCCTGGACGACGATTCGCTGCTGGTCTCGACCTTCTCCGGTTTCGAGAGGGCCGACGGGCTGTGGGTGTACGACCTTCGTACGCGGAAGGCGACCAAGGTCACCGACGTGGTGGAGCCCGCCGGGACCAAGCTCTTCCCCTCCGGCTTCGCCGTGGGGGACGGCCAGGTCGCCTGGTGGCTCCTGCGCACGGCCGCCGGGCGGCCGACGATAGAGATCTGGGCCGCCCCCCTGTCCGGCGGGAAGGCGCGCAAGCTCGCCGCGATGGCGGCGAAGTACGAGAAATGGGGCCAGAGCGGTCTGACCGGTCTGACCGTCGAGGGCGGCAAGGTGCGCTGGGACGCGGGCCAGATCGTCGGTGACCCTGATACCGGGGTGTACGAGATGCCGCTCGACGGCGGGCCGGCGCGGGTGTCGCCCGGTACCGCGGGGCACCGGATCTTCGCCTGGCCGTGGATCGGCAGACCGGGAGTCTCCCACGGGAAGGACGGCGAGGCGACGTTCCACGACCTGCGCAACATGCAGACCGGCCAGACCCTGGGCGTCCGCCTCCCGGCGGTCGGCAACACCTGGAACTGCGGGATCACCTGGTGTCTCGGGAGCCCGGCCGGCGCCCCGCACCGGGGACGCTGGCTCTCCCACGCCGTGTCGCGTGACGGCGAGGTGCGCGTCCTGCCCGGGGATCCGGCACGCCGGGTGTGGTCGCGGCCCTTGTCCGTTCGCTACCTCGCGTACGTAGGTAAGGGGAGCGGGGGCGCCTCCCACCTCATGCTGTACGACGTGGAGACCGGGAAGCTGGTGGATCTCGGCCCCGGCGGTTCCGGTCCCGGCGGTTCCGGTTCCCGTGGTTCCGGTCCGCTGCCCAAGGCGGGAAAGGCCGGGACCATGACCATGCCGACGACCGTGCCGAGCGCGTACCGGGCCGGGGCCGCTCCCCGCCCCGAGCGCTACTTTCTCTGGCGTTCCGGCGGCTCGGTCCAGCTCGTCGACCTGGACGCGATCCGCTGACCCTCGGGCCGGTGGTCCCCGGACGGGGGTCGGGGCCACCGGCCGGGACGGGAGCGACCTCGTGCAGGACGGCGGCAGGCGGGTAATGACCCCGCATGCCGAACGAACGTGAACGGGACGACCATCCCGACGAGCCCACCGTCGACGCCGTGGGGGAGCTGAGCAAGGCCCTGGAGACAGTGGAACGGGCCCGCGGCCATCTGTACGCGTTCCACCAGCTCATGGGCACCGCGGACTTCACACTCGGGGGCGCGGCGGACCGGCTCGCCAAGGCGGGCCACCAGGCGTGGGCGGACGAGATCCACGATGAGATGGTCGGGCGGAACGTCCTGGAGGGGCGCTGGACGTTCCAGGTGGTCGAGGAGTTCGACGACACGTACTACGACCCGTTCCGCCGGATCGAGCGCCGCGTGCGCGACGACCTGGTGGGCGGCAGGCGGCACATGTACGAGGCGCGGCTCAAGGAGGAGAGGCGCAGCAAGGGGCGTCCCGGGCACGAGTCCGCACCGGGCACGTGAGCGGCGGTGCACGCCGTGCCCGGCCTGGTGGGCCACCGGGACGGGCACGGCGTACGGCGCGGGGACGGGGAGGGGCGGGAAAGGCCCGCGGGGAGAGTCCCGCGGGGAGAGTCCCGCGGGGTCAGGCGTGGCCGCGGGGTCAGGCGTGGTCGCGCATCCAGAGGCCGATCAGCTCGTCGGTCTCGGCGGTCGTGGCCGCGACGCTCTTCTCCTCATGGTCGACCTTGACGCCGACGGGACGGAGGTCGGGGACGAGGCCGCTGCCCAGCGCCTCCTGCTCGGGCATCCCCTCGTACGCTCCGGGCCGCCACCAGTAGACCTGCGGGGAGATGCTCCTCTCGCCCTGCTCCACGTGGGTGCGGGCGAGCGCCTGCATGGCCTCCAGCGCGGCGAAGAGGTGGGTGCCGCCGATCTCGTGGACGATCACGTACTCGGGGATGGGGAAGGAGACCAGGGCGCCGTACGGGGCCGGGCCGAGGTACCGCCTCAGGACGTGCACGTGGGCGCCGACGTAGCGGTGGGTCTCGCCGACGTGCGTGATCGGGACGTCCCACACGTCGCCGGTCTTGACGTAGTGCGGTTCCTTCTCCAGCGAGGCGCGGAGCGCGGCGGCGAAGACCAGGTCCTCCGGCGTCCCGCCGATCTGGACGCGGTTGACCGGCATGATCGAGTCGGGGTGGTCGGCGACGACCACCTGGACCAGGCCGGGGGCGAGGGGCCGCGCCAGCAGCGCGTCCCGCAGGCCGGGCGGGTCGCCGAGCGACTCCTCCGAGTAGAGCCGCACGCGCAGCGAGTCCGAGGCCATCATGCGCTCGATGTCGAACTCCTCGAAGCGCCGGAGGGCGTCGTCCGCCGGTTCCTTGCGGAGCCCGCGGACGAGCCCGGCGGCGAACTCGGCCGCGATCGCGGGCAGGTCGGCCCGGGAGTTGCGGCCGGCGTGGGCGCGCCACTCGACGATGTCGGCGGTGACGTCGGCGGCGCCCGGCACGGTGACGCTGATCGTCCCGGGGGAGGGGAGCCGCGCCTCGAAGCCCTCGTCGGCGAAGGCCCGGATCAGCGCGTCGCCGAGGATGTCAGGGGTCATCGTTCTCCGATCTTGAGCGGGATACCGGCTTTGGACTCGGGTACCGCGCCGGGGGTTCCGCCGGGTAGACCTCTCTGTGTGCGGGTGAGCTATGCGAGTGAGGCCACGCCTGGCCTGGTGAACGAGGACTACGTGGTGGCGGGCCCGGGATGGGCCGTCGTCCTGGACGGGGCGACCCCGCGGCCCGGGGTGGACGGCGGGTGCGCGCACGGGCCGGCATGGCTCGTACGGCGGCTCGGGAGCGAGCTGGCGTCCCGGCTGGCGGGGGAGGACGGCGAGCCGCTGCCGGACCTGCTGGCGGAGTCCATCCAGAGCGTGCGGGAGATGCACGGAGGGGCCTGCGACCTGGAGAACCGGGACAGCCCCTCGGCGACCGTGGCGATCCTGCGGCGGCGTGACGCGGTCGAATGGCTGGTGCTGGCCGACTCACCGCTCGTGCTGGAGGACGGGGACGGCCTGCGCGTCGTACGGGACGACCGGGTGGACCGCCTCCCCGACTACAGCGTCGAAGGCGTACGGGCCGCGCGCAACAGTCCGGGAGGGTTCTGGGTGGCGAGCACCCGTCCCGAGGCGGCGTACGAGGCGCTGACCGGACGGGCCCGGGGCGTGCGGCGGGCGGCCCTGTTCACCGACGGGGCGTCCCGGCTCGTCGAACGGTTCGGGCTGCTGGACTGGCGCGGCCTGCTCGACCTCTTGGAAGGGGAGGGGCCCGGGGAGCTGATCCGGCGTACCCGGGAGGCCGAACGCGAACGGGACGGCGGCGGTGCGCGGGGAAAGCGGTTCGACGACGCCACGGCGGTGTTCGTGCGCTTCTAGGGCGAGCCCGCCGGCGGCGGACCTCACGGTCGCGCCGCCGAACGGCCGGGAACGACCGGGAACGGCCGGGGACGGCCGAAGGGCCCCGGTCAGGCGCCGACGGGGTTCCTGGCGGGGGCGATGTGAGGCCACCATCCGGCCAGGTCCTCGGGGAGATGCAGGCCGTCCAGGGTGAGGCTGCCCGCCATCATCGGGTGGTGCCGCCCGGCCGGGAAGTGCCGCTCGTACGAGGGCGGGTCCAGGACGATGACGCGGGTGCCGTTGACCGCGGGGACGTCGGCCGGGACGCCCTCGTTGTAGATCCACTCGCCGTGCGCGTCCACCAGGTTCCAGGGGCTGCTGATGACCGGACGCCCCGGCGGCGTGTCGGCGTCCAGGAAGCAGGCGATGATCTCGGGCGTGGGCGGGGTGCCCGGCAGCCCTCCGGGACGGCCCAGCAGCGCGCCGGCCAGCAGGGTGTGCAGCTGGAAGTTGTCCCCGATCCCGCCGATGGTGACCGTCCAGCCCTGCCGGGTCCGCCGGTCCAGCACCAGGAGCCGCTCGTTGTCGAGCACCCGCAGGAGCTTGGCCACCCACCCCATCTGCTCGCAGTGCTCGGCCATGCGGCGGGTGACCGACACTTTGCGCTCCCGGTCGCCGACACCCGCCCGCAGTTCGGGCGACTTGGACAGCATGGTGTTGGCGCCGAGGGCGAAACGTTCCATCGAGAACCACGCCATCATCGCGCCCACCGGGTCCTGGAGGCGCGGTGCGAGGGTGTCGACGATCTCCTGGGAGGGCTGGCCGCCGGAGGGGCTCGGCGGATCGTTCCCGGTCGCGGCCCGCCACGCGTCGGCGAACGCGACCCCGCTGTCGGCCACCTCGATCGTCCTGTCCAGGAGGGGCTGCTCCACCCCGAAGGTGGTGGCGCCGTTCTCCACCCAGGCGCCCGCCATGATCGCGAGCCAGCAGCCGAGGTTGGGCGGCGCGGCGGCGATGCCCTCGCCCATCTTCATCATCGCCAGGTTCAGCACGACCGGCGGGAGCCCCTGGGATTCCTTCATCACCTGGGGCATCAGGTCGCTGAACGCCTGGTCCTCGGCCGTGGCCGCCCGGACCATCGCGTTCACCCGCTGCAGGAAGCCGTCATCCATGAACGATCACCCTGGCACAGTCCGGGGACAGGATCGGACGGACCTCCCCCTTCTTCGAACATGATTCTAGAATCCGGGTATGGACTCACAGGATTTCGCCGACGTGCTGGCGGCCGTGCGCGCGTTCGTCCGGGAACGGGTGATCCCGTGCGAGGAGGAGATCGAGGAGGCCGACGCGATCCCTGAGGAGATCCGCGAGATCTCCCGGGAGATGGGCCTGTTCGGCTACGCGCTGCCGCAGGAGTACGGCGGGCTCGGGCTCTCGCTCGGCGAGGAGGTGCGCCTGGTCTTCGAGCTCGGGTACGCCAGCCCCGCCTTCCGTTCGATGTTCGGCACCAGCAACGGCATCGCCGGGCAGGTGCTGGTGAACGCGGGCACCCCCGAGCAGCGCGACACCTGGCTGCCGCGGCTGGCGTCCGGCGAGGCCATCGGGGCGTTCGCCCTCACCGAGGCCGAGGCCGGCTCCGACCCCAGCCGGCTGACCACCACCGCGGTCCGCGACGGCGGCGACTACGTCATCGACGGCGCCAAGCGCTTCATCACCAACGCCCCCGAGGCCGACGTCCTCATGGTCTTCGCCCGCACCGGCGGGCCCGGAGCGCGCGGCATCTCCACGTTCCTGGTGGAGAGGGACGCCCGCGGCCTGAAGGTCGGCCCGGCGGACGCCAAGATGGGGCAGCGCGGCGCGCACACCGCCGAGGTCTTCTTCGACGGCGTCCGCGTCCCGGCCACGGCGATGGTCGGCCCCGAGGGCACCGGCTTCCGTACCGCCATGTCCTCCCTGGCCCACGGCCGGGTGAGCATCGCCGCCGTGTGCGTGGGGCTGGCCCAGCGGATCCTGGACGAGACCGTCGCCTACGCCAGGGAACGGTCACAGGGCGGCAGCAAGATCGGCGAGTACCAGCTCGTACAGGGCCTGATCGCCGACTCCCAGACCGAGCTGTTCGCCGGGCGCTCGATGGTCCTGGAGGCCGCGCGGGCCTACGACGAGGGCGAGGACACCAGGCTCGGCCCCTCCTGCGCCAAGTACTTCTGCTCGGAGATGCTCGGCCGCGTCGCCGACCGGGCCGTCCAGGTCCACGGCGGCATGGGCTACATGCGCGGTGTCGCCGTGGAACGCTTCTACCGGGACGCGCGGCTCTTCCGGATCTACGAGGGCACCAGCCAGATCCAGCAACTCGTCATCGCCCGCCAGCTGCTGCGCTGACCCGCGGCGCGGGCCGCGCGGAACGCCCCGGCGAAGCCGTCCGCGACCCGCCCGGAGACGGGGCCAATCGATTTCGCATGTGGCGCCCGGGCCGTGTATGGTTTCACTGCGCGAACGACACAAGCCCCTTTAGCTCAGTCGGCAGAGCGTCTCCATGGTAAGGAGAAGGTCTACGGTTCGATTCCGTAAAGGGGCTCAGAGAACGAAGGCCGTTCCGGACGATGATCCGGGACGGCCTTCGGCGTTCGCGGACTCGTGCGCACTCGGCGGCGGCCGTCGGCCGTCCGCCTGTAGAGCGGAGCCCGGCGGCCCGGCCCCAGCGCCCGGCCCCAGCGCCCGGCCCATGGGCCGTACGGGCACCGGCACCGGGCGTTCGCGGATTTCGCGCCACCGATGGCCCTGTGATACGGTCCCAGCGGTCCCAAGCGGGCCGTTCCCAGGTCACCGGCCAGGCCGAGACCTTGGAAAGGGCCCGCCGAAGACCGGTCTCGACGCCCGGGTCCCGATCATCCCGATCCCGATCCACGCGTTTCCAGGCTCCGGTGAACATCCGGTATCCTGGCGATACCGGTCGACATCGACCATCACGGCGGGGTAGCTCAGTCAGGCAGAGCAAGCGGCTCATAATCGCTGTGTCGCCGGTTCAAGTCCGGCCCTCGCTACTACTCGAGCCTCTCGTCCCCTCCGGGGGCGAGCGGGCTGGGTGAGAAACGCCGGCCGCCCTGGGAAGGGCGGCCGAGTATGTCCAAGTCCCTAGTCAGAAAGGCACTCCATCGTGGCTGCCACCGACGTACGGCCGAAGATCACGCTGGCCTGCCAGGAGTGCAAGCACCGCAACTACATCACGCGGAAGAACCGGCGCAACGACCCGGACCGCCTGGAGATCAAGAAGTACTGCCCCAACTGCCGCACCCACCGAGCGCACCGCGAGACCCGCTAACCAGGGTCCGGACGGGAAGTACTGCCCGCTGCGCTCTCGCACGGGGCCGGCACCCACCGAGCACACCGCGCACCGCGCGCACCTCGAGACTTGCCGGTCAAGTTCTGCACTCGTCCGGCGGGACACGCCGGGCGGCCGAGCCACGACCGTCCTTCGCGGACTGAGTGCGGGCCCGTACGGCGCAGGGCCTCTCAGCTTGCCTCGTTCAGCGTTCGCCTCGTTCAGCCCGTTCTCACGACGACCCGTGAGGGCGGGCTGAACGCCGTTCTGTTACCGTCCGATCCAGACCGAACGACGAGCTCCGGGCGCGGGCTGACGGGCCCCGGCCCCGTTCGACCGTGGAGGGACGGACTGCATGCCACTCAACCGTGATTTCATCGGGCGGAGTTTCCCGCCCAGCGACCCCTACGAGGTGAGCCGGGTGAAGATCCGGGAGTTCGCGGACGCGATCGGGGACGGCAACCCGATCTACCGCGACCCCGAGGCCGCCAAGGCGGCCGGCCACCCCGATGTCATCGCGCCGCCGACCTTCCCGATCGTGGTGTCGCTGGGCAACCCCGCGCTGGCCGACCCCGCGCTGGGCCTGAACTACGCGATGGTGGTGCACGGCGAGCAGCGCTTCGAGTACACCCGGCCGGTGCGCGCCGGCGACGTGCTGGTCTGCACCTCGACGATCACCGAGATCCGGTCCATCGGCAACAACGAGAAGATGGTCGTCGAGACCGAGATCGCCACGCCCGAGGGCGAGCCGGTCTGCAAGACCTACAACACGATCGTGGAGCGGGGGGCCTGATGACCGCCAGGGTGCAGTACGCCGACGTGGAGGTCGGCACCGAGATCCCCGCGCAGACCTACCAGGTCGACCGCGCCAACCTCGTCATGTACGCCGGTGCCTCCGGCGACTTCAACCCGATCCACTGGCGGGAGCGGTTCGCCAAGTCCGTCGGGCTGCCGGACGTGATCGCGCACGGCATGTACACGATGGCGCAGGGCGGCCGGTTCGTCACCGACTGGGTGGGCGACCCCGGTGCCGTGCTGGACTACGGGGTACGGTTCTCGTCTCCGGTGGTCGTGCCCGACGAGGGCGGCGCGACGCTGGAGATCAGCGGCCGGGTGGAGGAGAAGCTCGACGACAACAAGGTCGTCGTCGCGCTGACCGCTCGGTCCGGCGAGCAGAAGGTCCTCACGCGCGCCAAGGCCGTCGTCCGGCTCGCCTGAGGACGTCAGGGGCCCGATCGCGCGGGCCCGGGGACGGGGGCCGGGCGGCTCCCGCCCCGGCCCGCGCGATCTCGCGTGTACGGGAGGGGAAGACCACGTGGCGGTGTTCGCTGAAGAGGTGAACCTGGCCGGATACACCACGTTGCGGCTGGGCGGCCCGGCCCGCCGCTTCGTCGAGGCGACGACCGAGACGGAACTGGTCGCGGCGGTCCGCAAGGCCGACGACGACGGCGAGCCGCTGCTGGTCCTCGGCGGCGGTAGCAACCTGGTGGTCGCCGACGCCGGCTTCCCCGGCACGGTGGTGCACGTCGGCACCCGCGGCGTGGAGAGCTCCGCCGGCGAGCACGGCCGGATCAACGTGCGCGTCCAGGCCGGTGAGGAGTGGGAGCCGTTCGTCGCGCGCTGCGTGGCGGGCGGGCTGTCGGGCGTCGAATGCCTGTCGGGCATCCCGGGCAGGGTCGGCGCCACCCCCATCCAGAACGTCGGCGCCTACGGCCAGGACGTCAGCGAGACGATCGTCCAGGTCCGCGCGTACGACAGGATGGCCCGCAAGGTGGTGACGCTCGACCGCGCCGCCTGCGCCTTCACCTACCGCAACAGCGCCTTCAAGGGCACCGACCGGTACGTGGTGCTGGACGTCACCTACGGCTTGCGCGAGACCGAGGTGTCCCAGCCCATCGCCTACGCGGAGCTGGCCCGCATCCTCGGCGTACGGCCCGGTGCGAGCGTTCCGCTGAAGGAGGCCCGCGACGCCGTTCTGGAACTGCGGCGCGGCAAGGGCATGGTGCTCGACCCCGACGACCCCGACACCCGCAGCGCCGGGTCGTTCTTCACCAACCCGATCCTGGACCCGCCGCGGCTGGCCCGGCTGGAGCGCCGGGTGGCCGAACGGCTCGGCCCGGACACGGCCTTCCCGCGGTACCCCGAGAGCCCCGGCCCGGACGGGCGGCCCCGCGTCAAGACCTCGGCGGCCTGGCTGATCGACAAGGCGGGCTTCGCCAAGGGGCACGCCCGCGGCCCGGTGCGGATCTCCGGCAAGCACACCCTGGCCCTCACCAACCCCGGGAACGGACGCACCGCCGACCTGCTGGCGCTGGCCCGCGAGGTCCGCGACGGCGTGCGCGCCGCGTTCGGTGTCGAACTGGTCAACGAGCCGGTCTTCGTCGGCGTCAAGCTCTGACCTCGGACGCCCCCCGCTCGCTCCCTCGGTCCGCTCAGCCTCCGGTGGGGGTCCGTTCCCAGTCGGCGATGGCGGCCAGCACGCGCGTCCGGACCGACTCCGGGGCCGCCGAGCCGAGGATGGACTGGCGGGCCAGCTCGGCCAGCTCCGCGTCGCCGAAGCCGTGCTCGGCGCGGGCCAGCTCGTACTGCCGGACCAGCCGTGAGCCGAACAGCAGCGGGTCGTCCGCGCCGAGGGCCAGCCGGGCGCCCGACTCGTACAGGGTCCGCAGCGGGACGTCGGCGGCCGTCGCGGCCACGCCCAGGCTCACGTTGGACGCGGGGCAGACCTCCAGGGTCACCCCGCGCTCCACGATCTCGGCCAGCAGCCGGGGATCCTCGGTCGCCCGCACCCCGTGGCCCAGGCGGTCGGCGGACAGCGTCTCCAGGCACTCCCGGACGCTGGTGGGGCCCAGCAGCTCGCCGCCGTGCGGCACCGACAGCAGCCCGCCGCGCCGGGCGATCCTGAACGCCCCGCCGAAGTCGTAGGCGCGCCCGCGGCGCTCGTCGTTGGACAGCCCGAACCCCACGACGCCCTTCCCCGCGTAGCGCACCGCCAGCCGGGCCAGGGTCTTGGCGTCCAGGGGGTGCTTGGTGCGGTTGGCCGCGATCACCACGCCGATGCCGACGCCGGTGGCCGCCTCGGCCTCGCGGGCCGCGTCCAGGACCAGCTCGACGGTGGGGGTGAGCCCGCCGAAGCGCGCCGCGTACCCGCTCGGATCCACCTGGATCTCCAGCCAGCGCGACCCCTCGGCGGCCTCGTCCTCGGCCGTCTCGCGCAGCAGCCGGCGCAGGTCGCCGGGGGTGCGCAGGACGGAGCGGGCGATGTCGTAGAGCCGCTGGAACCGGAACCAGCCGCGCTCGTCGGTGGCGCGCAGCTTCGGCGGCCAGTCCTCGACCAGGGCGTCCGGCAGGTGCACCTCGTGCGCGGCGGCCAGCTCGACCAGCGTCGAGTGGCGCATGGACCCGGTGAAGTGCAGGTGCAGGTGGGCCTTGGGCAACGCCGCCAGGTCGCGCGAGGCCGCGCTGCCGTCGAGGGCCGGGGGGCGGTCGGAATCGTGACGGGGTGATGCGAGACGGGCCTCCATGACCCAATGTTGCCGGAACATGGTGCCCTCCGAACCATCGGCCCACCAGGACCATCAGTCCGGACTATGAACGATGGCACCTCATGGCCATGCCAGCTCATGGGCATCGGCGGGGTGTCAGCCGTACGGGGACGCGCTTCGCGGCCGGACCAGGGTGCGCCCGTGCCCGCGGGGCACCCGGAGGGGCGTTCCGGAGGCCGCGCGCCGGACGGCCGATCACGGCCAGTCGCCGCGAGTTCGCGGAGAGTCTGAAAAAACTTCTGGGAACCCTGCAACCCCTTCCGGGGGCCGCGCGTATATGGGGGGCGCAAGAGAGTTCAGAGGGCAGAAGGGAACACAGAGATGATTACGCTCAAGGCCGCTGTGATCGCTGCTTCCGCGGTGGGTGCCGTCGCCGCCGGAGGGGTCACGTGGGCCTCGGTCTCCCAGCCGGACGTGGCTCCCGTCGCCGCGCACGGCGAGATCCCCGCGGCCGTCCAGAGGGCCAAGGACGCCGTCCCGCCCGTCTCCCCGAACTGCCTGCCCGCCTCCGAGCTGGCCAAGAAGGGCAAGGAGGCCCTGCCCAAGAACGCCGTCCCGCAGGCCCCGCAGCTCCCGCAGCAGGCGCCCGACCTGAAGGACAAGCTGCCCGCCAAGCCCGAGGTGCCCGCCGTTCCCGCCCAGCCGGGCGTCAAGGCGCCCGAGGCCAAGGCGCCCGACGCCAAGGCCGGCGTCCCCGGCGCCAAGCCGGGCGCCCCGAAGGTCGAGCTGCCCGCCTGCCCGCCCGAGGCCAAGACCCTGCCCAAGAACGACGTCAAGGCGCCGCAGGTGCCGCAGGCACCGGCCGTTCCCCAGGTGCCGGCCCTCGACTGCGACAAGGTCGCCCCGGCGGTCCCGGTCGGCGGTACGGCCGAGCGCGCTCTCCTGCTGCCCAAGGGCCTCAAGCACGCCTCCACCGAGAAGGCCACCAAGCGGATCGGCACCGCGAAGTTCTGCAGCGTCACCCAGAAGTGGGTGCACCGGACCGGTAACGGCGCGTGGGTCACCGTCGAGCGGATCAAGACCCCCACCAAGGTCACCGAGCAGCAGCTGCGCCAGGCGCTGCGGCTGCCCGCGGCCACCCCGGGCGCCCCGGCCGCCTCGACCGCCGGCGGCGACGTCATGCGGCGCCTCCCCGGCGGTGCCACCGGCGTGCTGTTCTTCGACCCGGCGGGCTACTCGACGCTGGTCACCGGCAGCCCGGTCATCGGCGCCGGCCTGCAGGACGTGGCCGCCAAGCTGGCCCAGGCCGCCGAGGCCGCCCGGTAAGGACGGCGGCCACCCGGCCACCGGCCGGGCGAGACCAGCCGTCGAGTGACACACAACGTGGCGGGGTGGCCCCTGCGCGGGGGGCCACCCGCCGACCCGGTAGCCGAAAAGCTCACAGCCGGACGGAGCACAGTGGGGCGTCGAGACGACCAGTCGTTCGCCGAGTTCGTTACGGCACGCGGCACCGCCTTGTTGCGGACCGCCGCGTTGCTGTGCGGTGCCCATCAGGACGCCGAGGACATTCTGCAGACCGCCCTCGAAAAGGCGTATCGGCACTGGAAACGGCTGGATCCGGATTCCGATCCCGAACCCTACGTCCGCCGGATACTGGTCAATCTGGTGATCAGCCGGTCCCGGCGCTGGAAGGTGCTGAGGGAGATCCATATGGCGAAGCCGCCGGAGTTGCCGACCACGTCGGCGACCCACGCGGTGGAGCTGCGCGGAACCCTCATGGAGGAGCTGAACCGGCTGGGCCCGCGGCAGCGGGCGGTTCTGGTGCTGCGCTTCTGGGAGGACCTCTCGGAGGCGGAGACCGCGCGGGTGCTCGGCTGCTCGGTCGGCACCGTCAAGAGCCAGGCGTCCCGGGGACTGGCCAGGCTCAGGGAACGCCTCGACCGAAACCTGGCACCTATGGGGAGTTGAGCGATGGACCTGGAGAGTGAACTGCGGAAGGCCATGTCCGAACAGGTGGCCGAGGCGGCGGCTCCGCCCTCGCTCGTCGCCGACGTCCGGCGCCGCCACCGGCGCCGCCAGACCCGGATCCGGGTGACGGTCGGCGTGGCCGCGGCGGCGGTGGCCGTGGCGGTGGTGGCTCCCGGCTACCAGCCCTTCCGCGCGGAGACCGTGGGGTCGAACGGCACCCCGGACGGTTCCGGACGGACCACCGCTCCGGACCGGCCGGCGCAGCCGCCGGCCGCCTCGCCCCCCGCCTCGCCCGCGGCGTCCGGCGAGCCGAAGACCGGGGCGGCGACGGAGAAGCCAATGGAACGTGACGTTCCCGAGCCCGGCCGCAAGCCCTCCGGCGGCGGACGCGAGCGGGTGGTCGACCTTCCCGGCTGGGTGACCTTCCTGCCGCCCGGGCTGACCGCCGCCGAGCCGTGCGCCTCCCGCAGCGAGGGCGGGGACAGCACGGTCACCTGCCGCTGGCGCGGGGCGGACGGCTGGGTGGAGATCAAGGTGGTCCGCGGCCCCGGGACCGACGGTCCCGAGGACCTCATCACGGCCCCCGCCGTGCCGAAGTGGACGTCGGTCCGGGGAATGCGGGCGATCACCACCGAACGCCCGGACTCCGCGGGTCAGGTCGCCTGGATCGACCGCCCCGGTGTGGGCGTCATCGTGGCCGCGGGCGGTGGGAGCGTGCGCGAGCAGCTGATGCGCATCGCCGAAGGCGTCCGTCCCTGACGGAACGCCGCCGCCGGGGGGCGCCCCTGACGGTCTCCCGTCGCGGGACGCCCCCGCCGAAGTACCGGACCCGGCCCCTCCGGACGGTCGTTCGGCTCGCGGTCGTTCAGCTCGCCGTCGTTCAGCTCGCCTCGGAGAGGAGCTTGGCCACCCGGGAGACGCCCTCGACCAGGTCGTCGTCGCCCAGCGCGTAGGACAGGCGGAAGTAGCCGGGGGTGCCGAACGCCTCGCCCGGCACCAGGGCCACCTCGGCCTCCTCCAGGATCAGCGAGGCCAGTTCCACCGACGTCTCCGGGCGCCGGCCACGGATCTCCTTGCCCAGCAGCGCCTTGACCGAGGGGTAGGCGTAGAAGGCGCCCTCGGGCTCGGGGCACAGCACGCCGGGGATCTCGTTCAGCATCTTGACCATCGTCTGGCGGCGCCGGTCGAACGCCTTGCGCATCTCGGCCACCGCCGACAGGTCACCGGTCACCGCGGTCAGCGCGGCGGCCTGCGACACGTTGGCGACGTTGGACGTCGCGTGCGACTGCATGTTGGCCGCGGCCTTGATGACGTCCTGCGGGCCGACCATCCAGCCCACCCGCCAGCCGGTCATCGCGTACGTCTTGGCCACGCCGTTCACCACCAGCGTGCGGTCGGCCAGCTCGGGGACCACCACCGGCATCGAGTGGAACTCGGCGTCGCCGTAGACGAGGTGCTCGTAGATCTCGTCGGTGATCACCCAGAGCCCGTGCTCGTCGGCCCAGCGGCCGATGGCCTCGATCTCGTCGCGCGGGTAGACGGCGCCGGTCGGGTTGGACGGGGAGACGAACAGCAGCACCTTGGTGCGGTCGGTGCGGGCCGCCTCCAGCTGCTCCACGCTCACCCGGTAGCCGGTGGTCTCGTCGGCCACCACGTCCACCGGGACGCCGCCGGCCAGCTTGATCGACTCGGGGTAGGTCGTCCAGTACGGGGTGGGCACCAGGACCTCGTCGCCCGGGTCCAGCAGCGCCGCGAACGACTGGTACACCGCCTGCTTGCCCCCGTTGGTGACCAGGACCTGGGACGCCTCCACCCGGTAGCCGGAGTCGCGCGCGGTCTTCTCCGCGATGGCGGTGCGCAGCTCGGGCAGCCCGCCCGCGGGCGTGTACTTGTGGAAACGCGGCACCCGGCAGGCGGTGACCGCGGCCTCCACGATGTAGCCGGGCGTGGGGAAGTCGGGCTCGCCCGCGCCGAAGCCGGTGACCGGGCGGCCCGCAGCCTTCAGCGCCTTGGCCTTGGCGTCGACGGCCAGCGTGGCGGATTCGGAGATCGCGGCGATGCGCTTGGAGACGCGAGGTCGGTCAGTGCTCATACCCCTATCGTTACAGACGCCGCACGGTGACTTCAGCGGTATTCCACCCCTGGGGCCGAGGCGGCGACACGCGGGACGGTCACGGCAAGCCCGCAGGTGACGCGGGCCGTGCGTACGTACGCCGAGCCGTACGCCGAGCCGTGCGCGGAGCCGCGTGACGGGCCGCGCGCAGGGCGGCCCGAGACGGCCCGGGACGCGAGGAACGCGGCGGTCCGGGGGCCCCGCGCGACGCGTCCGGAATGGTTCCGGGCCTTCTGGTTCGACGTGAGGGCTGTCGGCAACGTAGACTCACCCTCCTAGTGATGCGGCACAGGTATGCGGTCATGTCCGCGACAGGCCGTAAGCTGGTCGCGTCACGTACGAAGGGCAGTGGCTCAATTGGCAGAGCTCCGGTCTCCAAAACCGGCGGTTGGGGGTTCGAGTCCCTCCTGCCCTGCGAGGTGCGGTGCGCACACCCGTACCGGTCACGTCATGGCGCGCCGTCATGACCGGCGTCGGCGCGGGACCGCGCGACAACCACAGGGTGGTTGATCACGACCTATGAGGTGAACGGCGGCAAATGGCGACTGAGACACGCGGCGAGGCCGCGGCCAAGGACGAAGGCAAGGGGAAGCCCGCACGCAAGCGGACCTCTCCGGTTCTCTTCGTGCGCCAGGTGATCGCCGAGCTTCGCAAGGTGATCTGGCCCACCCGGCGGGAGCTCATCACCTACACCACGGTCTCCCTGGTGTTCGTGCTGATCATGGTGGGGATCGTCTCGGGACTCGACTGGGTCCTGCAGAAGGGCGTCTTCTGGGTCTTCGGCTGAGGCCCTGAGCCCGAGGCCGGTGACCGCGGTGCGGTTCCCGGCCCGGTCCCGTACCACCGGGCGGCCACTGGGTGACGCACCCACGACCCCCGGCAAGGGCGGCGCGCCGCCCGAACGAACGACATCATCACGAGTCCAACCGAGAGAAAGAGTCACCGTGTCCGAGCCCTCACAGCCCTACGACGAGGCCATCGAAGAGGCCCAGTCCGCTGCGGCTGCTGCGGCCGAGCCCGCAGGGCAGGCGGACGAGGCGCCCGCCGGCGTCGACCCGGCCGACACGGAGATCCCGGCCGGCGCCGAGCCCGGTACGGCGGAAGAGGCCGGCGAGGCCGCCCCCGCCGAGGCCGCTGAGGCCGGCGAGGCCGGCGAGGCTGCCGAGGCCGGCGAGGCTGCCGAGGCCGGCGAGGAAGGGGCCGAGGCCCCCGCCGAGCCCCCGGCCGACCCGTACGCGGACTTCAAGATGCAGCTGCGGCTGCAGCCGGGCGACTGGTACGTCGTGCACTCCTACGCGGGGTACGAGAACCGGGTCAAGACCAACATCGAGACCCGGACCCAGACCCTCAACATGGAGGACTACATCTTCCAGATCGAGGTCCCTCAGCACGAGGTGACCGAGATCAAGGGCGGCAAGCGGCAGAAGGTCAACGAGAAGGTCCTGCCGGGCTACATCCTGGTCCGCATGGAGCTGACCGACGAGTCGTGGGCCGCGGTCCGCAACACCCCGGGCGTCACCGGCTTCGTGGGCCTGCTGAACAAGCCGTCCCCGCTGAGCCTGGACGAGGTCGCCAACCTGCTGGCCCCCGAGCCGGAGGAGCAGGTCAAGACCAAGGAGCAGGCCAAGGCCGCCGCGCCCGCCGTCGACTTCGAGGTCGGCGAGTCGGTCACCGTCATGGACGGCCCGTTCGCCACCCTCCCCGCCACGGTCAACGAGATCAACGCCGAGCAGCAGAAGCTGAAGGTGCTGGTGTCGATCTTCGGTCGGGAGACCCCGGTCGAGCTGTCGTTCAACCAGGTCTCCAAGATCTGACCGGACGGGCCGGGCACCGTGCCGGGACGTCCCGGCACGGCGCATATCCTGGACGGGGCCGCCCTGGGCGGCCCGGTCCGCCTCCCCGTGTCACGCGGGGGCATCAGGATCCCAACACCAGGGCTCACGTTCCGGCCCCCGGTGTTGCCCGCGAGGCGGGAGTCGGGATCACACGCGAAACGGAACGGAAGGAAGGCCTCCATGCCTCCCAAGAAGAAGAAGATCAGCGCCGTCGTCAAGGTCCAGCTGCAGGCCGGCCAGGCGACCCCGGCGCCGCCGGTCGGTACCGCTCTCGGTCCGCACGGCGTCAACATCATGGACTTCTGCAAGCAGTACAACGCCGCGACCGAGTCCCAGCGCGGCAACGTCATCCCCGTAGAGATCACCATCTACGAGGACCGGTCGTTCTCCTTCGTCACCAAGACGCCGCCGGCCGCGCAGCTGATCCTCAAGGCCGCCGGGGTCGAGAAGGGCAGCGGCGAGCCGCACAAGACCAAGGTCGGCTCGGTGACCCGCGACCAGATCCGCGAGATCGCCACCACCAAGATGCCCGACCTCAACGCCAAGGACCTCGACGCCGCCGAGAAGATCGTCGCCGGCACCGCGCGTTCGATGGGCATCGAGGTCAAGTGACCCGCCGCCCGGGCACCCGCCCGGGCCGGGCACCCCGCGCGGACCGTCCGCGCGGGACTGTGGAAGGGCCGGGCGCGGCCCGTACCACGCACTCCCACCACGAGGAGCAGTCATGAAGCGCAGCAAGGGCTACCGCGGCGCCGCGGAGCAGATCGACCGCGACCGGTTCTACAGCCCGGCCGAGGCCATGAAGCTGGCCAAGCAGACCTCGGTGACCAAGTTCGACGCGACCGTCGAGGTCGCCCTGCGGCTGGGCGTCGACCCCCGCAAGGCCGACCAGATGGTCCGCGGCACCGTCAACCTGCCCAACGGCACCGGTAAGACCGCCCGCGTGCTGGTCTTCGCCGGCGGCGCGAAGGCGGACGAGGCCCGCGAGGCCGGTGCCGACCTCGTCGGCTCCGACGACATGATCGAGAAGATCCAGGGCGGCTTCCTGGACTTCGACGCGGTCGTGGCGACGCCGGACCAGATGGGCAAGGTCGGCCGGCTGGGCCGGGTGCTCGGCCCGCGCGGCCTGATGCCCAACCCCAAGACCGGCACCGTCACCATGGACGTGGCCAAGGCCGTCACCGACATCAAGGGCGGGAAGATCGAGTTCCGGGTCGACCGGCACGCGAACCTGCACTTCATCGTCGGCAAGGCGTCCTTCAGCGAGCGGCAGCTGGTGGAGAACTACGCCGCCGCCATCGAGGAGGTCCAGCGGCTCAAGCCGTCGGCCGCCAAGGGCCGGTACGTCAAGAAGGCCATCGTGACGACCTCGATGGGGCCGAGCATCCCGGTCGACCCCAACGCGGTCCGCAACCTCACCGCCGAGCTCGACGAGGCCTGAGCCGACCCGCGACCCGCGAGCCGAGCCTGAGCCGAGTCGCGAGTCGCGAGCCTCGATCCACGGTCTGAGGCCGATTCATGGTCTGAGACCGGGTTCACGGTCTGAGAAGGGGCGTCCCTCCGGGGGCGCCCCTTTTTGGCGTTTCCGGAGTGATCGCGGCTCCGATCTCCGTCTCCGGATGAGCGTTTCGCCCGTCCCGCGGGTTGACCGTACGGCGAGTCCGGAACAGGCCAGACGGCACCTCGGCGGGTTTCTGGTGGAGAAGGGGCGATTGGTGTTGAATCTGCCATCATTCGCCCGCCTCTGCGGCGCGCCCGCCCTTCCCGGCTGGAGGACCGTTGGACCGTCGAACGGACCGGGCCATCGCGATCGGCGCGATCACCGCCGTCGCCGTCGTCCCCACCGCGATCCTCGTCGCGGTCAAGACCGGTGCCGCCGCGCCCAAGGAACCGGGCGCCATGCCCCCGGCCGCCGCGGCGGCGCAGCGCGATCCGGCGGGAACCGAGAAGAGGTCGCCGAGCGCGTCCCCCGCCCCCGCGTCCTCCGCGGGATCGGCGTCTCCTGCCGGAGGCCGCGGCGGTACCGCGCCCGGGCGGAAGGCCGGGACGGGCGGTAAGGACGGTACGGCGGCACCGGGCGAGCCGCCCGCCGAGGCCCCGAAGGTCACCTCGTTCGTACGCCGGACCGACGTGCGGCTGTCCGGCGCGTCCAACGGCGACTACGAGCACCAGAAGGAGACCGCGACCTACACCCTGGCGCCGCGCTTCGCGCTGAACGCGACCGGCGTCCGGGAGACGATGAAGGACGGCCGGCTCACCCGCGTCACCCAGAAGGTGATCGTGAAGGGCCGGACGCTGTCGGGATACGACGGCAAGTCCTGGACGCACTCGACGCTCACCGCCGCCCAGGTGGACCGGCTGCGCACTTCCTCCGACCCCAGGCAGCTCACCTACCTGCTGCGCGCGCTGCCGGGAATGACCCGGACCGGGCCGGACAGGCTCGGCTCGACGCACTACCTGGCGAGCGCCCGGCTCGGTGATCTCTACCGGGTGCTGCCGGAGGACGTGGCCGCCCGGGCGCGCGAGGTGCTGCCCGACGCCACCCGCGTCGCGCTCGACCTGTGGGCCGACGGGGCCGACCGGCCGTCCTGGATCGGGCTGAACGGCTCGGCGCCGGGCACGATGCTGGCCGGCTCGATGACCTTCCGCTCGTACCGCTGAGCTCCCCGGCGCCGCCGCCGGGACTCGTCCGGACGCCGCCGCGCCGCCGCCGCGCCGCCGCCGCGCCGCCGCGGCCGGACGCGCGCGCGTAGCCCGCGAGTCGTACGGGCGGACCGGCCATTCGTACCCACGGGGGATGTGGGCCGGTGTACTCCCGGTGAGACTGGGAACCACCAGCAGCCGACCAGGGAGGCACTTTCCTCATGAAACGTCGATTCGTCGTTGCCGCCGGAGGCACCGCCATGGGCAGCGTGCTGCTCCTGTCGGGGTGCGGAGGCTCCGGGGCGGAGGTCGCGACCGACACCATGAAGCTCACCGCCGCCGAGGCGCTGGCCAAGACGTCCCAGCGGACCGGCCAGGCGGACACGTTCAAGGCCGACCTGACCGTGACCGAGACCGGGAACGGCGGCGGGAGGATCCACGCCACCGGCCAGTTCCGTCTCAAGCCGACGCTCACCTTCAGCGCGCGGCTCGACGAGGTCAGCCGGGGCGGGCAGGCGGTCCCGGCCGCCAAGGGCCAGGCCGTCTACACCGGCGACGTGCTGTACGCCAAGGTCCCGCAGCTGGCCCAGTTCGTGAGCGGCGGCAAGCCGTGGGTGAAGGTCGACGTCAACAAGGCCGGGCAGATGGCCGGCTTCGACATCAAGGGCCTGGTCGACCAGGTGCGGAAGGTGAACCCGGCCGAGCAGACCAAGATGTTCACCGGCTCCAAGGACGTGCGGCGGGTCGGCGAGGAGACCGTCGACGGCGTCAAGACCACGCACTACGCCGGCACCGTGACCGTACGGGACGCCCTGGACAAGCTGGACGCGCGGACGCGCGCCGAGGTGCGCGGGTGGTTCCCGCAGGGCGCGGACGACGAGAAGATCGGCTTCGACCTGTGGACGGACGGCGACCAGCTGCCGCGCAAGCTGGTCACCAAGGGCGACCCCGCCCGGGGTCAGAGCGGCACCGTGACGGTCCTCTACAGCGACTACGGCAAGTCCTTCAGCGTGAACCCGCCGCCCGCCGACCAGGTGGGCGAGCTGTCCCTCGGCGCGTTCCTCAACGGCGGCGCCCCCAAGCCGCGCAACTGACCCCAGCCGCGCAACTGACCCAGCCGCGCAACTGACCCCGTCCGCTCCCGGCGACGGCGTTCATCCGTTCATCCGTCCTTCCGCTCGCGGCACGCGCCCCTGTGGCGCGTGCCGCGCGGATGAGGTGAACCCTTTCGGCCCCGCGCGCGTCTGATCAGGAGTCCGGGACTCCAGTTCCCCGGACGCGATCGCAGAACAAGGAGAGCCCCCATGATTCGTCGCTTCGTCGCGGGCACCGCGATGGCCACCGGCCTCGCCCTCGCCCTCACCGGTTGCCTCGGGGAGGCGAAGGAGAAGGCCGGCGAGGCCGGGGGCGCGATCAAGATGAGCGCCGCGCAGATGCTGGGCAAGGCGGCGGAGAAGACGGGTCAGAACGACACCTTCAAGACCGACATGACGGTCGACAGCAAGCTCCAGCAGGGCGCCATGAAGATGCGCACGGTGATGGAGACCCGGCTGCGGCCCGAGGTCGCGATGAAGATGAACGTCGACCCGATGACCGTGGCCGGCCAGAACATCCCCGGGTACGAGGCGCGGCTGATCGGCTCCACGATGTACCTGAACATGCCCGCGCTGGCGTCCGCCAACGGCGGCAAGCCCTGGAGCCGGATCTCGCTGAACGACATGGGCGGCCAGATGGGCGGCCTGAACCTCGGCAAGATGCTCGACCAGGCCAAGCAGCAGAGCCCGGCCGAGCAGACCAGGATGTTCACCGCCTCCAAGGACGTGCGCGAGGTCGGCACCGAGACCGTCGGCGGCGTCAAGACCCGGCACTTCACCGGCACGGTGACCCCGCAGGAGGCGCTGGCCAAGCTCGACCCCGAGAACCGGAAGGCCATGGAGAGCCTGTTCCAGCAGATCGGCGGCAAGGCGTACGCCTTCGACCTGTGGGTGGGCGACGACGACCTGCCGCGCAAGGTGATCACCACCATGGACACCTCGATGGGCCAGGTCACCAGCACCGCGATCTACAGTGACTTCGGCAAGCCGGTGAACGTCGTGGCTCCGCCGGAGGCCAAGGTCGGCGACTTCAAGATGCCCTCGATGAACTGATCCGGCCGGATCCCGCGCAGGACCACAGGTCAGGATCACCGGTCAGGACCACCGGTCAGGACCACCGGTCAGGACCACCGCGCAGGATCATCGCGCGGGAACCGCATCACCGCGTCCTCGACGGCCCGCGAGCGCCCACCCGGCGCGCGCGGGCCGTTCGCGTCCGGTGACCGCGGCGTCCGTGCCGCGGGCATGGCGCGAATCGATTTGGCGGTCGGCACCGGCAGCACGTACTCTGTTGACTGCCGAAGACCGCCGGTCGTCACCCTCAAGGGTGGCCGAAGGGCCCGAAGAGATTCGGGCGGCCCGCGTAGGTGAGACGAGAGCTTCCGTACGACCTCCGCTGTCGAGCGTCGTGCCACGCCCCGTGCGCCTACGCCGGGGCGTTCGCTGTTTTCAGGGAACATTCGCCCCGGCGGCTTCCACCCAGGTAATCGGAAGGAGGCCCATGGCAAAGGCCGAAAAGGTCGCGGCGATCGCCGAGCTCAAGAACGAGTTCGAGAGCTCGAACGGCGCCGTGCTGACCGAGTACCGCGGGCTCACGGTGGCGCAGCTCAAGGAGCTGCGCACCAACCTCGGCGAGAACGCGAGGTTCGCCGTGGTGAAGAACACGCTGACCAAGATCGCCGCGTCCGACGCGGGGGTCGACGAGCAGTTCCGCGAGCTGCTCGAAGGTCCGTCCGCGATCGCCTTCGTCAAGGGCGACGTGGTCGAGGCCGCCAAGGGCCTGCGTGACTTCGCCAAGGCCAACCCGCTCCTGGTGATCAAGGGCGGCTTCGTCGACGGGCAGTCGATGGACGCCACCGAGATCGGCAAGCTCGCGGACCTCGAGAGCCGCGAGGTGCTCCTCGCGAAGCTGGCCGGTGCGATGAAGGGCTCGATGGCCAACGCCGCCGCCCTCTTCAACGCTCTGCCGACCCAGGCCGCCCAGCTCGCCGAGGCGCTGCGCGCCAAGCGCGAGTCCGAGGGCGGCGCGGCTCCGGCCGCCGACGAGGCGCCCGCCGAGTAGTCCCGGTCCCTCGGACCAGGACCCGCGGTAACGACACAGACCCCAGACACACAGCCATAGCGGAGGAACACATCATGGCGAAGCTCAGCACCGACGACCTGCTCGACGCCTTCAAGGAGATGACCCTTCTCGAGCTCTCCGAGTTCGTGAAGCAGTTCGAAGAGGTCTTCGACGTCAAGGCCGCCGCCCCGGTCGCCGCCGTCGCCGCGCCGACCGGCCCCGCCGCCGCCGAGGAGGCCCCGGCGCAGGACGAGTTCGACGTCATCCTCGAGGGTGCCGGCGACAAGAAGATCCAGGTCATCAAGGAGGTCCGCGCCCTGACGAGCCTCGGCCTCAAGGAGGCCAAGGACCTGGTCGACGGCGCGCCCAAGCCGCTGCTGGAGAAGGTCAACAAGGAGACCGCCGACAAGGCCAAGGAGGCCCTGGAGAAGGCCGGCGCCTCGGTGACCGTCAAGTAAGACCCTCCGGTCAGTACCTTCCGGAGCCGCGCCCGGCCGGGCGCCTCCCGGAGTGCCGCGAAGGCGGCCATCTCACCACGGTGAGGTGGCCGCCTTCTCGCGTTCGGACCGGATTCCGGCCCCCCGAATTTGTGCGCGGGTGACAAATCGGCGCCGCAGAGTGGCACGGGAACGAGTTGTGCGGGGCCGGGAGCCCCGCGTAGCGTCCCCCTCCAGAGACCGGATCACACGGATCCGTTCCGTCACACCCGTCGCCCCACCCCCGGCTTGAGGTGCTGGTTCGCTCGCAGTAGTCTCACCTGCGTCGTAAGTAACGATTGGCTTACACCAGTGTGTTTTCCGCTGCTGTTCCCGTCCCCAGCCCCTTCCATTTCCGAGATGGGCCGCTACGGTAGTGGCACCCGCAACCGCTACCCGACGGTAGCAACGGGGCGGACACACGGTGTGATGGTGACAGCCGCCTGAGTGTGCTACTCGCTCATTGTTCCGGAACCCCCGGCCTGGACGAAAGGTGACGAGTGGGCGTCGAGATCAGAGTCGAAGGGCTGACCAAATCCTTCGGCCGCCAGACCATCTGGCAGGACGTATCGCTAACGCTGCCCGCGGGAGAGATCAGTGTGCTCCTCGGGCCCTCCGGCACCGGGAAGTCGGTCTTCCTGAAGTCACTGGTCGGGCTGCTCAAGCCGGACCGCGGGCACATCTGGGTCGGTGACCGCGACCTGCCGTACCTGCCCGAGGCCCAGCTGTACGACACGCGCAAGCTGTTCGGCGTGCTGTTCCAGGACGGCGCCCTGTTCGGGTCGATGAACCTGTACGACAACATCGCCTTCCCGCTGCGCGAGCACACCAAGAAGCCGGAGTCGGAGGTCCGGCGCATCGTCATGGAGAAGATGGAGATGGTCGGTCTCCTCGGCGCCGAGCGCAAGCTGCCCGGCGAGATCTCCGGTGGCATGAAGAAGCGCGCCGGGCTGGCCCGCGCGCTGGTGCTGGACCCCGAGATCCTCCTGGTGGACGAGCCGGACTCCGGCCTGGACCCGGTCCGCACCGCCTACCTCAACCAGCTGATCGTCGACCTGAACTCGCAGATCAACGCGACGTTCCTGATCGTGACCCACGACATCAACACCGCCCGGACCGTTCCCGACAACATCGGGCTGCTGTTCCGCCGCGAGCTGGTGATGTTCGGCCCGCGCGAGATGCTGCTGTCGAGCGAGGAGCCGGTGGTCCGGCAGTTCCTCAACGCCCGGCGGGTCGGCCCGATCGGCATGTCGGAGGAGAAGGACGTCTCCGAGCTGGAGGCCGAGGCCAAGATGGGCCACGACCCCGGCAAGCTCCCGCCCATCCCGCCGCAGCTCATGCCCAGCGACGGCCGGGTCCGCCCGGCGCAGCACGCGCCCGGTTCCTGGTGCGCGGCGCACGGCGTCGTCCCGCCGGCCGGCTCGTTCATCGACGACCTGGGCCGCAACTGGGTGGAGGAGTGGCCGCGCTATGTCGCGGCGATGGGCCCGGTGGCCGGCGCGGGCGCGGTGCCCGGCGGTCACGCGCCCGGCGGTCATGTGCCGGGTGCGCCCGGACCGGGCGGCTACCAGCAGGGCGGCGGGGTGCCAGGGGCGGGTGCGGCGCCCTGATGTCCACTCCTGGTATCGGCGCGGACCAGGAAGGGGGCAAGGGCGGGAAAGCCTCGGCCACGTTCCGCAAGATCTCTGATGGCGCGGCCAACGTCGCCATCAGGGAGCCGGGCCGTTTCTTCGCCCTCTGCCTGGACACGTTCCGGGCGATGCTCGTGTGGCCGTTCCAGTGGCGCGAGTTCATCCAGCAGGCGTGGTTCATCGTCAGCGTGACGGTGGTGCCCACGATGCTGGTCGCGATCCCGTTCGGCGGCATCCTGTCGTTGCAGGTGGGCGGGCTGATCCGGCAGCTGGGCGCGCAGTCCTACACGGGTGCGACCGCGGTGGTCGCGATCGTCCGCGAGGCCAGCCCGCTGGTCACCTCGCTGCTGGTCGCGGGCGCCGCGGGCTCGGCCATGTGCGCCGACATCGGGTCCCGCAAGATCCGCGAGGAGATCGACGCCATGGAGGTGCTGGGCATCAACCCCCTGCACCGCCTGGTCGTCCCGCGCATGCTCGCCTGCGCCTTCGTCGCGCTGTTCCTCAACGGCCTGGTGTCGGTGGTCGGCCTGGCCGGCGGCTACGTGTTCAACGTGATGCTGCAGGACGGCACCCCGGGCGCCTACCTGGCCTCGTTCAACGCCATCGCGCAACTGCCCGACCTGCTCCAGGCCGAGTTCAAGGCGTTCGTCTTCGGCATCACGGCCGGGCTGGTCGCGGCCTATAAGGGGCTGAACGCCAAGGGCGGTCCCAAGGGCGTGGGAGACGCGGTCAACCAGACCGTGGTCATCACTTTCATGCTGCTGTTCCTGGAGAACTTCCTGATCTCCACCCTGTACTTCCAGTTCGTCCCCCAGAAGGGCATGTGATGGCGGGCGGAGTGAGGTCATGAGCGGTCCCGGCAAGCCGGGGCAGACCGTCGCGAAGGCGGTGAACGCCCCCCTCCAGAGGCTGGAGGATTTCGGTCACCAGCTCTCGTTCTACGCGCGGGCGTTCGCCTGGGTGTTCCGGGTGCTGCGCCGCTACCGCACCGAGGTGCTGCGGCTGCTGGCCGAGGTGAGCCTGGGCACCGGCGGGCTGGCCGTGATCGGCGGCAGCGTGGTGATCGTCGGCTTCATGACGTTCTTCACCGGCAGCCAGGTCGGCCTCCAGGGCTACAACTCCCTGAACCAGATCGGCACCGCCGCGTTCACGGGGTTCGTCGCCTCGTACTTCAACACCCGCGAGATCGCCCCGCTGGTGTCGGCGCTGGCGCTGTCGGCCACGGTGGGCTGCGGGTTCACCGCCCAGCTCGGCGCGATGCGCATCTCCGACGAGATCGACGCGCTGGAGGTCATGGCGGTCCCGTCGATGCCGTTCCTGGTGACCACCCGGATGATCGCCGGGATGATCGCGGTCATCCCGCTGTACATCGTGGGACTGCTGGCCTCCTACGGCGCCACCCGGCTGATCGTGACGATCTTCTACGAGCAGTCCACCGGCACCTATGACCACTATTTCAAGCTGTTCCTACCGCCTTACGACATTCTGTGGTCGTTCGGCAAAGTGATCATTTTCTCGGTCCTGGTCATGCTCATCCACTGCTACTACGGCTACCACGCCAGCGGCGGCCCGGCGGGCGTCGGCGTCGCGGTCGGCCGGGCGGTGCGCACCAGCATCGTGGTCATCAACGTGACCGACCTGCTGCTCGGCATGGCGATCTGGGGAGCGACCACGACCGTACGGATTGCGGGGTGAGGACGTCATGACCCAGCGGATCCGTTACCGCTTGCTCGGCCTGTCCATGGTGATCGTGCTGGCGCTGCTGCTGGCGCTGACGGTCGCGCTGTTCAACAAGGCGCTCACCCCGGTCACGAAGGTGTCGGTGCGGGCCGAGCGGGCCGGGCTCCAGCTGCTGCCCCGCTCGGACGTCAAGGTGCGCGGCCTGATCGTGGGCGAGGTCCGGGGCACCCGGGTGACCGCCGACGGCGCCGTCCTGGACCTGGCGCTCGACCCGGACAAGGCCGAGATGATCCCCGGCAACGTCCAGGCGCGGCTGCTGCCCAAGACGCTGTTCGGCGAGAAGTACGTCGACCTGGAGATCCCGGCCCGGCCGGGCCCGCTCGGGCTGCGCGAGGGCCAGGTGATCCAGCAGGACCGTTCCCAGACCGCGGTCGAGATCGACCGGGTGCTGAACAACCTGCTGCCGCTGCTGCAGGCCGTCCGTCCCGAGAAGCTCAACGCCACGCTGAACGCGGTGGCCACCGCGCTGCAGGGCCGCGGCGACCAGATCGGCCGCAACCTGGAGCAGGCCGACGCGCTGCTCAAGAAGATCAACCCGGAGCTGGGCACCCTCGTCTACGACCTGCGCGCGCTGTCGGACGTCTCCGACATCTACAGCGCCGCCGCGCCCGACCTGCTGAACACCCTGCGCAACCTGAACGTGACCAGCAAGACGATCACCGACAAGCGGGGGACCATCGAGGACATCATCCCGATGGTCACCGGGGTGAGCGCCAAGGGCGACCGGTTCATGCGGGACAACGCCCCCAAGATCATCGGAGTGAACGTGGCGAACCGCGACGGGCTCGCGCTGGTCGCCCGCTACTCCCCGTCGCTGCCCTGCGTGCTGGAGGGGATGATGAAGATCAAGCCCCTCGCCGAGGAGGCGGGCGGCGGCAAGACCCCGACGTTCAACCTCACCGTCGAGATCGTCAAGCCCCGGCCGGCGTACAAGTACCCGCTGGACATGCCGGAGGCCAAGGACCAGCGGAACCCGCGCTGCTACAACCTGCCCGACCCCAAGGTGCCGTTCCCCGACTACCTGGCGCTGGACGGCACCCAGGACGACCTGTGGTGGAAGAACCCCGACGACCCGAACGCCCCCAGCCCCCACGCGGGCGGGCGCGGGCGCGCGCTGTCGGGCGTGTTCGTCGACCCCGGGACCGGGATGAGCGAGCGGGACAAGATCAAGAACGTGGTGGGGCCGATGACCCGGACCCCCGCCGGTGAGGTGTCGGACGTGGCCGAGCTGCTGTTCGGGCCGCTGCTGCAGGGATCGGTGGTGAACGTCCAGTGAAGACGACCGGCGCCGCCGTCAAGCTGCTCATCTTCGTCGTGGCCACCTCGCTGGCCACCGGCGTGCTGGCGATGACGATCTCCAACATGCGGTTCACCGAGACCCGCGGCTACAGCGCGATCTTCTCCGACGTGGCGGGGCTGCTGGAGCAGGACGACGTCCGGGTGGCCGGCGTCCGGGTCGGCCAGGTCGAGAAGATCGAGCTGTACCAGGGCAGGCAGGCCAAGGTGACCTTCAGCGTCAACAAGGAGGGCGTCTTCGACGCCGGACTGCCGTCGTCCACCCAGGTCAACGTGCGCTACCGCAACCTCATGGGCCAGCGCTACCTCGCGCTGACCGAGGGGCCCGGGACGGCGAACGACTACCTGCGGCCCGGCGGCACCATCCCGCTCGCGCAGACCAAGCCGGCGCTGGACCTCACCGTGCTGTTCAACGGGTTCCGCCCGCTGTTCCGCGTCCTGGAGCCCAACGACGTCAACAAGCTCGCCTTCCAGATCGTGCAGACGCTGCAGGGCGAGGCCGGGACGGTCAACAGCCTGCTGGCGCACGTCGCCTCGCTGACCAACACGCTGGCCGACCGCGACAAGGTCATCGGCCAGGTGATCGACAACCTCAACAACGTGCTGGGCACCATCGACCAGCGCCACACCGAGGTGAACCGGCTGATCACCGATCTGCGCGGGTTCGTCGGCGGGGTCGCCGACGACCGCCAGGCGATCTTCGACTCGGTCGCCGCGATCAACCAGCTGACCGGCACCACCGCCGGCCTGCTCAAGGACGCCCGTCCCGCGCTCAAGAACGACATCGCCGGCCTCAAGCGGCTGTCGGACACCCTCAACGAGAACGGCGCCGACGTCGACCGGGCGCTGCGCACCACCCCGAAGCGGATGGAGGGGCTGATCAACATCTCCTCCTACGGCTCCTGGTTCAACATGTACATCTGCGGCATGGACGCGCGGGTGCGGCTGCCCGGCGGTCCCGTCTACCAGACCCCTGCGATCGTGAACGAGAACGCGAGGTGCAAGTAGATGAGGGTCCCGTTCCGGGAGCGCAACCCGGTCCCCATCGGCCTCTCCGCGTTCGCGGTCATCCTCGTGGCGCTGCTGGTCGCGATGAACCTGGAGCGCGTCCCGTTCCTGGCCGGCGGGCGCGAGTACAGCGCCGCGTTCGCCGAGGCCGCCGGGCTGAAGCCGGACGAGGAGGTGCGCATCGCCGGGGTCAAGGTCGGCAAGGTCACCGGGCTCGACCTGGAGGGCGGCCACGTCAAGGTCACCTTCCGGGTGAACGACGAGGTCCGGCTGGGCGACCTGACCCGCGCCGAGATCAAGATCAAGACGGTGCTCGGGGCGCACTACGTGGCGCTGGACCCGCGCGGCACCGGCCGGCTGAACCGGCAGATCCCGGTGGAGCGCACCGCCGTCCCGTTCGAGGTGGTCCCGGCGATCAGCGAGCTGACCCAGCGGGTCGGCAAGATCGACCAGCGGCAGGTGGCCCGGTCTTTCGACGTGCTGGCCGACACCTTCCGCAACTCCCCGGACGAGATCAAGGCGTCGCTGCAGGGCCTGCGCAGGCTGTCGGACACGATCGCCTCCCGCGACGAGGAGCTGCACCGGCTGACCGGGCGCGCCAAGGACGTCTCCCAGCTGCTGGCCGACCGCAACCAGGACTTCGCCAGGCTGATCCAGGACGGCGACGAGATCCTTCAGGCGGTGCAGGCCCGGCGGCAGGTCATCCACCAGCTCCTGGTCAACACCGTGGTGCTGTCCCAGCAGGTGAACGCGCTGATCAAGGAGAACGAAGGACAGCTCCGGCCGATGCTGGACAGCCTGGAGAAGGTCAACGGGATCCTGCTGAAGAACCAGCAGAACCTCGACCGGATCCTGCAGCTGTTCGCCCCGTTCGCGCGGCAGTTCGCCGACGTGACCGGAACCGGGCGGTGGTTCGACAGCTACATCCAGAACCTCATCCCCATCCCCGCCTCGATCAAGGACGCGCCGGCCCAGGGCGGCGGCACCGGACAGGGCCAGACCGGACAGGGCCAGACGGGCCAGGGCCAGACCGGGCAGCCGGGCGGCCGTCGCACCACCAACCCGTTGCCCTTCCTCCCGTGAGCGAGCAGGCAGGTCATGCGTAACTCAGGAACCATCCTCCGCCTCGGCGGCGCGATCCTCGCCCTGGCCGTGCTCGCGGCGGCGCTCGTGCTGCTGCTGAGGGGGCCCGAGCAGCGCCGCATGACGGCGTACTTCAGCCGGACGGTCGGCCTGTACGAGGGCGCCGACGTGCGCATCCTCGGCATCCGGGTCGGCAAGGTCACCAAGGTGACCCCGGTCGGCGGCGCGGTGAAGGTGGAGCTGCGGTACGAGGCCAGGTACAAGGTGCCGGCCGACGCCAAGGCCGTGATCATCAACCAGACGCTGGTCGCCGACCGCTACATCCAGCTCACCCCCGTCTACAAGGGCGGCCCGGTGATGCGGGACGGGCACACCCTCACGCTCGCCAGCACCGCCGTCCCGGTCGAGGTCGACGAGGTCGGCGCCGGGCTGAACGACCTCAGCACCGCGCTGGGCCCGCAGGGCGCCAACGCCAACGGGTCGCTGTCGCGCCTGCTGCAGGTCGGCGCGGACACCCTGGAGGGCCAGGGCACCGACATCCGGCAGACCATCGGCGACACCTCCAAGATGCTCAGCACCCTCAGCGCGGACCGCGAGGACGTGGCCAAGACCATCCAGAACCTGCGGATCATCACCGCCACGATGAAGGCCAACGACCAGCAGATCCGGCAGTTCACCGGTCACCTGAACGGGGTGTCGGGGCAGCTGGCGGGGGAGAAGGAGGAGCTGAGCGCCGCGCTCAACACGCTCGCCCCCACGCTGCGCAACGTCCAGCGCTTCATCAAGGACAACCGGGGCCAGCTCGCCGACAACGTCCGGCAGCTGGCGCAGATCACCGGGGTGCTGGTGAAGGAGAAGGAGGCGTTCACCGAGCTGCTCCAGGTGGCGCCGCTGGGCGTCAACAACCTGGCCCGCGCGTACGACCCGATCAGCGGCACCATCCACAACCGGGCCGACCTGCGCCAGTTCCACGACCTGGCGGACTGGATCTGCTCGCTGGCCTACTCGGTCGGCACCCCGCCCAAGCAGTGCCTGGACTTCGTCACCCCGGTCAACGGGATCGGCAAGGCGCTGACCGGGCTGAGCCTGGACCTGTCCTGGATCACCGCGCTGACCACGCACTACGACCCTGAGCCGATCCCGCCGGACGCCTACGGGCCGGGCGGCCGGAGCGGCGCGGCCGGCGGCGGCACCGGCAGCGGCGGCGGTGGCGGCGGTGGCGGCGGCAAGACCAAGACCACGACGTCCACCGGGCAGTCCAAGCCCCGGGACGTGCGCGCGCTGCTTCCGGGAGGTGGCCGATGAGGTTCCCCTTCAAGCCGGGCGTCGCCGCGATCGCCTGCGCGACCGCCCTCTCGGGGTGCTCGTTCCGCGGCGTCGACTCGGTTCCGCTCCCCGGCGGTCCCGACCTCGGTTCCTCCCCCAAGACGGTCAAGGTCGAGTTCGCCAACGTGCTCGACCTGGTGCCGCAGTCGGTGGTCAAGGTCAACGACGTCTCGGTCGGCAAGGTCGACAAGATCGAGCTGGCCGGCGGGAAGGGCGTCGGCCAGAACGGCTGGCACGCCGTGGTCACCCTCAAGGTGCGGAACGACACCAAGCTCGGTGACAACGCGGTCGCCACCATCGGCCAGACCAGCCTGCTGGGCGAGAAGTTCGTGGCGCTGGCCAACCCGCCCGGCGAGCGAGCCCGCGGCGAGCTGGCCTCCGGCGACCTGATCCCGCTGGGCCGCACCACCCGCAGCACCGAGATCGAGGAGGTGCTGTCGGCGATGTCGATGCTGCTCAACGGCGGCGGCATCGAGCAGATCTCCACCATCACCCGCGAGCTGAACACCGCGATGGACGGGCGTACCGCGACGATCAAGTCGGTGCTGAACCGGGTGAACACGTTCGTGGGCACGCTGGACCGCAACCGCGGCGAGATCACCCGGGCGATCGACAGCATCGACCGGCTGACCGGCAAGCTGTCGGCCGAGCGCCGCACCATCGCCGACACCGTCGACAAGACCGGCCCGGCGCTGGCGGTGCTCAACCGCAACCGGGCCGACCTCACCAAGATGCTGGTGGCGCTGGACAAGCTCAGCCGCACCACCACCGACGTGATCAAGAAGTCCCAGGCCGACCTGCTGGCCAACCTCAAGGACCTGGAGACGATCCTGCGCAACCTCAACAAGGCCGGCGCGGATCTGCCCAAGTCGCTGGAGGGCCTGCTGACGTTCCCGTTCCCCGCGACGTTCGACAACGTCATCAAGGGCGACTACGGCAACGTCCGGCTCACCCTCGACCTGGACTTCGAGAGCATCGCCCGCAACCTGTTCGGCGGCACCGAGCTGGAAGGACTCCTGGGCGGCGCCCAGCAGATGCGCAACATGCTGACCGTCCCGAACGTGACCCTGCCCCAGTCGCCGCTGGGCGTGCTGCCGGAGATGCCGGGCGGTACCGGCGGTACCGGGGGCACGGGCGGTAACGGCGGTACGGGTGGCGGCGGCCTGCCGGGCCTGCCCGGCACCGGCGGCGGGCTCCCGGGCCTCGGCGGCACCCAGAACGGCACGGGCGGCACGGGCGGCACGGGCGGGAACGGCACGAACCGGCCGCGCTCGCTGGCCCCCGAACCCGGACGCAACGATCTCCGGACCCTGATGACGGGGGGCCTGTCGTGATCCTCAAGCGCGGCGTCAAGATCCAGCTGATCGCGTTCACCCTCATCACGATCATCGGCGTCACGATCGTCTCGGTGAACTACATCGGCGTGGGCCGCACCCTGCTGGGCCGCCAGTACACCGCCTACGTCGACCTGAGCGACTCCGGCGGCGTGTTCACCAACGCCGAGGTGACCTACCGCGGGGTGGCGGTGGGCCGGGTCGGCCCGATCCAGCTCACCCGCGACGGCATCAAGGTCAAGCTGCTGCTCGACCGCGGCAAGCGGATCCCCCGCGAGGGCACCTCCGCCGTGGTCGCCAACCGTTCCGCGGTCGGCGAGCAGTACATCGACCTCCAGCCCAGCAAGGCCACCGGCCCGTACCTGGACGAGGGCGCGCCGTACACGATCCCGCGCCGCCTGACCAAGCTCCCGGTGTCCACCGCCGAACTCCTGCGCAACGTCGACAAGCTGGTGTCGTCGGTGAACCCGCAGCACCTCGGGACGATCGTGGACGAGCTGGACAAGGCGTTCAACGGTTCCGCCGCCGACCTGAAGGCGATCCTGGACGACACCGACCGGCTGATCCAGACCGCCGAGGAGGCGTACCCCGACACCAAGCGGCTGCTGGACGACGGCGCCACCGTGCTGAACACCCAGCGCGCGCAGGGCGCCAACATCCGTGGGTTCGCGCGCAACCTGAACGAGCTGACCACCCAGCTGCGGCGGGACGACCCGGCGCTGCGCGCCACCCTCGACGCGACCCCGGGCACGGTCGTCCAGGTCGACAAGACCATCGACGGCCTCGCGCCGACGCTGCCGGTGCTGCTGGCCAACATGACCACGACGGGCCAGATCATCGCGTCCCGCAAGGCCGGGCTGCGGTCGCTGTTCATCCTGTACCCGCTCACCGTGGGCGGCGCGTTCACCGTGACGCCCGGAGACGGCACCCAGCACCTCGGACTGGCGCTCAACATCGACTCTCCCGCGCCCTGCACCAAGGGCTACGAGAAGGTGCAGAAGCGCTGGCCGCAGTTCACCGGTGACAAGAAGCCCCGGCTGGACTCGGGCTGCACCGAGCCGGGCGACTCCGGCAAGGTCGTCCGCGGTGCCCGCAACTTCCCCAAGGACGCGATCGCGCCGAAGCCCCAGGTCCCGCCGGGCGCGACCGACGGCGCCGGGTTCCCCGAGGGCGGCGCGTACGGCGGCGGCTCGGGCGGTTCGGGCGGGGCGGCGCAGGGGTCCGGTGCCGAGCAGACCCCCGAGGCCAAGGCCAAGGCCAAGGCGGAGGGCAAGGAGGGCAAGGAGCAGGAGCAGCCCGCCGCCCAGCCGCAGGGCAGCCTGTACGTCCCGTTTTCCTCCGGGACCGTGGAACTCGCCGGATACGATCCTTCGACCGGCGTGGTCTACGGGCCGGACGGCAAGCGGTACGGCATCGGCTACTCGGGCGGCCAGCAGCGGCTCCTCGGGGACGCCTCCTGGAAGATGCTCCTGCTCGGTCCGCTGTCGCGTTGAGGGCCGGCGTGAGCGCCGGCCGGGCGCGGGGGAGAGAACGCGAACGCCGGTGACGCCGGTGTGTACGACCGATCCGATGGAGGAGGCGACGCGATGAAGTACGGCGCGACCGACGCGGTCGACGCCGCGGCGTCGCGGGGCCGCGGTGACCGGGTCACCGTGATCGTCCTGGGCGTGCTCGCGGTGGCGCTCGCCGCCGTGGCCGGGTTTTACGGCTATGACCAGTGGTGGAAGGGCCAGGACCGCGAGAAGCAGCGCGCCGCGGCCACCCAGGCCGCCCGCCAGACCGGGGTGAACCTGGCGAGCCTGGACTACCGCGAGGTGCAGAAGGGCATCGACCGGGTGCTCGCGGGGATGACGGGCGACGTCAAGAACCAGTGGGCCACCCAGGCCAAGATCATCGCTGACACCGCCACCAAGACCCAGTCCATCTCGCAGGTCCAGCAGGTTCGCGCCGGGGTGATCTCCATGGACGGGGACTCCGCCGAGGTGATGGTCGCGATCAACGCGACGACCACCAGCCCGAAGGTCAAGCAGGGCGCTCCGCGGTACTACCGCTTCGAGATGGCCCTCACCCGAGTCGGCGACCGCTGGCTCGTCTCCAAGCTGGGACTGGTCCCATGACGACGCTGAGGCGCGAAGAGCGCGAAGCCGAGCAGAAGGCCCGGAAGGCCGAGAAAGCCCGTCAGCGGGCCGCTGAGGCCGCGAGAAGGGCCAAGGAGGCCGAGGCGGAGGCCGAGGCCGCCCTCCGGGAGGCCGAGGAGGCCGAACGGGAGATCGAGGCCGACCCCGACCCGGAACGGTCCGGGGCCGAGCCGGAGGGCGGATCGAAGGGCGGACCGGAGGGCGCGTCCGGCGGCGAGGGCGCGACGGCCGGGGACGCCGGCGCCGAGGCGGCGGACGAGGGCGAGGACGCGTCCACGGCCCCCGCCGAGAAGGTCGAGATCTCCAAGAAGGCGAAGAAGGCCAAGAAGACCAAGAAGGCGGACACGTCCGAGAAGCCGGAGAACCTGGAGAAGCCGGAGAAGCTGGAGAAGCCGGAGAAGCCCGAGAAGTCCACCGAAGCCTCGGCCGGCGAGGCGGCCGAGGATGAAACGGACGAGGACGACGCGGAGGACGCCGACGTCTCGGCCGACTCGGCCGACGATGGTGACGCCGTCGAGCCCGTGGCGCGCAGGCGCCGCCTTCCGGCGCTGAGCGGCCGGGCGTACGCGCTGGTCGCGGTGAATCTGGCCCTGGCCGGGCTCCTGGGCTGGCTGTTCACGGCCGTGCAGGGGATCAAGGCCGACGAGAAGGCCACCATGCAGGCCGGGATCGCCGCCAAGCAGGCGGCCGAGGACCTGTCGTCGTACGACTTCCGGACCATCGACGCCGACCTCAAGCGCGCGACCGGCCACACCACGGGGAACTTCCGCCGCCAGTTCGAGCAGCAGATCTCCCAGGTGAAGCCGTCGGCCACCCAGCAGCAGGCGGTGGTTGAGGGCACGGCGGTCCGGACGGCCGTGGAGAGCCTCGACGGTGACAAGGCGATCGCGCTGGTCTACCTGAACCAGCAGACCGCGAAGGGGGCCAGCGCGGAGCGCACCCCCAACCAGTACACGCTGCGGCTCGTGATGGCCAAGGTCGGCGACCGCTGGCTCGTCTCCGAGCTTCAGATGATCTGACCTGCGGATTCCTCCGGCGGCGCGCCCGCCGGCCTGGCCCGGGAAGGCGCCGGACGACACCCCGTTCCGGCGCCTTCCGCGCGTCTACCCGTGGGTAGCGCCGGGGATCCTAAACTATGGCCTTCCTCACTGCAGGTCAGAGCCCGAAAAGTCCAAGTCCGCTCTTGACTCGAAGGCCCTGAGGGGCGATGCTCCATGGCAACTGTGATGCATACTGCGGCGGTAGAGTTGCGAGCGGTGTGGTGGTCGGCTACACTGCCCCTTTGCGCTGCCCTCTGACTATCCACGTGTGAGACCACCCCGTTCCGTCCCCCTTCGAGGGGGTTCGAGCCCGGGGTCCCGCACCTGGAACGTCTGGCGTGCGTGTCGTCAAATTACGCCGCGAGCCCTCGGAAGGACCACTCTTGGCAGCCTCGCGCAACGCCTCGAATACCGCAACCGGTCCGAACCGCGTCTCCTTCGCGCGCATCAAGGAGCCGCTCGAAGTCCCGGACCTCCTCGCGCTGCAGACCAACTCGTTTGACTGGCTGTTGGGCAACGAGAGGTGGAAGGCCCGGGTCGAGGCGGCCCAGAAGGCCGGAAGTAAGAGCGTCCCGACCCAGTCGGGTCTTGAGGAGATCTTCGAAGAGATCAGTCCCATCGAGGACTTCTCCGGGACCATGTCCCTGTCGTTCCGGGACCACCGGTTCGAGCCGCCCAAGTACTCCGTCGAGGAGTGCAAGGACAAGGACATGACCTACTCCGCCCCCATGTTCGTCACGGCGGAGTTCATCAACAACACCACCGGTGAAATCAAGAGCCAGACGGTGTTCATGGGCGACTTCCCGCTCATGACGCCCAAGGGCACCTTCATCATCAACGGCACCGAGCGGGTGGTCGTCTCCCAGCTGGTCCGTTCGCCCGGTGTCTACTTCGACCGCGCCCTCGACAAGGCGTCGGACAAGGACATCTACGGCTGCAAGGTCATCCCGAGCCGCGGCGCCTGGCTCGAGTTCGAGATCGACAAGCGCGACAACGTTGGCGTGCGCATCGACCGCAAGCGCAAGCAGCCGGTGACCGTACTGCTCAAGGCCCTCGGCTGGACCGAGGACCGCATCCGCGAGCGGTTCGGCGGCTACGAGTCGATCAACGTCACCCTGGAGAAGGACCACACCTCCGGCCAGGACGACGCGCTGCTGGACATCTACCGCAAGCTGCGTCCGGGCGAGCCGCCGACCAAGGAGTCGGCGCAGACCCTGCTGGAGAACCTGTACTTCAACCCCAAGCGCTACGACCTGGCCAAGGTCGGGCGTTACAAGGTCAACAAGAAGCTCGGTCTCGACCTGGACATGAACCAGGGGACGCTGACCGAGGACGACGTCGTCGCCACCATCGAGTACCTCGTCCGGCTGCACGCCGGCGAGGAGGAGAGCACCCTGGGCACCGTCCCGGTGCCGATCGAGGTCGATGACATCGACCACTTCGGCAACCGGCGGCTGCGCACGGTGGGCGAGCTGATCCAGAACCAGGTCCGGCTGGGCCTGGCCCGGATGGAGCGCGTCGTCCGCGAGCGGATGACCACCCAGGACGTCGAGGCGATCACGCCGCAGACCCTGATCAACATCCGGCCGGTCGTGGCCTCCATCAAGGAGTTCTTCGGCACCAGCCAGCTGTCGCAGTTCATGCAGCAGACCAACCCCCTGGACGGCCTGACCCACAAGCGCCGCCTGTCGGCGCTGGGTCCGGGCGGTCTGTCGCGTGAGCGGGCGGGCATGGAGGTCCGTGACGTCCACCCGTCGCACTACGGCCGCATGTGCCCGATCGAGACGCCGGAAGGCCCCAACATCGGCCTGATCGGCTCGCTGGCCGCGTTCGGCCGGGTCAACCCGTTCGGGTTCGTCGAGACGCCGTACCGCAAGGTCGTCGACGGCCGGGTCACCGACCAGATCGACTACCTCACCGCCGACGAGGAGGACCGGTACATCATCGCGCAGGCCAACTCGGCGCTGGGCGAGGACGGCACGTTCGCCGAGGACCGGGTGCTGGTCCGCAAGAAGGGCGGCGAGGTCGAGCTGGTGGGCCCGCGCGAGGTCCAGTACATGGACGTCTCGGCGCGGCAGATGGCCTCGGTGGCCACCGCGATGATCCCGTTCCTGGAGCACGACGACGCCAACCGGGCGCTGATGGGCTCCAACATGCAGCGCCAGTCGGTGCCGCTGCTGCGCAGCGAGGCGCCGCTGGTGGGCACCGGCATGGAGTACCGTGCCGCGGTCGACGCCGGTGACGTGATCATCGCCGAGAAGTCCGGCGTGGTCGAAGAGGTCTCGGCCGACTACATCACGGTCATGAACGACGACGGCACGCGGACGACGTACCGCGTGACGAAGTTCAAGCGGTCCAACCAGGGCACCTGCTTCAACCAGAAGCCCATCGTGGTGGAGGGGCAGCGGGTCGAGGAGGGCCAGGTCGTCGCCGACGGCCCGTGCACCGACCAGGGCGAGATGGCGCTCGGCAAGAACCTCCTGGTGGCGTTCATGCCGTGGGAGGGCCACAACTACGAGGACGCCATCATCCTCTCCCAGCGCCTCGTGCAGGACGACGTCCTGTCCTCGATCCACATCGAGGAGCACGAGGTCGACGCCCGCGACACCAAGCTGGGCCCCGAGGAGATCACCCGGGACATCCCGAACGTCTCCGAGGAGGTGCTGGCCGACCTCGACGAGCGCGGCATCGTCCGCATCGGCGCCGATGTCGTCCCCGGCGACATCCTGGTCGGCAAGGTCACCCCGAAGGGGGAGACCGAGCTGACGCCGGAGGAGCGGCTGCTGCGCGCGATCTTCGGTGAGAAGGCCCGCGAGGTCCGCGACACCTCCCTGAAGGTGCCGCACGGCGAGCAGGGCAAGGTCATCGGCGTCCGGGTGTTCAGCCGGGACGAGGGCGACGAGCTCCCGCCGGGCGTGAACGAGCTGGTCCGCGTCTACGTGGCGCAGAAGCGCAAGATCACCGACGGTGACAAGCTGGCCGGCCGGCACGGCAACAAGGGCGTCATCTCCAAGGTGCTGCCGGTCGAGGACATGCCGTTCCTGGAGGACGGCACCCCGGTCGACATCGTTCTCAACCCGCTGGGCGTGCCCGGCCGGATGAACGTCGGCCAGGTCCTGGAGACCCACCTCGGGTGGGTGGCCAGCCGCGGCTGGAAGGTCGAGGGCGACGACGAGTCGTGGAAGCGCGCTCTCCAGGAGATCGGCGCCGACGAGGCCGAGCCGTGGACCAAGACCGCCACGCCGGTGTTCGACGGCGCCCGCGAGGACGACGTCACCGGCCTGATCGCCAGCACCCTGCCCAACCGCGACGGCGACCGCCTGGTCGGCCCCGGCGGTAAGGCCCGGCTCTTCGACGGGCGTACCGGCGAGCCGTACAAGGACCCGATCTCGGTCGGCTACATCTACATCCTCAAGCTGCTCCACCTGGTGGACGACAAGATCCACGCCAGGTCGACCGGTCCGTACTCCATGATCACCCAGCAGCCGCTGGGTGGTAAGGCCCAGTTCGGCGGCCAGCGCTTCGGCGAGATGGAGGTCTGGGCGCTGGAGGCCTACGGTGCGGCCTACGCCCTGCAGGAGCTGCTGACCATCAAGTCCGACGACGTGCTCGGCCGCGTGAAGGTCTACGAGGCCATCGTCAAGGGCGAGAACATCCCGGAGCCGGGCATCCCGGAATCGTTCAAGGTGCTCATCAAGGAGATGCAGTCGCTGTGCCTCAACGTCGAGGTGCTCTCCAGCGACGGCATGTCCATCGAGATGCGTGACACCGACGAGGACGTCTTCCGCGCGGCGGAGGAGCTCGGCATCGACCTCTCTCGGCGCCCCAACGAGGGTGCGATGAGTGTCGACGAGGTCTGATTCATAAGGGGAAATGCAAGTGCTCGACGTCAATTTCTTCGACGAGCTGCGGATCGGCCTCGCCACGGCGGACGACATCCGGCAGTGGTCGCACGGTGAGGTCAAGAAGCCGGAGACGATCAACTACCGGACCCTCAAGCCGGAGAAGGACGGGCTCTTCTGCGAGAAGATCTTCGGTCCCACCCGGGACTGGGAGTGCTACTGCGGCAAGTACAAGCGCGTCCGGTTCAAGGGCATCATCTGTGAGCGCTGCGGCGTCGAGGTGACCCGTGCCAAGGTGCGGCGTGAGCGGATGGGCCACATCGAGCTGGCCGCCCCGGTCACCCACATCTGGTACTTCAAGGGCGTGCCCAGCCGGCTGGGCTACCTGCTGGACCTGGCCCCGAAGGATCTCGAGAAGATCATCTACTTCGCGGCCTACATGATCACCAGTGTGGACGCGGAGCGTCGCGACCGCGACCTGCCCACGCTGGAGGCGCACATCTCGGTGGAGCGCCAGCAGGTCGAGCAGGCCCGCGACGCCCAGGTCGAGGCCCGCCAGCAGAAGCTGGAGGGCGACCTGGCGGAGCTGGAGGCGGCCGGCGCCAAGGCCGACCAGAAGCGCAAGGTGCGCGACGGTGCCGAGCGGGAGATGAAGCAGCTGCGCGACCGCGCGCAGCGCGAACTCGACCGCCTGGAGGAGGTCTGGAGCCGCTTCAAGAACCTCAAGGTCCAGGACCTCGAGGGCGACGAGCTGCTCTACCGCGAGATGCGGGACCGCTTCGGCAAGTACTTCGAGGGCGGCATGGGCGCCGCGGCCATCCAGGCCCGGCTGCAGAACTTCGACCTCGAGGCCGAGGCCGAGAAGCTCCGCGAGATCATCCGTACCGGCAAGGGCCAGAAGAAGGCCCGCGCCCTGAAGCGGCTCAAGGTCGTCTCGGCGTTCCTCAACACCCGCAACTCGCCGCTGGGCATGGTGCTGGACTGCATCCCGGTGATCCCGCCGGACCTGCGTCCGATGGTCCAGCTGGACGGTGGCCGGTTCGCCACCTCCGACCTGAACGACCTGTACCGGCGTGTGATCAACCGGAACAACCGGCTCAAGCGGCTGCTCGACCTGGGCGCGCCCGAGATCATCGTCAACAACGAGAAGCGGATGCTGCAGGAGGCCGTCGACGCGCTGTTCGACAACGGCCGCCGCGGCCGTCCGGTCACCGGGCCGGGCAACCGTCCGCTGAAGTCGCTGTCGGACATGCTCAAGGGCAAGCAGGGCCGGTTCCGCCAGAACCTGCTGGGCAAGCGCGTCGACTACTCCGGCCGTTCGGTCATCGTGGTCGGCCCGCAGCTGAAGCTGCACCAGTGCGGCCTGCCCAAGCAGATGGCGCTGGAGCTGTTCAAGCCGTTCGTGATGAAGCGGCTGGTCGACCTCAACCACGCGCAGAACATCAAGAGCGCCAAGCGCATGGTCGAGCGGGCCCGCCCGGTGGTGTGGGACGTCCTCGAAGAGGTCATCACCGAGCACCCCGTGCTGCTGAACCGCGCGCCGACCCTGCACCGGCTGGGCATCCAGGCGTTCGAGCCGCAGCTGGTCGAGGGCAAGGCCATCCAGATCCACCCGCTGGTCTGCACCGCGTTCAACGCCGACTTCGACGGCGACCAGATGGCGGTGCACCTGCCGCTGTCGGCCGAGGCGCAGGCCGAGGCGCGGATCCTGATGCTGTCGACCAACAACATCCTCAAGCCGTCGGACGGCAAGCCGGTCACCATGCCCACCCAGGACATGGTCATCGGTCTGTACTGGCTGACCACGGAGAAGGAGGGTGCCGAGGGCGAGGGCCGCGCGTTCGGTTCGGTCGCCGAGGCCATCATGGCCTACGACCGGGCGGAGCTGGATCTGCAGGCCAAGATCCAGATTCGGCTCAAGGACGTCCCGCCGCCGCGCGGCTGGCAGGCGCCCGAGGGCCACGAGCCCGGTCGGCCGTACCGGCTGGAGACCACCCTGGGCCGGGCGCTGTTCAACGAGACGCTGCCCGCCGACTTCCCGTTCGTCAACTACGAGGTCGGCAAGAAGCAGCTGTCGGCGATCGTGAACGAGCTGGCCGAGACCTACCCCAAGGTCGAGGTGGCCAACGCGCTGGACGCCCTCAAGAGCACCGGTTTCCACTGGGCCACCCGGTCCGGGGTCACCATCTCGATCGAGGACGTCGTCGTCCCGCCGAACAAGGCCGAGATCCTCGATGTGTACGAGCGCCGCGCCGACAAGGTGCAGCGCGAGTTCAACCGCGGTCTGATCACCGATGACGAGCGCAAGCAGGAGCTCATCGAGATCTGGAACAAGGCCACGGCGGACGTCGCGGTGGACATGGAGAAGGCCTTCCCCCGGACCAACCCGGTCTGGATGATGGTCAACTCCGGTGCCCGAGGCAACCCGCTGCAGGTCCGGCAGATCGCCGGTATGCGCGGTCTGGTCTCCAACCCCAAGGGCGAGACCATCCCGCGGCCGATCAAGTCCTCGTTCCGCGAGGGCCTGTCGGTGGTCGAGTACTTCATCTCGACCCACGGCGCCCGGAAGGGCCTGGCCGACACCGCGCTGCGGACCGCCGACTCGGGTTACCTGACCCGGCGTCTGGTGGACGTCGCGCAGGACGTCATCGTCCGGGAGGAGGACTGCGGCACCGACCGCACGATCCCGTTCCGGGTGGCCGACCGCCTGCCGGACGGCACGCTGACCAGCCTGGCCACCACGGAGACCAGCCTGATCGGCCGGACCATCGCCGATGACGTCGTGGTCGACGGGACGGTCATCTTCCCGGGCGACACCGACCTGTCGGACTCGGTGGTCGCCCGCCTGGTCGAGGCCGGTGTCGAGGAGGTGCGGACCCGCAGCGCGCTGGTCTGCGAGGCCAAGATCGGTGTCTGCGCCGCCTGCTACGGCCGTTCGCTGGCCACCGGCAAGCGGGTGGACGTCGGTGAGGCCGTCGGCATCATCGCCGCGCAGTCCATCGGCGAGCCCGGCACCCAGCTGACCATGCGCACGTTCCACACCGGTGGTGTGGCCGGCGGTGACATCACCCATGGTCTGCCGCGTGTGACCGAGCTGTTCGAGGCCCGTATCCCCAAGGGAATGGCCCCGATCAGCGAGGTGGCCGGCCGAGTCAAGATCGACGAGACGGAGAAGACCCGCAAGGTCGTCATCGTCCCGGACGACGGCTCGGAGGAGATCGCCTACCAGGTTCCGATGCGGTCCCGCCTGCTGGTCAAGGAGGGCGAGCGGGTCGCGGTGGGCGAGAAGCTCATCGTGGGCGCGATCGACCCGCACGAGGTGCTGCGCATCCTCGGCCCCCGCGCGGTGCAGCTGCACCTCGTCCAGGAGGTCCAGGAGGTCTACCGGTCTCAGGGTGTGTCGATCCACGACAAGCACATCGAGATCATCGTTCGCCAGATGCTCAAGCGGGTGAACATCCTGGAGTCGGGCGACACCGACCTGCTCCCCGGCGACCTGGTGGAGCGTCCCCTCTTCGAGGAGACCAACCGCGGCGTGGTCGCCGAGGGCGGGGTGCCCGCCGCGGGCCGTCCGGTCCTCATGGGGATCACCAAGGCGTCCCTGGCGACCGAGTCGTGGCTGTCGGCGGCGTCCTTCCAGGAGACCACCCGGGTGCTCACCGAGGCGGCCATGCACGCCAAGAGCGACCCGTTGCTGGGCCTCAAGGAGAACGTCATCATCGGTAAGCTCATCCCGGCCGGTACCGGCATGCCGCAGTACCGCAACGTCCGGGTCGAGCCCACCGAGGAGGCCAAGGCCGCGGTGTACTCGGTCGGCTCGTACGACGACGGTGCCGAGTACGCGTTCGGTCAGGGCTCCGGCGAGGCCGTTCCGCTGGAGGAGTACGACTTCGGTCAGTACAACCGGTAAGTAGCGGCACGTCCGAGGGCGAAGCGCGACAGGGGCCCCTTCCGAGCCTGGCTCGGAAGGGGCCTCTCGCCTTTCACCGGTGGCGCTCTCAGCGGGTCCGGGGAAGGTCGAGCTTCTCCCGCAGCTCCGCCGGCCCCCGCGTGCGGTGCTCGTCGCGGCCGTCCTCGACATGGGTGACATGGGTGCACTCGCCGCAAGTCAACGTAGGGACGGGGCCTTTCGGCGTTCCCGAGGGCTCTTTCCGGCGGACCGTTCAGCAGCCGCCCTCACAGCGTGCCCGCCGCGTTTATCAGCCGCCCTTACAGCGTCCGCGGCGCGGTCGGGATAAAAAGCAGGCACCGCGGTGGGGGCCGGCGCGCGGCGCGCAGGGCCTTGCGTCGCCGATCACGCGCCGGAGGCGTCAGCGGGGTTCACCGAGGAGGAAGCATGAGAACCCTGACCAGGATCGGCGTGTCCGCGGTCGCGGCCGGCGCCGCGCTCACGCTCACGGCGGGCAGCGCCACCGCGGCGACCACCACGGTCCGCCGCGACACCGCCACCGGAGCCGCCTACTCCGGCAACTGGCGGATCACCAACATCGGGAACCTGACCTTCACCGCCACCGTCCTGGGCATCAACATCACCGCGAGTTGTCCCCAGGTCACGCTGACCGGGACGGTCCAGTCCGCCGGCACCGGAACGCTCAACCAGGCCACGGTCGGTGCCTGCTCGAGTTCGGCGGGCAGCGCGCAGGTCGCCTTCGAGGGGTTGCCCTACACCCAGGGCCAGGTCACCTACGCCCCGGTCGCCGGTGGCCGGGACGGCACCCTGTCCATCAGCGACCCCGGCCTCAGGATCAAGGTCGTCATGAACATCCTGGGCACCCAGACCTGCTACTACGGCTTCGGCTCCACGGTCGGCTCGCTCACCTTCAACGTCTACAACCGCGACAACCCCAACCGTCCCGTTCCCAGCGTCGACGACGCCCAGGGCAGCCTGAACAACGCCCGGCTCGACCGGCTGACGGGCAGCAGCTCGCTGTGCCCGACGACCGGCACGGGCAACGGCAACGCCACGGCACGCGGTGAGACCACCGCCGGCTCGGGCGTCTTCGACCAGAAGCTCTACATCACCGGCTGACCGAAGAGGCCGTCTTCCACACCCTGTGGAAGACGGCCTCACCTCAAAGCGGGCCCTTTGGGAAGGGCCGGTGGGCCGCGTTCTCGATGGCCTCCCGCAGCACGCGGGGAGTGGGCGCCTCCACCAGCCGGGCCCCGTCCCGCAGAGGAACGTACGCCCACCATGACCGGGTGGCCCAGCCGTACCAGGCGACGACGCCCGGAAACTCCCGCCGTACCTGCGCGACCACCAGCCACACGGCGTCGTTCGAGAACGGAGGTCTAGGGCAGGGCATCGCCGGAGTCCTCCGCCGGGACCGCCAGGACGTGGGCGATCCGTTCAGCCGCCCGCCAGATGTCCTCCAGGGGGCAGAGCGGTTCGAGGTCGGGTGCGGACCCGCGTTCCGGCCCCGACCACGCCCAGAACCACCAGAGCGTGCCTGTGGCGGCATTGGTGCGGCACAGGACCTCCTGCTGGAGGCCGGGGCTGAGCCGCCTTCCGAGGGCATCACCGGGGTCCGGAGGGCCGCAGGCCGGGTTACGGGCCCGTACCGCCCCATGCCCGCAGATCTCGGCCGCCAGCCCACGAGCCTCCAGCGCGCCGACCAACCCCGACGCCGCGTCCCGCCAGGTAGCCGCCGGGACGGCGGTACTCGTTTCCGTGTCCATGCGTGAACGCTAAGTATTCGGCGCCGTCCCGCCAATGGCACTCTCAGCCGACCGCCTCGTAAAGTGCCACGCGGCGTCATACCGGCAGCTGAATAAAGTCGGCGAATTCCCTCATATCCGGAGTCAGGGTCCTTCGCCGCGCGACGATCTGTCCGAAGATATCCCGCGCATAGCGCTGATTGGTCGTCCACTGCGGGGCCTCGTGCCGGATGCCCTGCAATAGCTCGAACGCCTCCGCGTGCTGCCGGAGCTGCACCCGGGCCTTGGCGACATCGAGCAGATGACGGTTCCGGTTGTTCGACGTGGGACGCAGGTCGCCGACCGGTATGCGCTGCGCCATGGCGAGCACCTGGTCAGGCTTGTCCTCCACCATGGCGTTCTCCGTCCTCTTCATGGCCACCGTGAGCGGGCCGAAGGCGCGTAGAAAGTCACCGGCGGGCGAGTACTCGCCCCCCATCGCCACGGCCGCCGCGCGCGCCAGCCGGATCGCGTCCTCCGCCTCCCCGGGCCGGTTGTCGCGCACGGCCGCCGCCGAGAGCCGCACGAGCAGCCAGCCCCAGGTCGACAGTTCCGCCACGGTCGCGCGGGACATGCGGGGCTCGACCTCGTCCGCCCACTCCGCCGCGAGGCCGATGGCTTCGGAGAGCCGCCCCTGCCGTATCAGCAGCCAGGCGAGCGTGTTGATCGTGGCCGCGGCGTCCAGCCGATCGGACGCATCGTCCAGTGCACGCCGCAACGCCAGGTCCGCCAGCTCGAACTGGCGAGTCTGGGTCAGCAGCCACCCTGTGTGGTGGAGCAGGCGTGCCCGTACCACCCGGCCCTCGCGCCCGAGTGCGGCGGCGTCGCGCAGCATCGGCGGGAGTGCCGTGGCCAGTTGCGAGTAGCGATCTCCGGCGAAGAGGGGCATGGCGGAGGCCAAGGACCGCGCCACCCCGTCGGAGGTGGGCGGCTCGGCGATCTCGTCTGTCTCCAGCCCGTGCAATGCCCTGCGTACGGACTCCCATCGACCGGTGGCGGTGCCCGTGGACGGGGACGCCATCGGGTCCGATATCTCGATCAACGCTGAGGTCGAAATGTTGAGAGCCGAGGCGAACTTGCGCAATGTCTCCAAACGGGCGTCTTCGCGTTCACCTTGTTCTAGTTTCCTGACGAGCGAGAGGGATACTCCGGCAAGCGCGGCCAGTTCTCGTTGAGTGAGCCCGCGCCGCTTACGCCACTCCTGGAGACGCTGTCCGATATTCCGAGTGCCCATGGGCACAGGCTAAGCACTTTCACTATGGCGCGGAGGTTAGGTCGCAGTGCCGCTGCGCTGACACCGCGCTGCGAGTGCGCGACCAGACCGGTGGGCGGCGGAAGGTCGTGCTTGCTCGGCTTGAGCGGTACCGGGACGTGCCGGAGGTTCGTGAGGTCCTGGACGCGCATGCTGCTTGATGGGCGCGGCGCGCCCTGGGCGGCGCCCTGGGGAGTGCCGGTGGCCCCGAGGTCCCGGACGCGGGGGGCCTTCGGACGGGCGTATGGGGGTCAGAGAGCGTCGGCGTGCAGGGGGAGGGGGCGGCGGGGGACGGGGGCGGATTGCAGGATCGAGGTGGTGGTCCGGGCGTAGGGGGTGAAGCGGTCGAGCAGGGGTTCCAGTTCGTCGATGCCGCGCAGATGGGCGAGGAAGTAGTAGCAGTCGTCCCCGGTCATGCGGTGGCACTCCACGATCTGCGGGATCTCGTCGGCGATCTTGGGGATCCGGCTCAGCTCGCGGGGCGACGGGCGGACGCGGACCAGGACCGTGATCGGGAAGCCCAGGACGGCCGGGTCCACCGCGGCGTGGTAGCCGGTGATGACGCCGGTCTCCTCCAGCCGCTGCACGCGCTCGGCGACGGCGGGCGGGGACAGCGCCACCCGGCGGCCCAGCTCGGCGAAGCTCACGCGGGCGTCGCGTTGCAGCTCGGTGAGGATGCGTAGGTCGACGGCGTCGAGCGGCTTGGGTTCGAAGGCCCGGCCGGGTCTGCCCTTTCGGTTCGCCATTCCCCCAAAGTAGGGACTGGCCGACCATACGGCCATGTCGTTTCCGCCCTGGTCGTACTTCTCGGGAAGCGCCGTCTTCCACTATTTGGGGCCTGCGTTCGCCGTCCTCTTGTTCGCCCGGATCGAACCTCTGGGGGTCGCGGGGCTGCGGATCTGGTCCGCGGCCCTGGTGCTGGCGCTGTGGCGCCGGCCCTGGCGCGCGTTCCGCCGTCTCGACCGGGAGGGGCGCCGTACGGTGCTGGTGTGGGGCGCCGTGCTCGCGGTCATGAACGCCGCCTTCTACATGGCGATCGCCCGGCTGCCCCTGGGCACGGTGGCGGCGATCGAGTTCCTGCCGGTGATCGCGCTGGCGGCCCTCGGCGCGCGTACGGCGCGGAACCTGGCCGCGCTGGCCGCGGCGGTCGGGGGCGTGTACGTGCTGACGGACGTGCGGCTGGAGGGAGAGCCGATGGGGTTCGCCTTCGCCTTCGTCAACGCGGCGTTGTTCGCGGTGTACATCGTGGTCGCGCACCGGGCGGCCGGACGCACCGGCGCGGCCGGGGGGATCGACGGCCTCGCGGCGGCGATGGTGGTGGCCGCGGTGGTCTCGATCCCGGTGGCCGGGGCCCAGATGGTGCCGGCGCTCACCGATCCGGTCGCGCTGGCCGCGGGCTTCGGGGTGGGCCTGTGCTCCTCGGTGATCCCGTACGTCCTGGACCAGTTCGCGATGGCGCGGCTGGCCCGCGCCACCTACGCGCTGATGACGGCGCTGCTCCCCGCGATCGCGGTGCTGGTCGGCGTGGCGGTGCTGGCTCAGGTCCCGTCGCCGGCCGAGGCCGTGGGGGTGGGGCTGGTGATCCTGGGGGTGGCCGTGCACCGGGAGTCGCGCGGCGATGCCATGGCACCGGTCGTACGAGTCGAGGAGGCGGGGGACAAGACCGGCTCGGCGGTACGGGACTGAGCCGGCGCGCACACGACAATGGTCAGTTCGAAGAAAGGGACGTCATGGAACAGGTCCGGCTCGGCCGTACGGGGCTGAAGGTCTCGCGCGTATGCCTGGGGATGATGAGTTACGGCGACCCCGCGCACTGGGAGTGGTACCTGGACGAGGAGGGGGCCGAACCGATCGTCCGCCGGGCGGTGGAGGGCGGCGTGACGTTCTTCGACACGGCCGACATGTACTCGCGGGGGCGCTCGGAAGAGATCACCGGGCGGTTGCTGGCCCGGTTCTTCCCGCGCCGTGACGACTACGTGCTCGCCACCAAGGTCTACTTCCCGATGGGCTCGGGGGCCAACGACCGGGGACTCTCGCGCAAGCACGTGCTGTCGTCGATCGACGCCTCGTTGCGGCGGCTGGGGACCGAGTATGTGGACCTCTACCAGATCCATCGGTGGGACTACGAGACGCCCATCGAAGAGACGATGGAGGCGTTGAACGATGTGGTCCGGGCGGGCAAGGCCCGCTACATCGGGGCCTCCAGCATGTACGCGTGGCAGTTCGCCAAAGCCCAGTACACCGCGCGGTCTCACGGCTGGGCGCGGTTCGTGGCGATGCAGAACCACTACAACCTCGTCTACAGGGAGGAGGAGCGGGAGATGATCCCGCTCTGCCGTGACCAGGGTGTGGGCCTCATCCCTTGGAGCCCGCTGGCGCGCGGGCTGCTGGCGGGCAACAGGGAACGGGGCGGTGAGCGCCGTACCGTCCGGGCGAGCAGCGATCGCCTGGCCGAGCGTCTGTACGAGGACTCCGACTTCGCCGTCGTGGACGCCGTACGCGCGGTCGCCGCCGAGCGCGGCGTCCCCCCGGCCCAGGTGGCCCTGGCCTGGCTTCTGGGACGTCCGGGCATCACGGCGCCGATCGTCGGCGCGACCCGCCTCGGGCACGTCGAGGACGCCGTCGCCGCGGCGAGCCTGACCCTCGACGAGGACGAGGTGGCCCGCCTGGAGGCCCCCTATCGGCCGCACCCGATCCTGGGACACGAGTAGGCCGGGGGATTCACCGCAACGGCAGGTGCCAGGTCAGGGGCCGACGACCGGGGACGGGAACGCCGGCTGGGAGAAGCCTCGGAGTTTCCGGGGACTCCGTCCCGGTGGCGGGCGGATGGACCCCCTTTTCAAGGCTCGTGTCCGGTTTGTAGGAGGTTGGTTCCCAGGAGGCTCACAGGTTCTCGGGGGAAAGGGTCAGCCGGTTCGGCCAGCCTGTCCGGCATGCACAGGATCGGATGGGGACTCCGCGTCCCCCGTGACCGTGACCGGGCCGCCCGAGGGAGTACCGGTGATTGAGGTTCGTGGCCTGACCAAGCGATTCGGCGGGATCACCGCGGTCGACGAGTTGACCTTCACGGTGCGCCCGGGTGTGGTGACGGGGTTCGCGGGGCCGAACGGGGCCGGCAAGACGACGACGATGCGGATGATCCTGGGGCTGGCGGCGCCGTCCGGCGGGACCGTCTCGGTCAACGGCCGCCGCTACGCCGGCAGCCCCGCCCCGATGAGGGAGGTCGGCGCGCTCCTGGACGCCCGCGCCGTCCACGGCGGTCGCAGGGCCTTCGACCATCTCCTCTGCCTCGCGCAGAGCAACGGCATCCCCCGCCGGAGGGTGGACGAGGTGCTCGGGCTGGTCGGGCTGGCGGCGGCGTCCCGGCGGCGGGTCGGCACGTTCTCCCTGGGCATGGCGCAGCGGCTCGGCATAGCCGCCGCCCTCCTCGGCGATCCCGGGGTGCTCGTCTTCGACGAACCCGTCAACGGGCTCGACCCGGAGGGCATCACGTGGATCCGCGGCCTCATGCGGGGCCTGGCGGGCGAGGGACGCGCCGTCCTGGTGTCCAGCCACCTGCTGACCGAGATGGCCCTGACGGCCGATCACCTGATCGTCCTCGGGCGGGGGCGGCTGGTCGCGGACGCGAGCGTCGAGGAGCTCACCCGGTCCAGGGCGCCCCGGACGGTACGGGTACGCACCCCTCGTTCAGAAGAGCTGGCCCGCCGCCTCGCCGCCACCGGGGCCACCGTGCGTCCGGAGAACGACGGCGTCCTCATCGTGGGCGGCATGGACGCCGCCGAGATCGGAACCCTGGCGGCGGCCCACGAGGTGCCGCTGTACGAGCTGACGCCGCGCCAGGCGTCGCTGGAGACGTTGTTCATGGAACTGACGCGGGACAGCGCCGAATACGTGACCGCCGAAGGAACGGCGCCGTGACGCCGGCCATGGGGGCGCAGGCGCGGCGGGGAAGCCGGTCCGCCACGTTCGCCGACGCGGTCCGCTCGGAGTGGACGAAGATCCGCACGGTACGGTCCACCGCGTACACGCTGCTGGGCACCGTGGTGCTGGGCGTGGGGGCGGGTGCTCTGATCAGCCTCGCCCGCGGCCGGCAGTACGGTGCCGCGACGGCGGAGGAGCAGGCCGCGTTCGATCCGGCGGCCGTCGGCCTGTCCGGATACATCCTGGCCCAGTGCGCCATCGGGGTGCTGGGCGTGCTCGTCGTCACGTCCGAGTACGCCACCGGCATGATCGGTACCAGCCTCGCGGTCGTGCCCGGCCGGAGCCGGCTGCTGGCCGCGAAGAGCGCGGTGTTCGCCATGGTCGCGCTCGCGACGGGCACGATCACCGGCTTCGCCGCCTTCCTCGTGGGGCAGCGCCTGCTGGCCGGCCATGGCGCCCCGCACATGACCCTGGGAGATCCGCAGGCGTTGCGCGCGGTGTTCGGCGCCGGACTCTACCTGGCGCTGGTGGGGCTCTTCGGTGTGGCCGCGGGCACCCTGCTGAGGGCCACCGCGGGCGCTTTCGCAGTGGTGGTGGCGGTGACCTTCCTGGTGCCCGCCTTCATCCCCGTCCTGCCCGGCTCCTGGGCGCGCCCGATGGGGAGGTTCTGGCCGACCATGGCGGGCCGCCAGATCATGGCGGTCCATCAGGACCCGGCCCTCCTCGCCCCCTGGGCCGGGTTCGGGGTCATGTGCGCGGTCGTGCTGGTCGTGCTGGCGGCCGCCTTCGCGGTGTTCCGGATCCGGGACGTCTGACCGCCGCGCCGAAGGCGTCGGAGAGACGCCCGGGCACCGTGATGGACGGGTGGGCGAAACCTGCCCGATCCTGGGCCCAGGCCAACGGAGGGGACGAGTATGCGGGCAGATCGGGCACCGGCCGGACCGGCGCCGAACGCGGGGGTGAGCCTGCTGGTGGTCGACGACGAGCCCACCATCCGGGAACTGCTGGCGGCCAGCCTGCGCTTCGCCGGCTTCACCGTCACGTCCGCGGCGACCGGGGCCGGCGCGGTGGCGGCGGCCGTCCGGAACCCGCCGGACCTGGTCGTGCTGGACGTCATGCTCCCGGACATGGACGGTTTCGAGGTGATCCGCCGCCTGCGGGAACGGGCTCCGGGCGGGGCCGGGCGGCGGACCGGCGTGCCCGTGCTCTTCCTCACCGCCCGCGACACCACCCAGGACAAGATCGACGGCCTGGGCGCGGGCGGCGACGACTACGTCACCAAGCCGTTCAGCGTGGAGGAACTCATCGCCCGCATCCACGCCGTCCTGCGCCGCACCGGCGGCCTCGCCGACGACCCCACGCTGACCGTGGCCGACCTGGAACTCGACCCCGAAGGCCACCAGGTGCTGCGCGCGGGCCGGCGGATCGCCCTCTCCCCGACGGAGTTCAAGCTGCTGCACCACCTCATGGAGAACGCCGGCCGGGTCCTGTCCAAACAGCAGATCCTCGAATGGGTGTGGCAGTACGACTTCGGCGGTGACACGAGCATCGTCGAGTCGTACATCAGCTACCTGCGACGCAAAGTGGACGGCACCGAGCCCAAGCTCATCCACACCGTGCGCGGGGTCGGCTACGTCCTGCGCAACCCCAGGCCATGACCGCCGTCCGGGTACGGGGGGTGCCACGCCGGATCCTGCGGATGTCGCTGCGCGCCCGGCTGATCCTCATCAGCGTGACCCTGGCGGGCGCCGGCCTGGCGATCAGCAACGCGCTGGTGATCGGTGTCCTGCACGGCCAGCTGACGGAACGGCTGGACGGCCAGCTGGCCCCGCTGGCGGCGGTCGTCTCCCGGCTGCCGCCCGTGCCCGGCCCCGTCCCCGGCTCGGCCACCGCGCCCGTCAAGGGCCTGATGACACGATCCGACCTGCTCGGAGACCTCCATGTGACCTACCTGAACGCTGCCGGGGCCGTCGAGCAGGGACCCCGCCGGTCCCCCCGCGAGGCCGTCTCCGGCCCCCGGCTGCCCCGGCTGGACCGGGCCGCGGTCGCCGCACGCGGCGGCCGGCCCTTCGAAGCGGAGGACCGGCGGGGAGGCTCGTCCTGGCGGGTCTTCGCCCTTCCCCACGACGCGCCCGGGGCGTCCGGTGGCACGGTGGCGGTGGCCGTCTCGCTGGAGGAGAGGGACGCCATCATCGACCGGCTGAGCGTGGGCTGCCTGCTCATCGGCTGCGCGGTGGTGGCCGGGCTCGCCGGGATCGGCTGGTTGGCGGTGCACGCCGGGCTGCGCCCGCTCCGCCGCATCGACCACACCGCCGCCGCCATCGCCGCCGGCGACCTGTCCCGCCGGGTGCCGGACCTGGCCGCGCCCGACACCGAGGTCGGGCGGCTGAGCACGGCCCTGAACGGCATGCTCGCCCAGATCGAGCGGGCGTTCGCCGCACGGGCCGAGTCCGAGGCCCGGATGCGCCGCTTCATGGCCGACGCGGGCCACGAGCTGCGCACCCCGCTCTTCGGGATCAAGGGCTTCACCGAGCTGTACCGGATGGGCGGCCTGCCGCGGCCCGCCGACGTGGACGCCACCATGGACCGGATCGAGCGCGAGGCGACGCGCCTGGCCGGCCTCGTCGAGGACCTGCTGCTGCTCGCCAGGCTGGACGAGCCGCCCGCCGAGGACGGCGACGCCCTCCCCCTCCAGCGGACGCCGATGGATCTGCGCACCCTCGCGGCCGACGCGCTGCACGACCTGCGCGCCCTGGACCCGTCCCGCCCGGTCCGGCTCACCGGCCCCGGCGGCGGAGCCCCCGCCGGGGCCCCGGTCCTCGGTGACGAGACCCGGCTCCGCCAGGTGGTCGCCAACCTCATCGGCAACGCCGTCCACCACACCCCGTCCGGTACGCCCGTGCGGATCGGCGTGGGCACCGAGCACGCGAACGGGGACGCCGGTGGGGGCGGTGCCGCGGTCCTGGAGATCGAGGACGCGGGACCCGGACTGGCCGAGGACGAGGCGGCAAGGATCTTCGACCGCTTCTACCGGGTCGACGGCTCGCGCAGCCGGGCCGAGGGCGGGGGCGCCGGCCTCGGGCTCGCCATCGTCCGTTCCCTGGTCGCCCGGCACGAGGGGCGGGTGGAGCTACGCACGGCGCCCGGCGACGGCGCGACCTTCCGGATCGTTCTGCCGGTCCACACCGACCCCGTCCCCTGAACCCGGCCCGGGGACGGCGAGACCGCCCCTCCGTCCCCGGAGGGCGGCATGAACTCCTCGTTGCGGGGAATCGCTCGCCAACCGGCGTGGGGAGCGTCAAGATTTGCGATAGGACCGGCGATCGGGGCAGGCTTGGGGACGAAAGTCCCCAGCGTGGCGAGGTCGCCGCACGGGAACACGGCATGAGTCCTGGAGGCCGCGTTATGCGCCGCGCGTCTCCGGGCCGACGGGCACGGGCCTGGGAGCGGGAAATGCCCAGGACAACGGCGCTGAAGGAGCCCGACGATGACCGAGAATGACGGCACGCAGGGCCCGCAGTGGCCGATGCCTGACGACAGGGAGACCCCCGCGGGCGAGCAGGGGGCACAGCCGGAACAGAACGAGCCGCCCTCCAGGCCGCTGGGCGACCGCACGGTGGTCTTCGGAGCGCCGCAGCTCGGGGGCCACGCGCCGGGCGGGCAGCCGGGCGGGCAGCCGCCCGCGCCGCCGCAGCCTCCGCAGCCCCCCGCGCAGCGCCAGGAGCCCCCGCGCCAGGAGGAGCGGTCCACGCCGCCTCCGCCCCCGCCCACGATGGTGGAATCCATCCAGGTCCAGCAGCCCCAGGCCGACCCCGGTCCGCCGCCCCCGCCGTACGGCGCCCCCCAGGAGCCGCAGCAGTACGGCCAGCAGCAGGGCTACGGGCAGCAGTCTCCGTACCCCCAGCAGCCTTACGAGCAGCAGCAGGGGCCCTACGGGCAGCCCCAGCAGGGCTACGGGCCGCCGCCCGTGACGCCCAGCTTCGAGCAACAGCCGCAGCCTGGCTACGGCCAGCCCGGCCAGCCCGGCCAGCCCGGCCAGCAGTACGGGCAGCCCCAGGGCGCGCCCGAGGCGGGCGCCCAGCACGAGCAGCAGCAGCAGCCGCCGCCGCAGCGGCAGGCCGAGCCCGAGGCGGCCACCGACCGGACGCTGATCGTCCCCGGGCCGGGCGCCGGGCCCGCCGCCGGCGAGCAGCCCGCCAGGCCCGTCGTGGACGACCAGGCGACCCTGCACTGGTCGCCGGGGACCGACATCCCCGTCGCCACCGGGCCGGAGCGCAGGCAGTCCGAGCCTCCGGCCGAGCCGTGGCAGGCCCCGACCCCGCCGGCCACGCCCGAGCCCTGGCAGCCCGAGGCGCAGTCGCAGCAGCCGGGCCGGCAGTCCGGCCAGCAGGGCGACCACGACCGGACCATGATGGTGCCGCCGCCCGACTCCGGCTTCGGCGCGGCCTCGTCCGGGCAGGAGCCGCCGGCATACGGCGGTCCGGCGCCTCAGGGGGAGGACACCCAGTCGACGCAGGCGTTCGACGCCTCCGCCCAGGGTGCGCAGGGCGGCGACGCCCCGGCCAATGCCGACCAGACCCGCATGGACATCGGCCAGCAGTGGGGCCAGCAGCAGGGGCAGCCCGGACAGCAGGCGTACGGCCAGCAGCAGCCCCAGTACGGCCAGCAGGGCCAGCAGGGCCAGCAGCAGGGCTACGGGCAGCCCGGGCAGCAGCAGCCCGGACAGCAGCAGTACGGGCAGCAGCCCCAGTACGGTCAGCAGCAATACGGCCAGCAGGGTGAGCAGCAGCAGCAATACGGCCAGCCCCAGCAATACGGGCAGCCCGGGCAGCCCGGCCAGCAGGGGCAGCCCGGCCAGCAGGGCCAGTACGGGCAGCAGTACGGCCAGCCCTCCTACGGCGGTGCCTCCGAGAGCGGCTCCAAGGGCGGCTCCAAGGGCGGTGGCAACAAGAACCTCCTGCTCATCGTGGCCGGGGTCGCCGCCGTGGTGGTCATCCTCGCGGTGGTCGTCTTCGCCTTCCTCCTCTAGCCCAGGCCACACCGGCCCTACCGGCGGTCCGCCCGTCCGGGGTCCCGCGTGGGCCCCGGACACGGTGGGCGCCGGCGAGCCGGTCAGGGAAGACACAAGATTCGGCCAGGTCTTCCCCAAACCGGTGGGGCCGGGTCACAATGCCGGTGGATGCGGCACCCCCTCGCGGGAACTCCCGTCGGTGTCCAGGCGTTTCGCCAACGGAGAAACGGGCTCGCGTGCCGTCGCGAGCTTGCGCCGGAAGGGGCACGCGCGGTAATGCGGTGCTCGCTTTGCACTTTGGCGCATGGCTAGGTAATCTCTTCCTTCGTGCCCGCTCTATGCGGGCCGCTCTGCGTGCGCGCGGGCCAGGACCTGTGAACAGGTGCCGTCCTCCGCGTCGCGCCAAACTCCCCGGCTTGATTCGGCCCCGTGGAGGGCCGGGCGGTGGTGTGCGGCGCTCTTGTGAAGAGAGTGCGACACGCCCGACCGCGTGGGTCGGAGAGAGTCGGGAAACCGGCAGGTCACAGCCACGCGGTGGTGGTGATTAGGGGCCTCACGCCGTGAGGTTCAGGCAGAACGAGACTTACCGGCTCGGTACGAGGGAAGACGGAGACGCGGTGCCCACGATCCAGCAGCTGGTCCGCAAGGGCCGCCAGGACAAGGTGACCAAGAACAAGACGCCTGCGCTCAAGGGCAGCCCCCAGCGCCGGGGTGTTTGCACGCGCGTCTACACGACGACGCCAAAGAAGCCGAACTCCGCGCTGCGCAAGGTCGCCCGTGTCCGGCTGACCAGCGGGATCGAGGTCACCGCCTACATCCCCGGCGTCGGACACAACCTGCAGGAGCACTCGATCGTGCTCGTGCGCGGCGGCCGAGTGAAGGACCTCCCGGGCGTTCGGTACAAGATCATCCGCGGTTCGCTGGACACCCAGGGCGTCCGCAACCGCAAGCAGGCGCGCAGCCGTTACGGCGCGAAGAAGGAGAAGAGCTGATGCCGCGTAAGGGCCCCGCTGGCAAGCGCCAGCTGATCGCTGACCCGGTGTACAACTCGCCGCTGGTCACCGCGCTGGTCAACAAGATTCTCCTTGACGGCAAGCGCTCGATCGCGCAGAGCATCGTCTACGACGCCCTGGAGGGCGCCCGCGAGAAGACCGGCAACGACCCGGTCGTCACGCTCAAGCGCGCGCTCGACAACGTGAAGCCCACCCTGGAGGTCCGCAGCCGCCGCGTCGGTGGCGCGACCTACCAGGTCCCGGTGGAGGTGCGGCCCGCCCGCAGCACCACCCTCGCACTGCGGTGGCTGGTGGTGTACGCCCGGCAGCGCCGCGAGAAGACCATGACCGAGCGGCTGATGAACGAGCTGCTCGATGCCAGCAACGGTCTTGGCGCCTCGGTGAAGAAGCGCGAGGACACGCACAAGATGGCGGAGTCCAACAAGGCCTTCGCTCACTACCGCTGGTAACCCGGCGGTACACGAACGACTTCGAGGCGAGGACACAGTGGCTACCAAAACCGGTGTAGACCTGGCCAAGGTCCGCAACATCGGGATCATGGCCCATATCGACGCGGGCAAGACCACCACGACCGAGCGCATCCTGTACTACACCGGGATGAGCTACAAGATCGGCGAGGTGCACGACGGCGCCGCGACGATGGACTGGATGGAGCAGGAGCAGGAGCGGGGGATCACCATCACCTCCGCGGCCACCACCTGCGAATGGCCGGTCCAGGACGTCAAGCACACCATCAACATCATCGACACCCCGGGGCACGTCGACTTCACCGTCGAGGTGGAGCGCAACCTGCGGGTGCTCGATGGCGCCGTCGCCGTGTTCGATGGAGTCGCCGGGGTGGAGCCGCAGTCCGAGACGGTGTGGCGCCAGGCCGACCGTTACGGCGTGCCGCGCATGTGCTTCGTCAACAAGCTCGACCGGGTCGGCGCCGAGTTCCACCGCTGCGTCGACATGATCGAGAACCGGCTCAACGCCACGCCGCTGGTGCTGCAGCTGCCGATCGGCGCCGAGGCCGACTTCAAGGGCGTCATCGACCTCGTGACGATGAAGGCCCTGGTCTGGAACGAAGAGGCCAAGCTCGGCGAGATGTACGACGTCGTCGACATCCCCGACACCCACACCGACGCCGCCCGCGAGTGGCACGACAAGCTGGTCGAGACCCTCGCCGAGAACGACGACGAGATCATGGAGCTGTACCTGGAGGGCAACGAGCCCACCGTGGAGCAGCTCTACGCCGGCATCCGCCGCGCGACCATCGCCGCCAAGCTCACCCCGGTCACCTGCGGCACCGCCTTCAAGAACAAGGGCGTGCAGCCGCTGCTGGACGCGATCGTCCGCTACCTGCCCTCCCCGCTCGACGTCGAGGCCATCGAGGGCCACGCCGTGCGCGACGAGGACAAGGTGCTGATCCGCAAGCCCAGCGAGGAAGAGCCGTTCTCGGCCCTGGCGTTCAAGATCATGAGCGACCCGCACCTGGGCAAGCTGACCTTCGTCCGGGTGTACTCGGGCGTGCTGGAGTCCGGTTCGACCGTGCTGAACTCCGTCAAGGAGCGCCGGGAGCGGATCGGCAAGATCTACCGGATGCACGCCAACAAGCGCACCGAGATCGAGCGCGCGGGCGCCGGCGACATCGTCGCGGTGATGGGTCTCAAGCAGACCACCACCGGCGAGACGCTGTGCGACGAGAAGGACCCGATCGTCCTGGAGTCGATGAACTTCCCGGCGCCGGTCATCCACGTCGCGATCGAGCCCAAGACCAAGGCCGACCAGCAGAAGCTGGGCACCGCGATCCAGCGGCTGGCCGAGGAGGACCCGTCGTTCCAGGTCCGCACCGAGGAGGACACCGGTCAGACGGTCATCTCCGGGATGGGCGAGCTGCACCTGGAGATCCTGGTCGACCGGATGAAGCGCGAGTTCAAGGTCGACGCCAACGTGGGCCGGCCGCAGGTCGCCTACCGCGAGACGATCAGCAAGAAGGTCGAGAAGGTCGAGTACACCCACAAGAAGCAGACGGGTGGCTCGGGCCAGTTCGGCCGCGTGATCATCGACCTGGAGCCGCTCGGCGGCGGCAGCGACGGCTACGAGTTCGAGAACAAGGTCACCGGTGGCCGCATCCCCCGGGAGTACATCCCGTCGGTGGACGCCGGGTGCCAGGAGGCCGCCGAGTTCGGCGTGCTCGCCGGGTACCCGATGGTGGGCGTCAAGGTCACCCTGAAGGACGGCGCCTACCACGAGGTCGACTCGTCGGAGATGGCGTTCAAGGTCGCCGGTTCCATGGCGTTCAAGGAGGCGGCCCGGCGGGCGGCCCCCACGCTGCTGGAGCCGATGATGGCGGTCGAGGTCACGACGCCCGAGGAGAACATGGGCGACGTGATCGGCGACCTCAACAGCCGGCGCGGTCAGGTCCAGTCGATGGACGAGCGCTCGGGGATGCGGGTCGTCAAGGCCCTCGTGCCCCTGTCGGAGATGTTCGGCTACGTGGGTGATCTGCGAAGCAAGACCCAGGGCCGGGCTGTTTTCACCATGCAGTTCGACTCCTACGCCGAGGTTCCCGGGAACGTCGCGCAGGAGATCATCGCCAAGGCTCGGGGCGAGTAACACCCGGACTGTCCCAGATCACCAGCCAGAACACGAAGCGGCCGGCTAGCCGGCCGAGGATCGCAACAAGGAGCAACCAGTGGCGAAGGCCAAGTTCGAGCGGACCAAGCCGCACGTGAACATCGGCACCATCGGTCACATCGACCACGGTAAGACCACGCTTACCGCGGCGATCACCAAGGTGCTCCACGACAAGTTCCCCGACCTCAACCCCTTCACGCCGTTCGAGGACATCGACAAGGCGCCGGAGGAGCGCGAGCGCGGTATCACCATCTCCATCGCGCACGTCGAGTACCAGACCGAGGCCCGGCACTACGCGCACGTGGACTGCCCCGGTCACGCGGACTACATCAAGAACATGATCACCGGTGCCGCGCAGATGGACGGCGCGATCCTGGTGGTGGCCGCCACCGACGGCCCGATGCCGCAGACCAAGGAGCACGTGCTGCTGGCCCGCCAGGTCGGCGTGCCCTACATCGTCGTCGCGCTGAACAAGTGCGACATGGTCGACGACGAGGAGATCCTGGAGCTCGTCGAGCTCGAGGTCCGCGAGCTGCTGTCGGAGTACGAGTTCCCGGGCGACGACGTCCCGGTCGTGCGCGTGTCCGCCTTCCAGGCCCTGCAGGGCGACGCCAAGTGGGGCGAGTCGATCGTCGAGCTGATGAACGCCGTCGACGAGAACGTGCCGGAGCCGGTGCGTGACACCGAGAAGCCGTTCCTGATGCCGATCGAGGACGTCTTCTCGATCACCGGCCGCGGCACCGTCGTCACCGGCCGGATCGAGCGCGGCGTGGTCAACGTCAACGAGACGGTCGACATCATCGGCATCAAGCCCGAGTCGACCTCGACCACGGTCACCGGCGTCGAGATGTTCCGCAAGCTGCTCGACCAGGGCCAGGCGGGCGACAACGTCGGCCTGCTGCTGCGCGGCATCAAGCGCGAAGAGGTCGAGCGCGGCCAGTGTGTCATCAAGCCGGGCACCAACACCCCGCACACCGAGTTCGAGGCGCAGGTCTACATCCTGTCCAAGGACGAGGGCGGCCGGCACACGCCGTTCTTCAACAACTACCGCCCGCAGTTCTACTTCCGCACCACCGACGTGACCGGCGTGGTGAACCTCCCCGAGGGCACCGAGATGGTCATGCCGGGCGACAACACCGAGATGAGCGTCGAGCTGATCCAGCCCGTCGCCATGGAGGAAGGCCTGAAGTTCGCCATCCGTGAGGGTGGCCGGACCGTCGGCGCGGGTCGCGTCACCAAGATCAACAAGTAGGACTCTCGTGTACGCGGCGGCCCGCCGCGTGCCGGGACCGGGGACGACCCGGACCCGACATCCGCGAGCGGGCCGCCGTGTCACGACCAGGGAAACCAGCGGCACTACCAGTAAAGGACACCGAGGCCACCATGGCGGGACAGAAGATCCGCATCCGGCTCAAGGCCTACGACCACGAGGTCATCGACACCTCCGCGAAGAAGATCGTTGAGACGGTGACGCGGACGGGCGCCAAGGTCGCGGGCCCGGTGCCGCTGCCGACCGAGAAGAACGTGTACTGCGTCATCCGCTCGCCGCACAAGTACAAGGACTCGCGCGAGCACTTCGAGATGCGCACGCACAAGCGGTTGATCGACATCATCGATCCCACGCCCAAGACGGTCGACTCGCTGATGCGGCTCGACCTTCCGGCCGGCGTTGACATCGAGATCAAGCTCTAAGGGACGCACCGAGAGATGAGTGAGCAGAGGAAGGGCGTCCTGGGCGAGAAGCTCGGCATGACCCAGGTCTTCGACGATGAGGGCCGGATCGTTCCGGTGACCGTCGTCCAGGCCGGGCCGTGTGTCGTGACCCAGCTCCGCACCCAGGAGAACGACGGCTACACCGCCGTCCAGATCGGGTACGGGCAGATCGACCCGCGCAAGGTGAACAAGCCGCGCACGGGTCACTTCGAGAAGGCCGGCGTGACGCCGCGCCGTTATCTCGTCGAACTGCGGGCCGACGACACCACCGGGTACGAACTCGGCCAGGAGATCACCGTTGAGGTCTTCGAGGCCGGCCAGAAGATCGACGTGACCGGCACGAGCAAGGGCAAGGGCACCGCGGGCGTCATGAAGCGCCACGGTTTCCGCGGCCTGGGCGCCTCCCACGGCACCCAGCGCAAGCACCGTTCGCCGGGCTCGATCGGCGGCTGCGCGACCCCGGGTCGCGTCTTCAAGGGCCTGCGCATGGCGGGGCGGCACGGAAACGCCCGCACCACCGTGCAGAACCTGACCGTCCACGCCATCGACACCGAGAAGAACCTGCTGCTCATCAAGGGCGCGGTTCCCGGTCCGAACGGCGGCGTGGTGCTGGTCCGCGACGCTGTGAAGGGAGCGGGCAAGTGACCACCAAGCTGGACATCGAGCTGCCCGGCGAGATCTTCGACGCCAAGACCAGCGTCCCGCTGATCCACCAGGTCGTGGTGGCGCAGCTGGCCGCGGCCCGGCAGGGCACGCACTCCACCAAGACCCGGGGCCAGGTCTCCGGCGGCGGCAAGAAGCCGTACCGGCAGAAGGGCACCGGCCGGGCCCGCCAGGGCTCGACCCGCGCGCCGCAGTTCGCCGGCGGTGGCGTCGTGCACGGCCCGCAGCCGCGGGACTACTCGCAGAAGACGCCCAAGAAGATGAAGGCCGCCGCGCTGCGCGGCGCCCTGTCGGACCGCGCCCGCTACGGCCGGGTGCACGTGGTCGACAACCTGATCGAGGGCGACACCCCGAAGACGAAGACGGCGCTGGCCGCCCTGCGGGGCGTGACCGAGGCCAAGCGCGTCCTGCTGGTCCTGGACCGCGAGGACGAGCTCACCTGGAAGAGCCTGCGCAACGAGCCGAGCGTGCACGTCCTCGTCTCCGACCAGCTCAACACCTACGACGTGCTGGTGAACGACGAGGTGGTCTTCACGCAGGCGGCCTATGACGCGTTCATCGCGCGTGCGAGCAAGAAGGAGGGGGCGAAGTGACGAAGATCGCCGACCCCCGCGACGTCATCATCGCGCCGGTCGTCTCCGAGAAGAGCTACGGGCTGCTGGACGAGAACAAGTACACCTTCATCGTCCGCCCCGACGCGAACAAGACGCAGATCAAGCAGGCCGTCGAGCAGGTGTTCAACGTCAAGGTGACGAGCGTGAACACCCTCAACCGGCCGGGCAAGCGCAAGCGGACCCGGTTCGGCTACGGCAAGCGCAAGGACACCAAGCGCGCCATCGTCAGCCTGGCCGAGGGCGAGCGGATCGACATCTTCGGCGGCCCGGCCTGACGGCCGGTGACCCCGAGGATCAGAAAAGGGATGAACGAAAAAGATGGGCATCCGTAAGTACAAGCCGACGACTCCGGGTCGTCGCGGGTCCAGCGTGGCCGACTTCGTGGAGGTCACGCGCCGCGAGCCCGAGAAGTCGCTGCTGCGTCCGCTCCCCAAGAAGGGCGGCCGTAACAACCACGGCCGCATCACCACGCGCCACCAGGGCGGCGGCCACAAGCGCGCGTACCGGCTGGTCGACTTCCGCCGGCACGACAAGGACGGCGTGCCGGCCAAGGTCGCTCACATCGAGTACGACCCCAACCGCACCGCCCGCATCGCGCTGCTGCACTACGCCGACGGCGAGAAGCGCTACATCCTCGCGCCGACCGGCCTGAAGCAGGGCGACCGGGTCGAGAACGGGCCGGGCTCGGACATCAAGCCGGGCAACTGCCTGCCGCTGCGCAACATCCCGACCGGTACGGTCGTGCACGCCATCGAGCTCCGCCCCGGCGGCGGCGCCAAGATCGCCCGCAGCGCGGGCGCCGGCGTCCAGCTGCTGGCCAAGGAGGGCAAGTACGCCACGCTGCGCATGCCCTCGGGCGAGATGCGCATGGTGGACGTCCGGTGCCGCGCGACGGTCGGCGAGGTCGGCAACGCCGAGCAGTCGAACATCAACTGGGGCAAGGCCGGCCGTATGCGGTGGAAGGGCAAGCGCCCGACCGTCCGCGGTGTCGCCATGAACCCGATCGACCACCCGCACGGTGGTGGTGAGGGCAAGACCTCCGGCGGTCGGCACCCGGTGAACCCGAACGGTAAGAAGGAAGGCCGCACTCGCCAGGCCAACAAGTCGAGCGACCGGCTGATCGTCCGTCGTCGCAGCAAGAAGAAGCGGTAGGAGTCGCTCGTCATGCCACGTAGCCTCAAGAAGGGCCCCTTCGTGGACGACCACCTGATGAAGAAGGTGGACGGCCAGAACGAGAAGGGCACCAAGAACGTCATCAAGACGTGGTCGCGGCGCTCCATGATCGTGCCGGAGATGATCGGTCACACGATCGCCGTGCACGACGGCCGCAAGCACGTGCCGGTGTTCATCACCGACGCCATGGTGGGGCACAAGCTCGGCGAGTTCGCGCCGACCCGTACGTTCCGCAGCCATGTCAAGGAAGACCGCCGCAGCCGTCGCGGCTAAGCGGGCAGTAGATCGTAGGAGAGAGGGAACAGCGATGGAAGCCAGGGCCCAGGCGCGGTTCATCCGTGTCACGCCCAGGAAGGCCCGCCGCGTGGTGGACCTCATCCGCGGCCTGCCCGCCGCGGAGGCTCAGGCGGTGCTGCGGTTCGCCCCCCAGGCAGCGAGCGAGCCTGTGGGCAAGGTGCTGGCGAGTGCCATCGCCAACGCCGAGCACAACTTCAAGCTCGACACCGACACGCTCGTCGTCAGCCGGGCCTACGTCGACGAGGGACCGACGCTGAAGCGTTTCCGTCCCCGCGCGCAGGGCCGTGCCTACCGCATCAACAAGCGCACCAGCCACATCACCGTGGTCGTGGAGTCGCGGGACGAGGCTTCGGCGGCCGGCGGCGGCAAGAAGCAGAGGAGGGCCCGGTAGTGGGTCAGAAGATCAACCCGCACGGGTTCCGGCTCGGCATCACCACCGACCACAAGAGCGTGTGGTTCGCCGACAAGCTCTACAAGGACTACGTCAAGGAAGACGTCCAGATCCGGCGCATGCTGCAGAAGGGCATGGACCGGGCGGGCATCTCCAAGGTGGAGATCGAGCGGACCCGTGACCGTGTCGAGGTCAACATCCACACCGCCCGGCCGGGCATCGTCATCGGCCGCCGCGGCGCGGAGGCCGAGCGGCTGCGCGGCGACCTGGAGAAGCTCACCGGCAAGCAGGTGCGGCTGAACATCCTCGAGGTCAAGAACCCCGAGATCGACGCCCAGCTGGTCGCGCAGGGCGTGGCCGAGCAGCTGTCCAGCCGGGTGGCGTTCCGCCGCGCGATGCGCAAGGCGATCCAGTCCGCGATGAAGTCCGGTGCCAAGGGCATCAAGGTCCAGTGCGGCGGGCGCCTGGGCGGGGCCGAGATGTCCCGTTCGGAGTTCTACCGCGAGGGCCAGGTCCCGCTGCACACGCTGCGCGCCGACATCGACTACGGGTTCTACGAGGCCCGTACGACGTTCGGCCGGATCGGCGTCAAGGTGTGGATCTACAAGGGCGAGGCCGCGGCGACGCGCGCCGAGCGTGAGCAGAAGGCCGCGCAGCAGCGCGCCGCGGGTGGCGGCGGTGGCCGCGAGCGTCGCGGTGAGCGCCGTGGCGGCGGTGGCCGTGGCGGCCGCGGTGGCCGTGGCGGCGAGCAGCGCGGCGGCGACCGCGCGCCCAAGCAGCAGCAGAGTCCAGAGCAGCAGGCCCAGCCGACGGAGGCTGCTGCGAGTGGTGAGGGGAGCTGAGGTAAGTGCTGATCCCTCGCAAGGTCAAGCACCGTAAGCAGCACCACCCGAAGCGCCGGGGCATGGCCAAGGGCGGTACGAAGGTGACCTTCGGCGAGTTCGGCATCCAGGCCGTCGAAGGTGCTTACGTGACCAACCGGCAGATCGAGGCCGCGCGTATCGCGATGACCCGTCACATCAAGCGTGGCGGCAAGGTCTGGATCAACATCTTCCCCGACCGCCCGCTGACCAAGAAGCCGGCCGAGACCCGGATGGGTTCCGGCAAGGGGTCGGTCGAGTGGTGGGTCGCCAATGTCAAGCCGGGCCGCGTGATGTTCGAGATCTCCTACCCGAACGAGCAGATCGCTCGGGAGGCGCTCACCCGCGCGATCCACAAGCTCCCGATGAAGTGCAAGATCGTTAAGCGAGAGGTGGGTGAGTCCTGATGGCCAAGGGTCTTACCGCCGACGATCTGCGGACCGAGCCCGAGGACGTTCTGGTCACCAAGCTGAAGGAGGCGAAGGAGGAACTCTTCAACCTTCGCTTCCAGGCCGCGACCGGCCAGCTGGAGAGCCACGGGCGGCTGCGCACCGTGAAGCGCGAGATCGCCCGCATCTACACCGTGATGCGGGAGCGGGAGCTCGGCATCGTCACGGTCGCCGAGGAGTCCGCGGAGGGCAACGATGACTGAGCAGCAGACCGAGGAGCGGAACACCCGCAAGATCCTTGAGGGCCTGGTGGTGAGCGACAAGATGGACAAGACCGTGGTCGTGTCCGTCGAGGACCGCATCACCCACCGCCGCTACCACAAGGTGATCCGCCGCACGACCAAGTACAAGGCGCACGACGAGGCCAACGAGTGTGGCGTCGGCGACCGCGTCCGTCTCATGGAGACCCGCCCGCTGTCGGCGACCAAGCGCTGGCGCGTGGTGGAGATCCTCGAGAAGGCCAAGTAATTACTGGTTCCGCCAGGCTCCGCGCTCCGGCGCGGAGAACCGGTGTGACGAACAGGAGTTGACGTGATCCAGCAGGAGTCGCGACTCAAGGTCGCCGACAACACGGGTGCGAAGGAGATCCTTTGCATCCGCGTTCTCGGCGGCTCGGGTCGGCGCTACGCGGGAGTCGGCGACGTCATCGTCGCGACGGTGAAGGACGCCCTTCCCGGCGCGGGTGTCAAGAAGGGTGACGTCGTCAAGGCGGTCGTCGTGCGCACCCGCAAGGAGCGCCGGCGCCCGGACGGCTCCTACATCCGCTTCGACGAGAACGCGGCCGTCCTGATCAGGGACGGTGGCGACCCCCGTGGCACCCGCATCTTCGGCCCGGTGGGCCGCGAGCTGCGCGAGAAGAGGTTCATGAAGATCATCTCTCTTGCGCCGGAGGTGCTCTAGATGAAGATCAGGAAGGGCGACGAGGTCGTCGTCATCGCCGGCAAGGACAAGGGCGCGACGGGCAAGGTCCTGCGCGTCGACCCGCGCCGTGAGCGCGTCGTCGTCGAAGGCGTCAACCTCATCACCAAGAACATCAAGGCCGACCAGCAGCGGGCCGGCAAGGAGAGCGGCCGGGTCACGGTCGAGGCGCCGCTGCACGTCAGCAACGTCGCGATCGTCGAGGACGGCAAGCCGGTCCGGGTCGGTTACCGCATCAACGAGGACGGCACCAAGGTCCGGGTCTCGCGGCGCAGCGGTAAGGAGATCTGACTTCCATGACCGACACCGTCACCGAGACCCCGACCGAGCGTCCCGTTCCGCAGCCGCGGCTCAAGCTGCGCTACCGCGAGGAGATCGCGGGCGCGATGCGCGAGCAGTTCGGCTACGCCAACGTGATGCAGATCCCCGGCCTGACCAAGATCGTGGTCAACATGGGCGTGGGGGACGCCGCCAAGGACGCCAAGCTGATCGAGGGCGCGATCCGCGACCTCTCCGCGATCACCGGTCAGAAGCCGGCCGTGAACCGGGCGAAGAAGTCCATCGCCCAGTTCAAGCTGCGTGAGGGCATGCCGATCGGCGCCCACGTCACGCTGCGCGGCGACCGGATGTGGGAGTTCCTCGACCGCCTGCTGGCCACCGCGCTGCCCCGGATCCGCGACTTCCGCGGCCTCTCCCCGAAGCAGTTCGACGGCAACGGCAACTACACCTTCGGGCTGACCGAGCAGGTCATGTTCCACGAGGTCGACCCGGACAAGATCGACCGCAACCGGGGCATGGACATCACGGTGGTCACCACCGCCAAGACCGATGACGAGGGCCGGGCGCTCCTGAAGCTCCTGGGCTTCCCCTTCAAGGAGAACTGATGGCGAAGAAGTCCCTGATCGCCAAGGCGGCCCGGAAGCCCAAGTTCGGCGTGCGCGGCTACACTCGTTGCTCGCGCTGCGGGCGCCCGCGTTCGGTCTACCGGAAGTTCGGCCTGTGCCGCGTGTGCTTCCGGGAGATGGCCCACCGCGGCGAGCTGCCGGGCATCACCAAGTCGAGCTGGTAACCACCCCAGCGTGTAATAACCACCGGGCGCCTGACGAAGGCGTCCACGACCACGCCAAAGGTCCACGGGTTTCATCGGCCCGAGGAAACCGTGGCGAGGGAGGGCCAGAAGCCCATGACGATGACCGATCCGATCGCAGACATGCTGACGCGTCTGCGTAACGCGAACTCGGCGTACCACGACTCGGTGTCGATGCCGTACTCGAAGATCAAGGCGCACATCTCCGAGATCCTCCAGCAGGAGGGTTACATCTCGGGTTGGAGCGTCGAGGATGCAGAGGTCGGCAAGAAGCTCGTGATCGAGCTGAAGTTCGGCCCGACCCGGGAGCGTTCGATCGCCGGTATCAAGCGGGTGTCGAAGCCGGGTCTGCGGGTGTACGCGAAGAAGGACAACCTGCCCAAGGTTCTGGGTGGACTGGGCGTCGCGATCATCTCGACGTCCTCCGGCCTGATGACCGACCGGCAGGCCGGCAAGCGTGGCGTGGGCGGGGAAGTCCTCGCCTACGTCTGGTGAGGGGAGGGCACTAGAAATGTCGCGTATTGGACGTCTCCCCATCACCGTGCCCAGCGGTGTGGACGTGCGGATCGACGGCCGTCAGGTCACCGTCAAGGGGCCCAAGGGCGAGCTGAGCCACACCGTCGCCGAGCCCATCGAGGTGGCGCTGGAGAGCGGCACGGTCACCGTGAGCCGCCCCGACGACGTCAACGTCAACCGGGCGCTGCACGGCCTCACCCGTTCGCTGATCAACAACATGGTGGTCGGCGTCACGGACGGGTACAAGAAGACCCTGGTCATCCAGGGCGTCGGCTACCGCGTGGTGGCCAAGGGCAAGAACCTGGAGTTCTCGCTCGGCTACAGCCACCCGATCACCGTGGAGCCGCCGGAGGGCATCAGCTTCACGGTGGAGCGGCCGACCCAGCTGGTCGTCGAGGGCATCGACAAGCAGAAGGTCGGCGAGGTCGCCGCCAACATCCGCAAGCTGCGCAAGCCCGACCCGTACAAGGGCAAGGGCGTGCGCTACGAGGGCGAGCAGATCCGCCGCAAGGTCGGAAAGGCTGGTAAGTAGTCATGGCAGGCACCAAGACCCTGGCCGGCAAGGCCACGTCGGCGCGGGCCAAGTCCCGCAAGCGCCGGCACCTGCGGGTCCGCAAGAAGGTCGTCGGCACCGCCGCGCGGCCCCGCCTGGTCGTGACTCGTTCCAGCCGGCACATGTTCGTCCAGGTGATCGACGACACCGCGGGCCACACGCTGGCCTACGCGTCGACGATGGAGGCCGACCTGCGCGCCGACGACGGCGACAAGACGGCCAAGTCCCGCCGTGTCGGCGAGCTGGTGGCCGCCCGGGCCAAGGAGGCCGGGGTGACCGCGGTCGTCTTCGACCGGGGCGGCAACAAGTACCACGGGCGTGTCGCCGCTGTCGCGGACGGCGCGCGCGAGGGGGGCCTGGAGCTCTGATGGCCCTGTCGACAAGCAACGAGAAGAGGACCCACTGATGGCAGCGCAGAGGCGTGGTGGCGGTCAGGGTGGCGACCGTCGCGACGGCCGCCGCGACGACCGCCGCGGTGGCGCCGACAAGGGCCAGTCGTACATCGAGAAGGTCGTGGCGATCAACCGCGTCGCCAAGGTCGTCAAGGGCGGCCGTCGCTTCAGCTTCACCGCCCTGGTGATCGTCGGTGACGGCAACGGCACCGTCGGCGTCGGCTACGGCAAGGCCAAGGAGGTGCCCGCGGCGATCGCCAAGGGCGTCGAAGAGGCCAAGAAGCACTTCTTCAAGGTGCCGCGGATCCAGGGCACCATCCCGCACCAGGTGCAGGGCGAGGCGGCGGCGGGCGTGGTCCTGCTGCGTCCGGCCAGCCCCGGTACCGGCGTCATCGCCGGCGGCCCGGTGCGCGCCGTGCTGGAGTGCGCCGGCATCCACGACGTGCTGAGCAAGTCGCTGGGCACCGACAACGCGATCAACATCGTGCACGCCACGGTGGACGGTCTGAAGTCGCTCAAGCGGCCCGAGGAGATCGCGGCCAAGCGCGGCCTGCCGATCGAGGACGTCGCTCCGGCGGCCATGCTGCGGGCGCGTGCCGCCGGCAGCGAGCCGCGTGCGGAGGTGGCCTCCTGATGGCCCAGCTGAAGATCACGCAGACCAAGTCTGTGATCAGCGAGAAGCAGAACCAGCGTGACACGCTGCGCACGCTCGGCCTCAAGAAGATCGGGCAGAGCGTGGTCCGGGACGACCGTCCCGAGGTGCGCGGCATGATCCGGACGGTGAACCACCTGGTCATCGTCGAGGAGGTCGACTGAGATGGCGACTGATCTGAGCAAGGACGGCGCGGGCGCCGAGGGCGCCCCGCTGAAGCTGCACGATCTGCGTCCGGCTCCCGGCGCCAACCGCGCCAAGGTCCGCAAGGGCCGCGGCGAGGCGTCCAAGGGCAAGACCGCGGGCCGCGGCACCAAGGGCACCAAGGCCCGCAGCACGGTTCCCGTGGGGTTCGAGGGCGGCCAGATGCCGCTGATCCGCCGGGTGCCGAAGCTCAAGGGCTTCAAGAACCCGAACCGGGTCGAGTTCCAGGTGGTCAACCTGGACAAGCTCGCCGCGCTGTACCCCGAGGGCGGCGAGGTCACGGCCGAGGACCTGGCGGCCCGGGGCGCGGTGCGCCGCGGCCGGCCGGTCAAGGTGCTCGGCACCGGTGAGATCTCCGTGGCGGTCCAGGTGAAGGTGCACGCCTTCTCCGGTTCCGCCAAGGAGAAGATCGCGGCGGCCGGTGGCTCGGCCGAAGAGCTGTAAGAAGAGACGACCCGTGATGCCGGGGACGTGCTCACCCAGCACCGGGGACCGCAGGGTCCCGGTGTCGGGAGGCGCGGCCCCGGCATCATCTGCTGTTAGAGTTCGACCGGCGGCGCTGCCCTGTTTCGGGCTCGCCGTCACCCATGGACACGAACCCGGCCCCTCGGCGGCCAAGGATTCGCCAGTCGCGCAGGAGGAATGGTGCTGACCGCGTTCGCTCGGGCTTTCCGTACGCCGGACCTGCGTAAAAAACTTCTGTTCACGTTGTTCATCATCCTGATCTTCCGGATCGGCTCGATGCTGCCGTCCCCGGGCGTGAACACCGAGGTCCTGCGCGAGACCGCCGACAAGGCCAGGGAGAGCAACAATCTCTATGGGCTGGTCGACCTCTTCAGCGGCGGAGCGCTCCTGAAGCTTTCGGTCTTCGCTCTGGGGATCATGCCCTACATCACCGCGAGCATCATCTTGCAGCTGCTCACGGTGGTGATCCCGCGCCTGGAAGCCCTCAAGAAGGAGGGCCAGGCGGGCACGACCAAGATCACCCAGTACACCCGCTACCTGACCATCGGCCTGGCGATCCTGCAGGCCACCGGAATCGTGGCGATGGCCAGCACGGGCCAGCTCTTCCAGGGCGTGGCCGGCGGCCAGGACGTGCTGTACAACAACGACATCTTCACGATCATCACGATCGTGGTCTGCATGACCGCGGGAACCTCGGTCATCATGTGGCTGGGCGAGCTGATCACCGACCGCGGCGTCGGCAACGGCATGTCCATCCTGATCTTCACCCAGGTGGTCGCGGTCTTCCCCGGCCAGTTCTGGAGCATCTACACCTCCAAGGGCGGCTTCGTCTTCGCCCTGGTGCTGCTCGTCGGCCTGGCCATCATGGCCGGTGTGGTCTTCGTCGAGCAGGCCCAGCGGCGCATCCCGGTGCAGTACGCCAAGCGGATGGTGGGCCGCCGGATGTACGGCGGCACATCGACCTACATCCCGCTGAAGGTCAACCAGGCCGGCATCATCCCGGTGATCTTCGCGTCGTCGCTGCTCTACCTGCCGGTGCTGGCCACCCAGCTGTGGCCCAACACGAAGTGGCTGCAGAGCGTCCAGCCTTACCTGGCCCAGGACAACCCCTGGCACATGGGGATCTTCTTCGCCTTCATCGTCTTCTTCACGTACTTCTATGTGGCGATCACGTTCAACCCCACTGAAGTCGCCGACAACATGAAGAAGTATGGTGGGTTCATCCCAGGTATTCGTCCGGGCCGGCCGACCGCCGAGTACCTCGACTACGTGCTGACCCGGATCACCACACCCGGTGCGCTCTACCTGGGGCTCGTCGCCCTGATCCCGATGGTCGCGTTCGCACTCATCGGCGCGACCCAGGACTTCGCCTTCGGGGGCACGAGCATCCTCATCGTCGTCGGCGTCGGACTGGATACCGTGAAGCAGATCGAGAGTCAGCTCCAGCAGCGTAACTACGAGGGCTTCCTCCGGTAGTGCGTATCGTTCTGGTGGGCCCCCCCGGAGCGGGCAAGGGGACACAGGCCCAGTTCATCGCATCGCATCTGTCCATCCCGAAGATCTCGACAGGTGACATCTTCCGCGCCAACGTGAGCGGCGGCACCGAGCTGGGCCGGCAGGCCAAGAAGTACATGGACCGGGGCGACCTGGTCCCGGACGAGGTCACCATCGCCATGGTGCGCGACCGGCTGGCCGAGGACGACGCCCGCGACGGGTTCCTGCTGGACGGTTTCCCGCGGAACGTGCCGCAGGCGGAGACGCTGAAGAAGATCCTCGCCGAGTGGGACGCCCGCCTGGACATCGTCCTGGAGCTGGTGGTCGACGAGGACGAGGTCGTCCGGCGGCTGTCGGGCCGCCGCACCTGCGAGCGGTGCGGCCGGATCTGGCATGTCGACTTCGACGACAAGCAGGACGACATCTGCGACGAGTGCGGCGGCCACCTGTTCCAGCGCGACGACGACAAGGAAGAGGTCGTCCGGCACCGCCTGGAGGTGTACCAGGAGCAGACCGCCCCGCTGGTGCAGTTCTACGCCGACGAGCGGATCCTGGTGGGCATCGACGCGACCGGCCCGGTCGAGGAGGTCACCCACCGGGCGCTGGCCGCGCTGCGTCCCCTGGAGCGCTGACCCGCCATGTTCCGACGTCGCAGGCTCATGATCCAGGTGAAGACCGCCGAGCAGATCGAGCTGATGCGCGCCGCCGGCCTGCTGGTCGGCCGGACGCTGGAGGTGCTGCGCGAGGCGGTCAAGCCCGGGATCACCACGCTCGACCTGGACGCCGTCGCCGAGCAGCACATCCGCGACCACGGCGGCGTGCCCTCGTTCAAGGGCTACCACGGCTTCCCGGCGACGATCTGCGCCTCGGTGAACGAGGAGATCGTGCACGGCATCCCCAGCGCCGGCAAGGTGCTGCGGGACGGCGACATCATCTCCATCGACTGCGGCGCGATCGTCGAGGGGTGGCACGGCGACGCGGCGATCACCGTGCCGGTGGGTGAGATCGACGCCGAGCGGGCCCGCCTCCTGGAGGTCACCGAGGCGTCCCTGTGGAAGGGCCTGGCGGCCGGAGTCGCCGGGGCCAGGCTCACCGACATGTCGCACGCGATCGAGTCCCACATCCGCTCTCAGGGCCCGTACGGCATCGTCGAGGGGTACGGGGGGCACGGCATCGGGACCGAGATGCACATGGACCCGCTGATCCCCAACCACGGGTCCCCGGGGTACGGCCCCGAGCTGCGGCCCGGCATGTGCTTCGCGGTGGAGCCGATGGTCAACCTCGGCACCCGGCACACCCGCGAGCTCGACGACGGCTGGACGGTGGTCACCACCGACGGCCGCGCCTCCGCGCACTTCGAGCACACCTTCGCCGTCACCGAGGACGGCCCCCGGGTGCTCACCGCCCTGGACGAGGGGCGGGAGCGGCTGGCAGGAGCGACGGGGCCGGCCGGCGGGTAGCATTTCAAGCTGGAGGCCGCGAAGGGGGTGCCATGGCGTTGGATCCTGACATCCGTGCTTCGGATGCCGAACGCGACCATGTGGCCACGACCCTGCGCGAGCACTGCGCGCTGGGCCGCATCACCATGGACGAGCTCCAGGAGCGGCTGGACGCGGCGTACGCGGCCAGGACGGTCGGGGAGTTGCAGGACGTCACCTCCGACCTGCCCGAGGCGGACCTGTACGAGCGGCCCGTGCCGGCCGTCCAGCAGTCCTCCCATGCCCCGGTCGCCAAGGAGAAGAGCCGCGCCCCCGCCGGTACGACCGCGGGGCAGATGTGGGGCACCTGGGCCGTCGTCAGCGGGATCAACCTCACGGTCTGGCTGATCCTCGCCCTCGCCGGGACACTGGTCTACCCGTGGTGGATCTGGGTGGCCGGGCCCTGGGGCGCGATCCTCGTCCTCACCACGATCTTCGGCTCGCGCCGCTCCTGAGCGCCGCGACGTTCCTGCCCGCTCACTCCACGTCCATGAGAGGGCGATAGTTGCCCGTCGGCACGAAGTGGGTGGTGGCGTCCCCGCCGGCCGTGACGAGGTGCACCGCGAAGCCCGCGGGCTCCCCGGTCACCGCCGCCCGGCCGGGACGGGTCAGGTCGAGGAACAGCTGGCGGTAGGTGCTGGGGCAGGTGGTGCTCACCCGGCCCGCCACGGATCCCACCGAGCCGCGGTGCACGTGGCCGCTGATCACCCGTACCACCTGGCGGTGCCGCCCGATGATCTCCTCGAACCCGGCCGGGTCGAGGAAGCGCATGTCGTCGATGAACCGGATGCCGATCGGGTAGGGCGGGTGGTGCGTGGCGACGACCGTGGGCGTGTCCGGAGCCGCCGCGAGGGTGGCGTCGAGCCAGGCCAGCCGGTCGGCGTCCATCGCTCCGTGCGGCGCGCCGTCGACCGTGGTGTCGCAGCACACCAGCCGGACGCCGGCCACGTCGATCGCGTACTGCAGCGGGGCCTGGGGACGGACGCCGCTCGCGCTCACCGCCGGATGGTCGCCGAACGCCGCGCGCAGGTTGTCCCGGTCGTCGTGGTTGCCGGGCATCGGGTAGACGGCCATCGGGAGCGGCGACAGCAGCGCGTGCAGCCGGGCGTACTCGGCGGGCAGGCCGTGCTCGGTGAGGTCGCCGGTGATCACCACGGCGTCCGGTCGCGCGGGCAGCGACAGCAGGCCGGCCACCGCCGCGCGCAGGGCCCGCACCGGGCCGGAGTCGTCGGCCACCGTGCCTCCGCGGCCGGCGGCGATATGGGTGTCGCTGAGCTGCGCGATGATCGCCATCGATCCCTCCCCCTCATCCAAGGACATCACGGACACCGGGCGAATGGCACTCCCGCCCCGGCGCCCGTCGGCCGCCACCCGGCCGGGACCGGAGACGATCTTCGCGTCCCCGGGCCCCGCTGTCGATTCGGGCGGCCGAGAGCAAGGTCACTTCGCTTCGCGCGATGGCCGGGCGCGTCGCCGCCGGAGGGGCGGGCTCCCGAGGAGGGCGGCAAGACCGCGGGAAGACCGCGAGAAGGCCGCGCGAGAGCGGCTGAGAACGTCCAGGCGGCGGGCGCACCTCCCGGGCCGCTCACGGGGGACGGGGGCCGCTCCCGGGGCGTGTCAGGCCACCTGGGAGATGACGGCGGACAGGGCGGAGGTGACGTCCTCCGGGGCCGGCGCCACGTCCGGGACGACGTCGCGCAGCGCCAGCCACCCGTTGATCGCCTGCGTGGTGGGACGGGCCTCGCGCAGCTGGGGGTCGTCGTGGTCGTACCAGGCGGCGACCTTGGACCAGCGCCAGAGCCGGTGCCCGGCGGCGGACATCTCCGAGGCGGGGAACCCGCCGGGGCCGCGCGCGCCGGTGATGGACAGCCGGACCGAGTCGACCGAGCGTCCCACCCGTTCGGCGATGTCGCGGATGGTCAGCAGGGGGTCGGCCTCGACCCGCTGGACGCGCAGACCGGGCGCGCTGGCCTCCATGTGCTCGACCAGTTCCATGATCGCGGCGGCCAGCGTCCGGCCCTGCCAGGTGCAGGAGGCGTTGCCCGGACGTTCCGCGTGCTGGGGCTCGGTGATGATGGAGACGGTCACGTAGCCGTGCGTACGGTCGAACAGGTCGTCCAGCTCCTCCTCGTAGAGGGGACGGCTGAGGATCAGCGCGAAGTCATAGCTCGGCATGCCGATCCTCCCTGGACGTCCTTCCTCCCGAGAAGGTACAACGCGCAGGCGCTGTATGCTGGTGTCGGGAGCAGTCTCCGGTGCCGGATCATGCGACAATTTCACTTTCGGTGGCCGGGTGACGTAGACTCTTATGTCGGTCCGCTGTCGGCCGCTTCAGATTCCTGCCCGGACGTTCGTCCCGGCAAGGTCGTGGCCGGATTCCCATGGATATCGCTCGCGAGAGCTGCGTCCGTGGGTTCTCGCGGGCTGAGCCCAGTGAGTCGATCAGTGAAGCGCGGAGGACATGCCCAAGAAGGAAGGCGCCATCGAGATCGAGGGCACCGTCATCGAGTCCCTCCCCAACGCCATGTTCCGAGTGGAGCTGGACAACGGGCACAAGGTGCTCGCCCACATCAGCGGCAAGATGCGGATGCACTACATCCGGATCCTGCCGGACGACCGCGTCGTCGTGGAGCTGAGCCCCTACGACCTCTCGCGCGGTCGGATCGTCTACCGCTACAAGTAAACAACCCACTGGGGTTGCCTTCCCTGGCTCCGCCGGAGCACACGGTTCGATCGCTCCGGCGCGACGGCGGCCAGGGGTGACCCTTATTCCCAGGAGACCCAGTGAAGGTCAAGCCGAGCGTCAAGAAGATCTGCAACAAGTGCCGCGTCATCCGCCGGCACGGCCGGGTCATGGTCATTTGCTCCGACCCGCGCCACAAGCAGCGTCAGGGCTGACGCAGACCACATTCCAGACGCGCATCGCGATCCTTCACACGTCGCCGTACGACGCCGTCCCGGAGGCACCCGCCTCTTGATCGGCTCGTACGGCACAGGCGTGTGAAGGGGGACCCTCGGACGGAGGCCGAGGCCGCCACCCGGGCAGGGTGTTCGCGGAAGGCGGTGCGCACATACCTCCGCAACAGAAGGGAACTGCCCGAGATGGCACGCCTCCTCGGCGTCGACCTCCCGCGCGACAAGCGCGTGGAGATCGCTCTCACCTACATCTTCGGCATCGGCCGGACCCGGGCCCAGGAGACCCTGCAGGGCACCGGGGTCAACCCGGACCTGCGGGTGCACCAGCTCGGCGACGACGAGCTGGTCAAGCTGCGCGACTGGATCGAGGCGAACTACAAGATCGAGGGTGACCTCCGCCGCGAGGTTCAGGCCGACATCCGCCGCAAGATCGAGATCGGTTGCTACCAGGGCATCCGGCACCGTCGCGGGCTGCCCGTGCACGGCCAGCGCACGCAGACCAACGCGCGCACCCGCAAGGGCAAGAAGAAGACCGTGGCCGGTAAGAAGAAGGCCGGCAAGAAGTAGTCCGGGGCAGCGGGCCCGCGGCCCGCTCCGGATCGACGACCTCAGGAGTAGAGAGAGCAGATGCCTCCCAAGAGCCGTGTCGGCGCCAAGAAGGTGCGCCGCAAGGAGAAGAAGAACGTCGCTCATGGGCACGCCCACATCAAGAGCACGTTCAACAACACGATCGTTTCGATCACCGACCCCAACGGGAACGTGATCTCCTGGGCCTCCTCCGGCCACGTGGGCTTCAAGGGCTCGCGCAAGTCGACCCCGTACGCCGCCCAGCAGGCGGCCGAGGCCGCCGCCCGCCGCGCCATGGAGCACGGCATGCGCAAGGTGGACGTCTTCGTGAAGGGCCCGGGCTCGGGCCGTGAGACCGCCATCCGCTCGCTGCAGGCGACCGGTCTGGAAGTCGGCTCCATCCAGGACGTCACGCCCGTCCCGCACAACGGCTGCCGCCCGCCCAAGCGGCGCCGGGTCTGAGGCAGGGGGAGAAGAGAGACAATGGCTCGTTACACAGGCGCCGACTGCAAGCTGTGCCGTCGCGAGAAGATGAAGCTGTTCCTCAAGGGCAGCAAGTGCATGGGGCCGAAGTGCCCGATCGAGATCCGGCCCTACCCGCCGGGTGAGCACGGCCGCGGTCGTCCCAAGGAGACCGAGTACCTGCTCCAGCTTCGTGAGAAGCAGAAGGCCAAGCGCATCTACGGGGTGCTGGAGCGGCAGTTCAGCAACTACTACGTCGAGGCCAACCGGCAGGGCGGCAAGACGGGTGAGAACCTGCTCACCCTGCTGGAGCGCCGTCTCGACAACGTGGTCTACCGCGCGGGCTTCGCCAAGTCCCGCGACATGGCCCGCCAGCTGATCCGGCACGGTCACATCCGGGTCAACGGCAAGAAGGTCAACATCCCGTCGTTCCTCGTCGGCGAGGCCGACATCGTCGACGTCAAGACCAAGTCCAAGGAGCTGACGCCGTTCCAGGTCGCCAAGGCCGAGGCCGGCGAGACCCAGGTTCCGGCGTGGCTGGGCGTGGACTCCGACAGGATGCGGATCTTCGTGCACTCGCTGCCGGTCCGGCAGCAGATCGACGCTCCCGTCCAGGAGCAGCTGATCGTCGAGCTCTACTCCAAGTAACCGCCCCGGCGGCCTGGAGCGGAACTCGTGTCACCCTCCGGGATTCCACGGCGGCTCAGCCGTGGAATCCTGGGGGTACGGGGAAGTAACACAGATGAACGCGGTCGTCAAATAGCGGGCACCGCGGGAAGAAGGAGCACTCATGCTCATCGCTCAGCGTCCGACCCTCACCGAGGAGCAGGTCGACGAGTACCGGTCGCGGTTCACCATCGAGCCGCTGGAGCCGGGCTTCGGCTACACGATCGGTAACTCGCTCCGCCGTACCCTCCTCTCCTCGATCCCGGGTGCCGCCGTCACCAGCATCCGCATCGAGGGCGTCCTGCACGAGTTCTCCACCGTCCCCGGGGTCAAGGAGGATGTCACCGACATCATCCTGAACCTCAAGGAGCTGGTGGTCTCCTCCGAGCACGACGAGCCCGTGGTGATGTACCTGCGCAAGCAGGGTCCCGGCGAGGTGACCGCGGCCGACATCGCGCCGCCCGCCGGAGTCGAGGTGCACAACCCCGACCTGCACATCGCCACCCTCAACAACAAGGCCAAGCTGGAGATGGAGCTGACGGTCGAGCGCGGCCGCGGCTACGTCTCGGCGGCCCAGAACAAGCAGCCGGGCCAGGAGATCGGCCGGATCCCGATCGACTCCATCTACTCGCCCGTGCTCAAGGTCACCTACAAGGTCGAGGCGACCCGGGTCGAGCAGCGCACCGACTTCGACCGCCTCATCCTGGACGTGGAGACCAAGCAGGCGATGCTGCCGCGCGACGCGGTGGCCTCCGCCGGCAAGACCCTCGTCGAGCTGTTCGGGCTGGCCCGGGAGCTCAACGTCGAGGCCGAGGGCATCGACATGGGTCCGTCCCCGACGGACGCCGCGCTGGCCGCGGACCTGGCGCTGCCCATCGAGGAGCTCAACCTCACGGTGCGCTCCTACAACTGCCTCAAGCGCGAGGGCATCCACTCGGTGGGCGAGCTGGTCGCCCGCAGCGAGCAGGACCTGCTGGACATCCGCAACTTCGGCGCCAAGTCGATCGAAGAGGTCAAGCAGAAGCTCAACGACATGGGTCTGTCGCTGAAGGACTCCCCGCCCGGGTTCGACCCGAGCGCGGCGGCCGACAACTACGGCGACGACGACACCAGCTACGCCGAGACCGAGCAGTACTGACGGTCGACCGGGCGCCGCGTCCACGTGCGCGGCGCCCGTCCGGCGCACGCCACCGGGCGTGCGTGATTCATCGCAGCTGACGCCGGTACCTGATACGGCCGGCGCAGGAAGGAACGACCATGCCTCAGCCCACCAAGGGCGCCCGCCTGGGCGGCAGTGCCGCGCACCAGCGGCTCATCCTGGCCAACCTGGCCACGGCGCTGTTCGAGCACGGCCGCGTCACCACCACCGAGGCCAAGGCCCGGCGGGTGCGTCCGCTGGCGGAGAAGCTGATCACCAAGGCCAAGCGCGGCGACCTGCACAACCGCCGCCAGGTGGCCCGGGTGATCCGGGACAAGGGCGTGGTGCACGAGCTCTTCACCGAGATCGCGCCCCGCTTCGAGACCCGTCCCGGCGGCTACACCCGCATCACCAAGCTCGGCCCGCGCAAGGGCGACAACGCCCCCATGGCCGTGATCGAGCTGGTGCAGGAGCCGCTGGCCGCCGCCTCCGGCACCACCGCGACCGCCGCTCCGGCCGAGCCCGCCGCCCCGGCGGAGGAGGAGGTCACCCTCACCAAGGGCGAGGAGACCGCGGAGCCGGCCGCCGAGTCCAAGGACGAGGCCGAGGCCACCGAGGCCAAGGGCGAGTCCAAGGACGAGGGCGAGGCCAAGTAAGGCCGGGTAGGACTGAGCATGCCGGCCGGGAGGCTCCGCGAGGACGCTCCCGCCCGACATGCGCTCGGGCCCGCCGTCCCCTACGGGACGGCGGGCTCGTTCTTTGCCAGACTGAATCCATGGTCACGTCAGGGGGGCGACGATTGTCACGCAGGATGCCCGGGACCGTGACGCGTCCGGCGGGCGCGGGCGGCTTCCCGGCGGGACGGGCGGATTCCGTCACCGGGCTCCGGGGCCGGCTCCCCGAGGAAGCGACACGTTGAGATGACCGCACTGGTACGGCTCCGGCTCGACATCGGCTACGACGGGTCCGGCTTCGCGGGCTGGGCGCGCCAGCCGAAGCAGCGGACCGTCCAGGGCGCCATCGAGGACGCCCTGGCCCGCCTGCTGCGTCTCGATCCGCCCCCCGTCCTCACCGTGGCGGGCCGTACGGACGCGGGCGTGCACGCGCGCGGGCAGGTGGCGCACGTGGTCGTCCCGGCCGCCTCGTACTCGATGGTGAACGGCACCATGCCCCGGCGGCTCGCGGGCCTGCTGCCCCCGGACGTGCGCGTGTGGCGGGTGTCGGTGGCCCCGGAGGGCTTCGACGCGCGGTTCTCGGCGCTGTCGCGGCGGTACGCCTACCGCGTGTGCGACGACCCGGTGGGCGTCGACCCGCTGCGCCGCCACGACGTCCTGTGGCATCCGCGTCCGCTCGATCTCGACCGGATGAACGCCGCCGCCTCGTTGCTGGTGGGCGAGTACGACTTCGCCGCGTACTGCCGGAAGAGGGAGGGCGCGACCACCATCCGGGAGCTGCTGCGCTTCGACTGGCACCGGGAGGAGCCGTACGGGGTGAAGGACGGCGCCAACGGGCTGGTGATGCGTTCCACGGCGCCCCAGCGCGGGGTGGCCGTCGCCACGGTCGAGGCGGACGCGTTCTGCCATTCCATGGTCCGCGCGCTCGTGGGGGCCATGCTGGTGGTCGGCGACGGGCGGCGGGACGTGGAATGGCCCGCGAAGGTGCTGGCCGCGCGCGTCCGCGACTCCGGGGTGAACGTGGCGCCTGCGCACGGGCTGTCCCTGGAGGAGATCCGCTACCCGTCCGCGGAGAAGCTGGCGCGGCGCGCCCAGGAGACCCGGCGGGTCCGTACGCTCAACTCCTCGGCCGCCCCCTCGACGCCGCCGTCCCCCTCCCCGCCGCCGTCCCCTTCGTCTCCTTCGCCGTCGTAGACGCTGCTCACCCGGGGGTCAGAGGGCGCCAGAGGGGGCCTGGGGTGCCTCAGAAGGTGTACGTGCGGGTGACCGCCGTGAGCCCGCCGTCCTCCCGTGTCGAGGCCACCAGATCCGATGGCATGGGCGTGAATCCCGGTACCGCCCGGAAGCCGTCGGTCTCGGCGATGACGGTCATGCGGACCCGGCCCGTCCCCGGCACGCGCAGCGTGATCTCGACGCCCTGGAGGGGCAGGCCGCGGAAGCGCACCTCGCCCGGCCAGGTACGGGCCCGTGTCCCGGTGACCGGGACGGTCACCGGGGCCGACCCGCGGACGGCCGCCGTGACCTGGGTGATCGGCCGTTCGACCCGCAGCGTGACCGAGCGCGCGCCGGACCCGGCGCGCACGCGCAGCCGGACGGTGTCACCGGAGCGGCCCAGCGGGGTCACGCGCGGAGCGGCGGCGCGGACGGCCGGGGCGGGGCCCGTCCGGAGCGGGCCGCGGGCGTAGCCGGGCGGGAGGCCCGTGGTGTCGTGGCCGCTGACGAACCGTCTGGTCCAGGTGGGCGGGGCGGGGTCGGCGCTGACCCAGTGGGCCCTCCGGCGGTCGGCGTCCAGCACGTACGCCAGGTGCGTGCGCCCGGGGTTCTCCGCGTCGAAACGGTCGACGGCCAGTCCCGTGCCGGCCAGCGCGCCCGCGAGGACGACGCCCGCGGCCGGCACGGCGAACGCGGCCCGCTCCGGCAGCACCAGTTCGGCGATGGGCGGCAGCGTCAGCGCGAACAGCGCCACCACCAGGGCCGCGGCCCCGCCCAGCGCCAGTCCCATGCCCTGGAAGACCGTCCCGGCCAGCGCGGGCAGCAGCACCGCCGACAGGGCCGTTCCCGCCGTCAGCGCGGTCACCCGCAGGCGGGGAAGCAGCAGAGCGCCCAGCCCGCCGAGCGCGCACGTCAGCGCGGGCAGGGTGAAGACGAACGCCGCGCCCGGCGCGTACGCCGCGCACAGGATCCCCAGCGCGGCGGGCCAGATCAGCGCGCCGACCGCCAGCGCGCAGGGCCCGGACGCGCGCCGCAGCGCCAGGTACCAGACCAGAACCGCCACCATGGTGAGCACGGCCACGGCCGCCTCGAACGCGCCGGGCCGGTGCAGCAAGCCTCCCAACGTGTCGTACGCCGGTCGGATCCCGGCCAGCAGCGACCACAGCGCCTGCGCCGCCACCACCGACAGCAGCAGCGGCAGGACGCCCGAGACGGCGCCCAAGGCCAGGCGGGGCAGGCTGAGCAGCCTGCGGCGGCGGGCGACCGCCGCCAGCGCGGCGAGCGCGGCCATGGACAGCAGCGCCAGCGGCCACACGAGCCACTGCGGATAGGTCACCATGACGCCGAAGACCCGGAAGTAGGTGGCGTCGTGACCGGCCCGCGCCGTCGCCAGGTCCGTTGCCCCCAGGGTGCGGGCCAGCGCCAGCATGGTGGAGCCGTGGTGCTGGAGGCTTCCCCGGTCCATCTGGGCGAGGGAGTCCCGGGCGGTGTGGTAGTGCGAGGAGCGTTCGATGTAGGCGAAGTTCATGCCGCTGAATCCGGCTTTGGTCAGTGGCGTGAAGTCGGTGTTGTTCGGCAGCAGGCGGTAGAGCGCGACCAAGGTGGAGTCCCCGTGCGGCTGCGGCGCGTTCCGCGCGAACGTCCGTACCAGCCCCGCGTTGTCCTTGGACGTCTCGAACATCAGGGAGGGCCCGGCGACCCCGCGTGCCTCGAAGTTGAGCAGCACCCCGCCCGCGCGGCCCAGTGGGTGCTCCCTGGCGAACGCTTCGGCGCCGAGGACCCCGTCCTCCTCTCCGTCGCTCAGCAGCAGCACCAGGTCGTTGCGGAGCGCGGTGTTCCCGAGCGCCCGTACGGTCTCCAGCATGGCGGCGACGGCGGCGCCGTCGTCGGAGGCGCCGGGCCCCATCGCCGCCGAGTCGTAGTGCGCCGCGATCAGCACGGTTCCGGTGGAAGCGGTGCCGCGCCGCTTGGCCACCACGTTGTGAACCTGCCCGAAGGAGGCCAGCCCCTTCGACGCGTTGGCCCCGGTGGCCCGCTGCGTCTCGACCTTGAGCCCGGCCGCCCGTAGCTGCTCCACCAGGTAGTTCCTGGTCCGCTCACCGGCGGGGCTCCCGATCGGCCGCGGCTCGGTGGCGAAGCGTTCCAGATGACGGACGGCGCGCTCGGCGCTGAACTCCCCGCCGGGGGCGGAGGCGGGCAGGGGCCGCATGGCGCCGTTCGTCACCGCGGCCGTCAAGATGACCGCGGCCAGGGCGAGCAGGGCCCACAGCCCGGCCCGCCCCCGACGCGGCACCTCGATCAATCTTTCCCTCATGGGAACGGAACGCTAGGCCCGCGCCCATGCCCGCCGTAATGAGGTGCGTGCCCAGATCGACCTGCGGTTTTCCGCACCTTGAGGGGTGGGGCCGAGCCCGGGAAAGCGGACGGCCGGTGGCATCGCCACCGGCCGTACCCGAGTGCTTTCTCTCCTGGCGGAGGTCAGGCGCGTGCGCGTGCGTCGATCGGCCGGAGCGCGTATCCCACGAACTGCTCGGCGACCGTCTTGAGGGTCGGGTCCCCCGGCTGGGGGCGCTTGCCGTTGGCGTACGTGGCGTAGGCGTAGGCGATGTAGCGTCCGCGCACCGTGCCCGCGGCGTACCCGCCGGCCCGGTCGATGCCCTGGGTGCGGTTGCCGGCCATGCCGCGGAACCACTCGTACCTGCTCGGGTCGCCGGCGCCGTTCGCCCTGAGCGCGGCGGCCTTGCCGGGCAGCACCGCGATGCCGGTGGTGACGGCCAGCGACCGCTCCCTGTCGAGGAAGGTGACCCGGACGACGCTGCCGCAGCGCTCGCGGGTGAGCGCCTGGGCCATCGCGCCCCGGGCGGCGAGCGCGCACCGGTGGTTCACCGAGGCGCGGTCGCGGGAGTAGGCCCGGCCGCCCAGGTCGACGCGCGTGGTCGGGAACGCCTCCGAGAGCGCGAGCGGCGCGGGGTCGGTCCGCACATTGTCGATCTTGGACGGCGGTCCGGGAGTGGCGGTCGGCGTCGGCGCGCCGGAGGGCGGTGCCGGGGGAGCGGTCACGGGACCGGGCGCCCTGTCCGCCTTGGCCGGACGGCCCTCGCTCTCGGAGCCGGACCCGGCGAGGGCGAAGCCCGCGACGGCGATCACGGCGGCGGCCACCACGCCGCCGCCGATGAGCAGGCGCTTGCGCCCGCCGCCCCCGCGCTCGCCCGGGCCCGAGCCGAGCGGGCCGGCTCCGAACGGGCTCGTGCCGCCGCCCCCCTCACCCGGTGCGGGCCCGCCACCGGCGGAGAGGCCGTCGATGTAGTAGACCGGCGTGAGCGCCGCGGGACCGCTGCCCTTCGCGTCCTCGGCCGGTGGCTGCGCACCGGGAGGAGCGGACTTCGCCGCCGCCGCCACCGCGATCGGCGTGGTGCGCGAACCCGGGGCGTCCTCGTGCGGCGGTGCGTCGCGCTTGAGGAGCGAGTCCGGAAGAGGGGCCGGCAGCGGGTTCTCACCCGTTCCGGTGCCCTTGGCCCTGCCGGACGTTCCCGTGCCGGACGTTCCCGTGGCGGGTGTTCCCGTGCCGGGCGTTCCCATGGCGGGTGTTCCCGTGCCGGGCGTTCCGGGGGCGGGCGGGGGAGGGCCCGCAGGGCCGGTGCCCTCGTCGCCGGAGCGGTCTCCCGCGGAGGGGACTTGCCCCGGAGCGGGCGGGGCCCCGGTACGGGCGTCTGCGGCGGCTTCGGCGGCTTCGGCGGGCCGCATGACCGGGATGCCGTCCGGGTCGGTGTCGGGGTAGCCGGTGGGCTCCTGGCCGGCCGGCTCGGCGGGCAGGGCGCCGCGGGTGTCGGCCTTGGGGCCGCCCCGGCCCGCGACCAGGCGGCCGGGCGGGGTACCGAGGGGCGTACCGGGGAGGACCTCGGGGGCCGCTCCGGGGTGCCCTGCCGCCGGCGCGCCCGGCGTGCCGGACGCGGCAGGTCGGGGCGCCTCAGCGGGTCGGGTCGGCTCGGCGGGTTCGGCTGGTTCGGTGGGCTTGGCGGGAGGCGGGGTGGGCTCCGGCGGTGTCGCGGCCTCGATCCCGGCCGGGGCCTCCGCCTCGGATGCGGCCTCGGGTGCGGCCTCGGAGTCGCCGCCGGGAGCGGCGGCCCACCATGGTTGCTGGAGGCCGATGGGCAACCGGAGTTCACCGGTGATCTGCGGGGAGGCGGCGGGCTCCGGATCGTCGCCGGAGTCCGCCGCCGGTGCGGGAGCGCCCGGTTCGCCGGCCGGGGGATCCGTCCTCCCGAAACTGGGCGGTGCCGGGGCGCCGGGAACGGGGTGCGCTCCGGGGGCCTCGGCCGGATCTCCGGCCTCGTTAGGTCCAGACATAGCCAAACAGGGTATTCATCCAGGTCACTTTCGGAAGGGCTTGCCCTCGGTTTCCCGGTAGGCCAGCGCGAAGTTGAGACCGCTCCCCTTCATCAGCTGCTGCCCGAAGGCGGAGACGGCCTTGTGGTACTGGCTGGCGATCTTCTTGCCGTCGGGCCGCTGCACCCAGGTCATCACCAGGTAGTGGCCGCGCGCCTCGGCGGTGCCCAGGGCCTCGCCCTTGCCGATCTTCCTGGAGTGGCCGGTGCCGGGCAGCGGCTGCAGGAACGCGTCCTTGGCCGCGGCGGCCTTCTGGGCGAGCCGGGCGGCGTTCTCGGTCTTGAGGTTGAGCACGCCCACGGTGCCGACGAGCTTGCCGTCGCCCCGGGCGTAGGTGGCGCGCAGGACCTGCGAGCAGCCGCCCTTCTTGATCACGCCGGTGAGCCTGGTGCCGTTGACCGTGCCGGTGCAGCCGCGCTTGGCGTTCCAGGCGGTCCGTACGTACTTCTGGCCGCCGGAGGTGAAGGACGCCTTGCCGAAGACCTCCTTGAGCGTCAGCGGGCTGGGGTCGGTGGTCCGGCTCTTGAGCTTGACCGGTTCAAGGACGGGCTTGGTGGGGGACGGCGTGGCCGTCGCGGTCCGGGAGGGGGCGGCCGACGTGTTCCCGGCGTTGGTCTTCGGGCCGTCGTCCTTCAGCATCGAGGACAGGCCGATGCCGCCGCCGATGAGGACCAGCCCGGCCACCGCCGCCGCGCCGATGATCAAGGGGAGGTTGCGCCGCTTCTCGGGCGGGGTGGGGCCGCTGCGCGGACCGCCGGGCCCGTACTCGTCGTCGTAGCCGCCATAGGCGTCGTCGTCGTAGCCACCGGGAGGGTAGGGGCCGCCCGGCGGGGGCGCGTAGGCCTCGTGGCCCTGGGGCGGGCCGTACGGGCCGTCCCGTTCCGGTGCCTCGCCGAAGGGGCCGGGTTCGCCGCCCTGCCGGGGGCCGCGGTCTTCGGCGGGAAAGGCCGGGCCGGCGCCGAGCGGGCCGGTGCTCAGCGGGCCGGGGGCGGGCCTGGTGCGGTCCGCCGGGTCCTCGTCCCAGGACGGGGCCGGTCCGCCGAACGTGTCGCCCTGCGGCGCGAACGGGGGCTGCCCGCCCTGCGCCCCGCCGTACGGGTCCTCGTCGAGCCGGTCGCCCTCGGGACGGTACGGGGGCTGCGACCGCGGTTCCGGAGGCCGACCGCCCGGTTTGTCTTGATCGCCCGGATAAACCATGGCTTGGACCTTACCGTTCCTTTCCAGGGACGCTGGACCTTCGGTGACCCACCATGACATGGGCCTCAACCGGGCGCCGGTGGTTTCGCGGTTCTATTTCCAGCCGAAGTCCTGCGTCCACCACGGGCCGCCCGCCCCGCCGCTCATCCCGACGCCGATGGCCTTGAGCCCGCAGTTGAGGATGTTCGCGCGGTGGCCCGGGCTCTTCATCCACCCGTCCACGACGGCCGCGGCCGTGGAGTAGCCCTTGGCGATGTTCTCCGCGCCCGGGCTGGTGTAACCGGCGGCCTTCATGCGGTCCCACGGGCTGTCGCCGTTACGGGACGTGTGGTCGAAGTAGTCGTTCGCCGCCATGTCCTGGGAGTGGCGCCGGGCGGCGGTCACGAGCCGGGCGTCGATGCGCAGGGGGGCGCAGCCCCTCGCCGTGCGCTCCTTGTTGGTGAGGGTCGCCACGGTCGTCTCGATGGCCGATCCGCCCGTGGCCGGGCTCGTCCCGCCCGAGGGCCGTCCGGTCGGGGCGCCGGTCTCCCGCTCGGACTCGGTCGGGTCGGGGGAGGCGCTCGCCCGACCGGTCCCGTTCGGGAGCGGCTTGAGCGTCGGGGCGGTCTCGGTCGCCGTGGGCTCCGGCGCGGACGGGCGGCCGGCGTCCCGCCGCGTGCCCAGGTCGGTGCTCGGGACGGGGGCGGCCGTCTGGGGCGCCGGCCTGGCGGCGGAGATCGGCTCCGAACGCAGCTCCGGCAGGACGAGGCGGTCGAGCGCCACGCCGGTGCCGACGGCGAGCACGGAGGCGGCCACCACGGCGGTGAGGGTCACGGCGGACCTGCGTCCGGAGCGCCCCGGACCGCCGCCGTCGTGTCCGTCCCGTCCGGCACGGCGCGAACGGGAGTTCGCGGGACGTCCCGCGAACTCCACCCGGACGAGCCCCTCGCGCCGCTCGTGGCGCCTGCCCCGGTCGAACGGGGAATGCCCCCGGCGGCCGGAACCGCCCTCAGCGGGCTGCGCGGGGACGCCGGTGCCGCCCGAACGTCCGTGTCCGCGTTCCGTGCCGTGCTCCTGGATCTCCTCCCGGCCGGGACGGGTGAACCAGTCGTTGGAGCCCGCAGGGCCCGATCCGCTGGAAGCGGGCGTGCCGGGGGCCTTCGCGCCGTACGCGTCGTTCGGGTCGTACGCGTCGTTCGGGGAGGCCATGCCGCGCCCGGCGACCAGCCGCGCCTCTCCTGGAGTGGGGGCGCCGGCGGAGCGGAACGAGCCGCTGGACGGCGATGCGGGCGGCGTGCCCGGCGGGCCGGCGGGGCCGGGCGCGGCGGACGGCAGGTCCTGGCCCGGGCGTCCGGGACGGCGGGGGTCGGCGGGGCGGCCGGGATTGCGGGGCATCGGCGGGGCTCCCGGTTCTGGTCGGTGACGAGGGGAGAGGGACCCGGTCGGGCCGCACCTTATCCCCTTATAGGGGTCCAAGTCCCTCTATCACGACAAAACAAAGTGGGGTGGGGCCGGGGTGCCGTCAAGGGGTTCGAGGCCGGTCACGCAGGGCGACGCCCGGCCCGGCCGCCGGGGCGGGGGCCTGCGCGCGGGAAACATCGGGGCGGGCCGAGGGCCTGCCGCCAGGCGAGGGGAGGGGCGCTCGGCGGCTCGCTTTGACCCGTGACCATGCGGCTGGGTATCCTGCCTATTCGTTCTATGCGGTGACGCCTGTCCTTCGGGAACGGTGAGGACCGCGATCGTCGGTGTGCCCGTAAGCCGCTATCAACGCGCGATCGGGCCCCGGCCTCCCGGAGCGCCAGGTCGGATCAGCCTCTGATCGGCGCGAGCAGGAATCCGCTGAGAAGTCGACTAAGAAACGAAGGCTACGACCGTGCGCACGTACACCCCAAAGCCCGCTGACGTTCAGCGTCAGTGGTACGTCATCGACGCGACCGATGTCGTGCTGGGTCGGCTCGCCAGTCAGGTCGCGCAGCTGCTTCGGGGTAAGCACAAGCCGATCTACGCCCCGCACCTCGACACCGGTGACTTCGTCGTCATCATCAATGCCGACAAGGTGGCGCTGACCGGCAACAAGCTGGAGCAGAAGCGGGCCTACCGGCACTCCGGCTACCCGGGCGGTCTCCGTTCGGTGGCCTACGCCGACCTGCTGGCCAAGCGCCCCGAGCGGGCGGTCGAGAAGGCGATCAAGGGCATGCTGCCCAAGAACACCCTCGGCCGGAAGATGTTCGGCAAGGTGAAGGTCTACGCCGGTCCGGAGCACCCGCACCAGGCGCAGAAGCCGATCCCGTTCGAGATCACCCAGATCAAGCAGTAGCGTCCGCCGGCCCCGTGGTCCGCGCCGGTCCACCGGAGGCGGGCGCGCGGCGCAGCGGATGAACGACCCAGCCTGACGGAGGTCGCGGGTTTCCGCGGACGACGTTCGGCGACCAGGAACAGTGGCCGCCGGGGCACCCGGGCGAGAGATCCGGGCCAGCCGCCCTGGCCAGAAGACCCAAGGAGAACCGTGGACGAGTCCACCGGCACCGAGACGCCCGCCGAGGGCGTCGAGTACGACTCTTACGAAGAAGCGCCGTCGGAGTACACCACCGAGTCCCCCGAGGCCGCCGAGGCCGACTACCTGGGGGAGCCGGTCGCGACCGGCCCGGCCGCCGGCACCGGCCGCCGCAAGCAGGCCATCGCGCGGGTGCGGATCGTCCCCGGTACGGGCAACTGGACCATCAACGGCCGGTCCCTCGACCAGTACTTCCCCAACAAGGTCCACCAGCAGATCGTGAACGAGCCGTTCGTGCTGCTGGGCCTGGAGGGCCAGTTCGACGTGCTGGCGCGCGTCAACGGCGGCGGCACGACCGGCCAGGCCGGCGCGCTGCGCCTGGGCATCTCCCGCGCGCTGCAGTTCGCCAACATCGACCACCGCCCGGCGCTGAAGAAGGCGGGCTTCCTGACCCGTGACGCGCGGGCGACCGAGCGCAAGAAGGCCGGTCTCAAGAAGGCCCGTAAGGCCCCGCAGTACAGCAAGCGTTGATCGCAGGCACGAGCCGCCGCACCCCCTGACCTCCTCGCGGCCGACCCCCATGGTCGGCGGCACGGGTGCGGCGGCTCGTTCCGCTTTTCCGGCCTTGTTCCCTGCCCGTCCTCCCTGCCGTCCTCCCCGCGGTACGCCGCCGACGTATCCGGCCCCCCGAAAAGGTTGTTTCGACCACATCGGGGTGATCTGGCTGTTTTCATGGGTTTCATGGCCTCGGGGCGCGCCGGACTGCGACGCCGCGGGCGTCCGGGGCGTGCGCACTGGATTTGACCGCGCGGAGCGGGCCGGGCACCGATCCCGGCCGCGTCCGGCGGTCGATTGTCGTATCGGGAGTTGAACTGTGGGTCGTCTCTTCGGGACCGATGGCGTACGCGGGCTCGCCAACCGCGATCTGACCGCGCCGCTGGCCATGGACCTTTCCGTCGCCGCGGCGCGGGTCCTGGGCGAGGCCGGTGCGTTCGAGGGCCACCGGCCGGTGGCGGTGGTCGGGCGGGACCCGCGGGCCTCCGGCGAGTTTCTGGAGGCCGCGGTGGTGGCCGGGCTGGCCAGCGCCGGGGTGGACGTGCTGCGGTTGGGCGTCCTGCCGACCCCGGCGGTCGCCTACCTCACCCACGCGCTGGACGCGGACCTGGGCGTGATGCTGTCCGCCTCGCACAACCCGGCGCCCGACAACGGGATCAAGTTCTTCGACCGGAGCGGCTACAAGCTGGCCGACGAGATCGAGGACCGCGTCGAGGCGACCCTCGGCCGGCCCTGGGACCCGCCCACCGGATCCGGGGTGGGCCGGGTGCGCGACGCGCACGGCGCGGTCGAGCAGTACGTGGCGCACCTGCTGAGCACGCTCCCGGTCTCGCTGGACGGCCTGCGCGTCGTGGTGGACTGCGCGCACGGCGCCTCCTCCGACGTGGCGCCCGAGGCGCTGCGCCGGGCCGGCGCCGATGTGATCACCATCGGCGCCGCGCCGGACGGGCTGAACATCAACTCCGGCTGCGGCTCCACCGACCTGGAGGCGCTGCGCAAGGCCGTCCGCGAGCACAGCGCCGACGCGGGCATCGCCAACGACGGCGACGCCGACCGCTGCCTGGCCGTCACCGCCACCGGCGAGGCGGTCGACGGCGACCAGATCATGGCGATCCTCGCGCTGGACCTGCGGGAGTCGGGCCGGCTGGCCGCCGACACGGTGGTCGCCACCGTGATGTCCAACCTGGGCTTCAAGATCGCCATGCGGGAGGCCGGGATCACCGTGGTGGAGACCGCGGTGGGCGACCGCTACGTGCTGGAGGCCATGAAGGAGGGCGGCTACTCCTTCGGTGGCGAGCAGTCCGGCCACGTCATCATGCTGGAGCACGCCACCACCGGCGACGGCGTGCTGACCGGGCTGCACCTGCTGGCGGCGATGGCCCGCCGGGGACGGCCGCTGGACGAGCTGGCCAAGGCGATGACCCGGCTGCCCCAGGTGCTGATCAACGTGAAGGGCGTGGACAAGTCCCGCGCGGGCACCTCGCCCGAGCTGGCCGAGGCGGTGGCCGCGGCCGAGACCGAGCTCGGGGACGGCGGCCGGGTGCTGATCCGGCCGAGCGGCACCGAGCCCATGGTCCGGGTGATGGTCGAGGCCGCCTCGGAGGAGCAGGCGCGGTCGGTGGCCGAACGCCTGGCCGGCGTCGTCCGCACGGCCCTGGGCTGACCCGCCTGGAACGAGACGGGAACGAGACGGAGCGGGACCGTCCGCCGGCACGAGGCCGGGGCGGTCCCGCCGCCGTCTCCGGGACGTCGCGCGAGGCCGCCCCGGCGCCCCGGTCAGCTGTCGGTGATCTCCAGCTTGCCGACCTTGAGGTGCTTGATCTCCACCGTCCCCGCCTCCAGGTGGGTGATGACGGCGCGCTTGACCACCAGCCTGCCGATCGCGACGGCGCCGACGGCGAGGGCGCCCAGGGCCATCGACCCCAGGGCCAGCGAGCCGAGGGCGTTGCCCGCGCGCAGGGTGAGGCCGGTGGCCGAGGCACCGGTCACCTCGGCGCCGGTGGCGCGGGCCCCCACGCCCCGTTCGGTGCGGACCCGGGGGAGGACCTCGCGTCCCTGCTCCGTCTCGTCCCGCTCCGCCTGCTCGTCGGGCCGGCCGGCCCGTTCGTTGGACTCGCTGCTCATGCGGTCAAGCCTATTGCTCAGCACCGCCCGAGGAAGTCGCCGAGCGCACCGCGGTCGGCGCCGGTGACGGGCAGGGAGTACTTCTTGGCGACCGTGATGTACCTGGCGGCGTAGGCGCACTGGAAGGCGCGCTGCGGTTTCCACTCGCCCGGCCCCGAGTCGCTCTTCTGGCGGTTCGGCACGCCCCACACCGCCAGCAGGTTGTCGGGGTCGTTGGCGAAGCGTTCGCGGCGGTCCTCGTCCCAGCCGGACGCGCCCATCCGCCAGGCCAGCGCGAGCGGGTAGACGTGGTCGATCTGCACCTCGGCGGCGTCCGACTTCGAGAAGGTGATCTTCTTGCCGCTGTAGGGGTCGTCCAGGGTCCCGGCGATCACCACGCAGCCGCCCCGCTTGCGCACCTCCCGCAGGTCGCGGGCGAGGACGTCGTTGCGCTGGTCGCAGCCGTTGCGGTCGATGTCCTTCCAGCGGGTGCCGAAACGGTCGCGCTCGTACCCGCGCCCGGCGCCCTCCGCCGAGACACGCAGCCCGTCCAGGTCGCGCCGGGCCTGCGCGGGCTTGACCGTCCCGTTCGTCCCCGGGCCGGAACCGGGGGACGGGGACCCGTCCGACAGGCCCACGTCGGCGTCGCAGCCCGCCACCAGCACCGCGGCGCACAGGCCCGCGCCCGCCACCGCCCTCCGGCCCTCGCGGACCGTCCGCCACCGACCCATCCCGCCACCGTCCCGCTCGCCGTGCCGTGCCGGGTCCGCCGTGCCCGGACCCATCGCACATGATCCACGCGAACGGGCGTCCGCGCCATGGTGAGCGGTAGGGCACGATATGGAGGGTGCTGCACCTGAGAGCGATCGTGCCCCCGGACCGTACCGAGGCGGTCTGCGCGGTGCTGGACGGGTGCCCCGGCGCGACGAACGTGACCGTCCTCCCCGGCGCCGCCCGCTCGCCCCGCGGCGACCTGGTCACCGGCGACATCGCCCGCGAGGCGGCCAACGAGATCATCGAGGCCCTCCAGAAACTGGGCATCGAACGGGACGGGTCGATGGCGTTCGAGCACATCGACCTGTCGCTGTCGACCGCCGCCGAGACGGCCGAGGAACGCGCCCCCGGCTACGGCGACGACGCGGTGGTCTGGCAGGACCTGGACCGGCGTACCGCCAACGACAGCGCCCTGACCTGGTCGTTCGTCGCGTTCCTGGTGCTGGCCACGCAGCTCGCCGGGATCGCCGCACTGATCGACTCCCCGATCCTGGTGGTCGGCGCGATGGTGCTGGGCCCCGAGTTCGGCGCGATCGCCGCGATCTGCTTCGGCGTCCTGCACGGCAACCTGCGGCGGATCGGCGCCGCGCTGCGCACGCTGGCCGTCGGGTTCGCGGTGGCGATCATCGTCACCTACGTGTGCGCGCTGGCCGCCCGGTGGATCGGCGTGATCGAGCTGGACCGGCTGCCCGACCAGCGGCCGATGACCGCGTTCATCTACAGCCCGGACCGGTGGTCGTTCATCGTCGCCCTGCTCGCCGGGGCGGGCGGGGTGCTGTCGCTGACGGCGGGCAAGTCGTCCGCGCTGGTCGGGGTGTTCATCTCGGTCACCACGGTCCCCGCGGCGGGCAACCTGGCGGTGGCGATGGCGCTGCGGCACCGCGCCGAGATCGACGGCTCGCTGCTGCAGCTCGGCGCCAACCTGGCCGGAATGATCATCGCGGGGACGCTGACGCTGCTCGTCCAGCGGGTCGTCTGGGCGGTGGTCCTCCGCAGGAAGGGGACATCGCCGGCCATGCCTAACTCTCCAGGGGGACGACCCGGAGCCGGACAGGGACTAGGTTCGTAGCCATGCCGATCATCGCCGCCACCGGCCTGACGATGCGGTTCCCCCGCGTGACCGCGCTGGACGACCTCACCGTGGCCGTGGAGCCCGGGATCGTGGGTCTGGTCGGCGCCAACGGCGCCGGGAAGTCGACGCTCATCAAGATCCTGCTCGGGCTGCTGCCGCCGACCTCCGGCCACGCCACCGTGCTGGGCCTGGACATCGCCCGGGAGGGTGCGCGCATCCGCGAGCGCGTCGGGTTCATGCCCGAGTACGAGTGCCTGCCGCCCGACGTCTCGGCCACCGAGTTCGTCGTCCACATGGCCCGGATGTGCGGGCTGCCCCCCACCGCCGCCCGCGAGCGCGCCGCCGACACGCTGCGGCACGTGGGCCTGTACGAGGAGCGCTACCGCCCCATCGGGGGTTATTCGACCGGTATGCGGCAGCGCGTCAAGCTGGCCCAGGCCCTGGTGCACGACCCGCAGCTGGTCTTCCTGGACGAGCCGACCAACGGGCTCGACCCGGCGGGCCGTGACGAGATGCTCGATCTGATCCGGCGGATCGGCACCGAGTTCGGCATCAGCGTGCTGGTCACCTCGCACCTGCTGGGCGAGCTGGAACGGGTCTGCGAGCACGTGGTCATCATCGACGGCGGGCGGCTGCTGCGCTCCCAGGCCGTCGAGGCGTACACCGCGGCCAGCGGCGTCCTCACCGTCGAGGTGGAGGAGGGCCGGGACGACCTGGGCCGGCACCTGCACGCCCAGGGCGTGTCGGTACGGCCCGAGGGCCGCTTCCTGGTGATCGACATCGCCGGCGAGTCCACCTACGACCTCATCCGCGACGCCGTCGCCGACCTGGAGCTGAGACTGATCCGGATGGAGCAGCGCCGGCACCGCATCGAAGAGGTCTTCGCCGATCCGGCCGTCCCCGTCCCGGAGGGGGTCACCCGATGAGCACCAGCACCATCCACGACATCGGCTACCGGCACTACGAGGGCCACCGCCTGGGCCGCGCGTACGTGCTCCGGTCGATGTACGTGCACAACCTCCGCGCCGCCTTCGGCCTCGGCCGCCCCGCCCGCGCGAAGGTGATGCCCTTCCTGCTCGGCGCGATCATGCTGCTGCCCGCCGCCGGATCGGTGGCGGTGTACGCGATCTCCAAGGAGCCGGACACCCTGATCCGCTACTCCTCGTACGCGGCCACCCTGCAGGTCATCATCGCGATCTTCGTGGCGACCCAGGCCCCGGTGCTGGCCTCGCGGGAGCTGCGCTTCCACGTCGTCCCGCTGTACTTCTCCCGGCCGGTCGGCCCGCTGGACTTCGTGCTGGCCAAGCAGGCGGCCATGGCCACCGCGCTGTTCGCGCTGATGGCGTTGCCGATCACGGTGCTGTACGTGGGCGGCCTGGTGACCAGGATCCCCGACTCGGGCGGGCATCTGGTGCGCTACCTGGCCGCGCTGGCCGGCTGCGTGCTGTTCGCCCTCGTCCTGGGCGCGATCGGGACGGTGGTGGCGGCGTTCACCCCCCGGCGCGGCTTCGGGGTGGCGGCCGTCATCGCGATCTTCATGCTGAGCAGCACCTTCGTGGTGATCGTTCAGGGGCTGGCCGAGATGCGGACCGACTTCGCCCTGGCCGGCTGGGCCGGGCTGTTCGCCCCGTTCAACCTCGTCGACATCGTCCAGGTGCGGCTGCTGGGCGCGGAGAGCTCCTCGGTGGCCATCGCGCCGGGCGTGGCGGGCGGCGTGGTGGCGCTCGGGCTGTGCGCCGCCCTGGTCGTCGCGTCCACCGCCGTCCTCCACCGAAGGTTCCGGAAGGCGGGCCTCTCATGAGCGAGCCGGAGCGGCGCGGCGTCGCCTGGACTGACGAGCGAGGGACGAGCGAGGAGGGAAGGCGGTGCCTGAGGGCGCCGCGGAGGAGAGCGGGGACACTGTGACAGAACTGCGGTTGGACAAGGTCTCCCGCTGGTACGGGAACGTGGTCGCCGTCAACGGCGTGTCCATGAGCATCGGGCCCGGCGTGACCGGCCTGCTGGGGCCGAACGGTGCGGGCAAGTCGACCCTCATCCACATGATGGGCGGCTTCCTGGCGCCTTCCTCGGGCACCGTGACGCTGGACGGGGTGCCGGTCTGGCGCAACCCCGGCGTCTACCGGAGCCTGGGTCTGGTCCCCGAACGCGAGAGCGCCTACGACTTCCTCACCGGCGAGCAGTTCATCCTCGCGATGGCCAAGCTGCACAAGCTGCCCGAGCCGGGGGCCGCCGCCAAGCGCGCGATCGGGCTGGTGGAGATGGACTACGCCGCCGACCGGCCGATCGGCAACTACTCCAAGGGCATGAAGCAGCGCATCAAGATGGCCTCGGCGCTGGTGCACGACCCGCCGGCGCTGCTGCTGGACGAGCCGTTCAACGGGATGGACCCGCGGCAGCGGCTCCAGCTCATGGATTTGATCCGGCGGATGGCGGCGGAGGGCCGCACGATCCTGTTCAGCTCGCACATCCTCGAAGAGGTCGAGCGGCTGGCCGGGCACATCGAGGTGATCGTGGCGGGCCGGCACGCGGCCTCCGGTGACTTCCGGCGGATCCGGCGGCTGATGACCGACCGTCCGCACCTGTTCCTGGTCCGGTCGGGCGACGACCGGCGGCTGGCCGCCGCGATCATCGCGGACGGTTCGGCGCGCAGCGTCCAGCTGACCGACAAGGGGCTGCGGGTCGAGGCGGTGGACTTCCAGCGCTTCACCTGGCTGCTGCCCCGGGTCGCCCGGGACGCGGGCGTCCGGCTGTGGGAGGTCTCCCCGTCCGACGAGTCCCTGGAAAGCGTCTTCTCCTACCTGGTGGCCAGATGAACCCCACGATCGCGATGATCACGTTCCGGTCGATGCTCGGCCGGCGGCGCGCGCTGCTCCTGCTGGCGCTCCCGGCCCTGCTGGTGGTGCTGGCGGTGGCGCTGCGGGTGACCGGGAGCAACGACCTGGACGTGTCGGCCGGGGTGCTGCAGCGGTTCGGGCTGGCGACGCTGCTGCCGCTGCTGGCGCTGATCGCCGGCACCGGCGTGATCGGCCCGGAGATCGACGACGGCCAGATCATGTACGTCCTCACCAAGCCCATCCCGCGCCAGGTGGTGGTGCTGACCAAGCTCGCGGTCGCGGTCGTCCTGGTCGCCGCGTTCGCGGCCGTGCCGACGCTGATGGCGGGGCTGCTGATGTCCGGGACGACCGAGGGCATGGCCGTGGCGTTCACCGCGGGCGTCCTGGTGGGCGGGATCGCCTACAGCGCGGTCTTCGTCGCGCTGGCCGTGGTCAGCCGGAACGCCGTCACGATCGGCCTGCTGTACGCGCTGGTCTGGGAGACGCTGCTGGGCAACTTCGCGCCCGGCGCCAAGTCGGCCTCCATCCAGCAGTGGGCGCTGTCGGTCACCGACGCCCTGACCGGTGCGTCCCCGGTCGCCTCCACCGTCGACCTGGCCGTGGCGGTCCCGCTGCTGCTCGCGGTCACCCTCGCCGGGACCGCCCTGGCCGTCGTCCGCCTCCGTTCGCTCTCGGTCGCCAGCGCCGAGTGAGAGCGGTCAGGGCCCGGTGACCTCGGCGAGGTCGACGAGGATCTCGGACATGACCGCCGGGTGCACTCGCCGAGGGTGAAAGCGTGGTGGCGAGAGGCACCCAGATGCACACTGGGGGGCATGAACCTCTCGGAGCGTCTCCAGAGCGTGCGTAAAAGGGCGGGTTTGACGCAGCGTGAGCTGGCCGGGCTGTCCGGGGTCTCAATTTCCTTGATCCGTAAGCTTGAACAGGGTGAACGTGAGGACACTCGGCTGGAGACGCTCCGCAAGCTGGCCATGGGCCTCCAGGTGCCCACTTCCGTCTTGATCGCTGGGCGGCGGGACCAAGGAGAAACCGTGCAGGAATGGGAGGCCCTGCGGGACTCCCTGCTCGGCAAGCACGAACAATCCGAAGATCCACCCACTCTGGAGGGTGTTGGCCGGGCCGTGGCAGCGGCGGAACCGCTCTTCACTGACAACAAGTACGCCGATCTCGGCATCCTGCTCCCTTCGCTGGTGCGGGACGCCGACGCCTTGGGCATGCCCGGACGGCGGGTTCGTTCGCGGGTGATGCATCTCGCTGGCCTGGTTCTGATTTCAACGCGCCAGTTCGACGCTGCGGAGATCGCCCTGCGCAGGGCATTCGATGACGCGACCGGAAGGCTCGAAGAGGCGGCGATCGTCAATACCCGCTGCTGGCTCCTGATGCGCCAGGGGGATCTGCCCGGCACACTGGCCCTGGCCTCACGCTGGGCGGACGACATCGAGCCGCGTATTTCACGCGCGACCCAGGAGGAACTGGCCGCCTGGGGTGGCCTGCTGCTGCGGGTGTCCACGGCGGCCTCGCGTAACAACGAGCCAGGGAAAGCCGAGGACGCTCTGAGGCTCGCTCAGGCCGCCGCGGTGATCCTGAGGATCGAGTGGGCCCCTCCGTCCGACCCGCTCAGGACCTTCGGGCCGATCGCCGTGGCGACACGGAGGATCGAGAATCACATGGTCGAGGACCGGCCCGACCGGGTGCTGGCGCTGTCGGAGAAGATCCCCAGGACCGGCCCCAGGGCCCGTGCGTCCAGCCGGAACCGCCATCGCCTCGATGTGGCGAAAGCGAATGTCAGCCTCAAGCGCTATGGCGACGCGTTCGAGATCTTGCAGGAAGTCCGTGCGGTCAGTCCGGAATGGATCGCTCATCAGCGCATGGCGCGCGATGTTCTCGGCCGTATCGTCAGGAAACGTCGCAGCCTCACGCCCGAGATGAGAGAAATGGCCGATTATATCGGTCTCGATTATTGACCTGACCGGATAGCGCCCGGGGGTACTCGCCGCGAAGTGATCTCGGGAGTGCCACTGACAAGGGGCTCAGTGCTCTTCAACCTCCTTGCCATGACCTCGGACGAGGAAGGGACTCCGAGGCGGCGCCGCCCAGGGGATCAGGCGTCGGAGGGGAAGGGAGCCGGGAATGGGAAGGCATGACGAGAAGAAGGAGGGCGACGGCAAATGGGATCGGCCACCCCGGGGCGGGAAACATGAGAAGGGCGGCAAGTAGGTGCCGTCGGTCGCCGACCGCCTGACGGAGCTCGTCTCCGGTCTGGAGGCGTCCGGAGACCTGGAGCCTGAGTGGCGGGACGCCTTCCGGGCCGTTCCCCGGCACCTGTTCATTCCCGCCACGGTGTGGACCGAGGTCGGCGGCGACCTCGTGCCGCTCCGCCGGGCGGACGAACGGGAGAGGTGGCTGGACCTCTGCTACGCCGACGACTTCGTGGCGACCCAGGTGGACGACGGCCGGCCGCCGGTACCGGGGGCCGTGGGCGTGGAGATCACCAGTTCGTCCAGCAGGCCCGGCGTGGTGGCCCTCATGCTCGCCGCGCTCGACGCCGAGCCGGGAATGAAGGTTCTGGAGATCGGCACGGGGACGGGCTGGAACGCCGCTCTCCTCGCCGAACGTCTGGGCGCGGAGTGCGTCACCACGGTCGAGGTCGATGCGCGGGTGGCGGAGCACGCGCGCCGAACACTGAGGGAGACGGGCCACAGGGTCTCGGCGATCACTGGGGACGGGGTCCTGGGCCATGGGCCCGGCGCCCCGTACGACCGGGTCATCGCGACCGTGGGCGTGCAACGCGTGCCCTACGCGTGGGTGGAGCAGACCCGTCCGGGCGGCCGGATCGTGGTGCCGTGGCAGACCGACTTCCACAACGGCGCGCTGCTCGCCCTGAACGTGCCCGGCGACGGGTCCGCGGTGGGACGTGTCGTCGGCGATGTGGCGTTCCTGCCTTTGCGAGCTCAGCGAGGGAAACGCGCCTCGCTGATCCGCGACGCGCACGTGGTGGGCCGGGCGCGCAGATCCGCTACGGCCCTGCACCCGTACGACGTGATCGGCGAATACGACGCCTCCCTCGCCATCGGGCTGAAGGTACGGCGCTGCAAGCGCATCGTGGAACATCACCCTGAGGAAGGCGAGTACACGGTGTGGCTCATCGACCCCTGGTCGGGTTCATGGGCGAGCCTCCGCCACGTCCCGGACGCGGATCGCTTCGAGGTGAGGCAGCTCGGATTCCGCAGCCTGTGGGACGAGGTGGAGGCGGCCTATCGGTGGTGGGTGGGCTTGGGGAGCCCCGTGGCCCCGCGCTGGGGCCTCACGGTGGGGGCCGGAGGGCAACGGGTCTGGCTCGATTCGCCGGGGAACCTCGTCGCCTGAGCCGGGCACCGTGAGGTCCGTGGCGGCGGGATCGGGGCGGATCAGGTGGTGGAGCCCTCGGTCAGCCTGGTCAGCTCGGCGAGGACCTCCGACGCGAGCGTGGGGTCGAGGTCGCCGAACGGGGCGTCGCCGATGCCGTAGGAGCGCTTGTCCAGGGCGACGGTACGGATCTCCTGGTCGGGGAACTCCTCGGGGCCGATCACCCGGATCCCGGGCTCGATGTGGATCACCAGGTGGCGGTCCTCGGCGAGCTTGAGGGACGCCTGGCGGCGGAAGCCCCCGGTCTCCTTCTCGCCCAGCTCCCAGCCCCGGCCGGTCAGGTTGAGGATCTTGCCGAAGTGGACGGTGCGGCCCTCGAAGCGGGCGAGGCGGGCCTCCTTGCGCTCCTCGTCGGTGAGGGTGTGGATCGTCCGGCCCAGCTGCGGGAACGGCTGGAGGATCTCGTAGTCGGCGAGGACCCGCGACCAGGCGTCCACGGCGCCGTCCAGGCGCAGCGGGTGGGGGAGGGTGACCCGGGCGCCGGCGGGGAGCGCGTACGCCTCGTCCTCGACGTCGGCGAGGGTGCGGTCCTCGGCGACGCGGAAGTGCGTGACCGTCCCGTCCGCCTCGGCGCTCCAGACCAGGCGGCGGGCGATGTGCCAGAGCAGCGGGTGGTCGACGAAGATCGACCGGAACTCCTCCGGCGTCCAGGCGCGCCCGGCGACCATCGCCGCCTCCAGCCGCTTGATCTGCTCGGCCGCGATCGTCCTGACCTCCTTCTTGAGGCCGGCGAAGCGCCGGTGGGCGGCGGGGGCCAGCTCGCCGTCGTCCTTGACGCCCGGTTTCGGCAGGGTCTTGCGGCGCTTGCCGTCGCCGTCCATGACGTAGGGCTTGAGCTGCTCGTCGAAGCCGACGCGGAAGGCGCGCGGGCCGTAGTCGAGCGTCATCCCGCCCTCGGCGTCCAGGCCGAGGTCGGGGACGAGCCGGTCGGCGAGCTGCTCGGACGTCAGCCCGCGCTCCTTGGCGATGCGTTCCAGGGCCCCCTGAGCCCCGGGCCGGATGCGCTTCTGGTCCTCCGCCTTCTGCGAGAGCCGGTGCAGGTGGCGCAGGGCCGAGTCGGTCCCCAGGCGGCTGAACACGCTCAGGGCGCTGGAGCCGCCGTACTCCCAGACCAGCGACTTGGGCCAGCGGGCGACGATCGGGGCGAGCCGGTCGGCGACCGCGTCGTTCGCCATGCGGATCAGCGCGTACTGGACGCCGCGGGACGCCCAGATCCTGGGCGTGTCGTCGGCCCGGTACAGCGCCCAGGCGAACTCGGCGAGCGAGTCGGGGTCGAACAGGTCGATGACCGTCTCGACGCCCGGGTACGGCTCGTACGGCTTGCAGAAGGACAGCATGGTGATGAGGTGCCGGGTCGCGGACGCGGGCAGGGCCTGTTCGCGTCCGCGCAGCAGGATCTGGGGCAGCCGGGCGGGGTCGAACGCCTCGGGGATCTCGGGGAGCGGTTCGGGGTAGAGGTCCAGCGGATCGACCTTGAGGGCGGCGATCGCCTCGACCGCCTCGTCGCCGTAGAAGCGCGCCGCCTCGATGAGGGCGTCGCGGCCGTGCGTCTCGGCGACCAGGCGGAGGGCGTCCTCGGCGCGCTGCCGCTTGGGGCCGGGCTTGCGCAGGGCGTCGGGGACGGTCAGCCGCGCGGCGGCCGTCCCGTGCTGCCTGAACCAGTCCGCGGCCCGGTCGCGGTTCGGGTAGACGCCGAAGTGCTTGATCATCAGCTGGGCGACGTCGGTGTCCACGAACGGTTCGAGCCCGCTGAAGACCCGCTCGTTCCCGGCCCGGTGCATCGCGGCCGGGTACGCGGCCAGGCCGTGGCGGGCCACGGCGCCCATCAGCACATAGCCCATCCTCCAGTCGCCGAAGTCGGCCCGGTACCGTTCGTCGGCCAGCAGCGCCTCGCCCAGGTGGAGGGGGGCCTGCATGATCAGTCCGACGATGAGGGGCCGGCGTTCGGCCACCTGGAGCTCCGTCAGCGCGCGTCCGCTGGAGAAGGTCCCGGCCGCCTCCTCCCAGTCGGTGTCCTCGGGAAGGCGCTCCCAGTAGTTCCTCTCGTACGGGGCGTCGAGCCACTTCTCCCGCTGGCCCGGCGCCCAGGCGACGGCGGTGGGCTCCTTGGGCGCCTTCAGCTTGAGGACGGGCGGCTCCTGGCCGGGCGGGAAGCGGACCCAGGGCGGGTTCACGAGCAGCTCGGGCAGGGAGCTTTCGGGGGCTTCCGGGACGAGGGGGGCGGAGATGTCGGACATCGCTCCTAGTTTCCGGTGAGGTGGGTCAGAGTGGAGAGGACTTCGGAGGCGACCACGGGATCGAGGTCCCCGAAGACCGGACCGTCCTTCTTGGACCCGTAAGTTGAGGAAGTGGTTCCGATCATGACCTGAGCGAGCGTCTGCTCGGGGAAGATGTCGACCGCGCCGACCGCGATGCCCGGAGTGAGGTCGACCACGATCCACCGGTCCGGTCCGACGCGCAGGGTGATCTCGTGCTCGACGCCGCCGTCCTGGGGGGCTCCCCGCTCCCAGCCGTGCCGGGTGAGCCCGAGGACCTTGCCGACGGGGACGGTGCGTCCCTCGAACCGGGCGAGCCGGGCCTCCTTGCGCTCCTCGTCGGTGAGCGTGTGGATCGTGCGGCCGAGCTGCGGGAACGGCTGGAGGATCTCGTAGTCGGCGAAGACCGTCCCCCACGCCTCCAGCGCCTCGCCCAGGAGCAGCGGGTGCGCGATGCCCACCTCGTCGGTGTCCCGCAGGGTGAACGGCTCGTCGTCGGCGTCGGCGAAGGTGCGGTCCTCGGCGATCCGGAACGGCCGCTCACCGGCCAGCCAGACCACCCGGCGGGCGATGTGCCAGATCAGCGGGTGGTCGACGAAGAAGGCCCGGAACTCCTGCGACGTCCAGCGGCGCCCGGTCACCATGGCGGTCTCCAGGCGCTCGATCTGCTCCGCCGCGATCGTCCGCACGTCCTTCTTGAGGTCGGCGAACCGGCGGTACGCGGCGGGGGCCAGCTCGCCGTCGTCCTTCACGCCGGGCTTGGGCAGCGCCTTGCGGCGCTTGCCGTCGCCGTCCATGACGTAGGGCTTGAGCTGCTCGTCGAAGCCGACGCGGAAGGCGCGCGGGCCGTAGTCGAGCGTCATCCCGCCCTCGGCGTCCAGGCCGAGGCCGGGGACGAGCCGGTCGGCGAGCTGCTCGGAGCTGAGCCCGCGGTCCTTGGCGGCCTGGGCGATCGCGAGCCGTGCCTGGTGCCGGAGGCCGGTGAACTTCACCTTCCGGGCGATGGCGTTGAGATGGATCAGTGCCACGTCGGTGCCGATCGAGGTCAGCACGTTCAGGCCCTGGACCGCCTTGGCATGGCCCGACTTGCCCGGCCAGACCCGGATGATCGGGGTGAGCCGCCGTACGGTCTCGTCGTCGCCCAGCCATCCGAGCTGGTGCAGCACCCACCCGCTGCGCGACGGCTCGCCCGCCGCCCGCCACGCCTCGAAGACCGCCCAGGAGAACTCCGCGAGGGAGCCCGGCGTGCACCCCTCGACGACCGGCGCCAGACCGGGATGCGGCCTGGCGCCGGAGAGCGAGAGCAGGGACACGACGTTGCGGGCCGCGGCGGGCGGCACGGCGCGTCCGCACTCCTTCAGGACGAGCCGGGGCAGTTCGGCCGCGTCCAGCCACGAGAGCTTGGGGGGACGCTGGGCGTCGCCGGCCGGCTTCTTGGCGGCGCCGGTGACCGGCGGCTCGCCGCGCAGCACCTCGGCCACGGCCCCGGCGGCCTCGTCGCCGTGCGCGCGGGCGGCCTCGGCGACGGCGTCCGCGCCGTGCTCGCCCGCCACGAACCACAGCGCCGCCACGGCCTTCTTACGGGCCGGGCGGCTCTTGCCCAGCGCGTCGGGGACCAGGAAAGGCACGGCCGCAAGGCCATGCCTGCCGAACCAGGCGGCGGCGACCTTCCGCGCCGACTTCAGGCGGAACAGCCAGTCGGCCATGAGCACCGCCACCTCGGCGTCCAGGAAGGGAAGGAGCGCCTGCGCGTCGGCGGCCGGGGCGACCCCGGCGCAGTGCACGACGACGCCGCGGGCGTCCGACTCGAACCGTGCCACCACCGGCCTGAGGTACTTCCAGATGTACCTGGGGTACCGCGGGCGCCACTCGGCCAGCAGCGGGCGGACCAGCTCCACGGGGGCCTTGGCGAACATGCCGGCCTGCGTCGGCTCGTACTGGACGCCGGTCCCGTCGCGGTAGCTCTGGACGGCCTGCTCCCACTCGCCGCGAACGGAGTTGTAGACCGAGACCTTCTCCCACTGCGCGCGCTCCCCGGGCAGCCAGGCGACGATCCGTTCGTCCGGGGGCGTCAGGCCGGGGACGAGCCTGGGCTCGGGCTCCGGGGCCCTGGCGGGCTTGGGCTTGCGCGCCTCCTGCTCCCACGGCGGATCGACGAGAATCGGCGGGAGCGCGTCGGCGGGAGCGTCCTCGATCATGGGCGGTGCTGCCTCTCGGTGCCGGTGAACGCCCGAGGGGCGGGCGTTTCATGCGGCCACACCGTAGAGGAGGGGGCCGACAGGCGTGCGCGAGGCTCAGATGCGGCGCAGCCGGACCCGCTGGATGGCGTGGTCGCGGCCCTTGTGCAGGACGAGGGTGGCGCGGGCGCGGGACGGCAGGATGTTGGACACCAGGTTGATCTCGTTGACGTCCCGCCACACCCGCTGCGCGAACGCCGCCGCCTCGTCCTCGTCTAGCTGCGAATAGCGGTGGAAGTAGGAGCGGGGGTCGGTGAACGCGGTGCGGCGCAGCGCGAACAGCCGGTCCACGTACCACTGCCGGATGTCCTCCACCCGGGCGTCCACGTAGATGGAGAAGTCGAAGAAGTCCGAAACGCCGAGCTGCCCGGCCGGCGGGGCCTGGAGCACGTTCAGGCCCTCCACGATGAGGATGTCGGGGCGCCGGACGGTCTGGGTCGCGCCGGGGACGATGTCGTACTCCAGGTGGGAGTAGACCGGGATCGTGTGCTCTCCGGCGCCCGCCTTGATCGCCGACACGAAGCGGACCAGCGCGCGCCGGTCGTAGGACTCGGGGAAGCCCTTGCGGTCCATGATCCCGCGCTCGGACAGCACCGCGTTGGGGTACAGGAAGCTGTCGGTGGTGACCAGCTCCACGCTGGGATGCTCGGGCCAGCGGGCCAGCAGCGTGCGCAGCAGCCGGGACGTGGTGGACTTGCCGACCGCGACGCTGCCCGCGACCCCGATGATGAACGGGGTGGGCTGCACCGGCTCGCCGAGGAACGCGCCGATGGTGTCCCGCAGCCCGCCGTCGGCCAGGAAGAAGAGGTTGAGCAGCCGCGACAGGGGCAGGTAGACCTCCTCGACCTCGGTGATGTCGATCGGGTCGCGCAGACCGCGCAGCGCGTCCAGCTCGCCGGGGGTCAGGGGCAGCGGGGTGTTCTCGCGCAGGGCACGCCAGGCGTCGCGCGTGAGTTCCACGTAGGGGCTAGGCACGCTGTCCCATCCGCTCATCATGGGTGAACAGTAAACACCGGTCCTGGTGGACACCGGCGTTTCACCGGCCGTCAACGCTATAGCCATGTGTTCCCTGCCCGTGGTGGCGGGTCCGGGTGGGGCGAGCGAATAGGCTTGCCGCCATGTGCGGAATCGTTGGGTACGTGGGCGCCAAGCCGGCACTGGACGTCGTCATCGAGGGACTGGCGCGGCTGGAGTACCGGGGTTACGACTCGGCCGGGGTGGCGGTCCTGGCCGACGGGGCCCTGGCGACGGCCAAGCGCGCCGGCAAGCTGGTCAACCTGCGCACCGCGCTGGCGGAGGAGCCCCCGCCCGCCGGGACGCTGGGCATGGGGCACACCCGGTGGGCCACGCACGGCCCGCCGAACGACCGCAACGCGCACCCGCACACCGACTGCTCGGGGACGGTCGCGGTCATCCACAACGGGATCATCGAGAACTTCGCCGAGCTGCGGGCCGAGCTGGAGGAGCGCGGGCACAAGCTCTCCTCCGACACCGACACCGAGGCCGTCGCGCACCTCCTGGAGGACGAGCTGGCGTCCGCCGGGGGACTGGCCGAGGCCATGCGGCGCGTCTGCGGCCGGCTCGAAGGCGCGTTCACCCTGGTGGCGGTGCACACCGGCGACGCCGACCTGGTGGTGGGCGCCCGCCGCAACTCCCCGCTGGTCGTCGGCGTGGGGGACGGCGAGAACTTCCTGGCCAGCGACGTGGCCGCGTTCATCGCCCACACCCGCGACGCGATCGAGCTGGGCCAGGACCAGGTCGTCGAGCTGCGTTCGGGCGGGGTGACCGTCACCGACTTCGCGGGCCGCCCGGCCGAGGTGAAGGAGTACCACGTCGACTGGGACGTGTCGGCCGCGGAGAAGGGCGGCTACGACTACTTCATGCTCAAGGAGATCGCCGAGCAGCCGCGGGCGGTCGCCGACACCCTGCTCGGCCGGATCGGTGCCGACGGCCGGCTCCACCTGGACGAGATGCGCATCTCCGACCAGGAGCTGCGCGAGGTCGACAAGATCATCATCGTGGCCTGCGGCACGTCCTACCACGCGGGCCTGATCGCCAAGTACGCCATCGAGCACTGGGCCGGGCTGCCCTGCGAAGTGGAGCTGGCCAGCGAGTTCCGCTACCGGGACCCGATCCTGAGCCGCAGCACGCTGGTCATCGCGATCTCGCAGTCCGGCGAGACCATGGACGCGCTGATGGCGGTCCGGCACGCCCGCGAGCAGCACGCCAAGCTGCTCGGCATCTGCAACGTCAACGGCTCGACGCTGCCCCGCGAGTGCGACGGCGTGCTCTACACCCACGCCGGCCCCGAGATCGCGGTCGCCTCCACCAAGGCGTTCCTCACCCAGCTCGTCGCCGTCTACCTCATCGCGCTGTACCTGGCCCAGGTCCGGGGCACCAAGTGGGGCGACGAGGTCTTCGCCATGGTCCAGCTCCTGGCGCAGATGCCGGAGAAGGTGGACAAGGTCCTGGAGACCATGGAGCCCGTACGTGAGCTGGCCCGTTCGCTGGCGGGCGAGCGGTGCGTGCTGTTCCTCGGGCGTCACGTGGGCTTCCCGGTCGCGCTGGAGGGCGCGCTCAAGCTCAAGGAGCTCGCCTACATGCATGCCGAGGGGTTCGCGGCGGGTGAGCTCAAGCACGGCCCCATCGCGCTCATCGAGGAGGGGCTGCCGGTCGTCGTGGTGGTGCCCCCGCGCGCCCGGGACGTGCTGCACGACAAGATCGTGTCGAACATCCAGGAGATCCGCGCCCGGGGCGCCCGGACGATCGTGATCGCCGAGGAGGGCGACGCGTCGGTCGAGCCGTACGCCGACACCCTGATCGCCGTCCCCGCCGTCCCCACCCTGCTCCAGCCCCTGGTGACCACGGTCCCGCTCCAGGTCTTCGCCTGCGAGCTGGCGACCGCCAAGGGCCACGACGTCGACCAGCCGCGCAACCTGGCCAAGTCCGTCACGGTCGAGTAGCGGCCCGGCCGGACGGCGAGGAGGCCGGCGAGGAGGCCGGCGGGGGCCCGGCCTGCGGCGGACGGTCGAAGGCCCCCGCCCTCACGGCCGTCAGGAAGGACCGCCACCCGGCGGGGGTCAGGGAGAGCACCGCGCCGCTCTCCGGGAGGGTGCCGTCCCTGAGCGCGGCCGAGGGCCCGCCGGGGCCCTCCGACCGCGCGACTTCGACGCAGCCGTTGTTGGTCTGGCAGTACCCGCTCCGCCTCCAGCGGAGCGGCGTCGGTCTGTCGGGTCGCATGCGACCTCCTCGGTGTGGCCGGCGCCGGTCGTGCTCCCCGCCATTAAAGGGCACCTCAACCCTTACTGACATGCCACCGAATGGTGGCCTGTCACGATGCCGAGGTGACCCTCCGGACACGATGAGGGGCCCGGCCGCACGCGGCCGGGCCCCTCATCGCGTGCCCTCAGAGGGACGCGTCGAGATCCCCTTGCTTGACCCGGTCCGTGAACGCGCGCCATTCTCGGACCGAGAACAGCAGGACCGGACTGGCATCGCCGTGTTTGGCATCTCGGGCGGCTATTGCCCGAACTGTCCCCATTGCTGCGATTTCCACGCACGTGCCGTTGGCGGCGCAGCGACTACCCTTGCGCCAGGAGATCGAATCGAATTCGGCGGAGGTCACGCGATATCCTTCAGTTCAGAGACCTCAGTCTGTGATTTGTTGTTCCCATCTGTTGAGAATCTCCGCGATCATGTCCCTGGACTCGGCCGGCTCCAGCGCCGACTCGGCCAAAGTGTCATGGGCGAGCCGGTACAGATGTGTCGTCACCTCGTCCTCGAAATGGCTTACCGCCAGACTCTCGGTATGCACGATATCGGGAAAGGTGATGTCATGCGAAGCGGCGAACTCCAGCAGCGTGAAAGAGCCTTCCATGAGCGGGTGCTGGGCACTCATCGGGAATATCTGAACTCGCACATTGGGGAGCTTTGTGACCGTGAAAAGATGGCGCATTTGGTGTGCCATGACTGAATCATCCCCGACCAGTCGCCAGAGAGCGGATTCGTCGATCACGATCCACAGCTCCACCGAGGAGGGCTCGCGCCGCAGGATCTCCTGGCGCCGCATCCGGACCTCGACCCGGCGGTCGATCTCGCGCGGCGGGGTGGCCGCGATGGTGTTCCATCCGGAGACGACCGTCCGGGCGTAGTCCTCGGTCTGCAACAGCCCCGGGATGGTGTGCGTCTCCCATTGACGGATCAGGCTCGCCTCCGCCTCCATGGCGATGTAGTCGGGGTAGCCGCCGATCAGATCGCGGTACTCCTCCCACCATCCGCGTTCGGCGGCGTCGTGCGCCAGCGCGATGATCTCCTCGCGGCGCGCGCCGCCGACCTCGTACAGGTCGAGCAGCAGCCGGACGTCGGCGATCTTGGCGCCGGTACGCGCGTTCTCGATCCGGCTCACCTTGGCGGTCGACCAGTCCAGCCGGTCCGCCACCTCGTCTCCGGTGAGCCCGATCTGCTCGCGTATCCGGCGCAGTTCGGCGGCGAGCCTGCGCTGCCGTACGGAAGGACGTGGGGATGCGCTCATCGCTGCGGCCTCTCCTGCCGGGGAGGAGACCTCCCGGGTGCGCCAAAGGGGGGCGGCGCCGTGCGGGGAGAGCTCCCGTATGGCGAATCGAAACTGGTGTGCGTGATTACCCGTCCGGTGGAACCGTAACTTGCACAGCAAGCTACGCGCACTCACCATTCGATCAAAGGCCCACTTTATTCGGCGCGACCCCGCTGGGAAGTGTTCTGGCAGGTCCGGCCATTGATCGTTGCGATTACCCGGCGGCCCGCCCGCTCGTGGGACCCTGGGCGGGTGATCGTGGGAGTGGGGATCGACGTCGTGGACATCGCCAGGTTCGAGCGTTCGCTGGAGCGCACCCCGGGCTTGCGGGACCGGCTGTTCACCGAGGTGGAACGGGGGATGGCCGGGCGGTCACTGGCGGCCCGCTTCGCCGCGAAGGAGGCGCTGGCCAAGGCGCTGGGCGCGCCCCGCGGCCTGCTGTGGACCGACGCGGAGATCGGGCGGGCCGAGGACGGCCGTCCCGTCCTGCGGGTGGCCGGGACCGTCGCCGAGGCGGCGGCCGGGCGCGGGGTCACGCGCTGGCACGTCTCGCTCAGCCATGACGCCGGCGTCGCCACCGCCGTCGTGATCGCCGAGTCCGAGTCTGGGTAGTACGTACGCGGTCGGGCCTGCGGGTCCCGGTACGGGCGCCGGGCCGCGGGACCAGGGAACGTGGGGAGCGGAGCATGGCGAGCGGGTCGAGCGGGTCGAGCGGGTCGAAAGGGCTGGTCGGACCGGACGGGCCGGTCGGATCGGTCGGGCCGGACGGGCCGGTCGGATCGGTCGGGCCGGACGGGCCGGTCGGATCGGTCGGGCCGGACGGGCCGGTCGGATCGGTCGGGGCGGACGGATCGGTCGGGTCGGTCGGATGAGGTACGCGCACGAGGTCGGCAAGGTCCGGGCCGCGGAGCGGGCGCTGATGGCCCGGCTGCCCGAGGGCGCCCTGATGCAGCGGGCCGCCGCCGGGCTGGCGGCCGTCTGCGCCCGGCTCCTCCCCGCGTTGTACGGGGCCGACGTGGTCCTGCTGGTCGGCGGCGGGGACAACGGCGGGGACGCGCTGTACGCGGGGGCGCGGCTGGCGCGCCGGGGCGCCCGCGTCACGGCCGTCCCGGCGAGCCCGCGGATCCACCGGGCCGGGCTCGGCGCCCTGCGCGCGGCCGGCGGGCGGGTGCTCGGGCAGGCGCCGCCGGAGGAGGAGGCGGCCGGGGCCGTCGCCGGGGCGGACCTGATCATCGACGGGCTGACCGGGATCGGCGGGACGGGCGCGCTGCGCGAGCCGCACGCCACGCTGGCCCGGCTGGCGTCGGAGGCCCCCGGGACGGTCGTCGCCTGCGACGTGCCGAGCGGGGTGGACGCGGGATCGGGCCGGGTGGACGGCCCGGCCGTCCGGGCCGACGTGACCGTCACCTTCGGCACCCACAAGCCCGGCCTGCTGATCGACCCGGGCGCGGCGTACTGCGGCGTGGTGGAGCTGGTGGACATCGGCCTCGGCCCCGACCTGCCCGACCCGGACGTGGTCGCGGCCCGTCCCGAGGACGTCCGGCCGCCCGAGCCCGGCCCCGAGTCCGACAAGTACCGGCGCGGGGTGGTCGGGATCATCGCGGGCGGGGAGCGGTTCACCGGGGCCGCCGTGCTCGCCGCCGGAGGCGCGGTGCACGGGGGAGCGGGGATGGTGCGGTTCGCCTCCGCGCCGCACGCGGTGGAACTCGTCCGGCAGCGCTGGCCCGAGGCGGTGACCACGGTCATCGAGCCGAAACCGGACGCCCTCGAACGGATCGGCCGCGTGCAGGCCTGGGTGGTGGGCCCCGGCCTGGGCACGGACCGCGACGGCGAGACCCTGGTCGAGGCGGTGCTCGGCACCGACCTGCCCGTGCTGGTGGACGCCGACGGCCTGACCGTCCTGGCGCGCCGCCGCGACCTGCTGCGGCGAACGGCGCCGACGCTGCTGACCCCCCACGCCGGGGAGCTGGCCCGGCTGATCGGCGCGGACCGGGACGCGATCGAGGCGGCGCGGCTGGACCACGTGCGGCGGGCGGCGGCCGAGCTGTCGGCGACGGTGCTGCTCAAGGGCTCGACGACGCTGGTGGCCGAGGAGGACCGCCCGGTCCGGGTCAACCCGACCGGCACGCCGCGGCTGGCCACCGCCGGCACCGGCGACGTGCTGTCGGGCCTGGTCGGGGCGCTGCTGGCCGGGGGGCTGCCCGCGCTGGACGCGGCCGCGTCCGGGGCCTACCTGCACGGGCTGGCGGCGCGGATCGCCGCCGCGGGCGGTCCCCCCGCCCCCGGACGGGAACCGGGCGAACGGTCCGGAGAGGCCCCGATCAGCGCGTACGACGTGATCACCGCGCTTCCCGCCGCCTTCCGCGCGGTGTGGTGAATTCTCTGAAATGGGTAGGTAACACGGTAGGCGTCGGCCAGGTCGGCGGGAACGCGCACTGCACCGCGGGTGAGGGGCGCGTTCACGGGTCGGGGGGCGGCACACTGGGTAACCATGAGGAGTCCAGCAGAGGCACGCGTCGATCTCGACGCCATCAGCGGCAATGTGGCGTCGCTACGCGAGCGCGCCGGAGGCGCTGAGGTCATGGCCATGGTGAAGGCCGAGGCGTACGGCCACGGCCTGATCCCCGCCGCCCGCGCCGCCCTCGCCGGCGGCGCCACCTGGCTGGGCGTGGCCAAGGTGGCCGAGGGGCTTCGGTTGCGCGCGGAGGGCCTGACCGGTGTGCGGACGCTGGTCTCTCTGGGCGTGCCGGGCGAGCCGTACGACCAGGCGATCGCGGCGGACATCGACCTGACCGCGGGCGCTCCCTGGATGGTCCGGGAGATCGCCGACGCCGCGGTCCGCGCGGGCCGGCCCGCGCGGATCCACCTGAAGGCCGACACGGGGATGTCCCGGGGCGGCGCGGGGGCGGAGGAGTGGCCCGCGCTGGTGGAGGCGGCGCTGGCCGCCGAGGCCGCCGGGCACCTGCGCGTGGTGGGGTTGATGTCCCATTTCGCCTGCGCCGACGAGCCGGGGCACCCCTCGAACGCGAGCCAGCTCGCGGTCTTCCGGGAGATGGTCGAGCACGCGGAGAAGGCCGGTGTCAGGCCCGAGGTCCGGCACCTGTCCAACTCGGCCGCGACGCTGACCCTCCCCGAGGCGCGGTTCGACCTCGTCCGCCCCGGGATCGCCATCTACGGGCTGACGCCGGTCCCGGAGGCCGGTACCTTCGGGCTGCGGCCGGCCATGACGCTGGTCGCCGGCACGGCCCTGGTCAAGCGGGTCCCCGCGGGCAGCGGCGTGTCGTACGGGCACACCTACGTCACCGGACGGGAGACCAACCTGGCCGTCGTGCCCGCCGGCTACGGCGACGGGATCCCCCGGCACGGTTCCAGCCTGCTGGAAGTGCTGGCGGGGGGCGCGCGGCGCCGGATCGCCGGGCGGGTGTGCATGGACCAGTTCGTGATCGACCTGGGCGACGACACGCTCGCCGCCGGGGACGAGATCGTGCTGTTCGGGCCGGGCGACCGCGGCGAGCCCACCGCCCAGGAATGGGCGGACGCGCTGGGGACGATCTCGTACGAGATCGTCACCCGCATCGGGTCCCGGGTGCCCCGCGTGTACACCGGGCAGGCCGCCGGAGGGGGCGTGGATGGCTAGCGGTCGCAGGCGCAGGATGGGCGTCGCCGGCGCGGTGGCGGGCGTCGGCGCGGCCGGCGTGGGCGCCGCCGTGGGGCTGCGCCGGCTGGCGGTGGGCCGGGTCCGGCTGCGGCCCGACCCCGACGCCGACGAGCCGTTCGGCGAGCTGCGCGGCCGGCCGCTCACCGTCCAGGCCGACGACGGGGTGCCGCTGTACGTGGAGGTGGACGGCCCCGACGACGCCCCGCTGACCATCGTCTTCAGCCACGGCTACACCCTCAACCAGGACTCCTGGCACTTCCAGCGGCGCGACCTGGCCGCCGGCCTCGACCGCGCCGCCGGCAGGGACCACGGCAAGGACCACGCCAAGGATCACGGCAAGGACCACGCCAAGTACGCCAAGCACGCCAAGCGGCCCGGCGCCAAGCAGCCCGGGGGCAGGCGGCTCAGGCTGGTCTTCTGGGACCAGCGCAGCCACGGCCGATCGGGACGCAGCAAGCCCACCCACGCCACCGTCGACCAGACCGGCGAGGACCTCTACACGGTGCTGCGGGCCACGGTCGAGCCGGACGCCCCCGTCGTCCTGGTCGGTCATTCCATGGGCGGCATGTCGGTCATGGCCTTGGCGCACCGCCACCCCGAGCTCTTCGAGGGCGGCAAGGGCGAGCCCCGCGTGGTCGGGGTCGCGCTGGTCAACACCTCATGCGGCGACCTGGCCGAGATGACGCTGGGCCTGCCGCTGGTCCTGGCCAAGGTGCTGCGTCCCTTGGCGCCCGGTACGCTGCGCGGTCTGGGCCGGCAGGCCGACCTGGTCGACCGCGCTCGGGCGCTGGGCGCCGACTTCGCGTTCATCGTCACCCGCCGGATGGCGTTCGCCGACCGGTACGTGAGCCCGACGGTGGTCGCCTTCCTGGAACAGATGATCAGGGCGACGCCGATCGACGTGATCGCCGAGTTCTATCCGGAACTGCTCGCCCACGACAAGACCGCCGCCCTGGAGACGATCGGCAGGGTGCCGGTGCTGGTGATGTCGGGCGGCGAGGACCGGCTGACGCCGCCCCAGCACGGCCGGTCCATCGCCGAGGCCCTGCCGGACGCGGAGTACGTGGAGGTCGGCGACGCCGGGCACGTCCTGCCGCTGGAATACCCCGGCGTGGTCACCGGGGGGCTGCGGCGCCTGGTCGGCAGGATCGGATCGGCACGCGAGGAACGCACCGCGTGAACGGCCCCGCGGGCCCGCTCGCACCGAGCGGAGACCCGGCGGGCCCGGCGACGCGACGGAGCGATGGAGCCATGGAGAAGAGCGAGGAGCGGAGCGTGGGCGTCACCCTGGAGGTTCCCACCACGGAGGACATGCGGCGGCTCGGGCTGCGGCTGGGCGATCTGCTGCGGCCCGGCGACCTGCTGGTCCTCACCGGCGATCTGGGGGCGGGCAAGACCACGCTGACCCAGGGGATCGGCGAGGGCCTGAAGGTGCGGGGGCCGATCACCTCGCCGACGTTCGTCATCGCGCGGGTGCACCCCTCGCTGGCGGGCGGTCCGGCGCTGGTCCACGTGGACGCCTACCGGCTGGGCGGTTTCGCGGAACTCGACGATCTCGATCTGGACGCCTCGGCGGAGGAATCGGTCACCGTCGTGGAATGGGGCGAGGGGCTGGCCGAGGGCCTGGCGGACGCCCGGCTGGAAGTGATCATTTCTCGGGGGGACGGCTCCGGAGAGCCTGGAGAGACCCGGAAAGTAAAGATCATTGGGGTCGGCGACCGGTGGGCCGGCCTGGAACGGGATCTTCGCTGAAGCGAGAAGGCCGGGCGTTTTTCCGCTAGGGCGAGTGGTCCACTTTACGGTTAGATGTCGTACTCTTTGCCCGAACGAACCTCACCTTCAAGACATATCAGCTTTCCCTCCGGAGGGTTCCGGTGAGTGGTGACCATCGCGGCGACTACGGGTACGGGCCGTCCACCAGCGGGGAGTACGACCCGCGCAGTGGCGAGCACCGGACGGTCAGCGGCGGCTACGCCATTCCCGGAAACGAGTACGGGACCCATGGGGCTCCCGGCGGCTCCCGGCGCGGGCGGCGATCCTCGAGCCGCCGGTCGTCGGGAGGCGGCGGCCACCGTTCCGGCACCGGAAGCCACCGCATCGTGCGCGAGCGCAAGCCCGCGCGGCGGCTCGCCACCGTGCTGGTGGGCGCGGCGGCCGGGGTCGGCGCGTGCGCCCTCGCCGCCTTCCTCATCCTGAACGGCGTCGGCGCGGGCGAGCGGAAGGACGCGGGCCAGGTCGTGGGCAGCGGCGCGGCGGAGAGCTCCCCGATGTCCAAGTCCGAGCGCACGATCGTGCCCGACTCCTGCGAACTGCTGGACGAGGGGGTCGCCGGGAAGCTGGCCCCCGGCGCCAACCGCACGCACGCCGACAACTACCAGAGCAGCGACCAGCAGAACCAGTGCGTCTGGGGTGCCTACACCGGTGACCGCAAGCGCCAGCTGACGGTGGAGCTGCGGGCCGTCGAGGCCGCGCAGGGCCGGTCCGCCACCGACGTCGCCCGCGCCACGTTCACCTCCGAACGGGGCGCGGACGAGTCCGGCAAGGCGTTGCTGGCCGGGCAGGAACTCACCGACAAGACCCCGCTCGACGGCGTCGGCGACGAGGGGTACGTCGTCTACAGCGTGGACGACGGCCAGGGCTCGGGCGAGGCCATCGCCAACGTCCGCGCCGGGAACGTCCTGGTGACCATTCACTACTCGGGCGGTAACAAGGGTGAGCCCCTCGCCTCCTCCGACGCGATGAACGGCGCGACCGAGGCGGCCAAGAGCATCCTCGAAGGGCTGAGCGCGAGCTGACCGCGGGCCGACCGGCCCGGCCCGGCCGGACGCACCGGCCGGACGTACCGGCCCGGACCCGGAGGAAGCCGCCGGACGGGCGGTGGCGAGCGCGTCCTGCAGTACGCTTTCAATCCGTGCTGGTCTTGGCTTTTGACACCGCGACGGCCGCGGTCACCGTGGCCCTGTACGAATGGTCCCCGGGCGAGGGCGTGCGCCGCCGCGGATCGGTGGAGACCGTCGACCGGCGCAGGCATACCGAGGTGCTCACGCCGGCCATCGCCGAGGTGATGGCCGAGGCCGGGGCGTCCCCCGACGACCTGAGCGCGATCGCCGTCGGCGTCGGGCCCGGCCCGTACACCGGGCTGCGGGTCGGCCTGGTCACCGCGCGGGCGATGGGGGAGTCGCTGCGGGTGCCGGTGCACGGCGTCTGCACCCTGGACGTGATCGCCTGGGCCTCCGGGCGCACCGCGCCGTTCGCCGTCGCCACCGACGCGCGCCGCAAGGAGGTCTACTGGGCCCGGTACGACTCCGCCCGGTCGCGCACCACCGAGCCCGCCGTCGGCCCGCCCGCCGACGTGCTCGCCGGGGGGCCGGAGGGCCTCCCGGTCATCGGCGAGGGCGCCGCCCTCTACCCCGAGGTCCTGGGCACTACCGGGCATGACGCGCAGCCCCTGCTGCCCACCGCGGGCGCGCTGGCCGAGCTGGCCGTGACCCGGCTGTCGGGCGCGTCCGGGCCCGCGCTGCTGCCGCCCGAGCCGCTCTACCTGCGCCGTCCCGACGCCAAGGAACCCGGCCCGCGCAAGAAGGTGACGCCCCGATGACCCGTCCACCCGGCGGCGCGGGCCCGGACGCGGGCCCGGACGCCGTGGCCCTGCGGCCGATGACCGCCGCGGACCTGCCCGCCGTCCTCGAACTCGAACGGATCCTGTTCCCCGAGGACGCCTGGTCGGAGGCGATGCTGCGGGAGGAACTGGAGCACCAGCCCGCCACCCGCCACTACGTGGTCGCCGAGGTCGCGCCGGAGGCCGGCGGCGGGCTCGCCGGTTACGCCGGGCTCGCCGCGTCCGGCGGGCAGGGCGACGTCCAGACCATCGGGGTGCTGCCCGCGCGGCAGGGCACCGGGCTCGGCGCGGCCCTGCTCACCGCGCTGCTGGACGAGGCCGCGAGGCGCGCCTGCGATGAGGTATTCCTGGAGGTACGGGCCGGCAACGACCGGGCCCAGCGCCTCTACGAGCGGTTCGGCTTCGAGCGGATCGGCGTACGCAAGCGCTACTACCAGCCCTCCGGTGCCGACGCCATCGTGATGCGCCGCCAGCTCCACGCCGCCCGGCCCCGTCCGAACCACCCCATCGGCTTCTCGCGGGAGGACCAGTCACAGTGATCCGAGACTCCGAGCCCCTGGTGCTGGGGATCGAGACCTCCTGCGACGAGACGGGCGTGGGGATCGTCCGGGGCTCCACCCTGCTGGCCGACGCCATCGCCTCCAGCGTGGAGGAGCACGCGCGGTTCGGCGGCGTCGTCCCCGAGGTGGCCTCGCGGGCGCACCTGGAGGCCATGACCCCGACCGTGGAGCGGGCGCTGGCCGACGCCGGGGTGACCTTCCGGGACGTCGACGCGTTCGCGGTGACCGCCGGGCCCGGCCTCCCCGGGGCCCTGATGGTCGGTGTGGCCGCCGCCAAGGCGTACGCGCTGTCCCTGGGCAAGCCGCTGTACGGGGTGAACCACCTGGCCGCGCACGTGGCCGTCGACCAGCTCGAACACGGTCCGCTGCCCAAGCCGTGCGTGGCCATGCTGGTGTCGGGCGGGCACTCCTCGCTGCTGCTGGTCCCCGACATCGCCACCGAGGTGCGGTCGCTGGGCGCCACCGTCGACGACGCGGCGGGCGAGGCGTTCGACAAGGTCGCCCGGGTGCTGGACCTGGGGTTCCCGGGCGGGCCGGTCATCGACCGGATGGCGCGGGAGGGCGACCCGGCCGCGATCGGCTTCCCGCGCGGGAAGTACGACGACGGTACCTACGACTTCTCCTTCTCCGGGCTGAAGACCGCCGTCGCGCGCTGGGTGGAGGCCAGGGAACGCGCCGGGGAGCCGGTGCCGGTGGCCGACGTGGCCGCCTCCTTCCAGGAGGCGGTGGTGGACGTGCTGACCCACAAGGCCCTGAAGGTCTGCCGTGACAACGGGGTGAAGGACCTGCTCATCGGCGGCGGCGTGGCGGCCAACTCGCGGTTGCGGGCCATGGCCCAGGAGCGCTGCGACGCCGCCGGGGTGCGGCTGCGGGTGCCGCGGCCCAAGCTGTGCACCGACAACGGCGCCATGGTGGCCGCGCTCGGGTCCGAGCTGGTGAGCGCGGGCCTGGCGCCGTCGGAGCTGGACCTGCCCGCGGACTCCAGCCTGCCGATCGGCTCGATCACCCTCTGACGGGTCCGGACCCGCTACCCGCTCCGAGCCCACCCGAGGCCCGCCCGAGCCCGCCCGAGCCCGTTCTGAGGCCATCCGAGCCCGTCCTGCGCCCTCTCAGGACCCCTCTAGCCCCCTCTGGCCCCTCTAGGCCCCTGGCGTGGACGGGCCCAGCTCGGCGAGCAGCGCGGCCAGGTAGTCCTCGACCAGCGGGATCTTGGCCTCGTCGAGGATCCGGCCGTCGTCCTCGGGCAGCAGGTCGAGCAGGCAGCGGACGTCCCAGTAGGGGTGGTGCGGGTAGCCGCCGGAGACCTGGTCGAACTTGGTCAGGAAGCGTTCGGCGGCGGGCGGGCCGTAGCGCAGCGCGAGGGCGAGCCGCATGTGGGCGATGTCGACGGCGGCGGGCCCGTAGGAGGTCTCGGACCAGTCGACGATGCCGGTCAGCCTGCCGTACGACCACAGCGTGTTGTCGGGCTGGTAGTCGCGGTGGATGAAGCGGTAGGGGGCGTCCGGCGCGGGCCCCGCCGCGGCGGTGAAGGCGCGTTCCCACAGGGAGGGACGCTGCGCGCCGCGGGGCGCGGCGGGCCGGTCGAGCCGGTTGTACGGGACGTACGGGGGCATCGTCGACGCGCCGCCCCGGGCGTGCACCGACAGCAGCGCGGCGGCGAGCTGGATGAGGTATTCGGGCAGGTCGTCGGGGGCGGGCCGGGGCGGATGGCCGACCAGCCGGCTGATCAGCAGCGCGGGGGCGTCGCAGTAGGCGCCGGCGGGGTCGGCGGCCACCAGCGTCGGCGTGGGGACCTCGCAGCCGGTGAGCAGGGTCAGCGCCGCGATCTCGCGCTCGGGCGAGAACTCCGGGTCGGCGGAGCGCGCGAGGCGCCCGCCGGTGCCACCGGACGGGCCGCCCCTGCCGGGGACCCAGCGGCGCAGGACCAGCCGGTGCGGGCTGCCCGAGCGGCTCTCCACCAGCAGCGCGTGGTTGGCGTGCGCGCAGCCGCCCGGAAGCGGGCGGATCATGCGCACCTCGGCGCCACGGCCGAGGCACTCCTCCACCCAGCGCAGGGTGGCGCGGGTGGGCGGGCTGCCGGCCGGGCGGCAGGGTGCCGATGCGTGGGTCACGGCATCCATGAAAACGGATCCCGAGGGGTATTGGGAGTGATTTTGCGAAGACGGAACGTAACAAAGTGCACGTCATCGTGGGCCTCCGTCCGTTACTCTTCGGACTCTTCACTGGAAGCCGGACAAAGCGTCGGGTGATCGGTCAGGGGCGCCCCTCGCCTGCGGCCCGCCGCGGGCGCCCCCGACCGAGATCGTTCCGGGACCGTTCCGGGGTGCTCAGTCCTTGCCCTCGCGGCGCGGGCGCAGCAGCGCCTCGGCCAGGGCGAGCACGGTCTCCTCCAGCGTCGACAGCCGCTTGAGCATGTCCTCGTGGACCGAGGTCACCTGCTTGGAGACATGGTCGTGGACGGCGTCGACCTTCCTGCCGACCTCGTCCTGGACGGTCTCGAACCGCCGTCCCACCTCCGCCTGGACGGCCTCGGCCCGCCGCCCCACCTCGTCCTGCACCCCGTCCACCCGCCGGGTGAACTCCTCCTGGGCGCGGCCGACCCGCCGGCCGACGTCGTCCTGGAGGCCGCCGACCTGCTTGGCCACGCCCGCGTGCACCTCGTCGATGCGCCGGCCGACGTCCTCGTGCACGCTGTCCACCTGCTTGGACACCTCGCCGTGCACCGACTCGACCTGCTTGGTGACATCGCTGTGGACCAGTTCCACCCGGCGGGAGACGGTGTCCACCTGGGCGGTGAACTCCTCCAGCGCCCCGTCGACCTTCCGGGCGACCTCGGCGTGGATGCCCTCGATCCGCTCCCGCACGTCCTCCTGCACGTCCTCGAACCGGCGGGAGAACTCGTCCATGCGCCGGGCCACGTCGCCGGAGGCCGACCGGGCGACCCTGGACAGGGTCGCCTCGACCTCGTCCCGGTCCGGCCGGGCGCGCAACTCGTCGATCAGGGGGTCCACCGCGTCGGCCAGCCGCTTCTCCAGCGCGTCGAACCGGTGCCCCTGGTCGAGCGCCGGCCGTTCCACCAGCTCGGTCACCATCCGGTGCAGCTCGCCGACCCGCAGCGCGGCCGGGAGACCGGCGACGCGCTCGTCGACGCCCTTGATCCGGCCGTCCAGCCCGGCCAGCTTGCCCGACAACCCCTCCAGCCGGCCGTCGAGACCGTCCAGCCGCCCGTCCAGGCCGTCCAGCCGCCCCCCGACGCCCTCGACCCTGCCGTTCACCGCGTCCAGGCTCTGCTCCACGCGTTCGGCCACCTCGCCGAGGGACCGGTCGACCCGCGTGGTGACGTCGTCGATCGAGTGCTCCAGCCGCTCGGCCCGGTGCCCCAGCTCGGCCAGCGACTTGTCCAGCCGGTTGAACCGGACCGACGCGGCCTCCAGGCTGCCCTGGAGCCGGTCCAGCCGTTTGGACATCTCCTCCATGTGCCGCGACGCCTGGCGGGTGGCGTCGGTGATCTCCTTCGCCGTGTCGGCCACGCCCTGGATGCGCGACAGCCCCTCGTCGACGTTCTCGGACACCGCCCCGACGTCGGCCCACAGCGCCGGCAACTCGGCGACGGGCCTGACCCGCTCGCCCACCGCCTCGATGTGCTCGGCCAGCCCCTCGGCCCACTCCGGCGGCCTGCCGAGCAGCTCCTGGACCTGGCCCCGGACGCCGTCGAGCTGGCCGGTGAGGCCGCCGACCTCCCGCTCCCGCTCCCGCACCTCGCGGAGCAGCCACTCCATGCCCTCCAGCCGCTGGCGGATCTCGTCCAGGACCTGACCCTGTGAGCGCTGTTCATAGACGTGGTCCTGCGCCGCACGGGCGAGCAACTCCCGCATCCGGTCCGAAACCGGCTGACCCCCCGTCTGCAGGAAGTTGTGATTCGTTTCCACCCGATGCTCCTTCGTGTGCCGTCGCGTTCTCAATGGCGCGCGGCAATCAAATCGTGAAGCGCCAACTGTAGTGCGCGCGACCCGCGCGGCTAACGGCGATCAGAGAACGTTAGGAGTTCCGTGGAGCGCGCTTGTTGTGCGGGCGGCGGAACTGAAGGACGTACGTGTTGAAAGGGATATTTCTAAGATGTCAGGAGGAGGGGGTGAACGCGGTAAGTGCGGCGAGGCCGTCAAGGAGAGCGGGAGGCCGCCGGCGCGGCCGGTTCCGCCTTCCCGGAACGCTGGAGAGGTGCCCGCCGGAGAGGCTCGTTCCCGTTGCCGCGGCGGGCCTGCGGCCATGATCGGCACAGGTCGTTCCGAGGGCGTTCCTGCCGCGGGGAACGGCGCCATGGATTCTCGGCCGAATGTTTCGCCGGCCCGCTTTACCGGTCGCCGGACCCGGTGAATACCGGCACGCGCGCACCACCGTAAAAATCTCAGGATTTGCTCGTCCGTGGGATGGCGCCCGGCCGCACTTGGCATTGTCGTCCAAGGGAAGATCTTCGGTCAGCGCGCCGGGTCGATCAGCGCGCCGGGGTGGTCAGCGCGCCGGGGTGGTCAGCAGGGCGACCGGGGCACGCCCCACCCGGGTGAGCACCAGCGTCAGGGCCGCCGCGCCCCCGCCCGCCGCCCGGCCGGACGCGCGCCGCCCGAAGCCCAGGTCGTGCCGCAGCCGCTCGGGATCGACCGCCGAGCCTCGCTTCTTGATCGTGAGCGTCCCGACGCCGCGCCGCCGCAGCTCCCCGCGCAGCCGCTTCACCGAGAACGGCAGCACGTCCTCGATCTCGTACGCGGCGGCGAACGGGGTCGGCTCCAGAGCGTCGGAGGTGATGTAGGCGATCCGTGGGTCGGCGAGCCGCCCGCCGACCCGGGCCGCCACCTCGGCCACCAGGTGGGCCCGGATGACCGCGCCGTCCGGTTCGTACAGGAACCTGCCCCAGTCGCCGACCGGCGGATCGCCCAGCCCCGGCTCCGGCGTGAGCGTCCGGACCTCTCCGGGGCCGGACGGGATCAGCGTGGCGCGGCGCGCGGCGTCGCCGGCCAGCCCGCCCAGCCAGAGCGCGGCCTCCTTGACCTCCCCGCCGACCGAGATCCACTCCGCCTCCAGCGGCCCGCCCGCCGAGGCGGGAACGCCGTGTTCGGGGCCGGGGGCGTCCCAGAGGGCCTCGTACGGGATGCCGGGCGCCACCTTGACGCAGGCCGCCGGAACGCTTCGGGCCATCGCCAGGACCGTGTCCAGCGGCGGCTCGTACGAACGGGGGTCGAAGACGCGGCCCCGGGCGGTGCGCCGCCCGGGATCGGCGAAGAGCGCCGCGTACCCGCGGGGGTCCTCCCCGGTCGCGTCGCCCACCCGTACGGACGCCAGGTCCTCCAGCCCGAACGCGGCCACGTTGGCGCGGGCCACCTCCGCCGTCAGCGGGTCGAGCTCCACGCCCTCGCCCTGGCAGCCCGCCCGCGCCCGCGCGATCAGGTCGGCGCCGATCCCGCAGCCGAGTTCGAGCACCCGGTGAACGTCGAGGGAAGGACCGGCGCCGTTCCCGGACGCGCCGAGGTACGCGGCGAAGCGGCGGGCGCGGTGGGCGGCGACGCTCGCCCGGGTGGACTGCTCCAGGCCCGCCTGGGTGAAGTACATGGCGGCGGCGTCCGTCCCGAACTTGGCGCGGGCCCGCGCGCGCAGCCGTATCTGGGTGAGCGCGGCCGACACCAGCTCGGCGGGGTACTCCTCGCGCAGCCGCGAGGCCGTGGCCAGCAGGGCGTTCTCGGTCACGTCCGAGCGGGCGGCGGCCTCCAGGGCCTGCTGCCCGGCGGGGGTGCGGAGGTCGCGGAACGCCTGGATGTCCATAGGCTGGACGTTAGCGCCGGTGGCGCGGGGTGCGGACGGACCGGGGAACCGGGCGGGCGGCTCGGCCTGTTCGTGTTGACGGGCCACCGGGCACGGAATAGTCTCCATGACTGGCACTCTCAACCTGAGAGTGCCAACCACAGCGACAAGGTCGGTCTGGCACCCGCGACGACAGGCCGGTCCAGGGTCGCCTCTTCTGTCACAAGTGCCGGTCGGCCAGCCTTGGCCGGCCGAGGACCAATCGAAGGGGAGGTCAGATCGTGACGACCGCCACCAAGGTTGTTCTCAAGCCGCTGGAGGACCGCATCGTCGTCCAGCCGCTCGAGGCCGAGACCACCACCGCGTCGGGCCTGGTCATTCCCGACACGGCCAAGGAGAAGCCCCAGGAGGGCACCGTCCTGGCCGTGGGCCCGGGTCGCATCGACGACAAGGGCGAGCGTGTGCCGCTCGACGTGAGCGTCGGCGACGTTGTGCTCTACAGCAAGTACGGCGGCACCGAGGTCAAGTACAACAACGAGGAGTACCTGGTCCTCTCCGCCCGCGACGTTCTCGCGGTCATCGAGAAGTAATCACCCGAGACGTGATGCACCGCCCCGGTCCGGCCCGTTAGAGGGGGCGGCCGGGGCGGTCGCGTGACAGCTCGCCGTACACGAAAGTGGAGTATCCCGCATGGCGAAGATCCTGGAGTTCGATGAGGACGCTCGCCGGGCTCTTGAGCGCGGCGTCAACGCCCTCGCCGACGCCGTCAAGGTGACGATCGGCCCGCGCGGCCGCAACGTCGTCATCGACAAGAAGTTCGGCGCGCCGACGATCACCAACGACGGCGTGACCATCGCCCGCGAGGTGGAGCTGGAGGACCCCTACGAGAACCTGGGGGCCCAGCTCGCCAAGGAAGTGGCGACCAAGACCAACGACATCGCCGGTGACGGCACCACCACCGCCACCGTGCTGGCCCAGGCGCTGGTCCGCGAGGGCCTGCGCAACGTCGCCGCCGGCGCGTCCCCGCTGGCGCTCAAGCGCGGCATCGACGCCGCCGCCCGGCACATCTCCGACCAGCTCCTCAAGACGGCCCGCGAGGTCGACGAGAAGGGCGAGATCGCGCACGTCGCGACGATCTCCGCGCAGGACGCCCAGATCGGCGACCTGATCGCCGAGGCGTTCGACAAGGTCGGCAAGGACGGTGTGATCACCGTCGAGGAGGCGCACACCTTCGGCCTGGAGCTGGAGTTCACCGAGGGCCTCCAGTTCGACAAGGGCTACCTGTCGCCGCACATGGTCACCGACCCCGAGCGCATGGAGGCCGTCCTGGAGGACGCCTACGTGCTGATCGTGGACGGCAAGATCTCCAACGTGCAGGAGTTCCTGCCGCTGGCCGAGAAGGTCGCCCAGACCAAGAAGCCGCTGCTCGTGGTGGCCGAGGACGTCGAGGGCGAGGCGCTGGCGCTGCTGGTCGCCAACAAGATCCGCGGCACCTTCCTGTCGGTCGCGGTCAAGGCCCCCGGCTTCGGCGACCGCCGCAAGGCGATGCTGGGCGACATGGCCACCCTGACCGGCGGCCAGGTCGTCAGCGAGGCCATCGGCCTGAAGCTGGACTCGATCGGGCTGGACGACCTGGGCCGGGCCCGCCGGATCACGGTCACCAAGGACGCCACCACGATCGTGGACGGCTCCGGCGCGCAGGAGGAGATCGACGCCCGGGTCAACCAGATCAAGGTGGAGATCGAGAACAGCGACTCCGACTGGGACCGGGAGAAGCTGCAGGAGCGGCTGGCCAAGCTGGCCGGCGGCGTCTGCGTGCTCCGGGTCGGCGCGGCCACCGAGGTCGAGCTGAAGGAGAAGAAGCACCGCCTGGAGGACGCCATCTCGGCGACCCGCGCGGCGATCGAGGAGGGCATCGTCTCCGGCGGCGGCAGCGCCCTGGTGCACGTGGGCAAGGAGGGCTTCGACGCCCTCGGGCTCTCCGGCGACGAGGCCACCGGCGCCGAGGCGGTCCGCCGCTCGCTGGTCGAGCCGCTGCGCTGGATCTCCGAGAACGCCGGCCAGGAGGGCTACGTCGTGGTCTCCAAGGTGCAGGAGCTGCCCGCGGGCCACGGCTACAACGCCGCCACCGGCGAGTACGGCGACCTGATCGCGCAGGGCGTCATCGACCCGGTGAAGGTGACCCGCAGCGCGGTCACCAACGCCGCGTCCATCGCCGGCATGCTGCTGTCCACCGAGGTCCTCGTGGTCGAGAAGCCGGAGGAGGCCGACGAGGCCGCCGCCGGCGGCGGCCACGGGCACGGTCACGGGCACGGTCACTGACCGGTCGCGGAACGAAGGGGAGGTTCCTGCTCGAACGGGCGGGGACCTCCCTTTTGCATTCAATGCGAAGAATGATAAATATGTCGTGATTTATCCCTTTTGTAACCCCGTGCGGCCTGACGCGGAGTGTTCCGATCACGTTGCGGAACGCCGAGGGTGCGATGCGTGATCGTTGGGGCCACTTCCGCACACTGTGACCATTCCGTTGTCGGCCACAAGGGAGACAGGCCCCGGCACGCTGGGCATCATGCTCAACGTGACCGAGGGAAGCTTCGCCGGGAACGCGGCCGCACGCGCTGTCGACACCTCGGAGGGGCTGCCCCCTCCACCGCCCCGCGATACCGGCCGCGGGACACGGGCGCTGCGTCCGGCTAAAGCCGACGAAGGGGACCTCAGGGAACTGACGAACCTTGCCGTCCAGGGTGACCCCAGCGCGATCGAATCGCTCATCAAGCATGTCCGCCCGATGGTCGTGCGCTACTGCCGCGCCCGGCTCGGGAGGGTCTCGGGGCAGTACCACATCGCCGACGACGTGGCGCAGGAGGTCTGCATCGCCGTGCTGTCGGCGCTGCCCCGCTACCGCGACATGGGACGGCCGTTCGCGTCCTTCGTCTTCGGCATCGCCGCGCACAAGATCGCCGACGCGCTGCGCAGCGCCGTCCGGGCGGCCGTGCCGACCGAGGATCTCCCCGACGGGCCGGACGACCGGCCCGGCCCCGAGGAGACCGTGGTGCGCCACATCGAGGCCCAGCGCGCCCGTGACCTGCTGACCCGCCTCCCCGAGAACCAGCGCGAGCTGGTCCTGCTGCGGGTGGTGGCGGGCCTGTCCGCCGAGGAGACCGGTAATGTACTGGGCATGTCCGCGGGAGCGGTTCGGGTCGCGCAGCACCGGGCGCTGGCCCGTCTCCGGGCGATGGCCAGAGAGGAGTCGATCGCTTGACGGAACGGAGCCAGGGCGGCCCGGATCCGGCAGAGCCTTCGACCCGCGGTGCCGCGTTCCCGACGCCGCCTTCCGACGCGCCTCCCACGGCGTCCGCCCCCGGCGGGAGCACCGAACGTCCCGCTGCCACGGCGCCCCCTGGCTGGGACCTGACCGCGGTCCGGCGGACCGACGCCCTCCTGGACGCTCTGGCGGGACGGGGCGCCGCCGCCACTGAGGCCGCCGCGGGCACCGCCGATCCGGCCGTCCGGCTGCTGCACGCGCTGATCAGGGACGTGGACGAGGAGCCGCCCCGGCGGCAGGCGTCCCCCGGCGAGCGGCCCTCGCCGCCGAACGGCCCGCGCCGCCGCGGCTCCCGCACGATCGTCGCCCTCGGCGTGGCCGGCGCCGTGCTGGCCGGCTCGGGCGTCGCCGCCGCGGGCGGCGAGCCCGGCGACGCCGCCCAGGGCGCCAACGCCGCCGGCACCCCGCCGGGCGCGTACGAGTCCGGGCCCGGACGCGCGGAGGCCGGCAAGGCGGACGCGTCCGCCGCGCTCCGCCCCGGTGCCCCGGTCACGCCGCGGCTGGTGGTCGTGCCCGCCGCCGCCCGGGACGACGACCGTCACGGGGCCGAGGCGCAGCGGAAGGGCCCCGCGTCCGGCCCCGGAGGCGAGGCCGGCGGGCCCCGCGGCGTGCCGCCGCGCGTGACCCACGGCGACGAGGACCGCCCCGGCCGCCCGCCCCACTCGTTCCGCCACGCGTTCGACACCTGGCGTGAACGCTTCGGCGGTCCCGGCCCGGAGTTCTCGGCGGAGCCGCGGCCGGAGGGATCCGACCGGACGCACCGGCGGGCGAAGAAGGGGCGGGACGAGGCGCGGGGGCGGGACGGCGGGCCGGAACAGAGGGCCCCAGGACGCGGCCGTGGCGGCCGGGACCGGCGCTGATCCCCTTCGGGATCAGGGAGTGTCGCGTCCCTCTTCGCTGTCGATGACGCCGTCGACGTAGCCCCGGGCGTACTCCCAGCTGACGTAGTCGACCGGGTCGGGGGAGAGGGCGGGCTCGTGCACCCGCGGCAGCCCCTGGTCGAGCAGGTGGCGCAGATTGCCGTGCAGCAGGTCCCAGTCGATGTAGTGCGGCTTCCCGCAGTCGCCGCAGTCGACCGTGAGCCCGCGGACGCCCAGCGGCTCCAGCAGCGCCCGGAAGACCTCCAGATCGGCCAGGTCGGCCAGGACGTCCTCGCGCTCGGCCACGCTCAGGGGCGCGACGTCCTCGCCCGGGTCGCCGAGCGAGGCGGCCGGGTCCTCCGGGTCGCCGGCGAACGGGTCGAGCGGAGCGTCGTCGTGCACACCCCCACGCTACTGCCACGCCCCCCGGTCGGTGCACCCCCCGATTTCATCCGGACGCGAACCGCCGTGCCGGGCCCGGCGTGTCCGCGTCCCGGATCGTGCCCGGTCACGGGCGCGCCGCGGGCCGGGCACGGGGACCGGAACGCCGCCGCCCAGGGGCGTCACGGCCCGTCCGGAGCGCCCCGGGGAATGCCGGGACGGGCACGCGGCGTTGCCGCAGGACCGGCTCCCGGCCCGTCCCGGATGTCGTCAAGACCACTCGCCGCCGCGCGCAAAGCGCCGTCCCGGGCCAGGTCAGGGTCCTACCATGGAACGAGGCCGTCGTGACCTGGCCGTACCATCCGACGCCAGCAGGGAAGGTAGTCATGAACCCCGCCGCAGAGCCCCGGATCATCCCCGAGGGCCTCACCTTCGACGACGTGCTGCTGCTGCCGGGCTACTCGGACCTGCAGCCGGGCGATGTGGACACCACCACCCGGCTGACCCGGGGGATCACCCTGCGCATCCCGCTGGTGTCGGCGGCGATGGACACCGTCACCGAGTCCCGTACGGCGGTCGCGATGGCCCGCCAGGGGGGCATCGGCGTGCTGCACCGCAACATGCCGGTGGAGGAGCAGGCCGCCGAGGCCGACCGGGTGAAGCGGTCCGAGGCCGGGATGATCACCAATCCGGTGACCTGCCTCCCGGACGCGACGCTGGCCGACGTCGAGGAGCTGTGCGCCCGCTACCGGATCTCCGGGGTCCCCGTCACCGACGTGCGCGGGGTGCTGGTCGGCATCGTCACCAACCGCGACATGCGCTTCGAGAACGACCTGTCCCGCCCGGTGCGCGAGGTCATGACCCCGATGCCGCTGATCACCGCGCCGGTGGAGGTCTCCCGGGAGGACGCGTTCGCGCTGCTGGCCGGCAACAAGATCGAGAAGCTGCCGCTGGTGGACGGGGACGGCCGGCTGCGCGGGCTGATCACGGTCAAGGACTTCACCAAGAGCGAGCAATATCCCGACTCCACCAAGGACACCGACGGCCGGCTGCTGGTGGCGGCGGCCGTGGGGGTCGGCGAGGACGCGATCCGCCGGGCCCAGGCGCTGATCGACGCGGGCACCGACGTGATCGTGGTGGACACCGCGCACGGCCACTCCAAGGGCGTCGCCGACACCATCGCCAAGATCAAGGCCAACTCCCGGGTGGAGGTGGTCGGCGGCAACGTGGCCACCTACGCGGGCGCGCGGGCGCTGGCCGAGGCGGGCGCGGACGCGGTGAAGGTGGGCGTGGGCCCCGGCTCCATCTGCACCACCCGGGTGGTCGCGGGCGTCGGCGTCCCGCAGATCACCGCGATCTCCGAGGCGTCCCGGGCGGCGCGGGAGGCCGGGATCCCGGTGATCGGCGACGGCGGTCTGCAGTACTCCGGCGACATCGCCAAGGCGCTGGTGGCCGGTGCCGACACCGTGATGCTGGGCAGCCTGCTGGCCGGCGTCGAGGAGTCGCCCGGCGAGCTGATCTTCGTGCACGGCAAGCAGTACAAGTCGTACCGGGGCATGGGCTCGCTCGGCGCGATGCGCAACCGCGAGCGCGGCGGGTCCTTCTCCAAGGACCGGTACGCGCAGGCCGACGTCTCCAGCGAGGAGAAGCTGATCCCCGAGGGCGTGGAGGGCCAGGTGCCCTACCGGGGGCCGCTGTCCAACGTCGCCCACCAGCTCGTCGGGGGGCTGCACCAGTCGATGTGGTACGCGGGCGCCCGTACGGTCCCGGAGTTGCAGGAGCGCGGCCGGCTCATGCGGATCACCGCCGCCGGGCTCAAGGAGAGCCACCCGCACGACATCCAGATGACGGTCGAGGCGCCCAACTACCAGGGCCGCTGATCTCCGGCGGGCCGGTCGGGCCGGTCGGGGCGCTCGGGACGGATGGGTAAACTCGCCGTGGCTTGTTCCCCGCCGCGGGCGGGAACACTCCCGCACGATCACGATGTGTCCGCCCGCGAGCTCGCGTACGGGCCTGGAAAGAGGAAGCGCAGTGGCTGCTGAGGTTGAGATCGGCCGGGGCAAGAGCGGGCGCCGGGCCTATGCCTTCGACGAGATCGGCATCGTCCCGTCGCGCCGCACGCGCGACCCCGAGGAGGTCAGCGTCGCCTGGCAGATCGACGCCTACCGCTTCGAGATGCCGCTGGTGGTCGCGCCGATGGACAGCGTGGTCAGCCCGGCGATCGCGATCGAGGTCGGGCGGCTGGGCGGGCTGGCGGTGCTCGACCTGGAAGGTCTGTGGACCCGGTACGACAACCCCGAGTCCCTGCTGGCCGAGATCGCCTCGCTGGACGACGCCCGCGCCACCCGCCGGCTCCAGGAGATCTACCAGGAGCCGATCAAGGAGGAGCTGATCGGCCGCCGGATCCAGGAGATCCGCGACTCCGGCGTGACCGTGGCCGCCCGGCTGTCGCCGCAGCGCACCGCGCAGTTCCACAAGGCCGTGATCGACGCCGGCGTGGACCTGTTCGTGATCCGCGGCACCACGGTGTCGGCCGAGCACGTGTCGGGCCGCGCCGAGCCGCTCAACCTCAAGCAGTTCATCTACGACCTGGACGTCCCGGTCATCGTCGGCGGCTGCTCGACCTACACCGCGGCGCTGCACCTGATGCGCACCGGCGCGGCCGGGGTGCTGGTCGGGTTCGGCGGCGGCTCCGGGCACACCACCCGTACGGTGCTGGGCGTGGCGGTGCCGATGGCCACCGCCGTCGCCGACGTGGCGGCGGCCCGCCGCGACTACCTCGACGAGTCCGGCGGCCGGTACGTGCACGTCATCGCCGACGGCGGCATGACCAACAGCGGTGAGATCGCCAAGGCGTTCGCCTGCGGCTCGGACGCGGTCATGGTCGGCTCGCCGTTCGCCCGTTCCACCGAGGCGCCGGGCCGCGGCTACCACTGGGGCAGCGAGGCCCACCACGGCGACGTGCCCCGCGGCACCCGCATCGACCTGGGCACGATCGGCAGCATGCAGCAGATCCTGCACGGGCCCTCGCATGTGGCCGACGGCTCGATGAACCTCATCGGCGCCCTCCGCCGGGCGATGGCGACCTCGGGTTACACCGAGCTCAAGGAGTTCCAGCGCGTCCAGGTGGTCGTCGCCCCGCACGCGTACTGACCCGGGCGGCCGGCCGGTGCACCGGCCGGCGTCCGCCCTGTGCGGGACCGGTTTCCGCCCCGTGCGGGAACCGGCGTCCGCCCTGTGTGGGGCGTCTCACCATCCGGAATGCCCCAGTCAGGGATAATCCGGGCATAGTCGGTGTGCCGTCATCCTTACTGTTGGGTAGGAATCTTTCACTATCCGACCTCACAGGGGGAATCGCGATGACGGGATCACCGGTGACCGGACTGGGCAGCTCGCGGCTGGGGCCGGCCGAGCGGGCCCGCGCCCTGGACGCGATGGCGCGCGAGGAGTTCGACGTCCTCGTGGTGGGGGCGGGGATCGTGGGCGCCGGGGCCGCGCTCGACGCCGCGACCCGGGGCCTGTCGGTGGGGGTGGTGGAGGCCCGCGACTTCGCCTCCGGGACGTCCTCGCGTTCCTCGAAGCTGATCCACGGCGGGTTGCGCTACCTGGAGCAGTACAACTTCGACCTGGTGCGGGAGGCGTTGACCGAGCGCGCCCTGCTGCTGCGGATCGCCCCGCACCTGGTCCGGCCGGTCCCGTTCCTCCTGCCGACCACCCACCGGGTCTGGGAGCGCGGCTACTTCGGCGCGGGGGTCGCGCTGTACGACCTGCTGGCGCTCCAGATGGGCAACAGCCGCGGCCTGCCGAACCACCGGCACCTGACCCGCCGCGGCGCCCTCAGGCTGGCCCCGTCGCTGCGCAAGGACGCCTTCGTCGGCGCCATCCAGTACTGGGACGCGCAGGTCGACGACGCCCGTTACGTGATGACGGTGCTGCGTACGGCCGCCGCCTACGGGGCCCGCATCGCCTCCCGTACCCAGGCCGTCGGTTTCCTCCGCGAGGGGGAGCGGGTGACCGGGGTCCGGATCCGCGACCTGGAGGCCGGGACCACCACCGAGGTGCGCGCCAAGCAGGTCGTCAACGCCACGGGCGTGTGGACCGACGACATCCAGGAGCTGGTCGGCGGGCGCGGGCAGATCCACGTCCGCTCGTCCAAGGGCATCCACCTGGTCGTCCCCAAGGACCGCATCCACTCCTCGACCGGCATCATCCTGCGCACCGAGAAGTCGGTGCTGTTCGTCATCCCGTGGGGCCGGCACTGGATCATCGGGACCACCGACACGGCCTGGGACCTGGACAAGGCGCACCCCGCCGCGTCCCGCGCCGACATCGACTACGTGCTGGAGCACGTCAACTCGGTCCTCAACACCCCGCTCACGCACGACGACGTCGAGGGCGTGTACGCGGGGCTCCGGCCGCTGCTGGTGGGGGAGACCGAGGAGACCTCCCAGCTGTCGCGCGAGCACGTCGTGGCGCACCCGGTGCCGGGGCTGGTGCTGGTCGCGGGCGGGAAGTACACCACGTACCGGGTGATGGCCAAGGACGCCATCGACGCGGTCGCGCACGGCCTGGACGGCAAGGTCGCCGAGTCGTGCACCGACGGCATCTCGCTGGTCGGCGGCGAGGGGTTCCAGGCGATGTGGAACGCCCGGCACCGGCTCGCCTCGATGTCGGGGCTGCACGTGGCGCGGATCGAGCACCTGCTCCAGCGGTACGGGGTGCTGGTCGACGACCTGCTGGAACTGATCGCCGATCAGCCCGACCTGGGCAAGCCGCTGGCCGGCGCCGACGACTACCTGCGCGCGGAGGTCGTGTACGCGGCGACCCACGAGGGCGCCCGGCACCTCAACGACGTGCTGGCCCGCCGTACCCGCATCTCGATCGAGACCTGGGACCGCGGGCTCGGGGTCGTGCAGGAGGCCGCCGACCTGGTGGCGCCGGTGCTCGGCTGGTCCAAGAAGCAGCGCGACCGGGAGATCGAGTACTACCACAAGCGGGTCGAGGCGGAGCGGCTCTCCCAGAGCCAGGAGGGCGACCAGGAGGCCGACGCGCGGCGCCGCGGCGCGCCCGACATCGTTCCCATCGTCACGCCCTGACCCGTCACGGCGGCCACCGGGCCCGGCCGGGCGGCCAGCCATGCCCGGCCGGGCGGCGCCGGGCCGGGCGGCGCCGGTCCGGGCGGTGGCCGGCCCCGGGGCGGGTGAGCCACATCACCGGGAATGCCTGATTACTTGCGGGTAGCCAGACATGGCCAGGCGGTCATATTCTGCTCGCATGGCATCCCCGACGGTCCCCGCCCCGGGCACGGCGGCGCACCGGCTCCCCCAGGCCCTGATCGATCGGCTGACCTCCCACATCGTCGCCGGTGACGGCCCGGACGCCGCCACCACGACCATCCCCACGCCGTTCACCGGCGCGGACCTGGCCGCCATCCCGCTGTCCGGCGCCGCCGACGTCCGCCGCGCGCACGAGCGGGCCCGCAAGGCCCAGCGCGCCTGGGCGCGGCTGCCGGTGAGCGAGCGGGTCAAGCCGTTCCTGCGGCTCGCCGACGCGCTGGTCGAGCGGCGCGAGGAGATCCTGGACGTCATCCAGATCGAGACCGGCAAGGCCCGCCGGCACGCGCTGGAGGAGTTCCTCGACGTGGCGCTGTGCTCGCTGTACTACGCGCGCCGGGCGCCCGGGCTGCTCAAGCCCAAGCGCCGGCAGGGCATGATGCCCGGCCTCACCCGCGTCCAGGAACTGCGGCACCCCAAGGGCGTCGTCGCCCTGATCGCGCCCTGGAACTACCCGTTCGCCCTCGGCGCCAGCGACATCGCCCCGGCGCTCATGGCCGGCAACGCGGTCATCCACAAGCCGGACACCCAGACCTGCCTGTCCAGCCTGTGGGTGCTGGACCTGCTCGTCTCGCTGGGCCTGCCGCGCGACCTGTGGCAGATCGTGGTCGGCGAGCCCGCCGAGATCGGCGACCCGCTGATCGACGAGGCCGACTACGTCTCGTTCACCGGCTCCACCCGGGGCGGCCGGGCGATCGCCGCGAAGGTGGCGCCCCGCCTGGTCGGGTACTCGCTGGAGCTCGGCGGGAAGAACCCGATGCTCGTCCTGGACGACGCCGACGTCGAGCGCACCGCCCGCGGCGCGCTGCGCGCCTGCTTCACCAACGCCGGCCAGCTGTGCATCTCGATCGAGCGGATGTACGTCCACGCCGCGATCTACGACCGGTTCGTGCCGCGCTTCGCCGAGCTGGTCAAGGGCATGCGCCTCGGCACCGAGCTGGACTTCGCCGTGGAGATGGGGTCGCTGACCTACCCGCGCCAGCTGGAGGCCGTCACCCGCCATGTCGACCAGGCGGTCGAGGCGGGCGCCACCGTGCTGGCCGGAGGCAAGGCCCGGCCCGACCTCGGCCCGCTCTTCTACGAGCCGACCGTCCTCACCGACGTCACCGGCGACATGGACCTGTGCGCGAACGAGACGTTCGGCCCGGTCGTGTCGATCTACAAGGTCGCCAGCGTCGAGGAGGCGATCACCCGCGCCAACGACACCGAGTACGGCCTGAACGCCTCGGTGTGGACCCGCAACCCGGCGCGCGGCCGCCGGATCGCCGCCCGGATCCACGCGGGGACGGTCAACGTCAACGACGGGTTCGGCGCGGCGTACGCCTCCTACGACGCCCCGATGGGCGGGATGAAGCAGTCCGGGGTCGGCCGCCGGCACGGCGCCGAGGGGCTGCTGAAGTTCACCGAGGTCCAGACGATCGCCAGCCAGCACATCGCCGACCTGGAGCCGCCCGGCTCGCTGTCGTACGAGAAGTTCGCCGACATCATGGCCTCCAGCATCAAGACCATGAAACGGCTCCGGCTCAAGTAGCCACCCCACGCGGACACGACGGGCGTGGGCGCAGGCGAGAGCGATCAGTCGAGAGCGATCAGTCGAGAGCGAGCAGGGGGGAGCGGGCGATGGCCGGGCGGTACGACTTCGATGTGGCCGTGGTCGGGTCGGGGTTCGGCGGCGCGGTCACCGCGCTGCGGCTCACCGAGAAGGGCTACCGGGTCGCCGTGATCGAGGCGGGCCGCCGCTACGACACGGGCCCGGCCGCCGGTGCCTCCACCCCGCGCCACCCCGGCCTCCCCGCGACCAACTGGAAGGTCTCCCGGTTCCTGTGGGCGCCCGCGCTCGGGCTGACCGGCATACAGCGGATGCACCTGATCCGCGGCGCCAAGGGCAGCCGGGTCATGGTCCTGGCGGGCGCGGGGGTCGGCGGCGGCTCCCTCAACTACGCCAACACGCTGTACGTGCCGCCCGCGCCGTTCTTCCAGGACCGGCAGTGGGCGCACATCACCGACTGGCAGGACGAGCTGGCCCCCTACTACGACCAGGCCCGGCGGATGCTGGGCGTTGTCCAGAACCCCACCGTCACCGACGTCGACCGGGCGATCCGGAAAGTGGCCGAGCGGATGGGCAAGGCGGACACCTTCGTCCGCACCCCGGTCGGCGTGCACTTCGGCCAGGGCTCCGGCGTGGAGAGCGACGACCCGTACTTCGGCGGCGCCGGGCCCCGCCGCCGCGGCTGCACCGAATGCGGCGAATGCATGGTCGGGTGCCGCCACGGCGCCAAGAACATGCTCACCGAGAACTACCTCTACCTGGCCGAACGCGCCGGCGCGCGGATCATGCCGCTCAGCCGGGTGACCCAGGTGACCCCGCGCGAGGGCGGCGGCTACTCCGTCGAGATCGTGCGGACCGGCTCGTTCGGCCGGAACCGCAAGACCTTCACCGCCGAGCAGGTCGTGTTCGCCGCGGGCACCTACGGCACGCAGAAACTCCTGCACAAGCTGAAGAGGACCGGGCGGCTGCCGCGGCTCTCCGACCGGCTGGGCGCCCTGACCCGCACCAACTCCGAGGCGATCCTCGGAGTCGGCCGCCGCAACGGCCGTCCCGGACCGGACTACTCCAAGGGCGTGGCGATCACCTCCTCGTTCCATCCGGCCCCCGACACCCACATCGAGCCGGTGCGGTACGGGAAGGGCTCCAACCTGATGGCCGCCCTGCAGACCGTCCTCGTGGACGGGGACCGGCCGGGCGAACGGCACCGCCCGCGCCTGCTGAAGTTCCTCGGTCACATGGCCCGGCGCCCCCAGGACCTGGCCCAGCTCCTGGACGTGCGCACCTGGTCGGAACGCACCGTCATCGCCCTCGTCATGCAGAACCGCGACAACTCGATCACCCTGGAGCCCAAGCGCGGCCCCTTCGGCTGGGACGTCCGCGCGACCCGCGGCCACGGCGAGCCCAACCCCACCTGGATCCCCGAAGGCCACGAGGCCGTACGGCTCCTCGCCGAGGAGACCGGCGGCATGCCCGGGGGCTCCTGGGGCGACCTGTTCGACGTCCCGATGACCGCCCACTTCCTGGGCGGATGCGTCATCGGCGACTCCCCGGAGCACGGCGTCATCGACCCGTACCACCGGGTGTACGGGCACCCCGGCCTGCACGTGGTGGACGGCTCGGCGATCTCGGCCAACCTGGGGGTCAACCCCTCGCTGACCATCACGGCCCAGGCCGAACGCGCCATGGCGTTCTGGCCCAACCGGGGCGGCGAGGACCCCCGCCCCCGCCTCGGCACCGCCTACCGGCGCGTCGAACCCGTCGCCCCGAAGAACCCGGCCGTCCCCGCCGGGGCCCCGGGGGCCCTCCACCTCCCGATCGCCGGGATCACCTGAGCCGTTCCCGGCCGCGGCCGGGCCGGGGTCAGACCGCGTCGTTCGCGCGGTAGGCGGCCCAGACATCGTGCATCCGGGCGGCCTGACCGGCGGTGAACTGGTTCATGCAGCCGTCGAAGGAGTAGTTCATGTAGTTGTGGACGGGGTCCGCACCGGGCGCGGCGCAGGTGTCCTTGCCGATCGGGCAGCCCTTGGCGGGAACGGCCTCGGACGGGGTGTCGGCCACGTGGTCGCCCGCGCCCTCGCAGCCCTCGTGGAACGTGTGGTAGAGCCCCAGCCAGTGGCCGATCTCATGGGTGGCGGTGTGGCCCCGGCCGAAGTTCGGGGCGGAGCCGCCCGGCATGCTGTCCGGATTCACGACGACACCGTCCATCAGCGGCTCGGACCGGTACTTCCAGGGGAAGGTCGACCAGCCGAGCAGCTCCCGTCCCATGTCGGCGCTGTACAGGTTGAGCGTCCCCGCGCCGCCCCTGCGCAGGTGCGACTTGAACGCCCCCTCGTACTGCGCCGGTGCGGCGTACCATGCCGCGCTGTCGGTCCTGGTCACGCCCCGCAGGACGAACCGGAAGCCGGTGTCGGCCCCGCCCTCCCGCCCGCCGTGGGCCTCGTTCAGCACCTGGATCTGGCGCTGGATCGTGGCGACGGGCACGTTGCCCGCGGACCCGCTGTGCAGGACGTGGAAGTACACCGGGACCGTGACGCGCGGGGCGACGGCCCGGCGGGCGGAGAAGGCGTCCGGACGGCCCCCCAGGGACCCGAGCAGGGAACGCAGCTCGCGCTCGGCCGCGGCGGTCTCGGCGGGCGTCGGCTCACCGGTCCCGTGGCCGTGGCCGTGGCCGTGGCCGGGGTGCGGACCGGGACGGACCGGGACCCGGGCCTGCGCGGGCGGGCACCCGGGCGTCCCGGAGGAGAGCCGCGCGGTGCCCGCCGTCCCGGCCGGGCCGGAGGCGCCGGCGGGCGGGCCGGCCAGGACGGGCACGAGGGCGGCGATCAGCGTGGCGGCGGCGAACGGCTTCACGGCTCTCCCGGAGTGATCAAAAACGGAACGTAGCCGATTGGTATCAGAAAGTCATGCCACGGCGCGCGCCGACAGGCGACCGAAAGCGGACTGTCGTCATCCGGGAGCCGATCGTGACGGCGGCGAGGCAGGCGGCCATCGGTGCAGGCGGCCACCGCCCATAGACTGGGTAGCCGACCGATCCGGGTCCCGCGAAAGGCGTCTCTTGGTGGCCGTAGACCAGTCCTTCGACACCGTCCTCGTCGTCGACTTCGGCGCGCAGTACGCGCAGCTGATCGCGCGGCGCGTGCGCGAGTGCCATGTTTACAGCGAGATCGTGCCGTCCACCATGCCCGCGGCGGAGATGCTCGCCAAGCGGCCGAAGGCCATCATCCTGTCGGGCGGCCCCTCCTCGGTCTACGAGGAGGGCGCGCCGATCGCCCCGGACGGCCTGTTCGACCTCGGCGTCCCCACGTTCGGCATCTGCTACGGCCACCAGGTGATGGCGCAGGCCCTCGGCGGCACCGTGGAGAACTCCGACGTCGCCGAGTACGGCGCGGCCACGGTCACGGTGACCGCCCCCGGCACCCTCTTCGCCGGGCTGCCGGCCGAGCAGCCGGTCTGGATGTCGCACCGCGACTTCGTGAGCCGCGCCCCCGAGGGCTTCCTCGTCACCGCGGGCACCGGCGTGACCCCGGTCGCCGGCATGGAGGACCGCGAGCGCGGCTTCTACGGCGTGCAGTTCCACCCGGAGGTGCTGCACACCGAGCACGGCATGGAGATCCTGCGCCGGTTCCTGTACGAGGGCGCCGGCTGCCGCCCCGCCTGGACCATGGTCAACATCGCCGAGGAGTCCATCGACGCGGTCCGCGCGCGGGTCGGCGCCAAGCGCGCCATCTGCGCGCTGTCGGGCGGCGTCGACTCGGCGGTGGCCGCGGCGCTGGTGCAGCGGGCCATCGGCGACCAGCTGACCTGCGTGTTCGTCGACCACGGCCTGCTGCGCAAGGGCGAGGCCGAGCAGGTGGAGAAGGACTTCGTCGCCGCCACCGGCGTCAACCTGCACGTCGTGGACGCCCAGGAGCGCTTCCTCGCGGCGCTGGAGGGCGTCACCGACCCGGAGGCCAAGCGCAAGATCATCGGCCGCGAGTTCATCGAGGTCTTCGAGGAGGCGGCCCGCGCCATCGTGGGCGACTCCGCCGAGCCGGTGGAGTTCCTGGTGCAGGGCACCCTCTACCCGGACGTGGTCGAGTCGGGCGGCGGCACCGGCGCGGCCAACATCAAGTCGCACCACAACGTCGGCGGGCTCCCCGAGGACCTGCGGTTCACCCTGGTCGAGCCGCTGCGCTCGCTGTTCAAGGACGAGGTCCGGGCGCTGGGCGAGCAGCTCGGACTGCCCGCCGAGATCGTCTGGCGGCAGCCGTTCCCCGGCCCCGGCCTGGCCATCCGGATCATCGGCGCGGTCGACCGGGACCGGCTGGAGGTGCTCCGGGACGCCGACGCGATCGCGCGGGAGGAGCTGACCCGGGCCGGTCTGGACCGCGACATCTGGCAGTTCCCGGTGGTGCTGCTGGCCGACGTCCGCTCGGTCGGGGTCCAGGGCGACGGCCGCACCTACGGGCAGCCGGTGGTGCTGCGCCCGGTGACCAGCGAGGACGCGATGACGGCGGACTGGGCGCGGCTGCCGTACGAGGTCCTGCAGAAGATCTCCACCCGGATCACCAACGAGGTCCGCGAGATCAACCGGGTCGTGGTGGACATCACCAGCAAGCCGCCCGGCACCATCGAGTGGGAGTGATCCCGCACGCGTGAAGGCCCGGGTGAGGTCTCACCCGGGCCTTCCGCCGTCCGTACCGCCGCTCAGACCGAGGCGGGGGCCGGGGCGAGCGCGGCCTCGGCGTCCAGCGTGGCGGCGGTGGCGTTGACCACCGCGGCGATCCGCAGCGCCTCCTGGATCAGCTCGCGGGACAGGCCGCCGTCGCGCAGCACCTTCTCGTGCGACTCCAGGCAGCGCCCGCACCCGTTGATCGCCGACACCGCCAGGCACCACAGCTCGAAGTCGAGCTTGTCCACGCCGGGCCTGCCGATGACGCTCATCCGGAGCTTGGCCGGGAGGGTGGCGTAGGTGTCATCGCCGATGAGGTGGGTGGCCCGGTAGTACACGTTGTTCATGGCCATGATGGAGGCGGCGGCCTTGGCGGCCTCGAACGCCTCGGCCGACAGGTTGTCGCCGGCCTCCTCGGCCAGCTCACCGATGACCCGGGCGCTGCGGGTGGCCAGCGCGCAGGCCAGAACGGTGCCCCAGAGCTGCTGGTCGGACAGCTGCGAGGTGCTCGTCACCGAGCCGAGGTTCAGCTTGGTGTCCTTGGCGTAACCCGGCAGGGCGGCCTTCAGCGCGTCAACGCTCACGATCTGTGTCCCTTCATGCGGACGGCCGGCCGCGTGCGCCGCGACCGGCCGCCGTCCTTGCTCGCCTACTCGCTCACCGAAGGCGGCGGTCAGACCCCGGCCATCAGCTTGGTGGCGTCCAGGGTGTCCTCGCCCTTGCTCCAGTTGCAGGGGCAGAGCTCGTCGCTCTGCAGGGCGTCGAGGACCCGCAGGACCTCCTTGACGTTCCGGCCCACCGAGCCGGCGGTCACCATCGAGAACTGGATCTCGTTGTTGGGGTCGACGATGAACGTGGCCCGCTGCGCGACGCCGTCCGGGGTCAGGATGCCCAGGGCCGAGCTGAGCTCGCGGTTGAGGTCCGAGAGCATCGGGAACGGCAGGTCCCGCAGGTCCGGGTGGTCCTTGCGCCACGCGAAGTGGACGAACTCGTTGTCCACGGAGGCGCCCAGCACCTGCGCGTCGCGGTCGGCGAACTCCTCGTTCAGCCGGCCGAACTCGGCGATCTCGGTCGGACAGATGAAAGTGAAGTCCTTGGGCCAGAAAAACACTACTTTCCAGCCCTCGTAGGTCTTGTGGTTGATCGTCTCGAACGCCTTGTCCGCGTCCAGCGAGACGCAGGCGGTCAGCTCGAACTCGGGGAACTGGTCACCGACAGTAAGCACTCAAGCTCCTTTGCTCCGAGAGTGTGATCCACATCATGTGCCGTCTGGTCTGGGAAGTCCTCTGTGAGGGAGGGATGCTCACCCAGTGACGGATGTGACTAAGAGTGGCAGCTCTGGGATTGAAATGAGAAATCGATTGGTCAGATAGAACTGATAAGTAAGACCTATCGAGTGATGTGAAGGGGCGCCTTACATCCAGTGCAGTAGGTTGACGCCCGGACCGACGCCGGCGGGCCAGGCCCCCGCCTCGCCGCCCTACGGCCGTCGCTGCCCTCCCGGCTGCCCGATCAAGTGATCCACTCGATCTCGATGAGCTCCGGCTTGAACGGCAGGCGACCTCGGCCCTGAGCCTGAACGATCACTGCTCGAATGTCCCGCTTGAGGCGGTGCTTCTTCTCTGCGATCGAGTAGCCGTCCCAATGCTTGAGCAGAGTGGGGTATTCGGTCTTCCGCTGCAGCTTGGACGCCATGAGCCTGCGGTGCTCGGAACGGAGCTCGGCCCGCTCCTTCTCCAAGTCCTCGATCACATCGAGCGCTTGCGCTATGGTGATCCGCTTCGATTTGCGGCGCTGGTTGACTTCCTCGATCTCATGCTCGATTTCAGCCAGGCGCTTATTGTGAACGGTCTCGTCCACATCGTCGTCATTGACCGCCGCGTCGAGAGAGCGACGAACCTCGTCGAGGAAGGCGGACTCCACGAGATCCTCGATCGGAGGGCCGACGCGAGTGACCCCACCGCATCCGCCGAGGCTGCTCAGGCAGGCGTACCGGTAGCCATATCGCTCGTAGGAGGTCGAGTTCTTGCTGTACCAGTTGGCGGTCAGCGGGAACATGCACTTTCCGCACCTGGCAATGCCGGCCAGGAGGTATTTCTCCGAGGTCTCGTGGGGCTTGTTCAGGCCCTTCTTGCGCTTCTTCTTGCGATCCTCGAGCGTTTCGACGCAGGCTGCCCACTCTTCCGGGGTCACGACCGGCTCCCACGGGCCCCTCACGGGCTTGCCGTTCTTGTAGACGACGTGGTCGGGCATCCAGGGGCGCGCGCCGGCCCGTCGCTCGGACTGGGGAAGGTGGGCCATGTATCCGCAGTTACGGGGATTGACGAGGATCGCTTCGACGGTGGAATGGTCCAAGGGCATGTCCCGCTCGCCGTGCTTCTCCCTGCCCTTCTTCGTCTGCCGCTTCTTGTAGCCCTTCCCGAACCACTCATTCCGGATGGATCCGACCTTCTTGCCGCTGGGTACGGCCCGGATCGCTGCGGCGAGGTCCTCGGACTCGACAGGATGGAGACTCGACCGGTCCTCTTCCCAGCCGAACGGGCGGGGCCCTCCGTGCATCACGCCTTGCTCGGCGAGCCTCCTGTTGGTGCTGGATATCCGGGCCTTGTTCCGGTGGATCTCCATGCCGCCCATGGTGGCCTGCATCATGAACAGGGAGCGGCCTTCGGGTGTGGAGAGGTCCGTCCCGCCGGTCACGGCCTTGCCGACGAGGTTCGTGTTGATCGTGTAGAGACGGTTGATCCGGGCGGCGTCGTACTCAAGTCGTGCGAGCCGGTCGGAGTGGTAGAAGACGATGCCTTGGATGGTGACGCCCATCTCCAGGTCGACGAGCATCTCCTCGAAGTCGCCGCGGACGATCAGCGGGTCGGACGCCGGGGTGTTGTTGTCGTTGTAGACCTTGGCGACGTACCAGCCCAGCGGGGCCACGAACGCGTTGATCTTCTCGAGCTGGTCGACGACCTGGTCGCCTTCTCGTCGCCAGGCGGCGGCACCGGCCTTGAGCGCCTTGTCCTCGGAAAGGCGGACGTAGGCGCCGACGGGGAGCGAGGCCGACGTGCCGCGAGGAAGTGTGTCGAGAATCACGGCGGGATGCTAGCAGTGGAGGGTTGTCCAGTCGTCTTCTTTTCAAAGAAGACGTCCCGTCACTTAGCTTGTAGGACTGGTTGATCGTCCCGCGTCTGTTGTCCGCGTCGAGTGATACACCCGTCGACACGCTCGTTGAGCGTGTGCTGCAACGGGCCTCGGCGGCGCACCGTGTGAGCCCAGGTACCGTGGAAAGAGAAATCGATCTATGTGGTGAAAGTGATAGGGGTTAGCTATCAGTCGTCCGACGGTCGCCCAGCTCAGAGCGTTCCTGGCGCTCTCGGAGCACCTTCATTTCCGGGACGCGGCGGCCGCGTTGCGGCTGAGTCAGCCCGCCCTGTCGGGCGCCGTGGCGGCCCTCGAGGAGACCCTGAACACGCGCCTGGTGGAGCGTACGACACGCAAGGTCCTGCTGACTCCGGCGGGGGAGCGGGTGGCGCGACGCGCCGAGCGCGTGCTGGCTGAGCTGGACCGCCTGGTCGAGGAGGTCAGGGCGGTGGACGGCCCCCTGGTCGGCCCGCTGCGGCTGGGGGTGATCCCCACCGTGGCGCCCTATCTCCTGCCGGTCGTGCTGCCCCGGCTGGCCCGGGAGTTCCCCGATCTGGAACTGACGGTGCACGAGGAGCAGACCGGGCAGATCGTCGCCGAGCTGGTCGCCGGCCGGCTGGACGTGGTGGTGCTCGCCCGGCCCGCGCCGGCCCCCGGCGTGACGGAACTCACCCTGTACGACGAGGACTTCTTGCTGGTCGCGCCCGACTCCTACGAGCTGGCCGGCGACCTCCCGCGCGCCGCGCTGAACGAGCTGGATGTGATCCTTCTCAACGAGGGGCACTGCCTGCGCGACCAGGCCCTGGACGTCTGCCGCCAGGTGGGCGCGCGGGCGGTGGCCGCCACGTACGCCACCAGCCTGGCCACGCTCGTGCAGCTGGTCTCCGGCGGGCTGGGCGTGACGCTGGTCCCCGAGACGGCCGTGCCGGTGGAGACGCGCCGCGCCCCCAACCTGCGGCTGCACCGCTTCGAGGCGCCCGCGCCGCACCGCCGCATCGGCCTGGGGTACCGCGCCAGCTCGCCCCGCGCCGCCGAGTACGAGGCGCTGGCGGCCAGCATCCGGGCCGCGGTCGGCGACGACGCCGCGACCGCCGTGCGGGTGCGGGCGCCGTCCGCCTGAAGCGTCCCGGTAAGGGGGTGCTACCAGGGCGTGACCGTGGGGCCCGAACGGAACGATCGGGTCAAGTCCGGGTCAGGCGATGGTCACTCTCCCCGTGATGAGTGTGTGCTCGTGTGCGTACAGTGACCATGCTGTCCGGCATGGCGACGTTCTCACTGGAAGATGTCCGTGCCGTCTGCAAGCGGCGCGACGCGTGGTGGACGGTCCTGCTGGTCGATCCGCTCGCGATCCGGCTGACCCGGGTGCTGGCCTCCCGGACGTCCGTCACTCCCGACCAGGTCACGACCGTCGCGTTCGCGCTCGGGATCGGCGCGGCCGGCTGCTTCACCCAGGGCACCCCGGGGTGGCTGGCGCTCGGCGCGCTGCTGTACCACCTGGGCTTCGTCCTGGACTGCTGCGACGGCAAGATGGCCAGGCTGAAGGGGTGCGGCTCGCCGTTCGGCGGCTGGCTGGACTTCATGCTGGACCGCGTGCGCGACACGGTCTGCGCGATGGCGCTCGCGGGGGGCCTGTACGCGGCCACCGGGCGGTCCGCCTACCTGTGGGTGGGCTGCGCGATCCTCGCCCTGGACATGTTCCGCTACCTGAACGGGGCGCAGATCGGCAAGGCGCGCCGTGCCCTGCGCCGTTCCCGGTGGACGGCGGTGAGGCGCGAGGAGCCCGCGGAGGAGCAGGGGCCCGGCGGCCTGGTCGCCGTCCCCCCGCGGCCCGGTCTGTACGGGCGGATCCGGGCCTTCCTGAAGGCGCACCGGATCCGCACGCACCTGGTGAGCGGGATCGAGTTCCAGATGGCGGCGTTCATCGTGGGCCCGCTCACCGGCATGGTCATCCCGGCCGTCGCCATCGCGGGCGGGCTGCTGTTCTTCTTCGAGGTCGTGCTCATCGTGCGGTTCTGGCGCTGGTCGCGCCGGTTCAGGCGGCGCGAGCCCCTCGCGGCGGGCGTCGCCGGGGAGGCGCCCGTCCAGGCGGACGCGGTTCCCGTGCCCTCCCGCTGACCGGCGGGACGTGCCGGGAACCGGGGCAGGGGAACGGGGCGTGTCAGAGGCGGGAGGCGCGGGCGAACAGCGTCACGCCCGGCCACGACTTCACGGGCAGGTGGCGTTCCAGAGCGGTGACGAGGCGCAGCGTCTCGTTCGTGAACGGGTGGAGGCGCGCCATGTCCTCGCAGTGCGGTGCCCGGTGCCGGCGCCAGCGGACCAGCGGGCGGATCAGCACGTTCCAGCTCCACACCTGCTCCACGAACAGTCCCGCCTCCTCCAGGAGGCCGGTCAGCGCGCTCCGCGAGTAGCGGCGGACGCGGCCGAGCGCGACGTCGTGCGCGGACCACAGCCGCATGTCGCAGGGCACGGCGACCAGCGCGGAACCGCCCGGCCGCAGCACGCGGGCGATCTCCCCGGCGGCGGCCCGGTCGTCCTCGACGTGCTCCAGGACGTTCAGCGCCACCGCCAGGTCGTACTCGCCGGAGGGCAGCGGCAGGAAGCACGCGTCGCCCCGGTGGGCGTCGATGCCCCGTTCCAGGCACAGGTTCACGGCGGTCTCGGAGCAGTCGACCGCGACCGCCCGCCAGCCGTGCTCCCGGAGTACGCGCGTGTTGCCGCCGCCGGCCGCCCCGATGTCGACGGCCAGGCCGGGAAGCCCGGCGCGGCGCAACTCCCGGGCGAGGATCCCGCGGCGCTCGCGGTACCACCAGTTGTCGTGCTCGACCTCGACGATCCGTTGAATCTCGATGGTGTCCACGGAACCAGCCGACGGCATGGGGGCGGCACGGCGCCATCATCGTGGCCGGACACGATCTGATCGTTGACCTGGCTTTTTACTGAGCTTTCGGCTGTGCTGCCCTGAACGATCTTAACGGCCGGTGGCCGGGCGGCCACGATCCGTTCAGCGGCGACGGCGGCGGCGCAGCAGGAAGCGGATCACCAGCGCCAGCACCAGCAGCCCGCCGAGGGCGGGCACGGCGCGCTTGGCCACCGAGGGGCCCGCGACCTCCAGCAGGTCGATCGCGTCCTCCGCCCGCCGCCGCGCCGCCGGGGCCTTCTCCTCCGTCTCCGAAGGGCTCGCCGGGCGTTGCTGCGGGACGACGGTCGGCTCGGCCTCCGCGGCCTCCAGCTCGGGAGCCGCTTCGAGTTCGGGGGCCGCTTCGAGCTCGGGCTCGGCGGACGGCGCGGTCGGCGGAGCGCCCGGCTCGGCGGCCTCCGGCCCGGGCGTGGACTCCAGCTCCTCGGCCAGCGCCGTGGCGAACCGCTGGACGAGCTTGGAACCGACCTCGGAGAGGATGTTGCGGCCGAACTGGGCGGGCCGGCCGGTCACGTTCAGCTCGGTGTGCACCGACACCCGGGTGGTGTCGCCCTCGCCGTGCAGCCGCGACACCACGGTCGCCGAGGCGGTGCCCGACCCGCGGGCCTCCTTGGCCGCGGCCTCCAGCGTGACCGTACGGGACGCCTCGTCGGCGGAGGTGATGCGCGCGGTCCCCCGGTAGGTGATGGTCATCGCGCCGACCTTCACCTTGAGCCGGCCGGCGTACTCGTCGCCGTCGGCCGAGTCCAGCGTCGCGCCCGGCATGCAGGACGCCACCCGTTCGACGTCGAGCAGCACCGACCAGGCCTGATCCACCGGTACGGGAACGGTGAATTCGTGGTCGAGCTCCATGGTTTCGGTCCTATCGTCCGGGGGCCCTCGTTCGTGACCCTACGACCGTCGTCCGTCCCTCCGCCAACGCCCCTGCATGTGACCGGTCCCGGCCCGTTCCCCGGGGCGACGGGGACGCCCCGGGACCGGTCACACGATCGGGGCGGGCCGGTCAGTCCGCCGCCGCGGCGGCCAGCGCCCGCGCCGTCAGCACCCGGGCCAGATGCTCCCGGTACTCCGCCGATCCGTGCAGGTCCGCCGGGGGCGAGGCGCCCTCCGCGGCCCTGTCGGCGGCGGAACGGAACGAGTCGGCCGAGGCGGGGCGGCCCGTGACGGCCTCCTCCACCCCGCTCGCCCGCACCGGCACCGGGCCCATGTTCGTCAGCGCGATCCGGGCGTCCCCGACGGCCCCGTTCTCGCGCCGTACCGCGCACGCGACCCCGACGATCGCCCACGCCTGCGCGGTGCGGTGGAACTTCTCGTAGTGCACGCCCCAGCCCGGCCCGAGCTTGGGCACGCGCACGCCCACCAGCAGCTCGTCGGGCTCCAGCGCCGAGGTCATCCAGTCCACGAAGAAGTCGGTGGCGGGGATCTCCCGCTCGCCGCGCGCCGACCGCGCCAGCAGCACCGCGTCCAGCGCCAGCGCCACCGCGGGCAGGTCACCGGCCGGGTCGGCGTGCGCCAGCGACCCGCCGAACGTGCCGCGATGCCGTACGGCGGGGTCGGCCACGGTCGCGGTGGCCTCGGCGATCAGCGGGGCGTGCTCCCTCACCAGCGGGTCGCGCAGCACCTGGTGGTGGGTGGCCATCGCGCCGATCACCACCGCGTCGCCCTCGTCCCGGATCTCCCGCAGTTCGGCGATCCGGTCCAGGTCGATCAGCGCCTCCGGGTAGGCCAGCCGCAGCCGCAGCAGCGGCATCAGGCTCTGCCCGCCGGCCAGCGCCTTGGCGTCCTCACCGGCGTCGGCCAGCGCCGCGACCGCCTCGTCCAGCGAGGCGGGACGCACGTAGTCGAACTGTGCGGGGATCACTGGTCGCCTCCTGCCTGTGCCGATCCCAGGCCGCCGCCGGCGCCCGGCTCCGCGCCGCGCTCTTCGGCCTCCTCGCCGCGCGCCTCGCGCAGCGCCCTCCACACCCGTTCGGGCGAGCACGGCATCGGGACGTCGCGGACGCCGTACGGGCGCAGCGCGTCCACGATCGCGTTGACCACGGCCGGGGTCGAGGCGATCGTGCCCGCCTCGCCGACGCCCTTCACCCCGAGCGGGTTGGAGGTCGCCGGGGTCTCGGTGCGGTCGGTGGTGAAGTCGGGCAGGTCGGCCGCCGACGGCACCAGGTAGTCGGCCATCGTCGTGGTCGTCAGGTTGCCCTCGGCGTCGTACACCGCCTCCTCGTACAGGGCCTGCGCGATGCCCTGGGCGAGACCGCCGTGCACCTGGCCCTCGACGATCAGCGGGTTGACCACCTTGCCGATGTCGTCCACCGCCACGTACGAGCGGATCCGCACCATCCCGGTCTCGGTGTCGACCTCGGTCGCGCACAGGTGGGTGCCGTGCGGGAAGGAGAAGTTCTCCGGGTCGAACGTGGTCTCGGCGTCCAGGGACGGTTCGAGGCCGTCCGGCAGGTCGTGCGCGGCGAACGCGGCCGTGGCCACCTCCTGGATCGTGCGGCCCTCCTCCGGGACCCCGCGCACGCTGAACCGGCCGTCGGCGAACTCCAGGTCCTCCTCGGCGGCCTCCAGCAGGTGCGCGGCGACCCGGCGAGCCTTGTCGATCACCTTGTCGCAGGCGCCGTAGACGGCGATCCCGCCGACCGCCAGCGACCGCGACCCGTAGGTGTCCATGCCCTTGGGCGATATCGCGGTGTCGCCGTGCAGCACCTTGACGTCCTCGAACGGCACCCCGAGCCGGTCCGCGGTGATCTGCGCCCACGCGGTCGCGTGCCCCTGGCCGTGCGGGGACGTCCCGGTGACCACCTCGACCTTGCCGGACGGCAGCACCCGTACCGACGCGTGCTCCCAGCCGCCCGCGCCGTACGACAGCGACCCCAGCACCCGCGAGGGGGCCAGCCCGCACATCTCGGTGAAGGTGGACACGCCGATGCCCAGCTGCACCGGGTCGCGGCGCTCGCGGCGTTCGGCCTGCTCGGCGCGGAGCCGGTCGTACCCGAACAGCTCCAGCGCCCGCTCGGTCGCCGCCTCGTAGTTGCCCGAGTCGTAGGTGAGGCCCGCGATCGTCTCGTACGGGAACTCCCCGTGCTCGATCCAGTTGCGCCGCCGCACCTCGATCGGGTCCATGCCGAGCTCGGCGGCCAGCTCGTCCATCATCCGCTCGATGCCGAACGTGGCCTCCGGCCGCCCAGCGCCGCGGTAGGCGTCGGTCGGCGTCTTGGTGGTGAACACGCCCCGGCAGGTGAACGAGTAGGCGTCCATCTTGTAGATGCCGTTGAACATGAACGCGCCCAGGATGGGGATCCCGGGCGTGACCAGCATCAGGTAGGCGCCCATGTCGGCCAGCAGGTCGACCTTGAGCCCGCGGATCCGGCCGTCGCGGTCGGCGGCCAGCGTGAGCCGCTGGATCTGGTCCCGGCCGTGGTGGACCGCCATGTTGCCCTCGCTGCGCGACTCGGTCCACTTGACCGGCCGGCCCAGCCGCCGGGCGAGCAGCAGGCAGAGCACCTCCTCGCCGTACACCTGGAGCTTGGACCCGAAACCGCCGCCCACGTCGGGCGCGACCACCCGGATCCGGTGCTCGGGGATCTCGGTGACGACCGCCAGCATCAGCCGCAGGATGTGCGGGATCTGCGTGGCCGAGTAGAGGGTGAACTCCTCGCCCTCCGGCACGCACAGCACGGCGCGCGGCTCCATCGCCGTCGGGATGAGGCGCTGCTGGACGAAGCGGCGCTCGATGACCACGGGCGCGTCCCGCATCGCCGCGTCCAGGTCGCCGTTCTCGAACACCCAGCGGTAGCTCTCGTTGGTGCCCAGGCCCTCGTGGACGAGGCCGTCCTCGCCGCGGACGGCGCGTTCCATGTCGACCACGGCCGGCAGCGGCGCGTAGTCGACGTCGATCTCCTCCAGCGCGTCGACGGCGGCGTACCGGTCGCGGGCCACCACGCAGGCCACCGGCTCGCCCACGTACCGCACCTCGTCGACCGCCATCGGCGGGTGGTCGGGGTGCTTCATGTCCTCGGTCACCGGCCAGGCGCAGGGCAGGCTGCCCTGCTCCCCGGCCACGTCCGCGCCGGTCAGCACGGCGACGACCCCGGGACGGCGGCGGGCCTGCTCGGCGTCCACGCGCTCGATCCTCGCGTGCGCGACCGGGCTGCGCAGGAACGCCACGTGCAGGGTGCCCTGCGGCTGGATGTTGTCGGTCCACCGGGTACGGCCGGTGATCAGCCGGGCGTCCTCGCTGCGCCGCCGCGGCGCGCCGACCTCGGCCGGGCGGGCCTCGCCGAGCGCGGTCACGACGTCACCTCGCTCTCCGAGGGGTTCTCCGAGGGCGTCCGCATCTCGGCCGCGGCACTGCGGACGGCGCGGACGATGTTCTGGTAACCGGTGCAGCGGCACAGGTTGCCTTCCAGCCCCTCCCTGATCTCCTCGTCCGACGGGTCGGCGTTCTCGCGGAGCAGGTCGATCGAGGCCATGATCATGCCGGGTGTGCAGTAGCCGCACTGGAGCGCGTGCTCCTCGTGGAAGGCCCGCTGCATCGGATGGTGCCGCCCGTCGAGCCCGATCCCCTCGACCGTGGTGATCTCCCGGCCGTCCGCCTGGACCGCCAGCAGCGAGCAGCTCTTGACGCTCATTCCGTCGAGCAGGACGGTGCAGGCCCCGCAGTTGGTGGTGTCGCAGCCGATCGGCGTGCCGACCTTGCCCAGCCGGTCGCGCAGGTAGTGGACGAGAAGGAGACGCGGTTCGACCTCGTCCTCATAGGTCACGCCGTCGACCTCGACGCTGATTCGTGGCAATTCGTTCTCCCGGGGACGTCGTGGGGTGGGGCAGGCAGGGAGAGACGTCCCTCGGGGCGGGGCACGCTGGTCAGGCCACGGCATCGGGGCCACCTCCGGTCGGGAGGGTCACGACCCTTACGAACCTATGACGGCGTCGAATCTCGTACTAGTCCCGATGTGGCCTTTTTACCTGGAGCCTCCCTAGGGCACACGAACGGAGCCAGTGCACACGAACGAGCTAGTGCACACGAAGGAGCACGGGCCACGTCTGGGGGCCGACGATCCCGTCCACCTCGACCCCGCCCCATTCCTGCACCGCCCGTACGGCCTGCTCGACCTTGGCGTCGAAGGGCCCCTCGACCGGCCCGATCTCGGGATGCGAGCGTGCCAGCAGCAGGGCGCGCAACGTCTCCACGTCCTCGCCGGTGGCGCCCTTGCGCAGCAGCGGCAGCTTCCTCACCATGGCCTCCGTCCAGTTGTCGTAGGCGGGCCGCCCGTAACCGGCGATCACCGAGGCCGACCGTACGCGCCGTTTGCACGCGTCGCCGGTGTTGCCCTCGATCGTCTGCAGCCGCCCGCCGCCCAGGACCCGCTCCACCACTCCGACGTGGTCGATGGCCCCGATCGCGTTGCCGGCGCCCCAGTCGAAGAACACGATGTCGCCCGGCCTGGCGCGGTCGACATTGGCGGCCGTCCCGCCGAACCAGCGGCCGATCCGCTGGAAGTCCTGCGCGTGCCACACCGTGTACGCCCGGTCGCCGCCCGGCAGGACCGCCGGGGCGTTGCCGGACCGGCGCGCCCAGTAGGTGACGGCCATGTCGCACCAGGCGGCCTTGAGGAACTCCTCGCCGTGCCGCGCGGCGTAGTCGCGGGTGATGGCATTGGGGCGCCCCGACAACCCCAGGGACCGGCGGGCCTCGGCGAGCATCTGCGCGGCGGTGCCCATCAGGGCCCCTCCCCGCGATAGATCCCGTCCGCGCCGGGCTCTCCGTACAGGTCCCGCAGGACCCGTTCCTCATCCTCTTCGGTGGCTCGATGCGCATCGGGGTGCACATCGACCGCGTCCATGTGAACGGACTCGCTCATGGCGCCTCCGGGGGGCTCAGCAAACCAGAACAAAGTGTAGTCAAGTAACTACCAAGAGTGCAAGGCGTGCGTGTGACCTGTAGCCACATCCGGCCGCCCCGGCCCGGCCATCCCGGACGCTCGCGTTGAATGAGGTGAGAAGACTGGAGACGCCATGCCGCCCTCGACCGCCCGCCACCGCGGGCCGGGATTCCTCTTCTACTACGACGAGGACGTCCCCGCGCCCCGCCGTGGCCGCCTTGCGGCCAACGCCGTCAGAGCCGCCACGATCGGCGCCGTCCTGGTCCTGGTGACCCTTCTCAGCCTCGCCCTGGGCCCGGCCATGCACCCCCAGGCCGACCGCCGCGACTCGGCGCCCGCCCTCCCGGACGGCGACGCGACGCCCGCGAGCACCCCGCGCTGAACAAAGCCGGCCGGCCGGTCACATCTCCTTCCCGCGGTCCGTCAATCCCACGACGCACGACCGGGCCCCAGGCGCCCGGCACGCCGAATGGGAGGACACGGCATGACCACCATCCAGGAGACCGCCCTCGACCAGCCGTTGCTGCGGCCGGCCGCCCTCGGGGACCTCCGGCTGCCCAACCGCGTGGTGATGGCACCGGCCACGAGGGCCCGCGCGGCCAACGACGACCTCGTACCGACCGAGATGCACGTCGCGTACTACGCCCAGCGGGCCGGCGCCGGACTGATCGTCACCGAGGGGACCTGGGTCAGCGAACGCGCGATCGGCTTCGTCGGCGTCCCCGGCATCTACAGCGAGGCGCAGGTCGCGGCCTGGCGGCGGGTCACCGGCGCCGTCCACGCCCTCGGCGGCCGGATCGTCCTGCAGCTCTGGCACACCGGCGCCGCCTCGCACCCCGACAACCTCGGCGGGGAACGTCCCGCCGGGCCGTCCGCGATCGACCCCGGGGAGAAGAGCTTCACCGCGACCGGCTTCAAGCCCACCGTCACCCCCAGGGAGATGACCGCCGCGGACATCGAGGCGACGATCGAGGACCACCGCACCGCCTCCGCCAACGCCCACCGCGCCGGTTTCGACGGGGTCGAGGTCCACGCCATCGGCCCGTACCTGATCCCGCAGTTCCTCAACCCGCGCCTCAACCACCGCACCGACGCCTACGGCGGCGACCGCGCCCGCCGGCACCGCTTCCTGCTGGAGATCATCGACGCCGTCGCCGCCCCCTGGGACGGCCGCGGCGCCGGCGTCCGCCTGTCGCCGTACTGGGCGTCCGGGCTCTTCCAGGCCGACGAGGAGACGCTCGCCGACTACGACGCACTCGTCCAGGAACTCAACGACCACCCCGTGGCCTACCTGCACTTGCGCGGGCCGAACCCGGCCGGCGACCCCGACCTTGACGCGTTCGCCCGCTACCGGCGGCGGTTCGGCGGCCCCCTGATCGTCAACGGCGGCTTCGGCCGCGAGACCGGCAACGCCGCCATCGAGGCGGGCGTCGCCGACGCCGTGTCGTTCGCGAGGCCGTTCATCGCCAACCCCGACCTCGTCACCCGCTTCGCCCTGCGACGTGACCTGGCCGAAGGAGACCCCGCCACGTACTACACCGGCGGCGCGCAAGGCTACGTCGACTACCCCGCGAGCACCTGGCAGGACGCCTAGCGGTCACGTTGACTTGCGGCGAGTTGCTCCCTCGAAGACCGTCCTCGCCGCACGTCAACGAACGGCGTGGCCACGGATCAGCCGGCCAGTCTCACGCCCTCGGCGCATGCCTCCATGAAGGCGGCCTTGCCCGCGGGGAACTTGCCGCCCTCGGCCACGCCCTGCTGGTACGACATGGAGCAGAAGTTGGCAGGGAGGCGCTTGTCCTGCACGGCGGCCATGCCCGCGGCCATCTCGACCATTTCCTTGCGGGTGTACTTCTTGCCCTCAGGATCGATCATGATCACCCGGGAGCCGGTGACGGTCGGGTCGGGGGAGGGCCGCCGCGTCGGGACCGACGTCGGCGTGGGAGAGGGCGGGGGCGTGGCGGCGGTGCTCGTGGCGGGGGCGTTCGCCGTGCCGCTCGCGGTGGGTCGGGGGGACGCCTGCTCGTCATCGCACGCGGTGGCCATCGAAAGGACACCGACGGCGAGCAGGACTGTGAACTTCTTGATCATTTCCCCCTTTGTCGCGGCCCAGGCCCCTCCGGGCGCAAAGAACGTCTGATCCTAGCCACCACGACGACGGCCCAGACAGGCCCAGACATGGGCCTTCGGGCCTATTTTCGGTGGGCGATCGTCTGTCTTCGACAGCGGCTTCTTGATCGAAATCTCGGCCTTCGAATAGGACTCGGCTGAAGTCGAAGACCAAGCGTGACAACGATTGCCGCCGCCCCTGGAGCACGGTCATGTGTGCCCGGGAGGCTGGACCGGGCCGGGGGCAGCGGGCGCTTGAACGCAAAGGTGAACATGGCCAGGGCGGCCAACGAGTTGCCGACGTTGGTGTAGTTGACCAGTTCCCACCCCGCGGCGCCATAGGCGGCCAGCAGGGCGTTGACCGACCCCTCGGCGTCTGCCCACGAGGCCCGGTGGACGACGAACGTGTGCTCCCAGCGAGCGGTCGTGCAGACTCCGGTCCAGGTCGGGGGCGCAGCCCGCGATGACCTCACATGCCTTGCGTCGGTGACCGGAGGCGGGAGACCGTGAGGAAGGAACAGTCGACGGGACGATTCTCGGAATAGGTCCGCTGGGCCCCGTCGCGACGCCCCAGGGATCGTTCAGAGTTCGCCTCGTGGTGATTTCCTGACCCCTGACGTGATCAGTCCCTGCACTTTAACCTGAGAGTGTCGAGTCATCAGGAGGTGCAGGGTTTATGCCCGAAGTTGGCACGATTGGTCGGAACTTGGCGCGGCTGCGGCGTGAGCGTTCCATGTCTCAAGAAGGACTCGCGGCCAAGGCCGGGCTTTCCAAGGACCTGATCGCGAAACTTGAGCAGGGACGCAGGTCGAGCTGCCGGGTCACATCACTCATGAAGCTCGCGACCGCGTTGGACGCCGAGCTGACCGACCTGACCGGCAGGCGCGAGCGCCTGGGCGCCGACCGCGACGGCGGAAGCGTCCTCGCGCTCCGGGACGCGATCCTCTCCCCCTCCTTGCTGCCGGGCTTGAACAGCGGCGCCGGCCTGGACGCCGACGATGACGGAACGCCCACGCCCCTGATCGAACTGGACGCGGCGATCACGGCGGCGCACGACAGGTACTGGAGTGGCGAGTTCGGTCCGCTGCTGTCGGTGGTCGCGGGACTGATCATCGAGGCCAGGCTCACCTACAGGAACACGGGGGTGAGCGCGGCCGGGCCGCTGGCTCAGTCGTACCAGCTGGCAGCCTCGCTGATGCTGCAGCTCGGGAAAGCGGACCTTGCCGCCATCGCCGCCGAGCGCGGTATCGCGGTCGCGGCCGAGGGCGACGACGAACTGCAATGGGCGACGATCAATGGCACCTACGCGTGGGTGCTGCTACGTCAGGCACGCCTGGAGGAAGGGGAAGCGCTCGCCGTCCGGGTTGCCGAACAGATCGAGCCCGACTTCAAGGCCCGGCCGGAACACCTCGTGGTGTGGGGCAACGTGCTGTTGAACGCCCTGGCTCCGCGCGTGGTGGCCGGGAAGGATCCAGCCGACTACCTCAGCCTGGTGTCGGCTGTCGCCGGACGGCTCGGACAGAAGGTCCAGGCTTACCAAACGGCCTTCGGACCGACCAGCGTGGCGATGCAGACCGCGTACACCTATGCCGTCCTGCGCGATCCGGGCAAGACGCTGAAGGCCGCCCGGAACGTCAACCCGGGTGACCTGACCCGGATCTCCTACGGTCGTCATCTGCTCGACGTTGCGCAGGCGCACGTGGACGCGCGACAGCCGCGCGCGGCCGAAGTGCAGCTGGCGGAGGCACGGAAAGCGTCGCCGGTGTGGTTCCGTCATCAGGGACTCGCTCGTTCCCTGGTCGGCGAGGTTCGTGAGGAGCTGACCCGGCCGTCACCGACCATCCGTTCCCTGGCCCATGAGGTGGGGATCTAGGACGTCTCGCCCTGGAACGACGTCCGAGGTCCGTGGAACGTAGGACAAGGCGTCCTAGCGTGGCCGCATCGTGCCAAGGGCATCAGGACGATTGTCCGTGGTCTGACTGCCTTGCTTACCGAGAGTCTGTGCGGTGTCACGCAAGGCGGCCCCGGCCTGGTGGGCCAACACCAGGGGTTCCGGGGCCTTGGCCGGAAGGTAGTCCGACCCATGGCAGATCGTACGACCCAGACCAATCGGCTCGCCGCACTCGGTGCTCATCTGAGCGCCCGCGGTTACGAGGTCGACCTGATCGATCAAGGTCTTCGCGTAGTGAACACCCAGGTCACTCCCCACACCACGATCACGATCACGTGCTGCCCCCGGCCGGAGGACGGTGGGCGCGGCTGGTTCTTCACGGCGTCCGGTGATCCTGTCGCGGAGGCCGGCCGGATCATCGACGCGGGCGTGGACATCATGGGCCGCCTCGCCGACCGCGACCACCACTCCGGGGAGGCGGCGCGGTGACGGCGCTCGCGCCGTGGACGGCGGCCGAACTCGACCCGGACCTGATCGTCGCCGAACTCCGCCGCCGCTTCCCCCGCGTCAGTGCATGGAAAGGAGAGTTCACCGGCCGCTGGTGGGCGCTCACGCCCGACCACACGGGCCGCGACCGGCTGGTGGAGGCCGACAACCCCGTCCAGCTCGGCCGCCTCCTGGAGAACGTTCGGCAAGCCACACCCCCACCACCCCGGCAAAGGGGCACGGCCGGGCAGCAGCGCGGCCCAGCTCGGCAGCGTGCGACGGCGCGGCAAGCGTCCGTGCCCCCTGCGCCACACTCGAACGCTCGCCCAGCTCCCCGCCAGGACCCTCGGCCTGCTCCCCGCTCGAATCCCTGGCCCGCTCCCCGCCCAAGTCCTATCCCGAACACTCGCCCGGCCCCACGTCCCATGCAGGCCAGGCGGGCACCGAAGCCCATGCACGTCCGCCCCAACCACGGCCGGCGCGAACGTCGCAGCTGGTGGCGGCGAGCGCTGGGGTGGTTGATCCAGGAACGTCCGCCGGGTTGATGCGTCCCCGCCCTCACGTTGACTTGCGGCGAGTTGTCGTTTTGGGCGGCTCCGAGGGAGCAACTCGCCGCAAGTCAACGCGCTCCAGCCAGCGGATTGCCCGCAGTCCGGGCAGCGGCCGGCGTGAGCGCGCCGCACCACCCCGTTCGGGACTCCCGGTGAACGGTGCTCGCGCGCGCTCACAAGGACGCGGGGCGGATCGCCTGGACGCGGTGAGTGCTCGGGTTGCTGGTTCAGGGACGTTGACTTGCGGCGAGTTGTTGCCTTGGGCGGCTCTGAGAGCACAACTCGCCGCAAGTCAACGTGAACCCGCGCGGCGAATGAACGAGGGGCTTTCGCTGGTCGTGCCGGACTGACGCCGTGGCCTCGGGTGCTGCTGGAGGCGCCTGAAGTCACGGGCCCGGAGTCGGGGACGGGGGCCCAGGGCGGAGTGAGGGAGGATCAGTCGACGGGGATGGTGTACGCCAGTTCGTACCGGTCGACTGGAACGACGATGTCGGCCGTCTCGACGGGGCGGTCCCCGGAATAGGTCCGCTGGATCACCATGACGATGGAGCCCAGGGGTTCGTTCAGGATGTCCGCCTCCTCGGCGAGGATCGACCGGGCGGTGATGACCTCGGTCGCGAGCGAGACCTCCAGGCCGATCGCCCGCATCCGTGCGACGACGCCCGCTCCCGCGTGCGGCCCTTCCTCGGGCAGCATGACCGGCGTGCCCCGGGTGAGTTCCATGGGCTCCCAGGAGGTGGACGCCATCACCGGTTGGTCGTCGGCGAGGAAGGTGTAGCGCGTCCGCATCACCTCGGCGCCCTCAGGGATGTCGAGCCGTTCGGCGACGGCGGGTGACGCGGAGGTGGTCTCCGAGCTGGAACGCCACGTACCGGTGAGCCCCTGGCTCTCCATGTCGGCGCGGAACGGTGATGATGACCGTCCGCGTGATTCGCGGTACCAGGATCGGGCCAGGCGCCTGAGCTGAGGCCGCCGACGCACGTAGGTGCCGGAACCGGAACGGGACTCCAAGTAACCCTCGGCGACGAGCAGTCGTACGGCTTCCACCGCGACGCGGTCGGAGACCTCGTACTCGCGAGCGAGTTCGTGACGTGACGGCACCTTGTCGCCCGGCGCGAGCCGACCTTCGACGATCCGGCGCCGCAGATCATCGGCGATGCGCAGGTAGGCGGGCTGCCGCAAGGCTCACTCCGAGTGGTCGAGTGCGGATGTTCCGTAGACAGCTTGACAACCTGAGTACCCAGCTTGCAAGCTGAGTACTCAGGTTACGTTCAGTTGTCAAACGATCACATAGGGGTCGCCATGGTCTGGTCGCAGACTTATCCTGGGCACAAGGTCATGGTCCCGGCGGCGCGGGCGTTCGTCAGGGCGATGCTCAACGGGGTGCCGCGCACTGATGACGCGGAACTCGTCGCGGCCGAACTCGTCGCCAACTCTCTCCGCCACACGCCCAGCGGGCAGGCGGGAGGGAGCTTCGAGGTCAGCGTCTCCGTGCGCCGAGGCTGGGCGCGGATCGCCGTCTCCGACGAGGGTGCGGGCGATTGGCGTCCGTGTGCCGACCGTCCGGCGGACGACGAGGAGTACGGGCGTGGCCTGCTCATCATCGAGGCGTACGCCGACAAGGTCGGCCACGACGTCGGCGGGCGGGGGCAGACCATGTGGGCCGAGTTCACCTGGCCTGATGAGGACGCCTCCTGGTGGGGCCCGTGATGGCGTGGCAGGGCATGCGCAGTGTCGCGATCCGCGTGGACGGTAGGGAGATCGAGATCCGCGAGCTGGCGTGCGGCATCTTCAACGTCTTCGACGTGCGCGGGACTCGCCTGGCCGTCGTCGTACGGCTGAGTGGCGGGTGGTGGCTGGGCGTCCGGATCGGCGGGCCCAGGCGTGACATGCACGTGCCCGTCGACATCGGTGTCCAGGAGTCGGTTCTGGAGGGCGTCATGGAAGTGACGCGGAGCCTGCTCGGGCGCTGAGCGGCCCGCGCCCCGGCCAGCCCTCCAACGAGGGGGCGGGGACCGGGGTCGGGGGAGGGTCAGCGGGTGGGGTTGAGGGACTTGGAGAAGGGGGCGTGTCCGTCGATGTGGGCCGTCTCGACGGGGCGGTCCCCGGAATAGGTCCGCTGGATCACCATGACGATGGAGCCCTGGGGCTCGTGCAGGATGTCCGCCTCCTCGGCGAGGATCGACCGGGCGGTGATGACCTCGGTCGCGAGTCCCACGATCAGGTCGATCGCCCGCATCCGTGTGACGACGCCCGCTCCCGCGTGCGGCCCTTCCTCGGGCAGCACGACCGGCGTGCCCCGGGTGAGTTCCATGGGCTCCCAGGAGGTGGACGCCATCACCACAATCCGTTCCGATCCGCAAAGTTACGAATACCGCCGTGTAGGTTCCTGATCGGCCATCGAATACTAACTGTGATGAATTCACTCCGATGCGTAGCATTCAGGGGCCGGGGTTCTCCCGGTTCTGTCAGCCCTGGTGACCGTCGATGTTGTGACGGCGGGGCTGCTGCGTTGTCCGGATACGGCTGGAAAGGCTGGTGCTCATGGCGCGGTGGCAGCAGATTCCGGGGTCGCTCAAAGCGATCTCCGTGGGGTCCAGGACGAACGTGTGGGGTGTCAACTCCGCCGGGAGTATCTACCGGTACACCAACGAGGACGCCGAGCCCTGGGTGCAGATCGAGGGCGGGCTGAGTGACATCGGCGCTGGTGCCGATGGCACGGTGTGGGGTGTCAACTCCGTCAACAGCATCTACCGCTACACGGGAGACCAGGGCACCAACCGCTGGGTCCAGATCTCCGGCGGGCTGGTGCGCATCGCCGCCGGCTCCAGGACGAACGTGTGGGGTGTCAACTCCACCGGGAACATCTACCGGTACACCAACGAGGACGCCGAGCCCTGGGTGCAGATCGAGGGCGGGCTGAGTGACATCGGCGCGGGCGCCGACGGCACCGTGTGGGGCGTCAACTCTGCCGGTGACATCTTCCGCTACACCGGAGACCAGGGCACCAACCGCTGGGTGCACATTCCCGGGAAACTGGTGCGCATCGCGGTCGGGTCCAGGACGAACGTGTGGGGGGTCAACTCGGCCGGGAACATCTACCGCTACACCAACGACGACTCCAACCCCTGGGTGCAGATCGAGGGCGCCCTGAGTGACATCGGCGCGGGCGCCGACGGCACGGTGTGGGGCGTCAACTCCGGCGGCAACATCTACCGCTACACCGGGGACCAGCCCGGCTGATCGGCCGACTGGCATTCGCCGCCGGCGACGGCGGTGACCACCCCTCGGGCCCCTCCCGATACCGCCCCGGCGCTCGGGGGCGCGGAGAACCGCGTCTCTCGCGGGACTCCTGATGTTGCGGGAACCGGCTCATGGGCGGTGATGGTGGCTGCGAGAGACCGGCCCGGAGCGGCCGCGTGCTCCCGCAGCCGCCATCACCCACAAAGCCCGCCGGTGTGGTCAGGCCAGGGTGCGCGCGTACAGATGAAGGGCCGCCGCCACCAGACCGGCCGACACGCCTCCATCACCCGGCCGCGGGAGCTGACCCAGTGGGCGCCGCGTGGGCTGGGCGTTCGTTGGATCCCCGGCGCACTCGACGGCGTGCTGGTAGCCCGCCGAGCAGTACCGGCCCTGCTCGGCGGTGGGCCGGGGCGTCATGGAACTGACGCGGAGCCTGCTCGGGCACTGAACGGCCCGCGCCCGCGCCCTCGCCCCGCCCTCCATCAAGGAGGGCCGGACGGGGCGGGACGGACGTGGCGTGGCGTGGTCAGCGGGTGGGGGTGAGGGTCTTCGAGTAGAGGGCGTTTCCGTCGATGTCGCGGAGGTGGACGGTCAGGTCGGCGCTCTGGCCGTCGATGGCGACCTCGCCGAAGAACTGGTAGCCCTCAGCGGGGGAGGTGTTGGCGCGCGGGGGCGCCTTCTGGAACGCCAATTGCGGGCCGAACGTGGATTCGAGCCTGTTCGGGCCGAAGGCGCCGGCGTTGAGGGGGCCGGTGACGAATTCCCAGAACGGGTCGAAGTCGCTGAAGGCGGCCTTGTTCGGGTCGTAGTAGTGGGCCGCGGTGTAGTGGACGTCCGCCGTCAGCCACACCATGTTGCGGACGTTCGCCCTCTTCGCGTACGAGAGGAGGTCGGCGATCTCGCGTTCGCGGCCCAGGGGGGCGCCGCCGTCGCCCTGGGCGATGCCCTCGGACGCGGTGCCGTCGGGGACGATCAGGCCGAGGGGCAGGTCGGCGGCCATGACCTTCCAGGTGGCCTTGGAACGGCGGAGTTCGCGCTTGAGCCAGGCGAGTTGTTCGGCGCCCAGGACCCCCGAGGTCTGGGTGGGGGAGTTGTTGGGGCCGTTGGGGTCCTTGTGGGTGCGCATGTCCAGGACGAAGACGTCCAGGAGGGGCCCGTAGGAAAGCTTGCGGTAAACGCGGTCGCCGCGAATGGGTGTGTATTCCAGCATCGCCTGCCGGGCGCGGGCGGCCAGGACGTCGACGCGCTTCTCGGTGTATTGCGGAAGGTCCAGGATCTCGCCCGGGTACCAGTTGTTGGTGACCTCGTGGTCGTCCCACTGGTAGATCATCGGAACGTGCGCGTTGAACGCGCGCAGATTGGCGTCGTGCAGGTTGTAGCGGAACTGGCCGCGGTATTCGGCGAGGGTCTCGGCGACCTTGGTCTTCTCGGGGGTGACCAGGTTGCGCCAGGTGCGGCCGTCGGGGAGCGCCACGGTCTCGGCCAGCGGCCCGTCGGCGTAGACCAGGTCGCCGCTGCACAGGAAGAAGTGGGGGGCGCGGGCGCCCATGGCGTTGAAGATCCGGAACCCGCCGAGGTCGGGGTTGATGCCCCAGCCCTGGCCCGCCAGGTCGCCCGACCAGACGAAGCCGATGCCGGCGCGGTGCCTCGGCGCGGTGCGCAGGCGGCCGACGACCGGTTCGGACAGGACCGAGGGGCGGTCGGGGTCGGCGAGCCGGACACGGTAGTGCAGCTCCTCACCGGCGGGCAGGCCGCGCAGGAGCGCCTTGCCGGTCAGGTCGGTGCGGGGGGTGAGCAGGGGGCCGGGGACCGGCCTGAGGTCCTTCAGGTCGGGGCGCCGGCCGATCTCGACCAGCATCCGGGCGGGACGGTCCGAGCGGGCCCAGACCACCGCCTCGTGTGCGGTGACGTCGCCGCTCTGGACGCCGTGGGTGAGCCGGGGACGGCCCGTGCGGACCAGTCCCGGGGAGGCCGCGCCGCTGGCCGGCGTTCCGCTTCCCAGCAGACCCAGGGCCGTTCCGGCGCCCGCCACCAGGCCGCCGCGGAGGACGCTCCGGCGATCCCGCATCATCGATATCTCCGTTCTATGGTCTTTTGAGCATGTTCTCCCGAACTCGTGGACGTGGTGTGAACTTCGGACATCCAGGGACGTTCTTAAGATCGACTTGACAACGCTGCGTGACCGCTGTCTGCTAGACCTCATGTCAGCGCGAGTCTCTCTCGACAGCCCCGTGGCGCTCCGCCGCGTGGCGAGCGCGCTGTGTCCTTCGTGCGGCTGAGCCTCATCTCTCTTTCCGGCTGCACACGAAGGACATTTCCGTGGTTCCCGATTTGACGATGCGTGGCCAGGACGACCCGCACGGCCGCGCGACCTTCCGGCGTCCCCCCACGGTGGGGCAGCTCGCCGCGCGCATCCACACCCTCAGCGCCAGTCCCGGCGACTGGTGGCACCGGGTGCGCTTCGAGCCCGCGGGCCCGGTACGGGTGCCGCTGGACGAGGTGGACGGCGTCCGGCTCTGGCTCACCACCTGGCCGCCCGGCCACCGCACCGACGTGCACGACCACAGCGGCACCGAGGTCAGCACGGTGATCGCGGGCGAGCTGGCGGAGATCAGGATCACCCCCGAGGGGGTCACCGAACGCCCGCTGCGCGCCAACCGGGTCCGCGTCCACGGCGGGCGCACCCACGAGCTGACCAACCCCGGCCCCGCGTACGCGATCACGCTGCACGCCAACCTCGCCTCCTGAGGGGCACGCCCGGTCCGCCCAGATGAAGAAATCCTCATGGTGCCTTCATCTGGGCTTTCCCGGCGAGGGTGATGCTCGACGGCATGAGCATCGTGCAGCGCGTCGCGGTCATCGGCGCGATCGTGGCGGTTCCGCTGGGGATCGCCGGGATCAGCCAGGCCCTGTCGGATACGCCGGGGGAGCCGAGCGTCCCGTCGAGCGTACGGGTCGGCGAGGACGGCACCACGCGGCCCGGATCCCCCACGCCCACGCAACCTGCCCAGCCCACGCGGCCTGCGCAGCCCACGCAGGCGCCCGTCACGCCCTCGCCGGCGCCCTCGCGGACGTCCCCGCCCGCACTCGTCCCGGCGCCGCCGCCGGTGTACGACGACGACGCCGACGACGTGGAACGCGGCGGCAGGGGTGACGACGACGCCGATGACGGCTGAGCCGGCCGGTGAGGACGCCCGGCCGCGGCGGCTGCCCGGGGTCTCGGCGCGGACCCGGATCATGCTGTGGCTGGTGGTCGTGATGGCGGTGGCGCTGGGCTCGGTGGCGCTCGCGGTCCGGGCCATCCTGATCGCCGACGTCGAGCGGGAGGGCAACCAGCTGCTGGAGCAGGAGGCCCGCGAGTTCGAGCGGTTCGCCCGCGAGGGGCGCGACCCGGCCACCGGGCGGCCGTTCCGGGACGCGGGCGGCCTGCTGTTCACCCATCTGCGCCGCCAGCACGCCGACGACGACGAGCTGCTGCTCGGCGTGGAGCCCGGCGGCCGGATCATCCGGCAGGACCGCGAGGGCCCGTACAACCTTCCCGACGACGCCGCCGCGATGCGCCGCGTCCTGGACGCGCCGGGGCCCTCGGGCCGGACGCACAGCCCGGCGGGGGAGATCCGCTGGGCCAAGGTGGCGGCGGTCACCCCGGACGGCGGCGCCGCCACGTTCGTCATCGCCTACTTCATCGAGCGGGATCTCGCCGAGGTGGACCGCACGATGCGGGTGATGGGCGCCGTCTCCGGGGTCGCCCTGCTGTGCGGCGCCGGGATCGGCTGGATCGTGTCGGGCCGGATCCTGGCCCCGGTACGGCTGGTCCGCCGCACCGCCGCCGAGATCACCGAACGGGACCTGGCCTGGCGCATCCCGGTACGGCGGCGCGACGACGTGGGGGAGCTGGCGGCCACGTTCAACGCGATGCTCGACCGGCTGGACCGCGCGTTCGCCACCCAGCGGCGGTTCGTGGACGACGCCGGGCACGAGCTGCGCACGCCGATCACCATCGTGCGGGGCCATCTGGAGCTGATGGGCGACGATCCCGCCGAGCGCGAGGAGACCATGCGGCTGGTCACCGACGAGCTGGACCGGATGAGCCGCATCGTGGAGGACCTGCTGCTGCTCGCCAAGGCCGAGCAGCCGGACTTCGTCCAGCTCCAGTGGGTGCCGGTGATGGAACTGACCAGCGACGTCTACGCCAAGGTCCGGGCCCTGGGCGATCGCGACTGGGTCCTGGACGGCATCGGCGAGGGCGAGGCGAGGATCGACCCGCAGCGCCTCACGCAGGCCGTCGTCCAGCTCGCGCACAACGCCGTCCAGCACACCGTGCCGGGTGGCACGATCAAGGTGGGGTCGGCGCTGGACGACGAGCGGGTGCGGTTCTGGGTCGCCGACCAGGGGCCCGGTGTGCATCCGGACGACATGGAACGCATCTTCGAGCGGTTCGCGCACGGCTCGGCCGCCCCGGCGGGCGGCCGGAGCCACCGCGGCGGCGCCGGGCTCGGGCTGGCGATCGTCGCGGCGATCGCCGGGGGCCACGGCGGGACGGTACGGGTCGGCGGCGAGCCCGGCCGGGGCGCGGTGTTCGAGCTGGACCTGCCGCGGGCGGGCCGCGGCGGCGGGGAGGGGTGACCGGGCGTGAACAGGATCCTCATCGTCGAGGACGAGCACCGCATCGCCACGTTCATCGAGAAGGGGCTGCGGGCCAACGGGTTCAGCACGTTCGTGGCGGCCGACGGCGACCAGGCGCTCGCCTCCGCCTTCGGCCGCGACTTCGACCTGATCCTGCTGGACATCGGACTGCCGGGCCGGGACGGGTTCACCGTGCTGCGGGCGCTGCGGGAGGCCCAGGTGTCCACCCCGGTGATCGTGCTGACCGCCCGTGACTCGGTGCAGGACACCGTCGCGGGACTGGAGGGCGGCGCGGACGACTGGATGACCAAGCCGTTCCGGTTCGAGGAACTGCTCGCGCGGGTGCGGCTGCGGCTGCGCGGGGCCTCCCGGGCGCCGGAGGCCACGCTGCTGAGATCCGGCGACCTCACCCTCGACCTGCGGACGCGGCGTGCGCGCGCCGGCGACCGCACCGTGGACCTGACGGCCCGCGAGTTCGTCCTGCTGGAGCTGTTCCTGCGCCATCCCGGGCAGGTGCTGTCGCGGGAGCAGATCCTCTCCCACGTGTGGGGGTACGACTTCGACCCCGGCTCCAACATCGTCGACGTCTACGTCCGCGCGCTGCGCCGCAAGCTCGGCGACGGCTGCGTCGAGACGGTCCGCGGCATGGGCTACCGGCTGCCCTGACCCCCTCGCCGCGGCACATGAAGATCGCCTCATGCGCCGTTCATGACCGCCTCACCGCCCCTCCGGAAGATCGACACATCGGTCCGGAACGGCGGGGAGGCGGGTGCGGTGGTGCGGACGACGACGGTCACGGCGGCGGAACGGGGAGATCCTCCCCGGCACGAGAGCACGGGCGAGAGCGCGAGCCGGGCCAAGGGCGAGGGGACGGCCGGAGGTGCGGGCGGGGGCTTCCGGCGCAGGGTGATCCGGTATGTCCTCACCGCCGCGGTGGCCGCCGCGGCCTGCGCCTGGGTCGCCCTCGGCTCCGGCGGCACCGGCGGCCCCGGTACGGAAGGCCGCGTCACGCTCGGGGTCTTCGCGGTCGCGACGGTCCTGTGGGTGTCGGGCGCGGCCGACGACACGTTCGTCGCGCTGGCCGCCGGCCTGGTCCTGGTGACCGCCGGGGCGCTGGAGGCCGAGGTGCTCTTCGGCGGCCTCGGCGACCCGACGATCTGGCTGCTCATCTGCGCGTTCGTCCTCGCCGCCGGGGTCACGCGGACGGGGCTGGCCCTCCGCGCGGCGGCGTACTTCGTGGCCGGGGCGCGGACCGTACGGCAGCTGGCGCACCTCGTCACGGCGGCACTGGTGGCGAGCGCCTTCGCCATCCCCGCGACCTCTGGACGGGCCGCGCTGGCGCTGCCGGTCTTCGTGGCCCTGGCGGGCGCGCTGCGCGGGCGGCGCCGGGTCGTCCTGGCACTGGCGCTGATCTTCCCGGCGGTGATCCTGCTGTCCGCCGTCGCCACGCTGATCGGCGCCGGGGCGCACCTCGTCACGGCCGCGACGCTCGCCCGCGCCACCGGGGAGGAGATCGGGTTCGTCCGGTGGCTGCTGCTGGGCACGCCGCTCGCGATCGTCTCCTCCCACCTGGCCACCGAGGCGGTGCTGCTGGCGACCACCACGCGGGAGGACCGCCGGCGGCCGGTGTCCCTCAGCGCCGCGGAGGTGGGGGCGTCCGCCGGTGCCGCGGTGACCGGCCGGCTCACCCACCACCAGGCGCGCGCGGCGGCGCTGCTCGCTGTGGTGGTCGCCCTGTGGTGCGCCGAGCCGCTGCACGGGGTGCCGCCAGCGGTGGTCGCCCTGATCGGCGCCGTCGTCGCCTGTTCCCCATGGCTGGGGACGGTGCGGCTCGGCGAGGCGCTGAAGACCGTCCCCTGGTCGATGCTGCTGTTCATGGCCGCGACGACGGCCATGGGGGTGGCGCTGACGACCTCGGGTGCCGCCGCCTGGCTCGCCGGCGGCCTCCTCGGCGGCCTGTCCGGCGGGGCGGGCACGGGGCCGCCCGCCTGGCTGTTCCTGGGCGCCGTCGTCGTGGTGAGCACGCTGGCGCACCTGGTCCTCCAGTCGCGGTCGGCGCGGTCCGGGGTGCTGGTGCCCCTGGTGATCGCCGCCGCCGCGGGCGCGGGGATCTCGCCCGCCGCCGCCGCGTTCGCCTCGACCGCCGCGGCGGGGTTCTGCCTCACCCTCCCGTCGTCGGCGAAACCGGTCGCGCTCTTCCACAAGGTCGAGGGCGTCACCACGTACACGCGCCGCGACCTGCTGCGGGTGTCGGCGATTCTCGGCCCGCTGACCGCGGCGCTCGTCCTGGCCTTCGCGCTGTACGTGTGGCCCCTGCTCGGCCTGGCCACGCGGTGAGGCCCCGATCGTCCCCGGCCGGGCCCGGGCGTCCCCCGGGTCATCCCCCCGCTCGTCCCCCTGGCCGTTCCACGAGGCCGTCCCCTGAGGAGAACGCGTTGCGCATCGTCATCGCCCCGAGCGGGTTCAAGGAGTCGCTGACCGCCGACGAGGTCGCGGCCATGATCGCCCGCGGCGTGCGCCGGGTCGTGCCGGACGCCCGGATCGATCCGCTGCCCCTGGTGGACGGCGGTGAGGGCTCGGCCGCGGCGCTGGCCCGCGCCACCGGCGGACGGCTCGTGCCCCGCCGCACCACCGGCCCCACCGGCCGGCCGGTGCCGTCCCACTACGCGGTCATGGGCGGGCCGGGGCCGCGTACCGCGGTCGTGGAGATGGCCGCCACGGCGGGGCTGCGGCTCGTCCCGCCGGACGCCCGCGATCCGGGGCGGACGACGACCGCCGGGGTGGGCGAGCTGATCCGGGCGGCGCTGGACGGCGGCGCCCGGCGGATCCTGGTCGGCTGCGGCGACTCGGGCACCTCCGACGGCGGGGCCGGGGCGCTGCGGGCGCTGGGCGCCCGCCTCCTGGACGCCGCCGGGAACGACCTCCCGGACGGCGGGGCGGCGCTGGCGCGGCTGGACCGGATCGACCCGTCCGGGCTCGACCCCCGGCTGCGCCGCACGGACCTGCTGGTCGCCTGCAACCCCTGGAACGTTCTGTGCGGCGAGAACGGGGTGGCCCGCGTGTACGGGCCGCAGAAGGGAGCGACGCCCGGCCAGGCGGTCATGCTCGACGGGGCCCTGTGCCGCTGGGCCGACGTTCTGGAACGCGATCTGGGCGCGCCCGCCGGCCTCGACCTGCGGACCGGCCCGGGGACCGGTGCCTCGGGCGGCCTGGGCGCGGGCCTGGCCGCCGCCGGGGCCCGGCTGCTGCCGCGCTTCGAGGTGCTCCTGCGGCACGTGGACCTGGACGGGCTGCTCGCCCGCGCCGACCTGGTGATCACCGCCGAGGGGGCGATCGACCGGCAGACCTCCCGGGGCAAGATCCCGGCCGAGGTGGCCCGGCGCGCCAAGCGCTACGGCAAGCCCGTCCTCGCCCTGGCCGGGACGATCGGCCCGGACGCCCACACGGTCTACGGCAGCGGGATCGACGCGTTCGCCGGCATCCTCCCGGCCCCCGTGGACCTCGCCGAGGCCTTGTCCCGGAGCGCGGAGTTCCTCGCCGACGGCGCCGAACGCGCCCTGCGCATGGTCCTGCTCGGCACCGCGCTAACGGCCTGAACGCGCCGCACTCACGGCCTGAAGGCGCCGCGCCGACGGCCTGAACGCGGGGCGGGGACTTGAAGCGAGACAGGAGGGCGTGGCCCTGGGACGGGGGCCTGAACGCGGGGACGGGGGCCTGAACAGGGGGACGGGACAGGGGGACGGGACGGTGGATGCAGGATGGGGCTGGGTGATCGTGGCTCAGTGGCGGCGCGAGCGGGTCAGGATGCGGACGATCCCCATCAGCCCGAGCCCGATCAGCAGCGCCGGGACGAGGATCCCGGCGGCGGTGACCGGCTCGCCCGACAGCCCGCCGGCCAGGAAGATCCCCGCGGCCGTGAGGAAGAACAGCCCGGTCACCACCGAACCCGGGTCGAAGCGCCGCCGCGGGCGCGCCGGCTCAGGCACGGGTCACCCGCACGTCGCCGATCCGGCCGCGGATCCGCAGCGCGATCACGGGAGGGTTCCGCGTCTCGGGGTTCTCGGGCTCCAGGACGTGGTCGACCTTGGCGGAGGGGCCGCTGATCGTACGGCCCGGCAGGTCCAGGTCGCCCAGCCCGACCCGCGCGTCGATCTCCACCCGGGCCGCGGCGGGCACGGTGACGCGCAGCCCGCCGAAGACGACCTCGGCGTTGACGGTCATCCGCTGGCCGGGGCGCAGCGGCAGCGCGGAGAGGTCCAGCCGGCCGACGCCGGCCGCGACCTTGTAGTGCTGCTGGGTCCGGGTGGCGTCGACGGGCCGCCACTCGACCTCGCCCCACCGGGCGCCGGGCGGCGCCTCGGCGGCCACCGCGGTCGTCAGCAGCGAGCACGTGAGCAGGGTGCCCACGGTGGCCAGCCCCCGGGCCCGGAACCAGCCGCCCGCCAGCAGGCCCGCCCCGACCACGGCCAGCGCGGTCGCCGACATGATCATCACCGCCTCCGGGCCCGGCTGGGTCCGCGCCACCGGGAACACCGCGGCGGCCGCGGCCATCGCCGCCAGCAGCGTGACCGACGTCAGTGCCGGATGCTTCCCGCACCCCTTGTCCAGGGGAACGGCCTGCGCACCTGACGGTCCGGGCGTCACCGGCGCCCCGGGCCTGCCGTCCGGCACGGGATCGGACACCCGGTCGCGGCCACGGCCGGCGCCGCCCCTGGGACGGCTCAGCGTGGCCAGATCGATCATTCCCTCGGGGAGCCCGCCCCCGCTCCGGCCGGGCACGTCCATCTTGTCGAGCGAGACCGGCCCCTTCCCGAACGAGGCCCCCGGGGCCTGCGACGCACCGGCGGGCCGGCCGGCGGACGTGTCGGCGGGCCGCTCGGGCCCGGGCTGGTGCCCCTGGAGCCGTTCGGGGAACGAACGGGCCGCGGCGACCAGGTCCACCCCGCGCGCGTGCGCCACCATCAGCACCACCCCGGACACCGTCAGCAGCGCCAGCGCGTCCGACGACGCCCCCGGACCCATCAGGCCGGTGCCCACCAGGCTGAACGCCACGGACGCGCACAGCAGGGCACCCAGGATCGACAGCGCCCCCGGGCCGTCGAACCGGCGCCTGAACAGCTGCTCCAGCACAGCCGGACGGTCCGGGGCGGCGGGCATGACCAGTACCGCCGCTATGTACAGCAGGACGCCCTGCCCGTGCACCAGCACGAGGATCGCGAACCCGACCCGGAACACCACCGGGTCGATCCGGGTGTACCGGCCGAGCCCCGTGCACACGCCGCCGAGGACACGTCCCTCGGTGACGCGGGCCAGCCGCGACGGGGCGCCCGCCGGGTTCACGTTCTCCTCGTCCGCCATGGAAGCCATCGTTCCGCCTCCCCCCTCGCGCGCGGTATCCGGGGCGTCCCTGATCCGACCCTGAGGTTCTCCCCGCGAGCGCTCAGGGAGGGGCCCTGATGCGGCCGGGCCCGTGACGTGTGACGATCGATGCCGTGGGGGAGACGATGGTGAGCGACGACGTGGTGCGGCTGGAGCGCCGCGCGGAGGGCCGGCTGGTGGCCGGGGTCTGCCGCGGCCTGGCCGACCATCTCGGCGTCGACACCTTCTTGGTGCGGGGCGCGTTCGTGCTGCTGACGCTGTCCGGCGGGATCGGCGTGGCGGTCTACGTCGCGTTCTGGGTGCTGGTGCCGCCGGCCGAACGGGCGGACGGAACGAAGGCCCCCGGGCGCGCCGGGCGCGACTGGGGCGTCCTGCTGGCCTACGCGGCCGTCGCCACCGGCCTGTCCGCGCTGACCTGGGGCGCCGGGTTCGCGGAGGCGGCGCTGTGGCCGTTCGTCGCGGGCGCCGTGGGCGCCGCGATCCTCTGGCAGCAGGCCGACCGCGCCCAGCGGCAGCGCTGGGTGCTGCCGCTGCGGCACATGTGGCTGCGCAGCCTGCTGGGCCTGCTGCTGGTGGCCGGCGGGATCGGCGGGGTCGTCGCCCAGCAGGTCGACGTGGCCCAGGCCCGGTCCGTGGTGATCGCGATGGTGATCATCCTGACCGGGCTGGCGGTGATCGTCACGCCCTGGCTGGTCCGGCTCTGGCAGGACCTGGACGCCGAACGGCACGAGCGCATCCGTTCCCAGGAACGCGCCGAGCTGGCCGCGCACGTCCACGACTCCGTCCTGCACACGCTGACGCTCATCCAGCGCAACGCGCACGATCCCCGCGAGGTGCAGCGGCTGGCCCGCTCGCAGGAGCGCACCCTGCGCGACTGGCTGTACCAGCCGCGGGCCGACCCCGGCCAGACGTTCGCCGCCGCGATCCGGGAGGCCGCCGGCGAGGTGGAGGACGACCACGGCGTGCCGATCGAGGTGGTCTGCGTCGGCGACACCGAGCTGGACGAACGGCTCGGCGCGGCGCTGCAGGCGGCCCGCGAGGCGATGGTCAACGCGGCCAAGTACGCCGAGGCCCCCTCGGTCTCGGTCTACGCCGAGGTGGAGGGCGACGACGTGGCCATCTTCGTCCGCGACCGCGGCAAGGGGTTCGATCTGGGGCAGATCCCGGAGGACCGGATGGGCGTCCGGGGGTCCATCATCGGACGCATGGAGCGCAACGGCGGCAAGGCCGAGGTCCGCACCGCCCCGGGTGAGGGCACCGAGGTACGGCTGGAGATGAAGAAGTCATGAACACCGTGGTGCTGGTGGACGATCACCAGATGTTCCGGACGGGGGTCAAGGCCGAGCTGGGCGAGGCCGTGCGGATCCTCGGCGAGGCGGGCGACGTGGACGAGGCGGTGTCGGTCATCAGGGAGACCAGACCGGACGTGGTGCTGCTGGACGTGCACCTGCCCGGCGGCGGCGGGATCGAGGTGCTGCGGCGGCTGCAGGGCGCCGTCCCGTCCCGCTTCCTGGCGCTGTCGGTCTCGGACGCCGCCGAGGACGTCATCGGGGTCGTCCGCGGCGGCGCCCGCGGCTACGTCACCAAGACCATCTCCGGGCCCGAGCTGACCGACGCGATCGCCCGGGTGGCCGAGGGGGACGCGGTGTTCTCGCCCCGGCTGGCCGGTTTCGTGCTGGACGCGTTCGCCGCCACCGACCAGCCCGCCGTGGACCCGGAACTGGACCAGCTCACCCAGCGGGAGCGGGAGGTGCTCCGGCTGATCGCCCGCGGCTACGCCTACAAGGAGATCGCCAAGGAGCTGTTCATCTCGGTCAAGACGGTCGAGACCCACGTGTCGAGCGTGCTGCGCAAGCTCCAGCTCTCCAACCGCCACGAACTCTCCCGCTGGGCCGCCGCCCGCCGCCTCGTCTGACGCGTTCGCGGCACCCCGGCCCGCATCGCCGGTATCGGCCGTACAGCCGCACGGTCAGCATCCGCCACGGCTGCCTCCACCAGGACCATCAGCGCCCGGGCGATGTCGGCTGCGGCGTTCTGAGGTGTGCTCCCCGGGCGCTGCGGAGGATTTGGAGGCGTAGCCGACGCTGCGCTCTGCTTGGACCCCGGCTGTGCTTACAGGTAGCGGGCCAGCTCCCAGGGGTCGTGCGCCGAGAACACCTCGACGTCGCCATTGGGGTCGAGGACCAGTTCGCGCAGGCGGGCGACGCCCGCGAGGCGCTGTTCGCGATCCGTTTCCCCGGAAGCCTGGACCAGCTCCATCAATGGATGAGTACAGGGCTCGGGCCGGTCGACCTCGCCGTGGTACATGTATGCGTCACCCGCGTGGATCAGCCACCGGTCCCCGTCCCGCACCGCGACCCCTGCGTGGCCGGGTGTGTGCCCGTGCAGCGGGATCAGCAGGATCTCCTCGGTGATGCCGTCGAGGGCCTGGACACCGTCGAAACCGTTCCAATGGTCTCCGGGGCCGCTGTCGTAGGTCACCCACTTCGGCCCGTGCGCGAGCTGGGCCGGGGTCTTGCCGCCATCCGCCCGCTCCGCCTCGAACAGGTGCACCGCCGCGTCGGGAAAGTCGCTGAGCCCGCCGGCGTGGTCACGGTGCAGGTGGGTCAGGACGATGTGACGGACGTCCGCTGGGGACAGGCCGAGCGCCGCGATCTGTGCGACGGCCGTCGTGGACGGATCGAGCGACGGCCGGGTCAACTCCACCCAGTCGTCCAGCAGCCGCTCGGCCGGGTTCGCGATGTCGGCGGTGCCGATACCGGCGTCCACCAAGACGAGCCCGGACGAGTCCGTCTCGACCAGCAGGACATGGCCGACCGCGGCGGCGGGCCTGAGCGGGCTGTTCGGCCCGTCCGCCGGCTCGATCTCCAGCATCCGGGCACAGTCAAAGTGATGCACGCGCATGAAGCTCCTGCCTTGTGGTCCGTTAGGTCGGTGACTGCTCAGCAGGAGATCGTCAATCGGCGCTCTGTTCGACCAGGTCGCCGAGTTGTGCGGTGACCGTGTCGATGACGGCCACATCCTTGCGGACTCGGGCGAGTATCAAGGCTCCCTGTAGGGACGACAGGACGAGCGCAGCGAGTGGCTCCGCCTTCTCTTCGGGGACGCCCCAGCCGCGCAGCGCCAGCGCGATCCCCTCCTCCCACTCCCCGTAGACGCCGTCGCAGGCCGAGCGGAGGGTCTCGTTCTCGGCGGCGGTCTCCAGCGCGACAGTGGCGAGCGGGCATCCCTTGGTGAAGTCCGATTCCAGCAAACTGCGGGCGAAATGCTTGCCGATCGCCGCCACCCCGGAGCGCCCGCCCTCCGCGGTGACCAGCACCTGCGCCAGGGACCCGCCTACCTCGCGACCGAACCGTGCAACCGCCTCTGACGCCAACTGCTCCTTGCCGTCCGGGAAGTGGAAGTACAGGGATCCCTTCGGTGCTCGACTTTCCTTGAGCACCTGTGTCAACCCGGTGCCGTGATAGCCCTGCCGCTGGAACAGCTCCGCCGCCGTCCGCAGGACCCGTTCCCTCGTCTCTCCCTGAGCTGCCATAGCCCCAAACTATACCGACTGGTCTAGAGATTGTAATAGACCGGTCTACCTATTCGCGGACGCCCGCTCCTTGGCCGGCAGGTTGGAGGTGATCGGCAGATCCAGCACGTCCGTTCCGATCCTCCTCACGGGCCGTCAAGAGTCGATCCGGCGCATCGCCGCGACGACCGTGCGGGCGACGTGCTCCACCGTCCGGACACCGGCGTCCATGGTGGGATGGCCCTGGCTGCACACCGCGACCAGGTAGTCGTGGCCGTGCCCGGTGATGCGGCCGATGCTGTTCACGGCCCAGCCGTGGCCCTGGTGGCGCAGCGGCACCCACCCGTTCTTGATCGCGACCCGGTCCCCGGGCAGGGCGGCGGCGCCGATGCCCCAGCGCTGCCCGGGGACGACCGTCTCCATGAGGCGCAGCACGTGACTGCGGTTGGCGGTGTTGAGCGGGCTGTCCGCGATGGCCAGGTCCCGCAGCAGCCGGACCTGGTCGGCCGGGCTGGTCCTGGAGCCGCCCCAGACGGTGGGATGCGCGCGCGTCCGCCTGAGGGCGAACACCCGGTTGACGCGGTCGAGGCCCCGGCCGAAGCCCAGCTTGGCGTACAGCGCCCCGGCGGCCCGGTTGTCGCTGTGCCGGATCATCCTGGACGCCAGCGCCCGCTCGCCGCCCGTCAGCCCGCGATGCAGGCGCTGCCGCGTCAGCAGCAACCCGGCCAGGATGTTCACCTTCACGATGCTCGCCGTCACGAAGAGGGACGCTTCCCCTGCGCCGAACGACTCGTCCGTCCGCAGATCGGTGATCATGACGCCGGTGCGCCCCGGGCGCCGGGCCAGGTACGCCCGCAGCTTCCGGGTCAGCCTCGGGCGGTCGAGCAGGCGCGTGCCCGCGTCCCTGCCCGCCTTCGTACCGGTTCCGGTGTCCCTGCCCGCCTTCGTGCCCGCGTCCGTGCCCGCCTCCCTGGCCGTGCCCGCCTCCCTGGCCGTGCCCGCGTCCGTGCCCGCGTCCGTGCCCGCGTCCGTGCCCGCGCGCTTGCGGCTTCGGTCGACCGGCGTGATTCCAGGCGCCCTCCCCGCGTCCCTGTGGACCTCCCCGGAGAAGGGCGGCCGGTGATGCCGGTGGTACGGAGCGAACGGGCCCGGCGCGTACCGGCCGCCCTCGCGCGGCGGCGGCAGCGAAGCGGACAGCACGGCTCCCGTGGCGACCAGGGCCAGGACGCAGGCAGGCGTCTTGTAGCGCATCGAATCCCCCGATGTCCTGCGACCGGAGGTCCCCCGAGCCGCGATGATCTTGCGGTCCGGCCCTACCCCGGCGCCCAGGAGTGATGCGCACGGAGAGTCACTCTTTATCGCTATGAGTGAGTGCTTGGGGATGTGGGGAATGTCCCGCGGACGGCCCCTTACAGCACGTTCGGCAGGCGGGCCGGGCAGCCCGGCTCACAGTGCGCGGAGTGGTGGGCGACGCGGCGGGCGAACGACCCCAGCATCCGGCTCAGGAAGGCGCTCAGCAACGGGCCCGTCCCCGGATACCTCGGCTCGAACCGGCCCTCCCACCGGATGAGGGTCTTCGTCCCGTTCGGACGCAGCGTGACGTCGGCGCGGTACTCCCGCACCGGCAGCCCGGACAGCGCGATGTAGGCGTAGTGCCGGGGCGGGTCGTACGCCACGACCCGCTCACGCGCCGGCGGGATCGCCCGCACCGCGCCGACCCCGTTGGGCGTCGGCTCCCCGGCCCGCTCGCGGCGGGCCCGCACCGGGAAGGAACCCCACTCGTTCCAGGCCTCCGCCACCGCGACGTGCTTGAAGATCACCTCGGCGTCGGCGTACGCGACGGCCTCGCCCACGATGGTGTACGGCCCGGTCCGCTGCGGCATGACGGCCTCTCCCGACTCACGCGGTGTCGATCACCTGGAACGCCTCGGCGAGCCGCCCCTCGGGCAGCCCGGCGGCGGACGCGTTGGCCGCCAGCCAGCCGCGCACCATCGTCTCAAGCTCCTCGCCCATGCGCGCGGTCTGGCTCGCGTGCGCCTTCAACGCCGCGATCTTGTGCGTGAACGTCCCCGTCACGTCCACGTAGTGGTCGGACAGCGGCCCCCCGCTGGCCCACACCTCGCGGACCGTCCACGCCTCCAGGCCCTCGTCGGCCAGCAGCTCGGGGAAGGCGTAGGGGTTGCGCGCGTCGGGGTAGACGGCGTCGAGCGTCGCCGACCCCACCGCGCGGTGGTCGGGATGGCTCGGGTGGATGCGCCGGTAGTCGCGTTCGGCGCTGGAGGTCAGCACCCGGTCGGGCCGCACCTGCCGGATCACCCGGGCGATGTCGCGGCGCAGGCCGAGGGTGGCCTCCACCCGCCCGTCCGGGTAGCCCAGGAACCGCACGTCCTCCACACCCACGCACTTGGCGGCGGCGCGCTGCTCGTCCCGGCGCAGCTCGGCCATCTCCGCCCGCGTGATGCCGTCGTCGAAACCGCCCGCGTCCCCGTCGGTGACCATCAGGTAGACCACCTCGACGCCCCGGTCCGTCCACTGCGCGACCGTTCCGGCACTGCCGAAGTCGACGTCGTCGGGGTGCGCCATCACGACCAGGGCACGGCGGATCTCGCTGTCGTCCAGAGCGCTCGTCACGGTTTCAACCATAAGCGGTACCGCCCCGGACGTCCCGCGTCCGAAGCGCCCTGAATCCCCTGAATTCCGGCGGCGCCGGGCCGGGGAACGAAGCCCCCGCGGGGGTACAGCAGAGACATGCGCAAACTCATCAACGACCCGGCGGACGTCGTCACGGACGCTCTGCGCGGCCTGGCGGCCGCGCATCCCTCCCTGCGGGTCGACCCGGAGAACCGGACGATCGTGCGGACCGACACGGCGGGCTCCGGGAAGGTGGCCCTGGTCTCGGGCGGCGGCTCCGGGCACGAGCCGCTGCACGGCGGATTCGTCGGGTACGGGATGCTCGACGCCGCCGCCCCCGGCGAGGTCTTCACCAGCCCCGTCCCCGACCAGATCCTGGCCGCGACCACGGCCGTGCACGGCGGCGCCGGCGTCCTGCACGTGGTCAAGAACTACACCGGCGACGTGCTCAACTTCCGGATGGCCGCCGAACTCGCCGAGGACGAGGACATCGAGGTCGCCACGGTGGTGGTGAACGACGACGTCGCCGTCGAGGACAGCACGTTCACCGCCGGCCGCCGCGGCACCGGCGCCACCCTGTTCGTGGAGAAGATCGCCGGCGCGCGGGCCGAGGAGGGCGCCGACCTCGCGGCGGTCGCCGAGGTGGCGCGCGAGGTGAACGAGCGCAGCCGGTCGTTCGGCGTGGCACTGTCGCCGTGCACCGTCCCGGCGGCCGGCCGGCCCACCTTCGAGCTGGGCGAGAACGAGATGGAACTGGGCATCGGCATCCACGGCGAACCCGGCCGGGAACGCGCCACGATCAGGCCCGCCGCCGAGATCGTGGACGTCGCGCTCACCGCGATCGACGCCGACATGCCCCTCGCGGGCGAGGAACTGCTGGTCCTCGTGAACGGGATGGGCGGCACCCCGCTGATCGAGCAGTACATCGCCTTCGCCGCCGTCTCCGACTGGCTGGCCGGGCACGGCGCCACCATCGGCCGTTCCCTCGTCGGCCCGTACGTCACCAGCCTGGAGATGGCCGGCTGCATGGTGTCGGTGTGCCGCCTCACCCCCGAACTGGCCCGGCTGTGGGACGCCCCCGTCGAGACCCCCGCGTTGCGGTGGGGCCGATGAGCGGGGGACCCGCGCGGCCGGAGACGCTCGACGCCGCGATGATCACGGCCTGGATCCGGCACACCGCCGAACTGGTCGCCGCCGACGCCGAACGGCTGACCCGCCTGGACGCCGCCATCGGCGACGGCGACCACGGGCTCAACCTCGACCGGGGGTTCACCGCCGCCGTGGCCGCGCTGCCCGGGGAACCGGACCCGCCGGGCCGGACGCTGATCACGGCCGGACGGGCACTGGTGTCCAAGACCGGCGGCGCCTCCGGCCCGCTCTACGGGACCGCGCTGCGCCGGGCGGGCAAGGCGTTCGGCGACGCGACGGAGGTCGACGCGGCCCTCCTCGGCCGCGCCCTCCGGGCCGCCGTGGACGGCGTACAGGAGCTGGGGCAGGCCGCCGAGGGCGACAAGACCATGGTGGACGCGCTCGCCCCCGCCGCCGCCGCGTACGAGACCGCCCTGGCCGCCGGCGGGGACCTGCCGTCCTGCGTGCGCGCCGCCGCCGAGGCCGCCGGTAAGGGCGCGGAGGCGACGGTGCCGATGACGGCCCGCAAGGGCCGCGCCAGCTACCTCGGCGCCCGCAGCGCAGGCCACCTCGACCCCGGAGCCGCCTCCACCGTTCTCATCCTCCGCGCCCTGGCCGACGTCGTCGGCGAGGCGGCCGGATGAACCACGGGTACGGGAAGCGCCAATCCAGGAACCACGGGTTCGGTAGCCACGGGTTCGGTACGCACGGGTTCGTTAACCACGGGCGCATGGGCCGTGAGTTCGTGAGCAACCAGGCCGACAAGCACCAGGTCGGCAACCACCGGGATGTGAGTGTCCAGGGTGTGAGGGACCGGGGTGTGAGCGACCCGGGTGTGAGTGTCCGGGGTGTGAGTGACCGGGACGGGGAAGGGAGCGGGACGTGGTCGGTCTTGTGGTGATCTCGCACAGCCGGGTGCTGGCGGACGGCGTCGCCGAGCTGGCCCGCGCGATGGGCGTCGGTCAGGCGGTGGTCGAGCCCGCGGGCGGTGATTCGGAGGGCGGCCTCGGCACCAGCGTCGAGCTGGTCGAGCAGGCCATCGAGGCGGCGCAGCGGGGCGACGGGGTGGTGCTGCTGGCCGACCTGGGCAGCTCGGTGCTCACCGCGAAGATGGTCGTCGACGAGGCGGCGGCCGAGGTCCGCGCGGGCGGAGGGGGCGGCGAGGTCGTCCTGGCGGACGCCCCGCTGGTCGAGGGGGCGGTCGCGGCGGCCTCAATGGCCGCCACCGGCGCCGACCTCCAGACCGTCGTCACCGCGGCGGAGTCCGCCTACGCTCACCGCAAGACCTGACCCTGGGTCCCGGCAGCCGGGCGTCCAGGCAATCAGGGCGTCCGGCCGCCCGGGAGACCGGGCATCCGGGAGACCGGGCATCCGGGAGACCGGGAGACCGGGTGAGCGCACATCCCGGATCAGTGGGCGGATCCGGGCTGATCCGGGATGTGACGGTAAGCGTCGCCGGCGGGCCGTAGACTCGCACATGATGTCGAAGACCGAAGCCCACTCCCTGCTCGACGGCCTCAACCCGCAGCAGCGCGACGCCGTCCTGCATTCCGGCGGCCCGCTGCTGATCGTGGCGGGGGCCGGTTCCGGCAAGACCCGCGTACTCACGCACCGGATCGCCCATCTGCTGGGTGATCGCGGCGTGCACCCCGGCCAGATCCTGGCGATCACGTTCACCAACAAGGCCGCCGCCGAGATGAAAGAGCGGGTGGACGCGTTGGTGGGCCCCCGGTCCCGGGCCATGTGGGTGATGACGTTCCACTCGGCGTGCGTCCGGATCCTGCGCCGCGAAGCCAAGCGGCTGGGCTTCCCGTCCGGCTTCTCGATCTACGACCAGGCCGACGCGCAGCGGCTGATGGCGCTGGTCTGCCGGGAGCTGGACCTCGACCCCAAGCGCTACCCGCCCAAGGCGTTCTCGGCCCAGGTCAGCAACCTGAAGAACGAGCTGATCGACTACGAGACCTGCAAGGACCGGGCGTCCACGCACATGGAGCAGACGCTCGCCCAGGCGTACGAGATGTACCAGGCCCGGCTGCAGCAGGCCGGCGCGATGGACTTCGACGACCTGATCATGCTGACGGTCAACCTGCTGCAGGTCTTCCCGGACGTCGCCGAGCACTACCGGCGCCGGTTCCGGCACGTGCTCGTCGACGAGTACCAGGACACCAACCACGCCCAGTACGAGCTGGTGCGGGAGCTGACCGCGCCCATCACCTCCCCGGGTGAGGGCGGCGAGCCGCTGGGCGCCGCCGAGCTGTGCGTGGTGGGCGACGCCGACCAGTCGATCTACGCCTTCCGGGGCGCGACGATCCGCAACATCCTGGAGTTCGAGCGCGACTACCCGCAGGCCACCACGATCCTGCTGGAGCAGAACTACCGCTCCACCCAGACGATCCTGACGGCGGCGAACGCGGTCATCGAGCGCAACGCCGACCGCAAGCCCAAGAAACTCTGGTCCGACCAGGGCGAAGGCCACAAGATCACCGGCTATGTGGCCGACAACGAGCACGACGAGGCCGCCTTCGTCGCGCAGGAGGTCGACCGGCTCACCGACGAGGGCGACACCCGTCCCGGCGACGTCGCGGTCTTCTACCGCACCAACGCCCAGTCCCGTGTCTTCGAGGAAGTGTTCATCCGCGTCGGCATGCCCTACAAGGTCGTCGGCGGCGTCCGCTTCTACGAGCGCAAGGAGGTCCGCGACCTGCTGGCCTACCTGCGCGTCCTGGCGAACCCCGAGGACACCGTCTCGCTGCGCCGGATCCTGAACGTGCCCAAGCGCGGCATCGGCGACCGCGCCGAGGCGTGCGTCGAGGCGTACGCCTCGCGCGAGCGGATCTCGTTCTGGCAGGCGCTGCGGCTTCCCGAGGACGTTCCGGGGATGGCCACCCGTTCGATCAACTCGGTCCGCGAGTTCGTCGCCCTGCTCGACGAACTGCGCGCCGCCGCCGAGTCCGTCACCCCGGCCGACCTGGTCGAGCAGATCCTGGTCAAGAGCGGCTACCTCGCAGAGCTGAAGGCGTCCAAGGACCCGCAGGACGAGACCCGGATCGAGAACCTCCATGAGTTCGAGGCCGTCGCCCGCGAGTTCGAGGAACGTCTCGACGGCGAGTCCGCCGAAGGCCGCCTGGTCGACTTCCTGGAGCAGGTGGCCCTCGTCGCCGACGCCGACTCCATCCCCGGAGGGGCCAAGGGCGGCCCAGTCCCGCCCGGCGAGCAGCCCGAGGAGACCGACCAGGGCGTCGTCACCCTGATGACCCTGCACACGGCCAAGGGCCTGGAGTTCCCGGTCGTGTTCCTCACCGGCATGGAGGACGGGATCTTCCCGCACCTGCGCGCCATGAGCAATCCCAAGGAGCTGGAAGAGGAACGCCGCCTGGCCTACGTCGGCATCACCCGGGCCCGGCAGCGCCTCTACCTGACCCGCGCCGAGATGCGCAGCTCGTGGGGCGCCCCGCAGAGCTACCCGTCGTCCCGGTTCCTCGGCGAGGTCCCCGGCACGCTGATCCACTGGGAGCGCGAGGCGGCCTCCAGGTCCGCCCCGGCGGCGGCCCGGCTGTCCACCCGCCCCGGCGTCTGTTCCCCCGGCAACCAGCGCATCCCCGTACTGTCACCGGGCGACAAGGTCACCCACGACTCGTTCGGCCTGGGCACCGTGATCACCGTGGACGGCCAAGGTGAGGGCGCCTCCGCCAGCGTCGACTTCGGTGGCGAGTACGGCGTCAAGCGACTCGTCCTCCGCTACGCCAAGGGCCTGGAGAAGCTCTGACCGACCGCTCTTCCGCCTTCCTCCGGCCTCCCCGCCTCCCCGCCTCCCTGCTTCTCCGGTGGCACCGCGTTCCGCTGGGCGCCTGACGACCCGAGGTCCTGAGTTCTCGACGTCCTGACGTCCTGACGTCGCCTGACGTCCCGGCGGCGCGCCGTCGGGGGTGCGAAAGTTGCTGGGGAGGTTCTTGGATAGGGCGTCGTGGCCTGTGGCCCGTGCCCCTTACCCGCTCGGGTTTCAGGTTTAGATCTTGAGCGTTTGAGATCTAAAGAAAGGGCGCCTGGACATGGCGAGTGGGCGGTTGGAGCTCGCTGGCTGTCTACAAGTTGATTCTGGCGTGCGCGTGAGGATTCTTTAGGGCGCGCATGCGGTTGGCTCGGGTGAGCCCGGTGCTGAGGTGGGCCTAGGCAGCGGTCCGCTGCCGCAATTCGTGCTTTCAACGCTTGATGCGGGCTGAGCGAACGCGAGCGTGCTTTGGGCTGGTTCGGGCTGGGGTTTCTTTCTATCGCAGTAGCGGGGTGGCGGTAGGTGGCCGGTTGAGGTGACCGATGCGGGCCGGCGCGCACCTGCCGGTCGCCGCTGGTTGGCGTCACTTCGGTTGGGGTGGCCGGTCGGGGAGGGTGTTCCATCTGCGGCTTGGTGCCCGGTCCGGCGTGGCCGTCGCGCTGCGCGCGAAAAAGCCGCAGCGACGACAAGCGGATATTCGCCGCTGGCCGCCCCCGTCGATCTGCCGCCCTTCCCTGGCCACGCACCCGCTCGTCACCCTGGAACAAACCCTGGCTCTCGGACCTCGGCCAACGTGACGCCCACCAGCAGGGACCTGCGGTTGCGCGCCGACCCGCATCGGTCACCTCGACCACCCGCCCGGCCCTGGCCACCCGGGCCCGATAAACCCCACCCCCGCCCCCGCAAAACCGATTGATGATCGACATTTGCCAGGCGGTGAATATCGAGGCCGAGAAAGGTGACCCGAACGCAATTCTGTCCAATATGTCCATTGAAACGATCAGTTGCTCCTCTTTAAGCTTGAGAGGACGAGGATTTGGTGAGGGGAGGTGAATTTTCGTGGTGATGCCTGCGGAGCTTGTTGAGGTCGTTTCGGGGGAGGGCGAATGGGAGGGTCGGGGCTGGTTTCCGCCGGGTCCGGCGTTGGGGGTGTGTCTGTCGGGTGGCCGGGAGCGGTTGGGTGATCTGACTGATTCTGAGTTGCTGGAGGTGGCGGCGGCTGCGCACCGGCAGGCGGCTTGGGCTCAGTCGCGTGAGCTGGCCGCGATCGCGGAGCTGTCGCGCCGCCGCGCAGAAGAGGGAGAAGAGGACGCGGGGGATCCGCGGGTGTTGTCATCGCGGGAGTCGGTGACCGAGGAGGTCGCCTCCACTCTGACCGTCACTGGCAACGCCGCTGCGACGCTGGTTCACCTCGCTGAGCGGCTGGCGGTGGATCTTCCCGGTACGCGGGAGGCGTTGGAGGCCGGTCGGATCGATCTGCCCAAGGCCCGGGTGATCTGTGACCTGTCCGAGGGGCTGCCGGAGGGTGTTGTCCGGCGTGTTGAAGAGGCTGTGATCGGCAGGGCTTGTGGGCAGACGACGGGTCAGTTGCGGCGGCGGATCCGGCGGATCGTGCAGCGCTTGGCTCCCGAAGCGATCGAGCGGCGTAGGAGTGAGGCCGTCGCCAGGCGGCGGCTGGAGGTGTGGGACACCGCGTCAGGGACGGCTGATCTGGGGTTGCTGGATCTGGCGCCTGAGGAGGCCCACGGGATCTACAACAAGATCACCGCCGTGGCGGCCGGGTTGAGGAGCGATGGCGATGTCCGGCCCCTCAACCTGATCCGCGCCGACCTGGCCAAGACTCTTCTGCAGGGCGCCGAGCTGCCTGAGGCCGTCCGCGCCCTCCTGACCTCCGCCCCCGCACTTTCCGGCCAGGACGGACAACACCTTCCCCCGTCTCCGGTGAACGAGGGTGAGCAGCCGCCGCCATCGGCCCGCCTGGACGTGGACGACCAGTCCGCCCTCGCCGGCCACGCAGACAAGCTCGAACGGCCCGCACCCGTACAGACGGCCCGCCTCGGCGTGAGCGAACTGCTTACACCGGCGGCCCTCACGAGTGTGAACGAACGGCCTGCACCTATCTCCCAGACGAGCGACGACAGACGTTCACCGGCCGCCCACGCGGTTGCCAGTGGGGTGACCCGTTGGGACGGGCGTCCTGCACCTGTCTCCCAGGTGGACGTGGGCGGACGCTCACACACTGCCCGCGCGTGCGAGAGTGACCTGCCTGCACCGGCGGCCCGTCTGGGTGATCGGCCTGGACCGGTGGTCGAGATGAACAGGGACGGACCCTCACCGGCCGCCAGTGAGGGCGGGAGTGCGCTGCCTGCAGCGGTGGCCCACCTGGACGGGCGGCCTGGTCCTGCCGTCCAGGTGACCGGTGGTGGACGTTCACCGACCGCCAGTGTGGGCGAGGTCGGGGTGCCTGCACCGGTGGCCCGCCCGGGCGAAGGGCCTGTTCTGATGACCTGCGTGATGGACGCGGACGAGTGGGTGTCTGCTGCCATTCCGGTGGGTGGTGCGTTCACCTCTGCCGGGGTGACCGGGCCCGGGGGCGACCTGGTGGGGGTCAGGGCGTTGGCGGGGATGGTCGATCGGCGGTTGACCGGTGTCCTGAACCGGGCCCGCGCCCTCGGGCGGCTGGAGGAGCTTCCGCAGATGATCGGGCGGGCGGTCCGTGACATCCATGACCGGCTCGCCACGGCACGCGAGGCCCATTGCCAGGGCGGCGCCGATCGCCACGGGCACCCGGGTTACCGGCCACCGGCGGTGATGCGGCGGGAGGTGGAGGACCGGCACCCCACGTGCGTCTTCCCCACCTGCAACATCCGCTCCAGCCGATGCGACCTCGACCACACCACCCCGTGGAGCCCGGGCATCACCTGCGCCTGCAACCTGGCACCACTGTGCAGGCGACACCACCGGACCAAACAGACCCGCGGCTGGAAACTCACCCAGATCTGGCCCGGACTCCTCATCTGGATCACACCGTCCGGCGCCTGGCACATCACCCTGCCCAACCGGGAATGAGTCAGCCGGGTTCGTGTGTGACCGACCACGAGGGCTTCCACCTATTCGCGGGCAACCGGTGCTTTACGCTGGCCGCCAGTGCGGTCCATTGTGGTGAGGTGGCAAGGGGTGAATCGCGGCGGCGGGTGTTATATGAGGACCGGCCGGAGAACCCCTCTTGGGCAAGGCGAGTCGTGCGGGTGGCGGGATTTTTTTTGAGGGACGCTAGGGCGCTTCACGCCGCTCGGCGCCTTCTCAGCTCAACGAGCCATGCCCGTACCTGTTCGTCGTCGTGCAGGAAACCGCCGCCCTCGCTCGCGGGCAGATCGATTCCATAGAGGTTGTTCAGCGCCCACCAGGACAGGTCGTCCCAGACAAAGTCGTCCTCTGTCACCCATCTTGCCGCCCAGCGGTCGGCCTCGTCTCGACTCAGTCGACCCGCGACGAGCTCGACGAAACGATCTTCGATCTCGTCAAGAGTCGGCTGGCTGCCAGTATTCACGCCACCGACCGTACCGGAATGGCAGACGTTGCCTGATGCGGCACTGGTTGTGATGTCCGCATACGTTCACCGGGGCAAGCGACACGCTCGCAGACGTCCGGGATTTCGATGCGTGTAGCCCTCACGCTCGTGGTGAGGTGATCACTGTCGAGAGGGGGCGTGTACGGCAGGGCCCGTGAGGGCATGGCTGCTGACCGAACAGGAGGGGCGGCGGCCGCAGCGGGCAACAGCAGGCACCAGTCGATTCGATATTACCGTCTTTTCGTCACAGGCAACCTTCCATCATCCAGGTCTTCTTGGGTGAACTCGTACACGGGCCGCTTTCGTCGCCGTAGTGAGGTTTTCTCAATGAAGATCACTCCCATTGCCCGTTGAGGACGAGAGCGGCTCGGGTGATGTCGACGTAGCGGTCATGGGTTCCTGTCCGTGTGGTTCAGCGGAGACGCTCGGCGAGCCGCGCTCTGAGCGGCTCGTAGTCGTGGGCGGGGAACAAATCGGGGAATACGGCGAGCATTTCGGTAAGGAATTCCGCGGTCACTTCGTGGTCCTCTTCTGTCAAGGAGACGTCGGTGAACAGGTACTGCCAGCCATATGCTCCCTTGGTGACGCGCAGTGCGTCGAGGTAGCCGCAGAGGTCGATATCCATACGGTGAACGCCGAGCTCACCGTCGCTGAACCAGATCTCCGGGTTGTGCACACCACCCTGCTTGATCCTGAGAGAGGAGATGGATCCCACCCCGCCCATGGGCGTTCCGTCGAAGTCGCGGAGTTCGACCAGTAGTTCCAGCTGCTCCGGTGACGGGTCGGGATAGCGCTCGACGGGCGGCTGCCTGCGGATCGCCTGTGCCAGGGGCGAGAGACTGAATTCCCCGGCGAACAGCGGGTCCGTTTCTTCTTCGCCGTACCCCCAGCAGGCGCCCAGGCCGTCGAAGCGCAGGAAACACTTCTGAAGGGCCGGGTCGAGGAGAACTCCGTCCTGTTGCGCGAGCGTACCGAAGGCACTGTGCGCATCTGCGGGCTCCACGGTCAGCGGGCCCTGATGATCCCAGGTCATCTGAAGGTCGGGATCGGAGCAGTGCCGCAGCTCGTCGAGTACGTCCAGCCAGCGGCGCTCGTACGGTGTTGGTTCCGTCATTCTCGCCTCTCAGAAGGGCTTCTCGGCGAAATGATCTCCGGTGGGGCCCGGGTAGATACTGGCAGATGCGCGACAGTTCCGAGGCCCCGTTTACGCGCGACAACGCGACGCCCAGCGCACCGACATGGTGGCCGGCCAATGCCCGAACGTGCCCGCATTCGCAGGTGGCTGGGGACGCCCTCGCCGTCGCGGCCGGCGGCCCACATGGAGGCGAGCCGCTACTCCGCACAGCTCACCGCCGGACGGCCGTGTAGTTGGTCGGGCCGTACCGGTACGCGTGGCCTGGCGTCATGTGGGGTCGTGGCCGCCACAACATGCAACCAAAGGTTGCATGTCGGGGCCCGGTTGTCGTAGCCTCGTGCAACCAAAGGTTGCGAAAAGGTTGGTGGACATGGAGTACGGATCCATCGAGCGCGACATCCATGTCGACGCTTCGCCCGAGGTGGTCTTCGAGGTGATCAGCCGTCCCGAGCACATGCGGGAATGGTGGCCCGACGACGCGCGGTTCGCCCCGGTCGCGGGCGCGCCCGGGGAGCTCGTGTGGCGCGACGCGGAGACCGGCGAGACGGTGACCGTCGACCTCGCCGTCGTCGAGGTCGATCCCCCGAAGCGGTTCTCCTTCCGGTGGTGCTTCACCGCCCCTCACCGGAGCGGGGACTCACTGCTCGTCACCTTCGATCTGGTCCCGGCCGGTGGGGGGACCCGGATCCGCATGACCGAGACCGGGTTCCGCGAGATGGGCTGGGAGGTCGCGGTCCTTGAGGAGCAGTACCGCGACCACGCGACCTCGTGGGACCGCTACATCCCCGCACTGGGCGCGTACGCCGGGCGCGTGGCCGTCGGCTCATGAGCACGGCGGCCGACGATGACCTGTGGTCGGCGATCGGCGACCCCATCCGGCGGACGCTGATCGACCTGCTCCTGGCCGGAGGGCCGGGCACGGCCACGTCGCTGAGCGAACGGCTGCCCGTCACCCGCCAGGCCGTCTCGAAGCACCTGGCCGTCCTGGACCGGGTCGGCCTGGTCCACGCCACGCCGGTCGGCCGCGAGCGCCACTACCAGGTCGACGAGGCGCAGCTCGCCCGAGCCGCCGCCCAGCTCTCGGCGGTCGGCGCCACCTGGGACGCCCGACTCCGCCGGATCAAGCAGATCGCCGAGGCGATCGAACGAGTGAACAGAGGAGAATGAAATGGTCGACATCCTGCACCGGATCGGTGTCGTCGCCCCGCTCGACGACGTTTACCGAGCGGTCGCCACTCCAGAAGGCGTCGCCGGCTGGTGGACGACCGACACGGCGGGCAAGAGCGAGGTCGGCGGGCAGCTGGCCTTCCGGTTCGGCGACGTCGGTGGCTTCGACATGGAGGTCCTGGATCTCGATCCGTCCGGCCGCGTGCGGTGGCGGGTCATCGATGGTCCCGAGGAGTGGATCGGCACCGAGATCGGGTGGTCCCTCGAGCAGAGCGGCGAGTACACGATCGTCCGGTTCAGGCACGAGGGCTGGCGCGAGCCGGACGAGTTCATGCACCACTGCAGCACCAAGTGGGCGACGTACCTGATGAGTTTGAAGGAACTGGTGGAGACCGGGCGTGGCAGGCCGTCGCCGGACGACGTCAGGATCAGCGACTGGCACTGATCACGGCGAGGCTGACCAATGGAGCCGGCGCCCTCTGGGACGGTCGAAGAAGAGCGGGTGGACGTTGCCCATCTTTGTGGCGGTACGGGAAGCCCGTCCGGCGCGTGGCCGCCCAGGTACGGCCGGTTCAGTGGCCTTGCAACGTGGCCAGCGTGCGGGCCGCGGGCGTGAGCGCGGCGGCCAGGTGCCGGCGGTCGGGGTCGGGCAGGCCGCCCAGGTCGTCATCGAGGTCGGCGAGCAGGTCGTCCACCACCTCGGCGACCAGCTCGGCGGTGCCTGCGGCCGGGCCGAGCTTGCTGCGGGCCGCGTCCAGGCGCGGCGGGGTGAGCCGTTCGACCGCGGCGGCCAGCAGCCATGCCGGTACTCCCGTCACCCCGCCGGGAGGCGGCACGAACGGCCGGGCGCCGTTGTAGCGGGCGTCCTCGGCGAATTCGGGATGCTTGACCTTCACTACCGGACGCGGTCCCCGTTCGGTGGTATCCCAGGGCCCGGCGGGTTTGAGGACGTAGCCTTCGGCGCGGTTTCCGGGCAGTGCGGGAAGGCTCAGCGCGGCGGGTACCAGCGTCGGGAAGTCCACCGTCAGCTCCGCCAGCTTGTGCCGATGGCCTCGGCCCAGCAGCGGCACGCACTCCAAGCCCACACCGGCCACCAGGTCCGCCAGCTCGGCGCGGCCCATCCAACGCGGTCCCGACGAGGTGGCGATGGCGCCGTCGAACGCCAGCCACACCAGGTCGGGGCTGTACCACACGCCGGTCTGCACCGGGCAGGCGTCCTTGACCGGCGGTACTCGCGGGTGCGGATAGCCTCCGCCCGCCAGTTCCCCGTACAAGATCACGTCCTGTCCGGCCGCCCGGGCCGCTGCCGCCGCCGCGGTCGCCAGCGCCGGCCACAGCCGCGTCACCCCGAAGAACGCCTCAAGCCGTTCCTCGTCCAGCGGCCCGCGGCGCCCGGCGGCCCGCGTCGTCCGGCCGTCGCTGACCAGTGCGAGATGCGCGCCGTGCACCTTCTCCTCGGCCACCCAGATCCCGCCGGGCAACGGCCCGTCGCCGAACCGCTGCGGGATCTTGGGGTACCACACGGCTCCGGCCTCCGTTCGGCCCGCTGCGCAGGCGCCTCGGCGGGAAGCCTGTCCGAGTCCCACCTGAAGATCAACTTGTTTTCGTGTCTCGAACATCGGCGGTTGCTCTGGCGAAGCTGATCGTCGGGCCGGTGGCGAGCAGGCGGCTGGGTGGGAGCCCGAACATGCGGTGGAACGTCTCGCTGAAGTGGGAGGGGCTCGCGAAACCGGCCTCGGTGGCGGCGGTGGTGAGGTCGTGGCGCCCGGCGATGAGTTCGGCGGCGCGCAGCATCCGGGTCCAGAGCCGGTAGCGGCGGAAACTCGTACCCGTGTGGGCGGCGAACAGGTGGAGGAAACGCGACACCGACAGACCGCACTCCCGGGCCAGCTCGCCGGCCGAGACCGTCCGGCCCACGTCGGCCCGGAGCGTTCTGATCGCCTGCCCGATACGGGGATCGGGGTGGAGGGGGCCAGGCGGTGCTGCCAGGTCGAGCCGGTCCTGCGCGGACATGTCGTGGAGCAACCGCCGCTCGTTCCGGTGGCCGAGCCCGAGTACGGCGTCCCCGGAGGTCATCTGCGCCGCGCAAGCCGCCCGGCGGGAGGAGGCGGCGTCGCTCTCCTGGCCGTTGCCTGACTTCGGGCCGGTCACCAGTTCCGGGTGGCGATGAGCTTCTCCACGTCCGCGTCCGCGAATCCGTAGGCCGACGCCACGAACCAGAAGTCCTCCGCTATCTCCTCGCGAGCGGCGGTCTCGATCTCACTCCCCGCGGCGTCGAACTCCGCCTCCAGCAGGTTGAACTCCTCCGTAGCCGCCTGCGTGAGCCCGTACAGCGCCGCCAGGTCCGACGGCCGCTCCACCTCGATCCGCTCGCACAGCCTCAGCAGGATCCCCCGTCCCTTGTCGAGGACGTGATCAGGGAAGTACGGGTCCTCGTACAGCGCCTTCAGAAACGCGTGCCCTGCCACCTGCTGGTTCGTGATCGACATGGTGATCCCGTCTTCCTGCGCGAGTCGATGCGGCGATCATGCATCACGGGTCTGACAGGGGCGCTGTGGCGTTGGGGTGTTGTTGGTTTTGATGGTGGTGAGGAGGGTGTGCCAGGTGTGGGGGTGGAGGTGGAGGTGTGGGCCGCGGGGGTTTTTGGAGTCGCGTACGGCGATGGTCGTATTGAGGGCCGCGACTTCGACGCATCCGCCGTGTTGTGTGCCGTCGCTGTGGGTGCTCTTGCGCCACTCGGTCATGATTCCGACCGTAGCCGTTCGAGCAGGTCACGGGAATCGGCTTTGGAAAGGGCGCTTCGGGTGAGTTCGTCAAAGACCGTCTCGTAGCGATGGACGTCCTTGGTGTTCTCCACGTACGACATTCCTTGCAGGCTTTCCAGCGTGACGATGGTGAGTCTGCCGCGTACGCCGAGTTCCAGGATCGTGAACGGGCCGTTGAGTCCTCTGTGTGCTCCCGCCTCGAAGGGAGTGATCCGGATGTCCAGGTGCTCGCGTTCGGAGAGGTCGCGGAGCCGTGCGAGCTGGTCGCGCATGACCGCCGCGCCGCCCACCTGACGACGAAGGACGGCCTCGTCGAGGATGGCCGTGAGCCTGGGCGGGCTGGACGTGTCGAGGAGGGTTTGCCTGGCCATGCGGACTTCCAGCGCGTCCCGCAACGCGGAAGTCGAATCCGGATCGAGTAGTGCGCGGGCATAGTCGGGGGTTTGGAGCAGGCCAGGGACGAGGACCGTTTGATAGGTGCTGATGGATCTGGCGTCCGTTTCCAGCGACAGAAAATCCATGAGCTCGGGGGACAACGCGTGTGCATAGCGATGCCACCAGCCCTTCTTGCGGCCTTCGCGGGCCAGTTCGAGCATCGCCTCCCTGAACGGGCCTTCCGCGTGGCCGTACTTCATGAGGATGTAGTCCAGGTCGCGCGGCCGGATCGCTTGGGTGCCGGCCTCCAGGAGGCTGATCGAGGAGGAGGAGCGGTCGAGGAAGGCGCCTGCTTCCTTCATCGTCATCCCGGCCTCCAGCCGCAGGCGCCTGAGCTCCAGGCCGATGCGGCGGAAGCGGGCCGAGGGGAGGTTCTGGGCTGCCATGCCGCCATGGGAGCACGGGGTCGATCCGTGCGCGGCCGATTACCGAGAGTTCTGGATGTTCAGGTTCTGGTTCCTCTGTCAGTCGTCGGTCGTCGTGGTGACGGTCGGGACGGACAGTACGGCGTCGAACGCCTCTCGTACGGGGAGTTCGATGTCGGCGCTCTGGGTGCGGATGCGGTCCAGGGGCCGGGCCCCTCCGGGTGGTACGGGGCGCAGGTCGGTGAGGGTGATCGCGTTCCGGAATCCGGCGTCGAGCAGGGCTGCCTCGATGCTCCCCGGGGAGGGAGGGGCGAGGGTTTCGTCGATGACGGTGAAGCCCGCCTCGGTGCTCTCGTCCAGGTGCATTTCCGGGACGTGGCCGGCGGTGTGGGTCAGGGCGATGGCGCGGTAGTCGTCGCCCAGCGCGCGGTGCAGGTAGTGGCCCATGGGGAAGGCGATGAGGTCGCCGTCGAAGTGCACCGGCGCCTTCTGGATGTGGTTGTTGTGGGCGGCCAGGACGAATCGGGCCTCCGGGGCGCGGGCGAGGTGCCACAGGAGCGACCCGGCCATGTAGTCCTCTCGTATGGAGGTGTCGCCCGCCATGCCCTCGCCCGCGTAGATGTCGCGCATGGCGCCGAACATGTAGTCGGTGTGCGGGGCCGCTTGGAGGCGGCGCAGGTTGAGGTCGTAGCGGTCCTGGTCGCTGCGCGAGACGTAGAGGGCTTCCAGGGCCCGGAACCGCAGGAGGAGCCGCGCCAGGCCGGCGGTCAGCGCGTCCTGGTCCGCCGTGGTGAGGCGTGACCATTTCGGGGAGGCCGCGGCGAACGACTTGCCGGCGAAGCGGTCGGCGATCGCCAGGACGCGATCCATGAGGGGGAGCGCGTCGGGATCGACCTCGCGCAGGTAGGCGGTCACCGGGTCCAGTGCCGGACGCAGATCGCCGCCCGCGGCCGGGATGTCGATGCCGGCGAACCGTACCGGGTGCCCGCTGGTGCGGTTGTGCCGGTGCAGCCAGTGCGCCATCTCCGTGGTCAGCCCGGCGAACGGGGTGCCGCCGAGCCGGGTGAGGTCGCCGCCCTCGCCGTGGATCCAGCGGTCGAGGCCGGTCCCCTCGCTGAACCCGTACTCGAAGGCCAGGACGGTGAAGCCGCAGCGTTCGGCGAGGAAGCGCAGGAGGCACTGCCGGGCCCGGGTGAACTCCTGGACGAAGTGGGCTCCCTCGCCCAGGGCCACGACGCGGGCGTCACCGGCGATGTCGCGGAGTGGTTCGAGGTCGTCCAGGGGGGCGTCCGGGGCGAGGCCGGAGAGGGTGGTGGTGTGCTCGCGGATCCAGCCGAGCAGGTCATGGTCGGCCATGATGGGGGACTCTACTGGAGGGTGCGGAGGAATCCGTCCAGCAACTCGGTCTGGCGTTCCGGCGGGAAGCGCTCGGGGTCGAAGAGGGCCTGGAGGACCAGGCCGTGGGTGAACGCGGCGGCGGTGGCGACGACCGCGTCCACGTCGGTGCCGGACGGCAGCTCGCCCCGTTCGACCGCCGTGGTCACGTGCGGGCGGAGGCGGCTCCGCCAGTTCTCGTACCGGCGCGTCTCGCGGGCATAGAGGCCGGGGTCGGCGAGCGAGCCGTCCCAGGAACCGACCCAGACGCGGTTCATCGCGGTCGCCTCGGGGGTCAGCGGGAGGACGTCCAGCAGCGCGCCGCGCAGGTCGCCCAGCCCGCCGCCGCCCGGCCGCCGGAGGGCCCGTCCGGCGGTGCGCTCGTCGGCGATGTCGAGCGCGTACGCGACCAGGGCCTTCTTGCTGGGGAAGTAGTGGGTGAGCAGGCCGGTGGTGGCGCCCATCTCGGCGGCCACGGCACGCAGGGTCAGGCCCGTGAAGCCGCGTTCGGCGAGGACCTGCCAGACCGCCTCGGACACGTCGCGGCGCCGGGCGTCGTGATCACCTCGTGCGGGCACTCCCGGTGCTCCCTTCGCGCTGGTACGGGTCTAGAGTACGTAACAAACGTTGGGTATGCATATCGGGAGGCCCCATGTTCGCGTCACCGCTGGCCGAGGACGCCGAGATCCGTCCGCTGGAGCCGTGGCAGGCGGAGGAGTTCGCCGAGCACGTGGTGCGGGTGCGCGCGGACATCTCGCCCTGGATCCCGTGGGCGGCCACCATCACCGACGCCTCTTCCGCCCGGGAGTTCCTGGAGATGTACGCCCGCAGGCAGGCCGCCGACCAGGGCCGGCTGTACGGGATCTGGATCGACGGGGTGCTCCAGGGCGGGACCGTGTTCCGCACGTTCGACCCCGTGATGCTCAACTGCGAGATCGGGGTCTGGATGGGGGCGGCCGGGCAGGGCCGCGGCCTGGTGACGCGGGCCGCCCGGCAGATGATCGACTGGGCGTTCGGCGTGCGCGGCATGGCCCGGGTGGAGTGGCACTGCGATCCGGAGAACGCGCGCAGTGTCGCGGCGGCCGAGCGTCTGGGCCTGACGTGCGAGGGGACGCTGCGCGAGGCGTTCGTCATGAACGGCGAGCGCCGCGGCGTGCAGATCTGGTCCCTGCTCGCGGACGAGTGGCGAGCTGCCTAGGTGCCTGACTCGCGGTGGTCTCAGCCACCGCGAGCGCGTGACCTGCCCGGTGGGGCGATGCCGGAGGCGAGCGCCGGCGGGCGGATCGCGGAGCGATGCCGCGCTCGCCAAGTCCCGGTCAGGCGCGAGTCGCCAGGCGAGCGCCGTGGGCCGGGACTTTGAAACCTAGGGGTGGGGTGCTCGGGTGGGCACCCGGCCGGTCGCGGCTCGCCGTTCGGCCGCCAGGGCGCGTCCGAGCATCGTCAGCGCCAGGAAGAACAGCAGCCCTTCCGCGGCGAGGCTGGCGAGCCCGAGCGGCTCGGTCCAGTTCCCGATGTCGTCGGTGTAGCCGGGGAGCCCCGGCCCGCGTGACAGCACGTAACCGACGACCGGGCCGGCCGCGACCGCCATGGCGAGGGCCCAGCCGATCCGTACGGCTCCGGCGATCAGCAGCCCGGCGGTCACGATGGCCGCGACCTCGACGATGTAGTAGCCGATCCCGACATAGGCGGGCGCCTTCGAGCCGGGGAATCCGCCCTGGTCGACCACATGGACGGCGGCCACCGCGAGGGCCAGCAGGGCCCCCGCGATCCTCGGCCACCAGGCGGACGCGGGTGCGGGGGCCTGGTCGACGGTCATCGTTCTTCCTCCAGGACGTCGCGTGGCGGCCGGGGGGCGCCGCGGGACGTGGTCTCCCTGCCCGCTCAGGTCCGTCCCTCCCTCAAATCTTCCCCAAGCATGGCGCCGGTCAGGGCGTCCGGGGGCGCAGTGCGAGGAGGAGCACGGCGAGGAGGAGGACGACGATGGCGCCGAAATGGGTGATCCACAGGCCGGCGGTACGGGGGGTGACCTGCCCGGCTTCGAGGAACGCCGTGGTCAGGCGGGTCTCGTCCCAGACGAGCCGGTCGCCCTCGGGACGGCCGAGGTCGGAGGAGGGCGCCTCGTAGGTGAGGACCTCCCCAGGGCACAGGTAGGTGTAGGACGCGGAGTCCGGCGCCCGCTCCGCGGCGAGGAAACGGCAGGTGACCGGCTCGCCGGTGATGCCGAGCCAGAGCGCGCCGGTGCTCGGGCGGTGGGCACCGGTGAGGAGGAACGCCAGCGCGACGACGAGGAGGGCGCCGTTGAGCAGGAGCGGCGTCCGGTAGGTGTTGCACGCCATGCTCATCGCGAGGAAGGCGATCGCGACGAGCGAGAGGACGATCGCCGCCATGGTCACGCCGGGATAGGTCATGTACGCGACGCCGTCGGCGACGAGGAGGAGCGGGATCAGCACGGTCAGGACGTTCGCCAGGCGCGGCGGGATCATGCGGTTCCGGCCCATCAGCGAACCGCGCACCCAGATCCCGCACAGCGGGAGGACGGCGCCGAAGACGGCGCAGGTCAGGGTGCTGCCCCGTTCGTCCCCGGCGAGGACGGCCAGGCTCGCGGCGAAGGCGGCCAGGCCGTACCAGATGAGGAGCGAGGCCGTCAGCCGGGCCTTGCCGTAGGCCTTGGAGCCTTGCTTGAACCGCTGGAACCCGACACCGCCGACCGACACGAACGCCAGGAGGGCGCCGATCCCGTTCATGGTCAGCCCGGCGGCGGTCCAGTGCAGCGGGGTCAGGACGAACGCGGTGCCCAGGACGTGGAGGAAGAAGGCCGGGGCCAGGCAGCCCCACGCCCCCGACATCTCCTCGTCCGGGTTCGGCTTCCTGGTCCGCGTGCTCGTCGCGGGACCCGGAGCGGTGGCCGGCGGCATTTCGTCTGCGGAGGGCAAAGCGGTCTCCAAGTGATCATCTGTCGTCCCGCAGAACTGTGCAGGGTGACGGGAGCCGCCGCAAGGTCAGGAAACGGCGTGCACGCGGAATCCGCTGAGGATGGTGTGCAGCCGGTCGGCCATGGCGCGGCCGAACGCGGGGTCGTTGAAGTGGGTGTCCATCTCGTGGATCGCGACCGCGGATCCGGAAAGGCCCTCGCGTACGGCGGCGAACAGCGCGGCGTCGGAGGCGGGGTCGTGCAGCGGGCCGCCGGGCGCGCTCAGGGTCGACAGGCCGCGCAGCGGGACGAACAGCGCGGCGGGGGCGGCGGCCTCGCGCAGCCGGGCCGCGACCCGCCGGCCGAGGTCGGCGGACTCGGCCGGGGTGGGGCGGACCAGGACGCCCGCCCGGTCGCGGACGCGGGCCCGGCGCGCGGGGAGCGGGACGGCGGCGGCGAACCTGGCGACGTCGAGCCCGCCCAGGCTCACGACCTGCGGGATTCCCGACCGGGCGGCGCCTTCCAGGCGGCCGGGCAGGCCGGTGGGCGGCCGGGTGGGCGGCTCGGTGATCAGGCCGCCGGGCAGGTCGATGGACAGGTCGGCCAGGGTCGCGTCGAGCGCGGCGGCGAGCGTGCCGCCGGCGGCCATCGCCTCGTACGAGCGGCGCCCGGCGGCGGTGGCGCGGAACACCGCGACCTCGTACCCGAGGATGCCGAGGAGCTCGCGGGCGGCGTGCACGCCCGGGGCGGTGCCGCTCGCCAGCGTGGCGCCGACCAGAGGCCCGGCGGTGCCGGGGTCCGCGCCGGGCCGGTCGCCGCCGGACGCGCCGCCGGACGCCCGGCCCGCCACGGCGCCCGCGGCCATCCCGGCGATCGCGTCGGCGGCGCCGGCCAGCACCCGGGCGGAGACCGGTTCGGCGGCGTACATGAGGGCGATGTCGGACCCGCCGGCGGGGGGCATGGCGTCGCCCGAGGCCAGGCCGCTGATCACGAGCTTGGGCACGCCCGGCGGCAGCGCGGCCAGCGCGGCGGCGGTCGCGGAGCCGCCCCCGAGCGCGAGCACCCCGTGGATCCGTCCGGCCCGGTGCAGGCGGCGCGCGATCTCGGCCGCGCCCCTGGCCATGGTGGCCGCCGCGCCGTCCCGGCGGGTGCGGTCCGCCGGGTCCGCGCCGGCCGCCCGGCGGACCTCCTCGCGCGTGATGTCGGGGGTCACCCGAGGGACGTCCCGGACGCCGGTGTCGACCAGGATCGCCTCGGCCCCCGAGGTTTTGAGCCGGTCGCGTATCCATGCGTGTTCGAGGCCGCGGGCGTCCAGCATTCCGATCAGCACGACAACAGGCATACGAGCACTGTTCGCGTACTTCGGCCGAACGGACAAGCGCCGGAGCCGCCCCAGTTATCTGCCGTTCCGGCATTCCGGGCTAACCCGGGCATCAGCGGCGTGAACGGACGGGAGTAGGGTCATTCGCGACAGGATTTTGACTCCTTACATCCCCGCCTTTCCCCCCAGGAGCCGTTCTTGGACGTGGAGCTGGTGCTCCTGCTGGTCGCCGCGCTCGGCGCGGGCTGGGTCGACGCGGTGGTCGGAGGCGGCGGGCTCATCCAGCTCCCCGCCCTGATGCTGCTGAATCCCGGCGCGCCGGTGGCGAGCGCGCTGGCCACCAACAAGCTCGCCTCGATCGCGGGCACCTCGTCGGCCGCGGTGGCGTACCTGCGCAAGGCCAAACCCGACCTGCCCGTCGCGCTGCCGGGCGCGGGCCTGGCCGTGGCCTTCTCGGCGGTCGGGGCCCTGGGCGCGACAGCGATCTCCTCGGACGTGCTCAAGCCGGTCATCATGGTCGTCCTGCTGACCGTGGCGGCCGTCGTGGTCCTGCGGCCCGACCTGGGCCGGACCCCGGCGCTGGTGCTGCGCACCCGGCGCCGGACCGCCGCCGCCGTGCTGGTCCCCGGAGTGGTGATCGCCTTCTATGACGGGCTGGTGGGGCCGGGCACCGGAACGTTCCTGGTGATCACCTTCACCACCCTGCTGGGCACCGACTTCGTCAACGCCTCCGCCAATGCCAAGATCATCAACACCGCCACCAATCTGGGCGCGCTGGTGGTGTTCGCCGCCCAGGGGCAGGTGCTGTGGGCGCTCGGGCTGGCCATGGCGGTCTGCAACATCGTCGGCGCCCAGCTGGGCGCCAGGATGGCGATCAACCGCGGCGCCGGGTTCGTCCGGGCGGTCCTGCTCTGCGTGGTGGCCGCGCTGGTCCTCAAACTCGGGTACGAGCAGTTCGCCTGACCGGTTCGCCTGACCGGTTCTGCCTGACCGCCGCCGGCCCGTGCCGCCGGGTCAGCGTGCCGGCGGGATCGGCAGGGGGTCCTCCAGGGCCGCCAGGGCGAGCAGGACCAGCGAGGCCGTCCAGCCGAGCGGGGCGACCGAGGCGGGCTGCCCCTCGGCGTCGACCTTCTCGGGGAGGACGCCCAGCGAGGTCCGGTGCTCGGCCAGCCAGTCCAGGCGTTCCAGGGCCTCGTCGGTACGGCCCGAGGTGGCGGCCGTCAGAGCGAAGAGGGCCATTTCCGGTGTCCAGGCCACGTCGGGGCTCCCCGACCAGCGTTCCCCGGGCAGGACGCCTCCGTTCGGCAGGCTCGTCCGCCGGAAGCCCTCGGCGACGGCCGCGGTCACCCCCGGATCGGCCGGGGCGAACGGCGGCGCGACGAACGTCACCGACGTGTCCATCAGGCCGTTCCGGATAGGGGACCGCGGGTAGCCGTAGGGGGTGAACTGCCGGGTGACCGCGTCGGAAAGCCGCCGCGCCGCGTCCTGCCAGTGCGACGCCTTGTCCGTGTGGCCGGCCCCGTGGGCGAACGCGGACGCCGAGCGCAGCCCCGCCAGGACGGGACCCACGACGCCCAGCGTGGGCCGGCGGGGGTCCTCCTCGGTTCCGGGCTTGCGCTCCCAGTAGTCGGAGGACGGCGGGGGCAGCCCCTCCACGTCCAGGGACCCGGCGAGATGGTCGGCGGCCCGCACCACCATCGGCCACAGCTCGTTCGCCGCCGCCGAGGCCGGGGACCGCTCGCGGAACAGCCAGCTCGCCCACAGCACCCACCCCAGGGAGTCGAGCTGCGGGTCCCGGCCGTCGGCCACCTCGGTGCCGTCGGTGTGGTAGCGGGCCGCCCACAGCCCGTTCTCGTTCTGCACGCGGGCGAGGAAGCGCAGCACCCGCTCCGCCTCGGCTTCGTGACCGGTCACGGCGAACGCCACGGCGGTGAACGCCGAGTCGCGCGGCCACGAGTACCGCCACGCGCCGTACCAGGAGGCCTGCGACGCGCCGTTGGGCCGGGTGAGCAGGCGCAGGTCCAGCAGCGCCCGTTCGGCCATCCCGCGGTAGACGCGCCGGGTCCCGTCCGGGACGGCGGCGCCGCCGTCGGGGACGGTCCCGCCGGCCAGCCACGCGCTGTCGGAGCGCACCGCCGCCGCCACCCGGGGATCGGACGCGTCCACGGTGATCGCCGTGCTGGTGCCTAACGGGACGAGCCGGACCCGGCCGTCCCGGAGCAGCAGGACCGAACTGCCCGGGATGTAGGACGCGCCCTCCGCCGCGTCCGCGGGGACCGGCACCCCGGTGAACGGCCAGCCTCCGCCGCCCACCATCCCGGGGCTGACCTGGGCCGGCACCCCCCGGTCGGGGAACGTGGCGCCGCAGGTGCCGACGAGGGCGGCGACCAGGAGCAGCCCGGCGGTGCGCCGGACCCTCCGCAGCGTGTCCCCGTGCGGCGGCGCGGCCGTTCTCAGCGGCGCGGCCGTTCTCGGCGACGGTACGGCCGCTCTGGGCGACCCGATCCGATCTACGGCCACCGTGCCATCTCCCCTTTGTCACCCTGGCTTCGTTGCAAGGCGAAGACAAGTACACCAAGTCTTGATAAGTGGATCATCCTCCCAACGGGCAATCACGACATCCTCCTTAAGGGGCAGCGCTTGAAAGGCCCCCGGCGGCATCAGCATGGAGCAGGGGAGACTAGGCTGCATCGACGGAGCGGACCGCCGGGTGGGCTGCCCGACGGTCATCGGCTGTCGATCCGTATAAGGACGCCTCGTGGACCTGTTTGAACATCAGGCGAAGGAACTCTTCGCCGAGTATGGGGTACCGGTGCCCACCGGCAAGGTCGCCCATACCCCCCAGGAAGCTCGGGCCATCGCGGCGGAACTGTTCGCCGCGGGGAGCTCGAAGGTCGTCGTCAAGGCCCAGGTCCTCACCGGGGGCCGGGGCAAGGCGGGCGGCGTGAAGCTGGCCGACACCGCCGACGAGGCGGAAGAACTCGCCGGCCGGATCCTCGGCATGGACATCAAGGGCCACACGGTCCACAAGGTCCTCGTCGAAGAGGGCAGCGCGATCGCGGAGGAGTACTACTTCTCCTTCCTGCTCGACCGCGCCAACCGCACCTTCCTGTCGATCTGCTCCGCCGAGGGCGGCATGGAGATCGAGGAGGTCGCCGAGACCAACCCCGACGCGGTCGCGAAGGTGGACATCTCCGCCATCGACGGCGTCGACCGCGACAAGGCCCGCGAGATCGCCGTCGCCGGCCGGCTCCCGGAGAAGGCCCGCGAGGGCGCCGCCGAGCTCATCGAGCGGCTCTGGGCGGTGTTCACCGACGAGGACGCCACCCTGGTCGAGGTCAACCCCCTGATCCTCACCGCCGGCGGCGAGGTCAAGGCGCTCGACGGCAAGGTGACCCTGGACGACAACGCCGGGTTCCGCCAGGAGTCGCACGAGGCCCTCCAGGACAAGGCCGCCGCCGACCCCCTGGAGGCGCGGGCCAAGGAGAAGGACCTCAACTACGTCAAGCTCGACGGCAGCGTCGGGATCATCGGCAACGGCGCCGGCCTGGTCATGTCCACCCTGGACGTGGTCGCCTACGCCGGCGAGGAGTTCGACGGGCAGAAGCCCGCCAACTTCCTCGACATCGGCGGCGGCGCGTCCGCCGAGGTCATGGCCAACGGCCTGGAGATCGTCCTGTCGGACGCCGACGTCAAGTCGGTGTTCGTCAACGTCTTCGGCGGCATCACCGCCTGCGACGCGGTCGCCAACGGCATCGTGGCCGCCTACAAGCTGCTGGACGAGCGCGGCGAGACCGTCGACCGGCCGCTGGTGGTCCGGCTGGACGGCAACAACGCCGAGCTCGGCCGCAAGATCCTCACCGACGCGGCGCTGTCCGGCGTCGAGCAGGTCGACACCATGGACGACGCGGCCCGGCGGGCTGCCGAACTCGCGGTGGGGGCGGGCGCCCGCCAGGGGGCTGGAAACAACTCGACGGCAGGTGCATAGCAATGGCCATCTGGCTGACGGAAGACAGCAAGATCATCGTTCAGGGCATGACCGGCTCGGAGGGCATGAAGCACTCCCGCCGGATGCTCGCCTCCGGCGCCGCCGTGGTCGGCGGCGTCAACGCCCGCAAGGCCGGGCAGAGCGTCGACTTCGACGGCACCTCCCTGCCGGTGTTCGGCACCGTCGCCGAGGCGATGGCCGAGACCGGCGCGGACGTGTCGGTGGTGTTCGTGCCGCCGAAGTTCACCAAGGACGCCGTGGTCGAGGCGATCGACGCCGGCATCCCGCTGTGCGTGGTCATCACCGAGGGCATCCCGGTGCACGACACCGCCTACTTCTGGGCGTACGCCGAGAAGAAGGGCAGCAAGACCCGGATCATCGGCCCCAACTGCCCCGGCATCGCCTCCCCGGGCAAGTCGAACGCGGGCATCATCCCGGCCGACATCACCACGCCGGGCCGGATCGGGCTGGTGTCCAAGTCGGGCACGCTGACCTACCAGATGATGTACGAGCTGCGTGACATCGGCTTCTCCACCTGCGTCGGCATCGGCGGCGACCCGGTCATCGGCACCACCCACATCGACGCGCTCCGCGCCTTCCAGGACGACCCGGAGACCGACGCGATCGTGATGATCGGGGAGATCGGCGGTGACGCGGAGGAGCGCGCCGCGGCCTTCATCGAGCAGAACGTGACCAAGCCGGTCGTCGGCTACGTCGCCGGGTTCACCGCGCCCGAGGGCAAGACCATGGGCCACGCCGGCGCCATCGTCTCCGGTTCGGCGGGCACCGCCCAGGCCAAGAAGGAGGCCCTGGAGAAGGTGGGCGTCCGGGTCGGCAAGACGCCGAGCGAGACCGCCCGCCTGATGCGCGACATCATGAAGAACCTCTGACCGGGCCCTTCCCCGGGAAGACCAGCAGAGCGAGAAAGACGCCCGAGCCGCCCGGCGGCCGGGCGTCTTTCCGTGCGCCCGCTACGCTGGGTGATCGTCGACGACAAAGGCGACACGCCGGGCGCGCGGGCGGCCGTCCCCGGGTGAGGGTGCCAGCATTGACCGCGTGAACGAAGCGAGCCCCGGAAAGCGCGTCCAGCCGGAAGAGCCGCCGCGGACCGCCGTCCGCGGCGGATCCCGTCCCCTGTACGTGACCGGCCTGATCGGCGCGCTGTGGTCGATCGGCATCGGGCTCGCCGTGCTCACCACGATCACGCTCCTCGGCTGGATCGCCGCGCCCCGCACCGCCCTGGGCCCGGGGCTGCCCGGCGTCTTCCGCACGGCGGTCAACCTCTGGCTGGTGTCCCACCACGCCGGGTTCACCGTCTCCCACGGCCGGGTGGGCTTCCTGCCGCTGGGCCTCCTCGTTCTGCCCGGGGCCCTGCTCTACCGCAGCGGCGCCTGGATGGTCCGCGCCGCCGGAGTCCCGGGCCGCCCCCGCGTCGGGGTGGTGCACGTCGCCGCCGCCCTGGCCGTCCCGTACGCGATCCTGGCCGGCGGGCTCGCGCTCGCCGCCGCCACCCCGGCGGTCCGCCCGTCGGCCTGGCAGGCGCTGCTCGCCTGCTTCGTCGTCGCGCTGGCCGCGGGCGTGCTCGGCGCGGCCCGCGCGCTGGTCGCGGCGCGCGGCCGGCGGGTCCGTTCCGGGCTCGGCGCACTGCTCCGGCTGCTGCCCGGGCGCCCGCGCTCGCTGGTGGTCGGCGTGGCCGGGGCCACCGCCGTCCTGCTCGGCTCCGGCGCCGTGCTGGTGGGAGCGTCCCTGGCCCTGCACGTCCCGCAGGCGACCCGGCTCTACGACACGCTGGCGCCCGGCATCGTCGGCGGGATCCTGCTCCTCCTCCTGGAACTCGCCTTCCTCCCCAACGCGGTCATCTGGGGCATGGCGTACGCGATCGGCCCCGGATTCTCCGTGGGCGCGGGCACCGGCGTCTCGCCCTCGGGCGTCTTCCTGGACTTCGTGCCCACGTTCCCGCCGCTGGCCGCGCTGCCCGAGTCCGGCCCGGCCCCGCTGGTCTCGCTGGTCTCGCTGGCCGCTCCGTTCCTGGCCGGTGCCGTGGGCGGCGTCCTGACGATCCGCGCCCTGCCGAGCCCGGTGAACGAGGGCGCGCCGCTGTGGGGGTTCCTGTCCGGGGCCCTGACGGGTGCCGTCGCGGCGCTGCTGAGCGCCCTCGCCGGCGGCCCGCTGGGCGGCGGCCGGCTGGCCACCGTGGGCCCGTCCGCCTGGCAGGTCGGGCTCCTGGCGACGCTGGAGGTGGGCGTCGCCGCCGCGCTGGCGGCCTGGCTGGCCAACACCCGCGCCCTGCGCCGTGCCGCCGCGTCGGAACGCGCCGCGTCCGAGCGCGCGGCGGCCGGGCACGCCGCGCCTGAGGACGGGACGGCCGGGCATCCCGCGCCCGAGCCCGCCCCGTCGTCCCCGTCCGCCGGGCGATCCGGGAGAGCCGGGAGAACCCGCCGCCGCCGGTCCGTGCCGCCTCCCGAGACCGCCGCGCCGCCCGCTCCGCGCGAACCGGCCGTGCCGCTCGCCGCGCCCGTTCCGGCGCCCCCACCGCCCGTCCGCAAGCCCGCGCCGTACACCGACGACCCGCTGGAGTTCGAGGAGGCCGAGCCCGTCCTGGCCCCTCGGAGGCCGCCCGCCCGGCCCCGGGGGCGCCCGGAGCCGCCGCCCGCACCGCCCGCGGACCCCGCGCATCGCGCGGAGCCGGACTGGGACGTTGAGCCCGAGGCGGCCGTCGACCACCCCGAACCCGAACCCGACCTCGACTTGGGGCCGGTCCCGCCCGACGTTCCCGCTCCCCGCGAGGACCGCACCGAGACCCGGGGCGGCGCCATCTACGTCCTCAAAGAAGACCCGTACCAGGACTGAGGCACTGACCGCCGCCGTCAGGCAGGCCGCAGGCAAGACCCGCCGGACCGGCCGCCGCCGTCAGGCAGGCCGTGCCGATCGGGAGGCCGTGCCGATTGGACGCCGTGCTGCTTGGGCGCCGTGCTGCTTGGGCGCGAGGCCCTTCCGGAAACGAGGGGCGTCAGAACATGTCGCCGTAGCGGGACATGCTCCCGGCCGGAAGGTTGAGCTTCTTCTCGATGTCGGTGAAGTAGCGGTCGCGGCAGTTCTTCTCATCGGTGGTGGTGTTGGCCGAGGTCAGGCACGTCTGGTAACCGTTCAGCTCGGTCCACAGGAAGGCGGTCACGGCGAACCAGAAGCTCGCCATGGCCAGGCCGATCGCGCCCAGCACGATGCCGCCGACGGCGCCCGGCGCGCCCACGCGCCGCCGTCCCGCGCGCCTGCGGGCCCTGATCCCGACGACCAGCGCGGCGATGCCCAGGAACAGCCCGACCGGGAAGAAGAAGGGCGTCAGCAGCAGCGCACCGCCGCCGAGCCACAGTGCACGCCAGCCCGACCGGTCGGGCCCGCCGTCCGGACCCGCGGGGCCGCCGGTGGCGGGGGCGAACTCCCGGCCGGTGCCGTCGTCGCCCTGTCCCGGCTGCTCACTCACGTTCTTCCTCCCCTTCGATGCGGATGACGAGGCGCAGAGCAGGGCCGATAGGCTTTGCTACGCCCGGCGAAGCCGCGGGCCTCGCTCGAAGCTCATCGACCCATCGTCCACAAGGAGTCATGGTGTCCGCCCGGCTCGTCGTCCTCGTCTCCGGCGCGGGGACCAACCTACAGGCGCTGCTCGACGCTTGCGCGGATCCAGCCTACGGGGCACGGGTGGTCGCCGTCGGCGCGGACCGTGACGGAACGGGCGGCGTGCGCCGCGCGGAGAGCGCAGGACTGCCCACGTTCACCGTGCGGATCCCCGACTTCGCCGACCGCGACGCGTGGGACGAGGCGCTGGCCGACGCGGTCGCCGCGCACCGGCCCGACCTGGTGGTGTCCGCCGGGTTCATGAAGATCCTCGGACCCCGGTTCCTGGCCCGGTTCGGCGGCCGGACGATCAACACCCACCCCGCGCTGCTGCCGTCCTTCCCGGGGGCGCACGCCGTGCGGGACGCCCTGGCGTACGGGGTGAAGGTGACGGGCTGTACGGTGCACCTCGTCGACGAAGGCGTGGACACCGGGCCCGTCATCGCCCAGGAGGCCGTGCCCGTGCGCTGGCACGACGACGAAGACTCCCTGCACGAACGCATCAAGCAGGTGGAGCGCCGGCTCATGGTCGAGGTCGTGGGGCGGCTCGCCCGTGACGGCTGGACCCAGCAGGGCCGGCGGGTCTCGATGAAGTGCAGGACGTGCGACACGTCCGCAGACGATGAGGGGAGCACGCCCGGTGACTCGGGTCGCGAATGATTCTGGGGAGACCAGGGTCCCGATCAAGCGCGCGCTGATCAGCGTGTACGACAAGTCGGGCCTGGAGGAGCTGGCCGAGGGCCTGCACGAGGCCGGGGTGGAGATCGTCTCCACCGGTTCCACGGCGGGCCGGATCGCCGCCGCCGGGGTGCCGGTGATGAAGGTCGAGAAGCTCACCGGGTTCCCCGAGTGCCTGGACGGCCGGGTGAAGACCCTGCACCCGAAGGTGCACGCGGGGCTCCTGGCCGACCGCCGCAAGCAGGACCACCTGCAGCAGCTCGACGACCTCGGGGTCGAGCCGTTCGACCTCGCGGTGGTGAACCTCTACCCGTTCTCCGAGACCGTCGCCTCCGGCGCGGCCCCGGACGAGTGCGTCGAGCAGATCGACATCGGCGGCCCGACCATGGTCCGCGCCGCCGCCAAGAACCACGCGGGTGTCGCCGTGGTCGTGGACCCGTCCTCCTACGGCGGCGTCCTGGAGGCGGTACGGGCCGGCGGCTTCACCCTGGACGAGCGCCGGCGGCTGGCGGCGCGGGCGTTCGCGCACACCGCCGCCTACGACGTCGCGGTGGCGTCCTGGTTCGCGAGCGACCACGCCCCGGACGAGGTCGGCGCCGAGACGCGCTGGCCCGACTTCATGGGCGCCTCCTGGGAGCGGGCGGCCGTGCTCCGGTACGGGGAGAACCCGCACCAGCGCGCCGCGCTCTACCGGTCCGGCGGCGCCGCCGGGCTGGCGGGCGCGGAGCAGCTGCACGGCAAGGAGATGTCCTACAACAACTACGTGGACGCCGACGCCGCGCACCGCGCCGCCTACGACTTCGACGGCCCCGCCGTGGCGATCATCAAGCACGCCAACCCGTGCGGCATCGCGGTGGGCGCCGACGTGGCCGAGGCGCACCGCAAGGCGCACGCGTGCGACCCGGTCTCGGCGTACGGCGGCGTGATCGCGGTGAACCGCCCGGTGACGGCCGCGATGGCGGGCCAGGTGGCCGACGTCTTCACCGAGGTGCTGGTCGCGCCGGCGTTCGAGGACGAGGCGCTGGAGATCCTCACCCGGAAGAAGAACATCCGGCTGCTGCGGTGCCCGGACGGCCCGGCCGCGCCGGTGGAGTCCCGCCGCGTGGACGGCGGCCTGCTGGTGCAGACCGTGGACCGGGTGGACGCCCCCGGCGACGACCCGGCGAACTGGGAGCTGAAGACCGGCCGGGCGGCCGACGAGGCCACGCTGCGCGACCTGGCGTTCGCCTGGAAGGCGTGCCGGTCGGTGAAGTCCAACGCGATCCTGCTCGCCGCCGACGGCGCCACGGTCGGTGTCGGCATGGGGCAGGTCAACCGGGTCGACTCGGCGCGGCTGGCGGTGTCGCGGGCCGGTGCCGAGCGGGCGTCCGCCGCGGTCGGCGCGTCCGACGCCTTCTTCCCGTTCCCGGACGGGCTGCAGGTGCTCGCCGACGCCGGGGTGCGGGCGATCGTCGAGCCGGGCGGCTCCATCCGCGACGACGACGTGATCGCCGCCGCGGAGAAGGCCGGTGTCACGCTGTACTTCACCGGAGTGCGGCACTTCTTCCACTGAGCCCGCCGCTCCGCTGCTTCTGCGGTTCCGCTGGTTCCACGGTTCCGTTGGGCCTGCCGTTCCGCTGGTTCCGCTGGTTCCAGTGATTCACCGTCGTTCCGCGGTCCGCGGACGGTCTCCGGGCCGTCCGCGGACCGCGGTGTTTCGGCGGTTGTGGGCGATTTCGCCTGCCGCGGTTGGTAGCCTCGGCCGGGTCGCGCACCCCCTCCGTCCTCGCGATGACGTCCTCGCGGCCCGTCCTCGCGACGACCCCCGTTCCTCCCGTGCCCGGCGCGACCCGCACCGATGGAGCCGTGAATGGACGTTCTGGTGACCCTGCTGCTGGCGAGCGTGACCCAGGCCGCCTCCCTGCTCGCCGAGTCGCGCCAGATGGTCGGCCTCGCCGCCGCCCTCCTGGCGGCCCTGCTGGCCGCCCGGCTCGGCTGGCACGGAACCGACCGCCTGATCACCTGGCGGTCCCGCACCGACGAGGACTGAACCCCGCCCCACGCCTCGCGCCCGTCCGCGCCCGCCCCGCGCCCCCGTCCCGCGGGCCTCCTTGAGCGCGCCGGGCCCCGGATACGATGGCGGGGACGCGACTGGCGCGGTCAAGGTGGAGACGACCACCGGGGAGCGACGACGGTCCGTGCACCGCGCGCCTGGGTGAACGGGACCGAGCCGGGGCCACGCATGCCCGGGCACGCCCGAGACGGCCGGGCGGGCTCCCGGTCCAGATCAGCGCGGAGGTACGGATGACGGCACAGATCCTGGACGGCAAGGCCACCGCGGCGGAGATCCGGGCGGATCTCAAGGTGCGGGTGGACAGGCTGCGCGAGCGCGGCGTCACCGTCGGGCTCGGCACCGTGCTCGTGGGGGACGACCCCGGCAGCACCGCGTACGTCAACATGAAGCACCGCGACTGCGCCGAGGTGGGCATCGAGAGCATCCGCCGCGACCTGCCCGCCGACGCCACCCAGGACGACGTCGAACGGGCCGTCGCCGAGCTCAACGAGGACCCGGCCTGCACCGGCTACATCGTGCAGCTGCCGCTGCCCAAGGGCCTGGACGAGCAGCGCGTGCTGGAGCGCATCGACCCGCTCAAGGACGCCGACGGCCTGCACCCGATCAACCTGGGCCGGCTCGTCCTGATGCAGCCCGCGCCGCTGCCGTGCACCCCGAAGGGCATCGTGGAACTGCTCGGCCGCTTCGGCGTCCCGCTCCGGGGCGCCGAGGTGACGGTGATCGGCCGTGGTGTCACGGTGGGCCGCCCGCTCGGCCTGCTGCTCACCCGCCGCAGCGAGAACGCGACGGTGACGCTCTGCCACACCGGCACCCGCGACCTGGCCGAGCACACCCGGAAGGCCGACATCGTCGTGGCCGCGGCCGGCGTCCCCGGACTGATCACGGCGGACCTGGTCAAGCCCGGCGCCGCCGTGCTGGACGTGGGCGTCTCCCGGGTCGACGGCAAGCTCGCCGGCGACGTGGCCGCCGACGTGCGCGAGGTGGCCGGATGGGTCGCCCCCAACCCGGGCGGTGTCGGCCCCATGACGCGCGCCATGCTCCTGGCGAACGTGGTCGAGGCCGCCGAGGGCGCCGCCGCCTCCTGACGTACCCGGGGCTGACGTACTCGGGCCTGACGTACCCGGGGCTGACGTACTCGGGCTGATGTGCCCGGGCCTGACGGACTCGGGCCTGACGTACCCCCGGGGCTGACGTGCCCGGCGAGGATTGCCTCCGCGGGCCTGAGCGCCGTCCTCCACGACGCCCAGGCCCGCGACGCACTTTCTTCAAGGGTCCGCCCGCGGGGGCCGCACATGGAATGCGCGGCCCCCGCGGGCGGCGTCACGATCGTCCCCGATCAGCGCTACCCGGGGAGGGACGATCGCACGTTCACCTCAGCTCGCCCGGCGGCCCGCGGTCGTCGCCTGACGGCCCGGGCCGGTGACGTGTCCCGGGCCGTGGCCGGTCCCGGGGCGCCGTACTTCCGGGGGCCGGGTCCGTCCCGCGTCCATCGGCCGGTTCTGCTGGGGCACGTGCACCGGAGGGAGCGGACGGACGAGCCCCATCGCGATGACCTCGTTGGCCAGCCGGGTGCGCCGGTTGGCGCCCTCGGGGATGCGGAACTTCTGGTAGAGCCGCAGCAGGTGCTGCTTGACGGCCGCCTCGGTGACGACCAGGTCCGCGGCGATCTCCCGCGCCGTCGCCGGGGCGACGAACGCCTCGTCCGACAGGGCGGGACGGCACAGCGAGGTCAGGACATCGACCTCGCGGCGGGTGAGCTCGGGAGCCACGGCGCGCCGCAGCTCGACATCCGGGTCGACCTCCTCCCGGGGGATGCCCCCCATCCGGCAACGCGCCGTACCGAAGCTGACGACGTCGCCGTCCTCCAGGACGCGGCGGGCGATCGGGCGGCCGTTGACACGGGTCCCGTTACGGGAGAGCCCCATGTCGACGACGTAGACGTACGGGCCGCGCCGAACTATCTCTGCGTGCAATCGGGACACACTCGGGTCGTCGAGGCGGATGTCGACTCCCCGCCCTCGCCCGACCGTCGTGACGTCGGGGCGCAGCGGCACCACCAGCCCGCTGTCCTCGATCCGCATGAACGGCCCCTCCACGGCAGTCCTCCCAGCTAGTTAGCGACCCCTGTCTGGCGGGTTACCCGGCCGCGTTCCCGTCACACCCCCCTACTGGCCGGTAGGGCCGATGCCACAAGGCTTGTGGCGCCCATCGAGGGTTCTCCGGCCTCCTCTGTCACGCCCCAGAGGTGAAGACGTTGCGGCGAAAGCCCCTCCGGTGAGAGAAATTTCCGGCCGCGGGCGCCGGAGGCCGCAGGCAAGCACGAATCTTGACCGAACGCTGGTCGGTGCCCCGGAGAGTCGTTTCGCGGAGATTAATTTCGACAGTGCCAGTGAAGTTTCGTCGCCCGGCGTGTCGGGGTAACCCGTTGCCCTCGTGGCCTCCCGGTCACGCTCGGTGCCGGCCGGGGGCGCCGCGTGACGTCTGCCGCGGACCGTCGCAGGAATGTCGTGGGGCGCCTCCGGAACGGCTACGGTCTGATCCATGAGCACCGAGTTGCACCGGCGGCGGCGGAAGGCCCCCAAGGGAGGGGCGGCCGGGCCGCACTGGCTGGGCCAGCTGCCGTACCTGATCGTGCTGAGCGGCGTGGCGGCCGGGCTGGTGCTGTGCTCGTTCCACTACTTCCGCAAGGGCTCGGTGCTGATCGCCGCCGCGCTGCTGTTCGGTGCGCTCGCCCGCCTGCTCCTGCCGGAGTCCCAGCTCGGGATGCTCGCGGTGCGGAGCCGTTCGATCGACTGCTGGACGCTGGTCGTGCTGGGAGAGGCGGTCGCGTTCGTCGCGCTGAGCGTCCCGCCCATGAACAAGACGGGACTGGGCGTCGCCGCGGCCTTCGGAGTGCTGATCGCGCTCGTCTTCCTGGTACGCGGCGTCCGCTTCCTGCTCTCCGCCCGGGGCGGCCGGCCGGCGCGTCCGGAGACGTGAGGGACGGGTGAGAGTCCTGGTGAGAGACGTGTCGACGGCCGGGTCAAGCCCGGGTCGAGGTCAGGTCTAGACCTCCGGACACTCTCGGATAGCCTTCGCAGTTGAGCCTTACAAGGACTGCTGGCCGGTGTAGGAAAGGGACAGCAACAGCATGCCCAAGATCAAAGTAGCGGCCCCGGTCGTCGAGCTCGACGGCGACGAAATGACGCGGATCATCTGGAAATTCATCAAGGACCAGTTGATCCTGCCCTACCTCGACGTCGACCTGAAGTACTACGACCTCGGGATCGAGCATCGGGACGCGACCGATGACCAGGTCACGGTCGACGCCGCCAACGCCATCAAGCAGTACGGCGTCGGCGTCAAGTGCGCCACCATCACCCCCGACGAGGCCCGCGTCGAGGAGTTCGGCCTCAAGAAGATGTGGCGTTCCCCCAATGGAACGATCCGCAACATCCTCGGCGGCGTGGTGTTCCGGGAGCCGATCGTGGCCTCCAACATCCCGCGGCTCGTTCCGGGCTGGACCAAGCCGATCATCATCGGCCGGCACGCGCACGGCGACCAGTACCGCGCCACCGACTTCGTGGTGCCGGGCCCGGGCACGGTGACGATCACCTACACGCCCGAGGACGGCTCCGAGCCGATGGAGTTCGAGGTCGCCAAGTTCCCCGGCGGCGGCGTCGCCATGGGGATGTACAACTACGACGACTCGATCCGGGACTTCGCCCGGACCACCATGCGGTACGCGCTCAGCCGCGAGATGCCGCTGTACATGTCGACGAAGAACACCATCCTCAAGGCCTACGACGGCCGGTTCAAGGACCTCTTCCAGGAGATCTACGACGCCGAGTTCAAGGCCGACTTCGAGGCCAAGGGCCTGACCTACGAGCACCGGCTGATCGACGACATGGTCGCCGCCGCGCTCAAGTGGGACGGCGGCTTCGTCTGGGCGGCCAAGAACTACGACGGTGACGTGCAGTCCGACACCCTGGCCCAGGGCTTCGGGTCGCTCGGCCTGATGACCTCCGTGCTGATGACGCCGGACGGCAAGACCGTCGAGGCCGAGGCCGCGCACGGCACGGTGACCCGGCACTACCGGCAGCACCAGCAGGGCAAGCCGACCTCCACCAACCCGATCGCCTCGATCTTCGCGTGGACCCGCGGCCTCCAGCACCGCGGCAAGCTCGACAGCACCCCCGAGGTCGCCGGCTTCGCCGACGCCCTGGAGAGGGTGTGCGTGGAGACCGTCGAGGGCGGCCAGATGACCAAGGACCTGGCCCTGCTCGTCGGCAGGGACACGCCCTGGCTGACCACCCAGGAGTTCCTGGAGGCGCTGGACACCAACCTCCAGAAGAAGATGAACGGCTGACCTTCCAGCCCTCGCCCGCTCCGCGCGGGCAGCGGTGCGCAGGCCGTCCCGGGGACCCCGGGGCGGCCTGCGCCGTTCCCGCCGTACCTGCCCGCCCCGGACGCGGCGGCGCGCGATAGCCTGGCCGGTGGAATATCTCGACGACGAGAGAACCCGCGTGGTGGTCGCTCTCGGACGGTCGGGTTCGAGAACGAGGGATGGCCGCCTGAGCCCGTCCGGTCACAGGAGAAGAAGAGGCAATGACCCGCACCCCAGTCAACGTCACCGTCACCGGCGCCGCCGGCCAGATCGGCTACGCGCTGCTCTTCCGTATCGCGTCCGGCCAGCTCATGGGCGCCGACACCCCCGTACGCCTGCGCCTGCTGGAGATCCCGCAGGCGGTCAAGGCGGCCGAGGGCACCGCCATGGAGCTGGACGACTGCGCCTTCCCGCTGCTGGACGGGGTGGACATCTTCGACGACCCCGTGAAGGCGTTCGACGGCGTCAACGTCGCGCTGCTGGTCGGCGCCCGGCCCCGGACCAAGGGCATGGAGCGCGGTGACCTGCTGGAGGCCAACGGCGGCATCTTCAAGCCGCAGGGCGAGGCGATCAACGCCGGCGCCGCCGACGACGTCAAGGTCCTCGTGGTCGGCAACCCGGCCAACACCAACGCGCTCATCGCCCAGCAGCACGCCCCGGACGTCCCCGCCGCGCGCTTCACCGCCATGACCCGGCTGGACCACAACCGGGCGCTCGCGCAGCTGTCGAAGAAGGCGGGCGTGACGGTCTCCGACATCAAGAAGATGACCATCTGGGGCAACCACTCGGCCACCCAGTACCCCGACATCGTCCACGCCGAGATCGCCGGCAAGAGCGCCGCCGAGACCGTGAACGACCAGGCGTGGCTGGAGAACGACTTCATCCCGACCGTGGCCAAGCGCGGCGCCGCCATCATCGAGGCCCGCGGCGCGTCCTCGGCCGCCTCGGCCGCGTCGGCCGCCGTCGACCACGTGCACACCTGGGTGCACGGCACGGCGGAGGGCGACTGGACCTCCATGGCCGTGGTGTCGGACGGCTCCTACGGTGTGCCCGAGGGCCTGATCTCCTCGTTCCCGGTGACCACCCGGGGCGGCGAGTGGGAGATCGTGCAGGGCCTGGAGATCGACGACTTCTCCCGGGCGCGGATCGACGCCTCCGTGGCGGAGCTGGCCGAGGAGCGCGACAGCGTCCGCAAGCTCGGCCTGATCTGACCCGTACCACTGCGAACGGCTCGCGCGAGCCCCGGACCGCGGCGTCCGGGGCTCGCCGCCGTTCACGGCGTGGGGACGGCAGGTGGAATCGGCGGTTATGGGGTTGTTCCGCGGCTAGGCTGACTGGTCGTCCCGCCGCCCGCCGCCCCATGCGCTGGAGCGGGCGGGACGCGGGCATCGGGCGGGCGAAGGGACGGCGGCGTGGAACAGGCGTTTCAGGTAGATCTTCGTGGCGTGGTGGACCTGCTGAGCAGGCATCTCTACTCCAGCCCGCGGGTCTACCTGCGGGAGCTGCTCCAGAACGCGGTGGACGCCATCACGGCGCGCGGCCCGGCCGGCGCGCCCGGGACGGTCCGGATCGAGACCGGCGGCGGCGTGCTGCGGGTGCACGACGACGGGGTCGGCCTCACCGAGGAGGAGGTGCACCGGCTGCTGGCCACCATCGGCCGCTCCTCCAAGCGCGACGAGCTGGGCTTCGCCCGCCACGACTTCCTCGGCCAGTTCGGCATCGGGCTCCTGTCGGGCTTCCTGGTCGCCGACGAGATCGAGGTCGTCACCCGCTCCGCGCGCCCCGGCGGAGGGGCCGGTGGCGATACAGGCGACGGCGGGGGAGAACCGCCCGCGGCCGTCCGCTGGAGGGGTTTCGCCGACGGCCGCTACACGGTCGAGCCCGCCGAGCGGGACGCGCCGGGCACCACGGTCACGCTGCGTCCCCGCCCCGGGTCCGCCGAGCTGCTCGCCCCGGAGATCGTCCAGGGGCTGGCGCGGTCGTACGGGTCGCTGCTGCCGATCGGGCTGACCGTCGACGGCGTCCCGGTCACCGGGGACGGGCCGCCCTGGCGGGCCGCGCATCCCGACCCCGCCCGCCGCCGCCGCGCCCTGGACGCCTACTGCCGGGAGCTGTACGGGTTCGAGCCGTTCGACGTCATCGACCTGGAGGTGCCCGAGGCCGGGCTGACCGGCGTCGCCTTCGTGCTGCCGCAGCCGGTCGCGCCGACCGCCCGCGGCGCGCACCGGGTCTACCTCAAGCGGATGCTGCTGGCCGAGAACGTGGAGGGGCTGCTCCCCGAGTGGGCGTTCTTCGTGCGCTGCGTGGTGGACGCGGGCGAGCTGCGGCCGACGGCGAGCCGTGAGGCGCTCTACGAGGACGAGCTGCTGGAGACCACCCGGGACGCGCTGGGCGAGCGGCTGCGCCAGTGGCTGGTCCGGCTGGCCGAGACCGACCCGGGCCGCCTGCGCGGCTTCCTGCGGCTGCACCAGCTCGGCGTCAAGGCGATGGCGCTGCACGACGACGACATGCTGCGCATCGTGGACCGCTGGCTGGAGTTCGAGACCTCGGCCGGGCCCATGACGCTGGCGGAGTTCCGGCGGCGGCACGCCGACCCCCGCTACGTGACCAGCGTGGAGGAGTTCCGGCGGCTGTCGGCGGTGTCGGGCGCGCAGGGCGTCGGGCTGGTCAACGGCGGCTACGTGCACGACACCGAGATCATCGAGCGGCTCGCCGGCATCGATCCCGGCGCCCGGCTGCGCCGCCTGGACCCGTCCGAGCTGACCACCCACTTCGGGGTGCTCGACCCCGCGGCGGAGCTGGCCCTGCGGCCGTTCCTGGCCGCGGCGCAGCGGGCGGTGGAACGGCTCGGCTGCGAGGTGGTGATCCGCGACTTCGACCCGGCGTCCCTGCCCGCGCTGTACCTCACCAGCCGTTCCGCCCGGCACCAGGCGGAGATGGCGGAGGCCCGGGAGATGGCCGACGACCTGTGGTCGGACGTGCTGGGCGCGTTGAACGGCGCGGTCGACGCCGACCGGCCGCAGCTGGTGCTCAACCACCGCAATCCGCTGGCGCGCAGGGTCACCTCCCTGACCGGGGAGGGCCTGATCGAGCTCGCGGTCCAGGGCCTGTACGGGCAGGCCCTGCTGTTCGGCCAGCATCCGTTGCGCCCCGCCGACACCGCGGCGCTGAACCGCTCGTTCCTCGGCCTGCTGGAGTGGGCCATGCACGGTTCGGACGGGCACGAGCCAGGAGACACCAAGTGAGTCTTGAGCAGGTCCAGGAGCTGATGGAGCGGGCGTACGCCCTGCCCTACGGCGAGGCGCGCACCGTCCTGACCGAGGAGGCGCTGCGCCGCGCGGAGGAGACCGGCGACGCCGCGCTGACCTTCCAGGTGCGGATGGAGCTCGGCAGCGCGTACCAGTTCGGCGGCGAGCCGATCAAGACGTTCACCACGTTCAGCCGCTGCCTGGCCGAGTACGACGCGGACCCCGCGGGCCTGGGGCCGTCGGCCGAGCACCGGCTGCTGTGGCAGTTCAAGTGGATCGCGTACTCGCTCACGCAGTTCCCCGAGGTGCCGCTGGACCGCACCCGTTCGGTGCTGGACGACATGGAGCGCCGCTACAAGGCGGGCGGGCACAGCCTCCAGGCGGTCTACGGCAGGCGGACCCGCATCGCCCAGCATCTCGGCAACGACGGCGCCGCCGACCGCTGGTTCGCGCTGTGGCACACCACCCCGCGCGACGAGCTGTCGGACTGCGCCGGCTGCGACCCGAGCGGCAAGGCGTCCTACCTGGGCTGGCGGGGCCGCGACGACGAGGCGCTGGCCGTCTCCGAGCCGGTCCTGCGGGAGGAGCTGAACTGCGCCGAGCAGCCCCAGTCCATCCTCAGCAGCCTGCTGCCGGTCTTCCTGCGGACGGGACGGCTGGAGGAGGCCCGCAACGCCCACCTGCGCGCGTACCGCCTGATGCGGGCCCGGCTGAACGAGCTGGGCTACATCGGCGACCACGTGGAGTTCTGCGCCCGGACCGGCAACGAGGCCCGCGGGCTGGAGATCGTCCAGCGCCATCTGGGCTGGCTGGACCGCGCCCCCAGCCCGTACGCGGACATGCGCTTCTCCGCCGCGGCGGCGCTGCTGCTGCGCCGGGTGGAGGAGGCGGGGCACGGCGAGCTGGCGATCGCGCGTCCCGGCGGGGACGGCGAGGCGCCGGACGCGGCCGAGCCCGCGGGACCGGCGGAGGTGGCCGTCGGTGACCTGCGCGCCGAGCTGACCACGCGCGCGCTGGAGCTGGCCGCCAGGTTCGACGCCCGCAACGGCAACGAGCACCAGAGCGGTCTCGTCCGGGCGCTCCTGGAGGCCGAGCCGCTGGTCGACCACCTGCCGCTGACGCAGTACGACCGCCACCCGGTGAGCGTCGCGGTCCCGGCGCCCGCCCCCGAGGAGATCCCCGGCCACGCGGACGTCGACGACCTCGACGCGCTCCTCGACATCGGCGAGGAGGAGTGGTCGGCGGGCCGGATCGACCGGGCGGGCGCGGCGTGGCGGCGCTTCGACGAGCTGGCCGGGGACGCCTCCCTGACCGTGGCGCAGCGGGCGCGGCGGGTCGACGGGCGCGGGGTGGAGCGGTTCGCCGAGGACGACCCCGACGCGGCGCTGGCCGACTGGCTGCGCGCCGCCGAGCTGTACGAGGAGGCCGGCGACGAGGTGGCGCGGCACGCCGCGCTCGGCCGCGCCGGGACGATCCACTGCGGCCAGGGCCGGCTCGACGAGGGGTTCGCGCTGCTGCGGGACGCCGTGGCCTATTTGGACGAGCACGCCGCCGGCACCAAGCGGGCGTTCGCCGCCCGGATGCGGCTGGCGGGGGCCCTCCTGAACGCCGAGCGGCCGCAGGAGGCCCTGACGGCCCTGGACGGCCTCGTCCCCGCCACGCCCGGCGACACCGGCGACCTCGCGCTGATGCGCGCCCGGCTCATGTACGCGCTGGGGGACGCCGACGCCGCCGCGCCCGCCCTGGAGGAGGCCCGTGCCGCCCTGCGCGAGAGCGGCGACATGGCTCCGCTGGCGGAGGCGTCGCTGATGCTGGGCACGCTGCTCGCCCACCGGGGGCACCGGACGCCCGAGGGCGAGGAGATCCTGAACGAGGCGCTGGCGGTGCTCGACGAGGCCGTCTCGTCCGCGCGGGCCACCGCCGACCCGCGGCTGACCGCGATCACGCACGCCGAGCGCGGCACCCTGCTGCTGTCGCTGGACCGCCCGGTGGACTCCGTCCCCGACTCGGTCGAGGCGGTCGCCGCGTTCACCGCCCTGGGCGCCACCGTCCAGGCCGCGTACGCGCGCCTTGACCTGGCCAACGGCTACTACGCGACCGGCAGGCACCTGGAGGCGGCGGAGACGGCCGAGGAGGCGGTGGCGATCCTGTCCCGGCTCGACGACCCCGACGCCCACCGCAGGGGCCGGCTGCTGCTCGCGCACGCGCAGGCGGAGCTGGGCGAGGAGCAGGCCGCCGACCTGTTCACCGAGCTGTCCGGGGAGCAGGGCGAGGACACGGCGTCGGCCGCGCGGCTGCTGGAGATGGCCGGTGAGGTGCTCACCCGGCTCGACAAGGACGGCCTGGCCGCCGAGCGGTTCGAGACGGCCGCGGACACGTTCGCCGCCGCCGGGGACCCGTACGGCGTCGTCCGGACCCGCAGGCAGGCCGGGCTGTGCCGCCTCTGGAGCCGCCGGCCGGAGGAGGGCCTGGCGCAGATGGAACGGGCGCGTGCCGCCCTCGCCGACCTTCCCGCGGCCAACCCGGCGGCGATCACCTGGGAGACCGGGCGGGTGTCCTACGACGAGGCCCGCCTGCTGGCCGAGGTCGGCCGGCTCGACGAGGCGCTGGAGCGGGTGGACGCGGCGATCGCCGCCTTCGGGGAACTGGACGAGAAGGACGCGGCGGAGACCGCGACGCGGCTGCGCGGCGAGATCGAGTCCGCCCTGGCCTGACGCGGCGGTGCGGTGGCGCCGCCCGGCACCCGGCCCTTCCGGTCAGCCGGGTGCCAGGCGGCGGGCCCCCGGCGCGGGAACGGCCTCCAGGAAGCCGGGGTCGGCGAGGCCGCGTGCCCGGTACGCGGCGGTGATCGCGTCCCGGACGCCCTCGGCCCGGCCGGACGCCGCGAGCACGATGACCGAGCCGCCGAACCCGCCGCCGACCATCCGCCCGCCGCGGGCGCCCGCCCTCAGCGCCGCCTCGACCGTCAGGTCGGCCTCCGGCCACGACACCTCGTACTGGTCGCGCAGCGACAGGTGGGACGCCGTCAGCATGGCCCCCAGCTCGGTCTCCGCCCCGGCGCGCAGCAGCCCGGCGGTCGCCTCGACCCGGTGGTTCTCGGTGACCACGTGCTGCGTGCGGCGGCGCAGCACCGGGTCGTCCAGGCGGGACAGCGCGGCGGCGAGGTCCTTCACGTCCCGGAGCGCCGGGACGCCCAGCAGCGCGGCGGCCCGCTCGCACTCGGCCCGGCGCCGCCCGTACCCGCCGCCGGGCAGGTGGTCACCGCCGGCGAGGTCGTGCCGGACGCCGGTGTCGACGACCAGCAGCGTCAGCCCCTTGCCGGGCAGGTCCAGCGGCACCTGCGCGGACAGCCCGGTGCGGCAGTCGAGCATCAGGGCGTGCCCCGCCGTGCACAGCAGGGACGCCGCCTGGTCCATGAGCCCGCAGGGCACGCCCACGTACTCGTGCTCGGCCCGCTGGGCCAGGCGGGCCAGCCCGGCGCGGTCGGACGCCAGGTCGTCCCGCCCGTACAGGTCGCACAGCGCCAGCGCGGTCGCGCATTCCAGCGCCGCCGAGGAGGACAGCCCGGCGCCCCACGGCAGATCGGAATCGAACAGCAGCGAGGCGCCCCCGATGCCGAGCTCCCGCAGGAGCGCGGCCACGCCGACCGGGTAGGCCGCCCACCGCTCGCGCTCCGACCATCCCCGGACGGCGTCCGGCCCGAACCCGTCGAGAGGGACAGAAAGACCGGTTTCACCGTCGTTCCGGGAGGACGGCCCCGACGACCCCCCAGAATCCCCGGCACGCGCCGCGCCGCCATCCCTCGCTTCGCCGCGGATACCGGCGAACTGCAGCGACCGCACCTCCAGCACGCCGTCGTCGCGCCGTGCCGCGGCCACCGAGACGCCCCGGCCCAGTGCGAACGGCAGGACGAGGCCGTCGTTGTAGTCGGTGTGCTCGCCGATGACGTTGATCCGCCCGGGGGCGTGCCAGACGCCCTCGGGGGGACGGCGGTACGCCTCGGTGAACGCGGCGGCGAGCGGCTCGGCGCGGTCGCGGTCGCCGGGGGCGGCGGGCGCGGAGGTCATCGGGACCGGAGGAAGGTCCAGGCGTCGGCGACCATCGCGCGCAGGTCCCGCTCGGGCTTCCAGCCCAGCTCCGACCTGATCTTGTCGGACGAGGCCACCAGCACCGCCGGGTCGCCGGGCCGCCGGGCGCCCACCTCCATCGGGATCGGGTGGCCGGTCACCTCGCGGCACACCTCGACGACCTCCCGGACCGAGAACCCGCTGCCGTTGCCGAGGTTGAAGATCTGGTGGGTGCCGGGCGCGCACGCCTCCAGCGCCAGCAGGTGCGCCAGGCCGAGGTCGACCACGTGGATGTAGTCGCGCAGGCAGGTGCCGTCCGGCGTCGGGTAGTCGTCGCCGAACACGTTGACCGCCTCCCGCTCGCCCAGCGCGACCTTCAGCACGTTGGGGATCAGGTGGGTCTCCACGGTGTGCCGCTCGCCCTGGCCGCCGTCCCCCGCGAGCCGGGCCCCGGCGACGTTGAAGTAGCGCAGCGAGACGCCGCCGATGCCGAACAGCCGGGCGTACTCGGCGAGCGTGGTGTCGATCGCCAGCTTGGTCGCGCCGTAGGGGTTGGTGGGCCGGGTCGGGTCGGTCTCCACGATCGGCGTGGACTCCGGCTCGCCGTAGGTCGCCGCCGTGGACGAGAAGACGATCCGGCGCACCCCGGCGACGCGCATCGCGTCCAGCAGGGCCAGCGACTCGCCCAGGTTCTTGTCCCAGTAGAGCCACGGCTTCTCCACCGACTCGCCCACCAGGGACTTGGCCGCGAAGTGCAGGACCGCGTCGAAGCCCGCGCCCTCCAGCACCCGCGGCGCCTCGTCCCGCAGCGTGCCCCGGACCAGCCGGGCGCCCTCCGGGACCGCGTCCTCGTGCCCGGTGGACAGGTCGTCGAGCACGACCACCTCGTGCCCTGCCTCCAGCAGCTGGGCGGAGACGACGCTGCCGATGTAGCCGGCTCCTCCGGTGACGAGCAGCTTCACAGAAAGACCTCCTGGTCGTGTGTTTCGTTCGGACGATGTCGCGGGGACACCGGGTGCGAGGGCCCGCCTGCGGAGACGCCGTCCAGGCTATCCGGAACCCCGGCCGGGGACGGGCGAACCGGTAGCCTGGACGGCCTCGCGGCCCGGCGGCGTGGAGGAGAACGGACCCCGGCCATGGACGATCGCACCGGAGCCCCTCACGCCCTCGCCACGCGCCGCGGATCCGGCCGCCCGGCCGCCGGCCGCCCGGCCCCGCGCCGCCGATCGGAACCGTCCGCCGACGGAGCCTCCGGCGCCCGCGCCCCCGAGGGCGCCCCGCCGGTGACGCCGTCCCCCGAGAGACCTGAGAGAATCGAACCGTGACCATGTCCGAAGCGTCCAACCCCGCCAGTGCCGTGACCGGTGCCGAGGCCGGCACCGCGACCCCGCGCGTGCTGTCCGGCATCCAGCCGACCGCCGACTCCTTCCACCTCGGCAACTACCTCGGCGCGCTGCGGCAGTGGGTCGCGCTCCAGGACACCCACCAGGCGTTCTACTGCGTGGTCGACCTGCACGCGATCACGGTCGAGCACGACCCCGCGACGCTGCGCCGCCGCACCCGGGTGGCGGTCGCGCAGCTGCTGGCGATGGGCCTGGACCCCGAACGGGCCACCCTGTTCGTGCAGAGCCAGGTCCCCGAGCACGCCGAGCTGGCCTGGGTGCTGGGCTGCATCACCGGGTTCGGCGAGGCCGGCCGGATGACCCAGTTCAAGGACAAGTCGGCCAAGCAGGGCACCGGCGGCACCACCGTCGGCCTGTTCACCTACCCGATCCTGCAGGCCGCCGACATCCTCCTCTACACGCCCGAGCCGGGCCCCGGCGAGCGCGTGTTCCAGGTCCCGGTCGGCGAGGACCAGCGGCAGCACCTGGAGCTCACCCGCACCCTGGCGCAGCGGTTCAACCACCGGTTCGGCGACACGTTCGTGCTGCCCGAGGCGTACATCCCCGAGAACGCCGCGAAGATCACCGACCTCCAGGAGCCGACCGCCAAGATGAGCAAGTCGGCCTCCTCGCCGCAGGGCATCATCGACGTGCTGGAGGAGCCCGGCCCGATGCGCAAGAAGATCATGCGCGCGGTCACCGACACCGGCACCGAGGTCCGCTACGACGAGGAGAACAAGGCGGGCGTCACCAACCTCCTGCGCATCTACTCCGCGCTCGACGGCGCACCGATCGCCGATCTGGAGCGTCGCTACGAGGGTGCCGGGTACGGGCAGTTCAAGAAGGACCTCGCCGCGCTGGTCCTGGACACCTTCACACCGATCCGCGAGCGGGCCCTCAAGCTACTGGACGACCAGGACCAGCTGGACCGCGTCCTGGACGAGGGCGCCGCGCGGGCGGGCGAGGTCGCCCGGCGGACGATGGAGGTCGTGCGTGAACGCGTGGGATTCGCGGGACGTGGCCACTGAGCCCTCGCGCACGATCGGGGTGGCGATCCCGATCCCGGACCCGTACGGCGCCCAGCTGCAGCGCCTGCGGGGGGCTCTCGGCGATCCGCTCGCCCATGCGATCCCGACCCACATCACGCTGGTGCCGCCCACCGAGGTCGGCGCGGACGCGCTGGGCGTGATCGAGGACCACCTCCGGGAGGTCGCGGGCACCGAGCAGCCGTTCGGGATCAGGCTGCGCGGCACCGCCACGTTCCGCCCGGTCTCGCCGGTGGTGTTCATCGCGCTGGCCGAGGGGATCGGGGGCTGCGAGCGGCTGCAGAGCCGGGTGATGGCCGGCCCGCTCGCCGCCGAGCTGCCCTTCCCGTACCACCCGCACGTGACGGTGGCGCACCACCTGCCCGAGGAGGTCATGGACCGGGCCTTCAAGGACCTCGCCGGGTACGAGGCGGCGTTCGAGGTCCGCGGCTTCTCGCTGTACGAGCACGGCGCCGACGGCGTCTGGCGGCCCCGGCGCCACTTCGCGTTCGCCGCCCCCGGCAGCGGGTGACCACCCGATCACCCGGGGGAGCATCGACCACCCCAAGCTGGGTACATTCGCGTGCATGCGCCAGATCATCGGCAAAACCGGCGACCGCGTCACCGCCGCGCGGGAGGGCGGTGCGGGGATGCTGCGCGCCGGGCGGGAACGGTGGAGGTGGTTCGACCACCTCGCCCGCGCCTTCGAGCGCTACCAGGACCGCCGCGGTGACCGGCTGGCCGCGGCGCTGACCTGCTACGGGTTCCTGGCGTTCTTCCCGCTGCTGGCGCTGGCGTACGCGCTGCTGGGCTACCTGGTCGGGGTGAGCGACGAGGCCCGCGACTACTTCGTCCGCGCGGTCAACTCGCTGCTGCCCGGCCTCGCGGACCGGCTCCAGGTCGAGCAGATCGCCCGGTCCAAGATCGCGGTGGGGCTGGTCGGGCTGGCCGGCCTCCTGGTGGCCGGGCTCGGCTGCGTTCAGATGCTCCGCGAGTCGCTGCGCGAGATCTGGGGCAACGAGCCGCAGCCCGAGGGCAACTTCTTCCTGACGAAGCTCTGGGACGCGGGCGTGCTGGCGTTCCTGGGCGCCGTCCTCGTCACCGGCATGGCGGTCACGGCGCTCACCACCTCGGCCTCGCACCTCATGCTGGGCTGGCTGGGGCTGGACGAGGTCACCGGCGCGGGCACCGCGCTGCGGCTGCTGTCGCTGGCGGTGGCGATCACCTTCGACACGCTGGTCTTCCTGATGCTGTTCTCCCGGCTGTCGGGGACCCGCGCGCCCTGGCGGACGATCTTCCGGGGCGCTCTGTTCGGCGCGCTGGGCTTCGAGGTGCTCAAACAGGCCGCGGCGCTGCTGCTGGGCCGCGTCACCGACAACCCGGTGTACGCCTCGTTCGCCGTGCTGGTCGGGCTGATGGTGTGGATCAACATCGTGTCCCGCTTCCTGCTCGTCGTGGCCGCCTGGACGGCGACCCGGTCGGCGGTGCTCAGCGTGGACGCGCCCGAGGAGGCGGACCCGGCCGGGACGCTCCCCGAGGCGGACGGACCTGAGGCCCCGGCCCCGCCCAACCGTCCCGCGGCCAGCGCGGGACGCCTGGGCGCGGCAGGAACGTAGCGCCGGGACTTAGTTAGGGCGGCCGGGACTTTGAAACAGGTCAGGGAATCGACTCGTCGTACGGGGCGGGCGGCAGCGGGTCGGGGGCCGCGCCGGCCTCCTGGCCACGGCGCCGCCGTGCCACCAGGAACAGCAGCCCTCCGGCCACCGCGGCGGCTCCGGCCCCTCCGGCGAGCAGCAGCCCCCAGCCCCCGGCGGAGTCGTCCTGGGTCAGCGGGTTGGTGGGCAGCACGCCGCCCGCGTCGCCGTCCTTCTTCTTGGGGGTCAGGTCGCCGGGCGGGACCAGCGTGCCGACCGGCCGCACCTTCCCGCGTGCCGCGAAGCCCCAGTCCAGCAGCTTGGCGGCGTAGCGGGAGGGCGGCTCGTCGGCCCGCATCAGCGAGATGATGATCGTGTGGCCGTCCCGGCGGGCCGCCGCCACGAAGGTCTGGTGGGCGGCGATCGTGTAGCCGTTCTTGCCGCCGATCATGCCCTTGTACTCGTGCGACTGCCCCGGGAGCATCCGGTTGTGGGTGTGGATGGGGTAGCCGCCGACCTTCTTGCCGCGCTTGCGCTCCTTCTTGGTGGGAGGCGCCGGGAAGTGGTGGTCGATGGTCTCCATGTACGTGCGGAAGGCGGGGATCTTCAGCCCCTCGCGCAGGATCAGCGCCAGGTCGTAGGCCGAGGTGTGCTGGGTCTTGACGCTGAGCCCGAGGTCCTTGTCCAGGCCGTTGGGCGATCCGGCCAGGGTGTCGCGGGCGTTGATCCGGCGCGCCTCGGCGTTCATGTCGGCCAGGGTCTTCTCCAGGCCCCCGTTGGCCTGCGCGAGCGCGAGCGCCGCGTCGTTGGCCGACATCATCATCAGGGCGTGGAACAGGTCGGAGACCTTGTACTCCATCTTCGGCGTCATGCCGACCTTGGTGCCCTCGACGTCGCAGGTCTCCTGGGTCGGCCGGACCACCGCGGCCGGGTCGAGCCTGCGGACCAGGGCCAGCGTGGTGAGCGCCTTGAGGGTGCTGGCCGGCAGGTAGTGGCCGTGCGCGTCCTTGGCCGCGAGCACCTCGCCGGTGTCGCCGTCGGCGATGAGATACGAGGACGCTTTGATCTTCGGGGCGGCGGGGACGCCCGCCTGCCGGTCGACGACCACGCCCTTGCCGCCGAGCTGGGCACCGCCGAGCGGCTCGGACGGGCCGGGCGCGGTGGCGGGGGAGGCGCCGGGCGGGGTGACGGGCGAGGTGCGCGCGCCCGCGGGCAGTGCCTCCGGCCCCGCCGGGGCCGCCGGGGCGGCGGACGCCGCGCCCGCGGGGGCGAGGAGGGACGCGGTGACCAGCGGGAGCGTGAGCGCCGCGGCGGCGCGTTCACGGCGCCTCACCGGCACGTTCCCCGGTGAGCTCGGTGAGCGCGTGCCGCTCGCGGTGCCGCCGGCGGCGGCGTACCCGGTGACTGTGCTCGCACGATCGCGCCACCCCTCGTTCCCGGTCGCCCTGTTCATGCTCATGACCCCCAGAAGAGTAGAAGATCAAGCGACGAATCCGGAGAAGAAGCGACCCCGGCGCCGAATCCCCGACGCTAGGGCGTAAACGACGTTCCGGTCGCCGTTCCGGCCGCTTCCGGCAGGGAGCCGGCGCGGCCCCCCACGGAAGCGGTCATAGCGCCAATATCCCCACCAACACTCTCTGATATGCATATGTCACCTAGAGTGGTCATAGTAGGTTCCGGGCCGACGGACTAGTCCCTTTGGGTCATGTCAGACTGGGAGGTGGATGACCGAAAAGAGTGACGGCGCGTGATCGGCGCCCGCCCGGACGAGTCAAATGATCCGCCAAGGGCATGGTTTCCCACGGGGTGGCGGCACTGGGCGCCATCATGGAGTGTGATACCCCGGAACTGGATCAGGCGTTTGTCCAGGCTCAGGGACCCGCTGGCTGAATTGCGCCACGTGCCACGCATCGACCTGCGAGGATTGTGGACGGAGGTTGGCCGTGGCCATTGACTTCAAGCCGTCGCGCGGCGCGACGCTGGGCGTTGAGTGGGAGCTCCAGCTCGTCGACGCGGAGACCCGGCACCTGCGGCAGGACGCCCGCGAGGTGCTGGCCGCCCTGCCCTCGCTCAGTGAGGGCGGTGACAATCCGAAGGTCCGGCACGAGCTCATGGAGTCCACGGTCGAGGTGGTGACCGATATCTCCCACACCGTGGGGCAGGCCACCGCCGACCTGTCCGCGACGCTGGCCGAGCTGCGCACCGCCGCCGCCGGGCTCGGCATCACCCTGGCCTGCACGGGCACCCACCCCATCAGCGACTGGCGGGACGCGGTCATGGCCCCCGTCCAGCGGTACGCCGACCTGGTCGAGCAGATGCAGTGGCTGGCCCGCCGCATCCAGACCTTCGGCGTGCACGTCCACGTCGGGGTGACCGACGGGGCCAAGGCCATCCCCATCGTCAACGCGCTCTCGGCCTACCTGCCGCATTTCCTCGCCCTCACCGCCTCCAGCCCGTACTGGAGCGGCAACGACACCGGCCTGGCCTCCAGCCGCGCCGTGGTCTTCGGCCAGCTCCCCACGGCCGGGCCGCCCCACCTGTTGGACGACTGGGCGGCGTTCGAGGATTACATGGACACCTTGCTGCGTGCGGGTACCATCCGCAGTATCAAGGAGGTGTGGTGGGACATCCGCCCGCATCCTGATTTCGGCACCGTCGAGATCCGGATGTTCGACGGGATCCCCACCCTGCGGGAAGTGGGCATGGCCGCGGCACTGTGCCAGTGCCTGGTCACGCTCTTCGAACAGCAGCTCGACCGCGGCTACACGCTGCCGCGGCCGGCCGCCTGGGTGGTACGCGACAACAAGTGGCGCGCCACCCGGTACGGACTCGACGCCATCGTCATCACCGACGACGCGGGTGGCACCGCTCCGCTCCGCGACGATCTCTACGAGCTGATCCGCGAGCTGGAGCCGGTGGCGGACCGGCTCGGCTGCGCCGAGGAGCTCAAGGTCGCCGGCGAGGTCCTGGAGTACGGGGCGCCGTACGAACGCCAGCGCGCGATCCGCGCCGAGGGCGGCTCGGTCCCGGACATGGTCGACGCGGCGGTCATGGAGCTCGCCCAGGACAGGTTCGTCACATTCGGGGAGGTGGCCCATGCCGGGACCTGACGACCCCGACCCCGCCGGAGCGGCGGGCCGCGGCGACCCCGCCCGGGGCCACGAGCGCACCGGACGCAGCACCCAACAGACCACCGGGCGGACGCCTTCCGGCTCCGCCAACGCGCAGGGGGCGCACATGACCCAACCGGCACCCGAGGTGATGCCCGGGCTTGAACCACCCTCCGTCCCGGCGGCGGGCGAGCGCGCCGAGGACGGCGGTGGCGCCGCACCGCGCCCGGCCCGTCTCGCCGGGCCGGGCGGGGCCGCCTTGCAGCTCCAGCTCGACGCGTTCCTGGCACGCGCCGGCGAGTCGCTGATCGGCTTCCGCCGTGACCTGCACATGTACCCCGAGCTGGGGTACGCCGAGCACCGCACCACCCGGCGCATCGCCGAGCGGCTGGCCGAGGCCGGGCTGCGGCCCCGGATCCTGCCCCGCGGCACCGGCCTGATCTGCGACATCGGCCCCGAGGAGGGTCCGACGGTCGCGCTGCGCGCCGACATCGACGCGCTGCCCCTCCAGGACGAGAAGGACGTCGCGTACCGCTCCACGGTGCCGGGCGTTGCGCACGCCTGCGGCCACGACGTGCACACCGCGATGGTGCTGGGCGCGGGGCTCTTCCTGGCCCAGCAGGCCCGGGCGGGGCTGCTGCCCGGCCGGGTGCGGCTGCTGTTCCAGCCCGCCGAGGAGACCCCGGGCGGCGCGCTGGACGTGATGGCGGCCGGCGGCATCGCCGGGGTCGACCGCGCGTTCGCGCTGCACTGCGACCCCCGCATCGAGGTGGGGCAGCTGGGCCTGCGCACCGGCCCGATCACGGCGGCCTGCGACAAGGTGTACGTGAAGGTGACCGGGCCGGGCGGGCACACCGCCCGCCCCCACCTGACCGCCGACCTGGTGTACGCGCTGGCCAAGATCGTGACCGAGCTGCCCTCGGCGCTGTCCCGCCGGGTCGACCCGCGCTCCAGCCTGTCGCTGGTGTGGGGGCGGGTGGCGGCGGGATCGGTGGCCAACGCGATCCCCGACGACGGCATCGCCGAGGGCACCGTCCGCTGCCTGGACGACGAGGCGTGGCACCGGGCGCCGGAGATGATGAAGGCGCTGCTGCACTCGGTGGCCGCCGCCTACGACGTGGAGGCGTCCCTGGAGTACGTCCGCGGCGTGCCGCCCACGGTCAACGAGGCCGCCAGCGTCCAGATGTTCCGGGACGCGGCGGCGCAGGTGATCGGGGACGAGGCGGCGGTGCCCACCCCGCAGAGCCTGGGCGGCGAGGACTTCGGCTGGTACCTGGAGTCGATCCCGGGCGCGCTGGCCCGGCTCGGGGTGCGCACCCCGGGTTCGGCGACCGAGTACGACCTGCACCGCGGCGACTTCGACGTGGACGAGAGCTGCATCGGGGTCGGCGTCCGGGTCCTGACCGCCACCGCGCTCACCGCGCTGTGGGACGGCGGGCGCCAGGGCGAGTCCGAGCCCGTGGAGGGTGCGGCCCTGGCCTGATGAGGGCCGTTCCCGGGAGGAGCGGTCCGTGTCCTGACCTGTGGCGATTCTTCCCTACACCTTGGTAACGGACGCGTTGCGAATCGGTGCACGGTGGGCGTTTTCCGAGTTTTGCAATGTAGCGTCCCGATCGATTTCAGGGGAACGGAAGGAGCGCTACGTTGCGCCGTGCACTGAAGATCTCGCTCGTCACCGCGACGAGCGCAGCGCTGACGCTCGGCGCTGCGGCATGCGGTGGGAAGAAGGCCGACGACGCGGGTGCCGGGGGAGACGGCAAGCAGACGCTGAAGGTCGGGCTGGCCTTCGACATCGGCGGCCGCGGTGACCAGTCGTTCAACGACTCGGCGGCGGCGGGCCTGGACCGGGTCAAGAAGGACCTCAACATCACGACGGAGGAGATCTCCGCCAAGCCCGACGAGCCGGACGCCGACAAGGAGTCGCGCCTGCGGCTGCTGGCGAACAAGAAGTACAACCCGGTCATCGGCGTGGGCTTCGCCTACACCAACGCGATCAACAAGGTCGCCAAGGACTTCCCGGACACCAAGTTCCTGGTCGTGGACGCCGACCAGTGCAAGGTCGAGGGCGCCAACGTGATGGGCGCCTGCTTCTCCGAGGAGCAGGGCTCGTTCCTGGTGGGCGCCGCCGCGGCCCTGAAGTCCAAGACCGGCACCATCGGCTTCATCGGCGGCGTGAACGTGCCGCTGATCCACAAGTTCCAGGCCGGGTACGAGGCGGGCGCCAAGCACGCCCGCCCGGACATCAAGGTCCTGCCGGCCAAGTACCTCACCCAGCCGCCGAACTTCGACGGCTTCAAGAACCCGGCGCTGGGCAACGAGGCGGCCAAGGGCCAGCTGGACGCGGGCGCGGACGTGATCTACCACGCCGCCGGCGGCGCCGGGATCGGCGTGATCAAGACCGCCGGCGCGGCCAAGAAGTGGGCCGTCGGGGTCGACTCCGACCAGTACAACCAGCCTGCGGTCGCCGAGGCCAAGGACTACATCCTCACCTCGATGCTGAAGCGCGTCGACGTCGCGGTGTTCGACTTCGTCAGCGCCGTCAGCAAGGACACCTTCCAGGGCGGGACCAAGAAGTACGACCTCACCAACGACGGGGTCGGGTACGCGCTCTCCGGTAACAAGGTGGACGACATCAAGGCCAAGCTGGACGGCTACAAGGCCGAGATCGTGTCCGGCAAGATCCAGGTGCCGACCAAGCCCTGAGCGGGCGAGCCATGACGCGTCCCGACCGGACCGGGCATCCGGTCCGGCCGGGACGTAACGGCCCGGCGGCCCGCGCCGCGCGCCCGCGCGTGCGCGGGGCGGGACCGCCGACACGAGTCAGGAGGGGGCACTCGTGCCCGACCAGGTGCCGGCCGTACGGCTGACATCGATCACCAAGCGGTTCCCCGGTGTGGTGGCCAACCGCGACGTCGACCTCACCATCGAACGCGGTGAGGTCCACGCGCTGTGCGGCGAGAACGGCGCCGGCAAGTCCACGCTGATGAAGATCCTGTACGGGATGCAGCGGCCGGACGAGGGCACCATCGAGATCGACGGCGAGCAGGTGTCGTTCCGCGGCCCCGCCGACGCGATCGCCCGCGGCATCGGCATGGTCCACCAGCACTTCAAGCTGGCCGACAACCTGACCGTGCTGGAGAACGTGATCCTGGGCGCCGAGCCCCGGCGCCGCGGCCGGATCGACTTCGCCGCCGCCCGCGCCAAGATCACCGAGATGTCCGCCGCGTACGGGCTGCGGGTCGATCCCGACGCCATGGTGGAGACGCTGGGCGTCGGCGACCGGCAGCGGGTCGAGATCCTGAAGGTGCTCTACCGGGGCGCCCGGGTGCTGATCCTGGACGAGCCCACGGCGGTGCTCGTCCCGCAGGAGGTCGACGAGCTGTTCGGCAACCTGCGCGAGCTGCGCGCCGAGGGCCTCACCGTGCTGTTCATCTCGCACAAGCTGGACGAGGTCCTGTCGGTGGCCGACAGCATCTCGGTGCTGCGCCGCGGCACCACCGTCGCCACCAGGCTCGACCCGGCCGAGGTCACCTCCCGCCGGCTGGCCGAGCTCATGGTCGGCTCCGAGCTGCCCACCCCCGAGCTGCGCGACTCCACGGTCACCGACGAGGTCCAGCTCCAGGTGGACGGGCTCACCGTGCTCACCTCCGAGGGCCGTCCCGTGGTGGACGGGGTGTCGCTGCGCATCCGCCGCGGCGAGATCGTCGGCCTGGCCGGGGTGGAGGGCAACGGGCAGGGCGAGCTGATCGAGACGATCATGGGCATCCGGCACGCCGACGCCGGGACGATCGCCTACGGCGGCGAGGACATCACGCACTGGCCGACCCGGCGCCGCCGGGAGGCCGGGATCGCCTACATCCCCGAGGACCGGCACCGGCACGGGCTGATCCTCGAAGGGACCCTGTGGGAGAACCGGATGCTGGGGCACCAGACCCGGCGTCCCAACGTGCGCGGCCCCTGGGTGGACCGGCGGGGCGCGCGCCGCGACACCACCCGGATCGTGCGCGAGTACGACGTCCGCACGCCGGGCATCGACGTGCCCGCCGCCGCGCTGTCGGGCGGCAACCAGCAGAAGCTGATCGTGGGCCGGGAGATGTCCGGCGAGCCGCGGCTGCTGATCGCCGCGCACCCCACCCGCGGCATCGACGTCGGCGCCCAGGCCGCCATCTGGGAGTACCTGCGCGAGGCCCGGGCCGCCGGGCTGGCCGTCCTGCTGATCAGCGCCGATCTTGAGGAACTCATCGGTATGTCCGACACCCTGCACGTGATCCTCCGCGGCCGGCTGGTCGCGCGGGTCGATCCGGGCTCGGTCACCCCCGAGGAGCTCGGCTCCGCGATGACCGGCGCGGCGAACGAGGCGTCGTCATGAGCGGGCCCGGCGAGAAGGGCGGGCCGGAGAAGCCCGCGAAGTCCGAGCAGCCTGCGAAGTCCGAGCAGCCCGCGAACCTCGCGAAGTCCGCGAAGCCGTCCGGGGACGGGGCCGCGACGGCGGTCGCGGGCGCGTCCGGCTCCGAGGTGCCGGCCTGGCGGGCGATCATGCAGGGGCTGGGGCCGCGGGGGCTGGGGCTGCGGATCGGCGCGCCGATCCTGGCGCTGCTGATCTCGCTGCTGATCACGATGGTGCTGCTCCGGGTCACCGGGGCCGACCCGTTCAGCTCGATCACGAGCATGGTGGACTACGGCACCACCGACAACTCGCTCGTCGACATCATCAACCGGGCCACCCGCTACTACCTGTCGGCGGTCGCGGTCGCGATCGGGTTCCGGATGGCGCTGCTGAACATCGGCGTGGACGGCCAGTACCGGCTGGCGGCGATGCTGTCGGCCGCGCTCGGCGGCGCGCTGACCCTGCCCGCCCCGATCGGGCAGTTCCTGGTGATCGTGGCGGCGATGCTGATCGGCGGCCTGTGGGCCGCGATCGCGGGCGTGCTCAAGGTCACCCGCGGGGTCAGCGAGGTGCTGTCCACCATCATGCTGAACGCGATCGCCACCGGCCTGATCGCGTACCTGCTCAACGACCAGCGGCTGGCCGAGGTCCGGCCGGGCAGCAACAACGTCGCGACCGCGCCGATCCCGGAGGCGGGCCGGGTGGGCCCGTTCAACGACGTGCTGACCGCGCTGTTCTCCGGGCCGGGGCTGGCGCTGATCCTCGTCGGTGGCTCGGCGGTCATCATCTACTCCGTGCACCGCCGCCAGGCGGTGTCCAACCCCGGTCGCGGCGCCACCCCCGGGCTGGTCCTGGGCGCGGTGGGCGCGGTGCTGTTCGTGGCGGTGACCGCCCTGGTGGTCGCGCCGACGCTCGCCGACCTGCCCGGCCAGGTGTACGGCCTGCTGCCGCTGGCCGCGGTGGTCGGGATCGTGTTCTGGGTGGTGATCAACCACACCCGGTTCGGGTTCGACCTGAAGATCTCCGGGCTGTCGCCGACGGCGGCGCAGGCCAGCGGGGTCAGCGCCCGCCGCATGGTCGTGATCACGATGGTGGCGTCCGGCGCGGTGGCGGGCCTGATCGGGATGCCCGAGCTGCTCGGCGCCTCCTACGAGTACTCGCTGAACTTCCCGGCCGGGCTGGGCTTCACCGGGATCACGGTGGCGCTGCTGGGCCGCAACCATCCGGCGGGCATCGCGCTGGCCGCGCTGCTGTTCGCCTTCCTCGACCAGACCTCCGACGTGCTGCAGGAGGTCGACGTGCCCAAGGAGATCGTCGGGGTGATGCAGGGCGTGGTCGTGCTGACCGTCGTCATCGTCTACGAGCTGGTGCGGCGCTGGGAGATCCGGTTGCAGCAGCGGACCGTGGCCGACGAGCTCGCCACCGGACACGACCTGGCCAGGGAGGCGTCATGAGCACCGCCACCACCGCCCCCGCGGTGAAGGCCAGGCTCGCGAACGCGGGCAGCCGCCTGCGCTGGCCGCACTACCTGATGCTGGGCGCCGCCCTGCTGGTGCTGCTGTCGCTGGTCCGGGTGCTGACCGGCGCCGACGACGTCACCTCCAGCGGCACGGTCAGCGCGGCGCTGCGGCTCGCGGTGCCGATCTTCCTGGCCGGGCTGGGCGGTCTCTGGGCCGAACGGGCCGGGATCATCAACATCGGCCTCGAAGGCATGATGATCCTCGGTACCTGGACCGGGGCATGGGCCGGCTACCAGTGGGGCCCGTGGGCCGGGGTGGTCGCCGGGATCATCGGCGGCGCGCTGGGCGGGCTGCTGCACGCGGTCGCGACCGTCTCCTTCGGCGTGGACCACATCGTGTCCGGTGTGGCGATCAACATCCTGGGGCTGGGGCTCACCCAGTTCCTGGCCGGGCTGATCTTCAACACCGGCGCCGCCAAGGCGCTGGGCGGAGGCCCCCGGCAGTCCCCGCCGGTGGAACCCATAGGGACGCTGACCGCGCCCGTGCTGTCGGGCGGGGAGATCTTCGGCTGGAAGAGCCCGGACGCGCTGGGCGCCCTGGAGCAGCGGCACTGGTTCGTCCTCTCGGACGTGGCCGGGATCCTGCGTGGCCTCACCACCGGGATGTCGCTGCTGACCCTGCTGGCGCTGCTGCTGATCCCGCTCAGCTTCTTCGTGCTGTGGCGGACGGCGTTCGGGCTGCGGGTGCGGTCCTGCGGCGAGGACCCGTACGCGGCCGAGTCGCTGGGCGTGAAGGTCTACCGGATGAAGTACGCCGCCGTGGTCATCTCCGGCGCGCTGTCGGGCCTGGGCGGCGCGTTCCTGGTCACCGTGGCGTCGCCGGTCTACCAGGACGGGCAGACCGGCGGGCGCGGGTTCATCGGCCTGGCCGCGATGATCTTCGGTAACTGGCGGCCCGGCGGGATGGCCACCGGCTCGCTGCTGTTCGGCTACACCGACGCGATGAACGTGCGCGGCGGCGGCGAGTCGGTGCACGCGCTGCTGCTGTTCGTCACCGTGATCCTGGTGGCCGTGGCGGTGTGGCAGATGGTGCGCGGCAACCGGCTGCGCCCGCAGATCGCCACCGACCTGGACCGGCGCCAGGTGCGCAACGCCTTCGTGGGCGCGGCGCTGGCCGTGGTGGCGGCGGCGGGCCTGCTGGTGTGGTTCCTGCTCAGCGACTCGGTCCCGGGCGAGCTGGTGTCGTTCACCCCGCACCTGACCACGCTGCTGGTGCTGGCCCTGGCCAGCCAGCGGCTGCGGATGCCGGCGAGCAACGGCCAGCGTTACCGTCGTGGCGAGGCCCGCTGACCGGCGGCCGGTGATCCGGGGGAGAGCCTGATGGAAGAGACCTTGGGAGAGATCGACTGGGCGGGGCTGCGCGCCGCGGCCCGCACGGCGATGGGCCGCGCGTACGCGCCGTACTCCGGCTTCCCGGTCGGGGCGGCGGCGCTGACCAGCGACGGCCGGGTCATCACCGGGTGCAACGTGGAGAACGCCTCCTACGGTGTCGGGCTGTGCGCCGAGTGCAGCCTGGTCAGCGCCCTGTACGGGGACGGTGTGACGGGCCGGCCCCGCCTGGTGGCGGTCGCGGTGGTCGACCGCAACGGTGATCCGCTGATGCCGTGCGGCCGGTGCCGCCAGCTGCTGTACGAGCACGGCGGGCCGGGCCTGCTGCTGGAGACCGTCCGCGGTGTCCGTCCCATGTCGGAGGTCCTGCCGGACGCCTTCGGCCCGCACGACCTGACCGCGAGGAGCTGAGCGTGGACGCGATCGACGTCATCCGGGCCAAGCGGGACGGCGCGGAGCTGACGCCCGCGCAGATCGACTGGGCGGTCGCCGCGTACACCCGCGGCGAGGTGGCCGAGGAGCAGATGTCGGCCCTGGCCATGGCGATCCTGCTGAACGGGATGAGCCGCGCCGAGGTGTCCCGGTGGACCCAGGCGATGATCGACTCCGGGGAGCGGATGGAGTGGTCGGCGCTGGACCGGCCGACCACCGACAAGCACTCCACCGGCGGCGTGGGCGACAAGATCACGTTGCCGCTGGCCCCGGCGGTGGCGGCCTGCGGCGCCGCGGTGCCGCAGCTGTCGGGACGCGGGCTCGGGCACACCGGCGGCACCCTGGACAAGCTGGAGTCGATCCCGGGCTGGCGGGCCTCGCTGAGCACCGCCGAGATGCTGGCGGTGCTGCGCGGCACGGGCGCGGTGGTGTGCGCGGCGGGCGGCGGGCTGGCCCCGGCCGACCGCAAGCTGTACGCGCTGCGCGACGTGACCGGCACGGTCGAGTCGATCCCGCTGATCGCGTCCTCGATCATGTCGAAGAAGATCGCGGAGGGCACCGGGGCGCTGGTGCTGGACGTCAAGGTGGGCTCGGGCGCGTTCATGAAGACGGCCGGGGACGCCCGCGAGCTGGCCGAGACGATGGTCGCCATCGGCGCCGACCACGGTGTGCGGACGGTCGCGCTGCTGACCGCCATGGACCGTCCGCTGGGCAACGCCGTCGGGAACGCGGTGGAGGTCGCCGAGTCGGTCGAGGTGCTGGCGGGGGGCGGCCCGGCGGACGTGGTCGAGCTGACCGTCGCGCTCGGCCGCGAGATGCTCGCCGCGGCCGGCATGGAGGGCGCCAAGGACCCGGCCGACGCGCTGCGCGACGGCTCGGCGATGGACGTGTGGAACCGGATGATCGCGGCGCAGGGCGGCGACCCCCGCGCGCCGCTGCCGGTGGCGCGGGAGGCGCACGAGCTGACCGCCCCGTCCTCCGGCGTCCTCACCCGCCTGGACGCCTTCGGCGTCGGTGTGGCCGCCTGGCGCCTGGGCGCGGGCCGGGCGCGCAAGGAGGACCCGGTGTCGTTCGGCGCGGGGATCGTCTGCCACGCCAAGCCCGGTGACAAGGTCGTGGCGGGGCAGCCGCTGCTGTCGCTGTACGCCGACGACGTGGCGCGCTTCCCGCGCGCCCTGGAGGCGCTGGAGGGCGCCGTTGAGATCGCCGAGGACGGCGCCGCCGACCTGCCCCCGCTCATCATCGACCGCGTCTCCTAGGGGGGTTCCTGAGGGGCCTGAGAGGTCTGTGAGAGGAGAGGGGTTCCTGAGGGGTAAGGGGAACCCGTCCGCGGGCGGGCGAGTCTGATCCGGCATGCCGACCCAGCACCCCTCACTGGCCGCCCTGGCCGCCACCGCCCAGTCCGATCCGCGCGCGGCGAAGTCGGGGGTGACCAGGCTCGCACGGCCCCTGCCCGCCGCCGACCTGCCCCCGTTCTTCGAGGAGGCGTGCCGGGAGTTCGCGGCGGCCGGGGTCCGGGAACTGGCGGAGTGGGCGTTCGGTGAGGCCCGCAAGGTCGAGAAGAAGCACCCCGGCCTGCGCGACCTGGACCGGCTGCACGCTGTCTTCCTGGAGTTCGCGCCGCTGGACGCGGTCCCGCCGGGGGCGCTGCGCGACCACGTCAAGCTGATGGCCGAGGGGCCGGCGGCGGATGAGGCGCACGCCCGCTTCCTGGAGATCCTGGAGACGGCCTTCGCGGCGGGCGTCGTCCCGTACGCGCGGATCTTCCCGGACCTGCTGACGCTCGCCAAGGCGGCGGGCGTCAAGAAGCGGGACGCCGAGGACGGCCTCGCCGCGCGCCTGCTGCGCACCGGCGTGCTCCCGGGGGCCTCGCACGCGGTCTGGAGGGCCGCGCGGCGCCCGCTCGGCCGGATCGCGGCCGGTGACCCCGGCGTCCTGGACCTGCTGCTGCGCGCCGAGCCGGACGAGCGCGCGCAGGACGCCGACCTGGCCGCGGAGATCCGCCAGATGTGGCTGGAGGCGCTGGCCGAGGCGGACGCGGGCGCCCACGTGCCGCCGGAGTGGTTCTTCACCACCGGCCGCCGCTGCGAGCCCGAGGTGCTGTTCCGGCTGGTCGACCAGGCCGGTGAACGGCTCCTCCCCGCGCCCGGGGCCGCCGTGGACGACCCGGCGCTGCCGTACCCGGGCGGTTCGGTGTACGACGCGCTGCCGGGCCCCGGCTCGTCGATGTTCACGCGGTACCGCCGTGACGTCGAGCCCTGTTCCTGGAAGCCGGAGAAGATCGATTTCGGGGCGCTCGCGGCCCGGCTGCCGGAGGAACGGCCCGAGGCCCGCCACGCCCTCACCGTCCAGGTGGACGCGTTCGTGCACGGCCTGAGCAGCCGCGCGCACACCGGCGGCCGGGCGGCGCTGCGCGCGCTGTGGGCGGAACCGGCGCTGCGGGAACTCCTGCGCGAACTCGTCCGGGGGTGGAAGGCGCAGGCGGGCTCGGGGTCGCTGCCCGAATTGGACCACGCGCTCGGCCGGCTGGTGCCGCTGGCCGAGGCGGGCTACCAGGACCTCGATCCCGGCCTCGCGGCCGGGCTGGACCTGGCCGACCCGGTGACCGCCCTGCTGGGCGCCCTCCGCGGCGGCATCCCGTCCGAGCTGGCCCTCCCGTACCGGAGCAGGCACGACAGCGGCGACGTGCGGATCCTCCAGCACATGGACCTCCTCACCATCACCTGGAGGAACGGGAGCCTCCAGGTCATCGGCCCGCACGGCCGCCCCGCCCCGTCCAAAGGGCCGCTCCTCGAACCGCAGGACCACACCCTGTCCGCGCAGGGCAGGGCCGGTGCCTGGCACGCCGGCGGCGCCGACCTCTTCTCGCGCCACCGGGACGGCGCCTGGCAGACCTTCCTCGTGGAGCAGGACCGGTTCGTGGGCCCGGTCCTCAGCGTGGACCCGGACACCTTCCGCCGCCGCCCGGAGGCCCCGTCCTCGGCCGAGGTGACGTTCCCGGGCGCGGCCGGTCCCGCCCGCGTCGCCTACGAGCGCGGCGCGATCACCGTCACCGCCCACGACGGGACGGTGACCGCCGTGCTGCCCTACTCGCCGACGCAGAAGCAGGATCGCCTCCTGCTCGCCCCGCCCGGCTGGTGGCCCCACCTCGTCCCCGCGGACCCCGAGGGATCGGCGGTCCTGCGCGCGTTCGACCGCCGGCAGGCCGAGCGGCTGGTGGACGCGGCGATCAGCGGCCCGCTGGAGGCCGCGGAGGCCGTCCCGGGGCTGGAGGTCCCGCTGCGGAACGAGGTCGTCTCGATGGCCGTCACGACCGTCGAGTGCATGTACCGGTCGGTCCGGCTGCGCGACGTGCTCGGGTTGCCTCCGCAGCCGTCCCTGCCGCCCGACCTGCGCACCCGCCGCGACCTCCCGGTCGCGAAGTCCCTCCGTACGGTCGCCTACGGCCGGCGCCTGGGCGCGCTCATGGCTGACGCGGCCCGGCGCCCGCTGAAGGAAAGCGCGCACCCGATCGACGTCGTCGGCGACATCGGCAAGGGGACCCACCACGACTTCGGCAAGATGGGCGCGCACGCGCTGGCCGCCACCCGGCCCTGGACGGAGGAGCACAACCGCGAAGCGTGGCTCGAAAGCCTGCGCGCCAGGGCGCAAACCCCCACGGGCGACGGCAGCGGACGCTGGCGCGCCCTCACCCTGACCTGGACCGGAGACGGGCTGCGCCCCCGGGAACTGGAACTGTGGCGCACCCCGAACGGGTCCCTGGTCTTCGGCCATCACTACACCGACCGTTCCGAGGCCCTCGAACATTCGCCCGAAGGCACGTTCGGCCCTCTCGGCCTCCCCGACTGGGAGATCAAGGGACATCCCGTTCCGCAGGGCTGGGGCGGCGCCGACCGGGTCGCCGCGCTGTGCCGCCTCCTCGCCGAACGCGGGCCCGTGCCGCAGGACCCGGCGTGGGCCCGCGAACTGGCCGAACGTACGGGAATGTCCCTGGTCGACGCGGCCACGATCTGCTTTGGCGAGTGGTCGCGGTTGCCACCGGCGGAGATCCCGGACGGGATCCGCGCGCTGTTCGCCGACCCCGCCGCCCCCGGCCGCTGCCTGCCGTGGACGCTGTCGTACCCGATGATGGACGCCGTACGGGCGCCGCTGGTGCCGGACGACCCCGCCGACCTCTGGGAACGGGGCCCCGACATCGCCCGCGCCGCCGCCCGTCACACCGAACTGACCACGGAGCCCACGCCCTCATGACCACCGCCCAGGCGCGTGCCGCGTCTCCTGCCCGCTGAGGCGCGGGGCGGTCGCCTGGCGGTGAACACCAGGAAAAGGGCGGTTCGTAGGCGAGAGTTGCCAACGTGCGGAGGGTGGGCGCCGGGTAGATTCTTGAGATGAACGATCGTCCGTCGCTCGAAGACATCCGGCGCGCGCCCAAGGTCCTGCTGCACGATCACCTGGACGGCGGCCTGCGCACCGAGACCATCGTGGATCTCGCCCGGGACGGCGGCTACGGCGATCTCCCGACGACCGACGCCGGCAACCTGCGCACCTGGTTCACCGAGGCGTCGAACTCGGGGTCGCTGGAGCGCTACCTGGAGACCTTCTCGCACACCGTCGGGGTCATGCAGTCGGCCGAGGCGCTGACCCGGGTGGCCTACGAGTGCGCCGAGGACCTGGCCGGGGACGGCGTCATCTACGCCGAGGTGCGGTACGCCCCCGAGCAGCACCTGGCGGGCGGCCTGTCCTTGGAGCAGGTCGTGGAGGCCGTCCTGGAGGGGTTCCGGCAGGGGCGCCGCGACCACGGGATCCGGGTCGGGACGCTGGTCACCGCGATGCGGCACCAGGCGCGCAGCATGGAGATCGCCGAACTGGCCGTCCGGTACCGGGACGCCGGGGTGGTCGGGTTCGACATCGCGGGCGCGGAGGCCGGCTACCCGCCCACCCGCCACCTCGACGCGTTCGAGTACCTGCAGCGGGAGAACGCCCACTTCACCATCCACGCGGGCGAGGGGTTCGGGCTCCCGTCCATCTGGCAGGCGATCCAGTGGTGCGGCGCCGACCGGCTCGGCCACGGGGTGCGGATCATCGACGACATCACCGAGGACGGTGACGGCGCGCCCAAGCTCGGCCGGCTGGCCGCGTACGTGCGCGACAAGCGGATCCCGCTGGAGATGTGCCCGACCTCCAACATCCAGACCGGCGCCGCCAAGTCGATCGCCGAGCACCCGATCGGGCTGCTGCGGCGGCTGGGCTTCCGGGTCACCGTCAACACCGACAACCGGCTGATGAGCGGCACCACGCCCACCGAGGAGTTCGCCAAGCTGGCCGGCACGTTCGGCTACACCTGGGACGACCTGCAGTGGTTCACGGTGAACGCGATGAAGTCGGCCTTCATCGACTTCGCCGAACGGCTCGAACTGATCAACGAAGTGATCAAGCCCGCGTACGCGGAGCTGCGGGGCGAGAGGTGAGAGGCGGCCGGGCGGTCCTGGCATGATGCGGACATGACCCCGCTGCTGACGATCCGGTCCACCGGCGCCCGGGTGGGCGCCTGGGCGTTCGTGGCCTTCGCCGCGCTCAACCTCCTCGACATCGCCGTGCGCGGGCGGGACATGGCCTCGGTGGTCATGACCGCCCTGCTCCTGCTCGGCTGCGGCATCGCCTACGTCCTGGGCCTACGGCCCGCCGTGGTCGCCGACGAGGAGGGCCTCACCCTCCGCAACCCGCTGCGGGACGCGCGGGTGCCCTGGCCCGCCGCGCGGAGGATCGAGGGGGCCGAGGCCCTGATGGTCACGTTCGCCGAGGAGGGCGGCGGCGAGCGCAAGGTCAGGTCGTGGGTGCTGCACACCTCGCCGCGCGCCCAGGCCAAGGCCGAGGCCAGGGCCCGGCGGGACGCCCGCCACCAGCCGGGGGCCGTTGCCGCGAAGCTGAAGGGCCGCACCCCGGCGACGTACGCCGCCCAGCAGCTCAACGAGATCGCCGACCGCCACCGTCCCAAGGCCGCGGTGGCGGAGGGGGCCCGGCCCGCGCCGCCGGAGACGCCCGCCGGCGCGGGGGCGCTGACCTGGTCGCCGGCGGCGGTCGCGGCCCTGGCCGTCCCCGGCGCGCTGGTGATCGTCGCCGCGCTGCTCGCTCTGCTGGGCTGACCCCTCAGGCGCCGGGGAGGTCCAGGACGGCGGCGAGGGCGTCGCGGAGTGCGCCGAGATCGGCGCGGGCCGCGGTGCGGGCGGCGGCGACGTCCCCGTCCGCCGGGACGGGCCGCACCACCTCCAGGTAGCACTTGAGCTTGGGCTCGGTGCCCGAGGGCCGGACGACGACCCGGGCGGGGCCGCCGGACGCCCCGGCGGCCAGCCGGAACCGCAGCCCGTCGGTGGGAGGCAGCCCGTCCGCCCCCAGGGACAGGTCGTCGGCCTGTTCCACCGCGCGCCCGGCCAGCTCCGCCGGGGGCGCCTCGCGCAGCCGGGCCATCGCCGCGCCGATCAGCGCCAGGTCGGTCACCCGGACCGACAGCTGCGCGGTGGCGTGCAGCCCGTACCGGCGGGCCTGCTCGTCCAGCAGATCGGTGAGCGACCGGCCCTCCCGCGCCGCCTCGGCGGCCAGCGCGGCCACCGCCAGCGCGGCGCCGATCCCGTCCTTGTCGTGGACGATCACGCCGCCGTCGCCGCCGACGCTGTAGCCCAGGGCCTCCTCGTACCCGAACACGATCCGGTCGGCGGGCGTGCCCGCCTTCATGATCCATTTGAATCCGGTCAGCGTCTCGGCGGACCGCGCGCCCCGTGCCCCGGCGATCGCCGACAGCAGCGACGAGGACACGATCGTGGTCACCACCAGGCGGTCCGCGCCGCCGGTGTGGCGCAGCACGTGCTCGGCCAGGAGCCCGCCGACCTCGTCCCCGGTGAGCTGCCGCCAGCCGCTTTCGGCCGCCGGGTCGGGCACCGCGACCGCGCAGCGGTCCGCGTCCGGGTCGTTGGCGATCACCAGGTCGGCGCCGGTGCGCGCGGCCAGGGCGAGCGCCAGGTCCATGGCGCCCGGTTCCTCGGGGTTGGGGAACGCCACGGTGGGGAAGTCCGGGTCCGGGTCGGCCTGCTCGGGGACCACGGCCGGCTCGGGGAACCCCGCCCGCGCGAACGCGCGCAGCAGCACGTCCCGGCCGACCCCGTGCAGCGGCGTGTAGACCGTCCGGACGTCGCGGGCGCCGCCGAGCGGCAGCCCGGACAGCGCGTCCAGGTACGCCTCGACGATCTCGTCGCCGAGGACCGTCCAGTCCTCCCCGAGCGGCAGCCCGTCCACCCGCCCGACCGCGTCGATGGCCGCCGAGATCTCCGCGTCCAGCGGCGGGACGATCTGCGCGCCGTCGCCCCAGTAGACCTTGTAGCCGTTGTCGCGCGGCGGGTTGTGGCTGGCCGTCACCATGACCCCCGCCGCGGCGCCCAGGTGGCGTACGGCGAACGCCAGCACCGGCGTGGGCAGCGGCCGGGGGAGCAGCCACGCGGGCAGCCCCGCCCCGGTCACGACCGCGGCGGTGTCCAGCGCGAACCGTTCGGACCCGTGCCGCGCGTCGTACCCGATCACCACGCCCGAGCCGGGCGAGGGGGACTCCGCCGCGTCACGGAGCCGGGCCGCGAGGCCGGCGGCGGCGCGCATGACCGTCACTCGGTTCATCCGGTTGGGGCCCGCGCCCAGCTCGCCGCGCAGCCCCGCGGTGCCGAACTCCAGCCGGGCGCCGAACCGGCCGGCCAGCGCCGCACCGTCCCCGGACTCCAGGATCGCGCGCAGCTCCGCGGCCGTCACCGGGTCGGGGTCCTGCGCCAGCCACGCCTCGGCCCGCCGCCGCAGTTCGCTCGGGTCCGGTCGGTCGTTCATCGGGCTCACACCTTGGAGATGACCGTGGCCAGCAGCTCGCCCATCCGGGTGGCGGCGGCCCGCCCGGCGGCGAGCACCTCCTCGTGGTCGAGGGTCCCCTCGGCCAGCCCGGCCGCGATGTTGGTCACCAGCGAGATGCCCAGCACCTCGGCGCCGCCCTGCCGCGCCGCGATGGTCTCCGCCACGGTGGACATCCCGACCATGTCGGCGCCCAGCGTACGGAGCATCCGGATCTCGGCCGGGGTCTCGTACGTCGGCCCGCGCAGCCCCGCGTACACGCCCTCGCCCAGCGTCGGGTCGACCTCCCGCGCCAGCGCCCGCAGCCGCCCCGAGTACGCCTCGGTGAGGTCCAGGAAGGTCGGCCCGGTCAGCGGGCTGTCGCCGGTCAGGTTGAGGTGGTCGGAGATCAGCACCGGGTCGCCCACCCGCTGGTGCTCGGGCCGCAGCCCGCCCGCGGCGTTCGTCAGGACGACCACGCGGGCCCCGGCGGCCAGGGCGGTGCGGACACCGTGCACCACCGGGTCGACGCCGAGCCCCTCGTACAGGTGCGTGCGGCCGAGGAAGACCAGGGCCCGCCGCCCGCCGACCTCCACCGCGCGCAGCCGCCCCGCGTGGCCCTCCACGGCCGGCGGAGCGAACCCCGGCAGCTCGGTGACCGCGAACTCGGCCTCCGGCGCGCCGAGCACGTCGGCGGCCGGGACCCAGCCGGAGCCCATGACCAGGGCCACGTCGAAGTCGTCGAAAGGCGTCCGGGCGCGCAGCTGCTCCGCGGCGGCCCGCGCCAGTTCATAGGGGTCGTTGCTCACGTGCCGACACTACCGGCTCGTTCCGGGCACCGATCTCCGGCCGCCGGGCGCCGCCGCGCCGGGCGCGCGCTCAGTCTCCGAGCGACTTGCACGGCCGCGTGCGCAGGCCCTTGACGTAGTCGTCGGGGGCGCCGGCGGCCTCCGCGGCGTCGGCGAGGATGCCCAGATAGCGGGCCGAGGGCAGGCCGCCCTCGTAGTCGTCCAGCACGTAGACCCAGCACAGGACGTCGCCGTCGAGCGTGGACACCCGGACCCGGGTCTTGCGGTAGACGCCGAGGGCCGCGCCCTCCCAGGCGTCCAGCTCGGTCTCGTCCCAGGCGGGCACGTCGTAGAGCACGACGAAGACCTGCTCGTCGGAGTCCTCGACGACGGTCGCCAGGGCGCCGTCCCAGCCCACGTCCTGGCCGCCGAAGGTCAGCCGCCAGCCCGCCAGCCAGCCGGTGCCGCGCATGGGCGAGTGCGGAGCCCGGGCCGCCATCTGCTCGGGGTCCATGTTGGAGGCGTACGCCGCGTACAGTGCCACGGTCGCCAAGCGTACGTCAGGTGCCCCCGGTTTCGGGGACCCGGCCGGGGCGAGCCGCGGACGGCCTGGTGAGGAGCCCTGGCCGGCCCGGTGAGAAGCCCCGGTCGGTCCGGTGGGGAGCCCTGGTCGGGCCACTGCCCGGGGTGAGAAACAATGGACGGGTGACCCGCATCGTGATCATAGGAGGAGGCCCGGGCGGTTACGAGGCCGCCCTCGTCGCGGCGCAGCTCGGCGCCGACGTGACCGTGGTCGAGCGCGACGGCCCCGGCGGCGCCTGCGTGCTCACCGACTGCGTGCCCTCCAAGACGCTCATCGCGACCTCGACCCGGATGGCGGTGATGTCGGAGTCGGCCGGGCTGGGCCTGCGGTTCAACGGCGGCCCGGACGGCATCGTCGGCGGCCTCGAGGTCGACCTGCCCACCGTCAACAAGCGCGTGAAGGACCTGGCCCGCGCCCAGTCGTTCGACGTCGCCGAGCGGCTCGCCTACGAGGACGTCAAGATCGTCCGGGGTGAGGCGCGGCTGGCCGAGCCGCACCTCGTCACGGTCGGCGACCGCCGGATCGAGGCCGACATCGTCCTCGTCGCCACCGGCGCCACCCCGCGCGTGCTGCCCGGCTCCGAGCCCGACGGCGAGCGCATCCTCAACTGGCGGCAGCTGTACGACCTGCCCGTGCTGCCCGAGGAGCTGATCGTGGTCGGCTCCGGCGTGACCGGGGCCGAGCTGGCCGGCGCCTACCTGTCGCTGGGGTCCCGCGTGACGCTGGTGTCCTCGCGCGACCGGATCCTGCCCACCGAGGACGCCGACGCCGCCGCCGTCCTGCAGGACGTCTTCCTGCGCCGAGGTATGAACGTCATGTCGCGGTCCCGGGCGGCCGGCGTGGAGCGTTCCGGCGACAGCGTGGTCGTCACCCTGGAGGACGGCCGCAAGGTCGAGGGCTCGCACTGCCTGATGACGGTCGGCATGGAGCCCAACACCCGCGGCATCGGCCTGGAGAAGGCCGGCGTACGGCTGAACGCGCGCGGCTTCGTGGAGGTCGACAAGGTCTCCCGCACCAGCGTCCCGCACATCTACGCCTCCGGCGACTGCACCGGCATCCTGATGCTGGCCTCGGTGGCGGGCATGCAGGGCCGCATCGCGATGTGGCACGCGCTCGGCGAGGCCGTCCAGCCGCTCAAGCTCGGCTGGGTGTCGTCCAACATCTTCACCGACCCCGAGGTCGCCTCGGTCGGCGTGACGCAGACGATGGTCGACTCCGGCGACGTCAACGCCCGTACCGTCATGCTGCCGCTGTTCAGCAACGCCCGCGCCAAGATGCAGGGCTTCGAGGACGGCTTCGTCAAGCTGTTCTGCCGCCCCTCCACCGGGATCGTGCTCGGCGGCGTCATCGTCGCGCCCCGGGCGAGCGAACTGATCCTGGGCGTGTCCGTGGCCGTCCAGCAGCACCTGACCGTCGACCAGCTCGCGCACACGTTCGCCGTCTACCCGTCGCTGTCGGGCAGCATCACCGAGGCGTCCCGCCGCCTGATGTCCGAGCACGCCTTCTAGCGGCCCGGCCCCTGGGCGGCGTCACGGGCCGGTGGCGTGGCCGTTCTCCCATGCCCACGCGGCGACGCCGACCCGGTTGCGGGCGCCGAGCTTGCGCTGGACGGCGGCGACATGGTTCTTGACGGTGCCCGGCGAGAGGAACAGCGCGGCGGCGATCTCCGCGTTGGTGTGGCCCCGCGCGACCAGTCGGGCGACCTCGATCTCCCGGCCCGACAGCGCCCCGCCCGGCACCGTGCGCCGCGGCGGCGCCGCCAGGTCCCGCAGCAGCCGCACGGTGATCTGCGGGCTGATCAGCGTGTCCCCCGACATCGCGGCGCGCACCGCCTCCACCAGCAGCGCCGGGCTCGACCGCTTGAGCAGGAACCCGCAGGCGCCGTGGCGCAGCGCCGTGTGCACGTACTCGTCGAGGTCGAACGTGGTGACCACCACGACCCGGAGCGGGGCGGGCACGTCCGGGCCGGCCAGGAGCCGGGTCACCTCCAGGCCGTCCAGGACGGGCATCCGGATGTCGGCCAGCACCACGTCGGGGCGCAGCAGCCGTGCCTGCTCGACCGCCGAGGCACCGTCGGCCGCCTCCGCGATCACGGTCATGTCCGGCTGCGCGTCCAGGATGATCCGGAACGCGCCGCGCACGTCGTCCTGGTCGTCGGCCACCAGGATCCGGGTCGTCATGCCCGACATGCTCGCACCGCCGCCGCTCACCCGCCCAGCGGCAGCTCGGCCGCCACCCGCCATCCGGACGGGTCGCGCGGCCCGGCGGCCAGCGTGCCGCCCAGCACCTCGACGCGTTCCCGCAGGCCGGGCAGCCCCAGCCCGCCCCGCCGTCCCGGCGTCCCCGCCGCGCCGCCGGGGGCGTCGTCGGTGACGAGGACGCGCACCGTCCGCGAGCCCGCCGCGCGGCGCACGCTCACGTCCACCCCGCTCGCTCCGGGCGCGTGCCGGCGCACGTTCGTCAGGGCCTCCGTGACCACCCGGTACGCGGTGGCGCCGACCTCACGCGGTACGACCAGGCCCGGTTCGAGGTCGAGGCGGACCGGGACGCCGCCGGACGCGGTGAACGCGGACGCCAGCCCCGGAAGGTCGCCGAGGGTGGGGACGGGCGCGACCCCGCCGCCCGTGTCGCCGCCCGTGTCGCCGCCGATGCTGCCGTCCGTGCCGCCGTCCGTGTCGCTGCCCGTGCCGCCGCCGCTGCCGCCGTCCGTGTCGCCGTCCGGATCCGAGTGCAGCATCCGCACCGTCCGGTCCAGGGACGCCAGCGCGCGGAGCGCCGCACGTTCGATCGTCTCGAACGCGCGGGCGGCCGCGTCCGGGTCGCGCCCGGCCACGATCCGGCCCGCCTGGGCCTGGGCGAGCATCGCGCTCACGTCGTGCGCCACGAAGTCGTGCAGATCGCTCGCCAGCTCCCGCCGCTGCCGCCGCCGCGCGGCGGCCACCGAGCGGCGCCGCCGATCGTCCAGGGACCTCAGGTAGAGCCCGGCGGCGACGGCGAGCAGGACGGGCAGCGACCACGCGCCCAGCGCGACGGCCGTGACCGCGCCGGGATCCCCGAACCGCAGCACCCAGCACGGCACGGCGGCCCCGGCCAGGCCCGCCCCGGCCACCGCCAGGGAGGGCGGCGCCACCCGTACCGCCAGGACGGTCAGCACCACCAGCCCGCCCGCCTCGGCCGGCGCCAGCACGCCCGCGAGGGTGGCGCCCTCCACGTACCGGTCACCGGACGAGGCCCAGGCCGCCGCGGTCGCCGCCAGCGACACCCCGCCCGCCCCCGCGGCGGCGGCCCAGATCCGGTCCCGTACGTCCGGCCACCCGGCGAGCACACCGGCGGTGACAGCGACCACCGCCGCGACCGGCACCGTGACCGTCCAGCCGTACAGCGGCGCGGCGCAGAGACCGAGCAGCGCCGTCCCGCCGGCCAGGCCCGCCCCCACGCTCCGCCGCCACCGCACGTTCCCTCGTCGCACGTCCCGAGCTTAGGCATCCGGGCCCCGGATCCGCCCCTGCCGAACGGCACATCGAACGGCCCCCACGGCGCCCGGACATGCGGAACGGCACATGGCCGCGCCGTCCCCGCCCGCCCCACGCTTGACGCATCGGCAAGCACAGGAGGACAGGGTGAGACTGATATCCCGCTGGTGGGGCCTGTGGCCCGCCTGGACCGGGTACGCGGCGGCCGGCTGGTCGCTGATCTACGGAATGCTCGGGCTCCACTGGGCCCTGGGAGGCACCGGCTACCCGTTCGGGCCGGTGGACGACGCGCACCGGTCCGGGTCCGTGCTGGAGGGGACCGACGTGCACGTCGTCGCGCCCGTCATGGCCGCCGTCGGGCTCGGGGGAGCCGTCCTCGGCCTGGCCATGGCGCGCGGGCACGGCCGCGGCACCGCCCGGAAGGCGATGCTCGTCCTCGCCTGGGCGCAGGCCGTCTCGTTCGCCCTGGTGATCCCCGACTACTTCCTCATCGCCCTCGTGGCGCTGGCGCCGCTGCTGCTGGTGTTCGCCGTCACCGGGGTGCCCGGCGCCCAGGACGGGATCGGCGACATCCTCTACTGGCACCGGGTGAACCTCGTCATCCTCTTCGTCGGCGGCCTGCTGTGGGCCGGCGCCGCGCTCGCCCACCAGCGCCGGACGAGCGGGAAGTGCGTTCACTGCGGCCGGGCCGACCGGCCGCCCCCGCGCTGGACGACGCCGGAATCGGCCCGGCGGTGGGGGAGGTGGGCCGTCTGGGCCGCGTGCCTCGCCGCCGCCCCGTACGAGATCACCCGGCTCGCCTGGTTCTTCGGGTACCCGCTGGGCATCCCCGAGTCGTTCCTGCGGATGATGCAGGACACGCCCGGGATGCTGGAGGCCGGCCTCGGCTTCGGGATCGCCTCGCTCATCGGCGGCGTCCTCACCCACGGCCTCGTGCACCGCTGGGGCGAGGTCTATCCGCGGTGGATCTGGTTCAAGGCGGGGCGGCGGGTGCCTCCCGCGCTGGCCGTCGTCCCCGCGTCCGTCGTCGCGGTGGTCCTCGTGCCGGCCGGGCTGATGAACCTCCGGCTCGACGTCGAACCGAGCGGGTGGGCCATCACCCTGCCCGGCCTGATCTTCGTCGCCTGGGGTGTCGCGCTCGGTGCCGCGACCCTCGCGTACCACCTCCGCCGCCGGGGCGCCTGCCGCCGCTGCGGCCGGTCCACCGAGCCCCCGGCGGCCCCCGCCCGGCCGGGACGGGGCGTCCCCGTCAGCGCGGAGGGATGAGCCGGTGCTGGCGCAGCCGGGCCCGGCGCAGCTCGTTCGCGCTGATCAGGACGGTGAAGGTGCTGGAGCCCAGGACCAGTGCCACCAGCAGTACCCGGATGCCCCAGGACGCGGGCAGCAGCGCCAGCACCGCGCAGATCGGGATCATCAGGGCGAGGTGGCGGACGAGGATCCGGCCGCGCCACCCGGCGTCGGTGAGATCGTGCCGGACCCAGTCGCGGTTCTCCTCGGGAAGACGGAAGCCCAGCGTGTACCGGGCCCACCGCAGCGGGCCCGGGTCGCCGGGCGACCGTGTCATGCCATGCTTTCCCTCGTACCGCCGGGCGTCGCGGGACCGCGGCCCGGGCGGCCGTCAGAAGCCGCCGAAGTCACCGCCCCCTCCGAAGTCGCCGCCGCCGAAGTCCCAGCCGCCGCCGACATCGCCGCCGTCACCGCCGAAGCCGCCCATCCCGGCGCCGCCGTCGAAGCCGCCGCCGAAGCCCCCGCCCATCATGGAGCCCAGCATGGTGCCGATCATCATGCCGCTGAGCAGGTCGACACCGCCGTACGGGGCGTAGTAGCCGCCCGCGTACGGCGCGTACGCCGGTCCCGCGTCGTAGTACGGGCGGCGGCCGTCGCCGTAGGGCACCATCCGGATGTCGGGGCTCTCGCCCCTGAGCACGCGCTGCGCGTCCGCCCGGCAGGCCGGCACGGAGCGTGCCATGCCCCCCGGAGGCGCCCAGGTGACGTCCTGGGCGGACGGCCCGTGCTGCGGGTTGAAGAAGCAGGGCGCGCGCCGCTCGGGCACGGGCTCCCCCGCCAGCCGGGCCCGGGTGGCGGTCATGTGGTAGCGGCCGTCCTCCAGCGCCGTGGTGACGCTCTCCATGTCGGACGGCCTGGCGGCCCGCTCGGTCGCGGACTTGGCCTCGTCGTAGGAGTTCATCGCCCGCTCGTAGTCACGGCGGGTCTCGGGGGCGAGATCGTGGTCCATGACGTTGAGGTCGAGCGCGGCGATGTCCTCGCCGAGCAGCGTCACGTCCTCCTCGACGCCCTTCTTCAGCTCGGCCATCTCCCGGGCCTCCCGATCGCGCCGGCGCCTGCCGGCCACGAGGAAGGCGCCCAGGGCCCCGGCCATGACCACGATCACCACGCCGAGCGTGACGAAACCGCCGATCATGCTGGAGCGGGCCTGGTCGTCGGCCTTGACCTCGGCCGCGCCGGCGAACGAGACCAGCCGGGTCTGGACGTTCCCGCTGCCGGGATCGGCCTGCGCGATCAGCCGGTTGATCTCACGGGCGTCGAACTTCTTGGAGATGCCCGTCATGCGCGAGCCGTCCGCGGTGATCGCCACGTAGGTCTCGCCCTTGCCCACGCGGTCCTTGACCGCCACGAGCATCCGGCCCATCTCCTGCTGCCCGACGCCGTTGCGGACCACCACGGCCCGGATGTCGGCGTCGGAGCTGCGGTTCAGGGCCCCCTGGACGGCGTTCTGGTCGAGCGACGCCTGACCCCGCGCCGCCTCGGTCACGTAGAGCCGGGAACTGGTCAGTCCCTTGGCGATGGTGGAGACGTTGTCGTCCGCCTGCGCGGGGGCGGCGAAACCGAGCAGCAGCACCAGCGCCGCGGCCGCGGCCGCCGCCAGTGCGCCGCGGCGGATTCCGCGTGCGGCGCGCTCCGGCCGAGGTTCGGTGTTCATGGTTTCAGTGTGCCTCCTCATCTGGTAGACGAGCAGGCACCGCGCGCCGTTCCGCCCGGATGCCGGATACCCCGTCAAAGTGTCCGAAATAACTCCATACCCGGCACGCGGTGGTCCATCCGGCCGCCCCGGCACGGCCCGGACGGCACGGCCCGGACGGCACGGCCCGTACAGCACGAAGCCCCCGGATCCCTTCGCGGGGAGCCGGGGGCTCGGGCAAGAGCGTCCACCGAGGGGCTCAGTCGCCCTTGATCTCGCAGATCGCCGCGCCGTTGGAGACGGTCTGGCCGACCTCGGCGGCCAGGCCGGTGACCGTGCCGGCCTTGTGCGCGTTCAGCGGCTGCTCCATCTTCATGGCCTCCAGGACCACGACCGGGTCGCCGGCCGCCACGGTCGCGCCCTCCTCGGCGACGATCTTGACGATCGTGCCCTGCATCGGGCTGACCAGGGCGTCACCGGACGCCTGGGCCGCGCCGCCCTTCTTGCCCGCCCGCCGCTTGGCCGGTGCGGCCCCGCCCTGGGCGGCGCCCGCCGCCGCGGAGGCGCCCAGCCCCGCGGGCAGCACGACCTCGACGCGCTTGCCGCCGACCTCCACGGTGACCCGCTCGCGCTCGCCCGCCTCGGCGTCCTCGGGCGTGGCCACCGGGCCCTCGTACGGGGGCAGCGTGTTGTCGAACTCGGTCTCGATCCACCGCGTGTGGACGGAGAACGGCGCGGTGTCGTCGTCGGGCACGAAGGCGGGGTCGTCCAGGACGGCCCGGTGGAACGGGAGCACGGTCGGCATGCCCTCGACCGTGAACTCGGCGAGGGCGCGGCGCGAGCGTTCGACGGCCTGGCGGCGGGTGGCGCCGGTGACGACCAGCTTGGCGATCATGGAGTCGAACTGCTGCGGGATGGTCTGGCCCTCGACGCACCCGGTGTCCAGCCGCACGCCGGGACCGGAGGGGGGCTGCCAGGCCGTGAGGGTGCCGACGGCGGGCAGGAAGTTGCGGCCCGGGTCCTCGGCGTTGATCCGGAACTCGATCGAGTGGCCGCGCAGCACGGGGTCGTCGTACCCCAGCTCCTCGCCGTCGGCGACGCGGAACATCTCCCGCACCAGGTCGATGCCCGCGACCTCCTCGGTGACGGGGTGCTCGACCTGGAGGCGGGTGTTGACCTCGAGGAAGGAGATGGTGCCGTCCTGGCCGACCAGGAACTCGCACGTGCCGGCGCCGACGTACCCGGCCTCCTTGAGGATGGCCTTGGAGGAGGTGTAGAGCAGGTCGAGCTGCTCCTCGCTGAGGAACGGCGCGGGGGCCTCCTCCACCAGCTTCTGGTGGCGGCGCTGCAGGGAGCAGTCGCGCGTGGAGACGACCACGACGTTGCCGTGCTTGTCGGCCAGGCACTGGGTCTCGACGTGCCGGGGACGGTCGAGGTAGCGCTCGACGAAGCACTCGCCGCGCCCGAAGGCCGCGACCGCCTCGCGGACCGCCGACTCGTACAGGTCGGCGACCTCGTCGAGGCTGCGGGCGACCTTGAGGCCGCGCCCGCCGCCGCCGAACGCGGCCTTGATCGCGATCGGCAGGCCGTGCTCCTCGGCGAACGCGACGACCTCCTCGGCGCCCGAGACCGGGTCCTTGGTGCCGGCGACCAGCGGCGCGCCGACCTTCTGCGCGATGTGGCGGGCCTGGACCTTGTCGCCCAGCGCGGTGATCGCGGAGGGCGGGGGGCCGATCCAGGTCAGCCCGGCGGCCTCCACGGCGGTGGCGAAGTCGGCGTTCTCGGCCAGGAAGCCGTAGCCGGGGTGCACGGCGTCCGCTCCGGCCTCCGCGGCGACCTTGAGGATCTTGTCGATGTTCAGGTAGCTGTCGGCGGCCGTCTGGCCGCCCAGCGCGTACGCCTCGTCGGCGACCCGAACGTGCAGGGCGTCCAGGTCCGGCTCGGCGTACACCGCGACACTGGCCAGCCCGGCGTCGCGGCAGGCGCGGGCGATTCGGACCGCGATCTCACCGCGGTTGGCGATCAGGACCTTGCGCACGTGGGTCTCCTCCCTCAACCTCGCAGGGCAGTCTAGATAATCGTCTTTCCCGCCTTTCGTAAGGCCCTCCTCCAAGCGCCGCATCCCGGTCCGGAACGGGCCGCGACCGGCTCCGGCCAGGGGGATCCCCTCGCGGCTCCGTTGCGTCAGAGTGCCGCACCCGGGGCCGTGCGGCCACGGGAGGAAGGAGGGGCCGTGACCACGAGGGAGTCGTCCGCCGTAAGGGGATCGCGGCGACCGCGGCGTCGTACCGCCATCGCGATGGCGGTCGTGCTGGTCCTGGTCGGAGGGCCCGTGCTGAGCGCCCTGCTCGGCGGGTACGAGCGGACCGGCGGCGGCGAGGTCGCGGTGGTGCGCAACGGCGGTTTCTTCGACGACAACAAGATCCGCCAGGTCATCGGCCAGGGATCGGGCCGTACCTGGGTCGGGCTCTACTCCAAGGTCCACCGCTACCCGGCGCAGCAGCGTTACTACACCATCACCTCCGAGGCGAAGAAGGCCGAGACCTCCGGGGTGGACGTCGTCACGGTGCCCAGCGCGGACGGCGTCAACATGGGCATCGAGGGCACCCTGTACTTCACCCTCAACCTGGAGCCCGCGGCCCTGCGCGCCTTCGACGACAAGTTCGGCACCCGCAAGTTCCGGGGCGCGGAGGGCGAGACGTACTTCCCGTGGGAGGGCGACCAGGGCTGGCTGGCCTTCCTCGACCAGATCGTCCGCCCGGTGATCGACAACGATCTGCGCAGCCAGATCAACAGCTTCCGGTGCGCGGAGCTGGTGTCGTCCTGCGCCCTGGTGCAGAACGCCTCGGCCCCGGCGGCCAGGCAGGGGGCGCAGGCGCAGAGCAACAACGCCAACATCGCCAAGGTGCAGACCGCCATCAACACCAGCCTGGCCGCCGACCTGCGCTCGACGCTGGGCGGCGACTTCCTCACCAACATCCGCTTCAACCTGGTCAAGGTCGCCCTCCCGGACCGGGTGCAGGAGGCGGTCGACCGGGCCCAGGCGGCGTTCGCCCAGGTGAGCGAGGCCCAGGCGCGGGTGGCCACGGCGAAGGCCGAGGCCGCGGCCAACAAGGCCCGCCAGGACGGCTACACCAAGTGCCCCACCTGCGCGCGGATCGAGGAGCTGAAGGCGCTGCCGCAGGGCATCACCGTCTACGCCCCCGGCAACCCCAACGGCGCCCTGCTCCCGAACAAGTGAGGCGGCCATGCGACTGCTGATCATGCTGGCGGCGGTGGCCGTCCTCGCCGTGGTCGTGATCCTGGTGTACTACGCGGTCACCGAGGGGCCCCGGCCGCCGGCGCGGGCGGCCGGGTGGGAGACCCACACCGAGTCGTCCGGCGGCGTCACCACGGTCCTGGTCCGCCAGGTCGCCGGTGACGGCGCGGAACTGGGCCGCCAGGTCGTCGCGTCGATCCCGGACGGCGCCCCGGACTGGGAGACCCGCTACCACGAGGCCATGGCCGAGGCCCGGTCCCGGGTGGCGGCCCTGCGGATCGAGGCGGAATGAGGGAGGCGGCGGGCTCCACGGGAGCCCGCCGCCTCTGTCACCCGCGTCCGGTGCCCGCGTGCGGGACGTCCGGTACGTCCGGTGTGACCGTTGTCCGCGTCCGGTGCCTGCGTCCGGGTCTACGTCCGGTGTCAGCGTCCGTAGCGCCGCCGGAACCTCTCGACCGCTCCGGTCGAGTCCAGCAGCCGGGTACGGCCCGTGTAGAAGGGGTGGCTCGCCGACGAGACGTCCACGTCCACGACGGGGTACGTCCGGCCGTCCTCCCACTCGACCGTCTGCTCGGCGGTGGCCGTCGACCGGGTCAGGAAGGCGAAGTCCGCGCCCCGGTCACGGAACACGACGGGCCGGTACTCGGGGTGGGTGTTCTTCTTCATCGCTACCTCCGGCTGGATCGGTACACCCGCCTGAACACAGTGATAACCGTTTTCATTCCATGGTCTCCCGTTCCTCCGCGGGCCGGTGTATCTTCGCGGGGGATCAGCCGACGACCGGGAGTCTCATGCTTCGGCACTGGACGCGCCTGGGCCTGGTTCTCGCCATGGCCGGCTGCGCCGCGCCCGCCTCTTCCGCGCTCGGGGAGGGGCCGCCGCGGGTGGACGCGGAGACCGAGCGGCAGCTCACCGTGGCCGCCCGCACCCTGCTCCAGGCCCGTTCGCAGGCGCTCGTCCAGCAGAACCGGCACGACCACCGGCGCCTGCCGGACGAGATCCTCGGCGTCGCCATCGCACCCGGGGTGGCCCGCGTCCAGGAGCGCGCCGTACGCGAGCTGGAGACCCGCAACCGCGCCCCGGTCGAGGGCGGCCCCGCGTACACCGGGGCCCGTACCCGGCTCGCCGGCGCCCGCGCCGTCCGGGTCGGCGACCGCATCACCCTCGAAGCGGTCGAGCACACCGAGGTCCGGTACGAGACCGGCAAGGTCACCCAGTCCGTCCGCCGCAGTTTCGAGTTCGTCACCCGTGGCGAACGCATCACCCTGACCGGTGAGCGTGTCATGGACCCCGGCGCGCACCCGTTCAACGACCCCGACCCGCGCTGAACCGGAAACCCGCCGCGAAGCCGTCTCACGCTTGTCGCCGCCTCCGCCCCCGTTCCCGTCTCCATCCCTGTCCCGGCGCCCGTCAAGGTCGCGGTCGGGCATGGCCGTCCGGGGGTGCAGTGTGATCGCGGCCGTGCATTCGCACGTGCGTTTCGCATGGTCATTCTCACCTTATGAGCGGTGCCCGGCGGACCTTCAGTGAATGCCTTAAAGATCGTTTACATCGGGCTCTACCTGCATCACCTGCGATTTTCTTGACCATGGGCAATTTGTCCCGTCAGGGTGCGAGTAGTGCGACCGCGAGATCTTCGGAGGAAGCCGTCGAAGCGGTGCGCCGATAGCGGTAGCATGGCCGCATCCGGTCAGTCGGGGTCCGCCCGAATGCGGCAGAATCGTCAACCAACGTTCCATGCTCGGCTGGATAACCGCGAACGATGAGTCGTAAGCTGGCGGCATTACTGGAAAGCATCCGTACGGCCTGAGGACGTTCCAGCGACGAAAGGGTCGACCATGACCGACAAGAGGGGCGCCAGCATCGGGGCGCTGGAAGATCTGTCCCGGATGTTCAGCAAGCACTCCCGGAACCTCGACGCGCTGATCAAGGACCTCAACGGCCGTACCGTCAGCAGCTCGGAGATCTGGTGGGGGCCGCAGGCCGACCGCTTCCGCAGCGCGTGGGCGGAGGCCAAGACCGCCTTCGACAAGATGGCCGTGGCGCTGGAGCAGGGCAGCCAGGACATCAAGCGCTCCCAGCAGAACATCGAGGCGGCCACGCGCTAGCGCCGCCTCCCCTGGACCGCGGGTCCCGGCCCATCCCCCCGAGGCCGGGGCCCGCGCCTTTTTTTGCCCCCTGCGCCCCTGTGCCCTTGTGGCCCTCCTTGTGCCCTTGTGGCCCTGAGTCGAGCCCTTGTGGCCCGTGCCCCCGACGCGCGGCGGGCGATATTCGGTGGTCCCCGCCAGGCGAGCCTGCGTAGGTTCGGGCGCCATGGAGAAGCTGCCGGAGCTGTACATCGCCGTCGACGTCGAGGCGGACGGGCCGATTCCGGGCCCCTACAGCATGATCTCGCTGGGCATGGCGGTCGTCGGGCGGCCCGGCCTCACGTTCTACACCGAGCTGCGGCCGATCTCGGACGACTTCGTCCCGGCGGCGCTGGCGGTGTCGGGACTCGACCGGGACCGGCTGCTCCGGGAGGCGCCCGCGGCGGAGGACGCCATGGCCGCCGCGGCGAAGTGGATCAACGGGCTGCGCCGGATCGGGCGTCCGGTGTTCCTGGCCGGGCCCGCCGTGTTCGACGGGATGTTCGTCCACTGGTACTTCCATCGCTTCCTCGGCAAGAGCCCGTTCAGCGCGAGCGGGGCCGGGATCGACCTGCGGAGCTACTGGATGGGGCTCCAGGGGTGCGAGTGGGCCGGCAGCCGCAAGAGCGTCATCAAGCAGCGGCTCGAGCTCACGGGCGTGCCCCACACCCACCACGCCGGTGAGGACGCGGCGGAGCTGGCCGCCGTCTTCGAGGCCGTGCTCGCGTCCCGTGAGGCACCGCCCGGCGAGGCGGAGGCAGGGGAACCACGAGAGGTACGGGAGGCAAGAGAGGCACCCGAGGCAAGAGAGGTAAGGGGAGCAGGGGAGGCGACGGCCGGAGACGGCGAAGCCTGAGGCACGGCCCGGCCTCGTGGGCGCCTGGCTCGACGGCCCGGCTCGGCGTCTCGCTCGGCGGCCCGGCTCAGCGGCCCGGGTCGGCGTCCCCGCTGACAGGCGGCGGGAGGGCCACCTGGATCCCGGTGGTGGCTCCCGACGCCACGAACAGGCCACGGCCCGTGGGGCCGCCCAGGGAGGCGTTCCTCGGGAGGCGGAGGCCGAAGAGGTCGCCGTCGTCGGGGGAGTCCACCGACAGCAGGACGCCGGAACGGGACCGGCGGGCGTCGGACAGGAAACCGCGGTAGCCCCGCCCCAGGTCCTCGGTCGTGCCGCCGATGACGACGGCGTGCTCGCCGTCGCGGGCGGTGCGGAGGATGTCGCGGAGGGCGTCGTCCAGCTCGGTCTCGTCGAGCAGCTCGGCGTCGTCCACCACGACGACGTAGCGGTGCTCGTCGCCGACCAGGGAGAGCAGGTCGTCGGCTTCGGAGTCGGAGGTGATCAGGCCCAGGACGCCCGGGCGGCCGGCCAGGAGGCGCAGCGGCGAACGCCGCGGGGTGACCAGCACGACCGGGACGAGACCGCCCGCCACGGCCGGGTCCAGGAGCGAGTGCACGATCGTCCGCAGCGTCGTGGAACGGCCCGAACGCGGCGGCCCCGCCACCACGAACCCCGGCCCCTCGTTGAGGAGGTCGGCGCCGACCGGGGCGAGGGTGTCGCCGCCCACGCCGACCAGGGTCCAGAGCGGGGACGGGGCCAGGAAGTCCTGGTCCAGCGCCATCGCCTCCCGGTAGGTGACGCGGACCGGCAGCTCGTCCACATGGATCGGGCGCTGCCTGCGGGGCAGGCGGCCGTACCGGGCGACGCAGGCGCGGGCCAGCTCCTGGAGGGCCGCGACCTGGGCCGTCCCGGACGGGTCGTCGCCCAGCAGGCCGATCTGCGACTCGCGCAGGGGCAGGCCCGGAGCGGTGACCTCCAGGGCGCGGCCCGGCGGCATCGAGGCGGGCACCTGCCTCTCCTGGAGGCCCGCGTAGCCGTAGTCGGTGGGGTCGGCCATCCGCAGGACGAGGCGGCGGTCGAAGACGGTGGAGACCTGGCCGCTCAGACCGGTGCGGTCGCCGGTGAAGACGGCGCGGAGGCCGACCGAGGCGCCCTCGCGCAGGAGACGCAGGACGGCGTCGACGAGGCGGCCGTAGTCGTAGTTCTCGAACGCCCCGACGAACCCCTCCCAGCGGTCCAGCATCAGGACCATCCAGGGGAGCCGGTCGGTGGCGGCCACGGCGGCGCGCTGCTCGGCCAGGGAGGCGAACCCCGCCTCGGCGAGGAGCTGCTGGCGCCGGGCCACCTCGGCGGCCAGGGCGGTGAGCAGCCGCTCGCAGCGGTCGAGCTGGTCGCGGGTGACGACGGCGCCGCAGTGCGGGAGGGAGACCAGGGGGAGCAGCGCGTTGGCGCCGCAGTCGATCGCGTACAGGTGGACGTCGTACGGCGAGCAGGCCCCCGCGAGGGATCCGGCGAGGGTGCGCAGGGCCGTGGAACGCCCCGACCGGGCCGAACCCGCGAGGTAGAGGTGGCCACTGCCGGACAGGTCCAGGGTGAGGGGCTCGCGGCTCTGCGCGGCGGGCAGGTCGGTGATGCCGAACGGGATGGCGGGGACGTCCACCACCGAGCCCCCGGCGGCGGTACGGGGCGTCAGCCGGACCCGTTCGGGCAGCGGCGTGAGCCAGGGGGAGGGCTGGCGGGCGATCCCCGCGCGGCGGGCGGCCTCGTCGACCGCCTGGACGAGGACGGCGAGGTCGGTGACCATCGTGGCGTCGTCGGCGGCCTCGCGGGGAGCGGGCAGCGGCCGGCCCAGGCCCCGCCACGGGACGGGCAGCGCGGTGGCGCGGACGTCGTCCCGGCTCCCCGGGCGCCGCCCACCGACCCGGGCGGACTGGAGGACGTGCAGCTCCGAGGCGCCCGAGCGGACGTAGCAGCGGCCGGGGGTCGACTTGGAGATGCCCGCGGCGTCGTCGGCGTCGAGCACGTCGGTGGACTCGTCCGGGGACGTGACCCGCAGGGCGACGCGCAGGTTGGTGTTCGCGCGGATGTCGGCGGTGACGACGCCCGCGGGACGCTGGGTGGCCAGGATCAGGTGCACCCCGAGGGAACGGCCCCGGCGCCCGATGTCGACCAGGCCGGCCACGAAGTCGGGCAGCTCGGCGACCATGGCGGCGAACTCGTCGATGACCAGGACGAGGCGGGGCACCGGCGCCAGGCCGGGGGTGCGGGCCCGCAGGTCGTTGTAGTCCTCGACGTCCTTGGCGCCGGCCCGCAGCAGCATCTCCTCGCGCCGGCGCAGCTCGGCGGCCAGCGACTCCAGGGCGCGCTCGGTGGCGTGGCCGTCCAGGTCGGTGACCATGCCCACCGTGTGGGGCAGCCTCGCGCAGTCCTTGAACGCGGCGCCGCCCTTGTAGTCGATGAGCACGAACGTCATCTCGTCGGGCCGGTTGGCCACGGCCAGGGACGCGATGAGGGTCTGCAGCAGCTCGGACTTGCCCGCGCCGGTGGTGCCGGCGATGAGGCCGTGCGGGCCGTCGGCGCGCAGGTCGATCTCGTACGTGCCGTCGGTGCCCACGCCGACCGGCACCCGGGTCGTCCGGCCCCCGCTGCGCGCCCACGCGGCCAGGACGTGCTCCGCGGTGGGGCTCGCCATGTCGAGCAGGTCCAGCAGCCGGACGTCGGCGGGGATGGCGTCCTCGGCGTCCTCCCGGGACACGTCCCGGACCGGGGCGAGGGCGCGGGCGACCCGGTCGGCCCAGGCGGGGGAGACCTGGTCGGCGAGGACGGGGCCGAGCACGTCGAGGCCCTGGCCGCGCAGCCGCAGCGTCTCGGGGCCGTCGGGGTCCCAGGCGGCGACGGCGGTGCACTCCTCGGGCAGGAGGCGTTCCTCGTCGTCCACGCAGATCGCGTACAGGCCGTACTCGGGGCCGCGCGACAGCAGCATCGGCATGCCCGGGACGCGGCGCAGGGCACGCGCCCCGTCCAGCACGATCAGGATGTTGTACGGGACGGCGTCGGCGGGCGCGGCCTGGCCGAAGTGACCGGCGGAGGGCTGGGCGGCGCGGCGCCGCTCGGTGACCCGGATCGCGAGTTCGGTGACGCGGTGCGCGACCGATTCGGGGTCGGTGCCGACGAGGGCCACGCAGTCCTCGCCTTCGCGCGGCGCGCAGTGCGGCAGCCAGCGCACCCAGTTCCAGTCGTCGCCGGCCGCCTCGTCGGCGCTGAGGACGACGATGGCCAGGTCGCGGGGGCTGTGCAGGGCGGCGGCCTGGGCGACCAGCCAGCGGGCGAGGGCGCGCGAGGCGGGGCGCGGGCCGGTCAGCCCGACCACGCCCAGGTCGGGCAGCGGCAGGGAGACCGGCACGAGGTGGGCCGTGGGCACGCTCACGTCGCCGAGTTCGGGGTCGGTGGCGCTGCCCGCGCCGACGAGTTCTATCCGGGCGGGTAGGTCGGCCAGCCCCAGGCGCAAGTGGAGTGTGTCGGGGTCGGCGGCACGGCGTTCCCAGAGCCGCCGCCGGGGGCCGGTCGCGGTCAGCAGCACCTCGGCCGGGTCCGGATGCGCGGCGCGCCGTTCGGCCTGGTCCTCGCGGCGGAGCCGGTCCAGCTCGCCGCCGAACTCGGCGGCCCTGGCCTGGTACTCCTTCAGGGCCTTCTTGTACGACTTGCGCCCGTGCAGCCGGTCGCCGACCCACTCACCGACCGTCATCACCGGCCAGGCGAGCGCGAACAGCGCCCACCACCACTGCCCCAGCGCGAACGCCATCACCAGGCCGAAGGCCGAGAAGAGCAGCGCGCCGAAGAGCCGCAGCCGCTCCCGCGGATTGCGTTCGGGCCGCTTGGGCACCTCCAGGCGGCGCCTGCGCCCGGCGGGGTTGAGCCGGGGCGGGCGGTTGAACGCCAGCCCGCCCTCGGGAAGCGGCTCCAGATGGGTGTCGGGGGCGGCGCTCGGGACCAGCGTGAGGATGGTGGAGCCCACGGCCAGCATGCCCCCGGCGGGCCAGGTGACCGGGCCGGTGAGGGGCTCGCCGTCCAGCAGCGCGCCCCCGGCCGTCCTTGCGGACGCCTCGACCTGGACGGTGTCGCGGCCCACGGTGAGCCGCAGCGAGCGGGCCGGCACCGCCGGGTCGCCGATCGCCACGTCCACGTCGTCGCCGGAGCCGAGCGTGCTGACGCCCAGCCCGAGCCGGTGCACCGAGCCCGCCGCCGGGCCGGCCACCACCCGCACCTCGACCAGGCCGGCCGGCTCGGCCAGGACGGTCGCGGCGGCGGCGCGCCGCTCGACCGCGACGACCGCGCCGTCGCGCAGCTCGCGGACGGCCCGGGCGTGCGGGTCGAGCATCCGGCCGTCCATCCACAGCGCGTGCCGCTCACCGCCCGGACCCGGCGCCGGGCCCGGGTGCCCGCTGCCGCCGTCGGTGCCGAGCCGGGTCGCCGTTCCGGCGCCGCCCGCCGCCATCGACTTCGGCAGTGCGGCTTTCGTAAAGCGCGGCTTCAAGGGACCTGACCGGCCATTCGGCGATGGGTCACCGTCCAAAGCGGCGAAAAGCGACCGGGCGACGCCGCCGACGGTCACCTCGGAATCGACGTCGATCACGACATCCCGGGGACCCTGACCGGTCAGCGCCGTGAACGAGATCCGCATTCAGTCCTCCCTCGGGCGCCGTCGATCCTGGTCCGCCGATGTGCCCGGGCGTGAACGGCGCCGCCGCTCGGCTCAGCTTAATTACCCTGGACCGGGCCGGAGGGCGGTCGGCGCACTCGCCCGCGCGCCGTCCGGTACCGCCGTGGCCCGCACATGCTCCCAACTGGGATGACATGATGTGTCACGGTCGGCATATCGGCCATGACAACAGAAGCCTTTCCGGCGCTGTCAGTGATTTCTGTGACTGTGCGTAAGAACGGAAGTGATCAACGTCGATCCTGGTCATCGCGTTACATCACGTTACGGACCGGCTTCACCTCTCCGAATCCATTGACGTGACCTCATCGGCACCGCAAGCATGGATCGCCCGGTGAAAGCGGGGATCTCGCGGGGGGCGAGGACCGCGGGGCGGGAAAGGAGCGGGTGGGCAGCGCGATGAAGTCCAACCAGACGGCCGTCGCGGGCGGCATCGCGACCACTCCGGGAGGCGGGGCCGAAGGGCTCGGCCGGTCCGGGCTGGGCGCCTCGGGCGGTCAGCGGCTCCCGTCCGCGCCGCGCGAGCGCAAGCCGGCCCTCGCCGCGCTCGCCGTGCTCCTCATCCTGGGCGGCGCGCTCACCAGCGCCTACCTGGTGATGGCCAGCGGCCAGCGGGTCGCGGCGATCCGGATCGCGCAGCCGGTCGCCGCCGGTCAGCGGATCCCGCTCAGCGCCCTGGAAGAGGTCCAGGTCAGCGACACCGGCGCCGACTACTACATCAACTGGACGGCCCGGGGCGACGTGGCCCGCGCGTATGCCGCCGTCCCGCTGGTGCAGGGGGCGCTGCTCACCAACCAGATGGTCAGCCGGACCGACGACGCCGCCAAGGGCCGGCTGGTCGTCGGCCTGGCGCTCAAGCCCGGCCAGTTCCCCTCCCGGGGCCTCCAGACCGGCAAGCGGGTCAGCCTGTACGCGGTCGGCGGCGGCAACGGCGGCGGCCCGCGCGCGGGCACCGTGCTGTCGGCGGACGCGATCGTCGTCGGCGTCTCGCACGGCGGCGACCGGCAGCGGCTGCGCGGCGACCAGACGACCGTGGACGTGGCGGTCCCGCCCGGCGAGGCCCCGCAGGTCACCCAGGCGGCCTCGGCCGGCTCGATCGCGATCGCGCTGATCCCGGACGGCACCCGGGTGCAGGGCGGCCAGCCCCAGCAGCCGGCGACCGGGCCGGAGCGGCGGACGCCGCAGGACGGCTCGCCCGTGCCCGGCACCACCGAGAACCCGGGCCAGAACGGCGGCCAGACCCCCGGGCAGACCCCCGGCCAGAACGGCGGGCAGAACGGCGGGCAGACGGGCCAGGGCGGCGCCCGGGTCCCCACCGGCACGGGCGGGGACTGACCGTGGCACTCATCGCGCTCGCGGCCGACAAGGGGGCGCCGGGCGTCACCACGGCGGCCGTCGCCCTCGGAGCGGTCTGGCCGCGTCCGGTCCTGGTCGCCGAGTGCGACCAGGCCGGCGGCGACCTGGTCTACCGGCTGCCCGCGGCCGCGGATGACACCGCCGGCCGGGGCGCCGCCCGCGACGGCGGCATGCTCAACCCGTCCCGCGGGCTGCTGAGCCTGGCCGCCACCGCCCGCCGCGGCCTGCGCCCCGAGCAGATCGCCGAGCACTGCCAGCGGCTGGTCGGCGGGCTGGACGTCCTGGTCGGCATCACCAGCGCCGAGCAGGCCCAGGGCATGACCTGGCTGTGGGGGCCGCTCGGCCGGGCGTTCGCCGGGCTCGCCCCGGTCGACGTGCTCGCCGACTGCGGACGGCTGGGCGCCGGCACGCCGCTGAACGACCTCATGCGCGAGGCCGACATGGTCGTGCTGTTCACCCGCGCCACCCTGGAGCAGGTCGCGCACCTGCGCGAACGGGTGTCGGCGCTGACGGCGGAGCTGCGCGGCGGGCCGCCGATCGGCGTGATCGTGCTGGCCGATCCGCGCGACTTCCGCGCCTCCATCGCCGAGGTCGACCGGATCATCTCCAGCGCCCAGCACCGCCTGAACGGCCCGGACGGCCCCGTCTCCGAGCCGGGCCCCGTGCCCCCGCCGGTGACCGTGCTGGGCGGGCTGGCGCTCGACCCCAAGGGCGCGGAGCTGCTGTCGGGCCGCTGGGGAGGGCGGCTCGACCGGTCCCTGCTGATCCGTTCGGCGCGCGAGGTCGCGGGCACGCTGGCCGGCCGCCTCGCCACCGCCCCGGGCCCCGCCGGCGCCGTCCCGGACGGCTCACCGGCCGGGCCCGGCGGCCCCGGAGCCGGGGCGCTCGGGCAGTCGCCGCCGTACACCTCACCGCCGCCCGCCTCCCACCCGTCCCGGGAGGGTGCCGGGCCGCCGGCGTCCGCGCCGCAGTACCAGGAGGGGAGGCGCTAGGTGGACCACGGCCTCGTCAAGCGGCTGCGCCAGGAGGTCGGCGACCGGCTGGCGCAACAGCGCCGGCTCGACGCCTCCTCCGGCCTCGCCCCGATGACCGGGGAGGACGAACGGCAGTTCGCCCGCGCCCTGATCGGCCAGGTGCTGGAGGAGTACGCGCGCGGCGAGATCACCGCCGGCCGCCGCCCTCCCAACGCCGAAGAGGAGGAGGCGCTGGCCGCGGGCGTGCACGCGGCGCTGTTCGGGGTGGGCCGGCTCCAGCCGCTGCTGGAGGACCCCGAGATCGAGAACATCGACATCAACGGCTGCGACCGGGTCTTCATCGGCTACGCCGACGGCCGCGAGGTCATGGGCGAGCCGGTGGCCGAGAGCGACGAGGAACTGGTCGAGCTGATCCAGATCCTGGCCGCCTACAGCGGGCTGTCGTCCCGCCCGTTCGACACCGCGAACCCGCAGCTCGACCTGCGGCTGCCGGACGGGTCCCGGCTGTCGGCGGTGATGGACGTGACGGTGCGGCCCGCGCTGTCGATCCGGCGCGCCCGGCTGGGCAAGGTGTTCCTGTCCGACCTGGTGGGCAACGGCACGTTCAGCAGCGAGGTGGGGCACTTCTTCAAGGCCGCCGTGCACGCCCGCAAGAACATCATGATCGCCGGGGCCACCAACGCGGGCAAGACCACCCTGCTGCGCGCGGTCGCCAACGAGATCCCCGCGTACGAACGGCTGATCACCGTGGAGCGGGCCCTGGAGCTGGGCCTGGACGCCTTCCCCGAGCTGCATCCCAACTGCGTGGCGTTCGAGCAGCGGCTGCCCAACTCCGAGGGGCAGGGCGCGATCTCGATGGCCGAGCTGGTCCGCCGGTCGCTGCGCATGAACCCCTCCCGGGTCATCGTCGGCGAGGTCCTCGGCGACGAGATCGTCACCATGCTGAACGCGATGACCCAGGGCAACGACGGGTCGCTGTCGACCATCCACGCCAACTCCTCGATGGAGGTCTTCAACCGGATCGCCACGTACGCGATCCAGTCGGAGGAGCGGTTGCCGGTCGAGGCCACCCACATGCTGATCGCCGGCGCCATCGACTTCGTGGTCTTCATCGAGAAGCGCAACGACTACGCCCGCGGCGGGCGGCTGCGCCGGTACGTCGCCAGCGTCCGCGAGGTCACCGGCTGCGACGGCCGGGTGCTGTCGTCGGAGGTGTTCGCGCTCGGCCCGGACGGCGTGGCGGTCCCGGCCGCGCCGATCTCCTGCGCCGACGAGCTGGCCGAGTTCGGGTACGACGTCGCCGCGGGGGGTGGCTGGTGATGTACGCGCCCGACGTGCTCCTCGCCGTGCTCGCCGGCGCGCTGTGCGGCGGCGGCGCCCTGCTGCTGGTCCTGGCCCTGCGCGGGCTGCCCGCGCGGTCCGGCCCGTCCCGGGGGCGCAGCCGTGAGGACCTGGTGCGGACCCTCAGCACCCGGACGGCGCTGGCGATGATCGTCGGGCTGGCGGTGCTGGTCGTCACCCGCTGGCCGATCGCCGCCGTCGGCACCGGCGTGCTCGTCCTGGCCTGGAACGGCCTGGCCGGCGGCGCCGCCGAGGAGCGCCGCAGCATGGCGCGGCTGGAGGCGCTGGCCGCGTGGACCGAGTCGCTGCGCGACACCATCGCCGGCGCGGTCGGGCTGGAGCAGGCGATCCCGGCGTCGCTGCGCGCGTCCGCGCCCGTCCTGCGGCAGCCGCTGCGCACGCTGGTCGACCGGCTGCACACCCGGGTCCCGATGCCCGAGGCGCTCCGCCGGTTCGCCGACGACCTGGACGACCCGTCCGCCGACCTGGTGATCGCCGCGCTGATCCTCAACGCCAAGCTGCGCGGCCCGGGCCTGCGCGACATGCTCGGCGCCCTGGCCGGATCCGCCCGCGCCGAACTGGACATGCGCCGCCGCGTGGAGGCCGACCGGCGCGCCACCCGCCGCAGCGTCCGCATCGTGGTGGGCGTCTCGGTCGGGACGGCGATCGGGCTGGCGGTCTTCAACCACTCCTACGTCGAGCCGTACGACGACTTCCTCGGCCAGCTGGTGCTGTGCCTGGTGATCGCGCTGTACGGGGCGGGGTTCATGTGGCTGCGCCGCCTGGCCAGGTACGAGATGCCCAGCCGGTTCCTCAGCACGTCCCGTAAGGCCCGCCCGGGCGTTCCCGGGGAGGTGCCCACCACGGTCGCCGCGTGGCAGGCCAAGGGCGCCCCGAACGTCCTTCGCGGGCGCCACACCATGGACGCCGGAGGGGGTGGTGCCTCGTGACGGGGCCGATGCTCGCGGGCGCCCTGGTGGGCGCCGGCCTCTACCTGCTCGTCCGGGCCCTCTTCCCGGCGCGGCCGGGCCTGGCCGCGCGGCTGGCCGCGTTCGACGCCGCCCGCCGCCGCGACCTGGAGGACGCCCGGGCCGGGCGGATCTCGCCCACCCTCGAACGTGTCGGCGGGCTGCGCGCCAAGGTCGGCCGGGAGCTGGCCCGGTACTGCGAGTCGCGCGGCTGGAAGCTGCGCTCCGTCCGCGCCGACCTGGCCATCACCGAACGCTCGCTGGAAGGTTTCCTGGCCACCAAGTTCCTGCTCCCGGCGGCGGCGCTGCTGTTCATCCCGGTCGTGGTGGCCTACTTCGCGCTGCTGGGCGCCGGGGTGTCCTTCCAGGTCCCGGTGTGGATCTGCGTGTTCTTCGCGGTGCTGTTCTTCTTCTTTCCCGACATGCAGCTCCGGCAGGAGGCGGCGGGGCGGCGGCAGGACTTCCGGCACGTCGTCGGGGCGTTCCTCGACCTGGTGTCGATGAACCTGGCCGGCGGACGCGGCGTCCCCGAGGCGCTGATGACGGCGTCGGGCGTGGGCGACGGCTGGGCGATGAGCCGCATCCGGGACGCCCTGTCCAGCGCCCGCATCACCGGCCAGACCCCCTGGCAGGCGCTGGGCCGCCTCGGCGACGAGCTGGACATCGCCGAGCTGCGGGACCTGGCCGGAGCGCTGGCCCTGGTCGCCGACGACGGCGCCCAGATCCGCAAGTCCCTGTCCGCCCGGGCGGCGTCGATGCGCAGCCGCGAGCTGTCGGAACTGGAGGGCAAGGCGGGCGAACGTTCCCAGTCCATGCTCGTCGCCCAGCTCCTGCTCTGCGCCGCCTTCCTGGTCTTCCTGGCCTATCCCGCGTTGATGAGAGTGATGGCGGCATGACGGAGCGGAGCGAGGGCATGCGCGCCTGCTTGTGTCGGGGGGTGTGGGGGGTCGTCCCCCCACGAGGAGGCGGAGCATGACCAAGCCCTTGAAGGAGGAGAGATGGGTCCGATGAATCCCTGGAACGACCCGGCCGTCGTCTATCTGCGGGCCCTGCTCGGCTGCCGCATCGCGCGGCTGCGCGCCGAGCCCGACCGCAGCAAGGGGGCCTCGGCGATCGAATGGGCGATCATCACCGCGATCCTCGCGGTGATCGCGATCACGATCGGGGCGACGATCCGGAACCTGATCGTCAACAAGGCCAACAGCATCCGGACGGAGTAGCCGTGGTCCACCGTGCCTTCGGGGGCGCGGCGGACGGCGCGCGGGCGGCGGTGACGGCGCGGGCGCGGCCGGGGCCGCGGCTCCGCGCAAGCGATCGGGAGGCGGGGAACGTACGGGCCGATCGCGGGGCGTCCTCGATGGAGTGGGCGCTGCTGACGCCGATCCTGATCCTGGTGATGCTGCTCGTGGTGCAGTTCGCGATGGTCTACCACGCGCGGCACGTCGCGCTGGCGGCGGCGCAGGCGGGCGCGCGGGTCGCGCGTACCCAGCCGGTGGGCGGCGGCTGGGAGGGCGCCGCCGAGGAGAAGGCCGCCGGGGACGTCCGCAAGATCGGCCGTAACCTGCTCAGCGGGCTGGAGGTGAGCTCCGGTGAGACCGGCGACCAGCGGTGGGTCGAGGTGAGCGGCGAGGCGGTCCGGGTCGTCCCGTTCATGACGTTCCGGGTGGCGCAGCGCTCGCAGGGGCCCATCGAATGCTTCCGGCCCGACGTGGGCGACGGCGTCGCCTGCGGGGGAGGCGCACCATGATCGCGCGGGCGGACCGGGGCTCGATGTCGCTGGAGATGGTGCTGGCGACGCCGCTGTTCGTGGTGTTCCTGATGCTCCTGGCCGGGGCCGGGCGGATGGTGGACGCGCAGAGCCAGGTGGACGGCGCCGCCCGGGACGCGGTCCGGGCCGCCTCGATCGCCCGGAGCGCGGGCGGGGCCGAGGTGCTCGCCCAGGAGGCCGCGTCCGCCAACCTCGACGGGCGCGACTGGTGCGCGAGCGGCCCGGTCGTGATCACCGACACCACCGCGTGGGGGCCGGGCGGCCGGGTCGCGGTCACCATCACCTGCGACGTGGACCTGGGCGACCTGTCGTTCATCGGGCTGCCGGGCACCAAGACGTTGCGCGGCAAGGCGCTGGCCCCGATCGACACCTACACCTACCGGGGCGGGGACACCGTGGTCGACCCGGAGGATGCCGGATGATCCGCCTGGAGGGAACCGGACGCGACCGCGGGACCATCGCGATGTACGTGGTGCTGTTCACGCCGGCGGTGTTCCTGCTGGCCGGGCTGCTGGTGGACGGCGGCCTGGCGATCCACGCGCGGCAGCGGGCCGCGGACATGGCCGAGCAGGCCGCGCGGGCGGGCGCGAACGAGATCGACACCGACGCGCTGCGGCGGACCGGCGAGCCGGTGGTCGACCCGGCGCGGGCCCGGGTGGCGGCGTGCGACCTGCTGGCCGGTTACGACGACGAGATCACCGGGTCCCGGTGCGAGGCCGACGAGGAGCGGGTGGACGTGACCGTCCGGCTGACCGTGCGGCTCCAGCTGCTGGGCATCGTGCCGGGGTTCAGCGAGTTCACGATGACCTCGGCGGCGTCCGCGACACCAGTCACCGACGATGATCAGTAGGGGACCGATGTGACGGCACGGCACGCAGGCGACGGGCGGTCCGACGGCGTCCGGGACGCCTCCGGGAGGCGGCTGGGGCAGGGCGCTCCCGCCCCGGTACGGGTCCGCGGGCGGCGCACCACCGGTGACGTGCTCGCCGGGCTGGGCGCGCTGGCGGCGCTGGCGGCGCTGCTGTTCGGCGTGCCGTTCGCGCTGCTCACCTTCTTCGACCCGCCGGTTCCCGACCAGATGCCGGAGCTGTCGGACCTCACCGCCCCGATCGGTGACAGTTCGCTGATCCCGATCCTGGTGGCGCTGGTCTGGCTGGCCTGGCTGCAGCTGGCGCTGTGCGTGGTCGTCGAGGTGTACGCGGGGATCCGCGGGGTGGGCGTGCCCGCACGGGTGCCGCTGGCGGGCGGGACGCAGTCGCTGGTGCACCGGCTGGTGGTGGCGGCGCTGCTGCTGTTCACCGCCACCACCACGATCATGCCCGCGTTCGGCGGACGGGAGCTGCACCAGCAGCGGCCGGTGCAGACCCAGACGCAGGATTTCCGGCCGGTGGCGGCGGTGACCGCGCAGCAGCCGGCGGAGCCGGCCACGGGCACCCTGGCCGCCGAGCCGGTGGAGAAGACGGCGACGACCAAGATCTACCGGGTGAAGCCGCCCGAGGGACGGCACCACGAGAGCCTCTGGGAGATCGCCGACAAGTGCCTGGGCGAGGGCCGGCGCTACAAGGAGATCTTCGAGCTCAACAAGGGCCATGTGCAGCCGGACGGCAGCCGGCTGAACATCGCCAGCCTGATCCGGCCCGGCTGGATCCTGGAGATGCCCGCGGACGCCAAGCACGCGCAGGTCGTCCCGGTCAAGGATCTGGACGACTACTTCCGGCACGGCCACGCCGTGCCGGACGAGGAACCGGCCCCCGACCCGCAACCCGACCCGCAGCCCGACCCGCAGCCGCAGCCGGAGCAGGACCGGCGGCCGGCGGCCGATCCGCGGCCCGAACCCCGGCCGGAGCCGCCGCGGGACCCGCAGCCCGACCCGGCACCCACGCAGGGGGCCGAGGAGCCGGGGGCGCAGATCCCCGGCGTGGAGGTCCCGGGGTCGGAGGCCCCCGGGTCGGACGTGCCCACGCCGGAGCCTCCCACGCCCGAGCCGTCCGAGCCGGACCTGCCCTCGACGCAGCAGCCGCAGGCGCCCGCGCCGCAGGTCCCCGTCCCGCCGCCGTCCCAGGCCAAGCCGTCCCCGCCGCAGGAGGCCGCGCCGAGCCGGACCCCGGCGCCGCGGCCGTCCCAGGAACTCGGCGGCGACGCGGGCACCGGCGGCGCGACCGTTCCCGGACGCGACCACGCGCGCACCGACGCGCCGCTGCCGTTCGACTTCGGCTGGCCCGAGGGCCTGGCCGCGGCGTCGCTGCTGGCCGCCGGCCTGCTCAGCGCGCTGGGACGGCGCCGCCGCGCGCAGATGTGGCACCGCGCGTTCGGGCACATGATCACCCGGCCGGAGGGCGAGGCGGCCGTGGCCGAGCAGGCGCTGCGGGTCGGCGCCGACGACGAGGCCGTCCGCCTGCTCGACCTGGGGCTGCGGCACCTGTCCAAGTCCATGGCGGCGGGCGGGCGCGCCCTGCCCACGGTGTACGGGGTGCACCTGGGCTCGGGCAGCCTGGACCTGTGGATCGCGCCCGCCGACCGCAACCCGCCGGCGCCGTGGCAGACCTACGACGACGGGCAGGTGTGGCGGCTGCACGCCGACGCGCTGCCGTCGCTGGAGGCCGCCGACCTCGGCGACGTGCTGGCCCCGTACCCCGGGCTCGTCTCCATCGGCACCAACGCGGGCGGGCGGATCCTGGTCGACCTGGAGGCGGCGCACGGGCTGATCGCCCTGCAGGGCCCCGCCGAGACGCGGCGTTCGGTGCTGGCCGCGCTGGCGCTGGAGCTGGCCACCAACCGCTGGTCCGACCACATGCGGATCACACTGGTCGGCTTCGGCGGCGAGCTGGGCGAGAACCTGACGGAGATCGCGCCCGACCGGATCCGGACCGTGGCCACGCTGGAGGACGCGCTGCCCGAGCTGGAGGGCCGCGGCGAGGAGGTCCGGCAGGCGCTGGCGGCGTCCGGGGTCGACTCGGTCCTCACCGGCCGCTGCCGCGGGGTGTTCGGCGAGGCGTGGATGCCGCACTACCTGATCATGGCGGACGAGCCGACCGACCGGGAGGCCGACCGGCTGGTCGCCCTGGCCCGGACCGGGACGCGGATGGCCGCCGGCTACCTGGTGCCCGGCGACGTCCAGGGCGCCACCTGGACCTGGGAGGTGGACGCCGCCGGCCGGTTGCAGGCGGGCGTGCTCGGGTTCGAGGTGGACGCCCAGATGGTCCCCGAGGAGCACTACCGCAGCGTGGCCGGCCTGTTCCGCGGCGCGTCCCGGCTGGAGTCGGTGCCGCTGCCCGACCCCGCCGACTCCGTACCGCCCGGCGGTCCCGCCGGGAGCCCGGCCGATCCGCCCGGCACGCAGCAGTCGTCGGTCGACATCCGGCTGCTCGGGCCGATCGAGATCGACGCGCCCGGCCCGATGGACGAGAGCCGCCGGGCGCTGTGCACCGAGGTGCTGGTCTACCTGGCCTGCCATCCGGGCGGCGTCCATCCCACCGTGCTCGGCGGGGCGATCTGGCCGCGCGGGGTCAGCGCCGGCGTCCGTGACGCCTGCGTGGCCCGGGTCTCCGACTGGCTCGGCCGCGACGCCCGCGGCCGTCCCAACCTGTACTACGACGACCGGGGCCGGATCCGGCTGGGGTCGGAGGTCCGGGTCGACTGGGCGGTGTTCCGCTGGCTGGTGTGGCGGTCGGCGGCCGAGCCCGCGTCCGAGACCGCCTACATGTCGTACGCGCTCGACCTGGTGCGGGGGCCGCTGCTCGCCGGCCGGCCGCGCGGCCGGTACGGGTGGCTGGTGACCGACGACCTGGAGTACGAGGCGACCGCGCGGGTCATCGACGTGGCGCACCGGCTCGTCGTGCTGCGGCTGGACGAGGGCGACGTCCGGGGCGCGATCGGCGCCGCCCGCGCCGGGCTGCGCCTCGCCCCCGACGACGAGGGCCTGTGGCGCGACCTGCTGCGAGCCACCCACGCCGCCGGTGACGAGGCCCAGGTCCGGGTGGTGGTGGACGAGCTGCGGGGCCGGATCGGACGCGACCCGCTGCTCGACCAGCTCCAGCCCGAGACCGAGGCGCTGGTGGAGGAACTCGTCCCGCACTGGCGCCAGATGGCCACCCGCTGACCTGCCCGCGTGCCCGGCGTCCGCGCGCCGGGCCGGACGCCGTACCGCGTGCCGGGGCCGGGCGCCGCATCGCGTGCCGGACCGCCTACCGAACCGCGTGCTGGGCCCCGTGCCGGACCGCGTTCCGGGCCGGGGACGGGCGTGGCGGGTCAGCGGAAGAGGCCGGGCCCGCCCAGGGAGTACCGGGCCGGTTGGGGGTGGACGCAGGGGCCTCCGGGACGGCCGCCGACCCGCACCGCGTGCAGGGGGCGGCCCGTCCGCGTCGACAGGGCGTACACCGTGCCGCCCGCCGGGTCCGACAGCCACAGCGTCCCGCCGTCCGCGGAGACCCCGCCGGGCAGGAGGGCCCGGCGGCCCGGCGCCCGCCAGAGCCGCGACACCCGCAGGGTGGCCGGATCGACGGCCGAGACCGTGCCGTCACCGCCCAGGACGTACAGCAGGCGGGCGCCGCGGCCGAGGACGAGGCCGTGCGGCCCCGGGCCGGTCCGGACGAACCCGAGCGCGCGGGGGCGCGCGGCGTCGATCGTCCACAGCCCGCCGCGGGCGGTGTCCGCGACGAGGAAGGCCCGGCCGTCGGGGGAGAGCCGCAGGTCGCCGGGCCGGGATCCGGCGGGCAGCCGCAACGTCGCGGTGACCGTCCGGCGGGCCGGGTCGATCCGGACCACCTGGCCGGTCTTGGGGCAGGTCGTCAGCAGGGCCGACGCGTCGGCGGTGAAGTCGGCACGGACCGCCCCACGGCAGGGCAGCCGGATCGTGCCCCGCGGCCTCAGGGTGCGCGGATCGCGGACGTCGATGCGCGCGGACCGGCCCGCCATCACCAGCGCGGCACGGCCGTCCGGGGTGAAGTACAGCGGGCCGGGACGGGAGATCCGCGGGCCCTCGGCGGGCCCGGAGGCGCCCGGCCCGAGGGTCAGAGAGCGCCCGTCGGCGAGACCGGTGATCCAGAGCCGCCGCAGGTCGGGGCCGGTCACGATGAGGGCGGGGGCGCCGCCGGCGGGCAGCCGTTCCAGGAGGCGGCCGGTGCGCTGGTCGATGACGTCGGCGGTGCCGGTGGCGGCGTTCGGCACGTACACCCGGTGGGGCAGCCCCCGGACGGCCGGGCTCAGCATGCCGGGACCGGTCGCGGCGTAGACGTCCGTGGCCGGTCCGGGCGGCGCCGGGCGCGCCGACCCCTTCGCCGGGCCGCGGCCGGTGGTGGCGAACGGGGCAGGGCCGCCCAGCGGGATCAGCGGGGCGCCCGCCGGGCCCTCACCGGGACGGTGGAACGGGACCGGCCCCGCGCACCCGGCCGTCACCAGCGTCGTGGCCGCAGCCGCCGAGGTTGCGGCCGTCAGGACGCGGCGCGGCGCGCGCGGGACCGTGCGCCGCCCGGCCAGGCGAGGCGTGGCCGTGCGCTGCGATCCGCGATGTGCCGCCACCACGGCCGGGACTGTACACGCCGGGCACGGGCCGTGCACGGATCATCACCGAACGGATGATCAGGCCCGGGTGATCAGGCGGATGAGTGCGCGCTGAACGTAATGGGAGGCCGGAGAGGGGGTCAGCCGGACTTGCCGATGCCGATGCCGAACTCGCGGTAGACGCGCTCCCAGAAGCCGTCCCGCAGCCAGGTGCGGGCCTCCTGGTAGGGGCGCAGCGAGCCGCCGAGCTCCTTCTCGGCCTCGATCAGCAGCTCCTTGTCGATCACCGGCGGCAGTATCGGGCCGGGCAGCAGGTCGCGGATGTTGTCGCGGCCCCGTTCGAACAGCCACTTCTGCGCCACGTGCTCGCCGATCTCCAGCATGTGGTCGCGGTCGGGGCCGAGCTTGCCGTCGGTGACCGGCGGCGTGGTGTGGGAGTTCATGGACGCGGCCACCGTGGCGGGGGAGGCGGGGGTGCCGGCCGGGACGGGCACGCCGCCCGCGCGGACGGCCGCGGCGGCGTGCGACGGCTTGACCGCCGGGGTGCGCCCGGCGAACACCTCCGACGGCGAGGGCACCGGGGTGCGCCCGGCCGTGGCCGTGTCGCGGACCTCGGTCGCGGTGGCGGACACCGGCAGGACCTTGGCCTTGGTGAAGTAGGGCCGCAGGAAGTCGGCCGGCAGGACCTCCACGGTGTCGGACTCCCACACGAGCCATTCGGCCTGGTTGGAGCCGTGCGTGGGCTCCACGCCCCACAGGTGGACGCGCACGCCGTAACGCTGCGCGGCCTCCACCGCGGGGAGCATGTCCTCGTCGCCCGCCAGCAGCACCGCGTCGGTGATCGCCCGGTGCCGGGCCAGCGCCTCCAGGTCGGCGCGCAACTGGGCGTCCACGCCCTTCTGCTGGCCCTGCGCGTTGAGGTTGCCCAGCCGCAGCTTCACCAGCGGAAGGTTGGCGATCACGCGCTGGTCGACGGTGGGCTGCCGCTTGGGCGCCGCGTCGAACCAGTAGACCCGCAGCAGCTCGCCCAGCAACTGGTCGTCGGCGTGGCTGGTCAACGCTTTGATCAGCTTCTCCGCGGCGACGCGGTACTCGCGCCGGGAGCTACAGCCGAGGAGCAGCGCACCGGAGGCCGCGTAAAGGTATCCCGCGTCGACGAAAACGGCGTAGCGCGCGGGCTGTGGGACGAACTCCGAGGTGGCCATGGCCTTTCACCTTATTCGTGCAGGGGCGTCTCCTGGGTGCGAACCACGGTTACGTGTCCTCGGAGCCTTACCCCCTGCACGCCGTCCACACCTGACACGCGTACGTTACGCCACGTGACGGGCGGTGTACGCCATCCGGCGCGCGAGGCCGGCCGCGTCGCGCCGGCCGCGGCCCGCCCGGCGCGTTGCGGACGGCATGCCGCGGGCGGCGCGGCGCGGGTGCCGCGGGGGCGCGAACGATGCGGCGCGGGCGGGTGAGCCGGGCCGGTCAGCGGGGGTACGCGCTGGCGCGCCAGGCGCCCGGCCCCCGTGGCCGCAGCCCCTCGGAGACGGGGCCGCGCATCAGCCGCGACCGGTCGGCCCACCGGGAAGGGGCGGCCGGTCCGTCCGTGCTCGCGGCGGCGTGCGCCTGGGCCCGCGCGGTCAGCACGGCGACCAGGGCGGCGATCTCCTCGGGCGTCGGGTCGCCCCGAACGATCTGCAGGAACGGCTTGCCGGTGGTGCTCACAACGTCTCTCCGTCCCGGGTGGCCGGGCCCGCGGGCGCGGCGTCGTCCTCAGCGGATGTCACGGCGGCTGCCACCGAGGATGACACGGCCGGTCCCGCGGCGGGAGTCACCACGGGGGTCACAGCGGGATGTTGCCGTGCTTCTTGGGCGGCAGCGTCTTGCGCTTCTCGCGCAGCGCCCGCAGCGCGCGGATGATCTGGCCGCGGGTCTCGGACGGCTTGATCACGTTGTCGATGTACCCGCGCTCGGCCGCGACGTAGGGGTTGGCCAGCGTGTCCTCGTACTCGGTGATCAGTTCGGCGCGGCGGGCGTCGGGGTCGTCGGCGGCGGCCAGCTCGCGGCGGTACAGGATGTTCACCGCGCCCTGCGCTCCCATGACCGCGATCTGCGCGGTGGGCCAGGCCAGGTTGATGTCGGCGCCCAGGTGCTTGGAGCCCATGACGTCGTACGCGCCGCCGTACGCCTTGCGCGTGATCACCGTGACCAGCGGGACGGTGGCCTCGGCGTAGGCGTAGAGCAGCTTGGCGCCGCGCCGGATGATCCCGTTCCACTCCTGGTCGGTGCCGGGCAGGAAGCCGGGCACGTCCACGAAGGTCAGCACGGGGATGTTGAACGCGTCGCAGGTGCGGACGAACCGGGCGGCCTTCTCGGAGGCGTCGATGTCCAAAGTCCCGGCGAACTGCATCGGCTGGTTGGCGACCACGCCGACCGAGTGGCCCTCCACCCGGCCGAAGCCGACGATGATGTTGGGCGCGAACAGCTCCTGGACCTCCAGGAACTCCCCGTCGTCCAGCACGTGCTCGATCACGGTGTGCATGTCGTACGGCTGGTTCGGCGAGTCCGGGATGAGGGCGTCCAGCTCCTCGTCGGCCTCGGCCTCCGCCAGGTCCACCGGGACGTGGAACGCCGGCGGCTCGGCCAGGTTGTTGGCCGGGAGGTAGGACAGCAGCGCCTTGACGTACTCGATCGCGTCGTCCTCGTCGGAGCCCTGGTAGTGCGCCACCCCCGACCGGGAGTTGTGCGAGTGGGCGCCGCCCAGCTCCTCCATGGTCACCGTCTCGCCGGTGACCGTCTTGATCACGTCGGGGCCGGTGATGAACATGTGCGAGGTCTGGTCGACCATGACGATGAAGTCGGTGATCGCGGGGGAGTACACCGCGCCGCCCGCGCACGGGCCCATGACCAGCGAGATCTGCGGGATGACGCCGGAGGCGTGCACGTTCCGCTTGAAGATCTCGGCGTAGAGGCCCAGCGCCACCACGCCCTCCTGGATCCGCGCGCCGCCGGAGTCGTTGATGCCGATCACCGGGCAGCCGGTCTTGAGCGCGTGGTCCATGACCTTGCAGATCTTCTCGCCGAAGACCTCGCCGAGCGAGCCGCCCGCGACCGTGAAGTCCTGGCTGAAGACCGCGACGTGCCGGCCGTCCACCGTGCCGTACCCGGTGACGACGCCGTCCCCGTACGGGCGGCTCCGCTCCATCCCGAAGTTGGTGGAACGGTGCCGCGCCATCTCGTCGAACTCCACGAACGAGCCGGGGTCGAGCAGCGCGTCGATCCGCTCCCGGGCGGTCATCTTCCCCTTGGCGTGCTGCTTCTCGACGGCACGCGCCGAACCCGCGTGGACGGCCTCGTGCCGGCGCCGTTCCAGGTCCGCGATCTTGCCCGCGGTGGTGTGCACATCGATGTCCGCCGCGGGTTCAGGAGCTTCCATCGCCATGCCGGTCAGATTAACCGGACGCCGTTTCGCCGGATGAGCGGGGGGCACCCCGACGCGTTCCGGGCGGAACGCCGTGGCAAGGGGGATCCGCGGGGGCCACCTCGCCGTCGGGGCGGCCCCCGCCCGCTCACTAATCTGGGGAACGTGGCTACCAACACGCGCGACACCCTCAGGCAGGACATGCCGGAACCGCTGCGCCGCGACGTCCGGCTGCTCGGGGCGATGCTCGGTGACGGCCTGGTCGAGTACGGCGGCCAAGGGCTGCTGGACGACGTCGAACGGCTGCGGCACGCCGTCATCGGCGCCCGCCGCGGCGAGATCGGCGGGGAGGAGGTCGCGGCCCTCGTGGACGGCTGGTCGCTCGAACGCGCCGGGCAGGTCGCGCGGGCCTTCACCGTGTACTTCCACCTGACCAACCTGGCCGAGGAGCACCACCGGATCCGTACCCTGCGGGAACGCGACACCGGCGAGGAGACGGTGCGCAGCTCGGTGGCCGCGGCGGTGACCCGGGTCCGCGAGACCTCGGGCGAGGCGCGGCTGGCCGAGGCCGTCGAGGGGCTGGAGTTCCGGCCCGTGTTCACCGCCCACCCGACCGAGGCGCGGCGCCGCGCCGTGGTCACCGCGATCCAGCGGATCAGCGACCTGCTGGCCCGGCTGAACTCCGGTCCGGGCGCGAGCGAGGGCGCCGAGCTGGAGCGGCGGCTGCGCGAGGAGATCGACCTGCTGTGGCGGACCGCGCTGCGCCGGCACACCCAGATGGACCCGCTGGACGAGGTCCGCACCGCGATGGCGGCGTTCGACGAGACGATCTTCCGGGTGGTGCCGGAGATCTACCGGTCGCTCGACGCCGCGCTCGACCCCGCGGAGGGCCCCGGTACGGGCGCCCGCCCGCCGCTGGCGCGGCCCTACGTGCGGCTGGGCAGCTGGATCGGCGGTGACCGGGACGGCAACCCGTACGTGACCGCGCAGGTCACCCGGGACGCGATGATGATCCAGGCGGAGCACGTGCTGCGCGCCCTGGAGGCCGCCTGCGCCCGGATCGGCCGCGAGCTGACCGCGCACGAGTCCACCACGCCCGCCTCGCCCGCGCTGCGCGAGTCGCTGGCGGCGGCCCGGACCGCCCATCCCGCCCGGATCCGCGAGATCCTCAAGCGGTCGCCGGGAGAGCCGCACCGGCAGTTCCTGCTGTACGCGGCGGCGCGGATCGCGGCGACCCGGGAACGCGACGCCGACCTGGCCTACGACTCGCCCGAGGACCTGCTGGCGGACCTGCGCAGCGTCCAGGACTCCCTGGCGGAGGCGGGCGCGGCGCGGCAGGCGTACGGCCGCCTCCAGCAGCTGATCTGGCAGGTCGAGACGTTCGGGTTCCACCTGGCCGAGCTGGAGATCCGGCAGCACTCGGAGGTGCACGAGAAGGCGCTGGCCGAGGTCCGCGCCGCCCGCGACGCGGCCGGGACCGACCCGGCGCACCGCCCGCCGCTCGGCGAGATGACCGAAGAGGTCCTGGAGACCCTGCGCGTGGTCGCCTGGATCCAGCGGCGGTTCGGGGTGCGGGCGTGCAGCCGGTACATCGTGTCGTTCACCCGTTCGGCCGACGACGTCGCGGCCGTGCACGAGCTGGCCGCCTCGCTCGGCGACCACGCGCCGGTGCTGGACGTGATCCCGCTGTTCGAGACCGGCGAGGACCTGGAACGGGCCCCGGAAGTCCTGGAGGGGATGCTCGCCATCCCGGCGGTGCGGCGCCGGCTGGAGGAGACCGGGCGGCGCCTGGAGGTCATGCTCGGCTACTCCGACTCGGCCAAGCAGCTCGGACCGGCCAGCGCCACCCTGCGGCTGTACGACACCCAGGAGGCGCTCACCGCCTGGGCCGCCCGCCACGGCATCGAGCTGACCCTCTTCCACGGCCGGGGCGGCTCGCTGGGCCGCGGCGGCGGGCCCGCCAACCGGGCCATCCTCGCCCAGGCCCCCGGTTCCGTGGCGGGCCGGTTCAAGGTCACCGAGCAGGGCGAGGTGATCTTCGCCCGGTACGGGCACCCGCAGATCGCGCGGCGCCATGTCGAGCAGGTGACCAACGCGGTGCTGCTGGCCTCCACCGACGAGGTCCAGGAGCGCGCCCGGGAGGCCGCCGCCCGCTTCCGGCCGCTGGCCGACAAGATCGGCGACGCGGCCCGCGCCGCGTTCCGGTCGCTGATCGAGACCGAGGGGTTCGCGGCCTGGTTCGCCCGGGTGAGCCCGCTGGAGGAGATCGCCGAGCTGCGCATCGGCTCCCGCCCGGCGCGGCGCAAGGCCGCCCGCGGCCTGGAGGACCTGCGCGCCATCCCGTGGGTGTTCGCGTGGACGCAGACCCGGGTCAACCTGCCCGGCTGGTACGGCCTCGGCAGCGGCCTGGCGGCGGTCTCCGGTACGGCCCTCGCCGGGGCGACCGGGGGAGCGTCCCCCCAGGACGTGATTCCCGGGGAGGACCTGGACGAGCTGCGCGAGGCGTACGAGGCGTGGCCGCTGTTCGCCGCGCTGCTCGACAACGCCGAGATGAGCCTGGCCAAGTCCGACCGGGCCATCGCGGAGCGCTACCTGGCGCTGGGCGAGCGGCCCGAGCTGACCGAGACGGTGCTCGCCGAGTACGACCGGACCCGCGCGCTGGTCCTGGCGGTCACCGGTCACCGGCGCCTGCTGGAGAACCGCAAGGTGCTGTCGCGGGCCGTGGAGCTGCGCAACCCGTACGTGGACGCGCTCTCCCACCTGCAACTGCGCGCCCTGGCGGCCCTGCGCGCGGGCACGGCGGGCGAGGACGAGCGCGCCCAGCTGGAGGAGTTGCTGCTCCTGTCGGTCAACGGCGTCGCGGCCGGGCTCCAGAACACCGGCTGATCTCCCACTGAGCCAGGGCAAGGCACGTTGACTTGCGGCGAGTTGTCGTCTCGCGGCCGCCCGGGACGACAACTCGCCGCAACTCAACGGAGAGGGAAGGCCGCGGGGGACGCCTCGCGGGGATCCGTTTGGGGGTGTGAGGTTGGATGGTGGGGTGAGCGACTCACCGTACGCCGACCTTGACCGGCCTCCGCTGCACGAGGCCGCGCTCCGCCGCGCGCTCGTGCGGCCCGGCGGGCTGTGGCGGGACGTCCAGGTCGTCCCCGAGACCGGCTCCACCAACGCCGACCTGGCCGAAGCCGCCCGGGCGGGGGCGCCGGAGGGCCGGATCCTGGTCACCGAGCTGCAGACCGCCGGCCGCGGCAGGCTGGGACGGCCCTGGACGGCGCCGGCGCGGTCGGGCCTAATGTTCTCGCTGCTGCTGCGGCCCGCCGTCCCGGCGTCCCGGCTGGGCTGGGCGCCGCTGCTGACCGGGGTGGCCGTGGCCACCGCGATCCGGCGGATGACGGCCTGGTCGCAGGCCGGTGACCGGTTCTTCGCCGGGGAGGGCGCGGGCGCCCGTTCCGACGTGGCCGTGGACGTGCGCCTGAAGTGGCCCAACGACCTGCTGGTGGGCGAGCGGAAGCTGGCCGGGATCCTGGTGGAGAAGGTCGACGACGCCCTCATCGCCGGGATCGGGCTGAACGTGGGGCTCCGCGAGGACGAGCTGCCGGTGCCGACCGCCACCTCGCTGCTCGTCGAGGGCGCCCCGCTGAGCGACCGGGCGCCGCTGCTGCGGGCGATCCTGCGCGAGTTCGCGACCTGGTACCGGGAGTGGACCGCCCTGGACGGCGATCCGGAGACCAGCGGGCTGCGCGGCGCCTACAAGGAACTGTGCGGGACGCTCGGACGCGCCGTACGGGTCGAACTGCCCGGCGGCGAGGTGCTGCGCGGCACGGCGGCCGACATCGACTCCTCCGGCCGCCTGGTGGTCGCCGGCCCGGCCGGCGAGCGCGCCGTCGGTGCCGGTGACGTGGTGCACGTACGGTGAAGGCCGTGCGCGGATCCGTGGACCCATCGCCCGCGAGGGGCGGGTTCTGCCACGATATGTCGCGGAACTCGAGCACGTCGCCACCGGCGCCACCGGCGTCGCCGGCAGGCTGAGGGGCAGGGGAGATGTCAGCTGGGTTGCCGGACCCGAAGGAGGTGGAAGAGCTCCTCCTCGGCGGCGAGCTGCGCCACACCCGGGGCGACGCCGTCCGGCTGGCCGGGGTCACGCGGGAGTTCTCCGGACGCGTCTGGCGGGCGTTCGGCTATCCCTCCATGCCCGACGACGAGGTCGCCTACACCGACGGTGACGTGGCCGCGCTGAACGGGCTGCGCCGGCTGGTCGACGACGGGGTGCTGGGCGAGGACGGGGTGATCCGCCTGGTGCGGGCGTTCGGGCAGACCATGACCCGGCTCGCCGAGTGGCAGGTCAACCTGCTCAGCGGCATGCTGGGCGCCGAGCCGGGGGAGTCGCCGGCCCCGGAGGCGGTCCGGACCATCGTCGAGATCGCCGAGAAGCACATCGAGGAGTTCGAGCCGCTGGTGGTGCACGCGTGGCGGCGCCAGCTCGCCGCGGCCGGCACCCGCGCGATCGCCGCCGCGGCCACCCGGGAGGCGGCGGCGCCGGGCGCCGCGCGCTCGCACACCACCGTGGGCTTCGCCGACATGGTGTCGTTCACCCAGATGAGCCGGGAACTGGAGGAGCTGGAACTGGCCCGGATGGTGGAGCGGTTCGAGGAGACCGCCTCCGACATCGTGGCCTCCTGCGGCGGCCGGCTGGTCAAGACGCTGGGCGACGAGGTGCTGTTCTGCGCCGACGACCCGGTGGTCGGCGGCGAGATCGCGCTGACCATCGCGGCGGCGATCCAGGACGAGACCGAGGTCCCGGACGTGCGGGTAGGGGTGGCCTACGGCCCGGTGCTGCCGCTGATGGGGGACGTGTTCGGCACCACGGTCAATCTGGCCGCGCGGCTGACCGCGCTGGCCCGTCCCGGCTCGGTGATGATCGACGCCGAGCTGGCCGCCCAGCTGGAGAAGCGGCCGGCCTTCGCGCTGACCCGGATCACCCGCCGCCCGGTCCGGGGGCTCGGCATCATCCAGCCGTACGTCCTGCGCCGCGCCGGCCAGGCCGGCGGCGCCGGCGACGTCCCCTGGACCGGCGACGCCTCCGGCACCTTCGGTGACATCGCGGGCGAGGCGGCGGGCGGCGACGGCATGGGCGACGGCATGGGCGACGGCATGGGCGACGGCACGGGGGTGCCGCCGGGTCCGTGAGCGCCCTCGTGGGGCGTGCGGCGGGCGTCCGGGGGACTTCCGGCAGGCCGCCGTCCGTTCCCCTGCCGGCCCGGCCGGCCCGCCCGGCCCGGGGCGATGCCCCGGCGGGCCTTGGGTCGGCGCGAGGCGGGGGTCAGTCTCCGGGGGCGTCGGTGAGTCGCTGCAGGTAGTTCTGCAGGCCGAGGGACTCGACCAGACCCAGCTCGGTCTCCAGGTAGTCGATGTGCTCCTCCTCGTCGGCGAGGATGTCCTCGAAGATCCGGGCGGAGGTGATGTCGCCGCGCGAGCGCATCAGCTCGATCCCGGGACGCAGCCGGGCCACCGCCTCCAGCTCGACCTGGAGGTCGGCCTTGAGCTGCTCGACCACGTCCTGGCCGATCCGCAGCGTGCCGATCTTCTGGTAGTTGGGCAGCGCCTCGAGGAAGAGGATGCGGTCGGTGAGCCGCTCCGCGTGCCGCATCTCGTCGAACGACTCGTCGCGGGTGTGCTTGGCCAGCCGGCTGAAGCCCCAGTTCTCCTGCATCTTGGAGTGCAGGAAGTACTGGTTGATCGCGGTGAGCTCCGCGGTGAGCTGCTCGTTGAGCAGGTTGATGATGTCCTTGTCGCCTTCCATGTCGCCCAATGCTGTCATGTCGGCCCGCTTCTGGACAGCACGCACCCCCGTTCGGTGCGTGTCCCCTTCAGGGGACCGGCCGGAACGGGTGGTGGAAGGGGCGTTCTAGGCGGCGGTCGGCGGCGCGGACCCCCTCTCGGCCATCCGGCCGGTGTCGGCCATCGTCCGTACCGGAAGGGAGGGCCCCGTGACCGTCACGGGCCCCGTGGTGAAGGGCTCGGCGGGCATCACGGGGGACGCGGGGCCGCCGGTGATGGCGTCGGCCAGCTCATCGGCCGTCCGGTACTCGCTGACCAGCGTGTACAGCCGCTTGGTGCACGATCCGCAGCCGGGCTTCATGCCGCAGGCCGCCTTGACCTCCCGGGGAGACCGGGCGCCTTCGGCCATGCAGCCCCGTACGTTGTCCTCGGTGACGGCGTGGCAGATGCAGACGTACATCCGGCGGTGCCCTCTCGTGCGGTTCCAGGGTCCCGAGGGGCCGTTCCCGCAGGCGGACCGCGGTAAGGGCACCCTCATTAAGGTAAGGCTCCCCTAAGGTAGCTCAGGAATGTCCGTTCTGGCCAGTGCCATCCCTATCGGTGTGAGGCCCCTTTCCTGGGGAAGACCCGTCGCGACGACGGGAGGGTGGGGCTTTGTCACAGGTCTGGCCGGGGGACGCGTATCCCCTCGGAGCCCACTTCGATGGGGCGGGCACGAACTTCGCGGTCTTCGCCGAGGCGGCCGAACGGGTGGAGCTGTGCCTGTTCGACGGCCCCGCCGGCGCGGGCGGCGAGGAGACGAGGATCGCGCTGCCGGAGGTGGACGCGTTCGTCTGGCACGCCTACCTGCCGGGGATCATGCCGGGCCAGCGGTACGGGTACCGCGTGCACGGCCCGTACGCGCCACGCGAGGGCCACCGCTGCAACCCGGCCAAGCTGCTGCTCGACCCGTACGCGCTGGCCGTCGAAGGGGAGGTGGACTGGGACGAGTCGTGCTTCGGCTACGAGTTCGGCGATCCGTGGTCGCGCAACGACCGGGACTCGGCGCCGCACGCCATGCGCTCGGTGGTGGTCAGCCCGTTCTTCGACTGGGGCGACGACCGGCCGCCGCGCACCCCGTACCACGAGACGGTGATCTACGAGGCCCATGTGAAAGGCCTCACCCACCTCCACCCGGAGATCCCGCCCGAGCTGCGCGGCACGTACGCCGCGATCGGCCACCCCGTGATCGTCGAGCACCTGGTGAAGCTGGGCGTCACGGCCCTGGAGCTGATGCCGGTCCACCAGTTCGTGCACGACGACACGCTGGTCAAGCGGGGCCTGCGCAACTACTGGGGCTACAACACCATCGGCTTCTTCGCCCCGCACAACGGCTACTCGTCCTCGGGGCAGCGCGGCCAGCAGGTGATGGAGTTCAAGGCCATGGTGAAGGCCCTGCACGCGGCGGGGATCGAGGTCATCCTCGACGTGGTCTACAACCACACCGCCGAGGGCAACCACCTGGGGCCCACGCTGTCGTTCCGCGGGCTCGACAACGCCTCGTACTACCGGCTGGTGGAGGACGACCCGCGCTACTACATGGACACCACCGGCACCGGTAACAGCCTCCTCATGCGCAGCCCGCACGTCCTGCAGCTGATCATGGACTCGCTGCGGTACTGGATCACCGAGATGCACGTGGACGGGTTCCGGTTCGACCTGGCCGCGACCCTGGCCCGCGAGCTGCACGCGGTGGACCGGCTGTCGGCCTTCTTCGACCTGGTGCAGCAGGACCCGGTCGTGTCCCAGGTAAAGCTGATCGCCGAGCCGTGGGACGTGGGCGAGGGCGGCTACCAGGTCGGCAACTTCCCGCCCCTGTGGACCGAGTGGAACGGCAAGTACCGCGACACCGTCCGCGACTACTGGCGCGGGGAGCCCGCCACCCTGCCCGAGTTCGCCTCCCGGCTGACCGGCTCCAGCGACCTGTACGCCGACGACGGCCGCCGGCCCATCGCCTCGATCAACTTCGTCACCTGCCACGACGGGTTCACCCTGAACGACCTGGTCTCCTACGACGTCAAGCACAACCAGGCCAACGGCGAGGACAACCGCGACGGCACCGACGACAACCGCTCCTGGAACTGCGGCGTCGAGGGACCCACCGGCGACCTGGCGATCCTCGCGCTGCGGGAGCGCCAGAAGCGCAACTTCCTGGCCACGCTCTTCCTGACCCAGGGCGTGCCGATGCTCTCCCACGGCGACGAGATCGGCCGGACGCAGCGCGGCAACAACAACGCCTACTGCCAGGACAGCGAGCTGGCCTGGGTGGACTGGGAGGGGATGCGCGAGCACTTCCCGCTGCTGGACTTCGTCCAGCGGCTCTCCCGCCTGCGCAGGGACCACCCGGTGTTCCGGCGGCGGCGCTTCTTCCAGGGGAGGCTCGACCGGCGCGCCCGCGACGCCTCGGGCGCCCCCGAACGCCGGGGCGGCGTCGCGGCGGGCGAGGGCGGGGGACTGCCCGACCTGCTCTGGTTCGCCCCCGGCGGGCGCGAGATGAACGACGCCGACTGGTCGGCCGGATACAACAAGTCGTTCTACATCTTCATGAACGGGGACGCGATCGACGAGCCGGGCCCGCGCGGCGAGCGGATCAGGGACGACTCGTTCCTGCTGCTGTTCAACGCGCACGAGGGCGACCTGGACTTCGTGCTCCCCACGGCCCGGTACGGAGGGATGTGGTCCAAGGTGATCGACACCGCCGACCCCCTGCTCGCGGAGGAGGAGTCACCGGTGGTCAAGGCCGGCGAGGCGGTGCTGATGGAGGCCCGTTCGGTGCAGGTGCTGCGCCGTGTCTGACGCCGCCCTGCCCGACGTCGTCCTGCCTGATGCCGCCGCGTCCGACGGCGCACTGCCCGGCGCCCCCGCGACCGGGACGTACCGGATCCAGCTCCGCGGGACGGACGGCCCCGGGCACTTCGGCTTCGCCGAGGCCGCCGCGCTGGCGCCGTACCTGGAGTCCCTGGGCGTCTCGCACGTGTACCTGTCGCCGATCCTTCAGGCCGCGCCCGGTTCGACGCACGGCTACGACGTGATCGACCACGACCGGCTGTCGGCCGAGCTGGGCGGGCCGGACGCGTTCCGGGCGATGGTGGAGCGGTTCCGCGCGCACGGGCTGCGGGTGCTGGTGGACGTGGTGCCCAACCACATGGCGGTCCCCGACCCGCCGGAACTGAACCGCGCCCTGGCCTCGGTGATCGAGCAGGGGCCCCGGTCCCCGTACGCGCGCTGGTTCGACGTGGACTGGGAGGCGGGCGGCGGCCGGATCGTGCTGCCCGGGCAGGGCGAGCCCAACTACCGGCGGTTCTTCGACATCTCCGGGCTGATCTGCCTTCGCCAGGAAGATCCCGAGGTCTTCGCGCGCACCCACGCGCTGACGCTGCGCCTGGTGGACGAGGGACTGATCGACGGCCTGCGGATCGACCACCCGGACGGCCTGGCCGACCCCGGCGGCTACCTCGACCGGCTCTCGGACGCGGCGTCCGCGCCGGGACGGCCGCGCTGGATCCTGGTCGAGAAGATCACCACCGGGGCGGAGCGGCTGCCCGCCGGGTGGCGCTGCGCCGGCACGACCGGGTACGACGCGCTCGGCATGGTGGGCGGGGTCTTCGTCGATCCGGACGGGGAGGAGCCCCTGACCGGCGCCTACGTCGCGTTCACCGGCGGCCCCGCCACGTTCGCCGAGGTCGAGCACGAGGCGCGCCGGTACGCCGCCGAGCACGGGCTGCGGCCGGAGCTGGACCGGCTGCACGGGATCCTGTGCCGGGCGCTGGGCGCCGCGGGCGACCCCGGACGGCGCGAGGACCTCAGGACGGCGCTGGTGGAGCTGCTGGCGGCCATGCCCGTCTACCGTGCGTACGTCGTCCCGGGGGAGCCCGCGTCCCCCGACGCCGCGCGACTGCTGGAGGAGACGGCCCGGCACGCCCGCGACCGGCTTCCGCGCCGGTTGCACGGCGAACTGGACGCGATCGTCGCCCTGGCCCTCGGCGGCGCCCCCGGTGATGCCCACGGCACGGGCGCTGCCGGCGGTCCCGCCGGCGGCCCGGCCGACGCGGAGGCGGCGGCGGACTTCGTGGTGCGGTTCCAGCAGACCTCCGCCCCGCTGGCCGCCAAGGGCGTCGAGGACACCGCCTTCTACCGCTGGTCGCGGATGGCCGCGCTGAACGAGGTGGGCGGCGACCCGGCGCGCTTCGCGGTCGAGCCCGCCGCGTTCCACGACTACAGCGCCGCGCTGGCGCGCGAGTGGCCCGCGACCATGACGACCCTCTCCACCCACGACACCAAACGCCAGGAGGACGTGCGCGCCCGGCTGGCGGTCCTGGCGGAGCTGCCGGGGCCGTGGGCGTCGGCGGTCGGCCGCTGGCACGGGTGGGACCCGGAGGGCTCGCCGATGGAACCGGACCTGGAGTACCTGTTCTGGCAGACCCTGGTGGGCGCCTGGCCGATCACCGAGGACCGGCTCACCGAGTTCCTGACCAAGGCGATGCGGGAGGCCAAGACCCGCTCGTCCTGGCTCGACCCCGACACCGCGTACGAGAAGGAGGTCCTCGCGTACGCGCGCCGGGTCCTGGCCGACGCCGACCTGGTGACCGACCTCGCCGGGTTCGTGGCGATCCTGGAGCCGTACTTCCGGTCCAACGTCCTGGGCCAGAAGCTCGTCCAGCTGACCATGCCCGGGGTGCCGGACGTGTACCAGGGCTGCGAGCTGACCGGGCTCGCCCTGGTGGACCCCGACAACCGCCGGCCGGTGGACCACGGCCGCCGCCGGGCCCGCCTCGCCCATCTGGACGGCGGCGGGGAGCCCGCCGACCCGGACGACGAGAAGCTCCTGGTGACCTCGCGCGCGCTGCGTGCGCGGCGGCGCCGGCCGGACTGGTTCGCGGGCGGGTACGAGCCCGTGCCCGCGACCGGCGGATCGGCGGCCCGGCACGCCCTGGCCTTCCTCCGCGGGGACCGGGACGGCGGCGCCCTGACGGTGGCCACCCGGCTCCCCGTGGGTCTGGAACGGGCCGGGGGCTGGGGCGACGCCCACCTGGACCTTGAGGGCATCGCCGGCCCGGAGGAGACCGGGGCGGTCGGCGGCGCGTGGCGGGACCTGCTCACCGGCGCCGTCCACCGGGGCCCCCGGCCGCGGCTTGCGAGGATCCTCCGCGACCATCCGGTGGCGCTGCTGGTCCCCGACGCGACCGGAGACCCGCTCGCGGACGATGCCCGCGGAGACGGCGCGCGCGGGGACGATGCGCGGTGACCCGGTTCGAGGTGTGGGCGCCCCGGGCCGGGAACGTGCAGGCCGCCGTCTGGGACGGGACGGCCCTCGTCCGCCACCCGATGACCCGCGAGGACCCGGAGGCGGGCGGCCGGCCGGGATGGTGGAGCACGGAGGTCCCGGACGCGGGACACGGCACCGACTACGGCTTCGTCCTGGACGGCGCGGAAGAGGCACTGCCCGACCCCCGTTCCCCCTGGCAGCCCCACGGGGTGCACGGGACCAGCCGGGTGTACGACCACGGCAGGTTCGCCTGGACCGACGGGCTGTGGCGGGGGCGGCCCCTCCCCGGCAGCGTCCTGTACGAGGCGCACGTGGGCACGTTCACCCCGGAGGGCACCTTCGACGCGGCCATCGGACGCCTGGACCACCTGGTCTCCCTGGGCGTCGACGCGGTCGAGCTGCTGCCCGTGGCGGCCTTCCCCGGCCACCACGGCTGGGGATACGACGGGGTGCACCTGTGGGCGCCGCACGAGCCCTACGGCGGGCCGGACGGGCTGAAGCGCTTCGTCGACGCCGCGCACGCGCGCGGGCTCGCGGTCGTCCTCGACGTCGTCTACAACCACCTCGGGCCCAGCGGCAACCGGCTCGGCTCCTACGGGCCGTACTTCACCGGCGCCTACTCCACCCCGTGGGGCGACGCGGTGAACTTCGACCAGCCGGGCTCGGACGAGGTGCGCGCGTTCGTGATCGGCAACGCGCTGATGTGGCTCCGCGACCACCACCTCGACGGGCTGCGCCTGGACGCCGTGCACGCCGTCAACGACCACGGCGCGGTGCACGTCCTGGAGGAGATGGCCGCCGCCGTGGCGGCCCTGTCGGCCCATCTGGGACGGGAGCTGTTCCTGATCGCCGAGTCCGACCTCAACGACCCCAGGCTGATCACCTCCCGGGAGGCGGGCGGGTACGGGCTCGACGCCCAGTGGGACGACGACGTCCACCACGCCCTGCACGCCGCCCTGACCGGCGAGCGGCAGGGCTACTACTGCGACTTCGGCTCCATGGAGACGCTGGCCAAGGCGCTGACCAGGGCGTTCGTGCACGACGGGACGTGGTCGTCCTACCGTGGCCGGCGGCACGGCCGCCCGGTGGACGTGCGGAGGACGCCCGGCCACCGCTTCGTGACCTTCCTCCAGAACCACGACCAGATCGGCAACCGGGCGTCGGGCGACCGGGTCGCCGCCGCGCTGCCGCCGCCGCTCCTCAAGGCGGGCGCGGCGCTGCTGCTGCTCGGGCCGTACACGCCGATGCTCTTCATGGGCGAGGAGTGGGCGGCGGGCACGCCCTGGTGCTACTTCACCGACCACGAGGAACCCGAGCTCGGACGGGCCGTCACCGAGGGCCGCCGCCGCGAGTTCTCCCGGCACGGGTGGTCCGGCGAGGTGCCCGATCCACAGGCTGTGGAAACCTTCCGGCGCTCCCGTCTCGACTGGGACGAGCCGGGCGGCGGCATCCACCGCGAGCTGCTGGAATGGCATCGCGCGCTGATCGCGTTGCGGCGGGCCCGGCCGGAGCTGAACGACCCCCGGCTCACCGAGGCGGCCGTGGAGACCGGCGGCGCGGAGGGGGACGGCCCGCGGTGGCTGGTGCTGCGCAGGGGGCGCGTGCGCGTGGCCGTCGGTTTCGACGAGCGGCCCGTCCGGCTGCCGCTCCCCGGCACGGACCCGTCCGCGGCCCTCCTGCTCGCCTCGGATCCCGCCGTACGGCTGGAGGCCGCCGGCCCGTCCGGCCCGTCCGGAGCCCCGGCCGCGGGCCGATCCGGGGAGGGGGCGGTGACCGTTTCGCTGCCCGGAGCCGGCGTCGCGATCGTGGGATGAGCGCCCCCAAGCACCCCGGCAAGGAGCGACACGCCTATTTAGGACTCCATTCCAAAACCCCCAGGAAGTGCAAGCAATCCGGTAAGGCTCGGGCTGGCCCGGAACGACGCTTCCGGGCCCCGCGACGGTGCGTCGCGGTGCCGCCACGTGCGGTTACCCGCGTTCTAGACCTGATATGTCCGTGTTCGTGGAAGTACTACGAGTGGCAAACCGCAGGTCAAGAGCGCGGCGGCTGCCGGGAAACGTTCTTGAATGGTCATACGATCGGTGCATGACCTCAGTACTGCTCGCCGAGGACGACACGTCCATCTCCGAGCCTCTTGCCCGCGCGCTGCGGCGTGAGGGATACACCGTGGAAGTCAGTCCGGACGGCCCGCAGGCGCTGGAGCGGGCGCTCGGGGGCGGCGTGGATCTCATCGTCCTCGATCTCGGACTGCCCGAACTGGACGGGCTGGAGGTGGCCCGCAGGGTCCGTGCCGAGGGGCATGGCGTGCCGATCCTCATCCTGACCGCCCGTGCCGACGAGGTCGACACCGTCGTGGGGCTGGACGCCGGTGCCGACGACTACGTGACCAAACCGTTCCGGCTGGCCGAGCTGCTGGCCCGGGTCCGGGCGCTGCTGCGCCGCGGCAGCACCGAGACCCCGATCGTCCAGGGGGTCCGGATCGACGCCGAGTCGCGCCGGGCCTGGATGGGCGACCAGGAGCTCCAGCTGACCACCAAGGAGTTCGACCTGCTGCGCGTGCTGGTCCGCGACGCCGGCAAGGTCGTGACCCGAGAACAGATCATGCGCGAGGTGTGGGACACCAACTGGTGGGGTTCCACCAAGACCCTCGACATGCATATTTCCTGGCTGCGCCGCAAGCTCGGTGACGACGCCGGCAGCCCGCGCTACATCACCACCGTGCGCGGCGTCGGCTTCCGGTTCGAACGCGGCGACTAGCCTCGGCCGCCGTGGTCACGCGGTTGCGGCGCGGACGGCCCGAGACCGGCCGCGGCCGCCGCCTGACCATGGCTTCACCTCGAAGGAGCCTTGATGAGGCGCCGACTGCTCCTGTCGACGCTCGCGGTTGCGGTCGTCGCGATCCTGCTGCTCGGCATCCCCCTCGCCTACGCCACGCACAAGCTCATCTACGAGGAGGCCCGCCAGTCGCTCGAACGCGAGACGTCCTCGATCCTCGGCGGCGTCGCGTTCAGCATGGAGTCCGGACAGCCGATCACCAGCCAGAAGATCTCCCAGGAGTACCCGGGCCGGTACATCGTGATCCGGCTGGCCAACGACCAGGTGGTCACCGCCGGTGCCCGGCCGGTCCGCGGCACCGAGCTGCTCACCTCGACCGGGACGGCGGGCGGCGTGCGCGTCCAGGTCTCCCGGCCGGCCGCGCAGGTGCAGGACGAGGCGCTGCGGCTGATGCTGATGATCGGCAGCCTGGCCGCGCTGGGGGTCGCGGTCACCGTCGGCCTGGCCATGTTCCAGGCCCGCAAGCTCACCCTGCCGCTGATCGACCTGGCCGAGACCGCCGACCGCCTCGGCACCGGCAACGCCCGGCCGCGCCGCCGCCGGTACGGGATCCCCGAGGTCGACCGGGTCGCCGAGGTACTGGACCGCAGCGCGGTGCGGATCGCCGACCTGCTGGCCGCCAGCCGCGAGTTCGCCTCCGACGCCAGCCACCAGCTGCGCACCCCGCTGACCGCGCTGTCGATGCGGCTGGAGGAGATGATCGAGGCGGCCGACTACCCGGACGTGGTCCGCGAGGAGGGCGCCGCCGCGGTCGCCCAGGCCGAGCGCCTGGTCGCGGTCGTGGAGCAGCTGCTGGCCCGTTCGCGGCACGACCGTACCGGGGCGGCGGTGGAGGCCCCCATCGACGACGTCCTCGCCCAGCAGGTCGAGGAGTGGCGGCCGATCTTCCGCCGGGACGGCCGCGCCGTCCGGCTGACCGGGGAACGGGGCCTGGTCGGCGTGACCAGCCCGGAGAGCCTCTCCCAGATCATCGCGACGCTGCTGGACAACTCGCTGGTGCACGGCGCCGGCCCGGTCACCATCACCACCAAGCTGGGCGCCGGGTCGGTGGTGGTCGAGGTCGGTGACGAGGGCGCCGGCATCCCGCCCGAGCTGGAGGCCAGGATCTTCGAACGCAGCGTCAGCTGCGGCAAGGGCACCGGGCTCGGGCTCTACCTGGCCCGCTCGCTGGCGGCCGTGGACGGCGGGCGGCTGGAGCTGATCCAGGCCCGGCCCGCGGTGTTCGGGGTCTTCCTCCGGCAGGCGGCCGACGCGCGCCTGGCGTCCGAGCGCGTCGTCATGGGCCCCGCCTGACGGGTGAACGCCTGACGGGCGAAACGGCTAGCGGGTGAACTCGGCGTACCCCTCGGCGGGGCGGGAGTCGATGGGCCGGCCCAGGCCGTGCGCGGGCAGCGTCCGGCCGTTGACCTGCGGATCCGTCCCGGCGGCAGCGGCCGGGTCCGGCGCGGCCTGACCGTTCGGCGTCCGCGCGGGCGCCTCGGGCAGGCCGGAGGCGGGGTCGACCAGAGGGGCCTCGGCGGGCAGGAACACCCACTTCTTGTACGACCAGAAGCGGAACAGCGTCGCCACGCCCGTGCCGACCACCAGGGAGGCGTTGTAGGGCAGCGGGCCGGTCAGGCCGAGGACGTAGTGGGTGAAGCCGATGAACAGCTGGGTGATGACCAGGCCGACGCCGTTGAGCGCGAAGAACAGCACGTACTCGCGGCCCAGCCCCGTCCGGTCACGGTGCCGGAAGGTCCAGTACCGGTTGGCCGCGTAGGCGAACGTGGTGGCCACCACGGTGGCGATGGCGTTGGAGGACAGCGGCCCCATCCCCAGCCCCGAGTGCAGCACGTTGCTCAGCGCCATCGTGATCACGAAGGCGACCGCGCCGACACTGCCGAACTTCGCCAGCTCGCGCACCAGGTGCGCGAACCGTTGATAGAGACGGGAGAGCAGGTTCACGAAGGGGAACCGTCCTTCCGGAATACGGCTGCCGCGCCGGGGACGTGGGCGGCGCGGGTCGGCTACTGCGGAGGCACAACGAGGATAGACGCACGAGGCGGCTGCGACGTCGTTACGAGAACGTTTACGGTACCGCGCCCCATGGTCTCCCCGTCCCGCCGCCGGTCACACCCTTTCCGACGCGGGGCGTGGCCGGTTCGTTCACGTCCTTTGACCCGCGGTTGCCGCCGGGCGCCGATGACCGTGGCCGTGACGGCGCACGCCGTCCCGCCCGATAACCTTCTGGTCGTGACAGATCCAGCTCAGATGCCCGTGGTCGGCATGGCGGGCGGGGGGCAGCTGGCCCGGATGACCCAGCAGGCCGCGATCGGCCTCGGCGTGTCGCTGCGCGTGCTCGCCGGGTCGGCGGACGACTCGGCCGCCCGGGTGTGCGCGGACGTGCGCGTCGGCGACGACTCCTCGCTGGACGACCTGCGCGCCTTCGCCAAGGGCTGCGACGTGGTGACCTTCGACCACGAGCACGTCCCCGAGGCCCACATCCGTGACCTGGAGGCGTCCGGCGTCCCGTGCAGGCCGGGGCCGGACGCGCTGCGGCACGCCCAGGACAAGCTGGTGATGCGGCGGCGCCTCGGCGAGATCGGCGCGCCCGTCCCCGCGTACTCCCACGTACCTCCGAGCGCGCCGCCGGCCTTCCTGGAGTCCTTCGCCCGCGAGCACGGCTGGCCGCTGGTCCTCAAGGCGGTCCGCGGCGGTTACGACGGCAAGGGCGTCTGGGTGCTGGAGGGGCTCGGCCGGGAGGAGGCGGACCTGGTGGGCCGCCTGACCGGCCAGGGCGTCGACCTGCTGGTGGAGGAGCACGTGGCGTTCCGCCGCGAGCTGGCCGCGCTGGTCGCCCGGTCCCCGCACGGCCAGGGCGCCGCGTACCCGGTCGTGGAGACCGTCCAGGAGGACGGCATCTGCGTCGAGGTGATCGCGCCCGCCCCCGGCCTGGACGGCGACCTGGCCGCCGAGGCGCAGCGGCTCGCGCTGGACATCGCCGACCGGCTCGGGGTCGCCGGGCTGCTGGCGGTCGAGCTGTTCGAGACAGACCGCGGCCTGCTGGTCAACGAGCTGGCGATGCGCCCGCACAACTCCGGCCACTGGACGATCGAGGGCGCCCGGACCTCCCAGTTCGAGCAGCACCTGCGCGCCGTCCTCGACCTGCCCCTCGGGTCCACCGAGCCCACCGCGCCGTACACGGTGATGGCGAACGTCCTCGGCGGCGACGACCCCGCGCTCTACCCCCGCTACCTCCACGTGATGGCCCACGACCCGGGCGTCAAGGTCCACTTCTACGGCAAGGGCGTCCGGCCCGGCCGCAAGATCGGCCATGTCACCGCGCTCGGCTCCGACCCGGATGAGGTGCGGGAGCGGGCCCGGCACGCCGCCGACTACCTGCGCTGGGGGCCCGCGATGGGGCCCGCGGCGCGGGACGAGACGAAGGAGGACGCGTCATGAGCCCGCGGGTGGGCGTGGTGATGGGCAGCGACTCGGACTGGCCCGTGATGAAGGCCGCCGTCGAGGCACTGGCCGAGTTCGGCGTCGAGTGCGAGGCCGACGTGGTCTCCGCGCACCGGATGCCGCACGACATGATCGCCTACGGGGCGGAGGCGGCCGGCCGCGGGCTGCGCGTGATCATCGCGGGCGCGGGCGGCGCGGCCCACCTCCCGGGCATGCTCGCCTCGGTCACCCCGCTCCCGGTCATCGGCGTCCCGGTGCCGCTCAAGCACCTGGACGGCATGGACTCGCTGCTGTCGATCGTGCAGATGCCCGCCGGGGTGCCGGTCGCCACGGTGGCCGTCGGCGCGGCCCGCAACGCCGGCCTGCTGGCCGTGCGGATCCTGGCCGCCTCCGACGAGGCCCTCCGGGACCGGATGGCCGGGTTCCAGCGGGACCTGTACGCCCAGGCCAAGGCCAAGGGCGAGCGCCTGCGCGAGCAGGCCCAGGGCCTCCAGGGCTGAGCGGCCGGGCAGCGGTGGCGCGGGTCAGCGCCGCAGCGCCCATTCGACGGCCGGGCAGCGGTTCATGACCACGTCCAGCCCCGCGTCCAGGGCCCGCCGCGCCGCCGCCTCGTCGATCACGTCGAGGGGCAGCCACACCGCCCCGGCGCCCGCCGCGATCGCCTCGTCCACCACGGCGCCCGCGTGCTCGGACCGCCGGTAGACGCCGACCACGTCGACCGGCCCCTCACCCCCGGGCACGTCCGCGAGCGAGGCGTACCCGGGCTCGCCCAGGACGGGCCGCGCGGACGGATGCACCGGGATGATCCGCTTGCCGCGCTCCTGGAGCAGCCGCGCCTGCGTGAACACCTCCCGGGCGGGGTTGTCGCCGAGGCCGACGAAGGCCCACGTCTTGGACTCGTTGAGCAGCCGCCGGATCACGTCCGGGTCCGCGAACACATCGGTCATGCCCGTACCAACAAAGATCTACCGACCCGCCTTCCCGTCAGCCGGTCAGGGACGAGGGCGCGAACTTGACGGGGAAGGGCTCCTCCAATTCGGCCACGTCATCACCGGCCACGCGATGCGTCCGCGTGTACTTCGAGTCCGAGCCGAGGGAGTAGACGGTGAGTACCGGGACCTCGGTCAGATCGACGATCCAGTAATGCGCGATCCCCGCGAGCGCGTAGTCGCGGACCTTGGTCCGGTGCACCACGTTCCAGCTGCCGCTCCCCGGCCGCTGGATCTCGGCGGCCAGCAGGACGTCCCGCCCGGTCAGCGCACGACGATCCTCCTGCCTGGCCGCGCGGTGGGCGGCCCTGTCGAGCACGGCCACATCGGGCTTGTAGATCGAGTCGTCGGGCATCCGCACGTCCCAGGGGCCGCGTACAAGGTACGCCTCAGGGACACAGGGCTGGAGGATCTCCCTGAGCTGTTCGGCCGCCTCGTCGTGCACCACACTGGGGGACAACGGGATCAGCCAGCCATGGACGAGCTCGTACCCCTTGCCCTCCTCGGGCAGGGCGTCCAGATCTGTGATGGTGTTCGGGCCACGGTCGGAACTGTAGTCATACGCGACGCTCATGACCCTGTCCTTTCACAATCCGTCACATCACCCTGCTCGTCGACCCGTTACAGACTAAGACAGGGCTCATACCGGAGTCAGGTCTATAGGCATCCGTGCGCGGGATTCCCCGCAGGGTCAGCGGAGGCCGGGGTGGGGGCGGCCCAGGGCGCGGTAGTTCCAGCCGGCGGCCCGCCACCGGTCGGGGTCGAGGGCGTTGCGGCCGTCGACGATGTTGCGCTCGGCCACGACCTCGGCCAGGGCGTGCGGGTCCATGTCGCGGAACTCCGCCCACTCGGTCAGCAGCAGCACCACGTGCGCGTCGCGGGCCGCGTCCAGGGCCGACTCGCCGAAGTCGAGGGTCGGCTGGGCGCGGCGGGCGTTGCCCATGGCCTTGGGGTCGTAGACGGTGACCTTGCCGCCCTGGCCGCGGATGGTGGCGGCCACGTCGAGGGCGGGGGAGTCGCGCACGTCGTCGGACTCGGGCTTGAACGCCGCGCCCAGCACCCCGACCGTACGGCCGATGAAGGAGCCGCCGAGCAGCAGCCGGGCCAGGTCCACCATCCGGATCCGGCGGCGGATGTTGATCTCGTCCACCTCGCGCAGGAAGGTCAGCGCCTGGTCGGCGCCCAGCTCGCCGGCGCGGGCCATGAACGCGCGGATGTCCTTGGGCAGGCAGCCGCCGCCGAAGCCCAGGCCGGGGCCGAGGAACCGGCCGCCGATCCGGTCGTCGTGGGACAGCGCCTCCGACAGCTTGGTGACGTCGGCGCCGGCCGCCTCGCAGACCTCGGCCATCGCGTTGATGAAGGAGATCTTGGTGGCGAGGAACGCGTTGGCGGACACCTTGACCAGCTCGGAGGTGGGGTAGTCGGCGACGATGAAGGGCGTGCCCGCGGCCAGCATGGGGGCGTACACCTCGCGCAGGATCTTCTCCGCGCGGTCGGCCGCGCCGCCGTCGCCCGGGACCCCGACGACGATCCGGTCGGGCCTCATGGTGTCCTGGACGGCGAAGCCCTCGCGCAGGAACTCGGGGTTCCAGGCCAGGACGGCGTCCCCGTCGGCGGGGGCCAGGCGGTTGATCCGCTCGGCCAGCCGCGCGGCGGTGCCGACCGGGACCGTGGACTTGCCCACGACCAGGCAGGACCGGTGCAGGAGCGGCGCCAGCGTGCCGACGGCCTCGTCCACGTAGGTCAGGTCCGCGGCGTACTCGCCGGCCTTCTGCGGGGTGCCGACGCAGACGAAGTGGACGTCGCCGAACTCGGCGACCTCCTCGTAGGAGGTGGTGAAGCGCAGCCGGCCGTTCTCCAGGTTGCGTTTCAGGACCGTCTCCAGGCCGGGCTCGTAGAACGGCAGGTCGCCGGCCGCCAGCCGTTCGATCCTGCGCTCGTCGACGTCGAGGCCGAGCACCTCGAAGCCCAGGTCCGCCATGCAGGCCGCATGGGTGGCGCCGAGGTATCCGGTGCCGATCACCGTCAGCCGGTGGGTCAAGGTGACTCCTCTCGTCGTTGAGCCGTCGCCCGGTGGTGAAATTACCCCGCTCTGACCGATACCCCGCCCTCGGAGGACGCAGAGTACCGATGGGTAGCATGCGCGCTATGAGTCCCGACTTTCCCACGTACGCCCCGTCGGAGGAGCACGAGCTGCTCCGCGCGACGGTCCGCGAGCTCGCCGACGCAAAGATCGCGCCGCATGCGGCCGAGGTCGACGAGGAGTCCCGCTTTCCCCAGGAGGCCCTCGACGCGCTGGTGCAGAACGAACTGCACGCGGTGCACGTCCCGGAGGCGTACGGGGGCGCCGGGGCCGACGCCCTCGCCACCGTGATCGTCATCGAGGAGGTCGCCCGCGCGTGCGCCTCGTCGTCGTTGATCCCGGCGGTGAACAAGCTCGGCACGGTGCCGGTGCTGCTGTCCGGCTCCGACGAGCTGAAGAAAAAGTATCTGACTCCGGTGGCCCGGGGCGAGGCCATGTTCTCCTACGCCCTCTCGGAGGCCGAGGCGGGCTCGGACGCGGCGGGGATGAAGACCCGCGCCGTCCGGGACGGCGACCACTGGGTGCTCAACGGCGCCAAGATGTGGATCACCAACGCCGGTGTGTCGGAGTACTACACGGTGATGGCCGTCACCGACCCGGCGGCGGGCGCGCGGGGCATCTCCGCCTTCGTCGTGGAGAAGTCCGACGCGGGCGTGTCGTTCGGCCCGAAGGAGCGCAAGCTCGGCATCAAGGGCTCGCCGACCCGCCAGGTCATCCTGGAGGACGTGCGGATCCCCGCCGACCGGATCATCGGCGCCGAGGGGACCGGCTTCAAGACCGCGCTGGCCACCCTCGACCACACCCGCATCACCATCGCCGCGCAGGCCCTCGGCATCGCCCAGGGCGCGCTGGACTACGCGCTGGGCTACGTCAAGGAGCGCAGGCAGTTCGGCAAGGCGATCGCCGACTTCCAGGGTGTGCAGTTCATGCTGGCCGACATGGCCATGCGGCTGGAGGGCGCCCGCCAGCTCACCTACCACGCCGCCATCAAGTCCGAGCGCGCCATGCACGGCGAGAAGATCGGCGACCTCACCTTCGTGTCCTCGGCGTGCAAGGCGCTGGCCTCGGACGTGGCCATGGACGTCACCACCGACGCGGTCCAGCTGCTCGGCGGCTACGGCTACACCAGCGACTTCCCGGTCGAGCGGATGATGCGGGACGCCAAGATCACGCAGATCTACGAGGGGACCAACCAGATCCAGCGCATGGTGATCGCCCGCCAGCTGCTCAAGTGAGCCCGGCGGGCCGGCGGGCGGAGACGCCGAGGCCGCGCGGGCCGGTGAGCACGGTGACCTCGCCGAACCCGCGCTCGCGCAGCGCCCCGGCGACGGGACCGGTCACCCGCTCGCCGGCCGTCGGCCCCGACGCTCCGTAGAGGACGTGCAGGGCGCCGCCGGGACGCAGGGCCGCGGCGAGCCGGTCGAGCTCCGCGACCGGCCGCCGGGTCCAGAACACGTTCACGTCGATCGAGAACGCGGCGTCCAGGCTCCCCGGCGGCACGCCCTCCAGCGCGTCCAGCGAGCACCGCCGCACCTCCAGGCGCCCGGCGGCCAGGTGCGCGGCGTTGCGCTCGGTGGTCCGGCGGACGGCCACCGCCGAACGGTCGATCGCCAGCAGCCGCCCCGTGGCCAGCCGCGCGCAGACCAGAGCCGCCGCGACGCCGGGGCCGCAGCCGATCTCCAGGACGCGGTCGGCCGGGCCCGGGTCGAGCACCTCCACGGCCCAGCGCACCCGCTCCGGGACGTTCACGCGCCGCCCGCCGCCGGGGTCGCCGGAACGTCGGTGAGCCCGTACTCGGCCGCCACCTCGGCGACCGGCAGCATCCGCCCCGAGTGCCGGGCGACCTCCGGATCCTCCAGCAGCGCCCGCAGCGCGCGGCCGGGGAACTCCTGCGAGTCGGCGCCCGGCGGGTTCGCGCCGAGCGCCGCCACGATCGCCTCCGTCGCGGTGAATCCGGGCGCCAGCCCGAGCACGGTGACGCCGTGCGGGCGCAGGTCGTGCGCGAGCGTGCGGGCCAGCCGGGTGACGCCGTTCATCGCCAGGTCGAAGAAGACATGGCCGACGACCTCCGAGCGCTCGTCGGCGTACCCGGTGACGACCAGCAGCCCGCGCCGTTCGACCAGCAGCGGGGCGGCGTGCCAGGCCGAGACCAGATGGCTGCGCACCCCGACCTCCATGAGGTTCGGCCAGTGGTCCAGCGGCAGCTCCCAGAACGGGACGCCGGGCGTGAACGGCAGCGCGTTGCCGTTGCAGGCGTTGGCGACCAGTAGGTCGAGCCCGCCGTGCTCGGCGCGGACCCGGTCGAACAGCGCCGCGACGGCGGCGTCGTCGCGGTGGTCCAGCGGGACCGCGATGCCCCGGCCGCCGCGTGCGGTGACCTGCTCGGCGGTGTCCTCCACCGTGCCGGGCAGGTCGGAGTGGCGGTGCCCCCGGCTCTCCCGGTCGGTCACGTAGACGGTCGCGCCCGCCTCGCCCAGGACCAGCGCGATGCCCCGGCCGATGCCGCGGGCCGCCCCGGTGACGACGGCGACCGGCGCGGAGTTCTCGGCGGGGGCGCTCATGAGGCCGCCTCCGCGTACGCGCCGAGACCGGCCAGGGTCTCCTCCCAGCCGCCGCCGTAGCAGTCGCGGGTCTCCTCGTCGACCGCGCCGGCGACGCGGTGCTCGACCGTGACCGCGGTCGTCCCGCCGCCGGCGTCCTCCAGGCTCAGCCGCCACTGGCCGGCGACGGGGCCGGGCAGGCCCATCGCGCCGTCGACGACGAGGAGGCGTTCCGGCCGCAGAGCGGTGACCGTGCCCCACAGCTCGCCCTCGGCGCCGGGGCCGAACCCGCCGCCGGCCACCGGACCGAGCCGCCCGCCGACGTACGGCTCGAACGCCAGCCGCTCGTCCTCGCTCCAGCGGCGGGGCCACCACGCGGGCAGGTCGAGGACCGCCTCCCACGTGCGGTGGACGTCGGCGTCCACCTGGTGGCGGGCCCGGACGTCTATGCCGAGGTCCATCGGATGGGCCATCGGTTCCCTCCTCGGGGTCACGGCCTCGTCGAGGCGCAGCAGCGTGCTCGCGGCGGAGGCGCCCAGCGGGCGCACCCAGCGCTCGTACGCCTCGTGCAGAGGCACGGGGTTGAGATGGTTGAGCCGCTCCCGGCCGCGCCGCTCCACGGTGACCAGCCCGGCGTCGACCAGGACGCCGAGGTGCTCCATCACCGTGTAGCGCGTGGTGGGGAAACCGGCCGCGAGGACGCCCGTGGTGCGCGGTCCCGCGCGCAGGGCGTCCAGGATCGCCCGCCGGGTCGGGTCGGCGAGCGCACGCCACAGGGGCTCCTCGTCGGGCACGACGCGTCTGCTCATATGTGGGTTTATACCAACATGTCAGCCCGTGTGCCAGCGCCAACGGGTGAAAAGGGCATGTCAGAAGGTCAGCGGCAGAGCTTCTGGGTGGCCGTGCGCGCTTCCACTTCCCGCTCCTGGCGGGGCGTGGCGGACGGTGCGGGCTCGGCGACCTCGACCCGTTCGGCGCCCGGCCAGTCGCCGCCGACCATCACCTGGATCCGCGAGCCCAGCGAGCCGATCTTCTTGAGCTTGGCGCCGGGGATCGCGGCGGCCAGGGTCTCGGCGGAGTCCGCGCGGGCGGGCCCGTACTGGATCGTGGTGGTCTTCAGGCCCCGCCGGGCGACGCCCGGGACGACCGTGACCTTGAACCCGACCTTGCGCAGCTCCCCGCCCGCCTTGGTGGCCAGGCCCGGCGTCCCGATCGCGTTCAGCACGCTGACCTGGATCTCCTTGGGCGGGATGGTCGGGCCGGTGGGCGAGGGGGTGGGCGTCGCCGAGGGGCGCGTGGCCGTGGGCGAGGGCTTGGTGACCGGCTGGTCCCGCCGGATCTTGGTGAACAGGTCGTCCGCCCCGCTCCGGTCCCACAGGACGGTGGACTGCGCGCCGGGGGCGTTCCACAGCACCGCGTTGTGATCGGGATTCGACAGGGGGACGTTGGCGAAGGTCAGGTTGTCGGTGGACAGGTTCTTCATCTGGTCGGCCAGCTTGGGCAGGTTGTCGGCCAGGTCGTCGTCCACCCGCAGCGACTTGAGCGCCGCGTTGAGGAACCGGGACGACTTCACCGGGTCGCTCAGCGTCCGGGTGTTGAGGGCCTGCTTCATCATTGCGGCCATGAACTGCTGCTGCCGGTCGATACGGCCCAGGTCGCTGCCGCCGGTGAGGGTGTAGCGGGCCCGCGCGAAACCGAGCGCCTTGAGGCCGTCCAGATGCGACTTCCCGGCGGGCAGCACCAGCCCGCTCTTCCTGTCGTTGATCGGCTGCTCGGTGCACACGTCCACGCCGCCGAGCGCGTCGACCATGCTGACGAAGCCGTAGAAGTTGACCTCGACGTAGTGGTCGATGGACACGCCGGTCGCCCTCTTGACGGTGTCCACCGTGAGGTCGGGCCCGCCGAACTGGTAGGCCCAGGTCAGCTTGCCCGGACGGGACGGCACCGAGGACCCCTTGGCGCCCTCGGACCCGTTCGACCTGTGCGCGGGGATCGTCACGTACGAGTCGCGGGGGAGGCTGACCACGGTCACCCGGTCGTGGTTGCGCGCGACGTGCACCAGCAGCATCGTGTCGGAGCGCTCGCCCGCCTCCCGGCCCAGCCGCGCCGCGCGCTGCTGCTCGCGGGTGAGCCCCTCGCGCCGGTCCACGCCCGCCACCAGGATGGTCATCGCGCCCTTGGGGCCGCCGCCGTCCCGGCCCAGCCCGCTGACCCGGATCTTGTCGATCGCCCCGGTCACGTAGTTCTGGAACGCCCAGGCGCCGCCCGAGGTGAGCAGCACGAACGCCGACATGGTGCCGGTGAGCATCAGGAAGCGGCGCTGCCTGCGGGCGCTCAGCGCGGAGGAACGGCTCAGGGCGGTGCCGGGCCGCCGGGGGCCGCGCGGGCCCTCCACCGCGACCCGCGGCGCGGGCACCCCGTCGACGGTGACGCCCTCGATCTCGTCGTCGTCGGCCGCGCCGCCCGGCACCGGGCCGCGCGCTCCCCCCGGCCGGGGCCGGAAGTACCGCTCCAGCGGATCGTCGGCGCCCTTCCCGGTGTCCTTACCGGCGCCCGTCCCGGCGTCCTGGCCGGTGTCGCGGCCGGTGCCGCCACCGTTCCCGCCGGTCCGCCGCCGCCCGCCCGGCTTCCTGGGCCCGTCTGCCATCCTGGCCGCCGCCTCCCGGAGAACTTCTCGGTGCTTTCTGACGCGAGTGGGTTCCCACTCTAAAGTGGGAGACACCTGTCCGTTCGGTACCTGGACTTCGTGTCCTTGCAGTAACGTGTCGCCGTCTTGACCTTGTCCCCGGATGCCCGGGTCGTACGAGCTGCGTGATGGACGATCGAGAGAGAGCCCGCGAGACCAGATGAATCCGTCTTCCCGCGCGCAGAGCGCTCCGCAGCCCGGCACCGTCGACCGCACATGGCCGGCGGTGTCGGTGGTGATGCCCGTGCTCAACGAGGAACGGCACCTGACCGACGCCGTCCGCCGGATCCTGTTGCAGGAGTACCCGGGAGAGCTTGAGCTGGTGCTGGCGATCGGACCCTCCCGTGACCGTACGGAGGAGATCGCCAACCGGCTGGCCGCCGAGGACCCCCGGATCGTGGTGGTGCCCAACCCCACCGGCCGCACCCCCCAGGGCCTCAACATCGCCATCAAGGCGTCCCAGTATTCGATCATCGTCCGGGTGGACGGCCACTCGCTCCTGCCCGTCGACTACGTGCGGGCGGCCGTCGAGACGATGGAGGAGACCGGCGCCGACAACGTCGGCGGGATCATGGCGGCCGAGGGCGTCACCGCCTTCGAGCAGGCGGTGGCCCGCGCGATGACCTCCAAGATCGGGGTCGGCAACGCCCGCTTCCACACCGGCGGCGAGGCCGGCGAGGTCGAGACCGTCTACCTCGGCACGTTCCGGCGCAGCGCGCTGGACCGGGTCGGCGGCTACGACGAGACCTTCGTCCGCGCGCAGGACTGGGAGATGAACCACCGGATCCGGCAGAGCGGCGGCAAGATCTACTTCACGCCCCGGATGCGGGTCACCTACCGTCCCCGACCCAACCTGCGGGCGCTGGCCAAGCAGTACTACCACACCGGCCGCTGGCGGCGGGTCGTGGGCCGCGAGCACCAGGGCACGCTCAACCTGCGCTACCTGGCGCCGCCGCTGGCCGTGGTGGCGATCGCCGCCGGCGTGGTGGCCGGGGCGTTCGGGTTCTGGCCGGGCTGGCTGCTGCCCGGCGGGTACGCCGCCGCCATCGTGGCGGGCGCCGTCGTCGAGGGCCGCGGCCTGCCGCCGGCGGCCTGGATCCGGCTCCCGCTGGTCTTCGCCACCATGCACCTGTCCTGGGGCGTGGGGTTCCTGACCAGCCCGCCCGGGCTGGGCCAGCCGAGCCCGGCGAAGGGCTGACACCGGCGAAGGGCTGACACCGGCGAACGGAGTGACCCGGCGAAGGGCTGATCCCGGCAAAAAGCCGATCATGGTCCGAACCGGCATACTGGTCACCGCGTCTCAGGGTGCACGAGGGCGGAACCGTCCGTCCGGCCCGCCGAGGAGGTGACCATGTCCGGTGGCGCACGCCACGGGCTCGGTGTGGTGATCGGCCTGATCGTCACACCCCTGATCGCCGGCTGCCTGATGTACGGCACGGAGCGGACGACGATCTACATCCGGACCTTCATGGACCCGACGTGGTCCAAACGGATCCTCCCGGTCACGCTGCTCCTGCTGGCCGCGCTGCTGCTCGGCCTGGTGATGGGCAGCCGGATCTCGCCGGTGGCGTCGCTCATCCCCGGCCTGGCGTTCCTCGTGCCGGGCGCGCTGTGGATGATCGCGCCCGCGTTCAGTGTCCGGACCAGCTTGAACGTCCTGCCCGGCAGCTTTGATCGCGGGTACACGATGCTCGGCCCTACCGGCTTCCTGATGGTCCTGGGGGTGGCCCTCGTCGTGGCCTCGCTGGCGCCCTCGCGCTGGCGGTCCGCCCCGCGGGCGCAGAGGCAGGCCCCCGCTCCGGCGCCGGGCGGCCCGTACGGAGGCCAGCCCGTCCCGGGCGGTCCGTACGGCACGCCACCGGCTCCCGGGCAGTACCACCCGCAGCCGGGCGGCCAGCCGTTCTCTCCGGGGCCGGCGCCCGGACCGGGGTCCTTTCCCGCGCCGCCCGGCGCCCCTCCGGCGCCCCACCGCCCGCAGGAGGGGCAGCGGCCCGGCGCCGAGCCGGAAGGGCCTCAGGCGCTCCCTGCGGGCTCTCCGGAGCCGCAGCGCGGCGACGGCCACGAGAAGCCGGGTGAGTGGACCCAGATGTACGGCGGCAGCGACCTGCGCGGAGGCCAGGACGGGCAGAGCGGCGAGGGCGGCCCGCGCGGACGAGGCGACCAGAGCGGGCACTGACCGGCCCCCTGCGCGGTGTCCCGGCGTCCCGGTGTCCCGGCGACGTCTCGGCGGTGTCCGGGACGTCAGTCGGGTGATCCCGCGGGGCTCGCGGTCTCGTACTCCTCGCCCGGGTCCCGCGCGCCGCGGGAGAGGGCGCCGACGACGCCGGGCACGTCGTTGACCACCAGCGCGTCCACCCCGGCCGCCGCGTACGCGCCGGCGCGCTCGGCCGTCGGGCACCAGGCCAGCAGCTCCAGCCCGGCCGTGTGGGCCACGTCCACGCAGTGCTCCAGGGGCCGCAGCCGCGAGTCGGGCTGGTCGAACCCGAACGACGCCGTGTGCATCCCCACCGCTTGGAGCCCGAGGCCCGCGGCGGCCGGCACCCCGTGCCAGAGCGGGAAGCGGTGCCAGGTCAGCAGCCCCAGCGGGACCCCCGGCAGGTGCTCGCGCAGATGGGCCAGCAGGGACGGGTCGAACGAGGTCACCAGCAGCGGCCGGCGGCGGGCCTCCCGCTCCAGCACCGGCACCAGCAGCGCCCCGGTCCGCCGGGAGGGCGCGTCCACCGCGTCCTCCAGGATCGTCTTGACGTCCACGTCCACCGGGACCTCCGGCGGCAGCGCGTCGAACACCTCCGCCAGCAGCGGGAGCCCGCTGGCCTCCGCGGTGGTGTCCACCAGGAACGCGCCCTCGGCGGTGGTCGGGTCGTGTCGCAGCACCAGCGCGTCGTCGGCGGTGCGGGTGACGTCGATCTCCACCCAGGACGCGCCCGCGTCGAGCGCGGCCATGAGGGAGGGGACGGTGTTCTCGGCCAGGGTCCCGGTGCGGCCGGGCGCGGTGAGCTCGCCCGAGCCGAAGCCGCGGTGCCCGATGACGGTGGGCCGCTGCTCGAAGATCACGTGGTCTCCGGAAGGTCGGTGCCGGTGGCGCCGGCGGTCGTGTCGGCGGTCGTGCCCGTGGTCGTGCCCGTGGTCGTGCCGGCGGTCGTGCCCGCGTCCGGGGCGCCGGCGGTGCCCGCGAGGTGCTCGGCGACGACGACGTCGAGCGGGTGGGTGACCTTGAGGTTGCGCTCGCTGCCCTCCACCACCCGGATCGGCACGTCCGGAAGATAGCGGTGCACGATGCCGCAGTCATCGGTGGCGCGCAGCCCCGGGTCGGCCAGCGCGAGGTCGTAGGCCGCGCGCACGGTGGCGAGCCGGAACCCCTGGGGCGTCTGGAAGCGGCACAGTGACGCGCGCGGCGGCATGCTCGCGACCAGGCCGTCCTCGACCATGACGATGGTGTCGGAGGAGGGCACGCCGACCGCCACGGCCTCGTGCGTCTCCAGCGCCGCCAGCACCCGGTCGATCACCGGGGCGTCCACGAACGGGCGGGCGGCGTCATGGAAGAGCACCCGCGTGTCGCCGGGGTGCCCGGCCAGCGCGCCCAGCGCCGCGACCGTCGACCCGGTCCGGGTGTCGCCGCCCTCGATCACCCCGGTCACCTTGGAGAACGGTGCGGCCAGGGCGGCGGCGGTGGGCACGTGCCCCGGCGTCATCACCACCAGCACCTCGCCGATCCCCGGATGCGCGTCGAAGGCCGCGATCGCGTGCGCCAGGATCGGGCGCCCGCCGACCTCGATGAGCTGCTTGGGCACGGGGGAGCCGACCCGCTGCCCCACACCGCCCGCCAGGACCACCGCAACCGTCTGCGCCGCCATGTCTCCCCATCTTGTCGCGTAGTGTGGTCGACCGAATACGCTGAGCAGTCATTCCTGCTCTTCGGGACGTCCGGATCCGCTCCGGAGCCCCTCTGCATCCTCTCCCGAACACGTCGGAGGCGCCGATGACCGTAGCGGTAATCATCGCGACCGGGCGAGCCTGTGGCGGATCCGGGCCGCTCTCCGCGGCCGCCCTGCCGTACGGGGGCGGGCCGGGCGGCGGGCCGGAGCCCGGTGGCCCGCCGACGCTCCTGGCGCGGCTCTGCGATCAGCTGACCCTGCTCAACGTACCGGACGTGCACGTCGTCGGGCGGCCCGAGGCGGCGCCCGAACTGCGCGCGGACGGGCACTTCATCACCGAGTCCGCGGATGTGCCCGGCGACCTCCGCGAGATCGCCCGGGTGGCCCGGGTGGCCGGGGAGCAGGTCCTGGTGCTGGCCGCCGACCTGGTCTGCGGCGACGAGCTGCTGATCCGGCTGCTGGACGACGTCGAGGCGCCGCTGGCGGCGGTCACCCTCCCCCCGGTCCCGGGCGGCGCGTACGGGATGGCCGGCGCCAGGGTGGAGCGCGGCCTGGTCGTCGCCACGGAGTCGGACCACCACGAGGTCGCCAGGCCCAATGCCGCCTCCCCCGCGCTGCTGCGTTTCGCGCCCTCGGAGGCGGAGCACGTCGCGACCGTCGCCGAGGAACTGGCCGCGTCGCTGGAGGAGTCCGGGGTGCCCGAGGCGATCGAGGAGGGGGACGCGGCCGAGCTGCTGCTGGCCGGGCTGGCCAGGTTCGGCACGCCGGTCGCCGCGTGCCCGGGGCGCGGGCTCGTCTGCCGCCGCGCCGCCGACGAGGACCAGGCGCGCAAGGCGCGGGCGGCGCTGGAGGGCGCGGACGAGGAACGGGCGCGGCTGGCCGCGGCGGTCAAGAGCGACGACGGCTTCTTCTCCACCTTCGCGGTCAGCTCGTACTCGCCCCATCTCGTCCGCCTGCTCGCGAACCGGGGAGTGGCGCCCAACACCGTGACGGTCGCCTCGATGGCCCTGGCGGCACTCGCCGCGATGTGGTTCGCGGCCGGCACCCGGGCCGGGATGGTCACCGGCGCGGTGCTGGTCTACCTGGCGTTCGTGCTCGACTGCGTGGACGGGCAGCTCGCGCGCTACACCGGCCGGCTGACCGCGATGGGCGCCTGGCTGGACGCCGTCGGCGACCGGGCGAAGGAGTACGGGCTGTACGCGGGCCTCGCCGCCGGGGCCACCGCCGCCGCCACGGCCGCCGCCACGGCCGGCGGCGGGGCCGGCGGCGGGGCCGGCGGCGGGGCCGGCGGCGGGGCCGGCGGTGTCGACGTGTGGGCGCTCGCGGTCGCGGTGCTCATCCTCCAGACCGTGCGGCACATGGTCGACTTCTCCTTCCAGGCGCGCGCCCGGCCGTTCGCGGGGACGGAGACCGCGGGACCGGCGGACACCGCACACCCGCCGGACGTCCCGAAGGCCCCGAGCATCTCTAAGGCGCCGGGGATCCCGAAAGTCCCGGACGCCCCGCAGGACGCGGGGACGAGCGCGGTCGCGCGGCTGTCCAGGCGGACGAGCCGGATCCGGGCGCTGCACTGGGCGAAGAAGATCATCGTGCTGCCGATCGGTGAACGGTTCGCGCTGATCGCCGTCACCGCCGCCGTCGCCGGTGCCCGGGTGACGTTCCTGGCCCTGCTGATCTGGGGCACGGTCGCCGCCGCCTACACCCTGGCCGGCCGGACGCTGAGGGCGGCCGCCGCATGACCGCGCACGCACGGGAGCCGCTGCCGCCGGGCGGAACGGGAGAGATCGGCGGCGCGACCGGCGGCGCGGCGGACGGGGCGATCGTCCGCGGCCGGCTGCTCGCGTTCCGGGACGACGGGGCGCTGGCCTCGGCGCTCGGCCACCTGGCCCGCGGCAGGCCGTCGCCGCTGCCGGGCACGCTGGCCGCCCTGGCGGTGACGGCGGCGCTGCTGATCACGGGAGTGGGGCAGCAGCGGGTCGCCGCGCTGCTCGTTCCGCTGGCCGTCGTCGCGCTGGCCGGGCCGGGCGCCGGGCGTCCCCACGGGGGCAGGTTCGACTGGCTTGTCCCACCCGGTATCCGCCTGATCGAGTATGGTTACCTCGCCGCACTGGGGTTCGCGCAGGGCGTGGCCGCACCGCTCGTCTACGTGCTGCTCGCGGTTCTGGCGTACCACCACTACGACATCGTGTACCGCACCCGCCAGGGGCTCCGGCCCCCCGAACGGCTCTTCCGGGCCGGGCTGGGGTGGGACGGCCGGATGCTGCTCGTGGCCTTCGCGGGCCTGTCCGGCCTTCTCCCGTTCGCCTGCGCGGCGCTCGCCGTCTACCTTGGCGTGTTGTTCGCGGGTGAGAGCGTCGCCACATGGGCGCGGTACGGGCACGGTGGCGGAGACGGTGGCATGCGCCGAGACGCGCGCGGACGCGGCGATGTCCTGACGGGTGACCTGGAGGAAGAGTAAGCATGATCGGCATGGTGCTGGCGGCGGGTGCGGGCCGGAGGCTGCGCCCGTACACCGACACGCTCCCCAAGGCCCTGGTCCCAGTCGATGGCGAGACCACCATCCTGGACATCGCCCTGGGCAACCTGGCCGAGGTGGGCCTGACCGACGTGGTCATCGTCGTCGGCTACCGCGCCGGTGCGGTCGAGGAGCGCAAGGACGCCCTCGAACGGCGCTACGGCGTCTCGCTCACCCTCGTCCACAACGACAAGGCCGAGGAGTGGAACAACGCCTACTCCATGTGGCTGGCTCGGGAGCACTTCTCCAAGGGCGTCCTCATGGTGAACGGTGACACGGTCCATCCGGTCGGCGTGGAGAAAACACTATTGTCCAACCGGGGACCGGACATCCTGCTCGCGGTGGACAACGTGAAAACTCTCGCCGACGAGGAGATGAAGGTCACGCTGGACGCCGGGGGGCGGCTCCAGCGGATCACCAAGCTGATGGACCCGGCCGAGGCGTACGGGGAGTACATCGGCGCCACCCTGATCGAGCCGGCCGCCGCCGAGCCGCTGGCCGACGCGCTCAAGGCCACCTGGGAGGGGGACCCCGACCTCTACTACGAGGACGGGTACCAGAAGCTGGTCGACCGCGGCGGCTCCATCGCGGTCGCCCCGATCGGCGAGGTGGACTGGGTCGAGGTCGACAACCACGACGACCTGGAGAAGGCCCGCCGGATCGCCAAGGGCTACTGACGCTGATCACAGGGGCGGTCCGCACGTGCCGGGGGGCGTGGGGGCCGGCCCGCCGCACGGACACCGCCCCGCCGGCCCCGGGCGAGCCACCGGTGCCCCGGGCGTTCCGCACGACGACCCGAGCGAGGAACTCCCTATGCCCCTGCTGACGCGGATGCTGACCGCGCCGCTGTCCATCGACGTCCGGCGCGGCGCCGTCGCCGCGCTCGGCGACCTGCTGGCCGACCGGCGGATCGTCACCGAGGGCCGGGTGGCCATCGCGGTCGGCCCGGGCCAGGGCGACCAGATCGCCGAGCACGTCCGGCCGTCGCTGAACGCCTGCGAGGTCTTCCAGGTGGAGGGCGGCACCGTCGAGGCCGCGGTCAGCCTCGGCTCCAAGCTGCGGGCCGGCTCGTACGAGGCGGTGGTCGGGATCGGCGGCGGCCGCACCATCGACGCCACCAAGTACGCGGCGACGCTGGCCGGCATCCCGATGGTCTCGGTGGCCACCAACCTCTCCCACGACGGGATCTGCTCCCCGGTCGCCTCGCTCACCCACGACAAGGGCAAGGGCTCGTTCGGCGTGGTGATGCCGCTGGCGATGGTGGTCGACCTGGACTACGTGCGGGCCGCGCCCGAGCGGCTGGTCCGGGCGGGCATCGGCGACGTGGTGAGCAACTTCTCCGCGGTGGACGACTGGCTGCTGGCCGCCGAGGAGTGCGGCGAGCCGGTCGACCGGATGGCGCTGACGGTGGCCCGGACGGCCGCCGAGGCGCTGCTGCACCAGCCCGAGTCCATCGAGTCCGACCGGTTCCTGACCGTGCTGGCCGAGGGCCTGGTGCTGTCGGGCATGGCGATGGCGTTCGCGGGGTCGTCCCGGCCCTCCAGCGGCGGCGACCACGAGATCCTGCACGCGATCGACCAGCTGTTCCCGGGCACCGCCAACCACGGCGAGCTGGCCGGGATCGGCACGGCGTTCTGCTACCACCTGCGCGCGACGCGCCTCGGGGCGGGCGGGGAGCGGCTGGCGGAGATCCTCACGTGCCTGGAGCGGCACGGGCTGCCCCGGCTGCCCGGCGACGTGGGGCTGACCGCCGAGCAGTTCGCGGAGGCCGTGCAGTATGCCCCGCAGACCCGGCCGGGCCGCTATACGATCCTGGAGCATCTCGGCCTGGACCAGGGCGCGATCCTCAAGGCGGTGGAAGAGTATGTCGAAGCCCATGGCGGCTGAACTGCCCGAGATGCCCGGTCCGGGCGACGACCAGCGGCCGTCCCGGCGGTCGGCGCGGGTCGCCGACGTCCGGCGGTACGGCCAGCCCCCCGGCCTGAAGGACCGGCGCAACGAGGAGCACTGGGCGGGCCGCCTCTACATGCGGGACCTGTCCCCGTACTTCGCCTGGCTGGCCATGCGGCTCGGTTTCAGCCCCAACCAGCTCACCTACATGATGATGGCGTGCGGCGTGGCCGCCGGCGTCGTGGTGTCGCTGCCGGTCTCGGGCACGGGCGCGCTGTGGACGGCGCTGGGCGGGGCCGTGCTGATCCAGGTCTACCTGCTGCTGGACTGCGTGGACGGCGAGGTCGCCCGCTACCTGCGCCAGACCTCGGTGGCCGGGGTCTTCCTGGACCGGATCGGGCACTACCTCTCCGAGGTCTCGCTGCTGATCGGCCTCGGCTTCGCCGCGCAGGGCGGCTGGTCCAACGGCGGCTACGCCGAGCTGGGCCTGGTCGCGGCGCTGGGCGCGGCGCTGATCAAGGCGGAGACCGACAACGTGGTGGTGGCGCGGGCCAAGTCGGGCCTGCCCGCCGACCCGAGCGGCGGCGACCGGGCGCTGCGGCCCCGGTCGACCGGTATCGCGCTGGCCCGGCAGGCGGCGTCCATGCTGCGCTTCCACCGCATCATCGGCGCGGTGGAGCTGTCCCTGCTGATCCTTGCCGCCGCCGCCCTGGACGTCGTCCTGGGCACCTCGACCCCCGCCGCCATCCGTGTCCTGACGGTCGCGGTCGCGGTCGTGGCGGTCGTGCAGACCCTGCTGCACCTGGTGAGCATTCTCGCCTCGCGGAGGCTGAAGTAGATGAAACTGTCGGTCGTCGTGCTCACGATGGGGAACCGGCCCGAGGAGCTGGCCCGTGCCGTGCGCAGTGCTCTCGAACAGGAGCACGTCGACGTGGAGGTGGTGCTCGTCGGCAACGGCGCGGACCCGGTGGGCGACCAGGCCGGCCGGGCGCCGTTCGACGACGAGCGGGTCAAGACGATCCGGCTGCCGCGCAACGTCGGCATCCCCGCGGGCCGCAACCGCGGGGTCGAGGCGTCCTGCGGCGAGGTGATCCTCTTCCTGGACGATGACGGCTGGTACCGCTCCACCCGTCTCGGCGCGCACCTGCGGGACCGGTTCGCCGCCGATCCGGAGCTGGGCGTCGTCTCGTTCCGGGTCCGCGACCCGGAGGGCGGGCGCGGTGAGCGCCGGCACGTGCCGCGGCTGCGGGCGGGCGACCCCGAGCGGTCCTCGGACGTCACCACGTTCCTGGGCGGGGCGTGCGCGATCCGGCGGGCCGCGTTCGACGCCGGTGGCGGGCTGCCGGAGGACTTCTTCTACGCGCACGAGGAGACCGATCTGGCCTGGCAGGTGCTCAACGCCGGCTACCGGATCGTGTACGACGCCTCGGCGGTGATGTTCCACCCGGCGGTGCTGCCCACGCGGCACGACATGTTCTACCGCTACAACGCCCGCAACCGGGTGTGGCTGGCGCGCCGCAACCTGCCCTGGCCGATCGCGCTGACCTACCTGGGCGTGTGGGTCGCGATGACCGTGCTGCGGGAGCGCAGGCCGAGCGCGCTCAAGCCGTGGTTCAAGGGGTTCTTCGAAGGATGGCGCAAGCCCGCCGGCCGGCGCCGTCCCATCTCGTGGCGGACGGCCTGGCGCATGACCCGCACCGGCCGCCCACCGATCATCTAAGCTCCGTTTCGAAGTCCCGGCCCACGGCGCTCGCCTGGCGGCTCGCGCCTCACCGGGCCTTGGCGAGCGCGGCATCGCTTCGCGATCTGCCCGGCGAGGCTCGCCTCCGGCATCGCCCCACCGGGCAGCCAGCGCGCTCGCGCGCTGGCTGAGGCCACTTCGAGACAGGCCCCAGCCACCGATTAGCGCGTTCCAAGCGTTCGTTCGCGTCAGCTCCGGCCGGCCAGCTGCTCCACGGCCGCCCGGAGCTCGGCGCGGGCGTCGCGGGTGGACGGCTCGCCGTGGCCGAAGCAGGCGATCTCGGTGTCCAGCTCCGCCAGCCGCCCGAACGACTCGACGGCCTGGGCGGTGTCCACGTTGAAGACGCCGAGGATGACGTCGCCGCCGTCGGGGGCGCGGGCGACGGTGTCGCCGGTGACGAGCACGCGGGCGTCGGGGATGTGGACGGTGACGCTGCCCGGCGTGTGACCGGGCGCGGTCACCGCCACGGCCTCGATGCCTCCGAGGTCGATCAGGTCGCCGTCCTCCAGCTCGCGGTCCACCCGTACCGGCTCGGGGACCGCGTCGCCCTTCCGCGCCATGACGTTCTCGAAGATCGGCCGTTCCCAGGCGGCCAGGACCGGCGCGGGCCCGGGGGCCTCGCCGCGGATGAACGGGGCGTCGGCGCGGTGGGCGAGCACCTCCACCTCGCCCCAGCCGGCGATGTCGGCCGCGGAGCCGACATGGTCCTCGTGGAAGTGGGTGAGGATCAGCCGGCGCAGGTCGGCGGGCCGGTGTCCCAGTTCCCGGATCGCCGTCGCGATGGCCGGGGCCGAACCGGGAACGCCGGAGTCGATCAGGGTGAGCCCGTCGGTGCCCTTCCAGAGGTAGGCGTGGCCGATGGGGAAACGCAGGAAGTGGAACTCCGGGAGTAGCTGGATGACGTCCATGTCCTGACGTTAGGGAGTGCCGCCGTCACACGGGGGCGAATCAGCTCAGAACGAATCCGCCCACGGCGAAGCGGCCCCGCGGCCCGCGGGCCCGCGTTCTCAGCCGGCGGTAAGGGTGTCGTGCCAGCCGGGGTCGGCGGTGAGCACGGTCAGGTGCTGGGTGGCCCGGGAGACGGCGACGTACAGCACGCGCAGCCCGCGGGGGGACTGGGCCGCCACCGTCTCGGGCGCCACGATCACCGCCGCGTCGAACTCCAGGCCCTTGGCCTCCAGGACGTCCAGCACCTGGACGCGCTCGGGGAACCCCGCGGCCAGGCGCTCGCGGACGGCCGGGTCGCCGATCGGGACGATCAGGCCGATCGTGCCCTCCACCCGCTCCAGGAGCTCCGTCACCGCGGCGCGGGCGGCCTCCTCGTGGTCCCGTTCCGGGAGGACCCGCACGACCGGGTCGATGCCGGACTCGCGGACGGCGCGGGCCGGGCGGGCGCCGGGCAGGGCCAGGGCCAGCACCCGGGACGCCACGGCGGCGATCTCGGTGGAGTTGCGGTAGTTGGTGGTGAGCTCGTACTCGTGCCGGGCGCGGCGCGGGGACGGCTTGCGGCTCCGGCCGCCGCGCCGGGACCGGCCGTTCCGGGAGCCCCCGCCGCCCGTGCCGCCGAGGGCCTGCTCCATCGCCTCGCGGGCCGAGCCCAGGTCCTCCCAGGCGCTCTGGGCGGGGTCCTCCACGACCGTCCAGCTGGCCTGGCGGCCCCGGCGGCCGAGCATCCGCCACTGCATCGGGGACAGGTCCTGGGCCTCGTCCACGACGATGTGGGCGTACTCGGGGCGCTCCTCGACCACGCCGTCGTCGACGCGGCGCGAGCGTTCCAGCCGTTCGATGGAGGAGGTCAGCTCCTGCATCTCCGGCTGCCAGGTCTCGTCCGCGGCCTCCTCGCCGGTGAGGATGTTGACGCCGTCCACGACGAACGGGTCGTCCTCGGCGGCGGCGCGGCGGCGCCGGGAGGGCCGGGGCGGCGGGCCGAGCAGCGCGTCGATCTCGTCGAGCAGGGCGATGTCCTGGTAGCTCAGCACCGGGGTGCCGGAGGGGGACGTGCCGGACGGGGAGGCGTCGGAGGACAGCGCCCGGGACCAGGCGTCCGCCAGCAGGCGGACGGCGTCGCGGTCGAGGTCGCGGCCCGCGGCGCGGCGCAGCCGGCCGGCGTCGCCGAGCGAGCGCAGCACGTCCAGCGGGCGGCGGATCGGCCACCAGGAGACCAGGAAGTCGGTGAACTCGCGCTGCTCGCGCACCCGGGCGAGGAACCCGGCGCGCATCGCGTCCCCGCCCCCGTTGGAGCCGCCGGCCGCGGGGGCCGCGCCGCCCGTGCCGCCGGAGTCGTCGAGGGCCTCCAGGCCGTCGGCCGCCAGCAGCGCGTTCCAGAGGCCGAGGTCGCCCTCGGCCGAGGCCGCCGCGGCCTCGGGGCCGCCCAGGTCGCTGAACGCCGCCCACAGGGCGTCCAGCAGGGCCTCGGCGGCGCGGGCGCGGGCGGTGTTGACGCTGCCCCGGCTGCGCCGGTGCACCTCGTTGCGGATCTTGTCGAGGCGGGCGCGGTCGAGCCGTACCACCACGCCCTTGTGGACGACGCGCAGCTCGTCGGGCGCGCCGGGGGCCTGGTCGGTGACGGCGCGCCGCAGCACCCGCGTCATCGCCTCGGCGCCCTTGAGCCGGGCCAGTTCGGGGGAGTCGTGGACGGTGCCCGCCACGCCGTCCACCAGGTCGCCCAGGGAACGCAGCGTCGCCGAGCCCTCGCCCAGCGAGGGAAGGACACGTTCGATGTAGGCGGTGAAGCGGCGGTTGGGCCCCACGACCAGCACCCCGCGCGACCCGAACCGGCGCCGGTGGCGGAACAGCAGGTAGGCGACCCGGTGCAGGGCGACCGCGGTCTTGCCGGTGCCGGGGGCGCCGCGGACCAGGACGGTGCCGTCGGCCGGGGCGCGGATGACCTCGTCCTGCTCCCGCTGGATGGTGGCCACGATGTCGCGCATCGCGCCCTCGCGGGTGCGGGCCAGGGAGGCCAGGAACGCGCCGTCCCCGATCACCGTCAGGTCGTCGGCGGCGGACGGGTCGAGCAGGTCGTCCTCCAGGTCCACCACCGTGTGCCCGCGCGAGTGCAGCACCCGGCGGCGGATCACGCCGCGCGGGTCCTCCGGGGTGGCGCGGTAGAAGTCCTCGGCGGCCGGGGCGCGCCAGTCGATCACGAGGGAGTCGTGGTCGGGGGTGCGGACCCCGATCCGGCCGATGTAGCGGACCTCGCCGCGGGTGGAGGGGGTGGCGGCCGTCTCCGGGGCCGACGTGCCCGGGGCGGCCGTGCCGGGGGCCAGGTCGAGGCGGCCGAAGACCAGCCCGTCGTCGGCGACGTCCAGCGCCTTGGCGCGCATCGCCGCCTGGTGCACCATCGCGTCCCGGTCCACCAGCGAGCTCTTGGTGCCGGCCAGCGACTGCCGGTAGCCCTCACGGATCATGGCCTGGGCCTCGGCGCGCATCTCCTCCAGCCGCGCGTACGCCAGGTCGACATAGCGCTGCTCGGAGGCGATCTCGCGATCCTTGACCGTGGCCGTCCGACCCTTCACCTGGGACGACATGCAGGCTGCTCCCAACCGTCCGTGCTCGACACCGCCCGCGCGGGGCGAAAGAGACAGCTTAGTCGTTCGGTGCGCACTTCCCCGAAATCCCGCCCGCGACCCGTTCCCCGGGCGGCCGGGGGCGGCCGGGGGCGGCCGGGGGGCGGCCGGAAGCGGAACGGGGCGGCCGGAACGGCCCCGGGGCCGCCGGGAACGGCCGGACGTGCCGTTCAGTCGGCGGCGGCCACCTTTTCGAGCAGGCGGGCGGCGAGGCCGGGCGCGTGCCGCTTGACGCGCACCAGCGTCCGGGTCAGCGCGTCCGGGAAGACGTACAGCCCGTCCCGTGCCGCCAGGGAGCGGTCGACGGCGTCCAGCACCGCTCCGGGCGCCAGGGGCTTCAGGCCGCCGGTGAGGCCCGGGTTCGCGGCCAGGGCGGCGCGGAAGGCGGGCGTGTCGACCTGGCGGGGGCAGACGACCCGGATCCGGACGGCGCTGCGGCGGTGCTCCAGCCGGAGCGTCTCGGCGTAGGCGTTGATCGCCGCCTTCGCCGCGGCGTACGCCGAGGATCCGGCGGCGTGCATCCAGGAGGCCAGCGAGGAGAACAGGACCAGCTCGCCCCGGTCGCGTTCCAGCATCCCCGGAAGCGTGGCCCGGACGACGTTCACCGTGCCCAGGAAGTCGATCCGCAGGACCCGTTCGACCTCGTCGAGGGGCTGCTCCAGCGCGGGGACGAGCGGGGAGACCGCGGCGGCGTGCACCACCCGGTGCACGGGGCCGGTCTCCGCCGCCACGCTCGCGACGGCCGCGGCGTCGGCGACGTCGCAGACGCGCGCGCGGGTGTTGGGGGAGCGCAGCGCGGTCGCGGCGAGGCCGTCCTCGTCGCGGTCCACCGCCACCACGTCCCAGCCGGCGGCGGCCAGCCGTTGCGCGGCCAGCCGGCCCAGCCCGCTCGCCGCCCCGGTGACCAGGGCCGTCCTCGTCACGGTCCCACCTCCTCGGCGCCGCCGAACGTCATCGCCAGGTGGGCGACCGTGGCGCCGCTCAGCGCGCGGGCGCGGTCGAGGCCGATCTCGCGCAGCTCGTCGGCGACCCGGTGGTCGCCCAGCGTGACCCGGGCGCCGCCGGGCCGCATCCGGACACCGGACGCCTCCAGCGTCCAGGGGATGCGGCGGGTCACCCCGTCCAGGCAGGCGTAGGCGGTGACCTCGGGCGCGGCCCGTCCGGACGGGACGGGGAGGCCGGGCGCCACCGACAGCTCGATCGCGGTACGGCCCCCGAACCGGACGGCGCAGCGTTTGGTGCGGGCGGCCAGGTCCATGGGGATGTCGGCGAGCTCCTTGGGGAATCCCCAGATCGATCGGCCCGCCTCCAGCGTGAACTCCTGGTTGACCGGGAGCCAGTGGATGAACGCGCCGAGTCCCTGGAGGCCGCCCGCCCCGCGGAGCGCGCCCAGGCCACGGAGGACGCCGCCGCCCGGGGGGTGGCCGGGCGGGCCGGATCCGGGCGGCCGGACGAGGAAGGCGACGGCGAACTCGTGGTACGGGCCGAGATCGCCGTCGGCGTAGCGGACGCAGGCCAGCGAGCAGATCGCCCGGCCGGGGTACGGCTCGGCGACGTCCAGGCCGGAGTAGGCGATCAGCGCACGCGCCGGGGCCGCCGGCACCGCGAACATCGCCGACGCCACGGCGGCGTCCCGGATCCGCACGGGCAGGGCGACCCGCTCGCCCTGGATCAGATGCTCCCGAGTCCCTGGTGTCACGCCCCTAAGTAGAACAGGTTCTCATTTCGCTGTCACGCCCGGGCCCTCCACCGCGGCCTTGATCCGTTCGAGCGTGGCCCGCATCCCCGCCCGGTTGACCTCGGCGCGGCGTTCGGCGGGCACCCCGGTGAAGACCCTGCCCAGCAGCGACACCAGGCCGGCTCCGCGGTTGTCGCGGCGCAGGTCCTGCCAGTACTCGGTGACCCGGGTGCGCGCGGGGCCGGAGCCGTCGCCGACGTCCTCGATCCGGTAGCCCCACAGCGCGACCGGCATCCGGAAGCTCGACACCCGGAACGCGAAGGTCTCGCCGGGGACGGCCGCGGTCACCCGAGCGCCGGTGAACCACACCCGCCACCCGATCCGGTTGAAGCCGGTGAACGAGGTGCCCGGCCCCGCCGGACGGCCCCGGCCGCGGACCCACACCGCGAACAGCTCGGGACTCCAGTCCGGCATCCGGCGCGGATCGGACACCGCCGCGTACACGGCGTCCGGAGCCGCGTCGACCACGATGCTCTCCTCGGCCACCCATTCGCGTTCCATGCCCGGATCCTCCCGCATGAGGAGAGGAGACGTCCCCCCGCCCTGGCTCAGCGCAGGTGGGCGTAGCGGCGCCGCCAGTCCTCGTACCAGGCCGCGAACCACGGGTGGCCCTCGGCGAGGGGGAGGATGTAGGTCACCGTCTCGGCGTAGTAGCGGCGCTGGAAGTCGGGGGGCATCTGTTCGAGGCGCTGCACGTTGCTCACCCGGTCGGCCAGCTTGACCACGATCGCCTCGCGCGGCGCGTCCCGCAGCCGCCGCAGGTACGCGGCCTTGGCGGCGCGCTTGGCCTGCCGCCCCCCGGCCGCCACCGGCGGCTTGCTGACCCAGTCCACCAGCTCGGCGACCCGGGGCCCGAAACGCGCCTCCACGTCCCCGACGGTGGCCCCGGTGTCCTCGACCACGTCGTGCAGCAGCGCCGCCGACAGCACCTCGGTGCCGGTCTCGCCCGCGCCGCGTACCAGTACCTCCAGCGCTTCGAGGAGGTGCTCGACGTACGGGACGCCCGTGGGGCGCCGCTGCTCGCCGTGCCATTCCCGGGCGGCGGCGACGGCCCGTTCCAGCGCCGGCAGGTCGAGCGCCTCCCGTCCCTCCAGGTCCGCGCGGGCCTCGTCCCAGGTACGCCAGGCGGTGAAGATGTCGTCCAACAGGTTGCTCCGTTCTGGCCCGGCCGTGTCGCGCGGGCGCCCGGCACAGGGCATGGTGGGAGGCGTGCTCGGCCCGGCACGCCGCGGGGGAGGCGGGCGGGACGGGCGCGGGCCGGTAGGTGCACGGTACGTGATGGCGGCGCGATGGCGCCGGAGGCGGAGGACGGAGGCGGCACGGTCGTGGGCGGCGGTCGGGAGCGGGCCCCGGGCCGGGCACCCCGCGCGCCCGGCAGGGGGCGGCTGGTGCTCGCGGTCCTGTCGGTGGGCGTGGCCGTGACCGTGGTCGTGGTGCTGGTGAGCCGCGCCGTGGTGCGGGCCGAGTGGTGGCAGGTCCGGCACACCGTCACCACCGCCCCGGTCGCCCCGCTGGCCGATCTGGGGCCGCCGTCCGGGCCGCTGGCCGTCAGCTGGCAGCGCTCGGCCCAGGTGCGCCGCGGCCCCCTCACCGGGTACGGCGGCGTCGCCTTCGCGGTGGCCCAGGGCCAGGCGGTGACCGCCTCGGGCCGGGGGCTGGAGGTGCGGGACGCCCGTACCGGCGCCGCCCGCTGGAGCTACCGCCGCGTCGGCTGGACCATGCTCGGCTGGTCGGCCACCCGGTCCCGGCTCGTCGGCTACTTCGAGCGCGACGGCGACCGCGGCGAACGGCAGATGATCGGGTTCGACGCGCTGTCCGGCGGGGTGCTGTGGCGGCGGGCGGGTGAGCGGCCCGCGGCGGCCACCCGCAAGACGCTGCGCTGGCCGGGCGGCTCCGGCATGGTGCTCACCACCGGCAAGGACCGCACGACGGTGGACGGGCGGTCGGCCGACGACGGGTCGAGACGCTGGACCCAGCGGCTGCCCGCCGGCTGCCGCCTGTTCGAGGACGCCGCGCACCCGTCCGACGGTGTGGAGGCCCTGTCGGTGCTCGCGCTGGACTGCGACGGCCGCAGCCGGCTGCTGGCGCTGGAGCCGTCCGGGGGCCGGGTGCGGTGGATGCGCTCGCTCGGCTCCGCGGAGGCCCCCGACGTCCAGGTGCTCGACGGGATCACGCTGGCCTCCGACGGCACGGCGCTGCGGGTGTTCGGCCCGGACGGCGTCCAGACCGCCGCCTGGAACGGCGACGAGCTCTGCGGCGACGCCATGTGCCCGGCCGCCCTCGCCGGCGGGCGCCTCCTGGTCGTGCGGCGCCCCGATGGCGCGGGCGGCGGGAAGAGCCGCATGGACGCGGTCCAGGTCTCCTCCGGCCGCACGGAGTGGAGCCGCGAGGTGCCCGCGTACGCGGCGCTCGCCCAGGCCGGGGGCAGGGTCTACGCGCTGCGGCCCAAGCTCGACGAGCGGCTGCTGCCCGCGGGGGTGGACGTGGTCGATCCCGGCGGCGGGCGGGCCACGACGGTGCCGGTCCCGTTCGCCATGGACCCGGCCCTGAGCGGGGTGCGCCCGTGGCTGGAGGCGGCGGGCGGGCTGCTGTACGTGGCCGTTCCGGAGGCGGCGCCGCGGCCGACCGGCTCGGCCAGGCTGGTGGCGCTGCGCGGCGGGCCCGGCGGGCCGGGGCCGGCCGAGCTCGGCGGGGCCGTGGCGGCGGACTGGCCGGACGCCTGCGGGCTGCTGAAGGAGAGCGATCTCGCCGCCGCCCGCCTGGAGGGGAGATTCACGACCAGGCCGGGCCGCGCCGCGCTCGGCGGCGTCCGGCTGCCGCACCCGGTGACCTGCGCCTACGACATGAAGGGCGGCAGGCCGGGCCGGCCCCCCGCCCCGGACGGCTCGCCCGACCCCACCGGCCGCCCCGGCCGGGAGGGGAGCACGGAGCCGTCCCCGGGAGCCGAGCCGTCCCGGTCGTCCGAGCCGTCCCGGTCGTCCGACGAGCCGTCCGGGTCGTCCGGGGGCCCGGAGGGGCGGGACGGCGAGCGGACGCCCGACCCCTCGCCCTCGCCCTCGCGCGACGCGCGGGACGACTCCCGCTGGGGCGAGCGCGGCCCCACGGTGACGGTGAAGTGGGTGGCGCCGAGCGCCCCGGCCGCCTCCGCGCTGCTCCAGACGCTCCAGGCCACCCAGTCCCAGACGCGCCGCCGTACCGACATCGGCGCCGACGAGGCGTTCGAGATCGGCCCGACGCCGGGCACGATCGCGTTCCGGGTGGATCGCTACATCGTGATGGTCGAGGCCTCGTCGCCGCCCGGCGTTGCGGCCCGCCTGGCCCGCGCCGTCTCCGCACGCCTCCCGACCGCGCGTTGACCTGCGGCGAGTTGTCGTCCTGGGCGGCTCCGAGGCGACAACTCGCCGCAAGTCAACGTGCGCCTTCCCAGGTCTGCGCGGGGGGCTGCGCGGTGGCCGGGGCCGGGGCCGGGGCCGTCGCCGGAGGCGGGGTGGGGGTGCGGCCCGCCCAGGTCTCCAGCTGCGCCACGAAGCGTTCGGCGTGCACCGGCCAGTGAAAGCGCGCGCGGGCGGTCTCGTGGCCGCGCCTGCCGAGGTCGGTGCGCAGCCCGGGGTCGGCGCGCAGCTTGCGCACCGCGTCCGCGGCGGCGGCCGGGTCGCCGAACGGGACCACGATCCCGCAACCGGCCGGTTCCACGATCCGCACGGCGGGCGGGTTGGGCGTGGTGATCACCGGGATGCCGCGCGCCATGTACTCCACGACCTTGGTCGGCATCGAGTGGCGGTAGTTGGGCTCGTCGTGCAGCAGCGCCAGGCCGGCCATGGCGCCCTCGGCGATGCGCAGGGCCCGGTCGTTGGGGACGAACCCGTACCAGCGCAGCACCCCGTCGCGCTGGGCGGCGCGCAGCTGGGGACGGACCTCCGGGTCGGCGGCGCCGATCAGCTCCACCATGATCCCCTCGGGCGCCAGCAGCCGGGCCATCCCGATCATGTCGAGGGCGCCCCGCGCGGCCGACAGGTGGCCGACGTAGACGGCCCGGACGCCGTCGGGCGCGCCGGGCGGCGTCTCGGCGACATAGGTCGTGTTGGGCACCACCGGATGCTCCCCGCGGAACCGGGACCGGTAGCCCTCCTCGGCCAGCAGCAGCCGGTGCCGCCGCTCGGCGCGTGCCTCCAGGCGCCGGACCAGGGGCCGCAGCAGCGGCCGGGCCGGGCCGGGCACCCAGCCCTTGGCGGACAGGGCGGCGGCGGTGTCCTCGTGGACGTCCCACACCACCGTGCGGCGGCGCACCTCGCGCGGCAGGGAGACCAGCAGCTCGGGATCGTGCAGCAGCACCACGTCCGCGTAGGCGGCGTGCTCGACCAGCGCCCGGTGGGCGGCGCGCAGCGCGCGCAGCCGCCGGCGGCCGGCCGCCCGGGGCACGTCCACCGGGCTGATCTCACGCCATGGGGTCACATTGCAGGCCCGGAAAGGGGCGATATAGGTGACCTCGTGGCCCGCGTCGATCAGTGCACGGATCTGCCGGTGCAGAATCCGTGCGTCCTCGGGGTGGTGCACGATCGTGCAAACGCAGACCCGCATTCGGCTCACTCCGGATGGGTGTCGAAAATGTCCCACGGAAGAGTCTGCGTGTGCTGTGTAAATTGCGGATGAATGCCGCAGGTCCGGACGATGGACACCGCCGGGCGGCGGCACGCCCTCCGGGCCGGGGGGCGTGCCGCTCCGTCAGAGGAGGTCGACGGTCTCGCCGCGGAGCTCGCGCGTGCGGCCCCGGGTGTCGAACAGCAGCCGGGCGTGCCGCGCCAGCGTCCCCGCGTCGTAGGCGGAGTGATCGGCCAGGACGACGGCCAGGTCGGCGGCGGCCAGCGCGGCCGGCAGGTCGTCGCCCGCCGCGGGCACCTCGGCCCCGTCCACCCGCCATTCCTTCACGAACGGGTCGTGGAAGCTGAGGCGGGCGCCCAGGCGGGCCAGCCGCCGCGCGATGGGCCGGGCCGGGGACTCGCGCTGGTCGGCGATGTCGGCCTTGTAGGTGACGCCCAGCAGCAGCACCTCGGCGCCCTTGAGGGCCCGGCCCTGCCCGTTGAGCAGCTGCTGCGCGCGCTCGACGACGTAGCGGGGCATCCGGTCGTTGATCTCCTGGGCCAGCTCCACGAAGCGGAACGGGTACCCCAGCGAGCGGACCTTGTACGACAGGTAGTTGGGGTCGATGGGGATGCAGTGCCCGCCGACGCCGGGACCGGGCCGGAACGCCTGGAACCCGAACGGCTTGGTGGCGGCGCAGTCGATCGCGTCCCACAGGTCGATCCCCAGCTCGTGGCAGAACACCGCCATCTCGTTGACCAGGGCGATGTTGACGTGCCGGTAGGTGTTCTCCAGCAGCTTGGCCATCTCGGCCTCGCGGGTGCCCTTGGCCTGCACGACGCGTTCGACGAACTTGCCGTAGAGGGCCGCGGCGGCCTGGGCGCACGCGGGGGTGAGCCCGCCGACGATCTTGGGCGTGTTGGCCACGCCGAAGACCGGGTTGCCCGGGTCGATGCGCTCGGGCGAGAACGCCAGGTGGAAGTCGGTGCCGGCGACCAGCCCGCTGGCCTCCTCCAGCAGGGGCCGCAGCACCTCCTCGGTGGTGCCCGGGTAGGTCGTCGACTCCAGGACGACCAGGGTGCCCGGCGCCAGGTGCCGGGCGATGCCGCCGGCGGCCCCCCGGACAGCGGTCAGGTCCGGGCCGCCCTCCTCGGAGAGGGGCGTGGGCACGCAGATCACCATCGTGCGGGCGCCGTCCAGGACGTTCTCGTCCAGGCTGGGCGTGAACCCGGACGCCAGCATCTCCCGTACCTCGCCGGGCGTGACGTCGTCGATGTGCGACCGTCCGGCCAGCAGCCCTTCGACCACCTTCGGGTCGCGGTCCAGGCCGCCGACCCGGAGCCCGGCCCGGCAGGCCTCACGTACCAGCGGCAGCCCGACGTAGCCGAGCCCGATGACCACCAGATCCACCGGTGGCTCCCTTCGTGGGTTTCACGTCTATGGGTAGGCGTCCCGGTAGCGGTTCGCGACGGCACGCCATGTGCGTTCCGCCCTCACCCATTCCCGGGCGGCCTCTCCGATTTTTCGCCGTCGGTCGCGACTGTAAATGAGATCTGCCAGGGAATTCGCCCACGCCTCCGGATCTTCCGGCAGAGTTAACGTGCCGGTCACGCCCGGTTCGACGATTTCGCGAAGAGCCCTGACATCACTTGCTATTACTGGGATTCCTCCCGCCATCGCCTCGATCGGTTTGAGGGGCGTGACCAATTGGCAGACCCGGTCCGCGCGACGGGGGACCGCGAACACATCGAGGACGGCGTGGTACTGACGAACCGATCGCATGGGCACCCGGCCGGTGAACACCACCCGGCCGTCCCGCGCGCCGCCGGCGCCGTCCCCGGCCCCGCCGGGCCGCCGGTCCTCGACCGGGAGGCCGTGCCCGGCCGCGCGGCGCATCAGGGCGCCCAGCTCGGGCCCGTCGCCCACCAGCAGGAGGGTGACCGGGGTGCCGCCGTCCCGCAGCAGCGCCGCCGCGCCGATCAGCGTGTCGATGCCCTCGTACCCGTAGAACGAGGAGGTCAGCCCGATCACCGGGGCGCCCTCGGCCAGGCCCAGCGCGGCCCGCGCCTCTCCCGCGTCGGGCAGCGGCTCCAGGAACGCCTCGTCCACCCCGTTGGGCACCGTGATGATCTTGTCGGGGTCGACGCCCCGGCCGGCGATCTCCGCGCGCATCGCCTCGCCCAGGGTGACCACCCGGTCGGCCTCGGTCATCCGCCGGGTCTCCAGCTCCCGGGTCAGCCGGTAGAAGTCGTCGTCCTCCCGGTGCGCCGGGTCGCGCGACAGCCAGGAGTCCTCCAGGAAGCCGCGCACCTCGTACACCACCGGCAGCCCGTGCCGCCGGCCCAGCTCCAGCGCCACGGCCGCGTTGAGGTGGTTGCTCACCGCGTGCAGCACGCGCGGCCGGACCGCCTCCACCAGCGGCCCGGCCAGGGCGGCGCTCCGGGCGACGTCCCGCAGCGGGTCGCGAGCGGGCAGCCAGGGGAGCAGCCGGTGGTACGGGACGCCGTCGACCTCCACCCTCGCGCGGGTGTCGCCCAGGCCCTGGCTGAGCGGGTAGCCCAGCCGCGTCACCACGTGGGGATCGAAGCCCAGCTCCCGCTGGGCCAGCGCGATCCGGTGGGTGCGCACGGTGTACCCGGCGTTGGTCAGCGGCAGCGCGTTCGTCACGAACTGCAGGACGGCGCCGCCGGGAGCCGGGTGACCGGACGCCCCGGGGAGCGGGCCGGGACGCGGTTCGAGACGCGGTTCGGGACGCGGTTCGGGACGCGGGGCCTGGCGCGGTCCGGGCCGGTGGGCCAGCAGGGCCCGCAGGTCGGCCGACTCGCGGCGCGGATCCCGGGGACGGGGCACCGCCAGGCGCGAGCGGCGCAGGGCCGCGCCGGGGCGGCCGGGGACCGCCCGGCCCAGCAGCCGCACGGCCAGCCGGGGCGCCCGGCCGGGGTCGTCGCGCAGCTGCCGCCAGATCAGTCCCAGCAGGTAGACGGTTCTCTTGAGCACGGCGGGCGAGCGTAGGCAACCCCGATGAACAGAAGGGAAATTGTGTTGGCGTCCATCGTGCACGTTCTGGGAGCACGGCCGAACTTCGTCAAGGCCGCCCCGGTGATCGAGGCCCTCCGGGCCGCCGGCGCGGAGCAGGCCGTGATCCACACCGGCCAGCACTACGACGAGCGGATGTCGGAGATCTTCTTCCGTGAGCTCGGGCTGCCCGAACCCGACGTCAACCTCGGAGTCGGTTCCGGCAGCCACGCCGCCCAGACCGCCGGGCTGATGCTCGGCCTGGAACGGGAGTTCACGAGCCGTTCACCCGCGCTCGTCATCGTGTACGGCGACGTGAACTCGACGATCGCCGCCGCCCTGGTCGCGGCCAAGCTGCACATCCCGGTCGCCCATGTGGAGGCCGGGCTGCGCAGCTTCGACATGACCATGCCCGAGGAGGTCAACCGCCGCCTCACCGACCAGCTGTCGGACCTGTGCCTGGTCACCAGCCCGGAGGCGATCGGGCACCTGGCCGCCGAGGGGGTGCCGGTCGGGCGGACGCACTTCGTCGGCAACCCGATGATCGACACGCTGCTGAAGAACCTGGACGCCTTCGACACCGCGAAGGTGCGGGCCGAGCACGACCTGCCCGCCCGGTACGTGCTGGCCACCCTGCACCGCCCGGCCAACGTCGACTCCGCGCGGACCGCCGCCGCCCTGGTCAGGCATCTGCACGGCATCGCCGACCTGGCCGACCTGGTCATCCCCGTGCATCCCCGGGGCCGCGCCAACCTGCTGGCCGCCGGGCTGGACGACCACCCGGCCGTGCGCGTCCTGGACCCGCTGGGCTACATCGACTTCATCGCGGCCGTGCGCGGTGCCGCCGCCGTCGTCACCGACTCGGGCGGCCTCCAGGAGGAGACCACCATCCTGGGCGTCCCCTGCCTGACCGTCCGGCCCAACACCGAACGGCCCATCACCATCACCCACGGCACCAACCGCCTGGTCGCCTTCGAGGGCCTGGTGCCGGAGACCCGCAAGGCCCTGGAGGCGGAACGCCCGGCGGGGACGCGGGTGACGCCGCCGCTGTGGGACGGCGCCGCCGGTCCGCGCATCGCAGAAGTGATCCTGGAGTTCCTCGTTGACTGAACCATCGGCCACCCCGCCCGGCCCCGGCCCCGTGCCCGGAGGCCCGTCCGGCCCCGCGTCCGAGGCGTCGTCCGGAGCGTCGCCCAGCGCCGCGTCCGGGGCCTCGCCCAGCGCCGCGTCCGCCGCGAAGGCCAACCGGCAGGCGGCCCGCCTGAGGGCGGCGCTGCGCGAGCGGGAGGGCCGCGTCCAGGAGCTCGAACGGCGGCTGATCGCCCTGGAGACCTCCACGACCGTCCAGTTCGGCCGCCTGGTCGCGGGCGCCGCGCGCAACCCGCGCCGGCGCGGCGTGCGGCTGCCGCGCGAGCTGTACCGGCTGTGGAGGAAGCGCAACATCCCGTCGGTCGCGCCGACCGTCCGGGAGAGCGACCGGCTCCAGCTCGACCACGTGGACCGGCCCGAGGACCGGCTGCTGGTCTCCCAGCCCTGCGAGGGGCTGGTGATCGCCGGGGTGCTCGGCCGGGACGCCGCCGCGCGGCTGGCCGGCGAGGCCAAGGTGGTCCCGCTCCACCCGCACGACGCCACGATCGTGATCGAGACCGCCGACGTCGACCTGCTGGTCGTCGACACGGCGGCGGGGGAGCCCGGCGGCCCCTGGGCCTACCTGGGCGTGCCCGGCATGTACGACCGCGACCGCGTCCTGCACGAGGTCCGCCGGCTCGCCCGGGACCGCGGCCTGCCGCTCGTCCTGTGGGGCGAGGCGCCGGCCCCGACCCTGGCCGTCCTGGACTGGGACGCCCGCGCGACCGCCTTCGCCCAGCTCTCCGCGGCGGCCGCGACGACCGCCGCTCCCGCAGCACCGTGAAAGGACCTTCCGTGCGACCACGCGCCCTCGTCTACGGCGATGTCGATCTCAACCTGATCGACGGTTCGGCGATCTGGGCCCAGGGGATGGTGCAGGCCGCGGCCCGCGCCGGCTGCGAGGTCACCCTCGTGCTCAAGGCGCCCGTCCGTACCGGCCGGCTGGTCGACCCGCTGCGCGCCCTGCCGGGCGTGACCGTGCTCAGCCCGCACGCCGAGGGGCGGGTCGCGGGCGAGGGCGGGATGCAGCCCCGGCAGGCCGCCGCCGTCCTGGCCGCCATCGACGCCGAACGGCCCTTCGACCTGGTCGTCGTGCGCGGCCGGAGGCTGGCCGGGAAGCTGTCGGCCGGGCCGCTGGCCGGGCGGCTGTGGACCTACCTCACCGACGTCCCGCAGTCGGCGGGGGAGTTCACCGGTTCCGCCAAGGGCGAGCTGCGGCGCATCGCCGACGCGTCCCGGGTGCTGCTGTGCCAGACCGAGGAGCTGCGCGGGTTCCTGGAGAGCGCGGTGCCGGCCACGGCGGGCAAGAGCGTGCTGTTCCCGCCGGTGGTCGTGCTGCCGGACGGCATGACCGGGCGTACCGGCGGCGCCCCCGAGGGACGGGCGCTGAAGCTCGTCTACACGGGGAAGTTCGCCCCGCGCTGGAACACCTACGAGATGACCGCCCTGCCGGGGCTGCTCGCCCGGCGCGGGGTGGACGCCGAACTGCACATGATCGGCGACAAGGTCCACGACGATCCGGCAGACCCCGGCTACTCCGAGCGCATGCGCGCCGCGCTGGAGTCGGGCCAGGGCGTGGTGTGGCACGGCGGGCACCCCCGCGCCGAGGCGATGCGGCTCACCGCCGCCTGCGACGTGGGCCTGTCCTGGCGGCATCCGGAGATGGACGCCAGCCTGGAGCTGTCCACCAAGGTCCTGGAATGCGGCACGCTGGGCGTCCCCGTGGTGCTCAACCGCACCCCCATGCACGAGCGGCTGTTCGGCGCGGACTACCCCCTCTTCGCGGCCACCGAGTCCGACGTGGTGGACGCCCTCACCCTGATCGGGAAGAACCCCGAGACCTACGCGCTCGCGGTCGAGCGGTGCCGGGCCGCCGCCGCCGGCTACACCCTGGACGCCGCGGCCGGGCGCCTGCGGGCGTCCCTGGACCAGGCGTTCCCGGAACCGTCCGAGGCCGTGCTGGCGGCCGCCCGAGCGGCGGCCGTCCACGAGGTGGCCCGGGAGGCCACGCCCGACACCGCGTCCGGGGCCGCGCCCGACACCGCGTCCGGGACCGCGCCCGACACCGCGTCCGGGACCGTGCCCACGCTCCCGGACGCGGCGGGGGCCGCGCCCGGCGCGGAGGGGACGCTCGGCACCCTCGTCCACGAGGGGACGCCCCCGCGGCCCGCCGAGGCCGGAACGGGCGAGCGCAGGCTCCGCGTCGGCGTGGCCGGGCACGACCTGAAGTTCTTCACCCGGCTGCTGGACTACCTCAGGTCACGGCCCGACATGGAGGTCCGCGTCGACCACTGGGCGGCGCTCAAGGTGCACGACCCCGAACGCAGCCAGGAGCTGGTCGACTGGGCGGACGTCGTCATCTGCGAATGGTGCGGGCCCAACGCCCTCTGGTACGCCGCGCACAAGCGGCCCGGGCAGCGCCTCGTCGTCCGGCTGCACCGCTTCGAGCTGTACGCCGCCTGGCCGCGCCACCTCGACATCGACGCCGTCGACCAGGTGATCTGCGTCAGCCCGCACTACGCCGACCTGACCCGGGAGATGACCGGGTGGCCCGCCGGGAAGGTGGTCGTGGTGCCCAACTGGGTGGACGACCACCAGCTCGACCGGCCCAAGCTGGCCGGAGCCGAGCACCACCTCGGGATGATCGGCATCGCGCCGTCCCGCAAGCGGCTCGACCTGGCCCTGGACGCGCTGGAGGAACTGCGCCGCGAGGACCCCCGGTTCACGCTCTTCGTCAAGTCGAAGCTGCCCTGGGAGTACTGGTGGATCTGGGAGCGCGAGGAGGAGCGCGCCCACTACCAGCAGGTGTTCCGGCGGATCCGCCGCTCACCGCTGCTGGCCGGCGGGGTGGTGTTCGACTCCTACGGGCGGGACGTGGCGGCCTGGCTGCGCCGCATCGGCTTCGTGCTGTCCACCAGCGACGACGAGAGCTTCCACCTCGCCCCGGCGGAGGGCATGGCGTCGGGGGCCGTTCCCGCGCTGCTGGGCTGGCCGGGAGCGGACACCATCTACGACACCCGCTGGATCCACCGGGACCCCTCCGCGATGGCCGCCTCCATCGCCGCGACCGTCCGCGAGGGACGCTGGGAGGCCGAACGGGAGCTGGCCCGGCGGCAGGTCCGCGGCGCGTACGCGCTGGAGGAGGTCTGCCGCCAGTGGACCGACCTGCTGGCCGGAGCCCCCGTGCCCGCCGTCCCGTAGCCCGGGGGCGGGGCGCGGCCGTGCGCGGCCGGGCGCGTGCGGACGGCACGGGGTGCGTTCCGGACGGCACGTGGACGCGTCCGGACGACACGTGGACGCGTCCGGACGGCACGGGGGTGCGTCCGGACGGCACGGAAGCAGCGCGGCGGCCCCGGGAACGGGAGCGATCTCGATAGGCTCTGATCGTGATCCCCCACCCCCTGTTGTATCGGTCCATCGGGCGTGCGGCGGGGCGGTTCGCGACCGCGCACCTGCTGTTCGCGGCGGTGCTGGCCGGGGCCATCGCGCTCCGCGTCGTCGCGGCGCGCGGTTACCCGTCGCTGCTGTGGGGCGGCGACTCCCCCGGCTACCTCGACGCGGCGCTCAAGTTCCGCCCGCACATCGGGCGGCCCAGCGGCTACTCGGTCTTCCTCGCGGCGCTCCGGCCCTTCCAGGACTTCTCCGTGGTCGTGCTGGCCCAGGCGGCGCTGGGCGTGGCCGCCGGGATCCTGGTCTACGGGGTGGTCTGGCGCGCGGCGCGCCGCGCCTGGCCGCGCCGGCCGTGGCTGCCGGGCCTGCTCGCCGCCCCGGCGGCCGTCCCGGTGCTGTACGACGCCAACCTGATCCAGGCCGAGCACATGCTGCTCGCCGACAGCCTCTTCACGTTCCTGCTGGTCGCGGCGGTCGCCGTGGTCCTGTGGCCGGACCGGGTGTCGTGGTGGACCGGGGCGCTGGCCGGGACGCTGGTCGCGTTCGCCGCCCTCACCCGGCTGGCCGGGCTGCCGCTGCTGGCCCTCGTCGTGCTGGCCCTGCTGCTGCGCTGGTCCGGATGGCGCCGCACGATCGCGGCGCTGGCGGCGACGGCGGTGACGTTCACGGTGCCGTTCGTGGCGTACATGAACTGGTTTGAGGACCACTGGGGCGCCTTCGCGCTGACCAAGGCCGACAACGTCTGGCTGTACGGGCGCACGACCGCGTTCGCCGACTGCGCGAAGCTGAACCCGCCGCCCGAGCTGATCGTGATGTGCCCGAGGGAGCCGGTCGCCGATCCGCGGATCGCGCCCGCCTTCCGCGCCCTGTGGACCCAGGAGTCGCCGTTCGTCTACATCCCCGGCGGCATCTACGGGGACGAGGGCAACGAGAAGGCCGGGAAGTTCGCCGACCTCGCGATCAAGAAGCAGTTCGGCGACTACCTGGGCGTGATCCTGCGCGACACCCTGCGGTCGTTCGAGACGGGCCGGGAGCCCTACCCCACCCCGTGGACCGAGGAGAACCTCCGCTTCCCGGGCGGGGAGACGTGGACGGACGAGCAGGAGCTGCTGACCGCCGCGTACGGCGAGAACGGCCGCGCCCGGGTCGTCGAGCCGCAGGCCGCGTGGATGCGCGCCTACCAGGACCGCTGGTACACGCCCGGCCCGGTGGTGGGCGGCCTGCTGGTGGTCGGGCTCGGGGGCGTCCTGATCCGGCTGCGCCCGCGCAGCCGCTTCGGCGCGCCGGTCCTGCTGCCGTGGTCGATGGCGGCGGCGCTGGTGGTGATCCCGGCGGCCACCGCCGACTTCGACTACCGCTACCTGTCCCCGGCGATCCCGTTCGCCTGCCTGGCCGCCGCGCTGGCGATCGTCCCCGGCACCCGCGACCGCAGGACGGCCGCGGACGGCCCCGCCGTGGACGGTTCCGCCGCGCCCGCCGCCCCGGCGCCGCCGGACGCTCCGCAGGACGCTCGGCCGGACGGCTCCGGCCCGGTGACGGACGAGGCCGGTGCACGGGAAGCCCCAGTACACGGCTGACCCCGTCCACGCGCCCGCCGAAGCCCCGCCGTGGAGGTGAACTTCTCGTGGCTCCGGCGCGTCTCCTTTCCAGCACCCAAGTGCGGATTGACCCGGTAAAGCCAGGGCATTCCAGCTGGTATCCAGGGTAGAGCCGCCAGGTGAGGCAGGCGTGCCGGAGCCGGCGGGGGATCCGCCGGGATCCATGCGGATCGGCGAATCGGCGGAATCGGTGGGAATCGGCGGGGATAGGAGCTCATGGGGACGCCCAAGGTCAGTGTCATCGTGCCCGTGTACAACTGCCGCTCCTCGCTGGAGCGCACGTTCCGATCGGTGTTCGACCAGACCCTGCCCGCGGGGCTGATCGAGATCATCGCGGTGGACGACGGCTCCACCGACGGCAGCGCCGCCGAGCTGGACCGGCTGGCCGCCGGGCGCCCCGGGTTCACGGTCGTCCGCCAGCCGAACTCGGGCGGCCCCGGCCGGCCCCGCAACGCCGGGCTCGACCGGGCCCGGGGCGAGTACGTGTTCTTCCTGGACGCCGACGACCACCTCGGCCCCGAGGCGCTGGAACGCTGCTGCGCGTTGGCCGACGAGAACGAGACCGACATCGTGGTGCCCAAGTACGTCGGCGTGGGCCGCAAGGTCAACCCCCATCTCTTCCGCGAGACGGTGCCGTTCACCACGATCTACGACGCGGTGCCCAACCTCTACGGCAGCATCACCGCCCTCAAGCTCTACCGGCGCGCCCTGCTCGACCGGCACGGGATCCGCTTCCCCGAGAACGTGCTGTCCGGCGAGGACCAGTTCTTCGCCGTCCGCGCCTACTTCGAGGCCAAGGGAGTGTCGGTCCTGGCCGACTACGACTGCTACTACTGGGTCGACAGGGAGGACGGCACCAGCGCCCTGCAGCGGGGCGGTGCCCCGGCCGGGGACTACTTCCCGGAGATCAAGCGGCTGATGGCGTTCGTGGCCGAGCGGACCGGGCCCGGACCGGTCCGCGACCGGCTGATGCGGCGCCACTTCGCGGTCGAGGTCTTCTCCCGCTTCGACCCGCGCTACCAGGCGTTCTCACCGGAGGAGCGGCGCGCCACCCGGGACGCGGCCCGGGAGCTGGTCGGGCTCTGGGCCACCGAGGAGACCATGGCGGCGCTCTCCCCGTACGCGCGGCTGGTCGGCCACGCGCTGCGGCACGGCCTCGACGACCTGGTCGACGAGGCCGCGCGGGTGCACGCCGAGGACCCTCCGCCGGTCGTGGTGGACGGCGATCGCGCGTACATGGCCTACCCCGGCTTCCGGGACCCCGCGCTGGCCGTCCCCGACCACGTCTTCGAGGTGACCGAGCCGCTGCGGTGGCGCCGGGCCCTCACCGGGCTGGAGTGGCGCGACGGCCGCCTGGTCGTGCGCGTCCACGCGTTCCTGGAGGACGCCGGCCAGGGCGAGCCCGGCGAGCCCCGCGAGGAGCTGGTGCTGCGGCGGCGGGGCGGCGGCCAGGAGCACCGCGTGCCGTTCCGCCGCGAGGAGGGCCCGGACGGGCGGGCCGGACTGGTCGCGGAGATCGACTTCGGGAAGGCCCGGCTGGGCCCCGGCCGGTGGGACGCCTCCGCCGCCGTCCGCACCCGCGGCCTGGTGCACGAGGGACGGCTGGTCGCCACCCCCGGCGTCGCACCGCCGGGAGCGCGGATCACCGCCGTGCGGGAGGGCAGCCCGCTCGTGACGCCCTACCTCACCAAGGGCATCGGGGCGCTGGCGCTGCACGTCGGCGGCAAGGGCGGGCGGCCCGCCCCGGCGACGCCCGCGGAGCTGTCCCCGGCGCGGTCGGGAGTGCTGCGGCTGGAGACCAAGCTCGCCGTGGCACTGCCGGACGGCGGCACGCCGGTGCGCGTCCGGGCGCTGCTGCGGCACCGCGACTCCAAGGACGTCCGGGCGGCGCCGGCCTCGGTGGAGTGCGGCCCCGGGGGCCTGGACGTCTCCGCCGAACTCGACCTGAGCGGCGCCCGCCGCGGCACGTGGGACGCCTCGTACGAGATCACCGTGGGATCGGCGACCGGCGAGTTCCGGGCCCCGATGGGGCCCGCCGGGCCGCCCGGCCCCGGCTCCGGCGGCACGTCCGGCACGCGGGCCCGGACCGCCGGGCCCGGTGGCCCGAGGCCGTTCCGGACGGAGCGCGGCAACCTCTCGCTCCGGGTCGGCAACGCCGCCCTCACGCGGCTGCGGCGCCTGTTCGGCCGGCGCGCACCGGACGGTCGCCCCTGACCCCCGCCCCCGGCCGCGCCGGGGAATCCGTCCGCACCGAGGCGTCCGGCACCGGCGCGCCTGCCGTGACAAGGCGTCCGGCACCACCTTCGGGCCTGGGCCCCGACCAGGCCGGGGAATGACACATCTCTGCTGTAGTTTCGCCGGGTGAATCTTGATCAACTTTTCGATGAGGGTGAGCTGTCGGCGCACCTGACACGGCGACCGGACGAGGTGGGCTTCGCCCTGCAGCAGGCGGCCCAGCAGGAGCGTCTCCCGGTGCTCGAATGCGTTCTGAAGCACCGGCCGTCGCAGTTCCATCTCAAAGCGGCGCTTTGCTATGCCGCCAGGCGGGATTCCGTGGCCATGGTCAGGGCGCTGCTCGCGGCCGGTGCCTCGCCCGGTGCGTGTGAAACCTACGTTTTCCCGCTGTGGGCGGCGGCCGGGTCCGGGAGCGTCGAATCCCTGCGTCTGCTACTCGACGCGGGTGCCGACCCGAACACTTGTCAGGAGGACAGAGATGCACCGGGCGGCCTCCAACTCCCCCTTCTCGCGGCGATCTCTTGCGCGTCCGTCGAGGCCGTCACGGTGCTGCTCGACGCGGGCGCCGACATCGACGTGATCACACCGCGGGTGCTACGTCCCCTTGAGATCGCCGAGAGCCTCGCGGATCCCGAGATCGTCCGGCTGCTGCGCGAGCGCGGTGCGCGGCGGGTCACACCGGAGGAACTGGAGATCGGACAGGCGGCTGAGCGAGGTTTCGTCGCGCGGGTACGGGAGTTGTCGCCGTCGGCGAGTGCCGAGGAGCGCGGGCTGGCCCTGATCTCCGCCGTGCAGAAGCGGCAGGCCGGGACCGCGGTGGAGATCCTCGGGCATGGCGGGATCGAGCCTGACCGGTTGCGGTACGCCGTGGCGCAGAGCATCGTCTTCGACGTCCCCGAGGTCCTGCCGCCGCTGCTGTCGGCGGGGCCCGACATCGATTCTTGCGACACCCCTTACAGGAAGCCTCCGATCGTCCTGGCCGCCGAACGCGGGCGTATCTGGGCGGTACGGGCGCTGATGGACGCCGGAGCCGACCTCCGGGCGCATGGAGAGTGGGACGCCGAGAACGCGCTGGCCAAAGCCCGCTCGGGTGGCTACACGGAGATCGTGAGGATGCTGCGGGACGCGGGAGCGACCGCGCGAACCGCCGCCGCGATCGAACGGTCGACCAGACGGAAGCTCGCCGACCAGGCGCGACACGCCTGGACACCCCGTCTGAGCACGGCGGCCGCACCCGGCGACCTGTCATGTTTCGGCGGGCTGCCTTCGCTGCGCGACGGCGAGGAATGGCCGTGCTGCAACTGCTGCCGAGCCCCGTTGACCTTCGTCGTCCAGGTCGACCTGGGACGCACGCCGAAGGCCGCACGTGAGATCTTCGGCGACGGCCTGCTGCAGTTGTTCCACTGCATGACCTGCATGCCCGGCACCGTCACCGACACCCGGCAGGTGCGGATCATCGACCCGGCGGGGACGGCGGTCCTGGAGGCGGCTCCGTACACGGCCGAGATACTCCCCGCCCGGCCGGTCATCGGCTGGGGGCGCGCGGTCAAGGATCATCCGTACCGCGACGGCGACCCGTCCGTTCTCCTTCCCGAGGAGCGAGACGCGGTGTTCCGGCTCAACCGGCAGGGCGACAAGCTCGGCGGGTGGCCGAACTGGATCCAGGACGCCGACTACCCGTCCTGCCCCCGAGGAGAACCGCACTTGATGACACAGCTGGTGCTGCAGATCTGCTCTGGCCAGGGCGTCGCTCACACATGGGGCGACAACGGCTTGGGCTTCGTGGTGCGATGCCCGGAGCACCGTCGAGTCGGTTTCGTCTGGCAGACGGCGTGACACCGCTCAAGTGACCGCGCCAACGCCCCCGGTCAGCGGCAGCCTCGGTGAGGCGTCCGGTACGGAAACGGTCCGGTACGGAAACGAGGAGGGCTCCCCGGTCCCGGACCGGGGAGCCCTCCTCGTTCGGCGCGGCTTGCTCAGTGACCGCCGACGGCGGCCTCACGCAGCTCGGCCGGCAGCTGCTCGCGGTAGCCGGAGATCCGCGTCTCCAGCTTGACCACGCTGCGGCTGTAGTCGCGGCTGGACAGCCAGAACTTGTAAATGATCACGAGCTCGAAGGCCAGCATCCCGGCGGCCGACAGCACGGTCACCGGGATGATCGCGCCCTTGATCGCGGCGGCGGCCACCGGCGCCACGATGAACACGCCCATCTGGAACTCGATGCCGCTGATCAGGTGCGGGCGGATCCGGCCGCGCTTCAGGGCGTTGCGGATCCGGGCGTACCACGGGAAGCGCTTGTTGAACTCGGCCTGCAGCGCGATGTTGGGGTGGTCGCCGACCACCTGGTCCTCCATGTCGGCCTCGGGGTCGGGACGCAGCGCGCCCTCGGCCGTGCGCAGGTCCTCGGTGACGCCGGCGCCGCCGGCCGCCGTGCCGCTGGCCTGCCGGACCGCCAGCTCCAGGTCGTGCGCCTCCGTCCGCAGCGCGTTCAGCTTGTTGCGCATCTGCGACCGGACCTTGTAGATCTCCAGCGCGTCCATGTAGCGCAGCATGTCCAGGAACACCACGGCCACGGCGGTCCAGACGTAGGCCACGTTGCCGGTGGCGGCGTACTGCCCGCCCATCAGCGCGATGGCGCAGGCCAGCACCCGGACGCGGTCGAAGATGTAGTCGAGCCAGGCGCCGAAGACCGAACCGGTGCCCTTCAACCGGGCGATCTTGCCGTCCATGCAGTCGAGCGTGAACGACAGGTGGTACAGGAGCGCGCCGAGCAGCAGGTACGGCCAGGTCGCCACGGCGAAACAGGCGCCCGCGCCGAGACCGAGGATCAGGGCCCCGACGGTGAGCTGGTTGGGCGTCACGTTCGTCCGGTTGGCCGTGAAACGGACCATACGGGCGGCGAGCGGATCGACCAGCAAGACCGTCCACCATGCGTCACGCGCTTTGTACGTCCGTTGCCGAACGTCCGCGAGCGTGAAATTCGCCATGGAGAGCTGTCCTTTCATCGCAAAGAGAGGCTTCCCCGGTCGCGGATCGCGCCAACCTCAGAACTGAGTTAAGTGCCGGCACGCGCGCGCGGCGGCGCGTCATGCCCCGGCCAGACCCCCGGAGACCGCCCTTGATGGTAGCGGTTGTCCGCATGTTCGCCTGCTGTTTGTCGCCGACTCGTGACTTAGGCGATCATGGGCGACTTCTGCGGATCACGGTTCGCGGAGCATCCGGTCCACCACCCGCGCCGCCGCTATGCCGTCGTCCCAGGCGCAGAACTTCGCGCGGAACGCCTGGTAGCGGTCGGCGTAGGCGGCCGCGATCGGCTCGGCGTCGGCGATGGCCTCGATCAGCTCGGCGGACGTCCGGCACAGCGGGCCGGGCGCCTCGATCTCGAAGTCGAAGTAGAAACCGCGCAGCTGGTCGCGGTAGCGCTCCAGGTCGTAGGTGAAGAACAACTGGGGGCGGCCGGTGACCGCGAAGTCGAACATCACCGACGAGTAATCGGTGATCAGGACGTCGGCGATCAGGTAGAGGTCGGCGATGTCGGGGTAACGGCTGACGTCGATCGCGAACCTGCCGTCGGTGCCCTCCACTCCACCGCCGAGGTTGAAGTGGCCGCGGACCAGCAGGACGTGATCGTCGCCGAGGGCGGCGCGGGCCGCGCCGATGTCGAGCTGCAGCTCCATCTGGTAGCCGCCGGCCTTGGCCTGGTCGTCCCGCCAGGTCGGGGCGTACAGCACGACCCGCCTGCCCTCCGGGACGCCCAGCAGCGACCGCACCCGGGCGGCGCGGGCGGCGTCGCCCCGGACGAGCACGTCGTTGCGCGGGTAGCCGGACTCCAGGATCTCACCCTCGTACCGGAACGCCCGCTGCATGATCGGGGTGCTGAACGGGTTGGGGGAGACCAGCACGTTCCATTGGGCCACGTCCGCGCTGAACCGCCGCATGTAGTCCTGGGCGTTCTTGAACCGGGGCCGCTCGATGTCGTACCCGATCCGCTTGAGCGGGGTGCCGTGCCAGGTCTGCACGTAGAACTGGCCGTCCCGCTTGCGCATCCACTCGGGCATCGGGTCGTTGCCGACCAGGAACCTGGCCTGCGCCAGCGTCCGGAAGTGCTCGCGGCTGCCGTACAGCACCTGGCGCACGCCGGGAGGCGGCTGGAACTGCCCGTCCTTGGTGACCCAGACGAACTCCAGCTCGGGCCGCCGCCGGGCCAGCTCCTCGTAGATCGCCCGCGGGCTGTCGGAGTACTGGCGCCCGCGGAAGCTCTCGAACATCGCCATCTCGCGCACCGGGGCGGTGAGGAAGCCGGGGTACTCGCTCAGGGCGATCCGCTTGAGCCCGAAGACGCCGCGTTCCTCGTCGTCCTGGGCGGGACGCGACTCCAGGCGCAGCGAGTCGGCCTGGAACGTCGACAGCCGGAACTCGTGCAGGCCCACCACTTGCGGCGCCGGCAGGTCCGCGACCGAGGTACGGGAGACCGCCACCGCGACGTCGCCCTCGTGCATCGGCGCGAAGAAGCCCCACTGCCCGGTGGCCAGCGGCAGCTCCTCGCCGAAGCGGGGCAGCCGGGCGGGGGCCAGCTCGGCGGTGAAGGTGCCGCCGTTCCAGGTCACCGGGAAGGAGTAGGTGTCGCCGCCGTTGCGGAGCTTGACCTTGAAGTGGCCGGGGAAGCCGGAGCCGCCGGGCTCCCCGGACCCGTCCGGCGCGGCCGGGGCCCGGCCGGCCAGCTCGCCGGTCAGCACCAGCCGGCCGTCCCGGGTCCACTCCGCCCGGGTCACCGCCGGGCGCCGGGGCCGCTCGATGATCCGCAGGTTGCCGAACTTGGTCCGGGTCACCACGATCTCGTCCGACCCCAGCGAGTGCCGGACCTCGACGTCGTCGCGGATGGTCAGCCGGACCGGCTTGGCCTGCCCGGGAATCCGCAGTGAGGCGTCCCAGTCCAGGCCCTCGGTCACCCAGGTGTGCAGGGTGGCGGCGTTGTCGGTGGCGTGCGAGACCAGCACGTCCACCGGGATCCGGGCGGTGAAGCGGCCGTTCCCTTCGAGCGTGGCCGCCAGCCGCGCCTCGGCCATGCCCTGCCGCCGGGCCAGGACGATCTCGGCGGAGGTGGCGCCGCCGTCGGACACCCGGCCGCGCAGCACCAGCTCGCCGCCCTCGGCCACGGCCTCGGTGACGTGCGCGTTGAGCTGCTTGACCTGGACGGCGAAGCGGTCGGCGGCCGTCGTCACCGGCCGGATCCACACGTCCGAGCCGGCCTCCCAGGCGTTGGCCCAGCGCACGTCGCTGCGCCGGGGCCCGCCGAGGGGCCCGGCGACCTTGAGCCCGCCGGGCGCGGTGACCTCGGCGTGCAGCTCCCAGCTGGCCGAGCGCAACGCCCGCAGCATCCGGTACTTGCTGGCGCGCATGAAGCGGTAGCGGCCGACCTTCAGGTCCGCGGGGTCGATCTCCACCTCGAACCCGGCCCAGTCGTAGTCGGCGGCGGCGCGCTTGGCGTCGGCGGACACGTCCGGGCGGTGCACGCGCTTCACGGGCAGCTCGACGACCGTGCCGTTGCGGGTGTGCTGGAGCCAGACCCGCAGCGCGCACGCCTGCGGGTCGGCGGCGGGGTCGGTCATCGGGATCCGGGCGATGTAGGCGTGCCCGGACACGCGCAGCCGGCCGTCCTCCCAGCGCGCGGAGTCGGCCCGGCCCTGCAGCTTCTGCCTCAGCTCGTCGGTGACGTCGTACAGCTCGTCGGGCACCGCGCGGGCGGTGTCGCCGAAGTACGGGTAGTGGGCGTACCAGCGCCCGTCCTTGAGGGAGACGTCGGCGGTGAAGATGCGGGCCTGCTGGAAGTTGATGAGCTCCAGCAGCTCCTCGATCATGTCGTTCCGGATGAAGTGGTACTTCAGCCGCTTGAGCGCGGTCAGCTCCCGCGTCATCGTGTCGTCGGCCTCGGACAGCACCTCGCCGACCAGGGCGCGCAGCCGGTTCCGGTACTCGGGGCCGCCCTCGCCGGCCACGTCGATGTAGAGCGGCAGCTCGCCGGAGATCACCGAGGCCAGCTGGGCCCGCCACAGCTCCCGGGACCGGTCGCGCAGGAACGCGGTGACGGCCTGGGTGGTGCGGACCCGGTCCTCCAGGTTGCCCGGCTCGGTACGGCGCTGCGTGATCGACTGGGACTCGCCCTCGCGCTCGCGCCAGTAGTAGACGACGTCGCTGAGCACGTCCACGGCGGACGCCAGGTAGTGCGCCGGGATCGTCACCGGCGCGTCCTCGTACAGGCCGGCCGGGAACGCGAAGCCGTGCTTGTCGAAGAAGTCCTTGCGGAAGACCTTGTTCCAGGCGGTGCGGTCGCCCAGCAGGTCCGGCCGCCGGGTGATGTGGGTGCCCTTCTCGGTGACCCGGAAGATCTCGGTGTGCATGGGGGAGTTGCGCGGGCCGGCCGAGGTGAGCCTGCGCACGCCGCCGCAGGCCAGATCCGACCCGGTCTCCTTCAGCGATCCCACCATCAGCTCGTAGCTGTAGCGGGGCAGGATGTCGTCGGAGTCCAGGAACGCCAGGAAGGTGCCGGTGGCCTGCCGCGCCCCCGTGTTACGGGCGGGGCCGAGGCCCTGGTTCTCCTGCTGGACGAGGCGGAACCGCTCGTCCTTCCCGGCGAACTCCTTGGCGATCGCCGTGCTCCCGTCCGGCGAGCCGTCGTCCACCATGATCACCTCGATGTCGCGCAGCGTCTGTTGCTGCAGCGACTCCAGGCAGGCTTCCAGGTACGTCTCGACGTTGTAGAAGGGAACGACGACGCTGAGGAGCGGTGACACGGTTCTCCCGGTGGCGGTGGTGGGGGCCGGCCCCGGTGGGGGGCCACGCCGTCCCCTCGCCCCCGCACGCCCGAGGCACGCGCTGCCCGCCCGCGGTGCGTCCACGGGATCTCCGGGAGGCGTCCTGGGGGGAGGAACGGCGATCTTTGTAGCGTATCTGACCTGTCGCGAATGGACGGCCCGGTTGCCCTAAGGACGCTATGTCCCTTGGGACCTGCCGGCCGGCGCGGGCGCCGCGTTCTCGGTGTTCTCAGTGCTCGCGGTGGTCCCAGCGCTCCCGGTGTTCCCAGTGCTCTCGGTGTGTCCGGTGCTCTCAGTGCTCCCGGAGCTCCCGGAGCTCCCGGTCTTCGCCGCGCCGTCGGCGCCGTCCGCCTTCTCGGCGGCCGGGACCCCCGCGGCCTGCGAACCCTCCGCCGGCTCCGTGCCCGCGCGCCGCGAACCGCCGCGCCGGGAACCGCCCGCACGCCTGGAGCCCGGCTGCCTGGCACCGTCCTTGCCCGGGCCCGCCGCACTCTTGGATCCGGGCCGGCGCAGCGGGGTGAAGGCGTACTTCATCTTGGGCTCCAGCGCCCAGCTCATGCAGAGGACGACCGGCTTGGAGCACAGGAACGTGCCGACGAGCGCGGCACCGATGATCACCGTGATCAGGCCGGGGACCGTGTTCAGCCACTCGGCGTCCCACCAGTCGGTGAACTGCAGCAGCCGGGTGACGAAGCCGTGCAGGAGGTAGGCGTAGAGCGTGGTCGTGCCGAGCTTGGTGAACCACGTCTTGCGCCCGGGGACCACCGCGAGGAACGCGGCCACCAGGACGGTGGCGCAGGCGAACATGCCCAGGCGCATCAGGGTGCCCGTGATGTTGTCGACGCCCAGCTCCTGGTGCGGGTCCTTCCAGTAGATCCAGGACCGGTTCATGCGGTCCATGGTCAGGTAGGCCACGCCGAGGCCGCCCATCAGCGTGAGGGCGCCCAGCACGCGGGCGGCCGGGCGCTTGAGCAGCTCGAAGTGCTCCGGCTTGAGCAGCAGGCCGAGCACGTAGAACGGGAGCAGCCCGATGACCCGGTGGATGTTGAACGTGTTGCCCAGGTCGCTCATGTACGACAGCAGCGAGAAGATCAGCGCCACCGCGAGCGGCCAGCGGATCTGCTGCCAGACCGGGGTGGACAGCCGCCAGAAGAACAGCGCGCACAGGAACCAGGTGAGGAAGTACGGATCGAGGAGGCTGACCTCCAGCTCGTTCCGCCCGACCAGCCAGTCGTACAGCGAGTAGGCGATCTCGAAGACCACGTACGGCACGCCGACGTTGGTGATGAGCTTGCGCGCCTTGCCCCCGGCGAACGTCCAGTTCCGCGAGAAGTAGCCGGTGACCACGATGAACATCGGCATGTGGAACATGTAGATGAACATGTACAGGCCCTTGGCCATCGGCACGTTGAGCCGGTAGGCCAGCGAGTGCCCGATCACCACGAGCAGGATCGCCAGGAACTTGGCGTTGTCGAAGAACGGGTCGCGTTCCCTGCGCCGGGGCGCGGGCGGAGTCCCGGACGGGGCCGCCGCCGGGGCCGCGGGCGCGGATCCATCGGGCGCCGGGGCGGGCGCCGGGATCCGGACGGCGGTGTCCGGAGCGGAGCCGGAGCCCGGAGCGGGGTCGGGCTCCGCGCCGGGCTCGGGAACGACGGAAGGCGGGGTGCGGTACGTCATGGCTGCTTGGGGTCGGCTTTCCTCGGCGCGGTCGCCGCCCGTGATCTCCGTGGGGATCCGGCCGGGTCGGTCATTCCTTGCAGATGTCGTCGGTCGCCTTGATCTCGCCCTCCTGCGTCGGGATGCCACCGGACTTGGAGTTCTTCAGCGAGGTCCAGTTGGACCCGAGGACGAGGTCGACGACGCCGGGCGTGCCGCCGGTGCGGGCGGCGGGCTGCGGGGCGTTGGGGACCAGGGCGTTGAGGGTCTGGGCGTGCTGCTCGGCGCCCGCCCCGTACATCACCCGGCTGGTCTGGGTGGTGCTCATGTTGCCGCCGACCGTCACGTGGAAGCCCTGCTGCTCCAGGTCGTCGGCGACCCGCTTGGCCTGGCCGCTGATGCCGCTGGCGTTGTAGACGCGGACCCGGACCTGGCTCGGCGGGATCTTGGGCGCCGTGCCGGCGGTCGGCTTGGGCTCGGTCGGCACGGCCCTGTCGTTGCGGATCGAGCTGAAGAACTGGTCGGCGGCCGGCTGCCGGAGCGCCACCCGGTTGGGGTCGGGCGCGTAGGCCCCCCACGGCACGGTGACGAAGCGCAGCTTGCCCGAGGTCATGCCCTGCATGCCCTGGGCGATCCTCATCATGACCTGCGGGGTCAGCTCGTCGTCGGTGGTGAGCGACTTGGTGGTCGCGTTCATCAGGCTCAGCAGCTTGCTGGGGTTGCTCAGCACGCCCGCGCTCATCGCCTGGTTGGCCAGCGCGCCCATGAACTTCTGCTGCCGCTTGATGCGGTCGGTGTCGGACCCGTTGCCCAGGCCCTTGCGGTTGCGGACGTAGGCCAGGGCGGTCTCGCCCTTGATGACGTGCCGGCCCTTGGACAGCCGCAGCTTGGACTGCGGGTCGTTGACGGACTTGGGCAGGCAGACGGGGACGCCGCCGACCGCCTCGGTGATCGCCTTGAACCCGTTGAAGTCGACCTGCATGAAGTGGTCGATCTTGATGTTGGTGAAGCCCTCGATCGTCTTGATGACGCACGAGGCGCCGCCGAGGGTGAACGAGGAGTTGATCTGCCCCACCGACTGCGCCGCGGTGCTCCGCCCGTTCTTCAGCTTGCAGGAGGGGATCGGGATCATCAGGTCACGCGGGAAGCTGATGCCGATCGCCTGCCCGCCGCCCGGCGACAGGTGCAGCAGGATCATCGTGTCGGAGCGCGGCGGCTCCTTGGTCATGCTCCGGCCGTACTTGGCGTTGCCGGCGCCCGCCCGGGTGTCCGACCCCAGCAGCAGGATGTTCATCGCGCTGTTGAGCTTCTTCGGACGGTTGGGGCCGAGCAGGGCGTTGGCGTCCTCGTGCGAGATGTTGCCCATCGCCTTGCGGTAGACGCCGTAGGCCGTGAGCGATCCGGCCACCATCACCACGGACAGGCCGATCGACACCCAGCCGAGGACGCGCCAGCCGCGCCGACGCGCCGACGGCTCGGGGTCGGCGTCGTCGACGTACTCCATGTACATCGGGTTGCTGTTCATCGGCTCCGTGGTGAGGTCGTTCGCCGCCGCGGGCGGGCGGCGGACACGCCTTCAGGGGTCGGAAACAAACTGAGAGTAGGTCAGAGGAGCCGGCTGACGGACCCGGATGCGTCATTCCATCCGGATACACCGGCCACCGCGGTCACATGCTCCAGGGTCACGCGTCGATCTAGGGCTGTTTTGTCGAAGTTTCGTTGGATTATGACGGAAGCCCCAGAGGCTAGTGGTGCAAGAAGACCCGCGAGAACGCCGTCCAGTGTGGTGAAGGACATGTCAACCAGGACTCGATCGTGCGCGTCGAGCCCCCATTTTTCAGTGGCACCGATCGCCTCACGAACCAGCCGCGCCCCACTGAGTGTGTTCTTTGTCACAGTCAGCGCGGGCATCTCGGGAGTGACCTCGGGACCCGCGACGAACCGGTCGCCGTACGAGCGCACCTCCACCGCGTAGTCGACGACTCCCGCGGGGCAGTCGGTGAGGGGGCCGCCGAGCGCGTGCAGCGAGAGCCCCACGATCTCTTCGGCGTTGCGGTCGGTGAGCACGCTCCCCAGCACCTCCTCCGCGGCCACCAGGAGGTAGGGCCCGGAGGCGTCGATCGGTTCGGTGCCGGCGGGGATCCCCGCCGGGTCCAGCGGGACGGCCACCAGCCCGGCCGACCAGCAGGCCATCAGCCACACCGCCGACTGCCAGTGCGGCGGCAGCGCCAGCACCACCCGGCCGCCGGGCTCGGCGGCCAGCCCGTCCACCAGCAGGTTGGCCGTCTTGGCGACCCAGTTGTCGAAGGTCCTGGCCGACAGCTCCACCCGCTCGCCGGAACGGTCGTCGTAGAAGGTGACCAGGGGACGGGACGGGTCGTCCGCCACCCGCCGGCGGAGCAGGTCCGCGGGTCCGATCTCGCTCATGGGGCGAGCGTACGGGCCGGGACGGTGGTCCGGGGACGCTACGCTCCGCACCGATGGACGACCACCCCTCGACCCGCGATCGCGCCCCCGCGCGGCCCGCGGCGGAGCACCGGCCCGGAGCGTCCCGGTGAGGGCGGGCCGGCTGCTCGCCCGGATCTCGACCGCCCCGGCGCTGCTGATCGTCGCCTGGCTGGCCGTGTCGCTGCCGCTGCTGCTGGCCGGGGTCTTCCGGCCGGGCCCGGCGCTGGTGCTGTTCGTGCCCGCGGCGGCCCTGGTCCTCTGGCTGGGCCTGCGCGAACGCCGCCCGCCGCACGACGAGAACGACGGGAACGACGGGGACGGCGACGGGGACGGGGGCGAAGCGGGGGAGCGCGCCGGTCCGCTCGGCGCGGTCTCCTGGTGGTCGGCCGGCGGCGTTCTCGCGGTCGGCCTCGGATTCCTGGTCTTCCAGGTCGTCATGTGCGCCGAGCAGGTCATCGTCCGCCGTGACCCGGCCTCCTACGTGCAGTTCGCCACCTGGCTGATCGACCACGGCTCGCTGCCGATCCCCCAGTGGCGCGCAGCGTTCGGCGGTGACGACGCCGCGCTGCGGTACGGCAGCCCGGCCTTCTACCAGGTGGGCCAGGACCTCGTGCCGCAGTTCATGGCCGGGCTGCCGCTGGTCCTGGCGTTCGGGGGCTGGCTCGGCGGGACGCACGGGCTGCTGGCGATGGCCCCGTTGCTGGGGGCGTGCGCGGTGGTGGCCTTCGGCGGGCTGGTCGCGCGCCTGGTGGGGCCCCGCTGGGCGCCCGCCGGTGCCCTGCTGCTGGCGCTGACCACGCCGATGGTGTGGGTGTCGCGCTCCACCTACAGCGAGCTTCCCGCCCTGGTGCTGCTGCTGGGAGGGCTCGCCCTCCTCCACGACGCGCGGAAGGAAGAGGAGCGCCGCGCCGCCGGGGGCGGGCGACGCCGGGGCCTCCCGCCCGAGACGGGCAAGGCGTTCCTCGGCGGGCTGGCGCTCGGGCTGATCGTGCTGGTGCGGATCGACGGGCTCCGCGACGTGCTGCCGGTCGTGGTCTTCGCGGGCCTGCTGGTGGCGGGCCGCCGCCACCGGACCGGGCTGCCGCTGGCCGCCGGCCTCGCCGTGGGCGCGGGCGCGGGCCTGGCCGAGGGTTTCCTGCTCTCGCGCCCCTACCTCGACTACCTGAGCGCGTCGCTCGACCCGCTGCTGGCGATCAGCGCGGCGCTGGTCGCCGCGACCGCCGCCATGACGATCGTCCTGCGGTGGGAGGTCACCGGCTCCCGGCTGCGCCGCCTCGGCGCCGCGGTCTCCCAGGGCCGGACGCCGGCGGCCCTGGCGGTCCTCACCGCGCTGCTCTTCACGGCGTTCGCGGCCCGCCCGCTGGTCCAGACCGTACGGCGGGAACCCGCCAACACCGACGACGAGCTGAACGTCCACTTCATCGAGCAGGTGCAGCGGATCGGCGGGCTGGCCGTCGACGGCACCCGCCAGTACTCGGAGCTGTCCCTGCACTGGGTGGCCTGGTACATCGGAGTGCCGGGGCTGCTGATGGCCGCCCTCGGCGCGGCGCTGCTGGCACGGCGGCTGGCGCGCGGGCGGGCCCCGGAATGGACGCTGCCGTTCGCGATGATCGCCTGGACGACGGTGCTGGTGCTGTGGCGGCCCGGCATCACCCCCGACCATCCCTGGGCCTCGCGGCGCCTGATCGCGGTCGTCGTCCCGGGGCTGCTGCTGCTCGCCGTCTGGGGCACCGCCTGGACGACCCGCAGGATCAGGCGGTCCGGGTACGGGCCCCGCATTGCCGGCCGTTTCGCGGCCGGGGCCGCGCTCCTGCTGCTGGTGCCCATCGTGGTGTCCTCGGGAGGGATCCTCGCCTCCCGGACCGACCAGGGCGAGGTCGCGGCCGTCCGGCGGCTCTGCGGGCAGCTCGGGCCGGGACGTTCGGCGGTGGTGGTCGAGCGGGCCACCGCCGACCGGTTCCTGCAGGTGATCCGGAGCATGTGCGGCGTGCCCGCGGCCCGCACGGTCACCGGGGCCACGCAGGCGGACGTGCGGCGCGTCATCGGGAAGGTCTACGAGGCCGGGCGGCGCCCCGTGATCGTGGGCGCCGAGGCCGGGCAGGTCGCGCCGTACGGCCGGCCCGTCCACGCCGTGTCGCTGCGGACCAGGCAGGACGAGCGGACGCTGGTGGAGCCCCCGGACGGCACCTGGAGCCTGTCGGTGGACGTGTGGACGACCGAGCCGCCACCGCCGCCGGACGAGTGATCGTCGGCCCGCCCGGCAGGTGATCCGTTCCGGCTGTGACCGCATCAGCACGCGGGGACGAGTATTCTCGCCGGGCGTGAGTACCGAGCCCACCCAGCCCGCCCAGGCCGTCCAGGCCGCGCCGGCCGCCGCCGACCCGGTGGAGGCGGACGAGCGCGTGCACGTGACGATCGTCCTCCCCTGCTACAACGAGCAGGACCACGTCATCGACGAGGTCGAACGCATCTGCAAGGTCATGGACAACAGCGGCAAGCCGTACGAGCTGCTGGCCGTCGACGACCGTTCGACCGACGACACGCTGGCGCGGCTGCGGGAGGCGGCTCCCCGGTTCCCGCGCATGCGGGTGATCGCGTTCCAGCACAACAGCGGCTCGGGCACCGTCCGCCGGATCGGCAGCCAGCAGGCCCGCGGCGACATCGTGGTGTGGACCGACGCGGACATGTCCTACCCCAACGAGCGGATCCCCGAGCTGGTCGAGATCCTCGACTCCGACCCCTCGGTGGACCAGGTGGTCGGCGCCCGCACCTCCGAGGAGGGCACGCACAAGATGCTGCGGGTGCCCGCCAAGTGGTTCATCCGCAAGACCGCCGAACGCCTGACCAACTCCAAGATCCCCGACCTGAACTCCGGGCTGCGCGCGTTCCGGCGCGAGGTGTCGCTGCCCTACCTGAGGCTGCTGCCCCCCGGGTTCTCCTGCGTCACCACGATCACGATCGCGTTCCTGTCCAACCAGCACCCGGTGCGGTACGTCCCGATCGACTACGCCAAGCGGGCCGGCAAGTCCAAGTTCCACTTCACCAAGGACGCCTACCGCTACATCCTGCAGGTGCTGCGGATGGTGATGTACTTCAACCCGCTCAAGGTGCTGATGCCGCTGGCGCTGTGGCTGCTGGGGATCGCGGTCGGCAAGGGCGTGTTCGACATGATCGTGCACTTCGGCTACTTCGCCAACAACACGGTGATGCTGTTCATCACCGGGCTGATCATCGCCTCGATGGCCCTGCTGGCCGACCTGATCGTCCGCTCCCGCGGCGACACCTGACCGGGGGGACGCAGTGCAGATCGCGATCGTCGGGCCGGCGTTCCCGTACAAGGGCGGCGGCGCGCACCACACCACCGAGCTGGCGCACCGGCTGGAGGCGGCCGGGCACTCGGTCGCCATCGAGTCGTGGCGCGCCCAGTACCCCTCGTTCCTCTATCCGGGGCAGCAGACGATCGCCGAGCCGGAGGGGGAGCCGTTCCCCGGCACCCGGCGCGCGCTCGACTGGCGGCGGCCGGACGGCTGGTGGCGCACCGGCCGCGCGCTGCGGTCGAGCGACCTGGTCGTCCTCGCGGTGCTCACCCCCGTCCAGGTCCCGGCCTACCTCGGCATCCTCGCCGGGCTCGGCCCCCGCCGCAGGCGCCGCGCGCGGGTGGTGGCGCTGTGCCACAACGTCCTGCCGCACGAGCGCAAGCCGTACGACCGGCCGCTGATGAGGGCCCTGCTGCGGCGGGTCGACGAGGTGCTGGTCCACTCCGGGCAGCAGGCCGACCTGGCCCGCGGGCTCACGTCCCGCCCCGTCGGCGTCGCCGAGATGCCCGCCCACCTGCCCGCGCGCGCCCAGGCGCCCGCCGGTGAGGCCGCCCGCCGCGACCACCTGCTGTTCTTCGGCATCGTCCGCCCGTACAAGGGCCTGGACGTGCTGCTGCGCGCGCTCGCGGCGGGGCCGGAGGAGGTCTCGCTCACGGTGGCCGGGGAGTTCTGGGGCGGCGTGGACGCCACCCGCGCCCTCGTCCGCGAGCTCGGGCTCACCGGCCGCGTCGACCTGCGTCCCGGGTACGTTCCCGCGGCGGAGGTGCCGGGGCTGTTCGCCGCGGCCGACGCCCTCGTCCTGCCGTACCGCACGGCCACCGCCTCGCAGAACGTGTGGATGGCCCACGAGCACGGCGTCCCGGTCATCGCGACCCGGGTCGGCGGGTTCGGCGAGCAGGTCCGCGACGGCGTCGACGGGCTGGTCTGCGAACCGGACGACGTGGGCTCCCTCACCGACGCCCTCAAGCGCTTCTACGCGCCCGGCGAGCCGGAGCGGCTGCGCGCGGGCGTCCGCCCGGTCGACCACACGGCGCTGTGGGAGACCTACGTGGACGTGCTGGTGACGCCTTTCTCCTGACCGGCCTCCCGGCCCGCCTCCGGGGCGGGCTCCCGGAGGTCGCGGGTGGAGGGGAGGCGTCCCCGGCCCATCACGAACGCGACCCCGGCGGCGGCGAGATCGGCCAGCGTCAGCACGACCCGGGACGCGATCGCCACCACGATCGGGGCGCCCGCGGGGAGGACCGGCCCGAGCACCATCACCAGGACCGCCTCCCGGGCGCCGATGCCGCCCGGCGCGATGAAGACCAGCAGGCCGACCACGAAGGCCAGCGCGTAGGCCCCCGTGGCCTGGAACGGCAGCCCGGCGCCGTCGCCGCCCACCGCGTCCGCCAGCAGCCAGAGGTGGACGCCGAACAGCGCCCAGCCCAGCACCGTCCAGCCCACGGCCACCAGCGTCGTCCGCAGGCTCACCCGGTGCTCCACGGGCGGGCGGCGCACCAGCCGGAGCGCGGTGTCCAGGGCCCAGGTCACGATCCGGGGGTGCAGCGCGGCCAGCATGACCGGTGCCAGAAGGAACAGCCACCAGTAGCGGGCCAGCGCGGCGTCGGAGGTCAGCGGCAGCGTGACCGCGGCCACCGCCAGCCCGCACGCGGTGGAGGTCGCCACCGCCAGCATCGTGGAGCTGAAGCTGCGCAGCCGGGGCACGTCGTGCTCGCGGGTCATCTCGATCTGGGTCACCAGCGCCCACACCTTGCCCGGCACGTACTTGCCGAGCTGGGAGATGCCGGAGATCCGGAAGGTCGCCCGGACGGGCAGCGGCGAGCCGAGCCCGGCCAGGAACGCGCGCCAGCCGAGCATCCAGACGAACAGCCCGGCGCAGCCCGCGGCGAAGGAGCCCGCCAGCGTCGGCCACGACATCATGCCGAACGCCCGTACGGTCTCGTCCCACTGCGAGGCCAGGCTGTAGCCGCAGAAGCCCAGCGCGAGCAGCACCAGGACCACCCGCAGCACCCGCATCAGAACGGCCTTCGTTTTCACCCGCCCCAGGTTAGGCCAACCGGTGCGTCCACTTCGCGCACCTCACGGTGGTGGCGCCCTTACAGTGGTCGGCGATGAAGATTTCGGATGTGGTCGCTTTCGTGGGTCACCAGGTTCACGTCTGCCGGTACCGCGAGGCGGGGACGCTGCTCGACTGGATGGGCGCTGACCTGCGCGGCAAGCGGGTCCTCGACGTCGCGGGCGGCGACGGCTACTGGGCCGGGCAGGCCGGCAGGCGCGGCGCCGAGGCCGTCTCGATCGACCTGGCCCGCAAGAAGATGGTGTACGGGCGGACGCTCGCGCACGCCCCGGCGCTGGTCGAGTGCGACGCGCTGCGGCTGCCGTTCCGCGACGGCTCGTTCGACGCGATCCTTTCGGTCTGCGCGATCGAGCACTTCGAGGACGGCGGCAGGTCGCTGGACGAGATGGCGAGGGTGCTCAAGCCCGGTGGAGAGATCTTCATGTCCGCCGACGTGCTGAGCCGCGCCGACGCCTGGCCCAAGCTGCGCGACGCGCACAAGGCCAAGTACCACGTCCAGCACACCTACACCCACGGCAGCCTCAGCGCCCTGATGGACGAGCGGGGCCTGGAACTGGTCCGGCACTCCTACCAGTTCCGCACCGCCGCCGCCGAGCGCCTGTACCTGTCGCTGTCCGCCTACGGCGGCAAGGTCGGCTTCAACGCCGCGGCCCCGCTCACGCCGCTGGTCGCGATGGCCGACCGCAAGGCGCCGAACGAGCGCGGCAGCATCGTGCTGATCCAGGCCCGCAAGCGCTCCTGACGGGCGCCCGCCACGGGCCCGATCCGGCCCCGCCGCGCCCCGGTTGGGAACGGATCGGAGCGGCGGGCCCGCACCGGTCCGGCACATCCATCCCGGTGAAGTCCGTGGCGTTGCTTCCGTATGCCCGTGATCGGCGTACTCTCGGAGAGGAACGGGGGAGAGTGATCCCCCTCACTCTGGCCGAGTCGGGACAGGGGTGAACCCTTTTGGCGCCTCGTATTCTGCTGGACGCCACCGCGGTGCCCGCCGACCGCGGGGCGCTGGGGCGGTACGTCGACGGTCTGCTGCGCGCCCTGCACGAGCTCGGCGCCGACCTCGCGGTGGCCTGCCAGCGCGCGGACGAGGCGCGCTACGGGACGCTCGCGCCCCGCGCCCGGATCGTGAAGGGCCCGGCCACCCTGGCGCACCGCGCGTCACGGCTGTCGTGGGAGCAGTCCGGGCTGCCGTACGTGGCCCGCCAGGTCGGCGCCGACGTGATCCACCTGCCGACCTACACCATCCCGGTCCAGGCGGGCCGGCCCACGGTCGTGACCATCCACGACATGGCGCTGTTCGGGGAGCCGGAGAGCCACGACCCCATCCGCGCCACCTACATCAAGTCGGCGACCCGCACGGCGGCGCGCCGCGCCACCCGCCTGATCGCCCCCTCCAAGGCGACCCGCGACGACCTGGTGCGGCTCCTGGACGCCGACCCCGGCCACATCGACGTGGCCTACCACGGCGTCGACCACGAGGTCTTCCACCGCCCGTCCGAGGAGGAGACCAAGCACGTCTCCGACCGGCTGGGGCTGCACGGCCAAGCCTACATCGCCTACCTCGGCGCCCTGGAGCCGCGCAAGAACGTCCCCAACCTGATCCGCGGCTGGGCCCGCGCCTGCTCCGGGCGCGCCGAGCCGCCCGCGCTGGTGCTGGCCGGCAGCGGAGGCTGGGACGACGAGGTCGACGGCGCGCTCGCGGACGTGCCACCGGAACTGCGGGTGGTCCGCCCCGGCTACCTGCGCTGGTCCTCGCTGCCCGGCTTCTTCGGCGGCGCCCTGACCGTCGCCCTGCCCAGCACGGGCGAGGGCTTCGGGCTGCCGGTCCTGGAGGCCATGTCCTGCGGCGCCCCCGTACTGACCACCCGGCGCGGCCCCTTGCCGGAGGTCGGCGGGGACGCGGTCGCCTACACCGAGCCGGACGCCGCCTCCATCGCCGCCGCGCTCGGCGACCTGCTCGACCGTCCGGACCGCCGGGAGGCCCTGGCCGACGCCGCCCACGCCCGTTCCCAGGAGTTCAGCTGGACCGCCTCCGCCGAGGCGCACCTGGCCTGCTACGAGCGCGCCGCCGCCCAGCCGACCCCGCGCGGCTGAGTCCTCCCCTCCGGTTCCAGGGGACAAGTAGGCTCGGCCGAACGTTTTCAGGGCGTATGGCCGGGCCGTCGCGCCCGGCCGAGGAGCCGGGAACGTGGCCCGGCCACCGAGGAAGGAGCCTTTTGGAAGCCATCCTGCTGGTCGGGGGGAAGGGCACCCGCCTGCGACCGCTGACCCTGTCCACCCCGAAGCCGCTGCTTCCGATGGCGGGCGTGCCGCTGCTGGAGCACCAGCTCATCCGCGCCCGTGACGCCGGAGTGCGCCGGATCGTGTTCGCGACCTCCTACCGGGCGTCGATGTTCGCCGAGGCGTTCGGCGACGGCCACCGGCTCGGCCTGGAGATCATCTATGTGACCGAGGACGAGCCGCTCGGCACCGCCGGCGCGATCCGCAACGCCTCCAGCGCCCTGACCTGCGAGGGCGACGCCCCGGTCCTGATCCTCAACGGCGACATCCTGTCCGGCCACGACATCGCCGCGCAGATCACCGCGCACGAGAAGGCGGCCGCGGCGGTCACCCTGCACCTGACGCTGGTGGACGACGCGCGGCGGTACGGCTCGGTGCCCACGGCGCCCGACGGCCGGGTCCTGGCGTTCGTCGAGAAGTCCGCGAACCCGCCGACCAACCAGGTCAACGCGGGCTGCTACGTGTTCCGCCGGTCGGTCATCGACGAGATCCCCACCGGCCGCCCGGTGTCGGCCGAGTACGAGACCTTTCCCGGGCTGCTGGCCGCGGGCGAGCCGATCATCGGCCATGTCGAGGCGGCGTACTGGCTGGACGTGGGGACGCCCGCGGCGTTCGTCCGCGGCGCGCGCGACCTGGCGCTCGGCGCGATGCCGTCGTCGGTGGTGACCACCCACGAGCACGGCGTGCTGCTGCTCGCCGGCGCCTCCGTCGAGCCCAGCGCCCAGGTGGGCGGCGGGACCACGGTGGGGGCGCGGGCCCGGGTCGGCGCGGCGGCGCAGGTGGAGTCGAGCGTCCTGTTCGACGAGGCGGTCGTGGAGCCGGGGGCGCACGTGGTGCGCTCGGTGATCGGCCGGGGTGCCCGGGTCTGCACGGGCGCGGTCCTGGAGGACGCGGTCATCGGCGACGGGGCTACCGTGGGAGCGGGCAACGAGCTCATCGGCGGTGCGCGCGTCTGGCCGGGCATCGACCTTCCCGCCACGGCGGTGCGCTTCTCCGCCGACGTCTGAGCCGGCCCGCGAGACCATTCCGGATCGAGCCGTCGGGGGCGGGGACCGTGGACGAGGCGCGCGTGCGCGTGTGGCGGCCGCCGTTCGCCCTTGACCTGGGCCTGACGCTGTGGCCGCACCGGCGGGGCTCGGGCGACCCGGCCTTCCGCACCGACCGCGACGGAACGGTCTGGCGCGCCTCGTTCACCCCGGACGGCCCGGGCACGCTCCGGCTGCGGTGGCGCGGGGACGCCGTCGAGGCCGGGGCGTACGGTCCGGGCGCGGACTGGCTGCTGGAAGGCGTTCCCGACCTGCTGGGAGCGGGGGACGTCCCCGAGGAGTTCGAGCCCCTGCACCCGGTGGTGCGGGAGGCCGCGCGGCGGCATCCGGGGCTGCGGATCGGCCGGACCGGCCGCGTCTTCGAGGCGCTGGTCCCGGCGGTGCTGGAGCAGAAGGTGCTCGGCGCGGAGGCGTGGCGGGCGTGGGCGTACCTGCTGCGCCGTTTCGGGCGCCCCGCCCCCGGCGCCCCGGTGCTGCGGGTGCCCCCGCCGCCCGAGGTCTGGATCCGGATCCCGTCGTGGGAGTGGCATCGTTCGGGCGCGGAGGCGGTCCGGGCCCGGACGATCATCGGGGCGGCGCGCGTGGCGGGGAGGCTAGAAGACGTCTTTGCCGGGGGTTCTGGGGGGTCGTCCCCCCAGGAGGTGAAAGACGTCTTTGCCGGGGGGTCTGGGGGGTCGTCCCCCCAGGAGCAGGAGGCCGGAATGGCCGATGCCCGGCTGCGGTCGCTGCCGGGCATCGGGGTGTGGACCGCCGCGGAGGTCCGGCAGCGGGCCGCCGGTGACGCCGACGCCGTCTCCGTCGGCGACTACCACCTGCCGGGGATCGTGGGCTGGGCCCTGACCGGGCGGAAGGTCGACGACGCGGGGATGCTGGAGCTCCTGGCGCCGTACGCGGGGCACCGGCACCGGGTCACCCGGCTGCTGGCACTGACCGGCGGTGGTCCGCCGCGCCGCGGCCCTCGCCTGCCCGTGCGGGACTACCGGGCTTTCTGATCCGGGCGGAGGAGAGGCGGCGGCGCCAGAAATGGCCGGGCGCCCAGTCGAGGCCGTCGCGGGAGTCGGCGCCGAGGAGCGGGACGAGGACGGCCAGGGTGATGAGGGCGAGCATGACGAACATGAGTGTGTCCTTCGGGAGAGTTCCGGGGTGGGAGGAGGGATGAGCCCTGGCCGGGGGCTCCGTTCTTCCGCGGTGACTCCATTGTCGGTCGTGGCATCATTCAGGTCCAGCGACTCTTTCTGCAGGATTCATGTAAGAATCCCTTCACAATGTTGGATCTCGGTCGCCTGCGGATGCTGCGGGAGCTCAAGCTGCGCGGGACGGTGGGCGCGGTCGCCGACGCCCTGGGCTACAGCCCGTCCGCCGTCTCCCAGCAGCTCGCGCAGCTCCAGCGGGAGGTGGGGGTGCCGGTCGTCGAGCGGGTCGGGCGGCGGCTGCGGCTGACCGAGGCGGGCGAGGTCCTCACCCGGCACGCCGAGACCCTGCTCGCGCAGGCGCAGCGGGCCGAGGAGGAGGCGCTGGCGGCCAGCGGGCGGGTGGCCGGCGTGGTCCGGGTGGTGGGGTTCCAGACGGCGCTGCTGCACCTGATCGCCCCGGCGCTGCCCCGGCTGGCCGCCGACCATCCCGAGCTGGTCGTGGACGTTCACGAGGAGGAGTTCAGCCGGGTCCTGCAGGCGCTGGTGCTGCAGGAGATCGACGTGGTGCTGACCGACGAGTACTCGCACCTGCCGCGCCCGCGCCGTCCCGAGCTGGCCGCCGAGGTGCTGGTGAGCGAGCCGGTGCGGCTCGCGCTGCCCGAGGACGACCCGCTGGCCGCCGGCGGGGGCCCGGTGCGGATCGCGACCATGGCCGACCGGGTCTGGGCGAGCAGCCACGTCGGCACCAACCTGGCCGACCTGCTGGAGCGGACCTGCGTGGAGCTGGGCCGGTACCGGCCGCGGGTCCGGTACCGGTCCAACGACTTCTCGGTGCTCTTGGCGATGGTCGCCAAGGGCGGGGCGGCCTTCCTGGTCCCCGAGCTGGCGGCGGCCGACGGCGAGCCGGGGATCGCGGTGCGCGACATCGCCGAGGCCGGGATCAGCCGCGGGGTGGTCATGTGGACGCGGGCGGGCGCGGAGGTGCGCCCGTCGGTCCACGCGGTGCTGGAGGCGCTGCGCGTCTCCGCCGACGAGCTGGTGGCCCGCCGGCCGCGGATCGTCCGGGGAATCGACGCGGGCGCCGGCGCCGGGGAATAGATCCTCCGGCGGCGGGGCTTCACATGGCGGCGGTGGCGCGCGGGTTCCCGCGCGCGGATCGGCGCCCCCCGCGGGTCCGATTTCTATGACGCTTGGCATAGAGTTCGGTCCCATGGACGCCATGAACAGCAGCGTGACCGAGAGCGCCCTCCGGCGGGCGCTCGCCCGGGCACGCGATGGCAAGACACTGGACCTGGACGAGGCCACCACCCTGCTGCACGCCCGCGGCGCGCAGCTCGACGATCTTCTCACCCACGCGGCGCGCACGCGGGACGCGGGGCTGGAGGCCGTGGGCCGCCCCGGCGTCATCACCTACAGCCGCAAGGTCTTCATCCCCCTCACCCGGTTGTGCCGAGACCGCTGCGGATATTGCACGTTCGCCACCGTGCCGCACCGTCTGGAGTCCCCCTTCCTCAGCCCGGACGAGGTCCTGGAGATCGCCCGGCAGGGCGCCGCGATGGGCTGCAAGGAGGCGCTGTTCACCCTCGGCGACCGGCCCGAGGACCGCTGGAAGGCCGCCCGGGAGTGGCTGGACGCGCACGGCTATGACGACACCCTCTCCTACGTGCGCGCGATGGCCGTCCGGGTGCTGGAGGAGACCGGGCTGCTGCCGCACCTCAACCCCGGCGTGCTGGGCTGGCGCGACTTCCAGCGGCTCAAGCCGGTGGCCCCCTCGATGGGGATGATGCTGGAGACGACGGCGACCCGGCTGTTCAGCGAGAAGGGCGGGCCGCACTTCGGCTCCCCGGACAAGGACCCGGCGGTCCGGCTGCGGGTGCTGGAGGACGCGGGCCGCACCAACGTCCCGTTCACCACCGGCATCCTCATCGGCATCGGCGAGACGGTCCGGGAACGGGCGGAGGCGATCTTCGCCATCCGCCGCACCCTGCGGGAGTACGGGGCGGTGCAGGAGGTCATCGTCCAGAACTTCCGCGCCAAGCCCGACACCAAGATGCGCGACACCCCGGACGCCGCGCTGGAGGAACTGGCCGCCACGATCGCCGTGACCCGGCTGGTGCTGGGCCCGAAGGCGCGCGTCCAGGCCCCGCCGAACCTGGTGGACGACCAGTACGCGCTGATGCTGCGGGCCGGGATCGACGACTGGGGCGGGGTCTCGCCGCTCACCCCCGACCACGTGAACCCGGAACGGCCGTGGCCGCAGATCGACGAGCTGGCCGCCAAGACCGCCGCGCTGGGGTTCACGCTGCGGGAACGGCTCACCATCTACCCCGAGTACGTGACGCGCGGCGAGCCCTGGCTCGACCCCCGGCTGGCCGCGCACGTCGCCGCCCTGGCCGACCCGGCGACGGGGCTCGCCCGCGAGGACGCCGTGCCGGAGGGGCGCCCCTGGCAGGAGCCCGACGGCGGGTTCGCCGCGTTCGGCGGCACCGGGCGCACCGACCTGCACGTCGAGATCGACACCACCGGGCGGACCGGCGACCGCCGCGAGGACTTCGACTCGGTGTACGGCGACTGGGACTCGCTGCGCGACCGGATCGGCGCCCCCCGGCGGTTCGACGCCGACGTCAAGGCGGCCCTCGCCCACGCGGAGAGGGACCCGGGCGGGCTGACCGACGACCAGGCCCTGGCGCTGCTGCACGCCGACGGCCCGGAGCTGGACGCGCTGACCGCGCTCGCCGACGACCTGCGCCGGGACGCGGTCGGGGACGAGGTCACCTACGTCGTCACCCGCAACATCAACTTCACCAACGTCTGTTACACCGGCTGCCGGTTCTGCGCGTTCGCCCAGCGCCGCACCGACGCCGACGCCTACACGCTCTCGCTCTCCCAGGTCGGCGACCGGGTGGACGAGGCGTGGGAGGCGGGCGCCACCGAGATCTGCATGCAGGGCGGCATCCACCCCGACCTGCCCGGCACCGCCTACTTCGACCTCGCGCGCGAGGTGAAGCGGCGCGCCCCGGACATCCACCTGCACTCCTACAGCCCGATGGAGGTCATCAACGGCGTCAGCCGCACCGACCTGTCCATCCGGGAATGGCTCCAGGCCGCCCGGGAGGCGGGGGTCGACTCGCTGCCCGGCACCGCCGCCGAGATCCTGGACGACGACGTGCGGTGGGTGCTGACCAAGGGCAAGCTGCCCGCCGACCAGTGGGTCGAGGTGGTCACCACCGCGCACGAGCTGGGCATCCCGACCACCTCGACGATGATGTACGGGCACGTGGACACCCCGGAGCACTGGGTGGCCCACATCAAGCTGCTGCGGTCGATCCAGGAGCGCACCGGCGGGTTCACCGAGTTCGTGCTGCTGCCGTTCGTGCACCACAACTCGCCGATCTACCTGGCCGGGCTGGCCCGTCCCGGGCCCACCGTCCGGGAGAACCTGGCCGTGCACGCCCTGGCCCGGATCCTGCTGCACGGCGCCATCGCCAACATCCAGACCTCCTGGGTGAAGCTGGGCGACGAGCTGTGCACCCGGGTGCTGCGCGGCGGCGTCAACGATCTCGGCGGGACGCTGATGGAGGAGACCATCAGCCGGATGGCCGGGTCGGAGAACGGCTCGTTCAAGGCCATCTCGGCGCTGGAGGAGATCGCCGCGTCGGCCGGCCGCCCGGCCCGCCAGCGGACGACCACCTACGGCCGGGTGCCCGCGGAGCGCATCGAGGCCGCCCGCCGTACCGACGGCATCGGCCACTTCGGGAAGCGGCTGCCGCTGGTGTCCGGCTAGCGCCGGGAAGCGCGCGGAAACGCGCGCGAGCACCGGGAGGGACGAACCGGGGACGGTCCATGCGGACCGTCCCCGTTCACCGTCCGGCCTTCATTTCTCCGGCATTCGCAAATTTTCTCTCTCGCCACGGCAATGGCCGGAGAGAAAATGCGTCATTTCCGTCCGGGGAACGTCAGCGGACCTCGATGAAGGCGTCCGGCGCGCGCGGCGGGCGGTCGCGCGGCGGCGCGGCAGCGTGGCCGACGCCGACCGCGCCCATCGGATCCCACTCGTCCGGCAGGTCCAGGACGTCGCGGACGACGTCGCGGCAGAACATCGTGCTGGACACCCAGCAGGAGCCCAGCCCCTCCACCGCCAGCGCGACCAGCAGGTTCTCCACGCCCGCGCCCATCGCCACCACGAACATCTCGCGTTCGGCGCCGGCCCGCCGCGGGTCGGGGTAGTCGTGCGAGCCGTCCATGACCAGGCACGGAACCACCAGGTACGGGGCCCGGCGCAGCACCTCGCCGCGCCGCAGCCGCTTGGTGATGCTCTCCTCGGAGAAGCCGTCGCGGCGGAGGTCGGCCTCCCAGGCGTCGCGCATCGCGTCCAGCAGCCGCGTCCGGGACGGGGCGGACTCCAGCAGGACGAACCGCCAGGGGGTGGTGTGGTGCGGCGCGGGCGCGGTGATCGCCGCGGCGACCGCCCGCCGGACCGCCGCCGGGTCCACCGGCTCGGCGGTGAACTCCCGGATCGTGCGGCGGGCGTGCAGCACCTCGGCCGAGCCGTACCGGAACATGTCCTCCTCGGGCGGCCGGACCAGGGCTCGCGCGCCCGGCCCGTCGTCCTCGGTGACCAGCGCGCCCAGCCCGCGCACCACCGCGACGGGGACCCCGTCGAGCTTGCCCTTGACCAGGTCGGCGGCCGAGGCCAGCTCGTCGGCGACCGCGGTGACGGTGGCCTCCAGCCGGTTGCCGTAGGCGTCGTCGCGGCCCCGCAGGTCCTCCAGCGGCGCCAGCCCGGCGGCGCCGATCGCGGCGTCGGTCAGCCCGGCCCGCCAGGGCCGGCCCAGGGTGTCGGACACGATCACCGCGACGTTCAGCCCGGTGTGCTCGCGCAGCCCGGCGCGGATCCGGCGGGCCGAGGCGTCGGGGTCCTCGGGCAGCAGCAGGACGGTGCCGGGCTCGGTGTTGGAGGCGTCCACCCCGGCGGCGGCCAGGACCAGCCCCTGCCGGGTCTCCACGATCCGGGTCTCGCCGCGGGCGTGCGCCCGGCGAGCCACCACCCGTACCGTCTCGGCGTCGATCGCCTTCTCCCGGTCGGAGGCGACCAGGACCCGGCCCTCCGCCTTACTGACGATCTTGGAGGTGACCACCAGGACGTCGCCGTCGGCCAGCTCCCCGGCGGGCAGCAGCGCCGCGATGTCGGCGCCCTCGCCCACCTCGGGCAGGCCGGGGATCCCGAAGATCTCCAGTCGCGCGCTCACGAACGTCCTCCCGCCAGCTCTTCGGCCAGGCCGAGGGCGGCGCCGGCGATCGCGGCGGTGGCCTCGGCGTCGCTCATCAGCAGCGGCCGGGCCCGTACCTCGATGCCCTCGACGCCTTCGGCCGCGACGTCCGCGTCGGCCTCGTCCACCAGCCAGCCGTCCAGCAGCCCGGCCCCGTAGTGCTCGGCCACCGCCCGCGCGCTCGTCTCCACCCCGATCGCGGTGAGGCAGGCGTCGGCCATGCCCCGCACGGGCGCGCCCCCGATGATCGGGGAGACGCCCACGACCGTCCTGGCCGCCACCGCCTCCCGGATGCCGGGCACCGACAGGATCGTGCCGACGCTCACCACCGGGTTGGACGGCGGGAGCAGCACCGCGTCCGCCGCCTCGATCGCCTCCAGCACCCCCGGCGCGGGCTTGGCGTCGTCCGCGCCGACCGCCGCGATCGACACGGCCGGGACCGAGGCGCGCAGCCGCACCCACCACTCCTGGAAGTGGACCGCGCGCCGGCCGCGTTCCGGATCGTCGATCACCACGTGCGTCTCGACCTGGTCGTCGGTCATCGGGATCAGCCGCACCCCCGGCCGCCAGCGGTCGCACAGCGCCTCGGTGACGGCCGACAGCGGGTAGCCCGCCGCCAGCATCTGGGTGCGCACGATGTGGGTGGCGAAGTCGCGGTCGCCCAGCCCGAACCAGCTCGGCCCGACGCCGTAGGCGAGAAGCTCCTCCTTCACGGTGAACGTCTCGGTGGCGCGGCCCCAGCCCTGCTCCTCGTTGATCCCGCCGCCGAGGGTGTACATCACCGTGTCCAGGTCCGGGCAGACGCGCAGGCCGAACAGGGAGATGTCGTCCCCGGTGTTGCCGACGACGGTGATCTCGGCCTCGGGCGCGGCCCGCCGGAGGCCGCGCAGGAAGCGGGCCCCGCCGATGCCGCCCGCCAGCGCCACGATCCTCATGCTCATGACGCCACGATCCACATGCTCATGACGATCAGCGTAGAACGTGCAGCACACGGCTGGTGCCGTGACTCCGGCCGCCGGGGCGCGCATGGAGGCGGAAGATCAGGGTAGGGGAGGGGCCCGGACGGCGGCGGGCTTTGCCGTGAGCGGGCGACAGGGCAGGGGGAAGAGACGGCAGGGCCCGGGATGTGCAAAGCTTTGCGCGGGAATCCCATTGCCTGCTTCTGGAGAGATGTCGCCGTGAACAAGGAAGCCGTCCAGCGCCTGCGCGAACCGGCCGCCTGGGTATTGCTCGCCGCGGCCGGGGTGCAATTGTTCGCCGGCATCATCGTCCTCTTCGCCGGTGGCGGGGGTTCGGGCGACGGGTTCAAGTACCGTGCCTACGGCGAGATCACCCAGGGCTTCTTCACCCAGTCCGCCGTGATCGCCATGCTGGCGCTGGCGGTGGCCCTGGTCGCCCTCGGCCCGGCGCCGACCAGGCAGGCCCGGAACATCATCATGGGCGCGCTGGGCGTCATCGGCGGGATCGGGCTGTTCGGCGTCGTGTGCTGGTTCAGCTCCCTGCTGGTGGAGTCGCAGATCGCGAGCGGTGGCGAGAAGCTGGCCGTCTTCCTGTACGGCTCCGCCCGGCTCGCCGTGATCGGCATCGGCGGGTGGTTCGTCTTCGCGGTGTTCCAGGCCATGCAGCCGGCCCGCCCGCAGCAGCCGCAGATGCCGCAGGGCGGCTACCCCGACTTCGGGTACCAGCAGGGTCAGCAGCAGTTCGGCCAGCCGCAGCAGCAGTTCGGGCAGCCCCAGCAGGGGCAGCCGCAGGGCCAGCAGTTCGGGCAGCCCCAGCAGCAGTTCGGGCAGCAGCCGTACCCGCAGGCCGGCGAGGCGCAGCAGCAGTTCGGGCAGCCCCAGCAGCCCCAGCAGCAGTTCGGCCAGCCGCAGCAGCCGGCCCAGCAGCCGCAGGACTACCAGCAGGGACAGCACGGCCAGCAGCCCGCCCAGCACCAGTACGGGCAGGGCGGCTACCAGCAGCCCCAGTCCGAGGAAGAGGTCGGGGAGTGGACCCGCGCCTACGGCGGCCAGAACGCCCCCGGCGCCCAGCCCGGCGGTGCGCAGCAGGAAGAGCGGCGGCCCGAGGAGGGCGGCGACTGGTACCGCGACAACCGCCCGCCTCAGTGAGGACGGCGGAAGTCGACGCGGATGTTCCCGGCGATTAACTGATCTCCGGTCAAAGCAGCTCGCCGCCAAACCGCGAATAACCTTCTTTGTCCCCTCGGAAACCCGTTCCGCTTGACGGAGTGGGCGCCACACGCGTGTAATTTCGTGAGTGTAGTTCTATGCCTTCTCGGGGGATGGAGCTGAGGGAAGGCATTGACCAGGGGGCTCCACGGGCTAGGAGGTGCGCTGTGAGCGAGGTCGTCATCCCGCTGGCGCACGGCACAGACGGTGAAGAGTTGGGCTGGCAGGAGCGCGCACTGTGCGCGCAGACGGACCCGGAGGCATTCTTTCCGGAGAAGGGCGGCTCCACTCGCGAGGCCAAGAAGGTGTGCCGGGCATGCGAGGTACGGGCGGAGTGCTTGGAGTACGCGCTGCAGCACGATGAACGGTTCGGCATCTGGGGCGGTCTCTCCGAACGGGAGCGCCGCAAGCTGAAGCGCCAGGCCGTCTGAACCGGCCGCGCGGGCGGCGGCCCGGATCTGGGGGGATCCGGAGCGCGTTCGCGTGGTCACGCGTACAGTTGGCAGCCGTGCCGGCCGAGTGAGGCCGGCACGGCTGCTGTACGACCGACCCCCACAGATCGAGCGGACCCTTGTCGCCCACACTCGATCGCCACGTCGTCACGGCGGTCCTCGTCGCCCATGACGGCGCGCGATGGCTCCCCGAGACGCTGAAGGCGCTGCTGACACAGACGCGGCCGGTGCAACGACTCGTCACCGTGGACACCGGGAGCCGCGACCGGGGCTCCGCCGTGCTCGCCGAGGTGGTCGGCGCCGGCAACGTCCTCACCCTTCCCCGCACCACCGGCTACGGCGAGGCCGTGGCCGAGGCGCTGCGGCACCCGGCGGCGTCCCTGCCGGTCCCCGTCCCCGACCCGTCCCCCGGTGCCTCGTCAGGTGCCGCGGCAGGTGCCGCGTTCGGTGCCCTGCCCGCCGCCGGGCCGGGGGAGGGCCCCGGCGGCGCCCGGGTCGAGTGGATCTGGCTGCTGCACGACGACTCCGCGCCCGCCCACGACGCCCTCGCGCAGCTGCTGCGGGTGGCCGACGCCGATCCCGACGCCGCCGTGCTCGGCCCCAAGCTGCGCGACTGGGACGACCGGCGGGTGCTGTGCGAGGTCGGCGTGGCGCTCGACGGCGCGGCCCGCCGCGAGACCGGCCTGGACCGCCGCGAGTTCGACCAGGGCCAGCATGACGGCCTGCGCGACGTGATGGCGGTGAGCAGCGCCGGGATGCTGGTGCGCCGGGACGTCTGGGACCGGCTGGGCGGGTTCGACGTCGAGTTCGGGCTCTTCCGCGAGGACGCCGACCTCTGCTGGCGGGTCCGGGCCGCCGGGCACCGGGTGCTCGCGGTCACCGACGCCGTGGTCCACCACGCCGAGGCCTCCTGGCGCGGGCGGCGCGAGATCGGCATGACGGCCGAGTCCCGGCGCCGCCTCGACCGCCGCAACGGCCTCTACACGCTCCTGGCCAACCTGCCGTTCGCCGCGATGCTGCGGAGCCTGGCGCGCAACGTCTGGACCACCCTCACCCGCGCGCTGTTCCTCCTCGCGGTCAAGCGCCCGGACGCCGCCCGCGACGAGCTGGCCGCGCTCGGCGACGTGCTGCGCCGTCCGGGCCGGATGCGCCGGGCCCGCGCGGCGCGGGCGGACGGGCGCAGGCGCGTCCACCGCAGCATGCGGCGCTTCCAGCCGCGCCGGGTCGCGCTGCGCAGGCTCGTCGAGACGCTGGCCGGGCGGACGACGGCGCGCGGCGGACGCCGGCACGACGCCGAGGACGAACCGGCCCGCCCCGAGGGCCCCGGCCTCACCCGGCGGCTGCTGGCCCGCCCCGGCGTCCTGCTGCTGCTCGTCCTGACCGCGGTCGCCGTCGCCGCCGAACGCTCCCTGATCACCGCGGCCGGACGGCTCGGCGGCGGCGCGCTGGTGCCCGCCTGGGGCGGGGCGAGCGACCTGTGGGCGCAGTACCTCTCCGGCTGGCACCCGGTCGGCCTCGGCTCCGGCGCCGGGAGCCCGCCGTACGTCGGGATGCTCGCGCTGCTGTCCACCCCGCTGCTGGGCAAGCCGTGGCTGGCGGTGTCGATCCTGCTGCTGGGCAGCGTCCCGCTGGCCGGGCTGACCGCCTACCTCGCCGCCCGGGTGCTGGTGGTGCCGTCGCCGCGGACCGGCCGCCGAGCCCGGGCGCACGGCCCCCGGATCCCCGTGTGGGCGGTGCGGGTGTGGTTCGCCGCCGTCTACGCGCTGCTCCCGGCGGCGACCGGGGCGATCGCCGGCGGCCGGCTGGGCACCGCGGTGGTGATCGTCCTGCTGCCGCCGATGGCCGTCCAGGTGGCCCGGATGTTCGGCCTGCCGCGCCGGGCCGCGAAGCGGGACGCCCGCCGGTCCGGGCCGCCGGACCCGCGGCGCGCCGGGCGCGCGGCCTGGACGGTCGCGCTGCTGCTCACGGTCGCGATGGCGTTCGTCCCGCTGACCTGGCTGCTGGCCGCCCTCGCCGGGGCCCTCCTGTGGGCGCTGTTCGGCGGGCCGGGCGGCCGGCTGGCGGCCGGCCGCGGCCGGCGCAACCTCGTCATCGCGCTGGCCGTCCCGCCGCTGCTGCTCCTGCCCTGGACGCTGGGCCTGCTGCGGCACCCCTCGCGGTTCCTGCTGGAGGCGGGCCTGCACGTGCCCGCCACCCCCGCCGCGCAGGCGCAGGACCTGCTGGCGCTCGACCCCGGCGGGCCCGGCACCCCGGCCCGCTGGACCTTCTACGGGCTGCTGCTGGTCGCGGTCTGCGCGCTGCCGCTGCGCAGCCGCCGCACCCTCGTGCTGACCGGCTGGCTGCTGGCGATCTTCGGGTTGCTGGTGGCGATCGTGGTGAGCATGGCCACCGTGACCGAGGGCGCCGACCGGGCCGCGGTGTGGCCCGGCCCGGCACTGGTCTTCGCCGGCGCCGGGGTGCTGCTGGCCGCGACCGCCGCCGTGCAGCGGGCCGTGGACGTCCTGGCCGGGCGGCACCTGACCTACCGGGCCGCGGGGGCGCTGGTCGTCCTGGCCGCGCTGACCGCGCCGCCGCTGGCCGCGTTCGGCTGGATCGCCGGGGGCGCCGGGGGCCCGCTCGGGCGCACCGACCCCGACGCGGTGCCGGCGTTCGTGCACGGCCGGGCCGGGGAGCGCACGCTGGTCATGAGCCGGGAGCAGGCAGGGCAGGTCCGCTACACCGTGCTGCGCGGCACCCGGCCGATGCTGGGCGAGTCCGAGACGCCCCCCGGCGAGGACGCGCGCCGCCGCATGGACGGCCTGGTCGCCGGGCTCGCCGGAGGGCGCGCCGGGGACGCGCGGGCCCTGACCCGGATGGGCGTGCAGTACGTGCTCGTGCCGCGCCCGGCCAGCGACCCGCTGACTCGCGTCCTGGACGCCACCCCCGACCTCTCGCGGCTCAGCCGTACCAAGACGTTCGGCGTGTGGCGGCTCCCGGCCCCGGCAGGGCGGCTCATGCTGCTGGACGGCCCGGCCGCGACGCCGCTGGAGGCGTCCGGGACGGTCGGCGCGTCGGTTCGCATCCCCCCGGGCCGGACCGCCCGTACCCTGCTGCTCGCCGAGCCCGCCGACGGCGGCTGGCGCGCGTCGCTGGACGGGCGCGAGGTCAAGGCGCGGACGCTGGACGGCTGGGCGCAGGCGTACGAGATCCCGCCGGGCGGCGGCCGGTTCGAGCTGGCGCGCGGAATGCGGCTCCGGCACGTCTGGGTGGCCGTCCAGGGCGCCGCGCTGCTGGCCGTCGTGGTGCTCGCGCTGCCGGGGGCCCGTCCCGAGGCGCTGGACGCCCTGGCAGGGCGGGCCGGCGGCCGGGCGCGCGGACGCCGCGCCCGCGCCGGCGAGGGCGGTCTCGCCCGCCGGGCGGCGGCCGGTGCCGGACGCCGGGCCGGCGCCCTCCGCGCCCGCGTCCGCCACGAGCCCGCCGCCGGCGAGGGCCCGCCCGATGCGCCCGATGCGCCCGGGGCACCCGGCTCGCCGGCTCCCGATCCGGCCGGTTCCGAGCGGGCCGTGCCCGCTTCGGAAGGGCCCGCCGAGGCCGCTGCCGGTGAGCGTCCGGACGGCGCCGCGGCCAGGCGGGACGCACCCGCGAAGGACACGACCGGAGAGGCTGCGCCCGCCGACCACGCACTCGCCGAGCACGGGCCCGCCGAGCACGGGCCCCCCGAGCACGGGTCCGCCGAGCACGCGACGCCGGTGGGCGACCGCGCCGGACGGGGCGCGGGCACGGTGTCCGAGGAGCGCGCGTGAACCTGGACAAGATCGTTCGGCTGCTCGGGATGCGTTACGCGACGGCCGCGCTGGTGCTGGTGGCGGTGCTCGCCCTGTACGGGGCGGCGGCGATGTCGCGCCCCGCCGGCCAGCCCGGCGCGGCGAGCGCCGGTGTGGACGATCCCGTCACTTCCGCGGTCCTGGTGTGCCCAGGAAGGGAAGGGGGGCGGCTGAGCCTTCAGGGGGCTTCTGAGGACTTCCTGAGGGCCACCAGGAGCGGGCGGCCCCCCTCGGGCGGCAGGGTCGACGTGCTGCGGGCCCCTGGAGGCGCGGCGGCCGGCTCCCTCACCACCCAGGGCGGCAGGTGGACCGAAGACCTCGACGACGCGGAGGACTCGTTCACCGTGTGGGCCTCCGGCGCGCTCGCGGCCGGGCTGGAGGCGGAACAGACCACCCACTGGCCGGAGGGCGACGACCGCGGCCTGGCCGGGGTGCGGTGCGCGCGCCCGGGGACCGACCTGTGGTTCCTGGGGCCGGGGCCGGTCGGCGCCGAGAGCATCCAGCTGCACCTCACCAACGTGGACGCCCGGCCCGCCGCCGTGGACGTCACGGCGCTCTCCGGGGAGGGGCCGCTCGACACCACCGATGGGCGCGGCACGCCCGTCCCCGCGTACGGCACCAAGGTCGTGACGATCGGGGAGTCCGCCGAGGGGCTCGGCGAGATCGTGCGGACGGCCGCCGACCTCGCGCTGCGGGTGCGCGCCACCGGCGGCCGGGTCGCGGCGTCCCTCCGGGTGCGGATCGCCGACGGCGAGGGCATCGAATGGCTGCCGCTCTCGCCCGCCCCCGCCGCCTCTCTGGTGGTGCCGGGCGTCCCGGGCGGCGAGGGGCGGCGGCGGCTGCTGGTCGCCGTGCCGGGCCAGGAGGACGCGTCGATCAGGCTCCAGGTGATCACGGCGGACGGCGCGTTCGCCCCGGAGGGCCAGGACAGCCTGGACGCCCCCGCCGGGACGGTGACCACGGTCGACCTCGACCGCGCCCTGTCCGGCAAGCCCGCCGCGGTGCGGCTCGCCGCCGACCGCCCGATCCTGGCCGGCTTCGCCGCGGAGCGCGGGGCCGACGTCGCCTACGGCACCGCCACCCCGGCGCTCGGCCGGGGATCGTTCGGCGTGGTGGCCGACGGCCGGTTCGACACCTCGCTGACGCTCACCGCCCCGCGCGGCGCCGCCACCGTCCGGATCACCCCCGTCGGGCCCCAGGGCCCGGGCACGCCCAAGGACGTGCCGGTGCCCGCGGACCGTACGGTCGAGGTGCGGCTCACGGCTCCGGCCGGTGGTGAGAAGGGGTACGGCGTCCTGGTCGCCCCGCGGCCCGGTTCCGGTCCCGTCCACGCCGCCCGGACGCTGTCCACGGGCAAGGGGGGCCGCGCGCTGTTCACCACGCTGCCGATCGGCCCGGCCGTCACCACCCTGCGCCTGCCGCCCGCAGGCGAGTCCCAGGGCGTGCTCGTCCCCTGAACGGGCGGGCGGTCAGTCGTCGGGGGTGTCGTAGCTCGGGTCGACCGACTCGGGGGACAGGCCCAGCAGGTCGGCGATCTCCTCCACCAGCAGGTCGCGGATCAGCCGCCCCGTCTCGCGCTCGCCCGTCGCGCGGGCCTCCACCGGGCGCCGGAAGATCACTATGCGGACCGCGCCGCCGGTGCCGGGCCGGGTCTGGCCGAGCGGCACCGGGCCGTCGAACCAGGGCTCGATCTCGGGGACGTCCTCGACCGCGAACTCGACCCGGGCCAGCTCGCGCCGCCAGCGCCGTCCCAGGCGGCGCACCTCCTCGGCGACCAGGTCGTCGAAGCGCTCCGCGCGGGTGCGGGAGAGCGGCGCCTGCGGGGGCGTCAGAGGGCCACGGAGTCCACGGCCGCGCCGGTCGCGGCGCCGTACGCCTGCCACACGGGATCGCACGCCCTCCACATTACCCCTCCGGGGTCCGGAGCCCACCGGGCGGCGCCCGCCGGAACGGAGGTCCGTCCCTCCGACGGGAACGACCGAACGCTCCCGTGTGAGCACGGATTGTAATCGTTCCAGGGGAATTCGGCCGGTAACGGCGACACGTGCACGCGGGTGGTGGCGGAGTCGGCGGCAGGGAGGTACGGTCGGCCATCGTGAGCCCCGTCCGCATCTGCTCCCGCACCGCCTGCAAGGCGCCCGCAGTCTTCACGCTCACGTATGTCTACCGCGACTCGACAGCCGTCCTGGGCCCCCTCGCCACGTACGCCGAGCCGCACTGCTACGACCTGTGCGCGGAGCACTCCGAGCGGCTCACCGCCCCGATGGGATGGGAACTCGTCCGGCTTCCGGTCGAGGAGGAGAGCGAGCCGAGCGCCGACGACCTGGAGGCCCTGGCCGACGCGGTCCGCGAGGCGGCCAGGCCCGCCCCCGGGGCCCCCGGGCAGGAGCCGGTCGGGCAGGGGACCGAGGTCGGCCGGCGCGGCCACCTGCGGGTGCTGCGCTCCGAGCCCGCCGGGGCCAAGAGCAAGCCGGTCCAGGAGTGAGACGGCGGGAGCGTGGCGGGGAGTGATCCCTCCCGCCGCGGGTACCGCCACGGATGCCGGTTTCTTTCCGGAGCGCCCGCCGTGCCCCGGTGGCGACCCGGCCCTCTCCTCCTCCCGGTAGGCTCGGGGACTCGCACGGCGTCCACGGTGAGAGCGCCGTGTCCGGCACCTGTGGGGCCGGGGGCCGTTCCCCGGCGTGACAGAGCGACTGGGACGATAGGGAGCAGGAGTGGGCGACCTCGCCAAGATCTTCAAGGCGTACGACATCCGCGGTGTGGTGCCGGATGAGCTCGACGCCGAGACCGCCGAGGCGATCGGCGCGGCCTTCGTCCGGGTGACCGGGGCCGCCGCCGTCGTCACCGCCCACGACATGCGCGCCTCGTCCGAGCCGCTGGCGGCCGCGTTCGCCCGCGGGGCCACCGGCCAGGGCGCCGACGTGATCGAGGCCGGGCTCGGCTCCACCGACATGCTCTACTACGCCAGCGGCGTGCTGGACCTGCCCGGCGCGATGTTCACCGCCAGCCACAACCCGGCGAAGTACAACGGCCTCAAGCTGTGCCGGTCCGGGGCCCGCCCGATCGGCCGCGACACCGGCCTGACCGAGATCCGCGACCTGGTCGCCCAGGGGGTGCCCGCCCACGACGGGCCGCGCGGCACCGTGTCCCGGCGCGACCTGCTCCAGGGCTACGCCGACCACCTGAAGACGCTGGTCGACCTGTCGGGCATCCGCCCGCTCAAGGTCGCCGTCGACGCGGGCAACGGCATGGGCGGTCACACCGTCCCGTCGGTGTTCGAGGGGCTGCCGATCGACCTGGTGCCGCTCTACTTCGAGCTGGACGGCACGTTCCCCAACCACGAGGCCAACCCGATCGAGCCGGAGAACCTGCGCGACCTCCAGGCCAAGGTGCGCGAGACCGGCGCCGACATCGGCCTGGCCTTCGACGGCGACGCCGATCGCTGCTTCGTCGTGGACGAGCGGGGCGAGATCGTGTCGCCGTCCGCGGTGACCGCCCTGGTCGCGGTGCGGGAGCTGGCCAAGCACCCCGGTTCCCCGATCGTGCACAACCTGATCACCTCCAAGGCCGTGCCGGAGATCGTGGCCGAGCACGGCGGCAGCCCGATCCGGACCCGCGTCGGGCACTCGTTCATCAAGCAGACGATGGCCGAGAGCGGCGCCGTCTTCGGCGGCGAGCACTCGGCGCACTTCTACTTCCGCGACTTCTGGTTCGCCGACTCCGGGATGCTGGCCGCGCTGCACGTGCTGGCCGCCCTCGGCGAGCAGCCCGAGCCGCTGTCGCGGCTGCTGGAGGAGTACACCCGGTACGCCGCGTCCGGCGAGATCAACAGCGAGGTGGCCGACCAGGCCGCCGCGACCGCGCGGGTCCGCGCCGCGTTCGAGGGCCGGCCCGGCGTCACCGTCGACGAGCTGGACGGGCTGACCGTGGGCGCCGGCGACTGGTGGTTCAACCTGCGGCCCTCCAACACCGAGCCGCTGCTGCGCCTCAACGCGGAGGCCGCCGACGAGCCGACCGTGGCCGAGATCCGCGACGAAGTCCTGGCCATCGTGAGGAAGAAGTGAGCGTGAAACTCGACAGCTGGCTGATGGAGATCCTCGCCTGCCCCAACTGCGGCGGGGAACTGCGCGCCGAGGGCGGCGAGTCCGAGCTGGTGTGCACTGGTTCGTGCGGCTACGCCTACCCGGTGCGCGACGGCATCCCGGTGCTGCTGGTGGACGAGGCCAGGACGCCCGCTCCATGAGGCGGCCGGAGGCCGCGGTGACCCCGAGGGGGCGCGTGCCCGGCCGTACGGCATGGTGAGCCAGGGCGTGGACGCCGGGCGGCTGGACGATCCCGGAGCGATCGAGGCCGCCGACCCGGGCGGGATGCTGCGCCAGGTGGCCTCCTCGGCGGCGCAGATCCGGGAGGCCGCGCGGCTGGCCGCGGAGGCGGGCGTGCGGACGCTGGCCGAGGACGGCCGCCCGCGGGCGATCGTGGTCAGCGGCATGGGCGGCTCGGGCATCTCCGGCGACGTGCTCGCCGCCGTCTGCGGGCTCGGCTGCCCGGTGCCGATCGTGACCGTGCGGGGCCACCGGCTGCCGGGCTGGGTGGGCGCGTCCGACCTGGTGATGGCCGTGTCCTGCTCCGGCGGCACCGAGGAGACCCTGGCGGTCGCGGCGGAGGCGGCCCGGCGCGGGTGCCGGTTGCTGTTCGTGGGCGGGTCCGGGTCGCCACTGGCCCGGCTGGCGGAGCAGACCCGCGCTCTGTTCGTGCCGGTCCGCTCGGTGGGCCAGCCCCGGTCCACGCTGTGGGGGCTGACCGTGCCGCTGCTGATGGCGGCGCGCACGCTCGGGCTGGCCGACGTTCCGGACGCCGTCCTGGAGTCGGCCGCCGCACGGCTGGAGGATGTCGCGCACCAGTGCCGCCCGGCCAGCGAGCCGTTCGTCAACCCGGCCAAGCGGATCGCGCTCGAACTCATGGGCGACGTGCCGCTGGTGTGGGGCACCTCGCCGCTCGCGGGCACGGCGGCGTACCGGTTCTGCTGCCAGCTCAACGAGAACGCCAAGTACCCGGGCGTCCACGGCGAGCTGCCCGAGGCCGGGCACAACCAGGTGGTGGCGTTCGACGGGTTCTTCGCCTCGGGCGGCCCGGTGGCCGGCGCCGACGACTTCTTCCGGGACCGGGAGGAGGAGGCCGAACACGGCCTCCACCTGGTCGTCATGCGCGACCGCGAGGAGGATCCGCGGGTCGGCGTGCGCCGCGAGGTCGCGGTCGGCCTGGCCCGCGAGCGGGGGGTGGCCGTCACCGAGATCCCCGCCGAGGGCGACCACCCGCTGGAGAGAATCGCGACAATGATCGCCCTCGCGGACTACATCACGGTTTACTTGGCTATCGCGCTGGGGGTCGACCCGACACCGGTGTCGGCCATTCACGAGCTGAAGACAAGGGTTGCTGGTACATGAGTGCTGAGGGCGGAACCAAGGCGATCGTCGCCGCGCTGGCCGCCAACCTCGGGATCGCGGTGTCGAAGTTCGTCGCGTTCGTGTTCACGGGGTCGTCGTCCATGCTGGCAGAGTCGATCCACTCCGTGGCCGACTCGGGTAATCAGGGTCTGCTGCTGATCGGCCGCAAGCGCTCCGAGCGGAGGCGCACGCCGCAGCACCCCTTCGGCTACGGCCGTGAACGCTACTTCTACGCCTTCGTCGTCGCGGTCGTGCTGTTCACGGTCGGCGCCGCGTTCTCGCTGTACGAGGGCATCCACAAGATCTCCGACCCGCACAAGGTCGAGTCGCCCGCCTGGGCGTTCGGGGTGCTGAGCGCGGCGATCGTCATGGAGATCTTCTCGTTCCGTACCGCGATCGTGGAGTCCAACCGCGTCCGCGGCGACAAGTCCTGGGTGCAGTTCATCCGGCGTTCCAAGGCGCCCGAGCTGCCCGTGGTGCTGCTGGAGGACCTCGGCGCGCTGGTCGGCCTGATCCTGGCGCTGCTGGGCGTCACGATGGCCGTGGTCACCGGCGACGGCGTCTGGGACGGCGTCGGCACGGTCGCCATCGGCGTGCTGCTCGCCCTGATCGCGATCATCCTGGCGCTCGAGACCAAGAGCCTGCTGATCGGCGAGGGCGCCGACCCCGAGGTCGAGGGACGGATCGTGGCGGCGCTGGAGTCGGTCGACGAGGTCGCCCGCGTGATCCACATCCGGACCCAGTACGTCGGGCCGGAGGAGATGCTGATCGCCGCCAAGATCGCGGTCGACCACGACGACACGGCGGCGGAGGTGGCGCGCGGGATCGACGCGGCCGAGGCCAAGATCAGGGCGCAGTTCCCGGAGGCCCGCCTGATCTACCTGGAGCCCGCGATCGACCACGCCGACCTGAAGAGCACGGAGCAGACGGCCACCTCGTCCTGAGGGCGCTGCGTCCTGAGGGCGCAGTGTCCTGAGGGCGCTGCGTCCTCAGGTGCTCTCGTCCAGGGAGGCGCTTCCCTCGCCGACCGGCCGCCGGACCGATCGACCCCAGCCCAGGCTTGACCGGTCGTGCCTCCGTGAGGCACGCCGCACGGTCGGCCGGCGAGGGCGCCTTCCCATGCTCCCCGCCCGGACCCCTGAAGCCGGGCGGTTCTGGCGTGACCGCGGTGGCTCCGCCGAACCCCCTAAGTCGGCGGTGCCACCGGGTCGGTCACGATGAGAACACTACGGGCCGCGTGCCCTCCCGCACGTCCCCCCAGAGGAGGGAAAGGATGTCGTCCTCCAGGGGGATTCGGCGCGGACGCATAACACCGGACGGTGAGGTGACAAGGCGTCCGCAGCGGTCAGTATGGAGTGGTGACCCGCGACGACCATTCCCAGAACGCAGCGCCCCACGGCCCGGCGGGCGCACCGCCCCGTGACCGGGCGGCGCCGCCGACCGGGTTCGGGCCGGCGGTCGCCCACCACGCGTGGCGGCTGTCCGGCCGGATCGTGGCGGGGCTCGGCCAGCTCCTGCTGTGGATCCTCACCGGCGCCGGCCGGCTGCTCAAGCCGCTCGGCGTGCGGATCGCCGCCAAGCTGTACGGGCGCCGGGGGGCCCAGCCCCCGGGCCCGGGGCCGGGCGGCGACGGCCGGACCAGGGTGGCCCCCGCCACGGCGACCGCGCCGCTGCCGCGCTGGATCAACGCCTGGGCCGAGTTCACCGAGTCCTGGTACTTCGCGCCGCTCACCGGCCTCGCGCTGACCATCGCCGCGCTGGCCGAGCTGGCGCCCCGGGTGTCCGCCCCGGTGAGCGTGGCCGGCGGGTTCGCCGTGGCGGCCACGCTCCCGCTGGTGTGGCGGAGGGAGTACCTGCGGCCGGTCGCCGCCATCGTCCTCGGCGCGTACGCGGCCAGCCTGCTGACCGGCCAGATCCTCCTGGTGACCACCGCCTTCGCCGCGCTCTGGACGCTGTACTCGCTGGCCCGGCAGCTGCCCCGGCAGTCCGCCGGCGCGCTCGCGGTCGGCGGCGTGGTGGTCGTCGCCGTGGTCTACCTGGCCACCGGCACCCTGGACGACATCCCGTGGCCGGCCGCGGTCGTCGCGGTGCTGGCGGCGATCGGCCTGGGCGACGCGCGCCGGGTGGTGGAGACGGCGGGGCGCACCCAGGCGGAGGCCGACGAGCGCACCAGCGAGACCCTCACCCGGCTCACCGCCGTCCAGCGCGAGCAGGCCGTCATGCGCGAGCGCGCCCGGATCGCCCGCGAACTGCACGACGTGGTCGCGCACTCCGTCTCGATGATCGCGGTGCAGGCGGAGACCGCCCCGTACACCATGCGGAACCTCTCGCCGGAGGCGCGCGACGGCTACACCGAGATCGCCAAGACCGCCCGGGAGGCGCTGGTGGAGATGCGCCGCCTGCTGAGCGTGCTGCGGGCCGACGCCAAGCCGGAGCACGAGTCGGCGCCCCAGCCCCGGCTCGACCGGCTGCCCGACCTGGTCGAGCAGCACCGGGGCGCGGGCGGGCACGTCGACCTCAGCGTGCGGGGCGATCCCCGCGACCTGTCCACCACGGTCGAGCTGTCGGCGTACCGGATCGTGCAGGAGGCGCTCACCAACGCGCGGCGGCACGCGCCCGGCGCCGGGGTCCGGGTCGAGCTCACCTACCTGCCGGACCGGCTGGCGGTACGGGTCCGCGACGACGGCGCCTCCGCGCCCACCATGGTCCTGAACCGGGACGGCACGCCGGCGCGTACGGCGGTGCTGGACCCCGCGGGCGCCGGAACCGGCCAGGACGGGCGTACCCGCGTGGAAACCCCGCCCGGGGGCGCGGCGGGCGGCGGGCACGGCCTCGTGGGGATGCGGGAACGTGCGACCATGCTGGGCGGACGGTTCTCCGCCGGCCCGGCCGCCGAGGGCGGGTTCGTGGTGGAGGCCGATCTTCCGTTGTCGAGGGAGGAGAGCCCCACCCGTGACCCCCGTTCCCAGGCATCGCCCGGCCGTCCCTGACCGTCCCGGACGGCGGTCCGGCGATCGCCCGGGAGGCGCGTCGTGATCAGGGTGCTGATCGTCGACGACCAGACGATCGTGCGGGCCGGGTTCGCCGCGCTGCTGGACGCCCAGCCCGACATCTCCGTGGCCGGTGAGGCGGGCGACGGCCGGGAGGCGGTGCGGCTGGCCGAGGCCGAGCGGCCCGACGTGATCGTGATGGACATCCGGATGCCCGGCATGGACGGCATCGAGGCCACCCGCCGCATCCTGGCGCAGCCGTGGGCGGGCGGCGTCCGCGTCCTGGTCCTGACCACCTTCGACGTGGACGAGTACGTCTACGAGGCCCTCGCCGTGGGCGCCAGCGGCTTCCTGCTCAAGGACGCCACCGCGGAGGATCTGGTCTCGGCCGTCCGGGTCGTCGCCCGCGGCGACTCGCTGCTGGCGCCGCAGGTCACCGGGCGGCTCATCCGCGAGTTCACCAAGCAGCGCCGCAACCGGCCCCAGGCCCCGTCCGAGCTGTCCACCCTGACCGCCCGCGAGACCGAGGTCCTGGTGCTCATCGCCGGCGGCCTGTCCAACGGCGAGATCGCCCAGCGGCTGGTGGTCAGCGAGCACACGGTGAAGACCCACGTGGCGCGGGTCTTCACCAAGCTGGGGCTGCGCGACCGGGCCCAGGCCGTCATGCTCGCCTACGAGTACGGCGTCGTGGTCCCCGGAGAGAACGAGGGCCGCCGCCCGCCCGCCTGAGCCGCGGCGGCCCCCGTCCCACTCGCGCGGTCAGCCCGCCGCGTAGAAGGCGCCGTCGGAGGCGTCGTCCTCGGGCGCTCCCCACGGGCGCGTCCAGCCGACGCCCAGCATGCCGCCGGTGCCGGGCACGTTGGCCATGGGGCCGAAGACGCCGTCCGACTGCGGGACGACCGGACGCGGGGCGGTGCTCCACGTCCCGCCGCTGTAGCGCACCAGCGTGTCGACGCCGCCCTGCATCCACAGCCCGCCGGAGCCGTCCGCGGCGAGGTTCGACAGGCCGAACGCGTACGCCGGGGTCGTGACCGTACGCCACGCCGTCCCGTTCCAGTGCAGGACGATCGGGGTGAACTCCTCGTCGTCCCCCACCAGGCGGCTGGTGGCGCCGACGGCCCACACGTTCGACGGGGACAGGGCCAGCACGCTGTCGAGGGTGGCGTTCCCGCCCTCCGGGATCGGCAGCCGCGGCAACGTGGTGGGCCGCCAGGCCGTCCCGTTCCACCGCAGCGCCTGCGGGCGGCCCTCGTCGTCGACGCCGACGGCCCAGCCGTTCTTGGCGGAGGTGACGTGCAGCGAGTACACCCGGCCCGGCGCGGACACGGCGGTCCACGTCCGCCCGTTCCAGTGCCGCAGCGGCTGCGCGCCGGACGATCCGGAGGCCGCCAGCCAGACGTCCGACGGCGACACCACGTCGGCGTCGTAGAGCGTGACGTCGCCCTGCTCGACGACCGACGCCTGCCAGGCCGTGCCGTTCCAGCGGAACGCCTTGAGGGCCGGGTCGGCCGATCCGCGGCGGCCGAACGCCCACACGTCGTTGTCGGAGGAGGCGTCCACCTCGCTCAGTTCCTCGTCGACCTGGGCGGGGAGCGCGACCCGGTTCCAGGTGCCGCCGTTCCACCGGTACACCAGCGCGGAGTCCTCGGCGCCCTGCCAGGACCCGCCCACGGCCCAGGCGCTCGTCCGCCCGGTGACCGCCAGGTCGCTCAGGGTCTCGTTCCCCGGGAGCCGGGTGAGCGCGGCGACGCTCCACCCCTGCTCCGCCGTCCGCGGCGCCGCCACCGCCGTCCCGGCGAGCGCGACGCTCGCCACCGCCGTGATCAACGCTGTTCCCCGTAGCCTCATCGGCCCGCCTTCCGGTCGTCACACCATGGTCATGATCAAGACGGGCCGGGCGGGACCTCGGTTGCGCCGCAGTTTTGGCCGCACCTGGCCAGTGGATCCGGTAACGAAATGATCAGGAGCCGTGGAGGGCCTGTCTGGAAGAAGGCCGGATCCTCAGACGACCTTGGCGATCCGGCACTCGATGCCGTCCGGACCGGCCGACGCCTGAACCGCGGTGGTGCCGCCGAACGTCGTGGTGTCGCGGACCTCGAACGTCTGCTCCGCGAGCCGCTGCTTGGTCGCGGCGTCGAGCACCTCCACGGTCACCGTGAAGCGGGACGAGTCACCGCTGATGGTGCCGTTGATCGTGACCGTCCCGGAGTTCCCCGAGGTGCTCATCTGGCAATCGGCCCGGGCCGTGTAGGTCTTGTGACCGAGCTGGGGCACGCCCTCTCCGAACAGTCCGGGCACGAGCAGGCGCAGCACGACGAGCAAGGCGACGGCGCCCGAGAGGACCAGGGCGATGATGAGCGTCTTCCTGGGTTTGCGCGGACCGCCCCTGCCGTAGCGGTCGTCGGCAAGCGTCCACTCATGCGTCGGCATACAACCTCGCTCGTCCAGGATGGGCACATCCATTCCATTCCGGACATGCAGCACCGGATTATACGAGGAGGCATGACCCGGAGACCGGCCCGCCGACTCGGCCACCGCGCGAGCGCCGCGGATCGCGCAGCGATGCCGCGTTCGCGCCGCGTTCGCACCGGCGCGCCGTGGGCCGGGACTCTGAGACAGAGCTCAGGGGCGGCGGCGCTGGAGGAGGCGGAGGGCCTTCTCCTTCTCGAAGTCGAGGGCGCGTGCGGGCGGCGCGGAAAGCCGGCCGATCCGTTCGCCCAGCTCCCGCACCCGGGCCTGGACGTCGGGCTCGGCCAGGACGCGCAGGGCGAAGGCCAGCTCGGACGGCCCGACGTCGTAACGTTTCTCCAGCGCCAGGGCCAGGGCCACGGCGCGCAGCTCGGCGTCGCCGAAGCGCCGGTGCCCCCCGGCCGCCGTGCTCCGCGACCTCGGCGCGGCCTCCCTGGTGGCGGGGAGCAGGCCGAGGCTCTCGCGGTAGCGGAGCATGCGGGGCGAGGTGCCGAGCCGGCGGGCGGCCTCCGTGATGCGCATGGACCGATTCTGACAAATTCGTGTCAGGAACGCAGGGCCGGCCGTGCTTTCCGGCCCGGAGCGGCCCTAGACTCACCAGAGACCCGGCCCCACGCGCTCGCCGACGGCCGTGCCGGGCCGCCTCTGCCGGGCCGTCTCCGCGGGGGCGCCGACACCCAGTGGACACGAGGAGTCACACAAGCATGGATTACAAGGTCGCGGACCTGTCCCTGGCCGAGTTCGGGCGCCGGGAGATCCGGCTCGCCGAGCACGAGATGCCCGGCCTCATGGCGACGCGCGCCGAGTACGCCGAGGCCAAGCCGCTCCGCGGGGCGAAGATCATGGGCTCGCTGCACATGACGATCCAGACCGCGGTGCTGATCGAGACCCTCGTGGAACTGGGCGCCGACGTGCGCTGGGTCTCGTGCAACATCTTCTCCACTCAGGACCACGCCGCCGCGGCCGTCGTGGTGGGCCAGGACGGCACGCCCGAGGACCCCAAGGGCGTCCCGGTGTTCGCCTGGAAGGGCGAGACGCTGGAGGAGTACTGGTGGTGCACCGACCAGGCCCTGGCATGGCCGGACGGCTCCGGCCCCAACATGATCCTCGATGACGGCGGCGACGCGACCCTGCTGGTGCACAAGGGCGCCGAGTACGAGAAGGCCGGGGCCGTCCCCGCCGCCACCGCCGACGACCCCGAGGAGTGGGGGATCATCCTGGACACGCTCCGGCGGACCATCGCCGAGCGTCCGGGCCGCTGGACCGAGACCGCCGCCGGGATCATGGGCGTGACCGAGGAGACCACCACCGGCGTCCACCGTCTCTACGAGATGGCCAAGGCCGGCACGCTGGCGTTCCCCGCGATCAACGTCAACGACTCGGTGACCAAGTCCAAGTTCGACAACAAGTACGGCTGCCGGCACAGCGTCATCGACGGCCTCAACCGGGCCACCGACGTGCTCATCGGCGGCAAGGTCGCCGTGGTGTGCGGCTACGGCGACGTGGGCAAGGGCTGCGCCGACGCGCTGCGCGGCCAGGGCGCCCGGGTCATCGTGACCGAGATCGACCCGATCTGCGCGCTCCAGGCGGCCATGGACGGCTTCCAGGTCACCACCCTGGAGGACGTCGTCGGGATCGCCGACATCTTCGTCACCACCACCGGCAACTTCAACATCATCACCGCCGACCACATGGCGGCGATGAAGCACCAGGCGATCGTGTCCAACATCGGGCACTTCGACAACGAGATCGACATGGCCGGCCTGGCCAAGGTCCCCGGGATCGTCAAGACCGAGATCAAGCCGCAGGTCGCCGAGTGGCGCTTCCCGGACGGGCACACCATCCTCGTGCTCGCCGAGGGCCGCCTGATGAACCTGGGCTGCGCCACCGGCCACCCCTCGTTCGTGATGTCCAACTCCTTCACCAACCAGGTGATCGCGCAGATCGAGCTGTTCACCAAGACCGAGGAGTACCCGGTCGGCGTGTACGTGCTGCCCAAGCACCTGGACGAGAAGGTGGCCCGCCTGCACCTGGACGCGCTCGGCGTCAAGCTCACCGAGCTGACCAAGGAGCAGGCCGCCTACATCGGCGTGCACGTCGAAGGCCCCTACAAGCCCGACCACTACCGGTACTAGTTTTTTTGGTCGCCCTGCGGCGTCGGGCGTTGGACGCCCTCCTTCTTCAGGCGACGGTGCGATCGCTTGCATCGCTTCGACTCGCCCTGGGGGCTCGCTGCGCGATCGGTTTCTCGCAGGCTCGAAACCGGCTTCGCACGCGATCGCGGCGGTTGAGGTCGCTGGGTGGCTGAGCAGGACGCTTGGTCGCCTTGCGGCGTCGGGCGTTGGGCGCCCTCCTTCTTCAGGCGACGGTGCGATCGCTTGCATCGCTTCGACTCGCCCTGGGGGCTCGCTGCGCGATCGGTTTCTCGCAGGCTCGAAACCGGCTTCGCACGCGATCGCGGCGGTTGAGGTCGCTGGGTGGCTGAGCAGGACGGGCCGGTCGTCGTCGCCGTCGTGAGGTTTCGGTGGCTGCGCAGGGCGGCTGATGTGGTGGAGTACTGCCGGACGGGCATGGTCGTGCTTGTCCGGCAGTACTCGCAAGGGAGCTTATGAGCGACATCGCGGACGTCTCTCTCGCCTACGAGGGCGTCAAGCGCATCGAGTGGGCCGACCGGACCATGCCGGTGCTCCGGCAGATCCGGGAACGCTTCGCGCTGGAACGGCCCCTGGACGGCCTGCGGGTCGCCGCCTGCATGCACGTCACCACCGAGACCGCCAACCTCATCCGCACCCTGCAGGCGGGTGGGGCGAGCGTGGCGCTGGCCGCGTCCAACCCGCTCTCCACGCAGGACGACACGGCCGCGGCGCTCGTCCAGGAGTACGGGGCCGAGGTGTTCGCCCGTTCCGGCACCGACCGGGAGGGCTACTACCGGCACATCCACCAGGCCCTGGAGACCGGCCCCGACCTGGTCCTGGACGACGGCTGCGATCTGGTCAACACCCTCCACAGCGAGCGGACCGACCTGCTCGGCACCGTCAAGGCCGGGTGCGAGGAGACCACGACCGGCGTGATCCGCCTGCACCAGATGGCCCGCGAGGGCGTCCTGCGGTTCCCGGTGGTGGCGGTGAACGACACCGACACCAAGCACATGTTCGACAACCGGTACGGGACGGGGCAGTCCACGCTGGACGGCATCGTCCGCGCCACCAACACCCTGCTCGCCGGCAAGACCATCGTCATCGCGGGCTTCGGCTACTGCGGCCGGGGCCTGGCCGAGCGCGCCCGGGGGCTGGGCGCCCGGGTGGTGGTCACCGAGATCGACCCGGTGAAGGCCCTCGACGCCGCGCTCCAGGGGTTCGCCGTCCAGCAGATGGCCGAGGCCGCGCCGGACGGCGACGTGTTCATCACCGTGACCGGCAATCGCGACGTGATCGCGGCCGAGCACCTGCGGGTGATGAAGGACGGCGCGATCCTCGCCAACTCCGGGCACTTCGACATCGAGATCGACGTGCGGGCGCTGGCCGACCTGGCCGTCGAGGTGCACCGCGGCGTCCGTCCCCAGGCCGACGAGTACGTGCTGGCCGACGGGCGGCGGCTGGTCCTGCTGGCCGAGGGGCGCCTGGTCAACCTGGCCGCCGCGGAGGGGCACCCGGCCGCCGTGATGGACATGTCGTTCGCCGACCAGGCCCTGACCTGCGCCTGGCTGGCCACCGCCCACGAGAGCCTCGAACCGGCCGTGCACGAGGTGCCCAAGGAGATCGACACCGAGGTGGCGCGGCTCAAGCTGGCGTCCATGTCGATCTCCATCGACAGCCTCACCGCCGACCAGGAGGACTACCTGCACTCCTGGCGGCTCGGTTCCTGACATGCCCCGCGGCACCTACCTCCACGTCGGTGAAGGGCTTGAGGAACGCTTCCAGTGCGCGCCCGGCGCCGGCGGCTGGCGCTATGTCGGGGAACGTTCCGACGGCCTGCGTACGGACCTGGTCGTGGACTCCCGCTGGCGGCAGATCCGCGTGGAGTTCCTCACCGCGGACCGGTGGATCCGCGGCGGCCTCACCGGCCCCGAGATCGCCTGGGTGCGGGGCGGCGGTGCGGAGGCGAGCGAGCACGGCGCCCGCGCCCTCGGCTTCCTGGGGGAGTCGCCCGCGTTCCTGGTGGCGGTGTCGCGTTCGCTGGGGCTGGCCGTCGGCGAACACGCCGACATCAGCCTCGTCCAGGTCACCGGGACGGCCCTGTCCACGCTCACCGTCGGCCGCCGCTGGCGCCTCGCCGAGATGACCGCGTACGAGACCGAGACCGAGCCCCTGCCCGTGGCGCGGTACGAGGTGGCCGACCCGGCGACCGCCGAGGGGTACGCGTTCCACCTGGCCGGGGACGTGGTCCTGGACGCCCCCGGCATCGAGCTCACCGACCTGGAGTCCCCGCCGAACCTTTGAGGTCGCCTCCCCGGGCCCGGTCCAGGGCCCAGAGCGCGAAGCTTCCGGCGGCCAATGTCCCGCCCAGGACGCTCACGCCGGTCCAGCCGCCGTGCACCCAGACGACGGAGGTGAGGGCCGACCCCGCCGCGCCGCCGGCGAAGAAGGCGGTCATGAACGCCGAGTTCAGCCGGTTGCGGATCTCGGGGCGCAGGGCGTAGAGGACGTTCTGGTTGGCGTTCAGGACTGCTTGCTGGGCGGCGTTCAGCACCAGCACGCCGCCGAGCAGCCAGGCGAGGGAACCGCCCCCGCCCATCCCGGTCGCCGCCCAGGAGAGCGCGAGCAGGGCGGTGCCGACCCCGCCGACCCATCCCACCAACCCGCGGTCGGCCAGCCGGCCCGCGACCGGCGTCGACAGCGTGCCCGCGACGCCCACCAGGCCGAACAGCCCGATCTGCGCCTCCGACCACCCGTAGTGAGGCCCGGCCAGCAGGAAGGTCACGGCCGTCCAGAGCACGTTGAACGACGCCAGGGACAGCGCGCCGATGCCCGCCCGCAGGCGCAGCACCGGCTCGTCCCGGAACAGGGCGGCGGTCGAACGCAGCAACGCCGGATAGGAGAGCCCGGCGGGGGTGTGCAGGCGGGGCAGGAAGCGCCACAGCAGCACCGCCACGACCGCCACCAGGATCGCGTTGACCCAGTAGATCGTCCGCCAGCCCGCCGGTTCCGACAGCGCGCCCGACGCCGTACGGGCGAGCAGGCCGCCCAGCAGCAGCCCGGTCATCACCGTCCCGACCACCCGGCCGCGCTCCTCGGGGGCGGCGAGCGTGACGGCGAACGGCACCACGACCTGCGCCGCCACGGAGGTCAGCGCGGTGAGCAGGGTCCCCGCCAGCAGCACCGGACCGCTGGGCGCCACCGCCGACACCAGCAGGAACACCGAGGTCGCGCCGAGCAGCGCGACCGCCAGGCGGCGGCGTTCCACCAGGTCGCCCAGCGGGACGAGGGTCATCAGTCCCAGCGCGTAGCCCGCCTGGGCGGCCGTCACGATGAGGGCGGCCATCGTGGTGCTCAGCCGCAGCTCCCGGCCGATCACGTCGAGCAGCGGCTGGGCGAAGTAGTTGCCCGCGACCGACAGGCCGGTCGCCACCGACATGAGCAGCAGCGGCCCGCGCCGCAGCCGCCCGCCCTCCTGGGAGGACCCCTTCGCCGGGTGGGAGGCTCTCAGCGCGTTCGTCATGGCTCCGAGCCTGCCGAGGCGCGATCAATGAGTCCAACACATGTTTGTCATGACATCGATCGTGATTCACGATTGATCCGTGGAGCTCCAGCAGATGCGTTACGTCCTCGCCGTCGCCGAGACCGGTTCGTTCACCCGCGGCGCCGAACGGTGCCTGGTGGTCCAGTCCGCGCTCAGCCACCAGATCGCCCGGCTGGAACGCGAGCTCGGCGCCCGGCTGTTCGACCGCACCAGCCGCCGCGTCCGGCTGACGCCCGCGGGCGAGGCGTTCCTGCCCGCAGCCCGCCAGGCCCTGGAGGCCGCCGAACGGGCCCGCGCCGAGGTGGCCGCCGCCACCGGCGAGATCCGCGGCCGGCTGGCCATCGGCGCCATCCCCACCGTCGCGGCGGTCGATCTCCCCCGTGCCCTGGACGGCTTCCACCGCGCCCACCCGCGGGTACGGATCAGCCTGCGTTCCGGCGGCAGCGGGGAACTGGCCGAACGGGTCCGCCAGGGCACGCTGGACGTCGCGTTCCTCGGCCTGCCGACCAGCACCCGGCCCAATGGCGTGCGCACCCACGAGCTGGCGCGGGGCGAACTGGTGGCCGTGGTCGAGCCGGCTCACCCTCTGGCGGGCGAGGACGATGTGGACCTGGAACGGCTGTCACGGGAGACCTTCGTCGACTTCCCCGAGGGCAGCGGGGGACGGGCCCAGTCGGACGAGGCGTTCGCGGCGGCCGGGCTCGTGCGCGAGGTCGCGTTCGAGGTGAGCGAGGCCGACCTCATGATCCGGCTGGTCCGGCAGGGCCTCGGCGCCGGCATGCTGCCCGCCGCGTTCGTACCCGAGGTGCCCGGCCTGAGGGTCCTGCCGATCCGTGATGCCCCCGCCCGCATCGAGTACCTGGTCTGGAGCCGCTTCCACCCGTCCCCGCCCGCCGCCGCCTTCCTCGCCGCCCTGGAGATCCCGGACGGCACGTGACCCATGGGAGAAGGAGGCGTGCGTGCCGTTACGGCGACCAGCGGCTCCCGCTCTGCAACGTGCCGAGCGAGGTCGCCGGCCGCCGCGGCGTACAGGGGACCCAGCCGATGGGTGTGGGCGGGTGACCGCCTGCCGCGAAGAGGTGCGGTTCAGTCCTTGGTGACTTCGGTTCGGTCACCGGAGGTGATGGTTCAGTTCCCGGAGCCGACGATGGCGGTGACGCGGATCTCCACGCGCATGGTGGCCAGGCCGAGGACCGTGACGCCGGTCTCGGTCCAGATCGGCGCGCGGCCGTCGAGGCGACGTCGGAACTGCTCGGTCATGACCCTGTTGTGGTCGTCGCCGATGGCGTCATCTCCTGGTGCGACCTTGTGGTAGGAGTTGACGTGGATGACGTCCTTCCACGTCGCGCCGACCGTGGCGAGCGTGCGCTCCACGTTGTCGAAAGCCTGGATGATCTCGTCTTCCAGCGAGTCGGGAATGACCAGGTCGTCGTCCACCCCGGCCTGGCCGGAGATCTCGACCCGGTCGCCGACGCGGACGGCCCCGCTGTAGCCGTGGGCCTCGTGCAGCTTCTCGCCGTAGCCCGGAGTGATGCCGAAGGTGACGGTGCTCATGATGCCTTCTCTCCTGTCCATAGGGGTGTGCTTCCCCTTGCGTGAGTTCACGCATGAAGTGATACTACGCATAATGACTTCAAGCGTAAAGTGATGGTGGCCATCGTCGGAGGACTGGGAGATCCATGAGCAGCACGGAAGGGCCCATGAGCAGCACAGGCGAACGCCAGGACGATGAGGAGGTGCGATGGCTCGACGAGCAGGAGAAGGCGGCGTGGACGGGGCTGATCTCCCTTGTGCTGCTGCTGCCGGGCAAACTGGAGTCGCCGCTGCGGCAGGAACACGGCATCACCCTGTTCGAGTACCTCGTGCTCAGCCACCTCTCCGAGGCCCCGAAGCGCAAGCTGCGAATGGGAGAACTCGCCTTCCTCGCCAGCGGGTCACTCTCCCGCCTGTCCAACGTCATCAAACGCTGTGAACAGCGCGGCTGGGTCGTACGCACACCCGACCCGGCCGACGGCCGTTACACCCTCGCCGAACTCACCCACGCCGGCTTCGACGTCGTGCACCTGGCAGCGCCCACACATTTGCGCGCCGTACGCCGCATGGTCCTCGACGTGCTCAACACGACCGACCAGAAGGCCCTCGCCCGCATCGCACAAAAACTCCGCATCGTCCCCGACGACCTCGATTGACAGCCGCCCCACGCGCACGGTGAGGGCGGCGACTTCTTGGACCTTGACCAACAACCGAACGGCCAACGACGATCGCGAGCGGGGCCAGGCGGAATTGGTCGGCGACGCCTACCGGCACACCGACAGCGAGATCATCGTCGCGCGGATCCTCGCGGGGGACGGGTGGGTCGTCATCGAGGTGCAGGACGAGTCGGGCGGCCTGCCCGTCGTACGGCCGGAGAGTGCCAGGGCGGAGTCCGGGCGGGGGCTGCTCATGCTGGTGCTGCTCGTTCGGGCGTGGGGCGTCCGGGCGCTTCGCGGGGGCGGGAAGGTGGTCTGGGCGCGGCTGGACGGGTAGTGCGTCGGTCGCCTGGGTTCGTTCGCCGGAGTCGGTCTCGGGGCTGAAATTTCACATTCCGCCTGATCGAGACTGAAAGGCGCGTGGAAGGCGATCTTGAAGTGGGGGCTGACCTGGTCGAGTGCGGGTTTCGTGATCGTCCGGCGTGGTGGGGCGGAGGAGATCGGCGGCCATTGTCAAATGATCGGGCGGCGGTCATCGTAACGGGCAACGCGAGCGCTCGTGACCGTCCCGAGGAATCCCGCCGCGCGCCCGGTCGCGCCGATCCGAACGGCAGGTCACCCTTTCATGCACCTTTTCAGTGGAACGCGTCCGCGCGTTCTCCTCGCGATGCTCGCCACGCTCATGCTGACGGTCATGCCCGGGACGGCGGAGGCCGTTCCCGAGCCCGAGGGGCAGGCCCGGCAGTACGTGGTCACCGGTCCCCGGACGGCCGAGGAACGTAGCCAGATCGCCCGCACGGGCGCGGCGATCGACGCCGTGCGGTCCTCCGAACTGGACGTCAGCGCGATCCCGTCCGAAGTCGCGGCCATCAGGAAACTGGGCTTCACGGTCCGCGCCGCCAAGGCCCCTGTGCAGGGGCCCACGGCCGCGGCGACCTCGTACCACACCTTCGCCGAGGCGATGGCGGAGATCGACACCGTCGCCGCCAGGTACCCGCAGATCGCGCGGAAGTTCGTCGCGGGCAAGTCGTACCAGGGCCGCGACATCGCCGGCCTCAAGATCAGTGACAACGTCGCCACGGACGAGGACGAGCCCGAGGTCCTCATCATCGCCAACATCCACGCCCGCGAGCGGCTCACCGCCGAGCAGGCGCTCGACCACATCGCCCGGCTCACCCAGGGGTACGGCTCCGACAGCCGGATCACCCAGCTGGTGAACGGCCGGGAGATCTGGATCATGCCGATGGTCAACCCCGACGGCCAGGTCTACGACATGACCAGCGACACCTCGTCCGGACGGATGTGGCGCAAGAACCGCCAGCCGAACGGGACGTCCACGGGCACCGACCTGAACCGCAACTTCGCCTACCGGTGGGGCTGCTGCGGCGGCTCGTCGGGCAACGGGGCCAGCGAGACCTACCGGGGCACCGCGGCCGAGTCGGCCCCGGAGACCAAGGTGCTCGCGAACTTCGTGCGGAGCCGCGTCGTGGGCGGTGAGCAGCAGCTCAAGATGTTCCTCGACATCCACTCCGTGGCGGAGCTGGTGCTGTGGCCGTTCGGCTACACCTACAGCGACACCGTCGCTGGGGCGATGTCGGCGGACGAGCAGGCCACCCACCGCGCCATCGGGCGGGAGCTGGCGGGGACCAACGGCTTCACCCCCGAGCAGTCCAGCGACCTCTACATCACCGACGGCACCACCATCGACTGGACGTGGGGCCAGTACCGCATCTTCTCGCTCACCTTCGAGCTGGGCGGCGGCAGCTTCTACCCGCCGCCCTCGGCCATCGACGGCGAGGTGCAGCGCAGCCGTGAGGCGCTGCTGCGCCTGACCGAGTACGCCGACTGCCCGTACCGCGCGATCGGCAAGCAGGGCCAGTACTGCGCGGCCTGATCGTCTTCTCGGCCCCGCCGGTCTCCGGCGGGGCCGAGACATGTCAGGGGCCGTGCCTCCACGGGCCGGGCGGGATCACGCCCTGGTACGGCCCGGCGCCGTAGTCGGGCGGCGGCAGGAAGCGCGGCTGCCCCGGCCCGGGGTCGCTGAACGGGGGAGGCGCGGGCGGCCCCGGGGCCATCGCCGGGGCCGGTGGTCCCCCCGCCACGGCCATGGCGGGGACCGGCTGCGCCGCCGGTGGCCAGGTCCGGCCGAGCCGGCGCATCCGCGCCGCGTGGCGCTGCGCCAGCCGCCACTCCTCCCGGCGGCGCCGTTCGGCGAGCACCGCCGAGATGTAGACCTCCGGACGCACCCCCGGAGGCGGCGGCGGGCTCACCACGGCCCGTACCTGGCCGGCGATCCGCGCGCCCAGCCGGTCGCGGATCTCGGGACGCAGCTCCCAGAAACGCGAGAGGTACTGCCGCGCGGTCATCGCCAGCTCGTCCGAGAGCATCGAGACCTCCAGCGTGCGCCCCCACCCGGCGAGCTGCGGCGGCATCACCGCCACCGGCCCGTGCAGGGCCGAGTGGGGCATCCGCTCCTGGATCACCACCGTGCCGGCGAACACGTCGCCCAGCCGCTTGCCCTGCCGGTTGAACAGCGAGGTGAGCAGCGCGGGAGCCCCGTACAGCATGAAGAACTCGACCATCCCGGCCAGCCCGCGCACCAGCGCCTGCCGGAACCGGATCGGGCCGCCGTCGTCGGCCACCACCCGCAGGCCCACGGCCAGCTTGCCGAGGGTACGGCCGCGCGACAGCGTCTCGAACGCGCACGGATAGCCGACCAGCACCGCCGCGACCGCCAGGATGCTCAGCCCGACCGACCACGCCTCGTCGGCGATCAGCGTGGTCATCGCGACCACGTAGAGCACCAGGTTGAGGATCATCATCTGGAAGAACAGGTCCAGGAGGAGGGCGCACCCCCGGCTGCCCAGCCGCGCTACCCGGAGATCGAGCGCGACGGCCTCGCCGGTGACGAGTCGGGTCAAGGTCCCTCCAAGGATCGGGTGCGCGGTCCATTTTGCCCGTACCGGCGGCCGACGCGTTAGTCTCGCCGGGTGGACGTCGACGCCTACGTGGCCGCGCACAACGCCGAATGGCAGCGCCTGGAGGGCCTGATCAACTCCAGCCGCAAGCTGACCGGCCCGGAGATCGACGAACTGGTCGAGCTCTACCAGCGCACCGCCACCCACCTGTCGGTGGTGCGTTCGAGTTCACCCGACCCGATGCTGGTCGGCCGGCTGTCGTCGCTGGTGGCGCGGGGCCGCGCCGCGGTCGCCGGGGCGCAGGCGCCGCTGTGGCGGGACGTCTCGCGCTTCGCCACCGTGTCGTTCCCGGCCACCGCGTACCGGATGCGCTGGTGGTGGCTCGGGAACGCGGTGCTGGGCAACCTGCTCGCCTTCGCCCTGGCGGTCTGGGTGGTGCGGAACCCGGAGGTGCAGGCCGCGATCGCGACCCCGCACGAGATCCGGAAGCTGGTGGACGAGGACTTCGCCAACTACTACACCGAGCACTCGGCGGCCTCGTTCGCGTTCCAGGTGTGGATCAACAACGCCTGGGTCTCCGCGATCGCCCTGATCTTCGGGATCCTGCTCGGCATCCCCACCGTGTACGTCCTGCTGGTCAACCAGCTCAACCTCGGCCTGATCGCCGGGCTGATGTTCGCCCACGGCAAGGGGGACATCTTCTTCGGCCTGATCCTGCCGCACGGCCTGCTCGAACTCACCGCCGTCTACCTGGCCTGCGGGGCCGGGCTCAAGCTGGGATGGACGGTCATCGACCCCGGCCGCCGCCGCCGCGGCCAGGCGCTGGCCGAGGAGGGCCGCGCCGCCGTCGGCATCGCCATCGGCCTGGTCGGGGTCCTGCTGGTCTCCGGCCTCATCGAGGGCTTCGTGACCGGGTGGGTGCACACCACCTGGCTGCGGATCGGCATCGGCGTGGTCGCCGAGGTCGCCTTCCTCGCCTACATCGTCGTGCTCGGCCGCCGCGCCGTCCGCCAGGGCGAGACCGGCGACAGCGACCTGCGCCCCGACCTGGCGCCCACCTCCGCCTGACCGGTCACGCGGCGGGATCCGGCCCGATGTAGGGGACGGCCTCCACGCCCGGGATCCTTCTGAGGCCGCGTCGACGGCGGGGGAACGGGTCAGAGGCGTCCGGCGGCCTTGAGGGCCAGGTACGCGTCGGCGAGGGCGGGGGCGATCTCGTCCGGCGGGGCGTCGACCACCTCGACGCCGTGGGCGCGCAGCTCGGCGGTCAGGCGGCGGCGCTCGGCGCGGGCGCGTTCGGCCGCGGCGGCGTCGTAGACGGCCGCCAGGTCGCCGCGCGCCCCGGCCATCTCGCCCACCCGGGGGTCGCCGACGGCGGCGAGCACGACCAGGTGGCGGGCGGTGAGCTGGGGGAGGAGGGGCAGCAGGCCCTCTTCGAGCGCGGCGGTGTTGAGCTCGGTCAGCAGCACGATCAGGCAGCGCTGCCGCACCCGCGCCATGAGGGTGGACACCATGCCCGCCGCGTCGCACTCGATCAGCTCGGGCTCCAGCGGCGCCAGCGCCTGGACCATCGCGGGGAGCAGGTCGGTACGGGACGCGCCCTCCACGCGGGCGCGGACCCGGCGGTCGTAGGCGAGCAGGTCGACGCGGTCGCCGGCGCGGGAGGCCAGGGCGCCCAGCAGCAGGGCCGCGTCCATCGAGCAGTCCAGCCGGGGGATGTCGCCGACCCGGCCCGCGGACGTACGGCCGGTGTCCAGGACCAGGAGGAGCCGCCGGTCGCGCTCGGGCCGCCAGGTGCGGACGACCACGTCGGCGCGGCGCGCGGTGGCGCGCCAGTCGATGGAGCGGACGTCGTCGCCGTCCACGTACTCCCGCAGCGAGTCGAACTCGGTGCCCTGGCCGCGGACGAGCGCCACGTTCTGGCCGGTCAGCTGGCGCAGCTTGGAGAGCTTGGCGGGCAGGTGGCGGCGGGACGGGAAGGCGGGCAGCACCCGGACCGTCCACGGCGCCGGACGGGACAGCTGCCGGGCCGCCAGGCCGAGCGGGCCGGCCGAGCGGATCGTGACCGTCACCGCCCGGCGGTCCCCGCGCCTGGCCGGCACCAGCGTGAAGTCCGCGCGGCGGCGCTCGCCGGCGGGCACGTCCACGGTGACCGTACGGGGCGTGACCCCGGCGCTGGGCGGCCACACGTCGCGGACGACGGCCTTCACCCGGCGGCGGCCGAGGTTCTCCACGATCAGCGCGACCCGCGCGGTCTCGCCGAGCCGCACGTTGGTGTCGCCGTCGCGGTGCAGGCGCAGCGCCCGGACGTTGCCCGCCAGCGCCAGATCGGCCGCCACCCCGAGGACGAGCACCGCCCACAGGCCCAGCAGCGTCCACCAGCTCGGCAGGAGGATCGGCACGAGGGCGCCGAGCGCGGCCAGCAGCCCGAGGCGTCCGGTCAGCGCCATGCGGGCCTCCCGGCGGGCCGCGCAGGCGCGGTCACGTCAGCGGGGCGCGGGGACATGGGACAGGATGCCCTCCAGGACGCCGTCGGCGGTGGCGCCCTCCAGCTCGGCCTCCGGACGCAGCTGGACGCGGTGCCGCAGCGTGGGGCGGGCCAGCGCCTTGACGTCGTCGGGGGTCACGTAGTCGCGCCCGGACATCCACGCCCAGGCGCGCGAGGTCGCCAGCAGCGCGGTGGCGCCGCGCGGCGACACGCCCAGCGCCAGGGACGGGGACTGCCGGGTGGCCCGGCACAGGTCCACGACGTAGGCGGCGACCTTGGGGTCCAGGTGGACGGTGCGGACGGCGGCGCGGCCCGCGGCCAGCTCGGCGGCCCCGGCGACCGGCCGCACCTCCGACAGGTCGCGCGGGTCGAACCCGGCGGCGTGCCGCTGGAGCATCGCGATCTCCTCGTCCCGGCCGGGCACCGGGACGTTCAGCTTCAGCAGGAACCGGTCGAGCTGGGCCTCCGGCAGCGGGTAGGTGCCCTCGTACTCGACCGGGTTCTGGGTGGCGCACACGATGAACGGGTCGGGCAGCGCCCGGGGCATCCCCTCGACCGACACCTGGCGCTCCTCCATCGCCTCCAGCAGCGACGCCTGGGTCTTGGGCGGCGTGCGGTTGATCTCGTCGGCGAGCAGCAGGTTGGTGAACACCGGGCCCTCGCGGAACTCGAACTCCGCGGTCCGGTTGTCGTAGATCAGAGAGCCGGTGACGTCGCCGGGCATCAGGTCGGGGGTGAACTGCACCCGCTTGAAGTCCAGCGCCAGCGCGCGGGACAGGGTGCGGATCAGGAGCGTCTTGGCCGTTCCGGGGACTCCTTCCAGCAGTACGTGGCCGCGGCACAGGAGCGAGATGACCAGGCCGGTCACCACCGAGTCCTGGCCGACCACCGTCTTGCCGACCTCGCCGCGCAACGCGGTGAGCGCGGCCCGGGCGGTCTCCGATCGCGTGGCCGCGTCGCCGTCGGACGGCCCGGCGCCGGCCGGCGTCCCGCCGTCCTTGCCGAGCTCAACAGGGTGGTTCACGAGTGGCGTACCTGCCTTTCCAGGTCGTCGAGAAGGTCGGTGAGCCCGACGAGCTGCCCGTCGTCCGCCGGTTCCGGACCGTACAGGGCCGTCCAGACCATCCCCTCGTCGTGGGTGGTCCGCTGCGCGACGGCGGTGACGATCTCGCGGGCCGCCGCGGGGTCCTGGGCCGCGCTGCGCGGCAGGCCGAGCAGCGGGACGAGCCGTTCCAGCGCCCCGGACCGGAGCGCGTCGGCGGCGCGGTCCCTGGCCCGGTGCGCCCGGTACAGGCGGGCGCGGCCCTCCACGGCCTCCGCGGAACGGACGACCACCGGGAGCCGTTCGGCCACCACCGGGCCGAGGCGGCGGGCCCGCCACAGCGCGACCAGCACGACGGCGACCAGCAGTTCCAGGAAGAAGAGCTTGACCCCGAACGGCAGCAGGTCGCCCAGGGAACGCTCCTCGTTGCCGCCGCCGCCGTCGGTCGCGGGCAGGTCCGGGGCCAGCCAGGTGATCGAGACGGGGGAGTCCGCCAGGTTCATGCCGAGCGCGGCGTTGCCGTCCTCGGCCAGCCGCTGGTTGGTGAGCGGCACCGCCGAGCCGAGCACCGTGACGGTGCTCTCGCCGTTCCGGAGCTGGACGAGCCTGGCGAGCCCGCCGGCCCGGTAGCAGCCGGTGGCGCCGGGCGGGACCTCGTAGGTCTCGGAGCGTTCGAACCGGACGGAGCCGGCCAGGACCGCGGCCCGCAGGGGGCAGTCCGGGACGTCGCTCTCCTCGAAGCTGGTGCCGGCCCGCCGGACGCCGGGGGCCAGCGCCGCCAGGACGTCCCGGGGCGGATCCACCAGCACCAGGTCGGTCCGGCCGCCCCTGATCAGGGCCAGGTCGCGGTCGGTGAGCCGCTCCGGACGGGTGATCACCATCGTGCCGCCGGGCGCGTCGTGGCCGGCGGCGTCGCCGGCGCTCCGGGCCAGGTAGAACGGGACGCCGCGCCGTTCGAGGAGCTTGGCGAGCGCCCGGGTGCCGCCGGGGCCGGGGGACTCGGGGTCGAGGTCCTGGTCGGTGGTGGACGGCTGCAGCGCGGCCAGGCCGAGCGCCAGCGCGACGACGGCGAGCAGGGTGGCCAGGACGCCGCGGGAGGCCCGCCAGCGGCGCGAGGCCACCTGGCCCGCGGTCGGGGTGCCGCCCGCCGGGGGAGCCGCCGCGGGCGGCGGGCCGGTACCGGTCACCATCGCGCGTCCTCCCCGGCGGGTCCGGTCACGGCCCCGGCCGCCGCGGCGTCCGGTTCCGGCCCGGCGCCGCCGTCGTCGCCGAGGGGACGCGGCCGGGCGGCGCGCACCCGTTCGTCGAGGCCGGTCATCGTCGCGTACGCCTCCGCGCTGCCCGGCCGGTCGCCGTACCAGACGTCGTCGAAGATCCGCACACCCTCGCGCAGGTCGCCGGCCAGCCCGGGCAGGGCGCGGCCCGCCTCGGCGGCCAGCTCGTCGGCGGTGCGGCCGGGCTCGGGCGTGAGCACGGCGCGTTCCTCCAGGTCGCGGGCTATGGAACGGAGCCGTTCGCGGATCGCCCGGGCCCAGTCGCCGGCCGCGGCGTACTCCTCGGCGGCGGTCCGGTGCTCCCGTGCGGTGGTCGGCTTCTCCTCCAGCAGCGCCGGGCGCCGCGAACGGGTGTTGTGCCGCCCCCACATGAGCCAGGCGACCAGCGCGATCGCGGCGGCCAGCAGGAGCAGGACGACGATCAGCGAGATCCAGCCGCCGCCGTTGCCGTGCGCGGTGGGGTCGACGCCGCGGTCGGTCAGGTCGCGCAGCCAGTCGCCCAGCCGGTCCAGGAAGCGTTCCAGCCAGGACGGCCGGTCGCGGTGGTAGATCGGGTCCTCCAGCTCGCGGCGGGCCTGCTCGCGGGCCTCGTCGCGGCCGATCGGCTCGGTCATCACGGCATCGTCCCCGATCCGTGCGGCGGGACGGCGGGATCGGCCGGATCGGGCCGCCAGTGAGCGAAGAAGGCGTCGGCGCCGCCGCCGTCCCCGGTTACCGGGCCCTCGTGGACGCGTGTGCGCAGCTCCAGGTCGAAGCCCTCGCGCCGCATCCGGCGGTCCATGTAGAGCAGGACGATGACGCCCGCGTCGAACGGGAGCACCACCGACCAGCTGACGATGCGGCCGGCGGTGTCCAGGGCGAGGGCCAGCAGCGCCTCCTTGCTCTGCCCGCCACCGTCCCCGAAGAAGATCAGCTCGGCCAGCAGGAACGGGATCCGCAGCGCGAACAGGCCCATGAACACGGTGATCATGATGGCCAGCAGCAGCGTGCCGAAGGTGCGCCACCAGCGTCCGGCGGAGAGCCTCCGGGCGCGCCGCAGGGCGCCGCCGACGCTCTCGCGTTCCATGACCAGGGCCGGGGCCGCCGGCACCAGCAGCACGTACAGCCACACCATGAGCGCCGCCCCCGCGGGGAAGCCCGCGAGACCGGCCAGCAGGCTCGCCGCCGGATGGACGTCGGCCGCGATGAACACGACGAACGGCAGCACCGGCAGCGCCAGCCCGAGCAGCGGCACGAACGTGACCAGGGCGCCGACGGCGGCCAGCCGCCCCAGCCGCGGCCGCAGGTCCCGCCAGGCGCCGCGCAGCGAGACGGGCAGCCCGAACAGCCCGCGGCCCACCACCGGGCCGAGCAGCCCGGCCAGCAGCACGATCCCCAGCGCCGACAGCACCAGCCCGAAGACGCCCAGGGTGAACTGGGTGCCGACGGAACGGACCATCCAGTCCGGGGTGATCTCGTTGCGCGCCGTCCGGCCGACGAAGAAGTACGCCGCCACCGAGACCGTGACCTGGATCACCGCGGTCACCGCCACCGACGGGACCAGGACGGCGCGCGGGTACAGGCGGACGCAGGCGATGGCGCCGTCCAGCATCTCCGAGATCGACAGCGGCCGGAACGGGATCTCGCCTCCCGCCCCGCCGTCCAGGGTGAGCGGCGCCTCCGCGCCCCGCTCCGTATCGGCGGCCGTGCCCGCGGCGGTTCCGGGGGCGGTGCTCTCCGTATCGGCGGCGGTGCCCTCCGTGACCGCGGCACCGCCCGGGACGGCACGCGCGTCCCAACCGTCCGGTCTCGGCATCTCCGCTCCCCGTGCGACGACTCGTCGGGTCATCCTGTCACGGGCGGGGTGCCGTGAATGCCCGACCCGCGAGGCCGGGCCGCCGACCGGGGCGGTCAGGCGCGAGCCGCCAGGCGAGCGCCGTGGGCCGGGACTGGGAGACACCGCCTAGAATCCGGCCTTCGGAGCGAGGCCACGTCCGGCCGCGGCGTGGCCGGACGGCGCCGAAGAGCGACGAGCGGGCCATGGACGAACCAAACGCGGGTAACCTGGCTCGCCAAGGTGTGTCTTCGCTTTCCACGCACTTCACCGAACCCCGACTTTGTGACGATGAGGGCCATGAGAGGACGCGTACTGGTCGTCGACGACGACCTCGCTCTCGCCGAGATGCTCGGCATCGTGCTGAGGGGCGAGGGTTTCGAGCCGTCGTTCGTGCACGACGGCGACAAGGCGCTCGAGGCGTTCCGGGAGACCCGGCCCGACCTCGTGCTGCTGGACCTGATGCTCCCCGGTGCCGACGGCATCGACGTCTGCCGCCAGATCCGCGCCGAGTCCGGCGTCCCGATCGTCATGCTCACGGCCAAGAGCGACACGGTGGACGTGGTGCTCGGCCTGGAGTCGGGCGCCGACGACTATATCGTCAAGCCGTTCAAGCCCAAGGAGCTGGTGGCCCGGGTGCGGGCGCGGCTGCGCCGCACCGACGAGCCCGCTCCCGAGACGCTCCAGATCGGCGACATCACCATCGACGTGGCCGGCCACTCGGTCAAGCGCGGTGACCGGCACATCCCGCTCACCCCGCTGGAGTTCGACCTGCTGGTGGCGCTGGCCCGCAAGCCGCGCCAGGTGTTCACCCGCGAGGTCCTGCTGGAGCAGGTGTGGGGATACCGGCACGCGGCCGACACCCGGCTGGTGAACGTCCACGTGCAGCGGCTGAGAGCCAAGATCGAGAAGGACCCGGAGCGGCCGGAGATCGTGGTGACCGTACGCGGGGTCGGCTACAAGGCCGGCCCGGCCTGACCCGGTGACCGGGCGGCCCGGCGAAGGGTGACCCGGCCCCCCGAGAGTGACGAGTGACCCGGTCCCGGCGGGACCGGGATCCGAGCAGGACGTTCCGCCTCCCTGGAGCAGCCCCGGGCAGGGGCGCCGGCGGAGAGCGGAACGCGACGAACAGCACACGATGCGCAAGGCAGGACGACCACGGCGCGACGACGGTGATGAGCACGGTTCTATGAACACGGGGCGATGAACAGGGTCAAGCGGCTCGCCCGCCGCGGGCTCGGCACGGTACGCCGGGTGGTGCGCGGCGCGGTCCGCCATGCCTACACGCGGTGGCGCCGTTCCATCCAGGTACGGGTGGTCACCTCGACCCTGTTCATCTCGGCCATCGTGGTCGCGATCCTCGGGCTGTTCCTCATGCAGCAGATCACCACGGCCCTGATGGACGGCAAGATCAAGGCGGCCCGGCTCCAGCTCGACGAGGGGCTGGGCGCGGTGCAGCGCGACCTGGGCAACCCCTCCGAAGACGCCGCCGGGCGGCTGGAGGGCGTGGTCAACGGCCTCAAGGCGCGCAGCGGCCCCTCCGGGCTGTACGAGGTCTACATCCGCGACGTCCGGGAGCCCTCGTTCGACGGGTTCGCCACCAACGAGCTGCGGGAGGAGAGCGTCCCGCAGCGGCTGCGCGACGAGCTGGGCAAGGGGCCCGCCGGGGCGCGCAACTACACGTTCGGCAAGCTGTCCTATATCGGCCGCGCCTCCGAGCCCGGCCTGATCGTCGGCGGCAAGGCCGGGCAGTTCGAGCTCTACTACCTCTTCCCGCTCACCGAGGAGCAGCGCACCCTGACGTTCGTGGGCCGCTCGCTGGTCGGCGTCGGCGCGGTGCTGGTCCTGCTCCTGGCCGCGATCGCCTCGCTGGTCACCCGCCAGGTGGTGATCCCGGTACGGCTCGCCGCGCAGGGCGCCCAGCGGCTGGCCGCCGGGCGGCTGGAGGAGCGGATGCGGGTCCGCGGCGAGGACGACCTGGCCCGCCTGGCACGCTCGTTCAACGAGATGGCCGCCAACCTCCAGGAGAAGATCGGCGAGCTGGAGGACCTGTCCCAGGTGCAGCGGCAGTTCGTGTCGGACGTCTCGCACGAGCTGCGCACCCCGCTCACCACGATCCGGATCGCGGCCGACATGCTCTACGAGTACCGCGACACGTTCTCCGACCCGGCCGTCGGCCGTTCCGCGGAGCTGCTGCAGAGCCAGCTGGAGCGGTTCGAGTCGCTGCTGGCCGACCTGCTGGAGATCAGCCGGCACGACGCGGGCGCGGCCACCCTGGACGCCGAGTCCCTGGACATGCGCGACCTGGTGCTGCGCGCGGTGGGCGACATCCAGAACCTCGCCGAGCGCAAGGGCAGCAAGGTGGTGTTCCAGCTGCCGGGCGAGCCCTGCATGGCCGAGGTCGACCGCCGCCGCGTCGAGCGGATCATGCGCAACCTGCTGGTCAACGCCGTCGAGCACGGCGAGGGCGAGGACATCGTCGTGTCGGTCGCGGCCGACCGGGACGCGGTGGCCGTGGCGGTGCGCGACCACGGCGTGGGCCTGAAGGCCGGAGAGGGGCAGATGGTCTTCGACCGCTTCTGGCGCGCCGACCCCGCCCGCGCGCGGACGACCGGCGGCACCGGCCTCGGCCTGTCCATCTCCCGGGAGGACGCCCAGCTGCACGGCGGCTGGCTCCAGGCATGGGGGGAGCCGGGCGCGGGCTCGCAGTTCCGCCTCTCGCTGCCCCGGGTGGCCGGTGCCGAGCTGCGCGGCTCCCCGCTTCCGCTGGTGCCGCCCGGCGCGGGCAGCCCCCGCCCCCTGTTCGCGGAACTGGAGGCCGGGGAGTGACCTGGCGGAAGGCGGTGTGCGCCGCCGCGGCGGCCGCGCTGTTCCTCGGCGGCTGCGCCAGCGTTCCCAGCGGCGGCAGGGTCATCTCCGGACGGCCCGCCGAGGGCTCCGACCAGGCCGACCACCCGTACGTCCGGCTGGTCCCGGTCCGGCCGCGCCCCGAGTGGGGCCCGGGCCAGATCGTGTCGGGGTTCCTGGCCGCCTGCGCCAGCTTCGACGACGGCCACGCCGTCGCCCGCGACTACCTCTCCGGCTCCACCCTGTGGCGTCCGGGCGCCCGTCCCGCCGTGACCGTCCTGCAGGACCGGCAGGAACCCGAGGTCGTCAGGGAGGCCGCCACCGTCGCCACCGTCCGGGTACGCGGGCAGCGGCTCGGCACGATCGACCCGAGCGGCCAGTACACCGCCGACCCCAAGCCGGTCGAGGTGACCTTCCAGCTCGGCCGGACCCCGCACGGGACGTGGCGGGTGACCGGCCTGCCCGCCGAGGTGCAGAACGGGCTGCTGCTGACCAAGAGCGACGTGGACCGCGCCTTCCGCCCCGCGAACCTGTTCTTCTTCGCCCCCGACCGCCGCACCCTCGTGCCGAACGGGATCTTCCTGCCGATGGTCAACCGGCAGGACCTGCCCGCCCACCTGGTCCGGGCGCTGCTGGACGGCCCCACCTCCTGGCTCGAACCGGCGGTCGACAGCGCCTTCCCGCCCCGCACCCGGCTGCGCGGCCGGGGCGTCACGGTCAGCCAGGACGTCGCCACCGTCGACCTGACCCGGGAGGCCCGCGCGGGCAGCCTGGAACGCATGTCGGCCCAGCTCAGCTGGACGCTGCGGCAGCTGCCCGACATCAAGCAGTGGCGCCTGCGGATCGACGGGGAGACGGTCGCGCCTGCGGGCACGCCCAGCACCCAGCCGGTCCGGTCCTGGCAGGCCAACGATCCCGACGGCGCGCCGTCCGACCAGACCGCCTACGTCATCGGGGCCGCCGGGCATCTGAGCCAGCTGCTGCGGGACCAGCCGCAGCCGGTGGCCACCGGCACCGGCGGGCGGCTGGCCCGTCCCGCGGTCGCACCGGACTTCGTCGAGGTCGCCGGGCTCAGTCCCGCCGGCGACCGGCTGCTCGCCGGCGACCTGGTCGCGGGCGCGGCCAACCTCCGCACCCTGCTGAAGGCCTCGCGCCGCGGGGCGCGCTTCACCCCTCCGTCCTGGGACCGGGCCGGCCGCCTGTGGACGGTGGAGTCCACCGACGACAAGTCCTGGCTGTGGGTCCGCGAACGCCGCGGCCGTCCCCCCGTCCGGGTCGCGCACTGGGGCCTGGGCGGGCGCGAGGTGCTGGCCTTCCGCGTCGCCCGTGACGGCGTGCGGGCCGCCGCGATCGTGAACGTCGACGGCCGCGCCCAGGTCCAGCTCGGCCGGATCGTCCACGAGGACGGCACCGACGTCGGCTCGTTCCTGCCGGTCAGCTCCGAACTGGGCGGCGCCATCGACCTGGCCTGGCGCGACTACGGCACGCTGGCCGTGCTGGGCCGCAAGAACCTCGACTCCCAGACCCTGCCCTACCTGGTCCCGGTCGGCGGCGGCACGATCAGCTCGCTGGGCGGCGGGTCCCTCGGCGTCCCCCAGTCGATCGCGGCGGCGCCCGACGAGCCCGTGCTGATCGGCACCCGTTCGTCCCACACCAGGCAGGTCTGCCGCCAGCGGACGCCCCGCGAGCAGTTCAGCGAGTGGGTCTGCAACATCCCCGCGGCCGACCCCACCTATCCCCGCTGATCCCGGAGTTATCCACAGTTCGGCGAACCTCTTCCGGGGCCGTGCCCCGCCCCCCATCGTGGACGCATGGGATTCCTCACCGGCCTTCTCGACCTGGTCCTGCCGCAGAGCTGCGCGGGCTGCGGGCGCTCGACCGACCTCCTGTGCGCGTCCTGCTCGGCGCTGCTGTCCGCGTCCTCACCCCGGCCCGCGTGGCCCGAGCCCGTGCCCCGGGGGCTGCCGCGCCCCTGGACGGCCGCCGCGTACGAGGGGCCGGTACGCGCCGTCATCCTCGCCCACAAGGAGTCCGCTCGTACGGCCCTGGCGGCCCCTCTGGGCGCGGTCCTGGCCAAGGCCGTCCACGCGGCCATCGCCCACGTGCAGCCCGCCGTGGGGCCCTCTCAGCCCCCTGCAGGGCCCGCGAAGGCCGCCGTCACCGTCCCCGGCCGCGCCGCGCCCGGAACGCGGGGGCGCGGCCTGGAGGGCCGCGACCCGCCGGGGGCAGGCGCTTCGTTGGGTGCGGGCGGTTCTTCGTCGGGTGCGGCGCTTGCGCGCGAGCCTCCCGTGTTCGTGGTCCCGGTGCCTTCGGCGCGGTCCGCGGTACGGCGGCGGGGGCACGACGCGACGCGGCGGATGGCGGTGGCGGCGGTCCGGTGCCTGCGGGCGGCCGGGTGGGACGCACCGGGGCTTGCGGCGCTGCGGCAGCGGCGGCGGGTGGCCGACCAGGCGGGGCTGTCGGCGGGCGAGCGCGCGGCCAACCTGGCCGGCGCGCTGGAGACGGTCCCCGGCGTGCGCGTGGCGGGGCGGCGGATCGTCCTGGTCGACGATGTGATCACCACCGGGGCCACGCTGGCGGAGGCGGGGCGGGCGCTGCGCGAGGCCGGCGCGGAGGTGGTGGCCGCCGCGACGGTGGCGGCGACACCCCGGCGGCGCCGGTGGTGAGAACCTTTCGTACTACCGGATATGGAGGGCGGATAGTTACATAAAGTAGCGAGCTTGTCCGGCTTGTCCGTAGACGTGGTGAAGGTCGCATCGCCGGTGTTCACGCGTGGTGAGCGTGGCGGTACGGCGCGACCGGGCCCACCGGGCCGTCATAGAGCTATGACCTGCGCCGTCGTGAATCTCCCGGCCTCGGGCGGACGCTCCGGACCCTGGCCCGGCGGGAGGCGGCGAAGGGGCCCGCGAACGGGGTGGAGGCCGGTCCCGATGACGGTCCGTGAGTATTTCCTCGCCCGACCCCCCTGACATTAGTGGCTTAAAGGGGTTAGCGTTCCTGGCATGGCACCCGCCCGGGTCCGTGGTTGCGCTGGATCGCAGTGCTCGTCAGGAGCATGGCAGGCGATCCGGCAAGCCGATGCCAGGCGCAGGCGAAACGGCCCACGTAAGGCGACTTCTCGTCGACCGATCACGGTGCGCCTTAGAGGTAAGTCCTGCCCCGTCGGGGGATCCGACATCCCCCGAACCGGGAGAAGGGCAGTAGTGGCGAAAGCGCCGCGAGCCCCTCAGCAGGCGGATGTGGGGACGAAGACCAGGTCGGCCGGGCGGGTGCGACCCCATCAGGTCGTGACGTCCGCTCCAGAAGCCAATGACGGCGGGGCGGACCAGGAACGCAATCGGGAGAAGGGGGGTCCCGCGTGGACATCATCGTGAGGGGCCGTCACACCGACGTCAACGACAGGTTCCGGCAGCACGTCGACACCAAGCTGGCCAAGATCGAGCGGCTTCACAGCAAGGTCAGGCGGGTGGACGTGGAGGTGTCGCAGGAACGCAATCCCCGTCTGGCCGACCAGCGGGAACGGGTCGAGCTGACGATCCGCTCGCGCGGCCCGGTGATCCGGGCCGAGGCGGCGGCCGACGATCGGTACGGAGCCCTCGACCTGGCGCTGGACAAGCTGGAGTCCAAGCTGCGCCGCGACAGCGACCGAAGGAAGGTGCACCACGGCAGCCGGGCGCCGGCCAAGCTCGCCACCATGGAGCCGCTGCCCGACGCCACCGCGGACGCCGCCCCGGCGCCGCAGTCACCCAAGAACGGGTCCAAGAACGGATCCAAGCCCCGGCAGGCTCCCGCCGGTGCCGGCACCGAGGACGCCGAGGCCGACCTCTACGAGGCCGTGGACTCGGCGATGGACGAGAATCTCGTCCCGATCCCCATGGAGGGCGACGGCCCCATCGTCGTCCGAGAGAAGTTCCACAAGGCCGAGCCGATGGGCATCGAGCAGGCCCTCTTCGAGATGGAACTCGTGGGTCACGACTTCTTCCTCTTCAGGGACAAGGCATCGGGCCACCCTTCTGTCGTATACAGGAGGAGAGGCTGGGACTACGGAGTCATCCGCCTGGTCGAGGAGTGATGCGGTCCGTGCGTCACGTCACCGCCCGGACCGTGCCATGATCTAGAAAAGGCGTCACCCGGCAAGCCGCGAGCGGGCGGATCTGGGGCCCCGCCCCGGACCCGCCCGTCCGCGCTGACCCCCGCGAGACGCGGGAGGCGACAGTGAAGGGGGGAAGCGGCGTACCCTCCACGCCGCGACTCAGGTGAGCGAGAATCCCCAGGCTCGCGGAGCCGCGGCGGTGCCCCGTCCAGCCGCCGCCGGCGACACCGCGGCGGGCGAGGGCCCCGCCGATCCCATCCGCGTTCTGATCGTGGACGACCACGCGCTGTTCCGCCGCGGCCTGGAGATGGTCCTGCAGACCGAGGACGACATCGAGGTCATCGGTGAGGGCGGGGACGGCCACGAGGCCGTCCAGATGGCCGGCGACCTGCTGCCCGACGTGGTCCTCATGGACATCCGGATGCCCCGCCGCAGCGGCATCGAGGCGTGCACGGCCATCAAGGACGCGGCGCCCAGCGCCAAGATCGTGATGCTGACCATCAGCGACGAGGAGGAGGACCTCTTCGAGGCCATCAAGGCCGGGGCCAGCGGCTACCTCCTCAAGGAGATCTCCATCGACGAGGTGCCCCAGGCGGTGCGCGCCGTGCACGGCGGGCAGTCGCTGATCAGCCCCTCGATGGCCTCCAAACTGATCACCGAGTTCGCCGTGCTGGCCAAGCGCAGCGAGGAGCGCACCCAGCAGGTCCCCGCCCCCCGCCTCACCGACCGGGAGATGGAGGTGCTCCGGCTGGTCGCCCGCGGCCTGGGCAACCGGGAGATCGCCCGCGAGCTGTTCATCTCCGAGAACACCGTGAAGAACCACGTCCGCAACATCCTGGAGAAGCTCCAGCTGCACTCGCGGATGGAGGCCGTGGTCTACGCGGTCCGCGAGAAGCTGCTCGAGATCACCTGAGGTCCACGTCGCACCGCGCCCTGAGCTCCGCGTCGAACCGCGCCCTGGGCTCCGCGTCGATCCGCGACCCGGGAACCGCGGTGCCGCCCGGCGGTCGTGTCACCGGCTATGGGGTTTTGTCGGTGTCGTGCCCTAGCATCGGCGTGTGAGCGACATCGAACTCGGCCCGGACGAGGTACGGCGGCTCCAGTTGCGGGCGCAGGGGCTGCTCGGGGCCGGGTTCCGGCGCGGCGGCGGCGTCCCGCGGCTGCTGGGCGCGCTCGGGGCCGTCCAGCTCGACACGATCTCCGTGCTGGCCCGTTCGCACGAGCTGGTCCCCTACGCCCGGCTCGGGCCGGTGGGCCGGGACGCGGTCGAGGCCGCCTACTGGGGCGACGGCACGGGCTTCGAGTACTGGGCGCACGCGGCGTCGGTGCTGCCCCTCGCCGACTGGCCCCTCTTCGAGTTCCGCCGCAGGGCGTACCGGCGCCGCGGGTGGCGCTGGCACAAGGTCCCCGAGGGCGTGTGCGAGGACGTCCTCAAGCGGCTCCACGCCGACGGCCCGCTCACCACCAAGGAGCTGGGCGGGGCCAAGGCGGGCGGCGACTGGTGGGAGTGGAGCGACCACAAGATCGCGATCGAGTGGCTGCTGGACATCGGCGAGGTCGTCTGCGTGCGCCGGATCGGCTGGCGCCGGGTGTACGACCTGGCCGAGCGGGCGGTCCCGGCCGCGTTGCTCGACCGCGAGCCGGACGACGCCGAGTGCCTGACCGGGCTGGTCGCCAAGGCCGGGCGGGCGCTGGCCGTCGGCACCCGCGCCGACCTGGCCGACTACTACCGTCTCAAGGCCGAGCAGGTCGACGCGGTGGTGGAGGCGGCCGGGCTGGTTCCCGTGCGGGTACGGGGATGGCGCCACGACGCGTGGGCCGACCCCGAGGCGCTGGCCGCCCCGGTGCGCGGGCGGCACGCGACGACGCTGCTGTCGCCGTTCGACTCCCTGGTGTGGGACCGCGCGCGCACGTCGCGGGTGTTCGGCTTCGACCACCGGCTGGAGGCGTACGTGCCGAAGGCCAAGCGGGTCCACGGCTACTTCGTCATGCCGCTGCTGGCCGGGGGCCGGCTCATGGGGCGGGTCGACCCGGCGCGGGAGGGCCGCACCCTGGTCGCCCGCCAGGTGTCCTTCGAGCCGTGGGCGACCGCGACGCCGGCCCGCACCGAGAAGGCCGCCGCCGCGCTGCGCGCCGCCCTCTGGCAGGCCGCGTCCTGGGTGGGCTGCGACGCGGTTCGGGTGGATCGGATCGATCCACCCGAACTGGCCGGCGCGCTCAGGCTCGACACGCCCGAGTAGGCGACGGCCCGTTTTTCTGCGTCCCGGGGGACGCTCAGCCGTGGGGCGTCCGCTGGGTGTCGGTGTGGACGGGCTTGTCCAGCGTCTCGCCCGCGAGGCCGCCCCGGCGCTTGTCGGTGTGGCGGCCGAAGACCGAGTAGTCGACGATCTCGGGGATCACCCGGGGGGCGTCCACGACGACGTCGGCGAAGATGTGGACGATCCCGCCCACGACGAAGCCGAGCGCGACGATGCCGGCCCCGACCCAGAACATGATCCAGGCCGGCCCCAGGCACAGCGCCACACCGCCGACCACGAATCCGGTGACCATGACGGCCACGGCCACCCATGAGCCGGGCCGGCCGGCGTGCGAGCCGTGATCTTGTTCGGTCATGTTGACGCCTCCCTTGGATGTGCAGTTGTCAGAATTCCTCGGACAGGCCGTGTCAAACAGGACGCCCGGTGGATTGCGTCACGACGTGACCTAGACCATTCTGGGTCTCGCCTACGATGGGCATCGTACGTGTGGTGTGCGTACCGCCGAGCGCGGTGACCCACGATCTGCAAGGAGCCTCCGAGAGTGCCGCCAGTCATCGATAAGATCCTTCGTGCGGGCGAGGGCAAAATCCTGCGCAAGCTCAAGAAGCTCGCGGATCAGGTCAACTCGATCGAGGAAGACTTCCTCGAGATGAGCGACGCCGAGTTGCGCGAGCTGACCGAGAAGTACCGGGAGCGGATCGCAGACGGGGAGTCCCTGGACAACCTGCTGCCCGAGGCGTTCGCGACCGCCCGCGAGGCCGCCCGTAGGGTGCTGGGCCAGCGCCACTACGACGTGCAGGTCATGGGCGGCGCCGCGCTGCACATGGGCCACATCGCCGAGATGAAGACCGGTGAGGGCAAGACCCTGACCTGTGTGCTCCCGGCGTACCTCAACGCCCTGTCCGGCGACGGCGTGCACGTCGTCACGGTCAACGACTACCTGGCCAAGCGCGACGCCGAGTGGATGGGCCGCGTGCACCAGTTCCTCGGCCTCGAGGTCGGCGTCATCCTCCCGCAGATGACCCCTGAAGAGCGCCGCGTGGCCTACAACTGCGACATCACCTACGGCACCAACAACGAGTTCGGGTTCGACTACCTGCGCGACAACATGGCCTGGAGCCTGGAGGAGTGCGTCCAGCGCGGGCACAACTTCGCCATCGTCGACGAGGTCGACTCCATCCTCATCGACGAGGCCCGGACCCCGCTGATCATCTCCGGCCCGGCCGAGCAGAACTCCAAGTGGTACGGGGAGTTCGCCAAGATCGTGCCGCGGCTGAAGCGGGCCGAGCTCGTGAGCACCGCCGGTCAGGTGGACCAGTACGGCCCCGGCGACTACGAGGTCAACGAGAAGAAGCGCACGGTCGGCATCACCGAGTCCGGCGTCGAGAAGGTCGAGGACTGGCTCGGCATCGACAACCTCTACGACTCGGTCAACACGCCGCTGGTGAGCTTCCTCAACAACGCGCTCAAGGCCAAGGAGCTCTACAAGCGCGACAAGGACTACGTCGTCATGAACGGCGAGGTCCTGATCGTCGACGAGTTCACCGGCCGCATCCTGCACGGCCGGCGCTACAACGAGGGCATGCACCAGGCCATCGAGGCCAAAGAGGGCGTGGCCATCAAGGACGAGAACCAGACGCTCGCCACCATCACGCTGCAGAACTACTTCCGGCTCTACTCGACCCTGAGCGGGATGACCGGCACCGCCCAGACCGAGGCGGCCGAGTTCAACAAGACCTACAAGGTCAACGTGGTGCCGATCCCGACCAACAGGCCGATGGTCCGCGACGACGTCGCCGACGTGGTCTACAAGACCGAGCAGGCCAAGTTCGAGGCGTGCGTCGACGACATCGCCGAGCGGCACGAGAAGGGCCAGCCGGTCCTGGTCGGCACCACGTCGGTGGAGAAGTCCGAGCGGCTGAGCCGGATGCTCAAGCGGCGCGGCATCCCGCACCAGGTGCTGAACGCCAAGCACCACGAGCAGGAGAGCGCGATCGTGGCCGAAGCCGGCCGCAAGGGCGCGGTCACCGTCGCGACCAACATGGCCGGCCGTGGCACCGACATCATGCTCGGCGGCAACCCCGACTTCCGGGCCGACCTGGAGCTGCACCAGCGCGGCCTGTCCCCGCTGGAGACGCCCGAGGAGTACGAGGCCGCCTGGCCGGAGGCCCTGGAGAAGGCCAAGGAGGCCGTCAAGGGCGAGCACGAGGACGTCGTCGAGGCGGGCGGCCTGTACGTGCTGGGCACCGAGCGGCACGAGTCGCGGCGCATCGACAACCAGCTGCGCGGCCGTTCCGGCCGGCAGGGCGACCCGGGCGAGTCCCGGTTCTACCTGTCGCTGGAGGACGACCTGATGCGGCTGTTCAACTCCGCCCGGGTCGAGTCGATCATGACCAGGCTCAACATCCCGGACGACGTCCCGATCGAGTCCAAGATCGTGTCCAACGCGATCCGGTCGGCGCAGAGCCAGGTCGAGCAGCAGAACTTCGAGATGCGCAAGAACGTCCTGAAGTACGACGAGGTGCTCAACCGGCAGCGGCAGGTCATCTACGCCGAGCGCCGCAAGGTGCTGGAGGGCGCCGACCTGCACGAGCAGGTCCGCAACATGATCGACGAGGTCGTGGACGGCTACGTGGCCGGCGCCACCGGCGAGGGCTTCGCCGAGGAATGGGACCTGGACAAGCTCTGGAAGGCGTTCAAGCAGCTCTACCCGATCTCGCTGACGGTGGACGAGCTGGTCGAGGAGGTCGGCGGCGAGATCTCCGGGCTGGACGCCGAGACGCTGGCCGAGAAGATCCGCGAGAACGCGCAGAGCGCCTACGAGGCCCGCGAGGAGGAGCTCGGCGCGGAGGTCATGCGCGAGCTGGAGCGGCGCGTCGTCCTGTCGGTGCTCGACCGCAAGTGGCGCGAGCACCTGTACGAGATGGACTACCTGCAGGAGGGCATCGGCCTGCGGGCCATGGCGCAGCGCGACCCGCTGGTGGAGTACCAGCGCGAGGGCTACGACATGTTCAACGCCATGCTCGACGGCATCAAGGAGGAGTCGGTCGGCTACCTCTTCAACCTCGAGGTCGAGGTGGAGGAGCAGCCGGCGGCCCCGACGGTGGGCGCCGCGCCGGTGGAGGTCTCCAAGACCGCTCCGGCCGACGACGTCCCTGCCGCCGAGGCGGAGGCCGAGGCCGAGGCGGAGGCCGAGGAGGAGACTCCCGTCATCCACGCCAAGGGCCTGGAGAAGCCCAAGCGCGCGAAGAAGCTGGAGTACTCCGCGCCGACCGTCGACGGTGAGGGCGGCGTCGAGCACCACAGCGAGGAGGCGCCCGACGAGTACGCCGGTGTCTCCCGCAACGACCCGTGCCCCTGCGGCTCGGGCAAGAAGTTCAAGCGCTGCCACGGCGACCCGCGCAACAAGTAGGGCCCGTAGCGTCAAGGCGCGCCAGCGGTGACGACGGCCTCCTGGGACATCCCGGGAGGCCGTCGTTTCACGCGGGGGTGCGGCGCCCGCGTGCGGCGGGCACCGTGGTCTCCACGGCGGTGCACCGCCAGCGGCCCCGGTGAAGGTCCAGGCGCAGGGCCAGGGCGTGGACGCGGCCGTTCAGGACCACCACCGCGCCCGTCTCCACGGTCCCCGGGGCGGGGCTCTGGGACCACGTCCGCAGGATCCGGGGCGGTGCGACGAGCCTGTCCCTCAGCTGCGGCTGGTGTGCCGCCAGGCCCCGCCACACGCCGGGAACGGCCCTGCCGGCCAGGTGCCGCGGGGGACGCGTCCCGGCGAGCACCTCGATGACGAGCCGGACGGTGGCCTCGGCCGCCTCCCGGGGCGGGGACGGGCCGCCGGCCACGGACAGGTGGGTGCCGCGCCGCCGCGGGGGTCCGGGCTGCGGAACGAGGGCCAGCGAACCGTTCACGCCGGTCTCGCCGGTGTCCGGGACGAGGCGGACGACCGTGTGGCCGTGGCCCGCGCGGCGGCCGGCGCCGGGACCGGGATGGTCGGCGGCGCGGGCGGCCTCAGCGCGGAACGTACGGTCGCTGCGGGCGGTGATTCTGCGGGGCTGGGCTCCGGGCCGTTCGGGCATCAGGGCCTCCTGGTGGGTCGGCGACGTTCACCAGAGGCGTGAAAGATCCATGAAAATACGGTGCTGGCCGGATACGGCCACCGATCGTGTCCCGGGTGGCCCTCCCCGCACCGGACCGCACGCGAAACGGCGGCGGACGCCGCGTGTGCGCGGTGCCCGCCGCCGTTCTGGGAGCGAGTCCTCCCGAAGCGGAGGAGAGGGAGGACTCTGGGAGGGTGGCCTGTCAGGTGCCGGGGGCCGCCTTCTCGTCCGTGCCGCCCTTCTCGCCGGCCGGACCGGAGGCTCCGGCGGACTCGCCGGGCTTGTCGGACGCGCCGGACCCGCCCGCCTTGGCGCCCTTGGTCGCGCCGGCCAGTTCCGGTGCCGCGGCGGGGTCGGCCGCGACCGACTCCTCGCCTTCAGGCTCGCGGCCCGGGGTGGCGAAGTTGAACCTCTCGATCAGGAACTTGAAGATCACGTAATAGAGGACGAAGTAGAGCACCCCGAGCCCCAGGATCAGCGGCAGTCCCTTGGTGTTGTCCTTGGTCATGTTGAGCAGCAGGTCGATGCCGCCGGCCGAGAACCCGAAGCCGAGCTGGGCTCCGGCGGCCTCCAGGACCGCCATCGAGATGCCGGTCAGCACGACGTGCACCGCGTACAGCACCGGCGCGACGAACATGAACGCGAACTCGATCGGCTCGGTGACGCCGGTGACGAACGCGGTCAGCGCCGCGGAGATCATCAGGCCGCCCACCGCCGGGCGCCGGTGCGCGGGCGCCGCGCGCCAGATGGCCAGGGCCGCGCCGGGCAGGCCGAACATCAGCACGGGGAAGAACCCGGCCAGGAAGCCGCCCGCGTCGGGGTCGCCGGCCAGGTAGCGGTTGATCTCGCCGTGCACCACGCCGTCGGCGCCCTGGAAGTCACCGAACACGAACCAGATCAGGGAGTTGGGGATGTGGTGCAGGCCGAAGGGCAGCAGCAGCCGGTTGATCACGCCGTACACGCCGGCGCCGACCGCGCCCGCACCGGTGATCCAGTTGCCGAAGTCGGTGAGCCAGGCGCCGAAGACCGGCCAGACCACGCCGATGACGACGCCGAGCGCGAGCGCGGCGACCGCGGTGATGATGGGCACGAACCGGCGCCCGCCGAAGAAGGCCAGCCAGGTCGGCAGCTTGATCCGGTAGAACCGCTGGTAGAGGAGGGCGGTCAGGACGCCGATGAGGATGCCGCCCAGGACGTCGGTGGGGTTCTTGGCGCCCCAGTCGATGACCTCCGAGGGTGCCCCGTCGACCACCTTGGTGATGAGGACCCGGCCCTTGAGCTCGTCGCTGTGCGAGAAGATGATCTTTGAGACCCGGTCGAAGACCAGGTATCCGACCACCGCGGCGAGGGCGGTGGAGCCGTCGGCCTTCTTGGCGAAGCCGATCGCCACGCCGACCGCGAACAGCAGCGGCAGCCAGCTGAACAGCGCGTCGCCGGCGCCGCCGACGACCTCGGCGACCCGGTCCCAGCCCAGGCCGTCCGCGCCCAGCATGTCGGGCTGGCCCAGGCGCAGCAGCAGGGCGGCGGCCGGGAGGACGGCGATCGGGAGCATGAGGCTGCGCCCGATGCGCTGCAGGACGGCCAGGGCGCTCGATCCTCGTCGTGGTGCGGCGGTCCCGCCCGCCGCGGTTGTCGAACTCATCAGGGGGTTCCTCCAATACCGGGGGGTTGCCGGGGGCTACGTGCGCGGTGGCGGGTTACCAAGGGACGTGTGGATCTGGTAGCGGTCGGCCCGGTAGGTCGACACACCCAGTTCCGCGCACACACCTCCGGAGTAGGAGCGGCGTCGCAGGAGAAGCACGGCGCTGCCGCGGGCGATCTGCAGGTGCCTGGCCTCGGTGGCGTCGGCCAGCCCCGCGTCGATGGTCTGGTCGCCGGCGTCGAACACCAGCCCGTACACCGCCTCCAGCACGCCGTACAGGGAGCGGTCCGCCAGCCGCCGGTCCAGCAGGTCGGGGGCGAGCGAGGCGAGGATGTGCGAGCGCTCCAGCGCCATCGGCTCGCCGTCGGCGGTCCGCAGCCGTTCGATTAGGTGGATCGCGGTGCCCTGCTCCACCTCGAAGATGCGGGCCAGCCGGGCGTCGGCGGACACGGTGCGCCGGTCCAGGTCCATGGCGCCCGGCCGCATCCCGCGCGACAGCATGTCCTCGCTGAACGAGACCAGCCGGAGCGGCATCTCGATCTTGGGGCGGGCGACGAAGGTGCCCTTCCCCGGGACCCGGTAGAGCCGCCCCTCCGACACCAGCTGGTCGACGCCCTGCCGCACGGTCATCCTGGACAGGCCATAGCGCACGCACAGCTCGCGCTCGGAGGGGATCGGAGCGTCGACGGGCAGCTCCGCCCCCTCGATCATGTCGAGCAGGATGGCCCGGAGCTGGAAGTACTTCGGCACCGGGCTGTGCGGATCGATGGTCGTCACGGGCGTCCTCGTGGCCGGGGGTGGCGACTGCTGGTCTAGGCCGGACTAGACCACAGCCCCGGAAGCCCTGTCAATGCACAGATGGATAACGGCGACCTCCGCCGGGAACCGGCCGAAGATCAGAAGAAGATGCAGGTCAGACCCTGTTTGCGAGGGTGGGTTGGGAAATGTCGTCCGCCGGGTCGCCCGGTGCCCCCGCCGCGGCCCGTGGCGTCCCGTGCCTTCCGCCGCCCCTCCGGGCCGCCGCCCGCTCTGTTGCTTCCGTCCAATCTTGAGTAGGGTGCCTACTGGTCTAGTCCGGACTAGACCAGTAGGTCCTCAGCAGTCCGGCCGGCCGTCCCTCGGGACGGCGCCCCCGGTCCCGGCGTCACAGGGAGCGCGCACGCCATGGCATCACTCCTGATCAGCGCGAGCAGCCTGCTCGCCGCCCCGGACGGCGGCCCGTCCCGGGTGCTCTCCCCGGGTCATCTCAGGATCGAGGACGGGGTGATCGCCGAGGTGGGCGAGGGCCGGCCCGCGGGCGAGCCCGGAGTCGACCTGGACGGCGGCCTGCTCGCCCCCGGCCTGGTGGATCTCCAGGTCAACGGCTTCTTCGGGTACGACATGATGGACGCCGGCGAGGACGGCTGGCACACCGTGGTCCGGCGGCTGCCCGAGACCGGCGTGACCGCGTTCCTGCCCACGTTCATCACCGCGCCGGTCGAGGCCCAGGCCGCGGCGCTGCGCCGTACCCGCGACCTGCTGCCCGGCCTGCCCGCGGGCGGCAGCCGCGTCCTCGGCGTGCACCTGGAGGGGCCCTTCCTGACCGAGCGGCGCAAGGGCGCGCACAACGCGGCGTGGCTCACCGACCCCACGCCCGAGGCCGTCGCCACGCTGCTGGAGACCGGGCTGGTCAGGCTGGTCACGCTCGCCCCCGAACGCGACGGGGCGCTGGAGGCCGTCCGTACCCTCACCGCCGCCGGCGTGCTGGTCAGCGTCGGCCACAGCGACGCGACCGCCGCGCAGGTCGCCGCGGCCGCCGACGCCGGGGCGCGCAAGGTCACCCACATCTTCAACGCGCAGAGCGGCATCGACCACCGCGCGCCCGGCGTCGCCGCCCAGGCGCTGGCCGACGACCGGCTGAGCCCCGGCCTCATCCTCGACCTGCACCACGTGTCCGCGCCGGTGGCCCGGCTGGTGTTCCGGGCCGCGGCCGGACGGGTCGTGCTGGTCACCGACGCCGCCTCCGCCGCCGGGATGCCCCCCGGCGACTACGAGCTGGGCGGCCAGCCCATCCGGATGCCCGAGGCCGGCCCGCCGCTGCGCGCCGACGGCACCCTCGCCGGATCCGGGCTGCGGCTGGACGAGGCGATCGCCAACGCCGTCGGCATCGGCGTCGACCCGGTCACCGCGGTCGACGCCGCCACCCGCGTCCCGGCCGACCTGATCGGCCGTCCCGACCTGGGCCGCATCGCCCCCGGCGCCGCGGCCGACCTGGTGTGGCTCGGCCCGGACCACCGGGCGCATGCCACCTGGATCGCCGGGGAGAACGTTTTCGGAGGGGACCATGAGTAGCACCACCAGCAGGATGCGCGCGGAGATCGGGGAGCAGCCCGAGGCCCTGCGCCGGACGATCGGGGCGCTGCTGCCGCGCGTCGCCGAGATCGGCGCGCTCGCCGGCGGGACCCGCCAGGTCCTGTTCATCGCCCGCGGCTCCTCCGACAACGCCGCGGTGTACGGCCGCTACCTGGTGGAGTCCCGCGCCGGGCGGCTGGGCACGCTGGCCGCGCCGTCCATCGCGACCGCGTACCGCCGCGATCTCGACCTGTCCGGGGTGCTGGCCGTGGCGATCAGCCAGTCCGGCAAGACCGAGGAGATCGTGGAGACGCTGGACTGGGCGGCCCGCTGCGGCGCCCGGACCGTGGCCGTCACCAACGGCGCGGGCTCGCCGCTGGCCGAGGCCGCCGAGGTCGCGCTGGTCACCGACGCCGGCGAGGAGCTGGCGGTCCCGGCGACCAAGACCTACACCACCCAGCTCGCCGCGCTGGCGGTGCTGGCCCTCGGCCTCGGCGCCGACGCGGACCCCGCCGACCTGCTCCGGGTGCCCGACGAGGTGGGCCGGCTGATCGCGCTGACCGAGGCGTCCGAGCAGCTGCCCGCCATCGTCGAGGAGCTCGCCGAGGTGCAGGGGACGGTCGTGTCCGGCCGCGGCATCGCCTTCGGCACCGCGCTGGAGCTGGCACTGAAGATCAAGGAGGCGTGCTACCTGCACGCCATGGGCCTGTCGTACGCCGACCTGCTGCACGGCCCCATCGCCGTGGTCGACGACCGGACCCCGGCGCTGCTGGTGGCGGCCGACTCCGGGCCGACCCTTCCCGGGACGATCGCGCTGGCCCGGCGGGTTCGGGGGGCGGGTGCCCGCGCGTACGGTGTCGGTGGGGGCACCGGGCTCGCCGAGGCGTGCTCGCGCGCGCTGCCCGGCCCGGCGCTGCCCGAATGGGTCGCCCCGCTCGGCCTCATCGTGCCGGGGCAGCTCCTGGTCGAGGCGCTGGCCCGCCGCCTCGGCGCGGACCCCGACGTCCCCCGCGGGCTCAACAAGGTCACCCAGACCGACTGACGGCAGACCCCTCATCCGAAGCACTGGAGCGAACATGGACAAGGCCGAGGCCATCCTCGCCGCGCTCGGCGGCGCCGGCAACATCGTGGAGATCGAGCCGTGCGCCACCCGGCTGCGCACCGAGGTCTCGGACGCCGCCAAGGTGGACGAGGCGGCGCTCAAGGCGGCGGGCGCGTTCGGCGTGATGCGCAGCGGCAGCGTCGTCCAGGTCGTGGTCGGTCCCGAGGCCGACACCATCGCCAGCGACATCGAGGACATCCTCGACTGATCCCGGGAGGCCGGAGCAATGACACGAGTTCTGTCCCCGATCCGCGGCCACGCGGTCGGGCTGGCCGGCGTGCCGGACCCCGTGTTCGCCCAGGCCATGGTCGGCCCGGGCACCGCCATCGACCCCGAACGCGAGCCGGGCACCGCGCTCGCCCCGGTGAGCGGCAAGATCGTCAAGCTGCATCCGCACGCGTACGTGGTGGTGGACGACGAGGGCCACGGGGTGCTCGTCCACCTGGGCGTGGACACCGTGCAGCTCAAGGGCGAGGGCTTCGAGCTGCTCGCCGCCGAGGGCGACACGGTGGTCGCGGGCCAGCCGCTGGTGCGGTGGAATCCCGCCGTGATCGAGGCGGGCGGCCGGTCGCCGGTGACCGCGGTGGTGGCGCTGGACGCCGGCGCCGACGCGCTGGCCGGGGTCGTGGAGTCCGGCGCGGTCGATGGGGGGGCGGAGCTGTTCACCTGGAGCTGACCGCCGCGGTCTTCGACCTGGACGGCACCCTCGTCGACACCGAGCCGCGCAGCCGGATGCTGTGGACGCGGCTGTTCGAGGAGCACGGCGCCCCGCACGACCCCGCGCTGATCGCCTCGTTCGCCGGGCGGCGCGGCCGGGAGGTGCTGGCCGAGCTGATCCACCTGTTCCCCGGGCGGACGGCGGAGGAGCTGTTCGCCCGGGTCGTCTCGTACGAGCACGGCCCGGACCTGCCTCCGGTCGGCCCGGTCCCGGGCGCGGTGGAGCTGGTCGGGGCGCTGCGCGACGCGGGCGTCCCGCTGGCCGTGGCGACCTCGGGGACGCGCGGGTACGCCGAGGGGCTCCTGGAGGAGCTGGGCGTCCGCGCGCTGTTCGACGCCGTGGTGACCGCCGACGACGTCACCGCGGGCAAGCCCCACCCCGAGGCGTTCCTCGCCGCGTGCCGCCTGGTCGGCACGGCCCCCGGGCGCGCGGTCGGCTTCGAGGACGCCCCCGCCGGGGTGGCCGCGGTGAAGGCCGCGGGCATGACCTGCGTCGGCGTGACCACGACCCAGTCCGCCGCCGCGCTGGCCGCCGCCGACCACGTGGTGGCCGACCTGAAGGAACTGCACGTCCTGCCGGGGCCCGCGCTGCGGGTGCCCGGTGGCTGAACCCCCCGCCGGGACGGACCTGCCGGGTGGATTGCGAGGAGTAGCTGTGACCGAGCGTAACGTCAAGATCGAGTCCAAGGTGGGCCTGCACGCCCGGCCGGCCGCGCTGTTCGTGCAGACCGCGGCCAAGGCCCCGATGGACGTCACCGTGGCCAAGCGCGGGGGCGCTCCCGTCAACGCCAAGAGCATCCTGGCCGTGCTCGGGCTGGACGCCCGCCACGGCGAGGAGGTCGTCATCGCGGCCGAGGGCGAGGGCTCCGACGAGCTGCTCGACAGCCTGGAGGCGCTGCTGAGCAGGCCGGAGCCCGAAAGTGCCTGACCTGCCCGAGATGCTGCGGGGCGCCGGGGTCAGCCCCGGCATCGGGGCCGGCCCCGTCCGGACCATCGCCGACTCGGTGCCCGAGCCGCCCGCCGGCGCCCGCCACGCGGGGGACGCCGCTGCCGAGAAGGCCACCGCCCAGGACGCGCTGGAGGCGGTCGCCGCCGACCTGGAGGGCCGCGGCGAGCGGGCCGCCGAACTCGGCAACGAGGAAGGCCGGGAGGTGCTCGGCGCGCAGGCGCTGATGGCCCGCGACCCGGGCCTGGCCGACGCCGTGTCCACCCGGATCGACGGGGGGACGGCCGCGGCGCGGGCCGTGTTCGAGGCGTTCGGCGTCTACCGCGAGATGCTCGCCGGGGCGGGGGAGTACCTCGCCGCCCGGGTGAGCGACCTGGACGACATCCGTGACCGGGCGATCGCCCGGCTGCTCGGCCTGCCGATGCCGGGCGTCCCCGAGTCCGACGAGCCGTTCGTGCTGGTCGCGCGGGACCTGGCGCCGGCCGACACCGCGCTGCTCGACCCCGCCCTGGTGGCGGCGTTCGTCACCGAGGAGGGCGGCCCGACCAGCCACACCGCGATCCTGGCGCGGACGATGGGCGTGCCCGCCGTGGTGGCGCTGCCCGGCGCCACGGAGCTGCCCGAGGGCACCCCGGTGCTGGTGGACGGCGGCGCGGGCACGGTACGCGTCGGCCCCTCCGAGGAGGAGGTCGCGGCGGCGCGCGGCGTGGCGTCGGCCCGCGACTCGCTGCTGACGGAGAGCAGCGGTCCGGGCGCCACCAAGGACGGGCACCGGATCCCGCTGCTGGCCAACATCGGCGGGCCGCGCGACGTCGAGGCGGCGCTGGCGAACGGCGCGGAGGGCGTGGGGCTCTACCGCACCGAGTTCCTCTTCCTCGACCGGTCGACCCCGCCCGGCGACGACGAGCAGGAGGCCGCCTACCGGGAGGTCCTGCGGGCCTTCCCGGAGGGCCGTGTCGTGGTGCGGACCCTGGACGCCGGCGCCGACAAGCCGCTGGCGTTCCTGCCGCCGCCCGGCGAGGAGCCCAACCCGGCGCTCGGGGAACGCGGCCTGCGCCTGTCGCGCGTCCACCCGGAGGTGCTCCGGGCGCAGCTCGCGGCGCTGGCCAGGGCGGCCGAGGGGCTTCCGGCCAGGCTGGAGGTCATGGCGCCGATGGTGACGGGGGTCGAGGAGGCGGAGTTCTTCGCCGAGTCCTGCCGGGCGGCGGGCATCGACCGGCCGGGCGTGATGATCGAGGTGCCGGCCGCCGCGCTGCGCGCCCGCGACCTGGTGACCGAGGTGGAGTTCTTCAGTATCGGCACCAACGACCTGACCCAGTACGCCTGCGCCGCCGACCGGCAGATCGGCGGGCTGGCGGGGTTCCAGGACCCCTGGACGCCCGCGGTGCTGGACCTGGTGGCGATGACCGCGGGGCCCGCCGCCGAGGCGGGCAAGGGCTGCGGGGTCTGCGGCGAGGCGGCCGGCGATCCGGCCCTGGCGTGCGTGCTGGCCGGGCTGGGCGTGACGTCGCTGTCGATGAGCGCGCCGTCCCTGCCGCTGGTGCGGGCCGCGCTGTCGCGCCACACCCTGGAGGAATGCCGCCGGGCCGCCGAGGCGGCGCGTTCGGCCCGTACGGCCGGGCAGGCGCGCACCGCCGCGCGCGAGATGCTGCCGGCGCTGGCGGAGCTGGGCCTGTAGCAACGAGGCGGTGAGGCCACCCGGCGCGGTGGTGGCCTCGCCGCCCACTCCCGGTTCACCGCCTCCCGGGAGGTTCCGGGCGGCCGGGGAACCAGGTGACCGGATCGTACGGCGCGTTCAGGCGGTGACCAGCCAGCGGCCCCCGCTCCGCCGCAGGGTGAAGCTCGACGCGAGGACGCCGCCGGGACGGGCCGGCGCGGTCTTCCACCGCAGCTCCTCGAACTGGACGGTGACCTCGCCGTCCTCGGGGCCGGCCGTGGCGGTGGGCACCGTCACTCCGCGCAGGGCGGTCAGGTCCTGGGGCCGCAGCGCGCTCCTGGCCCGGGCCAGTCCCGTACGGCAGGCGCCCACCCCGCCGAACGTGGCGCGCTCGTAGGCCGGTGCCAGGTGCGCGCAGGCGCCGGCGTCACCCGCCGCGACCCCGCGCAGGTACTTGTAGAGCACCACCCGGGCCGCGCGCGTCGGCGCGGCGGCGGCCACCGTGCCCGGCCGCTCGTCGCCGGGCTCCGGCGTCAGCGGGGGCATGGTGATCTCCTCCTCGCCGCCGCACCCGCCGAGCGCCGTGCCGAGGAGCACGGCCAGCGCCGCCGCGCGGAACCGCGCGGACGGCCGGCGGGCGGCGGGACGGACGGCGGAGCGGGGACCCACGGAGACCTCCCGGGAGACGTAGGTGCGGCCGTCGCGGATCCTCCCAGGCTCCGGAGGCGCCGTCCACACCCCCGTACCGGCGGGCCGCGCAGCCGCTTAGTACGAGAGGCCGTGCCCGGGTTGCCGCCCGCCCGCCCGTACCGGCAGCCGGCCGGCGGGCTTGACGGTGCCCGCCATGACCTTCGCCAGGGCGGCGACGGCGGCCGGGCCCGAGGAGTAGGCGGCCAGGGTCGCGGCGGCCCTCGCCGCGTGGTCGAGGTCGTAGGGACGGCCCAGCGCCGCCACGACCACCGGCCTGGTGCCCAGGGCGCGGATCCGCGCCGCGGTCGCCGTCCCGGCGTCGAGCGTGGTCAGGACGGCGACGTCGGCCCGGGCCGGGGACGCCGCGATCCCGACCCCCTGTGCGCGCAGCGCCGCGGCCAGGGCGGCGGCCCGGGGACCGGAGACGTGGACCGTCCTGCCCTTCAGCGGCAGCAGCCCGCGGTCGTCGCGGACGAGGGTGATCGCGTGCTCGGCGACCTGCCGGGCGACGGCCCTGTGCCCGGACGCCCCCACCACCGCCTCCGCGCGCGCGGGATCGGCGGCGGTGCCGCGGAACAGCCCGCGCCGTTCCTTGAGCCGCAGGATCCTGCCGACCGCGTCGTCGAGCCGCCGCCGGGGGATCTCCCCGCTGCGCGCGGCCCGCAGCACCGCCCGGTAGGCGGTCGAGAGCCGCGGCGGCATGAGGAGCTGGTCGGCGCCCGCGTTGATCGCCCGTACCGGGGTGGCGGCGTCGCCGTACTTCTCGCGCGCCCCGGCCATCCGCAGCGAGTCGGTGACGATCAGGCCCTGGTGGCCGAGCCGCTCGCGCAGCAGCCCGGTCAGCACGGCGCGCGAGAGCGTGGCCGGGTCGCCGGACCGGTCGAGGCCGGGCACGACGATGTGCGCCGACATGACGGCGTCCACCCCGGCGTCGACCGCGGCCTTGAACGGCGGCATGTCCAGCCGTTCCCACTCGGCCCGGGTGTGCGTGATCACCGGCAGGCCGGTGTGGCTGTCGGTGTCGGTGTCGCCGTGCCCGGGGAAGTGCTTGGCGGTGGCCGCCACCCCCGCGGACCGGTAGCCGTCGATCGCCGCGGTCAGCATCCGCGCCACCGCCGCGGGGTCGGAGCCGAACGAGCGGACGCCGATCACCGGGTTGGCCGGGTCGACGTTCACGTCGGCGACCGGGGCGTAGTTCTGGTTGATCCCGACGGCGCGCAGCTCGGTGCCGGTGACCTGGGCGGCGGCGCGGGCGTCCTCGGGACGCCCGGTGGCGCCCAGCGCCATGTTCCCCGGGAAGCGGGTGACGAACGGCGTCCGGGTCACCAGCCCCTGCTCCTCGTCCACGCCGATCAGCAGGGGGAGCTTGGACGCCTTCTGCAGCGCGTTGGACCGCCGGGCGGTGCCCGCGGGCCCGCCGCCGAGGTTGTTCGGGAAGTAGATGAGGCCGCCCACGTGGTAGCGCCGGATCATCGCCTCGGCCTCGTCCGTGCCGGCGAAGCTCGGCACGAAGAGCTGCCCGACCTTCTCCTCCAGGCTCATCCTGGCGACGTACCCGGGGATCCACGCCTCCCGCGCCGCGGCCTGGGCGGAGGGGGACGCGGCGGGTGAGCCGGGGCCGCCGGAGGGACGGCCCCGGTCGGCCGTGGCGCCGCCGCCGCAGCCGGCCAGCGGCACGGTGACCGCGGCCAGCGCGGCGAGCGTGATCGAACGTGGGACGCGCACCCGGACCAGCCCCCCGACATGGTCGCTGTTACTCGCTCGTGATCCGATCCGGCGACGTTAACGGGTCCTCGCCGCGCTGTCGACTCCGGGTCGGCAGGGCGGGGGCTCAGCAGGGCGGCGGGTGGCCGAGCCTGCGCAGCGCGAGCGCGGCGGCGCCGACGGCGCCGTCACCGGCCCGGCGGGGTTCGGCGGCGAAACGGTCGCGCAGCCCGGCCCGCACGGCGTCGGCCACCGGGCCGTCCCGCAGCACCGAGCCGTGCATGACCACCGGCGCGCAGGGGTCGTTGAGCGCCGGCCGCACCGCGTCGACGTCCCGCAGCAGCCATTCGGCGGCCTCCTCGGTGATGCGCCGGGCCACCGGGTCGCCCGCCGCCGCGGCGGCGGCCACGACCGGCCCGAGCCGGCCCAGCGCCGCGGGCGGCCGGCCGTACACCTCCTTGATGATCGCCTGGGCGAGCTGCGGGTCGGGCCGGGGCACCGGCGGCCGGGGATCCGGCGCCCGCCCGAGCGGGCCGTCCCCGGACGGGTCCTGCTGCCCGGCGAGCAGGACCGCGGTTCCCGTTCCGCGCGCGAGGCGGGGGACGGGCGAGGGCGCGGGAACGGGGACGGCGGCAGGGGCGGCGAAGGGGCGCGGACCGGCGCCGAGCGGGGAGACGCCGTGACCGGGAGAACCCGACGGCCCGCCCAGCGCCAGGGCGGGGGAATGCCGCGGGCGCCGCCGGGCGGCTTCGATCTCGGTGACCACCGCCGCGCCGAGCAGCGCCCGCGGCACCGACTCGGTCAGCAGGGTGGGGGAGCCGCGGCCGTCGTAGGCCGCCAGGGCCGCGCGCACCGCCTCCCTTCCCAGCCAGACGGCCGACCCCTCGTCGCCGACCAGCCAGCCGTAGCCGTCGGCGCGCTGCACGATCGTGCCGTCGCTGATCACCGCGGCGCCCGCGCCGGTGCCGGAGAACACCACGATCCCTTTGGGGGCGGTGGTCCCGGCGGCGAAGGCCACCGCGATGTCGGTCACGACGGCGGGCGAGCCGCGCAGCCCGGCGGAGTTCCAGGCGCTCCGCGCGGCGGCGACCGCGGCGGGCCGTCCCGCCGAGCCGGCCCCGGCGATGCCGAAGACGCCGCCGATCACATAGGAACGGTCCAGATCGCCGAGCGCCTCCCGCAGGGCCATGGTGAGCGCCCCCGCGGTGTCGCCCCCGGAGTTGGGGTTGGCACCGGGGCCGGTTCCGGAACCGGCCGGGGCTCCCCCGAGCGTTAGTACGACACAGCGGGTCTTCGTGCCACCCGCGTCTATGCCGATCACGTACGGACCGGCCAAATGGGTCAACACATGGCGACCGTAGCCTTTTCTACCGTTGACGTGACATCCCGTAAGTAAGAAACTTTCTTCCATGAGGAAACCCACCGGCTCGGAGCCGGGGAGCATGGGGGAGGCCGGCGGGCTCGGCTCACCGGCCGCCCCGACCAGCACGACCAAGGACGCGACACCGCTGAGCACCGTGGTCAGGGTGCGCTCCCTGCTACCTTCCCTACCCCCTGCCGAGCGACGTGTCGCGCAACGCGTCATCGACGATCCCGAAGGGGTCGCCAACTCCACCATCACCGAACTCGCCCAGGCCTGCGGCACCTCGGAGACCACCGTCATCCGGTTCTGCCGGGCGATCGGGTTCCACGGCTACCCGGAGCTGCGGCTGACCCTTGCCACCGAGGCGGGCCGGGCGCAGACCGCGACCGGCGGCCGGATCATCGGCAGTGACATCAGCCCCGACGACTCGCTCGAACAGGTCGTGGAGAAGGTGACCTTCGCCGACGCCAGGGCCGTCGAGGAGACCGCATCCCAGCTCGACATCAAGATGCTGGAACAGGTCGTGGACGCGGTCGTGGCCGCCGACCGGGTCGACGTCTACGGGGTCGGCGCCAGCGCCTTCGTCGCCCTGGACTTCCAGCAGAAGCTGCACCGCATCGGCATGGTCTGCGCCGCCTGGTCGGACGCGCACATCATGCTGACCAGCGCGGCGGTGCTGGGACCGGGCGACGTCGCGATCGGGATCTCGCACACGGGCGCGACGGTGGAGACCATCGACGCGCTGGAGGTGGCCAAGGGCAAGGGCGTCACGACGGTGGCCCTGACCAACTTCCCGAAGTCTCCCATCGCCGAGGTGGCGGACCTGATGCTCACCACGGCGGCCCGGGAGACCACCTTCCGTTCGGGGGCGACCGCCAGCCGGCTGGCGCAGCTGACCGTGGTCGACTGCGTGTTCGTCGGCGTGGCCCAGCGCACGTTCGGAACCACCCGCAAGGCCCTGGAGGCCACGTTCGAGGCCGTCCGCGGCCGGACCGTACGACCCGACCGGAGGCGTCGGTGATCGACTGCGACCTGCCCACGGAGGGGCGCAACCCGCGCACCCTCGACGTCGACACGCTGCCCACCCTGGAAGTACTGCGCCGCATCAACGCCGAGGACGCCACGGTGCCGCTGGTGGTCGCGTCCGTGCTGCCGGAGATCGCGCGCCTGGTCGACCTGGCGGTCGCCTCGCTGCGCGGCGGCGGCCGGGTGCACTACTTCGGCGCCGGGACCTCCGGCCGCCTGGCGGTGCTGGACGCGGCGGAGCTGCCGCCCACGTTCGGCATCTGGGGCCGGGTGGTGGCGCACAACGCCGGCGGCTTCGGCGCCCTGTCGCAGGCCGTCTCGGACGTGGAGGACGACACCGAGCTGGGCGCCCGGGACGCGGCCGAGGTCGCCGCCGGCGACATCGCGATCGGGATCGCCGCCAGCGGCCGCACCCCGTACGTGCTGGCGGCGCTGCGGGCGTCCGCCGCGGCCGGCGCGCGGACCGCGCTGATCAGCTGCAACCCGCACACGCCGTACGGCGACGAGGTCGAGGTGCACATCGCCCTGGCCACCGGGCCCGAGGTGATCAGCGGCTCCACCCGGATGAAGGCCGGCACCGCCACCAAGCTGGTGCTCAACTCCTTCTCCACCACACTGATGATCAGGATGGGCCGTACCTACTCCAACCTGATGGTCAGCCTGAACGCGCTCAACGCCAAGCTGCGCGCCCGGCTGGTGCGCATCCTCACCGAGGCCACCGGGATGGACCCGCTGACCTGTGAGAACGCGCTGGTCGAGGCCGGAGGGGACACGCGGGTGGCGCTGGTCTCGCTGCTCGGCGAGGTTCCGGCCGCGCGCGCGACGATGGTGCTGGAGGAGACCGACGGCGGAGTCCGGGAGGCGCTGCAACGGCTGAGATCGGCCTGACGGAGGGGCACGCGCCCAGGGGGGAACGCCCGGAACGATCCGGGCGTTCCGTGCCCCCACGCCGGCCCCCAGGGCCGGGTCCCGCGACCTGACCCCGCGGCAGGCCGCGCTCCCGGTCAGGTGAGGTAGGGCCGCAGCTCCTGGCGCGCGACGGTACGGACGTGGACCTCGTCCGGGCCGTCGAACAGGCGCATGGCGCGGACCCAGGCGTACATCGCGGCCAGCGGGGTGTCGTCGCTGACCCCCGCGCCGCCGTGCACCTGGATCGCGCGGTCCAGCACCTCGTGCGCGATCCGCGGGACGATCACCTTGATCGCGGCGATCTCGGTGCGGGCGCCCTTGGCGCCGTGCCGGTCGATCAGCCAGGCGGTCTTGAGCGTCATCAGCCGGGCCTGCTCGATCGCCATCCGCGACTCGGCGATCTGCTCCCGCACCACGCCCTGGCTCGCCAGCGGCCTGCCGAACGCCACCCGCCCGGCCGCCCGGCGGCACATCAGCTCCAGGGCGCGCTCGGCCATGCCCAGGGCCCGCATGCAGTGGTGGATGCGGCCGGGGCCCAGCCGGGCCTGCGCGATCATGAACCCGTCGCCCTCGCCCGCGATCAGGTTGGACACCGGGACCCGCACGTTCTCCAGGCGCAGCTCGGAGTGGCCGTGCTGGTCCTGGTAGCCGAAGACGGGCAGGTGCCGGACGATCGTCAGCCCGGGGGCGTCCCGGGGCACCAGCACCTGGGACTGCTGCCGGTGCGCCGGGCCGTCCGGATCGGTCTTGCCCATCACGATGAAGATCTTGCAGCGCTCGTCGGCGGCGCCGGTGATCCACCACTTGCGGCCGTTGATCACGTACTCGTCGCCGTCCCGGACGATCGAGGTGGTGATGTTGGTGGCGTCCGAGGAGGCCACGTCCGGCTCGGTCATCGCGAACGCCGACCGGATCCTGCCGTCCAGCAGCGGTTCCAGCCACCGCTTCTTCTGCTCCTCGGTGCCGAACATGTGCAGCACCTCCATGTTCCCGGTGTCCGGGGCGGCGCAGTTGACCGCCTCGGGAGCCAGGTCGGGGGAGCGGCCGGTCAGCTCGGCCAGGGGCGCGTACTCCAGGTTCGACAGGCCGGAGATCTCGGGCAGGAAGAGGTTCCACAGCCCGCGCTCGCGCGCCTTCGCCTTGAGCTCCTCCACGACGGGCGGAAGGGCGTGCGGGTCGTTCTCCGCCCGCCAGGCCGTGTAGACCGGCTCGGCCGGGTACACGTGCTCCTCCATGAACTCCAGCAGTCTCGCCTGGTAGTCCCGCGCCTTCGGGCTGAGTTCGAAGTCCATGGCCGCCAGTGTGACAGAACGGCGTTCGGCCGCTTCGCCCGGGATGGCCTACCATCGGCCCGTGAACGTCAAAGCGGTCATCACGGACTGGGGCGGCGTCCTGACCTCCCCCCTGAGAGAGGCGACCGATGTCTGGCTCGCCGCCGAGCGGATCGACGCCGACGGCTACCGCACGGTGATGCGCGCCTGGCTGCGGGCCTACGACGGCCAGGACTCCAACCCGATCCACGGGCTGGAGGACGGCACGCTCGACCCGGCCGAGTTCGAGCGGCTGCTGGCCGCCGAGCTGCGGACCGTGGACGGCGGCCCGGTGCCCGCCGAGGGCCTGATCGCCCGGATGTTCGAGGCGTTCCACCCGGTCGAGGAGATGTACGACGCGCTGCGCGCCGTCCGCGCCGCGGGCACCCGGACCGCGCTGCTGTCCAACTCCTGGGGCAACGAGTACCCCCGCCACCTCTTCGACGGCCTCTTCGACACCGTGGTGATCTCCTGCGAGGTCGGGATGCGCAAGCCCGACGAGCGGATCTTCCGGCACACCGTCGAGCTGATGGGCCTGCCCGCCGCCGAGTGCGTCTTCATCGACGACATCGAGTACAACGTCGAGGCGGCCCGGGCGGTGGGCATGCGGGCCGTCCACCACACCGGCACCGGCACCACCCTGGAGGAGCTGCGCGGCCTGGGTCTGCGGATCTGACCCGCCGATCTGGCAGACTTGCGGATCGTCATGCGCGTCTACGTCCCGTCCACGCTCACCGCCCTGGCCCGCGTCCACGCGGCGCGGGAGGCCGGTCCCGCCCCGCTGGCGGCCTACGCCGTCACGCCCGCGCTGCGCGAGTGGTACGCCGGCGGCGACATCGAGGAACTGGAGTACGCGGCCATGACCGCCGCGGCCCGCGCCTCGCTGCGGCTGCTGGCCGAAGACCCCGAGGCCCCGCCCCGCCGGGTCGTGCTGGCCGCGGAGGTGCCCGACCAGGCCGCCCGTCCGGCCCCTCCCGGCTCCGGCGGCTCCGGCGGACCCGGCGAGGACACCCGCGCCCTGGTCCAGGTGACCGCCGCGATCCCCTGGCGCCGGATCGCCTCCGCCCATGTCGACGACCCCGAGGCCGCCGACGACGTCCGGGCCGCCGTACGGGCGCTGCCCGCCGCCCGCGCGGGCGACGACGACGCGCTCTTCACCGTCGAGGGCGCCGAGGGCCACGAGCTGATGTGGTACGCGACCCAGGAGCTGGGCGACCTCCTCGCCTGACCCGGCATCGCACGACCCGTGATGGGTAGGGCTGGGGCATGGACGCCGTGACCACCGTCCCCGTACCGGCCAACGAACCCGTCAAGGCCCACGCGCCCGGCAGCCCCGAGCGGGCCGCGCTGGAGGCGCGGATCAAGGAGCTGGCGGACGGCCCGGCCGAGCTCACCATGACCATCGGAGGCGAGCGGCGGCTCGGCGGCGGCCCCCTCATCGACGTCGTCCAGCCGCACGACCACCGGCGCGTCCTCGGCCGGATGGGCGACGCCACCGGCGCCGACGTCCGCGCGGCGATCGAGGCCGCCCGGGCCGCGGCCCCCGGCTGGCGGGCGATGCCGTTCGAGGACCGCGCCGCCATCCTGCTGCGCGCCGCCGACCTCCTCGCCGGCCCGTGGCGGGCCACGATCAACGCCGCCACCGTCCTCGGCCAGTCCAAGTCGGTCCAGCAGGCGGAGATCGACGCCGCCTGCGAGCTGATCGACTTCTGGCGGTTCAACGTGCACTACGCGCGCCGGCTGCTGGCCGAGCAGCCGCTCTCCTCGCCCGGCGTGTGGAACCGGATGGACCACCGGCCCCTGGAGGGCTTCGTGGTGGCCATCACCCCGTTCAACTTCACCGCGATCGCCGGGAACCTGCCGACCGCGCCGGCGCTGATGGGCAACGTGGTGATCTGGAAGCCGTCGCCCACCCAGCAGCTGGCGGCGCACCACACCATGCGGCTGCTGGAGGAGGCCGGGCTGCCCCCCGGCGTGATCAACATGGTCACCGGCAACGGCCGGGCCGTCTCCGAGGAGGCGGTGACCCATCCGGACCTGGCCGGGATCCACTTCACCGGCAGCACCGCCACCTTCCAGCACCTGTGGCGGACGGTCGGCGAGAACATCGCCGGATACCGGGGCTACCCGCGCCTGGTCGGCGAGACCGGAGGCAAGGACTTCGTCGTCGCGCACCCCTCGGCCGACCCCGCCGTCCTGACGACCGCGCTGATCAGGGGCGCCTTCGAGTACCAGGGGCAGAAGTGCTCGGCCGCGTCCCGCGCCTACGTCCCGCGCTCCCTGTGGACCCGGATGCGCGACGGCTTCCTCGACGAGGTCGAGGCGCTGACGATGGGGGACGTCGCCCAGGACCTGTCGCTGTTCATGGGCGCGGTGATCGACGAGCGCGCGTTCGCCAAGCACCGGGCCGCGCTGGAACGCGCCCGCGCCACCGGGACGCTGACCGTCCTGGCGGGCGGCACGCTGGACGACTCCACGGGCTACTTCGTACGGCCGACCGTGCTGGAGTCCGCCGACCCCGAGGACGAGATCTTCGTCAAGGAGTACTTCGGCCCGATCGTCGGCGTGCACGTCTACGACGACGGCGACTACGACGCGATGCTGGACCAGATGGAGGGCGTCGCCCCGTACGCCCTGACCGGCGCGATCGTCGCCCGCGACCGGGCCGCGATCGCCGCGGCGACCGAGCGGCTGCGCTTCGCCGCCGGCAACTTCTACGTCAACGACAAGCCCACCGGCTCGATCGTCGGGCAGCAGCCGTTCGGCGGCGCCCGCGCCAGCGGGACCAACGACAAGGCCGGGTCGATGGCCAACCTGACCCGCTGGACGAGCATGCGAGTGATCAAGGAGACGTTCGTCCCGCCGACCGATCACCGCTATCCCCACATGGGGCCCTGAGGCCACCCGGGGTACGCCCTCCGGCCACCCTCCGGTGGCGTCCCGCCCGGTTGCGGGAAAGGGGCGGCAGGATCGACGATATGTCCGCCCGCATCGGCCACGTGCGGGCGGGACCGGTGCCGCGGGGCGCCTCCGAACGCGCATGGGAACGGGATGACGACGCTGAACCGTCTGGTGCTGTGGAACATCGATCACACGCTCGTGGACGTCGGACGGATCACCCGGATGGCCTACGCCGAGGCGTTCCAGCGGACCTGCGGGCGCCCGCTGGTCCGGCTGCCGCCCACCCCGGGCCGGACCGAGTCGGAGATCATCTTCGAGACGCTGGCGTTCAACGACGTGGTCACCACCGACGACCACCTGCCCGCCTTCATGGCCGCGCTGGCCGAGTCGTTCGCCGCGCACCGCGCCGACCTCAAGGCGCACGGCCGGGTGCTGGCCGGGGCCCGCGAGGCGATCGCCGCGCTGGCCCGCCTGCCCGACACCGCCCAGTCGGTGCTGACCGGCTCCATCGAGCCCAACGCCGTCCTCAAGGTGACCGAGCTGGGCCTGGCCGGGGGGCTCGACCTGGAGGTCGGCGGCTACGAGAACGGCGTCTACAGCAAGGCGGCGCTGCTGGAGGTTGCGCGCGGCCGCGCCGGCGACAAGCACGGCGTCCGCTACACCGAGGCGGCCACCGTGTTCGTCGCCGACTCCCCGCGCGACGTGCAGGCCGCGCGCATCGCCAGGTCCCCGATCATCGCGGTGGCGTCCGGCAGCGCGACCGAGGCCGAGTTGCGCGCCGCCGGCGCCGACGTCGTGCTGTCCACCCTTGCCGACACCGACGCCGTGCTCCGCGCCGTCCTGGAGCTGACCGGCCGCTGACCCCGCCCGGCCCGGGCCCGTGCGCGTCTGCCAGGATCGGTGATGTTGCGCAGGTCACCCGGCCGGACGGATGCTGGGGACGTACCGGGCAGTGGGCGGAGGGAGCGAGATGTCGCGTGACCACGAGGTCGCGGAGGGCGCCCTGTTGTGGGAGCCGTCGGAGGAGGCCGTCGCCCGCGCGCGGGTGACCGGCTTCGCGCGATGGCTGGCGGAGCGCGGCGTGCCCGCCGGGTCGTACGACGAACTGTGGCGCTGGTCGGTCACCGAGATCGACGCGTTCTGGGACGCGATCTGGTCCTACTTCGAGGTCGTCGGCGAGCGGGGCGGCGGGCCCGTGCGCGAGGGCGGCCCGACCCCCGTCGACGGGCTGACGTGGTTCCCCGGCGCGACCGTCAACTACGCCGCCAACGCCCTGCGCCGGGCCGCCGCCGATCCCGACCGGCCCGCGGTGGTCTTCCGCTCCGAGGCCGGCGGCCACCGGGTGCTCACCGGCCGCGAGCTGTGCCTGCACGTGGCGGAGGTCCGCGCCGGGCTGGCCGCCCTGGGCGTCGGCAAGGGCGACCGCGTGGTGGCGTACGTGCCCAGCATCCCCGAGGCGCTGATCTGCTTCCTGGCCACCGCCTCGCTGGGCGCGATCTGGTCGTCGTGCTCGCCCGACTTCGGCTCGTCCTCGGTCATCGACCGGTTCTGCCAGATCGAGCCCAAGGTCATGATCGCGGTCGACGGCTACGCCTACAACGGCAAACGCTTCGACCGGCGCGAGATCGTCGGCGAGATCGAGGCCGCGCTGCCCACCCTGGCCGCCACCGTCCTCATCCCCTACCTCGACCCGGCCGCGACCCCCGACGGCCTGCGCGTGGGCGTGCGGTACGCCGACCTGCCCGCGTCCGGGCACGACACGCTGGAGTTCGAGGACGTCCCGTTCGACCACCCCCTGTGGGTGGTGTACTCCTCCGGCACCACCGGGCTGCCCAAGCCGATCGTGCACGGCCACGGCGGCGTGGTCCTCGAACACCTCAAGGCCCTGTCGTTCCACCAGGACCTCGGCCCGGACGACGTGTTCTTCTGGTACACCACCACCGGCTGGATGATGTGGAACTACCTCGTCGGCGGGCTGCTGGTGGGATCCACCATCGTCCTGTACGACGGCGCGCCCGCCGACCTGTGGAAGCTGGCGGCCGAGACCGGGGTCACCTACATGGGCGTGGGCGCCCCGTACATCACCGCCTGCGCCAAGGACGGTCAGCGTCCCGGCGAGGAGTACGACCTGTCCGGCCTGCGCGGCATCGGCTCCACCGGGTCGCCGCTGCCGCCCGAGGGCTTCGCCTGGGTGTACGAGGCGGTCGGCAAGGACCTGCTGCTGGGCTCGTTCGCGGGCGGCACCGACCTGTGCACCGGGTTCGTGGGGCCCACACCGCTGCTGCCGCTGTACGCGGGTGTGCTGCAGTGCCGCGGCCTGGGCGCCAAGGTGGAGTCGTTCGGCGACGACGGCCGGCCCGTCATCGACGAGGTCGGCGAGCTGGTCATCACCGAGCCCATGCCCTCGATGCCGGTGTTCTTCTGGAACGACCCGGACGGCGAGCGCTACCGCGAGTCGTACTTCGAGATGTACCCCGGCGTGTGGCGGCACGGCGACTGGATCAAGGTCCGGCCGGACGGCGGCTGCGTGATCTACGGCCGGTCCGACTCCACCCTCAACCGCGGCGGCGTCCGGATGGGCACCGCCGACTTCTACCGCGTGGTCGAGGCGTTCCCCGAGATCGCCGACAGCCTGGTCATCGACACCGGGCGGCTCGGGCAGGAGGGCCGCCTCATCCTGTACGTCCAGCCCGCCGAGGGCGCGGAGCTGACCGAGGAACTGGTCGGCGAGCTGCGGCGCCGGATCCGGTCGGCGCTGTCGCCGCGGCACGTGCCCGACGAGATCAACGAGGTCCCGGGCATCCCCCGGACACTGTCGGGCAAGAAGCTGGAGGTCCCGGTCCGCAAGATCCTGCAGGGCACCCCGGTGGAGCGGGCGGCCAACCGCGACTCGCTGGCCGACCCCGACGTCCTGGACCACTTCATTCCGTCGTCCTGAGCGTTCCGTCCCGGCCGGCCCGGCCTGGGGTACGGCCGGCCGAGCGGCGGGCGTACTCCAGGATGTCGCCGCGCCGGTAGAGGCGCCTGACCCGGCCGCCGCCCAGCGGCTCGGTCCGGGCGGGCTCGGGCCAGCCGGCGGGCGGCCGTTTCGGGTAGACGGTGACGCTGGTCGGGGCCAGGCCGAGCAGCCGGGCGGCGTCGGCGAGGGTGATCAGCTCGTCCGGATCGCCCTCGCCGGCCTGCCGCGCGTCCCGTTCGCGGTCCTGCCCGCGCCGGTACGACGCGTACCAGGCGGCCCATTCCCGCCCGTCCCAGTAGAGGGCCTTGCCCGACCGGTGGGCGGCGTCGGGGTGGCCGTTGGCGGCGCGTTCCGCCCAGAGCCTCTTCAGGGCGTGCCGGCTCAGGCCGTGCTCCGCGGCCAGCTCGTCCCGGGTGAGCAGCCCGGACGGCACCTCGGAGGGTGTACGGCGCGCCGCGTACCAGCGGTCCCAGGTCTCGGCGTCCCAGGCGAGCCGGCCGCCGACCGTGCCCGCGGCCTCGGGGTGGCCGTTGGCGGACCGTTCGCGATACCACTTCTCCAGCGTGCTGAGCCCCAGGCCGTACAGGTCCATCAGGTCGGCCCGGGTGTAGGCGCGGCGCCCCTCCACGGTGTTCATGGGTCCATTGTCGCGGAGCCGCCACGCGGGCGAATCTCGCTGAAAAACTCGCTGTGAGCTGGCACAATGTCGCTGGTCGTCAGGTCTGGGCGGTTCGGAGCGCGGGCGCGCCCCGCCGCGCACGGTGATCCGGACATCACGAAACTGCCCGTATGGGAAGCGCAGGGTTACCTCGCGACGTAAGGTCTCATGGCTAAGTGAACTTCCCCCGGGTATAGGGCGTCACACAATCAGGGGACAGGTCTGCGTCGATAAGGACGGCGGGCCGTCGGTCCCGACGATCCAGAGAGGGCGGTTTTCCGCATGGAGGTTGGGGCGCTGCGTTCCGGCGACCCGGAGCGGCTGGGGCGGTACGCGCTCATCGGCCGCGTGGGCGAGGGCGGTCAGGGCACCGTCTTCCTCGCCGAGGACGGGGACGGCGGGCGGGTGGCCGTCAAGCTGCTGCACGCGGAGCTGACCTCCGACGACAAGGCCCGGGCCCGGTTCCTGCGCGAGCTGGAGGTCGCCAAGCGGGTGGCCCCGTTCTGCACCGCGCAGGTGATCGACGCCGACGCGACCGGTGACCGGCCCTACATCGTCAGCGAGTACGTGCCCGGCCCCTCGCTCAACCAGCTGGTCAACGAGCGGGGCCCGCTGGGCGGGGCGGCGCTGGAACGGCTGGCGGTCGGAACGGCGACCGCGCTGGCCGCGATCCACCAGGCCGAGATCATCCACCGTGACTTCAAACCGCACAACGTGCTGATCGGCTCGGACGGCCCACGGGTGATCGACTTCGGGGTGGCCCGGGCGATCAGCGGCTCCACCACGCTGACCAGCAAGGTGATCGGCACTCCCTCGTACATGGCGCCCGAGCAGATCCAGGGCGACGAGGTCGGCACCGCGGCGGACGTGTTCTGCTGGGCGGCGACCGTGGCGTTCGCGGCCACCGGCGAGCCGCCGTTCGGGCAGGACACCATCCCCGCCGTCATCAACCGGATCCTGCACCACGAGCCCGAGCTGGGCGACCTGGACGGCGCGCTGCGCGACCTGGTCGCCGACTGCCTGAGCAAGGAGCCGGGCGACCGGCCCAACGCACGCCAGCTCTTGATGCGGTTGCTCGGCCACGAGGAGCCCGCGGCGGCGGTGCCCGCCACCGTTCCCGCGGCGGCCGAGACAGAGGCCGAGACCGGGGCCGACGCCGACGACGCGACCGCCATCCTGGCCGCGGGCAGCGTGCTGGCCGCCGAGCTGAGCGAAGAGCAGGCGCGCGCCGCCGCCTCCGCCCGGCCGTCCAGGGCGGGCCGGGCCGGCGGCTCCGGCGGACGGGACGACGCCGCCTCCACCCAGGTCTCCGGTCTCGGCATCGGCGACGACGAGGAGGAGGCCGGCGACGCGGGCGACCGGCCCGACCGGCCCCGGCGGAAGGCATCGGGCGCGGCGCCGTCCCCCGCGGAATGGGCGGCGCAGAACACCCTGCCCCCCGACCTGGCCGGCGGGCACGGCGGCCCGGACGGCGGTGGCCTCGGCGGCGCCCGGGGCCCGCGCGCGAAGCTCGCCCGCCCGCGCCGGGTGGCCCTGCTCGCCGGAGCGGCGGCGCTGGTCGTCGCGGTGTCCACCGTCTCGACCGTGCTGGCGATGGACAAGGACGAGAAGGACAAGACCGGCCAGCCGGTGAGCTCCCACCAGCCCGTACCGCCCGCGAGCGTGGCCCCCGACGACACTCCCACGCTCCCGGCCCGCCACCTGCCGGAGCCGCAGGACCGGCCGACCGGGGAGCTGTCGCCCACGCCGACGCCGTCCGATACGCCCACCGGCACCGGGTCCCCGACCCCCACCGACGATCCGAGCACCCCCGGCCCGAGGCCCACCAAGACCACGGCCGAGCCCACTCCCACCGACACTCCGACCACGCCCGACGACCCGCCGACCGATCCCACGGACCCGGGGTCGGGCGGCGACGGCAGCGGCACCGGCAGCGGCGCCGGCACCGGCACCGGCGGATGAGCGGAGCGCCGCGCCCGCGGATCGCCGCCGCCCGGCGGCGGGCGCGGCGCGGCGGCCTCCGCACCCCCCAGCCACAGGTTTCGTGGGCGTGGCCGTAAGAAAGGCCACGTAAGCGGCTGCCCCTACTGGTCGGCTTTGGGGGCAATTCCTGGTTACGCTGGCGCAGTGAGCGGCGCCACAACGAGGTGGCGGAGGTTCTCTAGGGGAGTTGTTGATGGGCGGCAAGCTCGATCAGGCGAAGGACGACCTGCTCCGGCGGGCGGCGGAAACGTGCGCTCAGCGGCCGGGCGCCCGGAGCGGGGCGGAGGAGGCGGCCGAGTATCTACGCCTCTACTACCGCAACGTCGCCACCGAGGATCTGCTGTCCCGCGACGCGGCCGACATCTGCGGGCCCGCGATGGCGCACCGGGAGCTGGGTGAGGAGCGTCCCCAGGGGCGCGCGAAGGTACGGGTCTTCACCCCCTCCCTGGAAGTGGACGGCTGGGACCCGGGTCACACCGTGGTGCAGGTGGTGACCGATGACATGCCGTTCCTGGTGGACTCGGTGGCGATGGAGCTCAACCGGCACCAGCTGACCACCCACCTGATCGTGCATCCGCTGCTCGGGGTGGACCGGGACGTGGCCGGGCAGCTCAAGGCGTTCCGCCGCAAGCGGGCCAGCGAGCAGGACCTGGACGAGTCGTGGATCCACATCGAAGTGGACCGCACCAATGACCAGGAGCGGCTCGACCGGCTCCAGGCCGACCTGCTGCGCGTGCTGCAGGACGTCCGGGTGGCGTTCGAGGACGAGCCCAAGATGCGCGCCCGGGCCCGCGAGATCGCGCTGACGATCCGGGAACGGCCGCCGGCGCTGCCGCAGGGGGAGCTGGACGAGAGCGTCGAGCTGCTGGAGTGGCTGGCGGGCCGGCACTTCACCTTCCTGGGCTACCGCGACTACACGCTCACGGCGGACGGCACCGCCCTGCGCCCCGAGCCGGGCACCGGCCTGGGCATCCTGCGCAACGACAAGCGCGAGTCCGACGGCTTCGCCGCGCTGCCGCCCGAGGTCCGCGAGAAGGCCACCGAGAAGCGGCAGCTGGTCCTCACCAAGGCCAACTCCCGGGCGACCGTGCACCGCCCGGCCTACCTGGACTACATCGGCGTCAAGAAGTTCGACGCCGCCGGCGAGGTGGTCGGCGAGCGCCGGTTCCTCGGCCTGTTCACCCACGTCGCCTACAGCGAGTCCATCGCCAACATCCCGGTGCTCAAGCGCAAGCTCGCCGAGGTGCTGGACCGCGCGGACTTCACCGCCGACAGCTACGACGGCCAGGACCTGGTCGAGATCCTGGAGACCTACCCGCGCGACGAGCTGTTCCAGATCTCGGTGGACGACCTGCTGCCGATCGCGCTGGGCGTGCTCCGGCTGCGCGAGCGGCGCCAGCTCAAGCTGTTCCTGCGCAAGGACCTGTACGGACGGTTCATGTCCTGCATGGTCTACCTGCCGAGGGACCGCTACACCACCAAGATCAGGCTGCGCATCCAGGAGATCCTGCGCGGCGCGTTCAACGGCGTCAGCGTGGACTACAGCGCCAACGTGACCGAGTCGGTGCTGGCCAGGCTCCACGTGGTGGTACGTGGCGAGCGCGGCCGGCAGCTGCCCGACGTGGACGTCGAGGAGCTGGAGACCCGGCTGGCCCAGGCCACCCGTTCCTGGGACGACGACCTGGCCGACGCGATCGTCGCCCAGTGCGGCGAGGACTCGGGGTCGCTGGCCCGCCGGTACGGCGACGCCTTCCCCGAGGGGTACAAGGCCGACTTCCCCGCCGAGACCGCCGTCGCCGACCTCAAGCGGCTGGACGGGCTGGACCGCGACCACGACACCTCGATCGACCTGTACACGCCCTACGGCGCCGAGCCGGGCGAGCGGCGCCTCAAGATCTACCGGCTGGGCGAGCCGATCTCGCTGTCGCGGGTGCTCCCGCTCCTGCACAACATGGGCGTCGAGGTCGTCGACGAGCGCCCGTACGAGATCGTCCCGTCCGACCCCCCGCCGCCCGCCGGCCCGGCGCGCGGCGACCGGGACGAGCGCGCCGGGCGGAACGGCGGGCCGGGCGGCCGGGCCTGGATCTACGACCTCGGCCTGCGCTACGTCCCGGCGGCCGACGTGCCCGAGGACGCCGTCAAGGAGCTCTTCCAGGACGCCTTCACCGCGCTGTGGCGGGGCCGGATCGAGAACGACGGCTTCAACGCGCTGGTGCTGCACGTCGGGCTGGACTGGCGGCAGGCCATGATCCTGCGCGCCTACGCCCTCTACCTGAGGCAGACCGGCACCAGCTTCTCCAAGCGCTACATCGAGCAGGTGCTGCTGCGCAACGCGCCGATCACCCGGCTGCTGGTCCGGCTGTGGGAGAGCCGGCTGGACCCGGCCCTGGCGGGCGGCGAGGAGGAGCGCAGCGCGGGCATCGCCGAGGAGCTGAACGGCGGGCTGGACGAGGTCGCCAGCCTCGACGAGGACCGCATCCTGCGGGCCTACCTGTCGATGATCCAGGCCACCCTGCGCACCAACCACTACCAGCGCAAGCCGTACCTGTCGCTGAAGTTCGACCCGGAGCGGATCCCCGACCTGCCGCAGCCGCGGCCGGCGTTCGAGATCTTCGTCTACTCGCCGCGGGTCGAGGGCGTGCACCTGCGGTTCGGGTCGGTGGCGCGCGGCGGCCTGCGCTGGTCGGACCGGCTGGAGGACTTCCGCACCGAGATCCTCGGCCTGGTCAAGGCGCAGGCGGTGAAGAACACCGTGATCGTGCCGGCCGGGGCCAAGGGCGGGTTCGTGGGCAAGCAGCTGCCCGACCCGGCCGCCGACCGCGAGGCGTTCATGCGCGCCGGGATCGCCTGCTACAAGGACTTCATCTCGGGCCTGCTGGACATCACCGACAACCTGGTGGACGGCAAGGTGGTGCCCCCGCCCAGCGTCGTCCGGCACGACGGAGACGACCCCTACCTGGTGGTCGCCGCCGACAAGGGCACCGCCACGTTCTCCGACATCGCCAACGAGGTGGCGGCCTCCTACGACTTCTGGCTCGGCGACGCGTTCGCCTCCGGCGGCTCGATCGGCTACGACCACAAGGCGATGGGCATCACCGCCCGCGGCGCGTGGGAGTCGGTGAAGTACCTCTTCCGCTCCCTCGGCACCGACATCCAGAACGAGGACTTCACCGTCGTCGGCATCGGCGACATGTCGGGCGACGTCTTCGGCAACGGGATGCTCCTGTCCGAGCACATCAGGCTGGTCGCCGCGTTCGACCACCGGCACGTCTTCATCGACCCCGACCCCGATCCGGCCCGCTCGTTCGCCGAACGGGAGCGGCTGTTCAAGCTGCCCCGCAGCTCCTGGGCCGACTACGACACCTCCCTGATCTCCAAGGGCGGCGGGGTGTTCCCCCGTACCGCCAAGGCGATCCGGCTGACCCCGCAGATGCGGGCCGCGCTGGGCGTCGCCGAGGAGATCAAGGCGATGACGCCGTTCGAGCTGATCCACGCGGCCCTGTGCGCCCCCGTGGACCTGCTGTGGAACGGCGGCATCGGCACCTACGTCAAGTCGTCCGCCGAGAACCACGCCGACGTCGGCGACAAGGCCAACGACCCGGTGCGGGCCGACGCGGCCGAGCTGCGCTGCAAGGTGATCGGCGAGGGCGGCAACCTGGGCGTGACCCAGCTCGGCCGGATCGAGTTCGCCCGCGGCGGCGGTCTGGTCAACACCGACTTCATCGACAACTCCGCCGGTGTGGACACCTCCGACCACGAGGTCAACATCAAGATCCTGCTGGACCAGGCCGTCCGCGACGGCGAGCTGTCCCGTGACCGGCGCGACGCCCTGCTGTACGAGATGACCGACGAGGTCGCCCAGCTGGTGCTGCGCGACAACTACGCGCAGAACGTCGTGCTGGCCGCGGCCCGGGCGCAGGCGCCGTCCATGATGCACGTCCACGCCCGCTACATGCGCAAGCTGGAGCGCGACGGGCGGCTCAAGCGGCGGCTGGAGTTCCTGCCCGACGACAAGGCGCTGGCCGAGCGCCGGCAGGCCGGGCTGGGGCTCACCGGCCCCGAGTTCGCGGTGCTGCTGGCCTACGCCAAGCTGACCCTGGACGACGAGCTGGTGTCCTCGAACCTGCCCGACGACCCCTACCTGGAGTCGTGGCTGGTCGACTACTTCCCGACCCCGCTCCGGCCGCGGTTCCGCGACCTGATGGACCGGCACCCGCTGCGCCGGGAGATCATCACCACCGCGGTGGTGAACGACGTGGTCAACAACAGCGGGATCACGTTCGGGTTCCGCCTGAACGAGGAGACCGGGGCGTCCTCGCCGGACATCGCCCGCGCCTACCTGGTGGCCCGCGAGGTCTTCGACATGGGGCGGTTCTGGCGGTCGGTGGAGGGGCTGTCCCACCAGGTCGACGAGTCCACGCAGATCAAGATGCTGCTGGAGGCGCGCAAGCTGACCGAGCGGGGCGCGCGGTGGCTGCTGCACAACCGGCGGCCCCCGTTCGACATCCGGGAGACCATCGACTTCTTCAGCGAGGGCGCGGTTCGGCTCGGCACCCTGCTGCCCAAGCTGCTGGTGGGCCTGGACCTGGCGGCGTTCGAGCAGCGCCGGGACGGCTTCGCCGAGCGCGGCGTGCCGGACGGGCTGGCGGAGCAGTGCGCGATCCTGGTGCCCGCGTACTCCACCTTCGACCTGGTGGGCATCGCGCACGACACCGGCCGGCCGGTGGAGGAGGTCGCCGAGGTCTACTTCGACCTGGCCGACCGGCTCCAGCTGTCGCGGCTGCGCGAGCGGATCATCAAGCTGCCCCGGGACGACAAGTGGCGTTCGATGGCCCGGTCGGCGCTGCGCGACGACCTGTACGCGGCGCACGCGGCGCTGACCCGGGACGTGCTGGTCACCAGCGAGCCGGGGGCGGAGCCCGAGGCGCGGCTGCTGGACTGGTCGCAGAAGAACCGGACCGCGGTGTCGCGGGCCCAGCAGACGCTGTCGGAGATCTGGGAGAGCGACAGCTTCGACCTGGCCACGCTGTCGGTGGCGCTCGGCGCCATCCGCACCCTGGTCACCGCGAGCGGCCTGCCGTCCACCGAACTCTGACGTTCACCGGACTCCGGCGGTCCCACGGACTCCGGTGGCCACCGGACTCTGACGGCCACCGGACCGTGGCGGCCGTGGCCCGAGTGCGGCGGGGTGTGAGCCCGGACTCCCCGCCGCACTCGGAGTCAGACGCGCGGTCCGCACGCTGGGTCCGCGCGGCGTCACTTTCGGCGATCACTCCGGGCGGGTACGGTGAGCGTTACGTGCGGCGCGTCGCCGTCCGGCGACGCCGGGTGGCGCCGCCGGCCCCTTCCTCGGCCGAACGTCTCGATCGGGGAAGGGGCCGGCGGCCGTTCGACGGGTGCCGGTGGGGCCCACCGCAGCGGTCAACTTGAGCGGGACCTTCCGGCACCCGGCCGAACCCACAGACCATCTTCGCAGGGTGACCATGGGGTCACCCTGCGAAAATGTCATTGCGGCTTATGTCGGCCAGGTGCGGCCTTGGGGCGGGTGGTCCAGCTGTGGCGGGGATGTCGGGCACCCCCGGCGGGCACCCGGTCAGGCGGGCCGGACAGGCAGGCACCCGGTCAGGCAGGCACCCGGTCAGGCGGGCCCGGTCAGGCGGTGCCGGCCTCCTGCTGGCGCATCCAGCGGATCTCGGCCTCGATGAACTCGTCGATGTCGCCGTCCAGCACCGCGGACGGGTTGCCGACCTCCACGCCGGTGCGCAGGTCCTTGACGATCTGGTACGGGTGCAGCACGTAGTTGCGGATCTGGGTGCCCCAGCTGCTGGTGCCCTCACCGCGCAGCTGCGACATCTTCTCCGCCTCCTCCTGCCGCTTGCGCTCCAGCAGCTTGGCCTGCAGCACGCCCATCGCGGTCGCGCGGTTCTGCAGCTGGCTGCGCTCGTTCTGGCAGGAGACCACGATCCCGGTCGGGAGGTGGGTGATGCGCACCGCGGAGTCGGTGGTGTTGACGCCCTGGCCGCCGGGACCCGACGACCGGTAGACGTCGATCCGCAGGTCGTTCTCGTCGATGTCGACGTGGTCGCTCTGCTCCACCACCGGCACGACGTCGAGCCCGGCGAACGAGGTCTGCCGGCGCCCCTGGTTGTCGAACGGCGAGATGCGCACCAGGCGGTGCGTGCCGTGCTCGCCGCGCAGCGTGCCGTAGGCGTAGGGGGCCTTCACCGCGAAGGTGGTCGACTTGATCCCGGCCTCTTCGGCGAAGGACGTCTCGTAGATCTCGGTGGGGTGGCCGTGCCGCTCGGCCCAGCGCAGGTACATCCGCTGGAGCTGCTCGGCCCAGTCGGCCGCGTCCACGCCGCCCGCCTGGGCGTTGATGGTGACCAGCGCCGCGCGCTCGTCGTACTCGCCCGACATGAGGGTGCGGACCTCGAGCAGCTGGATCGCCTTGTTCAGGCCGGCCAGCTCCTCGTCCGCCTCCTTGCGGGTGTCCTCGTCGTCCATCTCGTCGGCGAGCTCGTAGAGGGTGACGACGTCGTCGAGCCGCTGGCGCAGGCCCTCGACCCTGCCCAGCTCGCTCTCCAGGTACGACAGCCGGCGCGTCACCGCCTGGGCGCGCTCCTGGTCGTTCCACAGGTCGGGGTCGGCCGACTGCTCACGCAGCCCGGCGATGTCGCGCCGCATACCCTCGAGGTCCAGCACCTGCTCGATGCCGGACAGGGTCGCGCCGAGCTCCTTGAGCTGCTCTACGGGGTCGATGCCTGCCACACACCGAGCTTATCGCCGTCCCGGAGTGCCCGAGCGCCCTGCCGATACCACGTCCGCGGCCCGGCCCATACGCTGGGAGTGGCAGAATCACGGGGATCATGGGCCGCCGCGGCGGACGGAACGCCGGCGCGCGGGCCCGGCCTCGGGAGGGCGGGGGAGAGGTGGGTTACGGGGTCATGAGCACTGCGCGGAGAACCTCGCTGACGGCGGCCGCGCTGGTGGTGGCGACGCCGTTGGTCGTGTCCTGCGCCGACCGCCGGCCCGAGGCCCGTCCCACGACCGTGGTCACCGCCACGACCGAGGCGCCCGAGCCGCTGACCGCCCAGGTGGCGCGGCGCGAGTTCCGGACGTTCACGATCAACGACGACGTGGCGCGCGCCGCCGGGGACGAGCGGCTCGCGCTGACCTGGGTCTCCGACGGCGAGTCGCCGCTCACCGCCGCCGAGTACCGCAAGGCGGCCTTCGACGGCGACCCGGTCCGCCGGTACGACTACGCCGAGCCCAAGCTGTACGTCCCCAAGCTGGAGCCCGACGTCTACCCGCAGTGGTTCGTGGCCTCGGTGCCGCGGACCGTCCGGGGCGAGGCCGAGAGCACCCGTACCGTCCTCATGGCCTTCATCCTCCGCGCGCCCGGGCAGCGCTGGACGCTGAGCCTGCGCACGGTCCTGGCGCCCAAGGCCAGGCAGCCCAAGGTCGTGACGGACGCCGGCGGGTACGCCACGGCCCTGACCACCTCCGACACCTCGGTGCTGATCAGGCCGCGGGAGATGCCGGGGATCCAGGCGACCGTGGCCTCGGAGGGCCCCGACAGCGTGGCGGCGAAGGTGATGCGGGCCGGGCCCGTCACCACCGGCTACTACGAGCAGTCCCGCAAGGCGAGGCGGAAGGCCCGGGGCAAGGAGCTGACGCTCCAGACCGTGATCACCGCCACGCCGTACCCGATCTTCCCGCTGCGCACCGAGCACGGGGGCGGGCTGGTGCTCTACTCCCTCTACCGCAACAGCGTCACCGGGGTGCGGGACAAGGAGAAGGAGAAGGGGACCAAGCCGCCGATCCCGGCGGAGATCGAGCACCTGCTCGACGGGACGGTCGAGGGAAATGAGATCCATGTCTCGGAGACGCTGCAGTTCGCGGCGTACGATCCCGCCCGGCCCAAGGACGAGGACGAGGACGAGGACGCGCCGCGCCCCAAGGCCGACGTGATCGCCGATGCCGGCGGGGTCTACAAGGCCGTCACCCCGCCCCCGAAGACGCCCTGACCCCTGGCCGGGCGGGCGCCGCGGTCGTCAGTGGAGGCGCTGGAGGACGAGCGCGACGAAGAGCAGGGCGACCAGTCCGGCGAGGACCAGTGCGGGCGGAATGGACGGGCCGCGCCCGTGCACCTCGTCCCGGGCGTCCCGGCAGGTCGGGCAGCGGCCTTCGACCACCGGACCCGAGCACCGGGCGCAGATCAGATGTTCGCAGCTCATGGGGCCGTCCCTCTCGATCGGGAACTTCCTGTCACGGAGAACTTTAGGCGCGATTCCACAGCAATCATCATGACCTGGCGGTAAAGTCCTGGACCAGTCCGAGGCCCGTTCGGTCGAGGGGGGCGTTCTCCACCTCTACACTGCACGAGGCCGTTCGGTTCGCCGGCCGCCGGGTTACCGCGGTCGGGGCCGGAGCCCTTAGAGTCGGCCGTTCGCGGCCCGACGGCCCGCAGTCGCAGCCCGCACCCGCCACTGGAGGTGACGTAGCAGCCGGATGGGCGGCTGTATGATGCCGCCTCAGACAGGTTGACGGACCTGGTCGAGCCGGAGACCACCGGCGCCTGCACGGCCTTCGTCACCCGCCCCCGGGCAGGTCCGCGCAATCTCCGGGGCCCTCCGGTCAGGGCTCACCAATAGCTACAAGAAAACTACAGTCCGCATCATAGGGACGACAACAGATATAGACGCGATTCCTCCCGTACGTGACCGCGCGGGTCCTTCGCAAGAATGGTGCTGAACCACCGTGATGCAGCCGTGATCCATTTCGACAACGTCACCAAGGCCTACCCGACCCAGAACCGCCCCGCCCTCCAGCATGTGAACGTCGCCATCGACAAGGGCGAGTTCATCTTCCTGGTCGGCCCGTCCGGTTCGGGGAAGTCGACCTTTCTCCGCCTCATCCTCAAGGAGGAGCGTCCTTCCCAGGGGCACGTCCACGTGGCGGGCAAGGACCTGAGCCGGCTGAGCAACTGGAAGGTGCCGCACCTGCGCCGCAGGATCGGGTGCGTGTTCCAGGACTTCCGGCTGCTGCCCAACAAGAACGTCTTCGAGAACGTCGCGTTCGCCCTCGAGGTGATCGGCAAGCCCCGGCGCTTCATCGGCAAGGTGGTGCCCGAGGTCATCGACCTGGTCGGTCTCGAGGGCAAGGCGCACCGCATGCCCGACGAGCTCTCCGGTGGTGAGCAGCAGCGCGTCGCGATCGCGCGGGCGTTCGTCAACCGGCCGATGATCCTGCTGGCCGACGAGCCCACGGGGAACATCGACCCGGCGACCTCGATCGGCATCATGAAGGTGCTGGACCGGATCAACCGGACCGGCACCACCGTGGTCATGGCCACCCACGACGCCGCGATCGTCGACGCGTTCCGCAAGCGCGTCGTCGAGCTGGAGGACGGCCGGATCATCCGTGACCAGTCGCGCGGCGTCTACGGCCAGGCCTACTGACAGGCGGGCCCGGCCCCCCGGCCGGGCGACGGCCGCGGCGGCGGCACGTCATCCGAACCCAGGGTTCGCGACGGGCGTATGACCACCAGGCGGATGGCATAGCCTGCACCGGACCCGCGCTCCCAGCGGGGGCACAGGCGATCAAGGACAACGAGGCATGCGCGTACAGTTCGTTCTCCAGGAGATCTGGATCGGTCTCCGCAGGAACCTGACGATGACGATCTCCCTCGTCATCACCGTCGCCATCGCCATGGCGCTCTTCGGCACCGGGCTGCTCATCAGGCAGCAGGTCAACTCCTCCAAGACCTACTGGTACGACAAGGTCGAGGTCTCGATCTTCCTGTGCGCCAAGACCAGCTCCAACCCCACCTGCAAGAAGGCCGACGCCACCGAGCAGGAGAAGCAGGAGCTCAAGGGCGAGCTGGAGAAGCTGCCTCAGGTGGCCAAGGTGGAGTACGAGAGCAAGCAGCAGGCGTACGCCCGCTTCAAGGACCGCTTCGCCAGCACCCCCGGCTTCGTGCAGAGCGCGAAGGAGGGTGACATCCCCGACTCCTTCCGGATCCGGTTGAAGAACCCCGAGGAGTACAAGGGCGTCGCCCAGGCCGTCCTGGGCCGCCCGGGCGTGGACCAGGTGATCAACGAGCAGGAGATCCTGAAGAAGTTCTTCACGATCCTCAACGGGCTCCAGTTCGCGGCGCTGTTCATCGCGCTCGTCCAGGTCATCGCCGCGGTCCTGCTGGTGGGCAACACGGTCCGGCTGTCGGCGTTCAACCGGCGCCGGGAGACCGGGATCATGCGCCTGGTCGGCGCGTCCAACACCTATATCCAGATGCCGTTCATCCTGGAGGGCGCGATCGCCGGCCTGATCGGCGGGATGTTCTCCTCGATCCTGCTGGTGCTCAGCAAGACGATGCTGATCGACCGGCTGGCCGGCAACGTCGGGTTCGCCAGCCAGCTGGGCTGGGGCACGGTGGTCTGGGTCATCATCGTCTCGATCTGCTTCGGTGTGCTGCTGTGCGCCGTGGCCTCCTTCCTCACCCTGCGCCGCTATCTCAAGATCTAGATCCGCGCGCACGTACGCCAGGGCGCGATCTAGACTGACCGCATGTTCCGGCTGACCGGTCGCGCGGCGCGTCCCGCGGCCGCCGCCGTCGTCGTGATGTGCGCCTACGCCGTCGGCGCGTTCTCCGGTGGCGGTGAGCGGCGCTCCGCGAGCGCGTCCCGCCCCTCGCTCCTGGACGAGACCGCCTGGCGGATCGGCGAGCAGGCGGCGGCCGGGCCGATGGTGCGCGGCGAGCTCGACCGGGCCGCCATCGAAGGGATGCTGCGCCGCCTGGGCGACCGGTGGGCGCGCTACTACTCCGCCGGCGAGTTCGCGGACTTCCAGGGGCGGCTCGACGGCCGCTACAGCGGCGTCGGCCTCTGGCTGGGCACGGACACCGGCACGGACACCGGTCCGGGCGCCGGTCCGGGCGCCGGCACGGACACCGGCACGGGCGCGGGCCCGCGGGTCCGGGTCGCCGGGGTACGGCCCGGATCGGCGGCCGAGCGCGCCGGGGTCCGGAGCGGCGACACCATCCTCGGCGTGGGCGCCGAACGGGTCGCGGGATGGGACGTCTCCCGCGTCGCGATGGCCCTGCGCGGCCGTCCCGGCTCCCCGGTGCGGCTGACCGTCGGCCGCGGCGGACGCGAGCACACCCTCCACCTCCTCCGTACCGCGGTGCGCGCCGGGGACGTCACGGTGACCGACCCCGACCCCCGCACCCGGATGATCCGGATCGAGGCGTTCACCCGGGGCGTGGGCCGGGAGGTCCGCCGGGCCGTCACCGGCGACCCGCGGCGCGGCGCCGGAGGCATCCTGCTCGACCTGCGCGGCAACCCCGGCGGCCTGCTGGAGGAGGCGGTGGGCACGACCTCGGTGTTCCTGGACGGCGGGCCGGTGGCCAGCTACGAGCGGCGCGGGCGTCCCGTCCGGTGGTTCACGGTGACCGAGCCGGGCGACCCGGTGTCCCCGCTGGTGGTGCTGGTGGACGCGGGCACCGCCAGCGCGGCGGAGGTGGTGGCGGGCGGCCTCCGCGACCGCGACCGCGCGGTGATCGTAGGATCCCGTACCTACGGGAAGGGCTCGGTGCAGGAGCCGATCAGGCTGCCCGACGGCTCGGCGATCGAGCTGACCGTCGGTCGCTATCGGACCCCGGCCGGCCGTAATCTCGACGGGGTGGGGATCGAACCCGACGTGGAGGTCCCCGCCGACCGCCCGCCCAGAGCGGCCGAGCAGCGCGCGAAGTCGGTGCTGCGGGGGCTGCTCGCGACGCTGCCGGACAAGGACCGAGGCTGATTACGAGTGCCACGTGAGACAGGGCGCAAGCTCATCGCCCAGAACAAGCGCGCCCGCTACGACTACCACATCGACGACGAGTGGGAGGCGGGCATGGTCCTGATGGGCACGGAGGTGAAGGCGCTGCGCGCCGGCCGTGCCACGCTCGCCGACGGCTACGCCCACGTCATGGACGGCGAGGTGTGGCTGGAGAACGTCCACATCCCCGAGTACACCCAGGGCACCTGGACCAACCACGCCCCCCGCAGGCGCCGCAAGCTGCTGCTGCACAAGCGGGAGATCCAAAAGATCATCGCCAAGTCGTCCGAGCCCGGCTGGACGCTGATCCCCCTTGCCCTGTACTTCAAGGACGGTAAAGCCAAGGTCGAGATCGGCCTGGCCCGTGGTAAGAAGTCCTACGACAAGCGTCAAGCCATCGCCAAGCGCGAGGCCGACCGGGAGATGCGGCGCGCCGCGTCCGCCCGGCTCAGGAGACGGTGAAGGGTACCGATGAGCAACCGAGCCCGCGGGCGGGCCCCCCGGGACCCCGCCCGGTCGACGCCGCGCCGGGTGATCGCGGTGACGGCCTGCGCGGTCTTCGTCGTCGGCGGCTCGGCCGGATGCTTCGCCGAGCCGTCCGCCCTGCCCGCCATGCGCGACTTCCTGATCGCCTGGCAGGTGGGCAACTACAAGGCCGCCGCGCGTAAGACCACGGGGACCGACCAGTCCGCGGTCGCCGCCGCGCTGGGCCAGGTCCGCGGCCAGCTCGACGCCGCGTCCCTCAAGATGGCCCTGGGCGTGCCGGTCCAGCCCGGCACCGACCGTTCCCACGGCCAGGCCATCACGAAGACGGGCGACGCAGCCGACGCGAAGTTCTCGGTGAAGGTCGACCTGGGCGAGAACGGCCAGCCGTGGACCTACACCGGCTCCATGAAGCTGAAGCGGATCGACGGCAAGTGGAAGGTCCAGTGGGACCCGTCGATCATCCACCCCAGCCTCAAGCCGGGCCAGCGCCTGGCCGTGGTGACCGAGGTCCCGGCGCGCGCCCCCATCCAGGACTCGGCCGCGCACCCGCTGTTGCGCAAGGTCAACGCCGCCATCGTCGGTGTCTACCCGGGGCAGCTGCGCGACCCGAAGAAGACCGTGGAGCAGCTCGCCAACGCCACCAAGACCGCCGGCGGGCAGAAGCTGGACTCCGAGCGCCTGCTCGGCCGCGTCCGCTCGGCCCCGCCGCACGCGTTCCTGCCGCTGCTGACGCTCCAGAAGCCCGCGAACAACGCGCTCATCCTCCGGCTCCAGCAGATGGGCGGGTTCCAGGTCCAGAACGTCCAGGCGCCCATCGCCGCGCAGCTCGCGCCCGAGCTGGTCGGCACGCTCGGCCCGGCCACCGCCGACCGCCTCCAGCAGGTCGGCGCCCCGTACCAGCCCGGCGACACGATCGGCGCCAGCGGCCTGCAGCTCCTCCAGCAGCGCCGGCTGGCGGGCATCCCCACCGTACGGGTGGTGGCGCAGGACCCCGACGGCAAGGTGCGGCAGGAGCTGCGCTCGTGGCCGGGCCTGGAGCCGCAGCCGGTCCGGACCACCATCGACCGCAAGCTCCAGCCCCGGGCGGAGCTGGCCCTGAGCGGCCTCAAGGTCCCGGCCTCCATGGTGGTCGTCCGGCCCAGCACCGGCGAGGTCATGGCGGTGGCCAACCACCTGACCCAGGGGCGCAACCTGGCCATGGAGGGCCGCTACTCGCCGGGCTACACCTTCGGCATCATCTCCGCCCAGGCGCTGCTGAACGGCGGGATGTCGCAGAACACCCCGACCGAGTGCCCGGCCACCACCACCGTCGGCGGCCAGACCTTCACCAACCCCGGCCAGGCGCGCGGAAAGTCCACCCTGCAGATGAGCTTCGCCTACTCCTGCGCGACCACCCTGGCCAATCTGAGCAGCCGCCTGGACGCCGGCGCGCTGGTCGCCGAGGCGGACCGGCTGGGCCTCGGCAAGAACTGGGGCCTGTCGGTCCCGGCGTTCTCCGGCTCCGTGCCCAGGCCCGCCAACGAGGCGCAGAAGGCCGCCACCATGATCGGCCAGGGCGGGATCCAGGTGAGCCCGCTGGCCATGGCCATGGTCGCCGGCGCGGTCGAGACCGGCACCTGGCGCCCGCCCTACCTGCTGAACGACCCCCGTGACCCCCAGCAGGGCGTGGCGGCGCAGCCCCTCAACCCGGTGCCGACCTCGGACATGAAGAAGCTGATGCGGCGTTCGGTCTTCCAGGGCACCGCCCGGGAGGCCAACGTCCGTACCGGTGCCAACGTGTCCGGCGTGGTGGCCGTGGCCGACCAGGGCGGCAAGCCGGTGTCGTGGTTCGTCGGGTCGCGCGGCGACCTGGCCTTCGCGATCGCCGTCGAGGGCAGGGCCAACACCGCCAAGCTCGCCGCGGGCTTCATCACCGGCACCCCCGCCGTCCCCGCCGTGGCCTCCGGCTGACGGCGGTCCCGGCTTTTGTGTTCTCTTTACGGCCGGGCCGCAACCCCCGTTGGGGTCCTGAGCGTCTTTACAGGTGACTGAGGAACCGCTCGGGGGGTTGCGGACTCAGTCGACGTGATGAGACCAGAGCCTCGTCTCGGGGGAGGCTCTGCCGTCCGGACCGGCCCGACCCTGCCGGTCGGCCCCGGTGAGCGAGCGCTCTGTCGCCGCTCACCGGGGCGTCACTTCGTTCCGGGGCATCTTCCGTCCCGCTCGCCCGGACGGGAATCCCGTTGGCGTCGAGCGCGTTGTGCATGTAGCGTTCAGCTACGGATGCCCAGGCGTCCGCGTTGACAACTGAACATGGGGGTGACCGGCTTCGACTTCGATAGGTCGAGGCAGGGGAAGCGGGTCGAGGGTTGCTGTCGTGACCTCGTTAATCCTGTGACAGCAAACCAATAACTGCCAACAAGAAGCAGTCCGAGTTCGCTCTCGCCGCCTGAGGCGAGTAGCGACTCTGTCAGCCCGGGAGCGTCTCCGTCCCGGGGTCTGGCATCATCAGGAGACTCCACCCTCCCACCCGGTCGCGGGGTGAGAGGGAACATCTAACAGCGACTGAGCCCGTCGGCGACACGCCTGCGTGAGCGCCGGGGCTGAGAAAGCGTCAAGCAGGCTGCACCCGGAGAAGCCCTGGCTCATCATCGAAGGACGCGGGTTCGATTCCCGCCACCTCCACCCGTAGTACCAGATACGGCCCGACCGGCACACCGGTCGGGCCGTTCTGGCGCTCGGTCCAGTGGGGATCGTGCCGCCGGGACCACTGAGCACAACAGCACCCCGCTTGCCATCGGTCATCTAGCGGCGCACTTTGAACGCCAGATGCAGCACCCGGTCGCCCTGGATGACCACGTGAGGCTGCTCCAGCAGATGCTGCTCGTCGATGCTGCCGAAGTAGCGTTTCCCTGACCCGAACACCACCGGCACCACGTCCATCGCCACCTCGTCCACGAGGCCGGCCGCGAGAATCTGGCCGCCCACGTCGCCGGCGTTCACGGCGACGGCCCGCTCCCCGGCGAGCTCCCGGGCCTTGTCGATCGCAGCCGTCACGCCATCGACGAAGTGGTACGACGCCTCGGGGTGCCAGCCCTCGGGCTTGGGCCGGTGGGACACCACGACCACGTGGTCGCCCGTGGGCGGCCGTCCCTCCCAGCCGTTCATCAGGTCGAACAGGTGGCGGCCCATCACGATCGTGCCGATCGACTCCCACGCCGACCGGACGTACTCCGATGACGCCTGTGAGACCTTGAAGCCGCTTCCCACCCCGGAATGGTCGTACTGCCCGTCGCCGGCTTCGGTGATCGGGGTGTCCCCGTTGAAGTACCAATCGTGGAGCGGCCCGACCTCGTCGTTCTCGTCGGCGATGAAGCCGTCGACCGACACCGCACTGTGCATGATCACTATGCCCACAGGTTCTCCTCCGGTCTCCTCGTGCGTTCGCCCTCCGATCCTGTCGTCCCCGGAGGCGACAAGGCTTGTAAGAAATCACTCTGCGGGCATCGGACCGCTGTCCGGCGGGAACCCTCGCTCGGCGGGGAACCGGCGCCGCAGGGCCAGGTACTCCGTCGGGGTGTGGCCGGTGAAGTCCTTGAACTCCCTGCTGAAGTGGGCCCGGTCGAAGTAGCCCGCCGTCTGGGCGAGGTCCGACCAGTCGACCGGACCCAGGGCGTCCACGGACAGGATCAGGTGCGCAAACCGGTAGATCCGCGCCACCCGTTTCGGGGTGACCCCGACATGAGACTTGAACAGCGTGGCCAGATGATTGCCGCTCACTCCTGCGGCATCGGCCAACGCGCCGACCGGGACCGCGCCGTGGGAGGTCTCCAGACGCTCGCCGGTGTGCCGGACCAGGCCGAGACCACGCGACGCTGCCCGGGCGAGTCGCGATCGCAGTTCGTCCTCCACCACCCGCAGTGCCTCGGTGGTCGTGGCGGTGTCGCCGACCTGGTCGCGGATCCGGTCCAAAGCCCGTTGCCAGACGGCGTCGACCGGCACCCATCGGTCACGCAGCTCGGTCGCCGGCATGCCGACGAACGGCGAAAGACCCCAGGGCTTGAAGTGCACCCCGACCAGTCGCACCTGTGCGGGATACTCGACGAGGAAACGCCGGGTCCATACGCCCATGAACCACCCATCGATGATCACCGCCGGCGGCACCGAAGGGTCCGAATCCCAGAGGCGGGCCGGTCCGCCCAGGTTGACGAACAGGTGTGCCGACGGCATCGGCGGAACGTTCATCCGACGATGGCGCGGCACTCCGGTCAGGCAGTAGATGTCGTCGATGAACCGATCGAGCGGCGGGGCGGGCACCCGGCCGACGTACTCCATGGTCTCAGTGTGGCCGACGAGGGTTCATTCCGCGAAGGAGGCCGCATCAGCAGGCTCAGGTACCGTCCGGCCTTCGTTGACGGCCTGTGTTCGACCTCGGCCGCCTAGGTGGACGCCACGTTGCGACCCATGTAGACATCCTGCGTCATGCTCGGCTCGGCGTGGCCGCCCGCGAGCGCCGGCGACCCTGCCCGACCGGACGTGTGGCGCGCCCAGGCCCGCCTGATGGTCTGGCCCAGGTGAGCCACTTACCGATGAGAGGGTCCGGTGGCCGTTGAGCCCACCATGGGTGAACCACAGCGCTTCATCGAGGCGATCACTTGGAGGTGCGCGAGGATTACGCGGGCACCGAGCGGATCGTTGGGGTGGCTCGGCCGATGGGATGTCCTAAGGTCGTTGGGAGACGTGCGGCTGATCGGTGGACGGCGTGAGGGTGAGCATGCGGCCGGGAGCGGAGTTGGCGGGCCGGTACCGTCTCGAGGAGTTGCTGGGCCGCGGCGGCATGGGCGAGGTATGGCGCGGCTTTGATCTGTCGCTGGAACGTCCCGTCGCGTTGAAGGTCCTCCTGGCCGACTGGTCGGACGAGCGCGAGATGGCCTCGGCGATGGCCAGGTTCCGCCGAGAAGGCAAGGCCGCGGCCCGTTTGTCTCATCCGTCGATCGCCACGGTTCACGACGTCGGACACGAGGGCGGGTGCCCCTTCCTGGTACTGGAACTGTTAACCGGGCAGGACCTGCGCAGGGTACTGGCCCGGCACCCTCGCGGGCTGCCCATCGAACAGGTGCTGGATTACGGGGCGCAGACAGCCGAGGGGTTGGCGGCCGCACATGCCGCCGGAGTCGTGCACCGCGACATCAAGCCGGCCAACCTGATGCTGCTGCCCGGCGGGCGGGTGAAGATATGCGACTTCGGCATCGCCCGGCTCAAGGGCGCCACGGCAGGGCTCTCCGCGGCAGGCGGCCGGATGGGGACCTTCGCGTACATGCCGCCCGAGCAGGCCGCGGGAGGGCCGCTGGACGGGCGGGCCGATCTTTACGCCCTCGGCTGCACCCTTTTCCACATGCTCACCGGCAGGCATGTCTTTCCCGGCGACGACCTCCAGGCCATGGTCGCCCAGCACCTCGCCAGACCCGCACCCTCCCCACGCGAGGTTCGAGCCGACATCCCCACGGACTTGGACGCGCTCGTCCTGGCCATGCTCGCCAAGGACCCTGAGGACCGGCCCGCGGACGCCACCGTCGTGGCGCGCGAACTCAAGCGCATCGGGCGTGTGCCGGTGTCGCCTGGCGCCCGGTACGTTCTCCCTGACCCATGGGCGCTGCGACCGGGGACCGTGGCCAGGCCGCGTACCAAGGCCAACGACGTGGTGGTGGACGTCCTCACCAGGGTGCTGGAGCGGTTCGGCATCGGCGCCCGGGTCACCGGATTCACCCGCGGACCGACGATGACCCGGTACGAAATCGAGCCGGGTTCGGCGGTGATGGTGGAGAAGCTCACCGCGCTGACCGGGAGCATCGCGGACGCGGTGCGGAGCGCGGACGTGCGGATCAGCTCCCCGCTCCCCGGCAGGTCGGCCATCGGGGTGGAGATCCCGAACGTGGACAGGGACATCGTCGGCCTTGGTGACGTGCTGCGCTCGCAGGCGGCGACCGGCGAGAACCATCCGATGGTGGTGGGGCTCGGCAGGGACGCCGTGGGCCGCACGGTCGTGACGAACCTGGTGAAGCTGCCACACCTCTTGATCGCGGGTGCGGCCGGCACAGGCAAGTCGACGTGCGTCAGGGGGCTCATCACCTCGGTGCTGATGCGGGCGACGCCGGACGAGGTGCGCATGATCCTGGTCGATCCGAAACGGGTCGAGCTGACCATGTACCAGGGCCTTCCCCATCTGATCACGCCGATCATCACCCATCCGAAGAGGGCCGCCGAGGCGCTCGAACGGGTCGTCGGTGAAATGGACCGGCGCTATGACGACCTGGCGGCGTCAGGGTTCCGGCATATCGACGATCTCAACGCCGCGGTGAGGGAGGGCAGGCTTCCCTCGCCGCCCGGCGGTGAGCGGGTGCCGTACCCGTACATGCTGGTGGTCGTGGACGAGCTGGCCGACCTGATGATGGTGGCGCCTGGCGACGTGGAGGACGCGGTGGTGCGGCTCACACGGCTGGCCCGTGCCGCGGGGATCCACCTGGTGCTGGCCACCCGGCGGCCCAGTGCGGACGTGATGACCGGGCCGATCGTGGCGAACGTGCCGTCCCGCCTGGCGTTCGCGACCGCTTCGCCGGACGACAGCCGGGTCATCCTCGAGCGGCCGGGAGCGGAGAGGCTGCTGGGGCAGGGCGACGCGCTGTTCCTGCCGATGGGCGTCAACGAGCCGATCCGACTCCAGAACGCCTATGTCTCCGAGGAGGAGATCCGCGGGATCGTCGACCACTGCGGACGGCATCGCGCGGAGTGAGCCTCGATCCCCTCGTGGTGCCGATGTTCCGTTAGCCGGGGAGCCGCGTTCGGCTGACGTGATCACTTGAGTGACGGCCCGACCGGCGTACCGGTCGGGCCGTTCCGCGTCCCCGGCGCCTACCTTGCGTCGGGGGCGTCCCGGCGGGCACGGGCGATGGGCATGTACGTGGGTGCGGCGTCCGTCGTCAGGAACGTCCGCACCATGGTGCGGACCGTTTCGGCGTGCTCCATCAACAGCAGGTGGCTGGCGTTCGGCAGCACGGCCAGTTCGGCGTCGGGCAGGGCCCGGTAGAGCGCCACCGTGTGATCGAGCGTGACCAGGTCGTCGTCGCCGGACAGGACGAGTGTCCGGGACGTCACCGCGCGCAGGTCGGCCGGGTCCGGGCTCGGCTCGGTCGCGACGGCGTGCGCGATCTTGCCGATGACGACCGGGAAGTGGTCGCGCCCGTCGGGCGACACCTCGGCGTAGGCGTCCACGAGCGCGGCGGGCATCTCGCCCTCCGCCGACGGCTTGAAGATCAGTCCGTCGAGGTCGTGGGCCGCGCTGATCAGGACGAGGCGCTCGACGAGGTCGGGGCGGAGCGTCGCCACCCGCAGCGCCACCGTGCCGCCGGCGCTGTAGCCCACCAGCCGGGCCGGGCCGCCGACCACCCCCTCCAGGAACGCGATCGTGTCCTGAGCCATGAGGTCGATGGTGATGGGGCCGGGGGCGTCGGGCGTGCGGCCGTGGCCGCGCCGGTCGGGCAGGTAGATCTTGAACGTGTCGGCGAGGCCGTCGAGGTTGCCGGTGAAACAGCGGCCGTCGGTCAGCCCGCCGTGCAGGAGCACCACCGGGTCGCCCTCGCCGCGCTCGTCATGCCACATGGAAACGGTGTCGGTCATGCAACTACATACGGGGCGGCGGCTCGGGAGTCATCGGCAGCCCGAACAACGGGAACAGGGACGGATCGAGGTAGGTCGTCGTGCTCGCGATCAGGCCGTCGCGGAAATCCATGACGACCAGGCCGAACGCCTTCCCATCGCGGTATTGCGCGAACGCCGGTGAGCCGTTGGCCGCGGTGCGGACGAGGCGGTCGCCGGCACACGCACCGGCCGCGCCAACCAGGGCGGCCCGGATGGCCTCCCGGCCGTCGAGCCACCAGGCGAACGGCGGCATCGACATGGTGGCGTCCTGGTGGAGCAGGGCCACCAGGCCGTCGATGTCGTAGGTGGTGAACGCCTTGACGTACCGCTCCAGCAGGTCCTCGTCGATCTCGTTCCCGCCCTGTGGGCGGCGCGCGGGCATGGCGGCACGCGCGCGTTGCAGGGCGCTGTTCACCGCGGCGGGGCTGCTGTCGAGCAGCCCGGCCACCTCCTGCGCCGACCAGCGGAGCACGTCACGCAGGATGAGGACGGCCCGCTGGCGTGGCGGCAGGGTCTGCAGGGCGGCGAGGAACGCCAGCCGGATCGTCTCGCGCTCGGCGGCGACCTCGGCCGGGTCACCGCTGGCGGGCGGCAGGAGCCGGTCGGGGATCGGCTGCACGAAGGCGGCGGCGCCCAGCGGTGCGCCGAGGGAACCTCCGGCGGGTGAGGACGGGCCGAGGTCCATCGCGAGCGCGCGCCTCTGGGCGCTGCGGGCCATGTCGAGGCAGACGTTGGTGGCGATCCTGTACAGCCAGGTGCGCAGGGCGGCTTTGCGCTCGTCGAACCGGCCGGCGTTCTTCCAGGCGCGCAGCAGGGTCTCCTGGACGGCGTCTTCAGCCTCGGCGGTACAGGCGAGCATGCGGTAGCAGTAGCCGGTCAGTTCGGCCCGGTGCGCTTCCAAACGTTCCTCGAAGGACACCGACCCACACTATGTCGCTGTTCAGGGCAGGCGCAGGACTGCGAACACCGAGCGGTGGTCGGAGCAGCCAGAGGAGCGCGGTCACCCACCTCCGGGCGGGACCGCGCTCGTCGCACTGATCAGCGGGCATAGGCGGATCCGCAGGTTTCCCTCCCGGAGGAGAGCGTCCCCTCCACGACCCTGCCGAAGGCGTCCAGACCTCCCAGGCAGGCGTACCGGGGTTCCCCGCGCGCGACTCCGATGCCCATGCCGGGCCGGTGCGGGATGGTTCGGGTGACACGTATCGGGCGTCCCTCGGCGAACGTGAACAGCACGTCGCTCGCCGGCTCGTCCTTCCTCATCATGCCGAAGCCGGTCCTGCCATCCGGCCCCATGGTCGCGCTGAGGAGGATGCCCGCACCGTCCTGGTGCCGGTACAGGACGCGACCGGCGGGCAGTCGCGTTCCCGCCGTCCGTACGTCCAGGGCGTGCACGGTGGTACCGCGCACGCCGGGGCCGGGTGCCGGGAGGCCGTCGTAGGACGGCGGTGCCGGTGCTCGCCGGACGACCTCCCCGAGGGCGTAGCCGAGCGTACGGCCGTCGCGCGCCCAGAGGATCTCGCCGATGGTCGAGTTCACCCCCGAGGTCCACGTCCGGCGGTGGCCCGAGGCGGTGTCCAGCACCGTGAGCGTGGCCGTCGAGGGCCGTGTGGCCGGTAGCACGCCGCGCGAGGTGCCCGGCTGCCTTCCGGCACACGGCGCCGTCGTGAAGGCGACGCGCCGGCCGTCCGGGCTGATCGCCACGCCACCGGCCAGGGCGGCGACGGTGCCGCCGGGAACCGGCTCGATCCCGGTGGCGTGCCCGTCGCCGGTGAGCCGGAAGCGGTAGATGCGGGACGTGCACGGCCTGGCCCGGGCGGCGACGGCCACGAAGGTCCCGCCGGGTCCCTCGATGATCTCCCGTACCGTGCCGGCGGACGGCGAAGGGGGCGGAACCGCGTGGACCGGCCGGTCCTGCGGGGTCCCCGTGACTGCTCGCACCTGGAGCCACGGCGGGTTCCCGTTCGTCCGCTCTCCGTTCTGCGGGACGCCGGTGGTGATCAGGAATCTCGCCTTGCGGTACGGGGCGTCGCGGCGCCCGGCTCCGGGGCCGGGCGCGTCGCCGCCCGCGGTGAGCCAGGTGGCGGTGAGGAGAAGCACCACCGCCGCCAGGCCCGCCGGGCTCGTGGGGCGCGGCCTTCGCCGCCCGGTCTCCGGTTCCTCTTCTGCCGCCATGTCTTGATCATGTTGGCCGGACGGGACGGCGCCGCACGTTTCGCTCGATCGAGTCCGGCATCGGTCACCGGGTGAACCGCCTCGCCCGGGTCCCGAAGTGGCGTGGAGGCCATTCACCGCGGGGGCCCTGTCGTGGTACTAACCAGTAGACGCGAAAATCATTCGCTTTCTGGAGGGTCTCCGCCATGCCCCGTGAGAATCCGATAGCCAGGGCCGCCCTGGCCGTCCTGACGAGCGCGGTCGTGCTGCTCGGGCTCGCCTCGTTCGACCCGCCCGCCGCGGCGAAGGCCGCCGCGTCGCCCTCGGCTCCCGTGGCGCCGCCCGACGGCGTCAACGCCTCCGGCGAGCCGTTCCGCGGCACCACCGCCGATGGGCAGGTGCGCGGCTACGCCGACCTGCACAGCCACCTGATGTCGTACGAGGCGTTCGGCGGCAGCCTGATGTGCGGCAAGCCGTTCGACGAGCGCGGTGTCGAGGAGGCGCTGCGCGACTGCGCCGACCACGGCAAGGACGGCTCGCTGGCCTGGTTCGAGAACTTCGTCAGCAAGGGCTCCCCGGTCGGGACGCACGACACCACCGGCTGGCCGACGTTCAAGGACTGGCCCAGCCAGGGGTCCCTGACCCACCAGCAGGCCTACTACACCTGGGTGGAACGGTCGTGGCGGGCCGGGCAGCGGATCCTGGTCAACCATCTGGTGGCCAACCGGACCCTCTGCGACATCTACCCGCTCAAGAAGTACGGCTGCGACGAGATGGACTCGATCCGGCTCCAGGCCAAGCGCATGCGGGAGCTCGAAACCTACGTCGACGGGCAGAGCGGCGGCCCGGGCAAGGGCTGGTTCCGCATCGTGCAGAACCCGGCCGAGGCCCGCGGGGTCATCGCGCAGGGCAAGCTCGCGGTCGTCCTCGGCGTCGAGACCTCCGAACCGTTCGGCTGCCGGCAGATCGGCGGATGGCCGCAGTGCACGAAGAAGCAGATCGACGACGGCCTGGACGAGATGCAGCGGCTCGGGGTCGCCTCCATGTTCGTCTGCCACAAGTTCGACAACGCGCTGTGCGGCGTCCGCTTCGACGGGGACGCGACCGGGGTGATCCTCAACCTCGGCAACTTCCTGGGGAGCGGCCGGTTCTGGCAGGCCGACACCTGCGTCCGGCCCGAGCACGACAACGAGATCACGCCGTCCAACGACCTCACCGACCTCCTCGCGGGGCCGCTCGCGCACCTGCGCCCGCTCGGCATCACGCTGCCGGTCTATCCCAAGGCCCCGCACTGCAACATCAGGGGCCTCACGGATCTGGGCGCGCACATGGTCAAGGGCATGATCCAACGCGGGATGATCGTCGAGATCGACCACATGAGCGTGAAGGCGGCCGAACGGACGCTGTCGATCCTGGAGGAGGCGAAGTACCCCGGGGTGGTCTCCAGCCACAGCTGGATGGACATGGGCTACGCGGGCCGGATCTACAGGCTCGGCGGCATGATCGCCAGCTACGGGCACGCGGCCGACGGCTTCGTCGGCGAGTGGCGCGAGGCCAAGAAGGCCCGTGACCCGGGCCGGTTCTTCGGCTACGGCTACGGCCTGGACGCCAACGGGATGGGCGCGCTCCCGCCCGCCCGGAAGAACAACCAGGACAATCCGGTGCGGTACCCGTTCACCTCGCCGGTCGACCCGAACGTGACCCTCGACCGCGCGCAGACCGGCCTGCGCACCTGGGACTACAACGCCGAGGGCGTCGCCAACTACGGCCTCGTGCCCGACTGGATCGCGGACATGCGCAACGTGGCGGGCGACGAGATCATCACCGACATGTCGCGCGGCGCGGAGGCCTACCTGCGCATGTGGGAGAGCGCCCGCGACTGACCCGTCCCCGCGCGAGGGTGGACTCGTGGCGTGCCCGGCTGCACGCCACGAGTCCGGTCTCGCGCTCCCGCGTCCTACTCGTCGAACAGGCGGCCGTAGTCCGCCATCGCCAGGGCGATGTCGGCCTGCGCCCAGAACCGGTGGTAGTTGAACACCGGCGCGGTCGAGCTGGTCCCGTTGGCGTAGGCCCAGACCCGCGCGTAGTCAGGGTCGCCCTGGAGGAACGACCGGATGGACATGAAGGTCGAACCGGAGCGGATCGGGTCGCCGTTCGGCATCGTCCCCGACCAGCCCGAGGGGATGTACACGGGGTCCTTGATCCTGCTGTAGTCGGCCCTGGTCTCCGCGACCGAGACCCCCTTGGCGTCGCCGTTCTGCCAGAGGGCGTCGAGCAGGTCCTTGGCGGCCTGTTTCGCCTCCGCGTTCCCGGACCTGGCCGCGTAGTAGGTGAGCGTCTTGGCGTACGCCGCGGTCACGCCCACGTCATTGGTGTAGTCGCGCACCGTCACGTGCAGGCCGGTGTTGGCGCCCGGCATCCCGGTGGCGCCCGACCAGTTCGCGTCCGGCTGCCCGCTCCAGGCCAGCGTGGACGGGATCCTGATGGTGCCGGCCGCGGGGTCGGCCGTGGTGTGCTGCAGCGCCCACGCCACCCACTTGTCCAGCACGGCCTTGGCGTCGGCGTTGCCGGTCACCTGGTAGTACTCGGCCACCCGCTCCATCGACCACGCCTGGAAGCCGAACCACTGGTTGCTCGGCGGGTCGTGGTAGACGGGCTGCCAGTCGTAGGCCATCCCGAAGAACTTCGTCAGCCCCGACGGCGGGGCGCTGTAGCTGCCGTTCCAGCTGTTGGTCACCCCTCCGGCGATGCCGCCCTCCGCGGACTGCAGCCACTTGTACAGCTGTAGCTGCCGCGTGAGGCTGGTCTGCCAGTCGGCCTTGGCCGTCGCGCCCTTGGGGGCGAGCGGCGCGTGGTTGACGAGGGCGTACGCGGCCATCGGGTTCTGGTAGCCGAAGTGCGAGGCGCTGCCGCCGATGCGCCAGGCCCAGCCCGCGCTGGTGTCCAGGGCGCCGCCCCAGGCGTAGTACCACGACAGCAGGTAGTGCGCGCTGTTCTTGCCCGACCCGGCGGGGCAGGACGAGGCCGGGTGGCAGTCGCCGATCCGCTTGAAGTACTTGTCGAAGAACGAGTACCGCAGGTAGTCGCCCATCTTCCCCGCCTTGGCCACGGTGGCCGAGACGTCGCCGCCCTTGCCCTGTTCCCCGGCCCAGACGTCCGCCCAGTACGCGGCCTGGACGGCGCGCGCGTCCGCGTCGGGGGCGTTGGTGAACTTCCACTGCCGGGCGTATCCGGAGTCCTTCACGAACAGGTCCAGGTAGCCGTTGGTGCCGCCGTACTTGAACGCGTCGCAGGTCGGCTGCGGGACGGTCTCGAACACCGACTCCTGCGAACCGCGCTGGTAGGTGTTGATGTACGACGGGCCCTCGGCGGACGGGCCCTCCTCGCAGCCGCCGCCCGGGGTGTTGCCGTAGCCGTAGACGTTGTCCACGTCCTGCAGCCAGTGCATCCCGTAGATGTCGTCGGTCCCGTACGCCGACTTCAGCTCGGACGCGATCGGGTCCTGGCCGACCGGCACGGAGGGCTCCATCTGCGACGGGTAGGAGGTCACCTCCGGGTGCTCGGCGGCGTACGTGGCGGGCTTGCCCGACTGGTAGAAGGAGTTGGTGGGCTGGTCGGCCCGAGTCGGGATCATGTACTTCTCCATCAGCGCCCAGGAGGCGTTGAAGGGGGCCCAGTTCTGGGTGACCTTGCCGTACATGGCTTCGAGCCAGATGAGGTAGCTGTAGGCCTCGGAGGTCGTCTCGTGACCGTGGTCGGGGGCCTCCACCATGAAGGTCTCGACCGAGTGGTACGGGATCCCCTCCGGGCTGAAGTAGCCGTTCGCCGGATCCTTGATCTTGTTGTACTGGTCGAGGAAGCGCTGGGTGTAGACGCTCGCCACGGCCGCCACCTGGGTCACCGTGGTCCGGCTCGCCGCGTGGCCGGGGGCGGACGAGGTGAACGTCGCCTGCCCGGTGCCCGTGGTGTCCGCGGAGATCTCCACGTTCTGCGCCGTGGACCAGTTCCGCGGCGTGAAGGTGAGCGTGCCGCCGCCGGTCACCGACAGCCCGGCGCCGCCCGCGGTACGGGCGGTCGTCACGGTCACGTCCGCCGCCGGGGCCTTCGACAGCCTGACGCCGAACGTCGCCTTGGCGCCCTGCGCGATGGTGAGCGAGGCCGGGCTCGCCACGACGCTCGCGCCCTCGGTCACCGTGACGCCCACCGGCGCGGACTGCGCGGTCGCGCCGGTGCTGTCGGTCACCTTGGCGTGGAGCGAGTGGTCGCCGGCCTCGGTGGGTGTCCAGTTCAGGCCGTACGGGGCGGTGGTGTCCCCGGCGGCCAGCAGCCCGTCCTGGCTGTAGAACTCCACCTTCGTCACGGTCGCGCCGGAGCCGGCGGTCGCGGTGGCGGCCAGCGGTACCGTGCCGCCCACGGAGTAGATCGCGCCCGCGGCCGGGCTGGTCAGTGCCACCGTGGGCGGCGCGGAGTTCTGGTTACAGCGGACGCCGTTGAGGCTGAAATCGGCAGGGTCGGCGTTGGTGCCGCTGTAGGTGAACTGGGCGCCGACGTTCAGGGTGGCCCCTGAGGCGAGCGCGCCGTTCCAGCTCTCGTTCTCCACGGTGACCTGCTGCCCCGACTGGCTCCACCTGCCGCTCCAGCCGTTGGTCAGCTTCTGGTTCCCGGAGTAGGAGTAGGTCAGCTTCCAGCCGTTGAGGGCGTCTCCCTGGTTGGTGATGCTGATGGAGGCCGTGAACCCGTTGGCCCAGGCGTCCTTCTTGTAGTCGACCTTGCACGCCGCGGCGGCGGCCTGGACGGGCGCCGCCACGGCGGCCAGGCCGCCGCAGAGCAGGGTCAGCGACGCGCACACCGCCGTGAGCGCGCGCCATCGATGCCGTCTTCTCACCTGTGTTCCTTCCGGTCGGGGCCTCGATCGGCCCTTCGCGTCTCTGGCCGGTGGGCACCGGCCCGGAATCACCGGGGAGTGGGAGCGCTCCCAAGAATCCGGGCGCGAGGGAGGGGTGTCAAGGTCCGCAGACGCGGAGGCCGCCGATTCGTGAAAGGTGTGGAAGACCCCTATGTCCCGGCCTCCCGGTCGGTCTACGTTCACGGCGTGATCGAGGAGTGGGAGCGCTCCCAAGACCTGTCCGACCGCAGGAGGCCCGATGCCCCGACGGAACCGGCGGCCGCGGCCGTCCCGCGCGCCCGTCCAGCCACGGCCGGCGGCTCTCCCGCGGGCGGCCCTCCTGGCCGCCGCCCTGCCGCTCGCCGTCCTCCCGTTGGCCTCCGGGTGCCAGGGGACGCCCTCACCGGCCGCCGCGGCGACGGGCTTCCCGCACGACGCCCCGACCCTGCTCGCCGCGGGCGCAGGTCACTTGGAGGGCACGTCCTCGTTCCGCCTCGCCCTGCGGGTCGCCATGCCCGCGGACGGCGGGCGCGCCGCCCACCGGATGGCCATGAGCGGCGTCTGGGACGCGCGCCGTCCCGCCGGGCGCATGGACGGCACGCTGAAGGGAGCGCCCGCCACGGTCCTGGTGATCGGTGACTCCGAGTACGTCTCGCTGCCGGCGCCGGTCCGCAAGAGCACCGGCAGGTCCTGGATGAGGGCCGCGCCCGGCACGCGGACCTTCGCCGGGTTCTCCGACGTCCGCCTCGTCGCCATGGCCCTCCGTACCGGGCAGGGACTGCGGGTGTCCGGCGCGCCGGGCGCCACCTGGCACGTCCAGGGCGCCGTCGACAGGGCCGCCGTGACGCGGGCGAACCCCGACCCGGCGTTGCGCGCGTTCGCCGGCCTGCTGCCGCCGAAGACGCGGTTCGACCTGGTCACCGATGACAGGGGCCGTCCCGTCAGGATCCGGCTCGCCCCCTCCGGGGACGCGAAGAAGGTCCAGGGCACGGTGGAACTCTCCGACGTCGGCGTCCGCCCGGACGTACGGGAGCCGCTCGCGGGCCAGATCCTCACCTCGCCCGGTCCCGCCGTCCGTTGACTTGCGGCGAGTTGCTCGCTTGACCGCCTGGTCACACGACAACTCGCCGCAAGTCAACGTGTGCCGCTCCGCCGTTTGACCTTGCCGTGGCGTCAACGTTTCTACTGAGGGCATGCGGAGCGGTGAGACGAACGTCATCGGCCTGAACGAGATCGACGCCGGCATGGCGGACCTGGTCGGCGGCAAGGCGGCCGGGCTGGCGGCCCTGATCGCGGCGGGGGAGCGCGTCCCGGACGGCTTCTGCGTGACCACGGCGGCCCACCGTGCGGGGACCGTACCGGAGGACGAGATCGCCCGGGCGTACGAACGGCTCGGCGGCGGCGCGGTGGCCGTGCGGTCCAGCGCCACCGCCGAGGACCTGCCGGACGCCAGCTTCGCCGGCCAGCAGGAGACCGTCCTGGGCGTCACCGGGATCGCCGAACTGGCCGGCGCCGTGCGGAAGTGCTGGGAGTCGCTGCGCGCCGAGCGGGCGGACACCTACCGCGCGGCCCACCGGATCGGCGATTCCGAGATGGCGGTCGTGGTGCAGCGCATGATCGACCCGGTGGCGGCGGGCGTGCTGTTCACCGCCGATCCGATCACCGGCCGCCGGACCGCGATGGTCGTCGACGCCGCGCCGGGGCTCGGGTCCGCCGTCGTGGACGGCTCCGTCGTCCCGGATCACTACGTCCTGGAACGGGACGCGCCGGCGGGGCCGGCGGGCGGTTGCCTCACGCCGGAGCGGCTGGACGACCTGCGCGCGGCCGGGCGGCGGCTCCAGGCCCTCTTCGGCTCCCCGCAGGACATCGAATGGGCCTTCGACCGCGAGGGGGTGCTCTGGCTGCTGCAGTCCCGGCCCATCACCACCCTCTTCCCCGCGCCTCCGGACACCGGCCTGCCCGGCCCCCGCGTCTACCTGGAGCTGGGCGCCCAGTTCCAGGGCGTGGTCCGGCCGCTGACCCCGATGGGGATCTCCGCCGGGAAGGCGATGATGGCGGGGCTGGCCGGCTCCTTCGGCGGCAAGGGCACCGGAGACGAGGCCAGGGACGGGGACGGGGACGGGGCCAAGGACGGGGACGGGGGCGGGCTGGTCGAGATCGGCGGGCGCCTCTTCCTGGACGTGACCGGCACCGTCCGCAATGAGGGCGCGGCCAAGTGGCTGCCGAAGGTGGTCGGCGCCGACTTCGGGCCGCGGGTCCGGGCCGTCGTCGAGCACGTGCTGGAGGACCCGAGGTTCGCGCCGCTGCCGGGCACGGGCGGGAGCGGCGTCCCGTTCAGGACGATGGTACGGATCGTCCCGCGCGCGGTCGCCGGGATCGGCGGGGCGCTGGCGCGTCCGGCCGCGGCGCGGGCACGGGCGTTCCGCGCGGCCCGGGAGTTCGAACGGCAGGCGGCGGCCCCGGCCGGGCTGCGGACGGCCGTGGAACGGCTGGAGTTCGTCCGGGCCGCCGGAGCGCCGGCCGCGGGCCTGGACCGGATGCTCTGGCCCCTGCTGGCCGGGATCTTCGCGGGCGCGGCGCCCGGCGCCCTGCTCAAGGGCATCGCGACCGAGGCCGAGGTGAGCACGGTCATGGGCGGCATGCCGCACAACGTCACCGTGGAGATGGACCTGGCGCTGTGGCGGCTGGCCGAGGACGCGCGGGAGCTGCGTGAACCGCTGCTGACCACGCCCCCGGACGAGCTGGCCGTGATGTACCGTGCCGGGGCCCTCCGGGTCGCCGGGCTCCCGGAGTTCCTGGACCGGTACGGGCACCGCGCCGCCGCCGAGATCGACATCGGCGTCCCGCGCTGGGCGGAGGACCCCGCGCCGGTGTTCGCGGCGATCGCGAACTACCTGCGCGTCACCGATCCCGAGCAGGCACCCGACCTGCGTTTCGCGCGGGCCGCCGCCCGCGCGGAGCTGACGCTGGACGCACTGGTGCGGCGGGCGCGCCGGCGGCGGCCGGTCCGGGGCGTGCTCGCCGGCCTCCTCCTGCGCCGGGCCCGGGAGCTGGGCGGGCTGCGCGAGCTGGGCAAGTTCGTCGGGCTGTACGCGCTGCGCGAGCGGCGCCGCCAGCTGCTGCTGGCCGGCGTCGAGCTGGCCGGGCGGGGGCTTCTCGAACGCGCCGACGACATCATGTTCCTCGATCTCGACGAGGCGGCCGGGGCCGCGCGCGAGGGCACCGACCACCGGGGGACGGTCGCCGCCCGCAAGGCGTTCCACGAGCGCGAGCTGCGCCGGACGCGCGTCCCGATCGCCCTGCTGTCCGACGGCACCGACGTCGAGACCCTCCTGGCCCCCGGGCCCGCCGGGGAGGGCGCGCTGGGCGGCATGCCGGCGGCGCCCGGCAGGGCCACCGGACCGGCCCGGGTGGTCCTCGATCCGGCGGGCGCCCGCGTCGAGCCCGGCGAGATCCTGGTGGCCCCCACGACCGACCCCGGCTGGACCCCCCTGTTCCTCACGGCGGCCGGCCTGGTCACCGAGATCGGCGCCGCGCTGGCGCACGGCCCGACCGTGGCCCGCGAGTACGGGATCCCCGCCGTCATCTGCGTCCGCGACGCCACCCGCGAGATCCGGACGGGCCAGACCATCACCATCGACGGGGCGGCCGGAACCGTGATCATCGAGGGGTGAGCGGCGCGTTCCGTGCGGCGTTCCGTGCGGCGTTCCGAGCAATTGCATGCTCGGGCTTGGTGGGAACGGGGCGGTTCCGCGAGAGTAGGGGCATGGACGAGATCGCCATCGTGACCGGTGCCAGCTCGGGGCTCGGGAAGGAGATCGCGCGGGAGCTGGCGCGGATGGGCTACCGGCTGGGGCTGGTGTGCCGGAGCCCGGTCCGGGGGCGCGACGCGGTCGCGGACATCGAGCGCAGCGTGCCGGAGGCGGACGTCGAGCTGTTCCAGGCCGACCTTTCGGTGCAGGCGGACGTACGGGACGTCGCCGCGCGGCTGCTGGACCGCTACGAGCGTATCGACGCGCTGGTGAACAACGCCGGGGTTCACAACCTGCGGGCGAAGGTGAGCGCGGACGGCTACGACCGGATGATCGCCACCAACCATCTCGGGCCGTTCCTGCTGACCACCCTCCTCCTGGAGGCCCTGGAGAGGGCGGCGCCGTCGCGGGTGGTGATGGTGGCCTCGGAGGCGCACCGCCACGCGGGCCGCTGGGACGTGGAGCGGCTCGCCGAGCCCGGCGCGTACGGGCCGGTGGGGTCGATGCGCGTGTACGGCCGTTCCAAGCTGCTGAACATCCTGTTCGCCCAGGAGCTGGCGGAGCGGGCCAAGGGGGTCATCGTCAACGCGGTGTGCCCCGGCCTGGTCGCCACCGGCCTGGTACGGGACGTGCCCGGCGCCGAACGGGCCGAGCGGGTGATGGCCCACACGCCGCTGGTCCGCACGCCGGCGCAGGGGGCGCGGATGGTGGTGAAGCTGGCGACCGAGGGGTTCGACTCGGGCCGGTTCTACTCCACGACCCCGGGCGGGCAGTGGCTGCCGGTGGCGGCGGAGCGGAAGGACGCCGGGCTGCGCCGGGCGGTCTGGGAGCGTTCGGAGGCACTTGTGCGCCTCGGGGAACGATAGTTTGGGGCGTGTGAGTCAGGCGTTCAAGGATCTGTTCTCCGGGATCGGGTACTTCTTCCGTGGTCTGGGCTGGGTGGCCAGGCATCCCCTGCAATGGCTGTTCGGTCTCATCCCGGCGCTGATCGTGCTGGTGGTGTACGCGGCGGCGCTCGGCGCGCTGGCGTGGAACCTCGGCGACATCGCCGGCTGGCTCACGCCGTTCGCCGACGGCTGGTCGGAGTGGCCGCGCGACATCATGCGGGTGGTGGCCGGGATCGCCCTCTTCGGCGCCTCGCTCTTCCTGGCCGTGCTGACCTTCACGGCGCTGACGCTGCTGGTGGGCGACCCCTTCTACGAGAACATCTCGGAGAAGGTCGAGGAGTCGCAGGGCGGCGCGCCGCCCGAGCCCGACGTGCCGCTGATGACGCAGATCGGGCGGGCGGTCAAGGACACCGTGCTGCTGGGCCTGGTGGCGCTGGGCTTCGCGCTCGTCTTCTTCGCCTGCGGGTTCCTGCCCGTGCTGGGGCAGACGGTGGTGCCGGTGGTGGCGGCGTTCGTCTCGGGCTACTTCCTGGCGGGCGAGCTGACCTCGGTGGCGCTGGAACGGCGCGGGCTCCTGCGGAAGGACCGGTTCGCGCTGATGAGGCGGAACCGCGGGGTGGTCGTCGGGTTCGGCGTCGCGACGGTCGTCGTGTTCCTGATCCCGCTGGGCGCGGTGCTGGCGATGCCCGGGGCGGTGGCGGGCGGGACGTTGCTGGTGCGGGAACGCCTGATGGCGGACTCGCTGGTCACCGGTGGTGACGATGGTTCGAGGGTCAATGGCTGAGGCGATAGAAAGATGTGTCCGGAGCGTGATGACCGGCCCGGCGGCGCCGTGTGATCTTGCCGTAACGTGTGCCGCATGTCCGATGAGGGGGAGCGCGGGGGGCGCTGGACCGAGATGAGTGACGACTCTGCCGACCGCGAGGAGAAGGCCCGGGTGAGCGTTCCCGAGGTGGAGGTGCCCGAGCCCGCCGGACGGACCGACTTCTCCGGTCCGCCCAGGCCGCCGGCTCCCGAGGCCGAGGACGTGAAGGTCGCGCCCGTGGCACCGCAGTTCGACGACGCGCTGTTCGACGGCGAGGGCGATCCGAAGTACGCGGGGCCCGCCCCCGCGGCACCGTCGGGTCCGGGCAAGCCGGGCAAGCCGAGCAGCGGCAACTGGCAGATGCCGGACTGGATGGCCGACGAGGACGCGGCGGACGCGAAGCTGGGCCGTTCCGGCGAACGCTTCGACGACGACGGCGGCGGCCGGACCAGGCTGATGCTGTTCGGCGGCGTGGGGCTGCTGGTGGTGGCCCTGGTGGCCGCCGGCGGCGTCTACCTGCTCAAGCAGCGCGGCGGCGAGTCCGAGCCGGCGCAGGTCAAGCCCGGCCGGCAGGCCGCGGACCGGCAGCCGGAGCCGCCGCGGGTGCAGATGCCGCCCGAGAAGCCGCTGAAGCGCTTCGCCGGGCGCCCGACCAAGCCGCTGGGCATGGTCACCGATCCGAAGTCGGGCCTGGCCTACCCGCGGCTGGCCAAGCCGTGGCAGCCGCCGACCAAGGCCAACCGGCTCGGCACCGCGGGCTGGTCGGGGCAGCAGGTGCTGGTCACCGAGCGCCGCGGGTCCCGGCTCTGGTACGGGCAGCTGCTCACCGGCACCCTGAACCCCAACCTCGCGAACGCCTACAAGGGGCCGGAGAGCGTCCCGGCCGTGGCGGTGATGGCCGCCAAGGACATCCAGGCGCAGTACTACGGCTTCCCGCACAAGGCGGTCCCGCTGGCGTCGCAGCCGCTGACGGTGGACGGGCGCAAGGGCTGGCTGGTGGCGTCCTACCTCACCTACAAGAGGGCGGGCGTCCGGGCCACCGGCGAGGTGGTCGCCACGGTGGTCGTCGACAACGGGCGTCCGGCGCCCGCGGTCGCGTTCGCCTCGGTGCCCAACACCCACCGCAAGCTGTGGCCGGACATCAACCAGTTCGTGGCGAAGCTCAAGATCGTGGGCGCCTGAACCGAATAGCGTTCTAGTACGCTGTGACCCGCACCCAACGGAAAGGTGGCGGGTCATGGCGATCGGGCTGACCGAAGAACACGAGGCGCTGGCGGCCTCGGCGCGCGGATTCGTCCAGCGGCACGGCACGGCTCCGGACCAGCACGGCCTGCACCTGCCCGAGGAGTACGGCGGCCAGGGGTTCGGGCTGCTGGAGCAGGCGGTGGTGCTGGAGGAGCTGGGCCGCGCCCTGGTCCCGGGGACGTACGCGCCGACGGTCCTCGCGTCCGCGATCATCGCGGCCGGCGGTTCGGAGGAGCTGCGCGGGGCGCTGCTCCCCGGTCTGGCGAGCGGGGAGACCAGCGCGGGGTTCGGCTTCGGCCCGGGGCTCGTGCTCGGCGGTCCCGGGGTCGACCTGGCGGTCCTGCCGGCCGGCGGCGGGTGGGCCGTCCTGGACGGCGCCGCCGTCCGCGAGGCGGACGCCGAGGCGCTCGACCTCACCCGCCCGGTCGGCTCGGTCGCCCCGGAGGACCTCTCCGTACCGGACGGGCGCGGGCTGCACGGCGGCGCCGACCCCGCCGCCCTCGCGGTCGTGCTGCTGGGGGCCGAGGCGTGCGGCGTCGCGGCCCGTGCCCTGGACGACGCCGTCGCCTACGCCAAGCTGCGCGAGCAGTTCGGGCGGCCGATCGGGCAGTTCCAGGGCGTCAAGCACAAGTGCGCCCGGATGCTCATCGCGGTCGAGCGGGCCAGGGCCGCCGTCTGGGACGCGATCCGGGCGCTGGGCGAGGACGACGAGCGGCAGCGCGCCTACGCGGTGGGCGTGGCGGCCGTCCTGGCGGCGGACGCGGCGGTGTCCTGCGCCGAGGGCAACATCCAGGTGCACGGCGGCATTGGCTACACCTACGAGCACGACGCCCATCGCGTCTACCGCCGGGCGCTGACGCTGCGCGCCGTGCTCGGCCGGGCGAGCGCGCACCGGGCGAGGGTCGCCGGGCTGGCGCTGGAGGGCGTACGGCGGCCGATGAGCGTCGAGCTTCCCGAGGGCGCCGACGCGATGCGCGGCGAGGTCCGGGCGCGGGTGGCGGAGATGGCCGCCATGGACCTCCCGGCGCAGCGGGCGGCGATGGCCGCGGGCGGCTGGGTCACCCCGCACCTGCCCGAGCCCTGGGGCCGGGCCGCCGGGCCGGTCGAGCAGATCGTCATCCAGCAGGAGCTGAAGGCGGCGGGCGTCCGTCCCGTCCCGCTGATGATCGCGGCGTGGGTGGTGCCGTCGCTGGTGCAGTACGGGACGCCGGAGCAGCAGGAGCGCTTCCTGCCGCCGACGCTGCGCGGCGAGATCGTCTGGTGCCAGCTGTTCAGCGAGCCGGGCGCCGGATCGGACCTGGCCGGGCTGACCACCCGGGCCGAGCGCGCCGAGGGCGGCTGGCGGATCACCGGCCAGAAGATCTGGACCTCGCTGGCCCGCGACGCCCAGTGGGGCGTCTGCGTCGCCCGGACCGACCCCGACCGGCCCAAGCACGACGGCATCACCTACTTCCTGGTGGACATGGCCTCGGCGGGCGTCGAGATCCGGCCGCTGCGCGAGTGCACCGGAGACGCGGTCTTCAACGAGGTCTTCCTGGACGAGGTGTTCGTCCCGGACGAGCTGGTGGTCGGGCCGGTGAACGAGGGCTGGCGGGTGGCCCGCAACACCCTGGCCAACGAGCGGGTGGGGCTCACCAGCACCTTCCAGCTGGGCGGTGACCTGCCGAAGCTGGTGGAGCTGGCCACCGGCCTGGGGCTGGACGGCGACGCGGTGGTCCGCGACGAGCTGGGCCGGCTGGCCTGCGACGAGCACGCGTTCGCGCTGCTGGGGCTGCGGGCCACGCTGAAGCAGCTGTCGGGCACCGATCCGGGCGCGACGGCCAACGTCCGCAAGCTGGTCGCGATGGAGCACGGGCAGCAGGTCACCGAGTACGGCTTCACGCTGCTGGACGGGGAGGGGGCGCTGACCGGCGGCTGGAAGTCCGGGCTCCGGCCGCGCTGGACCCGCTACCTGCTGGCCTCCCGCGCCATGACCATCGGCGGCGGGACGACCGAGGTCAACCTCAACGTCATCGGCGAGCGCATCCTCGGCCTGCCCCGCGACCCCTGATCCTTCCGCCGACCCCTGATCCTTCCGCCGGCCCCTTCCGCCGTATCCCGTCCGCTAGGGTCATTCGCCTGATGATGGGGCGAACGCGGCATCTGGCGCCCGCTCTCACCGGGCTCGGGCTCGGGTCGCTGGCGCTGGGGCCGGGGCTCGCGCCGGGCTTCCTGCTGTCGTACGACATGGTGTTCGTCCCGGACCCGGCCCTGAACGCCATGGCCTTCGGGCTGACCGGGACCGTGCCCCGGCACGTGCCGAGCGACGCCGCGGTCGCCGCGCTGGCCCTGGTCCTGCCCGGATGGCTGGTGCAGCGGGTCCTGCTGCTGGCGGTGTTCGTGCTGGCGTGCGCGGCGGCGGCGTCCCTGGTGCCGTCCCGCCGGACGGTGCCGCGGCTGGTCGCGGGGGTCTGCTACGCGTGGAACCCGTTCGTCGCCGAGCGGCTCCTGCTGGGCCAGTGGGCGTTGCTGCTGGGGTACGCGGCGTTGCCGTGGGTGCTGTACGCGGCGGCGGTCAAGGCCGGCGAGCGCGGCGGGTGGCGGTGGCTGCCGGGCGTCATGCTCCCGGCGGCGATCGGCGGTTTCGCGGCGCTCGCCGTTTCCGGGCTCGCGGGGTTCATGGCGGGACGCGGGCGCGGGCGCGTCGTGGTGGCGGGGGTCTTCGCCGTGCTGAGCCTGCCGTGGCTGGTCCCCGGGCTCCTGCGCCCCGGCGGTGTCCCCGGCGACGGCGCGGGGGTCGAGGCGTTCGCGGCGCGCGCGGACACCCCGTTCGGCACGCTCGGCAGCCTCCTGCTGCTGGGCGGCGTGTGGAACGGGGAGACCGTCCCGGCCGGCTACGGCACACCGGTGACGGCGGCCCTGTGGGGCCTGGTCGTGCTCGGTGCGCTGTTCGCGTACGGCAGGTACCGCGAGCGCATCGCGCCCTGGTGGCGTGGTGCGGCGTGGGCGGCAGGCGTGGGGTACGCGGTGGCCGCCCTGGGCGCGGTGCTGCCGCCCGTCCTGGAGACCGCGATCCGGCTGTGGCCGGGCTTCGCCGTGCTGCGGGACGGGCAGCAGTTCGCCGCGCCGCTCGCGGTCGTCGTCGCGGTGGGGCTGGGGCTGGCGGCGGACCGGGCCATCGAGGCCCGGTACGCGCCGGTGGCCCTCGGCGCCCTGCTCGCCCCGGTCGTCCTCCTGCCCGCGCTGGCGTGGGGGGCCGCGGGCCAGTTGCGTCCGGTGGACTACCCCGCGGACTGGGCACGCGCGAAACGGATCATCGAGGCCGACCCGGAGCCGGGCGACGTGCTCGTCCTGCCGTGGGCGGCCTACCGCGCCTACCCCTGGAACCACGGCCGGCGCGTGCTCGACCCGCTGCCCCGCTACCTGCCGCGGCGGGTCGTCGTGAACGACGCCGTGACGGTGGGCGGGACCACGCTCGCGCCCGAGGATCCCCGCGCCGTGCGCCTGGACGGGGCGATCAGGTCGGGCGGCCCGCTGACCGGGGTCCTGCGGGACGCGGGCGTGCGCTACGTCGCGGTGGACGCCGCCGACCCGGAGGCGGGGCCGGACCGCCTGCCGGGCGCGGAACGGCTCGTCCAAGGCGCCGATTTGGTGCTGTACCGAATTGCCGGGACCGCCGCGACTCCGGAGCGGAACGCCCCCGTTCTCGCGGTCATCGCCGCCTGGATCGTCGCGAGTGTCCCGTTGATCTGGTCAATGATCAGCGCAATGGCTACTCTGGGCACCCGGTTACTCGGCAGTACCACCCCCCGTCGAAGGGCCCCCTGATGCGCATCGCCATCGCAGCACTCGTCGGTGTCCTGCTGGCCGCCGGCACCTCGGTCGGCGTGGTCCAGCTGGCGAACGCCTCCCAGCAGGACCCGGTCATCAAGCCGCTCTACAACTACGGCTCGCGCTGATCGTCGCCCCGAGGTCCACTCGTGGGCGCCCAGCGCAGCGAACAGGCCCGGCTGGAGATCGTGGTGCCGGCCTACAACGAGGCCGCGCGGCTCCCCGGGGGGCTGGCCCTGCTCGGCGAGAAGCTGGCCGGGGCCGCCCCGCGGTCGGAGATCATCGTGGTCGACAACGCCAGCACCGACGGCACCGCCGCCGTCGTCTCCGGCTGGCGCGGCCCGGTCCCGGTGCGCCTGGTGCGCTGCGCGCGCCGCGGCAAGGGCGCCGCCGTCCGGGCCGGCCTGCTGGAGACCCGTGCCCCGTACGTGGGGTTCTGTGACGCCGACATGGCGACCGACCTGGCCGCGCTCGACGGCGCGCTCGCCCTGCTGCGCGCCGGCCATCCCGTGGTGGTCGGGTCCCGGCGGCATCCCGGCTCGCTCGTCGAGGAGTACGCGCAGCCGATGCGCAGGCTCGGCGCGATCACCTTCAACCGCCTGGTCCGCGACCTGGCGGGCGGCATCGCCGACACCCAGTGCGGCTTCAAGTTCTTCTCCGGCCCGCTGGCCCGCGCCGCCGCCGCCGAGCTGCGCACGGCCGGGTTCGCGTTCGACGTCGAGCTGCTGATGCACTGCGTCCGCCGGGGCGCCTCCGTCACCGCGATCCCGGTGATCTGGCGGGACCGGCCCGGCACGACGTTCTCGGTGCGCCGCCACGCCTCCGCCTGCCTGCTCGACCTGGCCCGCATCCGTGCCCGCGCGGGACTGCGCGGGTCTCGCCCGGCCCGTCCCGGCGCGCCCGCCGGCGGTTCCGGCGGCCCGCCGCCCGGCAGGTCCGGCGGCGGGCCCGTCCTCGGCGTGCTCGTCCCCGGCGGCCCCCTCCCCGGCGGTCTCGTCCCCGGCGGGGCCGTCACGGCCGGGCCGTTCCTCCCGCCGTTCCGGCACGTCCAGGGGGCGGTGCCGCCGCTGCCGGAGGGCCGCGGAGCCGGAGCGGGATGAGCGACGGCGTCGCGGGGACGCGGCTGGCGGTCGTGAACTGGCGGGACCCCTGGCATCCGGCCGCGGGCGGGGCGGAGCGCTACGCGTGGGAGGTGGCGCGGCGCCTGGCCGCCGCCGGGGCCCGCGTCCGGTACGTGACGTCCCGGGCGCGCGGGCAGCGGCGGCGCGACCGGGTGGACGGGGTCGAGTTCGTCCGGCTGGGCGGCCGGTTCACCGTCTACCCGCGGGTGCTGCTGTGGACGCTGGCGCGGCGGCGGTCCTTCGACGCCGTTCTCGACTGCCAGAACGGCATCCCCTTCTTCACCCCGTGGGCCCTGCCGCGGCGCGTCCCGGTGTTCTGCGTGGTGCACCACGTGCACGACGCGCAGTTCGGCCTGTACTTCCCGCGCTGGATGGCCTGGGTCGGCCGCGTCCTGGAAGGCCCCGTCAGCCGCTGGACGTACCGGCGCCACGCCCTGGTGTGCGTGTCCCCTTCGACGCTGACCGCCGTACGGGAACGCCTGGGCTGGACCGGCTCGGCCTACGTGGTGCCCAACGGCGTGACCGTCCCGCCGCACGACGCGCGGGACGTCGAGCCGCCTCCGGGGGACCCCGAACTGGTGTGCGTGACGCGCCTGGTCCCGCACAAGCGCGTGGAGAGCCTGCTCGACCTGGCCGAACGGCTGGCGGGCCTCCACCCCGCACTGCGGCTGAACGTGATCGGCGACGGCCCCGAGGCCTTGGCGCTGGCCGCCGCGATCGCCCGGCGCGGCCTCGGCGAGGTCGTCGTCCCGCACGGGTACGTCCCGGAGGAGGACAAGGCCGCCCTGGTGGCGCGCGCCCGCCTCCACCTCAGCGCGTCGCGGGGGGAGGGCTGGGGGCTCAGCGTCATCGAGGCCGCGGCGCTGGGCGTGCCGACCGCCGCCCACGACGTCGACGGCCTGCGGGACGCCGTCCGCGACGGCGTGACCGGCTGGCTGGCCGGCCCGGACGAGGACCTGGCGGAGGCCGCCGGGCGCGCCCTCAAGGAACTGGCCGACCCGGCGCGGCGGCGGGAGGTGGCCGGCGCCTGCCGGGAGTGGGCCGCCGCCTTCGGCTGGGCCCGGACGGCCGACCGCTGGGCCGCGCTGGTCGCGGCGGCGGTCGCGACCGGATCGGCCGCCTCCGGCGACCGGCGGGCGCATGCCGTCCGGCGGTACGGTGACGCCCGGTCGCGGGTCGTGGAGGGGCCCGTCCGCGACCTGCTGCTGGCCGGGGCCGGCCCGGACCTCACGGTCCGGGAGGCGACCCCGCTGGAGCGCCTCCTCGGGTACGCCGACGACGACGCGAGCTGAGCCGCAGGCGTACGCGCCCCGATGAGAAGGACCCGCACGCAACGACCGTACGGAACGACGAGCCGCACGGAACGACGACCCGAAGGGAGCCCGGGCGAGCATGGCCGTGGAAGAGGCGGACCGGCCCCGGGCCGGGGGGATCCCCGCCGCGGCGGACGGCCCCGGCGTCGATCCGCGGCTCCGCGACCGGCTGCGGACGGCGGTGTGCTGCCTGGCCCTGACCGCACTGGCGTTCTGTACCCGGCCCGGCGCGATCCTGGCCGAGACCAAGATCGACATGGCGGTGAACCCGCTGGGGTTCCTGGGCCGCGCCCTGCACCTGTGGGACACCGGGCAGTTCGGCCAGCTGCAGAACCAGGCGGCCGGCTACCTGTTCCCGATGGGACCGTTCTACGCGCTCGCCGACCTGCTGGGCCTGCCCGCCTGGATCGCCCAGCGGTGCTGGCTGGCGCTGCTGATGTGCCTGGCCTTCCTGGGCGTACGGCTGCTGGCGGCGCGGCTGGGGATCGGCGGCCCGGACTCCCGCCTGGCGGGCGCCATGGCGTACGCGCTGGCGCCCAACGCGCTGGCGACGCTGGGCCAGATCTCCTCCGAGTACATGCCGGTGGCGATGCTGCCGTGGATCATGCTGCCGCTGGTCACGGCGGCGGGCGCCGCGGACCGGCGCGGCGGCCGGGTGCGCGCGGCGGCGCGGTCGGGCCTGGCCGTGGCCTGCTGCGGCGGCATCAACGCCACCGCGACCGCCGCGGTGCTGGTCGTCCCGTTCCTCTACCTGGTGACCCGCCCGCGCGACCGGGGCCCCGGCGCGGTCCGGCTGCGGCGGGCGCGGCTGCTCGGCTGGTGGTCGGCGGCCGTCGCCGCGGCGACCGCCTGGTGGCTGGTCCCGCTGCTGCTCACCGGCACCTACGGGTTCTCCTGGCTCACCTACACCGAGAAGGCGGCGACCACGACCGGGCCCACCGGCCTGATCAACGTGCTGCGCGGCGCCGAACGCTGGGTCAACTACCTCGTCGTGGACGGGCAGGTGTGGTCGCCCGCCGGGCACGGCCTCTCGCTCGACCCCCTGCCGGTGCTGTGCACCGGGCTGGTCGCCGCGCTGGGCCTGGCAGGGCTGGTCACCCGGCTGCTGCCCGAGCGCGCCTTCCTGCTCCTGACCCTGCTGGCCGGCCTGGCGATCGTGTCCGCCGGGCACCTCGGCGCGCTGCCCGGCCCGTTCGCCGGGCAGGTGCGGGAACTGCTGGACGGTCCGCTCGGGCCGCTGCGCAACCTGCACAAGTTCGACGCGGTCGTCCGGCTGCCGCTCGCGCTCGGGCTGGCCCACCTGCTGACCGTGGCGTCCCGCGCCCGGCTCGCGCGGGGGCCCCGCGCGCCGCGCGCCGGGCGGGGGCCGGTGTTCAGGACGGCCGCCGTGCCCGCGCTGGCGCCGGCGCTGGCGGTCGTCGCGCTGGGCGGCATCGCGGCCACGGGCGTCTCCCGCGGCCTGACCGGGCCGGGCGAGTTCGCGCAGGTGCCGCGGTACTGGAAGGACGCCGCCTCCTGGCTCAACGCGCACGCGGGACGGCAGGGCGTGCTCGCCCTGCCCGGCGCGCCGTTCGGCGAGTACGTGTGGGGCCGGCCGATGGACGACATCGTCCAGCCGCTGCTGACCGCGCGCTGGGGCGTGCGCCAGCTCGTCCCGGCGGGCTCGCCCGGCTACACCCGCGCGCTCGACGCGGTCGACCGGCAGGTGAGGTCCGGGCGGGCGTCGCCCGGGCTGGCCGCGTTCCTCGGACGGATGGGCGTCCGGTACGTCCTGGTCCGCAACGACCTGCGCAGGGAGGGGCTGCGCGGCGGCTGGCCCGCACGGCTGCGCCAGTCCCTCCAGGCCTCGCCCGGGCTGCGCAAGGCGGCGTCCTTCGGCGACCCGGTCGGGCACGACCCGGCCGACGACGCGGTCTCGTCCCTGGACCAGCCATCCCCGGCGCTGGAGGTGTACGAGGTCGAGGACGCCGAGGCCGTGGCGACCCTGTCCGGCGCCGCCGCCCCCGCCCGGGTGTACGGGGGGCCCGAGTCGCTGCTGGCCCTGTCGGAGGCGGAGGCGCTCCCGGAAGGGCCGGCCCTGATCGGCGACGACGCGGCCGACCTCGGCGGCACCCCCGTGATCAGCGACTCGCCGCGGCTGCTGCGCCGCGAGTTCGGCGAGCTGCACCAGACCTCCCCGACCCTGACCGCCGCCGAGCGCGACCGGGCCGCCGATATCACCGACGACGCGTGGGAGGCGTACACGACCACGGTCGCCTACGACGGCGTCCGCGACGTCACCGCCTCCTCGTCCGCCGGTGGCCACGACGCGATCCCGCAGGCCCGCAGGCCGGGCGCGATCCCGTACGCCGCCCTGGACGGCGATCCCGCGAGCGCCTGGGAGACCGGCGGCTGGAGGGGCCCGGTCGGCCAGTGGCTGAAGGTCGACTTCGGGACCGCGCGGGAGATCCCCGGGCTCTCGGCGACGTTCGTCCAGGACGGGCGCCTCGGCCCGCCCGTCGCCCGCGTCGCGGTCGAGACCGAGCGCGGCACCGTCGAGCAGCCGGTCCGCGCCGTGGCCGGGGCCCAGCCGCTGCGGGCCGCGCCCGGCGCGACCCGCTGGCTGCGGCTGCGCATCACCGGCCTCGCCTCGGCCCCCGCCGCCCCGATGTTCGCCCGCGCCGCCGTCAGCGAACTGTCCGTCCAGGGCGTCCGGCCCGGCCGTACCTACCGGCTCCCGGCCCCGGCCGGGCTCACCGGCGACCCCTCGTACGTCATGAGCCGCGTCCCCGGCGCGGCGCCGGAGTGCATGAAGGGCGTGCGGCGCTGGGTCTGCTCGGACTCCCTCGGGGCGCGCGGCGAGGAGGGCGACGGGTTCGACCGGACGTTCACCGCGGGACGGGCGGGCCGGACCGCGCTGGCGGGGACGGCCGTCCTCACCGATCCGCGGCTGATCGCCCGGTACACCGCGGCGCCGGGACGGCCGCGGGTCACCGCCTCCAGCGCGCTCTCGTTCCACCCGGCCGCCCAGGCCAGGTCGGCCTTCGACGACGATCCGGCGACGACGTGGATCGCCGCCGCCGGGGACCGGGCCCCCGTCTACACCGTCCGCTGGGACCGCGAACGGACGATCTCCTCGATCACGCTGCGCCGCCCGCCCGGCGCGGCCGGCCCCGTCCAGGTGCGGATCGAGGGCCGGGGCGGCCGGACCCGCGAGGCGATCCCGGACGACCTCGGGCGGCTCACCTTCGCCCCGCTGCGCACCGACAGGCTGACCCTGACGTTCCGGCGCGGCGGAGGGCTCCAGCCCCTGCAGATCACCGACGTGGTCGTGCCCGGCGTGCGGAGCCTGCCCGACGTCCGGACCTTCCCCCTCACGCTCGACTGCGGGTTCGGGCCCCGGCTGAGCCTGGACGGCCGCACCGTGCCGACCAAGGTCACCGGGACGCTGGGGGATCTCCTGGAGGGGCGCCCGGTCGCGTTCGAGGCGTGCCGGCCGGTCACCCTGCGCGAGGGACCCAACCGGCTGGCCGCGGAACCGCTCGACGGCTTCCGGGTCGAGTCCGCCGTCGTCGGCGACCGCGCCGCGGCGGGGGAGCCGGGAGAGCAGGCGGCCTCAGGAGAGGACGCGGCACCCGGAGAGCAGGCGGCGCGTCCGGTACGGGTGCTGCGCTGGACGGCGGGGGAGCGCGCCGTCCGGGTGGACGCCGCCCAGGCGTCCTTCCTGACCGTGAACGAGAACTACAACCCGGGCTGGACCGCGCGCGCCGGAGGCAAGAAGCTGCGGCCCGTCCGCCTGGACGGCTGGAAGCAGGGCTGGGTGGTGCCCGCCGGGACCACGGGCACCGTCGAGCTGACCTTCCGCCCGGACGTCGCCCATCGCGCCGGGGTCGTGGGCGGCCTGGGCCTGCTGGTCGTGCTGCTGCTCGTGGCGGTGCGGCCTCGCGGCGCACGTCCGGTGCCCCCTCCGCCGCCGGCCGGCGCCCCGGGCTGGCCCGCCTGGGCCGCCGTCGCCCTCGCCGCCGTCCTCGGCGGGTGGATCGCCGGGGTGCCCGGGCTGGCCGTCACGGCGGCGACGGCGGCGCTCTGCGGCTGGACGCGCACCCGGGGATCCCCGCTCTGGCGGGCCTCCACGGCGCCCTGGACGGCCGCCGTGCTCATGGCCGCCGGGACGGGCTGCCTGGCCGCGGGCCTGTGGACCGGGGTGCTGGACGACGCCGCGTCGCCGTCCGGAGCCGTCGGCGACGCCGTGCCCCAGCTGCTCGGCCTGGTCATCATCGGCCTGCTGGCCCAGGAACTGTGGCGTCCCGGCCGCCGGCCGGGGGCGGATCCGGAAGGGGCGTTCGAGGTGAGCTGGGCGCGCGCGGACGGCCCAGCCGCAGGGCCGGACGTTCCACCAACGCGTAGCTCACCGTCGCCGCTGCGATGGACGCCGCCAGGAGGAGAGGCAGATCCGTCGCCACGTCCCCCCGGAACTGCCGGTCCGTCCACTCGTACCAGCCCACGATGATGAGCATCTGCCACAGGAAGAGGCTGTAGGAGATCCTCCCCAGGAACCGCGTCACCCGGTTGCCGAGGACCGCTTCGAGCCCCGGCGCCCCGGCCGGGGCCAGGGCCACGGGCGCCACGAACGCGGCGGCGCACAGGCCGTACAGGAGCAGGTCCAGGACCGACGTCCAGAACACGTCCGGCGTCACCAGATCGAGCGGCCCGGTCGCCGGGGTCGAGGCGATCACGTACAGCAGCGCGGCCCCGGCCCAGCAGGTGCGCCAGGAGGCCGCGACCGTCGCGCAGCCACGCGCGACCGGGCCGCCGGGCTCCAGCCGCGCCCAGACGGTGACCACGGCCAGGGCCATCCCGATCGCGAACCAGGCGAGGAAGCGCGGGAGCCAGAGCCCGAGCAGCGGCCGGTACCCCGGGACGAACATCGCGACCGTGTAGACCGGCGAGATCGCGGCGTACACGGCGATCGCCCGCAGCAGCCGCCGCGCCCGCACACCCACGTCACCGGTCCTGCCGCGCCGCGCGTACCACGCGAGCACCGCGGCCGTGGCAGGCAGGGAGAGGTACCAGGCGGCCTCCACCACCAGGCTCCAGACCTGGCCGAGGTGCGGAGGGCCCAGACCGCTCCGCCACCACGGGTCGGGCAGGTAGGTGTGGGTCAGTGTCAGCAGGGAGAGCCACGTCCTCAGGTCGGACACGTGGCTCAGCCCGGCGGTGAGCATGAAGACGGCCACCACCGCCCAGTAGGCGGGCAGGATCCGCGACACCCGCTTGCGCAGGTACGTCCGGACGCGCGGCCCTGGCCGGGGCCCCTCCAGGACGGCCGCGGCCCAGGGGCGGTAGAGCAGCAGCCCCGAGAGGGTGAAGAAGATGGGGACGCCCACCTGGCCGCCGTTGTAGAGCCACCCGGCACCGCCCTGCGCGGTGAGCGCGCCGGAGGTACTGGCCACGTGGTACACCAGCACCGCCAGGGCGGCCACCGCCCGTACCCCGTCGAGCGTGTCCTGGCGGCCCGAGATCGGCGGGACCCCTCCGGCGACCGCGTCGCCGTACGACCGGCCGGGGCTGGACGGGGCCGTCGCCATGGGCCACCTCACGGGGGTCGGAAGCTGCGCGGGCGTGACGCCGGATCCTACCGACCGGTAGACCGCCGGCGGGAGCCCTCCGGAGCCGCGGAGAGGTCCTGCCGGCGCCGCACGCGGGGGGGACTCCAGGTAGGTCCAGCTTATTGGAGGTCCTGTAGAGTAGCGCGGACCCGAGCGCGGGCCCCGGCCGATGGAACCGGTGGCGCTTCCGGAGGTGTTCATGCGGCGACCGGCCGGATTGATCCTGGTCTGCCTGGGCGCTTTCTTCCTGACCCTCGCGCCCCTGGTCAGGTTCTACGTGGCCGACCGGGTCGTGCTGGCGCCGCTGAACCGCTACCAGGTCACCCGGCTCAAGGCCGAGAAGGCCACCTACTTCGACGCCGCCACCCTCAAGACGAGGAAGGGCGTGTCGCTGGAGGCCACCAACACCGTGCGCGGCGACGTGCGGGCCAACGGGGGCGACGACCGGATCGCGGTCTGGGACTCCTCGACCAACATCGTCGACACGGCGAACCCCGACAAGCCGATCCAGATCCAGGGCTACCGGATGGCCTTCGACCGGCGCACCTCCGTGCTGGTCAACTGCTGCGGCAGCAACGCCGACGGCGACACCAAGGTGCGGATGACGGGATACGGGCTGCTCTTCCCGCTGGCGAACGTGCGGCGGCGCGACTACCCCTTCTACGACATGACCACCCGGCAGTCCGTCCCGATGCGCTACCAGGGCGAGGAGAGGGTCCGGGGGATGCGGGCGTACCGCTTCGTCCAGAAGGTCCCCAACACCAAGACCGCGGCCCTCGACACCAAGGTGCCGGGGCGCATGCTCGGCCTGGGCGCCCGGAGCCGCGACCAGAAGGTGGACCGCTATTCCGAGGCCACCATCACGGTGTGGGTCGACCCCCGTACGGGGATCCCGGTCAAGCACCGCCAGACCATCCACAGCACCGTCCGGACCCCTGACGGCCGGGGCAGGATGACGGTCGCCAAGGCCGACCTGGTCACGGTGGAGGCGTCCCAGAAGGCGCTGGTCGCGATGGCGGACGCCAGCGCGCTGAAGATCGGCGCGGTGCGCACGTACGTCCCGGTGGGTTCCGCGGGCCTGGGGCTGTTCCTGCTCCTGACCGGCGCGATCACGGGCCTGGGCGGGGGCCGCCGGCGCGGCGAGCCGGCCCCGCGCCGTTCCGACGGCAGGTTCGGCGACCCGTCGGCGAGCGCCCCGCCCGCGCAGGCGCGCTGACCGTACCCGCCGTCCCGCGGCCTGGCCCGCCCCTGCTCACCCGTTCACCTGATACGTGTTCTATCTGTCCGCGCCCCTACTCCGAGGACATCGAGGATCGGTAAGTAGAACCTGTTGCAGTTTGGGGTCGGGCCGCCTAGGGTCGAGTCGTGCGGACACGAGTCACCGAACTATTCGGCATCGAGTACCCGATCTTCGCGTTCAGTCACTGCCGCGACGTGGTCGCCGCGGTGAGCCGCGCCGGCGGCATGGGCGTCCTCGGCGCCCTGTACTTCACCCCCGAGGAGCTCGAACTCGAGCTCAAGTGGATCGACGAGCACGTCGGCGGGCGCCCGTACGGCGTCGACGTGGTGATGCCCGCCAAGTACGAGGGCGCGGACCTCGGCGACGCGGGCGACCTGGTGGCCAGGCTCCAGGGGATGATCCCGGAGGGGCACAAGCGGTTCCTGGAGGAGCTGCTGGCCGAGCACGGCGTCGAGCCGCTCGGCGAGGAGGGCGCGGGCAAGGTCCTGCTCGGCTGGACCGACGCCACCGCCCGCCCGCAGGTCGAGGTGGCCCTCAAGCACCCCATCGCCCTGCTGGCCAACGCGCTCGGCCCGCCGCCCGCCGACGTCGTCGCGCAGGCCCACGAGCACGGCGTCAAGGTCGCGGGCCTGGCGTCCAACGCCCGGCACGCCCGCAAGCAGGTCGAGGTCGGCGTGGACATCATCGTCGCGCAGGGCACCGAGGCCGGCGGCCACACCGGCGACGTCTCCACGATGGTGCTGATCCCCGAGGTCGTGGACGCGGTCGGCGCGGACACCATGGTCCTGGCCGCCGGCGGCATCGGCCGCGGCCGGCAGATGGCGGCGGGCATGGCGCTCGGCGCCGACGGCGTCTGGACCGGCTCGGTCTGGCTCACCGTCGACGAGGCCGACACCCCCGAGAAGGCGCGGGCCAAGCTGCTGGAGGCCACCTCCCGCGACACCGTCCGCTCGCGTTCCTGGACCGGGAAGCCCGCCCGCCTCCTGAAGACCGCCTGGACCGACGCGTGGGAGAGCGAGCGCTCGCCCGGCACCCTGCCGATGCCGATGCAGTTCATGCTGATCTCCGACGCCCTGCGCCGGATCGGCCGGTCCGGGGACGGGGAGCTGACCACCTTCCCGGTCGGCCAGATCGTCGGCTCCATGAACCAGGTCAAGCCGGCCGCCCAGGTCGTCTACGACCTCATCGAGGAGTACGTGGAGGCGCTCGACCGCCTCAACGCCATCACCGGCGCCGACTGACCCGCCGTCTCCCCGCGTTCCCGGGACCGGTGCCCTCCACCCCGGAGACCCGGTCCCGGGAACGCGAAGCCTAGAAGCGCGTCAGCCAGGACAGGACGCGTGCCATCAGGTAGTAGACCGCCGCGGCGATCGACCAGTTCAGGTAGAGCCCGTGCTCGGGGTTCGGCCGGGGGAAGGCGTCGTGGAACGGGGTCGCCAGCCAGCGCCCGGTGTCCAGCGTCGCGTCCACCAGGGCGTTGCCGGGATTAGCGTCGCCCCAGGTGAGAAGCATGCCCAGCCCCAGGATCACCGCCGCCGCCCAGCCCGCGGCCAGGATCATCGCGCTGATCGGGTTGTGCCTGCTGCGCCGCCACCGGGACGGCCGGCGCTCGACGACGGTACGCCCCGGCGCCTCGCCCGCCGCCGTCCTGCGCACGGGCCAGACGCGCCGGGTCCGTTCGGTCGTGCCGTCCGCGTGGGCGGCGTGCCCACGCCGCCGGAAGATGGATACGGCCATCGCCTCGTCACTCTCCTTCGCGGAACGTTCAGGCACTCGTATGCCGCGACCGGGCGAAGCAAAACGACACACCTAATTTCGGACATCCGAAAAGAGGGGATTCTCCTTCCGTTCGAACATGAGTTCGCGGGATTCGCGAAATCCCCCTCACTTGGCGTAGCGGGGACGCTAGGGTCAATACCCGGTGTGTCGGTCCGATCACTGTGAGGTGCACGATGTCAGCGACCGCTCGGCGTTTGGCCTCCCCAGAATCCGACGACTCTTTCCCTATGCTGGAAGGGGCGCGACAGAGGGGATGTGGCATGGCCGCTGACACGGAGCACGATCCACGGTGCGCTGAGGAACGGGCTCTCCTCGAAGGCTTCCTGGAGCTGGACACGCCGCAGGGCTATCGGGCGGAGTTCATCGAAGGAGAGATCGTCGTGTCCCCACCCCCCATTGGAGATCACGAGTATGCCTTCTCCATCATCACCACACAGGTGATCAGGAAGGCCGGTGTCGATATGGACATCTCCGGCCACAAGGGGCTGGAGCTGGCTCGCGGTAAGCGGTGTACGTCCAACTTCGTGATCCCGGACGGGGTCTTCGCCCCCTCGGAGCTCAAGATCTTCCGCGGCGCCGAATCGTGGATGCCACCCGACGGCGTGGCCATGGTCTTCGAAGTGACCTCCGGCAAGCCCGATCGCGACAGGAAGGTCAAGCGGTACTGCTACGCCAAGGCCGGCATCCCGCTCTACCTGCTCGTCGACCGGACGGAACGGACGGTGTCGCTCTTCAGCGAGCCCGATCCGCCGGAAGAGGACTACCTCGAGGACGTGCGTGTGATCTTCGGCAAGCCCATCGAGCTGCCCGACCCGTTCGGGTTCTCGCTGGAGACGGCCGACTTCCACTGATCCGCCGTGGACCGGGTAAACCCGATTGCGCGCCCGTGCCCCGCTGCCCCATCCTTGCGGGCATGGTGATCAGGGAGGCGACGCCCGACGACTGGCCCGGAATGTGGTCGTTCATGGAGGGCATCGTGCGCGCGGGCGAGACGTTCTCATGGGATCGCGACACCACCGCCGACATGGCCCGGGTGATGTGGTTCCCCGAGCCGCCGGGCCGTACGTTCGTCGCGGTGGACGACGGCGGCACGATCCTCGGCACCGCCAACAGCGTCCGCAACCACAGCGGTGGCGCCTCGCACATCTCCAGCGCCAGCTTCATGGTCGACCCCGCCCACGCGGGACGGGGAGTGGGCCGGGCGCTGGGCGAGCACGTCCTTGAGCAGGCCCGCCGTGACGGCTTCCGCGCGATGCAGTTCAACGCCGTCGTGGAGACCAACACCCGTGCGGTGGCGCTGTGGAGGTCACTCGGCTTCGAGGTGATGACCACCCTCCCCGAAGGCTTCCACCACCCCGTCCACGGCTACGTCGGCCTGCACATCATGTACCAGCGCCTCTGAGGTGCCGGTGCCCGGGCCGTTCGGCCCGGGACGTTCAGCCCGGGCCCGGCAAACCCGGACCGGGCAAGCCCGGGACCTGCCGGCCCGGACCTGGTCGACGCGGCCGATCAGCATCGGTCCGCGGTCACAGCCCGCGGGCATGCACTCCGGGCCCGGCTGATCACTTGCCTTCGAAGGCGGCGGGGCGCTTCTCCTTGAAGGCCCGGGAGCCCTCCTTGGCGTCCTCGGAGCCGATCACGGGCCAGCCGATCTCGTCGGAGATCTTCAGCGCGTCCTCTTCGGAGAGGTGCTCGGTCTCGCGGTAGGTGCGCAGGATGGCCTGGACGGCGAGGGGGCCGCAGGCGGAGATCTGGCCGGCCAGCTCACGGGCGGCGGCGAGGGCCTGGCCGGACGGGACGATCTTGTTGATGAGGCCCATGGCGAGGGCCTCCTCGGGGGTCACCGAACGGGCCGTGAGCAGGATGTCCATCGCGTGGGCGTAGCCGATCTGGCGGGGGAGCCGGATCGCGGAGCCGCCCATGGGGAAGAGGCCGCGCTTGGCCTCGTACAGGCCCAGGGTGGCGTCCTCGGCGACGACCCGCAGGTCGGTGCCCACCAGAAGCTCGGTGCCGCCGGCGACGGCGTAGCCCTCGATGGCGCAGATGAGCGGCTTGGTGGGGCGGGCCTCGCGCAGCAGGCCCTTCCAGTGGAAGTTCGGGACCTTCGCCATCCGCTCCTTGACCGCGGGGTCGGACGGGGGCGTGCCCATGGCCTTGAGGTCGGCGCCCGCGCAGAACTGGCCGTCGGCGCCGGTGAGGATGCCCACCCGTACCTCGGGCGTCTCGGACATGTAGGCCCACGCCTCGGCCATGCCGATCAGCATCGCGGAGCTGAGCGCGTTGCGCGCCTCCGGGCGGTTCAGCGTGACGATGACCACGTGGCCATCCCGTTCGACGGTGCAGTGCTCGGTGCTGATGGGCAGCCGCTCGGCCATCGTTCCTCCGCTCAACCGGTGTGAAACAAGAACAGATTCTAGTGACGTGGGTTGCCCGTCAACAGGTCTTGCCGAAGAAAACGAGAACGTGATCTACTTTGTCGCCCCGGCACCTGCGGGTGCACCGCGATCACCGAGGAGAACCGATGGGGTCGTTGGGTTTTTGGCGGCTGGCGCAGGGCGATCCCGCATGGGTCGCCGCCGTCGACCCGGACGGGACCGAGTACACGGCGGGCGAGCTGCTGGCCCGCTCCAACCGGCTGGTCCACGGGCTGCGCGAGCTGGGCCTGGAACGCGGCGACGGCATCTGCGGGCTCGTCCCGAACGGCGTGGACGGCCTGGTGCTCTACCTGACCGCGCTCCAGGCCGGCTGGTACTACACGCCGGTCAACTGGCACCTGACCGGCCCGGAGATCGGCTACATCGTGGCCGACAGCGAGGCCAAGGCGTTCTTCGTGCACGAGCGGTACGCGGCGGAGGGCGTACGGGGCGCCGAGGAGTCGGGCATCGAGGAGCGGCGCCGCTTCGCCTTCGGGGACGTCGAGGGCTTCCGGCCGCACACCGACCTGACGGACGGGCGGCCGGACACGCCGCCGGACGACCGCAGCAACGGCGCCACCATGCACTACACGTCCGGCACCACCGGACGGCCCAAGGGCGTGCGGCGGAGGCTGGCCGGGATCGACCCGGACGACAGCGCCGAGCTGATGACGTTCCTGCTGTCGCTGTTCGGGATGAAGCCCGGCCGGCCGGCCGGCGGGGAGCCGCAGGCGCACCTGGTGACCTCGCCGAACTACCACACCGCCGTCACCCAGTTCGGCGGCTCGGCGCTGCACATGGGCCACACGCTCGTCTACATGGACCGGTGGGAGGCCGAGGACTGCCTGCGGGTGATCGAGCGGTACTCGATCACCAACACCCACATGGTGCCGACCCACTTCAAGCGGCTGCTGTCCCTGCCGGAGGAGACGCGCACGCGGTACGACGTGTCGTCGATGAGGTGGGCCATCCACGCCGCCGCGCCCTGCCCCGTCCCGATCAAGCAGCGGATGCTCGACTGGTGGGGCGACTGCATCTGGGAGTACTACGCGGCCACCGAGGGCGGCGGGACGATCGCGAGCCCGCAGGAGTGGCGCGAGCATCCCGGCACGGTCGGCAAGGCCTGGCCGATCAGCGAGCTGCTGATCGTCGACGACGACGGGAACGAGGTCCCGGCGGGCGAGCCCGGCACGATCTACATGAAGATGGCCGGCACCGAGTTCGAGTACAAGGGCGACCGGGAGAAGACCGAGAAGAACCGGCTCAAGGGCTTCTTCACCGTCGGTGACATCGGCTACCTGACCGGGGACGGCTTCCTGTTCCTGTCCGACCGCAAGGCCGACATGATCATCTCGGGCGGGGCCAACATCTACCCGGCCGAGATCGAGAACGAGATCGTCCTGCATCCCAAGGTCGCGGACGTGGCCGTCTTCGGCATCCCGGACGAGGAGTGGGGCGAGCAGATCAAAGCGGTGGTGGAGCCCGCCGCGGGTGTGGCCCCCGGGCCCGAGCTGGCCGCCGAGATCCTCGGCGCGCTGGAGGGCCGGCTGGCCCGGATGAAGTGGCCCCGGTCGATCGACTTCATCGAGGTCATGCCGCGCGAGCCCAACGGAAAGCTCCTCAAACGCAAGCTGCGCGACCTGTACTGGAAGGACCACGAGCGTGCGATCTGAGTCCCGGGTGACGGGAGGAGGGCGATGAGCGAGGCGCCCAATCATGTCCTGGAGTTCCCCGGCGGCTACACGCGGTCGGTGGGCCCGGTCATCGGCCGGTTCCTGACCGAGCTGCGCGACGGCCGGCTGGTCGGGGTGCGGACGGCGGGCGGGAGGGTGCTGGTCCCGCCGACCGAATACGACCCGGCGGACGGCGAGCCGGTCACCGGCGAGTTCGTCGAGGTCGGGCCGGGCGGCACCGTGCAGACCTGGTCGTGGGTGTCCCGGCCGCGCGCGGTGCACCCGCTGGACCGGCCGTTCGCCTGGGCGCTCATCCGCCCGGACGGCGCGGACACGGCGCTGCTGCACGCGCTCGACCTGGGCCCCTTCGAGACCGGCGCGGCCCCGCCGCGGTTCCTCAAGACCGGGATGCGGGTGCGGCCGAAGTGGCGGGCCGAACGGACCGGCGCGATCGGCGACATCGAGTGCTTCCGGCCCGAGGTCACGATGATCAACGCGCCGACCCGGCTGGAGTACCGCCTTCAGGGCGGGCGGGCGCTGGACCGGTTCCTGGAGGGGATCTCCCAGGGGAGGATCCTCGGGCACCGCTGCGAGGTGTGCGGCCAGGTCATCGTGCCGATGAAGGGGCTGTGCCCGCGCGACGGCGTCCCCACCACCGAGGAGGTGGAGCTGCCCGGCACCGGCACGGTCACCACCTTCGCGGTCAACAACCTGCCCGATCCGCGCGCCCCCGAGGTGCCGTTCGTGTCGGCCTACATCCTGCTGGACGGCGCGGGCCTGCCGATGCTCGCGCTGGTCGCGGGCATCCCGGCGGACCAGGTCCGGATGGGCATGCGGGTGAAGGCCGCCTGGAGGCCGCGGGAGGAGTGGGTCGCGAGCATGGCCAACATCAAGTGGTTCGAGCCCCTGGACGAGCCCGACGTCCCCTTCGAGGCGATCAAGGATTTCGTATGAGCGCCCCCCTCAGCACCGACATCGCGGTCGTCGCGTTCGTGCAGACGGAGCACACCGCCGAGGCCGCCGGGGCGTCGGAGGTCGAGCTGCTCGCCCCGGTCATCACCGAGATCAAGGAACGGACCGGGCTGAACCGGTTCGGGTTCACCTGCTCGGGGTCCAACGACTACCTGGCCGGGGCGCCGTTCTCGTTCGTGTCCGCGCTGGACACGGTGGGCGCGTGGCCGCCGATCTCCGAGAGCCATGTGGAGATGGACGCGGCCTGGGCGCTGTACGAGGCGTGGGTGAAGCTGCGGCACGGCGAGATCGACACGGCGCTGGTGTACGGGTTCGGCAAGTCCTCCCAGGGCGTGCTGCCCGAGATCATGACCCAGCAGCTCGACCCGTACTACCTGGCCCCGCTGGGGGTGGACCAGGTGTCGCTGGCCGCCCTGCAGGCCCGCGCGTACCTGGAGCGGTCGGGGGCCAAGGAGGACGACCTGCGCGCGGTCGCGGCGCGGTCCCGGCGGGCCGGCCGGGACAACCCGTTCGCCCTGCACCTGCCCGATCCTGGGGACGAGGGCTACGACGTCGCGCCGCTGCGCCCGTACGACGTCGCGCCGATCACCGACGGGGCCGCCGCGGTCGTGCTGGCCCGCGGTGACCGGGCGCGGGAGCTGTGCGAGCGGCCCGCGTGGATCCGGGGCATCGACCACCGCAGCGAGGCGCACTCGCCGGGCGTGCGCGACCTCAGCCGGTCCGAGGCCGCCCGGCTGGCCGGGGAACGGGCCGGTGCCGCGGGCGTCGAGGTCGCCGAGCTGCACGCGCAGTTCAGCCACGAGGAGCTGATCCTGCGGGAGGCGCTCGGGCTGGGCGAGGACGTCGCGGTCAACCCGTCCGGCGGGCCGCTGTCGGCCAACCCCGTGATGTCCGCCGGACTGATCAGGATCGGCGAGGCCGCCGCCCGGATCCACGACGGCTCGGCCGCCCGGACGCTCGGCCACGCCACCTCCGGACCGTGCCTCCAGCAGAACCTCGTCTGCGTCCTCTCGGGAGATGACCATGGGTAACCCGTGCGCGATCATCGGCGTGGGTCAGACGGCCTACAAGACCAGGCGGCTGGACGTGTCGATGGCCGGGCTGCTGCGCGAGGCGGCCGTCCGCGCCCTGGAGGACGCGGAGCTGACCTGGAACGACATCGACGCGGTGGTGATCGGCAAGGCGCCCGACCTGTTCGAGGGCGTGATGATGCCGGAGGCGTACCTGGCCGACGCGCTGGGCGCCACCGGAAAGCCGATCATGCGGGTGCACACCGCCGGGTCGGTGGGCGGCTCGACCGCGAACGTGGCGGCGAGCCTGATCCAGAGCGGCGTGCACGACCGGGTGCTGACCCTGGCCTGGGAGAAGCAGTCGGAGTCCAACGCGACCTGGGCGCTGACGGTCAACTCGCCGTTCTCGACGTCGCTGGTGGTGGGGGCGGGCGGCTACTTCGCCCCGCACATCCGGGCGTACATGCGCAGGTCCGGCGCCCCCGACCACATCGGGACGCTGGTCGCGGTGAAGGACCGGCAGAACGCGCTGAAGAACCCCTACGCGCACCTGAAGATCCCCGGCATCTCCCGCGAGATGGTCGAGTCGACCCCGATGCTGTGGGAGCCGATCCGCTACCTGGAGACCTGCCCGTCCTCCGACGGCGCCTGCGCGATGGTGCTGGCCTCCGAGGACGCGGCGCGCAAGGCCCCCGGCAGGCCCGCCTGGGTGCACGGCACCGCGATGCGCTCGGAGCCGATCTTCTTCGCCGGGCGCGACACCGTGAACCCGCAGGGCGGCAAGGACTGCGCCGCCGACGTCTACCGGCAGGCCGGGATCTCCGACCCGCGCCGGGAGCTGGACTGCGCCGAGGTGTACGTGCCGTTCTCCTGGTACGAGCCGATGTGGCTGGAGAACCTGGGGTTCTGCGGTGAGGGCGAGGGGTGGAAGCTCACCGAGGCGGGCGCGACCGCGCTGGACGGCGACATCCCGTGGAACCCCTCGGGGGGCGTGCTGTCGTCCAATCCGATCGGCGCCTCCGGCATGATCCGGTTCGCCGAGGCGGCGCTGCAGGTACGCGGGCGGGCCGGGGACCACCAGGTGGACGGCGCCCGCCGCGCGCTCGGCCACGCCTACGGGGGCGGCGCGCAGTTCTTCGCGATGTGGATCGTCGGCTCAGACAAGCCCTAAGCCCCCCGCCTTCCCACCCCCCGGAGGCCGTCCGATGGAGTTCAACCACGCCGATCTCTTCGAGGGAATCGCCGACGCGATAGGGGACCGCGTGGCGGTCGTCTGCGACGGCCGGCGGCTCACCTACGCCGAACTCGACGCGCAGGCCAACCGGCTCGCGCACCATCTGCGGTCGGCCGGGGTGGAGCCCGGCCGGCACGTGGCGGTCCAGCTCTACAACGGCGTCGAGTACGCCGTCACGCTGCTGGCCGCCCTGAAGATCAGGGCCGTTCCGATCAACGTCAACTACCGGTACGTGGAGAACGAGCTGCTCTACGTCTACCGGGACTCCGACAGCGTGGCACTCCTGTACGACGTGGAGTTCGACGAGCGTGTGGCGGCGACCGTCCCGGAAGTGCCCGGCATCCGGCATCTGATCGCGGTCGGCGGCCCGTCCGCCGTCCCGGGCGCGGTCCGCTACGAGGAGGCCCTGGAGGGGCGGCCCGCCACCCGCGGCTTCCCGGACCGTTCCGCCGACGACACCTACATCGTCTACACCGGCGGGACGACGGGCATGCCCAAGGGCGTCATGTGGGGCCTCAAGGACATGCTGTTCGCGTTCTGGAACCCGTCGCTGCCCCGTCCCGAGGCGCCGGAGGACGTGGTCGGGATGGCCCGCGACGCCGGGCCGATGGTGATGATGCCGGTGGCGCCGCTCATGCACGGCGCGGCGCAGATGGCGACCTGGATCGCCTGGTTCATGGGCGCGACCGTGGTGTACGCGCGCCGGTTCGACGCCGCGGCGGTGTGGCGGGCGATCGAGCGGGAGAAGGTCAACTCCCTGACCATCACGGGCGACGCGATGGCGATCCCCATGGTGGAGGAGCTGGAGCGCGCGTCGTCCGCTACGCCCTACGACCTGTCCTCACTGTTCGCCTACGTCTCGACCGGCGCCATCCTGACGGGCACCGTGCGCGAGCGCCTGGCCAAGGCGATGCCGAACGTCATCATCATGGACCGGTTCGGCTCCACCGAGTCCGGCTCGACCGCCGAGGCGGTGGCGGGCTCCACGCCGGAGAAGGGCCTGCGGTTCGCGCCCGACGTCGACAACGTCACCGTCCTGGACGAGGCGCTGCGGCCGGTCCTGCCGGGGTCGGGCGTCATCGGCCAGGTCGCCCGTACCGGCTTCATCGCGCGCGGCTACTACAACGACCCGGAGAAGACGGCGCGCACGTTCCCGGAGGTGGACGGCCGGCGCTGGCTGCTCACCGGCGACATCGCGACGGTCGAGGCGGACGGCAGCATCGCGGTGTACGGCCGCGGCTCGCAGGCCATCAACACCGGCGGCGAGAAGGTCTTCCCGGAGGAGGTCGAGGCCGTCCTCAAGGGGCATCCGGGGGTGTTCGACGCGGTCGTCACCGGCATCCCGGACGAGCGCTTCGGCCAGCGCGTGGCCGCCGTCGTCCAGCCGTCCGGGAAGCCCCCGTCCCCGGAGGACCTGGACGCCCACTGCCGCAAGAACCTCTCGGGCTACAAGGTGCCGCGGGCGTACGCGTTCGTGGCCGAGATGAAGCGTTCCCCGGCCGGTAAGGCCGACTACCGCTGGGCGAAGCAGGTCGCCACGGAGGCGGCCGGCTGACGGCCCGTTCCCCGTTCCGGCTCCGCCGCCCTCTCCACCGGGCGGCGGAGACGATCGGCGCCGCGTGCGCGTTGGTCCATGGGAGAGAGGGGGCCGGGAGCGGCCGGGTATGCCACGGCCGATCAAGCTCCCCCCCGGGAACGTGGAGAACGAGGTGGATGCGTGTCGACCCCGGAACGCGATCGGGCGGTGGCGGAACTGCGGGAGGCGATGCAGCGCAGCACGCTCTACACGGTGCTGCTGCACCACACCACCGCGAGCAAGGCGGGGCTGAACGTCACCGACGCGCAGTGCATCAACGCCCTGAGCCTGGACGGGCCGCAGACGCCCGGCCGGCTGGCGCAGCTGATGGGGATCACCACCGGAGGGGCGATCACCGCCGTCATCGACCGGCTGGAGAAGGCGGGCTATGTCAGGCGCCGCCGCGATCCCGACGACCGGCGGCGGGTGATCGTGGAGCTGGTGCCGGAGAACGCGGCGCGCGTCGCGCGCTACTTCGAGCCGATCGCGCGGGCGTTCGGCGAGCAGATGGCCGGATTCTCCGACGCGCAGCTGCGCACGCTGACCGACTACATCGACCGCAGCAACCGGGAGATGCCCGGCGTGATCGAGCGGGTCCGGCGGATGCCGTAGCGGGTCCGCCGCCCGATCAGGCCCGGCCGAACCGGGCTCCCCATTCGTGGACCCGGTCGCGCAGCTCGGGCGGGTCCAGGACGCGGAAGCCGGCGCCGAGCCCGCCCAGCACCATGATCGGCCAGTCCAGGGAGTCGGCGGTCATGCGGAGGCGGCAGCGGCCCGCGCCGGCCTCCTCGGCCGTGCCCCACCGGCCGATCCGTTCGCGCACGGCCGCGGCCGGAGCGTCCACCAGGACCTCCACCCGGTACGCGCGGGGCTGCTCGTCCAGCCCGGCGCGGACGAACGCGGCGGCGTCGGCGGCGGGCAGGTCGCGGGGCCGGAACCGGGTGCCGTCGCCCCGCGGCGCGGTGATCCGGTCGACCCTGAAGCTGCGCCAGTCGTGCCGGGTGAGGTCGTAGGCGACCAGGTACCAGCGGCGGCCGAGGCACACCAGCCGGTGCGGCTCGGTGTGCCGGTCGCTCTCCCGGCCATCGGAGCGGGTATGGCGGAAGCGCAGCCGCTCGCCGTCCCGGCAGGCCATCGCGACCGTGGTGAGCACGGCCGGGTCGACGCCCGCACCCGCGGGCCCGTCCCAGCTCGCGGGGACGGTCATCGTCCGCAGCGCCTCGACCCGGCGCCGCAGCCTGGCCGGCATCACCCGCACCACCTTGGCCAGCACCCGCACCGAAGGCTCGGCGATGCCCTCCACCGCCCCCTGCGTGGCCGCGTGCAGGCCCACGGCCAGGGCGACCGCCTCCTCGTCGTCGATCACCAGCGGCGGCATCGCCGCGCCCGAGGCGAGCCGGTAACCGCCGTCGACGCCGCGCCGCGCCTCGACCGGGTAGCCCAGCTCGCGCAGCCGGTCGATGTCCCGGCGCAGGGTGCGGGCCGAGACCCCCAGCCGTTCGGCCAGCTCGGTGCCCGGCCAGTACGTGCGGGCCTGGAACAACGACAGCAACCGCAGCGTCCGGGAACTCGTGCTCGCCATGGCGGCGATTCTTCCCGCTTTCAGGTCAGAAAGTGGCCGCTATCGTGCCTAACGTGGGCCTTGACCTTACGGAACAGGAACAACGGAAGGCCGAGACCATGAGCGAGACCGCGACCGTCACCGATACGGCCGTCACCGGCGAGCACGCCGACCTGCTGGCGACGCTGGCCAAGCAGCGGCACTTCCTGCGCTTCACCGTCCGCGACCTCACCGACGAGGAGGCGGGGCGGCGGACCACAGCCAGCGAGCTGTGCCTGGGCGGCCTGATCAAGCACGTGACCGCGTCCGAACGGAACTGGGTGGGCTTCATCCTGGACGGCCCGTCGGCGATGCGCGACTTCGACGCCATGACCGAGGCCGACTGGGCACGGCGCGCCGACGAGTTCCGGATGCTGCCCACCGACACGCTGGCCGGCATCCTGGACGACTACGCCGAGGTGGCCCGCCGGACCGACGAAGTGATCGCCGCCCTGCCCGATCTGGACGCCGCCCGGCCGCTGCCGAAGGCCCCGTGGTTCGAGTCCGGCGCGCAATGGTCGGCCCGCCGGGCGCTGATGCACATCATCGCCGAGACCGCCCAGCACGCCGGCCACGCCGACATCATCCGCGAGTCCCTGGACGGCGCCAAGAGCATGGGCTGACCCCGGCCTCCCAGCGGCACCGATCCGGCGCCGGGTCGCGTCGATGGCGACCTCACCCTGATCGCGTTCGGCGGGCCGGGGCGTGAGAGGCTGCGCGCATGCCTTCCTCGACGCGTCCCGCCCGCGCGCTGGCGGCCTTCCTGGCGACGGCCGGGACCACCCACTTCCTCGCGCCCGAGCCGTACGACGCGATCATCCCCGCGTGGGTGCCCGGGAAGCCGCGCACCTGGACCCACCTCAGCGGCGTCGCCGAACTGGCCTGCGCCGCCGCCGTCGCCTGCCCCCGGACGCGGCGGGCCGGGGCGCTGGCCAGCGCCGCCCTGTTCGCGGCGGTCTTCCCCGGGAACGTCCAGATGGCCTACGACTGGCGGCACCGCCCGCTGCCGCAGCGCGCCGCCGCGTACGGCCGGCTGCCGCTGCAGGCCCCGCTGATCGCCTGGGCCCTGGCGGTCGCCCGGAAGGACGTCAGCGGACGGCGATGATCGCCGAACCGTGGCCGAACAGGCCCTGGTTCACCGCGATGCCCGCGCTTGCGCCCTCCACCTGGCGCCCCTCGGCCTGCCCGCGCAACTGCCAGGTCAGCTCGCACACCTGCGCGATCGCCTGCGCCGGGATCGCCTCGCCGAACGAGGCCAGCCCGCCCGAGGGGTTCACGGGGACGCGCCCGCCCAGCGCCGTCGCGCCGGAGCGCAGGAGCTCCTCCGCCCCGCCCGGCTCGCACAGGCCGATGTCCTCGTACCAGTCGAGTTCGAGCGCGGTGGACAGGTCGTAGACCTCGGCCAGCGACAGGTCCTCCGGCCCGATCCCGGCCTCCTCGTACGCGGCGCGGGCGATGGCCGGGCGGAAGGCCAGGTCCGGCGGCGCCGCGGCCAGCGCCGAGTCGGTCGCGAAGTCCGGCAGGTCCAGCACCGTCTTGGGGAACGTCGGCGTCACCGTCGACAGGCCCGGGATCCGCACCGGATCGCGGACGCCGCGGGCGCGCGCGAACTCCATCGACGACAGCACGAGCGCGGCCCCGCCGTCGCTGGTCGCGCAGATGTCCAGCAGCCGCAGCGGATCGGCGACCACGGCGGACGCGCGGACGTCCTCCGGCGACACCTCCTTGCGGTACCGCGCGTTGGGGTTGGCCAGCCCGTGCCGCGCGTTCTTGACCTTGACCGCGGCGAAGTCGTCCAGCGTCGCGCCGTGCACCGCCATCCGGCGCCGCGCGTAGAGGGCGAAGTAGATCGGGTTGGTCGCGCCCAGCAACCGGAACCGCAACCAGTCCGGGTCGTCGGGCCGGTCACCGCCCACCGGCTTGAAGAACCCCTTGGGCGCGGCGTCCGCGCCCACCACCAGCGCGACGTCGCACAGCCCCGCCAGGATCCGCGCGCGGGCCGCGTCGATGGCCTGCGCCCCGGACGCGCAGGCGGCGTAGCAGCTGGAGATCCGCGCCCCCGACCAGCCGAGCGCCTGCGCGAACGTCGCCCCGGCGATGAACCCCGGATACCCGTTGCGGATGGTGTCGGCGCCCGCCACGTACTGGACCTCCGGCCAGGCCAGCCCCGCGTCCGCCAGCGCGGCCCGCGCCGCCACCAGCCCGTACTCGACGAAGTCACGCCCCCACTTGCCCCACGGGTGCATCCCCGCACCGAGCACCGCGATGTCTCTTGTCATCGGCTCGCTCCGCTCGCGACGCGCAGCCTCTTTCGCGCGGCGGCTTCCCTCGTCGCTCCGGTCGCAGGCTCCCCGCGCTCCTCAGTCCAGCCCCCGCGCGGCTGCGCTCTTGTCATCGGCTCGCTCCGCTCGCGATGCCCTCTCCGGAGCGCGCGGGCCGCCACATCCAGACGGTGTACTCGGCCTCGTCGTCCTCGTAGAGGGTGCCCTCCGTCAGCTCGACCTCCATGCCGACCCGCAGGTCGTCCACGCCGATGCCCGGCACGACCTGGCCGAGCACGACCATCCGCTCGGTCTCCAGCTCGACGGCCGCGACCGTGTACGGGCGGAAGGGGTCGGGGGAGACGTAGGGGGGCGGGGGCTTGTAGCGCGAGTCGGCGTACGACCAGACCCGCCCGCGGTTGGAGAACGCGTACTCCTCCAGTTCCGAGCCGTCCCGCGGGCCGGTGCAGGCGGGGTTGCGGCAGGCCAGCCGGTTACGGGGGAAGTAGGGGGTGCCGCAGGACGTGCAGCGGGTGCCGAGCAGCCGGACGCCGTCGCCGGTGGCGAACCACCCCTCCACCGCCGGACGCCGTTCCTTCGTCGTGGTCAACGCCGCCTCCTCCAGGGGCCACCTTCTCCGCGCCGCAGCTTACCAACCAAGCGCCCGTTCAAATCAAGGGTGACGCCGGCGGCGACGGCGAGGGCGAGCAGGGCCAGGACGTAGGCGCCGGCCCCCGTCCAGTGGGCGCGCTCGTAGGCGACGCCGCCCGCCGAGCCGCCGATGCTGCTGCCGAGGTAGTAGGCGCACAGGTAGAGCGCGGACGCCTGCGCGCGGGCGGACGTGGCGCGCAGGCCCACCCAGCCGCCGGCCACCGCGTGGGCGGCGAAGAACGCGACGGTGAAGACCAGCAGGCCGGCGCCGATCAGGGGGAGGGAGGCGGGCAGGGTCAGGGCCAGCCCGGCCGCGGCCAGGAGCAGGGAGCCGATCAGCACGGGACGGGGGCCGGTCCGGTCGGCCAGCAGGCCCGCGCGCGCCGAGCCGAACGACCCGCCCAGGTACGTCACCGCGATCAGGCCCACCACCGCCTGCGGCAGGTGGAAGGGCGCCGCCAGCAGGCGGTAGGAGAGGAAGTTGTAGACGGTCACCATGCCCGCCATGAGCAGGAAGGCGATCAGGTAGAGGCGGCGCATCCCCGGGTCGGCGAGGTGGCCGAGCAGGGCGCGGTGGTCGATCCGGGCGGGGCGGAAGAACCGGGACGGCGGCAGCAGGGCGCAGAACAGCGCCGTGCATCCCAGCGCGAGGAGGGTGGTGGCGGCCAGGGCCCACCGCCAGCCCGCCAGGTCGATCAAGGTCCCGGGGATCACCCGCCCCAGAAGGCCACCGAGACCGGTCCCCGCGACGTACCGGCCCATCGCGCCGCCGAGCGAGGCGGGATGCACCTCGTCGGCCAGGTAGGCCATGGCCACCGCGGGCACCCCGGCCAGGGCCACGCCCTGGACGGCGCGCAGCGCCGCGAGCGCGGGGAAGGACGGGCACAGCGGCAGCAGGAGGCCGATCAGCGCCGCGGTCACCGAGGAGACGAGCATGATCCGGGTACGGCCGTACCGCTCGGACAGCGAGCTGACCGGGATGATCGCGATGGCCAGGGCACCGGTGGCCAGCGACACCAGCAGGCTCGCGCGGGCCGGGGAGACCTGGAAGCCGCGCGAGAGCTCCGGGAGCAGGGCCTGCGGGCAGTACAGGGCCATGAACGTGGCGAGCCCGGCCGCGAACAGCGCGAGATCCACCCTGCGCAGCCCGGGGGAGCCGAGCCGGTGCCGTCCGGCCGCCTCGATCGCGGGGACCGTCATGGTCTCCAGGGTCGCGAGCGGAGAGTGATGCGTCCAATGATGTTTCTCGCGGTAAACGATGACATGCGAGCATGAACGCATGGATCTCACGACGGTGCGGTGGTTCCTGGCGGTGGCCGAGCAGGGGCATGTGACCAACGCCGCGTCCGAACTGGGCCTGTCCCAGCCGGGGCTGTCCCGCGCGATCGCCCGGCTCGAACGCGACGTGGGCCTCCCGCTGTTCGACCGGCAGGGCCGCAACGTCCGGCTGAGCCGGTACGGGGAGGTCTTCGCCGGGCACGCCCGGCGCCTGGTCGCCGAGGAGGAGGCGGCGCGCCGGGCGCTGGCCCAGGCCGCCGATCCGGAGGGCGGCGAGGTCGCGCTGGCGTTCCTGCACACGCAGGGGGTCTGGCTGGTGCCCGACCTGCTGCGCCGGTTCCGGACGGAGCGTCCCCGCGTGCGGTTCCGGCTCGCCCAGGACCACGCCGACCGGCTGGAGGAGGCGGTGCGCACCGGCGCGGCGGACCTGGCGCTCACCAGCCCGCGGCCCCGGGACGAGGCGCTGGCCTGGGCGCCCATGGTCACCGAGCGGCTCCGGCTGGCCGTGCCCGCCGACCATCCGCTGGCGGCACGGTCCCGGCTGCGGCTGGGCGAGGCCGCCGGCGAGCCCTTCGTGGCGGTACGGCGCGGCGCCGGGGTGCGCGCCATCTTCGAGGAGCTGGCCGGGCGCGCGGGGTTCCGGCCGTCGGTCCTGTTCGAGGGGGACGAGCTGTCGACCATCCGCGGGCTGGTGGCGGCGGGCCTGGGCGTGGCGGTGGTGTCGCCCGCGCCGGAGGGGGAGGCCCTCGCCGGGATCGCCGAGATCCCGCTGACCGACCCCGGGGCGGAACGCACGATCGGCCTGGCCTGGCGGGCCGATCGGACCATGCCGCCCGCGGCGGAGGGATTCCGGCGGTTCACACTGGAACGGGCGGCCGCACTACGGCGCATCCCTCCTAACTGACTCGTCAGTCACTTCGCTACAGTGAAACCGAGCCTGATTCTGCGGGCCGGACACCGGCCGTCCGAAAGGAGTGCGCATGCGGACTGGACTTCAGGGGAAGACCGCACTGATCACGGGAGCCTCCCGGGGCATCGGGAAGGCGATCGCGACCGCGCTCGCCGCGGAGGGCGCCAACGTCGTGCTGTCCTCGCGCAGGCAGGAGGCGCTGGACGAGGCCGCCGCGGAGATCCGCGCGGCCCACCCGGAGGCCGGGGTGCTGGCCAAGGCGGCGCACGTGGGCGACCCCGAGGCGGCGGCGGCCTGCGTGGACGCGGCGGTGGCCGAGTTCGGCGGGGTGGACGTGCTGGTCAACAACGCCGGCACCAGCCCGTACTTCGGCCCGATGGTCGACATCGAGCCCGCCGCGGCGGAGAAGACCGTCCAGGTCAACCAGTTCGCCGTGGTGCTGTGGACCCAGCTGGCCTGGAAGCGGAGCATGAGCGAGCGGGGCGGCTCCGTCATCAACATCGCCTCGGTCGGCGGCATGATCACCGAGCACGGGATCGGCTACTACAACGCCACCAAGGCCGCGGTCATCCACCTCACCCGCCAGTTCGCCATGGAGCTGTCGCCCGGCGTACGGGTCAACTGCATCGCCCCCGGCCTGGTCAAGACCGCCCTCGCCCGCGCCCTGTGGGAGAACAACGAGGAGCAGATCAACAAGCACCTGCCGCTGGCCCGGATCGGCGAGCCCGAGGACATCGCGAGCGCGGCGGTGTTCCTGGCCGGCGACACCGCGTCCTGGATGACCGGGCAGACCATGGTGGTCGACGGCGGCGCGACCATCCGTCCCTCCATCGCCTGAGGAGCAGCACATGACCCGCTGGGGACTGACCATTCCGCTGACCGGGGTACCGCTGGCCGAGCACCGCGAGATCGTCGCCGCGCTCCCCGGCCTCGGCTACACCGACGCCTGGTCCGCCGAGAGCAACGGCACCGACGGCTTCACCCCGCTGGCGCTGGCCTCGCAGTGGGCGCCGGAGCTGCGCCTGGGGCCCGCGATCGTGCCGGTTTACACGCGCGGGCCCGCGCTGCTGGCCCAGCAGGCCGCCACCCTGGCCGACCTGGCCCCGGGCCGCTTCGTCCTGGGCATCGGCACCTCCTCCGACACGATCGTGGAACGCTGGAACGCCATCCCGTTCGAGGAGCCCTACAAGCGCACCCGCGACACGCTGCGCTTCCTGCGCCGCGCGCTGGCCGGGGAGAAGGTGACCGAGGAGTACGACACCTTCGCCGTCCGGGGGTTCAAGCTCGACGGGGCGCCCGCGGTCCCGCCGCCGATCGTGCTGGCGGCGCTGCGGCCGGGGATGCTGCGGCTGGCGGCCCGCGAGGCCGACGGCGCCATCACCAACTGGCTCGCCCCGGCCGACGTCCCCAAGGTCCGGGCCGAGCTGGGCGAGGAGCCCGAGCTGATCGCCCGGCTGTTCGTGTGCCCGACCGAGGACGCCGAGGAGGCCCGCTCGATCGGCCGCTGGATGATCGCCGCGTACCTGAACGTGCCGGTCTACCGGGCCTTCCACGAGTGGCTGGGCCGGGGCGAGGCGCTGCGCCCGATGAACGAGGCGTGGGCCGCGGGCGACCGCCGGAAGGCCCTGGAGGTCATCCCGGACGAGGTCGTCGACGACCTGATCGTGCACGGGTCGCCGGAGGCGTGCCGGGCCCGCCTCCGCGAGTACGTCGCCAACGGGCTCACCACCCCGGTGCTGGCGATCGTCCCCGGCGGGGGCATGCCGGTCGCCGAGGCGGTCCGCGCGCTCGCGCCCGGCGCCTGACCGGCCTCCCAAGACGGGCACGGAACGAGGTTTACCGGCACGGGGCTCGGGGAGGGTGGGGCGAACAGGTCTGTGACCTGCCCTGGCATGAAACCGAGACATGAGGAGCCGAGAGTGCTCACCTTGACCAGCGGCGCCGTCCAGGTGATCCGTACCGTGACGGCCAACCCCGAAATGCCGCCCGAGACCGGCATCCGGATCGAGTCCGGGATCGACGGCTCGGACGCGCTGCGGCTCTCGGTCGCTCCGGCCCCCGAGGCCGGCGACCAGGTCGTGGAGACCGAGGGGGCCCGGGTCTACCTGGAGCCGGACGTCGCGCAGCTGCTCGATGACAAGACCTTGGACGCGCAGGTCGACCAGCAGGGCGACGTCGCGTTCACCATCGCCGAGGGACCGGAGGAGCCCGGAGGATCCGCGGCGGGCTGAACCGGCCCGCCGCCGGCGCCCCGCCGTCCGCGGCCGTTCCTGGTCTCACCCGCTCGACCAGGACCGTCCGGACGGCGGCGCCGTTCCGGGGCGCCGTTCCGCGCGGCCGGCGCCCCGGGACGCCACGCCCTCGGCCCGAACCCTGACGCCTCGCCCGACGCCCGACGTCCGGCGCCGTCGGCCCGACGCTCTCAGTCCGCGAACGACGGATGCGGACCGAGGGCCCAGTACTCGAACAGCCCGTGCCCGGTGCCCGGAACGGGAGGACCGTCCCCCGTGGCGCCGGCCCCGTCCAGATACTCGTAGCGGGCGACGGCGTCGACCATGCCCCACATGCGGGCCGCGTCGTCCGGCCTGCGCAGGTCGTAGGCGACGCCCTCCACCTTCGGCTCCGGTCCGTGGTACATGCCGTGCTTCCACCCGGGCTCCAGGCCGTACCCGGTCCCGACCATCATGTGGACGGGCAGGAGCGGGGTCGCCTCGACGGCGAAGGCCCGGCCCCCGGGCGGGCGGAACTCGATGGTCGCCGACGCCACCTCGCGGGTGCCGCCGACATAGGCGGGGTGGTACTCGGGACGGCCCAGGTACTCGGGCTCGCGCGAGGGGTCGGGCCACACCCGTACGGCCTCCTCCAGCAGGCGGCGGCCCTTCTCGTCCTCCTGGAGGATGCAGAAGATCGAGTGGTCCTCGAACTGCATCGGCGCGTAGAGCCAGTAGAAGGTCCCCGCGTCCCTGGCCTGGATGCCGGGCGGCTCGGGTTCCCCGACCGGCCGGACGCCCCAGGACCGGTCCCGCGACCCCCACCACCGGCCTGGACTGATCTCGATCCGCTCCCCGTCCGCCTCGATCCAGCCCGTCCACCGGCCGGTCTGCGCGAGCCGCCGCGAGTCGAACAGGACCCGTTCCTGCCGCCGCAGGTAGTGCGGCGGCTCCAGGTGCGCCGGGACGGCCCCCTCCCAGGACAGGTCGAACGCCAGGCCGTGCGGGTTCTCCTCCAGCACCACCCGCAGCCGCCGGAGACCTTCGACGACCTCGACCCGGAACGGTCCGACCGAGGTGTCCATCCGGTCCGCGCCCAGCTCCCGCGACGCCCGGACCACCCGGTGCGCGGGGCCGCGCCGCAGCAGGGCGAACGCGTCCGCCACGCCCAGGTTCGGATACTGGCCCACCCCGATGATCATCATCAGCTCGCCGGAGCGGCCGTGCACGTTGAAGTAGTACCGGTCGTAGAAGTTGCGGTCGGAGGTGGTGACGTGGCGCATGACCTCCGGTGCCTGGTGGACGGGGTAGTCGTCGAGCGGTGAGAGCGTCACGGGTCCCCTCCGAGGATCCTGTCCAGCAGCCGGGTGCAGGTGTTGGCGTACGGGAAGTCGGCGTCGGGCTCGATCCAGCCGAAATCGATCATCGCCTGCCCGATCCGGGCCATGATGACGGCGAACTTGAAGCCCGAGAGCACCTCGTAGTACTCCAGGTGGCGCAGCGGCCGGCCGAGCAGCTCCTCGTACCGCCCGGTGGTCTCGGCGTGCGAGGGGAAGCCGGGCAGGCGGGGCGCGCCGACGCCCTCGGAGTGGTGCCGGTCCAGGTACAGGAACCACGCCAGGTCCTCCTCCGGGGCGCCCAGCACGGCGGTCTCCCAGTCCAGCGCCGCGACGGGCGCGCCGTCCCGGAAGACGACGTTGCCGATCCGGGCGTCGCCCCACAGCAGCGCGGGCGGGCCGGGCTCGTCCGGGCGGTTGGCCTCCAGCCAGGCCAGGGCCCTCAGCGCGGTCTCCTGCGGGCCGTCGTACGCCCAGCGCAGGTAGTGCCGGTAGTAGGCGAGCCGCTGCCCCAGCCCCGGGGCGGCGCCCCATTCGGGCTGGTCGAGGAAGCCCAGGTCCAGGGCCACCGGGTCGAGCCGGTGGACGCGGGCCAGGATCTCCAGCGCGGACCACCACATCGCCGCGCGCTCCTCCGGCGGGACGCGGGTGACCCAGCCGTCGGTGTGGTACGGGGGCATGTCGGTCGGGACGCGGCCCTCGGCGTGGCCCATCACGAAGAACGGCGCGCCCAGCGGCTCGGGGGACGGCTCGTACCACAGGATGGGCGGGACGGGGACGTCGGTGCGCTCGTCGAGGATCCGCATCAGGCGGTACTGCTCCTCGAACCGCGCGTCGGGGAAGATCCGGTAGCGGACCGGCGCGACCCGGGCCACGAACGTCCGGTGCCGCTCGCGCCCGCCCGGACCGTCCCAGGCCGCCTCGAAGATCAGTGTCTCGTTGGAGAAGCCGCTGGTGGACGGGGTGTCCAGGGTCAGGATCCGGGCACCGGGCAGGCGCTCGCCCAGCCACCCGGCCAGGCTCCGCAGGGTGACCTCGGGATCGCGTTGGTCGGGAACGGGCATCGCCGCCTCCTCTGTGCCGCCGGGTGGGGGGTGGGGTGGGCGGTCCCGGGACACGAAAGTGAAACGTGTTCTACCAACGCGCCCGGCGCCGGTCAATGGCCCCGCGCGATCCCTTCCCGTACGGCCCGGGCGGCCGGAGGGGAACGGCGTGAAAGGATCGGAGCATGCGTCTCACCAAACTCGGACACGCCTGCGTGCGGCTCCAGAAGGACGACCGGACCCTGGTCATCGACCCTGGGGCGTTCACTCCCGAGAGCGACGCCCTCGCCGGCGCCGACGCCGTCCTGATCACCCATGAGCACTTCGACCACTTCGATCCCGACCGGCTCCGCAAGGCCATGGCCGAGAACCCGGCGCTGGAGGTGTGGACCTCCCGGGTCGTCGCCGAGAACCTCGCCGACCTCGGCGGCCGGGTCCACCAGGTCGGGCACGGGGACGCGGTGACGATCGCCGGCTTCGACGTGCACGTGTACGGGGAGGACCACGAGATCCTGCACCCGGACGTCCCGCCGATCCCCAACACCGGCTTCCTGGTGGACGGCGAGGTGTTCCACCCCGGCGACGCCCTGACCGTTCCGGACGAGCCGGTCCGCACCCTGTGCCTGCCCGGCAACGCGCCCTGGATGAAGGTCCCGGAGCTGTTCCTCTACACCCGCGAGGTGCGGCCGGAGCGCGCGTTCGTCATCCACGACGGGCTGCTGAACGACAACGGCCTGGCCGTGATGGAGACCGCCGTCGGCAACGCGGGCAAGCAGCTCGGCAAGGAGTTCCGCCGCCTGAAGCCGGGCGAGTCGGTCGACCTGGGCGACGCGTGACCGCCCGTCCCGGCGCCGGCGAGCCGATCGGCGCCGTCTTCTTCGACATCGGCGAGACCCTCGTCAACGAGGGCGAGATCTACGGCCGGTGGGCCGACTGGCTCGGCGTGCCGCGCCACACGTTCCTCACCAAGCTGGGCGCGGTGCTGGCCACCGGCGGCACCCACATGGACATGCTGGAGTACTTCCGGCCGGGCTTCGACCTGGAGGTGGAGGAGAAGAAGCGGGCCGCCGCGGGCGTGCCGAACGGCTTCGGCCCCGCCGACCTCTACCCCGACGCGCGGGACTGCCTGGCCGGGCTGCGCGCCCAGGGGGTCTTCGTCGGCGTCGCGGGCAACCAGCCGGTGGAGGCCGCCGAGCAGTTCGCCGCGCTGGGCCTGGAGGCCGACGTGGTCGGGATCTCCGACGTGTGGGGCGTCCAGAAACCCGACCCGGAGTTCTTTGCCCGCTGCGCCGCCCTGGCGGGCGAGCCGCCCGGCCGGATCCTGTACGTGGGCGACCGCATCGACAACGACGTGCGCCCCGGCCTGGCCTTCGGGATGCGGACGGCCTTCCTGCGACGCGGCCCCTGGGGCGTCATCCTGCGGGACGACGAGGCCCTGGGCCGCTGCACGTTCGTGCTGGACGACCTGGCCGGGCTCCCCGGCATGGTCGCCGCCCACAACGCGGGCTGACGCCGCCCGGCCCTTCCCCTAGGGGTGTTCCCCTACGTCGCAGGTAGGGCCGCAAGACCGCTCGCGCGAGGGATTCGCTTCGCGCGCCCGGTTCCTAGCGTTGTCTACGTGTCCGCATACCGCGGATGCGCATCGAACGACAGGAATCGGGGAGAGAAACGCCATGAACGGGATCTACCGACCGCGCGACGGACGCGTCATCGCCGGGGTCTGCGCGGGGCTGGCCCGGCGGTTCGGGATGACGCCCTGGACCGTCCGGCTGCTGGCGCTGCTGTCCTGCCTCCTGCCCGGCCCGCAGTTCGTGGCCTACATCGTGCTGTGGGTCATGCTGCCCAACGAGCGCCACATGGCCAGGACGTACTGAAGACGTACCGAAACGGCGTCCCCGCGGAGAGCGACGCCACTTAATTGATCATCGGTTTACCTTCGGGGGGCGGTCCGCACGGTGTTAGATCGTGGCACGGACCGCCGAGAACCTGGGAGGAAGCCGCAGTGCCTGACGAGGGCCCCGCGCCCGGACCCGGCGTCGACGCCGCCGCGGCGCGGCGGCTGCTGGGCTACCTGCGCGAGCTGGCCCGCGCCCGGCGGGCGCCGGCGCGGGACATCGCCGCCCACGACCAGGTGCACTGGCTGGCCGACCTGCCGGGCGAGGTCTACGTCGAGACCGAGGCCGGTCCGGGCGAGGTGCTGTTCAGCATCCCGTTCATCCCGATCTCACCGCCCGGGGTGCTGGAGGAGTTCGACGGCTGGCTGGCGATGCGCCACTGGTACCGGGCGCTGCGCGACCTGGCCGAGCGCCCGGCCGCCGAGGGCGGCGAGGCGGTCCTGGCCACCGGCCTGCTCGCCTGGCGGCCCCCGCGCGGCCCGGCGGTGCGCGGCCATCTGCTCTCCACCCCCGTCCGGATCGCGCTCGACCGGCGCTCCGGACGGGTGGACGTGGTCGTCGCGGGTCCCGCCGTCCCGCGCGACCGGGACCTGCTCGCCGGGGTGCCCGGCCTCCGCGCCGACGGCGCCGGCCCGGTACGGGACGCGGCGCGGGCCGGGCGGGCGACCGGCCTGACCGCCTCCGCCGCGGGCGTCCTGCGCGAGTGGTGCGCGGCGGCCACCGGGGAACGGGACGAGCCGGTGGCCTTCCAGGAGGACTGGGCCCCGGCCGATCTCGACGCCCCCCTCCCGCAGGCCCCCCGGATGCGCCTCGCGCCCGCGCTGGTGGTGTGCCCGCCGGGCCAGGCCGCCCTGGTCGGCCACTACGACACGCTGCTCGCGCGCCTGGGCGACGGCCCGGTGCCGGCCGGCCTCGCCGCGTTCCTCACGCCGGGCGGCCGATCCCCGCTGCTGAACAGGCCCGACGCCACCCCCGAGGCCATCGCCGACATGCTCGCCGGGATGCTCGCCCAGGGGCGCCGGGTGCTGGTCGCCGTGCCGGACGGTGCCGCCGCGCTGCGGCTGCGCGCCGCCCTCCCGGACGGGATCGCCGGGCTGTGCGCGGCCGTCACCGACCCGGCCCCGCCCCCCGACGCCGCCCCGCCCGCGGCGCCCGCGGGGCACGCCATGCCGGCCGCCCCCGGACGGCGCCGGTCCGTCCCCGACCAGGGCCCGGCCGCGCCCGACCGGATCGCCGCGGCACTGCTCGCGCACGCCGCCGGGTACGAGCCGTACCGGCACCGCGACCAGGTGGCCGAACTGGCCGAACGCGAGGCGGCCCTGCGGACGGCCGTCGCCGGGCTCGCCGAGCGGGCGCGGACCATGACCGCGACCGAGGCCGGCACCTGCGATCTGGGCGGCGGCTACCGCGGCGAGCCGGCCGCCCTCGACCGGAGGCTGCGCACCGAGTCCGCCGACCACGGCTGGCTCCCGCCGCGGCGCGACCTGCCCGAGACCGCCCCGCTCTCCGCCGCCGAGGCCGCCGAACTGATCCGGCTGCTGGCCGAGGAGACCCCGGAACGGCGGGCCAGGACCGCCCAGCGGGACGTCGATCCGGCCGCCCTGCCCAGCCCCCCGTACGTCCGGACGCTGATCGAGGCCGAGGCGACCGCGGTCGCCCGCGCGCGGCGTTCGGAGACCGAGACGTCCCGGCGGCTGCGGGCCTGCGACGTCCAGCTGCTCGCCCGGCTCGACGCCCGCGCGGGCACCGTGAACGCCGCGCTGCGCGAACTCGGCCTGGAGGGCCACCCCGGCGGCTGGGACTCCGCCGACCACGTCGTCCGCGCCTTCAGCGACGCCCTCGGCCGGCGCCGGCCGGGTGTCTGGGCCAAGGTCGCGGAGAAGAGCCCCCAGGCCGAATGGGCGGAACGGGCCCTGCGCTCCCTCGCCGGGCACCGGGTCGAGCTGCCGCCGGACGCGCCGGACCCGCGGCGGATGGCGGGCGCCGCGCAGCAGCTGGGCCGGCACCTCTCCGACGGCGGGACGCTCAAGCGGGGCCCGCTCCGCTCCTCCACGCAGCGCCAGGCCGAACCCCTGCTGGAGGGCGTGACGGTCGACGGCGGGCCCCCGGTGACCCCGGAGCGGCTCCACGTCCTCTTCACCCATCTCATGGTGCGCGTCGCCTGCGAGGATCTGCAGCGGGCGTGGGAGGCGGCGGGCGTCTCGTTCCCGGCCGACGTGCCGCTGGAGTCCCGGGTCGCCCGTTTCTGCGGCGCGCACCGCCGCCTCGCCCGGATCCGCGCCGCGTTCCCCGCCGTGGAGGAGACCGCCGAACTGCTCGTCCGCACGAGGCTGGGCATCCCGCTGACCCATCCCGTCCAGTGGCACGGCTACACCACGGCCCTGGAGAGCGCGCTGCTCGGCCTCGGCGTGAACCGTGCCACCGCCGACCTCACGGCGCTGCGCGACTCGATCGGCGCGGCGGGCGGGGACGACGCGGAGCCGCCGCCGGAACTGATCGCCGCCCTGGCCGCGATCGACGCCCGGGACGTCGGCGACTACGGCCGCTGCCTGCTGGGGCTGGCCGAGGCGCGGCACGAGAGGGGCCTGCAGGCGCGGTGCGACCGGCTGCTCGGCCGGGTGCGCGCCGCGCATCCCGAGCTGGCCGGGCTGATGGCCGCGACGGCCCGGGACCGTGCCTGGGCCGGGCGCCTGGAACGGTGGGACGAAGCGTGGGCCTGGGCGCGGGCCGCCGCCCGCATCGCCGACGTGCCGCGTTCGGCCGCCGAGACCGGCCTGCGCGCCGACCTGGAGGAGGCCGGGGAACGCCTGCGCCAGGTGAGCGGCCGGCTGGCCGCGGCCCAGGCGTGGGGGATGTGCCTGGACCGGATCGACCGGGCGGCCACCGAGCCCGCCGACATCGTCCCGGCGTGGATCGTGCCGCTGTGGCGCGTCCCCGACGTCCTGCCGCCCCGGCCCGGCGCGTTCGACGCCGTGATCGTCCACGGCGAGCACGGCGCGGGCGCGGAGGCGCTGTTCCTGCTGTGGACGGCGCCCCGGATGGTCCTGGCCGGCCGGTCCGGGCCGGACCTGCCCGTCCCGCCGGGGGCGGACCGGGAGAACCCGGAGGCGATCTCCGGAACGTTCCCGCCCGCCGGGCTGGAGGCGGTCACGCCCACGGCCCCGCTGTTCCGGATCCTGCGGGAGCGATTCGATCCGGATCGCCCCGCCACGCCCGCATCGGCGCCCGCCCCCGATCCCGGCCCCGTCCCCGTGGAGCCCGCGCCTGCCGCGGAACCCGCGGCGGCGGTGGAACGCGTGGAGCCCGTGGAACCCGTGGAGCCCGTGCGGGCCGTGGAGCCTGTGCCCGCAATGGAGTCCACGCGGGCCGAGGAGCCCGTGGCGGCCGAGGAGCCCGTGCGGGCCGAGGAGCCCGCGGCGGCGGGGGCGCAGGCGGGACGTTCCATCGCCACCTACAAGCGCGAGGAGCTGATCGATCTGGTGGCCCGGCTCGCCGTCCGCGAGCCCGACCTCGACGACGACCGGCTCGTCGAGGTGGCGGGCCGCCTGCTGGGCTGCCCGGCCGACGAGGAACTCCTGGTGGGGGCGCGCCTCCGGTTCGCGGTCGAGCACTACCGGGAGTCCCTGGTGGACTGACCCGGCGCGGTTCAGTCCTCGATCTCCACCCCGTACCGGCGGGCGAGGCCGTCGAGGCCGAAGTCGTAACCCTGCCCGATCGCGCGCAGCCGCCAGGACGGGCCGCGCCGGTAGATCTCGGCGAGCAGCAGCGTGCGCTCGGTCGTGGCCGCGTCCAGCGTCGCCTGCGCCAGCGGGCGCGCGTGCCGGCCCGGCCCGGCGGTGATCTCGACCGCGCCCAGATCGCCGAACGTCGCCGCGCCGTCGATCGCCGCCGCGACCAGCACCCGGTGGACGGTGCCGGGCAGGGCCGCCGGATCGATGGTGACGGCCTGCTCGGCGGGCCCGTCCACCGACAGCGCGACGGCGCCGTCCGGGGTCTCCGGCGCCCCGTAGAACACGAAGTCCTCGTCGGAGGTCACCTGCTCGTCCCGGTCGACGGCGAAGGCGACGACGTCGACCTCGCAGGCCGCGTGCTGGGCCCATGACGCCGCGACCGACCACCGCGTCCCGGCCTCCGCGGGCAGGTCCAGCACCGCGCCGCGGGCCAGCACGAACGGGTCCGGAGGCCGTTCGCGGACCGGCCGCGGGACGGGCGCGCCGAGCCAGCCGCCCTCGTGCACGGGCAGCTCCAGCGCCCGGACCCGCTCCAGGCGCCGGTCGGCCTCGCCGCCCGCGAGCACCACCACGTCGGTCACGCTCGCCGAGAGGTTCACCGCGGCGGCCCCGCCCAGCTCGACCACCCGGCCGCGGGCGCCGGCCGCCTGCCGGTGGCTGCCGCCGAGCACCAGCACCCGCCGCCCCTCCAGCGGGCCCCGGCGCCGTCCCGCGGGCGCGGCGGGCGCGGCCGGCGGCGCGGACGGCGGTGGCGCGGGCACAGCCGTTGCGGGCACGGGCGGTGCGAGGGGCGCGGAAGGCTCGTGCGGCACGCCGGGACGGACGTCGCCGAGCAGCCGCAGGAAGGCGCGCTCGCCGATGATCGGCACGCCCTCCGCCCGGGCCCTGCGCGCCTTCGCCGACGGCGCCGCCGGGTCGTTGGCGATCAGCGCGCTGGTGTAGCGGCCGACCGAGGTCGTCATGTCGAGCCCCGCGGCCAGCGCGCGGGCCACCAGTTCCTCGCGGGGGAGCGCGGTGCCGCCGGTGACCGCGATCTTCATGCCCTGCACGAGCGGGCCGCCGTCCGCCAGCCGCCCGGGGCTGCGGAAGGCGCAGCGGGCCCTGGGGATCCGCGGTGGGTGCCCGCCCTCCCGGCCGCCGGGCGGGCAGGCCACCAGGGGCAGCGGCACCCCCAGCCGGTCGGCGGCGGCCAGCGAGCCGCGCAGCACCCCGGCGAGCACCCGGACGTCGTCCAGCGCGTCATGGGCGCGGTGCCGCGCGATGCCGTAGTGCTCGGCCAGGGTGCCCAGCCGCAGGTCGGCGATCGGCGGCGACAGCCGCCGGTTGAGCGCCAGCGTGCACAGCCGCCGCCGGACCGGCAGGACGAGCCCGGCGCGGGCGAACTCGCGGGCCAGGAACCCGTAGTCGAACGGCGCGTTGTGGGCGACCATCACCCGGTCCCGCAGCAGCGCGGCGATCCGGTCGCCGACCTCCTCGAACCGCGGCGCGCCCCGGAGCCGTTCGGCGGTCAGGCCGTGGACGTGCACCGGCCCGGGGTCGCAGCCCGGATCGAGCAGCGTGGCGAACTCCTCGCCGCGGGCGCCGCCGGAGCCGGCCGTCACGACCGCGATCGACAGGACCCGGTGCTCGTGCGTCCGCAGACCCGAGGTCTCGACGTCGACGAGCGCCCATTCTGCGGCGTGATCGGGCGACTGCATGCGGTCAGGTTAACGGCGGGTGAACGGAAGGAGAACGACTTCGCCGAAGTGCCCGCTTCCGGACACGCGCCGGCCCCCGGCCCGCACGGCCGGCGGATCGGTTCGGAGATATCAGTGGGCGTGTGCCGCCCGGAACGGCATGATCTCCGCTATGCGGACAGAAGAGATCGTCGCGGTCTGGCGGACCGTGATCCTGGGCGACGAGAAGTCGTGGGTGATGTTCCGGAACGGCACCTGCGTCATCCTGATGGAGCCGGAGGAGGACCTGGCCGCGCAGGCGACCGAGATCCTGCGGGAGTACGGGCCCGCGCTGGGCGGCACGCCGTCCGGCGACTTCGGGGTCATCGACCTCGACGACGCCCCGGGCTGGGTGGTGTACGGCCATCACTCCGACGTGCTCACCTACGTGGCTCCCGAGGAGGTCGAGGAGGACGCCGACGACGTGAAGATCGGGCTGCTCGGCCGGTCCAGGCGCGCCCTCGACGGGGAGGAACTCGACGTCGTCCATGTCGAGGACAAGCGTCCCGCCGCCTGAGCGGTTCGCGTGACCGGGCCCCAGGTGTCACCCGCCTTCTGTATATAGAGACGTGTGGCCGAATGGGACGAGGACGCGCGGGCGCTGCTGCGCGCCGCCGCGTACCGGCGGGACGGGGACGCCGGGCTCGCCGTCCTCGCGGACCGGCCGCTGGGCCCGGTCCTGCAGTACGCCGGTGACGTCCTGGCCGCGGCGGCCGCACAGGGCCTGCCGGGCGCGGAGGCTCCGGCCCGCAAGTGCGTGGAGGAGCTGGACGGGCGGGGCGGGCCCGGTGACGCGGAGCTGGCGGCCGAGCTGACCGCGGCGCTGGAGGGGACGCGGGCACCGCTCGCCGAGGTGCCCGTCGACCTGGGGGAGCTGGGGACGGCGCTGGACCGCGACCCGGCGGAGGGCGTCCAGGTCCTCGACCTGTGGCGGGGGGAGATCGGCGAACCCGGCCCCGAGTTCGCCCCGGACGCCCCCGGTCACGACCCGGCCCGTTGGCTGGCCTTCTGGCCGGCCGGTCCGGCCGGCGGCGGGGGCGCCCCGGCGGACGGCTCGGCGGACGGTTCCTGGGCTCGGGAGGAACGGCAGCGCGGCCGGGCCCGGGCGTGGCTGGCCGCGCACGGCCTCCGCCCCGGGCCCCGCCCGTTCCTGTGAACGGCGGGGACCGGTGGGCGCCGGGAGCCGGTGAGCGTCAGGAGCCCGGGCGCACCAGCGGGAACGGCACGGTCTCCCGGATGCTGCGGCCGGTGAGCGTGATCAGCAGCCGGTCGATGCCCATCCCCATGCCGCCGGCCGGGGGCATGGCGTACTCCAGCGCGCGCAGGAAGTCCTCGTCCAGCTCCATCGCCTCCGGGTCACCGCCCGCCGCCTGGAGCGACTGCTCGGTGAGCCGCCGCCGCTGCAGGATGGGATCGATCAGCTCGGAGTAGGCGGTGCCCAGCTCCAGCCCGAAGACGATGAGGTCCCACTTCTCCGCCAGCCGCGGATCCTTGCGGTGCGGGCGGGTGAGCGGCGAGGTCTCCGCCGGGTAGTCGCGGACGAACGTGGGCGCCTTGAGGTCCTCCTCCACCAGCGCCTCGAACAGCTCCTGGACGAGCCGGCCCTGCCCCCACCCCGGATCGACGTTGAGCCGGGCCCGCTCGGCGAGCGCCTGGACGGCGGTCAGCGGGGTGTCGGGGGTCACCTCCTCGCCCAGCGCCTCCGACACCGCCCCGTACACGGTGATCTCCTGCCAGGGCGCGGCCAGGTCGTACTCCACCCCGTCCCGGACCACCACGGTGCCGCCGAGCGCCGCCTCGGCCGCGGCGACCACGAGTTCGCGGGTGAGCGTGGCCATCGTGTCGTAGTTGCCGTACGGCTCGTAGGCCTCCAGCATCGTGAACTCGGGGTTGTGCTTGGGGGAGACCCCTTCGTTGCGGAAGTTGCGGTTGAGCTCGAAGACCTTGCCCACCCCGCCGACCAGCAGCCGCTTGAGGTAGAGCTCCGGGGCGATCCGCAGGTAGAGCTGCATGTTGTAGGCGTTCATGCGGGTGGTGAACGGGCGGGCGGTGGCGCCGCCGTGGATCGGCTGGAGCATCGGCGTCTCGACCTCCAGGTAGCCCCGTTCGCGCAGCCCGTCGCGGACGGCCGCGACCGCGTCGCCGCGCATCCGGAGCATCCGCCGCGCCTCGTCGTTGACGATGTAGTCGACGTAGCGCTGCCGCACCCGGGCCTCGGGGTCGGCGAGCCCGGTGCGCTTGTTGGGCAGCGGGCGCAGGCACTTGGCGGTCAGCTTCCAGGACTCGGCCAGCACCGACAGCTCCCCGGTCCGGGACGTCGCGACCTCGCCGGTCACCCCGACCAGGTCGCCGAGGTCGACCAGCGACTTCCAGGAGCGCAGCGAGTCGGTGCCGAGGGCGTCGGAGGTCAGCATGACCTGCAGGTCGCCGGTCTCGTCCCGCAGCGTCACGAAGATCAGGCGGCCGTGCTCGCGGGCCAGCACCACCCGGCCGGCGACGGCCACCCCGGTGCCCGTGAGGGTGTCGGGTGCCAGGCCGCCGAACCGTTCGCGGATCCCCGCCGCGAAGTCGGTGCGCTCGAAACCGAGCGGGTAGGGGTCCATCCCGGCGTCGCGGATCCGCTCCAGCTTGGCGTGCCGGACCCGTTCCTGCTCCGACAGCCGCCGCTGGGGGGCGCGGGCCGCCTCCGCCGCCGCCTCGATCTCCTGGATCTCGGCGACGAGGTCGAGGGACGGCGCCATGCGGGCGGCGCGGTCGAGCCTGGGCCGGCTGAGGCTCGGCAGGAACCCCTCGGCCTTGGCGTACGCCAGGCCGAGGCGGACCAGGTCGCGGTTGTGCATGTAGCAGATGAAGCGGGGCCGCCAGTGGGGGTTGTACTTGGCGTTGGCCAGGTACAGCGACTCCAGCTGCCAGAACCGCGACGCGAACGACAGCAGGTGGTAGTAGAGACGCGCCACCGGGCCCGCGCCGATCTGCGAGCCGCGTTCGAACGCCGCGCGCAGCATCGCGAAGTTCAGCGAGAGGTGCTGTACCCCCAGCGACGCGGCCTTCTCGGCGAGCTTGGCGACCATGAACTCGTTCAGCCCGTTCTCGGCCGCGCGGTCGCGCCGCATCAGGTCCAGGGACAGCCCGGAGCGCCCCCAGGGGACGAAGCTGAGCAGTCCGCGCAGCTCGCCCTCGGCATCGAACGCCTCGACCATCACGCAGCGGCCGTCGGTGGGGTCGCCGAGCCGGCCCAGCGCCATGGAGAACCCGCGTTCGGTCTGCTCGCCGCGCCAGGCGTCCGCGCTGCGGATCAGCTTGGCCATCTCCCAGGCGGCGATCTGCGAGTGCCGGCGGATCCGCACCGTGTAGCCGGCCCGCTCGACCCGCCGTACGGCCTGCCGGACCTGCCGCATCTCCCGCCCGTCCAGGTTGAACTCGGACAGGTCGATGATCGCCTCGTCGCCCAGCTCCAGGGCGTCGAACCCGTGCCGCCGGTAGATGCGGGCGGCGCGCTCGCCGACGCTCACCGCGCCGGGGATCCACGCGTGCGCGTGGCACTCGCCCAGCCACGCCTCGATCGCCTGGTCCCACGACTCCGGGTCGCCCAGCGGATCGCCGCTGGCCAGGGAGACCGAACCCTCTACCCGGTACGCTATGGCCGCCTTACCGCTGGGTGCGGTGATCACGTCCTTGTCCCGGCGCAGCGCGAAGTAGCCGAGGGAGTCCTGGTCGCCGTACTCGGCCAGCAGGGTGCGCGCCGCGATCTCCTCGTCGGCCTCCAGCACCGCGTCGCGCCGGCCGGGCCGGAACATCGCCCAGAACGTGACGGTGAGCATCCCGGCGCCCAGCACGCCGATGCTGACGTCGACCCAGCCGGGCACGCTCACGTCGATCGGCTCGCCGGTGATGCCCGAGCCCACCACCGTCTGCAGCGCCACGTACACCGGATGGGTCCAGAGCGCGCCCTCGGGGTTCCGGTCGGTCAGCGTGACCAGCAGCGTCCCGATCCCGCCGATCAGCACGACCATGCTGGTGAAGACGATCGCCGCCAGCCGCCGGTTGGCGCGGTCGGGCAGCGTGGTGAACTGCCCGCGGGCCGCTATCAGCAGGCCCAGCACCGCCACGAACACGGCCGTGGTGATGCACTCGCCGATCGGCGTGGGCTCGGTCGGATCGAGGATCAGCGTGATCAGCAGCAGCGTCGAGGTGGTCGAGTACAGGCCGAACAGCAGCACCAGGATCCGCCAGGCGGCCTTCTTGCGCCGCCGTACGCCCATCGACAGCAGGATCAGCAGCAGCCCGAACGGCACGCTGGCGGTGAACCCCAGGTAGTAGATCCAGCGGAGCGCCCAGATGTCGGCGACCCGGATGATGAGGTCGGAGGACAGCCAGGCCAGGATCGACAGGATCCCGGAGAGCCGGGTGTACCAGAAGAAGATCGTCGGCACCGACTCGATCAGGCCGTGCCAGGCGTCGGCCGGGCCGGGGCGGTGGTGCTCGGCCGCGGCCGTCCCCGCCGCCTCGCGGTCGGGCGCCGGCTTCTTAGCTGTACCGGGTGTCACGTTCGTCCACGCTTCTGTCGCTCATCTGTCGCTCACTGCACGCCGCCCGGCCGCCAACCTCCGCGACACGGCGGACGTCGTACGGGTAGGGGACACGGCCACAGGGTGGATGATGCTGTACCGGGGATACCCCGCTTTGAAGTCGGTCCAAGATTGTCAGCAAAAGTCGATATGGTCGCGGATATGCCAAATGAGACCACCGGGGAGCGGTTGCTCGCCCACCGTTACCGACTGGTTCACCAAGTCGGGCGCGGCGGCATGGGTACGGTCTGGCAGGCTCACGATGAGGTCCTCGGTCGTGACGTAGCGGTGAAAGAGGTCATCCTCCCGCATGGTCTCACCGATGAGGAACGCTCCGTCCACCACAAACGCACCTTCCGCGAGGCGAGGACCGCCGCGCGGCTCGGTCATCCGGGCGTCGTCACCGTGTACGACGTGGTCGAGGAGGACGACCGCCCCTGGATCATCATGGAGCTGATCCAGGCCCGCTCGCTGGACCAGGTGATCAAGGAGGAGGGCCCGCTGGAGCCGAGGCGGGCCGCCGAGATCGGCCGCCAGATGCTCGCCGCCCTGCACGCCGCCCACGAGGCGGGCGTGCTGCACCGCGACGTCAAGCCGAGCAACGTCCTGGTGACCCGTGGCGACCGGGCGGTCCTCACCGACTTCGGCATCGCCACGGCCGCGGGCGACGCGACCCTCACCCAGACCGGCCTGGTAATGGGCTCTCCCGCGTACATCGCGCCCGAACGGGCCCGTGGCCGTACCGCGGGACCGGCCTCCGACCTGTGGTCGCTGGGCGTGACCCTCTACGCGATGACGCATGGCAAGTCGCCATTCGAACGATCCGAGCCGATGGCCGCGCTGGTCGCGGTCATCTCCGAGGACCCCGATCCGCCCGACCGGGCCGGAAGGCTCGCTCCGGTGATCCGGGGCCTGCTGCGCAAGGACCCCGACCGCCGGATGGACGCCATCGAGGCGGGTGCCCTGCTCGACGGCATCGTCAGGCAGGAATCCTTCGACACCCAGCGTACTCTCGCCGTCGAGGTCCCGATGGAGGAGCTGCTGGACGACCCCGCCGCCGGGGAGGCACCGCCGCCCTCGGGCACGCGGCCGGTCGCGGAGGCGGACGAGGCCCGTTCCGCGTCGCCCTCCCCGGACGTCCCGCCGGCCTCCCGGGACGGCCGCGGCGAGGCCCTGGACGACGGCCGCGGCGCCCCGTCCCCGGCGGGCGAGGAGCCGGGCGGCGCGATGTCCTGGCGCCCCGGCCCGCCCACCGAGCCCGCGGGCAGCCCCACCACCGCCGGTCCCGGCCGCCCCGGCCCCGCCGCGCGCGGCGACAACCGCAACGCCCTGGTCATCGGCGCGATCATCCTGGTCGCGCTGCTGGTCACCGTCGGGATCGTGCTGGCCAAGAACGGCGGTGACGAGAACGCCGGGACGCGCGGGAGCCGCGGCCCCAGCGGCACGCCGAAGACCGGAACCTCCTCGCCGCCTCCCTCTCCGGCCGGTTCGTCCCCCCGGGCGAGCGTGAGCCCGAGTTCCGGGGTCCCGGCCGGCTTCCGCGTCCACAAGGACAGGACCGGCTTCTCCATCGCGATCCCCAAGGACTGGAAGGGGCCGCAGAAGCGGTCGTCCTCCCCGTCCAGCGTGTTCTTCGAGCCGCCCGGCGGCGAGGGCTACATCCAGGTCGACCAGACCTCCGACCCCAACGCCAGCGCCCTGGAGGACTGGGAGAACTACGAGCCGACGGCCCGCGGCCGGTTCAGCGGCTACGAGAAGATCAAGATCGCGCCGGTGCGGGAGGGCGAGCCGGTCAGCGACCCCTCGGGCAAGAAGGCGGCCGACTGGGAGTGGACGTACGACGGCCGTTCGGGCCGGCTGCACGCGCTCAACCGCGGGTTCGTCATGAACGGCACCGGCTACGCGATCGTGCTGGTCGCGCCGCACGACGGCTGGGACCGGACGTTCGCCGAGATGGCCCCCGTCTACGAGTTCTTCGAGGCCGCGGACTGAGGCTCCAGGCCCCGCCGCACAGGGCCTGGAGGTGTTTTCCGGTATACCGGACGTTGATCTGAGATCGGTAGGGTCGCCACTCATGTCGGACGGGGAACGATCGGCGGACGCGCCGCTGGAGGACGGCCGCCTGGTCGGCGGGCGCTACCGCCTGCTGACGGCGGTCGGACGCGGCGGCATGGGGACCGTCTGGCGCGCCCACGACGAGATGCTCGATCGTGAGGTCGCGGTCAAGGAGGTGCTGCTCCGCCGCGAGCTGAGCGACCAGGAGCGCGCGGACCGGCACCGGCGCACGCTGCGCGAGGCACGGGCGTCCGCGCGGCTCAACCATCCCGGCGTGGTCACCGTGCACGACGTGGTGGACGAGGACGACCGCCCCTGGATCGTCATGGAGCTGGTCCGGGCCCGGTCGCTGCAGGAGATCCTGGACTCGGAAGGGCCGCTGCCGCCGTCGCGCACCGCGGGGATCGGGCGGCAGGTGGTGGGCGCGCTGCGGGCCGCCCACGCGATCGGCATCCTGCACCGCGACGTCAAGCCGGCCAACGTGCTCATCACCCCCGAGGACCGGGCGGTGCTCACCGACTTCGGCATCGCGCAGGTGGCCGGGGACGTGACCCTCACCCAGACCGGGCTGCTGGTCGGCTCGCCCGCCTACATGTCGCCCGAGCGGGTGCGGGGCGAGCGCGCGATCCCGGCCTCGGACCTGTGGGCGCTGGGCGCCACGCTGTACGCGGCGTGCGAGGGCAGGCCACCGCACCACCGCGGCGACGCCATGGCCGTGCTCGCCGCCGTGATGACGCAGGAGCCCCCGGCGCCGCGGAACGCGGGTCCGCTGGGCCCGGTGCTGCACGGGCTGCTCCAGCGCGACCCCGTCCAGCGGCTGCGCGCTGAGCAGGCCGAGGAGATGCTCGGACGCGTCGCGGCCGGCGCCGCCCTGGCCGTCGCCGCGGGCGGCGGCACGTCGGGCCTCGCGGCGTCCGCCCCGCCCGCGGAGCGGACGCCCGGCGTTCCCGCCCCCCGCGTGTCCGAAGCATCGATGGCCGACGCGCCCGTACCGGGCGTGCCCTCGCCGGGCGTGCCCGTGTCTGACGTCCCCGTGTCTGACGTCCCCGTATCTGACGTGCCCGTGTCTGACGTGCCGGTGCCGGACACGACCGACCGGGTGCCGCTCCCCGCGGGGACGTCGGCGGGCGGCATGGCCGCGCCCGGCGCCGCCGCCGGACGGAAGCGGCGGACCGCGCTGACCCTGGTGCTGCCGGGCGTGCTCGTGGCGCTCGTCGTGGTCGCCGCCGCCGTGGTCGTGCTCTGGCCCGACGGCGGGACCGCGGACTCGGCCGATCCCGGCAGGAGCGCTCCGGCGACGAACCCGCCCGCCGGGACCGGAGCACCGACCGGGCCGGCCGGCCCGCCGCGCGGAGGGCCGGGCGCGTCGCTCGACCCCGCGCCGGCGCTGCCCCCGGGACTCAAGCGGGCGAACGGCCCCGGGTACACGATCGGCGTCCCCCAGGGCTGGACCCGCGAGGAACGCGGGAACAGCACCTTCTGGCTGGACCCCGCGTCCGACGCCTACGTCCAGGTGGACCGCACCGGCTGGAGCGGCGACCCCTACGGGCACTGGCTCCAGTGGGAACGCGAGGTGCGGGCCAGGAACTCGCTGCCGGGTTACCGGCGGATCGCCCTGAACAGGTCCTCCGCGGGCGGGGCGCCCGCGGCCGACCTCCAGTTCGCCTGGAACGGCACCCGTGCCAAGGACCGGGGGGTCGTCATCGGGGGCCGCTCGTACGCGGTGCTGGTCGCGGTTCCGGCGTCCCGGTGGAACGAATACCGGCCCACCGTGAACAATGTCATCGACACGTTCCGACCACGGGCGTGAGATGAACCCCGGGACGTAAGGAAGCGTCCCAGTCAGAACATCGAGCCGTGAGGGCTGCGGGGGCCGTTCTCTAGGCTCCTCTAGGCAGCGCCTTGCGCGACGGGGGACCATTTAGACATGGGAGAGGGTCATCTGCTCGCCAACCGCTACAGGTTGGACGAGGTGGTGGGCCGTGGCGGCATGGGCACGGTGTGGGGCGCCTACGACGTCATGCTGGATCGCCGGGTCGCGGTCAAGGAAGTGGTGCTGCCGCCGGGGCTGACCCCGGCCGAGCGCGACGTCCTCTACGAGCGCACCTTCCGGGAGGCGCGGGCCTCGGCCCGCCTCAACCACCCCAGCGTCGTCACCGTGCACGACGTCCTGGAGGAGGCCGGGCGGCCTTGGATCGTGATGGAGCTGGTCCAGGCCCGGTCCCTGCAGGACGTGCTCGACGAGGAGGGGGTGCTGGCGCACCGCCGGGCGGCCGAGATCGGCCTGCAGATGCTCGGCGCGCTCCGCCACGCGCACGAGAAGGGCATCCTGCACCGCGATATCAAGCCCAGCAACGTCCTCATCACCGACTCGGGCCGGGTGGTGCTCACCGACTTCGGCATCGCGCAGGTCGAGGGTGACGCGACGCTCACCCAGACCGGCCTGGTCATGGGCTCGCCCGCGTACATCCCGCCGGAGCGGGTGCAGGGGGAGCGGGCGGTGCCCGCCTCGGACCTGTGGGCGCTGGGCGCGACGCTGTACGCGACGCTGGAGGGCCGTTCCCCCTACGAGCGGCCCGACGCGATGGCCTCGCTGGAGGCGGCCCTGACCGAGCCCGTACCGCCCCCGCGCAACGCGGGCCCGCTGGCGTCGGTGCTGGAGGGGCTGCTCGCCCGGGAGCCCGCCCATCGGATCACGGGCGCGCAGGCGCAGCCCATGCTCGCCCACGTGGCGACGATGCCGGAGCCGATCCCGCCGATCTCGTTCCGGCCCCCCGACGCGACCCTCCTGGACGAGCCCGCGGGCGGCTACCACGAGCAGACCGTGGTGGACGAGCCCGCCGACACCGTCCTCGACTCGGTCACGTTCGAGGAGGTCACCAGGCTGGACCGGGAGGGGCCGGGCTCCGCGGCGATGCCGTCGTACGGCCCGCGCGGGTCCGGCCACGCCCCGCCGCCCAACCTCCATCCGTCATCGGGGCACTCCCAGGGCCGTACCGCCGGTCCGCGGCCCGGCACCGGCCAAGGGACGGGCGCGGGTCATGGGACGGGCGCGGGTCATGGGACGGGTGCCGGTCATGGGACCGGTGCCGGTCATGGCACTGGGGCCGGTCATGGGACGGGCGCCGGCCGGGGTTCCGGTCCGGTGACGCCCGACCCGGAGGTGCGCACGCTGCTGGAGACCGAGTGGGCGGTGCCTCCCGTTCCCGGCCCCCAGACACCGCCGCCGTGGGAGCAGCCCGAGCAGTTCCGGCAGTGGCAGCAGCCGCCCCCGCCGGCGCACCTGGACCGGCGCGACCGGGAACGCAGGAAGACCATCGTGATCGTCACGGTCGCGGTGGTCCTGGTGGTGGTCGCCGTCCTGGCCGGGGCGTTCATCCTCCGGGACAAGCTCAACTCCTCCGCCGCCGCCGCACCCTCGGAGACCGTCCGGACGGCGCTCACCGGCTGAGCCCGCGGAACGCCCGAGGGACGTCCGGGAGGGGTGCCCGGGAGGGGCGGTCAGGTCCCCGCGACGAGGGCGTTCAGGGCGAGCCGCAGGTCGGCGACGTGGGTCTCCAGGTCGTCGAGCGCGTCCGGCCCCTCCTCCCCGGGCGGGGCGGACGCGGCGGACGGGGCCGGGGAGTGCGCGCCGCGCAGCCGCGCGACGTCGTTCTCCACCCGGCCCATCCGGTCGTCGAGGGCCTTGAGGATCTGCTCGCAGCCGCCCGCGCCCTCCACGCCCTCCACACCGTCCAGCGCCTGGCGCAGCAGCGCGGCCTGGTGGCGCAGCTCCACGGTCCGGCGGTGCAGCTCGACGAAGATCTCGACCTTGGCGCGCAGCAGCCAGGGGTCGAACGGCTTGGTGAGGTAGTCGACCGCGCCCGCCGCGTACCCCTGGTAGGCCTGCTCGCCGGCCTCGCCCGCCGCGGTGAGGAAGATGATGGGGATGTCACGCGTCCGGGGGCGGCTCTTGATGTGCCCCGCGATCTCGAAGCCGTCCATCTCCGGCATCACCACGTCGAGCAGGATCAGCGCGAACTCGTCGTCGAGCAGCTCCCTGAGCGCGGCCCGGCCCGAGGACACCGGGACGACCTCGACCGGCAGCGCGTCGAGCACGGCCGCGAGGGCGACCAGGTTCTCCTCGCGGTCGTCCACGGCCAGGATCTTGGTGGCGTGCGGCAACGGGCTCCTCCGCGCGTCGGTGAAGGGCTTGCGTGCGCTCCACCCTGTCATGGCACAGCGCGCGACGACAGTGGATCGTCGGCGAATCGGCATACCGCTGCGGATGTCAGGACAGCCATCCGGGCTTGACCAGCCCCGACTCGTAGGCGAACACCACCAGCTGGGCGCGGTCGCGGGCGCCGAGCTTGACCATGGTCCGGCTGACGTGCGTCTTGGCGGTCGCCGGGCTCACCACCAGCCGGGCGGCGATCTCCTCGTTCGTCAGCCCCTCGCCGACCAGGGTCATGACCTCGCGCTCACGCTCGGTGAGGGCGTTGAGGCGGGGGGAGGGGGAGGGCGCCTTGGCCCGGGTGGCGAACTCGGCGATCAGCCGGCGGGTCACGCTGGGAGACAGCAGCGCGTCCCCGGCGGCCACCGCCCGCACCGCATGGATCAGCTCGACCGGCTCGGTGTCCTTGACCAGGAAGCCGCCGGCCCCGCCGCGCAGCGCCTCGAACACGTACTCGTCCAGCTCGAAGGTGGTGAGGATGACGATCCGGACGCCGCCGAGGCGCTCGTCGGAGGCGATCCGGCGGGTGGCCTCCAGCCCGTCCAGGCCGGGCATCCGGATGTCCATGAGGATCACGTCCGGACGCAGCCTGCGGGCCTGGTCCACGGCCTCCTCGCCGTCGCCGGCCTCGCCCACCACCTCGATGTCGGGCTGGGCGTCCAGCAGCGCCCGGAACCCCGCCCGGACCAGAGCCTGGTCGTCGGCGAGCAGCACCTTGATCACTCCGAACCTCCCCGCCCGTGCGCGCCGGGCTCCTCGTCGGCGGGCAGGACGGCGCTCACCCGGAACCCGCCCCCGGGACGCGGCCCGGCGGAGAACGTGCCGCCGAGGGCGGCGGCGCGCTCGCGCATCCCGTTGATGCCGCTCCCGCCCGGATGGTCGTCCAGCAGGGACACGCCCTGGCCGTCGTCGTCGACCCGGACCGCCACCTCCCGCTCACCGTAGGCGATCCGCACCCTGGCCGTCACCGGGCCGGGGCCCGCGTGACGGCTCACGTTGGTGAGCGACTCCTGGACGATGCGGAACGCGGCCAGGTCCGTCCCCGCGGGCAGCGGGCGCCGGTCGCCGGTGATCTCGGCGTCCACCCGCAGCCCCGCCGACCGGGCGCGGCCGAGCAGCTCCTCCAGCCGGGCCAGCCCGGCGGTGGGCGCGCGCGGCGCGCTCTCGTCCTGCGAGCGCAGCGCCCCGATCACCGACCGCATCTCGGTGAGCGCCTCCTTGCTGGCCTCCTTGATCGCGGCCAGCGCCGTCCGCGCCTGCCCCGGGTCGTCGTCGATCAGGTGCAGCGCCACCCCGGCCTGCACGTTGATCATCGAGATGTTGTGGGCCAGCACGTCGTGCAGCTCGCGGGCCATGCGCAGCCGTTCCTCGCTGGCCTGGCGGCGCTCCTCCTCGGAACGGGTGCGGGCCGCGGCGGCGGCCCGCTGGCCGCGCATCCGGATCAGCTCCGCGCCGATCAGCGGCACCAGGGCCCAGCCGACCGCGAAGGCGGCGCCGCTCAGGTCGGGTTCCTCGGCCGGGAAGACCTGGTCGGCCAGGCCGCGCTGGTCGAACGGCACCCCGATGACGGCGGTGAGGGCGAAGTACCCGGCCAGCGCGGCCGACGTCCCCGCCCAGGCGATCAGCCGGTGCCCGGCGATCACGGCCCCCATCACCGCGACGATCGCGGAGAACACCACGGGCCCGTAGGTGTAGGCGCGCAGCATGTAGAGCCCGGTCACCGCCCCCACCGACACCAGGGTGAGGACGGGACGGCGGCGGCGCATGAGGAGCAGCGCGGGGCCGGCGAGCAGCAGGGCGAAGCCGAGGGGATCGAGTGGGGTGCTGGTGTAGCTGTGACCGCCGTGGCCGGAGTTCTCCCAGGAACCTCCGCCGTTCTCCCCCTGCGCGCCGATCGACCCGATGACCTGGAAGAACGCGAGGAAGAGCGGCAGCACCCAGACGGGCCAGGAGCCGGGGGACGACAGGTGGGCCCGGTCCTGGGCGCCCGGCCGAGAAGTGCTCATTCACGCACGTTAGCGAGCCGTTGGGGAGAGCGGCGTCGGCCGGGGGGAGGGGCCGGGCGTACTCCCCGCGCTGTACGGCCCCCTGGCGATTGTCTCCACATGGCCGACGCCCAGGCCCGGACGCCTCCGGGAGGCTGTGACCGGTGTCGGGCGACGGAGGCCACGGCGGGCCACAGCGGGGGCGGGGTACGGGGTGACGGGGTGAGGCTGCACGATCCGCTCGCCGTGGGCGCGGTGCTGTTCAAGGGCGGCGGCGCGGTGTGGACGGCCGTGCTCTGGTGGGACCTGTTCCGGGACGCGTGCGTCACCGGGACGCTGGACGACCGCGGCCTGCTCACCGGGGCCCTGGTGCTGCTGGGGACCGACATGCTGGCACGGGTCGCCCGGTTCTTCCTCCCCCCGCTGGTGTACGCGGCGGTGACCCGAATTCTCGCCGTTTATGTCCGCTTTTGGTTGGTAAGTGCGGACAACCTTCGCGAAACGGAAAGCGGTGCCATGTCCGTGACCGCGTCCGCGTCCATCTCGTCGACCGTCTCGTCGGCCGTCTCCCCGTCGATGTCCGCGCCGACCTGCGTGCCCGTCCTCGTGAACGGCGGTCCGGCCGTGTGGATCGGGAAGCCCCTGTGCATTCGTATTTGTCAGTCATGCTAGATTTTTAAGGCAAAATGGGGGCTCAGAGGGGTCGGGGAGTGCTGGAAAAGAAGAAGGTCGGCCTGTGGGCCGCCGGTTTCGTTCTGCTTGTCGTGACGTTGGAGGTTCTGGCCCTCCAGGTGGGCTCACTGGAGCTCGACCTGCCCCGTACTCCCGCGATGGCGGAGAACTCCGCGCCCTGACCGGCGGCGGGTCCGGCGCCTCGTGCGAGAGGATGGGGGCGGTCACACGTCCGGTCTCCCGAGGAGGCGCGTTGAGCGACGATGCGCGGATCACCGTGCCGCGGGCCCTGACCAGGGAGCAGCGGGCGCGCCGCGAACGGCTGGTCGAGTCGGCCCGCCTGCTCGCGCTGGAGGGCGGCTACGGCGCGGTGACCATGCACGACGTGGCCGACCGCGCCGGCGTGGGACGGGCGACCGTCTACCGTTACTTCGCCAGCAAGGACCACCTCCTCACCGAGGTCGCCGCCACCTGGGCGCGCCGGATCACCGACGACGTGGACGCGGTCGCGGTCGCGGTGGGCGAGACCCCCGCGGAACGGCTCACCGCCCTGCTGGAGCGCATCGTCCGGGTGGCGGCCGAGGAGCTCACCCTGACCTCGGCGATCGTCCAGGCGGTGACGTCGGACGACGTCGGCGTGGACGACTCCCGCACGGTGCTGTTCCGGTTCGTCCGGGACCGCCTGGCCACGGCGATCGGCGACCCGGTGCCGGAGCGGGAGGAGGTCGAGGTCGCGCTGGGATACGTCCTGCTGGGCGCGCTGGTCAGCCTGACGTCCCTGCGCAGGCCCGTCGACGAGGTGGCCGCGATGGTGCGGGCCTCGGGCCGTCTCGTCCTCGCGGGCGCCCTGGCCGGCGCCGTGACGTGACGCATCTCTCACGACGTCAAGAGTCGTGGGAGATGTGACGGTCGTCTCAGCGGGACAGCCCGGTGGTGCGCGTACCCGAGGTGCGTGCGCTTGAGGTGCGCGCACCCGAGGCGCGCGGGTCCGGGGTGCGAGGCCGGGGGGAGGTCGAGCCCCTTGAGGGCTTCGAGGAGTCCGGGGTGCCGGCGGGACGTGCCGGGCGCGCCGCGAGCACCCGCGCCGCGAGCGTGCGGGCGGCGCGGCGGGAGGCCCGGCGCAGGGCCGGCCGGCGGTTCGGCAGCGGCAGCCCGTCCGGCCGTACGGGCACCCGCTCGGCCAGGGAGCGGAACAGCAGCAGCCCGCCGGCCGTCATGAGCGCGAAGCACAGCACGCCCAGTCCCAGCAGGCCCATCAGCAGGATCAGCAGCAGTCCGAGATCGAGCCCGGGGTCCGGCACCATCGCTCTCCTTCCGGCCCGTGGTCGAGGGCGCGTCGGCGCATGAAACGCCCGGATCATGCCCCGATGCCAGGAAGTGATGCGGGCGTGCCGGATCGGATGGAGATCTGGTGTCCCCTTATGAGTGGTTTGCCCCTGGTTTGCATTGAAGGAGAAGTTTGATACCTTCTGACTGCCTTGCGGTGGTGCAACCCATGCGTCGCCCAGGGGCGGTGGACCGTTCCAGATGAGGACGGGGCCGCCGCCACGGTCGCGCCTGCGGACCATGAACCCGCGCGACCCTCGTCCATCTGATCGCAGTGCCGGCGGCCTCGATGCCGCCGCTCCGCCGAGTCCGTTCCGCGCCGACGACGGCGTCCGGAGCCGGGGACCCACACCTCTGGGGTGAATCGGCGCACGCTCATGTGCGCCGTAGGGCGACTTCCACGCCCGAATCCGACAGCTAACCCGGTAGGCGGCCATGGAAGGAATCAGGAGACTCCTGCTTTGTCATTCCGTGACTATTCCGGCCTGCTCGCCGCTGTGCGCGAGCGGGCAGGTGAACTGACCTCCCAGACCCTCAGCCTCCGGGGCAAGGCCGCCGCGGGTGTCGCCGGCGGCGCCGCCATCGGCGTCCTGGCGCTCGGCTCGGCGGTCGGCGGCACCGTGGCCGCCGCCGACACCTCCGCCGACACTCTCCGCGCTTCCGCCGGGGCGGCCTCCGGTGCCCCCTCGGTGGCCGAGGCCGCGGTGCGGCAGAGCGCACCGGGCGAGCGGCTCAACGTGCCGGGCGAGCGCCTCGGCTCCGCGGCCGAGGGCCTCGGCGCACCGGGCGAGAACCTCGCTGCGCCGGGCGAGCGCCTGGGCGCACCGGGTGAGCGGCTCGGCTCATCGGCCGAGCAGCTCGACGCGGCGGCCAAGGCCCTCGGGTCCGGCAAGGGCGCCATGCCCGCCCAGCCCGAGGTCGCCGGCAAGGCCGGCCGTGTCAAGGGCTCCACGGGCGTGGTGCAGAAGGGCGGCCTGACCGAGGCCCAGGTCGAGCAGGGCCCCTCCGCCACCGTCGACGAAGTGCTCAAGCTCGCCGCTAAGCAGGTCGGCATCTCCGAGGGCAAGCGCGGGCAGACCAAGTTCCACGACTGGTACGTGTCCACCGAGAGCGCCCGCAAGACCGCCGATCGCGACGGTGGCCGGGTGTCCAGCTACAACGGCGCGGCCTGGTGCAACATGTTCGTGTCCTGGGTCGGCTCGCAGACCGGCCTCAAGGGCATGGGCTGGGACGCCTACACCGTCTCGCACGCCCAGTGGTTCAAGAAGACCGACCGCTGGGGCCAGAAGGCCAAGCCCGGGGCCGTGGTGTTCTTCAACTGGGGCCAGGGCGGCATCGGCGGCATCGAGCACGTCGGCCTGGTCGTCAAGGACAACGGCAACGGCACCATCAGCACGATCGAGGGCAACGCCGAGGACCAGGTGAAGAAGAAGATACGGAAGAAGTCGCAGGTGGCCGGCTACGGCTACCCCGACTACCGGAAGTGACCCCCGGCCGCTGAGCGGCCTTCCACCGAGGGCGTCCCGGCGCGCGATCGCGCGCCGGGACGCCCTCGGCCGTCGCCGGGCCCGCCGTGCCGTCCGGCCGCCCGTCCGCCGCCCGTCCGCCGCCCGTCCGCCGCCCGTCCGCCGCCCGTCCGCCGCCCGTCCCGCCGTTCCGGCCGGAATCATGGACGGCTGTTTGGTCTGATTCGACCTGTTTGTTGAGCTATGTGGAAATCACTACGCCGAGGTCATCGCGCCGATCGCCGATGACGACGCGGAAGCAGCTGGCACGGGGGGATCGATGCGGGGGGCTCCGGACGTCAGCGTCGTCGTGATCGCCTACAACGACGCAGGGAGGCTGCCGCGCGCCGTCGGCTCGGTGCTCGGCCAGTCGATGGACGGCGTCGAGGCGATCGTCGTGGACGACGCCAGCACCGACGCCACCGGCCGGGTCGCCGACGCGCTCGCCGCCGCCCACCCGGACCGGGTCCGGGCCGTCCACCTGCCGGTGAACTCGGGCGGGTGCGGCCGGCCCCGCAACACCGGTATGGACCTGGCCCGCGGCTCCCACGTGATGTTCCTGGACAGCGACGACGTCCTCGACCGCCACGCCTGCCTGAACATGCTGCTCGCCTCGGAGGAGACCGGGGCCGACCTGGTCTCGGGCCTGTGCGTGCGCTCCTTCACCGGCCCGCCGGTCTGGGAGAAGGGCTGGTACGCCAGGCTCTACCGGGCCCGGGCCGTCCACGACTCCCTGCCGGACTGCCCCGACCTGCTGTACGACACCCTGGCGACCAACAAGTGCTACCGGCGTGACTTCCTGATCGAGAACGGGCTGCGCTTCGTCGAGGAGCTGCACTACGAGGATCTGCTGTTCACGACCGAGGCGTACCTCGCCGCGGGCCGGATCACCGTGCTGCCGCACCGGGTCTACACCTGGTACGTCTACGAGGAGCCGGGCCGCCCGTCGATCTCCAGCCGGCGGCGCGAGGTGCGCAACCTGGCCGACCGGCTGGAGATCCACCGCCGGATCGACCGGGCCCTGGGCGCCCGCGGCGCGGACGCGATCAAGCTGGCCAAGGACGCCAAGTTCGTCAACCACGACCTCCAGCTGTACCTGGGCGAGCTTCCCGGGCGGGACGAGGAGTACCGGCGGCGCTTCCTGGAACTGGCCGGCCCCTACCTCGCGGAGCTGCACCCCGGCGCGCTGACGGCGGCCAGGCGGCTCCCGGCGATCTCCGCGTACCTGGTGGGGCGGGGCGACCTGGACGGGGCCGTCGCCGCCATGCGCGCGGCCCGCGAGAAGGTCCCCGAGCTGCACGCCGGCCTGGTGCGGCGGGACGGCCGCGTCTACTGGACCGGGCGGCACCTGGACGACGGGCGGGGCCGCGAGATCCTCGACATCACCGAGCTGGGCGTCCATGTCAGGCCGCTGGAGCGGGTGCGGCCCGCCATCACCCTGACCGGTCTGCACCGCGAGGGGCGGTACGTCCGCCTCGCGGGCCGGGTCGCCGACCCGCTGGGCCGCGTTCCCGCCGCCGGGCTGAGCGGCACGCTGGAACTGCGGGACCGCCGCCGCGACCGGACGCTGCGGATCCCCGCGGAGGCCGCCCGCCGCGGCGACCGGATCGAGTGGCGGGCCGCGTTCGACGACCGGAGCCTGCCACGGCCGCCCGGCCTCGGCACCGTCCGGTGGGACGTCCGGCTGGCGCTGCGGGCGAACGGGGAGCGGCTCTCCGGGAGGGTCGCCGCGGGCCCCGCCGGGGCCGGGCCCGCGCCCGCGTGGCCGGCGGGCGGGCGGCTGGAGCCGCACGTGACGGCGTGGGGGAACCTGTCGTTCGTCGACCTGAGGGGACGGATGGCCCGCACCGTCGCGGGCGGGCGGGCGTGGCGCGGTGCCCGCAGGCTGAAGCGCGAGGGGGCGCGGGTACGGGCGTCGGCGCGGCGCGCGCTGACCGCCCGCACGACCAAGACCGCCGTCTTCAACCGGCTGCTGACGCGGCTGCCGGTCCGGCGCGGCACGGTGGTCTTCGAGAGCCACCTGGGCGCGCAGTACTCCGACAACCCCAAGTACATCTACGAGGAACTGCGCCGTTCCGGGCGCGGAGCGCGGGCGATCTGGTCGTACGCGAAGACCTCCGAGGGGTTCCCCGCCGACGCCACCCTCGTACGGCGGGGGTCCTGGGCCTACTACCACGCCCTGGCCCGCGCGGAGTTCTGGGTGGACAACCAGGGGTTCCCCAGGGAGCTGCGCAAGCGGAAGAAGACCACCTACATCCAGACCTGGCATGGCTCGGCGTACAAACGGATGGGCTTCGACAAGGCGGAGCTGAAGAACGCCTCGCTCCGGCAGCAGGAGCGGTTCCGCCGCATGGTGGAGCGGTTCGACTGCTTCCTGGTGCGTTCCGCGCATGACGAGCGGACGCTGGTGCCGGGCCTGGGGGTGACGGCCGAACTGCTCCCGGCGGGCTACCCCCGCAACGACCCCCTGGTCAGGGCCCGGCGCGGCGACCCGGAGCCGGTCCGCGCGGCGGAGGCGCTGCGGCGCGAGCTGGGCCTGGACGGAGACCGGGCGGTGATCCTGTACGCGCCGACCTTCCGCAGCCGGCCGGACGGGACGAGGATCCGCCGCGCCGTGCCGCCCATCGACCCAGGCCGCTTCGCCGCCCGGCTCGGCGACTCCCAGGTGCTCCTGGTGCGGCAGCACTACCGCACCCGCCTCGACCTTCCCGGGGGAGGGGACGGCGCGGTACGGGACGCCGGGCACATCGCCGACGTCACCCCGCTGCTGCTGCTCGCGGACGCCCTGATCACCGACCATTCCTCGGTGATGTTCGACTACGCGCTGCTGGACCGCCCGATCGTCCTCTACGTCCCGGACGGCGAGGACGCGGCCGACCTCGCCGCGCACGGGGGCGGCTACTTCGACCTGGCCGCGCACGCCCCCGGCCCCGTCGTCCGGGACGAGGAGGCGCTGCTCACCGCGCTCGCCGGGCTGGACCGGATCCGGCGCGAGTACGCGTGGCGCCGCCGCGCCTTCGCGGCCCGCTACGGCGAGTACGACCAGGGCGCCGCGGCCGAAGCGGTCGTCGAGCGCTTCTTCGGGAAGGCGGCGCGCCATGGGTGACCGCCGCAGGGACGTCTTCATCGTGTGCAACAACGTCGAGGACCTCGGCGGCGTCCAGCGGTGGGCGCACGACATGGGCCGGCTCCTGGCGGGCCGCGGCCATCGCGTCACCCTGGTCGGCGTCAGGCGTTCGGAGGCGCCGCACGACTACGGCCGCGACCCGCCGTACGCCGTCGAGGCCCTGCACGAGCGCTGGACGCTGCCCGCCCTGCCCTGGAGCCCGCGCGGTCCGCTCGGCCGCGCCGACCTGAGGGCGCGGCTGCGGGACGGGCGGCGGGCCGCCGCCGTCCGGCTCGGCGCGGAACGGCTCTCCGCCCTGCTGCGCCGCGCCCGGCCGGGCGCCGTGCTGATCGTGGCCCAGGTCTGGGCGATGGAATGGGTCCGCTTGGCCGACACCCGCGGGCTGCCCGTCGTGGGGATGAGCCACGAGTCGTACGAGGCGAGCCGCGGCTCGTCCCGGTACGAGCGGGTCAAGGAGCACTTCGCCGGGGCCGACCGGCTGCTGGCGCTGACCGCCGAGGACGCCGACGGGTGGGCCGGGGACGGCCTCACCAACGCCGGTCACATGCCCAACCCGCTGCGCGTCGTCCCCGGCCGCAGGCCGGTGCCCCGCGCCCCGGTGATCGCCTGCGTGGGCCGGCTGTCCCACGAGAAGGGCGTGGACCTGGCGATCGAGTCCTGGGCCATGATCGCGGACGGGTGCCCGTCCTGGCGGCTGCGGGTGTACGGGGCGGGCCCGCGCGAGGCCGCGCTGCGGGATCTGGCGGCGCGGCTGGGCGCCGGCGGCTCGGTGGAGTTCGCCGGGGTGGCCCGGGACGTGCCGGAGGAACTGAGCCGGGTCTCGGTCTTCGCGCTGCCGTCCCGCCGGGAGGGCTTCCCGACGGCGCTGCTGGAGGCGATGGCGGTCGGGTTGCCGGCGGTCGCGTTCGACTGCGCGCCCGGCGTCCGCGACCTGATCACCGACGGGGTGGACGGGCTGCTCGCCCGGCCCGGCGACACGGTCGGGTTCGCCGCGGGGCTCCAGAGCCTGGTCGACGACCCCGGGCTGCGCGAGCGGCTGGGCGGCGCCGCGGCCCGCTCGGTGCGCCGGTTCGACCCGGACATCGTGCTCGACCGCTGGGAGCGGCTGTTCGACCTGCTGCGGCCCGGCGGCCCGCCGCGCGCGCGGCCCGGCGGTGTGGACCTGATCACGGAGGGCGGAATGGACCTGGGCAGGCCGGCCCGGCCGGCCCTACCGTACGGGCCATGACGCATCCGCTGCTGTTCCTGCTGGCGGTCACGACGCTGGTCGCGATCCCCGGCCCGAACCACCTCTACATCACCGCCCGCGCCGTCGCCGACGGCCGGCGCGCGGGGATCGCCTCGGCGCTGGGCGTCGAGTCCGGCACGCTGGTGCACGTGGCCGCCGCGGCGGCGGGCCTGTCGGCGCTGATCGCGGCCTCCGCGACCGCGTTCGACGTGCTGCGCTACGCGGGTGCCGCGTACCTGGTGTACCTGGCGGTCCGCACCCTGCGCGGCGGGGACGGGGAGGAGGGGGCGGCGCCGGCCGCCAAGTCGCTGCGCCGCGTCTACCTCGACGGGTTCCTGATCAACCTGTTCAATCCCAAGGTCGTGCTGTTCTTCCTGGCGTTCCTGCCGCAGTTCGTCGACCGGGACGCGGGGGCGGTGCCCGCGCAGATCGTCGTGCTGGGCGCGGTGACCGCGCTGATCGGCCTGCTCAGCGATCTGGTGTACGCGGTCGGGGCGGGCTCGATCGGCGCCTGGCTGCGGGCGCGTCCCCGGTTCCTGCGGCGGCAGCGCTACGCCACCGGCGCGATCTATCTGGGGCTCGGCGCGGTGGCGGCGTTCGCCGGGACCGGACCCCGCCGGGTCTGAACCCGCCGCCCGTTCTCACCGGTACTCCAAAAGCGCAGCGAACGGCATTTCTCGGAAAGGCCAATTTGTCATCCGCGTGACAAGGGGGCCGGGCCAAAGCCACGTCCCGCTGCGCAGTCTTCCCTGGCACGGCGTTGTAACTTCCGATGGGCCCCAGGTTTTCCGGAGGGGCGGGAGGTGCAACGGTGGCCACGACGCTCGGTGAACGCTCGCGTCCCCTGAAGCCATGGGTCGGCGTTCCCAGCGAGATATCCGACTTCATGCGCCCTCATCTCGACGCGGTGGCCGAGGAGATGATCCAGGAGATCCTCGCGGGCGTCCCCGAATACTCCCGGCCGCAGGACGAGGAGTACTCGCGGCTGGTGCGGCTGGCCGTGGAGGGGGCGCTCCGGCAGTTCGTCGACCTCATCGTCGACCCGGACAGCTCCTGGGAGTCGCTGACGGCCGTCTACCGTGAGATCGGCTGGGCCGAGGCGCGGGAGGGCCGGAGCCTCGACGTGCTGCAGACCTCGCTGCGGCTGGGCGCCCGGGTGGCCTGGCGGCGGCTGGCGGCCGAGTCGGAGAACGTCAACATCTCGCGGCGGACGCTGGCCAGCGTCGCCGAGGCGATCTTCGCGTTCCTGGACGAGATCGCCCGCGCCGCCACCGAGGGCTACACCAAGGCCCGCGCGCAGGAGGCCGGTGAGCTGGAACACCGCCGCCGGCGGTTGCTGGACCTGCTGCTGGCCGAGCCGCCCGCGGCGGGGCAGGCGATCAGCGACCTGGCCCGGCTGGCGCAGTGGCGGATGCCGCGCACCGTGGCGGTGGTGACGCTGTACGAGCGCGGGCGGCGGCCGTTCTCGCACCCGTCGCTGCCGCCCGACGTCCTGGCCGACGTCGACCGGCGCGAGCCGTGCCTGCTCGTGCCCGACCCGGAGGGGCCCGGCCGCGGCCGGATGCTGGAGTCGGCGCTGCGCGACTGGGTCGCCGCCATGGGACCGACCGTCCGGACCGAGGACGCGGCCAAGTCGCTGCGCTGGGCCCGCGAGGCGCTGCCCCTGGCGCGGCGCGGGATCCTGCCCTCCGAGCGGCTGATCCGGTGCGCGGACCACATGCCGGCCCTGGTCGTCTTCAAGGACGAGGAACTGGTGCGCGCGGTGGCGGAACTGCGCCTGGCGCCGCTGAACGACGTCCGGCCCCGGCACCGCGAACGGCTGATGCACACCCTCCTGGCCTGCCTGCAGAGCGGCTTCAACGCCACGGAGGTCGCCGGCCGCCTGCACGTCCACCCGCAGACGGTCCGCTACCGCCTGCACCAGCTGGAAGAGCTGTTCGGGCAGCGCCTCTACGACCCCGAGTCCCGGCTGGAGATGGAGATGGTCCTGACCGTGCGGCTCGCCTCCGGCTCCGAGGACGGCGGAGAGGGGACGGCCGGCGCGGGCTCCGAACCGTCCCCGAAGCAGCCGTAGCCGTAGCCGGGGTCAGGCGTCGGCGGGCTGCCGCTCCGGCGGTCCCGGATCGGCCGCCGAGGCGGAGGAGGAGGCGGGCGGGCCGCCCTGCTCCGGTACGTACGACCGCGAGGCGTGCCGCCCCGCGAAGATCTCCCGCAGCTCGTGCACGACGTCCTCGGCGGGACGGGTGATGATCCCCGCGACCCGGCCCGTGGCCAGGAACACGACCCGGTCGGCCAGCGCCGCCGCCTCCGGGCTCCCGGTGACGGCGACGACCGTCGTGCCCAGCTCGGCCGTGCAGCGGCGCAGGACGGCCAGGGTGGACGCGCTCAGCGGCCCGGTGTCGCTCTCGTCCACCAGCAGCACGCTGGGGTCCGGCAGCAGCGCCGCGGCGCACATGGTGAGGTGCTGCAGGTCGGCGGGGAGGTGCCCGGCCGGGGTGTGCAGGTCCTCCAGCAGCCCCAGGATCCCGGCGACGCGTTCGGCGCGGGCGATGTCGTCCGGGCGGCCGGCGAGCGCCGCGGCCCATTCGAGGTTCTCCAGCACCGTCCGCCCGGGGAAGGGCCGGGAGTGGGAGAGCACGAACCCGACCTCGCCGCGGCAGATCTGCCGCACCTGCTGCGGCAGCCACGGCCGCGCGTCGCCCCGTCCCACGTACACCTTGCCGACGCTGGGCGGCTCGTGCCCGGCCAGGCAGGCCAGCAGGGTGCTCTTGCCGGCCCCGGGCGGGCCCATGATCGCGCACAGCTCGCCGGCGCGGAAGGCCACGTTCACGTTGTCGAGGGCGGGCCGGTCCGAGGGGTCGTAGGTCTTGGTGAGCCCGGTCGTGTACGCGGCCACCAGACAATCGTCGGCCCGCTGCCGGACGGTCCGCTTACGTGCCCTTCTCGGATGGGTGATCCGCGGCATCGACATGCAGCTCCCCCGAAATCGCAATGCATGGTGCGCTTCGTCCTGATTTTGTAGCTATCGACCAGCCTGCACACATTTGCGGATCGGCCGCGTCATTGCCGCGAAGATCTCTGACAAAGAAGGGCGCTCACCCGCGGGCGCGCCCGCGGGCCGAGGGCAGGGGGAGGCCAGGTGCCGCCCGGCCGGAGGCCATGTGCGCGCGGAAGGCGGCGCCGGCCGCACCGCCATTCCACAGTGGTTCATCGTTCAATTGGATTCGGCGGCGGTCCCGCCGTTCCGCGTGAATCGGCCGGGGCGGCCCCGGGCCGCCACGGGGTGCGCCGCCGCCCGCGCCGGCGGGCGTTCGGGCCCGGAGGCCCGGTCGGGCGGGAGGGCGTCCGGCCGCGTACCGGGCCGTACGTCCGGCCGCGTACCCGGCTGTGCGTCCGGCCGTGCCTCCGGGCGCGCGTCCGGGCGTGCGTCCGGGCGCGCAGAGGCGTGGGACGGGCGGTGCCGGCCGGGGGCGGGCATGGAGGACGGGAGGAGGAACGCCACCAGCGCCACGAGCACGGCCAGGGCCACGCTCGGCTTGATCGGCTCCACGCCGTTCCAGGCCGCGTCGGCGTAGGCGGCCGTGCCCAGGTGGGCGGCGCCCAGGCCGTCGAGGAAGGCCGCCATGCCCAGGCCGAGCCCGGCCAGACATGCGATCTGCCGCTTCCGCCAGCGCCGATGGTCCCGTCGTGCACCCAGGCCCCGGACCCCCGACCACAGCAGGAGCAGGCCGGCCAGGGCCGCGCCGGTGAACGACAGCGGCCGGAGCAGCACCGCCAGGTCCCGGTCCCGCGCCTCGGGCACGGCCGTACCACCGCCCGGGGGATCGGCCGCGGGGTCGGCGGCCGGGGAGCCGGGTGCGGGGACCACCGATCCGGAGTCCCCGGCCGTGCTCACCATCTCCGGCGGCGGGCCGAGCAGCCCGGCCACGCCCCGCACCGCGACCGCCAGGTAGAAGAGCGCCGCGCCGATGACCAGGAGGCTGGTCAGCGTCCGGGCCACGCGAGGGCCCAGCGCCGGCGGCCGGGTGGCGAGACCGCCGCGGACGGCCGCTCCATGGCGCAGGATGTTCACTGGTCCCCCTGGACTTCGGATTTCCGGTGCGTTCCTCTTCCGGTTTCCGGTCTGTAGCGAGTGCGGGCACCGAGCGCCCGTTGATCTATCAGCTTGCTGAATGCCCACGTCGGAAGGGGTGTAACCGCGATCAAGCAAGGGATCCTCGTTCTCCATCAAGTGATTGACGGAGATCAGGCCGTGTCCTAGCGTGAGCGCATGCCCGCCGAGGCCGTTCCGGACCGCATCCTCGACGTCGCCACCCGGCTGTTCGCCGCGCTCGGCTACGACGGCACCTCCACCCGCCTGATCGCGGAGTCGGCCGGGCTCAACATCGCCACGGTCGCGTACCACGCGGGCGGCAAGCGCGACCTCTACCTCGCCGTCATGGAACGCGCCCACCAGGCCGAACGCGCCTTCCTGGAAGCCACGCTCGCCGGCCTCCCGCCGGGGGCCGAGGGCGTCCGGCGGCTGGTCGACCGCTACCTCGACTTCTGCCTCGACCACCCCGAGATCCCCGCCCTCTGGATGCACCGCTGGCTGTCGGACGCCGCCGACGTGGCCCATCTGGAGGGCCTCTACGTCAAACCGCTGATCGCGCTGGCGGCCGGCGCGGTGCGCGAGGCGGCCGGTCCGGGCGCCGACCTGGACTACGCCGTGATGACGGTCATCTGGACCACCCACGGATTCTGCCGCGGGGGAGTGCTCGGCCCGGACGGCCGGCGCACCGGCCCGGACGACCCCCGCGAGATCGCCCGCTTCCGCGCCCACCTGCACCGGCTCGCGGCCGGGATGCTGAACCTTCCCGTCCCCTCCCCCCTGACCGAGGAGACCCCCCACCATGGCCGAACTGCCGGAGACCGGGCTCCCGCCCGGCGAGCTGCTGGCTGAGATCGACCGGCTCAAGCGCGGTGACCTGCCCGTACGCGGCGGCCAGGTCACCGCCTACGTCTACGACACCGGCCGCGCCGCGGTGCACGAGGTCGCGGCCCGCGCCTACCTGGAGATGCTGGAGGTCAACGGGCTGGACCCGACCGCGTTCCCCAGCGTCGTCGCGCTGGAGCGCCAGGTGGTCGGCGCGGTCGCCGGACGGCTCGGCGGCGGCTCGGGGATCTTCACCGCCGGCGGCACGGAGTCGATCATGCTGGCGGTGAAGGCGGCCCGCGACGCCCGCCCGGCCGAGGGCGGACGGCCCCAGATCGCCGTCCCCGCGACGGCCCACCCCGCCTTCCACAAGGCGGGCCACTACCTGGGCGTGGACGTGGTCACGGTCCCCGTCGACCCGGTCACCTTCCGGGCCGACCCCGAGGCCATGGCCGCCGCGCTGACGCCCCGTACCGTCATGGTCGTCGCCTCGGCCCCCTCCTACCCGCACGGGGTCGTCGACCCGGTCGCCCGGATCGCCGCCGTCGCCGCGGAGGCGGGCGTCCTGTGCCACGTGGACGCCTGCGTGGGCGGATGGGTCCTGCCCTGGCTCCGGGACGGCGGGCGGGAGGTCCCGCCGTTCGACCTGTCCGTACCCGGAGTCACCTCGCTCTCCTGCGACCTGCACAAGTACGGGTACGCCCCCAAGGGCGCCTCGGTGGTGCTGTTCGGCGACGAGTCGCTGCGGCGGCACGCCTACTTCGCCTCCGCGGAATGGCCCGGCTACACCGTCATCAACGCCACCGTCCAGAGCAGCAAGAGCGCCGGACCGCTGGGCGCGGCCTGGGCGACCATGATGGCGATCGGCGCCCGCGGCTACCGCGAACTCGCCGCGAACGCGATGGAGGCCGCCGAACGCCTCATCGCCGGTGTCGCGGCCATCCCGGGCCTGCGCGTGCTCGGCACGCCCGACGCGCCCCTGGTCGCGGTCGCCTCCGAGGACCCGGAGCTGGACGTCTTCGTCCTGGCCGACCAGGCGCGGTCGCGCGGCTGGTTCTTCCAGCCCCAGCTGTCCTACCAGGGCATCCCGGCGAACCTGCACTTCACCCTGACCGGCGTGAGCCTGGCCGGGGCCGACGCGCTGCCGGCCGCGCTCGCCGAGGCCGCGGAGGCGGCCCGCCGCGCCGGGCCGCCGCCCGTCCCCGACGGCCTCGCCGCCGCGCTCCTCACGCTCGACCTGGACGACCTGGACGACGCGGGCTTCGCCGGCCTGCTCGGCTCCGTCGGCGTGGAACCGGGCGGCGCCGGGCAGCCCGGGATGGCCGTGGTCAACGCCGTGCTGGACGCCCTGCCGCCGAACGTCCGGGAGGCCCTGCTCGTCCGCTTCCTGTCGGCCCTCTACGCGGGCCCCGCCGGGCCCGCGACCGCGGACCCCGGTGTCAGCGGAGGCGGATCAGCCGGGTGAGGAGGGACGGCTCCGTCAGCGTCCGATCCAGGACCAGGGGCACGCTGGCCGAGCCGGCCTTCAGCGTCCCGATGCGCGTCCCCTCGGCCCCGGTCCGCGGCACGTCGCCGTCGGCCCCGATCCGCACGGTCAGGCCGGGCCAGCCGACGACCGTCACCGCGGACGCGGCGCGCAGCGGCGTGGACCCGCCCAGCCCGTCGGAGACCTGCCCCACCCGCGCGCCCGCCCGCGCGAGGGTGACCGACGTGAGCGACTTCCCGGCGGCGGCGAGCAGGTCCCGGCCGACCGTCAGCGCGCCCATGGCACTGGGGGACCGCTGCCCCATCACCGCGCCGTAGAAGGTGGTCGTCACCCCGCCGACCCGCCTGCGCGCCGTGAAGACGTAGTTGCCGCCGGCGGCGTCGGTGTAGCCGGTCTTGCCGCCGACCACGCCGTACTGGCCGAGCAGGATGTTGCCGCCCGGACGCACCGCGCCGCCGTTGCCGGGCACGTAGGCGCGTTCGCCGACGATCTCGGCGAACGCGGGGATCTTCATGGCCGCGCGGAGCAGCTTCACCTGGTCGGCGGCGGTGCTCACGGTGCCGGAGTGGTAGCCGCTGGGGTCGGTGTAGGTGGTGCTCGTCATCCCCAGCGACCGCGCCGCGTCGTTCATCTTCTTGACGAACAGCCGCGGGTCGCCGGAGTCCCAGCGGGCCAGCTCGTGCGCGACGTCGTTCGCCGAGATGACCATCAGGGCCTCGAGCGCCTTGCGCTCGGTCAGCCGCATCCCCGCGGTCACCCCGAGCAGCGATTCGCCACGCGCCGTACGCTCCGGGATCTGCGCGGCGGCCTGCGGCGAGACGGTGTAGACCGGCCCCGGCTGGCCTGTGGCCAGGGGGTGGTCGCGCAGGAAGACGTAGGCGGTCATCACCTTGGCGACGCTGGCGGTAGGCGTGGGGACGCCGCCCCCAGAGGCCCCCATGTTCCCGAGCCCTTCCACGTACAGGGCCGACTGCCCCTGCATGGGCAGCGGCAGCACGGGTGCCGCACCGGGGAACGTGTGGCTGGACGCGGGCAGCGTCAGCCGCATGGTCGGTTCGGGCAGGGGCCGTAGCAGTTGCCCACCAGCCACGCCCGCCAGCAGGACGAGCACGACCACGAACGCGATGAGGCCACGGCGCCGCTTCTTCCGCCCTTTGACCTCCCCGGCCGCGGCCTCGTAAGCGGCGTTGAAGTCCCGCTCCTTGCCGTGCTCCGGGTGGTCCTGCCCGCGGTAGTCATGCTCCGGGTACCGCTGGTACTCGGGCGACGGCGCATAGGCATGGGCATGGTCGTACTCGCGGTCGTACTCCTGCTGGTACTCCTGCTGGTACTCCTGCTGGTACTCCTGGGCCGGAGCGTAGCCCTGCTGCGCGTATTCCTGCTGCGTGTACTCCTGCTGGGGGGCGTACTGCTGCTGCTGATGGTGGTGCGGTGCGTAGTCCTGGGGCGCGTAGTCCTGGGGCGCGTAGTCCTGAGGCGGGCCGTACTCCTGGGCCCGGCCGTAGTCCTGGACCGCCGGGTAATCCAGGGCCGTCTCGTAGGAGGGGTCGTACGAGGGCTCCGGCTCCCGCACGACGTGATGCTGCGGAGGCGCCTGGTTGTGGGGCGCACGGTGATCCGGTGGCGGGGCGAAGCCCTGCTGGAGGGGGTCCTCCGGTTGTTCGGGCTCGCGAGCGTACTCCGGCGGAGGCGGGAAGCTCTGCGGTGGCGTGTACTCGGGAGCCGCCGGACGTTCCTGTGGCGCGGCGAAGTCGCGAGCCGTCTCGGGGGCGGCCGGCGGGGGAGGCGTGAACTCCGGGGCGGGGAACGAGGGCGGTGGCGCGGGGTGGCCAAGGGGTTCGGCGAAGGGCGCGCCGGGTCGTTCCTCGGGCGCCTCGTCGAAGCCCGGCGCATGGGCCGGCGCCTGTGGCGGCGCGGGCGGCGGGGACGGCGGGCCGGGCTCCTCCGGTTGCTCCGGTGTCGGCGGTCGTTCGAGTACGGGCTCCGGCTCCGGCTCCCATGCAGGCTCGGGGGCGGGCTCGGGCTCCACCTCTGCCGCGGGCTCGGGCTCCGGAGCGGGCTCGGGTTCGGGTCCGGGAACGGGGGATCCGGGGCGAGGGCGGGCCGCGGCCACGTCGATCTCCGGCACGGTCTCCGGCGCGACCGGCGGGGCGATCTTCGGGTCGATCTCCGGAACGGTCTCGGAGCCCGACGCCGTGGGCGCGCCCGGCTCCGGCGCGCTCGGCTCCGGGCGGGCGGGCGGGGGCGGGGCCGGGATGGTCCACTGCCCGGCGTTGTTGAAGACCACGGCCGTGGGAACGGGTTCGCCGGCCGCCTCCGGCGCGGTCTCCGGAGCCTTCGCGGCGGCCTCGGGCTCGCCGGAGGACTCCGCGGACTCCGCCGCGTCGGCCGCGTCAACGGGCTCCGGGCTCTCAGCGGGCTCGGACGCCTCAGGCTCTTCCGTGCCCTCGGCGCTCTCGGCGGCGGTCGCCGGGGCGGACGCGGCGGCCGGGCCGTCCTCGTCCGCGCCCTCCTGGCCCGGGCCTTCCTCGTCCGGGCCCTTTCCGCCAGGGCGCTCGGACTCCGGGAGGGTGGAGAACTCGGCGGTCCCCGCCCGGGGGGCTTCGGTGGCGCCGTCCTCGCCGGCCGTCTCGGCGGGTGCTTCGGCCGGATCCTGCGTGGGTGCTGAATCCTGCACGGCGCGACCTCCTCGGCTCGTGGCTCGTGTTCACGGGCGGGCGGAGCGGTCTCGCCGGCTACTCCCCGTACACCTCTGCAGGATGCGTAGTTTAGTCGGAAAGTTCGCTCGATCATGCGAGGACCGCCGTTCCCGGATCGCTCCGTGCGTCCGCGTCAGCGCGTGCCGGAGCGGGGGCGGGGCGGATTGTCGTACCCCGCTGGGACGCTGGATGCGACGGGAGGACTTGACCTCAACTTTCCTTGAGGTCACATCATCCTCTTGTACGCCGCCGGACGGCGGCGGTGAGATGACGATGGGTTTCCCCGGAAGGCGGCGATGGCGTATGGACATGGAGGTCACGGCGTGGATGTCGCTGCACCACGCCATGAACGCCCAGGATGACCGCAGACCCTTCTCCAAGGCCACGCTGAAACGCATCGGCCGTTTCGCCCGCCCGCACCGGCGGCTGCTGGCCTGCTTCCTGCTGTTCAGCGTGGTCATGGCGGTGCTCGCGGTGGCCACTCCGGTGCTGGCGGGCCGGGTGGTGGACGCCATCGTCAAGGGGTCCGACACCGGCACGGTGGTGTGGCTGGCCGTGCTGATCGCCGGGCTCGCCCTGGCGGAGGGCGGGCTGGGCCTGGCCAACCGGTGGCTGTCGGCCAGGATCGGCGAGGGGCTGATCCTCGACCTGCGCACCGCGGTGTTCGACCACGTGCAGCGGATGCCCGTGGCGTTCTTCACCCGTACCCGCACCGGAGCGCTCGTCAGCCGGCTCAACAACGACGTCATCGGCGCGCAGCGGGCCTTCAGCGACACCCTCTCCGGCGTCGTGAGCAACCTGGTGACGGTCCTGCTCACCTTCGTGGTCATGGTCCAGATCTCCTGGCAGATCACCCTGCTGGCGCTGGTCCTGCTGCCGGTCTTCGTCCTGCCGGCCCGCCGCATGGGCTCCCGCCTGGCCCGGCTGGAACGCGAGGCCGCCCGCCACGACGCGGCCATGAGCACCCAGATGACCGAGCGGTTCTCCGCGCCCGGCGCCACGCTGGTCAAGCTGTTCGGCCGGCCCGCCCGCGAGTCCGCCGAGTTCGCCGCGCGGGCCCGGCGCGTCCGCGACATCGGCGTGCGCACCGCGATGGTCCAGCACGTGTTCATCACCGCGCTCACCATGGTCTCCGCGCTGGCGCTCGCGCTGGTCTACGGGCTCGGCGGCTACTTCTCGCTGAACGGCCGGCTCGACGCGGGCGCGGTCGTCGCCCTCGCCCTGCTGCTGACCCGCCTGTACGCCCCGCTGACCGCCCTGGCCAGCGCCCGCGTGGAGGTGATGAGCGCGCTGGTCAGCTTCGAGCGCGTCTTCGAGGTGCTGGACCTGCGGCCCCTGGTCGCCGAGCCGGACGAGCCGCGCACCGTCCCGGACGGCCCGGCGGGCGTCGAGTTCGACAAGGTCACCTTCGCCTACCCCGCCGCCGACAAGGTCTCCCTGGCCTCCCTGGAGGAGGTCGCCACCCTCGACACCCGCGGCGGCGTCGACGTGCTGCACGAGGTCTCGTTCCGCGCCGAGCCGGGCCAGATGGTCGCCCTGGTGGGCTCCTCGGGCGCGGGGAAGTCCACCATCGCCCAGCTCCTCCCTCGCCTGTACGACGCCGACTCCGGCACCGTCCGCCTCGGCGGCGTGGACGTCCGCGAGCTGAGCTTCGCCTCCATCCGCGAGACCCTCGGCATGGTCACCCAGGACGGCCACCTCTTCCACGAGTCCATCCGCGACAACCTCCTGCTGGCCCGTCCCGAGGCGTCCGAGGACGACCTGTGGGACGTCCTCGAACGGGCCCGGCTGAAGGACCTCATCCAGGGCCTGCCCGACGGCCTGGACACCATCGTCGGCGAGCGGGGCTACCGGCTCTCCGGCGGCGAGCGCCAGCGCCTGACCATCGCCCGCCTCCTGCTGGCCCGGCCGCGCGTGGTCATCCTCGATGAGGCCACCGCCCACCTGGACTCCACCTCGGAGGCCGCCGTCCAGGAGGCCCTCACCGAGGCGCTCGACGGCCGTACCGCCCTCGTGATCGCCCACCGGCTCTCGACCGTCCGCGCCGCCGACCTCATCCTCGTCGTCGAGGACGGCCGCGTCGTCGAGCGCGGCACCCACGACGACCTCCTGGCCGCGGGCGGACGCTACACCCAGCTCTACCGCACCCAGTTCGACCAGCAGGCGGCGGTCAAGGCCGACGCCATCGCCTGACACCCGTCGGCAACGCGAAACCCGGTGAGGGCCGGGCCCGTCTCCCGGGCCCGGCCCTCACCGGGTTTCGGAGCCTCGTGGCGGCCGGTTTTCTGCCTCTGGCCAGCGCTGATTTGTTTTGTCCGGATTTGTACGGGTAACCCGCGCAGGACTCCAGCGAACGACGAGGTGAGGCACGATGAACTTGCGGGCCGGCGTGGCCACGGGTGTGGCCATCGGAGCCGGCGGCTACCTGGCCGCCCGGCTGGCGGGCACCGCCCTGCGGCGGTTCCGGCCGGGCCGGCGGCTCGTCGCGAATTACGAGGCGCGGCTCGACCGCGCCGCGCGGCGGCTCGTCGCCAAGGCCGAGCGGGGCGGCCCGCTCACCAAGGCGGCGCTGGCGGGGGTGCGGGCGCTCGCTCAGGGCAAGTCCCCGTTCCGCGCGCTGCTGAGCTTCGGCTGGACGGCGCTCAAGGAGACGCTCGCCGGGATCTTCGGCTCCGGGAAGAAGGTCAAGGTCACCAACATCGTGGAGCAGACCGACATCGGCGCTCCGCGCCGCCTGGTGTACGACCAGTGGACCCTGTTCCAGGACTTCCCGAGCTTCATGAAGAAGGTCGTGAGCGTGAACCAGGTCTCCGACGAGAAGGTCGACTGGAAGGCCAAGATCTTCTGGTCGACCCGGACGTGGGAGTCCACGATCGTGGAGCAGGTCCCCGACCGGCACATCGTCTGGCGGTCCACGGGCGCCAAGGGGCACGTGGACGGGACGGTGAGCTTCCACGAACTCGCGCCGAACATGACGCGCGTGCTGGTGGTGCTGGAGTACTACCCGCGCGGGCTGTTCGAGCGGATCGGGAACCTGTGGCGCGCCCAGGGGCGCCGGGCCCGGCTGGAGCTCAAGCACTTCCGGCGGCATGTGATGACCCATTCGCTCCTGCATCCCGACGAGGTGCGGGGCTGGCGTGGCGAGATCCGTGACAGCGAGGTCGTCTCGTCCCACGAACCCGAGCGGGAGGCCGTGACGACCGCCTGACGGTCCGTACGGCCTCCCACACACCATTGGAGGAACCCCCATGAAACTAGGAGCCTTGGCAGGCAGGCTTCCCACCGACCAGATCACCAAGCGGATCCCCGGGGGACGCAAGAAGGCGTCACCCCTGAACAAGCTGCCCATCGGCAAACTCCCGCTGCCCGCCGGCAAGACCGCCGGTACGGCCGGCGGCGTCCTGCTGGGGCTCGGCGCCGCGGCGGTGGCCGCCCAGGCCACGCGGCGCATCGGCAACGGCCGGCCGCAGGAAGGTGACGGCGAGCAGAACCCCTCCGGGAACGCGGAGAACGCGGAGGACGCAGGCGACACCGAGTCCGACGAGGGCGACGAGCGTGCCGCCGGGGACGGCGAGTCCCAGGACGGCGGCGGCAAGGGCATCTTCGGAGGCATCAAGGACGCGCTCGGCAAGAAGGGCGGCGGCGGCTCCGGCAACAAGGTCAAGGTGACCAACATCGAGGAGCACCTGGACATCGGTGCGCCGCGCCGCCTGGTGTACGACCAGTGGACCCTGTTCCAGGACTACCCGAGCTTCATGAAGAAGGTCGTGAGCGTCGACCAGGTCTCCGACGAGAAGCTCAACTGGAAGGCCAAGATCTTCTGGTCCAGCCGGACGTGGGAGTCCACGATCGTGGAGCAGGTCCCCGACCGCCACATCTCGTGGCGGTCCACGGGCGCCAAGGGCCACGTGGACGGGACGGTGAGCTTCCACAAGCTCGCGCCGAACCTCACCCGCGTCCTGCTGGTGCTGGAGTACCACCCGCAGGGGCTGTTCGAGCGGACCGGGAACCTGTGGCGCGCCCAGGGGCGCCGGGCCCGGCTGGAGCTCAAGCACTTCCGGCGCCACGTGATGACCCATTCGCTCCTGAACCCCGACGAGGTGGAGGGCTGGCGCGGCGAGATCCGTGACAGCGAGGTCGTCAGGACCCACGACGACGCCCTGGCCGAGGAGAAGGACCGGGCCGACGACCACGCCGAGGACGAGGTGGAGGACGAGGCGGTCTACGAGGAGGCCGCCCGCTGACCGACGCCGATCCCGTCCGCGTACGGTGCCGCCTGACCTGAGGGCACCGTACGCGGCGGCCCGGCGACGGCCCGGCTCAGAAGGGCCAGGTGCCGCGCCGGGCCCCCTCGATCCACGGGATGACCGGGTACGCGGAGTCCGTCAGTCCCCGGAACACCAGCCGGTCGGGATCGGGGGGAGGGGCCGGTGCCGCCCGATACCCGCAAGGGGAGAGCCCTATGGGCTCCGGACCCCGCGTCTCGGTGCGGAGCCAGCGCAGGAACCGGGCCGTCCGCTCCGGTTCCTCGCGGGTGGCGGCCAGAACCAGCGAGCGGAACCGGTCCCGGGCCCCCTCCGGCCAGAGGTGGTACGCGTCCTCGTAGCCGATCCGGGTGAGCGCGGTGAGGAACAGCTCGTCGATACGAGCGACGCCTGCAGAACGATCGATGCCGAACCGGGCGTCAGCTCACCGGCCCCACAGGGCCCGAGGGCGTCCGGGCTCCCTGGCCGCTGTGGTAGACCCAGGCGCCCTCGTGCCGCACGAAGCGGCTGACCTCGTGCAGCTTGCCCGGCCGGCCGGCCTGAGTGTAGTGGGCGCGGAACTCCACGGTCCCCTCCGTGTGGAACGGGCTGCCCTCGGTGGTCGCCAGGATCTCCAGGCGCCGCCACCGCAGCCCCGGCTCGAAGTCCAGCCGGTCGGGCCGGGCGGCGGGGTGCCACGTCCGGAGAAGGTAGCCGCGGTCCTCGACGGCGAAGGCGCTGAACCTGGAGCGCATGAGCTGCTCGGCCGTCCGGGCCTGGACCTCGCCGCGATGAAGCCGTCCGCAGCAGTCCTGGAGAGGTGCGGGCAGCCCGCACGGGCAGGGGGCCGTGGAGGGGGCGGGAGCCTGGCGGGACCGGGTACGACGCTTGGACATGTCCCCATTCTGCTGGCACACCCCCACGCCCCCGCCTCCCGGGTCCGCTCCCGTGCGCTGAGGGTGAGTAGACGACGGCCGCACGGGCAGGGGCGGAAGGTGAGCACCGTTGCGCTGGTCGTGATCGACATGATGAACCCGTACGACCACGAGGACGCCGATCTGCTGGCCGCAAGCGTCGAGAAGGTGGTCGAGCCGTTGCGGGACCTGGTCGGCCGGGCCCGCGGGCGCGACGACGTGCGGCTGCTGTACGTCAACGACAACCAGGGGGACTTCTCCGCCTCCCCGGCCGACATCGTCGACCGGGCGCTCCGCGGCCGGCGGCCCGACCTGGTGGAACCCCTCGTGCCGGAGACCGACTGCGCGTTCCTGTCCAAGGTCAGGCACAGTGCCTTCTACGGCACCGCGCTGGAGTACCTGCTCTCGCGGGAGAAGGTGGAGCAGGTGATCCTCACGGGCCAGGTGACCGAGCAGTGCGTGCTCTACAGCGCGCTGGACGCGTACGTACGGCACTTCTCGATCAAGGTGCCCCGCGACGGGGTGGCCCACATCGATCCCGAGCTGGGGCGGGCAGCGCTCCGGATGATGGAGCGCAACATGCGGGCGGAGGTCGTCGCCTCCGCCGACTGCCTCACCCGGGCATGAGAGAAGACCTGCGAGGCGCTCTCCCTGCGCCGGCATTGTCCGGATCAGGTGGCTAGGGGTCGCCTTCCGGCCTCTCGGCTTTCCGGCCTCTCAGCCCTTCCGGAGTTCCCCTCCATCTCTGGAGGTTCCTTCCGGATCGAGCTCCCTCGCTCGTCCCGCAGGCCCACTTTCAGCCTCCCCGGAGCCATCTGGGGGGAAATAGGGGCTTTAGTCCTCAATGTAGGGAGTCGAAGGTCCCGCTCACGCCAGGGAGAGGGTGAGGGGGCCGCCGGGTTCCAGGCCGATCCGGGTGCCGAACCCCGACGAGGCCCGGTCGAGGACGCCGCGCAGCCAGCCCGCCTCGTCGGCGGAGGCCCGCCACAGCCGCAGCCGGCGGGCCCGCAACGGCGTCATGCGCAGTCCGGCCAGGGTGCCGGTGTCGCGGCGGATCGAGGCGCGGTAGAGGAGCCGCAGGTCGTCCCGGTACGCCTCGTACCCCGGGATCCCCTCGTAGTCGTTGACCAGGTCGCCGCAGCCGTACAGGACCAGCTTGCCGTGGTGGACCTCCAGCGGGCGGGGGTGGTGCGAGGAGTGGCCGTGGACGACGTCGGCCCCGCCGTCGAGCAGCGCGTGCGCGAAGCGGGTCTGGCGCCGGGGGACGTCGTACCCCCAGTTGGAGCCCCAGTGGACGGAGACGACCACGATGTCGCCGGGCCGTTTCACCTGCCGTACCCGTTCGAGGACCTCGGCCGCGTCCGCTTCGTCCGGGTCCGCCAGGTAGGCGATGCCGGAGCGGTCCGGGGTCGCCGCCCACGTCGCGGGGACGCCGCTGGAGAGCGATCCCAGGGAGAGGACGAGGACCCGGCCACCGCCCTCGACGGCGGCGGACGCGGGGCGCAGCGCCTCGTCCAGGTCCCGGCCGGCGCCCGCACGCGGCAGCCCGGCGGCGTCCAGGGCGTCGAGCGTCTCGGCGAGACCGCCCCGGCCGAAGTCCAGGACATGGTTGTTCGCCAGCGCGCACACGTCGGGCCGGGCCGCGGCCAGGCAGGGAAGGTTGCCGGGGTTCATCCGGTAGTGGACGGACTTCCCGGGGGCGAAGTCCGAACTGCGGGTGACGCTGGTCTCCAGGTTCAGGATCCGCACGGCGGGCGCGGCCTCGTCCATCGCGGCCAGGGCCTCCCCCCAGGGCCAGCCGAAACCGGCCGGACGCGGGATGTCGCCGTTCTCCTCCTCGGCCAGCGTGACGTAGTCCCGCGCGTCCCGGATGTAGGACTCGCGCAGCTCCGGATCTCCCGGGTGGGGCAGGATCTGGTCCACCCCGCGCCCGAGCATGACGTCACCGCAGAGAAGCAGCGTCACCTGGTCGCCGCCCATGCCTTCATCGTAGGCCGCCCGGGGGCGCCGGGCGGTGGCGGTGTTCCAGGAGGGGGAGGAGGGCGCGGGCCGGCCGGCGGCGCGGGCCCGGACGGGAGTGCCAGGTCGACAGGACGGTCCAGAGGCGGGTCAGGGGCAGGTGGTCCGGGGCGCCGTGGACGTCGTCGAACTCGATCAGGCGGAGACCGCGGACATGGCGGGCGAGCAGGGCGGTCTCCCGGGCGGCCGGGATGATCTCGTCGTGGCGGGCGGCGGCGTAGTAGAGGGGGATGCCGAGCCGGTCCAGCTCCCCGGGGGTGAGGGCCCAGTCCTGGACGGCCGCCGCCAGCCTCTCCTCGGGCAGCCCGGTCAGGTGCGCGAGCGTGCGGACGGTCGTACGGGGCAGGCGGGGCCAGTGGTCCGGCGCGAACGTGTGGCGGATCGGCGCCCCGACCGTGGTGATCGCGCGGACGCGGGCGTCGTCCAGGGCCGCGCGGATCGCCAGGTGGCCGCTGAAGCTCAGCGCCACCAGGTGGGTGCGCGCGGCGTCCGCCCGGGTGGAGAGGCGGTCGATCAGCTCGGTGAACAGGCGCGGGCTCGCCGCGTCGTAGCGGAGGGCGTTCTCCCCGACGCCCGGCATCTCGGTGACGGCGATCGTCGCGCCGAGCGCCCGGGCGCGGGCCAGGATCGGCGCCCACTGCTCCTTGGCGCTGACGATCCCGCCCGTCACGATCAGCAGCGGGCGCGGCCGGGGATCCGGGGCGCTCACCCAGCAGACCACCCGGCCCCCGATGTCGAACTCCAGGCGGTCGATGCCCCCGCGGGCACGCCGCCAGCGGTCGAAGGCGTCCACGGAGGCCGCCGCGGCCTTCTCCCGTTCCGGGCCGTCCACGAACGGGAACCTGGCGAGGTTGTAGTGGCGGCAGGCGGCGAGGTGGGCGCCTCGGGCCTCGTGCCGCCGGGCCTCGGCGCTCCACACCTCCGCCCACGAGTCCGGGCCGACGCGCGACAGCACCCGCCGGCAGTGCCGCGGGGACATGCCGGTGGCGCGGGCGTGCAGGACGACCAGCTCGCTCAGCTCCCGCAGCTCGTCAGAACGCATCGGCCTCGAGCTCCCGTTTCAGGTCGGCCAGGATGTCCGCGGCCTCGGCGCCGTCGATGACCCGGTGGTCGAAGGTGAGGGAGAGCCGCATCCCCGGCACGACGGCGACCCGCCCGTCCCGGACCGCGGGGATGTCGCGGACCCGGCCCACGCCGAGGGTCACCGGGGGGCCGCCGCAGGCGAAGAACGCGTTCACCGGGCGGTGCCCCAGCGAGGACACCGCCACCGTGCCCAGCCGCCCGCGGCGGGCGGCGGCGCCGAACAGGAGCCGGCCGAGCGGCACGGGGAGCCGGTGCAGCAGCCGCACGCCGGCGTACTCGGGGGCCGTGGCGACGTCCAGGTCGCGCAGGCGGGCCACCTCCTTCTGGATCCCGGCGAGATCGGCCAGGTGCGCGTCGCGGATCACCGTGGTCGCCACGATCCGCCGTCCGCGCAGCGCCGTGTCGACGGCCAGCTTCACGTCGACGCCCGCCCGCGGCGTGACCCGCGGGGCGATCCGGCCGCGGACGACCACGTTGGCGTCGGGCCGGCGGGCCATGACCCGGCCGGCCGCCAGGATCACGTAGCTGACGAACGACGCCCCGCCGGCGGCCCGGTCCCGGACGACCCCGGTCATGTCCACCTCGGTGTCGATGTGGCAGGGATGGGCCCGGCGGTTGTGGGCGAGGAAGACGTGGGTGTGCCGGCGCTCCGGCACCGCCGTGCTCACGGCGCGTCCCCCGCCTCCAGCAGGGCGCGCACCTCGCGCAGCGTCCGGGCCTCCAGCAGGTCGGCCAGGTCGAGCCGGCGTCCGGTGGCGGCCTCGGCGCCGAGCAGCAGCCGCAGCAGGTACAGCGAGTCCCAGCCCGGGAGCCGGTCCAGCTCCAGGTCCAGGTCCCCGGCGCCGACCGGGAGGCCGACCTCGTACCGAACGAACGCGGGGAAGTCATCGAACCGGTGCACGCGCGCCCCTCCTTTCGCATTCCTTGTCGAGTTCCACGGTCACGCTGAGGTGCTCCGCCTCGGGCAGAGGGCCGGTGAGGTCGTGGCGGTAGAGCTCGGTGTCCCCGTCGAGCCCGGCGGGCGTGAAGCCGTGCCGCGGGTAGAAGTCGCGGACCGGCGCGTTGCGCGGGCTCGGCCGGTACCTGCCGCGGACGGCGGCCAGCCCCGTGCCGCGGGCGTGCGCCAGCAGCGCGGCCAGGCACGCCGTCTCGATGCCGCGGGAGAACACCCGGCAGCTCAGCAGCAGGTTGACGATCTCCAGCGTGCCCCCGTCCCGCCGCGCGAAGGCGCACCCGACCAGGCCGTGGTCCCCGAACCGGTCCGCCGCCCGCGCGGCGAGGACGAGCGTGCCCGGCCGCTCCGCGAACGCGCGGACCTCCGCCTCGGTCATCCGCGCCGTGGTCAGGTTGAACCGGTTGGTCCGCAGTGTCAGCTGCGCGATCCTGGCGTGGTCGGCGGAGCCCGCGCGGAACAGCTCGGCCCGGCTCGCCAGCGCCTCCCGGTACTCGCCCGCGGAGGGCAGGGACGCCCGCAGCGCGCGGCGGCGCTCCTCCGTCCGGTACCGGCCGGTGCGGGCCGCGTCCTCCGCGGTGGTGTGCGGCACCGCGAACCAGTCGCCGGCCAGGAGCCGTTCGACGTGCAGCGCGGGGTCGCCGGGGACGGGGACGACGGCGACCGAGGGCAGCAGCGCCCGCGCCATCCCGCATTCGGAGGGGTGGTCGTCGACGAAGACCAGGCCCTCCGGCCCCAGGCCGAGGCGGTCGGCGATGTCCGCGAGGGCCTCGGGCTTGGGCCGCCCGGACGCCTCCACCGCGACGAAGTCGCGCTCGCGCACGACCATGTCCGGATGCTCGCGGAGCGCCCGCGCCACCTCCTCCGGGTCGTTCTTGCTGCTCACCGCGAGCAGCACGCCCTGCGCGCCGAGCTGCCGGACGACGCGCTGGAAGGAGCGGTACGCGGCGCCGCGGGAGGGGCCGCCGACCACCACGCCGGCCGGCCCGTCGTCGGCGAGGACCCCGCCCCACAGCGTCCCGTCCAGGTCCAGGACCAGGCATTTCCTCGCCCGGCCGCGCAGCCCCCGGATCAGGTGCCCGACCTCGCGGCAGTACGCGGCGAGCAGGCCCGCCGAGAAGTGCGCCCCGGCGTACGCGCTCAGCCGCGCGTCCAGCGCGGGCCCCGTCTCGGCCACGAGCGGATCGGTGTCCACCACCAGGACGCCGGGCCGGCCGGCGCCCAGTTCGAGGAGGGCGGCGTTGAACGAGCGCCACGCCGCGCCGGCGCGGGCCCGCGACCGGTGGTCGATCAGCTGGTGCGTGAACCGTCGCAGCAGCGGCAGCGTGTTGAGCACGAGCGTGCCGCGGCCGTGGGCGCGGTAAGCGGCCACCAGGCCGCGGAGCTGCTCCAGCTTCGCCGCCAGGGCCCGTTCGAGGTCGGCGGCGTCCCAGGGCAGGGGCAGCTCGTCGACGACCGCGTGCCCGTCCAGGACGCACAGCGTCACCTCGGCGTCCCGCGCGTACAGGCCGCCGTCCGGGTCGGACAGGTCGGTCACGTACCGGCCGTACGGGCGGACGGCGACGTCGGGGAGCAGCCCGTGCCGGGCGATCTCGGCGGTCAGCGGCGCGGCCAGCGGGGTCAGGGTGAAGTTCCCGGTGACCGTCACCCGGACCCGCGGGATCCGCGGATGCGCCGCGGCGACCTCGGCGGGGTCCACCCCGGCCAGCCGGTGCCCGGCCGCGGCGGCGTGCTCGGCGGGCAGCCCGGCCAGCAGGGCGGGCAGCCGGTCGTAGGCGCCCGCCAGCCCGCCGTCCCCCGCCAGCCGGTCGAGTTCCTCGACCACCTGGCGGGCGTCGTCGTCCGGGCGTTCCATCGCGGGCCTCACTCCCGCTCCAGGGCGAGCCCGCCCTTGATCCACTTGCTGGACTCCACGGTCAGGCACAGCGCGCGCCCGCCCTGGGCGATCTCCTCCAGCAGCCGCTCCAGCTGCAGGAACGGCAGGGCGTTGCCGTTGTTGCCGGTCCGGGCGACGCAGCTGATCTCCCGGGCCGCCTTGACGTCGTCGCGCAGCCGGGCCGTGATGGCGCCGGTCATGCGGCCCGACAGCTGCGGCGGCAGCAGGTGGCCGACGTCCTCGGCCGCCCAGCCCAGCTCGCTCAGCAGGTCCCACATCAGCTCCACCGCGAGGTCGGGGACCTCGCTCTCGATGGCCTTGTAGTCCTCGGAGGCGGGCACGGGCGGACCGTCGCGGTCCGCGCCGTCCAGGTCGGCCGCGCCGTACCACTCGATGGTCTGGCCGGGCCGCCGGCCGAGGCCGGTGAGCTGGTTGAGGACCTTCGGCACGGCGAGCCGGCCCGCGGCCCGCGCGGACGTCAGCACGGCCGCGCCCGCGCCGTCGGCGAAGACCATGAGGTTGACCAGCTCGCGCGGCGGGAGCCCGCGCACGTCCCGGTGCAGGGGCAGGTGCTTCACGCACACGTCGCCGCCCAGGACCAGCCCGGTCCGGTGCGACGGCTCCTTCAGCAGCATGCGGGCGACGTCGAACGCCTGGACAGCCCCCGCGCAGCCGGACTGCAGCTGGTAGGTCGGCACCCGGTCGACGCCGAGCCGTTCGGCGACGATGTTGACCGTCGCGGGCATCAACCGGTCCGGCGTGGCCGTGGCCAGGACGACGAAGTCGATGTCGGCGGCCCCTGTCCCGGCCCCGTCCAGCGCCCGCCGGGCGGCCTCGGCGCAGAGGTCGGCCAGGGTGTGGGTGCGCTCACCGGTGGCCAGGTCGGCGGCGAAATACCGGGTGCGGGTGCCGACGAACGTCTCGATCCACGCGGCGTCGAGCCCGAACCGCGCGGCCAGCGCCGCGTTGTCGACCGGGTCGCCGGGCAGCGCGGACGCCGCCGCGAGGATGCCGGGGACCGGCGCGAGGACGCCCGGGACCGGCGCGGTCACGCGGGGTCCTTCCGCCGCGCCGGCACGGCGGAGGCGGGCGGGTGCTCGCGTGCCCACGCTTCGCGGGCCGCCCGCGCCACCGGGTCGCCCGCCGAACCGGACCGCAGCACGCGCTCGTCGGTCCGGTCGATCCCGGCGCCCGCTCTCCGTACCAGCCGCAGCGCCTTGGCCCTGACCAGGGCGGGCAGGTAGACGGCCACGGTCAGCTTGCGCGGGTAGACCAGCCGGGCCCGGCCGCGTTCCAGCGCCCGGACGGTGGCGGCGGCGACGTCCTCGGCGCGCACCACGGGCAGGTTCTTCAGGACGTACTCCGATCCGGGCGCGTGCCGCACCTCCGCCAGGATCGGGGTGTCCACCGGTCCCGGCGTCACCTCCAGGACGCGCACGCCGCAGTCGGCCAGTTCGAGCCTCAGGGTCTCGGTGGCCAGGGCCAGCGCCGCCTTGGACGCGGAGTAGTGGCCGAGCCCGGGCCAGCTGCGGTACTGCATCATCGAGGTGACCATGACCACGGTGCCGTCGCCGCGCCGCCGCATCTCCGGGAGCAGCGCCCGGACGAGCGCCAGCGGGCTCCAGAAGTTGGTCTCGAAGACCTCGCGGCCCTCGTCCCGGTCCCCGACCGCCCACTGGTAGCCGCTGACCCCGACCCCGGCGTTGTTGATCAGGACGTCCACGCCGCCGAGCGCCTCCCGCGCCCGCCGGGCCAGGTCCTCGGCGGCGCCGCGGACCGACAGGTCGGTCACCAGGACGGCCGGGCGCCGCCCGCCCGCCCGTTCCACCTCGTCGGCGAGGCGCGACAGCGGCTCCTCGCTGCGCGCGGCCAGTGCCAGGACGGCGCCCCTGGCGGCCAGCGCGCGGGCCAGTGCCCGGCCGATCCCGCTGGACGCGCCGGTGAGGAGAACCCGGCGGCCGTCGATCGAGTGCGGCATGGTGCCGTCCTTCCCCGGCGGGCCGCCGGCCCGCCGCGCTGCTTTCGGTGATGCGTTCGGTGACCTGTCCGGTGATGCGTCCGGTGGCCCGCCGGTCTGCCGGAGGGTGTAGTAGGTGCCCTGCCAGATCCGGCGCTTGAGCGGCGGGGTGCGGTCGATGAGGCGGTAGAGGCCGCGCCGGGCCCGGACCAGCGCGGGACCGCCGAGCGCGAAGGCCCGTTCCTGCCGCATCTGCAGCCGCCGGGCCCGGCGGACGGCCGGTTCCCGGAGCCGCTGGAAGCGTTCGGACGCCGCGGTGAGCCGGGCCGCCGTGCCCGCCGCGCCGGGAGGGCCGTCCAGTGCCCGGGCGACCAGCGGGGCGAGCGTGACCGCGTCGATGATCGCGTGGTTGACGCCCTGCCCCAGCACCGGCGACAGGGTGTGCGCCGCGTCGCCGATCAGGACGAGCCCGGGACGGTGCCAGGTGGGCACGATCGTGGTGAAGATGTCCAGCAGGCCGACCTGGGACCAGTCGGTCAGCCGCTCCTCCAGGTCCCCGGCCAGCTCCGGCGCCAGCGCGGCGAGCCGGGACCGCACGGCCTCGATGCCCTCCGCCCGGATCGTCCGGTAGCCGCCCTTGGGAATGTTCAGCCCGACCCGGATCATGTCCGGGTGGGTCGGCAGCAGCAGGGCGTGCTCGTCGCCGCGGATCCGTACCCGCACGGTGTGGGGGTCCCAGCCGGGCGGCAGCGGCAGTCTGCACCACAGCACGTCCCGGTCGAGCGGCACCTTCCGGCCGCTGAGCCCCGCCAGCGTGCGGATCCGGCTGTAGCGGCCGTCGGCGCCCACGGTCAGCGCCGCCCGCACCTCCACGGTGCCGTCCGGTCCCTGGCAGCGCACCCCGGCGATCCGGCCGTCCCGCTGGAGCAGCTCGGCGGCCGTGGTGCGGCGCAGCAGGACGCAGCCGGGGCGGGCGGTGGCGGCGTCGGCGAGCGCGTTCAGCAGGACGGGCTGCGGCAGCTCGACCGGGAACCGGTGCCGGCTCGCGAACCGCGCCGCGAGGCGGGCGAAGTCGACGCTGAGGACCCGGTCGCCGCCGTCCACGATCTCGAACCGGCGGGTCGGCCGGATCGGGATCCGGTCGCGGATCGTGCCGAGCACGCCCAGCCGGTCCAGCAGCCAGACCGAGTCCGGTGAGATCGACTCGCCGCGGAACGAACGCTCGAACCGCGCGGTCCGCTCCACCACGATGACGCTCACGCCGCGCCGCGCCAGCTCCAGTGCCAGGGCCAGGCCGCCCGGACCGGCACCGACGACGCAGACGTCGGCGGTGCGGGTCTCGGTGGTGCCGCGGGGCGGATCGGCCGTCGGGGTCATGTCGCCTCCCTCATCGTCGCGGGCCGGGTGCGGAGATGGGCCGTCAGGCCGGCCACGGTGTCCCCGCCGGCCAGCAGCGCCCGGACCGGGACCGCGGGACGCCCGGGCAGGCGTTCCTCCAGTTCGCGGGCGAGCTGCTGGAACATCACCGAGTCCAGGCCCAGGTCGGCGTGCAGGCTCGCCGCCGCCGCGATCCGGTCGGGGGAGTGCCCGCAGACCGCCGCCAGCGCGGCGCGCACGGCCGCGGCGTGCGGATCGTCCGCGCAGGCGGCCTCGGCGGCCCGGATCGGGGCCGGTGCGGGGGCCGGCCCGCTCTCCGGCGGCGGGTCCGGTCGCTCCCGCGGACGGTCCAGCACCGTCCCGACCTGGGTGGAGAAGCGATGCTCGGTGGAGAACTCGTACGGCGCCAGCCTGTACGGGGGCGGCGGGTCGTCGGGGTGGAGGACGTCCCAGTCCGGGTCGGCGCCCGCCCGGTACAGGGCCGCCGCGACCTCCAGCAGGTCGTCGCAGACGATGCCGCCCGCGGTGCCGCCCGCGGTGCCGCCCGGGCCCGCGCAGGCGTTCAGCAGGACGGGGGCGCGGTCCCGGCCCATCCGCCGGATCAGCGTGGTCAGCGTGGGGCGCGGCCCGGCCTCCACCACGTGCGTGGGGCCGGTCGCCAGCGCGGTGGCGATCGCCGGCCCGAACAGCACGGGCGCGGTGATCTGCCCGGTCCAGTATCCGGCGTCCAGGGGGACCTCACCCAGCGGGCCGCCCAGGACCGTGGAGAAGACCGGGATCGCGGGCGGGGCGTGGCCGACCGTACGGGCGACCTCCGCGAACCGTTCGGCGGCGGGCCGCATGAGCGGCGAGTGGAACGCGTGCGCGACCGTGTCCAGGGGAAGGACGTCCCGGGCGGGCAGCATCGCGCGCAGGCGGTCCAGGACGCGCCGCTCCCCGGCGAGCACCACGTCGCGCGGCCCGTTGACGGCGGCGACGCACACCGCCGCCTCGCCCCCCGAAGCCCTTGAGACCCCCGCGGCCCCCGAGCCCCGCGGGCCTTCCGCGCCGTCGAAGCCGTCGAGGAACGCGGCGGCGCGGGAACGGGACCAGCGCAGGCCGAGCATCGCCCCGTCCCGGGGAAGCTCCTCCATGATCCTGCCGCGGGCGCCGACCAGCCGGGCCGCGCCGGGCAGCGACAGGGCGCCGGCCAGGCAGGCCGCCGCGAACTCCCCGACGCTGTGCCCCAGCAGGAACGCCGGTTCCGGGCCGAGGTCCATCAGCGTGCGGCCGAGCGCGTACTCCACGGCGAACAGCCCCGGCTGTGCGTACGCGGTCCGGTGGATCCGCCCGTCGCCGTCCAGGATCAGGTCGCGCACCGACAGCCCCACGTGGGGGCGCAGCGCCTCGTCGGCCGCGTCCAGGTGCGCCCGGTACCGCGCCGACGTGCGGTAGAGCGCCGCGGTCATGCCGGGGTACTGGGCGCCCTGCCCCGGCAGGACCAGGCCGATCGCGGGTTCCGCGCGGCCCGCCCCGCCCGGGGCGCCGAAGCTCGCCGCGCCGGTGAGCGGGCCCGTGCCGTCCGCCGCCGACGCCAGCACGGCCAGCAGCTCCCGGTGATCGGTGACGGGGGCGGCGAACCGGTGCGCCAGGCCCGTCTTCACCCGGTTGGAGGCGCGGCAGAGCGCGGCGGGATCGCCGTCCTCGTACCGGGCGAGCCGCCGGTGCTGCGCCGCCAGGTTCCGGCGGAGCCCCTCGGGACCGTCGGCCGACAGCGTGAACACCCCGCCCCGCCCGGGGGTGCCCTGCCCGCCCGGGCGGGGACGCGGGCGGGGCCGTTCCCGCCGCGGCGCCGCCTCCAGGACGAGATGGGCGTTGGTGCCGCCCAGCCCGAACGCGCTCACCCCGCCGACCAGCGCGTCCGGGCCCAGCCTCACCGGCGCCTTGGCAAGCCGCAGGCCCCGGCTCGCGAGCCGCAGCGCGCCGTTCTCCGTTCGGGCGTGCGGGCTCGGCGGCAGCAGCCGGTGGTGCAGCGACAGCGCCAGCTTGACCAGCCCCGCCGCCCCGGCGGCCCCCTCGCAGTGCCCGATGTTGCCCTTCACCGACCCGATCAGGCACGGCCGGTCCCGGGAGCCCGCGCGCAGGTCACCGAGGGCGGACGCCTCGATCATGTCCCCGAGCACCGTCCCGGTGCCGTGCGCCTCCACCACGCCCACGTCCGCGGGACGCACCCCGGCCCGATCGCAGGCCGCCGCGATCACCTCCCGCTGGGCCCCCCTGCTGGGCGCGGTCAGCCCGTTGCTCCGGCCGTCCTGGCCGACCGCGCCGCCGCGGATGACCGCGTACACCGGCGCGCCCGCGGCGAGCGCGTCGTCCAGGCGGCGCAGCACCACCATGGCGACGCCCTCGCCGCGCCCGATCCCGTCGGCCCCGGCGCTGAACGGCTTGCAGCGCCCGTCCGGCGCCGCGAGCCCCGCCCGCGCGTAGAAGACGTGCAGCGCCGGGGTCAGGATCGCGTTGACGCCGCCCGCGATCGCGAGGTCGCATTCGCCGAGCGCGAGGGAGGTGCACGCGAGGTGGACGGCCACCAGGGAGGACGAGCACGCCGTGTCGACCGCCATGCTGGGGCCGCGCAGGTCCAGCAGGTACGACAGCCGGCCGGCGATCATGCCGTGGCCGGCGCCGGTGCCCAGCGCCGGGGTCACCGCCCGCGGGTCGGCCAGCCGCCAGGTCCACTCGCCGCCCATCACGCCGAGGAACACCCCGGTCCGCCCGCCGGCCAGGTCCGGCGGGCGGACGCCCCCGTCCTCCAGCGCCCGCCAGGCGCACTGCGCCGCCATCCGCTGCTGCGGGTCCATCGCCGCCGCCTCGGCGGGCGCGATCCCGAAGAACGCGTGGTCGAAGGCGTCGAGATCGTCCACGAACCCGCCCCGGGACGGGACGCCGGCCGGCGGGCCGCCCGCCCACCGGGACGCGGGGACGGGGCCGATCGCGTCCCGGCCGCGCACGAGCATCTCCCACAGGGCGTCCGGGCCGTCGGCGCCGGGCAGCCTGCAGTCGATCCCGGTGATCGCGATCGGGGTCATGACCGGGCGAGCTCCGCGTACAGGTGGCGGGCGATCGCCTCCACGGTCGGGTGGTCCCAGGCCAGGGTGGGCTCCACGGCCAGCCCGAACCGGTCCTCGATGTCGGAGCACACCGCCAGCGCGTACACCGAGTCCAGCCCGTAGTCGGCCAGCGGCCGGCCCGGGTCGATCCGTCCCGGCGGCAGCTCGGCGTACGCGGCGACCAGTTCGGTCAGCCACGCGCCCAGCTCCTCCCGGGACACCGGGCCGGGCCGTGCGCCGGGCTGCGGGCGGGCTGCGGGCATGGGGTCCATGGGGTCTCCCTGTCTCGTCCGACGCGTCTCAACCGGCCACGGGCCGGTCGGCCAGGTCCAGGCTCCGCGGGGTCTCGTGGCGGGCGACCAGCTCGGCGAACAGCCGCTCGCGCAACGGGGCGGGCAGGACCGCGGGGGCGCCCTCCAGGCGGCCCGCGATCCGGTGCAGCGCGGCGGCGGCCCACGCGGGGTCCCGCAGGAACGGGTCCGCGCCGGCGCGTCCGTACCGCCAGATGTTCACGCAGGCCGACGCCGCCAGCAGCAGGGCGTAGCGCTCCGCCAGGCCGAAGCCCACGTCCCCGGCCAGCGGGGTGCGCTCGCGCGGCGGTAGCCGCCCGCACCGGCCGAGGAGGTCCCGGCGTGCGGAACGGAGGCGGTTCACGAGGGCGGGCACCTCCTCGCCGGACGATCCGGTGCGGGTCAGCTCCGCCAGTCCGGGGAGGAGCGCGGCGTGCAGGCCGTCCGCGCCCCGTGAGGTCAGCGCCAGGCGGCCGGGGCGCAGCGGGGGCGGCGGCTCCCCGAAGCGGAACAGGGCCGCGGGCGCCGCCCGGTCGTCCCCCGCCGACTCGGACTCCCGCGCGCCGCGCGCCAGGGCGGGCAGCTGCGGGACGATCGCCGACAGGCAGGCGGCGGGGCCGGCGTGCCCCAGCCCCAGGGCGGGCAGGTCGCGCAGATGCTTCTGGAAGATCGCGTGCTCGCCCTCGCGCAGGTAGAACCGGGCGCCCAGGACGCGGGCGAGGGAGTCGGCCGCCTCGGCCAGCAGCCGGGGCACCAGGTACTTGGCCGCCGCCGCGGCCACGCCCGCCTGCTCGGGGAGGACGTGCGGCGCGCGGCAGGCGCAGGTGGCCAGCGCGTCGCAGGCCAGCAGGTCGGCGAAGGCCGCCGCGAGCACCTCCCTGACCTGCGGCAGGTCGGCGACCCGCCTGCGGTACAGCCGCCGTCCGAGGGCGAACCGCAGCGTGGTGCGCAGCTGCGTGTCGAGCGTCCCCACGGCCATGGAGGGCAGCGCGGCGCGGGTGAGTTGGAACGCGCGCAGCGCCGTCTCCATCCCGCCGCCGGGCGGGCCGACCAGGCTGCCGGGCGGGACCGCGCAGCCGTCGAAGACCAGCCCGCCGAGGTGGCAGCCTCGCATCCCGACCGTGCCGTAGCGGGGCAGTTCGCGGACACCGCGCAGGTCGGCCCGTTCCAGCAGGAGGAGGGAGTGGCTGCGGCTGCCCGCCGCGGGCGAGGTCCGGGCGAACAGGACCAGGGCCTCGGCCCGGCCCGCGTTGTTGATCACTTCCTTGGCGCCGCGCAGCCGCGCCGGCTCGCCGCCGGTCACGCGGAAACGCTGCCCGGCGAGGTCGTTGCCGCTGTCCAGCTCGTGGAAGCACACCGCGGCCCGGCCGCCCCTGAGCAGCAGCCCGGCCAGGCGGCGGCGCTGTCCCGGATCGCCCGCCACCCACACGTTCACGGCGGCCATCAGCGAGGTCACCCCGTACCCGAGTCCCAGCGCCCCGTCCCGCCGGAACACCGTCCGCAGCCGCACCGCCATCTCACCGAGATCGGTCAGGCGCCCGCCCAGCTCGGCGGGCACGAACTCGTGGTTGAGCCGGTGCGCGTCCAGGAGCTCCTCACCGCCCGGGAGTGGCTCGGCCCGCTCGTCGGCGGCGACGACGGCGGCGAACCCCAGCGGGTTGCCCGGGTCCCACGGGTCGCCGAACCCTCGCTCCAGTGCAGACGGGACCCCGGACGGCACGCCGGACGGGACGCGGGACGGGACGCGGGACGGGACGCCGGACGGGACGCCGGGCGCGGGCGGGTTCGCGGCGCTCACCGGGCACCGTCCCCGGCCACGCCCGGGATCAGGGACGTGCGCAGCCCGCCCGGCACGTCCAGCACGGCGAGCAGCCGGTCGAACACCTCGCCGCCGCCACCGCCGCCGTCACCGTCCGCCAGGCCGCGTAACGCGTGCCCGGGCAGCGCCCGCAGCAGGCAGGCGCGCAGCCAGAGCGCGTCGGCCCACAGGTCCGCCGTGTCGCCCTCCGCCGCCCAGTCCCGGTTGTCCAGCCACAGCCACAGGCACGCGCAGGCGGCGTACAGCGAGGCGTACCGGCGGGCCAGCAGGAACGCCTCGGGTGGAACGTCGCGGGCGGTCGGCCGGTGGGCGGCCATCTCCTCGTGCAGGCGGGCGGCCTCCGCGCCCAGCAGGCCGGCCAGCACCACCGTCTCCTGCGGGACCCGTCCCGCCGAGCCCAGCGCGCGGATCTCCGCCACCGCGACCGGGAGGCTCTGCACCAGGCTGCAGCCGGACCCCGCGGTGAGGCGCAGCGCCGCCGGATCGAACGGGGTCGGCGGGTGCCGCAGGGCGAGCGCGCCGGCCAGGCCGCGGCGATCGGCCCGTCCCCTCCGGTGACCCGCCGCCAGCACCGGGAAGTGGGCGATGAGCGTCTGCAGGTTGACCGTCGTGTTGCCGTCGAACAGCGCGACGATGCGGTGGTCGCGCTCGATCTTCTGGAACGCGCCGTCGCCGGGGCCGTCCCCGGTGCCGCCGGTCAGGAACGCGCGGGCGCCCAGCACCTCCCCGAGCCGGGCGAGCACGCCCTCGACCGTGGTCGGGACGAGGTACTTGGCGACGGCCGAGCTCACCGGCAGCTCGCCCGGCAGCGCGTGCGCGCTCCGGCTCGCGACGAGCCCCACCGCCTCGGCGAGCAGCAGGTCGGCCGCGGCCCGGCCGAGCGTGCGCCGGGTCAGCGGCAGCGCGGCGACCGGGCGGCCGTACCGCCTCCGCCGGGCGGCGTACCCCGCGGTGAGCCGCAGCGCGGCCGAGCCCGCGCCCAGCGACAGCGCGGCGCACATGGTCCGGGTGAGCTGCAGCGCCTTCAGGACGATCTCCAGCCCGGCCCCCGGCGCCCCGACCAGCGTCGAGGCCGGGACCGGGGCGCCGTCGAACGCGATGCCGCTGATGTCGGCCCCGCGGATGCCGTGCGTGCGGACCTTGGGCAGGCGGCGCACCGTTCCCGGCGGCAGCCGCCGCAGGTCCACGGCCAGCAGGCTGAAGCCGCGCGGCCCGCCGCCGGGCGCGGTCCGGGCGAGCACGCACGCGATCCCGGCCCGGCCGGCGTTATTGATCAGCCACTTCTCCCCGTCCAGCCGGTAGCCCGGGCCGTCGGCGGTCGCGGTGACCTCACCGGCCAGCAGGTCGCTGCCGTGATCGCGTTCGGTGAGGGCCCAGCACACCACCGTGCCGCCGATCACCTCCCCGGCCAGCCACCGGGCCTGGGCGGGCCCGGCCGCGATCCAGGACGTGACGGCGCCGAGATAGGTCTTGCCGTGCGCGATGGCCACGGTGAGGTCGCGTTCCGCGAGAAGCCGCACGAGCTGGAGCACGTCCTCGTAGCTCTCCAGCGCGCCCCCGAGGGCGTGCGGCACATAGAAGCGGGGCAGGCCCGCGGCGTCCAGCGCCCGGCACGCCTCGCCGGGGAACTCCTCCCGCGCGTCCAGCCCGGCCACGGCCGCGCGGGTGAACGGGCCGCCCGGAGCGTCCGGGTCGCCGAGGAGACGGCGCAGCCAGGCCGTCCGCTCGTACGGCGGGTAGGTGACGCGCGGCGCCGCCGGCCGTTCCGGGGACTCCCCGGCCCGCCCGGGCTTCTCCGCCGGTCTCGACTTGTCCGCCGGTCCGGCCTTCTCTGCCGGGCCGGCCTCTCCGGCGGGCGCGGTCATCGTGCCGCTCCCTCGGCCACCGGGTCCGCGGCGGGGTCCGTGGCAGGGGCGGTGGCGGGGGCGGTTGCGGCGTCCTCAGCCCGTTCCAGGGTGCCCTCCAGGTGCGCGGCGCGCGCCAGGTGCCGCTGGATCTTGCCGCTGGTGGTGCGCGCGAGCGTGCCCGGCTTGACCAGGACGACCACCGCGACCGCCGTCGCGAACTCCCGCCCCAGGTGCCGGCGGATCGCCGACTCGACCTCGGCGAGCGGGGTCCCGCGCAGCCGCCGCGGCCTGATCTCGGCCGCCACGCCGATGGCGTCCCCGCGTGGCGTGGCGACGGCGAACGCCGCCGCGGTCCCGGTGAGCGCGGGGTGGACGCCCGCCGTCTCCGCCTCGATGTCCTGCGGGTACAGGTTCCGGCCGCGCACCACGATCACGTCCTTGAGCCGGCCGGTCACGTACAGCTCGCCGTCCAGCCGGGCGCCCAGGTCGCCGGTGCGCAGGAAGCCGCCCTCGCCGTCGGCGGCGGTGGCCCCGAAGACGCGCCCGGTGAGCGCGGGCCGGTTCCAGTAGCCGAGCGCCACGGCCCCGCCCCGGACCCAGATCTCGCCGACGTGCCCGTCCGGCAGCTCCGCACCGGTCTCCGGATCGACGATCCGCAGGCCGGACGGGGCGGCCGGGCCGCAGCTCACCAGCGTGCGGGCGGCGGCCCGCGGCGCCGCGGGCCGTACCCGCCCGGCTTCCAGCGTCCGCGGGTCCACCCTCAGCACGGTGGGCTCGCGATGCCGGGGGTCCCCGCTGACGAACAGGGTGGCCTCGGCGAGGCCGTAGCAGGGCGACAGCGCCCGCGCTTGGAAGCCCGCGCTCCCGAAACGCTCGGCGAACGCCCGGAGCGTGCCCGCGCGGACCGGTTCGGACCCGTCCAGCGCCACCCGCCAGCGCGACAGGTCCAGCCCCGCCAGCTGCTCGCCGGTCACCCGGCGCACGCACAGGTCGTAGGCGAAGTCGGGCATCGCCGTCGCGTTCACCCCCAGCAGGTCGATCGTCTCCAGCCAGCGGTGCGGACGCTTCAGGAAGGTGATCGGTGCCATGACCACGCAGGTCAGCCCCTGGTACACGGACTGGAGGAACAGCCCGATCAGCCCCATGTCGTGATGCCAGGGAAGCCAGCCGCCGATCCGCCCGTCGCCGTCCAGGCCGATGTGGCGCTCGACCGCCGCGGCGTTGTGCAGCAGGTTGGCGTGAGAGACGATCACGCCCTTCGGGTCGCTGGTGGACCCCGAGGTGTACTGCAGGAACGCGGGCGCGTCCGGCGGCGGGGCGGCGACGGCGTCCTCGGCCACCGCCTCGTCGGCGTCACCGGTGGCGGTGTCCAGCCACCGGGCGTCCGGGCCGAGGCCCGGCGCCAGGTCCGCCCGCAGCCGCGGCAGGTCGTCGCCGTCGGCGAGCACGACCGCGACGCCGGCGTTCCGGACGATGCCGGCCACCCGCCTGGACTGCTGCGAGGTCCCCTCGGGCGGCGGCGCCGGGACCGGGATCACCCCCGCGTACAGGCAGCCGAAGAAGGCGCGTGCGAACCCGGGCCCGGACGGGTGGAGCAGCAGCGCCCGGTCGTCGGGCGCCGCGTGGCCGGCGAGGCGGGCGGCGACCCGGCGGGCGTCCCGGTCCAGCTCGGCGTAGGTGACCGACTCCCGTGCTCCCGCCCGCGGGTCGTCCACGAAGACCAGCGCCTCCCGGTCCCCGCGGTCGGCCCGGCGCTCGCGGAGGATCTCGACGAAGTTCTGCGGCATCGGTGGCTCCGGCTCTCGACTGCACGCGCTATGCCGCCGACGTTAGGCAGCGCCGTTCGGCCGCTCAATAGCAAGAGGCTGACAAGAACGCTGGAAACCCTCCCGGCGGCCGCAGATCATTGCCATGGAATTTCCGGGCCCGCCGTTCTATTTTGACATTGAATTCACCAGGGCGGACGAGCCGCGCAGGGAGATGCACGATGCAGCGGGTAGAACTGCCGAACGGCTTCAAGGTGTCCGGGCTCAACGATTTCGAGCCGCCGGTCCTGTACCACGAGATGTTCGTCAAACGCTCCTACCTGCGGCACGGGGTCACGCTGTCCCCCGGGGACGTGGTGTTCGACGTCGGCGCCAACATCGGCATGGCCTCGCTGTTCTTCCACACCGAGTGCCCGGCCATCAGCGTCCACGCGTTCGAGCCGGGCTCCCGGACGTTCGCCGCGCTCCGGGAGAACATGGCGGAATTCAAGGTGCCGGTGACGCTGCACAATGCGGCGGTGTCGGACGCGCCGGGCGCCGCCCTGTTCGACTTCTATCCGCATTGCACGGCGCTGTCGGGGCTGCATCCCGACCCGGAAGAGGCGACCCGGCTTACCCGTATCTACTTCGGCAATCTCGGTTTCTCCGAATCCGATGTGGAGGAACTGCTGGTCGACCGGTTCACCCGGGAGACCGAGGAATGCCGGGTGACCACGGTGTCGGAGGTGATCTCCGAGTGGGGGATCGGCGCGGTCGGCCTGCTCAAGGTCGACGTCGAGAAGAGCGAGCTCGCGGTCCTGCGCGGCGTCCGCGCCGAGCACTGGCCGCGGATCCGCCAGGTCGTCATGGAGGTGCACGACCTCGACGGCGCCGGGAAGGCGGCCGTGTCGCTGCTGGAGGAGCAGGGGTTCCGCGTCACGGTCGAGCAGGAGCCGCTGCTGGCCGGCACCGAGGTGTACGAGGTGTTCGCCGTGCGTCCGGGGGCCGCCGGCGGGCCGGGCGGGCCAGGGGAGCCGGGGGAGCCCGGATGACGCGGACGCCCGGCGGGGTACGGTCCCCGGGCACCCGGGCCTGGCGCACGGTCGAGCTGCGCGAGCACCGCGACCGGCGGGGCGCGCTGTCGGTCGTGGAGGCCGGGATCGACGTCGGGTTCGCGATCAGGCGCGCGTACTACTTCTACGACGTGCCCGCCTCGATGGTCCGCGGCGCGCACGGGCACCGCTCCCTGCACCAGCTCCTCGTCGCCGTCCACGGCAGGTTCGACGTGCTGGTCGACGACGGCGTCCGGCAGGACCGGTTCCGGCTCGACCGCCCGGCGCGCGGGCTCTACATCGGCCCGATGGTGTGGCGCAGCCTGGTGGACTTCTCGCCCGGCGCGGTCGGCCTGGTCCTGGCCTCGACGCTGTACGACGAGTCCGACTACTTCCACGACTACGGTGCGTTCCTCAAGGCGGTGCGCGGGCGCCCATGAACGTCCCCTTCCTCGATCTGCGGGCGGCCCGCTCCGAGCTGCGCGCGGAGATCGACGCGGCGCTGCGCCGGGTGGCGGACTCGGGCCGCTACCTGATGGGCCCCGAGGTGGAGGCGTTCGAGGCCGAGTTCGCCGCGTACTGCGGGAACGCGCACTGCGTGGCGGTGGGCAGCGGGTGCGACGCCCTCGAACTGGCTCTGCGCGCCCTGGGCGTCGGCCCCGGTGACGAGGTGCTGGTGCCCGCCGGCACCTTCGCCGGGACGTGGCTCGCCGTGTCCGAGACCGGCGCCCGCCCGGTCCCCGTGGAGACCCGGGAGACCACCCGCACGATGGACCCGGACCGGATCGAGGCGGCACTCACCCCCCGGACCAGGGCGATCGTCCCCGTGCACCTGTACGGGCACCCGGCGGACATGCGGCCCGTCGAGGCGCTGGCGGCACGGCACGGCCTGCACATCGTCGAGGACGCCGCGCAGGCGCACGGCGCGGCGTACCGCGGTCGGCGGATCGGGGCGGCGCCCTCCACCGCCGCGTTCAGCTTCTATCCGGGCAAGAACCTGGGGGCGATGGGCGACGGCGGCGCCGTGGTCACCGCCGACGCCGCACTGGCCGGCCGGGTCCGCCTACTGCGCAACTACGGCAGCCGCGTCAAGTACCGGCACGAGACCCGGGCGACGAACTCGCGGCTGGACGAGATGCAGGCCGCGGTCCTGCGGGTGAAACTGGCCCGCCTGGACGAGTGGAACGCCCGCCGCGCCGCCGTCGCCGAGCGCTACCTCGCCGCGCTCGCGGGCCTGGAAGGGGTCGGGCTTCCCCGGACCGCTCCGTGGGCCCGCACGTCCTGGCACCTGTTCGTGCTCCGCGTGCGGCGGCGGGAGGAGACGCGCCGCCGGCTCACCGGCGCGGGGATCGGCACCCTGATCCATTACCCGGTGCCGCCGCACCTTTCCCCGGCGTACGCGGACCTGGGATACGGGCCCGGCGCCTTCCCCGTCACCGAACGCCTCGCCGGGGAGGTGCTGAGCGTTCCCATCGGCCCGCACCTGCCCGCCGAGGCCGTCGAGACGGTCATCGCCGCCGTCCGGGCCGCGGTCCGGGACGCCGCGGCCTGACCCGGGACGCTGCGGCCTGACCCGGGACGCTGCGGCCTGACCCGGCGTGCGGCCCGGCCTGGCGTGCGGCCCGGCCTGGCGTGCGGCCCGGCCTGGCGCGGGTCAGTCGCGGACGCCGACGAACAGGCCGCGGCCGAACCCGCCGGCGTCCTCGGCGTACCGCACCGCGCAGCCCGCCCGCGTGAACGCGTCCTCGTACTCCGCGCGCTCGAACAGGGTGATCCGGTAGTCCTCGGACAGGGGCCGGATCCCCGTGTCCGGTTCGGCGACCAGGAAGCGCACCTGGACGCGGGACGCGCCGCCGTCACGGACCGAGTGCGAGACCCGCGCGATCGTGCGCCGGCCCTCGGTCACCACGTCCGCCGCCACGTACCCGTCGGCGAACCGCTCCGGGAACCACCAGGGCTCCACCACCGCGACCCCGCCCGGCGCCAGGTGCCGGGCGAACCCGGCCACCGCCGCGCGCAGTTCCGCCACCGTCCCCATGTGCCCGATCGAGCTGAACATGCAGGTGACCGCGTCGAACGTACGGCCCAGGGCGAAGTCGCGCATGTCCGCCCGGTGCAGCGGGACGCCCGGCAGCCGGGCCCGCGCCACCTCCAGCATGGCCGCCGACAGCTCCACGCCCGCCACGTCGGGGAACAGCGCGCCCAGGTGCTCCAGGTGGGCCCCGGTGCCGCAGGCGACGTCGAGCAGCGAGGCCGCCTCCGGCCGTTCGCGGCGGACCAGCCGGGCCACCTCCGCCGCCTCGGCCGCGTAGTCCCGGCCGCGCCCCCGGTAGACGGCGTCGTAGATCTCCGCCAGTTCCCGCTCGTACATCGCGCTCCGTCCTTCGTTGACTTGCGGCGAGTTGTCGCATGACCGGGTGGTCAAGAGAGCAACTCGCCGCAAGTCAACGTCCACTCCCCTTGCGGTGCCGGGCGGCCAGCCGTTCCAGCGTCGGCACGATCTCGGCCGGCGACGGCTCGGCCAGCATCTCCGCGCGCATCCGCGCCGCGGCCTCGGCGAACGACGGTTCCTTCAGCACCCGGACCACCGCGTCGCGCAGCAGCCCGGGGGTCAGCCGGTCGGGCGGGACGGTCAGCCCGGCGCCCAGCTTCTCCATCTGCCGGCCCTTGAGCGGCGCGTCCCACAGGTTGGGCAGGGTGATCTGAGGAACGCCGTGGAGCGCGGCGGTCTGCCAGGTGCCGCTCCCGCCGTGGTGGACGATGGCCGCACAGCCCGGCAGCAGCGCGTTCAGCGGGACGAAGTCGACCAGCCGCACGTTGTCCGGGACCGCCGACAGCTCCTCGCGCTGCCCGCCGTTGAGCGTGGCGACCACCTCGACGTCGAGGTCGGCCATCGCCTCCAGCAGGGCGTCCAGCGGGACGAAGTCCGAGCCGCGGTCCTCGCGCGCGGACACGCCGAGCGTCACGCACACCCGCGGCCGCTCCGCCGGCCCGTACAGCCAGTCCGGGACCACCGACGTGCCGTGATACGGGACGAACCGGGTGGACACGGTGGGCAGTCCCAGCGGGAGCCGGCAGCCCGGCGGGGTCGGGTCGATGGTCCACTGCCCGGTGACCATGTCCTCGTCGAAGCCGTGGCCGAACCGCTCCAGCGTCCCGGCCAGCCATTCGGCGAGCGGGTCGTCCCGGTGCGGCGGGGGCCGGCGCCGCCACAGCCGCAGGAACTCCCGCCGGGCGGCGCCCAGCACGTCGGGCCCCCACAGCAGGCGGGCGTGCGCCGCGCCCGAGGCCCGGGCGGCCACCGCCCCGGCCATCGTCATCGGCTCCCAGACGATCAGGTCCGGCCGCCAGAACCGGGCGTAGTCCACCAGCCCGTCGATCACGTCGTCGCCGTTCACCGGCGCCAGCAGCAGGCCGGTCGTCACCACCTGCACGCCGAGCTGGTAGTCCCAGGTCAGCGTCTCGGGCCGGGTGAAGGTGAAGTCCAGCTCCCGGTGGTAGACGGTCAGGTCGCCGCCGATCAGCGCGAAAAGCTCCAGCACCGAGTCGTCGGTGCCGACCGGGACGGCGGTCAGCCCCGACCCGGTGATCGCCTCGGTGAGCGCGGGCTGGGCGGCCACCCGCACGTCGTGCCCGGCGCAGCTCAGGGCCCAGGCCATGGGCACCAGGTTGAAGTAGTGGGTGTTGACCGCGAACGAGGTCAGCAGGACCCGCATCGGTTGCCTCCTCTTCCCAGGTCAGGCCGTCACCGGCAGGTTCAGCAGGCCGCGGACCACCGGGGCCCGCCTGCGCCGGAGCGCCTCGCCGTTGCGGCGCAGGCCCGGCCGTTCGCGGGCGAGGGTCTCCAGCAGCGCCTCGGCCTGCAGCCGTACCAGGGGCCCCGCCGGGGCGTACGGGGACGAGCCGCCGAAGGCCGGAGGCTCGGGGCCGGGTGAACGGGTGAGGTCGAAGCGCGCCGGGTCGGGGTACGCCCCCGGGTCCCGCCCGGCCCCGCCGGTCAGGACCGCGACCCGCGTGCCCGCCGCCAGCCGCCGCCCGGCGATCTCGACGTCCTCGCGAGCGGTCCGGACGACCAGCTGGATCGGGGGGTCGTGGCGCAGCGTCTCCCCGATCGCGGCCCGTGCCGACCGCGGGTCGGCGCGGAGCGCGGCCCAGGTCCCGCTGGGCCCCACCAGCGCGGCCACGGCGTTGCCGGCCAGCGTGGGCACCGTCTCCAGGGCGACGATCGCCGCGGTGACGCGGGCGGCGGCCCCGTCCGGCTCCCCGCCGACGAGGTCGCCCAGGCCGGCGGTCGCGTCCGCGATCGCCCGGACCCGCTCGTACGGCTGCGGGCACACCGGCGCGTCCAGCGCGCCGCCGAGGCCCGCGGCGTGCCGGGCGAACCGTTCCCGGTCCTGCCCGGCGACGCCGAACAGCCCGGCGGTCGCGGCGGCGCAGACGGGACCGAACAGGTCACCGATCAGGTCGAACGCGGCCCCGGCCCGGCCGAGCCGGTCCAGCGCCTCCCGGCACAGCCGCGCGACCTCGGACCGGTGCCCCGCCAGATCGGGAACCGCCCCGGCCTGTACCGCCCCGGCCTGTACCGCCCCGGCCTGTACCGCCTTGGCCGGGACGGACCCGGTCGGGACGGATCCGGCCAGGACGGATCCAGGAGGGTCGCCGGGGCCGAAGCGTGGATCGCCCAGCACGCGGGAGGCGACGGCGTGGTCGGCGGTGGCGGGCGTCCCTAGCTCGCCGGTGTACAGCGGGCCGAGCTCGCGGATCTTCTCGTAGTACGGGTACGGATCATCGTCCTGCCCCCGCAGGACCAGCGCGTACAGATCGCCCTGGGTCCCGCAGTACCACTGGGCGGCGCGGGTCAGCAGCAGCCCGCGGCCGTACGCAGGGTCGTAGGCGGGACCGCGGCCGGCCGCCCCGGGCGCGGCCCCGCCGATATCGGTGATCATGGTGTCTCAGCCGTTCAGGAGCAGGGGCACGGAGGTGTGCCGGCGCGCGGCCAGGCCGGGCGCGCGGACCGGCGCGCCGCCGAGCTCCACCTCGGGGAACCGCTGGTACAGCATCCGCAGCGCGGCCCCGACCTCCATGCGCCCCAGCACCGCGCCCAGGCAGAAGTGGACGCCGCCGCCGAACGACATCGGCCGGGCGTCGTCGCGGGCCAGGTCGAGCCGGTCCGGATCGGGGAAGTGCGCCGGGTCCCGGTTGGCGGCCCCCAGCAGCGGGATGACGCTCGTCCCCGCGGGCAGGGCGACCCCGCCGAGGGTGAGGTCGCGCCGCGTCACCCGGCGGGTCATCTGGACCGGCGGGTCGTAGCGGGCCAGCTCCTCCACCGCCCGGTCCACCGCGCCGGGACCGCCGGAGAGCAGGCGGGCCTGGCCTGGGTCCTGGGCCAGGGCCACCACGCCGTTGCCGATCAGCCCGGTCGTGGTCTCGAACCCGGCCACGAAGACGAAGATCAGCATGCTGAGCAGCTCGTCGGGGGTCAGCGGCGCGTCGGCGGCGTCGCACGCCCGGACCAGGTCGGAGGTCAGGTTGTCCTGCGGCCGGCGGCGGAACCCGGCCACCAGGTCGGCGAAGTACTCGCGCATCTGCGCGTACGCGGCGTCCCCGACGGCGATGGCCGCCGGCTCGGGTGCCAGCTCGTACACCACCTCCGCGTCCTCGACCCACTGCCGGAACCGCTGCCGCTCGTCGCCCGGCACCCCGAACAGCTCACCGATGATCGCGACCGGCAGCGGCAGCGCCAGCTCCGCCATGAGGTCCACGGGGGTGCCGCCGGCGCCCTTGTCCGCCATGGCGTCGAGGAGCCCGGCGGTCAGCCGCTCGGCGTACGGGCGCAGCGCGTCCACCCTCCTGGCGGTGAAGACGCGCGAGACCAGCGAGCGCAGCCGGGTGTGATCCGGCGGGTCCAGGCCCGGGATCGTGGAGTAGAGGTTGGAGAACAGCGTGCTCTCGCGCCACCACGGCCGGTTGGCGTCCCACCAGTCCGGGCCCATCGCGCCGTAGTCGGCACTGGTGGACGCCTCGCGGACGGTGTCGTAGGAGGACGCGAAGCAGACGCCCAGTTCGCTGGGGAACACCGGCGCCGCCTCGCGCAGGCGCGCGTAGAACGGGTAGGGGTCGGCCTCCCCGGCCGGTGTCAGCAACGCGTTCAGCGCCGCCGCGGCGTCGTCGCTCCGCGGCGGGGTGAGCAGTGAGGTGCCCTCGGACATCCGGACGTCCCCTCAGACCGGCCGGGGCTCGGCGGGCCCGACCTCCGTGACGGCCCCCGTGACGGCCTCCGGAGCGGCGCCGATCCGCTCGTCGGCCCAGCGCCGCGCCGTCTCGAACCAGTCGGCGGCGTTGCGGTGGATGTTGAGCGAGTGCCCCGCGCCCGGCAGGACGTGCGCCTCCAGCCGGGCCTCGGGCGCGTAGAACTCCTTCTCGAAGTCGTGCACCGGGCCGGACTCGGCGGCGAACGCGACGTGCTCGCTGCTGAAGAGGGCGTCGTGCTCGCCGACCACCACCAGCACCGGCACCTTGATCGCCAGCGAGTGCTCCACCTCGTAGGTGACGGGCAGGGACTCGCCCTCGCCCAGCGTCGCCGTGGCCTTGATCCGCTCGTTGAGCTCGGACATCTCCGGCTCGATGCCGGGGGCGTGCTCCAGCATCCGGGCCCGCAGGCCCGGGCGCTGCGTCATGTAGTACTCCGGCCAGCCGCCCTCCGGGGCCGCCGGCCCCAGGATCGGGTCCTCCGAGGCGTGGTGGAAGAACGCGCGCACCTCGGCGTAGAGCTTGGTGGTGGTGTGCAGCATCCCGCTGACGATGAGGCCGTCCACGTCCTGGTGGCGGGCCGCCTCGACGATCGCGATCCCCGAGCCGTAGGAGTGCCCGACGGTGACCACCCGGTCGAACGCGACGCCGCCGATCGCGCCGTCCCGCAGGGCCTGGACGACCTGGTGCAGCACGTGCGCGTGGTTGTCGGTGGCGACCTCGCCGTACGGCGGGCGGGAGCTGGCCCCCGTGCCGATCCGGTCCATGGCCACCACGGCGTACCCGGCGCGGCACATGTGCTCGGCGTAGTTGTACGCGCCGGGCAGCGTCCAGTAGCGGCGGTCGTAGGTCAGCCCCGGCAGCAGCACCTGCACGGTGCGGGCGGGCGTGGCGGGCAGGTAGAGGTCGCCCGCCACCTCCCACTCTCCGGCGGGGCGGCCGGCGGGCGAGACGGGCAGCCGGAACGGCACGCACCGCGCCTCTTCGTCGTGACGCATGAGTCCTCCAGGCGATCAGGGCAGGTCGGCGTGGGTGAGCGGGGGGCGTTCGGCGAGCGCGGGGGGCAGGTCGGAGACCTGCCGGGAGCCCCGCATCACGGCGGTCACCACCCGCGGCCGGAACACCGCCGCGGGGGAGGAGACCATCTGGTTGAGGTCGAGCAGCGCGCGGGCCGCCGGCTTGCTCCAGGCGGACGCGCCGACGACCCGGTACAGGTAGCGCAGCTTCATCCGGGTCGACAGCCCGGCGTCGTTGATGGCCCAGGGGTAGCCGAGGTCGCCGGTGGCGGCGATCGCCCAGGCCGTGTCGATGCACCTGGCGACCTTCTTGCGCATCCCGGAGGCGACCCCGGCCGGGCCGCCCGCGGCGGCCAGCGCCTCGTCCAGGGCGACGGCGCTGCACGCCGCGACCGACATGCCCTGGCCGTAGGAGGGGTTGAGCGCCCCCGCGCCGTCGCCCAGCACGAGGAAGCGCTCGGGCCAGCGGCGCAGCCGCTCGTAGTGCCGCCGCCGGTTCTCGGTACGGCCGGAACCGTGCACCGGCCCCACCGGGCGGGCCTTCACGAGCGTGTCGTAGAGGACCGGCGAACGCAGCGTCCGCGCGTACCCGAGGAAGCCGTCGTGGTCGAGCGGGGGACGCTCGCCGCCCATGGCCGCCAGGGAGACCATCCACCGGCCGCCCTCGATGGGGTTGAGGATCCCCTGGCGGGGCGCGTCCGGGGTGGACTGCAGGAGGACGCAGTTCCAGTCCGCCTCGTGGCCCGGCGGCGGGTCGAAGACGCAGGTCGAGTAGGCGACCTGCGCGTCCACCACGCTCTCGGAGGGGGTCTCGTAGCCCATGGCGCGCAGCCACTCGGGCGTCCGGGACCGGCGGCCGGTGGCGTCCACCACGAAGTCGGCCTCGATCTCGTACGGCTCGCCGCGCCCGGCCTCGCGCGAGGCGTCCCGCCCGCGCACCCGCACGCCGCGGACCTCCGCGTGGCGCGGCCCCTCGGTGAGGAGCCCGACCGCCTCGGTCTCCTCCAGGAACTCCACCTTCGGGTCGGCGTGCAGGCGGTCCCGGACCACCCAGTCGATCAGGTCGCGGGAACTGGTCATCATGAACAGCGGGGTGGTGAACCGGGGCATCCAGCCGCCCGCGGTGAGCAGCAGCATGTCGCGGGGCATGCCGACCTCGACCATCCCGGCGTCCCGCAGCTCGTCGCGCACCCCCGGCAGCAGCCGGTTCATCGCGGTGTGCCCGGCCGTCATCAGGTTGTGCGCGTGCCGGGACTGCGGGACGCCGCGGCGCCACTCCGGGCCCTCGGGGAGCCGGTCGCGCTCGACGACCACGACCCGTTCCATGTGCCGGGAGAGCGCGGCGGCGGCGAACATCCCCGCCAGCCCCGCGCCCAGCACGACCGCCTGCCCGCCGGCGGCCCGGCCACCGGACCGGCCGCCGCCGGCCCGCCGTCCCGTGTCAGGCCGTGACGACATCGACCCTGCTCCGTTCCGCCGTGCCGCCGCCCGCGGTCTCCTCGCCCGTCACCACGTCGCCGTCCGCGCCGACCTCGGTGCCCATCTCCTCGGCGATGCGCATCGCCTCCTCGACGAGCGTCTCGACGATCCGCGACTCCGGAACGGTCTTGATCACCTCGCCCTTGACGAAGATCTGCCCCTTGCCGTTGCCGGACGAGACGCCGAGGTCGGCCTCGCGGGCCTCGCCCGGACCGTTCACCACGCAGCCCATGACCGCCACCCGCAGCGGCACCGGGAACCCCTCGAACGCGGCGGTGACCCGTTCGGCGAGGCTGTAGACGTCGACCTGGGCCCGGCCGCAGGCGGGGCAGGAGACGACCTCCAGGCTGCGCTTGCGCAGGCCGAGCGACTCCAGGATGCCGATCCCGACCTTGACCTCCTCCACCGGAGGGGCCGACAGCGAGACCCGGATGGTGTCGCCGATGCCCTGCGACAGCAGGGTGCCGAACGCCACCGCCGACTTGATCGTGCCCTGGAAGGCGGGGCCGGCCTCGGTGACGCCCAGGTGCAGCGGGTAGTCGCACTGCTCCGACAGCAGCTTGTAGGCGCGGACCATGGTGACCGGGTCGTGGTGCTTGACCGAGATCTTGATGTCCTGGAAGCCGTGCTCCTCGAACAGCGAGCACTCCCACAGCGCCGACTCCACCAGCGCCTCCGGGCCGACCTTGCCGTACTTGGCCAGCAGCCGCTTGTCCAGCGACCCGGCGTTGACGCCGATCCGGATGGGCACGCCCGCGTCCTTGGCGGCCTTCGCGATCTCGCCGACCTTGTCGTCGAACTTCTTGATGTTGCCCGGGTTGACCCGTACGGCCGCGCAGCCCGCGTCGATCGCGGCGAACACGTACTTCGGCTGGAAGTGGATGTCGGCGATCACCGGGATCTTGGACTTGCGGGCGATCTCGGGCAGCGCGTCGGCGTCGTCCTGCGAGGGCACCGCCACCCGCACGATCTGGCAGCCGGCCGCGGTCAGCTCCGCGATCTGCTGGAGCGTGGCGTTGACGTCGGCGGTCGGCGTGATCGTCATGGACTGCACCGACACCGGGGCGTCGCCGCCGACCGGGACGTCGCCGACCATGATCTGCCGCGTCTTGCGGCGCGGCTGCGCCGGTGCCCGCTCCTGCTCGCGGACCGCCGGCATGCCGAGCTGGACGCTCATCGGTTCACCTTCCCGGTCGCGCGCGCCGCGGCCGGCCGCGCGCTCTGGTCGTACGGCCTGATCTCGTCGGGGGCCGCGGCGCCGTCGGGGGCCGCGGCCGTGTCGGCTCCGGGGATCTGGTCGACCACCGCGAGGAACAGCTGGTGCGCGGTCAGCCCGCACTCGGTGAGGAGGTCGGGGCGCTTGCCGTGGTCCAGGAAGCGCTGCGGGATGCCGAAGGTCCGCACCGGGGTGTCCACGCCCGCCGCCTGCAGCGCCTGGGCGACGGCCGCTCCGACGCCGCCGGACCGGCCGCCGTCCTCGACGGTGACGACGAGCCGGTGCCGGGCGGCCAGCCGCGGGATCTCCTCGTTGACCGGCTTCACCCAGCGCGGGTCGACGACGGTGGCGCCGATGCCCTGGGCCTCCAGCAGCCCGGCCAGCTCCACGCACTCACCGGCCATCGCGCCGACGGACACCACCAGGACGTCCTCGGTGCCGCCGCGGGCGAGCACGTCCATGCCGCCGGCCGTGCCGATCGCCGGGACGGGCTCGGCGAGCGCGCCCTTGGGGAACCGCACGACCGTGGGGGCCTCGTCGACCTCCACCGCCTCCCGGAGCCCGGCGCGCAACGTGTCCGCGTCGCGCGGCGCGCAGACCCTCAGGCCGGGGACGACCTGGAGGATGGACAGGTCCCACATGCCGTTGTGGCTGGCGCCGTCGTCACCGGTGACACCGGCCCGGTCGAGCACGAACGTCACCCCGCACTTGTGCAGCGCGACGTCCATGAGGACCTGGTCGAACGCGCGGTTGAGGAAGGTCGCGTAGACCGCCACCACCGGGTGCAGCCCGCCCAGCGCCAGCCCCGCGGCCGAGGTGACCGCGTGCTGCTCGGCGATCCCGACGTCGAACACCCGGTCGGGGAAGGCCTTCTGGAACTTGTGCAGCCCGGTCGGGTGGAGCATCGCCGCGGTGATCGCCACCACGTCCTCGCGCTCGGTGCCGACCTCGACCAGCTCGTCCGCGAACACCGAGGTCCAGGAACGGCCCGCGGGCTTGGTGGGCTTCCCGGTGACGGGGTCGATGACGCCGACGCCGTGGAAGTGGTCCAGCTGGTCGTCCTCGGCCGGGCGGTACCCGTGCCCCTTGGTGGTCAGGCAGTGCACCGCCACCGGGCCGCCGAAGTCGCGGGCCATCCGCAGCGCGTTCTCCAGCGCCTCGGTGTCGTGCCCGTCGATCGGCCCCACGTACTTGAGGCCGAGGTCCTCGAACATCCCCTGCGGCGCCAGGATGTCCTTGAGTCCCTTCTTGGCGCCGTGCAGGGCGCTGTAGAGGGCGGGCCCGACCACGGGGGTGGTGTTCAGCGTCTCCTTCGCGGAGGCGAGGAACTTCTCGTACCCCCGCGTCGTGCGCAGCGCCGCAAGGTGGGTGGCCAGCCCCCCGATGGTCGGCGAGTAGGAACGGCCGTTGTCGTTGATGACGATGATGACGGGCCGGTCCTGGGCCGCCGCGATGTTGTTCAGCGCCTCCCAGGCCATGCCGCCGGTGAGCGCGCCGTCCCCGATCACGGCCACCACCGCGCGGTCCCGGACGCCGCGCAGCCGGTACGCCTTGGCCAGCCCGTCGGCGTAGGACAGGGCCGTGGAGGCGTGCGAGTTCTCGATGATGTCGTGGTCGGACTCGGCGGCGCTCGGGTACCCCGACAGCCCGCCCTTCTGGCGCAGCCGGTCGAACCCCTCCCGGCGCCCGGTGAGCATCTTATGGACGTACGACTGGTGGCCGGTGTCCCACAGGATGCGGTCCCTCGGCGAGTCGAACACCCGGTGCAGCGCCAGGGTCAGCTCGACCGCCCCCAGGTTGGGGCCGAGATGCCCGCCCGTGCGGGCCACCTTCTCGATGAGGAAATCGCGGATCTCCCGGGAGAGGCCGGCGAGTTCCTGGTGCGTCAGCCCGTCGAGGTCTCGGGGGCGCTCTATCTTCTCCAGCAGTCCCATGCCGGTCTCCTCATGTACGTCGGCTCGGTCGGCTCAGCTGGGCGCGGACGCCGGCGCGGGACGGAGCCGCTGCTGGAACCGGATCGGCACCTCCGGTTCCAGCCTCAGCTCCGGCCCGGTCCGCGGCGCGTCGGCCCGGATCAGGACGTTGTAGTGGTTGGGGAAATGGCAGGAGTCGAAGCCGAGGACGGTGCCGACCAGGCGGTCCCCGGCCCACACCTCGTCGCCCCGGTCGATCACCCCCGCGTTGGCGATCTCCACGAAGCCCAGGAAGCCCACCCGGTCCACCCGGGATCCGGCCTCGGTCTCGTGGTGGTCGGTGGTCACGAGCTCGTGCACCTCGCCGGCGCGGACGCAGCGGCTGGCGAACGGCTCCAGCCGCATCCCCCGGTCGTCGCGGCGGTGGACGAGCACCTTGACCAGCGTCCCGCGCACCGTCCGCTTGGGCCCGTCCTCCTGGACGGACTTGTGGACGGACTCGTGGACGGGCAGGGACTCGGACACGGTCATGCTCAGCTCCCCTCCCACATCGGGCTGAGGGACCGTTCGGCCCGGTAGGAGGCGTCCACCAGCCGCAGCGCGGCCAGGCCGCCCGCCGAGGTGTCCCGCCCCTCCCGCACGGCCCGCACGAACGCCTCCAGGACGCCCACGTACTCGTGTTCCAGCGAGCTCTTGAAGCCCGGGTGGCCGGCGAGCATGTCGGCGTTCAGGACGGTCCCGTCGGCGAGCCGGACCTCGACGTCCTTGCACTCGCCCGACATGTACGACCAGTCCAGCTCCACCGTGGCCGTGGGGCCCGCGGCGGTGCGCAGCGCGATGCGCGCCTTCCGGTCCACCCCGTCGCCGTCGCGCTCGATCTCGGCCTTGTCCACCTCGACGTCGCCGAGGAACAGCCGGACCAGGTCGAAGGCGTTGGGGCCGTTGTCGGCGACGCAGCCGCCGCCGCACCGCTCGGGGTCCAGGTACCAGCGGTCGTTGCCGACGTGGTCCTCGATGCGCTCGAAGTAGCGCACCCGGAGCGACTCGATCGGCGCCATCGCCCGCACGGTCCGCAGCAGGGACAGGACGTTGTCGTTGTAGCGCCGGTGGAACGCGGTGAACAGCACGGCGTCGCGCGCCCTGGCCAGGTGGGTCAGCTCCAGGCCCTCGTCGAACCGCGTCGCCAGCGGCTTCTCCACGCACACCGCGCGGCCGGCCGACAGCACGTCCCAGCAGACCTCCATGTGGTCGTCGTTGGGCACGTTCACCACGACCGCGTCGAGGTCCTCCTGCTCCAGGAGCGAGCGGTGGTCCAGGTGGCAGGGCACCGTTCCGCGGTACGGCGCCAGGGCCTCCTCGCGCAGGTCGCAGACGGCGCTCAGCCGTACGTCGGGGAACCGGTCGAGGGCCTTGAGGTAGTAGCGGGAGATCACCCCGAGGCCGACGACACCGAGCCGCAGCGCGGTCATGACTCACCTCCGGAGGGAGCGTTGACGCCCAGCTCCGCGGCCAGTTCGCGCAGCTCGGCGTGGATGGGGGCGGGCAGCGGGACCCCGTCCCGCAGGTTCAGCTCGGCGCGCTCGGCCTCCAGCTGGCCGGGGTAGCGCACCGGCGCGTCCTCGTCGACCGGCGGGCAGGCCAGCAGCGTGCCGAACAGCGTGGCGGCGTCGGCGGCGTACCGGTCCGGCGACCGCAGCGCGTCCGGCGCGACGGCCAGCATGAACAGGCCGATGTCGTCGTCGCGGCCGGAGGGGCCGCCGGTCCCCTCCAGCGCCTCGGGCTCGGGGCCCATCCCGGCGCCGGGGACCAGCGCGGCCAGGACCTCCACCAGCAGGCCCAGCCCGTACCCCTTGTAGACGCCCGTCTCGGGACGGCCGCCCAGCCACGCCAGGTGCGCCTCGCCGCGGTCGAAGGCGGCGGCGTCGGTCACCGGCCGCCCCTGGTCGTCGTACAGCCAGCCCTCGGGGGCCGGCAGCCCGGCGCGGGCGGCCACCCGGACCCGCCCGGTCGGGACGACGGTGGTGCTCATGTCCAGGACGAACGGCGGGCGGGAGGGGCCGGCGGGGGCGGCGATGCTCAGCGGGTTGGTGCCCAGCATGGCCACCCGCCCGCCGGGGGGACGGGCGATGCGCTGCCGGCCGCAGTTGGAGGCGGTGAGCCCGATCATCCGGTGCCGGGTGGCGCGCTCGGCGTGGTGCCCGGCGCAGCCGATGTGGGTCATGTCCCGCACCGTGACCAGCCCGATGCCGTGCTCGGCGGCGCGCCGGCAGGCCAGGTCCATCATCTCGCGGGCGGCCCACAGGCCCAGCGCGCGGCGGGCGTCCACCAGGACGGCGGCGCCGCGGTCGGCGACCACCGCCGGCTCGGCGTTCGGGTCGGCCCGCCCCGACGCGAGCAGCGGGAGGTAGAGGCGGGTGAGGTTGACGACCCCGTGCGAGCCGAGCCCGGTCAGGTCGCCGTAGCACAGGGCCTCGGCCGCCGACCTGGCCCGGTCGTGCGGGAGATCCCGGGCGACGAAGACCGCCGTGACGAAGTCCAGCAGCTCGTCGTAGGGCACGCGGACGGTCCGCCGCGCCGCCTCGTCGGGCGCCGCCTCCGGCGCCGTGTCCGTCGTTTGAGTCATGGGTGTTCGCTCCGGCTTCGGGTGAAGGAGGTCAGCAGGCGTGCCACGCCCGCGGCGAAGTGCTCCAGGTCGGCGGCGTCGGCGTGCTCCCCGGCGGCGTGGGCGTTGTTGGCCCCCAGGTCGCCGGGGCCGTAGACGACGGTGAAGGCGCCGGGGACGTCCTGCATCCAGATCGCGTCGCAGGTGAAGGCGGGCTCGCCGGCGGGCCAGGGGACCAGCCCGGCGCGGCGTTCCAGCAGTTCCTCGGCCCACGGGTCCGAGCCCGCCAGCGCCGGCAGGCCCCGCTTGAGCCATTCCAGCGTGGTGATCGCCTCGGCGTCCGCGGCCGTCCGGGCCTGGTCGCGGTGCGGCGCGAACGTCCGGGCGAACGCGGCGAGCCCCGACGCGAGGGCCTCGTCCAGGGCCCGCTCCATCCGCCGGCCGCCCTCCGGCGACCCGTAGGAGATGTTGAGCAGCAGCCGGCCGCTGCCGTACACCCGGTTGTGCAGGTCGCCGGTGTGCAGCCCGGCCACGCACACCCGCCCGTCGGACGCCGCGGCGGGCAGTTCCGCCGCGAGGTGCTGGGCGAGGAAGCCCAGCAGGACGGTGGCGTTGTGGCCGGCGTCGGGCTCGTCGTCGATCGCGTCCCGGCCGTCGACCCGGACGCAGGCGGTCATCGAGGCGGTGGAACGGGGCAGCCAGCGCAGCCCCGTCGGCTCGCAGAACACGTTGAGCCGCCCGACGTGCCCGTCCTCGACCAGCGGGCGGGTGCCGAACGTGCCCATCGCGCCGCCCTCCTCGCCGGCGACGGCCTGGATCAGCACCCCGACCTCGTCGCCGAGGGCGGGCTCGGCCGCCAGCGCCGCGCGGATCCCCGTCAGCAGCCCGACCGCGGGCCCCTTGGCGTCGATCGCGCCGCGCCCGTGGAACCGGCCGTCCTCGAAGCGGGGCGGCTCCCATCCGGCCACCGTGTCCAGGTGGACGTTGAACATCACCGTCCGCTCCCGGGGCAGCGGAGGGCCGAGCCGCAGCACCAGGCTGGGCTGCCGGTCCAGGAAGCCCGGCAGCTCCGCCGCCGCCCGGCGGACCGGCTCGGGCACGCCGGGCCGGTCCAGCACCTCGGGCTTGGGCGGGCCGTGCAGAACGGTGGTGAAACCGAGCTCGGCGGCGGCGTCGGCGTAGGCGCTCTGCGCCTCCCACAGCCCCGGCGTCCCCTCGGGCTCCTCCAGCAGGCCCACCGTGGGGACGCGCAGGAGACCGAGGAGCAGTTCCCGGTCGGCGGGCGTCAGCTCGACCTCGATCATGGCCGCCCCCCGATCCCCGCCACGGCCTCCGCGCCGGCGCCGGTGCCGGCTGCGGTGCCCGCTCCGGTTCCGGCGCCGAGGACCTCGCGCTCGACGAGGCGTTCCAGCGCGCGCCCGTACGCCACGAACGTGTCGACGCCCGCGTCGCCCGCGTCGTTGAGGTGCTCGTGCGGGCGGACCGAGATGTGGGGCTCGATGGACAGCACCCCGCGGTAGCCGTGCGCGACCAGCAGACGCAGGCAGTCGGCGACCCGGGCCCGGCCCTCGCCGGGGAACGTGTAGACCGGCGCCTCGGCGTCGCCGTCGGCGTCCTTGATCTGGACGTGCTCCACGTGCTCGACGACCTCGGTCAGCACGTCGTACGCCGAGTACCCGTAGGGCACCCCGTTGCCGATGTCGAACACCAGCCGCAGGGCGGGGCCGGCCTCGCCGAGGAGGGCCAGCATGCGCTCGGCGCTCGTCCCGGCCCACCCGGAGCAGTTCTCGTGCAGCAGCACCAGCCCGGCGTCCTCGGCCCGCTCGGCCAGCGCCCGCATGCGGCGCAGGACCTCGCGCCGCCAGTCCGGCTCGTCCAGCCCGTCGTTGGGGTACGACATCACCCGCACGTACCGGGTGCCGAGGGCCGCGCAGCGCGGGATCAGCGCCTCCAGCTCCTCGACGTCGGCCTCGAACGGCCCGGTGACGGGGCGGCCCCAGTTCGCGATGCGGGAGTCGACGCACACGGTGCCGATCCCCGCGTCGGCGAGGGTCCCCGCGACCCGGCCGAAGGCGGCCGCGTCCAGGTCCGCGAGCGCGACGCCGTCCACCGAACGCAGCTCGATGGTGTCCCAGCCCAGCCGCCGGATCGCGGTGACCTGGGCGTCCAGGCCGGGCGCGGCCTCGTCGCCGATCCCCGCGTAACCGAGCCGGACCGCCTCCGTGCCGGCGCCGCCGCCCGCGCCGCCGGCCCGCTCACCGGACATGCTTCACCGTCCCGGGGGAGGAGGGGGCGGTGCCGGGCACCCCGGCCGTCTCCCGCCCGCCGGCCTCGCACAGGTGCTTGGCGTCGCTCAGCAGCGAGACGATCTCGACGTTGAGCTCCAGGTCGGAGGTGATGCGGTGGCCCGCCGCGTACCCGCGGTAGGTGCGCATCAGGAACGAGGCCAGCGAGTCGTCCCGGAAGATCTCGGTCTCCTCGCGGCCGTCGGTCTCGACGGTCATCAGCGCGTGGTCGTCGTCCCGGCTGACCGGGTAGTAGCCGGTGACCCGGCCCCGCTCGAACTCCAGGGTGATCCGGCGCTCGCGCAGCAGCGAGGTCAGCTCCGAGAAGATCTCGGTGCGGACGCCGTGGTCGTGCCGGAGCACCAGCCGGGCGGCGCCCATCCGCGGGATCAGATGGCCGTTGACCTCCATGTCCGACCAGGAGGCGTCCACCACGGTGGCCTCCCCGGCGAGCCGGAGCGCCACCGCCAGCGAGTGCGGCACCTCCACGTCGAACGCCGACGGGTGGCCGTTGGTGTCCAGCGACCTGCTGAACCGGGGCTTGCGCTGCGTCGCCTCGATGGAGCGCAGCTCGCCCAGCCGCCCGGAGTAGACGAGCTTGGTGAGCCGGCGGGTCAGCGTGCTGTCCAGCCAGTGGCTCACCACGCTCAGGTTCAGGTCCCAGGCGTCCCGGACCTCCAGGATCCGGGCGATGCCGGCCCGGTCCGCCGACAGCGGCTTCTCCACCAGCACCTTGCGGAAGCCCAGCTCCGCCACCTGGCGCAGCACCTCGATCCGCGCGGACGGCGGGGTGCACACGTGCACGACCGTCCTGGCCGGATCGAGGACCTCGCGGGCCTCCTTCAGTGAGCGCTTGGGGGCGATGGTGCCGTCCCGGCGGCCCGCCGGGAGCCGGTCGGGGTCGTAGACCACGATCGGCTCGGCGGAGAACAGCCCCTCGCCGTAGGCCGAGTCGCGGAGCCTGGTCAGCACCGGGAGGTGCAGCGTCCAGCCCGCCTGACCCAGGCCGATGATCAGTGTGCGCAGCATCGGGTCCACGCCCTCGCGTCCAGACACCGTTCTCAGCTCTCGCGGTGCGCGACCCGGTGGGCCATGTCGGTGAGGATCCGCCGCCACGGCTCCTCGATGGGGGCGTCGGCCAGCGCCGCGCAGGCGCGCTCGACCAGCCCGTCGATGTGCGCCTCGATCTCGGCGCGCACGCCGGTCTCGGCCAGCAGCTCGCGCAGCCGCGCGGTGTCCCAGCCCTCGTCGCCGCCCTCGTCCACCAGGGCGCGGACCCGGGCGTCGCGCTCCACCGCCACCGTCAGCAGCGGCGTCATCTTGTGCTGGTCGACGTCCAGCCCGACCGGCTTGCCGCTGGTCGCGCTGACGCCGAACGCGTCGATCAGGTCGTCGCGGAGCTGGAACGCCTCGCCGAGCGCGACCCCGTACCCCTCGAAGGCGGGGGCGAGATCGGGCCGCCCGGCCAGGCCCGCGCCCAGGGTGAGCGGCCGGTGGATGGTGTAGTGCCCCGACTTGCACACCGCGATCCAGCGGGCCAGCCGCATGTCGGCGGTGGCGGCGGCGGCCGACCTGATGTCCAGGAACTGGCCGATGATCATCTCGGCCCGCAGCTCGCCCCAGATCTCCCGCGCCGGGGCCGGGAAGTCGGCGGTGAGCGTGTCGGCCAGCACGTAGGCCAGGTCGCCGGCCAGGATCGCCACGCCCTCGCCGAACCGGCGCGGCTCGCCCCGCCAGCCCATGGCCCGGTGCTCGGCGGCGTACCGCTCGTGCACGGTGGGCTTGCCGCGGCGCAGCGGCGAGTCGTCGAGGACGTCGTCGTGGATGAGCGCGAACACGTGCAGCAGCTCCAGCGCCGCCGCGGCGTCCACGATCACCGGGTCGTCGGGGTCCCCGCCGGCGCACAGGAACCCGCTCGCGCAGAAGTTCGGGCGCAGCCGCTTGCCGCCCGCGTGCACCAGGTCGGCGATCGCGTCGACGGGGATGACCGCGGAGGTGTGCCCGGTCACGGCGGTGGCCCACTGGTCGCGTTCGCGGTCCAGGTGGCCGCGCAACCGGTCCTCCACCCGTTCCAGGACCCGGTCGAGCGCCTCGCGGGCGGGCGTGGGCCCGCCGGCCGGGGCGGTGTGCGTGGTCTGCGTGGTCTGCGTGGTCATCGACTGCCTTTCCGTGCCCGAGGGATCGACCCTTCCGGGAGATTCATGAGGGGTCCGGACGTGCGCCGGCCGGTGCCGCGGCGGCGAGGCCGGCGGGCACGTTGAACACGACGTTCTCGGTCGCGGTGGTCTCGAACTCGACCCGGTCGTAGCCGAGGGCGGCCAGCCGGTCCAGGAGCTGGTCGACGAGGATCTCCGGGGCGCTGGCGCCCGCGCTGACGCCCACCGACGCCACGCCCTCCAGCCAGCCCTCCTCCAGCTCGCCGACGTCGGGCACCAGGTGCGCGCGGACGCCCGCGTCCCGTGCGACCTCCACCATGCGGATCGAGTTGCTGGAGTTGACGGAGCCGACGACCAGCACCAGGTCGCTGCGGCCGGCCAGGGCCTTGACCGCGTTCTGGCGGTTCTGGCTGGCGTAGCAGATGTCGCCGCCGGGCGGCTCGCGCAGGTCGTCGAACCTGTCCCGCAGCGCGTCGACGATCCCCGCGGTGTCGTCCAGGGACAGGGTGGTCTGGGAGAGGAGGGCCACCGGCGCGTCGCGGGGCAGGTCGAGCGCGGCCACGTCCTCGACGGTCTCGACGATGACGGTCCGGTCCGGTGCCTCGCCGTAGGTGCCCTCGACCTCCTCGTGGTCGCGGTGGCCGATCAGCAGGATGGTCCGCTCGTCGCGGGCGAAGCGGCGCGCCTCCTGGTGGACCTTGGCGACCAGGGGGCAGGTGGCGTCGATGACCTCCAGGCCGCGGTCCGCCGACGCGCGGTGCACCGCCGGCGCGACGCCGTGGGCGGAGAACACGCACACCGCTCCTTCGGGGACCTCGGCCTCGGAGTCGACGAAGCGCGCGCCGCGGCTCTCCAGCCCCCGCACCACGTAATGGTTGTGGACGATCTCCTTGCGTACGTACACCGGTGGCCCGTAGACCTCCAGCGCGCGTTCGACGATCGCTATGGCGCGCCTGACCCCGGCGCAGAAGCCGCGTGGCTCCGCCAGCACGACCCGTTTCCGCTCTGCCATATCAGCTCCCAGGCTGGCCGGCACCGAAGTGGACTAAACAGAAACTTCTCGTTCGCGGGGGAGAAGTCAAGAAAAAATGGCGAGGATGGCCGAATCAAGGCATGCCCGTGTTTGCCGGATGCCAGGTTCCTGTCATGCCCGCACGCCCCGTGCCATGCCCTTGCCATGGCGGGCGGCGAATCAAATTCCGGGGCGGGTGATTGCCGGAGAAGGCGGGGACAGGAAATGGCAGGTGGGAAATCCGGCCGCGGGTCACCGCGCCTCGAAGGACTTCCTGTGGCGGGCGATCGGCCGGCGCCTGTCACGCGCTTGAGGGCAACCCGCCGGCGGGCCCCGGCTGTAGCCTGCCATCGGGTTGCCATCTCCTTGCTATGGCGGCGGCGGCGAGCGGGCTCCTATCGTGGCGGCATCGAATGGTCCGATGCGGCCCATGGAGGAGGAATGGGAACGAGAGTCCCGCAACGAATATCGGTGGGCACGGAAATATCGAGCGCCCCCGAGGCGACCCTCGACTACAGCACGCCCGTCGAAAGGGAGAACCTGGAGCGGGTCGAGAACCTGTACCAGAAGGTGATCGACAAGAAGAACCTCGACGCGGCGGACGAATTCTTCGGCGCCGGGTTCGTGCAGCACAATCCCCTCTACGGCGAGGGCGTGGCCGGGTTCAAGCGGTTCGTCGGCGGCTTCTTCCTGGGGACGTTCCCGGACCTGACCGCGACCGTCGACCTGGCCGTCTGCCAGAACGACCGGGTGCTGGCGCACGTCCACTGGGCCGGGCACGACGAGTCCGGCCGCGAGTTCGAGCTGTGGACCGCCGACCTCTACCGCTTCCAGGGCGGCAGGGCCGTCGAGCACTGGGACGTCATCGAGTACACCGAGCTGGTGCCCTGGGGGCCGGCCCGGCCGGACGGGCCCCGCCCGCGGGGCGAGTTCGACCTGAACGGGACGCCCCGGCAGCTCGCCAACCTGGACCTGCTCACCCAGGTCGCCCAGAACGTGCCGTTGCAGGACCTGTCCCGGGCGCACGAGTACTTCGCCGAGGACTTCTTCCAGCACGACCGGATGATCCGCCACGGGCTGGACGGCTTCAAGGAGTGCTGCAACAACTTCCTCCACCTCGCTCCCGACATGGTGGTCGATCCGCGGCACGTCGTCGTCGGCAGCCACATCGTCGGAACGATCTGGGACTGGAAGGGCCACAAGCCCGATTCCGACGTGGAGGTCGTTCTCGTCAACTCCGACTGCTACCGGATCGAGGACGGCAAGTTCACCGAGCACTGGCCCGTCGTCGACTACACATCGGCCATCGAAGCCTACGGATACCACCCCAAAGACCTCTTCCAAAAGGAGTCTTCATGAGCGTCCAGACCAACGCCGACACCGCTGCTGACACCAACAACCTCGACTGGAGCTCGCCCGAGGAGCAGAAGCACGTCGAGATGGTGCTGGGCCTCTACGACGAGGTCTTCAACAAGCGCGACGTCGACGCGGCGGACAAGTTCTTCACCGGCAACTTCCGCCAGCACAACCCGCTCTACGGCGTCGGCGTCACCGGCATCAAGGGCTTCACCAAGGAGTTCTGGCACTCGACCTTCCCCGACCTGAACATCAACGTCGAGGTGGCCTTCGCCCAGAACGACCGCGTCCTGACCTTCACCACCTGGACCGGCACCGAGGCCCGGACCGGCCGGGAGCTGCGGGTCCTGGTCTCCGAGATCTACCGGTTCTGGAACGGGAAGATCGCCGAGCACTGGGACGTGCTGGAGTACACCGAGCTGGAGCCGTTCGGCATCGTGCGGCCCAAGCAGTGGCAGCCCAGCTCGCCGCTCGACCGCGGCGGCACACCCGCCCAGCAGGAGAACCTCCGCCGGATCCTCACCTACCTGGAGGAGGTGCCGATCCAGGACCTCTCCCTGGCGCACAAGTACATCTCCGCGGACTTCGAGCAGTTCGAGCCGCTGGTGATCGAGGAGGGCCTGGAGGGGTTCAAGGCGTGCTTCTCCGGATTCAAGCCGTTCGCCCCGGACCTGGCGGTGGCGCCGGACAACATCGTGTGCGGCACCAACTACGCCGGCGCCATCTGGAATTCCTACGGTCACTACCCGGAGACCGGTGACAAGTTCATCATGCCGACCTGTGACCTGTACCGGATCAAGGACGGCATGTTCGTCAAGCACTGGGGCCTGGTCGACTACACCGACATCGTCGCCCTGCTGGGCTTCAACCCGAAGAAGTACCTGAAGGAGCAGCGCGACCAGAAGCTGGCGGAGCAGGCTGCCGGCTGACCTGGCCGGACCCGCTCACCGAACAAGGCGTGCCCGTTCCGCCCCGGCCTCCGGGGGCGGTTCGGGCACGCCTTTTTCCGGTTGCGTTCCCGGCACCATTGACAAGGTGGCCACTCCCATTGCTTGCCATAGCCCCAAGGGCCTTGCCATCCCCTTGCTATTGCGCGCCGCGGGGCCCGCTGCGGAGAATTCAAGAAATCCCATCGGTCCTCTGAAAGGGAGCCTCAATGTCCCGTTACGATTGGGGCAAAGAAAACTCGGCCATCGACGAACTGAAGCTGCGGATCGAGCCGGTCCGGGTCGAAGTGATCAAGCATCCGATCTACAGCCGGCTCAGCACGCTCGAAGAGGTCAACGTCTTCAACGAGCACCACGTCTTCGCGGTCTGGGACTTCATGTCCCTGCTCAAGAGCCTGCAGCAGCGGCTCACCTGCGTGGAGGTGCCCTGGGTTCCCCGCGGCTCCAGCGAGAGCCGCCGGCTGGTCAACGACATCGTCCTGGTGGAGGAGAGCGACGAGCTCGGCGACGGCTTCATCAGCCACTTCGAGCTCTACGTCCAGGGCATGGACCAGGCGGGCGCCGACATCGGGACCGTCACGACCTTCCTCGACCTGATCGGTTCGGGCACCCCCGTCCGCACCGCCCTGACCGAGGCCGGCGTGCCCGCCGCCGCCGCCGAGTTCGTCCGGCGGACCTGGGACATCATCGAGCACGCCCCGCTGCACTGCCAGGCCGCGGCCTTCGCGTTCGGCCGCGAGGACCTCATCCCGGAGATGTTCGACCAGGTCATCAAGATCGACGACCATGGCGGCAAGCTCGCCAAGTTCCGCGACTACCTCGCCCGGCACATCGAGGTCGACGGCGAGGAGCACACGCCGATGGCCATGGCCATGCTCGCCGACCTGTGCGGCGACGACCCGGCCAAGTGGGACGAGTGCGCCGAGACCATCACCACCGCGCTGCGCGCCCGCATCGAGCTGTGGGACGGGATCACCGCGGCGGTCGACGCCCTGTCCTGACGGGCTCCCACAGGCCCAGCCCCGCATCGACGACCCCGCCGCCGGCGCGACCGTACGCCCGCGGCCGACAGGAAGGGGTGCCGGCGTGAGCGACATCGCCGGAGCACAGATCACCGATCCCGCCGGGACGCGGGAGGCGGACACCGCGCGGCCGATCCCGTTCTTCTCGCAGGCCGCGACGTTCGAGGAGCTGTGGCCCTCGATCGCGCGGAACGTCGGCGCGGTGATGGACCGCGGGAAGTACTCCCACGGCCGCCAGGTCGGCGAGCTGGAGAAGGCCATCGCCTCCTACACCGGGGCCCGGCACGCCGTCGCCGTGAACAACGGGACCGACGCCCTGGTGCTGCTGCTGCGGGCGGCCGGGATCCGGCCCGGGCAGGAGGTGATCGTCCCGGCGTTCACCTTCGTGGCCTCGGCGACCTCGGTCGCGCTGGCGCGGGCCAAGCCGGTCTTCGCCGACATCGATCCCGAGAGCTACTCCCTGGACCCCGTGAGCATGGCCGCCGCGGTGACCCCGCGCACCGCGGCGGTCATGCCCGTCCACCTCTTCTGGCAGATGGCCGACATGACCGCGATCATGGACGTGGCGCGCCGCCACGACCTGATGGTGCTGGAGGACAGCGCCGAGGCGATCGGCATGCGCTGGGACGGCGTGCACGCCGGCCTGCTGGGCAAGGGCGGCGTGCTGTCGTTCTTCCCCTCCAAGACGCTGGGCGCCGTGGGCGACGCCGGCATGATCCTCACCGACGACACCGAGGTGGCCGAACGCGCCGCCATCCTCCGGCACCACGGCCGGATGGGCAAGACGATCGACCACATCGCGGGCATCTCCAACCTGTCGGGCGCCTCCGGCACCAACAGCAAGATGGACGACATCCAGGCGGCCGTGCTGCTGGCCAAGCTGGCCCGCCTGGACGACGACATCGCCCGCCGCGCCGTCCTCGCCCGGGCCTACGACGAGCGCCTGCGCGACATGCCGGGCGTGCTGAGGACGCCGGTGGTCAAGGCGCGCGACGCCGAGACGAACCCGGTGTTCTACGTCTACCTCATCGAGGTGGAGAGCCGCGACGCCCTGGCCGCCCACCTGGCGGAGCGGGGCGTCGGGACCGAGACCTACTACCCGACTCCGCTGCACCTGCAGCCCTGCTTCGCCGATCTGGGGCACCGCCGCGGGGACTTCCCCAACGCCGAGGCCGCGTGCGCCCGGACGATCGCCCTGCCCTTCTACCCCGACCTCGCACTGGCGGACGTCGACAGGGTCTGCGACATCATCCGCGAGTTCTACTCCGGGAGGCGAGCGTGACGCTGCCGTTCTTTCCGCCCGACCTGTTCGAGGGCGACCGCGACGTCCTGCTGAAGCTGCTGCACGAGGTCGGCACCGACCCCGAGCAGAAGTTCATCCTGGGCCGGCGGACCGCCGCGCTCGAGAAGGAGCTGCGCGAGATGACCGGCGCGGGCGACGTGATCGCCTGCGGCAGCGGGACCGGGGCGCTGACCCTGGCCGTGCACGCGCTGGACATCGGCCCCGGCGACGAGGTGATCGTCCCGGCCTTCTGCTGCCAGCCGGTGGCCAGCACGGTCGCCAACGTGGGGGCGACGCCGGTCTTCGCCGACGCCGACCCGTGGACGATGGTCCTGGACCCGGACGCGGTGGAAAGCCTGATCACCGAGCGCACCCGGGCGATCATGCCCGCGCACGTGTTCTCGATCATGGCGGACATGCCGCGGATCGCGGAGATCGCGGCCCGCCACGACCTGCCCGTCATCGAGGACGCGGCGGTGGCCCAGGGCGCGGTGCTGGACGGCCGGCCCGCCGGCCTCTGGGGCGACCTGGGCGTCTTCTCCTTCTTCCAGGTGAAGGCGTTCGGCACCGCGGGCGAGGGCGGCGTCGTCCTCACCGACCGGCCCGAGCTGGCGCGGCGGGTACGCGAGCTGCGCAACCACGGGCAGGACGGGATCACCCGGTTCCTGCACCACCGGATCGGCCACAACAGCCGGTTCGACGAGATCATCGCCGCGTTCCAGCTGCACCGGCTGCCGGGCTTCCCCGACCGGCTGGAGCGCCGCGCCCAGATCGCCGACTACTACACCGAGCGCTTCACCCCCCTGCGCGACCGCGGGGTGGTGGCGCCGCCGCCGGGCCGCAACGGCCGCTGCTACTACGTGTACTCGCTGCTGATCGAGCGGCGCGAGGACCTGCGGGCCTACCTGACCGAACGCGGCATCGGGACGCACATCTACTACCCGGTCCCGCTGCCGCTGCAGCCCGCGTTCGCCGAGTTCGCCCCCGAGGGCGTGCGGTGGCCGGGCGCGGAGCAGGTCAGCCGCCGCAACCTGGCGATCCCGATCTGGCCGCACATGAGCGACGCCGACGTCGAGTACGTCGCCGACTCCGTCTGTGAATTCTTCGACTGACCGCGGGAGCGGGCATGACCCCACGCGACACCACCACCGTCCCCCCGACCTCCGCATTTCCGGACACCGCGGCGGCCCTCGGGGCCGCCCCTGACACGACCGCGGGGGAGTACGTCTTCGACCCGGTGTGGGACCAGGAGACCGAGCGCCTGCGCACCAACGAGGCGATCTGGGACCCCGGCACGTTCGAGCGGTTCGAGCGGCTCGGCGTGGCGCCCGGCTGGTCCTGCCTCGAGGTCGGCGCGGGTTACGGCTCGGCGGCCCGCCGGCTGGCCGAGCTCGCCCAGCCGGCCTTCGGCGTCGCCCCCGAGCGGCTGGCCGGGCGGCGCGGCCCGGTCGGCCGGGTCGTCGCCGCCGACCTGGAGACCGAACGGCTGGGCTGGCTGGCCGGCCACGGTGTCGAGGTCTGGCGGCACGACCTGCGCGCCGACGACCTGCCCGAGGGCGCGTTCGACCTGATCCACGCCCGGATGGTGATCCAGCACCTGCCGGACCGGGAGGCCGCCGTGGCCCGCCTGATCTCGGCGCTGGCCCCGGGCGGCGTGCTGTTCCTGGAGGACACCGACTCGCTGCCGCTGTTCCGCAGCGTCGTGTCCGAGGACTTCCTCGCCGACATCAAGGCGTCCGGGTACGGGCTGATGCGGCAGGCCGGGCACGAGCCCCGCGGCGGCCACTTCGACCTGGCGATGCTGCTCGAGAGCGACCTGACCGACGTGTCCGCCGAGGGCCGCGTCGTCATGATGCAGGGCGGCTCGGACCAGGCCCGGCACTACATGCTCTGGCTGGAGTACATGCGGCCCAAGATCGTCGAGGCGGGGCTGCTCGGCCACGACCGGATCGACCAGGCCCTGGCCGAGATGGCCGACCCGGCCCACCGGTGGCTCAGCCAGGTCATGATCTCCGTCGTCGGGCGCCGGCCGCGGTAGGGGGCGATCATGACGACGCTCGACGCCGGAAGCCCGGCACCCGCACAGGCGACGTTCCGGCGCAAGGCCAGGGCCTACGCCAAGCTCGGCAAGCTGTCCTTCTACGACTACTACCTGTCCGCGCTGGTGGCGTGGACGCTGCTGGTGCCGGCGCTGCGGGACGAGCCCCGCGTGCTCGGCATGCTGGTCCTGCTGTCGCTGGGCTGGGTCGGCGTGGTCGCGGCGACCGTGACCTTCGACGACGTCACCGGCTACCGGGACGGCAGCGACCAGCGCAACTACGACCCGAGCCAGGGGGAGCTGCGCAGCCGCGAGCGCAAACCCCTCCTGGACGGGCACCTGACCGTGCGGGAGGCGGTGCGGTTCGGCTACGCCTCCATCGCCTGGGCGGTGGTGATGCTGGCGGCCGCCGTCGCCGTCGCGCCGCAACGGCCGTGGTGGGCCGTCGCCCTGACGGCGATGGTGCTGCTGACCAGCGTCCAGTACTCCCACGGGCTGAAGTTCAGCTACCGCGGCGGGCAGGAACTGGTGCTCTTCGCCAGCACCGGCCTGACCGTCCTGATCCCGTTCGCGCTGGCCAGCGGCGACGCGTCCGGGCTGGTGCTGGCCGAGGCGTACCTGTTCGGGCTCTGGAGCCTGCTGGTGTCGGTGTACTCCAACATCAACGACCTGGCGGGCGACCGCGCCGCCGGCCGCCGCAACATGGCCACCCGCAGCTCGGACCGGGGCTACCGCGTGTTCGTCGCCGTCCTCACCGCCACCGAGACCGCGGCCGTGGCCGCGGTGGTGGCGTTCGGCGCGGTGTCGGCGTGGTTCCTGCTCTTCCTGGCCCCGGTGCTGTGGGTGCGGGCGCGGCAGGTGCGCACCGGACTGGCGGCCGGCGATCCGCTGACCGCGCGCAAGCTCGGGATCAAGGCGCACCGGCTCGGCGTCGTGGTGCTGCTCGCGGCCAACCTCGTGCTGGCCACCTAGCACGCCCCCCGCAGGCGACCAGAACTCAGGAGGACAAGGTCATGGGGAACCCAGGGAAGAGGCAGGGCGCGAAGGGCAAGGTGCCGCGCAACATCGGCGTGATGTTCGAGGGGGTCGCCGACGCCGAGCGTCCGGTGTTCCATCTGGACCGGCCGTTCGACATCGCGCCCAAGGACGGCACCCGCCACACGGTGGGCGACCTGGCGCGGCTGGTGGCCGAGACGTCCGGCGCGCTGTACGAGGCCGGGCTGCGCAAGGGCGACCGGCTCGGCATCGTCAAGGACAACCACTTCGACGTCGTGCTCCTGGCCGCGGCGGCGGCCCGGATCGGCGCGCTGCCGGCGATGATCTCCGCCACCAACTCCCCGGAGGTGCTGCGGGCGATCTTCGAGCGGCTGGAACCGCGCGTGCTCGTGGCGAGCTCGTCGGTGCTGGCCGCCGCGGTCCGGGACGGGGTGGAGCTGGCCGGCTCCGGCACGGCCGTCGTCGCGGTGGACCGCGGGGACGGCGACGGGCCCGCCGGGGTGCTGCAGCTGGAGGACCTGCGCGGCGCGCCGGTCCCGGCCGCCGACCCGGTCGGCGACGACGAGCCGATGATCTGCACGCACACCTCGGGCACCACCGGCGTGCCCAAGCTGGTCGCCCACTCGGCGAACACGCTGCTCGGCGTGCTGACCAAGCTGGAGACGCTGCCGCTGCCCGGGCTGTCCATCCGCCCCGGCGACGTGGTCGGGTCGTGCATCGCGTTCGTCCACGGGCGCAGCATCACCTGGACGTTCGCGCAGCTCGCCCGGCCCCCGGCCAAGGTCGTCGTGCTGGCCGACCCCGACCCGGCGACCGTGGTGGCGACGCTGAGCGAGCACCGGCCGACCACCCTGGAGGCGTGCCCGAACATCTTCCAGCTCTGGGAGGGCCTGCTCCGTTCCAACCCCGGCCTCTTCACCCAGACCCGGGCGTTCATCAACACCTTCGACGCCATCCACCCCCGGACGGTCCGCGCGTTCCTGGAGGCGTCCGGGCGCCGGTCGCCGGTGTGGGGCCAGGTGTGGGGGCAGACCGAGGTCGGCCCGGTGTGCATGGGCGTCTACACGCGCCGCAAGCTGCGCCGCAGCCGCTGGTCGCAGGACCCGGTCACCAGCAACGTCGGGCGGCCGATCCCGTTCGTGACCCAGGTGCGCGTGGTCGACCCGCAGACCCGGCGCAAGGTGCGCCGCGGCCAGGAGGGCATCGTGCTGGTCCGTACCAAGGGCCGCTGCCTGGACTACCTGGGCGAGACCGACCGGCACCGGGAGAAGGACTGGGGCCAGGGCTGGTGGAACACCGGCGACATCGGCGTGCACGGCCGTACGGGCGGCTTCCGCATCGTCGACCGGGAGGTCGACCTCATCCCCGGCGTCAGCGGGATCGCGCTGGAGAGCGTGCTGCTGGAGCGCCTGGAGGAGACGTCGGAGGTCATCGTCCTCGGCGTGCCCGGCCGCAGGCCGGTACCGGTGCTCAGCGTCGACGGCGGTGAACTCGACCCCGAGCGGTGGCGGAAGGCGACCGCCGACCTGCCCGACCTGGAGGACCCCGTCCTGATCGGCTGGGACGAGTTCCCCCGCACCGGGACCTGGAAAGTGCGCCGCCCCGTGCTGCGCGAGCGGCTGTTCGGCACCAAAGAGACCTATGGGACCGGCCGCTGGACCTGACGGCCCCGCCTGGGAGGACGAAGATCATGGGGAGAATGAAGGGGCCGCTCAACCTCGGCCTGATGTTCGAGCGGTTCGCCGGGGCGCCGCGCCCGGTGTTCGTGCTGGACCGGCCGTTCGACATCGCGCCCAAGGACGGCACCCGGTTCACGGTCGCGGACATGGCGCGGCTGGTGGCCGAGACCTCGGGCGTGCTGTACGAGGCCGGGCTGCGCAAGGGCGACCGGCTCGGGATCATCAAGGACAACCACTTCGACGTCGTCGTCCTGGCCGCGGCGGCGGCGCGGATCGGCGCGCTGCCGGCGATGATCTCCTCGACCATCCGGCCGGAGGCGCTGCGCGCCATGCTGGGCCGGCTGGAGCCGCGCGTGCTCGTCGCGGCCCCGTCGGTGCTGTCGGCGGCCACCCGGGACGGGGTGACGCTGGTCGGCCCGGACACCACGGTGGTCACCGTCGACGCGGCGGACGGCGCCGAGCCGGTCCCCGGGACGATCGCGTTCGGCGACCTGCGCGGCGCGCCGGTCCCGGCCGCCGACCCGGTCGCCGACGACGAGCCGATGATCTGCACGCACACCTCGGGCACCACCGGCGTGCCCAAGCTCGTCGTCCACTCGGCCGCCACGGCCGTCAAGGTCAACAGCCGCCTGGAGACGGCCAGGATCCCCTTCCTGTCCACCCGCAAGGACGACGTGATCGCGGCGTGCGTGGCCTTCGTGCACATCCGCAGCGTCACCTGGCTGGCGGGGCAGCTCTTCCTGCCGCCCGCGGAGGCGGTCGTGCTGGCCGGCTCCGAGCCCGGGACCGTGGTGGCGACCCTGAACGACCACCGCCCCACCACCCTGGAGGCGTGCCCGAACATCTTCCAGCGCTGGGAGGGGCTGGCCACGTCCCATCCGCACCTGTTCGAACGGGTGCGGGCGTACGTGAGCACGTTCGACGCCATCCATCCCCGTACCGTCCGCACCTTCCTCGAGGCGTCGCCCCGGCGCGGGGTGGTGTGGGGGCAGAGCTGGGGGCAGAGCGAGGTCGGCCCGGTCAGCCTCGGCGTCTACACCCGCCGGAAGATGCGCCGTTCCGCGGGCGCGACGACCGCGGTGACCACCAACGCGGGCCGGCCGGTCCCACTGATCATGAAGGTGCGGCTGGTGGACCCGGAGACCCGGCGCAAGGTGCGCCGCGGCCGTCCGGGGATCGTCCTGGTCCGCACCAAGGGCCGCTGCCTGGACTACCTCGGCGAGACCGACCGGCACCGCGCCAAGATCTGGGACGGCTGGTGGAACACCGGCGACATCGGGGAGCGGACCCGGACCGGCGGCCTGCGCATCCTGGACCGCGAGGTCGACATCATCCCCGGCGCCAGCGGCATCGACCTGGAGAGCGTCCTGCTGGAACGCCTGCCGGACGCCTCCGAGATCATCGTCCTGGGGGTCCCCGGCCGGCCGCCGGTGCCGGTGGTCGGCATGGACGGCGCGGCCGGCGGGGCGCGCCTGGACCCGGAGCGGTGGCGTGCCGCGACCGCCGGCCTCCCCGAGCTGGACGCCCCCGTCCTGATCGACTGGGCGGACTTCCCGCGCACCGGCACCTGGAAGGTGCGCCGGCCCGAACTCCGCGAGCGCCTGTTCGGGACCAAGACCACGCACGGTACGGGCCAGTGGACGTGAGGCCGTCCCCCGGGGCCGTCCCGCGAGGGGCCGTCGCACGCGAGGCCCGGAGGGCGCGCGATGTCACGGACGCGGCGCCCGGATGCGTCCTTGTTGCAGAGCCGGACGGACTCTTTCCCGGATACCGGGCCGGCTCCCTGACCGAGCAGGAAAGCGGGCGGATCACCGCCAGGTGAATGGAGGAAAGACATGCTCGACAGGCTGGCAGGACTCGTCCTGCGCAAGCCCAAGAGCGTTCTGGTCTTGGTGCTGGTTTTCGTCCTCGCCGGCGGGGCCGTCTCGCAGACCATGACCAAACGGCTCACGATGGGCGGATACTCCGACGAGAACTCCGAGTCGCACCACGCGGCCCAGGTCCTCGCACAGACGTTCAAGCAGGGCGAGCCCAACTTCATGCTGCTGGTCACCGACCGCCGCGGCATCGACGACCCGGCGGTGGCCGCCGCGGGCACCGCGCTGACCCAGCGGCTCCAGCGCGAGGCCGGCCTGCAGAGCGTCGCGTCCTACTGGACGGCGGGCAAGCCCGCGGCGCTGCGCAACAAGGACGGAAACCGCGCGCTGGTCATGGGCACCATCGCCGGCGACTTCGACACGATGCTCGAACGGGTCAAGGAGCTGGCGCCCGCGTACGAGGGCCGGTTCCAGGGACTGGAGGTCAAGGCCGGCGGCTCGGCCCTGATGTGGCACGAGAACACCGAGACCGCGACCAAGGACGTGACACGCGCCGACTCGATCGTGTTCCCGGTCCTGCTGGTGGTACTGATACTGATCTTCGGCAGCCTGGTGGCGGCGGCGCTCCCGCTGGTGGTCGCCTTCGCCACGATGCTGATGACGATGCTGGCGCTGTGGGGGCTGACGTTCTTCGTCGACTCCTCGTTCTTCGTCATCAACGTCACCACCTTCCTCGGGCTGGGGCTGGCGGTCGACTACAGCCTCCTGATCGTCAGCCGCTACCGGGAAGAACTGCGCAAGGGCCTGGACATGCCGGACGCGATCCGGGTCACGCTCCGCACGGCCGGCCGCACGGTGGTCTTCTCCGCGGTGATCGTGGCGATCGCGCTGTCGGTCGTCCTGGTCCTGCCGTTCACCATCTTCACCTCGCTGGCCTCCTCCGCCATCGTCACCGCGCTGCTGTGCGCGCTGTCCTCGCTGATCGTCGTCCCCGCGCTGCTGGTCATGCTGGGCCACCGGATCGACAAGCTGCGCCTGATCAAGCGTAAGGACGGCCCGGCGACGGCCACGGAGAACGGCTTCTGGCACCGGCTGGCGCTGTTCGTCATGCGCCGCCCGATCCCGGTCGCCCTGCTGGTGCTGGCGTTCGTGATGGTGCTCGGCCTGCCGGCCAAGGACCTGAAGCTGCGCCTGCCGGACGAGCAGGTGCTGCCCAAGTCCGCCCACGCCGCGCAGACCGCGCAGATCCTGCGGGCCGAGTTCAACACCCAGGAGCAGCAGGTCATCCAGGTCGTGGCGCGCGGCGTCGGCGACCCGGCGGCCCGCGGCGCCCAGATCGCCGACTACGCGGGCCGGCTGTCGGCGCTGCCCAACGTCGCCCGCGTCGACGCGCTGACCGGCAGCTACGTCAAGGGACAGGTGGCGGCCTCGCCCGAGCTGGCCAACTACCGGTTCCGGGCACCGGACGCCACCTTCCTCAACGTGGTCCCGGCCGTCGACGGCCTCTCCAAGGCGGGCGAGGACCTGGTCCGCGACGTCCGCGCCGAACGGTCGCCGTTCTCGGACGTGCTGGTCGGCGGCGCGCCCGCGGTGTCGGCCGACACCTTCGAGAAGCTCTACGACCGGCTGCCGCTCGCGCTGGGCCTGCTGGCGCTCGGGATGTACGTGCTGCTCTTCCTGCTGACCGGGAGCGTGCTGCTGCCGATCATCGCGATGGTGCTGACCATGCTGAGCCTCAGCGCGACCTTCGGCGCCCTGGTGTTCATCTTCCAGGACGGCAACCTGCTCTGGCTCGTGGGCGACGTCATCGTCACCGGCGCCATCACCTGGACGGTGCCCATCATGCTGTTCGCGCTCGCGTTCGGCCTGTCGATGGACTACCAGGTCTTCATGCTGGCGCGGTTCCGGGAGGAGTACGACGCGACCGGCGACAACACGACCGCCGTCGCCACCGGCCTGGAACGCACCGGCCGGGTGGTCACCTACGCCGCGGTGTGCATCTCGCTGGTCTTCCTCGCGTGGATCACCTCCGGCCTGAGCTACACCAAGGCGGTCGGGATCGGCCTGCCGCTGGCGATCCTCATGGACGCGACGCTGATCCGCGGCGCCATGCTGCCGGCGTTCATGAAGCTGGCCGGCCGCGCCAACTGGTGGGCGCCGGGGCCGCTGCGCAGGATCCACGCCCGCTTCGGCGTCAGCGAGGGCGGCGAGGACGCCGCGGGCGACTCGAGGGCGAAGGAGGAACCGGTCCCGGCCCGGTAGGGCCGGCGGGACCGGAACCCGACGCCCGGGTCCGGCCGTCCGGGGCCGATCACGCGATCGGCCCCGGACGGCCGGCGCCTGGGACCGCAGAGTCAACGAGGAGAGAGGAGCGCCGCCATGTCTTCGGGCGGCCGCACCGTCCTGGTCACCGGTGCCACGGGATTCGTCGGGAGCGCCGTCACGTGCGCGCTGCTGGAGGCGGGGCACGACGTCGTCGGCCTGGTCCGCTCGCCGGGCAAGGCGCGCGGCCTGGTCGTGGCCGGTGCCCGGGTCGCCGTGGGCGACATGCGCGATCCGGAGTCGTACCTGCCGCTGGTGGACGACGCCGACGCCGTCGTCCACGCGGCCCAGCTCACCCCGGCCGGGCGCGTCACCGCGTCCAAGGTCAGGCGCCTGAACGCGGCCAACACCCTGATGACCGGCGCCCTGGCACGGCGGTGCCTGCGGGACGGCAAGCGCTTCGTCTACACCGGCGGCTGCTTCGTGTACGGCGACCACGGCGCGGACTGGATCGACGAGTCCACGCCGCTGTCCCCGTCCCCGATGGGGGAGGGCGACGCCGCCGAGATCCGCAAGCTGCGCGAGCTGCACGAGAGCGGGCTCGACTCCGTCGTCATCTCGCCGGGGTTCGTGTACGGGCCCGGCAGCACGTTCAAGGACGTCTTCTACGAGAGCGCCCGCCGGGGCCGGCTCCGCTGCCCCGGCCCGGGCACCAACCACTGGAGCTGCGTCCACGTCGACGACCTGGCCGCCGCCTACGCGCTGGCGCTCACCGGGGCGCCGGCGGGGGCGGAGTACGCCGTGGTCGACGACGCGCCGCTGCCGCTCCGGTCGATGCTGGACCGGCTCGCGGCGGCGGTGGGCGGCACCAAGGTCGGCAAGGCGCCTCCGGCGGCCGTACGGCTGCTGGCGGGCCGGCCGGCCGCGGAGTCCCTGCTGACCTCCTACCGCGTGCGCAACGCCAAGGCGCGCCGTGAGCTCGGCTGGGCGCCGCGCTACGCCACGGTGGACGAGGGCCTGCCGCCCACGCTCGACGCCCTGCGCGAGGGCGGGGAGTTCTCCCGGCACGGCGGGGGCTGACACCGTGCCGTGACCGCGGCACCGTGACCGCGGCACCGTCGCGTGGCCCCGTACAGCGGGCCGAGGGCCCCCGGAGACACCGCGTGGTCTCCGGGGGCCCTCTGGCTGTGCAGGCCGTGGAGGACGGCGGCCGTCACAGCCGGTCGGCGCCCGTCAGCCGTGAGCTGCCGCGGGTGTCGAACACCAGGCGGGCGTGGTCGCTCACGGTGTCGGTCGTGTATTCGGCGTGGTCGGTCAGGACGATCGTGAGATCGGCCTCGGCCAGCGCGGGCCGCAGGTGCGGGGCACGGGGCACCGGCTCCCCCTCGACCCTCCATTCCCGCACGTAGGGGTCGTGGTAGGAGACGTCCGCGCCCAGCGCCCGCAGCCGCGCCGCGACGTGCCGGGCGGGGGACTCGCGCTGGTCGGCGATGTCGGGCTTGTAGGTCACGCCCAGGAGCAGCACCCGGGCGCCCATGAGCGCCTTGCCGTCCCGGTTGAGCAGGTGCTGCGCGCGTTCGACCACGTAGCGGGGCATCCGGGAGTTGATCTCCTGGGCCAGCTCGACGAAACGGAACGGGTAGCCCAGCGAACGGACCTTGTACGACAGGTAGTTCGGGTCGATGGGAATGCAGTGGCCGCCGACGCCGGGCCCGGGGAAGAACGCCTGGAAACCGAACGGCTTGGTGGACGCGCAGCTGATCGCGTCCCACAGGTCGATCCCGAGTTCATGGCAGAAGATTGCCATTTCGTTGACCAGCGCGATATTGACGTGCCGATAGGTGTTCTCCAGCAGCTTGGCCATTTCCGCCTCGCGGGTGCCGCGGGCGAGGACGACGTTCTCGACCAGCTTGCCGTAGAAGGCGGCGGCGGTGTTGGCGCAGGCCGGGGTGAGCCCCCCGACGATTTTCGGGGTGTTGGCCAGCCCGTACTCGGGGTTGCCGGGGTCGATGCGCTCGGGGGAGAAGGCCAGGTGGAAGTCGGCGCCCGCGGTGAGCCCGGAGGTCTCCAGGATCGGGCGGACCACCTCCTCGGTGGTCCCGGGGTAGGTGGTCGACTCCAGCACCACCAGCATGCCCGGCGACAGGTGCCGGGAGACGGCGGCGGAGGCCGCCCGCACCGCGGCCAGGTCGGGCCCGCCCTCGGTGGACAGCGGGGTGGGCACGCAGATCACCACGGTGCGGGCGTGGTCGAGGATCGCCTCGTCCCCGACGGGCGTGAAGCCGGCGTCGAGCATCTCGCGCACGCCGGCGGGCGAGATGTCGTCGACGTGCGAACGGCCCGCGCACAGTCCGGAGACCACGGCGGGGTCGGCGTCCAGGCCGGCCACCCGCAGGCCGGCCCGGCAGGCCTCCAGCGCCAGCGGCAGGCCCACATAACCGAGCCCGATGACGGCGAGGTCGATATCTTGTGCAGCAGCCATTGTCGGCCCGTTTCGTTTGTCTCGGGAATCGTTAGTGTTTTCCCGGGCAGACGGTAGTCAATTAGGTTCGGCCTACTCAATAGCAGGCGCATGGCATGGCCGGACCCCCGAATGGCAATAACCAGCCACCCGCCTTGCGTGCCGTACCGTTCTTCGCTTCAGTGAAATTGATTGCGCCCTGTGCTCGATACCTCGGCCGGCGAACTCGCCGGCCATGATGAATGGCGGTGAGATCATGACCGAGTCCGCGGTGTCGGGTGGCATGTCCGCCCTGCTCGGCTTCGATCCCCTGGACCCCGGCTTCCGGCTCGACCCCTATCCGCACTACGCGCGGTTGCGCGAGGAGCAGCCGATCTTCCGCAGCCCCCTGGGGTTCTGGATGGTCACCCGGCACCGGGACTGCTCCCTCCTCCTGCAGGACCCGCGCTTCGGCTACCCCGAGGGCGACGCGGCGAAGGCGACCGACCTGTTCGCCGCGGGCTTCTCCAGCCAGCGCAACTTCTTCATCTTCATGAACCCGCCGGACCACACCCGGATGCGCGACATCGTCCGGGCCTGGCTCAGCCCCCGGGTGGTCCGCTCGCTGCGCCCGTACGTCCAGGCGGCGGCGGACCGGCTGCTGGACGAGGCGCTGCGGCGCGAGGAGTTCGACCTGATCGGGTCGTTCGCCCACGCGCTGCCGTTCGGGGTGATCTGCGAGCTGCTCGACGTGCCCGGCGACGACCGTCCGATGATCATGAGGCTGGCCCAGGACTACCTCGCCGGCATCGGCCCGGCCGTCTCGGTGACCCCCGAGCAGCACCAGGCCCGGGACGAGGCGGTGGCCGCGCTCAACGACTACTTCAGGGCGCTGTCGGCGCGCCGCCGGGCGGTCCCCGGCTCGGACGTCCTCACCCACCTGACCCAGGCGCTCGACGGCGGCTCCATGAGCGAGGACGAGCTGCTCGGCACCTGCATCCTGCTGTTCGTGGCCGGCCACGGCACCACGACCAACCTCATCGGCAACTCCACCCTGGCCCTGCTGCGCCACCCCGAGCAGCGGGCCCGCTTCCTGGCCGAGCCGAAGCTGGAGGGAAGCGCGATCGAGGAGCTGCTGCGGTACGACGCGCCGACGCAGATGTCCTTCCGCGTCGCCCTGGAGGACGTGCCGCTGGACGACGACCACGTCGTCGCCGCCGGGGAGCAGGTCCTGGCCGTGCGCGGCGCCGCCAACCGCGATCCGGCGGTGCACGCCGACCCCGACCGGCTGGACCTCGGCCGGACCGACAACCGGCATCTCACCTTCGGCGGCGGCATCCACGTGTGCCTCGGCTCGGCGCTCGGGCGGATGCAGGCCCGCACCGCGCTGCGCACGCTGCTCCAGCGCGCGCCCGCGCTCGCCCTCGCCGGCGAGGACCTCGCGTACCAGGAGAGCCTCATGGTGCGCGGGCTCAAGGCCTTGCACGTCAGCACCGGCCCCGGTGCGGTGGTGGAGACGGAGCGATGACCGGACGCCTGACGAGGACCAGGGAACGGACCGGAACGGGGACGCGGGCGCGGGCCCGCCGGCCGGGGAGGGTGCGGCATGGCCGGGCGGTGGTGTGCGCGGCCGTGACGGCGCTGCTCGTCCCGCTGGCCGCCGCCTGCGGCCAGGAGGACGGCGGATCGCCCGGGGACCGCGCCGCTCAGGGCACCGGGGCGGCGGCCGACCGCGCGGCGGCCACGCCGGCCGGGCCCGCGGCCGAACGCGCGAACGCCGACCTCGTCCGCGGCCTGTACGAGGAGGTCTTCTCCAAGCACCGGCTCGACCTCGCCGGCCGCTACCTGAAGAAGGACTACCTCCAGCACACGCCGAACGTCCCGCTGGGGCTCTCCGGCTTCACGATGTTCTACGAGCAGGTCTTCTTCAAGACCTTCCCCGACGTCACCGCCACCCTCGACCAGGTGATCACGCAGAACGACAAGGTCGTGTCGTTCGCCACCTGGCGGGGCCGCCAGGCCGGCTCGGGCAAGGAGCTGGAGCTGCGCACGGCCGACGTCTACCGGGTCGAGGACGGGCTGCTGGCCGAGCACTGGGACGTGATCGACTACTACACCCTGATGCGCTTCGGCAGCCCGCCGCCCACCGGCGACCAGCCGCCGACGCGGGTCGACCGTACCGGGAGCCCGGCGCAGCGGGCCAACGCCGAGCTGGCCGAGCGGTTCGCCGCCGAGGTGCTGACCGGGCGGCGCTGGGACCGGGCGGGGGAGTACCTGGCCGAGGACATGAAGCAGCACGACCCGGACATCGGCAAGGGCCTGGCGGGCTTCCAGGAGCACTACCGCCGGTACCTGGAGAGGTTCCCCGACCTGAGCGTCACCGTCTCGCACATCGTCGCGGGCGAGGACCGGGTGGCCGTCTTCTGGACCGCGCGCGGCAGCGAGTCCGGCACCCTGCGCACCCTCCGCCTCAACGTCGCCGACGTCTACCGGGTCGAGGACGGCAGGTTCGCCGAACACTGGGACGTCGTCGACCACTCGGGTCTCGCGCAGTTCGGGATAGGAGTCGAATGACCACGTCACCCTGAGGTTTATTTGCCGCCTGCCGGACAGATGTCACATCCCGGGCCTGGTGCGCGTCTTGATAGTCAGAGACACGACAAGGAGGCGATATGCCCCCGGTGACCGAAGCGGAATCGGCTCCCGTCGAGCATTTCGAGAGCAACCGCGAGCTGTTGTTCGGAGTGGCGTACCGGATCCTGGGCAGCGTGGCCGACGCCGAGGACGTCGTCCAGGAGTCATGGCTGCGGTGGAGCCGCGTCGATCACGACGTGGTGGAGGACCCGCAGCTGTTCCTCATCCAGATCTCCACCCGGCTGGCGCTGGACCGGCTGCGGCGGGCCAAGGCGCGCCGCGAGGTGTACGTCGGGCCCTGGCTGCCCGAGCCGCTGCCGACCGGGCCGGAGATCGAGGAGGGGGCCGAGCTGGCCGACTCGGTGTCGATGGCCATGCTCATCGTGCTGGAGACCCTCTCCCCGCTGGAACGTGTCGTCTTCGTGCTGCGCGAGGCGTTCGAGTTCTCGTTCGCCGAGATCGGGACGGTGCTGGGCCGGTCCGAGCCCGCGGTCCGCCAGCTCGCCCGGCGGGCCCGGTCCCACGTCCGGGAGCGCCGGCCCCGGTTCCGCCACGACCGCAAGGTCCGGCGGCAGGTGACCGAGCGGTTCCTTGAGGCGTGCCTGGGCGCCGACATGGAGGAACTGCTCGACCTGCTCGCCCCCGAGGTGATGCTGTGCGGCGACGGCGGCGGCCAGCGCGGCACCCCCCGGGTGCCGGTACGGGGCGCCCGGCAGGTCAGCCGGCTCCTGGTCCAGGGCGTCCAGAAGGTGCTGCGCCCGCTGGCCACCAGCGCGCCGGGGGTGCCGGACCCGAGCACCGGCGGCTCGATCGTGGACGTCAACGGCGGCCCGGCCGCCCTCATCACCGCCGACGGCGAGCCGGTCGCCGTCGTCGTCCTCGACATGGACCCCGTCACCGACCGCATCACTCAGGTCTGGCTGATCGCCAATCCGGACAAGCTGGGGAGCGTCGAGGGCGGGCACTGACCACGGCCGGCGACCACGGCGGCCGCGACGAGCACTGGAGTGACCGATGCCCCCCTCCCGTACCGACCGCCACCGCACCCATGACGTCGCCGTCCTCGGTTCCGGCCTGCCCGGTACGGTGCTCGGCGCCGTGCTCGCCCGGGCCGGGGCCGACGTGGTCGTGCTCGACGAGACCGCCCGCGCGGGCGGCGTCACCGGCGAGTCCCTCACCCCGCGGGCCGCGGTCGCCCTGCGGGCCGTGGCCGAACGCTACGAGGTGCCGGAGATCGAGGCCCTGGCGTCGTTCGAGGGCTGCGCGCGGCGCGTCGGGTCGGCGTTCGGGGTCCGGCGGCACTTCGGCTTCCTCTACCACCGCGAGGGCCTCGCCCAGGACCCCCGCGAGGTGCACCAGTACACCAACGGCCCCCTGGCCGACGCTCCCCACCTGTACCGCCCCGACACCGACGCGTACATGCTGCACGTGGCCCTGCGGCACGGCTGCGGGCTCTCCCTGGGCGCGCCCGTCGAGGAGATGGCGGCCGACGGCTCGGGAGTGACGCTGGCGCGCGCCGACGGGAGCGAGGTCAGGGCGCGGTTCGTGGTGGACGCCTCCGGGCGGTCCTCGCCCGTGGCGCGGCTGCTCGGGCTCCGCGAGGAACCGACCCGGCTCCGGCACCGGTCCCGGTCGCTGTGGACCCACATGGCCGGGGTGCGCCGGACCGACGAGGTCCTCGCCACCGCCCGGCCGGGAATCCCCGCCCCGCCGATCCCCTGGCATGAGGGGTCTGTCCACCATGTTTTCGAGGGGGGATGGCTCTGGGTCCTTCCGTTCGACAATCACAAGGCCGGTCGCGCTCCGCTCTGCAGCGTCGGGGTCGGTCTCGACCCGCGCCGCCATCCGGCCGAGCCCGGCCGCATGCCGGGGGACGACTTCGCCGCGCTGGTGGCGCGGTTCCCCGACCTGGAACGCCAGTTCGCCCACGCCGCGCCGGTGCGCGAATGGGAGTCGGCCGACCCGGTCCAGTACTCCTCCACCCGTACCGTCGGTGAGCGCTGGTGCCTGCTCGGCGAGTCGGCCGGCGCGGTGGACCGGCTGTTCTACCGCGACCTCTCCGACACCGTCGAGGCGATCAACCTGCTGGCCTGGCGGCTGCTGGACGCGCTGCGCGAGGACGACTTCGACCCCGGCCGCTTCGAGCAGGTCGAGCGGCTCCAGCAGGCGCTGCTGGACCGCAACGACGAGCTGGTGGGCTCGGCGTACGCCGCGTTCTCCGACCACGCGCTGTGGAACGCGGTCTTCCGCGTCTGGGCCTGGGGCACCGGGGCGGGCACCTTCCGGCTCCAGGAGGCGCTGACCAAGTACCGTTCGGACGGCAGGGACGCGCACTTCCGGGAGATCGAGGAGACGCGGCATCCCGGGCTGCTGTGGCCCGACCACGACGGTTTCCGCAAGCTCTTCGAGGAGATGGTGGCGCGTTGCCGGGCGTACGAGGCCGGGATCATCGGCGGCGGCGACGCGGCGGCCGAGCTGTGGGAGATCATCCGCTCCGCCGACTTCGTCCCCCGCCACCTGGGTTACGCCGAGCCCGACCAGCCCTACATCCATCCGACGCCGCGCAAGGCCGTCAGGTCGCTGCGCTGGGTGCGGGCCCACGGCGATCCCGAGCTGCGCCGGGTGCTCAGCGGGAACGCGCGGGAGGCGCTCCGCTCCCGGCTGCGCGGCCGGACGTTCTTCTGAGCGTCCGCGGGCGCCGGCTCCGATGACGCCGATCCGCTCCGGCGCTCGCCGGCGAATACGGGCTCCACCGTGAAACACGGCCGATGACAATGCCGATGACAATAAATTGTCACCCGGCCGGCCCCCTCCGCAGCGCATATTGAACGATTCATATGGGAGAGTTAGCGTGTCTGACGTGGTAAACGAAACGGTCATCTCCGAGGAACTCAGGAGTGCCATCCTGAAATGTGCTCTGGAAGTGTGCCGGGCGGAAGGCTATCCGAACGTTTCGATGGCGGCGATAGCGGCCCGCGCGGGGGTCACCGAAGAGCTCCTCGCGACCCGCTGGCCGTCCCGGAGCGCCCTGCTCATCGACGCCTTCCGCCGCGAGATCGGAGCCGAGTTCCTGCTGGCCGACAGCGGGGACTTCCACGCCGACCTGCGCTCCCAGCTGACCGCGGTGGCCAAGGTGTTCACCGACCCCTCGATCTCCCCCCACCTCACCGCCCTGATCGCCGAGATGCAGCACGACCCGGAGGTGTCGGGCACGTTCGGCGAGCGGGTGTTCGGGCCCAACCGGTTCATGGCCCGGGCGCGCTTCGAGAGCGCCCGCAAGAGCGGCCAGATCCGCGACGACATCGACATCGACACCGCCATCGACCTGACCTTCGCACCCCTGTGGTTCCGGCTGCTGCTCCCCACCGGCCCGATCACCCCGGATTACGCAGCCGAGGTCGCCGACCTCTCCGTCGCCGCGCTGGGTCGCTCCTAGGCCGCCGGCCGGGAGCAGAGAACCGCGCTGGAGCCGGTGTGCATCCAGAGGAAATCGCCACCCTGCTGCGCCGGGCGGTGCGCAGGCGGGTGCTCCGACCAGGACAGACCCTCAACCAGGACGACCTCTCCCGCCGGCTGGGCGTGAGCCGCGTCCCGGTGCGGGAGGCGCTGCGGACGCTGGTCGGCGAAGGGCTGATCACCATGCAGTCCGGCATGGGCGCGATCGTCGCCGAGCTGGACGCCGAGGAGGTCGAGGAACTGTACGACCTGCGCCTGCAGCTGGAACCGCCGCTGGCGGCGACGGTCACCGCGAACGCGAGCGAGCGCGACATCGACGAGCTGGCCGACCTGCTGCGCCGGATGGACCGGGTCGAGGAGCCGGACCCCGAGGAGTGGTCCGGGCTCAACTACGGCTTCCGCCGCCACCTGTACGAGCTGTCCGAGCGCCCGCACAGCGTCCGGCTGGTGACCCAGGTGCTCAACCTCGTCGAACCGTACTCCCGCTACTACGCCCACGTGCTGGGCGGCCAGGAGCAGATCAGGGAGGAGCTGACCGCCGAGATCACCGCCCTGCGGGACCGCGACGGAGGCCGGCTCGCCGGACTGATCTCCGAGCACCTGGCCAAGGCCCGGCGCGAGCTGGTCGCCGCGATGCGGGCCGCGGACGGGCCCAGCGACGACCTGACATCGCTGTTCTCGGACATCTGAGCCGCTCGGCCGCCCCGACCGGAGGAGGGACATGGCATTCCGGGGCACGGTCTTCCGGGGCCTGGCCCTGGCGGCCTCCTGCCTCCTGCTCCCGGCGGTGGCGGGCTGCGGCGGCGGCGATGCCGCGCAGGGCCGCGGCCCGACCCTGCACGTCGGGGTGACGCTGTCGCTGACCGGCCAGTTCTCCCAGGAGTCGCGGCAGACCCGCAACGGCTACCTGCTGTGCGAGCGGCGGGTCAACGCGCGGGGCGGGGTGCCGGTGGGCGCGCGGCGGGCCCGGCTGGCGCTGCACATCCAGGACGACGCCTCGCGGCCCGACCTGGCCGCCTCGATCGTCGACCAGTTCGACGAGAAGGGGTACCGGCTGGTCCTCGGCCCCTACGGCTCGCCGGTGACCGCCGCCGTCGCGGCGGTCACCGAGCGGAACCGGCAGGTGCTGGTCAACACCCTGGGGGCCGAGGACGCCATCTCCGGCCGGGGGAACCGGCGCACCTTCACGGTGATCTCGCCGGCCTCGGAGTACGCGACCTCGATCCTGGCGGCGGTGCACGAGCTGGCCCGGCCGCGCCCGGCGCGGGTGATGTTCCTGTCCGCCGACGACGGCTTCGCCCGGGCGGTGACGCGTTCGGGGCAGGAGACGGCGCGCCGGCTGGGGCTGCGGGTGCTCCCCGCCCAGTACTTCCGCAGCGGGGCCACCGACGTCTCGGCCGCGCTGATCCGCGCCCGCCAGGCCCGGCCGGACCTGATCATCGGAGCGGTCCACTTCGTGGAGGGGGTCGCGCTGGTCCGGCAGAGCAGGGAACTGGGCCTGGACCGGACCCCGATCGCGCTGACCGTGGCGGCGACCACCGCCGACTTCACCAGGGCCCTGCGGGGGTTCGCCGAAGGGGTGATCGGCGTCAGCCAGTGGGTCAAGGGCGGCCGGGACGCCTGGTTCGGCGACGCGAAGGACTACTCCGCCGCGTACCGGCGGATGTACGGCGAGGAACCCCAGTACCATCCCGCCGCGGCGTCCGCGGCGTGCCTGGCGCTGGTGCTGGCCGTGCAGGGCGCCGGGAGCACGGACGCCGACGCCGTCCGCACCGCCCTGGAGACCCTGGACGAGCAGTCGTTCTTCGGCCGGATCAGGTTCGACTCCACCGGCCGGAACGTGTTCAAGCACATGACCGTGATCCAGGTGCAGCGGGGCCGCTCGGTGCAGGTCTGGCCGGCCCGGTCGGCGGCCGGCGGCCTGGTCTGGCCGGGGGCGCGATGAACGGCCTCGCGCAGGTGACCGTCTACGGGATCCTCCAGGGCGGCCTGCTGGCCGCGGTGGCGGTCGGCTTCTCGCTGATCTGGGGGCTCAACAAGATCATCAATGTGGCGCACGGCGAGTTCGTCATGCTCGGCGCCTACGTCACCTGGAGGGTCAACGACACCTTCGCCGCCGACCCGTTCGTGGGCGCGTTCGTGGCGATGAGCGTGCTGTTCGGCGTCGGCTACCTGATCCAGCGGCTCATCATCAACTTCGTGATCGACGCGCCGCTGCGGCTGACCCTGCTGCTGATGTTCGGCATCTCGGTGGTCCTGGAGGCCGCCCTGGTCGCCCTGCACTCCACCGCCTACCAGGCGCTGCCCACCTCGTACGCGATGACCAGCTTCACCGTGCTGGAGATCCGCGTACCGCTGGGGCGGCTGCTGGCGTTCGCGTTCTCGGTGATCTGCGCGCTGGCCATCGCCGCGTTCCTGAACCGCACCGGCACCGGCCTCACGATCAGGGCGGCGGGCATGAACCGGAAGGCGGCCCGGCTGGTGGGCATCGACATCCGGCACAGCTACGCGCTGACCTTCGCCCTCGGCACCGGGCTGGCCGGCGCCGGCGGGGCCATGATCGCCCTGGTCGGCACCTTCAGCCCCGCCGACGCGGCCACCTACACCATGTCCAGCTTCGTGGTGGCGGTGCTGGGCGGGCTGGGCAGCATGAAGGGGGCGCTGGCGGCGGGCGTGCTGCTGGGGGTCATCCAGGCGTGGGCCGCGTACCTGGTGTCGGGCACGCTGACGAACCTGATCGCGTTCGGGCTGGTCCTCATCGTGCTGGTGAACCAGCCCCGCGGCCTGTTCGGGCGGGGAAGGCTCGGCGGCGGGGAGGAGAGGTGAGCCCGGCGCCGGGGCCCGAGCGTCCGCCCCGGGCCCCCTGGCCCGCCTCGCCCGCGCGGAACGCGCTCCTGTCGCCGGCCGCCCGCGAGGACCGGCTCGTGCCGCCGGCCCCGGGCCGCGACTCGCTCCTGCCGTCGGCGGCGGGCTGGTGCGCCCTGGTGCTCGGGCTGGCCGCCGCGTACGCCCTCCTGACCCAGGTCTCCAGCGGGCACGAGCGCACGGTCGCCACGATCTTCATGTTCATCGCGCTGGCGCAGGCGTGGAACATCCTGGGCGGCTTCTGCGGCTACCCGATCTTCGGGCAGGTCGGGTTCTTCGGGCTGGGCGGCTACGCCGTCGCGGTGCTCATGACGGGACCGGACTGGCCGCTGTGGGCCGCGCTCGCGGGCGGCACCGCCTTCTGCGCGGTTTTCGCCTGCCTGGTCGGGCCGGTGCTGATGCGGCTGCGCGGGCACTACTTCGCGATCGCCACCATCGGCCTGGCCGAGACGCTCCGTGAGACGGTCGTCAACGTCCCGGCGCTCACCGGCGGCGGGGCCGGGCTCGCGATCCCCACCAGCGGCAGCGGGGCGGCCATCGGCGAGCTGGGCGACGAGGGCTTCGCCGTGCTGTTCCTCCTGCTGGCGATGGCGACCACGGCCGTGGCGGCGGTGGTGTCGGGCAGCCGGTTCGGGTGGCGGCTGCGGGCGATCCGCCAGGACGAGGACGGCGCCGCGGCGCTGGGCGTCGACGTCTCCCGGGCCAAGTGCGCGGCCTTCGCCCTGTTCGCGCTGATCACCGGGCTCGCCGGCGGCCTGTACGCCGCCCAGCAGGTGGTGCTCTACCCCGAGGGCATGTTCAGCCTCGAGATCACCCTGCTGGTGATCGTCATGGTCCTGATGGGCGGCAGCGGGACGGTGGCCGGGCCGGTGCTCGGGGCCGTCGGCGGCCAGGTGCTCTCCGAGCTGCTGCGGACGGTCTTCCCGCAGGGGCACATCCTCGTCCTGGCCCTGTGCATCATCGTCTCGGTGATCGTGTTCCCGTGGGGCGCGATCGGGTTCGCGCGGCTGGTGTGGCGGACCCGGCGGATCCCCCTGCTCGAGGCAGTGCGGACGTGTCGGCTGTAAGCGTCGGTCCGGCCGCGGGCGGGCCGGACGCCGAGCCGGCCCTTGAGGTGCGCGGCCTGGGGGTGCGGCTGGGCGAGACCTGGGCGCTGCGCGACCTGACCCTGGTCCTGCCGCGCGGGCGGATCATCGGGGTGGTGGGGCCCAACGGCGCGGGCAAGAGCACGCTGATCAACGTGATCTGCGGCCAGGTCGCCCCGCACCGCGGGCGGGTGCTGCTGTACGGCCGCGACATCACCGGGGCGCCGCCGTGGCGGACCGTGGCGGCGGGGGTGGCGCGCACCTTCCAGGAGCCCCGGGCGTTCGCCGACATGAGCGCCAGGGAGAACGTGGCGACCGGGGTGCGCAACGGCCGGTACCGGATCCGGGGCCGCCGCGCCGCGCTGGCACTGGCCGACGAACTGCTCGAACGGGTCGGGTTCGCCTCGTCCCCGCACGCGCTGCCCGGATGGCTGGACTTCGCCGACAGCCGGAGGCTGGAGCTGGCCAAGGCGCTCGCGCTGCGCCCCCGCGTCCTGCTGCTGGACGAGGTGCTGGCCGGCCTGCGCGCGCCGGAGGTCGAGCACGGCCTGGAGCTGCTGAGCGACCTGCGCACGACCGGCATGACCATCCTGTACGTCGAGCACGTCATGAAGATCATCCTCGCGGTCAGCGACCAGGTGCTGGCCATGGACGACGGAAGGAAGCTGATGGTGGGAACCCCGCAGGAGGTGCTCGCGGACCCGCGCTCGATGGAGAGCTATCTGGGCGGCCGCCACGTCTACCCGCTGGGGGGATGATGGGACGGGCGCCGCGCGCGTTGCTGACCGTGCGGGACCTGACCGCCGGGCGCGGGTGCGGGCGGATCCTGTCCGGGCTGGACCTGGACGTCCGCCGCAACGAGATCGTCGCGCTGGTGGGGCCGCCCGGGGCGGGCAAGACGACCGTCATGGAGGCGGTCGCCGGGCTGATCCGGTCCGAGCGCGGGACGGTCCGGCTGGGCGACGCGGACCTGACGCGGCTGCCCGCCGAGCGGATCGTCGCGCGCGGGCTGGCCTACGTCCCGGCGGACCTGTGCCTGTTCGACGGGCTGACCGTGGCCGAGAACCTGCGGCTGGGGGCGCGCCGGCCCCGGCCGGACCTGGAGCCGGTGCTGGGGCTCTTCCCGGTGCTGGGCGGGCGGCTCGGCCGGCTCGCCGGGTCGCTCCCGCACGGCGAGCGGCGGGTCTGCGCCATGGCCCGGGCCATGATGGGCGGGCCGCGGCTGCTGATGATCGACGACGTGTCGCACGGGCTGGCTCCCAAGAACGTCGACGAGGTCATGCGGTACCTCGGCGACATCCGGGCGTCGGGGACCTCGGTGCTCCTCGCCGAGCAGGAGGTCGAGACCGCGCTCTCGGTGGCCGACCGGGCCTACGTGATGGCCGGCGGTGCCGTGGTGGCCAGCGGCACCGCGGGCCGGATGCTCACCGACCCGCGGATCCGGTCGGAATACCTGGGCGTGCTGTGACGCCCCGCCCCCGCCCGCCGCGACCCGCCCGTACGGGCCACCGCGCGGGTCCCGGCACGGGGTGCCGTACGTGTCGCCGGAGGGGCCGGGCGGGGGATGTCACGCCGGAAGGTACGAGGAGCGTCTTAATAGGAGAAGTCCCCACATGGAGGCAGCGCGACGGAAGGACGGCAGGGCACGACTCCGGTCGGACCCGGGCGGCCTCCGGACGGAGCGCTAATGCGGGGAGTCGTATCGCCGTTTCCGCATGCCGGATCGGCCTTTTAAGCGTACCCAATTGAAAAGTGGCGACGTCGCCGTATATGACAGCGACCGGTCGCTCAAGTAAGGATGCTGTTACCACATTCTGACGGCATCCGGTATCTCGGCGTGCATTAATTGAATTTTGGCGTATTCTGGCCGGATGTGGCCAGATTGGGCCCAGTGACGCTCCGTGCACCACGACTTTTCGCGAATTCTCCACTGTCCTGCGATAAACATCGCCGAAATCTCTCGGGGTGTTGGGGTGGGCACTTGCAGTGATCAGCGGTCATCGCGTTGTGTAGTGGCAGTTCAGGAACGCATAGTTGCCAATGTCACACCCGGCATGGTTACGCTGTATTCAGCGTAGACAGGGCATACAGCAAAATTCATCGGATGCGATGGATTGCCTGCGGGGTGGCCAGGTTCCGGGCGTCCACGCGACCAGAGGGTGACAAGGGCACACGATGCAGACCACACAGCGTTTTGTTCGGTTGGGCGTCGGCGATCCCGACTCCGCCACCACCCACCCCTACCATTCCCTGGGTCCCCTGATCGGCCGCGCGGCCGAGCATGCCGCGCTCCGCAGGAGGGTCACCGAGACGTCGGTCCGAATGGTCGCTCTCACCGGACCGGTCGGCGCGGGCAAGAGCCGGCTCGCCGCGGCGGTGTTCAAGGAGGTGTGCACCGGCTCCCCGCAGGGTTGTTTCGTGGACCTGGGACTGGTCAAGGAGGGGGACGACCTCCCCGAGCGCCTCGCCGACGCGCTCGGCTGCCCGGAGACCGGCGGTGGACCGGCCGAGGCCCGGCTCACCTCCTGGGTCGGGGACCGGGACGTCCTGCTCGTTCTCGACCACTGCGAAGGACTGCTGGACGACGTCGTCGCGCTCGTGACCCCGCTGCTCGCGGACTGCCCCCGGTTGCGCGTGCTCGTCGTCGGCCAGGAGGCGCCCCGCATGTACGGCGGCTCCCTCTACAACCTCGCCCCCCTGCCCGTGCCGGACGGCCAGGGCCATCCCTCCCTCGAACAGCTCGCGCGCGTTCCGTCCATCGAGCTGTTCCTGCACCGCACCAGCGTGGTGCGCCCGGGATTCACCCTGACCGAGGACAACCGGGAGGCGGTCTCGGAGCTGTGCCGGCGGCTCGACGGGCTGCCCTTCGCGATCGAGCTGGCCGCCTCGCGGCTGAAGCTGCTCACCCCCGGCGCGCTGCTCGGCGAGCTGGAGGACGGGCTCGACTGCCTGTACGGGAGCCGGGCGGACACGCTGGCGCGGCAGCTGAGCCTGCCGGCCGCGGTGGCGCAGAGCTGCGACCGGCTCTCGGTGGACGAGCGGGACCGGTTCGTCCGGCTCGCGGTGTTCGCCGGCGAGTTCGGGATCAGCGCGGCCGAGGCGGTGATGGGGACCGGCGGCGGGTCGGTGCACGAGCTCCTGGCCACCCTCGTCGACAAGAACCTGCTCGTGCAGGAGGAGCAGGCCAACGGCGAGCTCGGGTTCTCGATGCTGGGCACCGTCCGCGCCTACGCGCTGTCCATGCTGCGCCGCGGCGACGAGCTGGAACGGGTCAGGCGGAGCCACGCCGCCCACTTCCTGGCGGCGGCGCAGGCCGCCGAGCGCGAGCTGGTCGGCCCGGACCAGGCGTCCTGGGCCAAGCAGCTCGTCCAGTGGGACAAGGAACTGCAGAGCGCGTTCGGTTTCCTCATGGAACGTGGCAACGGTCAGGACGCCGCGGCGTTGGCCACCGCCCTCCGTCCCTACTGGTTCGCGTTCGGCCGGCTGCGCGAGGGGCTCGACTGGCTCGAACTGGCCCTGGCCCGCAACGACCTCACCCGCGTGCTGCGGGCCAGGGCGCTGGAGGCCGCCGGTGAGCTGGGGAGCTGGCTGCACTGCGACCGCGCGGTGGAGCGCCTGCTGCGCGCCCAGGAGATCTACCGGGGGCTGTCGGACGACCGCGGGGTGGCGGCCTGCCTGCACTACCTCGGCATGGCCGCCTACATACGCGGCGAGCTGGGCCAGGCGGCCGTCCTGCTGCAGGACGCCGTCGCCGCCCGGCGGGCCGCCGGCGACACCCACGGGCACGCCCGCGCCGTCCGGGACCTGGCCGCGCTCCGCCTGGACACCGGCGAGCCCGCGGAGGCCAGGAACCTGGCCGAGGCGGCGGTCCGGATCTTCCGCAGGCTCAAGGACGCCCGCCAGACGGCGCTCACCCGCGTCGTCCTGGGCGCGGTGGCCGCGGACGAGGGCGCGCTCGGCGAGGCCGAGGAGATGGTCGGCCGGGTACTGCGGTTCTTCGACGACGGGACGGACCCGCTCACGGTGGCGCGCGGCCTGGAGGTCTCGGCGTACCTGCAGTCCATGCACGGCCGGGACAGGGAACGCTGGCGGCGCTGCGCCGGCCTCCTGTCGGCCGCGCAGACCCTGCGCACCCAGGTCCACTGCGATATCCCTGGTCACCAGCGGCCCAAGTTCGACAACCTGGTCGAGCGGGCGCGGGTGCGGCTGGGCGGCGCCACCTTCGACCACGACTGGGCCGAGGGGCGGGGGCTGACGGTGGGCCGCGCGATCGAGCGGGCGCTGGCGCCGCTGCCGCAGGAGACGGCGGCCGTGGCGAGCCTGGACGTCGGGCTGGCCACCCCGCTCACCCCGCGCGAGCACGAGGTCGCCGAACTGGTGGCGCACGGCCTGACGAACCGGGAGATCGCCCGGCGGCTGGGCATCGCGGAGTGGACCGCCGTCAACCATCTGCGGAAGATCATGCGCAAGCTCGACTGCTCGTCCCGGGTACACGTGGCGAACTGGGTGGCGCACCGGCAGACCGAGGAGGGCGCCGTCACGGGGGCGCCGGCGCACCACCGTGTCGGAGCCTCCTCAGCGGCGCGGGCCCGGAACCTGGGGAGGTGAACCGGGCCCGACCCGGGCCGGCCGGATCTCGGCGAACAGCGTGAGCAGCACCGGCCGCAGGCGCCGCCTGGCCTCCTGCGGCCACCACAAGGCCAGCGAGGGGAACGTCGTCTCCAGGACGATCTTGAGGTAGGGGAGGCCGGACCGCGCGTACGGGACGGGCGAGCAGACGCCCGACACCGCGGTCCAGGTCTCCCTCCGCCCCAGCTGGAGCATGCCCCGCCCGTCGAGATCGTTGGCCGTGCCGGTCCGCAGGTCGGTCGACTCCCAGTACAGCGCCGGCGGCTCCTGGCCGCGGTGCCGGGCCGGGCGCGCCTCCTCGGGCAGGTCCAGATGGAGCGCGAAACCCGCGAGCCTTCCCGTGGGCCGCAGATAGAAGGAACCGTGGAATCGGGGGAGCCGAAACAGCGGTCGCGGTCCGTCCTGCATGACCATCGCCAGTGTTCCCTCGCTGGCATCGGTATCGATCCGCCAGGCGCTCGGGTCGGAATAGATGGCGTCCGATACGGGGTCCATTCGGAGTTCACCTCGCTGTCCGGGGGGTTTCCGGAGGTCATGGCGGTGGCCGAAGAGCGCGGCGCTTATGCCGGCGGGCCGGGTTCGGTTCGCTCCCGGCACCAATGAAGACGCTCGGCGTCCCCGGGAATGTGACATCGGGGTGAACACGGGCCGGCGGGGACAGGCGCCTCCGGCGTCCCGCAGCAATCCGGTCCGCCAGGCATGTCACGTTTCGGGACCCGAGAGCGTCTTGTTGGCAAAGACGCTCTACTGCCGGACTGCCAAGGGCGGGTGAAAGCACGCATGTCTACGGAAGGCAAGGTGGTCGGTGCTGCCGGGGTGATAGACGCCAGATTCGGGTCGTCGTCGTTCATGAAACGCGCGATTCGCAAGGCGTTCCCCGACCACTGGTCATTCCTGCTGGGCGAGATCGCTCTCTACTCGTTCTTCGTGCTGCTGTTGACGGGTGTCTTCCTCACCCTGTTCTTCAAGCCGAGCGCGGCCGAGGTGATCTACCAGGGTCCGTACGAGCCGTTGCGCGGAGTGCGGATGACCGAGGCGTACGCCTCGACGCTGCACATCAGCTTCGAGGTCAGGGGCGGGCTGCTGGTCCGGCAGATCCATCACTGGGCGGCCAACATCTTCCTGGCCGCGATGCTGATCCACATGCTCCGGGTCTTCTTCACCGGGGCGTTCCGCAAGCCGCGTGAGATCTCCTGGCTGCTGGGCGTCACGCTGCTGGTGCTGTCGCTGGCCGAGGGCTTCGCCGGCTACTCCCTGCCCGACGACCTGCTGTCGGGCACCGGCATGCGGATCGCCCACGGCATGACGCAGTCGGTCCCGGTGGTGGGCACCTACCTGGTCATGTTCCTCTTCGGCGGGGAGTTCCCCGGCCAGGAGGTCCTGACCCGGCTGTACATCCTGCACGTGCTGCTGATCCCGGGCATCATGCTGGCGCTGGTCCCGCTGCACGGGATCGTGCTGCCGTGGCGGCTCATGCACACCCACTTCCCCGGACGCGGACGCGGCGAGCGCAACCAGATCGGCATGCCGTTCTTCCCGGTCTTCGTGGCCAAGACCACGGCGTTCTTCATGTTCGTCGCCGGGGCGGCCACCCTGCTGGCGACGTTCTTCCAGATCAACCCGGTCTGGCTGTTCGGCCCCTACGACCCGGCCGCGATCAGCTCCGGTTCCCAGCCGGACTGGTACCTGGGCTGGCTGGAGGGGGCGCTGCGGATCATGCCCGCCTGGGAGATCAGCGCGCTCGGATACACGGTCACGCTCAGCCTGATCGTTCCCGGGCTGATCATCCCCGGGTTGCTGTTCACCGGGCTCGCCCTGTACCCGTTCATCGAGAAATGGGCGACCAACGACCACCGCTACCACAACGTCCTGGACCGGCCCCGCAACGCCGCCACCCGCACCGGCATCGGCGCGGCCGGGGTCACCTTCTTCGGCGTCCTGTGGCTGGCGGGCGGCAACGACGTCGTCGCCGAGACCTTCCACATCCCGCTGTTCTGGACCACGTGGTTCTTCCGCGGGGCCATCCTGATCGGCCCGATCGTCGCGTTCGCCGTCGCGCACCGGATCTGCCTGGGGCTGCAGCGCCGCGACCGCGAGGCCCTGGCGCACGGTGTCGAGAGCGGGATCGTCCGGCGGCTGCCCACCGGCGAGCTCACCGAGGTCCACAAGCCCGCCTCCGAGGACGCGGCCCCGGTGCTGAGCGCCAAGAAGGAACTGCCGGTGATCGAGGCGGGGACCGACGGCAACGGGATCGACGCCCCGGTCTCCCGGCACGTGGTCGGCCGCCTGCGGGTCGCCCTCAACCGCGCCTACACCGGCGACGACGTCGCCGCCGGCAACGGGCACGGCAACGGGCACGGGAACGGTCACGGCAACGGCAACGGGCACGCCGACGGGAACGGGCACGACGGGCGCGAGCTGGTGTCCGGGCCGAGCCGTGAGCAGGGCGGCCCCGGCGACGGCGGTGCCCGGTGACCGAGGACCGCGGGCCCGGCGACGGAGGACGGCCGCGCGACGTGGTGATCCTGGGATCCACCGGATCCATCGGCACCCAGGCGATCGACGTCGTGACCCGCGCCCCGGACCGGTTCCGGGTGGTCGGGATCGCCGCCGGCGGCCGTGACGTGGCCCTGCTGGCCCGCCAGGCGGTGCGGCTGGGCGTCGAGGTCGTGGCCGTGCCGCACGAGTGGACCGCCTCCGAGCTGCGCCAGGCCCTGTCGGTGGAGCGGGGGCGCGGGAACGGATCCCGCGCCCGCCTCCCCAAGGTCCTGGCCGGCCGGGATGCGATCGCCGAGGTGGCGGCGTGGCCGTGCGACGTCGTCCTGAACGGGGTGACCGGCGCGGCCGGGCTGGCGTCCACGCTGTCCGCCCTGGACGCCGGCCGCACGCTCGCCCTGGCCAACAAGGAGTCGCTGATCATCGGTGGCCCGCTGGTCAAGGAGCGGGCCCGGCCGGGGCAGATCGTCCCGGTCGACTCCGAGCACTCCGCCCTCGCGCAGTGCCTGCGCGGCGGGCGGGCGGCGGAGGTGTCCCGGCTGGTGCTGACCGCCAGCGGCGGCCCGTTCCGGGGCTGGCGGCGCGACCGGCTGGCGGCCGTCACCCCGGCGCAGGCGATGGCCCATCCCACCTGGACGATGGGGCCGGTGATCACGGTCAACTCGGCGACCATGGTCAACAAGGGGCTCGAGGTCATCGAGGCGCACCTGCTGTTCGACATCGACTACGACGCGATCGACGTGGTCGTCCATCCGCAGTCGGTCGTCCACTCCATGGTGGAGTTCACCGACGGGTCGACGCTGGCCCAGGCCAGCCCGCCGGACATGCGGCTGCCGATCGCGCTGGGCCTGGCCTGGCCGGACCGGGTCCCCGGCGCCGCCGCCGCGGTCGACTGGAGCGGCACGCAGATCTGGCAGTTCGAGCCGTTCGACGAGGAGACCTTCCCCGCGGTCGGGCTCGCCCGCCACGTGGGAAGGACCGGCGGCACGGCGCCCGCCGCCTACAACGCCGCCAACGAGGAGTGCGTGGCGGCGTTCCTGGCCGGGCGGCTGTCCTTCCCCGGCATCGTCGAGACCGTGGCCAAGGTCGTCGCGGAGCACGACGGCGTGGCGCAGGCGTGCTCCACCCTGGACGAGGTGCTCGCGGTCGACTCCTGGGCCCGCCTGCGGGCCCGGGAGCTCACCGGCGCCGCCGCGGCGACGTCCGCGACGCGCTAAACCACCCGAGAAGGAGGGCGGATGGGCGCAGACCATCCTTCCAAGCGACCGATCGAGGATGACGACGGCGCCTTCCACCGGCACGGGGACCTGCTGTTCTCGGTCGCCCACAGCATGCTGGGCGACACGAAGGAGGCCGCGGAGGTCATCCGGGAGGTCCGGGAGCGGTGGCTCGGGGAGGACGGTCACCGCGCCCCCGGGTCCGACACCGCCCTCATCCGGCTGACCACGTGCCTGGCGATCGCCCGGCTGCGCACGGCCCGGAACGGCGACGGCCCGCGGATCGGCCCGTGGCTGCCCGATCCGCTGCTGGACGAGCCGGAGCTGAGCCTGGCCGAGTCGATCTCGGCGGCCATGACGGTGGTGCTCGACGCGCTCCAGCCCGAGGAACGGACGGTCTTCGTCCTCCGGCACGGGTTCGGCCTGACCGACTCCGACATCGCCTCGGTGACCGGCCGGCCCGAGCGGAGCGTCCGCAGGACGGGCGCGCACGCGGAGGCCCGGCTCCGCTGCGAGTCCGTCCCGGCCGACGACGGCCAGGTGGCCAGGCGGTTCGTGGCCTCGTGCACCGAGCTGGACCGGCAGGGCCTGTGCGACGTGCTGGCCGCCGACGTCGTGCTGAGGCCCGGCGAGAACCTGGCCCCGCCGCCGGTCGAGGGCCGGGAGGACGTGGCCGACGCGCTGCTGGCCTGTTTCGCCGAGGACCCGCTGCGCGACTGGTTCCACGCGCTGGACGCCGACGGCCTGGCGGTGGTCTGGACGAGGGACCCCTCGCCGCTCGGCGCGGTGGTGCTCCGGATGGCCGACGGCGGGGTCAAGGAGGTCGACCTCATCGGTTCCCGTTCCTGACCCCGTCCCCCGGCCGCAGGATGATCGACGTCTCGGGCACCGCCTGCAGCGACGCGTACGTGGGGGAGCGCTCCAGCACGTTGAGGAGCGAGGACCGCAGCCCGGTGGGCAGGTCGGCGACCGCCACCTCCAGCTCGATCCGGCTCAGCCGGGCCGGCCGCAGCCCCGTCCGGAAACGGGCGGTGACGCTCACGCTCCCGGGCAGGCACACCCGGTGCAGGTACCGCGAGGCGTGCTGGGCCACGTCGGCGGCGATCCCCGCCACGAAGATCTCCAGCGGGGTGGGGCCGGTGTCGTGGTCGAGGACGTCCGTCGGCTGGTCGAGGTGGATCACGTGGTGGCGGATCCACGCGTCGCACCGTTCGCCGCCCCGTGACCGGACGGTGAGTTCGAGGTCGCCGTCGTCCATGATGCCCCGGGTCAGGACGCCCAGGTCTCCAGGGCGAGCAGGTCGCGCATCGACACCATCCCGACGACGCGGCCGTGGTCGTCCACCGGGAGGTGCCGGATGTCGGCGTCCAGCATCCGGCGGGCGACCTCCTGCGAGTCCTCGTCCAGCCCGGCGGTCCGGACGTGCGGGGAGGCGTACGCCGCGGCGTTCTCGCCGGCCGGGTCGGCCGACCTGGCCAGCGCCCCCACCAGGTCCCGCTCGGTGATGATGCCGGTGACCCGGTCGCCGTCGAGCACGGCGAGGGCGCCGACCCTCTTCTCCGCCATGCGCCGCGCCACGGTGGCCAGCGGCTCGTCCCGCTGGCAGGACAGGACCATGGGCCGGTAGACATTGCCGATCAGCATCGTTCCTCCTCGCGTGCCGTTCAGGCGGTGGGCGCGATCGGGGCGGGCACCACCGCCACCGGGCAGGGCGCCTCGTGCAGCGCGGCCTGGGTCACCGGCCCGAGGATCATCTCCCGCACCGAGCCGATCCCGCGGTCGCCGACCACGAGCAGGTCCGCGCCCTTCGCCGCGGCCACCAGGGCGCGCCGGGGCCGGTCGACCACGAAGTCGGTCTCGACCGGCACCTTCGGGTGCTCCCTCTTCCACGGCGCGACGCCGCGTTCGAAGCGGCCGATCGCCTCGTGCCGGACGCTCTCGGGCTGGACGAAGGGCACCCGGTCCGGGCCGGGCAGCGCGGCGGGATCCCACCAGCCGCACACCGCCTGCACGGTCGCGCCCCGCACCGCGGCCTCCTCGAAGGCGAAACCGAGGGCCGCCTCGCTCGCAGGGGAGCCGTCCACGCCGACCACGACCCGGCCGCCGTCCCGCCGTGCGGGCGCCTCCTCCGGCCGTACGACCACGACCGGCCGCCCGGCGCGGGCGGGCAGCTGCACCGCCGTGGACCCCACGCTGAGCTCGTCGAACCCGCCGTGCCCCCGCGCGCCGACCACGACCAGGCCGGCGTCCTGGGACGCCTTGATCAGCGCGGCGGTGGGCCAGCCCTGGACCAGCCGCCAGCGGACGTCCAGTCCCTCGGCGAGGGCGTGGGCCTTGCGCACCCCGTCGTCGGCGACGATCGCGCCCAGCCCCCTGATCACCTCGAAGGTTCCCTCGTCCGGCGGCTGGAACGGGTAGGGCCAGTGCCAGGCGTGGCAGACGATGAGGGCCGTTCCGCGGAGCCGGGCCTCCTCCACCGCCCACCGGAGCGCCCGCTCACCGTCCGGCGATCCGTCGTATCCGACCAGGACGGGCGGCCTGGTGCCGTGTTCGCCGTTCATGGCGTCCTCCTGCGCGGTCGCGTCATGACCAGCCTCGCCCGTGCCGGCCCGCGCGCGTAGGGACCGGAGTCGGAGGACCATGGGACCTTCGCCCCCAACCCGCGGCTCGGCCGCGGTGCCCGTGGCTGGAGGGCACCGCGGCCGAGGCGCGGGGGGTGGGGGAGACAGGCCGGCGGCTAGCCTCCGCCGACCATCGTGAAGTAGCTCGAACTTCCCTGGCCGGCCACTCCGGAATTGGTGCCCAGAACGACCCGCCCGGCGGGCATCTCCTTCTTCAGGACGATGAACGAGGTGTCAGTGGTCCTGACGGTCGTCCCCGTCTCGGTGAACCCCATCTCGTTCAGCCAGCCGGGCCACCACGTGCCCTTTCCGCGGGCGTCGAACGCGACGTGGACGGTCGCCGGCCTCTTCAGGTCGAACACCAGATAATCGGCGGGCGAGGTCATCTTGGAATCGTTGTTGGCGCCGCGGATCAGCTCCGTTCCCTCCAAAGCCGCGGGAAGCTCGCTGATCACGTAGTTGCGGTCGACATGCGTCGGGGCGCCCTTCTCCGCGCGGACCAGCGCGTGCAGCTTGTCCGGCTTCACCACGCCGACGAACTCGCCGGGGATCTGCGCCACGCTCGTCTCGACGCCCAGCCTGCGGTTGCCCAGGCTCTTGACGTCCTGCGCCCGTTCGCCGCCGACGGCCTCGAACGGGAACGAGCCGTTGGGACGGTCGACACGTTCGAGCAGGTAGGACCTGCTGCCCTGGACCGCGAGCTCGATGACGCCGGCGTCGGTCGGCCCGGCGACCGGCGCGCCCCGTCCGGCGGCGCCGTCCACGACCCGCACCTGCTGCCCGGGCCAGGGGTTCGCGATCTTGAGGCGGTCGTCGCCCGCCGCCTGGATCCCGACGGCCACGGGCTCACCGCCCCGGACCTGCGTGCTGACCCGGTGTCCGCCCTGGACCTGCACGGACCCGGAGACCTCCCAGTCCCGCGGCCAGGCCGCCGCGACCCGCACCGTGCCCTGGTACGACTGCACCAGCGACTCCTGGAGGGCGGACCCCACTATCGCGCCCCAGCCGTTGTAGTAGTTGCTCTCCCGGATCGGGTCGGCGTTCTTCCCGTGCGCGGTGAACCCGTTCGGGAAGATCTGGAAGTCCTTGGTGCCCTGGACGAGCAGGCGCTTCATCTCCTCGCCCTGGCCGAGCCGGGCCGCGAGCAGCGCGTCCTCCGACCACTCCCGGGTCTGCACGTAGACGCGGTTGCGGAACGTGGACTGCATGAGCTCGGACTCCGCGCCGTACAGGCCCCAGGGGAACAGCGGCTCGGTGTCGGGGTTCTGCGTGTTGCGTCCCTGCTCGTCGGTGCCCGACCAGGCGATCACCTGCTCGCCGTTGCGGGTGACCTTACGGAAGTCCGGGATCTTCGGGAGGGCCGCGCGCAGGTCCGCGGCCAGCTTCGCGTCGCCCTTCGGGCCCGCCAGGTCGGCGATGATCGGGAAGATCACGCGCATGGCGGCGAGGTCAGTGGCGGGGTCGGAGGTGTCCCACTGCGTCTCCATCGCGTTCACGTTGTGCAGGTGCAGCTTCCCGTCGTCCCCCTCCTTGAGGATCGACAGGTAGAACCGGGCCACGTCCTTCATGAGCGGATAGGACTCATCCAGGATGGAACGTTCCCTCGTGTACCGGTACTGGAGCCACAGGTTGTAGACGACCTCGGGGCCGGTCGTGACGATCCGGTTCAGCCAGTCGGGCGGCCTCTTGCTGTCGCAGGCCTCGGCGGTGCCGTCGTACCGCAGGTACTCGGCCACGCAGACGCCCTCGGACCCCTCCCAGTGGGTGCGCGTCCACTCCCGCATCTCCTCCAGCCGGTCGAGGTACAACCGGAAGTACGGGACGTTGAACTCCTCGGTGTCCGCGCCGAAGTTGGTGTAGACGGGCTGGCGCAGGTTGAAGTGCCACCAGTGGTCGGCCGACCAGTGCACCGCGTCCCGCCACGGCGAGAACATGTTGATCACGCCGCCGTGGCTGCTGGGCACCGCCGAGCGCATCGTGGCGGCGGTCATGTAGAGCTGCTGCGCGCGGAGCGTCTCCATGTACTCGCCGGAACCGTCCGGCGAGGTGATCCGCATCGGCGCCGCCGACCTCCAGAACCGCTCCCACCAGTTCCGGTGGGCCCGGTCGATCCCCTCCCCGAGCGCGCCGGAGACCGCCCGGTCCGCCGCCGCGCCGAGGTCGCCGCCCGTGTAGGCGGGGACCCCGGCCACGACGCGGAAGCTCCCGTCCGCCCGGGGCTTGAAGCTCAGCCGCACCGTGCGGTCGTCGACGACCTTCGCGGTGACGTCCCGGCCGGCCGCGGTCAGCGCCGCCACCGCCCCGGTCGTCCCTCCCGACTTCGCGTCCTTGAACGTCTCGGCGAGCGCCGCGACGCCCCGCCCGGCGTACGTGACGGGGGAGCGCCCCTCCCACAGCCGCAGGTCGGCGGTCTGCGTGACGTCCGGGTCGGCGCCGGTGACCTCCAGGACGAACTGGTCCCGGTCGGCGCGCATGTAGCTGCGGGCGGACATGCCGCCGCCGCTCTGCGCCAGTTCGGCCTCGTGCAGCCGCAGCCGTCCCTGGTAGTCGGGCGCCCGCAGCAGCGGGAAGAGCCCCGGAACCACCAGTCGCCCGGCGGACTTCAGGTTGGGAAAGGTGTCGGCGCGATTGAGCTGCGCGCTGAAACCGTCCTCGCCCCAGACCGCCGCGCCCAGCGTTCCGTTGCCGACCGGCATGCTCTGGTACGCCTGCCATGACGGCTTTTTCAGGACCAGATCCGAGCGGGACACGACACCCGCCGTGTCCACCTGGAGGGCCCCGTTCCGCCATGCCGTCGTATTCGCGGAATCGGTGGGTTCCGCCTGTGCGGGCGCACTCGTGAGCGTTCCGATGAGCGCGGCCGAGGCGACCATTGCGAGCGCGGTCCTGCGACCGCGTCTCACGGTTTCCGTCCTCTCATTGCGAACCTTCCGAGATCTAGTCAATCGATTGACTAAATTTTCCCATGGCACCCGAAAATCCGGCAACAGCCGCACCCCTCGCCCCGTCCGCCGCACCCGGCACCAGCGACGTGACCCCGATCACATTCATGCAGGTCAGGCCGCTGATCAAAAAGGCCGTCCGGAGATATGTGATCTAGATCACATGACTCTCTATCGCGGGACGGCCACTCTCCGCTGATCGCTCATTCGCTCATGGCTCTGGCGGGGCGGCCGGTTTGCAGAGGAAGGGCAGGTCCAGGGGCGGTGACCCGGCGAACGGTTCCTTCGGGTCCGGCGCCTCCCGTTGCAGGATGTGACCGAGTCGGAGACCGGTCACCTGAGCCCCGTTCGCGACCTCCAGGCGGTGTCGCGGTGCCCATGGAGGGCGGGAGGGTGCCTCTGGTGCGGTGTGCCACATCGACTGGGCCCGTCCATGGACGGCCTCACTCTGACGATGCGCAGAGGCTATTTTTGAGATTATCAGGTGGGCCGGGGTGGTGATGGTCGACCGGCCCCGCCGGACTGACCTTGCAAAATCGGAATCACCTGATCAGTTCACCTTATTTGTAGAAGTGAAAATCTTCGATGCTCGCTTGCTTGGCATAAATATTGAGGGGGGAATTCCCCACCCGCGAGAGCGCGCCGAGTCTGAATAGACTTCATCTCATCGCGGCCCGATCGCTCAAGGAACTGCTTGGCCCGGGACCGGGCGCGTTCACGGCGCCGGCCGCCTCGGGCAACCGACCGGCGGCGTGAACGGGCCGTTCCGGTTCAGGCTTCACCGGGCGCAGGACGTGTGGGGCATGGCGCCTGTCCCCTGGCTCACGTGGTCCTGAACTCGCCAGCCCTGCCCTTGACGTCCGAGGTGGCTAAGGGAGACTGGCCTGGTGATGGTCAAGACACTGCGCCCTCGCGACTACAACGAGGCGCTGCACGTGGGGCACTTCTTCCGTAACAAGCGTGTCCCGGTCGTGATGGACCTGACGGCGCTGTCCGACGACGTGGCGAGGCAGTTCGTGGACTTCGCCGCCGGGCTCGTCTTCGGGCGGGGCGGTGACTTCGACCGCCTGAGCCCCAAGGTGTTCCTCCTCGTCCCGGCCGGGCTCACCAAGCCCACCATCGTCCCGGAGGAGACGGGAGGGCCCGATCCCGAGACGAGCCCGTTGCCACACGACTGGTGACGGCCCCGACCAAGCTGGGCACACGTTGACTTGCGGCGAGTTGTCCTCTCGGAGCGCCCTGAGACAGCAACTCGCCGCAAGTCAACGTGACGGACGATGCGCGCCCGGCCCGGAGAACGCCCCTGGGCGCTGCGCCGGACGCAGAGAAACCCCCGACGCTCCAGCGTCGAGGGTTTCGTGGGGGTCAGAGAGACTTCAGCGTGGCCGTCAGGTGAATCCACTGATCACGTGACAGGCTCAGCCGGGGGCCGTCCGGATCCTTGCTGTCTCGAACGCCGACTGCGACCGTGAGGTCTGCGACCTCGACGCAGTTACCGCCGTCCCCACTTCGCTTGCTCTTGCGCCACGCGACGTGGGCATTGGGTTGGGTCATCCGGCACCCTCCTATCCGGTAGTCGGCTCATCGTAGATCGTTGGCAGCCTCCAGCATGAGTGCCCGGGACTCGTCCGGGTCGAGCGCCTTCGCAGTGAGGTGCCGATGCATGAGGTCGTAGCGCTTTACCTGGTGTTCCTCCTCCAGGTACAGGGCACCGGCCGAGTTCTCCAAGTACGCCACGTCATGGTCGTAGGACTCCGGGAACTCCAGAACGGTGAATGGGCTGGCCATGGCGGGATGTGCGCCCGCGCGGAACGGTAGGACCTGCACAGTCACATGGGGAAGGGCCGCGAAGTCTGCTATGTGGCGCACTTGCTCACGCATGATGTCCGGGCCGCCGACAGGGCGTCGGATCACAGCCTCATTGATCACTGCCCAGAACATGAGCGGGTCGTCGCCGGTCAGACGTTCTTGTCTCGCTGTCCGAACCTCGATCTTGCGCTCGATCTCCTCCGCGTCGCCCGCGGCGGGCGCGGCGTGCAGGAAGGCTCGGTAGTACTCGGCCGTCTGAAGCAGCCCCGGAACAAGCTCGCTCTCGTACGCCCGTGCGGATGCCGCTTCCGTTTCGAGTCCTACGAACACTTGAAACCATGTGGGGACGGCGGTGCCGTAAGCGTGCCACCATCCGCGCTCGCGGGCCTGGCGTGCCAGTGTGAGCAGTACGTCGCGACGTTCGGGCGCCACATCGTAGATGTCGAGTAGCCGATTGAGATCACTCGGGCGGATCCGGCGCTCACCGTTCTCCCATCGTGAAAGCGCGGAGGAACTGAAGTCTCCAAGCGAACGCTGGACGACTTGGTCGATGGTCCACCCCCGTTCATCGCGTAGCCGCCTCAACTCATGCGTGAGCCGACGGGCGCGCACAGTCGGGCTTGATCGGTCAGACATGCACATACCTCACATTCTGGGGAATCCCCAATGGGGACTTGCCAACAACAATATGACGTAGCACTCTGGTGCTCCACAGGATGCCAGGCCCCGAACGCAGGGCGCTGGCCATCCCCCGTTATCAGGCCAACGGGAGTGATCACGATGGTTCAAGCGGTAGAGGTGGCCTCACGGCAAAAGCCCGATTCCACCCTCATCCCATATCTCGCGACTTCTGCACCATGTCCCACCCCCGGTCCGCTGGATCTACTCGCCGACCGCCTCAGGCGGCACGCCGATGTGGGAATCCGGCCGGCCGTCGATCCGTCCGGCGAACGCTGCCTCAAGATCACGGCATGGGGACTCGACGCACCTGTGTACGTGATCGTCCGCACGCCCCGGAACAAGGGGGCGCGGGCGCGGCGTAAAGCGGCGCAACGGCGCCGCCCTTTCAGTCCCACCTGGTTCTATCTGGTGGTCCCGCAGACGTCCGACAGTCCGCCGCATCGGTGGCCTATCGGTCCCGCCTCCAACCCCAAGCAGACCGCGCGGCGGGTCATCCGAGGGCTGCGGACGGCGCGACGCCGCCTCAAGAAGGAAAGGCGCCAACGGTCGAGGGTTCGGCGCGGGTACATGTGGTGACCGCGTCCATGAGCCACGACCGCATCGAGCTGGGGGTGTTCACGTTCGCCCAGGACCGGGGCGCCGTCCCCGGTGCCCGCCGGTGGGTGATGGACCGGCTGGCCAACAGGGACGGGCAGATGCTCACGGCCGATGCCATGGACAACGTTGAGCTGTGCGCCGGTGAGGTCATCGCGAACGCGGTCGTTCACGGCGGGGACGGCAAGATCACCGTGACCCTGTACGTCCTCGGCACGCCCGCAGTGCGTGTCGAGGTCCGCGACACCGGTAGCCAGGAGGGGCGCACACCGGTCCAGCGGGACGTACCTCTCACCGCCACCAACGGGCGGGGACTCGGCATAGTCGGCGCGCTCGCGTCCCGCTGGGGTCGGCACATCGAACCGGCGACCGGCCACACGGTCGTGTGGTTCGAGGTCGACGGCCCGCCCGATCCTCCCGGCGCGCGTTAGCGGGGAGCGCGGCTGGCGACGGCCACTTGCCCCGGACCGAGCCGGGGACGCGTTGACTTGCGGCGAGTTGTCGTCATGGAGCGCTCTGAGACAGCAACTCGCCGCAGTCAACGTGACGGACGACGCGTTCGGCCCGGCGAGCGGTTCTGGTTGCGGCACCAGGCGTGCGAAGGGGTGCGCCCGGTGGCGCACCCCCTTCCGTGGGTTTCAGTGCGATGTGGTGGAGATGGCCTCTACCAGCTCGCCGACCTTGTCCTCGGGCAGCTTGGCCGCGAGGTCGGCCTGGCTGATGATGCCGACGAGCCGCTCGTTGTCCAGTACGGGCAGCCGGCGGATCTTGTGCTCGACCATGTTGTGGAGTACCTCGTCGACGTCGGTGTTCGGCTCGACGAACCACACCGGGGTCTCGCCGATGAGCTCCGAGGCCTTCACCTGGGACGGGTTCTTGTCCTTGGCGATGGTCTTCACCACGATGTCGCGGTCGGTGATGATCCCGCGGAGCCGGTCGTCGTCCCCGCAGACGGGCATGGCGCCCACGTCCAGCTCGGCCATCCGCTTGGCGGCCGTGACGAGGGTGTCGTCGAGCCCCAGGCATTCGACTCCGGCATGCATGACTTCGCGTGCGGTTGTCATAGATAATCCCCCTTTGTCTGCTTCCTTCTCGGTGCGCTCGGGCACGAAACGTGCCCGCCCGGCGCCTATTCGCCTTCGCCGGAGGGAGGACGCGGCTCCGCCACCGAGGAGTCCCGCTCGTGAAGGCCCGCCTTCATGCGTCCCAGCTCCTCGTCCACCGCGGCGCCGGTGATGGCCTCGTCCAGGCGGGCGTGGAGATCGGGCGGGACGGGTTCCTGCTCCACGTCCAGCAGCGCCTCGCGCAGCGCGCCCGATTCGAGCAGCTCGTCGAGGGCGTCGGCGCGGACGCGGTGGTGGGCCGACCTGTCCTGGGCGCGCCGGGCGGCGGCACCGGCACCGGTCATGTCTCCGGAGAGCCCCGCCACCATCTCGTCCACATAGGACTCGGCCTCGGCGAGCGTGTACCGGGCCTTGAGGGACTCCTTGCGGTGGCCGAACTCCTCGATCTTCCCCTGAAGGCGTTGCGACGCGGCGGTGAGCCGGTCCTCCTCCGCGCGGAGGGTGGATTGGCGTTCGGCGAGCGCGTCCGCCTGGTCGAGCAGCCTCGTACGCTCGGCCAGCGCCTCGCGGGCGAGTTCCGGGTGGCCCGCCGCGAGCACCTTCTCCGCCTTGTCCTGCAGGTGGTGCGCGGAGGTCCGCAGTTCCTCCTGCCACTGCTCGGTACGCTCCCGGGCCGTCGCGACGTCCACCAGGCCGCGGCGGACGTCGGCGAGCAGGTTGCGCTGGAGGGTGTACGAGTAGTCCAGCAGCTCGCGCGGGTCCTCGGCGCGGTCCAGCGCCGCGTTGGCCTTGGCCGTGAAGATCTCGGCCATCCGATCGGCGATGCCCATCCGGTCCCACCTCCTCGCCCGGCGTCCATCGCGAGGGTCCGACTCCACCCTTCCCCGGCACCGGCGGGGTATCCAGGGGCGAAGGTCCTCACACCGTGGCCGGCGCCGGGAGCCACGGACGGTGCGAGGGACCATCGGCCCTACCCGCCGGGGAACGGCGGACCCACGATGACCAGGAAGGGCATCGGGCATCCGGCGGAGGGGGCGGGACGCATGAGCGAACCCATCGTGGTCGGCGTGGACGGATCGCCGGAGGCCCTCTACGCCGTCGACTGGGCCGCCGCCGAGGCCGGGAGGCGGCGGCTGCCCCTGCGGATCGTGCACATCGCGGCCCGCTGGGAGTACCACGTCCGGGCGGACGCCGAACCGGGCCTGGGGGCGCCCCGGCCGGAGGCCGCCGGGCTGCGGGTCCTGGAGGCCGCCGAGGAACGGGCCGGCGCGTTCGCCTCCGTCGAGGTCGGCACCCGGCTCGGCGTCGGGCACATCCCGCGGACGCTCCTGGAGGAGGCGGCCGACGCCGCCCTGCTCGTCCTCGGCACCCACGGAACCGGCGGGCTCACCCGGCTGCTGCTCGGCTCGGTGAGCCGCCAGGCCACCGAGCACGCCCGGTGCCCGGTCGTCATCGTCCCCCCGGACACCGGCCCCCGGAACCCGGAGGTCGTGATCGGGATCGACGGCTCCGAGTCCTCCGCCGACGCCGTGGGCTTCGCGCTGGAGGAGGCGGCGCTGCGCGACGTCGCCCTGCACGCCGTCCACGCCTGGTCCCATCCCGAGTCCCCGCCGGGCATCCGTCCCGCCGTCTACGACAAGGCGGAGGCCGAACGGGAGGGGGCGAGGCTGCTCTCGGAGGCCCTGGCCGGATGGTCCGACCGGGAGCCCGGCGTACCGGTGACGCAGCAGGTGGTCGAGGGCGGGCCGGTCCCGGTGCTGATCGAGGCGTCGCGCACCGCGGAACTCCTGGTCGTCGGGGCCAGGGGACGCGGCGGGTTCCCCGGGCTGCACCTGGGATCGACCAGCCACACCGTCCTCCACCAGGCGAAGGGGCCCGTGGCCGTCGTACGGGCGCGGCCCGCGCGAACGCCCCCCGGATGAGGACCATCGTCCCTGGCCGGGCAGGCCGTGCCGGGCGGACGCTGGAAGCGAGGGGAGGGATCCATGATGTTCCTTGACCGTACCGACGCGGGGCGCCGGCTGGGGGAGCGGCTGCGGCGCCTGCGCGGCGAGGACGTGGTCGTGGTCGGCCTTCCGCGCGGCGGCGTCCCGGTGGCCTTCGAGGTGGCCCGGGCGATGGGCGCGCCGCTGGACGTCATCGTGGTCCGCAAGCTCGGCGTGCCGTGGCAGCCGGAACTGGGGATGGGCGCCATCGGCGAGGGCGGCGCCCGCGAGATCAACGAGGAGATCGTCAGGCTGGCGCGCGTCTCCGCCGAGGAACTCGCCGCCGTGGAGGAACGCGAGCACACCGAGCTGGAACGCCGCGCCCGGCGCTTCCGCGGTGACCGGCCCCGGGTGCCGCTGCGCGGCCGGACGGTCATCGTGGTCGACGACGGCATCGCCACCGGATCGACGGCGCGCGCGGCGTGCCAGGTCGCCCGCGCCCAGGGGGCGGCGCGCGTGGTGCTCGCCGTGCCGGTGGCGCCCCCCGACTGGACCGCCAGGCTGGGAGGGGACGCCGACGAGCTCGTCTGCCTGGACACGCCGGAGCTGTTCGCCTCGATCGGCCAGTTCTACGGCGACTTCACCCAGACCTCCGACGAGGAGGTCCTGGCCCTCCTGCGGCAGGCCGGCCCCGAGCCGTCCGGCGTACCCGGGTCCGGTGAGCGGGCGAGGGCGGAGGAGGTGGAGGTGCGCGCCGGCCCGATGCGGCTGGCCGGGCACCTCACCGTCCCCGGGGACGCCCGCGGGGTCGTCATGTTCGCCCACGGCAGCGGCAGCAGCCGGCACAGCCCCCGCAACCGGTACGTCGCGGCGGAGCTGAACCGGGCCGGGCTCGCGACGTTCCTGTTCGACCTGCTCACCCCGGAGGAGGAGTACGACCGCGGCAAGGTCTTCGACATCGGCCTGCTGGCCCGGCGCCTGGTCGAGGTCACCGGCTGGGTGCGGGAGCGGCCGGAGGTGCGGGGGCTGCGCGTCGGGTACTTCGGTGCCAGCACCGGCGCCGCCGCGGCCCTGCGGGCCGCGGCCGACCTGCCCGGCGACGTCGCCGCCGTCGTCTCCCGCGGCGGGCGGCCCGACCTGGCCGCGCCCCGCCTGGAGGAGGTGACCGCGCCGACCCTGCTCATCGTGGGCGGCCGGGACGACGCGGTGCTCTACCTCAACCGCGAGGCGCAGGCGCGGCTGCACTGCGAGCACGACCTCGCGGTCGTCCCCGGCGCCACCCACCTGTTCGAGGAGCCCGGGGCGCTGGAAGCGGTCGCCGCGCTCGCCCGTGACTGGTTCGTCGGCCACCTCGCCCCGGTCGCCGCGGGCTGAAGAGCACGGCGAGCCGAACGCCCCCGCCCGAGCGGTCCGGCCGGCGCGGCGCCCGAGCCGATCCCGGCGGCGCGGCGCCCGCCCGGTGACCGGGCGAACGCCGCGTCCGGCCGGTCAGACGCCCGCCGTACGGCGCCGCCGCGCCATGACCGCCACGCCCGCGCCCGCCGCGATCGCGGCGAGGCCCGTACCGGCCAGGTACGGGTTCGTCCCCGGCGAGGTGGCGCCCGCGCCGGCGGCGACCCCGCCGTCAGGGGGATAGATGACCCGGATCAGGCGAAGATGGGCGGCATCGACGAACCCGTGCCGGAGTTCCACCGGGACATCGCCGCGAAGCTCGGTCCATCCCCTCTTCTTGCAATCGGCCCGGACCTCCTTGCGGTACGGCAGCGTGCCGATGACCCGATAACGCAGCCCCGGCCCCGTATGCACCTTGAGCCCGTGCCTCGCGGTGACCCTGTATTCGCAAATGCCATAATCCCCTTCCTGGGCGTTCGCCGCCGGGACGGACCCCGCGCCGAACAGCGCGATACCGCCACCGACCAGCCCGGTCGCGGCGAAGGTCAGGCATTTCCGGTTCATAGTCCTCATTGTGCCCCTTTGTCGATCCGTGTCGCGGCACCTCACCGGTGAGCGATCATCGCCGATCGACCTACCCGCCTCGATGTCATCACATATCTCCGCATTCTTAAATGCGCGATACGGGATAAGGGGGCCCGTGCCGCCGCCCGGCAACAGGGCGGCCAAGACCGGACGGGGTCACCGCGCGCCGGACAGGTACCGCTCCTTCAGCAGGGCCTTGTGGATCTTGCCGACGGGGGTCAGCGGCACCTCGTCGGTCACGACGAACTGCCGGGGCACCTTGTAGTCGGCCAGCCGCTCGCGGCAGTACGCGGTCAGCTCCTCGGCGGTGGGCGGCTCGCCGCCCGGGGGCGGCACCACGTAGAACCGGCCGACCTCGCCGAGCACCTCGTCGGGCACGCCGATCCCGCCGACCATGGCGACCTTCGGATGGGTGGCCAGGATGTTCTCGATCTCCACCGGGTAGACGTTGAAGCCGCCCTGGATGTACATCTCCTTCTTGCGCCCGCGCAGCACCAGGTGCCCGTCCGGCTCCATCGCGACCATGTCCCCGGTGGCCAGCCAGCCGTCCGGGAGGAAGACCTCGGCGGTCTCCTCCGGCATGTCCCAGTAGCCCGCGGCCACGCACCCGCCGCGGACCTGGAGCTCACCGGTCTCGCCGGGCGGCAGCACGGCGCCGTCCGGCCCGGCCACCCGCGCCTCGAAGTCCCCGATCATCACGCCCAGCGTGCGGGAGACCGTCTCCGGGCCGTCGTCCGGCGCCGACAGCACGCACGCCCCCGAGGACTCCGACAGCCCGTACAGGCCGTACAGCGACGCCCCGGGGAAGCCGCGCCGGATCGCCTCGCCCAGCGCCGGCTCCACGTTGGACCCGCCCGCGGTGCAGATCCGCACCGACGACACGTCGCGGTCGGCGAAGTCCTTCTGGCCGAGCATCAGCACGTACATCGTCGGCACCGCGCCCAGGAAGGTCACCCGGTGGCGCTCGATCGCGCGCAGCGCCGCGTCCGGGCCGAACGCGGGCAGCAGCGCCACCGACCCGCCGCTGACCAGCGCGGCCATGACGGTGCAGGTGATGCCGCCGACATGGTTGAACGGCAGGTGCCCGAGCAGCACGTCGCCGTCGTGCATCGCGCAGTGCTCCGCCTGCGCCGACGCCGAGGCCAGGATGCCGCGATGGGTGATCATCGCGCCCTTGGGCCGCCCGGTCGTCCCCGACGTGTAAAGGATCATCAGCGGGTCCCCGGGGTCGACCGCCCCGCGCGCCGCCGCCAGCGCCGCCGGGTCGGCGGGCGCCGCGGCCAGCTCGTCGAACGAGGTGCTGCCCGGGAAGCCCGTCCCGAAGAACACGTAGTCGCTCACGCCCGGGAGTTCCGGCCGGAACCCCTCGAAGAACGCCGCGAAGTCGAAGTCCGGGACGGCGTCCACGCAGATGACCGCGCGGGCGCCGCTCTGGCCGAGCATGTAGGTCAGCTCGCGCTCCCGGTAGCGCACGTTCAGCGGGACGACGACGGCGCCGATCCGCGCCGCGCCGAAGAACGCGGCCAGCCACTGCGGCGTGTTCAGCCCCAGCAGCCCGATCCGGTCGCCGCGCCGGATGCCGCGCGCGAGCAGCCCGCCCGCGACCCGGTCGGCCATCTCGTCGAACCCGGTGAACGTGATGGTGTCATCGCCGTCGTACAGGAACGCCTTGTCCCGCGCCGTCGCGTCCTCAAGCGCCGCCCCGACCGTCATCGCCCGCATGTCGCCCTCTCTCCACGGATGCCAGTTAAACGATCAACGATCGGAGGCGCCCTGCCAAGACCTCGGGGCTCGCGGACCTCAGGGCTTGCGGCCGACGCCCGCGTAGAACCAGATCCGCTGGGCCTCCTCCATGTCCACCGGACGCTCGGGGCGCCACAGCGGGGCCCACACCAGGCCCGGGTCGACCAGGCCGAACTCGCCGAACAGCCCCGTCACCTGCTCCCGCGTACGCGGCGTGCCCGGCGCGGAGGTCTTCTTGTAGACCTCCACGACCTTGGCCACCACGTCCGGAACGCCGTCGGCCGAGGCATGGGTCAGCGCCAGGTGGCTGCCCGGCGCCAGCTCGCCGCGCAGCTCGGCCATGATCCCGGCCGGGTCGTTCTCGTCGGGGACGAAGTGCAGCGTCGCCACCAGGAGCAACCCCACCGGCCTGCTGAAGTCCAGGGCGTCCCGGACCTCGGGGTGATCGAGGATCTCCCGCGGGCGGCGCAGGTCGGCCTGGATCATCCGGGTCCCCGCGGAACGCGCGAGCAGCGCCCGCCCGTGCGCGACCACCTGCCCGTCGTAGTCGACGTAGACGACCCGGGCGTCGGGATTCACCGAGTGCGCGATCTGGTGCACGTTCTGCTGGGTGGGCAGGCCGGTGCCGATGTCGAGGAACTGGTCGATGCCCCGCGCGGCCATGTACCGCACCGCCCGCCCGAGGAACGCCCGGTTCTCCTTGATCAGGGTCACCAGCGTGGGATCGGCGGCGATCGCCTCCTCGGCGCGGGCGCGGTCGGCCTCGTAGTGGTCCTTCCCGCCGAGGTAGTAGTCGTACATCCGAGCGATGTTCGACACGTACGGGTCGAATCCACCCGGCCGAGGGCGCTCGTCGGCCACCAGCTTCTCCTCACCGGCCGCCCGTACCCGGTTCCCCATCCGACGGCCGCGCCGTTCCTTCGTGGTCGCGGATCCCGGATGGTCCCGCGACGAGGGAGGTCCCTGGCGGCTCGGCCAGGAGACTCCGATCTTGTTTCTACCGCGCCGCCGACGATTTGTCGCGTTCAATGCCGAACCGCCACCGGTGCCTCCGCGCGAGAGCCGGCGAATCTAATAGACAGCCACGTCTGTTCGGCAACATAATCGTCGTCGTGACTGAGGGAGACGACGTCGGCGGCACTCGCCCGGGGCGCCTGGTGGGTGGCCGGTACCGCCTGCTGGAACCGCTCGGGTCGGGCGGATTCGGGCAGGTGTGGGAGGCGCGCGACGAGGCGCTGGGCGTGACCGTGGCCGTCAAGGGGATCTGGCTGCCACCGGGGTCGGAGGCCGAGCGAGGCCAGCGCCTGGCCCGCGCCGAACGCGAGGCGCGCAACGCCGCCCGCCTGCGCGACCACCCCAACATCGTGACCGTGCACGACGTCGTCATCGAGGACGGCGTCCCCTGGATCGTGATGCGGCGCGTCCCCGGCCGTTCACTGGAGCAGCGCCTCCGGGAGGACGGCCCGCTGCCGGTGGAGGAGGCCGCCGCGGTGGCGGCCGGCCTGCTGAACGCGCTCGGCGCCGCGCACGCCGCCGGCATCCTGCACCGGGACGTCAAACCGGCCAACGTGATGCTGACCGGCAACGGCGACGTCCTGCTCACCGACTTCGGCATCGCGGTGCACCAGGCCGACACCGCCATCACCGCGACCGGTCTGATCATCGGGTCCGCCGAGTACCTCGCCCCCGAACGCGCCGACGGCGCCGACGGAAACACCGCGAGCGACCTGTTCTCCCTGGGGGTGACGCTGTACCACGCCGTGGAGGGCCTCTCACCGTTCCGCCGCGACACCCCGAGCGGGACGCTGCGGGCCGTCATGATGCACCAGCCCCCGCCACCGCAGCGCGCGGGCAGGCTCGGCCCCCTCATCACCGCCCTCATGCACAAGGACCCCGCGGCGCGGCCGACCGTACCCCAGGCCCTGCACATGATCGGCGCACCCCCGTCCCTCACCCGTACGCTGCCGCCCCCCGTCCGCCCCAAGCGCGTCGCGCTCATCGCCGCCGGCTGCGCCCTCGCCCTGGCCGTGGCCGGAGCGGGCGCGGTGGCGCTGGTGGCCGCGTCCGGGGACGACAAGGAGCCAGACGGCCCCGCTGCCTCCACGCCGGCCGCGGCGGGGACGAGCACCACACCCACACCCGTCCCGACCGACGCCAACGGCATCCCCGACCCGTGCCAGACGCCCGACGACGGCACCAAGCGCGACTTCAAACTGTGGGCGGGCCAGGCTCAGGGAACCGGCGAACCGGGAACAGGCAAGCCCTGGGTGAGGCTCTGCCGGTGGTCGCCGCCGGGCTGGGGTTCCGCCAATCTCATGCTCACGTACGGGTCCCTGGACATCGGAGTACAGGGGGCCGGAAAGCCCGAACCGGTGACGATCGCCGGCCTGCCGCCGTCCGCCCAGACCACCCGGAGTGCGAAGAACTGCCTCATCCAGTGGCCGGCGTCCTTCGGGAACGTAGGGGTGAGCGTCTACAATCCGAACCCAGGCGAGATGGATATCTGCGGCAAGGCAGGCGAGTTCGCCCAGAAAGTAGCCCCCCGAATCCCGAAGTAGCCGTCCAGGGAGAAGTGCCGGCCGTTCAGCCGCTGGCCGGATGGTTGGTGCACCCGGTCCCGCACTACCACCACAAGTAGTCGTAGCGCTCCGGCGCAGGGCTGACGTGGACCTGCCCATCCCGTACGCGCCACTCGAACGCCCCGTCTTCTTCGCTGAAACCGTGGAAGAGCCCGCTCACATGGTCGCCGTCCTCGTTGGCGGGCCGAGCGGCGACCTCGCGGATCTGCCCGAGCAGCTCGTTCTCCTCGCCCCGCCGGACGTCACGTACACAGAAGGCGACGTTGGACCAGACCGCCCGCACGAAGGTCCACCCCTCGCCCCCAAGGACGCGTTCCGCCTCGGCCTCCTGCCCGTGGAACTCCAGCCAGCCACGTACGTGGACCCAGATCGCCATGACCCGAGAATGCCCGATCGGCGGTGCCGCGGCCTCACTCGTGCGGCACGAGATCACTCACAGCGGGCCCCGCACGCTGACCGCCGCGTTCGGCGTCGGCATTGCAACTGCCCGTCGCTGCGTCACCGAGGTCATCGACCTGCTGGCCCGACGCAAGGGGTAGTCAGCGGGCAAGGCGGTCAATCAGGTCACTGATGAGGTTCAGGGTGTCTGCGTGATTCAGGGCAGCAGTGCCAAGACCATCGAATTGTTGTTCATGCCAGTTACTATCCGAAGGCTTGTCAAGATAGAGGCCGGAGTTTGAATGCTCGAGAAAAACGACATCTGAGAGCGAATTCTCTTCGAAATAAGTGGGAATCCGGTCCTGGAGCTGGACGAGGGGGAGCGGGCTGAACGGACAGGGGGCAATGACGATCTGATGCAGCGCGCTGAGCCGGTAGCCGGTCCAGAGGTGGCCAAGAATGCCCACCGGGTTCTCCCGACAGGAGATAAGGCAACTGCATGGGGCGGCGCAGATCCCTTCTCGAGCGCGATCGGCTTTCGTGCGGGATGATGCGGTGGTGAGCGGATCTTCTGAGCTGGTGACCCAACTCCTCAAGGTCGCGATCGCCTACACGCGGTTCTTCGAGGAGTGTGATGACTCGGTGCTCGATGACGACACGGCGTTGAAGCAGATGGAGTACGCCGCGTACTTGCTGCACCAGTTGTCGGACGTGGGCAAACGTAGGTTGGTCGACGAGCTGGCGGCGCTGGTCGCTGCTGAGGCGGATCCCGCGGAACGGGAGTCCGTGCAGGGGTTCGCTTTCGGGATGGGCCTGGTGGAGTCCGAGGACGGATAAGACGGCCCGCCGAGAGGGGACCGGCGCCCACGCCGCCCTTGATCTCAAAGAGCTTGTTCGGCAGCGAGTGGACACTCTGGCTCTGGCGGCGGGGTTGGCCTAAGGCGCAACGGGTGTCGGGTCTGTTCGGGAACGTGTGCGGGCCCGAAGGAACCAATGGGCGGCGACCAAGGGGATGACGCCGACGGGGTACCAGGCAACATCAATGAGGTCGAACTGGGCGCCTAGCAGCTGGCGCGCGAGCCAGCTGCGTTGGGAGAGTGCCGCGGGTATGGGGGTGAGCTGCGCGTACTCGATGAACCAGCAGTATGCGATCGCGGCGCTACCGGCGGGCAGCGGGGAGATCGGTGGCCATATGAAGATCACTATCGTGTAGACGATGGCCGCGGACAAGGCGGCGCCCGAGTACTGTTCGATGGGCCCGTCCATCGTGGCGCGGATTGCGTAGGCCGCGCCGATAAAGCTGGCTGCCGATACCACCATGAGCAGCCGAGTCCAGCGCACTGCGAGCGACATCGCGCAATCATAAGTGGCAGCGCAGCAAGGATGGGCCTGGTCTTTGGAGTGCCCCCTGCAGGATTCGAACCTGCGCACACGGCTCCGGAGGCCGTTGCTCTATCCCCTGAGCTAAGGGGGCCCTGCGCCCTGGTCGTTCGGCGCGAGAAGAAGGCTACCAGGGTTGGGGAGCCTGCGCGTACCTGGACGGTTCGCCGTGCGCGGTAGGGCGGAGTCCACTAACTTCGTGGCCGTGAGCGAGCCACTGGGACGCGTGCTGGTCGTCGACGACGACGAGGTGATCCGCCAGCTCATCCAGGTGAACCTGAGCCTGGAGGGGTTCGACGTGGCGACCGCGGTGGACGGGCAGGACTGCCTGGACAAGGTGCGGGACGTGCGGCCGGACGTGATCACGCTGGACGTGATGATGCCGCGGCTGGACGGGTGGGTGACCGCGGCGCGGCTCCGGGAGGACGAGGAGACGCGGCCGATCAAGGTCGTGATGATCACCGCGCGGGCGCAGGAGCACGATGTGCGGCGGGGGTACGAGATCGGCGTGGACGCCTACGTCACCAAGCCGTTCGATCCCAATCACCTCATACAGACGGTGCGGAAGCTGGCGGCGGCGTCCACATAGTGGTCGGATAGTCTCACCAGAGTGACTCCAGCCGAGGTGAGCGCTGCCCTCATGGGCGTGGTGCGGGACGCGGGGGGAAGCGTCCCCGACGTGGCGCTCCGGTGTGTGGGGCCGGGTGTTTACGGCAGTCCCGTGGCCTTGCGGGCCGGCGTCGAGGCCGGGGTGCTGGCGGGGGCTTTGCGGGCGCGGCCCGGGATCGGGCGGGTGGACGTCGACGGGGGGTTCCTCCGGATCGCGGTGGCGTGCCCGGGTGAGCTGGCGGCCGACATCGTGGCGGAGGGGGAGCGGTACGGGTGCGGCGAGGTGCGCCCGTTCTCGTGGCCCGACCGGCCGAGGACGTTCGACAATCCGGGGTTCAGGGTGCGGTACGCGTATGCCCGGGCGGCGGCCGTGGGGAGACGGGCGCGGGACGTGGGGGTACGGCCGGGGCGGCCCGACGGGCTGGAGCGCCGGGAAGAGCTGGCGTTGCTGGCCTTGTTGGGGGAGTTGCCAGGACGGGCCCGCCAGGGGGCGCTGCCCAGGTATCTGGTGCGCCTGGCGGACGGTTTCCATGACGTTTACGAGCGGTGTCCCGCGCTGCCCCAGGGTGGGGAGAAACCCGGGGCGGTGCACGCGGCCAGGGTCACGCTGGCGGAGGCCGCGCGCGTCGCCCTGAGCAATGGACTGAAGTTGATCGGTGAGACCCCTAGAGAGCGACTATGAGCCGAGTACACCCGGCCGGACCCCGGCACGCCGACGTCCTGCCCGAAGATCACCCGATGCCCCCGGCGGCGGATCTCAACGCCCTCGACCCGATGATCTGGCCCCGTGGCGCCAAGCGCGAGGACGGGGTGGTGAGCATCGGCGGCATCGACGTGCGCGACCTGGCCAAGGAGTACGGCACGCCGCTCTTCGTCTATGACGAGGAGGACGTCAGGTCCCGGGCCCGGGAGTACGTCGCCGCCTTCCACGACGGCAGCGTGCACTACGCGGGCAAGGCGTTCCTCTGCACGGCCGTCGCGCGCTGGCTCGACGAGGAGGGGCTCGGCCTCGACGTCTGCAGCGGGGGCGAGCTGGCCGTCGCGCTGGCCGCGGGCTTCCCGACCGAGCGCATCACGATGCACGGGAGCAACAAGTCGGTCGCGGAACTGGAGCGGGCCCTGGAGGTCGGCGTCGGCCGCATCGTGCTCGACTCGTTCCAGGAGATCGCCCGGCTGGGCTACCTGGCGCAGGAGAAGGGGCTGCGGCCGAAGGTGATGGTGCGCGTCACGACCGGTGTCGAGGCGCACACGCACGAGTTCATCGCCACGGCGCACGACGACCAGAAGTTCGGGTTCTCGCGGACGTCGGGGGCCGCGCTGGAGGCCGTACGGCGGGTCCTGGAGCTCAGGCAGATGGAGCTCGTGGGGCTGCACTCGCACATCGGGTCGCAGATCTTCGACGTGGACGGGTTCGAGGTGGCCGCCCACCGGCTGGCCGAGCTGCTGGTCGCCATCCGCGACGAGCACGGGATCGAACTGCCCGAACTCGACCTGGGCGGCGGGTACGGGATCGCCTACCTGCCGGGGGACGAGCCGCACGACCCCAAGGCCCTGGCGGACGGGCTGCGGGCCATCGTGAGCCGGGAGTGCCGGGCCTACGGGCTGTCCATGCCCCGGCTGACCGTGGAGCCGGGCCGCGCGATCATCGGTCCGGGCGGCGTCACCCTGTACGAGGTCGGCACGGTCAAGGACGTCGAGGGCCTGCGCGCGTACGTGTCGGTCGACGGCGGGATGAGCGACAACCTCCGTACCGCCCTGTACGGCGCCGAGTACACCTGCGTGCTCGCGAGCCGGGCGTCCGACACCGGACCGATGCTCAGCAGACTTGTCGGGAAGCACTGCGAAAGCGGCGATATCGTCGTGCGAGACCTGTGGCTGCCCGAAGATCTTGCGGCGGGTGACCTGGTGGCGGTCGCCGCGACGGGTGCGTACTGTCGATCGATGGCCAGTAACTACAACTACGTGCCCAAGCCCGCGGTGGTGGCGGTGCGGAACGGCGCCTCGCGGGTCATCGTCCGGCGGGAGACCCACGATGACCTGTTGCGGCTGGATGCGGAGGTTGGAGCGTGAAACCCGAACGGGGCCCGGTGCGGGTGGCGCTGCTGGGGTGCGGTGTCGTCGGCTCGGAGGTCGTACGGCTGCTGAACGGGCAGGCCGCCGATCTGGCCGCCCGCGTGGGCGCCCCGCTGGAGCTGGCGGGCATCGCGGTGCGGCGGCCCGACCGGGTGCGGCCGGGCGTCGACCCGGCGCTGGTGACCACCGACGCGCAGGCCCTGGTCACGCGGGACGACGTCGACCTGGTGGTCGAGGTGATCGGCGGGATCGAGCCGGCCCGGTCGCTGCTGCTGGAGGCGATGAAGACCGGCAAGTCGGTCATCACCGCCAACAAGGCGCTGCTCGCCGAGGATGGGGTGACGCTGTTCGCCGCGGCCCGCGAGTACGGCGCCGACCTTTACTACGAGGCGTCGGTGGCCGGGGCGATCCCGCTGCTGCGCCCGCTGCGCGAGTCGCTCGTCGGCGACCACGTGCACCGGGTGCTCGGGATCGTCAACGGCACCACCAACTACATCCTCGACCAGATGGACACCCACGGCGCCGGCTTCAACGACGCGCTGGAGGAGGCCCAGGCCCTCGGGTACGCGGAGGCCGACCCCACCGCGGACGTGGAGGGGTTCGACGCGGCGGCCAAGGCGGCGATCCTGGCGCAGCTGGCGTTCCACACCCCGGTGACCGCCGCCGACGTGCACCGGGAGGGGATCACCGAGGTCACCGCCGCGGACGTGGCCGGGGCCAAGGAGATGGACAGCGTGGTCAAGCTGCTGGCCATCTGCGAGCGCGTCCCGGCCGAGGACGGCCGCAACGGCGGGCGCGGCGTGTCCGTCCGGGTGTACCCGGCGATGATCCCGCGGTCGCACCCGCTGGCCAGCGTGCGCGAGGCGTACAACGCGGTGTTCGTCGAGGCCGAGTCGGCGGGCCCGCTGATGTTCTACGGGGCGGGCGCGGGCGGCGCCCCGACCGCCTCGGCGATCCTCGGCGACCTGGTCGCGGTGGCCCGCAACCTGGTCGGCGGGAGCCGGGGCCCGGTCGAGGTGACCTACGCCGAGCTGCCCGTCCTGCCGATGGGGGAGACGATCACCCGGTACTACGTCCAGCTCGACGTGGCCGACCGTTCCGGGGTGCTGGCCGCGGTCGCCGAGGAGTTCGCGCGGCAGGAGGTGTCGATCCAGGCCGTGCGGCAGGAGGGCCTGGGCGAGGACGCCCAGCTGGTCGTGGTGACGCACCGGGCGCCGGACGCGGCGCTGTCGGCGACCGTGGAGCGGCTGCGCAAGCTCGACATCGTGCGCGAGGTGGCGAGCGTCATGCGGGTCGAGGGCGAGGAGACGCCCTGACCCGGGCCCACCCCCGCGGGGCCTAGAATTTTCGCAACACCGCAGGTCATCTGAGGAGATCGACGTGAACGCGACCGCCCGCGCCTGGCGCGGCCTCATCGAGGAGTACCGCGACCGCCTTCCGGTGACGGACGGGACCCCGGTCGTCACCCTGCTGGAGGGCGGTACGCCGCTGGTGCCCGCGCACCGGGTGTCGCAGCTCACCGGCTGCGAGGTGTTCCTCAAGGTCGAGGGCGCCAACCCGACCGGGTCGTTCAAGGACCGCGGGATGACGATGGCGATCAGCAAGGCGGCCGAGGACGGCGCCAAGGCGGTCATCTGCGCCTCCACCGGCAACACCTCGGCCTCGGCCGCCGCGTACGCGGTGCGGGCCGGGATGACCTGCGCGGTGCTGGTGCCGCAGGGCAAGATCGCGATGGGCAAGCTGGCGCAGGCGCTGGTCCACGGCGCCCGGCTGCTCCAGGTCGACGGCAACTTCGACGACTGCCTGGAGCTGGCCCGCAAGCTGTCGGTGGACTACCCGGTGGCGCTGGTCAACTCGGTCAACAAGTACCGGCTCCAGGGGCAGAAGACGGCCGCGTTCGAGATCGTGGACGCGCTCGGCGACGCCCCGGACGTGCACTGCCTCCCGGTCGGCAACGCCGGCAACATCTCCGCCTACTGGATGGGCTACAAGGAGTACGCCGCCGACCACGTCTCCACGAAGACCCCGCGCATGCTCGGCTTTCAGGCCAGCGGCGCGGCGCCGTTCGTCAAGGGCGAGCCGGTGCTCAAGCCGCAGACCATCGCCACCGCGATCCGGATCGGCAACCCCGCCTCCTGGGACCTGGCGATCGCCGCCCGCGACGAGTCGGGCGGCGCGATCGACTCGGTCACCGACCGCCAGATCCTGGCGGCCTACCGGCTGCTGGCGGCCGAGGAGGGCGTGTTCGTGGAGCCCGCCTCCGCGGCCTCGGTGGCCGGGCTGCTGCAGGCGGTCGAGCGCGGCGTGGTCGAGCCGGGCGCCCGGGTCGTCTGCACGGTGACCGGGAACGGTCTCAAGGACCCCGACTGGGCGATCTCCGGGGCGCCCGCCCCGACCACGGTCAAGGTCGACGCGCACGCCGCCGCGTCCGCCCTGGGCCTCACGTGACCGCGGACCGGGACTGGGCGGAGGTCGCCGCCGGGCCGCCGGTCACGGTGCGCGCCCCGGCCACCAGCGCCAACCTCGGCCCCGGCTTCGACTCGCTCGGGCTGGCCCTGACGCTGTACGACGACGTCGAGGTCGCGGTGACCTCCGGCGGGCTCGCCATCGAGGTGGACGGCGAGGGCGCCGAGGTCGCCGGCCGCGGCGAGCGGCATCTCATCGTGCAGGTGCTGCGCCGGGCGTTCGGCCTGCTGGACGAGCTGGCCGGGACCGATCTCGGCCAGCCGCCCGGGCTGCGGCTGCGCTGCGCCAACCGCATCCCGCACAGCCGCGGGCTGGGGTCCTCCTCCGCCGCGATCGTGGCGGGCATCGTCGCCGCCCGGCACCTGCATCCCGCCGGCGCGGCGCTGGACGACGCCGCGGCGCTGCGGCTGGCCACCGAGATCGAGGGCCATCCCGACAACGTCGCGCCCTGCCTGGCCGGCGGGCTGACCATCGCCTGGACGGGCGGGACGGGCCCGCGTTCGGTACGGCTGGAGCCGAGGATCGGCCAGGTCACGGCGTTCGTCCCGGAACGTCGCCTGGCCACCGAGCAGGCCCGGGGGCTGCTGCCCGGCACCGTCCCGCACGGCGACGCCGCCGCCAACGCGGGCCGCGCCGCGCTGCTCATCGCCGCGCTCGCGGAGGGCCTCGGGACGGACGTGCTGCTGGACGCGACCGAGGACCGGCTGCACCAGGACTACCGCGCGCCGGCGATGCCGGAGTCGGCGGAACTGGTCGCGCGCCTCCGCGGGAAGGGCGTCCCGGCGGTCATCTCCGGGGCCGGCCCGACGGTCCTGGTCTTCACAAGCTCCGCGCGAGTTGATTCGATGAGCGCGGAAGTGGGTAATGGCTGGCACATACACCCGTTGAACGTCGCCCCCCACGGCGCCCGCGTTCAGCATGACCGTTCCGGTGCCCGGCCCTGACCCTCGGGCGGGCGGGAGCCGGGACGACGGTCCGGTCAGGTGGCATGATCCAGCTAGGTAAAATGCGAAGACATCGACCTCTGGGGAATAGCAGTGTGCCCTGGTGATGTTAGGCTGAATGCCGCACCAGATGCCCCGTTCGGGGCCGTGTGCTCGTCAGCCGCGCGTCGCCTGTCCGGCCCTTCGGCCGTGCCGGTCCCGCGTACTAGGCTTCCCGACACCGTGACACCCCGATGTCAGGCGTTCCAGCGAACCAACTTCGGACGTGGCGGAACCGGGAACCCGCACGAGCGAGCCGTCCCGACCACCATCTGGCTGTGCCCAGAAATCGCGGAACGCGGCAACGACGCGTTCCGCGGAGCCCGACTCGGCGCCCCCGCCGGGCCGCACTACCGGGTTGCCTGGCCGATCGCCGGCCTACGCCCGCTCCCTGGGAAGGACCCTTAGTGAGCGAATCCAGCGAACTCCTTACGGACGCATCAAGCACCGCACCTGCGGCCGACGCCGTCGAGGGCGCCACGCGCGCCGCCCCCCGGCGCCGCCGTACCGGCACCGGCCTGTCGGCCATGGTGCTGCCCGAGCTCAAGGCGCTCGCGTCCAGCCTCGGCATCACCGGCACCACCGGGATGCGCAAGAGCCAGCTCATCGCCGCCATCCAGGAGAAGCAGGGCGGCGAGGGCCAGGCCTCCGCGGGGGGCGAGCAGGGAGCCGCTGGCACGGTGAAGGCCGAGCGCCCGCGCCGCACCCGCACCGCGGCCAAGCGGGACGCCGCCGAGGGGCAGGAGACCCTCACCGAGGTCGCGACCGCCGAGACGGTGGCGGCCGAGCAGCCGGCCGGCGAGCCCGAGACCAGGACCAGGACCAGGACCCGCGCCAAGGCCGAGGACAAGGCCGCGGAGAACGCCGACAAGGCCGAGGCGAAGGCCGAGGGCAAGGCCGCGGAGAAGACCTCCGACCAGGGCGCCGACCGGCAGGACGGCAGGCAGGACGGGCGCTCCGAGCGGCGGGGCGAGCGCGGCGAGCGGGGCGACCGCAACGACCGGCAGGGCGGCCGGGAGTCGGGGCAGGGCGGCAGGTCCGACGACGACGGCGACGGCCAGGGCGGGCGCGACGGGCGTGACGGCGGGCGCGAGGGCGGCCGGCAGCGCGGCCGTGGCGGTCGTGAGCGCGGCGAGGGCCGCGAGCGCGGCGAGGGCCGCGACCAGGGCGGGCGTGACGGCGGCCGGGACGGCGGCCGGCAGCGCGGCCAGGGCGGCCAGGGCGGCGGGCAGTCCGACGACGACGACGGCGGCGGCCGGGGCCGGCGCGGGCGCCGGTTCCGCGAGCGCAACCGCGGCCGGGGCGGCCGTGAGCGCTACGAGGAGCCGGTGATCAGCGAGGACGACGTGCTGATCCCCGTCGCGGGCATCCTCGACATCCTCGACAACTACGCGTTCGTGCGCACCACCGGCTACCTGCCCGGACCCAACGACGTCTACGTCTCGCTGGCCCAGGTCCGCAAGAACGGGCTGCGCAAGGGCGACGTCATCACCGGCGCGGTGCGGCAGGCCCGGGAGGGCGAGCGGCGCGAGAAGTTCAACGCGCTGGTCCGGCTCGACACCGTCAACGGCATGGAGCCCGAGCAGGCCAAGGGCCGGGTCGACTTCTCCAAGCTCACCCCGCTGTACCCGCAGGAGCGGCTGCGGCTGGAGTCGGACCCGGGCATCCTGACCACCCGGATCATCGACCTGGTGTCCCCGATCGGCAAGGGCCAGCGCGGTCTGATCGTCTCGCCGCCCAAGGCCGGCAAGACGATGGTGCTGCAGGCCATCGCCAACGCGATCACCAAGAACAACCCCGAGTGCCACCTGATGGTCGTCCTGGTGGACGAGCGTCCCGAAGAGGTCACCGACATGCAGCGGACGGTGAAGGGCGAGGTCATCCACTCGACCTTCGACCGTCCCGCCGAGGACCACACCACGGTCGCCGAACTGGCGATCGAGCGTGCCAAGCGGCTGGTGGAGCTGGGGCACGACGTGGTGGTGCTGCTCGACTCGATCACCCGGCTGGGCCGCGCCTACAACCTGGCGGCGCCGGCGTCCGGGCGGATCCTGTCCGGTGGTGTCGACTCGACCGCGCTGTACCCGCCCAAGCGGTTCTTCGGCGCGGCGCGCAACATCGAGAACGGCGGGTCGCTGACCATCCTGGCCACCGCGCTGGTGGAGACCGGCTCCCGGATGGACGAGGTCATCTTCGAGGAGTTCAAGGGCACCGGCAACATGGAGCTCAAGCTCAACCGGTCCCTCGCAGACAAGCGGATCTTCCCCGCGGTCGACGTGGACGCCTCCAGCACCCGTAAGGAAGAGATCCTCATGGCTCCGGAGGAGCTGCGGGTGGTCTGGCAGCTGCGCCGGGTGCTGCACGCGCTCGACACGCAGCAGGCGCTGGAGCTGCTCATCGAGAAGATGAAGGAGACCAAGTCCAACGCCGAGTTCCTCCTCCAGGTGCAGAAGACCACGGTCTCCGACGACCGCTGAGCCGTCCGGAGAACGCCGTGAACGCCTCGGCGTGAAGGCAGCGTCGGCGTGAAGGCAGCATCGGCGTGAAGGCATCGGCGTGACGGACGACCGTCGCGTGGCGGCGCCCCGGGAGCACTGCTCCCGGGGCGCCGTGCCGTTTCCGGGCGTCCCGTGGCCGCCCGGAAACGGCACGCCCGCCGGCCGATGGTGGGGTTAGCCCCACCTCCCGCCGGGCGGCGGGCACCATGGCCCGCGGCGGTGCCCGGACGCCAGGCTGGGACCGTACGGTGGACCTGGGCACGGAGGGACGATGTGGGCGAACTGAGCAGCACCGCCGCGGCGGGCCGGCGCGTGACGCCGCTGGAGGACGGATCCTGGCGCCCGTCGGCGATGGTCAGGTCCTGGGCGAGCTGGCGTTCGGCCGTCTACCTGGCCGCCGCCCTGCCCCTGGGGCTGGCCTGGTTCATCTTCCTGGTCGTCGGCCTCGCGGTGTCGGGCGCCCTGACGATCATCTGGATCGGCATCCCGATGCTGGTGGCGATGATGATCGGCTGGCGGCTCGCGGCGGTGATCGAGCGGGCCCTGGCCCGGTTCGTGTTCGGGGCAGAGCTTCCCAGCCCGTACCGTCCCCTGCCGGAGGGCCGCAACCCCCTGACGAAGCTGAAGTCCATGGCGCTGGACCCGGCCACCTGGAAGGACCTGCTCTACCTCGGCCTGCGGCTCCCGCTGGGGATCGCGCAGTTCACGGTGATGGTGGCCGTGTGGACGGGGGCCGGGACGTTCCTCGCGCTGCCCTTCCTCGCCATGCAGGAGGGCGGGGTCGAGGTCCACCTCGGCTTCGTCTCGTTCTGGGCCGGGAACCCGTTCGCCGCCCTGCCCGGCACCGCGGTCGGGCTCCTGCTGACGCTGCTGGCCCTCTACGCGACGCGGACGCTGGCACTCGGGCACCTGTTCACCGTACGGTTCCTGCTCGGGCCGAACGGCGCCCAGCGGGAGAACCTGGAACTGCGGCGCCGGACCGAGCACCTGCGGGCCAGCCGGGCCCGCGGCGTGGACGCCGCCGAGTTCGAACGGCGCCGCATCGAGCGCGACCTGCACGACGGCGCGCAGCAGCGGCTGCTGGCCGTCGCGATGGACATCGGCCGGGCCCGGGCCAAGCTGGACGACGACCCCGAGGGCGCCCGCGCGCTGATCGAGCAGGCCCACGCGGGCACCAGGGAGGCCATCACCGAGCTGCGCGACCTGGCCCGCGGGATCTACCCGGCGATCCTCACCGACCGCGGGCTCGACCCGGCCCTGTCGGGGCTGGCCGGCCGCGCCCCCGTACCGGTGGAGGTGGAGGTGGACCTGCCCGAGCGCCCGCCGGCCGCGGTCGAGAGCATCGCCTACTTCATCGTCGCCGAGGCGCTGGCCAACATCGCCAAGTACGCCCGCGCCACCCGCGCGAGCGTGCGGGTCGCCCGCGAGGACGCCTGGGTGGTCGTCGAGGTGATCGACAACGGGGTCGGCGGCGCGACCGCCCGTCCCGGGGGAGGGCTGTCCGGTCTGGCCGACCGGGCCGCCACCATCGACGGCATGCTGATCGTGGACAGCCCGCCCGGCGGTCCCACCATCGTCCGCGCCGACCTCCCCTGCACCTGGTAGTCCCACCGGGGGGTGCGATCTCCTCCGCGCGTAGGGCGCGGGGGGTGAGCGCGTCCCCCGATAATGGGGCCATGCGGGTGGTGATCGCCGAGGATTCGGTGCTGCTGCGGGAAGGGCTGGTCCGGCTGCTGGCCGACGCCGGGATCGAGACCGTGGCGACGGTGGGGGACGGGCCGGGGCTGCTCGGCGTCGTGGTCGAGCACCGTCCCGACCTGGCGATCGTGGACGTGCGGATGCCGCCGTCGTTCACCGACGAGGGCCTGCGCGCCGCGCTGGAGGTGCGCGAGCGGCTGCCCGGCACCCCGATCCTGGTGCTGTCGCAGTACGTGGAGGAGCGGTACGCGACCGATCTGATCGGGGGCGGCGCCCGGGGCGTGGGCTACCTGCTGAAGGAACGGGTCGCCGAGGTCGCCGAGTTCATCGACGCGGTGCGGCGGATCGCCGCCGGGGGCACGGTCATCGACCCCGAGGTGATCGGGCAGCTGCTGGGCCGGCGCCGTACCGGAGACCCCCTCGAAGCGCTGACCCCGCGCGAGCAGGAGGTGCTGGGCCTGATGGCCCAGGGCCGGTCCAACGCGTCGATCGCGAAGGACCTGGTGGTCACCGAGGGCGCCGTGGAGAAGCACATCTCCAACATCTTCATGAAACTGGACCTCCAGCCCGCCCAGGGCGGCCACCGCAGGGTCATGGCGGTGCTCGCCTACCTGGGCCGCGCCGGGTCCTGAGCGGCCGGGTCCTGAGCGGCCGGGTCCTGCACCGGGTCTTGCGCCGCGTCCTGTGCCGCGTCCTGTGCCGCGTCCGAGCCTCGCGGGACGTGCGCGGGAATCCCCGGTGACCTCGGCACGTTCGGGTATCTGGCACACTTGGAGTGCAACCGCTGCGGTACCGGTTCACGCTTCCCCTGATCTCCCGCGCCAGTCGCGCGAGCCCGGGAGGTGCCCGGCGACCGCCAGAAGCGAGGAGAACCCGTGAAGCCCGACATCCACCCGAACTACGTCGTCACGACCGTGACGTGCACGTGCGGCAACACCTTCGAGACCCGCAGCACCGCCGAGAACGGCGTGATCCACGCCGACGTGTGCTCCAACTGCCACCCGTTCTACACGGGCAAGCAGAAGATCCTCGACACCGGCGGCCGGGTCGCGCGCTTCGAGCAGCGCTTCGGCAAGAAGGGCACCCGCAAGTAGGGCGTCCCGGCCGGCACGGCCCGCGCGCGGGCCGGCCGCGCCGCGAGCAGGACCAGCCCGGCGCCACCAGGCACCGGCACCGGCCCGGGGGACCGGCGCGTTCCCCGGGCCGTTCCGGAAGCGATTCACCCGCGGGCCGCGAGGCCGGAACGGGTCAGGACACACCGTGAATCTCGACGATCTGATCAGCGAATACGCCGGCATCGAGGGCCGGCTCGCCGACCCCTCCGTGCACGCCGACCAGAACCTGGCGCGGCGGCTGGGCAAGCGCTACGCCGAGCTCCGCCCCATCGTCGAGACCCACCGGGAGCTGACCGCGACCGACGACGACCTGGCGACCGCGCGGGAGCTGGCCGGCGAGGACGAGACGTTCGCCGCCGAGGCCACCGAGCTGGAGAAGCGGCGGGAGGAGCTGGAGGAGCGGCTGCGGCGCCTGCTGGTGCCCCGCGACCCCAACGACGGCAAGGACGTCATCCTCGAGATCAAGGCCGGGGAGGGCGGCGAGGAGTCGGCGCTGTTCGCCGGCGACCTGCTGCGCATGTACCTGCGCTACGCCGAGCGGTCCGGCTGGAAGACCGAGGTGCTCGACTCGCACCCCTCCGACCTGGGCGGCTACAAGGACGTCACCGTGGCGGTGAAGGCCAAGGGGACCCCTGAGGACGGCGTCTGGACCCGCCTCAAGTACGAGGGCGGCGTGCACCGCGTCCAGCGCGTCCCGGTGACCGAGTCGCAGGGCCGCATCCACACCAGCGCGGCGGGCGTCCTGGTCAGCCCCGAGGCCGAGGACGTCGACGTCCAGATCGACCCGAACGACCTGCGCATCGACGTCTACCGGTCGTCCGGACCCGGCGGGCAGAGCGTCAACACCACCGACTCCGCGGTCCGGATCACGCACGAGCCCACCGGCGTGGTGGTCTCCTGCCAGAACGAGAAGAGCCAGCTGCAGAACAAGGAGCAGGCGCTGCGGATCCTGCGTTCCCGGCTGCTGGCGATGGCGCAGGAGGAGGCCGACGCCGCCGCGGCGGCCGAGCGCAAGAGCCAGGTCCGCACCGTCGACCGTTCCGAGCGCGTGCGCACCTACAACTACCCGGAGAACCGCATCTCCGACCACCGGGTCGGCTACAAGGCCTACAACCTCGACCAGGTGCTCGACGGCGACCTGCACAACGTGACGCAGGCGCTGGTGGACGCCGACAGGGAGCGCCGGCTCGCCGAGGGTCTGGGGCCGGAGACAAGTCAGGCGTCATGAACCTGCTGCTCGACGAGGTCGCCAGGGCCACCGCGCGGCTGGCCGACGCCGGGGCCGCCTCGCCCCGCGCCGACGCCGAGGAGCTGGCCGCGGCGGTGCACGGCGTCAGCCGTTCCGAGCTGCACAAGGTGCCCGACGCCGCGTTCGACGCCCTGTTCTGGGAGTACGTGGCGCGCCGTGAGGCCGGCGAGCCCCTCCAGCACATCACCGGCCGGGCCTTCTTCCGCTACCTGGAGCTGAAGGTGGGGCCGGGCGTGTTCGTCCCGCGCCCGGAGACCGAGGTGATGGTCGGCTGGGCGCTGGAGACGCTGCGGGACATGGACGTCCGCGACCCCCTGGTGGTCGACCTCGGGACGGGGTCGGCCGCGATCGCGCTGTCGATCGCCCTGGAGGCGCCGCGGGCCCGGGTGCACGCGGTGGAGAAGGACCCGACCGCGTTCGTCCACGCCACCCGCAACGTCGAGGAGCTGGACGAGCGGGGCCGGGTGCGGCTGCACCTCGACGACTTCGGCACCGCGCTCGGCGAGCTGGACGGCACGGTCGACCTGGTGATCAGCAACCCCCCGTACATCCCGATGAGCGAGTGGGAGTACGTGCCGCGCGACGTCCGCGACCACGACCCGGCCGACGCCCTGTGGGGCGGGGGCGACGACGGCCTGGACGCGATCCGCGCGGTGGAGCGCACCGCCCGGCGGCTGCTGCGTCCCGGCGGGTACGCCGCGGTCGAGCACAGCGACCTGCAGGGCAACGGCGTCTACTGGATCTTCGCCGAGGAGAACGGCTGGCGCGACGTGCGCAACCGCCGCGACCTGACCAACCGCGACCGGTTCGTCACCGCGCGCCTCTCCGTCCCCTAGCCGTTCCCCCGGCCGTTCGCCCCGGCCGTGCCCCCCGGCCGTTCCCGGGGTTGCTTGACCTGCCGTGCCGTGGACGCGGACGGATCGGGGCGCGGATATCCTTGTGCCTGCCACCAGAACGGGCATGCCTCCGCACAGTTGGGAAGACGGGCGACCGTGAGCCGACGTTATGACTGCTCCGAGCCGATGGAACGCACCCGCGGGATCGCCGAGGCGGTCTCGGCCGCACGGCGCGGGGAGCTCATCGTGCTGCCGACCGACACGGTGTACGGCATCGGCGCCGACGCCTTCACGCCGTCCGCCGTCACCGCGCTGCTGGACGCCAAGGGCCGCGGCAGGGAGATGCCCCCGCCGGTGCTGGTCGGCTCCGTCCGGGCCGCCACGGCCCTCGTGGAGGACCTCGGCACCTACGGCCAGGACCTGATCGACGAGTTCTGGCCCGGGGCGCTGACGCTCGTCTGCCGGGCCAACCAGAACCTGCTGTGGGACCTGGGCGAGACCAAGGGCACCGTCGCCGTGCGGATGCCGATGCACGAGCTGGCGGTGGAGCTGCTCAAGGAGACCGGGCCGATGGCGGTCAGCAGCGCCAACCTCAGCGGGCAGCCGCCCGCGCGCACCGCCGCCGAGGCGGAGAAGATGCTGGGCGACTCGGTGGCGGTCTACCTGGACGGCGGCCCGTCCGGGCATGTCGAGCCGTCCACGATCGTCGACCTCACCGGCTCGATCCCCCGGCTCCTGCGGGCCGGTGCGGTGTCCACGGAGAAGATCCGCGCGGTGGTCGGCGTGCTGCTGACCGACGAGGACGACCGGGACGGCGAGAACGGTGCGGACGGTTCGGACGGCGCGGACGGCACCGGTGAGCGCGGTGAGGCCGAGGCCGCCAAGCCCTCGCTGACCAAGGAGGCCGCTCCGGCCCCCTCGCTGACCAAGGAGACGCCGGCCCCTTCACCGGCCGAAGTCGACGCGGCAGGCGACGCGGCGCCCTCGCTGACCAAGGAGACGCAGGCCCCCTCACCGGCCCAGGGAGACTCGGCGCCCTCGCTGACCAAGGAGGACTGAGCCCCGGCCTTCAGGCCGCGGCGCCGTCCGGGTCGTGGCGGCCGTCCTCTTGACCCCGCCGGCCCTCCCGGCCCTTCCAGTCCTCTTGGTCTTGCTGGTCCTGGTCCTCGCGCATCGCGTCCAGCAGGGCGCGCATGTCCGTGAGGGCCGCCCGCGCGTGCTCCGATACGGCCATCAGTGCCTCCCGCGCGTCCGTTCCGGGGCCCGCTCCGGCCCCGGTGTCCGCACTCCCCGCCGCGTCCTGTCCGGCCAGGCCGGCCTCCGCGCTGCGGATCAGGCGGGTGGTGTGGTCCAGGACGGTCCCGCGCAGCCCCATCGCGACCCGGTGCCGTTCGGCGAAGACCGCCTCCCCGGCGCGGGCGGCCATGGTCTCCAGCGCGTGCGCCTCCCACCGGACGCCGCGTCCCCCGATCACCCTTCCCCAGGCCCAGAACGGCAGCAGCACCAGCAGCGCCAACAGCACGCCCGCGACCAGCGCCGGCACCATGACGTCCCGGTCCGGGCCGTCGCGGTTCTCCAGGGCGGCCGTGACCGCGAACGCGAGGCCCCAGGGCAGCGCGGCGATCAGGGGGGCCGGCCACGTCACGACCGTGCGGCGGGCGTAGCAGCCCACAGAGTAGACCGCGATCATGGAGGCCGGGCACCCCAGGAGGAGCAGCGACATCATCGTCCCCGACACCGCCCGGCCCGCGACCACCAACCAGGCCGAGTCGATCAGCGTGATGGCGGCCAGCGCCGCCCAGGGGGCGCGGCGCCGCCACCACAGGGGCAGGGCCCGGCCGACCAGCGCCGCGAGCGCCAGGAGCGTCGAGCCCACCGGCCAGCCCGCGAGCACCTCCTCCGGCGGTGCGAAGGCCAGCAACGAGGGCGGCGCCACGCACGCGCCGATCGCGGCGGCGTCCAGGACCTCGGGCCAGCCCGGTCCCGGCCGCTTGGACGGCGAGGTGGGCAGCACCGCCCGGACGGTCCACCCTCCGGAGCCGTCGGGGCCGGCCGCGAGGGTGCCGCCGAGCGCCTCCGCGCGCTCGCGCATCCCGGCGATCCCGCGGCCCCCGCCCAGCGCGGGAACGGGCATCTCCTCGGCGGGAGCGGCGTTGGCGACGGACACCTCCAGCGCGCCGGATCCGTACCGCACCGACACGTTCACCGCCGCCCCCTGGGCGTACCGCATCGCGTTCGTGAGCGCCTCCTGGACGATCCGGTACGCGGCGTTGGTCACCTGAGGTCGGAGCCGCCGTGGTCCTTCGACAGAGAGCGTCACAGGGACGCCCAGGCGCACCAGGCCGCGGCAGAGCGGAGGCAGAAGCGTCTCCAGCCGCCCGTCGCCGCTCTCGGGCCCGACCACGTCCACCAGGCGGCTCAGCGCCTTCAGCACCTCGCGCCCGGTGTCGGCGGCGGCGCGCAGTGCGCGCCCGGCCAGGTCCGGGTCGTCCAGGCGGGAGGCGGCGGTGCTGTGCACGACCACCGCGCTGAGGTGGTGGCCCGCCACGTCGTGCAGGTCGCGGGCGAGCCGCTCGCGCTCGGCGGCGGCGGCGTCCCGGCGCTCGCGCTCGGCCTCGGCCAGCCGCGCGGTCAGCTCCAGGCGGCGGGCCTTGCGCTGCCGCCGGAGCTGGCCCAGCGCGGCCACGCCGACGAACGCGGTGACGTCCAGTCCCGCGTTCGTCAGCTGGGTGGCCGGCCCGCCCCGGACCGGCGCGAACGCCAGCCACATGACCGCGAGCGCGGCGGCGGTCGCGATCACGGCGGTGCGGGTCCGCCGGTGCACCGCCACCGAGAACAGCGCGACGCCGTCGGCGATCCCTCCGACCAGCGCGTCCACCTCGTGGACGGCCAGGATCCCGGCCGCGCCGACGGCGATGGTCACGGCCAGCACCGGCACGGGGGCCACCCGGCGCCAGATCAGCGCGAGATTGCAGATGAGGATGGCCGTCAGGCCCGCCATCCACCGGTCGCGCCCGAGGGGCCGGTCTGCCCCGGTCGTCAGGAGCCAGGTGACGGCGATCTGGGCCGCCGCGAGGACGGCGGGCACGGCGAAGTCGGCGATGCCGGGCCACCCGGTCACGGAGCCGTTCGGTCGTCCTTGCCGCACAGTCAGTGACTTTAGAGCGGATGCGCCGGGAATTGTGCCGGCCGGGACCCGGTCGATGCGTACGGAGGGCCGGCCCTGGGAATCGCCCGAGGAGAACGGCTCGTAACGCCGAAAGGCGTACCACAACGATGGAACTATGCCTGACGTGCGTGTCTGGTTCCGGGGGGTGCTGGTGGCCGTCGGCATGTCGTCATTGCCGGCCGCGGCGCCCGCTCCAGTGAACCCGCCCGTGCCGGTCGCCGCCGCGCCCACGCCCGGGCCCGCGCCTCCGTCCGCGTCCGCGCCTGCGTTCGCGTCCGCGTCCGGCGGGCCGGAGACGGACGGGCCCGCCCCGGTGGAGAGCATCCCGGCCTACGACGTGGTGCTGGCCATCGATCGGAGTTCGGTCCTGCGCGTGCGCGAGACGATCACCTACGACTTCGAGGGCGGCGGCGAGCACGGCATCGTGCGGCGGGTGCCGTACCGCCGCGGCGACCGGCTCTACGAGATCCGCAACGTGCGGACCAGTTCCTCGACCGGGGCCCCGGCCAGGGCCCGGACGCTGCGGCTCTGGAACGACGTGCAGATCAACGTCGGCGGTGGCGGGGCGCGGCCGGTGACCGGCCGCCAGGCGTACGTGATCGAGTACGAGGTCGCGGGTGCCTTCACCCCCCGTTCCGGCCGGGACGAGCTGGTCTGGGACGCGATCGGCTCGTCCTGGAGGGTCCCGATCGGGGAGGCGGCGGTGCGGGTGGAGGCGCCGGTCCCGCTGCGCAAGGTGGGCTGCCGGGCCGGGGCGCCCGCCTCGTCCGGGACCCGCTGCCTGCGCGACCGCGACGGCCCGTTCGCGATCGACTTCACCCAGCGCGGCCTGCGCCCCGGGGAGGGCGTGGTCGTCCAGGTGCGGCTGCCCGAGGGCGCCGTGGCGGTGCCGCCGCCGCGGTACGCGCGCCCGCGCTGGGCGGGGACCTGGGCGGGCACCGCCGCGCTGGCCGCGGCGCTCGCCGGTACGGTGGCCGTCGCCGGGTTCGGCGCGGCGGGACGGCCGTTCCCGCGACGACGGCCCGGTGAGGCGTTGGTCACGGCCGGCGTCCTGCTGGTGCTCGCCGACGTCGCCGACGACGTGGTGCCGCGCGGCCCCTGGGCCTTCTCGCTGGGCGACCTGTGCCTGGCCGGGCTCTCCCTGGCGCTCGCCGGGGCCGGGATCCGATACGCGCATCGGACCGGTCGGGCCGAACGCGCAGCGATCGTCCCGGAGGAGGATTAAGGTTGATCGATACGCCCCGGGCGTGAACGGACCGTCCGCGGCGCGCGTCCTATCCCCTTGGACACCCCTTGACCGCCGCCGGGCGGCCGTGAGGCGGCCGGGGGACGAAGCGGCATTTTCAGGCATGAAGGAGGCATGAGGCGTGCGGGAATACCTGCTCACCATCCTCATCGCCGCCCTCGTCGCCTACCTGCTGACGCCGGCCGTCCGCCGCTTCGCGGTCTGGTTCGGCGCCCAGGCCGCGGTCCGCGACCGCGACGTGCACGTGATCCCGACCCCCCGGCTGGGCGGCCTGGCGATGTTCGGCGGCATGGTCGCCGCGCTGGTGGTCGCCACCGGGCTGCCGGAGATGCGCAAGGTCCTGGCCAACGGCGACGTCAGTGTCGGCAAGGCGCTGCTGCTGTCGGGCGGCCTGATCGTCCTGGTCGGGATCGCCGACGACCGCTGGGGCGTGGACGCCCTGACCAAGTTCGCCGGGCAGGTCGCCGCGGCCGGCGTCTTCATCATGCAGGGCATCCAGCTGTACGTGATCCCGATGCCCACCGGGGAGTCGCTGTCGCTGCCCCCCGCCTACGGGGTGCCGCTCACCGTGTTCATCGTCGTCGCGACCATCAACGCGGTGAACTTCATCGACGGGCTGGACGGGCTGGCCGCGGGCGTGGTGGGGATCGCGGCGCTCGCGCTGTTCTCGTACGCCTACCTGCTCTCCTACACCAACAAGCTCACCACGCTCAGCGGCGCCACGCTGACCGCCGCGGTGCTGGTCGGGATCTGCGCGGGCTTCCTCCCGCACAACTTCAACCCGGCCCGGATCTTCATGGGCGACACCGGGTCGATGCTGATCGGGCTGCTGCTCAGCGCCTCGACGATCATGCTGACCGGGCAGTTCGACCCGGCCTTCCTGGGCACCTACACGCTGTTCCCGTTCTACGTGCCGCTGCTGCTGGTCCCGGCCGTGGCGGCGGTCCCGTTCGTGGACATGCTGCTGGCGGTCTGGCGCCGCACCAACCAGGGCCGCTCGCCGTTCGCCCCGGACAAGCAGCACCTGCACCACCGCCTGCTGGAGCTGGGCCACTCGCACCGCCGCGCGGTGCTGATCATGTACTTCTGGGTCTCGCTGCTGGCCTCCAGCCTGGTGGGGCTCTCGTTCACCAACTCGCTCGTGCTGGTGGCCTCGGTCACCGGCGCCGTCGCGGTGGCCGGCCTGGCCGCGATGATCGCGGTCCCGCGGATGTCCGCCCGCCGGGCCGCGACTGCGGCGACCGCCCCCGCCGACCCGCCCCGTCCCCGCCAGCCGGTCTGATCCCGCCGCCCGGCCCGGCCGTCCGGTCCGATCCCGCCGATCCGATCCCGTCGATCCGATCCCGCTGGTCCGGTCTCGCCGGCGGCGCCCCCGCCGGTTCGCCTGTTTTCAGGGGTTTTGAGCGTGCGGCGATTCGTGGGAGGCTCCGGGGAGCGGGGCATCCTCCGTACCCGTGAGGTTCCGCATCGTTCCGGACGACCGGACGTCCGACCTGGGCTACAGTCCGTGGTGTTCGCACCGGTGACGGCGGTGCCGAGCCGTTACATCTAGGGTAATTGCGGACGTTCCGGACGCTTGTGATACCTTTCACGAGCAAGGGACGAACACGATCAGTGACCAGCCGGAGCCATCATGCACTCTTCCGACGCCCGGATACTCCGCGGCGCCGCGATCCCGTCCGGTCTCGCCGGCCTCGCCGCGGTCGCGGCCGGCCTGGCGGTGGCCGGGGGCAAGGGAGCGCTGGGTGCCGCGATCGGCGCGGTCGTCGTGATCGCCTTCTTCTCGATCAGCGTGGTCGCGGTGAGCTACGCGTCCAAGATCTCCCCGCAGATGATGTTCACCGCGGCGGTCTTCAGCTACATCACCAAGATCTTCGTGATGTTCGCCCTGATCATCGCCTTCGACGGTGTCAGCGCCTGGAACCACAAGGCCTTCGCCTGGTCGGTCATCGCCCTCACGCTGGTGTGGGTCGCGGCCGAGATCCGCGCGTCCACCAGGGCGAAGACCCTCTACTACGACCCCGAGCCCGCCGCCGGGCAGGCGGCCGGAACCCCTTCCGGCACCCCCTCCGGCGCCCCCTCGGGGAGCGACACCTCCGATTCCTCTCCGGAGCCGTCCGCCGAATCCCCCGCGCAGGCCGGGACGGCCGCCGCCGACCGGGGCCGGTGATGCCACCGTGGCTGGAATCGGCGCACATGGACTACTCCAATATGACCATCGGGGGGGTGGCCTGCTATGGTCCGTCCTGCGATGAGCGAGGAGGGGCACCCGCCCGATCCGGAGGCCGGGGAGGACACCGGCCACCGAAGCTTCGCCAACGCCGCCTGGTCGATCCCCAGCTACGTGCTGAGCGGGATGGCCGTCTACGGCGGCCTCGGCTGGCTGCTGGATCACTGGTGGGGCACCTCGGCGATGTTCCCCATCGGGATCCTGGTGGGCCTCGGTCTCGCGCTCTACCTGATCTACTTCCGCTACGGCCGCTGACCGCGCCGCCGGCGGGAGAGACGATCACCGCCGACCGGGACTGAAGCCGGGCCCGGGGGCCCGCACCTGATGTACCGACCGACCTGCAGAGTCACTGACGAAGGGACTGCCGCGTGAGTGCGCGACACCTCCTCGCCTCCCCGGGCGGAGATGAGTTCAAAGCGCCTGGGACCGAGATCTTCGACTGGGGTCCCCTCTGGCACGGCGCTCCCTCCTGGGTGACCAAGCCGACCCTCATCGTCGCCCTCTCGGTCGTCATCGTCGTCGCCTTCTTCTGGGCCGCGTTCAACAAGCCGAAGCTGGTACCGCGCGGCGTCCAGAACGTGGGCGAGGTCGGCTACCTGTTCGTCCGCGACCAGATCGCGCGCCCGATGATCGGCAAGGAGGGGGACAAGTGGATGCCGTTCCTGGTGTCCACCTTCTTCTTCGTCCTCATCATGAACTGGATGGGCGTCGTCCCGGTCCTGCAGTTGCCGGCGCCCTCGCACATCGCCTTCCCGATCGTGCTGGCGCTGACGGTCTACGTGATCATGCTGTTCCTCAGCATCAAGCACCAGGGCCTGGTCGGCTACTTCAAGAACATGATGTTCCCGCCCGGGCTGCCCAAGCCGCTGTACGCGATCCTGGCGCCGATCGAGTTCCTGTCGAACATCATCCTGCGCCCGTTCACGCACGCGGTCCGGCTCTTCGCGAACATGTTCGCCGGCCACCTGCTGATCGCGTTCTTCGCCACGGTCGCCTACTGGTTCCTCGCCGAGAAGCTCACCGTCCTCGGGGCGGGTGTCGGCCTGATCGGCTTCCTCATGACCATCGTCATGACCGCCTTCGAGATCTTCGTGCAGGCGCTGCAGGCGTTCATCTTCACCCTGCTCGCCGCCTCCTACATCGGCGGCGCCCTGCACCCTGACCACTGACCGACCCAGTACCCGCAACGCAAGCTCCGGTGGGGCGGCTCCCACCGGCCGAATGAGAAGGAATGGAATGGGCACTCTCGCCGCAGTCTCCGGCAACCTCGGCTCCGTCGCTTATGGCCTCGCCGCCATCGGCCCGGGCATCGGCGTGGGCATCATCTTCGGCCAGGGCGTGCAGGCCATCGCCCGCCAGCCGGAGCTGACCAACGTCATCCGGCAGAACATGCTGCTGGGCTTCGCGCTGACCGAGGCGCTCGCCCTCATCGGTTTCGTTGTGCCGTTCGTGCACCGCTGAACCTCCTGGCACGTACTGACAGGAAGGCGGAACCCTCATGTACAACCTGCTGGCCACCGCGACGGTGGCCGCGGAGGAGGGCGGGAACACCAACCCGCTGCTGCCCCACACCTCCGAGCTCGTCTTCGGCACGATCTCGTTCGCGATCGTCCTGCTCCTGGTCGGCTGGAAGCTCGTCCCCCAGATCCAGAAGACCCTCGCCGAGCGGACCGACGCGATCGAGGGCGGCCTGAAGCGGGCCGAGGACGCGCAGTCCGAGGCGCAGGCCACGCTCAAGGAGTACCAGGCCAAGCTGGCCGAGGCCCGGCACGAGGCGGCCCGGCTCCGGGAAGAGGCCCGCGAGCAGGGCGCGCAGATCATCGCCGAGATGCGCGAGCAGGCACAGGCCGAGGCGCGCCGCATCACCGAGGCCGCACAGGCCCAGATCGAGGCCGAGAGGCAGGCCGCGCTGGCCTCGCTGCGCGGTGAGATCGGGACGCTGTCGGTCGAGCTGGCCGGCCGCGTGGTGGGCGAGTCCCTGGAGGACTCGGCCCGGCAGAGCCGCGTGGTCGACCGCTTCCTCGAGGAGCTCGAGGGGCGCGCCCGTACCCAGGAGCAGATCACATCATGACCATCACGGGAGCGGTGAGCAGGGCGTCACTGGCCGAGGCCAGGGAGCGGCTGGAGGCCGTCATTCCCTCCGCCGACCTCTCCAGGCTCGGTGACGACCTGTTCGCGGTGCTGCGCCTGATCGACCGCGAGCACGGGCTGCGCCGGGCGGTCTCCGACCCGGCGCGGGACGGCGCCGACAAGGCGCGGCTGGTCCAGGTCCTGCTGGAGGGCAAGATCTCGCCGGCCGCTCTCGAGCTGGTCGCCGACGTGGTCCGGCTGCGCTGGTCGCGTCCCTCGGAGCTGTCGGACGCGGTGGAGACCCTCGCGGTCACCGCCGAGGCCGCCCGCGCCGAGGCCGACGGCCGGCTCGACGACCTGGAGGACGAGCTGTTCCGGTTCTCCAGGGTCATCGAGGGCGCGCCGCGGCTGCGCGGCGCGCTGACCGCGCCGGGGCTCCCGGAGGACCGCAAGGCCGGTCTCCTGGACGCCCTCCTGGAGGGCAAGGCCACCGCGGCCACCGTCGCGCTGGTCCGTGAGCTGGTGCTACGCCCGAGAGGTCGTAGCCTGGAGGGCGGGCTCGCCGACTACGGCAAGCTCGTCGCCCAGCGCCGGGAGCGGCTGGTCGCGCTGGTGCGGACCCCGGTCGAGCTGACCGAGGCGCAGCGCACGCGGCTGGCGGCGGTCCTGGCGACGGCCTACGGCCACGACGTACACCTGAACATCGAGCTCGACCCCACGACGATCGGCGGGCTGTCCATCCAGATCGGGGACGAGGTCATCGACGGCACCATCGCCGGACGGCTGGACGACGTCCGACGGCGGCTCGCGAGCTGACAAGCCGGCAAGCCGACCCCTAAGGGAGCAAGAGAGGAATCATGGCGGAGCTGACGATCCGTCCGGACGAGATCCGGGACGCGCTGGAGCGCTTCGTCCAGTCGTACGAGCCTGAGGCAGCCGCGCGCGAAGAGGTCGGCACCGTCGTCGATTCCGGCGACGGTATCGCCCACGTCGAGGGCCTGCCCTCGACCATGGCGAACGAACTCCTCGAATTCGAGGACGGGACCCGTGGCCTGGCTCTGAACCTGGACGTTCGCGAGATCGGCGCCGTTGTCCTGGGTGACTTCAGCAAGATCGAGGAGGGCCAGAAGGTCCGCCGTACCGGCGAGGTCCTCTCGGTCCCGGTCGGCGACGGCTTCCTCGGCCGCGTCGTCGACGCGCTGGGCACCCCGATCGACGGAAAGGGCGCGATCGACTCGACCGAGCGACGCGCGCTCGAACTGCAGGCCCCCACGGTCGTGCAGCGGCAGTCGGTCAACCAGCCGCTGCAGACCGGGATCAAGGCGATCGACTCGATCACCCCGATCGGCCGGGGCCAGCGGCAGCTGATCATCGGTGACCGGCAGACCGGCAAGACGACGGTCGCCGTGGACACCATCCTCAACCAGAAGGAGGCCTGGCTCTCCGGCGACGAGAGCAAGCAGGTCCGCTGCGTCTACGTCGCGATCGGCCAGAAGGGCTCCACGATCGCCAACGTGCGCCGCACCCTGGAGGAGGCGGGCGCGATGGAGTACACCACCATCGTGGCCGCCCCAGCCTCCGAGCCGGCCGGCTACAAGTACATCGCCCCCTACACCGGGTCGGCGATCGGCCAGCACTGGATGTACCAGGGCAAGCACGTTCTGATCGTCTTCGACGACCTGTCGAAGCAGGCCGAGGCCTACCGCGCGGTGTCGCTGCTGCTGCGCCGCCCGCCGGGCCGTGAGGCCTACCCCGGTGACGTGTTCTACCTGCACTCGCGTCTGCTGGAGCGCTGCGCGAAGCTGTCGGACGACATGGGCGGCGGTTCGATGACCGGCCTTCCGATCATCGAGACCAAGGGCAACGACGTGTCGGCGTACATCCCGACGAACGTCATCTCGATCACCGACGGGCAGTGCTTCCTGGAGACGGACCTGTTCAACCAGGGCGTCCGCCCGGCGATCAACGTCGGTATCTCGGTCTCCCGGGTCGGTGGCACGGCGCAGGTCAAGGCGATGCGCAAGGTCGCCGGCACGCTGCGCCTGGCCCTGTCGCAGTACCGTGACCTGGAGGCGTTCGCCGCGTTCGCGTCCGACCTGGACGCCGCCTCCCGTGCCCAGCTGGACCGCGGGGCCCGGCTGGTCGAGCTGCTCAAGCAGCCGCAGGGCAGCCCGTTCCCGGTCGAGAAGCAGGTCGTGTCGGTGTGGGCCGGCACCTCCGGCGAGCTCGACGACGTGCCGGTCGAGGACATCCGGCGCTTCGAGAACGAGTTCCTCGACTACGTCGAGCGCAACGAGGGCGGCCTGCTGACCTCCATCCGCGAGTCGGGTGCTCTCTCCGACGACGGCCTGACCACCCTCAAGGACGCCATCACGGAGTTCAAGAAGGGTTTCGAGACCAGCGACGGGCAGCTCCTCGGTGAGGACGAGCCGGTCGAGGCGATCGACACGGAGGCCATCGAGCAGGAGACGATCACCCGCGTCAAGAAGGACTGAGCGGGATGGCCCAGGTTCGTCAACTTCGGCAGCGGATCCGGTCGGTCAGCTCGACCGCCAAGATCACGCGTGCCCAGGAGATGATCGCGACCTCGCGCATCGTCAAGGCCCAGCAGGCGGTGGCGGCCTCCAAGCCGTACGCCGACCAGATCACCAGGGCGCTGTCGGCGCTGATCAGCCACCATGTCGGCATTGACCACCCGCTGCTCAAGGAGCAGCCGGAGGACAAGCGCAGCGCGGTGCTGATCATCACCAGCGACCGCGGGTTCTGCGGGGCCTACAACGCCAACGTGATCCGTGAGGCCGAGTCGCTGATCAAGGCGCTGCGCGAGCAGGGCAAGGAGCCGATCCCCTACGTCGTCGGTAACAAGGGCATCACCTGGTACCGGTTCCGGGACCGGGAGATCGCCCAGGAGTGGCGGGGGATCAGCGACCGCCCCGACTTCCCCAGCGCGGAGCGGATCGGCCGGCGCCTGGCCGAGGACTTCCTCAAGACCGACGCCGAGGGCGGGGTCGGGGAGATCCACGTGGTCTACACCGAGTTCGTCTCGATGCTGACCCAGCAGGTCCAGGTGCGGCGGCTGATCCCGCTGGAGATCAGCGAGCGCGGGGAGGGCACCCTGCCCTCCTACGAGTTCGAGCCGACCGCGGACGCCGCGCTCGACCTGCTCCTGCCGAACTACATCGAGAGCCGCATCTTCCACATGCTGCTCCAGTCGGCGGCCTCCTTCCACGCGTCGGTGCGCCGCGCGATGAAGTCGGCGACCGACAATGCCCACGAGCTGATCGAGGTCTACACGCGCCAGATGAACCAGGTGCGGCAGGCCGCGATCACCCAGGAAATCAGCGAGATCGTCGGTGGCGCTGACGCGCTGGCCGAGTCTGGCGGGGAGTGAGAATGACCGCACAGGTAGAGACGGCGACCGCGACCGGGCGCGTCGCCCGGGTCATCGGACCGGTCGTCGACGTGGAATTCCCCGCCGACGCCCTCCCGGAGATCTACAACGCCCTGACCGTCGAGGTGACCCTCGGCGACGACACCAAGACGCTGACCCTCGAGGTCGCCCAGCACCTGGGCGACAACATGGTCCGCGCCATCTCCATGCAGCCCACCGACGGCATGGTCCGCGGCGCCTCGGTGACCGACACCGGAAACTCGATCTCGGTGCCGGTCGGCGACGTGACCAAGGGCCACGTGTGGAACGCGCTGGGCAACTCCCTGGACGTGCCCGTCGCGTCCCTGGAGGTCAACGAGCGCTGGGGGATCCACCGCAAGGCCCCCGCGTTCGACCAGCTGGAGTCCAAGACCGAGATGCTGGAGACCGGCATCAAGGTCATCGACCTGCTCACCCCGTACGTCTCGGGCGGGAAGATCGGCCTGTTCGGCGGCGCGGGCGTCGGCAAGACGGTGCTCATCCAGGAGATGATCACCCGTGTCGCGCGGAACTTCGGTGGCACCTCGGTGTTCGCCGGCGTCGGCGAGCGGACCCGTGAGGGCAACGACCTCTGGGTCGAGATGGGCGAGTCCGGCGTCCTCAAGGACACCGCGCTGGTGTTCGGCCAGATGGACGAGCCGCCGGGCACCCGCCTGCGGATCGCGCTGTCGGCGCTGACCATGGCCGAGTACTTCCGGGACGTCCAGAAGCAGGACGTGCTGCTGTTCATCGACAACATCTTCCGGTTCACCCAGGCCGGGTCGGAGGTCTCGACCCTGCTCGGCCGGATGCCGTCCGCGGTGGGCTACCAGCCGACCCTGGCCGACGAGATGGGCGTGCTGCAGGAGCGGATCACCTCGACCCGCGGCCACTCGATCACCTCGATGCAGGCGATCTACGTGCCCGCGGACGACATCACCGACCCCGCGCCGCACACCACGTTCGCGCACCTCGACGCCACCACGGTGCTCTCCCGGGCCATCACCGAGAAGGGCATCTACCCGGCGGTGGACCCGCTCGACTCGACCTCGCGGATCATGGACCCGCAGATCCTCGGGCGGGAGCACTACGAGGTCGCCCAGGAGGTCAAGCGGATCCTGCAGAAGTACAAGGAGCTGCAGGACATCATCGCGATCCTCGGTATCGACGAGCTGTCCGAAGAGGACAAGGTCACCGTCAACCGGGCGCGGCGCATCGAGCGTTTCCTGTCGCACCCGATGTACGTGGCCGAGCAGTTCACCGGCCAGCCCGGTGTCACGGTGCCGCTGAGCGACACCATCGCCTCGTTCAAGGGGATCGCCGAGGGCGAGTACGACCACCTGCCCGAGCAGGCGTTCTTCATGTGCGGCGGCATCGAGGACGCCGAGAAGAAGGCCAAGGAGCTGGAGAAGTAATCCGCTCCGCCGGCACGGGCCCGGCCGGGTCGTCCCGGCCCGGGTCCGCGCCGCCGGAACCGCTCCAGTAGTCGGAGGACACGAAGTGGCAACTCTGAAGGTCGGACTGGTGTCGCCGGAGCGCGAGATCTGGACCGGCGAGGCCAAGATGGTGGTCGCGCAGACCATCGAGGGCCAGCTCGGCATCCTGCCGGGCCACGCCCCCGTACTGGGCGTTCTGCTGGACGGCAGCGTGGTGAAGATCGAGCCGACGGAAGGCGCCGAGCCGGTCATCGCCATGGTCGGCAGCGGCTTCTTCTCCATCGCCGACGACGAGGTGTCCATCCTGGCCGAGCAGGCCGAGCTGGGCGCCGAGATCGACGTGGCGGCGGCCCGGCAGGCGCTTCAGGACGCCCTGGCGGCCGCCGGCGAGGACGGTACGTCCGAGCGGCGGGCCCGGGCGCGGCTGCGCGCCGCGGGCGCCGAAGGCTGAGACAGGACGTTCAGGGGCCACGGTCCCGGCCCCTCCGCGGGCCGGGACCGTGGCCTTCGCCGTTCGCGGGCCAGGTCGCGCGCTCCGCGGGCGGCGGTCCCCGGCTCTTGGGCGTGCCGGGTGCGAGGCTTGACACGGAAGAGCATGGGGCGCTGTCAGAGGCGGTGACGTCCGGGCTGTAGGCTCCAGCAAGGTTCGGCTGGCGAGAACGGCGGGGGGCTTTGGGCGGGCATCTGGCACTGGATGCGAGCGCGGCGCTCGCCGTCGTCGTCCTGCTCGTCGTCCTGGCGATAGCGTCGCTGGCGGTGAGACGCCGGTTGCTGGTCCACGGCGGCGGCGCCGTGGAGTGCAGCCTGCGGGTGTTGGACGGGGAGGGGGTCCCCGGCCCCTGGCGGCTGGGCATCGGCCGTTACAAGGGCGATGTGCTGCACTGGCACCGCGTCTTCGGTTTCCGCTCCAGGCCCCGGCAGGTGATTCACCGCCGGGGCCTCGTCGTCTCCAACCGGAGGCGGCCCGAGGGCGCCGAGGCGGAGCGGCTGCAGCCGGAGGCGAGCATCATCGAGGTGCGGGACGCCGGGCTGACGGTGGAGCTGGCGATGAGCGCGGCGGCGCTGACCGGGTTCCTGGCCTGGCTGGAGGCGGCGCCGCCGGGATTCCCGGTCGATCTGCATCCGCCGGAATAGTCGCGGCGCGCCCGACCGGTGAGGGGATCGGTGGCGGGCCCGTGGTGCAGGGATGATCAGCGGGAACCCGCTCCCACCACCACTGGAGTGCCTGTGCGCAAGCTCGTCCACGGAGCCGCCCCGCTGACCGCCCCTCTCCTGGCCGCCGCGCTGGTCGCGGCCCTCCCGGCCCCCGCCGCGGCCGTACCGGATCCCGCCGGGACGGTCGGGATCGAGGACATCCGCCGGCATCTGGAGGCGTTCCAGGAGATCGCCGCCTACAACGGCGGTGACCGGGCCGCCGGGCGCCCGGGGTACGACGTCTCGGTGAAGTACGTGGTGAGCCAGCTGAAGAGGGCCGGCTTCACTCCGCGCGTCCAGCCGTTCCAGTTCGACTACTGGGAGGAGAGGACGCCGGCCGCGTTCGCCCGGACGGCCCCGGCGCCTCCGGCGACCTACCGGCCCGGCACCGACTTCCAGACGATGCGCTACTCGGGGACGGGCGACGTCACCGCCGCCGCGGCCGCGGTGGACGTTCCCGCGGCCGGTGCCGGTACGGCCGGGTGCGAGGCGGCGGACTTCGCCGGCTTCCCCGCCGGGTCGGTCGCGCTGATCCAGCGCGGCACCTGCTCCTTCGAGACCAAGGCCGCCAACGCCCAGGCGGCGCGCGCCGCCGCCGTGGTGATCTACAACCTCCCGGGCGAGCCGGGCCAGGTCAACGGCACCCTGGGGCGGCCGTTCACGATCCCCGCGGTGGAGACCCCGCACGCGCTGGGCGCCGAACTGGTCAGGGCAGCGAGGGCCGGAGGGCTGAGGCTGCGGATCCGGACCGACACCGCCGCGGGGAAGCGGTCCGCGTCCAACGTCATCGCCGACACCGTCCACGGGCGCGACGACAACGTGGTCGTCGTCGGCGCGCATCTCGACAGCGTCCGGGAGGGGCCGGGCATCAACGACAACGGCAGCGGGGCGGCCACGATCCTCGCCGTCGCCCAGTGGATCCAGCGGCCGGGGCGGCAGGCGCCGCGCAACAAGGTGCGGTTCGCCTGGTGGGGGGCCGAGGAGGAGGGCCTGGTCGGGTCAGAGCACTACGTCGCCTCGCTGAGCGCGGCGGACCGCGCGAAGCTGGCCCTCAACCTGAACTTCGACATGCTCGGCTCACCGAACGGGATCCGCGGGGTGTACGACGGCGACGGGTCCCTGGGCACCGGCACGACCCCGCCGGCCGGCTCGGGCGCGATCGAGAAGATCTTCAAGGACCACTACGCCGCCCGGGGGCTGCCCACCCTGGAGAGCGAGTTCAACGGGCGTTCGGACTACGGCCCGTTCATCGAGCACGGCATCCCGGCAGGCGGCCTCTTCAGCGGTGCCGAGGTGGTCAAGACGCCGCGGCAGGCCGCGCTGTTCGGCGGCACCGCGGGCCGGCCGTACGACCCGTGCTACCACAAGGCGTGCGACACGACGGCCAACATCGACTGGCGGCTGCTGGACACGCACGCGGGCGGGGTCGCGGCGGCCACCTGGCGGCTGGCGGCGAGCACGCTGCCGGTGAACGGCGAGGCCCGCCGCGCCGTCAGGCCCGGAGCCGCCCTGCCGCGCGCCGCCGTACCCGCCGCCGAGTGGCGCGGGGGCCACCGGGTCCGCTGACTCCGGGCTGGCGGATGACCGGGACAACCGGGGCCAAGCGGCCGGGGCAGGCGGGACGGCCGGGGTCAGGCGGACGCCGGGGTCAGGTGGAAACGGGGGAGACGGTGACCGAGCCTGAGTCGGTCTTGAGCTTGACGCGGTACCGGGAGGTGCTGTCCTGGCGGATCTCCGGGGAGATGTTCCGGCTGCCGGAGTCGGTGGTCACCGTGAGGGCGTAGCCCTGGTCGCCGGGAAGGTGGAGCCGCACGCTCCCTGAGTCGGTGCTCACGTCGACGCCGTCGGGCGGGCCGGCCAGGCCCAGCCGGACCGCACCGGCCGACGAGCGGGCGACGACCTGCCCGGCGCGCAGGCCCTCGGCCTCGACGCCTCCGCTGTCGGTGCTGAGCCTGGCCGTGCCGGCCTGGCCGTCGATCCGGATCTGCCCGGCGTCGGAGGACGCCGACAGGGCCTTGGTGTGCAGCCGCCGGGCGGTGAGCGGGCCGGAGTCGGTGGAGAGGCGGACGCTGTCGCCGTTCAGCCCGGTGGCCACCAGGGCGCCGCTGTCGGTGCGCAGATCGACCGCCATGGCCCGCGGGACCTCGATCCGGTAGGCGATCTCGCATCGGCTGTAGCCGATGATCTGCTGGGCGCAGGTGAACCGCAGGGCGAGGGTGCCCCCCTCGGTGGTCCGCCGGGTCCGCGGCTTGTTCTTCTCGCTCGACCAGGTCCGGGTCTCCTGCACCTTGATCACGCGGGTGTCGGTGCCGGTGACCTCCAGCCGGCTGGAGTCCCCGGTCACCTTGAGCGCGGTGAACGACCCCGGGACGTCGTAGGACCGCGTCTCCTTGTGGGAACCGGTGTCGAAGCTCACGGCGCACCCCGTCATCGCCGTCGCCGCGAGCGCCACCGCGCCGGTCACCACTGCCACGCCCCTGAGGGTCTTCACGTTGACTCCTGGTTTCGCCGGTTCCCCCGTACGGACCAAGCCTCACACGGCGCCCGGGAGCGGGACAGGTGGAGAGCCAGCGTCCCCGTGGTGGGGTTAACCCCACCTCACCGTTCGCCGCCGGGCTTCCAGAGGACGTCGCCGTGCCCGGCGTTGGCGACCCGGCAGAGGATGAAGAGAAGGTCGGAGAGCCGGTTGAGGTACCGGGCGGTGAACGGGTTGATCCCGCCCGCGGCGCCCTCGGGGTCGCCGGGGGGCGCGGTGCCGTGCCGTTCGATCGCGGCCCAGGCCGACCGCTCCGCGCGCCGCGTCACCGTACGGGCGACGTGGAGCAGGGCGGCGCCGGGGGTGCCGCCGGGGAGGATGAAGCTGCGCAGCGGCTCCAGGTCGGCGTTGTGCTCGTCGCAGGCCGCCTCCAGAAGCTCGACGTAGGAGGCGTCCACGCGCAGGACGGGGTAGGCGGGGTCGGGGACGACCGGCGTGGCCAGGTCGGCGCCGACGTCGAACAGGTCGTTCTGGATCCGGGTCAGCAGGGTGACCAGCGGCTCGGGCAGGGATCCCAGGGCGATCGCGGTCCCGATGGCCGCGTTGGCCTCCTCGGTGTCGGCGTAGGCGGCCAGGCGGGGATCGGTCTTCCCGGTGCGCGACAGGTCGCCCAGCCCGGTCGTGCCATCGTCTCCGGTACGCGTGTAGATCTGCGACAGTACGACCGGTGTCTCCCTGTTCTTCGCCATGGGCGTCACTCTATTCCGTGCGGGCCGCCGGGCTCGAAAACGAGGTTGTGTATGGTTTCACTTACTCTGAACGCCCCGTCCGGGCGGAAGACTGCGGAGGCGGCCGTGACCCACGACCCCGTTCAGCCCGACGACCTCGTCTATGACCACGTCATCGTGGGGGCGGGCAGCGCCGGATGCGTCCTCGCCGCCCGGCTCAGCGAGGATCCGGACGTCCGCGTCCTGCTGCTGGAGGCCGGGCCGCCCGACGACGCCCCGGAGATCCACATCCCGGCGGCGGTGGCCTCGCTGATCAAGGGCCCCTACGACTGGGACTACACCACCGTGCCGCAGGAGCACGCGGCGGGCCGCGGCGTCTACTGGCCGCGCGGCCGGACGCTGGGCGGCTGCTCGTCCACCAACGCGATGATCTACATTCGCGGGCACCGGCACGACTACGACACCTGGCGCGACTCCTACGGCTGCGAGGGCTGGGGGCACGCCGACCTGCTGCCGTACTTCCTGCGCGCGGAGGACCAGCAGCGCGGGGCGTCCGCCCATCACGGCGCCGGCGGCCCGCTGCGCGTGGAGGACCTGCGCTACAAGCACGCCCTCACCCGCGCCTGGGTGCGGTCGGCCACGGAGTACGGGCTGCCGGCCAACGCCGACTTCAACGGCCCCGAGCAGGACGGCGTGGGCTTCTACCAGGTGACCCACAAGAGCGGGCGGCGCTGGTCGACCGCCGACGGCTACCTGCGGCCCGCCCTCTCCCGGCCCAACCTGACCGTCGTCACCGACGCCCTGGTGACCCGGGTGCTCGTCGAGGACGGCCGGGCCACCGGGGTCCGGTACGAGCGGCGCGGGGCGGCGGCCGAGGTCCGCGCGGAGGGCGAGGTGATCCTCTCGGGCGGCGCGGTCAACAGCCCCCAGCTGCTCATGCTGTCGGGGATCGGCCCGGCCGACCACCTGCGCGAGCACGGCATCGACGTGCTGGTCGATTCGCCCGTCGGGCAGGGCCTGCAGGACCACCCGTTCGTGAACGTCATGTTCGCGACGCCCCGCGTCAAGGGGCTCTGGGAGCTGGCCAACGCCCGCACCTTCGCCCTCTACCGGGCGCTGGCGCGCGGGCCGTACGCCTCCAACGTCGCCGAGGCGGGCGGCTTCGTCCGCACGGTGGACGGCCTGCCCGCGCCCGACCTGCAGTACCACGTGCTGCCGTCGCCGTTCGTCGACCAGGGCCTGGTGGAGCCCGCCGAGCGGCTGCTGTCGGTCATGGTCACCGCGATCGCCGTCGCCAGCCGGGGCTCGCTCAGGCTGCGCTCGGCGAGCCCGTACGCCAAACCGCTGATCGACCCCGCCTACCTGGCCGACAAGGCCGATCTGGACATCCTCGTGGCGGGCGTCCGGCAGGCCCGGGAGATCGCCCGTACGGGCAGCCTCGCGGCGGTCGCGGCGGGCGAGTGGGCCCCCGGGGAGCAGGCGGAGGGCGACGAGGCGGTCGCGGAGTTCGTCAGGCGCACCTGCGCGACGCTGTTCCACCCCACGAGCACGTGCGCGATGGGCGGCGCGGACGGCACGGTCTGCGACCCCGCCCTGCGCGTCCGGGGCGTCGAGGGGCTCCGCGTGGTGGACGCCTCGGTCATGCCGTCGGTGCCGCGGGGCAACACCAACGCCCCCACCATCGCCATCGCCGAACGCGCCGCCGACCTGATCCGGGGCCGGGCGCCGCTGGAACCGCTCGCCCCCGTCCCGGCCACGGCCTGACCGTCATTCCTGCACGGGCGTGACGATGCCCTGGAACGACGGGGTCTTGGAGATCCCGATGGCCCCGTACACGATCAGCGCTATGCCCAGGAGCTCCAGGAAGATCCAGGAGCCGGCGCGGATCGACTCGCTGAACACCAGAGCCCCCATGACCATGCTGGCGACCGGGTCGCTGATGGTCAGCGGCGGCTGCGCCGCCACCAGGGTGCCGCTGCGCAGGGTGACCTGGAGGAGCATCAGGGTGAGCACCCCGGAGGCCACCATGGCGTAGAGCGGCCACGAGGTGAGGACGTCGATCGGGTCCGCCCTGAGGATGCCGGCCGCACCCTTGATCAGGGCCGCGGTGAAGGCGAATCCGAACCCGGTGGCGGTGCCCAGCAGCACCGTCCGGAGCGGGCCGCCGGTCAGCCACGCCGCTCCGAGCAGCGCCCCGATGGCGAGGACCACGACCAGGACGGTGAGCCACCACTTGTGGGCCGGGGGCATCGACGTCCCGGGTGCGGGCGCGGCGGCGACCAGCAGCGCGGCCAGGCCGCCCGACATGGCGAGCACGGCCAGCCAGGTCCGTGCCGAGAACCGTGTCCTGGAGAACACCGCGATGATGATCAGGGTGAACGGCAGCTCCATCACCAGTAGCGGTTCCACCAGGGACAGGCCGCCGAACGCCAGGGCCCCGGCCTGGAACAGGAAGCCGCCGATCATCGCCAGGATGCCGGCGAGCCAGATCGGGCGGCGCAGCAGCGTCCGGGCGAAGGTGAGCGCCGACGCGCCGTCCGGGACCGCCAGCGTCCCGCGCCGCTGCAGGTAGGAGGCGGCGGCGTTGCAGGCCGACGCCAGGATCGCCAGCAGGACGGAGATCATGGCAGCGGCGCTTCCGAACCGACGGGGGCGCCCGGTTTCTTGCGCTTGGTGAGGATCGGCGACCGGCCCAGGATGATGATGCCCGCGACCATCGCGATGAGCCCCAGGATCTCGGCCGTCAGGGCCACGGGGGTGACCTTCAGCTGCTCGGAGAAGATGACGACGGCCAGCACGATCCCGACGATCGGCTCGGCCGCGGTGCTGGCCGGCAGCGACACCTGGATCGGGGCCATGTCGAACGCGCTCTGCGCCAGCAGCAGCCCCGTGGCGGCCACCGCGACCAGGGCGTAGGGATGCCAGTGGGTGAACAGGGCGCCCAGCCCCGCCTCACTGATCTCCAGCGAACCGCGGGTCAGCACGTCCTGCACGCCGTAGAACATCCCGGCCGCCGCAGCGAACAGGATGGCCCGGTTGACGAAGGCGACCCGCCGGCCGATCAGGACGCACAGCCCCGCCACGATCACCACACCCCCGGCCGCCAGCCAGCGCAACGAGACATGGGACACCGGGGAACCGCCGCTGGGCTGCCCGAACAGCAGGAACATCGAGATCCCGGCGCAGACCAGCACCGCTCCCGCCCACGCCGCCCGGGTGAAGCTCTCGCGGTAGATGAGATGGGCGAAGATCAGTGCGAAGACCAGGGTCATGGCCAGGAGCGGTACCACCGCCGTCACCCCGGACAGGGCGAACGCCACCGTCCCCAGCACCTGCCCCCCGATCATCAGGGCGATGCCGAGCAGCCACACGGGTCTGCGGGCCAGATGCAGGATCAGCTCGATGTGCAGGACCTCGCGCAGCGGCTCCTCGTACGCGGCGTGCTGCTGGCACACGAACCCGACGCCCAGCAGGCAGGCCGCCGCCAGGGGGACGGCGATCCCCACCGCGCTCCCCACGATGTCCATGCCAAGCGCCCTACCCGGGGACTCAGCGTCGGCACATCTCCTGACCAGGTCATTCTCAAGAATTGAGGACCGTCGGGCGGCTCTGTTTGCCGCCTCCGGGCCCCGGGAACGGTGCGGGCTGGATCACCGGGCCCCGACGCCGTGCTCGCGCAGCGGGCCCACCCGCAGTCCGGCGCCGCCGCACTGCGCGATCAGGTCCGGCAGCGCGCCGAGCGCCGACCGCCAGGACCCGGGGGACGAGGTGCAGTCGGAGTCATGCAGCAGCACGGTCGCGCCGCCGCGCAGGTCGGGACGCAGCGTGGCGAGCACGGACGCCGGGGTGGCGCCGGCGGCCCAGTCCCGGCCCCAGGCCGTCCACAGCACCGGCCGGAGTCCGAGGGCCCGCGCCGCGACCAGCGCCTCGGCGCTCAGCACCCCGTACGGCGGCCGGTACCAGACCGGGTGGACGCCGGTCGTCGCCCGGACCAGCGCGACGGTGCGCCGCAGGCCCGCCGTCACCCGTCCCGGCCGGGTGCGCAGGGCGTTGTCGTGCCGCCATCCGTGCACCGCGATCTCGTGGCCCGCCGCGACGATCCGCCGCGCCTGCTCCGGATGGCGCTCCAGCATCTCGCCCAGGACGAAGAACGTCGCCCGCGTCCCGGCCCGTTCCAGCGCGTCGAGGAACGACGGCGTCGAGCGCGGATCGGGCCCGTCGTCGAAGGTCAGCGCCACATGATCGGGGTGGCCGGCGCCGGCCAGCGCCGGCAGTCGCCGCCGGACCGAGGGCAGCCAGCTCGCCGCGGGCCCCACGTGGGCCAGCGCGAGCAGTCCGAGAGCGGCGGGTAGGCGGTCCATGCCATCGAGTCTGCGCGACGAGGGCGCCGGGGCCCCGGACCGGGTCCGGCGTTTCCTCATCCTCAGCGCGAGCATGGGCGCCGGCCACGACGGGGTGGCGCTGGAACTGGCCCGCCGGCTGGCCGCGTCCGGGGCCGAGGCGCGGGTCGTGGACGTCCTCGACCTGCTCCCCCTGGGCCTCGGCCGGGCCCTGCGCGGCTGGTACCGCCGGACGATGCGGGCCCGCCCGTGGCTGTACGAGCTGATCTACCAGAGGTTCTTCCTGTCCCGCTCGCCCGGGGCCGCGCCGCTGGCCGTCCTGGCGTCCCGGCGCCTGCGCCGCGCCGGCCCGTACACCGAGGTCGTCTCCACGTTCCACCTGGCGGCGCAGATCACCGGCCGCGCACGGGCCCGGGGGGAGCTGACCGTGCCGAGCACCGTGCTGATCACCGACTTCGCGGTGCACCGGATGTGGCTGCACCCCGGCAACGACCGGTACCTGTGCCTGGATCCGGACGTGGCCCGCACGGTGACCGCGCTGACCGGCCGTCCCGCCCGCGTGTGCGCACCGGTGGTGCGCCCCGCGTTCCACCGCCCGGCGGTCCCGCCGCCCGTGGACGGCCCGCGCCCGGTCCTGGTCGCCGCCGGGGCGTGGGGCGTCGGCGACGTCGAGGAGACCGCCCGGGCCCTGGCCCGTTCGGGCCGCTGCACGCCCCTGGTGCTCTGCGGCGGCAACGACGCGCTGCGGGCCAGGCTCGCCGCGTCGGGCCTGCGCGCGCTGGGGTGGCGGGCCGACCTGCGCGAGCTGATGGCCGCCGCGTACGCGCTGATCGACAACGCCGCGGGGCTGACCTGCCTGGAGGCGCTGGCCGCCGATCTTCCGGTGATCTCGCACCGCCCGATCGCGGGCCACGGCCGCGACGGCGTCCGGGCGATGGCGCGGGCCGGGCTGGTCCCCTTCGCCCGCGACACCGTCGACCTCCTCGCCGCCCTGGACGCCCTCGCCGACCCGGCCGAACGGGCCCGCCTCCGCGCCCGCGCCGACGCCCTCTTCAGCGCCCCCGAGGCCGAGACCCTCCTCCTGCACCCCGAGACCCCGTACGCCCGCGCCGACGACCGCTGAAGGGACCAACCGGCCACGGGAACGTGAACGGCCCCGTCCACCCTGAGGTGAACGGGGCCGTCCGTTCCGCGGCGGGAAAGCGGGGTCAGCGCTTGTAGCGCTTGGCGTGCATCATGGTGATCATCTGGAGAAGCCGGGCCATCTCCTTCTCCGTACGGTCGAAGGAGCTCAGGTTCATCGGCAGGTTGAAGCGGGTCCGGGTGATCGCCTTGGGGCGGGTGAACTCGCGCAGCCCGTCGGCGCCGTGGATGCGGCCGAATCCGGACTCGCCGACGCCGCCGAACGGCAGCGCCGCGACCATCGCGAACGAGGCGAACGCGTTGATCGAGGTCATCCCGGACCGCATCCGCCGGGCCACGTCCATGGCGCGGGCCTTGTTGCCGGAGAAGATCGTGCCGGCCAGGCCGTAGCCGGTCCGGTTGGCCTTCTCCAGCGCCTCCTCCAGGTCCTTCACCCGGTGGACGGTGATGGTGGGGCCGAAGGTCTCCTCGCAGACCGCGGCCGAGTCCTCCGGAACGTCGGCGAGGATCACCGGCTCCACGTACGGCTTGCGCACCGAGTCGGCCCCGCCCACCACGGCCGTCGCGCCCTTGTCCAGCGCGTCCTTGATGTGCCGCTCGATGATGTCGAGCTGGCCCGGCATCGTGATCGGGCCGTAGGCGGCCTCACGGTCGAAGCCCGGACGCAGGGTGCGGGCCTTCTCGGTGAGGGTGTTCAGGAACGTGTCGTAGGCGCGGTCCACGACGTAGATCCGCTCGACGCCGATGCAGGTCTGGCCCGCGTTGGACATCGCGCCCCACAGCGCGGCGTCGGCGGCGGCCTCCAGGTCGGCGTCGGCGTCGACGATGCAGGCGTCCTTGCCGCCGCACTCGGCCACGATGGGCGTGAGGTTCTCGGCGCAGGCCGCCATGACCTTCTTGGCGGTACGGGCCGAGCCGGTGAAGGCGATCTTGCCGACGCCGGGGGAGGAGGCGAGCGCCGCGCCCGTCCCGCCCAGTCCGGTGATGGTCTGCAGCACCGGCTGCTCGGGGATGACCCCGGCGACCAGCTCGGCCAGCAGCACCCCGACGCCGGGGGTGAACTCGGAGGGCTTGAAGACCACGGCGTTGCCCGCGGCCAGGGCGTACCCGATCGAGCCCATCGGCGTGAAGATCGGGTAGTTCCACGGGCCGATCACGCCGACCACGCCGAGCGGCTGGTACTCCAGGACGGCCTTCTGGTTGATCGAGGCCACGCCCGGGAACACGGTGCGCGGGCCGAGCACCCGGCGGGCGTTGCGGGCGGCCCAGTCCAGGTGGACGATCGCCATGATCGTCTCCAGCTGGGCGTCCTGCAGCGGCTTGCCGGTCTCCTGGTGGATGAGCTCGGCCATCCGGTTGAGGTTGCGGGTCAGGGCGCCCTTGACGTTGAGCAGCCGCAGCCGCCGCTCCTTCCAGCCCAGCGCCCGCCACCACGCGGCGGCGTCCCGGGCCCGCCCGACGGCCTCGGCCACCGCCGCGTCGTCGTGGACGGGATGTTCGGCGACGACCTCGCCGGTGGCCGGATTCAGGGACGCGAAGGTGGCGGAGCTCTCCGTCGCCACGGACATGAGGAACCTCCAGGATGGGCTCGGCGAGCACGGTAAGTGTCTACTTGCTCAGCTTACCGGCTGGTTTGTCAGCCTATTGGACCGATGGTCGACGGGACGGCCGGGGCGTCCGGAATCCAGTTGCCGTGGAACCCCGCCGGCACCCGCCGCGGCAGCCGTACGGACGCCGTTCGGGACAGGTCGGAGGCGTCCAGCACGACCAGCTCCGAGCCCCGCGCCGCGCCGTCGGAGACGATCGACAGCAGCCACCCCTCGTCCTCGGCTCGCGCGCCCTCGGCCGGAACGAAGACCGCCTCCCCGGGATGCAAGCCGGGCCCCGGCGCGTGGGTCGCCGTGGCGCCGGTGCGGACGTCGTACTTCACGATGGAGTCGTCGGTCACCGTGTAGAGGTAGCGGTGCGGCAGCCCCGTACGGGACTCGTCGTGCGTCGGGAACTCCACGCCCCGGTCGTCGAGCGCCTCCTCGACCGCCTTCCCGCTCTCCGGGTCGAGCGTCCAGCGGTGCAGCCGCGCGCCCCCGATGGCCGAACCGGCCCGTGCCAGGTCCCGGCCCGTCACGGCGGGACCGCCGATCGCCGACCAGATCCGGTCGAAGCCGTCGCGGCCGTACCGGGGGCCCTCCACCACCACCCGCCCGGTCTCGTCCTCGTAGGCGTTGCCGACATGGAAGACGTAGCAGGGGTCGACGTCGTACCAGCGCACCGCGCCGCCCTCGCGCGGCATCACGCCGAGGCGGGCGCCGTAGCCGTCGTCCCAGCGGTACGGCATGCCGTGCGAGGCCAGGGAGAGGTCGAAGACCAGGGGCAGGTCCAGCCACACCACGTGGTTCTCGGTGATCGCGAAGTCGTGCATCATGGTCGCGCCCGGGACCTCGATCTCCCGGCTCTCCACCAGTTCCCCGTCCGCCGACAGCCGGTGGTAGGTGAGATGGGGCGGCGTGAAGCCGTACCCGAAGAACAGCAGCTCGCCGGTGCGCGGGTCCTCCTTGGGGTGCGCGGTCATCGCGCCGGTGAGCCGGCCGCCGAAGTCGCACGGCCCCACGGTGGCGAGATCGGGCGTCAGCTCGTAGGGGAACCCCACCTCGACCAGCGCGTAGATCTTGCCGTTGTGCGGGACGACGTGGGTGTTCGCCGGCACGGCCGCGCGGTCGACGGTGAGGTCGGGGCGGAGCATGGGGGCGCCCTCGGTGAACGAGGTGGTGCGGACCCAGCGGTTGCGGTACCACTCGGCGCGGCCGTCCCGGAGGCGGACGCCGTGCACCATGCCGTGCCCGCTGAACCAGTGCACGCTGGGCTCGCCCGGCAGCGGGTTGGGGCCGTTGCGGAAGTAGCGGCCGGACAGTTCGGAGGGGAGGGTGCCGTCCACCGGGAGGTCCGCGGCGTCGATCTCGTCCGGAACGGGGGCCATGTGGCCGCTCAGCCAGAGGGGGCGGGGGTCGGTCTGCTCGCTCATCGCGCGCTCCTCGATATTCCACTTTCGACAGGTCGAAGCTAACCTTCCAAGATTGACATGTCAATGTCGATGGATAAGATCGCGGCATGAGCCTCCGACACGCGGTGCTGGGCCTGATCGTCGAGGTGCCGGGATGCAGCGGGTACGACCTGCTGAAGATCTTCGATCTCTCCCTGGGGCACGTCTGGGCGGCCACCCAGAGCCAGGTCTACGGCGAGCTGGCCAAGCTCACCGCCGACGGGCTCATCGAGGTGACCTCGGAGGGGCCGCGCGGGCGCAAGGAGTACGCCGCCACCCCCGCCGGGCGGGACGAGCTGCGCCGCTGGCTGACCGAGACCGAGCCCAAGCCGGTCAGCCGGGACGAGGGCATCCTCCGGGTGTTCTTCCTCGGCACCGTGGCGGCCGAGCGGGCCACCGACTACCTGAGGGCCCAGGCCGCCGCCGCCGACCGGGGGCACGAGGAGCTGGTCGCCCTGGAGAACTCCCTGGACTGGCACCGCGGCGGCATGGCCGGCTACGGGCACATCGCCCTCGAATACGGCAAACGCTTCATGGCCATGCGCCGTGAATGGGCCGAATGGGCCGTTGAGCAGCTCCAGGAACGTTCCGAGCAGCCTCCGGCGTAGACGGGCTCAGCCGAGGCGGGCGCTGATCCAGGTGAACGGCTGCACCGCCCCCGCCGGGGTGACATGGCGCTCGGTGCGCCGCGCGGTGAGCGTGACGTCGTCGCCGAACGCGCCGGTCAGTTCCGCGGCCAGACCCCCGGCGTCGTAGCGGGCGACGGGCAGGCCCGAGCAGTGGCCCGGACCCTCGGGCGCGAAGGCCGCCAGCACGATCGCGCCCCGCGGGACGAGCGCGGCGCGGAGGACCGCCAGGTAGGCGGCCCGGTCGGCCCGCTCGGTGAGGAAGTGGAACACCGCCCGGTCGTGCCAGATCGCGTACCGGCGCGGCGGCCGCCAGGACAGCAGGTCGGCGTGGACCCAGGTGATCCGCTCCCCTCCGGGACGCCTGGACGCCGCTCGTCGGGCGGTCTCCAGCGCGACCTCCGAGACGTCCAGCACCGTCACGTCGCGGAACCCCTCATCGACCAGCCGGGACGCCAGGAGCGAGGCGCCGCCGCCGACGTCGATCACCGCCCCGTCCCGCCCCTCGCCCGCGGCCTCCTCGATGAGCTCGACCGACAGCCGGGGATCGGCCTGGTACCAGCTGACCCGCCGTTCCCCCCGGTCGGAGTAGACGGTGTCCCAGTGATCCTGCCGGGCGCCCGCCAGGTGATCGGACGAACCGTTCATCGAGGACCTCCATGGCGGATCGGCGTCGACGCTCTGGAGGGTGCTGCGACGTCCACGCTAGCCCAGCCCCGAGCCGGCCGAACCGGGGTGACCCCTCAGACTCCCCGGCAAGTGCCGACTGAGCGGCCCCCTCCGCTGCGCTGGCGCTCCGCTCCGGGGACCGCTCATGTCTTCCTGAGGGGACGACCCCTCAGACTCCCCGGAAGAGCCGACTGAGCGGCCCCCTCCACTGCGCTGGCGCTCCGCTCCGGTGGCCGCTCAGTATCTTCCTGAGGGGACGACCCCTCAGACTCCCCGGAAGAGCCGACTGAGCGGCCCCCTCCGCTGCGCTCCGGTGGCCGCTCAGTCACGCCAGAACTGGAACAGGGCGTGGCCGGTGGTGATGGGGGAGACGTCCAGGGACAGCTTGAAGGGGAACTCCTCCAGCCCGATGGCGCCCGCGATGCCGTACGTCACGTCGAAGAACGCGCTGTTGACCGCGGGGATCAGCCAGAGGGCGGCGAGCAGGCCCAGGAAGACGTACCCGCCGTACTCGTTGGCCCTGGCGACCCACGGCCGCGGCAGGTACGGCTCGATGATCCCGAAGCCGTCCAGTCCCGGGATCGGCAGCAGGTTGAGGACGGCCGCGGTCACCTGGAGGAACGCCAGGAAGGCCAGGCCGGCCCAGAACACGCCGTGCTCCGGGTCGGCGAAGTTCTTGAAGATCACCGCGAGCATGATCGCGAACACCACGTTGGCCAGCGGCCCGGCCGCCGAGACCACGCTGTGCCGGATCCGTCCGGCGATCGCGCCCCGGTCGATCCAGACCGCGCCGCCCGGCAGGCCGATCCCGCCCAGCAGGATGAACAGCACCGGGATCGCGAAGCTCATCGTGACGTCCGCGTACTTCGCCGGGTTCAGGGTGAGGTAGCCGCGGGTGGCGACGCTGTGGTCGCCCGAACGGAAGGCCAGGTAGGCGTGGCCGAACTCGTGCAGGCACAGGGACAGCACCCACGCGGCGACGACGAAGCCGAACACCGCGACCCGGGCCGGGGTGGAGGTGATGGCGCCGTACCGCCAGGCGATCAGCCCGCACAGCACGGTGACCGCGACGATGGTCAGGAAGACCGGGCTCGGCTGGATCGCGGAGCGTCCCCGCGTGCTGTCTACCGTGCCCATTCCGGTCCTCTTCCCGTGTCGGTCCCGCCCGCCTGCCCCGAAGCTACCGTGTCCGCGGCACAACCCGGGCCGTCACGGGGCGGCGATCACCGGGACCACGTAGGTGTGCAGGAACCGGCGCTGCGCGTCCGGGTCGCGATCCCGGTCCATCACGATCAGCGAGGTGATGATCCGGAAGAGGAACTCCACCGTGCCCTCCACCTCGATGTCGGGCCGCAGCATGCGGCGCCGCTGGGCCAGGTCGAAGTGCGGGCGGACGTACTCGCAGCACACCGCCAGCAGGTGTTCGGCGCCCTGCGCGACCGCCGCCTGCATGTGCCCGGCCGCCTCCGGCACCAGGAACGCGGCGATCGCCGGCCGCGCCCGGACGTAGGCGACCGCGTCCATCGTGCCCTCCACGACCGCCTCCGGAACCGACGGCTCGGCGCGCAGCCGCCCGGCCAGCCGGTCCAGGAACCGGCGCAGGTCGCGCAGCACCACGGCGAGGATCAGCTCGTCGCGCCCGCCGGTGACGCTGCGGTAGACCGTCGCCCGCGACAGCCGCGCGGCGGCGGCGATGTCCTCGACCGTGGTCTTGGCCACGCCGAAACGCGTGAAGCACTCCTCGGCCGCGTCGATGATGCGCTCACGCGTGCTGTCGGTCGTCGCCGGGGACATGCCTGAAGATTACCGGCCCGGCACCTCCCCGCCCGGCCCTCCGCGGTGGACGCGTCCGGGTCAGAAGAGGGTGCCCTCGTGCTCGATGCCGCGCAGCGTGTCATAGTCGAGCGTCACGCAGCCGATGCCCCGGTCGGTGGCCAGCACCCGCGCCTGCGGACGGATCTCCTGCGCGGCGAAGATCCCGCGCACCGGCGCCAGGTGCGGGTCCCGGTTGAGCAGCTCCAGGTAGCGGGTGAGCTGCTCCACCCCGTCGATCTCGCCGCGCCGCTTGATCTCGACCGCCACCGTGGCCTGGTCGGCGTCCCGGCACAGGATGTCCACCGGGCCGATCGCGGTCGGGTACTCCCGGCGGATCAGCGTCCAGCCCTCGCCGAGCGTGGTGATGTGCTCGGCGAGCAGTTCCTGCAGGTGCGCCTCCACACCGTCCTTGCGCAGGCCGGGGTCGAGCCCGAGCTCGTGGCTGGAGTCGTGCACGATCTCGTTGATCGTGAGGATGAGCCGTTCGCCGGACTTGCCGTGGGTGACCGTCCACCGGGCGACGGCGCCGTTCTCCTCGAACGGCTCCTCGCGCAGGGAGCAGGGCGGGTTCATCCAGTTCAGCGGCTTGTAGGCGCGGTCGTCGGCATGGACGCTCACGCTCCCGTCGGCTTTGATGAGGACCAGCCTCAGGGCCATGGGGAGGTGGGCGGTGAGCTTGCCGGCGTAGTCCACGCTGCAGCGGGCGATTACGAGACGCACGGGCCCAACCCTAGTGAGCCGGGTGAGCCCTCGCGCCCGCCTCCGCGGAGCCGCATCGATTCGTCCCGCGGCAGGCTCGCGTCTGCGCGGCACCGCGTCACGCCCTAAGCCTTCCCAGGCGTACGTAGGCCGTCTAAGGCGCCACAGGGCCAGGAGATAAGGCTTAGTCCCGATGTGGGGGTGCCCGCCTTAGGACGAACCTTGAGGATGTCGGGCCGAGAAGGCGGCCCGGCGGACCAAGGAGGGGCGATGTTCCACAACGACATCATGTACTCGGTGATGCAGGAGCGTGCCCGTGACCTGCGGGCCCGGGGAAAGGCCGCCCGTGACGCGGGCGCCTCCCGCAAGGCGCGGCGGTTCTGGGCGGACGAGGCCGCCCAGCAGGACGCGTCGTCTGCGCCCAGGACCACGAGGACGCGCGGGACGGCGACCGCGGCAAGAAGCTGACCTGACCGCCACAAAACCGGGACCGATCACGCGCGCGCGTGTGACGACGGGGGAGCGGCGGCTGTCAAGCCTGGAATTCTCACGGGGGCGTGGTTAGCGTCGCAGACGGCGGGTGCTCATCACATTCGGTGAAAGGAATCCCGTAGATGTCCCTTGACGTGACCCCCGAACTCCTCGACAAGGCACAGCAGGGAGAGGTCGACGACGCCGCGTTCGTCGAGTGCGTCCGGACCTCCCTTCCCTACGCGTGGGAAATGATCAGCGGTCTGGTGGCCAGGTTGCAGGTGGACGGTGGCGACTTCGCCGACAACCTGACGCCGCCGCCCGACGAGCAGGCCCGCGGCCAGCTGCTGCGGGTGCTGGCCAGCGACGCCATGCGCGGCTCGCTGGAACGCTACTTCGGTGTGAAGCTCGCCTTCCAGAACTGCCACCGGGTCGCCGTCTTCCCCGTAGGTGACTCGGCGGCGTACCGCACGTTCGTGTCGCCGCGCGAGCAGATCCTCAACCAGTCTCCCGAGCTGCGCGACTGCTGACGAGCGGTCCCGTCCGTACGGGCCGGGGCCGCCGCCGGAACGATCTCCGGCGGCGGCCCCGGCCCCGTTCCGTCTCGGGGTCTCTGGCGCGCGGCCTCAGCCCACCCGGCCCGGCTCGCCGGCGGGGGCGGGCAGTGCGGCCCTGACCCTGGGGAGCACCTCGGTGCCCAGGCGGGCGATGTTCTCCAGGGTGGCCGCGTCCGACCCGGCCGCCTCCACCAGCAGGATGAGATGCCGGATCCCGGTGCGCCGGACCGTCCCGATCATCGTTTCCGCGCACTCCTCGGGGGAGCCGACCGGATGGAGGCCGCAGAGCCGCCGGGTGTACTCGACCGGGTCCGGAGGGGTACGGGGACGGTCGTCCACGGGGACGTACCCCTCCAGCCCGGGGCCCAGCCAGCGGGGCATCTCGCGGAGCAGGGTCGTCACGGCCTCCCCGCGCGTATCGGCCACCTGGGCGAGATGGGTGGACACGTGCGGGATCCCGGGGCGGCCGTACCGGGCGACCGCGGCGGCCTTCTCCTCGTCCCCCACGTGCATGCCCAGCAGCATCGGCAGGCCGCGGGCGGCGGCCAGCCGCTCGGTCGCGGGGGACGTGCACGCCACGGCGACCGGCGGGGGAGCCGGGAGGCGCGGCACCACGGGCACCTCGCGGAAGCGGAAGTGCTCGCCGCGCCAGGCCACGCGGTCGCCGCCCAGCCAGGCCAGCAGCAGGTCCAGGGACTCGGCGAAGCCGTTCTCGTAGCGGCCGAGCCCCGTACCGAAGACCTCCAGGTCGCGCCACGGCCCGCCGCGTCCCACGCCCAGCCGGAACCGGCCGCCCGACACGAGGGTGAGCAGCGCGGCCTGTTCGGCGAGGGCGACGGGATGCCCGCTGGACAGCACGCTGACCGCGGTGCCGACGTCGACCCGCCGGGTCAGGCCGAGCAGGTGCCCGGCGAGGGTGGCGGCGGACGGCACGACGCCGTAGGACATGAAGTGGTGTTCGGCCAGCCACACGTCGTCGAATCCGGCGCGTTCCGCGGCGAGGGCCGCGGCGACCGTACGGGCGAGGGCGGCGGCGTCGTCCTGGCCCGGATAGCGGGCCGCGAGAAGGAAGATTCCAAAGCGCACGCCCGAGTCGTACCCGGCCTCGGTACGAACGGAGCCCTCTGCGACACTGCGTGCATGAGTGGTGGTTCGTTCAGCAGGGTCGGAGTCGTCGGGCTGGGCACGATGGGCGCGGGCATCGCCGAGGTGCTGGCGCGCGGCGGGGTGCGGGTCGTCGGCGTCGAGGTCGACGCGGGCGCGCTGGAACGCGGCCGGGGGCATCTGGAGGGCTCGACCGGACGGGCCGTCAAGCGCGGCAGGCTCACCGAGGACGCGCGCCGCGAGATCCTCGGCCGGGTCGCCCTGTCCACCTCGTTCGCCGACCTGGGCGACTGCGACCTGGTCATCGAGGCCGTGCCGGAACGGCTGGAGCTGAAGCGGCGGGTCTTCGCCGAGCTGGACCGGGTCTGCCGCGACGACGCCGTGCTGGCCACCAACACCTCTTCCCTGTCGGTCACCGACATCGCGGTCACCACCGGCCGGCCGACCAAGATCGTGGGCGTGCACTTCTTCAACCCGGCCCCGGTGATGCGGCTGGTCGAGGTCATCCGCACCGTCCTCACCGACCCCGGCGCGGTGGAACGCGTCGCCGGGCTGGTGAAGGACCTCGGCAAGACTCCGGTGACGATCGGCGACCGCGCCGGTTTCGTGGCGAACCGTCTCCTTTTCGGCTACCTCAACCAGGCCGCCGGGATGCTGGAGTCCGGCCACGCGACCCGCGACGACATCGACACGGCGATGAAGGCCGGCGCCGGGCTGCCGATGGGGCCGTTCACCCTGATGGACCTGATCGGGCTCGACACCTGCCTGGAGGTCCTGGAGGCGATCTACGCCGAGTCGCGCGACCGGCGCCACGCGCCCTCTCCGCTCCTGCGCGAGCTGGTCACGGCGGGGCTGCTGGGCCGCAAGACCGGCCGCGGCTTCTACTCCTACGACAAGGCGGCCGGGGAGACGGAGCCGGCGGGTGAGGCGTCCGCACCGGAACGGCCGCGCGTGGGCGTCGTCGCGTCCGGGGCCTCGGCGGCCCCACTCATCGCCGCCCTCGCCCCGGGCGCGGACAGGCCGGTACGCGTCCTCACCGGCGACGTGAACGCCTGGGACGAGACGCTGAAGTCCCTGGAGACCGCCGAGGCGGGCACGGACGCGGCAAAGCTGGCGGACCGCGATCTGGTCGTCATCGCGCCCGGCGCAGATCCTGCACTGGTCGCCGCGGCGGCCGGTGCGGCCGGGCCGGACGCGGTCCTGGCCGTGACCGACCCCGGCCTACCGGTGATCGAGCAGGCCGTGGCCACCGGCCGTCCCGCCGCCGTGGTGGGCCTGTGCCTTCCCGAGGAGGGCGCCTCCCTCGCCGAGGTGGCGCCCACGGTGGCCACCGGCGACGGCGCCGAGGGAAGGGCGGTGGCGCTGCTGTCCGCGCTCGGCCTCACCGTGGTGCGGTGCCGCGCCCGGTCCGGGTTCATCGTCGACGCGCTGCGCTTCCCGTACCTGAACGACGCCGCCGCGATGCTGGGCGCGGGCTACGCCGACGCCGGCTCGATCGACGCCGCGATGACCCTGGGCTGCGGCTACCCGACCGGGCCGATCGCCGACCTGGACCGGCTCGGCCTCGACCGCGCCGTCGCCGTGCTCAGGGCGCTGCACGCCGAGACCCGCGAGCCCGCGCTGGCGCCCGCGCCGCTCCTGGAGGAGCACGCCACCGCGGGCCGCCCGCTCCGCTGAGGAACGCCCCGCCGGCCGCGGCCGGTTCCGGACGTTCCCCATATCCTGGTCGCCATGAGCCCCCGCAAGAACCGCCGCGCCACCGCGGATCCCCGCTCGCCCGGCGGCGGTTCCGCGGTGTGGTCGCAGACGACCGAGGAGGGCGCGGACGGCGCCTGGAACGTCCGGATGATCAACGGGGCGAGCGCCGCCAAGCCCTACCGCTGCCCGGGATGCGACCAGGAGATCCCGCCCGGCGTGGGGCACGTGGTGGCCTGGCCCGCCGACGGCCGGGGCGGGGCCGACGACCGCCGGCACTGGCACCGTCCCTGCTGGCAGGCCCGCGACCGCAGGACGCCGCGTACGCTGCGCTCCCGAGGGGCCCCGCGCTACTGACAAGGAAGACCGGCAGGTAAGACCGGCAGGTCCGGAGAGATCCGGAGAGGTGAGGAGACCGATGGGGGAGATCCGGGCGAGCACGGTGCTGCCGGCCCGGCGTGAGGCGATCACGCTGCACACCGCGGACGGGCTGGAGCTGGTCGGCGAGCTGGCGGTGCCCGCCGAGCGGCCGCCGGTGGCCACGCTGGTCTGCCTGCACCCGCTGCCGACCGCCGAGGGCATGATGGACAGCCACGTGCTGCGCAAGGCGTCCTACCGGCTGCCCGCGCTGGCGGACGTGGCCGTGCTGCGCTTCAACACGCGCGGGACCGCCTCGGTGCACGGCACCAGCCAGGGCGAGTTCGGCGAGGGGGAGACCGAGCGGTTCGACGTCGCCGCCGCGCTGGAGTACGCCGAGTTCCACGACCTGCCGCACCCCTGGCTGCTCGGCTGGTCGTTCGGGACGGAGCTGGCCCTCAAGTGGGGCCGCGACCCCCTGGTGGAAGGGGCGATCCTGCTGTCCCCGCCGCTGCACCGCGCCACCGACGCCGACCTGGACGCGTGGGCCGAGGACGGGCGGCCGGTGGTGGCGCTGGTGCCCGAGTTCGACGACTACCTCCGTCCCGAGGAGGCCAGGGAACGTTTCAAGCGGATCCCGCAGGCCGAGGTCGTCGCGGTGGACAACGCCAAGCACCTGTGGGTCGGCGAACCGTACGTCCGGATCGTGCTCGACGAGATCGTCCGACGGGTGGCGCCGGCGTCGTGGCCGCTCCCCACCGAATGGGACGGCCCGGCCGGGTAAACCCGGGCGACCGGACACGGCCACTCCTCCCGCCGCGCCCCGATCGCGGGCGACGATTGCGTGGCCGGCACGTGGACGGCGGCCGCCGGGGCCGCCCCGGCGGGAGGAGGAGGCACCGCCATGACCGTGCAGCTCCACGCGAGGGACGTCGGTGCCGGAACGCCGCTCGTCCTGCTGCACGCCTTCCCGCTGTCCTCGGCCATGTGGCTGGAGCAGCGCGAGGGCCTCGCCGGGCGGTTCCGGGTGATCACCCCCGACCTGCGCGGCTTCGGCGGCTCGCGGCTGGGCGACGACCCGCCCTCCATCGACCGCATGGCCGACGACGTCGCCCTGCTGATCCGCAGGCTGGGCCTGGACGGGGCGGTGGTCGCCGGCCTGTCGATGGGCGGGTACGTGGCGATGGCGCTGTGCCGGCGGCACCCCGACCTGGTCCTGGGGCTGGTCCTGGCCTCCACCAAGGCGTCCGCCGACACCGACCAGGCCCGGCGGAACCGGCTGCGGCAGGCCGACGCCCTCGACCGCGACGACGACGTGAACGTCCTGCTCGACGAGGTCCTGCCGAACCTGGTGGGGCCGACCACGTTCCAGCAGCGCGCGCTGGTGTACGGGCGGGTGCGCGGGCTCGTCCAGGCCACCCCGGCGCCCGCCGCGGCCTGGGCGCAGCGTGCCATGGCCGGGCGTCCCGCCTCGTTCGACACCCTGCGGGGCCTCACCGTCCCCGCCCTGGTCGTGTCGGGTGACGAGGACCCCCTGTCCACCGGGGAGGACGCCCGCGCCATGGTGGAGGCGCTGCCCGACGCCGAGCCGGTCGTCATCCCGCAGGCCGGGCACCTGTGCGCGATCGAGCGGCCCGACCTGTTCAACCGGGCGGTGGGCGAGTTCACCGCCACCCTCGCCCGCGCCTCCCGCTGACGCTCCGCCGGCCGCTCAGCCGCCCCCTCCGCCAACGCGCGAGCGCGTCACCTGGCGGATCGCGAAGCGATGTCGCGCTCGCACAAGGCCCGGTCAGGCGCGAGCCGCCCGGCGAGCGCCGTAGGCCGGGACTGAGAAAACACAGGCTAGAGGCTCTCCTGCCGCGGCATGAAGACCTCCCGGATCACCAGCGAGATCGCCGCCGCGGTGGGGATCGCCAGCAGCGCCCCGATGACGCCCAGCAGCGCCCCGCCGACCAGCGCGGCGACGACGGTCACCGCGGGCTGGACGTCCACCGTGCGTTTCATGACGCGCGGGTAGACCAGGTAGTTCTCCACCTGCTGGTAGATCACGTAGAAGACGAGGCTGGCGATGCCCTCGGGCACTCCCGTGAGGAACGCGACGAACGTCACGATCACGGCTCCGATGGTGGCGCCGATCAGCGGGATGAGGTCGGTCACCGCGACGATCAGCGCCAGTGCCAGCGCGTACGGGACCCCGAGGATCTCCAGGAAGATGTAGGTGGTGAGGCCGCAGATGAACGCGATGGTGAACTGGCCGGCGACGTAGCCTCCGATCCGGTTGAGGATCTCGTCGCCCAGCAGGGCCACGCGCGCCCGCCTCGACCGCGGTGCGAGCTGGTAGAAGAACGTCTTGATCTGCGGCAGCGACCCGAGGAAGTACAGCGTCAGGATGAGGATCGTCAGCGTCTGGAAGGTGCCGCTGAGCGCCACCTTGCCCACGTCGTAGGCCCGCTTGGCCAGGGCCTCCTGGAAGCTCGGATCGTTGATCTTGTTCTGCGCCTGCTGGAGCAGCTGGTAGCGACGGTCCCAGTCGGCGATCTTCGGGTTGCTCTGGAGCTGCTGGATGTACTGGGGGACGTTCCTGGTCAGCGCGGTGATCTGTTCGGTGAGCGGGGGGACGAGCGAGGCCACGAACCCGGCGAAGAAGAGGAGCACCCCGAGGAACACCACGGCCACCGCCCACCCGCGCGACAGGCCGACCCGCTTCAGCCGTTCCACCGCCGGGTTGAGCCCGACCGCCAGGAACATCGCCACCACGATCATGATGATCACGGACTGGGCGTTGACCGCGGCCCGGACCAGCAGCCAGGCCGTGATGACCCCGAGCGCGCCGGTGAAGCCGAACACGAACGGGTGCGCGTTGCCGAGCGGCTGCCCGGGGCGGCCGAACGGGAAGCGCTGGTTGACCCCCGCCTCCCGCTTGCGCTGCTCGATGTCGTGCGCCGGGTCGGGCGCGTGGTCACCCGCGGGGACGGCGGCTCCGGGGGTGGTCGTGACGACGGGCCGGGCGGGCTCGATCTCACCGCCGGAACGATCGGGCGCGTCCTCGATCGACGACACGTCCCCCAGCGGCACCGACCCTCCGGTGGCCGGGGTCCCCGTCTCGCCGTCGTCGCCGGCCGGGCGGGAGGCGGGAGCGGAGTCGCCGGCCGGACCGGGCTCCTCCCCGTCCCGCGCGCTGTCGTCGTCGGCCGGAGGGGCGGGGGCGGGGACGGCAGTGGGCGGGCCGTCGCCCGGCCGCTCGGGAGACGCAGGCCGGTCCTTGCTGGGGGTCTCGTCGGACACGCCACTCTCCTCGTATTCCGTGTGCCTTCGGGGCGCTGCCATCGGGGACGACTCATGGCCTTACCCGTCCAGACGCAGAAAAGCCTAGAGGCAGTTCACACCTCTAGGCTTCTCGGCACACGCCTGAGCACCTCAGACGAGCGTGCGTGCCCGGCCGGCGGCCGGGCACGCGGGGCTCACTCCTGCCACCAGTCCTCGTCGTCCTCGTCGGACTTCTTGGCCTGGGCGCCCTTGGCCGGGGCGGCCTTGGCGGCCGGCTGCTTGGCCTGCGCCTGCGGCTGCGCGGGGGCGGGCTTGGGCTCGGGGGAGGACAGCGCGGGCTTCTCCGGCGGAGCGGCCAGCTCGTCGACCCCGCCGCCGCCCATCGCCGGCGCCACGCCGCCGATGAGCTGGCGCAGCTGGTTGAGGTGGCTGGTGATGCTGTCGCGCTGGCGGGTGAGCTCGTCCACCTGGCGCTGCGCGGCGGTACGGACCCGGTCGGCCTCGGACTTGGTCTCGGCGAGCAGCTGCTCGGCCTGCGACTTGGCCTCGGCGATGACCTGGTCGGAGTTCTTGCGCGCGTTGGCCATGAGCTGCTTGGCGTGCGAGTCGGCCTCGCGCCGCGTCTGCTCGGCCTGCTGGGTGGCCTTGGCGGCCCGCTGCTCGGCGGAGGCGGCCCGCTGCTCGGCCTCGGCGACCAGCTTCTGCGTCGCGGCCTGCGCGGCGGCGTGGCGCTCGGCGTCCTGCCGGTCGGCCTCCTCGCGGCGCGCGGCGAGCTGGATCTCGAACTCGGCCTCGGCCTGGGCGCGCTGGGCCTCGCTCTCCTCCAGGATGCGCTGGGCCTGGGCCCGCATCTCGTCGGCCTGCCGCTTGGCGGTGGTGAGGATCTCGTCGCGCTCGCGCTTGGTGGAGGCGCGGAGCTGGGCGACCTCGCGCTCGGTCGTGGTACGGAGCTTGGCGATCTCGCGCTCGGCGGCGGCGCGCTTCTCGGCGACCTCGTGGTCGGCGGTGGCGCGCAGCTTGGCGACCTCGCGCTCGGTGGTCGAGGTCAGCTCGTCGGCCTCGCGCCGGGCGGAGGTGCGCACCTCCTCGGCCTCGCGCTCGGCGGCGTTGCGCATGTCGTCGCCCTCGCGCTGGGCGGTGGCGCGCAACTCGGACGCGTCGTTCTCGGCGGCGGCGCGGAGCTCGGCCGCGTCGACCTTGGCCGCGGCCTTGATCTCGTTGGCCTCGGACCGGGCCGCCTGGACGAGCTCGGTGGCCTGCTCCTCGGCCAGCCGCAGCAGCTGCTCGATGCGGGCGCCGAGGCCCGAGTAGGTGGGCCGCTCCTGCTCCTGGAGCTGGCGATGCGCGTCCGACAGCTCCCGCTGCAGGGCCTGGGTCGACTCGCGGGCCTGCCGGACCTCGTTGTCGAGCTGTTTGATGTGCTCGTCGACCTGGTGCCGGTCGTAGCCGCGAAGCACCACGTCGAACTCGCGTGGGGGCGTCTCTTCGAAGAAATTGCTGAGCTGGGCGTCGATGTCGGACTGCATAGGGCTCAATCCTGATGTGACGGGGCTACGGGTGGTTCCGGGGACCGGTTGATCGCCTGGCTGAACGGGCGCGCGGCCCCAGGTCTCTACCGGCGACAGCAGCGTACTCCGGGAGCTGCCGTGTTGGGGGCTCATCTTGACGCGCTGCGTAGTTTGTCTTCTTTGTCGGGTTGCCCTGGACGGCGCGACTCCCTGGGGTTCCGCGCCGCAAAAGCACCATAGGTGCCCGAACGGCTACACAGTGACAGTCACCGCCCGGCGCTCAGGCGTGTGATATCGAACACGTCACAATCCGGGGCTCACCTGGCGATGCACCCGAAACGCGATCGACTTACCCGGTGAATCGCCCGATAACCGGCACGGTGCGGAGTCATTTCGCGGGGCGCCGGATCCGGCCGGCGCCCCGCCCTGACAGTGTCAGCGACGTCCTGACTGACCCGATAAGTCACGTTCGAGTCATCGGCTCTGGGCTGTCCGAATCCGCGAAACCGGGCGTGCGTTCAGGCGCACCTTCAGGCGTGCGTTCGGGTGCGCGTTCAAGCGTGCGTTCGGGTGCGCCTTCAAGCGTGCGTTCGGGTGCGCCTTTTCGAGCGCGCGTTCGATCGCGGGTTCAGGTGGTGGCCTTCTGGACGAGTTCCGTCAGTACGCCATGGCAGTCCTTCGGGTGGAGGAAGGTGATACGGGACCCCATCGAGCCGCGGCGCGGGCTGTCGTACAGCACCCGGACCCCCTTCCCGGCGATGCCGTCGGCCTCGTCCTGGACGTCGCCGTCGGTGCCGAACGCGATGTGGTGCACGCCCTCGCCGTTCTTGGCGAGCCATTTGGCGACGGTGGAGTCCTCGCGGATCGGCTGGATGAGCTGGATGAAGCTCGCCGCCCCGTCACCGGTCGCGTTGATCTTCAGCATGGCCTCGCGCACGCCCTGTTCCTCGTTCACCTCGAAATGCACGTCGGTGAACCCGTAGGTCTTCCGGTAGAACTCCACGGTCGCCTCCAGGTCGTGGCAGGCGATCCCGATGTGGTCGATGCGGGTCAGCATTTCGCGCGTCCTCCTCGCGGTCGGGTCACGGCGGCCGCCGGACCATGCGGAACGGACGCGGCGGCCCGGCCCGCCGCCTCCCCCTCGGGGACGGGCGGCGGGGCCGGGGTGGCCGAAATCGCGTCCGGCCCTCCTGGGTATCGTGACAAACATCGCCGCCGAACCTTTGTGGAGGGCCCCGTCATGTCCGCAGAATCCGTGCTCGTCGCCGGAGCCCGTACCCCCGTCGGCCGCCTGCTGGGCTCGCTGAAGGACTTCTCCGCCGCCGACCTCGGCGCGCACGCGATCCGGGCCGCGCTGGAGCGGGCGGGCATCACCGGTGACCAGGTCCAGTACGTGATCATGGGCCAGGTGCTCCAGGCCGGCGCCGGGCAGATCCCGTCGCGGCAGGCGGCGGTCAAGGCGGGCATCCCGATGAGCGTCCCGTCGATCACCATCAACAAGGTGTGCCTGTCCGGGCTGAACGCCATCGCGATGGCCGACCAGCTCATCCGGGCCGGCGAGTTCGACATCGTCGTGGCCGGCGGCATGGAGTCGATGACCGGCGCCCCGCACCTGCTGCCCAAGTCCCGGGCCGGTTACAAGTACGGGTCGATCGAGGTGCTCGACCACCTGGCGCACGACGCGCTGACCGACGCCTTCGACGGCGTGTCCATGGGCGAGTCCACCGAGGGCCACAACGCCCGGTTGGGCATCACGCGGGCCGAGCAGGACGAGTTCTCCGCGCGCTCCCACCAGCGCGCCGCCGCCGCGATCAAGAACGGCGTGTTCGACGAGGAGATCGCCCCCGTGGAGATCCCGCAGCGGCGCGGCGAGCCCGTGGTGTTCGCCGCCGACGAGGGCGTGCGCGGCGACACGACCGTCGAGACGCTGGGCCGGCTGCGCCCCGCGTTCAGCAAGGACGGCACCATCACCGCCGGCTCGTCCTCGCAGATCTCCGACGGCGCCGCCGCGGTCGTGGTGATGTCCAAGGCCAAGGCCGAGGAACTGGGGCTGACCTGGCTGGCCGAGATCGGCGCGCACGGCAACGTGGCGGGCCCGGACAACTCGCTGCAGTCGCAGCCGTCCAACGCCATCAGGCACGCCCTGTCCAAGGAGGGCATCGAGCCCGCCGACCTGGACGTCATCGAGATCAACGAGGCGTTCGCGTCGGTCGGCATCCAGTCGATGCGCGACCTGGGCGTCGGCCCCGAGAAGGTCAACGTCAACGGCGGCGCGATCGCCCTGGGCCACCCGGTGGGAATGTCGGGCGCCCGGATCGTCCTGCACCTGGCCTACGAGCTGAAGCGCCGCGGTGGCGGGATCGGCGCCGCGGGCCTGTGCGGCGGCGGCGGGCAGGGCGACGCCCTGATCCTGCGCGCCCCCTCCGCCTGACGGCGCCGGGCGCGCCACCCTGCGCGGCGCGCGGCGCGGCGCGGTGCGCGGCGCCCGATGGCCCCTGGAGGAGTCCAGGGGCCATCGCACGGAACGCCGCCGGGGCGCGGTGCCACCGGGCGGCGGGCTACTGCGCGGCGGCCTGGACGGTGACCGTCGTGAACCCCAGCGCCTTGAGCATGTTCTGGAGCATGAGCCTGGTGTTCTGGTCGGCACGTTCGCGCAGGCCGCTCTCGCCGGCCGCGGTCTGGATCTTCTGGGAGGCCAGCACGTAGAGCTGCTGCTGGTCGTTGGGGTTGGAGCTGAAGAAGTCGCCCATGCGGTTGATCAGTCCGCGCTGGGTGGAGAAGACGTAGCTGCGCTTGGGGTCGAGGTTGGTGGGCTCCAGCTGCGCGCGGGGCAGCCGGACGGTCGCGGCCGTCCGGTCGGCGTTGACGGTGACCGCGCCGGAGCCCAGCTTGGAGAAGTCCACGTAGGCGTCCACCGAACCGTGCCCGACGAAGAGCGTGCGGGATCCGCGCACGGCGCTCGGCAGGAACTTGGCGTCCTTCTCCAGGTCCACGATGACCTGGAAGTTGCCGGAGGCGGACTCGAAGCGGGCCAGGTCGCGGATCGACTTGAGGACGACCGGCCCGCTGCGGTCCTTGGTCTCCTCGGCGAACGGGTTGATCCAGCCGGGCAGCATCCGCATCGCCTGCTGGGCGCCCAGCACGACGGCGGCGGTCAGCAGGATCAGCAGCGGGACGGTCCACAGGCTCCGGCGCCGGCGTGGAGGCGCGGAGCCGCCGGCCGGGCCCTGGGGATCGGCCGAGCCGGACTCCGGCGCGGCCTTGGGGGATTCGTCGTTGTTCTTCTGTTGGGGGCGTGCCATGCGTAGCAGCATTCCCCGGGAAACGGCCGGGGCACCTTACCCGGAAGTGCCGATCGCTCCGGCCGGTTGATCGCGCGGAGTCCGTGTGAGAAGGGCCATACGCGCGCGCGAAACAAAGCGCGAGGGCCCGTACGTTGGCAAGCCGTGGACATCGTTCGTGCTCTTCGGATCGTCTCCATCGCCGAGGCGACCTCGTTCCTCGTGCTGCTGCTGCTCGCCATGCCGCTGAAGTACATCGGCGGCGAGGAGGTCGGCGTCCAGGTGGTCGGTCCCGTGCACGGCATCCTCTTCATGGGGTACGTCGCGTTCGTGGTGCTGGCCCGCGGCGTGCTGCGCGACCAGCTGGGCTGGAACGGCAGGCGTACGGTGCTCGCACTCATCGCGTCCGTGCTGCCGGTGGCGCCGCTCCTGGTAGAGCGCTACTGGCTCAAGAAGCCGGCCGAGACCCTCGACCGCGTCGAGGAGGTCCCGGCCTGAGAGCTCTGCATGGCCGCGGCGGGCCTGGGGGGTCCTGTCGCGGCCATGCAGGGGACTCGTCCCCTCACGCCGGGGTGTCGCGCGGCAGCACCGGCCGGGGCGAGGGACGCGGAGCGTCCGCGGGAGCCGGGGCGACGACCGGCCGGAAGTCCCCGGGGCTCAACGCGCAGTCCCGGTAGCGCGTGAAGTTGACCCGCAGCCACTCCCGCCGCTGGTCCTCCGTCCACTGCCCGAACCGGTCCGCCGTCCGCGCGTCCGGGATCGCCGGGGCCTCGCGGCCGAGCAGCCACGCGTCGACCAGCGCCCGGTAGTCCGCGTACCGGGAGGTGGCGCAGATCCGGGATCCGCCCAGCGCGTTCGTGATCTGCCGCACGGCCCGTACCTCGTACCCGGGCGCGAGCTCGTCGTCGAGATGGATCACGGCCGTGCCCCCGGCGACCCGGGGCGGTTCGGTGACGGGGCGCTGGACGACCCGGGTGAACTCGCCGGGGGTGCCGCTGAGCCGGGTCGCCAGCGGTGTGGCCTCGGCCATGAGCGCGGGCAGCGCCGACCGCAGCGCCGGATGCACGCAGATCCGCAGCGGCCATTCGCGGCAGGCCGGTCCGGCCGGCGCCGGCCCGATCGCGTCGCCGCCCGAGGACTCCAGCCGGTACGTCGCCACGGCGGTCACGGCGAGCGCCCCGGCCAGGGGGACGGCCACGGCGGCCCGCCGGGTCACCCGCCCCACGTACGCGAGGATCAGCACGGCCGTGCCGCCGAGCGCCCACAGCGCCTGGTCGGCCAGGACACCCGCGCGCAGGCCGGTGAACAGTTCCACGTGGTCGAGCGCCGCCGGAGGCAGCAGGCTCCACCACGACGCGCCGGGGGCGCGCACCGCCGCCCACAGCCAGGCCACCGCCATGACGGTCACGGCGGTGGCAGGGCGCGGGGCGACCCGGGCCGCCAGGTACCCGGCGACCACGTGCAGGACGAGCGCCGTGAGGCCCGCCAGGACGCCCAGCGGGTGCGGGCGGCCCGCCCCGTTCCGGACCACCGTCTCGACGGTCACCACGGCGGTGACGGCCGCGTACGCGAGCGCCGCCGCGCCGGCGAGCAGCAGCAGGTCCAGCAGCGCCCCGGTCGCCGGGGAACGGGGGGAGAGGTCTCGGAGGTAGTTCAGGCCGCGTTCGCGTACCGCCGCCCACGCCGCCAGGCCCGCGGCCACCGGGCCGAGCAGCCGGACGGAGTTGATCAGGGCGACGATGGAGTTGTCCCAGTAGGCCACGCCGGGAACCAGCGACAGCCAGACCGTGACGATCCCGATGCCGGTCAGCAGGGGGACCGCCACGAGCAGCGCAGCCCGCCGTGCGTCGAGCCGGAGCACCCGCCCCAGCTCAGACACCGGCGCCGCTCCCCGCGGGCTGCCGACCCGCACGGATCCGTGACCGCCGGGACGGGACCGGCGCCTGGACCGTTCCGGACCGTTCGCCGCCGGCCGCCGCCCCCGCCGGGCGCACCGCTTCCACCGGGCGCACCGCCTCGGCCGGGCGCACCGCTTCTACCGGGTGCACGGCTTCCGCCGGACGCACGGCCTCGGCCGTGGGCACCGACCCCGCCGCGGGCGCCGCCTCGGCCGCGGGCACCGGGCCGTTCGCGGGAACCGCCTGGCTCGCCGTGTCCACCCAGCCCAGCCAGCCGGCCCGGTCGGCGGGTACGGGCGTCACGGGCGGCGGCATGACGGAAGCAGGCGGAACGGGAGCGGGCAGCACGGGGACGGAGGCCGCGGCGGTGGCGGGCGGATGGCCGGCCAGCCGCCCGCGGGCGAGGACGAACACGTCCCGGCACCATGGGGTGAGGTGTTCGGGCCGGGCGGCGGAGACGACCACCGTGGGCGCCAGCGCCCGGATCAGCGGGACGAGTTCGTCGATCGCGGCCCGGTCCGCGGTGTCGCGGCCGGAGTGCAGGGCGTCCAGCGGCTCGTCGAGCAGCACCAGCTCGGGCTCGTGAACGCAGGCCGCCGCCAGCCCGGCGCGCACCCGGACGTCCGGCGGCAGCAGTGCCAGCTCGGTGTGGCGCGCGTCGGCGATGTCAAGCCTTTTCATGACGTTCCGGACGGCGGGTGGGCGCATCCGCCGGTAATAGGCCGCGTAGGCGACCAGTTCCTCGGCCGTCATGTGCTTGGCCCACCGCAACCGTCCGGGCAGGAATCCGATGCGCGCGCGTACGGCGCGCAGATCGGTACCCTTCCCGATGTCATGGTCCAGGATTCTCAGCGTGCCGGCGTGCGGCCGGCGCAATGTCGCGAACGTAGCCAATAGAGTGGATTTGCCGACACCAGGTGGACCGGCCAGGCCGATCACGCCCTCGGCGATGCCGAAGGCCACCGGGCGCAGGAGCCACCGCCCACCGCGGCGGACACCCATCCCTCGGGCCACGATCGCGGAATGCTCCGCGATCACGTCATACCCCCCTTGTCGCGCAATGCGCGGTGGGCGACCCAAGGGAGCGCCGGTGGTATTCCCCCCGCCGCGGCGCGTCTCCGCTCAGGCCGGACTCAGGTGAGCCCGGGGGCGATCCTCTTTTGCCGTCACTCCACGCATCGACATCGTGACTATAACCAGCCTTGGCGATAGCTGTCAGCCTTCTTTCTGGTCGCGTGCCAGGGTGCCGGGAACCTTTGCCTTTGTAGGGAAGGGGGGAATTCCAGCAATTAATCACTTCTGCGAGTGCGCCCCCTAAAAGGGATGGAACCGCCCGTACTGGGCTCCGCTCGTCCGGCCCGCGGCGGCTTGGGCGGGGTGGCGGACCGGGCCCCTGCGAGCCGGGCCGCGCCGGTCCCGTGGTGGCGGGAACGGGCCGCGGGACGGCCCCGCGAGGGCGCAGGGGAGACGGAATGCTCCGCTGGGAGCGGACGGGCGTACGGTCGGGGGCCTTCATGGGGCAGGATGGACCCATGCCTTCTCGGGACTTTTCGTTGCACGGGGCCATTGATCTGGGGGCCCGCCAGGCAGCCGCCAAGAAGCAGCAGGACCGCCAGGCGAACGGCGGCGGTGGCGGTGGCGCCGCGGCGGGCGGCGGTGGCGGCGCGTACGTCGTCGACGTCACCGACCAGACCTTCAACACCGAGGTGGTGGAGCGGTCGCGCACCGTTCCCGTCCTGGTCGACTTCTGGGCCGAGTGGTGCGGGCCGTGCAAGCAGCTCGGCCCGATCCTGGAGAAGCTGGCGGGCGAGGCCGCGGGCAGCTGGATCCTCGCCAAGGTCGACATCGACGCGAACCCGGCGCTGGCCCAGTACATGCAGCAGATGGGCGTCCGCGGGATCCCGTTCGTCGCCGCGGTCGTGGGCGGGCAGCTGCTGCCGTTCCTGAACGGCGCCGCCCCCGAGCCGCAGGTGCGGCAGGCCATCGACCAGCTCTTCGAGGCCCTGCGCAAGGAGGGCATCCTGCCCGAGGGCGACGTTCCCGAGAACGCGGCGGGCCAGGCGGGGCAGGAGCCGGCGGCCGACCCGGTCTTCGCGGAGGCCGAGGACGCCCTGCAGCGGGGCGACCTCGACGGCGCCCGCGCCGCGTTCCAGCGCGCCCTGGAGAAGTCCCCGCAGGACGCCGACGCCAAGCGCGGGCTGGCGCTGGTGGACCTGAGCCTGCGGGTGCGCTCGCTGGACGCCGGAGAGGTCCTGCGGAAGGCCGGTGCGGAGCCCGGCGACGTGCAGGCCCAGATCCAGGCGTCCGACATCGAGCTGGTCTCCGGGCAGATCGAGGCCGCCTTCGACCGGCTGGTGGCGGCCGTCCGCCGTACCGCCGGGGACGACCGCGACGCCGTACGCAAGCACCTGCTCACGCTCTTCGAGGTCATGCCGCCGGACGACCCGAGGGTCGGCAAGGCCCGGCGCGGCCTGCAGTCCGCCCTCTTCTGAGCGGCCGGCGACGACTCGGGACGGCGCGGGACGGCTCGCCGAGCCGTTCCGGCCGCTCGCCGGCCGCTCCCCGGCCGCTCTCCGGTCGGTGCGCGCGACCGGCGCGACCTTGATGTCCCGGCGCGCCGGTGAGCGTATGCTCGATGCGATGACCGCGCCCGAGCGGCCTGCGTGAAGCACTTCTACGGGGCCGATCCCGCCGATCCCCGGCTCCACACCTCGTGATCGACACGACGCGGCTCCCCGAGCCCGCCGTCGTGGAACCGGTCGTGACCGCGGCGGAGGCGGTCTGAGCCGGCGGCGGAGCCGGCCCGGCGGCCGGCTCGTGAGGGGTGGACCGGGCGGGGCCGACCGGGCGGGGCGAGGACGTACCCGTAGCAGAGGGAGCAAGTCGTGGCCAGCGTGCCCAGCGTGTCGTATTCCATCACCGTCCGGCTGGAGGTCCCCGCCGGGGGCAAGGCCGTCAGCCAGATCACGCACGTGGTCGAGAACGCCGGCGGCATCGTCACGGCGCTCGACGTCAACACCGCCGGGCACGAGACGCTGCGCATCGACGTCACCATCGCCACCCGCGACACCGAGCACGCCGAGTCCATCGCGACCGCGCTGGAGAAGATCGACGCGGTCCGGATCCACAAGGTCAGCGACCGGACCTTCCTGATGCACCTCGGCGGCAAGATCGAGATGCAGTCCAAGGTGCCGCTGCGCACCCGTGACGAGCTCTCCATGGCGTACACGCCCGGCGTCGCCCGGGTCTCGCTGGCGATCGCCCGCAACCCCGAGGACGTCCGCCGGCTGACCATCAAGCGCAACAGCGTCGCGGTCGTGACCGACGGCTCGGCGGTGCTGGGCCTGGGCAACATCGGCCCCGAGGCGGCGCTGCCCGTGATGGAGGGCAAGGCGGCCCTGTTCAAGCGGTTCGCGGGCATCGACGCCTGGCCGATCTGCCTGGACACCCAGGACACCGACGAGATCGTGCGGACCGTGCAGATCCTGGCGCCCGCGTTCGGCGGCATCAACCTGGAGGACATCTCCGCGCCGCGCTGCTTCGAGGTCGAGGCCCGGCTGCGCGAGCTGCTGGACATCCCGGTCTTCCACGACGACCAGCACGGCACCGCGATCTGCGTGCTGGCCGCGCTGACCAACGCGCTGCGCGTCGTCGGCAAGGACATCGGCGCCGTGCGCATCGCGATGGCGGGCGCGGGCGCGGCCGGCAGCGCGATCCTGCGGCTGCTGCTGCACGCCGGCGCGGCGAACGTCGTCGTGTGCGACTACAAGGGCGCCGTCCACAAGGGCCGCGACGACCTGGACGACTCGCTGCGCTGGATCGCCGACCACACCAACGCCGAGGGGTACGCGGGCGACCTGCGCGGCGCGGTCAAGGACGCCGACGTGTTCATCGGGGTGTCCGCGCCCGGCATCCTCACCGGCGACGACATCGCCACGATGAACGACGACGCCATCGTGTTCGCGCTCGCCAACCCCGAGCCGGAGGTCTCGCCCGACGAGGCCCGCGAGCACGCCGCCGTCGTGGCCACCGGCCGCAGCGACTACCCCAACCAGATCAACAACGTGCTGGCCTTCCCGGCCGTCTTCCGCGGCCTGCTGGACGCGCAGGCCAGCGCCGTCACCGACGCCATGCTGGTGGCCGCCGCGACCGCCCTCGCCGGGGTCGTGGCCGACGAGGAGCTGGGCCCCAACTACATCATCCCGAGCGTCTTCCACGCCGACGTGGTCCCGCGGGTGGCGGGCGCGGTGCGCGAGGCGGCCGGCGGCCGGCCCCGCACCGAGGTCTGATCGCGGTACCGAGGTCCGATCGCGGTACCGACGTCTGGAACGCGCTACCGACGTCTGGATCGCGATATCGAGGTCCGGCGCGGTTCCGCCCCCTGGTCGCCCGCGGTCCGCCCGTGCGGGGTCAGGGGGCGGGGCGCCGGCCCGGCCGGCGCCGGCTCAGTCGGCGCCCTTCCTGGCGAAGACCTGCTCGCGCCGGCGCGGCCAGATCCCGCCGTACCAGAAGATGATCACGCCGGTCACCATCGCCGCCGCCCCGGTCGCTCCCCGCGCCCACAGCACCGTGCTGTCGGACCCGGTGCGCGGCAGCTGGTCCTCGCCCGTGGGGGCCGGCGCCGGCGACGCCTTGCGGCAGTCGGCGGTCAGGGTCCTGCTCCTGACCGGAACGTTCTTCCAGGTGACCTGGATGCGGGTACGGCGGTCCTCGCGCAGCGTGACGGTGCTGGTGCGGGTGGCCCCGCGCTCGATCCGTCCCGGCGCCGCGCCGCTGTCGTCGTTCTTCTCGATCGCGTAGTCCTCGGTCGCGGAGCCGGTGTTGTGCACCGTGACCCGTACCGTGCGGCCGGGGCACTGGACCGATCCGATGGTCACCCGCAGCGGCTGCGCCGGAGGCCGCGTGGTCGTGCGGGTCGGGGTCGGCGACGGCGAGGACGAACGGGTCGGTGACGCGCGTGTGGGGGTGGGGGTGGGGGACGGGCTCTGGCCGGTCCGGGTGGGGGTCGGGCCGGTCGGCGTGGGAGTGGTGGGGGTGGGCGAGGTCGTGGCGCTCCTCGTGGCACTGTTGGCCTCGGGCGCGAACCACGCGTCCCAGATGAGGGGGATGGCCAACAGAGCCCCGATGACGAAGAACACGGCCGCGATGACGACCCTGGGCAACTGCATCGCGTTCCTCCCGGCTGGCCGCCCGCCGGTCCGCACCCGCGCGCGGTCGCTTTCCTAGATCATTATTGACCCGGGACCGTATTGTTCTTGTATCCCCGGACGAGGGGAACGCGTAACAGGCTAACGACTGGGGGGACGTGCCGCCGAGGGCCTCGGCAACGCATCATGGATCCCATGGAAGACGGCATCAGGGTCGGGCTACTGCTGGTCGCGACTCCCCAGCTGGACGACCCCAACTTCAAGCGCAGCGTCGTCCTGGTGGTGGAGCACGACCTGGAGGGCGGCACCCTGGGTGTTGTCCTCAACCGGCCGACCGAGGTTCCCGTGGACCGGGTGCTGCCGCCGTGGGCCGAGCTGGTGACCGGGCCGTCGGTCGTCTTCCAGGGCGGTCCGGTGGCGCTCGACAACGCGCTCGCGCTGGCGCGGCTGCCCGGCGAGGACGAGCCGCTGGGCTGGCGGGCCCTGGACGGCGGCTCGGAGGTCTCCCGCGTCGGGCTGGTCGACCTGGACGCGCCGCCCGCGCTGCTGGCGCCCGAGCTGCTGCAGCTGCGGGTGTTCGCCGGATACGCGGGCTGGTCGGCGGGCCAGCTGCGCTCGGAGATCGAGGAGGGCGCCTGGTACCTGGTGCCGGCCGAGGCCGGGGACGTGTTCGCCGGCGACCCCGAGCGCCTCTGGCAGGAGGTCCTGCGCCGGCAGGGCGGGGATCTGGCCTTCGTCTCCACGTTCCCCGAGGATCCGACGCTGAACTGACGTGTGCCGGCGCTGAACTAAGGTGTGGGGCGTGGGCGGAGCACACCGGCGGCCCTCCGGTGGCACGCCGATGACGACAGCAGCCATGCGGACGCGGCCCTCGTGCCGCTGGGGCGAGGAGGCCATGTGAGCACCAAGATCCTTCCCGAGAGCGATACCCGGCCGGATCTCTCGCACGGCGACGGCGATCACGAGCGGTTCGCCCACTACGTGAAGAAGGCGAAGATCACCGAGAGCGCCGTCACCGGCACGCCCGTGATCGCGCTGTGCGGCAAGGTGTGGGTACCCAACCGGGACCCGAAGAAGTACCCCGTCTGCCCGGAGTGCAAGAAGATCTACGAGTCGATGAAGTCCGGAGGCGGCGACGGCGACGGCGGCGGCAAGAAGTGACGTCCGCCCGCTGAGCCCGGCGAGCCCCCGCGCCGCCAGGACGTCCCGGTCTCCGGCGTCGCGACGCGCGGGCGCGCCGGGCTCGCGTGCCGTCCGGCACGTGCCCGCGCCGCGTCGCGCGGCCAGGTACATGATCGGCCGGTGGCGGGGCATGGACGACCACGCGTCGTGACGTTCTGAAATTCGGGGGAATCTCTCATGGGGCGGGTCATGGTGGCCTCTTTGTGCGCACTGTCGGTCACTCTGTGCGCCTTCCCGGGTGCGAAGCGTGGCGAAGGGGCGCCGGGACGTCCCCTCGGCCCCGGCCGTGCCGCCTCCGCCGAGGCCCCCGAGCCCCCCAAGCCTCCCGAGGTCCCAGAGCCCCTTGAGGTCCACGCGCCCGAGTCCCCCGAAGCGCCGGAGCCGCCTTGTGACGACCTGCCGTACGGCACGGGCGCCCTCCGTACGGGCACGCCGGCATCCGCCCCCGCACCGGGCCGTGAGGCGCCCGCACCGCGGCGGCCCGGACGGCGGGGCCCGCACGACCCGAGCCCCGGTCAGGTCAGGGACATGCTGGCCGACCTGCGGGCGACCCTGCGCTCCCGGTACGGGACCGGAGACGAGCGGGAACTGGACGCGACCCGTCGGCGGGCCGGCCGCACTGTCGTACCCGTCTGGTTCCATGTCATCTCGGACGGCGCCAGGGGCCGGGTGCCGCGATCCGCGGCGCGCGCGCAGATCGCCACCCTCAACCGGGCGTACGGCGGCAGGCTGGGCGGTGCCGACACCAGGGTCGCCTTCCGGCTGGCGGGTTACCGGACGTGGCCTAGGCGGGCCTGGTTCCGTGACCCGGTCCGTCACGAACGCCAGATGAAAGGGGCACTGCGCAAGGGAGGGAGCGAGACGCTCAACCTTTACACCGCGGCGGTGGGAAAGGCCGTGCTGGGGTTCTCCACCTTCCCCCAGTGGTACCGGGCGGACCCGGCGGGCGACGGCGTCGTGATCGACTACCGGACGCTGCCGGGCGGCGCGTTCAGGAGGTTCGGCCGCGGGTTCACGGCGGTGCACGAGGTCGGGCACTGGCTCGGGCTGTTCCACACGTTCGAGAACGGCTGCCGGCCACCCGGTGACGGGGTGGCCGACACGCCGTACGAGGCGCGGCCCGCGGGCGGCTGCCCCCGGGCCCGGGACACCTGCCCGAGATCCGGCCGCGATCCTGTGCGCAACTTCATGAACTACGCCTGGGACCGCTGCATGCGGGAGTTCACGGCCGGTCAGGGCCTGCGCGTTCGCGTCTCCTGGGCGGCCTACCGGACGCGCGCGCACCATGTGCCGGACGCCGCCGATGGGTATGGCGAGGCGCGATCTGTCGGTGGGGCTCGGTAGCCTTCGATGACCGTGAGCACCTTCGCCGCATCGAACATGCCCCCCGCCTTCCCCGAGCGGGCCGCCTGGGGGACGGCCTCGTCCCTGCGCGCCTGGCAGCAGCAGGCGCTGGAGGCGTACTTCGGCAGCGACGGGTCCCGGCCGGGGCCGCGCGACTTCCTCACGGTCGCGACGCCCGGCGCGGGCAAGACCACGTTCGCGCTCCGGCTGGCCAGGGAGCTGCTCGACCGCCGGATCGTCGCCGCGATCACCGTGATCTGCCCCACCGAGCACCTCAAGCGGCAGTGGGCCGAGTCGGCGGCCCGCGTCGGCATCCGCATCGACCCCGAGTTCCAGAACGCCCAGGGCCGCGTCGGCAAGGACTTCCACGGCATCGCGGTGACCTACGCGACGGTCGCGGCCCGGCCCGCCCTGCACCGCAACCGCACCGAGGCCCGCAAGACCCTGGTGATCTTCGACGAGGTCCACCACGCCGGCGACGGCCTCTCCTGGGGCGACGCGGTGCGCGAGGCGTTCGAGCCCGCCGCCCGGCGGCTGTCGCTGTCGGGGACGCCGTTCCGGACCGACATCAACCCGATCCCCTTCGTCCAGTACGAGGAGGGCCCCGACGGCATCCGCCGGAGCCGCGCCGACTACACCTACGGCTACGGCCCCGCCCTCGCCGACGGCGTCGTCCGGCCGGTCATCTTCCTCGCCTACGCGGGGGAGATGCGCTGGCGCACCCGGGCCGGCGACGAGATCACCGCCACCCTGGGCGAGCCGCTCACCCAGGACCAGACCTCCCAGGCGTGGCGGGCCGCGCTCGACCCCAAGGGCGACTGGATCAAGCAGGTCATCGCCGCCGCCGACCGCCGGCTCACCGAGCTGCGCCGCGCGATCCCCGACGCCGCGGGCCTGGTGATCGCCACCGACCACGAGGCGGCCCGCGCGTACGCCAAGATGCTGCGGGCCGTGACCGGGCAGGGCGCCACCGTCGTCCTGTCGGACGACCCCACCGCGAGCAAGAAGATCAAACAGTTCAGCGACACCGACGACCGCTGGATGGTCGCGGTCCGGATGGTGTCGGAGGGCGTGGACATCCCCCGGCTGGCCGTCGGCGTGTACGCCACGTCCACCAGCACGCCGCTCTTCTTCGCCCAGGCCATCGGCCGTTTCGTCCGGGCCCGCAAGCGCGGCGAGACCGCGTCGGTGTTCCTGCCCTCGGTGCCCACCCTGATGGGGCACGCCGCCGAGATGGAGACCGAGCGCGACCACGTCCTGGACCGCCCGGTCCGCGAGGACGGCCTGGACGACGACCTGCTGGCCGAGGCCAACCGGGAGCGCGACAACCCCGACGTGGGGGAGGAGCTGCCGTTCGAGACGGTCGAGGCGTCCGCCACCTTCGACCGCGTGCTCTACGACGGCGGCGAGTTCGGCATGCAGGCCCAGCCCGGATCGGCCGAGGAGGAGGAGTTCCTCGGCATCCCGGGCCTGCTGGAGCCCGAGCAGGTGACCGCGCTGCTGCGCAAGCACCAGGCCCAGCAGGTCGCCGCCGAACGCAAGCGCAAGACCGGCGACCCGCGCGCCGACCGTACCGCCGCCGAGGACCTCCACACCCTGCGCAAGGAGCTGCAGGGCCTGGTCGGCGCCTGGAACCACCGCACCGGCCAGCCGCACGGCGTCATCCACAACGAGCTGCGCCGTACCTGCGGCGGCCCGCCCATCGCCCAGGCGTCCGCCGAGGACATCCGCAAGCGCATCGCCAAGATCCGCGAATGGGCCGCCCGCCGCCGTTCCTGACCCCGGCTCCGCGTCCCGGCGCGATCGTCGGGGACAATTGATGCGTCCGGACGCTCGACCAGGGAATCATGGAGCCGTGGAACGGATGCGGGGTTGGCCGGTCACCTTGACCGAAGGCCCGGTCGGGCTGCGCCCGCTGCGGCACCGGGACGCTTCGACCTGGCGCGACCTGAGGGTCCGCAACGCCGACTGGCTGCGCCCCTGGGAGCCCACCAACCCCGAGACGCCCCTGTTCCGCAGCGGCCTGGGCCCGTACCTCGGCATGGTCCACAGCATGCGGCACGAGGCCCGCCAGGGGCTGGCGCTGCCCTGGGTGGTCACCTACAACGACGACTTCGTCGGCCAGCTGACCATCGGCGCGATCGTCTGGGGCTCCGCCCGGTCCGCCCAGATCGGCTACTGGGTCGACCGCCAGGTCGCCGGCCGCGGCGTGATCCCCACCGCCGTCGCCCTCGCCGTGGACCACTGTTTCTTCACCGTCGGCCTGCACCGCTTGGAGGCGAATATTCGCCCGGAGAACGCGGCCAGCCGCCGGGTGGTGGAAAAACTCGGATTCCGGGAAGAGGGAATTCGCCGCCGGCATCTGCACATCGACGGCGCCTGGCGCGATCACATCTGCTACGCCCTCACCGTCGAGGACGTCCCCGGTGGCCTGCGCTCACGCTGGCTCGCCACCCGCAAGCAGGCATTTCCCCGATCCCCTTCGTGACCTTGGACCGGGGCTGAGTTTCTCCCGTAAGAATCCTGCGATCGAGAAGCCCTGGCAAACGGAGAGTAACCCCGGGATCGATCTCGCGACACACCGCCCCTTATACTCGTCAACCTCTGACACCGGCTCGTACCGTGCGGGGCGTGACCCTGCTCCCAATGCACGTGCGCGCGCCGAAAGCCGGGCCGCCCTTGGCCCCGGCGGTGGGCCGGTGAGCAGTGCCGTCCTTTACCTGGCCATCGTCGCCGTATGGGCCGTCGTCCTCGTCCCCATGTGGCTGCGCCGCGACTCCGAGTCCACCGGCATCTCGAGGCTCCTCCACAAGCGCGCACCCGAGGAGGAGGTCACCGAGGCCGACGAACACGCGCCCGACGCCGCGCCCGAGCCCGAGGCGCCGCCCGAGCCCGCGCGGCGCCGTCCCGGCCGCGCCGCCGTCATCGCCCGCCGCCGCCGCCGTACGGCCGGCCTGACGCTCCTGGTGGCCACCTCAGCCGGCGTCGCCGCCCCCGGCTACGCCCCCTGGTGGATCATCGCGCCGCCGGTCGTCCTGATGGTCTGCCACCTCGCCCTGCTCCGCGTGGCCGCCGGCATCGACGCCACCCGCCGCCTCGAACACGCCGCCGCCGCCCGCGCCCGAGCCAAGGCCCTCGCCGCCCGCAGGGCGGCCGCCGAGGAACAGGCCCGCGCCGAGATCATCGAACTGCCGGTCGAGGAAGAGGTCTTCGACCAGTACGCCGACGACCGCCGGGCCGTCGGCGAGTAACCCAGGCGCGAGCACCCTCAAGAGTTTGCTAACCTAGCGGAGTCCTTGGGGCTGTAGCGCAGTCCGGTAGCGCACCTCGTTCGCATCGAGGGGGTCAGGGGTTCAAATCCCCTCAGCTCCACCCAGGTCAAAGGCCGGTCCCCGTCGCGGGAACCGGCCTTTTTTGGTGCCGTACAGCAGTGAAGTACAGCTACGAGCCCAGACTCTTGCCGAGCCGCTTGAGCGCCTTCCTCGTCGCTTCCGCCGAGACTTCGCTGTAGACGTTCATCGTGACCGAGATCTGGCTGTGCCGGAGGATCTGCATCGCCACGCGCGGATGCACGTCCATGGCCACCAGGAGCGAGGCGCAGGTCTTCCGGGTGGCGTGAACGGGGATCTGCGGCACCCCTGCCTTCTCGCACGCGGTGACGAAGCTGCGGTTGAAGTTGCGAGGCTCGATCGGCTGCCCGTTCCGGGTGGTGAACACCAGCCCGAGGTCCGGCCAAGGCTCCTCGGCCCTATCCCGCGCTGCCGCCTGGTCCTTCTCCCGCTCACTGAGCGCGGTGACGCAGATGTCCGGCAGAGGGAGGACGGCGTCCGAGGATTCGGTCTTGGTCTCCCGGTGCAGGAGCTGGCCCCGGATGCGCTGGATCTGCCAGCCCACCGTCAGCTCGGCCTTGTCCAGGTCGACGTCGTCCCAGCGGAGCCCGAGCATCTCCCCGCGCCGCAGGCCCAGGACGAGGATGAGCACGAACGCCGGGTAGAGCGGATCCCGCCGCTTGCGGGCCGACTCCAGGAACTGGCGGGCCTCGTCGACCGACCAGGGCTTGACCTTGCGGCGCCGAGGCTTGGGCACGCGCAGGAGCCCGGCCACGTTGCGGGGGATGATCTCCTCACGGACGGCGTTGTTCAGGGCCGCCCGCAGGACCGTCCAGGCGTCCCGGATCGTGCGGTCCGACGCCAGTTGCTCGCAGCAGTCCCCGATGGCGCAGCAGCGTTGATCGCTCCTGGTTCTGCGTTCGTCCTTGCCTTGAGCGCAGCACTGGCAGCGCTCACGTAGCCCGTTGAGCCACGTGCGGACGTCCTGAACGGTCAGCTTGTCCAGCCGCTTCCTACCGAGTTCAGGGACGATGTAGAGCCGTACGAACATGTCGTAGTTGGCGGCGGTAGCCGGTGCCAGGTTGGGATCAACCACCTCGCGCAGCCAGTACGACAGGTAGCCGGCCAAGGTCGGCGACTTGGTGGCGACCGGCCCTTGCTTGGCGGCGGCGTGGAGCTTGAGCCATTTCTCGTGGGTTTCCGTGCGGGTCTTCCCGTAGGCCCATTTGCGCTTCCGCTGGCCGTCAGGGGTGGTCACCCAGACGTACGCGGCGAAGCCGTTGCGGTAGGGGAAGATCGAGCCTTCCCCGTTCGCCCGGCCCCGCCCACGGCTCTTACGCTTCCTCGCCCCTTGGAGATCGTCGGGGGATGCACCCTTGGACATTAGGCGGCCTCCTCGGCAAGTAGGTCCAGGTATTCGGCGAGGGCGTTGACGGGGACGAGTCGGCGACGGCCGATCTTGACCGTGCGGAGCTGGTTGGAGCGGATGAGGTTGTAGAGGGTCCAGCGGCTCACGCGGAGCCGTTCGGCGGCCTCGTCGACGGTGAGGACGAGTTCGTTCAAGCCGTGCTCCCTTGCTCGGTGGCGTTCGGGTTGAGGGGTGGTAGTGGTGTGCCGGTGATTGCTGCGGTGAGGAGTGCTTCGCCGGGGGTGAGTCCTTGGCCGAGGTAGCGCCAGTGGGCTACGACGAGGACCTGGTCCTCGTCGGTGAGCGGCAGCCGCCCCGTGGTGATCTCGTGTTCGCGCTGGTTGTGGAGGATCCGTGCCTCACGCAGGGCGCCGAGGGTGGTGGAGTAGCGGCGGGATTTGGTGGAGAAGTGGCCGCGGAAGCCGAGCATGTGTGCCCAGTCGGCCAGCCGTAGTTCCGCCAGCTCCGGCAGAGCCCCCAGGCGGAGGCATTCGGCGATGAGTCGTCGGGCGTGTGCGGTGACGGGGAGGGTCCCGATGTCGTCGGTGGCGCGGATGCGCCGGTCGAGGGTGCCGACGCATTCGGCGGCCTTGGTGGCGTATTTGGCGATGTAGCCCGCCACGGCCCGATCGGTCAGTTCCCCCGTGGTCGTGATCGGTCGCAAGTCGACTTGCGGACCCCAGGCCAGCGAACGGGAGGGGAGGCCGGGGGCGGCGGGGGTTGGGACGGTAACGGCGCGTGCGCCTTGTTGGACGGCGTCGGCCAGGACCTCGTGTGTGGCCCATGCGGGTGGGGGTGAGTCGGGTCCGGTGGGTCCGTCGAGTCGGATGACGGCGTGGAAGTGGACGACGCCGCGCCGCTGGTATTCGGCGACTTTGGCGAAGGAGAGGGTGAGGGTGTCGCCGAGCTGGCGGAGGGAGAGGCCGGCGGCTTTGGCGATCCGCCGCCGCAGGGCCATGGTGAAGCGTCGCCAGAGTTCGGGGGCGAGGGCGTTGAAGAGGACGGAGCCGGTGTGGTCGTAGCAGTCGGGGCACAGTGGTTCCCCGAGGCGCCCGTCATCGGCCGAGTGCCGGACGGTGCACGACATTGCCCGTCCGTGCGGGCAGGTGCCCGCGTTGCGCCGGGGGTGGCAGGGCGCCACCGCCCCGCCGGGCTTCTCCCGTCGGGCGTGGACGGTGCCGAACGAGGGGGCGGTGAGGGTGACGAACGCGGCCGGATGCGATGCCACCGAGCTGGGGACGCCTTTGCCGCCGGTCAGTCCGGCGCGGACGAGTTGGTAGGTGTCGGCGCGGTAGGTCTCGGCGCAGGAGGGGCAGCGGGACGCGCGCCGTGTCTTGCACGCCACCCGCAGGACCCCGCCGGGTTCGCGGGCGGTGGTGTAGCGGTGCAGGAGTTCGCCGGTGAGGGGGTCCAGGTGTTCGACCCGTCCGCGTAGGTGGATCGGTTGGGCGCAGCCGCCCATGGCGCGGGTTCGGGCGGCCCACCGGGCAAAGTCGCGCCGGTTGATGCGGGCGGCCATGTCACGGGCGGCGGCCGGAGTCACCACGGGCGGGGCGGCGTGTTCGGGCACGGCGGGCAGGTCTCCCCTCGTCGAGAACGGACCGGTCAGGTCCCGGACGTGGCGCGGGTGCTGGCGGCTTGTGCGGCCAGGTCCGGGGGACGGGGTGGTGGGTTAGAGGGCGGTGAAGAAGGCGGCCAGGGCGTCGGCGAGGGCGGCCAGCCCGCCCAGGACGGCGGTCACCGAGCGAGCGGCCCCGGTGGGGTGGCGCAGGACGTAGAGGGCCAGGACCAGGCAGCAGGCGATGGCGGTGCAGCGGCGCAGGAACACGGGGGTCTCCGTTCGGGTCAGGTGTGGCCGGTGCCGTCGCAGTGGGGGCAGGTGTCGCCTTCTCCGGTCAGGCCGGTGGTGCCGCAGTGGCAACACGCCCACCCCGCCACCGGCGGGACCAGGACCGGGCGCTCAGGGGTGTCGGCCTGTGGCGATGCGGGGGTGTCCATCACGCGGCCTGGCCTTCCTGGTTCGGGTGTCCGGTCGTTTCGGTGCGGATCTGGCGGAGGAGGTCGGAGGCGAGTTGGTTGGAGACCCCGAGCCGGGCGCGTAGCGCGTCACGGGTGATCGGCCGCCCGTGCCGGTCCTGGTGTTCGTTGGCGACGCGGCGGGCGAATGCCACCAGCGGCACCGCCGGAGCCGAGGCCGGAGACGGGGGCGCGGTCGGGGACGGGTCGTCCTGCTCGGGGACGGGGATCGTGGTCTGTCCGCCCTCGTCCTCGTCGCCGTCCCGGTCCTGGTTCTCGTCCGGCGCAGCGGGGACGGGCGCGGCCAGTTTGGAACGAGGCCCGTTCTGAACCGCCGGTACCGAGGACGGGGACGGTTCAGCCTCAGGGCGCCCGAAGGACGGAGGCGCTGTCATCACATCCGGGACATCCGAGGACGGGGCAGCCGACAGGCCCGCCGGAGCGCCGCCGGTCTTGCGGCGCTCCAGCATGGAGACGGCGACCAGGAAGGCTCCGGCGGGGGTGCCGGCGGTGATCCACCCCCAGACGGTCGGGTCGGCTTGGGCGAGGTTGGCGGCCAGGGACAGCAGGATTCCGCCGACCAGGACCAGCGTCGGCCACGACAGCCGCCCCGTTCGGCGTCCGGTCCGCTTGTCGCGCTGGCGTTCTCCGGCGGCCATGACGCAGGTGAGGTCGATGCAGACGGCGATGGCCCAGGCCATCCATCCGGTCTGGCCGTGTTCGGTCGCGGTGTCGCGGATGTGGGTGAACGACCCCGCAGCCGCGATCACGGCCAGGACCAGGACCGGGCCGGAGTCGGCGACCGCGCCCAGGACCCGGCGGGTCACGCCGCCCGCCCGGAGGTCACCAGGTCGAGCAGGGCGGCCAGTTCGGCGTCACACCGGTGCCCCTGCGCCCACTCCTCCGCCTCACCGGCGAAGGCCGAGGCGTAGGAGTCGGCGCAGCGCTCGCAGCGGGCGATGTGCAGGGCTCGGAGGTCGTCCCAGCGGAGGGTGACCGGTGGGACGGCCGGGGACGCCCAGGACGAGGCGGGACGACCCAGCGGAACGGGGCGGGACGAGAAGGCAGAGCCAGGACGGCGACGGGGACGAGGGCGAAGGGTGGTCACGGAAGCCTCCGGGACGGTTTTGGGCATGGGGCTGGTAGGGACGTGGCGTGATCAGGGCTCACACCCAGCCGTAGAAAGAGGAGAAGAGGAGCGCGCCCGCCGTTATGCGGCGCTGTCCAGCGCCGGGGGCGTGGTGGGGGCGGTGCCGATCAGGGCGTCCCAGGCGGGGGTGAGGTGGGCGTGGTCACGGGCCGCCTGTTCGGCCTGGTCCTCGGAGACGAACACCGACCGGGCGCGATGCCAGGACCCGTCCTGGCCGGCGACCACCGCGACGCCAGGGGTTTCGGCGGGGATGGCGCGCGCTGCGTCCAGGGCGGCCGGGTCCATGTCACCGAGGGTCATGTTCGCGGTTTCGGGGTCGTTGACGCGGTGGCAGACACGGCCGGACAGCTGGGAGCGGAGGGCGGTGACGCCGGGGCCGAGGTCGGAGCCGATGCGCTGGCCGCACACGATCAGGTGGACGGCGAACGCCCGCCCGAGTTGAGCCACCCGCAGCAGCGCGGTTCCGGTGCGGGATACCTCGTCCTTCTCGGAGCGGTCGGCCATGAGGAACAGTTCGGCGACCTCGTCGATGAGCAGGACGATCGGCACCGGCCGCAGCGCCACGGGCAGGTTCCACACGTTCCGCGCCCCCTGCTCCCGGCACAGGGTCATCCGGTTCTCCAGTTCGCCGACCAGGTCGCCCAGCAGGTCGACGCACTCTTTGCGGGTGGTTGCCAGGGCGGACAGGCGGGGGGCGTAGGGGGTGAACTCCACTCCGCCCTTGAGGTCGAACCCCACCAGCGCCAGAGGTTGCGGCGCGAGGCCCTTGATGATGGCGTTGGCCAGGTTCGACTTGCCTGACTGTGTCGCGCCCGCGTTCAGCCAGTGAGGGACGGTGCGGAAGTCGATCACCCAGTCCCGGCCGTTCTCCAGCTTCCCCGGCCGCACCCGCAGCAACTCGCCCGTCTCCGGGGTCACGGCGACCTCGGTGAGGGGGTCGCGCATGGTCGCCCACAGCGTGACCCGGCCAGGCTTGACGTCGACGACCCGGACCGAGTGCACCCGCCAGGCGTGCGCGATGCCCTCCGCCGCCCGCTCGTAATCGGCGGGGACCTGGCCGTCATGCAGGCGGACCCGCATGTGCCAGCCGAGGCGGGTCGGGCGGAGAACACCGAGGCGGGGGGCGCGTTCGACGTCGACGCGGCGCATGCGGCGTTTGTGCTCGACCACCGTCGCCGCGTTCCGCGCCGCAGGCCCGACCACCGGCACCGCATCCAGCGTCAGGCGCCACCGCCGCCGGCGACGGGTGAGTTTGCAGCCGGAGGCGACGTGATGCCAGGTCAGCACCACCAGCACCGCACGAGCGGGGAACGCGACGCCGTACCAGAACGAGGCCGGGTGCCAGCGGCGCCAGGCCCAGAGCCCGACCGCGGAAGCGGCCAGGACCCCGAGCAGCATGTAGAAGTCGTTCATGATCGCCGTCCTCAGGCAGCGTCCGCAGCACCGGAGACCGGCGCCGGACCGGGCGAGGGAACGGCCACAGGTGCGGCCAGGATGATCCGCTCGGCGCGGTAGGCGATCCCCCAGCGCTTCTCACCGTTGCGGATCTGCTCCCAGGGGAACGCCGTCAGCGCGACCGGGGTGACGATCTGGCCGAGGGTGACGTCCTGGTCGCCGGAGACAGCCACGTTCAGCAGCTCGACCCGGCCCATCGGGTCGGCAGCCGACAGGCCTACCGTGAACACGGCCTGGCCGTTGCGGTCGACCTTGACCTCGCCGGTGTCCTGGTCGACCAGCTTCGGGCGCGGCGGGGACACGCACACGAAGGTCAGGTTCGAGACGTCTACGGGGATGTTGCGCATGAGCCCTCCAAGAGCTTCGAGTTCCGTCCACCCCCCTAGACATTCTGTGGCGGCTTGATTGACGCCATTGTCTAGGGGGGTGCACAGCTAAGGTAAGCGACGAGCGTGCGACTGTCTAGGGGGGTACTCAGATTCTTTGGGAGTCAGTCCCGCAACGCCCAGTAGACCGCTGTGGCATCATCGTGGGTCTTGCTGCGCGGCCAGCGTCGCCCCTCCGGGTCGTCCCGCTCTGCCGCCCTCGTCTGGGCAAGGAGGGTTTCCGGGCCGTTGTGGCGGAGCAGGCCCAGGAGGCCCGCCCAGGTCAGTAGTCCGAAGCGGTCTACCAGGCGGCTTGCACCGTCGCTGAGCAAGGCGACCTCGTCGAGGTCCTGGAGGGGTGCGGAGCCGGTGAGCGCTTCCCCGGCCGCCGCAGGGTCGGTACTGGCCACCCAGAACCCGCCCGGCTGGTTGCGGTACGAGGCCAGGGAGTCGACGTAGGACCTCAGCGCGGTGGTGTGCTCGGTACTTCCGGTCGGTAGGGCGTCCATGCTCTTGCGCAGCGCCTTGCTGGTGATCGCCAACCGGTCATCACTGATCACGAGTTCGCCGCCCGGCCGGTTCAGGACGAGGACGGAGTCGGCCAGGACCAGGTGATCCAGCATCCCGCCATGGCGCCGTGCGATGGTCACGGTCGCCGAAGGGGTGCCCGGGTGGCCGAGATCGCAGGAGTCGCCGTGCAGGCCGTTGACTCGTTCGATCGCCCGGCCGAGCGCTTCGGGCAACGACCGTTCCGGGACGATCTCCGCCAGGAGTACGCCACCGAGGCTCCGTGCGTACCAGGCCGTTCCGTGCACGCAGCCGGACGGCGTACCCGGCGGGGCGCCGGCCCCGTCCAGGAGCACCACGACATCAGGCCCGGCAGCGACGAAATCCTCGTTCGGGCGGTCGGGCCGGGCGGGGGAGGAGGCGAGGCGAACGCGCATGCGTCTCAGGCCGACTCGCCGTCATGCCGGTACAAGGGTGTCAGTAGTTCGGTACGGACCGGCTCATGCGTGGTCGGGTCGTACTCGGTGCCGACCACGACCGAGAACCGGTCGCTTCCCACCTGGCCCCACAGTGATCCGATATCGGTGGTCAGCAGGTTGACCACCCCCAGTGAACCCTCAGGGTGCACACCGGCGATGGCGATGAACGAGCCTTGCCCGTCCGGCCGGGGGAGACGCCCCAGATACCCCACGTCATACGGTCGGGCCGGGTCTTCTTCCTGGCCCGAGCGGAACCCCTCACCGGTCCGGGTGTCGCGCAGCAGCCATCCGACCTCGTCGCGCTCCCACTCAAGCACCGGGTCCTTCTCGTACGACTGGCGCATGGCCTCGGACATGCGGGGGCCGCAGATCACCAGCAGCCCAGGCCGGTTCAGATCGATCTCGCCCGTCAGGGAGACATGGTCATAGCTGACCGACAGGTCGAAGGTGCGCGCCAGCTCTTCCAGCCGTTTGCCCGTGGTCAGGTCGTCCAGCGCCACATACGTTCGATCGCTCGCGGGATCGGGCCGCAGCGGCGTCACCACCGTCACCGAACCTACCCCGAGGAAGGCACCCTCGGGCGCCGGCCCTTTGTGCCGGATCTGATGGATACGTCCGCGGCTGAGTCCGGCCTCCTGCGCTATCTGCGCGTACGACATACCTTGGGCGTGAAGCTCCTGGATCAGCCGCCGCCGCAGCCGGGCAAGCTCGGTCACTTCCTGCTGTGCTTCCGCCAGGCGTCCGGTCGCGGCACGCAGCAGCTCGTAAGGGTCTTCGATCTGCGCGATGCGCTCGAACTCGCCCGGCATGACACCTCCCTCGTCCGCCAGCGAGTCTAGGACTCTAGACACCGCCCGGGAAAGCACATGGCCCGTTGAGGAACTCACAGCCAGCAGGCGCCGCCGCCGACGAGGGATCGGGGGACCGCTCACGCCACCTCGCCCACGACGTCGGCCCAGACCCGCCGCCCCACCAGGACGAACTCCGACCCCCACTCCTTGGAGACCGCATCGACGATCGGCAGGCCCCGCCCGGAGGTGGCGTCGAGGTCAGGCACCTTCCCCAGCGCGGGCACCGAGCCGGACGGAGCCCCCTGGTCGATGACGATCACCCGTACGTGATCGGTATGCACCTCCAATTCGAGGATGAACCAGCCGCCCGGCTCCCCGCTGGCCGTGTGCTCCACCGCGTTCGTACAGAGTTCACTGACGACCAGCTCGACCATGTCGGCCACGTCGACGGGGACCTGATCGGCCGCGAACGTCCAGGCGAAGCGCCGTGCGTCGCCGACTGATTCGGGCCGACCCGAGAACATACGAGACAGGCGTGTCACGTCGGTCACCACCCGCGCGTCTAGGGGGCTACACACCCCGAGGATGACGCAGCGTATGACAGATCTAGGGGTCTATTCAATACGTTCAGTGAATAGAATGTAGGGCCTCTTCAAGATCACAGGCGGCCCGCTTCACCAGATCACGAGCCCGATCACCGAACACCGCCGCCCGCTCGAACCCCTCGAAGACCTCCGCGTAAGCCCGCACCTCTTCGGCATCGCTCAAGGTCAGTTCACGGGTGAATGTCTCCACCGTCACCGCCGCCTCGTCGTACACCGTGAACCCGTGCAGCGGCACCGCGGCCCGCCCCAAGGGCACCGAACCAGGCAGCACGCCCAGCCGCACGTTCGGGCGCTCCGAGGCCGTCAGCAGGTGAGCGAACTGCCCGCTCATGCACTCGCCAGAACCCGGCCATGTCCGGAGCACCGCCTCAGCCAGCACGAACGTGAACCGCCGATCCCCATCCACCAGGACAGCGGCCCGATCAGCCTCAGCACCGGCCCGCTTGCCGGCAGCCGCCCCGTACTCGGCCGTCCGCAGCAACTCCGGGACCACCATCGACTCAAACACCCGCAGGGCCCGAGCGGCACGCCCCAACTCGACACCGGCACCCGCCCGGAAGGACACCCCGGCATCCACACGCCGAGGCACCGACTCCGCATACGCCTCGTTCACCAGTCCGCCCAGCCGGTCGACCTCAGCCGCCTCAAGGCCCAGAGCGCCGAACAGCCGCAAGACCACACCGGGATCGGATACTCGTCGCCCCGTCTCCACCCGAGACACCGTCGGCTGAGGAAGCCCAGCCCGAGAAGCCAGCCCCACACCCGACAACCCCGCAGCCGTCCGCAACCGCCGCAACTCCCGGCCGATCTCCCGCAGCCGCTCCTCACCCATAACCGAGCGTTCTACCACCCACCGGCAGCCGAGACCGCCCACACCGCCAAGACCAGCAGAGACACCAGCGCCGACAGAGCCACAGGGGCCCCGATGAGAACTTTCTCTACGGTTTCAAGGGCGCCGCTACGCGCCGCCTGCGGCCGCCCGCCCCGGCGCGCCGGGCGTGCGGCCTGTCCCGTCCGGTCCCGACGCGCCGGTTCGCCCGTCCGCCTACGAACGGTAGTAGCGGGCCCGTACAACTGACCGGTCCTAACTGGACCATGCGCTTGGTGAGGCCTCAGGTCGTTAACCGGACTCCTCGCCAGCCAAAGGAAGTATCTCGATAGCCACTGTGTGACCTGGGTAGTGACGTGCCCGCCAGGCGTGGACAGTCACCTCGAACCCGTTCAACCCAAGAAAGGCCAGGTCAGCTATCGCGTCCTGATCTATTCCGTAGGGCTCGCACACGTATAGCCAACGGCCGTCTTCAAGGCGAAGACGGTATGAGTGGTCTACCCACGGTGCAGGCCGTTCGTTCTCGGTTCGACTATGCCTCGTACGTAGAAGAGGCGCCGGACCAGCCGCCTTGTGCCAGCCTGATGAAGTTCCTCGTGGTTTGGGACTGGTGCAGCATGGGCAGGAAGGCGAGCTTCCGGCTTCCGGATCTGTAAGGTCCGCAACTGAGTACCTGGGTGCCATGTGCTCAGCATGACACCAGTGGAGCGAGCGCAGTGGTTGACGTTCCGCCGATCGCCGTGACCAGTTGCGGTCTGACACGGGGTTGGGGGCGATCGCTGCCGCGGGGCTTCCGGTGCTCGGGCCGTGGCCGGCCCTGCGCTCCGGGTCCCCTTGCCCTCGGATTATGCGAATGCTGTGGCAGGCCGGGCGGACTGCTGTAGCACGGAAGTACAGCAATAGCGGTCTACAACAGCTTATGCGATCTCCAGCGGCACACGTCGGGAGTTGAGCAGGATGGTGAAAGGCCATCCGCGCCAATTATTCGCATCCAGGTGGTACGACATGAAGCGGCTTACCGCTCGATTATTAGGCGTCGAGTCGGCCCGGGTGCATGCATACTTACCCTATGAACTCGCTTCCCGGAGAGAGCGAAGCGCCAAAGCGCTTGCAGCAGAAAGCCGTAGGTGCCTTAAAGTCGATCCGCGATGCTGAAGAAACGCGACGGGGAGCGATCTACAAACTAACCCTGGATGTGGACGACGTGCCGGTGGCGCCCCTCTCCATTATGCGCTCACACGAATCGGCCTTGCGCCACATGGGCATGGCGAGGAAGTCGCAGTTAATGTCGCAGGGTATGAAGAATTCTGCAATGCAGGAAATGCCCTAGCCAGACAATTCACTCTTGACGGTTGAAACGAACGAAAGAACGGCCTCTTGGTGCATCACTTCTGACGTTTTCTCTATTGAGGCAACCCAAGGTTCGCCGCGCAGATACGCACGGGACAGAATATTTTTCATCTCCTCCATATCCTCCAAAAGAGCGGCCTTCCTAAAAGCATGATGGGCCTTGAGGGCACTCGTATCCCAACCGGATACTTGCTGCTCGATCTTGCGAATGCCGTGAAGCTTCTTGGTGGCAAGCCACTCAAAACAGCGCACCTGAAGCTTTATATCAAGCTCCATGTCATCATTCTTTAGCATCCTAGCCATTTTCTCGACCGTGGACCATTGATTCAGCTCCATCAACTCATCAAAGTACAGGAGTGATATTCCACTGATGGCGAGCTGAGGCAAGCTCGTTTCCACTTTGGGCAAGAATCTGGAAGTTATCAAATTTCCCAGGCAAATAATCTGCCCTAGCGCTGCCTGCAAATATTCTTCATCAATTGACAGCAGGGCGCCCACAGGCATCGATCTGTCAACTTTGTGGTGATACGACGGATTAACCTTGCCCCCCGTATGCACATAGGCGTGACGTCGCTCGAAAATCTCTATGACCTTATCCCAATCGACACAGAGATTCTTGAAAGAAACACCTTGCTCATCGAACCATTTTTCCCATGACGTCAAACCACCTCTCAAGATGTTCTCAACTCGCTTAGTGAGTGCCGATTCGATCACAATTTTTAGATCACCGGCGGCAATCAGTTCAGCAAGACTAAACTCCTTTTCCTGAATAGCGGCGTGATGCGGGCTTTTGCGCATGAAACTTTCCACGAGGGCGCCGATCAGAGTTTCAAAAGCGCTTATCGTCACCATCAAGGCGGCCCGGTGCATCAAGGATGTAGGGTCGGGACGTAGACTGATTTGCCTCATCGTAAGACCGAAGTTGGCTTCTGAGGATACTTTGTGAACGAGTTGCTCCAACTCTTTCTGCAAGTCTGCCGATACCGTGCCTGCGTCTTTAGCTCTGCTCACCCAAGACTGAAAATCTTCGGCCATCTTTCCCCGGAATGCCTTTTCAAGTGCAGTCATTCGCCACTTGTTGTCCGCCGCGGCTAGACTTGCGTGAGCCGATTTCGGAATCAAATAATAAAGCGAGATTAGAGTTTCATTGAAGTTAAACAAGACTTCAATGGACTTGCTGGCGTCTTCGTTGTCCATGGCCCCTATATAGCCTTCTGTGTTAGCAGATCTCTACTACACCCGTTACGGGTGATGCCTGTCTAGCATCTTGCGGGTGATGACTGTCCAGCATCCGACGGTAGTTGCTCGTGTGCCTTCCAGCCCCGAAACTCCGGCAAACGGCCACCTTTGGCCGCTGCTAGGGGGCGCATGGCATGTTGGTGGGGGGCGTGAGGGAGCGTGACCACGGTTGCCAGGACTGACCCTTGTATCGTCGCCGCAGAATCCACAGAATTCCTGTCAGGGCCGACCAGCCATGTTTCCCCTCGGTCACCTCTCGCCCTTCGCGCGAGAGCGAGTAGCGCGCCTCTGCGGAAGACCTCCAAAGGGCGGGAAGGAGAGGGAAACCGTCCAGCTCAGCACGTACTCGGCGGGCAATTAGTCGACAACTAGCCAGGGTGATCTAGGGGCACTCATGGTCACTCTCAGCAGGCATGGAGGCACGCGCTTCGTCGGCGGGGCACAGTCGAACAGGAGCGGCTAGCGTTGGCACGGCCCATCGAGTACGATGCCGATCCGTTCGAAGGCGAGCTGTACGAGCTGGCGGCCGACCCGCACACCTTGGGCTTGGACCAGGCTCAGCGGTGCAAGGCCGGGCAGTACGAACGACGCGTACAACGGTTGAAAGCCCGAGGTCAGCACAGCCAAGGTTGGCGACAACGCTGACGACAACAGCCCCATACACCGGGCACCAGCGGCAGCCTTGAGACACCGTCTACCTCGGCGTACATCCCGCGAGCAGGGTGGTTGCTACTTCTGAAAAGCGGAAGGTCGGCCGACTCAGAGTTCGGATTCCTCGGGTCCGAGCAGGGTGCAGGCTCCTTCGAGTTCGCCTGAGGTGATGAGGTGGCGTACGACCTCCACGATGGCCGGGATACCGGGTCGGTGGACGATGATCAGGTCTTCGCATGAGAAGTAGGCGCCGTTGAGGCATTCGCCGGTGCTCTGGTGACGCCGCATCACAGCGGTGATGGCGTCTAGGGTCATGAACGTCCCGTAGTACCGGGTGCCGTCCGGGAGGGTGATCGTCCCTTCGGCTTCCTCCTGGGTCTGCGGGTCGTGGCCCTCCCAGCGGGGAAGCAGAAGCTCGAACGTCGGCTCGACGATGCGGTAGAAGGGCCCATCGATTTGGATCACGGCTCATCCCTCCTGCCGCCTGTATGCGCGGCGATGCTAACGCCAGTGCTAACGACGAGCCTGGACGGCTGTGGATCATGCGGGACAAGGCTACGGCTCAACCGCAGCTCAGAGGACGGGCGGGGACGACCTCGGACGTTGCTGATCTTGCTACGAATCAGACGGTCAACGAGGCTGCATGAACCCTCGATTGGGGGACGTGCATCGACTGATCACCGGCATTTTCCCATGCCCCGGGGCGAATCCACCTGGTCAGGTTACATGTTCGTCGCCCTCGGACGATCGGTTACGAAGCGCCCGGCGGACGGCACGCCAGGCTTGAACCACCTCAATGACCTTAAGTAAGATTTCCCTAAGCATAATCAAGATCAGCGTCATCAAGCCGGCGGCGCTCAGAACGGCGAGTGTGGCCTCATTCCAGCTCACGCTTTGAACCCCCGAAGCGTGAGCTGCGCCCCCTCCAGGTGCACGACGGTGCTCGTGGAGGCACGAACCTGGGTAGCTCCCGTCAAACCGATCGGAGTTCCGGCGAGTGCGGCTGCAACGTCTTCTTCGAAGGGGAAGTGATTCCACTCAAGCAACCACATGTTTTCAGTTCCCCAGAGGCGCCGCTCTTCAGAATGCGGCCCTCGCTCCGTGAGGCTTCCAGGGCGGTTTAGTGGATCGTAGAACCAGTTGCCCAAGGCCCAGGCGCTACCGGAGCGCGCCGCGATCCTGCAGACGAGGCCCGCTATGAGGCGCTCGGCTGCTTCGCTAATTTCGGGAAGTTCGTCTAGCCAATCGCGTTCTTGCGCGCTCAGCGGTTGGCTAAGCGGCTGGAAGTCGGTTGACCTGCGGTTGATGTCTGGCGGCCATCGTCCGTCGCGCTCCCCGGTGACGATAAGTTCAGCGCCCGTCGGAAGATGGCGTGTTATGTAAGTGTCCGATCCGCGGAGGCCTTCTAGCCTCAACCCAGGTAGGCAGTGGTGACTGCCTTTGCGCGGCAGAAGGTAAGACACAACATTGTGTGGTACGTCAGAAATGAGGACAAGGCGGTTGTAGCGCGGCGAGACGATGATGCTGTAGGCGACGAGCGATGAGAGTCCCCAGCGTGCAGGCGGGTAAGTTCTATCGACGCCGTAAGTGTTGAAGATCGCTATTGCGAGGAGGGCGCGAAGTCGTCGTTGTGCCGGAGTGCAGGTATCAATTCCGTGGGAACCGTCTCGTGCCACCCCAGCTTGGGCAGACTTCCGATGCTCGCCCAGGCACTCGACCCTGGTTTGGACACTGTCGCGCTTGGCTTTAGGCATGATCAGACCTCAGCGCCTCCCGGCAAGCGCTCAGCTGATGACACACCAATGCCCAACATTCAATAGCTGCGAAGCTGAGTGCACCACACCCATTCAGCAGCAACTTCGGGTGCCGGGCCTGAAGTCAAGTGCTGCCCACCGACTCTCCGCGAGCCAGCCTACGGCTACTCTACCCGACGGGGCCGAGTCCTGAGGGCGATTGCTCGCGCTCGGCTTTCGATGCGCGGGCTACCCTGAGCTCTGGATCAGCTCGCCCTTGGGTATGCGGGTGTTGTTGCCGGTCAACGGTCTGCTGTACAGCACGGAAATACAGCAACGACCGCTTACGTTGGCTCACACGAGCTACCGATGGCACACGTCATAAGCTGCGCGCGGGCGTGACGGGGCTGGAGTGCCGGTAGTTCGCATCGAGGGGGTCAGGGGTTCAAATCCCCTCAGCTCCACTTCGGACCTGGGACCAGTGTGGTCGCGGCTTTGGCCGCCTCCTGCTGGTCCTTCGTCATTTCTATCGGGGGCCCCGGCCCCCGATGCCAAAGGCCGGTCCCCGTCGCGGGAACCGGAACACCAGCCCGAGATCCGGCCAAGGCTCCTCGGCCCTATCCCGCGCCGCCGCCTGGTCCTTCTCCCGCTCACTGAGCGCGGTGACGCAGATGTCCGGCAGAGGGAGGACGGCGTCCGAGGATTCGGTCCTGGTCTCGCGGTGCAGGAGTTGACCCCGGATGTGCTGGATCTGCCAGCCCACCGTCAACTCGGCCTTGTCCAGGTCGACGTCATCCCAGCGCAGCCCGAGCATCTCCCCACGCCGCAGGCCCAGGACGAGAATGAGCACGAACGCCGGCTAGAGCGGATCCCGCCGCTTGCGGGCCAACTTGCGGGCCTCGTCGACCGACCAGGGCTTGACCTTGCGGCGCCGAGGCTTGGGCACGCGCAGGAGCCCGGCCACGATGACGCAGCGTATGAGAGCGGGTCTATTCAATACGTTCAGTGAATAGACTCCAGGACCTCATCCAGATCATCAGCGGCCCGCTTCACCAGATCCCGAGCCCGATCGCCGAACACCGCCGCCCGCTCGAACCCCTCGAAGACCTCCGCGTAAGCACGCACCTCTTCGGCATCGGTCAAGGTCAGCTCACGGGTGAACGTCTCCACCGTCACCGCCGCCTCGTCGTACACCGTGAACCCGTGCAGCGGCACCGCAACCCACCCCAAGAGCACCGAACCAGGCAATACCCCCAGCCGTACGTTCGGGCGCTCAGAGGCCGTCAGCAGGTAAGCGAGTTGTCCGCTCATGCACTTACCCGAACCCGGCCATGTCCGGAGCACCGCCTCAGCCAGCACGAACGTGAACCGCCGATCCCCATCCACCAGGACAGCGGCCCGATCAGCCTCAGCACCGGCCCTCTTGCCGGCCGCCGCCCCGTACTCGGCCGTCCGCAGCAACTCCGGGACCACCGTCGACTCAAACACCCGCAGGGCCCGAGCGGCACGCCCCAACTCGACACCGGCACCCGGCCGGAACGACACCCCGGCATCCACACGCCGAGGCACCGACTCCGCATACGCCTCGTTCACCAGTCCGCCCAGCCGGTCGACCTCAGCCGCGTCAAGGCCCAGAGCGCCGAACAGCCGCAAGACCACACCGGGATCGGACACCCGCCGCCCCGTCTCCACCCGAGACACCGTCGGCTGAGGAACCCCCGCCCTGGAAGCCAGCCCCACACCGGACAACCCCGCAGCCGTCCGCAACCGCCGCAACTCCCGGCCGATCTCCCGCAGCCGCTCCTCACCCATAACCGAGCGTTCTACCACCCACCGGCAGCCGAGGCCGCCCACACCGCCAAGACCAGCACAGACACCCGCGTCAACAAGAAGTCCCGGAGTACCCGATGAGAACTTTCTCTACGGTTTCAAGGGCGCGCTACGCGGTCGCCGGCGGCCGCCAGCCCGGCGTGCCGGGCGTGCGGCCTGTCCCGTCCGGTCCCGCCGCACCGGACCGGGCAACCGCTTGTTCTACTTGACTCGTCCTCACATGTGGGCAAGGTTGCTGTCCCAGGATCGTTAGCCGAGAGTGTGCAACATCCTTAATCAAGCCAACTAGGCTACTACCGGCAGAGAGGGTTTCAGTGGAAGTGACACACCCTGTGGTGGTGGCAGCAGAATCCTCAAGGAACTTCGCGCCTTTGCTTTATGCTGTGGTTGTCCTTGGGCTGCTCGGTTGGTTCGCGATCTTCTCGCAACGAGCTTTCCGGCGAGCGCGTCGGCGGATGGCGCAGGCAAGCTCAGAACGGCAGACGACAGAAGCTCTCACCGGGGCGGCATTACAGCCGGAGTTGCCCACACCAGCGACCGTGACCATGCAGGAATCCGGTGCCGCCACCTTGTCGACGGACCGGTTCACACCGCTGGAAGAACTCGGCCGCGGCGGCATGGGTGTGGTCTGGCGGGCCAGGGACAACGTGCTGGGACGGTAGGTGGCGATCAAACAGCTCCTCCCGCCGCCTGGAGGGTCTTGCGACGCGCGGGTAACCATGCAGGCTCGCCTGCTACGCGAGGCCAGGGCAGCCGCGCAACTCGCCCACAGGAACGCTGTGACCGTTTATGACGTCCTCGCGGACCAGGGCTCGGTTCTCATCGTGATGGAATTGGTCAAGGCGACGACGCTCAGCAAGATGGTGGAGTCCGAGGGGCCGCTGCCTTCCGCGCGGGTTGCCGCGATGGGCCTTGACATGCTCGACGTGCTGACGGAAGCACATGAGCTCGGGATCATTCATCGCGACGTCAAGCCTGCGAATGTCCTTGTCCAGAGAGATGGGTCGATAAAGCTTCTCGATTTCGGTATTGCCCGGCTGGAAGGTGATCCAACACTTACCGAGGCGGGTGCCATCATCGGTACCCCTGCCTACATGGCACCAGAGCAGATCCGGGGTCTTGAGAGCACACCTGCCACCGATTTGTGGGGACTCGGTGTCACACTCTTCTATGCTGTTGAAGGGCTGCCTGCTTTTGGCAGGCCAAGCCCGACGGCGGCAATGGCCGCCGTTCTGACCGAACCACCTCTCACCCCGCAACGCGCAGGGGCGCCGCTAGGCTCCTTGCTGATGAGTTTGCTCGCGAGGAACCCAACGGACAGGCCCGCAGCAATACAGTTCCGTTCCGAACTATCACATCTCGCTCAGAGTCTCTGACGCATTACTAGCCTATTCCAAGGCATCCCCATCCCCCGCTTTACTGGTCAAAGCCGAGCTTGATGGAGGCTCCCTGCATGGGGCGAGTACTGGCCAGCCCGGTTGCAGCGCGCGTGAAGGGTAAGGCTCGCGACCATAGCCCCCGCGGGCCGGAGGGCACGCCCGCGCGAATCCGTTTGTCACACCGTCTCACTGTTCGCGCGGGCGCACCCTCCGGGATTGGCGTGCGTGCTAACGGTGGTGCTGAAAACGAGGTCGAATGACCTTGGACGAGTGTGGGACGGGCGGAAGGTCGCCGCGCTGCTCAGAGGACCTGCGGGGCCAACCCTGGACGCCCTGATGTTGCTTGTAATGAATCGCTCCATATCTGAGCCCTACGATCGCCACAGCGTGGCTGAGGTGGGGTGTATGGCTGGGGCGATCGCTGCCGCGCGGCTTCCGGTGCTCGGGCCGTGGCCGGCCCTGCGCTCCAGGTCCGCTTGCCCTCGGATGATCCGGGTGCTGTGCCGTTCCGAGCAGGCCGAGGACGAGCAGCTCAGCGGCTACGGCGGCGTGCAACTAGGGGCGGTGATTCAGGGGTAATCACGGTCACTCGTGGGAGGGCTGGAGGGCAGGTCAGCGGTCCAGAGAGGCATGATCGGTTTGTTTCCCAACCTGGAGGTACGGGTTTAGTCATCGTCCTTGATCCTCGTACGGACATACGTGATGAGGTGATCTGGACACGTGGCGATCGACTCTCTGTTTGGGTAGACGATCGTGAACTCCGCATCACGCTCGCAGACCTCAGAGCCTCCCTGTGCACAGTTGCGCGCCCGGCTCTTCTCTGCCCTCGGTGTGTAGTGGTCGGCGCTCCACCCCTTGACTTCGATCTGTGCCATATTGCGTCCTTCAGCTGGTTGGCCGCTTCGAGCCACACGGTAGACCGCGTCGACTGAAGAACGTGAGGCCTGGTGAATGTCACCGTGCCGAGTACCGGCCGATGTTCGGGGCCGCTCGATGTATCCGCAGGTCAGGTGCGTTAAACGGTAGGGCTGTAAATTCGCTGACCCGCTGCTCCGAGCCGATCGGCTCTGTGCTGTCCATCTTTGCCGGCCAAGGTTCGTCAGGTCCGCGGAGTAGGTTCGGGGGACCTGCCGTCGGAGAGGGTCTGTGCTGATGAGTGTTGTCGACCGTGCAGAGCTGGTTTCAGTGCTCGTGAAGGCTTTGCGGGCCGATCCGTGTGAGCCCTTAAGGCTGGAGTACGGTCCCCAGGTCGATTACGACCTACTGGTCGAGGCCATGCGCGAAGCCATGGACGCTGTCGGTCTCCACCAGGGCATCAGGGCGCGCTGCGATCCCACGAATCCATCGTCGACCACGTACCTGGAGATCGACGTGCGCGGCCAGACTGTGGTCTCTGTTCGAGTGCGCGAGCTTGGGCGGCCACCGATCCCTAGGAAGGTCATCCGTGCCTACGAGCAGGCACACGGCATGTCCGACTCTGACTGAGAGACCAGCCCACTCCTGAGCTTCCCCCGGTTCCACGGACAGCTTGATGTTGCCCCGGTTTCACGGACTCGCCGGTGAGGAGGTCGGGCTCGACGGGTGGGTGGTTTCGAACTGTATCGGGCTCATGTAATCCAGGGCGGAGTGGCGTCGGTGGCGGTTGTAGAACCCTTCGATGTACTCGAAGATCGCGTTGGCGAGTTCGACGCGGGTTCTCCAGCGTTGCCGGTCCAGGAGTTCGGTCTGCATGCGTGCCCAGAACGACTCGGCCACGGCATTGTCGTAGGGGTCGCCGACGGTTCCCAGGGAGGGCGGCAGCCCTGCCCGCCGTGCGCGTTCGGTGAAGGTCCATGAGGTGAACTGGGTGCCGTGATCTGCGTGGATGATCCCATCAGGGATCTGTCCGGCACTGCCGCGGGAATCGATCGCCATGCCCAGCGCCGAGGCCGCCAGGTCGGCCCGTGCCGCGAATCGATGGCCCAGCCGACCACACGGCGGGAGAAGGCGTCCAGAACCACGCAGCAGTAGAGCTTGCCCTCCCGGGTGGGATGCTCGGTGATATCGGTAACCCACAGCTGGTTCGGTCCTTCACGGTGGAAGTTGCGTTTTACCAGGTCGGTGACCGTCGCCGATGCGAGAACCCGCTTGGCTCGACGACGCAGGGGCAGCCCCGCCAAGCCGGCTCGCCGCATCAGCACCGCCACCGTCTTGCGTGAGACGACCACGCCCTGGCCCTGGACGAGCTCGGCGCGCACTCGAGGCGATCCATAGGTCTGTCGTGAGGCCTGATGGATGGCCGTGATCTGATCGGTCAGCCACGCCTGGCGGATCACGCGCGCCGAGGGCGGGCGAGTGCGGGCGTCGTAGAAGCCCGACCGGGACACGCCGAGCGCGAGACAGGCCTGCTTGACCGGGACGCCCTCAACGGCCAGCTCGGCCACCAGAGCGAAGCGGGCTTTTGGGGGCACCACCTGCTCGACCGCCGCGGCGGCCTTCCTCAGAATCTTGACCTCGTTCTCCAGCTCAGCGATCCGTGCCCGGGCCTGAGCCAGGGCGACAGACTCGGCCTCTGCGGGACTGGGTGGCTTCAGACCACGGTCGATCAGGTCCTGCCGTTTCCATCGGTGCAGGCACGACTCCGCGATACCCAGGGACGCGGCCACGTCCCGCACCGATCGTCCCGACTCCAGCAGATCCAGGGCACGCCGACGAAAAACCGGCGGATAAGGCTTGGGCACGAGAACGATCTCCTATACAAGATCGCCGAACCCTACCTCTCTCAACCTCCATGGCCGCTAAACGGGGGCAACATCAGTCGGTGCGTTCGTGACGCTGGACCAGACCACCGCGGAGCACTTCGACCAGACCTTCGCGGTCAACGTCCGAGGCACGCTGTTCACCGTGCAGAAGGCGTTGCCGCTGCTCAACGACGGAGCCTCGATCGTCCTGGTCGGTTCGACCGCCGGCGACCGTGGAGTAGAGGCGTTCGGCGCGTACGCGGCGTCGAAGGCGGCCGTCCGGTCCTTCGCACGGACGTGGTCCAACGAGCTCAAGGCCCGTGGCATCCGGGTCAACGTGGTCTCGCCGGCATGGATCGAGACTCCCGGGGGCACCGCCGCTTTCGGCGACGAGGAGACCGCTCGTGCCGTCAAGGAGAATGTCGCCGCGACCGTGGCCAGGGGCCGCATGGGTCAGCCTGAGGAGGCCGCCGCAGTTGTGGCCTTCCTGGCCTCGGAACAGAGCAGCTACGTCGTCGGCGCGAACTTCTACGTTGACGGAGGCGCGAACCAGATCTGAGCAGGCACCACAGGGTGGGTGGCATCTGAAGCGTCTCAGGTTCTACGCCGCTGCTAGGCAACGTGCACTGTGCCGCAGGAGGGCATTGGCGTTGAAGACCCGGTCGGCCAGCCAGTTCGCCGTGTACTTCACGGCGATCAAGACCCACATCGTGCAGCTGGGGCCGTCGTTATGAAGACCACGGGTCGTTTGGTCGGTGTCATTCGCCCGAGCCGTCGACCATTTCGGCTACGTCATTCAAGTTGTCCAGCTCAGTTTCTTTCGACTTCCAGAAGCGCCGCAGCGGACCGCAGAGGTACCACACCAGGAAGCCGGCCGCCGCCCACATGAAACCAGCCATCGGCACGTTGCCTTTGTAGAGCGCGACAATCCCGCCGATGGTCAGGCCCAGCGCTGTCGGCACCAGGAGAAGGAGGATGAGTACGACATAGAAGCGCAGCATGCTGGACACGGTGCTGTCGGCGGTGGACTTCACCGCCCGCCAGACTTCCCCGTGATCCGTTCGCGTGGGAAGTGGAGCGGAGTCGGTGTCTTGCGTGCCGCTGTCCCGGGAAGCGTAATGTGGCGAAGGGTTCTCGGACGGCTCGTGCGGCCGTGGGGGATTCGTCGGCGACCGGCGCGCAGAGTCAGGCCGAGCGGGCGGGTCCGGCTGGTCAGTGCTCTGCACCTGCGGGGGGTTGATCTTTCCTAGAAGGGCCTGGAAGCCCTTCCAGGTGAAGGCCGCGGCGCCGAACCACAGCGCGAGCTGTCCAAACGTGTCCGGCCACAAGAACCAGGCCACTAGGCCACAGATCCCGGCCAGCCCAAAGAGGGCAAGGCCGAGAGCGATCCGTTCCTTCCGCACGTCGCCCCCTCAAGCCCGGTTTCCTATTGAGATGCGTGGTGGTTGCTCATGGTTCAGAGGGGATGGACGGTGAGTGAACGGTCCCCTGCGCGGTCAGGTGTTCGCGCCGCGCTTGTGGGCATCGACCCCAGGCCGGCCGCGGACGGCTCGGCGGTTGCCCAAGACGCCCGCTGTGCATGGTCGGGCGAGCCTCGCTGGCGCGCCGCTTCCGGTCTTCGGGCCGCAAGTGGTCCTGCGGTCCGGGTCTGCTTGTCCTCGGACAACGCGGGTGGGGCAACGGTGACGACGGCGACCAGGGACGGCCACTAGCGTACGTCCACCGCCGTCTACCTTGGTGGATGCTGGGGGAGCAGGGGTGTCCGTTGACCCCGTGGACGGCCGGCTCGACTGCGCACTTGCGAGCGGTATGAGCTTCGGTGCGTTATTGCCGCGTCGCCCGATTCTTTCGGAAATGCCTATTAGGTCCCCGTCCGAGATTTCCGGGGCCTCTCGGTTGCGGCGGTGATGGTTTCCCGGATGGTGTTGAGGGGCACCGGAGCGCGCAGTGCCTTCCGGCAGGTGATTACCGCGCGGGGCCAGTTGACGGCGACCGCACCGGCGAACTTCCCGGTGGAGTGAGAATAAAGGACCGCGAAGCTGTGGTCCGGATCGGCGCCGGGGAGGATGACATGGGGCAGGCTTCCTCCGGTGCGGCCGACCAGCTGGATCTGCCAATCGTACTGATCAGTCCACACATACTCGATCGGTTCGTGCGCCCGGGGATCGTTCGGGTGCGTGATGTTGTGTGCGACGCAATCGGCCTGCTCGACGGCATTGGTCCAGTGTTCAGCGCGGACGAGCCTGCGGTGGCGGGGATGGAACCAGCGAGCGACGTCACCCACGGCGTGAATGTTCGGCGCGCCGCGCGCCCGGGAGTACTGGTCGCACACGACGCCGTCCGCGATGGTCAGTCCGGAGCCGCGAAGCCAGCCGTCGTTCGGAACCGCCCCGATACCCACGACCACCGTGGCCGCGGGGAGACCTGTTCCGTCGTCCAGCTTGACGATGAGCCCGCCGTCGACGGACTCGACACCCGTGACGGCGGTCCCGAACCGGGTGGTCACCCCGCGGTCGGTATGCAGGCGGCCGAAGCGTTGGGCGACCGCGGGATTCAGCACGCGGCTGAGTGGGACGCGCATCGGGTCGACGAGCGTCACATCGGCGAGCCCTACGGTGGTCGCGGTGGCGGCGATCTCGGCACCGATGAAACCGGCACCGATGATGACCAGCGGCCCGCCTCGGTCCAGGTCCTCGCGCAGTGCGAGGGCGTCGTCGAGAGTCCGCAGCATGTGCAGGCCAGGCGGGGCGCCCCACGGTGAGGGACGTGGCCGGGCACCGGTGGCGATGACGAGTTCGTCGAAGCCCAGGCGTCGGCCGTCGGCCAGTTCGACTGAACGGCCGGCCGGGTCCACAGCGGTCGCGGGGGTTCCCAGTTCTAGCCGTATTCCCGCGGCGCTCGCCGCCTCCCTGTCGAGCAGCGTCAGGTCCTCCCGCGTCGCCGTTCCTATGAGGAAGGCCTTTGACAGTGGCGGCCTGTCGTAGGGCAGGTGGTCCTCGGCGCCCACGAGCACGATCTCGCCCGCGTACCCGGCCGAACGCAACGCCTTGGCGGTGCGTACACCACCCACCGAGGTACCGACGATGACGACAGTCGACACGCTCACTCCCCGTCACCAGCCTTGGCGGCTCGCTCCCAGAGGCCGCCGGCGCATCGAGAACCGTTCGTCTCCCATCCCGCACCTGCCCCGCGCCCCGGTGAGCGTCCACCGCCAGGACGGCCGCACCAACAGCACCGCCGCCTCTCTGGCCAGACCGTCCGCGACGCCCCTGTCATCCCTGGCCTCACCTGGTAGAACGTGTTCACACGGTGGCGCTGATCGAGGCGTACTTGGTCTCGAGGTACTCCTGAATGCCGATCTCGCTGCCCTCACGGCCCAGGCCGGACTGCTTCGCACCGCCGAACGGTGCCGAGGCGTCGGAGACATGTCCTCGGTTCACCCCGACCATGCCGCACTCCATCGCCTCGATGGCTCGGATGGCGCGATTCAGGTCCCGGGTGTAGACGTAGCCGGCCAGACCGGACTCCGTGGCATTGGCCAGGGCGAGGCCCTCCTGCTCGTTCGAGAACCGATAGACCGTGGCGACGGGGCCGAAGATCTCCTGTCGTGCGATCTCCGCGGAGGGCGGGACCCGGTCGAGCAGGACCGGCTTGAGGAACGCGTCTCCGGGGCCGGCCGCGTCGTGGTGGACGACAGGCTCGGCGCCATGGGAGACGGCGTCGTCGACCAGCCCGACCGCTCGATCCCGCTGCCGTTCGTTGATCAGCGGCCCGAGTGTCGATCGGGGGTCGTCCCCCGGGCCGACGATCTGGGCGCGTAGCCGCTCGGCCAGTCCATCGATGAACTCCGACGCGATCGAGTCGGCGACGATGAAGCGATTCGCCGCGACACAGGACTGCCCGCCATTGCGAAGCTTCGCCGCGACCGCGCCCTCGATGGCCGCGTCGACGTCGGCATCGCGAAAGACGATGAAGGGTGCGTTGCCGCCCAGTTCCATGGAGGTCCGGAGTACGCCGGGTGCGGCCAACGTCAGCAGCCTGCGGCCCACTTCAGTGGATCCCGTGAAGGATAGCTTGCGCATCCGCGGGTCGCGCAGAATCGCCTCGACGACAGGGCCGGGGCGTCCTGTGTTCAGCACGTTGACCACTCCGGCGGGGAGTCCCGCCTCAGCGAGGACGTGGGCGAATTTCAAAGCCGATAGTGGTGTCTCCTCGGCCGGTTTGAGGATGACCGTGCAGCCCGCCGCGAGCGCCGGCGCGACTTTCCGCGTGATCATCGCGAGGGGGAAATTCCATGGTGTCACCAGCAGGCACGGCCCCACCGGCTGACTCAGGGTGAGATGCCGGGACGAGCCGTCGGGGGCGGTGCGGAAGGTACCCGTGATGCGGACGGCCTCCTCCGAGTACCACCGCAGGAAGTCGGCCGCGTAGTTGACCTCGGCCCGCGACTCGGCCAAGGGCTTGCCCATCTCCATGGTGATGAGCGTTGCGAATTCCTCAGCCCTGTCGCGGACAGCCATGAAGGCCTCGTGCAACAGCGCGGCCCGCCGTCGGGGCGACGTCGCCGACCAGTGCGGGAAAGCGGCCGTCGCCGCATCCAGAACATCCGTGGCGTCCTCGACGTCGGCGTCCGCTACGGTCGCGATGACTTCCCCGGTCGCGGGGTTGAGGACGGGGAGGCTCGCATTCGCGCGGGCCTCGCGCCACTCGCCACCGACGAACATCCCGGTCGGCGGGCAGGCGAATCCGGAAGTTCGCTGGCCAACGGTGTCAATTCCTTGCTGCATCGGACGTCCTTCGGTAGCCCTGTGTGGTGGTTGCTGACTGCCGGCGCGGCGGGCGGTTCCGCACGCCCGCGACTGGGTTTTCAGTCGGAGGCGACCAGATCCGCGTCGTTATGGGCGGCCGAGCTGGACCGAGCCTCGGCGTAGGAGGCGCGCAGGTAGGCGATGTCGTTGCTGCCGCATTCAGCGCAGATGGGGGCGTGATCGGGCGTCGAGGGGTTGCGGTCCATCTCCTGAGCGATGTAGTGCCGGTCGCATGAGGCGCACAGAACCCTGGCCTCCCAGGGGTTCTCGACCTCGGAACGTGGGTCGAACGGGCGGCGGAGCACGACGTGGCGCTCTCCGGTGGCGAGGCGGCCGATCGCGTACATGACCGCCGCCAGCAGGAACGTGATCGGCGCAGACCAGGTCGCACCGAACGAGCCGGCCGCCTGAACCAGGGTGATGCCTGCCGCCGCCGCGACGAGCCAGGAAACGAGTCCGACGGCGTTGAACGCGGGAATCCGGCCGGGCCTGAACTCGAAGTCCTCGGCGGCACGTCGGTCACGCCGGGCGAACGCGAGGTACACCAGCGCGATCGCGACCCACGCCACCACGAAGACACCCTGCCACTGCAGGGACTTGAGCAGGTACGAGATCGGATTGGTGAGCATGAGCCCGAACGCGGCGATGCCGACGATGACGACCCACACGCGCCGCGAAAGGTGAATCTTCATCGCTCGGGCGAAGAAGCTCTCGGCATTGATGCTCGCGAGGTAATAGTTGGCCGTGTTGATCCTGGTCTGGCTGATCCACACCAGCCCGACCCCGAAGACACCCGCGAGTTTTACGATGCCCTCGACCGCGGAGAGCTCACTGAGCGGAGTATTGGTCACCAGCGTATGTGCCAGGTAGATTCCGACGACCGCGTTGACGACGAGGGTCAGGATGTAGAAGAGGGGGCCGAAGGTGAGCCGCTGGTGGTACCGAGAGTCGCTCGTCTTGGCCAGCCGCGCGTAGTCCCAGGTGAACGGGATCATGATCCAGACGCCCATGTAGGTCGTGAAGGCGAAGAACCATCCGGGCGCATGGAGGTTCACGTCGGTCACCGGGCCGGCGGTGAGCCAGTCATTGGAATAGCCATGGCGGGCCACCGCCCAGACCACGACCACGATGAGTCCGATGTAGTAGAAGGGCAGGAGTACCCCGTTGATCTTGTCGAGCCATTTCCGCACCCCGCCGATGACGAGAGGGATGCTGTAGGCGGCGACAATGAAGTACCACAGCTGGATGGAGCCCACTCCGCTGTACTGGTGCAGTACGGCTGCGATGACGGATCCCTCGAAGACGCCGTAGTAGAGGGCGGTCGCTCCGATGATCAGTGGCGCTATCACCGATCCCAGATAGCCGAAGAGGCAGCGTGAGAACAGGGCGCTCGAGATTCCGGTGCGTGCGGCGTAGCGGCTGATCAGTCCGCCGATCACGCTGTACGCGATCACCGAGAGTCCGAGTCCGATCAGGGTGTCCACCGTGCCCGCGACGAGGGCCACGGTGGCTCCGACGATGAGCCAGAACATCGCGCTCGCGAACGCGTACCAGGCCATGAGCAGCGAGACCCGGCCCGAGCGCCACGTGAAAGGCGCGACATGCAGTGCGTAGTCCTCTGTCGCGGCGCTACGCACGACCTCCGGATCATCGTGTTCGATGATCTGGAGCGGTCTGTTTCTGGCGGTAAGGCGTTCGCTCATTGCCATCTCCTTGGGGGGTATTGTTAAGTCGTGAGAAGTAGGCCGATGCGTCTTTCGCGCCCCTGGCGAGTGCGAGCACGCAGCGGCGTATGGGACCGGCGTGATCCGATGGGCCCCGCCCTTTTACTCCTCGCTTTGGCTTGACCTGAGGGGGCGGACGAGTATCGGTGCTGCTCCGCAGAAGTTCGTGGAGGGACGGGTCGTGAGGCTGTCGGGACGGCGGGCGCCGGTGCGGTCCAGGCGTTCTCGCTGCCGCCGTTTACCAGGGGCATGTTGTCGTCGCTGCCAAGGTCGCCCGAACATCCTCTGGGCTGCGGTGAATCGGCAGCTTGGTTCCGGTCGAGCGTGGAGAAGGCACTCAGGACTCGGCGTGACTCTTAATCCATGTCGAGGGCCCAGCGGAAGATCGATGGCAGGGATGGGTATCGCTGACCGCGATGCCCACGTGGCCGGCCTGGAGGGTGAGCCGGATCTCCTGAGCTCCGCCGGCCCCTGCCGCGTTTTTCTCGGCATTGGTGACAAGTTCGGAGGCGATGAGCAGGGCATCGTCGATCAGTTCAGAGGCCACACCCCAGCGAAGAAGGGTTTCGTGGGTATGTCGGCAGGCGGCGGCTACCGGTCGGGCCATCCCGGTGAGATCGAGTCGACTGGTCCGTGACCCGGTGACACAGCTCGTGTACGTCTGGCCGGCCGCCCGGTTCGCGGCGTCGTATTGGCTCATGATGTGTCCCTTAGATCACCGGGTGGACGGGTTCCCGCGGTGGCAATGCATGCCGACACGCCTCTCGCTGACGTTCGTTCGAGTGAACGTTCAGTCGACGCTGAACGGACGTGGTGATCGCTGCACGATCAGATGCGAGGAGTGAAATTCATTCCGCTGATCGTCGCCGGCACCTTTGCCAGGCGGGGTGCTTCTCCGTGCTCACCCAGAACGCAGACGTCCGTGAAGGTACCGCCGACATCGACCGCGACTCGCAATGTCATCCAACACCTCCTGCACCTCGGTGTACGGACCAGGGCCTCTGCCCTGGGTAGTGCCCGGTCCGGGGCGTAACCCCTGGTCGTTGCCCTAGATACTCGTCCGGCCCCTAGAGGCAAGCAATAGTGAGGAGTGAGAGAACGGGGTGGTCGGATTGTGCGGGTCTCCGACCGGCGGATCCCGTCGCCGCGGGCTCGCCGGTAGGCGACCGTCCGGTGATTGCTCGTTGGATGAGGCGGGGTGAGCTTCACCCGGGGTGACTGGTTCCTGATGAGTTGCGGCGGTGCCAGTTGGGCGTACTACCTGCACCGACCCGCCGGCAGTGAGGCGGACGGCGCCTGGCCGACCAACGGGAGGCGTTGGCGGCGATCGCCTTGCCGACCATCAGCCGCACCTGGCGACACCCCCGGCCTTCGGTGCGTCCTGGCTGACGGTGCACCCGCCGCTTAGCTGAGTGGACCCGCGGCGAGGGGCTTGGCCAAGCTTCACCGGATCGTGCTGGACGAACGTGGTGCGGCCGAAAAACCTCGGCTGGTCGCGCTGTGCGGGGATGCCGTTGCCCGGGGCCGGCGCTTGAACGCGCAGGTGAGCACTGCCTGAAGAGGAAAGCCGGGCAGCAGGGCCGACCGATGCGTCGGTCAAGCCGGCACCTCCGGACGCGTCTCGCCACACCTGCTGCGCCGTGGCCGCCTCCACGGCCGCCATGGCCGGGCCTGCGCGCACGACGATCACGAATCCGCAGCCGGCGTGTGGGAGACCCGCACAATCCGATCGCCCTGTTCTCTCACTCCTCACTATTGCTTGTCTCTAGGGGCCGGACGAGTATCTAGGGCAACGACCAGGGGTTACGCCCCGGACCGGGCACTACCCAGGGCAGAGGCCCTGGGCCGTACACCGAGGTGCAGGAGGTGTTGGATGACATTGCGAGTCGCGGTCGATGTCGGCGGTACCTTCACGGACGTCTGCGTTCTGGGTGAGCACGGGGAAGCACCTCGCGTGGCCAAGGTGCCGACGACGGCCGGATCCCCGATCGATGGTGTGATGCGTGGTATCGCCCAGGCCGGTGCGGATCTGGTCGACACCTGGTTCTTCTGCCACGGCACGACCGTCGCCACCAACGCGCTGCTCAACCGGACGTTTCCTCGGGCAGCTCTCGTCACGACACGCGGATTTCGCGACGTGATCGAGATCAGAAGGGGGACGAAGGAGGATCTGTGGGACGCCTACGAGGACGTCGCCCCTCCCTACATCCCGCGCCGCGACCGGCTGGTCGTCACCGAACGCGTCGACGCGACCGGACGGGTGATCCAGCCGCTGGACATGCGCGAAGCCCAGGAACTGGTCGACACACTCCGGCGCAGGCAGGTGCAGACGGTCGCCGTCTGCTTCGTCAACTCCTACGTCAACCCGGTACATGAGATCGCGATGCAGGAGTTCCTGCGCGCGGAACTGCCCGACGTCGTGGTCTCGATCTCCAGCGCCGTACTGGACGAGATCCTTGAACATGAGCGCTTCTCGACCACCGTGGCGAACGCCCTGCTGTCGCCGTTGATCGGCCACTACGCGACGTGCCTGGAGCAGAGGCTGGCGGAATCCGGCTATGCCGGCAGGCTTCATCTGATGCACGGCGGCGGAGGCGTGATGACGACTCAGGCCGCGCAAAAGCACGCCGCGCGGCTCGCGTCCTCCGGCCTGGCGGCAGGTGCGGTGGCGAGCAAACATATCGCGCTCGCGTGCGGCTATGAGAACTCACTGGGGCTGGACGTGGGTGGCACCAGCGCCGACATATCCATCGTGTCCGGTGGAGAATTGAACATCACACGGAATTGGTCGGTGGATTTTGGACACCCGATCTGCTTTCCGAACCTTGAGGTACTGACCATCGGAGCCGGGGGCGGCTCGATGGCGTGGGTCGACGATGGCGGGGCGCTGCGCGTCGGCCCGCAATCGGCCGGCGCAGATCCCGGTCCTGCCTGTTACGGACTCGGCGGCACGGCGGCGACCACCACCGACGCCCAGCTCGTCCTGGGGCAGATCGACACCTCGCTGGCCGCGGGGTCGCAGCTCCTCGACCTCGAACTCGCCAGGCGGGCGGTGCGGCGGATCGCCCGGGAACTCAACAGCTCACTCGAGGATGCCGCGGTCGGCATCCTGCGTGTCGCGTCGGCGAATTTGGCCGACGCTCTGAAGATCGTGTCAATTCGCCGGGGACAGGATCCACGCGATCTCGCGCTTGTCGCCTTCGGTGGAGCCGGCCCCATGCACGCGGTCCACCTGGCCCGCGAGCTGTCCCTCCCCGCGGTCGTGGTCCCACCACACCCGGGGGTCACCTCGGCGTTCGGATGCCTGCTCGTCGACATCCGGCACGACTTCAGTGCCATGTTCATCCGGAACGCGTATGCGGCCGACCCGTACGAGATCGAATCGACGTTCCTGAGGTTGGAGTCGCACGCCCGCAGGAGCCTCCTCGATGACGGCGTCGAGACCGAACGCATCAGCATGCAGCGGTTCATCGAAATGCGATACCGCGGGCAGTCACGCTCGATGCCCATCGCCGTGGACCAGTCGGTCCGGGCGATCGATGGGCTGGTCGAGAAGTTCCACATCCAACACCGGAGGGAATTCGGGTTCAGTCGTGATCTCGCCGATGTCGACCTCTTCCAACTTTCGGTATCGGCTCTGGGCATCATCGACAAACCGCGGATCGGCGTGTCGAGCCGTGGAAATGGGAGGCCGATCGAACCGGTGGGGCGGCGGATGGTCAGGTTCATCGAACCGCGAGACTGGCTGGAGACACCGGTGTACGACCGGTCCGATCTCTACCCCGACGCCACGGTCACGGGCCCCGCGGTCATCGCCCAGCCCGATTCGACGACGCTGATCCCTCCGGACTGGACGGCGATCGTCGACCAGATGGAGAACCTGCGCATCTCCATGAACGTGGAGGGGTAGGCAACATGGTAGATCAGCGGGCACTACTGCGGATGATAGAGGACGACCAGGCGGAGACCCTCGACCCGGTGACCGCCGAAGTCCTGCGGAACGCCTTCATGACCGCCGTCGACCTCATGGCCGAGCAGTTGCTGCGCACCTGCCACTCCTTCGTGATACACGCACGTGACTTCTCCGGCGGGCTGTGCGACGCAGACGGCGACACCGTCGCCCAGGGCAGCCGAGACGTCGCCGTGCAGGTGGGAACGTTGCACTTCGCTGCGAAAGCGGTACTCAACGCGTTTCGCGGAGACATCTATGAGGGCGATGTGTTCATCCTCAACGACCCGTACTGCGGCGGCACCCACTTCAACGACGTCAGGGTGTTGCGGCCGATTTTCAGTGACGGTGCGCTGATCGCCGTCGCCCAGTGCAACGGCCACTGGGCCGATGTCGGCGGTGCTGCCACCGGCTCGTTCGATCCCAGCGCGACGGAACATTTCGGAGAGGGACTCCGGATCACCCCGGTTCGGATCTGGTCGCGTGGGCGCTACCTGGCGGACGTCGGACGGCTCATCGCGTCGAATACGCGATCACCAGAGGACGCAGAAGGGGATCTGCGCGCGCAGGCCGAGGCGACCCGGGTCTGTGAGCGCGAGGTCCACCGGCTCATCGAGCGCTACGGCCAGAGGACGGTCGTCGCGGCGTTCGGCGAGTCTCAGGCCTACGTTGAACGCGTCGTACGCCGGCGGTTGTCGGAGCTTTCCGATGGGGTGTGGGAAGCAGAGGACTACATCGATAACGACCCGAGCAGGAGCGAAGGTCTGGTACCGATCAAGGTGCGGATGCGGATCTCCGGAGACGGTGTCCACTACGACCTCAGCGGATCACATCCCGCCATCGGGAGTTTTCTCAACTCGGCCTTCGGTGGCAGCTACTCGGCCGTGATCGCCGGGACCAAGACCTTCTTCCCCGACGTGCCGCTCAACTCCGGTTTCTATCGGGCCATCACGGTCGACTTCGGCCCGCGTGGAACGGTGGTCAACGCCTCCTGGCCCAGCGCGGTCACCGGATTCTACGCGGGACCGTACGAGAAGATCGTGAACGCCATCTTCCAGATCTGGTCCCAGATCATGCCCGAACGCGCGATCGCCACGTCGTTCAATCTCGAGTACGTGTTGCTCGGCGGTAGAGATGTGCGCCATCACGGGCAGGAACAATTCATGTACTACGACTGGATGGCCGGCGGCTGGGGTGGGCGCAACGGAAAAGACGGATCGAACGCCACGGCGTCGATCTTCGGAGTCGGTCACGTCCTGCAGTCGACCGAGATGCAGGAAATCACCTCCCCCATAGTGACCCGCACCTGTGAATTGAAGACCGACTCGGGCGGGCCGGGCGAATTTCGTGGCGGGCTCGGGATGGTGAAGGAGGTGATCCTCACCGACTGCGAGGGAGCGATCCTGTCGTACTGCTCCGATCGCGCCAAATCGATGATCATCGGAACCCTTGGCGGGTCGCCCAGCTGCCCGCATGGCCTATGGATCAACCCGGGTTCCGTCGGCGAACGCTACCTGGGATCCCTGGCGTCCCGGGTGCCGGTGGTCCCCGGCGATTCGCTGGAGCGGCCGTCGGCCGGCGGTGGTGGATACGGCGATCCTCTCCGGCGGGCTCCACGGTCCGTCCGTGAGGACGTCATCGACGGCTACGTCTCGATCAACCGGGCCCGCAAGGACTACGGCGTGGTGGTGACCCGCGACGCTGGCGACCCGGACCTGTACAGGGTCGACGAAGTCGCCACCGCTGCCGAGCGCCGGAAACTGCGGGCGACCCGGGTGAGTCTCCTGGAGACCGACCCCGTGCACGTCGCCCAGCGATACAAGGACGGCGAGCTGACGGCTTACGACCTTGTCCGCCAATACGGCGTCATCGTTGATTGGGGCTCGGGCGAGCTTCTCCCTGAAACCACAAAGAAGTATCGCGCGATACTGCATGAGCGCTGCTGCTCGCATTGGATCGGCGAGTAGCGGTACGGCATCGACCATTCATGGTTGCCATCCCCGGCGTGCTGCGCACGGGAAAATCGAGAGGAGCGATTTCACATGGCGCTACTGGAACGATCAAGCTGGTACGACATCGCCCGCGACACGAACTGGACGCCGCGGTACGTCGAGATGGACGAGCTTTTTCCGCCGGACCAGAGTGATCCCTACGGGATTCCGATCGAGCAGTGGGAGTCGTTCGACGAGCCCTACAAGGTCTCGTATCGCGAATACGTGAGCGTGCAGCGGGAGAAGGACGCGGGCGCCTACTCGGTCAAGGCCGCACTCGCTCGGTCCCGCTACTACGAGGACGCCGACCCCGCCTACCTCAGCATGCTCAAGCTGCACTACGGGGCGATCGCCCTGTCCGAGTACGCGGCGTGCCAGTCCGACGCCCGGATGACCCGCTTCTCGAAGGCGCCGGGAATGCGGAACATGGCGACGTTCGGCATGCTCGACGAGATGCGGCACGGGCAGATCCAGCTGTACTTCCCGCACCAGCTGGTGACCCTCGACCGCCAGTTCGACTGGGCTCATCAGGCACACCACAGCAAGAACTGGGCCGCGATTGCCGGCAGGCACGCGCTCGACGACGTGATGATGACCCGGGACGCGGTGACGACCTCGGTCATGCTCAACTTCGCGTTCGAGACCGGACTGACGAACATCCAGATGATCGGCCTGTCGGCGGACGCGGCCAACATGGGCGACTTCACGTTCTCCAACCTGATCACCAGCATCCAGTCCGACGAGGCACGGCACGCGCAGATCGGCACCCCGGTCCTCGACATCCTGATCAGGAACGGGAGAAAGGCCGAGGCGCAGCAGGCGGTCGACATCGCGTTCTGGCGCATCCACCGGCTCTTCGCGATCCTCACCGGCATCCCGATGGACTACTGGATCCCGCTCGACAAGCGCGACCGGTCCTTCAAGGAGTACATGACCGAGTTCGTCGGCGAACAGTTCGAACGCCAGCTGCTCGACCTCGGGCTGGAGCGCCCGTGGTACTGGGACATCTTCCTCGAGGACGTCGAGACCCATCACCACTGCCAGGCGGCGGCGACGTGGGCATGGCGCAACACGTTGTGGTGGAACCCGACGGGCAACGTCGGCCCCCGCGAGCGTGCCTGGCTGGAGAGCAAGTACCCCGGCTGGAACGACACGTTCGGACAGTACTGGGACGTGATCATCGAGAACATTCGCGCGGGACATCCCGAGAAGTCCGAGGCGATCGGGATGCCGGCCATTTGCAACATGTGCCAGATTCCGATCTCGAACAAGGGCGGAACGGTCTGGAAGGCCCGCGCGTACCAGCTGGACCACGAAGGCCGGCTGTACAGCTTCTGCAGCACCGTCTGCAAATGGATCTTCGAGCTCGAGCCCGACCGGTACAAGACGTTCAACACCATCGCCGACCGTATGTACAACGGAGAGATCTCCCCCAACACCCCGGAGAACATCCTCAAGTACATGGGCGCCGGTGTCATCAGCCCAGGCGGGACCGACGCACACGACCTGGCATGGGCGCACGCCTGACGACGCGCCCCGGCCGCGACCGGGCGTACGCGGGCCGAGGGCGGCACGACCGGTCGCTGTCCAAGAACGAGAGGAGACCCGAGATGTCGAAGCCCCTTGCGGTGATCGGACGGCTTCAGTACGACGCACACACCCGGATCATCGACGTCGAGAGCGGCTACACGATGGACCAGGTCGTGGAGGCATGCCTGGCCCCCGCGGTGGGTTACCAGACCCGCCACCCCAAGCCCGGTGCGACGCTTCTGGTGCGGCTGACCACCGACACCGACGACGCGGAGCCGTTCCCGCGGACGATGACGGTCGAGGAGGCCGGCCTTCGGCACTTCCAGCAGATCGACGTCTTCGTGGCGACGGACCAGTGAATCGCGCCAGGTCCGCCGACCTGTGCACGGAGGCCGGGTCGGCGGGCCGGCGCCCGGAAGGTGGTGGGCGCGGATGACATCGGCGCCGGAACCCGAGTTCCATGAGGTTTGCGTGGAAGACGACCTGTGGGCAGGAGAGATGCGACTCTGCTCGGTCGCCGGAGTCGAGGTACTGCTGCTCCGCACCGACGACGGTGACATCTGCGCCCTGCAAAGCAACTGCCCGCACCAGGAACATCCGCTTAGCAACGGCGAGTTCGACGGCACGATCTTGACCTGCGCGGCCCATCTCTGGGAGTTCGACGCGTTCTCGGGCCACAGCGTGAATCCCGACGACGCGGAACTCGCCCAGTATCCGGTCAAGGTCCACGACGGCAACGTGCTCGTGTCGGTCGAGGGAATCAAACCCAAGCATTCCCACGCCTGAGACGGTGACCGTCGAGCCTCGATTCGAGGCGAGAAAAGGAGAGAAGATGACCACCACACCGGTGCACGGCATGTCGAATCTCGCTGGACCCCTGCTTCGCGGCGGCGACATCTCGGTCGTAGCCGTCGAGGCGATCGAGCGGGACAACCCGGAGAAGGAGATCCGCGTCCACGACCACCGGACGTATGTCCGGGTCGAGGCGGAAGGGGGTCTGGTGATCCGGCGCCGAACGATGGAACAGCTGCTGGGCCGAGCATTCTCGATGCAGGAACTGGAGGTCAATCTGACCGGCTACTCCGGTCAGATCGAGACGCACGACGAATACATGCGCTGGTACTTCATGAAGCAGTCCTGACGCCCACCCCCCACCAGACCGAGGAGAAAATCATGAGCGATGCCAGCGACGTGTCCAGGCCTCTGAAGACGTGGAGTCACCTCGCCAAGAACCGACGTCGGCCGACCGAGTACGAGATCGTCTCCACCAAGCTGCTCTGGAGCACCGACGACGACGCTCCCTGGGCCATGGGGCCGGACGTACCGCTGAGCAAGTGGTACGTCAAATACCGTAATGAATCGCCCCTCAGGCATGCCGACTGGGACGGTTTCAGGGACCCTGACCAGATCGTCTACCGGACGTACAACATGATCCAGGACGGGCAGGAGGCGCATGTCGACGGCCTGCTCGATGACCACAGCAAGAACGAGCACGACAGCGGGCTGTCCGACGAGTGGGTCGCGCAGCTGGCGCGCCTCTACACGCCCGGCCGGTACCTGCTGCACACGGTCCAGATGTCGGCCGCCTACCTCGCGGCACTCGCGCCGTCGAGCACGATCGAGAACTGCTTCATCTTCGAGTCGGGCGACCAGCTGCGCTGGGTGTCGCGCGTCGCCTACCGGACGGCGGAGCTCGCCGCCACGCATCCCTCGATCGGGTTCGGCCGTCAGGAACGTGCCCGCTGGGAGGACGACGAGGCGTGGCAGGGGTTCCGCGAACTGATGGAGCGCGTCCTCGTCACGTGGGACTGGGCCGAGCAGTTCGTGGCGCTGAACCTCGTGGCCCGGCCCGCCATCGACGCGGCCATGTCGCGGGCCCTGTCGGCTGTCGCGCAGGAGAACGGGGACACGCTGCTCGCGTTGCTGTGCCGCGCCCAGCTCGTCGACAGCGATCGAACCCAGAAGTGGTCGCAGGCGCTCGTCGAGTACGCGCTGCGATCCGACGATCACGGAAGGGCGAACCGTGATCTGATCCGCGGTTGGCTCGACAAGTGGAGCGCGCTCGGCGATGCGGCCATCGACGCGTACTGCCAGGCATTGGTGCCCGGTAGCGACCTCGGCGCGGAGTCGAAGAGGGCGGTGGCGAGCGCCCGGGCCGCTCTGGTCCAGGATCCGGCTGCTGTCGGGTGATCCGGACACCGGACCGGTCTGTGAGGGAAGACTCGTGGAGACGTGCCCCCCACGCAGGAGTGTGGTGGCCATGTCACCAGGCCGGTCCGGTTCTCGCCTTCACGGCAGGGTCCCGTGGCCGCGTTCGGCGACCCGTCGGGCAGCGATAGGCCACCTGCCTGAAATCGGCAAGTCGCAGGCAGACGATCTCGGCCCGAAAATCCTGCCACCAGTCCTGGGGCGACCAAGTTCGACCGCCCGAATTCAGGCTTCTGACCAGCGAATTCAGCATTGAATGAACCCACTGCCGCGCCGTAGAGTGCTGGGTACGCTCCCGTCAACGCGTCGTATAGGACGAGTGCGATGTTCACTATCGGAGACCTGCAACGTAACGCCGATCTTGGGCTGCGGCTGGCGGTCGGGGGCAACGGGGCCAAGACCGCGGAGATCGCTCGGGCTGAGGTGCTGCAGCTGGGGCAGTTGCCCGCAGCCGAGCAACGTGCGGTGCTGCTGCTCACCAGCGGACTGCCTGAGGGCGCGAGCCCCGGCGGTTCGGAGGCGCTCGTCGCCGCCGCGAAGACCGCGGGCGCGGTCGGCATCGTCCACACGCTGGCAGCCGGCGCCACCCAGCTGCCGGCGGCGATCGTGGCGGCCGCCGGAGCCTTGGATCTGCCGTTGCTCTCAGCTCCGGCCGACTCGTCCCTACGCTCCATCAAGGACGCCGTCAACGAACGTGTGGCCCGCAACGAGCTCGTCCTCTACCAGCAGCTGCTCGCGCTGCAGTCCAGCCTCATCGCCGCCGTCTCGACGCCTGATCCGACGGACTCGCTGTTGCGCCGTCTCGGCGCCTTGGTCAACAGCACGGTGATTCTCTACTACCCCGACGGGCGGCTCCTCGCGGCCACGGGGGACGGTCCCACGAGCGTCATCTGGCAGCGCATCGACAAGTCCTCCCAGGAGCGGCAGCAGTTCACCGTCGGGCAGTGGCATGTCGTCGCCTCTTTGATCAACGGGCCTGAGGAGGCGCACCGCTGGATCGTGCTGGCGAGGCGCGGCCATCCGACCTCGCAGGAGATCGTGTCGCAACTGATCACGACCGTCGAACAGCTGCTCGACGTCATCGCCCTCAGCCGGCGCGCCGCGGCGACCGAGGAAGCACTGCAGCGGGCCGATGTCCTGCAACGACTGGTATCGAACAACGGCTACGAGAAGTTCGGCTGGGACCATGTCCGCCGGTTCGGGTTCGAGCCGCACGGACCGTGCTTCGTCGCCACCATCGCCCTGCCGCACTGGAGCCGGCGCCGACTCGACCCGGAATTGCATTCGCAGCAGCTGAGGGACGTCACGCAGATCCTGCGCGGGTTGATCTCCAATTCCGCGTCGCCCCACCTCGTCGGCTCCCACGAAGGCGTCGCGGTCGTGATCCTGCAGTGCTCCGACAGCCGCCTCATCGACGAAGCCGTCAGCGTCCTGCGGGCCCGCAAGCTCCAGGCATCGGCCGGCATCGGCCGCAAGGTGGCGTCATTGGACCTGATCGGCAACAGCTACCGAGACGCGCGCCTGGCGCTGACCCGCAGCCTGACTCGCGCGACCGACGGTCCCGCCGTGCAGCGGTTCGAGGACTTCGCCGTCGCCGACATCGCCATCAGCACCGCCGACGAAGACCAGCTGATACGGCGGTCGCATGACCTGCTGGCGAAGATAGAAGGCAGTGAACATCTCCTCGAGACCTTGATCGTCTACATGCAGAACAACCTCAGCATCAACGACACCGCGAACGAGCTGAACATCCACCCGAACTCGGTGCGGTACCGGATCGGCCGCGCCGAAGAGTTGATCGGCGGATCGCTGCGTTCGCTGCCGACCATCGTCGATGTCTTTCTCGCCGTGCAGGTCATCGCGCGCAACAGAGCGGGATGCGTCTTCACTCCCAGCGAACATCGGGCCGGAGACGTCAACGTGGCGCTGGGTTAGCTGCCGAGTCCGCGCGCCCTTCGAGTGAGCACGCCGACTTGCCAGAGTCGCGGGGCTCGCTTCGCTGCTGTCCTTCGGGGAAGGAGCAGCCGGTGCTGGGTGCGGCCGTCCGTCTGGAACATCACCCACCACAGCCGGCCCCATCCGCCCAGGGGGCCGGTGATGTGCGTTCCGGCACGCGTTTCTGACCCCGCTGTCGTTTCTGTCCAAGACGGCCGCCGCGGCCGCGATCTAGCGTGGACCCGGCAACCTGCCCGATCATGAGGAGACAACACAATGCGTGACCTGGTCTACACAGGTTTCATGTCGCTCGACGGCGTGGTGGACTCGCCCGGCGGCGGTCCGGGGGAGGAGCACCGCAGCGGCGGCTGGGTGGTCAAGGACCTTGAGTTCGTCCCAGAAGCCTGGTCGCTGAAGGGCGAGGAGCTCGCGGACACGACGGCGCTGATGTTCGGCCGCCGCAGCTACGAGGCGTTCGCACCGGTCTGGCCCGGCTCGGAGGACCACGCCGACTACAAGGAGCTGCCCAAGTACGTGGTGTCGACCACGCTGTCGGATGACGCCCTTGTCGACGGGTGGGGGCCGACGACGATCCTGCGCTCGACCGAGGACGTCGCCGCGCTGAAGGAGGGCGAGGGCGGCGCGATCTTCATCCACGGGAGCGCCGAGCTGGCCCGGCGGCTGTCGGACGCGGGCCTGATCGACCAGTACAACCTGCTCGTCTTCCCGGTGCTGCTCGGTGCCGGGAAGAGCGTGTTCGGCCGCGCCGACCGCGACAAGCAGATGCTGACGTTGCGGGAGTCGGAGAGCTACTCGAACGGGATCCTGAAGCTCGTCTACGACGTCAGGCGCTGATCCAGGTCCAGGGCGATCGCGCCGCCGGCGCCCTCGCGCAACTGCCCGGCGGTGCGTCCGACGTAGGAGCGCAGCGCCCGAGCCAGGTGCGACTCGTCGAAGTAGCCGAGCTTGGTAACGACGTCGGCGGCCGATTCGCCGCTCGCCAGCAGCTCCGCCGCCCTGCGGGCCCGCTCGATCTGCCGTACGCCGCCCTGCGTCAGCCCGGTCGCGACGCGGAACCGGCGTTCGACCGTGCGCCTCGAGACGGCCGGGCGGTGACCCCGCAGCGACTCGGCGACGAGCAGGTCGCGGACCACGATGCCGGTCCGGACGAGACGCTCGACGAGGCCCTCGGCGTCGTCGGGGTGCGGCGTATCCCAGCGCCCGCCGTCCAGCCGGAACGTCCGGCGTGTGGTGTCGGGGAGCTCGATGCCGCCGTTGACCAGCGCCGACGTCGGTACGGCCCGCAACGAGGTGCCCACGGCGAAGTCGATGCCCGTGAAGGTCGCGCCATTGGGCACGGGCGCCGTGCCGCTCCGAGTCTCGGGACCGCTGATCCCCGCGTACGCCCGGCCGTCCTGCTCCCAGAACACCAGGCCCCAGCACACCCCCGCGACTGACGTCATCGCCGTGACCTGCTCGTTCGTGCAGGTCCACACGGTGTCGACCCACGGCGAATCGGACCGGCGCGTCTCGAAGCGCAGTTCCACGGGCGAAGGATACGTCGCGTACACGCCGGAGTTCACGACGATGGTGCAGGCGCCGCTCGTCAGCCTGCGTACCAGCGGGGCGTTCGACGAGACCAACCGGGCACCGGGCGGCGAGGCCTCCGGCTGGACATCGGGCCACAGAGACGGCGCATGCGGTCGCCGGCTCGAAGATTTCGCGCCGGCGACTGCAAGAACCGCCGTCCGCATTCGTCTTCCAGACATGCGACCCTTGGCAGAACCGGACACCATGACCAGCTCGACGGCGACCGGCGGCAGGCGCCGCCTGATCGCCGCCGGCGTGATCGCCGGGCCCCTGTACGTGCTGACATCGCTGGCCGAGGTCGTCCTGACGCCCGGCTTCGACCCGACCCGGCACGCATGGAGCCAGCTGGCGCTCGCTGACCAGGGCTGGATCCACGTGCTGAACCTGATCGCGACCGGAACGCTCCTCGTCGTCTTCGCGATCGGACTCTCCACGGTGCGGCCGAGATCGCGGGCCGTGCCCCCGCTCGTCGCGGTGTTCGGTCTCAGCATGGTCGTGGCCGGGATCTTCCCCGTCGACCCGGGCAACGGGTTCCCGGCCGGGTCCGGCGATCCGGACGCGCCGAGCCCGAGTGCGCTCGTCCACTTCGGGGCCGGCGCGGTCGGCTTCGTCGCCGTCGCGATCGGGCTCGTCCTGGTGGCACGTCGGCTCACGGCGCACGGGAGCACCGGTCTCGCCCGGACCGCGCGCGTCGTGGCACCCGTGTTCGTGCTCGCGTTCGCGTTCATGGCTTCCGGTGTGGGTGGCATGGCAGCGGGCATCGTCGTCTTCACGATCTCGCTCATCGCCCTGTTCGCCGCGATCAGCGCCATCGCACTCGAATTCCTGAAGCATCCCCACCGCAGGCTTTGACCGCCTGCGGCACCGTTGAGCAATCCCTCGCAAACACGACGAAAGAACACTCCGAAGGGAAGACCGAAGATGCGCTACCTGGCCGTACTCGACGTCACCAAGCAGCCGTCCACCCCGCCGCCGCCCGCGCTCATGGAGGCGATCATTGCGCTCGGTGAGGAGGCGACCCGGGCCGGCGTACTCCTCGACACCGCCGGCCTCGCGCCCAGTTCCGCCGGAGCCCGGGTGGCCGTGGCCGACGGCGAGATCACCATCACCGACGGCCCGTTCGCCGACACGAAGGAGATGATCAGCTACGCGCTCTACGACGTGCGGACCAAGGAGGAGGCCGTCGAGTGGTCCCGCCGCTTCATGAACCTGCACCGCGTGCACTGGCCGGAGTGGCAGGGGGCGGCGCGGGTCCTCAGGGTGATGGGGCCCGAGGACTTCGGTGCGGCCGCAGCACACGATGCCTGGTGACGGTGTCGCGCGACGCACGAGCGTCGCGACCGTGGAGGCGGTGTGGCGGGCCGAGGCGCCCCGGGTCATGGCCGCTCTGGTCAGGTACACGCGCGATCTCGGTGAGGCGGAGGAGTTCGCCCAAGAGGCGCTCGAACGGGCGCTGGAGACCTGGCCCACCTCCGGCGTCCCGGAGTATCCGGCCGCCTGGCTCGTGCGTGCGGGGAAGAACAAGGCGATCGACCGCTGGCGCAGGCAGGAGATCGACGGCAAGGCGATGTCGAAGGTGGCGGGCGCCGTGGTCACCGAGGACGACGGCGGCATCGGCGAGCTGCTCGACGACCTGCACAACCCGTTCGACGACGAGCTCCTGCAGATGCTGTTCACGGCCTGTCACCCGGTACTCAACCGTGAGTACCGGACGGCGATGGTCCTGCGCTGCGTCGTGGGCCTGAGGACGACGGAGATCGCACGGGCCTATCTGGTGTCCGACGCGGTGATCGGCCGGCGGATCTCACGGGCGAAGCGGGTCCTGCGGGACAAGAACATCCGGCTGGAGATGCCCGGCGCGGATCAGGTCACCGAACGCGCCGGAACCGTGATCGAGGTCATCTACCTCCTGTTCAACGAGGGGTACGCCCCTCTTGATGGAGACGACTGGGTCCGCCCCGAACTGATCCGAGAGGCGCTGCGCATAGGTCGGCTCGTGGCCCGCCTCCTCCCGTCGATCTCCGAGGTCCACGGGCTCTTGGCCCTGATGGAGCTGACCCATGCGCGCACCGCCGCACGCACTGCTCCGGATGGGTCGCCCGTCCTGCTCCAGGACCAGGACCGAACGCGGTGGGATCGCACGCTGATCCGCCGGGGGGTCGCCTCGCTCGCCCGCGCGCGGCACGTCGGCGGTGCGCTGGGCCCGTTCACGATCCAGGCGGCCATCGCGGCGGAGCACATGCTCGCACCGTCGGCGGACGACACCGATCACGCGCGGATCGCCGGTCTCTACGACATGCTCGCGATCGCCCTGCCGACACCCGTCGTGCAGCTGAACCGCGCGGTGGCGCGCGGACGTGCGGGGGATCCCGCCCACGGTCTGGCCCTCATCGACGAGATCGACGCCGCCGGGCTCCGCGGCTATCCGCACCTGCCCGGCGCCAGGGGGGAGCTCCTCGCGCTCGCGGGACGCCGCCACGACGCGGCGGTCCAGTTCGCCGAAGCCGTTCGGCTCAGCAGGAACCGCGGCGAACAGGCGCTCTTCCGCGCTCGGCTGGCGGCCCTCGGCGTACCGGGGAGCCCGGAACCGACCGCAGCGACCAGGAAGGAGAGCCCAGGTGGGACTACTGACGATCCAGATGCTGCTGAGTCCTGACGGCGTCCTCCAGGCACCCGGCGAGTTGACCGAGGACCTGGACGGCTCGTTCCGGCACGGTGGCTGGATGAAGGGTTACCTCGCCGGGGAGGCGGGGGCGGCGTACACGCGACAGCTCCGTGAGTTCGACGCCCTGCCGCTCGGCCGGCGGGACGCTGGCGCTGACCGCCGCCCGCCACGGCCTCCGGTTCCGCGCCCTGGCCCTTGGCGTTTCTCCGGATCCTCCCGCTCTGGCGGATCGTCACCTCGAACGCGCACGCCCTCCCCGGCGACCTGGACATGGTTCTGCCGTACCTCCAGGGCGACGGCTGGCCGGCGGATCTCGCCGAGTCGCTGACCGCGCCGACGCCGGTCCGCAGCGCCGGCAAGAGCCCGCGGTACATCAGGAACGCGCAACGGGCCCTTGCCGGCGCGCTCCCCGGGGGACGTTCGCTCATGGTTCCGAAGCAGGGCCATCAGGGCCGGGGCCGTGCCCTCGCCGAGCCACTGCGCCGGTTCTTCCTCGCGGCGGACGACGACCGCGCCGGCCCGGTCAGGCGCGAGCCGCCAGGCGAGCGCTGTGGGCCGGGACTTCGCGACAGAGCCTAGATGAGGCCCTGGGCCAGGACGGCGTCGCTGACCCGCTCGAACCCGGCGATGTTGGCGCCCATCACGTAGTCGCCCGGAGCCCCGTACCGCTCGGCGGTGGCGTACACCTCCTCGTGGACGGACCGCATGATCCGGGCCAGCTCGCTCTCGACCTGCTCGAACGTCCACGACTCGCGGCCGGCGTTCTGCCGCATCTCCAGGCCGCTGGTCGCGACGCCGCCCGCGTTGGCGGCCTTGCCCGGCCCGAACGCCACGCCCGCCTCCCGGAACAGCCGGACGGCCTCCGGGGTGGCCGGCATGTTCGCGCCCTCGGAGACGGCCTTGACCCCGTTGCGGATCAGCGTCGCCGCGGCGTCCGCGTCCAGCTCGTTCTGCGTCGCCGACGGGAAGGCGATGTCGGCGGGCACGTCCCAGACGCTGCCGCCGGGGACGTACCGGGCGGCGGAGCCGCGTGCCGCCGCGTAGTCGGCCACGCGGCCCCGCTCCACCTCCTTCACCAGGCGGAGGAGGTCCAGGTCGATGCCCTTCTCGTCGACCACGTAGCCGCCGGAGTCGGACACGGTCACCACGTTGGCGCCCAGCGCCTGGGCCTTCTCCACCGTGTGGATCGCGACGTTGCCGGATCCGGAGACGACGACCTGCCGCCCCTCGAAGTCCTCCCCGATCAGCCGCAGCATCTCGGCGGTGAACAGCACGTTCCCGTAGCCGGTGGCCTCCGGGCGGCCCGCCGAGCCGCCCCAGCCGGGGCCCTTACCGGTGAGGACTCCGGCCTCCCAGCGGTTGGTGAGCCGCCGGTACTGGCCGAACAGGTAGCCGATCTCCCGCGTGCCGACCCCGATGTCGCCGGCCGGCACGTCGGTGTGCTCGCCCAGGTGGCGGTGCAGCTCGGTCATGAACGACTGGCAGAACCGCATCACCTCGGCGTCCGAACGGCCGCGCGGGTCGAAGTCGCTGCCGCCCTTGCCGCCGCCGAGCGACAGCCCGGTGAGCGCGTTCTTGAACACCTGCTCGAAGCTGAGGAACTTCATGATCCCCAGATTGACCGAGGGGTGGAAGCGCAGCCCGCCCTTGTACGGCCCCAGCACCCCGTTGAACTCCACGCGGAACCCCCGGTTCACGTGGATCTCGCCGGAGTCGTCCGTCCACGGGACCCGGAAGATGATCTGCCGCTCGGGTTCGGTGATCCGCTCGACGACCTTGGCGTCCGCCAGCTCCGGACGGGCGTCCAGGACGGGGGCGAGGGCGTCCAGAACCTCGCGTACCGCCTGGTGGAACTCGGGCTCGCCCGGGTTGCGGCGGAGGATCAGCTCGTAGGTCTCCTCCAGCGCGGACACCGTGGCGCCGGACGCCGGTCGTTGGGGGGACAGGGGCATGTGCGCTCCTTCTGGACGACGTCTTCTCACTCGCTCACCGTCACGGAGCATATGTTCACCACGCCGCCGGTCCGCTGTGAGATCGGTCAGCGCCGCGCACGATCGGTGCTTCTTAATGGGCATCGCACCGCCGCCGGCCGCCGGGACCCACGCTCCAGTCGGTGCTGAGGGCGAAGGTTCAGGGCTTACCAGCGGCCATCTCTACTTGCCTGCGCCCTTTCTCTCCCGAGGTCCACATCTGGAGTCCCCGAGTCCGAGGTCGGCGGCTGGTCCAACTCCAGTAGATGCGTACGGCAACGCGATCGGACAGATACCACGTGTCATACGGTCCGGACGCCTCAGGCACCACTGCGAGGCCATCGATACGGGCAGCCAGTCCGACTCCAGGTTCCGTTGACACCCCGGGCCCGAGGGTGCCGGGGCACGGGTCCCATGACGACACCAGGTCCATGATCGCGTGACTTTCGATCAGTTGCGGAACCGAGGCCGCCACCTCGATGAACGGTCCGCCGTCGCTGACTCCGACCCTTCCGTCCGTGTGAATCAGAAACCGGACCGGGCTCGATACCCGGGCACCGGCCCAGGAGAAGAACCAGCCACGGTCGTCCGCCCATATCCCCTCGTCCAGTGAGAAGTCCCAGCGGCGAGAGTCGTCATGGCGTTCCCCGCTGACGAGCGCCGAGCGCCGCACCTCGTAGCGGAGGCCGCCGTATCCGGCATGGAAACCCTCTCGCCTGACGACCAGTTCCGTCGGCGCAGGGATCACACGTCCTACCCGGTCACGGACATTCAGAAAGTCGGTCGGCGTCCTGGCCGCCTCGCCCACCTCCCGCCACCCGGCGCGACTCAGGAGGCCCCGCGCCCGGTCGGAGAATCCGGTGAGGTCATCAAGGACATGCACACGAGCTTCCTCATGAATCGGTTGCGTGCATGCTATCGGCGGGCCGGAGGCCGCCTGAGGTCATGATGCCGACGCGCTACTTCGCGGTCGGCCGTCTGGTTGCGCTGCTTCTCGCCGGACGCCGGTACGCCTCCGGGCGTTGGGGGAGGGGTCTCGTCCCGCCGGCCCGGGCCCTGCCGGCGTGCACGGTTGGGCCTGGGGACCCTTCCGGCTGGTGCCGGACTTGGAAAGATTGTGGGCTCTCACCCGGAGCCCGTACGGTCGTGTGGCCTCGGATCAAGATCACCGGGTCGTCCGTGGCGCCGGAGGGGAACATATGTGCCGAGTGGATCACGAACGCGGCGAGGGCGCTCTCGGCTATCTCGGCGTCATACTGCTCATCGCCGTGGTCGCGGGCGTGCTGGTCACCGGAGACATCGGTACGCGGGTCGTGGCGGCCTGCGAGTCGGCGGTGTGCGCGGTCATGGGGAAGAGCTGCCCGGCACGGTCCGCGGCGGGCGCCGCGTCCCCCACGCCCGTGCCCTCGCCGGTCGCTTCGCCCGCGCGTCCTCCGATCCCGAAGCCGGCCTGTACGCCCGGCGATGAGAACAAGTGGGTCGAGGGCCTGCACGCCCACAACGACTATGAGAACGACCGTCCGCTCTGGGGCGCGCTCGACCAGGGGGCGACGAGCATCGAGGCCGACATCTGGGTCGGCGACGACGGCGAACTCCACCTGCAACACCAGATCGACGGCGGTTCGCGTGGCACGCTGCGCAAGACGTACGTGGAACCGCTGATCGCCAGGGCCGCCGCCAACGGCGGGCAGATCTACCAGGGCCGCGAGAAGCCGTTCGTCATCCTCCTGGAGGTCAAGAAGGGCGATGACACGACGTACCAGAAGATCATCGATCAGACCCGGGACCTGCCGCCGGGAGTCCAGCTGCTGATGCCGGGCGACACTCCCGGCGCGGTCGTGGGGAAGCAGCCGCCGAACGTCACCTTCTTCCTCACCCCCGGCCAGGGCTGCACGCTGCCGCCGCAGGTCGACCCCGCCAGCCCCGAGTACGACCGCGCGTACGCGCAGAGCGTCAGCATGCTGAACGGCTCGTACCGCCAGTGCGCGGACCGGAACGGCGACCGCCGGGTCAGCGACGAGGAGCAGCGCCTGCTGAACGAGTTCGTTCAGAAGGCTCATGACGCCGGGCTCAAGGTCCGGTTCGTGGAGGGCCCGGACGGCCGGAAGCGCGACCACAAGGATCCCGGCGGCTTCAAGTTGTGCGCGTGGAAGCCTGGCCGGCAGGGCTGTGAGCGGCAGCTCCAAGAGGAGTGGTGGGAGGCCCAGCGGATCGCCGGGGTCGACTATCTGGACACGGCCCACGTGAAGGCGGGCGCGCAGTGGATGCGCAAGTGCGGTGGTTGAACAGGCCGGGGTGCGGGCTTCTCCGTTCCAGCAGGCGTCATCGCCGGCCGTCGCCATCCGGGCGGCATCCGACGCCGACCATGAGACCTACCGGTACCGCCGGCCGACTCGCTCCGGCGAACGGAACGGATGATCGGACACGCCTGAGACGACCCCCTCGCTGCCGACCGTGACAGGCCGGGTGTAACACTCGCACGGGTTCGGCCACTTCCTGGTGAGTTGATCAACAGGATGGAGCCGAATGATGCGACGAAGAACGGCTGTGCCGATCGCGGTGGCCGTCGCGGTCGTCTCGCTGGGACCCGCGGTGCCCGCCGCCTCGGGCGCGCCGAACCCCCCGGCGAAACCTCTGGCCGGAGGAGAGCCGGGCCGAAGGACGGTGACGCTGGTGACCGGTGACCGGGTCCACCTGCGCACGGAACGCGGCGGACCGCAGTCCGTCCAGGTGGAGCCGGGAGCCGGACGCAAGGGCGTGTCCTTCGTCCGCCGGGCGCGTGGGAACGAGCTGAGCATCGTCCCCTCCGACGCCGCGCCCCTGGTGATGTCAGGACGTCTCGACCCCGCGCTGTTCAACGTGACCCGGATGGTCCGCGACGGCTACGACGACGCCCGCCGTGGGGACCTCCCGCTGATCGTGGCGGGGATGGCGGGTACCGGGCTTCCCGAACTCGGCGGTGCGAGGGTGGCCCGGGGGCTGCCGGCGCTGAACGGCGCGGCCCTGACCCAGCGCAAGGACCGTGCCGGCGCCTTCTGGACCTCGCTCACCTCCGGACGGTCCACGTTCCCCCGCGGCGTGAAGCGGGTGTGGCTGGACGCTCGCGTACGGGCGACCCTGGACGAGAGCGTCCCCCGGATCGGCGCGCCGGCCGCCTGGCAGGCGGGGCACACCGGCAAGGGGGTGACGGTGGGCGTCCTCGACACCGGCATCGACGCAGGTCACCCGGACCTGGCCGGGTCCGTGGCCGCCGCGAGGGATTTCACCGGGAGCGCGACCGGTACCAAGGACGGCCATGGGCACGGCACGCACGTCGCCTCGATCATCACCGGCGATGGTGTCGCCGACGGAAAGTACCGGGGCGTGGCCCCTGATGCCCGGCTGGTGGTCGGCAAAGTGCTGGACGACACTGGCCAGGGGTCGTTGTCACAGGTCATCGCCGGCATGGAGTGGGCAGCGGCGCAGCGTCCTCGCGTGGTGAACATGAGCCTGGGCGTGGACATCCCCAGCGACGGAAGCGACCCGCTGTCGACCGCCGTCGACAGCCTCACCGCGGCGACCGGGACGCTGTTCGTGATCGCGGCGGGCAATGCCGGGGGTGAGCGGACGGTGTCCGTCCCGGCGGTGGCCGAATCGGCCCTGACGGTCGGCGCCGTGGACGGCGGCGACCGGCTCGCCGAGTTCTCCTCCTCCGGCCCGCGTTACGGAGACGGCGCGATCAAGCCGGACATCACCGCCCCCGGCGTCGGGATCGCGGCGGCCCGCGCCGAGGGCACGGAGATGGGCGAACCGGTCGGCGACCGTTACACGCGCGCCGACGGCACGTCCATGGCGGCGCCGCATGTGGCGGGAGCCGCCGCCCTCCTGGCCGAGCGGCATGCCGGATGGGCGCCCGCGCGTCTCAAGGCCGCACTGATGAACACCGCGCGTCCCAGCGCCGACGACAGCGTTTACAGGCAGGGAGCGGGACGCGTCGACGTCGGGCGCGCGGTCGCCCAGCGGGTCTGGGCGGAGGAGGGCAGCCTGTCCTTCCGGCTTCGCGGCGACACGGTCGCCAAGGGCGTGACCTTCCGCAACGAGTCCGGCTCCGCTGTGACGCTCGACCTGGCCGTCTCCGCGAAGGGCCCGGACGGCGGGTCGGCCGATCTGTTCACCGTGAGCCCCGCTCGGGTCCAGATCCCCGCAGGCGGGACGGCGAGCGCCATGGTCACGGCCGATCCCGCGGCGAATCCGGCGGGCGCGTACAGCGGTGGTCTCACCGCGAAGTCGGCGGACGGCGCGCACGAGCTGCGTCTGCCCGTCGGGGCACAGCGGGAACCCGCGCTCCACAGGGTGAAGGTGTCGGGAATCGACCGGACCGGAAAGCCCGTCGGAGGCAGGCTGGAGAGCCTTCCCTCGGTCGGTGTCGTCGATCTGCGCACGGGCGAGTACATGCCCACCTACGTCAGCGCCGGGTCCATCGTCGCCGAGGTCCCGTCCGGCCGGTACGAGGTGACCGCCGCCGTGAACACCGTCACCGCGGACGGAACGCTCAAGGACTCCACGCTGTTCTCCCACCCCGTGCTGGACGTCGGCCGGGACATGGACATCACCGTCGACGCCCGTCGCGGCAGGAGGGCCGCCGTCCAGCTGGACAGCCCGACGGCCACGCAGAGCGGATTCGACGAGATCGGCGTCGTGGAGACCGTCGCAGACGTCCCCCACGATTTCTACGTCGGCACCTACGACCCGGCGGTCGGCCTCTACGCGGTGGGCGCCCCGGAGGTCAAGGACAGGCCGTACGACTTCTACTTCATGGCCCAACGGGTCGAGCCCCAAGGGCCCCGCGCGTACCACCTCGCCCTGTTCACCCGGCGCCGGATCCCCGCCGAACCGCGGTACCGCGTCCAGGACGCGCAGCTCGCGGTGCTGGATTCCCGGTACCACGCAGATCGGCCGTTCTCCGGGCAGCGCGTCACCTACGTGGAGCTGCCGAACCACCCGCTCTACGCCTACGGCATCGGCCAGTTCCCGGTGACGGCTCCGGGGCGCCGCACGGAGCTGTACTCGGTGGCCCCCGGGGTCACGTGGCGCAGGTACCTGGAGACGTCCTACTTCTCCGAGAGGGCGGTCAACCCCCCGATGAAAGCCGGGCAGAAGACCGTCCATGCCTGGAGCTCCGCCGCGCTGGGCTCGTCACCTCAGACCGCCCGCAAGTCCCCCACCTCGAGAATGCAGTTCGGCTTCGAGGCGTTCGCGCCGGTGAGCGCCGAGGTGCAGAACGTCGACCCGGAATCGGGCGTCGTCACGGCCAGGACGGCGCTGTACCGCAACGGCGTGCTCCTGGGGTCGGCCGACACCGATGCCGTGTTCGTCGACACCCCGCCGGGGCGGGCGTCCTACTCGCTGCACGCCACCGCGTCCCGCCAGGCCCCGTGGACGGGACTGGGCACCAGGGTGGACACGCGCTGGACGTTCCCGTACACGCCGGAGTTCACGACGATGGAGCAGGCACCGCTCGTCAGCCTGCGTACCAGCGGGGCGTTCGACGAGACCAACCGGGCACCGGGCGGCGAGCCCTTCCGGCTGGACATCCGGGCCACCGAGAATCGCGACCACGATCTGACGCCCCCACTTCCGACCATGCGGACGCTCACCGTCGAGGTGTCCTACGACGAAGGCGCCACCTGGCAGCCGGCCAAGGTGACCGCCACGGCGGAGAACCGGTGGCAGGCCGACGTCGTCCACCCCGAACGGCACGACGGGCACGTCTCGCTCCGCCTGCGCGCCGGCGACGGCGAGGGCAACTCGCTCGATCACACCATGATCCGCGCCTACGGCCTGCGCTGATCGACCCTTGTCCGATCCCCGCCCGGCGCCGCCCGACTCCGCTCGACGGCGCATGCGGTCGCCGGCACGAAGATTTCGCGCCGGCGACCGCAAGAACCGCCGTCCGCATTCGTCTTCCAGCCATGCGACCCTTGGCAGAACCGGACACCATGACCAGCTCGACGGCGACCGGCGGCAGGCGCCGCCCGATCGCCGTCGGCGTGATCGCCGGGCCCAGTGCCGTCGACCAGATTGACGACTGGTTCCAGGGCAGCTCCGTAGGGCGGCGTTCTCCCGGGGCAGGCCGGGTGAAGTCTGTTGCTGTGCGTGGACTCCGTCGTGAGTGGAGGAACGGAGTCGGCCAGACCGATCAGGAATCGAGAAGCGCCGGCCCCCGAGCCGCACCTAGCGTGACCACCACGAACACCGTTGACCCGCTTCCGGAGGGCGGCCTGGACGCCTTCTGGCGTACGGCGCGCCGGCCTCGGCTTCGAGGGGCCGCGACCAGGTCGGAGCCGTGGGAGGAGCCTGATCATGGTCGGCCGTGCGGGACAGGGGTGTCGCGAGTCGGACGGGACTGGCTGGAGGTAGCCGATGACACAGAATCAGCGGACGGGTAGTGACGGGGGACGCGGGAGTGGTTCGCCCGGGGCGTTCTCGCAGTGGGTGCAGCGGCGAATGAACGCTTTCACGAACACGCGTATCCGACGTGGCCGCAGCAAGCTCATGGGCATGGACGTACTGATCCTGCACACGGTGGGGCGCCGGAGCGGGCAGCGGCGGGAGACGCCGCTGGCGTGGTTCGACGGCGGCGAGGACGCGCGGTTGATCATCGCGTCGGGCGGTGGGGCCCGGCACCCGGACTGGTACGCCAATCTGGTGGCGCACACCGACCAGGTCTCGATCGAACTGCCCGGCCGTGACGCCGTCCCGGTGACGGCGTCACGGCTCGAAGGCGCCGATCGTGAGCAGGCGTGGGGGCGCATCACGGCCGCCCAGCCCCGCTACGCGAAGTACCAGAGCAAATCCGACCGGGAGTACCCGGTGATCAGGCTCACCCCGCGGTGACCTGGGGACGGGGGCAGGTCAAGGGCCGATCACTGCAGGCCGGTTTCAGGCTCGTTCCGTTCGGGCGGGCGGAGCTCCGCCGTCTTCCGCCGCGGGTGGTTCCGGCTCTGGCCGGTCGGCTGCGTCACCGAGGGGGACGCCGCGCAGGTTGAGCAGGAAGATCGCGGCGCAGGTGACGGTGAGGGCGATGTCGGCGATGTTGCCCACGAACACGCCGTAGTCGATGAAGTCGACGACATGCCCTCGCCCGAATCCGGGCTCGCGCGAGAGGCGGTCGAGCAGGTGGGAGGCGGCGCCGCCCAGGAGCCCGCCGAGCGCGGCGGTCCAGGCGGCCGAGCGCAGCCGCCTGCCCACGAACAGGACGCCGGCGACCGTGACGGCCGTCGCCAGGGTGAACACCCAGGTGGACTCGGCTCCGATGGAGAACGCGGCGCCGGGGTTGTACAGGAGGCGCAGCCCGAGCAGGTCCGGGATCAGCGTGATGTTCCGGCCGTCCGAGAGCGCCGAGATCGCCCAGGCCTTCGAGGCCTGATCGATGAGGAGGATCGCGGCGGCGAGAACGAGCATCCGCCGGTACAGCCGCGGCTCTCCGCTCGCCGCCTGCGAAGTTCGAGCGATCGACATGCTCGCCACAGTATCTGTGGGTTCCGCCTTGCCTGGGACGGTGTGGGGTGGAAGTGCGAAAGGTCCTTGGCGCCCGGGACGGTACCTGCTCCACCTGAACGCGCCCGGCCGCGAGGGGACGGGCGCGTTCAGTCGTTGCGGAGGGTGTCCAGGTCGCGGCTGGCCTTGGCGAGGAGGTCGCGCATGGCCTCCTCGGCGCGGGCGGGGTCGGACCGGTGGACGGCGTCCAGGACGGCGCGGTGGCTGGGGACCGGATCGTCGTGGGGGCGGACGCCGTGGACGAGGCGGTCGCGTTCGGCCAGGCCGACCTCGATCACGATCTCCATCCGTTCCAGGAGCTCGTTGTGGGTGGCGGTCAGCAGGGACCGGTGGAAGGCCAGGTCGGCCTCCACGGCCAGGGCCGGGTCGCCGCCGGCGTTCTCCATCGCGGACAGGGCGCCGTCCAGGGCGGCCAGGTCGTGCGCGGTGCGGCGGAGGGCGGCCAGGCGGGCGGCCTGGGGCTCGATGATGGCGCGGACCTCGCCGAGGTTCTCCAGGAACGTGTCGTCGTCGCGGTTGGCGAACTGCCAGCGGATGACGTCGGGGTCGAGCAGGCTCCAGTCGGAACGGGGGCGCACGAAGGTGCCGCGCTTCTGGCGCGAGGCGACCAGGCCCTTGGCCGCCAGGACCTTCAGGGCCTCGCGGAGCGCGGTCAGGCTGAGGTCGAGCTCGGCGCCGAGGGCGGCCACGTCGATGGTGTCGCCGGGGCTCAGCTCCCCCGTGAGGATGCGGCGGGCTATCTCCTGCACCGTCTGGCCGTGCAGGCCCCGCTCTGAGTAGCGCACCACCGGCGTCTCTCCCCCTTCGGTCTCGGCGAGTACCCTAGCGGGCCCCTCAGCCCCTACTAACCATAAATTATGAATTAATGTTGACGTCACCGCTACGGAGGCGTTAAACAAGGTGAGCGCCATCACGCGGTGAACGAGGAGAACGTCGATGAACCATGCCAAGCGCCGTGCCCTGGCCGTGCTCGTCACGGTCATGGTCCTGGCGGCCACGGCGGCGGCCTGCGGCAAGGTGGGCGAGAACGGCCGGATCGGCGTCGTCTACCTCAACGCCGAGGGCTACTACGCCGGAGTCGGCCGGGGCCTGCGCGCCACCCTGGACGGCGGGCCGCAGCTCGTCCAGACCAACATCCGGTCGGACCCGGCCAGGGAGAGCTCCTTCATCAACACGATGAGCTCGGCCAAGGTGGACGCGCTCATCGTCTCGCCCGCGTCGGCCACCGCGTCGATCCCGGCGCTGCGGCTGGCGAAGGAGAGCGACGTCCCGGTCATCTGCTACAACACCTGCATCGAGGACGCGAAGGCCCGCGAGTACGTGCGCGCCTTCGTGCTGGGCTCGCCGGCCGAGTTCGGGCGGGTCAGCGGCGAGCAGATGGGCGATCACTTCCGGTCCGCGGGGGTCAGGAGCCCCCGGGTTGGGATCATCAACTGCGAGCAGTTCGAGGTCTGCATCGAACGGCGCAAGGGCTTCGAGCAGGCCCTGAAGGAGAAGGTGCCCGGCGCCCGGATCGTGGCCAACCAGCAGGGCCTCCAGATGGACGAGGCGGTCGAGCGGGCCGAGCAGCTGCTGGTCGCCCACCCCGACCTGGACGCCTTCTACGGCGAGGCCGGGTCCCAGACGCTCGGCGCGGTCCGGGCGGTCGAGGCGCGCGGCAGGGCCGGGAAGACGGTGGTGTTCGGCGGCGACATGTCCGTCGACGCGGCCAAGAAGCTCCAGGACGGGCGGGTCCTCAAGGGCGTCGCGGACATCTCCGGGATCAAGGTCGGCCGGCTGGCGGGCCGGGCCGCGCAGGACGTGCTGGAGGGCAGGCCGGGGGGTTCGTTCATCATCCCCGCGCCGGTGGACCGGTATCTCGGTGCCCAGGACGGCGCGCGCTGGCTGCGGGAGCACCCCGATGGCATCCCGTAGGCCGCCCCCGTCCCACGCGAGCCTCCGAGAGAAGGATTCCTCATGACCCTGGTACGCATCACCGACGTCACCAAGCACTATCCCGGTGTCCGGGCGCTGACCGGCGCGAGCCTCGAGATCGAGGCGGGGGAGGTCCGGGCGCTCCTCGGCCGCAACGGCGCGGGCAAGTCCACCCTGATCCGGGTGCTGTCGGGCGTCGAGCGCGCCGACGCCGGCACCGTGGAGATCGACGGCGTGCCGCTGGGCGACGGTGGCGTGCGCCGCGCGGGCGAGCTGGGCGTGGAGACCGTCCACCAGGAACTCAGCCTGGTGCCGGGGATGACGGCGGCGGAGAACCTGTTCCTGGGCGCCTGGCCGCGCGGCGGCGGGCGGGTCGACCATGCCGCGATGCGCCGCGCGGCCCGTGAGATCTTCGAGCGGCTGGGCTTGGACATCGCCCCGGACGCCCAGGTTGGAACGCTCCCATTGGCGGAGCAGCAGCTGGTGGAGATCTGCCGGGCGGTGCGCCGCGAGCCGCGGCTGCTGATCCTGGACGAGCCCACCAGCGCGCTGGCGGCGGCCGAGGTCGAGACCGTCCTGGAGGCGGTCCGGCGGATCGCCGAGAGCGGGGTCGCCGTCGTCTACGTCAGCCACCGGCTCGACGAGATCCGGCGGATCGCGCGGACGGCGACGGTCATGCGCGACGGCGAGGTCGTGGGCACCGTCGACATGGCGACGACCTCCACCGATGAGGCCGTGGCGATGATGCTGGGCTCGGCCTACCGGGCCGCCGCCCGCCCGCGGGCGCGCGAGGTGGACCGGACCGGCGTGCCCCGGCTGTCGGTGTCGGGGGTGCGCGTCCCGCCGAAGGTCGTGGAGGTGTCCTTCGACCTCTACCCCGGCGAGATCCTGGGCCTGGCCGGGCTGATGGGCTCGGGACGCACCGAGATCCTGCGGGCCGTCGCCGGGTTCGACCCGATCGCCGCCGGGACCGTCCGGGTGGACGGCGCGGAGGTCCCCCGCGTCACGGCGGCCGGCATGAAGCGGCGCGGCGTCGGCCTGACGCCCGAGGACCGCAAGCGGGAGGCGATCGTCCCCCTGCTGGGCGTCGGCGAGAACATGGTGATGTCCGACTACGGCGCCGTCAGCACGGGCACCTCCGTGGTGCCGTCCAAGATCGACGGCGCCGCCCGCGGGCTGATCGGGCGGCTGTCGATCGCCACCGCGTCGAGCCGTACCCCCGTCGTCACCCTCAGCGGGGGCAACCAGCAGAAGGCCGTGATCGGCCGGTGGCTGCACGCGGGCAGCCGGATCCTGCTGCTGGACGAGCCGACCCGGGGCGTCGACGTGGAGGCCAAGGAGGGGATCTACCGGCTGGTCCGGGAGCTGGCCGACCAGGGCGCGGCCGTGCTCTTCGTGTCCGGGGAGCTGGAGGAGCTGCCCCTGGTGTGCGATCGGGTGATCGCGCTGCGCGGCGGCGAGGTCGCCGCCGAGTTCACCGGCGATGACGTGACCGTCGACGCCGTCCTGTCCGCCGCGATGGCGGCCTAGCGGGCCCACGCGGCCGAGCAACGAGCATCGAGGAGAGCGAGATCACCATGACCACCGCACAGACCGGCCGGGCCCCCTCGCCGCCCGGCGCCCGCTCCGGGGGCGCGGCTGCCCGGCTGCTCGCCGGGCGGGCGCACCAGCTGAACGAGATCGGCCTGCTGGTCGCCATCGTCGTCCTGTACGTGGCGCTCGGCAGCTCGGCCGAGGGCTTCCTGTCGGTGCACAACCAGCTGGGCATGCTGCGCGACGCCGCCATGATCGGGATCGCCGCGTGGGGCGTCACCCTCGTCATCATCGCGGGGGAGATCGACATCAGCATCGGCCCGGCGACGGCCTTCGCCTCGGTGCTGGTCGCCAAGGGCAGCACCGAGTGGGGGCTCGGGGTCGCCGGGGCGATCGTGCTCACCCTGCTCCTCGGGGCGGTGTGGGGAGCGATCGCGGGCTGGCTGCGGGCCGTGTTCGACGTGCCGTCGTTCATCACGACGCTGGGCCTGTGGAGCATCCTCGGCGGGCTGGGGCTCTACCTCACCGACGCGCTGCCGGTGACGCTCCCGAGCAGCGGCACGTTCGACGTGCTGGGCGGGGACGTGCTGGGCGTCCCGGCCGCGGCCGTCATCATGCTGGTGCTGTTCGGGGTGTTCGCCTACATCGCCCGGTACACCGCGTACGGACGCTCGGTCTACACGATCGGCGGGAACGCGGCGGCCGCGCGGCTGGCGGGCATCGACCTCAAGCGGACCCGGGTGCTGCTGTTCGCCACCACCGGGTTCCTGTCGGCGGTGACCGGCATCCTGCTGGCGGCCCGGCTGGGGTCGGGCAGCGGCGGCGCCGCCGCCGGGCTGGAGTTCGACGTGATCGCCGCGGTGGTGATCGGCGGCACCGCGCTGGCCGGCGGGCGCGGCGCGATGCTCGGCACCCTGCTCGGCGTCGTGTTCATCACCGTGATCGGCAACGGGCTGGTGCTGCTCGGCGTGGACTCCTTCCTCCAGAACGTGGTGCGCGGTGTGATCATCGTCGGCGCGGTGCTGGTGAACGTGATCGTGGCCCGCCGCGGGCGTGCCGCGGCGGCCTCCTGACGGCTGGTGGTGAGCATGACGACGACGGAACCGGCGACCATGAAGGGCGTCTTCCTGCCCGGGGACTCCACGGCGGAGCCGCGCGAGTACCCGGTGCCGCGGCCGGGGCACGGCCAGGTGCTGGTCGAGATCGGCGCCTCGGGCATCTGCGGCAGCGACATCGGCTTCATCTACCGCGGCTACAAGGGGTACCGGGGCGTGGACGGCCCGGCCTACCGGGGCGTGATCGCGGGGCACGAGCCGTCCGGCCGGATCGTCGCCGCCGGGCCGGGGGTACGGCGGTTCGGCGTGGGCGACCGCGTGATCGTGTACCACATCGTGGGCTGCGGCCTGTGCGACAACTGCCGCCGCGGGCACTACATCAGCTGCGCCTTCGGGCGCGAGTCGTACGGATGGCAGCGCGACGGCGGGCACGCCCCGTTCCTGCTGGCCGAGGAGCGGACCTGCGTGCCGCTGCCCGACGAGCTGTCCTACGTGGACGGCGCGCTCATCGCCTGCGGGTTCGGCACCGCGTACGAGGGCCTGCGGCGCGCCGGGGTCAGCGGCGACACCGACCTGCTGGTGGTGGGGCTCGGCCCGGTGGGGCTGGCGGCCGGGATGATCGGGCGCGGCATGGGGGCGCGCAAGGTCGTCGGGGTGGAGCCGTCCGGGCCGCGCCGCGGCTGGGCGGAGACGCTCGGCGTGTTCGACCGCACCCTCGCGCCCGGCGACGGCACGGTGGAGGAGGTCGCGGACATCACCAGACGCGGCGGGGCGGCCGTGACCATCGACTGCTCGGGGACCCGCCCCGGCCGGAGCCTGGCGCTGGAGGCGGCGGCCGAGTGGGGGCACGTGTCCCTGGTCGGCGAGGGCGGCGACCTGCTCACCGAGGTGTCGGACACGCTGCTGCACAAGCAGCTCACCATCCACGCCTCCTGGGTGACCTCGCTCCCGGCGATGAGCGAGCTGGCGCGCAACCTCGTCGGCTGGGGCCTGAGCCCCGAGAAGGTCGTGAGCGACACCTTCGCCTTCTCGCGGGCGGACGAGGCGTACGCGCTCGCCGCCGGGGCCAGCGAGGGCAAGGTCTGCCTCGTCCCGGACCCCGAACGGTGACGGGCGGCGTCGAGGTCCGGACGGACACGTCGGGCCCGTACGAGGTGCTGTGGCTCGGCACCGGGCCGCTGCGGCTCGGCGTCGTCCCGGCGCTGGGCGGAAGGCTGCTGAGCCTCCGCCACCACGGCACCGAGCTGCTGTGGCGCAACCCGGCGCTGCTGGACGACCGGCTGCACCCGGCCAGCGGGCACCGGCCGGAACCCGCCTCGGGGCCGATGGCGAACTGGGCGAACTACGGCGGTGACAAGACCTGGCCCGCCCCGCAGGGATGGTCGTCGGCGCGGGAGTGGGCGGGGCCGCCCGATCCGGTGCTGGACTCCGGCCCGTACACCGCGCGGGTCCGCACCGGGCCGGGGCGCGCGAGCGTCACGCTGGAGAGCGGGCACGACCCGCGTACGGGGCTGCGGCTCCGCCGCGAGTTCCGGGTGGAGGCCGGGACGGCCGCCTACGACCTGCGGCTCACGGCGGTCAACGCGTCGGCCGCGCCGGTGCGCTGGGCGCTGTGGAACGTCGCCCAGTACCCGGGCGGCGGGACCGTCCGCGTGGCGGTCGGACCCGGCTTCGAGGAGCCGGTCGAGCTCGCGACCGGCACGGCCGCGCCCGCCTGGACCCGCCCGCGGGACGGCGGGACCGTGGAGGTCCCGGCCCAGGACGTCGTCGGCAAGCTCGGCTTCCCCGGCGCCACGGGCCGGCTGACCTACACGCGCGGGCGGCACCGGATCACGATGGACTTCGACGTCCACGAGGACGCCGCGTACCCGGACGGGGGCTCGCGCGCCGAGGTGTGGATGGAGTACCCCCTGGACCGGCCGCTGGAGCATCTCGGCGGGCTCGCACCGCCGGACCGGATCGTCGAGTGCGAGGCGCTCGGGCCGTGGGAGCGGCTCGACCCCGGCGCCTCGACGTCCCTCGGCATCCGGGTGACGGTGGAAGGCGAGGGCGCGGAGGGCGTGGTGGGCATGGAAGGCGGGGAACGGGCATGACGACCTCACGACCGGTCGCCGTCGTCACCGGCGCCGCCCAGGGGATCGGCGCGGCGACCGCGCGGCGCCTGGCGGCCGACGGGTACGCCGTGGCGCTGCTGGACGTGTCCCCCGAGGTGGAGCGGGTCGCCGCGGAACTGACCGCCGGAGGCGCCGCCGCGCTGGGCGTCCTCTGCGACGTCGCCGACCCCGGCGCCTGGGAACGCGCCATGGAGGCGTGCCACCGCGCGCTCGGCACGGCCGACGTCCTGGTCTCCAACGCCCTGCTGTACGAGCCGGGCCCGGCGCACGAGCTGACGCTGGACTCCTGGCGGCGCCAGCTCGACGTCACCCTCACCGGGACGTTCCTCGGCGTCAGGGCGACGCTGGAGGACCTGCGGGCCAGCGACCGGGCCGCGATCGTGATCGTCTCGTCCGTGCACGCCTCGTTCGGGCTCCCGTCCCGTCCCGCGTACGCGGCGGCCAAGGCCGGGCTGACCGGCCTGACCCGGCAGCTCGCCGTCGAGTACGGCCCCGGCGTGCGGGTCAACGCCGTGCTGCCGGGGCCGATCCTCACCGCTCAGTGGGAGGGGATCGGCGCCGAGGAGCGGGAGCGCAGCGCCGCCGAGACGGTCGCGGGCCGGCTCGGGAACCCGGAGGAGGTCGCCGGGGCGGTCGCGTTCCTGGCCGGGCCGGACGCCTCGTACGTCACGGGCACGTCGCTGTACGTGGACGGGGGCTGGAGCATCACCAAGAGTTCGGCGTGACGGGGCGGGCAGTCCCGGAACGCGTGGCGCCTGCGGAGGGCACGGCGCCGGGAGAAGGGGGCGGGCGCGTGTGCGCCATGAGGAGAGCCGACCGTGAAGATCACCCGAGTGGAGACGTTCCTCGTACCGCCGCGCTGGCTGTTCTGCCGGGTGGAGACGGACGAGGGGATCGCCGGCTGGGGTGAGCCGGTGGTCGAGGGACGCGCCGCGACCACCCGTACCGCCGTGGAGGAGCTGTCCGACCTGCTGATCGGGGAGGACCCGCGGCGCGTCGAGGATCTGTGGCAGGCCATGACCAAGGCGGCGTTCTACCGGGGCGGCCCGGTGCTCTCCAGCGCGGTCGCCGGGATCGACCAGGCCCTCTGGGACATCCTGGGCAAGTCCCTGGGCGTTCCGGTGCACCAGCTGCTCGGCGGCGCGGTCCGCGACCGGGTCCGGGTGTACGGCTGGGTCGGCGGGGACGAGCCCGGCGCGGTGGGGGAGTCGGCCGCCGCGCAGATGGAGGCCGGGCTGACCGCCGTGAAGATCAACGCCTCCGGGCGGATCGGCCCGTTCCCGACCGCCCGCGAGATCGACCAGGTGATCGGGCGGGTCGCGACCGTCCGCGAGGCGATCGGGGACGGCAACGACGTGGCGGTCGACTTCCACGGCCGGGTCGCGGTCCCGGCCGCGCGGCGCCTGGTGCCGCTGCTGGAACCGTTCCGCCCCCTGTTCGTCGAGGAGCCGGTGCTGCCGGAGTACACGCACCGGCTCGGCGACCTGGTCGCGGCCACCACCACGCCCATCGCGTGCGGCGAGCGGCTGTTCTCGCGGGCGGAGTTCCTGCCCGCGCTGCAGGCCGGGATCGGGGTGGCGCAGCCCGACCTGTCCCACGCCGGGGGGATCTCGGAGGTCCGGCGGATCGCCTCGCTCGCCGAGGTGTACGGGGCGATGCTCGCCCCGCACTGCCCGCTGGGCCCGCTGTCGCTGGCGGCGAGCCTGCAGGTGGCGTTCGCGACGCCGAACTTCCTCATCCAGGAGCAGAGCATCGGCATCCACTACAACGACGGCGCCGAGCTGCTCGACTACATGGCCGACCGGTCGCCGTTCGCGTTCGTGGACGGCTCGGTCGAACGCTGGGAGGCGCCCGGCCTGGGAATCGAGATCGACGAGGCCGCGGTCCGCCGCGCCGACCGCATCGGCCACCGCTGGCGGCCCCCCGTATGGCGGCACCCCGACGGAGGCCGCGCCGAATGGTGAACGGGCCGCGCGGAACGGTGAACGGCGGGCGGATCGGTGAGCGGGCCCGTGAGAGGGACGCTGAACGGAACGGCGAAGGGAACACGATGATCACTCGCACCGGACTGCTGGAGGAACTGCGGAACCGGCGCCTGGTCGCCATCATCCGCGGCTCGGACCCGGCCGCGTCCGTACGGACGGCCCTGACACTGGCCGAGGAGGGCGTCCACCTGGTCGAGGTGTCGCTGAGCGGACGGGACGGGCTCGCGGTCATCGAGGAGATCGCCCGCACCGCCGGGGACGCGGTGCGGCTCGGCGCGGGAACGGTCCTGACCGGCGACGACGCGCGCCGCGCGCGGGACGCCGGCGCCGCCTACATCGTCACGCCCTCGCTGGGGGCGGGCGTGGACGAGGCGCTGCGGCTGGACCTGCCCGTGCTGGCCGGGGCGCTCACCCCGACCGAGACGGCCGCCGCGGTCGCCGCCGGGGCGACGGCGGTCAAGCTGTTCCCCGCGAGCGCGCACGGGCCCGCGTACCTCTCCGCACTGCGCGACCCGTTCCCCGAGGTGCCGTTCGTCCCGGTCGGGGGCGTCGGGGCGGCCGAGGCGCCCGCCTTCCTCGCCCGGGGCGCGATCGCGGTCGGTGTCGGCTCCCCCCTCTGCGGCGACGCCCCCCACGGCGGCGACCTGGCGGAGCTGCGGGACCGGGCCCGCACGTTCATCGCGGCCCTGGAGACGGGCGCCGCGGGCAGGCGGGCCGGGTCGTGACGAAGGTGGACGTCCTCACGGCCGGCGAGACCATGATGGCGCTGCGCGCCACCGGCCCGGTGCGCCTGGGCTCGGGTTTCACCACGAGCGTCGCGGGCGCCGAGAGCAACGTCGCGATCGGCCTGAGCCGCCTCGGGCACACCGCCGCCTGGGCCGGGCGCGTCGGGGACGACGAGGCCGGGCACCTGGTCACGCGGACGCTGCGGGCCGAGGGCGTGGACGTCTCCGCCGTCCGGCGGGACGGCGCCGCGCCCACCGGCCTGATCATGTTCGAGCAGCGGCTGCCGGACGTGACCCGGGTGCGGTACCTGCGCGACGGCTCCGCCGGGTCCCGGCTGGACCCGGCCGACGTCGCCGGGCTGCCCGCCGAGCCGAGGATCGTCCACCTCACCGGGATCACACCGGCCCTCAGCGCCTCCTGCCGCGAGGCCGTCACCGCCCTGTGCGGGCTGGCCCGGGCGCGCGGCGCGCGGATCAGCCTGGACGTCAACCACCGGGCCAGACTGTGGACGCGGGAGGCCGCCGCCGAGGCGCTGGCCCCGCTCGCCGCCGCCGCCGACCTCGTGATCGCCTCCCCGGACGAGCTGGCCCTGGTGGACCCGGGCGGCGACCCGGACGGCGACCCGGACGGCGACCCGGACGGCGACCCTGCCCGGATCGCCGCCCGCCTGCTCGACGGCGGCGCCACCGAGGTCGTCGTGAAGGACGGCGGCGGCGCCCGCTCGTTCACCGCCGGGGGGACGCGCACGGTGCCCGCCCACCGCGTCCGGCCGGTCGACTCCGTGGGCGCCGGTGACGGCTTCGTCGCCGGCTACCTCTCCGGCGTCCTGGACGGGCTCGACGCCGGGGAACGGCTGCGGCGGGCCCACACCGTCGGCGCGTTCGCGGTGCTGAGCCGCGGCGACTGGGAGGGGCTGCCCTTCCGCGACGAGCTCGAACTGATCGGACTCCCGGAAGGAGCCGCGCTGCGATGACCACCGGACCCTGGTCCGTCCTGGAGAACGCGGGCCCCTGGGAGCTCGGCGAGGGCCTGCGCGCCACCGGCGGCGGCTTCGTCGCCGTCGACCTGCTGGCCGGGCGCCTGTACCGGCTCGGATCCGCCGCCCCGGACGCGCCCGCCGTGCCCGTGGCGTCCGTGCCGTTCCCTCTGGGGGCCGCCGCCCCCGTCGAACCGGCCGCGCCCGTCGAGCCGGCCGGGCCGGTCGAGCCGGCCGGACCGCCGGGCGCCGCGCCGTCCGGGTGGATCGTCGCGGCGGAGACCGGCGTGGCGCTGCTCGGCGGCGACGGCACGCTCCGCTGGCTGGCCCGGCCCGAGGACGGCGCTCCCACGGCGATGCGGATGAACGACGGCGTGGCCGACCCGGGCGGGCGGTTCTGGGCCGGGTCCATGGCCTACGACGGCACGCACGGCGCCGGCTCCCTCTACCGCGTGGACCACGACGGCACGGTGCGCGCGGTGATGGACGGCCTCACCACCCCGAACGGCCCCGCCTTCACCGCCGACGGCCGGACCATGTACCTGGCCGACAGCCCGCACGGGGTGATCTACCGGATCCCGGTGGACCCGGCGTCCGGCGAACTCGGCGACCGGGAGGTCTTCGCCCGGGTGGCCGCCGGTTCGCCGGACGGGATGACCGTCGACACCGGAGGGTGCCTCTGGTCGGCGATCTGGGGCGCCGCGGCCGTGCACCGGTACGCGCCGTCCGGCGACCTGATCGAGGTGCTCCCGGTGCCCGCCCGGCAGCCCACCAGCGTGTGCCTCTCTCCCTGGCCCCCGTCCAGGGTGCTGGTCACCACGGCCGCGTACGGCCTCGGCGCGCCCGGCCGCGCCGACGGCCACGTGCTCGTGGCCGAGACCTCCGCCCGGGGCCGCCCCGCGGATCCCTTCCGCCTCGCCCAGGGAGGCGGCGCACGGGACTGACCCCACGCCGCGGCCCCCTCGGCACCCTCGGCACCCCGGCCGGGCACCCACCCCTCGCGGGCCCGGCCGTCAGGAGAGCGGGACGGTGAGGATCGGCGCGCCGGTCGGCCGGGGCGACCCGCCACCGGGTTCGACCGTGACGCCGATCTGCCGGGCGCCGCGCAGGCCGCCCGCGATGACCGGCGGCGGCGCCCCGGGCTTCATGGTGCCGATCGAGCGCGGGGCGTCCGGGCCCATGAACCACATCTGGTAGACCTGGTCGGACGGCAGCGACTCGAGCCGGGACACGGTGATGAGGGCCCTGTCCTGCGAGCGGGACGTCACGATGGTGACGCCGCCCGCCGTGACGGCGCGGGCGTCCGGCGCGGTCAGCACGCCGGTCATCTGGCGGTTGAACGCCTCGGCGCGTTCGGCCGCGTCGTGGGCGCGCACCGCCGCGACTCCGCTGACCAGGGCCAGGACCAGGCAGGCCGCGGCGGCCAGCCAGCCGGCGCCGCGCGGTGCGGGCAGGTGGCGGGGGAGCCGGGGCGGGAGCTGGCGGGTGTGCCTGATCTCGGCGAGCACGCGGTCGCGCAGCGCGTCCGGCGGGCGCCGGGCGGCGGCCAGGGCCAGCCGGGCGGCGGTCTCCCGCAGGCCGCCGACCTCCGTGTCACAGGTGGGGCAGCCGGCCAGGTGCCGCTCGAAGCGGCGGCGCTCGGTGTCGCTCAGCGCGTCGAGGGCGTAGGCGCCGGAGAGGGCGTGCGGATCGTCGGTCACGACGGGACTCCCAGGCAGTCGCGCAGGCGGATGAGTCCGTCGCGCATTCGGGTCTTGATGGCGGCCAGGCCCACCCCGAGCAGGTCGGAGACCTCGCGGTAGGTGTAGCCGCCGTAGTACGCCAGCGTGATCGACTCGCGCTGGACCTCGGTGAGCCCGCCCATGCAGCGGCGTACCTGCTGGTGTTCGAGGCGGGTGTGGACCTCGTCGCTGACCTGGTCGTAGTCGGTGTCCGGGGTGGCGGCGCGCCGCTCGCGGGCGCGGTCTGCCTGGACCGAACGGACCCGGTCGACCGCGCGGCGATGGGCCACGGTCATCGCCCACGCGGTGGCGCCGCCCCGCTCCGGCCGGTAGTGCGACGCCTTGCGCCACAGCTCGACCAGCACCTCCTGCGCGACCTCCTCGGCCTGCGCCGGATCGCGCAGGACGCGCAGGGCCAGCCCGTAGACGGGGCCGGACAGCTGCTCGTACACCTGCTCGAAGGCGTCCGTGTCGCCGCGGGCGACACGGGTGAGCAACTCGGCCAGATCGGGTGTGGGGGGCGGCGGCGGCAGGCGGCCGGCCTGTTCGTTCATCGGCACGCAAGGGGTTCGGGGCCGGGGGGCCTGCGGGTGGGTCGGAAAGAAGAAGACGGGACGGCCCATCCACCGCTCGTGCCGTCCCGAATGCCGATTGTGACAGGCGAGAGAGGGCATCGGGGCGCCGCCGCGTTCGGCGGGCTCCTCGCCGCCGCGGCGGCGCTGGGGACCGGCGAACTGGCGGCGGGGCTGCTGGGCAGGGCGAACGCCGCGCCGCTGACCGCGCTGGGGGCGGCGTTCATCGACCTGACCCCGGTGTGGCTGAAGGACTTCGCGATCCGGACGTTCGGCTTCCACGACAAGCTCGTCCTGCTGCTCGGGCTGGGCGCGGGCATCGCCGCGGCGGCCTCCGGGATCGGGCTGCTGGCCCGTCACCGCCCGCTCTGGGGCCTGGCGGGGCTGGGCGTGCTCGGGACGGGGACGGCCGGGCTCGCCGCCGCCCTGACCCGGCCCACGGCCGGGCCGCCGGACGCGGTGCCGGTTCTGGCCGGGACCCTCGCCGGACTGGCCGTCCTCGCCGCCATCACCGGCACCGTCCCCGCAGGCCGGATCCCTGGCCCCTCCGGCCGCCGCGGGGTGCTCATCACCCTCGGCGCCGCCGCCGCGGGGGCGGGTGCCGGGCGGCTCCTCCTCGGCCGTGGCGACGTCTCCGCCGCGAGGGCCGGAGTGCGCCTGCCGCCGCCCGCCGACCGCGCGCGGCCTGTACCGGCGGGCGCCCAGGTGAGGGTCCCGGGCATGCCGGCGTTCCGGACCCCCACCCGGGACTTCTACCGGGTCGACACCGCGCTGGTGCTGCCCGAGGTGGACCCGCGCGACTGGCGGCTGCGCGTGCACGGCATGGTCGACCGCCCGGTCGAGCTGACCTTCGAGGACCTGCTCGCCCGGCCGATGGCCGAACGCGACATCACCCTGTCGTGCGTGTCCAACGAGGTCGGCGGCACCCTGGCCGGAAACGCCCGCTGGCTGGGCGCCCCGCTGGCGGCGCTGCTGCGGGAGGCCGGGGTACGGGCCGGGGCCGACCAGATCCTGTCCCGCTCGGCCGACGGCATGACGATCAGCACCCCGCTGGACGTGGTGCTGGACGGCCGCGACGCCCTGCTGGCCGTGGCGATGAACGGTGAGCCGCTGCCCGTCCGGCACGGCTTCCCGGCCCGGCTGGTGGTGCCGGGGCTGTACGGCTACGTCTCGGCGACGAAGTGGGTCGTCGACCTCAAGGTGACCCGCTTCGCCACCGACCAGGCGTACTGGACCCGCCGCGGGTACGCCGAACGCGCCCCCGTCAAGACCTTCTCGCGCGTCGACGTGCCCAGGCCGTTCGCCCGGCTCAGGGCCGGCCGGGTCGCGGTCGCCGGGACCGCGTGGGCCCAGCACCGCGGCGTCGACGCCGTCGAGTGGCAGGTCGGCGACGGCCCCTGGCGGCAGGCCGAGCTGGCCCCCGTGCCCGGCCTGGACACCTGGCGGCAGTGGGCGGCCGAGTGGGACGCCACGCCCGGCTCGCACACCCTGCGGGTCCGGGCCACCGACGGCACCGGCACCACCCAGCCGAGCGCCCGCGCCCGCCCGTTCCCGGACGGCGCCACCGGACAGCACTCGGTGGTGGTCACCGTCACCTGACCGACGACCCGACGAGCCGACGACTCGACGACTCGGCGACCCGAAGATTCGGCGACCCGAAGACCCGAAGATCCAGCGACCGAAGGAGAAACACCGTGAACCGCATCCGCATCGCCGCCGGCGTCCTCGCCACCACCGCGCTGGCCCTCGGGGCCACCGCCTGCTCCGGCGACGGCGGGGACGGCGAGGCCGCCACGACCGCCTCGCCGAGCTCAGCGGCCACCGCCGCGGCCCCCGCCTCGCCCGCCATGGACAAGCCGTTCGGCCCCGGATGCTCGGCGGTCCCCGCCTCGGGCAAGGGCAGCTTCTCCGGCATGGCCGCCGACCCGGTCGCCACCGCCGCGTCCAACAATCCGGCGCTGTCCACCCTGGTCGGCGCGGTGAAGGAGGCGGGGCTGGTCGACACCCTCAACTCGGCGCAGAACCTGACCGTGTTCGCCCCGACCGACGACGCCTTCAGCAAGATCCCCAAGGCCGACCTCGACAAGGTGCTGGCCGACAAGAAGAAGCTGACCGCCATCCTCACCTACCACGTGGTCGGGGAGAAGGTCGCCCCCGGCGGCCTGGAGTCCGGTGACTTCAAGACGCTGCAGGGCGCCATGCTCAGGACCAGCGGATCCGGGGAGTCCTTCAAGGTCGGTGAGGACGCGAAGGTGGTCTGCGGCAACGTCCAGACCGCCAACGCCACCGTCTACATCATCGACTCCGTCCTGATGCCGCCCCAGTGACCGGGCGGGCGACCGCCAGCGTCGGGCGCGGGCAGGACGTTCCCGCGCCGTGAACGGCCGGTGGACGGCCAGGACCCGCACCGCCGGGAAGACCGGCCGTCCACCGCGCCCCCGGGGTACGTACGGGACGCGTCCCTCGCGGAACCGTGCGGCGGACACGTCAGGGCGGACACCTCAGGGCGGGCCGGTGAGGGGGCCCGTCAGGTGGGCCCGTCAGGCGGGGTCGCGCGGGGGCACCACCTTGAGCGCCGTGTGCAGGGCCTCGGACTCCTCCGGCGAGAGGGCGGCGAGGAAGTGCACCAGCGCCGCGGCCTGGTTGTCGCTCGTGGCGAGCGCGTCGCGCATGAGCTGGGCGGTGTATCCCTCGCGTGAGGACACCGGCTCGTACAGGTAGGCGCGGCCTTCCCGGCGGCGGCGCAACCAGCCCTTCTTGTGCAGGTTGTCCATCACGGTCATGACCGTGGTGTAGGCGAGGGCCCTGGAGGGGCGCATGTCTTCGAGGACCTCACGGACGCTGGCGGGCCGGCCGTAGGACCACATCCGGTCCATGACCGCGGCCTCCAGCTCTCCGAAACGCTGCCCGGCCATGCCACCCCCTCAGCGCCGCCCCTGCGAGCACCGACTGTTACTAGGAGTGATAGTAGCGCTCACAGCAGACGGCTGGCACCGACGAACTGCCCCGCCCAGTACAGGGCGAGGTCGACCACCTCGACGTTCTTGCCCGAACGCGGGGCGTGCACCATCTTGCCGTTCCCGAGGTACATGCCGTTGTGGCCGAGGTCGGGGTAGAAGAAGAGGATGTCCCCGGGGCGCGCCTGGCTGAGCGAGGAGACGCGGGTCCCCATGTTGTACTGCGCGCCGGTGTAGTGCGGCAGGTTCATGCCGACCTTCGCGTACGACCAGAGCATCAGCCCCGAGCAGTCGAACGAGTTCGGCCCGGCGGCGCCCCAGGAGTAGGGCGTTCCCACCCGGGACAGGGCCGCGTTCACCACGACGGACACCTTCCCGGACGCCGGCGCCGCCACGTTCGACGGGGCGCCGCCCGACCCGCGGGACGCCGGGATCCTGCTGATCAGCTTCTCGATCCTGGCCTTCTTGGCGGCCAGGTCCTTGGTGATCCGCCGGATCTCCGCGGTGCGCTCCCGCGCGGCCCCGGCGTTCCGCTCGTACCGCATCCGGGAGAGCACGAGCCCGCGCAGCTGCTGGACCTGCTGGGCCGCGAGATAGCGGGACGCGGCCGACTGGTCCAGGGCGATCTGGGGGTCGTCCCCCATGAAGAGGGACACCTCCGACTCCGCGCCGGGCGTCATGTACCGCGCGGCGGCCAGCGCGCTCGCCTGGCCCCGCACCCGCTCGTACTCGGCGCGGGCCTGCCGCGCCTGGCGCTCGGCCGCCCGCTGGGCGAGCAGGGCCCGCTTCAGGGCCAGGCGCTTGCCGTTGTACTGCTCGGTGAGGATCTCGGCCTGGCGGCCCAGCTTGTCGGGGTCCGGCGCGGGGGCCGCCTGGACCGGGCCGGCCGTCAGCAGGCCGGAGAGGGCGACCGCGGCCGTCACCGCGGCGCGTGCCCTCATCCGGCGCACGGGGTGGCGCACGGGGGTCCTCCTCCATCCGGGGGCCGCATGATCGCCGATAAGCTACTACATGGCTTAGTACTAAGTTGCATCGTTGATGAAACCGGTGCTCCGCCCGTCACCTCGGAGGTCATCGACGACCTCCCTTCGCGCCCCGAGACTCGACGCCGTGCGTTACTCGCCCAGTCCCGCCGGCCGTACTGATCCTGTAGGTCCGGAAGGTCTGGAATGATCCGGGCATGCCGATCGACCAGCATCTGCTCGCCCTGTTCGCCCTGACCACGATCGTCGCGATGATCACTCCTGGGCCGGACATGCTGTTCGTGCTGGGATGCGGGATGCGCGGCGGCCCGCGCGCCGGGCTGCTCGCCACCGCCGGGGTGGCGACCAGCGAGGCCGTGCACGTCGCCGTCGCCGCCGCGGGCCTGGCCGCCCTCTTCGCCGCCGCGCCGGTCGCCTTCACGGTGGTACGGATCGCCGGTGCCGCCTACCTGATCTACCTCGGTGTGCAGATGATCCGCCGTCGCCACGACGAGCCGGACGAGGCGGAGGCCGGTACGGGGATGGACGGCCGGCGCGCCTACCTCAGCGGTCTCCTGACCAACCTCCTCAACCCCAAGATGGTCACGTTCACCATCGCCTTCCTGCCCCAGTTCATCGACCCGTCGCTGGGACGGGTGTGGCTGCAGTTCGCGATCCTGGGCGCCATCCTGATCGCGCTGGAGTTCCTGGTCGACGGCACGGTCGGGGTCCTCGCCGGGCGGATCGGCGGCTGGCTGCGCCGCCGCCGCGCAGTCCGCCGCCGGATCGACGTCGCGACCGGAGGCGTCTTCATCGGGCTGGGAGTGCGCCTGGCCGCCGAACGCTGAGCCGCCGAACGCCGAGCCGCCCGAACGCCGAGCCGCCCGGGCACCGAGCGCCTGGCGCCGAGCCGCCGGGGGCGCCGGGCCGCCGTCCCCGGGCCTGCGGGGCGGCCGGTTCCGGGCATCCGTAAGGGCCGTGCAATCGGACGAAACTCCTGAAAACAGCCGTCCCCATCGAGTACGTTCCGTCGTCTGCACGGTAAATGATCATTGGGCGAGGTCCGGCTCGAGAGGGAGCAGGCATGTCTTCGTGGGCCGAACGGCTCGACGTGGCGACCGGTGAGCGGCGGCGGGAGGGGCGGGACGGAACCGCGGGGGCGGCGGACGGGGGCGGCCCGGACGGGACGCCCGACGACTGCGACATCGCGCTGAGGAGCCTGCGCGGAGGCGACGTGCACCGGGCCCGCGCGCTGCTGCGCCGGGTGATCGACGCAGGGATCCCGGGGCGGTCCGGCCGCGCCTGCGTCATGCTGGCCCTCCTCGAGTACGGCGCCGGGGACGCCGAGCAGGCCGACGAGCTGCTGGAGTACGCCGCGGGCGGTGACGGCTTCGACGGGTTCACCGCGGCCGTGCACCGGATCCTGATGGGCGCCGGCGGGGCGCCGCACCCGCTGCTCGCCGCCCTGGTCGAGCAGCAGGCGCTCGGCGGCGAGGCGGGGACCGCGCGCCTGGAGGAGTGCGCCGCGCACCCGGACCCCGCCGTCGCGGCGCCGGCCAAGGCCATGCTGGCGCGCACGCGCCTCCCGTCCGGCGAAGGCGCCCGGCTCCTCGCCGAGGCCGCGGCGCAGGGCGATCCGCTGGCGCTGTCCTACGCCGCCGTGCTCGCGTGGACGGTCCGGGACGGCGGCGCCGACGGCTCGGTGATCGAACTGCTGCGCCGCGCGCAGGCCCGGGGACGTCCGGAGCTGGCGCCGTGGGTGGCGCGGGCGCTGGACGCGGCGCTGGAGGGCCGCAACGAACGGGACCGGCCGGCCGACGCCGCCGAGCGCGCCGTGCCGCGCGGGCGTGAGGACGACCGGGCCGGCGCCCTGGGCCTCCTCCCCGACGAGAACGGCGCCGCGCTGCTGGCCGAGCTGCACCTGGCGCTGTTCGAGTGGCGGCCGGAGCGGGTGCGGTCGCTGCTGGCGCGGGCCGCGGGAGCCGGGCACGCCGGGCACGCCGAGCGCGCCGCGGGCATGGTGGGCTCCGCCGCCGTCGAACGGCTGCACGTCGGCGCCGACGGCGCCCGCGAGCTGTACGAGCTGGTGCTGGAGTTCGGCCCGCCCGCGCAGGTGGCGCGGGTCTGCGAAGCCTTCGGCCACGCCCACGAACTGGCGGGGGACGCCGAGGCCGCGGCCGCCGCGCTGCGGCGGGGCGCGGGGGTCGGCCACCCGGCGGCGCTCGCCTGCCTGCGCCGCCTCGTCCTGCTGGGCGGCCGGCTGGCCGAGGACGGGCGCCCGGCCGACGCCGCCGAGGCGTTCGGCGCCGCCGCCGCGGCGGCCCGCCGCCACCCGGACCCCGGAGAGGACGAACGCGAGGCCCTGCGCGCGGCACTGGACGGCCTCGCCTCCGTCGCCCGCCGCGCCGACGGGGCGGGGGACCCCGCCGTGGCCGTCCGCGCGCTGAGCCTGGCCGCGGAAGGCGGCGCGCCCGGCGACGCGGTGGAGATCGCCAGGTGGTACGCGGCCGCCGCCGCCGAGCGCGGTGACCTGGACACCGTGCGGACCTATTATTTGGGCGCCGCGGCCTTCCCTCCGGACGGCGGCCCGAGCCTGCTGATCGAGCTGGCCGGGGTGCTCGCCGAGCACGGCGCCAGGGCCGAGGCCCGCGCGCTGCTCGAACCGCTCGCCGCCGGCGAGGACGCCGCGGTACGGCTCGCGGCCTCCCTGCGGCTGGCGCCGCTGCTCACCGAGGACGAGGAGCCCCCGGCCCCCGCGGCGTCCGAGACCGCGGACCTGGAGGCGGCGTTCGGGCTGGCGGAACGGGGCGATCTGGCGGGCGCCATCGCGGCGTTCGGCCGGGTCGCCACCCTCCACGTGGCCGAGGACGCCGCCGATGACCTGCGCGACGCGGTCCGGGTCGCGACCAGCAACGTGGTGGCGCTCGCCGTGCGGGCGGCCGAGGCCGGGGAGCACGAGGCCGCGCGGCGCGGCCTCACCCTGGGAGCCCGGGCCGGGATGTACTCCGACGCGTTCTTCCTGGCCTGGGAGGCGGCGCTGCGCTGCGTCGCGGCGGGCGACGTGCCCGCGGCCCACGCCTACTACGCGACCGCGCTCGACCTGCCGCCCGGACCCGGCGGGCCGTACCCCGACATCCAGCGGGACCTGCGCGAATCCTGGTCGGTGCTGCCCGTGGTCCGGCCCGGCCTCCAGAGCCTGTACGAGGCCCTCGGCGGCGGCGACCCCGGCGCCGTCCGGCGGGAGCTGGAGCGGCTGAGCGGCACCGCGGACGCGGGCCCGGCGGGCCAGACGGTCATCGCGGTGTCCCGCGCCCGCCGGGCCACCGACCCTGAAGACGCGCGGCGGCTGCTCGCCCCGGTCACCGAGTTCGCCCCGCCCGAGCAGGCCGCGGTCGCCTGGGACGACCTGGGCGACCTGACCGATGATCCGGCCGCGGCCGTGGAGGCGTACCGGTGCGGCGCCGCGATCGACCACCCCGCCGCCCGTACCGCGCTGCGCAGCCTGGCCTGGGCGCACGTCGCGGAGGGCGACCTGGACGCCGCCGAGGCCGCCGCGTGGCGCGCGGTGGCCACCGGCGACCCCGCGACCGTGGTCTGCGGGTACCGGGTGCTGGGCCAGGTCCACGGCGAGCGCGGGGACCTGGACGGCGCGGCGCGCTTCTACCGGCAGGGGCTCCAGCGGTACGAGCCGTTCGGCGCGGGCGTGCCGTCCGGGCCGGACGAGCGGGCCGGTGTCCTGCGGATGCGCCTCGACCTGGCGGACGTGCTCCAGCGGCAGGGCCACGACGAGGCGGCCAAGGCCGAGGCGGAACGCGTCCGCGAGGAGGCCCGCGACGCCGACCTGGCCGCCGAGGCCGGCGCCCGGCTGGGCCGCATCATGTACCAGGCCGGCGACCTGGCCGGAGCGCTGGAGGCGTACGAGCGGGTGGCCCTGCCGGTACCGGCGGACCGGACCTCGCCGCTCGCCGGGATCGCCGCCGCGGCGGCGGAGGACGTGACGGCCATCGTGGTCGAGGCGGGCGCGGCGGGCGACCGGGCGCTGGCCGTGCGCGCCCTGGCCGTCGCCGCCGAGGCCGCCGGGGGCGACGCGGTGCCGGCCGCGCTGCGGGCGGCCGGCCTGGCCGGCGGGGACGACCCGGGCGCGGCGCGCGCGTTCCTGGAGTCCCTGACCGGCGTGGACGCCGGGTCCGACGGCGTCGTCCACGCTGCCCTGGCCGCCCTGCCTGAGGAGGGAGCCGGTACGGACGGCGAGCCGCGGGACGAGCCGTACGCGCGGGAGCACGGCGGTTCCGAGGAGGAGGACGAGCTCGGCTCCCTGGACCGGATGATGCGGGACCACGCCGGCGGGCCGTCCGCCGGGGCCGCGGGACGGCGGCTGATCGAGGCCGCCCGCGACGTCCTGAACCGGGATCCCGCGCGGGCCCGCAGGATCCTGGAGATGGTCACCGAGCACGGGGAGGCCGCCGAGGCCGCCACGGCCTACGACATCCTCGGCGACATCCACAGCTTCGTGGAGGACGACATGGACGCCGCCCTCGCCGCGTACCGGAGCGGCGCCGCGATCGACCACCCCGCGGCGCTCGCCCCGCTGCGCGGCCTCATGGCGGCGCTCCTCCAGGCCGAGGACTACGACGGGGTCGCCGAGGTCGCCCAGCACGCGGTGTCCAGCGGCGACCCGGAGACGGTGGCCGTCGCGTACTGGCTGTGGGGCGACTCCCGGGGATTCCGCGGGGACAGCGACGGCGCCAAGCGGCTGTACCGGCGCGGCATCGACGTGGGGCACCCGGAGATCACCCCGCGCGTCCGCGTCGACCTGGCCCGTACGCTGCGCGACCGCGGCGAGGACGACCCGGCCCGGACCGAGATCGCGCGGGCCGCCGCCTCGGACGACCGGGAGGTGCGCGCCCACGCGGGCACGCTCGCCGGCCAGTGGGCGTACGAGGACGGCGACCTGGCGGCGGCGGCCGAGGCGTTCGGGGCGGTCGCCGCCCTCGGCGCCGGGACGGAACCGGGCGGCCCGGAGGGGCAGGCCGAGCTGATCGAGATGGCCGCCGACAACGTGATCGTGGTGGCCGACCGGGCCTTCGACGAGGACGCCCATCCGGTGGCCGTGCGGGCGCTGACGCTGGTCGCGCGGGCGGGCCGGGTGTCGCTCGCGCTCACGATGGCCGGGGAGCGCGCCGCCGCGCTCGCCGCCGAGGGCGACCGTGCCGGGGCGATGCTGTACGCCGAGGGGGCCGCCGGCTTCACCGTGGGGCCCGACCCCGGCCTGGAGGTCCGTCTGGCCGACCTGTTCGTCACGGTGGGCGAGCACGGCCGGGCGCGGGCGGTCTACGAGCGGCTCGCCGCGCATTCCGACGCGAAGGTGCGGCAGGCCGCGTCCGGCCGCCTGGAGGCCCTCGGCCGGACCCTCCGCGACCCGGGTTCCGGCCGGGCGGGCGCGCTGCTCGACGGCCCCGCCGAGGACGCCTGACCCGCCCCGCCCGGCTCGCCTCGCCCGGAGGCCCGGCCCCCGCCCGCCCCGGCCGGAGGCCCGGCCCCCGGCCGCGTTCAGATCCTGCCGCGTTCAGATCCGGCCGCGTTCAGAGCCTGCCGTTCTCGCGCAGGATCCGGACGGCCCGGACGGTGACGTGCCCGCGCCATTCGAGGGCGCCGGCGGGAGAGATCCTGGCGTAGTCGACCGTCCAGCCGCCGTCCTCCCGCTGCGCGGCGGCCAGGCGGTCCAGGTCGGCGGCGATGACGCCGGGCGCGAACAGGTCGCGCAGCGGGCGGCCGGGAGAGGGCGCGATGTCCAGCGGGCGCAGCGTCTCCGCCTCGGTGCCGCCCTCGACCGGGAGCAGCCCGTCGGCCGGTACGTAAGCGGCCAGCCTGGCGAGCAGGCCGGCGGCTTCGGGCCGGGTGTCGTGGACGGCGTCGAGGAACCGCAGGGCGAAGGCGAGCACGTAGGCGTGGGGCCGTTCCCGGATCCGCCCGATCGCGTCGAGGCAGTAGAGGGTGGCCCGTTCCAGCCACGGGTGGGCGGCCACCGCCGGGTCGTGCGCGGCGACGCGGTGGGCGGTGGCCGCGGAGACCGAGGTGATCTGCAGCGACGAGGCCGCGGGGTCCGCGCCCGCCCACCACGGGGCCGTTCCCGCGGTGGAGGTGAGGGGGAGCGCCATCGGGAGCCCGCCGTCGGGCCGGGTGACCGAGTCCAGCCAGTCGCAGAGGGCGGCGGCCTGCGGCGCGGTGGCGGGGCCGATCTCCTCGAAGACCTCGAAGGCGTGCAGCGCGGTCCCGGGCTGGCTCTCGGGGGAACGGAGGTCGGGCTCCAGGCCCCAGCCGTATCCGCCGTCGGGGTTGCGGTAGGCGTCCAGGGCGGCCAGCAGGGCGGCGGTGCTCGTCCCGCCCGCCGGGTGGTGGAAGCGGCGGCGGTCCAGGACGCGCGCGTGGGTGGCCATGAACGCGGTCGCCGCGGAGAGGTCGATGCTCATGGATCCATCGTGGGCCAGGCGCTCACCTGCGGTCTTGTAGATTCCGGCCGGGTGGGAAAAGGAGGCCACGGCGACCGGTGCGCGCCTCAACCGGTCGCCGTGACCCCGTCCCCCCGCCCGGTGCGTGGACGCGCCGCCGGCTCCTGGACGGCCGCCGCGTTCCGGGCGCCGCCCGCCCCCCACGGGAACCGGTGCGAACGTCTCCCCCACAGGGTGCGATGACGCTATTGCGTACCGGCCCGTAGCGTTCGGGGCTCGGCCGTCCCTGTCGACGAGCGGTCGAATGGATGCGATAAGTGGCTATTTGATCACTGTGAGTGTCAGGTGCCAGGGGTCGGGTGTCAGGGGTCGGGTGCCGGGTGCCGGGCTCACAGGTAGAGGCCGAACAGCTCCTCGGGATGGTCCAGCAGCGGCGGCAGGTCCTCGGCCCGCAGCGTGACGAGGTCCTTCTTGCCCGGCTGCTTGGGCGCCTTGCCCTGCCCGGCCCCGTTCTGGCCGTTCTGGCCGTTCTGACCGGCCTGGCGGGCGTCGCGGGCCGCGGTGGCGATCCGCTGGGCCTGGTTGGCCACCGCCACGTCGAGGAGGTTGCGCATCAGCCGCCCGTTGCCGAACGAGGGGCCGCGCGGGACGCGGCGCAGCGTCGCGCGCAGCAGTCCGGTCGTGCCCTCGGCGAGCCGGAAGCCGTCCGCGGCGGCCAGCCGCTCGAACACCGCGACCAGCTCGTCGTCGCTGTAGTCGGGGAAGTGCAGCTGCTTGGGGAACCGCGAGTCCAGGCCCGGGTTGGCCGCCAGGAACTCGGCCATCTCCCGCTGGTACCCGGCGACGATCACCACCAGGTCGTCGCGGTGGTCCTCCATCAGCTTGACCAGCTCGGCGATGGCCTCGTGCCCGTAGTCGCTCTTCAGCGGCGACTGCGTGAGGGTGTAGGCCTCGTCGATGAACAGCACCCCGCCGATCGCGCGCTCCACCAGCCGCCGGGTCCGGGGCGCGGTCTGGCCGATGTACTCGCCGACCAGGTGGGCCCGGGACGCCTCCACCACGTGACCCGACGACAGCACGCCGAGCTTCTTGTAGATCCGGCCCAGCAGCCGGGCCACCATGGTCTTGCCCGTCCCGGGGTTGCCGGTGAAGACCATGTGCCGGGTCGGCGGGGACACCCGCAGCCCGTTCTCGCCGCGCAGCCGCGCCGCGTGCGTCCCGGCGACCAGCAGCCCGATCTCCTGCTTGACCGTCTCCAGCCCGGTCAGCTCGCGCAGCTCGGCCAGCGGCTCGCCGGCGGTCTGCGTGGTGTCGAGCGTCTCCGGGATGTCCCGCTTCCCGACCACCAGTTCGGCGCCCGGCTCCCCGGCGGAACGGGCGCGCACCGCGTCCACCACCAGGTCGGCCAGGTACGGCGCGAGCCGCGCGTTGCGCAGCGTCTGGACGGGCGGGGTCGCCGCCAGCAGCCGGCCCGCCGCCGCGACCGCGTGCCGGGTGCCGCGCGCGCCGCGCCGCCGCAGCGCCCGGCGGAACAGCTCGGCGTGGCCGTCCTCGTCGAAGGGCACGGTACGGGCGGTCCGGAAGCGGTGCGGCAGCACCGGGTTGATCTCACGGATCCGCTCGTCGCCGCCGGTGTCGCACAACGCGACCAGGCTCAGGTCCTCGTGCACCGCCAGCAGCCGGTGCAGCTCGCCCGCGATGGCCTCGCCGTTGCCGGGGTCGGTGACGATGCCGTCCAGGCCCTCGATGATCAGGAGCCGTTCCCCGGCGCAGTCCCGCACGTCCGCGTGCAGCTTGGCGACCGCGTCCGACAGCCGCTGCCCGGCGAACAGGTTGTCGGTCAGCCAGATCGGGTCGCGGGGCAGGTTGAGCGCCTTGGCCAGCTCCTGCGCGGCGTCCCGCTTGCCGGTGCCGTCCGGGCCCACCAGCAGCAGCCGCACGGGCTCGCGGCCCTGACTGAGCTCGGCCAGCGCCGCGGTCACCTCCGGCTGCCCGACCAGGCCGCTGACCAGCTCGGCCGGTGCCTCCTTGGCGGCCGCCGCGGCCTTCTCCGGGGACGCGGCCCGCGCCAGGCCCTCCACCAGCGGGTTGACCACGCGGCGGCGCGGCGCGTACAGCCGGCGCAGGTCGGTCTGGAACTGGCCGACCGGGATCCACTCGGGCTTGGGGAACCACGGGTCGCCCGGCAGCCCCTGCACGGTCGCCACCCACCGCATCGCCATGTCGAGCCAGGCCCGGCAGGCGTCGGCCGCGCCCGACACCAGCGCCCGGACCAGCCAGGCCCGGGTCTGCTCCTGCCAGGCGCCCGGCTTGAAACCGCGGCGCTCGGCCTGGAACCGCGCCTGCAGCTCGCGGTACCGGTCCTCGCCCAGCGCCACCGCCAGCTCCGCCGGGACGTGCTCCAGGCTGCCCTGCAGGAGCAGCTGGATCAGGTGCGTCTCCACCGTCTCGTCGCGCGGGGCCACGCTCACCAGGTGCTCGTACGCGGCGAGCAGCCCCGCCGAGACCCACTCCAGGTAGCCGACGGGCCCCAGCAGCTCCGGCACCGCCGCGAGGATCTCCTCGTCGGCGTGCGCGTGCCAGTGCTCGCGCAGCTCCATCTTGGGCAGGTTGACGTCGCAGCGCGGCGGGTCCTCGTACAGCCGCAGCAGCGCCCTGCGCCTGCGCTCCAGCGGCTCGACGCCCTCCAGCACCTCCAGGCAGTCCCGGGCGAGGGCGATCGCCAGTTCCCGGTCGGGTGCCTCCACGAGCCAGTCGACCGGTGGCCGCCACCGGCCACCCGGCGCGTCCCAGCGCGTCATCCGCGTGCTGAGCGGACCGGGGTTGACCAGATGCCGGTGGAGCAGCCGCTCGGGCAGCTGCGACCACGAGCCCGCCTTGATCGCCCCGCCGCCGGGCAGGAACGCCAGGATGCCGAAGATCTCCGCCGTCACCAGCGAGGCCGGCAGCGTCAGCAGCTTGTGCTCGTCGGTCGTCAGTCCCGCGCACCGCGGATCGTTCGCCAGCGCGTCGATCCGCGCGCTGATCTCCTCGAACAGCCCGTCGGGGACCCGCCAGGGCCCGTACGCGTAGACGTCGAGGACCGGCTCCTCGGTGAGCAGGAGCCCAAGATGATCCGGCAGCCGCAACGCATTCTCCCCAAGAGTGACTAAAACCCGGGTAACAGCCTATGGTTCCGAGCCGCCTCGGTTCGTCCATGCGCCGGAGGCGCCGATCGTCAATTGAAGCGCCGGCGGCCGTGCGGCGCGGCGGCGTTCGTCCACGGCGTACGGGTTCGCGCCGGCGACCCTGAGGCCGCCGCCGGTCCCGGACCGCCGATCGGCCGGTCTTATTCGATGGATCCGCGCCGGGCGGCTCCCTAAGCTGACCGCCCATGATCGGGCGGGGGCGGTACGGTGCGCACGAGCGATGAGATCTACCACCGGGTCCGCTGGGATCCGCGGTTCGACCCGGCCAGGTGGGTGCTCGGCGTGGAGCAGCGCGGCGCGGGGCCCGGGCGGATCCCGCTGCCCGCCTTCGTCCCCGGCGGTGAGATCCCCTGGCACCGGGTGCTGTTCTTCGAGGCGGACGGTGAGGTGGTCTGGGACCGCGCCACCGGCGTGGACCTCATCGACGCCACCACCGCCGGCCGGGTGCGCGAGGCGCGCCTCCTGAGGGCGCCGTTCTTCACGGCGAGGACCCCGCACGCCTGGGACCCCCAGGCCGCCCGATGGCGTCCCGCGGCGGGCGAGGCCGCGGCGCCCCAGACGCCCCAGGCGGGCACGGCGCCTTTGCGCGTCCTGACCTGGAACACGCTGTGGGACCGCTACGACGCCGACCGGCTTCACACCGAGCGCCGCCGCCCGCTGCTGCTGGCGGCCCTGGAGGACGCCGCCGCCGACGTCATCGCGCTGCAGGAGGTCGACGCCCGGCTGCTCGCCATGCTGGCCGGGGAGCCCTGGGTCCGCGCCGGTTACACGCTGGGCACCCATCCCGCCGGGACGGACGTCGAGGACTGCGGCGTCCTGCTGCTCAGCAGGCTGCCCGTCCGCGAGGCCGGATGGCATGCCCTCGGCCCGCACAAGGCCGTGTCCGCGATCACCGTGCGGACCGCGTCCGGCCCGCTCGCGGTGGCGGCCGTCCACCTCAGCAGCGACCGTTCGGCGGGCGCGCCCGCCCGGCGCGGGGCCGAGCTGGCCCGGCTCGCCGAGGGCCTGGCCGGCCTGGACGAGGTGATCCTCCTGGGCGACTTCAACGACCGCGGCGAGGGACCGGACGGGCCGGCCGCCGCCCTCGGCCTGCGGGACGCCTGGACGGAGGCGCGCGGACCCGGCGACCGGACGCCCACCTTCGACCCGGGCGCCAACCCGCTCGCGGCGCTCACCTCACTGTCCGGGCAGGCGGCCCGGCTCGACCGGATCCTGCTGCGCTCCGCCGGCCGGCGGGCGGCCGGCGCCTCCCTCTGGGGCACCGAGCCCGCCCCGGACGGCCTCCACGTCTCCGACCACTACGGGGTGCGGGCCGAGTTCGTCCACGAGACCGGCCCCGCCCACGGTGCGGCCCACGGTGCGCTCCTGGACGTCGCGCCGACGGCCCGCACGGCGGTGGCCTGGATCCCGCCGGACGAGCTGTGGCCGGACCTCCAGGACATCCGCCGCGAGCACGACCCGCAGATCGGCCGGTGGCCGCCGCACGTCAACCTCTTCTTCGGCTTCGTCCCGGAGGCCGACTTCGAACGGGCGATGCCGCCGCTCTCCGCCGCCGCGGCCGGGACGGCGCCGTTCACCGCCCGGCTGGAGGGCGTGCGCACCTTCGAGCACCGTTCCCGCGGCCCGGGCGAGGACGGCACCGTCTGGCTCGACCCGGCCGCGGCCGGGACGGAGCCGTGGGCGGCCCTGCGCCGCGCGCTGGAGGAACGGTTCCCGCGCTGCCGGGGACGGGCCGAGGGATTCACCCCGCACCTGACCCTCGGCCGTACCCGGGACCCCGGCCGGGTCGCGGCCGGCTGCGCCGCCCGGCTCGGCGGGACGGCGGCGCGGGTCGCCGAGCTGGTCGTGCTCTCCCGGAGGGGCGACGAGCCGATGCGGCCCCGCGCCACGATCGCGCTGGGAACGGGCGATGTGCGCTGGCTGCCCGAGCCCGGCCCCGCCCTCCCCGCCGAGGAGGACGGGCGGCGGGACGCCGCCCTCGCCGGGCGCCTCGCCGGGCGCGTCTCCCGGGCGCTCCCGGAAGGGACCGTCCACGTCACCGGATCCAGGCGCATGGGCTGCGCGCTTCCGGGAGCCGACCTGGACCTGGTGGCGGTGCTTCCGGGCGCCGCCGGCGCGGTGGACGTCCGGGCGCGGGTGGCCGCGGCGCTGCCGGAGGCCACCGGGGTACGGGAGGTGCCCGGAGCCAGGGTCCCGGTCCTGCGGTTCGGCGTGGACGGGCTGGAGGTGGACCTGACCGCGGTCGCCGCCGGGCCGCTCCACCCCGGCTTGGCGGTGGCCCGCCGCGCCGAACTGGGTGAGGAGGCTGCCGTCGCGCTGAGCGCGGTCGGCGACGCGGATGCCGTCCTGGCCGCGGCCGGCGGCGCTCGCCCCGCGTTCACCGCGCTGGCCCGGCGGGTGAAGGCGTGGGCGAGGGCGCGCGGCCTCGACTCGGCCCCGTTCGGCGGGCTGCCCGGCCTGGCCTGGGCCGTGCTGGCGGCCCGCACCGCCGCCGAGGCCGGGGACCGTACGGGCGACGACCTGGCCCGGCACTTCTTCGCCACCTGGGCCGCCTGGGACTGGCGGGAACCGGTCACCCTCGCGGCCGGGCCCGCCGCCGGGGACCCCCCGGCACCGGTATCGATCATGACCCCGTCCGCGCCGGTGCGGAACTGCGCCGGCCAGGTGGGGCCCGGCGGCCTGAACCTGCTCACCCAGGAGCTTTACCGGGCGTGGGAGATCCTGGAGGACGCCGCCGGGAGCGGCACCGACCCCTGGCCCGAACTGCTGTCGCCCCCGCCCCTGCACCGCCGCCACACCGCCTGGGTGGTGCTGACGGTACGGGGCGCCGCGCGCGCCGAGTTCGAGGAGGCCCTGGGCCGCGTCCGGGGGCGCGTGCGGGCGTTGCTCACCGCCCTGCAGGACGCGGGCGCCGCGGACGCGCACGCCTGGCCCCGTCCCTTCGAGACGGGGCCGGTGTCCGCGCGGTACGCCATCGGGCTGGGCCGTTTCCCCGATCCCGGCCGGGCGGCCGAGATCGCCGCGAGGTGGGCCGGGCACCTGCCCGGGGTGGAGGCCGAGGTGGCCGAGGGCGGCGCCGTCCCCACCCTTCCGCCACCCTGACGGCGCCCGGGCCGGGTCCGGCGGAGGAGTACGCGAGCGGAACCTTCACCCTGTCGCGCGTGCGTCGCTCAGGACATCCGGGGCGGGAGTCTAAACGGGGCGACCTCGCGTATTCGCGCGGGAGCGTCCGTCCTCATGAACGCACCCGGCCCGGCCCCGTGCGAACACCGCCATACCGAGAAGTGGCCGACGAAATGCGACCACGATCACGTCATGGCCATTCCGTCGCCATCGGTGCACTTCGACAGTATTCTGTCGGTGGGGGCGTGGTGAACCATCGGCGGAGGTGAACCGGCGTGACCTACGATGTCGTCGTCCTGACTCAAGAAATGCCCGATACCGTGGCCGTTCTCGACGGGCTGGGCGCGGTCGGGGACGACCTGCGACTGGACCTGGCCGGCCGGGACGGGCTCATCCGGCTGTGCGACGTCTCCGGCGGCACGCTGCTGTCGATCGAGGCGCCGGTCGGCATCCGGGCGCCCGGCGAGGCCGAGCGGCTGCTGGGCGAACGGGCCGCGGGGCTGGAGCCGCCGCTGTGGCGGGTGCGCATGCGCGCCGCCGAACGCGAGGGCGCCGACGATCTCGCGCGGCGCTTCGCGCGCGACCTCGTGCGGAGGCTGGGCGGGATGGTCTGGGACGGGGACGAGGAGACCGGCCCCGTAATTCACACCGCGTCCTGACCGGCCGGGCCTCGCTTTTTGACGGGGCCAGTTCATGGCCGCCGTGAAAATCCGGGGCGGATATGGCGTGACTTTCGGTCGTCCGCGGAACGCAGGTTGGACGCGAACGCGGGTTGGACGCGAACGCGGGTTCAGCGGGAACGGGCGAGGGATTTCTCCACCCAGCGGGCGGCTTTGAGGGCCTCCTGGGAAGCGTCCGGGCGTTCCGCGCGATAAGCGACCTCGGCGAGGAGGTCGCCGGCCCGGAAGAGCACCAGGAAGCGGGAGCCGCTCTCGGCGGAGTACGCCTCGTCCCCGAGGTCCGCCACGGTGGCGACGCCGGAGAGCCCGGCGTCCCGCTCCTTCGCGAGCTGCCGTCCGGCCGCGGCCCGGTCCGGCGCGGTACGGAGGGTGACCGTCAGCCGGCCGTCCAGGCCGGTCCGGCCGGCGCTCGTCATCCAGGTGCAGGACTTGCGCGGCATCCCGGTGGACGCCTGGGTGCCGGAGTCGTTCGTGGTGAAGAAGCCCGGCACCAGCCGTGCCGCCTGTTCCGCGGTGACGAGCCCGCAGGGGGACGGGGGAGCGGCGAGGCGGGCGGGCGCGGTCCCGGAGGCGGCGGGGGCGGAGCGGGACGGCGCCGCCGCCGGGGCGGTCCGCGCGGCCGAGGGCCCGGACGGGTCGTTCAGGGCGACGATCGCGATGACGGCCGCGGCGACCGCCGTGCAGGCCGCGGTCACCGCCCCGATCACCCATGCCACGCCGCTCTTGCCGGTCCGCCCGGGGTGGGCGGACGGCACGGTCGGCTGCCCGGGACCGCCGCCGTGCGGCCCCTGCGGCCCCGCGGCGTGCGTGGCCGCGGAGGGCGGGGCCGAGGGGAGAGGGGCCGAGGGGAGCGGAGGAGAGGGCGCCGGGAAGGAGGGGAGGGGCTGCCGGCCCGCCGCGAGGGCGCGCAGGGAGCTTTCGGTCGCCTCCGCGCTCGGCCGGTTCGCGGGGTCCTTGGCGAGCATCGCCATGAGGAGCGGCCCGAGCGGCCCGGCGTCCCGGGGCGGGTCGGGCTCGTCGGCGAGCACGGCGCCGAGCGTGCCCATGAGGGTGGACCGGGCGAACGGGTTGCGTCCTTCGACCAGCGTGTAGAGGGTCGCACCCAGGGACCACAGGTCGGACGGGGGCCCGCTCGGCGCGTGCTGGACGCGTTCGGGGGCCATGAACGCCGGGGACCCCAGCAGGGACCCTTCTCGGGTGAGCGTGGCGTCGCCCTCCAGGGTGGCGATGCCGAAGTCGGTGAGGATGGCGCGGCCGTCGTCGCGGAGGAAGATGTTGGCGGGTTTCACGTCGCGGTGCAGCACGCCCCCGGCGTGGGCGACCCGGAGGGCGCCGAGGACCTCGATGCCGACCCGCGCCGCCCGTTCGGGAGTCAGCGGGCCGTCGTCGGCGACGACGGTGTCCAGGGAACGGCCCGGCAGCAGGTCCATGACGATGCAGGGCCGTCCCTCGTCCATGACGACGTCGTGCACCGTGACGATGGCCGGGTGCCGGAGGAGCGCCGAGGTGCGGGCCTCCCGCAGCGCGCGCCGGGCGGCCTGCTCGCGCTGCTCCGGGTCCAGGTGGTCGGGCAGGAGGAGTTCCTTGACCGCGACGTCGCGTCCGAGCACGTCGTCGCGGCCGCTCCAGACGACCCCCATGCCCCCTGCGCCCAGGCGCCGGAGCAGACGGTAGCGGCCGGCGAGGATCCTGGTCATGACCGGCCCGCCAGGCTCCCGGCGACCCAGCGGGCGGCCCGGGAGGCGCCGTCGGGCGAGGCGGTGCCGCGCTCGTAGGCGTACTGCACCTCCAGCACCGTCTTCTTCACGCGCAGGACGACGTAGGACTTGTCCATGGGCTTGGTTATCCCGGTCGAGCCGTAGGCGAAGGCCTCGTCGCCGATGCCCGGGACCGCGCGGGCCGCGCTCTGCCTGGCGCGGACGGTGTCGACACCGATCTCCGTCCAGCCCCAGTACACCCGGTCCGAGGCCTGGGACCTGGCGTTCCTCCAGGCCACGAACTTGTTGTGGGCCTCGGCGGCCGACTCGGGCGGGAGCGCCGCCGAGCCGCGGCCGATATCGGTGATCGCGAGTCCGCGCTTGCCGGTGGTCCAGCCGCACGACCTGCCGTCCTCCCGGTCCGTCCGGGGCGTGCCCGAGGGCAGGAGGCGGCGGATCTGCTGCGAGGTCAGGAGGGCGCACAGATCGACGGCGGGGACGCTCGCCCGCGGGGAGGCCGGGGACGAGGCGGGCGGGGACGAGGAGGGCCCGGCCCGGCCGGGGGCGGTCGGCTCCGCCACGGGGCCCGTGCGCCCGGCGGGCGGCTCCTCCCTTCCGTTGCCGGAGAAGGCGACCACGCCGACGGCGAGGGCGGTGACGGCGACGAGCAGCATCGCCGCCCCGGCCGCCAGCGGGATCCACAGCCGGGAGGGGCGCGAACCCGAGCCGGGCGGGCCGGAGCCGAGCGGGGCGCTGGGCGAGGCGGCGCCGGGCGAGGTGGTGCCAGGCGGGCCGGCGCCGGGCGAGGTGAGGACCCCGGGCGAGGCGGTGGCGGCGGACGATGGCCTGGGCGGGACGGGGTCGGGCAGTCCGGAGGGCCCGCCCGCCGCCACGTTCCGGAGCACCCGCGCGACGGTCTCCGCGTCCGGCCGGGCGGAGGGCTCCTTCTGGAGCAGATGCCACAGCAGGGGCGAGAGCGAGCCCGCCTGCCGGGGCGGCGCAGGCTCCTCGGTCAGGACGGCGCCCAGGACCGCCATCGGGCCGTCCCGCTCGAACGGCGGCCTGCCCTCCACGGCCATGTACAGGGTCGCGCCCAGCGACCACAGGTCCGACTCCGGGCCGCCCGGCCGTTCGCGCAGGCGTTCCGGGGCGATGTAGCCGGGCGACCCCACGAAGGACCCGGTACGGGTGAGGGAGGGGTCGGCCTCGATGCTCGCGATGCCGAAGTCGGTCAGCACCACTCGGCCGTCCTCGGCGAACAGCACGTTGCCCGGCTTGACGTCCCGGTGCACGATCCCCCGGGCGTGCGCCGCCCGCAGCGCGTCGAGCACCTGGAGGCCGAGGCCCGCCGCCGCGATGGGCGGGCGCGGGCCGTCACGGGCGACGACCTGTTCGAGGGACGGGCCGCGCACCAGTTCCATGACGATCCACGGCCGATCGTCCTCGACCACCACGTCGTGCACGGTGATGACCCCGGGGTGGTCGATCAGCGCGGCGGCCCGGGCCTCCCGCCGGGCGCGTTCGGTGGCCACCCGGCGCTCGTCCCCGGTGAACCCGTCCGGGAACACGATCTCCTTGACCGCCACCGCGCGGCCGAGCGTGCGGTCCTCGGCGGACCAGACCGTCCCCATACCGCCACGGCCGAGCCGTTCCAGCAGGCGGTACCGCCCCGCGAGCACGCGATCGGGCTCATGATCGGCTCTACGATCGGGCATACGAGCGTCCAGGCATTCAGCGCGTCCCTCCGGCGCCCACACGATACCGACCGGAACCACCACGACCGACCGGAACCACCACGACCGACCGGAACCACCACGACGATCACCATGGGAGCACGATGAACGCAGGCGTCCGTCTGATCCGCAACGATGACCTCGCCCAGACCGTGGACTACGCCTACGCGGCGGAGGCCGCGACGCCCGTCCGTGCCCTCTGGACGGCCGGGGCCTGCCCCCTCGACGTCGACGGCCGGACCGTCGCGCCGGGCGACTACGCGGAGCAGGCCCGCCAGGTGATGCGCAACCTCATCGCCGTCCTCGAAGGCGCGGGGGCCTCGCTGCGCGACGTCGTCAAGACCACGGTGTACGTCGCGTCCGCCCGGCAGGAGGACCTGGTGGAGGCGTGGGAGGTCGTCCGGGAGCACATGGGCGACCACGACGCGCCCAGCACGCTGCTCGGCGTGACCGTCCTTGGGTACGACGACCAGCTCGTCGAGGTGGAGGCGGTCGCCGTCATCACCGGCGACGGCCCTTCCTGAACCGCGCTCCGGCGTCACGGCGCACGCGGCGCACGCGGCTCACGTGGCTCACGCGTCCTCGCGGAGGGCCTCCACCGCCAGGCGGGCCGTGACGCCGATGGCGGCGTCCGCCTCCGGATGCACCGCCATGGGCAGGAGGGAACGGGTGAACACGGCGATCGCGTACCGCCCCCCGTCGGGATACTCGACCACGCCGACCTCGTTGCGGAGAGTGGGCAGCGTGCCGGTCTTGCCGCTCACCCGGACGTCGTCGTAGGGGAACCCGGAGGACAGGCGGTGCGGCCACACCTGGAGGCCGAACAGCCGCCGCATCTTCTCGCATTCGGCCGGGGGCGCCGCCTCGTCCCGCCAGATGAGGGAGAGGAGCCGGACCATCTCGCGGGGCGTGCTCCGGTTGGTGTGGGCGGGGTCGAGCACGCGCAGGGACGGGAGGACGCCGGGCTCGTCGAGCCGTGACCACACCTCCCCGAGACCGGTGACGCCGGCGTCCCGGAGAAGGGTGTCGTGCAGCGCCCGGCCGTTGGCGACGATGTGGGTCCGGCGCAGGCCCATCGCCTCGATCGTCGCGTTGATCGCGTCCATGCCGACCCGGGCGAACAGCACGTCGGCGGCGGCGTTGTCGCTCACGGTGATCATGAGGAAGGCCAGGTCGCGCAGGGACATCCGGACCTCGTCCAGGAGCGCCGACAGGCCCGTGGGGCCCTCGGTGCGCCCCTCCGGGGGCAGCGTGACCGCCTCCGTGGGGTCCAGCAGCCCGGCCGCGGCCTGGCGATGGAACGCCACCAGCAGCGGCACCTTGAAGACCGAGGCCAGCACCACCGGCTCGTCCCCGCGAAGGCCGATCTCCCGCCCGCTGTCCAGGTCGGCGGCGTGCAGGTAGCCGGTGACGCCCGCCTTGCGGAAGACCGCCTCGATCCTGGCCCTCGGGTCGCTCATGCCAGGAATCCCGAGGCGGGGCGCGGTACGACCCGGCGAGCCGGGGCGCGGTCGAGCGGAGCCATGCCCGCCTCGCGCCGCAGGACGGCGGTCGCGGCGGCGGTGAACTCGGCGACGGCGCGGTCCGGCTCGCCCGCCCGCCGCCAGGCGCAGGACGTGCGCCAGACCAGCGGGCCGCCGGCGAGCGGGCGCCACACCACCCCGGCCGTGTCCGCGGTACGGGGCGTCAGCGCGACGGCGGTGCCGGCGAGCACCAGGCCGAGGGCGAACTGCGGGTCGGCGGTCTGGTGCACGGCGGGCGGGTCGTACCCGTGCCGGCGGCAGGTGACCAGCAGCTCGTCGTACGAGCCGGGGGCCTGCTCCCGGGGGAAGATCACCAGCTCCCGGTCGGCCAGGTCGGCGAGGTGCACCGGCGCGCCCCCGCCGAGTCCCGCGCCGTCCGGCACGGGATCGTCGATGGGTATGGGATCGCCGCCGGGCGCGGGACCGTCGCCGGGCGCGGGATGGTCGCCGGGCGCGGGATGGTCGCCGGATACGCCGCCGGGCGCGCGATCGTCCCCGGTCACGGGGGCGGGCGCGGGGTCGGGCCGGGGCAGGAGGACGCCGACGGGCTGGCCGAGCATGGGGCCGAGCGCGAGATCGCGGGTGTCGCAGGGGTGCCTCAGGACCCCCACGTCCAGGGTGCCGTCGGCGAGCGCGCGGGCCTGCTCGTCGGTGGGCAGCTCGCGCAGGTCGAGCCGCAGGTCGGGGCGCCGGTCCCGGAACGCGGCGATGATCGCGGCGACCACGGCTCCGCCGAGGCCGGACGGCAGCCCCGCGCGCAGGGTGCCCGCGCCGCCCTCCCGGGCGCGTTCGGCCAGCGCGTAGATCCGGTCGGCGCGGGCGATGAACTCGCGGGCCTCCGCCAGCAGCAGGCGGCCGGGGGCGGTGAGCGTCACCCTCCGGCTCGACCGGTCGAACAACCGTACGCCCAGTTCCTTCTCCAACCGCTGGATCCGCTGGCTGAGCGGGGGCTGGGCCATGCCGAGGCGCTCGGCGGCGTGGCCGAAGTGCAGTTCCTCCGCCACGACCACGAAACACCTCAGGTGCCCCACCAGGTTCACGACCGCGAATCATACCAATCTGCATATAGGGCGGACATCGATAGCCGGATCGTCATCGGCGGTCCGCCGTCCGGAGGGCGGCCCGGCGCCCCGGCAGGAGGGCCGCCGCCGCGCCGAGCGCGGCCAGGCCGGCCAGCGCGAGGGTCGCGCCCGGCGCGCCGAGGTCGAAGAGCCGCCCCACCACGAGCCCGCCGGCGAACGCGAACGTCCCGTGCAGGAAGGACAGCACGCCGAAGTGCGTCCCGAACCGTTCGGGCGTGGCGTGCCGGGCCACCCGCTGGAAGAGCGCAGGCTGGACCAGGCCGCTCGCCAGGCCGCCGAGCACGGCCGCGAGCATCCAGCCGGGGCCGGGGTCGGCGCCGTCGAGGGGGACGAGCACCAGGTACGACGCGCCCCCGAGCAGCAGCCCGCAGCGCAGCACCCAGGGGCGTTCGCCTCGCCGCCGCGAGGCGACCCAGGGTTGCGCGGCCGCCGCCGACGCTGCGAGCACGCAGAAGAACAGCGTCGCCGCCTCCGGCGAGAAGCCCTTCAGCGGCACCACCGTCATCGCCTGGTCGACGAGCAGCGTGGTGGGGGCCGTGGCCAGGACGAACAGCAGGAACGTGCGGTCTCCGGCCACCGCCCGCACGCCCCGGAACGCGGCCATGGCGTCCGGGGCCCGGCCGCCCGCGCCCCGGTCACGGCGCGGCAGGTGCCGCCTGAGCAGCAGGAAGAGCCCCGCGGAGAGCGTCCACGCGGTGGCCGCCGCGCCGGCCAGCAGCCCGAACCCGTCCGGCGAGCCCATGACGCCGGCCCCGAGCGCCAGCAGCGCCAGGCCCAGGGGCGGCCCGGCCACCGCCGCCGCGTGCTGGGTGGCGATGTACGCGGCGAACCCGCGCGCCCGCCGTTCCGGTGACAGCCCGGCCAGCACGCTCTGCGCGGCAGGATGGAACAGCGCGCCGCCCGCGCCCAGCAGGACCGCCGCCGCGACCAGTTCCGGCAGGCCCTTCGCCGTCCCGAGCAGGGCGAACCCGGCCGCGCGCAGCGCGCAGGCGACCACGCCCGCCCGGGCGGCGCCGAGCAGGTCGGTGAGCGCGCCGACCGGCAGCAGCAGCGCGTACTGGACGCCGACCCGCAGGCCGAGCACCAGGCCGATCGTTCCGGCCGTCAGGCCCAGGCCGTCCCGGAGATGCGCGACCACGTGCGCCATCACGGCGAAGAAGCCGAGGGCGATGGCGGCCTGGATCACGACCATCAGCGTGATCACCTGGCCGTCGCCGGACGTCCGGGCGGCGGGCGGCGGGGAGCCGGCGGAGACGAGGGAGGGGGACGGCGTCATCAGGACCTTGCGCGAGGGGGCGGCCGGGGGCGGGGGATGGAGAGAGCAGACCAGAAGAGGTCCGGGCAAGTCCAATACGGATATTGCGCCGATTTAGATATGCGAAACGCTATCAAGGCTGGTCGCGCAGGGTGCGGCGGGTTCAGCGGGGGGATTCGACCGCCGTGCCGAGGTGGGCCCGCACCTCGTCGGCCTCCGGGCCCCGGCGGCGGTCGAAGTGCCGCAGGGCGCGGCGGCGGCAGGCGTCGGCCTCGCCGGTACGGCCCAGGCCGTCCAGCGCGCCCGCCAGTACGCGCAGGGCCTGCCCCTGGCCCCAGGCATGGCCGGTCCCGCGCAGGATCTCCAGGGCCCGGCGGGCGTTCCGCTCCGCCTCCTCCGGCCGGTCCAGCCGCAGCTGCGCCTCGGCGAGGCGGAACAGCGCCAGCCCCTCACCGAGGCGGTCGCGGCGGGCCCGGAACGTCTTCACGGCCTCCCGCTGCCGCGCCGTCGCCTCCTCCGGCCGCCCGGTGCCGCGCAGGACCACGCCGAGATGGTAGAGGCCGTACCCGGTGCGCTGGGCACCGCCCGCGTCGCGGTGCAGCGCCAGGCCGTGCTCGGCCGCGACGATCGACTCCTCGGCCCGGCCCATTGCGAGCAGGGCGCGGGACAGGCCGCCCAGGACGTACCCCTCCCCGGAGGGGTCGCCGATCCTGCGGAAACCGTCCAGCGATTCGAGGTAGCGGCGCAGCGCCTCCTCGTGCCGGCCCATCATGAACGCGCACGCGCCGGCCAGCCCGAGCGCGACGGCGACCACCCAGGCGTCGCCGGCCTCCCGCGCCCGGCGCAGCGCCACCCGGCACACCGCGGCGCTGTCCTCCACCCGGTCGGCGTTGTAGTAGATCCACCCCAGGCGCAGGTGGGCACGGCCCTCGCTGCGCGGGTCGCGGCGCTCCCAGGCCGCGTCGATCACGGCGTGGGCGGCCTGCTCGCCCTCCCGCGCGTGGACGCCCGAGCCCACCAGGACGTCGGTCATCAGCAGGAGGTCGGCGGCAGCGGGCAGTGGCGAGCCCGGCCCGCCCTCCCGCCCGTCCTCCGCGGGGGCGCGGGCCGCCTGCGTGATCGCCGCGAACAGGGCCGGGGCCTCCGCGAACAGCCAGTCGCGGGCCGCGTCCGCCGAGCCGAACGCCGGCCCCGGCACCGCGTCCGGCGGCAGCGGGCCGCGCACCCGGCCGTCCCCGGGACTGACCAGCAGGTGCGCGGCGCGGGCGGTCGCCAGGTAGAAGTGCAGCAGCCGGCGCAGCGCGGCGGTGCGCTCCGCCGGCGCCTCGTCGCGCTCGGCGCACTGCCGCGCGTAGATCTTGAGCAGCTCGTGGTAGCGGTAGCGGCCGGGATCCGGTGATCGCAGGAGGCTGGCGTCCACCAGCGCTTCGCACAGGTCCTCGGCCTCGTGGACGGACGTTCCCAGCACCGCCGCCGCGGCCTCGCGCGAGAACGCCGGGCCCTCCGCCAGGGCCAGCAGCCGGAACGCCCGCCCGAGCGCGGGATCGAGCCGGTCGTAGCCGAGCCGGAACACCGCCTCCACGGCCAGGTCGGCGACCCGCAGCTCGGCCAGCCGGTCGCGCCGGCCGGCCAGCCGTTCCACCAGGGACGCCACCGTCCAGGACGGGCGCGCGGCGAGCCGGGCGGCCGCGATCCGCACCGCCAGCGGCAGATGCCCGCAGGCGGCCAGCAGCTCGCGGGCGGCGGCGGGCTCGGCCGCGAGCCGTTCCGCGCCGGCGATCCGGCCGGCCAGCGCCAGCGCCTCGTCCGGCTCCATCACCTCCAGCCCCACCGGCCGCGCGGAGCCCGGACCGCCCGGCGCGGACCGGCTGGTGATCAGGACGGCGCAGGACGGCGAGCCGGGCAGCAGCGGCGCGACCTGCCGCGCGTCGCGGGCGTCGTCCAGCATGACCAGGACCCGGCGCCCGTCCAGCCGGGTCCGGTAGAGGGCGGCGCGCTCGCCCGGCCCGGCCGGGATCGCGTCGCGGTCCACCCCGAGCGCCAGGAGGAACGCGCCCAGGACGGCGTGCGGATCGGCCGGATCGGCGCCCGCGCCGCGCAGGTCGGCGTACAGCTGCCCACCGGGGAACGCGGCCCGGACGCGATGGGCCACGTGCAGGGCCAGCGCCGTCTTGCCCACGCCCGCGGCCCCCGACACCGCCACCATCGGCACCGCCCGCCGCGGCTCGGCCAGCAGCTCCGCCCGCACCTCCTCGACGAGCCGTTCGCGGCCGGTGAAGTCGGGCACGTCGCCCGGCAGCTGCGCGGGCGGCCGGGCCGCGGCCTGCGGGGCCGCGGGCTGCGGGGCCGCGGGCTGCGGGGCGGCACCGGCCGCTGCGGTCTCGGTGCTCCCGGGGGCCTCGGCCTCGGCGGTTCCCGCCGTTCCCGCTCCCGCCGCCGTTCCCGCTCCCGCCGCTGTTCCCGCTGCCGCCGCCGTTCCGGCGGCCTCGGTCAGCAGGCGCCGGTGCAGGCCGGTCAGCGGGCGGCCGGGATCGAGGCCCAGCTCCTCGGCCAGGACGCGGCGGGCCTCGTCGTACACGGCCCTGGACTCGGCGTGCCGCCCGGCCCGGTGCAGGGCCAGCATCAGCAGGCCGCGCGGGCGCTCCCGCAAGGGGTGCTCGGCGACCAGCGCGGTCAGCTCGGGGATCAGCGCGGCGTCCGCCCCCAGCTCCAGTTCCAGCTCCAGCCGGGATTCGAGGACGGCCAGCCGGCGCTCGGCCAGCCGGTCCCGCTGCGCCCGCGCGTACGGGCCGGGCACGCCCGCCAGGGGCTCGCCGTACCACCGGCCCAGCGCCTCGCGCAGCAGGCCGAGCGCCTCCGCCGGACGGCCCAGCGAGCGCGCCTCCCCGGCCGCCGCGGCGCCGGCCTCGAAGGCGGCGGCGTCGAGCGCGCCCGGCGGGAGGCGCAGGGCGTAGCCGTCCCCGACCGACACCAGGACCCGGTACGCGCCGTCCCGGCCGGGCTCCAGCAGGCGGCGCAGCCGGGACACGTAGGTGCGCAGCGTGCCGACCGCGCGCTTGGGCGGCGCGCCGCCCCAGACCGCGCGGACGAGTTCCGGCGCGGTGACCGGCCGCCCCTCCCCGAGGAGCAGCGCGGCCAGGACCGCGCGTTGCTGGGGTGAGCCCAGGGGCAGCTCGTCCGCGCCGCGCCGTCCGCGCGGCGGGCCGAGGACGGCGAAGGAGAGCGGCACCTGGGGCGTTTCCATTGCGGATCACGATACGAGGCGACATAAACGGCTGTGGGGTGACCTCCGGGTTTCGCTCACCTCGGAAGTGTCGGACCGGAATGGAACACTGTGGTGCTGTGGATGCTCCCGCCCCCGCGCCGCGCTTCGCCGTGCTCGGGCCCGTGCGCGCCTGGCGGGGGCCCGCGGAGCTGAGCCTGGGCGGCCCCCAGCAGCGCGCCCTGCTCGCCGTGCTCTTGCTCGGCCGCGGCCGGGCGATGCCGGTCGAGGCTCTGGTGGACGCCCTGTGGGGCGATCTCCCACCCGCCCGCGCCGTCGGCACGGTGCGCACCTACGCCTCCCGCCTCCGCCGCGTCCTGGAGACCGACCGGGCCCGACCCGAGGTCCTGGTCCCGGCCGGGAACGGGTACGCGCTCCGCACGGCACCGGGCATGCTCGACGCCGAGGTCTTCGAGGCGCGCGCGGCCGAGGCCGGCCGGGCCCGCGCCGCCGGCGACCCGGCCCGTGCCCGCGAGCTGCTCGTCCAGGCCCTCGACCTGTGGGAAGGGGCGCCGCTGCCCGGGCTGCCCGGCCCGTACGCGCGGGCGCACCGGGACCGGCTGGCCGAGCGGCGGCTGGCCGTCCTGCAGGCCCGCCTGGAGACCGACCTCGAACTGGGCCGGCACGCCGACGTCGTCGCCGAGCTGACCGTGCTATGCGCCGAACACCCGCTGCGCGAGCCCCTGCGCGGGCTCCTCATGCTCGCGCTGTACCGGTGCGGGCGCCAGGCGGAGGCGCTGGAGGTCTACGCCGCGGCGCGCCGTACGCTGGCCGGGGAACTGGGCGCCGACCTGGGGACCGGGCTGCGCGACCTGCAGGAACGGATCCTCCGGAACGACCCGTCCCTCGCCGCGCCCGTCCCCGCCCACCCGCCGGTGTCCGGGGCGAGCGGCACCGCGACGGAACGGGAACGGCCCGCCTCGCTGCCCGCCGGCCTCGCCGACTTCACCGGGCGCGCGCCCTTGGTCGACCGGATGACCGGATGGCTGACCCGCCGGGACGGCACCGCGCCCGTGGTCGTCACCGTCTCCGGGGCCGCCGGCGTGGGCAAGACCGCCCTGGCCGTCCACGTCGCGCACGCCGTCCGGGCCGCCTACCCCGACGGCCAGCTCGCCATCGACCTGCTGGGCACGGGTGAGCGCCCGCTGCCGCCGGCCGCGGCGCTCGGGGAGTTCCTGCGGGCGCTCGGCGTGCCCGGCCCCTCCGTCCCCGAGGGGGAGGACGAGCGGGCCGCCCTGTTCCGGACCCTGCTCGCCGACCGGCGCGTCCTGCTGCTCCTCGACGACGCCCGCGACGCCGCGCAGATCCGCCCGCTCCTGCCCGGGACGGCCGGGTGCGCGGTCCTGGTGACCTCGCGGGCCCGGCCCGCCGGCCCGCCCGGCGCCCGCCGGATCGACCTGGACGTGCTCGACCCGGTGGAGGCGATCGACCTCTTCGCCGCGATCGCGGGCCCCCGGGCCGCCGCCGAGCGGCGGGCCGTGGTGGACGTGGTCGCGCTGTGCGGCTTCCTCCCGCTGGCCGTACGGATCGCCGCCACCCGGCTGGCGGCCCGTCCCGGCTGGCCGGTCCGCGCGCTGGCCGCGCGGCTCGCCGACGGCGGCCGGCGGCTGGCCGAGCTGAGGATCGGCGGCCTCGCCGTCGAGACCGCGTTCCAGCCGGGCTACGACCGGCTGGAGGCGGGGACGGCGCGGGCGTTCCGGCTGCTGGCCGTGCCCGAGATCGGGGACCTGTCGCCGCCCGCCGCCGCCGCGCTCCTCGGCACCTCCCGCGCCGAGGCCGGGCACGTCCTGGAGTCGCTGGTCGACCTCGGCCTGCTCGACTCGCCGTCGCCCGAGCGCTACCGCTACCACGAGCTGCTGCGGCTGTTCGCCCGCCAGGTCCCCGAGCCGCCCGGCGAGCGGGGCGAGCGCGCGGACGCCCTGCGCCGGCTCCTGCGGTTCGCGCTGGGCGCCCAGCTGGAGGTGCTGCGGGTGGTCAGGCCGGGCGCGCCCGTGCCGGTGGCCGGCCCCGGCGAGGCGGGCGGCCTGGAGTTCTCCAGCGCGGGCGAGGCGCGCGAGTGGACCTACCGTGAGCTGCCCGGCTCCCTGGCCGTCATCCGCCAGGCGGCCCGCCTCGAAGCCGGCGGCGACGCGGACAGGGAGGCCGGCGGGGACGCGGGCGGGGAGGCCAGCGGGAACGGGGGCGCGCTCGGTGAGGCGGCCGACCTCCTGATCGCCCTGGACCCGCTCCTGGACGACGGGTACCGCTGGGACGAGGCCCGCCCGGCCGCACGCGCCGTCCTGGACGAGGCGGTGCGGCGCGGCGACCCGCGGTCCGAGGCGCGGGCGCGGTACGTGCTGGGGCGGATCCTCACCCACACCGGCCGGCCGGACGAGGCCCGTACGCACGCGGAACGGGCCGCGGGGCTCTGCCGGGAGACCGGCGACCGCCCGCTGCTCGCCGTGGCCCTCGACCTGCTCGCCCATCTCGCCTTCCACGAGCGCGACCTCCGGTCGGCCATCGCGCACACCGAGCGGGCGATCACGCTGAGCCGCGAGTTCGGCGACCGGGCGGGCGAGGCCGAGCGTACCGGTGACCTGGCGTACGCCTACGTGGAGGCGGGGGAGGCGGCCAGGGCCGTCCCGGCCGCGGAGCGGAGCCGCGACCTGGCCCGGCTCGCCGGGCACGGCGCCGGTGAGGCCTACGCCCTCTGCACGCTCGGCATCGCGCTCCGCGAGACCGGGCGGTTCGAGGAGGCGATGGCGCGGTTCGACGACGGCCTGGCGATCTGCTGGTCCCAGGGGCTGCGGGCGCGCGAGTCCTCCATCCTGCTGCGGATCGCCGAGACCCGGCTGCTGCGCGGGCATCCGCGCGAGGCCCTCACGGCGGCCGGGAAGTCGCTGGCCATCGGGTGCGAGATCGGCGACGACCGCCGCCGGGGCCGGGCCCTGGTGGTGCTCGGCCGGATCCGGGAGGCGCTCGGCGACCCGGAGGGCGCCCGCCGCCTCCGGAGGGAGGCGCTGGAGCTGTTCACCGGCCTCGGCGCCGTCGAGGCCGAGGAGGCGCGACGGCTCCTGGACGGCCCGCCGGACCTGGGACCGGACGGGTTCACAGCCAGTCCTTGATCTTGAACGTGATGTAGAGCCCGACGCTGCACGCGACCACGATGACCGTGCTGGCCGCGAACCCGGAGGCGTGCCCGAACCCCGGGTACGGCACGTTCTGGCCGTAGAAGCCGGTGACCGCGGTCGGCACCGCGATGATCGCCGCCCAGCTGGTGACCTTCTTCATCACCTCGTTGAGCCGGTTGCCCTGCAGCGCGATCCGCGAGTCGAGCAGGTTGGCGACCAGGTCGCGCAGCCCGTCGGTCCACTCGCCGACCCGCAGCGCGTGGTCGTAGACGTCCTGGAAGTAGGGGATCAGCGGGTCGGGGACGATCCGCGACGGCCGGCGCAGCAGCGTGTCGACGATCTCGCGCATCGGCAGCGCCACCCGGCGCAGCGCCACCAGGTTCTTGCGCAGCAGGAAGCTGCGCCGCTGGATCTCCCGGACCGGGAACGTCTCGTCGAAGATCAGCTCCTCCAGCCGGTCGGCCTCGTCGTCGAGCGTCTGCACGGCGTCGAGCTGCCGGTCGACGACCAGGTCGAGCAGGCCGTGGAGCAGCAGCGCGGCGCCGCCCGCGGCCGGGCCGTCCGCCCCGTCCGGGACGTCCGGGCCCTCGTCCCAGCGCCGGACCAGGGCCCCGGCGTCGAACCCGGCGTCCTGCCGGACCGTCACCAGCGCCCGGTCGGTGACGAACGCCGACACCTCGTGCAGGACCAGCTCGCCGCCGGTGATCTCGGGGGAGTAGACGTTGAGGAAGAGGTAGCCGTGGTAGCGGTCGAGCTTGGCGCGCTCCTGGGAGGAGATCGCGTCCTCCACCGCCACCGGGTCCAGCCCCAGCTCCTCGGCGACCAGGCGCAGCCCGGGGCCGTCCGGGGTGATCAGGTCGACCCAGACCACGGCCGCGGGGTCGCTCAGCCGCTCGCTCATCTCGGCGACCGGGAAGCCCTCCCCGGCGAGCCGGCCGTTCCGCCACACGCGGGTGAGGGGCGTGCCCGCGCCGAAGGGGCCGCCGTCCGGGGGGCCGCCGTCCGGGGTGCCGCCGGACGGGGTGCCGGACGGGGTGCCGGACGGGGTGCCGCCGGGGTTCCGGGAGGGTGGGTCCGTCATGGCAGCCCTATACCCCGGCGCGCGGGGCGGACCCGGCCGTTCACGGCGGGCCCGCCGGGGGAGCGGTCGAGGCCCGCACGACCAGCTCGCCCGGCAGCGCGCGGGAGGCGGGACGGCCTCCCTCCATCAGCTCCAGCAGCGCGCTCATGCCCTGGACGCCGAGTTCCTGCGCGGGCAGCCGCACGGTCGTCAGCTCCGGCTCCAGCGCCATCGCCAACGGCATGTCGTCGAACCCGGTGACCGACAGGTCGCCGGGGACCTCCAGTCCGCGCGCCCGCGCCGCCTTGTACGCGCCGGCGGCCAGCGTGTCGTCGTCGCAGACCAGCGCGGTGGGCCGGGCGGGCAGGTCGAGCAGCTCACCGGCCGCCTCCTTCGCCGCGTGCACGTCGATCGCGGCGGCGGCCCGGACCAGCCCGCCGCCGGGCAGCGCCGCGACGGCGGCGGCGAGGGCCGCCCCGCGGGCACGGAACGTCCACTCGTCCACCGCCGCCGCGACATGGCCGAAGCGCCGGTGCCCCAGCCCGGCCAGATGGGCGGCGACCGCCCGCATGCCGTCCTCCACGGCGAAGTCGACGGTGGGGGCGGTGCCCGCGGCCGGGCCGCTGTCGAGCATCACCACCGGGGCGGGACCGAAGCCGCTCACCGCCTCCTTCGTCATGGACGAGGCGATGATCCCGTCGATCGCCTCCCGCGGCGCCGCGAACGGGCTCCCCGCGGGGCCCGCGTCGTCGGGCGGGTAGACCACCACACCGAACCCGTGGCGCGCGGCGACCCGGGCGGCGCCGATGTAGACGGCGCCGAAGAAGGACGAGGTGAGCGTCGGTACGACGAGCAGGACCGTGCGGGTGGTGCCGAGGCGCAGGTTGCGGGCGGCGGAGTTGGGGCGGTAGCCGAGGCTCTCCGCGGCCTCGCGTACGGTCCGCGCGGTGGCGGGCGAGACCCGCCCGGCCCACTTCCCGCCGAGGACGAGGGAGACCGTGGACTGGGAGACGCCCGCGGCCTGGGCCACGTCTCTGCTGGTGGGCCGCCCGGCGGGCCGTGCCGCGGGCGGCGCGGCGGGCGGCGCGGCTTCCCTGGGCTCGCTCACCGTGCCTCCTCGGGCCTTGGCGGCCCCGTTCCGGGCCTGTCCGGACCTTGCGCGCGACGGTCCGGATCCTCCAACAGGGTAGAGCGGACGCAGCCGAAGGTGGTACGTATGACGTCAGCAGTTTTACGTATGACGACTCTCGGAGCGGGATGTGCGCGCCTATCTGGACTTCCTGCGGGTGACCTACGCCGCCCGGCTGCTCGGCGGGACGCTGCTGGGACGCCTGCCCAACGGCATGGGCATGCTCGCGGTCGTCCTGCACGTCCGCGCGGAGGGCGGCGGCTACACGCTCGCGGGGGCGCTCGCCGCCGCCTTCGGGCTGTCCATGGCCGCCGGCCAGCCGATCCTCGGGCGGGCCATGGACCGGTTCGGCCAGCCGCGCGTGCTGCTGCCGGCCGCCTGGCTGTCGGCCGCCGGGTTCGCCCTGCTGGCCCTGACCGGGGCCGACCCGCTGCCGGTGACGGTCGGCGCGGTGATCCTCGCCGGTTTCGCCACCCCGCCGCTGGAGGCCGGGCTGCGCGCGCTGTGGACGCTGGTGCTGCCCGGGCCCGCGCAGGTCAGGGCCGCGTACGCGCTGGACGCCGCCGCGCAGGAGGTCCTGTTCACCGCCGGCCCGCTGCTCGTCGTCGCCGCCGCGGCCGTCAACACCGAGACCGCGCTCCTGCTCACCGGCGGGCTCGGGGTCGCCGGGACCCTCGTCATCACCACCTCCGTCCCCTCCCGCACGTGGCGGAGCGAGCCGCGCACCTCCGACTGGGCGGGGCCGCTGCGCCCCGCCGGCATCCGCGTGCTGCTGCTCGCGCTCACCTGCGCGGGCATCGCGCTGGGCGTGTACTCGGTCGCGGCCGTGGCCTACGCCGAACGCGCCGGGGACGACCTGGCCTCCGGGCTGCTCCTCGCCGCGATGTCGGCCGGCGCCCTCGCCGGCGGGCTGTTCTACGGCGCGCGGTCCTGGCCGGGGAGCGACCACCGGCGGTTCCTGGTGCTGATGGCCGCGCTCGCCGCCGGTTACCTGCCCCTCGCCTTGGCCCCCGGCCTGCCGGTCATGACGGTGCTGGCCTTCGCCAGCGGGATCTTCCTCGCCCCCATGCTGGCGTGCAGCTTCACCCTCGTGGACCGGCTGGTCCCCAAGGGGACGGTGACCGAGGCGTTCGCGTGGGTGGTCGCCGCGTTCGGCGTGGGAGGCGCCATCGGCTCGGCCGCCGCCGGGATCGGCCAGGACCTCGCGGGAGTCTCCGGGGCGTTCGCCGCCGCCGGGGCCGGGGGCCTGCTCGCCTTCCTGACCTGTCTCCTGGGGATCCGTCCCCTCCGCGGGGACGGCGCCTCGGGCCGCGCCGCCCGGACGACCTCGCCGGCGCCGCTGCCCTGACGGCCGTGGGGGCCGTGGGGGCAGTGGGGGCCGTCACGGGCCACTACGATCTGACACCATGAGCATGCGGGGAGCGGCGCGCGGCCTGTGGCCGCTGCTGCTCGGCCTGGGCCTCCTCGCGGGCATGTTCATGATGCACGGGATCTCGGCCACGCCCTCGCCCGTTCACGTCTCCGCCCCGGTCGTCTCCTCGTTCCCCGCCCAGTCCCACGCGAGGTCCGTCCTCCAGCCGGCCGCCCAAGGGCACGCCGAGCCCTCGAAGCCGTCCGAGTCGTCCGAGGCGTCCGGGCCGTTCACGCAGACCGTCCAGGCCGCGCAGACGGCGCAGACCGTCCAGACCATGCAGGCCGTGCACGGCTCTCCCGGAACGCACGGCTCTCCCGGATCGCACGACGAGCAGCGGGCCGGGCTCGGTCACGGGGGCGCGCACGAGGCCGGCTGCGGCGCCGGAGCGGTCTGCTTCGCGTTGCTGGTCGCGTTCGTCCTCCTCCTGGTCAGGGGGCGGCTGAGCGGGCCACTTCTCGCGATCCTGCCGACCAGGCCGGTGCCCCGGCCGTCCCCGGGACGGCCGCGGGCCCGCCCTCCCAGCATCTATCGGCTCTCCGTCCTGAGGCTGTGACAGGCCCCGGAGCCGGTGCTCACGCGGCACCGGTTCCTCCGGCATGCCCGCACACGTTCATGACAAGGAGAGACGATGAGGAAGCTGATCCTGGTGGCGGGCGCGGTCGCGCTGGTCGGGACGGCCGCGTGCGGCGGCGGTGACGAGGGGACGTCCGGGGGCTCCGGGCACGCGTCCCCGCCCGCCGGCGCCGCGTCGAGCACCCCGGCGGCTCGCCACAACGCCCAGGACGTGAAGTTCGCCCAGATGATGATCCCCCACCACCGGCAGGCGGTGGAGATGTCCAAGGTGGTCGCGGCCAGGTCCGGCGACCCGGAGGTCAAGCGGCTCGCCGGGCAGATCGAACGGGCGCAGGCCCCCGAGATCAGCACGATGACCGGCTGGCTCCGGCAGTGGGGCGCCACCGTCCCGCCGGAGGACGGCGGAGCGGGCGAGGGCGGCCACGGCGGCATGGACCACGGCGGCATGGACCACGGCGGCTCCGGCGGCGGCATGCCCGGGATGATGACCGGGAAGCAGATGGCCGACCTGGGCAAGGCCACGGGCGCGGCCCTGGACCGCATGTTCCTCACCATGATGATCGAGCACCACGAGGGCGCGGTCGTCATGGCCCGCGAGGAACAGTCCAAGGGCGCTCACCCGGACGCCAAGGCGATGGCCGCGGCGATCGTCCGGACCCAGCAGACCGAGATCGCCACGATGCGCGGGATGCTCGGGCGGAGCTGATCCGGACCGGGAGGTGAGGCGCGGCCCGTCGAGCGGCGGGCCGCGCCGTCCGCGCCGTCCGCGCCGTCCCCGGCGTCAGATCCAGGTGCGGAGCCAGATCCTGGCGTCCCAGGCGTCGTACGGAATGATCTTGGCAGCCAGGATCGGGTAGAAGTAGGCGAAGTTCGCCAGCACCAGCAGCACGAAGGCGCCCGCCACGGCGGCCCCCAGTATCCGCCGGCCCGGGACCGGGCCGTTCCTGCCCTGGAAGACCGCGGTGGCGCCGAACGGCAGGGCCGGCCTCCCCGAAGACGGGTCCAGGCCCAGGCCGCGGGACGCCGGTTCCGGCGCGCTCGCGGCGGGGCCGATGAGATAGCCGAGGGCCAGCACGACCGCCAGCACCATGAACGGCAGCATCGGCGTCGCGTAGAACAGGAACATCGTCCGGCCGGAGAGCGCCGAGGGGAACCAGCTGACCCAGCCCGCCAGGTAGCCCAGCAGGATCGCGCCCGCCCGCCAGTCGCGCCGCACCAGCCAGATGCCGATGATGACGAGCAGGGCGGCCATCGCGCCCCACCACAGGACCGGGGTGCCGATCCCGAGGATCTCGCGGGAGCACTTCTCGGCCTCGCAGGCGCCCTTGGGCTCGGTGTAGAAGAACGCCACCGGGCGGCGCAGGACGGGCCAGTCCCACGGCCACGACTGGTAGGGGTGCTTGGAGTCCAGGCCGGTATGGAAATTGAAGATCTCGGCGTGGTACTTCCACAGGTCGGGCAGGGCCTCGAACGGCCGCGCGAGCGGGAACCCGGCGACCTCGCCGCGTCCCCAGCCGCCCGGCTTGAAGATCCAGCCCCACCAGGTGGCGAGGTAGGTGATCGCGCCCACCACGACCAGCTGCCCGAACGCCGGGATCGCGTCCAGCAGCAGCGCCCCGGGGAGCGGCTCCCGCACGCCGGCGGCCCGGCGCGCCCCGTAGTCCCAGAAGACCACCATGATCCCGAAGGCGGCCACGTAGAAGATCCCGGTCCACTTGGTCGCGCAGGCCATGCCCAGGCAGACACCGGCGAGCAGGCGCCAGCCGTGCGCCAGGAACGGCCCGAACGCCGCGCCGGAGCCCGCCTCGATCCTCTCCGCGAGCCGGCGCCGGGAACGGTCCCGGTCGGCCACCAGGCAGGCGAACCCGGCCAGCACCCAGAACATCACGAAGATGTCCAGCAGCGCGGCCCGGCTGGTCACGAAGTGCAGCCCGTCCAGCGCCAGGAGCAGCCCGGCGGCGCAGCCGAGCAGGGTCGAGCCGGTCATCCGGCGGGCGACCCGGCACAGGATCAGCACCGACAGCGTGCCGCACAGCGCCGCCGTGAACCGCCAGCCGAACGGGGTGGCCCCGAACAGCCACTCGCCGATCGCGATCATCCACTTGCCGCCCGGCGGATGGGCGATGAACGAGGCCCCGGACGCCCAGATGTTCGCGTTCGGATCGGCGATCAGGAGCTTGTCGGCGTCCTTGACGGTGTTGTGCTCCCACCCGAACTTCAGCAGCGCCAGCGCGTCCTTGGCGTAGTAGGTCTCGTCGAAGACCACCGCCTTGGGCTTGTCCAGCCGGTCGAACCGCAGGAATCCGGCGAAGAGCGTCACCAGCAGCGGGCCCAGCCAGCTCAGCAGCGCCCCGCCCGGGACGGGCGGGGCGAGCCGCTCGCGCAGGGAGGGAGGCTGCGTCCGTTCTCCGGCGGCCCGTGCCGGCGCGAAATCCGTCATCGCCATCCCGCCATCGTACGGGCGCCTGCCCTCCGTACCGGGCCGATCGCGAACCGGCACCGCACCCGCGGCCCCCGCCGGTCCTCCGCCGCGCGGGCCGCGCGGGGGCGGAGAGCGGCGAGAATGGACGGGTGACGGGCAACGGAACGGGCGACGCGGCGGCGGAACGGACGACGGGGCGGCTCCTGCTGGCGGCGGCGCCGATCGGGCGGCCGGAGGACGCGTCCGCGCGGCTGCGCGCCGCGCTGGCCGGCGCGGAGATCATCGCGGCCGAGGACACCCGGCGGCTGCGCCGGCTGGCGGCCGACCTGGACGTCGCGATCAGCGCCCGGGTGGTGTCGTACTTCGACCAGAACGAGCGGGCGCGGGCGGCCGAGCTGCTGGGCGAGCTGCTGGCCGGCCGGGACGTGCTGGTCATCACCGACGCCGGGCTGCCGGGCGTGTCGGATCCCGGCTACCGGCTGGTCAGCGCGGCGGCGGCCGAGGGCGTGCCGGTCACCGCGCTGCCCGGGCCGTCGGCGGTCACCACCGCGCTGGTGGTGTCCGGGCTGCCCACCGACCGGTTCTGCTTCGAGGGCTTCCCGCCGCGCAAGCCGGGGGAGCGGTCCCGGCGGCTGGCGGCGCTGGCCGGCGAGCCCCGCACCATGGTGTTCTTCGAGGCGCCGCACCGGCTGGCGGCCACGCTGGAGGCGATGGCCGCGGAGTTCGGGGCGGACCGGCCCGCGGCGGTCTGCCGGGAGCTGACCAAGACCTACGAGGAGATCCGCCGCGGCCCGCTGGGCGAGCTGGCCGGCTGGGCCGCGGAGGGCGTGCGCGGCGAGATCACGATCGTGGTCGGCGGCGCGCCGGAGCCCGCGGGCCTGTCCGATCCCGCCGACCTGGCGTCCGCGGTCGCCGGGCGCGAGTCCGCCGGCACTCCGCGCAAGCAGGCCATCGCGGAGGTGGCCAAGGAGAACGGCCTGCCCAAGCGGGTGGTGTACGACGCCGTCGTGGCCGCCCGCCGCTGAGCCGCCCCGCCCCCGGACACACCGGGGCGGAGCCAGGGCGTGTCTCGAAGTGACCTCTGCCACCGCGCGAGCGCCGTGGGCCGGGACTTTGCGACAGGGCCTACCCGGCGGCCGGCGCGGGGACCTTCTCCTCGACCCGTTCGGCCGCGGGCTCGGGCCCGGCGGCCTCCACGGCCGGCCGGCGGCGCCGGAACGCGCCGGTCACCTTGCCCCGCACCTCCGGGGCGAAGGCGATGCCCGCGGCCAGGCAGGCCAGCGGCACGGCGGGCAGGACGTACCGGTAGTCGAACTCGGCGGTCGCGGCGGGGGCGAGCAGCAGCCCGGTCCCCAGCGTCCACGGCAGGAACGCCAGGCCGCCGATCCGGCGCCACATCACCGCCATGCCGCCCAGGCCGAGCAGCAGCAGCACGCCCACCATCGTGCCGCGCAGGTAGAAGTGGTCCTGATAGGTGCGCATCAGCCCGGCGAACGGCTCGACCACCTGCGTGCGGGCCCGGCCCCTCTCGTAGGCCACGGCCTCGTCGGCGGCGGTGTTGTCGCTGTCCATCCGCCAGTTGGGCAGGGCGCTGGAGGTCTTGCCGAACTCGTACTGCTGGTAGGTCGCCTTGTCCGGGAAGACCGTGCGCTCCCACCGGAAAACCCGCAGGAAGTCGTGGGCGACCACGCGCAGGTAGTCGAGCGGCTGGGAGAGGATCGCGCGCTGCGAGTAGGCGTTGGCGACCTCGTTCTGCTCGGGGCTGAAGCGCTTGCCGGTGTAGCGGTTGAGCGGGGAGGCCGCGTTCCAGATGCCGTCCTGCGAGTTGGGCAGCCGGTTCTCCGGCTCGGTGCACAGCGGGATCTGCTCGACCGGCGGGTTGATCTTGTGGCAGTCGGCGAACTTGTAGACCCGGGCGTACAGGAAGATCCCGTTGCTCTCGGTGATCGCGAACTTGTCGTTCTCCGCCTTGTACCAGCCCGCGTAGGCCACCACCGGCAGCGCGCAGGCGGCCAGCGTGACCGCCAGCGTCCGCCAGCCGGTGCGCCGGATCAGCATGAAGGTCAGGACCCCGATGAGCACCGGCAGGCCGACCGAGCGGGTCAGCCAGGCCATCCCGATGATCAGGCCGAGCGAGGCGGCGACCTTCCAGGTGGGGCGGTCGTGCCAGAGCAGCACGGTGACCGCGCAGACCACCAGGAAGGTGAACATCGTGTCCGACAGGATCAGATGCTCCAGCTGGATCTGGTAGGCGTCCAGCAGGAACGGGACGGTGGCGAGCGCGGCGGCCCAGCCGGGCAGCCGGAACCGCTTGCGCAGCAGCGCGTACACCATGACGCCCATGGCCAGGCCCATCAGGTGCTGCAGGCCGATGACCAGGGCGAAGCTGTGGAACGGCTTCAGGATGAGAAGCAGGAAGGAGTAGCCGTCGGGCCGCAGCGGGTGCGGGTACGGCTTCATGGCGACGTGCAGGTAGTCGAAGCTGTCGTTGAAGTACATCGCCGGCTGGTAGCCGATCATCGCGATACCGCGCAGCAGCGCGGCTATGGCGAGGATCACAGCGAACACCGGGTGATGGCGCACCGGCGCCCACAGGCGCGCGGCCCCGTCCCGCAGGTGCCCGCCGGGATCGGCGGCGAATTCCCGGGCCGCGACACGCGCGGCGGTGGCACGGGTGCTCAAAGCGCTGCTCAAAGCGGTGCGCAGGCGGCTTGCGGCTTTCTTGACCGAACCCTTGCCGACGCGGCCACTCTCGGGTGTTTCAACCGCGATGTCTGATTTCAAGTCGGCGTTCGCACCGGTTCCGGGGGTGATCTCCGGCACGCCCTCGCTCCGGGTCGCACCGCGCCGTCGTACCTTCGTCACGGCGGCACCCCCTTTGCGTCGCCCGGTTCCGTGCTGATCGGTCCCATGCTGATCAGCCCGGCGCCGGACGGCCCTGTGCGTTCCGTTCCCCCGCTCGGTGGCACTGCGATCTCCGGCGCGCGTCAAAACCGACCCAACCTTTCCGGGCCGCGGTGCCCGTATGCTTGTCCTTCTAGCCTGCCGCCTATGGCCGTGACAGAGCGGGTCTTCAGGTTGCAAGTACGCAACACGATACGGACGCTCTTCATGAGAGAGGTGCGCATCGCTCGCTCCGGGCAGGCATCATGAACAACGGCCGGCCGCCCGGCGGAACATACGAGATTAGTGGAAAATACCGCAGACGGTCACCAGGGGTAACGAAGGAGATCGCGTGGAACTCTCCGTAGTGATGCCGTGTCTGAACGAGGCCGAAACGGTCGAGACCTGCGTCCGCAAGACCATCGGCTTTTTCGAGGACAACGGCATCGACGGCGAGGTCGTCATCGCCGACAACGGCAGCACCGACGGCAGCCAGCAGCTCGCCCGGAACGCGGGCGCGCGTGTCGTGCCCGTGGTCGACAAGGGTTACGGCAACGCGCTGATGGGCGGCATCCGCTCGGCCCGCGGGCGCTACGTCGCCATGGGCGACGCCGACGACTCCTACGACTTCACCACCCTCGGGCCGTTCCTGGACGAGCTGCGCGACGGCGCCGACCTGGTCATGGGCAACCGGTTCAAGGGCGGGATCGCGCCCGGCGCCATGCCGCCGCTGCACCGCTACCTGGGCAACCCGGTGCTGAGCTTCGTCGGCCGGCTGTTCTTCGGCAGCAAGATCGGTGACTTCCACTGCGGGCTCCGTGCCTTCAACAAGGAGTCGATCATGCGGCTCGGCCTCCAGACCGGGGGCATGGAGTTCGCCAGCGAGATGGTGGTCAAGGCCACACTCGCCAAGTACGACATCCGCGAGGTCCCGACCACCCTCTCGCCGGACGGGCGGACGCGCGCGCCGCACCTCAACACCTGGCGGGACGGCTGGCGTCATCTGCGGTTCCTCCTCCTCTACAGCCCGCGCTGGCTGTTCCTGATCCCGGGCCTGGTCTTCATGACGCTCGGCCTGATCGCGGGGATCGCGCTGTCCTTCGGTCCGGTACGGGTCGGGGAGGTCGCCTTCGACGTCGACACGCTGGTCGGCGCGGGAGCGGCGATGGTGATCGGCTTCCAGTCGGTGCTGTTCGCTCTGCTCACCAAGGTCTACGCGATGCAGGAGGGCTTCCTGCCTCATGACCGGAGAGTACAGAAGATCATCGGCTGGTGGAGCCTGGAACGCGGACTGGTGCTCGGCGGGCTGCTCGCCGTGGCCGGTCTGGCCGGCATGATCGCCTCGCTCCTGCACTGGCGGATCAACAACTTCGGCGAGCTGGACCCGCGGCACTCGCTGCGGCTGGTCGTCCCGGCCGCGACCGCCCTGGTGATGAGCTTGCAGGCGATCTTCGCCTCGCTGTTCGCGAGCATCCTGAGCATCCGCCGCCGCCAGCACCCGCCGGTCGTCGACGCGGCCGAGGAGGCGGCCGGCGTGGTCGACGCCGCCGCCCACAAGGTCGCCAGCGAGCGCAAGGCCGCCGAGGCCGCCGCCGAGGCCGTGGTGGAGGTCGCCGCCGCGACCGCCGAGGTCTCCACCGAGGTTCCCGCCGAGGTGTCCGCGGGACAGAGCGCGGGTAAGGGCGCAGGTAAGTCCACGACCGAAAGGTCCACTAAGACCGGCAAGTCCGGTTCCGCGAAGTCCGCGTCGGGCAAGCCCGCGTCGGCCAAGTCGGCACCGGGCAAGACCACGACCGGTAAGACCACGACCGGCAGGACCGCGTCCGGCAAGACCGGTGCCCGCAAGCCCGCCGCCAAGAAGGACGGCGGCGCGCGGAAGCCCGCAGCGGACGCGGACGGTGAGGACAGGGCCGGGCAGGCCGAGTAGGCGAACACGCCGTCGCGGCCGGCCCCCCGGGCGGGCGTGCCCGCGTCCTCGACACACGGAAGGGAACGACGCCGTCACCCACCGGCGCCCAAGCCGACAACTTGCTGAGCGTTTCCCCGGGTAGGCGGAACGGTCACGCCGGAGTGTGACAGGCTGACTCGCTGATGTATCTCTCGCCCATGCCCGCCGGTCTCCCGGAGCTCGGCCCCTGATGACCACCCAGGCCGCGGCGGTCTCCGTCGTCCGACCTCCCGCCCGCACCCCCCGTCCCGGACGTGACCGGGAGGGGAGGGGTTTCCGGCACTGGGGGCTCCTGCTGCTGGCCGGCTGGGCGGTCCAGGTCGCCGTCCGGCTGTGGATGGCGTCCGGGCAGACCGTGCCGGTGGCGACCCCGGACGAGGCGGGGTACCTGTTCGCCGCGCGGGTGCTGACCGGCGGCCCCGAGGCCGACATGTCGTACGGCACCGTCTACCGGGGCGGCTACGCGCTGCTGCTGCTCCCGGCGTTCTGGATCGCCGACGACCCGGTGACCATCTACCGGATCTGCCTGGCCGTCAACGCGCTGATCAGCGCCGCCCTGCTGCCCCTGGCCTACCTGGCGCTGCGCCGGATGGGCCTGTCGCGCACCTGGTCGTACACCGTCGGCCACGTCACCGCGCTGCTGCCCTCGGTCGTCTTCTACGCCGAGTTCGTCCTCACCGACGCGATCCTGCCCGTGCTGGTGTTCGGGTGGCTGCTGCTGACCCACGCCTGGCTGACCGCGGCACCGGCCACCCCGCGGGCCCGGGTGACGCTGTACGGCGCCGCCGCGGGCGCGGTGGTGGCGTACGTGTACGCCTCGCACACCCGCGGGGTGATCCTGGTCATCGTGCAGCTGGGGATCATGGCGGCGGCCGTGCTGTTCCGCTGGCGCGACCTGCGCTCGACCGGCATCGCCGCGGCGGCGCTGGTCCTGGTGGCGAGCGCGGGCTCCGTGCTCAACGGCCACCTGCTGCCCGCGCTGTACCCGGGCGGCGACAACGACCTCCAGGGCAACCTGGTGCGGCGCCTGACGTCGGTGGACGGGTACGGCTGGGTGCTGTCGCTGGGCACCGGGCAGGTCTGGTACCAGATCGTGGCCACCGGCGGCCTGGCCGGCATCGGGCTGGTCACCGTGGCGGCGGTGGCGGTCCGGCGCGGCACCGACCCGCGGCTGCGGGTGCTGGCGCTGGCGGTGCTGGCGACGATCGCGGGAATCGCGTTCGCCACCTCCGCCGCCCTGCCCGTCGAGTACCGGATCGGCAACTACGTCTACGGCCGCTACCTGGCGTGCCTGACACCGGTGCTGTTCGCGGTCGGCGCGGCCGTGCTGCTGCGCGCCTCGCTCCGTACCGTGCTGTGGGCCGCGGCGGCGACGGTGGCGCTCGCCGTGCTCACCGCGAGCGTCGTCCAGTGGTACGCGGGCGATCTGCTGAGCCGGTACACCTACACCCGCTTCGACTTCCCGGAGACCGCGTTCCTGACCTGGAACTGGACGGAGTTCCACCTCTGGCAGGCGACCCTCGCCGGGCTGGTGCTGCTCGGGCTGGCGCTGGTCGCCGCGCGGCTGCCACGGCACGGACCGGCGGTACTCGCCGGGCTGCTGGTCGTGGTGCACCTGGCCGCCGTGACGACGGCCACGACGCAGATCTCGCGCCCGCTGGTGCGGGGGCTCACCGCGCACACCGACCTGCGCGGCACGACCGACCTCGGCGCCCAGCGCTCGATCGCCCTCGACTGGAACGTCCCCTGGACGATCCGGCTCGCCCAGTTCTACTGGGCCTGGGACAGCAGGGGTACCCTCTTCGACGCCCGCTGGACACCGGCGCCCACCAACGTGGACCTGGTGGTCCTGGCCTGGCCGAAGGACGTGCCCGCCACTGCCACCTGGGGCGACGCCCCGCCCGGCTGGAAGGTAGTCGACAGCCGCCGTACGCCGGAGGGCGACTGGGTCGCCTGGCGCCGCCCGCCGCAGGCGGACTCCCGGCACGCGGTGACCAGCGGCCGTCCGCGCTCGCCAAGTCCCGGTTAGGCGCGAGCTGCCAGGCGAGCGCCGTAGGCCGGGACTAGTAAACAGAGCCCCAGATCTCCAGGACGCCGTCCGAGGAGCGCCACATCCGCTTCCACCCGCCCTGCGGGCTCGGCCGCCACCCGGCGAGGATCTGCGACTCCTGGCCGCGCCAGCGGGTGAACAGCATCGGCTGGCCGTACGACTCGACCGGCAGTGCGGTGGAGCTGTGGTCGAAGTCGCGGATCCGCCCGTGCCAGACGGGGTCCCCCCACATCGAACGGGTGTAGAAGGTCAGCGTCTGCGCGAGGCGCCGGTCCGCCCACAGCACCGGCAGGTCGCGGTCGTGGTCGCGCAGGTGGACCCGCAGCTCGTTCCAGGCGGTGTCGCGCGGCAGCACCGGGACGGCGCGCACGACCGCCACCGCGTAGGTCGCGGCGAGGATCGCGGCGAGGGCCGGGGCGGCCACCGTCCGGAGGCGGAACCGTGCCGCGAACCCCTCGGGGATCCGCCTGGAGAGCAGGATCAGCGAGCCGAGGCCGCCCGCCAGCAGGGCCGGGAGGACGGCGAACCAGTACCGCAGCAGCCAGGCGCGCAGCGAGATGTCGTTCGGGTCGATCACGCCCGCGAGCAGCGTCAGCGGCACGCCGAGGGTGAGGAACCACACCAGCGCCAGCGCCAGGCGCCGGTCGCGGGTCACGGCCCAGCCGGCGACGGTGAGCACCAGGGCCCCGACGAAGATCAGGCCCAGCGGGTGCCAGTCGCCCATCGCCCGGACGAACGACCGGAGCGCCAGCAGCCGGGTCACGTGGTCGCGGGACTGGCCGCCGTGGCTCGCGGCGGACATCAGCCCGGCCAGCGGGTCGCCCCAGACCACGGCGTTGTGGACGAGGTTGGCGGCCAGGATCGCGGCCATCGGCGCGCCGACGGTGACGTTGCGCCGCCACGGGATCCTCAGGAGGGCCAGGTACGCGGGGATGGCCAGGAACAGGAACGCCAGGAACTCCCGGACCAGGTACGCCGAGCCGAAGCAGACGCCCGCCACCAGCAGCAGCCGGGTCTGGGCCCGGCCCGTCCGCCGGCCCGCCGTCACCAGCGCGGCCATCCCGATCGCGAACAGCCCCGCGCCGGGCATGTCGGGGAGCATCACCCCGGCCGACCAGGTGACCTCGACCCCGTAGGGGTTGGTCAGGGTGAAGAACGGGTGGACGATCAGCAGCAGCGCCGCCGCCACCCCGGCCAGGTCGCCGAACAGCGACCGCACGGCCAGGTAGCAGCCCACGAAGAACAGGGCGCCGCCCAGCGCCGCGACGGCGAAGTAGGCCGCCTGGCCGGGGCCGAGCAGCTCCTGGGCGAGCCGGGCGGGCAGCAGCAGCCCGAGCCGGGTGACCTGGTGCGGGACCTCGTTGAACGGCCACTGGTCGAGGGGGATGTCCGGCCAGTCGCGGGCGCCGAGCCACACGTAGTACGGGTCGAAGTACAGCGGCGGCGGGTCGATCACCCATTGCGCCAGGACGCCGCACGCGGCCACCAGCGCCGACAGCCACGCCACCCGCGCCCGGGGCCGTGCGAGGCGGGCCCTGAGCCGTCCGGCCGCCCCCTTCGGCCCCCCGCGGCCCGTGGTGTTCCGGCCGGCCGGCTCGCGCACCGTGGTCTGACCCATGCCTGTACTCGACCTCTACATTGGAACGGTGGTGTCGTGGTCTGCGCATCGCAGAGTATCGCCGGAGGTTCGGCGGGACGATCCGGCCCGCGTGGCCGGCGCCGTGCCCCCAAAGGTTCGAGAGAGCCGGAAAGGCCCTCTAGGCTTGGAGTGGGACTGGATCGAGGAGGGCACGTGAGCGAGGGTGGCGGCGAGGCGACGCGGTCCTTTCCACCGCTGCCCGAGCGCCTGCCGGTCGACGTCTTCGACAGCCACTGCCACCTGGACATGGCCGAGACGCCGGTGACCGAGGCGCTGGCCGCGGCGCGCGCCGCGGGGGTCGCCCGCATCGTCACGATCGGCTGCGACCTGGCGTCCTCGCGCTGGAGCATGGACGCGGCGGGGGAGTACCAGGACGTCTTCGCGGGCGTGGCGATCCACCCCAACGAGACCACCGGCGTCACCGACGCGGTGCTCGACGACATCGCGCGGATGGCCGCGCACCCCAAGGTCCGCGCCATCGGCGAGACCGGCCTGGACTACTACCGCGACTGGGCCCCCAAGGAGGACCAGCACCGTTCGTTCCGCGCCCACATCGACATCGCCAAGCGGACGGGCAGGGCCCTGGTCATCCACGACCGGGAGGCGCACGAGGACGTGCTGCGCATCCTCCTGGAGGAGGGCGCGCCGGAGCGGGTGGTCTTCCACTGCTTCTCCGGGGACGCCGAGATGGCCAAGGTGTGCGCCGACCGCGGCTACGTCATGAGCTACGCGGGCAACGTCACGTTCAAGAACGCCGAGCCCCTCCGGGAGGCCCTGCGCGTGACACCGCTCGACCTGCTGCTGGTGGAGACCGACGCGCCGTTCCTCACCCCGGTCCCGCACCGGGGCAAGCCCAACGCCTCGTACCTGATCCCGCACACGGTCCGCTTCATGGCCGGGGTCAAGGACGTCGACCTGGCCGAGCTGTGCACGGCCATCGCCGCCAACGGCGAGCGCGTCTTCGGCCCCTGGTAGCACCTCTGGCGGCACCCATGGCAGCACCTGCCGTGCCCTGACCGGTCTTTCTCCGGCGGCCCGGAGGGACCCGAGCGAATAGCGTCCCGAATAGGGCGACATCGGCGTTCCGGTGGCGGAAGGGGCTTTTGGCCTCTAGGGTCTGGCCGTTGCCCAGGGCAGCCCCCGAAGCCCTGTCCGCTTGGAGGAACAAGGTGCGCCGTCCCCCCATGCGCTCTTCGTTGTGCCTGCCGCTGGCGGCGGCCCTGGCCGTCGCGGGCTGCGGCGGCGAGGCGCCGCCGAAGACCGCCCCGGTGGCGGACGCGCCGAAGACCAGCGCGCCGCCGCGGGCGATCGCGATCGTGATCGACGGGAAGAAGACCCAGGTCATGAGCGCGGGCGCCACCGTCGAGCAGGTGCTGACCGAGGCCAAGATCGGGCTCGGCCCCTACGACCTGGTCGCGCCGCCGCGGCAGTCGCCGCCCGGCTCGAGGATCAAGGTCGTGCGGCTGCTGTCCAAGCCGGTCACCAGGCGGGTGGCGATCCCGGCGGCCACGGTCGAGAAGAAGAGCTCCGCGCTCCCGGCGTGGAGCGAGAAGGTGACGCGCAAGGGCAGGCCCGGCGTCAAGGTGGTGCAGATCGCCTACGTGAAGCGCCGGGGCAAGAAGGTCAAGGCCGTCATCGCCCAGAAGATCACGCGCAAGCCGGTGGCGACGATCAAGGCGGTCGGGCCCAAGCCGAGTTCGGCGGGCGCCGCCGCCGCCCGGCTCAACTGGGCCGGCCTGGCCAAGTGCGAGTCGGGGGGCAACCCCAAGGCGGTCAACCCCGCCGGGTACTACGGGCTCTACCAGTTCTCGATGCAGACCTGGGGCTCGGTCGGCGGCCGGGGAAAGCCGTCGGACGCCAGCCCGGCCGAGCAGACCTACCGCGCGCAACTCCTCTACAACAAGGTGAACGGACGCTGGCAGGGGCAGTGGCCCAACTGCGGCAGGTTCCTCTGAGCCGCCGCCTCTGAGCCGCCGCCTCTGAGCCGCCGCCTCTGAGTCGCCGCGTCTGAGCCGCCACTGAGCCGCCTCGCAGCGGCCCGGCGGGGGCGACCCCGGCGACCTGCCACACTTGACCCGTGGGGGACCTACAGGCACTTCTCGGACCGGCGGACGTACGCGAGCTGGCGGCGCGGCTGGGCATCCGGCCCACCAAGACGCTCGGCCAGAACTTCGTCATCGACGCCAACACCGTCCGCCGGATCGTGCGCACCGCCGATCCGGCACCCGGTGACGTGGTCATCGAGGTCGGGCCGGGGCTGGGCTCGCTCACCCTGGCGCTGCTGCCCGAGGTCCGGCGGGTGGTCGCGGTGGAGATCGACCCGGTACTGGCGCGGGCGCTGCCCGGCACGGTCGCGGAGCGGGCGCCGGACCTCGCCGGACGGCTGGAGGTCGTCCAGGCGGACGCGCTGCGGATCTCGGGCGTCCCGGGGCCGGAGCCGACCGCCCTGGTCGCCAACCTCCCCTACAACGTCGCCGTCCCGGTGGTGCTGCACCTGCTCGCCACCCTGCCGTCGCTGCGCCGCGCGCTGGTGATGGTGCAGGCCGAGGTCGCCGACCGGATGGTCGCCGCGCCCGGCGGCAAGATCTACGGCGTGCCGTCGGTGAAGCTGGCGTGGTACGGAACGGCGCGACGCGCCGGGCCGGTGGGCCGCGCGGTCTTCTGGCCCGCTCCCAACGTGGATTCGGGGCTGGTCGCCTTCACCCGGGGCGAGCCGCCGCCCACGCGGGCCTCCCGGCGGGAGGTGTTCGCCGTGGTGGACGCGGCGTTCGCGCAGCGGCGCAAGACCCTGCGCGCCGCCCTGGCGGGCTGGGCGGGCTCGGCCGCGGCGGCGGAGACGGCCCTGCGCGCGGCCGAGGTTGATCCACAAGCCCGGGGAGAAGCTCTGGACATCGCCGCCTTCGCCCGGATCGCCCAGTATCGTCCTGGGGGCGTGCTGGAGCGGAACGAGGCGGAGGATCATGGTGAAGGGGCGTTCGCGGACGGCGCGGGCAACGATGCCCGTGGCGGCGCTGGCGGTGCTGGCGCTGACGGCCGGCTGCACTGACGGCGCGGGCGCGACACCGACGATCACGACCACCGCCCGCGCGGGCGTGGCCCCGGTCCCGCCCGGCCAGGGCGCCTACTTCGGCGCCTGGGTGCCGCCGTCGGGCGCCGAGCCCGCGCCGCGGGCCACCGGCTCCGCCTCGCCCACGAGGTCCGCGTCGCCCTCGGGGGCGGCCTCGGCCCGTTCGGTGCCCGAGCAGGTGCGCGACTTCGAACGCGACCTCGGCCGCCGGCTGGACATCGTCCAGAACTACCGCGGCTGGAAGTCCGCCTTCCCGAGCCGCGAGGACTCCGCGCTGCTCGGCGGGGACAACCGCTACCTCCTGCTGACCTGGGCGGGCGCCGACACCAAGGAGATCGTCGCGGGTGAGCACGACGCGCTGATCCGGGAGCGCGCCCGCGCGATCCGGGCCACCGGCAAGCCGATCTTCCTGCGCTGGCAGCGCGACATGGACAAGGAGGGGCTGCGCGACCGCGTCCACGGCCCGGCGGAGTTCATCGCGGCCTGGAAGCACATCCGGCAGATCTTCCAGCGGGAGAAGGTCGACAACGTCGCCTGGGTCTGGTGCCCCACCGCGGGGGGCTTCGGCAGCCGCAACGCGCCCTCCTACTACCCCGGCGACGACCAGGTGGACTGGATCTGCGTGGACGCCCAGCCCGGCGGCGACCACGACTACCGCGACCTGTCGGAGACCCTCAAGCTGTTCCTGGAGTGGGCCGACGACCGGCCCAAGCCGATCATGGTCGCCGAGTTCGGGGTGCCGCGGTCCTACGGGGCGCGGCGGGCCGAGTGGCTGCGCAAGGCCGCCGAGACGCTGCAGAACCCCCAGGTCAAGGCGGTCGTCTACTTCAACTCCGACGAGCAGGCCGAGGAGCCGCGCGACGAGCGGCGCCGGTACTCGGTCACCGATGACAAGCGGGCGGTCTCGGCATTGCGAGAACTTGCCACCACCCCCTACTTCAACCCGCAGAACCTGCCGGTGACCAGCGGCGGCTGAGCCCCGCCCGGGCCGGGCCGGGGGAGCGGGGCGGGCGGGGGCCCGCCGGGCACTGGGAGGAAAGACCGGATTCCTCTACGCTTCCCTGACGTGACCGCAGTGACCGTACGCGCGCCCGCCAAGGTCAATCTCCAGCTCGCCGTGGGACCCCTCCGCGGTGACGGGTATCACGACCTCGTCAACGTCTTCCACGCCGTCTCCCTCGTCGACGAGGTGACGGCCGCCCCCGCCGGACGGCTGGAGGTGACCGTCGAGGCCGCCCCGTCCGCGCGGGTGGCGATCGAGGGCGTTCCGGTGGACGGCGACAACCTCGCCGCCCGCGCGGCCCGGCTGGTGGCCGCGCGGCTCGGGGTGGAGCCGCAGGTCTCGCTGCGCATCCGCAAGGCGATCCCGGTCGCGGGCGGCATGGCCGGCGGCAGCGCCGACGCCGCGGCCGCGCTGGTCGCCTGCGCGCGGCTGTGGGACGACCGCGACGATCCCCTGCTCGGCCGCGACGACCTGCTGGAGATCGGCGCCGCGCTGGGCAGCGACGTGCCGTTCGCGGTGCTGGGCGGCACGGCCGTCGGCCTGGGACGCGGCGAGCGGCTGACCCCGGCGCTCACCCGCGGCACCTTCCACTGGGTCTTCGCGACCGCCGACGGCGGCCTGTCCACCCCGGCCGTGTACGCCGAATGCGACCGGCTCCGCGAGGAGCACGGCGAGCCGGCCGCCATGCCGGAGGTCTCCCAGGCGCTCATGACGGCCCTGGCCACCGGGGACGTCAAGGGGCTCGGCGCCGCCCTCACCAACGACCTTCAGCCCGCGGCGCTGCGGCTGCGGCCCTCGCTGGACCGTACGCTCGCCGCCGGGCGCGACGCCGGCGCGATCGGTGCGCTGGTCTCCGGGTCCGGCCCCACGTGCGCCTTCCTGGCCGAGTCGGAGGGCCACGCGGCCGACCTGGCGGCGGCGCTGGAAGGGGCGGGAGTGGCCCGGTCGGTCGTCCGCGCGCAGGGACCTTACCCGGGAGCCACCATCATCTGACCGAACCGCGGGGGGTTCTCTGGCGTCGGACTCCCAAAGACCCCCCTCCCATCGGCAGGTCCACCCATGGCATCATCGCTCGGCTTCCTGGTCGGTCTGCTCCTGATCGTCGTGCCCCTCATCGTCATCGTCGCGGCGGTGATCGTCCTGGTCGTCAACGGAAGCCGGCGCGCCGCCCGGCCGCCGTACCCGGGCGGGCCCGGGCCGTACGGCCACACCCCGTACCCAGGGGGCCACGGCCCCGCGCCCGGCAGCGGGCACCCGCATGGCGGGCACGTCCCGGGCACCGACTACTCCGGGGGTTACGACCCCTACCAGGGCGGCCACCACACCCCGAGCCCCGGATACGACCCAGGCCCCTCCTACGGGGGATCGTCCGGCCACGACTCCGGCGGCTCGTCCAGCGGCTCGTCCGGCCACGACAGCGGCGGCTCGTCCAGCGGGGGCGGCTCCGACAGTTCCAGCTCCAGCTTCTGAGATCCGGGGACGGCGACCATGGAATTTCTGATTCCCTTCACGATCATCCTCATGGCGGTGCTTCTCGCCGTGGTGGTCTCCACGAGCGAGCGCCGCAAGCGGCGGCGCGGGCGGCGCGGGCGGCGAGGCGGCGCCTACGGCGGCGGGGCCGGCGGAGGCGGCGGATTCTTCGGCGGCGACGGTGACAGCGGCTCGCACGGCGGCTGCGGCGGAGGCTCCTCCTGCGGCGGTGGCGGGGGCGGCGGCTGTGGCGGGGGCGGCGGTGGCGGGGGCTGAGGCCCCGTCCGGGCGCCCGCGCCCGCCGCGCCCGCGGGCGCGTCCCGTGCCCCGGGGGCATTAGCCTTGAAGGCGTCGTGAATCTGATCAATGTTGAGAACGTCACCAAGGCGTACGGGCCCAAGCCGCTGCTGGACGCGGTCTCACTCGGCCTGGACGAGGGCGACCGCGTCGGCGTCGTCGGCCGCAACGGCGGCGGCAAGAGCACGCTGGTGGAGATCCTCGCCCGCGCCGCCGAGCCCGACGAGGGCCGCGTCACCCACGCCCGGGGGCTGCGGCTCGGCTACCTGACCCAGCGGGACGCCTTCACCGACGGCGCCACCGTGCGCGACGTCGTCCTGGGCGACCGGCCCGAGCACGAGTGGGCGGGCGACCTGCGCGTCCGCGAGATCCTGGGCGGCCTGCTGGACTTTCTCGACCGCCCGGCCGGCCCCGGCGGCCCGCCCCGGCCCGCCCTGGACACGCCGCTGGCCGGGATGTCGGGCGGGGAGCGGCGCCGGGTGGCGCTGGCCCGGCTGCTGGTGCCCGAGACCGACCTGGTCGTGCTGGACGAGCCCACCAACCACCTCGACCTGGAGGCCATCGACTGGCTGGCCCGGCACCTGCGGTCCCGCCGCGGCGCGCTGCTGGTCGTCACCCACGACCGCTGGTTCCTGGACGAGGTCACCGACCGCACCTGGGAGGTCGTCGACGGCCGGGTCGAGCGCTACGAGGGCGGCTACTCGGCGTACGTCCTGGCCAAGGCCGAGCGCGACCGCATCGCCGCCGCCACCGAGGCCAAGCGGCAGAACCTGCTGCGCAAGGAGCTGGCGTGGCTGCGCCGCGGCCCGCAGGCGCGCACGTCCAAGCCCAAGTTCCGGCTGGACGCCGCGCAGGCGCTGATCGCCGACGAGCCGCCGCCGCGCGACGCGGTCGAGCTGACCAGGTTCGCCACCGCGCGGCTGGGCAAGACCGTCTTCGACATCGAGGACGCCACCGTCGAGGTCGCCGGCACCGCCCTCTTCGAGCACCTGACGTGGCGGCTCGGCCCCGGCGACCGGATCGGGCTGGTCGGCGTCAACGGCAGCGGCAAGAGCACCCTGCTGCGGCTGCTGGACGGCGCCGTGACCGCGTCCGCGGGACGCGTGGTGCGCGGCCGTACCGTCCAGCTCGCCCACCTCTCGCAGAACCTGGAGGAGCTCGACCCCGCCCGCCGGGTCCTGGAGTCGGTCGAGGAGATCAAGCACCGCATCACCGTCGGCAAGCGCGAGTGGACCGCGAGCCAGCTGCTGGAGCGGCTCGGCTTCCGCGGCGACCGGCAGTGGACCCCGATCGGCGACCTGTCCGGTGGCGAGCGGCGCCGGCTCCAGCTGCTGCGGCTGCTGATGGGCGAGCCCAACGTGCTCCTGCTGGACGAGCCGACCAACGATCTCGACATCGAGACCCTCACCGAGGTCGAGGACCTCCTCGACGGCTGGCCGGGCACCCTCGTGGTCGTCAGCCACGACCGCTACTTCCTCGAACGGGTCACCGACCACGTGGTCGCCCTGCTGGGCGACGGCCGGGTGTCGATGCTGCCCGGCGGGGTCGAGGAGTACCTGCGGCGCCGCGCCGAAGGCACCGCCCCGACCCGTAACATCGCCGTCGCGGGCACGCCCGCGCCCGCCGCCGCGTCCGGCGGCGCCGCGCCCAAGCCGGCCGGCAAGGGGGGCGGGCAGGACTGGAAGGCGCGCAAGGAGCTGGACCGGCTGGAACGGCGCCTCGACAAGCTGGCGAAGCAGGAGGCCGAGCTGCACGAGCGGCTGGCCGAGCACGCCGCCGACTACGAGCGGCTCCAGGAGCTGGACGGCCGCCTCAAGGAGATCCAGGCCGAGGCCGCCCGGGTCGAGGAGGAGTGGCTGATGCTCGCCGAGGACGTCGGCTGACCCGCGCCCGGCGCGCGGACGCGAGTCCCCCCGGTCAGGGGTGGTCGGGGCTGTCGAACGGGATCAGCAGCGTCCGCAGCAGGCCGGCCAGGGTCTCGCGTTCGGCCGGGGCCAGGCTGTCGAGGATCGCGTGCTCGCGGTCGAGCAGGTCGGCGAACGCCGCGTCCACCCGGGTCATCCCCGCCTCGGTGAGCCGTACCTGGACGCCCCGCTTGTCCTGCGGGTCGGGATGGCGTTCCACCAGCCCGGCCGCGGCCAGCCGGTCGATCCGGTTGGTCATGGTGCCGGAGGTCACCAGCGTCGCGCGCAGCAGCAGCCCCGGGCTGAGCTGGTAGGGCGCCCCGGACCGGCGCAGCGCGGTGAGCACGTCGAACTCCCAGCCCTCCAGCTCGTGGTCGACGAACACGGCGCGCCGGGCCCGGTCCAGATGCCGGGCCAGCCGCGACACCCGGCTGAGGACCTGCAGCGGTTGGACGTCGAGATCCGGACGCTCCTTGTTCCAGGCCACGACCAGCCGGTCCACCTCGTCCTGCATGCCGGACAGCCTACCTGTCTCGATATCGAGACGACTGTGTTGACATCAAGATTACGGGCGGGGCATCCTGTCTCTTGATGTCGAGACAAGCCGAGGCGGACCGGCCCGCCGCAGTCTGGGACCCCGAGCAGTACGGGGTCTTCGGCGACGAGCGCGCCCGGCCCTTCGCCGAACTGCTGGCCCGCGTCGATCCGGCCGCGCCGCGCCGCGTCGCCGACCTGGGCTGCGGCACCGGCGAGCTGACCGCGGCCCTGGCCCGGCGCTGGCCGGACGCGGTCATCGAGGCGTTCGACAGCTCCCCGGAGATGATCGAGAAGGCCCGGGCCCGGGCGATCCCCGGCCGCCTGGACTTCACGGTCGGCGACGTGCGCACCTGGCGGCCCGCCGAGCCGGTCGACCTGATCGTCTCCAACGCCGTCCTGCAGTGGGTCCCCGAGCACGTCGACCTCCTGCCGCGCTGGATCGGCGAACTGGCGCCCGGCGGCCGGCTGGCCTTCCAGGTCCCCGGCAACTTCGACGCCCCCAGCCACACCCTGCTGCGCGAGCTGTGCGACACGCCGCGCTGGCGCGGCCGCGTGGGCGCCCCGCCGCGGGCGCGCCCCGTCCTGGACCCGGTGGGCTACCTCGACCTGCTGACCCGGCACGGCTACGAGGCCGACGCGTGGGAGACCACCTACGCGCAGGTCCTCCACGGCGAGGACGCCGTCCTCGAATGGCTCAAGGGCACCACCCTGCGCCCCGTCCTGACCGCCCTCGGCCCCGCCGAGACCTCCGAATTCCTGTCCGACTACGGCGCCCTGCTGCGCGCGGCCTACCCGCCCGCGCCGTACGGCACCGTCTTCCCGTTCCGGCGCGTGTTCGTGATCGCGGGCCGTGCCGGACCGTGAACTGCCGCCCGCCGTGTGAGGGAAGCGACTCGTTCCCCTGCGGTGTGCCAGCTCGCACGGTGGGCGGCATCCCAGGCCGCGCACCCGGGCGTACGGCGATCTCCCGATCGCGCGCCCGCCAAGAACCCGCCTTCGCGACCCGGGGGCCGGGACAACCGGTAACACGGTGACCCCGCCGGTGGCCGGCCGGACGAACTCCGGACGGCCACCGGTCTCCCGTTTCCGGGCATGGCACACCGGTCACCGGTCATGGGGTTGGCGGGGAATCGGGGTGGGCGCGTTCAGCGTGCCGGGCGGGCGGACGCCTCGGGAACGGTGGCGCCGGTCTCCTCGGTGATCTCCCCGGCGGTCTCGCCGCCGGTCTCCGCCTCGCCGGTCTCCGCCGCGCCGGTCTCCACGGCGCCGGTCTCCGCCGCGCCGGTCTCCACGGCGCCGGACGGGTCGACACCGGCGAGCGTGGCCGAGGTGGCTCCGACGGTCTCGGCCTCTTCGCCGCTCACTGTCTCTTCGCCGCTCACTGTCTCTTCGGCGTTCTCGGTCTCGGAGACGTTCCGGGCGTCGTCCTCCTCCTCGGCCCGGCCCTTCTTGCGCTGCGCCTTCTCGGCCTTGGCCGCGGCCTTCTCCTCGGCCTTCTCCGCCTTCGCCGCGGCCTTCTCCGCGCGCCTCTCCAGCCGCTCCAGCTCCTTGCGGCGGCGCCGGGGGTCCAGGGTCGGGCGCGGCTCCAGGCCCGACAGCCCGTTCCACGCGAGGTTGACCAGGTGCGCGGCCACCTCCTCGCGCTTGGGCCGGCGGGCGTCCAGCCACCACTGGCCGGTGAGCGCGACCATGCCGACCAGCATCTGCGCGTACATCGGCGCGTACTTGCCGTCGTAGTCGTGCCGGTCCAGCTCCTGGGCCATCACGTACTCGACCTCGCCGGCGATCTCGCTGAGCAGGCTGGCGAAACTGCCGGTGCCGGTGCCGCCGTGCGAGTCGCGGACCAGGATGCGGAAGCCGTCGGGATTGGTCTCGATGTACTCCAGCAGCGACAGGGCCGCCCGCTCGAGCTTGCTCCGGTAGTGGATCGCGGAGTTGAGCGCCTCGGTCACCAGGGCGAGCAGCCGCTCGAACTCCCGGTCGACCACCACCGCGTACAGCCCCTCCTTGCCGCCGAAGTGCTCGTACACCACGGGCTTGGAGACACCCGCCGCGGCTGCGATCTCCTCGACCGACGTGCCGTCCAGCCCGCGTTCGGCGAACAGGGTCCGGCCGATGGTGAGGAGCTGCTCGCGTCGTTCCTTGCCGGTCATTCGCTTCCTGCGCGACCGGGGGGCAGGTTCTGTCACGGAATCAATTGTGACGGTCACTCGGGACGGTTCGCGCGCCTCGCGTCCAGGCGGGCCTGGTCGGGCCAGCGGACGTCGTGCGCCCAGCCCGCCTTCTCGAAGGCCCAGATGACCCGGGCGCTGATGTCGACCTGGCCCTTCAGCACGCCGTGCCGGGCGCAGGTCGGGTCGGAGTGGTGCAGGTTGTGCCAGGACTCGCCGAGCGAGGGAATGGCCAGCCACCAGACGTTGCGGGACTTGTCACGGACCTCGAAGTGCTCCTTGCCGAAGGTGTGGCAGATGGAGTTGATCGACCAGGTCACGTGGTGCACCAGGGTCAGCCGGACGAGGCCGGCCCAGAAGAACGCGGTCAGCGCGCCCTGCCAGGACATCGTCAGCAGGCCGCCCAGCCCGGCCGGCAGCAGCAGCGTCACCGCGACCAGAGCGGGGAAGGCGCGGTGGACGCGGACGATGTCGCGGTCGTTCAGCAGGTCCTTGGCGAACCGCTCCTTGGAGGTGCGGTTGCCGTCGAACAGCCAGCCGTAGTGCGCCCAGCCCAGCCCCTTGGCGAGGGCCTTCCAGTCGTTGCCGAAACGCCACGGCGAGTGCGGGTCGAACTCCTTGTCGGAGTGCTTGTGGTGCCGCCGGTGGTCGGCCACCCAGGTGATGACCGGTCCCTCCATGGCCAGGCTCCCGGCCACCGCCAGCGCGATCTTCAGCCCGCGCCGGGCCTTGAACGAGCCGTGCGTGAAGTACCGGTGGTACCCCACGGTGATCCCGCCGGCCGAGACGAAGTAGAAGACCGCCATCAGCGCCACGTCGGTCCAGCCGAGGAAGCGTCCCCAGGCCAGCGGGACGGCGGCGAGGAGCGCGAGGAACGGAACGCCGGTGAAGACCCCGACGAGGATCCGCTCGGCCCGTCCCGACCGTTCCGGCTCGATCTCGGGACGGCGTTGCGGGCGGGGGGGATCGAGGACGGGAGGTGCAGCCATCGGGTCACCACTTCCTGTGCGTGTCATGGGTCGCCTTACCTACGCCAACGTAACCTACGCTCCCGTAGGTTGGACAGAGCCGGACAGTAAAATCGGTGGGAATCCCCCCGCCGTCACGGAAGACTCGCCCAGGTCCCGGACGATCGCCGGGCGGTGTGAAGGGATAACGTGAAATGGGCCCTACCCAGGGAGAACGCGCGAGACTCGCACAAAGTTCGCTGGCGGGCCTGTCCGTGGGCGACGCCTTCGGCGACCAGTTCTTCAAACTCTCCAATCGTCACCTCTCGCGGGCCACCGACATCCCGCCGGGCCCCTGGGAGTGGTCGGACGACTCAGAGATGGCCTGCTCGCTCCTCGACGTCCTAAACCGGTACGGGCGAGTGGATCAGGACGCCCTCGCCGAATCGTTCGCCGCCCGCTTCGACATCTCCCGCCGCTACGGCGCGGGCGCGCTGGAACTCCTGGAGGGCCTGCGCGACGGCGACCACTGGCGGTCGGCCTCGACGGCGCTGTTCGGCGGCAACGGCTCGTACGGCAACGGCGCCGCCATGCGGGTGGCCCCTCTGGGCGCCTACTTCGCCGACGACCCCGACCGCGCCGCCGCCGAGGCCGCCCTGTCGGCCGAGGTCACCCACGCCCACCCCGAGGGCGTGGCCGGTGCCGTCGCGGTCGCCGCCGCGGCGGCCCACGCCGCGTCCTCGCGCGGACGCGACGCCGGCCCCGCCGCCCTCATCGAGGCCGCCCTGGCCCGCACGGCCCACGGCGAGTACGTCCGGCGGGGCCTCGAACGCGCCCTGACCCTGCTGGACGCCACCCCGTCCGAGGCCGCCCACGTCCTGGGGAACGGCTCCCGGATCTCGGCCCAGGACACCGTGCCGTTCGCCCTGTGGGCCGCGGCGACCCGCCTCACCGACTACGAGGCGGCCCTGCGGGCCTGCGTGACCGTCGGCGGCGACATGGACACCACCGCCGCCATCACCGGCGGCGTCGTGGCGGCCCACCAGGGCGCCGCCGCCATCCCCGCAGCCTGGCTCGAAGCCCGCGAGCCCCTCCCCGCCTGGCTCACCCTCACCCAGGCCCCCTGACCCGCCTCGCTCCGGCGCTCGCTCGCGAGACTCGCCGACGAGCGCGGGGCCCAGGCGAAATGAGGTGAGGGGCGACTCGGCTGATCGGTATCATGGCCGGATGTGTCCCCCCGGTGATAGGGAGGGGCTCGACCTTCCGCCGTGGCGTAATTGGCAACGCAGTCGGTTTTGGTCCGAAAGACTCCAGGTTCGAATCCTGGCGGCGGAGCACGACGAACGGCCCTCGCGGCGTCCTGCCGGGGGGCGCCGGCGGATGGGGGGACCCGGCCGGGGTGACAGGAGGCGGCCGGGCGGTATCCTTCCGGTGTCGGGCGTGTTGCGAGCCTGTTTGAGCAGGTAGATCGTAGATACAGGTGGGCGAGGCCCCCTGGTCGGCGCCCGAGGCCAACCGATCCGCGATGCCGAGGAGCCTCCTAGTGAGCGCTAGCCGCCCGGCTGCCGTCATCGTCCTCGCCGCAGGCGAGGGCACCCGGATGAAGTCCCGTACCTCCAAGGTCCTCCACGAACTGTGCGGGCGCAGCATGCTCGGCCACGTGCTGGCCGCCGCCCGCGCGCTGGAGCCCGACCGGCTGGTGGTGGTCGTCGGGCACCGCCGCGAGCAGGTGGTCGAGCACCTGGAGCGGGCCGGCGCGGGCCTGGTCCCGCGCGCCGAGCCGGTGGTGCAGGAGCACCAGGGCGGCACCGGCCACGCGGTCCGCATGGCGCTGGAGCAGGCGTGGGGCTCGGCGCAGGACGAACTGCACGGCACGGTCGTCGTCACCAACGGCGACCACCCGCTGCTGCGCGGCGAGACGCTGGCCGAGCTGGTGCGCGTCCACGAGGACGAGGGCAACGCCGTGACCGTCCTCACCACGGAGATGCCCGACGCGACCGGGTACGGCCGCATCCTGCGCGAGGGCGACGGGGCGGTCGCCGCGATCGTCGAGCACAAGGACGCGACCGAGGAGCAGCGGGCCGTCCGCGAGATCAACGTGGGCATGTACGCGTTCGACGGCGCCCTGCTGGCCGGCGCGCTCAAGCGGGTGACCACCGACAACGCCGGAGGCGAGGAGTACCTCACCGACGTCGTCGGGATCCTGCGCGGCGACGGGCACCGGGCCGGCGCCCACCTCGCCGCGGACTGGGTGGAGACCCAGGGCGTCAACGACAAGGTGCAGCTCGCGCAGGCGCGCCGGCAGCTCAACGACCGGATCCTGGAGGCCCACATGCGGGCCGGTGTCACGATCGTCGACCCCGCCACCACCTGGATCGACGTGGACGTCACCGCCGAGCCGGACGCGGTCGTCCACCCCGGCACCCAGCTGCACGGCCGCACCCATCTGGGCGAGGGCGCGCGGGTCGGGCCGGGCTGCACGCTGACCGACACCCGGGTCGGCGCGGACGCCGCCGTCGTCAACGCGGTGTGCGTCGAGGCCGAGATCGGCCCGCGGGCCTCGGTCGGCCCGTTCGCCTACCTGCGGCCGGGCACCCGGCTGGCGGCCGGCGCCAAGATCGGCACCTATGTGGAGACCAAGAACGCCGACATCGGCGAGGGCAGCAAGGTCCCGCATCTCACGTACGTGGGCGACGCGGAGATCGGCAACGGCTCCAACATCGGCGCCGCGTGCGTCTTCGTCAACTACGACGGGGTCAGCAAGCACCGCAGCGTGGTGGGCGACCACGTGAAGGTCGGCAGCGACAACATGATCGTCGCGCCGGTGACCATCGGGGACGGCGCCTACACGGCCGCCGGCTCGGTGATCGTCAAGGACGTGCCGCCGGGCGCCATGGCGGTCGCCCGCGGGCAGCAGCGCAACATCGAGGGCTGGGTCGAGCGCAAGCGCGCCGGGACCCCCGCCGCCGAGGCCGCGCGCAGGGCCGGGGAGGCCCGCGGGCCCGCCGGCTCCCCTGACCGGGAACGCGGCGAATGACGACCTTCCGCGGGACGGGCGCGGCACCGGCCACCAGGACCGGGCCGCACGGCCGTTGCGTTCCGCGGGAAGTGGGGACGACACCCACGAGAAGTAACGTTCCATTGAGGGGGAGTTGTCAGAGGTGAGTGGGATCAAGGCGAGCGGCCAGAAGAAGCTGATGCTCTTCACCGGCCGAGCCCACCCGGACCTGGCCAAGGAAGTAGCCGACAACCTCCACGTCGAACTCACGCCGACCTCGGCGTACGACTTCGCCAACGGTGAGACCTTCGTGCGCTTCCTGGAGTCGGTCCGCGGTTCCGACGCGTTCGTGATCCAGAGCCACACGGCGCCGATCAACCAGTGGATCATGGAGCAGCTGATCATGGTGGACGCGCTCAAGCGCGCGTCCGCCAAGCGCATCACCGTGGTGGCGCCGTTCTTCGGGTACGCCCGGCAGGACAAGAAGCACCGCGGCCGTGAGCCCATCTCGGCCCGGCTGATGGCCGACCTGTTCAAGACCGCCGGCACCGACCGGCTGATCACCGTGGACCTGCACACCGCGCAGATCCAGGGCTTCTTCGACGGCCCGGTGGACCACCTGTTCGCGCTGGACCTGCTGGCCGGGCACTTCGAGAGCCGGCTGGACCTGTCGCAGGTCACCGTGGTGGCGCCGGACGCCGGCCGGGTGCGGGTGACCGAGCGCTGGAGCGACCGGCTGGGCGGCGTGCCGATGGCGATCATCCACAAGAAGCGCGACCCGGACGTGGCCAACGAGGTCAAGGTGTTCGACGTGGTCGGCGAGGTGGAGGGCCGTACCTGCGTGGTGGTCGACGACATGATCGACACCGGCGGCACGATCGTGAAGGCGGCCGACGCGCTGTTCGACAACGGCGCGACGAAGGTCGTGGTGGCGGCCACGCACGGGGTCCTGTCGGGCCCGGCGGTGGACCGGCTGAAGAACTCCCGGATCTCCGAGGTCGTGCTGACCAACACGCTGCCCATCCCGCACGAGAAGCAGTTCGACAAGCTGACCGTGCTGTCGATCGCCCCGCTGGTGGCGCGGGCGATCAACGAGGTGTTCAGCGACGGTTCGGTGACGAGCCTGTTCGGCGGCCACAGCTGATCTCCGGCCGCGGCGCGCCGCGGCCTCGCGGGCCCGGGACGGTCACGGCCGTCCCGGGCCCGCCTGTTCCCCGCCCGGGCCTTCCCTGGAGGGGGTCCCGTCCTGCCCCACTGGCTTTGCGCGTTGGGACGATCGGCTAGACTTGCTGAATCCGCGTATGGCCCGGGTCGTTCAGTGCGGCTTCCTGCGAGGTCTCGTGCTCCCCGGGCAACGCAAAGAATCTTCGAGGCGCCTGACGCATCGAGCTACGCCTGATTCGCTCTGTCCGTAGCGGACGTCCAACGCCGGACGGCCGTGGATCGCAACAAACGAGGAGTTTCCGCCGTGTCCGAGGTACGTATCGCCGCCGAGCCGCGCACCGAGTTCGGTAAGGGTGCCGCGCGGCGCACCCGCCGGGCCGGCAAGGTTCCCGCCGTTCTCTACGGCCACGGCACCGACCCCCAGCACATCTCGCTGCCCGGCCACGAGCTGATGCTGGCCCTCAAGACCCCGAACGTGCTGCTGCGCGTGGAGGGCCTGGAGGACGCCTCCGCGCTGGCGCTGCCCAAGGACGTCCAGCGCGACCCGATCAAGGGCTTCCTGGAGCACGTCGACCTGCTGCTGGTCAAGCGCGGCGAGAAGGTCTCGGTCTCCATCCCGGTGATCGTCACCGGCGACGTGGTGCCCGGGGGCCGTCTCGTGCAGACCGAGGTCGAGCTCGCCGTGGAGGCCGAGGCCACCCACATTCCCGAGTCGGTGTCGCTCGACATCGAGGGCCTGGAGATCGACTCCCAGGTGCTGGCCCGCGACCTGAAGCTGCCCTCCGGCACCACCCTGGCCGCCGACGAGGAGCTGCTGATCGTCCAGATCGTCGACGCCTCGGTCTCCGCGGGGGCCGGCGCGGCCGAGGAGGGCGAGGCCGAGGAGGCCGCCGCCGAGGGCGGCGAGTCCGCCGAGTGACCCGCGCCGCCGGATCCGGCGGCGGCAGATCCGCGCACGGCCCCCGCGGCGTCCGTACCGCCGGGGGCCGTCGCCGGTCTCCGGCGCGCCGTTCCCGGCGAGCTTCGAGGAGCCCTGGTGAGCACTGAACCGTGGCTGATCGTGGGCCTGGGCAACCCGGGCCCGTCCTACGCCGGGAACCGGCACAACGCCGGTTTCATGGTGCTGGACGTCCTGGCGGGGCGCGCCGGTGGCCGTTTCAAAGCGCACAAGGCCCGTGCCGATGTGCTGGAGGGGCGCCTGGCCGGCGCCCGCGCCGTCCTGGCCAAGCCGCGCTGTTACATGAACGAGTCCGGTGGCCCGGTGAAGGCCCTGCGCGACTTCTACAAGGCGCCGGTCGAGCGGCTCATCGTCGTCCATGACGAATTGGACATCCCCTATGGCGCCGTACGCCTGAAGCAGGGCGGTGGCGACAACGGGCACAACGGGCTGCGTTCGATCAGCCGTTCGCTGGGTGACAGGAACTACCTGCGGGTGCGGTTCGGGGTGGGCCGCCCGCCCGGCCGGATGGACCCGGCGGCGTTCGTCCTGAAGGATTTCTCGGCCGTGGAGCGCAAGGAGCTCGACCTGAACGCCGAGCGCGCCGCCGACGCCGTCGAGGCCCTCCTGACCGGGGGGCTCGAGGCCGCTCAGAACGTGTACCACGCCGGCTAAGGACGGCCGCGTCGATGGAATGCCCGGGATCGGTCACATGATCGTTGGGTGGCCGCGTCGCCGGCAGGCGTTCCGCGCGGCGTCCGGCACGGTGGTGCTCGGGGATCCGGAGACCGGAACGGGGGAGTGGCGTCGGCCCGGGGGGCGAGCGGGGATTAGGGTCATTCCCTAAACCGTCCTGACCTGGAGCGCCGGTGTTATCCGGCGAACTGGTCGGTAACGGGACCGTAGCGTCGTTTCGGGCAACGGGCCCGGGCGCGCGATCGTAAGATGCATCACATTCGGGCTTCGGACGTCATGTGAACCTCCCCTGCCGCTCGGCCGTCTCCGAGAGGGACCGTGCGTGAGGGGCGCGCATGCGGCAGGGGTGGTGGGATTCGTTGGCCGTCGTTGACAAGATCAGGCTGGATGAGGCCCCGATCCAGAACAAGCGGGAGCGTCGTCCTTACAAGTCCAACTGGACCGGGACGTACCGGCGGGTGGCCGCCGGCCTGGACTTCCTGAGCATGCTCTCGGCGGGCGTGATCGCTTTCGTGCTGCGCTTTCCCGGCATCCCCAGCGACCCGACGGTGCCGTACGTGGCGCTGACGGTGGTGCTGCCCGTCCTGTTCGTGGTCACCCTGATGGTCTGCCGGGCCTACCAGCCGCGCTTCGTCGGCGTCGGCTGGGAGGAGTTCCACCGGGTGCTGCGCGCCGGGTTCGTCCTCACCGCGTTCGTGGCGATCGCCGCGTACGCCACCAAGACCGAGGTGGCGCGCGGCTACGTGGTGATGGCGCTGCCGCTGGGCACCTTCCTGGCCCTGGTGGCCCGCTACCGCCTGCGCAAGTGGCTGCACAACCGCCGCTGGAAGGGCGACTGCATGCGGCGGGTGATCGCGGTGGGGCACCGCACGTCGGTCGCCGACCTGATCCGCCTCCTGCGGGAGAAGCGCTACCACGGCATGGACATCGTCGGGGTGTGCCTGCCGCCCGCGCTGGCGTCCGGCGAGGACGCGGTGAGCGAGGTCGAGGGCGTGCCGGTGCTGGGCGACTTCGGCCAGGCGGCAGGCGTGGTGCAGCGCAGCGGCGCCGACTCGGTGGCGGTGCTGGCGTGCCCGGAGATGGACGGGGTCGCGCTGCGGCGGCTGGCCTGGCAGATCGAGCGGGACGACATCGAGCTGGTGGTGGCGCCCGCGCTGATGGACGTGACCGGCCCGCGGATCTCGATCCGGCCGGTGGCCGGGCTGCCGCTGCTGCACGTGGAGCACCCGGAGCTGGACGGCTCCCGCAAGATCTTCAAGGGCCTGTTCGACCGGGCCGCGGCGCTGGCCGGCCTGGTGGCGCTCAGCCCGCTGCTGCTGCTGGTGGCGTTCCTGATCAAGGTCACCAGCCAGGGCCCGGTGATGTTCCGGCAGACCCGGGTGGGCCGGGACGGCCGCGAGTTCACCGTGCTGAAGTTCCGCACCATGGTGGTGGACGCCGAGGCCCGCAAGAACGAGCTGCAGGGCAGCAACGAGCAGGACGGCGTGCTGTTCAAGATGAAGTCCGATCCCCGGGTCACCGCGGTCGGCCGCCGGCTGCGCCGCTACTCGCTGGACGAGCTGCCCCAGCTGTTCAACGTCCTGCGCGGCGAGATGTCCCTGGTCGGCCCGCGCCCGCCGCTGCCGGACGAGGTCGCCCAGTACGGCGGCGACGTGTACCGGCGCCTGGCGGTCAAGCCCGGCATGACCGGGCTGTGGCAGGTGAGCGGGCGCTCCGACCTGACGTGGGAGGAATCGGTCCGCCTCGACCTGCGTTACGTCGACAACTGGACGCTGGCCCTGGACCTCCAGATCATGTGGAAGACCTGGTCGGCGGTCTTCAAGGGGTCGGGAGCTTACTGACCGAAGCCCGGAACGGAGCGCCAGCGGAGTGCAGGGTGCCGGGCAGTTCCGGGGGTGCGGGGGTCGTCCCCCGTGGGGTGTGCTGACCGAAGCCCGGAACGGAGCGCCAGCGGAGTGCAGGGTGCCGGGCAGTTCCGGGGGTGCGGGGGTCGTCCCCCGTGGGGTGTGCTGACCGAAGCCCGGAACGGAGCGCCAGCGGAGTGCAGGGTGCCGGGCAGTTCCGGGGGTGCGGGGGTCGTCCCCCGAGGGCTGACCGAAGCTCTGCCCCGGCGCCGGGTGGGGTTTCGGTGTGCAGCAGAATGTAGACCGAACAGGTATGTCGAGCCGGGAATGTGGTGCGTCGATGGTGGAGCGTGAGGGGGCCGGGTCCGGCGCCCCCGAGGGGGATCATGCGCTGGCCGGTGAGCTGGCCGGGCGGGCGGGGAGCCTGCTGCTGGACGTACGTGAGGAGCTCGGCTTCTCCGACGTGCGCGCGCTGAAGGACACCGGCGACCTGCGGGCGCACGAGTACCTCATGGACGCGCTGGCCCGGCGCCGCCCCGGCGACGCCGTCCTTTCCGAGGAGGGGCGCGCCTCCGTCGCCGCCAAGAGCGCCACCGCCGTCGCGATGGACGGCCCGCCGACCGGCAACACCGACGAGTCCGTGCGGCTGTCCGCGTCCCGGGTGTGGATCATCGACCCGCTGGACGGCACCCGCGAGTTCGCCGAGGAGGGCCGCCGCGACTGGGCCGTGCACGTCGCGCTGTGGGAGGCCGCGGGGGAGGGACGGCTCGCCGCGGGCGCGGTGGCCCTTCCGGCGCAGGGGCTGACGCTCCGGACCGCGCCGGAGGGGGCCGTGGTGGCCGGTACGGGCGAGGACGGGCGGCCGTCCGAGCGGCCGTTGCGGCTGACGCCCCCGGCGGCCGGCCGGCTGCGGATCGCGGTGAGCCGCAGCCGTCCTCCGGAGTTCCTGCGGGCGCTGGCCGGGCGGCTGGGCGAGGCCGGTACCGAGGTCGAACTGGTGCCGATCGGTTCGGCCGGGGCGAAGATCGCCGCGGTGATGCTGGGGGAGGTGGACGCCTACGTCCACGCCGGCGGCCAGTACGAGTGGGATTCGGCGGCCCCGGTCGCGGTGGCGCTGGCGGCGGGCGCGCACGCGTCCCGGATCGACGGCGCCACGCTGGCCTACAACGAGAAGGACCCCCGGCTCCCGGATATCGTGGTGTGTCATCCGGAGTCGGCATCGACGCTGCTGACCGGCATCCGGGACGTGACCGCGGCCCCGCCGGGCTGATCGACCGGCTCGGGCCGCGCGGAGTGCCCGGCCCCGTCCGGGGCTCCGAACCGTCCGGGGCGACCCATCGGGATCGCCCGCCCTGACATCGCGTACACCGGTGCACTGCCAGAGAATCGTGGAGAGAAGCCCCAGACCATGCAGCGTTGCGATTACCTGCTGTCACAGCTAGACGTCCTCGAAGCCGAGTCGATCCACATCATCCGGGAGGTGGCCGCCGAGTTCGAGCGGCCGGTCCTGCTGTTCTCGGGCGGCAAGGACAGCATCGTGATGCTGCGCCTGGCGCAGAAGGCGTTCCGGCCCGCCCCGATCCCGTTCCCGGTGATGCACGTCGACACCGGGCACAACTTCCCCGAGGTCATCGAGTACCGCGATCGCCGGGTGGCGGAGCTGGGCCTGCGGCTGGTGGTCGCCTCGGTGCAGGACTCGATCGACCAGGGCCGGGTGGTGGAGGAGACCGGGCGGCGGGCCAGCCGCAACCGTCTGCAGACCACCACGCTGCTGGACGCGATCGAGGAGCACCGGTTCGACGCGGCGTTCGGCGGGGCCCGCCGGGACGAGGAGAAGGCCCGCGCCAAGGAGCGGGTGGTGTCGTTCCGGGACGAGTTCGGCCAGTGGGACCCCAAGAACCAGCGGCCCGAGCTGTGGAACCTCTACAACACCCGGATCCGGCAGGGCGAGCACGTGCGGGTGTTCCCGCTGTCCAACTGGACAGAGCTTGACATCTGGGACTACATCCGCCGGGAGGAGCTGGAGCTCCCGCCGATCTACTTCGCGCACACCCGGCGGGTGTTCGAGCGCGACGGGATGCTGCTGGCCGACCTGCCGTACGCCAACCGGGGCGAGGACGAGCCGGCGTTCGAGGCCGTGGTGCGTTACCGCACGGTCGGCGACGCGTCCTGCACCGGGGCGGTCAAGTCCACCGCCGCCACCCTGGACACGGTGATCGAGGAGATCGCGGCCACCCGGATCACCGAGCGCGGCCAGACCCGCGCCGACGACCGTTCCAGCGAGGCCGCCATGGAGGACCGCAAGAAGGAGGGCTACTTCTGATGCCGCAGGAGAGCAAGCAGATGGACATCCTGCGGTTCGCCACCGCCGGGTCGGTCGACGACGGCAAGTCCACGCTGATCGGGCGGCTGCTGTTCGACTCCAAGTCGATCTTCGAGGACCAGCTGGAGTCGGTGGAGCGCACCAGCGCCGACCGCGGCGAGGAGTACACCAACCTCGCGCTGCTGACCGACGGGCTGCGGGCCGAGCGCGAGCAGGGCATCACCATCGACGTCGCCTACCGTTACTTCGCCACGCCGCGGCGCAAGTTCATCATCGCCGACACCCCCGGGCACATCCAGTACACCCGGAACATGGTCACCGGCGCCTCCACCGCCGATCTGGCGATCATCCTGGTGGACGCGCGCAAGGGGATCCTGGAGCAGTCCCGGCGGCACGCGTTCCTGACCACGCTGCTGAAGGTCCCGCACCTGGTCGTGGCGGTCAACAAGATGGACCTGGTGGACTACGACCAGGCCACCTTCGAGCGGATCGTGGACGAGTTCACCGCGTTCGCCGCCAAGCTGGAGGTCGCCGACCTGACCTTCATCCCGATCTCGGCGCTGCACGGCGACAACGTGGTGGACCGGTCGGTGAACATGCCCTGGTACCAGGGCACCTCGCTGCTGCACCACCTGGAGCACCTGCACATCGCCTCCGACCGGAACCTGATCGACGTGCGGTTCCCGGTGCAGTACGTGATCCGCCCGCACAGGTCCACCGACCCGGAGCTGCACGACTACCGCGGCTACGCGGGCCAGGTGGCGGGCGGGGTGCTCAAGCCCGGCGACGAGGTCGTGCACCTGCCGTCCGGGCTGACCACGACGATCACGCACATCGACGGCCCCAACGGGCCGGTCGAGGAGGCGTACCAGCCGATGTCGGTGACGCTGCGGCTGGCCGACGACATCGACATCTCCCGCGGCGACATGATCGCCCGGCCCAACAACCGGCCGGAGGTCGCGCAGGACCTGGACGCGATGGTGTGCTGGACGACCCCCGACCGGCAGCTCACGCCGCGGATGAAGGTGTTCGTCAAGCACACCACCCGGACCGCCAGGGCGATGGTCAAGGACCTCAACTACCGGCTGGACGTCAACACCCTGCACCGCGACGACTCCGCGACCGCGCTGGGGCTGAACGAGATCGGCCGGATCTCGCTGCGGGTGACCCAGCCGCTGTTCGTCGACGACTACGGCCGTAACCGGCTGACCGGCGGGTTCGTCCTGATCGACGAGGCCACCAACAACACCGTCGGGGCCGGCATGATCATTGGCGCTCGGTGACGCTTCGGCCACGCACAGGTGACACACGATTCACGGGACGGTGACAACGCACGGCCGGAGCCGGTCACAGCACCGGTCCCGGCCACTCCCCGGGTGGTCGTACTGTCGATGGAGAAACCCGACGTCAACCGTCCCCCTGGAGCTTCGTTGAACCCGTCCGTCCCCACGGTCCCCACCGCCCGGGGCGCCGCGTGAAGGCGCTCGTGCTGGCGGGCGGGGCCGGGTCCCGGCTGCGGCCGATCACCCACACGTCCGCCAAGCAGCTGGTGCCGGTCGCCAACAAGCCGGTGCTGTTCTACGGCCTGGAGGCGATCCGTGACGCCGGCATCCGCGAGGTCGGCATCGTGGTGGGCGACACCGCGGCCGAGATCCAGCGGGCCGTCGGCGACGGGTCGGCGTTCGGCCTGGAGGTCACCTACCTGCGGCAGGACGCGCCGCGCGGGCTGTCGCACGCCGTGCTGATCGCCCGGGAGTACCTCGGCGACGACGACTTCGTCATGTACCTGGGCGACAACTTCATCGTCGGCGGCATCACCGGGCTGATCGAGCGGTTCCGGCGGGAGCGCCCGCAGGCCCTGATCATGCTCACGAAGGTCTCCGACCCCCGCGAGTTCGGCGTGGCCGAGCTGGACGCCGCCGGCCGGGTGGTGGCGCTGGAGGAGAAGCCGGCGCGTCCCAAGAGCGACATGGCGCTGGTCGGGGTCTACCTGTTCACCCCGGCCGTGCACGACGTGGTGGCCGGGCTCAAGCCGTCCTGGCGGGGCGAGCTGGAGATCACCGACGCCGTCCAGGGGATGATCGACGCCGGTCACCGGGTGGAGTCCACGGTGATCTCCGGCTACTGGAAGGACACCGGCAACGTCACCGACATGCTGGAGGTCAACCGGCTGGTCCTGGAGAGCGTCGAGCACTCGGTGGAGGGCGACGTCGACGAGGCCAGCGAGCTGATCGGCCGGGTGGTGGTCGAGGCGGGCGCGACCGTCGCCGGGTCCCGGATCGTCGGGCCGGTCGTCGTCGGCGCCGGCTCGGTCGTCCGCGACTCCTACGTCGGCCCGTTCACCTCGGTCGACCGCGACTGCTCGGTGATCGACAGCGAGATCGAGTACTCCATCGTGCTGCGCGGCGCGTCCATCGACGGGGTGGGCCGGATCGAGCGCTCGCTGATCGGCCGGGAGGCCGAGGTGACCCCGGCGCCCCGCGTTCCGAAGGCCCACCGTCTCGTGTTGGGAGACCACAGCAAAGTGCAGATCAGCAAGTGAGGGTCCTGGTCACCGGCGGGGCCGGGTTCATCGGCTCGCACTACGTGCGCGCCCTGGTCGGCGGCGCCTACCCGGCCTGGGCCGGCGCCGAGGTCACGGTGCTCGACCGCCTCACCTACGCGGGCAACCTGACCAACCTGGAGCCGGTCGAGGGCGGCTTCGCGTTCGTGCACGGCGACATCTGCAACACCGAGCTGCTGGCGCACCTGGTGCCGGGCCACGACGTCGTGATCAACTTCGCCGCCGAGTCGCACGTCGACCGGTCGATCACCGGCGCCGGGGAGTTCGTCCGCACCAACGTGCAGGGGGTGCAGGCGCTGATGCAGGCGTGCCTGGACGCCGGTACGCCCCGGGTCGTCCAGGTCTCCACCGACGAGGTGTACGGCAGCATCGACACCGGTTCCTGGGACGAGTCGGCGCCGCTGGCGCCCAACTCGCCGTACTCGGCGGCCAAGGCGGGCGGCGACATGATCGCCCGCGCGTACGCCCGTACCCACGGCCTGCCGGTCAGCATCACGCGCTGCGGCAACAACTACGGCCCGTACCAGTACCCCGAGAAGGTCATCCCGCTGTTCGTCACCCACCTGCTCGACGGGCGGGCGGTGCCGCTCTACGGCGACGGCGGCAACGTCCGCGACTGGATCCACGTGGACGACCACTGCCGGGGGATCCAGCTGGTCGCCGAGCGCGGCGGGCCCGGTGAGGTCTACCACATCGCGGGCACCGCCGAGCTGACCAACCTGGAGCTCACCCGGCGGCTCCTGGACGCCCTCGGCGCCGGCTGGGACCGGGTGGAGCGGGTGGCCGACCGCAAGGGCCACGACCGCCGCTACTCGCTGGACGACGCCAAGCTGCGCGCCCTCGGCTACGCCCCGCGGATCTCCTTCGAGGAGGGCCTGGCCGGGACGGTCCGCTGGTACGAGGACAACCGCTCCTGGTGGGAGCCGCTCAAGAAGCGCGCGGAGGACCTGCGGTGACCTGGCTCGTCACCGGTGCCGGGGGGATGCTCGGCACCGATCTCGTCGCGCGCCTGGACGGCGCGGTCGCCCTGACCCGGGCCGAGCTGGACATAGGCGACCCCGAGGCGGTCCGCGCGGCCGTGCGGCGGCACCGCCCGGCGACGGTCGTCAACTGCGCCGCGTGGACGGCGGTGGACGCCGCGGAGAGCGCCGAGGAGGCCGCGCTGGCGGTCAACGGCACGGCGGTGGAGGCCCTGGCCGCGGCCTGCGGCGAGACGGGCGCCACGCTCGTCCAGGTGTCCACCGACTACGTGTTCGACGGCCGCGGCACGGGTCCGTACGCGGAGGACGCCCCGACCGCCCCGCTCAACGCCTACGGGCGCACCAAGCTCGCCGGGGAGCGCGCGGCGGCCGGGGCGGACTCCTACATCGTGCGCACCGCCTGGCTGTACGGGGCGCACGGTCCCAGCTTCGTCCGCACGATGGCGCGCCTGGCCGCCGAGCGCGACACCGTGTCCGTCGTCGACGACCAGGTCGGCCAGCCCACCTGGACGGGGGACCTGGCCGACCGGATCATCGCCCTGGTGCGTTCGGGGGCCCCGTTCGGCGTCTACCACGGCACCAACGCGGGACGGACGAGCTGGTACGGCCTGGCCCGGGAGGTCTTCACCCTGCTCGGCCTGGATCCCGGCCGGGTCCGGCCCGTCACCACCGCCGAGTTCCCCACGCCCGCACCGCGCCCCGCCAACAGCGTCCTCGGGCACGAGCGCTGGGCCGCCGCCGGGCTGGAGCCCATGCGCGACTGGCGGGACGCCCTGCGCGCCGCCTGGCCCTCCCTCCGCTGACGCCTCGCGGCGGCCTCAGCCGGCCGCTGACAGCGCCGCGCCGAGGCACGAGCCGCCGGTCGCGTCGAGGTTCTGGCCGGTGACCCAGCGCGCGTCCGGTGACGCGGCGAACGCCACGACGTCGGCGATGTCGGCGGGTTCCCCGACGCGGCCGAACGTGGAGTAGCCCTCCGCCTCCCGCCGCGCCGCGGGATCGGCCAGCCAGCCGTTCATCTCCGTGTCGACGATGCCGGGGGAGACCGTGTTGACGGTGATCCCGCGGGCGCCCAGCTCGAGGGCGAGGGTGTGGGTCAGCACCTCCAGGGCCCCCTTGGTCATCGAGTACGCCGTGGTCGTCGGGAAGGCGATCCGGGTCACCCCGGACGAGACGTTGATGATCCGCCCGCCGTCCCGGAGGCGTTCCAGGCCGTGCTTGATGATGAAGAACGGTGCCTTGGCGTTGACCGCGAACGCCCGGTCGAAGTCGTCCTCGGTGACCTCGTGGATGCGGCCGTAGAGCCCGGTAGCGGCGTTGTTGACCAGGATGTCCAGGCCGTCCGCCCGTTCGTCGAAGGCCGCCCACAGGGCCCTGGCGTCCCCGGGCACGCCCAGTTCGGTGCCGAGGGCGAAGGCCCGGCCGCCTCCGGCCTCGATCGCGGCCACGGTCTCCCCGGCCGCCGCCGCGTTCGAGCCGTAGTGCACCGCGACCCGCGCGCCGTCCCGTGCCAGCCGCAGCGCGATCGCCCGCCCGATGCCCCGGCTCCCGCCGGTGACCAGGGCCGTCTTGCCGTCCAGCACGCCCATGCTGAAGCCACCTTTCTGTAGTGATCGCTATGAAAAGTGACCGTAGCACATTCTCTAACGAGCGCTATAAAATCGGGGCATGGCGACGAAGCAGCGCGGGCGGCCCCGTTCGTTCGACCGGGAGGCGGCCCTGGAGCAGGCCACCCGGTTGTTCTGGGAGCACGGCTACGACGCGACCTCGGTGTCCGACCTGACCCGGGCCATGGGGATCGGCGCGCCGAGCCTCTACGCCGCGTTCGGGGGCAAGCGTGCGCTGTTCCAGGAGGTGGTGGACGACTACAGGGAGAGGTACGGCGGGTTCATGGCCCGCGCCCTGGAGGAGGAGCCCACCGCGCGGCGGGCGATGGAACGGCTGCTGCGCGAGGCCGCGGCCGAGTACACCCGGCCCGGCCGTCCCCGGGGCTGCATGGTCATCAGCGCGGCCACCAACTGCACCCCCGCCTCCGCCGAGGTGGAGGGGTACCTGCGGCGGCTGCGCAACGCCAACGTCGACCTCATCGAGCACAAGGTCAGGGCGGACGTCGAAGCGGGGATCCTGCCCGAGGACACCGACCCGCGCCTGCTCGCACGGCTCAGCGCGGCCGTTCTCCAGGGACTGTCACAGCAGGCACGGGACGGCGCCACCCGGGAGGAGCTGGAGGCGATCGCCGCGACCGTCGTCCAGGTCTGGCCGCCGGAACGCACCTGACGCGGGGGGCGGGCCGCCCGTGCCCAGGGCCGACTGTGCCCAGGGTCGGCCGTGCCCAGGGTCGCTCAGGGCCGGGCGTAGAAGTCGAGGCACTCCCGGTAACCCGGCAGGAGCCCGGACTCCCTGGCCTCGGCGAGGGACGGGGAGGCCGCGTCCTTGGCGGAGATGACGAACTCCATGTCCGACGGCCAGGCGATGCCCAGCTCGGGGTCCAGCGGATGGACCCCGTGCTCGCGCTGGGGCGTGTAGGGCTCCGAGCAGAGGTAGATGACCATCGTGTCATCGGTCAGGGCCAGGAACGCGTGGCCCAGGCCCTCGGCGATGAAGAGGCAGCGGCGGTTGTCCGGATCAAGCCGGACGGCCTCGTGCCGCCCGAAGGTGGGCGAGCCGACGCGCAGGTCGACGATCACGTCCATGATCGCCCCGCGGACGCAGGTGACGTACTTGGCCTGGCCCGGCGGGACGTCGGCGAAGTGGACCCCGCGCAGCACCCCGCGGGAGGACACCGAGCAGTTGGCCTGGGCCAGCCCGAAGGTGTGGCCCGTCTTCTGCTGGACGTCCTGGTGGAACCACTCGTGGAACGAGCCTCGCTCGTCGCCGTGCACGCGCGGAGTGAAGACGTAGGCGCCTTCGATGGTCAGGGAGTCCACGCGGGTTAGCTTATGGCTTGGCCGGTGTGCTCAGGCCGTACGGCGGCGGCCGGAACCGGATCGCCCCCTTGACGGCGCAGCACCTCCGCCCACGCGACCATGATCAGCAGCCAGATCCCCGAGACGTTGGCGGGCGCCGCCAGCCCCTCGGTGGTCACGCTGTCGACCAGGAAGAAGGCCAGGAGGCCCAGCAGCAGGCCCGCGTCGGTGCGCAGGCGCCGGTGGCGGGCCATCAGGAGCAGCACGAAGGCCAGCGTCAGCAGCAGGACGGCGAAGACGGCCGCGCCGACGGTGCCGTTGTCCACCAGGGCGTTGACGAACGCGTTGTGCCCGCCGCCCAGGCCGATGTCCTCCAGGAAGAGCCCCCGGGACGCGCCCAGCCCGCGTCCGTAGACGGGCGACTCCGCGTAGGCGCGCATGGCCAGCGCCCACAGTTCGGTGCGGGAGTTGAGGGAGGCCAGCTTCTCGGCCGTCTCGCCCCGCGCCACGAAGGCCAGGATCTTGTCGGAGAACGCCAGCACGGCCAGCGCCGCGACTGCGGCGCCCATCACCACCACGTCCACCCGCCCGCGGGGGCCGCGCGAGGTGGCCAGCAGCACCAGCATCCCGGCCGCGCACCCGGCAGCCGCGCCCCGGGTGCCGGTGGCCACCAGCGCGCCCGAGAGCACCCCCAGGGCCCCGAAGTAGACGGCGGGATGCCAGAGCCGGTGCTCGGGCGTCTCGATGCGGATCAGGTAGCTCGCGGTCAGCAGCACCGCCACCGCCAGGTAGACGGCGGCGATCACGGGGTGCACGAAGAGCCAGTTGAACCGGTCCTCGGTGCGCGAGGTGCGGGGGAACGGATGGGCGACCCCGATCGCGATCGACGCCAGCACGATCGCGATGAAGGCGTGCGCCAGCCGGTGCAGATCGCGCGGTTCCGCGCGGGTCGCCAGCACGTACGCCACCGACATGGTGATCAGCAACTGGACGCCGCGCACGACGCCCAGCGCCGGGTACGGCGACCAGAGCGCGGACATCGCCACGTACGCGGCGAAGCCCCAGGCCGCCAGCAGCAGCCCGGTCGTGGGGCGGGACGGGGGCCGCAGCCCGAACCGGTAGTAGAGGTAGAGCGCCGCGAACCCGTAGATCGCGATCTCCACCAGCACGGTCAGGTCGGCGCTGCCGCCCACGGACTGGTCCACCTCGCGGCTGCGCAGCTTGTAGTCGCTGGCCAGCATGAGGGCCAGCGGCAGCACGACGGCCCACCAGCCGGCGGACCGCACGGGCGGGCGGCGGCGTGGGAGGAGGGTCGGGCGCGGGAACTGGCCCCTGGGGGTCATGAAGGGCTCCTGGCGGTGAAATCGAGACCCAGGATAAGGCCGCCCGCCGCACCCCGGGGCAGCACACCCAGGGCCTGTCTGGCCTCAGCCACCGCGCGAGCGCGCTGCCTGCCCGGTGGGGCGATGCCGGAGGCGAGCGCCGGCGGGCAGATCGCGAAGCGATGTCGCGCTCGCCAAGGCCCGGTGAGGCGCGAGCCGCCAGGCGAGCGCCGTAGGCCGGGACTGGGAAAACAGAGCCCTCAGTCGGCGCGGAGGTCCCAGGCGCCCATGTGGCGGGTCCCGGCCGGGTGGCCGAGCAGCTTGGCGAGGCGTTCGGGGAGGGGGAGGGCCGCAGCGTGGGCGGCGGCGGCCACCGAGCCGCCGAGCGCGCCGTCCGGGCCCGCGGCATCCGGGTCGTCGTAGGCCGTCCCGCGCGCCTCCTGGCGGGTGGCCGAACGGAAGTCGTCCAGGTCGGTGAAGGTGTACGGGTCGCCCTTGCCGCGCGCCCAGACGACCAGGCGGCGCGGCGAGCCGGAGTCGGGGCGGACGTAGATGTCGCCGTTGACGGTGATCTCCATCGCGGAGGCCGCGCGCCGCCGGGTGTGATCCTCCACGCACAGCAGGCAGGGCGCGTCGTCCCGGGCGTTGGCCAGCGTGTTGTTGGCCACCGTGATCTGCCCGAGCCGCCACGTCATGGTGGGGTCCGGGTACGGGCGGCGCGGGTCGCGGCCGGGCGTGCGGGGGTCGTCGGGGCTCCGCGGGTCCTGGACGAGATGGATCGTGCGGCCGTTTCCGGTCAGCGTGTTGTTCCAGATCTCGACCCCGGAACTGTTGTTGATCTTGATGGCGTCGCCGCCGCCGTCGCGGACCAGGTTGCCCGCGATCACCGCCTTGGCGCCCAGCTCCAGCACGATGCCGTGGCCGAGGTTGCGGACGATCCGGTTGCCGGTGACCGTGCTGTCGTGCACCGACTCGTCCAGCCACAGGCCCTTGCCCAGGTTGTCGGCGAGCAGGCTGGTGGTCACCGTGACGGTCCGGGACCGGGTGATCTTGATGCCGCCCGACACCGGGGCCGGCTTGAACCTCTCCAGATTGTTGCGGGTGGCGCGCACCAGCTCGATCCGCAGGTCGTCGGCGTGGTTGGCGTGGATGCCGAGCATCCCGTTGCGGGTGGCGGTGAAACGCCGGACGCGGGCGTGCGGGCCGAGCACGCTCAGCCCGGTCGTGGCCGAGTCGGTGACGGCCACGTTCTCCACCGTCACGTCGGCGGCGACGATCTTGACGCTGCCGAGCTGCGGCAGCGACGTGGCGTACCGGCGCACCCCGATCCCGCGCAGCACCGAGCGGTCGCCGCGCACGGTGATCGCCTCGGCCAGCGTGCTGGCGCGCACCTCCCGGCCCCCCGGGTCGGAGCCGAGGTAGAGCCGCCGGGCGCCCTTGTCGACGTAGAAGGTGCCGCGCTTGACCTGCCCGCGCGAGCCGACCTGCCGCTGCGCGGTGCCGTCGATCCACACCTGGTCGGGGTGGGCGGCCATCGGGTGGGCCGGGTCGACGAACTGGAAGTCGGGATCGTCGCTGGCCGCCGCGCCCGCGGTGTAGGTCGGGCTGGCGTCGAACGAGGCCGTCCAGTCCTTCCTGACCCAGGCGCCGCCCTCGGCCGTCCACCCGGCGACGCGCTCGCTCCCGTCGAACCAGACCGCCTCGCCCGGATGCGCCTGGATGGTGAGCCGCTTACCCTCCGGCACGGTGACCGACTCGTGGTACGTCCCGGCGCGCAGCACGATCGTGGCGCCGTCGCGCGCCTTGGCGATGGCCTCGCCCAGGGTGCGCAGCGGCCTGCCGGCCGTCCCCGGGGCCGAGTCGTCCCCCGAGGGGGAGACCACGACGGCACCCTTGGGGATCTTGTAGTCGGTCGCCCCCATCGAGCTGGCGCCGGGCGGGCCGGTCGCGTTGACGGGGTCGGGCGCGGGAAGCCCGCCCTCGCCCCGGGGGAACTGCCAGGCCAGCAGGCCGACGGCGACGACGGCGGGCAGGGCCAGGACCCTGACGGCCGACGCCCGGCGTGTGGTGCGTGACGACATGCGGTGGACCCCTCTACCCCCGGGGGGACGACGCTCTGAGCCGAACGTACCTAAACGGAGCTTACGGGTGCACCGACATAACCGACCTGGTCTGGTCGTTCCGACACCATTACCTCCACGACACCCGCGGACCCGCGCTCCCGTGCCGGCTCACTGCTTGAGCGAGCCCGCGAACACCGCCGTCTTGCGCTTCTCGTCGAAGTTCACGCCCAGGACGACCGACCCGTAGCCGCTCCGGGGCAGGTCGAAGGCGTAGGACGCCGACCGGCTCCGGCCTGGGGCGACCGTGCCGTAGAAGTCGTTGAGGTTGGCGTACGAGGTGGGGCTGGCCTGGGTGCGGCCGCTGCCGTAGCGGGCCACCACCTTCACCTTGTTCAGGTCGAGCGGCTGCGCCGACCCGTTGGTGAACTTCAGCGTGAAGATCGTCAGGAGCTTGCCGGTCATCTCGCCGGGCCCCTTCTCCGTGTTGCGCACGTAGCGGATGTCGCTGACGACGACGGTCACCTTGTCCTCGTAGGTGATCGGCTTGCGCAGCCCGGTCGTGGTGTCGAACGCCTTGGACCCCGGCGCGTTGGTCACCACCTGCTCAGGCTGCTCGCTGGGCGGCGGGGGCGGCGGGCCCGAGGCCTTCTTCTTGTCGTCCGCGCAGCCCGCCAGCGCCAGCGCCAGCGTCAGCGCCAGCACCGGCGCGAGCACCAGCGCGGGAGCCGTTCCCCGGCCCGCCCAGCGCGGGGACTGGGCCGGGCGCGATCCCGGAAGGGGCATGCCGATATCTCCTCGATCGTCGTTTCCTGGGGGACGCCGCCAGGCTCCTGGAAGAGCGCGGCGGCACCGTCGTGACTCGGGGTCACCGTACGGGGCCGGTGCTTCCGGTGGGCGGGGAAACCGAGCGCGCCGATAGTGGCCACCAGTTTAGACAGGCTCTCGGTTACTCTTCCTTTGCCTTCTTTACCTTGGGTCTTCTTTATTTTGTCCCTGTGTGTCCCATGGCGGTCACAGGGAGTCGATGGACAGGGGGAATCCATCCGGTGAGAGTTCTCTCCATCGTGCGTCCGCCCGTCCGGCGGGCCGTTCTGGCCACCGTCACGGCGTTCTCCACCGCGCTGCTCGGCGTGGCGGCGCTGCCGCCCGCACCCGCCGGAGCCGACACCGCCCCGCCCGCCGGGACGCCGCCGACGGTGAGCGCCGACCCGCTGCCCACCTGGCAGGTCAACGGCGTGGTGTGGAGCATGGCCACGGTGGGCGACACCGTGTACGCGACCGGCAACTTCACCAAGGCGCGCCCGCCGGGCACCGCCGCCGGGAGCGCGCAGGAGGTCGACCGGAAGAACCTCCTGGCCTTCGACATCAAGACCGGAGACCTGGTCACCTCGTTCGACCACGAGCTCGACGGCCAGGGCCTGCGCGTCGTCGCGTCCCCGGACGGCAGCCGGGTGTACGTCGGCGGCGAGTTCACCACGGTGGACGGCCAGCCGCGCAGCCGGCTCGCCGCGTTCGACACCGCCACCGGCGCGCTGGTCCCCGGCTTCGCGCCCACGGTGTCCAACAAGGTCCGCGCCATCGCCGCGACCGACTCCACGGTCTACTTCGGCGGCAACTTCTTCAACGTCAACGGCAAGTCCCGCACCCGGCTGGCGGCGGTGAGGGCGTCCGACGGCGCCAACATCGACACCTGGAAGCCCACCGCCGACGACGACGAGGTCTTCGCGATGGCGATGGCGCCGGGCAACGCGCGGGTGCTGGTCGGCGGGCGGTTCCAGCAGCTCAACGCCACCAGCAAGGTCGGCATCGGCGCGATCGACGCCACCACCGGCGCCCTCGCCCCCTGGAGCAGCCGGCCCATCCCGACCAGGGACGGCACGCGCTACTCCTACGTCACCGACCTGCACGTCTCCGGCGACACGGTCTACGCGTCGGCGAACGGCGAGGGCTGGCACTGGTTCGACGGCCGGTTCGCCGCCAAGGCCGAGACCGGCGACCTGGTGTGGCTCGACAACTGCTACGGCGCGTCGTACGGCATCTTCGCCCAAGGCCAGTCGGTCTACAGCGTGTCGCACGCCCACGACTGCTCCTCGCTGGGCGCGTTCCCCGAGACCGACCCGACGACCTGGCACCGGGCGCTGGCGGAGACCTCCTACCCGACCGGCACCGACCAGGCGCCCCCGGGAGCGGGCAGCAACTACTCCGGGCAGCCCGTCCCGAGCCTGCTGCACTGGTTCCCGACCCTGGCCATGGGCTCGTTCACCGGGCAGTACCAGGCGGCATGGGCCGTCACCGGCAACTCCGAGTACATCGCCATGGGCGGCGAGTTCCCGAGCGTGAACGGCAAGGCGCAGCAGGGGCTGGTCCGGTTCGCGCTCAAGGACAAGGCGCCCAACAAGGAGGGCCCGCAGGCGTCCGACCTCGGCACCCCCTCCGCCGAGGGCGTCCCCGGCGGGAAGGTCCGCGTGAAGTGGACCTCCACCTGGGACATGGACAACACCAACCTCACCTACGAGGTCTTCCGCGACGACGACGCCACCCCGCTCGGCTCCGTGCAGAAGCCCTCCACCTTCTGGCGGCAGCCGACCGTGACCTTCTTCGACACGACGGCCGCGCCCGGGTCCTCCCACACCTACAAGGTCCGCGCCAAGGATCCCTTCGGCAACACCGTGACCAGCGCGTCGTCCAACGCCGCCACGCCCGGCGCCGGGACCTCCGGCGGCCCGTACGAGGCGGTCGTCACCGGTGACGGCGCGGACGCCTACTGGCGCCTCGGCGAGAGCAGCGGGCGCGGGTACGACAGCGCCGGCGTCAACGACCTCACGTTCGGCTCGGGCGTCACCCGCGGGCAGGCCGGCGCCATCTCCGGCGACGCCGACAAGGCGGTGCGCTTCGGCGGCACCACCACCGGCACCGCGGGCAGCGGCGCCGCGCCCACCCCGGGCGACTTCAGCGTCGAGGCCTGGGTGAAGACCACCAGCACCAGCGGCGGCAAGCTCGTGGGGTACGGCAACCAGAGCGGCGCCGCCAGCAGCTCCTACGACCGCCACCTCTACATGACCAACGACGGCCGGGTCGTGTTCGGCGTCTACCCGGGCAGCACCAAGACGATCCAGAGCGGCACGGGCCTCAACAACGGCCAGTGGCACCACGTCGTGGGCAGCCTCGACTCCTCCGGCGGCATGAAGCTCTACGTGGACGGCCAGCAGGTCGCCGCCGACGCGACCGTCAAGAGCGCGCAGAGCTACGCGGGCTACTGGCGCGTGGGCGGCGACAACCTCAACGGCTGGCCGAGCAGGCCGTCCAGCGACCACCTCAACGGCACCCTGGACGAGGTGGCGGTCTACCCGCGCGCGCTGAGCGCCGCGGAGGTCACCGAGCACCACGGCGTCGGCACCGGGGCGGTCACGCCCAACCAGCCGCCCACGGCCGCGTTCACGTCCTCGTGCGAGTGGCTCCAGTGCACGTTCGACGCCTCCGGGTCGGCCGACGCCGACGGGACGGTGGCGAGCTACGCCTGGGACTTCGGCGACGGCCAGACCGGCACCGGGGCCAACCCCACGCACACCTACGCCACCGCCGGCGAGCGCACCGTCAAGCTCACGGTGACCGACGACGACGGCGCGACGGACGAGATCACCCACACCGTCACGCCCACCTCCCAGACCCTCGCCGCCGACGCCTTCGGCCGTACCGTGGCCGGCGGGTTCGGCACCGCCGACACCGGCGGGGCCTGGACGGGGCTCGGCACGGCGGGGGCCCTGTCGGTCTCCGGCGGCGCCGGGCGGATCGCGCTGCCCGCCGTCACCAACAGCGGCGGCGCGTACCTGGGCGGCGTCAGCACGACGGGCGCCGACGTCTCGCTCACCGTCGCCGCCGACAAGGAGGGCACCGGCAACGGCGTCTACTTCTGGGCCCTGGGACGCCGCGTCTCCGGGGCCGGGGAGTACCGGGCCAGGATCAGGCTGCGGCCTTCCGGGGTGGTCTCGCTCCAGCTCAGCCGCACCGACGCCGCACAGGCCGAGACCGCCGTGGTCGCCGAGCAGACCGTGGCGGGCCTGACCTACGCGCCGGGGCAGCGGCTGCGGCTGCGCTTCCAGGTCGCCGGCACCGCGCCGACCACGCTGAAGGCCAAGGTGTGGGCGGACGGCGCGGCCGAGCCGGACTGGCAGATGAGCGGCACCGACGCCACCGGCGGGCTCCAGGTCGCGGGCGGCGTCGGGGTACGAACCTATCTCGCCGGAAATGCCACCAACGCTCCCTTCGTAGTGTCCGTGGATGATTTCACCGCGATCCGCGTCACCGGCTGACCAATAGGACGGCGACGACGCGCGAAGGCGCCCCGGGGTTGACACCCCGGGGCGTTTTCTTTTTCGCTACCGCGAGAAACGCTCTGACCTGAAACGATGAAGTCCCCGGCGCCGAAACCGGTCACGTTTTCCTAAGACGGGCACAAGTCCGATCGCCGGAAGCATTACTATCTGCAGGCCAGAGTGACCGTGGGGGTCACCGGGGGCTGATGAGCAGGGGAACCGATTCGTGAGAGCTCAAGCGCTTCCGCGCCGGGCCGGCCGGCGGCGCGGGCCGGCGGCCGTCGCCGTTTCCGCCGCACTGCTCGGCGCGTCCGTGGTGCCGGCCGGCACGGCCGTCGCCGACACCGTTCCGCCGGAGGGCACGCCGCCGACGGTGAGCGCCGACCCGCTGCCCACGTGGCAGGTCAACGGCGTCGTGTGGAGCATGACCACGGTGGGCAACACCGTGTACGCGACCGGCAAGTTCACCAAGGCGCGCCCGCCGGGCACCGCCGCCGGAAGCGCGAAGGAGGTGACCCGGAACAACATCCTGGCGTTCGACATCAGGACCGGGGAGCTGATCACGAGCTTCAACCATTCGCTGAACGGCCAGGGCCTGCGCATCACCCGCTCGCCCGACGGCAAGCGGGTGTACGTCGGCGGTGAGTTCACCACGGTGAACGGCCAGCCGCGCAGCCGGCTCGCCGCGTTCGACACCGCCACCGGCAAGCTCGTGGCGAGCTTCGCGCCGAAGGTGTCCAACAAGGTCCGCGCCATCGCGGCCACCAACAACTGGGTGTTCTTCGGCGGCAACTTCTTCAACGTCAACGGCAAGTCCCGGACCCGCCTGGCGGTGGTGCGGGCGACCGACGGCGCGATCTCCGACAAGTGGCGGCCGACCGCCGACGACGACGAGGTCCACGCCATGGCGATCAGCGGCTCCCGCGTGATCGTCGGCGGCAAGTTCCAGACGCTGAACGGCGTCAAGAAGGTCGGCGTCGGCGCGTTCAACGGCTCCACGGGCGCGCTCGACACCTGGACCAGCCAGCCGATCCCGACCCGGCAGGGCACCCGGTTCTCGTACGTGACCGACCTGTTCGTCTCCGGCGACACCGTCTACGGGTCGGCCAACGGCGAAGGACTCAAGTGGTTCGACGGCCGGTTCGCGGCCAAGGCCGACAACGGCAACCTGGTGTGGCTCGACAACTGCTACGGCGCGAGCTACGGCGTCTTCGCCCAGGGCAAGTCGATCTACAGCGTGTCGCACGCGCACGACTGCTCCTCGCTGGGCGCGTTCCCGGAGACCGACCCGCCCACCTGGCACCGGGCGCTCGCCGAGACCAGCTACGCCACGGGCCGCGACCAGACCGCGCCGGGCAGCAACAGCAACTACCGCAACCAGCCGATCCCGAGCCTGCTGCACTGGTTCCCGACCCTGGCCATGGGGTCCTACACCGGCCAGTACCAGGCGGCCTGGGCCGTCACCGGCAACGCCGAGTACGTCGCCATGGGCGGTGAGTTCCCCCGGGTCAACAGCACCAACCAGCAGGGCCTGGTGCGGTTCGGGGTGAAGGCCAAGGCCCCGAACAAGGCCGGCCCGGTCAAGGCCGACCTCGGCACGCCGACCGCCCGCAAGGCCCTCACGTCCCGCCAGGTCACCATCACCTGGAAGACCACCTGGGACATGGACAACAGGAACCTGACCTACGAGATCCTGCGGGACAACGGCACCACCCCGATCGGGACGGTCAAGCGCGACTCCACGTTCTGGAGCATGCCGACCGCCTCGTTCACCGACCCGAACATGCCCGCGGGCCAGCACACCTACAAGGTCCGTGTGAAGGACCCGTTCGGCATCGCGGTCACCAGCCCGGCCTCCAACGCGGTCGGCTGACCCCGGGTCCCGGCACGTCCGGCCCTCACGAACGACGCGCCCCGGTGATCGATCACCGGGGCGCGTCGCCGTCCTCGACGCCGCCCGCCTCCGGGCGCCGCCCGTCCTCCGGGCCGCCTGCCCGTCCGGCGGGTGTCCTCTAGTGGCCACCCGCCGGACGGGGGCGCCTCACTTCTTCGGGCGGACCGTCCTGCGGGTACGCCTGCGGGCCGCGAGGTCCTCGCAGAGCTTCTCGTACTCCTTGGCGACGTCGTCCCAGACGTAGTGCTCGGCCGCCCGCTTACGGGCCGCCTCACCGCGGTCGGCGGCGGCGCCCGGATCGGCCTCGGCCGCCTCCACCTGGTACGCCAGCGACTCCACGTCCCCGAAGAACCGGCCGGCCTCCTCGCCCAGCACCTCGCGGTTGAAGTTGACGTCGTAGGCCACCACGCAGGCCCCGGCGCCCATCGCGCGCAGCAGCGAGGGGTTGGTGCCGCCGACCGAGTGCCCGTGCAGGTAGGTCAGCGCGCCCGCGTAGAGCGCGTCCAGCAGGTCCTGGTCCCACACGCCGCCGAGGAACCGGATCCGCGGGTCGTCGCCCGCCAGCTCCTTGACCTGCGTGGTGTAGGCGTCGGCGTACGGGGCCGAGCCCACCACCACCAGCGGCTTGACGGCGCCGCTGCGCCGGTAGCCCTCGACCGCCAGGTGCACGTGGTTCTCCGGCTCGAACCGGGCCACGACCAGGTGGTACTCGCCCGGAGCGTACCCGGCCTCGGCCAGCTTCCCGATGTCGGGCCGCGCCAGGATCGGGGCCCCGTAGGCGATGAAGACCGAGTCGGCGCCGAAGCGCTCGGTGTAGTAGTCCTGGATGCCGCGGGCGTCGGCGATCAGCGCGTCCGACCAGCGTACGGCCAGGCTCTCGGCGGTCCGGTAGTAGCGCCGGCCCGACCCGCTCCACTTGGTGCGCTTCCACTCCAGCCCGTCGACGTGCGTGGCCACCGGGATCCGCAGCGTGCGCAGGACCGGCAGCAGCGGCGCGTTCGCGGCGTTGAACACCAGGGCCACGTCCGGCCCGCGGCGGGTGATCCTGCGGCCGGCGGCGTGCAGCACCGACAGCCCCGTGTGGCTGAGCGTCTCGGCGACCTTCTTCTTGACGGCCGGCAGATGCACCAGCCGCATCCCGAGATACTCGCGCTCGGGGTGACGTTCACCACGGCAGTAGACGGTCACCTCGTGACCGGCCTCGGCCAGCCGGCGGCCGATCTCCTCCACCGCGGTCTCGAAACCCCCGTAGCGCGCAGGCACTCCGCGAGTCCCTACCATGGCGATGCGCACCGTGACCCCCAGCCTCACTCTTTGCTTCACCCATTCGAGCTTTTTTCGTCGGTAACGCTAACCGGAACGGGTGTCAGACGTCTTGATGGTTAAGCAGAGTTAATCTGAGGGTTGCGCCAAACTGGTAGCCAGGGTGCCCTGGAATGCCAGAAGGAGGGGGAGAGTGGGCGAACGAGACCCGGGCTCGGTGGTGGTACTGGCCCATCCATCGCCCGATCTCTACGGTTCCGACCGGATGCTGGTCGAGTCCGTCCGGGCGCTGGTGCCGTCCCGCCGGGTGGTGGTGACGCTCCCGGCCGACGGGCCGCTGTCCCAGGTGCTCAGGGACGCGGGGGCGGAGGTCGAGATCCTGCCGGTGCCGGTGCTGCGCAAGGCGTACATGAGCCCGCTCGGGCTCGTGCGGCTGGCGGCGGCGGCGCTGCGCGCCCTGCCCAGGGCGCGGCGGCTGCTGCGCCGCACCGGAGCCGAGGCCGTCTACGTCAACACCGTCACCATCCCGCTGTGGCTGGTGGCGGCCAGGCTCGCCCGCGTCCCGGCGCTGTGCCACGTCCACGAGGCCGAGGACGGCGTCCCCGGCCCGGTGCGCGCGGCCCTCACCGCCCCGCTGCGGCTGGCCCGCACCGTCGTGGTCAACAGCAGGGCGAGCGCGGCGGCCCTGGGCGCGGCCGGCCGGCGCAGTGAGATCATCTACAACGGCGTGGACGAGCCGCCCGCGGTGACGGAGCCGCGCGCGGTGCCGACCGGCCCCGTCCGTATCGTCCTGGTAGGGCGGCTGTCACCGCGCAAGGGGTCCGATGTGGCCGTGCGGGCGGCCGGGCTGCTGCGCGAGCGCGGGTACGATGCGACGCTGACCCTGGTCGGCGACGTCTTCCCGGGGTACGAGTGGTTCGAGCAGGAGCTGCGCGAGCTGGCCGGTGACGCGCTGCGCGACGGGAGCGTCGTGCTGGCCGGGTTCCGGTCCTCGGTCTGGGACTCGTTCGCCGAGGCGGACGTGGCGATCGTGCCCTCGCGGGTGGAGCCGTTCGGTAACGTCGCGGTGGAGGCGATGCTGGCCGGGCGTCCGGTGGTCGCCGCGGCCTCGCAGGGACTGGTGGAGATCGTCGCCGACGGTGAGAACGGCGTGCTGGTCCCCGCCGACGACCCGGCCGCCCTGGCCGGCGGCATCGCGCGGCTGCTGGACGACTGGGACGGCGCCCTGGCCATGGCCAAGCGGGCCCGTGCCGACGCCGCCCGGCGGTTCGGCAAGGACCGCTACCACCGGGAGCTGCGGGAGGCCGTCCGCGCGCTCACCGATCCCGACGCCGGAACCGTGAGGACTTCGAGCACCCGATGACAGCACAGACCCCCGCCACACCGGAGATCAGCCTCGTCGAGGCCGTCTGGCGCTTCCGGCTGATGTCACTCATCATCGTCCTGGTCTCGGTCGTCGCGTCGGTGGCGGTCACCCAGCTGATGTTCAGCAGCGTGCAGGCCACCGCCCGGTTCGCCGTCACCGACCCGACCAACAACAACAACGTGCTGCGCATGGGCGTGGTGTCCGGTCAGGGCTACGCCACCTACACCGCGCAGCGGGCCGCGTTCGCCGGGTCCACGCCGGTGCTGGCCCGCGCCGCCGCGATCGTCAAGGAGAAGGGCGGCCCGGCGATGTCCGGCGAGGGGCTGCGCGGGCGCGTGCAGACCTCCAGCAAGCCCGACGGCGGCGTGGTGATCGTGACCGCCACCGGCGGGGACATGCGGGAGGCCGCGCTGGCGGCCAACGCGGTGGTGCAGGCCTACCAGGAGGTCACGGTCAGCACCAACGTCGACCGGCTGGACAAGCAGCTGGCCAACCTGCAGGAGGCGCAGAAGAAGATCACCGACCAGATGGAGCTGACCACGGCCGGGACCCGCGCCTACCGGCTGCTGACCACCAACCTGGCCAAGCTCCAGTCGCAGGAGAGCGGCGTGCTGTCGGCGCGGGCCAACGCCAACGACGGCGTCCAGTTCGTCGACACCGCCGACCCCACCGCCAAGGTGGCCAGCCAGGCGCCCCGCAACGGCGTCATCGGCCTGGCCATCGGCCTGATCGTGGCCTGCGTGGTGGCGTTCCTGCGGGCCGCCGCGCCGGGCCGCCGCCAGGGCGCGCCCGCGGCCGTCCACGCCGGCCCCGGCCTGCCGCCCGGTGGCGGCGGCCTCGACGAGCTGCCGCCCGGCCCGCACGGCGACCTCGACCCGCGGCTGGAGGTCGAGCCGCCGGTCGCCCGCGCCGAGCTGCCCCGCCCGGCGAGCCCGCCGCGCCGGGCCCGTTCGGGCGAACGGTCCCGGCCCGCCGAACGCGGCGGGCGAGGCACCCGCCGCGCCGGCCGCGACACGCCCCCCGACGCCGGCTCCGACCGTCCCGACCGGCTCGACTCCGCGGACCGCGGCGGGCTCCAGGGGACCTGGGCCGAGGAGGGTCCGCCCGTGGCGGGCGCCGCCTCCCCGGCGGTCCCGCCGTCCGTCCCGTCCCCGCCGTCCGCCCCGTCCCCGTCGTCCACCGAGTCGTTGCTGGACCGCGCCGAGTCCCTGCTGGACCGGACCGAGGCCAACGGCTCGCGTCCGTCCCGGGCGGCGGGCAAGAGCGCGCCCGGACGTCCCGTGGCCGGCAACGGCGCCGCGCCCCGCTCCGGGACGGCGCCGAGGGGGAGCCGGGCCAAGGGCGGCTCGCACGCCAAGGGGCCGCAGGACCACGAGCGGCCGAAGAAGGACCTCCCGGTGGAGCTGTGGGGTGAGGACCTCGGCGGCGACCCGACCCGTACCGCCGAGGACAAGCTCATCACCAACGGCAAGGACGCGGCGTCGATCCTCAAGGACGTGAGCAAGGAGGCCGAGAAGGGCAAGAAGGACGGCTCCTCCTCGCTGATGCGTTACGACCTCGACAGGTGAGCGAGGGACTTCCCGGCCGCCTCGGGGGCAAGCTGGGGCGGCTGCTGTCGTCGGCGGGCGGCGCGGTGACCGTCCAGTTCGTCACGGCGGGCGGCAGCCTGGTCGTGCAGGCCCTGGCCGCCCGCAGCCTCGGCGCGGACGGCTTCGGCGCGTACGCGCTGTTCTTCGCCGTCCTGGTCATGATCACGTCGGTGCAGACCAGCTTCGTCGGCGACACCCTCACCGTCTACGACCGGTTCGAGCCCCGGATCCGTGGTGCGCTGATCCTCTCGGTGGCCGGCACCGTCGTGGCGGGCGCCACCGTCGGCGCGGTGGTGGCGGTGGCGATGGGCCTGGCCGGCGCGGCCGGGATCGGGCTGTTCGCGCTGCTGGTCGCGCTGTGGCTGCTGAACGAGACCGGGCGGCGGATCTTCACCGCGCGGATGGAGTTCTGGCGGCTGGCCGCCAACGACTGCTGCTACCTGCTGGTGACCTTCGCCGCCCTCGGCGGCGCGCTGGCGCTGGGCGCGGGCGCCTCGGTGGAGCTCCTGCTCGCCGCGATGTGCGCGGGCTGCGCGGGCTCGCTCGTGCTGGCCCGGCTGCGGCTGCCGGCCGAGGAGTTCGCGCCCGCCCCGCTGCGCGGCACCGCCTTCCGCGAGGTCCTCGGGTTCGCCTGGTGGCGCTCCATCCAGGCCGCGATCCGGCCGAGCGCGCTGCTGGTCGCCCGCATCATGATCGTCGCGTTCGCCTCCACCGCCGCGCTGGCGGGCGTCGAGGCCGCCCGGCTGCTCCTGGCCCCCGCGCTGACCTTCGTCAACGGCGCGGGCTGGTTCCTGCTCGGCGACTTCGCCAAGGCCGAGCGGGAGGGCCGGCCGATGCGCGCCCGGCAGGCGGTGCGGGCCTGCGCGCTGATGGCGGGCATCGCACTGGTGATGAGCCTGGCCGGCATCCTCCTGGCCGCCCCGCTGGGCCCGCTGGTGACCGGCGGATCGTTCGAGGTGGACGGGACGGCGCTGGCCGGCTGGGGGATCTACGCCGTCTGCTTCGCCTGCACGCTGCCGCTGGCCAGCCTGGCCACGGCCCGCAAGCGCTCCCGCACGGTCTTCGCCATCCGGGGCGTGGAGGCCCTCACCGGGCTGCTCGTCCTGGCGGTGCTGCTGGCGGTGGACGAGGGCAACGCCGCCCTCGCGCCGTACTGCCTGGGGATCGGCGGCCTGATCTCCGCGGCGCTGCTGTGGCGGATGCTCCGGCGCGGCGACCCGCCGCGCGGGACGGCCCCCGCCGCTCCGGCGCCCGAGGCCGCCGCGCCGACCGGTACCAGCACGGCCCCCGCGACCGGCTGACCCCGGCGCCGGTCAGCCCGGCTGGCGTACGGGCTCGCGCGCGGTGCCGCCCCCGGACGAGCCTTTCCCGGGCGGGCCGTCCCCGGGGCCGCCACCCGGGCCGCCACCCGGGCCGCCTCCGGGCCCGTCGCCGGAGGCGCCGCCAGGGGAGTCCTCATCGCCCGCGCGGGCCAGGACCGGAAGGCCGTACCGGCGGCGCAGCGCGACCCACGAAACCCCGGCGGCCACGGCCAGGCCCACCAGGGCCCAGGCCATCGCCTGCGGGCCCAGGCCGAACATCTTCAGCGCGGACGCGACCAGCACGAACGCCAGGATCCTCCGGATCAGCCCGCCCGGCGCCCGGGAGGAGACCTTCGCGCCGAGATAGACGCCGGGGATGGAGCCGGCCAGCAGCGCCGCCGTGACCTCCATCCGGAAGTCGCCGAACAGCAGGTGCCCCAGCGCGGCGGCGAACACCAGCGGCACCGCCTGGAGCAGGTCGGTCCCGACCAGCTGGTTGGCCTTCAGCGTGGGATAGAGGGCCAGCAGTGCCACGATGATCAGGGATCCGGAACCGACCGAGGTGATCCCGACCACCAGCCCGCCGACCGCGCCGACCAGCACGGTCGGCACCGGGCGGATGGTGATCTCGGGGGTCCGGGCGGCGGCGGGCGCGCCCCGCTCCACCGTGCGCCGGTCCGCGCCGGTGCGCCGGGCCGCGTTGTCCCGCAGCGCCTGGTAACCGCGGACGACCAGCCCGCCCGCGGCGATGAGCAGGGCGACGCCCATCGCCCGCTGGATGATCACCTGGACGTCCTCGCCGTGGCCCAGCGCGCGGGCCACCAGCACCCCGCAGAACGCCGCGGGCACCGAGCCGGCGCACAGCCAGCCCACCAGCCGCAGGTCGATCGTGCCCCGCCGGTAGTGCACCGCGCTGCCGACCGGCTTCATCACCGCGGCGGCGACCAGGTCGCTGGAGACCGCGGCCAGCGGGCTCACCCCGAAGAAGGTCACCAGCATCGGCGTCATCAGCGCGCCGCCGCCCATGCCGGTCAGCCCCACGACGATGGCCACCAGGAACGAGCCCAGCGCCATCGTCCAATCGAACTCCATCGCTATGTCCTACCGGGTTAATGGAAAACTCCGCCAATGGTAGGTCCTGCCCCGGAGGCCGGGGAGAAGCGGGGGGTGACCTCGGAGGCCACCCCCTGCTAACCACCTGGGAGTCACCCAGGGCTCACCCGCCCCGGACCCAGCCCCCTGCCACCAGCAGGTCCAGGACCCGCGCCACGGCCTCGTCCGGGGTCATCGCCGAGGTGTCCAGCACCAGGTCGGCGTCGTCCGGCTCCTCGTACGGGTCGGAGATCCCGGTGAACTCGGGAATGAGGCCCGCACGCGCCTTGGCGTACAGGCCCTTGCGGTCGCGCCGCTCGCACTCCTCCAGCGGGGTGGCGACGTGGACCAGCACGAAGCCGCCGGCGGCCGTCACCATGCGGCGGACCTCGGCGCGGCTCGCCGCGTACGGGGCGATCGGGGCGCAGACGGCCACCCCGCCGTGCCGGGTGATCTCGGAGGCCACGTAGCCGATCCGGCGGATGTTGAGGTCACGGTCGGCCCTGGAGAAGGTCAGCCCGGCCGACAGCAGCCGCCGCACCACGTCCCCGTCCAGCAGGGACACGGTCCGGCCGCCCCGCTCGACCAGGGCGTCGGCCAGGCCGCGGGCGACCGTCGACTTCCCGGACCCCGACAGTCCGGTGAAGAACACGGTGAGACCGCGCTCGTGCTTGGGCGGGCGGGCCACCGCCAGCTCCGCGGCCACGGCGGGCGGGGTGAACCAGTCGGGGATCGGCTCGCCCCGGTCCAGCAGCTCCTCCAGCCGCTCGCGGGTCAGCTCCGCCTGCACGTGGTCGGGCTCGATCCGCGCCACCGGCCGCCACACCTCGACGTCGGCGTCGTAGGCCCACGGCTCGGGCACCGCGACGGGGATCGCCGTGCCCTCGACCTCCTCCTCGGACAGCAGGTGGGTGGCGCCGTAGGCCGCCGCCACGTGCGAGCGCAGCAGGACGTCGCGGCGCTCGTCGCCGTCCCGCCGCGGCAGCGGCACCGGGATCACCCGGCTGCCCTCCGGCAGCTCCTTGCGGACCGCCAGCAGCGCCCTCACCAGCGCCTCGTCGTACCGGCCGCCGAGCAGCGGCAGGACCAGCACCCCGGCGTCCAGCTGCTCGGCGACCTGGCGCAGCTGGCCGAGCTGCTTGCGGTGCAGCGGCTCGCGGGTCGCCACGGCCAGCACCGCGCCCTCGTGCGGCTCGATCTGGTCCGGGCGGCGGCGCAGCCGATGGAACGGTCCGTGGGCGGGCGCGCGCAAGGGCTCCAGGGGCCCCGCCAGGCGCCACCCCTGGGAGGTCGGGTCCTGCCAGGTCTCGGCGACGTCCAGGACCGCCAGCGGCACGCCCTCAGGGTCCTGCAGGACCACGCGGTCGTGCCCGGTGAGGTCCTTGGGGACGGCGAGGGTGACCGGGACCGGCCAGGGCGTGCCGTCCGCCAGCCGCCCGCCCCCGATCACCATGGCGGTGTCGAACGACCCGAGGAACCCGGCCAGCGGGCGGTACACGCCGGCCAGCAGGAGCTCCAGATCCGCGAGCTCGATCGCGTCCGGGGTCCATGCGGGCAGGTCGCGCAGCGTGTCGGGCAGGCCGGGCTCGGCGGTCACCGCAGTCTCCGATCTCGCCCGGGGTGGATACCGGGCTGATCCAGGTCAACAGGGGTTTCCGCAGAAAAATACCGAGCGCACCGGGCTGCTCGCACCTCGGCACGGCGGTGGCGCGGTCGGATGATCTCGGCGGGGTTCAGATGACGCGGGCGAACCGGTTCTCCGGCTTACGGATCACCAGGGTCACCTCGCTGTGCTCGGCGGTCAGCCGCCCCCTGCTGAGCAGCGCCACCAGGCGGCACAGCGCCCCCACCGGGGAGGCCCCGGCACCGAGCGCGTCGAGGCCCTCGCGCGAGGTGTACTCCTCGGCGATCACCAGCCCCCGCATCACGCAGTACCAGCGCATGCCCTGCCGGGAGGCCACCCGCTCGTAGATCGCCGGAGGCGGCGGCGCGGCGTGGGGCGCCGCGGCCGGTTCCGGTCGCGGGCCGCCGGGGGCCTCGGTGACCGGGTCCTTCGTGGCCGTGCCCGCGGCCGGCTCCGTGCCCGCCTTCGTGCCCGGCTTCGTGGCCGCGGTCGTGCCCGGCTTGGCGCCCGGCTTTGCGGCGGCGGTGCCCGTGCCGTCCCTGGCGGGCGCGCCCCGTACGCCCCCACGCTGCTGTGCCCCGGCCCTCCGCGCCTCGCCGGACGGGTGGGCGGCGCCCCCCGGACGCTCGCCGGGCTGCCCGAGCCCGCGCCACATCCGCCGGCGCATCCAGCGAGGCAGCCTCCGGTCGAGGAATCCGAACGCGGTGTTGCGGTCGCGCAGCCGCACCAGCAGCAGGCCGCCGGGCTTCAGCGCGGCGACGAAGCGGTCCAGCACCAGTTCGGCGTGGGGTGCGCGCTCGATCAGGAACGGCGCGTGCACGATGTCGTAGGCGCGCGGGGGCATGGGAACCGTGCGCAGGTCGCCGAGGTGCCAGGCGTCCAGGTCGGAGCGCTCGCGGGTGTGCGAGCGCAGCGCCGGGGCGTCGAGATCGACCCCGGTGGCGTGGTGCTCGCGGGTGCCCATGTCCAGCCCCCGGCCCCAGCCGCATCCGGCCTCCAGGACGTGGATGTGCTGGAGCGGCCGGTCGTGGGCGTACTGGCGGGCACGGGCCGAGAACAGGTCGCCGACCTCTGTCGGAGGCGGCCGGAACTCGCCCGCGTGCCGCTCCACGGCGTGGTGCGGGATGCCCTTGGTCGAGCTGGTCATGCGGGCCGCCTTCCCCCTAGCACGCGCCCGTCGCCTCCCCGGCGGCGGCGCGGGCACCGGCACGGGCCCGGGCCCGCCGTGCCGGCCGCTCACGGCCAGGACGAGAATCGCGGTATCTGACGTTCACGACTCGCAGAGTAATCGCCCGACTGCGGACTGTCCGCTATTTGTCCCGTCTCGGCGAGGGACGTGTCGCCCGCGGGCCATGGTCTTTCCGGTATTGGCCATGGAACCGCCCGATACCCCTTGGAGACGTTGAGTGGCACGTCAGGGGGCTCGCGGAGCTGCTAACGTACGCCTGATTCACAGGTATGTCCGGCCTTGGCTCGCTTTCAGGGGGATGCATGCACGGGGTGGTCGGCTACTCGCCCGGAGTCTTCGACCTGTTCCACGTCGGGCATCTCGACCTGCTGCGCCGCGCGGGGGCCGAGTGCGACCGGCTGGTGGTGGGCGTGCTCACCGACGAGCTGGCCGAGGGGCTGTGGGGCGCCCGCCCGGTCGTCCCGCTGATCGAGCGCATGGAGATCGTCGGGCATGTCCGGCAGGTCGCCGAGGCGGTCCCGCTGGAGACCGCCGACCTGCGCGGCGCGTGGCGTTCGCTGGGCTTCCACCGGGTCTTCACCGGCTGCCCCGACTGCCTCGGGGGCGAGGACGCCGAACGCGACCTGGCCGGCACCGGCGTGCCTGTGACGCACTTCACCGGACTGGCCGAGACCGGCAGCCCCGTCCTGCGCGACGCGCTGCTCGGCTCCGGCCCGAGGACGTCGGTCGCGTGAGCGGCCCCGCAGGCTTCCGTGACGCGCTGGCCCGGCTCGCCTCCGCGCAGAAGACCGCCAAGGGCGCCCCCGCCTACTCGCGGTTCGTCAACCGCAAGCTGGGCCGGCTCCTGGCCGCGGTGGCGTACGTGATCGGGCTGACGCCCAACCAGGTCACCGCGATCAGCGCCGCGTTCACCTTCACCGGCATCGCGCTCATCGCGCTGGTCGACCCGGCGCCCTGGCTGGGCGCCGCGGTGTGCCTGGCGCTGGTCGCCGGTTACGCCTTCGACGCGGCGGACGGGCAGCTGGCCCGGCTGCGCGGCGGCGGCTCGAAGTCCGGCGAGTACCTGGACCACATGGTCGACAGCGCCAAGATCTCCGCGCTGCACCTGGCCGTGCTGGTGTCCTGGTACCGCTTCGCCGACCTGGAGCGGGCCGCGTACCTGCTGGTCCCCGTCGGTTTCACGGTGGTCGCCGCGGTGATGTTCTTCGGGATGATCCTCAAGGACCTGCTGGCCCGCGCCCACCGGGCCGCGACGGGCGAGCCCGCGCCGGCCGCCGCCGCCCCGTCCACGCTCCGGTCGCTGCTGGTGATCCCCACCGACTACGGGCTGCTGTGCGTGGCGTTCCTGGCCTTCGGCTTCCCGGCGGTCTTCGTGCCGCTGTACGGGCTGATCTTCCTGGGCAACCTGCTCTTCCTGCTCGCCGCCTCGGTGAAGTGGTACCGCGAGGTGGGCGCCCTGGACGCGGCGCCCGCCGCCCGGCGGCAGGCGGTCGTGCGATGAGCCGCACCGGAGGTTCCGCGGGAGAGCCCGCCGAGGCCCCTGCGGCGGAGCCTGGAACGGCCCGCGTGGTGGGGTACGTGCCGGGCGCCTACGACATGTTCCACATCGGGCACCTCAACATCCTCAAGCGGGCCCGGCTGGGGTGCGACCACCTCATCGCCGGGGTGGTCACCGACGAGGTGCTGGAGAGGGCCAAGGGGCGGCCCCCGATCGTCCCGCTGGCCGAGCGGCTGCAGATCGTCGGCAGCATGGACTGCGTGGACGAGGTCGTCACCGACGTCTCCAGCGACAAGCTGGTCATGTGGCGGCGGCTGGGGTTCGACGTGCTGTTCAAGGGCGACGACTGGAAGGGCACCGAGAAGGGCGACCGCCTGGAGGCCGATCTCGGCGCCGTGGGCGTCCGGGTCGTCTACTTCCCGTACACGGTCCACACCTCCAGCACCGCCCTGCGCCGCCTGATCACCGGCTCCTGATCACGGGCGCCCGATCACAGGCCGATCACGGGCGCCGATCACGGGCTCCCGCCGCCGGACGGGGGTCGCGACGCCGGTCACGCGAGGTGTGCGAGGTGCGCGTAGTCTGGTACCGGCACCGGGGTCCGCTGGGGATCATCGGTCATTCGGGCTGCCTCGCGCCTGGACGGGGCGCCCGCCCGGCGGGGAATGAGTAGCGGGCGAAGATGACGCTTTCTGGACTTGTTGATCTGGCGTGCACGGACCCTGAACTGGAGCGCGCCCTCACACGGGCACGGGTGGACCACGACGTGGTCGCCCCGCCCTCGCTGTGGCCGATCGTGGCCGCGGCGCTGAGCCGTACCACCGGCGACGGCGTCGTGCTCGCGGTGACCGCGACGGGCCGCGAGGCCGAGGACCTGGCCGCCGCCCTGACCAGCCTGCTGGCCCCCGGCCGCGTGGCGCACTTCCCGGCGTGGGAGACCCTGCCGCACGAGAAGCTCTCGCCGCGTTCGGACACCGTCGGCCAGCGGCTGGCGGTGCTGCGCCGCCTGGCCCACCCCGAGGCCGGGGACGGCGCCGCGGACGGCGGGGGAGACGGGGCGGGCAGGTCCGGCCGGCTCGAGGTGGTGGTCACCCCGATCCGGGCCGTGCTGCAGCCGATCGTGTCGGGGCTGGCCGACCTGGAGCCGGTACGGCTGCGCGGCGGCGAGGACGCCGACCTGGACGAGACCGTCCACCGCCTGGTCGACGCCGGCTACCACCGCGTCGACCTGGTGGAGAAGCGCGGCGAGATCGCGGTGCGCGGCGGGATCCTCGACGTCTTCCCGCCCACCGAGGAGCATCCGCTGCGGGTGGAGTTCTGGGGCGACACGGTCGAGGAGATCCGCTACTTCAAGGCCGCCGACCAGCGCTCCCTGGAGGTCGCCCAGGACGGGCTGTGGGCGCCGCCGTGCCGCGAGCTGCCCCTGACGCCCGAGGTCCGCGAGCGGGCCAGGGAACTCGCCGCGCGGCACCCCGCGCTGGAGGAGATCCTCACCCGGATCGCCGACGGCGACACCGTCGAGGGCATGGAGGCGTTCTCGCCCGTCCTCGCCGAGAGCATGGAGCTGGTCACCGACCTGCTGCCCGAGGGGTCGGCGCTGCTGGTGTGCGAGCCGGAGCGGATCCGTACCCGGGCGGTCGAGCTGGTCCGCACCAGCCAGGAGTTCCTGGAGGCGAGCTGGGTCACCGCGGCGGCGGGCGGGGAGGCCCCGATCGACCTGGGCGCCGCCGCGTTCCGCACCCTGGAGGAGGTACGGGAGCACAGCACCGCCCTGGGGCTGACCCGCTGGACGGTGACCGCACTGAACCCCCTCTCCGCCGCCGGGGAGGCGCCGCCCCAGGAGGACGCCGCGGGCGTGGTGCTCGATCTCGGGGTGCACGCCGCCGAGGCGTACCGCGGCGACACCGCCCGCGTCATGGGCGACCTCAAGCGGTGGGTCGACGGCGGCTGGCGGGTCGCGCTGGTCACGCCCGGCCACGGCCCCGCCGAACGGCTCGTCCAGCTCGTCGGGGAGGAGGGGCTGGGCGCCGTGCTGACCGATCTGGCCGAGCCGCCCCGGCCCGCGCTGGTCAACGTCTCCACGGGCCTGCTGGAGAACGGCTTCACCTGGGAGAGCGTCAAGCTCGCGGTGCTCACCGAGGCCGACCTGTCCGGGCAGAAGTCCTCCACCAAGGACATGCGGCGGATGCCGTCGCGGCGGCGGGGCGGCGTCGACCCGCTCCAGCTGCGGACGGGCGACTACGTCGTGCACGAGCAGCACGGTGTCGGCCGCTACGTGGAGATGGTCAGCCGCACGGTGCAGGGCGCCACCCGCGAGTACCTCATCCTGGAGTACGCCCGGGGCGACCGGCTGTTCGTGCCGACCGACCAGCTCGAAGAGCTCACCCGGTACGTGGGCGGGGAGGCCCCCAGCCTGCACCGGCTCGGCGGCGCCGAGTGGCAGAAGGCCAAGTCCCGGGCGCGCAAGGCGGTCAAGCAGATCGCCGGGGAGCTGATCCGGCTGTACTCGGCGCGGATGGCCAGCCCCGGCCACGCCTTCGGCAGGGACACCCCGTGGCAGCGGGAGCTGGAGGACGCCTTCCCGTACGTGGAGACGCCCGACCAGCTCGCCGCCATCGACGAGGTCAAGGGCGACATGGAGAAGCCGGTGCCGATGGACCGGCTGATCTGCGGCGACGTCGGGTACGGCAAGACCGAGATCGCGGTCCGCGCGGCGTTCAAGGCCGTGCAGGACGGCCGCCAGGTCGCGGTGCTGGTGCCGACGACGCTGCTGGTCCAGCAGCACCTGTCCACGTTCTCCGAGCGCTTCGGCGCGTTCCCGGTGGTGGTGAAGCCGATCAGCCGGTTCCAGACCGACCGGGAGATCGAGGAGACGCTGCGCGGGCTGGCCGACGGCGCCGTGGACGTGGTGGTGGGCACGCACCGGATCCTGTCCGCGCAGACCCGCTTCAAGGACCTGGGCCTGGTCGTCATCGACGAGGAGCAGCGGTTCGGCGTCGAGCACAAGGAGGAGCTCAAGCGGCTCCGGACGCAGGTGGACGTGCTGGCGATGTCGGCCACCCCGATCCCGCGGACGCTGGAGATGGGCCTCACCGGCATCCGGGAGATGTCCACCATCCTGACCCCGCCCGAGGAGCGGCACCCGATCCTGACCTTCGTCGGGCCGTACGAGGAGAAGCAGATCGCCGCGGCGATCCGCCGCGAGCTGCTGCGCGAGGGCCAGGTGTTCTTCGTGCACAACCGGGTCCGCTCCATCAACAAGGTCGCCGCCAACCTCAAGCAGCTCGTCCCGGAGGCGCGGATCGCGACCGCGCACGGCCAGATGAACGAGCAGGAGCTCGAGAAGGTCATGGTCGACTTCTGGGAGAAGAACTACGACGTCCTGGTCGCGACCACCATCGTGGAGTCGGGTCTGGACGTGCCCAACGCCAACACGCTGATCGTGGACCGCGCCGACATGTACGGCCTGTCGCAGCTGCACCAGCTGCGCGGCCGGGTCGGCCGGGGCAGGGAACGGGCCTACGCCTACTTCCTGTACCCGCCGGAGGCGCCACTGACGGAGACCGCGCACGAGCGGCTGGCCACCCTCGCCCAGCACACCGAGATGGGCGCGGGCATGTACGTGGCGATGAAGGACCTGGAGATCCGCGGCGCCGGCAACATCCTGGGCGCCGAGCAGTCCGGACACGTCGCGGGGGTCGGCTTCGACCTGTACGTGCGGATGGTCGGCGAGGCGGTGCGGGAGCTGAAGGAGGAGGGCGTCCCCGAGATGCCCGAGACCAAGGTCGAGCTGCCGGTGGACGCGCACCTGCCGCACGAGTACGTGCCGGGTGAGCGGCTGCGGCTGGACGCCTACCGCAGGATCGCCGCCATCACCTCCGACGAGGAGATCGGCGCGGTGCACGACGAGCTGAAGGACCGGTTCGGGCCGCCGCCGGTGCCGGTGCTCAACCTGCTGGAGGTCGCGCGGTTCCGCGCCCGGGCCCGGAAGGCGGGGCTCACCGAGGTCGGCGTCCAGGGCAACTTCGTGAAGTTCGCGCCGGTGGACCTGCCCGACTCGCGCCAGGTGCGGCTGCAGCGGCTCTACCCGAAGAGCGTGCTGAAGCAGAACGTGCGGACGCTGCTGGTGCCCACGCCCAAGACGGCGCCGCTGGGCGGCCGCCCGCTGCGCGACCAGGAGCTGCTGAGATGGGCGACCGACCTGGTGGAGGCCCTGTTCCTGGAGCCCGCGGGTGCCTCCCGCGGGACCCCGGCCTAAGCTGGCGCTCCGCATGATCTGCTCCGCATGATCGACGCTCGTGTGACGACGTACCGACGAGATGGGGATCCGTGTTCGGTAGAACGATGAAGGTCATGGCCGCCGCCGCCGTGGCCGCCGCCGCGCTGGCGGGCTGCGGCGGAGGTCCGGTGAAGGTGGGCACCGCCGCCGTCGTCGATGACGACCGCATCGAGCTGTCCACCCTCGACCGGGCGGTCCAGGACTGGCAGCGCGAGTTCAGGGCCGACGAGAGGGCCAATCTCATCCGCCAGCGGCTGGGCTCGGACCAGCTGTGGGACTCCGACCTGCGCGAGGCCCTGGACTGGCTGGTGAAGTTCCGGGTCGCCGGCGAGGTCGCCGAGCGCAACGGCCTCCCGGTGTCGGAGGGGCAGGTCGACGAGGTGGTGGCGGCCCTGGACCGGCAGGCCGGCGCCGCGTCCGCCACCCGGGCCTACGGGCTGCCCGCCCGCTACACCCGTGACCTGGCCCGGTTCTTCGCCGTGCAGACGCTGGCCGCGCAGCGGTTCGCGGGGAACGCCCAGCCGGGAAGCCCGCAGAGCGCCGCCGCGCAGGAGCAGACCAAGAACCTGTTCGTGACGGCCGCGCGGGGCATGCGGATCACGATCAACCCGCGGTTCGGCGGTTTCGACCCGGCCCAGGTCGGGCTGACCCCGGTCGCCTTCACCCTGTCCGCCACCGAATCTGGTATCCGCTGATCCATGACTCCCAAGCCGTCCTCGAAGTCCCCGAAGTCATCGAAGCCGTCCCGTAAGGGCGCGGGCCGCGCCCCCAAGGGGCCGGGCGGCAAGCCGGCGCTGATCCTGCTCGCCACCACGCACCGGGTGGCGCCGGGCCTGCTGACCTGGCGGGCGTGGGAGACGCTGCGGTCGGCGGGCCGGGTGCTGGCCGGTTCCGGGGACCACCCGCTGCTGCCGTACGTTCTGGACGCGGGCGTCCAGGTCGAGGTCACCGAGCCCGCCGCGGCCGAGCTGGTGGACGCCGCCCGCGCCGAACGGATCGTGTGGCTGGCGGCGCCGGACGGCGACGAGCCGCTGATGCGCGAGATCGGGCGGATCGCCGTGGGCGACCCGCTGGACATCGAGGTGCTGCACGGCTCCTACGACCTGCCCGGCGCGCGGCTCCTCGACCTGGTCTCGGTGATGGACACGCTGCGCCGCGAGTGCCCCTGGGACGCCGAGCAGACCCACGCGTCCCTGGTCCGCTACCTGCTGGAGGAGTCCTACGAGGTCGCCGAGACGATCGAGGAGGGCGACCTGGGCGCGCTGCGCGAGGAGCTGGGCGACGTGCTGATGCAGGTGGCCTTCCATTCGGTGGTGGCCTCCGAGCGCACCGACGAGACCGCGTTCACCATCGACGACGTGGCGGCCGGGATCGTCGACAAGCTGGTCAGGCGGCATCCGCATGTGTTCGGCGAGGTCACCGTCGGCGGCGCGGACGAGGTGAACGCCAACTGGGAGGAGATCAAGGCGGCGGAGCGGGCGGCCAGGAACGGCGACGAGGCGTCGGTGCTGGACGGGGTGCCGATGGGGCAGCCCGCGCTCTCCCTGGCCGCCCAGCTCCAGCGCCGCGCCGCCCGCGCCGGCGCGCCCGCGGACCTGGCTCCCGCCGGGGACGGCATCGGCGAGCGGCTGTTCGAGCTGGTCAGGCGGGCGCGGGACGAGGGTGTGGACCCGGAGGCGGAGTTGCGCGCGATCTCCAGGGTATTCCGTGATCGTGTCAAGACCTGGGAGCGGGAGGGGAACGCCCCATAGCCGGGGAATCGTCCGTGACACCCTGCTAGGGGTGGTCCGGCGGGGGCGGCTTGTCTACGCTGATCGCGTGCTGCCTGAGGCTGGTGAGCGCGCCGGGGATCCGTCCTCGCCGCGAGAACGCCGTCCGGACGCCGGCCCCGGCGGGACGGGGATCTGGCGTGCGGCCGGGGAAGGACCTCCGGCCGGGGGCCGGACCCGGGCGCTCCGCGGGCTGGGCGGCTTCGGCGTCCTGGCCGGGGTGCTGGTCGCCCTGATCATCCTGCCGGTCGCGTGCACGGCCGGGGTCGGCGCCCGCGACGCGGCCGACTGGTTCCAGAGCGAGCCGGAGGGGCTGGACACCGGCGGGGTCCCGCAGCGTTCCCGGATCCTGGCCGCCGACGGCTCCACGCTCGCCACGTTCTACTACGAGAACCGGGTGGACGTCCGGCTCGACCAGGTGGCCCCGGTGGTCCGCCGCGCGGTCCTGGCCATCGAGGACAGCCGGTTCTACGAGCACGGCGCGCTGGACTCCCAGGGCACGCTGCGGGCGCTGGTCAGCAACCTCGGTTCCGGCGAGGTCACCCAGGGCGGTTCCGGCATCACCCAGCAGTACGTGAAGAACCTGCTGTTCACCCAGGCCGAGTCGGAGGAGGAGCAGCTCGCCGCCAAGGAGGTCAGCGCCGCGCGCAAGATCCGCGAGCTGCGGTACGCGGTCGCGCTGGAACGGCGCCTCTCCAAGGACGAGATCCTCGCCCGCTACCTCAACATCGCCTATTTCGGCGGCGGCGCGTACGGCATCGAGTCGGCGGCGCGGCACTTCTTCTCCAAGCCCGCCTCCCGCCTCACGCTGCCGGAGGCCGCGCTGCTGGCCGGGGTGATCCGCTACCCCTACGCCTACGACCCCGTCCGCCGTCCCGCCGCCGCCCGGGCGCGCCGGGACGTCGTCCTCGGCCGGATGGCCGAGCTGGGCTGGATCACCCGGGCGGAGGCGGACGCCGCGCTGCGGCGGCCCCTCGGGCTGCGCGTCCACAACACGCCGAACGGCTGCGTCACCAGCTTCGCCCCGTTCTTCTGCGACTACGTGCAGCGCGAGATCCTCACCAACCCGGTGTTCGGCGCGACGCGCAAGGAGCGCGAGCGGCTGCTCAAGCGCGGCGGCCTGACCATCCGCACCACCCTGGACCGGCAGACCCAGCGGGCGGCGCAGCGCGCGGTCGACCGGCACGTGCCGCGCAAGAACTCCGCCCGCAAGGCCGCCGCCGAGGCGCTGGTCGAGCCGGGCACCGGCGAGATCAAGGGGCTGGTGGTGGGCCGCCGGCTGGGCTCGGACCGCGAGCGCGGCAAGACCTGGATCAACTTCGCCGCCGACGCCGGCCACGGCTCCAGCATCGGCATGCAGGCCGGGTCGACGTTCAAGGCGTTCACCCTGGCCGCCGCGCTGGAGGACGACATGCCGTTCGGCACCCGGCTGATGGCGCCGCGCGGGTTCGTCCCCACCGGTTTCCGCGACTGCCGGGGCCGTCCGGTCAACAGCACCACGACGCTGCGCAACTCCGCCGACGGCGAGGGCGGGCGGACCTTCAGCCTGGTCACCGGCACCCACCATTCGGTGAACACCTTCTTCCTCGCGCTGGAGCGCGAGGTCGGCCTGTGCGAGACGGTGAAGATGGCCGAGCGGCTGGGCATGCGCCGGGCCGACGGCAAGCCGATGAGCCAGTTCCCCTCGTTCACGCTGGGGGCCGACCAGGTCTCGCCGCTCCGGCTGGCCGCCGCGTACGCCGCGTTCGGAGCCCGCGGCCGCTACTGCGAGCCGATCGCGATCAAGCAGATCACCGACGCCTCCGGGCGGCGGCTGCGGGTCCCCGGCGCCCGCTGCCGGCAGGCGATCGACAAGGGCGTGGCGGACGCCGTCAACCACGTGCTGCGCGGGGTGCTCACCAAGGGCACCGCGCGCGGGATGGGGCTCGGCCGTCCCGCCGCGGGCAAGACCGGCACGGTGGACGACTTCTCGGCCGCCTGGTTCGCCGGTTACACCCCGGACCTGGCCGCCGCCGTCTGGGTCGGCGACCCGCGCGGCGGCTACCGCTACCCGATGACGAACGTGTGCATGGACGGCCGCTGCTACGGGCCGGTCTTCGGCGCGACCATCCCGGCGCCGATCTGGCGGGACAGCATGGTCGGGGCGCTGGCGGGACGTCCGGCCACGGGGTTCCACCGGGCGCCGGGCCGCTACTTCAGCAAGGGCTCCGGCGAGGACAGGGTCGATCTCCCCGACGTCCGGGGCATGCCGGTGCGGGAGGCCACCGCCCGCCTCCGCGCCGCCGGGTTCCAGGTCCGCGTGGGCGGCGCCGTCCCCTCCGCCGAGTACCCGCGGGGGACCGTGGCCGAGATGACGCCCGGACCCGGCCGGGCCGAGCCGGGCACCACCGTCACCCTGCGTCCCAGCGAGGGCGGCGGGGACGAGCCCGGCGAGGAGCCCGGTTCCACGCCGGAGCCGGATCCCGGGAACGGCGGCACTCCGGTGACGCGGCCGCCGCTGCCACCGCTGGTGCCGCCCGGCCCGCAGCGGCCCCGGCCCGGCGGATGAGCGGTGATCACCCTGGTTGTGTGACGGTTCCGCCGCTGGGTAGATCCCCCAGCGGGTGAACACGGGGGAAAACGGGGACGTCATGCGGGCCATCGCCATCTCGGAATTCGGTGCCACGCCGGTGCGGATGAACCTGCCGGTGCCCGAGCCCGGGCCGGGCGAGGCGCTGGTCAAGATCGTCGCCGCGGGGCTCAATCCGGTGGACTGGAAGATCGCCGACGGCATGCTCAAGGACACCGTCCCGCACTCGTTCCCGCTGGTCCTGGGCCTGGACGGCGCGGGCGTGGTGGCCTCCGTCGGCGAGGACGCCCGGTTCCGCGTGGGCGAGCAGGTGTTCGGCCGGTTCTTCGGGGTGCCGCGGGGGCTGGGCACCTACGCCGAGTACACGATCGCCGCGGCCGACGACGTGGTCGCGCGGATGCCCGAGGGCATGCTCTACTCGCTGGCCGCCGCCGTCCCGACCGCGGGGATGACGGCGCTGGCGGTGGTCGAGGAGGGCCGGATCGAGGGCGGGCAGAGCGTGCTGGTCATCGGCGCCACCGGAGGGGTCGGGCAGCCCGTGGTACGGCTGGCGAGCCGACGCGGCGCGATGGTGATCGCCACCGCCCGGCCGGACATGGCGCAGCGGATGCGCACGCTGGGCGCGGCCGAGACGGTCGACCACACCCGCGGCGACACGGCCGCGCTGGTGCGGGAGATCCGGCCCGACGGCGTGGACGCGATCCTGGACATGGTCGGTGACCGCCCGGCGGCCGAGCGGCTGGCCGGGCTGCTGCGTCCCGGCGGCGTGTACGTGAGCACCGTCTGGGGAGTGGATCCGGACGCGCTGGAGGCCCGCGGCCTGCGCGGCGTCAACATCTCCTACCCTCCGACGCCGGAACTGCTGGAGCGCGTGGTTGAGCTGCTCGGCACGGGGGAGATGCTGATCGACGTGGACGAGGAGGTCTCCCTGGAGGACGCGCCCGCCGCGCTGGCGCGCAGCCGCGCGGGCAGGGCCCGGGGCAAGACCGTGATCCGTCCCTGACCGCGGCCGCGCGTACGGGCCGCGGCGGAACGACGGGAAGAAGGAGGGCGCGGCGATGAGCGACGACGAGCGGAAGCGGACCCGGCTCCGCGACATCGAGGAGACGCTGGAGACGTTGCGCGGGGAGCTCGGCGACCGTACCGACGAGCCGCGTGACTACGGGGACGCGGGGCAGGACCTGGTGGCCAGGGAGGAGCACGCCGCCCAGGTCGAGGCGCTGGAGAACGAGCGGCGGAAGCTCAGGGAGGAACTGGGCGAGCCCGGCTAGCCTGCGGGCAGGCGCAGCACCAGGCGGGCGCCCGGCCGGCCGTCGGCGCGGTCGGTGAGGACCAGCGTGCCGCCGTGCGCCTCGGCGATGTCGCGGGAGATCGCCAGGCCCAGCCCGGTGCCTCCGGCGTCGCTGTGCCGTCCCTCCGCCAGGCGGGTGAAGCGTTCGAAGACCCGCTCGCGGTCTTCGGGCGCGACGCCGGGGCCGTCGTCGTAGACCTCGACGACCGCGGTCCGCGGCTCGGCGGGTTCGGCGGAGCCGGAAGGCTCGGCGTGCGCGGCGGCCTCCCGCCCGTGGGCCTCCCGCCCGTGGGCCTCCCGCCAGTGGTTCTCTCGCCCGTGGGTCTCCCGCCCGGGCCGTCCGGGGCGGGGCACCGGGCCCGGCTCGGTGCGGACGCTGACGGTCACCGCGCCGGCGGCGTGCCGGTCGGCGTTGTCGAGCAGGTTGGTCAGCAGCCGCCCGAGTTCCGAACGCCCGCCGTGGACGATGACCGGCTCGCCGCCCATGACGGTGAAACGGGAGCGGCGGGGACGGCGCAGCACCTCCTGGTCCGCCAGCGCCTGCAGGTCCACCCGCTCCCTGGGCAGCTCCGGGCTGGCCTCCAGCCGCGCGATGGCCAGCAGGTCGTCCAGGACGGCGTGCAGCCGCTCGGCGTTGATCAGCACGGCCTCCAGCGTCTCGCGCGCGTCGCCGGGCAGGGGGTCCGACAGCGCCAGTTCCAGCTCCATCCGCAGCCCGGTCAGCGGGCTGCGCAACTCGTGCGAGACGTCGGACACGAACCCGCGCAGCCTGGCCACCGCGCTCTCCAGCCGGTCCAGCGTGGCGTTCACGCTCTCGGCGAGCCGGGCGACCTCGGTGTTGCGGTCGGGGACCGGCACCCGGCGTTCGAGGTCGGTGGCGGTGATCTCGTCCAGCTCGGCGCGGACGGCCTCGACCGGGCGGAGCGCGTTCCCGACGACCTGCCAGGTCAGGAACCCCATCAGCGCGCCCATCAGCGGTATCCCGAGCGCCACCAGCGCGGCCAGCTCCGGGCGCGGGACCAGCCCGGGGTCGGGTGCCAGGGTGTAGACGATCCGCTGTGCCGGGCCGGTGCCGACCCGGAACGCGCTCACCAGGAAGCACTCCCCGCCGGGGGCCTCGATCCGGCAGCTGCGCCCGTCGCTGCGGGTCCCGGGGCGGTCGGGCGGCGTGAAGTTCACCACCGGGTACCCCTCCATGGTGCGGGTGGCCGACACGACCCTGCCGTTCGTGTCGACCACCTGCACGTACTCCTTGGGCACGAGCCGCCCTCTGAGATGGCCGTACTGCACGGCGTCGGCCACCTCGCGGCCGGTGTAGACCAGCGCGGTGCGCTGGTTGGCGACCTCCTCCTGGCGGATCAGCGCCAGGGCGGCGACGAAGACGGCGAGTGCGAGGAGGCTGGATATCAGCACCGCCCAGGCGGTCAGGCGGACCCGGATGGTCGGCGCCGTCAGGGGAGTGGCGGATCTCCGGACGCGTCCCTTCACCGGCGGAGGCGTACCCGCGCGAGGTCAAGCCGAGCCCCGGGGACGGTCAAAAGGTGGGCTCGCCCGGGCGGTGCCGGCCGGTCAGGCCGAGGGGGCCGCGGCCTTGTCGGCCTCGGGCGGCGTGTCGCCGGTGACCGCGGCGGCCGGGGCGCCGCCGGGTTCGGGCCGCTCCGCCTCGCGCTCGGCCAGGTGCCTGCGGATGGAGTAGGCCAGGGCCGCCGCCCAGACCGCGTAGATGACGGCGTAGAAGGCGTACCGGACGCCGTCGGGCGCGTCGATCCAGTCGGAGCGCAGCAGGCTGCGGGTGTTGGTGAGGATGATGATCCCGCCCACCGCGCTGCCGAGCACCCGCGGCGGCACGTGCCGTACCAGCCAGGCCGCGATCGGGGCGGCGATCACGCCGCCGGCCAGCAGCGCGGCGACCCAGCCGAAGTCGATGTCCTCCGAGCCGATGCCGACCAGGAAGCCCAGGCTGGCGGCGACCGCGATCAGGAACTCGCTGGTGTCGATCGAGCCGACGGTCTTGCGCGGCTCCAGGCGTCCGCTGGCCAGGATGGCCGGGGTGCCGACCGGGCCCCAGCCGCCGCCGCCCGTGGCGTCGACGAACCCGGCGACGACGCCCAGGGGGCCGAGGAAGCGCTTGCGCAGCGGCTTGCCGAGCTGGTCGCGGCGCAGCCCGAACGCGGTGAACCGGACCAGGATGTACACGCCCAGGGTCAGCAGGATGATGGCCATCACCGGAGCGGCGGTCTCGGTGGACAGGCCGGACAGGAAGGTGGCGCCGGCGAACGCCCCCACCGCGCCGGGTATGCCGATCTTGAGGACGACCGGCCAGTCGACGTTGCCGAACCGCCAGTGCGAGGCGCCCGAGACCAGGGTGGTGCCGATCTCGGCCAGATGGACGGTGGCCGAGGCCGCGGCCGGATTGGTGCCGATGGCCAGCAGCAGCGTGGTCGAGGTCACGCCGTAGGCCATGCCGAGGCTGCCGTCGACGAGCTGGGCGCCCAGGCCGACCAGGGCGAGCAGGACGAGTTTGCGCACAGGTTCACCACCCGGAACGGGTAATCCCTACTAAACAGGTTTGTTTTGCTTTGTCAGTAGACAAGCTGGACATCTCCCACGTCAAGTCGACGGCCCGCCCCGGCCATCGGACGGGCCCGCCCCCTATGGGGTGATTTCGGGGAACGGCGTGCCAGTTGGGCGGCCGGGGGACGGCGCGGCTAGGCTCGGATGCCGACCGTTCAGCGCACCATCACGCACCACAGGGAGATGCCCGTGTCGTCGATCGAGGCCGTCCTCGCCCGGGAGATCCTGGACTCCCGCGGCAACCCGACCGTCGAGGTCGAGGTGCTGCTCGCCGACGGGACCGAGGCGCACGCCGCCGTCCCGAGCGGCGCGTCCACCGGCCAGTTCGAGGCCGTCGAGCTGCGCGACGGCGGCGAACGCTACGGCGGCAAGGGCGTCCGGAAGGCGGTCAAGGCCGTCAACGACACCATCGACGAGCGCCTGGTCGGCTACCCGGCCTCCGAGCAGCGCCTGATCGACCAGCTGCTGCTCGACCTCGACGGCACGCCCGGCAAGTCCGAGCTGGGCGCCAACGCGATCCTGGGCGTGAGCCTCGCCGTGGCCAAGGCCGCCGCCGAGTCAGCCGGGCTGCCGCTGTTCCGGTACGTGGGCGGCCCCAACGCGCACCTGCTGCCGGTCCCGATGATGAACATCCTCAACGGCGGCGCGCACGCCGACAGCAACGTCGACGTCCAGGAGTTCATGATCGCGCCGATCGGCGCGCCGACCTTCTCCGACGCGCTGCGCTGGGGCGCCGAGACCTACCACGCGCTCAAGTCCGTGCTCAAGGGCAAGGGGCTGAACACCGGCCTCGGCGACGAGGGCGGGTTCGCCCCGGACCTCCCGAGCAACCGGGAGGCGCTCGACCTCATCCTGGAGGCCGTCCGCAGGGCCGGCTTCACCCCCGGGCGCGACATCGCCCTGGCGCTGGACGTCGCGGCCACCGAGTTCCACTCCGGCGGGTCCTACGAGTTCGAGGGCGCCAAGCGCTCGGCCGAGGAGATGGCCGCCTACTACGCCGAGCTGGTGGACGCCTACCCGATGGTCTCCATCGAGGACCCGCTCGACGAGGAGGACTGGGACGGCTGGAAGGCGCTGACCGACGCCGTCGGGTCCCGCGTCCAGCTGGTGGGCGACGACCTGTTCGTCACCAACCCCGAGCGGCTGGCCCGCGGCATCGGCTCCGGCACCGCCAACGCCCTGCTGGTCAAGGTCAACCAGATCGGCACCCTCACCGAGACCCTGGACGCGGTCACCCTGGCGCAGACCAGCGGTTACCGCTGCATGATGAGCCACCGGTCCGGCGAGACCGAGGACACCACCATCGCCGACCTGGCGGTGGCCACCAACTGCGGCCAGATCAAGACCGGCGCCCCGGCCCGCAGCGACCGGGTGGCCAAGTACAACCAGCTGCTGCGCATCGAGGAGCTGCTGGGCGACGCGGCCCGCTACGCCGGCGCCGCCGCCTTCCCCCGTTTCACCTGGGAGGGCTGACCCGCATTGGCAGCGGGCGAAGACGGCCGCACCGGCCGTGCCGCCTCCCGGGGAGCGCGTGACGACTCCCCGGGAGGCGGCGCGCGCCGCGGCAATCCCGCGCTGACCAGCCGTGCCGCGATCCTGGCCGTGGTCGTCTGCGCGATCGCGCTGAGCCTGGCCTACCCGGTGCGGGAGTACGTCGCCCAGCGCCAGGAGATCGCCGAGCTGAAGCAGAAGGAGCGCGTGGCGCGGAAGCAGGTGGACGACCTCGTCCAACGCAAGCAGCGGCTGGGCGAGGAGTCGTACATTAAGCGTGAAGCGACACGAAGGCTCCATTACTGCGAGCCGGGAGTGAAGTGCTACATCGTTCTCGACGGCAGCGGGGGCGACGGGCAGCAGCCGCAGCGCGCCGGGACACGGGCCAAGCCGCCCTGGTACGAGACGCTCTGGCGATCGGTGGAGGCCGCCGACCAGCCGCGCTGACCACACCGGTCGGCGCGGAGCGGGTCGTACCGCGCCGCCCCGTGCAGCCCGGTGCCGCCCGTGCCGTCCCGCGCTGGATGAAGGAGCCATGAGCAGCGAACCGAGGCCGACCGCTCAGGACGAGGCCGCGACCGCGGCCCAGATCGGCCGCCCGCCGCGCGGCCTGCGCCGGGTGGCCTACCGCTGCCCGTGCGGCGCCCCGGCCGTGATCGAGACGGCGCCCCGGCTGCCCGACGGCACGCCGTTCCCCACGCTCTTCTACCTCACCTGCCCCAGGGCCGCCTCGGCCATCGGCACGCTGGAGGGCCAGGGGGTGATGCGCGGCATGCAGGAACGGCTGGCGGCCGACCCGGAGCTGCGCTCGGCCTACGCCGCCGCCCACGAGGACTACCTGCGCCGGCGGGACGAGGCGGCGCGGGAGGAGGGCGTCGAGCCGCTGCCGCCGGGCACCCAGAGCGCGGGCGGCATGCCCGAACGCGTCAAGTGCCTGCACGCCCTGGTCGCGCACGAACTCGCCGTCCCCGGCGCCAACCCGTTCGGCCGGGAGGCCCTGGAGGCCCTGCCGGACTGGTGGCGGACGAACCCCTGCGCCTCCGCCTCTGTCTGCGGCGCCGAACCCGGCGACGCGCCCGGAGCCCGTCCCGGTGCCCGTCCCGACCCCCCGTCCGACCCCGCCGTCACCACCGAGGAGGCCCGATGACTCGCGTCGCCGCCGTCGACTGCGGGACCAACTCCGTCCGCCTGCTGATCGCCGACATCGACACCGCCGGCGGAACGCTCACCGACGTGGAGCGCCGGATGGAGATCGTCCGGCTCGGGGAGGGCGTCGACCGGACCGGGCGGCTGGCCCCCGAGGCGCTGGAGCGCACGTTCACCGCGATGCGCGGGTACGCCGAACTGATCGCCCGGCACGGCGCCGAGAAGACCCGGGTGGTCGCCACCAGCGCCTCCCGGGACGCCGAGAACCGGGACGAGTTCGTCGCGGGCGTCGTGGAGATCTTCGGCGTGGTGCCCGAGGTGATCACCGGGGACGAGGAGGCGGCGCTGTCGTTCACCGGCGCCACCCGCGAGCTGGCCGCGCTGCGCCCCGCCCGCCCCTACCTGGTGGTCGACATCGGCGGCGGCTCCACCGAGTTCGTGCTGGGCAGCTCGTCGGTCCAGGCCGCGGTGTCGGTGGACATCGGCTGCGTGCGGCTGACCGAACGGCACCTGCGCGACGGCGACCCGCCCTCGCCCGAGCAGATCACCTCCGCCGTGGCCGACATCGACGGCGCCCTGGCACGGGTCCGCGAGAGCGTTCCGGTGGACGAGGCGCGCACGCTGGTGGGGCTGGCCGGGTCGGTGACCACCGTCGCCGGGATCGCCCTGGACCTGCCCGAGTACGACCCGGCGCGGATCCACCTGTCGCGCATCATGGCCGCCCAGGTGCACGAGGTGACCCGCGACCTGCTGCACGCCACCCGCGCGGAACGGGCCGCGATCGGCGTCATGCATCCCGGCCGGGTCGACGTGATCGGCACCGGCGCCCTCATCCTCGACCGCATCATGCGCGAGTACGGCTTCGGCGCCGTGGTCGTCAGCGAGCACGACATCCTCGACGGCATCGCCTGGTCCCTGGTCTGACGCCGGACCGCCGGACCGCCGAGACCGCCGGGCGTTCCCCGGGACGCCGGAACCGCCGGGCGTTCCCCGGGCCGCCATGGTGTCTGCGAGGATCGGGAGACATGACGACCCCGCAGCCCGACCCCGCCGGGCGGGCGCCGTTCGTGCCGCCCGGGACGGGCTGGCCCGGCGACCCCGCCACCGCCGCCACCCCCGTCGCGCACGGACCGGAGGAGGTGGCCGAGCTGGCCGGGCGGGCCGGCGACCTGGCGGAGCTGTGCGCCCGCCAGTCGGTCTGCCGCGCCTGCTCGCGGCTGGTGGAGTGGCGCGAGAAGGTCGCGGTCGAACGGCGCCGGGCGTTCGCCACCGAGGAGTACTGGGGCCGTCCGGTCCCGGGCTGGGGCGACGACCGCCCCCGCGTGCTGATCGTCGGGCTCGCGCCGGCCGCGCACGGCGGCAACCGCACCGGGCGCATCTTCACCGGGGACCGTTCCGGCGACTGGCTGTTCGCCTCGCTGCACCGGGTGGGCCTGGCCGTACAGCCGACCAGCGTGCGGGCCGGGGACGGGCAGCGGCTCGTCGGCGCCCGGGTCGCGGCCACCGTCCGCTGCGCGCCGCCGGACAACAAGCCCACGCCCGCCGAGCGCACGACCTGCCTGCCCTGGCTGGCGCGCGAGGTGGCCGAGGTCGCCCCGGTGGTCCGCTGCGTCGTCGCCCTGGGCGGCTACGCCTGGCAGGGGGCCTGGCCTGCGCTGCGGCAGGCGGGGTACGGGCTGCCGCGCCCACGGCCCCCGTTCGGCCACGGGACCGAGATCGAGATCACCTCGCCGGTGGGGGAGCGGGTGGCGATGCTGGGCTGCTACCACCCCAGCCAGCAGAACACCTTCACCGGGCGGGTCACCGAGAGCATGCTGGACGCCGTCTTCGCCCGCGCGCGGGAACTCGGGGGCCCGCCCGTCACGTGAGAACCGTCACGCGGACGGCGGACGGGGCGGCGGACGGTGAACGGCGGGGCAGGGCCGTGGCCGAGCGGACGGACCGCGATCGCTCCCCGCCGCGATCCCGCGTTCCGGCCGCTCGGCGCCCCCGTCGGGCCCTGTCCCGCCGCCGTTCCACCGATACATCCGGTGAGATGCCGCTGGGGGCCCTGAGGTTCACCGGAAAACCGGGGGTTTCTGGTGATCTGTCAGCCTGCGTGAGGGACGCCGCCAGCGGGTAACGGTCGGAACATGGCTGCTGTACGCCCATCGGGCCCCGTCAAGCACATCGTGATCGTCGGCGGAGGCTACGTCGGCATGTACACCGCGCTGCGCCTGCAACGCCGGTTGCGCGGCGAGCTGCGGCGGGGCGAGGTCGTCGTCACCGTCATCGACCCCCAGTCCTACATGACCTACCAGCCCTTCCTCCCCGAGGCCGCGGCGGGCAACCTGGAGCCCCGGCACGTGGTGACACCCCTGCGCCGCGTGCTGCGCCGCTGCCGCGTCCTCAGCGGGCACGTCACCCGGATCGACATCGCCCACCGGAAGGTGGAGTTCTGCCCGGCCGGAAGCGATCCGGCTGGCGGCGTCCAGGACATCGGCTACGACCATCTGGTGGTGGCGGCGGGCTCGGTCTCCCGGACGCTGCCGATCCCGGGCCTGGCCGAGTGCGGCATTGGCTTCAAGACCGTCGAGGAGGCCATCTACCTGCGCAACCACGTGCTCCGCCAGCTCGACAGCGCGTCCTCCCTCACCGCGGTCAAGGACGGCTCGGCGCAGGGCGCCGCTGGGGCCGCCGCCGACGAGAAGGCCCGGCGCAGGGCGCTGACCTTCGTCTTCGTCGGGGCCGGGTACGCGGGCGTGGAGGCGCTGGGCGAACTGGAGGACATGGCCCGCGACGCCTGCAAGTGGTACGGGAACATCGACCCCTCCGAGATGCGCTGGATGATGGTCGAGGCCACCGACCGCATCCTCCCCGAGGTCGGTCCCGAGATGGGCCGCTGGACGGCCGAGGCGCTGCGCCGCCGCGGCATCGAGATCAAGATGGAGACGCTGCTCAAGTCGGCCGAGGACCGGCACATCGTGCTCAGCGACGGCGAGGAGTTCGACGCCGGCACGCTGGTGTGGACCGCCGGCGTCAAGCCCCACCCGGTGGTCGGCGACAGCGACCTGCCGCTCGACGCCAAGGGCCGGATCAAGGCCACCGCGGAGCTGACCGTCGAGGGCCTGGACGACGTCTACACCGCCGGGGACAACGCGGCCGTGCCCGATCTGTCCGGGACGGGCGAGTACTGCGCCCCCAATGCCCAGCACGCCGTCCGCCAGGCCAAGCGGCTCGGCGACAACATCGTCGCCGACCTGCGCGGCAAACCGCGCAAGCCGTATGTTCACGCCTATGTGGGATCGGTGGCCGGCCTCGGCCTGCACAAGGGCGTGGCCAATGTGTACGGGCTGAAAGTGCGCGGATTCCCCGCCTGGGTGATGCACCGCACCTACCACCTGTCCCGGATGCCGACCGTCAACCGTAAAATGCGCATCACCGCGGACTGGACGCTCGCCCTGTTCTTCCGGCGGGAGATCGTCTCGCTCGGTGAGCTGGCACGGCCCCGCCACGAGTTCGAGCTGGCGGCCGGTCGGCGGACCGCCTGACGTGACCGATCGCCGGAGGGGAGGTGCGGCCGCCGATGCATGATGGCGTCGCCTCCCGGCTGGCCCCGCTGCTGACCAAGATCATGCTTGGTGAGGAGCACGACGACCCGGCCGCCGACGACCTGCCGATCCAGGTCCGGGCCTGGGACGGCAGCGTGATCGGGCCGCCGGGCGCCCCCGCGTTCGTGATCCGGCACCGCCGCGCGCTGCGCAGGCTGCTCTGGAAGCCGGGCGAGATGGGACTGGTCCGCGCCTACGTGGCCGGGGAGCTCGACATCGAGGGCGATGTCTTCGCCGCGCTCGGCGCCGTCCAGCGGGTGATGCGCAGCGGCGACGAGCCCATCCGGCTGAGCAGCGACGACAAGCGCGAGATCGTGCGCACCGCGGTGATGCTCGGCGCGGTGGGGCCCGAGCCCAAGCCGCCGCCCGAGGAGTTCCCGCCGGGCCGCCGCGCGGACCGTTCCACCGGGCCGCTGAGCGAGTCGGCCGAGTTCTTCGCGCGGATGCTGGGGGCCGAGATGGCGCACGCCGGCGGGTTCTGGGACGAGGCGGTCGACCTCGAGGACGCGCAGCGGACCGCGCTGGAGTCGGTCACCATGCGGCTGGGCCTGTTCCCCGGGGCGCGGGTCCTGGACCTCAACGCCGGATGGGGCGCGCTCGCCTGCCACCTCGCCGGGCGGCAGGGCGCCCGGGTCGTGGCGCTGACCCGTACCCCCGAGCAGGCCGCCCACATCGCCGAGCGCGCGGCGGCGGCGGACCTGACCGGGCGGGTGAAGATCCACGGCTGGGACCTGGACGCGGCCGGCGGCGGCCCCTACGACGCGATCGTGGGACTGACCGGGGTCGAGTCGCTGGACCGCGCCGTCCCGCGCCTGTACGAGCTGCTGGCCCCGGGCGGGCGGCTGGTGCTGCAGCAGCCGGTGCGGCGCCCCGGCCCGCACCGCGTCCGGCGCACCTTCACCACCAGCTACATGTTCCCCGAGGACGGCGACCTGGTCCCGCTCGGCGAGCTGGTCGGCGCGCTGGAGGACGCCGGGCTGGAGGTCCGGGGCGTCGGCGCGCTGCGCGAGCACCACGCGCGCACCCTCCGGGCGTGGGCCGCCAACCTGGAACGGCACTGGGCCGAATGCGTCGAGCTGGCCGGGGCGGGCCGCGCCCGGGTGTGGCTGCTCTACCTCGCCGCCTCGGCGCTGGCCTGCGAGAGCGGCCGGATCGGCGTGCACGAGATCCGGGCGATCCGGCGCGACCGCGACGGCCGGGCGGGGACCACCCTGGTCGAGGGACGGGCCGTGCAGGGGTACACGGCGTCGTGACGAGCGGCGCCGTGACGAACGGCGTGGTGACGAACGGCGCCGTGACGAACGGCCCGCGGCCCGTACGCGGCGGGCGGCATCCCCGTCCCTGACGTCCCCATCACCACATATGGTCGTACCTTTTACGGTAGCCCGACGGGGAATCGGGAAAATATCGCGCTGTGCGCGGAACTGCCGACCGGTACCCGCAAAACGGGCTCACCATATCGAATCCGGAGAAAAGCGGTCTCGGTCGAATATCGGCTGTGGGGGCCTTCAACGGCTCCCGGTATGATTACTGCGCCCCTGTAGCCCAATGGTAGAGGCAGGCTCCCTAAAAGAGCTTTTGTGTCGGTTCGAATCCGACCGGGGGCACCACCTGCCGGCCGCGTCCCGGGACGCCGCCGCGTCCCGGCCGATATCGAGCCGTCACGTCCCAGGAACCTTCGCGTGGCCTCACCCGTCTACACTGATCAGAAAGGTCGCCCACAGTGGAGGCTCCGATGGAGAGCAGGAACCCCGCCTTCCGGGGTAACGCCTTCGGGCAGCAGGCGGGCGGGTACGGCGCACCGTCCACCCAGCAAATGCAGAACATGTACGACGCGCCTTCCTACGCCCCGCCGGCCACGCGGCCGATGACCATCGACGACGTCGTGGTGCGCGGCTTCCTGACCCTCGCGACCCTGGTCGTCACCGCGGCGCTGTCCTGGGTGCTGATCCCGACCGAGCTGGCCCTCCCGGTGCTGGCCGTCGCGATCATTGCGCAGCTGGGCATCTGGGCGTTCATCACCTTCGGCCGCAAGGCCAACGCCCCGCTGGTGCTCGCGTTCGCCGCCGTCTACGGCGTCCTGGTCGGCATCATCAGCCACGCCTACAACGACGTCTACCACGGCGTGGTCTTCCAGGCGGTGGTGGGCACGGCGCTGGCCTTCGGCGCGATGCTCGCCGTCTACTCGCTGCGGATCATCCGCGTCACCCCCAAGTTCACCAAGTTCGTGATCGCCGCCGGCCTGGCGATGGTCGGCCTCATGCTGATCAACCTGGTCGTGCAGATCTTCGGCCCGGACAGCGGCATCGGCATCCGCGACCCCGGCAACCCGCTCGCCTACGTCTTCAGCGTCGCGGCGATCCTGCTCGGCTGCTTCTTCCTGCTGCTGGACTTCGACTCGGTCGAGAAGGGCGTGCAGAGCGGCGCCCCCGAGAAGTTCGCCTGGTACTGCGCGTTCGGCCTGGTGCTCAGCCTGGTCTGGATCTACCTGGAGCTGCTGCGCTTCCTGTCGTACTTCTCTGGACGGGACTAGAGGCGCACGGCCTCATGGCCTACACGGCCTCACGGTCCCGCGGACAAGCGATCAGCCCCCTGCCGGTTCGAGCGGCAGGGGGCTGATCTGTTACGGAACGGGCTCTGCGCCAGGGCCGTACCGCGGGGCGGCTACGGCAGCGGGGATCACCCATGGCGGGCCCGGCCCGTAACACGCTTGAGGTCTGGGACTCTCAATAGTGACGGGCGCGGCGGGTGCGTTCGTGCTCGCGCACCAGTGCCGCCGCGTAACCATGCGAGAGCCCGTGCTCGTCGGCGAGCCAGTTGCTGCGCTCCTCGCATCGGACGAAGCTCGGGCCGTTCTCGATGGTGGTGAACCACTCGGGGATGTCACGTCCGGTGACATGCGGGATGCGGGCGATCAGCTTGCTGTGCGTCTCCGGCGAGTGGTTCAGTGACAATTGGCACCTCCAGGTCGCGGGGCTCTTCCTGCGACTCTGCAACACCCGCCCGGATGTGACAACCCCCTAACGGGGACCTATCCATAGCGTTACGTAGATCCTTCGTAACGTGACCGCCGCCCGCAAACGCGCAGGTGGCCCGGACACCGGTCCAGACCACCCGCGCCCGCCTGCGTCGCGTGGGCGGCCTCCCGCGTCGGCGGCGCCCATGCGCGACTCTCAGCTCAGCCGCTCAGCGTTGATGGTTCGCGGCCGTCTGCTCGTTAGGGCGTGGGCGGCCTCGTTCCTCGGCGGCGCCCATGCGCGACTCTCAGCTCAGCCGCTCGACGACCATGGCCATGCCCTGGCCGCCGCCCACGCACATCGTCTCCAGGCCGAACTGCTTGTCGTGGAACCGCAGGCTGTTGATCAGCGTGGAGGTGATGCGCGCGCCGGTCATGCCGAACGGGTGGCCGACCGCGATGGCGCCGCCGTTGACGTTCAGCTTGTCGAGGTCGATGCCGAGGTCCTCGGCCGACGGCAGGACCTGCGCCGCGAACGCCTCGTTGATCTCGACCAGGTCGATGTCGTCGATGGTCATGCCCGCCCTGGTCAGCGCCTTGCGGGACGCCTCCACCGGGCCCAGGCCCATGATCTCCGGGGACAGGCCGGTGACGCCGGTGGACACGATCCGCGCCAGCGGGGTGATGCCCAGCTCGGCCGCCTTGGTGTCGCTCATGATGACGACCGCCGCGGCGCCGTCGTTGAGCGGGCAGCAGTTGCCCGCGGTGACCGTGCCGTCCGGGCGGAACACCGGCTGCAGCTGCGACACCTTCTCGTAGGTGGTGCCGGGCCGCGGGCCGTCGTCCTTGGCGGCCACGGTGCCGTCGGGCAGCGTGACCGAGGTGATGTCCTTCTCCCAGAACCCGTTGGCCAGGGCCTTCTCGGCCAGGTTCTGCGAGCGGACGCCGAACTCGTCCTGCGCCTGCCGGGAGACACCGCGGATCTGCGCGACGTTCTCGGCGGTCTGGCCCATCGCGATGTAGACGTCGGGCAGCCCGCCGTCCTCGCGCGGGTCGCGCCAGGTGTCCGCCCCGGTCTCGGCGCGCGCGGCGGTACGGGCCGCGGCGTCGCCGAACAGCGGGTTCTGGGTGTCGGGCAGCCCGTCGCTGCTGCCCTTGGCGAAGCGGCTGACGGTCTCCACGCCGGCCGAGACGATGACGTCGGCCTCGCCCGCCTTGATCGCGTGCAGCGCCATCCGCGTCGTCTGCAGCGAGGACGAGCAGTAGCGGGTGATGGTCGCGCCCGGGACGCCGTCCCAGCCGAGCAGCACCGAGACCACCCGGGCCATGTTGTAGCCCTGCTCGCCGCCGGGCAGCCCGCAGCCCAGCAGCAGGTCGTCCACCTGGGACGGATCCAGCTGCGGCACCTTGGCCATCGCCGCCGTGACCATCTGGGCGGTGAGGTCGTCGGGGCGGATGTCCTTCAGCGAACCCTTGAAGGCGCGGCCGATCGGTGAGCGCGCGGTTGCGACGATGACTGCCTCGGGCATGTGCGGATCTCCCTGTCTCAGCGACCTGTGCGAGCGGCCTGCGCCGTCCCGGCAACGGGGTTACTCCCCGGTCACCTGAGCAATGTATCCGCTGCCCCGGGCCGCGCGCACGGCGGCCCGGGGCGTTGTTGACAAATTGTGCAATAAGGCCCTCCCGGTGTGCGGCCGGGAGGCCCGCCCGGCCGGCCCGGAGCCCGGTCAGACCCCGTACATGCCGGGCGCCGTGCCCTGGGCGTCCCTGACCCCGTGCAGGGCGCCGCGCTCGTCGCGCCACACCCGCCAGCCGTCGGCGGTGCCGGTGTACCAGGCGGGCGGGGCGCCGGGCGAGGCCGCCTTCCGGCCGGTGGCCATGTCGTAGGCGCACAGCGCGGCGACCGGGTAGAAGCCGCCGTGTCCGTTGATCTTCAGTTCGGCCGGGGTCATCGTGCAGAACGACCAGGTGAGCAGGCCCTTGTCGGTGACCAGGGTGCCGCTGCGCAGCTCGTAGGCGGTGCCCGGCTTGCCCTGGGTCACGAACCCCACCTTGGTCAGGTCGGCCGGGAACGACAGCCACCACAGGGAGCCGGGCGCCTTGTCCGCGCCCAGCCGCGCGGTGGTCCGGCCGGTGCGCGGGTCGATCTGCTCGAAACCGCCGTAACCGCCGTCGCCGGTGGTCTGTCGGGCGATCAGCGCGACGGCCGGGTTGGCGCTGGGGTAGACGCGCAGCAGCCGCTTGCGGGTCCAGACCAGCCCGCCGTCGGACATCCGCACGCCGAAGAAGCCGTACGGCGACGTCGGCCCGTCCTTGCGCGCCTGGTAGGGGGCCAGGTAGCCGACGAGCATGCCGTCGGCGGCGCTGCGCGCGCCCCCCACCGCCCCGAACGTCCAGCCGCCCGACAGGTTGACGCCCGCGCCCAGGGCCCGGTCGACCGGGAACGACCACCGGGCCCGGCCGGTCCTGAGGTCCCGCGCCTCCAGGGACGGGCGCCGCGCCATCCGGAACGCCACGACCGTGGACTCGTCGGCGTGCTGGACCTCGGCGACCCCCGGCATCGTCCACAGCGCGCGGCCGTTGGCGGGGTCGAGCACGGCGAAACGGGCGTTCTCGCGGGCGGTGAACTCCGACAGGCACACGTTCGGGCCGCATCGCACCGGGCCGAACGTGGAGTCGACCGGACGCGTCCACCGTTCGGCGCCGGTGCGGGCGTCCCGCGCGACCAGCGTGGCGTTCCACTTGCCGGTCTTCTGCGGTTCCAGGGCGGTGACCAGGCCGCCGTCCCGGGTGCCGGTCACCGCGGGCGGCTGGACCCCCATCCCCGAGAGCCGGCCCACCATGGTCGCGGGGCGGGTCCACAGCCGCTTGCCGCCGGCCAGGTCGAACACGCTGGTCTCCAGCGAGCCGTCGGAGCGCAGCCCGGTCACGGCCGCCACCCCGGCGCCCGCCATGGGACGGCTGACCGCGTTGACGCCGGAACCGGTCCAGCCCCGGGCGGCCCCGGTCTCGTCGGACGGGGAGCCGCCGGAGCAGCCCGCGACGCCGAGAAGCAGCGTTCCCGCGACGCAGGGTACGGAGATGATCGCGGAGCGTAGTCGCCTGTGGGTGGGCAGAGCCATCGGTGTTTTCCCCCTGGGAGGTGCGCCCGTGACGGACGCGTGTACGTGGTGCGTGATCAGTGGTTCAGCGCCGCGTGGCGGGCCGGTGGTGACCGGCCGTCACGCCCGTGCCGCGTGGCCCGGCGCCGTGGCCCGGACGCCGTGGCCCGGACGGGCCCGTGCGACCGGTCAGCGGGCTCCCGGCGTCACCGCCGCGGGACCGCCGCCGGACCCGGCGGCCCGGTCGACCCCCCGGCGCCGGAGCAGCGTGGCCCAGCGGCCCCGGGGGCCGCGCTCGCGGCCGGCGACCCGGGTGCCGGCGACCTCCGTGCCGGGCTCCTCGGCCGCCTCGGCCGCCGCGAGATAGACGGGAAGGACCCCCTCGCCCCGCCGGGGATCGGGGAGGACCTCCAGCTCAGGCTCCAGATCCAGGGCGGCCGCCATCGACGGTAGCATCGCCGCGGCCGCCGCGGCGTAACCTCGCGCGGACGGATGGTAACGATCCGCGCTGAACATCTCCCGGGGGTCGGCGGCGAACTCCCGGCCCAGCAGGTCGCCGATGGACACCGACCGCGCGCCGCGCTCGACCGCGACGATCGTCTGCGCCGCGGCGAGCTGGCGGCTGGCCCGCCGCGCGAACCACCGCAGCGGCTGCATCAGCGGCTGCACCGAGCCGAGATCCGGGCAGGTGCCCACCACCACCTCGCAGCCCGCCGCGCGCAGCCGTTCGACGGCCGCGGCCAGATGCCGGACCGACTCGCCCGCGGGCATCCGGGCGGTCACGTCGTTCGCCCCGATCATGACCACCGCGACGTCCGGCCGGACCGCCAGCGCTTGGGTGACCTGCCCGGCCAGGGCGTCCGACCGGGAGCCGGAACGGGCCACGTTGGTCAGCCGCACCGGCCGCCCGGCGATCGAGGAGAGCCCGGCGGCCAGCAGCGCGGCCGGGGTCTCCTCGGGGGTGTGCACGCCCAGCCCGGCGGCGGTGGAGTCGCCGAGCACGACGAACGACAGCGCCTCGCCGGGCAGGGCGGTGCCGTACGCGCCGTCGGCCACCGGCGGGTCGCCGTTGGGGGTGGCCTGGATGATCTTCCTGGCCAGCCGGGCCTCCACCACGATCAGGCCGAACGTGAGCCCGCCCACCGCGGTGAGGCCGCCGCCTCCGTACGCGGCGGCCGTGGCGATGCGCCGTGCCGTGAACGCTCTCAGCATCGTCGCGACCCTCCGTCACTACCGGCCCGGCCCCGCCTCGGGCGGATGCCCACCACCTCGGATCTGGGCTACCGTCGGGAATTGGAATCTATCCGAATCCGCATCCCACGTCGCCGCGGGACACACGCCTGTCCATGCGGGCCGAACGGGGACGAACGACAAGGACGTCGCGGTGCGCGTACACGAATCGCTGGTCGAGCTGATGGGGAACACCCCCCTCGTCCGGCTGCGCAAGGTGACCGGCGGCCAGGGGCCGCAGGTGCTGGCGAAGGTGGAGTACCTCAATCCCGGGGGGTCGGTGAAGGACCGGATCGCGGTCCGGATGATCGAGGCCGCCGAGCGCTCGGGGGAGCTGCGGCCGGGCGGCACGATCGTGGAGCCGACCTCCGGCAACACCGGGGTGGGCCTGGCCATCGTCGCGCAGGACCGCGGATACCGGTGCGTGTTCGTGTGCCCGGACAAGGTCGCCAAGGACAAGATCGACGTGCTGCGCGCGTACGGCGCCGAGGTCGTGATCTGCCCGACCGCCGTGGCGCCCGACCACCCGGACTCCTACTACTCGGTGTCCGACCGCCTGGCCGCGGAGATCCCCGGCGCGTGGAAGCCCGACCAGTACCGCAACGAGAACAACCCGCGCTCGCACTACGAGACGACCGGCCCGGAGATCTGGGAGCAGACCGAGGGCCGGATCACCCACTTCGTGGCGGGCATCGGCACCGGCGGCACCATCAGCGGCGTGGGCCGGTACCTCAAGGAGGTCTCCGGCGGCCGGGTGCGGGTGGTCGGCGCGGACCCGGAGGGGTCGGTCTACTCCGGCGGCACCGGCCGCCCCTACCTGACCGAGGGCGTCGGCGAGGACATCTGGCCCGAGACCTACGACAAGACGATCTGCGACGAGGTCATCGCGGTCTCCGACAAGGACTCGTTCCTCATGACCCGGCGGCTGGCCCGCGAGGAGGGGCTGCTGGTCGGCGGCTCCTGCGGGATGGCGGTGGTCGCGGCGCTGCGGCTGGCGGAGCGGTCGGAGCCCGACGCGGTGATCGTGGTGCTGCTCCCGGACGGCGGGCGCGGCTACCTCAGCAAGATCTTCAACGACGAGTGGATGAGCCAGCACGGGTTCGGCGACGACCGGGCCACCACTGAGGCGACGGTGGGGGACGTGCTGGCCCAGAAGGCGGAGGCGGAGTCGGGCGGCATCCCGAACTTCGTCCACATGCACCCCACCGAGACGGTGGGGGAGGCGGTGAAGGTGCTCAAGGAGTTCGGGGTGTCGCAGATGCCGGTGGTGTCGCCGGGCGCGGGGCACCCCGACGTGATGGCCGGGGAGGTCATCGGGGCGGTCGAGGAGCGGACCCTGCTGCGCGCGCTGTTCGCCGACCAGGCCGGCCCGGAGGAGCCGCTGGAGAAGCACATGAGCCCGCCCCTGCCCGTCGTCGGGTCGGGCGAGCCCGTCTCGCGGATCGTGTCCGAGCTGGAGGGCAGGGACGCGGCGGTCGTCCTGGTGAACGGCAAGCCCACCGGGATCGTCACCCGCCAGGACCTGCTGGCCTTCCTGGCCAAGGGCTGACGAGGCGCCCGGCGCGGCGAGGCGCCCGGACGCGGCGAAGCGCCGGAGGCACTCGGGCCTCCGGCGCTTCGTCTCCTTCGGAAGTCGGGTCGCGGTCCCCCGGTCGTGTGGGCGGCTTTCCGATCCGCGGCCCCGCGACCCGACGTCTTCATCCGCTCAGGAGCGCACTTCCGAGCGTTCCTTGGGGCCTTCGACCGGTCCCGTGGCGGCGTCCCGCACCGGCCGGTCGCCGTGCCCGGGCCACCAGGCCCGGTGGCCCAGCAGCGCGGTCAGGCCCGGTACGAGGAACATCGACATCACGAAGGCCGACAGCGCGATGCCGATCGCGACCGAGAAGCCCATCTGCTGGAGCATGGACACCGGCGCCAGCATCATCACCGAGAAGGTGCCGGCCAGGATCAGCCCGGCCGCGGCGACCGTCGGACCGCCGTGCTCGACCGCCAGTGCGGCGGCGCGGCGCGGCTCGTTGCCCTCCTTGGCCTCCTCGCGCAGCCGCGCGGTGATGAGGATGTTGTAGTCGGTGCCGATCGCCAGGACGAACAGGTAGAGGATGATCGGTAGCTGGAAGGTCACCCCGGGCTCGCCCATCGCCCCCTGGAAGACGTACACCGCCGAGCCCAGGGTCGCGGCGAAGCCCAGCAGCACCGCGACCACCAGGTAGAGCGGCGCCACCACCGAGCGCAGCAGCAGGGCCAGGATCAGCGCGATCAGCACCGCCGCCACCGGCAGGATCACCGACAGGTCGCGGTTGTTGATGGCGTTGATGTCGGCGAAGATCGCCGTCTGGCCGCCGACGTAGGCCCGGGTCCCGTCCGGCGCGGCCTTGTGCACCGCCGGGGCCAGGTCGTCCTTGACGAGGCTGATCGCCTCGTTGGACATCGGGTTCTCCTTCAGCAGCAGGTCGACCCGTGCCACGGACTTGTCCGAGCCCGGAACCGGCTGCTGCACCTGGCCGACGCCCGGTGCGGTCTTGGCGGCCGCGCTGAACTCGGTGAGCTGCTGCGGGGTGAGCGGCTGCCCGTCGGTGCGCTTGACGAACACCTGGACGGGGGTGGTCAGACCGGGCGGGAAGCCCTTCTGCATGTCCTTGGTGGCCTGCGCGGACTCGGTGTCCTGCGGGAAGCCGGCCGCGAAGTCGTAGTCGGCCTTGAACCCGAACACGCCCGCCGCCAGCACGACCAGCACACCGCCGGAGACCAGCGCGGCCAGGGCCGGGCGCTTGCCCACCATCCGGCCCAGGGCGGAGGAGACGCTGTTCTTGGGCTGCTTCTTCCACGCCTTGGACGGCCAGAACACGGCCGTGCCGAGCAGCGAGACCAGGGCCGGGAAGAGGGTGAGGGACGTGATGCCCATGACCACGACGGCGATCGCCAGGGACGGGCCCCAGGCGCTGAACACGCCGAAGCTGGCCAGCAGCAGCACCAGGAACGTGACCGCGATGGCGGCGGCGGCCGAGGCGATGACCTCGCCGACCCGCTCCACCGCCGCGATCATGGCGGTCTTCTTGTCGTCGCCGGCCCGCAGCCGCTCGCGGAACCGGAACATCAGGAACAGGTAGTAGTCGGCGCCGATGCCGAACAGGACGATCAGGATGATCGTGGCAAGGCTGTCGTCGCCGGAGAAGCCGAAGACCTTCGAGGCCACCCCGATCAGGCCCATCGCCACCTGCATCGTCACCATGATCACGATGATCGGCAGCAGGGCGGCGATCGGCGCCCGGAAGATCAGCAGGATCAGGCCGATGATCAGCACGAAGGTGGCGATGCCGACGATCTCGAAGGACTGCGTGAAGGATTCCTCGTTGTCGACGAATCCGGCCACGTCACCGCCGACCTTGGCCTCCAGGCCGCTGCCCGCCAGCAGGCCGGGCAACTGCTTGCGGATCTCCTTGACCGCCTCGCCCTGCTTCTCGCTGTCCTCCATGGACTGGCCCTTCATGGGGACCATGACCACCTGGACGGCCTTGTTGGGCGACACCGTCTGCGGACCGGCCAGGAAGCTCTGCACCGTCGGCGGCTTCTTGGCGTTCAGCGCCTGGGCGGCCTGCCCGACCTTGGCCGTGTCGGCGGCGGTCAGCGGCGCGCCGTCGGAGCGCTTGACCACGATCAGCGAGGAGGTGTCCTCCTGCTGCGGGAAGGCCTCCTTGGCGATCTCCATCGCCTGGACGGACTCGTAGGACGAGGGCAGGAAGTCGCCCTGGTCGGACTCGGTGGTGAGCTTGGGCGAGAAGGCGATGATGAGGATCGCGGCGGCGAGCCAGGCCACGATCGTCCACCACGGATGTCTCACGACTATGCGCGCCAACCGTGCGAACATGCGACGTCCTTAGAAATAAAGAGAGGGGTTCGAGATACCCATCAAACGGTAGAGATCGCATGCCCCGTTGGGGTCAACCAAGCAGCCGAAATGAGGGCTGATACCTGCGGGGGACGCCCTCATCCTCCAGGAGGGCGAGCGGGTGGATAGCCTCATGCCTATGGACAAGGACGTTCACCAGGCATTCGAGACGCTGGCCATCCACGCGGGGCAGGAGCCCGACCCCGTCACGGGGGCCGTGGTGCCCCCGATCTACCAGGTCTCCACCTATAAGCAGGACGGCATCGGCGGGCTGCGCGGGGGCTACGAGTACTCCCGTTCGGCCAATCCGACGCGTACCGCGCTGGAGGTATGCCTGGCCGAGGTGGAGGGCGGCGTCCGGGGCCTGGCGTTCGCCTCCGGGCTCGCGGCCGAGGACGCGCTCCTGCGGACCGTCTGCCGCCCGGGCGACCACGTGGTCATCCCGAACGACGCCTACGGCGGCACCTACCGGCTGTTCGCGAAGGTGGGCGAGCCGTGGGGGATGGTGTTCGACCCGGTGCCGCTGGGCGACGTCGCCGCGGTCCGGGCGGCGATGCGCCCGGAGACGAAGATCATTTGGGTGGAGACGCCGACCAACCCGCTGCTGGGCATCGCCGACATCGCCACCCTGGCGTCGGTCGCCCACGAGGCGGGCGCGCTGCTGGTGGTCGACAACACCTTCGCCTCCCCCTACCTCCAGCAGCCGCTGGCCCTGGGCGCCGACGTGGTCGTGCACTCCACCACCAAGTACATCGGCGGCCACTCCGACGTGGTCGGCGGCGCGCTGGTCACCTCCTCGGCCGAACTGGGCGAGCGCCTGGCCTTCCACCAGAACGCGATGGGCGCCGTCGCCGGCCCGTTCGACGCCTGGCTGACCCTGCGCGGCATCAAGACCCTGGGCGTGCGGATGGACCGGCACTGCGCCAACGCCGCCGCCGTGGCCGACATGCTCACCCGGCACAAGGCCGTCCGCCAGGTCCTCTACCCGGGGCTGCCCGACCACCCCGGCCACGAGGTCGCCGTCAAGCAGATGCGCGCGTTCGGCGGGATGGTGTCGTTCCGGATGGCCTCCGAGGAGGCGGCCGTGCGGGTCTGCGAGAGCACCCGGCTGTTCACGCTCGGCGAGTCGCTGGGCGGGGTGGAGTCGCTCATCGAGCACCCGGGGCGGATGACGCACGCCTCGGCCGCCGGGTCGCCGCTGGAGGTCCCCGCCGACCTCGTCCGGCTGTCGGTGGGCATCGAGGACGTCGGTGACCTGCTGCGGGACCTGAGCGGGGCGCTGGCCGCCGCCACCGCGTGAGGCCGGTGGCCCGGCGTCCCGAGGTGACGCCGGGCCCCCGGGCGGGTGAGATTTCCCGGCGTACGGGTGGCGGAGGTGATCAAGGCTCTATGATGTGCCCGCCAAGATATCGCCGAGAAAGGGCTCGGAGTGCGCAAAGTACTGGTGTGCGGGGCGGCCTTCGCCGCGACGTGTATCTCTGCCGTGGCCGCTCCCGGCGGTGCCCTCGCCAAGGCTCCCGAGCCGACGCCGACGGCCGTTCCCTCGCCCCCGGCGGCCTCACCCGGCCTGCCGGGCACGCCGTCCGCCACGGGCACGCCCACGGCCCCCGGGACCCCTGACCAGGCGAGCCCGACGGCCGCCGCCACCGGCTCTCCGGCCGGGCCGGCGCAGGACCGGGCGGGAGCGCCCGACCCGGTCGTCTCGACCCGCGCGGTCATGGTGACGCCCAGGCCGCCCAAGGTCCTCACGTACGCCTACGGGAAGCACCCGCGCCAGCGCATGGACGCCTACTGGCGGGCCGGCACGCCGGCCCAGGCCCGGGGCCAGGCGCCCCGCCCGGCGGTGCTGGTGCTGCACGGCGGCTCCTGGCTCACCGGTGACAAGTCCTCGTGGAAGTACTTCGCGCGGCGCCTCACCGCGCAGGGCTACACGGTCTTCTCCGCCAACTACCGGCTCGCCACGCAGGCGGCCTGGCCGGCGCAGCGCGACGACGCCGTCTCGGCCGTGGAGTTCATCAAGAAGAACGCCGCCCGGTGGAACATCGACCCGAACCGCGTCGTGGCGATCGGCTCGTCCGCGGGCGGCCTGCTGGCCAGCCAGCTCGGCACGTACGGCGACGGCGCCTCCCGGGTGCGCGGGGTCCTGGCCCTCTCGCCCGTCAACACCCCGTACCTGGCCTACCAGGACGGCGCCAAGGCCGACGCGACGCCGGGCAAGCGCTACCTGCGGCGCGCGGTGGTCGACCTGGTCCGGTGCGTCCCGAGCGAGTCCGACCCGGCCTGCTGGCAGCGGGTCGAGGACGCCGACGCCTCCTCGCACGTCACGGCGACCGACGCCCCGATGCTGCTCATGCACGCGACCGACGAGCTGGTGCCGCCGACCCACAGCACGGGCCTGGCGGCGGCGCTGCGCGGGGTGGGCGTGCCGGCGACGGTCAAGGTCGTCCCCGGCAAGATGCACGCCTCCGAGCTGCTGAACGATCCGAGCGTCTACCCCGCGATCCTCTCCTGGCTCAAGGCCCGCACGCGCTGAGCCGCCCTGCCCCACCCCTGCCCGTCCGGCACGTCCCGGCCCGGTCTGCTCCGAGCCGGGCCGGGCGGTCCGGGACAGGCCGTCCGGCCGGTTCGTCTCTCAGCCGTTCCAGACCATCAGCACCAGGATCACCACCCAGATCAGCGCGACGACGCCCGAGATCGCCGCGATGCGACCCCGCTCGACCTGCGCGATGTCGCCCACGGCCGCGCCCGGGGGCGGGGGAGCGGTCTCCGCCCGCCCGGCACCGGTCTCCTTCGCCTCCCCCGCGGCGGCGCCGGCCTCCTTCGCGGGAGCGGCGGGCGCCGGCACGCGCTCGGCGGCGGCCTCCAGCAGCTGCACCGCCTTGCGCTGGTCGCGCTCGATGAGGAGCAGCAGCACCAGCGCGACGATGAACAGCGTCATCGACACCGACAGCCAGACCTGCGCGAACCGCCCCTCGGCCAGCCACAGCCCGAAGAGGAAGATCCCCAGGCTGGCCACGCCGTAGATCTGGGTGGTCCGGTTGAGGTAGCGCAGCACCGTCGGGTTCCGCTTGCGGATGTAGCGGGGGGAGGCCATCGTCGCGGCGGTCAGCGGCCCCAGAGTGAAGATCGCGAAGCCGATGTGCAGGAGGAGCAGCAGGCGGTCGATAGTCGACATGACGCCGACCCTAACGGGTGAGCGGCCGGTCACCTAGAAGAACCGCGCGCCTTCCCGGGCGGCGCGGGTCAGCGCCGGCCGCGGCGTACCCGGAGGTAGTCGCTGACGACGTACTGGCCGAGCCGCTCGGCGTCGGGCGCGAAGACCCGGCCGCCGTTGCGCCGCGCCACCTCCTCCACGAACGACACCAGGCGCCGGTCGTCGGCCAGCATGAAGAAGTTCATGCCGGCGCCCCGCCGGGTCATCTTGTCGACCTCGGCCAGGGTCAGCACCAGCGTGTCCGGCGAGGGCGGGTAGTCGAACAGCGACCGCCCGTCGGGCCGCAGGTGCGCGGTCGGCTCGCCGTCGGTGACCACCAGGACGATCGGCTCGAAGTCGGGGTGGCGGTCCAGATGGCGCCCGGCGATCATCAGCGCGTGGTGCAGGTTGGTGCCCTGGACCATGTCCCAGTCCAGCCCGGCCATCTCGGTGGGATGCAGCGTCCGGGCGTAGTTGGAGAACCCGATGATCTGGATGGCGTCCTGCGGGAACTTGCTGGTGACCAGGGCGTGCAGGGCCAGGGTGGTCTGCTTGGCCGCCGCCCAGGTGCCGCGCAGCACCATCGAGTACGACAGGTCGACCAGCAGGCAGACCGCGGCGGCGCTGCGCCGCTCGGTCTCCTGGACCTCGAAGTCGTCCACGCTCAGCCGCACGCCGCCGGGACGGCCGGGACGTCCGGCACGGGCGGGCGGCACCGCGGCCGGCGTCCCGGAAGCCCCTCCGGAGGGGTCGGCGGCGGGCACCGCCGTGAGTCCGCCGGCCGCCGGGGCCGGGAGGGGGCCGGCGTCCATGGCGTTGCGGCGGATCGCGTTGCTCACCGTGCGGACCACGTCGAGGGGCTGCTCGTCCCCGAACCGCCACTCCCGGCTCGACCCGGTCAGCTCACCGGCCTGCCCGGCGTCACGCTGGTCGTGATCGCCCTGCCGGCCCGCGGTGAGCTGCGCGAACACCCGCCGCAGCGCGGTGTCGCCCAGCCGCCGCACCGCCTTGGGCGTCAGCTCCAGCTTGCCGCGCTTGCGTTGCAGGTAGCCCTGCCGTTCCAGCTCCGCCTCGATCCGGCGCAGCGCGTCGAGGTCGTCGACCGCCCGGCGGCCCAGCGCCCGCCGGACCGCCTCCTCGTCGATGTCGTCAAGTCGGGCGCCCGGGTAGTCCTGCGCGAGCGCGGCCTCCAGCTCGGCCAGGTCGGCCAGCTCGGCCAGCGCCGTGGTGGCGTCGCCCATGCCCAGCGGCTGCTCGCCGTTCATCCGCTCCGGGGTGCCCCAGCCCAGGTCGGGACGGCGGGAGCGGAGCGCGTCGTTCAGCCGCGACATCTCCATCGCCAGGCCCGCGTCCTGCATGACCTGGTCCATCAGCCCGGCCAGCTCGGCCTGCTGCTCGGGGCTGAGCGAGGCCAGCAGCCGGTCCATCGCCGCGGCCCGCCGGGCCAGGGCGTCGACCAGCTCCTCCAGGTTTCCCGGCCGGTCGGGGAACATGTCCCCGTACCGCTCCATGAAGCGGTCGAAGTCCTCCTGGGTGTGCTCGCCGCGCGCGTCCTTCTCCAGCATCTCGTTGAGCGCGGCCATCATGTCCTTGACCCGCTCCATCGCGCGCGGGTCCTGGCTCTGCATCGCCTGCTTGATGCCCTGGAACTGGGCGTCCAGCACGTCCTGCCGGAGCAGGTCCTTCAGCCGTTCGAAGGTGGCGCGGGCCGCGTCGGAGCGCCACCGGTAGTCGGAGAGCCGCCGGATCGCCTGCGAGGTGTCGGCGGGGAGGGTGTCCAGCTCGGTCTCGCGCAGCCGGGCCTCGTCGCTCGGATCGGGGAACAGCTCCGCCCGTTCCTGGCCGATCGCGGTGTCCAGCAGCGCGCGCGCCTGCTCCAGCGTCCCGTCCAGGCGGCCCCGGTCGCGCAGCTCCCGGCGCCGTTCCCGGACCTGCCGGAGCAGGTCGTCGAGACCGCGCCGGCCGTCCGCGCCGGGCAGCCCGCGGCGCAGCAGGTCGCGCAGCGCCTCCTCCGGCCGGGTGCCCTCGAGGACCGAGTCGCCCACCGCGTCCAGCGCGTCCCGGACGTCGTACGGCGGGGCGAGCGGGTCGGGCCCGTCCTCGTAGGCTCCGTACCGGTAGCGGCTCATCGCACTCCCAAATGCTCGCTCACGTGCGGTAGGTGGCGGTGCCGTCGGACGCGCCCGGCGGGACGTCCTTGGAGAGGCGGCGGCTGAGGTAGAGCCCTTCCATGGCGAACTCCAGCGCGGCGGCGGCCTGCTCGGGGGACTCCCCGCCCATGCCCAGCCGCTCCATGATCTTGGCGAGCCCGGGGACCTGGCCGACCCGGCGCAGCAGCTCGGCGGCGGGCACCAGCTCGCCCGACTCCACCATCTCGCCCGAGTCGAACTTCTCCAGCAGGCCGGACAGGTCGGCCGCCCCCAGCGTGCGCCGGTAGGTCTCGGCGACGGCGCGGCGCAGCAGATGCTCCAGCACCTCCTGCTCGCGGCCCTCCTCGCTGACCTCGAACTCGACCTTGCCCATCAGGGACGGCACCACGGAGGGCAGGTCGCAGACCCGGGCCACCGCGCGCTCCTCACCGGTCAGCGCGGCGCGCCGCACGGCGCCGGCCGCCACGGTCTCGGCGCCCGCGAGCGCGAACCGGGCCGACACCCCGGACCGGCCGTCCACCGCCGTCGACTCCCGGACCAGCCGGGTGAACCGCGCGATGATCTCGATCAGGTGGTCGGGCACCTCGGCGGGCCGCCCGCCGAGGTCGGCGAGCTCGGCCTCCTGGCGGATGAGCTCCAGCTCGGTGTCCAGCTCCAGCGGGTAGTGGGTGCGGATCTCGGCGCCGAACCGGTCCTTGAGCGGGGTGATGATCCGGCCCCGGTTGGTGTAGTCCTCGGGGTTGGCGCTGGCCACCAGCAGCAGGTCCAGCGGCAGCCGCAGCGCGTAGCCGCGGACCTGGACGTCGCGTTCCTCCAGCACGTTGAGCAGCGCCACCTGGATGCGCTCGGCCAGGTCGGGCAGCTCGTTGATGGAGAACACGCCCCGGTTCGTCCGCGGCACCAGGCCGAAGTGGACGGTCTCCGGGTCGCCCAGGGTGCGGCCCTCGGCCACCTTGATCGGGTCGACGTCGCCGATCAGGTCGCCGACGCTGGTGTCCGGGGTGGCCAGCTTCTCGCCGTACCGCTCGTCCCGGTGCTTCCAGTCCACCGGGAGGTCGTCGCCGGCCTCGGCGGCCAGCCGCCGGCACCGGACGCAGACCGGCGCGTACGGGTGGTCGTTGATCTCGCATCCGGCGACCACGGGGGTCCACTCGTCCAGCAGGCCGGCCAGCGTGCGGATCAGCCGGGTCTTGCCCTGGCCGCGCTCGCCCAGCAGCACCAGGTCGTGCCCGGCGAGGAGGGCGCGTTCCAGATGCGGGAGCACCGTGTCGTCGAAGCCGACGATGCCGGGGAAGCGGGGCTCACCGGATCTCAGCCGGGTGAGCAGGTTGTGACGGATCTCCGCCTTCACCGAGCGATGGACGTGACCACCGGTGCGCAACGCGCCCAGTGTGCTCTCGCGTGGTTTGGATGGACGCACGCGATCGACACTACGTCGCGGATCCGCGCGATCGCACCCTCGGCACCGGATTCCTCGGCCGGGCGATCCCCGGCCGTTTGGGTCCCGGAGACGAGAAGGGGAAGACTGGGAGTGTGAACAATCCGGCGAACCGTACGAGGGAGGCGCCGCCGATGAGCCGTTTCGGTGATGGCCTCGCCCTCGGCCCCGATCTGACCAGCGCCGCCCGGACGGCGGTCGAGAAGGCACTGGCCCCGCTCAGCGCGCCGCCGGACCTGGTGTGCGTCTTCGTCTCGGCGGAGGATCCCGGGGCCGTGGAGGCCGCCGGGCGGGTGGCCATGGAGGCCGCGGGCGCCCGCGTCGTCGTGGGGTGCAGCGCCAACGGCGTGATCGGCGGCGGGCACGGCGTCGAGGAGGCCAGCGCGGTGAGCGCCTGGGCCGCGGTGCTGCCCGGCGCCCGCCTGGAGCCGTTCCGGCTGGAGACGCTCAAGACCGAGGACCGCCTGATCGTGGTCGGTATGCCCGAGGGGGAGGAGGACGACGTGGTCGGCGTGCTGCTGGCCGACCCGTACACCTTCCCGGTCGACGCGTTCGTCGAGCGCTCCGCCGAGGCGCTTCCGGGGCTGCCCCTGGTCGGCGGGATGGCCGACGGGGAGGGCCGCGGGTCCACCCGGCTGTTCCTCAACGGCGAGGTCCATGAGGACGGCGCGGTCGGTGTGGTGCTGGGCGGGCCGATCACGGCGGCGACCGTGGTCAGCCAGGGCGCCCGGCCGGTCGGGCCGGACATGGTGGTGACCAAGGCCGACGAGAACGTCCTGTACGAGCTGGCCGGCACCCCCGCCCTGGACAAGCTGGAGGAGATCGTCCTGGGGTTGCCCGAGGAGGAGCAGGAGCTGGCCGGGCGCGGGCTGCTGATCGGCGTGGCCATGGACGAGTACGCCGACGAGCACGAGCGCGGCGACTTCCTGGTGCGCGGCGTCGTCGGCGCCGACACCGACACCGGCGCGATCGCCATCGGCGACGTGGTGGAGGTGGGACGCACGGTGCGGTTCCAGGTGCGCGACACCGGGGCCGCCGAGGAGGACCTGGCCGAGCTGCTGGAACGGTTCGAGATGGCGCCGGTCGAGGGCGCGCTGCTGTTCTCCTGCAACGGGCGGGGCCGGGCGATGTTCCCCGACTCCGACCATGACGCCCGGGTGGTGCACCGCGCGTTCGGGCCGTCCGGGGTGGGCGGTTTCTTCGCGGCCGGGGAGATCGGCCCGGTGTCCGGGCGCAACCACGTCCACGCGTTCACTGCCTCCATCCTCGCCTTCGGCCCCGCCGAGAACCGGGAACCCGCCCCGTGACCGGCACGTCCGGCGAGAACGGCGCGTCCGGAGAGACCGGCTTGTCCCGCGCGCCCGGCGAGGCCGGCGACCCGGTCCTGGCGATCGACATCGGCGGCACCAAGATGGCCGCCGCCGTGGTCGATCCGGACGGCCGCGTCGCCGCCTACGACCGGATCCCCACCCCCAACCGGCCCGGCACGGACGCGGGCGGCCTCTGGGCCGCGCTGGACGCGCTGCTGGACAAGCTCCTCGCCGATGCGGGCGCCCCCCGCCTCGCCGGCGTCGGCGCCGGCTGCGGCGGCCCGATGACCTGGCCCGCCGCCGAGGTCTCCCCGATCAACATGCCCGCCTGGCGGGGGTTCCCGCTGCGTGACCACCTCCGCGCCCGCCACCCCGGCCTGCCCGTACGGGTCCACAACGACGCCGTCTGCGTGGCCGTCGGGGAGCACTGGCGGGGCGCCGGGCGGGGCCACGGCAACGTCCTCGGCATGGTGGTGTCCACGGGCGTGGGCGGCGGGCTGGTGCTGGGCGGGCGCCTGATCGACGGCGGGACCGGCAACGCCGGCCACATCGGCCATGTCGTCGTCGACCCCGGGGGCCCGCCCTGCGGGTGCGGCGGGCGGGGCTGCCTGGAGGCCGTCGCCCGCGGTCCCGGCCTCGCCGCCTGGGCGCGCGGGCAGGGCTGGCGGCGGGAGCAGGACGGCGACCCCACCGGCGCCGACCTCGCCGAGGACGCCCGGCGGGGCCACCCGGTCGCCGCCGCCGCGATGCGCCGCGCCGGCCACGCGCTGGGCGTCGCGATCGCCTCCGCCACCCACCTGTGCGACCTGGACGTGGTGGCGGTCGGCGGAGGCGTGTCGCAGGCCGGCCCGCTGCTGTTCGACCCCCTGATGGACGCCTTCCGCCTGCACGCGCGGATGGAGTTCGCCCGGCGCCTGCGGATCGTGCCCGCCGCCCTCGGCCAGACCTCCGGCCTGATCGGCGCCGCCGCCCTCGTGCACGCGGGCGAGCGCTACTGGAGCGCCGACTAGAGACGCCGACCAGGGGACGTTGACTTGCGGCGAGTTGCTGCCCGAGGACGCCCCGAGACGGCAACTCGCCGCAAGTCAACGAATGGTGGCAAGATCGGAGAATGGACCGGGTCACCGTCGACGACATCCGCGCCGCACGCGAACTGCTGCGCGACGTGAGCGTCCCCACACCGCTCATGCACTCGCGGGTGCTGTCGGAGGCCATCGGCGGCCCCGTGTACCTCAAGTGCGAGAACCTCCAGCGCACCGGCTCGTTCAAGATCCGCGGGGCCTACGTGCGGATCGCCCGGCTCAGCGAGGCCGAGCGCGCCCGCGGCGTCGTGGCCGCGAGCGCCGGCAACCACGCCCAGGGGGTCGCGCTCGCCGCCTCCATGCTGGGGTGCAAGGCCACCGTCTACATGCCGGTGGGGGCGCCGCTGCCCAAGGTCGCGGCCACCCGCGCGTACGGGGCGGAGGTGGTCTTCCCCGGGCCGACCGTGGACGACTGCCTGCACGCCGCGCAGGAGCACTCCGAACGCGAGGGGGCCGTGCTGATCCACCCGTTCGACCACCCGGACGTGGTGGCCGGCCAGGGCACGATCGGCCTGGAGATCCTGGAGCAGTGCCCCGACGTGCGGACGGTCGTCGGCGCGGTCGGCGGGGGCGGCCTGATGTCCGGGGTGGCCGTGGCCCTCAAGCGGGGCGACGGCCCGGACGTGAAGGTGGTCGGCGCGCAGGCCAAGCGGGCGGCGGCCTTCCCGCCCTCGCTGGCCGGAGGGCGTCCGGTGCGGATCGAGGTGCAGCCGACGATGGCCGACGGGATCTCCGTGGGCCGTCCCGGCGACCTCACCTTCGCGCTGGTGACCGAGCTGATCGACGCGGTGGTCACGGTCACCGAGGAGTCGATCTCGCAGGCGCTGCTGCTGTGCCTGGAACGGGCCAAGCTGGTGGTCGAGCCGGCCGGGGCGGCCGGGGTCGCGGCTTTGCTGGAGCACCGGTACGCGGTCCGCACCCCCGTCGTGGCGCTGCTGTCGGGCGGCAACATCGACCCGGTGCTGCTGGCCAAGGTGCTGCGGCACGGCCTGGCGGGCGCGGGCCGCTACCTGGTGCTCCGGTGCCGGCTCAACGACCGTCCCGGTGCCCTGGTGACGCTGCTGAGCGAGCTGGCCGGGCTCGGGGTCAACGTGCTGGACGTGATGCACGAGCGGGTGGCCGCACGCCTCCACGTCGAGGAGGCGGAGGTGCTGATGCACCTGGAGACGCGGGGGACCGAGCACAGCGAGGAGGTCCTCGGGCGGCTGCGCGAGAAGGGCTACGCGCTCACCCTCAGCTGACGCGATCTCCCGGCCGGCACGGACCGGCGACGGCGGCGCGGGCGACGCCGGGCGACGCGGGCGATGCGGGCGGCGCCCCAGGGCCCGGTACGGGGCCCTGGGGCGCCGGTCGTGCGCCGTGCGGGACGGGTCAGAGGGCGGGCTTGCCCGAGGTGTAGACCCACTTGTCGAACAGGTCGTCCAGCTGCTTTCCGGAGATCTTCTCGGCGAAGCGGATGAAGTCCTGCGTGGAGGCGTTGCCGTCACGGTGGGCGGTGGGCCATGCCTTGATCAGCTCGGCGAAGTCCTCCTCGCCGATGGCCTTGCGCAGGGCGTGGACGGTCATCGCGCCCCGGTCGTAGACCGCCGAGTGGTAGAGGTCGTCACGGCCGGGGTCGGCGGTGATGGGCTTCCACAGGTCGTCGTCGGCCGGGGTGGCGTAGGTCTCGTCGAAGCTCTGCTGGACGGGCTTGCCCTCGTACTTCTCCGCGTAGAGCCACTCGGCGTACGAGGCGAAGCCCTCGTTCAGCCAGATGTCGGCCCACCGCTCGGGCGTCACGCTGTCGCCGTACCACTGGTGGGCGATCTCGTGCGCGATCAGCCCGGGCCGCGGTGCCGTGCCCGGCCGCCGCGCCAGGTCGTACACCGGCCGTCCCTGGGTCTCCAGCGCGTACCCCACGCCCGCCTTGACCGCGATGCCGCCGGTCGAGGAGAACGGGTAGCGGCCGAAGAGGGAGGCCAGGAACTCCTGGATGTCCCCGGTCTGCTTCTGGAAGGTCCGGGCCAGCTCGGGCGAGATGTTCAGCCCGCGGTCGGTCGCCGTGATGTTGGGCACGCCGCTCGCGGTCCGCCCGCTGATCACGTCGTACCTGCCGATGGCGAGCATGCTCAGCTCGCTGGCCATCGGCTGCCGCATCCGCCACCGCGAGGTCGTCCAGCCGCCCTTGGTGTGCTTGCCGGCGAAGTCGCCGTTGGCCAGCGTGGTCAGGGCCTCGGGCGCGGTGAGGGTGAAGGTGTAGGTGGCCTTGTCGGTCGGGTGGTCGTTCACGGGGAAGACCGTGGCCGCGCCGAACGGCTGGTTGACCATCACCGCGCCGTCGCCGGTGGCGATCCATCCGGAGGTTCCCAGCGCCGGGTCGTCGATCCTCTGCGGTACGCCGGCGTAGGCCACCGTCACCGTGAACCGGCTGTTCTTGCGCAGGCCCCGGGGCGGGGTGATCTCCAGCTCCTGGGCGCCGGTGCGCTTGTAGGCGGCGGTGCGGCCGTTCACCTTCAGCGCCGAGATCGTCAGCGGGCCCAGGAAGTCCAGGTTGAACCGGGACAGGTTCTGGGTGGCGCGCGCCTTGATGCCGGTGACGGCCTGGACGCCCTTGGTGGCCGGGTCGTACTTCAGCCCGATGTCGTAGTGGGCGACGTCGTAGCCGCCGTTGCCCATGTCGGGGAAGTACGGGTCGCCCGCCCCCGGCGCCCCGGGGGTGAAGCGTTCGGCGGCGGCCGCGGGGGCGGCCGACACCAGGAGTCCGGCGGTGGCGGTCAGCGCCACGGCGGTCAGGGTTCGAGGGGTTCTCTTCATCGGGTCATCGGCCTCGTCCTCGCAGTGTTGTCACTTCCGTCCCAAAAGTCCCAGCCGCCGGGCCGCCGTTCAAGCGCGGTTCGGTTGCGATTCGGCCAGGTGAGGTCAGACTTTTCGGACGTTCCGGCTTGCCGGTCCGGTAGAGCCACTCGTGGAGGAGCGCCCGCACCGGCAGCCCGGACACCCGCTCGGAGTGCCGGACGAAGTCCTCGGTCGTGACCCCGCCGTGGGCGTTGGAGGTCGCCCAGGTCCGGATGATCCGGAAGAAGGCGGCGTCGCCGACGGCGGTCCGCAGGGCGTGCAGCGTCATGGCGCCGCGGGTGTAGACGGGGAAGAAGTCGAACATCCCGTCGCGCCCCGGCGCTCCCGTCGGCCGCCGCCACATCTTCGCGCCCGCGGACGGCTTGTAGGCCCGGTCGAACATCTGGGCGGCCGTGGGGCCGCCGTGCTGCTCGCTCCAGAGCCATTCGGCGTACGAGGCGAAGCCCTCGTTCAGCCAGATGTCCTTCCAGCTCCGCAGGCTGACGCTGTCGCCGAACCACTGGTGGGCCAGCTCGTGCACGATCAGCGGGGTCTCGGCGCTCCCCGGGTACACGGGCCGGTTCTGCGTCTCCAGCGCGTACCCGACCTTGACGTCGTCGATGACGCCGCCGGTGGAGTCGAACGGGAAGGCCCCGAACATCCGCACGCCCCAGTCGGTCACCTGCCCGGTGGTCCGGTGCAGCCGGGCGAGGTCCTCCCGCTTGAGGGAGGAGTCGACGGCGCTGATCGCGCGGATGCCGCCGGGCGTCCGCCCGTCCACGGTGCGGAACCTCCCGATCGCCACCATGGCCAGGTAGCCGGCCATGGGGTGCCGGGACTGCCAGCGGAACGTGCGGGTGCGCCCTCCCGCCTGCCGGTACGTCCCGGCGGGCTCGCCGTTGGCGACCACGCCGAGGCCGTCGGGCACGGTGATCGTGTACGTGTGGGCGGCCTTGTCGGAGGGGTGGTCGTTGAGCGGGAACCAGGTGGCCGAACCCACCGGCTGCGACAGCGTGACGGCGCCGTCGGGGGTGCGGATCCAGCCGGTCTTGCCCAGGCCCGGGTCGCGTCCGGGGGAGGGGGAGCCGTCGTAGGTGACCGCGACGGTGAAGCGGGCGCCCTCCGGGATCCCGGCACGGGGAGTGACGATCAGTTCCTGGCCGCGCCGCCGGTGCGCCGCGTCGGCCCCCTCGACGGTGACCCGGCGCACCCGGTCGCCGGCGAAGTCGAGGTTGAAGCGGGACAGGTGCTGCGTCGCGGTCGCGGTGATCACGGTGGTGCCCGCGATCCGGTTCCCGCGCGGCCGGTAGCCCAGCCGGATGTCGTAGTGCTCGACGTCGTAGCCGCCGTTGCCCGCGCCGGGGAAGTACGGGTCGCCCACGCCCGCCGAGCCGGGGCCGTACGCGGTGCGGCCGGGAGCGGGCCCGGCGGCCGGGTGGGGGGCGACGCCGGGGGTCGGCCCGAAGGAGGCCGCGGCCCCCGCCCCGGTCGCCGGTACGGTCAGGATCGTCGCGGCGGTCACGGCCGTCGCGCTGGTCGCGGCGGCCGCCGCCATGAGCTTGTTCACCACCCGGCACAGACTGGCGCCGCGCCCCGGAGGCGTTCGGTCACCCGGCCGAGCCTTTGCGCTTCCCTTGCCCGGTCTTCACTCAGAGCTTGGGGCGGCCCCGCTCGTACAGCCAGGCCCTGAAGAAGCCGTCCAGCTGCTGCCCGGAGACCCGCTCGGCGACGGCGATGAACTCCGGGGTCGTGGCGTTGGAGTGGCGCTTCTCCTTGACCCAGGTCCGGAGGATGGCGAAGAACTTGTCGTCGCCGACGCGGGTGCGGAGGGCGTGCAGCGTCACCGCGCCCCGGTCGTAGACGGTGCGCCCGAACATCTGCGACCGCCCCGGGTTGCCGGTGGGCACGTCCCAGAGCTCGCGGTTGGAGGAGTCCTGGTAGACCGAGTCGACGTGGTCCTTGACCGACTGGCCGCCGGACTTCTCGTCCCACATCCACTCGGCGTAGGTGGCGAAGCCCTCGTTCAGCCAGATGTCCTGCCAGCGGGTGACGCTGACGCTGTCGCCGAACCACATGTGCGCCAGCTCGTGCGCGATGATCGACTGTTCGGCGCCGAACGAGCCGTAGACCGGGCGGGTCTGGGTCTCCAGGGCGAAGCCCACCGAGGCGTTGTCGACCAGGCCGCCGGTGGAGGAGAACGGGTAGGGGCCGAACAGCCGCACCCACTCGTCGGTGATCTCGGCGTTCTTGGCGTGGAACGCCTCCAGGGACGTCCCGTTGACGGTCGGGTCCACGGCCGTGATGTTGGTGATGCCGCCGGGGGTCTTTCCGGTCTTCACCGCGAACCGGCCCACGTTCACGGTGGCCAGGTAGGTCGCCATCGGCTGCTTGACCCGCCAGACGGTCGTCGTCCGCCCGGCCTTGCCCCGCGCGTGCGCGGCGGTTCCGCCGTGCGCGGCGGCCGGGACGACCTCGGGCATGCTCGGCGGCGCGCCGGTCGGCGGGATCTCCGGCGGCCCCTGTCCGGGACCGCCCGGGGGGACGCCGCCGTCCCCGCCGGGGGGCACGTCGCCGCCCGGCGCCCCGGCGCCGCCCTCCCCGCCGGTGACCGGGCCGGACGGCTCGCCGTTGGCGATGGCCGTCAGGCCCGGCGGGACGGTGATCTGGAAGTCGAAGGTGGCCTTGTCGCTGGGGTGGTCGTTGCTGGGGAACCAGGTGTGCGCCCCGCTGGGCTGGCAGGCCACGAACACGCCGTCGGAGGTGCGGATCCAGCCGTACCGGCCCAGGATCGGGTCGGCCACCGGCCGGGGCGTCCCCGCGTAGCGCACCGAGACGGTGAACCTGGTGCCCTTCTCCAGCGGCTTCGCCGGCGTGACGACCAGCTCGTCGCCCTCGTGGCGGCGCTGCGCGGCGGCCCCGTCGACCCGGACGTCGGAGACGTCCAGCCCGGTCAGGTCGAGGTTGAACCGGCTCAGCCGCGCGGTGGCCGCCGCGGTGATGTCGGCGGTCCCCTCCAGCTCCTGGCGCCCGCCCGGGGTGATCGCCAGCTTCAGGCTGTAGTGCTGCACGTCGTAGCCGCCGTTGCCGTTGCCCGGCACGTAGGCGTCGCCGACGCTGTCCTGGCCGGACGGCCCGTTCGGGGGCGGCGACCCGGGGAGCGGCGGCTCGGCGCTCCGGTCGCCGATGGTGACCTGGCAGGCCGTCAGCGCGCCCGCGACGGCGAAGGCGGTCAGCCCGGCGACGCCGCGATGGGCGAGGCTGCGGGCGCCGCGATGGTGTCTGGGCGTACTTCCGGCCGTATGCACGGTGCCCAGACTGCCCGGCACGGGCAGAGCAGGCAACTCGGAAATGTCATGGGAGGGCCCTCGCGGCGGCCTTCCGGGCGGGTTCACCGCCTCTCGTACGGGTCCGGGACGCCGGGCCGGACCTTGACGACCACGGTGCGCGCGGCCTTGTCGTGGATGGTCTGCTTGCGCGGATCCCAGAAGATCCACAGCGCGTCCAGAAGGGTGCCCAGCCCGCAGGGGATGGCCAGCAGGAGCTGCACGCCGTACCGCCACGCGGAGGCGCCGGAGGAGATCGCGCCGCCGTCCTGCGCGCGGACCACGCGGATGCCGAGGGCCTTCTTGCCGAGCGTCTGGCCCCAGCGCGCGGTCAGCAGCCAGTAGTAGAGGAAGACGATGAGGAGCGCGAGGAGGTTGCCCGAGGCGTTGCCGGGGCCCCAGTAGATCGAGGTGCCCGTGACGGGGTTGAAGGTGCGGTCCCAGTCGTAGAACGGCAGCGTCACGATCCCGGTGACCACGGCCAGCAGGATGTCGTCCAGGATGAGCGCGCCCAGCCGCGCCCACCGGCTGGCCAGGTCGGTGTACGCGGCGCCGTAGAAGGCCGGTGGCGCGCCGTACGGCTGCTGGTACCCGCCGTACGGCGGCGCGCCCCCGTAGGGGGGTTGACCGCCGTACGGCTGCGCCGGCGGCGGCTGGCCCGGCTGGCCGTAGGGCTGGCCTCCGTAGGGCTGGCCTGGGTAGGGCTGGCCGTAGGGAGGTTGCTGCTGTTCCCCGTACGGCTGCTGCCCCGGGGAGGGGGCCTGTCCGCCGTACGGGGGCTGACCGGGGGCCGCGTACGGTTCGCCCTCGCCGTGCGGGGGCGGTTGCTCCCGGGGCGGTCGTTCCGGGCGCTCCTCCGCATGGCGTTCCCCCGGCTCCTCCGGCCCCTGTCCGGAGCGGTCCGGAGGCGGCCACGGGCGGTCTTCCGGTTGCTCCCCCGAGGGGGGATTTTGTGGCGGTGGCGTCATGCCGTCATGGTTTGCCCGGGGTCCGCCCTGCGAACCCCGGTCTGACCTCGGCCGGGCCGAACGTTTACCCGATCAAAGGTTGCCGCGCCGGGCCTGCTCCCGCTCGATCGCCTCGAACAGCGCCTTGAAGTTGCCCTTGCCGAACCCCATCGACCCGTGCCGCTCGATCAGCTCGAAGAACACCGTCGGGCGGTCCTGGACCGGCTTGGTGAAGATCTGCAGCAGGTAGCCGTCCTCGTCCCGGTCCACCAGCACCTTGCGCTTCTGCAGTTCCTCGACCGGCACCCGCACCTCGCCGATCCGGGCGCGCAGTTCCGGGTCCTCGTAGTAGGAGTCGGGGGTGTCCAGGAACTCCACGCCCGCGGCCCGCATCCGGTCCACCGAGGCCAGGATGTCGTTGGTCGCGAGCGCGATGTGCTGCACGCCCGGGCCGCCGTAGAACTCCAGGTACTCCTCGATCTGGGACTTCTTGCGGCTCTCGGCCGGCTCGTTCAGCGGGAACTTCACCTTGCGGGTGCCGTCCGCGACGACCTTGGACATCAGCGCCGAGTACTCGGTGGCGATGTCGTCGCCGATGAACTCGGCCATGTCGGTGAACCCCATGACGCGGTGGTAGAAGGCGGCCCACTCGTCCATGCGCTCGACGTTGCCGACGCAGTGGTCGATCGCCTGGAAGCACCGCTTCTCCGGCGGCTCCACGATCGGGTCCGCGGCGGCGAAGCCGGGCAGGTACGGCCCCGAGTAGTTGGAACGGTCGACCAGCGAGTGCCGGGTCTCGCCGTAGGTGGCGATGGAGGCGATCACGACCTTGCCGTGGTCGTCCTCAAGGACGTGCGGCCCCTCGATCCCGGTGGCGCCCTTGGCGATCGCGTGGCGGTAGGCGGCCTCGACGTCGGGGACCTCGATGGCCAGGTCCACGACACCGTCCCCGTGCTCGGCGACATGCCGTCCCAGGTCGGTGCCCGCCCGTACCGGGCCCCGGAAGACGAACCGGGCCCCGCCCGACTCCAGGACGTGCACGGCCTCGTCGGGGCTGCCGTTCTCCGGGCCGCGATAGGCCACCCGGCGCATCCCGAAGGCGGTGGAGTAGTAGTGCGCAGCCTGCTTGGCGTTGCCGACGGCGAAGATGACGGCGTCCATGCCCCTGACCGGAAATTCGTCCATGGCCCCAATTTGGACAGGAGGGTGGCAGCCTGTGCAAGAGAGCGTCATATCACTGGTCATTCTGTACAGTGATGAAGCGATTCAAGGGGACGATCTGTACAGGATGACCATGGAGGTGGACGGCGGATGATCGACGAGCTGGACGGGCGGGTGATCGAGCTGTTCGCCGCCGAGCCGCGGATCGGGGTGCTGGAGGCGTCCCGGCGGCTCGGGGTGGCGCGCGGCACCGTGCAGGCGCGGCTGGACCGGATGGCCCGGCAGGGCGTGATCCGCGGCTTCGGCCCGGAGATCGACCCGGCCGCGCTGGGCTACACGGTCACCGCGTTCGTGACCCTGCAGATCCGGCAGCCCGGCGGCCACGACCCGGTCGCCGAACGGCTGGCCGGGGTGCCCGAGGTGATCGAGGCGCACACCATCACCGGCGGCGGCGACATGCTGTGCCGCGTGGTCGCCCGCAGCAACCAGGACCTGCAGCGGGTCATCGACATGATCGTCGACGTGCGGGGGGTGGAACGGGCGTCCTCGGTGATCTCGCTGGCCACCCAGGTGCCGCAGCGGACGCTCCCGCTGGTGGCCGCGGCCGCCCGCCCCAGGACGGCGGACGGCACGGGCGCGGACGGCCGGGGCGCGGACGGCACGCGCGGGAACGGCCAGGGCGCGGACGGCGGGAGCGGCTCGGGCGGGAGCGGGTCGGGCACGGGCGGGGACGGCTCGGACGGAGGGCGCCGGCCGGGAAGGCGGGCAGTCGAAGGCCCGCCGTCCTGACGGGAGCGGCGGGCCTGGCGCGGCCGGGACGGGGCCTGGGGTTAAGAACCCGCGTACGGGGTGGCGTCCAGGATCTCCACGCTCATGCTGCGGCCGTTGGGCAGCGTGTAGGTGGCCTTGTCGCCGACCTTCTTGCCGTTGATGGCCGAACCCAGCGGGGAGTTGGGGGAGTACACGTCGATCGGAGCGCCGCTCTCCTCACGGGAGGCGAGCAGGAAGGTGACCTCCTCGTCGTCGCCCTCGAAGGCGATCGTGACGGTCATGCCCGGTCCGACGACCCCGTCGGTGCGGGGGGCCTCACCCACGCGGGCGTTCTCCAGGATGCCCTGCAGCTGCAGGATGCGGCCCTCGATCTTGCCCTGTTCCTCCTTGGCCGCGTGGTAGCCGCCGTTCTCGCGCAGGTCGCCCTCCTCCCGCGCCGCCTCGATCTTCTGAGCGATCTCGATGCGGCCCGGGCCCGACAGGTGGTCCAGCTCAGCCTTGAGCCGGTCGTACGCCTCCTGCGTCAACCAGGTGACGTTGTCAGCGCGGGTCTCGGTCACGGGTACTCCTCATCCACATGTTGCGATCTCGCTCGTCCCGGCGGGAGGAGCGACACATCGACATGAAGTGCGGCCGGGTGAAACCTCTAGCCTATCCGGTGTGTGCGGGTAAAGGTTCCCTGAACATGGCGCACGCAACCCGCCAAAGAGGGTCGGGCTTTCACCAGGTGACGCGGGTCGTTCAGACCTTGTGGCAGTCCTTGACCCGCGCCCCGGTGGCCCGTTTCGACGTCTGCAGGACGTCGGTCCGGGTGATGCGCTCGGTGCCGGGCGGCACGGTGATCCGGGACGTGGCGACGATCGCGAAGTCGGTGTCGAAGGCGTCCACCGTGCACCGCACCTCGTCGTCCCTCGCCTTGGCCACGGCGTAGCGCACCTCGACGGTGGAGGCGTCCCGCACGACGTAGGTGATCGTCTGCGAGGCGATGCCCGGGGTGTTGTTGGCGTTCGCCATGATCACGGCCCAGCCGCCGGCCAGGACCGCCGCCAGGACGCCGATGACGGCGTAGCCGAGCCGTCCGGGCCGCCGCCCGCGGCCGCCCGGCCCGCCGCCCTCGCCTCCCGGCCCGCCGGGGCCGTCCGTGCCGCCGGGCCCGGCCGGCCACTCCTGCACGCCGCGCGCGGGACGCGCGCCGGCGTCCTCCGCGGCGGTGGTGGCGGCCCCCGTGCCGGACGCGCCGCCGGGCGCGCTGCGGGCCGCGGTGCCGGCCCGCGCGGCGGGCCCGTCCGGCTCTGGTGTGACGCTGGTGGGCATGGCGGGAATCTCCGTGCGGGGCGTGGACGTTGTCAGGGACAATTCTCTTCCGTCGAGGCGGGTGCTCCGCACCGGGGTCCGCTCATCACGATACGTACCGCCAAGTACTGGCTGCCACGAGGGAGTACTCCAGGTGTCCGAGGCCATCGATCATGCGACGCTCGATCCGTCCCGCGGGCCCGCCGAGCCGCTGCGGCTGATGGCCGTGCACGCCCACCCGGACGACGAGTCGAGCAAGGGTGCGGCGACCATGGCCCGCTACGTGGCCGACGGCGTCGAGGTGCTGGTGGTCACCTGCACGGGCGGCGAGCGCGGCGACATCCTCAACCCGGCGATGGACCGCCCGGAGATCAAGGCCGACATCGGCAAGGTCCGCGAGGAGGAGATGGCGCGGGCCCGCGAGATCCTCGGGGTGGAGCAGCGCTGGCTGGGCTTCGTCGACTCCGGTTTCCCCGAGGGCGACCCGCCGCCGCCGCTGCCCGAGGGGTGTTTCGCGGTCCAGCCGCTGGAGGTGGCCTCCGAGCCGCTGGTACGGGCCGTCCGCGAGTTCCGGCCGCACGTGATGCTGACCTACGACGAGAAGGGCGGCTACCCCCACCCCGACCACGTGAAGTGCCACGAGGTGTCGGTGGAGGCGTTCGAGGCCGCGGGCGACCCCGACCGCTACCCGGGCACCGGCGAGCCCTGGCAGCCGCTGAAGCTCTACTACCACATGACCTTCACCCGGGAACGGGTCACGGCGCTGCACGAGGCGATGGAGAGGAACGGCCTGGAGTCCCCGTACGCCGACTGGGTCAAGCGGTTCGAGGACGAGGCCCCGCCGCGCTGGGCGGTGACCACCCGCGTTCCCTGCGGCGAGCACTTCGAGACCCGCGACAAGGCGCTGCTCGCCCACGCCACCCAGATCGACCCCGACGGCTTCTGGTTCGTGTGCCCGCTGGACCTCCAGCGTGAGGTCTGGCCGACCGAGGACTACCATTTGGCCAGGTCCCTGGTCGACACCGAGTTGCCGGAGGACGACCTGTTCACCGGTATCCGGGAGAAGGTATGCCTGTAGTGCCCGCACTCGCCATCCCGCTCAACGACGACACGGTGACCCCCGGTTTCCTGGGGTTCGGCGTCTTCCTGGCGCTGGCGGTCGCGACGTTTTTCCTGATCCGTTCGATGAACAAGCAGATCGGGCGGATCCAGGCTCCTCGCGAAGCCGACCTCAAGCAGCAGGAGTGGGAACGCGCCCAGAGCGCCAAGAAGGCGCGGTCCACGGAGACGAAGCCGGAGCCGGAGGACGGCGGGGCGGAGGCGCCGTCCGGTCCCAAGGCGGCGGCGTCCCCGCCGTCCCGCGCGCGATCCGGCGGGGACGACTCCGCCGGAGACCCGGCGTCCTGATCGCGCCCTGAGCCCGTCCTGAGCCCGGCGGGGCACCGTCCAGTGGCCGGCGAGGCACCGGCCGTGGCCGGCGGCGCCGGTTGGAATTCCTCCGTGCCGGGGAGTACCTCGACGTGCGTGCCGACTTCGAGGACTCCTACCGGCGGCTGACGCCGGACGCCGCCCGGCTGTTCAGGCTGCTCGGCCTGCACCCGGGTGAGGGCGATCCGAGCCTGGGCGCCGCCGCCGCGCTGGCGGGCCGTCCGGAGGCGGAGGTCGCAGACCTGCTGCGACGGCTGGTCGCCGAGGACCTCGTGGCCACGGCGCCCGGCGACGGCCGGTTCCGGCTGTCCGGCCGGGCACGCGAGTACGCCGCCGGGCGCGCCGAGCGCGACGAGACCCAGCGAGCGCGCGACGCCGCCTCGCGCCGCGTCCTGGACTTCTACCTGGCGGGGGCGGCGGCGGCCGATGTGACGCTGGATCCCGGCCGGTGGCGGCTGGCGCCCGCCTTCGACGGCGTCCGCCGGTTCGCCGACAAGGACGGCGCGTGGGCGTGGCTGGAGGCGGAACGGGAGAACCTGCGCGCCGCCGTCGAGACCGCCTACGCCCATGGGTGGGACGAGTACGCCTGGGGGCTGTGCGAGGCCCTCTGGCACCTCTGCTCCCTGCGCGGCTACTACCGCGACTGGATCGGCACGCACGAGCTGGGCGTCCGGTCGGCGGTCCGTGGCGGCGACCGGGCCGCCGAGGCCCGGATGCGGACCCAGCTCGGGTACGCGCTGATCGGCCGGGACCGGGCCGGGGACGCCGCCCGCGAGTTCACCGCCGCGCGGGAGGCGGCGCGGGCCGCCGGTGACCGGCGGGGCGAGGCCGCGGCGGGGGAGGCGCTCGGCGTGGTGCTGATCGTCCGGGAGCGCTGGGCGGAGGCGGTCGAGGCGCTGGAGGACGGCCTGCGCCTGGCGGAGGAGACCGGCGATCCGCGCCTGGTCCTGTCGGCCCGCGTCCACCTGGGCCGGGCGGTCAGCGGCGCGGGCGACCAGGAGCGTGCGGTGCGGATCCTGGGCCCGCTGCCGGACGACTTCCTGGCCCTCGCCGAGCCTGACCGGTACGGCCGTGGGCGCGCCCTGACCGGGCTGGGCCAGGCGTACCTGCGGAGGGGCCATCCGGACGCGGCGATCAACTTCTTCGGCCAGGCGCTGGAGATCATGCGGGCCGAGCGCGCCTCCGAGCGGCAGGCCGACCTGTGGTGCCACCTCGCCGACGCGGCCCGCTTCCGCCGGGACACCGACGCCGAACGGGCGGCGCTGTCGCGGGCGCGCCCGCTCTACGAGGCGCTGGACAGCCCGAAGGCGGCCGGGGTGGCGGCCCGGCTCGGCTGACGTACCGGCCGGGCGGGCCGCGGCACCCTCAGGCCTTGTGGTGGTCCCAGCTGGTGGTCCGCTCCGGCTCCATCACGATGACGACGCGTTTGGCCAGCGCAGGCTCCAGCCCGGCGGCGAACGCCGGATCGATCGGGGCGCCCAGCTCCGGTACGGGCAGCCCCGCCATCCGCGAGCCGACCACGGCCCCGACCTTGAGGCGGACGTCGGGATCCTCGATGATGCGGCCCTTCCCGTACAGGCTCACCCCGCGCAGCTCGTTGTACTCGGTGCCGTCCTCCACCAGGCAGGTCATGGTGGGGTCGCGGCGTAGGTTGAGGACCTTCTGGGAGGAGCGGTACGTGGTGAAGGCGATCTTGCCGTCGAGCAGCGTGTAGAACATGGTGACCAGATGGGGCTCGCCGCCCTTGCCGATCGTGGCGACCTGGACCTTGAAGGAGGCGGCGAGGAAGGCCGCCACCTCCGGGTCCGTCATCTTGATCTTCTCGCGCTTGTTGCTGCCCACGGATCCTCCTTCAGAGCCGGCACCGGCCGCCAGCATAATCAAGCGCTTATTTCCCTTCGCACCGGCACCATGGGTGACATGTCGCTCCGCGAACTGCTCGTACTCGGCTCCGCCAGCGCGGTGCCCACCAGGACCCGGAACCACAACGGCTACCTGCTGCGCTGGGACGGGCACGGCCTGCTGTTCGACCCGGGGGAGGGCACCCAGCGGCAGATGACGCTCGCGGGGGTCAGCGCCACCGACCTCACGTGGATCTGCGTGACCCACTTCCACGGCGACCACTGCCTCGGCGTGCCCGGCGTCGTGCAGCGCATCGCGCGGGACGGCGTCGAGCACGAGGTGAACGCGGCGTTCCCCGCGAGCGGCACCGAGTACTGGCGGCGGCTGAGGCACGCGGCCGCGTTCCACGACACCGCGGTGATCAGGGAGCGGCCGGTCAGCGGGGCGCGGGCGCGGCTGGACACCGGCGACGCGCCGTTCACGCTGACCGCGTGCCGCCTGGACCACCCGGTCGAGTCGTACGGCTACCGGCTGGAGGAGCCCGACGGCGTGACCATGCTGCCCGCCGAGCTGGCGGCGCGGGGCGTGCGCGGGCCGCTGGTACGGCGGCTCCGCGAGGAGGGGGTGGTCACCACTCCGGACGGGCGTACGGTCACTCTGGAGGAGTGCGCCGTCCGGCGTCCCGGGCAGAAGGTCGCCTTCGTCATGGACACCGGGGTGTGCGCGGCGGCCTACGAGCTGGCCGAGGGCGTGGACATGCTGATCATCGAGTCCACGTACCTGGACGAGGACCGCCGCCTGGCCGCGGAGCGCGCCCACCTCACCGCCGGGCAGGCCGGCGCGGTCGCCGCGGCCGGCGGCGTCCGGCACCTGGTCCTGACCCACTTCTCCGAGCGCTACCGGGCCGAGGACGAGGAGCGCTTCCGGCGGCAGGCGGCGGGGCCGTTCCGGGGCGAGATCACCCTCGTGCGCGACCTGGACCGGGTTCCGCTGCCCCGGCGCCGCCCCGCCGCCCGCCCGGCCGGTGGCTGAGCCGGTGTTCGCGGTCCCCCGCGGGTGAGAACGGGATCACGCTGGGGAGGATGCGGGCATGGCTGAAGACGTCGATGTGGTGGTGATCGGGCTCGGCCCGGGAGGTGAGGACGCCGCCGGGCGTCTCGCCGAGGCCGGGCTGTCGGTGGCCGGCGTCGAGGCGCGCCTGGTCGGCGGGGAGTGCCCGTACTACGCCTGCGTCCCGACCAAGATGATGGTGCGCGCCGCGGGCCTGCTGGCCGAGGGACGCCGCGTCCCGGGGATGGCCGGCGACGCCACCGTCCGGCCGGACTGGTCGCCGGTGGCCGGGCGGATCCGGGACGAGGCCACCGACGGCTGGAACGACCAGGCCGCCGCCGACCGGCTCACCGCCAAGGGCGTCCGGCTGGTCCGCGGCCGGGGCCGGATCACCGCGCCCGGCGAGGTCACCGTCGGCGACCGGACCCTCCGGGCCCGCCGCGGCATCCTGATCGACATCGGGACCGAGCCGGCCGCGCCCCCGATCGACGGGCTGGACGGCACCCCGTACTGGACCAACCGCGAGGCCGTGCGCGCCGAGCGGGTGCCCGGGTCGCTGCTCGTCCTGGGCGGCGGGGTGGTCGGCGCGGAGACCGCCCAGGTGTTCGCCCGGTTCGGCGCCGACGTGACGATCGTGGAGGTCGCCGACCGGCTGCTGGCCCAGGACGAGCCCGAGTCGTCCGAGCTGATCGCCGAGGTCTTCCGGAAGGAGGGCCTCCTCGTCCGGACCGGGGCCACCGTGACCGGCGTCCGCCATGACGGCGACTCCTTCACGCTCGACCTCGGCGGCGAACGGCTCACCGCCGAGCGCCTGCTGGTGGCGGCGGGCCGGCGCAGCGACCTCAGGGGCCTCGGCGTCGCGGCGGTGGGGCTGGACGAGGACGCCCGGACCATCCCGGTGGACGGCAACATGCGCGCCGCCGACGGCGTCTGGGCGATCGGGGACGTGACCGGCAAGGGCCAGTTCACCCACGTGTCGATGTACCAGGGCAGGATCGCCGTGCGCGACATCCTCGGCGAGGAGGGCTCACCGGCCGCCTACCGGGCCGTGCCCAGGGTCACCTTCACCGACCCCGAGATCGGCGCGGTCGGCCTGACCGAGGCGCAGGCCCGCGACCAGAACCTGCCCGTCCGGACGGGGTTCGCGCGGCTGGAGGAGACCGCCCGCGGCTGGATCCACAAGGCGGGCAACGAGGGCTTCGTCAAGCTCGTCGAGGACACCGAGTGGGGCGTCCTGGTCGGCGCCACCGCGGCGGGCCCGTCCGGGGGCGAGGTGCTCGGCGCGCTGTCGGTCGCCGTGCACGCCGAGGTGCCCACCGGCGCCCTGCGCGAGATGATCTACGCCTATCCCACCTTCCACCGCGCCATCGAGGCCGCCCTCGCCGACCTGGACGGCGCCTGAGGCGTGACCCCGCGCGCCGATCGGGCAGGATCGGAGACATGAACCGCCTCAAGGACGCCACGAGCCCGTACCTCCTCCAGCACGCCGGCAACCCGGTGGACTGGCGGGAGTGGTCGGACGAGGCGTTCGCCGAGGCGAGACGCCGAGATGTCCCGATCCTCCTATCTGTCGGATATGCCGCTTGTCATTGGTGTCACGTCATGGCCCACGAGTCCTTCGAGGACGGGCCGACCGCCGGGCTCATGAACGAGATGTTCGTCAACGTGAAGGTCGACCGGGAGGAACGGCCCGACGTCGACGCCGTCTACATGGAGGCCACGCAGGCCATGACCGGCCAGGGCGGCTGGCCGATGACGGTGTTCATGACCCCCGAGGGGCATCCGTTCTACTGCGGGACCTACTTTCCCCGGCCGCAGTTCCAGGCGCTCCTGCGGGCCGTCCACAAGGCGTGGACGGAGCAGCGGGACGACGTGGTCGGGCAGGGGCAGCAGGTCGTCGCGGCCCTCACGTCGCGCAAGAACGTGCCGCAGGGGGACGGGCCGCCCGATGCCGAGCCGCTCGCCGGGGCCGTGCGGGCGCTCGCCAGGTCGTACGACGGCGCGCGCGGAGGGTTCGGAGGAGCGCCGAAGTTCCCGCCGTCCATGGCGCTGGAGTTCCTGCTCCGGCACCACGCCCGCACCCAGGACCGGGAGGCCCTCGCCATGGCCTCCCACACGCTCGAAGCCATGGCGCGCGGCGGGATGTACGACCAGCTCGGGGGCGGTTTCGCCCGGTACTCGGTGGACGCCTCCTGGGTGGTGCCGCACTTCGAGAAGATGCTGTACGACAACGCGCTCCTCGCGCGGGTCTACGCGCACTGGTGGCGGCTCACCGGCGAGCCCTTCGCCAGGCGCGTCGCGCTGGAGACGTGCGACTGGATGCTGCGCGACCTCCGCACGCCCGAAGGCGGCCTGGCCTCGGCGCTGGACGCCGACAGCGAGGGCGTCGAGGGCAGGTACTACGTGTGGACGCCCGAGCAGCTGACGGCGGCCCTGGGCGAGGAGGACGGCGCGTACGCGGCGGAGCTGTTCGAGGTCACCGGCACGTTCGAGCACGGCACCTCGGTCCTGCAGCTCCCGCGCGACCCCGAGGACCCCGAGCGCCACGACCGGATCCGCGCGGCGCTGCTCGCGGTCCGCCGGGAACGGGTGGCCCCGGCCCGCGACGACAAGGTGGTGGCCGCCTGGAACGGGCTGGCCGTCGCGGCCCTGGCCGAGTGCGGCGCCCTGCTGGACCGGCCGGACCTGGTCGGCGCGGCGGTCGAGGTGGCCGGGCTCATCACCCGCGTGCACCTGCGGGACGGCCGCCTCGTACGGACCTCGCGGGACGGCGTGGCCGGCGCCAACGCGGGCGTGCTCGAAGACTACGCCGACGTGGCCGAGGGCCTGCTGGCCCTGCACGGTGTGACGGGTGACGCGGCGTACGTGGAGCGGGCGGGCGCCCTCCTGGACACGGTGCTCGACCGGTTCGGCGATGGCGAGGGGGGGTTCTACGACACCGCCGACGACGCCGAACGCCTCTTCCGCCGGCCGCAGGACCCCACCGACAACGCGACCCCGTCCGGGCAGTTCGCCGCGGCGGGCGCGCTGCTGTCGTACGCCGCGCTCACCGGCTCGGCCCGGCACCGCGAGGCCGCCGCGGCGGCGCTGGCCCCGGCCGGCCTGCTGGCCGCCGAGCACGCCCGGTTCGCGGGCTGGGGGCTGGCGGTGGCGGAGGCGTACGCCACCGGGCCCCTGGAGATCGCGGTGGTCGGCGACCCGGGGGACGACCGGACCCGCGCGCTGCACCGGACCGCGCTCATGGCGGCGGCTCCGGGCACCGTGGTCAGCCTTGGCGAGCCGGGCGCGGACGGGGTGCCGCTCATGGAGGGGCGCGGCCTGGTGGACGGGGCCCCCGCGGCCTACGTCTGCCGGGAGTTCACCTGCCGCCTGCCGGTGACCACGCCCGGCGACCTCGGCCGGGAGCTGCGGCTCTGAGCGCCGGGGCCGGCGTCACCGGGCGGACGCGCGGCACGGTGAGCTTGATCTCGCCGATGCTTGGTGTTACCACTGGGTAACGGAACTGGGGCTGGCGGAACGGCGGCCGTCCCGGCGAGGATGACCATCTGGCGCGGCGGCCGTCCTGACCGGCCCCCGCGCCAATAGTCTTGAGCGCCGACAGGCCGAGCCGTGAGGGAGTGTCGCCGTGCGCAAGCCGGACCGCCGGGTTCTACCGACGATCATCGGCGTTTCGGTGGTGACCACCCTGGCCGCGAACGGGGCGGTGCTGGTGGCGCGCGGCCAGGACGGGACGGACCCGCGCACCCGGGCCGAGCACCAGAGATTCGTGGCCGCCTCGGGCAACACCAGGCTCTCCCAGGCCGCGGTGGCCCCGCTGGGCAAGCGCCTGGAGCCGCACATCCTGGTCGCGGCGCCCGCCGCGCTGCCGGCCGACGTGGTCTCCAAGGTGCGCGGGCTCAAGGGCGTGGCCGGCGTCGAGGTCGTGGACGCCGTCCAGGCGATGGTCTCGGGCAAGCGGGTGGGCATGCTGGGCGTCGACCCGTCCACCTTCCGCAACTACACGCCCAAGCCGACGGCCCAGTCCGACGCCCTGTGGCGCAACGTGGCCGCGGGCGACGTCGCGATCTCGTTCACGATGGGCAGCGACGGCGGCGTCCAGCTCGGCAGCCAGGTGCCGGTCGGCGGCCGGGAGCGGCAGACCCGGCTGCGGGTCGGCGCGTACGCCACGATGGGCATCGGCGACGTGGACGCCGTGGTCTCCCGCGCCACCGCCCAGGCCCTGGGCGTGCCCACCTCCAACGCGATGCTGGTCAGCGTGCCCGAGCGCAAGAGCGGCGCCTACCTCAAGCGGATCAAGAAGATGCTGCCCTCGCGGGCCAAGGCGGTCGAGGTCAACCCCGAGATCGACTATCCGAAGGCGGCCGAGAAGGTCCCCGCGGCCCGCGGCCAGGTGATGACCGCCGGGCAGGTGCGGACGGTGATCCGCGCCGCGTACACCCGGCTGGGCTGGCCGTACGTGTGGGGCGGGGAGTCCGAGGCCGAGGGCGGCTACGACTGCTCCGGGCTGATGCAGTTCGCCTTCGCCAAGGCCGGGATCAGCCTGCCGAGGGTCGCCGCCGACCAGGCGCGGGCCGGCTGGGTGATCCCCTACTCCAAGGCGCAGCCCGGCGACATGCTGATCTGGGCGAACGACCCGACCGCGCCCGGTTACATCTCGCACATCGCGCTGTACATCGGCGACGGCAAGATGATCGCCGCGCCGCGCCGGGGGACGGTGGTCCAGGTGCAGAACGTCTACACGCGCAACATGAAGGGCGCCGTCCGGGTCAACCCGGGCCGGGCCGCACGCGTCGCCGGCTAGAAGGACCGGCCGCCCGCGGCACCGGGCATCCCGACTCGATGCTTTCCAGGGGTCGCCCCTGGGGTCGGCCGGGGTGTAATTTTGATTACATGACTACGAGCAATGCGGCCGAGGAGCTTCGCGGCTGGTTCACCGGCCGGCTGCCGGAGGGCTGGTTCGAGGGGCCGCCCGAGATCGTCCTCGACCGCGAGGAGGTCAGCGTGGTGGGGCGGCTGCCCGAGCCGGCCGCGGCCCGCGACGCCGGCGGGAGCGAGCGGGCCGGCGTGCTGTCCGGCCACGTCAACCGCTTCCGCGAGGAGACCCGTGACCAGCGCATCGCCATCGCCCGCGAGGCCGAGCACAGGTTCGGCCACAAGGTCTCCTGGGGCGTGGAGTGCGGCGACCTGCGGGAGATGTTCACCACCCTGTCGGTGCCGGTGATGACCCGGCTGCGCCAGCCCGAACGCCGCGTCCTGGACACCCTGGTCGACGCGGGCGTGGCGCGCAGCCGCAGCGACGCCCTGGCCTGGTGCGTGCGCCTGGTCGGCAAGAACACCGACGAGTGGCTGGCCGAACTGCGCAAGGCCCTGGAGCACGTCGAGCGCGCCCGCGCCGCCGGCCCGAACGCCTAGCCAGGGCGTGTCTCGAAGTGGCCTCGGCCACCGCGCGAGCGCGTTGGCCGCCCGGTGGGGCGATGCCGGAGGCGAGTCTCACCGGGCAGATCGCGGAGCGATGTCGCGCTCGCCAAGTCCCGGTCAGGTGCGAGCCGCCAGGCGAGCGCCGTGGGCCGGGACTTTGAGCCTGAGCATCGCTTAGCCTCTGTTGCCGGAGTCCCGGCCCGCATTCCGGACGTTCCATGGCGGTTCGCCCGGTCATGGCGTTTTGGTCGTTCCGGGGGGAGGGGCGTCCCCGCCGGGCCATAATTGGGCATCGTTCTGAGCAGGGGCGTTCGTGTGAAGGGAAGCCCGCATGGGGGTTCGGCGAGATGGCGGTGACCGGGGCGCACGGAGGGGCGCGGCCGGCGGCGGCCCCGGCGGTGGCGCGCCCGCGGGTGCCGGGCCCGACTCGGGAGCCAGGGAGCGGCTGACCTCCGCGATCCGGCACAGCGGCCCGTACGGCGCCATCCGGGACGCCGTCTACCGCATGTACGAGCGGCGGGTCGAGTCCTCGCTGAGGACCGACATCATCCCGCGGCACGTCGGGGTCATCCTGGACGGCAACCGGCGCTGGGCCCGCTCGATGGGCATCAGCGACGTCAACACCGGCCACCAGCGGGGCGCCGACAAGATCTCCGAGCTGCTGCACTGGAGCACCGAGGCCGGTGTCGAGGTGGTCACGCTGTGGCTGCTGTCCACCGACAACCTCACCCGGCCCGCCCGCGAGCTGGACCCGCTGCTGGCGATCATCGAGAACACGGTGCGGAAGCTGGCCGCCGACGGATGGCACGTCAAGCCGGTGGGCGCGCTGGACCTTCTGCCCGACAAGACCGCCCGTGTCCTGAAAGACGCCGCCGAGGCCACATCCGGCGCTCCCGGCCTGATTGTGAACGTCGCGGTTGGGTATGGAGGTAGGCGTGAGATCGCTGATGCGGTGCGCTCTCTGCTCATCGAGCAGGCGGGCAGAGGCACCAGCATCGAGGAACTCGCCGAGATCCTCGAAGTCGAGCACATCGCGGAGCATCTCTACACGCGCGGCCAGCCGGACCCCGACCTGGTCATCCGCACCTCGGGGGAACAACGTCTCTCCGGCTTCATGCTCTGGCAGAGCGCCCACTCGGAGTTCTACTTCTGCGAGGTCCACTGGCCGGACTTCCGGAAGGTCGACTTCCTGCGGGCGCTGCGCTCGTACGCCGCGCGGCACCGGCGCTTCGGTTCCTGAGGGCCGGCGGTCGCCTCTCCAGGGGCCGCCGCCGACCACCGTCCCGGGTCAGGGCTCTCCTGGCCGCGCGGGGGCGGACTGTGGCGCCACCAGTTCCCCTCTTCTCAGGGAGATCGAGTGGCCACAACCTCCGCGCGCCGTCCCGAGCCCGGGATCCCCACCGGGACGACCCCCGTCCCGGACCGGCGCACGTACGTCCTCGACACCAGCGTCCTGCTCGCCGACCCGGGGGCGATGACCCGGTTCGCCGAGCACGAGGTCGTGCTTCCCATCGTCGTCATCTCCGAGCTCGAGGCCAAGCGCCACCACCCGGAGATCGGGTACTTCGCCCGCCAGGCCCTGCGCACGCTGGACGACCTCCGGCTGGAGCACGGCCGCCTGGACGAGGCGCTGCCGCTGGGCGACCAGGGCGGCACCCTGCGGGTCGAGCTGAACCACTCCGATCCGAGCGTGCTGCCCGACGGTTTCCGGCAGGGCGACAACGACACCCGGATCCTGTCGGTGGCCGGCTGGCTGGCCCGGGAGGGCCGCGACGTGGTCCTGGTCTCCAAGGACCTGCCGATGCGGGTCAAGGCGTCGGCGGTCGGGCTGGCGGCCGAGGAGTACCGGGCCGAGCTGGCGGTGGTGGAGTCCGGCTGGACGGGGATGAGGGAGCTGGAGGTCCCCGGCGGGCGGCTGGAGGAGCTGTACGACGCCGGCACCGCCGACCTGGAGGAGGCGCGGGAGCTGCCCTGCCACACCGGGCTGCGGCTGCTGTCGGAGCGCGGCTCGGCGCTGGGCCGGGTGCAGCCGGACAAGTCGGTCCGGCTGGTGCGCGGCGACCGCGAGGTCTTCGGGCTGCGCGGACGCTCGGCCGAGCAGCGGATCGCCCTCGACCTGCTGATGGACGAGGACGTCGGGATCGTCTCGCTGGGCGGCCGGGCGGGCACCGGCAAGTCCGCGCTGGCGCTGTGCGCGGGCCTGGAGGCCGTGCTGGAGCGGCGCCGCCATCGCAAGGTGGTGGTCTTCCGGCCGCTGTACGCGGTGGGCGGCCAGGAGCTGGGCTACCTCCCCGGCTCGGAGAACGACAAGATGTCGCCCTGGGCGCAGGCGGTGTACGACACCCTGTCCGCGGTGACGACCCCGGAGGTCATCGACGAGGTTTTGGACCGTGGCATGCTGGAGGTCCTGCCCCTCACCCACATCCGGGGCCGGTCGCTGCACGACGCGTTCGTGATCGTGGACGAGGCGCAGTCCCTGGAACGGGGCGTGCTGCTCACCGTGCTGTCCCGGATCGGCGCGGGCTCGCGGGTCGTGCTCACCCATGACGTGGCCCAGCGCGACAACCTCCGGGTCGGGCGGCACGACGGCGTCGCCGCGGTGGTGGAGAAGCTCAAGGGGCACCCGCTGTTCGCGCACGTCACCCTGACCCGTTCCGAGCGCTCGCCGATCGCCGCCCTGGTGACCGACATGCTCGGCGACATCGGCGCCTGACCGGCGTCCCGGCCGCGGTCCGCCCGGCCGGCGATCGTTTCGGCAGCCGTACGGGCCCCGGCGCTCCGCCGGGGCCCGTCCGCGGACCGTGCGGCGATCACCATCGGTGATCGTCAAACCTCATACCGTGCTTTCGTGATGAACGTCACATGGGAGTGGTTGAGGGTGCGGAATCCCTGCTCTTGACGCTATTTCCGCACTTCGTCCGGTGAGTTGACAAGCGCCTCATCCATAGCATTTGTCTCGTTCTGGTTGCGGAGCATGCCCGGCACTCGGGCATTGTGTCTCCTCGTAAGCACCCCCGAACGGTGCCCTTCACCTCGCCCTCCCCCGTTACGGCGAGCTGAGCGCGGCACCGTCCCGGACACGGGGCCCGCCGGTCGGTGACCGGGCCGGCCGCCGTGCCGGGGGTGAAGGCAGATCGTGCGCGCGTCCATGTGCGTATGACCGTCGGAAGGACCGCCTTGTACGGAGACCGCCCCGGGTCCCCTAGGCGAGACGATCGACAGAACTCGGCCCCCCACGACCCCCTGGGCCCCGCCTACGCGGCCCCGCAGCCGGACGACGTCAAGGTCGCCGGTTCCCCCTACGGCGCGGCGCCCCTGGGCCACGCGGACGCGCCCGGCGCGTTCGGCGGCGGCGGCGACACCGCCACCATGGGCGCTGTCCAGGCCGAGCCGCAGGGCACGGCCGTCGCCCTGGCCGAGCCCCCGCCGTACCCCGGCCCGGCCGGTCCGATGGGAGCGGGCCCCGCCGACGAGATCGGCAACGGGATCGGCGATGAGCCTCCCCGCCACCACGGGCGCCGGTCCGGCGGCCGGCGCGGCGGCGTCAAGATCGCCGCCATGGCCGCGGGCGCGGCCGTCGTGGTCGGCGGCGGCGCGATCGCCGCCGTGGTGCTGACCGGCGGCGACGACGGCAAGGCCACCGTGTCCTCCGCCCCGCTGGCCGACGCCGCCACGGTGGCTCCCCCGGTCGACCCCAAGGTCCTGGAGGAGCAGCGCCGCAAGGAGGCGCTGAACCGGGCGTCGCGGGCCGCGCGCAAGGGGACGGGCAAGAGCCCCGCCCTCATGCCCAAGGGCAGCCCGATCCCCACCAAGACCCCCAAGCCGTCCGAGTCGGGCGCCCCGTCGGCGGGCAACCCGGTCCCGGCGGGCGTGGCCCAGGCGTACGCGAAGTCCATCATGGACAACCCCAGCACGCAGTTCGGCTGCCTGGTGAACCTGTGGAACAAGGAAAGCAACTGGAACTACAAGGCATCCAACCCCTCCAGCGGCGCCTACGGCATCCCGCAGGCCCTTCCCGGTTCCAAGATGGCCAGCGAGGGCGACGACTGGCGCACCAACTACAAGACCCAGATCCGCTGGGGTCTCGGCTACATCGAGAACCGGTACGGCAGCCCCTGTGAGGCGTGGGCCCACTCCAAGCGGGTCGGCTGGTACTAACCGGCTGACGAGCCCGAGGAGCCCGGGCGGGTCATGGACAGCACGTCCAGGGCCGCGTCGAGCTGTTCGAGCGTGAGCCTGCCCTTGTCGACGTGGCCGCGTTCCAGGACCACCTCGCGGATCGTCTTGCGCTCGGCCAGCGCCTGCTTGGCGACCCTGGCGGCCTCCTCGTAGCCGATGTGGCGGTTGAGCGGGGTCACGATCGAGGGCGAGGACTCGGCGTACTCGCGCAGCCGCCCGGCGTCGGCCTCGATGCCCGCCACGCACCGGTCGGCCAGCAGCCGGGACGCGTTGGCGAGCAGCGTGATCGACTCCAGCACGTTGCGGGCCAGCATCGGCAGCATCACGTTGAGCTCGAAGCTGCCCGAGGCCCCGCCGAACGCGATCGCGGCGTCGTTCCCGATCACCTGGGCGGCCACCTGGGCCACCGCCTCGGGGATCACCGGGTTCACCTTGCCCGGCATGATCGAGGAACCGGGCTGCAGGTCGGGCAGCCGGATCTCGGCCAGCCCCGCCCGCGGGCCCGAGCCCATCCAGCGCAGATCGTTGACGATCTTGGTCAGCCCGACCGCGATCGTCCGCAGGGCCCCGCTGGTCTCCACCAGCCCGTCCCTGGCGCCCTGCGCCTCGAAGTGGTCGCGGGCCTCGGTCAGCGGCAGCCCGGTCGCGCGGGCGATCTCGGCGATGACCCGGGCCGCGAAGCCCTCGGGGGTGTTGATGCCGGTGCCGACCGCGGTGCCGCCCAGGGGCAGCTCGGCGAGGCGGGGGAGCACGGCCTCCAGCCGCTCGACGCCGTAGCGGACCTGGGCGGCGTACCCGCCGAACTCCTGGCCCAGCGTCACCGGCGTGGCGTCCATCAGGTGCGTCCGGCCCGCCTTGACCACCGTGGCGAACTCGGCCGCCTTCGCCTCCAGCGCGGCCTCCAGGTGCCGCAGCGCCGGGATCAGCGCGCCCACGACCGCTCCGGTGGCCGCGATGTGGATCGAGGACGGGAACACGTCGTTGGACGACTGGGAGGCGTTGACGTGGTCGTTGGGATGCACCGGCCGGCCCAGCCGCTCCTCGGCCAGCGTGGCGATCACCTCGTTGGCGTTCATGTTCGAGGACGTGCCGGAGCCGGTCTGGAAGACGTCGATGGGGAACTGGTCGTCCCAGCGGCCCGCGGCGACCTCCAGCGCCGCCTCCCGGACCGCCTCCGCCAGTTCCGCGTCCAGCACGCCCAGCTCGGCGTTGACCGTCGCGGCGGCGGCCTTGACGTGGCCCAGCGCGGCGATGTGCGCGGGCTCCAGGGGCCGCCCCGAGATCGGGAAGTTCTCCACGGCCCGCTGCGTCTGCGCGCGCCACCTGGCCGTGGCCGGGACCCGCACCTCGCCCATGGAGTCGCGCTCGACCCTGAACTCCGGTTCCGCCGCCCGCTCGGTCATGGAAAAGCCACCTCCGGTTTCGCGATCCTGCCTCCATGGCAGCCTCCGCAGGTGGCCGATCATTCCCGTTATGGCGGCTCTCAGCCTCCCGGGGCGCGCACGGTGTAGGAGCGGCGCTGCCCGGGTTCGCCGGCCGGCCTGCGCTCGCCGTTCACCCAGACCTCGCAGGCGGCGGCGTCGTAGACGACGGCGTCCAGGCGGGGCTGGTCGTACTGCCGGGCGTCGCCCGGCGCGAGGGTCTCGTCGCTGACCACGTTGATGGTCCGGCCGGGCACCGAGACGAAGATCCTGCAGGGGCCGGTCCTCGCCCGCACCACCAGCGTGGCCGAGCCGGCCCCCGGAGGCGGGGCCGCGCCGGCGCCCTGGCCCGCCCCGCGCGGGCCGCCCGCCGCCGGGGCGGTGGGGGAGGGGCCGGGGCTCTCCTTCATCATCCCGACGATCAGCGCGGTGGCGCCGATCCCGCACGAGGCGGCGGTGGCGCCGGCGAGCGCGATCACGGCCATCACCCGCAGCCGCGGGGTGGTCGCCCGGCGGCCGGCGCGCGGGCCGCTCAGCGCCCGCTCCAGGCGGTCCACCGCGCGGGCGTGGCTGAGCCGGCGGGTGGGGTTCTTCTCCAGCAGCCCGGTCACCACCGGGGCGAGCGGACCGGCGTTCTGGGGGACGGGGGCGGGCTCGTTGGCCAGCGCGCTGAGCGTCGCCATCACGTTCTCGCGCTCGAAGGGCGGCCGGCCCTCCAGCGCGGCGTACAGGGTCGCCCCCAGCGACCACAGGTCCGAACGGGGCGTGGCCGTCTCCCCGGCGGCGACCTCGGGTGCGACGTAGGCGGGCGAGCCCATGAAGTGGCCCGGCCGGGTCAGGCTGGCCGCTCCCGGGGAGAAGGCGAGCCCGAAGTCGGTCAGCACCACCCGGTCGCCGTCCAGCAGGACGTTGCTGGGCTTGAGGTCGCGGTGCACGATCCCGGCCTTGTGGGCGGCGGCCAGGGCCTCCAGCAGCCGGCGGCCGATGTGCCCGACCCGCTCGGGCGGCAGCGGGCCGGACCGCTGGATGATCTGCTCCAGGTTGGGCGCCTCGATCAGCTCCATCACGATCCACGGCCGGCCCTGCTCGATCACCACGTCGTAGACCTCGACGATCGAGGGCGTGCGGAGCTGGGCCGGCGCGCGCGCCTCGCGGAGCGTACGGCGGTAGAAGACGACCCGGTCCTCCTCGGACAGGTGCTCCTGCGGGCGCAGCTCCTTGATCGCTACGGCGCGGTCGAGGAGGTCGTCATGGCCTCTCCAGACCCTGCCGTTGGCGCCCTGGCCGAGTTCCGAGACCAGCCGGTAGCGCGTCGCGAGCACGAGGCGCCCTGACTGAGACATGGCGGTCAAGATACCGGAGTGGCCATGCGGTCATTCAGGGGACTTCCGGACTGATTCGGATTTGGGCCCAGGACCCTGATCGAGGCTCGATCAGCGCTTGCCGATGGTCAGCGCTTGCCGATGGTCAGTAGCGGCCCGGTCGTTTCCGCGAAGAAGTCGTTCCCCTTGTCGTCGACGACGACGAACGCCGGGAAGTCCTCCACCTCGATCTTCCAGACGGCCTCCATGCCCAGCTCCGGGTACTCCAGGACCTCCACCTTCTTGATGCAGTCCTGGGCGAGCCGCGCGGCGGGACCGCCGATGGAGCCGAGGTAGAACCCGCCGTGCGCCTTGCAGGCGTCGGTGACCTGCTGCGACCGGTTGCCCTTGGCCAGCATGACCAGGGAGCCCCCGGCCGCCTGGAACTGCTCGACGTAGGAGTCCATCCGGCCGGCCGTGGTCGGGCCGAACGAACCGGACGCGTACCCCTCGGGGGTCTTGGCCGGGCCCGCGTAGTAGACGGCGTGGTCGCGCAGGTACGACGGCATCGGCTCGCCCGCGTCCAGCCGCTCCTTGATCTTGGCGTGCGCGATGTCGCGGGCCACCACCAGCGGCCCGGTCAGCGACAGCCGGGTCTTGACCGGGTAACGGGTGAGCTCGGCGCGGATCTCCTCCATCGGGCGGTTCAGGTCGATCCGGACCACGTCGCCGTCCAGGTGGTCGTCGGTGGTGTCGGGCAGGTAGCGGGCCGGGTCGGTCTCCAGCCGCTCCAGGAACACGCCCTCCGCGGTGATCTTGGCGACCGCCTGCCGGTCCGCGCTGCACGACACGGCGATGGCCACCGGGCAGGACGCGCCGTGCCGGGGCAGCCGGATCACCCGCACGTCGTGGCAGAAGTACTTGCCGCCGAACTGCGCGCCGATGCCGAGCCCCTGGGTGAGCTCGAAGACCCGCTGCTCCAGCTCCACGTCCCGGAACCCGTGCCCCAGGGGCGAGCCCTCCGCCGGAACGGTGTCCAGGTAGTGCGCGGAGGCGTACTTGGCGGTCTTCAGCGCGTACTCGGCCGAGGTGCCGCCCACCACGATCGCCAGGTGGTACGGCGGGCAGGCCGCGGTGCCCAGCGAGCGGATCTTCTCTTCGAGGAAGGCCAGCATCCGCTTGGGGTTCAGGACCGCCTTGGTCTCCTGGTAGAGGAACGACTTGTTGGCGCTGCCGCCGCCCTTGGCCATGAACAGGAACTTGTAGGCGTCGCCGGGGGCCGCGTACAGCTCGATCTGCGCGGGCAGGTTGCTGCCGGTGTTCTTCTCGTCCCACATCGTCAGCGGCGCCATCTGCGAGTAGCGCAGGTTGAGCCTGGTGTACGCGTCGTACACGCCCCGGGAGAGGTGCTCCTCGTCGCGCCCGTCGGTGAGGACGTGCTGGCCGCGCTTGCCCATGATGATCGCGGTGCCGGTGTCCTGGCACATCGGCAGCACGCCGCCGGAGGCGATCCCCGCGTTCTTCAGCAGGTCCAGGGCGACGAACCGGTCGTTGGGGGAGGACTCGGGGTCGTCCAGGATCCGGCGGAGCTGGGCGAGGTGCGCCGGGCGCAGCAGGTGCGCGATGTCGCGCATCGCGGTCTCGGTGAGCAGCCGCAGCGCCTCCGGCTCGACCTGCAGGAAGGTCCGGCCGCCCGCGTCGAACGTGGACACGCCCTCGGAGGTGAGCAGCCGGTACTCGGTCTCGTCGGGGCCGAGCGGGAGCAGGTCGGTGTAGGAGAACTCAGGCATCGAAGATCCTCGCGCGCGTACGTGTCGCCTGTGGGGGGCGGCCCCCCACACCCCCCGCCTCCGGGATGGTGGGGTGCCCTACAGGTTACGGCCCGCCCCGTGCGCAGCGCCCGCCGCCCTCGGACGCGCCGGGGCCGCGAACGCCGGGAGCCGCTTGGCCCCCTGTTCGGGGTCGAACGGGCGTCGCCGCCATGGACCACTTTCACGGGGAGTGACGTACGGTCGGCCTCCCGACGCTGAAATCCATGTGACCGACCTTCATCTGCCTCTCGACCGCTCCGCCGGACGGCTGGCCGCCCAGATCGCCGCCGGGTTCCGCGGCGCGATCCGCTCCGGCCGGCTCACCGCCGGGACCCGGCTCCCCTCCAGCCGCGATCTGGCCCGCGACCTGGAGGTCTCCCGCGGGGTGGTGGTCACCGCGTACGAGCAGCTCATCGCCGAGGGCTTCCTGGTCGCGCGGCGGGGGGACGGCACCCGCGTCGCGCGGCTGGCCCGCCCGGACGCGCCGGCGTCCCCGTCCCCGTCGCCGTCCCCGTCGTCGTCCTCGCCTTCGGCGGAGGCGCCGCCCGGCTCGCCCGCCCTCCCGGGGGAGCCGCCCGGCGAGCTGCTGGACGCCGGTGCCCATGACCTGTGGCCGGGCACGCCCGACCTGGGGGCGTTCCCGCGCGAGCGCTGGGTGGCGGCCGTCCGCGCGTCGCTGCGCGACCTGCCCAACGATGCGCTGACCTACCCCGACCACGGGGGCGCCCCGGCGCTGCGCGCCGAGCTGGCGGGCTACCTCGGCCGGGTCCGCGCCGCGCACACGTCCCCCGACCAGGTCGTGGTCATGAACGGTGTGGCGCACGGGATGTCGGCCGTGGTCCGCGCGCTGGCGGCGGCCGGTCACCGCACGCTGGCGGTGGAGGACCCGACCAGCGTCCGGCAGCTGCCGATGCTGGAGGCCACCGGCATCCGGCTGGTCCGCGTCCCGGTCGACCGGCACGGCATCGCCGTGGGCGCGCTCGCCCGTACCGAGGCCCGCGCCGTCCTGGTGACGCCCGCGCACCAGTACCCGACCGGCGTGGTGCTCTCGCCCGAGCGCAGGGCCGAGCTGATCGCGTGGGCGCGCGAGCGGGACGCGCTGGTGATCGAGGACGACTACGACGCCGAGTTCCGCTACGACCGCGACCCCGTCGGCTGCCTCCAGGGCGTCGCCCCCGAACGGGTCGTCCTGCTCGGGTCGGTCAGCAAGGCGCTCGCCCCGGCGCTGCGCCTGGGCTGGGCGGCGGCCCCCGCGGACCTGGCCGCGCGGCTGCGCACCCACCGGGCGCACACGGACCTGGGCGCGCCCGTCCTGGAGCAGCACGCCCTGGCCCACTTCATCGGCAGCGGCTGGTACGACCGGCACCTGCGCACCATGCGCCGGCAGTACCGGGCCCGGCGGGACGCCCTCGTCGCCGCGCTGCGCGAACACGTCCCCGGCGCGGTGGTACGCGGCGTCTCGGCGGGCATCCACGTCTACGTGGAACTGCCGAAGGGATGCGACGAGGACAAGGTGGTGGCCGCCGCCGCCCGTGCCGGGGTCGTGGTCGCGGGGGCCAGGCCCATGTGGTCCCCGGAACGGGCCCGCCACGCCCCGCCCGCGCTGGTCCTCGGGTACGCGCGGATGGGGGAGGACCGCCTCACCGAGGCCGCCCGACTCTTGGGAAGGGTGATTACCCAATGTGCATGCGGGTAGTTAGACGGTCCTGGCGAAGGAGGGACGCATGAGTCTGGAAGAGGCCGCGCGGCAGCTGAAGATGGCGGTCCATGATGCGCAGGTGGCGTTCGACTGTGTGGGGCTCGGTGACCTGGAGCGCGCGCAGGAGCACTCGCTGACCGCGCGCACGGCGACGGACGCGGCCATGACGGCGCTGACCCGGGCCTTGGAGGACATGACCCCGGAGCAGGCGCAGGTCGAGGGCGAGCGCGCGGTCGTCGCGCTGGAGGACGCCTGACGTAGCGCGACCGGCAGGGGCGCGGGCAGGCCGTAGGCACTACGGCGTGCCCGCGCCCCTGCTCTCGTTCGCGCGTGCCTCAGTCGATCAGCCGGCGGCGCATGCCCCGTACCGCCAGCAGCCACATCAGCCCGGCGAACACCAGCAGCGCCGCGAGATGCCCCAGGTCGGCCAGGGGCCGCGGGCCGAACACCGCGTGCCGGACGAGCTCGACGGTGTGGTACAGCGGGTTGACCAGCGCGGCGTTCTGGGCCCAGCCGGGCAGCGAGTCGATCGGGAAGAACGTCCCGGCGATCAGGAACAGCGGCGTCACCACGCCCGTGATCACGTAGTCGAACGAGTTGATCGACGGCACCACCGACGACATCCACGTCCCGAACAGCCCGAAGCCCAGCGCCGTGCAGAACACCACCAGCGGCACCAGCAGCATCCCGGGCGAGGGATCGAGCCCGAAGAACAGCGCCACCACCAGCGGCGCGCAGGCGTAGACCGACGACTTGGCCGCGATCCACAGCGCCTCGCCGGTGACCAGCTCGTGCACGTCCACCGGGGCGGCCAGCATCGCGTCGTAGGTGTGCTGGAACACGCGCCGGATGTAGCCGTTGAACATCCCGGGGAACACCGAGGTGAACAGCGCCGCCACCCCGACGACGCCCGTCGCCACGAAGTCCAGGTAGCGGTAGTCGCCGATGAACGCCACCATCGAGCCGAACCCGTACCCGAACGCCAGCAGGAAGAAGGTCGGCTCCACCACCGAGGCGAACGACTGCGACCCCCAGTAGCGCTTGAACAGGGCCAGCTCGTGCCGCCAGATCCCGCGCACGGCGGCCATCTCGAACCGCCGCAGCCGCGCCTGGGGCTGCGGCGACCCGGCCGCGGTCGCACCCGCCGCTGTGGCGGTAGGCGGTGTGGGCGGGGCCGTCATTCCACACTCTCCCCGGTGAGCACGACGAAGACGTCCTCCAGGTTGGCCGCGCGGCGCACGCCGTCCGGCCCCAGCTCCTCCTCCAGCGACGGCGGGAGGGTCTCGGCCTTCAGCACCGACACCGAGGGGCCCGTACGCCGCGTCGGCAACCCCGCCGCGTGCGCCAGCCGTTCCACCTCGGCCAGGCGGCCGGGCGGGCCGTAGTGCTCGACCACCAGCTCCCCGGCGTGCTCGGCGATCAGCTCGGCCGGGGTCCCGCGCGCCACCACCCGGCCGTGCGACATCAGCGCGCACTCGTCGGCCAGCCGCTCGGCCTCCTCGATGTAGTGCGTCGACATCAGCACCGTGGTGCCGCCCGCCCGCAGCCCGTCGATCAGCCCCCACAGCTCGGCCCGCACCTGCGGGTCCAGGCCCACGGTCGGCTCGTCCAGCAGCACCAGCGCCGGCCGGTGCACCAGCCCGCGCGCGATCAGCAGCCGGCGGCGCATGCCGCCGGACAGGTCGTCGACCTTGGTCCGCTGCCGCGCCGTCAGGTGGGCCAGCTCCAGCGCGTCGTCCACCGCGGCCCGGCGGCGGGCCCGGGGAACGCGGTACAGGTGCGCGAACACCTCCAGGTTCTCCCGGGCGGTCAGCTCCTCGTCGAGGTTGTCCTGCTGCGGTACGACGCCCATCGCGGCCCGCGCGCGCTTGGACTCGCGGGGGACCGCGAACCCGAGCACCTCGATGGAGCCGCCGTCGGGCAGCGCCTGCGCGGTGAGCAGCTTCATCGTGGTGGACTTGCCCGCACCGTTGGGGCCCAGCAGCCCCAGGCACGTCCCCGGGCGCACCTCCAGGTCGAGCCCGTCGACGGCGGTGAAGCCGCCGAAGCGCTTGACCACCCCGCGCAGGGCGACGGCGGGACGGCCGCCGGTCTCCGCGCCTTCGGGCCGCCCGGTGCCGGTCGCCTGCCGCTGAACCGTCATGTTCGCCACACTATGCACCGGACGGGCGATCTCCCCAACGGTTTTCCGGGCCCGCGCCGGTTACCCTTGACCTCGTGGACACGCCCATCCGCCGGCCCGCAGACCGGGTGCCGCCCGTACGCGACCTGCGCGCCTCCGACGCCGACCGTGAACGCGTCGTCAGCGTGCTCGGGGACGCCCTCGCGGACGGGCGGCTCACGATCGAGGAGCACTCCGAGCGCACCTCCCACGCCTACGCCGCCCGCACCCTGGGCGAGCTGACCGGCCTCACCCGCGACCTCAGTCCCGAGGAGGCCCAGCCCATCCTGGTCGACGACCGGCCGGTGTCGGCGTTCTTCGGCCGGATGCGCCGCGAGGGCCGCTGGGTGGTCCCGGTCAAGCTCCCGCTGCTGGCCCTGTTCGGCACGGTCGAGCTCGACCTGCGGGAGGCGGTCCTGCAGCGCCGCCACATCGTGCTCGACTCCCTGGTGGTCGGCGGGCGGGTGCGGCTGGTCGTCCCCGACGGCGTCCAGGTGAACGTGACGGGCCGCACCATCCTCAGCACCCGCGAGCTGCGGACCCGTCCCGTCCACGACGGCCCCACCATCGAGATCGGCGGCACCCTCATCCTCGGCTCGATCAAGGCCCGCGCCCCGAAGCGAAGCCTCCGCGAGCGCGTCCGGGGACGGCTCGGCCGCGGCCGCTGAGCCGCGCCCGCCGGGCCGTGCCGTCCTCAACCGGGCCGCGCCGCCGGAATGCGCCGTCCTCAGCCGGCGGTGTCGAAGTTGATGGTGCTGTAGGCGCGCAGCTTGCTCAGCTGGTGCTCGCTGGCGACGGTGCGGATGGTCCCGCTGCGGGAGCGCATGACGAGCGAGTGCGTCCGCGCCGACCCCTTGCGGTAGCGCACGCCGTCCACCAGCTCGCCGTCGGTGATGCCGGTCGCGGCGAAGAAGACGTCGTCGGAGGTGACCAGGTCGTCGGTGGTCAGCACGCGGCCCAGATCGTGCCCGGCGTCGATCGCCTTGCGCCGCTCGGCCTCGTCCTGCGGCCACAGCCGGCCCTGGATGACACCGCCCAGCGCCTTGATCGCGCAGGCCGCGATGATGCCCTCCGGGGTGCCGCCGATGCCCAGCAGCAGGTCCGTGCCGGTGCCCTCCCGGGCCGCCATGATCGCACCCGCCACGTCGCCGTCGGTGATCAGCTTGACCCGGGCGCCGGTCTCCCGGACCTCCTTGACCATGCCCTCGTGCCGGGGACGGTCCAGGATGACGACGGTCACATCGTGCGGCGAGGAGCCCTTGGCCTTCGCGACCGCGCGGATGTTGTCGGCGATCGGGCGCTCGATGTCGACCACGTCGGCCGCCTCGGGCCCGGTCACCAGCTTCTCCATGTAGAAGACCGCCGACGGGTCGTACATCGACCCGCGCGGCGCCACCGCCAGCACCGCGATCGCGTTGTTCATGCCGAGGGCCGTCAGCCGGGTGCCGTCGATCGGGTCGACCGCGACGTCGCACTCGGCGCCGCTGCCGTCACCGACCTCCTCGCCGTTGAACAGCATCGGGGCGTTGTCCTTCTCGCCCTCGCCGATCACCACCACGCCCCGCATGGACACCGTGTTGATCAACTGGCGCATGGCGTTGACGGCGGCCCCGTCGGCGCCGTTCTTGTCCCCCCGTCCCACCCAGCGGGCCGCGGCCATCGCCGCCGCCTCGGTCACCCGGACCAGCTCCAGCGCCAGGTTGCGATCCGGAGCGGAGGGCTCGGTGGTGAGCGGGGAGAGGATAGTGTCGTCGGACATGCGAGGCAGCCCTTTCGGTCAGTTCGGTGACACGAATTCTCCGGGTGGCCGGTGCCGTGCCACAAATTGGACCAGACCAGCCCTCCGCACCGGACACCCGGGTCCGGGCGGGGACGATTTGGTCTCCACATGAGTAAGGGATCGTTTCCCCACCGCGAGAGGGCGTAATCTCAGCTGTCATGAGCAGCGACATCGACGTCCCGTCCAGCGGACTCTCCGCTGATGGGAACGCCCCTTCCCCGAGCGGCAAGGGGGGTGCGGCGGGCGCCACCTCCACGGGCGAGGCGCCCCCGCGGACCTCCGACCGGGGAGCCGCCACCCGCAGCGCGTTGCTGGCGGCCGCCGGCGAGGTGTTCTGCGAGGCGGGCTTCGCCCAGGCGGCCGTGACCGACATCGTCGCCCGGGCCGGAGCCAGCGTCGGCAGCCTCTACCACCACTTCAACGGGAAGGCCGACCTCTACCTCACGCTGTTCGACGAGTTCCAGCAACGCCAGCAGGAGCGCACCCGCGAGGCGATCGGCTCCGCGCGGGAGGCCGGTGAGCGGGACCCCATGCGGCTGTTCATCGCGGGCGCGGGCGCCTACCTCAACGGCTGCCTGAGCGAGCGGCACGTGGCCCGGCTGTTCATCTCCGGCGACGGGCCGCCCGGCTTCGACCGGGTGATGCGCCAGCGGCTCAACAAGTGGGCCCGCCGCAACGCCGCGCTGTTCCACACCGCCGACGGCGGGGTGGACGAGGCGCTGGTCATCGTGCTGACCGGCGCGATGGCGGGCGCCGTCTCGGAGGTGTCGGGCAGCGACGACGAGGAGGCCTCGCGCCGCCTGGCCGACGACATCATGGCGATCGTCGGGACGATCCGGAACCCCCGTACGGAGCAGCCCTGACCGTGCGGGATGCTGGAGGGGTGACCGACAAGACCTCCTCCCCTTCGACCGAGCCCGCCCCCGGCGCGGAGTCCGGGACCGCGCCCGCGTCCGAGCCCGCCGGCGCGGGGGACGCGACCACCGGGGCCGACGCGGCCACCGGAGCCCCGGAGGCCACCGGAGCCGCCGAGGGCGCGGCGGGCGGCAAGGACGCTGCGGCGCCCGCCGGCGGCCCCACGGCGGCCGAGGCGGGTCCCCAGGCCGCGGGATCGCGGGGGACGGTCCAGGTCAGCCCCGGGGTCTACAAGCGGCTCACCACCGGCCTCGGCGGCTTCACCCTGGCGATGGCGGCGTGCCTGCTGCTCGTCGGAGCGATCTTCCTGGTCACCCCGCGCGGCGAGAAGGAGGTCCTGCCCACCATCGACTACGGCGGGCACCTGTGGGCGATGCGCAGCGGCGCCCCGTACACCGTGCACGCCCCCGAAGGGCTGCCGGCCGGATGGCGGCCCACCAGCTCGCGGGTCCACGGGCTGAACAACAAGGACGGCGAGCCGGTCGCCTGGCACCTCGGCTTCCTCACGCCCACCGACCAGTACGCGGCGCTGGAGCAGAGCAACGAGAAGCCCTCGGCCTACATCCCCCGGATGACCAACATCAAGAAGACGGTCGGCACCCGCCAGGTCGGCGGGGCCACCTGGAACCAGTACCACCGCAAGGACAAGAACGCCTACTCGCTCGCCCGCACCCTGCCCGGCGGGGTGACCCTGGTGGTGACCGGCACCGCGTCGTTCGACGAGCTCGCCGTGCTCGCGGGCGCGCTCAAGGCGCAGTCCAGGCAGGGCGGCGTCCCCGCGGCGACGACCTCCCCGGCGCCGCGCTCCTGAGCCGCCGCCGGCTGGCCGCCGGGTGATTCTTCTCTAACTTCGCGCCGCCGGACCGGCGCACCGCCCCCCGAACGATGATGATCAAGCGTGTCGGGGAGGTGGAGTGCGAACGACGGCGAGCACGGTACGCGCGGGGCCCGGAGCGGGAGCGGCCGGCCCGCCGCGCCGCGCCCACCGCTCAGAACGGGGCCGGGCCGCCCTCGCCGCCGTTCTCGGGCCGGGCCATGGCGGCGGCCAGCCGGGCCCGCGCGCCCTCCAGCCACTCCTCGCAGATCGCGGCCAGCTTCTCGCCGCGCTCCCACAGCCCGAGCGACTCCTCCAGCGTCAGCCCGCCGGTCTCCAGCCGCTTGACCACCTCGGTGAGCTCGTCGCGCGCCTGCTCGTAGGACATCCGTTCCCCGGACGCCTCGGGATTTGCTTCGGTCACCCGACAACCCTACGGCCCGGCGGGCCCCGAACCGGTCTCCCCGGCCGCGCCGCCCTCGGACGCCTCCTCGACGGTCACCGCGAGCCTGCCCCCGGAGAGCCGGACCAGCAGCCGGTCGCCGGCGCCGACGTCCGCCGCGTCCCGGACGACCGACGCGTCCGGCCGCTGGACGATGGCGTACCCGCGTTCCAGCGTCGAGGCAGGGGAGAGGGCCCGCAGCCGGGCCCGCGTGTGCGAAAGCTCGTCCCCGGCCCGGTCGAGCGCCCCCGACAGGCACCGGCGGGCCCGGTCGCGCAGCGCCGTGACCCGCTCCGACTGCCGTTCCACCTCGCGGATCGGGTCGGCCAGCGCGGGCCGCGACCGGACCCCGTGCAGCCAGGCCAGCTCCCGTTCGATCCCGCCCGCCAGGCAGCGCCGCCCCCGGTCGCGCAGCTGCCGCACCAGCTGGAGCTGCTCCCGGACGTCCGGCACCACCTTCTTGGCCGCGTCGGTCGGGGTGGAGGCGCGCACGTCGGCCACCAGGTCCAGGAGCGGTCCGTCCTGCTCGTGCCCGATCGCGCTGACGACCGGGGTACGCGCCGCCGCCACCGCCCTGACCAGGGCCTCGTCGGAGAACGGCAGCAGGTCCTCCATCGAGCCGCCGCCCCGCGCGATGATGATCACCTCGATCTCCGGGTCGGCGTCCAGCCGGCGCAGCGCGTCCATCACCTCGCCCACCGCGTAGGAACCCTGCACGGCGGTGTTCTCGACCCGGAACGCGACGGCGGGCCACCGGCGCCGGCCGTTCTCCAGCACGTCGTGCTCGGCGTCGGAGTCGCGCCCGCAGATCAGGCCGACCTTGCCCGGCAGGAACGGCAGGGGCCGCTTGCGCTCGGGCCGGAACAGCCCCTCCGAGGCGAGCACCTGCTTGAGCCGTTCCAGCCGGGCCAGCAGCTCGCCGACGCCGACCGGCCGCACCTCCAGCGCGCTGAGCGAGAACGTGCCCCGGTTGATCCAGAAGTCGGGCTTGGCGTGCACCACCACCCTGGCGCCGTCGGTCACGGCCGGCCCGGCGGCCTCGAACACCGCGCGCGGCCCCACGACCCGTACCGACATGTTCGCCACCGGGTCGCGCAGCGTGAGGTAGCAGGTGCCGCCGCGGGCGTTCAGGTCGGTGATCTGCCCCTCGACCCAGATGCGGCCCAGCCGCCCGATCCAGCCGCCCACCGCCTGCAGCACCGTGCGTACCGGAACGGGGGACTCCGCCGAGGTCTCCAATGCCATGGCACGCCAGCCTACGTGCAGTGACGGCCCGCGCGGCGCGGGTCCGCCGCGGCCGGCCGCCCGACCCGGGAGGATGACGGTGACCGATCCAGACTCCGGCCAGGACCTGGCCGAAGAGCTCAACCGGCGGCTGCGCGAGGTCGTCCTCATGCTCCGCCGGGCCAGCGCCGACCTGCCGGTCACCAGCCAGCAGGGCACGGTGCTGGCGTCGCTGGAGCACGGCCCGATGCGGATGACCGCACTGGCCGACGAGCACGGCGTCCGGCTGCCGACGATGACCGCGCAGATCGACCGGCTGGTCCGGGACGGGCTGGTGGCGCGGGGCAGGGACGCCGCCGACGCCCGCGTCGTCACCGTCCGGCTGACCGCCACGGGACGGGAACGGCTCCGGGACACGCGGGCGCGGTGCGTCGCCTTCCTCGCCGGGCGCCTCGCCGTCCTCACCCATGAGCAGCGCGCGGCCCTCACCGCCGCCCTGCCCGCCCTGGACGTCCTCTTCGGTTCCCCCGGCCCACGCTGACTCCTGGACAGGGCCCACGCGCCCCCGAGGGGGCCGGCACCGAGGTGGGCGGATGACCGCTACCCCTGACGCGATCCGGCCCCGCAGCGCCTCCGCCGTCAGTACGGCGCCATCGTCTGGTACGGCCGGCGGACTCGGTGCTGGTGGGCCTACATCGGCGGCCGGCTCGTCGAGGGCGGCACGCCCGCGCACCTCGAGATGATGATCATCCAAGCGCGCGGGTGGCGGCCGTGACCGACCCGGTCTGAGGGAGCGTGCGGTGTGCGTGAAAACGGCCCGTCCCTCGCCGTGAAGTGAGGGACGGGCCGTTGGTGCTGCACGCCCCGGCGGAGTGCCCTGAAGGTGCCCTCAGGGAGAAATCCCTCAGGGAGGGACGCTGACCGGGAACGGGGAGGAGATCCGGGTCAGGACAGGCCGTTCAGCTTGGCGATGCGGTTCTCGTACATGCGCAGGACGTCCGGCCGGGCGGCGTGCTTGCGCTCGTACTCGCGCAGCAGCTTGACCTGGTCGGCCGACAGGCCGCGCAGCCGCGCGCGCAGCTGCGGCAGGGTGGCCTGGTCGTAGTCGGGCACCGGCAGGTCGGCGGCCAGCTTCGCGGCCTCGGCGGGCGCGGCGGGCTTGGCCTCGGGCTTCGGCTCGAATTCGGGCTTGGTGTCGGGTGCGGGGGCGGGCTTGGGCCTGGTCTCCGCCGTCGGCTTCGGCGCGGGCTTCGGCGCCGGCCTGGGGGCGGGCTTGGGCGCGGCGGCGGGCTTGCCGACCGCGATCTCCTCGCCCGCCCTGGCCCGGGGCCGCTCCGGCGCCCGTGCCGGGGCGCTCCGCGCGGGCTTCGGCGCGGGCTCCGGCTCGGGCTCCTCCCCGCGGACCCGCTCCACGACGTGGCCGACGACCTTTCCGGCCGTGTGCTGGACGTCGTCGCGGAGCCGGCCGATGACGGGCCCGACACCGCCGCCCTCGGTGATCTCCTTGTAGTCCTTGGTCACCCGGTCGCTCAGCAGCAGCGCCCGCCCGACACCGAACATGGCCAGCCGGACCGCGTGCAACGGGAGGTCACGAACCTGCTCGCCGACCGTGTCCCGGACCTGCTCCTTGAGGCGGCGCGGCGATTTCGTCATCGTCTCCATCTCCCTGCTGTCCCCATCCCAGGACGGATCGATCGGCACCGTCTGTCAAACATCACTTTGCCGCATCGCCTCGACGCCGGTCATCCCGGGTGACCTGGTTTCTGGTCAAACAACCTCGTGCGGTGGGTCACACCACGGGCCCCGCCCGAGCACGGACGGTCATCGCGATGCCGCCTCCCGGTAGGGCCGTCTTGACGTTCCGGACGGTCCGGGGCCAGTGGTACGGCTCGTACGATAGGGACATGACCTTCAACAGCCAGCGTCGTGTCCTGCTCGCCAAGCCGCGTGGTTACTGCGCGGGAGTGGACCGGGCCGTGCAGGCGGTCGAGATCGCCCTGGAGAAGTACGGGGCCCCCATCTACGTGCGCAAGCAGATCGTGCACAACGTGCACGTCGTGAAGACCCTTGAGGAACGCGGCGCCATCTTCGTGGAAGAGACCGAGGAGGTGCCCGAGGGCGCCATCGTCGTCTTCTCCGCCCACGGGGTCGCGCCGGTGGTGCACGAGGAGGCCAAGGGCCTCAGCCTCCGCACCATCGACGCCACGTGCCCGCTGGTGACCAAGGTCCACAAGGAGGCCGTCCGGTTCGCCAAGGACGACTACGACATCCTGCTGATCGGGCACGAGGGGCACGAGGAGGTCATCGGCACCACCGGTGAGGCCCCCGACCACATCCACCTGGTGGACGGTCCGGACGGCGTGGCCGGCGTCAAGGTGCGCGACCCCGAGAAGGTGGCGTGGCTGTCCCAGACCACGCTGTCGGTGGACGAGACCATCGCCACGGTCGAGAAGCTGCGCGAGCGCTTCCCCAAGCTGATGGACCCGCCGTCCGACGACATCTGCTACGCCACCCAGAACCGCCAGATCGCGGTCAAGGAGATCGCCGCCCTCGCCCAGCTGGTCATCGTGGTCGGCTCCACCAACTCCTCCAACTCGGTCCGGCTGGTCGAGGTCGCCAAGGAGCACGGCGCCGACAACGCCTACCTGGTGGACTACGCCGAGCACATCGACGAGAGCTGGCTGGAGGGCGTCACCACGGTCGGCGTCACCAGCGGCGCCTCCGTCCCGGACGAGCTGGTCCAGGACGTCCTGGCCTGGCTGGCCGAGCGCGGCTTCGGGGACGTCGAAGAGGTCGAGTCGGTGCCGGAGAGCATGCGCTTCGCCCTCCCGCACGAGCTGCGCAAGGACCTGCGCATCACTCCCGTGGGCTGAGCCCCGCCGCGTCGCCGCCCGCCCGCCCTCGGTTCGCGCCGCCGGCCTCTAGTCGTCCTGCGGCTCTCGTCGGCGGGTTCGGGCGGTCGAGGGGGGCTCCTCCCAGCGGACCGGGTTCTCGTTCTCCTCCTGCTCGAACAGGCGGCTGCCGGCGAGCCTGCCGCGCAGCTCCCGTACGTTGGCGAGCAGGCCGCGCGGGACGGTGATGACCAGCACCAGGAGGGTCCCGCCGAACAGCCAGGGCGCGGTGGCCGCCAGCGCGGCCAGCACGCCCACGGCGACGCTCCGCAGGAGCGAGTCCTCGCCGATCCCCGTCACCAGTTCCGCCAGGATCGTCACCGCCAGGAACACCACCGGCGGGCTGACGGCCAGGGGCAGCAGGTCCGCCGGGCGGGTGGCCAGCGCGGCCAGCACGCACCCCGTCGCGAAACCCGCCCCGGCCAGGACGGGAGCGTCCAGCCACCGTGACAGGAGCGCACCGAGCAGGCCCGCGGCGAAGAGCACGACGACGCCGCCGCGCCCGGTCAGCGTGACCGGCCCGCCCGCCGGGGCGGCGGCCGGGTCCCTGCGTGCCCTGTCCTTGCGCGCCCTGTCCCGTCGGCGTCGCACGCGACCCCCTGCGTCCGGCGGGGCGTCCGCTGGCGCGCCGCGTACCGACTGTGTGCTCATCGCCACTTCTCCCGGCGGTCGAACTGCTGGGGGACGGCCCGTTCACCGAACCGCGGCGGCTCGGCGGGCGGGTCCGCGGGCCCGGCGCCGTCCTCGGCGCGGGCGGTCTCGTACTGGTCCGGACGATCATCGCGCGGCGGCGGCGCGGGACGGCCCCCGTCCGACAGCTCGGCGGCCGACGGCGCCCGCGGGCTGTCCTCGACCCGGCCGGGCGCCTCCAGCGGCTCGTCCACCACTCCCAGCTCGTTCAGGCGGCGCGCGCTGACCAGGACGCGCGTCTCCAGCGAGCCCACGGTGCGGTTGTAGGACCTGACCGCGCCGGTCAGCGAACGGCCCAGCTCGTCGACGTGCCGTCCCATCGTGCCCAGCCGCTCGTACAGCTCCCTGCCCAGGTCGAACACCGCGCGGGCGTTGCGCGAGAGGGCGGCCTGCTGCCAGGCGTACGACGCGGTGCGCAGCATCGTGACCAGCGTCGTCGGGGTCGCGATGTGCACGCGCCGCCGCATCGCGTACTCCAGCAGGCCCGGGTCGCGGTCCAGGGCGGGCGCGAGGAACGCCTCTCCCGGGATGAAGAGGACCACGAACTCGGGGGCGGGGCTGAACGCCTGCCAGTACGACTTGGCGGCCAGCCGGTCGACGTGGTCGCGCAGGTGCCGGGCGTGCGCGTCCAGCCGTACCGGATCGCCGGTCTCGGCCGCCTCCAGGTAGGCGGCCAGCGACACCTTGGAGTCGACGACGATGTTCTTGCCCCCGGCCAGCCGGACGACCATGTCGGGCCGTACGGTGCCGTCCTCGGTGACGGACGTGGCCTGCTCGTCGAAATCGCAGTGGTGGGCCATGCCGGCCAGCTCGACGACGCGGCGCAGTTGCAGCTCGCCCCAGCGGCCGCGGGCCTCCGGGCGTTGCAGCGCCCGGACGAGCGCCCGGGTCTCACCGCGGAGCTGGTCGGAACTCTGCCGGACGAAGTCGACCTGCTTGGCCAGCATGGCGTGCGACTCGCGGCGGCCCGTCTCCACCTCGCGCAGCTGCTCCTCCACCTTCGCGAGGGTGTCCTTGAGCGGGGCGACCAGGTGCTCGACGGCCTGCTGGCGGCGCTGGAGCTCCCCGGCGGCCTCGACGCCGGCGGCCTTCAGCCGGGCGTCGGCCAGCTCCAGGAACCGCTGGTTGCTGGCGTCCAGGGCCTTGGCCGACAGGCTCTCGAAGTGCTCGGCCATCCGTTCCTCGGCGTAGGCCAGCTTCTCCTCCGCGGCCCTCGCCCGGGCGATCAGCTCGCCCTGGCGTCCGGTCGCCAGCGCGAACCCGGCCACCGCGCCGAGAACGGCCCCGAGGGCGAGACCGGCGAGCAGCGCGAGATCCATCCGCTCATCGTGGCAGCGGAGACCCGCGCCGTGCCGGTGCGACGCGCCGAGACGGGGCCCGCACCGGACAATTAAACTCAGCGATCACTTACATCCTCAAACCGGATGAGCGGCGCGCCCCCGTCGTTCTCACCCCCGCCCGCACGAGGAGAGAGCCATGACGATCGGTACCGGCACACCCCCCATCCGTCCCGTGGCGCGGACGGCGGCGGAACGGCGGATCGCGCGGGAACTCGCGCTCGAGCCGGGCGGGCCGCCCAGCCTGCGGGCCCGGCTCACCGGCCGGGCCGTCCGGGCGCTGGTGAAGACCGCGTGGTCGTCGGTGCCGGATTCGGCGGACGGGCTGATCCGCTTCCAGCGGCTCTCCGGGCTGGTGAGCCGGGCCCAGACCGTCCCGCCCGGCGTCGCCATCGCGCGTGAGGACCTCGGGACGTGTTCCGCCGAGTGGGTCCGGGCCGGTGCCCCGGACGAGCGGAAGGTCTTCCTCTACCTGCACGGCGGCGCCTACTTCTTCGGGAGCGCGCGCCTGTACCGGCCGTCGAACTGGCGGCTGTCGGCGTCCACCGGACGGCCCGTGCTGGCCCTGGACTACCGGCTCGCCCCCCACTACGGGCCGTCCGACGCGCTCGACGACGCCCTGACCGCGTACGGCTTCCTCCTGGAGAGCGGGTACGCGCCGGGCGACATCGTCGTGGGCGGCGACTCGGCGGGCGGGCATCTGGCGCTGGCGCTGCTGCTGGAGCTCAGGCGGCGCGGCACCGGCCTGCCCGCGGCGGCCGTCTGCCTGTCGCCGTGGGTCGACCTGCGCTGCGCGTCGGACTCGCACCGGCTGAACGCGCGCAGCGAGGCGGTCATCCCGGCGGGCAAGCTCGCCTGGCTGGGCCGCGTGTTCACCGCCGGAAAGGGCGCCGCCCATCCGCTGCTGGCGCCGCGCCACGGCGACCTGGCCGGGCTGCCGCCGCTGCTGCTGGTCGCCAGCGGTTCGGAGATCCTCCGGGACGAGGTCCGGGACCTGGCGGAACGCGCCCAGACGGCCGGGGTCGGCGCCGTCTACCAGGAATGGGACGGGCTGATGCACGTCTTCACGGTGTTCGCCGACTTCGTGCCCGAGGGCAAGGCGGCGTTCCGGCACATCGCCGAGTTCCTCCGCCGCACGGGGGCCTGAGGCCCCGCGGCGACCGGCCGGACGGGGCGCCGGGCGGGGCTGTCGGAAGGGGCGGCCCGCGCGGTCACCCGGGTGTTCACCCGGGTGTTCACCCGGCCGTCGTCCGCGCGTGGTCCGCGGGGCCCATAAACTTGACGGCCGTGAGCCTCTCCATCGGAATCGTCGGACTGCCCAACGTCGGCAAGTCCACGCTGTTCAACGCGCTGACCAAGAACGACGCGCTGGCCGCCAACTACCCGTTCGCGACCATCGAGCCCAACGTCGGCGTCGTCGGGGTGCCCGACTTCCGGCTGGAACGGCTGGCGGAGATCTTCGGCTCGCAGAAGATCATCCCGGCGACGATGGAGTTCGTCGACATCGCGGGCATCGTCAAGGGCGCCTCCGAGGGGCAGGGGCTGGGCAACAAGTTCCTGGCCAACATCCGCGAGACCAACGCGATCTGCCAGGTCATCCGGGCGTTCGACGACCCGGACGTGACCCATGTGGACGGCGAGACCGATCCGTCCCGCGACATCGAGACCATCAACACCGAGCTGATCCTGGCCGACCTCCAGACGATCGAGCGGGCCCTGCCGCGCCTGGAGAAGGAGGCGCGGACCAAGAAGGACAAGGACAAGCTCGCCGTCGTCGACACCGTCATCGCCGCCCAGAAGCTGCTGGACGACGGCGTCACGCTGTTCGCGGGCGCCGGGGCGGCCGGGATCGACCTCGCCCTGCTGCGCGAGCTGCACCTGCTGACCGCCAAGCCGTTCCTGTACGTGTTCAACCTCGACGAGGACGAGCTCACCGACGAGGACCTGCGCGGCCGGCTCCGGGAGCTGGTGGCCCCCGCCGAGGCGATCTTCCTCGACGCCAAGATCGAGGCGGAGCTGATCGAGCTGCCCGACGACGAGGCCCTGGAGCTGCTCCAGGGGATGGGCCAGGAGGAGTCGGGGCTGTCCCAGCTGGTCCGGATCGGCTTCGGCACGCTCGGCCTCCAGACGTACCTGACCGCGGGCCCCAAGGAGTCGCGGGCCTGGACGATCCGCAAGGGCGCGACGGCTCCGGAGGCCGCCGGCGTCATTCACACCGACTTCCAGCGCGGCTTCATCAAGGCCGAGATCGTCTCGTTCGACGACCTGGTCACCGAAGGGTCCATGGCCGCCGCCCGCACCGCCGGGAAGGTGCGCATGGAGGGCAAGGACTACGTCATGCAGGACGGCGACGTGGTGGAGTTCCGCTTCAACGTCTGAGGCCGCGGCCGGAGGCGGACGCCTCGATCGTGCACGGCGGGTGATGTCAGCATTACGGTGATCTGTCGCCAAGTGGTCACGATGACGGATTCAACGGAAAGAGATTGCGCTCCACCAGGACATGTCGTGACCAAGCACCTTCCGAACCGTGCTGCTTGTCCGAAACAGGGTCCGGCGCGCCGTTCGGAGCCTTGGATAGGAGATCGTCACCGTTTGGCAATCTTCCCCGGTGCTGCCGGGATGGATCGCCTTATCCACAACCGCGCGGCGGGGCTGTGCTTCGCCCGGATGCGCTGGAACAATTGACGCTCGTGGTTACGCTGGGCCCTGGGCGGGTTCAGAAAGGGACCGCACCCGTACACGACCAGACGCACAGATGACCGCGCCGACCGGGGGCGAGGCGCGAGCGGAGGCAGGATGGCTCGCAGGTCGGCCGTGGGACACGGCCGTGAGACCGCTGTGGTCGAGCAGGACGTGGCGTCCGGCCGCGCCCTCGACCCGGCCGCCGATCCGTGGCGGGACGGCGAGACCGGCCGGCGGCGCGGGCGGCAGGGCGGCGACGGCGCGCGCGGCGGCGGACGCTGGAACGGCTCCGGCGGGCGCTGGTGGGTGTGGGTCGGCCGCGCCGTGCTGTGGGCGGTCATCATCGTGATCCTGGTCAACGGCATCCGGGCCCCGTTCGAGCGCTTCACCGCCGACGGCACCGGAACGGCCGGGACGCCCGCCCCCAGCAAGGGCACCGGCTTCCCCAGCAGCGCCGCGGGCGCGTTCGCGCTCCAGTTCGCCAACGTCTATCTCAATTACGACCAGAGGACGGCCGCCGCCCGCGAGACGCAAATGCGGACGTTCGTTCCCGAGGGCACCGACGGCCAATTCGGCTGGAACGGCGTCGGCCAGCTCCAGGTGCAGTCGGTCCAGGTCGCCGGAGTGGACGCGCGCGACGCCAACAACGGCGTCGTCACCGTGCTCGCCCGCAGCCAGGACAAGTGGCTCCGGCTGGCCGTCCCCGTCTACGCCCGGAACGGCTCGCTGGTCGTCTCCGCCCGCCCGGCCCTCCTGCCGCCCCCGGCCAAGGCCACGCTGCCGCAGCAGGGCGTCCCCGAGCGCGACGGCCCGCTGGAGACCGAGCTCGCGCCCGTCCTCGGCACCTTCTTCCAGGCGTACGCCCGCAGCGACCAGGCGACCCTGTCGCGTTTCGCCGACGGCGCGCCCCTCGCCGGGCTGGCCGAGTCGGTCACGTTCGTCCAGGTCAGGGAGGTCATCGCCCCCAGAGGAGACGCCGGCGAGCGCACGGTCACCGCGACGGTGGCCTGGCAGGTGCCCGGCGCCGCCGCCGGAGGCGAGCTTGAACAGACTTACGATCTGTCGATGGTGAAGAAAGGCACGACCTGGTACGTCCGAGACATCCGCGGCACCACAGGGCCGGGTGCGTCATGACGGCACCGCGCCGAGCCGGCATCCCCGTACCCCGCACCCGACACATCCGCCGACCCAGGAAGGTAGTCAGTCGATGCTGCACCACATGATGGCGTCGATTCCGTTCGAGGTCCTGGCGGCGCCGAACGACGATCTGCAAACCGACCAGCTGGCAGATTGGCTGCGTCAGATATTCGGTCCGCTCTTCCTCGTGATCGTCTCCATTGTGGCGATCTTCTTTCTGTTCACCCGCGAGATCACGCGCTTCGTGCAATTCATCGTGCTCGCCATCGGAATCGGGGTGGTCTTCTACGTGCCCAACATCATCGAGACCACGGCCAGGGCGATCGCCCGGGCACTGGGAGTGGACTTGACCTGACCTGGGCACGCCGGCCGGGCGTCATCGAGGGCGGAGCGGCCCCGCGCGCCGGGGCCGGCAGGCGACACTGTGCTCGCACAGTTAGGGGAGTAGGGGCGTGGATCTACCCACGTACACGAACATATGGCGCATCGAGAAGCGGCTGTACAAGCTGTACGACCTGCGGCTGCCGATGCCGTTGCCGCTGGTCCAGATCGGCGTCTTCGCCGGCGTGTTCGTGCCGTGGATCCTGCTGCTGAGGCTCGTGGGCATCCCCTTCGCCTCGCCGTGGCACGTCCTCTACATCGTCCCGCCGGGCGTCCTGACCTGGATGGCGACCCGCCCGGTCATCGAGGGCAAGCGCCTCACCGAGCTGCTGCTGTCGCAGAGCCGCTACCTCGCCGAGCCGCGCACCTGGTGCCGGCTGACCCCCATCCGCGAGCCCCGCGAGGTCGTGGTCGTGGCCCGGGTCTGGCGCCGCCCGCAGGCCCCCGCCCCGGTCGCCGCGGCCGAACGCGCCGCGGTGAAGACCCACCGCAAGGCCCGTAAGCAGCAGCGCCGCCCGGTCGTCGAGGAGGCGCCCGTCCCGGCGTTCGCCCTGGACCCGGCGTCCGCCCCGAGCCGGTCGTCCACCCGGCGCCCGGCGTTCGCCCCGAGCCCGGCGGTCGCCTCCGCGCCCCGGCCGCTCGCCGAGGTCGCCGCCCAGCGCGAGTTCGGCTCCCTCGGCACCGAGGACGATGTCCGCGTCGCCGGCGCTCGCGAGCCCGTCCGGGAGCCCGCGCGAGAGCCCGTCCGCGTGCCCGAGCCTGGACGGGAGCCTGGACGGGAGCCCGCGCGGGAGCGTCCGGCCAAGGCATGGCGCCGGACCACCCGCGACATCGCCCACGAGGAGGAGGCGTTCCCGCAGGGCGGGACCGCCGACCTCGAGCGCCCTCCGGCCACCCCGCGGCTCGAGCTGGGCACCTCGGGCAAGCGGGCCTTCGCCTCGGGCGTGCGCCGTCCCGGAGAGGCCCCCGAGTTCTGGAGCGGCCCGAACGGCGAGCCGTCCCCGCCCGCGCCCGAGGACGCCGCCACCCCCGTTCAGGCGGCCCGTCCCGGCGCCACCGGCCCGGAACCCGCCGCGGACGGCGCCGGCGACGGCGCCGGCGTTCAGGAGGAGCCGGTGCCCTCGGCCGGGGCCGACCCCGTCCAGGACGCGGGACTGGAGCCCGCCAGCGGTTCCGCGCAGGAGCCCGGGGACGAGAGGGTCCCCGAGCCCGGCGCGCAGCCCGCCTCGTCCACCGCGGCCGCTTCCGCCTCGGCCACCCCAGCCACCTCGTCCACCCCGGCCACCTTGGACGCCTCCGCCGACGGGACCGGGGCCGAGCACACCCCTTCGCCGGACCCGACCGCCGATGCGGCCGGGACGCCGGCCGGTGCCGCGCCCGTCACCAGGCCGGACATTCCGCGGCAGCAGGTGCCCGCGCCCGAGACGCGCCCGGACATCCCGCAGGCCGGTGAACGGGAGCGCGCGGGCGGCACCCGGCCCGACATCGAGCGCGCGAAGCCGACCAGACCCGACATCCCGATGGTCCCGGTGGCCTTCGGCAGCGGGGCGGGCCGTCCCGACCCCAGGCCCGCCGAGGAGCCGCAGGCCGAGGAAGAGCCCCAGGCCGAAGGGACGCCGCAGGCCGAAGGGACGCCGCAGGCCGGAGGGACGCGGCGGGTCGAGGAGGCGCGGCAGGCCGAGGACGCACGGCAGGCAGAAGAGAAGCGGCGGGCCGAGGAGGAACGGCGAGCCGAGGAGGCGCGGCGCGAAGGGCAGGAGGCCGCGAGCCGTGAGCTGCCCGAGCCCAGGCCCTGGTCCGAGGAGCTGTCCAAGCCTCCCCGCGCTGCCACGACCGACGCGCTCGTCTGGCCTCCCGTACCGGAACCGGGCGCCGGAGCGCCGCCCCCGCAGGAAGACGCGCCCCCGCCCCACGAGCGCCACGAGCGCCACGAGCGCCACGAGCGCGACCAGCGCGACGAGAACCAGGAGCGCCGGGAGGACGCCGGCCGGCGCCAGGGGAGCGGCGCACAGCCCGTGGCGGGACACCCGGGCAGGTTCCCGATGTCGGGTCCCGCCCCCCGCCCGTCCCAGGGCCCGCAGGCCCCCGAGCCGATGACGGAGCCCATGCCCGCCGAACCGCTCACCGAGCACGCCACGGAGGAGCCGCCGCCCGCGCCGGCCCGCGAGGTGCGGTCCGGGCCCGCCTCGCCGGTCCGCCCGCGCCCGCTTCCGCCGCCACCGTCCGCGCCGCCGTCCGAACCGGCGATCACGCCGCCCGACCCCGAGCAGGAGATCGGCACGGGTGGGCTGCGCCGGCTCATCCAGGCCGTCGGCGGCGGCCACGGCGAGGCCGACGCCGAGTACCAGCAGCGCCTCCAGCAGCCGTTCCAGGGCACCCGCCACATCGTGGTGCTCGGCTGCACGGGCGGGGCCGGGCAGACCGTGACGGCGCTGATGCTCGGCCACACGTTCGCCCAGCACAACGGGGAGCCGGTCGTGGCGATCGACGTGAACCCCGGGCCGGGCGCGCTGGCCCGGCGCACCCGCAGCGAGACCAACGAGACCCTGACCGGCCTCATCACCCGGGCCGACCAGGTCAACAGCCTGACCGCGATGCGCCGCTACACCTCCCAGGCCAAGTCCGGGCTGGACGTGATCGCGGCCGGCAAGAACCCGCTGCAGGCACTGGACGACCGCGACTACGCGCTGGCGATCCGCACGATCGACCGGTTCTACTCGGTGACGCTGCTGGACGCCGCCGCCGCCGTGGTGGCGCGCGTGCTCCCGTACGCCGACCAGATCGTGCTGGTGGCGCCCGCCAGCGCCGACGCGCCCCGCGCGGTGGCGATGACCTTCGAGTGGCTGGACGGCCACGGGTACGAGGAACTGCGCTCCCGCGCCGTGACCGTGATCAACGGGGTCAGCCGGCGCAGCATGGACGACGTCGAGCAGGCCGAGGCGGTCGCCCGCGGGCGCTGCCGGGCCCTGGTGCGGATTCCCTGGGACGACCACCTGAGCATGGACCGGGCACCCCGCAACGAGCTCAGATCCCTGCGCGCGCCGACACGGCGCGCCTACCTCGCCCTCGCCGGTGTGGTCGCCGGGGGGTTCACCGTCGTGCCCGAGCGTTACCAGGAGTTCGAGCAGCAGCAGGAGGCCACTCGATGAGCGCCGCCACGCGCCCCCGCGCGCAGCGACGAGGCACGCCGGCGTGGGACGGCGGCCGCGAGCCCACGAGCGGAGCGAGGCGATGAGCAGGGCGTCCAAGGCCCGGTCCAGCCGGCTGGCCGTACGGTACTTCGACGACCGGGTGCTGCTGACCGACAACGCGGCGTGGGCCTACTTCCGGCTGCCGACGGTGTCGTACGAGTTCACCACCGGCGAGGAACGCGAGGCGCTGGCCACCAACATCACCATCGCGCTGGCCGGGATCCGGATGCAGGACGCGGAGGTGCACCTGCGGATCGCGCACCGCACCTACCCGGCCGCCGACTGGGCGCTGGCGCTGGACCGGACCTCCGACGGGGGGCCGGGCTGGCGCGAGTACCTGGAGGAGACCTACGCGCACGTGTGGGCCAAGGACTTCTGGACCAAGGAGGTCTACCTCGGCGTACGGCTCGGGCCGCGCGGTGTCGGGGCGCAGTTCTCCGGCGGGGTCCTGTCGCAGTGGCTCGGCTTCTACAAGCGCAGCGAGCAGGTCCTCGGCATCAACGACGACGCGATCGACAAGAAGGAGATCGCGCGCTGGACCGACCAGGCCGAGCGGGTCGGCCGGGCGCTGGCCGGGTCGGCGCTGTACGCCCGGCACGCCGCGTCCACCGAGGTGGCCTGGCTGTTCCAGCACGCGGTGACGGCCTCGCTGGCCGATCCGCCGCCCTCCGCCGTCGCGCGCCGCACGTGGGGGAAGGGGGAGATCGAGGCGCTGGTCGAGGGCGCGATCCACAACGGCCGCTCGTACCTGAGGGTCGAGCAGCCCAACTTCAACGGCGTGGGGCCGGGCGCGACCGCCCAGTCCTACGTCGCCTACCTCTCCTTCGCGCGCTTCCCCGACATGATGCCGTTCCCGGACGGCGAGCCCTGGTTCCACTACGCCGACGCGCTGCCGTTCCCGGTGGAGATCAGCTCGCGGATGAAGCTGATCCCGCCGGCCAAGGCGTCCAAGGATGTCTCCCGCAAGCTGGCGCACGCCCGTGACATGGACCAGCACATCCGGGAGGCGGGCGCGGAGGCGCCGATCGCGCTGGCCGAGCAGATCGACGCGGCCCGGATGCTGGAGCACGGCATCACCAAGGAGCGGCTGCCGTTCGTGTACGGGTGGCACCGGCTGATCGTGTCGGCGCCCACCGAGGAACTGCTCGCCCAGCGGGTGGACGCGGTGGTCGAGCACTACCGCGACATCGGCATCGACGTGGTCAACTCCACCGGCGACCAGTTCTCGCTGTTCCTGGAGACGCTGCCCGGCGACCGGATCCGGCTCAACGCCTACGCGCAGCGGCAGCCGTTGCGCACCATCGCGGGCGGGATGCCGGTGGCGACCGTCGACCTGGGCGACCGTCCCGACGACAACGGCGAGGGCTGGGTCGGCCCCTACATCGGCGAGACGCTCGGGCGGGCCCGTTCCATCGTGCACTTCGACCCGCTGGTGGCCGCGGCCCGCAACCGGCCGACCGCGGTGGCGATCACCGGGGAGCCGGGCGGCGGCAAGACCACGCTGGCGCTGCTGCTGATCTACCAGATGGCGCTGCGCGGCGTGACGATCGCGGCGATCGATCCCAAGGGCGACGCCGAGTCGCTGGTCGAGCTGCTCAGGTCGCGCGGCCGGCGGGCCCGGATCCTGCCGCTGGGCTCGGCGGCGCCCGGGCTGCTCGACCCGTTCTCGTTCGGGGACGATCTGGCGGCCAAGAAGACCATGGCCACCGAGACCCTGCGGCTGCTGCTGCCGCGGATGTCGGAGGAGCGCGAGTCGGCCATGATCCAGGCGGTCGGCGCGGTCGCCAACGGCGAGCGGCCCTCCCTCGGCCGGGTCGTCGACCACCTCGAAGGCTCCGACGACCCGGCGTCGAAGAACCTGGGCGCCGTGCTCCGCTCCATGTCGGAGATGCGGCTGGCCCGGCTGTGCTTCGACCCATCCGGGGGCGAGCGCATCGACACCGCCGGGTGGACCACCGTGTTCACGCTCGGCGGCCTCACCCTGCCCGACGTGGCCATCTCCCGGGAGGACTACTCCTACGAGCAGCGGCTCTCGGTCGCGCTGATGTACCTGGTCTCCCAGTTCGCCCGGAGACTGATGCACGGCCTGGACCGGCGGCTGCCCAAGGCGATCTTCCTGGACGAGGCGTGGGCCATCACCTCGACGCCGGAGGGCGCCAAGCTGGTGCCGGAGGTCTCGCGGATGGGCCGGTCGCGCAACACCGCGCTGATCCTGGTGTCGCAGAACGCCGGGGACCTCCTGAACGAACAGGTGACCAACTGCCTCTCGTCGGTGTTCTCGTTCCGCTCGTCCGAACGCAACGAGGTCGGGAACGTGATGTCGCTGCTGGGGGTGGAGACCTCCGACGAGCACAAGGCCGTGCTGCGCAATCTCGGTAACGGCGAGTGCGTCTTCCGTGACCTGGACGGGCGCGCGGGCCGGATCGGCGTCGACCTGATCTCCGAGGAGCTGCGGCGCTGGCTGGACACCAACCCGACCCGGTCGCGTCCGGGTCCGGCCGAACTCACGGTCTCGGGGGCCGAAGCCGCACAGGGGCGAGGTGTGTCTGGGTGAACACGAGAGGTCAGTCGATGAACCGTCTCCGTGTGCCGGGTGCTGGGCTGGACCGGGCGTTCGCGCGCCGGCTGCAGCGTTCCCCGGCAGAGGGTCTCGACCAGTCGGTGCTCCGTGGCTCCGGGCGGCGTCCGCGCCGGTTCGGGGGCGGGGGGCGCCGTTCGCTACTCCTGATGGTCATGGCCGCCATATTCATGGTCGGCCTCTCTCCGGTCGCCGGCGCCGGCCCGTTCGGCAGCGACCCCTGCCGGCCGGCCGACAATCCCGCGCCCGAGCAGTACGGGTCGGGGACGGACGGGCTGATCAAACCGCCGGACTATCCGAACGAGGAGCTCAGGAAGACCCCGGTCGAGAAGCTCACCTACTACGACCGTTACGGGACGGCCGGGCAGAGCTGGTACGCGGTCGACATGGGCTGCGCGGACGCGATGGCCATGATGGGCAACGCGCTCGCCAACACCACCTTCACCCTGGTCCGGGCGATCGACCGGACCACGATCAGCGTCTACCAGGCCGCCGCGTCCGAGTCGCTGCTCGGCTGGCTGAAGAACACCGTGGACGGTGTGATCAGCGACATCGGCAAGACGTTCAACGCCCGCTACTGGTCCTGGGTGGTCATCCTCGGGGCGATGTGGCTGGCCTGGTGGGGGCTGGTGCGCAAGCGGGCCAGCAAGGTCACCGAGGGCGTGATCTGGATGGTCGCGGCGATGGTGGCGCTGATCTGGCTGGTCGCGCGGCCCGCCGACTTCACCACGCTGGGCACCAAGGTCTCGGAGGCGACCAGCGCCGCGTTCAACGCCGCGTTGCCGCAGAGCGACACCAAGGGCAGCACCTGCATCCCGCCGCCCGAGGGCCGGCAGGACCCGATGAACTCGGCCGACGTGGACGCCACCACCCGTAATGCCAACGGGTTGTGGGTCGCCCTGGTGTGCAAGCCGTGGCTGATGGGCCAGTTCGGCACCACCGACCCGAACGCCAAGGTGGTCAAGGACAACGCCGACAAGCTGCTCTGGTCGCAGGCCGTCGACCTGGCGGAAACTCACGGCGGGCAGAAGGTCGACCTGGCCAAGAAGGCCGACGCGTACAAGTCGGTGGCGAGCAACGTCAAGGAGGACCACGCCGGGGTCTACCCGCTGTTCCAGGGCAAGAACTGGACCAGCCGGCTGGCGGTGGCGTTCGGCGGGCTGTTCGCCGCCCTGGTGGCGGGGCTGCTCATCCTGGTGATCGCGATCGCGCTGATCGTGGTGAAGATCGCCTTCCTGCTGCTGCTGGTGGCCGGGCCGATCTTCCTGGGCATAGGCATCCATCCGGGGATCGGCCGGGTGATCGCGATCCGCTGGCTGGAACTGCTGCTGTCGATGCTCCTGAAACAGGCGGCCCTCATCGGTGTGCTGTCGCTGCTGCTCTGGGCGTACGGGCTGATCCTCGGCGAGACGCTGCCCTGGGGCCTGCAGATCCTGCTGATCGCGCTGGTGACGTTCGCCGCGTTCATCTACCGCAAGCCGTTCCAGCATCTGTTCTCCGCGGTCGGCTACTCCGCGGTGGGCGCGCGGGAGAAGAGCGAGGCCCAGCTGGACAAGTCGGTCATGGAGGCGCGCAAGAGCACCACGTCGGTCGCGAGCGCGGTCGTTCCGGGCGCGGCGGGCTACCGGCTGGCACGGTACGGGAAGAACGACGCGCCGGCCGAGGCCGGTGCCGCCGCTGCCGCCGACGGCTCCACCACGGTCGCCGACCGGCGCAACGGCGTGGCCGGGGCGGGCGACGGCCCGTCCCCGGACGCCGCGCCCGTGCTGGCGGCCAAGCCGCGCGGCGGGGGAGCGGCGGCGGCCCAGGGCCGGTCCCGGCGCGGCGCTCCGCCGCTCAACCTCCCGACGCGCGCGGGCGCGCCCGGCGACGGTCGTACCGACGGAGGGGCGGCGACGGCGCGGCCGGGCGGCAACGGCGGCGCGCCGCCCGCCGGTGCCGCGGCCGGCGGCGGGTCCTCCGGGGCCGGTGGCAAGCCGTCCGGGTCCGGTTCGGGCACCCCGCGTCCCACCGCGTGGTCGCGCCCGGGCAGCGGGGTCTCCAACGGCGGCGGCTCGTCCGATTCGGGCGGCGGCTCCGGCGGCTCGGGCGGTTCCGGCGCCTCCGGCGGCGGAGGCGGCTGGTTCGGAGGAGGCAACGGCCGGTCGTCCGGTGGCCGCGGCTCGGGTTCGGGCGGCTCGGGATCGGGCGGCTCAGCTCCGGTACGCGGCCGGGGAGCCGGCACTCCGGCGCGCGGCAGGCCCGCCGAACCGGCCTCTGGGGTGCCCAAGCCGCGGCCCGGCACGTCCGGTCCGGCTCCCGCGCCCGGCGGCAGGCAGCAGCCCCCTCCGCTGTGGGGGCGCCGCGACGCCGGCGAGAGTCCGCCCATCCCGTTCTGGCTGCGGCCCGTCGAGAGCGATTCCGGGGGGCGCGGCGATGCGGAGCGGGACGAGTAGATGAACCTGACCGACCGTCAGCGCAAGTTCGTCTTCGCGGGGCTGGTGGTGGTCCTGGCCGTGGTCGGCGTCTACCTGACCGTCGCCGCCCCCGAGGACGACCCCGGCGACGAGGGGGCGAACACGCCCCCCGCCGTCACGGCGGGCCCCACCGGTCCCGCGTCGCCGCCGCCGGGGATCGCGGGCTCGGTGTCCCCGGGCGACTTCGACGTCTACCGGCTGCTGCCGTTCTCCCAGCAGGAGTTCGCCACGGCGGCCGACCTCGCGCAGCGGTTCACGGCGGCCTACGGGACCTACCGCTTCGACGAGGACCCCCAGGTCTACACCGGCCGGCTGTCCGGCATGGTCACCGAGGCGCTGCTGGACGAGCTCCGGCGCGGTGCCGGCTCGCCCGGGATGCTGGACGAGCGCCGCAGGCAGCAGGCCGTCGCCGAGGGCTCGGCGACGCTCGACCGGGTCCGCGACATCGAGGACAACTCGATCATCTTCCTGGTCACCGGCAAGCAGCAGGTCACCAAGGAGGGCAAGAAGGCTCAGGAGAGCCGGCAGTACGCGGTGACCGTGGCGCGCGACGGCGGGTCGCTGCGGGTGTACGCCTTCGAGCCCGCCGACGCCGGACAGGCGGGTGACACCGGATGAACCGCCGCAGGCTGCTGCTCGCGGCCGCCCTGGGGGCCGCCGCGATGCTGTTCGTCGCGTTGATGATCGTGCCGGTGCTGTTCGGCGCGAGCCAGTTCATGTTCGGCGGGGGAGGCGCGGGCGGCGCCGCCTGCGTCGACACCAGCCGGGCCGGGGCGCAGCCCGCCGAGGCCAACGACGCCCGCGCCATTCCCGCCGACTACCTCGCCCTCTACAAGCAGGCGGGCAAGGACTACGGCATCCCCTGGAACGTACTGGCGGGCATCGGCAAGGTGGAGACCAGCCACGGCACCTCCAGGCTGCCGGGCGTGAGCAGCGGTGAGAACTACGCGGGCGCGGGCGGGCCCATGCAGTTCCTGGCCGCCACGTTCAAGGCGTTCGCCGTGGACGGCGACAAGGACGGCAAGAAGGACCGCTACGACCCCGACGACGCCATCCCCTCCGCCGCCCGCTACCTCAAGCACAACGGCGCCCCGGAACGCATGCGCACCGCCCTTTTCATGTACAACCACTCGTGGGACTACGTGAACCTGGTGCTCGACTGGGCCAAGCGCTACGTGGGCGGCGACTTCACCGTCGTCCAGTCCAACGGCGTCGAGTGCGAGGACAACGAGCTTCCCGCCAACGTGAGCGGCCTCGTCCAGCGCATCATCGCGTTCGCCATGGCCCAGCGCGGCAAGCGCTACATCTTCGGTGCCAACGGCCCCGACGCCTGGGACTGCTCGAGCATCATCCAGGGCGCCTACCGCAGCGTCGGGCTGAACATCCCGCGCACCACGTTCCAGCAGTGGCCCTGGGGGGTGCGGATCGACAAGGGCAAGGAGCAGCCGGGCGACCTGGTCTTCTTCAACTCCGGTCCGGGGACCTCGGCGAACAACCCCGGCCATGTCGGGATGGTCATCGGCAAGGGCAAGATGATCGTCGCCAGCTGCTCGACCTGCAAGCCGAACATCGGGGTGAAGCCCTACAAGCGCTCGGACTGGATCGGCACCACCCGGCCGCTGGCCCGTCCCGACATGCAGCGCAAGGTGGCCCGGCTGGTCGCCCAGCCCGCGAACTGACCCCCGCCCGCGAGCCGAGCGTGGCCGGTCGCCCGGCGGGCTCTCCCGATGGCACCGGGCGAGCCGGGCGTGGGCGGCGAGCCGGGCGGGGCCGCGCCGGTGGCCGTGGACTCCGGCCACCGGCGCGGCTGCCGGCTTGACCTTCTCATCGGTGTGAGTGTTTAGGGTCGCGGTATGCGACTGCACGCGATCCTGCCGAACGAGGCACCGCGGACCGGGCCCGACCGGATCGTCGACCTGGCCGTGCTCGCCGAAGAGCTGGGCTTCGCGGGGGTATGGCTGCCCGACCACCTGCTGCCGCCGGCTCCCTACGGTCCGGTGTACGGCGGGGTCTACGAGCCGCTCGTCACCCTCGCGCACATCTCCGCCCGCACGTCCCGGATCCGGATGGGCACCTCGGTGCTGGTGCTGCCGCTGCGCGACCCGTTCACGGTCGCCAAGCAGGCCGCCACGCTGGACCGGCTGTCGGGCGGGCGGTTCGTGCTGGGCGTCGGGATCGGCTGGGACCGTGCCGAGTTCGCTGCGGTGGGAGCGGACTACGCCGGCCGGGCCGCCCGTACCGACGAGGCGATCCGGCTGATCCGCCACCTGCACGACCGGGGCGGCGGCCCGTTCGAGGGCGAGCGTTTCGGGTTCGGGACCGGGGTGTTCGAGCCCCGCCCCGGAGGCGGCCGGGTGCCGATCATGGTCGGTGGCATGAGCGACGCCGCGCTGCGCCGCGCGGCCCGTCACGCCGACATGTGGCAGAGCGTCGACACCACCCCCGAGCGGTTCGCCGAGCTCGCCGCCCGGTTCCGGGAGGCGGCCGGGCGGCCGGTCGAGGCCGGGGCGCGGACGGGCTGGCGGGACGATCTCGCGGCGGACCTGCCGGCATGGGAACGGGCCGGAGCCGACCACCTCGCCGTCCACTTCGGCGACGCGGCGGAGGCCCCGGCCCGGATGGAGGCCCTGATGAGGGCCTTCCCTAGCAGCTGAAGTCGATGTCGGAGAAGCTCTCGTAGTGGTCGGCGGTGTAGTACATGCCGTCGGCGCCCTGGTCGCCCGCCGTCACGATGCGGCGGGCACCGCGGTGGTCCACACCCGGGGTCTTGACCGTGTACTCGTGGTAGTAGCCCGAGGGCTCGTCGGGGAGCAGGCCCTCACGGTTCTGGAAGACGGTGCCGTCCTGCGGGTAGGGGTAGGGGCCGCCCTGTTCGATGAGGGCGATGGTGTCGCCGGCCTGGGGCGGGAGCTGCGACTCGCAGATCGGCGGGATCGCGGTGGTGACGGGTGCGGTGGTGACGGGTGCGGTGGCGGCGGGGCCGGTGAACGCGGGCGCGGACGGCACGGCGGCCTGTGCGGTGGCGGGGGCCGTGAGCCCCGCCACGAGGAGCGGGACGAGGAGCAGGAACCGGACGATGTGATGTGAGCGGGGGGACTCCATGGGCCGAGTCTGCGTTCCTGGGCCCCGGGACGGTCAAGGCAAGGCCGGTCATTTCAGTTGATATTGCCGATCCCGCCATCCGTGATTCGGCAGGGATCCCGGGTGCGGACCTCGGCCGGGCGGCGCCGTAAATCGGTCGACAGCGCGCTCCGGCGTGGCATGCTGGCCGCGTGGAGCCCGAGATGAGTGTCCTGATCGACGACGAACTGCTGATGTTCCTTCCCGCGGCCCGCAGGCGGGCACGGCAGGCGGTGCCGATCGACGGGACGTCGACGCTGGGGCATGTGGTGGAGTCCCTCGGCGTGCCGCTGCCCGAGATCGGCCCGCTCACGGTGAACGGGGATCCGGCCGGGCCCGGTCACCTTCCCGCGGCCGGCGACGAGGTACGGGTGGCGGCCGTGCCGCGGCCCCAGCCCGTCCCGCTGGAGCCCGGCCAGATCGCGCCCCGGTTCCTGCTGGACGTGCACCTCGGCACGCTGGCCCGGCGGCTGCGCCTGCTCGGGCTGGACACCGCCTACCACAACGACATGGACGACCCCGCGCTCGTCGTCCAGGCCAACGAGGAGCGCCGGGTGCTGCTGACCCAGGACCGCGGCCTGCTGCGGCGCCGCGCCCTGTGGTTCGGCGCGTACGTCCGGGGATCGCGCCCCGACGACCAGCTGCGCGACCTGCTGGAGCGGTTCGCGCCGGAGCTGGCGCCGTGGACGCGCTGCACGGCCTGCAACGGCGTGCTGGTCGCGGTCGACAAGGAGGAGATCGAGCGCGAGCTGGCGGACGGCACCCGCCGCAGCTACGACGTCTACGGCCGCTGCGCCGACTGCGGCCAGGTCTACTGGCGCGGCGCGCACGGCGACCATCTGGAGCGGATCGTCGAGCACGCGGCGCGGGTCGTCGCCGCCGCGCGTTCCGGAGGCGCGGGCACGGGCGCGGGCACGGGCGCTGGTGCCGGGAACGTCCCGTCCGGCGACCTGCCCGCCGCGCCCGAGGGCGCCGTCTCCTGACGCGCCCGGCGGCGTTCCGGCATGATGCCGGGCAGAGAGGGGCTGGTTGCGATCAACGTTGTGGTGGGCGCGGCGATCATTTCCGGGGGACGGCTGCTGGCGGCGCAGCGGGCGGAGCCGCCCGAGCTGGCCGGCGGCTGGGAGTTCCCCGGCGGCAAGGTCGACCCCGGCGAGTCCGACGAGGACGCCCTGGTCCGGGAGTGTCACGAGGAGCTGGGCGTCAAGATCGCGCTGGACGTCCGGATCGGTGCCGACTGGCCGCTGAGCCTCGGCGGCGTCCTGCGGGTGTGGACCGCCGGGATCACGGCGGGCGAACCGCGGGCCCTGGAGCACCTCGCGCTGCGCTGGCTCGGCCCTGACGAGCTGTACGACGTGGAGTGGCTGCCGGGTGACCTTCCCGTGGTCGAGGGCATCCGCCCCCACCTCCTGGGCGGCGCGGGGGGCTGAGCGGCCGGGCCGCCGGCCGCCGGGGAGCCTGGCGAAAAAACGGCAGAAATCGCCAAATATCACATTCATCGCGAACGGGGCCATCCGCGCTGGCGGGGGGATCCCGGACGGGCAAGTAGAATCGGCAGGGCCGCACGTCTGCGGTGACCCCACTCTCTCACCCAAGCGAGACCGCATGCCCATCTCCACGCGCGATGACCTCCGGAACGTCGCGATCGTCGCCCACGTCGACCACGGCAAGACGACGCTGGTCGACGCCATGCTCTGGCAGTCCGGCGCGTTCCGCGAGAACCAGGACGTGGACGACCGCGTCATGGACTCCGGTGATCTGGAGCGGGAGAAGGGCATCACCATCCTCGCCAAGAACACCGCCGTCCGGCACGCCGGGATGACGATCAACATCATCGACACCCCGGGCCACGCCGACTTCGGGGGCGAGGTCGAGCGCGGTCTGTCCATGGTCGACGGCGTCGTCCTGCTGGTGGACGCGAGCGAGGGGCCGCTGCCGCAGACCCGGTTCGTGCTGCGCAAGGCGCTGGCCGCGCGGCTGCCGGTGATCCTGGTGGTCAACAAGACCGACCGGCCGGACGCCCGGATCGACGAGGTCGTCGACGAGACCTACGAACTGTTCATGGATCTGGACGCCGAAGAGGAGCAGATCGACTTCCCGATCGTGTACGCCTCGGGGCGGGCCGGCCGGGCCTCGCTGGACAAGCCCGGCAACGGGGAGATGCCCGGCAGCCCCGACCTGGAGCCGCTGTTCGAGGTCATCAAGCAGACCATCCCGGCGCCGTCCTACGACCCCGACGCCCCGCTGCAGGCGCACGTCACCAACCTCGACGCCTCCAGCTACCTGGGCCGGATCGCGCTGTGCCGGGTCCACTCGGGCATCATCAAGAAGGGCCAGCAGGTCGCCTGGTGCAAGCGCGACGGCAGCGTCGAGCGGGTCCGCATCAGCGAGCTGATGATGACCGAGGCGCTCACCCGCAAGCCCGCCGAGGCGGCCGGGCCCGGCGACATCATCGCGCTGGCCGGCATTCCGGAGATCATGATCGGTGAGACCCTCGCCGACCCCGACGACCCGCGCCCGCTGCCGCTGATCACGGTGGACGAGCCGGCCATCTCGATGACCATCGGCACCAACACCAGCCCGCTCGCGGGCCGGGAGAAGGGCACCAAGGTCACCGCCCGGCTGGTCAAGGACCGGCTGGACCGCGAGCTGGTCGGCAACGTGTCCATCCGCGTGCTGCCCACCGAGCGTCCCGACGCGTGGGAGGTGCAGGGCCGCGGCGAGCTGGCCCTGGCCATCCTGGTCGAGAACATGCGCCGCGAGGGGTACGAGCTGACCGTCGGCAAGCCGCAGGTGGTCGCCCGCGAGATCGACGGCAGGCGGCACGAGCCGGTGGAGCGGCTCACCGTCGACATCCCCGAGGAGCACCTGGGCGCCGTCACCCAGCTCCTGGCGGTCCGCAAGGGCCGGATGGAGCAGATGACCAACCACGGCACCGGCTGGATCCGGCTGGAGTTCCTGGTCCCGGCGCGCGGCCTGATCGGCTTCCGGACCGAGTTCCTCACCGAGACCCGCGGCACGGGCATGGCCCACCACGTGTTCGAGGGCTACGAGCCCTGGTTCGGCGAGCTGCGCACCCGCCCGTCCGGCTCCCTGGTCGCCGACCGGACCGGCGCCGCCACCGCGTACGCGATCACCAACCTGCAGGAGCGCGGCACCTTCTTCGTCGGCCCGACCACACAGGTCTACGAGGGCATGATCGTCGGGGAGAACTCCCGTTCCGACGACATGGACGTCAACATCTGCAAGGAGAAGCAGAAGACCAACATCCGCTCCTCCACGGCCGAGAGCACCGAGACGCTGACCCCGCCGCGCCTGCTCAGCCTGGAGGAGGCGCTGGAGTTCGTGCGCGAGGACGAGTGCGTCGAGGTGACGCCCACCGCCGTGCGGCTGCGCAAGGTCGTCCTGGACGGCAAGGAGCGCGAGCGCACCCGCGCCCGCGCCAAGCGCGCCGGCGGCTGAGCCCGCAGGCGGCTGAGCGCGCCGGCGGCCAGTCCGCCCCCAGCCCGTCCGCCCAGTTGCCCGTGACATGAGAGGGGCCGCTCCGGAGTCATCCGGAGCGGCCCCTTCCATGTCGCTCGCGGGTTACTTGAGCTGGACGGTCCCGGTCACGTCGGCGGCCAGCCGGAGCTGGTCACCGTCGCGCAGCGGCGCCTCCACACCGCGCGGCAGCCGCTCGCCGTTCACGAACGTGCCGTTGGTGGACCCCTCGTCGCGCACCCACGCGGTGCCGGACGGGTCGAGCCAGAGCGTGGAGTGACGCCGCGACACGTTGTCGTACTGCGTGAACGTCGACGCCACCGGTGACTGGCCCGCGTCCCGGCCCAGGACCAGGTGCTGGCCCACCGAGACCTTCAGCTCCCCGGAGGGGAACTGCACGCGCAGCACCGGCGTGCCCTGCTGCGGCAGCGGCCTCAGGCAGGAGTCGCACTGGACGGCGTTCGGGCTGGACAGCACCGCCTCGCAGTACGGGCACATGTACGCCGTGCTGTCACTGCCCGGCCGCTGCCCGTGCTGGGCCTCCGGCGGCAGCAGCGTCGCCTCCCGGCCGTGCGGCGGAGGAGGCAGGTGCGACCCGCCCTGGTGGGGCGGCGAGTAAGGGTTGTCACCCGGCCCGGGCTGCGGCGCGTGCGGCTGGTACTGGTGCTGCTGCTGGTCGGGCGCGGGAGGCTGCGGCGGCCCCCACTGGTCGGGTGACGGCGGCGGGGGAGCGGCCCACGGATCGTGCTGCGGCTGTGCCTGCCCCTGCTGACCGCCCTGATGCTGCTGGGACGGCGCCTGGGCGCCATGGTGCGGCTGGCTCGTGGAGGGCTGCTGGCCCCCGTGGTGCTGCTGCGGCGGAGGGCCCCACCCCTCGGGTCCCTGCGCGTGCCCCTGCTGCCCCTGGCCGTGCCCCTGCTGGCCTTGGTGCCCCTGGTGTCCCTGGTGCCCCTGCTGGCCTTGCTGGCCCTGCGGGGGGACGCCCCAAGGGTCCTGGGGGATCGGAGGCGGGCCGGGCTGCTGCGGCTCCCCGTACTGAGGTTGCGCCGGAGAGGACCCATGCGGGCCTCCGAGCTGCCCCCCGTGCCCGTGCTGCGGCTCGCCCTGCTGGTGGCCCTGCTGGTGCTGCGGCGGGCCGGGCATCGGCGGCTGAGGAGGCCCCGGGGGCTGGTGCGGGCTCTGCCCGTGCCCCTGCTGCTGGTACGGAGAGTCGCCGTACGGAGAGTCCTGGTAGGGCGGCTGGTGCTGGCCCTGCTGGTGGGGTGCCTGCTGGTGGGGTTGCTGCGGGCCCTGCCCGTAGGGCTGCTGGCCGTGCTGCGGCGCGGGAGGGGGTGGGATTCGCGGTGGCTGCTGGTCGTCGTACCCCTGGCCCGGCCGCCTGCCGCCCCCGGCGCGCGCCAGGTTCGCCCCGCAGCTCAGGCAGAGCAGATCCCCCTGCTGGAAGGGCTCGTCACAGACAGGGCAGTTCAAGGTCGCCATGACACATCCCCCGCTCGTATCCCGGCGCGCTCCAGCGTCGATGTGAGGTGATCCATGTCACCTCTCCGCGGGATCCCGATGTAGTACACCCGCCTTCCCTCCGGCCCCTCGTCCACGGACACCTGCACTCGGGGCCCTGCGTCTTCCACTTCCTTAACGGCGTCGGAGCCGGCGCCGGTCAGGGCCCCGTATCTCGCCCGTCCCAGCGGGGAGAGCGGTACGACGCGCTGGTTGGCCGACCCCCTCCAGAGTAGAGAGCCACTCTGGCCGTGTCGCCCCCTCGGGTTGAGCCGCTCGATGTACGGCCCCGTGATGACGGCGTCACACGACTCCAGGATCTCGCGCGCCTCGGGGGAGCGCGAGAGCCGAGAGTAGACATATCCGCTGTAGACGAGAATGTCCAACGGAATGGTCTCATGGCATGACTCGTCCCGCCACCTGCGGATACCGCGCACCAGCGCGGCCAGCGCCGCGGGCTGCTGGAACGGTTCCCCGCCGGAGATCGTCACGCCCTCGACCGGGCCGGGAAGGGACGCCAGCCAGCCCAGCACGGCCTCCACCGGCACCTCCTTGGCCGGGTCGGCCTCCCAGGTGTCGCGCGACAGGCACCCCGGGCAGTGCAGCGTGCACCCCTGCAACCAGATGCCCGCGCGGACCCCCGGGCCGAGGGTGGTCACCGGGTAGTGGGCCTTGGCCAGGAGCAGGCCCGGCGGTACGGCCGGCGTCACTGGAGGTCCAGATGGACGATGCCGCCCTCCTGCCGGACGCCGGACACGGTGATCCGCTCGTCGGGCACGAGTTCGCGGTCGAACAGCGCGCGGGCCAGGGGGTTGACGAAGTAGGACTCCAGCGCCATCCCGATGCCGCGTCCGCCCTTGTCCAGCTCGGTGGTGCACCAGCCGCGCAGCGTCTCCAGGGCGTCGCCCTTCACCACCAGCACCAGCCGGTGCTCGTCGGTGACCCGGCGGCAGATGTTCGCGAACTGCAGGTCGAAGATCTTGTTGGCCGCCTCCGCGCCGATGAAGTCGAACACCACGATGTTGTCGCCGAACCGGTTGAGCAGCTCGGGACGGTTGAGCACCTCGGTGAAGTGGTCGGCGACCGCGCCCTTGATCCGCTGCTCGACCTCCTCGTACGACATGCCCGGGGTGATGTTCTGGATCCGCGGCGCGGGCGGGGAGGCCACGTCGGAACGGGCGGTGATGTCCCGGCCCTGCACGTACATCCCCAGGTTCGAGGTGAAGATCAGGATCGACTCGGAGAAGTGGACGGTGTTGCCCCGCCCGTCGGTCAGCCGGCCGTCCTCCAGGATCTGCAGGAACTTGTCCAGGATCCGCGGATGCGCCTTCTCGATCTCGTCGAACAGGATCACCCGGAAGGGGTCCTCGCGGACCGCGTTGGTCAGCTCGCCGCCGGCCTCGTGCCCGACGTACCCGGGCGGGGACCCGATCAGCCGGTCGCCCGACCCCTCCCCGGAGAACTCGCTCATGTCGAACCGCAGGTAGGCCGACTCGTCCCCGAACACCAGCTCGGTGATGGCCTTGGCCAGCTCGGTCTTGCCGGTGCCGGTCGGCCCGGCGAAGAACAGCACGCCGCGCGGCCGGCTGCCCGACCGGGTGGCCTGGGCGCCCGACAGCCCCAGCACCGCGCGCTTGAGGATGTCGAGCGTCTTGGTCACCGCCTGGGGCTGCCCGATCACCCGTTCGGGGACCTTGCGCTCGCCCTCCAGCACGCGCCGCCGCAGGTGGCCGCGGCTCCACGGGTTGTCCAGCACGCCGAGCTTGTAGGTGCGCACCGCGTCCGGCAGGTCGGCCAGGTCGACGTTGCGCTCCTTGGCCAGCCGGGTCACCTCGATCATCGACTGCAGGGTGAGCCCGTCGGCCTGCTCGGCGAACGCGTCGCAGGCCGCCGCCGCGGCCTGGTCGCCGCCCACGTCGCTCACCCCGAACGCGCGGGCCAGCAGCCGGGCGGTCTCCTGCCGGTCGCCCAGATGGGGCCGCGGGATGGTGATCTCACGCACGTTCTCGTTGTCGGCGGTCAGCCAGGGCGGCAGGTCGCCGGGCCGTTCCACCAGCCACACCACCGGGTTGTACAGCGGCTTGGGCCGCGGCCCCGTCACCCGGACCGGCCGGGCGGAGCGCGACAGCTTGGCGCAGAAGCGGAAGAAGTCGCGTTCGGCCGGCTCCAGGTCCGTGGGCGTCCGGGCGATGCGGGACGCCGAGTCGATCACGAACGCGGCGCGCAGGTTCTCCTCCGGCCGCGCCACCGCGGCCAGATGCCCGGTCAGCGCCTCCAGCGACGGCTTCTGCTCGCCCTTGCGCTTGCCCAGCAGCCGCTCGGCCGCCCGCGCCGCCTCCTCGGAGACCTCGTCGCCGTTGTCGGGATACACCTGCAGCCCGTCCACCGGGTCGTACACCACCATGCAGGAGAAGCCGCTGGAACGCAGCGCCTCCCACAGCAGCTCGCGCAGGGGGAGCAGCCGGCCGGGACCGGCGCTCTCCAGCGAAGGGGCCAGGAAGCTGTCGTACAGGTTTCCCGACAGCACGTACTGGGAGTGCACCGACAGGGTGGCGTCCAGCTCGCGGATGAACGGCGGCCAGCCGGGCAGGCGCCCCCCGAGGGTCGGCGACTCGATGCTCACGTGCTCGCCCTCCTCGCGGCGCGGCGCCGCTCACGGCTGGCCAGGGCCTGGCAGGCAGTCACTTCTCACGCTCCCGACGGCGCTCACGTTGTCCGGGTCGGGTCCCAGTCTGCCGGGCCTCCCGCCGCGACCCGTCGTTGACCGGCAGCTCGCGCACTCCGGGGTCCAGCCTCCAGGTGACCCGGGAACGGATCCCGGCGCCCTCCAGCCGCGTCCGGGCGGCCTCGAACGCCTCGCACCACTCCCGTTCCCGCTCCACGTCCACCCGGCGGTCGTCCTCGCTGCGCGCCGGCCGCGTCCGGACCATCGAGGCCCGCAGCCGCGCGTCGTCGTCGACCCGCATCCGCACGCTGTGGTCGGGCCACGACCCCCGCGACAGCACCACCTCGCCGTCACCGCCCGCGGTCAGCGTCTCGAACCCGCCCTGCACCTCGTACCCCATCTCCTCGAACGCCGAGGTGATCGAGCCGAGCACGTACCGGCGCTCGGCCTCGGCCTGCTCGGCGGCGTCCCGTTCGGCCGCCCGCCGCCGCTGCTCGGCGCGCAGCTCCTCGGTACGGCGGTTGGCGGCCTGGACCCGCAGCCTGACCTCGGTCAGCGCCCCCTCCGCCTCCTCCAGGGAGACGGCGGCGGCGAGCAGCCGCGCGGCCTCGGCCACCGTCCGGCGGTCCTCCTCGGCGACGTCCGGCAGCAGCCGCGCCAGGACCCGTTCGAGCGTCCGGTACGTCTCGCCGGAGGTCTCCGCGCCGTCGGCCCGCGGCGGCGGGGCGGCGCCCACATCGGCCCGCAGCCCCTCCACGGCGCCCGGAGCGGCGAAGATCTCGGCGGCGACCGAGGCGGCCAGCCGCTCCGACAGCGCCCGCTCGGCCCGGTCCAGCGCCTCGTCCGCGGCGGCGCACCAGGAGAGCAGCTCCTCGGCCGCCAGCCCGTCCGGCCGCAGCGGCGCCGGGAGGGCGACCTCGGCGCCCAGCCCGGCCCGGGTCTCGGCCAGCGCCTCGATACGCGCGTTGCGGTCGAGGACCTGGCGCAGCGCCTGGTCGTACGACTCGGCCTCGGCCAGCGCCGCCGCGCGCGCCTCGGCCCGGCCCGCCGCCAGCGCCGCGAGCGCCTCCGCGCCCCGCCCGGCCAGCCCCGCCGTCCGCCCCAGCGCGCGGTTCATCCCCAGGCTGAGGACCACCGCCGCGTCCAGCGCGATATCGGCCTCGACTCCGCTGCTCATGCCGTCCCTCTCCGGTCGAGCCTGCCGTTCCGTACGGAGCGTCCCTCCGCAGGTGGTCTCCCGCCTCGTTAGAGCCTTCCGCCCGGCCCGGGGTTCTCCGCCCCGGCCAGCGCCGCGCGCCCGGCCTCCCCGTGCTCCTGCCGCCAGCGATGCAGCCGGACGCCCGCGGCGACCGCGTGTCCCACCGCGCCGGCGCCCAGCACGAGCAGCCACAGCAGGCTCGCCACCGGGGTCACCGCCGCCATCAGCAGCAGGATCAGCAGCAGCGGCACCGTCCCGGCGAGGAGGAGCACCCCGCACCCGCGCCGCCCGGTCCGCTGGGCCGCCCCCGACATCGTCTGCGACGCCTTGGCCAGCCCCCGGCCGCCCGCCCCCAGCAGGCGCGACAGCCATGACCAGGGACCGTAGGGCAGGTAGTCCCGACCCTGCGCGCGCGCCAGCACCACCTCGCCGCCGCACTGGACCCCCCAGGCGAGCACCGAGCACACCGCCAGCACCCCGAACGGCACCCCGGACGTCCGCTGGAACCCCCCGACCGCGCTGGTGCCGTCGCCGCCCCCGCCCCCGAACAACGCCCCGACGACCCAGCTGCCCAGCAGCCACAGCGCCAGCAGCGGAAGGGACCAGGCCACGGCCCTGCCCACCGCCGGTCCCCGTCCGGCCAGGCGGAGCCGTTCGCGTTCCTCCCAGCGGCCGCGCAGCTCACCCGAGCGCCGCTCGGCGGCACGGAGGTCCCGCGCCGCGGCCTCGGCCTCCAGGGCCGCCTCGGGCGCGGCCCTGGCGACCGCCAGCAGCCGCAGCGGATCGTCGCCCGCCCCGTCCGCGATCCAGTCGAACCAGGCGACCGGCCCGGTGACCGCCGCCCGTCCCCGGGCCGCGGCCCCGGCGATCCGCTCCCGCGTCTCCTCGGGGCGCGCCGCCAGCGCCAGCAACGTCAGCAGGACGACCGGCGGATCGTCGTCGCGGGCGTCGCCCGTGTCGGGCAGCCGGGCCCCCAGCCGGGACGGGGTGGCCCGCTGCTCGCGCAGCCACCCGGCCAGGTCGTTCCACGCACCGGCGTGGGCCCGCCAGCGGCCGTCGGCCCGCGCCAGCTCCCCGCCGCCCTCGAACTCCGCCAGGACCGGCAGCAGGCGCCGATCCCACAGCTCCCGGCCGATCCGGCAGGCGATCCGATGGTCGGGATGCGCGGGGTCGCCCGCCAGCGCCGCCAGGCCCGCCAGATCGTCCACGGCCACCCGCCGCCCCAGGTAGTGGGGCGGCAGCGCCGGATCGAGCCAGCGCACCAGGTGCAGCAGCTTCACATCGGGAGGGAGGTCCGTGGTGAGATACCGGTCGATCAGCCCGATCCGGCTGTCGTCCGGGATCCCTCCGAGCCACTCGCGCAGGGAGCGCCACGCCTCCCCGGACTCGCCCCGCCCGAAGAAATAGGAGGCGGCATCGTCCCAGCTCGCGACCAGCGCGCGCGCCAGCTCGGCGCGGTCGTCGTAACGCCGCCCCGCGAACGGCACCCCGGCACCGGACGGGACGCCCCCGCCGGACGGGACGCCCGGCCGCGCCGGCTCCTCGGCGACCGCCGGTGACCCGCCGTCCAGCCACTCCGCCACCTGCCCGCCGGTCCACCGCCGCCGCGGGTCGCGGGTGAGCAGCCCCCGGCACAGCAGCCGCACCCGCGGATCGGCGACGTCGTCGGCGGGCACCGCCCGGGTCGCCAGATGATCGACCACCGCGGTCTCGCTCAGCCCCTGGAACGGGGCCCGCCCGGTCGCCAGCTCCCGCACGATCATGCCGAGCGACCACCAGTCGCGCGCCGGGGACACCTGCCCCGACAGCGACTCGGGCGCGGCGTAGGCGAGCGTCCGAGACGAGGAGGCGAACACCACGCTCTGGTCCAGGACCCTGCTCAACCCGAAGTCGGCGATCGCCAGCCGCAGCGGCTCGGCCTCGACCACCAGCACGTTCTCCGGCTTGAGGTCGCGGTGCACGATGCCCGCACCGTGCAGCGCGCCCAGCCCGTCCGCGAGCTGCGCCACGATCCGCTCGAGGACCCCGCCGGGCGCCGGACCCGCCATCAGCGCCCGCAGGTTCCCCCCGGGCGCGTACTCGGAGATCTCGTAGTCGCGGCCCTCGGCCTGCCCCGTCTCCAGGATCCGCAGGACGTGCGGGGAGCCCAGCGCGGGCAGCTTCGCCCACACCTCCCGGTCGGCGTGGTAGCCGCGCCGGAACAGCTTCACCACGTACTCGGCGCCGTGCGCGTCCCGTACCAGCAGCAGATCGGACTCGGCACCCTGGACGGGCAGCTCGGCCACCACCGCGAACCGCCCGGCCAGCACGCCCGGCAGCCTCAGCAGCGGCCCCTCTGCGGCCTCCCCGTCACGCCGGGTGGCCCCAGGCCCCGGCGCCGCCGCACCTGGCGCGCCCGGTACGCGGTCGTCGCGGCGGGTCGCACCGGGATCCCGCCGTGTCGCACGAGGGGGAGCGCCGTCTCCCGGCTCCGCACCCGGCTCCTGGAAGTCGCCCACCTGCACTGCCCCGTCTATGTCGCGTGCCTGCCCGCGAGCCTAACGCGCACCTCTAGATCTTGTCCCTGATCGCCCGGAGGTGCTCCACGCCCTTGAACCGCACCACCACCGCCTCCATGAGGATCCGCACCATGAGCAGCTCGAACAGCCAGACCAGCGGGGTGGCGACGACCATGATGACGCCCCAGGCCCAGAAGTCGTCCCAGGTCGCGATCCAGATTCCGAACCCCAGGAAGATCAGGCACTGCAGGCTGATCAGGAGAAGGGCGATGACGTACCACAGCTTGATCAGCTTCGGGGTGACGAGATGGTTGAAGTTGGCGTCCAGCAGCGCGGCCAGCAGCCCCTTCTCCGTCCGCTCCGGTGGCGTCCACTCCTGGTGCGGCGGCTGCTGGGAAGGCATGCCCTGCTGAGGAGCTCCCATAGGGCCCATCGGGCCGGGCATCGGCTGCGGCCCCGTGCCTCCCAGCCCCGGACGGGGCGGCGGTACGCGGCTCGGATGCTGCTGGGGCGGCGGCCCGTACGGGCCAGGCGTCTGGGGACGAGGTCCCTGACCGGGGTCTGGTGGGTTCGTCATCGCCGTCTCCTGGGCTAGAACGGGGCTGTCGCCCAGACTCTAGAACGTGAGGCCCTCGCGCACCCTCGCACGCGCGGGGGTTCGCCGTGGATCAAAGCCACGGAACGTTCACCGGACGGCGATACCAGCGTTCGCCGAGAGCCTGTCCCTCCCTCAGCGCGTGGACGTAAGGGCGGAGCGCCTCGCCGCCGTCGGCGACCGTCCGCCCCAGGAACCGCTCGTCCAGCCGCTCCAGCAAGCTGGCGAGCGGGTCGGCGCCCCCGCTCCGTTCCCTCCGACCTCAAAGAACGCAACCAACCACCGCTCTCGTGGGCGCGCACGGGCCCCAGGGCCCAAACCGGACCCAAATCGCACCCGATCGCGGCTCTCGGCGGGTCTGGCCCTTTAGGCTGCGCGCATGAGGTGTCTCGCGGCGGCCGTCGCTCTCGCACTGGCCCTTGCCGGTACGGCGGCGTGTTCGGGGGACGAGAAGGGCGGCGCGACCCCGCGCCAGAGCCAGAGCCAGAGCCAGGGCCAGGCGACCCCGCAGGGGACACCGGCGGCGAGGCTCGCCGACGTGACGCTGCCCGATCAGCCCGGGCCCCTGGTCGACCTGATCACGCGGCAGGTGCGCGCCGCGGGCACCGTCCGGGCCGAGAACGCCTCCACGACCGCCGAGGGCGCGAAGAAGGTCGAGGAGAAGATCAGCGCACAGCTGCGGACCGGGACCCGTACGCCGAGCGCCCAGATGACGATCGTGAGCCAGGACCCCGCCGACTCGGGCACCACCGAGGCCGTCGTCCTCGACGGGACGATCTACACTCGCGTCGACGGTGAGGAGCAGGCCCCCGGCAAGCCGTGGGTCCGGCTGTCGCGCAAGGACGCGGCCAATCCCGAGCTGGCGCCGTTCGCCAAGATGCTGACCGGCCTGCTCGACGAGATCGACGGGGCGCTCGCGCAGATGTCCACCGACACCGGCCTCGCCCTGGTGAGGAACGGCGCGTTCAAGGGCGCCCCCGCAGAAGAGTCGTTCGAGGGGACCCGGGTGCGCCGTTTCACGGGGACCACCGAGGCGGCGAAGCTGGCCGGTTCGGACCGGGCGTTCGAGGCCCTCTCCAAGGTCGGCATGAAAGAGGTCGCCTGGATGCTGTGGGTGGACGGCAAGGGGCTGCCGCGGAAGTTCCAGACCGACTACACCACCCCGCAGGGGATGAAAGGCTCGCAGACCGTCACCTACCGGAGCTGGGGTGAGCCGCTCATCATCCAGGCCCCTCCCGCGGGCAAGGTGCACACGATCGGCGCGTGAGCCGAGGACGAGTTGGAGATCCGGATCCCATGGCACGCTCGACGATGATGACGGCCTGCGTCCTGGGCGCCGCCGTCCCCCTTCTCCTCACCGGGTGCGGTGGCGGTGACGGCGGTGACGCGGGGGGCGGGACGTCCCCCTCAGCGGCCGGGCCGTCGGCACCCGCCTCCTCGGCCGGGCCCCGTCCCACCGCGGGCGGCACCGCCCCGGGCGGGGGCCGGGAGGAGATCACGCTGGAGCTGCCCGGGGGATGGAAACGGGTCGACCCGCTCCAGGACCCCTCCGAGGTGGTGCGGACGTCGTTCGGTCTCACCGGCGAAACCGGCCCGCTGGTCAGGAGCCTGATGCGTCAGCAGGCCGCCCAGGGCGTCGTCTACGCCATCGACACCTCGCGCACGACCGGGGTCGCCCCGCACCTGCAGGCCGGCTGCGACCGGGGCGGCGCGATCGGTGCGTCGCTGGAGCAGCTCAAACGCAAGCAGCAGGCCCTCGAACCCACCTCCAAGATCACTGACATGGAGGTCGGCGGCAGGCCGGGGTTCAAGGCCGTCTACGAATCGGAGAAGCGGACCGGCCCGGTCAGCGGCCTCACCGTGCGGGTCCCCGTAGCCGCCGACCGGTTCTGTTTCGTCGACATCGAGGCCGAGAAGGGCGCCCTGCCGCCCGAGGCCGACCGGATCGCCGCCTCGTTCAGGCCCCGCTGACCCTGCCTCGTTCAGGTCCCGCCGACCGCGCGGCGCTCAACCCGGTGCCGTGCCGTGGCGGGGACGTACGCGGCACGGGCGGTGCCACTGATCTGGTGAGCCGGGATTGCAGTTCGATGTCCGGAACCGGAAGGACGGACGCGCCAGAGGGTGCGCCGCCGGGCGGGCGCCGGGTGGCTTTGGCGTACATAGGGGCCTGCCGGCGAGGCCGCCGGGAACTCGCTGGTCGTGGCTATGTGGACGATCCGAAAAGACCAGAAAGGTATATACCAGTAGGTCCATGGGCCTCCCCTCCGCCGGGCCCGGATTCCGCGTCCGGAAGAAAGATTCGGCCGCCGTGCACGCGAACGGGTGACGAATGCGGGCGGGGGGACGGGCCTGGCGTTCCTGCCCTGAAGGGGCGCGGCGCGGCCGGACGGCCGGCGTGATCAGGCGGGTGACCCGGTGAGGTCCGCCGTGTGGCCTGGAACGATACATACCGGCGATCAGCGGGGCGCGGTCCGCCCCGGCGCGGCCGCACGGACCTGGATCCGCTTTCGGATGGTCCCCGGGGCCGGTCCCGGAGCGTGATCCCGGGCCAAGACCTGATCTCGGCCCGGGGGAATCGCCCTCCCCCATAACCGGCATTCTTCGTTATGAACTCGGAACCGCCGGGAGGTTGCGGAGAAGAGAAAAGGGCGGCGCCGTGCCGGAAAACAAAGAAAGTCGCCTGGTTAAATGATCAACCACCCCGAGGTTCGTACGGGGACTGCATTGTGGCGGTTCGCCCTTGTTGTACGTCACCACGCCGCCATGGGGACGGCCACTTCTCGAGCCGGTGCGCATGGGGCTAATGGGGGCCGGGGCCGGGGTCGGCCGGCTCGCCCACCCAAGGGTCCTGGGGAGGGGGCGGTCCCGTGGGCGGGGGCGGGCGAGACGGGCGGCCCCGGTGCGTAGGGGAGTTCGTGCCGTGCCCCCCGCCGGCCGCCCGTGACGGCCGGATCGCTGTCCTGGGACAGGGGCGCCCGGCCAGTGACATAAGTGACCGGATGTGGCCAAGTGTGATCCTGGAGAGGCCGGGGCGCATCGACACCTGCATGAGATCGCCATGTCAGCGTGCGACGGTGCGACGTGATCGAGAGGGCGGCGCCGGATTGTCAAGGGCTCGCGGGCCCCAAATCGATGGGTCCCCGAGCTCCCCGGGGTCCGGTCGTGTCCCGGGGCGGGGGAATGTCCGCCCCGGGAGCGACCGTTCGGTCTGGTACGGCGTGACCTTGGGACACGTCGCAGGTCGCTTGTGGAAAGGCGTGCTCCCCGCTCGTCACGGCGCCCAGCGGGCCGGTGGCCATGGCGCCGCCCGCACCCCGGCGCCGGCCGGATGTAACTATTCTGTAAAGGCGAGTTCAGCGGTGAGTGCGGATACCGGGCGGGGGCGGGCGGCCGTGGCCGGCGAGCCGGTCGTGCCAACTCGTTCGCGCTCCACTTCACCGCGGCCGCCGGTTCCGCCGGGCCGTCCCGTCCCAGGGCGGGAGATCGGCCACTCGGCCGCTCCGGGCAGGCGGAAAAGACGGTCCGTGGCCGATGGTTCGATGAAGTGTTACACAACCCTCTTGAGCCGGGCTTGGCGAGGCGGCTATGGTCAATTTCGCTTTATACGAATTAGGGTCGTTTGCGCGTTCGGATGCATAACGGAGAGTCACGAAAGAGGGAACGGCGCATGATGCCCAACAAGGCACGGATGAGCGCATGACCGCGGTGGTGCTCGTGGGTGAGCTCCCCAGCACGGGCATCATTCCGGAGCCGGTCGCGTGGCGGGTCGCCGACTCGGCGGCGCCGGAGGCGGCGCTCGCCTTCGTCGACCAGATGGCGCACGCGCTGCGGCGGCACGGAGCGGCCCTGGTCGTCTACCCGGCGTGGAGGTCGGAGGCCGCCGTCAGGCTGGTGCGGATGGCGCGCGCGCTCCTGAACACCGACCGGATCGCCGGACGCCCCCTCGACCTGCCCCCGCTGGCCCTCTCCCTGGTCGCCGACCAGCTCGCGTTCATGGCGCCGCACATCCGTCCCGGCGTGCTCGCCGGCATCGTCCAGGTCCTGGCCGACCGGATCTACACGGGCGCCTGGGTGAACAGCGTCGCCAAGCTGGAGCACGTCCGGACCGGGCTCGGCCAGCACATGGCCTCGCTCATGCCCGGAAGCGGCTTCATGGTCGCGGCGGGCACCCGGCCGGCGGTGCAGCGGGTCACGTCCGCCAAGCCCGTGCTCGACGTCGCCCACCGCCCGCTCGATCCGGTCCTGATGCTCGCCTCCCACGAGCACGGCGACGTGGACTGGCTCCAGAAGAGGCTCAAGCCCGAGCTGCGCGTCGTCTCGCTGACGTTCGTGGCGTCCCAGCCGCTCAGCGCGCAGTACTGGGGGACCAAGAAGTACGCGGAGTTCGTCGCGTTCAGCGGCCATCCACAGGACCTGCACGCGGCCCTGGAGGCGGTCCGGCACGCACCCTGCCCCTGGTGCGGCGAACCTGCCGCGCTGGCCGTGTGCCCGTTCTGCCACCGGGCCCAGCCGGGTGCGCAGGAGCAGGCGCCGGCGGGGACGGCCGTCCAGCCGGGCCCCGGCCCTCAGCCTCCCGGCCCCGGCCCTCAGCCCCCCGGCCCCGGCCCCGGTCACCAGCCCCCTGGTCCCGGCCCTCAGCCTTCCGGCCCCGTGGTCCCCGCCCAGCCGCAGGCGGCCTCGGCGGCCCCGCCGGCCCCGCCGGCCCCCGCGCCACCCGGCTCCGCGCCCCCGTCCGCCGTACCGCAGGGCCCGGCGCCACCGCGTCCCGGGCCCCAGGCCCCCGTTCCGCCTCCCGGACCCCAGGCCCCCGTTCCGCCGGCCGGCCCAACGGCCGCGCCGCCGGCGCCGGTCCCCATGCCCATGCCGGCCCCGACACCGATGCCGGATCCGCAGCCTCCGCAGCCTCCGCGGTCCGGGGCTCCCAAGCCCCCGCAGTCCTTCGGCGCGCCGCCTCCGGCCGCGCCCACCGCGCCGCAGCCGGTCCTCCCGGCCCGGCCGGACCCCGGCGAAGGGCCCGGCGCGCCGTCCGAACGGTGGCCTCCTTCCCCGGGCCCCGCGCCGGACGGGAAGGACCGGACGGCGGACGCCGGGTCCCCGCCGGACCATCCGGACACGATCTCCGTGTCCACCGCCCACCCTGACCGAACCGGGACTCCGGTCGCCGAGCCCGAACCACCCACGGTGGAGGAGGCGTCTCAGAACGATGAGGCCTCCCGCAACGGCACCATCGAGTTCCGGCCGATCAGGAATCACTAGCACGTTCGACTCTGTAGGAACGGAGTGACATGAACCCCCGCCAGCGACGTGGTGTGCTGTTGATGATCTTGGCGGCCGTGGGGGCCGTGCTGGTGTTCATCACGGTCGTCGGGTACGTCGGGAAGGTGCAGGCCGACGCCGACGCCGCGGTCGGCGAGATGACCACGGTCCTGCAGGTGCAGTCCAACATCGAGGCGTTCCAGCCGGTCAGCGCCTCCGCCGTGCGCCAGACGCAGATCCCCAAGAAGTGGGCGACCAACGCCTTCGTGACCAACATCGCCGACCTGCAGGGCAAGGTGGCGGCCGGGAGCATCCCCAGCGGCGCCTACCTCCAGCAGGGCATGCTCCTGGACGCGCCCTCGCTCCGTCCCGGCCAGCGTGAGATCGCCATCCTGATCGACGCGGAGACCGGTGTCGCGGGCAAGGTCATGAACGGGTCGATCGTCGACGTGTACGCCTCGTTCGACTCCACCCAGAACGGCCGCCAGGTCACCTCGGCCTGCGCGGTGCGCATCCTCAACCGCGTCCAGGTCATCAACGTCGGCCAGGTGCAGCAGACCAGCGACGCCGGCGGCGGGCAGCAGCAGGGCGGCGGCAGCCGGCAGCAGACCTCCGGCGCGGCCGTCCCGGTGACCTTCGCGCTCAACTCCGACGACACCCTGAAGCTGACCTACGCCGAGAGCTTCGCCCGCAAGGTGCGGCTCGCCCTGGTGGGCGGCGCCCAGGACGCCAAGCCCCCGTTCAACCGCCTCTGCGAGACCCCGCAGGCGGGACGATGAGCATCCAGATCCTCATCGGCACCGCCGACCAGGAGCTCGCCGGCCGCCTCCGCACGCAGATCGCCGAGCTGGCCGACGTCGAGGTCGTCGGCGTCGAGACCGGCTCCGGCGACGTCCTCGGCATCGCCAGTTCCCACCAGGAACTCGACGTCGTGCTGATCGACGAGGACATCACCCCGCAGTCCGGCCAGGAACTGATCCGGGAGATCGCGATGCGCCGCCCGCACGTCGCGGCGGTGCTGATCAGCGAGCGGGTGGACGAGGACGTGCTGACCCGCGCGCTGGAGGCGGGCGCGCGCGGCGTGCTGGGCCGCACGCCCACCCTGGAGGAGCTCAACTCGCGGCTGACCTCGGTGGCCGAGTGGTCCCGGGGGATGCGGCGGTGGCTCGGCGCCAACCCCGGCATCGACGAGATCGGCGGCCGCCGCGGCCGGGTGGTGGCGCTGGCCGGAGCCAAGGGCGGCACCGGGGCGACGACCCTGGCGGTGCAGCTCGCCCTGACCGCCGCCGCGGCCGGCCGGACCGTCTGCCTGGTCGACATGGACCTCCAGACCGGCGACATCCCCACCTACCTCGACATGGTCCACCGGCGTAGCATCGCCGACCTGGTCGGGGTGGCCGACGAGCTCAGCGGGACGATGCTCGCCGACGCCCTGTTCGTCCACGACGCCGGCCCGCACGTCCTGCTCGCCCCCTCGGAGGGGGAACGGGCGGAGGACGTGACCTCGCTGGCGGCCCGCCAGATCCTCGGGGTGCTGCGCTCCCGCTACGAGGTGGTCATCGTGGACTGCGGCGCCTTCATGACCGAGGGGTCGGTGTCGTCGGTCGAGATGGCCGACCAGGCCGTCATCACCGTCACCCCGGACCTGCCCTGCCTGCGGGCCGCCAAGCGGCTGGCGCACCTGTGGGAACGGCTGCGGGTGCGCAAGCCCGACCAGGTCTCGGTGGTGCTGACCCGGCAGAGCCGCAAGAACGAGATCCAGCCGGACTTCGCCGCCCGGATCCTGGGGATGCCGCTGCTGCGCACCACCGTCCCGCCCGCCTTCCGCGCGCTGGAGCGCGCCATCAACAACGGGGCCCTCGCCAGGGTCGACGACGACGGCTTCCGGCGGGCGATCGCCCAGCTCGGCGAGGAACTGGGCGTGCTGCCGATCCCCACCGGACCCGAGGGGCGCGGCGGCCTGCTCCGCGCCAAGGCGGGAGGGACATGAGAAGGCCCCCGGCACCGGCGGCGTCCGCCCGCCGCGACTCCGGCGCGGTGGAGTTCACCGGCATCCTCCCGGTGCTCCTCACCACCTGCCTGCTGGTGTGGGAGGCGTTCCTGGTCGGGATGTCGGCGACCTACACGGGACACGCCGCCAACGAGGGCGCCCGCGTGGCCGCGGTCGGGGGCGACCACGACGAGGTGAAGAAGGCCGCGGTGCAGCGCATCGCCGGTCTGTGGGCCGACGAGGAGAACATCCAGGTCCGCTACCCGACGGGCGACGTCTGCGACCCGAGGAAGGTGCCGCGGGTGGACGAGGACTGCGGCTACGTACGGGTCAACATCAAGGTGCCGCTGCTCTTCCCGGGCGTGCTGCTGCCGATGACGGTCTCCGCCCGCACCAAGGTCGTGTACGAGCAGGAGGGTGCGCGATGACCGCCGATCGCGACCGGGGAAGCGCCGCCACCGAGTACCTGTCCATGATCGGGCTGTTCCTGTTCGTGCTCATGGTCTGCTTCGAGGTCTACGCCGGGTTCACCGCGGTCGAGAAGATCGAGGACGCCGCCCGTACCGGTGCCCGGGTCGGGAGCATGCAGGACGTCGGCGCCGGGCGCGCCGCGGCGGAGAACGTCATGCCCGCGTGGCTGAACGAGCAGTCGGTCCAGGTCTTCCGCGACGGCGACGCCGTCGTGTGCGTGATCCGCGCCAAGGTCCCGATGCTGGCCAAGGGCGTTCCGCTGGACTTCACGATCACGCGCAAGGTTCAGATCCCGGTCGGAGGGTGAGCGATGGGACTGCGTAACAGGGTGGAGGCCAAGGACGCGGCCGGCCGCCAGGCGCCGGCCGGCGCCAGCATCGCGCACTGGCGGTCGCGGCTGCTGGAAGAGATCAACCTGGACGACCTGGCGGAGCTGGACCTGACCCAGCGGCGGGCCCGCCTGGAGAAGGTGGTCGGCCACATCCTCACCCGCGAGGGCCCGGTGCTGGCCGCCCGCGAGCGGAGCATGCTGATCCGCCGGATCGTGGACGAGGCGCTGGGCCTGGGGGTGCTGGAGCCGCTGCTGGCCGACCCGACCGTCACCGAGATCATGGTCAACGGACCCGACGACATCTACATCGAGCGGGCCGGCCAGCTGACCCGGCTCGACATCGGGTTCGCCAGCGAGGCGCAGCTTCACCAGACCATCGACCGGATCGTCGCGCAGGTCAACCGGCGGGTGGACGAGTCCAGCCCGATGGTGGACGCGCGCCTGCCCACCGGTGAGCGGGTGAACGTCATCGTCCCGCCGCTGTCGCTCATCGGCCCGGTGATGACGATCCGCCGCTTCCCGCGCGCGTACCAGATGCACGAGCTGGTGGAGAAGGGGTCGCTCGACCAGGCCACCGCGGTGCTGCTGGCGGCGTTCGTGCGGGCCCGGCTCAACATGGTCGTCACCGGCGGTACGGGCAGCGGCAAGACGACCTTCCTCAACGCGCTGTCGGGCTTCGTCCCCAGCCACGAGCGGATCGTCACCATCGAGGACTCGGCGGAACTGCAGCTCCAGCAGGACCACGTGATCCGGCTGGAGTCCCGCCCGCCCAACATCGAGGGCGAGGGCGCCGTCACGATCCGCGACCTGGTGCGCAACTCGCTGCGGATGCGGCCCGACCGCATCATCGTCGGCGAGGTCCGGGGCTCGGAGACCCTGGACATGCTGCAGGCGATGAACACCGGCCATGACGGCTCGCTGGTGACCGTGCACGCCAACTCGGCGCAGGACGCGATCCACCGCCTGGAGACGCTCGCCTCGATGAGCGAGGTCAAGATCCCCTACGAGGCGGTGCGCGACCAGATCGTGAACGCGGTCGACGTGATCATCTTCCTGGAACGGGCGGCCGACGGGTCCCGGTGGGTCAAGGAGATCGGAGTGATCACCTCCGGGCGGCGCGAGGAGGTCAGGCTGACCGGCATCCTGCGCTTCCAGCAGGAACCGGTCGGGCTCGACCGGGTGGTGCGGGGCCGGTTCGTCCACTCCCCGCTCCCGCCCGAACTCGCGGAGAAGCTGATGTTCGGCGGCGAGGCGATCCCGCCCGTCTTCGGCGTCGGCGCGAACGGCGCGGGCCACAACGGCCTGGGAGAGCACGGGGGTGCCCGGTGAACCTTCCCACGATCATGCTGTCCCTCCTCGCGGTCCTGGCCGCCGTGGTGTGGGCCGCCTACGAGTTCGGCCGCGGCCTCGACCAGCGGGCCGAGCTGGCCACCCGCGGCGCCCGCGGGTACGAGGAGCGGCGGATGGCCACGTTCCTCGACCGCTGGGACGCCCGGCTGCGCCGTACCAACCTGGGACGGCGGCTCGGCCGCAGGCTGACCGCCTCCGGCACCCGGATCAGGCTCTCCACCTTCGTCTTCGCGCTGGGCGGCGCCGGGCTGGCGATCATCGTGCTGCTCGGCCAGTTCCTCTCGCCCTTCCTGGGCGTGGTGCTGGCCGCCGGCGGGTGCGGCGCGGTGTTCGCGTACCTGCGGCACCAGGAGGACCGCCGCCGGGAGGAGTTCGTCGGGCAGCTCCCCGAGCTCGCCCGGGTCCTGGGGAACGCGACCTCGGCGGGGCTGTCCATCCGCACCGCCATCGAGATGGCGGCCGAGGAGCTGGACGATCCGGCCCGTACCGAACTGGCGCGCACCGCCGAGGCCCTGCGGCTCGGCCAGTCGTTCGACGAGGCGATGAACGACCTGCGGGAGCGGCTTCCGTCCCGGGAGCTGGCCGTGCTGGTCAGCACCCTGGTGGTGGCGTCCCGTTCCGGCGGCTCGCTCATCACCTCGCTCCGCAACATCGCCACCACGCTGGAACAGCGCAAGGAGACGCGGCGCGAGGTCAAGACCATCCTCGGCCAGTCGGTCGTCGCGGGCTGGGCGATCGGCGGCATGGGCGCGGTGATGCTGCTGGGCATCGCCGTCTTCAGCCCCGGCACCCTCGAACGGATGACCGCCTCCGTCGTCGGCCAGCTCATCCTGGTGACGGTGCTGGTCCTCTTCTCCTCCGCGGTCCTGCTGATCCGCCGGATGACAAGGATCGATGTGTGATGCCACTGATCATCGCGCTCGCCGCCGGGCTCACCGTGCCGCTGTTCGTCTGGGGCTACCTCCTGCGCAGCCACGGACGGCCGGCGGCGGCGGACGCCCAGATCGTCACCGGCGGCAAGGCCAAGAAGAAGGAGCACTTCGGCCCGTTCGGCGAGATCATCAACCCGCTGGGGCGGCCGCTGGCGCCGCTGGTGCTGCGGACGATCTCACCCTCGGGCCGCGGCAAGCTCCGCCAGCGGATCGAGCGGGCCGGGCGGCCGGCGGGACTGACGGTCGAGGGGTACGCCCAGAACAAGGCCGGGAACATCACGGTCTACGGGGTGGCCGGCCTGAGCGGCATGATCAGCGGTCATCCGTACCTCGGCGCGCTGCTGCTGGCGATCGGTTTCGTGCAGACCGACATCGTGCTGTGGAACCTGACCCGGGAACGGCAGGAGGAGATCCAGCGCTCGCTGCCGGACTTCCTGGACGTGCTGACCGTGACGGTGTCGGCCGGGATGGGCTTCCGGCCGGCGCTGCGGCGGGTGGCCGAGAGCATGCAGGGCGCCCTCTCGGACGAGATGATGACGGCGTTGCGCCAGATGGAGCTGGGGGCTCCGTTCCGCACCGCGTTCGAGGACCTGCGGCAGCGCAACGACAGCGACTCGCTCGCCGCGTTCGTCACGGCGATCCTGCAGGCCGAGGAACTCGGCGCGCCGCTCGCCCGAGCCCTGAGCGAGATCAGCGTCGACATGCGCCGGGACGCGTTCCAGAACGCGCGCCGCCGCGCACAGCGCGCCGATCCGCAGATCACCATGGTCGTCACCTTCCTGATGGTGCCCGGCATGATCCTGCTCATCATCGCGATGCTGTACTGGGGGAGCGGTGCCAACGTCAGCAACGTCTTTGGCGGGTGAAGGGCTCGGCGGCGTCGCCGGGCGGCGGATCGGCTCTACCTTCCGGCTGCTCATGCAGGTCCGGATCTGGATGGCCGTGATGTCCATGCTGCTGACCCCGTACAACCGGCAGAACCTGGAGACCACCGTCGTGGTGGTGGGCGTGGCGCTGCTGTCCTGGCTCGGCCTGGTCGCCTGGCAGCAGATCGTGACGTGGCTGCTCGCCTACCCCGTGCTGATCGTGATCGACGTGTGCGTCTCCTACGTGGTGCTGGTCGCCGGAGGCGTGCTCGGGCCGTTCTTCCTGTTCACCGTGGTGACGTCCACCGTCGCGGGCCTGCTCCACCACCGGACGGGCGTCCTGCTCGTCTGCCTGATGCAGGTGGCCGCCTACTACGGGGCCGCGGCCAGCGACTCGGGCTCGATCGTGAGCTTCCAGACGGTCGTGGCCATGCCCGCGTTCTATCCCATCTGCGGTTACCTGGGCGCGAAGATACGCCGGCTCTTCGACGAGCACGAGGAACTCTACAAGGCGCGCGGCCAGGCCGAGGTGGTGGCCGCCGCGGCCGAGGAACGGGCCCGGCTGGCCCGGGAGATGCACGATTCGCTGGCCAAGACCCTGCGGGGCATCGCCATGTCCGCGGAAGCGCTGCCGCTCTGGCTGGCCAGGAAACCGAGCCGGGCCGAGCAGGAGGCGGTGCGCATCGCGGCGGCCGCGGAGATCGCCTCCCGCGAGGTGCGGCAGCTCATCTCCGACCTGCGCGAGGACGTGGTGCAGCAGCCCATCGACACCGTCGTCGGGGCCGTCACCGCGGACTGGGCGCGCTCGTCCGGCGTGCAGGCCCGGGTGAGCGCCGATCCGGGCGTCGACCTGCCCCTGCGGACCAGGTACGAGCTGGTGGCGATCCTCAAGGAGGCGCTGGAGAACGTGTCCCGGCACGCGGGCGCCTCGGCGGTCGACGTCCGGCTGACCCTCGGGCCCGCCGGCCCGGTGCTCACCGTCGCCGACGACGGCCATGGCTTCAGCGCCTCGCCGGACTTCTCCGAACTGGTCCGGGAGGGGCACTACGGGCTGGTCGGGATGCGGGAACGGGCGGCGACCGTGGGCGCGCGGCTCGACGTCGACTCTCGCCCCGGCGCGGGCACCACCATCGCCGTCACCTTCCCCGGGGCCCTGGGGGAGGGATGGGCGACCGATCTTGAAGTGGCGTGAATTGCGGCGCGAAGACCGCCGACGAGCGGAAGGAAACCGATGGCTCCCATCAGAGTGGTCGTCGCCGACGACAATCCCGTGGTCCGATCCGGGCTGGTCGCGCTGCTGGAAGCACGTGGCGAGGCGGAGGTCGTCGGCGAGGCCGGCGACGGTAAGCACGCGATCGAGCTGGCGGAACGGCTCAAGCCGGACCTGGTGCTGCTCGACGTGCGGATGCCCCTCGTGGACGGGGTCACCGCGGCCCAGGTCCTCAGCAAGCTGACACGGGTGCTGATGCTGACCTACACCGACGATCCGGAGGTGGTCCGCTCGGCCGTGCGCAACGGCGCCAGCGGCTACCTCGTCCATGGCACCTTCACCGCGGACGCCCTGGCCGCGGCGGTCCGCGACACCGCCGGGGGGACGGGCAACCCGCTGTCACCAGCCGCTGTGAGCGCGCTGATGGCCGCAGTGCAGGAGCCCAGGCCGGCGACGGGTGGCGACACGGCGCGTTCCGGCGACCACGCTCGCTTCGGCCTCTCGGCGCGGGAGGCCGAGGTCATGGACCTCATCGCGCGCGGACTGACGAACCGGGCCATCGCCGCGGAGCTGTTCCTCGTCGAGAAAACGGTGAAGAACCATGTCAACCGCATCTTCTCCAAGATGTCGGTGGACAACCGCGCGACCGCCATCGCCCGCTGGCTCGGCACCGCGGTGGGGGACCGCTGATGGGCCTCCAGAATGGGCCTGGTTTGGGTCTGCGGACCCTACGTCTTCCGTACCCGTTTCCGTACCTTTATGGAGAGCGAACGGATCGGGAAACGCGGAGGGTGGAAAATGGAGCAGATGCAGACGGCGTACGCGTGGCTCGGTGCGCGCTACAGCCTCACCAAGGAGCGCATGAAGGAAGACCGTGGAGAGGGCCCGATCTCCTACATCGCGGTGATTCTCCTGATCGCGGTGATCGCCGGTGCGTTCGTCAGTTCCGGCATCGGCACGGACATCGTGAACTTCATCAAGCAGGCCATCACGAAGGTCTTCCAGAAGGGTGGCGGCAGCACCTGACCCGCGTCTCCTCGCGACGACTCACAGATACCCGGAAGGCTGGGGGAAACCAGCTTTCCGGGTATCGTCGTGTGTCCGCCGTCGTTCCGTTCCGCCGGCTGGAAGAGAGAGGAGTCCGAGGGTGAGGTTCCCCCGAACGATGTGTTGGAAGGTCGTCACGCCCGCTGCCCTGTTCAGGCCGACGGCCGTTCTGATCGCGGCGGGGCTGGCGGTCTCCGCCTGCGCCTCCGACGACAAGCCCTCCGGGAAACCGTCGGGTTCCCCGTCCTCGGGCGGTGCACCGGCCAACTCCACGCCGTTGCAGTCGCAGGTCATGATGCAGAACTCCAAGGTGCGCGTCGATCTGATGGCACTGGAACGGGTGTCGGACAAGATCGTCATCGCCAGGATGCGCGCCGTCAACCAGGACGGCGGGCCGTTCGACTTCGGCTCCACCCTCAGCGGCTTCGTCCAACCTCCGGCAGAAGGTATGAAGGCGGACCCGAACGCGGTTTCGGGAATCACCCTTTTCGATCCGGTCAATTCGCGGCGACACTTTCCTCTGGCGGAGACCGGAGGTAAATGCCTGTGCACCAGGTACACCGGGTTCCTGACGGTCCAGGCCGGGCAGTCCATCGAACTGGCCGCCGCGTTCCCGGCGCCGCCGGCCTCGGTGTCGAAACTGGGTGTCGTTTTTCCCAACGCCGCGCCGCTTCTCGACGTACCGGTGACGAATAGGCCGGGCGGGACGCTGGAGGTCGAGGGCGGCCAGCAGATGGACCCCGCGAAGACCCCCACCGCGGCCCCCCGCGTTCTGCCGGTCGCGGCGCTCACCGAGAACGCCACCGGTGTCGAGGAGGATCTCGGCGCGGACCTGAAAGTGCGCGTCTCCTCCGATGTGCTCTTCGCGTTGAACAAGGCCGACCTGACGCCTCGGGCCCAGGAAATCCTGAAAGAGGTCGCCGCCAAGATCGACCAATCGCCCGGGAAGACCGTGACGGTCGACGGGCACACCGACAACTCGGGCAACGACGCCATCAACGAGCCGCTTTCCGAGCGCCGCGCCCAGAGCGTCCAGGGTGCCCTGCAGAAGCTGGTCACCCGGACGGGGATCACCTACCAGGCCAAGGGGCACGGCTCGACCCAACCGGTGGCGTCGAACGACTCCGAGCGGGGCAGGGCGCTCAACCGCCGGGTGTCGGTCTCATTCGCCCGCCCGCGTCCCGCCGCGCCGCCGTCAGCCCCGGCCCCCTCGTCCACCGCGAAGGTCTCGCTGCGGGCCCAGGGCGGGCCGCCGCCCGGGTACGCCGGTGCCTGGCCGCGTAACGCCAAGGTCGAGGTCGGCCCGCTGCGCCGGGCCGGCGAGGGCTACGCGACCCTGTCGTGGACGGCGATCAACGACGATCCGACCAAGCTGCAGGTGGACGCGGTGTTCAACGGCCTCGCCCTGTCCGAGGGCTACTACGGCGCGGGCGTCAACGGGGTGGCGCTGGAGTCGGGCAAGGCCCGCTACCGGGTGCTTCGCGACGGGCAGGGCCAAGGGCTCGGGTCCTACTTCACCGCGATGAATCCACAGGTCAGCGAGCTTACTCAGGGTGAATCGATCACCCTGACGGCGATGTACAAGATCTCCGCGGACGTCCGGTCCGTGACCGTGGACGTGCCCGGCTTCGGCAAGGCGCAGAACGTCCCGGTGCAGTGAGCCCGCCAGTGAAGTAGCCGTTCCGGGCCGGGCCCTGCGATGGTGCGGGGCCCGGCCGAGGTCAGCGGCCGGCGGGGCAGGACGGGTCGTACCAGACGACCCACCAAAGACCGCGGATCCCCGCGCCGCTGCGCTGGTAGCGCCAGCCGGCCGGGTGGCCGGGCCAGGAATCGGCCGCCTGGACGCCGGCGGGCCAGTAGACCATCGCCGTGCACACGTCCGGCCCCGGCAGGCCCCGCTCCTTGTCGAAGCCTTCGAGCCGGGTCCACCCCACCTGGTGGGCGATCCGCAGGTGGACCATCTCGGCAGTGGGCTTGTACAGGTCGGGACGGCGCCGGTCGGTGCCGTACTCGGGCCGCTCGACCGCCACCCGTCCGGCGCGCGCGCCCGGGAGGGACGGGACGGGCGAGGACTCGTCGGCGCCGCGCATGATGGCGATCGGGATCAGTGCCACCGACAGGTTGATGACGATGAGGGCACCGAAGAGCTTGGGCACCCCCCAGCGACACAAGGCCCACAGGAGCGCCAGCAGGAGACCGGCGACCGCCGTGGTCACCGCCGGGCGGAAGTGGTCGTAGCTGCCGCCGAGCAGCCCGACCTCCGGCAGGTCCCAGATGTAGAGCGCGTAGCGTTCCAGCAGTTCGCCGCCGTACAGCCGGACCCAGACGGCGGCGAGGGCGGTCAGGACGAGCGTCGCGGCGAAGACCCGCCTGACGGATCGGCCCTTCACCAGGGCGGCCAGGCCGACGAGCGCGTAGACCACCACGACGCAGGCGAGGTAGCGGCCGTAGGCGTAGTTGCCGATGCGATGCTCGTTGGGCAGCGCGGCGGAGGAGGCGTACGCGACGCCCGCCGTGACGCTGAGCAGGATCCCGCACATGATGCGGTCGGCGGTGGGGGAGGTACGCGTCAGCACGGTCCGGGCCACCAGGATCACGCCGACCCCGGCCAGCCCCCAGGTGCCGCAGATCATCGCCCAGAGCTGGCCGACCGCGCCCGAGATCGCCCACAGCTGGCCGTCCAGGGTGGGGAGGCGGTCGAGCAGGATGCCCGTGTGGTCCCTCTCGCCCGTGGGGTAGAGCGCGTCGAGCAGGCGCGCGTTGAGGAGGGTGCCCGCGCCGTAACCGAGGACGGTGACGGCCAGGCAGGCCAGCGCCGTCCGGCGGGTGCTCCGCTCCGTGCGCCGCCACAGCGCGTATCCCGTCAGCACGACCGTGTGGACGGCGATCACGATCATTCCGCGCATGTGGGTGGCGCAGGCGTACGCCGCAAGGACACTGGCGCACGCCGCCGCGGGCACGTGCCCGGTCCGGACGAACCTGTCCAGCGCCAGGAGCCAGCCGAGCACGAGGGAGGGCAGGATCGTGTCGGCGAGCGCGAGCCCGCCGCCGTACAGGATGCCGGCGGGCAGCAGCCCCGCCGCCCACGCCAGCGGAAGGGCGTTCAGGCGGCGGATCCCGAGGCGGACCAGCAGGAGGTAGGCGAGGGGAAAGACCGTCGCGCCGAGAAGCGCGTTGGTCACCCTGGCCAGCAGGTAGACGGTGTCCGGGTCGTCGCTGATCAGGTAGGCCGGGGTGAGCAGCAGCGCGTAGCCGCCCTGGTAGAAGCTGAAACCGGACAGGTCGGCAGGAGGGCCACCGGTCAGCCACCGCGCCGCGAACAGGTATCCGGTCTCGTCGGGGAGGATGAGCGGGCCCGTCCGCCCCCACCAGAACAGCATGCGCACGCCCGCCTGGGCCGCCCAGCCGGCCAGGAGCAGCCAGGGGAGGAGACCGGTCCGGCGCGACGCGGACGCCGCCGGGCGGTCTCGCAGCCGCGGCGGCGTCGGTGAAACGGTCACGGCCATCACCGTAAGCGCGCGCGGCCCGGGGGCGCACGGGAAAATTGCCGCCGAGCCCGGATCTGGGTCTCGAATTGGGCCTGTGGGCCTATGCCGGGCCGCCGCGTTCCGCCAGTACCATGTCAGGAAGATTTCCTGTCGTCCGGGTGGCGACCCGGAGACTCACACCGATGCGGGTGCCTTGACAGATACTTCCACGATCGTTTCGTCAAGGACGCGCGTTTCCGGACGGGAGAACGCGCGGCCGTGGGCGCGCCGTACGGTCATGATCGTTCCTTCGGCCGTGGCCTTCGCCGTCGCCGTGTGGGGAATTCGCGGCCCTTCCCTCTGGCGTGACGAGGCCGCGACGTTGTCGGCGGTCCGCAGGACGCCCGGCGAGTTGTGGTCGATGTTGCAGAATATCGACGCCGTGCACGGTCTCTACTATTTCCTGCTGTGGCCGATCGTGCAGTCGTTCGGCGATTCCGAGATCGCCGTGCGGTTGCCGTCCGCGGTGGCGATGGCGGTGGCCGCGTTCGGTGTCACCGTGCTCGGCGGCCGGCTGCTGTCCCACCGGGCCGGGACGCTCGCCGGGCTGGTCTTCGCGGTCACGCCCACGGTCAGCAGGTACGGGCAGGAGGCGAGGTCGACCGCCCTCGTCGTGGCGCTGGCCACCTTCGCCACGCTGCTCCTGGTGCTCGCCGTCGAGCGCGGGACGGCGCGCTGGTACGCGGCGTACGCGCTCCTGCTCGCATCGACCATCGCGGCCGGGCTGATGAGCGTCCTGCTCGTTCCGGCGCACCTCGTCCACATCCTGCTGAGCGCCGGGCCCGGGCGGAACCGGAAGGCTCGGGTCCGCGCGTGGGCGTGGTCGGCCGCGATCGCGCTGGTGGCGGTGTCCCCGTTCGCGGTGCTCGCCTGGCGGCAGCGGTCGGCCGTCCAGTGGATCCAGGAGACCGACACCGGCCAGGTGGTCGGGGTGATGTCCACACTGTTCGGCGGCGGGTACGTGTTCGTGCTCCTCCCTCTGGCGGTGATCGGTGCCGTGGGCGCCCTGGGCGGGGGACGGTTCGCGCGCGCGGAGAGAGAGGCGGAGGAGTCTCCAGAGGGGACGCAGGCTCGGGCGTTCCGCTTCCTGCTGGCATGGCTGCTTCTCCCGGCGACGCTGCTGCTACTCGTTTCGCTGGTGCAGCCCATGTTCCTTTTCCGCTACCTCGCCTGTTCGTTTCCCGCGGTGGCGCTCATTTCCGGTGCCGTGCTGGCGAATATGGGGAACAAGACAAGAATCGCCGCCGCGGTGGCGGCGGCCATCCTTTTCGTTCCCGCCCACCAGATCGTGCGGACTCCCGACGCCCACGGCGGTGACGATATCCGGGCACTGTCGGATTTCGTAGGGAGCCACAAGAGGCCGGATGACGCGGTGGTCTATCTGCCGGCCTTCTGGCGCCATGTGACGGCGGCCTATCCGGAAGGTTTCAGCGGCCTGCGGGATATCGCGCAGGAGGCGACGCCGCGGACGGCGGCGAATCTCACCGGAACGGAGGTCGATGTGCCGGAGTTCAGCCGGCGGCTGGAGCCGGTGCGTCGCGTGTGGATCGTCGAACCGGGTGAACCGGACCTCACCGGGGTGCGGACCGACCGCCTGTGGGCGGCCAAGAACGCGATCACCGGTTCTCCCGAGTTCGCCGGGTCGCTGACGCGGAAGTCGGGCGGCTACCGGGTGCGGCTGTACACGCGGTCCCGATAAGGCGTACCCGCGAGCGCCGAGGGCCGGGCGAAGGAACGGAACGCTGGAGCGGGGAGAGGCGGGGGCGAAGGTGCCGGAGACTGAGATGGCGAGGGCGGCGGGGGCGGAGGAGCCGACCGGGGCGGCGGCCGGCAGTGACGCAGCCACCCTGCCGGAGGGGAGCGCGGGACCGGATCGCCTGCGGCGGTGGGCTCCGGGTGTCCTGGCGGCGCTCCTGTTCTGCCTTTACAGCGCCTACGCGATCGCCCGCCACCGCAATCTCTACACCGCCGGTTTCGACCTGGGGATCTTCGATCAGGCCGTACGGGCCTACGCGGCGTTCGAAGCGCCGATCGTGCCGATCAAGGGCCCGGGGTTCAACCTGCTCGGTGACCACTTCCATCCGATCATCGCCTTGCTTGCCCCTCTCTACTGGGTGTGGCCCGACCCGGTGACCCTTCTGGTGGCCCAGGCGGCCCTGATCGCCGTCTCGGTGGTCCCGATCACCAGGTACGCCCTGCGCCGCCTCGGTACGGGGACGGGTCTCATCATGTCCGCCATGTACGGCCTGTCGTGGGGCGTACATGGCGCGATCGGCTTCGACTTCCACGAGATCGCCTTCGCCGTCCCGATGCTGGCGTTCGCCATGGTCGCGCTGGCCGAGCACCGCTGGACCGCCGCGGCGGCCTGGACGCTGCCGCTCATCTTCGTCAAGGAGGACATGGGGCTGACCGTGGCCGCGGTCGGCGCCTACCTGTGGTGGCGCGGCAGCCGCCGTACCGGCGCGCTCCTGGTGGTGATCGGCCTGGTGGCCGTGGCCTTCACCGTCAAGGTGTTCCTCCCGTACTTCAACACCAACGGCTTCAGCTACTCCGCGTTCGTCGAGGGCGGCCCGGTGCGCGCCCTGACGGGGCTGCCGCTCGGCTTCGGGGAGCACCCCGGCAAGGCGATGCCGATCATCATGGTCCTGATCATCACCTGCGGAGCGACCCTGCGTTCGCCACTGACGCTGCTGGTGATCCCGGGACTGCTCCCGCGCCTGATCTCCGACAACCCGTTCCACTGGTCCATCGGGGGCGTCCACTACAACGCGCCTTTGATGCCCATCCTCTTCGTGGCGACGATCAGTGCGCTGCCGGCGTTCGCCGCGAGCCGGAGCCGGTTCGTCCGCCGTTACGGCCGGGCGGTGGTCTGGGTGACCGCGGTGTTCACGCTCCTGCCGCCCATGGTCATCTGGAACGGGATGCTGGTGCCGCAGACCTACCGGCTGGAACGGCACGCCGTGGCCGCGGGGCGGGTGCTGAGCATGATCCCGGACGGCGCCGCCGTCGCCGCCTCCAACAGGCTGGCGCCGCACCTGGTGGACCGGACCGGGGTCGTGCTCTTCCCCTCTCGCGGGGATGAGCGTGTCGATTGGGTCGTCGTCGACACGGTCTACTGGGCCAAGGAGGGGGCATCGAGCGCCTCGAAGCGGGGGCGCGAACTCATCGAGGCCAGGGAGCGGCGGGCCGAACTGGGGCTCGACTCCCCGAGCGCCCGGCAGCAGTCGGCGGCGCTGCGCACCTTGGGCGGCCGGGGCTTCGTACAGGTGGCCTCGGAGGACGGAGTGCTCCTCTTCCGCCGGACCCGGTGAGGACGGCGCACCTGTGCGCCGGAAGGGGTTCCTGTTGAGGCGGGGCTTTGAAATGGGTCCCGGTCTGGGTCCTGAGGCTCTCCACAGCGGAACCTCGATTTCATATACGTTGACCTGTGTCTTACCCCGTTCGCATTTTCGTTCTCATCGCGATCGTCGCGGGACTGGCCTGGTGGGCTCCCTGGCGCCAGTTCACCGAGGCGGTCGCCCTCCCGCCCGGATTCGAAGGATATAACGGTTCCCATTATCGCGTCGCGCGGCCGGCCGGATGGCGCCCGCAGCAAGGCAGCGACGATCTCGGGCACCGTTATATGGAGTTCAACGGCCCGGCCACGCGGGACGGCGCCTACTCCGGGCAGGCTCGTGTGGCCGAATGGGAGCAGTGGCCGCACGAGCTCGAGACCAAGCTCGTGCAGTTCCGTTCCTCGGCGCAGAAGTCCGGGCAGCGGGTCGTCAAGGAGGAGCCCGTCGTGGTGAAGGGCGCCGTCTCGGCGTACCGCTTCGAGCTGTCCCAGAGGTCGCGGACCGCCACGGGGGCCTCGGTGTCCCTGCGCAGCATCGACACCTTCGCGCTCACGGAGGATCAGGTGCTGCTCCAGCTCACGGTCCGGGTTCCCCAGGGCGATGAGGGGGACGACGGCCGGGTGCCGGAGATCCTCAAGTCCTTCCAGGCCCGTTCCGAACGCCGCGGCCCGTTCGACCTGCTCCCCGACATCAAGTTCCCGGAGCTCAAGCTGACCTGAGGGAATGTGCAGGTCACCGGCCGTGCGGGTCCTTTGTGCCCGCACGGGACGATCAGTGCGGCGGCCCGCTTTTCGTTGACCACCGGGGCGGCCTGGCGCGCCCGGTGTCCGCCCGCGGTGAACTTTCGGTGGTGAGTGGGCGTCTCAAACCTTGACCGGGGCTGATCTCCCTCACGGTAAGGGTCCGGAGCGCCGGTGATCGGAGGATCGGCGTGCATTTGGGCCCTGAGGCCCTTTACTTGGTGTGGGTGATTCCTTAGCTTCGCGTGGGGACCATCCGACTCTGGACACTGGAGTAGCTTTCGTGAGGCTTGCGCGCTTTCGGGGCCACCGCCGCGATGAGGGCTCCACACAGATCGTCATGCTGCTCGCGATGGTGTGCGCCCTGGGGCTCAGCGTCCTGGCCATTCAGGTGGCCCAGGCCAACGACATGCGCTCCCGCGCGCAGATCGCCGCGGACGCCGCCGCGATCGCCGCGGTGACACCGCTGCGCGACGCGGCGCTGAGCAGGGCGCTCAACGGGGACCTGCCCGGGAGCGCCGGGCTGTGGACCGTCGAGCCGAACGAGAACGCTCCGAATCCGATTTATAACCGCAAGGCCGCGGACTATGCCAAGCGCAATGGTGCGCAACTGGCAGGGAAAGTGCGTCCCAGCGGTATTCTCGGCGAGACGATGAAGGCCAGCGTTCAGACCGAGGACTGCTTTCTCAAAGACGAGAAGGAGTTGACGGCCAAGGACCGCGAGGATCTGGCGAACAATCGCAACATCTGCACCGACCGGGGTGGCAAGACCGGAATCTCCAAGGGGCGGGGGACCGCCACCGCGATCGCCGAGCTTCGCCTTCCCGAGTGCCGGTACGAAGGCCAGGTCGCCGGGGTGGGCGGTGAAGGGGGCTCGCCCGCGCGGATGCGATGTGATCGTGTCATCGTCTGGCGAGCCAATGGAGGCGGGGTCCCCCGTGAGCGGGCGCTGCGGCTCTTCAAGGTCCGCCTCGTGGCCAAGGAGGCCGCGGAGAAGTACACCGGTATGCCGGACTCCGGCCTTCCCTCCGGTCCCTATGTCGAGGGAGAGTGCCGTAAGGACGGCCCCAAGCCTGACAAGAGCGTCCCGTTCGGTGAGCGGATCGTCCTGTGGGCCAAGTGCTGGCTCGGCACGCCGTACTCGTGGGGAGGCGGAGGTCCTAGGGGCCCCAGCACGGGCATCTGCTGCTCACCTGGCGGCTACAGCGGGACCAACACGGTCGGCTTCGACTGCTCCGGGCTCACCCAGTACGCCGTGTACCAGGCATCCGGTGGCAAGATCCTCCTTCCCCGGACCACCTACTACCAGGTCAATTTCGGGGTGCGGCTGCATTCGGTGAGCCAGCTGCGGCCCGGTGACCTCATATTCCCCAATCCCGGGCATGTGGCCGTCTACGCCGGAGGCGGAATGATGGTCGAGGCACCAAGCACTGGCCTGAGAGTGAGAGTGGCACCTATCGAGGGCCGCGGGTTCTATGCGGGCGTGCACGTCCCACCGCCGGCCGGGGATCGCTGAGAACGCTCGACGGGTCGTCGTGGTCGGCCTGACGGCGGCCAACCTCAGTGGGCGGACGGGCGACGTGCGGGAACGACCGGGCTCTGAGGCCCACCCCTCACTGGGCCCTTGCAACGGGCTAACTGGGCCCCTGGACCCACGTTTGGGCCCGGGGGCCCAACGGTCGTTCCCATGCGCGATGCGTCGCGCATCGCTCCCAAGTCCGTACCGGCCTTGATACGGGGCTCGGTGTCCTGTCCGGGTGGGCCCGCGTCCCTCTGATCCTTGCGAAGCGTTGCCGTACGCCCACGGGAGCGGCCCATTGCAAGCGTGCGCCGCCGCGGACATGGCCACGAGGTAAACGCGCAGAAAATGTCCTCTCTCTTTATGGGGAACATTTAATAGAGTCGCATCGACATTTGCGAATTGGGTCTGAAATGGGCCCGCGGACTCAATTCCTGATGTGCCGGATAATGGCACCGTTCCTGGCGTGCGCGAACGAGATGGCGTGGTGCGGGGGCGGCCGGTCCGGCCCGACCGGGGGGAAGGGCCGGTCGGGTACCTGGCGGCGATCCTGCTGCTGGCCTTGGTCGCCGCGGCTCTCGTGCTGTCCGGGGCCGGCGGTCGGATCGTCGGGTACGTCGGCGCGGGGATCTGCAAGGTGGCCCAGTCCGGGGGCCTGGTGGACGAGTGCCCGCCACCCGATCCGAACGGACGGAATCCGCAGGCGCTGGATCCGGACGCGCCCGTTCAGCCGTGTCTCGCCCATTCCGAGACCACCTACCTGGAAGAGACGCTCACGATCCCGACCAAGCGCGTGGACGTCCGTACCAACAGCCGCGGGACCCTGCAGCTCAACAAGCGTGTGGGGCCCGACGGCAAGGTGGTCTGGGAGGTCGTCGACTTCACCTGGGGCGAGGGCGGTGTGGCGACTCCGGACGTGGGCGGCGGGCCGGTCAAGGGCGGCGTCTGGGGCGGGCTGATGCTCACCAACGGCAAGGTCTACGGGGGGTTCAGGACCGAGGAGGAGGCTCGCCGCTTCTTCGACGATCTGAGGAATCACCGGATCGGAAGCGAGGTCAAGTTCTCGCTGCGGACCAACCCGCTGACGGGCGGGTTCGTTTGGCTCGGGACCAGACTGCCGTGGGTCGGTGACGACTTCGATCGTTACATGGGCGGCAGCGAGCCCGACCGGCCGCCGACGGCCGAGTACATGGAGGGCGGCGTCACCGGGGGGTTCAAGGCGGAGCTGAGGCTGTCGCGGGTGAAGGTGCCCCTGAAAGGGCGGGGCTGGCTGGTGTCCGGCTCGGAGGCCAATCTCCAGAACGGGGAACGCACCACCTACTACACCCAGCGGGGCGAGTTCGAGGCCGGAGTCCAGGTGGAGGTCGGCGACATCGTCCAAAGGCTCCCCGCGCCGTTGCGGCAACGGGCGCAGCAGGGGATGGAGGACGGGCTGGAGGCCGTTCTGACGGCGATCGAAAGGCGTTTCAAAAGCGAGTTCGGGAACGATTTCCTGCTTCTCCCGGAGCATCGGGCGCAGTTGAAGGCCGCCATCAAGGTCAATCCGAGCATCGGCCTGAACTACAAGCATCGCGGCGGTACGACGTGGGCCGTCACCGAGGACAAGGACGGCAACGTCGTCGGGCTCTCGCAGGTGCGGAACGGGCAGGACATCCTCTACGCCCGGGTGGACGCCAAGGTCGAGTCGGGCAACGCGGACGGTGACCGCCTCGACGGGACGGCGGGCAAGCAGTGGATCCTCTTCGCGCAGCGCACCCTGACCGAGAAGCGGCTCGACCACTCCAGGCAGGAGGACAGGGAGATCATCGATCGCTACCTCCTGGACGGCGACACCGGCCGGGTCGAGCGGGCCTGGGACGAGGGGGCCGGGACCATGGGACGCACCACGTACGACAACACCGGCGACACCACCAAGCTCGAAGGCAGGGGTGCCGAGGGCGGGCGGCCCAAGACGCGCTGGGGCGTCTTCGAGATCGGCCGCGAGTCGGAGCGGCACACGCTTCAGAGCGCCCATTACTTCAAGCCGGGAGCCGGGTGGGTGCCATGGCGAAGCTGCCGGTGAGGCTGGCGGTCGCCGTCCTCCTGGCCCTGCCGCCGGCAGGGTGCGCGGGGGGCGGCGAGCCGGCGCCCGTTCCCGCAGGCTTCCAGGGCCACCGGACCGGCCTGTACAGCTTCTCCTACCCGGCCGGGTGGCGGCGCGTCGAGGAGAAGGACGAGCGGGGACGTCCCGTGCTTCGGTTCGAGGGCCCGGTGCTCCCGTCGGGCGTCGTGGACGGCCAGGTGCACGTCGCCGGGTACGGCGGCTTCGCCGCCGGCCTGGACACCGCGCTGTCGCAGTTCCGCGGGCTGGCGCTGCTCAACCGCTACCGGATCACCGCCGACCGCCCGGTCGAGATCGCGGGAGCGGTGCGGGCGCGCCGGTTCGAGGCCGCCTACGAGGTCGAGGCCGGAGACGGTGCCCGGGTGCCGTTCACCCTGCTGGGCGTGTACGCGATGACCGACCGGGACGTTCTCGTGGAGTTCATGCTCCGTTGGCCGAGGACGGGGGCCTCGGCGCCCCGGATGCCTGAGATATTCGAGACGTTCAGACTCCGGGAGAAATGACCGATGCACGGATCGACCGCGCGGCGCCTGGTGCTCTGGTCCGTGGGCGGGCTGGTGGTGCTCGCGGTCTTCGCGGCGTTCTCGCTGGTTCCGGGGCCGTGGCTGAAGACGCTGGTCATGGGGGTCGGCGGCCCGGCCCTGGTGCTCGCCGCGCCGGTGCACCTGGTGGCTCAGGTGCGCTTCCGGGGCAGGGCCGTCCGCGCGGTGGGCGTCGTCGAACGGTGCGTGGACAACGGACCGGACGAGCCGTCGTGCACCCTCACCGTCCGTTACACCGCGCTGGACGGGGCCGAACGGCTCTTCACCGACGACCGCGCCCCGTGCCGCCCGCTCGGGTCCGAGGTGCGGATCCTGTACGACCCGGCCGGCCCCTCGGACGCGCGGCTCCACCGGTCCGCCGCCGCGGCGCCGGTCACGGCCCTGGTGATGGCCCTGGTCGGGGCGGTGCTGTCGTACTTCTTCTGGCGCGATCACCTTCCCGGCTGAACGGCGGGATCGGTCGCAGGCTATGGGCGAGGGGAGTGGCGTCGTGGGGGTCCGCAACGGGTTCGTCGCCTTCGCGTGGGGCGCGCTGATCGCGCTGTGCGGGACGGTGGCCGCGGCGCTGGTGACCGCGGTAGTGATCGCGGCCGTTCCGGACACCTCGGGGACGGCCAGTTTCCTGTGGACGTCCGTCGTGATCGCGGTCGGGCTGCACGGGCTGCTGGGGTTCTTCGGAGCCCGGGCGTCGGCGCGCCGGCTGCGTCCCTCCTCCGGGCCGGGCCCCCTTGCCGCGATCATCGCCTGCGCGGGGCCGGTGCTGGTGAGCGCCCTGACCCAGATGGGAGTCGTGGCGCAGGGGGAGTCGGCCGTCCTGCTGCTGCCCGTGTGCGCGGCCGTCCTGGGTTCCGTTCTCGGAGCCGCCCTGGCCGGCCGGCACCACGGCGGGCCGCGCCTCCACCGCGCGCCCCTGACCGTCCGGCCCGGTGATCGGCGCCGGTGACGCCTTTCCGGACCGCGATGTGGCGACGGTCCTTCCATTTCGGTGAACCGAAAATGGGACCAAGATCGCCGTACGTGCCGCACCTCTATTGATCATTGAGCGCCGGTGGCGGCGGACCGATAAAGGTGGTTTCGGGCATTTCATATTGGAGTCCTGAATTGGCGTCCGGAACCGGACGACTTATCTCTTGGCCCGTGCCTTCCGCGGCGCTTCGTGCTTTCGTGATCGGTCGGAGAGACCTCGCCCCGATCGGGAGGCGTTTGGATGGGGAGGCGGGCCGGCGACCGGGGCGAGGGTGCCCTTTCGTACATCGGTGTGATCCTGCTCATCGCGTCGGTCGCGGCGGCGGTGACCGTGGTGGCACTGCCGGAGACGGTGACGTCCGGGGTGAAGGGCGGGCTCTGCCGGGTCGTCGGGCAGAGATGCGACCCGGAGACGTCACCCGGTGCCGGTGCCTCACCCTCGGGCAGTCCATCGACGCCTCCCTCGGGAACTCCTTCGGGAACTCCCTCGGGAAGTCCCTCGGGGGCTCCCTCAGGGAGCCCTTCTCCCGGGCCCGCCGACTCCACTCCGCCGCCGGGCGGGACGCCCCCGATCGACTACGACGGCGGTGACCCGCCCGCCGACCCGGAGGTCCAGGCGCTCCAGGACGCGTTCGACCGCGCGCAGCGCGACGCCGAGGGCGTCGAGGACGAATGGGAGAACTTCGACCTCCTGGAAGAGCTGAAGAAGCTCGGCATGGACTTCCTCTTCGGCGACATCCAGAAGTGCATCCAGAAACCGAACTTCGGTGACTGCCTGTGGGCCCTGGTGAGCGTCGTACCGTGGGGGAAGATCGGCAAGCTTCTCAAGACCATTCCGAAGCTGATCAAACTCGCCGATCGGTTCCTCGACCTGAAGCGGCGGCTGGAAAGGCTCCGCGGACTACGTGACCAGGCCAGGAAGAACCTGGACGACCTGCTGCGGAGGAAGTCCGAGGCGCTGGGCAGGCGCGTCGACGACGCGCTGGCGCGGGTGTGCGGACAGAACAGTTTCGTTCTCGGGACGCAGGTCCTGATGGCCGACGGGACGCGGCGCGCGATCGAACGGATCAGGCCGGGGGACCGGGTCCTGGCCGGTGATCCCGTGAGCGGTCGTGTGAACGCGGACACGGTCACGGCCGCGTTCGGGGGCGACCGGTACGAAAGCCTCGTCCGGGTGGTCGTCGACGTCGACGGTGGGCGGGGCGCCCGCACCGGCGCGGTCACCGCCACCGAGCACCACCGTTTCTGGGACGCGGGCCGCCGTGCCTGGAAGCGCGCCGACGAGCTGACCGCCGGGTCCTGGCTGCGAGGTCCGGACGGTGAGGCGCTGCGCGTTCTGGGCACCGTCCGCGTCCCGGGACGCCCGGAGGTGCGTGACCTCACCGTCGCCGGCCTCCACACGTTCTTCGTCGTGGCCGGCGGCGGGCGGATCCTCGTCCACAACGAGACGGCGCCGTCGTGCGTCGCCCTCAGCAAGCTCCCCGGCCCCGGGAACAGGTACCGCTCTCCCGAAGGGCTGGTGTACGGGGACGGATCCGCCGAAGGGCACCGGATCCTGCATGTCCTGGAGCACGGTCGCGAGAACCTGAACAAGCCGCTGCATTCGGTCTTCAAAGCCGACAAGGGAGTGCTGGACTACGTCGACGAGGCATGGTCGAAACGGCACTCGGTCACGCCCATCCAGCAAGGGAATCGGCAGGTGTATATCATTCCCATGGGCCGGACCGTGGGCACGCAGGGTGAGAAGTTCATCCGGGTGGTGGTGCAGAACGGCAACGAGGTCGTCACGGCCTTCCCGCAGCTGACCAGGAGCCTCTGAATCCGGTGACGAGAAGGGTGGTGCCGGTGGGCGAGGGCGTCGAGATATGCCCCGACTGCGGTCAGGGGGTCATCAGGCGATATCTCGCGAGCACCACCCGTAAGGATTTCTGGCTCTGTGAGGAGTGCGACGCGGTCTGGCTGCCGGGCCAGGACCGTTCGGTGGCGAACTTCTTCTACCTCACCGACCTGCTGCCGGAAGAGGGCAATCCCTGGAATGCCATCGAGCGCGCCGCCGATTCCCCTCCCTCGCGGGAGGAGTCCCCTTCCTCGCGGGAGGAGGCCCTTCCCTCGCGGGAGGAGGCCCCTCCGTCGCGGGATAGGGAGGAAGCGGTGGAGGCGCTGCTCGACGTGGCGCGCGGCGGGCGCCTGGCCGGTCTGGCACTCGGCATGCACCGCTCCGACGTCCTGGTCGTGCTCGGCCGGCCTCGCGTCAGGGCGCCGGGACTCGTGGAGGCGGGTGATGTGTCGCTGGCCTTCGAGGGCGACACGCTGATCGGCCTCGCGGTCCGTCTCCGCCCGGGCGGCGTCCGGTGGCCGGGGCTGACGGCCGTGGCGTCTCCCCGGCCGGCCCCCGTGCCCGAGGCGGCGGCGCTCCGCGCGCTGGGCGACGCCGGCTTCGGACGGACGCCCGGCGCGTCCCCCGGCGATCGGGGCGCCGACTTCTGGGGGGACGGCCGGCGGGTCCGGCTCGAGTTCGCGGACGGCCTTCTGAGCTTCGTGAGCGTGTTCCGGGCGACCGGCTGACCGGGTCCCGCCCGGCGTCCCGCCCGGCGAGCCGGCGCGGGAGCGCCTGTCCGGCGCGATACCACGTTCGCAGGCCCAAAGGCGGGCCCGCTTCCGTATTTAGGTCCTAGGACTCAAGTCCTGGCCAGGTACGCAGGGTTAGCGTCCGCTTATGTCCCCACTTGAACGGCGCGTGAAGGCCGGGCGAATCCCCGGCGAACGCGGTGAAGGTGCCATCAACTACCTCGTGGTGATCCTTCTCATCGTCCTCGTCGCCGCCGCCATGGTCACGTCCAGCATGGGCGGCCTGGTGGTCGGGGGCATCAAGTACGCCATCTGCAAGGTCGCGAAGGTCGAAGGCGTCATCGACTGCGAGATGCCGCAGGATCGGGACTACCGGACCACGTGTCTGACCAATCTGGGAGTCAGCAGCCACGGCGGCAACGTGGAGGCGCTGATCTTCCGGGTCGGCAGAGACTACACGTTCCTGCGGATCACCACCGTCGCGCCGGACGGCACCAAGACCGTGACCATCCTCGCCATCAAGGGCGTGACCGGCGGGGTCGGCACCGGGGTCGGGGCCGGTCTGAACCTCGGCCGGTTCTTCAACGCCGGTGTCGACGCCGTCGCCGAGGCCAAGGGCAGGGTCGGTATCGGAGAGGGCTGGGAGTTCACCGGCCCCGACGCCGAGCAGCAGGCCGACCGGTTCCAGGACCAGATCCAGGAGCAGTACGGCATCGACGCGGTCAAGGAGAACGGCGGCCCGCTCGGCTACATCGGCGGCAACATCTATGACTACTTCGCCGGGCCCGACATCCCCGACCCGCAGATCCGGCGCTTCGAGGGCGAGTTCGACCTGTACGCCGGGGTCTGGGGCATGTTGAGCGCCGGAATGAAGGACCCCCAGGGCAGGCACCGCAAGCCGGACCGCTTCACCGACCCGGAGGGGACGGAGCCGAACCCGCGCGACAGCCGGGGATCGGACTGGCTCAGCCCCAACACCTCCGCGTGGGCCGCCGTCAACGGCAACGAGAAGGCGGTCCTGTCGTTCAACGAGAGAACCGGCGAGACCTCGGTGCAGTTGATGATCCGCGGCGAGTTCAACTACGGCGCCAACTACGGGGTGAACGGGCCGCAGGGCCGCGTCAACGCCACGGGCATCATGTCGCTGACCCGCGACAAGAACGGCGTGTTGACCTCGGTCTCGTTCACGCAGCGGCACGTCGTGAACGGGCAGGCGACCGGGATCACCACGGATCTGCCGCTGCGCACCGACGAGGAGCGGATGACGGTTCTCAACTACCTGCTCCACCCGGCCTCCGGCGGGCCGGGCGGGCAGACCCTCGCGCTCACCTTCAACGACATGGCCCCGACGACCGACCCGGGTCCCGACGCCTCGCCGTTGCAGCGCCTGCTGTACGAGAATGGCAAGACGTCCAAGGTGACCAGCGACTACGACCAGGTCAACTCCCTCTGGGGCGCGGGCGTGAAACTCGGGATCAAACTGGGGCTGAGCTACGCCACCACGGAGTTGAGCATGAGCGCGAACGAGGGCCACTACCTCGGCGCCCCGAGGCCGGACGGCACCCGCCCCTACCTGCCCCAGCCGGAATGCCGTGACTGACGACCCGGGGTTGGACCGCGACATGAAGGAGTGCGGATGATCGGCCAGATCGTCGGCTCCCTGGTCGCCCTCGCGTTCGTCGGGGGCGGGCTCCTGGAGACGGCCGACCGGTTGCGGCTGCAACGGCGGGCGCGGAGGGCGCGCGGTGTCTTCGTGGCCCGTGAGGACGTGCTCCACCCCGGAGGGCCGGCCGTCCGCACCCGCGCCGCGCGGTTCCGCTTCACCACCGAGAACGGGCAGGTGGTGGAACGCGTGAGCGCGCTGACGAGCTTCCCGGGGCCGAAGCCGGGGCGGTCCGTCGACGTCGTCTACGACCCGGCCCGCCCGCAGGCGACCGCCGAACGCGTCCGGGTTCACCAGGCCCTGCTGCTGATCGGCCCGCTGCTCGCCGTGGCGGGCGTGGTACTGCTGATCGTCATCTGGACCGGCCGGTGAACGCGGAGCGGGACCAGGAGCGGGACCAGGAACGGGATCGGAATCCGCATCGGAATCCGGATCGGGGAAGGGCGTGGGCGTGGGGAAGGGCGTGATGGCGAAGGCGCCGCGGTCACTGGCGGCCGTGCTCGCCGTGCTGGCCGCGGGGGTGCTCGCGGCGGGCTGCGGCGGCGGTGGCTCCCCGGAGAAGGCGAAGGAGACCAAGGCCGCCGGTCCGCCGCCCGTGCCGTCCGGTTTCATCCAGGCACGGGCGGGACGGGTCGCCTTCGCCCATCCCGCGGGCTGGAAGCCGGTGGAGCAGACGCCGCAGGGCTGGTCGTACGCGGTGGAGGAGGACGGCGAGGACGGCGGGACCAGGGCCGGGGTGATCACCAAGGTGCCGCAGGTGCCGATGGCCAGGCTGGTGGCCGACACGGTCACCATCGGTGTCGAGGTCAACGCGGTGGGGGTCCGGCGCGGCGCCGGCCGGAAGGTGTCGGTGCCGGGGGCCGGCGACGCCGTCCGGGTGGACTACACCTACTCCTTGGAGGAGGGGGCGGCGGCCGACCGGCGTGCCACGGACGTCAGCGTCGTGTACGGGACCGAGAGCGCGGTCGTCGTCCGCATCGCGGGAGAGCAGGCACGGCTCGCCCCCGACCAGGTCGAGCAGATCGTGCGTAGCATCGCCATCGTCCCCTGAACGGGGAGCGGCCCGCCCGGAGACGCCCGGCGAGACGAGTGGAGTGACGGGATGAAACTGATCAAGGCATGGGGCGTCGCCGTCCTCGTCTACCTGGTGGGGGCGACCGTCAGCGCGGCCCTCGTCGTCAACGCGAACGCGGGTGACGCCCTGACGGGGCTGGGCGGCGCGGTGGTCTGGGGAGCGTTGCCCGCGATGGTCGTCTACATCCTCATGACCTGGCTCGCCGCGCTGGCGCATTCCGGGACGGCCACCCCCGACCAGCCGAAGCGGTTCGCCTTGGCGGCCCTGCCGGTGCCCGTCGTGACCATCGTTCTCGGAATCGCCGGCAGCCTTGTCCTGGACTCCGCACCCCTGGGGACCGGCGCGTCGACCGCGGGTTCGGCCCTGGGCACGCTCCTCGGTTTCCTCGGCGCCGCCTGGTGGCGGAGCCGCGGCCGGAGCCGGGCGCACTCCTGAACGGCCGGGACGTGTCCGAGAACCCACAGAATCCCCAGAACCTGGGCGACCCGGGCGTCCTGGGCGACCCGGTGGACCCGGTGGACCCGGTGGACCCGCGCCCCCTTGGGTTGGGCCCCGGGGCCCTGGCCAAGCCACCGTCCGCTCACCAGGATGCACGCGTGGGTACCGAGGCGGCCGATGAGCGGGTGGAGGAGCCGTCACCCCGGCCGACGTGGTCCTGGCACGCCGACTGGACCGCCCCGGTCAGGGACCGCCCGCTGACGGTGCTCCTCATCGCGGTCGCGACCGAGGCCGCCCTGTGCCTGAGCGTGGGCTGGCGCCCCGACCTCGCCGCCTTCCTCTATCTGGGCCTGGTCGGAACGCTGCTCGGAGTCATCGACGCCCACCTGCGGCGGCTGCCCGACCCGCTCACCCTCCCCTCCTACCTCGCCGGGATCGTCCTGCTCGGGGCGGCGGCGCCGGTCGTGGACGGCGGTGGCGGCCGGTTCGTGGACGCCCTGCTCGGACTCGCGGCGCTGTGGGCGGTCTTCGCCGTCCAGTGGGTGGTGGTGCCCAGCGCGCTGGGGTTCGGGGACGTCAAGCTGTCCGGGGTGCTCGGGCTCTACCTGGGCTGGCTGGGCATGGACGCCTGGGTTCTCGGGACCTTCGCCATGTTCGTGACCGGCGGGCTCTACGCGGTGGGCCTGCTCGTCCTGCGCCGGGCGAAGCGCAAGGAGTCCATGCCGTTCGGGCCGTTCATGCTCCTCGGCGCGCTCATCGGGATCCTGGCGTACGCCTGACGCGCCGCATCGATGGCCGGTGAGCTTTCCCTTCGGGCCGCCCGGGGGGTGACCGGTGGGGGCCTTGGGTCCCCGGACCCATGCGGGTGATGGGCCCGGCCGCTTCAATTGACGCATCATGCGGCCCCCTGATGATCACACCGACGAGACCCCGTCCTCCACCCCGGCGGTCTCGCACGAGTCCCCGCCCCTCCCGCAAGGACGGCCGATGACCCCTCCGGTCTCCGGACAGGACGGGCGGCCGCCCACGACGCGGGCGGCACAGCCCGGCGACGAGCCGGAGGAACCAGGGGAACAGCAGGAGGAACCAGGGGAACCAGGGGAACCAGGGGAACCGGGGGAGGGTGCGCCGGCACTTCCCGCCTTCCCCTACGCCGTTTCCGCGCGGCCCGAGCCTCAGCGGCAGTCGCCGCCCCCGCCCCCGCCCGAGCCGCCGCCGTCACCCCAACCGTCGGCGCCGCTGCCCGCGCCGCCCGCGACCGCCCCGCCGCAGGGCCCGGCGCCGACTCGACAGGAGCCCGGCCCAATGCCGCCCGCGGGGACGCCGGACGTGCAGAAGCCCGTGCCGCCGCCGACACCCCCTGCGCCTCAGAGCCCGCTACCTGCTCCCACTCCACCGGCTCCAGCCCCTCCCGCTCCACCGGCTCCGGTTCCACCTGCTCCGGCCGCTCCACCTGTTTCACCGGTTCCAGCAGCTACGCCCCCTCCGCCCCCTCCGTTCGTTCCGCCGGCGCGGGCGCCGCTGCCTGGACCAGGGGCGGGCGGGACGGCAGGCGGGCTGAAGAGGCCGCCGTTGTGGGCCCTCATCGGGGTGGCGGGGGCGCTGGTCGCGGCCGTGGCCGGTGTGGCCGTCGCGGGCCTTCCCGGCGGATGCGACGGCCGGGTGACGCTGCGGCTCGCCGCCGATCCGGCGGTGGCGCCCGCCGTCACCGAGCTGGCACGGCGGGCGAGCGGCGAGGAGGGCCGGGACGGCGGGTGCGTGGACGTGATCGCCGGCACCGCCACCTCGCCCGCCATGGCGACCGCCCTGGGCGGCGACCGGAACGCGGGCCAGGCGCAGGCCGACGCGTACATCCTCGACTCCTCCCTCTGGCTGACGGTGGCCGCGCAGGCCGCCCGGCGAACCGGCGCCGAGGCGCCCACGCCGGTCGCGTCGGTGGCCGAGTCGCCCGTCCTGTTCGCCGTCCCCAAGGACGCGGTGAAGGCGTCCGGGCGGCTCTCCTGGCGCGGCCTGGCCCAGGCACCGGACAGGTCCCGGCACGCGTTCCGCATCACCGACCCCCAGACGAACGCCAGCGGCCTGATCTCCCTGCTGATGGCGCACCAGGCCGCCGGGGGCGGGGAGAAGGCCGCGGCCGGGTTCACCCGGATCCTGCGGGGCGCCCAGGCGGGCGACGGCGCCGGTGTGGCCCCGCACTCGGGCGCCGCCCTCGACTCGCTCAAGGCCCGGGACGGCGGGCGGATCCCCGTGGTGGCCGTCCCCGAGCAGGCGCTCTGGATCACCTCGCGCGAGGCCGCCACGGCGGCGGTGACGCCGGCCGACCGCACCCTCGCCCTGGACTTCCCCCTCGTGGTGACCCGGAAGTCCAAGCTGGGGGCCGCCCGGCGGATGGCGGCGGTGATGAAGTCGGCGGCGGGCACGGCCGAGCTGGCCAGGATCGGGCTGCGGCCGGCCGGGGGCGAGGCGGCGCGGCAGGTGTCGGCCGTCACCGGCGTCACCGCCCCCGTGGCCATGGCGCCACCGCCCGGCCCGCAGGCGGTGCTCGAGGCGCTGGAGATGTGGCGGCGGATGCGGCTGGGCACCCGGATGCTGGCACTGATCGACGTGTCCGGGTCGATGAACGAGACGGTGCCCGGCACCGGGCGCACCCGGATGGCGATCACGTCCGGCGAGATCGGTCAGGGGATGGCGCTGCTGCCGGACACCGCCGAGGTGGGCGTGTGGACGTTCTCGACCGGGATGGACGGCGCCCTGCCGTACCGGCGGGTGACGCCGATCGGCAGGCTGGGCGCCGTCGACGCCGCGGGCACCCACCGCGCCGCCCTCCAGCGGAGCCTGGGCGGCCTCCGCGCGAAGCCGGACGGTGACACCGGGCTCCACGACTCGGTGCTCGCCGCGTACCGCGCGGTGAAGGCCGGGTACCGGGCCGACAAGCTCAACTTCGTCCTGGTCCTCACCGACGGGCGCAACGACTTCGCGGGCGGCCTCACGGAGCGGGCGCTCCTGGAGGCGCTGAGGAAGGAGTACGACCCGGCCCGCCCCGTGCAGGTCATCGGCCTGGCCTTCGGGCCGGCCGTCGACCTCCCCGCCCTCCAGCGCATCGCGACGGCCACCGGGGGCGCCGCGTACCAGATCCGCGATCCGCGGCAGATCCGCGAGCTGTTCAAGCGTTCGGCGGCGCTCAAGATCTGCGACGATCCGCGCCGCTGCCCGGCCGGCTGACCCGGCGCCTCGCCCGCCCCCGGGCCCGGAGTACGGCCGGGGGCGGGGAGAACGTCACTTGCAGAGGTTCTGGCCGGCTTTGACGCCGCCGTTGATGTTGGTGATCGCGGGCGGGGCGAGGCGGACGCCCGGCTTGCCGATGACCAGCCGCACACCGTCCGCCGGGCCGTTCGCGTCCGGGGTGAGCATGGCGTTGGGGACGACCTGTGCCAGCGCGGACGCCTGGCCCTCGCCGGCCGGGGCGTAGGTGATGCGGCTCTCGCCGCTGTCGGCGGCCCGCTCGACCTTCCCGGCGACGTCGAAGCCGCGGCGCTTGAGCCGGTTGACGATGCGCTTGACGAGTTCGTCCTCACCGCCCGCGTCGACGACGGTGACCTTCACCTCGCCGGGCTTGGGCAGCGCCTGCTGGGGTTTGGCGGGCCCGGCCGGTTCGGCGGGCAGGTCGTTGTCGTGCCTGATGGCCTCGAAGAGCGGCTTGGCCAGCTCGTCGTTCCACTGCACCCGGTTGGGATCGGGGGCGTAGCGCTCCACCGGGACGGTCACGAAGCGGACCTGACCGGCGCTCATGCCCCGGACGCCCTCGGCCAGCCTGCGCATGGAGTCGAGATCGAGGTCGTCGTCGGTCGTCATCGACCTGGTGGCGGCCTTGAGGAACTTGTAGGTCTTGGCGGGGTCGGTGAGGATCTCGCTGCTGGTGGCCTTGTTGACCACCGAGGCCATGAACTTCTGCTGGCGCTCGATCCGTTCCAGGTCCGACCCGTTGCCGAGCGAGTAGCGGGCGCGCACGTAGCCGAGGGCGTCCTCGCCCTTCACGGTCTGCTTGCCCGCCTTGAGGAACAGCTCGGCGCGCGGATCGTTCACCGGCTTGTCGAGGCAGATCTCCACCCCGTCCAGGGCGTCCACGACCCGCTTGAACCCGGCGAAGTCGATCTGGACGAAGTGGTCGATGTGGATGCCGGTGAGCGACTCCAGGGTCTTCCACGTGCAGGTGGGACCCGCGTACGCGAAGGCGGAGTTGAGCATCCCGAACTGCGCTGGAACGGTCCCGCCCTTGTCCTTCCTGCATTCGGGGATCTTCACCATCGAGTCGCGGGGAAAGCTGATCCCGACCGCCTGGTCCCGGTTGGGCGACAGGTGCAGCAGCATCGCGGTGTCCGAGCGCGCCCCGGTCATGCCCGCGGCGGCCCCGTACCGGGCGTTGTCGCCCTCGCGGGTGTCGGAGCCGAGTAGCAGGATGTTCAGCGACTTGTTCAGCTTCTTCGGGCGGTCGGTGCCGAGCTGCTCCTTGGCGTCCTTCTGCTCGATGCCGCCCATGATGTCGAAGTACAACCCGGCCGCCCCGGCCCCGGTGAGCAGCAGCAGCGCCGCGGCGCCGACGGCCGTGCGCCGCAGGATCCGCTGCTTCCTGCTGCGGACCTTGCGCGGCCGGCCTCCGGCCTTGCCGTCCTTCTTCGCGGAGCTCTTCTCGGTGGAGCCTTTCTCGCCGGAGCCCTTCTCCTCGGGGTCCTCGGGGCGCTCCTTCGGCTCCCCTGTGGAGTCCTTCTCGGAGTCCTTCTCGGCAGGGGCGGGGGTCTCCGCTCGCTCGCCGGTGGCGGGGGCGGGGGTCTCCGCTCCGCCGGGGGTGCCGGTGTCCCCCGCGAGGTCGTCGCGGCGGGGCTCGTTCTCGCTCATCCGGTCCCGTCTCGGACAGGCCCTCTCCAGGGCATTCGATCTGAGGGTTTCGTCAGTGTAGGCAGTGCGCCGACGCCGTGCGGGGTGCTGATCCTTCACATGTTGGATGCCCGATGGCCGCGTCCCGTTGCCATGGATCCCGGTTTCGGCCGTGTGATCCGTCCCGGACCGGGGCTCGGGCGCGCTCGGTGGGCGGTTTCCGTACGATCGGTGCCGTGAGCGCGGGGTGGGTGATCGGCGGGCGCTTCACCATGCTGGACCGTATCGGAACGGGGGGAACGGGCCGCGTGTGGCGCGCCCACGACCGGGTCAGGGACGGCTACTGCGCGGCCAAGCTCGTCCGCCGGACGGGGACGACCGCGATGCTGCGCGTCGTCCGCGAGCGTGCCCTGCGGCTGGCGCACCCGCACGTGCTGACGCCGTACGCGTGGTATCCGGCCGACGAGGGCGTGCTGCTGGCGATGCCGCTCGTCCGGGGCGGGACGCTGGAGACGCTGCTGGGCGACTACGGGCGGCTGCCGCCCGCGTACGCCGCCGAGATCCTGGACCAGGTGCTCGCCGCGCTGGCCCACATCCACGCGGCGGGCATCGTGCATCGCGACGTCAAGCCCGCCAACCTGCTGCTGGACCCCAGCCCCGTCGGTGCCCCGCACGTACGCCTGGCCGACTTCGGGATCGCGCTGGGCGACGACGGCGTGCGCCTGACGACGACCGGATTCGCGGTGGGGACGCCCGGCTACCTTGCCCCCGAGGTCCTTGACTGGAACCGTTCAGGCCCCGCACAGGACCTGTACGCCGCGGGCATGGTCGGCTGGCGCGCCCTCGTGGGCGCCGGGGACCCCCGCCCCCGCCAGCGGCCGGGACCGCCGCCCGCCGGTGTGTCCCGCGCGCTGTGGGAGGTCGTCGAGCGCCTGTGCGCCCCCGATCCCCGCGACCGGACCGCCACCGCCGCCCTCGCCCGCCGCGAGCTGGCCGCGTGCGGTCTCGCGCTGGAGTTCCCGGTGCGGACCCGCGACGGCGAGCCGCTCCAGATCTTCGACCACCTGGGCCCGCCCCCCGCCCTCCCGGCCTGACCTCCGCCCCGGCTCGGGAAGGGGCGGCTCACGCCTTCTGGAAGGTGACGTCGACGCGGCGGTTCTTGGCGCGGCCCTCGGGGTCGTCCTTGCCGTCCTTCTCGTTGGGGGCGACCGGCTTGCTCTCCCCGTAGCCCCTCGCCTGGACGCGCGAGCCCGCCGAGCCGCCCAGCAGCCGTACCAGCTCGGCCTTGACCGCCTCGGCCCGCCGGGTGGACAGGGCCTGGTTGTAGGCGGGCGCGCCGATGGCGTCGGAGTGCCCGGCCACCTCGACGGTCCCGGTGGACCCGCGCAGCCGCGGCGCGAGCTGCCCGATCCGGCGGCGCGCGGCGTCGGTCAGCGTGGCCTGGTTGAAGTCGAACAGCACGTCCGCCGACATGCGCACGGTGACCCGCCCGCCGCTGGTCTCCTCCGACTCCAGCGGCAGCACGGACGCGGCGATGTCGATGCCGCGCACGGCGGGGCCGAGGTCGAGCGTGCGGATCGACTCCGCCAGCTGCGCGTCGGGCACGTCGGAATCGGAGGGCGGGCCGGGGACGGCGGACGCCACCCCGGGCACGCCCAGGGCGAGCGCGGCGAGGGCGAGCGCGGCGGCGGTGACGGCGGCGCGTGCGGCCGTCATCGCTCGACCGGGATGTTGCGGAACGTCGGCCACGAGCCGTACTGGACGTCCACCGCCTTCACGTTCTCCGGCGGCGCGGCGAAGGTGTAGGTCAGCACCGCAGGCTGGTTGTTGACGATCTGGGTGGAGATGTCGTTGGACTGGAGTTCCCTGCCGCTGGAGTCCTTGACCACCACGTACCGCTTGAGGTTGACCGGGTCGATCAGCGCCGTGCCGAGGCTGTTGCTCCCGTTGAGCCGGTAGGGGCTGGGGTCCTGGTCGGAGAAGCCGGCGGGCAGCCGCGGGGTGAGCCGCACGGTCAGCATCGCCAGCCGGCCGCGCGCCCTCAGCCCCATCATCGCGATGTCGACCTTGCCGCCCGTCACGAGCGGGGTGTCGAAGGTGCCGCTCACCACGGCCTTCGCCGCGCCGTCCACGGACGGGCGGCCCGCCGCCACGGCGTCGCCGCCGGAGCCGCCGCGCCCCCCGTCGCTCTCCTCCTCGGCGCCGGGCAGCGCCGAGCAGCCGGCCAGCAGTGCGGCCAGCGCCGCTGCCAGCACGGCCCGATGCCCGATGTTCATCCCCGTCACGTCCCTCCGGGTCAGCCCCTCGATCGCATATGCGAACGTCCGCTCTCATGGCACGATGGATATCGACCCAGCGGGCCTGTGCGGTCGAGAACCTAGTGTTTGCAAGTGCGAATCGTCAAGGGGGTTCCACGTGAGCGTCGCCGAGGACACCGTCACTCGGAACCGGGCGCTGCAGACGGAGTGGTACGGCGAGCCCCTGGGCGACCGCCTCCGCCGCCTCCTGGACCGCCTCGGGCTGTCCCAGTCGGGGCTGGCCGGGGTGCTGGGCCTGTCGGCGCCGATGCTGTCGCAGCTCATGTCGGGCCAGCGCGCGAAGATCAGCAACCCGGCGGTGCTGCACCGGCTGGTCGCGGCCGAGGAACTCGCCGCCGATCCGGGCTTCGACGGGCTCCCGGCAGCCGAGGTCAGGGAGCGCCTCGGCCGAATCCGGGGCGAGACCGCGGCCACCAGTTCCGGCGCCCGGGTGACCGCCGAGCGCGTCCCGGCGAGGTCCCCGGCGCGGGCGCTCCAGGCCCTCCTGCGCAGCGTCGCCTCCGCGAGCGAGATCGAGGACGCGGCCCGGCTGATCGACGCCTCCCACCCCGAGCTGGCCGAGGTGCTCCGGGTGTACGGCAACGGCCGTACGAGCGAGGCCGAGGCGCACCTCGCCCGCGTCCTCGGGCACTGAGTGACACCGAGCGGCACCGAGTGACACCGAGCGGACACGGAACGGACACGGAACTGCACGAGGCGGGCAGTGAGCGGCGGGCGCTGAGCGGACACTGAGTGGACCCCTCATATCCGCGGGAGGGCGATGATCCGGTCATGCCCGTGCGCGCTCGTCTCGATTCCTCCCGGCAATAGGGACAGGTCGTCGGCGTCCGACCCCGGCAGAGGGTCCGAAAGAAGGCATAACCTGTGGTCAGGCTCACATGAGGGCCTCCCTGTTATGTATGTCACAGCGTTATGTACGTGGCGTAGGGTCGCTTCGCTGGAAACGCACACGAGGCGTCACCGGCTGCGACGCGATGGCGCGACGGCGCGCGACGGCGGCGGATGTGCGTTCGACCGTGGTACGGGGACCCGATGACCCGAGCTCAGGAGAGCGAACGATGAGCACTGTGGAGGCGCCGGGCAAGGCGCGCGCCCAGATCAAGGAACGCACGCTTCGCAAGGACAACTGGCGGATCTATCCCATCACCACGCTGGTGATCTTCACGGCGTGGGTGGCGTACGCGACGGTGCGCGCGTTCTGGGGTTCCGCCTTCTACGTCCCGGAGTACCACTACCTGTCGCCGTTCTACTCGCCCTGCGTGAACGAGATCTGTGGCGACGCGGCGGAGTTCGGCACGTTCCTGCCGGCCGAGACCAGGGGATGGATCCCGTTCGCCGCGGTGTCCCTGCCGTTCCTGCTGCTGTTCCGGCTGACCTGCTACTACTACCGCAAGGCGTACTACCGCTCGTACTGGGCGTCGCCGCCCGCGTGCGGGGTGGCCGAGCCGCACAAGAAGTACACCGGCGAGCGCCGGTTCCCCCTGATCGGCCAGAACCTGCACCGCTACTTCTGGGTGGCCGCGTTCCTCATCTCGCTGATCAACACCTGGGACGCGGTGCTGGCCTTCCACGGCAAGGACGGCGGCTTCGGGATCGGGCTCGGCACGGTGATCCTGGTCGTCAACGTGATCCTGCTGTGGGCCTACACGCTGTCGTGCCACTCCTGCCGGCACATCGTCGGCGGGCGGCTGAAGAACTTCTCCAAGCACCCCGTCCGATACTGGATGTGGGGCCAGGTCTCCAAGCTCAACCAGCGGCACGGGCAGTACGCCCTGATCACGCTGGGCTCGCTCGTGGTGGCCGACCTGTACATCACGCTGGTGGCCAGCGGCACCATTTCCGACCTGCGCTTCTACAACTGAGGGGGCCTGTAGATCATGACTGGGATCGAGAGGCACTCGTACGACGTCGTGGTGATCGGCGCCGGCGGTGCCGGGCTGCGCGCGGCGATCGAGGCGCGGCTCCAGGGCAAGAAGACCGCGATCATCTCCAAGTCGCTGTTCGGCAAGGCGCACACGGTGATGGCGGAGGGCGGCGCCGCGGCCGCGATGGGGAACGTCAACCCCAACGACAACTGGCAGGTGCACTTCCGTGACACCATGCGCGGCGGCAAGTTCCTCAACAACTGGCGGATGGCCGAACTGCACGCCAAGGAGGCCCCGGACCGGGTCTGGGAGCTGGAGCACTGGGGCGCGCTGTTCGACCGCACCAAGGACGGCAAGATCAGCCAGCGCAACTTCGGCGGGCACGAGTACCCGCGGCTGGCGCACGTCGGCGACCGCACCGGCCTGGAGCTGATCCGGACCGCGCAGCAGAAGATCGTCGCGCTCCAGCAGGAGGACCACCGCGAGCACGGCGACTACGACGCGCGGCTCAAGGTGTGGGCCGAGACCACCGTGACCCGGCTGCTGCTGGACTCCTCCGGCAAGATCTGCGGGGCGTTCGCCTACGTCCGCGAGACCGGGAAGTTCGTGGTCTTCGAGGCGCCCGCGGTGGTGCTGGCGACCGGCGGCATCGGCAAGGCGTTCAAGGTCACCTCCAACTCCTGGGAGTACACCGGGGACGGGCACGCCCTGGCGCTGCTGGCGGGCGGGACGCTGCTGAACATGGAGTTCGTCCAGTTCCACCCGACCGGGATGGTCTGGCCGCCCTCGGTGAAGGGCATCCTCGTCACCGAGTCGGTCCGCGGCGACCGCGGGGTGCTGAAGAACTCCGACGGCGAGCGGTTCATGTTCGAGTACATCCCCGAGGTGTTCAAGGCGCAGTACGCCACCACCCCGGAGGAGGCCGACCGCTGGTACGACGACCCCGACAACAACCGGCGGCCCCCCGAGCTGCTGCCGCGTGACGAGGTGGCGCGGGCGATCAACAGCGAGGTGAAGGCCGGACGGGGATCGCCCGCCGGCGGCGTCTACCTCACGGTCGTGGACCGGATGCCGGGCGGCGCCGAGGAGATCAAGCGGCGGCTGCCGGCGATGCACCACCAGTTCAAGGAACTGGCCGACGTCGACATCACCAAGGAGCCGATGGAGGTCGGGCCCACCTGCCACTACGTGATGGGCGGCGTGGAGGTCGACCCCGACACCGGCGCGGCGCTGGTCCCCGGGCTGTTCGCCGCCGGCGAGTGCTCGGGCGGCATGCACGGCTCCAACCGGCTGGGCGGCAACTCGCTGACCGACCTGCTGGTGTTCGGCCGGCGCGCCGGGCTGGGCGCCGCCGAGTACGTCGACGCGCTGCCGGAGCGGCCCGCCGTGCCGGAGGAGGAGATCGAGGCGGCCACCGCCGAGGCCCTCGCCCCGTTCGAGCGGGAGGGCGGCGAGAACCCCTACGCGGTGCACGCCGTGCTCCAGCAGACGATGAACGACCTGGTCGGCATCATCCGCAAGGAGGAGGAGCTGGAACGGGCGCTGGAGGCGCTGGACAAGCTCCGCGAGCGGGTGGCCAACGTCAGCGTCGAGCCGGTCGCGGTGCACGACGGCCGCGGCTACCACCCGGGCTGGCACCTGGCGCTCGACCTGCGCAACATGCTGCTGGTGTCGGAGGCGATCGCGCGGGCGGCGCTGGAGCGCCAGGAGAGCCGGGGCGGCCACACCCGCGACGACCACCCGCAGATGTCGCCGGAGTGGCGGAAGGTCAACCTGGTCTGCCGGCTGGCGGGCGACCCCGACTCCCCGCGGGTCGAGCTGAAGCGCCAGCCGCTGGAGCCCATGCGCGACGACCTGCTCGCGCTGTTCGAGACCGACGAGCTGAAGAAGTACCTCACCGGGGACGAGCTGCCCGCCGCCGCCGGCGCCGAGACCGAGGAGAAGAGCTGATGAGCTACGACGCCAAGTTCCGGGTCTGGCGCGGTGACGAGGGCGAGGGCGAGCTGGTCGACTACACCGTGGAGGTGAACGAGGGCGAGGTCGTCCTCGACATCATCCACCGGCTGCAGGCCACCCAGGCGCCCGACCTCGCGGTCCGCTGGAACTGCAAGGCCGGCAAGTGCGGATCGTGTTCCGCCGAGGTCAACGGCATGCCGCGGCTGATGTGCATGACCCGGATGTCCACCTTCGAGCCGGACGAGACGATCACCGTCACCCCGGTCCGCACCTTCCCGGTGATCCGCGACCTGGTCACCGACGTGTCGTACAACTACGAGAAGGCGCAGCAGATCCCCTCGTTCGACCCGGGGGACACCAAGCCGGGCGAGTTCCGGATGCAGCAGGTGGACGTCGAGCGCTCGCAGGAGTTCCGCAAGTGCATCGAGTGCTTCCTGTGCAACAACGTCTGCCACGTCATCCGCGACCACGAGGAGAACAAGCCGGGGTTCGCCGGCCCGCGCTTCCTCATGCGGATCGCCGAGCTGGAGATGCACCCGGCCGACGTCGCGGACCGGCGCAACATCGCGCAGGAGGACCACGGGCTGGGCTTCTGCAACATCACCAAGTGCTGCACCGAGGTCTGCCCCGAGCACATCAAGATCACTGACAACGCGCTGATCCCGATGAAGGAGCGCGTCGCGGGCCGCAGGTACGACCCGGTGGTCTGGCTGGGCTCCAAGCTCGGCATCGTCAAGAAGGGCCAGGACACGCCCTCGGCGTGATCCCGCCGCGCGACCGGCCCTCCCGGCGGGGGCCGGTCGCCGCCGCGGTGCGCCCAGCGCCCCGGTGGACGTGCGCGAACGGACGTGCGCGGGAGAAAGTGTGCGGGAGAAGGTGTGCGAGAGGACGTGTGCCGGCGGGCGGCGTGCCCCCGTCGCCGCCGCCCGCCGTTCCCGCCGTATCCGCCGTTCCCCGTGAACGCCGCGGCTCCAGGGGGCGGCCGGCCGGCCGCACACGCCGCGACCAGCATCACCCGGCCGGCCCGGATGTGAATAGGGAGAAGTTCACACAACGCGTGATGGTTTCGTGATTGCGTCACCCGTTACTGGACTGCGTGTCTCGTTTAGCGTGTTCCCCATGAGCCCCCTTGAGCCGGGCTCGTTCCTCGCCGAGCTCACCCCGGAGGAACGCGCCGACCTTGAAACGCGCGGCCGGTTCCGCAACCTGGAGCGCGGTGAGGTGCTGTTCCGGGAGGGGGAGTGGTCCACCTGGGTGGCGGTCCTGCTGCTCGGGCGGGTCAAGGCGTTCTCCGACCGTGAGCACGGCGGGGAGGCCCTCCTGGACGTGCGCGGGCCGGGGGCGCTGCTGGGCGAGGTGGCCGCGATCGACGGGCTGCCGCGCTCGGCGACGGTCGCCGCGCTGGAGCCGGCCCGGGTGCTGGCGCTGACCGAGGAGGAGTTCATGTCCTTCCTCCGGGCGCACGGCCGGGTCTCCATCCTGATCATGAAGATGCTCTGCCGACGCTGGCGGGACGCCGACCGCAGGCGGATCGAGTTCGGCATGTTCGACGCCACCGGCCGGGTCGCGCAGCGCCTGGTGGAGCTGGCCGAACGGTTCGGGGAGCCGTACGCCCGGCCGGACGGCCCCACCGGCACGGCGGCGCCCGGCGGGCCCGGTGGCCGGGGGCGGTCCCCCGGAGGCCAGGAGGACGGGAAGAGCGTGCAGATCACCCTCAACCTGTCGCAGGAGGAGCTGGCCGGCTGGGTGGGCGCGTCCCGCGAGGCGGTCAGCAAGGCCCTGGGCACCCTGCGCCGGCACGGCTGGATCGAGACCGGCCGGCGCCGCGTGATCGTCCACGACCTCCAGGCGCTCCGCCGCCACGCCCGCTGACGCCTGCTGACGCCCGCTGACGGCGGGTGCCCGCCGGCGGCCCCTACGGGCTCGTCAGCCGGGGCGGACACCGAGCGGCGGGGCCGGCGGTGGCGGCACCGCCGGCGGTCCCTCCTGGTACTCCTCCCGGGACTCGTCCTGTGACTCGTCCTGGAGCTGGAAGCCCTCCGCCTGCCGGGTGAACAGCCGGAAGTAGGTGCCGCGCAGGTCCATCAGCTCGTCGTGGTTTCCCTCCTCGGCCACCCGCCCACCCGAGAGCACGGCGATGTGGTCCGCGCCGCGGACCGTGTTGAGCCGGTGGGAGATCAGCAGGCTGGAGCGCCCCTCCCGGTAGGCCCGCAGCCGTTCGTGGACGGCGTGCTCGGCGTCGGGGTCCAGCCCGGAGCTGGGCTCGTCGAGGATCAGCAGGTCCGAGCCCCCGGCCCGGAGCACCGCCCGGGCGAGGGCGACCCGCTGCCACTGGCCGCCCGACAGCATGACGCCCGTGCCGCCGCCGGGGCCGGAGCCGAAGAAACGCGACAGCATCGTGGCGTAGCCGTCGGGCAGTGCCTCGAGCCGGTCGTGGATGTCCGCCCAGCGCGCCGCCGCCTCGATCCGGCCGGGCCGGTCGAGCGCGTCCAGGTCGCCGAGCCCGATGTTCTCCGTGGCGGTGAGGTCGTAGGACATGTAGTCCTGGAAGACCGCGCCGATCCGGCGGCGGAGCGCGTCCACGTCCAGTTCCCGCACGTCGGTGCCGTCCCAGGTGATGGTGCCGCGCTGCGGGTCGTACATCCGGCACAGCAGCTTGACGATCGTGCTCTTGCCCTCCCCGTTCAGCCCGACCAGGGCCAGGCTCCGCCCGTACGGGATGGTCAGCGTCACCCCGCGCAGCACCCAGGGGTGGGACTCGTCGTAGCGGAACCACACGTCACGCAGCTCGATGCCGCGCCGCAGCGGCTCGACCGGGGCGCCGCCGCCGGGGGGCTCGTGCAGGTCGGATTCGGCGGAGACGACGTGCGCGTAGTGGCCGACGAGGATCAGCGACTCGTTGAACTGGGCGAACTGGACGACGATCCCCGACAGCGACGACTGCACCCCGGCCACCGCGGCGGTGAGCACGGCCAGGTCGCCGATCCCGGAACGGCCCGCCGCGATCTCCCGCACCATCAGCACCAGCGCGGCGCCCGCGGTCAGCGCCCCGAGGGCGGTGAGCGCGCCGCCGGCCCGGAACGCCGCGACGTCCACCCGCCGCTCGCCCCGGTGCTCGGTGGCCATCTCCTCCAGCATCCTGCCGCGCAGGAAGCCGCCCAGGCCGAACAGCCTGATCTCCTTCGCCGCCTGATGCTCGGTGAGCAGCGTCTGGTAGAACAGCCGCCTGCGTTCGGCGGGCGTGGTCTCCCACATCATCCGGGTCCGCGACCGGGCGAGCCGCAGCTGGACGAACAGCTCGGGCACGGCGGCGGCGCCCGCGAGCAGCGCCAGCAGGGGGCTGAACGTGCAGATCGCGACGAGGAACCCGGTCGCCGTCACCGCTCCGCGCAGCATCCCCAGGCCGGTGTCGAGGACGATCTGGGGCGCGGCCTGGCCGGACTGCTGGGCCAGCTTGAGCCGGTCGTGGAAGCGCGGGTCCTCCAGCCGGGCCAGTCCCGGCATCCGGCACACCGCCGCGAACAGCTCGTCGGTGGAGCGCCGCAGGATGCGGCGCTGGTGCTCGCGGCGGGCGAACTGGACGAAGTGCGGCAGCAGCGCCATCGCCGAGCCCGCCACCGCCAGCAGCACGGCCAGCAGCGCCGGCGACGGCCCGGACCCGGTGGCGAGGCGGTCGATCAGCAGCTTGGTCAGCCAGGCGGTCGCCACCGGGGCCGCGCCGGTCAGCACCGCGGCCAGGACCAGCGCCAGCGTCAGCAGGGGGCCGGAGCGCCAGGCGAGGCCGAGCGCGAGCGGCAGCGGGCGGCGGGCGGTCATACCCGGGCGGCAGCTTTCAGGCAGTCGGCGGGGTCGCCGCCGCCTGCGGCCACCGTCCCGTCCGGGCCCACGAGCATGAACCAGGGGAACGCGCCGATCTCGAACGCCCGGCCCATCGAGCCCCGGCCCTGCTCGGTCACCACGGTCGGACCCTCGCCCAGCGCGGCGACCAGTTCCTCCGGTCCCCGCTCCATGACGGCGATCACGGCGACCGTCCGGACGCCCTGCCGGCGGGCCTCGGCCGCGACCTCGGCGAACACCGGCGCCTTGGGCAGGCAGCCGGAGCAGTCGGAGCTGAAGAAGCCGATCAGGGTCTGCTCGCCGCGCAGGTCCCCGGAGGTGACCGGCGCGCCCTGGACGCTGAGCGCGGTGAACTCGCCGGGCGCCGTCCCGGGGGCCAGGCCGCCGGGTGGCGATCCGGCGGACCGGGCCTCCAGGACCCGGAGCTTGCGGATGATCGCGGCGCTGAGCGACAGGTCGACGAGGACGAGCGCGAAGAGGACGATCACTGCGGCGATGAGGACGGGCATTGGCGGGCTGCCTTTCTGTTGAGGGAACGGGGCTGTGGAGGGGACGGGCTTTCCGGGGGAGGGGGCAGGGTCAGCGGAAGAGGTAGAGCAGGTCGTCCAGCAGCACGGTGGCCGCCACCGCGGCCGCCGCGGCGGCCACGCAGAGCACGGCGGCGAAGGGGGTCACGGCCGCCGCCGCGGGCGTCAGGGCGGCGCCCGTCACCGCGCAGAGCAGGAGGGCGCCGTTGCGCGCCACGTGCCGGCGGCCGATGCCGTCCCCGCTCGCCCCGAAGCACTGGCAGGACGAGGTGACACCCCGGCGCAGCGCGGTCGCCAGTACCACCGAGAAACCCGCCAGCATCACGGCGGCCAGGAGGAAGCCGGTGGCGAGAAGCCCCTCGGAGAGGGGGCCGGCGGGGACGGGCCCAGGGACGGCCAGCAGCACCACCACGGCGGCCTCGGCGAGGAGGACGCCGGCGGCCACCGGGGCGGCGGCCCCCCGCGGCACCGCGGCCACCTGGCGGACCGAGTCCGCGAAACGGGCGAAGGAGGCGGGGCCGTGCGCCTTGCTCACCACGGCGACGAGGAACACCCCGCCCACCAGCACGCGAAGCGTCAGCACGACATTCGACATGGGCCTTCCCCCCGCCAGGACCATCGGGACACGGTCGCCATCCTGGGGCGTGGTGACAGCGGTGCGGTTGCGCCGCGGTTGCGCGGTGGCGCAACCGGGGGCCGTGAGGATGCGCGGCACCGCAGGAGAGAGAGGGAGAGAGGCGCCGCGATGTTCTACGTGCTCGTCTGCCTGCCGCCGGCCGTGCTGCTGGCCGCCGCCGCGCTCTGGGCCGCCCGCCGCCGCCTGGCCGTGATCGAGGTCGAGGGAACCAGCATGACGCCGGCCTACGAGCCGGGGGACCGGGTGCTCATCCGCCGGACGGGGGCGAGGCGGCTCGCGGCCGGGCAGGTGGTGGTGTTCCAGCACGCGCTGCCGGGCGGCCGGTGGCGCACCGGGCCGCTGCCCGCGCCGCACCGCCTGCGGTGGGTCATCAAACGGGTCGTCGCGGTCCCCGGCGACCCGGTGCCCGAGCAGGTCAGGGAACGCGTCGGAGCCCGGCCCGGGGACGTGGTCCCCGAGGCCAGGCTCGTGGTGATCGGTGACGGGCCGGTCAGCGAGGACTCCAGGGAGTGGGGCTACCTGCCCGCCGACCGCGTGCTGGGCGTCGTGGTCCGCCGCCTCGCCGAGGCGGCGGACCACGACACCCGGATCAATCAGCAGTAGTCGTAGGGACCGCAGTTCGTCTCGCCGGTCGAGTCGTGGTAGCAGCAGTAACGGCAGTACTTGTACCCGCAGCAGTACTCCGTCCAGCACGCGGCGGATGCCTTCGCCGAGGGGACCAGCCGGGTGAGCAGTTTGTCACCGAGTTTGGTGAACGTGCGAGTCATTCCTGTCTCCTTCCGGGCGCCTGATGGGGCCTGTGGTTCGAATATCGCCCGGCCCGACTGCGGCGAGGTTGTGCCGTGGTTGCGGCAGGGGACAGGGCCCGAGCAGGCCGGGAACGCGCCGGAGCCCGGCCCCGGGGAGCGGTCCCCGGGGTCGGGCTCGTGGTGATCGGTGACGGATCGATCAGCGGTGATCGATCAGCAGTAGTCGAAGCTGCCGCAGCTCACCTCGCCACTGTGGTCGTGGTAGCAGCAGGTGCGGCAGAACTTGCCCTGGCAGCAGTACTCCGTCCAGCACGCGGCGGATGCCTTCGCCGAGGGGACCAGCCGGGTGAGCAGTTTGTCACCGAGTTTGGTGAACGTGCGAGTCATTCCTGTCTCCTTCCGAGTGCCTGATGGGGCCTGTGGCGCGAATATCGCCCGGCCCGACTGCGGCGAGGTTGTGCCGTGGTTGCGGCAGGAAAGAGGGCACGAAGGGCGGCGGCCGGTCCTGGTCGAGCTGGACGCGCGCGTACAGGCGCACCAGGTCGTCGACGTGGTAGCGGAGGGGACGCTCGCCCGGCTGGCCGCACGGTGAGCTAAGGAGCCCCGCGTCCACCAGCATGTCCAGGTAGTGCTCGGTCTGCCGGACGGCGAGGGGCGGCGCCCCCGCCTTCGCCAGCGGTTCCATGGCGGTGAACTCGGGCCCGGCCAGCCGGCCGAGCATCCGGAACGCCTGCCGGCCGGCGGGGCTGAGCCGCTGGTAGGCGCTGGCGAGGCTGGCCTGGACCGACAGGTCCGCGGCGGCCAGCTCGTCCAGCCGCCGGTGCTCGGGCCGCAGGGCGTCGGCGAGCCTGCGCAGGCTCCAGTGCTCGCGCACGGCCAGCCGGGCCCCGACGATCCGCACCGCCAGCGGCAGGTGCCCGCACAGCCGGACGATCTCGGCCGCCGCGGCCGGCTCGGCGGCCACCCGGTCGGCCCCGGCGATCCGGGCCAGCAGCAGGCGGGCCGTGGGGGAGTCGAACGGGGCCAGCCGCATCCGCTGGGCGCTCAGCCCGCCCAGCACCCCGCGGCTCGTCACCAGGACACCGCAGTTGAGGGCGCCGGGGAGCAGCGGCCGGAGCTGCCGCTCGTCGGCGGCGTCGTCCAGGACCATCAGCACCCGCCGGTCCGCCAGGACGCTGCGCAGCAGGGCCGCGCGGGCCTCGGTGGACGCCGGCAGCGCGTGCGGGGCGGTGCCGAGGGCCATCAGGAACCCCGCCAGCACCTCGGCCGGACCGGCGGGCCGGCAGTGGGAGCCGCGCAGGTCGGCGTAGAGGCGGCCGTGCGGATAGCGGTCCCGCAGGTCATGGGCGGCGTGGACGGCCAGCGCCGTCTTGCCGACACCCGGGGGCCCGGCCAGGGTGACGATCGCCGTCGCCGTCGCCGGCAGGGGCCGCTCGGCGAGCGCCCGCCGGATCAGCTCGCACTCGTTCTCGCGGCCGGTGAAGTCGACCAGGTCCGGCGGGAGCTGGCAGGGCACGGGGGCCGGTGGGGCGGGCGCGGAGGGCCAGATCATCACCGGCGGCCGCTCGCGCTCGCGGGCCGGTTCCGGCCGCGTCACCGGCGCCGCCGGGCCGAGCAGCTCGGCCACGACCGCCGCGCCGTCGCCGCCCTGCAGCACCGCCTCGTGCGCCTGCCGTAGGAGCGTTCCAGGTTCGACGCCGAGCTCGTCGCGCAGGGTCGTCCTGACCCGGCGGTAGGTCTCCAGCGCCTCGGCCTGGCGTCCCAGCCGGTACAGCGCCAGCATGAGGGCGGCGTGCAGCCGTTCCCGGTACGGATGCACGGCGGCCTGCTCCCGCAGCTCGGCGATCAGCTCGCCGTGCCGTCCCAGGGTGAGGTGGACGCCGGCCAGCTCCTCGTGGACCGACAGCCGTTCCTCCTCCAGCCGGCGCGCCTCGTCGGCGACGTGCCGCACCTCGGTGATGTCGGTGTACGCGGCGCCGCGCCACAGCGCCAGCGCCTCGCCCAGCTGCAGGCTCGCGCCCTCCAGGTCGCCGCGGCGGCGGGCGCTCCGCCCGTGGGCGACGAGCCTGGCGAACTGGAGGGCGTCCACCTCGTGGGGGCCGACGACGAGGGCGTAGCCCCCGGCGCCGTGCGAGATGCGCGCGTCCTCGCCGATCTTCTGCCGCAGCCGCCGCACGTACACCTGCAGCGTCTTGCGGGAGCTGGGCGGGGGCTCGTCCCCCCACAGGGCGTCGACCAGGACGTGGACCGGGACCGGCCGGCCGGGGCGGGACACCAGCGAGGCGAGCAGGCGCAGCAGCATCGTCGCCTGGAGCGGCACGGGAACGCCGTCCACGCACACGTCCACCGGCCCCAGTACGCGGAACTTGAGCAACGTGACTCCACTCCGGACGGCCCGGTCGGGCCCGAGACACGAGTTCAATGCCGGTCAGTGGCCATATTTCGGCCGTTTGCCGGTCGGTCGTCGCAGCGCTACCTGATAGAAGGAATCACAGGCCATTAGTCAGGTCAAGGGGAGATCATGACCATGCCTCGAAAATCCCCTGCTGTTTCGGACATCCCCCGATGCCTACAAGGAACATAGGATTGGCATGATTCGAACGTCCAGGGGAATGGGAGTGACGCACCGGAACGGCGCCGTCACAAATGATCCGTATTCGGGGGTGGCGGGGAAAGGGGCCGGGCGGCCCGCGTGAAAGCGACGGCCTAGGTCAGCGGCACCAGGGCCTCGACGCCGGGCGGCAGCGTGCCGGCGTCCGACGCCTCGCGGATGAACGACTCCAGCACGCTCTGGAAAGCGCGGGCGGCATGGGTGGGCGTCACGTCCTTGCGGTGCGCCATCGCGATGGTGCGCAGCAGCCCGGGGGCCGGCTCGCCGCGCTGCGGTCTCCCGCCCGGTGTCCCGGCCGGCGCCTCGCCCGCCGGCCCGGCCGGGCCGGCGCCGCCCTGCCGGGCGCCCATGGCCAGCGGGGTGCCGCGCAGCCCCGGCCGTCCGGCCAGCACCATGCTGGGGACGACGGCGATGCCCAGCCCCACCTCGACGAAGCGCAGCACGGCGTCCATCTCGCCGCCCTCCACCGCGAACCGGGGCTCGAAGCCCGCCTGCCGGCAGGCCCCGATGGTGGCCTCGCGCAGGTCGTACCCGGACCGGAACATCACCAGCGGGCGGTCCCGCAGGTCCTCGATCCGCAGGTAGGAACGGCGCGGCAGCGGCATGCCGCCGGGAGCGGGCGTTCCCGGCGCCCCGGGGGCCGGGGCGGGCGAGGCCACCACCAGGTTCTCGCGCAGGATCGCCGTGGTCTCCAGCGGGGCGTCGCCCGACAGCGGCAGGATCACCAGGGCCAGGTCGAGGGACCCCCGGGTGAGCTCCCGCACCAGGTCGCGCGAACCGCCCTCCTCCACCAGCAGCTGGATGCCGGGGTAGGTGTCGTGGAAGCGCCGCAGCACGTCGGCCAGCAGCCCCGCGCACAGCGACGGCGTGGCCCCCAGCCGCACCCGCCCGCGCCGCAGCCCGGCCAGCTCCTGGACCTCCAGCCGGGCGGTGTCGACGTCGGCCAGGATGCGCTTGGCCAGCGGGAGCAGCGACTCCCCGGCCGGGGTCAGGGTGATGTTGCCGCGCGCCCGGCTGAACAGCGACGCGCCCAGCTCCGCCTCCAGCGCGCGGATCTGCTTGGACAGGGACGGCTGAGCCACCCGCAGCGCCTCGGCCGCATGGGTGAAATGCCTGATCTCTGCGACGGCGACGAAGTAGGCGAGCTGCTGCAACTGCACGTTCCGTAGGGTACGGCCCTGGTCATCCGGCACTTCATGCCGGGATGCCACCTGCGGAAAGCGGGCGGGGGCGCCCCGCCGGCGTCGAACGCGGCGGGACGCCCCCGGACGGCGGCGTTCGCGGTGCCCGCTCCTCGCGGTGCTCCGCTCCTGGCGATGCCTACTTCTTGCGGCCCCCGGCGGTGGCCTTGAGGTAGTCGTGGTTGAGCCGGCCGATCACGTCGAGCGGGATGCCCTTGGGGCAGGCGACGGTGCACTCGCCGGTGTTGGTGCAGCCGCCGAAGCCCTCCTCGTCGTGGGTCTCGAGCATGCCGACCACCCGGTCCCAGCGCTCCGGCTGGCCCTGCGGCATCAGCCCGAGGTGGGTGACCTTCGCGCCGAGGAACAGCGCGGCCGACCCGTTCGGGCAGGCGGCCACGCAGGCGCCGCAGCCGATGCACTCGGCGGCCTCGAAGGCGCGGTCGGCGTCCGGCTTGGGGACGGGCACCGAGTGCGCCTCGGGGGCGGTGCCGGTCGGGGCCGAGATGTACCCGCCGGCGGTGATGATCCGGTCGAACGCCGACCGGTCCACCACCAGGTCCTTGACCACCGGGAACGCCTTGGCCCGCCACGGCTCGACGTCGATGACCTCGCCGTCGCGGAACTTGCGCATGTGCAGCTGGCAGGTGGTGGTCGCCCGCTCGGGGCCGTGCGGGGTGCCGTTGATGACCAGCGAGCACATGCCGCAGATGCCCTCGCGGCAGTCGTGGTCGAAGGCGACCGGCTCCTCGCCCTCGGCGATCAGCTTCTCGTTGAGGACGTCCAGCATCTCCAGGAACGAGGCGTCGGGGGAGATGTCGTCGAGCGCGTACTCGACCATCGCGCCCTTGTCCCCGGGGCCCTTCTGGCGCCAGACGCGCAGTGTCAGCTTCATTACTTGTACGACCTCTGGCTCGGCTTGACGTACTCGAACTCCAGGGCCTCCTTGTGGAGGACGGGCTGCGCGCCCTCACCGGCCCACTCCCACGCGGCCACGTACGCGAAGTGCTCGTCGTCGCGCTTGGCCTCGCCGTCCTCGTCCTGGCTCTCGGCCCGGAAGTGGCCGCCGCAGGACTCGGTGCGGTGCAGCGCGTCGATGACCATCAGCTCGGCCAGCTCCAGGAAGTCGGCCACCCGGCCGGCCTTCTCCAGCTGCTGGTTGAGCTCCTCGCCCCGGCCGGTGACCTTGACCCGCGTCCAGAACTCCGCGCGCAGCGCCGGGATCAGCTCCAGCGCCTTGCGCAGGCCCTCCTCGCTGCGCTCCATCCCGCAGTACTCCCACATGATGTGGCCGAGCTCGCGGTGGAAGGAGTCCACCGAACGGTCGCCGTCGATGGACAGCAGCCGCTCGATCCGGTCCCTGACCCGGGTCTCGGCCTCCAGCACCGCGTCCTCGCCCACCGGGCCGAGGTCGTTGCGGGCGATGTAGTCGCCGATGGTGTTGGGCAGCACGAAGTAGCCGTCGGCCAGGCCCTGCATCAGCGCGGACGCGCCGAGTCGGTTGGCGCCGTGGTCGGAGAAGTTGGCCTCGCCGATCACGAACAGGCCCGGGACGTTGGACTGCAGGTCGTAGTCCACCCACAGGCCGCCCATCGTGTAGTGCACGGCGGGGTAGATGCGCATCGGCGTCTCGTAGGGGTTCTCCCCGGTGATCCGCTCGTACATCTCGAAGAGGTTGCCGTACTTGGCCTCGACGGTCTTGCGGCCCAGCCGCTCGATCGCGTCGGCGAAGTCCAGGTAGACGCCCAGCCCGCCGGGGCCGACGCCGCGTCCCTCGTCGCAGACGTTCTTGGCGGCGCGGGAGGCGATGTCCCGCGGGACCAGGTTGCCGAACGAGGGGTAGATGCGCTCCAGGTAGTAGTCGCGCTCGTCCTCGGGGATGTCGTACGGCCTGCGCGTGTCGCCGGTCTTCTTCGGCACCCACACGCGGCCGTCGTTGCGCAGCGACTCCGACATCAGCGTCAGCTTGGACTGGTGGTCGCCGCTGACCGGGATGCAGGTGGGGTGGATCTGGGTGTAGCAGGGGTTGGCGAAGTAGGCGCCGTGCCGGTGGGCGCGCCAGGAGGCGGTGACGTTGGACCCCATGGCGTTGGTGGACAGGAAGTACACGTTGCCGTAGCCGCCGCTGGCCAGCACCACCGCGTCCGCCGTGTGCCGCTTGACCTCACCGGTGATCAGGTCGCGGACGATCACGCCGCGGGCCCGGCCGTCCTCCATGATCAGGTCGAGCATCTCGTGCCGCGGGTACAGCTCCACGTTCCCGGCGTCCACCTGGCGCATCAGGGCCTGGTAGGCGCCCAGCAGCAGCTGCTGCCCGGTCTGGCCGCGGGCGTAGAAGGTGCGGGAGACCTGGGTGCCGCCGAACGACCGGTTGTCCAGCAGCCCGCCGTACTCGCGGGCGAACGGGACGCCCTGCGCGACGCACTGGTCGATGATCTGGGTGGAGATCTCGGCGAGCCGGTGCACGTTGGACTCGCGGGCCCGGAAGTCGCCGCCCTTGACCGTGTCGTAGAACAGCCGGTGCACGCTGTCGCCGTCGTTGCGGTAGTTCTTGGCGGCGTTGATCCCGCCCTGCGCGGCGATCGAGTGGGCGCGGCGCGGGCTGTCCTGGAAGCAGAACTGGACGACGTGGTAGCCGGCCTCGCCCAGGGTGGCGCCGGCCGAGCCGCCGGCCAGTCCGGTGCCGATGATGATGATCTTCTTCTTGCGCTTGTTGGCCGGGTTGACCAGCTTCGCCTCGAACTTGCGGGTGGTCCAGCGGTCCGCGATCGGCCCGGCGGGGGCCTTGCCGTCGGCGATCGGGTCGCCGGGCCGGTAGAAGCTCTCGGTCATGTTCAGCTCACCCATCCGAAGGTGACGGCGACGGGCACGGCCAGGAACCCGACGGTGATCAGGGCGCCGGTCGCGCCGGCCAGCCCGCGCAGCGCCCGCTCGTTGCGCGGGGTGCGCAGGCCGAGGGACTGGAACGCGCTCCAGATCCCGTGCCGCAGGTGCAGGCCGGCCAGCAGGACGGCCACGACGTAGAAGAGGGTCACGTACCAGCGCGAGGGGTCGAAGCCCTCGACGACCCGCTCGTACGGGGTGGCGTCCCGGCCGGCGGGGTTGACCAGCAGGAACGTCATGTCCAGCAGGTGCCAGATCACGAACAGCGCGATGATCACGCCGCCGTACCGCATCGTGCGGGTGGCGTAGCCCTGCGCGTGCGACTTCTTCTTCGCCTGGTACTTCACCGGGCGGGCCTGGGAGGCGCGGCGGGCCAGCGACACCGCCGACCACATGTGCAGCAGGATCGCCACGACCAGCACGATCTCGGTGACGGTCAGCACCGTGCGGTACGGCACCGCGGGCTCGCCGACCGTGCGCAGCCAGTGCGCGTAGTGGTCGAAGCTCTCGGCGCCGAAGAAGATCTTGAGGTTGCCGACCATGTGCCCGGCCAGGAACAGCACCAGCACGCCGCCGCTGACCGCCATGACCGCCTTCTTGCCGACGGTCGACCGGTAGATCGCAGGTATCGCTATAGCCACGTTCGCACGGTAGGTCCGCCCGCCTCCGGCGGGCCAAGTCATCGGCGCACTCGTTTCCATAGCCCGGGGCTATGGGCAAAGCGGTTCAGGCGTTCCGGACGCGCGCCGCGCCGTCCGGGGTGAGCGACCTCACAGGGAGATCAGGAACTTCACGCGCCCGTCCGGGAGAGCAGCAGTACGGCCAGGTCGTCGGTGAGCGCGTCACCGTTCAGGCGCTCCACCTCGCCGACGAGGCCGTCGATCAGCCCACGGCCCGCGGCCCCGCCGCGGCGCGCCGCGCGGGCCAGCTCCACCAGCCCCTCGGTGCCCAGCCGCGCCGAGCCGTCGCCGACCCGCCCCTCGATGAGCCCGTCGGTGTAGAGCATCAGGCTCCAGGACTCGCCGAGGTCGATCTCGGTGGTCGGCCACTCGGCCCCCGGCACCAGGCCCAGCGCGGGCCCGTGCGCGTACTCGGGCAGCGCGGTCACCTCGCCGCCGCCCGCGCCGTCCTCGCGGAACAGCAGCGGCGGCGGGTGGCCGGCCAGGTGCATCCGGGCGGTGCGCAGCGACGGCGCGATCGTCACCATGCACAGCGTGGTGAAGATCTCCTCGCTGCGCCGCTCGTGCCCCAGGACGGTGTCGAGGGTGCCGAGCAGCCGCTCGCCGGTGTGCCCGGCCAGCACGAGGGTGCGCCAGGCCATCCGCAGCTGGACGCCGAGCGCGGCCTCGTCGGGCCCGTGCCCGCACACGTCCCCGATCATCAGGTGGACGGTGCCGCCCTCGGTCTGCACGGTGTCGTAGAAGTCGCCGCCCAGCAGCGCCCGGCGGCGTCCCGGCCGGTAGCGGGTGTGGTGCCGCAGCGCCGGCTCGTCGATCAGCGGGACGGGCAGCAGGCCGCGCTCCAGCCGCGCGTTCTCCCGGCCCAGGATCCGCGCCTCCACCAGCCGCCGCTCGGTCTCCTCGGCCCGCTTGCGCTCGATCGAGTAACGGATCGCCCGGGCCAGCAGCGGGCCGTCCACCTGCTGCTTGACCAGGTAGTCCTCGGCGCCCGCCGCGACCGCCCGCACGCCCAGGTCGGCGTCGTCGAAGCCGGTGAGGACGACGACGGCGGCGTTCTGGGACATCGACAGGACCTCGCGCAGCTCCTCCATCTGGTCGTGGTCGTCGGGGGCGGACAGGTCGACGATGATGCACTGGGTGCGGCGGGACAGCCGGCGCCGGGCCGCCCGGAGGTCCTCGGCGACCGTCATCTGGATCTCCATGCCGCTCTCGGCGAGCATCTCCTCGACCAGGAAGACGTCGGAGGGATCGTCGTCGATCAGCAGCAGCTCGATCCGGTCCCCGGTCCCCAGGGAGGCGGCATGTGACTGGTGGCTGATGGTGCTCACAGGGCTTCCGGAGTGTCGGGCGGGCGGCACTGGCAGCGGGCCGGATCTCCACCGGTCCCGGCGGCGGGCACGCCGATCGCCGGAGGTCGACACCGGACCGCGCCGGGGCAGCGGCGTCTGCCTAGCCGCCTGGATCCCGGCTCACGGAGCGGAGAAGCATCGCTCCGGTACCCTCGGACCCTATCGTCTCCGGTCGCCGTCGCGCACCTCCCCTTCGGCGGCGGACCGCCCGTAATGCCCGCCGGGGCACCACCGGAAGCGGTACGGGAAAACCTGTCGAACTTCCGCGGACGGGCTGCCTATCGTTCGGTCCGTGAAGTCGTTACCGGTCGAAGATCCTGGGACTCCGGACCATCGATCACCGGCGCGCTACCTCTTCTGGCTGGCCCGTACGCAGGCGCGCACCCTGGCCGGCGGCGCGGTCCTCGGCGTGGTCTGGATGCTCAGCCAGGCGCTGATGCCCGCCGTCATCGGCCGTGCCATCGACGACGGCGTGGCGGCCCGGGACGGCCGGGCGCTGCTGCTGTGGGCGGGGGCGTTGCTGGTGCTGGGCGTCGTGCAGGCCGCCAGCGGGATCGCCCGGCACCGGTTCGCGGTGACGAACTGGCTGGCCGCCGCGTACCGGACCGTCCAGGTGGTGACGCGGCAGGCGACCCGGCTGGGCGCCACCCTGCCCCGCAGGCTCAGCGCCGGCGAGGTCGTCAGCGTGGGCGTCGCGGACGTCTCCCACCTCGGCGGGGCGATGGACATCGTGGGCCGCGGCTCGGGTGCGGTGGTGGCCATCGTGGCGGTCGCCGCGATCCTCCTCGCCGCCTCGCCGCCGCTGGGACTGATCGTGCTGGTCGGGGTGCCGGTGATCCTGGTGCTGGCGGCGCCGCTGCTGAAGCCGTTCCGCGAACGGGAGGAGGGCCACCGCGAGCTGGTCGGCGAGCTCACCACCCACGCCACCGACCTGGTGGCCGGCCTGCGGGTGCTGCGCGGCATCGGCGGCGAACGGCTGTTCTTCGAGCGGTACCGGGACGAGTCGCAGCGCGTCCGGGAGGCGGGCGTGCGGGTGGCGCGCGCCGAGTCGAGGCTGAGCGGCGCGGAGGTCCTCCTGCCCGGCCTCCTGGTCGCCCTGGTCACCTGGGTCGGCGCCCGCTTCGCCGCGCAGGGGACGATCAGCGCGGGCCAGCTGGTGGCCTTCTACGGCTACGCGGTCTTCCTCATCCACCCGCTGAAGACCGTGGGCGAGGCCGCCGGCAAGATCACCAAGGCGTACGTGGCCGCCGGGCGGGTGGTCGCGGTGCTGCGGCTGCGGCCCGAGGTGGCCCTGGAGGGCACGTCCCGTCCCGCCGGGGGCGGCGAGCTGGTGGACGCGGCCTCCGGCGTGGTCGTCCGGCCCGGCCGGCTCACCGCGATCGCGGCGGCGGACCCCCGCGACGCCCAGGCGATCGCCGACCGGCTCGGCCGGTACGCCGACGGGGAGGTGACCTACGGCGGCACGCCGCTGCGCGACATCGCCGGCGTACGGGAGCTGATCCTGGTGGCCGTCAACGAGGACCGGCTGTTCTCCGGGCCCCTCGCCGAGAGCCTCGCTCCGCCGCGGGCCGAGGAAGGCGCGCCGGGGCAGGCGCCGGAGGAGTCGCTGGAGCGGGTGCTCGACCGGGCCCTGGAGACGGCCGCCGCCGAGGACATCGTGGCCGCGGCCGGCCGGGACGCCCACGTCGCCGAGGCGGGACGGGAGTTCTCCGGCGGTCAGCAGCAGCGGCTGCGGCTGGCGCGGGCGCTGGCCGCCGACCCCGAGGTGCTGGTGCTGGTGGAGCCGACCAGCGCGGTCGACGCCCACACCGAGGCGCGGATCGCCGGCCGGCTCGGCGAGGGGCGCCGGGGCCGCACCACGGTCGTGTGCACCACCAGCCCGCTGATGCTGGACCGGGCCGATCACGTGGTGTACGTCGAGAACGGCGCGGTGGCCGCCCAGGGCCGTCACCGGGACCTGCTGGCGTCCGAGCCCCGCTACGCCGCCGCCGTCACCCGCGGCGAGGCGTCCGACCCCGCACCCGGTCGCGCGGAGGACAGCGCGCCCGACCGCGCACAGGACCGCGCGCAGGACCGCGCGCAGGAGACCAGAGGGGACGCCGAGCCCGCCGCCCACCCCTGACCCGTGACCCGTGACCCGCCGGGGTCACGCGGTATCCGAGCGACCGAGTGACGAGCGAGAGGACGGGCCCGGTCATGAGTGCCGAGATCCTGCCGGTGGCGACCCCGCGGCGGGTACGGGCGTACGCGCGCCGGCTGCTGCTGCGGCACCCGCGCGCGCTGCTCGCCGCGCTGGCGCTGCACGGGCTGGCGGCCGTCGCCGGGCTGGTCACCCCCAGGCTGCTCGGCGACCTGGTGGAGGGCGTGAGCCGCGGTGAGGCGGGCATCGACACCGCGGGCGCGGCCATCGCGGCGTTCGTGATCGCCCAGGGCGTCCTGGTCCGGTACGCCTACCTCGCCTCGGCGCGGCTGGGGGAACGGGTGCTCGCCGAGCTGCGCGAGGGGTTCGTGAACCGGGTGCTGGCCCTGCCGCTGAGCACGGTGGAACGGGCCGGTACGGGCGACCTGGTGAGCCGTTCGTCCCGCGACGTGGACACCCTGGCCACCAGCGTCCGGTACGCGGCGCCCGAGGTGCTGGTGGGCCTGGTCGCCGTCGTCCTGACCGCCGGGGCGCTGCTGCTGAACGGTCCGCTGGTGGCGCTGCCCTCCCTGGTCTCCGTGCCGCTGGTGTGGGGCGTGATGAAGTGGTACCTGCCCCGCGCCCACGCCGGTTACCTGCGCGAGGACGCCTCCTGGGCGGTCCTGACCGACGGCCTGGCCGAGACGGTGCAGGGCGCCCGGACGGTCGAGGCGTTGCGGCTGGCCGAACGCCGGCACCGGCGCACCGACGCCGACATCGCCGCGTCCTACGCCGTCGAGCGTTACACGCTGCGGCTGCGCACGGTGATGTCCCCGGTGGTCGAGCTGAGCTACGTGCTGCCGGTGGCCTCGACCCTTGTGGTGGGCGGGTTCCTCTACATGCACGACCTGGCCTCGCTGGCGCAGGTGACGGCGGCCACGCTGTACACGCAGCAGCTCATGGGGCCGCTGGACATGCTGCTGGCCTGGCTGGACGAACTGCAGCTCGGCGGTGCGTCGCTGGCGCGCCTGCTGGGCGTCGGCGACGCGGGCCCGGACGACCCGGACGGCACCGGCCCGGACGGCAAGCGCCCGGAGAACGCGGGTCCGGGGAACGCGGGTCCGGACGGCGCGCCGCCCGCCGTGCCCGCCGTGCCCGCGGCGCGCGGGCGGCAGCGGCTGGCCGCACGCGACGTCCGCTACGCCTACCGGCCCGGCCGGGACGTGCTGCACGGCGTGGACCTGGAGCTGCGCCCCGGCGAGCGGCTGGCCGTCGTGGGCCCGAGCGGCGCCGGCAAGTCCACGCTGGGGCGCCTTCTGGCCGGGATCGACGGCCCGCGTACCGGCGCGGTCACCGTCGGCCCCGCCGACCCCCAGGAGACGCCCGGGGCCGCGGGGTCCGGGGCGGTGCCGCTCGCGGGCCTCCCGCTGGACGAGCTGCGCGGTCACGTCGCCCTGCTCACCCAGGAGCAGCACGTCTTCCGCGCCACCGTCCGGGAGAACCTGGTGATGGCGCGCCCGGACGCGACCGACGCGGACGTCGAGGCGGCGCTGCGGGCGGTCGACTGGGACGGCCCGGGGCCGGACGCGCGCGTCGGCTCCGGCGGCGAGACGCTCACGCCCGCGCAGGCCCAGCAGCTCGCGCTGGCCCGCCTCATCCTGGCCGACCCGCACACCCTCGTCCTGGACGAGGCGACCTCGCTGCTGGACCCGCGCGCCGCGCGCCGCCTGGAACGCTCGCTCGCGGCCGTGCTCGACGGCCGCACGGTGGTCGCGATCGCGCACCGGCTGCACACCGCGCACGACGCCGACCGGGTCGCGGTGGTCGAGGGCGGCCGGATCACCGAGCTGGGCACCCACGAGCAGCTGATCGCGGCGAACGGGTCGTACGCCGCGCTCTGGTGGTCCTGGCACGGCGGGGAGCCGGCCGGCCCCGGACCCGCCGGCGCCGGCCCGGCGGGCTCCGCACCCGCCGGCCCCGGCCCGGCCGGTCCAACCGCGGCCGGCCCCGCCGGCGCGCCGTCTAACGGCCGGTGAGCGCGTTCTTGAGGAACGCCACCTGGAAGTGGAGGAGGTTCTCCGCGACGACCTCCTGCGGGGTCATGTGGGTGACCCCGGAGAGGGGGAGGACGGTGTGGTGGCGGCCCGCGGCCAGCAGCGCCGACGACAGGCGCAGCGTGTGGGCCGCCACCACGTTGTCGTCGGCCAGGCCGTGGATCAGCAGCAGGGGCCGCTCGAGCCTGCCCGCGTCCTCGATGAGCGAGTTGGCGGTGTAGTTCTCCGGCTCCTCGGTCGGGTGGCCCAGGTAGCGCTCGGTGTAGTGGGTGTCGTACAGCCGCCAGTCGGTGACCGGAGCCCCCGCGACGCCCGCGTGGAACACGTCCGGGCGGCGCAGCACCGCCAGCGCCGCCAGCCAGCCGCCGAACGACCAGCCGCGGATGCCCACCCGGCCCAGGTCGAGCGCCCCCGGGTGCCGCCGCGCGGCCTCCTCCAGCGCGGCGACCTGGTCCTCCAGCACGGGGCCCGTGAAGTCGCCGCGCACCGCGCGCTCCCAGGCCGGGCCGCGCGAGGGCGTCCCGCGGCCGTCGGCGACGACCACGGCGAAGCCCTGGTCGGCCAGCCACTGGGCCTCGTTGTAGGCGCGGCGCACGGCCAGCACCCGCTGGGCGTGCGGGCCGCCGTAGGGGTCCATCAGCACCGGCAGCGGGCCGTCGCCCGGCTCCCAGCCGGTGGGCAGGACCACCGCGGTGCGGATCTCCCGCTCCCCGGCGCGCAGCAGCTCGACCCGCGGCGTGAGGTCCGGGGTCTCGGCACGGGAGGCGATCTCCCGGACGCCGGACGGGCCGCGCACCTCAACGGTGACGCCCTGCCGGTCGAGCAGCGAGCCCGTCAGCACGGTGACCTCGCCGCTCCGCGTCCCGCCGAACACGCCCCGCCCCTCGGTCAGCCGGGTGGTGCCGCCGTCGCCGTCGTACGACCAGACGTGCAGCTCGGTGGGCTCCTCCGTGCCGGTGAACAGGATCCGGTCGCCCTCCACGCCGAGCACCGAGCGCACCTGCAGGCCGCCGGGCGTGACCGGGGTCCCCGCGACGGTGATCCGCCGGGTGTCGGTCTCCGCGTCCTCCACGACCCACACCAGGTCGCCGCCGCCGGTCCGCGCGGGCACGCCGTGGACGATCTCCGTCCAGACCGGGTCGTGCCCGGTGTGCAGCAGGGTGGTCTCGCCGTTGGACGGGTCCACGCCGAGCACCCGCTGGGTCCGCTGGTCCCGCGACTGCACCACCACCAGCAGGCCGTTCCGGTCCCAGGAGGCCGTCACCACGTACGGGAACTCCCCGCGGTCCCAGGCCACCGCGACCCGGCCGCCGCCGTCCGCCTTCACCAGGACCAGCGACACGATGGCGTTGGGGGTGCCGGCGGCCGGGTAGGCGATCTCGTTCGCGGGCCGCTCCGGGTTGGCGGGGTCGGCGATCGTCCACCGCGTCACCGGGGTCTCGTCCACCCGGGCCACCAGGAGGGTGCCGCCGTCGGGCGCCCACCAGTGGCCGCGCATCCGGCCCATCTCCTCGGCCGCGATGAACTCCGCCAGCCCGTACGACACCTGGTCGCTCTCGGGCTGCACCAGGGCCTGCCCCGCGTCCCCGTCCCCCTCGTCCCCGGGGTCGCCGGCGTCTCCCGCGCCTTCTCCACCCCCCTGCGCGTGCAGGGGGAGGACGTGGACGGTGCGGCCGGAGACGTAGGCCACCTGCCGTCCCGCCGGGTCGAGGCGCGGGTCGAACACCGGGGTACGGGCGGGGAGGGCGCGCACCGCCGCGGTCCGCAGGTCCGCCAGGAACAGCTGCCCGCCCAGCGTGAACACCGCCTGCCGCACCTCGCGGTCCACCGCGTAGCCGACGATGCCGCCCGCCTGCTCCCGGGCCCGCTCGCGGCGGGCCCGCTCCTCGGCGGGCAGGTCCGCCTCGCCCGGCACGTTGAGGGCGGCCGGGTCGGCGACCAGGCGCTCCTCGCCGGTCGCGACGTCCAGCGTCCACAGGCAGGTGACCGGGTCGTCGCCCGCCTTCGTCCGCAGGAAGGCCACGTACGTCCCGTCCGGCGCGATCTGGAAGGCGCGCGGTACGCCGAGGGTGAACCGCCGGGTGCGGGCGCTCTGCCGCGGATAGCTGATGCTCATGGCATCCGAGTCTGCCAGCACGGCCCCGGTGGCACGTGGGCGCGGGCGGCCCGGAGCGGCCGTTCGGCCCGCCGGTGACGGCCCCGCGCTGTAGGGTGCCCGATCGGGAACCACCGGAGATCAGCGGCGCCCTCGCGTAAGCTCAAACTTCTCCCCTGTTCAAGTCAAGCACTGTCCTCGCGGGTACGAAGGAGTGGTCCATGCCGGAGCTGCAGCCGGGAGATCCCCGGCGGCTGGGTTCGTACGAACTGCTCGAACGGCTTGGCGAAGGCGGGCAGGGCGTGGTCTACCTGGGCGTGGACGCCTCGGGCGGCCAGGCCGCGATCAAGCTGCTGCGCGCCGACCTGGCGGCCGACGCCTCCGCCCGCAACCGCTTCGTCCGCGAGGCCCAGGCGGCCAAGCAGGTCGCCCGCTTCTGCACCGCGCAGGTGCTGGAGGCCGACGTCGCCGGCGACCAGCCCTATATCGCCAGCGAGTACGTGCCGGGCAAGTCCCTGCACCGGCAGGTCGTGGAGGACGGCCCGATCCCCGGGGCTGCGCTGGAGCGGCTGGCGATCGGCACCCTGACCGCGCTGGTGGCCATCCACCAGGCCGGGATCGTGCACCGCGACTTCAAGCCGCACAACGTGATCATGGCGCCGGACGGGCCGCGCGTGATCGACTTCGGCATCGCGCGGGCGCTGGACACCGGGCAGACGGCCGCCACCAAGGCGATCGGCACCCCCTCGTACATGGCGCCCGAGCAGGTGGCCGGCGCCACCCTCACCGAGGCCGTGGACGTCTGGGCCTGGGCCACCACGATGGTGTTCGCCGCGACCGGCCGCCCGCCGTTCGGCGACGACACCGTGGTCGCGGTGATCAACCGGGTGATGCACGAGCCGCCGTCCCTGGAGGGGCTGCCCCCCGACCTGCACCGCCTGATCGCGGCCTCCCTGGCCAAGGAGCCCGAGCGGCGGCCCACCGCCCAGCAGCTGATGATGACGCTGATCGGGGCGGGCCCGGCGGCGCAGACCCGGATGGACGACCCCGCCGAGGCCACCACGCTGCTGGCGGAGGGACGGCACCGGGCCGCCGGCGGGCCGGTGCCCGGCGCCACCCAGCCGGTCGGGCACACCCGGGCGATGCCGCCGGCCGCCGCCCCGCCGATCCCGCCCGCCTACCACGGCGACCACCGCGGAGACCCCCGCGGCACCGGCGGCTACCGGGACTGGGAGCCCGAGCGGAAGTCGCGCGGCCCCGTCCTGGCCGTGATCGGCGCCATCGCCGCGCTGTTCCTGGTGGGGGCGCTGGTGTTCGCGGCCATGGGCGACGACTCCTCGCCCGGCGACACCACGCCCACCCCGTCGGACACGACGTCGGAGACGCCGTCCGACGAGCCCAGCGAGCCCGACGACGACCCCGCCCCCACGCCGACCCGCACCCGGACGGTGCCGGACACGCCCACGACCCGGCCCACGGTCCCGACCCAGCCGACCACCCCGACGGACGAGCCCAGCACCCCGACCACGCCCACGGACCCCACACCGCCCGACACCGGTGACCCCGATGACGGCGAGACGCCGCCCGGCGGAGACGACGGCGGCGGCGCCGGTGGAGGCGGCGGTGGTGGCGGTGGCGGCGGCACCGGCGGCGGCGCGTAGGGCCTGCGGCACGGGAGGCCGGTCTCCCAAGCAGGTGCTCGCTCTGAGTAGGCTCAGAGCATGAAGGAGCCGCGGATCCTGTTCGTCCATGCCCACCCGGACGACGAGTCCATCGGGACCGGGGCCACCATGGCCAAGTACGCGGCCGAGGGCGCCCACGTCTGCCTCGTCACCTGCACCCTGGGCGAGGAGGGCGAGGTCATCCCCGATGAGCTGCGCCATCTGGCCTCCGACAAGGAGGACCGGCTGGGCGAGTACCGCATCGGCGAGCTGGCCGAGGCGTGCGCGGCCCTGGGCGTGTCCGACCACCGCTACCTGGGCGGGCCGGGCCGCTGGCGCGACTCGGGGATGATGGGCGCCGCGACCAACGACGATCCGCGCTCCTTCTGGCGGGCCGACGTGGACGAGGCCGCCGGGGAGCTGGTGAAGGTCGTCCGCGAGGTGCGCCCGCACGTGATCGTCACCTACGACGACCGCGGCAACTACGGCCATCCGGACCACATCCAGGCGCACCGGGTCGCCTGGCGCGCCTTCGAGCTGGCCGCCGACCCCGCGCACGAGGACGGTGGCGAGCCGTGGAGGGCCGCCAAGTTCTACGCCTACGCCACGCCCCGTACGGTCCTGGCCCGCGCCATCGCGGTGATGCGCGAGGCCAGGCTGCCGTTCGGCCGGGTGGCGAGCCTGGACGAGCTGGGCTCGGGCGTGCCCGACGACCAGGTGACCACGGTGGTGGACGCCCGCGCCCACCTGCCGGCCAAGCTGGCCGCGCTGCGCGCCCACGCCACCCAGATCGTGGTCGCCCCCGAGGAGGTGGGGCCGTTCTTCGCCCTCTCCAACAACCTGGGGCAGCAGGCGTTCGGCACCGAGTACTTCATCCTCCTGGCGGGCGAGCGCGGCCCCGCTCCGGCCGGAGGCCGGGAGACCGATCTGTTCGCCGAACCGGTGCGGCCCCGCCCATGACCGGGTCGCTACGGTGGCGGGCGTGAACGGCGACGACGACCTGCCCGGTCCGGCGGCGCACCAGGGCCCGGCCGGGAACGGCGGCGCGGGCGCGGGAGACGGGGCGGGCGAGGCCCCGAACGAGGCGCTGGAGGCGTTCGTCTCCGGGGCGGCCTACGCGGCGCTGGGCGTCCTCGGCGCGGTCATCGGCCTGATCGGCTCGTTCGCCCAGGAATGGACGGCCGGCCCGGTGCCGGTCGCCGGGCTGGTGCTGATCGCGGTCAACTTCGGGACGGCCCTGGCGGCCGGCCGGGCGATGGGCGGCCGGCTGGCCGCGGCGATCCCGACGCTGGTGTGGGCCGCGGTCGCGTTCGCGATGTCGGTCCGGCGGCCGGAGGGCGACCTGGTCGTGCCCGGCACCCTGACCGGCTACCTGTTCATCATCGGCGGCCTGGTGGCCGGGGTGGCCGCGGTGTCGCTCGTCCCGTCCCGCAGGCCGCCGGGGGAGTGGCTCACCGGGCGCGCCTCCGCCCGCGAGTAGGGCCGCCCGGCGGGCCGGCGGGTCAGCCCTTGAGCGCGATCTCCAGCTGGTCCAGCCCCCAGTCCAGGTCGTCCCGGCTGATCGTCAGGGGCGGCGCCAGGCGCAGCGTGGTGTCGTGGGTCTCCTTGGCCAGCACGCCCAGCTCCATGAGCCGCTCGCTCACCGGGCGCGCCGCGCCGTACAGCTCCAGCCCGGCCCACAGGCCCCGGCCGCGCACCTCGCGGACGACGTCGGTGGGCAGGGCTCCCAGGCGCCGGTGCAGGTGCTCGCCGAGCGTACGGGACCGTTCCTGGAACTCGCCCGTGCGCAGCATCGCCACGACCTCGCGCCCGATCGCGCAGGCCAGCGGGTTGCCGCCGAACGTCGAGCCGTGCTGCCCCGGCTTGAAGACCCCCAGGACGTCGCGGTCGGCGACCACGGCGGACACCGGCATGATGCCGCCGCCCAGCGCCTTGCCCAGCAGGTAGACGTCGGGGACGACGTTCTCGTGCTCCACCGCGAACGTGGTGCCGGTGCGGCCCAGGCCGGACTGGATCTCGTCGGCGATCATGAGCGCGCCGCGCGCCGTGCACAGCTCGCGGACCGCGGTCAGGAAGCCGCTGGGCGGCACGTTCACCCCGGCCTCGCCCTGGATCGGCTCGATCAGCACCGCGGCCGTGGCGTCGTCCATGGCCGCCCGCAGCGCCTCCACGTCGCCGTACGGAACGGTCCGGAACCCGGGGGTGTACGGGCCGTAGGAGTCCTTGGCGCCGGCGTCGGTGGAGAAGCTGACGATGGTGGTCGTCCGGCCGTGGAAGTTGCCCTCGAAGGCGATGATGTTCGCCTGGCCGTCCGGTACGCCCCTGACCTCGTAGGCCCACTTGCGGGCGGTCTTCAGCGCGGTCTCGACCGCCTCGGCGCCGCTGTTCATCGGCAGCACCATGTCCTTGCCGCACAGGTCCGCCAGCTCGGTGACGAACGGCCCGAACACGTCGTGGTCGAAGGCCCGGCTGACCAGGGTGACCCGGTCGAGCTGGCGCCGCGCCGCCGCGGTCAGCCGCGGGTTGCGGTGCCCGAAGTTGACGGCCGAGTAGGCGGCCAGCATGTCCAGGTAGCGCCGGCCCTCGACGTCGGTGACCCAGGACCCCTCCGCCTCGGCGATCACGACCGGCAGCGGGTGGTAGTTGTGCGCGCTGTGCTCGTCGGACATGGCCCGCAGCTGATCGGTCCGGCTCACGACGCTCCTTCCAGAGATCACTGGGCCGCGGTGCGCACCGGGGACGGTGGCCGGCGGTTCGACAATCAGCGTATGTTCGAGATCGACGGGCGACCAACGCTCAAAGTGGTCTCGAAGGTGGTGTTTCGTTGCGTCTCGACGATCTGGACCGTCGAATCGTTGCGCAGCTCCTGGAGCACGGCCGGGCGTCGTACGCGCAGGTCGGCGATCGGGTCGGGCTGTCGGCCCCGGCCGTGAAGCGGCGCGTGGACCGGCTGCGCGCCGACGGCGTCATCACCGGCTTCGCCGCGGTGGTGGACCCGGCCGCCCTGGGGTGGACGACCGAGGCGTTCATCGAGATCTTCTGCACCGGGGCGACCTCACCCGAGGAGATCTACTCCAGCATCCGCAAGCATCCCGAGGTGGTCGCCGCCTACACGATCAGCGGCGACGCCAGCGCCCTGGTGCACGTCCGCGTCCGCGACATCCAGCATCTGGAGCAGGCGCTGGAACGGCTGCGGCGGGAGGACAACATCACCGCGACCAAGACGGCGATCGTGCTGTCCCGCCTGATCGGCCGCCCCACCGACGCCCCCTCCCCGTGACCCCGGCCGGGCTCAGATCAGGAACACCAGCAGCAGGACCAGGACGAGCACCCCGAACGCGCCGCCGCCGATGCCGAGCGCGATGACCAGGTCGTGGCGGTAGCTGTCCATCACGGGCCGCACCTCGGGGCCCGCCGGGGCCGCCAGGGGCGGCCGGTCCGGCGGCGGCGCGGGGACGGTGAAGTTCGGGACGATCCGGGGCGCACCCGCGGGCATCCCGTCCGGCCTGGTGGGCTTCGCCGGCCGCGCCGCCTCCGGCGCGGCCCCGGCGCGGCGCGGCGCGGGGTCGGGGTCGGCGCGGTAGGCGCTCAGAAGCCCGGCGAGCCCCTGAGGCGGCCATCCCTCCCAGGGCGGGTCCTCCTCCAGAGCCGCGACGAGCGCGGCGGGCTCGGGGCGCCGGTCCGGGTCCTCCGCCAGGCAGCGCCCGAGCGGCCCGCGCAGCTCGTCCGGGCACCCGCTCAGGTCCGGCTCCGCGCCCGCGTCGCGTCCCGTCGCCGCGAACAGCGCCACCCGGCCGAGCGCGTACACGTCCCCGGCCGGGCCGCCCGCGTCCCCGGCAGGGCCGTCCGGTGACACGGAGACGGCCAGCCGCGGGCCGTCCTCGGCGAGCAGCACGGCGGACGGGGTGAGGGCGCCGTGGGCGGCGCCGGTGTCGTGCACGGCCTGGAGCGCCCGGGTGACCGCGCCGAGCAGCACCCGCACGGCCGGGACCGGCAGCGGGCCGAGCTCGTCCACCGCCCGCGCCAGGGACGGGCCCGGCACGTACTCCGTCGCCACCCAGGGCAGCGCGCCCTCGGCGTGCCCGTCGACCACGGCCGCCAGGAACGGCCCCCGTAGCCGCCGGCCCGCCGCGATCTCCCGCCTGAGGCGGAGCCGGAACGCGTCGTCCTCCGGTGCGGGCCGGACGACCCTGACGGCCAGCCGGCGCCCGCTCTGCGTGGTGGCCAGGTACGCCGGCGCAGGCCCGTCCGTACCGAGCCTGGCCAGCACCCGGTACCCGCCGATCAGCGGGGGATCGCCGGGCTCGAGGGGCTCGAACGCGGGGCCGTGCCGGCCGGGGGGAGCCATGGTGACCTCCTGGGTTCAGGCAAAGTTCTACCGAAGATCAGCACCCGCTGTCAGGCGTGCGGCCTCCTCCGGCCCCGGCCCGCCGATTACCGCCGGGTAGGCCCGCTAGTAGGCTCCCCGCATGGACTTCGCGACCGCCGATCTGATCGACGACTTCGGGGCCGAACTGCGCAGCTGCGAGACGCAGTTCCGGCAGTACGGAGCGCGTACCCGGTTCGCGGGCCCGGTCGTGACCGTGCGCTGCCTCCGCGACAACGGCCTGGTGAAGAGGCTGCTCAACACCGCCGGCGACGGCCGCGTGCTGGTGGTGGACGGCGGGGGCTCGCTGGCCTCGGCCCTGATGGGCGATCTCATCGCCGGAGCCGCGGCCGGCAACGGCTGGGCCGGGGTGGTGATCAACGGCGCCGTCCGGGACGTCGCCGCGCTCCGCGACCTCGACCTCGGCATCAAGGCCCTGGGCTCCAATCCCCGCAAGAGCGCCAAGGACGCGGCCGGGGAGGTCGACGTCCCGGTGACCTTCGGGGGCGTGGAGTTCCGCCCCGGCGACCACCTCTACAGCGACGAGGACGGCATCGTCCTCGCCTCCCGCCCTCTCCTGTGACCCGAGCGCCTCAGTTCTTGTAGAGGAAGTCGAGCCGCTCGATGAGGAACTCGCCGTAACCGAAGTGCCTCCCGGCCTTCCGCACGGCGTCCTGGAGGTCGGCGTCCATCTCCGAGTCGTGGTTGACGGCGAAGCGTACGAAGAAGCGCAGGGCGAGTTCGGGCCGTCCGCTCTCGGCGAGTTCGACGAGGATGGAGCGGAGTTCGTCCTCGTCGACCGGGTCGCCGAAGAAGTTCCTGCGTACGGTCAGGCGGCGCGCGATCGCGACGACTTCGGCGATCACCTCCGGCCGGTGGTCGAGGGCATCGGCGGTGTCCACGGTCAGCCCGCCCGCCGCCACGACCGGTTCCATGACCTCGATGATCCGCCGGAACCAGGTACGGCCGTCGATGCCCTCCGTGGAAGTGCCGTGATGACCGCTGGTCGCCGACCTCCACAAGGTTTCGAGCCGTTCGGCGCTGAGGGGGGAGTCCGCGAGCAGCCGCGCGTCGTGGACGTACTGCTGGAGGCTTGAGGGGTCCTCCTCCCGTGCGATCTCCTCGATGACGGCGGTCGCCGAGTCGTGGTACTTCCACCACAGCTGCACGAAACTCCCGCTCGCGACCGTGGTCAGGCCGAAGTCGTCATCCCTGTCATGCACGCCGCCCTCGGCCTCCTTCCGCCCGGTGAGCCGCCGCCCCTGTCACTCCGGGTACGCGGTATAGACATACCACCCTGGCTTGTGCCCCTTCGCACGCTTGAGAACGATCCTGTACCCGTTGCCCGCGGCCTTCTTCGTCCCGTCGGAGAGCATGACGTCGCCGAGCGACCCGTCGCCGAACCGCCCGCGCAGCTCGAAGGTGTCCTTGGCCTGGCCCTTGCCGACCTTGGCCAGCCAGTTCTGGATCTTCTGCTGGTTCGCCGGGTCGTCGAGGGCGTGATCGATCACTTCCTCGGCCTTCTGCCGGTTGGCCCAGCGGCTCGCCCTGTTGGACGGGTTGTTGGGGGCCTGGGCGTGCCGGAGCAGTTCGTCGTCGGTGGCGTTGACGTGGTCCTTGAGCGTGTGACCCTGCCTGAGCGGGTCGGCGGGACGGGGTGGCGGTTGCGGCTCCTCGTGCTTGTCCAGGTCGCGGCAGTTGTGGACGAGCAGGTTCAGGCTCCCCGCCGCGACGTAGTAGGTCTCCAGGTCGTCGACGGTGAGGTTGTAGACCTTCTGCGCGCGCTCGTACCTGCGTGACTTGAGCACCATCACGGTGCCGCCGCCGGGGGTGACCAGCGTGTCGCCGAACACCAGGCGGCCGCCGTCGATCCAGTCGTCCGTACCGGCGACCCAGAAGGGGTGGCCGGAGGTGGCGGTGAGGGTGGCGGTGGGGCCGCCCAGCCGGCCGTCGAGGTCGACGGTGAGGTCGACGAGGCGCTTGCGGCCCTCGCCGACGATGCGGTCCGTGACCGTCCGGACGCCGGCACGCCCCGTCTCCGGGTCGGCGGCGTGCACGCGGTCGCCGACCCGGACCTTCTCGATGGGTCTTCGACTCCCGTCGGCCATCAGGACCGGGGTGCCCGGCGGGAAGCTGTTGGGCTGCGGCTGCTTCTTCCTGCACGCCTCGATGGCGTCGTCCAGCCGCGACTTGGCCGCCTTGCGCGCCGCGCGGGCCTTGTCCAGCCGCCGCTTGAGGTCCAGGAACCGGTCGACGAGCTTGATCACCTTGGGGATCGCCTTGAGCAGCTTCCCGATCTTGCCCCAGGGGACCAGGCCGATCAGCGCCCACGCGCAGTCGCCGAAGTTGGGCTTCTTGACGCAGTTGATGATGTCGCCGGCGATGAAGTCGAGCCCGAGCGCCCCGATCTCCTTGAGCAGGTCGAAGTTCGCCCACTCGTTCTCCAGCGACTGGGCGTCCTGGTCGGCCTTGCCCGCGGCGGCCCTGGCCTCGCGCAGCTCCCGCTCCTCCGGGGTCTCCCCGACCGGGGATCCGGACACCTGCGGGGTGGCCGGGGCGGAACTCGGCCCGCCGGAGGGCGTGCCCCCGGAGGGGGTCGCCCCAGGCCTGCCGTCCTCGCAGTCGTTGTCGCGCGTGACCATGCACACGGCCGAACGGATGCTCGCGGTGACCTGTTCGGGGATCGCCACCACGGTGACGGCGCCGGCGACCGCGGCGATCAGCAGGATCACGCCGATGTACGACAGTGACCCTTCGCCGCGATCCCCCAACCGCCTCAGCATCTGAGCCCCCTGCTCATGCGTAAGCGGTAAGCCAACCAGGAGCCGTTCCCTGCGGCCAGGGCCCAGAGGCCCAACCGTGGCCCCAACGAGGCGAGCCGGTGTGCGGGGCGGCGGCGACCCGCCCTTCCATGCCTCGCCGGCGCGATGGCGGGAGGTGCCAGGGGTGTGCGACCACCATCGTCCAACTCGGCCCTTGCCGGGCGGAAGGGGGCGTCCTTACGGTCACGGCAACGACCGAACGGGTGAGACATGCGCGTCTACAAGACCCTCCTGCCGCCCCTGGTGGCGACGCTGACGCTGACGGCGGGGACGGCCGCGGCGCCGGCCGCCGCCCGGCAGCGGCCCCCGATCCCCGAGCCCACCGAGAACTCGTGGCAGATGCGGCACTGGCCGCAGACCCAGCCGTGGCAGCGCGCCCAGCGGGCGCGCACCTACGCGGCGGGTGCGCCCAAGCCGATCGACCCCCAGGACTACGAGTTGCCCGACACCATGACCTGGGACGACTACAAGCCGGTCCCGGGCACCTCGTGGGCCGACCCGTCCAGGAAGGGGTCCATCAAGAACTTCAAGGGCGCCGTGGTGCTGGTGGACTACCCCGACCAGCCGTTCGTGGTGACCCAGGCCGAGAACTCCACGCTCTTCGGCAACCCCAGCCAGGTGGGGAACGTGCCGCGCGACCAGGTCGCCCGGTTCTACCAGGACTTCCTCAACAAGCCCCAGGGGCTCAACAACGGGCACACGCTGCACGAGTACTGGATGGAGGACTCCGGCGGGCGGTACGGGGTCGACCTGACGGCGTTCGGCGCGTACCGGATGCCGGCCAAGGACCACGAGTACGGCGTGGACTCGATGCAGGGCGGCACCGGATGCCCGTCCGGCGACACCTGCAACCGCAACATCCGCACGGACGCGCGGGCCGCGTGGGTCGCCGACGTGGGGGAGGAGAAGGCCGGGGAGTTCGACTTCGTCTTCTACCTCTCGGCCGGGCAGGACGAATCGTCCACCTGGGAGGAGTTCGGGCGGATGAAGTTCGCCTCCAAGGAGGACGTGCCGCCCGAGTGGGGTCCGGGGGACTCCGGGCTGCCCAACTGGGTGAAGACCCGGTACGTGGACTGGACGTCCTGGGCGGCGGGCTCGACCATCTGGCCGAACGCCGTGACGGGCAGCTCCACCCAGGCCGAGAGCAGCGGCATGGGGGTCTTCGCGCACGAGTTCAGCCACATCTTGGGCATCGGCGACAACTACAACAACCCCTACGGCGTCCCGGCCCGCCGCGCGTACTCCGGGCCCTGGGAGATGCTGAGCCGCGGCAGCTTCAACGGGCCCGGCGGGCCGCACAGCCGGTGGATGATCCCGGCGACCGGAGGCGGCTCGATGGGCGCCCAGCACATGCTGCGCAACAAGCTCAAGCTGGGCATCGTGGACACCGAACGCGTCCTGCGGCTCGACCGGGACGCCCTGGCCGCGTCCGGCGCCGTCGTGGCCAGGGTGACGGCGCGCGCCGCCGACCCCGGTGAGGGCCTGGCGGGAATCAACCTGAAGCTGGGAACGGGCGGCGACAGGAGCCCGGCGTGCGACACCACGAAGGACGCCCTCTGTGACGGCGGCGGGTACGACAACTACACGCTGGAGGTCGTCGACCGGATGGGCTTCGACTCGTTCACCCCGGACTCGGGCGTGCTGCTGGCCAAGACCAAGGACCGGGACAGCGCCCCGTTCATCTGGGTGAAGGACGCCAACCCGCAGGACATCGACAAGGTGGACTTCGTCCTGCCGGACGGGACGCCGCAGAAGCTGACGATCGGCGACTACCGGCAGCTGTCGGACGCGCTGTTCCACGCGGGCAACGACTCGGGGAGCGAGTTCGAGTACGTCGACGAGGCCAACCGGCTGCACTTCTACGTGCTCGACCTCGAACGCGACCGTCAGGGCGTCCTCTCCTACACGGTCGCGATCCGCTCGCTGGACGGTGCGGGCCCGCAGCGGCGCGGCGTCCAGGTCGGCAACGGCCCGGCGCGGCGGGCCGGGTCGGGCTGGGTGAAGTGCACGGTGCCGCTGCGCAACTCCGGCCAGGGCGGCGGCGGGCACCACGCGTCCGACGTGTACCGGCTGACGGCGTCGGTGTCCGGTAAGGGCTGGACGACCTGGGTGCCGAACTCGCTGGCCACCGCCAGGGCGGGCGAGCGCACCTCGGTCGAGGTCTGGGCCAGGCCGGGGGCGGGCGCCGCCCGCGGGGCCGCCCTCCAGGTGAAGGCGGTCTCGGAGAGCGACCCGGGGAAGTCGGACACCGGGACGTGCCGCCTGGCCTGATCCGGCCGCACCCCTCGGCGGTGATCCGGGCCTGCCGTCCGGCCCTATCCGGTCTGTCCGACTGGACGGGCGGGTGGCCTGCCTCGGCCCGGATCGCGGCCCGTCCGGCCGCACGGCCCCCCGAGGGCGGGCGACCCCCGCACGCGATCACCGCGGCGGGGGTCGCCGGCCGACGCGGCACCTTACCCGCCGGTTTACCGTCGATATTGAACCGTTACCTATGCCATGGTGGAGAGAGGTGGCGGACGTGCCTCCGCCGCCGATCGCTGACCTTTGTTGATCTCCATTAGCGATGATGTCGCTGCATAGGGTGATCTTGGGTGAAAAGTCCGAGTGGTGTTAGTTTCCGTGATCCCCTGGAGGTGATCACTTGACTCCCCGGCGCCTGCTCGCTCTCGCCCTCCCACTCGGGGTCGTGGCCGTCGGTACCCCTGCATTCGCCTATTTCGTCCCCGACTACTCCCAGCGGGTGGCGGCCACCGCCGTCGCCGCCGCGCCCGCCAAGAGCCCCTACCTGCTCACGGCGGGGGAGCGGCCCGCAGGGAACGCGCTCGGGGGCATGGCCAGGAACCTGAAGACCGTCGGCGTGCAGGCCCTGCTGGACCGCAAGGGCGACCGTAAGGGCGAGTGGGGCGGGGACTGCGGTCGCGCGGCCAGGGTCCCCGCGGGCGCCAAGGTGTTCTGCTTCGACACCCGCGACACCGGGACCGAGGAGTGGTACCCGCACGGGGTCACCACCGTCTCCGACGCCCAGGCGGACGAGAAGTGGGGGGCGTCGCGGCCCCTCCTGGTGAGCTGGAACGACCGCGACGAGAAGGCTCCGCACAGGAGCGCCCGCGTCACCTTCATCAACACGGAGAACGACACCTACCGGCACGTGCTGCTGGTGTGGCCGTACCAGAACGCCAGGGGCCAGACCACCTACGAGCCGGTCGGCACGCAACGCTCCGGCACTCAGGGTTCGGGCGCGCAGGGTTCGGGCGCGCAGGGCTCGGGCACGGGCATCCAGGCCGGAGGGCTCGCCTGGTACGGCAACCGCCTCTACGTGGCCGACGCCGGTACGGGACTGCGCGTCTTCGACATGCGCCAGATCTTCGACCTGGGCAAGAGCAGGAACGGCTCCACCGGGAAGCCCGGCCGCGTGGGCCTGCACGGCAAGACCTACCACGGCTACGGGTACCGCTACGTGATGCCGCAGGTCGCGTCGTACGTCCCGGCCAAGGACCTCGGCGGCTCGTGCACCGGCGACGGCACGCCCCACCACTCGTGGCTGTCCATCAACCGCACCGGCAAGGACAAGCTGGTGACCGGGGAGTGGTGCAGGAACACCCAGGGCCGGGTGGCGCAGTTCCCGCTGGTCAGCGGCAAGAGCGGCACCGGCGACCTGGTGACCGACTCCGACGGGCGGGCCGCCCCGACCTCGGTGGCCCGGCTCCCGGTGTCCCACGTCCAGGGCGGGTCCACCGCGGACGGAACGTGGTGGTTCACCCGGAACGTCCCCGCCTCGGAACGGCCGTTCCCGCCCGGCCAGAACAAGAACCCGGGGGAACTGGTCCGGGCCCAGTGGTCGGAGACCGGCTTCGAGGAGGTCGGGCGGCAGGCCGTCTCCTACGGCCCGGAGGACCTGTCCTGCTGGCGCGGGCGCAACCAGGTCTGGACGGTCGCCGAGCACCCCGGGCAGCGCGCGGTCTACGCCGTGGACAAGTCGCGGCTGACCCCCTGACCCGTTCCCGTTCCGCCGGCTCGCCCTACCGGCCGAGGCCGGCGCCCCGCGTGACGGGCGCCGCCGGGACGCCCGCCGCGACGGCGCGCCGGGCCGCACGCCGTTCGACCGCCGCGCCCAGCGCCACCGTCCCGAGCGCGGCCACCGCCATGCCGGCGCCGACCCAGGCAGGGGAGCGGTAGCCGAACCCGGCGCCGATGGCCAGCCCGCCCAGCCAGGGCGCCAGCGTGTTGCCGACGTTGAACGCCGAGGTGACCGTGGCCCCGGCCAGCGTCCGCGCCTCGCCCACGTTCGCGTACACGCGGACGTTCACCGCCGGGTTGGTGGCGAGGCCGAACGCGCCGAGCAGGGGCACGAGCACGATGACGGCCGCGGCGTGGCCGGCCCCCAGCGCGATCCCGGCCGAGGCGGCCACGACGCCCGTCATCCCCACGGTCAGCGTGGCGAACGGGTGCGCGTCGGCGACCCGTCCGCCGACGGCGATACCGATCAGCGATCCGGCGCCGAAGAGGGCCAGGACGGCGGGCACCCGGCTCTCGGGCAGCCCGGTGGTTCCGGTCAGCAGCACTCCGAGGTAGCTGAACGTGGCCATCATGGAGCTGAACGACAGGGCGCTCGTCCCGTAGGCGATCCAGAGCCCGGGCGCGGTCATGCTCCGCAGCTCCTCCCGCAGCCGCGAGCCCAGCGTCCCGCCCGTCCCGTTCGGGCCGGGGGCCTCCGGGCGCCCTCCCGGCAGGGCGGCGGCCACCCCCGCCATCGCCACCGCCGACAGTGCCGCCACCGTCCAGAACGCCGCCCGCCAGCCCAGATGCTGGCCGATGAACGTCCCGCCCGGCACGCCCAGGACGGTGGACACCGTGATCCCGCCGATGACGATCGCCAGGGCCCGTCCCCGCGCGTCCGCCGGGACCAGGTCGATGGCCGCGACCGCGGCCACGCCGAAGAACCCCGCGCAGGCGAACGCGCCCACCAGCCGGGACGCCAGCAGCAGCTCGTAGCCGGGCGTCAGGGCGCCGGCGACGTGCACGAGCACGAAGACCCCGAGGAAGGCCAGCAGCGACGTACGGCGTGGCAGCCGGAGCGTGGCCAGTGCCAGAACCGGCGCCCCCAGCACCATCCCGAACGCGTACGCCGAGATCAGCAGCCCCGCGGCGGGCACCGAGACGCCCAGGTCGGCGGCCATGTCGGGGAGCAGCCCGGCCAGCATGAACTCCGAGGTCCCCTGCGCGAAGATCGCGAACCCCAGCACGTAGATCGCCCACGGCATCCTGCGGCTCCTGTTTTGTATTGATCGGTTCAAAATGTGCCCGTGAAAAAGGGCGGCCACCGCCGCCCGCGGTCTCAGAGGGCGCCGAGCGCGGTCGCCGCGATCCCCTTCAGGGCCTCGCGATCGGCGCCGGTCCGTCCCGCGACGCGCATCCCGCTGATCGTGGTGAGGACGAAGTGCGCCAGCGCGCGGGCGTCCCGCGCCGGGTCGATCTCGCCGGCGCGCTGCCCCGCCTCGATCACCCCGGTGAGCACGCCCAGGCGGTACTCGTAGTCACGCCGCAGCCGCTCGGCGATCGAAGGATCGCGGGGCGCCAGCTCGACGCCGGTGTTGACCACCAGGCAGCCGAGGCGGTCCCCGGTCTCGTCGTCGACGACCATCTCCAGCAGCGTGCGGACCTTCTCCCGGACGGTCCCCTCGCCCTCCAGCAGCTCGGTCTGGCCTCGCGCGACGCCGTCCATGTAATGGCGCAGCGCCCGCTCGAACAGGTCGTGCTTGCTCTTGAAGGTGTTGTAGATGCTGCTGCGCCCCAGCCCCGTGGCCTCGCACAGGTCCTGGGTGGAGGTCGCCTCGTACCCGGCGGCCCAGAACGCGCGCATCGCCGCGTCGACCGCCCGTTCCTCGTCGAAGTTCCTCGGCCGTGCCATGGCGCGACGCTATCACGTTCTGGAACGCTCAGTTCAATACTCCGCCGGGTCCGTGCTCAGAAGGCGTTGCCGAGGCCGCACCCGCCCTCGCCCGGCATCCGCTGGATCCGCGACGGCGTCCAGACGCTCGTCCGTCCCGGCGCGACCCTGGCCAGGACGCAGTCCAGCGCCTCCGACGCGCGCGGCTTGAACCACAACCTCAGCCCCACGACCCCGTCCCGGGTCCCGAACTCGGTGTGAACGGCGGGATCGAGACGCAACCTCGCCACGGCCGCCCGTACCTTCGCCTCGTCCACCGTGCCGCCGGCGGGCACCCGCGGCAGGACCTTCTCCAGCCGCTCGCTCGGAATCTCCGGATCCTTGGGCGGGGGAGCGAACGCGAGCGGCTCGCCGGAGGGGCAGCGCACCCGGCCGGGCGTCTCGTCCCACTCGCGGTCCGGCCGGATCCGCAACCCGAAGCACCGCTTCACCGTCATCTCCTCGGGGCTGGGCCAGCCCCTGGCAACGGCCGCCTCCACCCTGATGACCAGGCCGACTCCCGGCCCGTCATCGGTCCGGGTGCCCGACACCCTCATCACGTCCACGCCGTCGAGGCCGGCGGCCCGGCGGCCGATGTCCTCCGCCGTCCGTACCTGCAGGGTGTGCAGGACGTTCCCGACCCGCCGGGCCTTGTCCCGGGCGGCCTCGGTGGCCCGCGTCTCGGCCGAGGGCACGACCCCGCACCCGGCCATCGCCACCACCGCGCCCACCACCAACCACCGCATGACGGAATGATCGCCGCTTTCCTCTTCTCCCGCCTCCGCGCGCGTACTCAATCCCGGCCTGAGTACGTTCGGGGCATGAAACCCCTCAAGGTCGGCGTCATCGGCCTGGGCGACATCGCGCAGAAGGCGTACCTGCCGGTGCTCACCGCCCAGCCGGACCTCGAACTCCACCTGCACACCCGTACCCCGGCGACCCTGGACCGGGTCGGCGACGCCTACCGCCTGCCGCACCGCCACGCCACCCTCGACGGCCTGCTCGCCCAGGACCTCGACGCCGCGTTCGTCCACGCCCCCACCGCCCTGCACCGCGCCATCACCGAACGCCTCCTCCACGCCGGTGTGCCGTCGTACGTCGACAAGCCCCTGGCCGCGAACCTCGCCGACGCGGCCCGCCTGGTCGACCTGGCCGAACGGTCCGGCGTGGGCCTGATGGTCGGCTTCAACCGCCGCTACGCCCCCGACTACCGGGCCCTGCTCGACCACCCGCGCGACCTGATCGTGCTGCAGAAGAACCGCGCCGCCCTCGCCGACGACCCGCGCAAGGTCGTGTTCGACGACTTCATCCACGTCGCCGACACCCTGCGCTTCCTGGCCCCCGGGGAGATCGAGCACGTCGACGTCCGGACCCGTGTCCGCGACGGCGCGCTGCACCACGTCGTGCTCCAGCTGTCCGGGGACGGCTTCACCGCCCTCGGCATCATGAACCGCTCGAACGGCTCCACCGAGGAGATCCTCGAAGTCATGGGCCGCGACGCCAAACGCCAGGTGGTCAACCTCGCCGAGGTCATCGACCACCGCGGCGGCACGACCCTCCGGCGCCGCGGCGACTGGATCCCGGTCGCCCGCCAGCGCGGCATCGAGCAGATCACCCTGGCGTTCCTCGGCGCCGTCCGCACCGGCGACCACCCGCCCGCGGCCGACGCCCTGGAGACGCACCGCCTCTGCGAACGCGTCGTCGAAGCCGCCGGGTGACCGATACCCGCGCCCCGGCCCCGGCGAGGGCAGGACCGGGAAGGGCCGATCACGCCTGCGCGGCCGATCACGCCTGCGCGGGAGAGGCCGGGCGGCCGAGGACGACGGCGTCCCTGGAACGGAGCCACGCCGAGCCGAGGATCCTCCGCTCGATGAACGTGACGGCTCGGTCAGTCCGCCGGACGAGGACGGGGATCGTCGGCGGACGGGGCGACCAGGAGGCCGACCGAGGTGGAACTACGCATCCAGGCACCGGTGACGCGGCGGTCGCCGGCGGGGCGCCAGCCGGCGGGAGGGTCCCAGTGGCTTCCCGCACCGTCCGGCGTGAACTCGCCGATCGAGAACGCGGAGGTGAGGCCGAGGCGGCGCGACTGCGCGAGCGCCTGGGACACGGTCCGTCCGGTGAGGCGGAGGCTCCCCGGGCGGTCGCCCTGCTGGGGCCGGGCATCCTGGTAGATCTCGCCGGGACGGGCCTCGCGGCCGATGACGATATCGGCGCCCTGAAGGCGGAACATCTTGCCCTGGAGCCGGACCCTGATCGGGCAGGCACTCTGACCGGGCGGGCATTTCATGACGATGCTGGAGGTCCCCGTGAGACCTCCGGGCGGGAAGCCGCCATCGCGTGGCGCGTGGAGGGAACCCATCTGGACCACCTCGCGTTCGCGGCCCGGCGACACCGGGACGATGCGCAGCCGGACGTCCAGACCGAGCTTGGCGAACGCCTCACCGAACTCGCGCTGGTCGGCGTAGGCGTCCTTGACCTGCACTTCGTACGCGTCGCCCTTGGCCTCGATCGCCACGGCGGCGTTGGCGTAGCTGCGCAGCGGCCCCGAATCCCGGCCGGACATGCCGACCAGGACGGCGGCGGCGATCCCCGTGGCCACCACCACGCCCCCCACCGGACGGCGCAGACGGCGCCGTCGCGGCACAGTCACCTCGTCTCCGCGGCGTCGCGGTGCAGGGGCCTGGCCGGCGGTGATGGCGGCGAGGAGCTGCCGGCCGGCCACGCCGGACGGTTCGCTGGTGATGTCGTCATCGGACGGCCGGCCCAGGCCGGCCACGAGCTCGTCGATCCGGGAGGTCATGTCAGTTCGCTCCTCTGCAGAACGGGCCGGGCGGACGCGGCGTTCTCGGAATGGTCGATGCCCGCGGCACGCATGGCCCGGGCGAAGCGTTTGCGGGCACGGTGCAGGCGGATGCTCACCGCGTTGCGCGAGCAGCCGAGCACCGTGGCGATCTCGGCGTTGGACAACCCCTCCCAGGCGACGAGGGACAGGAGTTCGCGGTCGCGGTCCGGCAGGCCACCGAAGACCTCGGCGATGTCCGAGCGGTCGCGGGGCGGCGGGACGGCCGCCAGTTCCTCGCGCAGCGCCGCGGTCTTGATCGCGTGGCGACGGGCGCCGCGCCGATGGTTGGCCAGTACGCGCCGCGCCACCCCGTACAGCCACAGGCGGGCCTCGTCGCCGGACGGCATCTCCGCGGCGCGGCGCCAGGCGACCGTGAACGTCTCGGCGACGACGTCCGCCGCGTCCTCGGGGGAGTCGCAGCGGCGCAGCGCGTAGCCGAGCAGGGGTTTGTAGGTGGCGGCGTAGACCGCCGCGAACTCGTCCTCATCCATACGCGCTCCCGGGCATGTGGCCTCCTGAGCTCTGTCTCAAAGTCCCGGCCTACGGCGCTCGCCCGGCGGCTCGCGCGCGGTGGCCGAGGCCACTTCGAGACAGGCCCTCTAGATCTCGGTCACCCTGCACATGTCCGGACGCACACCGAATCTTTCAGCCTCAATCGGGCGGCACCGGCCATGGCGGCCGGAGCCATCAGGTTCCGCGAGCGACACGGCTCAGCCGTCACGCGGTCGCGCGGTCACCCCGCCACGTGTGCCTGCCCGCCGGTCGGGACGCTCTCCGGTGGGCGAGAATGCCCGGATGACGCGCCTGCTGGACGACGAGACCCTGGAACGGTCGCCGGTGGTGGCCAATTGCACGATGAACCGGGAGCGCTCGCTGACCGGTTCCAACGGGTACGGCCGCGAACTCGGCCTCGACGTCACGGCGGAACTCTCCGCCCGGGCGCCCGCCCGGTGGCTGGACCTGTGCTGCGGGAGCGGCCGGGCGCTGTACGAGGCGGCGGCGCTTCTCGGCGACCGCGCCGAGATCGTCGGCGTCGACCTGGCCGGGCACTTCGCCGCGCCGCCGGGCCCGTCCGGTCCGCGGCTGGTCACCGCCGCGCTGACCGGCACGGAGACCGGCTGGGCCCCGGAGGGGCACTTCGACCTGATCACGTCCGTGCACGGCCTGCACTACGTGGGCGACAAGCTGGGCGTCCTCGCCCGCGCCGCGTCCTGGCTCACCGGGGACGGGCTGCTGGTCGCCAGCTTCGACGCCCGCTCGGTGCGGTGGGCGGACGGCGCGGCGGCCGGGCGGCGCCTCACGGCCGAACTGCGGCGGCAGGGGTTCGACTACGACCCCTCCCGCCGCCGCGTCTCCCTGAGAGGGCGGCGGGACGTCCGTCTTCCCTATCGCTACCTGGGCGCCGACGACCGGGCCGGGCCGAACTACACCGGCCAGCCCGCCGTCGACTCGTTCTACGACCGCTGACGGAACGCCACCAAGGTTCACCGGGGCCGGACCCGTTGACCTGCGGCGCGTTGCACCCCCGCGGCCGTCCGAGGCGACAACTGGCCGCGAGTCGACGGATGGGACGGGACGCCTCGACCGGCGGACGGATCATCGACGCCGCTCGGTGAGCAGCGCCCACATCACGTGCCGCCCCTCGGGAGTGGTGTACTCCCCGGACCGGTCGGCGCACGCCTCGACCAGCACGAGCCCGCGCCCGTGCTCGTCGAGGCGGTCCGCGTCCCACCCCTCGCCCGACGGGTCCGGGCCGTCGTCCTGAACGGAGATCCGCACGCCCTCCCCGCCGACCGCCAGTTCGGCCCGTATCCGCCCCCCGGGCAGGCCGCTCGCGGAGTGCCAGAGCGCGCTCGTCCCGTACTCGCTCGCCACCAGCTCCAGGCTCAGGGCCACCCCCGCCGTGCTGAGCACCGCCCGTACCCGCCGCCTTGACGGCTCGACTACCTGACCCTGCAGGTATTGCCCTTCAACGCGCGTGCTCCAGTTTGGCTCGACGGCCCCTTCATCCTCTTGCACGTGCAGCCCGACCACCGTGTGGTCGTGTCCAACCATGCGCTCGGCGCCGTGTACTCGGATCTTGCGGAAGAGGTCGACAGGTGTACTTTGGTGTTCAAGAGGCTCCAAGCGGTGGCCCTGCCCCCAGAAGAATCAGTCGCCTTTATCCAGAGAGTTGCCGGCGATCTCTGAAGGAAATCGATGGATACTCAGTCTTCCAGCACGCTGGTATGGCGCAAGAGCGGTCGCAGCGGGACGCAGGGAAGCGCGTGCGTGGAGATCGCTGCATTTGGTCCGGCCATCGCGGCACGGGATTCGAAGGATCTGGACGGTCCGTTCCTCTATCTGACCGTTCCTGCCTGGAAGGTCCTCCTCGCGGATGTGAAGTCCGGACGTCTTGATCTTTAGTTCGGATCATCCAGGGTGCCCATCAGCACCAAAAATGCTGGAACGCTCGTCAGGGTGATCGCGGCATGGTTGTCGGTGGGGGCCGCTAGGGTCGTGGCATGAGTTATTCGCTGAGCCTTTACCTCGTTGACCTCGACAAGGTCCGGGGCGCGATCGGATCCCAGGACGACAAGCTGCGGCGGATGATCGGCGGGCGGTTCAAGGCCCAGATCGCCCATAGCGATGACTGGTTCTCCTCCGAGATCGAAAGCGGTGCGCCCACCCGCTATGACGCCGTACGGGCCGTCATCAACGGAGGCCCCTATGACGAGCAGTACGGCTTCCAGTACGGCTACGCCTACCAGATGATCTGCGAGTTCTACGGCCGGCACCTCTTCAACAACCACTTCTCGCCGTTCCGCGGCGACTGGCTGGAGACCGTGGACGAGGGGCTCCGTACGCTCGGGATCAAGGTCGCCGTGACCGACTTCATGTACGGCTCCGTCCCCTCGTCGCTGCCGCGGCCCGAGCATCTGCCCTGCTACGGGGAGTGGGCTCCGGAGGAGTGCGCGCAGGCGTTGGCGCAATGGGAGGCGACCACCCCGGAACAGCGCGCGGCGCTGGACCCCGAGGTGCTCGAAGCGATCGAGTCGTGCATCGAGTGGACCCGCGAGGCACAGGCCCGGCCGGGCACGGGCGTCGCCGGTTTCGGTTTCTGACGGCCCGGCCCTCGTGGCGAGGCCGCCGGCACGCGTACCGCGAGCGCGACTCTCCGCAGCTCAACGCGTGCCGGACGGCCCCCTTCCCCGATGAGGCCAACCGGCTGCCGGAGAAAGGGCCCGGGTGACTCTGACATCCCGGTTTGACGCCGAGGTGGCAGGACGAGGAGGGCACTCGGCGTGGCTTTCGCTCCGCTGCCACCTCAGCCCCAAGAGCCGTGGGTCCTCGGGACGCATGCGCGGAACCCGTTCGGCGGGCCGGGATCAGTTCGTGTGCGGGGCCGAGGCGCCGAGCCCGGTGAGGATGATCTTCAGGCCGGAGCGGAACTCGGCTTGAGGATCGCCGGTGGCCGCGTGGGCGATCTCGATCAGCCGGGGGAACCGCTGCGCCGGCAGGTCGGCCATCCGTGCGGTGATGGCTCCGGCGTCCTGACCGGACGCGGAGGCGAGGGGGCCGGTGAGTTCGGCCTGGGCGAATCCGGCGATGAAACCGGAGACCACGCGGAAGGCGGCCAGGAGGTCGGCTCCGGACCGTCCGCTGCCCGCCAGGGCCTGCAGCAGGGCCTCGGCGGGGGCGAGCGCTTCTTCGTCGAGGCTGCGCGTGGTCAGGACGAGGGGGATGGCGTTGGGGTGGGCGCGCACGGCGCGCCAGATGGCCTCGGCGATCGCCTCCACCCGCGCCCGCCAGTCGCCCGGGTGCCCGTCGGGCCGGCGGACCTGGGCCATGACCGCGCCCGTGACGAGGTGTTCGAGCCCTTCACGGCCGTCGACATAGTTGTAGATGGTCATGGGGCCGGTGCCGAGCCGGGCGGCCAGGGCGCGCATGGTCAGTCCTGCCAGGCCCTCTTGGTCGATCAGTTCCAGGGCTGCGGCCTGCAGCTGCTGGTGGGTGAACTTGCGCGGTGCCGGCACGGGCCCTCCACTTGATTACGTACAAGGTACGTGTTTAACTCTCCCCGTTCACGTACAACGTACTTGATCGGGGAGACCATGACGACACCCACCTCCTTCACATCCGGCGGCGACCGGTGCGCCGCCTGGCTCACCCTCCCCGAGGGGCCGGGGCCGCATCCGACCCTCGTCCTGGTCCACGGCGGCGGCGCGACGCACGAGATGATGCTCGGCCAGTACGAGAAGTGGTTCTCCCAGGCAGGCCTGGCCGTACTGGCCTTCGACTTCCGCCACCTGGGCGCCTCGGCCGGCGAGCCACGCCAGCTGGTCAGCGCGCGGCGGTACGCCCAGGACATCGACGCCGCACTGGAGTTCGCCCGCTCGCGGCACGAGCTGGACGCCGCGCGGATCGCACTGTGGGGAACCTCGTTCGGCGCCAGCCACGTGGTGGCCGCGGCCGCCCGGCATCCGGAGCTGTCGGCGGCGGTGGTGCAGTGCCCCGTGCTGAACGGGCGCGCCATCGCGCTGCGAGCCGGCCTGCGGCACCTGGCCCGGTTCACCGTCCCGATCACCTCCGACCTGGTACGCGCCGCGCTGCGGCGGCCGCGGCGATACGTGCCGCTGGTCGGCCCTCCCGGCGAGCTCGCCTTCGTCAACCAGCCAGGCGCACTGGAGGGCTGGCGGTCGGTGTGCCCGCCAGGTCATGAGTTCGACAACCGGGTCACCGCCGCCTCCGGCCTTGGGATGCTGTTCTACAACGCCTCGGCCCGCGCGTCCCGCGTCCGCTGCCCGCTGCTGGTGTGCCAGAGCGACCGGGAGAACCTGATCGACACCGCGATCGCGGAGAGGACCGCCGCCGCGGCACCCCGCGGCGTGCTCAAGCACTACGACGCCGACCACTTCACCGTCTACCACCCCCCGCTGGTTCAGCGGCTCGTCGCCGACCAGATCGAATTCCTCACCACCCACCTGCGGGCCCGGTCATGACGCGGCAGGCCATGAAGCAGCAGGACGCCCCAGACCCCCAGCGGTCGATCCGACTCACGGAATCCCCGCACGCCTCACGTCTCCGATCGGGGCCCGCCGTCGAGGGTGTGGGTGGCGTCCAGGATGAACCGCGAGTCCCGACAAGGGGAGTCTCCACAGCGCACACTCAGGTCCAGGTAGGGCCGTGGGCCTTCTTGAGAAGCAAGGTGAGGATGGGCTCGGCATGCGTCCACAGCAGCGCGCCGCCGATTCCCGGCACGACACGGCGTCGGGCGCCCGGCATACGGGCGGCGAGCAGTGCCCCGTTATCGGGCGAGTGGCCGGTGTCCTGTTCGCCGTACCAGATGTCGACCGGGACGGCGACATCGGCGAGGGCGAACGGCCACCGTCCCATGGCCAGGACGGTGTCGCGGGCGTAACCGGCGGCGCCTTGAGCGAAGCCCTCGTCCAGGGACCTGCGGTAGAGAGCCGCGAAACCTGGGTCCTGGTACACCGCGAGGTCGCACTCCGGACTCCCGGCCATGACCATGTCCCACATCGCGTCCGCGGTGAAGCCCGCGAAGAACCCCTCGGCGCCGGCCGGGTCGACCGCGGTCCGTTCGACCAGGCCACGCAGATCCTCCGCCAGAGCGGAGGCGAACTCCGGCGCGGCGACCTCATCCGCGCCGGAGACGACGGACAGCGCCGAGGCGACACCCTCCTCGGCGCAGGCGATGGCGAACGGCGCGCCCTGCGAGTTCCCGACCACGGCCGGACGTCCCAGACCCCGCAGCGCGCAGAGCCGACGGATATCACCGGCGAAGCCGGAGAAGGTCCGGCCGGGGGCGGGTGTCGAGGCGCCGAGCCCCGGGCGGTCCACGGACACGAGGCGCACCCCGAGCGCGTCGACCACCCCTGCCCCGAAGCCGAGCCACCGGCTCGTCGCCGCACCCGGGCACAACAGAACGGGCGCCCCGTCCGGAGGCCCCCACTCCGCCCAGCCGAGCAGCCGTCCATCGGGCATGGCACTCTGACCGAGCCGGGCGGGCTCGTCGGCGTACACAGGCATGATCGACATCCTGGCCGCGGACAGGATGCCTCGCACCCGAATTACAGGCGCCGTAGCCCTAGAGACGAACGGGGCGCCGCAGGCGGTCGTGGTACGTGCAACCCGGCGTTCGCCGGTGGCACGTCAGAAGATCCGGCCCTCGGCACGGGCCTGGGCGAGGGCCTGGTCGGCTTCGCGGGTGCCCAGCATCTCCAGGCCGCGAACGGCCCAGAACCGCAGGGACTCGTCCATGGTGTCGAGATGCCGCGTCAGGGTGGGGAGGGCTTGGGGAGCGCGGGCCTCGGCGATGAGTTCCAGCAGGAGGCAGCGGAAGCCGGGGTCGTCCTCCCGGGCCAAGGCGTCGATGAGTTCGTCGACATAGGAGTCGGCGTGCTCGCGTAGGAAGTCGAATCCCTTCTCGCGTTCGCCGAAGTCCTTGCTGCGCATCCACTCCACCGCGCGGGTGAAACGCTGCTCCGTCACTGCTTCCTCCTGCCTTCCGGAGGATTGTCCCATCTCGTTGATCGTTTGAGCGGCGCGTTGCCGCAGTGGTCCGCGCCGGATCGGTGCACGGGCGGCGCTCTGGCGTGGAACGCGGCTTCGAACGCCATGGAGGTCAGCGCAGGGCGCGCAGCCGGCGGCTGCGCAGCGGTAGCTGGCGCCCCCACAACGCGTTGAGCACTCCGAGCCAGCCTCGAGGTGCGTCGATGATGGTGATGCCCTCATCGACGATCCGGACGTGGGCGATCGGCCGGCCCCGGTTGAGCGGCTCGACCAGATCGCACAGACGGGCGCCGAGCCGCTCGACCTGGTCGGCGAGGGCGGCGAGCCCGTCACCGGCACGGCGAGCGAGGGTGGAGTCGACGATGGTGTCCCACGACGTGTTCACCTCGGGCCGCTTCCGCCGGTCGTGACCCACTACGCCCTGCCTTTCCGAACGTGTCATTCACGCGATGAGGCGTTCAGGCGGGGAGGCGGCGCCGCCAGTTCAGCGTGACCTCGATCCGCTTTTTATGCGAGCCGTCCCACTCGGTCCGCAGGCCCTCGGCGTCGAGCGCCGCCACCACCCGTTCGCCGATCTCGGTCGCCCCGGCGGGGTCGGTTTCGTCAGTGAACGTCCCGTACGCCAGGAGCAGTGGCCCGCCGTCCACCGCGCTCTCGGTGTCCTGCTGGTGGAAGAACGCGTACCCGTCCATGGCGGTGCCTTCGGGGACCTCGCCGCCGATCTCGGACACGCCGCACGTCTGGCAGCAGGTGAAGTTCTCCTCGGCCACGATCCCGCTCCGCCAGAGCCGGATGAATGCGCGTTCCAGCCGGTCGTTGTCGGTGACCTCCGGCCAGCCCCGCTGCTCTTCGAGCCGGGCCGCCCAGAGCCGTTCCACGGTGCGCTCGATGGCGTCCGGGTCGTACTCGACCTCGGCGCCCTCCACGAGTTCGGTCAGTTCCTCGACGATCTCGCCCTCGTCCGCGTAACCGGCTCTCAGGAGGTTGTTCGCCTGCGTTTCGACGATGATCTCGGCGGCGATCGTCCCGATCTCCTCGCCGGTCACCTGGAGGCCCTGCCCCTTCGCGTGCTCACGGAGGTCGTCGGCCAGGTCCTCGATGGGCTCATAGTGCCATTCGAGCGTCGCCGCGTACGCGCGCAGCCGGGCCTGAGGGGTGTCGGTGTCGGAGGTCATGAACGTCCTTATGGGCGAAACGGGCGGCGGCACGGAAGGGCTGCGGACACGACCGTAGAGGGCCGGTACGACAACGGTCACCGGTCGCCGGCCGTCACCCGTACGTGGGCGGGGCGGGCCCCGCGGATTTGGGTCCTGTTGGGCCTGAGGGCTCAAGCTCCCGGGCCATCGGATGTGTACCTTGCACATGCATTCCCGAATCCGGAGTCTCGCAGCCATTGTTGAGGGGGCGGTCATGCGCCCTCCGGATGATCGGGGCGAAGGGGCGGCCGGCTATCTGGCCGTCGTTCTTCTGATCGTGACGGTCGCCGGGGTCGTCGTTTCGTCGGGAATCCCCCGTGACATCGTTGCCGGGATCAAGGGCGCCGTTTGCGGGCTCGCCCAGGACAGGGAATGCGAGGGCGAGCGGCGTCCCGGGGATTCGACGACCGCCGCACCCGTCGACGACGGAAAAGAGTGGTCGGGGAACCCCCTGCCGGTCGGCAGGGACGAGTGGGGGAATCGTCCGACCGACGGCTTGCGGAAACCACCCGATCCAACGGAAGAGGAGATCCGGCGTGGCAAGGAGGTGGCCGGGCAGATTCGCGGCCATCTCGATGACGATTTCGCCTGGCACAAGCCCTGGACATGGGGCGGAGACGATTCTCCGGACCCCAGGGACGCTCTTTCCCGGATGTCGCCCGGTGAACTCAACGCGCTGTTCGGCGAGCTCTCCGACGACGAGATCCGCCGGTTGCTGGACATGGAGGGCGTTCCCGAGATCCTCAAGGTCCGGGCCGACCAGTACCTGCTGCGGCGCCTTGAGGAGATAGAGCCGCATTCCATCGAGCCCGGCGTGCCCGCCCGAAAGAGTGGCGGCAACGAGTCAACGAATCCCATCACCCGGCACGAGTACATGACCGGCCCGCTGTTCGGTGAGTCGGGGCGCCCCTCCCTGATCGACGTCAACCAGGGCGCGCTCGGCGACTGCTGGTGGATGGCGGGCCTGGGGGCGCTCGCGCACACCGGCAAGGGACGTGAGGTGCTGGAAGGCATGATCACGCAGAACGCGAACGGGACCTACACGGTCAGGTTCCCGGACGGCGAGTCGGTCACGGTGACGAGTTCCTTCGTCAGGAGGCAGGACGGAAGCGTCGCCTACGCCCAGCCCGCCCCCGCACTGTGGCCTTTGATCATGGAGAAGGCGCTGGCGGAGAAGGAGGGAGGCTACAAGGAGATCGACGGCGGGCGGGCCGGTGAGGGCATGGAGATTCTCACCGGAAAACCCGGCAGCGAGCACGACGCCGAGGACGTCACCCGGTCCGATCTCGAACGCTGGCTGAAAGAGGGCAAGGCCGTCACGGTCGCCACCTTCAGCAAGGACGGGGCGGCGAAAATCGACGCCTATCAGGCGGGCAGGATCTATGCCTACCATTCGTATGTCGTCCGCGGGTTCACGGGGGACGGTAAAGTGCTGCTGTACAATCCGTGGGGATACAGTCACGCAAGTGTGACCATGGAAGAGTTCAACAATCTTCTCCGGCGCGTGGATGTGAACGATATCGGCTAGCGGGGCGCAGTCGTTTGTCGCGGCGCCGGGCGCCCACCGTTCACCGTGCGGATTTGGGCCTCCCTAGGTCTGAGGGCCCAAGCTCTCGAGGGCTCGGGTGCGTATATTTCGCCTGTGTTTTCGAGGATCCTGGGCGTTGCTGAGGAGGGCGGCCTTGCGTTCTCCAGTTGATCGGGGTGAAGGGGCCGCCGGCTATCTGGCCGTCATTCTTCTGATCGCGGTCGTCGTCGGAACTCTCGTCACGACGGGAATCCCCGGGCAGGTCGTCGCCGGAATCAGGGGTGGCGTCTGCGAGGTCTCCCAGGGGGAGGAATGCGAGAACGGGAAGCGGCCCCGGGAATCGGCCACCGAAGCCGCCGGTGACGGTCTGCCGAGGTCGCATAATCCTCGGCCGGTGACGAGGGACGAGTGGGGTCACCGTTCGACCGACGGACTGCGGCGGCCCCCCGATCCGACCGAAGACGAGCGCAGGCGCGGCGAGGAAGTGGCCGGGCAGGTCCGGGGCCATCTCAATGACCCCTGGTACAAGCCGTGGACGTGGTTCGACGACGATCCCCCCGATCCCAGGGACGCCTTGTCCCGGATGTCGCCCGGGGAGCTCAACGCGCTGTTCGGTGAGCTCTCCGACGACGAGATCCGCCGGTTGCTGGACATGGACGGCGTTCCCGAGATCCTCAAGGTCCGGGCCGACCAGTACCTGCTGCGGCGCCTTGAGCAGATCGAACCGCATTCCATCGAGCCCGAGGCACCCGACGGCATCACCCACGATTACGTGGTCCACCCGCTGTTCATGAAGCCGGACCCCGAACTGACGGACATCGCCCAGGGTGGCGTCGGCGACTGCTGGTGGCTGGCCGGCATGGGGGCGCTCGCGCACACCGACAAGGGGCGTGAGGCGCTGAAGGGCATGATCACGGAGAACGCGAACGGGACCTACACGGTCAGGTTCCCGGACGGCGAGTCGGTCACGGTGACGAGCTCCATCGCCGTGAAGAAGGACGGGGAGATCGCCTATGCCCGGGTCAGTCGCGGGATGTGGCCGGCGATCCTGGAGAAGGCGCTCGCACAGAAGAAGGGGGGCTACGAAAAACTTGACGGGGGCCGGGCGGGTGAGGCCATGGAGATTCTCACCGGAAAGCCCAGCAGTAATCACGATCCCGAGGATGTCACCCGCACCGACCTCGAACGGTGGCTGAAAGAAGGCAAGGCCGTCGCCGTCTCCACGAAGCACAAGCTCTTCGTGAGGGGTAAGCGGATTTATGAGGACGGCACGCTTGTCACCAGCCATGTGTACGTCGTCGAAGGATTCACGGACGACGGTAAAGTGATGCTGTACAATCCGTGGGGAGCGGCCCATGCGGAACTGAGCATGAAAGAGTTCGGCAACCATCTCTGGGATGTGGACGTGAACGATATTCGCTAAGGGGGGTCTCGATGTCTCGCTCCGCTTTTCTTTCTCCGCTCACATCTCTGATGGCCTGCGCGTTGGGCGTTTCCGTACTGGTGTCCTGCGCGTCGGGCGGGGACGCGAAAGAGGGTGGATCAACGGTGAGTGGCACGCCGGAGCCCGCGTCGTCGCCGAGCGCTTCGGGTAGGCCCGGGAAGCAGACGGTCGATCTCGATCAGGGCACCACGGGTGTGGTGGGGGGCTTGCGGGTGGGGATCGGACGGGCATGGGGTGGTGTGGGCAATGTGGTGGTGCTGTCCGGCCCGGGTGTCCCCGATCCCGATGCCCCTGGTGGTGGCTGGAGGGTGCAGGGCAAGGCCGGGCACGTGAAGAAGCTGCCGAACGGTTACACCGTCTCGATCGACGAGGTCGAAGAGGGTGAGGGGGATGGTGCGGCGGCGCCCGGTGCCGGTGCCGGGTCGGTGACCGTCACGGTGACGCCGCCGGAGTGACCGCGCGTTCAACGCGCATGGTGGCGCCCATGAAGGCGACGCGGGCGGCGCGGGCGGCGGCGGCTGCCGAGTCACCCCGTAGACCGGGACCACCGGGGCCGCCCGGGCCGCCCGCGCCGCCGGGGCCGCCGGGTCAGCCGGGACCGCCGGGTCAGCCTGGGGCGTCGCCCCGCTGGACGCGGTCCCAGACGCGCCGGTAGAGGCCGGCCACCGGTTCCGCAGGGACGATCACCCCCAGTGCCGTGCTCTTGCCGCTGCCCCAGGCCGGGCTGGCGACGACCTCGAAGAGGGCCGCCTTCCATGTCTCCAGCGGCAGGTGGGGCGCCTTCAGCGCCTCCCAGCCGCCGGGCAGGAACAGCGTCCGCCCGGCCCGGGGGCGGCGTCCCTCGACCACGAGCCCGGTCGCCGCCAGCGCGGCGCGGGCGGTCTTGAGACGGGCCGGTTTCCAGCCGGTCCACCGGGCCACGTTCCGGTCGGTGGGGTCGGGCATCGCCAGCAGGACGAGGTAGAGCGCAGCGGCGTCCGCGCCGAGCCCGTGGTCCGCGGCCACCTTCGCGACCAGGTCCGGAACGGAACGCTGCGGATCCTGCGGCCACCAGGTCCCGTCCTCCGAAGGCTCCCCGGCGGCAGGGTCGCCGGGGTCGGCGAGCAGCTCCGCGAACGCCGGGTCGAAAGCGCGGCGCAGCGCCTCCCCGGCGGGCTCCGGCCAGAAGTGCTCCGACTCCTCCAGCCCGTGCCGGACGGGCAGGTTGGGGTCGCCGCCCGACCCGTCCAGCAGGGCGGTCCGGACGACCGGGTTGGCCGTGTAGTCGTGGCCGGGGACGAGGAGGGCGCCGTACCGCTCCCAGCCCTCGTCACGGGGCCACCAGTCCGGATCGGGGCCGCCGGTCTCGTCCGGTTCGCCCACCGCGTTCCGGAACGCCGGGAGGCTGAACCTCGTCCGGAGTTCCAGCAGCATGCCCGGCGCCGCCAGCCGTTCGCGGACCAGGGCCAGCGCCTCGGGCAGGACGGCCCGCACCCGGTCCCCGGCGGGCAGCCGGTGGGCCAGCCACCCCGCCATCGCGACCGCCCCGACCAGGACCTCGTCGGTGAACCCCGGCTCGTCCGGATCGGCCGGGACGGTCTCGACGCTCCGCGAGACCCAGCGCACATCCCGGGTCAGCTCCGGGCTCGCGGCCGGATCCACCAGCGCCCGGACCGCGTCGCTCGGCGCCCACGCCGTCCGCCGGAAGTTGAAGGGCACCCGCCGTACGGACGTGCCCGCCTCGCCGAGCAGCCCCTCGGGAACGGGCTTCCGCCGCCCCACCAGCGCGTTCCACACCTCCGCCGCGGCGGCCACGTCCGGGCCGTCCGTCCACAGGCGGGCCGGGTCGGCGGGGAGGAGGGCTCCGACCACCTTCGCGGGGATCCCCCGGACGGCCTTCCGCGCCATCTCGCCCCCGACCACCGCCGCGTCCGCCGGTTTCAACGCCAGCAGCGCGCGGAGTTCGGCCGACGGGAAGTCCTTCTTCTGCAGCTCCGGCAGCCCGGCCACCAGCAGCCGGGCCGTCGCGGGGTCGGTACCCGTACGCTCGGCGAAGTCCGTGGCCGCCGATTCCTCCAGGCCGACCGGCCCGTGCTCCTCCCAGGCGTCCAGGAACGCCGTCAGCCAGCCCGGCTCCCGGTCGGCGCCGAGCGGGGCCGACGACTTCACGGTGTACGGGGCGGGGACCTCGAACCGGCCGGAGGGGTCATGGAAGAGCGCGAAGAAGTCGCAGCCGTACTCGTGCCGCCGCGGCCCGTGCGTCGGGTTCCTCGCTTCGAGGACGGCCAGGAACGCGCCGCCGCCGAGCGGCAGAACCCCGCGCATGGTGTCGTCCCAGTCGTTCCAGCCGTTCCCGCCGTGGGCCTCGGCCAGCGTGGCGGTGTCGAGATGGAGGTCGAAGCGGCGCCACCGCCCGGAACCGGCCGAGGCCAGCCCGACCGCGTCCACCAGGGTCAGCAGCCTGCGCAGCGCCTCCCGTTCCTCCGGCGGCGTCGCCGGCGCCGCGGCGCGGAACGCCACGGCCGCGCACTCGCCGAGCAGCTTGCCCCAGTCGACGCTGCTGCTGCGCAGCCGCGGCGCGCCGATGTGCAGCCGCCCGGCGGGGCGGTCGTCGCGCAGCGCCTCGTGCAACGCGCGCAGCTGCCTGCAGGCCAGCACCACGCCGGAGATCCCGCGGAATCCGATCGCTTCGCGGTACTCCTCCAGGAAGAGGCCGCCGAGCGCGCTGCCGAGGAGGCTGTCGGACGGATCGGTGCGCGGGTCGCCCAGCTCCGGCTCGGCGCGACGTTCCGTGAACGTGGCGGCCACACCGTCCAGGAAGCCCTGACGTCCGGCGGCGAACCGCACGACCCCGGCCACCGCGGAGGCCAGGACGTCGTCGCCGATCCGCGGCACCAGCGCGCGGACCAGGGCGGGCAGGTCCTCGTTCCCGTCCCGGGCGGCCTTGAACAGCGCGGCCACCGTCTCCCGGCCGATGCCGCGCAGCGCGGCCGACCCCTCCGGATCCCTCGGGCGCAGCAGGGGCCAGAACGCCTGCGGCGGCAGCGGCGGCCCCCCGGCCCGGAACGCCTCGGCGTCGGTCGCGGTCACGATCCCGTCCGGATCGATCAGACGGACCCAGCCGAAACCCATCTCGTTGCGCATCAGGGCCCGGGGCCGGTCGTCGCCGGGCAGGACGAGCGCCCCGAACGGGTAGCCGGTGCCGCTTCCATCGCGCGGTGGCCGGGCGATGGTGACGGCGCGTCCGGCCAGGTCCTCGCCGCGCACCGCACCGTCCGGCCGTTCGGTCACCACCCAGCCCAGCAGGCCGTCCACCGGCACGCCCAGCGGAGTGACCTCGTCCGTGCGGGCCGGGCGCAACCAGCTCTGCTTGGGCACGAGCGTCCCGCCGGCCGCCCTCTCCGCCAGCCGCGCGGGCACGTCCCCCGTCCCCCCGGCCGAGGCATGCGGCGACCACTGCCTGGTCCAGGGCTTCAGCTCCCAGAACGCGGCGCCGTCACCGATCACCAGGTACTCGTCCGGCACCCGGAGATCGCCCGGCCGCAGCACCGTCCCGCCGGCGGCGCGACCGCCCCCGTCCACCGGCAGCGTCATCGTGGCCGACAGCCCCCGAAGCCATTCCCGGGTCAGGCTCGTGCTCACCCCGTCCGGGTCGTCACGAGGACCGGCCAGGGGGACGGGCTGCGGATCGGGCTCGCCGGGGGTGTGCCAGTACCCCTCAAGCCGCCCCTGGAGGGTCCGCCAGAAGACCAGCAGGGAACCGTCCACGAAATGGAAGCCCACCGTAGAGGCCGAGCAGTCCCCGGGCACACGGTGCCGGTGGGCGAGCACGCAACCGTCCCGCCCCACCACCCGCACCTCGGACTCGCCCGCCACGATCAGGTACGGCCACGCGTCGGCGAGATGGGGAACGGACCGCCCGCCGCCCTCCAGGACCTCGGCGACCGCCTCCTCGAACGCGGGCCAGCACAACTCCCCGAACAGGCCACCGCGCAGCGTCCGTACGACCTCCGCCACGAGATCGCCCTCGCCCAGGCCGTCCACCAGCGCCAGGACGTCCGGCGGAAGCCAGTCCAGCAGCCGGTGGGGTTCGAGCAGGTTCGGCAGCCCGGGGCCCCACGCGTCCCGGACGAGCCCTTCCAGCCAGCGGACGAGCATCGTCCGCCCTCCGGGCGAGGCCGCCAGCGTCCGGATCGTCCGCAGATCCCGCTCATCGTCATAGAAGGACCCGGCGCCCTGCGCGAACGCGCCGGCGAACCGCGCATCCGCCGCCAGGGCCCGCAGCTCGCGGCGATCCTCCTGCTCGGCCCACCGGACCAGCTCCAGCCGGTGGTCGGGCGCCGGATCGGCCACCGGAACCTCCAGCTCCAGAAACAGATCGAGCAGGTTCAGGTCATGCGGAACCCGCACCGCCCCGCCCGAGCCGGCCAGCTCCGCCCGCAGCCGCCCGGCCGCCCCCTCCACGATCGGGACGAGCCCGGGCAAGGGCCCCCACCCGCCCCACGCGTCCAGCACCCGGTCGAGCCACTCCGCGGTGCCGCCGGACGGCCGGGCCTCGTCCGGGACCCCGTCGCCGTCGCCGAGCCCCGCCGTGGCACCGGTCCGCTCCAGCAACCCCATCCACTCGGCGAAGAGGTCCCTGAACTGCTGCCCCGCCATGGAAACGCGGAAGCGCGGGACCAGGTTCAGCAGCGTCCCCCGTACCCACGGCTCCCGCCGCGCCAGGGCGACCAGCGCGGTACGGTGCGCCGCCCACCATCCGGCCGGGGCCGTCCCGATCGCGGGGATCGCGACCATCTCCGCCAGGTGCGCCTGCTCCAGCGTCGCCTGGTCGCCCGCCGCCTTGGCCAGCCGCCGTACGGCCGCCGCCATCTGCGGCGAGGGCGCCAGCCCGGCCTCGGTCCGCCGCACGCAGACCCGCGCGAACCTGCGGAAGGCGGCGTCCGCGGGCAGCCGCGCGGCCAGTTCCCTGGCGTGGTCGGCGACCGTCTTCACCGGCAGCGCCCCCGCCACCGCGAACTCGGCGAACACCTCGTCCAGATGATCATGATCGACCGCGAGACCGTAGGACGCCTCCGCCTCCCGCGCCGCGGCCAGCATCCGCGCGGCGTAGGCGCCGTGGTCCGTACCCAGGAACTCGCGCGCCCCGTGCTCGTACAGCAGCGGCAGGACGTGCGGAACCACCGGCGCCAGCAGCCCGGCGACCTCCTGGTACGCCCCCAGCGCCCGCTTCGGTTTCGACCACGCCCGCAGCCGGCCCGGATCCAGCCTCGCGGCGAGGTCGGGGATCAGTGTGAGCACACTCGCGGCGTCCTCGGGGGAGCGCGCACGGAGCAGTTCCAGGAAGCCGGGCCGGGGCGTGGACATCCGCGGTGTTCGTCCTCTCGTGAAGCGCCATGATCATTTGGCGCGGGAGAGGTGACACGCTAGCCCCCGGGACCCACAAAAGAGGCTCTGTTCAAAGTTCCGGCCCACAGCGCTCGCCTGGCGGCTCGCGCCTCACCGGGCCTGGGCGAACGCGGCATCGCTTCGCGAGCTGCTGCCAGCGTTCGCCTTCGGCATCGCCCCACCGGGCAGCCAACGCGCTCGCGCGCTAGCGGAGGCCACTCCGAGACAGGCCCTAACTTCCGAACGCCTTCCGGTCGCCGGACACCAGACCGCCGGTCTCCTCCAAGGCACGGCGAACGGCGTCCTGATACGCGGGGAGGATGTGCGGCTCGATGCCCTCACCGCCCATCGAGACCACCAGGGAGAAGACGACGTTCTGGACGAACGCCCGCGCCGCCAGGGGCTCGTTGTCGAACGCCCGTCCGGTGAACGTCCCGCGTTCCCAGACACCGATCATCCACCGTCCGTCCCGGTGGACCAGCTGCGACAACCCCTCAGCCGAATAGGACGCCGAGGGCGGATTGGCGTCCTGGACCCCGTAGGCGGTGTCGGGAATGCCGATGGCACGGAGTGCTTCGACGGCCTGGAACCGATCGCGCAGCAGGTCCCAGCCAGGGCAGAGCAGCAACGCAGCCGTACGCAGCGCGCTTCCCTTGCGCACCCGCGCCCGGTTGCCGGCCCATCTCTCCTTGCCCCAGAACCGTTCGCCCATGACGTCGCGGAGCCGGTCGAAAACCACCTGCGAGGCCTCGTCCAGTGAGGCGCACAGGGCGACCAGACGTGGCGTGCCGCCCTCATCGAACCGTTCGACCGGATAACGCCCGTCCTCCGAACGCCGCCCGAACCGGTACCCGCCGGGATGAGGCTCGGGCTCGTGATGGCCGACCACGACCACGTCACCGGGAACGAGTTCCCCGCGGTCCTCGTGCCGGCGGATCCGTTCCACGATCCGACGCGTCGTCACGGTCACGGTGCCTCCTGGAAACGCGGGAACTCGCCGTACGGCGCCCCCAAAAGTACGCCCGCCCGGAACTTGATGAGAGCGCGATACGTGTCGCCGCCACAACCCACCTCCTACCACCACCAGGCACCCAAGCCCCCCGGCCCAGAGGCGCCGACCTCTCCAGCGACACCAGTGCCAGCGACCAGGGGCGGGGGCGTTGAGACATGAAGGCGGACGTACGTTGGTGCCGTGACGGACTCGGAGGCCACGGGCTATGACTGTCTGACCTCTCGCCTGGTTCCGGAGGGCGAACTGCGGACATTCCTGCTGGACTGTTTTGAGATCGCTGAGGACGAGTTGTTCGTTGGCCATACCGAACGCATCGCCGATGATCTGCGGGCCTATCCACCCGACCTGACGTTCGCCGCGTTCTGCACCTACGACGACCAGGTGTCCGGCCACTTCGCAATGAGTGTCAGCGTCGGCATCGAGGGCCGCCTGGCCGAACGGGTCGGCCGCCATGAGTTCGCCGAACGGCTGGCTGCGAGCTTCGACGCCTACGTGCTGTACGGCGACACCGAACCGCCAGGTCTGTGGACGGTCGTCCTGCCGGACGGCAGCCACCTTCGGGCCGCAATGGAGGAGGACGAGGGCACGTACGTGCTCGATGCGGCCACGGCACCGGTACCCGGGCTGCCCACTCTCCGCGCGGACGAGGGCCTATGGCTGAACTGATGAATCCCCACGGGCCAGGCCCCGTTCGTTCGTACCGGGTACCGGCGCTGTGCGGATAGCGCTCCACCGTCCGCCGTCGCCACTCATCTCCCGCCGGAACCAGCGGCGGCTCCATCCGGCGGCTCCATCTGGTGGTGGGACCGGCATGACCGCGACCGGCCGTACACCGCCCGGCCACCGGGCGATCCCGTACGCCACAGAGTCCGAGATACGAGAAGCCTCCCGTTCGGAGACGATGCAGGCGCGGCCCACCCCGGTCGCGCCGGCTGGGAAGGCCGATTCCCGTCAGTGCACCTGCGGAGAGCGTCAGGAAGGCAGCACGACGAGCGTCGGCAACGATCCTTCGACACGCGCCCCCGCCTTGGCCGGATCCATCGGGACGAAGCGACCATTTATCATCGTCTTCACCATCGCGATGCCGATCGGATAGTGCGGGGAGACCTTGTATTTACCCGGTCGTAGCGACGTTGAGGGAGGGATGGTGAAGTCGCTCGTCCTTGAAAACTCGAAAGTCCAAGCGCAATGGGGCATTGCGTAGCGCTTGCTGAACGGGCCATCCTCGCGGGTTGCTGGAAGGCTGATGGGCTTACGCTCAGGAAGTGTTCCGGCAGTTTCGTCTTCTGTGGTTCTGAAGAGCCAGACGTTCGGCTTCTTTGACTGGTTCTCCGAGTAGATGCCATCGCCTAGTCCGAACGTGTAGCCCTGATGAAAGGCGTCGGCCCGTTCAGAATGAGGGCCGCGGCAGCGAAAGTTTTCGGGGCTGATGTATTGGAGCCCCCAGATGGCACGGCTATGCTGTTTCGTGATCATGCGAACCTTGGTGCCAGGCTTGACTCTGGAGGGCGCGATGGTCTGGCTTATCGCGAACAGCGGGCTGGCATTATTGTCGCCGTCTGGAATCGACGCATTGTTGAGTACGAGCCGGGGTTTGGTGAAGTAAGCGCGGTAGTCGCCCGAAGACGTGCCACCCACCGTCGGGCCCTGCGGCCAGAAGAACACCGCGAGCATGGCCGTGGCCGCTGTCGCCGCCCCAGCTCCGGTAACCCCCTTTGAGCCGCCGATCTTGGAGAGCAGTCCCTTGCCGCTGAGTGCACGCCCTGCTTCACCGGCCGCCTGAACGCCAGGTCCGATGGCCGCGCCTGGTGAGACGGCACCACCGATCACGGCGACGGGGAATGCGGCTGCGAGGGCTACGGTGGCCGCGCCGAGTGCTATGAGGCCACGCCGTTCCCAGTCAGGGCCATAGGCGGTGGTGGCGGTGTTCTCGAGGTGGCCGATGAGCGCTGAGATGTTCCACTGGCGCTGGTCCGGATTCTTCGCCATGCCTTGGGCTATGAGCGGGCGTAGCGGCTCAGGTAAGTCGTCCATGGGTACGGGTGCGGCGAGGTGCTGAGCTCGCAAGCCCTCCTGCGTGTTGGCGCTGTATGGCTTGTGACCGGTCACGCACTCGTAGAAGACGCAGGTCGCGGCATAGACATCGGTGGCGGGAGAGGCCGGTCCGCCATGCCATTGCTCCGGTGCCATGTACGCAGGCGTGCCCATGACGCCGCCTTGGCCGGACAGTACGGCGACACCGAAATCGATCAGCTTGCTCTGGCCGTCGCTCTGGACCAGGACGTTCGCCGGCTTGTAATCACGATGGATCACGCCGACCGAGTGGGCTGCTGCCAGCCCTCGAAGGGATCCCTTGAGGATGACGAGGGCGGCTTCAGGAGAAAGTGCCCGTTTGTGCGCGTCCAGCACGGCACGGAGCGAGTGGCCGGGCACCGCCTCCATGACGATCGCCGCCCCTTGGGGAGACTCCACATAACCCAGGATGCGGGCCACGTTGGGTGTGGTCACACGCTGGAGAAGTTCAGCCTCGCGGCGAAATGTCTCGCGGCCACGGGTGTCGCCTGCGAGAGCGGAGGCCAAATACTTGATCGCCACGCTGTGTCCGGACGCGTTGTCCCGAGCGAGAACGACGCGCCCTTGAGCCCCGGAGCCTAACTCCTGGAGTTCGCTGTAACCGGGGACCCTCCAGCCTCCAGAGGTCATCCGAACTTCTGCAGTTGCTTGGTCAGTACTTCGGTTGCGCGACGGGCAGCCGGATCCGTCGAGGTTTTGGGTTCTGCTCGTTCCCAGTAAACGGTGGCGATTATTATGTTGCCGCGAAGGGCGTAGTCATAGACAAAATGGAGTACGTTGAATTTGGTTGCCGTCGCGGCATAGGTCTGCTCTTCAACGCCTCTTAGGTGAGTCCATCCGCCAGTGTTGTTCTCAGCACTCTTCCAGGTATCCTCGTGGGCAAGTAGTAGGACATTCTTGCGGACCCGCTTGGCGGGGACGCTGCGCTTGGCCGGGCATGCCTCTATCTTGCTTCGCAGGGCCTGAAAGGCGTCCTTGGCTGCATTGCCATCATCGTATCGCGCAAGGAGTTGTGCATACTTGATCTCGTCGGCGCCCTGTTTCTTATTTGAGTACTGGCGGGTGGTAATCGTTGGTTTTCCCTCTAGATTGCCCCCGGAAAGCGAGCACAGCGGAACTTGTCGCTCCTTGAGTGCCTCCACCGCGACGGGCAACTCTTGAAAGGCTTTGCCTATTTCTTTTGCCGCGAGAAAGCTCGACGAGTACTGGTCTGGCGAGTAACTCGGTGGGCTGGAGGGTGGTACCGATACTGCCTTTTTGGGAGGGGGCGGTGTTTCGTCGCCGCTGCATCCCGTCACCGTCAGGGACATGAAGACGGCCGTCGTCAAGAGTAGAGCGGTGCGGCCGCACCCGAAGGATGGGATCACGGTCGAGTGTTGGTCTGGATCTCGTCGACGACCAGAGGGGTGGGCGGGGAGGTCATGCTCAGGTCCTCCAAAGTGCCCGAGGCGCTGTCGCATTCTGCGCCGGTGCAGGTCCACGTCAGCCCCCAGTTGATTGTCGCCGTTATCTGGTAGGCCCCTCCGGGCTGCCCGCTTGAGGAGCGTTGGTAGCTATGGCCGCACGTGGTGTCGTTCGCACTTCCGGCGCTGTTGCAGGACAGGGTGGTTTCTCCCAAGCTCCAGGTGACCGACTTGGGAGTGGCGGTCGCCTGGATGGTCTGACCGCCCACGGTGATCGGCTCTGTCTGGACGGTGACGAACCCTTCCACCCACAGAGCGGTACGGACGCGGACGTAGGTCTTGCCTTCTGGGGAGGTGTGAACGGTAGGCGTGGGGAGTTGGGCGGAGTCTCTCGCCCGCTGGGCCAGGTCGATCGTCGCGGGAGGCGCAGGGTTCGGCGGATCATCTATCTCGACCTCGAACCCACCGCCATCCTCACCTGTGCGCGTAGGCGTGGGGATGGGACCCCCACCTCCCCCGCCCCCTGTGGTTGGGGAACCACCTCCGCCGTTAGAGCCCCCGGGGGTCGAACGGCTGCAGTCGAAGCCATCGCCGCGTCCGCCGCATGGGTCGGCGTAGGTCGGGGGTGCGCTGACGAGGGTGGCGGTCAGGACGCCGGTCGTCAGTGCGGCGATCTTGAGGGTGCGTCGCGTGGACGACCAGGTGGGGGGAACGGTGCGCATCGCGTGTCCTTGTCTGCTTTCCGCCGCGTGTCGGGGCGGGTTCCCGTCGCCTTGGTGTACGTCCGCTGCAGCGAGGAGGCGCGGCAAGCGAGGCGTCAGCATTTCTTGTCCTGCACGGAGTCGGTGACCTTCCAGGCGCCCTGGTCGTAGCGGACGGCGATTCGGTGAAGGTAGGAACCGCCCGTGCCACCTCCGGTGCGCTTGCCGGTCTTCGTCGAGAAGCGGTAGCCCGCGAGGGTGCGTATGCAGTCGATCACGTAAACGGTGAGCCCGTCCTTCGAGCGTGCGTAGACCTTGGCGTTGGAGACCGTGGTGAAACGCCAGATCTGGCCTCGGGCCTTGAGTTGCTCGATGTCTCGCGTGGTCTGGTCAAGCAGAGGGTCCATGGTGACCGTACTGAGTTCTGACGGGTCGTTTCTTTCGTAGGCCCGTTTGAAGATCTTTCGGTACTCGCGGTAGCGCTCGAGGACGGTCTGGTTGACCTGGGCGGTCGGGAGGGCGGACGGGGCGGGAGCCGCGGTGGTGCCGGGGCCGGCCGCGCCCGGGGACGTGGTGGACAGCGAGCCGTTGGGCTTGAAGGCGCCCGAGCCGGGCTTGTCGCCGCAGGCCGTCAGGGTGCCGGCGGTGGTGAGGGCCGCCAGGGCGAGGGCGGCGGGTCGTACGCAGGAACGCCCGTTGAGGGAGGAAGGCATCAACCGGGCGTGCATCGCTATCCCTGATCGTCCAGTCGACAATGGGGGGCGGAGTACGCGCGAAAGCTTACAGAGGTCGCTGGGGCGGGAAAAGGGATTCGTTGCGGAAGGTTGCGTACCCGGGTCGGCAGGTTTCCCCGAACTTTCCGTGACATAGCGCGATCTCACCGTGCATGCCTCAAGGTAGTGGCGTGGAGGGTGTGCGGTGAACGAGTGGCGGATCGACGGGTTCCGAGAGGTCCGGGAACTGGGCGCCGGGGCTCAGGGACGGGTGGTGCTGGCCCGGCACCAGACGGCCGGTACGCCGGTGGCGATCAAGTATCTGTTCCGGGGATCGCCCGAGGAGCTGGAACGGTTGCGGCATGAGGCCGTGCTGCTGGGGCGGGTGTCGGATCCGCATGTGGCGCGGCTCTACCGGCTTGTGGAGAGCGAGCGCGGTGCGGCGATCGTCATGGAGGCCGTGAACGGGGTGTCGCTGAAGCGGGTCCTGGAGGAGCACGGCGCCCTGGGGGCCGAGGCCGCGCTGACGGTGCTGAAGGGGTCCCTGCTGGGGCTGGCGGCGGCGCACGCGGTCGGGGTGGTGCACCGGGACTACAAGCCCGCGAACGTGGTCGTGCAGGCCGACGGGCTGAGCAAGCTCATCGACTTCGGGATCGCGACGCCGCAGGGGGAGGGCTCGCGGGCCGGTACGCCCGCCTACATGCCGCCCGAGCAGTGGAGGGGGGAGCCCGCGACCCCCGCGGCGGACGTGTACGCGGCCACGTGCGTGTTCTACGAGTGCGTGACGGGGCGGCGGCCGTACAGCGGGGCTGGTGCCGATCTGATGGCGCTGCACGTGAACGGGGCCATTCCCGTGGAGGTGCTGCCCGAGGCTCTTCGCGGGCTCGTCCTGCGGGGCATGGCCAAGGATCCCTCGCAGCGTCCCTATGGGGCGCAGGCGTTCGTGGGGGAGCTGGAGCAGGCGGCGTCCGCGGCGTACGGGCCGGACTGGGAGCGGCGGGGGGTCAGGGCCCTCGCCGGTACGGCGGTCGCGCTGGCGGCGCTGTTCCCGCTGGTGGCCGCGGGCATCGCTCCTGCGGCTCCGGTCGCGGTGGGGGCGGCGGCCGGGGCGGGCGGCGTCGCCGGGGCCGGAGGGGCAGCAGGTGGCGGTACGGCCGCCGCTGGAGGGGCCGCCGGTGGTACGGCCGCCGGTGGTGGTGCCGCGGCGGGTGGTTCGGGGGTCCTCGCCGGGGTCGGTGGCAAGGCCGCGCTGGCCGTGGCGGGTGCCGCCGTGGTGGCGGGGGCGGGCGGAACGTTCGCCTACACCAACCTGAACGACTCCGACGAGCCGCGGCAACAGCCGCGGTTGCGGCCGGTGGCGGCGGCGATCTCCACCATGAACCAGACCTACACCGACGTGCCGCTGGCGGTCCAGAACGCGCAGTACGTCCAGATCTCCGGGCTGGCCGACACCGCGTTGCAGGGGCGGATCAACCAGGCGCTGCGGGCTCCCTTGGACGAGACGGTCGAGGCCATGCACAGTGGGACCCGAGAGAACGGGGCGTCCTGTACGCAGACGGCTCAGGTCGGCACCACCGCGCGGGTCGGGGTGCACGGGCGGGCGCTGGTCTCGGCCGTGTACCGGGTGCGGGTGCGGTACTGCATGCCCGCCGACGGGGAGATGCCCGGACGGGCGGTGACGGTCGACATGAAGACCGGGCGAGTGCTGAAGACGGAGGACGTGTTCAAGCCGGACACGCTGACGCCCGCCGGGCTCAGGACGCTCTGGGGGCGGCTGACCGGTACGACCCAGAACATGTGGGGGCCTGACGGGTGCCAGCGGGAGGGGCCGCAGCGCACCGACTTCTTCCCGTGGCGTGACGCGGAATGGCCGTGGGCCACGGCGTTCTTCGCGACCGACCGGTTCGAGATCAACTATTCGCGAGGAGGCAGCGAGTGCCCGTACGACCGGCTCACCGCGCCGTACGCCAAGGTCCGTGACCTGCTCAAGCCCGAGATCGTCGCGATGCTGCCCGCCGGGCCCGCGCCGGCGCGGACCTGAGCCGCGGGTCAGGTGCGCGGCGCGTACATGATGACGGCGACGCCGGCGAGGCAGACGAGGGCGCCGATCACGTCGTAGCGGTCGGGCCGGTAGCCGTCCAGGGCCATGCCCCACAGCAGGGACCCGGCCACGAAGACGCCGCCGTACGCCGCCAGGATGCGGCCGAAGTGGGCGTCGGGCTGCAGCGTGGCGACGAAGCCGTACAGGCCCAGCGCGACGACGCCGGCTCCGATCCAGGCGATGCCGCGGTGCTCGCGGACCCCCTGCCAGACGAGCCAGGCGCCGCCGATCTCGGCGAGTGCGGCCAGGGCGAACAGCAGCAGTGAACGGGCGACGGTCATGGCACCGACCGTAGCGGACGTCGCGGAGTTGACCTCAAGCATGGTCGAGGTTGCAGTCTGGGACGGTTGTCTCTGGAAGGCGGTCATGATGCGTGCGGTGTGGTTGAAGGAGCTGGGCGGGCCCGAGGTGCTCCTCCCCGGGGAGGCGCCCGATCCCGTGCCGGGGCCGGGGCAGGTGCTGGTGGAGGTGGAGTTCGCCGGGATCACCTTCGTCGAGACCCAGTACCGGTCCGCGGGTCCCGCGCCGTTCAGGCCGGAACTCCCCGTGATCCCGGGGAACGGTGTCGGCGGCGTGGTCACCCGGGTCGGGGAGGGCGCCGACCCCGGGCTCGCCGGCAAGCGGGTCGTCACCTCGACGGGCGGGTCCGGCGGGTACGCCGAGCTGGCGGCGGTGGACGCCGCGGGCCTGTTCGTGGTGCCCGCGGATCTCGCGCTGGACGCCGCGGTGGCGCTGCTGGCCGACGGCCGGACGGCGATGATGATGCGGGCGGCGGCGGCGCCCCGGACCGGGGAGCGGGTGCTGGTGGAGGCCGCCGCCGGGGGCGTGGGCACGCTGCTGGTCCAGCTCGCCAAGGCCGCGGGCGCCTGGGTGGTCGCGGCGGCGGGCGGTGACCGCAAGACCGCGGTCGCCCGGGACCTGGGCGCCGACCTGGCGGTGGATTACACGCGGCCGGACTGGTCCGGGCGCGTACGGGAGGCGGCCGGGGGCCTGGACGTGGTGTTCGACGGCGTCGGCGGTGACATCGGACGCACCGCGTTCGAGCTGCTCGCGAGCGGTGGCCGGATGGTCGGCTTCGGGCTGGCCAGCGGCGAGTGGGCGGGCGTCTCCGCGGAGCGCGCCGCCGAACGGGGCGTCACCCTCCTCAGCCCGGCCCCGTCGCCGGACGCGATCCGCGCGCACACCCTGGACGCGCTCGGCGAGGCGGCGGCGGGCCGCCTGCGCCCGGTGATCGGGCAGCGTTTCCCGCTGGAGCGGGCGGCCGACGCGCACGCCGCCATCGAGTCGCGCGCCTCCATCGGCAAGACCCTGCTGGAGGTGCGGTGATGACGAAGGTCGGAGTGCACCTTCCCGCGTTCGGCGTGGACCCGTCGGCGGGTCCGGCCGAGCACGCCCGGCACGCCGAGGACGCGGGGCTGGAGTCGGTGTGGGTGGGCGACCACCTGATCCCCGGCGGGCGGCCGTTCGCCGACAGCACCCTGGTGCTGGCGACCGCCGCCGCGGCCACCGAGCGCGTCCGGATCGGCTTCGGCGTGATGGTCGTGGCGCTGCGGCCGGTCGCCTGGGCGGCCAAGCAGGTCGCCACCCTCCAGCACCTGTCCGGCGACCGGGTGCTGCTGGGCGTCGGCTCGGGCGGTCCCGCGCACGGGGACGCCGCCTGGCGGGCGGTCGGCGTCCCGTTCGGCGAGCGCGGCCGTCGGACCGACGCGGCGCTCGACGTGCTGCCCGCGCTGATCGCCGGGAAGCCCGCGACGGTCGGCGGCGAGGAGGTCACGCTGGCGCCCGGCGCGACCGTGCCGCCGGTGCTGATCGGCGGGGGACCCGCGACGCTGCGCCGGGTGGTGCGGTACGGCGACGAGTGGTACGCCGCGTTCTCCGACCCGGCCGGGATCGCCGAGGCCGCCGGGCGGCTGGCCGCGCTCGCCGAGGAGCACGGACGGCCGATGCCCCGGATCACCGCCGGTGTCAGCGTCGGGGTCGGTGACCTCCCCGCCGGTCTGGCCGACGCCCAGGCGCGGTCGCTGACGGGGTACGGGATGAGTGAGGAGCAGGCCCGCCGCTCGCTCGTCACCGGTTCCCCGGAGCGGGTCGCCGAACGGTTCGCCGAGCTGGCCGCAGTCGGGGTCCACCGGATCATCGCGATGCCGTTCCCGCCGGACCGGCTCCGCCAGACCGAACTCCTGGGCGCGGTGGCGGAACTCCTGCCCTCCGGTGACTGAACGCCCGCCGGTCAGGCCCGGAGCGCCTCGCGGACGTCCATCAGCGCGAACCCGAGGAGGTTGAGGCCGCGCCACTGCGACGGGCGCCGCGCCTCGGGCCGGTCCTCGCCGAAGCCGATGCCCCAGATGACGTCCAGGGGGCTGGCCTCGACGAGGACCTTGCCGGTGGTGGAGTACAGGAAGTCGCGCTCCCGCTCGTTGGCGCCGAACTTGGCGATGTTGCCCCGGACGACGATGTCGAAGCGGTGCCGTACCCAGGTGTCCTCGTCGAAGCCCCGGACGCGGCGGCCGAGGGCCTTGACACGGCCAGGGTCCTCGGCGGCCAGGATCTGGTCGGCCGTGGCCGTGTCCCCGAACAGGCGCGCCTTCTCCGCCATCATGTAGTGCTCGGCCGTGGGGTAGGTGACGCCGTCCACCGTGAACGGGGAGGGGTACCACTGGCTCAGGCAGCCCTTGTCTCGCTTCCCGCCCCAGAACAGCACGAATTCCGGAAGCTCGCCGCGCTCCTCCAGCTGGATCAGCTCGTCGATGGTCATGCGCCGACCCTGGCCTAACGGAACAAGCCCATGCAATCGGTTTAACCGGCGTTCCGGGAGGGTCCCCGCCCACCGGCCATGACTCGATAACCTGCTGGAACCGGTAATGATCGACATGGGGGACGGTCCGTGAGCGGGCAGAGCGGGCAGAACGAGCGCATCAGCGAGGTCCAGCGGCGGGTCGTCGACTTCCTCGCCCGGCACGTCCCGCCCGGCAGCCGCCGGATCGACCTGCGCTGCTGCGCCACCGTGGCGGTGAACGACCTGTCGCTGAGCGTGCTCACCGAGGACGGCAAGACCGTCGCCCCCGAGGCGATGCCACCCGAGCTGGTCGAGCTGATGATGGAGCTGCGCCGGGCGCACTACCTGCCGGAGCAGGGCACGTGGTTCTCGGCCCGCTTCGTCCTGGAGCCGGGCGCACCGATCCGCCCCCTCTTCAACTACGACTTCGACCCGGGCTGGGACCCGCCGATCGAGGCGGAGTACTGGCAGCGCGACCAGATCGTCATGCCACGCGACGGCGCCCACGTCCCCGGCTGGCTCCGGGACCGGCTGGACGGCCGGGAACCCGCCTACGGCCTCGTCGTGGAGACCGACCCCCTCAACCCGATCGAGCAGATGGAACTGCTCTCCAACGAGTTCTGCGTCCTGGTGGCCGAACAGGCCCCGGCGCTGTGGGACACGGTCTTCGGGTACTACCAGGTGGCCGGCGACCACGCGGAGTTCCCGGCGGCGATGGTGCAGCGCGCCGACCGCACCATGCTGACCTGGCCGCTCCCGCCGGCGGCGCGGGTCCTGCTGGACCGGCTGCGCGCCGGGACGTACGGCTTCCAGGGGAGCACCTGGTCCAGGATCGACTACCGGGTGCTCTACGAGAACGGGTCGGCCCGCGTCCAGGCGAAGTTCACCCATGACGAGGAACCGGCCTGGAACGCCGAGCCCTCGGCGCGCGACGTCCGGCTCGAAGTGGAACGGTTCCCCGAGCACCGGTCGCGGGACTGGGTGAGGCGCCGCCTGGAGGCCGCCGGGACGGGCGCAGGCACGGGCGCAGGCACGGGCGCAGGCACGGGCGCGGGCGCGGGGACGGCCGCGGGGACGGGCGCTGGCACGGGCGCTGGGACGGGCGCCGGCACGGCCGCGGGGAGGGGCGCGGGGGTGGGGGAGCCGCGGCCCGTGCCGGAGCCGGAGGCGCGGCGGGCCGGCGGGGTCCGCAAGGCGCGGGTGTTCGACCAGGTCGAGCCGGACGGCGGACGGCCCTCGGTGTCGCGTCCCGCGGTGCCCCCGGACGAGGTCGCCCGGCTGGTGGAGTACCTCCGGAGCGCCCCGGTCGTCATGGCGGCCCGGTCGTCCGCGCCGGACCAGATCGACCCCTCGCGCGGCGACCGGGTCCCGCTGACCTTCCACACCGACGGCGCCTGGGTCTGGGCCGGGGCGGTCGGCTACTACCTCGCCGAGCACGGCGTCCCCCCGGAACCCGACCTGGTCGCACACGCCCGCGCGGCGGGGTTCCGGATCCCCGAGGTCGGGGACGACGCCCTGGACGCGGCGAGCGCCGCGATCACCGGCCGCTCCGCGCCGCCCCGCGTCCGCACCGGCCCCGGCGCGGCGCCGGGGACGCGGGCCGATCCACCTCCGGCGCGGGCGGGCGCGGGCAGGCTGGAGAGCCGGCTGGACGAGCTGGGCGTGCCGTCCGGCGCGTACCGGATCAACGAGGTCGCGGACGGCGCCTGGAGCCTGCTCGCCGAGGGCGGGCGCTGGGCGGTCTTCCGCGGGGAGAACGGCGAGCGCCGCCAGGAGGTCGTCTTCGACACCGAGGCGCAGGCGGCGGCGTACCTGCTGGGTTCCCTCCTGCTCGACCCCGCCGTCCCCGCCGCTCCGGCAGGTCCCTCCGCTCCGGCCGGTCCCTCCGCTCCGGGCGGGAAGCGGCCGATCGAGCCGGTGACGGGCGAGCCGCCGCTGACCCTCTTCCGGGACAGGCGGCAGGTCGAGGTCCCCGCCGGGACCACCGTGGACCGCTACGGCGACGACGGCGGCAACGTCACCTACGCGGTGCGGACGCCGTTCGCGGAACGCTCGCTGCCGCCCGACTGGGAGAACCGCCCGTACCGGGTCTACCGGCTGCGGCGGCCGCTGCGGGCGTTGACGGGTGTGGCCGTGCCGTGGTTCGACCAGCCGGGCGGCGGCACGGCCTACGTCTTCGAGCGCTCCATCGCGGACCTGCTCGCCGACGGCGCGGTCGTCGCCGTCCCGGAGGGATGAGGGCGGGGTCTCAGCCGCGGCCGATGTCGGCGACCAGATCGAGGCCGAGGATCAGGTCGAGGTGGATGACCGTCTCCACCTTGGCCCCCGGGGCGACGCCGGGGTCCTCCGCCAGCCGGTCGAGAACGGCCAGCGCGGCGGGGCTGTCCAGGTCGTCGGTCAGCGCGGCCTGGCCTTCGGCCGCGTACGCCCGGTCCATCGGCCGGCCCGGATGCCTCGCCCAGTCCGCCACCGCCGCGCGCCAGCGCGCCAGGTCGAGGCCCGCCTCGGCGACGCGGCCACCGTCCGGCGCGGCCGGGTCGCGGTAGCGCTCCCGGAGGATCGCCAGCCGGACGCGGAGGGGGTCGTCGCCCGCGCTCCCCGCGCTCCCCGCGCTCCCCGCGCTCCCCGCGCTCCCCGCGCTCCCCGCGCTCCCCGCGCTCCCCGCGCTCCCCGCGCTCCCCGCGCTCCCCGCGCTCCCCGCGCTCCCCGCGCTCCCCGCGCTCCCCGCGCTCCCGGCGGGTCCGGCCCAGGGCCGGTCTTCCTGCGGCACGATCAGGCAGCGGCGGCCGGGCACGTCCTCCGATCCCACCCACACCGCGTGCCCGGGCACGTCCTCCGGCGCCACGACCGGCATGTCGGGCAGGTTGAGCTCGGCGAAGCCGGTGCCGGGCCGCACGTTCTCGGCACGGCTCAGCACGGCGCGGCGGCGGGTGCGCTCGGCGACCCGGCGGAGCAGGTCGGCGGTGACCAGGGCCCGCTCCCGGCCCGCGTGGACGTGGACGTGCAGCGCGTTCGGCGGGACGTCCATGGCCTGTCCGGTGCGATGGTCGTGCAGGCGCAGCATGGGATCAACCCTACGGTCGCGGACCCGGCGCCCCGCCAGGCGCCCCTGTCAGGCGCCCCGCGCCCAGCCCCGGCGCCGGCCGGAGGACCCGGAGTCAGAGGAGGGGGCCGGGAGGCGTGGGGACGTCGGGCATCGGCACCGCGCCGTCGGGCTTGCGCACCGCGGCGAACCGCAGCCGCACGTAGTCGGCGACCCAGCCCGACTCGCGGCGCAGCGCCGGAGCCGCCAGCTCGTTGATCCGTTCGAGCAGCGGCTCGACCAGCTCGGGCGGCACGTCGGCGAGCGCGCGCGGGGCGTAGGCGCGGACCCAGTCGGCGGCGCCGCCCGGGCCCTCGGTCATCCGGGACGGCCGGTCGGCGTGTTCGAGGAGCCGCAGGGTGAACCCGCCGTCCTCCAGGCGGGTGGCGTACTCGGCGGGGCTGGGGAAGTACCACGGCAGCTCGGGCTCGCCGAGCCCGAAGACCCGCCAGGCGGTCTGCATCGCCACGATCAGCTCGGCGCAGTTGCCGGCGCCGCCCAGCTCGCCGACGAACCGGCCGCCGGGCCGCAGCGCCGCGTGGACCCGCGCGATCACGGCGTCGGGGTCACGGGTCATCCAGTGCAGCGCCGCGTTGGAGGCGACGGCGTCGAAGGTCTCGCTGGTGGTGAATTCGTGCGCGTCCCCGACCGCGAACGACAGCCCGGGGTGCAGCGCGGTCGCCTGCGCGACCATCTCCGCCGAGCCGTCGACGCCCAGCACCTCGGCGCCGCGCTCGGCGATCTCCGCGGTGAACGTGCCCGTGCCGCACCCCAGGTCGATGATCCGCTCGCCGGGCTGCGGGTCGAGCAGATCGACCAGGGGCGCGCCATGCGCGGAGACGTACCCGAAGACGGAGTCGTACGTCGAGACGGCCCAATTCACCGTCGTAATTTATCCGATCGGCTCCGGAGATGAAGGGTGTTGCCGATGCCCGGCGGCCCACCGTGAAGAATTCCACGCAGGTCAACCCCCTGGGCCCGCCCTGAACCCGCGCCGGGCCCGCCCCGGTCCCGGCGCGGCGTACGGTCGGGGCATGGACGAGCGCACCCCCTCGGGCACCGAGATACGGATCGTCGGCGCGGAACTTGCGGACGGTCTGGAACTGCGCACCCGTGGCCTGGAAGGGCACGGGCTGCCGGAGTTGCGGGTCTCCGGACTGGCTCCCTATCTCGGCCAGGGATGGGCGCGGGTCCTGGCCGCCCTGGCCCGGCGGCTGGTCGAACTGGACGGCGCGGTCCCGGCCGAGGTCGACCTCGGCCCCGAGGTCACGATCGGGCTGTCCGCAGAGGAGGGCCACCTGGTCCCGGGCCCGCCGCGCGGCTTCACCGGCCCGGTGGAGGAGTGGCGGCGCGACGTCCTGCTCGCCCTCTTCCCGTCCGCCCGCACCTGACGCCCGTTTCGCGCCGAAGATCACGCTACGCTCCGAGCGTTCCGATCAGGACGTCTCTGGGAGGCGTGGTGACCTCGACCGGCCCCACCGGCCCCACCGGCCCCACCGGCCCCACCGGCCCCACCGGCCCCACCGGCCCGACCGGCCCGACCGGCCCGACCGATCCGCCGGCCCCGCCTGACACGTCCGGCACATCCGGTACGTCCGGCACGCCTGGCGCGGGCGCGGCGCCGGAGCCGCTCGTGATCCGCCCGCCGCGGCGGTCGGTGCTCTGGGCCGTCCCCGCGCTCGCCGCCGGGCTGGGCCTCATCGTCGCGGGCTGGTACCACGACGGCTTCGGCGAGGTGACGCTCTCCCTGCTCGGGGCCGGGATCTTCGCCGCCAGCGTCCGGTCCCTGCTGATCCTGCTGAAGGGGCGCACCGAGACGGGGCCGGAAGGGCTCGTCGCCCGGAAGGTACGCGACACGCGGCGCCTCGAACGGCGGCGGCTGGAACGTTTCGAAGTGGTGCCCACCCCGTTCGGGCGCAGGGTGGTCGTGGTCCTGCGAGAGCCGTGGCAGCGGTACGGGCTGGCCGCACCCAGGGAGTCCCTCTGGGCGCGCGACCCGGACTTCGAGGAGCACGTGGCCGCCCTGGCGGCGACGGTGCCCCCGGGACGCGGCGGGGACGGGTCCGGCCTGCTGCGGCGGCCCCGAGCCCTCCGCGTGGTCCATCCCCTGATCGTGCTCGCCCTCGCCGGCCTGCTCCTCTACCAGGAGAAGCCCTGGATGGAGCCATGGTGGCCGTCGAACCACGAGGCCACGGCGCTTCCCGACCCGTGCGCCGCCGTCGATGACGCCACCGCCCGGAGGCTGGTGCCCGGGACCGTCCGCACCGCCGATCCGGTGCGGCGGTCCGGCCCCTTCCTCCTGGCCCGGTGCACGTGGAACCGGCCGGAGTGGGCAGGCTCGCTGAGGGTCGAGTACACCCTGGCGTCCAGGGCCGGAAACGCATCCGGGACGGCGTCCGCCGCCCGCCGCGTGAAGCTGCCCGTGGCTCTGGGCGGCGAACCGGTCACCGGCTTCGGCGACGAGGCGTACGTCCGCGGTGACAAGGCGAGCGGCACAACGAGCGGCGCGGCGGGCGACAAGGCGGACGGCGCGGCGGGCCGGGACGGATTCGGCACGCTGGAGCTGACGGCCCGCCGCGCCAACGTGGTCGTGAAGGTGGAGTACGCGGGCGAGCACCCGGCCGGGCCCGCCCGGTCCGAGGTCGAGGCGGTGGTCCGGCGCGCGCTGGGCCGCGTGCACGCCGACTGAGCGTCCTTTCTAGGATCGGGTTCTACTTTCCGTGCGAGAAGGGGCCGCAGTGTCGTACACCGAGATCGAGTACGGGGTTCAGGACGGGATCGCCACGATCACCCTGAACCGGCCGGAACGGATGAACGCCTACACCTTCACCATGCGCGCGGAGATGCTCGACGTCCTCGACCGGATCGACGCCGACGACGACGTGCGGGCGGTGGTGGTCACCGGGGCCGGGCGGGCGTTCTGCGCGGGCGCCGACCTCGGGGGCGGCGGCGGGACGTTCGACAAGGAGCGGTCGCACGACATGTTCGCCGGGGACGACGACGTCCTGGAGGACGGCACCCCGCGCGACGGCGGCGGGACGGTCGCGCTGCGCATCGCCCGCTGCCTCAAGCCGGTCATCGGTGCCTTCAACGGCGCCGCGGTCGGCGTCGGCGTCACCGTGACGCTGCCGATGGACGTGCGGCTGGCCAGCGAGAAGGCCAGGTTCGGGTTCGTGTTCGCGCGGCGCGGGATCGTCACCGAGGCGGCCTCCAGCTGGTTCCTGCCCCGCCTGGTCGGGATCGCCCAGGCGATGGAGTGGGCCGCCACCGGCCGGGTCTTCGACGCCCAGGAGGCCCTCCGCGGCGGCCTGGTCTCGCGGGTGTACGCGCCCGGCGAGCTGCTGCCCGCCGCCTACGCGCTGGCCCGCGAGATCGCCGACAACACCTCCGCCGTCTCGGTCGCCGCGATCCGCCGCCTCATGTGGTCGGGCCTGTCGGCGCCCTCCCCGTGGGACGCGCACGTCGCCGACTCCCGGCTGATGGCCGCGCTGGGCGGGGCCGCCGACGCGAACGAGGGTGTCACCTCGTTCCTGGAGAAGCGCCCGGCGGAGTTCACCATGAAGGTCAGCCGGGACCTCCCGCCCGACGTTCCCGACTGGCCTCTCCGCTGAGGCCGCACGGCCGCGGTGCGCCGCCTCCCCTGGACGGTTCCTGGGGAGGAAGGGCGCAGTGTCCATGAAATTCCCGATGGGTGTGGATGATGAGTGCAAGGGGTATAAAACGCGCACAGTATGACGTTTAGTCGCGAGGCAACACGTTGCGGGGGTGCGTGGTGCGAAGCGGTAATCTCGCCATTCTGGTCGTGCTCGGATTGACGCTCGCCACGGCGTGCAGCGGGCAGGGAACGAAACAGCGGCAGGCCGAGAACGCGCGGCACCAGGCCGCCCTGAAGAAAGGGGCGGCCCCGCGGCAGCCCCGGATCCCGCCTCCCCGGAGGCTCGACTGCGCCCGGCTCAAGTGCGTGGCGCTGACCTTCGACGACGGTCCGGGCGACCACACCGCCCGGGTGCTGGACAGCCTCCGGGGGGTGGGGGCGCGCGCCACCTTCTTCATGCTCGGGCAGAACGTGGCCTCCTATCCCGACGTCGTCCGGCGGATGGCCTTCGAGGGTCACGAGCTCGCCAACCACACCTGGTCCCATCCGGTGCTGACGGAGCTGTCCCCGGCGGCGGTGCGCGCCCAGGTGGCCCGTACGCAGCAGGCGATCAAGGAGGCGTCCGGCGTCACGCCCACGATGTTCCGGCCGCCGTACGGGGCCACCGACGCGCGTGTGGGGCGGGCCGTGGGAATGCCGCAGATCCTCTGGAGCCTGGACAGCATGGACTGGCGCTACCGCAGCGCCAAGCGCAACGCCGACATCGGGGTGCGCAAGACCAAGCCCGGGGGCGTGGTCCTTTTCCATGACATCCATAAGACGACGGCGTCCGCCGTGCCGCGCATCCTCGCCGGGTTGAAGGAGCGCGGCTTCACCTTCGTCACCGTCACCGAACTCTTCCAGAGCAGGCGGCTGGCGCCCGGTTCCCGCTACACCGAACTCAGGGAAACGCCGTAGAAGGATAAAAGGGGCGAATTGCCCGGGGTTGTCAGGGCGAGGTGCGGGATTTCCATGAAATGCGGGCCGAAAGGCTGATTCCCCACCGGATTTCGTGAACAAGGAGCGAGCCATGGGCATCGGACAGGGGGACGGGTCCGCCGTCCGTCCACTGGTTCGCGATCTGGAGGATCCGTGGAGCACCTCGCGTTCACCGCGCCCGGCCTGACGCCCGCCCCCGGCCCGCCCGGCGAGCCCGCCGCCGCGCCACCGGATCAGGCCGCGCGGGCCCCCGGGTCACGGGCCCCCGAGTCACGGGCCCCCGAGTCACAGGCCCCCGGGTCACGGGCGGCGGAGTCGCGGGCGGCGGAGTTCCGGCCGCCCCGCGTCACCCGCCGCGAACGTGCCCGCCTCTGGACGGTCGCCGCCCTGGGCGTGACCAGCGGCTCGTTCGCCCTCTGGATGGGGGTGGACGGACCCGCCGTGGCGCTGGCCCTCCTGCCGTTCTGCGGTCCCGCCCTGGTGGCGGGCCTCGTCCTGCTCGATCTCCGGAGCGCCACCCGGGTGGGGCCGGCGGGGATCCACGACACGCGGTTCGGGGTCACGCGCAGCACGGCCTGGCATCGGACCGCCGGGTTCGAGGTGCGCCGCACTCCTTCCGGGCGCCTGATCCGCGTGCTCCGCCGCGACGGCAGGCCCCTCACCCTCGCCGCGCCGGCGGACCGGACGCTGGCGCGCGACCACGCCTTCGCGGAACGGCTGGACACGCTCCAGGTCCTCGCGGCCGCCTACCGGCACGCGCCCCTGGGCGTACGGGTCAGGACGGCACGGGGCATCCGTCCCCGCACGGTGCCGCCGATCGTTCTCGCGCTGCTGCCGCCCCTGGCGGGCGCCTGCTCGCCCTGGCTCTGACCCTCGCGGAGACTCCGCGCCACGCCCGGCCGGACAGAGAGTGCCCGGACACGGCGTCCGGACACGGCGTGGCGGGGCTCAGCCGCCCGTACGGGGGCGGCGCGGCGGCGGCTGCGGCGGGACGACCTTGGCCGCGACCATGCTCGGCTCGGCGACTTCGGCCACTTCACCGGTGCGCCGCCGGATCAGGAGCCGCCCGTCCGACCACGATTCGAGCACGCCCACCACGTCGCTGTACTCTCCCGTTGGCAGGCGGCGGCGCAGCGAGATCCGCTGACCCACGTCGGCCGGTGTGATGGACACGACCAGCCGCGCGGCGAAGTGGCCGGACATCTGAGGACCCCCGTGTCGAGTCGACTGAGCCGTGATGGCAATACTATTCACAGCGAGCGTGCGGTGAGCCGTGACGTGCGGCGGGGCCGGTAACCCGAGAGGAGTCACGAACGTGACCTACGTCATCGCGCAGCCCTGCGTGGACCTGCTCGACAAGGCATGCATCGAGGAATGCCCGGTCGACTGCATCTACGAGGGGAAGCGCCAGCTCTACATTCACCCGGACGAGTGCGTCGACTGTGGTGCGTGCGAGCCGGTTTGCCCGGTCGAGGCCATCTATTACGAGGATGACGTCCCCGACCAGTGGAAGGACTTCTACAAGGTCAACGTGGAGTTCTTCGACGACCTCGGTTCGCCGGGCGGCGCCTCCAAGGTGGGCAAGATCGACAAGGACCACCCGATCGTCGCCGCGCTGCCGCCGCAGGAGCACGACGAATAAGGTCCTCCGGGGCGCGTGGGCTTTTTCCCGCTCACCAGGGTTGCGTAACCTCGAGGCCGTGGCCTTCTCACGTCGGAGGCCACGGCCTTAGGGCTGTCTGAGGGCTGTGTCGAGGAGGGGTGGGTTTGTTCACGCTGCCGGATTTCCCGTGGGACCGGGTGCAGCCGTACCGGGAGCGCGCCGCCCGCCACCCCGGCGGCGTCGCCGACCTGTCGATCGGCACCCCGGTCGACCCCACCCCCGAGTTCGTGCGCGCCGCGCTGGCGGCGGCGGCCGACGCGCCCGGCTACCCGGCGACGTACGGCACGCCCCGGCTGCGCGAGGCGGTCGCGGGCTGGCTGCGGCGCCGGCTGGGCGTCGCCGGGGCCGACCCGGACGCCGTGCTCCCCGTGATCGGCAGCAAGGAACTGGTGGCCTGGCTGCCCACCCTGCTGGGCGCGGGCCCGGGTGACCGGGTGGTCTTCCCGGAGCTGGCCTACCCGACCTACGACGTGGGGGCCCGGCTGGCCGGGGCCGAGCCGGTGGCCACCGACGGGCTGCTGGCGCTGGGGCCGGTGACGCCCAAGATCGTGTGGGTCAACTCGCCGTCCAACCCGACCGGCAAGGTGCTGCCCGCCGAGCACCTGCGCAAGGTGGTCGCCTGGGCGCGCGAGCGCGGCGCGATCGTGGTCAGCGACGAGTGCTACCTGGAGTTCGGCTGGGACCCCGCCCGCCCGCCGATCTCGGTCCTGCACCCGGACGTCTGCGAGGGCTCCCACGAGGGCCTGCTGGCGGTCAACTCCCTTTCCAAGCGCTCCAACATGGCCGGCTACCGTGCCGGGGTCGTCATGGGCGACCCGGTGCTGGTGAAGCGGATGCTGGAGGTCCGCAAGCACGCCGGGATGATCGTTCCGGCGCCGGTCCAGGCCGCCATGACGGTGGCCTTCGAGGACGACGCGCACGTCGACGAGCAGCGCGCCCGGTACGCCCGGCGGCGGGAGGTCCTGCGCGCCGCGTTCGAGCGCCACGGCTTCCGGATCGACCACTCCGAGGCGTCGCTGTATCTGTGGGCCACCCGCGACGAGCCGTGCTGGGACACCGTCGGGCATCTGGCCGACCTGGGCATCATCGTCGGCCCCGGCGAGTTCTACGGACCGGCTGGCGGGCGCCACGTCCGGATCTCCTTCACCGCGACCGACGAGCGCGTGGCCGCCGCCGCCGAGCGGCTCTGAGCCGCCCCTCCGGCCCGTCCGCCCCTCCGGCCCGTCCGCCCCTCCGGCCCGTCCGGCGTGCTTCCGGCCCGCTTCCTGCGGGCATCCGCCGTCCACCGGCCCGTACGGCCCGTACGGTCCGTACGGACCGGGTGGCGGCCCGGCGCGCCCGGACAAGGTTCCCGTGAAACCGTGGAACCGGTGTGACAAGGGTGACGTCCGAGACGCGAATGGTCTTTTCCTCCTGATCTCGGTTAGGATCCGCGCGTTGCCGAACGTCACCCGAATTGCCATGTTCCGCTGGAGGTGCCCATGGACGGGCGAGTGATCTCCGTCCTGCTGGCGCTCATCCTGTGCGCTCTGATCGCCGTCATCGTGCTGCTGGTCCGGCGCCGTCCGTCCGCCGCCGCGCAGGCGCCCGCCCCGGCCGCGCCGCGCGATCCGTTCGCCCCCGAGGACCAGGTGGCCGGCGATCCCCGGGCGCTCAAGGCGGGCGACATGGTCGAGTACCTCGGCACGCGGTACTTCGTGCGCGGATCGCTGCGGCTGCGCGAGGGCGGGTTCACCTGGAGCGAGCACCTGCTCGACGCCGACACGCCCGCGCAGGGGGAGAGCACCAAGGTCTGGATCTCCGTCGAGGAGGACCCCGACCTGGAGGTCGTCTGGTGGACCGAGCGGGAGGTCGGCGACCTGCGGCCGGACCGCAGGACCCTGACGCTGGACGGCGTGGAGTACCGGCGCGACGAGCACGGCACCGCCGACTACGCGGGTGAGGGCACCACCGGCGTCGGCACCGAGGGCCGGGTCGAGTACGTCGACTACGAGGGCCCCGGCGGCCGGTACCTGTCGTTCGAACGGTTCGGCGGCGGCCCCTGGGAGGCCGGGACCGGCGAGCGCGTGCCCAACGGCACCCTGACGATCTACCCCGGAAGCTGAACGCCTTGCTCGCCTCCCTCGACACCCCCTACGCGGACACGCGCGCCGACGCGCTGTCGTTCGCCCTCGGGCTGCCCAGGCTGGACGCGCTGGCGGTGCTGGCCGTGCCGCCCGCCCGGCCCGGCGGCCCCGCCGTGGAGCTGCGCCTGCTCGGCGCCTCCCACCAGGTGTTCGCCGGCTCGTTCAGCGAGACCGTGGCCTGCCTGCCCGGCGACCCGCGGCCGGTGCCCGGCCGGATGCGCGCGAACGCGGGCGGCTGGGCCTACGACTTCAGCGCGGCCACGGAGGCGCACGACGGCGACGGGCCGTTCCGCCGGGCCGTGGCCGAGCTGCGCGACCGGCTCGCCGGCCGCGCCGACGCGCTGACCGGGACCTTCCCCGGCTCCCCGTACGCGATCACCGCGCTGGCGCTGGCCCGCGACGGCGAACCGTACGAACCGTTCGTGGCGGACGAGGTCCGCACACCCCCCGCCGGGCCCGCCGCCCCGCCGTCCGCGCCGTGGACCGGCTGGCAGACCTGGCACGCCTACCCCCAGACCCGGGAGATCGTCATGACGCGGAGCCGGCTGGTGAGGGCGCTGTGAGCGGCAAGCGCGGCCGGCGCGACCTGACCGGCACCTGGATCGGGTCCATCATCCTCGTCTCGTTCGGGGTGGTGGTCCTGCTGGTCACGCTGCTCGGCGGCCGGACCTCACCGCGCGGATGGATCACCGACAACTACACCCGGGTCTCGGCCGGCACCTACAGCTCCCCGCACGCCCCGCTCGCGGTCGCCGGGCAGATCGCCAACCGGTACCGGACGAGCGAGCGGGTGTACACGCCCAACGGCGTGTTCCTGCGCTACCGCAACGTGGTCGTCGGGGTGCTCCCCGAGGGACGCGGCTCCCGGATCACCCTCGACACCCCTGAACGCGGCTACGCGCGCTACCACACGTGGGTCGGCGGTAACTGGGGCGGCCCGGGCGGCCGGGCCTCGACCTTCCGCGGCGGCGGACCAGGGGAGGGCAAGTGAGCGGGGCCGGGAGCGGGAAGAAGAGCGGCGCGCAGGCTCCGAAGGCGGCCGGCGGCGGTTCCTCCAAGGCGGGCTGCGGGTTCCTGGTCGGGATCTTCCTGCTCGTGTTCGTCCTGCCGGTGCTGTGGGGCATGTACGACGAGGGTGTCTTCGACGGTGACGACAGGAGCGTCGAGACGGCGCCCGTCTTCGGCCCCCGGGACGCCGGGCGGCTGGTCGAGCAGCTCTCCACCGCCGCCAAGGCCCAGGGCGTGTGCTACGGATGGGTGGTCGACTCCGGCCGCTACCGCACGATCCCGAAGGTGATCCCGTCCTACAGCGGCACCTTCCGTCCTGAGACGCCCGTCCCGGCACCGTCCACGCCGGTCGCGGCCACCACCGCGCCGAGGACGCCGCGGCCGGGCGTGACGCCGGCGCCGCGCGGCACGGCGACCGGCCCGCGCTCGCCGGAGGCCACCGGCCGTCCCGTGCCGCGCACCACCCGTCCCGTGCCGCGTACGACCCGGGCCACGCCGCGGCCCACCGAGTCCGACCCGCTGGAGCAGCTCAAGCGGATCGAGATCGAACGGGAACTGCGGGACCTGGACGACCCCGGCGTCGAGTACGGCTCGAACCTCGGCGTGGGCGTCGACCCGCGCCAGGTGCCCGCGCAATGCCCGCGGTGGGTGGTGCTGACGGCCGACTACTTCTACTCCTCATCGGACCAGGAGTGGACGTACGGGTCGTTCGACTTCGACAGCAGCTTCCGGCTGAGCTCGGGCGCGGACGACGAGTTCAAGCGGATGCTCGCGCAGAGCGACTCGGACGGGATCCACGGCGACCATCCGATCGCCCGCCTCGCGGACGCGATCGGCGGCATGCCGATGCTCGTGGCCGAGAAGGGGCTGGCCCCGCCGGTCCCGGCGCCCGCCGCCCAGCAGGCGCCGCCGGCCGGCGACCGCCTCTCCGCGTCGAACACCGGACGCAACATCTTCGTGGGAATCGGGATCGCCCTGATCGCGGGCGGGGTGGCCTGGATCGGCATCGCCGCCGTACGGAACCGGAGGAGCAGCAGCTCATGATCAACGACATCCTCCAGGAGAGCGGCGCGGCGCTCGCCTACGGCGCGGTGGGCATCGGGCTGATGGCCCTGGGCTACCTGGTGGTGGAGGTGACCACGCCGGGCAACCTGGGGCAGCAGATCTGGACCGACCGCAACCGGGGCGCCGCGCTGGTGCTGGCCGCCAAGCTGCTGGGCGTCGGGATCATCGTCACCACGGCCATCCTGAGCAGCGAGGACGACCTGGGCGCCGGGCTGCTGAGCACGATGACCTACGGTGTGCTGGGGATCGTGCTGATGACCGTCGCGTTCTACATGCTCGACCTCCTCACGCCCGGCAAGCTCGGCGCGACCGTGGTGGACGCGCGGGAGCTGCACCCGTCCTGCTGGGTGGTCGGCGCCGCCGACCTGGGCACCGCCGCGATCGTGGCCGCCGCCATCTCCTGAGCACGGCTCGGGACCGTACCGGGGGAGGTCCCTCATGGCAGAGAGCCCGCCGCCGGCGGTGACCGCCGCCGAGCGGGAGCCCACCGAGCGGGAGGCCACCGAGCGGGAGGCCACCGAGCGGGAGGCCACCGAGCGGGAGGCCACCGAGCGGGAGGCCACCGAGCGGGAGGCCACCGAGCGGGAGGCCACCGAGCGGGAGGCCACCGAGCGGGGGGACGGCGGGCGTGAGGCCGCCGGGCACGAGGCCGGCGGGCGCGCGCAGGAACCGCTGCGGCTCCCGGCGCGCGCCGCCCGCTCCCTCGTGCTCGCGGCCGTCTTCACCTGCGCCGCCTGCGGCCTGGTGTACGAACTGGCCCTGGTCGCGCTCGGCAGCTACCTGGTCGGCAACTCCGTCACCCAGGCGTCGATCGTCCTGTCGGTGATGGTCTTCGCGATGGGGATCGGCTCGCTGGCGGCCAAGCCGCTGCAACGCCACCCCGTCGCCGCGTTCGCCCTGGTGGAGGGCCTCCTCGCGTTGCTGGGCGGCCTGTCGGTCCTCATCCTGTACGCCGCGTTCGCGTGGCTGGACCTGTACGTCCCCGCCCTGGTCGTGGTGGCGTTCGGGGTGGGCTCGCTGATCGGCGCGGAGATCCCGCTGCTGATGACCCTGCTCCAGCGGATCAGGCGGCAGGACGCGGGCAGCGCCGTCGCCGACCTGTTCGCCGCCGACTACGTGGGGGCCCTGATCGGCGGTTTGGCCTTCCCGTTCTTCCTGCTGCCGCTGTTCGGGCACATCAAGGGCGCGCTGCTGGTCGGCGCGGTGAACGCGGTCGCCGGGATCGCGGTGGTGCTGTGGCTGTTCCGCCACCAGATCGGCCGCCGCGCCAGGATCGCGCTGTGGGCGGGCATGGCGGCCGTGCTGGCCGTGCTCGGCGGCACCTACGCCCTGGCCGACGGCTTCGAGATCTCCGCCCGCCAGGCGCTCTACCGGGACCCCATCGCCCTCGCCGAGCGGACCCCGTACCAGGAGATCGTGCTCACCAGGAAGGTCGCGCTGTCGGGCCGCCCCGACCTGAGGCTCTTCCTGAACGGCGACCTGCAGTTCTCGTCCGTCGACGAGTACCGCTACCACGAGGCCCTGGTCCACCCCGCGATGGCGGGAGCGCGCGGCGACGTGCTCGTCCTCGGCGGCGGGGACGGCCTGGCGCTGCGCGAGGTCCTGCGCTACCCGGACGTGCGCAGCGCCACCCTGGTCGAGCTGGATCCCGCGATGACCGAACTGGCCCGTACCCACCGGGAGATCGCCGGCCTCAACCGGCACGCCTTCGACGACCCCCGGGTCACGACGGTCAACGCCGACGCGTTCTCCTGGCTCCGCACGGCCGCGCGGCGCTACGACTCGATCATCGTGGACATGCCCGACCCGGACGACGTCGCCACCGCCAAGCTGTACTCGGTGGAGTTCTACGGGCTGGTCAAGCGGGCCCTGGCGCCGGGCGGCCGGATGGTCGTCCAGTCCGGCTCCCCCTACTTCGCCCCCCGGTCGTTCTGGTGCATCGAGAAGACCATCCGCGAGGCGGGGATGGCCACCGTCCCGTACCACGTGGACGTGCCCAGCTTCGGCGACTGGGGCTACGTGCTCGCCACACCCGAGCCCGGCCCGCCCCCCAAGCTGGAGCTGGCCCCGTCCGTTCCCGCCGGGCTGCGCTTCCTGGACGCCGACGTGCTGCGCTCCGCCGCCGTCTTCGGCAAGGACCTCCGCCACCGCGACGTCCAGGCCAACACCCTCGTCCACCCGAGGCTCGTCGAGTACGAGAACGAGGAGTGGAAGGACGCCTGACCGCCGCCTTGCACACGCCCGCACGTTGACTTGCGGCAAGTTGCTCCCTCCACCGCCGTCAAGGCGACAACTCGCCGCAAGTCAACGCGCACCCTCATCCCCTGGCACCGACCTGCGGATCGCCCGGTCCACGGCGCGCTGGAACGACCCGACCAGCGACTGGAGCATCAGCGGCTTGAGCTTGACGGCCAGCTCCAGCAGCCGCTCGCGCTCCTCGGGCGGCCGGCCGCGTTCCCGGTAGGGGCGCACCACCGTGTCCTGGAAGACCCGCTGGAGCTCCTCGGCCAGCTCGGTGGTGTGCCGTTCGATCGACTCGTGCGCGGCCACCAGGGCGTCCAGCGGCATGGCCGACAGCTCCGCGGCCATGCCCAGCAGGGCCGGGCTGATCACCCGGACGCCGCCGTCCCCGTTCTCCTCGACCACCCCGAGCGCCGCCAGCTTCATCACCGCCTCGTCGTCGAGACGGCGGCCCACCCGGCGGTCCAGCTCGTGCCGGTCGAGGTCCTCGGCCTCCTCAGGCGCCCACGGGGACAGCAGGGCGCGCTGGAGGGCCAGGTCCTCGGGGGAGGCGCCGGCCGGGATCCGTTCCAGGTGGCGCTCGATCGCCGCCAGCGTGAGGCCGAGCGCCTGGAGTTCCCGTACGAGCTCCAGCCGGGCCAGGTGGGCGGGCCCGTACAGCCCGGTACGGCCGCGCAGCCGGGGCGGGGGGAGCAGGCCGCGGGCGGTGTAGAACCGCACCGTCCGCACCGTGAGCCCGGCACGCCCGGCCAGCTCGTCGACCGTCATCCGCTCGGCCGCTGCCATGGGGCCCCCTCGCTGTGACGTGCCCGAAAGATGTGACAGCACCAGTGTTACATTAAGCATGTATCAGGACTTACTTACTCAGGGAGCCCGGCGAATGGCGCGCGAGATCTTCACCGAGGAGCACGAGGCGTTCCGCGACATGGTGCGGTCCTTCATCGAGAAGGAGATCGCCCCGTACCACGAGCAGTGGGAGCGGGACGGCATCGTGTCCCGCGACGTCTGGCTGGCCGCGGGCCGGCAGGGGCTGCTCGGCATCGAGGTGCCCGAGGAGTACGGGGGCGGCGGCCAGAGCGACTACCGCTACTACGTGGTCATGAACGAGGAGTTCGCCCGGGCGAACGTGAGCGGTCCCGGCTTCTCGGTGCACAACGACATCAACGGGTCCTACCTGCTGAAGCTGTGCAACGAGGAGCAGAAGCGGCGCTGGCTGCCCGGCTACTGCTCCGGCGAGATCATCACCGGCATCGCGATGACCGAGCCCGCCGCCGGGTCCGACCTCCAGGGCATCAAGACCACCGCCGTCAAGGACGGCGACGACTACGTCCTGAACGGCTCCAAGACCTTCATCTCCAACGGCATCCTCTCCGACCTGGTGATCGTGGTCGCCAAGACCGACCCGTCCGCCGGCGCCAAGGGCGTCAGCCTCCTGGTCGTCGAGCGCGGCATGGAGGGCTTCGAGCGCGGCCGCAACCTCGACAAGGTCGGCATGCACGCCCAGGACACCGCCGAGCTGTTCTTCGACAACGTGCGCGTCCCCAAGGCCAACCTCCTCGGCGAGGAGGGCATGGGCTTCATCTACCTGATGCAGAACCTGGCCCGCGAGCGGCTGTCCATCGGCGTCACCGCCCAGGCCGGCGCCGAGACCGCGTTCGAGCAGACCCTGGAGTACTGCAAGACCCGCGAGGCGTTCGGCCGCCCGATCGGCAAGTTCCAGCACAACCGGTTCACGCTGGCCGAGATGAAGACCGAGCTGACCGTCACCCGCGCGTTCACCGACGACTGCATCGCCAAGGAGAGCCGGGGCGAGCTGAGCGCCGAAGAGGCCGCGATGCTCAAGTACTGGAACACCGAGCTGCTCAAGCGGGTCGTCGACCGGTGCGTCCAGCTGCACGGCGGCTACGGCTACATGACCGAGTACCCGATCGCCAAGGCGTACCAGGACGTGCGCATCCAGACCATCTTCGGCGGCACCACCGAGATCATGAAGGAGATCATCGGCCGCTCCCTCGGCGTCTGAGCTCACCGATTCTGCGCGGCCTGCAGGACGGCGACGCACAACGCCATGCACAGGCCGAAGGCCGCGCCGCCGGCGAGGAACGACTCGGGCACTCCCAGCCCGGCGGCGCGGCTGAGCATTCCGGTGACCATGGCGACGATGGTCGAGAAGAGCGCGGAGATCAGCAGCCAGTGAAGGTGGGTGTCGCACTGCCGTGAAGCTTTTTCGTGCCGGGCAGAGACTGCAATTTCGCAGGTAAGAATCGCTGCTTCGAGCGTTGGTCGTAGGCGCAGGGCAGGGAAAGGCAGTTCGGCGGAAGTGTCTGGCCATCGGCCAACTGAAGAAGGGTTATGGAGGATTCGCTGACAGGGCGGGTGCGGGTCTGATGGTCAGATGGGCATGAGGGCCCAGATGATCTTTCCTTGGCCCGTGGCGGCTGGGCGGATGCCGACCTCCTTTGCGCAGGCGGCGATGATGGTCAGGCCGCGGCCGTTCTCGTCGGTTGTGGTGGTGACGCGGGAAATGGGGAGTGCGGGGCAGGGGTCCCAGCACTCCAGAAGCAGCGCCTGATTCTGAAGGGCGCAGCGGAGGCGGATCTGACTGCCTCTTGCAGCGGCGACCGCGTTGGTGACGATCTCGCTCATCACGAGCATCGAGTCGTGGACAAGATCCCCTTGGAAGTTCCAGGCCGTGAGGGCGTAGCGGACCAGTTCACGCGCCAGGACGACCGAGGACGGTTCGGCCAGTAGGGTCAGGCGGATTTCCGCGTTACTCGACGTGCTGGTGGTCCGTTCTTGATCGTTCATGAGAGCCGTCCTGAGAGTTGAGGAACGTTCTCTCACTCTGGGTGTTCGCACGGTAACGTGAAGTGGATTGGTCGTCGCCGGATACATACCTGGGGGAGCGATGAGCGTCCGCGAATCCATCGACCCGAACTCTTCGCTGTGGGCCTGGCTGGCCTTTGACCTGTGGTTTTACCGCACTCAGCGAGGTCTCTCACTGGCCCAGACGGCAAAGATCGTTCATGTGACTCGCGCGACCGTATCCAACTGGGAGGCAGGACGGCTGCGCCCTCGTGATACGCACCTCAAGCACTTGGATCGAGCGTGGGACACCGGAGGCCACTTCGAGAGGCTGTACATGTACGCGACCAAGGGGCACAATCCGGATTGGCGCAAGCAGTACGTTCAGTACGAGGCGGCAGCAGAAGTGATCAAGATGTATCACGGGAAGAGCGTGCCCGTGCTGGCGCAGACGGAGGCCTATGCTCAGGCGATCGTGAAGGCTGCGGGGCGTACGGCCGACGCTGAGAGCGAGGCCAAGTCGCGCATGAAGCGCCAGGGGGTGCTCAAACGCAGGAACCCGCCCTACCTGTGGCTTCTTCTCGATCAAGAGGTGCTGGAAAACGTTGTCGGTGATCACGGCGTCATGGCAGGTCAGATGCGTTTTCTCCTGGAGTTGGCAGAAGTCGATCGCGTGTGTGTGCGCGTCGTGCCACGAACTGCGGGATGGCATCCAGGGCACGACGGCCACTTCCAGGTGACGACAGTCGGCGGCAAGGGAGTCTCGTATGCCGTGGCGCAGCTTGCCGGCAGGTTGATCGATGCCGGGGACGAATCTGCCATCCTTGAAGTGCGTTTCGACGAGATTGGGGCACTTGCCCTCCCTCGTGAGGACTCGAAGGCCCTGATCAAGGAGATCCTAAGGAGATACGAGTGATCGAGTGGCGGAAGAGTTCTCACAGCGGCGGCGGGAACGACGACTTGTGTGTCGAGCTTGCGCAGATCAATGGTGGGGTGTGGGTGCGGGACTCCAAGGATCCGGAAGGTGATCGCTTGGAATTCGACCAGGCGGCGTTCGCGGGGCTGCTGGTCCGGGTGAAGCGTGGGGAACTTGGCCTGTAGTGCCTGATTGCCTGATCGCCTGGCTGCTGGGCGCGACGCACTCGCCCCTCGTACACCCAGCGGGGTGCCCCCTCCCGTCCCGTTGACTTGCGGCGAGTTGCTGGGTCGGGCGCACCCCGAGGCAGCAACTCGCCGCAAGTCAACGTGCGCCCTCGGCCCGGTGAACCTTGTTGATGTTGCCCGGCTCCCCGGCGGCCGGGGCATGGCCACCTCGACGGGTCATCGCGGCCGGAAAATCCGGCCGGACATTCCGGCTTCGCGCGGGGCCAGCCTTACAACGTCCAGGCCTGGGCCTCTCCGGCCGCTGAAATCAGATGGGCGTCAGAGGTCAGACGATCTTGCCTTGGCCGGTGCCGGTGGGACGGATACCCGATTCTCGTCTCCCTCGTGTAGGCCGCGATGGCGTGAGGCGTTCGCGCGCCTGCCGGCGCGGATGAAGGGCGGCGAGGTCCGCCTGTAAGGGCGGCTGGGACACGCGTCCGGCGGAGTGTCGGAGTGGGCTGGTAGAACCCCTTCCATGGGCGTGGAGGAGTTCCTGGAGATCGTGCTCGGGTTGCCGGAGGTGGAGCAGCGCGACGGGCATGCGTCGACGACCGGGTTCCGTGTGCAGGGCAAGGGGTTCTGCTACCTCGACGAGGCGGAGGCGTCCGTCATGGTGAAGGCCACGCGCGAGGAGCAGGCCGCGCTGGTGGCCGAGGACCCGGAGGTGTTCACCGCGTCCTGGACGTCCGGGCGGTTCGGCTGGGTGTCGATCCGGCTGGCCGGGGTCGACCGGGACGAACTCGTCGAACTGGTTACGGAAGGCTGGCGGCTGTCGGCCCCCAAGCGGCTCGTGGCCTCTTATACGCCCGCCGTCGACAACTCCTGACCCGCCCGGCGGGCCAGGGGTCACTGGGTGATCCAGGGCTCACTTGATGATGACGCGGTCGGCGGGGGCGTGGGCGTCGGTGGTCCAGCCGTCGTGGCCGGCGTCGGCGGTCCAGCGGCGCTTGGCGTGCCGGACCTCGCTCAGGCCGTACACCTGGGCGTGGGTGACCGCCCAGGACGCCACGGCCCAGCCGGTGCGCGGGTTGGTCACCTTGAGCGCGTCGTAGGCGCGGGGGGACGGGCGGTGGGAGGGCGGCTGCGCGGCGGCGGGCGCGGAGGGCGCGGAGGGCGCGGGGGACGCCGCGCGCGGGGAGGCGCCGGTCACCGGGGTTTCGGATTTGCGGACGGTGGCTTGCGGGCCGTCCACCTGGAGGCGTCCGCCGAACGAACGGCGCATCTCGCGGAGGGCCTCGGCCCGGCGCGGGGGCGTCTGCTTGTTCGGGGGGTACCAGCAGCGCACCGCGGCCGGTTCGCGGCCGGTGAAGGCCCGGGCGAGCAGCTTGCCGTCCGGCTCGTGCTGGGCGTAGGCGCTGCCGTCGGCGCTGCGCTGGACGCGCTGGGCCGCGTCGTGCAGGTCGCGGTCCAGGTAGCCCTTCACCTTGACCAGGGCGTCGAAGAACTTGCTGGTGGACTGGACGGGGTCGCGCAGTTTGTCCGGGCTGCCCCAGCCCTGGGAGGGGCGCTGCTGGAACATCCCGACCGAGTCGCGGTCGCCGCCGGCCAGGTTGCGGATGTCCGACTCCTGGATCGCGGTCGCGTACGCGATCACCGCGGCCCGTTCGGGGAGCTGCTTGCGGAACGCCACCGCGGCGATGGTGGAGGCGTTCGCGGCCTGCTCCAGGCTCAGCGGCATCTTGCCCTGGGTGGTGCGCAGCTCGCAGTTGGAGCCGTGCAGATAGGGGCGGGCGCGGTGGAAAAGCGCGTACCCGCCGACGCTCAGCCCGACCACGACGACCAGTGCCACGCCGGTCCAGCGCCACCGGCGGCGCCGACCGTCCGCGGAACCCCGGCGGACCCGCGCACTCAACCTCGACCAAGCAGCCACGCGACGACCGTACCGGGAGATGGGCCCTACTAAGCTCAGGGTCCATGACCGAAACGTTCACCAGCCCGATCTCCGCGACCATCGACGAGCTGTGGGAGCGGCGGGCCGAGCTGACGCCGGACGACGCCGACGCCCGCGCCGCGATCGTCGCGGCCGTCGACCAGATCGACTCCGGCGAGGCCCGGGTGGCCCTCATCGACCCCGCGAGCGACGGGATCGTCGTGGACGAGCGCGCCAAGCGGGCGATCCTGATGAGCTTCAAGGTGCTGGGCATGGTGCGGTCCCAGGTGGGCGACTTCCAGTACCACGACCGCATCCCGCTGAAGAGCCGGCTGGACGGCGTCCGCGTGGTGCCCGGCGCGATCGCCCGGTGGGGCGCCTACCTGGCCCCCGGCGTGGTGCTGATGCCCTCGTTCACCAACATCGGCGCGTACGTCGACTCCGGCACCATGGTCGACACCTGGGCGACCGTAGGCTCCTGCGCGCAGATCGGCAAGAACGTCCACCTGTCGGGCGGCGTGGGCATCGGCGGCGTGCTGGAGCCGCCGAACGCGGTGCCGGTGGTGATCGAGGACGAGGCCATGATCGGCAGCCGTTCGATGATCGTCGAGGGGGCCCGGGTGGGCCGCGGCGCGGTGGTCGGCTCCGGCACCAACCTGTCGGCGTCGATGCCGGTCATCGACGTGGAGACGGGCGAGGAGATCAGCCGCGGCCGGATCCCCGACTGGTGCGTGGCCGTCGGCGGCACCCGGACCAAGGAGTTCAAGGGCGGCACGTACGGCCTGCCCGCGGTGCTGATCCTCAAGCGCCTGGAAGAAGGGCAGCGGCACAACAAGGCCGAGCTGAACGACATCCTGCGCGACCACGGCATCAACACCTGACATCTCCCGGAGGCCCGCGGCTCCGGTCGCGGGCCTTCGGCGTTCCCCGGGGCTTCTGCGTCATCCGACACGGACGGGCCGGGGCGGGCCGGGGTAGCGTCGGGCGAACGCGCAGCACACCGCCGTGGGGGTGGTCGCCGATGCCGGATCTGGTGCTGGTCAACAGCCCCATCCACGACTACTCGCGCTATCCCCGGTACACCTCGTCGTACTCCACTCCGGTGGGGCTGCTGTACGTGGCCACCGCCGCCCGCGAGGCGGGGTTCGAGGTGAGCGTCCTGGACGCCGAGGAGCGGCAGCTGACACCGGCCGAGATCGCGCGGGAGATCAACGCCCGTGGCCCGAGGTTCGCCGGGTTCAACGCGTTCTCGGTGAACTTCGCCATCGTCGAGAAGATCACTGACCTGGTGGCGCCGCACATCACGGTGATCGCCGGTGGCCCGCACGTGTCGTCCATGCCGCCCGCGCATTTCGGGAAGCGGCTCACGCGGGCGGGGATCCTGGTGCGCGGGGACGGCGAGGAGAAGATCGTGGACATCCTGCGGGACGTCCATCCGCTGGCCGTTCCCGGCGTCTACTTCCGCGACGCGCTCGGCGGCGTCGTGGCGAGCGGGCCGGACGCGCCGCTCGACCTGGACGGCCTGCCGGTGCCGGACCGGACGCTGCTGGACACCGAGCCGTACCGGCGGGACGGTCTCCGGTGGATGGACGTCTCCATCAGCCGCGGCTGCGTCTTCGCCTGCCGGTTCTGCGCCGGGAGCTGCCGCAGCAACGGCACGACCTACCGGCGGCGGTCGCCGGAGTCGGTCCGCGGGGAGCTACGGCACCTGGTGGCCGGGTACGGGATCGAGGGCGTGCAGATCGTCGACGACCTGCCGTTCAACGGGCGGGCGCAGCTGGAGGAGTTCCTCGGCCTGCTCGAACGGGACGGGATCGCGCTGCGCTGGGAGATCAACTTACCCCTGCAGTTCCTCCGCGGCCTGCCCGAGGAGACGATCGCACGGGCGCGCCGCGCGGGCGTCGTCCGGCTGTCCTTCGGGATCGAGTCGGCCTCCTTCGAGACGCGGCGCGCGATGGGCAAGCTCAGCAAGGACCAGGACCTCTTCCGGATCGTCGGGATGCTGGCGCGGCACCGGATCTCCGCGAAGGGCTACTTCATCATCGGCTTCCCCGGCGAGTCGCGCGCGGAGATGGAGGCGACCCTCGGCCTCGCCCGGCGCCTGCACGACACCGGCCTGGCCGGGGGCGTCGCCCACTTCCGGCCGCGCGTGTTCATGTTCAAGCCGATGCCGGGGTCGGCCCTGTGGACGCGGCTGCTGGCCGAGGGCCGTACGGAGGAGGAGATGCTCGACTACGCCGACTTCGAGGTCGACCAGGACTATTTCAGGAAGCACGCCTGGGGCGCCGGATCCCGCTATTCGCTGGTCGACCCGGAGGACGTCCATGCACTCATCAATGCCTTCTACGGCGAAATCGGAGAACCCGTCGTCTGAGATGAACGAGCCGTCCGGCCGGTCACGGAACCGGCCCCAGACCCACCTGCTGCACGCGCGCCCGCGCCTGATGTTCCATCTGGGACATCTGAGGATGCTCAACCACCTCTACCGGATCCTCGTGGAGGGCGACAACGTCATCCTCCTGCTCATCCCGTACGACGAGCACGAGAAACGCAACAAGACCATCCGGATCCGGCTCGGCGAGGAGATCGAGCTGACCAAGGGCTTCTACCGCAACTACCTGGGGTTCGACCGGCCGCGGCTGCAGATCCTCAGCACCCGCGAGCTGGACCTGACGCAGGAGCGGCTGAAGGAGATCCAGGACCGCTACTCCGCCCTCTACGACCAGGGCGCCCCGGCTGTCCGGCGGCTCATCGACGAGCAGAACCGGCCGTGGGCCTCGCCCAACATCCAGTTCGTCGCCAAATGCCTGGCCGCCGTCGAGCAGCTGAACCCGGACCGGCTGGTCTGCGGCGAGAAGCACCGGGTGATCGCCGAGTGCTTCGACGAGGTCCTGCGCGCGCTGGGCGTCGACATCCCGTTCGAGACGTTCGAGAACTTCCCCGACCTCTTCATGGAGGCGGGCATGGACCGCACCGACAGCGTGCACAGCTACATCGACGTCAACGACAACGAGGACTTCGTCCTGCACAAGCTCTCCTCGTTACGCGACCTTCCCGGGCGGCGCAGCGAGTGGCTCCAGGCGTTCATGCGGCACATCTTCGACCCGGCCCCGGAGCGGGTGAAGAACGGGCTCAACCGGGTGCACCGGTCGGAGACCGAGCGGGAGATGGCGCTCACCAAGCTGCTGGCCGGGGCGCGGGCGCTGATCCCGTACTCGCTGGACGACGGCGACGACGACGTGCGGATCACCTGGCACTGGAACATCAGCTCCATCTCGTTCTCCGAGCGGCCGCGGATCGAGCGGATCGCCCGGCAGCTGTTCCAGGGCGAGAAGGCCGCCAGGATCGTGCTCTACCGCGAGTTCGGAGGCGGCAAGTCCGGCGCCACCGTCCTGGAGGTGCGCGAGCACGAGGAGCACGACGAGCTGCGGGTGTCCAACGTGTCCATCCTGAAGGTGGGCCAGGAGCACGAGCTCCACCAGGAGCAGGACAACTACGAGAGGCTGGTGCGGAACCGCGGGACGGCCGCCTTCATGACGATCAAGCGGGGCGGCGTGTCCGTCGGCGGGGTGGCCGGCATCGTCTACCAGGACGCCCAGCACTACCTCGGCATCAGGCGGCAGGAGCGGATCGACGACGTCTCGGCGCTGTTCCGGCCCGTCCAGGACGACCTGGAGCTCGCGCGGGAGCGGCTGGACCGGCTGCTGGTGGCGCACCTGCACGAGGTGCTGTACAAGCACGGGTCCCGGGTCGACGCCGAGAGCCTGCGCCCGTACGTCAACGAGTTCCTCCCCGCGGAGTACCGCGTGGAGGTCTCCCGCTACGAGCCGGACGGCGAGGTGATCGCCGGTGGTGCCGGGTCCGCGGCGGAGGAGCGGCTGAGCGCGGAGGTGGACATCGCCGAGGTCGATCTGGGGCGGCGGGTCGCCCGCGCCTACCGGTGCGACGACCGCGCGAAGATCGACCTGGTCCTGACCGGCGCGGACGAGATCCTGCTGAACGAGGTGACGCCGGGCCGCCGGCTGCGGATCGACGGGCGGGTCGCCTCCACCCGCAGGGATTTCTACGACTCGCTGCTGCCGCGGCTCGGCGTGACCCGGCGCGGCCGGTTCCTGTGGGTGGACGGCGCGCGCGTCGGCGATCCGGCGGGACGGACCGACGAGTTCCTCCGGCGCGAGCACTATTCGTTCGTGATGTCCCCGGTCCATGGGGATCTGCACGCCGGAAACGTCCTGCTCGGCGGTGACGGGTTCGGCATCATCGACTACGGCAGGATGCGGGCCCGCTTTCCCGCGCTCTACGACATCGCCTATCTTTACGCGGATCTGAAGTCCCGGTTCGTCGCGGACCGGTTCGACATTCCCACTCTGGTGAGCCTGGAGGAGTCGATCCTGTACGGCGCCCGGCGGCCCCGGATCCGCCGGCACCGCGGGGACACCCGGCAGCTGGAGTTGTTCGAGTACGGGGCGCTGCCTGAGGAGATAAGGTTGCTCGGGTCGCCGGCCACCTACTACTCGCTGCTGGGGCTGATCCTTCTCGGACGGCTCAAATTCGATGTCCCGGAAGTGGAGAAGAGGGCAGGTCTGGTGCTGGCTCACTATGCGTTCGAGAGGGCTCGATGACCGGGTACGTATTCGTTTGCTACGCCCTGGAGGGCGAGCATCTCGGTGCTTTGCGGGAGCGGCTCGAACTGATCACGCTGGGAGCGCGGGACGCTGGTCTGCGCACGTTCGCGCATATCCGGGACGAGCAGGACTGGCGGATCGGTGAAGTCTCGATGAGACAGATCCTCAAGGTGGCGTTCGAGCGGATCGCCGGGGCCGACGCCGTCCTGCTCGACCTCACCACCAGCGCGGGGTCCAAGCGGGTGGGCCTGAACATCGAGGCGGGTTACGCCAAGGCGCTGGAGAAACCGATCCTCGCGCTCTGGCACGAGTCGGACCGGCCCAACATGACCACCGACCTGGCCGACCACGAGGCCTCCTACCGGAGCAACGACGATCTCCGTTCCGCGGCGCGCCGGCTGCTGTCGCAGGTGAAGTGGCAGTCCCCGACCCGGATCTGAGCACTAGGGCGTGTCTCGAAGTAGCCTCAGCCACAGCGCGAGCGCGTTGGCTGCCAGGTGGGGCGATGCCGGAGGCGAGCCTCACCTGGCAGATCGCGAAGCGATGCCGCGCTCGCACAGGCCCGGTTAGGCGCGAGCCGCCAGGCGAGCGCCGTGGGCCGGGACTTGGAAACAGAGCCTAGGCGGGCTTCGGCACGTAGATCCAGCCCTCTTCCTCGAAGCCCTTGTCGGGCAGGCGGACCCGTACCCGCCGGAACGCCTCGGGGGCCAGCCGCCCGTACCCGTGGACGATGACGTCGCGGTAGAGGATGTCGGACACGATCAGGGCCAGATCGGCCTCCGGGTGGTCGGCCAGGGCGCGGCGCAGCCGGGCGGAGTCCAGCAGGCGGTGGACGGCGATCGCCGACTCGCCGATCCACCCGTTGACGCCCCGCCGGACGTGACCGCGGTGCAGCGCCGCGCGGACGCGCAGCCGGGCGTGCGCGCTCAGGTCCGCGTTGGTGCGGGCCAGCGCCTCCCACAGGCCCTCGACCAGCCGGGGGATCAGCACCGACTCGTCGAGGGCCGCGGGGAACACCTCGAACTGCCCGTCGCCCGAAGGCTGCGGATCGGTGGCCGGTACGCCCGCGTGCCGCCGGGCGTCGGCGAGCAGGTCGACGAAACGCCGCTGCGCGCGGGCCGCCTCGGGGGTGCGGAACCGGCTGAACCGCTCGATGTCGGTGGCGAAGCACAGCCGTACGCCCGAGTCCCGTTCCGGCACGGCCCCGGAGTGCTCCGCGGCGGGGCGGGCGCCGGCCTCGGCCGGGGCGGGGGCGGCGGTCCTGTCCGGCGGGCGCCCGGCGGGCAGGGGCACGGCGAACGGCACGGGGTCGCGGCCGTGGGCGTGCTCGACCCGGCCCCGGCGGGTCACCGCCGCGTCGACCCGCAGCGTGCCGGTGAGCCGCGCCAGGCCGGGCGGGACCCGGACGATCGCGTGGACGGCGTACCCGCCCGCGCCCGGCCCCTCCGCCCCGGTGCGGCCGGTGACGTCGCCGAAGAGCAGGCCGGCGCCGTTCGCGTACGTCTCCTCCGCGGAGGCCCGGCGGCACAGCCGTTCCGGCAGGCCGGGGCACGCGCGGGCCGCGTCGAGGGCCGCCCCGGCCGCCTCCGTCAGGGCCCGGGGCGTGCCGTTCCCGTCGTAGGCGATGCCGAGCCGTTCCCCGTGCGCCGCGAGGCCGGCGACGGTCACGCGCGGGTCGTCGAAGCACACCCGCAGGAACACGCCCGCGTACCGCGCCCGGCCCGGTGGGGGCGCCAGGTCGAACGCGAACCAGGCGCCGGCGAGGCTCCCCCCGTCCGGGCCGGGCGGGAGGGCATGGACCAGGGGGACGGCCAGCGCCGCGGCGGACAGCCGGACGGGCCGGGGCCTGCGTGACCGGCCGCGCACCGTGGTCAGGGCCGCCGTGGCCAGGGTCCGGTGGGGGCGCAGGGGAGGGGTGTCCGGACGCATGGCCGGCTCACCGCACCATGGGCAGTTCAGGGTGGGCGCGCCGGTCGCCGATCAGGTAGGCGGCGTGCCCGCCGATCAGCGCGGTGCCGCTCCGGCCGTGCAGGATCTGCGCGGGCGTGGCGCAGATGACCGCGGGAACCGCGGGGTCCGCGGCGGCCTCGGCCAGCGACCGGCACAGCCGGGTGGCCTCGGCGCCGGTCACGACCGGCTCGTACACCTCGAACCTGCGCAGCTGCCGGAACGGCTTGCCGGGCACCGGGTGCGGGCCGTCGTCGACGCTGCGCAGGTGGCGGAAGGCGATCCGGGACGCGTCGGGCACCAGGTGCGGCACCCCCGACTCGGCCAGTTCCTCGGCCAGCTCGCGGCGCAGGCACTCGGCGGGGCTCTCCCGGTACGCGCCGCAGGCGAACCAGCGCCGGAAGCCGGGCAGCGCCGAGGCGGGCAGGAAGCCCCTCAGGTCGGAACGCATGTCGTCGGCGAGCGGATCGGCCCGGTCCGCCCGGAACCCCAGCCCCTCCAGCACCGCCGCCGCGGGCCCGAAGCACTTGTAGACGCCGCCGGGCGGGTTGAACGAGCCGGGGCGGCTCGGCGAGTGCAGCAGCACGTGCCGGTCGTCGTCCCTGATGCGCAGCAGGGCCGAGAACGAGATCCGCACCTCGCGTCGCGCGTGCCAGGGCGCCATGGTCTCACCGGTCTCTCCGCGGGGCCTGGTCGACCAGGCCAGTGTCACCCCGGCCGCGGCCCGGTTCTGTGACCGGCGCCGCAGAACTCCAGGGTTCCGCGGAACTTCCGGGGTCCGTGCCGGGGCATCGGCGGGGCATAGGGTTGGGGGATGCGGCTTGATCTCGGCTCGGACGTGGTGGACCTGACGGCGGCGATCGTCGACATCGAGTCGGTGAGCGGGGCGGAGAAGGCCCTCGCCGACGCGGTGGAGGAGGCCCTGGAGGCCCTGCCGCACCTGACCGTGGTGCGCGACGGCGACACCCTCGTCGCGCGCACCGACCTGGGACGCGCCGAGCGCGTCATCCTCGCCGGCCATCTCGACACCGTCCCGCTGAACGGCAACCTGCCCTCCAGCGTGCGGGGGGACCGGCTCTACGGCTGCGGCACCACCGACATGAAGAGCGGGGTCGCGGTGGCGCTGAAGCTGGCCGCCGCGCTGACCGGGCCGAGCCGTGACATCACCTACGTCTTCTACGAGTGCGAGGAGGTCGAGGCCGACCGCAACGGCCTCAAGCGGCTCGTGGAGACCCGGCCCGAGCTGCTCGCCGGCGACTTCGCGGTGCTGATGGAGCCGACCGGGGGGCTGATCGAGGGCGGCTGCCAGGGCACGCTGCGCGCCGAGGTCACCGCCACCGGCGAGCGCGCCCACAGCGCCCGCGCCTGGATGGGGTCCAACGCGATCCACACCGCCGGCCGGATCCTGGACGTGCTGCGCGGCTACGAGCCGGCGCGTCCCGTCGTGGACGGCCTGGAGTACCACGAGGGCCTCAACGCGGTGTTCATCCGGGGCGGCGTGGCCGGGAACGTCATTCCCGACGAGTGCGTGGTCACCGTCAACTACCGGTTCGCGCCCGACAAGTCCCTGGACGAGGCCGAGGACTACGTCCGGGAGGTCTTCGCCGGGTTCGAGGTGGCCATCGTCGACGCGGCCCCCGCCGCCCGTCCCGGGCTCACCCATCCGGCCGCCGCCGCGTTCGCCGAGGCCTCCGGTGCCGCCGTCCGCGCCAAGCTGGGCTGGACGGACGTGTCCCGGTTCGCCGCCCTCGGAGTGCCCGCGGTCAACTACGGCCCCGGCGAGCCGACGCTGGCCCACACCAAGGACGAGTACGTCGAGATCCCCCTGATCGCCGACTGCGAGCGCCGCATGCGCGCCTGGCTCGCCTGAGCCGCTCTCCTCCCCGCCGACGCGCGGGCGTGTCCAATCGGCGCCATGTCACCACTGCGGCAGACCCTGCCTAGTGACCTGGCCGCCGTCCCGGCTGGAGACTTCGGGCTTGTTCCCCCCGCAGGTGCATCACCTGCGCAGTCTCGAGGAGTGCCCATATGAGATGGCTCCTGCGCTGGACGGCGATCGGCGTGGCGGGCGCCGTGGTGGTCGCCTCCGGCGTTCCCGCCGGTGCGGAAACACCGCCGTCCGGCCCCGCGGTACCCCCGGCGGCCGGCGCGGCCCTGAACGGCACGCCGGCGCGGATCACGTTGATCACCGGCGACACGGTGCAGCTGGCCGAGGCCGCCAAGGGCAGGTTCACCGCCTCCGTCCAGCCGGCCAAGGGCCGCGAGCGGATCACCTTCCACACCCAGGAGATCGACGGCGGGCTGCGCGTCCTGCCGGAGGACGTCGTTCCGTACCTGTCGGCCGGGATCCTGGACCGCGGCCTGTTCGACGTCACCGCGCTGGCCAGGGACGGCTACGACGACCGCTCCACCAAGCGGCTCCCGCTGATCGTCCAGTACGCGAAGGGTGCGAGCGCGCGCCCGCAGGCGCTGGCCGGCGCGACGGCCGTCGCCACCCTGGGCAGCATCGGCGGCGCCGCCCTCAGCGCGGACAAGGCCGGTCTCGACCGCTTCTGGGGGTCGCTGACCGGGACGCCGCGGAGCGCCGGCGCCGCGACGACGTTCGGCGCGGGGATCGCGAAGGTCTGGCTCGACGGGCGGGTCCGCGCGTCGCTGGACCGCAGCGTGGCCCAGATCGGCGCTCCGGAGGCGTGGAAGGCGGGTCACGACGGCAGGGGAGTGGACGTCGCGGTGCTCGACACCGGCGTCGACGCGGCACATCCCGACCTCGCGGGCAAGGTGACCGCCGAGCGGAACTTCACCGACGACGCCGGTGCCGGGGACGGACACGGGCACGGGACGCACGTGGCCTCCACCATCGGTGGCACCGGCGCCGGCTCGGGAGGCAGATACAAGGGCGTGGCGCCGGGCGCGAACCTGCTCAACGGCAAGGTCCTCAACGCCGGCGGGATCGGCCTCCAGTCGTGGATCATCGAGGGCATGGAGTGGGCCGCCCGCTCCGGCGCCGAAGTGATCAACATGAGCCTGGGCGGCGAGGCCACCGACGGGACCGACCCGATGAGCCAGGCGGTGAACCGGCTCACCGAGGAGACCGGCGCGCTGTTCGTCATCGCCGCGGGCAACGCGGGCCGCGACTACAGCGTCGGCGCGCCGGGCGCCGCCGACGCGGCCCTCACCGTCGGCGCGGTCGACCGGGACGACGAGCTCGCCTCGTTCTCCAGCCGGGGGCCTCGCATCAGGGACAACGCCCCCAAGCCCGAGATCACCGCCCCGGGGGTGCGCATCGTCGCCGCCCGGGCCGCGGGCACCTCGATGGGCGAGCCGGTCGACGACCGGCACACGGCCGCGTCGGGCACGTCGATGGCCACCCCGCACGTGGCGGGCGCGGCGGCGATCCTCGCCCAGGCACGCCCGCAGTGGCGTGCGACCCGGCTCAAGGACGCGCTGGTGAGCACCGCCCGGCCCAACTCCCGGCTGAACGTGCACCAGCAGGGCGGCGGGCGGGTCGACGTGGCCCGCGCGGCCTCGCAGGACGTCCACGCGACCGGCGTGATCGACCTGGGCTTCCACGAGGTGGGGAAGGCCGGGGCGGCGGTCACCGAGCAGATCTCCTACACCAACGCCACCGGGTCCGCCGTGACCCTCGACCTCGATGTCGAGGTCGCGAACCTGGACAACGGCACGTCCGAGGACGACGGCATCACCATCGGCGCCGAGAGCGTGACCGTACCCGCCGGTGGAACGGTACAAGTGCCGGTCGTGCTGGACGTCGCCAAGCTGACGAGGGGCATGTACGGCGGCCGGGTGACCGCGACCGGTCCGGGGGGCGTCGCCGTGGCCACCTCGCTCGCGGCGAGCGTGAGCGCCCCGATCCACACGGTCACGTTCAGCGCCCGCGATCCGCAGGGCGCCCTCACCCCGGTGCCGTTCGTCCTCTTCATCGGCGAGTCGCGGAACAGCGACGCCTCGATGCACCTGCCGCCGTGGGACCTGACGCGGACCATCGAACTCGAAGAGGGCACCTACAACCTGTCGTCCATCGTCGAACACGGCGTCTACAACGACGACCAGTCGACCTTCTACATCGATCCGGAGCTCAAGGTCGACAGGGACATGGAACTGGTCATCGACGCCCGCAAGGGGACGCCGATGCGGATCGAGACGCCCCGGCCGTCCGAGCAGCGGGGGATCTTCAGCTACTACACGCACCGCCAGATGGCCAACGGGCGCCGGGCGTCCCTCGGGGTCATGCACTTCGACACCGTACGGCGCCTCCACGTCACACCGACCCGGCCGCTGGAGGCGGGCTCGTTCGAGTTCTCCTCCCGGTGGCAGATGGTCGCGCCCGTGACGGAAGCCAAGGTCCACGGTGTGGAGGGGCCGCTGGACGTGAACCTCCTGCACTTCTCCCCGACGTTCGACGGCCGGCGCGGCTTCCGGCTCGCCTGGGCCGGGTCGGGGACGCCGGAGGAACTCGCGAAGGCGAACGTGCGCGGCGCCATGGCGCTCATGGCCGGTGACGAGCAGACGCCGGAGCAGGACCAGATCGCCGCGGCGGCCAAGGCGGGCGCCTCGGCGGCCCTCATCGTGCGGACGCCCGGGTTCCACCCCGGCACCAAATGGTTCCCGTGGAACGACCGGGAGCCCATCCCGTCCCTGGTGGCCGGGCACGACGACGGGCAGCGGATCATCGCCGCGGCACGGTCCGGCAAGGCCAGGATGGACCTGACCCTGACCGTCTCCAGCCCCTACCTGTACGACGTCTTCCACGTCCAGAAGGACCGGGTGCCCCCGAACATGGTGCACAGGGTGACCAAGGCGAACACCGCCCAGATCACCACCCGGTACGCCGACAACGGCGGCTTCCCCTGGGCCAAGGAGCAGCGCTTCGGATGGCGTCCGTGGCAGGAGTACTCGTGGAACGACCACCAGCGGTTCGTCCCCACGCCGATGGTGCGTGAGGAGTGGGTCTCGGCCAACGACTCCCTCTGGCAGCACCGCGTCCACCACATGTACACGTGGGACGAGATGTCCCCGTTGCCCGGCGGAATGCAGGAGGCGCCCCGTACGTACAGCCCGCGGGCGCGGCAGAAGGCGGACTGGTTCACACCGGTGGTGCGTCCGGCGATTCCGAAGGGCAGGCCGGAGGCGGGCGCCACCCTCCGGAAGGACGTGATGTCCTTGCGCATCCCGGAGTACGTCGACGCGACGCAAAGCCACTACGGCGTGAGCGGCGATGACGACGACATCGTCCAGGCCCGGCTGTGGCGGGACGGCACCCTCGTCAAGGAACTCCCGGACGCCAAGGGCGACGTCCAGGTGGGCCCCGATCCCGCCGGCTACCGGCTGTCGCTGACCACGGAGAGGAAGTCGCAGGAGTGGGCCTGGGGCACCAGGACGGAGACCACCTGGGACTTCCGTTCCGGACGGCCACAGGGTGACGAGCAGCAGAGGCTTCCGCTCCTGCAGGTCGACTACCGGGTTCCGAGCGATGCGTCCGGGCGGGTGCCCGGACGGAGCCCGCACCACCTGGACCTCGCCCTGCGGCACCAGGACGGGCTCGCCGCACCCAGGGGAACGGCGATGACCCTCCAGGTGTCGTTCGACGAGGGCGCCACCTGGCGGGCGGCGAGGCTCGACAGGCGGGACGGAGACGCCTACCGGGCGACGATCCCCGCCGGGAAGGGCACGGTGTCGCTGCGCGTCCAGGCGAGGGACGCGAGCGGGAACGCGGTGACGCAATCGGTGATCAGGGCGTACGGCCTGAGCTGAGACGCGGTCTCGGGGGGCCGGTGCCCGGCCCCCCGAGACCCGGCCCGCCGCCCTGGCGCCCCGGCTGATCCGGCGGATCCGGCGGCGCTACAGCCATCCCCGGCGGGCCGCCTGGAAGGCCAGCGCGGGCCGGGTGTCGACTCCGGCCCGCGCCATCAGCTCGGCCAGCCGGCGCTGCACCGTGCGGCGGCTGATGTCGAACTGGGAGGCGATCGACTTGTCGGGGACGCCCGCCACGAACAGCGACAGCAGGTAACGCTCCTCCTCGCTGGGGCCGTCCGCGCCGCCGGAATCCTTCGTGAGGTCGATCCTCTCCGCGCAGGTCGTCTCCGCGCCGCCGGTCGTCTCCGCGCCGGTCCTTTCCGCGCCGGTCCTTTCCGCGCCGGTCCTTTCCGCGCCGCTGGTCGGCTCCGCGCCGGTGGGCCCCGCGCCGCTCCATCGCAGCGGCGTGCCCCGATCCCAGTGGCTCTCGAACAGCGCGATCAGCGCGTCCAGCAACTGGCTCGGGCCGATCACCGCGGCGGTCGGCTCGCCGAGGTCGCCGCCGCCGCCGGGGACCAGCGGGCAGATCGCGACCGAACGGTCGGCGATGGCCAGCCGCACCGGAAGGGTGTGGATCGCCCGGGCCTCCTCGCCGTGGTGGATGCCGTGGGCCACGTTCGCCAGCATCCCGGGCTCCTCCAGCAGCGCCCGCTCGTAGAGCACGCGGTAGCGCACGCCCCGCGCCAGCGCGGCGAACTCCTCGGTGTTCTCCGTGCTCGCCATCGCCACATGGTTGGGCCGGCAGAACCACAGCACCTCGTCCTTGGCCGAGTCCTGCAGCTGCCGCAGGTGCTCCCGGAGCGCCGCGGCCCCGGCGATCACCTCGACGAGCCGGCCGGCGTCGTGCCGGCGGGCACTGGCGCGGTACTCCTCGGTGAGCTGGGCGACGAGCGTGCGCGCGGTCTCCAGCACCTCCTGGTGGCGCAGCAGCGCCGGGCCCAGCGCCACGTCCGGCGACACGGGGCGGAACACGCGCTCGTCGCCGGACTGCAGGGCGGCCAGGCCCTTCGCGCGCAGCGCCTCCAGCAGCCGCTCGCTCTCCCGTTCCGAAAGCGCCATGTGTCCGGCGACGTCCCCTGGACGGACCGCCGCCAGCCGTACCAGCAGCCGGTAGACGCGTTCCTCGTCCGGCGGCAGCCCGGCGACCTCCAGCATGTCCTCTCCCTCACCTGGTGACCCGCGGAGAACCCTACGAAAAGGACGTCGAAATTATGAGAAATGTATCGAGCGTAACTCGGGACGCGGGCGGTTCGCGATCAACGAACGCCGGTTTCCCGTTCGCGCGAGCTGATCGAGCGGGCTCTCCCCGGGCTCCCGGGCACGGCGCCGGAAGGCGGGCGAGCGGCCGGATCCGGCACTAAATGGCGGGCTGACCGGACGGGCCCGGGGCTACGGTGTGGACATGACATCCGATCTCGAACCCGGCGCGCGGCGGCAGGGGCCCGCCGTGCTGCGCGGCCGGTCCATCCCGCAGACCACCACCGACCAGCGGCTCCTCGACAGCCGGGGCCCCTCGGACTGGCTGCACGCCGATCCCTGGCGCGTCCTGCGGATCCAGGCGGAGTTCGTCGAGGGCTTCGGGCTGCTGGCCGAGCTGCCCAAGGCGGTCAGCGTCTTCGGCAGCGCCCGTACCAAGCCCGGCTCGCAGGAGTACGAGCTGGGCGTGGAGATCGGGGCCCTGCTGCACGAGGCCGGGTACGCGGTGATCACCGGGGGCGGGCCGGGGATCATGGAGGCGGCCAACCGGGGCTGCGACGACGCCGGCGGGGTCTCGGTCGGGCTGGGCATCGAGCTGCCCTTCGAGCAGCGGCTCAACGACCATGTCGGCATCGGGCTGGAGTTCCGCTACTTCTTCGTCCGCAAGACCATGTTCGTCAAGTACTCCCAGGCGTTCGTGGTGCTGCCGGGCGGCTTCGGGACGCTGGACGAGCTGTTCGAGGCGATCACGCTGGTCCAGACCAAGAAGATCACCCGGTTCCCGGTGGTGCTGGTCGGCACCGAGTTCTGGGGCGGGCTGATGGAGTGGATCCGCAAGGTCATGGTGCCCTCCGGCAAGATCTCGCCGGAGGACCTGGACCTGTTCCACCTGACCGACGACCCCGGCGAGGTGGTCCAGATCATCACGGACATGCACGCCCGGCACGAGCGGCTCCTCCGGCAGGAGGAGGCTGCGCAGGCCGCCGCGGCGGAGGCGGGGGACGGTACCTGATGCCGCTCGCCGTGTGCGTGTTCTGCGCCTCCAGCAGCAAGATCGACAAGCGGCACGTGGAGCTGGCCGCCGAGGCCGGCGCCGAGCTGGCGCGCCGCGGGCACAGCCTGGTCAGCGGCGGCGCCCAGGTGTCGTGCATGGGCGCGGTGGCCCGCGCCGCGCGCGCCGGCGGCGCCCGGACCGTCGGGGTGATCCCCGAGGCCCTGGTCAGCGTGGAGATCTCCGACGAGGCCAACGACGAGCTGGTCATCACCTCCGACATGCGCTCCCGCAAGGGGGAGATGGACCGGCGCAGCGACGCCTTCCTGGTGCTGCCCGGCGGGATCGGCACGCTGGAGGAGCTGTTCGAGATCTGGACCGCCCGGGTGCTCGGCCTGCACGACAAGCCGCTGGTGATCCTGGATCCGACCGGGGTGTACGACCCGCTGCGCGAGCTGATGACCGGCCTGGCCGACCAGGGGTTCGCCCGGGCGAAGATCTTCGACGCGGTGGGCTGGACGGCCTCGGTGCCGGAGGCGTTCGACCTCCTGGAGCGCAGCCAGCCGCGGATCGAGGCGACCCCCGAGGACTACGCCGAGGCCGAGCTCTGACCCCCTCTGCGGCGGGCGCGCCATCACGCTGCGTGATGCCGGATTGATGGGCATATCCGCCGTGCGGAACTGTGTCCTGGGGGTTTGTCCGGCTGTCGAGGTTCGTTCACCGCCGGTTCAGGGCGGCGCACCAGGCTCCTCGTGATCGCATTCACGTAAAGGAGTCACCATGTCCGTGTCCCGTCGCGGGGTAGTGAAGGGCGGCGCCGCGGGCGCGCTCTCCATCGCCCTGGCCGGCAGCCTTGACACGATCTTCCAGACCTCCGCGGGCGCCGAGGCCGGTGCGGCCTTCGGCTACGGGCCCCTGGTCCCCGACCCCAAGGGCGTTCTGGACCTCCCCAAGGGTTTCTCCTACAAGGCCCTCTCCGCCGAGGGCGACACCATCGGCGCGGGCGTGCTGGTGCCCGGCCGGCACGACGGCATGGCCACGTTCGCCGGCAGCCGCCGCGACACCCTCCGGCTGGTCCGCAACCATGAGCAGACCGCCAGCGGTGTGAAGCCGGTCGCGCCCGCCCCCCTGGTGTACGACCCGGCCGCCTACGGCGGCACCACCACCCTCGAGGTCGACCGGAACGGCGACCTGGTCCGCCAGGAGATCAGCCTGGCCGGCACCTCGACCAACTGCGCGGGCGGCCGTACCCCGTGGGGCACCTGGCTGACCTGCGAGGAGACCGAGGGCTTCACCGGGCAGACCAAGTCGCACGGCTGGGTGTTCGAGGTCGACCCGACCGGCCGCAGGACCCGGCCCGAGCCGATCACCGGGATGGGCCGCTTCGCCCACGAGGCCGTCGCCGTGGACCCGCACACCCACGTGGCCTACCTGACCGAGGACGCCAGCAAGCCGTTCGGCCTGTTCTACCGGTTCACCCCCCGCTCCCACCGGAGCGAGTACCACGCGTACATGGCCGGTGGCCGCCTCGACGCGATGTACGTCCCGGACCTGCCGGACCTCTCGGTCGTCCAGGAGCCGGGCGCCACGTTCCGGGTGACGTGGGTCAAGGTCCCCGACCCCTCCGCCGCGGCCACCTCGACGCGCAAGCAGTTCGACAAGATCACCCGGAGCCAGAAGCTCGAGGGCGCCTGGTGGGGCCACGGCAAGGCGTACTTCGTGGCCAGCTACTCCGAGCAGGCCGCCGGCGCCGCCGCCGACCACGCCGGGCAGGTGTGGAAGTACGACCCGCGCAAGGAGACCATCGAGCTGGAGCTGGTCTTCAAGCCGGGCGGGCGCTTCGACGGCCCCGACAACATCACCGTCTCCCCGTACGGCGGCGGCGTGATCCTCGCCGAGGACGGCGACGGGGAGCAGTACCTCGTCGGCACCACCCGCAAGGGGGAGCCGTTCGCGTTCGCGCGCAACGCCTTCAACGACAGCGAGATGTGCGGCGTCACGTTCTCCCCGGACGGGCGGACGCTCTTCGCCAGCCGCCAGTCCCCGGGCGTGACCTTCGCGATCACCGGCCCCTGGCACCGCGTGCGCGCCTGACGGGAGGCCCTAAGGCGAGTGACGGGAGGCCCTAGGCGAGGCCGCGCCGGGTGAGGGCGGGCGGGCGCCTTCCCTGGATGGACGCGACCATGTCCAGGACCTGCCGCAGCGCCGGCAGCTGGGACTCCGGTGCCCGGAACCCGCGCACCCCCAGCCACGCGTAGACCGACGCCGCCGCCAGGAGCCCGGGATCGGGCCCACCGGCCCCTCCGGGCTCCGCGGCGAGCGTGACCAGGACCGGTTCGCCGGCGGCCACCAGCTCCGCCACCCGGTCCGCGGGCGGGGCGGTCCCGGCGTCCACCATCCCGTCCGGTACGGGCGCTCCGTCCGGAAGAACGACCGGCGGGGCCCAGGGCTCGTGCGCTTCCATGCTCCGATCGTGGCACGATCGTCCCTAGGGGGAGACGTCGACAGATCGGAGCGAGCCTTGCTGGTGGTCCTCGTCCTGGCCGGCCTGGTCGTGCTGGGCGCCGTCGTGGTCCTGGCCATGGGCCGGGGCGGCGAGCTGGCCGCGGCCCCAGGCGACCGCCCGCCGCTCCCGGCGCCCGACGACCAGCCGTTCACGGGCCCGGCGCCGTTCCACATCCCCCGCGCGATCTGGGGCTACCAGGCGGACGTGACCGATCAGATGCTCGACCGGCTCCGGTACGCGGTGTACGAGCGCGACACCCGGATCGCCGCCCTCGAACACCAGGTCGCCGACCTGCGGCGGCACCTGGAGCCCGAGGACGAGCCCGCCCCGGCCGCCCCGCCCGCGCCGCCCGTCCCGCCGGCGCCGCCGTGGGAGTCCGCGGACGACGACGCCCCGGTGGGCCTGGAGAAGGACCACGACCCCGCCGCCGAGCCGAAGGAGGCCCGCCCGTGAGCCGGGTCGCGATCCACGCCGACGCCGACGCGCAGGCACCCGCCGAACAGGTCTTCGCGGTGCTGACCGACTGGCCCCGGCACGACGAGTGGATGCCGTTCACCAAGGCCCGCGGCGGGCACGGGGTGGGCGCGGAGCTGGAGGGGTGGACGGGCGTCGGCCCCCTGGGCTTCACCGACACCATGGTCATCACCGACTGGCGGCCCGGCCGCCGGGTGGCCGTACGGCACACCGGCCGGCTGGTGCGCGGCGAGGCGTTCTTCGAGGTCACGCCGCTGCCCGGCGGGGGCAGCCGGATCCGCTGGGCGGAGTGCCTGGATCTCCCGCTCGGCCCGCTGGGCCGGGCCGGGTGGCTGGCCGCCGGGCCGGTGATCGGCGCGTTCATGGGCCTGGGCCTGCGGCGGCTGGCGCGCGTTTCGTCCCGGACGTGAGGTAGAACGGGGCGGTGAGCACCGCCATCCTCGGCGAGGACGGGCTGGCCCGCTGCCCCTGGGGGCTGTCGGCGCCCGACTACATCGCCTACCACGACGACGAATGGGGCCGGCCGGTCCGCGACGACCAGGGCCTCTACGAGCGGCTGTGCCTGGAGGCGTTCCAGTCGGGGCTGTCCTGGCTGACCATCCTGCGCAAACGCGAGGGCTTCCGTGCCGCGTTCGCCGGGTTCGACCCGGAGAAGGTCGCCGCGTTCGGTCCCGGCGACGTCGAGCGGCTGATGGGCGACGCGGCCATCGTGCGCAACCGGGCCAAGATCGAGGCGGCGGTCGCCAACGCCCGCGCCGCCCTCGACCTGCCCGGCGGGCTCGCGGCCACGGCCTGGCGGTACGCCGATCCGGGCCGCCCGGCGCCCGAGGCGTTGGAGGACGTCCCGGCCTTCACGCCCGGCTCCAAGGCCCTGGCCAAGGAGCTGAAGAAGAACGGCTTCCGGTTCGTCGGGCCGACGACCGCCTACGCCCTCATGCAGGCCTGCGGCCTCGTTGACGACCACCTGGCCGGGTGCCACCGCCGCGGCGCGTACGCCTGACGGGAGCGGCACCCGGCGGAGGGGGCCCGGCGGGCCCTGCGCGTGCGTCCGGCGCGGTGCGTCCGGCGCGGGGCGCCCGCCGTGGGCGGGGGCTTTGCGACAGAGGTCACTCGGCCTTGGCCGCCTCCAGGACGGGGACGTCCGCGGCCCGGCGGGCGGGGAAGGCGGATGTGGCGAACGTCACCGCGGCGGCGCCCGCCGCCACCAGCACCGGCAGCCACCATGGAGGGGCCGGGTTCAGGAAGGAACTGCCGGTCGCGACGTGCACCAGCGCGACGGTGCCGATCGCGGAGCCGAGGCCCAGGAGGGTGCCGAGCAGCACGACCGTCGCGGCCTCCCACCGGACGATCGCGCGGAGCTGCCCCATGGTCGCGCCGACCGCGCCCAGCAGCCCGAACTCCCGGGTGCGCTCGGCGACGCTCATCGACACCGTGGTGGCCATCCCGAACAGCGACAGCACCAGCGCCATGCCGATGAAGCCGTAGACGACGCGCAGCCCGCTGGTGATCGAGCCCGCCGCCTGTTCCACGAACCCGGCCCGGTCGAGCACCCGCGCGCCGGGCACCCCGGCCACGGCCCTTTCCAGCGCGCCGCCGTCCCCGCCCTTGACGAGGACGGCCAGCGTCGGCGCGTTCCGGTCCAGCCGGTCCATGGTGGCGGGGGCGGCGAGGGCCTGGTCGGCGAAGAGGTGGGACGGGTCGTGGTACGCCCCCGCGACCGTGAGGGGGACGCGGCCGTGGGCGCCGCGGACGACGATCCGGGCGCCGGGCTCGAGACGCTGCGCCTTCATGATGGTGGAGGAGAGCCCGATCTCGCCGGGCGCCAGTGCCCGGAGCCGCCCGCCGAGGTCGAGCACGGACGGCAGGGCCGCCTGGTCGACGCCGGTGACCGAGAAGTAGAAGGGGGACGGGTCCTCGGGGACGGGACGGCGGGGCCGGGGCGACACCAGTTGCACGCCGGTCTGGGTGAGGACGGCGGCCCGCGCGACGCCCGGCACGCCCGCCACCCGGTCCGCCACGTCCCGGGGGAGCGGAGCGGCCCCGGACGGGCCCTTGCCGGACGCGGCCACCGCGTGGTCGGCCAGCAGCACCTGGCGTCCCGCCTCGTCGAACCGGTCCTGCGCCGACAGCATCACCAGCGCGGTCGCGGAGACCAGGGCCACGCCCAGCATCAGCGCGGAGGCGGCGGAGGAGACCCGGCGGGGGCTGCGGGTGATGGTCGCGCGGGCCAGCCGCCCCGCCTCTCCGCTCACCAGCATCCCGATCCGGCCGACCAGCCCGCCGAGCGGGCCGACGAAGAACGGGGCCAGCACGGCCAGGGCCGCCACCGTCACCATCGAGCCGAGCATCAGCATGATGGAGATGCCGATCGTCCGCTCCGGGCCCGGGGGCTCCTCGTAGGCGACCGCGATGGCCGGCCCGTAGAACAACCAGGCGCAGCCGAACACCGCCAGCGCGCCCAGCAGCCGGGGCCACCGCCGTTCCCTGGCGCCCGCGGACGCGGTCCGCAGCGCCTGCATCGGGGAGACCCGCGCCGCCCGCCGGGCCGCCCGCCAGGCGGCGAGCTGGGTGACCAGGACACCGGCGGCGACCGGCACGGCGAGGGCGATCCAGCCGAACTGGGCGTCGGCGGCCGAGATGTCGAAGCCGTCCGCCGCGAACAGCCGGGTGAGCAGCGCCGAGACCGGATAGCCCAGGACCAGCCCGCCCAGCGACCCCACCGCGCCCAGCGCCAGCGCCTCGAACCGGATCAGCCGCTTGATCTGCCGCGGCGTCGCCCCGATCGCGGCGAGCAGCGCCAGCCGCCGGATGCGCTGCCGGACGAGGGTGCCGAAGGTGTTGGCCACCACGAACAGCCCCACGAACACCGCGACCGAGGCCAGCATCCCGATCGCCCCGCCGATCGAGGCCCCCGCGCTCTGCGCGTCGGCGGTCTGCGCGTCGCGGAGAGAGGCGGCGGCCCGTACGGTCACCTCGTTCCCGTCCCGGCGCAGATCGCGGGCGAGGTCGGCGCGCAGGCGCCCGGGCGGCACCCCGGGGGCGGCCTTCACCCAGACGCTCTGCCAGGCGCCCGCGGGCAGCCCGGCGGCGGCGCGCACCGTCTCCGGCGGTGCCAGCACCAGGTCGCCGCCGCCGACCGCGCTCCGGCCCTGGACGGACACGATGCCGACGATCCTCATGCGCCGGGTCTCGCGCGGCAGCAGCACCGTCAGGTCCGACCCCGTGGCCAGGTTCCCGGCACGCGCGACGTGCCGCGTGACGGCGATCTCGCCGTCGGCGGCGGGCGCCCGGCCGGACTCCAGCCGGAACGGGGCGAGCCGGGCGTCCGGCACCCACGGCCGCAGCAGCGTGCGCCCGCCGGCCGGAGCGAGGATCGCCTTCCCGCCGGGGCCGGAGACGGTCGTCTCGACCATGGCGTCCCCGTGCACGGCGGCGACGCCCGGGCGGCCCGCCACCCGGTCGAGCCGGATCCGGCCGTCGGGGATCGCGTACAGGTCGTCGCGGTCGACGGTGCCGCCCTGGACGAGCACGTCGGTGCGGGCGTACTCGCTGGCGTCGCTGCCCGAGACCGCCTCCTGGGCGCGCAGCGCGAACTGCAGCGATCCGGCGATCAGGCCGATCGAGAACATCGCCGCCAGGAGCGTGGCGACCAGCCGGGGCCATCCCTCGGCGAACGAGCGTCGCGCGATGAGCCACATCGCCCTCAGCCCTCCATCCGCCGCATGACGGCGTGCACGGTGTCCACCGTGGGGGACGGCAGCTCGTCCACGATCCGGCCGTCCGCCAGGAACAGCACCCGGTCGGCGTGCGCCGCGGCCACCGGATCGTGGGTGACCATGATCACCGTCTGCCGGTAGCCGTCGACCGCGGTGCGCAGGAACGCCAGGACCTCGGCGCCCGAACGGGAGTCGAGGTTGCCGGTCGGCTCGTCGGCGAACACCACCTCGGGCCGGGTGAGCAGCGCCCGGGCCACCGCGACCCGCTGCTGCTGGCCGCCCGACATCTCGGCGGGCCGGTGCCCGAGCCGCTCACGCAGGCCCAGCGCGTCCACCAGCGTGTCGAACCACGCCGGGTCGGCGCGGCGGCCCGCCAGCCGTCCGGTCAGCCGGATGTTCTCGGCGGCGGTCAGCATCGGCAGCAGGTTGAACGACTGGAAGACGAAGCCGAGCCGGTCGCGGCGCAGCCGGGCGAGCCGGGTCCGCGAGAGCCGGGTGAGGTCCACGTCACCGATCAGCACCCGGCCCGAGGTGACGCCGTCCAGCCCGGCCAGGCAGTGCAGCAGCGTGGACTTGCCGGAACCGGACGGGCCCATGATCGCGGTGAACTGGCCGCGGGCGAACGACGCCGAGACCCCGCGCAGCGCCGCCACCGCGTTCTCGCCCGAGCCGTAGGTCCGGACGAGGTCGATCGCGGCGGCCACCTGGTCGTCCTGGACGCGGGGCAGGGAAAGGGCAGGGGTGGGGGGAGACATGCCTCCAGCCAACGGCACCGGGGCCTCGCGCACATTGGCGTGAGCCGGAGGACCGGGCCTATGGCCAGCCCTACCTCCGGTCAGGTCGAGCCGTGGGTAGAGCTGGCTCTACCTCCAAGTCGGCGGCCAGACCTAATGATCTCTGCGCTCCGCGGCGGTTGCCTGAACTGCGGGAAAACCGCAGCTCGATCGACCTCTCGGAGCGGACATTCATGACGCCTGCCCAGCCCCTCTCCCGCGCCCTCGCGCACGCCCCCTCCCGCGTCCTCTTCCGTGCCCGCGCCTCAGGCCGTGGTCTCCGCCACCGGTACGGGACGCCCGCCCTCTACGGCGCGTGCGCGGCGTTCGCCGGGATCACCGCCGCCGTGACGGACCTCACGCCGCACCGGACCTGGGGAACGATCGCGGCCGCGGCCTACGGGCTGGGGGCGCTCGCCGCACTGGCGCCCCGGGGACGGCGGCATCCCGGGACGGTCGCCGTCGCGGTCCTCGCCGGGGCGGTGCTGATCCCGCTGGCCGTGCTGATCGGCACGGGCCAGGCGCAGCCGGAGGTGGGCGTCGTGCACCGCTCCGGCGCCCACCTTCTGGAGCACGGGACGCCCTACCTCGGCCCCGCCGAACTGGCGGAGCACGACGGCTACGAGGCCTACAACCCCTACCTGCCCGGGATGGCCGTCCTGGGGCTGCCCTGGGCCCTCGCGGGCGTCGACGCGCGGCTGGTGTTCGGCGGGCTCTTCCTCGGGCTGCTGGCCGCGAGCGCCGCGGCGGCGGCGCCCCGCACCGGGACGCGGCCGTGGATCCTCCTGGCGGCCTCCCCGCTGGTCGCCCTCCCGCTCGCGGTCGGCGGGGACGACCTGCCGGTGATCGGCCTGGCCTGCCTGGGCCTGGCCCTGGCCGTACGGGACCGGCCCGGCCTGGCGGGGGCGGCCCTGGGGGCTGCGGCGACGCTCAAGGCCACGGCGTGGCCCGCCCTGCTCGTCTGCCTCGTCCTCGTCGCCGTACGGGGCACCGGGCGCGGGGACGGACGGCGGCGCCGGGGCGCGTGGCGCGGGTACGCGGCGTCCGCGGGCGCGTTCCTGGCGGCCGGGGTCGCGCTGCCCGCCCTCGCCGACCCGCAGGGCATGTTCCACAACACCGTCCGCTTCCCGCTGGGGCTGGCGGCGGTGTCCTCACCCGCCGGCAGCCCCCTTCCGGGCCGGCTGCTCGCCGACCTCGGCCCGTACGGCCACGCCGCCGCGCTGGCCGCGCTCGTCACGGCCGCCCTCGCGATGGGCGCGTCCCTGCTCGTCCGGCCGCCCGCCGACGCCCGCGCCGCCGCGTACCGGCTCGCCCTCGGGCTGCTGCTGGCCACCGCGCTGATGCCCGCGTCCCGATGGGGCTACCTGGTCTACCCGGCCGTCCTGGCCCTCTGGGGCCACATCACCGCGCGGGCGGTCCCCCGCACCCGGTCCGCGGCGCCGGTCATGGCGCGGCCCGCCGAGCGCGCGAAGGAGGCGGCATGGCTCGCTGCCTGATCGTCACCAACGACTTCCCGCCACGGCAGGGCGGCATCGAGACCTTCGTGTACGAGCTGGCCCGCCGGTTCCCGCCCGGCGAGGTGGTCGTCTACACCTCCGCGGAGCCCGGCGCCGCGCCCTTCGACGCCGGCCTGCCGTTCCCCGTCGTCCGCGACCCCACGCGGACGCTGCTGCCGACCCCGCGGGTCGCGCGTACGGCCCGGCGGCTGGCCGCCGAGCACGGCTGCGACCGGGTGTGGTTCGGCGCCGCCGCGCCGCTCGGCCTGCTGGCGGGGCCGCTCGGGCTGCCCTCGGTCGCCACGACGCACGGCCACGAGGTCTGGTGGGCGGGCGTCCCCGGGCCACGCCGGGCACTGCGCCGGATCGGGGCGCAGGCCGGGATCGTGACCTACCTCACCGAGCACACCCGCGCCAGGATCGCGCCCGCCCTCGGCCCCCGCGCCCGTACCGCCCGGCTGGTCCCCGGCGTGGACACCGGCGCGTTCCGGCCCGGCGCCGGAGGGGCGGCGGAGATCCGCGAACGGCACGGCCTGGGCGACCGCCCGGTCATCCTGACCGTCTCCCGGCTCGTCCCGCGCAAGGGGCAGGACCGGCTCATCCGCGCCCTCCCGCGGGTACGGGAGGCCGTGCCGGACGCGACGCTGCTGGTCGTCGGCGCGGGCCCGCAGGACTTCTGGCTGCGCGGCCAGGCGGCGGAGGGCGTGGTGTTCGCCGGCGGGCGCCCGCACGCCGAGCTGCCGCCGTACTACGGCGCCGCCGACGTGTTCGCCATGCCCTGCCGCGCCCGCCGCCTCGGCCTGGAGACCGAGGGCCTGGGCATCGTCTACCTGGAGGCCGCCGCGGCGGGGCTGCCGGTCCTGGCGGGCGACGCGGGCGGCGCGCCGGAGGCGGTCCGGCACGGGGAGACCGGCTTCGTCGTCGACGGCCGCTCGGTGCCCGAGATCGCCGGCCGCCTGGTCGAACTGCTCGGCGACGCCGCCGCCCGGACGGAGATGGGCGCGAAGGGAAGGGCCTGGGTCCGCGAGGAATGGAGCTGGGCGGGGTCCTACGAGCGCCTGAGGGAACTTCTGGACCGCGCTTGCTCTACGGTCGGACCATGACCGCCGTGGACGCGCCCCGTACCGGCGCCGCCCGCCACGGCGCCGCCGTCCGCCCCGGTGCCTGGCGCGCGATGGCGGGCAACCCGCTGCGGTTCCTGATCTCCTCCTGGCCCTGGCGCGCCCTCGCCTACCTGGCGACCGGGCCCCTGGTCGCGGCGGCCTGGCTGGCCGCCGTGGCCGTCCTGGCCGCGGCCGGCGTCGTGCTGACCCCCGTGGTGGCCGGCGTCGTGCTGCTGGCGCTCGTCCCGGTGTCCGCGGTGGGGTACGCGGCGGTCGAGCGGCGCCGCCTGCGCTGGCTGGACCCCCGGCCGGCGCCCACCCCGCACCGCGAACCGCCCCGGCCGGGCCCGCGCCCCTGGCTCGGCTTCCGGCTGCGGGAGGCGGCCACCTGGCGGGAGCTCGGCTACGCGCTGCTGTCGTCCCTGCTGGCGGTCGTCGACCTGGCCGTCCCGTTCGTCATCATCGTGGGCTCGACCGTCTCGGCGTCGGCGCCCTGGCTGGTGGACCACGGCGACCAACTCCAGTACGGGCCGAGCGTGACCGTGGACCGCCCGCCCGAGGCGTGGGCGGTGGCCGTGACCGCGGTCCTGCTGCTCGTCGCCGGCCTCTACGCGATGACCGCCCTGGCCGCCGCCCGCGCCGCGCTCGCCCGCGCGCTGCTGGTCCGCGCCGTCGAGGAGGAACTGGTCGAGGTCCGGGCGTCCCGGGCCCGGATGGCCGGCGCGTTCGAGGCCGAGCGCCGCAGGATCGAGCGCGACCTGCACGACGGCGCCCAGCAGCGGCTCACCGGCCTCATCATGACGCTGGGCCTGGCCGGGCTGGACGGCGCCGACCCCGCCCTCATCGGCAAGGGCCGCGCGGAGGCCCGGGCCGCCCTGGAGGAGCTGCGCGACCTGGTCCGCGGCATCCATCCGTCCGTGCTGACCGACCGCGGCCTGGCCGCCGCCGTGGCGTCCCTGGCCGAACGCTCGCCCGTTCCCGTGGAGGTACGCGCCGACCTGCCCGCGCGCCCGCCCGAGAGCGTCGAGTCCGCCGCCTACTTCGTGGTCGCCGAGGCCCTCGCCAACGTCGCCAAGCACAGCGGCGCCACCCGCGCCCGGGTGACCCTGCGCCGGGCCGGGCCCGCGCTGGTCCTGGAGATCTGGGACGACGGCGCGGGCGGCGCGGACGCGTCCCGGGGCACCGGCCTGCAGGGCCTGGCCGACCGGGTGGCCGTGCACGACGGCTCCCTGCGGCTGTCCAGCCCGCACGGCGGGCCTACGATCGTCCGGGTGGAGATCCCATGCGCGTCGTGATCGCCGAGGACTCGGTGCTGCTCCGGGAGGGCCTGAGCCAGATCCTCACCCGTTCCGGCCACGTGGTCGCCGCCGCCGTGGGCGACGCCCCCGCGCTGGCCGCCGCCGTCGCCGAGGACCGCCCCGACATCGTCGTCACCGACGTGCGGATGCCGCCCGGCTTCCGCGACGAGGGCCTGCGCGCGGCGCTGGCGCTGCGCGCGGAGCACCCCGGCCTGCCCGTCCTGGTGCTGTCGCAGTACGTCGAGCAGTCCTACGCCGCCGACCTGCTGCACACCGGCGGCGGGGTGGGCTACCTCCTCAAGGACCGGGTGGGGGAGGTCGCCGAGTTCGTCGAGGCGCTGGACCGGGTGGCGGCGGGCGGCACCGTCATCGACCCCGACGTGGTCCGCGGCCTCCTGGCCCGCCGCGCCCGCGACACGCCGCTGGAACGCCTGACCGCGCGCGAGCGCGAGGTGCTGGCCCTGATGGCCGAGGGCCGCTCCAACGGGGCCGTCGCCCGCGCCCTCGTCGTCTCCGAGGCCGCCGTGATCAAGCACGTCGGCTCCATCTTCGCCAAGCTCGACCTGCACCGGACGCCCGACGACCACCGGCGCGTCCTGGCCGTCCTCACCCACCTGCGCGGCGCGTCCCGCTGAGCAGGTCCGGCTCCAGGATCGGCGCGGGGTACCCCGGCCCCCGCCGCCCCTTCCCGGGCGGCAGCCACGGGGTGTGGACGCGCCCGCCCTCCACGCCGGCCAGCTCCGGCACGTACCTGCGCACGTACTCGCCCTCGCGGTCGAACCGCGCGGCCTGCCGCAGCGGGTTGAGGACGACGTTGGGCCGGGGTGAGTTGCCGGTGCCCGCGACCCACTGCCAGTTGCCCGCGTTGTCGGCCACGTCGCCGTCGGCCAGCCACGCGGCGAAGTGGCGCAGCCCGTGCCGCCAGTCGACGCGCAGGTGCCGGGTCAGGAACGACGCCGTGATCATCCGGGCCCGGTTGTGCATGAACCCCTCCCGGCGCAGCTGCCGCATGCCCGCGTCCACGATCGGGATCCCGGTGGCGCCCTCGCACCACGCCTCCAGGGCGTCCCGGTCGTCCCGCCAGCCCTCCCCGTACGGCCGGTAGTCCCGCCGCGCGATGTCCGGGAACGCGGCCGTGACCTGGTGGTGGAAGTCGCGCCAGGCCAGCTGCCGGACGAACGCGCCGCCCTCCCGCCGCCGCGCCTCCTCGGCCAGCTCCCGCGGCGACACGCACCCGAACTTCAGGAACGGGGCGAGCCTGGAGGTCCGGTCACCGGCCAGGTCGTCGTGCCCGTCCTCGTAGCCCTGCAGGCCCCGCGGACCGCCGTCCAGCCACGCGGCCATGCGCGCGCGCCCCTCCGACTCCCCGCCCTTGGCCAGGCGGGGCGACGGATCGCGGCCGAACTCCCGCGCGATCGTCTCCAGCGTCACGTGATCCGAGGGGGCCCCGCCGGGCGGGAGCGCGATCCGCTCCGGCGCGGCGGCGAGGTCGCGCCACGCGGCGGCCTCCCAGGCCCGCCAGTACGGCGTGAACACCCGGTAGTGGTCCCCGTTCGCAGGGGTGAGCGCCCCGGGCCGCACCACGGTCACCCCGGGATGCTCCGACAGCCCGACGCGCTCGGCGGCGCAGGCCCGCCCGAGACGTTCGCGCCGCCGCGCCGCGTACCCGCTGACGTCCTCGCTCAGGAAGACGGCCTCCGCGCCCACCTGCCGGGCCAGCCGCAGCGTCTCCTCGACCGGGTCGCCGCGCCGCAGCACCAGGCCGCCGCCCCGCTCGCGCAACGACGCGCGCAGGTCGGCGAGCGCGTCCACCAGGAACCGCACCCGGTTGGACGCGCCCGCCGCCGGCCCGGCCAGCAGCACGTCGTCGGCCACGAACAGCGGCACCACCCGCTCCGCCGCCGCGCACGCCGCGGCCAGCGCCGGGTTGTCGCGCACCCGCAGATCCCGGGTGAACAGCATGATCGCGGTCTTCGGCATCCCCGTACCCCCCCGTCCGTCCCGGCCAGGCGGCCCGCGACCGGACGGACGCGGCGCAGCGTGACACGACGTCACCCCAGAGTGACATGGGCCGGGGGCGACCGCGACAGGGCCGATCAGCGCCCGTGGAAGGTGGGCTCCTTCTTGTTCAGGAATGCCTCGGTGGCGTCGCGGTGGTCGGCGGTTGCGGCGCACTCGTCCTGGAGGACGGCCTCCTTCTCCAGGGCCGACGCCAGGTCGTGCGTCGCCGCGTGGTCGAGCGCCGCCTTGACCGCGGCGTACGACAGCGTCGGGCCGGCGGCCAGGCGGCGGGCCAGCTCGACCGACGCGGGCGCCAGCTCGTCCACCGGGACGACCCGGCCGACCAGCCCCAACTCCAGCGCCCGCGGCGCCTTCACCGGCTCGGCCAGCAGCAGCAGCTCGGCGGCCTTGGCCCGGCCGACCAGGCGCTGCAGCGTCCAGGACATCCCGCTGTCGGGGGCCAGGCCGATCCGGGTGAACGCGGTCGCGAACGACGCCTTCTCCGAGGCGACCACCAGGTCGCAGGCGAAGGCCAGCGCCGCCCCCGCCCCCGCGGCGACCCCGTTCACCGCGGCCACCACCGGCTTGGGCATCGTCGCCAGGGCCGTCACGATCGGGTTGTAGTGCTTGCGGACGGTGCCGTCCAGCCCCTTGCCCGCGGCCAGGTTGTCGGCGTGCTCGCGCAGGTCCTGGCCCGCGCAGAACGCCCGGCCGGCACCGGTGAGGATCACCGCCCGGGCCGCCGGGTCGCCCGCCGCCGTCTCGACGGCCCCGCGCAGCGCCTCCTTCATCTCGGCCGTGAGCGAGTTCATCGCGTCCGGCCGATGGAGTGTGATTGTGGCCACACCGTCGGTCAGGTCGTAGCGCACCGTGTCAGACACCGTCGTCCTCGCCTTCGTCGCGTTCTCCACGTGGATCCCCCAGGCAACCATCGACGAACCGGGACGCCGCGGGCAAGAGACGCGCTGCCGCGTCGTCGAAGAACCGCGCGGCCCCGGCCAGTCCTGGGGCGGCGGCCCGGGAGGCGGCCCGCGATCCCGGAAGGGGCACTCGCGCTACACGTGCACGAGCCGGCCCTGCCCGGCCATCCGCGAGACCGCGAGGCGCACGGCGGGGGCGGCCACGTCGAGCGCGGCCGGCAGCCGGACCAGCGCCGCGACCGGCGCCGGCCCGCCACGCTCCCGCAGATGGTCTCCGTATAGAACGAACAGCGCCGAACCAGCGTTCATGTATGCAGTCTCCCGGCCTCCGCTCGCTGATCGTTACCACTTCGCGCCCTGAACACGGGATAATGAAGCACTACTGATGACGCGGATGCGACAGGCGGCCACGCGGCCAACGGTGCCCGGAGGCCCCACGCGGCCCTAGGCAGGAAGGGGATGCACGCATGGCGGCGATGAAGCCGCGGACGGGAGACGGTCCGCTCGAAGTGACCAAGGAGGGGCGCGGGATCGTCATGCGGGTCCCCCTCGAAGGCGGCGGCCGACTCGTGGTCGAGCTGTCGGCCGACGAGGCCAAGGAGCTCGGCGACGCGTTGAAGGAAGTCGTGGGCTGAGCCGTACCCGGCCTTGAGACGTGGTGCGGGTCCCGGCGGTCTCGCCGGGACCCCGCGCCTTCTTCGTTCCAGGGGTCCCCGGCGCCCACGGGCGCCGGAGCGAGCGACCAGTGAGATCAGGGGGATCGACGACCATGCCCATCCAGACCCGGGTCCAGGCGGCCGGCACGGACGTCCTGGCGGCGGCCGAACGGCTGGGCGCCGAGGCGGTCGCGGTCCCGGTGCGCACCGGACCGGTGGCGCCCGCGACGCCGGTCGCCGGCTCCCTGCCCTGCACGCTGGAGGAACTGCTCGCACTGCACCGCGCCAAGGGCGAGGCGGGGGAGATCGTCTCCACCACGGCGCGGATCGGCGGCGAGCCGCGCGAGCTGCTGCTGTACGGCGTCGGCGAGGGGACCCCCGCCGACCTGCGCCGGGCCGGCGCCGCGCTGGCCCGCCGCGGCCGGGGCCGGACCGCCCTGGTCGCCCAGGCGCCGGAAGGGGATCCGGCCGCGTTCGCGGAGGGCGCCCTGCTGGGCGCCTACACGTTCAAGATCGGCGCTCCGCCCGCCCGGGCCGCGCTGGAGACCCTCGCCCTGACCGGCCCCGGCACCGCCGCCCTCGACGACGCCGTCACCCGCGCCACCCGGACGGCCGGGGCCGCCGCGCTGGCCCGCGACCTCGCCAACACCCCCTCGGTCGAGAAGGACCCGTCCTGGCTGGCCGGCCGGGCCGAGGAGATCGCCGCCGAGTCCGGCCTGACGGTCCGGGTCCGCGGCGAGAAGGAACTCGCCGAGGGAGGCTTCGGCGGCCTGCTGGCCGTCGGCGCCGGATCGGCCCGGCCACCGCGCCTGATCGAGATGGCCTACCCCGGCACCGGCGGAGGCCGGCACGTGGTGCTCGTCGGCAAGGGCATCACCTTCGACACCGGCGGCCTGTCCCTCAAGCCCAACGAGGGCATGAAGACCATGAAGACCGACATGGCCGGCGGAGCCGTGGTCATGTCGGTGATGAGCGCACTGCGCGACCTGGGCGTACGCGACCGGGTGACCGGGCTGGTGGCCGCCGCGGAGAACATGCCCTCCGGCTCGGCCATGCGCCCCGGCGACGTGATCACCCACTTCGGCGGCACCACCTCCGAGGTCCTCAACACCGACGCCGAGGGCCGGCTGGTCCTCGCCGACGCCCTCGCCTACGCCGACGCCGAGCTCGCCCCCGACGTCGTGGTCGACGTGGCCACCCTCACCGGCGCCGCCAAGGTCGCGCTGGGCCTGCGGCACGGCGCCCTGTTCGCCAACGACGACGCCCTCGCCGCCGCCCTGACCGGGGCCGGCGCCGCGGCCGGCGAGCCGCTCTGGCGACTGCCCCTGGTCGAGGACTACCGGCAGGCGATCGAGTCCGACATCGCCGACGTGGCCAACATCGAGCGGCGCGGATACGGCGGCGGCTCCATCATGGCCGCCCTCTTCCTCCGCGAGTTCGCCGGCCGCCGCCGCTGGGCGCACCTGGACGTCGCCGGCCCCGGCCGTTCGACCTCCGACGACGGCGTGCTGACCCGCGGCGCCACCGGGTTCGGCGCCCGGCTGCTGCTGGCCTGGCTCACCGGGACCCCGGCGGAGTAGGCGCCCGCCGAGGCGTCACTTCTTCCGGCGGTCGATCACCGGGATCTCGTGCCGCCGCCGGGCCTGGACGACGATCTCCTTCAGCGAGGCGTCCCAGTCCGGCTCCACCGCGAAGCACCAGTCCGCGGCCTCCCGGGTCGCCGGCACGTCCGGAAGGGTGAGGGCGATCAGCCGGGGTCGCTCGGCCGTACGGGCCATCTCGACCAGCTCGTCCGACGGCAGGAACACCAGGTAGTCCTGGACGCCGCGGCGCGTGCCCTGCATGCCCCGGCGCACCGCGGTCATCGCCACCACCCGCGACCACGGCAGCATCCGGTCGGCCCGGCGGGGCATCGGCCAGCGGGCCGGGCGGACCACGCCCTCGCCGGTCAGCTCCAGGGCGGGCCGCCGCCCCAGCAGGCGTCCCGCCGACCCCAGCAACCCCGCGCCGAACAGCGCCAGCCCGAGCGCACCCAGCACGGCGAACACCACGCCCGCCGTCCCCGACCCGCTCAGCAGCCCGCTCACGACGAAACCCGCCGAGGCCAGGACCAGGATCAGCAGCGCCACCACCTGCGCGGACCCCTGCCACGTGGTCCTGACCCGTACCCGAAAGGGCTCCAGATCCCGCTCAGTGTCTTTCTGAGGGGGCGACCCCTCAGGCTCCCCGGCAAGGGCCGACTGAGCGGGCTCTTCCGCTCCGCTGGCGCTCCGCTCCAGATCCCGCTCAGTGTCTTTCTGAGGGGGCGACCCCTCAGGCTCCCCGGCAAGGGCCGACTGAGCGGGCTCTTCCGCTCCGCTGGCGCTCCGCTCCGGGACCCCCTCAGCGCCGTTCTGAGGGGGCGACCCCTCAGACTCCCCGGCAAGGGCCGACTGAGGGTGTCCCTCCGCTCCGCTGGCGCTCCGCTCCGGGACCCCCTCAGTCACGCTTGACCGCGCAGAGCAGGCCGTCGCCGACCGGGAGGAGCAGCGGCACCAGCCGGTCGTCCTCCCGGATCATGCTGCTCACCTCGCGGATCGCCAGGGTGTCGGGGTCGCGGCGGGCGCGGTCGGCCACCCGGTGATGCCAGAGCGCGTTGTCGAACGCGACCACCCCGCCCGGCCGCAGCAGGCGCAGTGCCGCGGTCAGGTATTCGGGGTACTCGTCCTTCACCGCGTCGCAGAAGACCATGTCGTAGGCCCCGTCGGTGAGGCGCGGCAGCACCTCCAGGGCCCGGCCGGGGATCATCCGGATACGGGAGGTGCCCAGCCCGGCCTCGGCATAGGCCTGCTTGGCCATCCGCTGGTACTCGGGCTCGACGTCCACGCTGGTCAGCACCGCGTCCTTGGCCATGCCGCGCAGCAGCCAGATGCCGGAGACGCCGCAGCCGGACCCGACCTCCACGACCGTCCGCGCCCCGAGGAGGGCCGCCAGGAACCGCAGGGCCGCGCCGCCGGCCGCGCCGATGGGCGTGGCGCCCACCTCTTCGCCGCGCCGCCGCGCGTTCAACAGTGGTTCGTCTTCGGGGAGGAACTCCTCCACGTAGGCCAGGGTGGCCTGAATGGCGTCGATGGCTGCCTCCTCGCGGGACCCCCGCCTGGCTCATGCTGGAAAGACCATATCGCTGGTCCGGGAACCGACCGGCCCTTCAGCGCGTTGTAACGCATGACGGCGTCGACCCGACCAAGGGTGGACGAGGATGACCGCACAACCGCCCCAGCCCAGGCGCGACCGTGTCGTTCCCAAGCGACAGCATTGGCCATCAGAGAGGAACAGCCCGGCACCATGGGAGTCGCAGCACTGACATTTAAGGGCGCTGTGGGGCGCGGCCCCCGGTCCGCGGCGGCACGTGGCCGTGACGCGGCGTCGGCGCGGGAGAACGCACCCGAGGCGGAATGGGCACCCCCGTCCTGGGACGAGGTGGTCCGCGAGCACTCCGCCCGCGTGTACCGGCTCGCCTACCGGCTGACGGGCAACCAGCACGACGCCGAGGACCTCACCCAGGAGGTCTTCGTCCGCGTGTTCCGTTCGCTGTCGAACTACACGCCGGGCACCTTCGAGGGCTGGCTGCACCGGATCACCACCAACCTCTTCCTCGACATGGCGCGGCGCCGCCAGCGCATCCGCTTCGAGGGGCTGGCCGACGACGCCGCCGAACGGCTGCAGGGCCGCGAGCCCACCCCGGCCCAGGCGTTCGACGACCGCAACTTCGACGCCGACGTCCAGGCGGCGCTGGACGCGCTGGCCCCCGAGTACCGCGCGGCCGTGGTGCTGTGCGACATCGAGGGCCTGTCGTACGAGGAGATCTCGGCGACCCTGGGGGTCAAGCTGGGGACCGTGCGCAGCCGCATCCACCGGGGCCGCGCACAGCTGCGCGGGGCCCTGGAGCACCGGGCGCCGAGGCGCCGCGCCGCGGTCGACGCGGCCGGCGGTGCCGAGGCGGCCCTGGCCGGCGTGCCGGAAGCGGTTCAGGAGCCGGCCGGAGTACATGCCGGGAGCGCGATGGCCGCGTCGGCGGACGCGGGCGCGCCCGTGACGGGGTACGGGGCCCGTCCCGAGGGCGCGTAGCGAGACCGGCGCGAGACCGCGCGAGACTGGATCCGAACGACGAGGGAGCCGCGTGAGTTGTCTGGGGGAGCGTCTGACCGCTCTGGTCGACGGTGAGCTGGGACACGCCGAGCGTGATCGCGCGCTCGCCCATCTCGCGGGCTGCGCGCGGTGCCGGGCGGAGGCCGACTCGCTGCGCAGCCTGAAGAACCGGCTGCGCGGGCTCGGCGACATCCCCGTGGCCGAGGACCCCGACGCCCTCCCCACCAACGACTTCATGGCCCGGCTGCGCGGCCTCGGCGACCCGGGCGGCACGGGCGGCGGCCCCGACGACCCGCCCGCCACCGGCCGGTCGCGTCCCGACCCCGCGGCCCCGCCCCCGGCCCGCCGCTCCCGCGACGAGCGGCCCGGCGGCCGCGCCGCGGACACCCGCCCCCTGGCCCGTCCCGTCCCGGCCGGCCCCGACGACGCCCGGCCCGCCCGGCGCTACCTGGCCGTCGGCGCCGCGACCCTGGTCATCGGGCTCGGCGCGGCCTCGTACGCGGCCGGCGGCCACCAGCAGGCGCCCGCCGTCAGCCCCGCCTTCGACCGGTTCGCCGTCGAGCACGCGCTGACGTCCGGCGACGTTCCGCTGACCGACCAGATCGGCGACCGGACCTCCGTACCGCCCGCGCCGGAGCCGTGACCGCCCGGACCCCGGCCGGCCGTTCCGAACGGCGGCGGATGCGCACCGTGCTGGCCTGCGGCCTGGCGGGAGCGGTCGCGATCGTCGCCGCGCTCGCCGGTGACCTCCAGCCGGCCCGCCGCGACCGCAACGACCCCGAGGCGGTCCGCCTGCTCCGTTCGGCGGCGGACGCGGCGGTGCGGGTGCGGTACGAGGGCACGCAGTTCCTCACCACCCGGAACGCCTCCGGCAGCGCGACCCAGCGCGTCAGGGTGGAGCACACGCCCGGCGACGGCACCTACTTCGACCCCGACCTCTCCATCCCCGTGGCCGCGGGCCTGCGGGCGGTCGAGGGCGGCCGGACCTACCAGCCCGACACGCTGCCGGTCTGGGGCGGCTCGGTGGGCTTCACCGCGGAGATCCTGAGCCTGCTGGTGCGCAACTACACGGTCGTGCGCGGCCCGCACGCGGTGGTCTGCGGCCGCCGGGCGCGGATGGTGGAGGCCCTCCGGGTGGACGGCTCGGCCGCGGGCCGCTTCTGGATCGACTCCGACACCGGGCTGATGCTGCACCGCGAACTGCTCGACCAGGGCGGGCGCACGGTCACGGCCGCCGGCTTCAGCGAGCTGCGGGTGTCCCGTACCGAGCAGGACGGCGACGACCGGCCCCTGACCATGACGGCGACCGCGCCCGCGGCGCCCCCGGCGGCCTCCGCGTCCCCCTCGGCGGCACCGCCCACCGCCGCCCCCTGGTCGGACCGTCTCGAACACCGGGAATTGGCCGTTCTGCGTGATCAGGGATGGCCGGTGCCGGGCGCCCTTCCGGGACGGCTCACCCTCTACGACGCGCGCCGTCCCGGCCCGGAGAAGGAAGGGCGAGGACGATCAGTCGCCCGGGCCGGGGACGACGTCGTCCACCTCAGCTATTCCGACGGGCTCGCCGCGGTGTCGGTCTTCGTCCAGCGCGGATCCCTGGACGAGAGCCGCTTCTCCGGCTGGCGGCGCACCGTCGTGCGGGGCCGCGCCGTGTACCGCCGGGACGCCCTCCAGCACTGGGCGGTCTGGGCCCGCGACGGCTACGTCTACACGCTCCTCACCGACGCCCCGCCCGGTACCGCCGACTCGGTCGTCCGGGCGCTGCCGCAGGAGGAGGACGCCGTCCGGGCCCGGATGGGACGCGGTTTCCGGCGTTTGGTGTCCTGGGTCAACCCTTTCGGTTGACAACGCTCGCAGACCGCGGCGCCCGAATCAGGGAATTGACCGCCTCCAAGGGGAATGATGAAGGAACCCATTGGGTGACTTGCGCGCCATAGGTGGAAGATGGATCCCCGGAACGGGGCGGTGCGGGCGTTTTATGCTCATCACACGCCCCGCTGGGCAAGATGAGCGCGATGACGAGAACCATGCTCGCTAGGAGAGATGGGGATGACGGAAGACAGCCGCGGACCGGTCAGGTCGTCGTCGGAGGACGACGAGTTGGTCGCCGGCGCCGGGCATGACCGGGAGGACACGGCGGGCCGGCCGGGTACGGCGGAGGCCCAGGAGCCCGTGGACGATCCCCAGCGGAGCGACGACCTCGACTCCGGGATGACGCCGGAGGACGGCCGGCCGGCGGGCAAGGAGCCGCAGGGGGTCGCCGACCGGCTGGTGGCGGGGTTCGCGCCGCCGGACTCCTACGGCCGGGACGACGACCTGCCGTCCCCGCCCCCGCCCGCGACGACGCTGGACAAGCCCATCCCGGGCGGCCCGGTGCCGCAGGGCCCGGTGCCGCAGGGCCCGGGGCCGCAGGGCCCGGGGCCGGGGGAGCCCGCCGGGCACGGGCAGGCGGTCGTGCCGGACGGGGTCGTGCCGGACGGCCCGGTCCCCGAGGGGCCGATGCCCCAGGTGCCGCCCGGCCCGCCCGGCCCCGACCAGGGACGCCCGCGTCCGGGCTTCGTCCCGCACGGCTACGACCCCCGTGCGGCGGCCCACCAGCAGCCCGCCGACCCCCGCGCGGGAGGCCAGGGCGGCGCGTACGGCTGGCCACCGCCCCACCAGGCGCAGTCCCACGCGGCGCACCAGCCCCCGCCGGGCGGCCCGGTGCCCGGACCGCCGCACGGCCCGGGCATGATGGGCCGCCCGCCCGGCGACCCGCGGCCGATGATGCCGCCCGGCGGCCCCGGACAGCCTCCGGGCGGGCCCAACTGGGCTCCGGTGCCGCCGCTGCCGTCGGCCTCGCGGGGCGGTCCCGGCCTGGGCGTGCTGGCCATCATGGCCCTGGTCATCGCGCTGCTGGCCGGTGGCGTCGGTGCCGGTGTCGGGACGCTGGCGGCGGGTGACGGCGACCGGGTCAGCCTCGGCGGCGGCGACGGCGGCTCCGCCGGCCAGATCAACCGGCCGCCGGACTCGGTCGCCGGCGTCGCCAAGAGGGTGCTGCCCAGCGTCGTCATGATCCGGGTGTCCGGGCCCGGCGGCGAGGGCAGCGGGGGCACCGGCTTCATCGTCAACGGCGGCTACATCATCACCAACAACCACGTGGTGTCGAGCGGCGGCGACATTCAGGTCGTGTTCAACGACAAGAAGACGCTGCCCGCCTCGGTCAAGGGCCGCGACCCCAGCTCCGACATCGCGGTGCTCAAGCCGAGCGGCCAGCACTCGCTGCCCGCGCTGACGCCCGGCAACTCCGACCAGCTGGCGGTCGGCGACCCGGTGATCGCCATCGGTTCGCCGCTCGGCCTGCAGGGCTCGGTGACCACCGGGATCGTCAGCTCCCTCAACCGGGCCGTGCCCACCGGCGGCCAGGGCGGCGGCGAGGCCGCGTTCCTCAACGCCATCCAGACCGACGCGGCCATCAACCCGGGCAACTCCGGCGGCCCGCTGGTCGACGCCCGGGGACGGGTGATCGGGATCAACACCGCGATCGCGACCCTGGGCGGCCAGGGGATGGGCGGGGGAAACCAGACCGGCAGCATCGGCCTGGGCTTCGCCATCCCGATCAACCAGGCCAGGCGGGTCGCCGAGGAGATCATCAACACCGGCAGCGTCAAGCAGGCCAAGATGGGCGTGCTGCCCGACCCGCGCTACCAGGAGGGCGGCGCGCGGATCATGGACCAGGCCGCGAACGGCCAGGAGCCGGTCACCAAGGGCGGCCCGGCCGACCGCGCGGGCCTGCGCCCCGGCGATGTGATCACCGCGGTCGACGGCAAGCCCATCGAGGACGCCACCGACCTGATCGCCATGATCCGGAGCAAGGCCCCGGGCGACACGGTCAAGGTCACCTATCAGCGCGGCGGCCGGGAGAGCACGGTGAATCTCACCCTGGCCGCGGGCTGATCCGCCACCAGGGTGTACGGATACGCTGGGGGGACCGGACCGCTGAGGTCCGGCCCCCTTGGCGCGTGTGGAGGTCGGGTTGTTCGACGTCGGTCTGGGCGAGATGCTGGTACTCGTCGTCCTCGCCCTGGTGATCTTCGGTGACAAGCTGCCCCAGGCGGCCGGCCAGGCGGGCCGGGCGCTGCGCCAGCTCAGACAGATGGCCAACAGCGCCAAGGCCGACCTCCAGGAGGGGCTGGGCCCGGAGTTCAAGGACTTCGACGTCGCCGACCTCAACCCCAAGACGTTCGTCCGCAAGCATCTGCTGGAGGACCACGACGACGACCTGCGCCCCGGCGGCGCGAACGGGTCGTCGTCCGGCGCGAACGGCGGCCTCTTCGACGACGAGCCGTCCTACGCCACGGCGGGGGGCGGCCTGGAGTACGGCGAGCGCCCGCCGTTCGACAACGAGGCCACCTGAGCCACGCCACCGGCGCGTGCCGGGGGCCGGTACTCGTAGAATGCGACGGCCCCGCCCTGGGATCACCCTCGGGCGGGGCCGTCGCGTTCTCGCGTACGGAACGTTCTAGCGGCGCTTCGGCGAGATCCCGAGCGACATCCCGGCCAGGCCGCGGCTCCGGCCGGCCAGCGTGTCGGCGATGGTGCGCAGTTCCTTGGCGGCCTCGGCGTCGGGGTCGTCCAGCACCAGCGGGCTGCCGCTGTCGCCGCCCTCGCGCAGCCGGGGGTCGATCGGCACCTGGCCCAGCAGCGGGACCTTCGTGCCCAGCGTCCGGGTCAGCGCGTCGGCGACGGCCTGCCCGCCGCCCGAGCCGAAGATGTCCTGCCGCTCACCGCAGTGCGCGCAGGTCAGGTACGACATGTTCTCGATCACGCCGACGACCTGCTGGTGGGTCTGCGCCGCGATGGCCCCGGCCCGCTCGGCCACCTCGGCCGCCGCCTGCTGCGGGGTGGTGACCACCAGGATCTCCGCGGAGGGCAGCAGCTGGGCGACCGAGATCGCGATGTCGCCGGTGCCGGGCGGCAGGTCCATCAGCAGGATGTCGAGGTCGCCCCAGTAGACGTCGGCGAGGAACTGCTGCAGCGCGCGGTGCAGCATCGGGCCGCGCCACACCACCGGCTGGTTCCCGGCGGTGAACATGCCGACCGAGATCACCTTCACGTCGTGCGCCGACGGCGGCATGATCATGTCCTGGACCTTGGTGGGCGAGCTGGTCACCCCCAGCATCCGCGGCACCGAGTGGCCGTAGATGTCGGCGTCCACCACGCCCACCTTGCGGCCCTGGGCGGCCAGCGCGGCGGCCAGGTTGACGGTGACCGAGGACTTGCCGACCCCGCCCTTGCCGCTGGCCACCGCGTACACCTTGGTCAGCGAGCCGGGCCGGGCGAACGGGATCTCCTTGGCCGGCTCGCCGCCGCGAAGCTTGGTCTGCAGCGCCTTGCGCTGCTCGTCGCTCATCACGTCCAGCTCGACCGCGACGGAGGAGACGCCCTCCAGCCGGGAGACGGCCTCGGTGACGCTCCGGGTCAGGGTGTCCTTCATGGGACATCCGGCCACGGTCAGGTAGATGCCGACGCGCACCGCGCCCTCCGGCGCGATGTCGACGCTCTTGACCATGTCGAGCTCGGTGATGGGCTTACGGATCTCAGGATCGTTCACCGTGGCGAGCGCCTCGGTCACCTGCTCGGTCGTCAACTGGGAGGCCATACCCCCATGGTATGAACTCTGTGGCCATGCCCGCGAACCCGGGCCGTGCCGGGCGCGTACAGGGCGCGTCGTGCGGGCGTCGTGCGGGCGTCGTGCGGGCGTCGTGCGGGCGTCGTGCGGGCGTCGTGCGGGCGTCGTGCGGGCGTCGTGCGGGCGTCGTGCGGGCGTCGTCAGGGCCTCGTCAGGGCCTCGTCCGGGGGGCGCGTACGCATCGCGCCGGGGCCCGGACGGCCGTACGATCGAATCGTGACAACGCCGTCCGGGACCATCTCGGCCGAAGAGCTCACCGTCTGGCGTGCCATGCTGCGCGCCCAGGTGCAGATCTCCCGCCGCCTCCAGGCCGACCTGCTGGCCGATCACGACCTCGCGCTCGGTTCCTACGACGTGCTCATGCATCTGGGCGAGTCGCCGGACGGCAGGCTGCGGATGAACGACCTGGCCGACCGGGTGCTGCTGTCGCGCAGCGGGCTGACCCGGCTGGTGGACCGGTTGCAGCGGGAGGGGCTGGTGGTCCGGGAGAGCTGTGCCAGCGACGCGCGCGGCCTGTTCGCGGTGCTCACCCCGCAGGGCCGGGACCGGCTGGACGAGGCCGGCCCCACCTACGAGCGCGGCGTCCGCGAATACGTGCTCACCAGGCTCGACGAGGACGACCTGAGGATGCTCGCCCGGGTCCTGACCAAGCTGGTGGACCGCCCCCGGCTCGACCGGCCCGCCGTCTCCCGCCGGTCCGCCTGAACGCCCGGGACCCTACGACAGGGTCCGGTACCTTACGACAGGGCCCGGGACCCTACGACAGGGCGGAGTTCGACTCCTTGCGTTCGCCGTCGATGTCCTTGAGCAGCTGCTGGATCTCCGAGCGCACGAAGTCGCGGGTGGCCACCTCGCTGACCGCCATCCGCAGCCCGGCGATCTCCCGGGTGAGGTACTCGGTGTCGGCGATGCTGCGGTCGTCGCGCGACCGGTCCTGCTCGTACTGCACCCGATCCCGGTCACCCTGGCGGTTCTGCGCCAGCAGGATCAGCGGCGCCGCGTACGACGCCTGCAGCGACAGCATCAGCGTCAGGAAGATGAACGGGTACGGGTCGAAGCGCAGCCAGGACGGCGCCAGCGCGTTCCAGCCGATCCACACCGTCACGAACACCGTCATGTAGACCAGGAACCGGGCGGTGCCCAGGAAACGGGCGATCCGCTCCGAGAGGCGGCCGAACGACTCGGGATCGTAGTGCGGGCGGGGCAGCAGGGTGCGGCGCAGCTCGCGCGGCTGGTCCAGGCGCGCCGCGGTGGTCGTGGTCGTCATGCTCGTCATGCTCGTCTCCCCGATCGCTCACGTTCGTTCCGGCGCGCCGGTCCGGTCGCGGGCGCCGCGCAGCGCCTCCTCCTCCGGATCGGCGACGGCCTCGGCGGTGGCGTCCATCACCGTCTCCCGCCAGTCCTCGGGCAGCAGATGGTCGAGGACGTCGTCGATGGTGACCGACCCGAGCAGGTGGCCGTTCTCGTCCACGACGGCCCCCGCCACCAGGTTGTAGGCGGCCAGGTAGGTCGCGACCGCCTCCAGCGACACCGTCGGCCGCAGCGGGTCCAGCTCGCTGTCCACGATCCCGCTGACCAGCGTGCGCGGCGGCTCCCGCAGCAGCCGCTGGAAATGCACCGTGCCCAGGTAGCGGCCGGTCGGCGTCGCGCTCGGCGGGCGGCACACGTACACCTGGGCGGCCAGGGCCGGGTTCAGGTCCGGGTTGCGGATCCGGGCCAGCGCCTCGGCCACGGTCGCGTCCGGGGGCACCACCACCGGCACCGTGGTCATCAGGCCGCCCGCGGTGTCCTCGGCGTACGTCAGCAGCCGCCGCACCGGCGCCGCGTCCTGCGGCTCCATCAGCGTCAGCAGCCGCTCGCGCTGCTCGGTGGGCAGCTCGCCGAGCAGGTCGGCGGCGTCGTCGGGATCCATCGCCTCCAGCACGTCGGCGGCCCGCTCCACCTGCAGCCGCCCCAGGATGTCGACCTGGTCGTCGGGGGGCAGCTCCTCCAGGACGTCGGCGAGCCGCGCGTCGTCCAGCGCGACGGCGACCTCGGTGCGGCGCTTCTCCGGCAGCTCGTGGACGACCCCGGCCAGGTCGGCGGGCTTCATCCGCTCGAACGCGGCGATCAGCCCGGCCGCGCCCTGCCCGTGCTCGACCGCCGAGAAGCCGTGCACCGCGTCCCAGTCCACCACGAAGGTCTCGCCCTGGCGGCGCAGGCCGCGCCGCCCGCGCCCGCGCACCCGGCGCACGGCGACCTTGAGCAGCAGCCAGTCCCGGGTGCGGGTGGGTTCCATCGCCACGTCGACCACCGAGACCGGTTCGTCGGTCTCGGTCAGCCGGACCGTGCGGTCCAGCATCTCGGCGATCACCAGGGTCTCGGACTCGCGTTGCTGGAAGCGGCGCACGTTGAGGCGGCCGTCGAAGACGATCGCGTCCGCCTCGATCACGGTGACCCGGGTGATGGGCAGGAAGACCGGGCGGCGCGGCGTCACCTCCACCACCAGCCCGAGCACCCGGGGCGGGCGGGTGCCCAGCCGCAGCGCCACCACGACATCGCGGACCCGGCCCACCTGGTCGCCGGCCGGGTCGAAGACGGCGATCCCGGCGAGCCGCGCGATGAAGACCCGCGCCGGAACTCCGGTCATGGGAGGGAGACTACCCGCGATCTTGGGCATCATCCGGGGGCGCGGACCCGCCTCCGGAGGGGGCCGCGCGGGGCTCGGCGCGGTCCCTGCCGGATGTCACATTCGTGCTGGTCCTCCCGTCCTTACTGTGACGTCGCAGGTAGCACGTCGAGCGAAACGGAGGCCCCGATGACGCGCATCTCCCTCGACCCCCCGCGCACCTTCCGGTACCGGCTGGCCGCCTGGTTCACCCGCCGCAAGTTCGGCGCGGAGCTGGACCCCGCCCGCGCCATGGGACACCACATGGGCGTCGGCACCGCCTCCGCCCTGATGGAGCTGCAGGTGCTCCGCTGGAAGGCGGTGCCGCACCGGCTGAAGGACCTGGCCGTCATGGCGACCGCCGTCAAGATCGGCTGCTCGTGGTGCGTGGACTTCGGCACCTGGGAGGCGAACACCAACGGCCTCTCCCTGGAGAAATTGGAGGCGGTCCCGAACTGGCGCGACAGCGACCTGTTCGAGGAGGACGAACGCCTGGTCATGGAGTACGCCGAGGCGATGACCACCGACCCGCCCACGGTCACCGACGAGCTGACCGCCGCGCTCCGCCGCCACCTCGATGAGCGGCAGCTGGTGGAATTGACGATGATGGTGGCGGTGGAGAACCTGCGGTCACGCTTCAACGCGGCGGCCGGACTGGCCGGCCAAGGGTTCAAGGACCGCTGCGAGATCCCGCGGCGAGGCACGGAGGGAGCGCGCACATGACCGAGGCGTCCGGGACGGCCGAGGGGATCGAGGCGGTCTTCGAGGGGCATCGCAAGCTGCTGTTCGCGGTGGCCTACCGGATGCTGGGGACCTCCGCCGACGCCGAGGACACCGTCCAGGACGCCTGGCTGCGCTGGTCGGCGGCGGACCGGTCCGAGATCGGCGATCCCCGCGCCTTCCTGGTGCGGATCACCACCAACCTCGCGCTGGACCGGCTCCGCTCCGCCCGCGCGCAGCGCGAGACCTACGTCGGGCCGTGGCTGCCCGAGCCCATGCTGACCACCCCGGACGTCGCCGAGGACGCCGAGCTGTCGGAGTCGGTGTCGATGGCGATGATGGTGGTGCTGGAGACGCTGAGCCCGCTGGAGCGCGCCGTCTTCCTGCTCAAGGAGGTGTTCGGGTTCCCGTACGGGGAGATCGCCGAGGCGGTCGACCGGTCCGAGACCGCCGTCCGGCAGCTGGGCACCCGGGCCCGCAAGCACGTGGAGGCCCGCCGTCCGCGGTTCGAGACCGACCGGCGCGAGCGGCGGGCGGCCACCGAACGGTTCCTCGACGCCGCGATGGGCGGCGACATCAACGTCCTGATGGAGGCGCTGGCCCCCGACGTGGTGCTGTGGACCGACGGCGGCGGCAAGGTCAGGGCGGCGCGGCGCACCATCCACGGCGCCGCGAAGGTGGCGCGCTGGCTGCTGGCCGTGATGGGGCAGCCCTACCAGGGGGTGCGGCCCGAGGAGATGCGGATGCGCCGGGCCGAGATCAACGGCGTCCCCGGCCTGGTCCTGGAGGGCCCGGACGCCCCCATCACCACGATCACGCTGGACATCCGCGACGACGGCCGGGTGGCGTCCATCCAGCTGGTCGCCAACCCCGACAAGCTGCGCGCCATCAGCACCAACAGCCACCTGCCCATGTGAGGGCTCAGCGGTCGGCTCGGCGGCCCTTGCCCCCGAGCAGGCGCGGCGGGGTGCCCGCGGTCGTCGCCGGTGTCGGCACGGGCCGCACGCTGGCGTAGTCGCCCGAGTACTCGCCCGGCCCCTCGATCACCTCGTCGGTCGGGGTGAGCCGGATGACGTACGACTCCTCGGCCCAGCGTTCGATCTGGCCCTCGTGGGTGGCGGCGTTCAGGCGGTCCTTCGCCAGCAGCGGCACCACCGTGTCCCACAACTCGGTGCCCGGCCGTACCTGCTCGCAGGCCGCGACGAACGAGATCAGCCGCCCGCCCTTGTCCTTGCCGCGTAGCGTCACCTGGACGCTCTCGGCCTCGGGCAGGCCCGGCAGCGGCTGCTCGCCCTCGCCGCCGGTCAGCACGTACGCCGCGCCGTCGTGCCACAGGTGCCAGGCGGCCCGCGGCTGCGGCAGGCCGGGCAGGGTCAGCCACAGCAGGCCGGACTTCTTGGCCGCCTCCTCCACCAGCGCCCGCCGCGGATAGCTCATACCGGCAGCGTCCCATACCGGGCCGGTGGATAGCATCCGCAGCATGCGCTCACGACGTACCACCCTGGCGGTCCCGGCGAGCAATCCCCGTTTCATCGAGAAGGCCCAGGGACTCCCCGCGGACGAGATCTTCCTCGACCTCGAGGACGCCGTGGCGCCCGGCGCGAAGGAGGAGGCCCGCCGGAACGTCGTCGCCGCGCTCAACGAGGGCGACTGGACGGGCAAGGTCCGGGTGGTGCGGATCAACGACCTGGAGACCCACTGGGCGTACCGGGACGTGATCGAGGTCGTGGAGGGCGCGGGCGCCCGGCTCGACTGCGTCCTGCTGCCCAAGGTCCAGGACCCCTCCCACGTGCTGTGGCTGGACCGGCTGCTCACCCAGATCGAGCGGGCGATGGGGTACGAGGAGGGCCGGATCGGGATCGAGGCCCAGATCGAGGACGCCCGCGGCATGGTCGCGATCGACGCCATCGCCGCGTCCTCGCCGCGGCTGGAGGCCCTGGTCTTCGGGCCCGGCGACTTCATGGCCTCGATCAACATGAAGACGCTCGTGGTGGGGGAGCAGCCGCCCGGCTACACCGAGGGCGACGCCTACCACTACATCCTGATGCGCATCCTCCTGGCCGCCCGCGCGCACGATCTCCAGGCCATCGACGGGCCCTACTTCAACGTCCGCGACGTGGACGCCTTCACCCGGGTGGCCAAGCGGTCGGCGGCGCTGGGCTTCGACGGGAAATGGGTGCTGCACCCCTCCCAGATCGAGGCGGGCAACGAGGTGTTCTCCCCGTCCCAGGAGGACTACGACCACGCGGAACTGATCCTGGACGCCTACGACCACAGCACCCGGGTGGAGGGACGCGGCGCGGCCATGCTCGGCGACGAGATGATCGACGAGGCGTCCCGCAAGATGGCGCTGGTCATCGCCACCAAGGGCCGGGCCGCCGGACTGACCCGGACCACCGCCTTCCGGCCCCCGGGCGCCTGAGCGCCACGACCGCCGCCGCCTGCACGTACGATTCGTCACAGGGACCGGGCTCGCCGCGCCTCCGTGCTCGCCGCGTCCGGGTCGTCCCCGGTCCCCGGCAAGGAAGTCTTCCCAGGGAGGTCGCGCGTGTCGGATCCGGCGGACAACGGCTGGGCTCCGCCCGATCCCGGAGTGACGGGCGGGTCTCCCGGCGAACGGCGCCCGGAGCCGGAGGCCGCGCCCGAGCCGCCTACGCCGTCCACGCCGTCCACGTCCCAGCCGCCGCAGCCGCAGGCCGAACCGTCGGCGCCGCCCGCGCAGTGGCCCGCCCAGTGGCCCGGGCAGCAGCCCCCGCCCGCGCCCTCACAGGCAGGCCAGTACCCGCAGACCGGGCCGTACCCGCAGGCAGGCCAGTACCCGCAGGCAGGCCAGTACCCGCAGACGGGGCAGTACCCGCAGACGGGGCAGTACCCGCAGACGGGCCAGCCGCAGACGGGCCAGCCGCAAGCGGGGCAATATCCGCAGGCCGGGCCGTATCCGCAGACAGGCCAGTACCCGCAGACTGGGCCGTATCCGCAGACGGGGTCGTATCCGGCTGAGGGCGAGTACCCGCCGCCCTATGCGGGCCGGTACGGCTCCACCCAGCCCTACGGGCCGCCCCAGCCGTACGGGCCGCCTCAGCCCTACGGAGCGCCGCCACAGCCGTACGGGACGCAGGGGATGCCCTATCCCGGCTACGGCCCGCCTCCGGTCAAGCGGCCCTGGGTCGTGCCGACGCCTCCCGGTTCCCCGTACCACCGCATGGCCCGTACGGCGGCGCACCGCTGGTGGCGTCCGTGGGTCGGGTCGCTGGTCATCCTCTTCGGCGGCCTCGCCTGCGTGATGGTGCTGGGCATCGGCGCCATGGTCGTCTCCATGCTGGTCACCGGCACCGCGCCCGAGGAGCTCGGCACCGGCGGCACCATCCTGGGGAACGAGATCGCGGACCTGGGGTTCAACCTCGCCGCGCTGGCGCTCTTCCTCCCGTTCGCGCTGCTGGTGCCCTGGTGGATCCAGCGGCGCAGACCCGGCACCCTGTCCTCGGTCGCCGGACGGCTGCGCTGGCGCTGGCTGCTGATCTGCTCCGGGCTGGCGATCGTGTTCTGCGCGGTCTCGTTCGGCACCTCGTGGCTGGCGAGTCTGGCGGTGGACGACCCGGCCGCGGGGGCCGACGAGCACTGGGTGGGCTGGGGCCGGTTCCTGGTCGCCGCCGCCGTGATCGTCCTTCTGGTGCCGTTCCAGGCGTCCGCCGAGGAGTACGTGTTCCGCGGATGGCTGCTGCAGGCCGTCGGGGCGTGCACGCTGGAGAACAGCCGGAAACGGGTCGGGCAGGCGCTCAGCGTGGTCTTCCGGACGCCGTGGCCGGGGATCGTGGTCGGCTCGGCCCTCTTCACCTCCGGGCACGGCTACACCGGCTGGGGGATGCTCGACGTGTTCCTCTTCGGTGCGATCGCGGGTTGGCTGGCCGTGCGCAGCGGCGGCCTCGAAGCGGCCATCGCCCTGCACGTCTTCAACAACCTGATGGCGTTCATGCTCCCGGCGGCCGTCGGCAAGCTCGACATCCAGCAGGGCGCGGTCCCCTGGCAGTACGTGATCGCCGACGTGGTGCCGATGCTGCTGTACGCGGCGGCCGTGGTCTGGCTGGTACGGCGGCTGCGGATCCAGACGGTCGTGGCCGGTCCCGCCGTGGACGCCCCGCCCGCTCACGCGGCCGACACACCGGCGCCGCACGGCCCGGCCCACGACACGCAGCCCGCCCTGGGCCACGACACCCCGCCCGCTCCGGGCCACGACACCCCGCCCGGCCTCTCCCACGACACCCCGCCCGTCTCGGGTCAGGGCGCTCCACCGGATCCAGGGCAGGGCCCGCCGCACGCTCCACCGGGTCCGGACGAGGACTCGCCGCCCCAGGCGCCCTCCGACACCTCGCCGCCCTCCGACACCTCGCCGCCGCCTTCCGGGGCCTCGGGGTTCAGGTGATGCCCCACTCACGGAGGGCTTCGAGCACTCCGGGCGCGGTGGGGAGGGCGCGCAGTTCCGCGGGCGTGACCCAGCGCGCGTCGGCGGCGTCGTCACCGGCCCGCAGCGTGCCTCCCAGGGCCGTCACCGCGTAGTCGTGGATCTCGTAGGTGACGCCGTCCGCTCCGGGCCGTTCCACGGTGCCCACCAGCGCGCCCACGGACACCTCCAGCCCGGTCTCCTCCCGCATCTCGCGGACGACGGCCTCCTCGTCGCCTTCGCCGGGTTCGACCCGGCCGCCCGGTAGGGACCACAGTCCCGCCGACGGGGCCCGGCCCCGCCTGATCATCAGGAGCCGTCCGGATCCGTCCTGGGCGATCCCGCCCACGCAGCGCACCTTCACCACACCATTTTGTCCCCCTTTTTCCTGTGGGCTGAGCTGGGGTGACTTGACGTGGCGCGTAACTGACGCGCACTGTTGGTAGCCATGAGGGCCGAGCCCACATGCCCCCGTTGCGGCGGGCGGTTGCACGCACCCGGTCTCTGGTCGAGCGACTGGAGCTGCGATCTGCACGGCGCCGTCCTGCCGGGACAGCCTCCCAAGAGACCGGGTGACGAGGGCCTAGCGGCCGTCCTCCAGGAGACCCGGGTGCCGGTGTGGGTGCCCTGGCCGCTGCCCCTCGGCTGGCTGGTCACCGGGTTCCGCACGGTCGGCGACGAACGCACCGGCGCCCGCGCCTGCGCCGTGGCGCTCTCGGGGCCGGGGCTGCTCAGCGGCCCCGCCGACATGCTGCTGATCGCCGAGGAGCCCGGGATCGGCCTGGGCGCCTTCTACGCCGGCCTGGACGGCCCCGACCCGGGCGAGGGCTTCGACCGCCGGCCGGCGCACGTCAAGCTGAACGTCCAGGGGCCGACCGCCACCAGCGGGCACTCCGTGCCGATGTGGGCGGTGCCGTCCAAACCCGACCGTGCCGTCTACGCGGGCGAGGCCATGGCCGACTGGCTGTGGGTGATCCTGTGGCCGGCCGACGCCGGGGTGCTCATGCTGGAACGCCCGCAGCTGGTCGACCTGCGCGAGCCCGGCATGGCGCCGGACCTTCCGTACGGCGCGTTCAGCCCCCGGCTCGACCACTGACCGGGCCTCCGGACCGGCCGCCGCGCGTCCCGCGCTCCCGGCAGGCGTTCCTGATGGCCGTTCACGGCAGGCGTTCCTGATAGGAACGGGGCATGCGGATCGATCTGCACAGCCACAGCGACGTCTCCGACGGGACCCGGCCGCCCGCCGAGGTCGTGCGGCGGGCGCGCGCGGCCGGGCTGGACGTGCTCGCGCTCACCGACCACGACACCGTCGCCGGTTGGGACGCTGCCCGTGCGGCGTTGCCCGAGGGGCTGACGCTCGTCCCGGGCGTGGAGCTGTCCTGCCGGCACGAGGACCGGAGCCTGCACCTGCTCGGCTACCTGTTCGATCCGGACGAGCCCGCGCTGGCCGGTGAGCTGGCCCGGATCCGCGAGCACCGGGTGAACCGGGCGCGGACCATGGTGGACCGCCTGCGCGCGCTGGGCGCCGGCGTCACCTGGGAACGGGTGCGCGAGCTGGCCGGGGGCGAGGCCGTCGGGCGTCCGCACGTCGCCCGCGCCATGGTCGAGGCCGGTGTGGTGGGCACCCTGGACGAGGCGTTCACCGGGACGTGGATCGGGCATGGCGGCCGTGCCCACGTCGGGCCCTACCCGCTCGATCCGGTCCGCGCGATCCGGCTGGTCCGCGAGGCGGGAGGCACCTGCGTGCTCGCCCACCCCCGGGCGCGGCGCGGCTACGCCGTCGGCGACGAGGCGATCGGGGAACTGGCCGCCGCCGGCCTGGGCGGGATCGAGGTCGACCACCCCGAGCAGGGGCCGGACGACCGGGCGCGGCTGCGCGACCTGGCGGCGGGGCTGGGCCTGTTCACGACCGGGTCCAGCGATGACCACGGTGCGCAGACCGGCGACCGGCTGGGCTGCGAGACGACCTCGGACGAGGATTACGCGGCCCTCCTCGCCTCGGTTCCTGGCGCGTCGGAGCCCCTGACGCGTAGCTGACTCACTACGATTCCTGCGGTTAAGGCGGGGAGGGGTGGAATGTCAGAAGTGGCATCATTGCTGCCGGAGGACCCACGGCGGATCGGGACCTACGAGCTGCACGGCCGGCTCGGCCAGGGCGGCCAGGGCGTGGTCTACCTGGGCTCCGGCGCGTCCGGCGAGCGGGTGGCGGTCAAGCTGCTCCAGGCGTCGCTGCGCGGGGACGACCCGGCCCGGGCGCGGTTCGTCCGGGAGCTGGCGGTGGCCCGGCGGGTGGCGCGCTTCTGCACCGCCCAGGTGCTGGACGCCGACATCGACGGCGACCGGCCGTACATCGTCAGCGAGTACGTGGCCGGTCCCTCGCTCTCCCAGGTGGTCGCCGAGCAGGGGCCGCTGCCCGGCGCCCAGCTGGAACGGCTGGCGATCGGCACCGCGACCGCCCTGGCGGCCATCCACCAGGCCGGGATCGTGCACCGCGACTTCAAACCCGGCAACGTGCTGCTCGCGCAGGACGGCCCGCGGGTGATCGACTTCGGGGTGGCCAAGGCCCTGGACCCGGCCGCCACCGGGGCCAGCGCCGTGGTGGGGACGCCCTCGTACATGGCCCCCGAGCAGTTCGGCACGGGCCGGGTCGGCACCGAGGCCGACGTGTGGGCCTGGGGCGCCACGATCGTGTACGCGGCCACCGCCCGCCCGCCCTTCGGCGCCGACACCATCCCCGCGGTGATGGGCCGCATCCTGCACGGGTCCCCGCGGCTCGGCGACCTCCCGGAGCCGCTGCGCGAGCTGGTCTCGGCGGCGCTGGACCGGGACCCCGCGGCGCGCCCCACCTCGGCCGAGCTGCTGATGCGGCTGATCGGGCACGGCGGGGACACCGCCGACATCATGGCCGAGGGCCGTACGCTCGCCGCTGCGACCCGTGCCGACACCCCCGTCACCAGGGCGGACGCGCCCCAGGTGGACGCGGGGCGACCGGCGGGGGCCGCGGCGCCGCCGCCGTCCACCGCGGTCCTGCCCGGCGACCCCGCCGGGGCGCCGTCCTCCGGTGGCGGGGGCGGTGGCGGGCGCCGCTGGATCGCGCCCGGCGTCGTCTCCGCCGTCGCCGTTCTGGTCGCGATCGGCGCGATCTTCTGGGCCGCGAACCAGGACGATCGCGGCGGCCGGCCCGAGTCGACCTCCTCGTCGAGCACGGGGCAGGCCGCGAGCGGGAAGAACCCGCCCGCGACGTCCGGCGGCACGATCAAGCCGGCCGGCCCCCGCCTGATGGTCTCCCCGGTGGGCGACGTCAAGGTCGAGGACAGGGGATCGATCGAGGTGACGCTCACCGCCGAGGGCGGCGACGTCGAATGGAGGGCCGAGGCGACCGGCCTCACGCTCAGCCGCTCGTTCGGCACCCTGCGGAACGGGCAGAGCGTCCGGATCAAGATCACGCTGACCGACCCGTACGTCGGAACGGCCACGTTCGAGGCCGAAGGCACCCCGGAACAGCAGGTGAAGCTGGCCTCGGTATGACCGGCCGCGGCCCCGGGGCCGCATCGGCCCCACGGGGTGGGCGCCGCGCGGTAGGGTCGGATGCGTGGACGCGCGCATCGAACAGGTGGTGACGTCGGGGAAGGTGACCCTGGACGACACCGAGTACGACGTCGAGAGCAACACCTACATCGTCGGCGACGACGACGAGGTCATCGTGATCGACCCGTCGCACGACGCCGAGGCCATCCTCAAGGAGGTCGGTGACCGCGAGGTCATGGCCGTCATCCTGACCGACGGCAACGAGCACCGCCTCAGCGTGGTGCTGGAGGTCGCCGCCGCGGGCGAGGACGACGAGGAGAACTGGGCGCCGATCGGGCTGCACCGCGCGGACCGGCTGCTGTGGCGCGACTACTTCGGCCGCCTCGCCAAGGAGGAGGACGACGAGGACGACGCCAAGGCGCTGCGGTCGCTGGAGCCCGACATCTGGCTGGAGGACGGCGGCGTCTTCGAGATCGCCGGCGCCCAGCTGGAGATCGTGCACACCCCCGGGCACACCCCGGGCTCGGTCTGCGTGATCAGCGAGCAGCTGAGCGCGCTGTTCTCCGGCGACACCCTGCACCGCAACCGGCCCGGTTCCGTCGGCGGCGTCTACGAGGACCTGCGCAAGCAGCTCAACTCGATCGGCGCGCTGCTGACCCCGCTGCCCAAGGACCTGCGGGTCCTGCCGGGCCAGGGCGACGAGACCACGGTCGGCGACGAGGACGCCCGCTGGGAGAGCTGGGGCGCCCTCGCCCGCGAGGCCGAGGACTGATCCCCGCACCGGTGGACGGTGGCGAGACCCCGCGGACGGACGGCTGAGCCCATGGTCGCCGAGCAACTGGGCCTGGAGGGCATGCCCCAGCGCCTGTACGCCTGCACGCCGTCCCGCCTGAACGCCTGGCTGGACTGCCCGCGGCGCTACCGGATGACCTATCTCGACCGGCCGGCGCCGCCCAAGGGCCCGGCGTGGGCGCACAACAGCGTCGGCGCCAGCGTGCACAACGCCCTGGCGGCCTGGTGGCGGCTGCCCGAACGCGAGCGCACCGTGGAGGCGGCCGGGTCGCTCCTGGCCCGCGGCTGGCTGACCGACGGGTTCCGGGACGCCGCCCAGTCCGCCGAGTGGCGCGACCGCGCCCGCGCGATGGTGGAGCGGTACGTCGCCCGGCTCGACCCCGCCGACGAGCCGCTCGGCGTCGAGCGCACGGTCTCCACCCGCACCGACCGGATCGCGGTGTCGGGGCGCGTCGACAGGCTCGACGCGCGCGGCCCGGAGCTGGTGATCGTCGACTACAAGACCGGACGGCACGTCCTCACCCCCGACGACGCGCGGGGCTCACTCCAGCTGGCCCTGTACGCGACGGCCGCCGCCCGGGTCCTGCGCCGGCCGTGCCGCCGCGTGGAGCTGCACCACCTGCCCAGCGGCGAGGTGGCGGTCTGGGAGCACACCGACGAGTCCCTCCGGCGGCATCTGCGGCGGGCCGAGCAGATCGCGGCCGAGGCCGCGGAGGCCGACGAGGCGTACCGGGAACGCCTCGGCCCTCCGGCCGTGCCCCGGCCCCGCCCGGGGGACGGCGCCGCGGTCGACCACGCGCCCTACGACGCGATGTTCCCGCCGCGTCCCGGGAACCGGTGCTCGTGGTGCGACTTCGCCCGGCACTGCCCGGAGGGGCTCCAGGCGGCCCCGCGCAAGGAACCCTGGGCGGCCCTGCCCTCGGAGTGACCCGCGTCCCCTGGCGGAGTGACCAGCGGCCGGCGGCGGCGCGGGCGGTCAGGCCGGGACGAGCGGGCTCCGGCGGGGCCAGCGCCGGGGATCGCGCAGCCCGTACAGTCCGTGGCCGAGATCGTAGCCCTCGGCGGCGAGCCTGCCGCGGGCCCGGTCCAGCATCTCCCTGGTCGGCTTGGCGAACGCGTGGTCGTGCAGCCGTTCCGGGACCGAGTTCATCGCCAGCCGGAACGAGCGGAGCGCGGCGGTCACGGCGGCCTGCGGCACCTCGGGCAGGGTCCCGTACATCTCCCTGGCCCAGCCCGGCAGCGAGTAGTAGCACAGCGCGCCGAACGGGAAGTAGCCCGGCTTGCCGGGGGCCAGGAACCTCAGGTTCTCCGGCAGGGTGGGCCACAGCAGGAACCGGACGGTGGCGGCGGCCTCCTCGGTCACCCGCAGCCGGGGCCGCATCTCGGCCATGTACGCCTCCATCTCGGCCACGCTGCCGGGGACGTCCTCGGCGTGCAGGCCCACGTACGTGGCGCTGCGCCGCTGCTCCTCCAGGTAGCGGTCGGCCATCGCGCCGGTCAGCGGCAGCCCCGCCCGCCGGGCCACCTCCAGGTAGGAGTAGACCTCGGCGCAGTGCACCCACAGCAGCAGCTCCGGCTGGTCCAGGCGCTCGGTCCTGCCGGTGTCGTGGTTGAGGATGCGCAGGCTGCGGTGGATCGCGCGGACCCGCGCCGCCGCCGCTTCGGCCTCGTCCGGGCTGCCGAACGTCGACAGGCCCACGAAGTCGGACGTCCGCTGCAGGCGCCCGAAAGGGTCCTCCTGGAAGTTGGAGTTCTGCCAGACGCCCCACATGGCGACGGGGTGCAGCGCCTGCAGCATCAGGCCGCGCACACCACCGACCCACATGGTCCGGTCGATGTGGACGCGCCAGGTGACGCTCTCGGGGGGCTGGACGGTCGCGGGCATGGCGGTCCCCTCGCACTCGTGAGACAAACTGCCGTAAGTGTGTCATTACATCGCTCTGCCCGCACCCCCGCCCCCCGGTGAACGGGCACCCGGGACGGGTGGCAGTCACGGCGGGCAGGGGAGGGCGGCCCAGGGGAGAGCGGCTCGGAGGAGCGCAACCCGAAGGAGAACGGCCGTGGACGCCGGGCGTCAGCGGATGCCGGGCGTCAGCGGATGCCGCGCTCGCAGTGATTCCAGAAGTCGGTGAGGGCGCTGGCCGTGGTCTCGGGCGCCTCCACGGCCGGGGAGTGCGCGGCGCCGGGAATGACCACCTTGGCGGCGTCGAGCCGCTCGGCCATGAGCGCCTGCTCGCGCGGCTCCCAGCAGTCGTCGTCCTCGCCGTACAGCACCAGCGTGCGCAGCCCGGTGTCCTCGGCGACCTTGACGAGCTCGTCCACCCGGTCGGGGCAGGTCAGCAGCTCGTGCGCCATCGCCACCAGCCCGGTCTCGCAGTTGCTCAGCGTGCGGGCCTTCAGGAAGTCGACGATCTCCTCGGGCAGCCCGCGGCCCAGCGCGTCGGGCCCCAGGCTGAGGTCCCAGATCTGTCCCAGGCCCAGCTGCGGCACGGCGTCCCGCAGCGCCTGCGCCCTGGCCGCCGCCCTGCCGGTGACGCCGGCCGGGCCGGAACTCATGATCGTGTACGAGGCGGGCAGCAGCCGGCCGGACAGCACCGCCTCCCGGGTGACCAGCCCGCCGAAGGAGTGCCCCACCAGGTGCACCGGCTCCGGCCCGAGGGCCTCCGCCAGCGCGGCGACGTCATCGCCGAGCGCCGCCCGGGTGAAGACCGCCGGGTCGGTGGAACCCGCGGTCTCGAACTGCCCGCGCATGTCGACGGCCACGACCCGGCGCCCGGCGCGGGCGAGGGGCTGCAGCACGGCGATGAAGTCCTCCTTGCTGCCCGTGTAACCCGGGACCAGCAGGGCGGGGGCGCGTTCGGGCACGCCCGACCCCGGAAACGCCTCCAGCGCGGCGAAGACGCCGCGCGAGGTCTCGACCGTCGTCCGGCGCACGCCGGGGGGCAGGGTCACGAACCGGGGCGTACTCACAGGAGGCCAGCCTACTAAATATGAGCGTGCGGACACCGGCCGAGGTGCGGCGCTGGTAGCGTCCGGGAACGTGGAACAGCGCGGCGCGGGGGGCCCACGGTGACGGCGATCTCGGCCCATCGCCGGGACTCCGCGGGCCTGACCGGCCTGCACGACGCGGTCGCCTCGGGGGCCGAGTACGTCGAGATCGACGTCCGCCGTACCGCCGACGGAGCGCTGGTCGTCCACCACGACCGGACCGTGGCGGGCGTGCCGCTGAACCGCTGCCCGTACTCGCGGGTGCGCGCGCTGGCCTCGCGGCCGGTGCCGCTGGTGGCCGAGGCGCTGGAGATCATCAAGGAGCGGGCGCGGGCGCATCTGGATCTCAAGGAGCACGGCTGCGAGCACGAGACGGTCGAGCTGGCGCTGGAGTCCTTCGGCGGCGACGGGTTCGTGGTGACGACCCGAGAGCCCGCCTCGGTGGCCCTGATCAAGCGTGACTTCCCCGGCGTGACCGTCGCGCTGTCGGTGGGGCGCGGGCTCTGGGAGCGCGGCACCGCGGTGCGTGACTTCGTGCCGCTGCGCGCCGTCCGCGAGAGCGGCGCCGACATGGTGGCGCTCAACCACCGGCTCGCGCGCGTGGGCGTGCTGCGCCAGTGCGCGCGTGCCGGCTTTCCCGCGATGGTCTGGACGGTCAACGCCGAGCCGCTGATGCGGCGCTTCCTCGGCGATCCCCGGGTCGCGGTGCTGATCACCGATCGTCCCTCCACCGCGCTGCGGCTCCGTGCGCACGGCTGAGCCGGCGGCCGGCGTGCGCGCGCACGGCACTGCGAGATCACGGTGGCCGGAACGTGATCCCGCAGTGGGGTGGGACGCGGCCCGCGGGTCAGGCGCCCGGCGAGGGCTCCGCGGACTGGGCGGCCGGTACGGCGCCGCCCTCGGTGACCGGCTGGCCCCCGCGGGTGCGGCGGCGGCCACGGGTGCGCTTGCGCCCGGCCGTCACGGTGCCCGCGGAACGGTCCTCGTCGGCGCCGGCATCGGGCGCCGCGACGGGCGCCGCGGTGGGCTCGGTCCCGCCGTCACCGGTGGCCGCATCGACCGGCTTGCCGCCGCGGGTGCGGGTCCGGCTGCGGTTGCGCCGCCTCGGACGCTCGCGGTCGTGGTCGCGCTCGTGGTCGCGCTCGTGGTCACGGTCCCGGTCGCGGTCGCCGCGCGACCGGTGCGGGGAACGGATCCGGCCGGTCTCGCCGATGTCCTCCAGCTCCTCCGCGTCCAGGCCGGCGCGCTCGCCGCGCTGCTCCTTGGGGAGCTTGCCGGTCGTGCCCGCAGGGATGCCCAGCGCCCCGTAGAAGTGCTCGGAGGTGGAGTAGGTCTCCTCCGGCGTCGCGAACGGCAGCCCGAGGGTTCCGTTGATCAGCTTCCACCGGGTGAGGTCGGACCAGTCGACCAGGGTGACCGACACGCCCTCCTTGCCCGCCCGGCCGGTGCGGCCGATCCGGTGCACGTAGGTGTCGGCGCTGTCGGGGCACTCGTAGTTGACCACGTGGGTGACGTCGTCGACGTCCAGCCCGCGGGCCGCCACGTCGGTGGCCACCAGCACGTCGATCTTGCCGTTGCGGAACGCGCGCAGCGCCCGCTCGCGCTGGCCCTGCCCGAGGTCGCCGTGCACGGCCGCGGCGGCGAAGCCGCGCTGGGCCAGGTCGGAGGCGACCCGGTCACAGGCCCGCTTGGTCTGGCAGAACACCATGGTGAGCCCGCGGCCCTCGGCCTGCAGCAGCCGCGCCACCATCTCCGGCTTGTCCATCTGGTGGGCCTGCCAGACGTGCTGGACGACCTGCGGGGTGGCCTCGGACTCGGTGTGCGCCTCGGCCCGCACGTTGGTGGGCCGGGTCAGGTACCGGCGGGACAGCGACACGATCTCGCCCGGCATGGTGGCCGAGAAGAGCATGGTCTGCCGCTCGCTGGGGATCCGGTCGATGATCCGCTCGATGTCGGGCAGGAAGCCCAGGTCGAGCATCCGGTCGGCCTCGTCCAGCACCAGTACGCCGACCTCCGAGAGGTCGAGGTGCTTCTGCTTGACCAGGTCGAGCAGCCGGCCGGGGGTGCCGACGACCACGTCGACCCCCTCGCGCAGCGCCTCGATCTGCGGCTCGTAGGCACGGCCTCCGTACACCGGGAGCACGCGGCTGCCCAGTTTGCCGCCGGCGACCAGGAGGTCGTCGGTCACCTGCAGGGCAAGTTCACGGGTCGGGGCCACCACCAGCGCCTGCGGCTTGCGGCGGCCGTGCGTGATGCGCTGGAGCAGCGCCACGCCGAAGGCCAGGGTCTTGCCGGTGCCGGTACGGGCCTGCCCGATGATGTCGTGCCCGCCCAGCGCGATCGGCAGGGCGAGCTCTTGGATGGGGAACGCGTCGACGATGCCCTCTGCAGCGAGCGCATCGGTTATCTCGGGGACGACCCCGAGTTCACGAAAGGTAGTCAGGGCTTCCAGCCTCCAAAGTGCGGGGTCCTCGCTCCCGGGGCGGCGTTGCTCCGGGCCCCGGCACCGCGCTGTCGCGGTGGGCCGGGGCGATCGAACACACCGGCTCCCTCCGGGGCCGTCCCCCTGGGACGGGCCGCCGGTTCGCCGTGTGTGGCCGCGCGCTCGCGCGGGAGGGACCAGCCGTCGATCAAGATTCCTTCGGCGACCGCGATCAGGGGTTGAGCGCAGTCACTCGCTGTGGCTGCGTGCGGTCACACTCCGCGACGCAGTGTACCGACCCTCCGATGCGTTCACCAATGGCCGATCGTCAAGTGGAACGCCGCGCCCTGCTCCCGCTATTCCCTGTCATGACCGAAATGGTGTATATGCGGGACCGCTGTGCGGTGACGGGGCCCGGCACGACCGCTGTGACGGCCGTGCCCGGTGGGGTGCGGTGGTCCGTACGGGGGGCCGCGCAGGAACCTCCCGAGCCCGGCCAAATCGGCCACTGTCGGCCAGCAACCTGACGCGGGCCCGGTGAATCTCACGGGGGGCACGCGAGGGGAGCGGGTTCGTCCCGCCCGCCGCGGTGCGCGATGATCACGAGTTTGGAACGCGCCCGGAACGGCCGCGCCGCCGGGCTTTCGCCGATGCCGGAGGAACATGGACGACAACTGGCGGATCGACGGGTTCACCGAGGTCCGGGAGCTGGGCGCGGGCGCGCAGGGCAGGGTGGTGCTGGCCCGCCACACCACCGCGGGCACCCCGGTCGCGATCAAGTACCTGATCCGGCGGGACGGCGACGCGACGGCCATCGAGCGGCTCCGTGAAGAGGCCCTCATGCTGGGCCGGGTCACCGATCCGCACGTGGTGCGGCTCTACCGGTTCGTCGTCGGTGAGCGAGGCGCCGCGCTGGTGATGGAGGCGGTGGACGGGGTCTCGCTCAAGGAACTGCTGTCCCGCCACGGCGCGCTGGGACCGGAGGCCGCGCTCACCGTGCTGAAGGGGTCCCTGCTGGGCCTGGCGGCGGCGCACGAGGTGGGCGTGGTGCACCGGGACTACAAGCCGGCGAACGTGGTGGTGCGGTCCGACGGGCTGAGCAAGCTGATCGACTTCGGGATCGCGGCGCTGGCGGGGGACGGGTCGCGCTCGGGGACGCCCGCGTACATGGCGCCGGAGCAGTGGCGCGGCGACGCGGCCTCCCCGGCCACCGACGTGTACGCGGCGACCTGCGTGTTCTTCGAATGCGTCACCGGGCGCCGCCCGTACGAGGGCAAGGGCCTGCACCTCCTGCGGGAGGGGCACCTGAACGCCGCCCCGCCCCTGGAGGCCGTACCGGGGCCGCTGCGCGACCTCGTCCGGCGCGGCATGGCCAAGCAGGCGGGGGAGCGGCCCCCGGCGGCGTCGGCGTTCGTCGCCGAGCTGGAGGCGGCGGCGACGGCGGCGTACGGGCCGGGCTGGGAGCAGCGCGGCGTGCGCGCCATGGCCGGGGCCGCGGTGGCGCTCGCGGCGCTCTTCCCGCTGGTCGCCGCCGGTCTGGCTCCGTCCGCCGCGGGTGTGGCCGGCACGGCGGCGGCGGGTACGGCGGCGGCGGGCACGGCGGCCGGAGCGGGAGCGGGCGCGGCCGGTGCGGGGGCGGCCGGTGCGGGTGCGGGAGCCGCCGGGGGAACGGCCGTGGCCGGTGGTACGGCCGTGGGTGGTACGGCCGCCGGGGGCACGGCGGCGGGCGCGGCCGGGGGCGGGATCCTCGCGGCCACCGGCACCAAGATCGTGGCGACCGCGGCCGTCACCGCCCTCGCCGCGGGCGGGGTCGGCACCTACGCCGCGACCGGCGGCGACGATTCGCCCGCGACGCCCGCACTGGTCTCGGTCAGCGCGCGGGTGGTGACGGCGAACCAGGCCGCGGCCGGCGGCGCGGCGGCCGCGGTACAGCAGTACGTGACCGTGAGCGGGCACCACGACAGAGCCGTGGAACGGCGGATCAACGCCACGCTGCGCGCCGTGTCCGACCAGCGGCTGTCGGTGTACCGCAAGGAGTACGGCGGGAACCCGGACGTGAAGGACGTCCAGGCCACCGCTGGGGTGACCCTCAAGACGAACCGGCTGATCTCGGTCGCCTACACCTTCGGTGTCGCCCCCCGGCCCGGTTCCATGGGCAACTGGGTGAAGAACGTCGGGAGCGTGGCCACGGTCGTCGTCGACCTGACCGACGGCCGGACCCTGGGCGCGCGCGATCTGTTCGCGGCGGCCACGCTGACCCCGGCCGGTCTCGCCCGGCTGGCCGCCCGCCTGAAGCCCTTCGACAAGCGCGAGTGCCTGCGGCGCTCGCCCTACGTGATGGAGCCCTACAAGCCGTTCCGGTTCGGGCTCACGGACCTGCACCGGCCCGGATCGCCGATCCAGGTGACGCTGAGCGCGGGCGAGGTGCGGTTCGACATCGCCGTGGAGGAGCTGGACATGACCATGAACGGGCAGGTGTGCCAGACGACCGACACGGTGGTCCCGGTGGACAAGATCGCGGACCTGATGGCGCCGGGCGTGGTGACCGAGGTGAGATCGGCCACACCGACCCCCACGCCCTCCGCCACGTCCTGAGGCGCCGGGCCCGGACATGCTCGTGCGGGCGGCCCGGGGGCCGCCCGCACGAAGGATCAGGGGGCGGGGGTCAGTGGGTGTGGCGCCGCGCGCCCCAGCCACGGCCACCGCGTCCGCGGCTGTTCAGCGAGGTGAGCGCCGCCACGCCGAGGGCGGCGATCACCACCGAGAAGACGATCGCGACGAGGGTGCCCGCACCGAGGGCGTCGGCCACCACACCGCCGAGGATCGCCCCGACGACCCCGACGAGGATCGTGAGCAGGATCCCGATCGGGTTGCGCCCCGGAACGATCAGCCGGGCCAGAGCCCCGACGACGGCCCCGACGACGATGAACCAGAGGATCGTCGTGAGCATTGGTCGATCACCATCCGTATGTTCTGGGGGCGTGTCCCCGCACCGCCGTGGTGCGTGTTCACGACCCGTGGTCGGCGATCGATATGCCCTATGAGCACGATTCAAACGTGCACCCGTCCGAACAGCCCCAAAACGGGCACTTCGGTCGGCTCTGGAACGGCCTCGGAAGGGGCTGGGAAGGGGGGTCGGAACGGGCTCCGGCCGGGTGCGCTCCGGGTGCGCTCCGGGCGCGGTCGGGCTTACTGGCCGCCGAAGCCCACGGTGCGGCCCGCCTCCTCGGCGATCTCCAGGTAGCCCAGCCGCTCGGCGGGGACGACCACCCGGCCGCCGCGCTGGTCCTGGAGCACCAGCACGCCCCGCGGCCCGGCCAGCGCCTCGGCCAGGGCCTCCTGCACCTCGTCGGCGGACTGTGCCGTCTCGACCACGAGTTCCTTGGCCACGAACTGGACGCCGATGCGAACCTGCACGCGCTGCTCCCTTGTCACCGCCGCCCCGCCAGGCCCGGCGGGACGTCCTCACCCGATGGTCGCACGGAGAACGCCCGGCACGCCGCCGGGCGGCTTCGCCGCGAGTGAACGGGACCGGCGCACGAGAACGGGGCCCGCCGTACGAGCGGGGCCCGCCGTACGAGCGGGGCCCGGCGCACGAGAGCGTGCGTGCCGCGGGCGGGTCGGCCGGCCGGTCAGCCCGCCGGGGTCATCGGGAAGCCGGAGATGCCGCGCCAGGCGAGCCGGGCGATGATCTTCTCGGCGGTGTCCTTGGGGACGGCGCGCTGCTGCGACAGCCAGTAGCGGGCGCTGACCTCGGCCATGCCCACCAGGCCCATGCCGAGCAGGTACGCCTCGTCGGTGGGGGCGTCGGTGTCCTCGGCGATCACGCGGGCGATCATCTCGGCGCACTGGTGGTTGGCCCGCTCCACCCGGGCGCGCACCGGTGCCACGTTGCGCAGGTCGGACTCGAAGACCAGGCGGTACGCCTCGCCCTCACCGGCCACGAAGTCGTAGAAGGCCCGCATGCTCGCCTGCACGCGCAGCTTGTTGTCCGTGGTGGACTCCAGCGCCTCGCGGACGGTCCTCACCAGGCCCTCGGCGTGCTCGTCCAGCAGCGCCAGGTAGAGCTCCAGCTTGCCGGGGAAGTGCTGGTAGAGCACCGGCTTGCTGACGCCGGCGCGCTCGGCGATCTCGTCCATCGCCGCGGCGTGATAGCCCTGGGCGACGAACACCTCCTGGGCCGCGCCGAGCAGTTGCCTGCGGCGCGCCAGTCGCGGCAGTCGCGTGCCACGAGGGCGGGCGTCCGGGGTCGCGGTCACCACACTCTCCGATCACCGAATCAGTGCGACGGAAAGGGGTACCCGCCGCTGGGAACCAATCCCCTCATCCTACGCGCCGGTAACCTCGCCGGTCACCCACAACGCGGAGGTCGGGGGAAACGGCGGAGAGGCGCCGGGACGAGGAGTCGTGAGGGCCGGGGCAGGCCGGTGACACCCGGGTCAGCGGTAGTCGTCCTCGTCCAGCTCGACCACCCGCCGCTGCTCGGCCAGGTCCGCCTCGTCCGCGTCGAAGGGTACCGGCTGCGGCGCCTCCGGGGCGCCCTCATCCTCGCGCAGGGCGAGCCGCTGCTCGGCGGCGTCGGCCTCGGGCGCCTCCTCGGGCCGCTCCTCCTCGGTGGCCAGGGGGTCGGGCTCGACTGGGTTCATCTCGCTCATTCCGGGGTCTCCTCTCCTGCAAGAGCTGCCAGGTCCTACCCGGCGCTGAGGACGTCTATGCCCTCCGGCGGTCTAGGGAAGGGCCTGTTCGTGCTCGTCGAGAAGGGGACGCAGGAGGTCGCCGTGCTCGTCCACCCTCTCCAGGACCTCGTCGGGGGAGAAGGCCAGGTCGCCGGCCTCGTCGCAGCCCTCCAGCTCCTCCCAGGTGAGGGGGGTGGAGACGCCCGGCCGCTCGGCCGCCCGCAGCGAGTAGGGGGCGACGGTGGTCTTGGCGGGGTTGTTCTGGCTCCAGTCCACCAGGACCTTCCCCTTGCGCAGCCGCTTGTCCATCTTGCTGACCACCAGGTCCGGATGGTCGGCGGCGAGGCGCTGCGCGGCCTCCTTGGCGTAGGCGGAGGTCCGGTCGTCCTCCTTGATCGGCACGTACAGGTGCAGGCCCTTCTTGCCGCTGGTCTTGGGGTGGGAGTCGAGGCCGTCGGCGGCCAGCAGCCGGCGCAGCAGCACGGCGACCTCGCAGGCGTCGACGATCGTCGCGGGCGCCCCCGGGTCCAGGTCGAACACCATCAGGTCGGGGTCGTGCAGCTTGCCGCGCGGCCCCACCTTCCACTGCGGCACGTGCAGCTCCAGCGCGGCGAGGTTGGCGCACCAGACCAGCGTGGGCAGGTCGTCCACGACGACGAACTCCAGGGAGTCGCGCCCGGTGGAGCTGCCCGGCGTGGGAACGGTCGCGGTACGGACCCAGCCGGGCGTGTGGGCGGGCGCGTTCTTCTCGAAGAACGAGCCGCCGCGCACCCCGTCCGGCCAGCGGATGCGGGTGGCGGGACGGTCCTTCAGGTGCGGGAGCATGACCGGCGCGATCCGCGCGTAGTAGTCGATGACCTCGCCCTTCGTGAAGGCGGGGTAGAGGTTCTTGCCGAGGTTGGAGAGCGTCAGCTCCCTGCCCTCCACGTCGACGCTGGTCTTGTCAGGGCTCACCGATCACCTCGAGGGGGTCCTTGTCGTCGCGCAGGCCGCGCCAGGTGGGGAAGCGCAGCCGGCCGTCCCTGGTCCGTACGCTGTAGGCGACCTCCCCGACGAGACGCGGCTCAACCCACTGGGCGTCGCGGGAGAACTCGCGCGGCACCGGCTCGTCGAACGGGGAGGTGGCGCGGCGCAGCGGCCACAGCGTCGCGTACAGCTCGTCCAGGGCGCGGTCGCTGAAGCCGGTGCCGACATGGCCGACGAAGCACAGCCGGCCCTTGGCGTCGTACTCGCCGAGCAGCAGCGACCCGACCCCGCCCTCGCGCCGCCCGCGGCCCGGTTTCCAGCCGCAGACGACCACCTCCCGGGTGAGGAAGTTCTTCACCTTGCGCCAGAAGTCCACCCTGCGGCCGGGCCGGTAGCGGGAGTCGAGCCGTTTGGCCATCAGCCCCTCGAGCCGCTGCTCCTTGGTGAACTCCATCAGCTCGGCGACCTGCGCGGAGTCGCCGCCGTCCAGGAACGGGGGCACCTCGACCGGCCCGGTGCCGCCCAGGTCCAGGTCCGCCAGCAGCGCCCTGCGCTCGGTGTAGGGGGTGTCGTAGAGGAGCCGGCCGTCGAGGTAGAGCAGGTCGAACACCACGTAGCGGACGGGGACCTCCCGGATCAGCCGCGGGTCGGGGCGGCCGATGTGCATGCGGCGCTGGAGCCGTTCGAAACTGGGCCGCCCGTCCTCGAAGGCGACCACCTCGCCGTCCAGGACCACGTCGTGCTGGGGCAGGAGGTCGGCGAGCCCGGACAGCTCGGGGTAGCGTCCGGCCAGTTCGGTGACGCGGCGCCCGCTGGCCCGCACACCGTCGGCCGAGACGTAGGTGATGACGCGGACGCCGTCCCACTTGAGCTCGAGCGCCCAGCGTCCGGTGTCGTCGGGAAGTTCTCCGGTGGCGGCCATCATGGGGCGTACGGGCCACGGCATGGTCATAACCGCGTCTTACCCTCCCCTCGGTTGCGAGAAAAAAGGATCAAGAGTGTGTTTCTGGCGTAAATCACGCCAGGTTGCGAGGCTAAGGAGGACAGGCGTCGGGGTAAGGACGGACCATGCGCAGTATCTGGAAGGGTGCGATCTCCTTCGGGCTGGTGACGATCCCCGTGAAGGTCTACTCGGCGACCGAGCAGCGGGACGTCTCCTTCCACCAGGTGCACCGCGAGGACGGGGGCCGCATCAAGTACAAGCGGGTCTGCACCGTCGACGGTGAGGAGGTCCAGTACGGCGACATCGCCAAGGGCTACGAGCTGCCCAGCGGCGACATGGTCGTGCTGACCGACGAGGACTTCGCCGACCTTCCGCTGTCCACCAGCCGCCGCATCGACGTGCTGCAGTTCGTCGAGCAGGAGGAGGTGGACCCCATCTACTTCGCCAAGTCGTACTACCTGGAGCCCGACGCCCAGGGCGCCAAGCCGTACGTGCTGCTGCGCGACGCGCTGGAGCGGTCCGACCAGGTCGCCATCGTCAAGGTGGCGCTGCGCCAGCGCGAGTCCCTGGCGACGCTGCGGGTCCGCGAGGGCGTCTTCGTCCTGGAGACCATGCTGTGGCCGGACGAGGTCCGCGCCCCCGACTTCCCGTTCCTGGAGGAGGACATCGAGGTCCGCAAGCAGGAGCTCAGCATGGCCACCTCGCTGATCGAGAGCATGCGGGGGGAGTTCGACCCGGCCGAGTACAAGGACGCCTACCGGGAGGCGCTGCAGTCGGTCATCGACGCCAAGGTCGAGGGCCGGGAGGTCACCCGTCCCGAGGCCGAGGCGGCCGAGGAGCCGGCCGCCGACCTGCTCAGCGCGCTGCGCGCCAGCGTGGAGGCGGCCAAGAAGGAACGCGGGGAGAGGAAGTCCGCCGCCAAGGCCCCGGCCAAGCGGACGGGGAAGGCGGCGGGCAAGCCGGAGCGGGGCGGGACCAAGGCGCCCTCCCCGGCCAAGAAGGGCGAGGCCAAGCCCCGCAGCCGCAAGTCGGCCTGACGCCGCCGCGGCGCACGGGAACCGGGGGCGCATGGGGAACTGGTTCGTCCGGGCCATCGTGGACACCGGCAGGCTGCGGCTGTTCTGCTTCCTGGTGGCCTTCATCGCCGCGTTCCTGTTCATCCGGTTCAGCGTCCGCATGATCCGCCGCCGGGTGCGGTGGTGGCCGGGCAACGTCACGCCCGGCGGCCACCACGTCCACCACGTGGTCTTCGGGCTGCTGTTCATGTGCGTCGGCGGCGTCGGCGGGCTGGCCGTGCCCGACACCGTCTCGGGCGCCGCCGCCGCCTTCGCGGCGGTGTTCGGCGTGGGGACGGCGCTGGTGCTGGACGAGTTCGCCCTGGTCTTCCACCTGCGGGACGTGTACTGGAGCGAGCAGGGCCGGGTCTCGGTGGAGGTCGTGATGATCGCGATCGCGCTGTCCGGCCTCCTGCTGCTGGGGCTGCGCCCCCTGGGCGTCGACGAGGTGGTCGCGCAGAAGGACGTGCCCGGCGAGCCCTGGCACCTCGTGGCGGCGCTGATGTTCAACCTGTCGCTGGCGCTGATCAGCCTCGCGAAGGGCAAGACCTGGACCGGCCTGGTCGGCCTGTTCATCGGGATCTTCGCGCTCGTCGGGGCCGTCCGGCTGGCCCGTCCCGCCTCGCCCTGGGCCCACCGCCGGTACCCGGAGGGCTCCCGCAAGCGCGCGCGGGCCGAGTCGCGCGAGGAGCGCCTGCGGGCGCCGGTGCGAAGGCTGGTGACCAAGGTGGAGGACTTCGTCGGGGGCCGTCCTTCGGGCCCGTGAAGGACGGCCCACCCCTCGGTCACCGGCGCGGCGTCACCTGCCGAACGGGACGTTGGTGCAGACCAGGCGGCGGCCCGCGTCGCCGGTGCGCTGGTTGGTGCGCTTGGCGTGGATCACGACCGACCTGGCCGCCTTGCCGACCCTCCAGGGGACGACGGTCTGGGTACGGCCCAGGCCGCCCGGACGGACCCGGACGTCCAGCCAGACCTCCTTGTTGCGCGGCCGTACGCTCGCCGCGGCCCCGGGCCTGGTGTAGTGCGGGCCGGAGTCGTCCGGGTTGGCGCCGCAGCGCCGGGTGTGGACGTGCACCCCGAGCCGCCTGTTGATCGCCTCCCGCGGGAACTCGCTCACCACCAGGTCGATGACGGTGTTGCGCTGCCCGTACTTGACGAGGACGACCGTCTTCGCCCTGGCGTAGGAGGCGTCGTAGACCTGCGACGGCCCCTCGACCCTGATGAACGGGGGCTCCCGGTGGGCGGAGGCGGAGGCCGGGCTCGCGAACAGGCTCAGCGTGATCCCCGCCGCGGTGCCCACCGCGGCCACGCTATTCAACGGTGCTGTCGGCATCGTGTTCCTCTCGTCGAGTGAACGGATGCCTCGATGATGCCTCCCCAGAGTGACCGGAACATCACTCTGTGACAGGAGTGGCGGGTGATTCGCCGAGAATTCATCTCGGCCGGGCCCGGGGAACGCGACGGCCCCCGGCCGGTGCGGGCCGGGGGCCATGGCGTCGAGCGTTCGTGCGTCGCGGAGGGAGGCGCGCCGGTCAGTAGGACGGCAGGCTCGGGTCGATCTGCTTGACCCAGGCCAGCACGCCGCCGCCGACGTGGACCGCGTCCGAGAACCCGGCGTTCTTGACCACCGCCAGCGCCTCGGCGCTGCGCACCCCCGACTTGCAGTGCAGGACGATCTTCTTGTCCTGGGGGAGCCGCTCCAGCGCGCTGCCGTCCAGGAACTCGCCCTTGGGGATCAGCGTGGCGCCGGGGATGGCGACGATCTCGTACTCGTTGGGCTCGCGCACGTCCACGAGGAAGATGTCCTCGCCGCGGTCCTGCATGGCCTTCAGCTCGGTGGCCGAGATCGTGGCGTCGACGACGGCCTCGGCGGCCTCCTCGGAGACCGCGCCGCAGAACGCCTCGTAGTCCTCCAGCAGCTCGGTCTGCGTCGGGTTCTTGCCGCACAGCGGGCACTCGGGGTCCTTGCGGACCTTGACCTGGCGGTAGTTCATCTCCAGGGCGTCGTAGATCATCAGCCGGCCCACCAGCGGCTCGCCGACGCCGGCGACCAGCTTGATCGCCTCGTTCACCTGGATGGACCCGATCGAGGCGCACAGCACGCCGAGCACGCCGCCCTCCGCGCAGGAGGGCACCATGCCGGGCGGCGGCGGCTCGGGGTAGAGGCAGCGGTAGCAGGGGCCGTGCTCGGCCCAGAACACCGACGCCTGGCCGTCGAACCGGTAGATCGAGCCCCAGACGTACGGCTTGCCGAGCAGCACCGCCGCGTCGTTCACCATGTAACGGGTCGCGAAGTTGTCGGTGCCGTCGACGATGAGGTCGTAGCGCCCGAAGATGTCCATGATGTTGTCGCGGTCGAGCGCGGTGTTGTGCACCACGACCTCGATCAGCGGGTTGATCTCGCGGACCGCGTCGGCGGCCGACTCGGCCTTGGGCTTGCCCAGCGAGGACTGCCGGTGGATGACCTGACGCTGCAGGTTGGACTCGTCCACGACGTCGAAGTCGATGATGCCGAGGGTGCCCACGCCCGCGGCGGCCAGGTACATCAGGGCGGGGGAGCCGAGGCCGCCCGCCCCGACGACGAGGACCTTGGCGTTCTTGAGCCGCTTCTGCCCGGCCATCCCGACGTCGGGAATGATCAGGTGTCGCGAGTAACGGTTGACCTCGTCGCGGGTGAGCTCCGCTGCGGGCTCGACCAGAGGTGGCAACGACACGGTGGGTGCTCCTGTGCTGACGCTCGGCTTGACGGGGGCGGACGCCTTCGTCCTCACCGCACAACCTTGCCATGCCGCGCCGCATTCCCCGAACCCCACCCGCCCGGGAACCCGCACGTCACCACGGGTGCGCGCATGAAAAGGCGCAGGCCGGGCATCCCCTCCGCCGCGGACGACGAGGGAGGAGACCGACCATGCGACTGCTGGAACGCTTCCGACGAGGCGGCCGGGGCGCGGCGGGACGCGGCCAGGGGGGCCGGGGCCGCGGCCGGACGGGCCGTACGCCGAGCTTCGGGGAGATGCGCGCCAGGATGCGGACGGAACGGGCCGAGGCCCGGCTGCTGGAGACCGAGGCGAAGATCCACCAGGAGGCCGCCCGGTACCGCCTGGGCCGGCGGCGCGCCGGGTAGGCCGGCCGGACCGGGCCGGTACGAGCCTCGCGCCCGGCCGGCCTCCGAGGCCGGTTCCCCGTTTCCCGCATGAATCGCGGCGGCGGGGGCAGGCGAGGAGCAGGGCGAGCGACGGATCGTCCGAAGGGGGACATGATGAGCTGGCTGGACAAGCTGAAGAACCGCGCCCAGCGCGCCAAGGGAAGGGCCAAGGAGGGCGCCGGCCGCGGGTCGCGCGACCCGGGCCTGGAGGCGGAGGGCCGCAAGGACCGCGTGGCCGGCGGTGCCAAACAGGCCGGCGAGAAGATCAAGGACGCGGCCCGGGAGGCGCGCCGCACCACCGAGCGCTGACCACCGAGCGCCGATCACCGGGCGGGAGGCCGCCCGCCGGTGAGGACGCCTCTCCGGCGGGACCCTCCTGACCGGTCACCCTGACGGCAGGGCGGAACAGGTCAAACCAGAGTTAATCTTGACCGTTGTGGCGTTCCTGCCCCCTTCCCCCCAGCCGCCGCCCGTTCCGGGCCCGCCGGCACCTCCGCCGACCGGCCCGCCGGGCCGGCCGGCCGTCCTGGGCCTGCACGCCCGCCAGTGGATGGTCGTGGCGATCGTCCTGGGCTGCTGCTACCTGATGGTGAGCGCGATCGCCCTCACCGGCGCCTGGGCCACGATGAACCGCGAGCCGACCGTCGCCGAGCTGCGGCACGCCGCCGCCGCCGAGGTGGCCCGGCGCTGGCAGGTCTGGCCGGCGGGCCGGATCTTCCCCGAACGGGTCGCCTACACCGTCCGCCAGGGCCGGAGCGAGTTCGCCTCCCGGACGGGCATCGCGGCCCAGACCGGCTGCGACACCACCGTGGACCCCGAGATCGCCGCCGTGCTGCGCAGGCACGGCTGCCGCGCCGTGCTCCGCGCCACCTACGCCGACCAGCTCCAGGGCGTCGTGGTCACGGTCGGCGTGGTGGCCTTCCCCGACGCCTGGAAGGCCGACCGGGCGTTCCGGGAACTGCCCGCGACGCCGCTCCCGGACCGTTCGAGCGGGGTGCGCCCCGCGCTGCGCGCCGCCTCCTTCCCCGGCACGGCCTCCGCCCGTTTCATCGACGCGGCCCGGCAGGACCGGACCTCCGACCGCGGCGGCCCGTACGTCATGCTGACCACTTCGGGCCACGCCGACGGCCGCCCGGCCGCCGCCGTCACCAAGACCCACCCCGACACCCCGTACGCCCTGGCGCCCCAGCTGGCCCGCGGCATCGTCCGTCCCCTCTCCATGCAGGCCCGGCCGGACTGCGCCGGCCGCGAATGGCGGTGCTGATGCGCGTCCCGAGAACCGGCGGCGTGGCGCTGCTGGCCCTGGCGCTCGCCGCCGCCCCCGCGTTCGCGCCCGCCCTCGCCCCGGCCGCGCACGCCGACGAGGTGCGGGACCGCCAGCGCCGCGTCCTGGCGACCCTGGACACCGAGACCGCGTGGAAGAGCACCCGCGGCGCGAACGTGACCGTGGCCGTGGTGGACTCGGGCGTGGACGCGCGGCAGGCGGACCTGGCCGGCTCGGTGATCAGCGGCCCCAACATGCTGGCCGACATCGACCGCGGCACCCGTCCGGCCCGCCTGCACGGCACCGGCATGGCCTCGCTGATCGCCGGGCACGGGCACGGCCCCGGCGGACGCGACGGCATCATGGGCGTGGCGCCGGAGGCCAAGATCCTGGCGATCCGCGCGCTGGCCGAGCGCGAGGACGCGAGCTACCGGCTCTACCGTTCCTCCGAACGGGCCGAGGACGCGGTGGCGCGCGGCATCCGGTACGCCGCCGACCACGGCGCCGACGTCGTCAACCTCTCCCTCGGCAAGTACGACGAGAACCCGGAGGAGCGCGCGGCCATCGGCTACGCCATCGGCAAGGGCGTGGTGGTGGTGTCGGCGGCCGGCAACGACGGCGACAAGCGGCGCCGCCTCGACGGCGACGGCTTCGCGCCCTACTCCTACCCGGCGGCCTATCCCGGGGTCATCGCGGTCGCCGCGACCGGCTCCGGCCACAAGCGCGCCGCCTTCTCCAACCGCAACTACTCGGTGCTGGTCTCCGCGCCCGGCGCCGGCCTCCCGGTCGCCGGTCCCGGCGGCGAGTACTTCCTCACCGACGGCACGAGCGACTCCAGCGCCCTGGTCTCGGGCATAGCGGCGCTGATCCGGTCCCGGCATCCGAAGCTGCCGCCGGCCCTGGTCACGCAGGCGATCATCGCGGGCACCCGGTACGGCCCGTCCGGCACCTACGACCCCGAGGTCGGCTTCGGCGAGGTCAACGCCGCCCGCGCGCTCGCCGCGTCCGACGCCCTCACCACCCCGCGCGGCGGCTCCGCGGGCCGGTCCCCGGGCCGGAGCCTCGGCACCGCCGAACCGGGGCCGATCGAGATCATCCACCGTCCCGGCTGGGTCACCCCCGTCATCGTGATCGTCACGGCCGGGGGCGCCGCCGGAGGCGTGGCGGCGGTCGTCATCGCCGTCATCCTCGCCCGGCGGCACCCCCGCGTTCCCGGGCCGGCCCCGGTGCCCGCGGGGGCGTCCGCCGGCGGCGTGCCGCCGCCGCGCGCGGTGCCCGGCCCGTGGGCCCCGGCGCCGCCCGCCGGAGGCCAGGCGCCGCGGCAGCAGGCCAGGGGAGAACCGCGGACGCCTCAGGAAGGGCCGTACGACCCCGTCTGACCGCGAACGCACCCCCCGTGGCCTGGCCGTTTCCGGACGCCGTTCGTGATCATGATGAGATGCGGCGCGGGTTGCATGGGGCGTCATGTCCCTCACGCCCCCTACCGCCGGGCCTCCCATGCCCATGCCGCCCGCGCCCCCCGACGGCGCGGCTCCCACGAGGAGGGCCGGGCCCCCGCTCCTGTTGATCATCGCGGTCGCGGTGCTCGGACTGGGAGCCCTCGCCGGCGGCGTCGTCCCCATCGCCGTGGACCTCACCCGGAAGCCCACGGACGCGGAGATCAGGGCCGCCGGGGTGAAGGAGCTCGCCGGCCGATGGCGGATCCTCACGGCGGGCGAGATCTTCCCGGGACGGGTCGAGGTCCGCGCCCGCGACCGCTTCATGAAGGAAATGGATCCACCGGCCTGGACGGCCGTGCGCGCGGGGATCGCCCCTGAGGCGTCCTGCGCCGCCGCGTTCGACGCCGCGCTGGCCAAGGTGCTCGCCAAGCACGGCTGCCGGACGGCGCTGCGCGCCACCTATCTCGACGGCAGCGGCACCCTGGCGGCGACCGTCGGCATCGCGGTCATGCCGGACACCCGGCGGGCGTCGCAGGCCGAGGGCGACTTCGGTGCCACGCTCGGCGTTCACGGGGTCAAGGAGCGCTACGGGGTGCGCGCGGTGCCGGTCCCGGGAACGGCCGCCGCGGCGTTCAGCGATCGACGGCGCCGGTCCTTCTGGCTCGACACCAACGGCACGCCCTACCTGTTCTTCCGCTCCAGCGGGTGGCTCGCGGACCGGGGCGGGCCGCCGCCGGCGGCGACGGACGAGACCTTCCGTTTCGCGGGTGCGGCTCTCGACAGGATCGCGCAGACGTTCGCCGCGAACGCCGATGTCTGCGAGAGACGAGGCGTGCGATGCTGATCCGCCGGATCGCCGTGCCGGTCGCCGGTGCCCTGCTGCTCGGACTGGCCCCGCCCCTGGCGCAGGGGGCGGAGGCCCGCGAGGCCACCTGGCACTCCCGGCTCATCGCGGACTTCCGGGAGGCGCACCGGACCACCCGGGGCAGGGGCGTGAAGATCGCCCTGCTCAGCGACGGGGCGGCACCGGGCGTCCGGACGCTGGGCGGGGCGCTGGAGAAGGGGAAGGACCTGGTCGGCACGCCCCGTCCCAAGCACGTGGCGGGGACCCTGATCGCGTCGGCGATCGTCGGGTCCGGGCCGACCGCCGACGCTCCGCTGGGAGTGCGCGGGCTGGCGTCCGGCGCGACGCTCATCCCGGTGCGGGTCTATGTCAACCGGAAGGAGCCCGGCTTCGCCAGGTGGTGGGACCGGACCGACCTCGGCGAGATCATCGCCAAGGGCATCCGCCACGCGGCCGACCAGGGGGCCCGGGTCATCGCGGTCGAACCCTACGACTACGACAGCGGCTACCGCAGCCAGATCCAGGCCGCCGTCGCCCACGCCCAGCGCCGCGGGGCCCTGGTCGTGGCTCTTGCCGGAAAGCGGGACGAGGACGCCGGAGCCCTGCCCGCCGCGGTCCCGGGCGTGCTCGGTGTCGGGACGGTCACCGCCAAGGGGAGGCGCGACCGGAAGGAGACCGACGCGAGCAACTCGGTGCTCCTCGCCGCCCCCGGCACGAAGACCATCTCGACCGGTCCGAAGAACGTGACCTACGAGTTCTGGGGAGGCGCCGTCGCGCTCACCTGGGCGACGGCCGCGGCGGCGCTGGTCAGGTCGGAGTACCCCGGGCTCACCCCCGGCCAGGTCGTCGAGGCGCTCACCTCCTCGGCGCGGCATCCGAAGGGGAAGGGCCGCTACGACACCGACCTGGGCCACGGGTACGTCAACCCGGCGGGCGCCCTGAAAGCGGCGCGGGAGATCTCCGAACGGCCCGCACCCGCCCCCGTTCCGGACGCCGTACGGGCGAAGGCCCTCTTCGGGGCTGAGCGGCCGGACACCATCAGGGCCGTCCCCTACGATCCGGCGATCCTGGGCGGCTTCGGCGCCCTGGCGCTCGCGGGCCTGGCCGCCGTCCTCTGCGCGGGTTGGCTCGCACTCAGGCGGCTGCGCGCCGGCAGACCCATGGCGCCCGCCGGTATGCCCGCCGCCGCACCCGCCCCCACGTCCGCCGGTATGCCCGCCCCGGTGGCGGCACCCGCCCCCGAACGGCCAGAATCGGCGGGTGAGAGCGGATCCTGACGACTATGCCGAAGCGGTGCTGGACGCGGTCGAGCGGATACCGCCCGGGCGCGTCCTGGCATACGGCGACGTGGCCGAGCTTCTCGGCGTCGGCGGACCGCGCCAGGTCGGCCGGGTGATGTCGCTGTACGGCGGCGGGGTGCCGTGGTGGCGGGTGATCCGCGCCGACGGCAGCCCGCCCTCGGGGCACGAGGTCCGCGCCCTGGAGGAGTACCGGGCCGAGGGGACGCCGCTGCGCGCGGACGGCCGCCGCGTGGACATGAGCCGCGCCCGCTGGGACGGGCGCTGACGGCCGTTCCCACGCGGCGGGCCGCCGGGCCCGGTCGCGTTTCACGGGTGTAACACGCCGGGCATCTGGCGCGAACATCCGGGCCCTAGCGTGGCGGCGTGCGGATCACTGAGCTGCTGGACGATCCGGAGCTGCGGCTTCGCCCGCTGGCCTGCCCGGAGCGGCTGGACCGTCCGGTCCAGCAGGTGTTCGTCACCGACCTGCCGGATCCCACCCGGTACCTGGACGGCGGCGAGCTGGTGCTGACCGGCCTGATGTGGCGGCGCGGCCCGTACGACTCGGCGCCGTTCGTCGCGGCGCTGGCGGCCAAGAAGGTCGCCGTCCTGGGCGCGGGCGAGGCCGTCCTGCCGGTGCCCGACGACCTGGTCGCCGCCTGCGACCGGTACGGCGTGCCGCTGGTCGCGGTCCCCCGCGAGACACCGCTGTCCCGGCTGATGACGATCGTGGTGCGCCGGCTGGACGCCGAGGACCGGGCCGCCGGGGCGCTCCCGGCCACCCACACCGCGCTGCTGGAACGGATCCCGGCCGACGAGCGCCGCGCGTTCCGGCGCCAGGTCCTGGGCGAGATCATCGGGTACGACCGGCGCCACCGCAGCGACCTCCTCGGCACTCTCACGCGGTTCCTGGCCTGCTCGGGTTCGTGGACGGTCTGCGCCCGGCTGCTCAACGTGCACGTCAACACGCTGCGGTACCGCATCCGGCGTATCGAGGAGCTGACCGGGCGCGACCTGTCGTCCCTGGAGGACCGGGTCGACCTCCTGCTCGCCCTGCGCGCCTGATCCCGCGGTCCCCGTCCGGTACCTCGCGTCCGGCGGGTCCGCCCGCCCCGCCGGGGATCGGAGTACCGGCGTCCGCGCAGGTCCACCGCGTCACATCCGCGACATGCGGCCAATGTGGTCAGAGCAGGCCCGTTGATCTGCTCCAATGAAATGTTGTGCCACCAGCCTCCTATCGCCTCGTCCGCCGCGCGGGTCCCGCGCGTGCCGTCCCGCCGGTGCTCGATGAGCAGCAGCGGCGGGTGGTCGAGCATGCGGGCGGGCCGCTGCTGGTCCTGGCCGGCCCGGGGACCGGCAAGACCACCACGATCGTCGAGGCGGTGGTCGACCGCATCGAGAACCGCGGCGTCGACCCCGAACGGGTGCTCGTCCTCACCTTCGGCCGCAAGGCGGCCGGCGAGCTGCGCGAGCGCATCACCGGCCGGCTGCGCCGCACCACCCGCACGCCGCTGGCGCTGACGTTCCACGGGTACGCGTACGCGCTGCTGCGCCGCGACGCCGTCCTGAACGAGGAGCCCCCGCCGCGGCTGCTGTCGGGGCCCGAGCAGCTGCTGGAGGTGCGGCGGCTGCTGGAGGGCGAGCTGGCCGACGGGGCCCGGGAGTGGCCCGAGCGGCTGCGCCCCGCCCTGGCCACCCGCGGCTTCGCCGAGGAGCTGCGCGACTTCTGCCTGCGCGCCGCCGAACGCGGCTACCTCCCCGAGGACTTGGTCGCGCTCGGCCGCACCCGGGGCCGCGACGACTGGACCGCGATCGGGCGGTTCATGGAGCGCTACGCCGACCGGTTCGCGGTGGACCCGGTGCAGACCTACGACTACGCCGAGCTGATCCACATGGCGGCCGGGCTCCTCGCGGACGAGGAGGTGCTGGTCCGCGAGCGCGACGCCTACGACGTGGTCTTCGTCGACGAGTACCAGGACACCGACCCCGCCCAGGAGGCCCTGCTGCGGGGGCTCGCCGGGGAGGGCCGCGACCTGGTCGTGGTGGGCGACCCGGACCAGTCGATCTACGGGTTCCGGGGCGCCGACGTGCGCGGCATCCTGGAGTTCCCGCAGCGGTTCCCGACCCTCGGCGGCGAACCGGCCCCGGTCGTCGCCCTGCGCGACTGCCGCCGGATGGGCCCGGAGGTCCTGGAGGCGTCGCGGCGGATCGCGCGCCGGCTGCCCGCCGGGATGATCTCCGCCGAGCACCGCGCGCTGCGCCCGGTCGAGCCCGCCGAGCCGTCCGAGCCGTCCGGGCCGGCCGGCGCCGGCGAGCGCGCCGCGGTCGGCGACGAGGTGCGGGCCGTGATCGCCGACTCGGAGAGCCAGGAGTCCGCGCTGGTCGCCGACGAGCTGCGCCGCGCCCACCTGCTCGACGGCGTGCCGTGGTCGCGGATGGCGGTGCTGGTGCGCAGCGCCGTGCGGCAGGTCCCGGTGCTGCGCCGCGCGCTGGCCCAGGCGGGCGTGCCGGTGGTCGTCGCCGGCGACGAGGTGCCGCTGGTCGCCGAGCCCGCCGTACGGCCGATCCTGGTCCTGCTGCGCGCGGCCCTCAAGAAGGGGTTCCTGGACGAGCTGGTCGTCGAGGACCTGCTGACGGGCCCGCTCGGCGGCGCCGACGCCCTGGGGATGCGGCGGTTCAAGCGGGCGCTGCGCGACCTGGAGGACCTGTCCGGCGGCGACCGCTCGCTGAGCGAGCTGATGGTGGCGGCGATCGACGACCCGCGCGAGCTGATCCCCGTCCACGAGAAGGTGCGCGCCCCCGCCGAGCGCGTCGCGCGGCTGATCTCCCTCGCCCGCGAGAGCGCGGACGCGGGCGGCACCGCCGAGGACGTCCTGTGGGCGGTGTGGCGCGAGAGCGGGCTCGCCGACGAGCTGCTGGAGCAGAGCGTCAAGGGCGGGACGCGGGGCGCGGCGGCCGACCGCGACCTGGACGCGGTGGTCGCGCTCTTCGACCACGCGGCGCGGTTCGTCGACCGGCTGCCCCAGGCCGGGCCCGAGCTGTTCGTCGACAACATCGCCTCCCAGGAGATCGCCGGGGACACCCTCGCCGAGCAGGCCCCGCAGGGCGAGGCGGTGCGCATCCTCACCGCGCACCGCTCCAAGGGCCTGGAGTGGGACGTGGTCGTGGTGGCCGGCGTGCAGGAGGGCGTCTGGCCGGACCTGCGGCTGCGCGGCTCGCTGCTGGGCGTGGAGGAGCTGGTCGAGCTGGCCGCCGGCAGCGAGCTGGAACGCGAGGCGCGGGCCCGCTCCCTCGACGGCGGCCGGGACGCCGCGTCCGGGACGGGCGCGGCGGCGGGCGCGTCGGTGGCCGCCAAGATGATGGACGAGGAGCGGCGGCTGTTCTACGTCGCCGTCACCCGCGCCCGCCGCCGCCTGGTCGTCACGGCCGTCGGCGGCGACGACTCCGAGGAACGCCCCTCCCGTTTCCTCAACGAGCTGCTGCCCGGCGCGATCGAACGGTCCCAGCTGGACGAGAAGACCCGCTGGCTGTCGCTGCCGGCGCTGGTGGCCGACCTGCGCTCGGTGGCGGCCGACCCCGCGCGCCCGGAGCCGATGCGGCGCGCCGCGGCCGGGCACCTGGCCCGGCTGGCGCGGGCGGGCGTGCGCGGCGCCCGGCCGGAGAACTGGTACGCCATCACCGCCCTCTCCGACAGCGGCCCCGCCTTCGCCGAGGACGAGCAGATCACCATCTCGCCGTCCCAGGTCGAGGCGTTCACCACGTGCGGCCTGCGCTGGCTGCTGGCCTCGGCGGTCGGCGCCCGGGAGGGCGGTCCGGACGAGTTCAGCACCATGGGCAAGGTCATCCACGCGGTGGCCGAGATGGCCGGCGCCGACGACGGGGTGGCCGAGGTCGACCTGGCCCGGCGGCTCGACGACATCTGGAACGACCTGGAGTTCCGCAGCTCCTGGTACTCGGAGAAGCAGCGCGAGCAGGCCGCCGCGATGGTGGACAGGTTCCTGGGCTGGCACCGCGACAATCCCAACGAGGTCGTGGCGCTGGAGGAGTCGTTCAAGGTCGACCTGGGCCGGGTCGTCATCAAGGGCCGGATCGACCGCGCCGAGCGCGACGAGCACGGCCGCGCCGTCATCATCGACATCAAGACCGGGTCCACCGCCGTCCCCAAGGACGACCTGGCCCGGCACCCGCAGCTGGGCGTCTACCAGTACGCGGTGATGCTCGGCGCGTTCGAGCGGCACGGACTGATCGAGCCGGGCGGGGCCAAGCTGGTCCAGGTCGGCAAGGCCGCGTTCACCGCGCGGGCGCGCGAGCAGGAGCAGCCGCCGCCGCACGAGGACCCCGACCCCGAGTGGCCCAAGAAGCTCATCGAGATCGTCGCCACCGGAATGGCCGGCGAGGTGTTCCAGGCCCGCGCCAACGACAAGTGTCGGACCTGCCCCGTACGGTCCTGCTGCCCCGTTCACGACGAGGGCGGGCAGGTCGGTCCATGAGACCGGGAGGGCACGGGGAGGGCGGGTGATCACTCCGGCGGAGCTGGCCCGGCTGCTGGAGATCCCCGAACCCACCGACGAGCAGGCACGGGTGATCCAGGCGCCGCTGGCGCCGATGGCGGTGATCGCGGGCGCCGGGTCGGGCAAGAGCGAGACGATGGCGGCCCGGGTGGTGTGGCTGGTCGCCAACGGGTTCGTCCGGCCCGAGCGCGTCCTCGGCCTCACCTTCACCCGCAAGGCCGCCGCCGAGCTGGGCGCCCGGGTGCGCCGCCGCCTCGACCGGCTGCGCGAGGTGCTGCCCGCCGACGAGCTGGCCCGGCTGGGCGGGGAGTCGCTGTTCGACGGCGAGCCGATGGTGTCGACCTACCACGCCTACGCCGCCCGCCTGTTCGGCGACCACGCGCTGCGCGAGGCGCTGGAGCCGACGATGCGGCTGATCTCCCCGGCGGTGGCCTGGCAGATCTGCTCGCGCGTGGTGGACGCCTACAACGGCCCCATGGACCGCATCGAATGGCAGCCCGACACCGTCACCAAGGCCGTGATGGAACTGGCCGGCGACCTGTCGGAGCACCTGCGCACCGCCGACGACGTCCGCAAGGTCGGCGCGTGGCTGGACGAGCGGTTCGCCGCGGTGCGCAAGCCGTTGAAGGCGCAGCGCGACATCCTGGCCAAGCACGCGGTCCGCGAGCAGATGATGCCGCTCATCGAGGCGTACCGCAGGGCCAAGTCCGACCGGGAGGTCATCGACCACGGCGACCAGATGGCCCTGGCCGCCCGCATCGCCCACCGGCACCCCGAGGTCGGGATGATCGAGCGGTCGCGGTTCTCGGTGGTGCTGCTGGACGAGTACCAGGACACCAGCCAGGCCCAGCTGGTCCTGCTGAAGTCGCTGTTCGGCGGGGGGCACCCGGTCACGGCGGTGGGCGACCCGTGCCAGTCCATCTACGGCTGGCGCGGGGCGAGCGCGGGCAACCTGCTGCGCTTCGCCCACGACTTCCCGTTGCAGGCTCCCGTCGCCGGACGCCGTCCGGACGCCTCGCCGGTGGTGCAGCTCAGCCGCAGCTTCCGCAACGGCGAGCAGATCCTGGAGGCGGCGGCGAAGGTCCAGGAGGAACTGCGGGCCGAGACGGCGTCCGTCCCCCGGCTGGTCCCGGGCGCGGGCCGCGAGGACCGCGGCCGGGTCGAGTGCGCCCTGCTGGAGACCGTCGAGGAGGAGGCGGACCGGATCGCCGCCCGGATCGCGCGGCTGATGGCCGGTGACCCGCACGTGGCGCCGGACGGCGGCCCGTGGACGGGGGAGGAGCCGCTGCGGTACGCCGACGTCGCGGTCCTCGCCCGCAAGCGGTCCCAGTTCCCGCTGATCCGGAAGGCGCTGGAGTCCCGCGGGATCCCGGTCGAGGTCGTGGGCCTGGGCGGGCTGCTGACCGTCCCCGAGGTGCAGGACGTGGTGGCCACCCTGCGGGTCATGCACGACCCCGCGGCGGGCGCCTCCCTCGCCCGGCTGCTGACCGGGCCGCGCTGGCGGCTGGGCCCCCGCGACCTGGTCGCCCTCGGCCGCCGCGCCCGCGCGCTGGCGCGGGAGGCCGCCCGCGACGTCACCCCGCCCGCGAACGGCGCCGACGACGAGGCGCCGCCCGCCGACGCCGCGGGGGAGCCGCCCGCCGACGAGGCCGACGACCCTCTCCGGCAGCTGGTGGGCGAGCTCAACCAGGAGACCGGCAGCCTGGTGGACGCCCTCGACGACCTGGGCCCGCCCGAGGCGTACTCCCCGGAGGGGTACGGCCGGCTGCGGCGGCTGCGCGACGAGCTGCGGCACCTGCGCGGCCAGGCCGGGCTGCCGCTGCCCGACCTGGTGAACGAGGTCGAGCGGACCCTCGGCCTGGACATCGAGGTCGCCGCCCGCTCCGGCCTCGACCCGGTCACCGCCCGCGCCGACCTGGACGCCTTCATCGACGCCGCCGCCACGTTCGCCGGCGACGCCGAGGACCCCACGCTGGGCGCGTTCCTGGCCTACCTCAAGGCCGCCGAGAGCGAGGAGTTCGGGCTGGAGGCCGGCCGGGTCGGCGAGACCGACAGCGTCAAGCTCCTCACCGTCCACGCCTCCAAGGGCCTGGAGTGGCCCGTCGTCATCGTGCCCGGCCTGTCGTTCGCGCCGCGCAAGGACGGCGGCCCGGCCAAGGGCTCGGTCTTCCCGTCCCCGCCGCAGGGCGCCACCCGCTGGACCGCCAACCCCCGCGTCCTGCCGTTCATGCTCCGCGGCGACCGCGCCGACCTGCCGGACCTGCGGGGCCTGGAGAAGGACGACCTGGCCGCGTTCGACGCCGCCTGCGCCGAACGCGACCTGCGCGAGGAACGCCGCCTGGCCTACGTCGCGGTGACCCGGGCGTCCAGCCTGCTGATCGTCACCGGCTACTGGTGGGGCGCGTCCGGCCGCCCGCTCGGCCCGTCCCCGTTCCTGGAGGAGGTCCGCCGGGTCTGCCTGGCCGGCGCCGGTTCGGTCGCGGTGTGGGCCGACCCGCCGGAAGAGGGCGCCGCCAATCCCCTGCTCGCCGAACCGGAGACCTCCGAGTGGCCCGCCGGGCAGGGCGCAGCCCAGGGCGACGCCACGTCCCGCGAACGGTACGACGCGATCGTCGAGGCCGCCCGGATGGTCGAGGACGCGATGCTCGGCCGCACCCGCCGCTGGGCGGGCGACTCCGGGCTGGCCGAGGCCGACCGCGCCCGGATGTCGGCGTGGGCCCGCGATGTGGAGCTGCTGCTGGCCGAACGCGACCGGGGCCGCGGTGGCGACGGCCTGCTGGTCGAGCTGCCCGCGCACCTGTCGGTCTCCTCGCTGGTGTCGCTGGCCCGCGACCCCGCGGCGCTGGCCCGCCAGATCCGCCGCCCGATGCCGCGCCCGCCCGCCCCGTACGCGCGCCGCGGCACCGCGTTCCACGCCTGGCTGGAGGGCCGCTGGGGGCAGCAGCGGCTGCTGGACCCCGACGAGCTGCCCGGCGCCGCCGACGAGGGCGCCGCCGACGACGGCGACCTGGAGGTGCTGCGGGAGAGCTTCGAGGCGTCGGAGTGGGCCGCCCGCGAGCCGCTCGACGTCGAGGTCCCGTTCGAGACGATCATCGGTGACCGGCTGGTGCGGGGCCGGATGGACGCCGTCTTCCGCGCGGGCGACGGCCGGTACGAGGTGGTGGACTGGAAGACCGGCCGCCCCCCGTCCGGCGAGGAGGCCCGTTTCGTCTCCGTCCAGCTCGCCGCGTACCGCCTGGCCTGGGCCGAGCTGGCGGGCGTCCCGGTCGAGCGGGTCAGCGCCGCCTTCCACTACGTGCGCGACAACGTCACCGTCCGCCCGGCCGATCTGCTGGACGCCGGCGGCCTCACCGCCCTCCTGGACGCGATCCCCGCGGTCTGACCCCTGTTCACGCTGCGTGTCATCGGAGATGATGCGCGCAACACCCCGTAGGCGAGCGGAGGACGGTCTTCTGGTTGAGGGAGCCGTGGGGCGCGGCGTCGCCTGGACTGAGGAGCGAGGGACGAGTGACGAGGGAAGGCGGCGCCTGAAGGCGCCCCGTAGGCGAGCGGAGGACGGTCTTCTGGTTGAGGGAGCCGTAGGGGCGCGGCGTCGCCTGGACTGAGGAGCGAGGGACGAGTGACGAGGGAAGGCGGCGCCTGAAGGCGCCCCGTAGGCGAGCGGAGGACACAGTGGTGGTGGCGCATGACGAGCGGGTCGTACGGGAGTTCTCCAAGCAGGCGGCGGGGTTCGGTGATCCACGGCTGAACGTGGCGTTCACCCGGCATCTGGGGCGGCTGGTGGCGTTCATGGAGCCGGAGCTGGATCTCGAGGACGTCGTGCTGGAGGTGGCGGCGGGGACGGGGCTGGTCTCGCGGGCGATCGCGCGGCGGGTCCGGCACGTGACGGCGCTCGACCTGACTCCGGCGATGCTGGCGCAGGGCAAGCGCGAGGCGGACCGGGACGCGATCACCAACATCACCTTCACGCGGGGCGACGCGGCCTCGCTGCCCTACGCGGACCGGTCGTTCACGCTGGTCGTCACCCGGTTCTCGCTGCATCAGGTGGCCGATCCGGAGGCCGTGGTGGCGGAGATGGCCCGGGTCAGCCGGCCCGGCGCGGCGCTGATCATCGCCGATCTGGTGCGGCCGGAGGGGCTGGCGGCCGATCCGGACCGGATCGAGCGGCTGCGGGACCCCTCGCACGGCGTCCTGCTCACCGAGGCGCGGGTCATCGAGCTGGTCACCGCGGCGGGGGCGGAGGTGCGGCGGGCCGAGCGGTTCGAGTTCTCCCGGCCGCTGGAGCCGTGGCTGGCGCTGGCGCACACCGAGCCGGAGGCCGCGGCGCAGATCCGCAAGGAGCTTGAGGCCGAGCTGGCGGGCGGGCCCGCCACCGGGATGCGGCCCGCGATGGTGGACGGCGAGCTGCACTTCACGCACTCCTACCTGTACCTCCACGCCAACGCCGCCTGATTCTGGAGATATGGGAGAGTTTTACGTGAGAAGCGGCGAGCCGCGTCGCACGTGTGTTCTATGTTGTCGAACATGAGTTCTGCGACTGTGCGCCCGGTGACCGGCCGGGAGCCCGCCGCGCTGGCGATGCGGATCGGTGTCGTGGCGGCCGAGGCCGCCCTGGCCACGTTCGCCCGCAACCTCGACCTGGACGAGATCGCCGACGGCGATGTCGACTTCCGCGGGGCGATCGGCCCGGCGGAGTGGCCGGTGTTCTCGCTGGTGATCGACACGCTGGCGGAGGCCGACCCGGGGGACGAGCGGCCGCTGGACGAGCGGCGCGTGGACGCCCTCAACGACCTCGCGCGCATCTGCATGGCCGCCAAGCGGCGTACCGGGGGCGCCTGACGGCCGTCAGGAGGGCAGTCCCCGGGCCTGGACCTTCCCTGTGCTGGTCCGGGGCAGCTCGTCCACGAAGTGCACCTCGCGCGGCACCTTGTACCGCGCGAGGTGCTCCTTCACGTGGGCCTTGAGGGCGTCCCCGGTCACGGTGGCGCCGGGGGCCCGCACGACGTACGCGGCCAGCCGCTGATCGAACGCCGTGTCGTCCACGCCGGTGACCGAGACCTCCGCCACGCCGGGGTGCCGGCCCAGCAGTTCCTCGACCTCGCCCGGGAAGACGTTCTCGCCACCCGACACGATCATGTCGTCTGCCCGCCCGTCGACGAAGAGCCGCCCGTCCGCGTCGAAGTGGCCGAGGTCGCCGGTGCCGGTCAGCCCGCCGCGGACCCGCTTGCCGCCGCCCCCGGTGTATCCGGCGAAGCGCAGCCCGCCGCCGGTGTAGATCTCGCCGACCTCGCCGGCGGGCAGTTCCCGGCCGTCCTCGCCGAGGATCCTGACGGTGAGCCGGAACGACGGCCGGCCGACCGTTCCCGGGGCCTCCCGCAGGTCCTGGGGCGTGGCGATGGTCGCCCAGCCGGTCTCGGTAGCGCCGTACACGTTGCGGAGGACGTCGCCGAAGGCGTCCATGAACTCCTCCGACAGGTGCGGGTGGAGGGCGGAGCCGCCGCAGACCACCACGCGCAGCGACGCGGGGCGCGGGCCGTCCGGGACGTCCAGCATCCGCCGCAGCATCACCGGCACCGCGACCAGCGTCTCCGCCCGGTGCTCCTCGATCGCCTCCAGGGTCCGTTCCGGGTCGAACCGGCGTGACAGCACCAGGGGGGTGCCCAGGCCCAGCCCGACCGTCATGTACGCGAACCCGAGGACGTGGAACAGCGGCGGCGCGATCACCATCGGGGCTCCGGAACGTATCGGGACCCGGGCCATGTGGGTGAGCGCCACCGGCAGCAGGCGGCCGATCGAGAGGTCGTGCCGGGCGCCCTTGGGCGTCCCGGTGGTGCCGGAGGTGAGCACGATCACCCTGCCGGTGCGCGTGCCGGTCCGGGCGGGGCGCGCCGGCCCGCGCTCCGCGAGCGCGTCGATCGTCTCTTCCGCCGTCCCCTCGTGCCAGGCGAGGATCCGCCGCCCGCCGAACGAGGACGCCCGTACCACGTCGCCGAACTCCTCGTCGTGGATCAGCAGTTCCACGCCTTCGCGTTCGGCGACCTCGCCGAGTTGCGGGGCGGAGAAGTCGGTGTTGAGGAGCACCACGTCATGGCCGATCCGGGACGCAGCCAGCACCGCCTCGGCGAAGCCCCGGTGGTTGCGGCACAGCACGCCGATCCGCCCGCCGGTGAGCCGCTCGCCCAGCGCGGCGGCGAGCCCCGCGGCCCGCCTGTCCAGTTCCGCGTACGTCAGCGTGCCGCGCTCGTCGATGATCGCGGTCCGGCCGGGGAAGCGCAGCGCGGCCATCGCCCCGATCGTGGCCGGCGCCGGGCCGTAACGCAGGTAGGGCAGGGGCATCCGCACGGCCCGGTCGGGGCGGACGGGGTGCAGCGCGCCCGTGTCCCGTACCGCTCGTACGGCGCGCGTTCCCAGGTCCGCCATGGTTCGCATCCGGTCGAGCAGCACTGCGCCTCTCCTCTTGTACGGGGGAGAGCCCATACCCGGCCTGACCGCCGATATGTGGCCATGGCCGCCCCGGCCGGTGTGGCTTAATCTGAATCGATGTCGAACCTCGCCAAGCCCGCCGTCCACGTGCAGCCCCAGACCCGGCACCTCGCCTCCGGGCTGGTCGCCGAGGGCAAGCTGGTCCAGGCCGTCAAACTGGTGCGCGGAGCGACCGGCCTCGACCTCAGGAGCGCCAAGGAGTACGTCGACACGCTGAAGCTGGAGTACCTCGCCAGGGGCGTCCCCCCGGAGGTCGAGACGGCCGCCCTGGATCTGATCGCCAAGGGCGAGCCGGGGGAGGCGGCCAAGGAGGTGCGGCGCCGTACGCATCTCGGCTCCCGCGACGCCAAGCTGTACGTTGAGGCGATGCGTGCCGGGTACGGGAGGGGGCGGTCGCTGTCGGACCGCGTCCGTGCCTTCACGGCGGTGGAGGACTACGCCTCGGCGATCGCGGTCGTCCAGGACGAGACCGGCATGACCCGCGAGGAGGCCGAGCGGTTCGTCACCTCGCTGGACTGACGGGCCGCGGCGCCGGGAGCGGTGCCCGGGGCGAGGGCCTGTCTCGAAGTGGCTCAGCCACCGCGCGAGCGCCGTGGGCCGGGACTATGAAGTACGGCCTATCCGTCGTCTTCGGGCATGGGGGCGGGGCGCGCGTCGCGCATGCGCTGGGGCGTCCAGTAACCGTCGTCGGGGGCGGGCTGGACGCGGCTCTCGCCGGTGCCGTGGACGGGCGGGGGCGGCGGGCCGGCCGCGGCCGACCTGACCGCGACGACACCGGCGGCCACGGCCGCCGCCCCGGCGATCAGCAGGATGGTGGAGCGTTTCATGGCCGATCCTCTCGTCGGGAGTCCTCCCTGGTGGGAGGGTGCCCGCCGGGCCACCGTAGCGCGGTGGCCCGGCGGGGACGTGCCGGGTGAGCTCACCCTCGCGGACGGGTCAGGTGACTCCGCCCTGGGCGTCGAACATCGCCTTGACCGCGTTGTCGAAGTAGGGGCTGCGGTTCCAGCCGCCCGAGGAGATGGTGCTCATCGTCCCGTTGACGTACCCGAGCCCGTTGGAGTCGTTGTACTGCCGCAGCCAGGGGCCGCCGCTGGAGCCGCCGCCGAAGTCGCACCGGAGCTGGATCCGCCCGTCGATGACGGGTGAGGTGGTGCCCTGGCAGACCCACTGGATCTGGCCGTTGTCGCGGTTGCCGGGGTAGCCGAACACCGTCATCGCGGTGGTGCGCGGCCAGTTCCACTGGAGCCCGTTGCCGCCGACCACGTTGACGAGCTTCTTGCCGTCCTGCGGCCAGGTCGTCACCATGCCCACGTCCCGGCGCAGGTCGCCGTTGTTGATCCAGGCATTGAACGCGCGGAACTGCTTGGCGGCGAACGTGCCGAACGGGCGGGCGCCGTTGCGGTAGCGGGGCACGAAGGTCCAGTTCAGCATCCAGCCGCCGCCGTCGCCCTCATGGACGCAGTGCCCGGCCGTGACCACCAGCTGCCGGGACGAGCTGTTGAGCGCGGCCGCCGAGCAGGCCCAGTCGCCGCCGCTGGGCTTCCTGAAGAAGACCTTGCCCACGGCCGCGCTGTCGTTGATCTTGGCTTCGAGGGTGCGGTCGCCGCCGGCGAGTGCCCGGGCCCCGGCCCTGATCGCGGCCGGGTCGACGGCCCGTGCCGGGGCGTGGGAGCCGGGCCGCCCCGAGGGACGGCCGGCGGGCGCGGGCGCGGGCGCGGTTGCGGGCGCGGGTGCGGCCACCCGGTCCTCGGGAGCCGGTACGGGCCTGGCCCGGCGCATCCGCTCGGCGGTCCAGTACGAGCCGACCTTCTTCGCGGCGGCGGCCGAGTCCACGCGGGCGCCGTCCGACGTCCGGGCGGTCGCGGCGGTCGTCGTGTCCGGGGCGGGCGGCGCGGGCGGGGCGGGCGCGGCGGCCCGCGCCGGGGCGGCCAGCCCCGCCGTCACCGTGGCGGTGGCCATCACCACGGACGCGATCTTGCCTGGTATCCGATGCATGCTGCTCCTTGCCGAGATTCCATCGACCTCCTGGTCTCCCGAAATTAAAAGCCGCTGCGGACCCGATTTCCCAGATGGTGGGGTGTCCTTAAGTGGACAGGGTGAATTGTAGTTGTTTGTGGGTGAATGCCGTCTATTAATGATCGACTGGCCGGGTCCGGTCAGGAGCCTGATGAATGGCCTGAGAATTCATCTGAAGTCTCGGCGTTTGCCTGCTCTGCTTGTGGTATCGGCCCTGGTCAGGTGTCGAATCATGGCCTTCGGGGCGTGTCGGGCCGCCTGTCTCGTGGGGGTGGGTTCCGTGGGGTGAGGGGGATTATGAATCGGTGGAAGCGAAAAGAGGCTCCCCGGGTACATGGTCTTGCCTAGTGCATTTTTGTGGCGTGCTTCATTGGCTGGCGCCGGCGGGGAAAGAGTTCTGTCCCTCCCGGGTCGGAAGGTAGCGGAACGCGGGTTTGGGGTGCATCAGGAAGTCGTGGTGGGAGATGTTCCAGGCGTAGGCCCCGGCCATGGCGAAGGCGATGATGTCGCCAGGGCGAAGGTGCGGGACGGGCACGTCGTGGGCGAAGACGTCCTTGGGCGTGCAGAGCTGGCCGACGAGGGTGGCGCGCCGGCAGGGCTCGCCTTCCGCGGTGAGGACGGTGAAGGGCTGGTCGTGGCCCTTGGTGACGGGCGTGCGCAGGTGATGGGTGCCCCCGCGCAGGACGGCGTAGGTCTCGCCGCGCGTGCTCTTCACGTCGAGCACGTCGGTGACGTACCACCCGTGGTAGGCGGTCAGGGCGCGGCCCGGTTCGATGCGGAGCCGGGCGGGCACCGCGGGGAGGCCGGCGGCGTAGCCCTTCCAGTCGAAGCGGCTCTCGGGGGAGCGGTAGTCCACCGCCATGCCGCCGCCCAGGTTGATCTCGGGGGCGTCCACGCCGTGCGCCTCCAGCCAGGGGAGGGCCCATTCGATGATCCGCTCCGCGAGGTCGAGCATCGCGGGGGCGTCCAGGCCGGAGGCCAGGTGGGCGTGGACGCCGTGGAGGGTGAGCCGGGGGTTGCGCGCGATCGTTCGCGCGCACGCGTCGAGGGCCTCCTCGTCCATGCCGAACGGGCCGCTCATCTGCAAGGCGGCGCCCGGTGTACGGAAGGGGAGGTTGACGCGCAGGAGGATGCCCACGGGGCGGGCCGTCTCCACCAGTCGCGCCAGCTCGTTCGGGCTCTCCACGTGGACGCGCTCCACGCCGAGGTCGTGGGCCAGGGCCAGTTCCTCGTCGGTCTTGCCGGGGCCGCCGAACGCAAGGCGGGCGTCCGGCAGTGTCGCGCGGACGTGGGCCAGCTCGCCGCCCGAGGAGATCTCGACGCCGTCCATATGCGGGGCGAGGGCGCGCAGTACGGCGGGGTCCGGGTTGGCCTTGGCGGCGTAGAACAGTTCGGGGCCGTCCGGGCCGAGGGCACCGCGGACGGATCCGGCGTGGTCGCTCAGGCCGGCGAGGTCGTACACGTACGCGGGGAAGCGGTCGATGCCGCGCATGTAGCTGAAGGGATTCATCGGTCCGCGAAGGGGTTGGGGACGGGGACGTAGGTGGCGGTGCGGTCCGCCGTACGGGACCAGCGGGCGCGCAGGTTGGCCTTGGCGGGGAACGGGACCCCGGCCAGGAGGGCGCGCATCTGGGGGTGGTCTCCGCATGCGGCGAAGTGGTGCCGGGCGGCGGGCCACAGGGCGCGGTCGAGGTCCGGGTGGAGGTCGGCGACGGCCGCCGCGATCTCGGTCAGGTGGTTGACCAGGAGGCAGTACACCACGCGGTTCCAGGCGCGGCCCTGGTCGTAGGTGACGGCGTCGCGGACGCGCGGGGGGACGTCGCCCAGCCGGTCCTGCCAGGCGGTGGTGAGCTTGGTGCCCTCCAGGTCGCGGAAGGCGGTCTCGACGGGCATGCCGTCGTCGTCCACGGCCACCAGGACGTTCTGGAGGTGGGCCTCCAGGACGACCCCGTGCCTCAGGTAGGCGGTGAGGACGGGCCGCGCGACACGTTCGACGTAGGCGTCCCACCAGGCGAGGGCGCCGTCGGCCGTGGCGAGGGCCGGGAGCGCGGCGAGGGTGGTGCCGTAGGGGTCGGCCAGGGCGGCGGCCAGGAGCGGCGTGCCGGCGAGCGCGCCCACCCCCTGGCGCAGGATCACCCCGAGCCCTTCGTGCAGCCGCAGGTCGGCCAGGGCGACGCTGCGGTACGCGGGTTCGGCCAGGAACGTGCAGCCGTCCAGCGCGGCGAAGAGGGGCCGGACGATCCGGTCGAGGGTCACCGCGCCGGTCAGCTCGTACCAGGCGTTCTTGCGGACGCAGTTGGTGATGCGGATGTCCAGGCTGAACTTGCAGAACACGTCGGCGGCGGGAACGTAGGCCGTCCGGACCGAGGACGTGGGGGCCATCTCCGGGGCGGCGGGCCCGAGGTCGCGCAGGAGCCCTGCGCCGAAGGCCCGGCGGAGTACGGGACGATCGGCCAGGAGCCCGAGCTGCCAGGGGTGCGCGGGCAGCAGCCGGTGCCCGGGAGGCGGGGGCGGTGCCAGCTTTTCCAAGGGGCCGAACGCGCTGGGGTCGCCCTCCTCGACGAGGAGGTCCTCACGTACGGCGAGCCAATGCGGCTGGAAGCGGGCCCTGGTCTCCGGCGCGTACGGCAGCCATTGGGCGGGCGTGCCCTGGCGCGCCTTGGGGGACGGGTGGAAACGGTGGCCGGAGAGCAGGGACTGTTCCGACTCCACATAGGCGGAGTGCGGGCCTTCGTCCCGGGGTTCGCGGCGGGCGTCGAGGATGGCGGCCAGGGTGCCGTGGCTGTCGCGTACCTGGGTGAGGAACTCGGGGTTGGCCTGTCCGGTGGCGAGTTCCAGTTCGCCCGCGACCAGATCGGCCAGGCGTTCCCAGCCGGCGGCGATCCAGGTGGTCCCGCGGCTCTCCTCGAACGGTGGGGCGAGCCGGTAGGTGGGGCCGACCGGGGGCCGGGCCAGGCCGGCGCGCAGCGTGACCCCGGCGCGAGGGAGCCGCGCCACCAGCCACCCGCCGCCGCTCCCGCCGTCCCCGCCGCTCCCGCCGCTCCCGCCGTTCCCGCCGTTCCCGCCGTTCCCGCCGCTTCCGCCGTTCCCGCCGCTTCCGCCGTTCCCGCCGTTTCCGCGGGCCCTGCCGTCCCCGTCGGTCCAGACCTGCCGCTCGGGCGCGCACACCTCCCTGATCAGGCAGTTCAGCAGCGCGGTGGCGGTGGCGTCGGCGGCGGTGAGCGCGGGTCGTGTCAGCAGCACGTGTCGTCCCGAAGGTAGTTGGGCCCCGGCGGGCCGTAGTGCTTGTTGATGTCGGCGGAGCCGGTGCGGGCCTTGTCGACGAGGGTCCCGGCGGTGACCATCGCCTTGGCCGGCAGGGTCGCGGCGTCCAGGGTGCGGGCCCGCAGGAACGCGTCCCGCGGGCCGAGCGCCGCGTCGAGCCGGTCCCTGATCATCGCCAGGCCGGTCCGCAGCGGCAGCAGCCCCCGCGCGGCCAGCCCGAAGGCGGGCGCGGCGGCGCACAGATGGAGGGTGATGGTGACGAAGACCCGGGCCAGCGCCTCGGGGTCCCGCGTCGCCATCCGGGGGTCGGTGAACGCGCCGTCGGGGTGGGCGCCGTCCCCGAGCACGAGGGTCCCGTCGTAGTCCTTGACGAGCAGCTTGAGGTCGCCGCCGTCGCCGCCGTCGCCGCCGTCGCCGAGGACCAGGGACACGTTCTGCTGGTGGGCCTCCAGCGCGATGCCGTGCCGGAAGAGGACGACGTTCCAGGACAGCAGGGCGTCCAGGTAGGCGCCGAAGAGCGCGGGCACGTCCCACCGCTCGATGACCGACCCGCCGTCCGGCGCGGGCGCGAGCAGCGCCGCGACGGGAATCACGTGGGCGCGCGCCGTCTCGGGCGGGAAACGCCGCACCATGTAGGCGAGCAGGGGCGAGCCGGCGTGCCCGTAGGTCTGCTCGTCGGCGAGCAGGACGGGCAGGTCCGGTTCCTGTGCCAGAACGCGCCGCAGGAGCCGTTCGGCCAGCGCGCCGTCGGGGAGGGTGCGCGGAACGATGGTCCGCCGGTTACGGAGACCGAGCGTGCTGGTGGGGAGCGGCACCTTGATGTGGGTGAGGCCCCCGTCGACCCCTCGAACGGCCATGGTGCGCATGGACAGGGTCGGCGAGACCGTCAGGTACGGATCCGGGACGATGCTCACCCCGTCGAGGTGGGGGACGGTAAGGGGATGCACCGGGAACAGGCCGTCGCCCGGCCACCACTCCGGCCGCTCGCCCTCTTCCGTCCCCTGGCCCTGTGGTACGGCGGCCCAGCGCATCTGGAACGTGGGGGCGAACTCGGGCGCGTAGCCCTCCAGCTCGTCCAGGCTCAGCCCGATCCTGCACCGGCCCATCGGGTGGACGGGGTGGTCGGTGTACGCGGCAAGGGTCTCGTAGTACGTGCCGGGGCCGCGGCGCAGTTCGTCGGGGAGGCGGGCGAGCCGCCGTAGTACGGCGGGACGGGCCGACTCGTGCAGCCGTACCGTCGCCAGGGCCTCGCGGCACTCGCGCTCGAAGGCCGCCACGTCGTCACGCGGGTCGGCCAGGCGCCTCACCAGCGCGATGACGTCGTCCAGGCGCAACCCCGGCGCCGGATCCACCACCTGCCCGGACAGGAATCCCGGGTGGAGACCGCCGGAGGGCGCCCGGTCGCCGCCGTCCAGTAAGGGCACGCGTGTCCCGGGCGCCTCCAGGACGTTCCCGCGGACGAAGCGGCGCAGGCCCGCGTAGTCCTCGCGCAGCAGCGCGTCCAGCACCCGCGCGGCCAGGGCGGCCTCGTTCACGCGATCGTCCAGGCGTGGGCGGCGCGGAAGCGGGCGACCGCGGACTCGACCTCGGCCCGGGACGGCCCGATGGCACGGATCGTGCCGAGGTAGTCGCGGTTGGTGCGGGTGAGCGCGACCCGTTCGCCGACCGGGCGCTGCGGCCGGTACGACAGCCGGACCGCCCCGTCGGCCAGCTCGACCGCGCCGGGCGCGGCGGTGAGGACGCCGGGACGGTCGGCGAGGACCACGTCGGCGACCGCGTGCCGTCCCTCGCCCGCCGGTCCGGGCAGGTCGGCGCGCAGGTCGGCGGGCAGCCGCTCGCCCAGGTGGACGCCGAGGACCAGGTCGAAGAGCGGGACGCCGAGCAGGTCGGCCATGAGGAAGTCGCAGTGGTCGCCGATCAGCCGGTAGTTGACCTCGATCAGCCGGGCGCGGCCCTCATGCACCACGAACTCGGTGTGGCAGGCGCCCAACCCGACGCCCAGGGCCTCCAGCTGCGCGAGGACCTGCCCGGCCTCGGGAGGCGGCGGTGCCCATTCGAGGCGTTCCTCGATGAAGTGCGGGGGCGGTGAGAGCCTCGTCCGGAACGAGCCGAGGACGTGGATCGTGTGCCCGTCGCCGAGCGTCTCCAGGGTGTGCAGGTCCCCGGGCAGGTACTCCTCGGCCACCAGGGCGTCCGGCCTGCGGGCGCGGACCTCCTCGCGCCGGGCGGCCAGTTCGGCGGCGTCGTGCACGAGGAAGACGTCCTCGCTGGCCACCCCCTCGCGCGGCTTGAGCACCAGGGGGTAGGGGGCGTCGCGGGGGACCCGGTCGGCGTCCGCCGAGAAGACGGGGTCGAGCGCGGCCAGGTGGCGGCGCATGAGGGCCTTGTTCTTGGTCCGGGTCGCGGCCCTCCAGTCCTTGCCCGGCAGCCCGAGGTAGGCGGCGGCGAGCGCGGTCGGGGCCTGCAGGAAGTCGCTGTTGGAGAAGAGCGCCGCGGGCTCGCCGCGCGCGACGATCTCCCGGTAGTCGGTGACGTCGCACCCGGTGATCGGGCCGTCGAAGACCTCGGCGTGCTCGTCCGGCCGGTCGGTGAGGAGCGCCACCGCCAGGCCGCGGCCGGCGGCCAGCCGGGCGGCGGCGGGCAGGAACCCGGAGGTCACCGAGTCGGTGACCTTCCCGGCGACCAGGACGAGGGAGTGCGAGAGCGAGTGCGGGGCGCCCACGGCCGACCTTCCAGAGAATGAGGTAAGGCTTGCCTAACTCGAAGTGATCACCATAGTGGCGCCGCCCCGGTCCCGGCGCAAGCACGGAGGCGCGCGTGTCTTCGCCGCCCGGGTCCGCCAGGATGAGGGCATGGATCTCGTTGATCGTTGGGTCGCCCTCGCGGGCCCGCAGGCGCGGCGGATCGGGGCCGACCTCGACGCGCGCTACGGCGAGGAGCACCGCCGCTACCACACGCGCGAGCACCTGGCGGCCGTCCTCGACCTCGTGGACGAGCTGGCCGGCCACGCCGACGACCCCGACACGGTACGGCTGGCCGCCTGGTTCCACGACGCCGTCTACGATCCCGAACGCGCCGACAACGAGGAGCGCAGCGCCCGCCTGGCCGGGCGGATGCTCGCCGACACCGACCTGTCACCGGACGCGGTGGCCGAGGTTGTCCGGCTGGTGGAGCTGACCGCGACGCACGCCCCCGCCGAGGGCGACCGCAACGGCCAGGTGCTGTGCGACGCCGACCTGGCGATCCTGGGCGCCGGCCCCGAGCGGTACGCCGCGTACGCCGCCGCCGTCCGGGAGGAGTACGGGTTCGTCCCCGAGGGGTTCTTCCGGGCGGGCCGGGCCGAGGTGCTCAGGTCGCTGCTGGACCTCCCGGTGCTCTTTCACACCCCCGAGGCCCGCGAGCGGTTCGAGGTCTCCGCCCGCCGCAACATCGAGACCGAGCTGATGCTGCTCAGCGCGGGCCCGTCCGGGTGAGGGACGGGTCGAACTTGCGGCGGCGCAGCCCGGCCAGGGTCAGCCTCCGCAGCAGTTCCTGGCAGCCGACCTCCGCGGCACCCAGGGTGACCGCGGCGCGGTAGAGCTCCGAGGGCACGTCGTAGTGGTCGCGCTCGAACGCCCGCGGGGGCAGGCCCAGATCGGCCGCGAACGTGTGCAGCTCCTCGAACGACACGTCGCTCACCATGTGCGACCACACCCGTCCGCGCGCGGGCCACAAGGGCGGGTCGATGAGGATCACGGTGCCTCCCGGCGTTCGTCGGCCGCTCCAGTCCTACGTCCGCGCGGGCCCTCTCCGCAAACCGGCGGGCGGCCCTGGACGGCCCTGGATTCGGAGGCGGCGCGCCGATGGGCCAGGATCGGTGACGGCGATTCTCCTCGCCCGCGCGGCTCGCGGCGAGGGACGACGGCGTCCGGATCTGCTCAAGGGAGAAATGCTGGTGGACGTTCCGCAGTACATCGAGGCGAACAGGGAGCGGTTCTTCGCCGATCTCAAGGAGTGGCTGGCGATCCCCTCCATCTCAGGCGACCCCGCCCATCACGGTGACGTACGGCGCTCGGCGGAGTGGTTCGCCGCCCACCTGCGCGACATCGGGTTCCCGACCGTCGAGGTGTGGGAGACGGCGGGCCTGCCCGCCGTGTTCGCGGAGTGGCCGGCCGCCGACCCGGCCGCGCCGTCCGTCGTGGTCTACGGGCATCACGACGTGCAGCCCGTGGAACCCCTCGGCGAATGGGAGACCGACCCGTTCACCCCGCTGGAGAAGGGCGACCGGCTCATCGGGCGCGGCACGTCCGACGACAAGGGCCAGGTGTTCTTCCACACCCTCGGCGTCCAGGCGAACATGGCCGCGTCCGGCGCCCCGGCCCCGCCCGTGACCGTCAAGCTGCTGGTCGAGGGCGAGGAGGAGTCCGGCTCGCTGCACTTCCCCGAACTGCTGCGCACCCACCGCGACCGGCTGGCCTGCGACGCGATCGTCATCAGCGACACCTCCATGTGGTCGGAGGACGTCCCCTCCATGTGCACCGGCATGCGGGGGCTCACCGAGGCCGAGGTGTCCCTGTACGGCCCTGAGAGCGACCTGCACTCGGGTTCGTTCGGCGGGGCGGTCCCCAACCCCCTGCACGCGATGGCGGCGCTCCTGGCGGCGCTGCACGACGCCGACGGCCGCGTGACGCTGCCCGGCTTCTACGACGACGTCCTCCCGCTCACCGGCGAGGAACGCGAGCTGTTCGCGCGGCTGCCGTTCGACGAGGCCGAATGGCTGCGGACCGCGGGCGGCAGCCGGGCGCCGTACGGCGAGAAGGGCTTCACCACCCTGGAGCGGGTCTGGGCGCGGCCGACCGCGGAGATCAACGGCATGTGGGGCGGGCACACCGGGCCGGGCGGCAAGACGATCGTCCCGCGCGAGGCGCACGCCAAGATCTCCTTCCGCCTGGTCGCGGGACAGGACCCGGCGAAGGTGCAGGAGTCGTTCCGGACCTGGGTCCAGCGGAACACGCCCCCGGGCATCCGGGCCGACATCGTCACCGGCGGAGCGGTGCGCGCCTGCTTCTCGCCGATCGGGTCGGCGAGCGTGCAGGCGGCCAAGCGCGCCATGGAGAAGGCGTTCGGCCAGGAGGTGCTGTTCACCAGGGAAGGCGGCAGCGGCCCCGAGGCCGACCTCGCGGACATACTGGAGGCACCGCTGGTGTTCGTGGGGCTGGGCCTGGACAGCGACCGCATCCACGCCCCCAACGAGAAGGCCGAGATGCCTCTGCTCCTGAAGGGGGCCGAGGCCGCCGCCTACCTGTGGGACGAGTTCGCCACCGCGCTGCGGACGGCATGATGAGGGACGACGCGAAGATCCGGCCGGCCGTGCAGGCCCCCACCGAGCCCATGCTGGAATGGCTGGCGCTCGCCCGCGGAACCCTGGACAGGGTGGCCGAGCGCCGCCGCGACCGGGAATGGGTCGAGTCCGCCTGGACGGACCCGCGCACGCGCGTGTTCACGATCGAGGGCGGGCGCGCGCTCGTCTCCTACGATCCGGGGCCCGCGCTCGTCTTCACATCGCCCGCCCAGGCCCCGGAGGGGGAGCGCTACCTGCTCGGCGTGGACGACGAAGGCGTCGCCTACTTCGCCGTACGGGGAGAGTTGCCCGCCATGGAGGGCGCCGAGGCGGCCGGTCTGCGGCGGGTGGGCGCGCTCCTGGGCGACCAGGACTCGGGCCTGCTCACCCACGCGGTCGCCCTGGAGTACTGGCACTCGACCAACCCGTTCTGCCCGCGATGCGGCGGCCCCACCGAGGTCACCGCCGCCGGGCACGTACGGGTGTGCCCGGCCGACGGGTCCGAGCAGTTCCCCCGGGTCGACCCCGCCGTGATCATGCTCGTCCGCGACGACCGCGACCGCGTCCTGCTGGCCCGGGGCCCGAGCTGGCCCGCCGACCGGCGGTCGATCCTGGCCGGCTTCGTCGAGCCGGGGGAGTCGCTGGAGCAGGCGGTGGTGCGCGAGGTCCGCGAGGAGGTCGGCCTGACGGTCGGCGACGTTCGCTACCTGGGCAGCCAGCCGTGGCCGCTGCCGCGCAGCCTCATGCTGGGCTTCTTCGCCCGCGCGGAGGGCGGGCAGGAGCTGCGCCCGGACGCGGAGGAGATCGAGGACGCCGCCTGGTACACCCGCGACGAGCTGCGGGAGGCGCTCGAGAGCGGCCGGATCGTGTCTCCGGGTCCGCTCTCGATCGCCTCCCAGCTCATCATGCGGTGGTACGGGGGCCCGCTCCCGGACATGCCGCCGTTCTAGCGGGGCCGTACGTCAGACGCCCAGAAGGCGCTTGACCTCCTTGGCCGAGGGGTTGGTCAGCACGTGCCGCCCCGCCTCCGGCGTGTCCACCACGACGGTCGGCACGGTCTGGTTGCCGCCGTTGACGCTCATCACGAACTCCGCGGCGGCCGGGTCGCGCTCGATGTCGACCTCCACCATCTCGATGCCGTCCCGGGCCAGCTGGCTCTTGAGCCGCCGGCAGAAGCCGCACCAGGTCGTCGTGTACATGGTGAGCGGCCCGGTGGGCGCGTTCGCCTGGTCCGCGGTGGGCGTGGCCATCGGCGTGTCGTCTCCTTCGTGAGGCGTCAGGGGCGGGGCTGGGAGGGACCGGTCCGGCCTCCGGCCGCGCTCGGGGCGTTCGCCCGGAACCGCCGGGCGGTGTTCCTCGATCAACGGCCGGGCGCCGCGGGGAATTCCGCCGTCGGAGGTTATCCACAGTCGCGGCGCGGGGACCGATCCTGTCCCCGCATGCTGCCAGGATGGGGGGATGCAGGCAGAGCGCGTACTGGCGGGCCTCGACCCGGAGCAGCGGGCGGTCGCCGAGGCGGTGCAGGGCCCGGTGTGCGTGCTGGCGGGCGCCGGCACCGGCAAGACGCGGGCGATCACCCACCGGATCGCCTACGCCACGCTGACCGGGGTGGTCGCGCCGCAGCGGGTGCTGGCCGTGACGTTCACCACCCGGGCGGCCGGTGAGCTGCGCGCCCGGCTGCGGCAGCTCGGCGCCCCCGGGGTGCAGGCCCGCACCTTCCACGCGGCGGCGCTGCGCCAGCTGTCGTACTTCTGGCCCCGGGTGGTGGGCGGCGAACCCCCCAAGATCATCGAATCGAAGATCGGGCTGGTCGCGGACGCGGCCCGCGCCTGCCGGCTGGCCTTCGGCCGCACCGAGCTGCGCGACATCGCCGGCGAGATCGAGTGGGCCAAGGTCACCCAGCACCGCCCGGAGGACTACGCCGGCGCGGTGGCCACCGCGTCCCGCAAGATGCCCGCCGACGTGGTCGACGTCGCCCGCGTCTACGCGATGTACGAGCAGCTGCGCCGCGAGCGCAACCTGCTCGACTTCGAGGGCATGCTGGAGCTGACGGCCGCGGTGCTGACCGAGCACCGCGAGGTCGCCGCCCAGGTCCGCGAGCAGTACCGGCACTTCGTCGTGGACGAGTTCCAGGACGTCAACCCCCTGCAGAAGCTCCTGCTGGACACCTGGCTCGGCGACCGCGACGACCTGTGCGTGGTCGGCGACCCCAACCAGACGATCTACTCCTTCACCGGGGCCAGCCCCTCCTACCTGCTCGACTTCACCCGCGAGCATCCGGACGCCAAGGTGGTGAAGCTGGTCCGCGACTACCGTTCCAGCCCCCAGGTCGTCCGGCTGGCCAACGGCGTCATCGGGCTCGCGCGGGGCGAGGCGGCCCGGCGCCACCGGCTCGAACTGGTCGCGCAGCGCCCCGACGGCCCCGACCCGGTCTTCAGCGAGTACGACGACGAGATCGCCGAGGCCGACGACGTCGCCCGCCGCGCCCGCAAGCTGGTCGAGGAGGGTGTGCCCGCGCGGCGGATCGCGGTGCTCTTCCGGATCAACGCCCAGTCCGAGACCTTCGAGTCGGCCCTGGCCGCGGCCGGCGTGCCCTACGTGCTGCGCGGCGCCGAGCGGTTCTTCGAGCGCCCCGAGGTCCGCGAGGCGGTGATCCGGCTGCGCGGCGCCGCCCGCGCCGGGGCCGACGCCGAGACCGACGGCACGGGGCTGATCGCGACCGTCCGGCACGTCCTGTCGGGCGCGGGCTTCTCCGACCGGCCGCCCGAGGGGTCGGGCGCCGTCCGGTCCCGCTGGGAGTCGCTGGCCGCCCTGGCCCAGCTCGCCGAGGACATCGCCGCCGACGACCCGCGGGCCGGGCTGCCCGAGTTCGTCGCCGAGCTGGAGGAACGCGCCGCCGCGCAGCACGCCCCTCCGCTGGAGGGCGTCACGCTGGCCTCGCTCCACGCCGCCAAGGGCCTGGAGTGGGACGCGGTCTTCCTCGTCGGCCTGGTGGAGGGCACCCTGCCGATCATCTACGCGGAGACGCCGGAGCAGGTCGAGGAGGAGCGGCGGCTGCTGTACGTGGGCATCACCCGCGCCCGCGAGCACCTCTCCCTCTCCTGGGCGCTGTCCCGCTCACCGGGCGGCTCCCGGCGGCGCCGCCCGTCCCGATTCCTGGACGGCCTCACGCCCGGGACCATGACCCCCACCCCGGCGCGGGCCGACCGCGCCAAGCGCCGCCCCGCCAAGGGCCCCCAGCCCTGCCGCGTCTGCGAGCGTCCCCTCACCGCCCCCATCGAGCGCAAGCTGGGCCGCTGCGAGGACTGCCCGGCCGAGCTCAACGAGGAGCTCCTGCTGGCCCTCAAGGACTGGCGCGGCCGGGTCGCGGCCGACCAGAAGATCCCCGCCTACGTCGTCTTCACCGACGCCACCCTCCAGGCCATCGCCGAGCGCACCCCCGAGACCCTGGCCGAGCTCGCCGGCATCCCCGGCGTGGGCAAGGTCAAGCTCGACCGCTACGCCGAGGACGTCCTGTCGCTGTGCAACGGAGACCGTCCCGCCTGATCCCCTCCCGCACCGGGAAGGGGTGAGAGCTTCGCCACTGCCGCGCGTTTGGGAGACTTGCCGTCGTGAGTGAGTCTTTGAAGGCCCTGCTCGATCTGCTCGATCTCGAGCAGATCGAGAACGACATCTTCCGCGGACGCAGCCCCGAGGAGCGCCGGCAGCGTGTCTTCGGCGGCCAGGTGGCGGGGCAGGCGCTGGTCGCCGCGGGCCGCACCGTGCCGGTCAACCGCCCCGTGCACTCCTTGCACGCCTACTTCATCCGGCCGGGCGACCCGCTGGTGCCGATCGTCTACACGGTCGACCGGGTCCGCGACGGCCGGTCCTTCACCACCCGCCGGGTGCTGGCCGTGCAGCACGGCAAGGCCATCTTCAGCCTGTCGGCGTCCTTCCAGATCGTGGAGGACGGGCCGGCCCACCAGGCCCCCATGCCGGAGGCCCCGGCCCCCGAGACCCTGCCGACCTCCCGGGAACGGCTGACCCCGCTGTTCGGCGAGCGCGCCGCCGCCGACTTCGTGGAGCAGCGCCCCTTCGACATCCGGCACGCGACCCCCCTCACCTGGGAGGCGGCCAAGGACCCGGCCCTGGCCACGCCCGAGTCGAAGGTGTGGCTGCGGGTGGACGGGGAGCTGCCCGACGACCCGCTGCTGCACGTGTGCCTGATGACCTACGCCTCGGACATGACGCTGCTCGACACGGTGCTGCTCAACCACGGGCTGGCCTGGGGCGACAAGCGCACGATGGGCGCCAGCCTGGACCACGCCATGTGGTTCCACCGGCCGTTCCGGGCCGACGAGTGGCTGCTCTACTTCCAGGACACCCCGTTCGCCGGCGGTGCCCGCGGCCTCGCCCGGGGGCAGGTCTTCACCCGTTCGGGCGACCTCGTGGTGTCGGTCATGCAGGAAGGGCTCGTGCGGACGTCCGCCCCGTGAGGCGCGGCGGTGCCCTGACACGGCCTGGATCCGGACGGCCCGTATCCAGGCCGTGCGGCTGTCAGGGGTTTAGACGCGTGGAATGAAGCCCCGGTTCGAGGGGAATCCCGTGAAGTGACCCACAAAGCCGCAGGTCAAAAATGCCTTGCTTGATTTGTGGAAGTCACCGTACTCTCGACGCGAGCGATCAGACGGCCCGCCCGTACGGATCTTGAATCCGGCGGTGGGCCCCCGAGGAGCCAGGAAGGTGGTGTGCAGTCCGGTGATCAGCACGTTGACGAAATCAGCGCCGACCCTGGCCCCCGCATGCCCCGGCTCCCCGATGAGCTATGGCGGCGCGCTCGCCACCCCGGTGACGGGGAGCCTGCGCGGCGGCGCGGCGGTCCTGCGCGGCGGCACTCAGATGCCGTATGGCGCCATGCCGGTCATCGAGTGGTCCGCGGACGAGTCGCTCGGCGGCCGACTGCGTGACCTTCGTGGCCTGCGCGCCGCGCAGGAAGTCCAGGAAGTCCAGGCTGCGCAAGAAACCAGCACTGTGCAGGAAGCCCAGGTTGCGCAGGGGACGAGTGTCTTCGAGCAGCGATTCGAAGGCGCCAACCCCAGCGCTCCGGCCACGGCCCACGTGGACGCCACCTCCATCAAGGGTGGCTCGGGTCCGTACCCCTGGAGGCGACCGGTCTAGAAAGACACCGGCAAGCCCCCAGGCCGCGGATCCGACACCGGATCCGCGGCCTTCTTGTTTGCCCGCACAAACACCGACACACCCGTTGCGAACCAACGAGAGGAACAAGGGTGACTGTGATGCAGGGGGCTCTCGCAGTAAGCGAGGAGGACCTCACGCTTCCGTGCCGGACCGACCCGGAGCTCTTCTTCGCCGAGGCTCCCGCCGATGTCGAGCTCGCCAAGGCCCTGTGCCTGGAGTGCCCGCTCCGCAGGGAGTGCCTCGCCGGCGCCCTGGAGCGCAAGGAGCCCTGGGGCGTCTGGGGCGGCGAACTGTTCGTCCGCGGTGTCATCGTCCCGCGCAAGCGGCCCCGCGGACGTCCGCGCAAGAACCCGCTCCCGGACGAAGTGACCGTGTGAGCGTCACATGACCGCCATGCCGACAGCCGACCGTGTGGAGACCGGGAGCACGGTCCCCGTAGTGGGGCCGTGCCCCCGGGCCACCGGGGAGAACGAGATGAACTTGCTCAGCCAGAACCTGTCCCGGGAACGAATACGGGACCCTGAGGTGGAGCTGGCACAGCGCGTGCGCGCCCTCCGGCGCGCGCGCCGGGACGCCAGGACGCGGGCCGCCCGCGTCCGCCGCGCCCTGCTGGCGCCCACCCCGGCCGGGGACCCCTACGGTTCCCCGCCTGCCCGGCGTACCGCCAAGCCCGTGCGGTAGCAGGCCGCCGCCCGCCCTTCTTGGATGGTTTGGCGGGCCCGTGGCCTCCTTGCGGGCACCCGAAGGCGCGTCCGGCGACCCCCTCGCCGTACGCGCTGTGACAGCGGGGCCCCGCGCGTCTCATCAACGCGCGGGGCCCCGCTCGTGTCTCATCCGGCGGCCGGTCCTGCCCGGCCCGCCCGTCCTGCCTGTCCCGCCCGGTTCCGTCCTGCCCGGCGGTCCGGCGGTCCGGCGGTCCGGCGGTCCGGCTCAGCCGGCCAGCTCGCCGCCGGCCTCGTCCCCCTCGTTTCCCTCGTCCTCCTCGTTCACCGTGATGGCGGGGAGGTCGTCGTCGGCGAAGCCGGGGATCCACCGCAGCGACTCGGCGCGGGCCGGGATCTCGCATTCGAGCTGGCACAGCACCCCGGTGCCGGCCGACAGGACGCGGTGCACGATCACGTACTCGGGGGGCAGGTTCAGTTGCCGGACGACGTTGGTGGGACGCAGGTCGGTGACCCGGGCGGCCATGTCCCGCAGCCACTCGCGGCTGAACTTGAAGGTGTCCGTGGTGAACGGCTCGGTGATCGGGGCCAGGAACGCCTGCAGCGACTCGGCGTCGATCTCCACGCCCTCGCGGATGAAGTCCTCCCGGCGCAGCGCGTCCTCGACCTGGTCGATGTCGGCCATGGTGCCGATGCGCAGCAGCCGCCCCATCCGGTACTGGAAGTCCTCGGGGATCCGGTCCACCGCGCCGAAGTCCATCACGCCGAGCCGGCCGTCGGCCATCACCCGGAAGTTCCCCGGGTGCGGGTCGCCGTGCAGCATCCCCGAACGCTTGGGCCCCGACAGCAGGAACCGGCAGTAGAGCAGTGCGGCGTGGTCGCGCTCCTCCTGCTCGCCCTCGCTGATGATCTTCGAGAGCGGGGTGCCGTCGATCCACTCGGTGACGAGCACGTCGCCCGACTGGGCGATCACCTCGGGGATGTAGAAGTCGGGGTCGTCGGCCGGGTAGGCCTCCCGGACCGCGGTCTGCGACGCCGCCTCGATGGTGTAGTCGAGCTCCTCGGCCACCCGCTCCTTCAGCTCGGCCAGCATCGACTTGACGTCCAGGCCCGGCATGAGGACCGAGAACAGCTTGGCCAGCCGGGCGAGCTGGTTGAAGTCGCTGATCAGCGCCTTGCCGGCCCCCGGGTACTGGACCTTCACCGCGACCCTGCGGCCGTCCTCCCACACGCCCTGGTGGACCTGGCCGATCGAGGCGGCGGCGGCCGGGGCGTCGTCGAACGACTCGAACCGGTCGCGCCAGTCCTCGCCGAGCCCCTGGGCGAGGACCTTGTGGACGGCGGCGGCCGGCAGGGGCGGCGCGGCCTCCTGGAGCTTGGTCAGCGTGGCCCGGTACGGGCCGGCGATCTCCGGAGGCAGCGCGGCCTCGAAGATCGACAGCATCTGGCCGAGCTTCATCGCCCCGCCCTTGAGCTCGCCGAGGACCTTGAACAGCTGCTCGGCGGTGCGCTGCTGGATTTCCATCGCGACCGCCTCGGCGGGCCGCCCGAAGGTGCGTTTCCCGACGCCCAGAGCGGTTCGCCCGGCGAATCCGAGCGGGAGGGACGCCAGCTTTGCGGACCGCGTCACCGCGCGGCGGGGGAGATCGCTCACGCCGCCCATTGTCGGTGATCCGGTCTCGTTTCCGCCACAACGATGCTGAACATCCCGGTGATGGCGATCCGCCATACCATGTCCACCTGCGACGATGCAGTAAGTGTGCGCTTTCTCACCCTGTGGGGCGGTGTGGTGGCGGGTGCGTCGGCGCGAGGGTCACCGCGATAGCGTGCGGCGCATGCCCGAAGAGCTGTCAGATGCCCTGCTGGTGGAGCGCCGTCCCGGCGGGATCGCCGTCCTCACCCTGAACGACCCGGACCGGCGCAACGCGATGTCCGACGAGATGACCGCCGCCTGGAAGGAGACCGTCGCCCGGCTCCGCGCCGACGACGGGCTGCGCTGCGTGGTCGTCACCGGCGCGGGCACCGCGTTCACCTCCGGCGGGGACCTGTCCTGGCTGGCGGAGAAGAACGCGGTCGCGGTCGCGGCGCTGCGCGACCGGATGCTGGAGTTCTACCGGACCTGGCTGTCGATCCGCGCGCTCGAGGTGCCGACCATCGCGGCGATCAACGGGCACGCGGTCGGCGCGGGCTTCGCTCTCGCGCTGGCCTGCGACCTGCGGTACGCGGCGGCGGACGCCAAGCTGCTCGTCCCGTTCACCGCCCTCGGGCTGCATCCCGGCATGGCCACCACCTGGCTGCTGCCCGAGGTGGCCGGGCTCCCGCTGGCCCGCGAGCTGCTGTTCACCGGAGGGGCCGTCACGGGCGCGCAGGCCGAGTCGTACGGCCTGGTCAACCGGGCCGTACCGCGCGAGATGGTCCTCCCGGAGGCGCTGGAGGTCGCGGCCCGGATCGCCGAGCAGGCCCCCATCGCCACCCGTCTCACCAAGGTCGCGCTGTCGGGCGGCGGCCATCCGGACATGGAGTCGGCCCTGCGCTGGGAATCCCTCGCCCAGCCGGTCACCATGGCCTCCAAGGACATGCTGGAGGGGCTGGCCGCCCAGCGGGAGAAGCGCCGCCCCCGGTTCACGGGCGAGTAGGACGGATCACGGGCGAGGCGGCGCCGAGGCGGCCGGAGGCACCGAGGCGCCGCTGCCCGCCTTCCCCCGGGCGCGGCGCCGGGCCAGACGGGCCAGCGCCGACGACACCACGATCGGTGCCAGGATCTCCACCCCGCGGACGACCACGCCCGCCGGAAGCCCGAACCGCCCGGCGGCCCTGCGCGCCACCGGCCGCAGCGCCCTGCCGGCCGCACCCCCGGCGACCGCCCCCGCCGCCGCGCCCGCGACCCGCGTCCCCAGGGAACGCGGGGGCGTGCCGAGCCGCTCGCCCGACGGCCCCACCAGGATCTCCGGCGCGGTCTCGGCGCCGGTACCGCTGGCCTTCCGCTCGGGCCCGCCCATGTTCATCTCCGTCCTCCCGTGTCTCGACCGGCCGGTTCGTACCCGGACGCGGCCGGATCACGCCGGCCGGGCAAAGGAAGATCGACCCCGCCGGAGCCCGGAAAGACCGGGACAAAAGGGATAGACCACCCCCGGGGAGCGGTTCGGGCGCCGGTGTGGAAACCCTGCGGAGACTCTGTGGAAACCGTGTGGGGATGCTCAAAAACAAGGGCTTTGACCTGGGAAAACTCCCTGCACCCCCTGTGGAGGAAGCAAATTTTTGGGTACGGTTCTGGAGTGCCCCCTAACGTAGAGGTCCGCCGTAGCGACCGCCGGCGGCGGACGGTGTCCGCTTACCGCGATGGGGACAAGGTCGTCGTGATGCTGCCGTCCCGGCTCAGCAAGGCCGAGGAGGAGCAGTGGATCGCCACCATCCTCGAACGCCTGGAGGAGCGCGAGCGCCGCCGCCGTCCGTCCGACGCCGATCTGGAGATCCGGGCCCGCGAGCTGTCCCGGCGCCACCTCGGCGGACGCGCGGTGCCCGCGAGCGTGCGCTGGGTCGGCAACCAGCGGACCCGCTGGGGATCCTGCACTCCCGACGACGGCACCATCAGGCTCTCCACCCGGCTGCGCGGCATGCCCTCCTGGGTCGTCGACTACGTCCTGGTCCACGAGCTGGCGCACCTGCTCGTCCCCGGCCACGGCGCGGACTTCTGGAAACTCGTCGGCAACTATCCCAAGGCCGAACGCGCCCGGGGCTACCTGGAGGGCGTGGCCGCCGCCGCCCACCTCCCGATGGAGGGCGACGGGGTCGCCGGCGACGAGCTGCCGCCGGAGTGCCGGCACGGGGTCGCCGGGTGAGCACCGGCACCCGCCGCCACGTCGCCGTCCTGTCCGTCCGTCCCCGCGAGGGTGAACGGGCCGCGCCGAGCCCGCCCGGGGTCGATCCCGAAGATTTCCGGCTCGCCCTGCTGGAGGACACCTACGAGGTCGCCGCCGGGCTGGAGCTGGTCACGCCCGCCCTGGTGCTCGACCCGCCCGAGCAGCCCGAGGCCGAGGCGGTCACCTGGCCCGGCACCCCGCTGGTCCGCGTCGGTGCGGGGGGCGCCGCGCCCGGCCTGGCCGGGGCGTTCGCCGCCCTGCACGCCCTGAACTCCGAAGAGGCCGTGCTGCTCGCCCCCGACGCGCCGGACCTGCCGCCGCTGCTGATCGGCAAGCTCTTCCGCGCCCTCGGCGGCGCCCCGGCCGCCGCCTGCCAGGCCGCCGCCACCGGCGGCACCACCGGCAGGAACGCCGCGAACGGGCTGGTGGCCCTGGCCGCCCGTCTCCCGCTGCCCGGCTGGCTGTCGGACGCTCTCGCCGGCGTCGATCTCGACACCCCCGACGCGCTGGGACGGCTCCGCGCCGCCGCGCCGCGTCCCGGCCTGATCCCTCAGGGCCCCGGCTGGCACCGCCTCCGCGCGCCCGCCGACATCCACCTCCTGGACCCCGGCCTGGAGGGATGGGAGAACACCCGGGCCCTGCTCGAAGGCGTACCGAGGTAACACCCGCCTGCTCGGCCCACCTGCTCGCGGCGCGGCCCGACCGCCTGCTCGCCGCGCGGCTCAGCCCGTGGGGCCGGGCGCCCGGCGGACCGCATCCCGGACCAGGCGCCGTACGACGTCGTCGGTCGGCTCGGGCAGCGCGTCCACCGGAAACCAGCGCAGGTCGTCGGACTCGTCGCTGATCGCGTGCCGGGCGCCCGGCGGAGCGAACGCCGCGTACTGCACGTCCAGGTGCCAGGACCCCTCGGGATGGCAGCGGACCGCGTGCCGGTCGAGCCGTACCGGTACGGGCGGCAGCGCCAGCCCGTCGATCCCCGACTCCTCCGACGCCTCCCGCAGCGCCGCCCCGGCCAGCGTGGCGTCACCGGGCTCGCAGTGGCCGCCGAGCTGCAGCCACGCCTTGACCTTGCGGTGCAGGGTCAGCAGCACGCGGGAACGGGAGCCGTCGAGCACGATGGTGCTGGCCGTGATGTGCCCCGGCACGCACTCGCGCCACGTCCCGTCCGGATGCTCCTCCAGGTGGCGGACGAAGTCGAGCCGCAGCCGTTCCTGCGCCGCGTCGGGCGCCCGCCACCCGCGCAGCACCCGGACGGCGTCGGCGTGCAGGCCGGCGCCGTCCGCCGAAGGCGAGGGCGCCGGGGTCATACGCGGCCGACGCGCCGGTACAGCGAGGTCGCCGGGTGCCGGCGGCGCCGCTCCTGGTCGCGTGGACGCTGCCAGCACAGCCCCGCCCCGGTCACCCGCCGCCGGAACATCGCCGACCTGGTCGCCGCCTCGAACCGGCAGCCCGGCGTGCGCGAGGGACCCACCCGGCACCTCACGCGCGTGGCTCCGGACCACCGGGCGTGCCCCCGCCGGACCCGTTCTCACCCTCCGGCCCGTTCTCGCCGCCGCCGGTGTCGTCGTCGCTCTTCGCCCCGCTCGCGTCCGGCCCCGCCTCGCCGGGCTCATCCGGCTTGCCGGACTCGCCGGTGAACGCGGAGATGTCCAGGTCGTCGAGCTCGGCACGGCCGTGCGCGAAACCCTCGGGGTCGTCCAGGTCGTCGGCGGTCGGCAGCAGGTCCGGGTGCTCCCAGACGGAGTCGCGACCCTGGACGCCGCGCCGCTCGGTGAGCGCCCGCCACAGCGTGGCCGCCTCGCGCAGCCGCCGGGGACGCAGCTCCAGCCCGACCAGCGTGGCGAAGGTCCGCTCGGCCGGCCCGCCGGTCGCACGGCGCCGCCGTACCGCCTCGGCCAGCTTCACCGCGCCGGGCAGCCGGTCACCGGCGACCTGGTTGACCACGGTGTCGACCCAGCCCTCGACCAGCGCCAGCGTCGTCTCCAGCCGGGCCAGCGCGGCCTTCTGCTGCGGCGTCTCCTCCGGCGTCAGCTGCAGCTCGCCGCCGAGCGCCTGCTGGATCGCCTCAGGGTTGCTGAGGTCCAGGCCCTGAACCGCCTGCTCGATGCCCGACAGGTCCACCGTGATGCCGCGGGCGTAGTCCTCGACGGCGCCCAGCAGGTGGGCGCGCAGCCACGGGACGTGCGCGAACAGCCGCTGGTGGGCGGCCTCGCGCAGCGCCAGGTAGAGCCGGACCTCGTCGTCGGAGACCTCCAGGCCCTTGCCGAACGCCTCCACGCCGGCGGGCAGCAGCGCCCCCACGCCGTCCGGCGCCAGCGGCAGGCCGACGTCGGAGGAGCCGACCACCTCGCGGGCCAGCGCGCCCAGCGCCTGCCCCGCCTGGCCGCCCACCATCGCGCCGGCCATCTGCTTGACCATGCCGATCAGCGGCCCGGCCATCGCCTGCATGTCGGCGGGGATGTCGCCCGAACCCAGCGCCCCGCCCATGGACTCGACCATCCGGGTCGCGACCGGATCGCACACCTTCGCCCACACCGGCAGGGTCTGCTCGATCCATTCCGAACGGCTCCACGCCTGCGGGGTGCGGATCCCGGCGGGCAGCGTGGTGCCCTCGTCCAGCCACAGGTCGGCCAGGCGCAGGGCCTCCTGGACCTGCCGCCGCTCGGCCTCCACAACCGAGGGGTCGCCCTGCTCGGCCACCGCGTGCCGGGCTATGTTCTTGGCGAGATCCCAGTTCAGGGGGCCGCCACCGGCGCCCGGGGCACCCTGGCTACCGATCATGTCGGCGAAGCGGTGCAGCATGTCGGCGAACTGCCGCATGTCGCCGCCCATGGCCTTGAATGGATCCTGGGGCTTGTCGTCGTCGTCGCCGTTACCGGGACGATTGAAGCCGAAGGGAGTGTCACTCATCGGTTTGCCCCTGGGATGCATGATGGGCTCATATCCGCAACGTTAGCCGGTCCCGGCGAAGTCGCGTACACAAGGAAGGGGGCACCTCCGTGGCAACGGGCAAGGTTCGCCATGGGCGTAGCAAGGGCCCGGTCGTCGCCGTCACCGGCGCGGCCACCGGCGCGGGCCGGCTGCTGGCCGCGCGGCTGGCCGAGCGCGAGGAGATCCGCAAGGTCGTCGCGATCGACGACCATCGCGGCGACGTGCCGAACGTGACCTGGCGCGTGGTGGACATCCGCGACCCGCTGCTGTCGAACCGGCTCTCCGACGTGGACGTCATCGTCAACCTGGACGTGCTGCGCTCGCCCGACGTGGATCCGCGCGAACGCCGTACCCACAACGTCCGGGGCGCGCAGACGGTGGTGACCGCCGCCGCGGCGGCCCGGGTCCGCCGGGTGGTCCTGGTGACGAGCGCCATGGTGTACGGGGCGGGGCCCGGCAACGAGACCCCGCTCGCGGAGGACGCCCCGCTGCTGGCCGAGGCCAACAGCAGCATCGCCGGCGACTACCTGGAGATCGAGGAACTCGCCGTCGGCGCGCCGCTGACCCATCCGGGCCTGGAGGTCACGGTCGTCCGCCCGGCCGCCCTGGTCGGTCCCGCCGTCGACACCGTGATCACCCGGCACTTCGAGGCGCCCCGGCTGCTGTCGGTCAAGGGCAGCACCCCCGGCTGGCAGTTCTGCCACATCGAGGACCTGGCCGGAGCGCTGGAACTGGTGGTCGTCGAGGACCTTCCGGGCCCCATCGGGGTCGGCTGCGAGGGCTGGCTCGGCCAGGAGGAGGTCGCCGAGATCACCGGCAAGCGCAGCATCGAGCTGCCGGCCGCCCTCACCTTCGGCATGGCCCAGCGCCTGCACCGGCTCGGCATGACCCCGGCGCCCGCCACCGACCTGCACTACGTCGCCTACCCCTGGGTGGTCGACTGCGCCCGCCTCCGCGCCGCCGGGTGGAAGCCGGTCTACGACAACGCCACCGCGCTCCGCGTGATGATCGAGGAGAGCGCGGGCCGGCACGCGGTCGTCGGCCGCCGGGTCGGCGGCAAGGAGGCCACCATGGCCACCGCCGCCGGCGCCACCGTGGCCGCGATCGGCGCCGCCGCCGCGATCCGCCGGGCCCGCAAGCGGCGCCGCTGAGAAAGGGCCGCGCGGCGGGTGCCGCGCGGCCCTTTCCCCTGCGTTCCCGGGCCCTGCCGTGGGCCCGGTCAGCGCCCGGTCAGTTCGGGGACGCCGACGGGGACGCGGACGGCGAGGGAGAACCGCCGGCGGACGGGGTCGGGCTCGGCGTGGCCGCCGGGGCCCTGGCCGGGGCCTGCTGGGCCGCCGCGAGGTCGTCGCGGGCCTTCTTGACCCGCTCCCACGCCTTGCCCATCTCCTCGTAGTTCAGCTCCTTCTGAGCCTTCTCGAAGTCGGCGACGGCGGCCTTCAACTCCTCGATCGCCTGCCGCGCCTGCTCGCTCAGCTCCGTCCCGCCGGGCTGCCGCCCCTGGTCCCTGTCCTGGTCCCGGCCCTGGTCGGGCGGGGGCTGGCCGCCCGGCGACCGCGTCTCTATCTGCTCCAGCAACTGGTCGAGGGCCTGCTTCAGGTCGTTGCCGGAGGCGATGTCGTTGCCGAAGCGGACCAGCACCTTGCCCAGCAGCGGATAAGGCTGCTGCTCGGTCGTGCCCGCCGCCATGGCGTACATCGGCTCCACGTACAGCACCCCGTTGCCGAACGGGATCGTCAGCATGTTGCCGGGGACCGTCCGGGTGCCTCCCTGCCGCAGCGTGAACAGGTCGCCCTTGACCTTGGGATCGGTCTCGAAGGAGTTCTGCACCTGGCCCGGACCCTGCGCGGGCGAGTTGCGCGGCAGCTGCAGGATCTCGATCTGGCCGTAGTTGCGCCCGGGCGTCGAGCCGATCGCCATGAACGCCGCCAGGTTCGGGTTCTCCCGGGGGTTGAACACCGTGGTCAGCGAGAAGTCGGCGCTGTCACCGCCGGGCATGCGCAGGCTCTGGTAGTACGGCGGCTGCCTCCGGCCCTTCGCGCCCGGGTCCTCCGGCACCTCCCAGAAACCCTCACCGTTGTAGAACGCCGCGGCGTCGGTCACGTGGTACTTGGTGAGGATCTGCCGCTGCACCTTGAACAGGTCCTGCGGGTAGCGGAAGTGGCTCTCCAGCTCCGGCGTGATGCTGTTGCGGGGCTGGACGGTGCCCTTGAACACCTTCATCCAGGTCTTGGCGACCGGGTCCTTCTCGTCCCACTGGTAGAGCCGGACCGTCCCGTCGTAGGCGTCCACCGTCGCCTTGACGGAGTTGCGCATGTAGTTGATCCGGTCGTTGGCCTGCCGGGCCACCGCCGAGCGGGTGTCGGTGATGGTGTCGCGGGTGGCGTCCCCGAGGCTGGTCTGCTCCGAGTACGGGTAGGCGCCGGAGGTGGTGTAGCCGTCCAGGATCCACAGGATGCGGCCGTTCACCACCGCCGGGTACGGGTCGCCGTCCAGCGTGAGCCAGGGGGCGGAGCGCTGCACCATCTCCCGCGGCGTCCGGTTGTAGAGGATCTTGGCGTTGTCCTTGATCGCGCCCGACAGCAGCAGGTTCTTCTCCTGGAACCGGGTCGCGAACAGCAGCTTGTTGAGGAACGAGTCGATCGGGACGCCGCCGCGGCCCTCGTAGGTGGTGTTCTTCTGCCCGGCCGGGCTGTTGTCGGGGTAGTCCAGCTCCTGCTGGCCCGTGCCGCCCACCACCGAGTAGGCGGGGGAGCGCTCACCGAAGTAGATCTGCGGCCGGTCCACCTTGATCTGGGAGTCGGCCGCGGTCGGCATGTCCTTGGTCAGGAACTCGGGCGCGCCGCCGTTGGCGAACCGGTCGCCGTAGGCCGACACGAACCCGTACCCGTGGGTGTAGACCATCCGGTCCTTGACCCAGCTGCGCTGGCCGGCCGGGGCGCCCGACAGCTCGCGCAGCGCCACGATCGCGTCCACGTTCCGGTCACCGACCTTGTAGCGGTCGACGTCCAGGGTGTCGGGGAACCGGTAGAACGGCCGGATCCGCTGCAGCTGCTGGAAGGTCTCGCCCACCACGTTCGGGTCGAGCAGCCGGACGCCGTCCAGCTTGTCGGCCTCGGCCCGCAGCTTGTTCGTGTCGCTCTCCGGCTGCGCGCCGTACGCGGTGACCTTGGCGGTGTCGACCCCGTACGCCTTGCGGGTGAACTCGATGTTGCGCTGGATGAACTGCCGCTCCTTGGCCAGCTCGTCCGGCTTGACCTGGAACTGCTGGATCAGCAGCGGGTAGACCCCGCCGAGCAGGACCGCCGACAGCACCAGCAGCGTGAAGCCCACTCCGGGCAGCATCATGCCGCGCCGCAGCAGGTTGCTGAAGAACATCCCGGCGCAGATCACCGCGATGACCGCCAGGATCGTCTTCGCCGGTAGCAGCGCGTTGATGTCGGTATAGGACGCGCCCGTCGTCACGCCCCGTTCCGACTGGACCAGGCCGTACCGGTCCAGCCAGTAGGCCACCGCCTTCAGCAGGACGAACAGCCCCACCAGCACCGACAGGTGGGCGCGCGCCGGAGGGCTGGCCTTGTCGCCGGGGCCCTGCAGGCGCAGCCCGCCGTACAGGTAGTGCACCATCAGCGCGGCCAGGATCGACAGGATCACCGTCGCGAACACCACGCCCAGCACCAGCCGCAGGAACGGGTAGGTGAAGACGTAGAACGAGACGTCCTTGTGGAACTGCGGGTCCTTGACCCCGAACGGGGTCCGGTTCAGGAAGGCCAGGAAGACCGGCCACTGGCCGGCCACCGACGACCCCGTGAGCAGGCCGAGCAGTCCGAGGGAACCGGCGGCGATCAGCTTGCGGCGCGGATCGATGACGGTCCGGTAGCGCTCCAGCCCCTGCTGCTCCACCGACAGCGGCCGGTACGGCGGCCGCAGCCGGTAGGCGATCACCATGTTGGCGCCCACCAGCAGGGCCATCAGCGCGCCCGACCCGACGAAGAGCAGGATCTTCGACCACAGCTCCGTCGTGTAGACCGACGAGAATCCGACCGACCGGTACCAGAGCAGGTTGGTCCAGACCGAGGTGAAAAGCATGAAGACGACCAGGAGCCCGGCCAGTGCCACCAGGACCGGTACCACCAGCCTGCTCCGGCCGTTCCCGAGCCGGCGCCCGAATGCGGGAGTCCGGAAGGTCAAGGGGCCCCTCCGTTCAAAGGTGCGTGCCCACCGGCCGCCCGCCGGTGCTGTCTATGCAACTTACCGAGTTGACGGGGGGTTCCCGCCTTTCCTCTGCGCGATTGGGGGAAAGATGGCCCCGTGAGTCTTCTGGAAGAAGTCGTACAGGATCTGGAACGCCACTCCGCGCAGGAGGGCTGGGACACCGCGCCGCGCCTTTACGCGTTGGTGCAGAGTACCGAACTGCGCCGGGCGGAGCCGGAACTGGCCGACCAGCTCGGCCTGAGCGCCGACGTCGACACCCTTGCCGCTCTGGAGCAGCCGCCCCTCCCCGAACAGGCCGCCGTGGAGGACGCGCTGGCCACGATCGCCTGGCCGGACGCGGTGACCGGCTGCGCCCTCGTGCTGGAACGGGTGGTCCTCCCGCCCGACGTCGAGGAGGAGATCCCCGACGACGAGGCGGAGGCCGCCGCCTGGGCGGCCGGCCACCCGGCCCGCGAGGACGTCCGCATGGTGGTCGGGGTGCTGCGCGACGGCAGCCGGCACGCCGCCCTGCGGCTGCGCCGCCACGACGTCGACGACGAGGTGCTGCTCGGACCCGACCTCGTCCCGGCGCTGGCCGACGCGCTGGCCGCCACCTTCGAACCGGACGAGCCCGCCCCGCCCGGCGGCACCGGCTCGGAGGCCGCCACCGGCGCCCTGCCCGGCCCGGAGGCGGCGGGGTAGCCTGCGGAACGTGAGCGAGGTCAGTGGGCAGGACGTCATCAGGCTGGTCGGGGTGCGCGAGACACCGCTGTCGGTCGACGAGGTCTTCGGCGCCGTCGGCGACCGAGGCGCGGGCGGTGTCGCCCTCTTCGTGGGGACCGTGCGCGACTCCGACCACGCCAAGGAGGTGCGCCGCCTCTCCTACAGCGCCCATCCCACCGTCGAACGGGAACTGCGCGCGGTCATGGAGAAGGTCGCCGCCGACTTCCCGGTCAGGGCCCTGGCGGCCGTCCACCGGGTGGGCGACCTGGAGATCGGCGACCTGGCGGTGGTCGTCGCCGCGTCCTGCCCGCACCGCGCCGAGGCGTTCGCCGCCTGCCGCCGCCTCATCGACGACCTCAAGGCCCAGGTGCCCATCTGGAAACACCAGCTGTTCGCCGACGGGACCGACGAGTGGGTCGGGGCCTGCTGAACCCCCTGCGCCGCATAGAGTTTCCGCATGTCTCGTCGTGCCGCCACGCTCGCCGTCGCGAGCGTGCTCGTCCTGGTGCTGGCCCTGGTCGGCTCGCTCATGCCCGTGCCGTACGTCGCGCTGATGCCCGGCCCGACCAGCAACACCCTCGGCACCAACGAGAAGGGCGAGCCCCTCATCAAGATCGAGGGACGGCGGACCTACCCCGACCAGGGGCACCTCAACTTCACCACGGTCACCTACCGGGGCGGCCCCGGCGGCCGGATCGACCTGTTCAGCGCCCTGCGGGGCTGGCTGGACGGCGACATCGCGGTCGTCCCGGAGGAGACGATCTTCCCCAAGGACGAGTCGCCGAAGCAGGTGGACGAGGAGAACACCCGGCAGATGCGCGACTCCCAGCAGAGCGCCGAGGCCGCCGCCCTCAACGAACTCGGCATCAAGGTCGGCACCCAGGTCGTGGTCGACTCGGTCCAGAAGGGCCGCCCCGCCGACGGCAAGCTGCGCCCCGGCGACGAGATCACGGCCGTGGACGGCGTCCCCGCCTCCAGCGTCCCCGCCGTCACCGGGCAGATGGCCAAGCGGAAGATCGGTGAACCGGTCACCGTGACCTTCCGGCGCTCCGGCAAGGAGGACAAGGTCACCCTGACCACCGTCGCCGCCCCGGACGGCAGGCGCGCCGTGGTGGGCATCGTCCTCACCGACCAGTACCGCTTCCCGTTCAAGATCGACATCAGTGTCGGCGACGTCGGCGGCCCCAGCGCCGGCCTGATGTTCTCCCTGGCCATCGTCGACAAGCTGACCCCCGGCCCCCTCACCGGCGGCACCTTCATCGCCGGCACCGGCACCATCACCCCCCAGGGCCAGGTCGGCCCCATCGGCGGCATCCAGCAGAAGATGATCGCCGCCCGGCGCGCCGGCGCCACCGTCTTCCTCACCCCCAAGGACAACTGCGCCGACGCCCTCGCCGCCCGTCCCGACGGCCTCCGCCTCGTCCGCGCCGACACCCTGAAGGGCTCCATCAGCGCCATCGACGCCATCAACAGCGGCAAGGGCGAAGTGCCCTCCTGCGCGTCCCGCTGAAACCGATTTGGCGCCCCCACCCATATGCCCTACAGTTAAGACATCACCGCGGGGTGGAGCAGTTCGGTAGCTCGCTGGGCTCATAACCCAGAGGTCGCAGGTTCAAATCCTGCCCCCGCTACGAGGTCCTAGGGGCCCCTTGGTCGGCGCGCTTCGCGTGCCTCCCCGAGGGGCCTCTTCGCATTTCTCCCAGGGGGCGACCCCCTGGAACCCCCGGCTGCGCGGGCTCGGGGCTTCGCCCCTTCGCCCGCGCTTTCGCTTCGCGCGCTGCGCGCGCTTGCGTTCTCTGGTTCCGCGCTTCGGCGCTGGCGCGCCTTGCGCTTACGTTTCACGGACCCGCTCACGCTTCGGCGCTGGCGCGCCTTGCGCTTCTACGGCTGGCACGTGAACCCCATCCCAGGCCGCGCTGGGCGCGACCGCTCAGGAGGTGGACGAGCAGCCCATCGTGGCACCCGGCCGCCGGCACAGCGGCCGAACGGCCCGTCCTCCGTTCCGCGGGGTGGGGGCTGCGGCCCCGACTATGGTCGCTGGCCGCCGGATACGCCGCGTTCCTGGGCTGGCTCTACCAGGACGGCGGGAACATCGACCGGTCGGTGCACTGGCATGACGTGAGGCTCGAGCGGGCGCACCGCTCCAACGATCGCCAGCTCGTCGCGTTCGCGCTGCACAACAAGGCGATGCTGCACGCGGACCTCCTCGACGGGCATGGTGTCCTCGAACTGGCGCGGGCCGCGCTCCAGGAGGCGTCGGCCCTGGCGCCGAAGGTACGCGTTCTGGCATTGCAGCAGACGGCGCACGGCATCTCCCTCACCGAGGACGGCGACGCGCGAGACGAGTGCAACCGCCTCCTGGACCAGGCCGCCGCGCTCGTCGACCAGATCGACGACGCGTACCCGTGGGGCGGCGCGTGCCTCACGCCGCACTACATCGACGTCCAGCGCGCGACCTGCCTTGTCCGCCTCGGCCAGGCGGCAGACGCACTGACGCAATGGGAGCGGATCATGCCGTCGCTCCGGGCCGCCGTGCGCGTGGCGGGATGTGGGGGTTGTTCCTGGCCCGGCAGGCTCAGGCGTACGCGGTCCATCACGAGCCCGAGCGCGCCGTGACCATCGCCGGAGAGGTCGTCGAACTTGCCAACGCGACTGGCTCCGAACGCATGCGACGGGAGCTGTCAGGGCTCCGGTCTCGCACGAGACCCTGGGCGTGGGAGCTGCCGGGGCGGCAGCTTCAGGAGCTGCTGAGCAGCATGGGAGGGCACACGTGAGCCTGAGGACCCCCCTTACCGCCGAACGGGTCGCCGAGCGCCTCGCGGACACGGGATGGTCTGGAGACACCTCCGAGATCAGCCGTACGTTCGCGGTCGAGTACGACGTGGCGATGCGGATCGTGGCCGAGGTCGCCAGGGTCGCGATCGAGATGGAGCACCGGCCCGACATCGACATCAGGTGGGACCGCCTGCGGTTCGCCATGACCACCCACGCGGCCGGCGATCCATCCTTGGTCCGGGATCTCCGACAGCCGCCACCACATCTTCCTTGCGGACGGCGCCGAGTACATCGGGCCGCCTGCCGAGGACTGGGAAGCCGAGCGCGTCGAGTGGGTGCCGCTGCGTACAGTGCCCGATCTGGTTGCCAAGGGAGAGATGCCCAACGGCACGTCCATGGCGGCATTGCTGTATGCGCTGGCCCGTGACGACTGAGCGGGCCTTCCCGTCGCCACTACGGGAACGGGCGGACGACGGCCTTCAGATCGTTTCCATTGGATCTTCGGCGACTGCCGACTGCCACAAGCTTCCTCCTTCTACTCTGGCGGCATGCAGATTCCCGGCTTGGGCCAGGTCACCGAGGACGTCGATCTGGGCTGGTATCAGAGCGGGCCTGTGCCCGTGCCTGTGTTGGGCGGTGCTCCCTGCCGCATCATCATCGATGGCTATGACGATGACCCCACACCCGAGGACTTCCACGCTGCGATCCGCACGTTCCTGGCGCTTGACCGGTCGGCGCTGGTCGCGGCCACGCCGTCGATCTTCGCGTACTACCGCGACATCATGAACGACATCGTGGCTGAGGGGGACGACGACTGGTTCGTCGAGATCCAAAGCCCGGACGACGTACTCGATCACATCCGTTTCGGGGATAGGCCGGTCATCAGCCGCGACCACTACGGCGACCGGCACGTCTATGTGTCACTGGAATGCGAGTGTGACTGGGAGCCCGAGCATGGCCTGCAGATCGTGTTCAGAGACGGCCGTACGGTGACGAAAGTCGGCCCCTACGACGGCCACCTGACCAACTCGGCCGCCTACGCTGATGACACTCTCGACGGTGTCGTCTACCACATGTCGCGCTGAACCATGGAAGACCAGGTCATCGCCCCAAGGCCCGGGCGGCCCCGGGACAGGTACGCGCTGACCCGTAACGTCTGAGCGGGTCTTTCCCGTTGCGACCATGGAACGGGGCCGCCATCCACGACTTCGGGGCGGTCGTTGAGGGATGAACGCTCTCGCCGGTGGGCGACACCCGCGAAGGGAGGCGGGGTGCGAGAGATCAGCGACGTACGTGAGCACCTGCGGGAGGCCACCCGATGAGCGAGACGCCCAGCATGGAGGACGTCCTGACCGGGGGTGGCCACAAGGACGCCACCTTTCGCCTGGCCGGCACGAAGGTCATCGTGCTCACCGACGACGACGGCCGGACATGGCTGTGCCGCCGCGATGATGGCGTCGCGGAGTCGGCCACTCCCATGGGGCGTGTCGAGGCACTGGAAGAGTTCGCTGCGGCACTGGCCGAAGTGCTGGCAGCCGGCGACGTGATGCCGCGGCACCATGCTCGTGACGCCTGTGGCCGGCATCGCGGATAACGTCGGGCCCTCTGGGACCGCTGTGCGCGGGCTCGGGGCTTCGCCCCTGCCCGCGCTTTGCGCGGCCGGTCAGGCTGTGGCGGCGCCGTCGATGACCAGGTCGTGGCCTACCACGAAGCTGGACTCGGGGCCGGCCAGCCAGAGGATGCTGGCCGCGATCTCCTCCACGGTGCCCGCGCGGCCGATGGGGAGGGCTGTGCTGAGGCGTTCCGCCCGGTCGGCCTCGTCCTCGCCGGGGAAGAGGGACATCGAGGTCTCGACCGGTCCGGGGCTGACGGCGTTGATGCGGACGCCCTGGCCGATGCTCTCCCGGGCGGCGGTGCGGGTGAGGCTGCTGACGGCGGCCTTGGTGGCCGCGTAGGCGCCGGTGCCGGGGAGCCGCTGGTGGGCGCCGATGTTGGACGAGACGTTGACGATCGTGCCGCCGCCGTGGGCGCTCATGTGAGCGATCTCGTACTTCATCGGGAGGAACGTTCCGGTGAGGTTGGTGGCCAGGAGGGCGTCCCACGCGTCCTCGTCCATCTCCGCGATGGGGGCGGCCGAGAACGCCCCGGCGTTGTTGACGGCGACGTCCAGGCCGCCGTGACGCTCGACGGTGGTCGTGATCAGGTGGCGTACGTCCGCGGCCTTCGCGACGTCGGCGGGGATGTGGTCGGCCTTGCCGCCGTCGGTCTCGATCAGCTTCACGGTGTCGGCCAGCGGGCCGGGGGTGCGGCCGGAGACCACGACGGTGGCGCCCTCGCGGGCGAAGGCGAGCGCGGTGGCCCGGCCGATTCCCGTGCCGCCGCCGGTGATGAGGACGGTCTTGCCTCGCATGATGCTCCTTTTGAGAATGATCGATCTAGAAAGGGGGTGTGTGGAGCCCTTGTTCGGGGGGCGTCAGGCGAGGAGCGCCTGGGCCTGCGTCACGGCGTCGCGGAGGCGGTCCTCGGGGGAGGGGGTCCTGGCGATCACGCGCATGCCCTGGAAGATGACCATGAGGAAGCGCGCGAGCGCCCGCGGGTCCTTGTCCGCCGGCAGTTCGCCCTGGGCCCGGGCTCGGGTCAGTGCCGAGGTGAGGGTGGCCTCGAGGTGGGTCCAGCTCGCCTCGACGCAGCGCGCCGCCTGGTCGTCCCGGGAGGCCAGCTCGACCGCGGTGTTCACGACCATGCAGCCGCGGGGGTCGCGGGCGTACCGCTCGATCAGGTCCCGTACGGCCGGGAGGACCGGGCCGGGTTGGGAGAGCGCCTCCACGAGGGCCGTGTCGGTGGCCTCCCGGTAGCGGGCCAGCGCCTTGAAGTAGAGCTCGCGTTTGCTGCCGAACGTGGCGTACAGGCTGGCCCGGGCGATGCCCAGGTGTTCGACGAGGTCGGCCATCGAGGTGTTATCGCAGCCGCGTTCCCAGAAGAGCTCCAGGGCGCGCTGCAGGACCTCGTCCGGGTCGAACTCCTTGGTTCTCGCCATGCGGGAGAGCTTAGAGCTTTCGGGAACGATCGGTCAATTATTGAGGTGGGGGTGCAGGGTCAGGGCGAGGTGGAGCGTGAGGCGGTCCTGGCCCTTGGAGAGGGTGAGGCCGGTCAGCTCCTCGATGCGGCGCAGACGGTGGTAGAGGGTCTGCCGGTGGATGCTCAGCTCGCGGGCGGTCTCCTGGACGGCGCCGGCGTGGTCGAGGAAGACGCGGGCGGTCCGGGTCAGGTCGGGGTGGTCGAGGAGCGGCGCGAGCCCGGCGGGGAGCGCCGCCTCGGCGAGGGAGGCGTCGTCGGCGCAGCGCAGGAGGCGCAGGGCGCCGAGGGAGGACCAGGTGCGGGTCTCGCCGTCGGCGGCGGTGCGGGCGGCGACCCGGGCCCGCAGCCAGCCCTCGCGCAACTCGGCCAGCCCGTCGCAGGGGCCGTAGAGGCCCGCGTACGTGGGGGACGGCCTGCGCTCGATCAGCAGCTGGCGTGCCCGTTCGACGATGTGGACGGCGTTGTCCGGCGGGGTGACCAGGATGTGGTCGCCCTCCCAGACCGTGGTCAGGACGCGGCGGGGGAGCAGCCACGGGTTCAGCGGGCCGAGGTCGTCGCCGCGCAGGACCGCCACGCTGAACGGGGGAGTGAGGATCTCGGCGAGCTCGCTCGTGGCCTGGGCCCGGACGTCGGGCCGGGTGGTGAGGAGGTCGGCGAGCTTCCAGCCGAGGTCGTCGCGGTCCCGGGACTGGCGGGCCATCAGCAGCCCGGCGCGTTCGGTGAGCGGGACGGCCTGGGCGGCGAGGGTCGCGGAGATGTGCTGGTCGTGGTCGAGCAGCCACAGGTAGCCGTAGGTGACGCCGTTCCAGCGGACGGGCAGGCAGAGGCGGGCGAGCAGGCCCGCGGCGGGGTCGGCCGGGATGCGGACCGGGCCGGTGGCGCGGGCGATGCCGTGCCGCTCGAACCGGGACCTGACCTCCTCGGTCGAGCGCCGGTGCAGGATCGACTGCGTCCGCACCGGGTCGATGGTCGGGCCGTGCGCGGCGTACGCGACGAGGTGGAAGTCGCGGTCCTCCAGGGTGGCCGGCGCGCGCAGCAGGTCGGCTGCGGTCTCGACGATGTCCTGGAGGTCGTCTCTTTCAGACATTTGTATGAAGGACTCCCCGTCGGAAAGTGACAATCGACTGTATCTGGAGGAGGTGAACGGAGCGTACCGTGCCCGGTATTCAGCCGTTTGGGAGGTTCCCATGCTCAGCTCCGTGCTCCTGGCGTCCGCGCGCAGCGAGCGGATCCGCCGCCTCGTCACCGGCATGCCCCTGACCAGGAGCGTCGTCGACAGGTTCGTGGCCGGTGAGGGGCTAGGGAACGCGATCGAGGTTACGCGGGGACTGACGCGCGCCGGACTCTCGGTGACCCTGGACCATCTGGGAGAGGACACCACCGACCGCGCACAGGCGGACCGCACCCGGGACGCCTACCTGGAGCTCTTCGAGGCCCTCGCCGAGAACGGGCTGACCAAGGACGCCGAGGTCTCGGTCAAGCTCTCGGCGCTGGGCCGGGCCCTGCCCGGCGGGCAGGCGATCGCGCTCGACAACGCGCGGGCGATCTGCGCGGCCGCCGACCGTCTCGCGATGACCGTCACCGTCGACATGGAGGACCACACGACGGTGGACCCGACCCTGGACGTGGTGAGGGACCTGCGCGCCGACTTTCCCTGGGTCGGCGTCGCGATCCAGTCGATGCTGCGCCGGAGCGAGGGCGACCTGCGGGACCTCGCCGGCTCCCGGGTACGGCTCGTCAAGGGCGCCTACGCCGAACCCGCGTCGGTCGCGTACCAGAGCAAGGCCGAGGTCGACCGCGCCTACGTCCGCGGCCTGCGGCTCCTCATGGAGGGCACGGGCCACCCGATGGTCGGCAGCCACGACCCGCGCATCGTCGCGATCGCCCTGGACCTGGCCCGGCTGAACGGGCGCGAACCCGGCTCCTACGAGTTCCAGATGCTCTACGGCATCCGCGCCGCCGAACAGCGCCGCCTGGCCGAGGCGGGCGAGCGGATGCGCGTCTACGTGCCGTACGGGGACGACTGGTACGGCTACTTCATGCGGCGGCTGGCCGAACGCCCCGCCAACCTCGCCTTCTTCCTGCGCTCGTTCGTATCCCGTTGACCCACCTTGTGGAGGACCCCATGGACGCCGTGACCCAGGTGCCGCAGCCGGCCAACGAGCCCGTGCGCGGTTACGCGCCGGGCAGTCCCGAGCGGGCCCGGCTGGAGGAGAGGCTCGCCGAACTCCAGGCGGAGGCCCCGATCGACCTGCCGATGACGATCGGCGGCGTGCGCAGGATGGGCGCCGGCGCCAAGGTCGACGTCGTCCAGCCGCACCGGCACGCCGCGGTGCTCGGGCGCTTCGGCACCGCCACCGCCGAGGACGCCCGGGACGCGATCGACGCCGCGCTGGCGGCGGCTCCGGCCTGGCGGGCGATGTCCTTCGACGACCGTGCGGCGATCTTCCTGCGCGCCGCCGACCTGCTGGCCGGGCCGTGGCGGGAGACCATCCTCGCCTCGACCATGCTGGGCCAGGGCAAGACCGTCCAGCAGGCGGAGATCGACAGCCCGTGCGAGCTGGTCGACTTCTGGCGGTTCAACGTGCACTTCGCCGCGCGGGCACTGGCCGAGCAGCCGATCAGCAGCCCCGGCGTGTGGAACCGGACCGACCACCGGCCCCTGGAGGGGTTCGTCTACGCGATCACCCCGTTCAACTTCACCGCGATCGCCGCGAACCTGCCCACCGCGCCCGCCCTCATGGGCAACGTCGTCGTGTGGAAGCCGTCCCCGACCCAGACCCACTCGGCCGTGCTGACCATGCGGCTGCTGGAGGAGGCCGGGCTGCCGCCGGGCGTCATCAACCTCGTGACCGGTGACGGGCTCGCGGTGTCGGAGGCCGCCCTGCCCCACCCGGACCTGGCCGGCATCCACTTCACCGGCAGCACCGCCACGTTCCAGAAGCTGTGGCGCGCCGTGGGCGAGAACATCTCCGGCTACCGGACGTACCCGCGGCTCGTGGGGGAGACCGGTGGCAAGGACTTCGTCGTCGCCCACCCCTCCGCCGACCCCGCGATACTGAAGACCGCCCTGATCAGGGGCGCGTTCGAGTACCAGGGACAGAAGTGCTCCGCCGCCTCCCGCGCCTACGTCCCGCGCTCCCTCTGGGAGAACGGCCTCAAGGACGAGCTCGTGGCCGAGGTCGAGGGCCTGACCATGGGCGACGTCACCGACCTGGGCAACTTCATGGGCGCCGTCATCGACGCCCGCGCGTTCGCCAAGAACCGCGACGCGATCCGGCGCGCCGAGTCCGACCCGGCCGTCGAGATCGTCGCCGGCGGCACCGTCGACGACTCCGTCGGCTACTTCGTGCGCCCCACCGTGCTCGTGTCCGGCGACCCCGACAACGACATCTTCAAGACCGAGTACTTCGGGCCGATCCTGGGCGTCCACGTGTACGACGACGAACGCTACGACGAGGTCCTCACCCAGATGGAATCGGTCTCCGCGTACGCCCTGACCGGCGCCGTCATCGCCGGAGACCGGCAGGCGATCGCCCGTACCTCCGAGACCCTGCGGTACGCGGCCGGCAACTTCTACATCAACGACAAGCCCACCGGCGCCGTGGTCGGGCAGCAGCCGTTCGGCGGCGGACGCGCCTCCGGGACCAACGACAAGGCGGGCTCGATGCTGAACCTGCTGCGCTGGACGTCCCCGCGCTCCATCAAGGAGACCTTCGTCCCCGCCACCGACCACCGCTACCCGCACATGGGCTGACGGACGACCCCGCGAGCCGCCGGACGCCAAACTGGTTTGCCTAAGCCTCCTGAGCCCCATAGAGTTAAGACATCACCGCGGGGTGGAGCAGTTCGGTAGCTCGCTGGGCTCATAACCCAGAGGTCGCAGGTTCAAATCCTGCCCCCGCTACGAGGTCCTAGGGGCCCCTTGGTCGGCGCGCTTCGCGTGCCTCCCCGAGGGGCCTCTTTGCATTTCTCCCAGGGGGGCGACCCCCTGGAACCCCCGGCTGCGCGGGCTCGGGGCTTCGCCCCTTTGCCCGCGCTTTTCTCGCTTCGCGCGCTGCGCGCGCTTGCTCTACAGGTCGCGCCTTCGCGCCTTCGCGCCTTCGCGCCTTCGCGCGCTTGCGCTCTCCTTGACTTGCGGCGAGTTGCTGCCTTGGGCGGCTCCGGGACGGCAACTCGCCGCAAGTCAAGGTGTGGTCGTTCATATGCTGGCGGCATGCGGAATGGGGTTGCGGCGGGGTTGGACGTTTGCCTGGTGCTTGTCTTCGTGGCGATCGGGCGGGCCTCGCATGAGGAGGGGGCGAGCCTGGCCGGGTTCGCCGGTACGGCCTGGCCCTTCCTGGTGGGGCTCGCCGCCGGGTGGGGCGTGACGCGGGCGTGGCGGCGGCCCGAGGTGCTGGTGCCCAGTGGGGTGGGGATCTGGGCGACGACCGTGGTCGTGGGGATGCTGCTGCGGGCCGTGTCGGGGCAGGGCACCGCGTTCGCGTTCGTTGTTGTGGCCACGTCGTTTCTGGCGGCCGTTCTGCTGGGGTGGCGGCTGATCGCCCGGTTCCTCTAAGTTACCCAACGGTTGGGTAGCCGGACGGAGGGAACGAGATGGCATCAGCGCTGCGGGACTGGCTGGACAAGCCGAAGGCCGGACGCGGCGTCCATCTGGCGGGTGACGACGGCTCCTGGGAGTTCCGCGAGTACGGCGTGATGGCGGGGGCCGCGCGCCGGACGGCCGCGGCCCTGATCGAGGAGGGCGTACGGCCGGGCGACGTGGTGTGCCTGGTCCTGCCGACCGACTTCACCTGCATCGAGACCTACTACGGGGTCTGGGCGGCGGGTGCCACGGTGTGCCTGATCACGCCGCCCCTGTTCCAGGACGGCGACGACTACGTGGCCCATGTGGCGGCGATCCTGGAGCAGGCCCGGCCGGTGCTGACCATCGCCTCGGACGAGCTGGCGCCGCTGGCCGCGCGGGCGCTGGAGTCGGCCGGGCTGCCCGGGCGGCCGTGGCGGCCCCGCCAGGGCGAGGCCGAGGCGGAGGTACGTGAGGCGGGCGAGCTGGCGTTGCTGCAGTTCACCTCCGGGTCCAGCGGCGCCCCGCGCGGGGTGATGGTCACCTGGGACAACCTGGAGGCCAACGCCGAGCTGATCGCCCGTACCGCCGGGTTCCACGAGGACGACGTGGTCTCCTCCTGGCTGCCGCTCTACCACGACATGGGGCTGATCGGCTGCTTCCTCACCCCGATCTCCCGGCAGGCCGAGCTGCGCCTGATGCGTCCCGACCAGTTCATCCGCGACCCCGCGCGGTGGGTGCGCACGTTCGCGGAGGCCGCGCACACGGCCGCGCCGCCGTTCGCCTTCGCTTACGCGGCCCGCAGGATCAAGCCCGAGCAGCTGGAGGGCGTGGACCTGTCGGGGTGGCGGACGGCGATCATCGGCGCCGAGCCGATCGACCCGCACGCGCTGGAGGTGTTCGCCCGGGTGGTGGAGCCGTTCGGGTTCGCGCGCGAGACGTTCAAGCCCGCCTACGGGATGGCCGAGACGACCCTGCTGGTCACCATGGACCAGGTGCGGCGCAGGCCGCTGGCGGTACGGCCGGACGAGGCGTCGCTGGAGTTCGGGCGGCCGGTGGCGATCCTGGACCGGCACGAGCTGGGCGAGGCGTCGGTCGGCGCCAAGGCCGGCTGGGTGGTCGGCTGCGGGACGCCCGAGGAGGACGTGCCGGTCGCGATCGTCGACGACGGCGGGCGGGAGCTGCCGGAGGGCAGCCTCGGCGAGATCGTGGTGGGCGGGGAGTCGGCGTGCCCGGGGTACTACGCCGGGGCCGAGGGCAAGTCCACGCGGTTCGAGGGGGGCCGGGTCTACACCGGGGACGCCGGTTTCTTCCATGACGGCCAGCTGTTCGTGCTCGGCCGGATGGGCGACAGCATCAAGGTGCGGGGCCGCTCGGTGTACGTCGAGGACCTGGAGTCCAAGATCGCCGAGATCACCGGGCTCGGCAAGGGCCGGATCGTGGTGGTCGGGGTGCCCGGTGCGGGCACCCGCGGGCTGGCGCTGTTCGCCGAGACCGCCGACGGCTCCTGGGCCGGTGAGGTCCGCGAGACGCTGCGCCGGCGGCTGGGCGACGACGTCGAGGTGACCATCGTGATCGGCGCCGGGCTGATCCAGCGCACCTCCAGCGGCAAGCCGCGCCGGAGGTACATGTGGGAGCGTCTGCGTTCGGGCGGTATGGACGGGGCGCGCGTTCTCTAGCAGCATGTCGGCGATGCGCCCTGTGATCGGCCCGGTGCTCCGCACCGTGCAGAACGCCCTGGAGGTCGCCCGTTTCGGCGGGCTGGACACCGGTGAGGACGCCTCGCCCTACGAGGTGGTGGACGAGCGGCGCGCCCACAGGCTGCGGCACTACTTCCCGGGCGGCGGGCCGCGGCCCGCCGTGCTGCTGGTGCCGCCGCTGATGATGACCGCGGAGGTGTACGACGTCTCCTCGCGGGTCAGCGCCGTCCGGGTCCTGGACGATCTGGGCGTGGACCCGTGGGTGGTCGACTTCGGCGCGCCCGAGCACGAGCCGGGCGGGCTGGAGCGCACGGTGAGCGACCACGTCGTGGCCGTCGGTGAGGCCGTCGACCGGGTGCGCGCGCTGACCGGACGGGACGTGCACCTGGCCGGGTACTCGCAGGGCGGCATGTTCTGCTACCAGGCCGCGGCGTACCGGCGTTCGGAGGGCATCGCGTCGGTGGTGACGTTCGGCAGTCCCGCCGACACCAGCGTCGGGCTGCCGTTCGGGCTGCCGGCCTGGGTCGCGTCCGAGGGCGCCGGGCGCGTCCCCGAGTGGCTGCTGGGCGGGGTCGCCGTGCCCGGCTGGGTCACCCGGACCGGGTTCCAGCTCCTGAGCCCGGTCAAGTCGGTGCGCAGCCGGGTGGAGTTCATCCTGGCCCTGCACGACCGGGAACGGCTCGCGCCGCGGGAGCGGCAGCGGCGCTTCCTGGAGCGCGAGGGCTGGGTGTCGTGGCCGGGACCGGCGCTGGCCGAGTTCGTCCGCCAGTTCATCGCGCACAACCGGATGCTCACCGGCGGATTCGTGATCGGCGACCGGCTGGTCACTTTGGCCGACATCTCCTGCCCGGTGCTGGCGTTCGTCGGGGAGGCCGACGAGATCGCCTCGCCGGGGATGGTGCGCGGGATCCGGCGGGCGGCGCCGCGGGCCGAGGTGTACGAGGCGTCCCTGCGCGCGGGCCACTTCGGGCTGGTGGTGGGGAGCCTCGCGGTGGAACGGACCTGGCCCGCGGTGGCCGGGTGGACGCGCTGGCGGGAGAGCGGCGGGGAAGCACCGGAGATCATCGTCCCGGTGGGGGAGGAGGCGCCCCCGCCGCCCGCGGACGCGGGGTACGGGCTGCGGCTGGCGGCCGGGATCGGCGCTGGCGCGGTGCGCTCGGCGGCCGGCGCCGTCCGCGGCTCCCGCAGGCTCGCCCACCAGGCCGCGCAGAACCTCCCCCGGCTCTCCCGGCTGGAACGGATCCGGCCCGACACCCGCATGTCCCTGGGGCTGCTGCTCGACGAGCAGGCCGGACGCGCGCCCGACGACGTGTTCTTCCTCTACCAGGGGCGCGCCCACACCCAGGACGCGGCCAAGCGCCGTATCGACGCGGTCGTCCGCGGGCTCATCCGCGTCGGGGTGCGGCAGGGGGACCCGGTCGGCGTCCTGATGGACACCCGGCCGAGCGCGCTGGCGGTGGTGGCCGCGCTCAGCCGGCTGGGGGCGGTGGCGGTGCTGCTGCGCCCGGACGGGGACCCGCGGCGGGAGGCCGAACTGGGCCAGGTGACCAGGGTCGTCGCCGACCCCGTCAACGTCCGCCGAGCCGCCGCCATCGGCGTGGAGGTCCTCCTGCTCGGCGGGGGCGCGGACCGGCCCGCCGGGGTGTTCGACATGGAGACGATCGACCCCGCCCGGGTCACGCCGCCCGGCTGGTACCGGCCCAACCCCGGTTGCGCCGGCGACCTGGCGTTCGTGCTGTTCACCGGGGACGGCGAGCACCTGCGGGCGAACCGGATCACCAACCGGCGGTGGGCGCTGTCGGCGTTCGGGACGGCCTCCTCGGCGGCGCTGTCCCCGGCCGACACCGTCTACAGCCTCACCCCGCTCCAGCACCCCTCGGCGCTGCTGATGAGCCTGGGCGGCGCGGCGGCCGGCGGCGCCCGGCTGGCGCTGGCCAGCGCCTACGACCCCGGGACGTTCTGGGACGAGACGCGCCGGTACGGTGTCACCGTCGCCTCCTACACCTGGACGCTCCTGCGCGACCTGGTGAACGCGCCGCCGCACCCCGGCGAGCGGCACCACCCCGTGCGGCTGTTCATCGGCTCGGGGATGCCGCGCGGCCTGTGGCGCCGGGTGGAGGAACGGTTCGCGCCCGCCCGGGTCCTGGAGTTCTACGCCTCCACCGAGGCCGAGGCGATCCTGGTCAACGTGAGCGGCAAGAAGCCCGGGTCGCTGGGACGCCCGCTGCCGGGCGGCGCCGAGACGCGCCTGGCGCGCTACGACCTGGAGCGCGGGCGCGTCGCCGAGGGGCCGGACGGGCTCGCGGAGGAGTGCGCGCCCGGCGAGATCGGCACGCTGGTCGCCCGGGCCGGTCCCGGTCGGGCGGAGGCGGTGCCCGGACGGCCGCTGCGGGGGCTGTTCGCGCCCGGCGACGCCTGGACCGCGACCGGCGACCTCTTCCGCCGCGACGCCGACGGCGACCACTGGCTGCTCGGCAAGGAGGCCGAGCTGATCCGCACCGCGGAGGGCGTCGTCCCGCCGGGGCCGATCCGGGACGCGCTCGGTGATCTCCCTTACATCGACGTCGTCGCCGTCTACGGCGTCCCGGCCGGCGGGGCCGAGCTGGCGGTCGCGGCCGTCAGCCTGCGCGAGGGCGGCGAGCTGAGGCCGATCGACCTGACGGAGGCGCTGCTGAGGGTGGAGCCCGCGCTGCGCCCCGCGCTGGTCAGGATCGTGGACGAGGTGCCGGTGACCGCCGGGGGACGGCTGCGGACGGCCCCGCTGCGCGCGGACGGCGTCCCGTCCGCGGCCGGGGGGCGGGCGTACCACCGGGACCGCTCGGGGGCGTACCGGCCGCTGACCGAGGCGGCGCGGCGGCGCCTGCTGCGTCCCCGGGCCGCGGGTTGAGGGCTCGCCGACCCTGGACTTCCGGGCGTCCCTTGCGTTACAACAAAGCTACACATTTTGTGCTTTTGTTCCTCTTGTCCCGCCCCCTCGGGAGGACCCATGGCCACCATCCTCGCGCCGCCCCCGGAGGGCAGCGATCTCCGGCCGGTGCGCGGGCAGCCCGGCATCCCGCTCGTCGGCAACACCCTCCAGGTCATGCGGGATCCGTTCGCGACCGCCCGGAAACGGTACGAGCAGTTCGGCCCGGTCTCCTGGGGATGGCTGCTCGGGCAGCGGATCGTGACCGCGCAGGGCCCGGAGGCCGCCGAGGCGGTGCTGGTCAACCGCGACAAGGCGTTCGCCAACGGCCCCGCCTGGAGCTACTTCATCGGCCCGTTCTTCTACCGCGGCATCATGCTCCTGGACTTCGAGGAGCACCTGCACCACCGGCGCATCATGCAGCAGGCGTTCACCAGGACGCGGCTCCAGGCGTACATGGACGCGATGGCGCCGGGCATCAAGGACGGCATCGGGGCGTGGGAGCCCGGCGCGGGCTTCAAGGTCTACGACCACGTCAAGCAGCTCACCCTCGACCTGGCCACCGACGTGTTCATGGGCGTCGAGCTGGACCGCGCCGAGGCCGACCGGATCAACGGCGCGTTCATCGACGCGGTCCGCGCCGGCACCGCCTACGTCCGCTTCCCGGTGCCGGGACTGCGCTGGCACAAGGGCGTGCGCGCCCGGGCGACGCTGGAGGAGTTCTTCCGCCGGCACCTGCCCGCCAAGCGCGAGCAGAGCGGGGACGACCTGTTCGCCGCGCTCTGCCAGGCCGAGACCGACGACGGGCACCGCTTCACCGACGACGACGTCGTCAACCACATGATCTTCGCGTTGATGGCGGCGCACGACACCACCACGATCACCCTCACCACGATGGCCTACCAGCTGGCCCGGCACCCCGAATGGCAGGAACGGCTGCGCGCGGAGTCGCGGGCCCTCGGCAAGCCGGTGCTGGAGTTCGCCGACCTGGACGCGCTGCCCTCCGCCGACCTGGTCATGAAGGAGTCGCTGCGGATGGTGGCCCCCGTCCCGGCGCTGCCCCGCCGCGTCGTCAAGGACACCTCCCTCCTGGGCTTCCACATCCCCGCCGGGACGACCGTGATCCTGCCGATGCTCACCAACCACCACATGCCCGAGTGGTGGCCGGACCCCGAGCGGTTCGACCCCGAACGCTTCGCCCCGGACCGGCGCGAGGACAAGGCGCACAAGTACGCCTGGGCGCCGTTCGGGGGCGGGGCGCACAAGTGCATCGGGCTGCACTTCGCGGGGATGCAGGTCAAGAGCATCCTGCACCAGGTCCTGCTGCGGTACCGCTGGAGCGTGCCCGGCGGCTACGAGTGGCCGCTGGACACCACCTCGCTGCCCTCGCCCAAGGACGGGCTGCCCGTACGACTCGAACGTTTGGAGCACCACTGATGAGCAAGGTCATCGCGATCACCGGCGCGGCCCGGGGGATCGGGTTCGCCACCGCCCGCGCGCTCAAGGCCAAGGGCGCCACCGTGGTGATCGGGGACATCGACGAGACCGCGGCCAAGGAGGCGGGCGAGCGGCTCGGCCTGGCCGCGTTCCCGGTGGACGTCACCTCGCGGGAGTCGTTCGCCGCGTTCCTCGGCAAGGTCGAGGAGGAGGCCGGCCCCCTCGACGTACTGATCAACAACGCCGGGATCATGCCGATCGGCCCGGTCACCGACGAGAGCGACGCCGACGCCCGGCGCTGCATGGACATCAACGTCCACGGCGTCATGCTCGGCACCAAGCTCGCCCTGGAGCGGATGCTGCCGCGCGGCACCGGCCACGTGATCAACATCGCCTCGCTCGCCGGCGTGCTGTTCACCCCCGGCCTGGCCCTCTACAACGCCAGCAAGGCGGCCGTGATCGCCTTCACCGAGGCCACCCGGCTGGAGGTCCAGGACCGCGGCGTGCACGTCAGCGCCGTGCTGCCCACGTTCACCAACACCGACCTGGTCGCGGGCACCCGCAGCCCCAAGGGGCAGCGGAACTGCGAGCCCGAGGACATCGCCGCCGCCGTGGTCGAGCTGGTCGGCCGGCCCCGCCCGCAGGCGGTCGTCCCGCGCAAGCTCGCCGCCCAGGTCCGCATGGGCGGGCTGTTCCCCGAGAAGGTCAAGCAGGCGATCTCCCGCCGCTACGGCCTGGACAAGATCTTCCTGGAGTACGACCCGGAGGCCCGCAAGGCCTACGACGCCCGCATCCGGTCCTGACCCCCGTTCACCCGCCGCGCGCCTGCACCGCCAGGGGGCGGAGGACAGAACTACACATAGTGTAGCTATGTCTCACAGTCGTCTCCGGGCTAGTGTGCGGGCATGACCATGGACGCGCGTCCCCTCACCGGGCTGCTGGCCCGCCTGTCGGACGACGGGAGCGAGGACGACCTGGACACCCGCATCCTGGACGCCGCGCTCGCGGAGTTCGAGACCTACGGGCTGCGCCGGGTGAGCGCCGAGGACGTCGCCCGGCGCGCCGGGGTCGCCCGCACCACGATCTACCGCCGTTTCGGGAACAAGGACAACCTGGCCCAGGCGGTGATCCTGCGGGAGTGCCGCCGGTTCCTGACCTCGATCGCGGACGCGACCGAGGGCCTGCCCACCGCCGAGGACGCCCTGGTCGAGGGGTTCGTCGTGGGCCTGCGGGGCGCGCGCACCCAGCCGCTGATGACCCGCGTCCTGCATAGCGAGCCGGAGGCGTTCCTCGCCCAGCTCGGCATGAACGGCGGCGCCGTCATGATCGCGGCCCGGGACATCCTGGCCGACCGCCTGCGCCGGGCCCGCCCCGACGACCGCGACGACTACGCGACGGTGGCCGAGGTGCTGCTGCGGACGGCGTTCTCGCTGCTGCTGGTGCCCGGCGGCGGGCTGACCCTGGAGGACGAGGACGACATGCGCGCGTTCGCCCGCGAGTACCTGACCCGCATGCTCCGCCGCCCCGGCGGCTGACCCGGTCACCCCGGGCCCGGCTTCCGCCGCCGCGGGCCACTCGCTACGCTCGGGTCACTCGAATCTCGTTCTAGGAGAGGGCGCGTATGGAGGCGGTCGTCCAGACCTCGTACGGCAAGGTCCGCGGGACCGTCGAGAACGGCGTCGCCGCCTGGCTCGGCGTCCCGTACGCCGCGCCGCCGTTCGGCCCGCGCAGGTTCGGGCCGCCCGAGCCGCCCGAGCCCTGGGACGGGATCCGCGACGCCACCGCCTACGGGCCGACCGCGCCCAAGCCCGGCTACCCCGCTCCGTTCGACCGGCTGGTGCCCGATCCGCGGATCCCTGGCGAGGACTGCCTGAACCTGAACATCTGGGCGCCGGCGGGTACAGGGGGGTCGTCCCCCCTGAACGACGGGGCGCCGGTGATGGTGTGGATCCACGGCGGGGCCTTCCGCAACGGGTCGGGGGCGGTGAGCATCTACAACGGCGCGCGCTTCGCCCGGGACGGCGTGGTCTGCGTGACGATCAACTACCGGCTCGGCGTGGAGGGGTTCGCCCATCTGCCCGGAGCCCCCGCCAACCGCGGGCTGCGCGACCAGATCGCCGCGCTCGCATGGGTCCGCGACAACATCGCCGCGTTCGGGGGTGACCCCGAGCGGGTCACCGTGTTCGGGGAGTCGGCGGGCGGGATGAGCGTCAGCACGCTGCTCTCGCTCGACCTCGGGCTCTTCCGGCGGGCCATCGCCCAGAGCGGGGCGGGCGCCGTCGCGCAGACCGAGGCGGACGCCCTGCTGGTGACCCGGGAGATCGCCGCCCGGCTGGGCGTGGAGCCGACCGCCGAAGGGTTCGCCGCCCTCGACCCGGCCGCGATCATCCCGGTGCAGAGCGCCGTCTCGGCCGAGGTGGCCGCCGTGCCCGACCCGGACCGCTGGGGCGCCAGCACCGCCTCCGCCGGGATGGCGCTGATCCCGGTCCTGGACGGCGACCTGCTCACCCGCAGGCCCGAGGACGCGGTCGCCGCGGGCGCGGGCCGCGACGTCGACCTGCTCACCGGGTACACCAGCGAGGAGTTCCGGTTCTTCCTGATGCCGACCGGGCTGGCCGCCGCGCTCACCGAGGACCTGGTCGCCCCCGTGGCGATCGGGATGGGCGCGACCCCCGAGGTGGTCGCCGCCTACCGCGACCGCCGCCCCGAGGAGACCCCGGGCGAGCTGCTGGCCACGCTGATCACCGACGCCGTCTTCCGGATCCCCGCCAACCGCCTCGCCGAGGGCCACCTCCCCGGGCGCACCTGGATGTACGAGTTCGCCTGGCGTTCCCCCGACCCCGGCCTGGGCGCCTGCCACGCGCTGGAGCTGGGCTTCGTCTTCGACAACCTGAACGCCGACACCGTCGGGATGGCCGGTCCCAACCCGCCCCGGGCGCTGGCCGCCGCCATGCACCGGGCCTGGGTGGACTTCGCCGTCCACGGCGACCCCCGCTGGGACCCCTTCGATCCCGCCACCCGGCGCGTGAAGGTCTTCGACGGCGAGGCGAACCCCGTCGTCACCGACCCGCGGGGGGACGAGCGCAAGCTGTGGTGACCCGCCGGGTCAGTCCTCCAGCACCCCGCCGGCCAGGTGCTCGGCGATGGCCAGGGCGGAGGTCGCGGCGGGGGACGGGGCGTTGCGCACGGTCGTGACCGGCCCCAGCCGCCCGATCCGGAAGTCGTCCACGAGGGACCCGTCCGGGTCGACCGCCTGGGCGCGGACGCCGGCCGGGGCGGGCACCATGTCGGCCGCCTCCAGCGCGGGGACGAACGCGCGGGCCTCGGCGAGGAAGGCGCGCTTGACCGCGGAGCCGTACATCTCCCTGAGCCCGGTGCGCCAGTGCCTGCGCGCCAGGCGCCCGAACCCGGGCCGGGTCAGGGTCTCCCACAGCTCGGCGGGCCGCACGTCGCGCCGCCGGTAGCCCTCCCGGGCCAGGGCCAGGACGGCGTTCGGCCCGATGTCGACGCCCCCGCCCACCCGGCGCGTGAAGTGCACGCCGAGGAACGGGTAGCGCGGGTCGGGCACCGGGTAGATCAGGCCGCGCACCAGGTCGTCCCGCCCGGGCGCCAGCCGGTAGTACTCGCCGCGGAACGGCACGATGGCCGGTGCCGGGGAGTCCCCCGCCAGCCGGGCCACCCGGTCGGAGTGCAGCCCGGCGCAGACGACCAGCCGGTCGAACACCAGCCGCTCCCCGCCGGCGATGACCGCGACGGCGTCGCCCGCGCGGCCGATCCGGGTGACCTCCAGGCCCAGCCGGACGGAGCCGCCCGCCGCCCGCACGTCCTCGGCGCAGGCCCGCGCCACCGCGGTGAAGTCGACGATCGCCGTGGTCGGCGAGTGCAGGGCGGCGATCCCGGCCGCGTGCGGCTCGATCTCGCGCAGCTCCGCGCCCGACAGCCGCCGCAGGCCCGGCACGCCGTTGGCCGTGGCCCGCCGCTCGATCTCCTCCAGCGCGGCCAGCTCACCGGCGTCGCGCGCCACCACGACCTTGCCGCACTCCTCGTACGGCAGGCCACGGTCGGCGCAGAAGTCCTTCAGCAGGGCGATCCCGCGCCGGCACAGCGTCGCCTTCAGGGATCCGGGCGCGTAGTAGAGGCCCGCGTGGGCGACACCGCTGTTGTGCCCGGTCTGGTGGGCCGCCACACGGTCTTCCTTGTCCAGGACCGTCACCCGGGCGTCCGGGCGCAGGGCGGCCAGGCGCCGGGCGACGGCCAGGCCGAGGATCCCCGCGCCCACCACTCCGATCCGCGTCACACGACGACGCTAGCGGACGCGGTGCCCGGCGGTCAGCTGCCCAGGCGCTTGCGGCCCTGGGCCCGCACCCGCTTCCGCTGGGACGGGTCGAGCATCATGTATCCCACTACGGGGATCGCGACGACGCCGAGCACGACGAGCGCGGCGATCCACCAGCCGAGGATGGACAGGACCAGGAATCCCGCCACACCGCCGAGGATGAGCTTGGTCTGGGTCGACATTGCTACCTCCGTACGTCCGCCCCTAGGAAGAACGTTCGCACGCGGGCGGTCGTTCCACGATATGTCGTGACTCGACCGGAGGGCCAGCCCGGGACCTCCCAGGTCAGATGCGCAGGGAGAGCTGGCCGCCGCCCAGGGTGCGCAGCACGTCGGCGTGCAGGTGGCCGTTGGTGCACACCACGCTGCCGCCGTCCGGGCCGGGCACGCCGGACAGGTCGGTGAACATCCCGCCCGCCTCCTCCACGATCACCTGGAGGGCGGCCAGGTCCCACAGCGACACCTCGGGCTCGGTGGAGACGTCCACCGCGCCCTCGGCGACCATCATGTGCGACCAGAAATCGCCGAACGCCCGGGTGCGCCACACCGCGCGGGTGAGGTCGAGGAAGCGGTCCAGCCGGTCCTGCTCCTCCCAGCCGCTGAGACTGGAGAACGACAGCGAGGCGTCCGCCAGGTCCGTCACCGACGACACCTGCATCCGGGTGGCCCGCGACAGGCTCCGCCCCGTCCAGGCGCCGCCGCCGCGCGCCGCCCACCACCGCCGGTTGAGCGCGGGCGCCGAGACCAGCCCGACCACCACCTCGTCGTTCTCCATGAGCGCGATCAGGGTGGCCCACACCGGGACGCCGCGCACGAAGTTCTTCGTGGCGTCGATCGGGTCGATGATCCAGGTCCGCTGCCCGTAGCCGGTCCGGCCGTACTCCTCGCCCACCACCGCGTCGCGCGGCCGGGCGCGCTTGAGCGTCCCCCGGATCTGCTCCTCGACGCTGCGGTCGGCATCACTGACCGGGGTCAGATCCGGCTTGGTCTCGATGTCGAGATCGAGCGCCCGGAAGCGCTTGGTCGTGATGTCGTCGGCCCCGTCCGCCAGCACGTGCGCAAGACGAAGGTCATCGGAATAGCCCGCCACGACGTGCAACGCTACCGCGATCACGCGGGGCACCGACACACTTACCGGCGCGAATGGCCCGAAGAGCGCTCCGGGGGACGCGGGCGGCGGTGCGTTGTGCGCCGGGACCGGCCGGTAAGTGGGAGCATGGGACACATGGCGCACGACCTTCCCGGGTGGGTGGCCGAGCTGACCGACCCGCGCCGGGCGCAGACGCTCGACGAGCTGGCCGACCGGCTCGTCCCCATGGCCGAGCACGCGATCGACGTGTCCCGGCGGCTGCAGACCCTGCTGAACGAGCTGAACGACCCGTTCAAGCGGGAGGCGCTCTACGGCCGCGTGGAGCGGCTGAAGGCGCGGGCCGGCGAGGCCCTGGAGGAGATCACCGGCGAGATCGCCGCGTCCGGGCAGGAGCGGGTCGACCGGATCTGGGCGGGATGGCTGGAACGGCTGGGCCCCGGGCGCGCGGAGCACGCCGGGCACGCCGAGCATCCCGAGCCCGCCGAGGGCCGGGGGCACGCCGACGACCGGGGCGGCCCCGGCGCGCCCGGCGGACCGGACGGACCGGACGACCCGGATGTTCCGGACGACCCGGACCGGACGCGGGAGCTGCGGGGGCGGCTCGACGCCGAGATCGTGCCGCTGGTGACCCGGCAGCAGCGGGCGGCCGCCGAACAGGTCGCCGCCTCCACCTCGGCCGGCCTGGAGGAGGCGACCAAGCTCCTGCTGAGCCGGGTGGAGGAGCTGGCCTCCGCGGTCACCGACCTGATCCACGACGTGCTGCCGCTGGCCCGCGAGGGGCTCTCCCTGGCCGGACGGATCTCCGCGCTGTCCACCCAGGCCCGGCAGGCGGGCCGGGGGCCGATCCCCGGGCCGCTGCTGGAGGCGGGCGCCGAGACCTCGCGGGCGTTCGACGAGGCGGTGGCGCGGCTGGAGCTGGAATGGGCCGCGCTGGGCGCCCGTTCGGCGAGCGTGCGCGCCGCGCTGCGCGGCGCCGAGGAGTCGGCGTTCAGCCAGGTGACCAACGCGATGACCCGGTGCGTGGAGGAGCTGGCCCCCGGCCACGTACGGGCCCTCAACGAGGCCGAGGTCAAGGCGGAGAGCCTGCTGGAGGAGCTCACACGGCGGTGACCCCCTGCGGGAACCGCAGCAGCCCCCGCGGATCGTAGGCGGCCTTGACCCTGGCGAGCCGGCCGAGGTTGGCGCCGTAGTACGCGCGGCCCCAGTCCCGCAGGTCGGGGTCGATGTAGTTGACGTAGGCGGCGCCGCCCAGATGGGGTTCCATGGCCCGGTGGGTGGCGCGCAGCCAGCCGAGGTCGTCGCCGTCCGCCAGGTACTGGAGGCAGAACAGCGCCCGGCGGTGCGGGAACGCGGTGTCGCCGGGGGCGACCCGGGCGATCGCGCCGCCCATCGCGTCCATGAGCACCGAGCGTCCGGCGACGCCGTTCCCCCGGGTGAAGCGCCCGGCCAGCTCGTCGATCGCGCCGTCCCGGAGGGGGCGGTAGGCCAGGTGCGACTTGCCCGAGTAGTCGGTGCGCGGGAACCGGCCCTCCGGCCGCTGCCCCGGCAGGTCGCCGCGCGCGTGGCACTCGGCGGCCGTACGGCCCGCGCAGCCGCCGGTGACCTTCATGGCCTCCAGGTACGAAAGGCGCCGCTCCTCCCGGCCGGACGGGTCGCGTCCCACGGCGGCCACCAGCGGGCCGAGGTCGGGGTCGGACCGCGCGACCCCGGTGACGTCCACGGTCGGGGCACCGCCCGAGGGCGCGGTGTTGATCTGGAGGCTGCTCCAGATCCCGTCCGGGGCGGCCGGCGCCCAGCGCTGCCAGCCGCGGATCACCTCGGCGGCCCGCGACCAGGGCCAGCGCAGGGTGAACGTGGTCAGGCCGGCGGCCTCGTGGGTGCGGAAGGTGAACTCGACGGCCACCCCGAAGTTGCCGCCCCCGCCGCCGCGGCACGCCCAGAACAGCTCGGGGTCGCGGCGGGCGTCGCAGACCCGGACCCGGCCGTCGGCCGTGACGACCGTGACCGACTCCAGGACGTCGCAGGTCAGGCCGTACGCGCGGGACATCACGCCGAGCCCGCCGCCCAGCGTCAGCCCGGCGACGCCCACGGTGGGGCAGGTCCCGGCGGGGACCCCGACCCGCTCATCGGCCAGCCGGTCGTACAGGTCGATGAGCCGGGCCCCGGCGCCCACCACGGCCCGCCCGCCGGCGCCGCCCTCGGCGCGGACCGCGTCCATGGGGGAGACGTCGACGACCAGCCCGGTGCCCGAGGACCAGCCCGCGTAGCCGTGACCGCCGCTGCGCACCGCCACCGGCACCCGCGCGCGGGCCCCGAACGCCAGGCACTCGGCGACGTCCTCGGGGTTCTCGCAGTAGGCGATCCCGGCCGGGCGGATCCGGTCGAAACGCGGCACGTACAGGCGCCGGGCCAGGTCGTAGGCGGCGTCGTCCGGCCGGATCAGCCGCCCCCTCAGGCCGCGTCCCAGCGCGTTCCAGTCGGCCGGGCCGGTCGGCGTGGCCGCGGGGACCGGCGGGGCCGGGGCGGTCCCCCCGGTGCGGCGCGTCGAAGGTGGCCGATGCTCGTCCGAGCATCCCGCCACCGCCGCCATCGCCGCCACGAGGAACCCGCGTCGCTCCATGCGGCTCATTGTCACCACATTTCCGCGTTCGTCACCTGCCGGTGGATACGGCGGCGTCAGACCGGCTCGGCCTCGCCCTCGCGGCTGGCCAGGAGGCGGCGCAGGGAGTCCAGGCGGGCCCGGCTGGCGTGGCCCTCGGCGACCCACCCGTCCAGGCCGCACGACTCCTGCAGGTGGTCGCAGTGCGGTGGGCAGCGCTCGGCGGCGCCCTCCGCCAGGTCCTCGAACGCGCCGATCACGTTCTCCGGCTCCACGTGCGCCAGCCCGAAGCTGCGCACCCCCGGGGTGTCGATGATCCAGCCGTCGCCGTCCGGCAGCTCCAGCGCGATCGCCGACGAGGAGGTGTGGCGGCCCCGGCCGGTGACCGCGTTGACCCGGCTCACCGCCCGCTCGGCGTCCGGCACCAGCGCGTTCACCAGCGTCGACTTGCCCACCCCCGAATGCCCCACCAGCACGCTGGTCCGCCCGGACAGGTGCCCGCGCAGCGCGCCGGTGTCGCCGCCGCGCGCGGTGACCACGTACGGGACGCCGAGCGGCGCGTACGCGGCGACCAGCGTGTCGGGCGGCGCCAGATCGGCCTTGGTGAGGCAGAGCAGCGGTTCCATGCCCGCGTCGTACGCGGCGACGAGGCACCGGTCGATCATCCGCGGCCGGGGTTCGGGATCGGCCAGCGCGGTCACGATCACCAGCTGGCCCGCGTTCGCCACGATGATCCGCTCGAACGGGTCGCTGTCGTCGGCGGTGCGGCGCAGCGACGACGAGCGCGGCTCGACCCGGACGATGCGGGCCAGGGAGTCGGGCCCGCCGGAGGTGTCGCCGACCAGCGCGACCCGGTCGCCGACCACCACCCCCTTGCGGCCGAGCTCGCGGGCCCGCATCGCGGTCACCGCGCGGGCGCCGGGCGTGCCCTCCCCGACCAGGCAGCGGTACCGGCCGCGGTCCACCGCGGTCACCAGCCCGCCGACCGCGTCCTCGTGCGCGGGACGGCGGCGGGTGCGCGGACGCGACCCGCGGCGGCCGGGCCGCACCCGGACGTCGTCCTCGTCGTAATCGCGTGCTCGGCGTGCCAGTGGTCAGCCCCTCTCCTTCGGGGACGCGGCCGGGGGCGGGGCGGAAGGCGCCGCCGGCAGCATCGACTCCCACAGCCCGGTGAAGCCCGGAAGCGTCTTGCCCACGGTGGCGACGTTCTCGATCTCGACGCCCGGGACGGCCAGCCCCAGGAGCGCCGCGGCCATCACCATGCGGTGGTCGTCGTAGGTGCGGAAGAGCCCGCCGTGCAGCGGGCGCGGCCTGATCTCCAGCCCGTCCGGCAGCTCCCGGGCGTCCCCGCCCAGCGCGTTGATCTCGTTGACCAGGGCGGCCAGCCGGTCGGTCTCGTGCCCGCGCAGGTGCGCGATCCCGGTGAGCCGGGAGGGGGTGCCGGCCAGCGCGGCCAGCGCCGCCAGCACCGGCGTGAGCTCGCCGACCTCGTGCAGGTCGGCCTCCAGGCCGGTGAACGCGCCGGTGCCGCGCACGGTCAGGCCGTCCGGGCCGTCCGACACCTCGGCGCCCATCGCCGCCAGCAGGCCGCGCAGCGCGTCGCCCGGCTGCGTGGTGCGGGCGGGCCAGCCCGGCACCGTCACGCGCCCGCCGGTCACCAGGGCGGCGCCGAGGAACTGGGCGGCGTTCGACAGGTCCGGCTCGATGACCCACTCGCGGGCGCGGATCGGGCCGGGGGCGACCCGCCACACGTTCTCCGCGGTCTCCACCACCGCGCCGGCCTCCCGCAGCATCTCCACGGTCATCGCCAGATGGGGCGCCGACGGGACGGGCGGGCCCTCGTGCCGTACCTCCACGCCCTTGTCGAAGCGCGGCGCGGCCAGCAGCAGGCCGGACACCAGCTGCGAGGAGCCGGAGGCGTCGATCGTCACCGCCCCGCCCGCCACCGCGCCGGTGCCGCGGACCGTGAACGGCATGGCCGCGCGGCCCCCGTCGTCGATGCCGGCGCCCAGCGCGCGCAGCGCCTCGATGATCGGGCCCATCGGCCGTTCCCGGGAACGCGGGTCGCCGTCGACCGCGACCTCGCCGCGGGCGAGCGCCGCCACCGGCGGCAGGAACCGCATCACCGTGCCCGCCAGGCCCACGTCCACCCGGGCGGGACCGGCCAGCTCGCCCGGTGTCACCCGCAGGTCGCCGGACGGCTCCTCCTCGATCCGCACGCCCAGCGAGCGCAGCGCCGCGACCATCAGCAGCGTGTCCCGGCTGCGCAGCGGGCGGACGACCGTCGAGGGACCGTCGGCCAGCGCGGCCAGGATCAGCGCCCGGTTGGTCATCGACTTGGAACCGGGCAGCGGGACGGTGGCGTCCACCGGTGCGGTGGCGGTCGGAGCGGGCCAATGCGTCGAGGGCATGACGCAAGGTTATCGGGGCCCGGCCCCCACCAGGGCGGCCGGAGCGGGCCGCCGAGCGGGCGGCCGAGCGGGCGGCCGAGCGGGCGGCCGGAGCGGCTCGCCGCGGCCACCGGGGGCGACCGGCTATCCGGGCCGTACGCCGGGAAGGTCCTTGAGTTCGGAGAGTGCGCGGGCCGCCCCGGCCATCTCCCTCAGCTCGGCCGCGCAGGACCCGCAGTGCGGGAGGTGCGCCTCGAAGGCGCTCCGGTCGTCCCCGTCGAGCAGGCCCAGGGCGTAGGCGCCGACATCGGTGTGCTCGGCCTCCGAGCTCATGCAGTCACCCCTCTGTCCCGCAACACGGCGTGCAGGGCGCGCAGCGCATGGTAGACGCGGGACTTGACCGTGCCCGCCGGGACGTCCAGCACCCGTGCCGCCTCTCCCGCCGTACGGCCGCGCAGCACCGTCTCGGTCAGCACCTCGCGGTGCGGCGCCGGCAGGGACTCCAGCGCGTCCGCGATCACCACCCGGCGCAGCAGCCGGTCGATCCCGTCCGCGCCCGCCGGTCCCGGCGGCGGCCCGCCGCCGGTCACCTCCGGCGGCCGGAACCCGCGCCGCCGTCGCTGGTCGATCACGATCCGGCGGGCGACCGCGGCCAGCCAGGGCATCACCGGGGCGGCCGGGTCGAGCCGGTCCGCGCCGCGCCAGGCCCGGATCATGGTCTCCTGGACGACCTCCTCGGCCCACCGCCGGTCCCCGCCGGTCAGCCGCAGGACGAGGGCCATCAGCGGCCTGTGGTGGTCGCGGTAGAGCCCCGCGACGAGCCGTTCGGGACCGGTGCCGGGGCCGGCGGCGCGGCCGGCGGTTCCTGGTGCTGCCATGGCCGGGCGACTCCATGGGTCGGGGATCCCCCGGGGCATGCCGGGGGACCGGAGGAACGAGCGGTCAGCAGGCAGTACGCTCCCGGCCCGGCCCTTGGTTCAACCTCTTTGAGCCTCTCTTAAGGCTCTCTTCGGAAACACGTGGCGGTCGGCCCCGCGCGCGACGGAACGCGGTCAGCGTTTGACGGCCTTGGCCACCTTGCTCTTCTTCGCCGCCTTCACCACCTTGCGTCCCGGCTCCTGCACCGACCGGGCGGCCTTCCCGGTGACCTTGGACGCCTTCCCGGTCACGGCCGCCCGGCGGGCCTTGGCGGTCCTGAGCGCGGCGCGCCGGCGGGCGTCGCGGACCTGGCGGGCCGCCTCGCGGCGGGCGTTCTTCAGCTCGGCGGCGGTCTCCCTGCGCACCGCGCGGGTCTCGGCCTCGGCCTGGGTCCGCGCCTCGCGGACCGCGTGCCGCACCTCGGCGGCGCGCGCCGAGCGGCGCGGCTCCGTGGCGACCATGAGCAGCGCGCCGAACAGGCTCGCGCTCTTCAGCAGCTGGGAACGTTCGGCGGCGCGCCGTTCCGGGTCGTCCTCGGTCCAGTAACGGTGCTCGGTGCCCAGGACGGGCACCAGCTGTGCCGCCAGCAGGAAGGCGGTCACGCGCTGGAGTCGGCCGGTCAGCAGCAGCACCCCGGTGCCGAGGCTGAGCGCGCCCTCGGCGCGGACCAGCGCCTCGGGGTCCTTGGTGGGCAGCCAGTCGAGCCGGTCGGCGATCGGCTTGATGCTGGGGCCGACCCGCTCCGCCCGTGCGCGCGGGTCGCGGAGCGTGTCCAGCCCGGTGATGATGTACGGCGCCGCCACGAAGGGGCGGGCCAAGGTCCTGATGGGTCGCATGCAGGGCTACATGCCCATCGCTCCGGACGTCAAGCACGAGCGGCCCGGAGCGCTGACCTAAAGGGGATTCCGTCCTGTTCCACTGCCCGGCGGAGGAGAAGGGGCAGGATGGAGGCATGTGCGGTCGCTATGCCACGACGCGGGCTCGCCAGGAACTGCTCGACCAGTTCCAGGTGCAGGTCGACGCCGTCGAAGAGGATTTGCAGCCCGACTACAACGTCGCGCCCACCAAGCAGGTGCCGGCGATCCTCACCCGGGTGCCCAAGGGCGAGGGCGAGTCGGTCAAGGACGCCGGGAGCGCGAAGAACGGCGGCCGGGAGGCCGGCGCGGAACGGGCGGAGGAGGAAGCCGTCCGGCAGCTGCGCACCCTCCGCTGGGGACTCGTGCCGTCCTGGGCCAAGGACCTGTCGATCGGCAGCCGGATGATCAACGCGCGGGTCGAGACGGTGCACGAGAAGGCCTCGTTCCGCCGCGCCTTCGCCAGGCGGCGCTGCCTGCTCCCCGCCGACGGGTACTTCGAGTGGTACGAGATCAAGGACCAGGGCGACGAGGAGCCCGCCGACCCGGCCCGGAAACAGAAGAAGAGCAAGAAGCCGCAGAAACAGCCGTTCTTCATCCGTCCCAAGGACGGCGGAGTGATCGCCATGGCCGGTCTCTACGAGCTGTGGAAGTCCCCGGAGGGCGAATGGGTGTGGACCTGCACGGTGATCACCACCGACGCCCCCGACGATCTCGGCCGGATCCACGACCGGATGCCGATGACCGTCCGGCCGGACCGCTGGGACGCCTGGCTCGATCCGGCGCTCACCGACCCCGGCCAGGTGCGTGACCTGCTGGTTCCCGCGATGGCCGGGACCATGGACGCCTATCCGGTGTCGAAGTCGGTCAACAGCGTGAGAAACAACGGCCCGGAACTCATAAAACCGGCGGTGAGCGGGGATAGTCCTGGCAACCATTCCGACTCCCTGTTCTGACCGCCCGAGCGAACGGCGGTCGGAGGCGAGCCCCCGCGCCCGGGGCGTACCGGAAGGAGTTCCGGCATCGTGGACACCGCCACCGCCCGTCACCGGCTCGAGGTGATGCGCGCCGACCTGGACCGTTCGATCGCGGTCCTCAGGAGCGAGCATCCCGAGCGTGAGAACTCGGCCGCCGACGCGGGATCCGTCCTCACCGACAGCGACCGCGTCCAGGCGGCGCTCGCCTCGCTGGAGAGGCACCGCGCGGCGGTGGAGGCGGCGCTGTCACGGATCTCCGCCGGCACCTACGGGCAGTGCCTGGGCTGCGGCAAGCCGGTCCCGGAAGGGCGGCTGGAGGCCCGTCCCGACGCCGCCCGCTGCGTGACCTGCCAGGCCAAGCACGACCGCGCCAGGCGTTAGAGACGGGTCCGCGAGCGGGCGGGGCCCGCTAGTGGCCGCGCCGGCGGGCGCTCGCCAGCAGGTGGACGCCGAGGGAGTCGTCGTTCAGCGGCGCGCTCAGCTCGGTCCGCACCAGCCGGGGCAGCGCCCGCGGCGAGGTCGCCAGCACGTGCTCGACGGTCGACGGCGACAGCGCGGTGCGCGGCCGGATCCACTCCACCTCCAGCCCGGCGTCGGTGAGCAGCTCGCGAAGCTGGTCGGCCCAGAAGCAGCGGGTGATGGTGCCGTCCGGCCACGGGACGAGCAGGACCTCGGCGCTGGGGACGTCCGACAGGTGGGCCCAGCAGTTCTGCTCGGCCAGCAGCGCCATGCCGAGCGTGAGCGAGTCGACCGACAGCAGCACCCGGCCGCCCGGCTTCAGCACGCGGGCGATCTCGGCGACCGCCGCCTCGGTCACCAGGTGGTGGGACAGCACCCGGTTCTCCGCGATCACCGCGTCCACGCAGGCGTCGGTGAGGAAGCCCAGCGCCCCCGAGTCGGCGATCACGCGGCGCGCCGGGGCGGCGGCCACCGGGGCGGCGGCCGGGCCCGTGCCTGGGCCCGTGCCCGTGAACGGGGCGGTGCCGGGGACGGGGGCAGGCCCGGCGGCCCCGGCGTGGCGGGCCGAGCCGTTCTCGCCGGGACGCGGGGCGGCGGCGCCGAACTCCGCCGGGAGGATGTGGCTCTTGGTCGCCAGCACGCCGTTCCCGCCGGGCCGGGACGCGCGGGTGGGGACGCCGGGGCGCCGCCGGCCCAGGTGCGGGTCCAGCACCTCGATCACGTCGTGCCCGGCGGCGGCGGCCTGCGCGCCGCTGCGCGCCGTACCGCCCGCCAGGTCCAGGATCCGCGAGGGGCGCCGCGGGAGCCAGCGTGCGAGCTGGGCCGCGGCGACCGCCCAGTAGAACCTCCAGTAGAGCGCGAGTGATTCGTCATCGCCCGGGGCGTCGCGCAGGTTCGCGATCGAGGGCTCGGGAGGTCGCGCCGGCACCGGTAGCAACGGTTTGCTCCTGTTCTCGCCGTGTATGTCACTTGTTCCCTATTGGGGGCTGGAAGTCACCCTCTGTCCACATACGGATGAAATGACCTTCCTCTACCGGCACGGCCCCAGTAGCCCCCGGGACGCCCCCGCGTCATGCCCGCCCCATGGCCGGTTCATGTTCGCCCCATGTCCACCTCATGCTCGGTATGTCCCTCCGGTCCGGGAATCGACCACCCCGTGCCGGCGTTGCACCGTCTCATAACGCCCTGTGCGCGCGCGTCGAACGACACGGAATCCGGTTGGCCGGTTCCGTCCCGGTGCGCCCGCTACGGGGACGACGGAGACAGTTCAGCGGAGGTGCAGCCCATGACCATGGCCGTTGCCGAGCACGCGGGAGGGCTCACGGTGCCGTCGCAGCGCGCCGGTGGGGCCGCCCCCACCGGCGTGAGGAGGCAGCGTCGCCCGATATCGTCTGTGGGGGACGACGCCGCCGGCGTCGGCACAGCAGAGGGGGTGGGTCAGGTACCGGGCACCACGGAGACCGTGGAGCAGCGCCAGGAGCGCTTCCAGCGCGACGTGCTCCCGTTCTTGGACCAGCTGTATTCGGCCGCGCTGCGCATGACGCGCAACCCGGCCGACGCCGAGGATCTCGTACAGGAGACCTTCGCCAAGGCGTTCGCGTCCTTCCACCAGTTCAAGGAAGGCACGAACCTCAAGGCCTGGCTCTACCGGATCCTGACCAACACCTTCATCAACTCCTACCGCAAGAAGCAGCGCCAGCCGCAGCAGTCGGCCACCGAGGAGATCGAGGACTGGCAGCTCGCGCGGGCCGAATCGCACACCTCCAGCGGCCTGAAGTCGGCCGAGGCCGAGGCGCTGGAGCACCTGCCCGACTCCGACGTCAAGCGGGCGCTTCAGGACCTGCCGGAGGAGTTCCGGATCGCGGTCTATCTCGCCGACGTCGAGGGCTTCGCGTACAAGGAGATCGCCGAGATCATGGGCACGCCGATCGGTACCGTGATGTCGCGCCTGCACCGCGGACGGCGGCAACTGCGCGGCATGCTGGAGGAGTACGCCCGCGACCGCGGGCTCTCCCGGGCGAGCGGGAAGGGTGAGTAAGCCATGAGCTGTGGCGACCACCACGAGACGTCATGCGACGAGGTCCTGGCCAGGGTCTACGCCTATATCGACGGCGAGCTCGACCGCAGCGGCTGCGGCGAGGTCCAGCAGCATCTCGACGAGTGCGGTCCCTGCCTGCGGGAGTACGGCCTGGAGGAGGTCGTCAAGAGGCTCGTCGGCAAGTCGTGCGGCTGCGAGCCCGTCCCCGAGGACCTGCGCGCCAAGGTGCTCGGGCGCATCGAGGAGGTCTGCGGCGAGATCAGGTCCGCCGAGACCGCCGAGACCGAGCCGTCCGGCACCTCCTAGCGGCACCTCCTGACGGCACCTCCTGGCGGCACCCCCTGGCGGCACCGCCGGCGGCACCCGCCTGGCGCCCTCCGAAGACAGGGCCGCGGGTGTCCGGCGCGCCCCGCGGCGCTGGATATCGTGCTCGGGTGCTCGTACTCGTCACCGGCTCGGCCGGTTTCATCGGCTCCCACCTCGTCGACCGGCTGCTCGCCGACGGGCATGAGGTCGTCGGGGTGGACGACCTGTCCTCCGGCGCCAACACCCGCCCCGACGCCGAGCTGTGGCGGATGGACGTGGCCGATCCCGCCCTGGCCGCGCGGGCGGCCGCCCGCAGGCCCGAGGTGATCTGCCATCTGGCCGCGCAGGTCAGCGTGCGCGCCAGCGTGGCCGACCCGCTGGCGGACGCCCGCACGAACGTGGTCGGCACCGTGAACGTGCTGGAGGCCGCCCGCGCGGCCGGCGCCCGCAAGGTGGTGTTCACCTCCAGCTGCGCCGTCTACGGCGTCCCCGACGCGCTGCCCGTCCCGGCCGGCGCCGAGCTGCGTCCCGCCTCCCCGTACGCCGCGTCCAAGGTCACCGGTGAGGTCTACGCGCGCACCTACGGCGCCCTGCACGGCCTGGACCACACCGTCCTCACGCTGGCCAACGTCTACGGGCCGCGGCAGACCCCGGAGGGCGAGGCGGGGGTGATCTCGATCTTCACCGACGCGCTGCTCGCCGGCCGTCCCACCCGCGTCTTCGGGGACGGCACGCAGACCCGCGACTACGTCTACGTGGACGACGTCGTGGACGCCTTCGCCCGCGCGACGGGGGAACGGGGCGGCGGCGGCCGGTACAACATCGGCACCGGTCTCCAGACCACCGACCGCGCCCTGCACACCCTGGTCGCCAAGGCCGCCGGCGCCCCCGACGAGCCCGAGTACGCGCCGCCCCGCCTCGGCGACCTGCCCGCGATGGCGGTCGACCCGGCGACCGCCCGCGCGGACCTGGGCTGGGCGCCGCGGACCGCGCTGCCCGAGGGACTGGCGGAGACCGTCGCGTGGGCGCGCGAGCGCGCCGCCGCCTCCGGCCGGCTTCGCGGGTGACCGTTTCCCGCGTGCCGTGCCCTGATCGTGATCGACCCCGGTGAGGAGATGCGTCGGCACCCTCGGGAGCACTACCCTTGACAGATCATCCTGACCGGCATCGGGCGGCGGAGGGTGTACGGCGGTGTGCGCATGACCACCCGAGGTGACGATTGCTTCACGCTTTGCCTACGATTCCGCGGTTGCCTGTGTGACGTACGTCTCTCGCGTTAGGCTTGGGCCGAAAATCAGCGACGAAAGCACATGCGTGCCGGGACGGTGGGGAAGTGTTGCCTGGGGGCCGGGTCGAGGTGACCCGAAAGGCCCGTAATGCGGGGGGAGGCAAGGAGCCGTGCTCAAGCATGTGGTGACCGCCGGTCTCGGCCGGGACGGGCGTGCCATCGTGTCGTCGTCGTTGACGGTACCCAAGGGCGTGTCCTGGGTCTGAGTGCCGTCCGGCACGACCGGCCCGCGCGGCGGCCCGCCGTAGCCCCCGGCGAGAGCACGGGGAAACGTCGACTCCCGAGGGGGCGGCATGCGTGGACTACCTCCCGTTGCCTGGGCGTACGTGTGCGGGGTGGTCGCCTTGGCGGCCGGGCTCATCGCCACGGCGTCCTATGAGGGGCTCGATTGGCGCGCGCTGGCCGTGCTCGCCGTGCTGTTCCTCATCTGCGACTCGGCGCCCGCGCTGCTCAACGTGGAGCGTGCCCGGGTCTCGCTGAGCTTCGCGGCGAGCCTGGCGTCGGTGGTCCTGCTCGGGCCGGCCGGGGCGGCGCTGCTGGGAGTGTGCGCCATCGTCACCGGCCAGCGGCTCTTCGCACCGGTCAAACGGCTGTTCAACGGCGCGCAGTTCGCGCTGTGCGGCTACACCTCGGGGATGGTCTTCGGCGCCCTCGGCGGGCGGCGGTTCGAGCCGGGCCAGGCCGGCTGGGTCGAGCACGTCATCGGCCCCTTCCTCGGGGCGCTGGTGACGTTCGTGCTGGTGAACCTGCTGCTGGTGGCGGGGATCCTGCTGCTGAGCAGGCAGGCGGTGCCGCGGGAGCTGCTGAGCGCGAGCGGGCAGCTGGCGTTCGGGTGCCTGGGGTACGGGATGTTCGGGCTGCTGATCGCGGGGCTCTGGTCGCGGGAGGGCGTGGGGCCGTTCGCGGCGGTTCTGGTGTTGTTGCCGTTGTTCATCGCGCGGTGGGCGTTGGAGCAGACGCGGGCGCAGCAGCAGGCGCATGCGGCGACGTTGGCGGCGTTGTGTCAGGCGGTGGAGACCAAGGACTATTACACGCGGGGTCATTCGGAGCGGGTGTCGCGGGGGTCGGTGATGATCGCGCGGGAGATCGGGATGCGGGCGGATCGGGTGGAGGCGATCCGTTATGCGGGGATGTTGCATGACGTGGGGAAGCTGGGGGTGCCCACGAAGGTGTTGCAGAAGGCGGGGTCGTTGACGGAGGAGGAGTTCGCGGCGATCCAGTTGCATCCGATGCGGGGTCTGGAGATCGTGCGGGAGATCGGGTTCCTGGACGAGGCGCTGGCGGGGATCATGCATCACCATGAGCGGATGAACGGCCGGGGATATCCGATGGGGCTGGCGGGTGATGAGATCCCGGAGTTCGCGCGGGTGATCTCGGTGGCGGACGCGTTCGACTCGATGACCTCGACGCGTTCCTACCGTCCGGCCCGTACGGTCGAGGAGGCCGTCGAGGAGCTGCGCCGCGGCGTGGGCGACCACTTCGACCCGGGCATGGTGGAGGCGTTCCTGCGTGCTCTGGAACGTGACGGGTGGGAGCCGCCCAAGCCGGTCGTCCTCCCCGACGACGACATCGTGGAGACCACCCAGCAGGACCACGACGACCCGAGCACGCCCATCAGGGTCGCCGGGGAGGACGACCGCACCGGCGACGCCGACGGTGACGCCGACGCCGACGCGGCCGGCGGCGGTGACGCGGCCGGCGGCTCCGGCGCCGCCCGGGACACGGCCCGCCGATGAGCGCGCAGCTGCCCACCCGGGAACGCGCCGCCTGGCAGACCATCGACTCCGGCCAGCTCCTGCTGATCGCCTCCGCCGGTCTCGTGGTGGTCGTCGCGGTCACCCAGGTGGCCGCCGTCGGGCTGGAGCAGACCGAGGTCGCGGTCATCTTCGGCGCGCTGATCGCCCTCGGCGAGCTGTTCCGCATGGTCATGCCGGGCAACCGCGAGGTCGCGCCGATCGCCTCCGCCGGCGGCATCGGCTACGCGCTGCTGGTCGGGATCGGACCCGAGGGCGCGCCGCCCGACGCGCCGCTGGGCGTGGTCCCGGCCGTCCACTCGCCGCTCCAGGTGGTGGCGGTGACCGCGGTCGGCACCCTGGTCGGCTCGCTGCCGCACGTCGCGGTGGGCCGGGCCCCCCGGCCGGACGCGATGGCGCGGCGGCTGTTCACGGTGGCCACCGTCGCGCTGTGCTTCCGGCCGCTGCTGTCGCTGCGGCTCGACTGGCAGGTGCTGCTGACCATGATGGGCGTCGTGGTGGTGGCGTCCTGCTTCTTCGACGTCGTCGTCGCCGCGCTGATCCGCGCGGAGGCGGTCCGGGCCAGGTTCGGGATCGCGATGCGCGACGAGATCCGCGCCAAGCTGGCGCTGTGCGCGGCCACCGGCGCGACCGCCATGCTCATCGCGGTCGCCACCACGGTGATGGGGCCGGCCGCGCTGCTGGTGTTCACCGCCCCGATCCTGGTCACCCAGTTCGCGTTCCGCCGCTACGCCGGGGTCCGCGCCACGTACCTGCAGACCGTACGGGCCCTGTCGCGGGTCACCGAGGTCGGCGGCTACGTGGAGACCGGGCATTCCCGCCGCGTCTCCCGGCTGTCGGTGGCGATGGGCCGCGAGCTGGGCATGTCCGAGGAGGAACTGCTGGAACTGGAGTACGCGGCCCTGATGCACGACATCGGGCAGCTCTCCCTGGGCGACCCCATCCCGGGCGGCGCCACCGTGCTGGCCTCGCCCGCCGAGCAGCGCCGGATCGCCGAGCTGGGCGCCGAGGTGATCAAGCAGACCGGGGTGCTCGACCGGGTGGCCGCGATCGTCCATCTGTCGTCCCACCCGTACCGGACCGGGCACGGCGAGGCTCCCGGCGACGGCCCGGCCGCGGCCGGGCGCCCGCTGCCGCCGCCGCTGGCCAGCCGGATCATCAAGGTGGCCAACGCCTACGACGACCTGGTGGGCGACTCGGCCGACCGCGACCGCGGGGCCGCGGTGCTGGAACGGCTGCGGCTGGACTCCGCGGCCGAGTACGACCCGACCGTGGTCGAGGCGCTCCGCCGTGTCGTCGACCGCCGTCCCCGGCTGTGACGGCCCGCCGCGGCCCGGCGGGCGGCGCGAACGCACGCGAACGCGGCACGGGCGGGCGAATCCATGTGCGCACAAATCTACGGGCGGGTATTTGTGGTTCCCATGCCCGGACCACGGGCCGCCGCCCGGCTAGTGTCGGCCGGGCGAGCGGCAGACCCCGTCCGGTGACCGTCGAAGGAGAGGTCGCAGGTGTACGAATCCGTGCTCGTGGCGAGCCGGGGTGAGATCGCCAGCCGGATCATCCACACGGTGCGCGCCCTGGGGCTCAAGGCCATCGCGGTGTACTCGGAGGCGGACGCCGACCTGCCGTTCGTCGCCGAGGCCGACGAGGCGATCCTGCTCGGCCCCGCCGAGCCCGCCCTCAGCTACCTGGACGTCCCGCGGATCCTGGAGGCCGCGCGGCGGACCAACGCCCGGGCGATCCACCCGGGCTGCGGGTCCCTCGCCGGGAACGCAGCGTTCGCCCGTCGCGTCGAGGACGCCGGGCTCGGCTGGGTCGGGCCGCCGCCGCTGGCGATCGCCCGGATGAGCGACAGGATCAACGCGCGCAACCTGATGAAGGAGGCCGGCGTCCCGGTCGCGCCCGGGGTCTGGGAACCGGTCCCCGACCCCGGCACCGCCGTCCAGGAGGCCGAGCGCATCGGCTACCCGGTCATGGTGAAGGCCGCGGCGGGCGCCGGCGGCGCCATGGCCGCCGCCCGCGACGAGGCCGCCCTGCGGAAGGCGTTCGAGACCGTCCGGGCCGCCGCCGGGCGGTCCCCCAGCGGAGGCTCCGGGGGCGGGCCGGACATCCTGCTCGAACGGTTCGTGGAACGGGCCCGGCACGTCGGGGTGCAGATCCTCGGTCTCGCCGACGGCACCGTGCTCGCGCTGGGGGAGCGGGACCGCTCGATGCGGCACGGCCACCGGACGATGGCCGAGGAGACGCCGTCGCCCGGCGTCACCCCCGCCCTGCGCGAACGGATGGCGGCGGCGGCCGTACGGGCGGGCGAGGCGGTCGGCCACCGCGGCGCCGGGACCGTGGAGTGCCTGGTCGATCCCGCCGCCCAGGACTTCTTCGTCCTGGGGATGAGCACGCGGCTCCAGGCCGGGCATCCGATCACCGAGCTGGTCACCGGCATCGACCTGGTCGAGCAGCAGCTGCGGATCGCAGCCGGGGAGCCGCCCTCGTTCACCGAGGTCGCGCCCCGCGGGCACGCGGTCGGGCTGCGCGTGCACGCCGAGGACCCGGTGCGGTTCCGGCCCGCCCCCGGCGAGATCAAGGTCTGGGAGGAGCCGGTCGGCGAGGGCATCCGCATCGACGCCGGCTACGCCGAGGGCAACACCGTCACCTCCCACTACGACCCGCTGCTGGCGAAGCTGTGCGTGCGCGGGGAGACCCGGGACGACACGCTGGCCCGGGCCCGGGCGGCCGTGGGCGCGTTCCGTATCGAGGGCGCCCTCAAGACCGACCTGCCGTTCCTGGCCGGGCTGCTCGGCCATCCCGAGTTCGCGGCCGGGACCTACGACACCGGGACCGTGGACCGCATGCGCGCGCCCTCCTGAGCACCGGGCGCCGTTCGATCGACGCAGTGTCCGCCGGCCGCGCCACGGGTGCCGCCGGCGCCGGGGAGAAAGGGGGCCGCCGTGGCCGAGGTCCGGGCGGAGATGGTCGCCAACGTGTGGCAGGTCGTGGTCGCCGAGGGCGACCCCGTGAAGGAGGGGGACACCCTCGTCATCCTGGAGTCCATGAAGATGGAGATCCCGGTGCTGGCCGAGGAGCCCGGCACGGTCTCCGCGCTCGCCGTCCGGGAGGGCGTCGTCGTCCAGGAGGGCGACCTGATCGCGGTCGTGAGCTGATGCGCCGCGGTGAGCCGGCGCGCGGCGAGAGTACGCTTCCGGCCGTGGAGACCTACTGCGACCGCTGCGGCGAACCCGCCCGCGACGGCGACCATGGGACGTGCCGCGCCGCGCGGCGGATGGAGCCGCCGCGCTACTGCGCCCGGTGCAGGCGGCGGATGATCGTCCAGGTGACCCCGGCGGGCTGGACGGCCCGCTGCTCCGAGCACGGGGCCCTCAGCTCCGCCTGAGGTCCAGCGTGTAGGTGATCAGGTCGACGCCGGGGACCGGGGCCCAGTCCCGTTCCGGCGTGCGCGCGAAGCCCATCCGCTCGTACAGCCGCTGGGCCTGGAGCATGTTCCGCTGGGTCGACAACCGCAGCGCCGCGAGCCCGGCCCGGCGGGCCCGGTCGACGCACTCCAGGACGAGGGCGCGGCCGGCGCCGCCGCCCCGCGCGCTTTCCAGGACGGCCAGCATCCGGAACTCGGCCTCGTCCGGCCCGGCCAGCTCCGCGTACCGGCTGCCGGGAGGGCAGTAGGCGACGGCCCCGGCGATCTCGCCGCCGACCTCGGCGACCAGCAGTTCGGCCGCGGCGGCCCGGTCGGCGGCGTCCCGGAGGGCGTGCACGTAGCCCGACGCGGGCGAGACCAGCCCGCCGTTCACGTACACCTCGACGGTCAGCTCGCCCACGCGGGCGTACTCGTCGGGGCGCGCCGGCCGGACGGTCACCGGTGACGGCCCGGGCTCCGGTGCCGCTCCGGGACGGGGCGGGTACGGCGTGCTGGGATAGGCGGCCACGCCGTCACCATAGAACAGGCCGGGGACACACGTCCCCCCGGTCCGGGGCGGGTGTCTCCGGCGCTCCTCCCGGCGGCCGTACAAAAGCGGGGCGGTCAAGACTGTGGGATCCGGCGGGGCTTCCCCGGAGGGGCGCGCGCTAATCTGCCGCACGTGAGCGTGCTCGTGGTGACCGGGACCTGCACCGGGGTCGGCAAGACGATCGTCACCGCCGCCTTGGCGGCCCTCGCGGCGGCCCGCGGCGCCGAGGTGGCCGTCGTCAAGCCGGGGCAGACCGGGGTGGGGCCGGACGAGCCCGGCGATCTCGACGTCGTACGGCGGCTGGCCGGCGTCGACGACCTGCACGAGTTCGCCCGCTTCCCCGACCCGCTCTCGCCCGCCGCGGCGGCCCGCCACGCCGGCGCCCCGCCGCTCCGGCTCGCCGATGTGGCCGAGCGCGTCCAGAAGCTGAGCGAGACGCGGCGGCTGGTCCTGGTCGAGGGGGCGGGCGGCCTCCTGGTCCGGTACGACGAGGAGGGCACCACCGTCGCCGACCTGGCCCGCTGGCTCGGCGCGTCGGTGGTCGTGGTCGCCCGTCCCGATCTGGGCACCCTCAACCACACCGCCCTCACCCTGGAGGCGATGGCGCACCGCGGCGTGCAGCCTGCCGGGGTGGTGCTGGGGGCGTGGCCGGACGAGCCCGACCTGGTGATGCGCAGCAACATCCGCGACCTGGAGACCATCGCGGCCCGGCCGCTGGCCGGCGCGCTCCCCGCGGGCGCCGGATCGCTGGACCCCGTCGAGTTCCTGCTGGCCGCGCACGGCGGGCTGGCGGCCCCGTTCGGGGGCGCCTTCGACCCCGCCGTCTTCCGAGAGACCCACGACCCTCTACGGTGAACCCACCGCACAAAGGAGTATCCGTGAGCGACATCCTCGAAGTGGCCCGGCGCCAGGTGCTCGACGAGGGCCGCGGCCTGTCGGGCGCGCAGGTCCTGGAGTGCCTGACGCTGCCCGACGACCGGCTCGGGGAACTGCTCGCCCTCGCCCACGAGGTCCGCATGCGCTGGTGCGGCCCCGAGGTCGAGGTGGAGGGGATCGTCTCGCTGAAGACCGGCGGCTGCCCCGAGGACTGCCACTTCTGCTCGCAGTCCGGGCAGTTCACCTCCCCCGTCCGCGCGGTGTGGCTGAACATCCCCGACCTGGTGCGGGCGGCGAAGGAGACCGCCGAGACCGGCGCCACCGAGTTCTGCATCGTCGCCGCCGTCCGCGGCCCCGACGAGCGGCTGATGTCCCAGGTCCGCGAGGGCGTCAAGGCGATCAACGACGCGGTCGAGATCAACATCGCCTGCTCGCTCGGCATGCTCACCCAGGACCAGGTGGACGAGCTGGCGGCGATGGGCGTGCACCGCTACAACCACAACCTGGAGACCGCCCGGTCCCACTTCCCCAGCGTGGTCACCACCCACACCTGGGAGGAGCGCTGGGACACCCTCCGCATGGTCAAGGAGGCGGGCATGGAGGTGTGCTGCGGCGGCATCATCGGCATGGGCGAGACCGTCGAGCAGCGCGCCGAGTTCGCCGGCCAGCTCGCCGAGGTGGAGCCCGACGAGGTCCCGCTGAACTTCCTGGCCCCCCGCCCCGGCACCCCGTTCGCCGACCGGCCGCTGGTCGAGGGCCCCGAGGCCCTCAAGACCATCGCCGCGTTCCGGCTCGCGCTGCCCCGCACCATCCTGCGCTACGCCGGGGGCCGCGAGCTGACCCTCGGCGACCTCGGCACCCGCGACGGCATGCTCGGCGGCATCAACGCCATCATCGTCGGCAACTACCTGACCACTCTCGGCCGTCCCGCCGAGCAGGACCTGGAACTCCTCACCGAGCTCCAGATGCCCATCAAGGCCCTCTCCCAGACCCTCTGACCCCAGGCCCCGCGGGCGGGCTCAGCCGCGGCGCAGGCGGGTGATGAACTTGTAACGGTCGCCGCGGTAGAGGGACTGGGCCCACTCGACGGGCTGGCCGGTGCTGTCGAAGGCGTGCCGGGACAGCAGCAGCAGCGGCAGGCCGACGTCGACCTTCAGCAGCTGCGCGTCGTGCGGGGTGGCCAGGACGGTCTCGATCGTCTCCTCGGCCTCGCTGAGGTGGACGTCGTAGGCGGTGGCCAGCGTCTCGTACAGCGAGTGGTGCCGGGGCAGCTCGCGCCGCAGGCCGGGGAAGCGGCGGGCCGGCAGGTGGGAGGTGTCGACCGACATCGCCTCGCCGTCGGCCAGCCGCAGGCGGTGGATCCGCAGCACCCGGCCGCCCGGGCGGATGCCCAGCAGGGTCGCCAGCCGCTCGTCGGCGCTGACGTACCCGATCTCCAGGATCCGGGTCTCCGGGCGCAGGCCGTGGTGGCGCATGTCCTCGGTGTAGCTGACCAGCTGCAGCTCGTGGGAGACCTTCGGCTTGGCGACGAACGTGCCCTTGCCCTGGATCCGCTGCAGCCGGCCCTCCACGACCAGCTCGGCCAGCGCCTGCCGGACCGTGGTGCGGGAGGTCTCGTACTTCTCGGCCAGCGTCCGCTCAGGGGGCAGCGGGCTGCCGGGCGGCAGCGACTGGATCAGCTCCACCAGGAGCTCTTTGAGCTTGTAGTACTTCGGGATGCGCGGAGCCGGGGCCGCGTGGCGCTTGCCGATGTCGTTCAGCGGCGTACGCTCGTACCCGCCCCCGTGCCGGGGCCCGCCCCTGACCTCCGTCACGGCCTCTCCTCACGTTCATCACCGGTTCCCCCGATGTTACGTGTGAAGACTACGACCGGTAGAGGCGGCGACGGCCTCCAGGGCCTCCCGCAGTGTTGTGAGGTCCGCCTCGTCCACGCTGGCACGCGCGGTGAGCCGCAGGCACGCGCGTCCCTTGGGCACCGAGGGTGGCCGGAAGCAGCCGACCCGGACGCCGTGCCGGGCGCAGGTCTCCGCGCCCCGCACGGCGGCCTCGGGTTCGCCGAGCACCACCGGCACGACCGCGGCGGCCGGTTCGGCGGTGGTCTCCAAGCCCAGATCGGCCGCGAGGGCCGCCATCCGCCGGGCGCGGTCGCGGGCCCGGGCGGGCAGGTCCGGCTCGGCGGCCAGGACGTCCAGCGCGGCGAGCGCGGCCCCCACGGCGGGCGGGTTCAGGCCCGTGTCGAAGATGAACGACCGGCCGGTGTCCACCAGCGTGTCGATGACCTCCGGGGCCCCCAGCACCGCGCCGCCCTGCGCGCCCAGCGACTTCGACAGCGTGAGCGTCAGCACCACGTCGGGCTCGCCGGCCAGGCCCGCGGCGTACGCGGCGCCCCGGCCGCCGTCGCCCACCACGCCCAGCGCGTGCGCCTCGTCGACCACCAGCAGCGCGCCGTGCGCCCGGACGGCCCGGTGCAGCGCCGCCAGCGGCGCCAGGTCGCCGTCCACCGAGAACACCGCGTCGGTGACGACCACGGCGTGCTCCTCGTCCCGTTCGGCCAGGACGTGCTCGACCGTCGCCACGTCCCGGTGCGGGACGATCGCCACCCGCGACCGGGAGAGCCGGCAGGCGTCCACGATCGAGGCATGGTTGACCTGGTCGGAGACCACCAGGTCGGCGGGGCCCGCCAGGCCCGCCACCGCGCCCAGGTTGGCCAGGAAGCCGGAGGAGAAGACCAGCCCGGCCGCGCTGCCGGTGAGGTCGGCCAGCCGCCGGTCCAGCTCGGCGTGCAGCAGCGTCGTCCCGCAGACCAGGCGGGAACCGGTCGAGCCGGTGCCCCACTCGCGGGCGGCGGCCATCGCCCCCGCGGCCAGCCGGGGGTCCCGGGCCAGCCCGAGATAGTCGTTGGAGGCCAGGTCGATCAGCCCGTCGTGGTCAGGGGTGCGCGGGCGCAGCCGGCGGCGGACCCCCGCCTTCGCGCGCCGTTCGGCGGCGGCACGGAACCGGGCCAGTGGATCACCTGCGGTCATGGGGGCATCTTGCCAGGTCGTATGTGAGCGGATGACGGAAGGGCGGCCCCTGTGCGCGATGATGGAGGCGTGCCCACGATGACCGATCTGGTCCACGACCACACCGATCTCACCGACACCGACCTGGAGTGGCTGCACGCCCTGGTCTCGGACTGGCAGCTGCTGGCCGACCTGTCGTTCGCCGACCTCCTGCTCTGGGTGCCGCTGCGCTCAGCGGACGCGCTGCCCGCGGAGGTGGGGCCCCGGCGGCGCGACCCCGGCATCCCCGGCGGCGTGCACGGCTGGGTGGCGATCGCCCAGATGCGGCCCACCACCGGCCCCACGGCCTACCCGGAGGACCTGGTCGGCAAGATGGTGCCGACCGGGCGGCGCGGCCTGATCGACGTGGCCTGGCGGGAACGGCGGATCGTCCGCGAGGGCGACCCCGAGTGGGGGAGCGGCATCCCCGTACGGGAGGAGTCGATCCCGGTACGGCGGGGCGTGAAGCTCCTCGGGGTGATCCAGCGCAGCACCAACCTCAGCTCCGCCCGCACCCCGAGCCGCCTGGAGCTGACCTACCTGCAGAGCGCCAGCGACCTGGCCCAGATGATCGCCGAGGGCCGCTTCCCCGCGCCCGGCGAGGAGCCCAACATGGTCCGGTCGCCGCGGGTCGGCGACGGGCTGATCCGGCTGGACCGCTCCGGGCGGGTGACCTACGCCAGCCCCAACGCCCAGTCCGCCTACCGCCGGCTCGGCTTCCCCGCCGACCTGGTCGGCGAGTCGCTGGGGGCCGTGACCACCCGGCTGTGCGACACCGGCGAGCCGCGGGAGGAGGCGCTGACCGCCGTGCTCAGCGGGCGCTCCCCGCGCGAGGTGGAGGTGGAGACGCGCGGCCCGGTGATGCAGCTGCGCACCATTCCGCTGGTGGTGGGCGGCACCCGGATCGGCGCCATCGTGCTGTGCCGCGACGTCACCGAGCTGCGCTGGCGCGACCGAGAGCTGATGACCAAGGACGCCACCATCCGCGAGATCCACCACCGGGTCAAGAACAACCTCCAGACCGTGGCCGCGCTGCTGCGGCTCCAGGCCAGGCGGCTGCAGATCCCCGAGGGACGGGCGGCGCTGGACGAGGCGGTGCGCCGGGTCGGCTCGATCGCGATCGTGCACGAGACGCTCTCGCTCACCCCCGACGAGCTGATCGACTTCGACGACATCGCGGACCGGGTCATCACCATGGCGGGGGAGGTGTCCACACCCGAGACCCAGGTCGCGCCCAAGCGCACCGGCAGCTTCGGCGTCCTGCCCGCCGAGGTGGCCACCCCGCTGGCCATGGCGCTGACCGAACTGCTGCAGAACGCTCTGGAACACGGCCTGGCCAACCGGTACGGCACGCTGGAGGTGGTGGCGCGCCGCTACGAGGAGGACGGCGAGGAGGCCGCGCCGGACGGCGACGGACCGTCCTCCCGGCTGATGGTCATGGTGTCCGACGACGGGGTGGGGCTGCCCCCCGACTTCGACGTCGAGAGCAGCGACAGCCTGGGCCTCCAGATCGTGCGCACGCTGATCGTCGGCGAGCTGGGCGGGCGGCTGGACTTCCGGAGGCGGCCCGCCGGAGGGACCGAGGTCATGGTGGACGTGCCGCTGGACCACGCGCGGCGTCAGGGCCAGCACCCGCCGCGTCCGCAGGGGACCTGAACGCGGGCCGGGCGCGATGGCCCTTCGAGACGCGACGAGCGCCCGTGGCCAGGCCAGGGCGCTCAGCGTCGCGTCGCGTCGTCCGTCAGGTTCCGGGGGCGGCGTGGAGTGCGGGGCCACCGGTCACGCGGGTGCTTTCCGACCGAGGGGTTCGGAAGCGGCGCGGTACGGCGGGGCTCCTGCGTCTTTGAAGGAGGGCCGGTCGGCCGGTCTGAGCCCGAGGGCGTCAGACCAAGGGGTTCAGGTTGGTGCGCGTCCGGGCGCGGGCGTTGCGGCGCTTGAGGGCGCGGCGCTCGTCCTCGCCCATGCCGCCCCAGACGCCCGAGTCCTGACCGGACTCCAGGGCCCAGGCCAGGCACGCGTCGGTGACGTCGCACCGCCGGCATACCTGCTTGGCCTCTTCGATCTGCAGCAGGGCGGGCCCGGTGTTGCCGATCGGGAAGAAAAGCTCGGGATCCACGTCACGGCAGGCTGCGCGGTGGCGCCAGTCCATGCGGTCCACTCCTTCGTCAGCGTGGAGGAAGACGACTCCACTTGTGAACGGTTTCACATGTCCCGGCCACCCTGGCCGCTCGGGGTCGGGGGTTGCGGGGCGGTCGAGAGTACGGGTGAAGGTGTCGTGCGGCGCAGCGATCAGGAGGCCGGCGGCGCTGGTGCTTCCTGTCGGCGAACGCGCTTTGAGCGTGTCAAAACGGCGCGGCCGGACGCAAGACCTTGGAGAAACGTTTCTCAAAGTATGGGTGTCGCATGTGTCACATCAGTGGGTCGGCGATGTTGCTTTCCCGTTAAACGAGACCGGGATCGCACTCATATGACGATGCGTATCGCCCTCGGCACCGATCGGAAGGTGATGGACTCCAGCTCCCCCAGGTAGTCCCCGTCCAGCTGGAACGCCATCGGACGGTCCGCCCGCAACGTGATCTCCTGCGCGTCGTGCAGGTTCAGGACCTGCCGCCCCCGGACCGGCCGGGTCCGCGCGGTCAGCATCCCGGCCAGCGCCCCCAGCACCGGCATCAGGTCCAGCGACCGCATCCCGAACAGCTCCAGCCCGCGGCTGAAGTGCGCGCGCGGGCTCGGATTCACCGGATAGGGACCGAGGAAAGTCCACGGCGCGGTATTGCTGACGAAGGCGAGAAAGAGCCCCGATATGGCGGGCCGGCCCGGCACTTCCAGGGTGAGGGACGGACGCTCCCGGTCGGTTCCCGAGAAGAAATGCCGGATGGCCGTCCGCGCGTACAGCGACGGGTCGGCCCGGGCCCCGGCCAGCCGCCGCCGCTCCACCTCACGCACCACTTCGGCGTCCAGACCGACGCCCGCGCAGAACGTGAAATACCGTTCGGCCCCGCCGTCCGGGCTCGCCGATCCCAGCCCGACGGTGCGGTACCGGCCCGCCCGCAGCGCCTCCAGCACGGCACGGGTGGCGTCGACGGGATCGTTGGACAGCCCGACGGCCCGCGCGAACACGTTCGCGCTGCCGCACGGCAGCATCGCCAGCTGCGGGACGTCCGGGGAGGGGCCCTTCTCCAGCAGCCCGTTGACGACCTCGTTCACCGTGCCGTCCCCGCCCACCGTCATCACCACGTCATGGCCCTCGGCGACCGCCCGCCGGGCCAGCTCGGTGGCGTGGCCGCGGTAGGCGGTCTCGGCGACCTCCAGGTCGAGGTGCCCGGCGACGGCCCGCACCAGGAGATCGCGGGCCCGCCGGGAGGTCGAGGTCGCCATGGGGTTGGCGATGAGCATCGCGCGCACGGCGCCAGCGTATCCACCGCGCGAGGCGCGCCCGCCCTGGACACCGCTTTCCCGGACCGCGCGCGCCCGCGGGGCGAGTAGGGTTTCGAATTGTGTCCAAGCGTCCCATGACCGTGAACGCCGCCGCCGCCCTCGAAGCCGTGGAGGGCGTCGCCGCCATCGGGTTCGGCCTCTTCGTCGGCGGGGAGACGATCCTCGGCGAGGCGGTGGACCCGGCCACCGCGATCGGCGTGACCGTACTGGCCCTCGCCGGCGGCGCCGGCATGCTGGCCTGCGCCCGCGGGCTGCTGCGCGCCGAGCCCTGGAGCCGCGCTCCCACGGCCCTCACCCAGATGTTCGCGCTGCCGATCGCCTGGTCGCTGTACCAGAGCGAGCAGTACGCGGCCGCGTTCCCCCTCGGCCTGGCCGCCGTCCTCACCCTGGTGACCGTGCTCAGCCCGCCCAGCACCGCCTGGCTCGTCGCCGACCCCGGCGACGACGACCAGGACGCCGACCGGGACGAGAGCGGCGACCGTCCGGACGGAGAGGGCGGCAGCGGCGACGAGCACGGTGGCGACGGCGACGTGCCGGCCAAGAGCGGATGACCGTGAGCGGATGACCGTGGCCACCGGCCCCCGGCGGGACGCCCGTCCCCGGCCGGTCACTCGTCGGCGGTGAGCCCCTCGCGCAGCTGGGCCAGCGTCCGGGCGAGCAGCCGGGAGACGTGCATCTGCGAGATCCCCAGCTCGGCGGCGATCTGCGACTGCGTCATGTTGCCGAAGAACCGCAGCAGCAGGATCTTCTTCTCGCGGGCGGGCAGCTTCTCCAGGAGCGGCTTGAGCGACTCGCGGTACTCCACGCCCTCCAGCGACTCGTCCACCATGCCCAGCGAGTCGGCCACGGCGGGCGCGTCCTCGTCGCCGGAGTCGGGCGCGTCCAGCGAGACCGTGGAGTAGGCGTTGGCCGACTCCAGGCCCTCCAGCACCTCTTCCTCGCTCATCTGCAGGTGGGCCGCCAGCTCGCTGACGGTCGGCGCGCGGCCCTCGCGCTGGGCCAGGTCGCTGATCGCCTTGGTCAGGGAGAGCTTGAGCTCCTGCAGCCGGCGGGGCACCCGCACGGCCCAGCCCTTGTCGCGGAAGTGCCGCTTGATCTCACCGACGATGGTGGGCGTCGCGTAGGTGGAGAACTCCACCCCGCGGCCGAGGTCGAACCGGTCGATCGACTTGATCAGGCCGATGGTGGCGACCTGGATCAGGTCGTCCAGCCACTCGCCGCGGTTGCGGAACCGGCGGGCCAGGTACTCCACCAGCGGCAGGTGCAGCTCCACCAGCTGGTCACGGATGCGCTGGCGCTCCGGGTCGCCCTCGGGCAGCTCGGCGAGGCGCTCGAACAGGGCGCGGGCACGGGCGCGGTCGGGAACCGCGCCGTCCGGCCGCTCGTTTCCCGTGTCGCCTGCCACGGTCGTCTTCTCTGTCACGGGGCCCCCGCCGCGCCGCGGCGCTTCTGCAGCGTCACGGTGACGCGGTCGTCCGCGCCCACCTGGGAGTCGACCTCGCCGGCCAGCGAGGACAGCACCGTCCAGGCGAAGGTGTCGCGGCTGGGCACGGTGCCGTCCACGGTCAGCACCGACACCGAGATGCGCATCGCCTCTCCCGTCAGTTCGAACTCGCAGGTCAGATCGGTTCCCGGAACCGCCTGGGCGAGCAGCATCGCACACGCCTCGTCGACGGCGATGCGAAGATCCTCGATCTCGTCCAGGGTGAAGTCCAGGCGCGCTGCCAGGCCGGCGGTCGCGGTTCTCAGAACCGACAGATAGGCCCCGGCGGCGGGTAGCTTCACCGTCACCACATCGCGCACGGACAACTTCGTACCGGCCGGCATGGCCGCGGTCTCCTCGGTCACGTCACTCCCTCGCAGGATGGTCCCGCTGCCTTTGAAACTACCGCCTACGAGGCACTGTGGGAGACTCCGGCGCGCGCGGCTTCGGCGGCGATGTCCCGAAGAGTTCCCCACAAGCCGATACGTCGCCCCGCAAACGCGATCGCGGCGAGAAAAAGATCACGCTCCACGGGCGGCGCGTCGCGGCTCACGCGCCCTCGCGGGCGAGTGCGGTGAGCGCGTCCCCCGTGAGGCGGTAGGTCGTCCACTCGTCCTGGGGGCGGGCTCCCAAGGACTCGTAAAACCCGATGGACGGGGTGTTCCAGTTGAGCACGGCCCACTCGACGCGCCCGTATCCGCGCTCGTCGGCGATCCGGGCCAGCTCCCTCAGCAGCGCCCGCCCGTGGCCGTGTCCGCGTACGGCCGGGTCCACGTAAAGATCTTCCAGGTAGACGCCGTGCCGGCCGAGCCAGGTGGAGAAGCTGAGGAACCACAGCGCGAACCCCGCGACCTCGCCGTCGTGCTCGGCCACGTGCGCGAACACCCTGGGCTCCGGCCCGAACAGGGCGGTCCGCAGATCCTCCTCGGTGGCCTTCACCTCGTGCAGGGCGCGCTCGTACTCCGCCAGGTCGCGGACCAGCCGCAGGATCGCGGGCACGTCGTCGGGGGTCGCAGGCCGGATCATGCGTGCCAGGGTAGCCGCCCGCCCGGACCTCTCCGGACCTTTCCGGAGGTCCGGAGAGGTCCGGACATGGCACGGGGGCCGTCCGGCGAACGGACGGCCCCCGCCGGGGCGTCAGCCCTGCTTGGTCTCCCAGAAGATCTTGTCGATCTCCGCGATCTTGCCCAGCAGGTCTTCGGCCACCTTGACGTCCATGCTGCCCTTGGTGCCGGTCGCCCCCGCCAGCTTGGTCGCCTCGTTGAACAGCTGGTGGAGCTGCGGGTACTTCTCGAAGTGCGGCGGCTTGAAGTAGTCGGTCCACAGCACCCACAGGTGCTCCTTGACCAGCTCGGAGCGCTGCTCCTTGATCTGGATGGCGCGGGCACGGAAGACCGGGTCCTCGTTGGCGGCGTACTTCTCGCAGATCGCCTTGACGGACTCGGCCTCGATGCGGGCCTGCGCCGGGTCGTAGACACCGCACGGCAGGTCGCAGTGCGCGGAGACCGTGGTCTTCGGACGCAGAAGGTTGACGAGCACCTGCGTTTTCCTTCCCTCGTTTCGGATCATGCTCAGGTCACCGACATTACTCTTGTGGCCCCGTCCCCGTACGGCCAGGGCGCTCGGTATTTAGGCCTAGGACCCGGTGGACGGGACGGGCGGTCACGGACCGCGACGGACCGTACGGTCGCGGGTCCTGTGCTCTTGTTTCACCGATCGGGGGCGAGGTATGCCGGTGGCGCGGACACCGCTGCGGGTCATGGCGGTGACCGGGGAGTCGATGCTTCCCGCTTTGCGGCCCGGTGACCTGCTGGTGGTACGGACGGGGGGCCGGGCGGCGCGGGGCGACCTGGTGGTGGCGCGCCACCCGGAACGGCCGGAGCGGCTCATCGTCAAGCGGGCGGCGCACCGGTCCGGGGAGGGCTGGTGGCTGGAGAGCGACAACCAGCGCGCCCGCGGCAGGCAGGACAGCTGGGACTTCGGCGCGGTGCCCGACCGGCTCGTGGTCGGGCGGGTGGTGGCGCGCTACTGGCCGCCGTCACGGCTGGCGCTGTTCGGGACGGGACGGGCGTCGTCGTGAGGGAGCCGCGGTGACGGCAGCGACTCGGTCACCCGGGGCCGGGCGGGCGGCGCGGCGGCGGCCACGCCGGTGCGCCGGGCGCAGTGGTCGGAGCAGTAGCGCCGGGACCGGCCGACCGTGGTGTCGAAGAACACGCGGTCGCAGCCGTCCGCCCGGCACACGCCCAGGCGGTCGGCGCCCTGCTCGCCGATCCGCACGGCCAGGCCCATGGCGGCGCGCGCCGCGTAGCGGTCGGGGACCGAGCCGCCCTCGTTGAGGTGCACGTGCCAGGCGGTGCCGTCGCCGCACCGGGCCAGCTGCGGATGGATCGGATGCTGGATCAGCAGGGAGTTGAGGCGTTCCACGGCGGTCTCCTCGTCACCGGCGCAGGCGGCGGTGAAGATCGCCCGCAACTGGGCGCGCAGCGCGCGCATGCAGTCGAGGTCGCGGTGGCCGACCCGGCCGCCCAGGTGCGGCCGGCCGTCCAGCAGGGCCCGCAGGCCGTCCAGGTCGCGCAGGCCGTCTCCGGCGGGGTCCCCGGTGTTGACGAGATCGATCGCCAGGTCGGCGTAAGAGGCGAGGTCCACGTGCGCGCTCCTGACGGAGTCGACCTGATCGGACGAATGGTGTGGGTCATTCCCCGCTGTCGAGTATTACACCCCGTAGGGCGTCACGGTCCGATGAACGTGCAGCTGCTCGTGAAATATCGTGCGGCAGAGTCTCGCCAGACCTGACAAATTTCTCGCAAACGAGCGTATCGGACGTGCTTTTCCTGGTGGTTCCGAGAAAGGGATGTCCGCAGAGTTGATTACGGCCCGTGTCCATCCCGGTCAGGGTGGCACGGGCCGTAGCCGGCGACATCGTTGGTCGAAGGGGGCGGGCCGGGGATCCGGTGATGCGGCGGGTCCGCCGTGGGGGGAAGGGCCGGGTGCGCGGCGGCCCGGGGGTCGGGGCGGCCGGCACGGGGGCGGTCCGGGAGGATCTCGGATCAGGGGCGGGCGCGCGCCCGGGGCTCAGATCCGGTTGACGCCTTCGGCGCGGGCCTGGTCGGCGACGGCCGCGGTGACGGCCGGGGCGACCCGCTCGTCGAACGGGCCGGGGATCACGTAGTCGGCGGACAGGTCGTCGCCCACGATGGCGGCGAGCGCGTCGGCCGCGGCCAGCTTCATGCCCTCGGTGATCGAGTGCGCGCGGACCTCCAGCGCGCCCTTGAAGATGCCGGGGAAGGCCAGCACGTTGTTGATCTGGTTGGGGAAGTCGCTGCGGCCGGTCGCGACGACCCGCGCGTGCCGCCGCGCCACGTCCGGGTGGACCTCGGGCGTGGGGTTGGACAGGGCGAACACGATCGCGTCGTCGGCCATGGTGGCCACCGACGACTCCTGGACGGTGCTTCCGGACAGGCCGATGAAGACGTCCGCGCCGCGCAGCGCCTCCTCGGTGGAACCGCGCAGCCCGGCCTTGTTGGTGTCGGCGGCCAGGGCCAGCTTGATCGGGTTGAGCCCGTCCCGGCCCTGGTAGACCAGGCCCTTGCTGTCGGAGACGGCGATGTCCCCGATGCCGGCGTTCAGCAGCATGCGGGTCACCGCGACGCCGGACGCGCCGGCGCCGGCCACCACCGCGCGCAGCGACGACAGCGGGCGGCCGGTCAGCCGGGCCGCGTTCTTGAGGGCGGCCAGGGCGACGATGGCGGTGCCGTGCTGGTCGTCGTGGAAGACCGGGATGTCCAGGGCGGCGCGCAGCCGGTCCTCGATCTCGAAGCAGCGCGGCGCGCTGATGTCCTCCAGGTTGATGCCGCCGAAGCTGGGCGCCAGCCTGATGACGGTGTCGACGATCTCGTCCACGCCGGTGCAGTTCAGCGCGATGGGCACGGAGTCCACCCCGGCGAACTCCTTGAACAGCAGGGACTTGCCCTCCATGACGGGCATGGACGCGGCCGGGCCGATGTCGCCCAGGCCGAGCACGGCGGTGCCGTCGGTCACGACCGCGACCACCTTGGAGGTCCAGGTGTAGTCGTAGGCCAGTTCGGGGTGCTCGGCGATCGCGGTGCAGACCCGCGCCACGCCGGGCGTGTAGGCGAGGGAGAGATCGTCCTTGTTGCGCACCGCGATGGTGGAGCGGACCTCCAGCTTGCCGCCGCGGTGCAGCGGGAACGCCGGATCGTCGTCATAAGAATGCGGTTCGGTGGAATTGGGCTCAGCAGCCACAGCGACCCCTGTCAGTGAAACGTGGATTTCGGGCGATGCCGCCGCGGTGAGGCGTGGTGGCCGTCACCGGTGGACATCTGGCGACGTACGGGGGTCACCCGTTGTCCGATTGTGCCACAGGCGCCGCGAGCGGCCGGGGGCCGGGGCCGGTGGCGGGCATCACCCCACGGTGACGCACGGTGACGGCCACGGCACCTCGTGTGAAAAGATCATTCCAGGTGAGGCCGTCCGAACATCCTCGTTGTCCGATTGTTTCGCACCCTTTATCCAGATCCCTACTGGTGTACGCGAAACTATGCACCGACTGACGGATTCATTGGATCAACCCAGACCGGATGGAGGGGGACCTGTGATCACTGGTTCTCTGCGCCGTCGCGCCGTGGCGGCGGGCGCACTCGTGCTGACGGGCGCCCTCGCCCTGTCGGCCTGCGGGGAGAAGGAAGACGACACCCCGGGGGCCGGGGCGAAGATCACCCCGGCCGGCGGCGCTGACGCGCGCCTGGCGGGCATGGTCCCCGCCGACGTCAAGGCCGACGGCAAGATCGTCATTGGGGTGGACGCCGCGTACGCGCCCAACGAGTTCCTCGACACCGACGGCAAGACCGTCGTGGGCTGGGACCGGGAGCTGTTCGACGCGGTGGCCGCCAAGCTCGGTCTCAAGACCGAGTGGGTCAGCTCCAAGTTCGACGACATCCTCCCGGGTGTGCAGTCGGGCAAGTACGAAGGCGGCGTCTCCTCGTTCACCATCAACGACGAGCGCAAGAAGCAGGTCCTGATGGTGAGCTACTTCAACGCCGGCAGCCAGTGGGCGACCAAGAAGGGCAACCCGGTCGGCGTGCAGCCCGACAACGCCTGCGGCAAGAAGGTGGCCGTGCAGAAGGCCACCGTCCACGTCGAGGACCTGGAGAAGCGCTCCAAGGCGTGCACCGACGCGGGCAAGCCGGCGATCTCCATCAACCAGTACCAGGCGCAGGACCAGGCGACCGCGGCACTGGTGTCCGGCAAGGAGGACGCCAGCGTGGCCGACTCGCCGATCATCGCGTACGCGGTCAAGCAGACCAACGGCCAGCTGGACCTGCTCGGCGACATCTACGACGCCGCCCCGTACGGCTTCCTCTTCAAGAAGGAGCAGACGCAGCTGGCGCAGGCCGTCCAGGAGGCCACCAAGGCGCTCATGACCGACGGCACCTACAAGAAGATCCTGGAGAAGTGGAACGTCCAGGCGGGCGCCGTCAACGACTCGGCAGTGAACCCCTGATCCCATGACCCACACAACCGAGGATCCCTCGGCGGCACGGGCACGGCCGGAGGTCATCACGGCCGTGCCCGTCCGGCACCCCGGACGCTGGGTCGCGGTGGCCGTCATCGCGGTGCTCGCCGCGATGTTCGTCAACATGCTGGTGACGAACGACAAGTTCCAGTGGTCGTTCATCATCGACAACGCGTTCCGGCCCAACATCATCCGCGGCGTCTACACCACGATCGCGCTGACCGTCCTGGCGATGCTGATCGGCGTGCTGCTGGGCATCGGCCTGGCGGTCATGCGGCTGTCGCCCAACCCGGTGCTCAGCGGGGTGGCCTGGCTCTACACCTGGTTCTTCCGGGCGGTGCCCCGGCTGGTGCTGGCCATCCTGTTCGGCAACATGGGCATCCTGTACGCCCAGTACGACATCGGCGGCGTCCCGTTCGCCGGGGCGTTCAGCGACCTGCTGGGCGTGGACCTGACCGGGACGCTGTTCAGCCTCGACGCGCGGACGCTGCTCACCGGCTTCATGGCCGGTCTGCTGGCGCTCGGGCTGTCGGAGGCGGCGTACATGGCCGAGATCGTCCGCGCCGGCATCCTCTCGGTCGATCCCGGCCAGAGCGAGGCCGCCGGGGCCCTCGGGATGTCCCGGTCCCAGACCATGCGCCGGGTGGTGCTGCCGCAGGCGATGCGGATCATCGTCCCGCCGACCGGCAACGACACCATCGCGATGCTCAAGGACACCGCGCTGGTGGCGTTCGTCCCGGTCACCAACGAGCTGTTCTTCCAGCTCCAGGCGGTCGGCACCCGGACCTTCCAGGTCTTCCCGATGCTGGTGGCGGCCTGCATCTGGTACCTCATCCTGACCAGCGTCCTGCTGACCGGGCAGTACTACATCGAGCGCTACTTCGCGCGGGGGACGGCCTCGGGCCGGCCGCGCCGCCGCGTGCGCGCGGCGGGGACCGCGGCCGCCGGCAAGGGCGCCCTCGGCCCGGACGCGGGCACCGGTCCGGAGGACGGCGCGGGCGAAGGGGGAGGGCGATGAGCGATCCGTCCATGGAGGACGCCGCGGTCACCGCCGGTGCGGCGGACGCGGTGGACACGGCCGGGGCCGGCGACCTGATGGTCAGGGCCGAGAACATCCACAAGAGCTTCGGCCGCCTGGAGGTGCTCAAGGGCATCGACCTGGAGGTACGGCCGGGCGAGGTGATGTGCGTCATCGGCCCCTCCGGTTCGGGCAAGTCCACCTTCCTGCGCTGCATCAACCACCTGGAGAAGATCGATGGTGGGCGGCTGTGGGTGGCCGGGCACCTCGTCGGGTACCGGGAGAAGAACGGCAAGCTGTACGAGCTGCGGGACCGGGAGGTCTCGGCCCAGCGCCGCGAGATCGGCATGGTGTTCCAGCGCTTCAACCTCTTCCCGCACATGACGACGCTCGAGAACATCATGGAGGCGCCGGTCCGGGTCAAGCGGGAGCCCAAGGCCCAGGTCCGCGAGCGCGCGCTGAAGCTGATGGACCGGGTGGGGCTGGCCGACAAGGTGGACAGCTACCCGGCCCAGCTGTCGGGCGGGCAGCAGCAGCGGGTGGCGATCGCCCGGGCGCTGGCCATGGAGCCCAAGCTCATGCTGTTCGACGAGCCGACCTCGGCGCTGGACCCCGAGCTGGTCGGCGAGGTCCTGGAGGTCATGAAGCAGCTGGCGCTGGACGGCATGACGATGGTCGTGGTGACCCACGAGATCGGCTTCGCCCGGGAGGTCGGCGACTCGCTGGTGTTCATGGACGGCGGCGTGGTCGTGGAGAAGGGCCCGCCGCGGGAGGTCCTGGCCAACCCGCAGCATCCCCGTACCCAGGACTTCCTGTCCAAGGTGCTCTGAGGAAGGCGCTCTGAGGAGCCGTACGCGCGCGTGACCGCGGGAGATCCCCGGGGGGAGGGCCACCCCGGGGTGAGCGCGGTCACGCGGCGCGGACTAGTGTGCCGTCATGTTCGCTGTCACGGCTACGCGATTCGACGCAGACGATCCGCTCAAGGGCCTCACGCTGGGGGAGCGGCCCGAGCCCGAGGTCCCCGGCGGGTGGACCACCGTCACGGTGAGGGCGACGGCGCTCAACCACCACGACCTGTGGTCGCTGAAGGGCGTGGGGCTGAGCGAGGACCGGCTCCCGATGATCCTGGGCTGCGACGCGGCCGGGGTGGACGAGGACGGCAACGAGGTCATCGTCCATTCGGTGATCGGCGACCCGGACCGCGGGGGCGGTGACGAGACGCTCGATCCCCGCCGCTCGCTGCTGTCGGAGACCTACCCGGGCACGTTCGCCGAACGGGTCGCGGTGCCGCGGCGCAACCTGGTGCCCAAGCCCGCCGAGCTGTCGTTCGCGGAGGCCGCGTGCCTGCCGACGGCGTGGCTCACCGCCTACCGGATGCTGTTCGACAAGGCGGGGCTCCAGCCCGGCTCGACCGTGCTGGTGCAGGGCGCGGGCGGCGGGGTCGCCACCGCGCTGATCGCGCTGGGGTCGGCCGCGGGCTACCGGGTCTGGGCGACCAGCCGCAGCGAGGCCAAGCGCGAGCGGGCGCTGGAACTGGGCGCGGACGCGGTGTTCGAGTCCGGGGCGCGGCTGCCCGAGCGGGTGGACGCGGTGATGGAGACGGTGGGGCAGGCGACGTGGTCGCACTCGCTCAAGTCGCTGCGTCCCGGCGGGCGGATCGTGGTCTCCGGCGCCACCAGCGGCCAGGTGCCGCCGGCGGAGCTGAACCGGGTGTTCTTCCTGCAGCTGTCGGTGGTGGGCTCCACGATGGGCACCCGCGACCAGCTGGAGCGGCTCGGGCGGTTCCTGGTCAAGAGCGGCGTCCGCCCGCGGATCGACCGCACGCTGCCGCTGGCCGGGGCGCGGGACGGCTTCGCCGCCATGCACGAGGGCGACCTCTTCGGCAAGATCGTCTTCACGCCCTGAGCCGGCGGGCTCGGAGCCGGCGGGCCCCGAGCCGACGGGCCCGGGGGCGGCTCAGGCGCCGGAGATCTCGGTGCGGATCCGGTCCCGGGCCTGGTCCAGGGCGGCCTGGACGGCGGCCAGGTCGTCGTCGTCCAGCCGGGCGTCCCGGGCGCCGGCCCGGACGTCCTCGACGAACCCGCGCAGGAGCCGTTCCAGCTTGAGCCGGGCGATGTCCTCCCGGGACCCGGTCGCGGTCTTCCAGGCGTCCTCCCAGGTGTGCCGCCACTCCTCCTTCCATGCCTGGGTCTGCTCGCGCCAATGGTCGCGCTGGCGCTGCCACTCGTCCTTCTGCCGGTCGGTGGTCTCCTTCCAGGCGTCATTGGAGGCGGTGCGGTTCTGCTCGCGCATCGTGCGGGCGGCCTGGGTGAGCTCCTCGCGCAGCGACCGCACGGTCTGCCGGACGTCCTGCTGCACCTCGCGGGCGAACTCCTGGGCCGAGGCGGAGATCTCCTCCTCCAGGTCGGCGAGCTCGTCCATGCGGCGTTCCAGCTCGGCCCTGCCCTTGTCGGTGAGGGAGTAGACCTTCTTGCCCTTGACGACCTCGTGGCTCACCAGGCCCTCGGACTCCAGCCGTGCCAGCCGCGGGTAGATGGTGCCGGGGGAGGGGGAGTACACCCCGAGGAAGCGGTCCTGCAGCAGCCGGATCACCTCGTACCCGTGCCGGGGGCTCTCCTCCAGAAGCTTGAGGAGGTACAGGCGGAGGCGGCCGTGGCCGAAGACGGGGCTCAACTCACTTCTCCCTTCGGGGTGGGGTGATCTCGGAGACCTCGCCGCCGCCCCGGCCGAGCAGGGCGATGCCGCCGGAGACCGTGTTGACCGTCAGCCGGCCCGAGCCGTCCCCCAGCTTGCCGGTCACGGCGCGCGTCACGGTGCGCTCCTCGCGGCCCAGCTCGGGGAAGGCGGTCTCGATCCGCCCGGCGGCCGAGTTCAGCGCGACCGTGCTGCCGGCCGACTCGGGGATGCGCAGCGCGACCTCGCCGGAGACCGTGTTGATCTCGATCCGGCCGGGGCCCGCCGGATCGATGTCGGCGGCGATCCGGCCGCTGACGGTACGGGCGGCCAGCGTGTCGACGGCGCCGCCGGCCAGCGCGAGGTCGCCGGACACGGAGGTGAAGGTGACCGTTCCGTCCAGGCCCTGCGCCTCGATCGCCCCGGAGACGGTGTTGGCGTCGATGTCGCCGGTGACCCCGTCCAGGGTGACCGAGCCGGCGCCGCTGCGGATGGAGGTGCGCGCGGCCATCCCGGCGATCACGGCGTCCGCGGAGACCAGGTTGAGGGTGACCGGGCAGTCGTGCGGGACGGTCACGGTGATGGCGGCCCGGCAGGGGTGGGTGCGCAGCCAGCTCAGGACGCCCTCCCAGAGCCGCTCGTGGGTGATGGTGAGCATGCCGGCCTCGTGGCCGACCAGCAGCGGCGGCCCCTCGATGTCACCGATCATGACCGACGGACGGTCGTCGGAGGCCAGTACCGAGACGCTCCCGGCGATGAGGGTGGCCTTGAGCGCGACCACGCCGTCGAAGTCCAGGGTGGTCGGTTCGTCGATGGTCCAGCGTGACATGGTGCCCTGCCTTTCCGAGCACTGCGTGGAGGGTGGCGGCCCGCCCGGTCACCTCCCAGTAAACACGACATGTCGCGTCTTGGGGGAGCGTGTGTCAACGGATGGACGGACTAGTCGAGGTCGTCGTCGTCCTCGTCGTCCAGCCGGGCCAGCCACGTCGCCAGCCGCTCGACCGGCGTCTCGAACTCGGGGTTGAGGTCCACGAACTCGCGCAGCCGCTCGGCCAGCCAGCCCAGGCTGACCTCCTCGCCGCCGCGCCGGTCGGACAGTTCCTCGATGCCCCGGTCGGTGAAGTACATCTCGCTGAATCTCCCGTAGCGCTCCGGATCCGCGCGGGACGGCGGCAACGCCGAGGGCTCCGGCGCGGACGTCGCCGCGCCGGAGCCCTCGGGGCCGCAGGGGTCCCGCGTTACTTCTGTTCGCCGAACAGCCGGGCCAGCAGGGCCTCCTGCTCCGCCTGGTGCAGCTTGGCCGATCCCACCGCCGGGGACGAGGACGCCGGGCGCGACACGCGCTTCATGTTCAGGCCCTCGATGTGGTGGGACAGCTTGAGCGCCATGAACGGCCAGGCGCCCATGTTGGCCGGCTCGTCCTGTACCCAGACCACCTCGGCGCCGGCCGGGTACTTGGCCAGCTCGGCCTTGATCTCGTCGACCGGCGGCGGGTAGAGCCGCTCCACCCGGACCACCGCGGTGTCGGTGGCGCCCGCCGACTTCCGGGCGTTCACCACCTCGTAGTAGATCTTGCCGGTGGTCAGCAGCACCCGCCGCACCCCGGCCGGGTCGATCGCCGGGTCGGTGTCGGGGATGACGGGCTGGAACGCGCCGCCGGTGATCTCCGAGACCCGCGAGGCCGCCGCCTTGAGCCGCAGCAGCACCTTGGGCGTGAACACGACCAGCGGCTTGCCCCGCCCGGACAGCACCTGCCAGCGCAGCAGGTGGAAGTAGTTCGCCGAGGTCGTCGGGTAGACCACCGTCATGTTGTCCTGGGCGCACAGCTGCAGGTAACGCTCGATGCGCGCGGACGAGTGGTCGGGGCCCTGGCCCTCGTAGCCGTGCGGCAGCAGCAGCACCACGCTGGAACGCTGGCCCCACTTCTGCTCGCCGGACGAGATGTACTCGTCGACGATCGACTGGGCGCCGTTGGCGAAGTCGCCGAACTGGGCCTCCCAGGCCACCAGCGCGTCCGGCCGGGTCATCGAGTAGCCGTACTCGAAGCCCATCGCGGCGTACTCGCTGAGCAGCGAGTCGTGCACGTAGAACTTCGACACGCCCTGGCCGAACTGCTTGAGCGGGGTGTACTCCTCGCCCGTCCTGCGGTCCACCAGCACCGCGTGCCGCTGGCCGAAGGTGCCGCGCCGGCTGTCCTGGCCGACCAGCCGCACCGGGCGGCCGTCGATCAGCAGCGAGCCGAGCGCCAGCAGCTCGCCGGTGGCCCAGTCGATCGCGTCGTCCTCGATCGACTGCACCCGGCGCTGCAGGATCGGCTGCAGCCGCGGATGGACGTTGAAGTCCTCCGGCAGGCTGACCTGCGACTCGATGATCCGCTTGACCACCTCGGCGCCGATCGCCGTCCCGGCCGAGCCGTGGTCGATCGGGATCCGCTCCTCGACGTCGGGCTTGACCACCGAACCCGGCTCCAGCGGCTTCTTGACCGCCTCGCGGGTCTCGGTGAACGCCCGTTCCAGCTGGAGCTGGTAGTCGCGCAGCGACGCCTCGGCCTCCTCGACCGTGATGTCGCCGCGGCCGATCAGCGCCTCGGTGTAGAGCTTGCGCACCGACCGCTTGGCGTCGATCAGGTCGTACATCAGCGGCTGGGTGAACGAGGGGTTCTCGCCCTCGTTGTGGCCGCGCCGCCGGTAGCAGACCATGTCGATGACGACGTCCTTCTTGAACGTCTGGCGGTACTCGAAGGCCAGCCGCGCCACCCGGGCGCAGGCCTCGGGGTCGTCGCCGTTGACGTGGAAGATCGGCGCCTGGATCATCCGGGCCACGTCGGTGGAGTAGACGCTGGAGCGCGAGTACTCCGGCGCGGTGGTGAACCCGACCTGGTTGTTGATCACCACGTGCACGGTGCCGCCGGTGCGGTAGCCGCGCAGCTGGGAGAGGTTGAGGGTCTCGGCCACCACGCCCTGCCCTGCGAACGCGGCGTCGCCGTGGATCAGGACGGGCAGCACGCTGAAACCGGCCTCGCCGACGTCCAGCAGGTCCTGCTTGGCGCGGACGACGCCCTCCAGCACCGGGTCGACCGTCTCCAGGTGCGAGGGGTTGGCCACCAGCTCACAGTGGATCTTGGAGCCGTCGTCGGCAACGAAGTCGCCCGCGGCGCCCAGGTGGTACTTCACGTCGCCGGAGCCCTGCGCGCTGCGCGGGTCGAGGTTGCCCTCGAACTCGCCGAAGATCTGCCCGTAGGACTTGCCGACGATGTTGGCCAGCACGTTCAGCCGGCCGCGGTGCGCCATGCCGATGACGACCTCGTCCAGGTGCGCCTTGGCCGCGGCGGAGATCACCGAGTCCAGCAGCGGGATGACCGACTCGCCGCCCTCCAGCGAGAACCGCTTCTGGCCGACGAACTTGGTCTGCAGGAACGTCTCGAACGCCTCGGCGCTGTTGAGCCGGCGCAGCACGTGCAGCTGCTCCTCGCGCGACGGCTTGTCGTGCGGGACCTCGACGCGCTCCTGGATCCAGGCCCGCTCCTCGGGGTCCTGGATGTGCATGTACTCGATGCCGACCGTGCGGCAGTAGGCCATCCGCAGCACGCCGAGGATGTCGCGCAGCTTCATGGTCGGCTTGCCGCCGAACCCGCCGGTCGCGAACTCGCGCTCCAGGTCCCACAGGGTGAGGCCGTGCTGGAGGATGTCCAGGTCGGGGTGGCGGCGCTGCTTGTACTCCAGCGGGTCGGTGTCGGCCATCAGGTGGCCGCGGACCCGGTAGGCGTGGATCAGCTCGTGCACGCGGGCGACCTTGGCGACGTCGTCCTCGTGGGTGGCGGAGATGTCCTGGACCCAGCGCACCGGCTCGTACGGGATGCGCAGGGCCTCGAAGATCTCGTCGTAGAAGCCGTCCTCGCCCAGCAGCAGCCGGTGGATGCGGCGCAGGAAGTCGCCCGACTGCGCGCCCTGGATGATGCGGTGGTCGTAGGTGGAGGTCAGCGTCATGACCTTGCTGATCCCCATCCGCGACAGCGTCTCCTCGGAGGCGCCGGCGAACTCGGCCGGGTACTCCATCGCGCCCACGCCGATGATGGTGCCCTGCCCGGGCATCAGGCGCGGCACCGAGTGCACGGTGCCGATGGTGCCGGGGTTGGTCAGGCTGATCGTGGTGCCCTGGAAGTCCTCAAGGGTCAGCTTGTTGCCGCGCGCCTTGCGGACGATCTCCTCGTAGGCCGCCCAGAACTGGCGGAAGTCGAGGGTGTCGGCGGCCTTGATGCTCGGCACCACCAGCTGCCGCTGGCCGTCGGCCTTCTGCAGGTCGATGGCCAGGCCGAAGTTGACGTGCTCGGGCCTGATCAGCACCGGCTTGCCGTCGACCTCGGTGTAGGCGCTGTTCATCTCCGGCATCGCCGCCAGCGCCCGCACGATGGCGAAGCCGATCAGGTGCGTGAACGACACCTTCCCGCCGCGCCCGCGCTTGAGGTGGTTGTTGATGACGATCCGGTTGTCGATCAGCAGCTTGGCCGGGACGGCGCGCACGCTGGTCGCGGTCGGGACCGCCAGGCTGGCCTCCATGTTGGTGGCCGTCCGGGCCGCCACGCCGCGCAGCCGAACCTCCTCCGCGCCCGCCGGCACGGCGGGGGCGGGGGCGGCGGGCTTGGCCGCGGCGGACTTCGCGGGCGCCTTGGGCGCTGCCGCGGGCGCCTTGGGCGCCGTGGCGGGGGCCTGCGGTGTCGGCGGAGCCGCCGCGGTGCCGTTGGCCGTACCGGTGGTGGCCTGGGGCGCCCCGGGAGAGGCGGGGGTCACGGCCGGCCGGGAGTCCGGCTGGTAGTCCGCGAAGAAATTCCACCAGGCCTCGTCAACCGAGTTGGGGTCCTCGAGGTACTTCTGGTACAGCTCGTCGACCAGCCACTCGTTGGCACCGAAATCTGTCATCTTTGGGTCGGCACTGGATTGCGCTGACTCTGTCGACACGGCGGAGATCGCCCTCTTCCGCAGCTCGCAGGTGAGTTCTGAGACGAGTCAAGGCTACTCGCACTTGCGCCTCACCCATGCACATGCCGGGTGACCTCCGCCCGCAACCCGCCGAAACGGCCGAACCTGCCGACGGGCACGGGTCCCGTTCGGCAGGTTCCGATGAAACAGCAGGTGATCAGTGAATTGCCCTGGGTGTCGGGCGTCAGTGGGTGTGCGGGGCCACGGTCGGGCCCTCGCTGGCCTGGACGAGCACGAAGCCCTGCCCCTGGTAGGCCAGCTGCATGGCCTCGCCGCTGCCCCGCCCGATCAGCGCGCTCGCCTTGAACGTGCGGTTGACGCCCACGTGCAGGCCGGTGCTCCAGGCCACGGCGGACTGGCCGTCGGCGAACGTCGGCGCCCGCCCGCAGTCGAGCATGACCGGCGTGCCGTGGGTGGTGAGGGCCACCCAGCCGGTGCCCTGGAGGGTGGTGTTGAACAGGCCGCCCGCGGCGATGCCCGCGCCCTGCACGCGCTGGATGTCGGACTGCAGGTGCGAGTCGTAGGCCAGGATGTTGGAGCCGTTGACCGTGAGCCCCTCGTTCTCCAGGTAGAAGAGGTGGATGTCGTCGGCGTCGTTGGCCACGAACAGCAGCCCCTGCCCCTTCACCCGCATCAGCGGGACGCCCTCGCCGGTCAGGGCCTTCTTGAGGAACTTGCCCATGCCGCCCGAGCCCTCGTAGTCGAACTCCATCTGCCCCTGGAACGCGACCATGGACCCCTGGCGGGCGAGGACGTCGCCGTTCAGATGGATCCGGAGCATCTTGGAGTTCTGGAGCGCGAAGTGGCCGGGGAGCTGCTGGCCCTGGTCCATGTTGTTGAAGAAGTTGCTGCGCATCGGGTGGGCCTTGCCTTTCCTGTCTCTGGGGACGAAATATCGACCTCAAGTGCAACGCGCAGCATAACGACAGGTGGTGACGAGACCGGCGGCATTCCGGCCAAGGGGCCCGGGACGCGTTCCGGTCACGGGTCGTCACGCCTGGTCATGGGCTTGCGAGCCGCTCCCGCCCGTGCGGCTCGTCCCAGGAGATGAGCGGTCCCCGGGGAACGACGCCGGACGGATTCACGTTGCGCTGCGTCACGTAATAGTGCCGCTTGATGTGGTCGAAGTTCGTGGTCTCGCGGAAGGCGGGCAGGGAGTACAGGTCCCGGGCGTACCCCCACAGGTTCGGATAGTCGGCCAGGCGCCGCAGGTTGCACTTGAAGTGCGAGTAGTAGACCGGGTCGAAGCGCGCCAGCGTGGGATAGAGCCGGACGTCGGCCTCGGTCAGCCGGTCGCCGAAGAGGTAGCGGCGTCCGGACAGCCGTTCCTCCAGCAGGTCGAGCGTGCCGAAGAGGGCCTCGACCGCCTCGTCGTAGGGCTCCTGCGCGGTGGCGAAGCCGGCCTTGTAGACCCCGTTGTTGACGGTCTGGTAGACCAGCTCGTTCAGCTCGTCGATCTCGGGGCGGAGGGCTTCGGGGTAGAGGTCGGGGGCGCCGGCCGCGTGGTACGCGGTGAACTCCGTCTCCATCATGATCGTGATCGCCGGGAAGTCGTTGGTGACCAGCCGCCCGGTCACCGCGTCCCAGACGCAGGGCACCGTGTAGCGCCCCTCGAACGAGGGGTCGGTGGCCAGGTACAGCTCCGACAGGAAGCGGGCGCCGGTCACCGGGTCGGGCTCGGGGAACCGCCAGCCGCGCTCGTCGCGGATGGGGTCCACCACCCCGACGCCGATCACCTCCTCCAGGCCCAGCAGCCTCCGGACGATCAGCGTCCGGTGCGCCCAGGGGCAGGCGTAGGAGACCAGCAGCCGGTACCGTCCCGGCCCGGCCGGGAGGCCGTCCGCCCCCGAGGCCGTGATCCTGCCGGTGAAGTGGTTGGACTGCCGGACGAACCGTCCGCCGGAGATCTCCTTCTCGACCGAGGTCATGGTCGCCGTTCCTCCCTCGATGGTGGTCGCGCCGGGGGTCCTACCCGCGCCCGGCGCCGTCATGGGCGGCCGGTCCGCGGCGGGCGTGCCGGCCCGAGACGCGGCCCAGGACCGGCGGCAGGTCCAGGTAGGTGCGGATGCCGGGCTCGGCGGCGCAGACGACCGGGACGGCGTTGACGGCGTGCGCCGCGGCGGCCGAGATGCCGTTGGAGACCCAGTCCTCGTCGGTGCTGAGCGTGATCGAGGGGCGGCCGTGCACCCGGACGGCGTACCCGGGACGGCCCCACTCGGGGACCTGGGCGGCGTCGGCCTTGTGGATCTGCTCCACGGTGATGGACGGCCGGCCGCCGGTCATCGCGCTGAAGGTCCACCGGGCCGCGGCGACGGTGCCGCGCGCCACCGGCCCGGCCGCGATCGTGAAGTCGGCGGTCGCCAGCCGGTAGTCCACGTCGGTGTCGATCTCGTCCACCTCCAGGCCGAGCCCGGCGGCCACCAGGTGCAGGCTCTCGGCGGCCAGCACCTGCATCGCGCCGCGGGTGGGCCGCATCGCGCGCAGGTACGCCTCCTCCGTCTTGCCGAACCCGATGATGTGGCGCACCATCCGGCGGGACGGATGCCCGGAGAAGTCCACGCACTCGCGCGCGTAGACGTGGGTGATGCCGCGGGACAGGCGGGACAGCGTCAGCGGCATCACGTCGGACATGAAGCCGGGGTTGGCACCGGTCCCGTGCAGCGACGTGCCGCCCCGCTTGCAGGCGTCCTCCAGCTCCTCGACCATGCCCGGGCCGTGCGCGTGGGGGTAGATGTAGCCGTGCGTGGCGATCACGTTCTTGCCGGAGGCGAGCAGCGCGCAGACGGTGTCGACGTCGCTGAACGGGTCGCCCGCCGGCCCGGGGGCGTAGACCACGCAGTCGGCGTCCAGGTCGAGGACGTCCCGCGGGTCGGCGGTGGCCGGGACGCCGATCGGCCCGCGCCCGGCCAGCACCCCGGCGTCCATGCCGACCTTGTCCTGGTCGTACACCAGGGCCCCGGCCAGCTCCAGGTCCGGGCGTTCCAGGACGCCCCGGATGACGCTGCGGCCCAGGGCCCCGGTGGCCCACTGCACGACGCGGAGCGGTCGAGCGTTCATGGACGGTCCTCCGTGCTCGGCACTGCGGACGGACGGGTGGTGGTTCGGGCCGGGAGGCCGGTGGGTGTGGAGCTTACGCTGAACATTGCACGGAAAGACGTGTTTGTTGCAACTTTCATTCGAGTGACTGTCTCGTCCCGGAAACGGGGAACATCGGAGATCATCGGGGCCGGATCCGAGCGGGATTCGGTCGGGTGGTACCACTGGGTAGGTTCGGGTGATTACCTAGGGGCACCCAGCCGCCGCGATGTAGAGGAGACAGGATGTCGGAACTGCGTTACGAGGGTCGCGTCGCCATCGTCACCGGAGCCGGGCACGGCCTGGGCCGCCAGCACGCGCTGGAGCTGGCCGGACGCGGCGCCAAGGTCGTCGTCAACGACCTCGGCGGCGACCGCTCCGGCGCCGGCGCCTCCGCCGGCCCCGCCCAGGACGTGGTCGAGGAGATCAAGAAGAACGGTGGCGAGGCCGTCGCCAACCCCGACAACGTGGCGACCGTCGAGGGCGCGCAGGCGATCGTGCAGACCGCGCTGGACGCCTTCGGCAAGATCGACATCGTCGTCAACAACGCCGGCATCCTGCGCGACAGGTCGTTCAAGAACATGACGCCGGAGGAGTTCGACGGGGTCATCGCCGTGCACCTGCGCGGGTCGTTCCTGGTGGCGAGCGCCGCCTGGGCGCACCTGCGCGAGCAGGGCTACGGCCGGATCGTCAACACCTCGTCCCCGGCGGGCCTGTTCGGCAACTTCGGCCAGGCGAACTACAGCACGGCCAAGATGGGCCTGGTCGGGTTCACCAAGACCCTGGCCCACGAGGGCCGCAAGTACGGCATCAAGGCCAACGCGATCGCCCCGGTCGCCTGGACCCGGATGACCGAGGACCTGCTGCCCGCCGCCAACGCCGACGCGCTGGGCGTCGACAAGGTCACCCCGCTGGTGGCCTACCTGGTGCACGAGAGCAACGAGGCGTCCGGCGAGGTCTACACCGTCGGCGGCGGCCGGGTCGCGCGGATCCTGGTGGCCGAGGGCCCGGGCTGGGGCAAGAAGGGCGACCTCTCGGTCGAGGACATCCGGGACAACTGGGAGGCGATCAACGCCGCGGAGCCGCACACGGTGCCGGCCAACGTCGGCGAGCAGATGGGCCCCCTGATCCAGCACCTGGGCTCCTGACGGCGACGGCTCCGATGGGTGATCTGCGGATCGACCGGCGGGACGGGGTGCTCATCCTCACCCTGTCCCGCCCGGAGCGGCTGAACGCCGTCACCGCCGCGCTCAACGAGGAGCTCCTGGACGTCCTCAACGAGCTGATGCGCGACAACGAGACCCGGGTCGTGATCCTCACCGGCGAGGGGCGCGGGTTCTGCTCGGGCATGGACCTCCAGGGCGAGCCCGGCGGGACCGAGGGCGAGGGGCGGATCCAGCGGATCCACCACGGGATCACGCGGGGCGGCGAGGTCACCGCGCGGCTCCGGGAGATCCCGCAGCCGGTCATCGGCGCGCTGCACGGCCCGGTCGCGGGCATGGGGGTCTCCTGGGCCCTGGCCTGCGACCTGCGGGTGGCCGACCCCACCACGCGGTTCGTGGTGCCGTTCGTCGACCTGGGGCTGTCGGCCGGCGACTGCGGGCTGTCCTGGCTGCTGCCCAGGCTGATCGGCCCCGCCCGGGCGGCCGAGATCTTCTACCGGGCGCAGCGGCTGGACGTGGACCGGGCGCGCGAGCTGGGGCTGGTCACCGAGGTCGCGGCGGAGGGCGAGGACCTGGCGGGCGCGCTGGCGCTGGCCGGGGAGCTGCTCGCCAAGTCGCCGTACGGGCTGCGGCGCACCAAGGAGCTGCTCAACCTGTCACTGGACGCACCGGGCCTGCGCCATCAGCTGGCGCTGGAGACCGGGATCCAGACGATGGCCTTCTTCACCGAGGATCTGGCCGAGGGCATGACGGCGACGCTGGAGCGGCGTCCGCCGGAGTTCAGGAACCGCTGAGGAACCGCTGACCGGCCGCGCGCGGAAGCGTGCCGCCCCGCCCGTTCCGCCGGACGGGGCGGCGCGCCGCCCCGTCCGGTCAGCCCGCCAGGGCGCTGGCGAGCGCCTCGGCGTAGCGCAGCGCGGCCAGCCGGGCCAGCGCCGGGTGCGCGCCCAGCGGCGCGGAGTGCTGGGCCCCGGCCGCCGCCGCGGCGGCCGCGACGTGCTGCCCGCTGGACTCGATGCCGATCAGGTGCGGCGCCAGCGCGAGCCGCGCGACGCCCGACGCGCGCAGCTGGGCCGCGGCGGCCCGGATGGCCGCGTCGTCGTCGATCCGCGCGGTGAAGACCGGCGAGGCCAGCCGCGAGGCCAGCAGCACGCTGGTGACCTCGGCCTGGCGGACCGCGGTGGCGTCGCCCGGGGTGGCCACGATGATCCCGCCGGCGGCGGTCACCATGGTCATCATCCGGATCCGGTCGGCCCGGGCCAGCCCGGCGTCGGCCAGCCGGTCGTGCAGGGCCTCGGCGATCAGCGGGTGGGGGCCCAGCGGCTCGGCCGGCACCGCACGGATCGCGGCGTCCGCGACGATCTTGCGGATCGCCCCCTCGATGGCGGGATCGGGGCCGGTGGACAGCGGTACCACCACCGCTTCCGGCTCGTCGGAGGAACGCTGCGGGAGCCCGGCGAGGAGGTCGCTGAGATGTCCCTCGTCCCCGTCCAGGTAACCGACCAGGGTGGGCTGGCCGGTGTGCTCGATCTCGACGAGCCTGGCGAGTTCCTCGGGGACCCCGCCGGCGCTCCGGACGGACCCGGGAACGGCGAGGACGAGGACGGGGGAGCCGGGGGGCAGCAGGAAGGATTCGTCGCCGCGGTGCCGGCCGCCTCGTGGGGGCCGGCGGCGCCGTGACGGAAGTGCCTCGGATGCCTGACTTTCGGGACTCACGGCGGGAATCGTAACGCCGTAACGGGCACATCGGTGATTCTGCTGCTCTTTGTTCCCGGTCCGGGACGTGATCAGTGGGTGGTGTCAGGCCAGGAAGTGATGCGTTTGTACCGAAATGCGGAGAACTTGTGGGAACAGACGCCGGAGCCTCTATGATCGGTCGGCATCCGGAGCCCGAGGGACACAGCCAGCCACGAGGTGTCATGAATCCTCGAACGCGCTCGATCCGATCAAGGATCGTTCTGCTTCTGCTGGCCCCGATGATCTCCCTGGTCGCGCTCTGGACGTTCGCCGCGAGCCTCACCCTGGAGGATTTCCTGGAGCACCGCGCGCAGGGAGAGGCGAACGAGCGGGTGCGCCCCGCCGTCCGCGACGCCGTGTCCGCGCTCGGCGCCGAGCGGCGCGCCACGGCCGCGTTCCTGGGCGGCCCCGGCGACGCCCCCCGCCAGGCGATGGACACCGCCCGTGCCCGTACCGACGCGGCGGCGCGCGCGTTCCGCCGGAACGCCGCGGACGGCCCGGACGGCCCGCGCGCCCCAGAAGCCTCACAAGGCCCTGCCGCCCCGGAGGGCACCGGAACCCCCGACGGCCTGGACGCGGCCCTGACCGGCACGCTGCGGGCGGCACTGCGGGAGCTGGACCGGCTGCCCGCCATCCGCCGCGCGGTCGACGCCCGCGGGCTGGAGCCCTCCGCCGCGATCGAGGCCTACGGTCTCCCGGTCGAGGCGCTGCACGCCTTCGCCGCCCGCCGGGTCCCCGCGGGCGACGACGGCCTCCACCGCTGGGACGCGGGGCTGGTCGCCGGCGCCCGTGCCATGGACGCGATCGAGCGGCAGAGCGCGCTGGTGGCCGGCGCCGGCGCGCGCGGCGGCCGGCTGACCGCGGCCGAGCGGCGTTCCTTCACCGAGGCGGTCGCCGCGCAGCGGCGGCTGTGGGCCGAGCAGCGGGCCCGCCTGGAGCCCGCCGTGCACGGCCGCCTGCTGGGACCGATCTTCGCCTCGTCCGCCTACACCGAGCTGCGCGGCCTGGAGGAGGACGTCGCGGGCGCGGACGGCGGCGAGACCGAGGTGGACGCCCGCCGGTGGGACGCCGCCGCGCAGCCCCTGCTGGCCTCCCTCGGCTCCGCCCACCGGCGCGGCGAGGGGCTGCTGGAGCGGCGGCGGGACGAGCTCGGCCGGGAGAGCCTGCTGTGGCCGGGGCTCGTGGGCGGGTTCGGCGCCGCCGCGGTGGCGCTGTCGATCCTGGTCTCGCTCCGGACCGGCCGCGGGCTGGCCCGCGAGCTGGCCGGGGTGCGCGCCTCCGCCCTCGAACCCGCCCGGCCCCGCCTTCTCGAACTGGAGGCGCCGGAGGTTGCGGCGACCGCGGCCGGGACGACCGGGGACGAGGCCACCGGCGAGGCCGCCGGGGACGAGGCGGCCCGGGACGAGCGCTCCGGGACGCCGGGCCCGCACGAGGGCCGCACCCAGGAGATCCTGGAGCTCGCCGACGCGTTCGCCGCCGTCCGGGACGACGCCGAGCGGGCCCGCGCCGAGCAGGCCGGCCTGCGCGAGGGAGTGAGCCGGGTGCTGCGCGACCTGGCCCTCCGCAACCAGTCGCTGCTGCACCGCCAGCTGGCCATGCTCGCGGAGCTGGAGGGCCGGGCGCGGCCCGCCGGCCGCGACGAGCTGTTCCGGCTGGAGCGGCTCACCACCCGGATGCGCCGGCACGCCCGGAGCCTGGTCGTCCTGTCCGGCGCCGCCCCGGAAGGGGGCCGCCGCGCCCCGGTGCCGGTCCCGGACGCGCTGCGCGCGGCCGTCGCCGAGATCGAGGAGCCCGAGCGGGTGGAGGTGCTGACCCGGTCGCGGGAGGGGCTGGCGGGCTCCGCCGCGGCCGACGTGGTCCACCTGCTGGCCGAGCTGCTGGAGAACGCGGCGTCGTACTCGCCGCCCGGCAGCGGGGTCCGGATGACGGCCGAACGGGTCGGCGGCGGGTTCGCGATCGAGATCGAGGACCGCGGGCTCGGCATGGCGCCCGCCGAGCTGGACGAGATCAACCGGCGGCTGGCCGGCGCGCCGCGGTCCGGCCCGACAGAGTCCGGGCCGCCGGAGTCCGGGCTGATGGAGTCCGGGCTGGCGGACACCGGCCGGCTGGGCCTGCCGGTGGTGGCCCGGCTGGCCGCGCGGCACGGCGTGCGCGTCTCGCTGCGGCCCTCCCCGTACGGCGGCACCACCGCGATCGTGCTGCTGCCGCGCGAGCTGCTGGTCCCCGTGGAGCGCTCCGAACACGCCCCGCCCGCCGTACCACCGGCCGCACCACCGGCCGTGCTGCCGGCCGCGCCGCTCGCGGTGACGCCGCCGGCGGCGCCCCGTACGCCGTCCCCGACCCGGACGGCGCCCCAGAACGGCCAGGATGCCCCCGCGAACGGCGCGCCGGTCACGGTCGCCAGGCCGGCGGGCAATCCCTGGTTCGACGACGTCGTCGAATCCGCCCCCGGAACGGAGGCGGGAGGCGACGTCGAGCGGGGAGAGGACGTACCCTCTCTCCGGCCCGGTGTCGATCAGGACGCCGGGACCGACGGAAGCGGCCCGCCGCGCGAACCGGCCGGAACGTCCGCCGGGTCGCCCCGGCGGCACCACCGGGGGAGCCCGGCGCCGCGACCGTGCACGAAGGAGGGAATGCCGCCGCCTTCGGCGGCTGGACAGGGAGCGGCCGGCGGCATCGCCCGGTCGCCCGAGGAGGCCCGTTCGATGATGGCGTCGATACAGCAAGGATGGCGACGCGGACGAGCGTCGGATCCGGGGGATGAGGAAGCCCGATGATGCACAACACCGCGACCGGTGAACTGAACTGGCTGCTCAACGACTTCGCCGGGCGCGTCCCGAAGGTCCGGCAGGCGGTGATCCTCTCACGCGACGGGCTGGCCGTCGCGGCCTCGCAGGAACTGGGGCGGGAGGACGCCGAGCATCTGTCCGCGCTGGCGGCCGGGGTGCAGAGCCTCGCCCGCGGCGCGGGGCGGCATTTCGGCGGCGGCAACGTGCGGCAGACCATCATCGAGATGGACACCATGCTGCTGTTCGTGACCGCCGCCGGCAACGGCACCTGCCTGGCCGTACTGGCCGCGGCGGACGCCGACGCCGGCATGATCGCCTACGAGATGGCCGTGCTGGTCAAGCGAGTGGGTCAGCACCTGCAGGCCAGCCCGCGGTTCGCCGGTACGGGATTCGACGGCAGCTGACCGATGGTCGGCCACCGGCTCGCCGCGGACGGCGGGCCGGTCGGCCTCCATCCCCGCCTCCGCCGCGCACGGCGTAGTAGGCTCCGGCAGTCCCCCCTTAAAGTGAAATATCGAGAGGTACCCCCGGTATGTCGCGCCTCCGGCAGCTCACAGCCCCCACCGGGCGCGGGGTTCATCAGCGGTGATGGCCCGGCGCTTCTCCTCGATCCGGACGTGGATCATCCTGCTGGTCCTCGTCCCGTTGTTCTCCCTGGCCGCCCTCTGGGCGTTCGCCACGGGCATCACCTACGGTGACGCCCGCCAGCTCCAGCAGAGCAACCAGTTCCAGGAGAAGTCCCTGCTGCCCACCCAGCGGCTGATCGCCGGCCTGCAGCGGGAGCGCCGGCTGTCCGTCGGGCGGATCGGCGGCGCCCGCGCCGCGGACGCCCCCACGCTCTCGGCGCAGCGCGGCGCCACCGACCGGGCGGTCGCCGACGTACGGCGCCACAGCCGGGACAAGGGGATGCGCGCGGCGATCGAGCCGGAGGTGGTGCGCCAGATCGACGCCTTCGTCGCCCGGCTGGGCGCGCTGGACGCGATCCGCCGCGGCGTGGACGGCCGTGCCGGCGACCGCGCCAGGGCCATGGAGGAGTACACCGGGCTGATCGACGCGGCGTTCGCGATCTACTCCGCGGTCGTCCCCTCGGACGCGGAGATCGCCTCCGAGGGCCGGACGCTGATCGCCCTCGCCCGGGCCCGCGAGTTCCTGTCCCGCGAGGACGCCCTGGTCACCGGAGCGGTGGCGGGCGGCCGGTTCAGCGCGGCCGAGCACGCCCAGTTCGCCCAGCTCGCGGGCGCCCAGCGATACCTGTACGCCGACAACGCCGCCGGGCTGCCGGCCGCCCTGCGCGACCGGCTGCAACGGCTCACCGCCGCACCGGAGTTCGCCCAGCTGCGCCGGCTGGAGGAGCAGCTGCTGCGCGGCGCCGACCCGGTCGAGCACCGCAAGGGCGCGGGCGGGAGCGGCGGATCGCCGGCCGCCCCCGCGGGGGGCACGGCCACCGGCTCGACCGACGGGCGCGCGCCGGCGGCGGGCCAGGTGGAGGCCACGGCCTGGCGGACGGCCGTCGACTCGGCCGCCGGACGGCTCTTCACGTTCGAGAACGAGGCCCTCGGCCGGCTCACCGCCAAGGCCGAGGACGCCTCGTTCGGCGTGCTCCAGCGGCTGGCGGTGGCCGGCGGCCTGGGCCTGCTGGCGATCATCGTCTCGGTGGTCATCGCGGTCCGGGTGTCGCGCCGGCTGATGGGCGAGTGCCGCACGCTGGCCGCGGGCGTCCTCGACTTCACCCGCCGGACGCTGCCGGACCTCGAAGAGCAGGTCCGCGAGGGCCGGCCGCTGGATCCGGGCGCCGGACTCCCCCAGGGCGACTACCGGATCAGCGAGATCCGGCAGATCTCCGACTCGTTCGTCGTCGCCCGGGAGGCGGTGCTGGTGGGCGCCGCCCGCGAGCTGAGCATCCGCGGCGGCCTGAGCGAGGTGTTCGTCAACCTGGCCCGGCGCAACCAGGCGCTCCTGCACCGGCAGCTCAGCCTGCTCGACACCATGGAGCGCCGGACCGACGACCCGGCCGAGCTGTCGGACCTGTTCCGGCTCGACCACCTGGCGACCCGCATGCGCCGGCACGCCGAGGGCCTGGTCATCCTGGCGGGCAAGTCCGCCGGGCGGGGCTGGCGCCGGCCGGTGCCGATCGTCGACGTGGTCCGCGGCGCGGTGGCCGAGGTCGAGGACTACCAGCGGGTGCGGGTGCAGCAGCTGCCCAGGGTCGCCCTCCAGGGCACGGCGGTGGCCGACGTCATCCACATGCTCGCCGAGATCGTGGAGAACGCGACCACCTACTCGCCGCCGCAGGCGCCGGTGCGGATCAGCGCCCACACCGTGCCCAACGGCCTGGTCATCGAGGTCGAGGACCGCGGGCTCGGCATGACCGAGCACGACCTGGCGGCGGCCAACGAGCGGCTGGCCGACCCGCCCGAGTTCGACCCCTCCGACAGCGCGCGGCTGGGGCTGTTCGTCGTCGCGCGGCTGGCGCGCAGGCACGGCATCACGGTGACGCTCCGCCACTCGCCCTACGGCGGCACGACGGCGATCACGCTGGTCCCGGCATCGCTCATCACCGACGTCCCCGAGAACGCGGGCCGGCGCGCCACCGGCGAGATGGCCATCGTCCGGGAGCGCGCCGGGGCGGGGGTGGCGTCCGGCGCGTCCACGACCGGGCCCGTCCGCCTGGTCACCGAGCCGGCGCCCGAGCCCCCCGCGCCCACCGCGCCCCCCACGCCGCCCGCGCCGCCACCGGCCGCGCCCATTCCGGCCGAGGCGACGCCCGCCATGCCCCTGCCCAAGCGGCCGGTCGCGGCGGAGCCGCCCGCCCCTGCCGAGCCGGCACGCGACGAGCCGGCACGCCGCGAGCCGCCGCCGCGGGCACCGGCCCCTCCGGCGCCCGCGGCACCGGCACCGCCCCTCGCCGACGGAGAGCTTCCGCGCCGCAAGCGGCAGACGCACCTGGCGCCGCAGCTCCGGGAACGGGTGGACGCCGACCTCGCCGCCGAGGGCCGGCCCATACCCGGACAGCCCGTGCCCGGACAGCCCGTACCCGCACCACCCGTACCCGCACCGCCGACACCCCTGGCCGCGCCGCACCCGCCCGTCCCGCCGACCCCGGCGGGCGCCGAGCCGCCGGCCGGGGATCCGGCCCCGGACGGCGCGCGCGCGGAGCGGGAGGACGGACCGTCGCGGACGCCTGAGGACATCCGTTCGATGATGTCCGCCATGCAGCGCGGCTGGGAACGCGGACGCACTGAATCAGGCCAGGCGCAAGCCGGGCAGCCCCGAGCCGAGGAGGACGACATCCCATGACCGAAGCCCAGCAGGCAGGCACGGACGCGATCACGGGAGCCGGTGAGCTGAGCTGGCTCCTCGACAGCCTGGTGGAGCGGGTCGCCGAGGTGCAGAACGCCGCGGTGCTGTCGAGCGACGGCCTGCGCATCGCCGCCTCCCGGGGGCTGGCGAGGGAGGAGTCCGACCACCTGTCGGCGGTGGCGGCCAGCTTCCAGAGCCTGGCCCGGGGCGCCGGCGAGACCTTCGGCGGCGGCCCGGTGCGGCAGACCATCGTCGAGATGGAGTCGGCGTTCCTGTTCGTCACCGCGGCAGGGAAGGGCGCCTGCCTGGCCGTGCTGGCCGACGCCGCCGCCGACCTCGGGGTGATCGCCTACGAGATGGCGATGCTGGTGACCCGGGTGGGCCAGCACCTGTCGGCCAACCCGCGGGTGCTCGCCGCCGAGGCGGGCGCCTGAGGTGCCCCCGACCCCGCACACCGGGCCCGGGGGCTCGGGCTGGTTCGACGACGCGGCCGGCCCGATCGTCCGGCCGTACGCCCTCACCGGCGGGCGCACCGAGTACGACGCCGACGTGCTCGACATGGTGGCCCTGATCGTCACCGAGGACCCGGCGGGCGGCGCCGAGGGCGCCGGTGGCGCCGGTGGCGCCGGGCACGGGCCGGGCGACTGGGCCCCGGAGCCGGAACATGAGACGATCTTGGAGCTTTGCCGCACCCCGCTGTCGGTGGTCGAGATAGCGTCGGAGATGGAACTGGCTTTGGGCGTCGTCCGGGTACTGCTCGGCGACCTGCTCGACCACTCGCTCGTACGCGTCCGGCGCCCCGCGCCCGTGGCGCAGTTCCCCAGCGAGCGCGTACTCAAGGAAGTGATCGATGGAATCCGTGCGCTCTGACCCGGCCGCACCGGCCGGCGAATCCGCGCTGACCGTCAAGATCCTGGTTGCCGGGGGTTTTGGCGTCGGCAAGTCCACCCTGGTGAGCGCGGTCAGCGAGATCCGGCCGCTGCGCACCGAGGAGGCGCTGACCGAGAAGAGCATCGGCATCGACGACACCTCCGCCGTGGCCGAGAAGACGACCACGACGGTGGCCATGGACTTCGGCCGCATCACGCTGCCCAACGGGCTGGTGCTGTTCGTGTTCGGCACCCCCGGGCAGGACCGGTTCTGGTTCATGTGGGACGAGCTGGCCAAGGGCGCCCTGGGCGCGGTCGTCCTCGTCGACACCCGCCGGCTGGCCGACTGCTTCGCCTCGGTGGACTACTTCGAACGCCGCGGGGTGCCGTTCATCATCGGTGTGAACCGCTTCGACGGCGCCGCCCCGCACACGGCCGACCAGGTCCGGGACGCCCTGGACCTGCCCGCGGACATCCCGGTGATCGACTGCGACGTCCGGGAGCGCGAGTCGGCCAAGCAGATCCTCATCGCGCTGGTCGAGCACATCATGCGCTCGATGGCCAGCGGGCGCCGCGACCCGGGGGCCCTCACCCACTGAGCCCCCCGCCCTGACCGAGGCCCTGACCCGGCGGGGCCGTACCGCCGAGCCCGCTCCGGGGTCCGCGCCTCCGCGCTCTCGCGCCCGCGCGCCTCTGCGCGTGCCGGGACGCCGGGCCGCCGGGACGCTGCGCACTGCCGGCCTCCGCCCCCGCTCCGTACCGCGCCCGCCCGAGCCGGAAACCCGGCCCTCGCCGGTCACGAGGTCGTCCCTCGTGACCGGCGAGGGCCTCTTTCGTGCGCCACTTTGTCCTCTAAGTGGAGAAAGTTAGACCAATCTGGTGGAAAGGTCTTCTCAAGCGAGCGAAAGCCGGTTACCTTCTCGCCAGGCTCCGGAACGCGGGGGCCTGGCTCGAAGGGACGGCGTGATGCGCATGACGGCTCGACCGCAGAACGTGCACCAGGCACGGCTGCTGCGGCTGCTGCGCGACGAGGGCCCGCGGTCCCGCGCCGAGCTGGGCGACGTGGTCCGCCTCTCCCGGTCCAAGCTGGCCGTCGAACTCGACCGGCTGGTGGAGCTCGGGCTGGTGGAGACCGCCGGGCTGGCGGCCTCCCGCGGCGGGCGGCGCTCGGGGATCGTGCGGCTCTCGCCCCGGCTGCGGTTCGTCGCCTTCGACATCGGGGCCACCTCGATCGACGTGGCGGTGACCAACGGCGAGCTGGAGGTGCTCGGCCACGTCAGCGAGCCCTGCGCGGTCCGCGAGGGCGCCACCGTCGTGCTGGACCGCGCCCTGGACCTGCTCGGCAAGCTCCGCGACCAGGGCCTGATCCCGCAGGTGCACGGCACCGGGATCGGCGTGCCCGGCCCGGTCAGCTTCCGCGACGGCATGCCGGTGGCGCCGCCGATCATGCCGGGCTGGGACCGCTTCCCGGTCCGCGAGGCGATCGGCCAGGAGCTGGGCTGCCCGGTGCTGGTCGACAACGACGTCAACATCATGGCGCTGGGCGAGCTGCACGCCGGGCTCGCCCGCTCGGTGGACGACTTCATGCTGGTGAAGATCGGCACCGGTGTCGGCTGCGGCATCGTGGTCGGCGGCGCCATCTACCGGGGCGTCTCCGGCAGCGCCGGCGACATCGGCCACATCCGCGTCGACGACGACGGCCCGCTGTGCGCCTGCGGCAACACCGGCTGCCTGGAGGCGTACTTCAGCGGCGCCGCGCTGGCCCGCGACGCCACCGCCGAGGCCCGCGCCGGCCGTTCGCCCCGCCTCGCCGCGCTCCTGGAGAGCGCCGGGGAGATCACCGCACGCGACGTCGCCGAGGCCGCCGCGGCCGGCGACCCGGCCGCGGTCGCGCTCATCCGCGCGGGCGGCCGGCACGTCGGCCAGGTCCTCGCCGGCCTGGTCAGCTTCTTCAACCCCGGCCTGGTCATCATCGCCGGCGGGGTGGCGGGCCTCGGCCACACCCTGCTCGCCGAGATCCGCAGCGTCGTCTACCGCCGGTCGCTGCCCCTGGCGACCGGCAACCTCCCGATCGTGCTGTCCGAGCTCGCCGGCACCGCCGGGGTGATCGGCGGCGCCCGACTCATCAGCGACCACGTCTTCGCCACCGCCTGACCGAGGAGGCCCCGTGGGCCCTGCGAAGAACAGCGACGACGGCCCCCCGGCCGCGTCCGGGCCCGGCGGCCCGCCGCCCGCCGGACCCGAACCGCCCGCCGGCACCGGCGCGGAGGCCGCACCGCTGCTGCGGATGCGCGGCATCGCCAAGCGCTTCCCCGGCGTCCGCGCCCTCGACGGCGTCGACCTCGACGTCCGCCCGGGGGAGGTGCACTGCCTGCTCGGGCAGAACGGCGCCGGCAAGTCGACCCTGATCAAGGTGCTGGCCGGGGCGCACCGCCCCGACGCCGGCGAGATCCTGCTGGGCGGCGAGCCGTTCGCGCCGTCCGATCCCACCGCCGCCATGCGCGCCGGCATCGCCACCATCTACCAGGAGCTCGACCTGGTGGACGGCCTGTCGGTGGCCGACAACATCTTCCTCGGCCACGAGCACGCCCGGCTCGGCTTCACCCGCCGCGCCGACGCGGAGCGGGCGGCCCGCGCGCTGCTCACCCGGCTCGGCCACGGCGAGATCCCGCCGCGCCGCGAGGTGGGGCGGCTGCCCGCGGCCGGCCGGCAGGTGGTCAGCATGGCGCGGGCGCTGTCGCACGACGCCCGCCTGATCGTCATGGACGAGCCGTCGGCCGCGCTGGCGCACGACGAGGTCTCCAACCTCTTCCGCATCATCCGCGAGCTGACCGCCGAGGGCGTCGCGGTCGTCTACATCTCGCACCGGCTGGAGGAGATCCGGGAGATCGGCGACCGGGTCACCGTCCTCAAGGACGGCCGCGCCGTCGCCGGCGGGCTGCCCGCCCGCACCACCCCCACCTCCCGGGTCGTCTCGCTCATGACCGGCCGCGACGTGGCCTACGTCTTCCCCGAACGGCCCGGGCCGGACGCCGGGTCCGGCGACCGCCCGGAGGTGCTGCGGGTCGAGGGGCTGACGCTGGCGGGATCGTTCGAGGACGTGTCGTTCTCCGTCCGGGCGGGCGAGATCGTCGGGCTCGCCGGGCTGGTCGGCTCGGGCCGCTCGGAGATCCTGGAGACCGTCTACGGCACCCGCAGGCCCACCCGCGGCCGCGTGCTGCTGGACGGCCGCCCGGTCCGTCCCGGCGACACCGGCGCGGCGGTACGGCGCGGGATGGGCATGGCGCCCGAGGAGCGCAAGAGCCAGGCGCTGCTGCTGCACGAGTCGGTCGCCCGCAACGTCACCCTGTCCGGGCTGGGCCGCTACTCCTCGCTGGGCTGGCTGAACCGGCGCCGCGAACTCGCCGACGTGCGGAGCCAGATCGCGGCGCTCGACATCCGGCCGGGCGACCCCGCCCGGCCGGTGGCGACCCTGTCCGGCGGCAACCAGCAGAAGGTCGTGCTGGCCCGCTGGCTGGTGGGCGCCGCCGCCGGCCGGGGCACCGCCCGCCCGGACGGTTCGCCCGGCGGGCTGCGGCTGCTGGTCCTGGACGAGCCCACGCGCGGTGTCGACGTGGGCGCCCGGGCCGAGCTCTACGCGGTGATCCGCGACCTGGCCGACCAGGGCGTCGCGGTGCTGCTGGTCTCCAGCGAGGTGCCCGAGGTGCTGGGGCTGGCCGACCGCGTGCTGGTGGTCCGGGAGGGCCGGATCATCCATAGCGGCGCCGGCCGCGATCTGGACGAGCGGAGCGTACTCAACATGATCATGGAGGGGAGGGCCCTGTGACCGAGGCCGGAATAGGACCCGGGAAGGGCGTGGACGACGGCCCCTCCGGCACCCGCGCCGATGCGCCGGGCGGCGGGACGGAGGCCGGGAACGGCTCCGGGCCGGGCCGGGGCAGGCTGCCGTGGGGCCGCCGGAACGGCGCGAACGGCGCGACCGGCGGGCCGGGGGAGATCCGCCACCTGGGCCTGGTCGCCGCGCTGGTGCTGCTGGCGCTGGTCGGCGTGGTGACCCAGCCCGACAACTTCGCCACCTCGGGCAACCTGGTCGGCATCCTCGCGCTGGCCGCCACCATCGGCGTCATCACCGTCGGCATGACCTTCGTGATCATCGGCGGCGGGATCGACCTGTCGGTCGGCGCCCTGATGGCGCTGGCGTCGGTGTGGGCGACCACCCTGGCCACCCAGTCGTACGGGCCGGTCGTGATGGTGGTGTGCGCGATCCTCGTCGGGACCGGCGCGGGCCTGGTGAACGGGATGCTGATCGCCTACGGGCGGCTGGTCCCGTTCATCGCCACGCTGGCCATGCTGGTCGCCGCGCGCGGGCTGGCGCAGCGCATGTCCGACCGCAAGACCCAGCTCGTCCGGCCGGAGAACGACGCGATCGAGGCGCTGTCCACCACCAAGGTCCTCGGCGTCCCGCTGGTGGTGTTCATCTTCGCCGCGGTGGCCGCGGCCGGCTGGGTGCTGCTCAACCGCACCACCTTCGGCCGCCGCACCTTCGCGGTCGGCGGCAACCCCGAGGCGGCCCGGCTGGCCGGCATCAACGTGCGCCGCCAGACGCTGGCGCTGTACGCGCTGTCCGGGCTGTGCTGCGGGATCGCCGCGATCATCATCATGGCCCGGACCACCACGGGCTCCAGCACCCACGGCGACCTGTACGAGCTGGACGCCATCGCCGCCGTCATCATCGGCGGCACCCTGCTCACCGGGGGACGCGGCACGCTGGTCGGGTCGATCCTCGGCGTGCTGGTGTTCACCCTCATCACCAACCTGTTCATCCTCAACGGCCTGCAGACCAGCGACCAGCTGATCGCCAAGGGCGTGATCATCGTGATCGCGGTGCTGCTGCAGCGCCGGGGCCTGCGCAGCCCCACCTGACCGGCCCGGGCGGGCTGCCTGCCCCGGCCCGTCCTCCCGGCACCGTCCCGTCCCGACGCTCCCACCCCTCGCGCCACCCGCCCCCCGCCCCGTCCCCGTCCCGCCGGACGCCAGGGCCGTCCGCCGGGCGATCCACCCACCCCCCAGGAGCAGACATGCACGAGAACAGCCGACCCAGCCGCCGCAACATGCTGTTCGGCGGTGCCGTCGTCGCGGCCGGCGGCCTCGCCGCCGCCTGCACCGGCAACGAGCCGGAGGAGACCGCCGCCCCCGCGGCCCAGGCGGGCAACGCGGGCGGTGACAACGACAAGCCCGGCCAGAAGGTCACGATCGGTTTCTCCGCGCCCGCCGCCGACCACGGCTGGATCGCGGCCATCACCAAGAACGCCGAGGCCCAGGCCAAGCGGTACTCCGACGTCACGTTCAAGCCGGTCGAGCCCACCAACGACATCAACCAGCAGATCTCGGCCGTCGAGTCGCTGATCTCCGCCAAGGTGAACGCGCTGGTGCTGCTGCCCAACGACGGCGAGCAGCTCAACCAGGTGGCCCGCAAGGCGATGGACGCCGGCATCCCGGTGGTCAACCTGGACCGGGTCTTCCCCGACAAGCTCTCCTACCGCACCTGGATCGGCGGCGACAACTACGGCATGGGCGTCGCCGCGGGCCACTACGTCGGCAAGCGCCTCAAGGAGAAGGGCGTGGCGAACCCGGTCATCGTCGAGATCCAGGGGATCGCCACGCTGCCGCTGACCCAGGAGCGCAGCAAGGGGTTCGCCGACGCGCTCAAGACGTTCGGCTTCAGCGTGACCGCCAAGCAGGACGCCAAGTTCACGGTCGAGACCGGCAACCAGGTCGCCAGCAACCTGCTCCAGGCGCACAAGAAGATCGACGCGCTCTGGAACCACGACGACGACCAGGGCGTGGGCGTGCTGGCCGCCGTCAAGCAGGCCGGGCGCAAGGAGTTCTTCATGGTCGGCGGCGCCGGCTCGGCCAACGCCATGCGGGAGATCAAGTCCGGCGGTGTCCTGGAGGCCACCGTCACCTACAGCCCGACCATGGCCGGGTCCGCGCTGCGGGTCGCCCGGCTGATCGCCCAGGGCAAGGGCATGGGCGACCTGATGGAGCAGCAGGTCCCGCAGTCGATCACGCTGGCGTCGGAGACCATCACGCGCCAGAACGTGGACCGCTACCTGCCGCTCGGCTTCGAGTCGTAACCGCCCGGCCGCGCCGCACCGGCGGCGGAGCCACGCGTGTTTCGGGGGCCCGGGGCGTCTCCCCGGGTGACGTACGAAAGGAAGGGCACATGACGGACGAGAGGGCGACGGTCGGCGTCGGGATGGTGGGGCACGCCTTCATGGGACGTGCCCACTCCCAGGCGTGGCGGAGCGTCGGGCCGTTCTTCGACCCGCCGCTGCACCCGGTGATGACCGCGCTGGCCGGGCGTTCGGCGGAACGGGCCGGGGCCGCGGCCCGGGAGCTGGGCTGGGCGTCGGTGGAGACCGACTGGAAGGAGCTGCTCCGCCGCGACGACGTCCAGCTGATCGACATCTGCACCCCGGGCGACAGCCACGCCGAGATCGCGGTCGCCGCCCTCGACGCCGGCAAGCACGTGCTCTGCGAGAAGCCGCTGGCCAACTCCGTCGAGGAGGCCACGGCCATGGTCGCGGCGGCCGAACGCGCCCGGGCCCGCGGCGTGCGCTCGATGGTCGGCTTCAACTACCGGCGCGTCCCGGCGCTCACCCTGGCCCGCGGGATGGTGGCCGCGGGCAGGCTCGGCACGCTCCGGCACGTCCGGGCGCAGTATTTGCAGGACTGGCTCACCGACCCGCGGTCCCCGCTGGTGTGGCGGCTGGAGAAGGACCGTGCCGGATCGGGGGCACTGGGCGACATCGGCGCGCACATCATCGACGCCGCCCAGTTCGTCACCGGGCAGTCCCTCACCGGGGTGTGCGCGCTGACCGAGACCTTCGTGCCCGAGCGCCCGCTCGTCGGCGGCGACGGCACCGGCCCCGTCACGGTGGACGACGCCGCCCTGTTCATCGGCCGCACCTCCGGCGGCGCGCTGGCCTCGTTCGAGGCCACCCGGTTCGCCGCCGGGCGCAAGAACGCGCTCCGGCTGGAGATCAACGGCTCGGCCGGCAGCCTGTCGTTCGACCTGGAGTCGCTGAACGAGCTGTGGTTCCACGACCACACCGAGGACCCGGCCACGGCCGGCTTCCGCCGGATCCTGGTCACCGAGCCCGAGCACCCCTACGCCGGGGCGTGGTGGCCCCCGGGCCACATCCTCGGGTACGAGCACACCTTCACCCACCAGCTCGCCGACCTGCTCGCCGCCATCGCCGGCGGCACCGACCCGAGCCCCTCGTTCGCCGACGGCCTCCAGGTGCAGCTGGTGCTGGAGGCGGTGGAGCGCAGCGCCGCGGGCGGAGGCGGCTGGACCCCCGTACGGACCCCCGAAGGGAGCGCGTGATGGCACGACCGATCACCCTGTTCACCGGCCAGTGGGCGGACCTGCCGTTCGAGGAGGTGTGCAAGCTCGCCGCGGGCTGGGGCTACGACGGCCTGGAGATCGCCTGCTGGGGCGACCACTTCGAGGTCGACCGGGCACTGGCCGACGACTCCTACGTCCCGCGCAGGCTCGAGATCCTGGCCGAGCACGGCCTGAAGGTGTGGGCGATCTCCAACCACCTGGTCGGCCAGGCGGTCTGCGACCATCCGATCGACGAGCGGCACGAGGCGATCCTGCCCGCCCGGATCTGGGGCGACGGCGAGCCCGAGGGCGTCCGGCGCCGCGCCGCCGAGGAGATCAAGGACACCGCCCGGGCCGCCGCGAAGCTGGGCGTGGACACGGTCGTGGGCTTCACCGGCTCCTCGATCTGGCACACGGTCGCCATGTTCCCGCCGGTCCCGCCCGCCATGATCGACCGCGGCTACGCCGACTTCGCCGACCGGTGGAACCCCATCCTGGACGTCTTCGACGAGGTCGGCGTGCGGTTCGCGCTGGAGGTGCATCCGAGCGAGATCGCCTACGACTACTGGACGACGGTGCGCACGCTGGAGGCGGTCGGCCACCGGCCCGCGTTCGGCCTGAACTGGGACCCGTCGCACTTCGTGTGGCAGGAGCTGGACCCGGTGAACTTCCTGTTCGACTTCCGGGACCGGATCTACCACGTGGACTGCAAGGACACCAAGGTCCGGACCGGCGACGGGCGCCGCGGCCGGCTGTCGTCCCACCTGCCGTGGGGCGACCTGCGCCGCGGCTGGGACTTCATCTCCACCGGGCGCGGCGACGTGCCCTGGGAGGACTGCTTCCGGGCGCTGAACGCGATCGGGTACGACGGCCCGATCTCGGTCGAGTGGGAGGACGCGGGCATGGACCGCCTCCAGGGCGCGCCCCAGTCGCTGGAGCACGTCCGGGCGCTGGCCGCGATCGAGCCGCCGGACGCGGCGTTCGACGCCGCGTTCTCCACGGACTGACGGCCCCTGGTCACGGGCGCCGCCCCGGGTCAGGGGCGGCGCCCGGTCACAGGCGGCGCCCGGTCACAGCGTCCGGAAGTCGGCGAAGTCGAAACCGGGGGAGACCACGCAGCTCACCAGCACCTCCTCGCCCCCGGCGGGGCGGGCCGCCTGCCAGGCCCCGGCCGGGACGACCGCCTGCGGCACCTGGCCGCCGGCGACGTCCGGGCCGAGCGTGATCGCGGTCTCCGCGCCGGGACGGTCGCCGTCCCCGCCGAGGAGGAGGGTGAGCGGCCCGCCGCGGTGCCACAGCCACACCTCCTCGGAACGCACGGTGTGCCACATCGACTCCTCGCCGGGCGGCAGGAGGAAGTAGATGCCGGTGGCGGCGGCCCGTTCGCCCGGATAGCCCTCGGGACGGAACCGGGCCGGGCTCCGCCAGGTCTCGCGGAACCAGCCGCCCTCGGGATGGGGCAGCAGGTCGAGGACCTCGGCGGTGGCCGGGCGGGGCAGGAGGGCCACGTGCCCGCCCGCCGGGCCGCGCCGCGCGTACCGGATCCCGGCCGCGTGCCCGCGGTCGATCACCGAGCGCGGGGGGACCAGGCCCGGTGCCGGGTCGAGCCCGATCGCCAGGACCTGGCCCTCGGGGAAGACGTCGTCGGCGATCGCGAGCGCGGCGGAGTCGTCGGCCGCCTCGCCCGCCCGCGCGTCGGGGGCCCAGACGGCCCCCGCCTCGCGGAGCGAGAACCGCGGCCCCGGCTGGGCCCGCCAGGCTTCCAGAGTGGTGAGCAGCAGCACGGGACGAGCATAGGGCCCGGCGCCGCCGGAGGCGCGTTGATCGAGCGTTGATCGGCTGTTCATCGGGGTGGTGCACGCTGGTGGCGCACGGTCCGAGTGGTGCGCCGGGACCGCCGCGGGGTTCGCGGGGTTCTCCGTGGTGTCCGGCGAGCGGATCCGGACCGTGCCGTCCTGTGCGGCGGGCCGGCCGGATCGGGGGATGCGGCCGCCCGCCCGCCTGGGCGGACCGCGCGCCCGGACATCGCCCGCCGGAACGACTCGGGGGCCGGGATCACCGGACGGCCGGGACCGCGCTTCCGGCGTCACCGGGGATCTCGCCGCGTTCACGGCTCCGGCGCCGCGCGACGGCTCCCCTCCGCACCGCCGCTTCCCTCGGCACCCGCCACTCCCTCCGCACTGCCACTCCCTTTGGGGCGGGTGCCGGGCAGGCGCATCCCCCGTTCGGGGGAGCGGGACGGTGCCGGAGCGGGAGGCGGTGCGGAGGGCGGCGCGGCGAGCATGGTGGTACATCACCTGACCGCCTCCCCAGGAGCCGCACATGCACGCCGCCGCACCCCCGACGACCGCCGCACCCGCGACGACGACCCCGGCGCCACACGCCACGACCGCCCGTCCCGTTCCACGCTGGGTCGTGTGGACCGCGCACGCCGTACCGCTGAGCGTGCTGCCGGCCGGGCTGTGGCGGATCGCGATGGGGCTGGGCGTCCCCCTGGGCTTCAGCGGGGAGATGGCCCGCCTGTACGAGGGGCCCGACTGGGTCCTCACCCCGTACGTGATCCTGCTCAGCCTCATCACGGAGGGATTCGCGCTGCTGACGCTCGGGCTGGTACGGCCGTGGGGCGAGGTGTTCCCGCGCTGGATCCCGTTCCTGGGCGGGCGCCCGGTGCCGGTGATGGCGGCCGTCACCGCGGCGTCCCTGGGCGCCGTCGCCGTCATGTGGATCTGCGGCGCGGTGGCGCTGAGCTGGAACGGGTCGCTGGGCATGACCGATCCGGAAGCGCCGCAGGGGGCCGCGGCCTGGCTCATGATCCTCTGCTACGTCCCGGCGCTGGCGTGGGGGCCGCTGCTCGCCGTCGTCACCGCCGCCTACTACGTGCGCCGGCGCGGGCTCACTCCATCTCCGAAAGCCGGGCGGGATCGAATCTGACCGGGAACGGGCGCGCGGCCGTGACCTCCTCGCCGGCCCGCACCGTACGGCCGGGACGGTAGAGCGGCTCGCGGGCGTCCGGGCCGGCCAGCTCCAGCATCGTCACCGCCGGGCGGGGCTCCAGGTCGACGATCCAGTAGTGCGGGATGCCGGTCGCGGCGTACTCGGCGACCTTGCGCACGCGGTCGGTCCGCTCGCTGCCGGTGCGCGGCGTCACCACCTCGGCCACCAGCAGCAGCTCCGGGCCGTAGTAGGTGCGGGCCTGCCGTTCCAGGGCGCTGCGGGCCACGTCCCGGCCGACCACGAACACGTCGGGACGGCGGACGCCGGCGGGCGTGCTGACCTCCCGCGGGGCCCCGGCGACGTGCACGCTCGCGTCGGCCCGCCGCGCGGCCTCCCGCAGGATCTCCCTGAGCCGCTCGGCGGCGTGGTCGTGCCACAGGTCGCCGGGCAGCTCGGTGAGCCAGCCGTCGGCCAGCTCGTGGCGCCGCCCCTCCTCGGGCAGGGCGTCCAGGTCGTAGAGCGTGTACGGGCCATGGGCGTGGCCGGCCGCTCCGCTCACGGCGCTCCTCCCCTCAGTGATCATCCCCTCGCAGAATGTAGTGGAACGATCTCCGTCCGGGCCGGAGGCGGGCGCCGCTGTGCCGTTCACTCCGGAAAAGAGAAAAGGACTTGACCCTCTCATACCCGGAGACCTCAGGGTTGGGGGCGACCCGCCCCTGAAGGAGGAGCCGTGATGAACGCCCCGCGGACCGAGCCCGCTCCGCGCGCGTCCGACCAGGACCGTGACCGGGTGCTCGTCCGGTTGCACATCGCGTACGCGGAGGGCCGCCTGGACGACCGGGAGCTCGACGAGCGCATCGCGCTGGTGCTGGCGTCGCGGACCCAGGACGAGCTGGACCTGCTGGCCGGCGGCCTGCCCGCCCTGCCGGACGCGCGGGCCGGACGGCCGGAGACGGCCACGGCGGACCGGAGCGCGGAGCGATTCCCGGCGGCCGGGAAGCGAGGGACCGGGAGTACGGGGCTCCGGCGGGTGCCGGGGACCACCACCGTCGTCGCCTGCAAGGGCGACTGCGTGCTGGACCTGCGCGAGATGGAAACCGCAGGTCCGGTGATCGCGCTTCGGGTGCTGGCGTACAGGTCGAACGTACGGGTCCTCGTGCCGCCCGGCGTCCCCGTGGAGGCCGCCGGCCTGGGCGTCTCCACCGAGATCGGCCGCCCCGGCGCCCGCTCGGCGCCGGTCGTCCGGCTCAGGGGCTTCGCGTACAAAGGGGCGATCGAGGCAATGGATCATCTTCGCCTGCCCTGAGGCGATATAAACGCTCCCGCAACCCTTTCGTGTACTGATCGCGCGGATGTCCGCACACAGGCGGTTTCGGCGCGGTTTGATGGTGGGCCATCGCGGACGGCGGTGGACCGATGGTCGTTGAAGGAGCGGGCGTGACGGCAAGGACCCCGGAGCAGGACGATGCCCGGCTCTTGGACGGAGCAGGGGATCCCGCCGGGGACGTACTCTCCGGCCCGCACGGGTCCCGGCAGATCAGGCGCCGGCTGACCTTCCGGGCCGCCGAGGCCCTGCCCGAGCCGGCCGGAGCCGAGAAGGGCCGCGCTCAGGGCCGGCGTGGCAAGAAGGCCCCGTCTCCCTGGCAGCGCGCCCAGGACGCATGGCGTAACGCGGGTGTCCCTTGGGCTGGTGACGAGGATGGCAGGGCCGGTGGCGAGAACGACGGCGCCGGGTCCCCCGCTGCTCGTCCCGCCACGTCCAAGCCCGCCGCCACGTCCAAGCCCGCCGCTACGCCTAAGCCCGCCGCTACGCCTAAGCCCGCAGGCAAAGCGAAGCCCGCCGGCAAGGCGGCCACGGAGACCGCGCGGGCGGCCGGAGTCACCGGCCCTGCCGCGGCCGAGGAGAAGCCCGCCGGGAAGGCCGCCGATCAGCCGGTCGCCACCGGGACCGGCGCGCCGGTACGGGCGGAGCCCGCCCGCCCCGTGCCTGCCCGCCCCGTGCCTGCCCGCCCCGTGCCTGCCCGCCCCGTGCCTGCCCACACTGAGCGTGCCGTGCCCGTCCGTGCGGAGTCCGCGGCGAAGGAGGCCGCGCCCGGGCGGCCCCGGACGGAGGTCGGCGCCGCACGGCCGGGCCCGCGCAGGCCCAGTCACAAAGCGGTGGCGATCGCCGTGGGCGCGGTCGTCGTCATCGGGGCCGGCGCTTACGCGCTGACCGGTGAGGACGAGGCGGCCGGGCCGCGCTCGGAGGTGGCGGCGGCGACCCCGGCCGAGCACCGGTTCGCGGCGGACCCCGCGGCCAGGGCCGACGGGCTCGTCCAGGCCCTCACCACCGTGGCCGCGTTCGGCTCCACCGTCGTCGCCGCCGGCACCGAGACGGCCGGGGACGGCAGCCCGGGCGGCGAGCGGGCCCAGTTCCTCGTCTCCGCCGACGCCGGGCGGAACTGGCGGCTGGCCGGCGTGCGCGCCCCGGACGGCGCGGCGCCCGCGCCAGGCGCCCGGCCGCGCCTGCTCGCCGGGGGCGACGGGGCCTGGGCGGCGATCGGGCAGACCGCCCGGCCCGGCGAGGTGGCCCTCTGGACGAGCGTGGACGCCCGGACCTGGACCAGGGAGACGGCCGCGGGCGCGCCGTTCGGCCCCAACGACCGGGTGAACGCCCTGGTCCGGACCGCCGGCGGTTTCGTCGCGGCGGGGGTGACCTCGCCCGGCGGGAAGTTCGCCGGGGACGTCCGGGCGGTGGTGTGGACCTCGGCCGAGGGGCGGGCCTGGCGGCGCGCCGACCTCGGCGTTCCCGGCGTCACCGGGCTGGACGCCCTCGCCGCGTCCGGGAACACCGTCCTCGCGCACGGCACGGCCGCGCGGAGCGTCACCAAGACGGTCAAGCGCAAGGGGAAGAAGAAGGGCACCCGGAAGGTCACCAGCACCGTGCGCGGTGACGGCCTGTGGCGGTCCGCCGACGGCGGCCGTACCTGGGCCCCGGTGAACGTCCCGCACGCCCAGGGCTCGGCGGGACCGCTCAAGGGCCCGGTCGCGGGCCCCGGCGGCTTCTACGCGACCCGGGACGGCAAGACCACCACCGGCCCCAAGAAGAAGCGCAGGACGGCCCGGCACGGCGTGGTCTTCGGATCGCGGGACGGGGTGACGTGGGCGCCCACCGGACGGTTCACCGTCCCCGGGTACGGCAGGGTGGAACGGCTCGCGGGATCGTCCGCCGGGCTGGCCGCCCTGGTCCGCGGGAAGGGCAACGCCGGCACCGTCCTGCGCAGCGCGGACGGCAGGACCTGGCTCCCCTCCGGAGGGCTGGGCGCGCCCGGCCCCGGGTCGGCGGTCAGCGGGCTGGCGGCGGCCGGCGGCGGTGCCGTGCTCACCGGGCACCGCGGCGACGACGGCTTCATGGCGCTCGCCGGGTCCGGGGCCGGTCCCGTGGCCGGTCCGGTGGCCATGGTGGACCTCACCAAGGTGCCGGGGGCCGTACGGCCCGAGCGCGCGCTCACCGCGTGCGCGCCCGGAGCGTCCGGCCGGGTCGTGTTCGTGGGCAGCACGGGCGGCGACGCCGCGGCCTGGTCCATGGCGGGGCCGTCGTCCTGGGTCCGGGGCCGGTCCGCCGACTTCGGAGCCGGGCGGGCGGGCGGTCCCGGGCAGGGGCGGAAGCGCCTGAACGACGTCGCCCACGGCCCGCGGGGCTGGCTGGCGGTGGGGCGCGCCGACGCGCCCAAGGGAGCGGCCACGCCGCTGGTGACCGCCTCGCCGGACGGCACGGCCTGGCACAAGGTGACCCTGCCCGGAGGCCAGGCGGCCTCCGGTGTCGCCTCGGGCCCGGCCGGTTACGTCGTCGTCGGCGTGGCCGGGGGCAAGGCCGCCGCGTGGCGTTCGGCGGACCTCAAGGGCTGGACGCGCGGAGTGAACGCGGGCAAGGGCGACCTCGACGGCGCCGCCTGGATGCGCGACGTGGCCTCCGTCGCCAAGGGTTACGTGGCGGTCGGCGGGCGGCGCGGCGCCAAGCCCGCGGCGCCGGCGGCGGGCGCGGGCGGCGCCGCCGCGAAGCCGGCCGACCTGCCCGCGATCTGGACGTCCGCGGACGGGCGGGCGTGGACCGCGGTCGCGCCCCCGGCCCTGCCGGCCGGGATCGCCTCGGGAGCGTTCTTCCAGGTGGTCGCGCGCGGGGACGCGCTGGTCGCGCTCGGCTGGGGCTCCACCACCGGGGCCACCACCACCGGGGCCGCCGGCGCCCCGGCGCGCCCGGCGGCCTTCGCCGCCCACTCCGCGGACGGCGGGCGCACCTGGCGGACGGACGTGCCGCGGGGGGTGTCCGGCGCCATGACGCTCACCGCCGCGACGGCGACGTCCAAGGGCTTCCTGCTGGCGGGTACGGCGGGCGTGCCGGGCCGCCAGGACGTCGTCCTGTGGACCTCGCCGGACGGCGCGGGCTGGCGGCGCGTCGCCGCCTCGGGCACGGGCCTGGACGGCCCGGGCGACCAGCGCCTCACCTCGCTGGCCGGCGTGGGGAACGAGGTCGTGGGAACGGGCGTCAGCGCCGACCACCGGGGCGAGACGCCGATGCTGTGGCGCACGCCCGCCCCCTGACCGTCCCGGGACTCAGGTCATCGTTCAGCCGTTACAGCCGCAGGAGCATCCCTTCGCGCACGAGCAACCGCCGCCGTGACCACAACTGCATCCGTCTTTAGCCATGATCGGAACGTACCTCCGGGTTCGTCCGGGGTCTATGGCCGCGGCGCGAGGTGACCCTCACGCCGCGGCCGTGGCACGGCGCCCCGGTCCGGTCCCCCGTTCCGGACGCGCGGGGCCGCCGGGCACGGTCCCGGCCCGCGGTCAGGCGCTGATGTGCAGGTCGACACCCAGCAGGATGAGGAACCACAGGAAGATCGCCAGCAGCGCGCTGGCGATGCGTCTCACCAGTTCGGTGTCGATGTAACCGCGGTCCCAGGCGATGAACACGCCGATGACGATGTAGATCAGGCCGACGATGCCGAAACCGGAGCGGGATCTGGCCGCCATGGGGGAACTCCTCGTCAGGGGGATCATGACGCCCGATCGGTGCCCCCACCAGACGAAATGAAACACCGGAGGCATTCGGGGCGGTCCGGCGACGATCCTTGGGTCATCCTGAAATGGCGCGGAAGTTGTGCCGTCCCCGACCTGTCCGAAAAGGGGCTGATCGCTCGCTTCGCGGAAAGATTGGATCGTTTGATGTAGCGAATCCGGCACTCCGGGCGATAATCGGTATGTCGCTCGGTGGCCGGCGGCACTTTGGGCAGCGCTCGCCGGCCACCGCAGCCGACATCCCCGCAGCCGCGGCCGGGCCGCCGATCCGCTATCCGGCCCGTTCCCCGCTCCCGCCGCCGCTCTCCGCACCGCCACCCGCGCCGCCGCCGGTGCCCGCGCCGCGCCGCCCGCCGGTCATGTCGATCCGCACCACCGCCGGATCGTGATCGCCCGCCCGGTCGGCGAACTCGGCGTTGCGGTGGACGATGTCGAACTCGTGCTCGCGCCGGGCCAGCGCCGGGCTCAGCAGGACGTGGTCGAGGGCCCGCGCGTTCCCGCCGGACACCGCGGTGTAGCGCTCCTTCTCCGGCAGGGAGGCCGGCAGGTCGCGCAGCCCGGCGCCCTCGGCCAGGGTCCGGACGGGGCCGCCGAACTCCTGCTCGTTGAGGTCGCCCGCCACGATGACGTTGGCGTCCCGGTCCAGCGCCCGGACCGACCGGACGAACCCGGCCACCACGCGGGCCTGCGCCTCGCGCCGCCACTCGGTGGGGCGCAGCGGCGGCTGGTAGCGCCCGAACAGGGGCTGGTCGTCGCCGGTCCGGGGGTACCACTTCGCGGCGACGACGAAGATCCTCGTGCCCTGCCAGGTCAGCTCGCCGGCCACGGGCTTGCCGGTACGGCTCCAGGCGGCGTCGCCCGGGGCGATCCGTCCCGGGCTCAGGCTCAGCCGCACGCCCCGGGAGCCGTCGCGCACCGCCCTGACGGGAGTGGTGGCGGGATCGGGAGAGCCCGGGGCGGCGGAGCCGTCCGCCGGAGGCCCGACGGCGCCGCCCGCGGGACGGTCGACGAAGCCCAGCCCCCGGTCGGTGCGGAACAGGAAGCCCACGTGGTCGTTGGCGCCCGGCTCGCCCCCGTCGGCGTTGTCGCGCGGCGGGACCGAGCGCCAGTCGTAGCCGGGCCCGCCGGCGGCGCTGATCGCGGTGATCACCTCGGCCACGGTCTGGTCGGCGGCGACCGTGCCGTCGTCGTCGGCGCCGCTGTTGTCGCGCAGCCCGGTGATCGCGACCAGGTCCGGCGACCGCAGGCCCTCGACCAGGTCGGCGGCCAGCGCGGCGAACCGCTCGGACGGCGCGTCCGGGCTGAGCCCGCCGAGGTCGGCGGTGGCCACGGCGAGCTCGCCGGCCCCGGCCGGGCGGGTGCTCTCGCGGGCCAGGCCGCCGTCCTGGCGCCGGGGGGTGGCGGTGGGCAGCAGCCGGAACGCGCCGAAGCCGTAGTCGAGCACGCCGTCGGCCGCGCCCGGCAGCCGGTCGCCGACGTTCATCGCGGGCAGGGGCGCCAGGGCGTCGTCGAGCAGGACGCGTTCGGGGTTGGCGTCCGAGGCCCGCTCCAGGACGCCGCCGCGCGCGGTGCGGACGCCCGCGCCGGCGCCGCCCGCGGGCAGCACCGGGATCTCCCCGTCCCGCGACGGGCCGGCGGCCACGGCGTCGGTGACCCTGACCCGCATGCCCTCCAGCGACTCGTAGAAGTCCAGCGCGTCCCGGACGGGGTCGAAGCGCCCGCCGGTCTCCGCGTCGCGGCCCGGCCCGCCGCGGTCGTCCCCGTCGATGACGGCGCCCGGCGCCCTGCGCCCCCCGGGGCCCAGCGTCACCGGCGGCGGGAGCGGCACGCCCCGCGCCTCCAGGACGGTCCGGGTGGCGTCGATCTCCGTGCGGGAGAGGGCGGCGGAGCGGGTGCCGCCCGCCCGGAACTCGCTGACCCGGCCGTCCACGCGCACGGCGTCGCCGGGCGCGACGGAGGGACGGGTCCGGGTGAAGACGAAGATCCCCTCGGAGGTGGCGTCCGAGCGGTCCGGGGCGGGGTCCTGCATCCAGAACCCGTTGCCGGTCAGCGCCGTGACGACGCCCGGGACCCGCGCGACGGCGGCGCCCTTCAGCGGGGAGAGGTGCCCGGCGCCCTGGATGTCGCGGACGCGGCGCTCGGCGGGCGCGGCGGCCGGGACGGGCGCCCCGTGCGCCGCCTGGGCCGCCGGCACGCAGACCAGCGGCCAGACGAGGACGGGAACGGCGAGGACGGCCCCGGCGGAAAGCGCACGGGCCGGCCGGGCACACCGGGCGGATCCCGGCTCACCTACGTACGTCACCCTCGCTCCATGATCGGCTCACAGACGGCTCGTCGAACACGAAGAAGGATGACACACCTCGCCGCCCCGGGGCCGGGTGGCGGAGGGCGATGATCCGTCACCCGGCCGTCCGGGGGCGCCCGGCGCCGGCCCGCGCGCGGCGGGGTTCAGTCGAACAGCACGACCTGGCGGATCACGTCGCCGTCCCGCAGGGCGCGGACGGCGTCGTTGAGTTCCTCGAAGCGGATCCGCCGCGAGATGAGGCCGTCGATGTCGAGCCGGCCGGCCCGCCACAGGTCCACGAAGCGGGGCACGTCGCGGGCGAGGTCGCAGCCGCCGTACAGGGACGCCTTGATGTTCTTGCCGTCGAACAGCAGCGCGAACGCGTTCATCTCGAAGGTGTCGTCGGCCGCGCCCGCGCCCACCACGATGACGTCGCCGCCCCGCCGGGTGGCGTTCCAGGCCGTGGTGATGGCGGCGGCCTTGCCGACCACCTCGAAGGTGTAGTCGAAGCCCGCGCCGCCGGTGAGCAGTCCCTTGGTCTCCTCCAGCTGCTCCAGCGTGGCGGTGTGGGTGGCGCCGAACTGCTTGGCGATCGGGTGCTTGGCCTCGTTGGGGTCGATCGCCAGGATGGTGGACGCTCCGGCGATCCTGGCGCCCTGGATCACCGACAGGCCGACCCCGCCCGCGCCGACGACGGCGACCTTGGAGCCGGGCTCGACCCGTGCGGTGTTGATCGCGGCGCCGACCCCGGTCGGGATCCCGCAGCCCAGCAGCGCGGCGTACTCGAACGGCACATCGTCGTCGATCTTGATGGCGCCCTGGTACGGCACCACCATCTCGTCGGCCCAGGTGCCGCTTCCGGCCATGCCGAACGCGGGGGTGCCGTCGCCGAACCTGAACCTCGGATCGCTGAACGCCTGCGCGATGAAGGTCATGCACAGGTACGGCTCGCCGCGCACGCATTCGGCGCAGGTGCCGCAGTCGGGCGACCAGTTGACCACCACGTGGTCGCCCGGCCGCACGTTGGTGACGTGCTCGCCGACCTCGGCGACCACGCCCGCCCCCTCGTGCCCGAGGACCGTCGGCGGCATCGCGGGCAGCACGCCGGTCATGGTGGACAGGTCGGAGTGGCAGACCCCGGTCGCCCTGATCTTGATCTTGACCTGGTCCGGACCGGGATCGACGGTGCTGACGTCGTCGCGCAGGTCCAGCTCTTCGTCGCCGACCGCGTGCAGTACCGCGGCACGTGCCATGTCTGCCTCCACAGTGAGGGGCGGACGCCCGCTGGTGCGGCGTCCTGTCTAGGGGGTGGGTGAGGGACGGCCCGGGCGGTGCGGGTCGGGGACGGGACGGCACCGCCGGCGGCGCCGCGGAGGCGGCGTCCGCCGGAGCGTGCGGCGGCGATGCCCGCGAGGGCGCCGGCGAGGGCGCTACTCGTCCAGCGTGAGCGCGGCCTTGGGGCAGGACCGCACCGCGTGCCGGACGCGGTCGGCCTCCTCGGCGGGGACCTCCGGTTTGAGGATGTGGAGCTGGTCGTCGTCGTCGAGGTCGAAGACCTCCGGCGCGAGCCCGACGCAGACGGCGTTGGCCTCGCACACCATGGGGTCGACGCTTACCTTCATCGCCTCTGTCTCCGTTCCACTTCCCGGTGAGCGTGCGGTGGTCCCGCGAGGCGACACGAAACACGTTCTATGAGGATCGCCGGACCACCTCCCGGCCAACATACCGAACACGGTTCTGATCCGTCACGACCCCCGGCTCCGGCCGCTGGTCCGCGCGGTCGCCGTCGATCGGGGCGGGCCCTCCCGGTCCGCTCGCTCACCGGAAAAGTAGAACACGTTTCAGTATCATCCGGCAAGGCGCAGGCGGGCCCGCCGGGAGCCGCCAGGAGCCGCCGCCCGGGGCGGCCGTGGGCCAAGGGTGTACGGATAGGGATAAAGTGCCCGCTACGTACGGCCCGAGGAGACCGATGACCGACCGCACGGCGTCCACCCACGCGGGGACGCCCCCACCCCCCGTACGACCCCAGGCGGATCCCATGCCGGCGGACCTGCAGCGCGCGGCGCGCGCCGCCAAGGGCTTCATGCCCGAGGCCGAGGGGCGGGTCCTGTACGAGACCGCCCTGGAGTACGGCGCGCGGCTCGGCGCGTCCGGCCCGCTGCTGGAGATCGGCAGCTACTGCGGCAAGTCGGCGATCTACCTGGGCGCGGCGGCCCGGGCGACCGGCGCCAAGGTCGTCACCGTCGACCACCACCACGGCTCGGAGGAGAACCAGGCGGGCTGGGAGTACCACGACCCCTCCCTGGTCGACCCCCTCACCGGCCGCATGGACACCCTCCCGACCTTCCGGAGGACCCTCGGGGCGGCCGGCCTGGAGGACCACGTGGTGGCGATCGTGGGCACCTCCCGCACCGTCGCCGCGTTCTGGCGCACCCCGCTCGCCCTGCTGTTCATCGACGGCGGCCACGCCGAGGACCTCGCGCAGGCCGACTACGAGGACTGGGCGCCGTGGGTGGCGGACGGCGGCGCCCTGGTCATCCACGACGTCTTCCCCGACCCCGCCGACGGCGGCCAGGCGCCGTACCACGTCTACCTCCGGGCGCTGCGCAGCGGCGCCTTCGCCGAACGGCGCGTGGAGGGCTCCCTGCGCGTCCTGGAACGCGTCAGCGACACCGACCCCCGCACCCCTTCCTGAAGGGGGAGAAGGGCCCGTTCGTGCGGGGCTCGGGCCCCGCGCCGGCCGCGGGCCGGCGCGGGCGGGGCCGGCGCGGGCGGGGTCAGAGGCGGGTGCGGACGGGGTTGGCGACGCTGACCAGGGCGCAGCCGCAGGCGATCGGGTCGGCGGCGGCGGAGGGGCCCAGCGGGCGTCCGGCGATCTCCTTGAACAGCCGGGAGCCGGGGGAGGCGCCCTCCAGCGCGTCGGCGGCCAGGACGACCGCGGCGGCCGTGTAGGTGGAGCGGTCCCCGGGGAAGTGCCGCCGGTTCTCGAACTGCCAGCCGGTCCAGTACGAGCCGTCCTCGTGCCGCAGGTGCTGGATCGTGCGGAACAGCTCCAGGGCGCGGTCGCGGTCGCCGGCCGCGTCCAGGGTCAGCACCAGCTCGCAGCTCTCGGCCGCGGTCACCCAGGGCTGGTCGGCCACGCACCGGCAGCCCAGGCCCGGCACCACGAAGGTGTCCCAGTCCTCCGCGAGCCGCCGGGCGGCGGCGTCGCCGCGCACCGGCCCCGACAGCACGGGGTAGTACCAGTCCATGGACCAGCGGCTCTTGTCGGCGAACGCCTCCGGGTGGGCGGCCACCACGTGGCCGAGCTGGTCGGCGGCCAGCTCCCAGTCCGGCTCCGGCTCGCCCAGGTGCTCGGCCAGCGCCACCGCGCAGCGCAGCGACTGGTAGATCGACGAGCAGCCGGTCAGCAGCGCGTGGTCGTCGGCGCGGCCGTCCGGATGCCGCATCCAGATGATCTCGCCGCGGTCGGTCTGGAGGCCCAGCACGAAGTCCACGGCGCGCCGCACGGTCGGCCACATCATCCGGACGAACGCCTCGTCGCCGGTCATCAGCAGCTCGTGCCAGACGCCCACGGCGAGGTAGGCGGCGTGGTTGGACTCCCCGCCGGGCTCGGTGACCTCGCCCAGCACCCACTTGGCGGGCCAGGAGCCGTCCGCCCGCTGGACCGAGCGCAGCCACGCGTAGGCCCTGCGGGCGGGCTCGCGCAGCCCCGCCGTCGTGAGCGCCATCGCCGCCTCGACGTGGTTCCAGGCGTCCACGTGGCCGGGCACGCCGCCGGTCGGGCTGAACCAGGGGATCGCCCCGGACTCCTCCTGCTGGGCGGCGATGCTGCGCGCGGTCGCGACGATGTCGTCGGGGCCGACCACGCCGGGCACGGAGGGCGGCGTGATCTCAGACCGCATCCGCGGTCTCCTTCACGGGGCCGGAGGGGCTGGCGGGGGAGGGGGGTTTGGTGAAGTACACCACCACGCTCTTCCCTATGACCGGGTTGAGCACACGCTCGGCCAGCCGCGTCGCGGGCGGGCGCTTCATGATGTCCCACACGAGCAGCCGGTGGTAGGCCTTGGCGGCCGGGTGCGCGTCGTTGCCGACCCCGACGGCGCACTTGATCCACCAGTACGGGGCGTGCAGACCGTGCGCGTGGTGGTGGCCGTCCACCCGGAAGCCGGTGGCCTTGAGCTTGGCCTCCAGCTCGGCCCGCGTGTAGATGCGGACGTGGCCGCCGGGGGCGGTGTGGTAGTCCTCCGAGAGCGCCCAGCAGATCCGTTCGGGCAGCCAGCTCGGCACGGTGACGGCCAGCCGGCCGCCCGGTTTGAGCACCCGCAGCAGCTCGCGCATGGCGCGCATGTCGTCGGGGATGTGCTCCAGCACCTCGGACGCGACGATCTTGTCGAAGTGCCCGTCGGGGAACGGCAGCTCCAGCGCGTCGCCCCGGACGGTCTCGGCGGTGGCCTTCTCGGGGACCTCACCCTCCAGCCGCATGGCCCCGAACATCTTCTCGACGCCCGCCAGCTCGTCGGCGTCCAGGTCGAAGGCCACGACGCGGGCACCCCTGCGGTACAGCTCGAAGGCGTGCCGGCCCGCGCCGCATCCCATGTCCAGGACGCGTTCGCCGGGCTTGACGCGGAACCGCCGGAAATCCACGGTCAGCAGGGTGGTGCTCCTTCCGTACGGGGGACGCCCTCCGGGACGGTCCCCGCCCGTGCTTGGTGTCCGTTGACGGGGCGGCGGGTACGGCCGCGGCGGGTCAGGCCCGGCCGGCCCGGTCCCGGGCCGAGGTCCCGCCGGCGGCCAGGCGCAGGTAGCGCCGCTGGTCGATGGCGGCGCGGTAGTGCTCGACGGTGGCGCGCGCCACCGCCGGCCAGGCGAACCGCTCCCGGACGCGGGCCAGGCCGGCCTCGCCCATCCGGGCCCGCTCGGCCGGGGAGTCGTGCAGGCGGCGCAGCGTCGCGGCCAGCTCCTCGACGTCGCCGGGCGGCACCAGGACGCCGGCGTCGCCGACCACCTCGGGCAGCGCCCCGGCGCGGCTGGCGACCAGCGGTGTGCCCGACGCCATGTGCTCGACGGCGGGCAGCGAGAACCCCTCGTACCGGGACGGCACGACGGCGATCTCGGCCGACGCCAGCAGCTCGCCCAGCTCCTGGTCGCCGACGCCGTGCACGAAGCGGACCCGGTCGCCCAGCGCCAGCTCGCGCACCAGCCGGGCGGTGGGGCCGTCCTCCCGCGGCCGGCTGACGACGACCACGTGCACGTCGCGCTCGGTGGCGACCTTCGCGACCGCGCGCAGCAGCACGTCCACGCCCTTGATCGGGGCGTCCGCGCTGGCCATGGCGACGATCCGGCCCGGCGTCCGCTCCCCGCGGGGGTGGAAGATCCGGGTGTCGACGCCCAGCGGCAGGATCTCGATGTCGCGCGGGTCGACCTTGAAGTCCTTGACGATGTCGACCTTGGAGGACTCGGAGACGGTCAGGACCGGGCCGATCCGCCGGGCCACCTGGGCCTGCATGGCGACGAAGCCGTACCAGCGGCGCTTGCCGAGCCGCTGCCGCAGGCCCCGCGCGGCCTCCAGCTCGATCCGCCGGTCGACGCTGATGGGGTGGTGGATGCTGGTGACGAGGGGCAGGTCCAGCCGGGGGATGCCCAGGTTGCCCAGGCCCAGCACCTGGTTGTCGTGGGCGACGTCGAAGTCGCGGCGGCGGCGCCGCAGCTCGCGCACCACGCGCAGGCTGAAGGTGAGCGGCTCGGGGAAGCCGCCGGTCCTCATGTGGGCGAACTCGAGCACGTCGATCCAGTCGCGGAACTCGCCCAGGGCCGGCGTGCGGAAGGGGTCCTCGTCGCGGTAGAGGTCCAGGCTCGGGATCTTGGTCAGGGCGATCTCGTCGCGGTCCAGATCGGGGTAGGGCTGCCCGGACAGCACCTCGACGGTGTGTCCGAGGTCGACCAGCTCGCGGCTCAGATGCCTCAGGTAGACGCCCTGGCCGCCGCAGTGAGGCTTGCTCCTGTACGAGAGCAGGGCCACGCGCAGCGGACTCGTCGGCTCGTCTCCCTCAGCCACGCCAGTCCTTGCTCACGCACCACTCCTGTCGGTCGTGTCGTTCCGGTCACGCGAGGGAGCTCCGGCGCGTGCGCACGGGCATCCCCTTGATGCCGTTGATGAAACTAGACCTTAGCCTGCGTACGTTACCGATGAGTTCGATATTGGGCAGCGTGTCCAAAAGTGTTTCGAAGAGCACACTCAGCTCAAGGCGCGCAAGATGCGCACCGAGGCAGAAGTGGGGCCCACCGCCGCCGAAGCCGATGTGCGGGTTGGGGGTGCGGCCGACGTCGAAGGTGAACGGGTCGTCGAAGACCCGCTCGTCGCGGTTGGCCGAGGAGTAGAACACCACCACCTTGTCGCCCGCCGCGATCGGGACCCCGCCCAGCTCGGTGTCCCGGACGGCGGTACGGCGGAACAGGTTGACCGGCGTCACCCACCGGACGATCTCGTCCACGGCGGCCGGGACCAGTGACGGGTCCGCGCGCAGCCGCTCCCACTGGGCGGGGTGCTCCAGCAGCGCGAGCATCCCTCCGGAGGCGGCGTTGCGGGTGGTCTCGTTGCCGGCCACCGACAGCAGCATCACGAACAGCTCGAACTCGTTGCCGGTCAGCTCGTTGCCGTCGGCGTCGGGCTGGAGCAGCCGGGTGATGATGTCGTCGCGCGGCTCGGCGCGGCGGCGCTCGGCCAGCTCGGCGGCGTAGGCGTACAGCTCGGCCGCCGCCGCCTCGCCGGCCTCAGGCGAGCTCTGCAGCTCGGGGTCGGTGCCGCCGATCAGGGTGTTGGACCAGTGGAAGATCTTGTCGCGGTCCTCGACCGGGGCGCCCAGCAGCTCGCAGATCACGTAGAGCGGGAGCGGGGCGGCGATGTCGCGGACGAAGTCGGCCTCGGCCGCGACCTCCCCGACCAGCTCGCGGCAGATGTCGCGGACATGGTCCTCCAGCGCGCCGATGGCGCGGGGCGTGAAGCCCCGGTTGACGATGCTCCGCTTGCGCGTGTGCTCGGGCGGATCCTGGTTGAGCATCATCAGCCGCTGGAGGGCCAGCTGGCCGGGGGCCGGCTCGTCGTACAGCGCCAGCCGCTCGTAGGAGGAGTAGATCTCGGGATGCCGCGAGACGTGCACGACGTCCTCGTGCCGGGTGACCGCCCAGAACGGAGGTTCGCCCCGTTCCGGGGCGCCCGGGTGCCGGTACACGGGGGCGCGCTCGCGCAGCAGGGTCAGCCGCTCGTGCGGGACGCCGCCGCGTTCGTAGACGTCGGGGTCGACCAGGTCGATGCCGGGCAGGTGTCGGTCGGGGGCGCCGGTCTGGGGGGTGCTGGTCATCGCCGCGGTCCTCCTCGTCGGAGCGGAGCGGGAGTCAGTCGGTCACGGGCGCGGCCGGGCGGGGGTGGGGGTGAACGCCACCGGGAGTTCCTTCAGGCCGTTGACGAAGTTGGAACGCAGCCGGCGCGGCTCGCCGGCCGGCCGGATGTCGGGCATCCGGTCAAGAATCGTCTCAAAGATGATGCGCAGATTCATCCGTGCCAGGTGGGTGCCGAGGCAGAAGTGGGGCCCGCCGCCGCCGAACCCGATGTGCGGGTTGGGGTCGCGGCCGACGTCGAAGGTGAACGGGTCGTCGAAGACCCGCTCGTCGCGGTTGGCCGAGGCGTAGAACAGCACCACCTTGTCGCCCGCCCTGATCTGCTTGCCGCCCAGCTCGGTGTCCTGGGTCGCGGTACGGCGGAACTGGTTGATCGGGGTGATCCAGCGCACGATCTCCTCGACGGCGGTGGGCAGCAGGCTCCGGTCGGCCTTCAGCCGCTCCCACTGGTCGGGCCGTTCGAAGAAGGTCTGCATCCCGCCGGCGGTGGCGGTCCGGGTGGTCTCGTTGCCGGCGATGGACAGCATGATCACGAAGAGCTGGAACTCCTCGTCGCTGAGCCGGCTGCCGTCGGCGTCGGGCTGCAGCAGCTTGGTCACGATGTCGTCGCGCGGCGTGGCGCGGCGGCGCTCGGCCAGCTCGCCCGCCCACACCGCGAACTCGGCGGCGCACGCGGTGGACTCGGACCGGTCCCCGATGTACTCGGGGTCGTTGAAGGCCACCAGCTTGTTCGACCAGTGGACGATCTTGTCGCGGTCCTCCAGCGGGGCGCCCAGCAGCTCGCAGATCGTGTAGAGCGGGAGCGGGGCGGCGAAGTTGGTCACGAAGTCGCAGGTGCCCAGCGGTGCCGCGGCGTCGATCAGCCGGTCGCAGATCTCCCGGATGTGCCCCTCCAGCTTCTTGATCATCCGGGGGGTGAAGCCCTTGTTCACCATGGACCGCAGCCGGGTGTGGTCCGGCGGGTCCTGGAAGAGCATCATCTGCCCGTACAGGGCGATGTCCTCCTCGCTGAACTCCTCGAACATGGCCGACCGGGTGTGCGAGGAGAACAGCTCGGGGTGGCGCGAGACGTGGATGACGTCCTGGTGCCGCGTGATCGCCCAGAAGCCGGGGACGCCCTCGTTCGGGTCGCGGTGCCAGTGCACCGGGTCGTTGTCGCGCAGCCAGGTGAACGCCTCGTGCGGGACGCCGCCCTGCTCGTAGACGCCGGGGTCGATGACGTCGATGCCGGGGGCGATGCCGATCTCTGGGGGCATGGTGATCCTTCGTGCCGGGGTGGTCGGGCGCGGACGTGCGTCGGGCGTGCTCGGGGACGAGGGACGTGGACGGCGCGGGAGACGAGGCCGGGGGCGGCCGAAGTGACGTGACTGAGCGCTTGCTTGGTGGGCTGGGCCTAGAACACGTTCTAACATGAGACTGGAGTCTCATCAAGGGTCCGGGAGCGGGAGTGACGCGCGTCGCACGGGCGGCGGGAGCGGGGACGCCGGGGGCGCGGTGGGACGCCGGATCGGACGGAGGCGTGCCGGGGCCGGCCACCGTCGGGACGAGGCCGGCCCGCCGGTCAGGACGAGGCGGGCGCGCCGGTCAGGACGAGGCGGGCGCGCTGGTCAGGACGAAGCCGAGGGAGCCGCCCGCGTCCTGGCGCCGGGCGATCCCGCGCCGTTCCAGGGCGCGCAGGTGGGCGGCGGCCTCGCCCGCGGCCATCCGGCGGGACGTCAGGGGCATCGCGTCCCAGGGGGCCCGCCAGGTCATCCCCGCGGCCAGCCGCCAGAGCGTGGCGGGCTCCGCGGAGAGCAGCGCGGTCACCTCGGCCAGCCGTTCCTCGTGGTGGGCGGCGATCGCCTCCGCGCGCTCGGCCAGGCCGCGGAAGCGGTACTGGTGCGCGGGCAGCACCTCGCCCGCCGGGACCTGGGCGACCCGTGCGAGCGAGGCCAGGAAGTCGCCCAGCGGGTCGACGCCGGGGGTGTCGTACGGGTACAGCCCGATGTGCGGGGTGATCCGTGGCAGCACGTGGTCGCCGGTGAAGATCCGGTCGCCGTCCTCCAGGTGCAGGCAGAGGTGGCCGGGCGTGTGGCCGGGGGTCCATACCGCGCGCAGCGTCCGGCCGGGCAGGTCGACCAGCTCGCCGTCGTCCAGCTCGCGGTCGGGGGCGGCGGGCGGGTCCACGCGCTCCCGGCCCTCGTACCCGGCCAGCTCGCCCTCGGCGGCGCCCGCGCGGCGCAGCGCGTCCAGCTCCCAGGTGCCGCCGGAGTCCTGCTCGACCACGCCGCGGAAGGTCGCGAGGAGCGCCGCGTCGGCGCGGTGCATGGCCACCCAGGCACCCGACGCCTCCCGGACCCGGCCCGCGAGTCCCGCGTGGTCGGGGTGGAAGTGGGTGACCACGACCCCGGAGACGTCGCCGACGTCGAGGCCGAGGACCGCCAGCCCGTTCTTGAGGGCCGACCAGGCGTCCTCGTGCTGCCAGCCCGCGTCCACCAGCACGGGACCGCGCGGGCCGTCCAGCGCGTACACGAGGGTGTAGGCGAGCGGGTTGCCCGGGATCGGTACCGGAACGCTCCACACCCCTCCGCCGAGGTCCTCGGGCACCGGTTCGGGACGGGCCGCAGGGCGTGCCGCAGGATGGGCCGCAGGGCGTGCCGAGGAACGTGGGGCGGGACGCGGCTCGGGCCGCACGCTAGATCCGTTCCAGGACGGTCGCGGTGGACAGCGCCCCGCCGCAGCACATCGTGACCAGGGCGGTCGCGGCGTCCCGGCGTTCCAGCTCGTGCAGGGCGGTGGTGATCAGCCGGGCGCCGGTCGCGCCGACCGGGTGCCCCAGCGCGATCGCGCCGCCGTTGACGTTGACCCGGTCCATGTCCGGGCCGTGCACCGAGGCCCAGGACAGCACCACCGCGGCGAACGCCTCGTTGATCTCGGTGATGTCGATGTCGGCCATGGTCATGCCCGCCCGCGCCAGGGCCCGCTCGGTCGACTGCACCGGCCCGTCCAGGTGGTAGTACGGCTCGGAGCCGACGAGGGCCTGCGTCCTGATCCGGGCGCGGGGGCGCAGGCCGAGGGCCCGGGCCCGGTCCTCGTCCATGACCAGGACGGCGGCGGCGCCGTCGGAGATCTGCGACGAGGTGCCCGCGGTGTGCAGCGCCTCCTCGCCCAGCACCGGCTTCAGGCGGGCCAGCCCCTCCGTGGTGGTCTCGCGCAGGCCCTGGTCGCGGGTGACCGTCCGGGTCTCGCCGGTCGGGGCGCCCTCGGCGTCCAGCACCGGCGCCTCGATCGGCGCGATCTCCCGGTCGAACCGGCCGTCCGCCCACGCCTTGGCGGCCAGCTGCTGGGACCGCGCCCCGAAGGCGTCCAGGTCGGCGCGGGTGAGGCCGCGCCGGCGCGCGATCCGCTCGGCGGCCTCGAACTGGTTGGGCATGTCGAGCGACCAGTCGTCAGGGCGCGGGTTCGCGGGCAGGACGTTGCTGCCCAGCGGCGACCGGCTCATCACCTCGACGCCGCCGCCGATCGCCACGTCCACCGCGCCCGCGGCGACCTGCGACGCCGCCAGATGCACCGCCTGCTGGGCCGATCCGCACTGGGCGTCGATCGTGGTGACGCCGGCCTGCCAGGGCAGCCCCGCGTACAGCCAGGCGTACCGGCCGACGTGCCCGCCCTGCTCGCCGGCCTGCGTCACGCATCCGGCGAAGACCTGCTCGACCTGGCCGGCCTCCAGCCCGGATCGCTCCAGCAGCGCCGAGTACGCGTGGGCCAGCACGGCCTGCGCCTTCAGCCCGGCCAGCCAGCCGTTGCGCTTCCCGAGCGGCGTGCGTACCGCGTCGACGATCACGGGCGTGCCCATGCGCTCTCCCTCGAACCGACCTTCCAGAACGCGATTCACCCGACTGTAACGTGTTCTACTTTCACGCGAAAGGGGAACCAGTGACCTGGAACGCGTTATGAGACCGTCCTCACGCGGAGGGTCGCGTACGTCGGGACCAGGACCCGGGAGGCGGCGCGCCGGGAGACGACCCGGTACGGGCGGCCCGCCGCGAGCAGCGTCTCCAGCATCCGGGTGACCTGCGTCCGCGCGACCGCCGCGCCCAGGCACAGGTGGCGCCCGCCGCCGAACCACAGCTGGCGCGTCTCGGGCACGTAGTCGCGCTTGACGTCGAACGGGCCGACGGCGCCGGTGGCCCGGTAGGTCAGGAGCAGGATCCGCTCCCCGGCCTCCAGCCGCCGCCCCGCGACCGTGGTGTCGCGCGCGACGTGGCGTCCGATGACGGCGGCGGGGGTGGAGACGCGCAGCCCCTCCCGTACCGCGTTCTCCATCAGCCCGGGGTCGTCCAGCAGGAGCCGCTGCTGGCCGGTGTCGTGGAGGAGGGCGACCGTGCGGGAGGTGCCCGACGCCCCGGTCTCGGTGCCCGCGATGGCCAGCAGGGTGGCCAGCCCGCGGGCGAGCGGGAGCCCCAGGTCCATCTCGCGGCACCGGCCCAGGATGGTGCCGGTCCCGGCGGTACGGTAGGCGTCCTCGACCCCGGCGGTGATCTCGCCGACGATGGCCCGCGCCCGGGCGAGCACCGCGGGGTCCAGCTCGGTGGAGGCGGTGGTGCCCATCGCCAGCCCGGCCAGGCGTTCCCCGGCGGCGAAGACCCTCCGGTAGGCGTCGTCGTCCCGGCCGGCGGGAAGCCCCAGGAGGTCGGCGACCAGGCGTCCGGCCAGCACGCGGGTCGTGTCGGCGACGTCGACCGTCTCCCCGCCGGCCAGCCGTTCGGCGAGCCGGGCGTAGTGCGCGCCCTGCGAACGTTCCACCAGCTCGCGGGCGCTGTCCTCGGTGAACAGGTCCCGGGCCCGGGTGCGCACCTCGGCGTGCCGGGCGCCCCCGAAGAACCGCCCCATCTCGTCCCCGAAGAGCTGCGCCCACATGTGGCCGACCCCGCCCTCGCCGACCATGCTGAAGCCGGCGTGGTCGTTGAGCACCCGCCGGGCCAGCAACGGGTCGGTCACCACCCACCCCAGCCTCGGCACGCGCGTGATGGGCCCGGTGTGCCGCGCGGCCTCCAGCAGTGCGAAGAGCCCCTTGTTGCCGTTCCAGAGCAGCCGGGCCTCATGCCGGGCCGCCGCCTTGGCGTTCGTCCTGATCACCCCGAAAGTGTGCAACCCCGACCCGAGTGGTCCGACAGCGCATACCGCTTTATAAGGGTGAGTAGTGATACTCATCCCGACCTGGGGTGAAGTGCTCCCGTGAGGTTCCGTAGGGTTCCCCTGGTCAGGCGGGCGCGCGGCGCGCGAGGCTGGCGGCACGCCGACGACGGATCTACAGGAAGCGGGACCCGATCATGAGAGCCCGGATCGCGGGGGTGGCCGCCCACCTGCCCGAACGCACGGTTACCAGTGCCGAGGTGGAGGCGCGGGTACGGGCGGAGAGCCCTGGCTACCGGCCGCATCCGACCATCGTCGAGCGGATGACCGGCATCGCCGCCCGCCACGTCATGCGCGACGGCGAGCAGGCGTCGGACCTGGCGGTGGCCGCGGCCCGCCGCCTGCTGGACGAGCTCGGGCTCGGCCCGGACCGGCTGGACCTGCTGATCTTCGGCTCCGCCTCGCAGGACCTGATCGAGCCGGCGACCGCGCACATCGTCGCCGCGAAGCTGGGGGCGTCCTGCCCGGTCTTCGACGTCAAGAACGCCTGCAACAGCTTCCTCAACGGCCTGCAGATGGCCGACGCGCTGATCCGCACCGGCCAGCACGAGCGGGTGCTGGTGTGCACGGGGGAGAGCCCGTCCCGGGCGATCCGCTGGAACGTGCGCGACCGGGCGCAGTTCGCCGACGCCTTCGCCGGCTACACGCTCTCCGACGCCGGCGCGGCGATGCTGGTGGAGGCCGCCCCCGACGGCGGGATCTTCTACCGCGACTTCGCCGCGGTCTCCAGCGCCTGGCGGGTGGGCACGCTGCCCGCCGGCGGCTCCATGCATCCCCGCGATCCCGAGTTCACCTACTTCAGCGGCGACGGGCGCCGGCTGAAGGACGCCTTCGTCGGGAACGGCCCCGAGATCTTTCTCACCGCCCTGGAGAAGACCGGCCTGACCTGGGACGACTTCGCCGTCGTCTGCGTCCACCAGGTGACCGCCCGCTACACCGAGCTGCTGAGGTCGATCCTGGACATCCCCGCCGGCCGGCTGGTGGTGACGCTGCCCGAGCACGGCAACCTGGCGTCGGCCTCGCTGCCGTTCCAGCTGGACACGGCGCTGCGGGAAGGGCGGTGCGGGCCGGGCGACCGGGTCGCCCTGGTCGGGCTCGCGGGCGGTGTCAGCCTCGGCGTCACCTTCGCCGAGCTGTGAGGGGGGCCGTGCCGATGGACCTGTGGGTGGTGATCCCCGCCTACGACGAGGAACGCTCGATCGGCGCCACGCTGCGCCGCCTGGCCGAGCAGACCGACACCGGCTTCACCGTGGTCGTGGTCGACAACGGGAGCACCGACGGCACGGCCGGCGTCGTCCGGGCGTTCGCCGCGGACGGCGCCGGGCCGCGGGTGCGGCTGGTCACCGAGCCGCAGAAGGGCACCGGCGCCGCCGCCGACACCGGCATCCGGCACGCCATCGGCGCCGGGGCCACGCACGTCGCCCGCACGGACGCCGACTGCCTGCCCGGCCCGGAGTGGATCGCCGCGGTGAAGCGGGCGTTCGGCGAGGGCCTGGAGATGGTCAGCGGCCCGCTGCGCCCGCGCACCGACGAGTTCCGGCTGAAGCTGTGGGAACGGCGGCTGCTGCCCGCCGTCATCGGGATCGCGGCCTTCTTCGGGCGCATCCGGCCGGGCAACCAGGACCCGCTCGCCCTCGGCCCGTACCTGATGATGCCGGGCTGCAACGTCGCGATCACCGCCGAGCTGTACGACCGGTCCGGCGGCTTCCCGCGCACCAGGATCGAGGACGTCCACGAGGACCGCGCCCTGGTCAACCGGGTGCGCCGGCTGACCACCGCGTACGGGCTGCGCAAGGACATGGTCGTGTACGGCTCGGTGCGGCGGCTGCGCGCCTACGGGCTGGTCGGCACCCTGAGCTGGTACGCCGACCACCGCTACACGCCCGAGGTCGTCGACATCCGGCTGGGGGACCTCCGGTGACCGGCGCCCCGAAGACCCTTGACCGGGCCCTGGCGGGCCGGAGCGCGGAAGGCTGGGAGCGGAGGCTGTACCTGGCCGCGCACCCCTTCGCCTACCCGCTGCTGCGCGGCCTGGCGCGGCGCGGGCCGGCCGTCCGGGTGCCGGGCGTCGGGGTGGTCGTCAACGACGCCGGCCTCGCCCGCCGGATCCTGATGGACGGCGAGACCTTCCGCAAGGACGGGCCGGGCTCGCCGGGCGACCTGTGGACCCCCGTCCTCGGCCCGTCCGTCCTGCTCAACATGGAGGGCGAGGCGCACCGCGCGCTGCGCCGCCGCCTGACCGAGCTGTTCACCCCCTCCTACACCGACGCCCTGTGCGCCCGGGTGCTGGCCGGCCCGCTGGACCGCCTGGCCGGCCGGCTGGCGCGCGGCGCGGACGTCGACCTGGTGGACACCACGCGGGTGCTGGCCGGGGCGGTGATGAGCGAGGTCATCGGCCTGGAGACCGGCCAGGGCGCCGAGGCCGAGGCCGCGTACCGGCGGCTGTTCGAGCAGGGGGAACGGATCGTCTCGATGATCTCGCTGCGCACCCGGCGGCTGTCCCCGGCCCAGATCCGGCGGGCCCGCGCGGTGCTCGACCCGCTCGGCGACATCGCGGCCAAGGCGTACGCGGCGGGCGGCGACACCACGGTGATGGGACGCATGCGGGAACTCGGGCTGTCGGAGGCGGAGGCGCGCGGCGCGGCCGGGGCGTTCTTCCTCACCGGCACCGAGACCGTCGCCACGCTGGTCCCGCGCCTGGTCGCGCTGCTGCACGACACGGGCCGCCTGGACGGCCCCGCCACCGCCCGCACCGGCCGCCTCGACCGGCTGATCGACGAGGCCATGCGGGTCACCACCCCGACGCCGGTCATGCTGCGCAGCGTGCACCGCGACGCCGACCTGGACGGCGTGGCGGCCCGGCCGGGGGACCGGATCCTGATCGCCACCCACAACTGCTGCCGCGCGTACGGGCCGTTCGACCCCGACCGCGCGCACCCGCCCGAGCTGCGCCGCCTGTGGTTCGGAGCGGGCCCGCACTTCTGCATCGGCTACCCGCTGGCCATGGCCGAGACCCGCGCGGTCGTCCGGACGGTCCTGGACGCGGCCCCCCTGACGATCACGGGGCGCGCGGCGGCCCGCGGCGTGCTCATCCCGACGTACGCGCGCCTGATGGTGAGGTCGGCATGACCCTCGTTCAGCGGCTCCTGGAGCAGGCCGCCGCGACGCCCGGAGCGGTCGCGCTGGTCGCCGGGGACGGCAACGCGCTCACCTACGGCGACCTGCGCCGCCGCGTGCTGGCCGTCCGCCACGGCCTGGTCACCGCCGGCCTCGAACCGGGGGACGGCGTGCTGTTCTCGGTACGCCCGTCGCCGGAGTCGCTGGTCCTGGCGCTGGGCGTGGTCGCCGCCGGGGGCGTCGTGGTGTTCGCCGACCCGGGCGCGGGACCGGAGATGTTCGCGGCGCGCCTCCGCCTGGCCCGGCCCCGGTGGTCGGCCGCCGAGTCCCTCCTCTACGCGGGCAGCCGGCTGCGGCCCGTCCGCGCCTACGCCCGCCGCCGCGGGCTGCTGCTGCCCGACCTCGCCGGCCTGGAGGTCCCGGGGGAGGGGCGGATGCGGCACGTGTACGTGGGGCGGTGGCTTCCCGGCGTACCGCGCGGCGCCCTGTCCTTCGGCCGTCTCGCCCAGGCCGGGGACGCGCCGGAGCCGTCCGGGCCCGGGGACCCGGACGCGCCCGCCGCGGTCATCTTCACCTCCGGCACCACCGCCGCCCCCAGGGCGGTGGTCCACACCCAGGGGTCCCTGTCCGCCGCCCTGGACCTGTTCCGGACGCGCCTTCCGCTGGGGCCGGGGGACATCGTCCACACCGACCAGCTCATGCTGGGGCTGCCCACCCTCATCTCGGGGGCGCGCTGGTCGATGCCGCCGCTCTTCTGCTCACCGGAGGATTTCGGCCGCCAGCTACGGGAACGAGGGGCGACCCACACCTTCTGCGTTCCCGTCCACCTGGCCGAGGTCCTGGACGCCCATCCGAGGCTCCCCGAAACCCTGCGCCACGTTCTCCTGGGGGCCGCCCCCGCGCCCGCGGCGATCCTGCGCCGCGCCCTGGACGCGACCGGCCCTTCGGCGCAGGTCCTGTCGGTGTACGCGATGACCGAGATCCTCCCGGTGGCGATCGCGTCCGCCCAGGACAAGCTCGCCCACACCCGTTCGGGGGCCGGCGGCGACCTGCTGGGCGAACCCCTCGTGAAGGCCCGCGTCGCCGAGGACGGAGAGCTGCACCTGGCCGGCCCCAACCTCTGCCGCGGCTACCTGGGCGACCCGCCATTGGACGAACTGCCGACCGGTGACCTGGCGCGCCTGGACGACGCCGGGCGCCTCGTCCTCACCGGCCGCAAGAAGGACATGCTGATCCGCGGCAAGTTCAACCTCTACCCCGGCCTGTACGAGCCCGCCATCGCCGCGCTCGACGGCGTCGCCGAGGCCGCGATCGTGGGCGTGCCCGACCCCGCCACCGGGGACGAGGAGGTGGTCCTGGCCGTCGCCGGGGACGGCGAACGGCTCCCCGAACGCCTCGCCGCCCGCCTGCCCGAGGTCATCGACCACGACGCGCTCCCCGACCGCGTCGTCGTGCTGCCCGGGTTGCCCCGCTCCGGCCGAGGCCGCAAGCTCGACCGGGACCGGTTGCGCGAGATGGTGCGGGAGAGGACGGCATGAGGGTCGCGGTGACGGGAGCGTCGGGCTTCGTCGGCGGTGCGGTGTGCCGGGCGCTGGTGGAGCACGGTATCGACACCCGCGCCTACGGCCGCCGCGCCGCCGTGGACCCCGGCCATGTCGCCGGCGCGCCGTACCGTTCCTGGGACCTGACCCGCGGCACCCTGCGGGACGCCCCCGTCGTGGACGCCGTCGTCCACTGCGCGGGAAGCGTCACCGACTGGGGCCCGGTGCCCGAGTTCTTCTCCACCAACCTGACCGGCACCAGGAACGCCCTCGCGACGTTCCCCGGGGCCCGGTTCGTCCACGTGAGCACCGCCAGCGTGTACGACCCCCACCGCCCGACCGTCATGGCCAAGGAGGACGAGGCCCCCGCCGCCCGCCACCTCAACGCCTACGGCGCGTCGAAGGCCGCCGCGGAACGCGCCGTCCTGGCGGTCATGCGCGGCCACGGCCGGACCCGGTGGCGCGGCCCCGGCCGCCGCGAGGCGCTGATCCTGCGCCCGCACGCGGTCTACGGCCCCGGCGACACCACCCTGCTGCCCCGCGTCCTGTCGTCCGTGCGAGGCCCCGTCCTCCTCGCCGTGGGGAACGGGCGGCAGCGGGTCAGCCTCACCTCGATCGGCAACCTCGTCCAGGGCTGCCTCCTGGCGGCGTGCGGCCCGGTCGGGTCGGGCGTCTTCAACATCACCGACGCCGAGCCGGTGACGCTCGACGGCGCGCTCCGGGCCGTCCTGTCCGAACGCGGCGTGCGGGCCCGCCCGGTCTACCTCCCCGCCCGGCCCGTGCGCGGCCTCGCCGCCGCCGCCGAGGGCGCGTTCCTGCTGGCCCGCCGCCCCGAGCCGCCCCGCCTCACCCGCTACGCCGTCGGCCACCTCGCGGTCGAACGCACCCTCGACATCACCGCCGCCCGGACGATCCTGGGCTACAAGCCCGAGGAGACCGACTTCACCGGGGCGGCCACCTGGCTCCCGCCCGTCCGTTGACCTTGGCGGCCCCGGGGGGGCGACTCGCCGCGAGTCAACGTGCGCCGGCCGGCGCCGCGTCCACCGGGGCGCCCCAGTCGATCCGGAACCGGTGCTCGGGCCCGAGCGTCCGCTCCGGGCTGAGGAACGTCCGCGTCGCCAGCGGCATCATCAGCTTCATCATCGCCAGCCCGGCCGGGCCGAGCGTCTTGCTGTTGTTGGTCCGGGCCGCCCGCGCCGCCACCTTCTGGACCCGTTCGCGCCGCAGCCGCTCGTACGCGGCGAACGCGTCCGGCACCTCCGGCAGGTCACGCAGGCACCGGGCCAGCTCGACCGCGCTCTCGGCGGCCAGCGACGCCCCCTGCCCGGAGCTGGGCGAGGGCGCGTGGACCGCGTCGCCGACCAGCACCATCCGCCCGCGATGCCAGCGCGGCACCTTCGGCATGATCTCGACCGTGCCGAGCACGGCCAGCCGCCCGGGCGGGGTGTTCTCCACCAGTTCGCGGCCGGGCCGGTCATCGGCGTAGATCTCGCCGAGCCGCCGGTGCCATTCCCCGGCGGGCACCTCCTGCGCCTGCGCGTAGGTCATCGGCTCCTCGTGCGGGATGTTGCCGAACCACGTCGTGGTCCCGTCCGGCTGCGTCCAGTAGCCGAGGAACGCCCGCTTGCCGAACGCGAAGTAGGCGGTGTCGGGCGCGGCGTCCACGACGACGTCGGCGGTCGCCCCGACGTTCAGCAGCGGGACGTGCGCGGGGCCGGGCGCGCCCGGGTCGATCAGCGTCCGGACCACCGACCGGATGCCGTCCGCGCCGACCAGCAGGTCCGCGCTCGCCTCGGTCCCGTCGGCGAACCGCGCGGTGACGCCGCCGGCGTCCTCCCGGGCGTCCACGAGGCGCTTGCCGTACTCGATCCGGATCCCCTCGGCCGTGGCCAGCTCGTGCAGCACCCGGTAGAGGTCGGGCCGTGACAGCGCCCGGCCGGGCGGCAGCCCCTCCAGGCCCCGCATGACCCCGATCGGCCTGCCCCGGCCGTCGGTGAGGACCGAGTCCGTGATCGGCTGCCCGGCGGCCCGTACCGCCTCGCCCGCGCCGACCACGTCGAGCGCGGCCAGCCCGTTCGGCGCGACCGTCAGCATCGCGCCCACCCCGTCCGCCGTGCTCGCGTACGCCTCGTGGACGACCGGCTCGATGCCCGCCCGCCGCAGTGCCATGGCCGTGACCGGGCCGGCGATGCCGCCCCCGATGACCAGTGCCGTCCTGACCGTCATGATCGACTCCCGAAGATCCGTTGCCATTCGCTGAGGTACTCCGGCGCGCTGAGCGACTCCATGAGCCGGGCGACGAACCCGCGTTCGGCGTCCAGCACCGCCAGCCGGTACTCCTCCTCGACCAGGAACACCCAGGCCACCCCCTGCTCGGTGGCGGCGCGTACGGCGGCGCGGGTCTCCTCCGCCTGCGCGTCCAGCGCCGCCAGCCGCCTGCCGAGCAGCTCGACCGCCTCGGCGGGAGAGAGGACGCTCAGCAGCGACAGGGCGGCCCCGAACAGCGGGTACTCCTCCCGCGGCTGCGCGACCAGCTCCCGGAGCCAGTCGTAGAGCTCCTCCCGCCCGGCGTCGGTGAGCGCGTAGACGGTGCGCTCGGGCCGCTGGGTGTCCCGTACGGTCTCCTGCTCGGTGATGAACCCGGCCTTCTTCAGCTGGCCCACCACCATGTAGAGCGAGCCCCGGTTGTACTTGAAGCTGCGGTCCTTGTCGGTCTCCTTGAGTCGGCGTCCCAGCTCGTAGGGGTGCATCGGCTCCCAGAGCAGGAACGCCAGCACCGCCAGCCCCAGCGGGTTGGACACCGCGCGCCGCTTCACCACGCCACCTCCATATAGTCAGGATCAACTATCTAGTGTCGATTAGTCAATACCAACTATATGACCCTTTTCGGCGCCTGGCGGCTAGACGTTGCCTTGCGGCGAGTTGTCGCCCGACCAGGTGGTCAGGGCAGCGACTCGCCGCAAGTCAACGCGCGGACGGGATCTTCGCGCCCGGCCTCAGGCGGGGCAGTTGGCGGATGCGGGCTTCCCTGCGAGCCGGTCGGCCAGCCACGCCGTGGCATCACTCGCCCCGGCGACCAGGGTCAGGGCGTGCTCGGGAGTCGGATACTCCTTCCACCGCAGGGTGGCGCCCGCCTGGCACCACTCCTTCCGCAGCGTTCTCGCCTGGCCGGTCGCCACCATCTCGTCGTACACCGCGTGGTACTGGAAGACCGGCACCGCGGGGGTCTCGCCGCCGCCCAGCCGGTTGGCGCGGAGCTTCTCCTGCCAGGCCGGGGTGTTCAGCAGGTCGGTGTCGAGCAGGTCGGACATCTTCTTGAACGCGCCCTTGCCCAGGGCGAGCGCCTCGCCGATGCAGTCGTCACGGGCGTCCTCAAGGAGCGCCTTGCCCTGCGCGTTGAGGTGCTCCTCGAACGGCAGCTCGGGATAGGCCGAGCTCATCCCGACCGCCGCGGCGCCGAGCAGGATGAAGAACAGGCTGCCGTCCAGGGACTTCGCGACCTCGGTCAGGTCGGCGGGGACACCGCCCGCGGCCACGCCCTTGACTGCCAGTTCGGGCGCGTACCCCGCCTTCAGTTGCGCGGCCCATCCGGCGGACGCACCGCCCTGGGAGTACCCGGTGACCACCATCGGAGAGTCGGCCGGGAGTCCCGCGTCGGCGAGCCGGGTGGCGGCCCGCAGCGAGTCCAGCACGGCCTGCCCCTGCGAGCGTCCGACCATGTACGTGTGGTCGCCCGGCGTGCCGAGCCTCTCGTAGTCGGTGACCACCACGGCCCAGCCCTTGGCCAGCAGCCCGCCGATGAACACGCCCTCGTAGTCGAGCCCGATCCGCAGGCCGTAGGAGGGCGCGCACTGGTCGCCGAGCCCGTGGGTGCCGATGGCGTAGCCGACCACCGGCCGCTTCCCCTCGTACGGCGCCCTGGGCACCAGCACGGTGCCCGTCACCGCGTTGCGCCGTCCTTCGGCGTCCGTCGACAGGTACATGACCCGCCAGGCCCGCGCGTCCGCCGGGATGCCGGGTCCGAGCTGGACGGTGACGGGCTCCCGCCGGATGACGGTGCCGGGACTCCCGGCGGGGAGGGGCGAAGGGGGTCGGTAGAAGGGGTCCTCCTGAGGGAGCGGGGGAGCGGCATGCGCGGCGGGCGCGGTCAGCGTCGCGGCCACGAGGAGCGCGCTCACCAGCGCAGCGAGGAGCGACCCGCGCCTGTTGCCTGGTCTCATGGGCAGCCTTCCTTCACGGTCACGCCGCCGGGACGGGGCGGCGTCGACGGTGATGATCTGCCAGGGCGCGGGGGACGGACTACACGACCGGCCAACGACTTGACCCCGTCAGTACTCACTTATGGCCAAGCACGGGACAGCGTCGCCCACGGAGGGCTACGGTACGAACACGAAACGTCACCCGACGGTCGGAGTCAGCCATGGTTTCCGCGTTCGACCCCCGGCGCGCGCCGGTCGGCGACCTGGGCACCGCCCTGCTCATCCTGGACTCGCGCCTCAAGCAGGTCCGCGAGGAGCGCCGGGAGGACCCGGCCGAGCGCGAGCTGATCGAGCGGTTCCTCCGCTCGTTCGACCTCGACGCCGCCGACGACGTCCTCAACGGCGCCTGCTCGCTCATCTACCTCTACATGGAATGGCTCCGCCAGGCCCACGAGGCCAACGAGAGCGACGTCATGGAGCACGTGGTGCCGTACGTGGTCGACACGCTGCGCAAGATGCCCCGCAGCGTCCGTCCCGAGGCCATCCCGACCATGAGCGCCATGCTGACGGCCGCGGCCATCGGCGTCAGCCCCACCCTCTGGCGCCGCCAGTACGGCCCCTGGACCGAGGCCGAGATGAACGCCCTCGAAGTGACCTGCTTCCTGCTCGCCGACCACATCAACCGGCTCAGCGACGACCATGACGCCGCCACCCAGATGATCGCCCGTCTCCTCGACGCCGCCGAGGGCGAACCCGCCCCCTGACGCCCCCGGCTACACGGGTCTCGCGACGGCCGTAGATCGGCTACAGCCGGACCGGCCGGTGGGTGAAAAGCCGGCGGTAGGTGGTGGCGGTGAGTCCGTAATGGGCTTTGAAGCGGCGCGCGAAGTAGTTCTGATCGGCCCATCCAACGGTCTGGGCGATGTGGGTGATGGGCTGGTCGGTGTGCAGGAGAAGAGAGGCGGCCTTTTCCACTCGGTGCTGGGCCAGATAGGTCATCGGTGGCAGGCCGGTGGCCGCTTTGAAGAGGCGGATGAGGTAGCGGGGCGTCAGGTGGAGTTCCTCGGCGAGTTCGTCCAGGGTCCATTTGTGGGCCAGCCGTGACTCCAGCAGGCTCATGGCCTCCAGAACGGCCGGATGCGCGGGCCCCTCCCCGCCGGGTACGCCTCCCAGGTCGGTGGCCACGGCTCGGGCGACGTGGCCGAGGAACAGCGAGAGACGTCCGATGATGTCGCTGCGGTGCCGGTTCACGGGCTCGTGGCGCAGCTGGGCCAGGCCGTCCAGATGGGTCACGCATTCCTTGAGCGTCTCGGGGTCCAGGTGCGTGGTGAGCATTCCCCGGCGTTGCATGGAGTTCGGGCCGGTCCAGAGCAGGTAGCCCAGGAAAGGGTCCTCTCTCGTCCAGGCCAGTTCACGCTGCAGCAGGCCGGTGCTGAAGCAGCAGTTGTACAGGTCGAGGCCGCGGCATTCCTCGTACCCGTGCCAGACTCCGGGCCGCAGGAGGATGACGTCTCCGACCTGGAGTCTCCGATTTCCGGTGAGTGACTTGTGTACTCCCTGGCCGCCGGTGACGACGGCGAGTTCGACGAAGCTGTGCGTGTGGACGGGGTGGCTGTCCTGGTGAAGGTGGTGCCCGGCGTAGGCCAGTGAACCGTCGGTGATGTACACCAGCCCCTTGATCTCTTCAACGGGGGGTCCGCTCATGACCGCACCCTAACGTCCGGCCCCGAAGCGAACATTGTGCTAGCGCTGGCCCATTCCGGGCTATCCAGGCTGGCTGCCGTGGGCGCATCATCCCTGGTTAGACCGCGTGTGATCCACGTGACGGCAACCCGGCCGTCACGTCCGCGTGAAGGAGGTCGCAGATGGCGCAGGGCTCGGTGAGGGAGGTGAAGCGACCGGAGCCGCCCGATCGCCGGGCCAGGTCCGCCGCCCCTGCCGCGGCGCTGTTGCGGCGAGGGAGGGGACGGCGGCGAGCGCCCGTCTGGTTCCTCGTACCCGCGCTGGGGCTGTACGCCTTCGTGGTGTTGCTTCCCAGTGCACAGGGCGCGATGTTCGCGTTCACCGACTGGGACGGACTCAGTCCCACCAGGGACTTCGCCGGCCTGGGCAATTTCCGCGAGATGCTGGAGGATCCGGCGGCGCGGGGGGCGCTGCGGCAGACGCTCATCATCGCCGTGGCGGTCACCGTCGTCCAGAACGCCGTGGGCCTGCTGCTGGCCCTGGGCGTGCACAGCACCATCAAGAGCCGGAACGTTCTCCGGGTCTTCCTGTTCGCCCCGGCGGTGATGACGCCGGTCGTCACGGCCGCGCTGTGGAAGTACATGCTGGCCCCGGAGGGCGCGCTCAACGGTCTGATCGCCGCGGTCGGCCCCGACTCGTGGCAGCGCAACTGGCTGGGAGACCCGACGCTGGCGCTGTGCAGTGTGATCGGCGTGATCGTCTGGCAGTTCGCCGGCTACTCGATGGTGATCTTCCTGGCCGGCCTCCAGAGCATTCCGCGGGAGGTGTACGAGGCCGCCTCGGTCGACGGCGCGTCCGGGTGGAGCCGGTTCCGGCACGTGGTGCTGCCGCTGCTGGCACCGGCGACGACGATCAATCTGATGCTGTCGATCATCGGCGGGCTGAAACTGTTCGACCAGGTCTGGGTCATGACGGGCGGGGGGCCGGGCACCTCCACCGAGACGCTGTCGACGCTGATCTACAAGAACGCCTTCCAGTTCAACGAGTACGCCTACAGCGTGGCGCTGGCGATCGTGCTGACGGTCTTCGTCGCGATCTTCTCCAGCGGCCAGTACGGCTTGCTGCGCCGCCAGGAAAGGGCGGTCCGGTGAACCGCTACCGTCCGCGCACCCTGCTCCGCGAGATCGCCATGATCGCGGTGACGGCGGTCATGGCGTTCCCGCTGTACGTCCTGGTCAACCTGTCGCTGAGGGATCCCCGGGACGGTTCCTCCATCGTCGTTCCCACGACGTCGCCGACGCTGCGCAACTACGCCGACGCCTGGCGGGAGGCGGGCCTGGCGGGCGCGATCGTCAACAGCGTCCTGGTGACGGTGCTCAGCGTGGCGATCATCGTGGTGGTGTCGGCCATGGCGGCCTTTCCGCTGGCGCGGGTGACGGCGTCCTGGTCCCGGTGGACGTTCCTGCTGGTGATGCTGGGGTTGCTGCTGCCGTTCCAGCTGGCGCTGCTGCCGCTGTACCAGACGATCCGGGACCTGCACCTGCTGGGCACGCTGTGGTCGCTGGTGCTGTTCTACAGCGGGTTGCAGGTGCCGTTCGCGACCTTCCTGTACGTGGGGTTCCTCCGCGTCGTTCCCCGCGAATTCGAGGAGGCCGCGCTCATCGACGGCGCCGGCCCGTTCCAGGTGTTCTGGCGGGTGGTGTTCCCGCTGCTGCGCCCCGTCACCGGCACCGTCGTCATCCTGAACGCCATCTTCGTCTGGAACGACTTCCTCACACCCTTCCTGTACCTCTCCGGAAGTGACCAGCAGACCATTCCCGTCGCCATCTTCGGCTTCATCGGCCAGTTCGTCTCGCAGTGGAATCTGGTGTTCGCCGGGCTGGTCATCGCGATGATCCCGATCCTGACCGTCTATTTCCTCATGCAGCGCCACATCATCAAGGGCTTCGCCGGGGGACTGAAAGGATGACCACCCTCTTGCCGAACGCAGAGTCGCTCACCCAGGACGGCCTGACCCCGTACGGGCTCACCTGCGAGATGGTGCAGACGCCGCTGGGCCTGGACGAGCCGTCGCCCCGCCTGTCGTGGAAGCTCCGGTCGTCCCGCCGGGGCGACGCCCAGACCTCCTACCGGATCACCGCGGCGCTGGACCGCCGGGATCTGGACGACGCGGAACGGCTCATCTGGGACACCGGCCGGCGGGAGTCGGCCGACGGGGTCCTGGTCCCCTATGACGGGCCGCCGCTGCAATCCTCCACCCGCTACCACTGGCGGGTCGAGGTGTGGGACGCCGGAGGGGCCGCGGCCGGCCGCGCGGACTCGTGGTTCGAGACCGGTCTGCTGCACCCCGGCGAATGGCGCGCCGCGTGGATCGGGCGTGACGCCGAGACCGCGACCGTCATGGACCCGCCCGACGACGAGGACCGCACCGACCGCACCCGGCACCTGCTTCCGTGCTCCCACCTGCGGCGTTCCTTCGACCTGGGCGATCGGCGGCCGGTGCGGGCGCGGATCTACGCCAGTGCCCGCGGCGTCTACGAGCTGCGGCTGAACGGCCGGCGCGTCGGTGACGCCGAGCTGGCACCGGGCTGGACCGAGTACGACCGGCGCATCCTGTACCAGACCTACGACGTGAGCGAACTGCTCGAAGAGGGCGAGAACGTCCTGGGGGCGGTCCTGGCGGACGGCTGGTGGAGCGGGTTCGTCGGGTTCGACTCGCGCCACCAGGCCCAGCACTACGGCAAGGCGCCGCAGGTGATCGTGCAGGTCCTGCTGGACCACGCCGACGGTTCCCGGCGCTGGATCGTCTCCGATGACCGCTGGCGAGAACGCACCGGAGCGATCACGTACGCGGACCTGCTGATGGGAGAGTGCGTCGACGCCCGCGACGATCTTCCGGGCTGGGACCGTCCCGGTCACGACGGCACCGGATGGAACGCGGCCGCCGTACTCGACCGGGACACCGGCGTCCTCCGGGCGGCGCCCGACGAGCCGGTGCGGGTGACCGAGGACGTGCCCGCCCGCTCGGTGGTCCGCCGTCCCGGCGGGCACCACATCGTCGACCTGGGGCAGAACATGGTCGGCCGGGTGCGGCTGACCGTCCGCGGTGCCGAACGGGGGCGGCGCGTCAGGCTGAGGCATGCCGAGATGCTCGCCGACGGCGAGCTGTACCTGGCGAACCTGCGAACCGCCGAGGCGACCGACGTCTACGTCGCCGCCGGGAATTCGGTGGAGGTGTTCGAGCCGCGGTTCACCTTCCACGGGTTCCGGTACGTGGAGGTGTCCGGTTACCCGGGCGAGCTGCGCCCCGACGACGTCGTGGGAAGGGTGCTGCACAGCGACACCCCGCTGACCGGGGAGTTCGAATGCTCCGACGAGACCGTCAACCGGCTGCACGCCAACATCCGCTGGGGCCAGCGCGGCAACTTCGTCGCCGTCCCCACCGACTGCCCGCAGCGCGACGAGCGCCTCGGCTGGCTCGCCGACGCGCAGGTCTTCCTGCCGACCGCCTGCCGCAACGCCGACGTGGGAGCGTTCTTCGCCCGCTGGATGCGCGATGTCGTCGACGCCCAGGACGCCGACGGCGCGTTCCCCGATGTCGCGCCCAAACTGTGCATCGAGCGAGGGGGCGCCCCCGCGTGGGGCGACGGCGGCGTCATCATCCCCTGGCACCTGTACCGGGCCTACGGTGACCGCCGGGTCCTGGAACGCTCGTACGCCGCGATGACCGCCTGGGTCGGCCACGTGCACCGCCACAATCCCGACCTGGTGTGGCGGCATCGGGTGGGCAATCATTACGGCGACTGGCTCCAGGTGGACGCCGAGACCCCGCGCGAGGTGCTGGCCACCGCCTACTTCGCCCGCAGTACGCAGATCGTCGCCCATGCCGCCCGGACCCTCGGGAGGGACGCCGACGCCGAACGCTTCGGCGCCCTGCACGAGGCCGTGCGCGACGCGTTCGTCGGCAACTTCGTCGACACCGGCACGGGACGTTTCGGGGGCGAGGCCCGCGTCGCCGGCGGAACCCAGACCGGCTACCTGCTCGCGCTCGCCTTCGGTCTGATGCCCGAACGGCTGGTGCCGGCCGCCGTCGCCCACCTGGCCGCCGACATCGAGGCCCGCGGGCACCACCTCACCACCGGCTTCGTCGGGGTCTCGCTGCTGTGCCCCGTCCTCGCCGAGCACGGCCGCGCCGACCTGGCGTACGCGCTGCTGCACCAGGACACCTATCCGTCCTGGGCCTACTCGATCCGGCACGGCGCCACCACGATCTGGGAGCGCTGGGACGGCTGGACCGAGGAGCACGGGTTCCAATCACCGGCGATGAACTCGTTCAACCACTACAGTCTCGGCTCCGTCGGCGACTGGCTGTACGGCGGCGTCGCAGGCATCGACCAGCACCCGGACTCCGTCGCTTACCGGCATCTGCTGCTGCGCCCGAACGTCGGCGGACGGCTCACCTGGGCCCGCGCCCGCCAGGAGACCCCGCTGGGCACCGCCGCCTGCGGCTGGTCGCTCCATCCCGCTTCCGGACCCCTGGACCTGCGCGTCGAGGTCACCGTGCCGCCCGGAGCCCAGGCCACCCTGCACATTCCCACGGCCGATCCTCGAAGCGTCCACGAAAGCCGGGGAGGGCTGCCTGAACGCGGCGTCGACATCGTCGGCAGCCTTCCCGAGGAACTCGTCGTGCGCCTGGACTCCGGCACCTACCACTTCAGCGCCGCGGCTCCGCGACGCTGACCCGCCCGCCCCGCTTCCGTCGTTCTCCGTCCACCCCCTGTCACCCCCCGAGGAGGACTCCGCATGAGTCCCGTCCCCCGGCTCACGGCCGCTTTGGCCGCGGGCGTTCTCGTCACCGGCGCGTGCAGCAGCGGCGTCGACTCCTCCGGCGGCTCGGACGCCCTGCGGATCGCCGCGGTGGCCACCGACCGCGCCGGTACCGAGGCCGTCATCAAGGCGTTCAAGGCCAAGAACCCCGGTACGGAGTTCACCACCTCCTACTCCGACACCGACCAGTACCAGGGCACCCTGCGCACGCAGCTGTCCTCGGGAACCGCGCCCGACGTGTTCTTCGCCTGGCCCGGCAACGGCAACCCCGGCGCCATCGAGGTGCTGGCCCCCACCGGCTACCTCGCCGACCTGTCCGGACGCTCCTGGGCCACCCGGATCCCACCCGGGATCAAACCGGTCACCCAGGTCGGCGGCAAGACCTACGTCGTCCCGCTGACGTTCGTCGGCATCGGCGGGCTCTACAGCAAGAAGGCCATGGACGAGGTGGGCGCCGAGCCGCCGACGACCTGGCGCGAGCTGCTGGCCTTCTGCGACACCGCCAAGTCCAAGCGCAAGGTCGCCTTCGCCCTCGGCAACCAGACCGACTGGGTCACCCAGCTCGTCGACTACGCCCTCGTCCCCACCACCGTCCACGCCACCGACCCGTCCTTCGACCAGAAGATGAGGTCCGGGGCGGCCACGTTCGCCGGCTCGGGCTGGAAGACCGCCATGGACAAGTACCTGGAGATGAACGAGCGCGGCTGCTTCTCCAAGGACCCCCTGGGCACCTCGTTCGAGACCTCGGTGTCGCAACTGGCCAAGGGCGACGCGGTCGCGGCGATCCAGGTCACCTCCACACTCAGCCAGGTCAAGTCCGAAGCCCCGCAGGGCGCCGAGTTCGGCCTCTTCCCCGTCCCGGCCACCGACGACGCCGCCCAGACCCGCATGCCCGGCGCCGCCGGCGGCGCCTTCGCCATGAACGCCAAGGCGAAGAACCCCGAGCTGGCCACCAGGTTCATCGACTTCCTGGCCACCCCGGAAGGCATGAACGCCTACGCCTCGGCGACCGGCAACCTGCCCAGCATCCCCAACGACCAGTTCAAGCTCGACCCCACCCTGCAGCCGCTGGTCGACTTCCAGAAGGCCGGCAAGACCGTCCCGTTCATGGACCAGTTCTGGCCCAACCCCAAGGTGCAGCAGGCCCACTTCACCGGCGTCCAGAACATGTTCGCCGGCAAGGCCGACCCGGACGCCGTCCTGCGCCAGATGGACGACGCGTACAAGGAGAAGTAAGCAGCGATCGCGTTCCGCTCCGGCGTGCGTGCCGGAGCGGAACGCTCGCCCGCTGATCCGCGGCGCTTCCCGTAGAGCGCTCCCATGGTCGTCGCCCGGAGCGCCGCGCCCGCTTGCCCGCGAACGCCTCTGAACGCCGCCGTGCCTCGCCGCCCCTCCAGACGCGACCACCGCACGGCGGAGAGCGGTCGCCCGGCCGAGGCCCCTATCGCCCGGATGAAAGGAGTCCCCATGTCATCCACCAGACGCTCCAGACGCTCCAGACGCGCTCTGACCGCGACCGGCACCGCGATGCTCGTGGTCATGTCGTTGTGCGGGAGTGCTTCCGCCGCTCAAGGCCGGGACGGCGCCGTCGAGGCCGTCCACCTCGGCGTGGACGGACGCTACGACTCCCCGCGGGGGCTGGACAACCCGCGTCCCACCCTGAGCTGGCAGATGGCCGAGACCGCTCAGGCCAGGGCACACCCCTGTCACCGGCCGGGCGCGAAGACCGCCTGCCCGGGCGACCGGCAGACCGCCTTCGAGGTCCAGGCGGCCGGGAGCGTACAGAAGCTCAGGGCCGGTGACCTGATCTGGCGGACCGGCCGGATCAGCGGCGCCCAGCAGCGCGTCGTGTTCGGCGGGGAGCTGCGCTCCCGCGACACGGTCGCCTGGCGGGTACGGGTCTGGGACGCCGACCGTCGCCCCTCCCGATGGTCGGCCCCGGCCACCTGGTCGATGGGCCTCCTCCAGCAGGGCGACTGGGGCGCCGCCCGATGGATCGACTATCCCGACCGCACCGAGAACCAGCCCATGCCCGTCTTCGCCCGCCCGTTCGACGTGCCGCGCGGAAAGAAGATCGCAGACGCCCGCCTCTACCTGTCGGGCGTCGGCCTGCACCACGCCACGGTCAACGGCAGGGAACTGACCGACGAGGTACTGGCGCCCGGCAACTCCAACTACCAGCTCTCCAGCGAGTACCGCACCTACGACGTCACCAAGGCCCTGCGGACCGGTGGCAACACCATCGGCGTGGAACTCGGCAACGGACCCGCCTACGTGCGCCGCAGCGTCACCAATCCCTCCGTGGGACGCACCTCGCCCTACTCCTGGTGGCAGAGCCAGCTCAAGGGCAACGGCACGCTGGCCGCCCAGGCCGCCGCCGGAGCCACCACGGTCAAGCTCGACGGCGTGACCGGGTACCACGTCGGCGGCACCATCAACATCGACACCGGCGACGGCGGCGACCGCCTCGAATCCCGGAGGATCACCGCCATCGGCACCGCCGGAGCCGACGGGACGGGCATCACCTTCACCCCCGCGCTCTCGAGCGCGCACGCGGCCGGCGCCAAGGTCACCGGCTCGGGCAACAACATCGCGGCCAGCGACGCCTCCGCCGGAGCGGCGGTGACGCCCCGCTTCATCGGCCGCATGGAGATCACCTACAGCGACGGCGGCACGAACGTCATCGTCACCGACCGGACCTGGCGTACCGCCCTGGGGCCCCTGGTCACCGACGCCTGGTACTCGGGCTCGGACTACGACGCCCGCCGCGAGCAGCCCGGATGGAACCTGCCCGGCGCGGACCTGACCCCGTCCGCCAGGCGGCGCGACGGCACGGCCATGGGATGGACCAGCGCGGGCATCGCCCCGCCGCCCAACCTCGCGACCAGGCTGGTCGCGCGGACCGCCGAGCCGATCGTCGTCCAGGAGAGGCTGACCCCGGTCAAGATGACCAATCCCGCCCCGGGCACCTGGGTGTTCGACTTCGGCCAGAACATCGTCGGCTGGCCCGAACTCGACCTGGGCCGGCTTCCCGCCGGCACGACGGTCAAGGTGGCCCCGGCCGAGTCCCTCAACGCCGACGGGACCGTGAACCAGGCCTCCCTCATGGGCGGCGGCGGATCCCGCGGCACCGACCTGTTCAACACCTACACCGCCCACGGCGGCCGGCAGGGCGAATCCTGGCACCCCGACTTCAACTACTTCGGCATGCAATGGGTGCAGGTCACCGGGCTGCCCGACGGCCACGAGCCGACCCGCGACCTCGTCACCGGCGTCCGCCTGCAAGCCGACACCCCCGCCGCGAGCACGTTCACCAGCTCCAACGCGCGCATCAACCGCATCCACAAGATGTCGCGCTACTCCATCGCCGGCAACATGATGTCGGTCTTCACCGACTGCCCCGGCCGCGAGAAGCTCTCGTACCCGGCCGACTACACCATGCCGATGGGCGCCATCCACCGCAACTTCGAACTCGCCGCCTACATGCGCACCACCATGCGGCACCTCGTCGAAGGCCAGTCGATCGCCGACACCCCCATGGCCGGGAACGTGGCGCTCAAGACCCCCGTGTACGACTGGGGCTACTCCGGCCGTTTCGGCGACGAGATCAACTGGGGCAACGCCATCGTCCTGGTGCCGTCCTTCCTGTACGAGCTGTACGGCGACACCCAGACGATGACCACCTACTACGACCAGATGGTCAAGTACATCGACTACATCCGGCGCGAGAAGGTCGGCACCGGCGCCGACGAGCACATCGTCAACGCCGCACTGGCCGACTGGGTCGCCGCCGACCAGACCTCGGGCCGCATCACCGGTACCTGGGGTTACCACCTCATGATCAGCAAGATGGCCCGCATGGCCGAACTGACCGGCCACGCCGCCGACGCCCGCGAGTACCGGCAGCTGGCCTCCGACATCAAGCAGGCGTTCAACAAGGCGTTCTTCAACGACTCGCTCGGCCGCTACACCGCCACCGGCAACGCCGGCTCCGAAGGAGCCACCCAGACCGCCCAGGCCCTGGCCCTGGACGCCGGCCTCGTACCCGACGACAAGCGCGAGAGCGTCCTGGACGCCCTGGTCGAACTCGTCTACGCGTTCCATCCCAACGGCGACGGCCCGCACTTCAGCGGCGGCACCATCGGCATGGCCCCCACCGTCCGCGCCCTGGCCGAAGGTGACCGCGACGACGTCCTCTGGGATCTCCTCCAGGAGGACGACCAGCCCGGCTACGGCTTCTTCATGGAGTCCACCACCGCCAACCCCGGCGGCATGACCACCATCGGCGAACGCTGGACCCGGGGCGACTCCAAGAACCACATGATCCTCGCCCAGATCGAGGAGTGGTTCCAGTCCCACCTGGCCGGCATCCGCCCGGCCGACGGTGCCACTGCCTACGACAAACTGATCATCCAGCCCAAGCCCGTGGGGGACCTGCGCTACGTCAAGGGCGACTACAATACTCCCCAGGGCCCCGCCCGCAGCGCCTGGACCAAGTCCGGCGACCGGTTCGAACTGCAGATCACCGTCCCGGCCAACACCGTCGCCGAAGTGCGGGTGCCCACCGAGGGACACGACAAGGTTCAGGCACCGGCCAGAGCGACGTTCCTGCGGAACGAAGGCAAGTACGCCATCTACTCGGTGCCGTCAGGGCGATTCACCTTCACCGCGACGAACGGCTGATAGGGAGCACCATTACGGCACGCGATGAAGCACCGTAACGCGGAAGGCGACCGCCACCTCTAGAAGACCGGCGGTCGTGAAATGGGGATCAGGCCGACCGGCAGCACGCTGCACACGCACTGCTGCCGGTCGGCTTTGACCGTAGAGGGCCGCCGCCCCGGGGCCGGGCAGGGCGGCCGGGCCGGGACCGGCCCCCAGGCCGCACGCCCGGCCCGGACGGGCCGCGCTTGATCCCGGGGAACCGAATTCGGCAGGGCCTCGGCAGTGCGATCCGGGCAGAATCGGTTCCATGACGAACCTGGCCGACAGGCAGATACCCGAGTACCTCGACCATGTCGGCCCCGGGTGGCACGGCATCCTGATGCGGACCCACGCCGAACTCATCGCCGTGCTGCCGAACTACCAGGTGGCTCAGATCAAGGAGAAGTTCGGCATGCCGGACGTCAACCTGAGCGTCTACGTCGACCCTGTCACCGGCGAATTCGGCATCACCCGTGAACTCGGCGCTCAGGTCAGGGCGATCCTGATGGCCGCCCGGGACGAGTCCCGTCGCACCTGCGAGGTCTGCGGCGAGCCGGGCAGCGAGACCGGCCGGGCGTGGATCAAGACGCTCTGCCCCGACCACGCCCAGCCGTCCTAGAGCGGATCAACGACTCGATCAAGGCCCTCCCCGTCCGTCACGGCAGCCGCTCGACGGCGCGGTGGTGGACGGACGGGGGCGGTACGGCCGGGATGGCGCTGGCGTGAGGGGAGCGGATGGAACCGCTGTTGGCGGGAGACCCGGAGCGGGTCGGGCCTTTTACGGTGTGGGGCCGTCTGGGTGAGGGCGGGATGGGACGGGTGTTCCTGGGGCAGTCACCGAGCGGGCGTGCGGTGGCGGTGAAGCTGGTGCATCCGCATCTGGCGCGGCAGGCCGAGTTCCGGCGCCGTTTCGAACGGGAGGTGGCGGCGGCGCGGGCCGTGAGCGGTGCGTTCACCGCCCCGGTCGTGGGGGCCGATGCCGCGGGCGACCCGCCGTGGATCGCGACGAGCTACGTTCCGGGACCGAACCTGCTGGAGGCGATCGCCGTGGGCGGGCCGCTGCCGCCGGAGTCGGTCTGGCCGCTGCTCATCGGTCTGGTCGAGGCGTTGCAGGACATCCATGCGGCGGGGCTGCTGCACCGCGACCTGAAACCGTCGAACGTGCTGCTGGCCATGGACGGCCCGCGGCTGATCGATTTCGGTATCGCGCGCGCGATGGACTCGACCACGCTGACCGCCACCGGGACGGTGATGGGCACGCCCGGTTTCATGTCGCCCGAACAGGCCGAGGGCGCACAGATGGGGCAGGCCAGTGATGTGTTCGCCTTGGGAGCGGTGGTCGCCTTCGCGGCCACCGGGAACCCGCCGTTCGGCGAGGGCCCTCCGCTGGCGATCCTTCATCGCATCGTCGCCGGCGACCCGAACCTGGAGGGGCTGGACGGCCCGGTCCGCGACCTGGTCATGTCCTGCCTGGCCAAGGCCCCCGCCGGCCGCCCCACCCTGACGCGGCTCATCGAACAGATCACCGCCCATTGGAGCCCGCCCGAAATCTTCCCGAGCACCTCACCGTGGCCGGGGAAGATCGCCGCGCTCATCCACAAGGGCACCCCGTCCACGATTCCGGTGGTTCACACACCGACCAGACTCTTCACCAACCCCCCGCAGCCTTCTTCCGGCTCCACCGAAACAGAGGCGCCGCAGGCCGAGCAGCACCGCCGCCGAGAACACGCCCACTCGACCACGGACACCACGGGGCCGCAGAAGGAAGCGTGGTCAACGGCGCAGGTCGCCGACTACCTGGCACGGCCGCGGGAGCGCATCCACCCCGACGACCTCGCCGCCCTCGCATCGCACGCCCACCACATCGGAGATGCCGGTGACGCGGGGGAGGCGGCGCGGCTGATGGCCCGGGTCGCCGCCGACCGGGAACGAATCCTCGGACGAGACCACCCCGACACCTTGGACTCCCGCCATTGGCATGCCCGTTTCGTCGGTGATGCCGGTGACGCCGGGGAGGCTGCGCGGTTGATGTCCGAGGTCGCCACCGACCGGGAACGGGCGCTGGGGCCGGATCACGAGGAGACCTTGAGGTCCCGCGACTGGCATGCCTGGTTGACAGGCCAGGCCGGTGACCTGGGGGAAGGGGCGCGGCTGATGGCCCGGCTCGCCGCCGACCAGGAACGGGTGCTCGGAGCCGACCATTCCGACACCTTCAAGTCCCGCGACTGGCACGCCCGCTTCGTCGGCGAATCCGGTGATGCGGGGGAGGCGGCCCGGCTGATGGCTCAGCTCGCCCACGACCGGGAACGGGTGCTCGGAGCGGATCACCCCGACGTCCTGAACGCCCGCGACTGGCACGCCTGGTTCGTCGGCCAGGTGGGTGACGCCGGGGAGGCGGCGCGGGTGAGAGCGCAGCTCGCCGCCGACCAGGAACGGGTGCTCGGAGCAGATCACACGGACACCTTGAAGTCCCGCTATTGGCATGCCTGGTTCGTCGGCGAATCCGGTGATCCGACGGAGGCGGCGCGGCTGATGGCCCGGGTCGCCGCCGACCGGGAACGAATCCTCGGACGAGACCACCCCGAGCTCCTGAGCACCCGCTACTGGCACGCGCGTTTCGTCGGTGATGCTGGTGACGCGGCGGAGGGCGCGCGGCTGATGGCCCAGGTCGCCACGGACCAGGAACGGGTGCTCGGAGCAGACCACGACGAGACCTTGCATTCCCGCCATTGGCATGCGCGTTTCGCCTGTGGCACTGATGTGGGCGAGGCCGCGCGGTTGATGTCCGGGGTCGCCGCCGACCGGGAACGGGTGCTCGGGCCGGATCACGAGGAGACCTTGAGGTCCCGCGACTGGCATGCCTGGTTCGTTGGTGAATCCGGTGATGCGGGGGAGGCGGCGCGGTTGTGGGCCCGGCTCGCCGCCGACCAGGAACGGGTGCTCGGGGGAGATCACCCCGAGACCTTGAAGTCCCGCTACTGGCATGCGCGTTTCGTCGGTGATGCTGATGTCGGGGAGGCGGCGCGGTTGATGGCCCAGGTCGCCGCCGACCGGGAACGGGTGCTCGGAGCGGACCACCCCGACGTCCTGAACGCCCGCGACTGGCACGCCTGGTTCGCCGGCCAGGCGGAGAGCCGCTGACGGTCACCCGTCCCGGACGACGTTCCAGGACGGCGAGATAAGGTCGTCCGTCCGGCGGCTGCCGAAGGTCCTCCGCCAGAGGCTCGGCAGCTCCGTGAGGACGCCGTACGCGGTGGGTGCCGTGCTCGCCGTCCGGGCGCCTGGTCCCCTCAGCTCACCGCTCGTCTCCGGTGGCGTCGGGAGCGTAGTGCTGCGTCGCGAACGCGACGGCCGCGGCGAGGTCGTCGTCGCCGGTTCCCCAGGCGGTCTGGACGGCGGCGCCCCACGCCTGGCAGCTGCGGGTCGCGAACTCCTTCAGCTCGGGCGTGTCCTCCAAGGCCGCCGGGTCGAACGCGGTGTCGTGGAGATACAGGTCGAGGCCGAGCAGCGTGAGGTCCCAGCCGCCGCCGATCCCGATCGTGCCGCCGGGACCGTGGGCGCGCACCAGCTCGTCGACGATCTCGGCGGGCGAGGCGTGCTCCAGCTCCAGGACGGTGCCGCCGTCCGGGCCGGGCGCGGGCGCCAGGCGCACCTCGACCTCGGTGACCATGCCCTCTCCGAAACCCCAGGTCACCTTGATCAGTTCGGGCCTGTCGCAGCGCAGGATCACCCCGCCGGCGTTGCCCTTGAGCTGGAAACTGCCGCCGGGCCGCAGATCCCCGTCGATCGGGGCCAGCCACCGGCCGATCCGGTCGGCCTCGGTGCAGGCGCTCCACACGTCCTCGATGTCGGCGTCGTAGACGCGGCGAAGCAGCAGCGACCGCCCCGCGCCCGAGGCGACCGGCCGGTCGCCGATCTCCCGGTGGATGGCGTTGATCTGGTCGATGATGTCGATCACGTGTCCTCCTCGTTCTTCTCGTTGTCCGGAGACGGCCGGCCGCCCGCGGGGGGCGTCGTCCCGGCCGCGCTCTCGTCTCGTTCACCGCGCTCCCGCTTGCCGCGAGCGAGTTCGGTCCCCAGGGCGTCCAGGCGCTGGTTCCAGAACCCGCGGAAACGCTCCAGCCAGATGTCGACCTCCTGCAGCGGCGCCGAGTCGACGGCGTACAGGCGCCGCGTGCCGTCCGCGCGGACGGTCGCGAACCCGGACTCGCGCAGCACCTTCAGGTGTTGCGAGACGGCCGGTTGCGAGATCCCGAACTCCGCCCTGATGGCATCGCTGACCGCGCCGGCGGTCTGCTCTCCGTCGGCGAGCAACTCCAGGATCCGGCGTCTCACGGGATCGCCCAACACATCGAACGCTTGCACGACCCGACTATTTCAGTGATGACTTATATAAGTCAAGCGTGAAAAAGTGGTTTCCGGTGGTGCCGTCCCTGCCACTCGCCGCATCTCCTGCTTCAAGGAGCGTTCGCACGGTGGCCGCGCGTGCGGCGGGTCCGCTGGCCGGTGCGGCGCTGAACCAGGTCGCGCACGGGTACGCGGCGTGCGGCGTGGCTCCCCTCGTTCTGGCATCCCGGACCCGGCTCGCCGTCCGCGGCGTCGGCGACCCGGGCATCTGGGGCCCGCAAGAGCCCATGGGTGTGAGGGGGCGGTCAGAGCTCGACCGCCCGCCGTGCGAGCCGGGCCCGCAGGCCCTTGCGGAAGCGCCGGGACGCGCCCGGCAGCGCGGCCAGCGGAAGGATCTCGTCAGGTTCGAGTTCGGTGCGTTCGGCGAGCCGGAGCCCGGCGGCGTACGGGCGGTTCCCCGGAGTGCCGAGCCTGGCCGTGACCTCGCCGAGAACGGCCAGCAGAACGTCCCGGCCGGCACGGGGGTGCCCGGCGATCAGGGCGAGCAGCCGGTTGTCGTTCCAGGCACTGTCCCGCTGGGAGCAGAGCCGCAGTAGGACGTCAGGCGGTGTGTTCGGGTGGACGGCGACGGCCTGCCAGACGAACGAATAGGGGCTGCCGGCGAGATGTCGCAGCAGGTCCGCGCCGGTCTCCGGGGCCCTCGCCAGCGCCAGGTAATCGGCGGGCGAGTGGAGGCGACGCGGCGGCATCCGTTCATTGTGTCCGGACGGCGCCCCACCGGGCGTCCGTCAGGCGTGGATGCCTGCCTTCACGAAGCCGAACCGGCGGAGAGGGCCGCCATACCACCATCAAATACCGGATTATTGGTTGCATACCGGAAACAGCAGGACACTCGTCAGGCATGATGCGGTATTCGTAGCCAAATCGTTCGTTGTCGGGCTATCCAGGCAAGCCTTACGAGTGGCAAGATCCGGCTGACATTTCAACCGGTGCTTGGTGGATCCCCCGGACCATTTGGCCGCCGCTGATTAATCAGCGCAGCGTCGGATCCACCTCGTCCGCCGGCACCTCAACGGAGGCATCGCATGTATACGACGCTGATGGGCGTGGCCGCAGGAACCGCGCTCATTGTGCTTGTGCTGCTCGGAGTGGAACTGCACAAGGGCAAGGTGACCACTTTCGGCGGATGGGCGCTGGGGCTGGCCGTACCGGGCCTGCTGCTCACGGTGACCGGCCTGCACATGACCCTCACCCAGTCCATCAAGCTGGAGGGTGAGGTCTTCAAGAACTCGATCTTCGGTGAGCTTTCGGCGGCCTTCGGCGTACTGGCCTTGGCGGCGGCCTTCTATCTGTGGCGGAGGGGCGAGCCGCTGCTGGCCAGGCCCGACCTGGTGGATCACCTGTACGTCATCGCCCGGCCGGTGTCGATCATGGTGTTCGGCCTTGGCCTGGGATTGCTGGCCTGCACCATCGGCGCCTTCGACTACCAGATCTTCGCCACGGCGCCCCAGGCGGAGCCGATCATGGGAACGTGGCCGAAGTGGCTGGTCAACACCGGTCTGAGCTCCTTGCTCGCGCTGCCGGCCGTGGGCGCGCTGCTGGCACCGGTCGCGATCTGGCGCGCGAATCGCCGCCTGCTCGGCATCGCCGGCGTCGCGTTCTTCGCGGCCGGTGTGGGCTGGGTCCTGACCGGCGCGCTCGTCTACTACACGCACATCGCGATGGACTTCAACCTCCGGGCCGGCTGAGCCGTACGGGACCTCCGGCCCCTGCCGCCTTCAGGGCGTGACGGGGCCGGCGGGCGTGTTGAGAAGGGCCTGCACCTCCTGCGCGCCTGAGTCGCCGAGTTCCTCGTAGAGCCGGACGGCACGGCTCCAGCCTTCGCGGGCCGCGGCCGTGTCGCCGGACCTGCGGAGCAGGTGACCGAGGGGGACCAGGGCCATTGCCTCGCAGCGCTGGTCGCCAAATTCCTGGAAGGCCGCCGCCGCCTGGCGGAGTAGGGCGATGGCCTCGTCGTCGGCGCCCCGGTCCCCGAGCGCGTCGGCCAGCGGCAGCCGTCCCCAGGCCACCGACCACAGATCGTTGATCTCCTGGAGGATGGCCACGGCCGCGCGCCCCTCGGTTTCGGCTCTGCTGAGGTCACCCAATGCGCGGGCGCACTTGCCCAGGCTGAGCAGGGACATGGCTTCGCCGCGGCGATCGCCGATCTCCCTGAACACAGCGAGCGCGGACTCGAAATGGCCCACGGCTTCACGGTGGTCGCCCTGCTCTTCCCGCAGAAGCCCGAGCCCGCGGGTGGCGAAACCGGCGAGCCAGCCCACCGAGATCTCACGACCGATGCGCGCTGCCTCAAGGTAGTGCTCCGGGGCGTCGTCGAGGTTGCCCGCGCGCCAGGCGGAGTCCGCGAGGAGCAGGAGGTTCGCGGCCTCACCGAGACGGTCGCCCAGGGCGCGGGCGGCCTCCAGGCCCGTCTTGTGATTGCCGTCCATCTCGGACCAGTGGGAACGCAGCTCGAAGAGCCCAGTGGTCACGAAGGCCAGTTTCCAGCAGAGTTCGTACTGTCCCACCTCGTGGGCCTGGTGCAGGGCGGCCAGAAGATTGAGCCGCTCGGCGTCGAACCAGCGCAGCGCCTCAGGGCCGTCGGTGAACCCGTCACGGAGGTGGAGGCCGTCCGCTGGGACGAGCGGGACTTCCGGGAAGTTGGGAAGGACCGCCCGCCGCGCACGATCGGCCATCAGCAGGTACCAGCCCAGCATCCGTTGCGTGGCCTGAGTGCGAGCCGACTGGGAGTCCTCCGCCTGGGTGCGTTCCAGCGCGTAGGACCTCAGAAGGTCGTGCATCCGGAAGCGGTTCGCCTCGTGTTCCTGGAGGAGATGGACGTCGGTGAGGGCGCGCAGTCGCTTCCTGATGGCCGGGATCTCGGCACCGGCCAGTGCCGCTGCGGCCTCGGTGCTGATCTCGGCGCTTGCGTGCAGGCCCAGGAGGCGGAACGTCGCTTGGAGTTCTGGGGTCAACGCCTGGTAGGACCACGAGAAGATCGCACGGGTGTCGGCCAGGTCGTCGTCATCGATGGCGAGCGCGTCCAGGCGCCTCTGTTCCCCGGTGAGTTCCTCGATGACTTCGGAGAGGGATGCCATCGGCCGGGCGGCGGTGCGCTCACCGACGATCCGCAGGGTGAGGGGCAAATGCCCGCACAGTTCGGCGATGCGACGAGCTTCGGCCGGCTCGGCGTCCACCCGTTCCTGCCCGATCAGGGCCGCCAAGAGCCGCACTGAGTCAACGGGCGGGAGAACGTGCAGGCTCATCCGTACCGCTTCCTCCCCAGTGCGATGTCCAGGGACATCGAACGGGGCGACGCGTTCAGCCCGTTCGTTGCCTTGCGGCGAGTTGTCGCCGTAGGCGGCCTCGAGAGCGCAACTCGCCGCAAGTCAACGTGCGCATCCGCACCCGGTGAACCATGTTGATCATTCCATGGGCCATCGATCCGGTCGGCTGGACACCTGGGGTGCGAACGTGAGTGCCGCGTGCCGAGGCCATCGGGAGGCGAAGAGTTCGTCATCATGACGCGCGACATGCTACTGAGCGTGTAAGCCGCAGGTGCTCACAGAGTTAACCGAGCTTCTGTGCCGGATCAGCCCGAAGATGAGTACGAACGCATGGCGCCCGGTGCGAGTAAGGCGGGCCCGGTCGATCAGCAGAATCACAGATGGAGGGCTGGCCGCAGTACGGTCAGGGTGCTCCACCGCTATCAGCGCAAGCCTCTTGGATGATCGATCGCATGCGCGCCGGCACACGCACCACTTTTTCGTTCTCTGCGATGGGGCTCCGGGCCGCGATTTCGGCGAGTTCGCGGGCATCGGTGACTTCCCAACCTTGGAACAGAAGGTCTCCCGTGTCCCCGTCAACCCAGACCGATGGGCAGTTGCCGCCTCCAGTAGCCGGGTCGATGCCGATGAACCGGAGCGCCATGCATCCTCCAGAATACGAAGATCGCGATCACTTGTCCTGACGATCACCCGATATGACCAGGGAGTCAAGTGCTCTTGGAGGAAAGAGGGCAACGGTGTGGCGTCAGGGCTGGTCACTCAATGTGATTCAGCGGTCGGCCCGCGAGGGCGGCAACAAGCCGAGCCCCGAGGTCGTGGCAACCTCGGGGCCCGGTGAAGGATTGCGTTCAGGCGAGGTCAGGCTCGCCGTTCTTGATCCGTTGGATGAGTCCGTGCCACTCGGCGGTGGGAAGGGCCAGCTTGGGACCGTCAGGGTCCTTGGAGTCACGTACTTCGATCAAGGGGAAGCAGTTGGCCACCTCAACACAGTCACCGCCGCTGTGGCCGCTGTAGCTGCTCTTACGCCATCGAGGGGTGGGTGTTCTCTGCACGGTTTCCTTGGAGAGCGAGGGTGTCCGGTCAGATGCCAGGCGGGGCGCTGCTCTTGATGTGCTGGGTGAGGGAGCGCCAGTCGCCGTGGGCGAGGGTGAGGCTGGGGCCGTCGGGGTCTTTGGAGTCTCGTATGGCGATCATGGGGGAGAGGTGGGCCACCTCGACGCAGTCTCCGCCTTCGTGGCCGCTGTGGCTGCTCTTGCGCCATCGAATGATCGGTTCGACGTTCATAGGCTCTCCATTACGGCGGTAAGCAAGGCCCGTGACTCTTCCACAGACCGTGCGTGGCCTCTGATCATGTCCCACCGTACGGCATAATCGGCAACGCGGGGAGGGTGCTCGATAAGCATGCCCGCTCCGGCTGACTCTGTGTAAGCGGCCTGTGAACCATCCTTATAACCAAGAATGGTGAAGCTGCCTGTGAGGCCAGGGTGGTAGCCGACGCCATGAGGTACTACTTGAACCATGGTGCTCGGATGATCGCTAAAGTCGATCAGATGCTGAAGTTGCTCCCGCATGATCGCAGGGCCGCCGATGACACGCCGTAGGGCTGATTCATCTATCGTGAACCAGGTGTGAGGTGCATTGTCCTGTGTGAGGATGGACTGCCTCTTGAGTCGTTGCTGGACGAGATCTTCCTTGTCTTGCTGGTCACGTCCACCCATTACTGCCCGAATGTAACCCTCGGTTTGAAACAGGCCATTGACGAGTAGCGCGCTGTAGACGCGGATGGAGTTGGCCCTCTTCTCGCGTTCGGCGTACTCGGGGAATCCTGGCGGCAGGGTCGTCTGGAGTTCGATGTCGTTGGCGAGCTTCCAGAGGCGGTGGAAGAGGCCGCCGGTCTTGAAGTAGGTGTCCAGGTCATGGGCGCTCTGCTCGGAGATCTTCTTGCCGCCTTCCATGACGCTGATCCATTGGGGTGTGCAGCCGAGGGAGTCGGCCAGTTGCTTTCCCGTGAGTCCGGCTTCGTCGCGCCTTCTGCGGAGTTCGGTGCCGAAGAAGGTGCGGGCCGGGTTGTCGGTGGTGGTGGCCATGAAAACCTCCGAGGGGGATCGGGGATGCTCGGTTGAGTTGATCGATTGCCGATTGAGCGGGGGTCGTCAACGGCTACTTTCGGAGGGTAACCGCATCCTGTGAGGCTGGTCACAGACTTGCCGGCGAATGTTTCTCGCCTATCGCCGGAAAACGGGCCAAAGGGCCAGAAAAACGGGAGGCGGTATGTCATTGCTTTTGCCTGGATGGCATTGCGAGGCACGCGAACACGGCCTCGTCGCTCAGCGGCTCGGCCCGCTCACCGACTACCAGCTCCTCAACGGGTGCCTTCCGGAGATCGCGGCCACGAACGAGAGCGAGCTGTGGCTGCTGCGCGACGCGCAGGCGCGCCTGGCCGAGCGGGTCGCCGTCGCGGAGGCGGTGAGGACGCGGTCATGAACGAGCCCGGCAACCCCGCGATGTACGTCTACGGACGCCTCGCCGCGCTCGGCCTGTGTCTCCAGGCTTACGGCTTCACCGTCGAGCACGTCGCCGGCGGTCTCGTCGTCCGCAATCCCAGCGCCCCGCGACGGCGCTTCGACCAGCCGGTGGTGGGCGACACGATCAGATGCCTGCCCCGGGCGGACGACGGCGGCCGGTACTGGTTCTTCACGTCCTGGCGGCAGCCGATCGCCGAGGCGGAACGGGTTGCCGACGCCTGGGCCGTGATCGGCGGTTATCTCGGGACGCCCCGATGAACGATCCTCTCATCTGGGAACTGGAACAGGCCGCGTACCTCCACAGGCTGCGGGCCGAGTTCCCCGACTTCGGGATCGTGGCCGACTTCCGCCGCCCGATCTGGATCGCCGTACGTGGCAGGTACCTGTTCGTCAAAGCCGACAACGGCGTCACGCTCCGCGAGCATCTGCTGCGAATCTCTCGGCAGTGAAGTGACGGGCGTCTACTCCGCGGCTTTCCCTATTCTCACGAGTCGATCTCGTAGCGGTACCAGCGTCGCTCGTCGCCGGCCTCACGCAGCCACAGCTTGCCGTCGCGGCCGATCACCCCACGCCCCCAGTCCGACGGGAGGCGGCCGCCTGGCAGCACCAGGTTCTCGCGCCCCGTCTCGACAACGCCTTCGTCCTCGCGGCGGGCCCGGTGGATTCGCCAGTGGACACGGCCTTGCCGGAAGAAGGCGATTTCGCGGCCGGACACCGCCAGGCCACTGCCCCCGGCGACAGGGTTCGGTGTGACGGCCCGGATGCCGCGTGCGTCGAGTTCGATCAGCGGGAAGTCGGCGTAGGGGCAGGTATGGACCACTTCGCGTCCGACGTTGAGTGAGTAGCAGTCCCACAGACCGCCGCCGGGAGCATCGCTCCCCGGCATCCACAGCCGGCTGCCGTCCTCGTCCCAGCAGGCGAGGCCGATCATGAATCCGTAGGAGCGGGTGCCGTCGGGGTTGGGGAACCAGTAGCTCGACTGGTCGGAATAGCTGGACCAGATGTCGCCCCGGGCGTCGGTCACGAGTTGCTTGATGGCGTCCCCGGCATAGAACGCCGACCGGGGCGCCCCGTCGGCGTCGAAGACCCGGATGTTGGTGGTCAGGTGCAGTTCGTCCTCACCGATCGGTTCCGCCCGGCGATCGAGGGGGATCCCGGTCGGTTCGCAGGAGGACGCGGCCAGCACGACGCCGTCGCCAAGGGCGTCGATGCGGTTGAACCACAGGTCGAGACCGGCCAGCGGGATCTGGTGAATCTCGGATCCGGCGCAGACGACGGCGGTCGCGTCATAGCGCGGCGCCGTCCCGGGGCGGGAGTTCCACGGAAACCCGGCGAGATCTTGGCCGGGCTCGGCGACCAGTGCGATCAGCCGGCCGCGGTGGTCGATGGTCGAGGCCAGGACCTCGTGGCGGGCATAGCGCTCGGGGAGGGCCGCATGGAGCGCGAGGCGGCGGTCAGCGGCCATGGGCCTTTCGGGTCGTCATGGCACCAATGATCACATGCTGCCTCGCGGCATGTCTTCCTTGCCGCGGTTTTCAGCGGAGGCGGAGGGCGAGGAAGAAGTCGACGCGGTCCTCCAGGCGGGACAGGTCGCGGCCGGTGAGGTCCTCGATGCGCTGGATGCGGTAGCGGACCGAGTTGACGTGCAGGTGGAGCCGTTCGGCGCAGCGCGTCCAGGAGCCGGACTGCTGGAGGAACGTCTCCAGGGTGCGGACGAGGTCGGCCTTGTGCTCCTCGTCGTAGGTGACGAGGGGGTCCAGGAGGCGTTCCCTGAACATCTGCCGTACGTCGTCGGGGACGCTCGCCAGGAGCAGGACGTGGGTGGCCAGCTCGTCGTGGCCGACCACGCGCACCGGGCCGGTACGGGCGGTGGCGAGGCGGCGGGCGTAGCGGGCCTCCTCGACGGCGCCGCGGAGCTCGCCCGCGGCGGCGGGTTTGCTCACGCCCGCGGCGAGGTCCGGGAGGCCGGGGGAGAGGACGGACAGGGCGTCGCGCAGAGCGGGGGCGAGGTCCGGGGCGGACGGGACCAGGGCGATGGCCTCGTCGCCGAGCAGCCCGATCAGGGGGCGGCCGGGGAGGACCTCGGCCAGGACGGTGCGCAGCTCGCCGGGGCGGAGGCCGCCGCCGGCGGTGGCGGACACGGCGGTGAACGGGACGTCCGGGTCCAGGCCGGTGAGCCTGAGGTGCGGCAGGACGTCGTCGGTGCCGGAGGCGGCCAGGCGGACCAGTTCCTGGGAGAGCCGTCCCTCGGCGCTCAGCCGGTCGTCCTGGCGGGCGCGTTCCAGGGCGACGATCGCGGCCAGCTCGTCGGTGAGGGCGCGGCGCTCGGCGGGCCACGCGGTCCAGTCGCCCGCGCAGGCGATGAACCAGTCGGCCACCCGCGAGGTGGTCTCCGCGGCGACGGGCAGGAGCGAGAGGTCGGGGCCGGGGAGCCGGTGCGGGAGGCGGGGGGCGGCGAGGAACTCGCCGGCCAGCGCGGCCGGGTCGGCGTCCAGGGGGTGGGTGCCCGCGATCAGGCGGCCGGTGGGCGTGAGGACCCAGCAGCGCATGCCCAGGTCGCGGCTCAGCAGGTCCAGGAGGGGGTCCAGCCCGGTGCCGTGGGTGAGCCCGGCGATCAGCTGCCGGTGGCGGTCCAGGACGGCGCCGAGGTCGGCGGCGCGGGCGGTGGACAGGTGCCGGACGACGTGCTCGGTGACCGTCGCGAACGCCACGTCCTCGGGGACCTCGAAGAGCGGGAGGTGATTGCGGCGGCAGGCCGCGACCAGGTCGGGGGGAAGGCTGCCGCGGATGACGTCCCCGGCGGCCAGGCCGGAGACCCCCGCGCGGGCCAGCGCGCGGACGAACGCCTCCGAGTCGCCCGGTCCCGTCCACCAGACCAGCCCGGTCAGGACCAGCTCGCCGCCGCTGAGGTAGCGGCCGGGGTCGAGCAGGTCGGTGGTGACGACCCAGCGGATGTCGCGGTCCAGGCCGTCCTCGCCCGTGACGGCGCGCAGCCGCAGCTCGGGCATCGTGAGCAGGGCGCGCAGCTTCACCGGTCCCTCCTCCCTGTCTCCCACGGCCATCATGGGCCACCGGTGCGGTCGCCCCGGTCGACTGCGGCGACTCTCTGTGACGTGCCGTGAAAACGGCTGTGTATGTCTGGTTTCACAGCCGATACGCTGGCGAAACACGGGCCCCGTTTACTTCGCCCATGATCGATGATGAGGGATCCGTTCCCGCCGAGGGCCGCGCCGGCCCCGACATGCCGATGGACGACTGCGGGCGTCCCGTCCCCAGGTCCCTGCTCGGCAGGCGGGCCATGATCACCGCCGCGGCGGCCGCGGTGGCGGTGCCGACCGTGTTCGGAGGGGCGGCCTCCGCCGCGCCCGTGCCCGCCAAGCCCGGACGCAGGCCGCACCGCGGGCACTACCTGATCAAGGGCGGGGCGCTGGTCTCGGTGGACCCGGGGATCGGGACGGTGCCGCGGGCCGACGTCGAGATCCGGGACGGCCGGATCGTGCAGGTCGGGCCCCGGTTGAAGGTGCGCGGCGCGGAGGTGATCGACGCGTCCCGCATGATCGTCATGCCGGGATTCGTGGAGTCGCACTACCACATGTGGAGCGCCCTCGGCCGGAACTTCGTCTCCGAGGGGTTCGAGTACTTCGCGGCCAAGTCCGCCACCGTCGCGGCCTACCAGCCGGGCGACTTCTACCACAGCGTCCTGCTCGGACTGGCCGAGTGCGCCGGTGCGGGGATCACCACGGTCAACAACTGGTCCCACAACGTCCGCGGGCCCGCCTACGCCGACGCCGAACTCGCCGCCCACCGCGACGGCCTCCTCCGCGCCCGGTACTCCTACGGTCACCGGGACGGCCAGCCGGCCGCGCAGCCGATCGACTTCGCCGACATCGACCGGGTGCGCAAGCAGTGGTTCGGCGGCGCGTCCCCGTTCGAGGGCCTGGTGGAGCTGGGTGTGAACCTGCGCGGCCCGGGGCAGATGGGGACGTTCCTGGCCGAGATGGAGCAGGTCAAGGCGCGCGGGCTGAAGGTGTCGGTGCACTCGGGGCAGGGGCCGACCACGGCCGTGCACGCCGCCGACCTGGAGCGGATGGGCTTCCTGGGCCCGGACTTCCTGCTGTGCCACGCGCTGCCGTTCGACGAGGCCGACCGGCAGGCGATGGTCCGCACCAAGGCCCCGGTGAGCTTCTCCGTCCATTCGGAGCTGCGGCTGGGCACCGCGGGCGGGTTCCACGGCCAGCTGCTGCGCATGGCCGCCGCGGGGATCACGATCTCGCTGTCGTTCGACGCCTCGTCGCTGGCGCCGATCAACATGTTCGAGTCGATGAACGTGGCGTGGAACCTCGGCATCCCGTGGATCGGCTCCGACACCGCCGCCCTGCCGCCGCTCGTGTTCAAGCAGATCATCGAGATGGCCACGCTCAACGGGGCGCGCGCCCTCGGCCTGGAGAAGGTGACCGGGTCGATCACGCCGGGCAAGCGCGCCGACGTCCTCCTCATCCGCCAGGACGACCTGAACATGGCGCCCGCCTGCGACATCGAGTCGGCGGTGGTCCGCTCGGCCACCCCGGCGAACGTGGACACCGTGTTCGTCGACGGGCGGCTGGTCAAGCGGGACGGGAGGCTGACCGCCTACGACGTCCGGGGGATCGTGCGGAACGCCGCCGCGTCCGCGCACGCCGTCCGGACCCGGGCCGGAGGGCGGCTCACCCCGCCCACGGCGACCCCGCCGAAGTTCTGACGCTTGGAGCAACGCACGAAAAGGACCCGGTCCCCGGGGCGGTAGTTCGGACGTCCTGTCACTCGACCCGGCTGGGAACGACTGTGTGTACTTCAGGGAGGTGATCGGAGGTGCACGTGGCCCTGGACGGGTTCAACGCGCTGGCCGCGGCGGACGCCGAGGCCGGCCTGCTGGCCTGCTGCGCGTCGCGCCGGTGGGCGGCCGGGGTCGCGGCGGGACGGCCGTACGCGGACGCGGAGGCGCTGCGGTCGGCCTCCGACGCCTTCCTGGCCGCCCTGGACTGGGCGGACGTCGAGGAGGCCCTCGCGGCGCACCCCCGGATCGGGGAACGGGCGCGGGGCGCGGGCCGCGAGGCGTCCTGGTCCAGGGGCGAGCAGTCCGGGATGGACGCGGCGGAGGCCGCCGTGCGTGAATCGCTCGCGGCGGGGAACCGGCGGTACGAGGAGCGGTTCGGCCACGTCTTCCTCATCTGCGCGACCGGGCTCGGCGCCGGGGACATGCTCGCCGCGCTGGAGAGGCGGCTCGGCAACGACGCCGCGGCCGAGCGGGCGGTCGTCCGGGAGGAACTGGGCAAGATCGTCCGGCTGCGCCTGGACAAGATGCTGCGGGGGAGTTGACATGGCCATCGTGCTCGGCCCGAACCGGTACGGGAAGGCGGAGACGCGCGTCGTCCGCGTCACGCGGGACGGCGGGACCCACCAGATCAAGGACCTGAACGTCTCCGTCGCGCTGTCCGGCGACATGGAGCGGGTCCATCTGGTGGGCGACAACACGGCGGTGCTGCCCACCGACTCGCAGAAGAACACCGTGTTCGCGTTCGCGAAGAAGTACGGGATCGGGGAGATCGAGGAGTTCGCGCTCCTGCTCGCCCGGCACTTCGCCGACTCCCAGCCCGCCGTCGCCCACGCCCGGGTGGAGATCGAGGAGTACGGGTGGTCGCGGATCTCGGGCGGCCACTCGTTCGTCCGGTCGGGGACCGAGGTCCGCACCGCGCTGGTCCACAGCGACGGGTCGGACGGCCCCGAGTCGGTGGTGTCGGGGCTGAAGGACCTGGTGGTGCTCAACTCCACCGGCAGCGAGTTCCACGGGTTCGCCCAGGACGAGTACACGACCCTGGAGCCCACCGACGACCGGATCCTCGCGACCGCCGTGACGGCGACCTGGCGGCACCGGGGGACGGGCGCCGACTTCGCGTCCTCGTATGCGGAGGCACGGCGGTGCCTGCTGGAGGCGTTCGCCGGGACGCACAGCCTCTCGCTCCAGCAGACGCTCTACGCGATGGGACGGCGGGTCCTGGAGGAACGCCCGGAGCTGTGCGAGGTCCGGCTGGCGATGCCCAACAAGCATCACTTCCTGGTCGACCTGTCGCCCTTCGGAATGGACAACGACAACGAGGTCTACTTCGCCGCGGACCGCCCGTACGGGCTGATCGAAGGCACCGTGCTCGCCTCCGACGCCCCCGCCGCACCGGCCGCCTGGGCCTGAGAAGGGAAGGTGGGCATGGAATTCCTTCGCCCCATGACCTGGGAGGACGCGCTCGCCGCGCGGGCGGCGCACCCCGGGGCGCTGCCCGTCCAGGGCGGTACCGACGTCATGGTCGAGATCAACTTCGCCGCGCGCCGCCCGGACGCGCTGCTGGACCTCAACCCCGTCCGGGAGCTGGCGGGCTGGGAGCCGGTGGACGGCCGGCTGCGGATCGGCGCGGGCGTCACCTACGCCCGGCTGATCGAGGAGCTGGGCGACCGGCTGCCCGGCCTGGCCCAGGCGTCCCGGACGGTCGGGTCACCGCAGATCCGCAACCGCGGCACCGTCGGCGGCAACCTCGGCGCCGCCTCGCCCGCCGGGGACTCCCACCCGCCGCTGCTGGCCTGCGGCGCGGAGATCGAGGTCGCGTCGGCCGCCCGCGGCACCCGGATGATCCCGGCCGCCGCCTTCTACACGGGCGTGAAGCGCAACGCGCTGGAGCCCGACGAGCTGATCCGCGCCGTCTGGACCGCCCCGGCGACCGGCCCGCAGTACTTCTCCAAGATCGGCACCCGGAACGCGATGGTGATCGCGGTCTGCTCGTTCGCGCTCGCCCTGCACCCGGAGGAACGGCGGGCCGGGACCGGTGTCGGCTCGGCGGCCCCGACACCGCGCCGCGCCGCTTCGGCCGAGGAGTTCCTGTCCGCCGAGCTGGACTGGGACGGCCGCCGCCCGATCGACCCCGGGGTCGCGCGGCGCTTCGGCGAGCTGGTCCGGGAGGCCGCCGCGCCGATCGACGACGTCCGCGGCACCGCCGGCTACCGCGTCCACGCGCTGGCGGTGATGGCGCGGCGCACGCTGGCCTGGGCATGGAACGACTACGCGGGCGAGGCGGGAAGGGAGGCGTCCTGATGCGCGTGACGTTCACGGTCAACGGGACGGAGGAGACCGTCGACGATGTGTGGGAGGGCGAGAGCCTGCTCTACGTGCTGCGCGAGCGGATGGGCCTGCCCGGCTCCAAGAACGCCTGCGAGCAGGGCGAATGCGGGTCCTGCACGGTCTACCTGGACGGCGTCACGGCGTGCGCGTGCCTGGTCGCCGCCGGGCAGGTCCAGGGCCGCGAGGTCCGTACGGTCGAGGGCCTGGCGGGCGACGGCCCGTCCGGCGACGGCCCGGCCGGGGAGGACGCCGGGGAACGGCTCGACCCGGTGCAGCGGGCGTTCGTCGACGCGGGCGCGGTGCAGTGCGGCTTCTGCACGCCCGGCCTGATCGTCCAGTCGCACGCCCTGCTCGGCCGGGTGCCCGACCCGACCGACGCCGAGATCCGCGAGGCGCTGGCGGGCAACCTGTGCCGCTGCACCGGCTACGAGAAGATCCTGGACGCGGTGCGGCTCGCCGCGCGGCGCCGGGCCGCCGCCGGGGAGGGGACGCCGTGACGATCGTCATCGAGAACGCCCATGTCGTGACCGTCTCCGGCGACGAGCACCCGTCCGGGCACATCGTCGTGGAGGGCGACCGGATCGCCGCGGTCGGCCCCGGCCTGGCGCCCGGCCCGGTGCCCGAGGGCGCCGAGCGGATCGACGCGACCGGCTGCCTGGCCACGCCCGGCCTGGTCAACACCCACCATCACCTCTACCAGTGGGCGAGCCAGGGCCTGGCCCCCGACAGCACCCTCTTCGAGTGGCTGGTGACGCTCTACCGGCCCTGGTCGAAGATGGACGCCGAGGTCGTGAGGGGCGCCGCGAGCGCCGGGCTGGCCTGGCTGGCCAAGTCGGGCTGCACCACCTCCACTGACCACCACTACATCTTCCCCAAGGGCCGCGGCGACCTGTTCGCCGCCGAGATCGAGGCCGCCGCCGAGCTGGGCGTGCGGTTCCACCCGTGCCGGGGCTCGATGGACCGGGGGCGGTCCCAGGGCGGGCTCCCCCCGGACGAGGTGGTGGAGGACCTCGACACGATCCTGGCCGAGACCGAGGCCGCCATCGACCGGTACCACGACCCCTCGCCCGGCTCGATGCTGCGCGTCGCGGTCGCGCCCTGCTCCCCGTTCTCGGTCAGCCGGGAGCTGCTGGCCGAGTCGGCCCGGCTGGCGCGCGCCAAGGGCGTGCGGCTGCACACCCACCTCGCCGAGACCCTGGACGAGGAGGAGCACACCCGCGAGCAGTTCGGGACGACACCGGTCGAGTACATGGACACCCTCGGCTGGCTCGGCGGCGACGTCTGGCTCGCCCACTGCGTCCACCTGCACGACACCGACATCAAGCGGCTCGCCGAGACCGGCACCGGCACCGCCCACTGCCCCAGCTCCAACGCGCGGCTCGGCGCCGGCATCGCCCGGGTCTCCCACCTGCTGCGGGCGGGCGCCCCGGTCGGCCTCGGCGTGGACGGCTCCGCGTCCGCCGAGCTGGTCCCGCTCGCCGGGGAGGTCCGGCAGGCCCTCTACATGCAGCGGGCCCGGTACGGCCCGGCGGCGCTGACGGCCCGGCAGGCGCTGGAGATCGCGACCCTGGGCGGCGCCCGCTGCCTGGGCCGCGCGGACGAGATCGGCTCCCTGGAACCCGGCAAGCTCGCCGACCTGGCCCTCTGGCGGCTGGACGGATTCCACCGGGCGGTGGACGACCCGGTGGTCGCGTTCGCCTTCGGCCAGACCCCGCCGCTGGAACGGCTGCTGGTCGGCGGCCGGACCGTGGTGGACGGCGACACGCTCGTCACCGTCCCGCAGGACGAGGCCGGCCGCCGCGGCGCCGCCGCCCACCGCCGCCTCATGAAGCTCGCCGAGGAGGTGCTCTGATGCAGGACGCACCCGGGCGGGTGACGGCCCCCGGCACGCCCGTCGCCGGCGGCGTCGGCGACAGCCCCCGGCGGCCCGACGGCACCCTCAAGGTCACCGGGGAGTTCGCCTACTCCTCCGACCTGTGGATGGACGGGATGCTGTGGGGCGCGACGCTGCGCAGCCCGCACCCCCGCGCCAGGATCCTGTCCCTCGACATCGGCCCGGCCCTCGCCACGCCCGGCGTCCACGCCGTCCTCACCCACGAGGACGTGCCCGGCCGCAAGGTGTACGGGATCGACCACACCGAGGACCAGCCGGTGCTGGCCATCGGCGAGGTCCGCCACCAGGGCGAGCCGGTCGCGCTCGTCGCCGCCGACCACCCCGAGATCGCCCGCCGCGCCCTGGAACGGATCGCGATCGGGTGGGAGGTGCTGGAACCGGTCACCGACCCGCGCGCCGTGGTCGCCGACCCCGAACGCCACCGGGTGCAGGAACGCGGCGGCATCACCCGCCACCAGCCGATCCGGGTCGGCGACGTCGCCGCGGCCAGGGGCGCGGCGGCGGTCGTGGTGTCCGGCGAGTACGAGGTCGGCATCCAGGACCAGGCGTTCCTCGGCCCCGAGTCCGGTCTGGCCGTCCCCGCCGAGGACGGCGGCCTGGAGCTGTACGTCTCCACCCAGTGGCTGCACAACGACATCCGGCAGATCGCCCCCTGCCTGGGCCTGCCCGAGGACCGGATCCGGATGACCCTGGCCGGCGTCGGCGGCGCGTTCGGCGGGCGCGAGGACCTGTCGATGCAGATCCACGCGGGGATGCTGGCGCTGCGCACCGGCCGTCCCGTGAAGATGTCCTACGACCGGTACGAGTCGTTCTTCGGCCACGTCCACCGGCACCCGGCGTGGATGCGGTACGAGTACGGCGCCGCCGAGGACGGGCGGCTGCTGTACGCCGACGTCGAGATCATCCTGGACGGCGGCGCGTACACCTCCTCCACCGGGAACGTCGTCGGCAACGCCGCCTCGCTCGGCGTCGGCCCCTACGAGATCCCCAACATCAGGATCGACGCGTACGGCGTCTACACCAACAACCCGCCCTGCGGCGCGATGCGCGGCTTCGGCGCCGTCCAGGCGTGCTTCGCCTACGAGTCGATGATGGACCGGCTGGCCGCGGCCTGCGGGATCGGCCCGCTGGAGGTCCGCCGCCGCAACGCCGTACGGCAGGGGTCGCGACTGGCCACCGGGCAGGTCATCGACTCCCCGGCCCCCATGGTGGAGATGCTGGACCGGCTGGAGGCGATGCCGCTGCCGGCCGCGCCCGCCCGCCCGGACGGCGGCGGCGCGGATCTGCGCGACCTTCCCGGCGGGGTGTCCCAGACCACGCACGGCGAAGGCGTCGTCCGCGGGGTCGGGTACGGCATCGGCATCAAGAACATCTGCTTCTCCGAGGGCTTCGACGACCTGTCCACCGCCCGCGTCCGGCTGGAGGTGATCGGCGGCGAGCCCACCGCGCTGGTGCACACCGCCGCCGCCGAGGTCGGCCAGGGCCTGGTGACCGTCCAGGCGCAGATCGCCCGGACCGAGCTGGGCGTGCAGCGGGTCACCGTGCTGCCCGCCGACAACCGGGTCGGCGACGCCGGGTCCAGCTCCGCCTCCCGCCAGTCGTACATGACCGGCGGCGCGGTGAAGGCGGCCTGCGAGGCGGTACGGGCCCGGCTGCTGGAGCTGGCCGCGCGGCGGCTCGGCCTGGACGGCGCCGGGACCGCGGACCTGGCCGTGCACGACGGCAAGATCGTCTCGCGGGAGGGCGGGGTGCTGGCCTCGATCGAGGAGGTCCTCGGGACCGGCGCCGTCGAGGAGACCCGCGAGTACCACCACCGCCCCACCACCACGCTCGACCCGGTCACCGGGCAGGGCGACAGCCACACCCAGCTCGCGCTGTGCGTGCACCGCGCGGTGGTGGACGTGGACGTCGAGCTGGGCCTGGTCAAGGTCGTGGAGATGGCCGCCGTCCAGGACGTCGGGCGGATCCTCAACCGGCAGGCGCTGGAGGGGCAGATCCACGGCGGCTCGGCGCAGGGCCTCGGCCTGGCGGTGATGGAGGAGATCGTGGTCGCGGGCGGGGAGGTCCGCAACCCGTCCTTCACCGACTACCTGATCCCCACCATCCTCGACATGCCGCCCATGAGGCTGGACATCCTGGAATATCCGGACCCGAACGCGCCGTACGGGCTGCGCGGCGCCGGGGAGCCGCCCACCCTCTCCTCCACCCCCGCCATCGTCGCCGCCGTACGCGACGCCACCGGCAAGGCGCTCACCCGGGTGCCGGTACGGCCCGAGCACATCGCGTTCGGCGAGGAAGGGCGGGGGACATGACCGCGACCGGCGGCTACGACCTGGTGATCCGGTCCGCCCGGGTCGTGCTCCCCGGCGGCGAGCGCCCGGCGGCGGTGGCCGTCCGGGACGGGCGGATCGCCGCCGTCGCCGAGCACGGCGCGCCCCTCGGCCCCGTCCCGCCGGGCGCCGAGATCGACCTGGGCGCGACCGCGCTGCTCCCGGGCCTGGTCGACACCCACGTCCACATCAACGAACCCGGCCGTACCGAGTGGGAGGGCTTCGCCACCGCCACCCGGGCCGCCGCCGCGGGCGGCGTGACCACGCTCGTCGACATGCCGCTCAACTCCCTGCCGCCCACCACCACGCCCGCCGCGCTCGCCGTCAAGCGGGACGCCGCGCGGGGACGGGTGCACGTCGACGTCGGGTTCTGGGGCGGCGCCGTGCCCGGCAACGTCCCGTCGCTGGCCCCGCTCCACGAAGGGGGCGTCTTCGGGTTCAAGTGCTTCACCGCCGACTCCGGCGTCCCGGAGTTCCCGCCGCTGTCGCACGAGCAGATGCGGGCGGCGTTCACCGCGATCGCCGCGCTCGGCGGCCTGGTCATCGTGCACGCCGAGGACCCGGCGGCGCTCTCGGAACCCGGCGACGGCGGCTACCCGGCGTTCCTGGCCTCGCGCCCGCCGGACGCCGAGCGCCGCGCGGTCGAACGGGTCGTCCGGCTGGTCGAGGAGACCGGCGCGCGGGCGCACATCCTGCACCTGTCGGCCGCTGCCTGCCTGGAACCGCTGGCCAAGGCGCGCGCCCGCGGCCTCCCGGTGACCGCCGAGACCTGCCCCCACTACCTGACCCTGTCCGCCGACGACGTCCCCCGCCCGGACGCCACCGCCTACAAGTGCTGCCCGCCCATCCGCGACCCCGGCAACCGCGACGAGCTGTGGCGGGGCCTGGCGGACGGGGTGATCTCGTGCGTCGTCACCGACCACTCGCCCTGCACCCCCGAGCTCAAGCGCGGCGACTTCGCGACCGCCTGGGGAGGGATCTCCTCGCTCCAGCTCGGCCTGCCGGCGGTGTGGACGGCCGCCCGCGCGCGCGGGCACGGCCTGGACGCGGTGGCGCGCTGGATGGCCGCCGGGCCCGCCGCCCTCGCGGGCCTCACCGGCCGCAAGGGCGAGATCGCCGCCGGTGCCGACGCCGACCTGGTGGCCTTCGACCCGGACGCCACGTTCGTGGTGGACCCGTCCGGGCTGCGGCACCGCCACCCGGTCACCCCGTACGCGGGGGCCTCGCTCACCGGCGTCGTGGAGGCGGCCTGGCTGCGCGGGCGGATCATCGACCCCGACGGCGCGCCGCGCGGCGAGCTGCTGACCCGGCCGTGACCACGAGCCCCGGCACCGGCCCGAGCCCTGACCACGAGTCCTGCACACCAGCTCTGAACACCGGCTCTGAAGACCAGCTCTGAACACCGGCTCTGACCAGGAGTTCTGACCACGAGGGGAGTCCTGTGGACGCGTTCGCCTCCCTGCCCGACCTGGCCGTGCGCACCCTCGGCGGATCGGTCGTCGCCGCCAGCGACGAGTCGTTCGAGGAGAAGGAGAACCTCATCAACCCGTGGCCCCCCGCGTTCCACCCGGAGACCTTCGGCCCCAAGGGGCAGGAGTACGACGGCTGGGAGACCGCGCGGCGCCGTCCGGGCGACGACGGCGAGCTGGGGCACGACTGGGCGATCGTCCGGCTCGGCCTGCCCGGAGTGATCCGCGGCGTGGTCGTCGACACCGCCTGGTTCAAGGGCAACTTCCCGCCGCACGCCTCGGTGGAGGCGTGCGCCGTGGACGGCCACCCCTCGCCCGCCGAGCTGGCGGACGCCCGCTGGGTGGAGATCGTCCCGAGGAGCGCGCTCGGGGGCGACGCCGCGCACGCCTTCGCCGTGGACGTGCCCCGCCGCTTCACCCACGTACGGCTGAACATCCACCCCGACGGCGGCGTCGCCCGGCTCCGCGTGCACGGCGAGGTCGTCCCCGACCCGCGGCTGCTGCGCGGGCTGACGGTCGACCTGGCCGCGCTGGAGAACGGCGCGCGGGTGGTCGGCTGCTCGAACATGTTCTACTCGGCGCCCGACAACATGCTGTTCCCCGGTCTCGCCCGCAACCAGGCCGAGGGCTGGGAGACCGCGCGGCGCCGGGAACCCGGCAACGACTGGGCGATCGTGCGGCTCGCCGCGCCCGGCGTCGTCCGGCTCGCCGAGATCGACACCACCAACCTGAAGTTCAACGCGCCCGGTCACGTCTCGCTGGCGGCGCTGGACGCCCGCGCCGGCGACCTCGACGACCCCGCCGCCTGGCACGAGCTGCTGGGCCGCACCCGCGTCCAGCCCGACGGGCGGCACCGCTTCCGGCTGGAGGACGACCGCGAGATCACGCACGTGCGGCTGGACGTCCACCCCGACGGCGGCCTGGCCCGGCTGCGCCTGTACGGCGACCTCGCCCCCGAGGGGGAGCGCCTGCTCACCCGCCGCTGGAACGAGCTCGCGGGCCCCTGACCTCGCGGACCGCCCGGCCGGGGGACGGGCGCCCCTCCCGGCCGGGCCGCGCCGCCCCCTCAGGCCTCGGCGGCCGGCTCCTCTTCCAGGAGGTCGTCGAACTCGCCGTCCTTGACACCGGCGACGAAGGCGTCCCACTCGGCCTCGGTGAAGTACAGGATGGGGCCCTCGGGGTTCTTGGCGTCGCGCATCACCACGGCACGCTCACCGAAGTCCTTGTGGGCGACAGGGACGTCCTTGCCGTCGATGAACTCGATGATGACGCCGTCGCTGAGTATCGGTTCCTGATCGCTCACTGCGCACCTTTCCCGTCCGGCACTGGATGGGTCAAGGCTAGTGGCGCGCCGTCCGCGCCGGGCGTCCTGCGAGGATTCCGCTCCGGACCCGGCCCGGGCCGCGAACGCTCCGCCGCCCATCGGCGAATGAGGGAGGACCGAACCCCCCAGCGGAAGGCGTGCGATGACACCGACGAGTCCGAGACGAGACCGGGACCGGAGCCGGGCATGGCGGCGGTGACCGGGCCGCCCGCGGCCACCGGGCGGGAGAGCGACGCCGCGATCATCGGCCGGTCGCGGGCGGAACCGGAGCTCTTCGCCGCGCTCTTCGACCGCTACCACGCCGCCGTCCACGGGTACGCCGCGCGGCGGCTGGGCCACGCCCTGGCCGACGACGTGGCCGCCGAGACGTTCCTCATCGCCTTCGACCGGCGGGAACGCTACGACCTCGGCCGCGACGACGCCCGGCCCTGGCTGTACGGGATCGCCTCCAACCTGATCGCCCGGCACCACCGCGCGGAGACCCGGCAGTACCGGGCGCTGGCCCGGACCGGGGCCGAGGAGGCGACCGAGGGCCATGCCGACCGGGTCGCCGGCCGGATCGACGCGCAGGCCGCGCGCGGCCCCCTGGCCGCGGCGCTGGCCGGGATCGCCCGCGGCGACCGGGACGTGCTGCTGCTGGTCGCCTGGGCCGGGCTGACCCTGCGGGAGGCGGGCGACGCGCTCGGCATCCCGGCCGGGACCGCGCGGTCCCGGCTGCACCGCGCCCGTACGAAGATCCGCGCCGCGCTCGGCCACACCGCCCCCGCCCTCTCCGGAGAGGACCTCGACCGATGAACGATCTGGACATCCTGCGCGCCGCCTGGGCCGACACCGACCCGCCCGCGGACGGCGCCCGCGCGGCGGCCCGCGCGGCCCTGCTCGCCCGCGCCGGAGCCGCCCCCGGCGCCTCGACGGCGGAACCGCCCGCCGCACGGCGCCGTTCGTTCCGCCCGTTCCGCCTGCCCCGGCCCGCGCTGCGGTTCGTCGCGGTCGGGACGCTGGCCGCCGCGATCGCCGCCGGCGTGACGATCGCCCAGACCTCCGGCGGCACCGATCAGGACGGCCGCCCGCGGCCCGTCCTCCCCGGCCTGCCGGCGGGCCCCGTGGCCAACGCCGCCGAGGCGCTGGAACGGGCCGCCGTCACCGCGGAGCGCCGCGCGTTCACCCCGCCCCGGCCGGACCAGTGGATCTACCTCGAGTCGCGCCGCCGCACCTCCGTCAAGGCCGGCGGCGTGGCCACGGGGGGGCCGTACAAGACCCGCGTCGTGCGCGAGTGGAAGCGGGCCGACGGCGCGAAGACGGCCTCCGTCCGCGGCGGGCGTCTGGAGATCCTCGACGCGATGAGGACCACGCCGCCCCAGGACTACCCGTCCCTGGCGGGGCTGCCCACCGACCCGGACGCCCTGCTGGCCTGGATCTACAGGGAGATGGGCGGCCTGGGGAGCACGCCCGAGGGGCGGTACGAGACGGCGTACACCATGCTGGGCGCCATCCTGCGCGACAACGTGCTGCCACCGAAGGTGGAGGCGGCCCTGTACCGCGCCATCAAGAAGATCCCCGGCGTCACCCTCGTCCGGAAGGTCGACGGGGCGGGCCGCCCGGCGATCGGGCTGGGCCGCGTCGCCGAAGGCTGGCTGCACGCCGAACTGCTGCTGGACCCCCAGACCTTCGCCTACCTCGGCGAACGGTCCGTCGCCGTCAAGGACCACACCGTCTCGGGCCTGGACGTCAAGGCGACGGTGAAGAAGGGCACCGTCCAGCTGATGCAGACGCGGCAGGCCGCGGGCATCGTCGACCGGCCGGGCCAGCGCCCCTAGCCACGCGCCCGCGGTCGGGAGGTTAAATTTGTCCGGGCGATACTTGGAGTCTTGACAAGATCGATTGTCGGATGTTGGGATGACCGCATCCTCGGGGGAGGGCGCGTCGCGCCAAGTGTCCGCACAGCATGGAGGTTCGGATGAAGAAACCCTCGGTTCGCGCAATGGCAGTGGCCGGCATCGCGTTCGGCGCCGTTCTGGCGCCCGCCGCACCGGCCTGGGCCGCCAGCGTGGGTTGCACCCTCGGGAACGGCGCCTACAGCTGCTCCACCGGCTATGTGGCGGCCAGCAGCAGGATCACCATTTCCGTGCTCGGAACGAGCGGTGGCAAGACGGTGACCTGCATTGCCTACGACCCCAATGTGGTCGAACGGGGAAGGGTGTCGAACTCGAGTCCGACCACGGCCAGGTCGGTGCCCTTCAACGTGCCCAACAACAGGCACCGGCTGGTGTGCACGAGGACGGTCACGACCGGTGGAGGCTGGGGGCAGCTCTACAACTTCTGATCGCAGGGTCCTGCTGATCCGCGTTCATCGCGCTCGCTGAGCCTTCTCCGGGGTCCCTCGGCGACACGGTGAGAACGTGCGGATCGGTGAAATGGGGTCCGGTCGGCGCACCTGGACGGGCGGTCCTCGTCCGGTGCGCCGGCCGGGCGCGAGCCCGGCCCCGCGGGAGCCGGGTCAGAAGTCGGTGAGCAGGCGTTCGGCGGCCGTCTCCAGCCGCGCCTGGATCTCCTCGGCCGTGGCGTGGCCGCGCAGCATCTCGATCATCTCCATGGTCCAGGCGCTCGACAGCGCCCGGGCCACCACGCGGCGCGGGTCGTCCTCGGCGACCTGCGCGTCGGGCCCGGCGGCGGCCCGCAGCATCATCCCGGTCATCCGGTCGCCGAAGTCGGTCTTGACGTCCGACAGCAGCAGCGAACGGATCAGCGCCTCGGCCAGCTCGGGCTCGCGCATCAGCCCGCGGGTCGCGCGCATCAGCACCTCCACCGCCCGCCGGGGCGGGCCGTCGGCGCGCGGCGGGCGCCGCTCGATGCTGCTCTCCAGCAGGTCGAGCTCCTCGCTGACCACCGCCACGACCAGGTCCATCTTGGACGGGAAGTAGCGGTAGAGGGTGCCGAGCGCGACCCCGGCCCGTTCGGCGACCGTGCGCATCTGCATCGCCTCGACCCCGCCCCGGGAGGCCAGGGCGGCGGCGGCCTGGACGATGCGCTTGCGCCGCTGGTGCTGGCTGCGTGCGCGCACGCCCTGCTCGGTCGCCGTCGGCTCTGCGGTCACGGTCGTCTTCCCTTCCCTGGGCGGGTCCCTGGCCGGGGCGCGTGCCGCGTTCCGGGCCTCCCGCCGCCCCAGCCTACAGGGCGAGCGAGAACGTGTTATCTGAACGGCCACGCTCGCGGGTGGGCGAGATCACTGCCGGACGCCCTCCCGGCGCTGGCACGCGTGGTCGATCGGGGATCTCCAGGAGTCGATCATACCTCTGGACACTGACTAGAATCTGTTCTAGTTTTGCCGCCGAAGGGCAAGTGTCCCGGGAGGTGGCGCGGTGACGGTGGCGGCGTGGCTGAGGGCGCGCGCGGACGACGACCGGCCCGGGCTGCGCAGCGTGGACGACGGACGCTCCTGGACGTGGCGCGAGGTCGTCGCCGAGTGCGAGGACCGGGCCCGCCGGCTGGCCGCCCGGAGCCGCCCGGACCGCCCCGCGCACGTGGGAACGCTGCTGGACAACGTCCCCGAGATGGTCTTCCTGCTGGGCGGCGCCGCCCTGTCCGGCGCGGTCGTGGTCGCCCTCAACCCGACGCGGGGGGCGGCCGAGCTTGCCGGGGACGCCGAGCGCGCCAACTGCGACCTGGTCGTCACCCAGCCGCGGCACGCGGAACTGGCGGCGGGGCTGGCGGCCGGGGTCGGCGACGGCCGGGCGCCGCTGCCCGTCCTGGACATCGAGAACGAGATCTACCTCGACCCCCCGGCCCCCGCCCTGCCCGCCGTCCCGTTCGAGCCCGACCCCGGGACGCTGCTGATGCTGATCTTCACCTCGGGGACGTCCGGGCGGCCCCGGGCGGTCCGCGTCACCCACCGGAAGGTGGTCGTGCCGGGGGAGAACCTGGCCGGGCGGATGCTGACGGCCGGCGACGCCGTCTACTGCCCGATGCCGCTGTTCCACTCGGGCGCGGTCATGGCCGCGTTCGCGCCCGCGCTCGCCGCCGGCGCCGAGCTGGTGCTGCGGTCCCGCTTCTCCGCCTCCCGCCTGCTGCCCGACGTACGCGAGCACGGCTGCACCTACCTGCACTACGTCGGCAAGGCCCTGTCGTACGTCCTGGCCACGCCCCCGGACCCCGGCGACGCCCGCAACCCGCTCCGGTTCGCCTTCGGCAACGAGGCGGCCCCGCGCGAGCAGGAGGCGTTCGCCGAACGGTTCGGATGCCGGGTCGTCGACGGGTACGGCTCCACCGAGACCGCGATCTCGCTCAGCGCCGACCCGTCCGCCCCGCCCGGCGCGCTCGGCCGGCTCACCGACGGGGTCAAGGTGCTCGACCCCGCCACCGGGCGGGAGTGCCCGCCCGCACGGTTCGACGGCGCGGGGCGCCTGCTCAACGGCGACGAGGCCATCGGCGAGCTGGTCAACACCCGCGGCCTCGGCCTCTTCGACGGCTACTACAACGAGGACGCCCCCGACCGGCTGCGCGACGGCATGTTCTGGAGCGGCGACCACGCCTACGCCGACGAGAACGGCTACGCCTTCTTCGCCGGGCGCTCGGCCGACCGGCTCCGCGTGGACGGCGAGAACTTCGGCGCCGCCCAGGTCGAGCGGGTGCTCGCCGACCTGCCGGGGGTGCGGCAGCTGGCGGTGTACGGGGTGCCCGACGCGGCCTCCGGCGACCAGGTCATGCTCGCCCTGGCCGCCGACGGCTTCGATCCCGCCGCGTTCGCCGCGTACCTGCGCGGGCGCGCCGACCTGAGCCCCAAGTGGCCGCCCCGGTACGTGCGCGTCGCGCCGGAACTCCCCGCCACCGCCTCCAACAAGATCCTCAAACGCTCGCTGGCGCGGGAGGGCTGGCGCACCGGCGACCCCGTGTGGTGGCGTCCCGGCCGCGACCTGGCCTACCGGCGTATGACCCCCGACGACGCGGCCCGCATCCGCGGCGAGTTCGAGCGGCGCGGCCGGCTGCACCTTCTGGAAGGGAATGGATGAGTGGACTTCAACCTCGATGAGACCCAGCGGGAGCTGCGGGAACTCGCGGCCGGCCTGCTCGGGCGAGAGGCGGACCGCCAGCGGCTGGAGGCGTTCGAGAAGACCGGGGCGCCCTACGACACGGCGGTCTGGAAGGCGCTCGGCCAGGCGGGGCTGCTGGGCGTCTGCCTGCCCGAGGAGGTGGGCGGCGCCGGCCTGGGCGCGATCGAGCTGACCGTGGTGCTCCGGGAGATCGGCGCGCACGTCGCGCCCGTGCCCGCGTACGCCTCGCTGGCGCTGGCCGCCGTCCCGGTCGCCGCGCACGGCACGGCCGCGCAGCGGGCCCTGCTGGCGCCGCTGAACGAGGGCGAGGCGGTGCTCACCGGCGCCTACCGCGAGGTCGGCCCGCCCGGCGAGATCGCCGCGACCGCCCGCCGCGACGGCGACGCCTACGTCCTGGACGGGGTGAAGACGTTCGTCCCGTACGCGGCGGAGGCGGCCCGCATCCTCGTCCCCGCCCGCGTCACCGGCGCGGGCGCGGAGGGCGGGGAGATCGGGGTCTTCCTGGTGGAACCCTCCCAGGTCGTCCTCACCCCGCAGCCGTCGGCGACCACCGAGCCGCTGTCGCGGGTCGAGCTGGCCGGCGTACGCGTCACCGCGGACGCCCTCCTGGGCGGCACCGCCGACGGTACGGCCTGGCGGACGCTGCGGCGCTCGGCGGTCGCCGGGGCGGTGGCGCTGGCGTCCGGCGTGATCGAGGGCGCGCTGAACCTCACCACCGAGTACGTCAAGACCCGCGAGCAGTTCGAGCGCGCGCTGGCGCAGTTCCAGGCCGTGACCATGCAGATCGGCGACGTCTACATCGCCAAGCGGGCCCTGGACGTGGCGGTCTGGGCGGCGGCCTGGCGGCTCTCGGGGGACGCCGGGAACGGTCCCGCGGCCGGCGACGCCGACGAGGTGCTCGCGATCGCCTCGTACAACGCCTGCGAACCGGTGATGAGGGCGCTCTACACCTGCCAGCACCTGCACGGCGGGATCGGGCTGGACGTGACGTACCCGCTGCACCGCTACTTCGCCTGGGGCAAGCAGCTGGGACACCTGCTCGGCGGCGCCGAGGACCAGCTCGACACCCTCGGATCTCTCCTCGCACAGGAGGCGTGAGTTGTTCATCGATCTGACCGCCGAGCAGAAGAGGCTCCGCGCCGAGCTGCGCGAGTACTTCCAGAACTGCCTGGACGCCGAGGGCCGCGCCGCGATCGCCGACGACCCGTTCGGCACCGCGTACATGGAGCACTGCAAGCGGCTCGGCCGGGACGGCATGCTGGGCGTGGCGCTGCCCAAGGAGTACGGCGGGCGCGGCTACGGCCCGATGGAGCAGCAGATCTTCGCCAACGAGATCGCCCGCGCCGAGGTGCCCTACCCGATCATCACGCTGAACTCGGTGGCGCCGACGATCCTGCAGTACGGGTCGGCGGAGCACAAGGAGTTCTTCCTGCCCAGGATCCTGGCGGGGGAGTGCCACTTCGCGATCGGCTACAGCGAGCCCGGCGCCGGCACGGACCTGGCCTCGCTGCGCACCACCGCGGTCCGCGACGGCGACCACTACGTCGTCAACGGCCAGAAGATCTTCACCTCGGGCGCGCACTACTCCGACTACATCTGGCTGGCCGCCCGTACCGACCCCGAGGCCAAGAAGCACAAGGGCATCTCGATGCTCATCGTGGACTGCGCCGACCCGGGGTTCTCCTGGACGCCCATCGTCACCATGGACGGCCGCCACCACACCAACTCCACCTACTACCAGGACGTCCGGGTCCCGGCGGACATGCTGATCGGCGAGGAGAACAAGGGCTGGGACCTGATCGTCAACCAGCTCAACCACGAGCGGGTGACGCTGGGGCCGGCGGGCAACATCGGCTCGACCTACGACCGCTTCGCGCACTGGGCCCGTACCGCGGCCGGACCGGGCGGCCGCCCGCCGATCGAGGTGCCGGCGGTGCGCCGCGCGGTCGCCCAGGTGTACACCTACCTGCGCGTCAACGAGTTCCTCAACTGGCAGGTCGCGGCCAACCAGGACCTCGGCTGGCTGGGCGCCCCGGACGCGTCCGCCACCAAGATCTACGGCTCGGAGCGCAAGCAGGACGTGGGCCGGATCGTGGGCGACGTCCTCGCCCGCTACGGCGACCCGGGAGACCCGGCGACCGCGGAGTTCATCGCCCACATGGACCACAGCGTCAAGGGCGCGGTCGTGCTGACCTTCGGCGGCGGCGTCAACGAGATCCAGCGCGAGCTGATCGCGATGATCGGCCTCGGCCTGCCCCGGGCGCCGCGGTGACCGCGGCCGCCGGGGAGAGCGCGGCCGGGCGGGACGCGGCGGCGGGCGCGCCGGAGAGCACGGGGGCGGAGAGCACGGGGGCGGAGGGCGTGCACGACCGGCTCACCGCGCTGGCGGCCCGGCTGGCGGAGGCGGGCGAGCGGCCGGCGCCGCCCTGCGCCGACCCGGTCAACGAGCCGATGATCCGCAACTGGACGCAGGCGCTCGGCGACCCGGACCCGGCCTGGCACGAGGGCGGCCTGGCGCCGCCCGCGATGATCCAGGTGTGGTCGATGCCGGGCCTGGGCACGGCCAAGGGCGGGTCCGCCGCGGACGAGGTGCTCCGGCTGCTCGACGAGTCCGGCTACCGCGGCGTCGTCGCCACCAACTGCGAGCAGACCTACGACCGCTACCTGCGGCACGGCGAGCGGCTGCGCTCGACGCTGCGGTTCGACGGCATCGCCGGGCCCAAGCGCACCGCGATGGGCGAGGGCTACTTCGTCACCTGGTACCAGACCTGGTACGACGAGCGGGACGAACGCGTCGCCGAGATGCTGTTCCGGGTGCTGAAGTTCCGGCCGCGCGAGCGTCCCGGCGGCGCGGGGAAGCCCGGCGGGGGCGGCAAGGGCGCGGGCGGGAAGGGCGCGGGCGGGGCGTACCCGCTGCGCCCGGCGGTCGGCCCCGACACCGCGTTCTTCTGGGACGGCGTCAAGGACGGCGAGCTGCGGATCCAGCGGTGCGCGGACTGCGGGGCGCTCCGGCACCCGCCCGGCCCGGTGTGCCCCGAGTGCCACTCGCTGTCGCGGGAGCACGTGGTCGCGAGCGGGCGGGGCGAGGTGCACAGCTACGTGGTGCACCACCATCCGCCCGTCCCCGGCCGCACGCCCCCGTACGTGGTGGCGGTCGTCGAGCTGGAGGAGGGCGTCCGGATCGTCGGGAACGTCAACGGCGTCCCGCCGGACGAGGTGAAGATCGGCATGCCCGTCGAGGTGGCCTTCGAGCGGATGGACGACGAGCTCGTCCTCCCGCAGTGGGTCCCGGCGGGCGCGGCGCGGCAGGGCGGGGACGAGGCGGCCGAACGGAAGGCCGGCCAGGGGTCCGGCCACGGGTCCGGCCACGGGGCCGCGGGCGAGGAGCCGGTGCTGGAGATCCCCCTGACCCCCACGTTCGTGATCGCCACGGCGCTGGCCACCCGCGACTTCACGCCCGTGCACCACGACACCGCCCTGGCCCGTGCCCAGGGCACCAAGGACATCTTCGTGAACATCCTCACCACCATGGGCCTGGTGCAGCGCACCGCGCTGGCGACCGTTCCGGGGGCCGAGCTGGAGCGCGTCGAGGTCCGGCTGGGCGCGCCCGCCTACGCCGGGGACACCCTCCGGCTGTTCGCCGAACGGGCCGGCAACGGCACGGTACGGGTGCGGGGCACGGTCTCCCTCGGCGACCACGTCACCGCCACGGTCAGGCTCAGGCGGGGCGGGGGCCACGGCGGGGGCCACGGGACGGAGGCGGCGCGATGACGCTGTCCGGCAAGGCCGCGATCGCAGGGATCGGGGCCACCGAGTTCTCCAAGGAGTCCGGCCGCTCGGAGCTGCGGCTGGCGGCCGAGGCGTGCCTGGACGCCCTGCGCGACGCCGGGCTGTCCCCGGCCGACGTGGACGGGCTGGTCACCTTCACCGCGGACGCCAGCTCCGAGATCGCCGTGCAGCGCGAGCTGGGCATCCCGGGGCTGAGGTTCTTCTCGCGGGTCGACTACGGCGGCGGCGCGGCCTGCGGGACCGTGGCGCACGCCGCGATGGCCGTGGCGACCGGGCAGGCCGACGTGGTGGTCTGCTACCGCGCGTTCAACGAGCGTTCCGGCCACCGGTTCGGGCAGGCCACCGCCTCCGGCCGTGCGGACTCCACCGGGCTGGAGTTCTCCTGGCACCTGCCCTACGGCTTCGCCACCCCGGCCGCCTGGGTGGCCATGCAGGCCCGCCGCTACATGCACGAGTACGGCGCCACCAGCGAGGACTTCGGGCGGGTGGCGGTCGCGATGCGGCGGCACGCGGCCACCAACCCCAAGGCGTGGTTCCACGGCCGCCCGATCACGCTGGAGGAGCACCAGGCGTCCCGCTGGATCGTGGACCCGCTGCACCTGCTGGACTGCTGCCAGGAGTCCGACGGCGGGGTCGCCCTCGTGGTGACCTCCGCCGAGCGCGCCCGCGACCTGCCCCGGCCGCCCGTGCTGATCAACGCGGCGGCGCAGGGCACCGGCCCGGACCAGATGATGATGTTCGGCTACTACCGCGGCGACCTGGCCGCCCTGCCCGCGATCGGCAACGTGGGCGCCGACCTGTGGCGGCGGTCCGGGCTGACCCCGGCCGACGTGCAGACGGCCATCCTCTACGACCACTTCACGCCGTTCGTGCTGCTCCAGCTGGAGGAGCTGGGCTTCTGCGGGCGGGGCGAGGCGGGCGACTTCATCCGTGACGGGGGGATCGAGATCGATGGCAGGCTTCCGGTCAACCCGAACGGGGGTCAGCTGGGTGAGGCGTACATCCACGGGATGAACGGCATCGCCGAGGGCGTCCGGCAGGTGCGCGGCAGCTCGGTGAACCAGGTGCCGGACGTGCGGAACGTGCTGGTCACCGCCGGTACGGGCGTGCCCACCAGCGGCCTGATCCTCAGCGCGGCCTGATCCTCAGTGCGGCCCGCTCCCGGGCCGCCTGATTCCGTGCGGCCTGGTCCCGGGCCGCCCGGTCCCGGGCGCCGGCGGGGCCGGGGTCACTCCCCGGCGCCGCCGCCCCCGGGAGCCGAGGGGAGGTTGACGCCCTCCTCCAGGATGGCGAAGGCGTCGTCGACGGCGTCCGACAGCGACGTGTAGCCCATCGCGCCGGACGTCACCACGTCGGCCGCCGCCCGGAACGCGGCGAGGACGGCCGAGGCGACGACGTGCGGGCGCAGGTCGGTGGCCGGGTCGGCGCCCATCCGGGCGGCCACCGCGCGGGTGATGTGGAGCTGCTTCTTCTGCGCGTGCTCCAGGCTCCCGGCGAGCAGGGTGGGGCTGTCGGCGGTCAGGGTCATCATGCACTGGAACCGCTCGGGGTCGATGCCCATCTCACCGCGCTCGCACGCCTGGGCGATGGCGACCGCGGTGCGCCGCAGCGCGGTCAGGACGGGCTCGTCGGAGGGGCGCGCGGCCAGCTCCGCCAGCATCGCGTCGTGCTGCTCCTCCTGGAAGGTGAGCGCGACGTCCTCCTTGGACGCGAAGTAGCGGAAGAAGGTCCGCGACGACACGTCGACGGCGTCGGCGATCTCCTCGACGGTGGTGGCGTCGAAGCCCTTCTCGGAGAAGAGCCGGAACGCGGCGTCGACCAGCGCCTCCCGGGTGCGCTGCTTCTTGCGCTCGCGCCGGCCGGCGGGCGGGGTACCGGGACCTGCGGGGTGGGCCTCGGAGGCGGTCGCGGTCATTCGGATCCTTCCAGGGAGCCCCACCCTTCGAACTGGGAAGGGATCGGGCCGTTGCTGGGCAGAGCAGGGGTGACAGGATCACCGCCAAGGCGGTACGGCGTCCACCATGCGAAAATCCGCACCCTTGTGCAAGGCGAAGCAATAATCTGTGGCGTGTGACCACTCCCGTGAAGCGTGCGTTCAAGTACTGAGCTTCCCCCGGTTCCACGGACACCTCATCTGAGTTGACCTTGATCAACTTGGGAAGGAAGTGTCCCGTGCCACCACCTCATCCGCCTGAGTTCCGGCGACGCGCCGTCGAGCTGGCCCGGACCGGCGACAAGTCGGTCACCGCGCTGGCCAGGAGCCTGGGTATCAGCCAGTCGTGCCTGAGGAACTGGATCCGCCAGGCCGACATCGAAGAGGGTCACCTTGACGGCCTGAACGCCGGCGAGCACAAAGAGCTGATCGAGCTGCGCCGAAAAGCCAGGCAACTGGAGTTGGAGAACGAGATCCTCAAGCGGGCGGCGGCCTACTTCGCTCGCGAGAACATGCTCCCAAAATAAGGTACTCGCTGGTCCGTGAACTTGCCGAGAACGACATCCCCGTCGCGGTGGCCTGCCGAGTGTTAGGAGTTTCCCGGTCCGGTTACAGCGACTGGCTCGGCAGGCCCGCCTCCATCCGGGAGCAACGCAACGCCGAGCTGGTGAAAATGATCAGAGAAATCCATGAGGAGTCACGCCGGAGCTACGGCTCGCCGAGGGTGCACGCCGAGCTGACGCTCGGACGGGGCGAGCAGGTGAGCCGCAAACGGGTCGAGCGGCTGATGCGCGAAGCCGGGATCCAGGGGATCTACCGGCGCAAGGGACGCCGGAACCTGGTCAACGAGCCGACCGAGGAGGACCTGGTCAAGCGGGCCTTCGACGTCCAGGCGCCCGACGTGCTGTGGGTCACCGACATCACCGAGCATCCGACCGGCGAGGGAAAGCTGTACTGCGCGGCCGTGCTGGACTGCTTCTCCCGCCGCATCATCGGCCATTCCATCGACATCCGCCAGACCACCGAACTCGTGGTCGATGCGATGGCCGCCGCTGTCGCCCGCAGAAGACCCGCCAAAGACGCCACGATCCTGCATTCAGACCATGGCGCCCAGTTCACTTCCTGGACGTTCGGGAAGCGCCTTCGGGCCGCAGGACTCCTCGGCTCGATGGGCACGGTCGGTGACTGCTACGACAATGCCATGATGGAGTCATTCTGGGGCTCGATGCAGCTCGAACTCTTCGACATCAGGAAATGGCAAACAAGAGCCGAACTCGCAGCCGCGGTGTTTGAATGGATCGAGTGCTGGTATAACCCGTTCAGAAGGCATTCCAGCCTCGGAATGCTGAGTCCGGTGGACTACGAGGAGCGACACCGCGCCTCGACCAGGACCACCTGACCCATCTCACCCCAGCTGTCCGTGCTACCGGGGGAACCTCATACCGCTTCTACCCCACCGAGGTGCAGGCGGCTGAGCTGTCGCGCACGTTCGGGTGTGTGCGCAAAGTTTACAACCTGGCCCTTGTGGCTCGGTCTGAGGCGTGGACGCTCAGGCAGGAGAGGATTGGCTATAACGCCACCTCGGCAATGCTGACAGCGTGGAAGAAGACCGATGAGTTGGCCTACCTCAACGAGGTGTCCTCCGTGCCGCTGCAGCAGGCGTTGCGTCACCTCCAGGCCGCGTTCACCGGCTTCTTCGCGGGACGTGCCAGGTATCCGCGCTTCAAGAGCAGGAAGAGGTCTCGCCGATCGGCCGAGTACACCAGCAGCGCGTTCCGTTTCTGTGACGGTAGGTTGACGCTGGCCAAGATGGCCGAGCCACTGGACATCGTTTGGTCGAGGCCGCTGCCCGAAGGTGCCGCGCCCTCGACGGTGACGGTGTCGCAGGACGCGGCGGGCCGCTGGTTCGTTTCGCTGCTTTGCCGAGACCCGGCCGTCACGCCGCTCTCCGCAGCCGGGGCAGCGGTGGGTATCGACGCGGGGCTGGAACATCTGCTGATCCTCTCGACCGGGGAGAAGATCACCAATCCCCGGCACGAGCGCCGCGACCGGGCCCGGCTGGCTAGGGCGCAGCGGGATCTGGCCCGCAAGGCCAGAGGGGATGGTGTCAACCGGGCCAAGGCCCGGCGGAAGGTCGCCCGCATCCATGCCCGCATCACCGACCGCAGGCGTGATCACCTGCATAAGGTCACCACTCGGCTCGTGCGTGAGAACCAAACGCTCGTGATCGAGGACCTGGCCGTTCAGAACATGATGAAGAACGGCAGGCTCGCCCGTGCGATCTCGGATGCGGCCTGGGGCGAGTTGCGGGAGATTCTGGAGTACAAAGCGGCCTGGTACGGGCGCGAGGTGATCGTGGTCGATCGCTGGTTCCCCTCCAGCCGACTGTGCTCGAGCTGCGGGGCTCTGCGAGAGAATATGCCGCTTCATATGCGTCTCTGGACATGCGGCGGCTGCGGAACGACCCATGACCGCGACGTGAACGCGGCGCGCAACTTGTTGGCCGCCGGGCTGGCGGTGTCGGCCTGTGGAGCCGGTGTGAGACCTCAACGGGAGTCCTCCCGGACGGGGCGGTCGGCAACGAAGCAGGAAACCTCACGGCGCGAGCCGTAGGAGTCCCCTCCTTCAGGAGGTGGATGAAGTCAAGGGCGAAGTGTAACGGCGCCGGTGGTCGCGGTCCTGGTCGCGCTGCTGGTGCGGCGCGGGGGGTCGCCGGTCGAGGGCGCGGCGGCCCTGTAGGGCGGGGCGGGCGCGTACCGGCCGGGGCGGAAGTGAACGGGGTTGCGGATGCGTCGGCGAAGCGTCGGCGGGGCGTCATAGACTGCCGCGCTAGCGGAAGCGGAAGGCCGTACGGGAAGGCGGGCGGACATGGGCAAGCACAGCAAACCGCCCACGCGTACGTGCCCGGGGTGCGACGGCTCCGGCGTCCACCGGGGCCAGACCTGCGGTGTCTGCCGGGGCGAGGGGATGATCTGATGACCTACCCTCCGGAGGACTGCACGTTCGAGGTGACCTACACCCTCGGGCGCCGGGGGGCGGGCCGTGAGTCGTTCTCCGACGTCTACGCCCTCGGCCGCTGGTTCAAGGAGATGGAGCGCCGCGGGGCGATGGACCCCGAGGAGTTCCAGACCCCCGACGAGGACGGCCGCAACGGCTACCGGATCGTCTGCGTCACCGACAGCGAGCGCGTCGCGATCAGTTACTTCCATCCGCGCCTGGTGATGGGGCGCATCGAGGGCGCCCGGGCCGCCGGGGCCCGGGCCGCCGCCGACTGATCCCGCTCGTTCAGCCGCCGGTGGACGGGCTGGGGGCCGGGTTGGACGTCGGCTCCGGCCGCGGCTCCTGGGTGGGCGGCTCCGACGGCGGCTCCGAGGGCTCCGGCGGGTCCGAGGGGTCCGGGGTGCCGGGCGGGTCGGACGGCCCGGGGTCGGGCGGCGTGACGGGCGGCGTCGGCTCGCCGGGGGTCCCCGGCGTGCCGGCCGGTGGCGTGGGCGTGTCCTTCGGCGGGGTCGCCGGGCCGTCCGGCCGGCCGGGGGTGCCCGTTCCCGGCTTGGACGGGGCGTCGCCGGCGGGCGTGGATCCGTCCCCGGTCCGCGGTTCCTCGCCCGGCCGCGTCCAGGGCGGCAGGTCCGGGGCGGGGCGCTGTTCCTGGGTCGCCGGGCTCGGCGCGGGCCCGGTGCTCCGGCCCGGCGTGGCGGTGCCGCCGCCGGTGCCGCCGGTGCCGGACGGGCTCGCCGACCCGGACACCCGGTCGGCCTGGCCGCTGCCGGAGGAGGGGATCAGGGACTCGACCCGGCCCTCCTTGCCCGACGGCCACGACATCAGCAGGCCGACGGCGGCGGCCACCGAGGCGGCCATGCCGGTCACCGCGCCCACGCCCCGCCGGGTCGTGCGGCGGGCCCGGCCGCGTCCCGGCGGCGTGGCCACGGACGGGCCGATCACCACGAGCGGGCTCGGGGCGGTCACCTCCGACAGCGGTCGGGCGGCCTCCTCCTCGCAGGCGGCCAGCACCAGGTCGCGCAGCGCGGCGGGCGGACGGGCGGGCGCCCGGCGGGCCAGCAGCCCCGGCAGCCGGCCCTTCTCGAACGCGGCGATGACGTCGGTGTGCAGGCGCGGGTCCGCGGCGCCGCGCAGGAGCAGGTCCAGGACGGTCCGCTCCAGCCGCGTCCGCGCGGCGTGGAGCAGCTCGCGGACGGTGTCGGGGGCGATGCCGAGCACCCGCGCGATGTCGGGCACCTCCAGCCACTCGCCGGCCCACAGCACCAGCGCCTCGCGGTGGTCGGGACGCAGCCGCCCGGCGGCCCGCATCAGCGGGTCGGCCACCGGTGCGGCGGCCGGGTGGGAACCGGGCGGGCGGGCGCCGTCGAACGCGGGCCGCCCCGTGCCGGAGAACGCGCCGCGATCGGCGCACGCCGACCGCGACAGCGCGTAGAGCCAGAGGACGGTGTCGCCGCGCGGCGGATGCCGTACGGCGGCGACGAAGGCGTCCCTGACCGCGCCGGCCGCGTCGTCGTCACCGAGCAGTGACCAGCAGTGAGAGAACAGGCGATCGGCGTGCGCGTCGTAGAGGGTTCCCAGGTCCCCGCGCATCTGACCTCCCGTGTGAACCGGCGCGCACCGCCCCGCGGCCCGAAGGGCCGGTGGGCACGCGACTCTAGTGCACATCCGTGACGTCTGAGAAGTCCGGGACGTCCGTGCGTGTCGGTTCTCGCGGAGGGTAAGCGGTTGAGCGTGCTTTGTCATGTTCATCCAGATTTCAGAAAGTTTCTGGTGAAGGGTCGATTGGTGATCCGGTTCACCAGGGAAGGTCTCGGACCTGTTGCCGAGGCGAGGAGAAGGCGCGCATGACCCGGCTGACGATCGATGGCGTCTACCAGCACATTCGCGGAGTCTGTTTCAAGAACGGCCCGCCCGGGACGGTGGGCGCGGAGACCGAGTGGCTCGTCGTGGACGCCGCCGATCCGGCCGCCCACGTCCCGGCCGCCCTGCCGAGGGCCCTGCTCGACGCCGCCGGTCCGCCGCCACGGGGCTCGAAGATCACCTACGAACCCGGCGGGCAGCTGGAGCTCAGCTCCGCGCCGTTCCCCGGCCCGGCCCGGGCGCACCGGGAGCTGGCCGCCGACATCGCCCACGCCCGCCGCGCCCTCGCCGAGGGCGGACTGGTCCTGGCCGGGCACGGGGTCGACCCCGTCCGGCCGCCGCTCTTCCAGGCCGACCACCCGCGGTACGCGTGCATGCGCGGCTACTTCGACGCGGGCGGCTTCACCGACGCCGGGATGACCATGATGTGCTCCACCGCCTCCGTCCAGGTGTGCCTGGACATCGGCGCCGACGCCGCGGACGCCGGGCGGCGCTGGCGGCTGGCGCACGCGCTGGGGCCCGTCCTGGTCGCCGCGTTCGCCAACTCGCCGCGGCGCGCCGGGCGGCGCACCGGTTTCCGCTCGACCCGGCAGGCCACCTGGACCGTGCTCGACCCCTGCCGGACGCTGCCCGTGCACACTCCGGGGGGACCGGGCGGCGGGGGACCGGACGAGGAACCCGCCGAGGCGTGGACGCGCTACGCCCTCGACGCCCGCGTGATGGTGGTGCGCACCGCGTCCGGCGGCTGGGCGGCCGGCCCCGGGATGACCTTCCGGGAATGGCTGCGCACCGGCGAGCCGGGGCTCGCCGAGCTGGAGTACCACCTGTCCACCCTGTTCCCGCCGGTCCGTCCGCGGGGCTGGCTGGAACTGCGCATGATCGACGCGCTGCCCGACCCGTACTGGCCCGTCCCGGTCGCGGTCGCCGCCGCCCTGCTGGACGACCCGCGCGCCTCCGGGCGGGCCGAGGCCGCCACCGAACCGGTGGCGGAGCGCTGGGGCGAGGCGGCCCGGGACGGGCTCGCCGACCCCGCCCTCGCCGGGGCCGCCCGCGCCTGCTTCGACGCGGCGCTGGAGGCGCTGCCGCGGATGGGCGCCGGCGACCTGGCCGCGCTGGTGGACGAGTACGCCCGGCGGTACGTGGAACGGGGCCGGTGCCCGGCGGACGACGTCCCCCAGGCCGCGCCGTCCCGACCCGCCCGCCCCGCCCGGGCGCCGGAGGCCGCGGCGGCCGGGGACCCCCAGGAGACGGAGACCCTGACATGGCCGCGATGAACGCGACCCCCGCGCCGGGCTCGCTGGACGAGCCCGCGCTGAAGGAACTGATCGCCGGCGAGCTGGGCGCGGTCCGCGACCGCAGCCTGGGCCTGACCACCGGTGCGCTGGAGGAGGCCGAGCTGACGGCGCAGGTCTCCCCGCTGATGTCCCCGCTGGTCTGGGACCTGGCCCACGTCGGCAACTACGAGGAACTGTGGCTGCTGCGGGCCGCGGCGGGCGTCGCGCCGATGCGGCCCGAGATCGACGGCCTGTACGACGCGTTCGAGCATCCCCGCGCCGAACGCCCGTCCCTTCCCCTGCTCCCGCCCGGCGAGGCCCGCGCCTACATCTCCGCGGTCCGCGCCAGGGTGCTCGACTCGCTCGGATCGGTGCGCTTCGACCCGGCGGACCCGCTCACCTCGGGCGGCTTCGTGTACGGGATGGTCGTCCAGCACGAGCACCAGCACGACGAGACCATGCTCGCCACCCACCAGCTCCGCCGGGGCGCCCCCGCCCTGTTCGACCCGCCCGGCGAGGCCACGCAGGCGACCGTCCCCGGCGCGGACACGCCGGCCGGGGAGGTGCTGATCGCGGCCGGCCCGTTCGAGAGGGGCACGTCCGGCGACCCCTGGGCCTACGACAACGAAGGCCCCGGCCACATGGTGGATCTGCCCGCCTATTACATCGACGTGGAACCGGTGACGAACGCCGCGTACATCGCCTTCATGGAGGCGGGCGGGTACGACGAGCCGGGCCTCTGGCACCCGCGGGGCTGGGAGTGGCGGTGCCGGAGCGGCAAGCGCGCGCCCGCCTTCTGGTCGCGCGACGGCGCCGGCCACTGGGTGCGGCGCCGTTTCGGCCGGACCGAGCCCGTGCCGCCCGCCGAGCCGGTGCAGCACGTGTGCTGGTACGAGGCGGACGCCTACGCGCGCTGGGCGGGCAAGCGGCTGCCCACCGAGGCCGAATGGGAGAAGGCCGCCCGGTGGGACCCCGCCGCGGGCCGCTCCCGCCGGTACCCCTGGGGCGAGGTCTACGAACCGGGCCGCGCCAACCTGGGCCAGCGGATGCTCCGCCCCGCCGAGACCGGCTCCTACGCGTCCGGGGCGTCCGCCTACGGGGTACGCCGCCTCCTGGGGGACGTCTGGGAATGGACGTCCTCGGACTTCCACGGCTACCCGGGATTCCGTTCGTTCCCCTACAGGGAGTACTCCGAGGTCTTCTTCGGCCCCGAGTACAAGGTGCTGCGGGGCGGTTCGTGGGCGACCCACCCCCTGGCCGTACGGGGCACCTTCCGCAACTGGGACTACCCGATCCGGCGGCAGATCTTCGCCGGGTTCCGGTGCGCCCGGACGGCGGACGAGACCGCCGGGGGGACCGCCTGATGTGCCGCCATCTGGGCTACCTCGGCGGGCCGCGCACCCTGGCCTCGCTCATCTACGAGGGCGGGCACTCGCTGGAGCACCAGTCCTACGCCCCGCGCATGACCCAGGGCAACATCCTCAACGCCGACGGCTTCGGCGCCGGCTGGTACCACGCCGGCCCCGGGGAGCGGGGGCGGCCGGTGCGGTTCCGGCGGGACCGTCCCATCTGGAGCGACCCGTCGTTCCGCGAGATCGCCGAGGTCGTGGAGACCACCTGCGCGGTCGCCGCGCTCCGCTCGGCCACGGTGGGGTTCCCCGTGGACGAGTCGTGCGCGCAGCCGTTCCGCTCCGGGGCGGCGGGGCGGGGGCCGGGCCGGTTCTTCAGCCACAACGGGAAGATCGAGGACTTCGCCGGGGCCGAGGGCAAGCTGCGCGAGCTGGCCGGCGAACTCGCCGCGGTCCCCGACGCCCGGGCGCCGGTCGACTCGGCGCTGCTCTTCGCGCTGGCCGCCCGCCTGTGGCACGAGGGCCGCGGTCTCGGCGCCGGCCTCGCCGAGACCGTCCTGGCGGTGAGCGCCCTGGCCCCCGGCCGCTACAACCTGCTGGCCGCGGACGGCGCCGCGCTGGCCGCGACGACCTGGGGCGACTCGCTGTTCGTCCGGACCCCGCCGGGAGAGGTGTGGATCTCCTCCGAACCCCTCGACGACGACCCCGGCTGGCAGCCCGTCCCCGACCGTTCGCTGGTGACCGCCGACCTCGCCGCCGGGGTCCGCGTCACCCCGCTGTGAAGGAGAAGCCGTGGACCGGTTCCTGACCGCCGACGACCTTGCCAAGACGCTGCGCCGGGACGTACGGGAGGGCCTGGAGGCCAGGCCGAGGACCCTGCCGCCCAAGTGGTTCTACGACGAGCGGGGCAGCGCCCTGTTCGAGGAGATCACCCGGCTGGAGGAGTACTACCCCACCCGCAGGGAACGCGAGATCCTCCTCGCCCGCGCCCCCGACATCGCCGCCGCGACCGGGGCGCGGACGCTGCTGGAGCTGGGCGCGGGGTCGGGGGAGAAGACCCGGCTGCTGCTGGACGCGCTGCGCGGCACGCTCCGCGCCTACGTCCCGGTGGACGTGAGCGGCGACTTCCTCGCCGAGTCCGCCGCGCGGATCGCCGCCGACCATCCCCGGCTGTCGGTGCGCCCCGTGGTCGCCGACTACGAGCAGCACCTGCACCTGCTGCCGTCCGGCGAGCGGCGGCTGGTGGCCTTCCTCGGCGGGACCGTCGGGAACATGCCGCCCGCCGCCCGCATCGGCTTCCTGGCCGGCCTGCGCGCCACGATGGGGGACGAGGACGCCCTCCTGCTCGGGGCCGACCTGGTCAAGGACGAGGAACGGCTGGTGGCCGCCTACGACGACGACGCCGGGGTCACCGCCGAGTTCAACCGGAACGTGCTGCGCGTGATCAACCGGGAGCTGGAGGCCGACTTCGTCCCCGCGGCCTACGAGCACGTGGCGGTGTGGAACGCCGCCGAGGAGTGGATCGAGATGCGCCTGCGCTCGGTCCGCGACCAGGTCGTCCGGGTCCGGGGCGTGGACCTGGAGGTGGCGTTCGACGCCGGGGAGGAGATGCGCACCGAGATCTCCGCCAAGTTCCGCCGGGAGCGGCTGGAGGCGGAACTGGGCGCGGCCGGGCTGACCCTGGCGGAGTTCTGGACCGACGGGGCGGGCGACTTCTCGCTCTGCCTCGCCCGCCCGACCAAGAACGCACCAGCGCCGGCGTAGGACCTGCCTCGAAGCGACCTCAGGCTCTGCTTCAAAGTCCCGGCCCACGGCGCTCGCCTGGCGGCTCGCGCCTCACCGGGCCTTGACGAGCGCGACATCGCTACGCGATCTGCCCGGTGGGGCTCGCCTCCGGCATCGCCCCACCGGGCAGCGAACGCGCTCGCGCGGTGGCTGAGGCCGCCTTGAGACAGAGCTCAGGGCTTGGCGGAGGGGTGGGCCAGGCCCAGGCGCCTGATGTCCTCGGCCAGCCGGGTCGCCAGGTAGCGGTGGCCCTCCGGGGTCGGGTGCACCCCGTCCCGCTGGATGAAGCGGGGCGCGTTGCCGGTGCCCTGGAGGCGGTTCCCGGTGATCCAGCGTCCGGCGATCGGATCGATGAACGGGACGCCGAGCCGCCCGGCCACGCCGCGCAGGGCGTCCCGCACGGCCAGGGCCGCCGCGGGCGGGGACTGGTCGCCCCACATCGGGCCGACGAACGCCAGCCGCGTCGAGGGCCAGCGCTTGCGGGCGCGTTCCAGCACGTCCTGCGCGGCCCTGGCCACCTGGTCCGGCGGGTGGTGCCAGTCGTTGTGACCGCCCGACACGACCAGCATGTCCGGCGCCGGGCGCCAGCCCAGCTGGCTCTCGTACAGGACGCCGAACGGCTGCCGCGGCCGGCCGCCGGCCACGAACCCGGTGCCGCCGCGGCCGGCCAGGATGACCTGCCACCCCAGCAGCCGCGCCGTCGCCGCCGCGTAGGTGTACTCCGGCAGGCTGCCGCGCTCGCCGACCGTGTAGCTGTCACCCAGGAACATGACCACCGGCGTGGCGGCGGCGACCGGGCTGGTGGCGGCCGAGGCGGGGCCGGTGCCGCGGGCCGCGTCGCCGGTGAACGGGCCGCAGCCGGTCGCCGAGACGGAGGCCAGGCACAGCGCGAGGATCGCCGCGCCGCGGCGGGCGCGGCGAGATGTCATGGAGGGGCACCGGTTTCCGTGAGGGCCTGAGGAGACGGTGCCCTCGATTTTAGGAGAATCCGTGGCCGCGCGGGCACCGTCCGCGAACTCCCGTCCCCGCGGTCCCGGACGTCCCGCGGCCCTACATCCGCCGTTCACCGGAGGCTCACACGCCGGTGGGGGCCGGGTCACCCGGTGACGCCAGGGTTCCGCGGGTGACCCCGACCCGACACGACCGCCTCCGCGAACTCGACCTGCTGCGCTTCGTGGCGGCGCTGGCGGTGGTCCTCTTCCACTTCACCGGCTTCAAGGGCGCCGGGCCCTGGCCCGAGCCGTCGCTGGAGCTGTTCCCGGGACTCGGCCTGATCACCCGGTACGGCTACCTGGGCGTCGACCTGTTCTTCATGATCAGTGGCTTCGTGATCCTGATGAGCGCGTGGGGGCGCAGTCCCGGCGAGTTCGGCGTCTCCCGGCTGGTGCGGCTGATGCCCGCCTACTGGGCCGCCGTCCTTCTCGGGCTGGCGGTCTACGCCGTCTTCCGGCTGGGCAGCGGGGCGCCCGGCCTGATCGTCCCCAACCTGACCATGCTGCAGGGCGGCCTCGGCGTGAAGAACGTGGACGCGGTCTTCTGGACCCTCTGGGTCGAGACGCACTTCTACGTGCTGATCGCCGTCCTGGCCGCGATCGGCATCGGCTACCGCGGGTGCCTGGTGTTCATGGCCGCCTGGACGATCGGCGGCGTGTACGCCGACGAGGCCGGGAACAAGCTCCTCCAGGTCATGCTGATGCCCACCTGGAGCCCGTACTTCATCGGCGGCATGGCCCTCTACATGATCCACCGGTTCGGCCCGACCCTGCTGCTGTGGGGGTACGTGGCGGTCTCGTGGCTGCTGGCCGTGCACTGGAGCGTGTGGCGTACCGGGCACGTGTTCACCGGCTCGGACGAGACGGTGGTCGCGTTCGCCGTCACGGGCGTCTTCGCCGTGATGGCCCTCGTGGCCACCGGGCGCCTGCGCGGGCTGCGCTGGAGGGGGCTGACCGTGCTGGGGGCGCTGACCTACCCCCTGTACCTCACGCACTCCCAGGTCGCCCTGCCGCTGCTCAAGTACGCCTATCCGGCCCTGAACCGCTGGGTGGCGCTGGCCCTGGTCACCGGTGCCTCGCTGCTGGTGGCGTACGCGGTGTACCGCCTGGTCGAGCGTCCGGGCCAGTCCTGGATGCGGGCCCGGCTCCGCGAGTCGCTGGCACCGATGCGGGAGGGCGCGGCGAAGGCGTCCGTCCCCGCCCCCCGCCCGGGTGCCCACCCCGCCCCGCCCGCTGCGCCGCCGGCCCCGAACGGCTCCGCCTCCGACCTCCCAGGGCCCCGTACCACACGTGTTCCGTGACCCTCGGGGAGCCGCCGGACGCGCACCGTCGCGGCTGTGACGCGGGGGACCGGCGGGGCGCTGATCCGGTCGTGACCGCACAGACTCGTGTCAGACCCGGGAACAGGGAGCCGGGCCGCCGCCGGCGCCCCAGGCACGCCGCCCCCTCGGAGAAGGCCAAGGCCAAGGGCAGCCCGGTATTCGTCGACGCCAGCGGCCGGCGCGCTCGGCTGCTCAGGCGGACGGGACTCGGCGCCGGTGCGGCGCTGGTGCTCTACCTCGGCGCCGTCGGGGTGAGCCTCGTGGCCGGCGCGGACGTGCCGCTGACGCCCTGGACCGGATCCGGCCACGGCACGGCCGAGGGGACCCGGCAGCCGACGGGAGGCGAGCGCACCTCCCAGGCGCCCCGCCCGTCCGACGCGACGGCCCGGACGAGGGCGCCCGCTTCGGGCGGCGGTGCGGGGACGTCCCGGGCGCCGGTGCCACCCTCCGGCGGGACCGCCGCGCCCGCGCCCGAGCCCGGCGGCACGGCCACCGCCGTCCCGGGCGGCACCCGCGGGAACGGCAACCCGACACCGCCCGGCTTCGACCGCCGTAAGAAGGACCGGCCCGCCCCGTGAAGGGGAGGGAGCCGCGCGGCCACTGGTTCCTGCTCCTCCTGGGCGGCCTGACCCTGTTCGCCGCGCTGCTCCTGAACGGCTTCGCCGAGGGGGCGGTCGGGGAGTCCCCGGCGGACCCGGGCGGCGAGACCGGCACCGGCCGGGGCCCGAAAGCGCCGGGCGTACCGGCCGCGGCGACCAGCGGCGGGCCCGTGCTGGACCTGAACCCGGGCCAGGAACCGCGCAGCGTGCGGCCCGCGAACAAGACGATCGCGCTGACCTTCGACGACGGCCCCGATCCGCGGTGGACGCCCCGGCTGCTGGAGACGCTGCGCAAGCACGGCGCCCAGGCCACCTTCTTCGTCGTGGGGGCGCGCGTCGCCGAGCACCCCGGCATCGTCCGCCGCATGGCCGCCGAAGGGCACGAACTGGGCAACCACACCTACACCCACGTCGACATGGGCGAGGCCCCCGCGTGGCGGGTCCGGCTGGAACTCGACCTGACCCAGCGGGCCCTCGCGGGCGTGGCCGGTGTGAAGACCGCACTCGTGCGGATGCCGTACTCGTCCACACCGGCCTCGCTGACCGGCCCGCAGTGGGAGGCGGCCAGGCGCGCGGGGGAACGCGGGTACCTGGTGGCGCTCACCGACCGCGACACCAAGGACTGGGTCGGGGCCGTCTCCGACACCATCGTCGAACGGGCGGCGCCGTCCCGGGGACGGCCGGGCGCGGGCGCGGTCGTGATGATGCACGACTCCGGCGGCGACCGCGAGGCGACGCTGGCCGCCGTGGACCGGCTCCTCACGGGGCTCTCGGCGAAGGGCTACCGCTTCACCACGCTGTCACGGGCGGTGGGGCTGCCGCCCGCGACCGCCGAGGCCACCGGCGCCGAGCGCGCCGTCGGCACGGTCCTGGTGTCCGCGCAGCGGGCCTCCGGCTGGATCGTCGGGGCCCTCGGCGTCCTGTTCGGCGTGGCGGCGATCCTCACGGTGGCGAGGCTGGCCCTGCTGCTGGGGTTCGCCCGGACGCACGTGCGCCGCGTCCGCCGCGCGGGCGGGCCCCGCGGGCCGGGCGGGCGGCGACGCCGGCACTGGCACGACCTGGGCCACCCGACGCCCCCGCTCTCGATCATCGTGCCCGCCTACAACGAGGAGGCGGGCATCGAGGCCACCGTCCGGTCGCTGCTGGACACCGGCTATCCGGCGCCGTTCGAGGTGATCGTGGTCGACGACGGGTCCACCGACCGCACGGCCGCCATCGTGGACGGGCTGCGGCTGCCCGGCGTACGGCTCATCACCAAGCCCAACGGCGGCAAGCCCAGCGCCCTGAACGCCGGCGTCGCCGCCGCCCGCGCCGAGGTGGTGGTGCTGGTCGACGGGGACACCGTCTTCCAGCGCGACACGCTCTGGCACCTGGCCGGGCCGTTCGCCGACCCCGCGGTCGGGGCGGTCAGCGGCAACACCAAGGTCGCCAACCGGGGCGGCGTCCTGGGGCGGTGGCAGCACCTCGAGTACGTGATCGGCTTCAACCTCGACCGGCGGATGTTCGACGTCCTGCAGTGCATGCCCACCATCCCGGGGGCGATCGGCGCGTTCCGCCGCCAGGTGCTGGCCGCGGTGGGCGGTGTCAGCGACGACACCCTCGCCGAGGACACCGACCTGACGATGGCGATCTGCCGGGCCGGGTGGCGCGTGGTGTACGAGGAGAACGCGCTCGCCTGGACCGAGGCGCCCGCCTCCCTCCGGCAGCTCTGGCGGCAGCGCTACCGCTGGTGCTACGGGACCCTCCAGGCGATGTGGAAGCACAGGCGCTCGCCGTTCCAGCGCGGCCGGCCGGGCCGGTTCGGCCGCCGCTGCCTGAGCTACCTCACGGTCTTCCAGGTGGTGCTGCCGCTGTTCGCGCCCGCCGTGGACCTGTTCACCGTCTACGGGCTGGTGTTCCTGGACCCGTTGCGGCTGGTCGGCCTGTGGCTGGCCTTCACGGTCCTCCAGGCCATGGCGGGGGCGTACGCCCTGCGGCTGGACGGGGAACCGGTGCGCACTCTGTGGGTGCTGCCGCTCCAGCAGGTGGTGTACCGGCAGCTGATGTACCTGGTGGTGATCCAGTCCCTCGTCACGGCCGTTCTCGGGGCCAGGCTCAGGTGGCACTCCATCAGCCGTGCGGGCACGTTCGCGTCCCGGGACGGCTCCCGCCTCCCGACGTGACCGCCCGGCTCCGAACGCCTGGTGATGAGGTTCCTCGCGCGACCGGTGTGACATTTCCGGGCGGGCGGGCGCTGGCATGGGTAAGAGGGCGGGCCGACTCGGTCAGAGCGGGGATCGAGCGGCGCGCCCTCGCCATGTCCGGGGGGCCGCCGCCCTGTGCCCGCCGCGCCGCCGCACTACGCCCGCCGCCCTACGTCGTGTCCAGGGGGCGCAGCTCGTCGGCGTAGCTGACCGACGTGCGGCGCATGAGGCCGTCCTCGGCGATCGTGTACTGGCCGAGCCGCCACAGGGGCGGCGAGTAGGCGTGGATCGACACGCTGGCGTCGGCGGCGCCGACGAGGCGGTGGATGTGGTCCGGGCCGAAGCAGAACGAGGTGTTCTCCGGCATCACGGTCCGGACGTGGGCCCCGCCGATACGCGGGTTGCACTCCTCCAGGGCACCGGCGACCACCCGTACGGCGCCTGAGGAGATGTCGTGGTCATGCCACCCGGTGTCGTTCTCCGGAGTCCAGCACAGCAGCCAGATGTCCACGTACTCGTCCCGATACAGCGAGACGTAGTGGCGCTCCTCGTCCGAGAAGCGCACATGCTGCCGCCACAGGTCCGGCCGCCCGGCCAGGGAGTCGACCAGCTCCCGTAGCTCATGCTTGCCGAGGGCCCGGGGTGGCAGGTTCTCCAGGCACTCCGCCCCGGAAGCGATGGGGGCGGCGCAGGCAGCGGCCTCAGCCGGCATGTGATGGCTCCTTTCCGTTCGATGGTCCGTGCAGGAGACGGTGGGGGTTGGTCACGCGGAAGGCGTGCTCGGCGGCCTCGCCCATGCCGAGGTCGCGCGGGGCCGCGTACGGCCGGTCCGAGCCGTGCACGACCACGTCCACGCCGAGCGCCCGCACGACGGCGTCGGCGGCGCGGGGGCCGTAGGAGGAGGTCTCCACGAACGCGGCGGGGTCGATCTCGCCCCGGCCGCCGCCGCGGGCCGCCAGCCGTTCCCCGTGCAGGGGCGCCAGCCCGGCGAGCATCGCGAAGCACACCCGCAGGCGCGGGTGGCGGGGGCGGCCGTGGGTGCGGAAGGCGAACCAGGCGGCGTGCATCTGCTGGACGTAGGGGACGAGCGCCGCCCACCACGCGGGCGCGCCGGGCGTCTCGGGGGAGCGGCCGGGGTGGATCAGGAGGGGCAGCCCGCGCGATTCGAGGAGGTCCAGGAGCGGGGCGCAGCGCTCGTAGCCGGACGCGTCGAGCAGGGCCGTGGCGGGCAGCTGCAGGCCCGCGAACCCCGCGTCCAGGGCCTCGGCGGCCGCGCCGGCGTCGACGTCCCGCACGCAGGCCGCGGCCCAGGCGCCGAACGGCTCGGGGAGGTCCAGCGCCCCTTCGTGATAGGCGTCCAGCAGGGGGCGGGCCTCGCGCGCCGGAAGCCATTCGACGCCCAGCGGCGCCGACAGGGACACCAGGGCCAGGCCGAGCCCGTCCGCGCGGGCCAGCCCGGCGCGCCGGGCGGGGTCGTGGTCGGCGGGGTCGACCTCGTAGGGCGGCTCGCCGTCCAGGCGCAGCGTCCAGCCGTCCAGGAGGGGCGGCACGCGCCGCGCCCGCAGCGCGCCGACCAGCGGTGACCCCCACAGATGCTGGTGCACGTCCACGCCGCCGGACATCGGCCGCCTCCTTCCGTGACACCGGCACCACGTAGCGCGACGCGGTACTGAACCGGATCAGTTAACCGATTCAGTGAACCGGTTCAGGAGGCGCGCCGTCAAGCGGGGCCGGGTTTCGTCGTACCCAGCCTTTAGGGTGGTGGGGTGCCAGAGCGGCGCAAGCGCGCGACGATCCGGGAAGTGGCGCAGGCGACAGGGCTGTCGCCTGCCGCCGTGTCCTACGCGCTGCGCGGCATCCAGACCTCGGAGGAGACCCAGGAGCGGGTCCGCGCCGCCGCCGACGAGCTGGGCTACGAGGCGCACCCGATCGCCCGGGCCCTGGCCAGCGGGCGCACCGGCATGGTCGGCCTGCTGTGCGGCTCGCTGGAGGACTACTGGCAGCAGTCGCTGGCCGTGGGCATCAGCCGGTCCCTGCTCGCCCGCGACCGGTACGCGCTGATCGTGGACGCCTTCAACGACCCCGCCCGGGAGCTGGCGCTGGCCCGGCAGCTGCGCGACCAGCGGGTGGACGGGCTGATCGTGCAGCCGCTCGACCCGTCCGCCGCGCTGTGGGCCGAGCTGGCCGAGACGGTCCCGGTGGTCTCGGTCGGGGACGTGCTGCACGGCGGCAGGTCCCAGGGCGAGGTGGTCTTCGACAACCGGCGCGGTGTCACGCTGGCGCTGGAGCACCTGCGCGAGCTGGGGCACCGCCGCGTCGCGGTGTTCACCCCGACCCTGGCCAGCACCCCCGACCGTCCCGCCGACGTGCACGTCAACGCCGAGGCGCGGCGGCTCGGCCTGGAGGTCGAGGTCGTGGTCGCGCCCCAGTCGCTCGCGGAGGCCACCGAGGTCGCCATGCGGACCCTGCGCGGCCCGGGCCGGCCCTCGGCGATCTTCTGCTTCTCCGACTCCATCGCCTACGGCGTGTACGCGGCGACCCGCGTGCTGGGCCTGGCGGTGCCCGGCGACGTCGCGGTCTGCGGCTACGACGCCCATCCGATGTCGGCCCTGCTGACCCCGCCGCTCACCACCGTCGACTGGGACATCGACGGCATCGTGCACTCGGCCGTGCGGCTGGTCGTGGACGTCATCGAGGGCAAGCCGCGCAAGCGCCGCGTCGTCCGCGAGCCGTCCCTGCGCGTCCGCGAGTCCACCGGCCGCCCCCAGGCCCCCGAGGCCCCCAAGGCCCCCAAGGACCCCCGGGACGCCTGAGGCCCGGCCCGGCCCGGGCGGGAAGCCTCAGAACGCCTCAGAACGCCCCCAGAACGCCTCGGGTGCCATCAGGTGCCCTCAGTCCGCTTCGGGGTCCGTCAGCGCGCTTCAGGGTCCGTCAGCGGGCTTCGGGGGCCCTCAGTCTGCTTCAGGGTCCGTCAGTGCGCCTCGGGATGCCAGGGCGCCGGAGAGGCGGCGGGCAGGAGGGGCAGGAGCCGGGAGATCTCGGGCAGCAGGTCGGCGGCCACGGCGATGTCGGCGTCCAGCGGCCGGTCGTCCACCCGCGGATCCAGCACCTCGGCCGACAGGTCGTACACCGACCGCAGCGGCCCGCCCGCCGGGGCGCGGCCCTGCATCCGCAGCGCGCGGACCGCCGCGACCAGCTCGCAGCCGAGCCCGATCCGGTACGCGCCGAGGGCCTCGGTCGTCGCGCGCGCCGACTGGGTGGAGAACCCCGCGTGCTCCTCCACGCCCCGCGACAGCACCGCGCTGCCCAGCGCCGCCGGGGCGGCCAGGCGGCGGACGTCGGCGAGCGCCGAGTGCGTCACGTACTCCAGGATCATGATCCCGGAGGACGCCTCGGTCGCCGCCTGGAACGGGTAGAGGCCGGTGAAGGACGGCTCGGCCAGCGTCCCCAGCCGGGCCGCCGACAGCGCCATGGTCTGGAAGAGCGCCGCGCGGGCGGCGTCCAGGGCCAGCCCCGAGTACGCGGTGTGGAAGTTGCCGTTGTGCCAGACCGCGCGGCCCGCCACGTCGACCAGCGGGTTCTCCGACGCCGCGTTGATCTCGCGGGTGACGACCTCCTCGGCGTAGGCGGCGGTCTCCAGCGCCGGGCCGTGGACCTGCGGGAACGCCCGGTAACCGTAGGGGTCCTGGATCCGCATCGGGGCGGGCTGCTCGAAGGCCAGCAGCGTCCGCATCGCCGTCGCCACCTCCCGCTGACCCGGATGCGGGCAGGCGTCGTGCACCGCCGGGGCGTACGGCTCCTCCGAGCCCCGCACCGCCAGCAGCGACAGCGCCGCGACCCCGGTCGAGGCGGCCAGCAGCGTGCGCAGGTCGGTCACCGCCAGCGCCGACTCCCCGAGCGTGGCCGCGTTGGAGCTGATGAAGGCCAGGGCGTCCGCCGAACGCAGCCGGAAGCCCGGCCCGCGCGGCTGCGCGCCGTCGGGCGCGGTCAGCCAGGCGCGCTCGCCGAGCAGGCACAGCGCGGTGGAGGCCAGCGCGGTGAGGTCGCCGGTGCCGATCGCCCCGTACACCGGGACGGGCGGCAGCAGGCCGAGGTTCAGCACGTCGGCCAGCGCGGTCAGCACCCCGGGATCGACGCCCGAGCCGCCGGCCGCGAGCTGGTTGAGCCGCACGGTGATCATCGCCCGGACGATCTCCGGCGCCACCAGCGGTCCCGCGCCCGCCGCGTGGCTGCGCAGCAGCCGCAGCCCGTGCGCGTCGGAGTCCTCCCACTCCACGCCCACCTCGCGGTTGGCGCCGACCCCGGTGGTACGGCCGTAGACCGGCTCCTCCGCGGCCACCTCGCGGGCCACCCGCCAGGCCGCGCGGGCCCGTTCGGTGCCCTCGGGCGCCATGACGATCGTCACGTCCCCGCGGGCGGCACGGGCCACCTCGGAACAGGTGAGCCGGGTGCCGTCCATAACGATTCGGGTGGTTTCCACGCCCTAACGCTACTTTCTATTCTATTCCGATCGGTAAGCTCCCAATATGCCTGGCCCACCGATCGTCCCGCGCCGCCTCGGCGACCCGTGGGAGCGACAGTGTCAAACAGATACGGTGGGGTACAAGCCGGATTTGATCCCCCATCTGTCACCGAGCGGACGAACGGCGTTGCATCGACGCCCAACGAGGACGTGAATCGTTTGATCACCTTTGCGGGCGTGACCAAGCGCTACCCGGACGGCACCGTGGCCGTCGACCGGCTCGACCTGGAGATCGAGGCGGGCCGCATCACCGTTCTGGTCGGGCCCTCCGGGTGCGGCAAGACGACCTCGCTGCGCATGGTCAACCGGATGGTGGAGGCCACCGAGGGCACCGTGTCCATCGACGGCCGCGACGTCCGGGACATCGACCCGCCCACCCTGCGCCGCGGCATCGGCTACGTCATCCAGCAGGCCGGGCTGTTCCCGCACCGCACCATCGTCGACAACATCGCGACGGTGCCCTACCTGCTGGGCTGGGACAAGAAGAAGGCCCGCGCGCGGGCGCACGAGCTGCTGGAGCGGGTCGGGCTCGACCCCAAGCTGGCGGGGCGCTACCCGGCGCAGCTCTCGGGCGGGCAGCAGCAGCGGGTGGGCGTCGCCCGCGCGCTGGCCGCCGATCCGCCGATCATGCTGATGGACGAGCCGTTCAGCGCCGTCGACCCGATCGTGCGCGGCGGCCTGCAGGAGGAGTTCCTGCGCCTGCAGAGCGAGCTCGAGAAGACGATCGTGTTCGTCACCCACGACATCGACGAGGCGATCCGGCTCGGCCACCGCATCGCGGTGTTCCAGGTCGGGGGCCGCCTGGCGCAGTACGCCGCCCCCGAGGAGCTGCTGAACGCGCCGGCCGACGACTTCGTCCGCGACTTCCTCGGCGGCGACCGCGGCATCCGGCGGCTGCGCTTCTTCCAGGAGCTGGACGCCGAAGAGGCCGGCGAGACTCCTGAGGCCCCCTCTGCGGCTAAAGAGGCGGACGAGACGGGCGAGGCCCGCGAGGCCGCGGCGGCGGACCGGTGACCGCCCTCGCGGCGCTCGCCGAGGACGGCGAGCCGCTGATCCGCTGGGACTGGATCGGGCGGAACCTGAGCGGCGACATCACCGAGTCGTTCCGCGAACATCTCATCCTGTCGTTCACCCCCGTCCTGCTCGGCCTGCTGATCGCCCTCCCGGTCGGGCTGGCCTGCGCGCGCTGGCGGCGGATCTACCCGCCGGTGCTGGCCGCGACCAGCGTGCTGTACGCGGTCCCGGCGATCGGGCTGTTCGTGATCTTCGTCGCGTTCACCGGGCTGACCTACCCCACCGTGATCGTCCCGCTGGCGCTCTACACCCTGTCGGTGCTGGTGCCCAGCGTGGTGGACGGGCTGCGGGCGGTGCCCGACCACGTCCGGCAGTCGGCGGTCGCGATGGGCTTCGGCCCGCTGCGGCGGCTGGTCCAGGTGGAGCTGCCGATCGCGGTGCCGGTGCTGATGGCCGGGCTGCGGGTCGCCACGGTCGCCAACATCAGCCTGGTCAGCGTGGGGGCGCTGATCGGCATCGGAGGCCTCGGCCAGCTCATGGTCAAGGGCATGAAGTGGCCCGGCGGCGGATTCACCACCCCGATCATCGTCGCGATCGTGCTGATCATCCTGCTGGCACTGGTCGCCGACCTGCTCCTGCTGCTCGTCCAGCGGCTGCTCACCCCGTGGGAGCGCGCCGGGCGCGGGCGCCGGGCCACGGCCGCGGAGGACACGGACGGCACGGACGGCGCGGACGGCGGGACGAAGGCCGCGGCGCCCGGCGGCACCGCCGGGGCGGCCGGTGACCGGGCCGGGACGACGGCCGAGCCGGAGGAGGTCCGTTGAACGCGATCTGGGAGGCGCTGGCCTGGTTCGGCGGCTCGGGGCAGTGGTCGGGGCCGGACGGCATCCCCAGCCGGCTGCTGGAGCACCTGTGGTACTCGCTGCTGGCGTTCGCGGTCACCGTGCTGATCGCGCTGCCGCTCGGGCTGGTCCTGGGCCACCTGCGCCGGGGACGCCCCGCCGCGCTGGCCGGTTTCCTGGTGCTGTCCTCGGCGAACGCCGCGCGCGCCCTGCCCACCCTGGGCCTGCTCATCCTCGCGGTGATCATCACCACCGCCGGCGACCTGGTGCCGATCCTGATCCCGCTGGTCGCGCTGGCGATCCCGCCCGTGCTGGTCAACACCTACGCCGGGGTGCAGCAGGTGGAGGCGGGCCTGCGGGACGCGGCCGAGGGCATGGGCATGACCGGACGGCAGGTACTGCTGAAGGTCGAGCTGCCGGTGGCGCTGCCGCTGATCCTGCTCGGCCTGCGGACCGCCCTCATCCAGATCATCTCCACCGCGACGATCGCCGCCTACGTCGGGCTCGGCGGCCTGGGCCGCTACATCGTCGACGGCTACTCGCGGCAGGACTACGACAGCATGGCCGGCGGCGCGATCCTGGTGATCCTGCTGGCCGTCCTCACCCAGCTCGCCTTCGCCGGCCTGTACCGGTACGCGGTCTCCCCGGGCGTACGGCAGCGGGCGGCGGTGTCCTGATCCAGCGCAATCGGCCGAGGCCGTACGGCGTCCACGCGGAGGCCGTACGGCGACCACTCGGCATCCTGACCGGGCGCACAGGAGCGCCCGGACCCTGAGGAAGGAAGAACCACATGTCCCGGATGATTCGCGGAGCCGCCGCGCTGGCCGCCGCGGTGCTGGCGCTGAGCGCGTGCGGGGGCGGCGGCGACGGAGACCCGCTGAGCGGCGGCGGGGAGGGCGGCGGCCAGAGCATCACCATCGGCGGCGCCGACTTCCCCGAGAGCGGGCTGATCGGCGAGATCTACGCGCAGGCCCTGGAGGCCAAGGGCGTCAAGGTCGAGCGCAAGTTCAGCATCGGGTCCCGCGAGGTCTACTACAACCAGGTCAAGAGCGGCGCCATCCAGGTCTTCCCCGAGTACAACGGCGCGCTGCTGGCGTACGTGGACAAGGAGAACCCGGCGAGCACCACCCAGGAGGTGGACGCGGCGCTCAAGCAGAAGCTGCCGGCGGAGCTGGAGGTGCTGGCGCCCGCGCAGGCCGAGAACAAGGACACGCTGGCGGTCACCGCGGCCACCGCGAGCAAGTACAAGCTCACCACGATCGAGGACCTCAAGCCGGTCGCCGGTGAGCTGGTGGTCGGCGGGCCGCCGGAGTTCAAGACCCGGCAGCAGGGCCTGGTCGGACTGGAGAAGGTGTACGGGGTGAAGTTCAAGGAGTTCAAGTCCCTGGACACCGCCGGCCCGATCACCGTGTCGAACCTGGCGAAGAACCAGATCCAGGCCGCCGACCTGTTCTCGACCGACGCCGCCATCAAGAAGAACGGCTTCGTCGCGCTCCAGGACCCCAAGAACGTCTTCGGCGCGCAGAACGTGCTGCCGCTGGTCTACAAGTCCAAGATCAACGACACCGTGCGCACCGCGCTCAACGCCGTCTCCGCCAAGCTCACCACGGCCGGGCTCCAGGAGATGAACAGCGAGATGTCGGAGAAGAAGACCGACCCCGAGACGGTCGCCAAGGACTGGCTCGCCAAGAACGGCCTGGGCTGACCCCGGCGGATTCCTGGGACCCTCCGGGCCTGCCGGATTCCCCGGGCCTTTCGGGTCTCCCGGGGGCCGCTCCGGTGAGCCGCGGAACGCCGCGGCTCACCGGGACGGCCTCCGGGCCGGAGGGTGGCCGCCGAGCCGGGCGGTGAGGTCGGCGGCCGTCGTCCGCACGGCCGCGGCCAGCGCCGGCCAGCCCTCCTCCGGGCGGCTCTCGCGGCGGAACGTCACCGTGATCGCGGCCGTCGGATGGCCCGTGTGGTCGAACGAGCAGGCCGCGATGCTGGCGAACCCCGCGGTGATGTGGCCGTCCTCCACCGACCAGCCCCGGCGGGCGTCCCCGGCCAGCTCGCGCCGCAGCTCGCGCAGCGACGCCGGGCCCAGGCCCGTACGGTCCACGAAGGGGCCGGGGAACAGCGCCCGTACCTGCGCCGCGGGCAGGTGCGCCAGCATCGACCGGCCGCTGGCGGTGAGCTGCGCGGGCATCCGCACGCCCACGTCGGTCACCAGCGTCGCGTGCCGGGGCGGCTGCTCCTTCAGCAGGTAGAGCGTCTCGGCACCGTGCAGGACGCCGAGCTGGACGATCTCCCCGACCCGGTCCACCAGCCGGCGCAGCAGCGGCCGGGCCAGCCGTTCCAGCGGCCCGTGCCGCAGGTAGGCCGAGCCGATCTCGAAGGCGGCCACCCCGAGCCCCCAGCGCCGCTCCTCCGGCACGTAGGAGACGAACCCGTCCTCGGCCATCGCCGTCAGCAGGTGGTAGGTGCTGGACCTGGGCAGCTCAAGGGAACGCGCGATCGCGGAGGCGGGCAGCGGCCCGGCCGAGCCCGCCAGCAGCCGCAGCACCGCCAGGGCGCGCCGCGCCGCCGGTACCTGTCCCATCGTCCCGCTCCCTCCCGTGCCCCGTCCCTCTCGTAGCTCGCGCCTCCGTGGCTCGCGCCTTCCGTGCTCGCCCGTCCAGTGTCTCGTATCCGAGACACATTGCCGGTGCGGGCCCTCCTGCGGCGCCGGTCCGCCCGCTGCAATGGTGGGTATGAATTTCGGCATGGGGGACGCGCGCGTCGAGGTCGGCCCGGAACCGCTGACCGTCGACCAGGTCGTCGCGGTGGCCCGGCACGATGCCCCGGTCGCGCTCACCGACGAGGCGATGAAGGCGATCGGGGCCGCGCGGGCGCACATCGAGGAACTGGCCGCCCGCTCCACCCCCGTCTACGGGGTGTCCACCGGTTTCGGCGCCCTCGCCACCCGGCACATCGCGCCCGAGATGCGCGCGCAGCTTCAGCTCAACATCGTCCGCTCGCACGCGGCCGGGTCCGGCCCCGAGGTCGAACGCGAGGTCGTCCGGGCGCTGATGCTGCTCCGGCTCCGCACCCTCGCCTCGGGCCGCACCGGTGTCCAGCCGGTCACCGCGACCACCCTGGCGGCCGTGCTCAACGCGGGCATCACCCCCGTCGTCCACGAGCACGGCAGCCTCGGCTGCTCCGGGGACCTGGCCCCCCTCGCCCACGTGGCGCTCACGCTCATCGGCGAGGGCCCCGTCCGGGACGCGCGGGGCGAGCGGGTACCCGCCGCCGACGCGCTGGCCGCGGCCGGGATCGAGCCGGTCACGCTCGGCGCGAAGGAGGGCCTGGCCCTCCTCAACGGCACCGACGGGATGCTCGGCATGCTGGCGCTGGCGATCGCCGACCTGCGGCGCCTGCTCACCGCCGCCGACCTGGCCGCCGCGATGACCGTCGAAGCCCTGCTGGGCACCGACCGGGTCTTCGCCGCCGACCTGCAGGAACTGCGCCCGCACCCCGGCCAGGCCGTCTCGGCCGCCAACCTGCGCGCCCTGCTCGCCGAGTCGGAGATCATGGAGTCGCACCGCGGGCCCGACTGCACCCGCGTCCAGGACGCCTACTCGCTGCGCTGCTCGCCGCAGGTGAACGGCGCCGCCCGCGACACCCTGGCGCACGCCGAGCTGGTCGCCTCCCGCGAGCTGGCCGCGGCGATCGACAACCCCGTGGTGCTCCCCGACGGGCGGGTGGAGTCCAACGGCAACTTCCACGGGGCGCCGGTCGCGTACGTGCTGGACTTCCTGGCCATCCCGGTCGCCGACCTGGCCTCGATGTCGGAGCGCCGCACCGACCGGATGCTCGACCGGGCCCGCTCCGCCGGGCTGCCCGCGTTCCTGGCCGACGACCCGGGCGTGGACTCCGGCCACATGATCGCCCAGTACACCCAGGCCGCGATCGTCGCCGAGCTCAAGCGGCTGGCGGTGCCCGCCTCCGCCGACTCCATCCCCAGCTCGGCGATGCAGGAGGACCACGTCTCGATGGGCTGGGGCGCCGCCCGCAAGCTGCGCGTCGCGGTCGACCGGCTGGCCCAGGTCGTCGGTATCGAGATCCTCACCGCCGCGCGCGCCCTGGACCTGCGGCGCCCGCTGCGTCCCGGCCCCGCCACCGCGGCCGTGGTCGCCGCGCTGCGCGAGCACGTCGAGGGACCCGGCCCCGACCGGCACCTCGCCCCCGAGATCGCCGCCGCCACCGAGCTCGTCCGCGACGGGACGCTCGTGGCCGCCGCCGAGGCCGTCACCGGCCCCCTGTCATGACCACCGGCAAGGCATCGACCACCGGCAAGGCTAAGGAGCGACGCATGTCCGGACCCCGTCCCGTACGCGCACCGCGCGGCACGTCCCTGACCACGGCCCAGGGCTGGCCGCAGGAGGCCGCGCTGCGCATGCTCATGAACAACCTCGACCCGGAGGTGGCCGAGCATCCCGACGAGCTGGTCGTCTACGGCGGCTCGGGGAAGGCCGCCCGGAACTGGGACTGCTTCGACGGCATCGTCCGGTCGCTGGGGTCCCTGGAGGGCGACGAGACGCTGCTCGTCCAGTCCGGCAAGCCGGTCGGGATCTTCCGCACGCACGAGTGGGCGCCCCGCGTGCTCATCGCCAACTCCAACCTCGTCCCGCAGTGGGCGACCTGGGAGGAGTTCCGGCGGCTGGAGTCGCTCGGCCTGACGATGTTCGGGCAGATGACCGCCGGCTCGTGGATCTACATCGGCACGCAGGGCATTCTCCAGGGCACCTACGAGACGTTCGCGGCCGTCGCGGAGAAGCGGTTCGGCGGGTCGCTGGCCGGGACGATCACGCTGACCGCCGGGCTCGGCGGGATGGGCGGCGCCCAGCCCCTCGCCGTCACCATGAACGGCGGCGTCGCGATCTGTGTCGAGTGCGACCCGTCCCGCATCGAGCGCCGGGTCGCGCACCGCTACTGCGACCGGCAGGCCGGCTCGCTGGACGAGGCGCTGCGCCTGGCCGAGGAGGCGAAGGCGCGCCGGGAGCCGCTGTCGATCGCCGTGCTCGGCAACGCCGCCGACGTCGTCCCCGAGCTGCTGCGCCGCGGCGCCCCGATCGACATCGTCACCGACCAGACCAGCGCGCACGACCCGCTGATGTACCTCCCGCGCGGCGTGGCGTTCGAGGACTGGGCCGCCGAACGCGACAAGGACCGCGAGGGCTTCATCACCCGCGCCCGCGAGTCCATGGCCGCGCACGTGGAGGCGATGGTCGGGTTCCAGGACGCGGGCGCGGAGGTGTTCGACTACGGCAACTCCATCCGGGGCGAGGCGCAGACCGCCGGGTACGACCGCGCGTTCGCGTTCCCCGGCTTCGTGCCCGCCTACATCCGGCCGCTGTTCTGCGAGGGCAAGGGCCCGTTCCGGTGGGCCGCGCTGTCGGGCGACCCCGCCGACATCCACCGCACCGACCAGGCGATCCTCGACCTGTTCCCGGACAACGAGCCGCTGACCCGCTGGATCCGGATGGCCCAGGAGAAGGTGCACTTCCAGGGGCTGCCGTCCCGGATCTGCTGGCTCGGCTACGGCGAGCGCGACAAGGCCGGGGCCGTCTTCAACGACCTGGTGGCGCGCGGCGAGATCAGCGCGCCGATCGTGCTGGGCCGCGACCACCTGGACTGCGGCTCGGTGGCCTCGCCGTACCGCGAGACCGAGGGCATGGCCGACGGCTCGGACGCCATCGCCGACTGGCCGCTGCTGAACGCCCTGCTCAACACCTCCTCCGGCGCCACCTGGGTGTCGATCCACCACGGCGGCGGCGTCGGCATCGGCCGTTCGATCCACGCCGGGCAGGTCTGCGTCGCCGACGGCACCGACCTGGCCGCCCGGAAGCTGGAGCGCGTCCTGACCAACGACCCCGGCACCGGGGTGATGCGGCACGTGGACGCCGGCTACGACCGCGCCGCCGAGGTCGCGGCCGAACGCGGCGTGCGCGTCCCGATGGCGGAGCACGGCTGACCGTGGGCTTCGAGGAGATGTGGGCGGCGCTGCTGCCCGTCGGGCGGGACCCGGGCGCGGGCGGCTACCACCGCTTCGCCTGGACCCCGCCCGAGCTGGAGTGCCGCGACTGGTTCCTGGACGAGGCGCGCGCCCGCGGCCTCCGGGTCGAACGGGACCGCAACGGCAACCTCTTCGCCTGGTGGGACACCGGCGGCACGGACGAACCGGGCGTGCTGACCGGCAGCCATCTGGACTCGGTGCCCGGCGGCGGCGCGTACGACGGGCCGCTGGGCGTCGTGTCCGCCTTCGCCGCGATCGACCTGCTGCGCGAACGGGGCGCCCGGCCCCGCCGCCCCATCGGGATCGCCGCGTTCGCCGAGGAGGAGGGGGCCCGCTTCGGTGTGGCGTGCCTGGGCTCCCGCCTCCTCAGCGGCGCCATCACCCCCGAGCGGGCCCGCGGGCTGCGCGACCGCGACGGACGTACGTTCGCCGAGGTGCTCGCCGCCCACGGCACCGACCCGGAGGGCATCGGCCGCGACGACGACCTGCTCGGCCGGATCGGCTGCCTGGTCGAGCTGCACATCGAGCAGGGCCGCGCCCTGGACGTGCCGGTGGGCGTGGCCGGCGCGATCGTCCCGCACGGGCGCTGGCGGTTCGACTTCACCGGCGAGGGCAACCACGCCGGCACCACGCGCCTGGAGGACCGGCGCGACCCCATGCAGCCGTTCGCCCACATGATCCTGGAGGCCCGCCGCGCCGCCGCGCGCAACGGCACCCTGACCACCGTGGGCAAGGTCCAGGTCACCCCGAACGGCGTCAACGCGATCCCCTCCGCCGTCACCGCCTGGCTCGACGGCCGGGGCCCGGCCGACGACGCCGTCCGCCGGACGGTGGCGGAGGTCCACGCCGCCGCCCGCGCCGCCGCCCGCGAGCACGGCGTGTCGGTCGAGCTGGCCGAGGAGTCCTACTCCGAGGTCGTCGGCTTCGACACCGCCCTGCGGGACCGGCTGGCCGCGACCCTGGGCGGCGTCCCCGTCCTGCCCACCGGCGCCGGGCACGACGCCGGGATCCTCGCGTCCCGGCTGCCCACCGCGATGCTGTTCGTCCGCAACCCGACGGGCGTCTCGCACGCGCCCGCCGAGTCCGCCACGACCGACGACTGCCTGGCCGGGGTGGAGGCGCTCACCGCGGTCCTCGCCGACCTGGCCTGCTGATAGGGACGCCCATGCAGTGGCATGCCGAATACGCGTGGTCCGGAGACGGGATCGCCGCCGACGTGCTCATCGAGGCCGAGGGCGACCGCTTCACCGCCGTCACCCCCGGCGTCCCGGCCCCGCCGGGCACGCCCCGCCTGAAAGGGCTGACCCTCCCGGGCCTGGCCAACGCCCACTCCCACGCCTTCCACCGCGCCCTGCGCGGCCGGGCCCAGAGCGCCGCCCCGGGCACGCGCGGGGACTTCTGGACCTGGCGCGGGCGGATGTACCAGGTCGCCGACCGGCTCGACCCCGGCTCGTACCGAGCCCTGGCCACCGCCGTGTACGCGGAGATGGCCCTCGCCGGCGTCAGCTGCGTGGGGGAGTTCCACTACCTCCACCACCGGCCCGGCGGCGCCCCGTACGACGACCCCAACGCCATGGGCGAGGCCCTGATCGCCGCCGCCGCCGACGCGGGCGTCAGGATCACCCTCCTCGACGCCTGCTACCTGACGGGCGGCATCGGGCGGCCCCTCCAAGGGCCCCAGCTCCGCTTCGGGGACGGCGGCGCGGCCGGCTGGGCACGCCGCGCCGGCGCCCTCCACGAGCGGACCGGCGACGCCGGGCACGCCCGCGTCGGCGCCGCGATCCACTCCGTACGGGCGGTGCCCCGCGAGCAGATCCGCGCCGTCGCCGAATGGGCGGGGGAACGCGACGCGCCCCTGCACGTCCACCTCTCCGAGCAGCCCGCGGAGAACGAGGCGTGCCTGGAGGCGTACGGCATGACCCCCGCCGGCCTCCTCGCCGAGGGCGGGGCGCTGGGCCCGCGCACCGTCGCCGTCCACGCCACCCACCTCACCCCCGGGGACATCTCCCTGCTCGGCTCCACCGGAACCGGCGTGTGCATGTGCCCGACCACCGAACGCGACCTCGCCGACGGCATCGGCCCCGCCCGCGACCTGGCCCGCGCCGGCTCCCCGATCAGCCTGGGCTCCGACCAGCACGCCGTGATCGACCTGTTCGAGGAGGCCCGCGCGGTCGAGCTGGACGAACGGCTGCGCACCCGCGAACGGGGACACTGGACCGCCGGGGAACTGCTCGCCGCCGCCACCCGGCACGGCCACGCCGGGCTCGGCTGGCCGGAGGCGGGCCGCCTGGAGCCCGGCGCCCTCGCCGACCTGGTGACCGTCGCCCTGGACTCGGTCCGCACGGCGGGCACCGACCCCGCCCTCGCCGCCGAGGCCGCCGTCTTCGCCGCCACCGCCGCCGACGTCCGCACGGTCGTGGTCTCCGGCCGCGAGATCGTCCGCGACGGCCGCCACCTGCTCGTGGAGTCCGTTCCGTCCGCCCTCCACGCCGCCGTCACCGCCGTCACCGGGAAGGGAAACGAGTGAGCACGGTCATCGGGAACATCGGGGAGCTGGTCACCAACGAGCCGGGGCTGGGGGAGGGACCCCTCGGGCTGCTGCGGGACGCGGCGCTGGTGCTGGACGGCGGGAAGGTCGCCTGGGCCGGGCGGTCCGCGGACGCGCCGGCGGCGGACGAGGCGTACGACGCGGGCGGGCGGGCCGTCCTCCCCGGGTACGTGGACTCCCACGCGCACCTGGTCTTCGCGGGCGAGCGGGCCGAGGAGTTCGCCGCCAGGATGAGCGGCCGGCCGTACGCGGCGGGCGGCATCCGGACGACCGTCGCCAGGACCCGCGCCGCCGGGGACGAGGAGCTGCGGGCCAACCTGCGGCGGCTCGTGGACGAGATGGCGCGGCAGGGGACGACCACCGTGGAGTGCAAGTCCGGGTACGGGCTGTCGGTGGAGCAGGAGGAGCGCGCCGTGCGGATCGCGGCCGAGGTCGCCGACGAGGTGACGTTCCTCGGCGCGCACGTCGTGCCGCCCGAGTACGACGGCGACGCCGCCGGGTACGTGCGGCTGGTGTCCACGGAGATGCTGGCCGCGTGCGCCCCCCACGCGCGCTGGGTGGACGTCTTCTGCGAGACCGGGGCGTTCGACGAGGACCAGTCCCGCGAGGTCCTGGAGGCGGGCGTCCGGGCCGGCCTGACGCCCCGGGTGCACGCCAACCAGCTGCGTCCGGGGCCGGGCGTGCGGCTGGCGGTGGAACTGGGCGCGGCGTCCGCCGACCACTGCACCTTCCTGACGGACGCCGACGTGGAGGCGCTGGCGGGATCGGAGACGGTGGCGACCCTGCTGCCCGGGGTGGAGTTCTCCACGCGCCAGCCCTACCCGGACGCGCGGCGGCTGATCGACGCGGGCGCCACGGTGGCGCTGGCCACCGACTGCAACCCCGGGTCCTGCTACAGCTCCAGCATGGCGTTCTGCGTCGCGGTGGCCGTACGGGACATGCGCATGACCCCGGCCGAGGCGGTGTGGGCGGCGACGGCCGGGGGCGCGCGGGCCCTGCGCCGGACGGACGTGGGGCGGCTGGGCGTCGGTGCCCGCGCGGATGTCCTCATGCTGGACGCGCCGTCGCACGTCCATCTGGCCTACCGGCCCGGGGTCCCGCAGGTCGCCGCCGTGTGGAGGGCGGGTGTGAAGCAGGTGTGAAATCCGCAGGGCGGGTAGGTGCCTTCGTGCGTTGACAAGGAGGCATGAATGGCGGAGTTCCTCACCGATATGAAGACGCTGCGCGAGCGCGCCCGGCAGGAGATCGACAAGGGGCCGGTCACCGAGGCGTACGGGGCGGACCGCGAACGGGTGATCCAGGTCTGCAACGAGGCGCTGGCGACCGAGATCGTGTGCACGCTGCGCTACAAGCGGCACTACTTCACCGCGACCGGCATCCACGCCGAGGCGGTGGCGGCGGAGTTCCTGGAGCACGCCCAGGAGGAGCAGGAGCACGCGGACCTGCTGGCCGAGCGGATCGTCCAGCTCGGCGGCGAACCGGACTTCTCACCCGACACCCTGACCACCCGGGCGCACGCCGAGTACGACGCCAGCCTCGACCTGGTCGAGATGATCAAGGAGGACCTGGTCGCCGAGCGGGTTGCGATCATGTCCTACACCGAGATCGTGCAGTGGCTGGGCGACGGCGACCCCACCACCAAGCGGATCTTCGAGCGGATCCTGGCGCAGGAGGAGGAGCACGCCGACGACCTGCGCGGCCTCCTCGAACGGCTGCCGCGCGACCTCGCCCGTTGAGCCCAGCCCCGGCCACGGCGCTCGCTTGGCGGCTCGCGCCTAGCCGCCCACGTAGCGGCGGTTGACCCGGATCAGCGGCTCGCGCCGCCGGCCCAGGTGCTCGGCCGCCAGCACCTCCGCCACGAACAGGGTGTGGTCGCCGGCCTCGATGCGCTGCCGGGTCTCGCACTCGACCGCGGCCACGCCGCCGTCGGCGATCAGGGCGTCCGAGCACGGCCCGCGATGGTGCGGCTCGCTCGCCAGCAGCAGGCGGGCGCCGGGCCGGCCGGCCGCGGCGAAGCGGCCGGCCAGCGCCCGCTGGCCGGCGCTCAGCACGGTCGCCGCCCAGCGTTCGCGGCGGGCCAGCACCTCGGCCAGGTACGACGTGGACGTCACCCCGGCCAGCACCATCGGGGGCTCCAGCGACACCGACATGAACGAGGTGACCGTGGCGCCCAGGTCGTCACGGCCGTCCCGGACGGTCAGCACCACCACGCCCGTGGCGAACCCCGAGATCGCCTCGGTGTAGCCGGTGAGGTCGTTCAGCGGACGTCCCACGTGCCCGGGAGGGTCAGGGGGCCGGCGGCGGGCAGGCCCAGCCGGGCGGCCACGCCGCCGAGGGAGCCCCAGGCGTCGAACCGGGCCCGGGCGGCGGTGCGGTCCTCGCTGGACTCGGGCGGGCGCAGCCGCTCCAGCGGCGAGGCGTGCGGGAACGGGCGGACCGGCGCGTCCGCGGGCAGCCCGGCCCGCTTGCGCGCCAGGTCGACCGCCAGGCCGAGCCCGCCCAGCTCGTCGACCAGGCCGTTGGCCTTGGCGTCGGCGCCCGTCCAGACCCGCCCGCGGGCCAGCTCGTGCACCCGTTCGCGGGACAGGCCGCGGCCCTCGGCCGCCTTGGCGGTGAAGTCCTCGTAGATCCGGTCCAGCGAGGCGTTGATCCGCTCCCACTCCGACTCGCTGAAGTCCTTGGTGGCGCTGAACATCCGGGCGTGCGCGCCCTCGGCGACGGTGCCCAGCCCGATGCCGGCCCGCTCCAGCAGGCCGTTGACGACGGCCTTGCCGACGACCACGCCGATCGAGCCGGTGATCGTGCCGGGCTGGGCGACGATCGTGTCGGCGGCCATGGCGACGTAGTAGCCGCCGGACGCGGCCACGTTGCCCATGGAGACGATCACCGGCTTGCCGGCCTTGCGGGCCAGGACCACCTCGCGCCAGATCGCGTCGGAGGCCACCGCGGAGCCGCCGGGGCTGTCGACCCGGAAGACGATCGCCTTGATCCGGTCGTCCCGGACGGCGGCCCGCAGCGCGGCGCCGATCGTGTCGGAGCCCATCGAGTGGCCCTGGCCGGGCAGCGGGCCGCCCCGCCCGCCGCGGCCGAGCCGGATCGGGCCGTGGCCGCTGATGAGCGCGACGGCGTCCTGCCGGCCCGGCTGGGGCAGCCGGCGGGCCAGGCCGTGCGTGCGGTTGTAGCGGGAGACGTAGCGCAGCTGGGCGTCCGGCCCGGCCTCGGCGCGCAGGTCGCCGTACACCTCGTCGCGGTAGCCGAGCCGGTCGACCAGGCCGTGCTCCAGGGCCTCCGAGGCCAGCAGCGGCCCCCGGTCCATCAGCTCGCGCACCCGCTCGGCGGTGAGGCCGCGGGCCGCGGCGATCCCGGCGGTGACCTGCTCGCCGAGGGAGGTCACCAGGCGCTGGGAGGACTCCTCGTGCTCGGGGGTGTACGCCTTCTCCATGAACGTGTTGGCCATGGTCTTGTACTCGTGGCGCTTGGCGAACCGCGGCTGGATGCCCGCCTTCTCCAGCGCGCCGGCGAGGAAGGGCTCCTCCAGCGCGACGCCGGTCAGCCCGACGTCCCCGGACGGCTGGAGGTAGACGCGCTCGAACGCGGTGGCCAGGTAATAGGGAACGGTCCCGTGCCCGGACTCGCCGAAGGTCTCCGCCCACGCCACGGTGAGCTTGCCCGCCTCGCGCACCGCCTGGACGGCCTCGCGCAGCTCCTGCGCCATCGCCAGCCCGACCCCGCCGCCGATCTTGACCACCAGCGCCCTGACCCGGGCGTCCCCGCGTGCGCGGCGCAGGCCGTCCAGCACGTCCCGCAGGTGGTTGCGGCGCATCGACATCAGGGCCGACACGGGATCGGAGGGGGCGGTCTCGACGATGCCGTCGCTGAGGTCCAGTTCCAGGATCAGCGGTGCCGTGCGCCGGTCGCGGGCCTGCTTGATGACGTTGACGATCGTGCCGGGATCCACCATGGGCCCCAGCCTATGTGCTCAGCGTGCGAACGCCTGGTTGGGCACGACGGCCGCGGACGCCTGGGCGACGGGCCGCCCGCGCCCGTCGGTGATGACGGCGTTGGAGACCATGCGCGTGCGCCCGGGGTGCACGCAGGTCCCCACGACGGTGTAGGTCTCGCCCACGCCGACCCCGCGCAGGAAGTCGATGTTCAGGTGGAGGGTGAGCATCGGGGTGAACCGTTCGAGGGTGCTGCTGCCCGCCATGCACACCGCGTTGTCGAGGATCATCGCGATGTAGCCGCCGTGGATCGCGCCGCCCGGGTTGGTCAGCCGCTCGGCGGGCTGCCAGCCGAGTTCCACCCGCCCGGGCTCGGCCCGCTCGACCACCTGGCCGAGATGGTCGTGGACGTGGGAGAACTCGGTGATCCGGCCGTCGCCGATGGCCTGGATGAACTCCGCCCCCGACAGGGTGGCGAGCAGATGAGGGTCCACCTGGGAGGCTCCCGGCGTCGCCGGGCGGCCGTTCGCGGCGTCCACGCTCTCCGATCCTCCCGCCGTGGGCGATATCGCACCGAATGCTATTCCGTTTCGTTCGGCGGGACACTGTGCCCTTCCTCACGGGGGCGCCCGGAGCGGCTAATGTCGCGGACATGGAAGGCGACGGCGACGGCTGGGCACGATGCTCGAGGGGACACACGCACTGGGGCCGGCACGGCGCGGCGGGCCTGCTGGCCTACCACCGCGACGAGCGCGGCGACGTACAGGTGCTGTTGCAGCAGCGCGCCTGGTGGGGGCTCGGCGGCGGTACGTGGGGGATGTTCGGCGGGGCGACGCACAGCCATGAGGACCCGATCACGGGCGCCCTCCGGGAGACCGCCGAGGAGTGCACCCTCGACACCAGCCGGGTGACCGTGCACGGCGTCCGCACCGAGGACCACGGCGGCTGGCACTTCGCCTCCGTGGTCGGTTCCCTCCCGGCGCTGGAGAAGGTGCGGCCGGCGTCCCGCGAGACGCGCAGGGCCGCCTGGGTCCCCCTGGAGGAGGTCACCCGCAAACGCCTGTTCCCGCCGTTCGCCGCGTGCTGGCCCCTGCTGAGCCAGGCGCTGAAGCGGCTGGTCCTGGTCGTGGACGCCGCCAACGTCGTGGGCGCCCGCGCGGACGGCTGGTGGAAGGACCGCCCCGGCGCCAACGCCCGGCTGCGCGACGAGCTGGCCGTGCTGAAGGACGGCGTCTCCGGCATCCCCGAGGGCCTGCTCCCGTACGACAGCTGCTTCCCCGAGGTCGTCCTGGTGGTCGAGGGCGAGGCCAGGGAGATCGCCGGCCGGCCCGGGGACGCGGGCGGGGTCCGTGTGGTGGCGGCCCCCGGCAGCGGCGACGACGAGATCGTGGGGCTGGTGAGCCGCCGCGACCCCGGCGCGGCCTACCTCGTCGTCACCGCCGACCGCGAGCTGCGCGCCCGCAGCGAGGCGGCCGGAGCCGCGGTCGTCGGCCCACGCTGGCTGCTCGGCTGCCTCACCGGCTGACCCCGGCGGCGGCCCCTCCGGGCTCGCGCGGGCGGCCCCTCCGTCCTCAGGCGGGCGGCTGCTCCGTCCTCAGGCGGGCGGCTCGACCACCTCGTGACCGGCCTCCTTGAGCGCGGCGGCGGCCTCGGTGACCCGGCGTTCCGGGACGAGCACCAGATCGCCGTGGTGGGTGGTGACGGCGAGGACCGGCAGGCCGGCGGCGGCCAGCGCGCCGGTCAGCGCGGCCAGCGCCGCCGTCGCGTCCGGGGTGTGCGACCGGTCGGCGAGCAGCCCCGCCCAGCGAGTGCCGTCGCCGAACGGCGGCGCCTCCCGGATGACGGTCAGCCCCTCCGGGACCCGGACCAGCGCGATCCACTCGTCGTCGTCCGGGAACGTCGCCTCGGGCACGAAGTCCACGCTGAACGGCGAGCGCACGAGGTGGAAGCGGTGGGACGGCGGCGAGGTCATCGGGCCACCCTATTCGGGAACGAGGAACACCGCCCCCAGCGGCGGGACGCGCATGACCGCCGACGCCGGCATGGCGTGGCAGGGTTCTTCGACCGCCTCCACGCGGCCCATGTTCCCCACGCCGCTGCCCGCGTACTCGTAGGCGTCGGAGTTGAGGACCTCGCGCCAGCCGCCCGCGTGCGGGAGACCCAGGCGGTAGTCCTCGTGCGGAGCGCCGGAGAAGTTGATGACGCACGCCATCACGGGCCGTGCCTCTCCCGACTCTCCCGACTCTCCGGCCTCTCCCGCCGCTCCGGCGGACCCGTAGCGGAGGTAGGACAGCGTGTTGCCCCCGGCGTCGTTGGCGTCGATCCAGCGGAAACCGTCCGGATCGTTGTCCAGGGTCCACAGCGCGGGTGCGGTCCGGTAGAGGCCGTTGAGGTCGCGCACCAGCTTCTGGACGCCGAGGTGGTTGGCCCCCTCGGCGGCGTTGTCCAGCAGCCACCAGTCCAGCGAACGCTCCTCGGCCCATTCCGCGCCCTGGCCGAACTCGCCGCCCATGAACAGCAGCTGCTTGCCCGGATGCGACCACATGTACGCGAGCAGCGTGCGCAGCCCCGCGAACTTCTGCCAGGTGTCGCCGGGCATCTTGCCCAGCAGCGACCCCTTCAGGTGCACCACCTCGTCATGGGAGAGGGGCAGCACGTAGTTCTCGGAGAACGCGTACACCAGGGAGAACGTGAGCTCCCCGTGGTGGTAGTTGCGGAAGACGGGCTCGTGCCGGAGGTACTCCAGCGTGTCGTGCATCCAGCCCATGTTCCACTTGAAGCCGAAACCGAGCCCGCCCAGGTGGGTGGGCCGGGAGACGCCGGGCCAGGCCGTGGACTCCTCGGCGATCGTCATGATGCCGGGGTTGCGCTTGTAGGCGGTGGCGTTCATCTCCTGGAGGAACGAGATGGCCTCCAGGTTCTCCCGGCCGCCGTAGATGTTGGGCGTCCACTGGCCTTCCTCGCGCGAGTAGTCCAGGTAGAGCATCGAGGCGACGGCGTCCACCCGGAGCCCGTCGACGTGGAACTCCTCCAGCCAGTAGCAGGCGTTCGCCACCAGGAAGTTGCGGACCTCGGCGCGGCCGAAGTTGAACACCAGCGTGCCCCAGTCGGGGTGCTCGCCGCGGGTGGGGTCCTCGTGCTCGTACAGGGCCGTCCCGTCGAAACGGGCCAGGGCCCACTCGTCCTTGGGGAAGTGCGCGGGGACCCAGTCGATGATGACGCCGATGCCCGCCTGGTGGAGGCGGTCCACCAGGTGCCGGAAGTCGTCGGGGTCCCCGAAACGCGACGTGGGCGCGTAGTAGGACGTGACCTGGTAGCCCCAGGACGGGCCGTAGGGGTGTTCGGCCACGGGCATGAACTCCACGTGCGTGAAACCCATGTCGCTGACGTAGCGGGTGAGCTCCTCGGCGAGGTCCTGGTAGCTCAGGCCGGGCCGCCATGAGCCCAGATGCACCTCGTACACGCTCATCGGCTCGTTCACCCAGGACCGTTCCTTGCGCCGGTCCATCCACTCGGCGTCGCCCCACGCGTAGGACGAGGTGAACACCCGCGACGCCGTGGCCGGGGGGACCTCGGTGGCCTGCGCCATCGGGTCCGCCTTGGCACGCCACCGCCCGTCCGCGCCGAGGATCTCGAACTTGTAGGCGTCGCCGTCGCCGACGCCGGGCACGAACAGCTCCCACACGCCCGTCGACCCCAGCGACCGCATGGGATGGGCCCGGCCGTCCCAGTGGTTGAAGTCGCCCACCACGCGCACCCCGCGCGCGGTCGGCGCCCACACCGCGAACCCGGTCCCGGTGACCGGGCCGAACGCCGACGCGTACGTGCGCACCCGCGCCCCCAGCGCCCGCCACAGCTCCTCGTGCCGCCCCTCGGCGATCAGGTGCAGGTCCAGCTCCCCGAGGGTGGGGAGGTACCGGTACGGGTCGTCCTGGACGACCTCCACGCCGTCGCCGTAGGTGACCGCGAGCCGGTAGTCGGGCACCGCGAGCGGCGCGTCGTCCGGCCCGCCTCCCGACAGCGACGCCTCGGCGGGCAGGGTGGCGGCGAACATCCCCTCATGAACGTGCCGCAGCCGGTGCCGGCCGCCGCCGGGCAGCACCACCTCGACGCGCTCGGCCATGGGCCGCAGCGCCCGCACCGCCACCCCCTGACGCTCGGGGTGGGCGCCGAGGACACCATGCGGATCGTGGTGATCGCCCCCGACCAGCTTCTCGATCTCCTCGCGCGTCACCCGTGCCATGGGAATCATGGCCTCCTCGCTGCCGGGGTCTCGTCCGCACCTAGGAATGCCCCGGAAAAGGCGACTCTCACCTTGGGGACGGGCCCAGAACGGGACCGCCGCCCCCGATGGCCGCGACCGCACGGGTGGCACCGCTCTTCACGTGGGGTCGCGCCGATGCGCCACCCGTGCGGTCACGCTTCCGGCCTTCGCGGTGACATCCACCACGCCGACCGAGCCTCCATTCCTGTGTCACCCCAGCGACACAGGTACCTGTCGTCCCTCCGGCGGCCGCTCCGCCCCGGAGGGACGTCCGCCGCCCGCCCGGCCGGGGCCGTCCGGTCCGGCCCGCCCCCGCGCACGGACCGGGCCGTCCGGCCGCCGGCGGACCCGCCTCATCGCTCCCCGCCGTCCCGCCGGGCCTGGTCGATCAGCAACTCGCGCAGCCCCGCCGCGTCGTCGGCGGCGACCGTCATCGCGTACCCGGCCTGGAGCTGGGCGTCGGTGAGATCGCCGCCGCGGGTGGCGTACCAGCGACCGGCGTCGCTGCGCCACACCAGCCAGCCCGGGAAGTCGCTTTCGAGGGCCGTCTTCAGATCGTCGAAGTCGCCCACACAGGTGGTCCTTTCCCCGAGGCGGCTCTTCTGTATACAAAAGTCTTACTCAGTCTTAGAGGTGTCAAGCTGTCCGTAAGCGGACCGTCCCCCTGGAGATAGCGAAGGGCAGGATTCAAAACAGGGATCGACGGCCCGGGATCGAACGGCTCATCGGTTCGGGGGGAGCGGTGAGCCGGGGACGAGAGAGGGTGATACCGGTGCCGGACCGTCCGGCCTACCTCCGGATTGCCGAGCTGCTGCGTGACCAGATCCGGGACGGCCGCTATCCCCAGGGCGCGCGGCTGCCGACCATGGCGGAGCTGTGCGCGGCGCACGGGGTGTCGGAGATCGTCGTGCGCCAGGCGATCGCGCGGCTGCGCGGCGAGGGCCTGGTCCAGACCCGCCGCGGCGGCGGGACGATCGTGCGGGTCGCGCCCCCGGTCCGGAGGGTGGCGATGGACCGCTACCGCACCGTGACCCGGCCGATGGCCGTCCCCGCGACCACCTTCACCCACGACCAGCGGATCTCCTGGGACGAGTACCGCCTCGACCGCGAGTACACCCGGACCCGCGCCGACACCGACCTGGCCGGCCTGTTCGAGGCCGCCGCGGGCATCGAGGTGCTGCGCCGGCGGTTCGTCTTCTACGCCCGCGGCGAGCCGCAGCAGATCTCCGTGAACTACCTGCCGTGGGACGTGGTCGGCGACACCCCCGTCGCCGACCCCGAACGCGAGCCGTGGCCCGGCGGCACCCTCGCCCAGCTCAGCTTCCTCGGCCACCCGCCCACGCGGGTGGAGGAGGCGGTGCGCGCGCGGATGCCGACCCCCGAGGAGGCCGAGACGCTGCGGATGAGCGGCGGCGTCCCGGTCGTCACCATCACCCGCCGGATGCTGTCGGGACCCCGCGTCCTGGAGGTGTGCCGCGACATCGTCATCCCCGCCGACCGCGTCGTCCTGGACTACGCCATCGACATCTAGCGCGGCGCCAGGTGGGCCAGGGAGCGGAGCGGGACGGGCAGCCACGAGGGGCGGTTCCGCGCCTCGTACCTGATCTCGTAGACGGCCTTGTCCAGTTCCAGGGCGCGGACGAGGACGGCGTTGGCCGCGGGGTCGGCGCCGCCCGCCTCCGCGTACCCGCGGCAGAAGGCGTCGCGGTTGCGGTCGGCCCAGGCCCGCGCGCGCAGTTCCAGGCCGTGCGAGGCCTCCGCGGACAGCCGGGAGTCGCCGGCGGGCAGGAACCGGGCCGCGTACTCGAACGAGCGCAGCATCCCGGCCACGTCGCGCAGCGGGTGCGCCATCTCGCGCCGCTCGGCCGGCACCCGGGCGGGTTCGCCCTCGAAGTCCAGCAGCACCCAGCCCGTCTCGGCGCGCATCACCTGGCCCAGGTGGTAGTCGCCGTGCACCCGTTGCAGGGGCAGGTCCACGGCCTCCTCGGCGAGCTCGTCGAAGGCCCGGCCGATCACCTCCGTGTAGACGGCCAGCTGCGGCACCGCGGCGCTGACCTCGGCCAGCTGGCGGTGCATGCGGTGGGCCATCGCCCGTACCTCCCCGGCGGGCGCCGGCGTGACACCGAACGCCACCGCCAGGTCGCGGTGCACCGCCGCGGTGGCCGCGCCCAGCCGCTCGGCCTCGGCCGCGAAGTCGCCCCCCGCCGCGCCCGGGTCCAGCACGTCCGGCTCCGCCTCCTCGGCGCCGCCCGGCACGCCGTCCCGCCAGGGGACGCCCAGGTCCCCGCGCCGCGCGGGCGGGGCGGGCACGCCGACGTCGGGCGTGCCGGCGGGGGCCGGGCCGCCGCCCGGGTAGCGGCCGACGCCGCCCGGGCCCGCGTGGGCCAGCCAGTCGCGCACACTGGTGATCGCCAGCTGCCAGCCGTCGGTGGCGGTGCGCAGGTACTCCGACAGGAGCCCGAGCGTGACCGGCTCCCCGCCGTCCGGCTCCAGGTCGATCCAGCCGCGCACCGCCGCCACGTGCGCGCAGCCCGCCCGGGTCAGCGCGAGGTTGACCTCCAGGTCGGGGTTGACGCCGGGGGACAGCCGGCGGAAGAGCTTGCAGATGTAGGAGTCCCCGAAGATCAGCGAGGTGTTGCTCTGCTCGGCCGAGCCGGGCACCCCGGCCAGGTCCCGCCTCAGCTCCGTCCCCGGGGCCCGGTGGAACCGCAGCGCCCCGGCCCTGATCTCGTCGGCCATGCCGGCCAGCAGCACCCGGGTCAGCTCGGGATCGTTGGCGGCGTCGTACAGGTGCGCCCCGTCGGAGGTCTGCCCGATCGCGCCGTCGCGCAGCCGGTCGGGCAGGTCGTGCCGGATGCCCACCAGCAGCTGGTAGCGGTCGACGTCGGTGCCCTGCCGGACGTCCAGGACCACGTGGCGCAGGCCGGGTTCGCCCGGGGCCAGCTCGGTGTCGGCTCCGATCGTCACCTCACCGATGGCCCGGTCCTTGCCGGCGAACCAGCGCTGCCGGGGCAGCCATTCGGTCAGCGGGTCGGTCAGGTCGCGGCCCAGCGGGCGCATGGCGTCATCACCTCATCACGCCGTCCTTGGCGGGCTCGGGCGGCTCGGGGGGCGGCGGAAGCAGGAACCAGTAGAAACCGTGGCCGGGCAGGGTCAGCAGGTACGGCAGCTCGCCGATGGGCGGGAAGCGCACCCCGCCCATGCACTCGATGGGGGCCGAGCCCTGGAAGCGGCGCAGGTCCAGTTCCACGGGCTGCGGGAAGCGGGAGAGGTTGTTGACGCACAGCACGGTGTCCATGCCGCCCCAGAAGTTGCCCTCGCTGTCACCGATCTCCCGGGTGAACGCCAGGACGCTGGGGTTGGACGCCGCCAGCTCCACGTACGAGCCGACGCCGAACACCGGGTGCCGCTGCCGGATCTCGATCATCTTCCGGGTCCAGTGCAGCAGCGAGCCGGGGTTGTTGCGCTGCGCCTCCACGTTCACGGCCTGGTACCCGTAGATCGGGTCCATGATGACCGGCAGGTACAGCCGGGCCGGGTCGCACTGGGAGAACCCCGCGTTGCGGTCGGGCGTCCACTGCATCGGCGTGCGGACCGCGTCCCGGTCGCCCAGCCAGATGTTGTCGCCCATGCCGATCTCGTCGCCGTAGTACAGGACCGGGGAGCCGGGCAGCGACAGCAGCAGGGCGGTGAACAGCTCCAGCTGGTTGCGGTCGTTCTCCAGCAGCGGGGCGAGCCGGCGCCGGATCCCGATGTTGGCCTTCATCCGGGGATCCTTGGCGTACTCGGTGTACATGTAGTCGCGCTCTTCGTCGGTCACCATCTCGAGCGTCAGCTCGTCGTGGTTGCGCAGGAAGATGCCCCACTGGCAGTTCTCGGGGATCTTCGGCGTCTGCGTCATGATCTCCGAGATCGGGTGGCGCTGCTCGCGCCGCACCGCCATGAAGATCCGCGGCATCACCGGGAAGTGGAACGCCATGTGGCACTCGTCGCCGCCCACTCCCGGGTCGCCGAAGTACTCCACCACGTCGGCCGGCCACTGGTTGGCCTCGGCCAGCAGCACCCGGTCGGGGTAGAGGCGGTCCACCTCGGCCCGGACGCGCTTGAGGTAGGCGTGCGTCTCGGGGAGGTTCTCGCAGTTGGTGCCCTCGCGCTCGAACAGGTACGGGACGGCGTCCAGCCGGAACCCGTCGATGCCCAGGTCGAGCCAGAACCGCAGCACCTCCAGCATCGCGTCCTGGACGTCGGGGTTGTCGAAGTTCAGGTCGGGCTGGTGGCTGAAGAAGCGGTGCCAGTAGTACTGGCCGCGCACCGGGTCGTGGGTCCAGTTGGAGGTCTCGGTGTCGACGAAGATGATCCGGGCGTCGGCGTACTGCTCGTCGGTGTCGGACCAGACGTAGAAGTCGCCGAACGGGCCGTCCGGGTCGCTCCGGGACGCCTGGAACCACGGGTGCTGGTCGCTGGTGTGGTTCATCACCAGGTCGGCGATCACCCGGATGCCGCGGGCGTGCGCCTCCTCGATCAGCTCCACGAAGTCGCCCAGCTCCCCGAACTCGGGCAGGATCTGGGTGTAGTCGGCGATGTCGTAACCGCCGTCCCGCAGCGGCGACCGGTAGATCGGCAGCAGCCACAGGCAGTCGATGCCGAGCCACTGCAGGTGGTCCAGCCGCTGGATGAGGCCGCGCAGGTCGCCGTAGCCGTCGCCGTTGGAGTCGGCGAAGCCGCGGACCGACACCTCGTAGAACACCGCGGTCTTGAACCAGTGCGGATCGCGCGGCACCTCCGGGTCGAACGCGTCCAGGACGGGTTCGACGGGCGTCGTCGAGACGGTCTCGGACGGGATGTCGGTGATCGGTTCCTCTGCTGGCACCTGCCCCGGGGCAGGAGGGACATTCGCGTTGCTCAACTGTCGTCGCTCCGGAGCGTGAAGATGTGGGCCGGCTGGACATGGGGATCGAGGCGGACGTAGTTGGACCTCCCCCAGCGGTAGGTCTCGCCGGAGAGCTCGTCCTGGACGAGGAACGACGCGTCGTCCGGCAGCCCCAGGGCGCCCAGGTCCAGATGGACCGTCGCCTCGCGCACCTGGTGGGGGTTGAGGTTGACCACGGCCAGGACCACGTCGTCGAACCCGCTCAGCGGGACCGGCTCGCCCGGGACGGCGGGCACGGCCGCCACGTCGTTCCCCGCCGCCCCCGTGCCGGGACCGTGGCCCCGGCCGTGCGTCCGGGAGAAGGCGATCAGCTCGGGCTGGTCCGGATCGTGGAAGGTCAGGTCGCGCAGCTCCTGCAGCGCCGGATGCGCCCGGCGGAACGCGTTGAGCCGGGTGATCAGCGGGGCGATGCTGCGCCCCTCCCGCTCGGCGCCCTCCCAGTCGCGCGGCCTGAACTGGTATTTCTCCGAATCCCGGTACTCCTCGCTGCCGGGCCGTACCGGGGTGTTCTCGATCAGCTCGTACCCCGAGTAGACGCCCCAGGTGGGGGAGAGCAGGGCGGCCAGCACCGCGCGGATCTCGAACGCGGCGCGCCCGCCGTGCACCAGGTACTCGTTGAGGATGTCGGGGGTGTTGACGAAGAGGTTGGGCCGCATGTACTTCGCCGCGTCCCCGGTCAGCTCCCGGAAGTACTCCTCCAGCTCCTCGCGCGAGTTCTTCCAGGTGAAGTACGTGTAGGACTGGTGGAACCCGATCTTGCCGAGGGTGTGCATCATGGCCGGGCGGGTGAACGCCTCGGCCAGGAACAGCACGTCCGGGTCGGTCTCGGCGACCTCGGCCAGCAGCCGCTCCCAGAACGGGACCGGCTTGGTGTGCGGGTTGTCCACCCGGAAGATCCGCACCCCGTGGTCCATCCAGTGCCGGACCACCCGCAGCACCTCGCGGTAGATCCCCTCCGGGTCGTTGTCGAAGTTGAGGGGGTAGATGTCCTGGTACTTCTTCGGCGGGTTCTCCGCGTAGGCGATGGTGCCGTCCGCGCGGGTGGTGAACCACTCGGGGTGGGCGGTGACCCACGGGTGGTCGGGGGAGCACTGCAGCGCCAGGTCCAGCGCGATCTCCAGGCCGTGGTCGGCGGCGTACGCGACGAAGGCGTCGAAGTCCTCCAGGGTGCCCAGGTCGGGGTGGACGGCGTCGTGCCCGCCCTCCTCGGAGCCGATCGCCCACGGCGAGCCCGGGTCGTACGGCCCGGCCTCCAGCGTGTTGTTGGGCCCCTTGCGGAACGTCCGGCCGATCGGGTGGATCGGCGGCAGGTAGACGACGTCGAAGCCCATCTCGGCGATGGCCGGCAGCCGCTTCATGGCCGTCCGGAACGTGCCCGACATCGGCCCGCGGCGGCCCATCGGGTCGTGCGAGGCGCCTTCCGAACGCGGGAAGAACTCGTACCACGACCCGAAGAGGGCACGCTCGCGGTGCACCGTCAGCGGATGCCATTCGGAGGTGGTGACCAGGTCGCGCAGCGGGTAGCGCAGCTCCAGGTCCACCACGTCGGGGTGGCGGGCCGCCTCCATGCGCTCGTCCACCGGGACGGTCGAGTCGGCCAGCAGCGCGGCCAGCCGGGCCAGTGTCGGCCGGTGCACGGCCGGGAGCCCCTCGGCGGCGCGGCCGAACAGCAGCGCCCCCTCGGCCAGCATCAGCTCCACGTCCTGGCCGCGCGGGACCTTGATCTCGGCGTCGTGCCGCCAGTGCGCGATCGGATCGCCCCACGCCTCGATCCGGAAGTGCCAGAGGCCGGTCTCGGTCGGGGTGACCGGGGCGGCCAGCCGGTCCAGGCCGGGCGTGACCTCGGTCATCCGCCGCGGCGGGCGCGTCGTGCCGTCGGGCGCGCGCAGGACGACCTCGGCGCCCAGCGTCTCGTGCCCCTCCCGGAAGACCGTCGCGGCGACCTCGAACGTCTCGCCGACCACGGCCTTGGCGGGCCAGCGGCCACATCCCACCTGGGGTTCCACGTCGAGGATCGGAATTCGGCCGATTCTCGGCGTACCTCGACCAACGGACGTCCCGGACCTGACCTGCATGCGCCATCCCCTACCCGGTCGTGGATTCCGAAACGTCCATGCCCGGGAAACCACCCTTACCGCCTCGTACCTTGTGGTAACTTTGTGCGATCGGGCGACTTCTCACCGTGACCGAACGTTTGGCCGCGCCCGCGGTGAGGGCGTCGTGGGGCGGAACGGGGACGGCGGTGACACGACCCTCTCCCGAGCCGGGTCGCGATCTTCGCCGTTTCGCGTCTAGCGTGGCGGTACGTGAAGGCCATTCGACGATTCACCGTGCGCACCGTTCTTCCGGAACCGCTCCGCGGCCTCGAGGAACTGATCCTCAACCTGCGCTGGTCCTGGCACCACGAGACGCTGGACCTGTTCCAGGCCGTGGACCCGGCGCTGTGGGAGGCCGTCGGGCACGATCCGGTACGGCTGCTGGGCGAGGTCTCCGCGGAACGGCTCGCCGCACTGTCCGAGGACCGCAGGTTCCTGCGGCGGCTGAAGGACGCCACCGAGGAACTCCACGACTACCTGACCGCCCCGCGCTGGTACCAGCGCCTGGCCGCCGCCGGGGGCGAGGCGGGGGCGGGGGACGCGCCGCCGCGCGCCATCGCCTACTTCTCGCCCGAGTACGGCATCACCGCCGCGCTGCCGCAGTACTCCGGCGGCCTGGGCATCCTGGCGGGCGACCATCTCAAGACCGCCAGCGACCTGGGCGTGCCGATCATCGCCGTCGGGCTGCTCTACCGGCACGGCTACTTCTCCCAGTCGCTGTCGCCGGACGGCTGGCAGCTGGAGCACTACCCGCCGATCGACCCCAACGGGCTGCCGCTGCGGCTGCTGCGCGAGGCCGACGGCACCCCGGTCCAGGTCACGATCGGGCAGCCGCAGGGCCGCGACCTGCACGCGCAGGTCTGGCTGGCGCGCGTCGGCCGCGTACCGCAGCTGCTGCTGGACTCCAACGTCGAGGGCAACGACCACGCCGCCCGCGACATCACCGACCGGCTGTACGGGGGCGGCGGCGACCACCGGCTCCTCCAGGAGATGCTGCTGGGCATCGGCGGCGTCCGGGCCATCCGTGCGTACTGCCGCATCAGCGGGCACCCGGCCCCGGAGGTCTTCCACACCAACGAGGGCCACGCCGGGTTCCTCGGGCTGGAACGCATCCGCGAGCTGGTCTCCGAGGACGGGCTGGACTTCGACGAGGCCCTGGAGGCGGTCCGGGCGGGCACGGTGTTCACCACCCACACCCCCGTGCCGGCGGGCATCGACCGCTTCCCGCGCGAACTCGTCCAGCGCTACTTCGGCGGCGGGAACGAGGAGGCCGAGGCCCCGGTGGACCGCGTGCTGGAACTCGGCGCGGAGAACTATCCGGGCGGTGACCGGACCGTGTTCAACATGGCGGTCATGGGCATGCGGCTGGCCCAGCGCGTGAACGGCGTCAGCGAGCTGCACGGCCGGGTCAGCCGGGAGATGTTCGGCGGGCTCTGGGGCGGGTTCGACACCGCCGAGGTGCCGATCGGGTCCATCACCAACGGCGTCCACGCCGGCACCTGGGTGGCCCGGGAGATCCTGGAGCTGGCCGCCCGGGAGGCGCCCGAGGTCGTGGAGAGCGGGCGGGGCTGGGACGAGGTCCGGCGGATCCCGGCGGGGGAGGTCTGGCGGGTGCGCCGCGCCCTGCGCGAGCGGCTGGTGCACGACGCCCGCCGCCGGCTGCGCGAGTCGTGGCTGCAGCGCGGCGCGAGCGAGGCCGAGATCTCCTGGATCGACGACGCCCTCGACCCGGACATGCTGACGATCGGATTCGCCCGCCGCGTCCCGTCCTACAAGCGGCTCACGCTGATGCTGCGCGACCCCGAGCGGCTGCGCGAGCTGCTGCTGGACCCGGTCCGCCCGGTGCAGATCGTGATCGCGGGCAAGGCGCATCCGGCCGACGAGGGCGGCAAGCGGCTGATCCAGGAGATCGTCCGGTTCGCCGACGCCGAGGACGTGCGGCACCGCATCGTGTTCCTGCCCGACTACGACATGGACCTCGGCCGGGCGCTGGTGCAGGGCTGCGACGTGTGGATGAACAACCCGCTGCGCCCGCTGGAGGCGTGCGGGACGTCCGGGATGAAGGCGGCGCTGAACGGCGGCCTCAACCTGTCGATCCGGGACGGCTGGTGGGACGAGTGGTACGACGGGCAGAACGGCTGGGCGATCCCGTCCGCCGACGGCCTGGCCGGCCCCGACCGCCGCGACGCCCTGGAGGCCGGCGCGCTGTACGAGCTGATCGAGGACCACGTGTCGGCGGTGTTCTACGACCGCGACTCCTCCGGCCTGCCCCGCCGCTGGCTGGAGATGGTGCGGCACACCATCGCCACCCTCGGCCCCAAGGTGCTGGCCACCCGCATGCTGCGCGACTACGTCGAGGAGTACTACACCCCGGCGGCGGTGTCGGCGCGCGCGATGGCGGCCGGCGGGTACGCGGGCGCCCGCGCCCTCGCGGCCTGGAAGCGCAAGGTGGTCAAGGACTGGCCGCGGGTGGCGGTCGAGCACGTCGAGTCCAGCGGGGCCGACAGCCCGCACGTCGGGACCCGGCTGCCGGTCCGGGTGGTGGTCGACCTGGGCGGGCTCGACCCGTCCGACGTCGCCGTGGAGGCGGTGTACGGGCGCGTGGACGAGTCCGACGCCCTGGTCGACCCGTCCCACCTGGAGCTCACCGAGCTCGCCGGCGGTGACGGCGGGGGAGGGGCCCGGCGGTACGTGGGCGAGGTGCCGCTGACCCGCAGCGGCGCGTTCGGCTACAGCGTGCGCGTGGTCCCCCGGCACCCGCTGCTGGCGGGGCGCGCCGAGATGGGCCTGATCGCGCTGCCGGCCGCCCCGCACGGCATGACCAACGGCAACCTGCGGTGAGCCGTCCCCCGCGCGGTCACGACCGCGCGGGGGACCCGGCGTCCTCCCGGGGCCCGTCCTCCCGGGGCCCGTCCTCGTCCCGGTCGTCCTCGTCCCGGTCGTCCTCGGCGGGCGCGTCGGGCGCCCGCCACGCGGCCACCAGCAGGGGCAGCGCCGCGACCGTGGCCAGCAGGGCCAGGAAGAGCAGGGCGACCGCCGCGCTCGGCACCCCCTCGTCCCGCAGGGCCTGCAGGACGACGAAGTAGGTGACGAACAGCAGCAGCAGCGTCAGCCGCTGCGCGACGGCGTGGGCGCGCAACCGCTCGTCCCGCTGGCGCTCGTCCAGCAGGTGCAGCGGCAGCGCCGTGGAGCCCCGGGTGGCGAGCGTCAGCGTGCGCCAGACGAACACCGCGGCCGGGACGAAGACAGCGAGGACGGCGAAGTTGGTGATCATGGCGGTGTCGCTGGGCGCCAGCACCCAGGACACCGCCGCGTCCGCCCACAGCAGTGCCAGGCAGCCGGCGCCCGCCCCGACCATCGCGCGGCGCCCCTTGCGGTGGGCGACCCGGGCCGGTGGCTCCTTCCGGAACGCGGCCAGCAGCCGTTCCTCACGCTCGGTGCGCGGTTCCATGAGTGCTCCTTTCGTGGACCGTTCCGGCTCGCGCGGCGGGGACGCGGCGCGGCCGGCGGTCAGTTCGTGCTGCCGAGCCGGGGGAAGGGCACCAGCGAGAAGACGACCTCGACCGGCACCTCGAAATAGGCGGCGATGCGCAACGCCAGGTGCAGGCTGGGGCTGTACTCGCCCCGCTCCAGGTAGCCGACCGTCTGGTAGTGGACGCCCAGCGCCGTGGCCAGCTCGCGGCGCGACACGCCGCGTTCGGCCCGCAGCACGGCGATCCTGTTGTGGACGTGCTCCTTGTCCGTGGTCACCGGTTCAGCCTCCCGCGGGCGACCAGCGGGCGTGACCCGCCACCGGGCCATCTTCTCTCCCTCGCCGCCGTACAACTGCCACAGAAGATAGCATAAGTACTACATATCATCGCAAGGTCATGACGACCCCGGCCGTACGCCCGATCCGGACTGGCAGGATGGGACGGTGCGAGCACCGACGTGGGCGCCGCGCGGCCGGTCCGCCGACGCGATCCTGGCCGTGGCGATGTTCGTGGCCGTCGCCGCCGTGACGACCCTCACCCCCTCCACCGGCGCCGGACGGGACATGGTCCCGGGCCTGGAGTGGGTCCTGACGGTGGTCGCCTGCGGCGCCCTGTACTGGCGGCGCGCCCACCCCTCCGCGGTCCTGTGGACCACCATGGTCGCGGCCGGCCTCTACTACCCGGTGTCCGAGCCCGACGGCCCGCTCATGCTGACCTTCGTGTTCGCCCTCTACAACGCCGCCGCCCGCGGGCGCGTGCTGGCCTCGGCGCTCGGGGCCGCCGCCGCGCTGGCGCTGGTGGCCTACGGCGAGATCCGCAGCGACGTCAACCACCTGGAGGACGCCGCGCTGTGGCTGCTGGCCGGCTGGTTCGTCGCGGTCGTCGCCGTCGGCGGGGTCGTGCACAACCGCCTCGCCTACCTGCGCGAGGCCGAACGGCGCGCGGCGGCGGCCGAGCACGGCCGCGAGGAGGAGGCCCGGCGCCGCGCCACCGAGGAACGGCTGCGCATCGCCCGCGAGGTGCACGACGTCCTCGGCCACAACATCTCGCTGATCAACGTCCAGGCCAGCGCCGCCCTCCACGCCGGGGAGAGCGACCGTTCCACCGCCGCGCTGGAGGCGATCAAGCAGGCCAGCAAGGAGACCCTCCGCGAACTGCGCACCACCCTGGGCGTGCTGCGCCAGGTGGACGAGCCCGCCCCGACCGGACCCGCCCCCGGGATCTCCCGCCTGCCCGAACTGACCGGGCGCGCCACCGCCGCCGGACCCGCCGTCCGTACCGAGATCGAGGGCGAGCCCCGGCCGCTGCCGCCCGAGACCGACCTGGCGGTCTACCGCATCGTCCAGGAGGCCCTCACCAACGTCACCCGGCACTCCGACGCCGCCTCGGTGCTGATCCGCGTCCGCTACACCGGCCCGGAGGTGGTCGTGCGGATCGAGGACGACGGCCGGCCCGTCCCGGCCCGCACCGCAGGGACCGGCAGCGGGATCGAGGGCATGCGCGACCGCGCCGAGGCACTGGGCGGGACGTTCGAGGCGGGGCCGGGCGAGGACGGCGGGTTCCGCGTCCGCGTCGTACTCCCCGTGGCGTCCGCGCGGGTACGACCGGAGATGTAAGGGCGGCCCTCCGGCTACGCCGAACGCGCAGCGGCGTTGTCCACCTCCGCAGGATTCCCCGGCCGCCCGATCCCCGACATGATCGGAGCGTGCACGCGGACTCGCGGGAACGCGTGCATGGGTGCGCCCCGGGCGGGCAGGCAGGCGGCGACGCGGCGCCGGCACGACGAGAGACGGGGAGCGGGATGAGATCGGTCGGGGCGATCCTGATGGGATTCATCGCGGGACTGTTCGCGGGATTCGCCCTGGAGGTGCTCCTCGCCGCCGTCGAGAGGCTCCTGACCGGTGAGACCGACCGCTTCTGGACCGCCGCCCTCCCCGCCGTGCTGGCGGTCGCCGGCGGTGTCGCCGGCCTCGCCCTGGACCGCCGGGCCCGCAGGAACGAACGCGACGTGCCCCGGACCGGCCGCGCCCACCGCTGACCGGCCGGTCAGCCCTCCGGCGCCTCCGGCACCAGGGCCTCGTAGGCGGGCGCCAGCACCTCGACCAGGTCCCTGCGCCGCACCTTCACCGCCGGCGGCGTCGCCACCCGCAGGATGAACCCGGCCGGCACCGGAGGCGCGGGCGGACGCTCCCGCAGGGCCGCCAGCCCCGACGGAGGCGTCCAGAAACCCTCCGCCGCCAGCGGCTCGGCCTCGGCCTCGGCGGCCTCGGGCCCCGGCTCCGCGCCGTGCCTCCGCCGCAACGTCGTGAGCAGCTGGTCCTTCGTCCGCCCGTTCCACGCCAGCACCAGGAACGGATCGTCGTCGAACGCCTCGGCCAGCAGGTACAGGACGGCCGCGGCGTGCTTGCACGGATCGCCCCAGTCGGGACAGCTGCACATCATGTGCAGGTCGGCCGCCGACCCGGGGAACAGCGCGAAGCCCAGCTCGGCGAACACCCACTCGATCTCCGGCGGCATCTCCCCGGCCAGCAGCCGCGCCCGGAACACCGCCCGCGACGCCAGCTCCTCCTCGATCCGCCGCCACCCGGACTCGGCGATCGCGTCGATGCCCAGCGCGACCTCGTAGGGCTCCGCGACCGACCCCTGCACCCGGGCGGTCACCTCGTACCGCTCCACCCGCAGGTCGATCACCTGGCCCTTGCGCGCGTACGACCGCCCCCGCGCGAGCCGTCCCGCGTCGGCGAACGACTCCACCAGGTCGATGAACCGGCGCGACCACCACCGCGCCCCGATCGACCCGCGCCGCGTCCGCGCCCGGATGCCGTCGGCCTCGATCGGCTCCCGCCAGGTGAAGTCGTCCACTAGCCGCTCACCGCCTCGGGCGACAGCCGCAGCATGTCCCGCAGCTCGGCCACCGACAGCTCGGTGAGCCAGTCCTCGCCGGTGCCCACGATCGACTCGGCCAGCGCCTTCTTACGCTCGATCATCTCGTCCACCCGCTCCTCCATGGTGCCGACGCAGATGAACTTGCGGACCTGCACGTTGCGGGTCTGCCCGATCCGGAACGCGCGGTCGGTCGCCTGGTCCTCCACCGCCGGGTTCCACCAGCGGTCCACGTGCACCACGTGGTTGGCCGCCGTCAGCGTCAGCCCGGTGCCGGCCGCCTTCAGCGACAGCAGGAAGACCGACGGCTCGGCCTCCTCCTGGAACCGCCGCACCAGCTCGTCGCGCTCCTCCCGGGACGTCCCGCCGTGCAGCCACAGCACCGGCCGCTCCAGCCGGGCCGCCAGGTAGGGCCGCAGCATCGACCCGAACTCCGCGTACTGCGTGAAGACCAGCGCCTTCTCGCCCTGCTCCAGCACCTCCGCGCAGATCTCCTCCAGCCGCTCCAGCTTCCCCGAGCGGCCGGGCAGCCGCGAGCCGTCCTTGAGCAGCTGCGCGGGATGGTTGCAGACCTGCTTGAGCTTGGCCATCGTGGCGAGCACCAGCCCCCGCCGCTGCCTGTCGTCGCTCTCGGCGATCCGCGCCAGCATGTCGTCCAGCGTCGCCTGGTAGAGCGAGCCCTGCTCGGCGGTGAGGTTGCAGTAGACCTTGATCTCCTGCTTCTCCGGCAGGTCCGAGATGATCGACCGGTCGGTCTTGAGGCGCCGCAGGATGAACGGCCGGGTCGCCCGCCGCAGCGCCTGCGCCGCCCGCTCGTCCCCGTCCCGCTCGATCGGCACCGCGAACCGCTCCCGGAACGCCGACCGCGGGCCCATCAGGCCCGGATTGGCGAACTCCATGATCGACCACAGCTCGGTCAGGTGGTTCTCCACCGGCGTCCCGGTCAGCGCGAGCCGCGTCCGCGCCGGGATGCTCCGCACCGCCCGCGCCTGCCGCGTCGCGCTGTTCTTGAGGGCCTGCGCCTCGTCGCACACCACCCGGCCCCACTCGATCCGGGCCAGCGCCTCCGCGTCGCGCGCCGCCGTCCCGTACGTGGTGAGCACGAGATCGGCCCGCCCCGCCGCCTCCACCAGCTCCTCGTCGCGGTGCCGGCCGGCCCCGTGGTGCACGTACACCCGCAGCTTGGGGGCGAACCGGGCCGCCTCCCGCTGCCAGTTCCCCACGAGCGACATCGGCCCGATCAGCAGCGTCGGCCGGGGCCCCGCGCCGCCCGCGCCCCCGGCCTCCGCCCGCTCCGACACCAGCAGCGCCAGCGTCTGCGCTGTCTTCCCCAAACCCATGGAATCCGCCAGGATTCCGCCCAATCCGAGGCGTTCGAGGAAGGTCAGCCAGGCCAGGCCGCGCTCCTGGAACGGGCGCAGGGTGCCGTTGAATCCCTCCGGGGTCGTCATCGGGGTGAGGCGGCGGTCGGACTCGCCGCTGAGCAGGTCGCCGAACGTGCCGTCGGCGTCGACCTCCACGAGGGGAAGGTCCTCGTCGCCGGCGTGGATGACGGCGCGCATCGCCTCCGCCGCGGTCATCGCGCCGTTCCGGGGACGGCGGAGGAAGTCGAGCGCGGCCTCCAGCTGCTCGGGGTCCAGCTCGACCCACTGGCCGCGCAGCCGGACGAGCGGGGCCTTGAGCCGGGCCAGCTCCTCCAGCTCGGCCTCGTCGATGGTGTCGTCGCCGATCGCCAGGTCCCAGCGGAAGTCGACCATGCCCTGGAGGTCGAAGCCGGACGAGGCGGCCGCGCCCGAGCCCTCGTCGCCCTGGGCGCGGGTGGTGAGCTTCATGCCGAGCCTGGCCTTGCCCGCCCACTGGGGCAGCAGGACGCCGAAGCCCGCCGCCGACAGCATCGGGGCGGCCTGGCGCAGGAACCTGAACGCGCCCGCGGTGTCGAGGGGCAGCTCGTAGGGGGTGGGGTCGTCCAGCGCCGGGGCCATGTCGGGGAAGAGCCGCAGCGCGCGTCCCAGGCCCGCCAGGAGGGTCTCCTCGGCGCCGGCGACCGAGCCGGCCTCGCCCGCCCAGACCATCGACGCGGGCACGTAGAGGCTCGGGTCGTCGGTGCCCTGGAGGGCGAACTCCACCCGCCACGAGTCGCCCGCGCGGGGCTCCCGGTCCAGCTCCCAGGCCGCGGCGGCGTCCTGCGCGTTCGCCGGGGCCGGGGCGGCCGCGCCGGGCTCGGCGGGCCGGGGCTCGGCCAGCCGGAAGCACACGCGCAGCGGGCCGGCGGGACGGCGGGACGCGGCGGCCCAGGCGTCCAGCTCCGCGATCAGGTCGGCGGGGTCGTCCCGGGGCTCGCGGGCCACGGCGGGGACGGGGCCGGTGAGGGCCTCCACCCAGCGTTCGGCGAGGGGGAGCCGGTCGGGGGCCTTGCCGCGCCGCGGCGGCAGCAGCGGATGGGGGACCACGCCACGGACCGCGGTGTCGACCAGCCCGGAGAGGGCCTCCCGCAGGACCTCGGCGGCGGGCCGGCCGCCGCCGGCGGCCCGGCACGCCGACGGCATCGCCCGGACCAGGTCGCGGAAGCGGCCGGTGTCGTCCAGGACGGGGTGCCAGCGCGCGACCAGGTCGCCGTCCTCGCGCAGCAGCCGGGGCAGCACCCGCCCGCGCCCGGCGAGGTGCACGGCCTCGTCCGAGAGGAGGCACAGGTAGCGCAGGTCGGATCCGGGTATCACGTCGGCGGCGTGCTCGGCGGCCTGGAGCAGCGCCATGGCCGCGAACGGCTCGAGCACCAGCGCGGGCACCCGCCACTCGCGCAGCTCCGGTGTGCCGTCGTACGGCCGGGGGCCCAGCTCCGCAGAGGGGAGGGGCTCGCCGCCGCCGGTGGGGAGGGTCATCGCCAGCACGATCCCGGCGGCGCCCTTGACGAGGGGTTCGTAGGAGGTGCCGGTGAAGTCGCGGGTGGCGAACGGGTGGGCGGCCGGGTCCTCGCCGGCGGGGGAGGGGGAGGACGGGCCCGTGCGCTCGGCCCACAGGCACAGCGCACCGCCATGCCAGGTGGCATGCGCGACGAGCATGACGGTTGACCCCCGGAGGTGCTGCTGAGACGGCCGCTCCCGAAGCTACCAGCGGGGCGGGACAGTACCGGCCGGTCCGGCCCGGCCGCCGACCGGCGGGAAGGGACGGGAAGTTAGGCTCGGGGCCGGCACGAAGCGACCAGTGGGAGGCGTTGTGGAGTTCGTACGGGTCGAGGTGGGGGACGGGGTCGCGACGATCCGGCTGGACCGGCCGAAGATGAACGCTCTCAACGCGCAGATGCAGCGGGAGCTGATCGAGGCGGCCCGGGAGGTCACCCAGGACGACGCGGTGAGCGCGGTGATCCTGTACGGCGGGGACCGGGTGTTCGCGGCCGGCGCCGACATCAAGGAGATGGCCGGGATGTCGTACGCGCAGATGGCCGGCGGCCACTCCCGCCTCCTCCAGGACTTCGCCAAGGCGCTGGCCGGGATCCCCAAGCCGGTGATCGCCGCGGTCAACGGGTACGCGCTGGGCGGTGGCCTGGAGGTGGCGCTGACCGCCGACTTCCGGGTGGCGGGCGAGAACGCCAAGGTGGGCCAGCCGGAGATCCAGCTGGGCATCATCCCGGGAGCGGGCGGCACGCAGCGGCTGGCCCGGCTGATCGGCCCGGCCCGCGCCAAGGACCTGATCTTCTCCGGGCGGCACGTGCCGGCCGCGGAGGCGCTGGAGATCGGGCTGGTCGACAAGGTCGTGCCCGACGCCGAGGTCTACCAGGCGGCCAGGGAGTGGGCCGCGACGTTCGTGGGCGGCCCCGCCATCGCGCTGCGCGCGGCCAAGCAGGCCATCGACGCCGGGTGGGAGGTCGATCTGGGCACCGGGCTGGAGATCGAGCGGACGCAGTTCGCCGCGCTCTTCTCCACCGAGGACCAGAAGAACGGGATGCGCAGCTTCATCGAGGAGGGGCCGGGCAAGGCCACGTTCACCGGCCGCTGAGCGGCCCGCACGGCGGCGCCGCGGTCCCGGGGCCGCGGCGCGTTCCCGGGCGGCACCGGACCGATCGCCACGCACCGCACCGAAACGATCGCGACAAACCCCTCCGGTCGCTAACATCTCGCGCCATGCGACAGGCGTACCGCACCGCGCTGGTCACCGGCGCCTCCAGCGGCATCGGCGTGAGCTTCGCCCGTTCCCTGGCGGCCCGCGGCACCGATCTGGTGATCGTGGCCCGCCGGGCGGACCTGCTGGACGAGCTGGCGCGGGAGCTGGTCGAGCGGTACCGGGTCGCGGTGGAGGTGGTGGCCGCCGACCTCACCGATCCCGCCGAGCGCGGCGAGGTCGAGCGGAGGCTGCGCGCCGATCCGGTGGAGCTGCTGGTCAACAACGCCGGGTTCGGGGCGTTCGGGCCGTTCGCCGAGGGGGCGCTGGAGGAGCAGCTCCGCCAGGTCGAGCTGAACGTGGTCGCGCTGGTGCGGCTCACCCACGCCGCGCTGCCCGCGATGATCGAGCGGGGCCGAGGGGGCGTGCTGAACGTCGCGTCGATGGCGGGCTTCGCCCCGTCGCCGGGCAGCGCGACCTACGGGGCCACCAAGGCGTACGTGGCCGCGTTCTCCGAGAGCCTGCACGCCGAGGTCGCGGGCAAGGGCGTGCACGTGACCGCCCTGTGCCCGGGGTTCACCCGGACGGACGAGGCGTCCGAGGCCGGGCTGCTGTGGCTGCGCCGGGCGGACGTGGCCAGGGCCGGGCTGGAGGCGGTGGCGGCGGGGCGCGCGCTGTGCGTCCCGGGAGCGCAGTACAAGGCGGCGCTGCCCGCGCTGCGGATGGCTCCGCGGGGCCTGCTCCGGGCGGCGGCCGGCCGGGTGTGGCGGCAGGCCGCCGGCAGCCGCTGACGCTTCGCCAAGGCGGGGTCGAAGAGTTGCGCGGGGGTCTACAAGAAAAGCGGCGCCGTCATTGTGACCACTGTTACTTGACGTGGGCATCCCCGCTCGCGAGCATCGAACCTACGGTTAAGTAAGTTATGTGGGCCCATCCGGGGCCTTCTCGTGCCGAGGGTCACGGCCGCCGCGCCGTCCGGCACCCACCCCGTACAGCGAAGGACAGGCATGCCCGAGACGTTGCAGACCAAGCTGATGCTCGACCTTGAGCCGGTCGTCGCGAAGGAGCTCGACCGGCACCTGTCGATGGCCAAGGAATGGTTCCCGCACCAGTACGTACCGTGGAGCCAGGGCCGCGACTTCGACGGGCCGATGGGCGGGGACGGCTGGACGCCGGAGGACTCCACGCTGGGCGAGGAGGCCCGCGAGTCCCTGATCGTCAACCTGCTGACCGAGGACAACCTGCCCGGCTACCACCGCGCGATCGCCGAGGTCTTCGGCCGGGACGGGGCCTGGGGCGCCTGGGTCAACCGCTGGACGGCCGAGGAGAACCGGCACGGCATCGTCATCCGCGACTACCTCACGGTCACCCGCGCGGTCGACCCGGTGGCGCTGGAGCGCGCCCGGATGCACCACATGGAGGAGGGGTACGAGGCGACGCACGGCACCTCGTTCCTGCACGGCGCGGCGTACGTGTCGTTCCAGGAGCTGGCGACCCGCGTCGCGCACCGCAACACCGGCCGGGTGTCCGGCGACCCGATCTGCGAGCGGATGCTGGCCCGGGTGGCCGCCGACGAGAACCTGCACATGATCTTCTACCGGAACCTGCTGGCCGCCGCGCTGGAGATCGCGCCGAACGAGACGATGCGGGCCATCACCGACGTGGTCAAGGACTTCCAGATGCCCGGGCACGGCATCGAGGGGTTCCTGCGCAAGTCGGTGATCATCGCCAACGCGGGCATCTACGACCTGCGGCTGCACCACGACGACGTGCTGAACCCGGTCCTGCGCAACTGGGGCGTGTTCGACCGTTCCGACATCACCGGTGACGGCGACAAGGCGCGCGAGGAGCTGGCCGAGTTCCTCGGGCAGCTCGACGCGATGGCGACCCGGTTCGAGGAGCGCCGCGAGGCGCGCCGCGCACGGCAGGCGGCCCGCGCCGCCGAGTGACCGGAACATCGCTCACCGCGTGACCGGCCCGGCCGACCTGGGGTTTCGTGGCCGGCTCCCGTCCGGTGGCGGGTCCGGTGCCCTCGTGCGAGGAACGCGCGGGGTGTTTCCGGCGTCAAAGGGTGTATGGGGACGCGACGGCGCCTGGACGGGTATCGGTTGCTGGACGAGATCGGCCGGGGGAGCACCTCCGTCGTCCATCTCGCCGTGGACTCCGCCGGCCGGGAGGTCGTGGTCAAGGAGCTGCTGGCCGGCTACGCGGCCGATCCCGCTTGGCGCCGCCGCGTGGCCCGCGAGATGGCCGCCCAGGCCAGGGTGCGCAGCCCGTATGTGGCGCGGCTGCTGGACGGGCGGGTGTCCGGCGACCGGCCTTACGTGGTGACCGAGTACGTCCCCGGCTGCCCGCTGGGCGACCTGGTCGCGTCGTACGGGCCGTTCGGCGGCGGGCGCCTGCTCCGCCTGGCCCGGCGCATGGCGCTGGCCATGGCGGCCGTTCACGACGCCGGCGTGGTGCACCGCGACCTGGCCCCGCACAACGTGATCGCGCTGGGCGACCGGCCGGTGCTGATCGACTTCGGGATCGCCCACGACGCGGGCGCCGACCAGGACACCCGTCCGGGCATGGTCGCCGGGACGCCGGCCTACCTGGCGCCCGAGCTGATCGAGGGCGCCCCGGCGACCCCGGCGTCGGACGTGTTCTCCTGGGCGGCCACGGTGGCCTGCGCCGCCACCGGCCGCCCGCCGTTCGGCGAGGGGACGCTGCACCGGGTCTGCTTCCGCATCCTGCGCGGCGACCACGATCTCGCCGGGATCACCGGGCCGCTGGCCGCGCTGCTGCCGCGGGCGCTGCACCGCGACCCGGCCCGCCGCCCCACGGCCCGCGCGCTCGCCGGCGCCCTCGCGCCGGGAGCGCCGCCGGAAGCGGCGCCGGGCCCCGTGCCTCCGGGCACCGCGCGTGAGCGGGTGGCGACGGCGTGAGAGCGGGAAGACCCGCGGCAGGACCCGCGCCCTGCCGGACACGGCCACGGTGTCCCACCCGGCCGGGACGGCGAAGGTAGGGTTTCGTAAACGATGAAGGGGGTTGTCACGTCCGGGGACCGTATCGGCCACTACCGCGTCCTGAAGACACTCGGGGAGGGCGGTATGGGCGTCGTGTACCTCGGCGCCGATCCCGAGGGACGCAACGTCGCCATCAAGGTGCTGCGTCCCGCCGTCGCCGGGGACGAGACCGCGCGCCGCAGGCTGGCGCGCGAGGTCGACTCCATGCGCCGGGTGCACAGCCCGCACGTCGCCGAGATCCTCGACGCCGACGTCACCGCCGACCGGCCCTACATCGTCACGCAGTACGTGCCGGGCCGCACCCTGGAGGAGGCCGTCGAGGAGGACGGCCCGATCTACGGGCAGGCGCTGCGGCGGCTCGCCGTGGGGCTGGCCTCCGCGCTGTCGGCGATCCACGGGGCCGGCATCATCCACCGCGACCTCAAGCCGGGCAACGTCATGCTGGTGGAGTCCGAGCCGGTGGTCATCGACTTCGGCATCGCCCAGGGCGCGGACGCGACCCGGCTGACCGCCACCGGCATGGTGATCGGCACGCCCGGCTACCTCGCCCCCGAGATCATCGAGGGGGAGGACGCGGGCGTGCCGTCGGACGTGCACGCCTGGGCGGGGACGGTGGCCTACGCCGCCACCGGGCGCCCGCCGTTCGGCTCCGGCACCTTCGAGTCGATCTTCTACAAGATCATGTCGGGCACCCCCGACCTGGACGGCGTGCCCGACGGTCTGCTGCCCGTGCTGCGCTCGGCGATGGCCCGCAACCCGGCCGAACGGCCCACCGCGGTCAGCCTGGTCCAGCTCACCCGGCGGCTGCACCTCGAGGCCACCATCACAGACCAGACCCGGGTCGACGAGCACTACCCCCTGCCGGAGCGCACCTCGCAGCAGGCCGAGCCGCCTCCGGTCGACCACGCGCAGACGTTCTCCCTGCCCGCCTCCACGCAGCAGCCGCCGTCGCACACCGGCCCGGCCTCGCCGCCGCCCGCAACGGTCCCGCCCGTACCGGCGCCCGCGCCCTCGCAGCCCAAGGACTTCAAGGGGATGCTGCCGCCGGCGGCGCCGCCTCCGGTCCCGCCGCCCGGCCCGAGCCCCTACGAGACCGGGCAGCGGTACGACCCGAGCTGGTACGAGCAGGCGACCTACGCCCCGTACGGACAGCAGGGGCAGCCCCCGCCGGCGCAGCCGCGGGCCGGCGGACTCGCGCGCGGAGACCAGCAGGGCGCACCGCCGCCCGCGCCCCCGCCCGCCCCGTACGACCCCTATGACCCGTACGCGCGCGGCACGCAGCAGCGCCCCGCCCAGAGGCCCGAGGGCCGCGCCCGCGACACGCCGCGGCCTGGGGACGGCGAGAGGGCCAAGCCGTACGGCTGGTACCGGGTCCTCGGCTTCCTCGTTCTCGTCGCCCTTCTGGGGTTCGCGAACATCGCCCCGCTCCTGGCCCTCGGCGTCACGGTGGCGGGCGTCCTGGTGCTCCGGATGGGCGACAAGGCCGCCAAGGGCATGGAGAGCAAGCGGACCCGGCGCGGCCCGCGGTCCGGCGACGCGATGGCCGCGGCGTTCAAGACGCCGCTGCACCTGCCCGGCGCCGTGATGATGACGCTGCTCATCGCGCCGCTCAGCCTGCTGGCCGGGCTGGTCCTGCTGCTGGTGCTCATGTTCGCCGATCCCGGCATGACCGCCTCGCGGGCGATCGCCTACTCGTCCATGGCCGTGATCCTGCTGCTGTGCCTGGCGCCGGGCAGCGGCGCGCCGCGCCGCCAGCTGGCCAGGACGTGGGGCGCCGTCCTGCCGCGCACGGAGGCGGCGATGGCGGGCGCGCTGATCCTTGGGATCTTCGCGGTCGTGCTGGTCGTCCTGTCCCAGCAGCAGCCCCCCGACACCACGCCGATCGACGGCATGGGCCAGAGCCTGGAGGACCTGCGCTCGGAGATCCGCGACCTGGTCGGCATGCTGCCGTACGTCTAGGCGTCCGGTGGCCGCTCCGCGCGGCCATGGCCGATGAGCCCTCCCGCGTCCTCCCGGATCGGTAGGGTGGCGAGCCGTATGAGCAGGGAGACGAGACACCAGGAGCACATCGGGCCCTACCGCCTGCTGGCACGCGTGGCCGGGGGCGTCGGGACCGTCCACCGCGCGGCCGATCCGGACGGCCGGGACGTGGCGATCAGGCTGCTGCCCCCGGGGACGTACGACATCGCGGCCATGCGGAACGTGCTCAGCCCGTACGTCGTCGACGTCCTCGACGGTGACGACGCGGCCGACCCTCCCTACGTGGTCAGCCGTTTCGTGCCGGGCCGCCCGCTGGACGAGTCGCTGACCGGCCCGCTCCGGGGCGCCGGGCTCCGGCAGACGGCCCTGGGCCTCGCCCGGGCCCTCGCCGCCCTCCACCAGGCCGGGCTGGCGCACGGCGACCTGCGGCCCGACCACATCCTGGTGGTGGACGGCGCTCCCGTCGTCATCGACTTCGGCCTGGTCCCCGGCGACCCCGCCCGCGACCTGCGGGCCTGGGCCGCCAACGTGGCCTTCGCCGCCACCGCCGACCCGCGCTGCCTGGCCGCCGACGACCCCGCCGCGGCGGCGGGCGACGCCGTCCCCGCCCCGCTGGGGGCGCTGCTGCGGGCGGCGGCCGACCCGGCCGGTGCCCTCACGGCCGCCGAGCTCGCCGAGTCGGTGGCCGCCCTCACCCTCGATACCGCCCTCGATCCCGGCCTTGATACCGGCCTCGACGCCGCGCCGGCCGGTCCGTCGCGCGACGCCGTCCCGGGGGCCGGGGTGGAGGAGCCGCGCCGTCCGGAGGAGCCGGAGGCCGCTCCCCAAGCCGTTCCCCAGGCCGGGGCCGGTGCAGGGGCCGGTGCGGGGGCCGCGGAAGGCGGGCGGGGCGCCGAACCCTCGGCCGCGGCGGCCACCGAACGGGCACGGGCGCACGAGCTGGCCGTCGCGCGGGCCTGGGCGCGGCTGCTGACGGTGATGGTCGTCGTCATCGCGGTCGGGGTCGCGATCGCCGTGCCGCTCGCGGGGATCGTGCTGTCCCTGGTGTCGGTGACGGTGCTGCGCGGCACCTCGGCCGGCTGGGCCGCGGGCGTGGCGCGCACGGCGGTGACCGTGCCGTACGCGGCGGTGGCGGCGGTGGCGGTCACGCTCGGGCTGGCGGGGATGTCGGTGTTCCGGGTGGAGGTCGACCCGCTGGGCGCCTGCGCGTTCGGCGCGGGAGCGGCGGCCGGGGTCCTCTGGGCGGCCCCGGGGGTCACCGGTCCACGCCGGCACCTGGAGGAGGTGTTCGCGTCGGTGGCGCGCGCGCCGCGCCGGATCGCCGTGGCGGGGGTCGTGCTGGGCGCGCTGGCCCTGGTCGCGGTGGTCGCCGCGATCTCGCTGACCCCGACCCTGGCCCCGCTGTACGGCCTGCAGAGTTCCCTGGAGAGCGGTGTCGCCCGGCTCCAGGCCGCCCTGCACTGATCGGCGCCGGCGGGCGTGGGTAAGGTCTCACGAACCGGGATTTGCCAGTAGGCTACCGACGGGTAACATTTACTGACACGGCTCAATCAGGGACCCGGAGCCGAAGCGCGTTCGGGTGTTTGGCAGGCTGTGGGGTGCTACGCATTCCAGACCGCGTCGACCCGCCATGGGCGGCGCCCCTCCGCCGCTGATCGCAGCGGCCCAGAAGAGTGCAGGGAGGTCGGCCACCGGCCATGAACATCGTCGTCCTGGTGAAGCAGGTTCCCGACACCGAGAGCCCGCGCAAGCTGAGGTCCGAGGACAGCACGCTCGACCGTGCCGCCGCGGACGGTGTCATCAACGAGCTCGACGAGTACGCCATCGAGGAGGCGCTGCGCGTCAAGGAGGCCCATGACGGCGAGGTGACCGTCGTGACCATGGGGCCGGACAAGGCGACCGACTCCATCCGCAAGGCGCTGGCGATGGGCGCGGACAAGGCCGTGCACCTCGTCGACGACGCCCTGGTCGGCTCCGACGCGCTGCAGACCTCGTACGCCATCCAGCAGGTCCTCGGCCGCACCGGGTTCGACCTGGTGATCCTGGGGTCGGAGTCCACCGACGCCCGGACCGGGGTGCTGGCCGCGATGCTGGCCGAGCGCCTGGGCGTGCCGCAGCTGTCGCTGGCCAACAAGGTCGAGATCGACGGCACCGCGATCAAGATCCAGCGGCAGACCGACTACGGCTTCGACCGCGTCGAGGCGACCCTGCCCGCGGTGGTCAGCGTCGTGGAGAAGATCAACGAGCCGCGCTACCCCTCGTTCAAGGGGATCATGGCCGCCAAGAAGAAGCCGGTCGAGACGCTGAGCATCGCCGATGCCGGCATCGACGCCGGTCAGGTCGGCCTGGCGAGCGCCGCCACCGCGGTGGTCGACTTCGCCGAGGCCCCGCCGCGCGCGCAGGGGCAGATCGTCACCGACGAGGGCGACGGCGGCTCGAAGATCGCCGAGTTCCTCGCGTCGAAGAAGTTCGTCTGAGCGAGGAAGGGGAGCACGGACAAATGGCTGAGATTCTCGTCCTCGTCGACCACGTCGACGGTGAGGTCAAGAAGGTCACCCTCGAGCTGCTGACGCTGGCCGGCCGGCTCGGCGAGCCCGCCGCGGTGTGGACCGGTCCCGGGTACGAGGGGGCCAAGGAGAGGCTGGCGGAGTACGGCGCGGCGAAGGTCTACGTGGCCGCCGACGAGGAGCTGGACTCCTACGTCGTCGCGCCCAAGGCCGCCCTGCTGGCCCAGCTGGTGAAGGACAGGTCGCCCGGCGCGGTGCTGGTGTCCGCCACGGCCGAGGGCAAGGAGGTGGCCGGCCGGCTCGCGGTCAAGACCGGCTCCGGCGTCCTCACCGACGTCGTGGACGTGACCGAGGGCTTCGTCGGCGAGCACTCCATCTTCGGTGGCGCGATCATCGCGCACGCCAAGGTGAGCACCGGCACGCCGATCATCGCGGTCCGGCCCAACTCGGTCGCGCCGGAGGCGTCCGCCGCCAGCCCGGTCGAGGAGCAGGTGTCGGTGACCCTGTCGGACGCCGACAAGGCCGCCAGGATCGTGGAGAAGGTCGTCCAGGAGAAGGGCGAGCGCCCCGACCTGACCGAGGCCGCGATCGTGGTCTCCGGTGGCCGCGGCGTCGGCGGCGCGGAGAACTTCTCGATCATCGAGGGGCTGGCCGACTCGCTCGGCGCGGCCGTCGGCGCCTCCCGCGCCGCGACCGACGCCGGCTGGTACCCGCACCAGTTCCAGGTCGGCCAGACCGGCAAGACCGTGTCGCCACAGCTGTACATCGCGGTCGGCATCTCCGGGGCCATCCAGCACCGGGCCGGCATGCAGACCTCCAAGACGATCGTCGCCATCAACAAGGACCCCGAGGCGCCGATCTTCGAGCTGGTCGACTACGGCGTGGTGGGCGACCTCTTCCAGGTGGCGCCGCAGCTCACCGAGGAGATCACCAAGCGCAAATGAGCGGCGCGCGGTGCCGTGCGGCACCGTGCGAGGCGGCCCCGGGGCTCCCCGGGGGACGCGGCCGGGTGTGCGTGAACGGCCGGGACGGGCGACCGTCCCGGCCGTTCGGTGTTTTTGACCAGGTGGTCGCCTTTAGGTGGTTTTTCGGCGCCGGTGGGAAGACTGTGGTTCGCGGGGCGTGGCCGTGCCGCCCGTTCCGCCTGGAACAGTGCGGCGCCTCGTCCGCGTTGTGAGTGCGAGCGGTGACCGCAGACCCCCAAGGGAGCCATGGAAGCGATTCCCGAACGCAACGGACACTCTCGGACGGCACCGCACGGGCGGCTGACACCGGCGCCCCGGCCGCTCCCGGTCGCGTCCCGGGAGCCGGTCACGCTGACCGTGGACCAGGTCGCCGCCCTCGGCGACCGTCTCCGCGACACCATCACCGGCGCGGTCCGCATGCCCGCCGAGGTGCTGGAGGTCGTGCTGGCCACCGTGCTGGCAGGCGGGCACCTGCTGGTGGAGGACCATCCCGGGGTCGGCAAGACCCAGCTGGCCCGCAGCCTCGCCCGCAGCCTCGACGGCCGGTTCGCGCGGGTGCAGGCCACCGTCGACCTGCTGCCGTCCGACATCGTCGGCGCCAACGTGTGGCGGGCCGACACCGGCGCGTTCGAGTTCCGCCCCGGCCCGGTGTTCGCCAACGTGGTCCTGGTCGACGAGATCAACAGGGCCACCCCCAAGACCCAGTCCGGGCTGCTGGAGGCGATGGAGGAGCGGCAGGTGACCGTGGACGGCGAGAGCCGCCCGCTGCCCGCGCCCATGGTGGTGATCGCCACCCAGAACCCGGCCGCCGGCTACGACGGCACCTACCCGCTGCCGCCCGCCCAGCTCGACCGCTTCCTGTCCCTGGTCTCGCTGGGCTACCCCAGCGCCGACCAGGAGGTGGAGCTGCTGCGGGCGGGCCCCGAGCCGCCCGCCACGGCGGTGACCGGACCGGAGCGGCTGCTGGCGGCGCAGGAGGCGGTCGCGGCGGTGCACGCCGCCGACCCGCTGCTGCGGTACGTCGTCGAGCTGCTCGGCGCCACCCGCGAGCACCCGCTGTCGGAGGTGGGCGCCAGCCCCCGCGCCGGCCTGCTGCTGCTCGCGGCGGCGCGGGCCCGGGCGGCGCTGAACGGCCGGGCGTTCGTGCTGCCCGACGACGTCCAGGCCCTGGCCCTGCCCGTCCTCGCGCACCGGTTGCAGCGCACCGCCGCCGCGCCCGCGAGCGCGAACGAGGAGATCGTGGAGGACGCGCTCCGGCAGGTCCGGGCGCGGTGATGGACGCCGGCCCGCCGCCCTCCCGCCCGCCGCGCCGGGGCCTCCCGTTCCGCCGCCGCCCGCGCCGGGACCGGGGCCGCGTGACCGGACGCTGGAGCCTGTGGCTGCTGTCGGCGGCGATGCTGGCTGGGCTGTCGGGGGCGCTCCCTTCGCTGACGCTGTTCACCCTGGCCGCCGGGCTGGCACTGACGGTGGCGGGTGCCGCGGTCATCGTCGTCCTCGCCGGCCGCCGCGTGACGATCACCCGTGCCGTGCCCCTGCGGGAGGCGCACGAGGACGAGCCGATCCCGCTGGAGTTCACCGTACGGCTGCCGGCCTGGCTGCCCGCGCGGATCGAGGTGCGCACCGACATCGGCGTCTGGACCCCCCTGGACCGGTACGGCGGCACCGTCGACCTGTACATCGGGCGCCGCGGGGCGTACGTGCTGGGGCCGTCCAGGGTGCGGCTGGGCGACCCTCTCGGCATCCTGCGCAGGCCGCTGACGGCCGGGACCCCCGAGCCGGTGCTGCTCCTGCCCGAGCCCGGCACCGACGGCGGCACCGCCCCGCCGCGCGGAGCCCGCGCCGACGACCTGGAGCCGGACGGGCTGCGCCCCTACGTGCCCGGCAGCCCGATCAGCCGCATCCACTGGCCGTCCCTGGCCCGCGGCGGCGACCTGCAGGAGCGCCGGATGGCCGCGCCCCCCTCGGGCCTGCCCCTGGTGATCGTGGACGCCTCCGGCGCCGCCGATCCGCGCGCCGCGGACTGGCTGGCGCGGGCCGCGGCGGGCCGCGTGCTGACGCTGGCGCGGACCGGGGGCTGCGAGGTGCTGCTCCCCGGCGCGCCGGCGCCCCTCGCGGCGGTGGACGCGCCGTCCTGGCGGGCCGTCCACCGCCGCCTGGCCCTGCTGGACGGGGAACGGGGCGGGCGGGCGGGACGGCCGCCGGGCGGGCGCGCGTCGTCGGTCGTCCGGGTCCCGCCGGGCCTCGACCTCGGGCCGCCGCGGCCCGAGCCGCCGCCCGGCGTCGTCCCCCTGCCCGCCGAGCGGGCCCTGACCTTCGTGGCCGCGCTCGCCGGCCCCTCCAGGGAACGGGAGCCGGTCCGGTGACGCGCGCGGCGGGGATGCTGCTGGTGGCGGCGATGACCCTCGCGGCCTGGATGCCCCTGCTGGGCCGGCGGGTGCTGTGGGCCCTGCCCGTCGTCGCGCTGGTGGCGGGGGCCCTGGCGGTGCGGAGGTTCCCCGCCCGGCTCGCGATGGCGGTGACGCTGGTGTGGCCTCCGGCGGCCCTGATGGCGGGCGGCGCCCCGGCGGGCTGGCTGTGGCCCGGCGCCTGGGACACGCTGGTGCTCGCCCTGGCCGACGGCGCCCGCGAGCTGCCGCTGCTGGTCCCGGGGGAGCGCGCGGGCGACCTCGGCACCCGGTCGATCTGGCTGCTGGCCACCGGGATGATCTACCTCGGCGCCGGGGCGATGGCGGCGCCGGGGCCGCCCGCGCGGCTGCGGTCGGGCGCCGCGTTCGCGCTGCTGACCGCCCCGTGGATGCTGGCCGCCGCGATCCGGCAGACCGACGAGTCGGCGTGGCCGGGCGCGGTGCTGCTGCTGGCCGGGCTGCTGTGGTTCGCGCCCCGGCGCGCCGCCCTGCCGGTGCTCGCGCTCGGCACCGCGGCGGCGGTGATCGCGACGGCCGCCGGGCAGGCCCTCGGCCCCCGCTCGCAGTGGCTGAACGTCGACGACATGGTCGGCCGCGAGCCGCAGTTCCAGACGCTCAACACCACCCAGTCCTACGGGCCGATCAACGACCGGCGCACCGGCGCCACCATGCTGGAGATCACCTCGCCGCGGCCCGCGCTGTGGCGGATGCAGGTGCTGGAACGGTACGGCTGGCGCGGCTGGGAGGTGGGCGGGGGCGTCCTGCGGCCCGCCCTGCCCGAGCCCGCCGCCGAGCCCGTCGACATCGAGGTGCGGGTGCGGAACCTGCGCGACTCCCAGGTGGTCTCGCCGGGACGGATCCGCTCGGTGGAGGCGTCCGGGAGGATCGACGTCATGCCGGGGGAGGCCCGGCGGGTCATCCCGCAGCCCCGCCAGGACGCCCTGTACCGGGTGAAGGCCGACATGGTGCGGGTCGATCCGGCCGCGTTGCGCGCCGCGCCCCCGCCGACCGACCCCGCGCTGGGGGCCTACACCAACCTCTGGTACCGCTGGGGCGGCGAGCGGATGGCCGGGCGGGTCGGCGAGTACGGCGCCGCCCCCGACATGACGCCCGGGGTGGAGCGGTTCGTCGAGCGGGTGCCGACGATGGGCCAGGTGATCGACATGGCCCGGGGGCTGGCCGCCGGCGCGCGCAGCCAGTACGAGGTCGTCGAGCGGGTCGAGCGCTTCCTGACCGAGGGCGGGCGCTTCCGCTACTCCACCGACGTGCGGCAGTCCATCGGGTTCCCGATCCTGGAGTTCCTGGTCAACGACCGCACCGGCTACTGCCAGCACTTCGCCGGGGCGGCGGCCCTCCTGCTGCGGCTGGCCGGGGTGCCGACCCGGGTGGTCGCCGGGTTCGCGACCGGCAAGGCCGAGGACGGCGTGTACCGGGTGCGCGACACCGACGCGCACGCCTGGATCGAGGTCTACTTCGAGGGGCACGGGTGGGTGCCGTTCGACCCGACGCCGGCCGCGGACGCCGAGGTGGCCGCGGAGGTCGACCCGCTGTCGCCGCCGGTCCCCGCGGACAGGGGCGGCGCCACGGCGGCGGCCCCCGCCGTGGCGCTGGGCCTGGCCGGGGCCGGGGTGATCTTCCTGGCGCTGCGGCGGCGCACCAGGCGCGACCGCGCGCACGGCGGGGAGCTGCTCGAACGGCTCGCCGTCCGCGCCGGCGGCCGGGTGACGCCCGCGACCACGCTGAGCGACCTGCGCCACCAGCTCGCCCGGATCGGGCCGCACGTCGCCGCGGTGGCGGCCGACGCCGAACGGGCGCGCTACGCGCCGGGCCCGGCACCGCCGCGGTCGCGGGCCCGGGTCGCCCGCGCGCTCCTCGCCGACGTCGGCGCGCCGAAGGCGCTGCTGCTCCTGGCCGCTGCCGCCGTCGCCCGCCCGGCGGGCGCGCGCGAGGACGGCGTGCGGGAGGCGGGCGTTCGGCAGGCGGGCGTTCGGGAGGACCGAGTGCGGCAGGCGGGCGTTCGGGAGGACCGAGCGCGGGAGGACGCCCGCGCGGCGGTGACCGCGCGCCGGGGTCAGGGACGGCCCGAGGACGGCGGGTAGGGGACCGCCTTCACCAGCTCGGGCCTGAGCAGGGCGGTGAGATCCGGATACGGGATCTTGATCGGCGGCTGGCCGCAGGCCATCTCGTAGACGCCCAGCCCGGGCGCGTCCACGTACATCTCCAGCCCGCCCTTCGCCAACCCGAACTGGACGTACGGGCCGTCCAGCTGGGCCACGCCGAACGAGGGCGGCCGGTCGGCGAAGCAGGTGCCGGCGCCGCGCTCCCGGACCCGTCCGGACAGCGTCCGCATCCCCGCCGGGTCGAGCGCCGCGGCCTGGAAGAGGTCGGCGGCCCTCAGCGCCTTCCCGGTCGTGAGGTCGACCGTGACCGTACGGGCCCGGTTCCAGCTGGAGTGCGAGAGCCGCTGCGAGGTCAGCACGAAGTCGTAGCGGACGGAGACGTAGCGGGGGCCGTCGAGCAGCACGGTGGGCTTGACGTCGGTGGAGGACGAGGGGGAACCCGGTCCCGGCATGTCGGCGAGCGCCTTGCGGTACTCGGCCGCGCGGGTGTCCACCGGGGCGCGCAGCGCGGCGTTGATCCGTTCGGTGAGGGCCGGGTCGGCGCCGCCGCGGACGCGGACGAGCCGCCCGCCGACCTGCAGCGGGGGCATCGACTGCTGGAGCGCGGCCAGGGAGACGGTCAGCCGGGGCCGCTCGGGCTCGCCGCCGGAGGCGACGTAGATCGCCGCGCCGCCGCCCGCGGCGGCGACCACCGCGGTGCCCGCGACGGCGGTCGCGCCCTTGGCCCCGACCGCGCCCAGGAATCCCTTGCTCGCGGTACCGGCCGCGACCTGCCCGGCTCCCGCCGCCCCGCCGGCCGCGCCGCCCGCTCCGGCTCCGCCGGCCGCGCCGCCAGCGGCCCCTCCGGCGCCGGCGCCCGCGACGCCGGTCCCGGCGGCGGCGACGGCCCCCGCCCCCGACGGCGCCAGGCCGAGCGCGGCGAGGGGGAAGAGCATCGCCGCCGCCGCGGCGGCTCCGGCGAGGCCGCGCAGCCCGCGCCGCTCCCAGCCGGTCCCGTACGCGTCGGACGCCGCCTCCTCCAGTTCGGTGACGAAGGCGGCGGCGCCCGCGGGCCGTTCCCAGGGGTTCTTGGCCATCCCCCGGGCGACCAGCGGGCGCAGCGGCTCGGGCACGGCCCCGACGGGGACGGGCGCGTTCAGGTGCCCGTGCATGAGCGCGCCGGGCCCGTCACCGGCGAACGGCCGGTGGCCGGCCACGCACTCGAAGAAGACGCAGGTCGCCGCGTAGACGTCGGTCGCCGGCGAGGCCGGCTCGGCGCGCCACTGCTCGGGGGCCATGTACACCGGGGTCCCCGAGCGGCCCGCCTCGCCCGCGTCCACGGCGATGCCGAAGTCGATCAGCTTGCTCAGCCCGTCGCCGCGCACGATCACGTTGGCGGGCTTGTAGTCGCGGTGCACGATGCCCAGGTCGTGGGCGGCGGCCAGCCCCAGCAGGGACCCCTTGAGCAGCGCCAGCGCGGCCTCGGGGCCCAGCGCGCCCCGTTCCGCCAGCACCGCCTTGAGCGGGGCGCCGTCGATCGCCTCCATGACGATCGCCGCGCCCCGCGCCGTCTCCACCAGCCCGTAGAGGCGGGCGATGGAGGGGTGGCGCACCCGCCGCAGGAGTTCCGCCTCACCCCGGAACCGCTCGCGGAACTCCTCGTCCGCCAGCAGCCGGGGCGAGAGGTACTTGATCGCCGCCGGGGCGCCGGTGCCGTCGTGCCGGGCGATCACCACGCGGCCCTGGGCGCCCTCCCCGAGCACGCGCAACTCGCTGTAACCCGGAACTCGCCACTCGCCCATACAGCCCCCTTCGAGGACGGTCGCCCCAGGGGTTTATACCGACCCCCCGGTCAGGCCGCCACCCGTTCCCGCCCGGCGGCGCCGGAGAGGGCCTCGCCCGCCGCGGGCGCCGGCTCGGTGGCGTGCGCGGCCGTCTCCACCGTTCCCCCGAGCGGGACGTACCGGGCGCCGAGGGTGATCAGCAGCGCCAGGACGATGGTCACGCCCACGCCCGCCCGCAGCGAGGTCGCGTCGGCCAGGAACCCGACCAGCACCGGGCCGAGCAGCAGCCCGCCGTACCCCATCGCGCCGACCTGCGCGACCGCGGCGCCGGGCCGGTCCGGGGCCGCGGTGCCGGCCAGCGAGATCGTCACCGGGACGACGGTGCAGACGACCAGGCCGGTCAGGAAGAACCCGGCGATGGCCGTCGGCGCGCCGGGGGCCAGGACGACGAGGGTCATGGTCGCCGCCGTCCCGATCCCGGCGCCCATGAGCAGCCGCCGGGTGCCCACCCGCGCCCTGATCCGGTCCCCGCCCAGCCGGCCGATCAGCATGGCCAGCTCGAACGCCGGGTAGCCGAGCGCCGCGACGGCCTGGGTGGCGCCGAGTTCCTGGTGCAGCAGCAGGCCGCTCCAGTCGGCGATCGCCCCCTCGGTCATGAACGCGATGAACGCCAGCGCCCCGATCAGGTAGATCGCGATCGGCAGGCGGGCGCGGCGCCCCGTCGCGGACACGGGGGGCGCGGCCGGGTCGGGCAGGAACGTCCGGCCCAGCACCAGGCCCGCCGGCAGCGACAGCAGCGCCGCGGCCAGCACCGCGTGGGTGAAGCCCAGCCCCGCGGCGGCGGTGCCGACGCCGAACAGGCCGCCGCTCATCGCGCCCACGCACCAGCCCGCGTGCATGCCGTTCATGATCGGGCGCCGGTACGCCTGCTCCACCACGGTGCCCTGGGCGTTCATGGCGATGTCGGTGATGCCGAAGGCCATGCCGAACAGCGCGACGGCCGCCAGCAGCAGCCCGTACGTCGGGGCCACGGCGACCAGGACGTAGGACACCGCGGTGAGCGGCAGCGCCACCCGCAGCATCGTCCGGCTCCCGGCCCGTGCCATCACGGTGCGCAGCCCCTGCATCGCCACGAGCGCGCCGAGACCCCAGACGAGGACGACGATGCCGATCTCGCTCTCGCTGGTGTCGAACTTGCCGGCCAGCGCGGGCATACGGGCCACCCACACCCCCATGAGCAGTCCTGCCAGGGCGAAGGTCAGGAACGTTCCCAGACGGGCGCGGAACAGCATCGGTTCACCTCTTTCTGTGCTCGGCGGGGCATGCGGCCCCGTACGGCGTGCGGGCGTCGCACGCCGTTCGATGTGGTCGTGGGGATGGGCGGGCCACGGGGGCCCGCGGACGCCCCGGCCTCAGCAGGGCCGGACGCGTCTCAAGGGAGACGGGGGAGGGGGGAGGCGGGGGGTGTCAGCCCCTCGTCAGGGCCAGCAGGCGCTGTTTCAGCGCGTCGAGCCGCGCGGTGCCGTACAGCTCGGGGGTGTGGCTCAGCACTTCCCACAGCCCCTCGGCCGCCAGCCGGACGATCACCCCGGTGACCGGGTCGGGATCCTCGTCCGGTGCGCGCCCGTGCCACCGGGTCATCGCCTCGTTCAGCGGGGCCGCCAGCTCGGGGTCGGTGGCCGCCGCCATGATGGCCGACCATCGTCGGTGCGCGCGGGCCTCGCCGGTGAGGATCTCGAACGTCGCCTCGACGTAGGCCCGGCTGTAGGAGCCGGGCGCGCCGTCCTCGTGCTCGGCGACCAGCGCGTCGAACTCCTCGATGACCCGCGCGACCAGGCCCTTGACCAGGGCCTCCTTGGTCGGGAAGTGGTAGAGCAGCCCGCCCTTGCTGACGCCGGCGCGGTCGGCGACCGCGGTGAGCGTCAGCGCCTGGGTGCCCTGCTCGGACAGCAGGGCCTCGGCGGCGTCGAGGAGGGCGTTCTTCTTCATGACTCTCCGAACTGTACCGACCGGACGGTACAGTCGGCAAACCGCGCCCGGGGCCGCCCTATTCCGGGGCCGCCCCCGCACCCGGCCTCCCCGTTCCCGGCCCCCCGCCCCCAGGGGCGGCGCCGCCTCAAGGGAAGGATCCGGGCGCGGATACTGTTGTCCGCGTGGTGACCTACCTCGACCATGCGGCGACCACCCCGATGGTGCCCGAGGCGATCGCGGCGATGACCTCGGAGCTCGGCGCGCTCGGCAACCCGTCCTCGCTGCACGCCCCGGGCCGCCGGGCCCGCCGGGTCGTGGAGGAGTCCCGCGAGGTCATCGCCGAGACCTTCGACGCCCGTCCCAGCGAGGTGGTGTTCACCTCCGGCGGCACCGAGGCCGACAACCTGGCGGTCAAGGGCGTCTACTGGGCCCGCCGCGCCGCCGACCCGGCCCGGACCCGGATCCTGGCGGGCGCGGCCGAGCACCACGCCGTCCTCGACACGGTGCAGTGGCTGGCCGACCACGAGGGCGCGCGGGTGGACTGGCTCCCGGTGGACGGGCGCGGCCGGGTCGACCCGGACGCGCTGCGCGCCCTGATCGGCCCGGACGTGGCGCTCGTCACGGTGATGTGGGCCAACAACGAGGTCGGCACCGTGCAGCCGGTCGCCGAGCTGGCGGCCGTCGCCCGCGAGCACGGCGTCCCGTTCCACACCGACGCCGTGCAGGCCGCGGCGCAGCTTCCGGTCGGCCTCCACTCCTCGGGCGCGCAGGCCCTCACCCTGAGCGGCCACAAGCTCGGCGGGCCGCTGGGCGTGGGCGCGCTGCTGCTGGGCAAGGGCGTGGACCCCGTCCCGGTGCTGCACGGCGGCGGCCAGGAACGCGACGTGCGCTCCGGCACCCTCGACACCCCGGCCATCGCCGGCTTCGCCGCCGCCGTCCAGGCCACGGCCGCGCGCCGGGAGGAGGAGGCGCGGCGGCTGGCCGGGCTGCGCGACCGGCTGGTCGAGGCGGTCCTGGCGGCCGTCCCCGACGCGGTCCTCAACGGCGCCACCGACCCGCGCGACGCGGGCGGCGACGCCCCCGCCGCGCGCCTGCCCGGCAACGCGCACTTCTCCTTCCCCGGCTGCGAGGGCGACGCGCTGCTCATGCTGCTGGACGCGCGCGGCATCGCCTGCTCCACCGGCTCGGCCTGCTCGGCCGGGGTGTCGCGGCCCAGCCACGTCCTGCTGGCGATGGGCGCCGACCCCGCCCGCGCCCGTGGCTCGCTGCGCTTCACGCTCGGGCACACTTCCACCGAGGACGACGTCAAGGCGCTCGGCGAGGCCATCGGCCCGGTCGTCGAGCGCGCCCGCCGCGCCGGGCTCTCCTGACGTCCCGCCCGGCACGTCCCGCCTGGCCGCGGGCGCGCCTGGCACCTCCCGCCCGGCACGTCCCGCCCGGCCGGGGGCGCGCCCGGCGGTGCCCGCGCAGGTTTGGAGACCCCCGCTCAGGGGACTGCCCTGTCGTTGCGGCGGTGGCGTAGGAGGTCGGCGAGGACATGGCGAACGCGGCGGCGAAGGTTCCGAGGACGGGGTGGCGCGGCGCCGGCCGCAGGACGGCCGGGCATCCCTGGTTCCACCTGCTGTCCCGGGTGGGGCTGGCGGCGCGCGGGGTGATCTACCTGGTCGTCGGCTGGCTCGCGGTGCAGATCGTGCTGGGGAACGGCGGCCACGAGGCCGACCAGCGGGGCGCCCTGGAGACCGTGGTCGCCAACCCGGGCGGGATCGTGGCGGTGTGGCTGGTGGCCGCCGGGTTCGCCGGGCTGGTCCTGTGGCAGTTCGCCGAGGCGCGCTACGGCCGGCCCGTGCCGGGCGGCCACAAGGCGCACAACCGGGCCTTCGCGTTCGGGCGCGGCCTCATCTACCTGGTGGGCTTCGCCGGGACGCTCGGCTTCGCGATCGGGGTGGGTGGCAAGTCCGGCGACCAGCAGTCCCAGGCGTTCACCGCGCGGGCGATGGCCGAGCCCGGCGGGCGCTGGCTGGTGCTCGCGGTCGGCGCCGGGTTCATGGCGGTCGGGACCGTCGCCATCGTGAACGCCGTCCGGCGCGCGTTCCTGGAGGAGTTCGACACGGCCCGGATGCCCGCGGCGGCGCGCCGGGCCGTGGTGCCTCTCGGCGTGGTCGGCAACTGCGCCCGCGGCCTGGTGCTGGGCGGCGTCGGCGTCTTCCTCGGGTACGCGGCGGTCGACTTCGACCCCCGCAAGGCCAAGGGCCTGGACGGCACGCTCCGCGAGTTCGCCGCCACGCCCGCCGGGCCGTGGCTGCTGGCCGCGGTGGCGGGCGGGCTCGCCGTGTTCGGGATCTACGCCTTCTTCGAGGCCCGCTGGCGCAAGGTCGAGGCCGTCCGCTCCTGACCGGTCCCGCGGGTGCGGGGGCGGTCGCGGCTCAGGGCCGGCCGCCGGTCAGGGCCGGCCGCCGGTCAGGGCTGGTACGGGTCAGGGCTGGTAGGGGGCGAGCGCCCGCCAGCCCGGGTCGCTGGCCGAGGCGACCTTGGCCTTGCCCTCCGACCAGCTCGCGGCCAGCTGGTCGAGCTCGGCGATCACCCCGGAGTCGGGGTCGGCGTACAGGTGGAACACCCGCAGCCCGTCACCGGTCTCCCGTACCGCCAGCACCGCCCGGTCGCCCAGCGAGGACAGCTTCTTCTCGAACTTGCGCAGCGCCCCCGCGGACGGCTCCACCGGCAGCCGGTCGGGATTGCTGTGCGCGTACGGCACCGAGATGGCCACGTGCAGGTCGCACAGCGGGTAGTCCTGCCGGTGCAGCGGGAAGCGCGCGCCCAGCCGGGCGGGGTGGCCGCGCGGCGTGCGGCCCTCGCCGGTCAGCCAGGCCGGCTCCTCGAACGGCTCGGCGATCTGCTCCACCACCGCCGGCAGCATCGCGGGCGGCAGCGCGTCCACCGGCGGCTCGGTCGCGATCGTGACCTCGCCGATCCAGCGGGCCACGTCGTCCTCGCCCATCGCCCAGTCGAGCACGTGCATGGCGACCTGGACCCGCTGCTCCTCGGAGACGAACAGGAAGTCGGGGTGGTAGGCGGAGATGTCCACCCGTGCCCGCGCGGTGTCGGCGCGCATGCCGAGCTTCACGTAGTCCAGGTCGAACTCGTGGTCGCCCAGGACCAGCTTGTGCTCCAGCATCTCGTGGTCGGCCTGCCGCGCCGGATGGAACCGCCACCCGGCCGCGGCGGCGCCCCGGGGCGCCGCCCGGTACCAGCGTTCGGCCAGGCCCCGCAGCGCGGGATCGCCCGCCCCGGTGACGGTCAGGATCGGGTGGTCGTCCTCCCCGCCGCCGATCTCCCACTGCAGGTCCGGATGGATCCGGTGCACCCGCTGGGTGAGCTCCTCGACGATCTGGGCCGACAGCCCCTCGCCCGGCTGCTCGTCCTCGCCTGGGGCCTCACCGGGGGCCTCGGCGGGCGCGGGCGATTCGAGCGACTCCGGGGAGACCGGGGTGCCGGAGGCGGCAGCCGTACCCAGCGCCGCCTCGATGTCCGGGCGCGCCTTCGCCCACCACTCCCAGAACTCGCTGATCGATGCGGGTGTGGCGGCGGGCGTCTCGCGGGGACGGCGGAAAATTCCCATAGCGCGCCTCATCGTACGCGGAAACGTGACTCCGGGGCCGCACCGGCGGGCCGGTGTCACCGCTTACCCTGGGAACGTTATGACTTTGCGCGTACTCGCCGCCATGTCGGGCGGCGTCGATTCCGCCGTGGCCGCCGCCCGCGCCGCCGAGGCCGGGTACGAGGTCACCGGCGTCCACATGGCGCTGTCCAGCAATCCTCAGTCGTACCGGACGGGCGCGCGGGGGTGCTGCACCCTGGAGGACTCCCGGGACGCGCGCCGCGCCGCCGACGTGATCGGCATCCCGTTCTACGTGTGGGACCTGGCCGAACGCTTCGACCGCGACGTGGTGCAGGACTTCGTCGACGAGTACGCGGCGGGCCGCACCCCCAACCCGTGCCTGCGCTGCAACGAGAAGATCAAGTTCGCCGCGCTGCTGGACCGGGCGCTGGCGCTGGGCTTCGACGCCGTCTGCACCGGCCACTACGCCCGGCTGGAGGACGGCGTGCTGCGGCGCGGCGTGGACGAGGGCAAGGACCAGTCGTACGTGCTGGCGGTGTGCACGCCCGAGCAGCTCGCGCACGCGCTGTTCCCGCTGGGGGGCACCACCAAGGCCGACATCCGGGCCGAGGCGGAGCGGCGCGGCCTGCAGGTCGCCGACAAGCCCGACAGCCACGACATCTGCTTCATCGCCGACGGCGACACCCGGGCCTTCCTCGCCGACCGGCTGGGCACCGCGCCCGGCCCGATCGTGGACGAGGACGGCAACGAGGTCGGCGAGCACGAGGGCGCCTACGCCTACACCGTCGGGCAGCGCAAGGGCCTGCGGATCGGCCGCCCGGCCCCCGACGGCCGGCCGCGCTACGTCCTGGACATCTCGCCGGTGACCAACACCGTCACCGTGGGGCCGCGCGAGGCCCTCGACGTGCGCGAGATCGTCGGCGAGCGGCCGGTGTGGCTGTCCGACCGGCCCGCGGGCCCGTTCGGCTGCCAGGTGCAGCTGCGGGCGCACGGCGAGGTGTACGGCTGCACCGTCGAGCCGGACGGCGACCGGCTGCGGATCCGGCTGGCCAGCCCGGCGCGCGGGGTGGCCACCGGGCAGGCCGCGGTGCTGTACTCCGGCGACCGGGTCCTGGCGTCGGCGACCATCGCCGAGGCCGCCCGCGTCCCCGCCTGAGCCGCGTCCCCCATCACCTCGCGTCGCGCGCGAGCACGGGTCCCGCGGGGGCCGCGAGGGAATAAGGCGGGCGGATCGGGCGCAGTTATCCTCCAGAAGCGGCGACCGCTGAGGAGGATCTGTGAAGTTCGGTGTCTCGACGTTCGTGACCGACGAGGGGATCGGGCCGGCCGTGCTCGGCAGGGCCCTGGAGGAGCGCGGGTTCGCGTCCCTCTTCGTGGCCGAGCACACCCACATCCCGGTGAAGCGGGAGTCCCCCTGGCCGGGAGGCGCCGAGCTGCCCCGGGTCTACTACCGCACGCTCGACCCGTTCGTGGCGCTCACGGCCGCCGCCGTCGTGACCGAGCGGCTGGAGGTGGGCACCGGCATCGCGCTGATCGTCCAGCGGGACCCGATCGTCCTGGCCAAGGAGGTCGCCTCGCTCGACCTGGTCTCCGGGGGCCGGGCCGTGATGGGCGTGGGCGCCGGCTGGAACCGCGAGGAGATGCGCAACCACGGCACCGACCCGCGGACCCGGATGCGGCTGCTGAACGAGCGGGTGCTGGCGGTCAAGGCGCTCTGGACGGAGGAGGAGGCCGAGTTCCACGGCGAGTTCGTCGACTTCGACCCGGTCTTCTCCTACCCCAAGCCGGTCCGCGACCCGCACCCGCCGGTGCTCATCGGCGGGTCGGGGCCGACCACGTTCGACCGGGTGCTGGCCGTCGGGGACGGCTGGATGCCCATCTACGGCCGGGGCACCGAGGACCTGGCCGGCCAGATCGCCGAGCTGCGGCGGCGGGCCGGGCACCGGGTGCCGGTCACGGTGTTCGCGGTCCCGCCCGAGGCCGAGGTGATCGCCGAGCTGGACGAGGCGGGCGTCGACCAGATCCTCTTCACGCTGAAGACCGAGCCCGAGGCCGAGACCCTCCGTACCCTCGACTCGCTGGCCGGCCTGCTCTGACGACCCCGCTCCCGCGCGGGCCGGCGGGCCCGCGCGGGAGCCGCGGCCCCGGCCCGCCCGGCCCCGCCCGGAGGCCCGCCGCGGGCCGGGCGTGCCTGGGCGCCCGTCCTTCCTCGGTAGGGTTCGCGTGTGACGATGAGTTTCCCGTGGGGGGTGGGGAGCGCCACCGGCGTCGGGTCGTACCCGGGCCGGGACACCGCCGAGGCGCTGCGGATCGTGCTCGGCGAGCTGCCGGAGCTGCCGCACCTGCCCGAGTTGCCCGCCCGCGGCCCGGGCGCCGACCTGATCGGCCGCTCCGCCGGGCTGCTGGTCGACCTGGCGGTGCACGTGGAGCCGTCCGGATGGCGGTTCTCCGACCGGCCCGGCCGTGACACCCGGCGCAGCCTGGACCACCTGGCCCGGGACCTGGACGTCCTGGAGGAGGTGGCGCACGCGCACGACGGCCCCTTCAAGATCCAGGTCTGCGGTCCCTGGACGCTGGCCGCCGGCATCGAGCTGCGGCACGGCGACCGCGCGCTGCGCGACCCCGGCGCCGTCCGCGACCTGACCGCCTCGCTCGCCGAGGGCGTCGCCCGGCACGTGGCCGACGTCCGGCGGCGCCTGCCCGGGGCGCGCGTCCTGCTGCAGATCGACGAGCCCGCCCTGCCCGCGGCCCTGGCCGGCACGGTGCCCACCGCCAGCGGCTTCTCCCGGCTGCGCGCCGTCGAGGCGCCGCTGGCCGAGGACGGCCTGCGGCAGGTGATCGAGGCCGCCGGGGACGTGTTCACCGTCGTGCACTGCTGTGCGCGGCGGGTCCCGTACGCGCTGCTGCGCGGAGCGGGCGCCGGGGCGGTCTCGGTGGACCTGCGGCTGCTGCCCGAACGCGACGACGACGCGGTGGGCGAGACCATCGACGCCGGCGTCGGGCTCTTCCTGGGGGTCGTGCCGGGCACGGACACGGCCCTGCCGGCGCTGGAGGCCACCGCCGCGCCGGTGCGCGACCTGTGGCGGCGCCTCGGCTTCCCCGCGGCGCGGCTGGCCGAGCAGGTCGTGATCACCCCGGCGTGCGGCCTGGCCGAGGCCTCGCCGCGCTACGTCCGGGCGGCCCTGAAACGCTGCCGCGACACCGCGCGGATGCTGTACGAGGCCGCCGGGTAGCCGCCCCGCCGGGACGCGCGGCGGAGGTCGGCCGCACGCGAACGAGCAGGTCGACGGGGGCGCGGCGGCCGGTCACAATGTCGGTCCCGCGCGTCAGAATGGGGGCATGACCGTGAGCGACAGCGTGCCCAGCGAGGAGGCCCGGCGCCACCTGGAGCTGAGCCGGGACATCGACGAGGCCAACTACCGCTACTACGTGCTCGACCAGCCGACCATGAGCGACGCGCGCTACGACGGGCTGATGCGCGAGCTGCGGGCGCTGGAGGAGCGGTACCCGGGGCTGGTCACGCCCGACTCCCCGACCCAGCGGGTGGGGGCGCCGATCGTCACCGAGTTCGCCACCGTCGAGCATCTGGAGCGGATGCAGAGCCTCGACAACGCGATGAACACCGACGAGCTGCTGGCCTGGGACGACCGGGTGGTCAAGGAGGCCGGCCGGATCGCCGCCTACCTGTGCGAGCCGAAGATCGACGGGCTGGCCATCGCGCTGGTGTACGAGAACGGCCGGCTGGTGCGGGGCGTCACCCGGGGCGACGGGCGCACCGGCGAGGACGTCACCCTCAACGTCCGCACCATCGCCTCCGTCCCGTCCCGGCTGAGCGGCGAGGGCTGGCCCGCCCTGCTGGAGGTCCGCGGCGAGGTCTTCCTCACGGTCGAGGGCTTCGACAAGGTCAACGCGGCGCAGGTGGAGGCGGGCCGCGACCCGTTCGCCAACCCGCGCAACGCCGCCGCCGGTTCGCTGCGGCAGAAGGACCCGCGCATCACCGCGCAGCGGCCCCTGGGCATGCTGGTGCACGGCTTCGGCGCCTGGGAGGGCGGGGAGCGGCCCGAGAGCCAGTCGGGGTCGTACGAGCTGATGCGCGGGTGGGGGCTGCCCGTCAGCGACCGCTACAAGGTCGTGGACACGATGGACGCCGTCCGGGAGTACATCGCCTACTACGGCGACCACCGGCACGACACCGAGTACGAGATCGACGGCGTCGTCGTGAAGGTCGACCAGTTCCCGCTGCAGCGCCGGCTGGGCTCCACCTCGCGGGCGCCGCGCTGGGCGATCGCCTGGAAGTACCCGCCGGAGGAGGTCAACACCCGCCTGCTCGACATCAAGGTCGGCGTCGGGCGGACCGGGCGGGTCACCCCGTACGGCGTGATGGAGCCGGTCACCGTGGCCGGGTCCACGGTGGAGTACGCGACGCTGCACAACGCGGGCGAGGTCGAGCGCAAGGGCGTGCTGATCGGCGACATGGTCGTGCTCCGCAAGGCCGGCGACGTCATCCCCGAGATCGTCGCTCCGGTGACGGGGCTGCGCGACGGGTCGGAGACCCCGTTCCGGATGCCCGAACGCTGCCCGGAATGCGACACCGAGCTGGCCTACGAGAAGGAGGGCGACGCCGACATCCGGTGCCCGAACGCGCAGTACTGCCCCGCGCAGCTGCGGGAGCGGCTGTTCTTCGTCGCCGAGCGCGACCGGCTCGACATCGAGACGCTCGGCTACGTCGCCGCGACCGCGCTGACCCAGCCGCTGGAGCCGGACGACCCGCCGGTGAGGAACGAGGGCGACCTGTTCCACCTCACCGTGGAGCGGCTTCTGCCGATCAGGTCGGTGGTGCGCGACCGTCGCACCGGGCTGCCGCGGATCGACGAGAAGACCGGCGAGCCGAAGGTCGTCAGCTTCTTCGCCAACAAGGAGGGGCAGCCGAAGAGGACGGTCGAGAAGCTCTTCGAGGAGCTGGAGAAGGCCAAGCGGCAGCCGCTGGCGCGGGTGCTGGTGGCGCTGTCCATCCGGCACGTGGGGCCGCGGGTCGCCCAGGACCTGGCGCGCGAGATGCGTTCGATGGACGCCATCCGCGACGCCACCGAGGAGGAGCTGGCCGCCGTCGACGGGGTCGGGCCCACCATCGCCCGCTCCATCAAGAGCTGGTTCGAGGTGGACTGGCACCGCGAGATCGTCCGCAAGTGGGCCGAGGCGGGCGTCCGGATGGCCGACGAGGGCGCGGCCGGCCCCCGCCCGCTGGAGGGCGTCACCGTCGTGATCACCGGGTCGATGGAGGAGTTCAGCCGCGACTCGGCCACCGAGGCGGTGCAGCGGCTCGGCGGGAAGGTCACCGGGTCGGTCTCGAAGAAGACGGGCTTCGTCGTCGTGGGGGAGAACCCGGGGTCCAAATACGACAAAGCGGTCAAGCTTGGGGTTCCGCTGCTGAACGAGGACGGACTTCGCGTTCTGCTGGCCGATGGGCCGGAAGCGGCCAAGAACGTGGCTCAGAGTGGGGACGCGTGATCGGCCCGCGTTCGCCGCGCGGGTCACCAGCTTGAGGTTACCCAACGGTACAGTACGACTACCCAGCGGCGGTGTCGTGGTGCAGAATGGGCATAACGGAACGTACCCAATCGGTTTCGCGAAGTGGAGCAAAGGTCGTACTCTCCCTGTCATCACGACCCACCAGCACCTCCGGTCGTCATACCAGGGAGCGCCTCCGAGCGCCGGTGGCGGCGACCCCGGCCGGGGGACTGCCCTCGAACTCCCCCCGAGGATGTGATGAAGGACCCGAACAACACGCGGAACACGGTGCCGCGCCGGGGGTCCCCGCTGTGGACCTACTTCGTGGTCGTCGTCCTGGCGGGCGCCGCCGCGTGTTCCGTCGCGCTCGCCGGGCTCTCCGGGGCCGAGGTCGACGCCCTCGTGGGCAACCCGCTCTTCTGGATCCTGGGCTGCTTCATCGTGTTCGGCGAGCTCCGGCCGATCATCACGCCCGGCTCCACCGAGAACAACGGCGCGACCACATCGACCACGTTCTCGTTCGCGGCGCTGCTGTACGCCGGGCTGCCCATCGCCGCCCTGCTCCACGCGGTGGCCGTCACCACCTGCGGCGTCCTGAGAGGCCGCAGCCCGCACCGCATCGCGTTCAACGTCGCCCAGTACACCCTCAGCCTGGGCGCGGCCCAGCTGGTGCTGATGCTGTTCGGGGTGCACGCGAGCCCCACGTCCCTCTGGGTGCCCGAGGGCGCCGACCTGCCCGCGATCGCCCTGGCCGGCGCCGCCTACTTCGCCTGCAACGACACCCTGGTCGCGGCGGCGATCGCCCTGCACGAGCGGGTCTCGCTGCTCAAGGCCCTCCGCTGGGACCTGGGCTACCAGGTCCTGGTGCATCTGGCGCTGCTCGGGCTGGCACCCCTGATGGTCGTCGCGATGGACCGCTCGGCCGCGTTCGTCCCGCTGATCGTGCTGCCGTTCATCGCCGTCTACCTGAACGCCTCGGTCTCGGTCCGGCGCGAGCACCAGGCGCTGCACGACGGGCTGACCGGCCTTCCCAACCGCAAGCTGCTGATCGTCCGGACCGAGGAGGCCCTCGCCGCCGTGCGGGGCGGCCGGTCGTCCCGCCTGCCCGGGCCCGGCCCGGCGCGGCGCCGGAACCCGGAGCGGCCCGAACGGCGCGCAGGGCTCTTCCTGCTCGACTTGGACCGCTTCAAAGAGGTCAACGACACGCTCGGCCACCCCACCGGCGACCGGCTGCTGCAACTGGTCGCGCACCGCCTCACCCACAGCGTCCGCCCCGGCGACCTGGTGGCGCGCCTGGGCGGCGACGAGTTCGCGGTGCTGCTCCCCACGATCCGCGACGCCGCGGCGGCCCGCGAGGTCGCCGCCCGGCTGCGCGCCGCGCTCAGCGAGCCGGTACGGCTCGACGGCATGACGTTCGACCTGGAGGGCAGCGTCGGGATCGCGCTGTTCCCCGACCACGCCCCCGACTTCGAGCTCCTCCTCCAGCGCGCCGACGTCGCGATGTACAACGCCAAGGGCAACCGGACCGGGGTCGAGGTCTACTCGCCCACCAAGGACCGCAACTCCCCGGCCCGCCTCACCATGCTGGGCGACCTGCGCCGGGCCGTGGACCGCGGCGAGCTGGAGCTGTTCTACCAGCCCAAGATCTCGCTGCACGACGGCCAGCTGGTGGGCATGGAGGCCCTGGTCCGCTGGCGGCACCCCGACCAGGGGCTGCTGGAGCCCGAGCACTTCCTGCCGATCGCCGAGCAGACCTACCTCATGCGCTCGATCACCCAGCACGTGGTGGAGGCCGCCCTCGCGCAGGCCGCCGAATGGTGGCGGGAGGACCTGACCGTCCAGGTCGCGGTGAACGCCTCGGGCCGCGACCTGCTCGACGGCGGGCTCATCGAGACCATCGAGAACGGCCTGCTGCGGCGCGGGCTGCCGGCCGCCTCCCTGCAGCTGGAGATCACCGAGCGGATCCTGATGAACGAGCCGGCCTACGCCTCGGACACGGTGGCCGCGCTGGCGGCCCTGGGCATCCCGCTCAGCCTGGACGACTTCGGCACCGGCTACTCCTCGCTGGTACGGCTGAAGCGGATGCCGGTGGAGGAGGTCAAGATCGACGCCTCGTTCGTCCGCCGGATCGCCACCTCGCCCGACGACGCGGTGATCGTCCGGTCCATCGTCGACCTGGCGCGCACCCTCGGCCTGCGCTCGGTCGCCGAGGGCGTGGAGGACCCGCAGACGGCCCTGCTGCTGTGCGAGATCGGCTGCGACGCCGCCCAGGGCTGGCACTTCGGCCGGCCCATGGACGCCGCCACCGCCACCGACTGGCTCCGCCGCCACATGGAACGCGCCCCCGAACCCGCCGCCTGACCGGCGTCCAGGCCCGCGTCACCGCCCGTTCGACGTGCGCTGAAGGGGAGGGGAGAGGGAGAGGGGTCAGTACCGGGGCGGCGGAGGCTCGCGGTATCCGGGCGGGGCGTCCTCGTAGTAGCGCTCCTCGCGGATCGCCGGCGGGGGCGGCGGCGGGCGGCGGCGCGCGGTGGCGATCCGGAAGATCCCGATGATCAGCCCGGCCAGGCCACCGATCATGAGGATGATCCCGACGACCCGGATGTCGACACCGCTGAACTGGTAGTCGACGGCGTAGGTCAGGATCGCACCGATGATGATCAGGGCGAGGCTGCCTCCGATGGTCACGGCGCTGCCTCCTTTCGTCCAGGGGCGTACGAGGACGGCCTTCCCCGTGTACGGCGCTGAAACGGGCCGGTTCCGTTTTTCCTCCGAACCGGTGGATTTCCGGCAGTCAGGGCCGCGGTCACGCTAAGGTGGCGCGCGTGAACAACACGGCGCGCGGAGTGATCTTCGGGATCTTCCTGCTGGGAATGCTCGGACTGCTCTACGGCTCCCTGGTCGCGGTCAGCGCGGACGGCGCCGACTCGCACCGGGCGGTCACCCCCCTGGCGCTCGGGGCGGTCGCCTGCGCCATCATCGCCTCGGGGGCGATGAGCGGGATGACGTCCTCGTCCGGCGCCACCCGCGTCACCTTCGGCGGGCGCGGCGAGGTCCAGCCCGGCCCCGGGCAGCCCCAGCCGTACGCCCAGCCGGCGCCGCCGTACGGCTCCTACGCCCCCCACCCCGGGCAGCAGCCTCCCGGGCACCAGACCCCGGGGCAGCACCACCCCGGGCAGCAGACCCCGGGGCAGCAGCCTCCCGGGCAGTAGGGCCCGGCCGGTGATCCGTCCTGGTCCCGGCGCGGATCGGTGCCGGGGCGCCCAGGGGAGCGGCGGGCGCTAAAAGCGGTCGGGCCGCGGGGACGGGGCCCATAGGATGGCAGCGAACCCCATCGATCGCAGAAACGGTTGTCACATGTCCGCCATCACCCGTGACGAGGTGGCACACCTCGCCCGGCTGTCCCGGCTGGCGCTGGCCGACGATGAGCTCGACCATCTCGCCGCGCAGCTCGACCAGATCATTTCCGCGGTCGCGCGGGTGCAGGAGGCCGCGGCGGAGGACATCCCGCCGACCTCCCACGCGCTGCCGCTGACCAACGTCTACCGGGCCGACGAGGTCCGGCCGTCGCTGCCGCCCGAGCAGGCGCTCGCGGGCGCCCCGGCGGCCGAGGAGCAGCGGTTCCGCGTCCCCCGGATCCTGGACGAGGAGGCGTGAGCGGCATGGGCGACGGCGATCTGGTCAGGCGGACCGCGGCGGAGCTGGGCGAGCTGATCGCCTCCGGGCAGACCTCCGCGGCCGAGGTGGCCCGGGCGCACCTGGACCGGGTGGCCGCCGTGGACGGCGCCGTGGAGGCGTTCCTGCACGTCGACGAGGAGGCGGTCCTCGCGCAGGCCCGCCGGGTGGACGAGCGGCTGGCGGCGGGCGAGGAGCTCGGGCCGCTGGCCGGGGTGCCGATCGCGCACAAGGACGTCTTCACCACCACCGACATGCCCACCACCGCGGGATCCAGGATCCTCGAAGGGTGGCGGCCCCCCTACGACGCCACCGTGACCGCGCGGCTGCGCGCGGCCGGCCTCGTCATCCTCGGCAAGACCAACATGGACGAGTTCGCGATGGGCTCCTCCACCGAGAACAGCGCCTACCAGGTCACCCATAACCCGTGGGACCTGGGCCGCATCCCCGGCGGGTCGTCCGGCGGGTCCTCGGCGGCCGTCGCCGCCTACGAGGCGCCGCTGGCCACCGGCACCGACACCGGCGGCTCCATCCGGCAGCCGGCCGCGGTCACCGGGATCGTCGGCGCCAAGCCCACCTACGGCGGGTCGTCGCGGTACGGGCTGATCGCGTTCGCGTCCTCGCTGGACACGCCGGGCCCGTTCGCCCGCAACGTGCTGGACGCCGCGCTGCTGCACGAGGCGTTCTCCGGGCACGACCGGATGGACTCCACCTCGATCGACAAGCCGGTGCCGCCGGTGGTGCGCGCGGCCCGCCGGGCCGACGTGGCCGGGCTGCGGATCGGCGTGGTCAAGGAGTTCGGCGGCGAGGGCTACCAGCCCGGCGTCCTCGACCGCTTCAACGAGGCGGTCGAGCTGCTGGAGTCGCTCGGGGCCAAGGTCGTCGAGGTGTCCTGCCCCAACTTCACCTACGCGCTGCCCGCCTACTACCTGATCGCGCCGTCGGAGTGCTCGTCCAACCTGGCGCGGTTCGACGCGATGCGGTACGGGCTGCGGGTCGGCGACGACGGCACCCGCAGCGCCGAGGAGGTCATGGCGCTGACCCGGGCCGAGGGCTTCGGGGCCGAGGTCAAGCGGCGCATCATGCTGGGCACCTACGCCCTCTCCTCGGGCTACTACGACGCCTACTACGGCAAGGCGCAGCAGATCCGCACGCTGATCTCGCGCGACTTCGACGCCGCCTTCGAGCAGGTCGACGCGCTGGTCTCGCCGACCACGCCGACCACCGCGTTCCCCATCGGGGAGCGCGCCGACGACCCGATGGCGATGTACCTCGCCGACCTGTGCACGATCCCGGCCAACCTGGCGGGCAACGCGGCCATCTCGGTGCCGTGCGGCCTGGCCGGTGAGGACGGCCTGCCGGTCGGGCTGCAGATCATGGCCCCGGTGCTGGGCGACGACCGGGTCTACCGGGTCGGCGCCGCGGTCGAGCGGGCCCTGGAAGACCGCTGGGGCGGCCCGCTGCTGGCCAAGGCCCCCGAACTCGCGGAGGCCGCCAAGTGAGCACCCCCACGCTGATGCCGTACGACGAGGCGCTGGCGAGGTACGAGCCGGTGCTGGGCATCGAGACCCACATCGAGCTGGGCACCGCCTCCAAGATGTTCTGCGGCTGCCCGACCGCGTTCGGCGCCCCGCCCAACACCCAGGTGTGCCCGGTCTGCCTGGGCCTGCCCGGGGCGCTGCCGGTGACCAACAAGGCCGCGATCGAAGGCATCATCAAGATCGGCCTGGCGCTGAGCTGCGACATCGTCGAGTGGTGCAGGTTCGCCCGGAAGAACTACTTCTATCCGGACATGCCGAAGAACTTCCAGATCTCGCAGTACGACGAGCCGCTGTGCGTCGACGGCCACCTGGACGTCGAGGTGGAGGGCGAGACCTACCGGATCGAGATCGAGCGCGTCCACATGGAGGAGGACACCGGCAAGTCGCTGCACGTGGGCGGCGCCACCGGCCGCATCCACGGCGCCGACCACTCGCTGGTGGACTACAACCGCGCCGGGATCCCGCTGGTGGAGATCGTCACCAAGCCGATCCCCGCGACCGGTGACCGGGCGCCGCTGGTCGCCCGCGCCTACGCCACCGAGCTGCGCGAGCTGGTGCGGTCGCTGGGCGTGTCCGACGTCCGGATGGAGCAGGGCTCGATGCGCTGCGACGTCAACGTCTCGCTGATGCCGCGCGGCGCCTCGGAGTGGGGCACCCGCACCGAGACCAAGAACGTCAACTCGCTGCGCTCGGTCGAACGCGCCGTGCGGTCGGAGATCGAGCGGCAGGCGGGCGTGCTGGCCGCCGGCGGCCGGATCGTCCAGGAGACCCGGCACTTCCACGAGGACACCGGCGCCACCACCTCCGGGCGGAGCAAGGAGGAGGCGCAGGACTACCGCTACTTCCCCGAGCCGGACCTGGTGCCGATGGCGCCGTCCCGCGAGTGGGTGGACGAGCTGCGCGCGAGCCTGCCCGAGCCGCCCGCCGCCCGCCGGGCGCGGGTGCAGCGCGAGTGGGGCCTGTCCGACCTGGAGCTGCGCGACGTCGTCAACGCCGGCGCCCTCGACCTGATCGAGCGGACCGTGCGGGCGGGCGCCGAGGCGGGCGCGGCCCGCAAGTGGTGGATGAACGAGCTCTCCCGCCGCGCCACCGAGCAGGGCGCGGAGCTGGCCGACCTGCCCATCACGCCGGAGCAGGTGGCCCGGATCCAGGAGATGGTCGCGGCCGGGGAGCTGAACGACAAGCTGGCCCGGCAGGTCTTCACCGGCGTGCTGGCGGGGGAGGGCGCACCGGACGAGGTCGTCGCCGCCCGCGGGCTCAAGGTCGTCAGCGACGACGGCGAGCTGGCCGCGATCATCGATCAGGTGATCGCCGACAACGCCGCGGTGGCCGACAAGGTCCGCGGCGGCAAGGTCAGCGCCGTCGGGGCGCTGATCGGCCCGGTCATGAAGGCCACCCGCGGTCAGGCCGACGCGGGCCGTGCGCGGCAGCTCATCCTGGAGCGCCTGGGCGTCTCCTGAGCACGCCGGGAGGTCTCCTGGACGTGCCGGGAGGTCTCCTGAGCGCGCCGGGGCGGACCCGTTCTCTCCGCCGGTCCTGGGACGGACGGTGCGCCACCGTCCGTCCCTGACCGGGCACATGGCGCCCGGCGTCCCCGGCGTCCCCGGCGTCCCCGGCGTCCCCGTCATCCGAGGGGGACGACGAGGATCCTGTCATCGCCCTGCCTCGGCTGTCCGCGGCCGTCGCGGTTGCTGGTCGTCACCCACAGCGAACGGCCGTCGGGCGCGCGGACGACGGCGCGCAGGCGGCCGAACCGCCCCTCGAAGCGGGCGATGGGACGTCCCACCCGTCCGGCGGAGTCGAGGGGCACCTGCCAGAGCCGCTCGCCGCGCAGCGCCGCGGCCCACAGCGAACCCGCCGCGTACGCCAGGCCCGAAGGGGACGCCTCCGAGGTAGACCAGGTCAGGAGAGGGTCGGTGGACCCGTCGCGCTCCGCGGGCGGGGCGACGCCCTCCACGCGCGGCCAGCCATAGTTCTGCCCCTTCTCGATGCGGTTGATCTCGTCGAACCGCTCCTGCCCGAACTCGGTGGCGTAGAGCCGGCGGTCGTCGTCCCAGGCCAGCCCCTGCACGTTGCGGTGGCCGTACGACCAGATCCGGGTGCCGAACGGGTTGCCGGGCGCGGGCCCGCCCTCGGGCGTGACGCGCAGGATCTTCCCGCCGAGCGACGCCCTGTCCTGGGCCAGCTCGGTCCGGTAGGTGTCGCCGGTGGCGATGTAGAGCATGCCGTCGGGGCCGAACGCGATCCGCCCGCCGTTGTGGTTGGAGCCCTTGGGGATCCCCGTCACGATCGGCTGGAGCGCGCCGACGCCGCCGTCGTAGCGGAAGCGGACCACCCGGTTGTCGCCGGCGGCGGTGAAGTAGAGGTAGACCAGCCGGTCACGGTCGAAGGACGGCGAGACGGCCACGCCGAGCAGGCCGCCCTCGCCCTCGGCCCGCACGCCCGGGATCCGGCCGACCTCGGTGACCCCGCCCTGCCGGCCGACCCGGACCAGGTCGCCGCCCCGCTCGGTGACCAGGGCGTCGCCGCCCGGGAGGAAGGCCACCGCCCAGGGGACGTCCAGCCCGGTGGCGAGCGTGCGCGGCTCCCCGGGACGCGCCGTGCCGGGGGCGGCCGTCTCCGTCATCGGGGCGGGGGTGCGCGGGCCTCCGCCGCCGTCCCCGCCCCGCGCGCCGGACGAGCAGCCGCCCGCCAGCAGGACCGCGGCCAGTGCCATCGTGGTGATCGAGTGCCTTCTCATGGACCGCCCTCCGTCACTGAGTAATACGGGCGGCGAGGCGATCGCGTTCCGCCGCCGCGTTCTCCTTCCGGAACGGCCGCCGCGGCATGCTCGTACCCGCGGTTCACGTCCATCACCCGGATGAGCACGCGGCTCACCTGCATGACAAGGCACAATGGAGGCGCGCCGCACAACGGCCCGCCCCAAACGATCCGCTGCAAGCAGTCGAATCCGGCCGATTCACTTCGTATCCGGCCGTGAGTCCTGTGACCGGGCAACCCCCGGCAAGCGCGGATGTTCAGGGGCGACACGCCGGTGTCCGAACGGCCGGCATCGCCGTTCGTCGCCGGGTGGACGCCCAGCCTCAATCGCCCCGTGACCTAGGAAACGTACAGTGAGCGACACGGTGATCCCGGTCTGCAGCAACGTCGCTGATCTACAGTCGGCGCAGCCGATGCGCTCGCCGCGCTCCCGGCGCCGGCCCCGCGCGGGGCACGTTTCACCACGCGCCGGCCGTTGACGGGTGGCCGGCGCGGATCGATGACGGACGACTCACCGGGCGCGAGGCGGAGCCGCCTTCGCGGCCACGGCGCCCGGGAGGGCAGGAGGGGACACGGCGCGATGGTCGGCGACAGGGCCAGGTGGTCGCCGCGGCGACTGCCGCCGCGGGCGATACCGGTCGGGATGGTCGCGGTCGCGGGCGTGCTCTACGCCGTCGGCTCGCTGCTGGGCTGGGGCGGAAGGACCTTCATCTCCTGGGGCGAGGCCGTCGCCGCGGCGGTCGCCGCCGGAACGCTGCTGGCCGCGTCCCGCCGCCCCTCCCCGTCCTCGCCCGCCACAGCGCCCGCCACCGCGTCCGCCTCGACCGCGCCGTCTGCGACCACGCCGGCCGCGGCCGCTTCCCCCACGGCCGCGCCCGCCGCGAGCCCGTCCGATACGGGCCCGGTCCCGGACGGAACGGTGTCCGGAGGGCCCCCGGCGCTCTGGCGGGCCTCCCTGCGGTGGTACGGCCTCGCCGCGGCGTCCTGGTTCGTCGCCGCGGCCGGCAGCGCGGTGTCGGCCACGGGGCCGAGCCGCAGCGCGCTCTCGCTGTCGGTCTTCGACCTCTTCTACCTGATCGCCGCGGGGGCCGTGGTCACCGGCCTGATCGTGCCCATCCGGCTGCCCCGCGACGCCTACGGCTGGGCCCGGTACGCGGCCGACACCTACGTCTGCGCGGCGGCGCTGTTCGTCCTGGGCTGGGTGGCGCTGTTCGGCGGCCTCTACCACCGGTCGGGGGAGACCCCGTCGGAGTTCCTGCTGGAACTGCTCTACCCGCTGGTCGACATCGTGCTCGTCTGCGGGGCGCTGCCGTTCGTCCTGGGCGCCGCCCGCGGGCACCGGCGACCGGCCTGGACCGCCTACGGGGCGCTGGCCACGTTCGCCGCCGCCGACCTGGTGACCATGGTGGTCCGGCTGCGGGGCGGCGCGCCCGCCGACGACCCGGCCGACATCCTGCGGCTCGGCGGGCTGCTGCTGCTGATCCTCATCCCGCTGGCCGGGACGGTCCCGTCCGGCACGGTCCCGTCCGGCGCGCGCGGGACGGGCGGCCAGGACGCGGCGTCCGCCCCCGTCCCGGCCGGGCACGCCGGAAACCCCGCCCTCGCGGGCGGCGGTTCCGGCGGCGGCGGCCCCGGGGAGGAGGAGTGCGGCCGCGTGGCCGGCCCGGGGATCGCCCCGGCCGCCGCGGCGGCAGCGGCGGCGCTCTTCGTCGCGGGTCACTCGCTGACCGGGTCCCACGGGCTGGAACCGGTCGTGCCCCTGGTCGCCGGGACGGCCGTCCTGGTCGTGCTGGCCCGGCTGGCCGCCCTGCTGCGCGAGAACGACAGGCTGCGGCACGCGGTCGACACCGGCGAGGACCACTTCCGCGCCCTTTCGGAGAGCATCAACGACGCGGTGCTGATCTGCGACGTGAACGCCGTCGTCCACTACGCCAGCGCGGGAGCCCTGCGCACCTACCACTACACCCCCGAGGAACTGCTCGGCCGGCCGCTGCACGAGATCGTCCACCCGGAGGACCTGCCGCGGGTCCGCGCGGTGTTCTCCGAGTTCGTCGCCGGGGACATGGACGGGGACGGCGGCGACCGGGCGGGCCGCGGGGCCCGCGGCGTCCCCGGCGGCGACCCGGCCGGGGCCCGCGACGACACGCCGGAGGACCCGGCCGACGACCCGGAGGGGCCCGCCGACGACGTCCCCGCGGGCGCCGGCGGCCCGGCGGTACGGGAGGCCGGGCCCGGCACCCTCCGGCTCGCCTGCCGGGTGCGGGCGGCCGACGGCACCTGGCTGCCCACCGAGTCGACGATCTCCCGCTACAGCGGCACCGGGAACGCCCGGAACCGGCTGCTGGTCACCACCCGCGACCTGAGCGAGCAGGCCGCCCTGCGGCGCCAGGTCACCCATCTGACCTTCCACGACGGCCTCACCGGGCTGCCCAACCGCGCCTACTTCGAGGAACGCACCCGCGAGATGCTGTCCCGGCAGTGGTCGGGCGACAAGGTCGCGGTGCTGTTCGTCGACATCGACGGGTTCACGGCGGTGAACGACTCGGCCGGGCACGCGGCCGGCGACCAGGTGCTGGCGCAGGCCGCCCGGCGGCTGCGCGGCACCGTCCAGGCCGATGACACCGTGTCCCGCTGGGGCGGCGACGAGTTCGCGGTGCTGGTCCAGCTGCCGGCGGACGCCGCGGGCGGCCCCGGCGGCCCGGAGACCGGCGCGGCCGTCGAGCTGGCCGAGCGGATGCTGCGGGTGCTCACCCTGGAGCCGTACCGGGTCGGCGGCAAGGGGATCGCGCTGACCGCCAGCATCGGCATCGCCTTCGCCGGTGACGAGGAGGGCTCCGCCGTTCCCGGCGCCGGCCGGCCGGGCGACGACGCCGGCCGCCGGCTCCGCCGCAGCGCCGCCGACCTGATCCGCAACGGCGACCTGGCGATGGCCCGGGCCAAGGAGCTGGGCGGCGGCCGGGTCGAGGTCTTCGCCCCCCACATGCACGCCGACGTCGTACGGCGGCTGGAGCTGGGCAGCGACCTGCGGCGGGCGGTGGCCGAGGAGCAGTTCGCCGTGGAGTTCCAGCCGGTGGTGGAGCTCACCACCTCCCGGGTGACAGGTGTGGAGGCGCTGCTGCGCTGGTGGCGGGGGAGCGAGTCGGTCTCGCCGGAGGAGTTCATCGGCCCGGCCGAGGAGTCCGGCCTGATGGTCCCGCTGGGCGACTGGGTGCTGCGCGAGGCGTGCCGCGAGGTGGCCCGCTGGCGCGGCGACTCCTGGGAGATCGGGCTGTCGGTCAACTTCACCGCCCGGCAGATCGCGGCGCCGCGGTTCGTGGAGTCGGTCGCGGCGGCCCTGGAGGAGACCGGGCTGCCGCCCCGCGCCCTGACCCTGGAGGTGCGCGAGGAGGTGCTGGTCGAGGACGCCGGGCAGAACGTGCGGCGCCTGTCGGCCCTGCGCGACCTGGGCGTCCGGCTGGCCATCGACGACTTCGGCACCGGCTACGCCTCGCTGGCCTACCTCGGGCAGCTGCCGGTGGACATCATCAAGATCGATCCGTCGTTCGTGGCGGGGCTGGGCTCGGACGAGACCCTCACTCTGCTGACCCGCACCATCGTCCGGCTCGGCAGCGACCTCGGCCTGACCGTGGTCGCCGAGGGCATCGAACGGCCCGAGCAGCTGGAGCTGCTGCGCGAGATGGGCTGCCCGCGCGGGCAGGGCTTCCTGGTGGCGCGGCCGATGGCGGCGGGCCGGGTGGAGGCGCTGGTGCGGACCAACCTGGAGGCGCAGGACCTGCCCGGCGAGATCGCGCTGCCGCTGGAGGATCCGCCCCTTCCGTCTCGTATGGTGAGATAATCTGTCCACGGATTTGACCGGGGGCGGGAAGTCGGCGAAAGTGGGGCCCGTGCAGAGCAGTTCCATCATCCTCGTAGTACTTGGTCGGCGCGCAGGCTGATCGAGCACCTCGTCCTGCGCGCGCCCCCTCGACCGCCACCCCGGCGGCGGGGGTTTTTTGTTGGCCGTGTGACCTCAGAACGGGTGGCCCCGCGGACCCCGCGTTCCCAGCGAGCACAACAGACTCTCCCCAAGGAAACAGGACATGACGACCGAACAGATGACGGGAGCCCAGGCGCTGGTCCGCGCCCTGGAGAACGTCGGCGTCGACACCGTGTTCGGCATTCCGGGGGGCGCGATCCTCCCGGCGTACGATCCGCTCTTCGACTCCAAGAAGCTGCGCCACATCCTGGTCCGGCACGAGCAGGGCGCCGGCCACGCGGCCCAGGGGTACGCGATGGTCACCGGCAAGGTCGGGGTGTGCATGGCCACCAGCGGCCCCGGCGCCACCAACCTGGTCACCCCGATCTCCGACGCGTACATGGACTCGGTCCCCCTGGTCGCGATCACCGGGCAGGTGGCCAGCAAGGCGATCGGCACCGACGCCTTCCAGGAGGCGGACATCGCCGGCATCACCATGCCGATCACCAAGCACAACTTCCTGGTCACCCGGGCCGAGGACATCGGCCGCACCATCGCCGAGGCGTTCCACATCGCCCGCACCGGCCGGCCCGGGCCCGTCCTGGTCGACATCGCCAAGGACGCGCTGCAGGCCACCGTCGCGTTCGAGTGGCCGGTCACCCTCCAGCTCCCGGGCTACCGCCCGGTCACCCGGCCGCACTCCAAGCAGGTGCGCGAGGCGGCACGGCTGATCGTGGAGGCGCGGCGCCCGGTGCTGTACGTCGGCGGCGGCGTCCTGAAGGCCGGCGCCTCGGCCGAGCTGAAGGTCCTCGCCGAGCTCACCGGCGCGCCCGTCGTCACCACGCTGATGGCCAAGGGCGCGCTGCCCGACAGCCACCCCCTGCACATGGGCATGCCCGGCATGCACGGCAGCGTCGGCGCGGTCGGCGCCCTGCAGAAGGCCGACCTGCTGGTCACCCTGGGCGCCCGCTTCGACGACCGGGTCACCGGCAAGCTGGACGGGTTCGCCCCGCACGCCAAGGTCGTGCACGCCGACATCGACCCCGCCGAGATCTCCAAGAACCGGCACGCCGACGTCCCGATCGTCGGGGACGCCCGCGAGGTCATCGCCGACCTGATCGTGGCGGTCCAGGCCGAGCACGAGGCCGGCCGCAAGGGGGACTACGAGGACTGGTGGCGGCAGCTGGAGGCCTGGCGCACCACCTACCCGCTGGGGTACGACCGGCCCGCCGACGGCTCGCTGGCGCCCCAGTACGTCATCGAGCGGATCGGGCGGCTGGCCGGCCCGGACGCCTACTACGTCGCGGGCGTCGGCCAGCACCAGATGTGGACCGCGCAGTTCATCAAGTACGAGCGGCCCGGGGCGTTCCTCAACTCCGGCGGCGCCGGCACGATGGGCTACGCCGTCCCGGCCGCGATGGGCGCCAAGGTCGGCGCGCCGGACACCCAGGTGTGGGCGATCGACGGCGACGGCTGCTTCCAGATGACCAACCAGGAGCTGGCCACCTGCGCGATCGAGGGCATCCCGGTCAAGATCGCCGTCATCAACAACGGCAACCTGGGCATGGTCCGCCAGTGGCAGACGCTCTTCTACAACGAGCGCTACTCCAACACCGACCTGCAGTCGGCGGCCACGCGGGCCAAGCGTGTCCCCGACTTCGTCAAGCTGGCCGAGGCGTACGGTTGCGTGGGGCTGCGGTGCGAGCGGGCCGAGGACGTGGACGGCGTCATCGCCAAGGCGATGGAGATCAACGACGCCCCGGTGGTGATCGACTTCATCGTCCACCAGGACGCGATGGTGTGGCCGATGGTCGCCGCCGGCACCGCCAACGACGACATCAAGATCGCTCGTGATATGGCCCCCGACTGGGAGAACGGAGACTGACCCCGATGAGCCTGCACACACTCTCGGTGCTGGTGGAGAACACGCCCGGCATCCTGGCGCGGGTCGCGGCGCTGTTCTCCCGGCGCGGGTTCAACATCGAGTCGCTCGCCGTCGGCACCACCGAGCACCCCGAGATCTCCCGCATGACGATCGTGGTGAACGTGGCGGACCTGCCGCTGGAGCAGGTCACCAAGCAGCTGAACAAGCTGGTGAACGTGCTCAAGATCGTCGAGCTGGACCCGTCCACCTCGGTCCAGCGCGAGCTGGTGCTGATCAAGGTCCGCGCCGACGCCGAGACCCGGTCCCAGGTGCTGGAGACCGTCCAGCTGTTCCGGGCCAAGGTCGTCGACGTGGCGCCGGACGCGGTCACCATCGAGGCCACCGGGAACCGCGAGAAGCTGGACGCCCTGATCCGGATGCTGGAGCCGTTCGGCATCAAGGAACTGGTGCAGTCGGGCATGGTGGCCGTCGGCCGCGGCGCCCGGTCCATCACCGACCGCTCGCTGCGCGCGCTGGACCGCAGCGCGTGACCCCACACCCCCGGCCCTCCGCGGGGCGCCCCGCGGACCGCCGCACACCGGTAAACAAGGAAAGGCAGCACCACAGTGGCTGAGATGTTCTACGACAACGACGCGGACCTGAGCATCATCCAGGGCCGGCACGTCGCCGTCATCGGGTACGGCAGCCAGGGGCACGCGCACGCGCTCTCCCTGCGCGACTCGGGCGTCGACGTCCGCATCGGCCTGCCCGAGGGGTCCAAGTCCCGGGCCAAGGCCGAGGCCGAGGGGCTGCGGGTGCTGACCCCGGCCGAGGCCGCCGAGGAGGCCGACCTGATCATGATCCTGGCGCCGGACCACCTCCAGCGCGGGATCTACGAGAAGGACATCAAGCCCGCCCTGGTCGAGGGCGACGCGCTGTTCTTCGGGCACGGCCTCAACATCCGCTACGGCCTGATCGACCCGCCGGAGGGCGTGGACGTCTGCATGGTCGCGCCCAAGGGCCCGGGCCACCTGGTCCGCCGCCAGTTCACCGCGGGCCGCGGCGTGCCGGTGATCGTGGCCGTCGAGAAGGACCCGACCGGCGGCGCCTGGCCGCTGGCGCTGTCGTACGCCAAGGCCATCGGCGGGCTGCGCGCGGGCGGCATCAAGACCACCTTCACCGAGGAGACCGAGACCGACCTGTTCGGCGAGCAGGTCGTGCTGTGCGGCGGCCTCTCCGAGCTGATCAAGACCGGGTTCGAGGTGCTGATCGAGGCCGGCTACCAGCCCGAGGTGGCCTACTTCGAGTGCCTGCACGAGGTGAAGCTGATCGTCGACCTGATGTACGAGGGCGGCATCTCCAAGATGTACTGGTCGGTGTCCGACACCGCCGAGTACGGCGGCTACAGCCGCGGCGGCCGGGTGGTCACCTCCGACACCAAGGCAGAGATGAAGCGGATCCTGTCGGAGATCCAGTCCGGCGAGTTCGCCAAGGAGCTGGTGGCCGAGTTCGAGGGCGGGCAGGCCCAGTTCGCCAAGTACCGCCAGGAGCTGGCCGCGCACCCGATCGAGGAGACCGGCGCCAAGCTGCGTCCGATGATGAGCTGGCTCAACGACTGAGCTCCCCGGCACCGGGCCGGCCCGCGTCGTGCCCGGTGCGGGCCCGGTTCGGGCCGATAGGGGCCCGGTTCCATGGGCATGCGCCGAGGCCGCCCGCTCCGTCCTTCCGCGCGGAGCGGGCGGCCTCGGCGCGTTCCGGGATCCCTTCCCGGAGCCTTTCCCGGAGCGCCGTTCCGGGTCCTAGGACCTCCAGGGCATCAGCCTGCGCAGCCGGGCGCCCGGCCGCCACCGCCTCCCGGCGCGCGCCCCGCCGTCCCCGTCGCCGCGTTCCACGCGGACGGCCAGGTGCCCTCCGCCGGTGAAGAGGATCGTCCCCTGCCCGGCCGCCCCGAGCGAGCGCCGCTGCGGCTCGGTCTTCAGCCGGGGGCCGCGCACGGGGCCCAGGCGGGCCTCACGGGTCAGCCCCAGCGTCGACGCGGCCACGTGCACCTCCCACAGGCCGGGGCCGGGAACGGCGATCCCGGCCGCCTCGAAGCCGTCCTCCAGCGGCCCGGCCGCGCAGCGGTGCTCCGCCCCCGACCCGCTCTCCCGCAGCACGATCTCCACCTGGGTCCGGCGGGCCTCGACCCGCTCGATCACCGCCCGGCCGCGGATCCGCACCCGCCCGCCGTGCCAGCCCACCGCGTCCAGGCGGTGCTCCACCCCGACCTCGGCGGTGATGTCGGCGTCCTTGCGGGGCACGCCGCGCAGGTACGGGTACATCGCGTACACCCGGCCCCCGACGACGACCGCGCCCACCCGGTGCCCCGCCACCTCGTCGCGGATCATCCGCTCCAGCTCGTCGCGCAGCCCGTGCCGGATGCAGAAGGCACGGAGCCGGTACGCCGAGGGCAGCGCGGCGCGGGCGGCGTCGCTGAGGTCCTCGTCGCCGAGCATCCGCCGCGTCCCCTCCACCAGGCGCTCGCGCTGCGGCCCGTCCAGATCCAGGAACCGGTGGTCGTACACCCGCAGGAGGTCCTGCAGGACACTGATCGCGCACTCCGAGTTCACTGGTCTCTCCTGGTGGGGGCGGGAAACATCCATACGGTAAGGGGCGGGTCGGGCGCCCGAGGGGAGCGACGCTCGCGTGTCTCTCCGGTGCCGTGACGATCACGTCCGGGGAGCCGTGCTGGTAGCGTCTTGGCACGTGGCGGAGGCGGCGGAGATGGTACGTGCTGCGGCTCGGGAACCCGCCCTCGGGCGGGCGCGCCGGACTCCCCGGCACGGCCTGCCGCTGGCCCTCGCGGTGGCGCTCACGGCCGCGGTCTACGCGGCGTCCTCGCTGCTGCGGCTGCGCGACTTCCGCGCCGGCACCTACGATCTGGTGATCTTCGACCAGGCGGTCCGCTCCTACAGCCGGCTCGGCGCCCCGGTGGCGATGGTCAAGGGCGTGCACAACGGCTTCGGGCCGGACTTCTCGGTCCTGGGCGACCACTTCTCGCCGCTGCTGGCGGTGCTGGCGCCGCTGTACCGGATCCACGACGGGCCCGGGACACTGCTGGTCGCGCAGGCCGTGCTGTTCGCCCTGGCGATCGTGCCCGTCTGGCGGTACGCGGCGCGGCGCCTCGGCGCCCCCTCGGCCCACCTCGTCGCGGCCGCGTACGCGATGTCGTGGCCGATCGCCGAGGCGCTGGCGTTCGACTTCCACGAGGTGGCCTTCGTCCCGCTCCTGTCGGCGCTGATGGTCGAGCGCCACGACGCCGGCCGGCGCGGCCAGGCGGCCCTGGCCGCGTCCGCGCTGCTCCTGGTCAAGGAGGACATGGGCCTGCTGGTGGCGGGGTTCGGGTTCGTCCTGCTCACCATGAAGGGCGAACGCCGCTCGGGTCTGGTCCACATCGCCGCGGGGCTGGCGGCCGCCTGGCTGTCGTCCCGGGTCCTGATCGCGGCGTTCGGCGGCGACAACGACTACTACTGGGCGTACGGCTCGCTGGGCGAGGACATGCCGCACGCCGTCCTGCACGTGCTGACCCAGCCCTGGGCCGTGCCCGCGGTGCTCGCCTCGCCGCCGGTGAAACTTCTCACCATCGCGCTCCTCGTGCTGCCTCTGCTGCTGCTCCCGCTCCGGTCGCCGCTCACCCTCGCGGTGCTCCCGCTGCTGGCCGAGCGGATGCTGGCCGACCGCTTCCCGAACTGGTGGGAGCCCCGGTACCACTACAACGCGTTCCTGATCGCCCTCCTGGTCATGGCGGCGGCGGACGGCGTCCACCGGCTGCGCGAGCGGGAGCCGTCCGGCGAGGCGCGGACGCCGCGGCCGTTCCGCGCGGGCCCGTTCACGCAGCCGCTCACGCGGCCGCTCACGCGGCCGCTCACGCGGCCGCTCACGCGGCCGTTCGTGCGGGCGATCCGGGCGGTGCCCGCGCGGTTCCGGCCCCACCTGCCGGCTGCGGCGATCACCACGGCCACCGTGGTGACGCTGCCGTTCTTCGCCTTCGCCGACCTGGCCGACCCGAACCTCTACCGGCACGACGCGCGGGCGCGGGCCGCCGCCCAGGCCGTCGCCCGCATCCCGGACGGGGCGCTGGTGGAGACGCCCAACCGCCTCGGCCCCGCGCTCTCCGCGCGCACCCGCGTGCTGCTGTGGGACAGAGAGCCGCGCCACGCGCCCTGGGTGATCGCCGACACCGCCATGCGCACCTTCCCGTTCCGGGACGTCGGGGAACAGCGGCGCCGGGTCGGCGAACTCGTCGCCGGGGGATACCGCCCCGTCTTCCAGCGCGCCGGCTACATCGTCCTCACCCGGGAATCCCCGACCCGACCGTGACTCATGGCCGTGATGACTGTCAGAAAGACGGTGAAGGCCATCCCCGGGTAAATTCCCCTACACTTTTCGCGCTCTTTGCCTGATACTTGTAGTGAGTCGCCGCGGGCGTGTGCACCCCCCAGCGCACCAGCGTGAACACTCCTCGTGACCGGGCCCGCGACGGCGGTGGGACGGAATCATGAGATCTGATCATCGACATGGGCCCGGAACGCGGGCCAGAGAATTCCCCGCCCGGCCCCGTTCGTCTCCGGCGAGTAAATGCGCGCCCGGCAATACGACCGGCCGGGCGCTTTGTGGCGGGGAGCGGTGAGATGGCCGCGGCGGACCCGGCCGTCCGGCGGTGGCGGACCTGCGGGGAGGCGTGGATCGCGCTGCTCCGGCACGTCTGGTCGGCCGGCGAGGCGGGCATGGAGGACCAGGGGCCGATCATCGAGGGACCTCCGACGCACTTCGAGATCGCCTCGCTGAGCTGGGAGGATCCCCTCCTCCTCCGGCACGGTGAGCGCGAGCTCATGCCGTGCCGCGCGCGCGGGCGCCTTCGCGGCGGGCCCGGCCCGGAGGACGGGCCGTCCGGTCTCCGGCTGCGCGACCGGAACGGGGCGGACCAGCTCCGCTGGGTCGTCGGGCTCCTGCGCGCCCGCCCCTGGACGACCAGCGCCTGGATCTCACTGGTGATCCCGGGGGAGCCCTCCGGCGCCCTCCCGTGCCTGGTGGCGCTGTCGTTCCGCATCCGCGGCTACCGGCTCGGCATGACGGCCCTGTTCCGCTCGCAGGACGTCGTCCGCGGCTACCTGGCCTACATCCCGCTGCGCGAGGTCCAGGCGCGGGTCGCCGAGGAGCTGGGCCTTCCGGCCGGCCCCCTGCGGATCTTCGTCGACGTCCCGCACATCGCCCTCGCCGACGCCGAACGGGTGGCGGGCATCCTGACCGCGCTCCCGGAGCCGCACGCGGCCTGAGGGGTTCGCGGGCCCCCGTCCCCGTTCGGGGCGGGACGAGGGCGGGGTGACGCCCTGCCGGACGGCGCGGTACGAGCCGTGCCACCCGGAATCTCCACGGACAAAAGGGGTGTTCAGGTGTGTGTCACCGCGCCCGCGAGGGGCGCGGCCCACGGGGGATAGACTCGGGAACGAGGCGAGGGCACACCGTGGTGACTCGCGACTTTCCCCGCACTTCACTGCACATCCACGTTCCGAAGGACCGTTCCTTGAGCAAGCCTGTCGTCCTCGTCGCAGAAGAACTCTCACCGGCCGGCATCGCGGTCCTCGAATCCGACTTCGAGGTCCGGCAGGTCGACGGCGCAGACCGCGCGGCGCTGCTCCCCGCGGTGGCCGACGTCGACGCGCTGATCGTGCGCAGCGCCACCAAGGTCACCGCCGAGGTGTTCCAGCACGCCAAGCGGCTGCGCGTGGTCGCGCGGGCCGGTGTCGGGCTCGACAACGTCGACGTCGAGGCCGCCACCAAGGCCGGCGTCATGGTCGTGAACGCGCCGACCTCCAACATCGTCACCGCCGCCGAGCACGCGATCGCGCTGCTGCTGGCCACCGCCCGCAACGTGCCGCAGGGGCACGCCGCGCTCAAGCAGGGCGAGTGGAAGCGCTCCAGGTACACCGGCGTCGAGCTGCAGGGCAAGACCGTCGGCGTGCTGGGCCTGGGCCGCATCGGCGTGCTGGTCGCGCAGCGCCTGGCCTCCTTCGACATGAACGTCATCGCGTTCGACCCCTACGTGCAGGCCGCCCGCGCCGCCCAGCTCGGCGTGAAACTGGTCACGCTGGACGAGCTGCTCGCCGAGAGCGACTTCATCACCGTCCACCTGCCCAAGACGCCCGAGACCCTGGGGCTCATCGGCGACCGGGAGCTGCAGCGGGTCAAGCCCGAGGTGCGCATCGTCAACGCGGCCCGCGGCGGCATCGTCGACGAGGAGGCGCTCGACCTGGCGCTCAAGGACGGCCGGGTGGCCGGCGCCGGCATCGACGTGTTCAGCACCGAGCCGTGCACCGACAGCCCGCTCTTCCACCACGACAACGTCGTGGTCACCCCGCACCTGGGGGCCAGCACCCACGAGGCGCAGGAGAAGGCCGGCACCCAGGTCGCCCGCTCGGTCAAGCTCGCCCTGTCCGGCGAGTTCGTGCCGGACGCGGTCAACGTCCAGGGCGGCGCGGTCGCCGAGGACGTCAAGCCGGGCCTGCCGCTGGCCGAGAAGCTGGGCCGCATCTTCACCGCGCTGGCCGGCGGCGTGCCGGTCCGGCTCGACGTGGTCGTGCGCGGCGAGATCGCCGAGCACGACGTCAAGGTGCTGGAGCTGGCCGCGCTCAAGGGCGTGTTCGTGGACGTCATCGAGGAGGCGGTGACCTTCGTCAACGCCCCGCTGCTGGCCCGCGACCGCGGTGTGGAGGTCACCCTCACCACCAGCGAGGACAGCCCCGACTGGCGCAACGTGGTGCAGGTCCGCGGCACGATGGCCGACGGTGAGGTGGTGTCGGTCTCCGGCACCCTGACCGGCCCCAAGCACATCGAGCGGATCATCGAGATCAACGGCTACCAGATGGAGCTGACGCCCACCGACCACATGGCGTTCTTCGCCTACGTCGACCGGCCCGGCATCGTCGGCGTGGTCGGCCGGCTGCTCGGCGACGCGGGCGTCAACATCGCCGGCATGCAGGTCGGCCGTGACGCCAAGGGCGGCCGGGCGCTGATCGCGCTGACCGTCGACTCCGCGATCCCGGCCCAGCTGGCCGACGTGATCGCGACCGAGATCGGCGCCGACACCGGCCGCCGGGTCGACCTGGAGGGCTGAGCCGGACGGCCGTCCGTTACGCGGCCGGCCGTACGGTGGCCGTACGGACGTCACACGCACACCGCCATGACCCCGAGTTCCTGTGGACGGGGTCATGGCGGTGTCGTCTCATCCAGGCGTTCGAACGCGCCGGCGTCTCAGCATGTGAAAAGTTCGGTCACGGGTCAAGACTCCGCCCGGACGGGCGGGTAGCGTGGAGAGCACCATGCGGCACTTCGTAGTGATCCTTCACTGCCGCGACGGGGCCTGAACCGGCGGGCCGATCCCCGTCGCGGAGTGCGACGCCGGGCCCCGAGCCTCGATCCTTCACCGCGAAGTTACGGATTATCACCATGAACTCTCTGCGTGTCTCCACCCTGCCCGTCGCCAGCGCGCCCGCCGACGACGCCGCCGAGGAAGCCGCCCGGGCGCTGCAGACCGCCCTGGACCGGCGCGACAACGGCGGCCGTCCCGCCGTCTGACCGGCCGTCCGCGTGCCGCCCGCCGTGTGCACGGCCCGCCGCGCTCCTGCGATCATGAGGGCATGACGGCGGGAATCGCGGCACGGCGGGCCGGTGCCGGAGAGGTGGTCCCGGCGCTCGCCGCGGCCGCGGCGCTGGGGCCCTACTTCGAGATCGTCACCGATCCGGCCGAGCAGGCCGATCCGACCTGGCGGCGGCTGCCCGAGCGCGACACCGGCCGGCTGGCCGGCCTGGTGGACGCGTACGCCGCCCGGCTCGGGACCGGCGAGCGGCGCGTCGCGGCGTCCATCCTCTTCCAGGGGCTGGCCGCGCGGCTGTGGTCGCCCGTCATCGTGGCCGCCGCCCACGGCGTCGTCCCCGACCTGTCCGGCCTGCACTGGCGCTGGGCGCCCGGCGCGCCGATCGCGCTCTGGCTGGACGCCCCCTCCGGCTGGCTCCCGCCCCCCGCACCCGGCCGGGCGGCCGGACCGCCCCGGGACATCGGGACGCCCCACCCGCCCGGCGCTTCCGGCGCGTCCGGCCCGGTCGATCCGGTCGGGCTGGCCGGGCTGGTTCACCGCGAGGTCGTCGAGCACCAGTTGCGCCCGCTGCGCGAGACCCTGCTCGGCATCGTCCGGCTGGCCGACGCCCTGCTCTGGGGCAACGCCGCCTCGGCCCTGGCCGGGACCCTGCGCTCCGCCGCGCTGGACCGCGGCCTGGCCGCGCCGGTGCGTTCCGTCGTCGGCGAGCTGATGATCCGCGAGCCGCTCGCCGGCACGGGATCGTTCGGCCGGGAGGGCTTCGTGCGGCGCAGCTGCTGCCTTTACTACCGGGTGCCGCCCGGGGGCGAGATGTGCGGCGACTGTGCACTTCTACGCAGATAGAGCTTTCTCATCGGAGATATCCGCTTCGGCCGTGTATCTTGCCTCTTCATCCTGCTGCTGATCTTGTGGGCGTCCCGGAGACGCCCGCCCCCGCTCCGGTACGCGGCAGGGGCCGACGAGGGAGCCCGCGCTCGCGGGCCGGTCAGATGGGGCCAGCATGTCCGGATACCAGTCTTTTCCACCGAACGGCCCGGCCGGACCGCCGGGCCCGGCGGGGCCTCCGCCTCCGCCGGGCCCGGCGGGGCCTCCGCCTCCGCCGGGCATGGCGGGGCCTCCGCCCATGCCGGGTCAGCCGCCCATGCCGGGTCAGCCGCCCATGCCAGGTCAGCCGGGGCCGCCCGCCCGCAAGTCGGGCGGCAGCCTGTGGGGCGGCCTCGCCGTCCTGCTGGTGCTGGCCCTCCTGGTCGGCGGCGGCGGGTACTGGATCTGGTCGTCGGGCAAGGACCACATCGACAAGGTGGCGGCCGGTGACTGCCTGCGCGAGTCGGCCGGAGACCAGGACTCGCCCTACCGCATCGTCGCCTGCGACGACCCCGCGGCGGCGTACAAGGCGCTCAAGCTCATGCCGCTCTCCAAGGGCTGCCGCGACGTCGCCGGCGTGTCACGGCAGGTGGGCAACGACGCGAACACGGTGTGCCTGGGGGAGAAGGACGTCGATCCGGCCAAGGCGGTGAACGTGGCCAAGGTGGGCGACTGCCTCAGCCTCGGCGGGTCCGACGCGCAACGCGTCGCCTGCTCCTCCCCGCAGGCGCGGTACAAGGTGCTCCTGCGGCGTACCAACGTCCTGGAGATGAACGCGAGGAGGACCTGCTCCAGCGTGCCGGGCGCGGTCAGCTCCTACACGTGGAACATGCAGTCGAAGGGCAAGTTCGGCAACCTCTCGCGGATGAACGTCGACGTGCTCCTCTGCCTGGGCAGGAAGTAGGCCACCGGGCGGCGTTACGCACGGCGTGAACGCCCGGTGCAGACGCACGGTGCAGACGCACGGCGGGAACGTGCGGCGTGAACGTGCGGCGCCCCGGCGGCCCGCGAGGCGGGCGGCCGGGGCGCTCGCGCGCGTGCGGTCAGGCCGGTGTCCGGGCCGCTCCGGTCTCCGTGCCCGTACGGGACCCCGCGCGCCGCCGGAAGGAGCGTTCGGTGAGGGCGCCGAAGAGCAGGCCCAGGGTGGCCCACAGCACGACCTGGACGCCCAGCGAGGCGATCCGGAAGTCCCACAGGACCGTGCCGGGGAAGCCCTCGGCGACGGCGTCGGGCCGCGGCGTGAGGCGGAAGACGACCGCGACCACGATCGCGAACCCCACCGCCGTGACGGTCGCCGCGTTCCACGCCCCCAGCCGCGGGGCCAGCCGGCCGTGCACGATCACGGCGGCGACCGTGGCCAGCACGCCGAGCGCGACCATGCCGAAGTACAGCGCCGTGCGTCCCCCGATGGTGCCGGGGTCGCCGACCGCCGGGGGCGTGGGCGGGTACTTCAGGAACGGCACCAGCACGATCGCCACGAACCCGGCCAGGGCCACCAGGGCGGAGGTCGCGCGGGCGCCCAGGTTCCCGATCCGCCCGTGGGCGAACGCGAACGCGACCGAGAACAGGCCCCCGATCGCCACCCCGTAGAACACCATGGCGGTGATCAGCCCGATGGTGCTCTGGACGGTACGGCTCACCACCTCGGCCTCCTCGCCGTGGTCGTGCCCGCCGGCGGCGTGCCCGGCGGCGGCCTGCGCCTCCTCGAACGCGATCGCCTCGGCCACCTGCGGCTCGCCGTAGATCCAGGCGATCAGCAACCCGGCCGCCGCCGCGACCACGCCGGTGAGCATGCCGCGGACCAGCAGAGATCTCATCATCCGCGCGTCCCCCGCTCAGTGGCAGGGGAAGCCGAGCAGATGCCGCCCGTCATGGGTGAACTCGTGCACCCACGTACCGGCGAAGAGGGAGGTGGCGCCCTGCTCGGCGCCGACGAAGTACAGGAGCGCCGCGCCCAGGACGAGCGCGAGCACCGCCCAGGGAAGGATGTCGCGGACGGGGACGCGGAGCGGGACGGCGGCGGGGCGCGGCCGGGCGGCCTGCGACGGGGGAACGGCGGGCTGGGCCATGACGGTCTCCTCACGGGGTGCACTCGCCCCGGTGACGGGAGGACGACGGGTCAGTCTCCTGACTCCCAGATCATCGCCCCCTCCGACCTTCCAGCCGGTCGTCCGGCCGTGGTCGCGTGCGGGGAGGCTCCCTGGTCACAGTGGCGGGACCGTCCTGGATTCGCACCAGGTTCCTGCGCACCGTCGCCTCGATGTGAACTTGTCGCCCCGAGCGTCCCCTCTGGTGGCCCTGCCGTCAAGTGAGCGGCCCCGCCCGGCCGCCGCGGGCGGCGAGACATGCGTATCGGAGTCTGAGACAGATGCTCAGGAGGTGAGACGTTTGCAGTAGAGTGCGCGCATGGCTTCCCGCAGCATTCACCTGGCCGTCATCCCTGGTGACGGGATCGGCCCCGAGGTGGTCGCCGAGGGGCTGAAGGTCCTCGACGCCGTGGCACCGGCCTCGGGCCTGTCGTTCGAGCGGACCTCCTACGACCTCGGCGCCGCCCGCTGGCATCGTACCGGCGAGACCCTGCCGGACTCCGTCCTGGAGGAGCTGCGCGGGCAGGACGCGATCCTGCTCGGCGCGGTCGGCGACCCCGGCGTGCCGAGCGGTGTGCTGGAGCGCGGGCTGCTGCTGCGGGCCCGGTTCGAGCTCGACCACTACGTCAACCTCCGGCCGGTCAAGCTGTTCCCGGGCGTCTCCACCCCGCTGGCCGGGGTGGACACCGGCGACATCGACATGGTCGTGGTCCGGGAGGGCACCGAGGGCCCGTACGCGGGCGTCGGCGGCGTGCTCCGCAAGGGCACCCCGCACGAGGTCGCGACCCAGGAGAGCGTCAACACCGCCTACGGGGTCGAGCGCGTCGTCCGGTACGCCTTCGAGCAGGCCGCGGCGCGTCCCCGCCGCAAGCTGACGCTGGTCCACAAGGACAACGTGCTGACGTTCGCCGGCGACCTCTACCAGCGCGTGCTCAAGCGCGTCGGCGAGGAGTACCCGCAGGTCACCACCGACTATTGCCATGTCGACGCGGCCACGATGTTCTTCGTGAACCAGCCGGGCCGCTTCGACGTCGTCGTCACCGACAACCTGTTCGGCGACATCATCACCGACATCGGCGCCGCGATCGCCGGGGGCATCGGGCTGGCCGCCTCCGGCAACATCAACCCCGACGGCACGGCCCCGTCGATGTTCGAGCCGGTGCACGGCAGCGCCCCCGACATCGCCGGGCAGGGCAAGGCCGACCCGACCGCCACCATCCTGTCGGTGGTCATGCTGCTGGACCACCTGGGCGCCACCGACGCCGCGCGCCGGGTCGAGCGGGCCGTGTCCGACGACCTGGCCGAGCGGGCCGGCCAGGGGGCCCGCACCACCGCCCAGATCGGCGACGCCATCGCCAAGCGAGTATCCGGCTAGCGGCGCGTTCGCTCATGACCGGGCGCGCCTCGTGGCGCGCCCGGTTTTTCGTGTGCGCGCCACCGGGGAGTTGGGCTGGATGAAGTACGACAATAAGGATTAAAGGAATGCCGGGCGGTGAAGGGGCCGCGGCGGCGATCCGGGAGAGGACCCCACGATGAGCACACTGGACTTCGAGATCGCGCTGAGCGAGCGGCCCACCCCGGCCGCCGAGCGCGACCGCATCCTCGCCGACCCGGGATGGGGGCGGCACTTCACGGACCACATGGTCCTGATCCAGTACACCGAGGGGAAGGGCTGGCACGACGCCCGGCTGCAGCCGTACGGCCCGATCCCGATGGACCCGGCCAGCCAGGTCCTGCACTACTCCCAGGAACTGTTCGAGGGGCTCAAGGCCTACCGCCAGGCCGACGGGACCATCGCCACCTTCCGGCCGTTCTCCAACGCCGCCAGGATGAACCGCTCCGCCGCGCGGATGGCGATGCCCAGCATCCCCGAGCAGCTGTTCGTGGACGCGCTGGAACTGCTGGTCCGCACCGACCAGGACTGGGTGCCCTCCACCGAGGGTTACAGCCTCTACCTGCGGCCCTTCATGTTCGCCACCACGCGCGCGCTCGGCGTGAACCAGCCGGCCGACGAGTACCTCTTCGTCGTCATCGCCTCTCCTTCCGGCAACTACTACGCCCGGGGCATCAGGCCCGTCTCGGTCTGGCTGTCGCAGGACTACACCCGCGCCGCCCCCGGCGGCACCGGTGAGGCCAAGACCGGCGGCAACTACGCCGCCTCCTTCGCCGGCCAGGCCCAGGCCGTCGAGAACGGTTGCGACCAGGTGGTGTGGCTGGACGCGGTCGAGCGCCGCTGGGTCGAGGAGGTCGGGTCGATGAACCTGGTCTTCGTCTACGGGTCGGGCGCCGAGGCCCGGCTGCTCACCCCGGCCCTGACCGGCACCATGCTCCCCGGGATCACCCGCGACTCCATGCTCAAGCTGGCCCCCGACCTGGGCGTCCCGGTGGAGGAGGGCAGGATCAGCGTCGACCAGTGGGAGTCCGGCTGCGCGTCGGGGGAGATCTCCGAGGTGTTCGGCTGCGGCACCGCCGCCGTGATCAGCCCGGTCGGCCACGTCAAGGGCCCCGACCGCGAGTTCACCATCGGCGACGGCGAGCCCGGCGAGATCTCGATGCGGCTGCGCGAGGAGCTGATCGGCATCCAGTACGGGACCCGCCCCGACCCGTACGGCTGGGTGCACAAGATCGTCTGAGGTCGTCCCCGTTCCCGCCGGGCCGCCGCGCCGCGGCCCGGCGGGCGTCGTCTCGCATGCTGAGACCGATGTCCCATCTCTGTGCGGGGTGTGGCAGACTGGCCGTCATCATGCGCCACAGCCTCGTGATTATCGGCTGGCGCGCCGGCTGACAACGGGACACCGCCGGCGCGCAGACCTCTCACGTCCGTGAGGGGTCTTTTTGCTTTCCAGGAACCACCGGCCGGCAACGGCGCGCCAGCCCAGAACCCTGAGGGGGACAACGATGCAGGGTGACGCCTTCCACGTCTACGACACCACGCTCCGTGACGGTTCGCAGCAGGAGGGGCTCAACCTCTCCGTCACCGACAAGCTCGTCGTCGCGCGGCACCTCGACGACCTCGGCGTGGGATTCATCGAGGGCGGCTGGCCGGGCGCCAACCCCAAGGACACCGAGTTCTTCAGGCGGGCTCAGACCGAGCTCGACCTGAGGCACGCGCAGCTCACCGCGTTCGGCGCGACCCGCCGGGCCGGAGTGAAGGCCGCCGACGACCCCCAGGTGGCCGCCCTGCGCGACTCCGGCGCGCCGGTCGTGACGCTCGTCGCCAAGAGCCACGACCGGCATGTCGAACTGGCCCTCCGCACGACCCTGGAGGAGAACCTCGCGATGATCCGCGACACGGTCTCCCACCTGCGTGCGGAGGGCCGTCGGGTCTTCCTGGACGCCGAGCACTTCTTCGACGGCTACAAGGCCAACCGGGCCTACGCCCTGGAGGTCGTCCGCACCGCCGCCGAGGCCGGCGCCGACGTCGTCGCGCTGTGCGACACCAACGGCGGGATGCTCCCCGACGAACTGGCCGACGTCGTGCACGAGGTCGTCTCGGCCGGCGCCCGGGTCGGCATCCACTGCCACGACGACTCCGGCTGCGCCGTCGCCAACTCGCTGGCCGCCGTGAAGGCGGGCGCCACCCACGTCCAGGGCTGCGCCAACGGGTACGGCGAGCGCAGCGGCAACGCCAACCTCTTCACGGTCATCGGCAACCTCCAGCTCAAGCGGGGGATGCGGCTGGTGAGCGACGGCCAGCTGGCCGAGATGACCCGGATCGCCCACGCCGTCTCCGAGGTCACCAACGTCACGGCCAGCTCGCAGCAGCCGTACGTGGGGCTGTCGGCGTTCGCCCACAAGGCCGGGCTGCACGCCTCGGCGGTCAAGGTGGACCCCGACCTGTACCAGCACATCGACCCCGCCGCCGTCGGCAACGACATGCGGATGCTCGTCTCCAGCATGGCGGGCCGCGCCTCGGTCGAGCTCAAGGGCCGCGAGCTGGGGTACGACCTGTCCGGGGAGAAGGCCAAGGACGTCGTCGCCCGGGTCAAGGAGCTGGAGTCCACCGGCTACACCTTCGAGGCCGCCGACGCCTCGTTCGAGCTGCTCCTGCGCGAGGAGCTGACCGGGGTACGGCAGCGGCACTTCGAGGTCGAGTCCTGGCGGGCCATCGTCGAGCGCCGCCCGGACGGCTCCATGGTCAGCGAGGCCACCGTGAAGCTGCACGCCAAGGGCGAGCGGATCATCGCCACCGGCGAGGGCAACGGCCCGGTCCACGCGCTGGACAACGCCCTGCGGGTGGCGCTGGGCCGGCTCTACCCCGAGCTGGCCCGGCTGGAGCTGGTCGACTACAAGGTGCGGATCCTGGAGGGCAGCCACGGCACCGGCGCCCGCACCCGGGTCCTCATCGAGTCCAGCGACGGCGAGCGCGAATGGGGCACGGTCGGGGTCGAGGACAACGTCATCGCCGCGTCCTGGCAGGCCCTGGAGGAGGCCGTCACCTACTGCCTGCTGCACGCCGGCCACGAGCCCGGCTGAGCCCGTGGCGGAAATTTCCGGGCCCGTGCGAGCATTGACCGGACATGAGTAAAGAGATCAGCGACAACCCCGGGGCGAGCCGCTACGAGGTCCGCGTGGACGGCTCGCTCGCCGGATTCGCCGAATACCGCACCCGGCCGGGCAAGATCGTGTTCACCCACACCGAGGTGGACGGTGCGTACGAGGGGCAGGGGGTCGGCAGCGCCCTGGCCCGCGGCGCGCTCGACGACGTCCGCGCCAAGGGCCTGGCGGTGGTGCCGCTGTGCCCGTTCATCAAGGGCTGGATCGACAAGCACCCCGACTATCAGGACCTCGTCGCCTGATCCCGGCCCCGTCCCCGTCCGCACGCCCCGTCCTGGGCCCGGCCGCTCCGGCCGCCGGGCTCAGGAGGCGGGACCGGTGCTCTCGATCACCTCGAACGCCCACAGCTCGGCGCCGGTGGCCGCGGGCCCGCCCTGGCCGTGGCCGTGGCCATGCCCGTGGCCCTGCGCCTCGCCCTGACCCTCGCCCCCGGCGCCCTGCGCCTGGGCGTGCCCGCGCTGGAACGCCTGGCTCTCCGTCCAGCGCGTGAAGTCCTCCTCGCTGCGCCAGCGCGTGTACACCAGGTAGCGGTCGGTGCCGTCCACCGGGCGGAGCAGCTCGAAGTGCTCGAAGCCCTCGGCCGACTCGACCATGCCGGCCCGCCCCGCGAAGCGTCGCTCCAGCTCCTCGCGCATCCCCTCGGGAACGGTCAGTACGTTGATCTTCACCACGGACACCGTCGGACTCCTTCGTCGGTCTTCGCCACGACCCTATCGGCCCGTCCCGGCCGCTCTCCGGCGCACCGGGCGTGTTCCTGACACCTCCGCTGACCGGAGTCAGCGGAGAACGAGAAGAATTTTCGCGATGACGCGGCAAACGAGTGGCGGGCTCGCGGTCCGGACGCCATGATGTGTAGCCAACGGCCCTGTCGCCGTCCCTACGCGGCTCACGCCGCCCCGTCCTCGCACTTTCCGACCACGGAGTGATCGCATGTCCATCCGACCCTGGCTTCCCGCGTCCGCGGGCGGCCCCCTCGACGGGTCATGGGCCGAGATCGCGTTCGGGCTCGGGCTGCTCTACGAGCACGAGGACGATCTCGACCAGGCCGCCCGGTGGTTCCGCCAGGCCGCCGAGGACGACTTCCCCGGCGCCGCGCTCCGGCTCGGCGCCGTGCTGGGACGGCTCGCCGACCGGCGCGGGACCGGCCCGGCGGAGGAACTGCTGGCCGAGGCGAGCCGCTGGCTCAGCGAGGGCCTGGACGTCACCCGCCCCGGCACGATAGGGCTGATCACCGACATGCTCGACCGGCACCAGCGGGCGGCGGCCCGCCGCGGACTGGAACCGGCCGGAACCGCCTGAGAGGCGAACCGGATCGGGCCGGTGATCGTCGGACATGGTGAGCCGACGCAGTGGGAAGGTGACCGAGTTGAGCCGCGAGGACCCCGGGTACGTCCCCCCGGACCACAAGAGCACCACCGAGTTCCAGATCCGGTACACCGGGGGCGGCGATCCGGGAACCGGTGACCAGACCCTCCAGGACGGCCTCCCGGAGGACGTTCAGGACGCGTCCGGGAACGGTCCGCAGGACGATGCCGTGCCGCGGGCCCCCCGGGACGCCGCCGGCGAGACGGTGACGGACCGGCCGGTGGCCGCCGCGATGACCGTCCAGGACGTCCCCGCGGACGACGTTCCCGGCCCCGCCGGAGCCCCCGCGCCCGCCCTGTCCGAGGCCGCCCCGCCCGAGGCCGCCCCGCCCAAGGCCGCGACGTCCGAGGCCCCGGCCACGGTGACGGACTTCTCCGCCGAGCCCGCTCCCATGAGCGACCAGGTCCCGCTGCCCCCGTACGCGATGGGGTCGGGCACCGGCGCCTCCGCGGCGCCCGAGGCCGCGACGTCCCGGGAGGCCGCGCCGGAGGTGACGTTCCAGGCCGCCGAGCAGGGCCCGTGGACCGAGCAGTTCGGTGCGGGCACGGGGGAGCGGCCCGCCGCGTTCGCCCAGGAGACGCCGCCGGCGCCCCGGCCCCCGGCCCCGCCTCCGCCCGCGCCCTCCACGCCGTCGCCCTCCGCGCCACCGCCGTCGCCGTCACCGGCGCCTCCCAAGGACACGGTCCCGCCCGCGCCCATGCCCCCTCCCGGCGGGCAGTACCAGGCCCCGGCCGCGGCGTCCCCGTCGCCCGGGCTCCCACCCGGACCGCACGGCGCCCCGGCGGTATCCGCGCCGGGCCGGGGGCGGCGACCCCTGATCCTGGTCGCCGCCGCCGTCGCCGTCCTGGTCCTCGGCGGCGCCGCCGCCGTCGCGTTCCTGGTGACCTCCGGCGACGGCGGACCCGAGCCCGCCGCGGTCGCCCCCTCCGCCGCTCCGTCGGAACCCGCGTCCACCTCGCCCGGGGCCGGCGGCGGTCCGGGCGGGGCTCCGCCGGCCGCGTCACCGAGCGTCCCCGGCCAGCCGCCCGTCCCCTCGCCCGGCGAGCCGTCGAACGGGCCGCCCCCGGCCCAGGGCGGCCCCGTGCCGACCCCGACCGCCCCGCCCGTGGGCCCCGTCGTGCCGGGCGACGGGATCACCTACCAGCTCGTCCAGCAGGACCCGGGCTACTACGAGGGCAAGCTGGTCATCACCAACCGGACCGGTAAGCCGATGAAGGACTGGAAGATCACCTTCGAGGCCCCCGGCCGCAACGTGAAGAACATCTGGGGCGCCCGGCTCGTCCGCAAGGGCGAGAAGGTGGAGATCCGCAACCTGGAGAACGCCCCGCCGATCCAGCCGGGCGCGACCTGGGACGTCCAGTACGGCGCGGAGGGCGCCGCGGCCGACCCGCAGAAGTGCCGCCTCAACGACAAGCCCTGCGGTCTCTGACGCTCCCGGCGGCCCGGCGCGGGGCCGCGGCCTGCCCTCCTGGGCCCGCCGGGAGGGCACTAGGCTGCTGACCATGCGTATCGCGAGGTTCTCCACCGACGAGGGCATGTCCTTCGGGGTGGTGGAAGAGAACACCGTCGCCGCCGTGGCGGCCCATCCCTTCGGAGATCTGACCTTCACCGGGCAGCGGCACCCGCTCGCCGACGTACGGCTGCTGGCCCCGATCCTGCCCAGCAAGGTCATCGCGATCGGCAAGAACTACGCCGACCACGCCCGCGAGATGGGCGGCGAGCCGCCGGCCGAGCCGGTGATCTTCGCCAAGCCGTCCACCGCGGTGATCGGGCCGGGGGAGGCCGTCGCCTACCCGGAGAAGCTCAGCGAGCGGGTCGACTTCGAGGGCGAGCTGGCGGTCGTCATCGGCCGGATGTGCCGCGAGGTCCCGGCCGCCCGCGCCGCCGAGGTGATCCTGGGCTACACCTGCGCCAACGACGTCACCGCCCGCGACCTGCAGCAGAAGGACGGGCAGTGGACCCGGGCCAAGGGCTTCGACACCTTCTGCCCCCTGGGGCCCTGGATCGAGACCGAGGTGGACCCGTCCGACCTCGCCATCACCACCACCGTCAACGGCGAGACGAGGCAGGACGCGCGCACCTCGCTGCTGCTGCACGACGTGCCCGCCCTGGTGGAGTACGTCAGCCAGGTGATGACGCTGCTGCCGGGCGACGTGATCCTGACCGGCACCCCGGCCGGGGTCGGCCCCCTGGAGATCGGCGACGAGGTCACCGTGACCATCGAGAACGTCGGCAGCCTCACCAACCGGGTGATCGCCCGCGACTGAGCCGGGGACGCGCCGCGGCGCCGCGCCGTCCCGCCGCCGCGGGAGGCGGCGCGGCACCGCCGTCTCCCGGCCTCCGGCGGGCGGGGGACCGGCCGGCTCGCGCTCCGAATGCCTTTCGGGGGTCTCGGGTAATCGTTTTGGCCCAAGCTCCCAAGGTCCTGTATTCTCATCGAGGCGCGAGCGACCGGACGGCCAGGCCGAAAGGTCCGCTTACCGCACTGGGGTATGGTGTAATCGGCAGCACGACTGATTCTGGTTCAGTTAGTCTAGGTTCGAGTCCTGGTACCCCAGCTGTTCCGGCCGCTTGATGGGCCGGGCACGCCCCCGTCGTCTAGTGGCCTAGGACGCCGCCCTCTCAAGGCGGTAACGGCGGTTCGAATCCGCTCGGGGGTACGTCCGTGTGAAGGATCTCCGGTTCGCCGGGGCCCGATCGCGGTCACGCTCCGTCCGGAATCGACGTCCGGACGGGCAGGCACGCCCCCGTCGTCTAGTGGCCTAGGACGCCGCCCTCTCAAGGCGGTAACGGCGGTTCGAATCCGCTCGGGGGTACAGTAAAGACCGCAGGTCGGGAACCAAATCCCGCTCTGCGGTTTCTTATTTTAAGATCGCCTGTCATCGGGATGCCTTCCGACCGGACGTCACCCTGCGGGAAATCCGGTGGCCCGCCCCGGCGGGAGACGAGCGCCCTACGGGTCTCCCGGCGGTGAACGGAATTTCTCGTTGCGCCTGCACCCAGGGCCGCAGAGGCGGGCGCCTTGGCAAGGGGCATGGCTTCTTCGGAATCGGGTGCACATCAGAAAGCCGGCGCTGCGCCGTCGACACCTGCCAGTTCACGGGCGAGCAGGTCGATCTGTTCGCGTAGCCGGTCCAGGCGAGCCCCCAGATCGAGGGAGGTCTCGATGATCTGGACGTCGTCGGTGCCGGTGGCCCGGTGGACGCGCCGCCCGTCGGAGTCCTCCGCGTAGACGAGGTAGCCGCGCTTGACGTTGAGGGACGTGCAGTAGGCCAAGACCTGATAGAGGTGTGCCTGCCGGTGGGCGATCGGTTTTTTGATCATGTACTTCGCGTCCGCCACCGCGCTGGGCGGCCCGGTCGGTGCGTAGTACACCAGGTCGGGTCTCAGCCGGACTATTCCAGCCTGGTCGAGGTGGTGGTTACTGATCTGTGCCTCGAGTTTCCCACCGTAGGGACGCAGGGCCTGTTTCAGCGCTTCGCTGAGGAAGTCCTCGAAGACCTTCCACATTGTCAGCACCAACCCGTCCACCCGGACGATCTTGCCGTCCTCGTGTTCGTAAGAGCCCGACCGCAGGACGAGGTCGGCGAGTTCCAGCGCCGCGTGGTAGCGGGCGTTGATGCGGGACGGAGTCCACCGCCCTGGTGGCGTGCCGCGCGTGTAGGGGGTCACGCCGTCGAGCCGCAGGATCAGCCGCCGCAGCAGCTTCCGGGGCTCTTCACCTATGCCGTCCAGACGCAAGAGGCGATAGGCGGCGGTCAGCAGCAGCCTGTTCTCAACGGTGTCCACGGTGAAGTCGTCGTAGCGCACTTCGAGCGGAAGGGCCTGCCCGTACCGGTGCTTGATCTGCGCGGCCTCGCGGATCCGGCCGCGCACCACGGGCAGTTGCTCCTCCTTCTCTCGGTAGCCGAGGAGCACTCCTTGCAGCAACGCCCGGTCCGCTGCCCGCGCGAACGTGTAGGCCATCACGGGCAGCAGGTCGGCGCTCTGCGCGGCGTCAACCTCCTCTTCCCGCCAGCCGTGCAGGTGCTTGGCGTAGCCGATGAGGAACATCAACCGCTTGATCGGGAGTTTCGGCTTGATCCGTACCGTGACCGGCCGGCCGGGAGGTCCGGCACGGAAGGCTCCGACCACCCTGTCCTTGGGCTTCAGCTCCCAATGCTTGCCCTGCCGTCTGACTTGGACGAACTCGGATGACCGAAGGGCGTCGCCCTGCTCGCGAGTGAGCGTGCACCGTTGCCACCCACCCTGTTCCTTCAGATCGACGACGGCCATCACAGCGCGTCCCGCAAGGCCTTGAGCCCGTACTCCCGCCGGACGTCGGTGCCGTCGCCGTAGTGGAACTCCTCCAGCAGCGGCAGGATCTGGGTGCGCCAGATGCGCTCCAGTCCTGCGTTGGTGTCGACACTGCGGCGCATCAGGTAGGAGGGGCCCACCCGGAAGTCGCGGTCGTCGATGCGCCGGTTGAGTTCGGCCAGCAGCCGGGCGGGCTCGTCGGGGAGGTTCTCGCGTTCGAGCCAGCGGGCCAGCATCTCGCTGGTGGGCGGTTCGCCGGGATGCAGTTCCACGAATGCGAAGCGCCGCCGCATCGCCGCGTCCACCAGGGCGATGGACCGGTCGGCGGTGTTCATGGTGCCGAGAATGAAGAGGTTGTCGGGAAGGGTGAAGAGGTCGTCCTTGTCCGAGCCGTACATCAGGTTGACGCCCCGGTCCCGGTACTCGAGCAGGAAGTACAGCTCGCCGAAGATCTTGGCGAGGTTGCCCCGGTTGATCTCGTCGATGATCAGTACGTGGGGATCGCCAGGACGCTTCTTCGCTGCGGCTGCCAGCCGCCGCAGCGGCCCCCGCACCAGTTCGAAGGTGATCGTCTTGTCCTTGCCCTCGCGCGGCCGGTAGCCCTCGAAGAAGTCCTCGTAGGAGTAGGCCGGGTGGAACTGGACGAGCTGGACGCTCTCCGGCCGGTCGCCGGTGAGGTGTGCAGCCAGGGCCTGGGCGAGGTAGGTCTTGCCGGTACCGGGTGGCCCGTAGAAGATCAGCTGAGGGCGTTCGCGCAGCAGCGCGACGCACTCGGCGAGCCATTCCTCCGGGACGAGGAGCCTGTCGGCCAGTTCGGCGGTCGCGTCGGGCAGGCGGACCTCGCGGGAGACGATCTCGGTCGACCCCTCGCCGATCAGGGGCAGCAGGTCGGCGACGAAATCGGTCAGGTTGATCAATTCGGCGTCGGGATTGCGTACCCGGGCGGACAGTCCGGAGGGCAGGTCGTCGTAGAAATTCAGCGGCCGATCCCGGTTGTGCCAGCGGACCTTGCGGTACAGGTAGCCGTTGTCGAACGTCGCGTCTCCGGTGACCACGCCCAGGTAGACGTTGGCCCCGTCGTTGGTAACGACGATGTCGTCCTTGCGTATCGCGTTGAGGAAGAGGTGGAGCTCCGAGGCCAACCTGGCGCGCTCGGGTGCGTTGAGGTGGATGAGGTCCTCGTCCACCGCCGCCCTGACGGCTTCGCGGGACGTGCCCGGGACGAGTTCCCGCAACCGGGGTTCTCCCAGCGAGCACGTTTCGGTGGGGCTCCAGACCCGCCGGAACGCCTGTTCGGAGTCGCGCACCAGCCAGGCGCGCCGAGGAGCATCCTCGTCCGGTGCCTCCAGGTCGGTAACGGGCCGTTCCAGCTCCTCGCCGGGGATCCGTTCCAGCGGTTCGGCCCGACCCTGCGCCAGATCGATCCCATCGTCGTTGAGCAGTCGCAGCCACGTTTCCCGCTCGTCCTCACTCACGTGCGCCTCGGCGGGAATGCGGCCGTGCCGGTCGAGCACCCGGTACCAGCCTTCGGGACGCTCGCCCTGCAACCAGCGCAAGAGTGAATCAGGCGGCAGGTCGTACTGATTGGCGATCTCGGTGAGGGAGACCCAGTGGCCGTCCGGAATATTCGAGATCAAGGCTTCGACCTGCTCGTACCCGGCTTTGCGGAACCGCCATTCCCGGTAATGACGGTTGGCCTCCCGGTAGAACTCTGACGGATCGGGCCATCGGTACAGGGCATGTCGGCCCAGCCCGGTCACCCGCCAGACGCCGCTCGTCTTGTACAGCCAACCGGCCTTCACCAGACGGGCACTGCTCCAGCGGAAAGTCCTTTCCGCACCCGTGTTCCCGGCGCTGGCGCCCTCCCAATCCTCCTCGATGCCAGGCTCCCTCTCCAAGATCGCTTCCCACAGTTCGCGGGCGCGCAACCCGCGGGGGTTCTCGGCGAGGATCGAAAGTCCGATGTACATCAGACGTGCGGTGATGTCCGTCAAGGAGGCCATACGGAAATTTTGACAAGCGATCATCACCGCCGGCAGGTGAATCGCCCAGATAGGTGATCAGCGAATCGCGTTCGGTGCGCTCCGCGACTCTCGCAGGAGGGCGGTCCGTCTTCGTTTTTCAGTTCGGCGGGCAACGTTTCCAAGGTGATCGAAGGTGGCCGACGGGATCCTGCGCTGTTTTACTGGTGCCTTCGGGACCGTCGGCGAGCTGTGAGAAACGGCCCGGTTCATTGCTCTCTGGCCGATCCGGCGGATGGGGTGGCTGATGATCCGCGCAGGATGGTGAGGTGACGGCGGTACTCCTCGATCAAGGTGGCGCGGGGCATGAGAGGCCAGCGGGTTAGGTGGCCGGTGCGGTGGTCGATGACGAGGACGGGTTCGGTGCGTTCGGTGCTGAAAGCGAAGGCGCGGGCGGCGAAGCCCTCGCCGATGTCCTCTATGAAGACGAGGAGGGTGGGGTCGCTGCCGGAGTTGAAGTAGCGGTCGGCGCGCCGCCAGGCCTCGGCACGGTCGACGGCGGCGGGGTGCGCGGCGTAGGCGTCCAGGACGTGCAGGACGGCGGTGAGGGGGCGGCATTCGAGGGTGCCGCAGCCGTGGCAGGCGTTCGGGCCAGCCGGGGCAGTGGCGGGGCGGTGGACGTCCAGGACGGTCGAGAGGGCGGCGGCGCAGGCCAGCACAAGTCGGCGGGACTCGCGCAGGAAGTCGGCGGTGGGTGCGTCCAGCAGGGCGGCGGCCTTGACTGCGGCGTCGATGGAGGGGGGCGGCGCGCAGTGCGGCGGTCAGCACCGAGCAAACGCGGGCGCGCAAACGTGGGTGGACGTGAGCGGTCGGGTACTTCACGCCGACCACTCCCCGGCGCCCCGGATGCCCGGCCCGGCCGCCACGCCCAGAGTGGTTGCCGGGGGCACGGAGTCTGGAGGCGGGGGGATGGTGAAGACGGCGGTGACGGTGCGGCCCGTGTCGTTGCCGTGCCAGCCCCAGGCGGCGGCGGTGCGGGAGACGGTGCGCAGGCCGCGGCCGGACTCGGCGAGCGGGTCGGAGTCGCGGGCGGCGGGTTCGTCGGGGCCGCCCTGGTCGGTGACGGAGATCGCGACCAGGTCTGCCGAGCACTGCACCGTCACGGTGAACGAGCCGCCGCCCTGGCCGGACTTGGTGTGCCGGACGGCGTTGACGGCCAACTCGTCCGCCGAGAGCAGGACGTCGTCCAGGACCGGGCAGTCGTTCAGCAGGCAGGCCACGAAGGCACGGACGGCGCGGGCCTGCTCGGCGGCGCCGGGGAAGGACCGCCACCAGTACAGCGGCATCGCCGTGGTGTGGGACGGGGGAGGAGTGAGGGGGCCGGCCGCCGGTGCCGCGGGGGCGAGGAGGGCGAGCAGGGTGAGGGAGTCGGTCAAGGGCACGAGGCACCTCCGGGCTGGAAGGGCCGGCGAGGCCCTCGCCGGCCGGTCGCTGTTGGTGCCCACAGAGTCACACCACGTACTCATTCCGCGCCTGTGATTCGCGTCCTGATCTGCGGTGCCGGAGCATGTTTCACGGATCTTCCAGAGGCCGCTCGAAATTAGAACGTTCGAACTTTGAGCGGGAGCGCTTCCCCGGCCTCCCAGTTCTTCTCCCGGGTGCTGTCTGCGTGGGCTATACGTACGGTGAGCAGACCGTCACGGGTTTCGGCCCCGCCCTCGGGAGTTGAACGATGCCCAGCCCCTACATCCGCCGGCTTCGCCTCGGCCACGAGATCCGCAGGCTCCGCGAAGAACGCGGGTTAACCGCCGGGGACGTCGCCCGGCTCCTGTTCACGTCCAGGTCCAAGGTCTCCAAGGTGGAGAACGCCCAGGTGCGCCCCGACCTGGCGGACGTGGTGAAGCTCCTGGAGATCTTCGAGGTCAGCGGCCCGGAATGGGACCGGCTCTTCCGCCTGGCCCGGGACGCCGCAGAGAAGGGCTGGTGGGAGAAGTACGGCACCTCCACCGGGCACCGCGAACGCCTGTTCGCCAGCCTGGAGGCGGGTGCCAAATCCGTCCTCACCTACAGCCAGACCAACTTCCCGGCGATCTTGCAGACGCCCGAGTTCACCCAGGCGCTCATCGAACTGGACAGGGAACAGGGGCCGCTGGAGTACCAGCCGGAGCGCATGGCCAGCGCGCGCACGCAACGGCAGCAGGAACTTCTACGACCGGACGGTCCCGAGTACGAGACAGTGCTGGAGGCCAGCGTGATACATCGTCTTGCTGTGCCGCCCGCCGTAATGGCGGCTCAACTCCGCTACCTCGTTCAGACCATCACGGGGCAGTCCCGCATCACGCTTCGGGTCCTTCCTCACGATGTGCCCATCCCAGGTGGGCTGCTGCCGAAGTCGGCTTTCTTCCTCTTCAGGTTCCCAGACCCGATCGACCCGCCCATAACCATCGTCGATACCGTCACCACCGATCTTGTGCTGACCGAGCAACGCGAGGTAGCAAGGTATAGCGGACATTACGTCCGCCTTCGAGAGGCGGCCTTGACCACTACGGACAGCCTCACCCTTCTCTCCCAGCTGGCAGAGCGACTGATCGACAAGGCGGGATCGGGCACATGACCAAGCACTTCACCGGCTGGCGTAAGTCACGCCACAGCGACCCCAACGGCGGATGCGTCGAAGCAGGGCGAGCCGCTGATGGGACCATCGGCGTACGCGACTCCAAGGGGGATCTCAGCATCATGTTGGAATTCGCCCCCAAGGACTGGGCAACGTTCCTCAACTCCCTCAGAGAGACACGGGCGTGACAGTAGGCCCATTACGCCAGCCGGCGTAGTCTGACCACAGCAATCCAACGGCGCGTGCGCTGATGTGACTCAGGCCACCGACGGAACCATTGGCGTAGGCGACCCAAGGGCGATCCTGGCCAGGTGCTCTAGATCGGCCGCGAAGGGTGGATGAGCTTCGTGGCATCGGTCAAGACCGACGTCTTCACGAGCAACTGACCCTTGCTCGATGCCCTGCCGCACCTCTCGATGGAGGTGCGGCAGGGCATCACGGCTACTTGCCGGGATGGCGCGGGCCGTGGCCGGGAGGCGGGTCGAGGACGCTCTTGTACGGCTGGCCTGTCTCCTCGGCCTTCGCCATCGCCGTAGCGCCAGATCGTTCGGGTCGTTCAGGCGGGCCGGCGATCTCGTTCGCCGCCGGCCCCGTGTCAGCCGCAGGGTGCGCTGGCCGTGTTGATCTGCGGGAGGGACTGTTCGGCCCAGATGGTCTTGCCGTGGGACGTGTGCCGGGTGCCCCAGCGCCGGGTGAGCTGGGCGACGAGGAGGAGTCCCCGGCCGCCCTCGTCGAAGATGCGGGCGCGGCGCAGGTGGGGGGCGGTGTTGCTGCTGTCGGACACCTCGCAGATCAGGCCGGTGGTGTGGATCAGGCGCAGGCGGATGGGCGGCTCGCCGTAGCGGATGGCGTTGGTGACCAGCTCGCTGACCACCAGCTCGGTGGTGAACGCGGGCTCGTCCAGGCCCCAGGCGGTCAGCTGGTCCGAGGCCGCCTGCCGGGCCCTGCCGACGACGGCGGGGTCGGGGGCCAGGTCCCAGGTGGCGACCTGGGAGGCGTTCAGTCCCTGCGTACGGGCCAGGAGCAGCGCGATGTCGTCGGCGGGCCCGCCGGGCAGCATCGTGCTCAGGACGCGGTCGCAGACGAGTTCCAGGGGTGCGGCGGCGTTGTCGCTCAGGACGCGGCCGAGCCGCTGGAGGCCGGCGTCGGCGTCGTGGCCGCCGGACTCGATGAGGCCGTCGGTGAACAGGGCGAGCAGGGCGCCGTCGGGAACTGTCAGCTCGGTGGACTCGAAGGGCAGCCCGCCCAGCCCCAGCGGGGGTCCGGCGGGCAGGTCGGGGTACTCGACGGTGCCGTCGGGACCGACGATGGCGGGGGCCGGGTGCCCGGCGCGGGCCAGGACGCAGGTGCGGGAGACGGGGTCGTACACCGCGTACAGGCAGCTGGCGCCGATGTCCCCGGTCTCGGCCTCTCGCTGCACCACGCCGCCGCGGTCCATGCCCTCCTCGCGGTCCATGCGCAGGACGACGTCGTCGAGGTGGGTGAGCAGCTCGTCGGGAGGCATGTCCACGTCGGCCAGGGTGCGCACCGCGGTACGCAGGCGCCCCATGGTGGCCGAGGCCTGGATGCCGTGCCCGACCACGTCGCCCACCACGAGGGCGACCCTGGACCCCGACAACGGGATCACGTCGAACCAGTCCCCGCCCACGCCCGCCTGCGAGCCGGTGGGCAGGTAGCGGGAGGCGACCGTCACCGCGGGGTGCGGCGGCGTACGCTGCGGCAGCATGCTCCGCTGCAACGCCAGGGCGGTGTCGCGCTCCTGGGTGTAACGGCGGGCGTTGTCGATGCAGATGGCGGCCCGGCCCGTGATCTCCTCGGCGAGCATCAGGTCGTCGGCGTCGAACCGGTCGGGGGTGCGGTGCCGGATGAAGCGGGCGAGCCCGATGATCAGCCCGCGGGCGCGCAGCGGCACCAGGATGAGCGAGTGCATCCCGTACGTGAGGGCCTTCTCCGAGCAGCCCGCGTCATGGGCCAGCCAGCTCTGGATCGAGAGGTCCTCGCGCATGTGGAGTGACGCCTCCCCGGTGGCCAGGGCGCGGGCCATCGGGGAGTCCTCCGGGTAGCACTCGCTCTCCCCGGTCGCGATCGACGCCTCCGGGCAGTCGTCCAGGACGGACTGCTGCGCGGCCCGGCGGTAGACCATGCGTGCTGCCGCCGCGCCCAGATCCGGCCTGTCGTTCTCGATGACGGAGCGGAGCAGGTCGACGGTGACATGGTCGGCGAACCGGCCCGTGGCCAGGTCGGCCAGCTGCTGGGCGGTCCGCGTGACGTCCAGATCGGTTCCCAGGCGGACACTGGCCTCGTTCACCACGGTCAGCCGCTGCCTGGCCAGATCCTCCCCGGTGATGTCGAACGAGACCGTGGCCCCGCCCTGGATCCGCCCGCCCGAGTCCCGCACCGGATAGAGGACCGCCGACCAGCCGTGCGCGCGGTCCTCGCCCGGGACCCGGGTGAACGCGTCCAGGCGCGACCGCTCACCGGTACGGATCACCTTTCCCAGCACGTCGTCGAACTCGCGGGAGGTGCGCGAGTCGGTCATCGCCCTGGGGCGGAGCCCGAGCAGCTCCTCCTCCTTCATGTCCATGATCCGCACCAGCTCGCCGCTGGCCGCCACCAGGCGCCGGTCGCGGTCGAAGACCCCGAAGGCGAGCGGCAGCTCCGCCAGTGCCCGTTCCTTGAGCAGCGCCATCGTCCCGTCAGGGCCGCGCGCGCCGTCCGGCTCCCGGGCCACCATGGCCCACCGGCCGCCTCCGTCGGCATCCTCCATCGGGACGAGCTCGACATCGAGTTCCAGCTCGTGGCCGTCGCGGTGCCGCGCCGTCACCCGGCCGCCCCACGCGTCCCCCCGCCCGATGCTCGAGAGCGCGGCCGAGGGGGGATCTCCGGCGAGCAGGTCCGCCACGCGCCGTCCCACCGCCTCGTCCGGGCGGTAGCCCAGCAGGCGGGAGGCTCCGGCCGTCCACGCGACGAGGACGCCGCGGACGTCCGCCAGGGCCATCGCCACGTCCCCCGCCGGGCCACGGGCCCCGTCCGGGGAAGATTCTCTCTTGCTCATCGGCACCATCTCGGCATCGTCGAAGACCGGAACCCTCGTTCCGGCGAACCGCCTTCGCCGCCACCATCGAGCACGGCACCGCGGACTTCACGGCCAAGCCGGACATCACCGGCGATCGTGCGATCCGGACATCTCGTTCCAAGATATCCGTGCCCTGAGGTGCTCATTCTGTAAATCACGGTGGAATCGCCTGGATGGATCCATCTTGCGGTCAAAGAATGGCAAAACGGGGTCCGGAAAGGCGAATGGCGTGGCGTCGTCACCGGCCGATCTCCGTCCGGCGCGGTCACCGGAACTTCACCTGGGCCGGAGCGGACCTTGGGTGTCACCGTCCGCGGGCGCCCGGGCGGTCAACTAAAGTCATCGGCCCATGGGGCGGGAACGTGCACGTATGGACGGGGACGGGCGGCCGGACGGGGACGGGCGGCCGGGCCGCGGGCGCGGCGCGCCGCCGCCCGCGGGGGCGCTGGCGGACAAGGTCGAGTGGCTGATCGGGAACCTGTGGCCGGCCACCGCGCCGCCGCCGCGCAACAACGTGGAGACGGCCGCGGCGATCGCCCGCGCCACCGGCGAGGACATCTCCTCCACCACGGTGTGGAAGCTGCGCACCGGCCGGCAGGACAACCCGCAGCTGAGGACGCTGACCGCGCTGGCGACCTTCTTCGGCGTGCCGATCGGCTACTTCGGGTTCGCCGGCGAGTCGGCGCCGATCGACGACGATCTGACCTTCCGGGCGCTGCGCCGCGAGGTGGACGACGGCGTGGTGCGGCCCGAGGTCCTGCGCGCCCTGGTCGACCTGTCGCCGCAGGCCCGCTGGGTCGTGGACGAGATGATCCTGGCGACCGCGCGGGCCGACCGGGAGCGGCGGGGGGTCGGGGGGCCCGCTCAGCCCAGCAGTCCCCGGGCGACCGCCAGGTCGAAGGCGGCCCGCGCGGCGGGCGCCAGCAGGTCGCGTTCCCGGGGGCCGACGTAGCGGTACTCGTCGACCTCGCCCGCCGGGGCCATGTCGCCCGCGTACCCGGCGGTGAAGCAGGCCATCCGCACGTGCGCGAAGTCCGGCTGGTCGTGCGCGGCGGCCCGGACGACGCCCAGCTCGCGGAACGAGCCGCGGTCCAGGTCCAGCGCCAGCTCCTCGCGGACCTCGCGGGACAGCGCCGACCAGTCGTCCTCGCCCGCCTCGCGCTTGCCGCCCGGAAGGTAGAGCAGATCACGGCCGCGCGAGCGTACCGCCAGCATCCGGTCCCGGGCGATGTGCACCCAGGCGACGACGTCCAGATCCGCGTGTTCCATGGTGATCAGTGTGCCAGCGGGCGGATGGTGAGCACGTCTCCGCCGGCCAGGCCGAAGCGGGCGGCGGCCGAACCCTGGTTGACGGCCAGCCCGAGCAGGCCGGAGGAGTCCACCCAGACCAGCGGCGCGCCCTCGGCGACCCTGCCGTAGGTCTTCTCGAACGGTGCCCGCGCCGACCGCGGCGCGCCGTCCGGCCCGGTCCAGGCCAGGTCGAGCGGCGTGCCGTGCTCCAGCGGGCCGAGCGCGGCCACCAGGTGGTCATGGCCGGCCGACAGGATGAGGCTCCCGAACCGGTCGGTGTACAGGACGGGCGCCGTCAGCTCCCCGGCGCCGGTCACCGGCTCGGGGAGGTCGAGCGCGGCCAGCGCGCCCGGCTCCACGGCCGGGCCGAGGGCGGCGGCCTCCACGCCGGCCGCGAGGTGCGCGGCGGCGGGGGAGAAGACGTCCCGCCCGTGGAAGGAGGCCGACACCTCGGGCAGGCGGTAGGCGGGGTTCTCCAGCACGTACGCCCGCACGGCGCCGCCGAGCCGCCCGGCCGCGGGCATGAGCAGCCCGTTGTCGGGGCCGACCAGCACGTCGCCGCGGCCGGTGACGATGGCGACCGGGCGCCGCGGCGTGCCGACGCCCGGGTCGACGATGCCGACGTGCACGCCCCTGGGCAGGTACGGGAGCGCCTGGCGCAGCAGCAGCGCCCCCTCCACGATCGCGTACGGGGTCACCTCGTCACTGAGCACCAGCACGTTCGCCGCCGGGGCGATCGTGTAGACGACCCCGGCGCACGTCGCGGTGTAGGCGGCGCCGAAGTCGGTGGTGAGGCTGATGAACGGCCGTTCCTCGGACACGGCCCCCGAGCGTACCGGTCCCGCCTCAGGCGAGCGCGAACAGCAGCCCGATCACGCCCAGCAGGACGGTGAGGACGGTGGCGAGCAGGACCGACACGGGATCGGCCACCGGCGCGCCGGCGGCCAGCCGCCGCCCGCGGCCACGGTGGCCCGCCAGCGCCCGGCGCAGTTGCAGGGACACGGCGCCGCAGACGGCCGCCGCGGCCAGCGCCGTGGCGGCGGGGGAGGGGGCCAGCCGGACGCAGAACAGGCCGGCGACCAGCAGGGAGAGGGTGGTGCGGGACCAGGCCAGCGCGGTGCGCTCGGGCTGCGCGCCCGGATCCCAGAGGGCGCGGCTCATCGGGTCGCGAGCAGGGCCACGAGGAGGACGACCGCGGCGAGGGCGAGCCCGTAGGACATGACCGGGGCCAGCGCGGGCGGCGGCAGCGTCTCGGCGCGGCGCAGCGCCCGTTCGGTGCGCAGCCAGCGGCGGAAGGCCAGCGCGGCGATCAGGGCGCCGGTCGCGGAGAACGCGACCGCCAGGCCGTGCCGCAGCGGGGGCGCCATCGCGCTGCCGCTGAGCGCCACCCCGACCCCGCCGGCGATCACGGCCAGCGCGGTGCGGATCCAGGCGAGGAACGTGCGCTCGTTGGCGAGCGTGAAACGGGGGTCGGGGTCCTCGCCCTCGGCGAGCAGCCGGTCGGTCCACCGGCCGCCGGGGGAATCCGGGGGATCTATCGCGCTCATCGCCGAGATATTACGCGGAGAATGCATTAAAGAGCCAATTGGCGTCATTTTAAATGCAATTCCGACTTGCCATGCTGGAATTGGAGGTGCCCGTCCGGGCCGTGGCGGAGCGTCGTGGCCGGACGGGCGGGAGCGGGCAGGGAGCGGGCAGGGAGCGGGCAGGGAGCGGGCGGGGTGTCGGGGGCGGGCCGGGTCAGGAGGCGGTACGGCGCATCGACTCGGAGATCCGGTCGGCGGCGGCCATCACCGGACCGGCGTGCAGGCGGCCGGGGGAGCGGGTGAGGCGTTCGAGCGGCCCGGAGACGGACACGGCGGCGATGACCCGGCCGCCCGCGCCGCGGATGGGCGCCGAGACCGAGCCGACCCCCTGCTCGCGTTCGCCCACGCTCTGCGCCCAGCCGCGGCGCCGTACCGACGCCAGCGTGGTGGCCTCGAACTTGGCGCCGCGCAGCCCCCGGTGCAGCCGGTCGGGGTCCTCCCAGGCGAGGAGGACCTGGGCGGCCGACCCGGCGGTCATGGGCAGCGCCGCCCCGACCGGGATGGTGTCGCGCAGGCCGCTGCTACGCTCGGCCGCCGCCACGCAGACCCGGACGTCGCCCTGGCGGCGGAACAGCGAGGCGCTCTCGCCGGTCAGGTCGCGCAGCTGGGCCAGGACGGGCTGGGCGATGGCCAGCAGCCGGTCCTCCCCGGCCGCCACGGCCAGCTCGGCCAGCCGCGGGCCGAGGATGAACCGGCCCTGGGTGTCGCGGTGCACGAGGCGGTGGTGCTCCAGCGCGACGGCGAGCCGGTGCGCGGTCGGCCGCGCCAGCCCGGTGGTCTGGACGAGCTGCGCGAGCGAGGCCGGGCCGGCCTCCAGCGCGTTCAGGACCAGAACCGCTTTGTCAAGTACGCCGACTCCGCTAGAGTTGTCCATGTCTTGATATTGGCGTCTCGTCATTTGAGATGCAAGCCAGGATGATCCAAGGTGATCCAGACCACGGCGCACCGGCGCGCCGGACGAGCAGGCGAGGTGGAGCGATGGGCCGCACACTGGCGGAGAAGGTGTACGACGCGCATGTCGTACGACGAGCCGAGGGCGAACCGGACCTGCTCTACATCGACCTCCACCTGGTCCACGAGGTCACCAGCCCGCAGGCGTTCGACGGCCTGCGGATGGCCGGCCGCAAGGTGCGCCGGCCGGAGCTGACGATCGCGACCGAGGACCACAACGTCCCGACCACCGACCTGCTCAAGCCGATCGCCGACGCGGTCTCCCGCACCCAGGTGGAGACCCTGCGCAAGAACTGCGCCGACTTCGGGATCCGGCTGCACCCGATGGGCGACGCCGGGCAGGGCATCGTGCACGTCATGGGCCCGCAGCTGGGCCTGACCCAGCCCGGCATGACGGTCGTGTGCGGCGACTCCCACACCTCCACCCACGGCGCGTTCGGGGCGCTGGCCTTCGGCATCGGCACCAGCGAGGTCGAGCACGTCCTCGCCACCCAGACGCTGCCGCAGATCCGGCCGAAGACCATGGCCGTGACCGTGAACGGCGCGCTGCCCGAGGGCGTCACCGCCAAGGACCTCATCCTGGCGATCATCGCCCGGATCGGCACCGGCGGCGGCCAGGGCCACATCATCGAGTACCGCGGCGAGGCCATCCGGTCGCTGTCGATGGAAGGCCGGATGACGGTCTGCAACATGTCCATCGAGGCCGGCGCCCGGGCCGGGATGATCGCCCCGGACGAGACCACGTTCGCCTACCTCGAGGGCCGCCCGCACGCGCCGTCCGGGGCCGACTGGGACCGCGCCGTCGAGCACTGGAAGTCCCTGCGCACCGACGACGACGCCGTCTTCGACACCGAGGTCGTGATCGACGCCTCGGAACTGACCCCGTTCGTCACCTGGGGCACCAACCCCGGGCAGGGCCTGCCGCTGGGCGAGTCGGTGCCCGACCCGGCCTCGTTCGGCGACCCGGCCGCGCGCCAGGCCGCCGAGCGCGCCCTGGAGTACATGGGCCTGACCGCCGGGACGCCGCTGCGCGAGATCGAGGTCGACACCGTCTTCGTCGGCTCCTGCACCAACGGCCGCATCGAGGACCTGCGCGCCGTGGCCGGGGTCCTGGAGGGGCGCAGGGTCGCCGACGGCGTCCGCATGCTCGTGGTGCCCGGGTCCATGGAGGTCAAGAGGCGGGCCGAGGAAGAGGGCCTGCACGAGGTCATCTCCGCCGCCGGCGCCGAGTGGCGCGAGGCCGGCTGCTCGATGTGCCTGGCGATGAACCCCGACAAGCTCGCCCCCGGCGAGCGCAGCGCGTCCACCTCCAACCGCAACTTCGAGGGCCGCCAGGGCCCCGGCGGCCGGACCCACCTGGTCTCGCCCGCCGTCGCCGCCGCCACCGCCGTCACCGGCCGCCTGGCCGCTCCCGCCGATCTCTGAGGACCCCGACCATGGAAGCCTTCACCACCCACACCGGCCGCGGCGTGCCGCTGCGCCGCAGCAACGTCGACACCGACCAGATCATCCCGGCCGTCTGGCTCAAGCAGGTCAGCCGCACCGGCTTCGACAAGGGCCTGTTCTCCGCCTGGCGCGAGGACCCGGGATTCGTGCTGAACCGGCCGGAGCACGAGGGCGCCAGCGTCCTGATCGCCGGGCCCGACTTCGGCACCGGATCCTCCCGCGAGCACGCCGTCTGGGCCCTGCAGCAGTACGGGTTCCGCGTCGTGATCGCGCCCCGCTTCGGCGACATCTTCCGCAACAACTCCACCAAGATGGGCCTGCTGCCGGTGATCCTGCCGGCCGAGACGGTCGAGGCGCTGCAGAGCCGGGCGGAGAACGACCCGTCGGCCGAGATCACCGTCGACCTGGGCGCCCGCGAGGTGCGCGCAGGCGACCTGACGGCCTCGTTCGAGATCGACGACTACACCCGGTGGCGCCTCATGGAGGGCCTGGACGACATCGGCCTCACGCTGCGCCACGCCGAGGACATCGCCGCGTTCGAGGAGCGCCGCAGCCCCTGGATGCCCGTGACGGCCTGAGACGCGAGGGCGGCCCGGCGCGCGCCCGTACGGCACCGTACGGGCGTCGCCTGAGGGCCGCCTGGCCTGCGTCATCGCCCCGGGGGACGGGTCCGGCACGGACCCGCCCCCGGGGCGCCGGCCTGCCCGCGGGCGGGCGGCGGGGCACCCCGGATGCACGAGCGCCGTTCCGTACAGAGGACAATTCCCTTAGTGCGGAGACACGCTCGACTCTTTTGGGGGCTTGGACATTGAGTGAACCGGAAGCACGGGGGACGGGCCCGTGGACCGGTCCTGAGTGGGACGACCCGGCGCTGACGCGGCTCGCGCAGCAACTGAGGGAGGCCCACAAGCTGGTCGCGCCGCTGCCCCCGGAGACCCGGCGGCGGCTCATCCGGCACCTGCTGGCGATCACCGATCTGGCGAAAAGGGACCCTGGACTGGCCGCACGCAGGCTGGACACGTTCCTCGCCGATTTCCGCGGGGCGCCCGAGGCCCGCTAGCGTGCGAGGTGGCCGGATCCGGTCCGGCGCCCGGCGAGACGGGGGCGAGACCGACAAAAACGCCTGCGACACGGGAACTCTTGCTTGCAGGTGATTGTGTCGGTGCTAGGGACCCTTTAGTTTCGTTCGGGCAAGGGGGGAACTAGAGGAGTAACCCATGAACAAGCGTGAGCTGGTCGACGCCATCTCTGACCGGCTGGGCAGCAAGAAGGCCGCAGCCGAGGCCGTCGACGCGATCCTGGAGACGATCCAGACCACGGTCGCCAAGGGCGACAAGGTCGCGATCACCGGGTTCGGTTCGTTCGAGAAGGCCGACCGGCCTGCCCGTACGGCCCGGAACCCCGCAACGGGCAAGACCATCCAGGTCCCCGCGACGTCGGTGCCCAAGTTCAAGGCGGGCGCCGACTTCAAGAACCTGGTGGCCGGCAAGAACTGACACCCGCGACAGCGCCCGGGGCCCGCGATCGTGCGGGCCCCGGGCGCTGTCGCGTTCCGGGCGTTCCGGAGGCGTTCCCGGGGGCTCAGCGGGCTTGATCTCCGCGACCCGCGACGGGCCTGCGAGGGACGCCGCCGTCAGCCGGGCGGCAGCGGGAACGTCGACAGGGTGATCACCGTGATCCGCCCGGTGTCGCCGTCCACGGCCAGGTTGACCCGCTGCCCGAAGCGCAGCAGCCGCAGGCCGCCCGCGGCGAACGCCTCGGCGTCGAAGGGCAGCTCGGTCCCGTCGTCGAGCAGGACGCTGCCCGACCGGGTACCGGCGTCGTAGGTACGGACCGTCCCCTGCATGCCAGCACCCTAACGCCGCGGGCCGGCTCCTCAGGCGGAGGGGCGCAGGGCCGGCAGCAGCCCGGCGACGGCGGCCGTGCGCGGGCCCGCCCCCAGCGCGAGCGCGGCGCGCAGATCGTCCAGGGTGTCGACGTCGCGCCGTAGGCCGTCGATGCCGCCGAGCGCCAGCTCCCGGGCACCGCGCGCGCGGTGCGCCGTCCGGGAGTCACGGCCGAACGCCGGCGCGAACGGGACACCGGGCCGCGCGGTGTAGAGCGTGGTCCCGACCCCGGCCGCGTCCGGCACGAACGCCTCGGGCACCAGCGCGGCGGCGTCGAGCGCGCGGCCCAGCTCGTCCGGGCGGAGCGCGGGAAGATCGGCCGAGAGCGCGCCCACGCCCGTCCCGGGGGCGCCCTCCCGGCCGCGGGCCGCCCCGTGGACCAGCGCGGGGTTGAGCCCGGCGCCGGGCTCGTCGGGGACCACCCGCGCGCCCAGCGCCCCCAGCTCGGCGGCGGGCACGGGGTCGTCGGTGACCACGATCACATCGCGGACCCGGGGGCACCGCAGCGCGGCGGCCACGGTGTCGGCCGCGACCGCCAGCGCCAGCGCCCGGCGGTGCGGGCCGGCCGCGCCTGCCAGGCGGGTCTTGGCCCTGGCCAGCACCTTGACGGGCACGACGATCGACCATTGGAGATGAGGCGCGCTGCGCTCTGCTGTAGACATGGCAACTCGACACTATGCACGAGCACCGCGACACTTGAGGACACCCCACGTCCACCGTGGGCCGACCGGGAAGGGGACGGGCATGAGCCGTGGGTACTCGCCGGCGTGGCGCAAGTTCACCATCGTCATCCTGCGCCCGCTGCTCTACGCGCTCCTGAAGAGGGAGTGGCGAGGACGTGACAACGTTCCCCGTGAGGGCGGCCTCATCATCGCCGCCAACCACATCTCGGAGTCCGACCCGCTGGCCCTGGCCCACTTCGTGTACGAGTCCGGCCGCTACCCGGTCTACCTCGCCAAGTCGACGTTGTTCGAGGTGAGGTTCCTGCGGAACGTGCTGCGCGGCACCGGCCAGATCCCCGTCTACCGCGACAGCGCCGACGCCGCGCTGGCGCTCCGGGACGCGGAGACGGCGCTGCTGGCGGGCGAGTGCCTGATGTTCTACCCGGAGGGCAGCTGCACGCGCGACCCCGAGCTGTGGCCGATGACCGGGCAGACGGGCGTGGCGCGGATGGCGTTGACGACCGGGGCCAAGGTCGTCCCGGTGGCGAGCTGGGGCGCGCACGAGCTGCTTCCGTACAAGAAGGGCGAGCAGCGCGGCCTGGCCGGCACCCTGAAGAAGGGCTTCCACCCCTTCCCGCGCAAGACGATGCGGGTGATCGCGGGCCCGCCGCTGGACTTCTCGCGGTTCGAGGGCCGGCCGCTGACCAAGGCGACCCTGCGCGAGGCCACCGACGAGATCATGCGCGCCATCGCCGATCTCCTCGGCGAGCTGCGCGGCCAGGAACCGCCCGGGGAGCTGTACGATCACCACAAGGTCCTGGAGGAGCGCCGCGGGGCCGAGCGCCCCGCCGGGGAGGAGGCTTGGTGACCTTCCGTACGGCCGTCATGGGCGCCGGTTCCTGGGGGACGGTGTTCGGCAAGCTGCTGCGCGACGCCGGCGGCGAGGTCACGGTATGGGGCAGGCGCGCCACCGTGGTGGAGTCGATCAACGAGCGGCACGAGAACCCCGACTACCTGCCCGGCATCGAGCTGCCCGCCGGCCTGCGCGCCACCACCGACGCCGCCGAGGCGCTGGAGGGGGCCGACTTCGTCGCGCTGGCCGTGCCCGCGCAGACGCTGCGCGAGAACCTGGCCGCCTGGGTGCCGCTGCTGCCCCCCGAGTCCGTCCTGGTCAGCCTGATGAAGGGCGTGGAGCTGGGCACCTGCCGCCGGATGTCGGAGGTGATCGGGGAGATCGCCGACGTCCCGGCCGAGCGCGTCGCGGTGTTCAGCGGCCCCAACCTGGCCCGCGAGATCGCCTCGCGGCAGCCCGGCGCCGCGGTCGCCGCGTGCGCGGACGAGTCCGCCGCGCAGCGGCTGCAGACCGCCGCCATGACGCCCTACTTCCGCGTCTACACCAGCACCGACGTGGTCGGCTGCGAGCTGGGCGGCGCGGTCAAGAACATCGTCGCCCTGTGCGTGGGGATGGCGGTCGGGCTGGGCTTCGGCGCCAGCACCCAGGCGGTGCTGATGACCCGCGGGCTCGCCGAGATCACCAGGCTGGGCGCCGCGCTGGGCGCCGACGAGCACACCTTCGCCGGGCTCGCCGGGATGGGCGACCTGGTCGGTACCTGCAGCTCGCCGCTGTCGCGCAACCGCACGTTCGGCGAGAACCTCGGCCGCGGCATGACGCTCGACGAGGTCATCACCGTGACCAAGCAGACCGCCGAGGGGGTCAAGTCCTCCGGCGCGGTGCTGGAACTGGCCCGCAAGCACAACGTCGAGATGCCGATCACCGAGGCCGTCGTCTCCGTGCTGCACGGCGGCGTCCCCATCAAGGACGCCGCCATCTCGCTCATCTCGCGTTCGCCCAAGCCGGAACGGTACGGGGTATGACCGCGCGCCGGCGCTCGTGGCCGATCCGGGCTGATCGACGGTAGGGTCGGGCGTCATGTCGCAGGTTTCACCCAAGATCCGCGTGGCCGTGGTGTTCGGCGGGCGCAGTTCCGAGCACTCCATCTCCTGCGTCACCGCGGGCGCGGTGCTGGCGGCGATCGACCGGACCCGCTACGACGTGGTGCCGGTCGGCATCGCCCGCGACGGCCGCTGGGTGCTCGCCCCCGAGGACCAGCGCCTGGCGATCGAGGACGGCCGGCTGCCCGAGGTGACCGGTGAGGGGAACGCCCTGGCGCTGCCGTTCGACCCCGACGCCGCCGGGCTGCTGGTGATCGAGCCCGGCCGGGTGCCCGCGACGCTCACCGGCGTGGACGTGGTGCTGCCGCTGCTGCACGGCCCGTACGGCGAGGACGGCACCATCCAGGGGATGCTCGACCTGGCCGGCGTCCGCTACGTCGGCGCCGGCGTGCTGGCCAGCGCGGTCGGCATGGACAAGGGGTTCATGAAGCTGGTGTGGCAGGCCCGCGGCCTGCCGGTCGGCCCGTACGTGCTGGTCGGCGACCGGCAGTGGCGCCGCGAGCGCAAGCGCATGCTCGACGAGATCAAGGAACTGGGCCTGCCGGTCTTCGTCAAGCCCGCCCGCGCCGGCTCCAGCATGGGCATCACCCGCGTCACCGCCGAGGAGGACCTGGAGGCCGCGGTCGAGGCCGCCCGCGAGCACGACCCCAAGGTCATCGTCGAGGCCGCGATCGAGGGCCGCGAGATCGAGTGCGGCGTCCTGCAGGGCCTGGACGACGGGCCGCCCGAGGCCAGCCTGCCCGCCGAGGTCGTGATCAGCGGCGGTGACGGCTTCTACGACTTCGAGACCAAGTACCTCGACTCCTCGCTGCGCCTGGACATCCCGCCGGACCTGCCCCGGGCCGCCGTCGAGGAGGTGCGGCGCCTGGCCGCCCAGGCGTTCGACGCGCTCGACTGCGAGGGCCTGGCCCGCGTCGACTTCTTCCACACCGCCGACGGGCGCTGGATCCTCAACGAGATCAACACCATGCCCGGGTTCACCCCCGCCTCGGCGTTCCCCCAGATGTGGGCCGCCACCGGCCTGGACTACCCGGCGCTGGTCGACCGCCTCATCCAGACCGCCCTGCGGCGGCCCGTCGGCCTGCGCTGACCGGCGAGGGAACCCCGGTCCCGGCACCCCCACGGACCGGAACCGGGGTGATCGACGCCCTCGAAGCCACGCCGCACCCCTTGGACGCGGGCCCGCCGGCGGCGGTTCCCGCGGGTTCCGGTGATCGGTGCCTTACTCAACCGTCAGAACGCCGAAACGACTCCGAAACAGCCGGTCCGGCAGGATTTCCTTATCCGATCGCATGCTCCCTCGGAAGGAATCCGCCTTGACGTCCACGCTCGCCGCGGCGCCGCCGGTCGTCCGCTTTCCCGGCCCGCCCGCAGTGCCCGGCTCGGCCACCCGGTCGGTACCCGGGCACAACCGCTGGCACCCGGACATCCCGGCCGTGGCCGAGGTGATCACGGGCGGCTCGGTCCGGATGGAGTGCGAGGGCGGCGTTCCCGGCGAGGACCCCGTCCTGTGCGGCCCCCTGGTCGTGGTGGGCGCGGAGCCGGGCGACGTGATCGTGGTGGACGTCATGGGCGTGGGCCGCTCGGACGGCGTGTACGCCCCGTTCGGGCACCCGGGCGTCATCGGCTGCGCCCCCGCGGCCGGGTCGCCGCGGTCCCCCGCCCCCGCCTCGGAGGAGGGCGTGCTGCTCGGCCACGTCCGGCCGGAGCTGCCCGAGTACGGGCGGATGGCCGCCGAGGCGGTCCGCGGCCGGGCGCGCGGCCGGGAGATCGGCGGCTGCGGCATCGCCAGGCTCGGCCCGGCGTCGCGGATCCTGCTGCCCGTCCACGTACGCGGCGCCAAGCTGTCGGTCGGCGACCTGCACTTCCCCGCCCGGGGCGGCGACGACTGCCGGTTCGCGGGACGGCCCGGCTGGATCGACCTCAGGGTGAACCTCACCCGGCGGGGCGTCGAGCGTTTCAACATCACCGGCCCGCTGCTGATGACCGGACCCGCGTGACGTTCAGGGGCAGCGCGGAGGGGCGGGGGTCGCCTAGGGTGGCAGTGTGATCGTTCGCCCGGCAACCTCCGATGACATCCCCGAGCTGATCCGCCTGCGCGAGCTGCTGTTCCGCCGCGTGCTCGAAGCGGGCGAGCCGCCGGCCGCCAGGGACTGGCGCAAGGAGTTCGCCCGCGACGTCAAGGAACGCCTCGGCGGATCCCTGGGCGTCTTCGTCGTGGACGGCGCGGAGGGGCGGCTGGCGGCCTGCGGCCTCGGCGTGATCGAGTACCGCCTCCCCGGCCCGTTCGAGGGCGGCGCGCTGTCCGGCTACGTCCTGGGCATGGTCACCGACCCCGCGTACCGCGGCCAGGGCTACGCCCGCATGATCATGCAGGAGCTGCTGGCGTGGTTCCGCGGCAAGGACGTCATCCGGGTCGACCTGCACGCCCCCGCCGAAGCCGCCGAGCTGTACCGCTCGATGGGCTTCCACGAACACCAGGTGGCCCTCACCTGGCACGCCCCCTGACCTGCGAGGACCCACAGGCCCCAAATAATTCGCTCACAAGTTCGAAGCTTTACCCAAAGTGATCACTCCTTTACCTATAGTGTCGGCGCCATGCCGACCCAACAACACGACGTCCTCGCCGAGTTGTTCCGCTTCTCACCGAGACTCGCGGCCGACCTCCTGGTGGACACGGGCGTCAAACTCCCCGAACTCGTCCGGGCGACCGACATCTCCGAGTCCTGCACGGACCTGAAGACCAGTGAGTTCGCCTCGGACCGGGCCGTACTGCTGGAGTTCGACGAGGGCCGCCTGGGCGTGGTCGTCGAGATCCAGCGCGCCATCGATGCGGAGAAGCACTACAGCTGGCCGCTCTACCAAGCCACCCTGCGTGCCAGGCAGCGCTGCCCGGCCACGCTCCTGGTGATCGCACCCGACCCCAAGGTCGCCGAGTGGTGCGCCGAGCCCATCGACACCGGCCACCCGGATTACGTGCTCCGGCCCGTAGTGCTCGAACCCGACCAGGTTCCGGTGATGACCGATCCCGAGAGCGTCGCCGAGGACCCCGCGCTGGGCATCCTCTCGGCGATGTATCACAGCGACGGACGCAGGGGAGAGGAAGTGCTCCAGGCGTCCTGGAAGGCCACGGTGGTCCTCGCGGAAAGGAACCGCGAGCTGGCCCGTCGCTACTATGACTACGTGGGCGCGGTCATCTCGGATGCCGCTCGGAAGTTCCTGGAGAACAAGATGAAGACCGAGACGCGTTACTACAGCGAGTTCTTCCGCAACGCCGAGGCCAAGGGCAAGGCCGAGGGCAAGGCCGAGGGCAAGGTGGAGCTGCTGCTCCGGATTCTGGAGGCTCGGGGGATCGAGCTGACGGATGAGCAGCGTGAGCGCATCTGCGGGTCGACCGATGGTGCCTGGCTGGACGAGTTGGGGCGGCGTGCTGCCGTGGCCGACTCGGCGGAGGGGCTGTTCGACTGAGGGAGGGCCCTGCTGTCGTGAGCCGCACGGAGACGCGTTACTACAGCGAGTTCTTCCGCAACGCCGAGGCCAAGGGCAAGGCCGAGGGCAAGGTGGAGCTGCTGCTCCGGATTCTGGAGGCTCGGGGGATCGAGCTGACGGATGAGCAGCGTGAGCGCATCTGCGGGTCGACCGATGGTGCCTGGCTGGACGAGTTGGGGCGGCGTGCTGCCGTGGCCGACTCGGCGGAGGGGCTGCTCGACTGAGGATGGCCGCTAAGTGCGGAGCGGGGTCATGACGGACGTCCTAGCGCGGCGAGGCCCAGGCGGGTCTCGTTGCGGAGGGCGTCCGCCTCGCTGAGGGACCACTGGTCGAGCAGCGAGCGCCGGGCGGCCTGCCGGGCGGGCCGGGGCAGGGCTGCGATCCTCTCCGCCCAGGCGAGTGCTTCGGGCAGCGCTCGGCCGGGTTCCACCAGGTGGTTGACGAGGCCGAGGGTGAGGGCCTCGGCGGCGGGGACGCGGCGGGCGGTCAGGAGCAGGTCCAGGGCGCGGGCCTGGCCGATGAGGCGGGCGAGGCGTACCGTGCCGCCGTCCAGGCACGGCAGGCCGTGACCCAGGTTGAGGACGCCGAACTCGGCGGTCGTCGAGGCCACGCGCAGGTCGCACCAGAGGGCGAGCTCGAATCCGCCGCCGAAGCAGTAGCCCTCGACGGCGGCGATGACCGGCTTGGACGCGGGGACGCGGGTGACGTTCATGGGAGGCGGCCCGTCCTCGGACGGCGGCGGCAGCTCGCCCGCGGCGAGGGCCTTCAGGTCGTTGCCGGCGCAGAACGTGCCGCCGGCCCCCGTGATCACGACGACGCTCACCTCGTCGTCGCGCTCGGCCGCGGCGACCGCCCGGCCGAGCGCCTCGGCCGCCGGGCCGTCCACGGCGTTGCGCCGTTCGGGCCGGTCGAGGGTGATGAGCAGGGACGGCCCCCGGCGCTCGGTCCGTACGGTCACGATGCCTCCCGGATATCTAGATCGATCGTCATAGTAGATAGATCGATCTAGTGAGGACAAGGGCTAGTCTGGCGTCCATGGCATCCGACACGCGCCGGCGGCTGCTGGAGGCCGCCGCCCAGCTCTTCCGCGAGCAGGGGTACGCGGCGACCGGCCTGAAGCAGATCACTTCGGTGGCCGGGGCCCCCTGGGGCTCCCTGTACCACTTCTTCCCGGGCGGCAAGGAGCAGCTGGGGGCCGAGGCGGTCGCGCATTCGGGCGCCCGGTACCTGAAGCTGTTCGACCTGGTGTACGAGCGGGCCGGTGACGAGGCGATCGTGCAGGCGGTGCACGACTTCTTCCAGCTGAGCGCCGAGGCGCTGGAGGCGTCGCGGTGGGCGGACGGGTGCCCGATCGCGACCGTGGCCCTGGAGGCGGCCGGCACCAGCGAGCCTCTCCGGCACGCGTGCGCCGAGGTCTTCGAGTCGTGGCGGGCGGCCGGGGCCCGGCGGTTCGTTCTGGCCGGTGTCGAGCCCGCCCGCGCCGGTGAGCTGGCGACCTACGTGCTGGCCGCGCTGGAGGGGGCGATCGTGCTCAGCCGGGCGCGGCACGACACCGGGCCGCTCCGCGTCACCGCCGGGATCGTGGCGGGGACGCTGCGTACCGAACTGGGCGGGTGAGCAGCGTCACGAAAAGGAGGCGTTGCCGGGCCGGGGCCGACGGGCTAGCGTCTTGGACTACCTGTCAATAAGTCCAGGGGTCGCCATATGCCCATGGCCGGGAAGCCCGTCGCGGAGCCGGAGAACCTCGTGCTGCGGGCGCGTGACGTCCGGTTCGACTGGTCGGGCGTGCCGCTGCACTGGATCCCCGGTGATCCGGCGGCCACCCATCTGATCAACGTGCTGCACCTGCTGCTGCCGGCGGGCGAGGAATGGTTCGTCCGGGTGTTCAAGCAGGCGCTGCCCCATGTGCGCGACGAGCGGCTCCGCCAGGACGTGCTGGGGTTCATCGGCCAGGAGGCCGTGCACGCGGCCTCGCACGACGCGGTGCTGGACCACTTCGTCGAGCAGGGCCTGGACGTGCGCCCGTTCGTCCGCCAGGTGGAGTTCATGTTCGAGGGGCTGCTGGGCGACCGCGGCCTGGAGGGGCCGCGGGCGCGGGTCTGGCTGAACGAGCGGGTCGCCATCATCGCCGCCATCGAGCACTTCACCGGCGTGCTCGGCGACTGGGTCCTCAACGCCGGCGCGCTGGACGCGGCGGGCGCGGACCCGATGATGCTGGACCTGCTGCGCTGGCACGGGGCCGAGGAGGTCGAGCACCGGCACGTCGCGTACGACCTGTTCACCCACCTGGACGGCTCGTACGTCGCCCGGATCCGCGCCATGGCCCAGACGATCGTGATGCTGGCGTCCCTCTGGCAGCGCGGGCACCGGTTCCTGATGGCCGGGGACCCCGTTCTGAAGGGCCGGGTCAAGGGCGGGCTTCACCACCTGCGGCGGACGGGACCGGCCGGCCTGACCCCGAGCCGCCGCCTGGTCGGAGCCTCGGTGCGGCGCTACCTCCAGCGGTCCTACAGCCCGCTGGGCGAGGGCTCCACCGCCCAGGCCCTGACCTACCTGGCCTCCTCGCCGGCCGCGCGGGCGGCGCTGCGGTGAGGCGCCTGGAGCCACCGCCCGACCTGCGCGGACGCCGGGCCCGTGACCCGTTCTGGGTCGCGGTGACCGCGTACTTCAACGGTGTTCAGCGGGTCCGCGGGATGCTCAGGCCGGCGGTCCCGGAGGTACGCCCGGTCGACCGGACGCTGACGCTGGTCGTCCAGGAGGTACGGCGGGAGGCCGAGGACGTGGTGAGCCTGCGGCTGGGCGCGCTCGGCGGCGGCGCGCTCCCGCACTGGCAGCCGGGCTGCCACCTGGACCTGCGGCTGCCGTCGGGGCGCCGCCGCCAGTACTCGCTGTGCGGGGACCCCGCCGACCGCCGCGCGTACCGGATCGCCGTGCGGCGCCTGCCGGACGGCGGGGGCGGCTCGGCCGAGGTCCACCGTGCGCTCACCGAGGGCACGGTGATCAGCGCCGAGGGGCCGCGCAACGCCTTCCCGTTCCTGGCCCGCGAGCGTCACCTGTTCATCGCGGGAGGCATCGGCATCACCCCGATCCTGCCGATGGTGCGCGCCGCGCACGACCTCGGAGCCGACTGGCGGCTGGTCTACACCGGCCGGACCCGCGGCTCTCTGCCGTTCCTGGACGAGCTGCGCGCGCTGCCCCCGGAACGGATCGAGGTCCGGACCGACGACCGGGACGGGGTGCCGGACGCGGCCGGGCTGCTGCGCGGGGCGCCTCCGGACGCGGCCGTGTACTGCTGCGGGCCCGCCCCGATGATCGACGCGGTACGGGCCGCGTTCGTCCCCGGCGCCGGGACCCTCCACTACGAACGGTTCGCCCCGGCGCCCGTGGCCGATGGGCGGCCCTTCCAGGTGGAGTTGCGGAGGAGCGGGCTGACCCTGGACGTGCCCGCCGACCGTTCGGCGCTCGACGTCATCCGGGACGTGCTGCCCGATGTCGCGTACTCGTGCCGGCAGGGCTTCTGCGGCACCTGCCGCGTCGTCCTGCTCGCGGGGGAGGCCGACCAGCGGGCTCCCTCGGATCCGGACGGCGACTCGCTGCTCGTCTGCGTCTCCCGGGCGAGGGCCGGCCGGCTCACCCTCGATCTCTGAAGCGCCGCCAAGGGTCCGGGACGCCTTTCCGGACGGTGCCCGAAAGGGGTGCCGATGATGAGCGTAGAAAAGGGATTGCGCGAATCGCGCCGGGATGGCAATCTAGGACCTGTCAGCCCGGAAGACCGGGAATGGCAGCAGAACTTCGAGAGGAGGACCGGCCATGGAGCGCCTACTTTATCGACTGCCCGAGGCGTCACTCGCCCTCCCCGGCCGGTACCCCCGCTCCTGAGCTCTCTCCGGCCGCGCGGGCCGCGGTGACGCCGCCCTCGACCCTTGCGCGCGGCTCTACTCCAACAGGCAGAGAGGCCACTCTCAGGAAGTGGATGCTCCGGGTTCGAATCCCGGGAGCCGCACTACGCCCCCGTCGCCCAACAGGCAGAGGCGCCTGCCCGAGGAGCAGGAATGGTGCGGGTTCGACTCCCGCCGGGGGTACGGAGAACAATTCTCAAGGGGCGGCGCCGACGTCGGAGAGTCGGGTCCGGCTGTAACCCGGTTGCCTCGCGCTGAGTGGGTTCGAATCCCACCCGCCCCACTTTTCTCTGTCCATTCTCCGGTGTTTTTCGCTGGCGAATTCCGGGCCGGCCGGCGCGCGTCTTCCGGGAGCCGGCCCGCCGGGTACCTGCCGAAAGTCCAGGGTGCCCGGCGACGAACGGGCACTGCGCCCGCCGCCCGCTCCTTCCTAACGTGATCGGATGATCACACTTGAGGGGCTGACCAAGCGTTACGGCGACGCCACCGCCGTGGACGGCCTGACCCTGAGCGTCGAGCCCGGCCTGGTCACCGGGTTCCTCGGCCCGAACGGGGCGGGGAAGTCGACCACGATGCGGATGATCCTGGGACTGGACCGGCCGACCGCGGGAACGGCACTGATCCGCGGCCGCCGGTACGCCGAGTTCAGGCACCCGCTGCGCGAGGTGGGCGCGCTGCTGGACGCCAAGGCGGTGCATCCCGGCCGCGGCGCCCGGGCGCACCTGCGGGCGATGGCGTACAGCAACGGGATCCCGGTCTCCAGGGTCGAGGAGGTCCTGGCGGTGGTGGGGCTGGCCGGGGTCTCGGGAAAGCGGGCCGGGACTTTCTCGCTGGGCATGGGGCAGCGGCTGGGCATCGCGGGCGCGCTGCTGGGCGATCCGGGGGTCCTGATGTTCGACGAGCCGGTCAACGGCCTGGACCCCGACGGGGTCCGCTGGGTGCGCGAGCTGATGCGGTCCCTGGCCGCCGAGGGGCGGACGGTGCTGGTCTCCAGCCATCTGATGAGCGAGATGGAGCTGACCGCCGACCGGCTGGTCGTGATCGGGAAGGGGCGGCTGCTGGCCGACGCGCCGATCGCCGAGGTGCTGGCGGCCAGTTCGCGGCACCGGGTGCGGGTGCGCGGGCCGCGGCCCGAGGGGATGGACGCGCTGGCCGCGGGGCTGGCCGGACGGGCCGCGGACGTCGAGCGGGTCTCGGCGGGCGAACTGCTGGTCTCGGGCGTTCCGGCCGAGACGGTCGGTGAACTGGCCCACGGGCTGGGTGTCCTGCTGCACGAACTCAGCCCGCAGGAGGCCACCTTGGAACAGGCGTACATGGAACTGACCGCGGGGAGCGTCGAGTACGCGGCGGCGCAGGGGGAGGGCCTGTGAGCGGATTCGCGTCCACCCGCCTGGAGCCCGCGTCCGGTGGCGGCCTGCGGGGTGCCGTGCGGGCCGAGTGGAGCAAGACCTGGTCGGTGCGCAGCACCTGGTGGTGCCTGCTCGCGGGGGGCGTCCTGATGGGGCTGGGGGCCGTCCAGTTCTCCATCTTCACCGTCAACGCCAACGGCAACGACGACCCGTCCGACGACAAGGGCGTGGTCGCGGTCGGGCTGATCCCGATGGCGGCGCTCGATCTGGTGCAGTACGCGCTGATCGGTCTCGCCATGTTGCTCATCACCGCCGAGTACGCGGGCGGCGTCATCCGCACCACGTTGCAGTGGGTGCCGCGGCGGGGTGTGATGCTGCTGGCCAAGACCGCGGTGGCGGCCGTGGCAGGGGGCGTGGCGGGCATCGTTCTGGCCGTCCTCGGGACCGCCGTGGCGGTGCCGATGCTGGGGCGCTGGGGCCGGTTCGAGGTGGCCGGCTGGCTGGGCGACATCCTCGCGGTCGGGTGCTACATCGCTCTGATCAGCGTGTTCACGCTGGGGCTCGGCGCCGCGCTGCGCAGCGGGGTGGGCACCCTGATCGCGGTGTTTCTGCTTCTCGCGGTGCTGCCCGCGGTGCTGCAGGCGAGCGACGTCACGGTGCTCGAGCGGGCCGCCGGCTACCTGCCCGGCGTCGCCGGCGCGTCGTTCATGCGCGGCGAGAACGAGGCCTATCCGTCCTGGGTGGGCCTGCCGATCCTCGCGTGCTGGGCCGCCGCGGCCGTGGCCGCCGGGTACGCGACGCTCCGCCGCCGGGACGCCTAGACACCTGCTGGAACCACCTCTTACGGGTAATAACAGTGCAAAACTTGCCCGTCACTCACGGTGACTTAATCGTTACCCCCGGACAGGCGTTCACCACCCCCGCACTGCTGGAAGCGCCTGTCCTGCCACGGTTGAGGGGAGGGTGCGGGGTTTCCCGGCCGAGGGTTTCGGGCCGGACGGCGCGGGTCCGGTGCCGTGGCCGGTGGGGTCACGGCCGGCCGGAGGTTCGCGGGCCGGTTGACGGGGCAAGGGCCGAACAACGCCCTGGCCGCTGGAGCGGCGGGAGGGCGCGGTTCGCGCCCTCCCGCCGTGACCGGGACGGGGCGGGGCCGGGGCCGGTCGCCGGTGCCGGCCCCGTCACCGGCGCCGGATGGGGGCGTCGACCGTGGAGGCGATGTACGCGTGGGGGAGTGGACGGTGATCGGTACGGTCACGCTCGCGGCCGTTCCCGAGAGCGTCGCGGAGGCGCGGAGCTTCGCGGCGGCGCTGCTGGCGGGGGACTTGCGCGCCGAGACCGCGGAGCTGCTGATCTCCGAGGCGTGCACCAACAGCGTCGTCCACTCCGAGTCCCGGTTCGGCGGCAAGTTCACGCTCCGGCTCTGCGCCGCCGGGGACGCGCTCCGCTGCGAGGTCGTGGACGACGGGAGCCAGACCGTGCCCGTCCGGCGTGACGGCGAGGACGACGAGCCCCGCGAGAACGGCTACGGCGTGATGCTGATCGAGACGCTGGCCGACCGGTCGGGCCACTTCCTGGACGACGGCCGCCTCTGCGCCTGGTTCGAACTCGACTGAGCCCTCGCTTCCCGGCGGGGCGGTGAGTCCGCTCTCGCCTGCCTTGATCCGTCTTGCGCCGAAGGCCGCCGACTCGATACTTTTACTCCAAGTATTTTCGTTCCAAGCTACTTGGTGGTGAAGCGTGCGGGTCGGGGTGCTCGGGCACGGGGCGATCGGGGCGAAGGTCGCCGGGGTGCTGCGCGCGGGCGGGGTGCCCGGCGCCGAGCTGACGGCGGTGCTCCGCCGCGACGGCCGCGACGGCCGGGACGGGCGGGCCGTTGGCGGGGGCGCCGACGCCGGCGTCCCCGAGCTGGTGCGCGACGCCCGCGAGCTGGCCGAGGCCGCCGACGTGGTGGTGGAGGCCGCCGGGCAGGACGCGCTCCGCCGGTACGGGCCCGGCATCCTGGACGCCGGCCGCGACCTGGTCGCGGTGTCGGTCGGGGCGCTGGCCGACGACGTCCTCTTCACGCGGCTCCGCCGGGCCCCCGGGCGGCTGCTGGTGTGCCCGGGGGCGCTGGGCGGGCTGGACGTCGTCCGGTCGGCCGCGCTCGGCGGGCCGCTGCGGTCGGTCCGGCTCACCTCGGCCAAGAAGCCCGCCTCGCTGGTGCAGCCGTGGATGGACGCCGGGCTGGCGGAACGGCTGCGCGCCCTGGCGCCCGGCCAGGAGCCCGTCGTCCTGCACGACGGATCCGCCCGCGAGGCCGCCGCCCGTTTCCCCAGGAACGCCAACGTCGCGGCCACGCTGGCGCTGGCCGCCGGCGACTGGGACATCGTGCGGGTACGGCTCGTCGCCGATCCCGGCGCCGCGCTCACCCGGCATGTCGTGGAGTTCGCCGGAGAGGTCGGGGAGTACCGCTTCGAGCTGGCCCACCTGCCCGATCCCGCCAACCCGGCCACGAGCGGGCTGGTGCCGTACGCGGTGCTGCGGACCCTGGGCGACCTGAGCGCCTCGTGGCGGGTCGCGTGATCCGGGACGCCGGGGCGGGGGAGCCGCTGCTGTGCCTGCACGGGATCGGGTCCGGCGGCGCCGCGTTCGACGCCGTCACGCCGCTGCTGGCCGACCGGTTCCGGGTCATCGCCCGGGACGCGCCCGGCTACGCCTCCGCCGCCGATCCCCCCGGCCCGCCCGGCATGGACGGCTACGCGGACGCGGCCGTCGCCGTCCTCGACGGGCTGGGGCTCGAACGCGCCCACGTGCTGGGCGTCTCCTGGGGCGGGGTGATCGCCGCGCGGATCGCGCTGCGGCACCCGGACCGGCTCCGATCCCTGATCCTGGCCGACTCCACCCGCGGCTCGGGCACCTCCCCGGAGAAGGCCGCGGCGATGCGGGCGCGCGGCGCCGAACTCGCCGGGCTGGGCCCGGCCGCGTTCGCCCGGCGGCGCGCGGCCCGGCTGCTGTCGCCCGCGGCGACCCCCCGGGAGGTCGCGCGGGTGGCGGAGGCGATGGCGGCGGCCGTCCGCATGCCCGGGTACGGGTACGCGGCCGAGTCGATGGCGGCCACCGACCACGGGCCGCTGCTGGGCCGGATCCGCGCCCGCGCCCTCGTGCTCGTCGGCGAGCACGACGCCGTCTGCCCGCCCGCCGAGAGCCGGCTCATCGCCGCCGCCGTGCCCGGCGCGCGGTACGCCGAGATCCCCGGCGCCGGCCATCTGTCCAACCAGGAACGGCCCGCGGAGTTCGCCCGGGCCGTACGCGACTTCCTCGTTCCCGACGACCTCCACCTCCCTGACGACAACGAAGGAGCACTCTCATGACCGATCTCGACGCCCTCATCGACTCGTGCATCGCCGGCCGGGACAGCCGCCTGGAGGACTGGGACACGCTGGGGTTCCAGGCCAAGGCGGGCGAGGAGTTCCGGCGGGCGCAGATCCGCTACATCGGGTCGGGGGCCACCGGTGACCACGACACCGACAAGCGGATCCTGCCCTCGGAGCACTTCACCTTCTCCAACATGCGGCTTCCGGCCGGGGCGATCGGGCCCGAGCACACCCACCACGACGTGGAGGAGGTGTTCTTCGTCCTGGAGGGAGAGCTGGAGGTGACCGTCCACGACGTGGAGGACGGCACCAGGACCGCCTCCCGGGTGCTGGGCTACCGGGACCTGATCCGGGTGCCGGCGGGGGTCCCGCGCAGCCTGCGCAACATCGGTGACTCCGACGCGCTGTTCTGCGTGATCATCGGCGCCCGCAGGCCGCAGCTGCCCACCTACCCGCCGACCTCCCCGATGCACGGCGTCACCCGCGACTGACCCGCGGGGACGCGAACGAGCCGAAGGGCGCGCCCGGACCGCAACGGCGGGGCGCGCCCTTCCTCCATGTCCCGGAACCTCACCGGGCCGATCTCAGGGGACCAGCACGAACTTGCGGCCCTCCCCCGAGGCGAACCGCTCGTACGCCTCGCCCGCCCGGTCCAGGGGGACGGGGGTGGCGCGGACCACGTCGCCGATCGACAGCCCGCCGCGCAGGACGGCGGCGGCCAGCTCGTCCTGGTAGCGCCGCACGGGGGTGGCGCCCGAGGTCACGGTGATCGCCTTGGACCAGATCCCGCCGAGCCAGACGCCGAGCTCGGGCCGTTCCCCGGGCGGCCCGGCCGGGTAGACGCCGGGGATGGAGATCGTCCCGCCGTGCCGCACCACGCCCACCACGTCGTTGAGCGCGGCGGCCCGGTCGCCCGAGGCGCCCACGCAGTCGATGCCCGCGTCCACGTACGGGGCGCCGAGGATCTCCGCGACCGCGTCCGGGAGCGCGCCGCCCGCCAGGTCGGCGGTGGCGAAGCCGCTCGCGCGGGCGTGCGCGAGGCGCTCGCCGTTGACGTCGCCGACGATCACCGTCGCCGCGCCCAGCAGCCGGCAGGCCGCCGCGCAGGCCAGCCCGACCGGCCCGGCGCCGGCGACGTACACCGACGTGCCGGGCCCGACCCGGGCGCCCCGGGCCGCGTGGTAGCCGGTCGGGAGGACGTCGCCGAGCAGGGCCACGTCCAGGAGCCGCTCGCGGGCCTGGGCGGGGTCGGGCAGGACGTGCAGGTTGAAGTCGGCGTACGGCACGAGGGCGTACTCGGCCTGGAGCCCGGCCCAGCCGCCGAAGCCCTCGCCCATCCCGTACGTGGCGCCCGGCCGGGACGGGTTGGCGCGCCCGCAGTGGCCGGTGCGCCCGGACCGGCAGGCGGCGCAGCGCCCGCACGCCACGTTGAACGGCACCGAGCACACGTCGCCGGGCCGGACCCGCTCGACGTCCCGGCCCGCCTCGACCACGACCCCGGTCAGCTCGTGCCCCAGGACCATGCCGGGCACGGCGCCGGGCCCGCGCAGGGTGTGCAGGTCGGAGCCGCACACGCCGGTCGCCAGCGTCCGGACGATCACACCGTGGTCGCAGCGCCGGGGCAGCACGCCGGGGCCCGGCCGTACCTCCAGGGAGGGCATCGGAGCCTCGCCCAGATCGGCACGGCCGGGCCCCGCGTACACCACGGCCCGCTGGGAGCCGCCGCTCACAGCGATCCCGACGCCTCGAACGCCCGGCCGCTCTTCCTGCCGGGGACCAGGAGCCGTTCCAGCACCTCGACCATGACGAACAGCACGAAACCGATCACCGTCAGCCAGGCGATCGAGGCGAACACCGTGAGGCTGTCCATGTCGCCGCGGGCGGTGATGAGCAGCACGCCCAGGCCCGTGTCGGCGCCGACGAACTCGGCCACCACGGCGCCGACCACGGCCAGCGTGATGCCGACCTTGATGCCGGCGAAGATGCTGGGCAGCGCCCAGGGCCAGCGGATCTTCCAGAACGCCTGCCAGCGGCTCGCGCCCATCGAGCGCACCAGCATCAGGCTCTCCGGGCGGGCCGCCTTGAAGCCCACCAGCGAGTCGATGACCACCGGGAAGAAGCAGATCAGCGCCACCATCAGGATCTTGGGCAGCTGCCCGAACCCGAACCAGATGATGAACAGCGGCGCGATCGCCACCTTGGGCACCACCTGGGCGATGATCAGCAGCGGGTACACCGCGCGCCGCACCACGCCGCTGTAGACCATCGCCACCGCGATCGGCAGCGCGATCGCGATGGCCAGCGCGAAGCCGACGAAGATCGCGATGATGGTCGGCACGGACTGCTCGGCGAACACGCCGAAGTCGCCGAACATCTTGGCCACGACGTCGCCGGGGGCGGGGAGCACGTACTCCTCCACCCCGCCGAACGACACCAGCGCCTGCCAGGCCGCGACGAGCAGCACGACCAGCGCGATCGGCAGCGCCCAGTCGGCGAACCGCGACTCCAGCAGCCGGCGCCTCGCGCGCCGCCGCGGGCCGCCGTTCGCGGGGGCCGCCGCCGGCCCGTTCTCCGTGGGGGACGCGGGCGCGACGGTGGCCGCGCCCTTCTGCGGTACGGGGCTCACGTGCGCTCCTCCGTCAGGACGCCGAGGTTCTCGAAGACGCCGCGGATCTCACCGACCAGGTCGGTGAACTCCCGGCCGCCGCGCGCGCTCAGCGGGCGCGGCCGGTCCAGCGGTACCCGGAACTCGGCCGCGATGCGGGCCGGGCGGGGGGAGAAGACCAGCACCCGGTCGGCCAGGAACACCGCCTCGTCGATGCTGTGGGTCACGAACACCACGGTCTTGCGGCGTTCCATCCACAGCCGCTGCAGGTCGATCTGGATCTGGTCGCGGGTCAGCGCGTCGAGGGCGCCGAACGGCTCGTCCATCACCAGGATCTCGGGGTCGTGCAGCAGCGCCCGGCACAGCGCCACCCGCTGCTGCATGCCGCCCGACAGCTCCTCGGGGTAGTGGGTCTCGAACCCGCCGAGCCCGACCTGGTCCAGCAGCTCGCGGGCGCGGGCGGCGGCCTCGTCCTTGGGGGAGCGGCGGATCTCCGACTGGAGCAGGACGTTCTGCAGGGCGGTCCGCCAGGGGAGCAGCTCGGCGCTCTGGAAGACGATGCCCAGGTCGGTGTACGGCTTGAGCACGGCCTCGCCGGCGACCCGGACCTGCCCGGAGGTGGGCTGGGTCAGCCCGGCCAGGGCCATCAGCAGCGTGCTCTTGCCGCAGCCGCTGGGCCCGACGATGGCCAGGAACTCGCCCCGGTCGAGCCGGAAGGACATCTCGCTGACCGCGGTGACCACGCCGCCCGCGGTGTCGAAGGACTTGGTGAACCGGTCGAACTCCACGAACGGCGGGACCGTGGCCGGATCGGCTGGGGACATCGGCTACTTCTTCCCGAGGCCGTCGGCACAGCCGTTCAGCTGCGCGTTGCTGGCGACGTCGGCCGGGGTGAGCTTGCCGGCCGGAACGCCGCCGTACTGCTCCATCACCTGGATGGTGCTCCGCCAGTCGGCCTCGGCGGTGCAGCCGAACGGCTGGCCCTTGGTCCGGTCGGTGGTCATCAGCGCGGCCGACGCCTTCCACTGCTCGGCGACCACGTTCTTGGACAGCGTGCTGGTGGAGGCCACCTTGAAGAACGACGCCACGGCCCCGTCGAGGTCCTTGTCCACCGCCCCGACCGCCTCGGCGGTGGCCGCGAGGAACTTGCGGACCGCCTCGGGGTTCTCCTCGGCGAACTTGTCGGAGGTCACGATGCCGGAGCTGAGCACGTCCAGTCCCGCGTCACCGTAGCCGAGCACGGCCAGGTCGCACTTGCACTTCTCCTTCATGTTCGGCTCGGTGACGTTGAGGAGCCCGAAGGTGAACTGCGTGTTCCCCTGCACGAACAGGCTGTCGCGGGTCGGCACGTCGACCTTCTTCAGCGTGACCGAGTCCGGGTCGAGCCCGCTGGCCTTGGCGAACGCGGGGAAGACCGTCTCGGGGGCCGAGCCGGCGGTGTACCCGGCGGTCTTGCCCGCCAGGTCCTTGGCGGAGCCGATGCCGGAGTCCTTCTTGGCGAAGATCGCGAGCGGGGAGCGCTGCACCATCCCGGCCACCATCTGGACGGGCATGTTCTTGCCCGCCGCCTGAACCAGGGCGCCCGCGTCGGCGTAGCCGAGGTCGTCGGACCCGTTGGCGACGGTCTGGAGCGTGGTCGCCGACCCCTTGCCGGGGTTCAGGGTCACGTCCAGCCCGTGCTTGGCGTAGATGCCCTGCTCGACCCCGGCGACCAGCGGGAGGACGGCGCCCGTGTAGAACACGTCGGTACGGACGTCGAGCCTGGTCCGCCCGGAGGCGTCCTCGTCCGCGCCGGACCCTCCGCAGGCCGCGAGCGTCAGGGCGGTGACCGCGAGGGCGGCTCCCGCCAGCGTGCGGCGCCGCCGCCGGGTGCGGAGCGTGGCAACAGGTGTGTGCATGGTGACCTCATCCGAGCGTTTTAACTTGGTCGGAAGTATCTGGGACTTAAATTACTTGTGTCAAGGTATCTTGGAATCGCGGCTTTTCCGCTACGCTTCCCAGCGGATCCGCCGGCCGCGCGGATCCATCGATCCACCCCCCGGACCAAACACCCTGGGTCCACCCCCCGGACCAACCGACGGACGGTGCCATGGACACGGTCGAGAAGGCCATCGACGACTGGCGGCGGGAGCGCCCCGACCTCGACCCCTCGCCGATCGGCGTCTTCGGGCGCCTGCGCCGGGTCGCCGAGCTCTCGCGGCACGAGCTGGAGGGCTACCTCGCGCCCCACGGGCTGACGCCGAAGTCCTTCGACGTCCTGGCCAACCTGCGGCGCGGCGGCCCCCCGTACCGCAAGACCCCCTCGGAGCTGGCCGAGTCGTCGCTGCTGTCCAGCGGCGCGATGACCGGACGCCTGGACGGCCTGGAGCGGGCCGGCCTGATCCGCCGCACGCCGCACCCCGGCGACCGGCGGGTGATGTTCGCCGAGCTGACGCCGGCCGGGATCGACCTGATCGACGAGGTGTTCGCCCTGCACCTGGCGAACGAGGAGACCCTCCTGGAGGGGCTGGACCGCGCGCAGCGCGAGCAGATCACCGCCGCGCTGGCGCTGCTGGAGACGACCATCCAGCGCGCGGTCGACGGGCGCGAGGTCACCGCGCCGCAGCGCAGGCGCGCCCGCTGACCCGCTGACCCCCTGATCCCGGAGACCGGGGCCCGCCAGGGGATCAGCCGGCGGCGGCGATCAGGGCGTCAGCAGGTAGAGGCCCAGCTCGCCGCAGCGTGCCAGCGTGCCCCCGCCGTCGACCTCCACCGGCGCCCCGGCCCGGTCCACCGCGTCCACGTCGAGCCTGCGCAGCAGCGCGCCGGTCACGTGCCGGGCGGAGCGGGAGATGACCACCCGGCCCTGGGAGTTGACCAGGATCGCCCCCGGAGGCAGCAGCGGCAGCACGGCCTTCTCGACCCGCCGCAGGTACAGGTCGGCGCCGGTGATGCCCAGGAATCCCGGGCCGTCGAGCACGGGCGTGGACATCGTCAGGATGTACTGGTCGGTGCCGTGGTAGTCGACGTACGGGCCGTGCACGTTGGGGCCGCGGGTCCGTTGGGGGACGGTGAACCACGGCCGGCTCGTGTAGTCGTAGAAGCCGTGCCCGGCCGGGTCGAGATCGACGATCAGCGGTTCCGGGACGCCGCCGTCGCCGGCCTGCCACCATTCCAGCCACAGCGGCGCGTCGGCCAGCAGGCCGGGCGCGGCGACGAAGCCGGTGCCGGTGACCAGCGGGGCGTGCGCGCCGAGGACGCCGAGGATCTCCAGCCGCAGCGGCGCCAGGTCCTCGTGCCCGGCCCGTTCCCCGCGGGCGGCCGCCCGGCCCACGAGGTCGACGACCTGCGCGCTGAGCCCTTCGATGGAACGGAGGACGGCGTCGAAGACCCGGCCGACGTCCTGTCCGGCGGTCTGTGCGAGAGGTTCGGTCACGTGGTCACCCGGGGCCCGTGGTCGATGGCGTCATGATCGCGCCTCCATGATCCCTTGTCGTGCGGCGTCCCGTCTCAAGGTTCGACGAGCCCGAGGTGCAACTCGACGAGCCGCTCGACGGCCTCGGTCACATGCTCCCGGGCGAGCCGCGCGGCGCGGTCGCCGTCCTCGGCGGCGATGGCCGCGACGATCTCGCGGTGCTGCCGGTCCAGCCGCCGCCGGGTGCGGCCGTCGGCGCCCGGCAGCCACAGCAGCGGCCCGATCTCGGTCTGCATCCGGATCTCCTCGCGGGTGAGCCGCGCGGACTGGGCGGCGGCGGCCACCTCCACGTGGAAACGGCCGTCGGCGTGGTAGCGGCGCTCGGCCCCGGCGGCGCCGGCGAACGCCTCCACCGCCTCCTCCAGGTGCTCCAGGTCCTCGGGCGAGGAGCGCTCGGCCGCCAGCAGCGCCGCCCCGGCGGCGAGCGCCGCGTAGTGGTCACCCAGATCGCGCAGGTCGGCGACGGTGAGGTCGTGCAGCCGCCGCCGCAGCCGCTCGACCCGCTCGCTCCGCTCGGGCGCGCGGACGAAGCTGCCGCCGCCCCGGCCCCGGCGGGTGACGATCAGGCCCTGGCCGCGCAGCTCGCCGAGCGCCTCCCGGACCGTCACGGTGGCCACCTTCAGCCGCGCGGCCAGCTCCGGCTCGCTGGGCAGCTGCTCGCCGTCGGCCAGCAGCCCGAGGGAGATGGCGTCGGCCAGCCGGCGGGTGATGGTCTCGGCCCGCCCGCGGTTCTCCAGGGGTGCGAAGACGGCGAGCCGGGCGGTCGCCGACACGTCCGGTGCGGGCATCGTTCTCCCTTCCACGGGCTCTCGGGGCGGACCGGCCGGCAAGAGATCTCGCCGGGGCCCTTGCCATTAAATATCTGGCGCCATATCTTTTCGGCCTGAGAGTACCCGCGGCTCTCGGCGATGGCGGCTCCGACCTCAGTTTCGCAGGCCGGGACCCGGGCCACCGCCCGATCCGGCCATGACCGACCGTTGACCGACTCCGACCGTCCGCCGTCACCTCCGATCGCTTGCGCGACGGGTCACCCCCTGTCGACAGGTGAGGCCGCGTGGTGCCCGCCCCCGAGGGCTCCGGCCGTTCCCCCGCGACCGCCGCCCGCACGCCCGCTGACAAGGGAGGACCCCGGTGTCCACCGATCGCGACCCCGCCGCGGCGCCCTCTGAGACCGGCCCCGAAACCGGCGCCGGGGCCGGCGCGGGCGTCGACGCGGGCGTCGACGCGGACGCCGCGCGGCTCGCGGCCCTCGGGTACGAGCCGCACTTCCGGCGTGACATGAGCCTGTGGGCCAACTTCTCGCTGGGCTTCACCTATCTCTCGCCGGTCGTGGGCGTCTACGCCCTGTTCGGCTTCTCGCTGGCCACCGCCGGGCCGCCGATGATCTGGGCCTTCGTCATCGCCGGCGTCGGCCAGCTGCTGGTCGCCCTGGTGTTCGGCGAGATCGTCTCGCAGTACCCGGTGAGCGGGGGCATCTACCCCTGGGCCCGCCGGCTGTGGGGCCGCCGCTGGGCCTGGATGAGCGGCTGGGTGTACCTGGTCGCGCTGCTGGCCACGATCGCCAGCGTCAGCTACGGCGCCGGCCCGTACGCCGCGTCGATGCTGGGGTTCCGGCCCACCGCCACCGCCACCATCGGCTGCGCCCTGGCGATCCTGGCGGTGGCGACGCTGATCAACCTCGCCGGCACCCGCTACCTCGCCCTGGCCGCGATCATCGGGTTCGCCGCCGAGCTGCTGGGCGCGCTGGCCGTGGGGATCTGGCTGCTGGCCACCGAGCGCCACCACGGGCTCGGGGTGCTGTTCGACGGCCAGGGCGCCGGGGAGGGCGGCTCGTACGCCGCCGCCTTCCTGGCCGCCTCCCTGATCGGCATCTTCCAGTACTACGGTTTCGAGGCGTGCGGCGACGTCGCCGAGGAGGTCCGCGACCCGGCCCGCCGCATCCCCCGCGCGATGCGGATGACGATCTACGTGGGCGGGGCCGCCGCCACCTTCGTCACCCTGGCCCTGGTGCTGTCGGTCGCCGACTTCGGCGCGGTGATCTCGGAGGCCGACGCCGACCCGGTGACCACCGCGCTCACCGCGGCCTTCGGCCCGGTCGCGGTCAAGGTGATCCTCGGCGTCGTGCTCGTGTCGTTCGTGTCCTGCGCGATGAGCCTGCAGGCGGCGGCGAGCCGGCTGACCTACTCCTACGCCCGGGACCGCATGATCGCCGGAAGCGGCCTGCTGGCCCGCTTCTCGGCGGCGCGGCACGTCCCGCCGTACGCGCTGCTGCTCGCGGCGGTGCTGCCCGCGCTGCTGGTGATCGGCTCCAAGGTGTCCGCGGACGCCCTCACCAAGATCATCTCCTTCGCCTCGCTGGGCATCTACCTCGGCTTCCAGATGGTGGTGCTGGCCGCGCTGCGGGCCCGGCTCAAGGGGTGGCGGCCGGCCGGCCCGTTCACCCTCGGCCGCTGGGGCCCGGCCGTCAACGTCGCCGCCCTGGTGTACGGGATCGCCGCCATGGTCAACATGTCCTGGCCGCGGACCCCCGAGGCGCCCTGGTACGACGACTACATCGTCCCTCTCTCCGGCGCGGTCGTGATCGCGCTCGGGCTGGCGTACATGGCCGCCACCCGCCACCACGGCCGCGGCGACGCCCCCGCCGGCGACGCGGTCCCCGTCCCCGCCCGCCCGGGACGCCGCCGCCGGCTCCGAACCACAGGTGACCCCTGGTGACCCTCAGAGGAGGAGGACATGACGCAGGCCGCCACCGCGCCCGCGGACGTCCCGTACTTCAACGTCGCCGACCCGGCGTTCTCCGTGCAGTCGGAGGAGGTGCGCCGGGCCCGCGAACAGGGCTGGTACGCACGCACCAACTACGGGATCGCGGTGCTGCGCCACGACGAGGTCAAACGCCTCCTCAAGCATCCCCGGCTGCGCCAGGGCAGCGCGAGGTGGCCCGAGCACCACGGCATCACCACCGGGCCGTTCGCCGAGTGGTGGGCCAACTGGGTGCTCAACAAGGAGGGCGAGGACCACCACCGCCTGCGCCGCCTGATGAACCCGGCGTTCTCCCGCCGGCTGATCAGCGGCCTGGTCCCGCGGTTCCGGGCCCTGGCGGGCGAGCTGGTGGACGGCTTCGCCGAGCCGGACCGCTGCGAGTTCGTCTCCGAGTTCGCCGAGCCGTACGCCGCCCGGGTCATCGCGATCATGCTCGGGCTGCCCGAGGAGGAGTGGCCGGTGATCGCCCGCGACTCGGCCACCATCGGGCTCGCCATGGGCGTCACCATCGCCGAGGACCTGCCGAAGATCGAGGCCGCGCTGGACACCCTGTACGGGTACGTGGACGAGCTGATCGACGACCGCCTGCGCGAGCCGCGCGACGACTTCGTCACCCGGCTCGTCCAGGCCGAGCGCGACCAGGACCGGCTGAGCCGGGTGGAGCTGCGCGACTCGATGATCCTGCTGATCTTCGGCGGGTTCGACACCACCCGCAACCAGCTCGGGCTGGCCATGCAGACCTTCCTGCGGCATCCGGACCAGTGGCGGCTGCTCGGCGAGCGGCCCGAGCTGGGCGCCGCCGCCGTCGAGGAGGTCATGCGGGTCGACCCCACCACCACCTGGGTGACCCGGGAGGCCCTGGACGACTTCACCTTCGAGGGCGTGGACATCGCCGCCGGCACGACCGTCCACCTGTTCACCGAGTCCGCCGGGACCGACCCGCGGGCCGTCCCGGACGGCCGGTTCGACATCACCGCCGAACGCCCCCCGCACTTCGGGTTCGGCGGCGGTGCCCACCACTGCCTGGGCCACTTCGTCGCCCGCTGCGACATGAGCGAGGCCCTCCCGCTGCTGGCCCGCCGGATGCGCGACCCGCGCCCCGGCGGCGAGGCCCGGTCGCTGCCGCTCAGCGGCAACACCGGGCCGATCACCCTGCCCATCGCCTTCACCCCAGGAAGCTGAGCAACGCATGGCCGAGACACAGAGTGAAGGGAGCTCCCCGATGAAGGTCGTCGTCGACCTGGACCTCTGCCAGGACCATGGGCAGTGCGCCATCGCCGCGCCCGACGTCTTCCGGATCAACGAGGAGGGCCGGCTGGAGTACGACCCCGCACCCGACCCCTCCCTGCGCGACGACGTCGAGGACGCCGCCGACGTGTGCCCCGTCCAGGCCATCCGCGTCGAAGACTGACATGACCGGGCACATCGTGGTCGTCGGGGGCGGCCTGGCGGGCCTGCGCGCGGCCGAGCAGCTGCGCGCGACCGGCTGGGTCGGGGCCGTGACGGTGGTCGGGGCGGAGGAGCACCTGCCCTACAACCGCCCGCCGCTGTCGAAGGAGGTCCTCGCCGGGAAGGCGGGGGCGGGCGGGGTCGCCGCGGCGCACGCCGCGACGGCGCTGCGGCGGCGCAAGAGCATCGAGGACGTGAACTGGCGGCTGGGCACCCCGGTCGTGGACGTGTCGCTGAACGCCCGGAGGCTGACGCTGGCCGACGGCGGCCGGCTCGCCTTCGACGGGCTGGTGGTCGCCAGCGGGCTGCGGCCCCGGCGCCCCGCCATCCCCGGCCCGGAGTTCGGCCGGTACGCGCTGCGCACGGTCGACGACGCGGTCGCGCTGCGGCAGCGGCTGGTGCCGGGCGCCCAGGTGATGATCGTGGGCGGCGGGTTCGTCGGCTGCGAGGTCGCCGCCACGGCGCGCCGGGCCGGCTGCGAGGTGACCGTCGTCGAGCCGTGCGCCGAGCCGATGGAACGGGCGCTGGGCCCCGAGCTCGGCCGTGTCATGCGGCGCCACCACCAGGCGCAGGGCGTCCGCTTCATCACCGGGCGGATCGTCGCGGAACTGCTCTCGGACGGGCCGTGCGAACGGGTCACCGCCGCGGTCCTGGACGACGGCACCACCGTCCGGGCCGACCTGGTGGTCGAGTCGATCGGCTCCCAGCCCAACGTCGAATGGCTGGAGCGCAACGGCCTCGATCTCAGCGACGGCGTGGTCTGCGACAACCGGATGAGGGTGGAGGGGCGTCCCGGCGTGGTCGCGGCCGGTGACGTGGCCCGCTTCCCCAACCCGCGCTACGACGACGAGCCCCGCAGGGTGGAGCACTGGTGCGTGCCCGGGGACACCGCCCGGCGCGCGGCGGCGACGCTGGCCGCCGACCTGGGCGTCCGGCCGCCCGACGACTCCGTCTTCGCCCCCCTGCCGTCGTTCTGGAGCGACCAGTACGACGTGCGCGTGCAGAGTTACGGCGCCCCCGGCCTCGGCGACCGCTGCGAACTGCTCGACGGCGGGCTCGACCACCCCCGGGCGCTCAAGGACGGCGTCGCGATGGCGTACTACCGCGACCACCAGATGGTCGGGGTCGTGCTCATCGGCATCCCCCTGGCCGAACACCGGCGCTACCACGAGCTGGTGACCGCAGCTCCCGCCCCGGTCTGACCCCCTATCCATCTGAGGAAGGCCCGATGTCCACTACGACGGCTCTCGACGAGCACAAGGAACGCAACACCGACGACGGCGCGGCGCGCGACCTCGCCGCCCGCGTCGAGCAGTCCGGGGTCGAGTTCATCTACTACCAGACGGTCTCGCTGACCGGCCGGGTGGTCGGCAAGGTCGTCCCGGCCCGGCACCTGCGCCGCAACCTCGAAAACGGCGTCAACCTGCACCGCACCGCCATGTCCGACCTCCAGGTCGACCGGTTCGGCGCCCTGCTCGGCGGCGGCACGGAGGCGCCCGAGTTCACCGCGATGCCCGACCTGGACACCTTCGACGTGCTCCCGTGGGACACCACCGTCGGCCGGTTCTTCTGCAGCGTGTACGAGCCGGGGCAGCGACCCGGGGTCGGCGGGCGCCCGCTGGCCACCGACGCGCGCTCCAACCTGCGCCGGGTGCACGCCGCGTTCACCGAGGCCACCGGGCTGCGGCTGCGCAGCGGCTGCGAACCGGAGATGACCTGGACGGGGCCCGGCCTGGAGGTGCACGTCAAGCCCGGCTCCAGCCCGTCGTACCACGTCGACAGCCTGGAGGTGATGCGGCCGGTCTTCCAGCGGGTGATCCGGTACGGCCAGGCGCTCGGCCTCGACATGATCGAGGGCGACTACGAGGATCCGGGGCAGCTGGAGCTGAACTGGATGTTCGACGACGCCGACCGGACCGCCGACCGGCTGGTCACCTACCGGCAGATCTGCCGCCAGGTGGCCCGCGAGCTGGGCGTCACCGCCAGCTTCATGCCCAAGCCGGCGGCCGGGGTGATGGGCAACGGCTGCCACCACAACCTCAGCCTGTGGCGCGGCGAGGAGAACGTGCTGGCCGACCCCGCCGTCACCGAGATGCACCTCACCGAGACCGGCCGGCACGCGGTCGGCGGCATCCTCAGCCACGCCGCCGGGATGATGGCGCTGATGGGCCCCACGGTGAACTCCTACAAGCGGTACTGGGACGCCGGGCAGTTCGCCCCCTCGCAGATCAACTGGGGCATGGACAACAAGACCTGCACGGTGCGGCTGTCGGCCAACGGCCGGCTCGAATGCAAGCTGCCCGACGCCAGCGTCAACCCCTACCTCTCGCACGCCGCGCTGATCTCGGCCATCAAGAACGGCCTCGACCACGCCGTCGACCCGGGCGCGCCCCAGGCGGGCAGCAGCTACGCGGACGCCTCCACCGACGACCCGGCCGGCCCGCCCTCGAAGTTCACCCCGCTGCCCCTCACCCTCCGCGACGCGCTCGACGCCTTCGCGTCCGACCCGGTCGTCCGCGGCTCGTTCCCCGAGGAGATGGCCGAGCTGTACCTGGCGCTCAAGGGCGACGAGTGGGCCCGCTTCTGCGGTGCCATCACCGACTGGGAGCGCGAGATGTACACCGAGCACCTCCCGTGACCGCCCCGCTGCGGCTGGCCTGCATCGACGCCGAGGCGCCGCCGCTGTTCTCGCGCAGCCCCGACGGCGTGACCCGGCACGGCTACGAGCCCGCCGCCGCTGCGCTGGTCGCCGGGGCCCTGGGCCGCCGCCTGGAGTGGGTGTTCACGCCCTGGGCCGAGTTCTTCCCGGCCCTGCGCGCGCACGAGGTCGACGCCGTCTGGTGCGGCCAGGGCATCACCGAGGCCCGGCTGCGCCAGGCCGCGTTCACCCGCCCGTACGCGATCTTCAACGAGTCGGTCCTGGTGCGGCGCGGCGCGGGCGTGTCCGCTCCGGGCGACCTGGCCGGCCGGCGCGTCGCCGCGATCGAGGGCAGCACCAACATGGCGCTGGCCGAGACGTTCGAGGGCGCCGTCACCGTCCCCTTCGGCGGCGAGACCGACGACGTCTTCGGGGACATGCTGGCGGCCCTGCGCTCGGGCGAGGTGGACGCGGTCGTGGACGACGACGTGGTGTTCGTCCCCCTCGCCGAGGACCCCGCCTTCGACCTCGCGTTCACCGTCCCGACGGGCAACCGCTGGGGCGTGGCGGTGGCGAAGGACCGTCCCGAGGTCCTGGCCGACCTCGACGGGGCCCTGGCCGCCGTCATCGCCGACGGCCGCCTGGAAGAGGTCTGGCGCACCTGGATGCCCACCTTGCCCTTCCCCCTGTCCTGACCGGGAGACCGGCCTGACCGGGAGACCGGCCTGACCGGGAGACCGGCCGCGTTCGGCGCGGTGGCGGGACGACGTCCCGCCACCGCGCCCGCGGGTCTCGACCTCGGAGCGGCCGGGTCAGATCTGGCCCTCGGGCTTCTTGGGGATCGTGGCGGAGATCGCCGCGCCCAGCTCGACCAGCACGTCGCCCGGCGGGCTGTACTTGGGCGGCACCGTCACCTCGACATAGACCTGCCGGGCCACCGCGGTGAAGGTGACCGGGCGGTCGGCCGGCTGGCCGAACCAGTCCACCCCGTTCACCGTGACCAGCTGCGAGGTCGGCACCAGCGCCGCGGGCCGCGGCACGCCGCAGCGCAGCGCGATCGCGGGCGACCCCCAGGCCGCCGTGAGCGGCGACTCCGGGTCGGTGTCGCGGCGCTCCAGCCCGTGCACCTTCTCCGGCAGGCGCAGCCCGGCGCACAGCCGCGCACCCGCCGCGTCCGGCGCCGGCACCGGGACCCGCACCGCCCCCGCACCGCAGCCGGCGGCCACCGGCAGCAGCAGGACGAGCGCCAGGACCCGCGCGCGGACGCCCCGGCGCGCGGGACGCCGGTCATGGCGCGCGGACGTGCGGGGCGGGCCGTCAGATGTGGACGATCGGGCAGGTGAGCGTACGGGTGATCCCCTCCACCGCCTGGATCTGCGCCACGACGAGCTTGCCCAGCTCGTCGACATTGCGCGCCTCCGATCGGACGATCACGTCATAGGGTCCCGTCACGTCCTCCGCCAGGGTCACACCCGGAATGCCGGCGATCTCACCGGCCACCTCGGCGGCCTTGCCGACTTCGGTCTGGATGAGGATGTAGGCCTGCACCATCACGTCCTCCCCGGGCGGAGAAAAACCGTCGAACGGTCACCGTATCGTGTTACGGGCCGCGGTGGGCGCGGGGGCCTGGGTGTCCAGAGCCTTCCCGGCGCGACGGCGGCGGAAACGAGATCGGGGGCGGATGAGCAGTATCGGAGAGCTGGGCGAGTTCGGGCTGATCACGCGGTTGACCGACCGGCTGCCGCAGGGACCGGCGGTGGAACTGGGGCCCGGGGACGACGCGGCGGTGGTGCGCGCGCCCGACGGGCGGGTGGTGGCCACCACGGACCTGCTCGTCGAGGGGCGCCACTTCCGCCGCGACTGGTCGGGCCCGTACGAGATCGGCTGCAAGGCCGTCGCGCAGAACCTCGCGGACGTGGTCGCCATGGGCGCCCGGCCGACCGTGCTGCTGGTCGGCCTCGCGGTGCCGCCCGAGACCCCGGTGGAGTGGGCCGAGCAGCTGTACGCGGGCCTGGCCGAGGAATGCGAGCTGGCGGGCTGCTCGGTGGCCGGCGGCGACGTCGTGGCCGCGCCGCAGATCACGCTCGCGATCACCGCGCTGGGCGACCTGGACGGCGAGCCGCCGCTGACCCGCGCCGGGGCCGCCCCCGGGGACCTGGTGGCGATCCGCGGGCGGCTGGGGCACTCCGCGGCCGGGCTGGAGCTGCTGAGGAGCGGGCGGACGGCGCCCGCCGAGCTGATCGAGGCCCATCGCCGCCCCCGCCCCCCGTACACGGCCGGAGCCGAGGCGCGGGCGATGGGCGCGACCGCGCTGATGGACGTCAGCGACGGCCTGCTCCAGGATCTGGGCCACATCGCCAAGGCGAGCGGGGTCCGCGTCGAGGTGGACACCGCGGACGTCCCGGTGCCGCGGGTGCTCGGCCGGGGTGGCCTTCGCCACGTTCTGACCGGCGGAGAGGACCATGGCTTCGCCGCCACAATTCCGTCGTCGGCCGTACCACCGGCGTCGTGGACCGTGATCGGCCGCGTGACGGAAGGTGCCGGAGTGCTGGTGGACGGCGGTTCTTACCAGGGCGGCGGCTGGGACCACTTCCGGGAGTGAACCCGCTCGAACCCCGCGGCTACCGGTGCGCCCCTTCACCCGTCTGGTAGGCATGCTTGGTGCGGGTTTGGTATACATCCTGTGATCGAAGAGGGATGGGATGGGACGACACACCAGGCTTGAGGCGGCCGAGGACGAGGTCGCGCCGGACGGGACCGGCCCCTCCGGCGGCCCCTCTGCCGGCCGCTCCGGCGGCCGCGCCGACGGCCGCTCCCGATCGCGACCCCTCTCGAAGATCCCGATGCCCCTGCTGCCGATCGTCGCGCTGGTGATGGCCGTCGGCGTGGTGTCCTACGCGATGAGCACCCAGCAGATCTCCCTCAACTTCGCCGGCGGCGCCCCGCAGGAGCCGGAGACGGAGGTCCGCGAGGGCCAGGTCTCCCAGCGCGGCCCCGGCGACCGCGCCAGCCGCGGCGCCCCGCGCGCCGACGGGCTGGTCGTCGCCTTCCGCATGGTGAGCCGCTCGTCCGACGGTTTCCGCTTCACCGCCACGATCGCCAACCGGGGCCCGCGGTCCGTGCCCGCGTGGCAGCTGGCCTTCCGGATCCCGGACGCCTCGATCCTCTCCGTCAGCGGCGCCACCGTGGTCCGCACCGGCGAGCTCGGCTGGGTGCGCAGCCGCACCGGCGCCCCCGCCCTCGCCCCCGGCCGGTCGGTGAAGGTGACCTTCCTGGCCCGGGGCACCGCGGGCGGCCCCTCGTCCTGCAAGATGAACGGCCTGCCCTGCACCCGCGTGTAGCGCCGTCCGGTCTCGGCCCCGGGACGGGCGAGGGCGGGCCAGGGCGGGAGAACGGCATGATCGACCGTACAGTGGGCGTATGACGCGAAACCAGGCCCAGGCCCCGCCCCTCGTGCTCACCGTCGCGGGGTCGGATTCGGGCGGCGGCGCCGGGATCCAGGCGGACCTGAAGACCATGCTCGCGCTCGGCGCCCACGGCATGAGCGTCATCGCGGCGGTGACCGCGCAGAACTCCCTCGGCGTCCAGGGCTACTGGGAGCTGCCTCCCGAGGCCGTGCGCGCCCAGCTCGACTCGGTCCTGTCCGACATCGGCGCGGACGCGATCAAGACCGGGATGCTCGCCTCCACCGCGCTGGTCGAGACCGTCGCGGCGGTGCTCGCCGAGGTCACCGTCCCCGTCGTGGTCGACCCGGTCGGCGTGTCCAAGCACGGAGACACCCTGCTCGCCCCCGAGGCGCTGGACGCGGTCCGCTCCGTCCTGCTGCCCACCGCGACGGTCGTCACCCCCAACCTGTGGGAGGTCGACCAGCTCACCGGGGTCAAGGTGGTGGACGAGTCGGGGCTGCGCGAGGCCGCCGAGGCGGTCAAGGCGCTCGGCCCGCGCTGGGTGCTGATCAAGGGCGGGCATCTCCCCGGCGAGCCCGCCGACCTGCTCTTCGACGGCGAACGCGAGTACCGCTTCACCGCGGCCCGCCACGACAACCGGCACACCCACGGCACCGGCTGCACCCTCGCGTCCGCCATCGCCTCGTACCTGGCCCTGGGCGAGGACGTCCCGGCGGCCGTCGGCAAGGCCAAGGAGTACGTCACCGGCGCCATCGCGGCCGGCTTCCCGCTGGGCGCGGGCATCGGCCCGGTCGACCATTTCTGGCGGCACCGTACGTCCTGAGACGGCCGGGACTTCCGGGACACGGGGGCGCCGGAGGGCCTTTCCGGATACGATCCACGTCGACTGAGCGAGGTTCGGGGGATCACGGGGCGGTAGTGGACGATTCGCCGGAAGCGCTGGACGAGACCTGGAACCGGCTTCTGGGGCGCGGGGCCGCCCTGGCCGGGGAGCACGGGCTGGACCGTCTCGCCTGGCGGCTCCGCGGCCTGGCGGCGCGGAACCGGCGGCCCGCCTGCCAGGTCTGCTTCGCCGGTTCCTTCTCCGCGGGCAAGTCGCACCTGATCAACCAGCTGCTCGGGGCCGCGCTGCTCGACGAGGGGGAGGGGCCCACCACCCGTTCGGTCGTGTCCGTACGGCCGGGACGCGACCCCGACGCCGACCCGGATCCGGAGGCCGAGTCCGAGGCCGACCCGGATCCCGAGCCCGAGCCGGTCCCCGAGGTGGATCCCGAGGCCGGAGCGGAAACGGCCACCGGGGCCGCCGGCTCCGGCGCGGGCCCTCCCGGTGCGAGGACGGGTCGGGTCGTACGGGTCGACGATCGCTGGCTGCGCGCCTCCCGGCTCGAACTGATCGACACCCCGGCGTTCGACGCGCTCCCCGCGCGCGGGGAGGGGGACCACGAGGCGCGGACGCTGACCGTGCCCGGCTGCGACGCCGTCGTGGTCGTCGTCCGCGCCCGGGGCGGGCTCAACACGCAGGAGAAGGACCTGCTGCGCGACCTGGTGCGGGTGCACCGGATCCCGCACGTGCTGGTCGTGGTGACCATGCTCGACCTCCTCTCCGAGGATGCCGTGGGCGCCGTCCTGGAACGGGCGCGCGCCGTGGCGGCGGCGATCGGCCCGGCCGTGGAGGTGCTGCCCGGCCCCGGCGGCGCCGGGGTCGTACCGGACGACCTGGAGCGCCTGGTCGCGCTGCGCGCGCGGCTGGCGGGCCTGGCCGCGGGCGCGGACCGCCGGGCGGCCCGGGCCCGGCAGAGCGCCGGAGTGCTGGCCGCGGCCTGTGAGGGGATGCTGGCGCTGGCGGAGGAGATGCCGGCCGCACGGGCCCGTGCGGAGCCCGGCGTCCGGCTCGCCCGGGAGCGGATCGAGGCCGAGCACCGGGCCGCCCGGGCGCGCTGGGCGGCGGTACGGCTGGAGGCGGAGGGCCGCCGGGCCCGGCTGAACGCGGGCGTCGCCACGGCGGGGACGCGGCGGTGGCAGGCCGTGATGGCCGGGATCGAACGGCTCACCGCGACGCATCCGGACCCGGCGGTGTGCTGGCGCGACGAGGTGGAGCCCCTGCTGCTGCGCACCGCGGCGGAGGAGACCGCCGCGGCCTCCGCGGCGATCGACGAGGCGTTCCGGCGGGACGCCGAATGGCTCCGCGGCGAACTGGCCGCCGTCGCGGGCCCGCCCGCCGGGCCCGGGGACGACGGCGCAGAGGCCGGCGCGGAGGACGGAGAAGAGGGCGGGCAAGGGGACCGGCGAGGCGAAGCGGCCTGGGCCGGCTCCTCTGACCCGGGAGGTCCCGCGGCTCCAGCCGGCGCGGCGGGCACGGGCCGCGGACGGGGCGGGCCCCCGTTCCCCCTTCGCCGCCGCGGCCTGGGCCGGTGGCTCTTCGAGGGCGGGACCACGGCCCTGGACCTCACCCTCTCCCTCATCCCGCCGCTGGCCCCCGCCACCGTTCTCTCGCCGCGCCTGTGGGAGCGCGTACGCCGCGACCTGGGCCGCGACGACCTGGACCGGCAGCGGCGGCGGATCCGGGAGGAGTCGCGCCGGATCTGCGTCGACCTGTCGGCCGCCATCGCGACGCGGGCGGCCGGGCACGTGGACGCCCGGTACGACGACCTGCTGTCCTCCGCAGAGAGCTGGCAGGAGAGCTGGTGGGAGACGCGCATGGCGCTGTGGGACGCGGCCGGTGAACCGCCGGTGCGGGCCGAGCGTCTGAGGTTCGAGGCCGGGCGGCTCGCCGAGGACGTGGCCGCCGCCGCCCGGCGCCTGGGGGCGACGACACGGATGGGACGGGCATGAGCCGGCATGTTCACGACGCCGCGCCGGGCGACGGCGGGCAGGGTACGGGCCTCGACCGCCGCGCGGGCGACGGCCGCGCGGGCGAGGAGGGGCTGGGCGTGTGGAACGTCCAGCGGGCCCGGCTGGGCGAGCTGTTCGAGCGCACCCGGGCGATCGCCGGCGACCTGGAAGGCGGCCCGGCCGGGCCGGGCGTGACCGCCCGCCACTCGCACACGCTGGACGAGGCGATCAAGACCCTGCGCCGCACCACGTTCCGGATCATGGTCTTCGGCGACTTCAGCAGCGGGAAGAGCACCCTGGTCAACGCCCTGCTCCGGGCCGAGCTGCTACCGATGAAGGAGAACCCCACCACCGCGTTCACCACGGTCGTCGGGTACGGCGAGGTCGAGGGCGCGACCCTCTTCCAGGGGCTCGACCCCGGCTCGCCGGGGCTCCAGGCCACGATCTCCCAGTTCCGGCAGGCGGTCGAGCTGCGGCTGGACGACCGCGGCCTGCTGGTGGAGAGCCCCTACCTGTGGGGCCAGGTGCGGGGGCCGTACGCGCTGCTGCGCGACAACGTCGAGCTGATCGACTCGGCCGGGACCAACGAGAGCCCCGAGCGGGAGAACGTCACGCTGGCCTTCCTGCCGCAGGTCGACGCCATCATCTTCGTGACACCGGCGCGCGGCGCGTTCAAGGACCGGGACGTGGAGCACTACCTGAAGATGCTCGCCGACCTCGGGCACAAGGAGATCTTCTTCGCGGTCAACCAGTTCGACCTGATCAGGCCCAGGGACCGTGAGGACGTGCGGCGGCGCTGCCGGACCATCGCCGAGTCCTACGCCCGCCGCTCGGTGGCCCGCCGGCTGTTCTTCGTCAGCGCCTACGACGCCCTGGAGGCCCGTACCGCGCAGACGGTGGACGAGCGGCTGGACCGCGAGTCGGGCGTCCAGGAGCTGGAGGCCGCACTCGCCGACTTCCTCGTGCACGACAAGGCGCGGGTCAAGCTGCTGCGCCCGGCCGAGCTGCTCGGCCACCAGATCGCCCAGCTGGACAAGGTGGTCATGGAACGCCGCCTGCTGCTGAACCGCAGCGCCGACCAGCTCCGGGAGACGCTGGACTCCAGCCGGGACCGGCGGGAGAGCCTCATGCAGACCCTCGGCCACATCCGTACCGGGCTGAACGGATGGGTCGCCGAGACCGAGCAGCTGCTGGCGGCCGAGCTGGAGCGGTTCATCCGCGGCCTGGTCCCCGAGGTGCCGCGGTGGATGGACCGTCCGCCGCGGCTGAAGCTGCGCCCGTTCAAGGGCGACCGGATGGAGCGCTACGCGGGCGCGATCATGCAGATCGACGACGTGCTCAACCGGCGCCTCCAGGACGAGCTGCGCGAGTTCGCGGGGCGCGAGGACGGCCCGCTGGAGCGGTTCATGCGCAAGCGGGAGGAGGCGCTGGAACGCAGCGTGCTCCCGCTGCTGCAGGACTACGCCGAGCATCTGGAGGAGCTGCGGGCCGACCTGACCGGGTCGCGGCGGCCGGTCGACGAGGGCGCCCTCCGCGAATGGCTGCGGGACATGAGCATGCACGTCCCGGACCGCGTGCTGGCCCGTACCTCGCCCATGCTGTCCTGGCCGAACGCCGCCGGCGCGGCCGGGGTCGGCACCGCCGGGGCCGCCGCCGGGGCGGGGCTGTTCGCCCTCGGCCTGGTGAGCTGGATCGCCGCGCCGGTCGTCCTGTCGGCCGGCGCGATCGTGGTGGTGAGCGCCCGGCTCGCCAAGCGCCGCCTGGTGGAGCGGGCGACCGGGGAGTACGCCGACGCGCTGGCCGGGGGCGCCGGCCGCATCGCCGGCCAGTACACCGAGGAGTGCGCCGAGGGGCTGCGCGCCTGGACCGGTCACGTCGAGAGCGAGCTGGCCGCCGAGCTCGGCGGGCTGATCGCCGCGACCGAGGAGGCGATCGGCTCACTGGAGGAGGGGCGGAGCAAGGTGGAGGGCGACCGCCGCCAGCTCGACACCTGGGACACGCTGCTGAACGGGATCGCGGTCGAGCTGTCGGAGTTCAAGCGCCCGCTGATCGAGGACGTGCGCTGATCGAGAGTGTGCGCTGATCGAGGACGTGCGCTGACGCCGCGCACCGGCCGGCGCGGGAACGCAGAAAGCCGGCTCACCGGAGATCCGATGAGCCGGCCGGGTGCTCGCGGGCGCGGCGGCGCCGCGGCCGTCCGGTCAGACGGTCGGCTTGACGACCTTGCCGGCCTTGATGCACGACGTGCAGGCGTTGATCCGCTTGGTGCCGCCGTTGATGACGGCGCGCACGCGCTGGATGTTGGGGTTCCAGCGGCGCGGGGTGCGGCGGTGCGAGTGGGAGACGCGCATGCCGAAACCGGGTCCCTTGCCGCAGACGTCGCAGACGGAAGCCACGGGAAACTCCAAGTGGGTGTCGATGCTCTGAACCGGAGCGACCCGCGATGCCCCGCCGGTCACGGGCGGGCACGGGGGCTGCTCAGAAAGCGCCCCGGACGAGGCGCACGAATCAGATTAGCCCACCGCTCCTCTCCAAGGCGAATCGGCGTACGTGCGCGCCCGCCGTTCCCCGCTCGCCGTCCACGCCCGCCTTTCCGTCCGCCTTCCTCCCGGGTGTTCCCTTCGCGGCGGTCCGCGAGGTACAGAGGGAGACGCGGAGACGGCGGAGGGGAGCGGGAGTGGGCGAGATCCTCGACGGTGCGGCGGTGCGGCGGTGGAGCAGGATCGCGGCGGAGGCGCTCGGCCGGACCCGCGCGGAGATCGACGCGCTCAACGTGTTCCCCGTACCGGACGGGGACACCGGCACCAACCTGCACCTGACCGTCCTGGCGGCGGCCGACGCGGTGGCCGGGCTGCCCGGCGACGCGGGCACGGCGGAGGCGTGGCGGGCCCTGGTCCAGGGGGCGCTGGTGGGCGCCCGGGGCAACTCGGGGGTGATCCTCAGCCAGATCCTCCGCGGCCTGGCAGAGATCGTCGGGCGGCCGGAGACGTGCGCGGACCGCGAGGCGTTCGCCGAGGCCCTGGGGTACGCGGCGGTGCTGGCGGGCAACGCGGTCGAGCATCCCGTCGAGGGCACGATCCTCAGCGTCCTCGACGCGGCGGCGGACGCCGCGGCGGCGGCGGTCGAGGCGGGACAGGAGCCCCCGGCGGATCCCGCGGCGACGCGGGCGGGCCCGGCGGGGGTGGCGCGGGCGGCGGCCTCCGGGGCGCGGCGGGCGCTGCGCCGCACCACCGCGCAGCTGGAGGTGCTGGAACGCAACGGCGTGGTCGACGCGGGCGCGGCCGGGCTGTGCGTGGTGCTGGACGCGCTGGTGGCCGTCCTCTCCGACGAGTACCCCGAGCGGTACGAGGTGCCCGCGCGTGCGGCCGGGCGTGCGGTGGGGCGGGCGCCCGCCCGGGACGAGCGCGACGACCCTCCCGGCCCCGGTTACGAGGTCATGTACCTGCTGGACGCCGAGGACGAGTCCGTTCCCGGCCTGCGCGAGTCCCTCGACGGCTTGGGCGACTCGCTGGTCGTCGTCGGCGGCGGCGGGCTGTGGAACGTCCACGTGCACACCGACGACGCGGGCGCGGCCATCGAGGCGGGCCTGTCCGCGGGCCGCCCCCACCGCGTCCGGGTGACCTGCCTGCACGCCGGGGGCGGGGGCCGCCCGCAGGCGCCGTGCGCGGGCCGGGCGGTGGTGGCGGTCACGGCGGCGGAGGGGCTGGCCGCGCTGTTCGAGAGCGGCGGTGCCCGCGTCGTCCGGCGCGAGCCCGGCGCGGTGCCGCCGCTGGCGGTGCTGGCGGAGGCGATCCTGGCGGCGGGCGACGAGGTGGCGGTGCTGCCGAACGAGCCCGAGGTCCTGGCGCTGGCCGAGGCGGCGGCCGAGCGGGCCCGCGAGGGCGGCGCGCGGATCGCGGTCGTCCCGTCCAGGGCGTCGGTGCAGGGCCTGGCGGCGCTGGCGGTCCACGACCCGCTGCGCCGGTTCGACGAGGACGTGATCGCGATGGCCCGGGCGGCGGGCGCCACCCGGTCCGGGCGGCTGGAGGTGGCCGCCGAGGAGGCCGTCACCAGCGCCGGGCTCTGCCGTCCCGGCGACGTGCTCGGCCTGATCGACGGTGACGTGGCCATGATCGGCGCCGGGGTCGCCGAGGTGGCCCGGAAGATGCTGGACCGGATGCTGCCGGGCGGCGGCGAGCTGGTGACGCTGATCCCCGGGACGTACGCCCCGGACGGGCTCGCCGAGGAGCTGGAGACGCATCTGCGCGAGGCGTGCCCGGACGTGGAGGTCGTCGTCTACGACGGCGGCCAGGTCCGCTTCCCTCTCCTCATCGGTGTGGAGTGACGGCCCCGGAACGTCCTACCGGCACGGTAGAAAACGGCTCGGCGGACCCGGCGTGGGGGGACGAGCGCGGTAGAAAGGGGAACGTGGCGAAACTCGACGAGCCGTTGCACAAGGTCCTGGGGGACAGGACCGCCAAGGTGCTGGCCAAGGGGCTCGACCTGCACACGGTCGGGGACCTGCTGCACCACTACCCGCGGCGTTACGCCCACCGGGGCGAGCTGACCCCGCTGAGCGGGCTGGAGGACGGCGAGCACGTCACGGTGATGGCCGAGGTGGTGAAGGTGCAGGGCCGGACGCTGACCCGCAGCCCCGGCTACGTCCTGGAGATCACCGTCACCGACGGCACCGGCGAGCTGAAGCTGAGCTTCTTCGGCCGCAAGGGCTCCTACAAGGCCGAGCGGGAGCTGGCGCCGGGCACCCGCGGGCTGTTCGCGGGCAAGATCAGCACCTACCGGCCGCGGGGCGGGCGCGGGCAGCGCCAGCTCGCCCACCCCCAGTACAAGGTGGTGGCGGACCGGGCGTCCGGCGGCGCGGGCGTCCAGGACGCGCAGGAGGCGGCGCAGGAGTGGGCGGACGAGATCATCCCGATCTACCCCTCCACCAAGGGCCTGGACATCGAGACGATCGGCAAGTCGGTCGGGATGGTCCTGGACTCGCTCGAACCGGCCGCCGACCCGATGCCGGAGGCGACGCTCAGGCGGCACGGCTTCATCGGGCTGCACGAGGCGTACGAGGGCATCCACCGTCCCCGCACCTGGGACGAGCTGAGCCGCGCCCGCAAGCGCCTCAAGTGGGACGAGGCGTTCGTCCTCCAGGCCGCGCTCGCGCAGCGGCGGCTGGCCGCGGCGGCGCTGCCCGCCAAGGCCCGCCCGCCGGTCGAGGGCGGGCTGCTGGACGCCTTCGACGCCCGCCTGCCCTTCGCGCTGACGCCGGGGCAGCTGGAGGTCGGCCGCGAGATCGCGGCGGACCTGTCCCTGGAGCACCCGATGCACCGCCTCCTCCAGGGGGACGTGGGCGCGGGCAAGACCGTGGTCGCGCTGCGGGCGATGCTGCAGGTGGTGGACGGCGGCGGGCAGGCGGCGCTGCTGGCGCCGACCGAGGTGCTGGCCCAGCAGCACCACCGTTCGATCACCGGGATGCTCGGCGAACTGGCCCAGGCCGGGCAGATCGGCGGCGCCGACGTCGCCACCCGGGTGGCCCTGCTCACCGGCTCGCAGGGGGCCAAGGCGCGCAAGGAGGCACTGCTGGAGGCCGCGTCCGGGGCGGCCGGGATCGTGGTCGGCACCCACGCGCTGCTCCAGGACAACGTCCAGTTCGCCGACCTCGGGCTGGTGGTGGTCGACGAGCAGCACCGGTTCGGCGTCGAGCAGCGCGACGCCCTGCGCGAGAAGGTGACCGGCGGGCGTCCGCACGTGCTGGTCATGACCGCCACCCCGATCCCGCGCACGGTCGCGATGACGGTGTTCGGCGACCTGGAGACCTCGGTGCTGGCCCAGCTCCCGGCCGGCCGCGCGGAGATCAGGACCCATGTGGTGCCGCCGGAGAAGCCGGCCTTCCTCGCCCGCACCTGGGAGCGGATCAAGGAGGAGGCGGCGGGCGGCCGCCAGATCTACATCGTCTGCCCGCGGATCGGCGAGCGGGAGGGCGACGAGGGCGACGCCCGCGACGCCGCCCCGGCGGAGGACGGCGACCGGCGCTCGCCGCTGGGCATCATGGAGCTGCTGCCGCGCCTGGAGGAGCTGCTGGCCGGGGTGCGGATCGGCGTGCTGCACGGCAAGCTGCACCCCGACGAGAAGGACGCGGTGATGCGCCGCTTCACCGCGGGGGAGCTGGACGTCCTGCTGGCGACCACCGTGATCGAGGTCGGCGTGGACGTCCCCAACGCCACCGCGATGGTCATCATGGACGCCGACCGGTTCGGGGTGTCGCAGCTGCACCAGCTGCGCGGCCGGGTCGGGCGGGGCACGCTGCCGGGCCTGTGCCTGCTGGTCACCGACGCCGAGCCCGACGGCAAGGCGCGGGAACGGCTGGAGGCGGTGGCCTCGACGACCGACGGGTTCCGGCTGTCCCGGCTCGACCTGGAGCAGCGCCGCGAGGGCGACGTGCTCGGCGCCGCCCAGGCCGGGCGCTCCTCCAGCCTGCGCCTGCTCACCCTGCAGCGCGACGAGGACGTGATCCGCCAGGCCCGGGAGGAGGCCACCCTCCTGGTCGAGGCCGATCCCGAACTGGCCGGGCACCCGGGTCTGGCGGCGGAACTGGCCGCCCTTCTCGACGAGGACCGCACCGAGTTCCTCGAGAAGGCCTGAGGGCCCTCGAGAAGGACCGAGAGGTCTTCGAGAAGGCCAGAGGGGCGCGCGGGACGGAACGGGCGTCAGAAAGCGGGACTTCCCCGGCGTACTGGGTGATCGATCACAGACGTCCAACGATGGCACGGGGAGGATGGGCCACCGGGAGCCCGCGCGGGTACAGGACCCGTGGCGGGTCCGGGATCCCCGGCGGGCCCAGGGCCCGTCGCGGGCCCGCACCGTGACGGAGGAGACGATGACGGCCGTTCGCCCCCTGCAGTCCGGCGACCCGGCGCGGCTGGGACCCTACGAGCTCCGCGGGCGCCTGGGCGAGGGCGGCCAGAGCGTCGTCTTCCTGGGCCGCGGCTCCGACGGCCGTGACGTGGCCATCAAGCTGCTGCGCGCCCAGTTCAGCCAGAATCCCGAGTGGCGGGCCCGGTTCGAGCGCGAGCTGGACCTGATCGGCCGGGTGGCGGGGTTCTGCACCGCCCAGGTCCTGGACGCCGACGTGTCCGGGGAGCTTCCCTACGTCGTCAGCGAGTACGTGGCGGGCCCCTCGCTGACCGAGCTGGTCACCGGCACCGGCCCGCGGACCGGCACCGACCTGGACCGGCTGGCGATCGGCACGGTCACCGCGCTGGCGGCCATCCACCGGGCCGGGGTCCTGCACCGCGACTTCAAGCCGGCGAACGTGCTGATGGGCCCGGACGGCCCGCGCGTGATCGACTTCGGCATCGCGCGGGTGCTGGGCGCGGCGGCGGCCCGGGGCAGCGGCGTGGTGGGCACCCCCTCGTACATGGCCCCCGAGCAGATCAACGACACGGAGCTGGGCACCGCCGTGGACATGTTCGCCTGGGCGGCGACGATGCTGTTCGCGGCGACCGGGCGGCATCCGTTCGGCAACGACACGATCTCCGCGGTGTTCCACCGGATCATCTACTACGAACCGGATCTGTCGGCCATCCCCGACTCGTTGCGCGGGGTCGTCGCCGCCTGCCTCGCCAAGGACCCGGCGTACCGGCCGGAGGCCCAGCAGGTGCTGCTCGACCTGCTGGGCCGCCAGGAGACGGTGCCGGACCGGCCCGAGGGCGCGCTCACCACGGGCGCCTCGTTCGCCGGAGGCGCGCAGGGAGGCGAAGCCGCGCAGGGACCAGGCGGCACGGGCGGCACCGGCGGAACGGGCGGAACGGGCGGAACGGGCGGCACCGGCGGCACCGGCGGCACCGGCGGCACGGGAGAGAACGGTGACGGCCGGGAACGGCTCGCGACGAACCCGCCGTCGGAGACCATCCCGCCGGGCGGGCGGAGCAGGCGCCTCCGGATCGCCGTGGCGATCGCGGCGCCCGTCCTGGCCCTCGCGGGCGGCGGCACCGCCTGGGCGCTGATGGGGGGCGGCGGCCCGCCGCCGAGGCCGTCCCCGCCCCCGGCCGCCGACACCCCCGCCCCGCCCGGCGAGGCCGCCGCGGTCCTCGGCGCCGCGGGCGAGTCGGTCAGGGCGGTCCTCAGCTTCGACCACCGCCGCATCGACCAGGACGTCGCCGCCGCGCACGCCAGGGTCACCGCGCGCTACCGGGCCGAGTACGACCGGCAGCTGGCGGCCGACGACTGGCGCGTCCGGCTGCGCGACAACAGGAGCACGGTCGGCACCGAGATCGCCGACTCGGCCGTCGCGGCCTCCGCGCCGGGGACGGTGACCGTCCTGGCCTACGTCAAGCGGACCGTCCGTTCGGCCGGCGCCCCGGTCCGCCCGCTCAACGAGCCGATGCGGGTGACCATGGTCCGGCAGAACGGCACCTGGCTGCTGGACACCCTCTACGTCCTCAAGGCCGACTCCGTTCCCGTCCTGGCCTCGGGTGGCGGCTTCTCCTGGCCCGGAGCCCAGGCGCGCGCCGTGCTCGACGCGGTGGCCCGGGAGAGGACGGTGGCGTCCGGCACCCCGGTCGAGACCGCGCTGCGGCCCGGGGACGCCGACGGCCGGCTGAGCGCCCTGGTGACGGTCGCCGGATGCGCCAGGGGAACCTGCCAGGCCGGCGACGAGGTCACCGTCCACCGGCTCGTCGCGGAGCGGCGTCCCGGCGGCGCCTGGCAGGTCACCCGGTCCGAACGGCTCTGACCGGCGCCCGTTCCCCCCGCCGTGGGGCGGGGGGAACGGCGCGCGGTCTAGGAGGACCTGGTCGCGCGCCGCCGGGTGGCGGCGACGGCGGCGCCGCCGGCGACCACGGCGGCGAGCCCGAGGGCGGCCAGCGGGACGGCGTCGGCCCCGGTGACGGGCAGGTCGCGGTCCGGTGCGACCGCGGCCGCGCTCGCGCCCGGCACCCGCACCGGCGCGGGCAGGTCGGGCAGCAGCGGTGAGGACGGCGGCAGGTCCGGCAGGCCGGGCGAGGGGCCCGGCGAGTCGGGCGGCTCCGGAGTGGGAGGCGTCGGCGGGGACGGCGGTGTCGGCGGGATCGGCGGCGTGGGGGGAGTGGGCGGGGTGGGCGGTATGGGCGGCGAGGGAGCGTCGGCGCAGCGCGAGCCCACGCAGGCGTCCAGGGAGCCGGACGCGGAGATGCCCGCGGGCGTCACCGAGAGCGCGCCGCGCGTCGCCACGTTCGCCCGGGTGTCGCCGAGGCGCGTGCCGAGCCGGAGTCCCCCGGCGGCCTCAGGGTCCCCGAGGGACAGGTCCCCGGCGGAGAGGCGGCCGTCGGCCTCCAGCCTCAGCCCGGCGGGGCCGAGGAGGGTGGTCAGCCCGGCGTCGACCACCAGCTTCCCGGTGGCCGTCTTCGTCTTCGGATCAAGTCCGGTGGACAGGTCGACGCGCAGATGGGCGGGGGTCTTCGGCTTCGTGCCGCGCTTGCCCGGCTTCGCGGTCTCGGGGGCCGTGCGCGTCCGGGCGGGCTTGCCGGACGTGCCGCCGCTCCTGGTGGGAGCGGTCTTGGTGCTCGGGGCGCTGCTCCTCCTGGGAGCCGCCCGTTCGGCGGGGGACGAGGACCCGGCGGGGGCCGTGGAGGGAGCGGTGCGGCCCGTCCCGGAGGACGGGGACGTGGCGCCGCCGGTGAGGGAGCCGGTCAGGCCGCTGAGAGTGCCGGTCAGCGAGGAGGTCAGATCGGCCAGGGGGCCGGATCCGGCGGCGTCGCCGGAGTCGGCGTGGCCGACCCCGCTCATCGCCGCCAGGCCCAGCACCGTCGCGCCCGCCGTCACCGCCAGTCTTCTGCCGTGGTGCACGAGGTACTCCTGGGGGGGTGTCGATTCGTCGACGATCTGCGCTCAGGTTGGCACGCGACGTAGCCGAGGGGAACAGCGGCGGCGGGATTTGGGCGCGGGTTGCCAAGGCCGGACCCGGACGGTCGTGGATCGGCTTCCCCGTCCCCCGAGCCGCCCGCGCCGGGGCGGGGGACGTGCGCGGTCGGCGGCGCCCCGATACTTGAGAGATGACCAGGGTCATCGCGGGAAGCGCGGGCGGGCGGCGGCTGGCCGTGCCGTCCGGCCGGGACACCCGCCCGACCAGCGACCGTGCGCGCGAGGGCCTGTTCTCCACGGTCCTGGCGCTGCTGGGGCCGCTCGACGGGCTGCGGGTCGCCGATCTCTACGCCGGTTCGGGGGCGGTCGGGCTGGAGGCGCTCTCCCGCGGGGCCGCGCACGCCCTGCTGGTGGAGTCGCACCCCCGGGCCCTGCGGGTCATCCGGCAGAACGTCGCCGCACTCGGCCTCCCCGGCGCGGTGCCGTGCGCCGACCGGGTGGAGCGCCTCGCCGGACGCCCGCCCGCCGAGCCGTACGACCTGATCTTCGCCGATCCGCCGTACGCGATGGACGACGCCGCGGTCACGGCGCTGCTGGAGTCCCTGCGCGACCACGGCTGGGCCGCGCCCGACGCGCTGGTCGTCGTGGAACGGGCGGCGCGCGGGCCCGCGCTGCGCTGGCCCGAGGGCTACGCCGCCGAACGGGACCGGCGCTACGGCGAGGCGATCTTCTGGTATGGGCGCGCCCAGACCGAATCGCCTTCGGCTTGACCCGAGCCCGGTGCCGGGGCGCTCTCGGCCGGTTTGGTACGGTCGCGCCGCAGGGCCCCACCTGCACGGAAAGACCAGACGCAAGGATGGAGCCACCTCGTGCGCCGTGTCGTTTGCCCAGGCTCGTTCGATCCCGTCACCAACGGCCACCTCGACATCATCAGCCGCGCGTCCCGCCTCTTCGACGAGGTCGTCGTCGCCGTGCTCATCAACAAGACGAAGAAGGGGCTCTTCAGCATCGAGGAGCGGATGGAGATGCTGGAGGAGGTGACCAAGGAGTACGGCAACGTCAAGATCGACAAGTGGCACGGCCTGCTCGTCGACTTCTGCCGGCAGAACGACATCCCGGCCATCGTCAAGGGGCTGCGCGCCGTCAGCGACTACGAGTACGAGCTCCAGATGGCCCAGATGAACCACCGGATGGCCGGGGTCGAGACGATGTTCATGTCGACCAACCCCCTCTACTCCTACCTCTCCTCCAGCCTGATGAAGGAGATCGTGAAGTACGGCGGCGACGTCTCCGGCCTCATCCCCGACATGGTGCACGAACGGCTCGCCGAGCGCCTCCGGGAGTCCTGAGGGCGCTCGCTCCCCGAGAGCGCCACTCCCGCCGCGTACGGTCCCGGGCCGGTGCGCGGCACGGCCCGCCGGCCTCCGGCGGCGGACGCGAGTTGGGGCCACGCCCCCGCGTTGGGTACCCTGGGACCTCGGCCTGACCGACGGCCGCGATTCCCATGGCTCACGAAAGCAGGATTCCTCTGTCTCGCCTCGACCCGAACGCTCCTCTCGTGCTCGACACCCGGGCGCTGGGCAGGCAACCCGGGTCATCGCGCGAAGAGGTGCTCAACGTGCCCGCCCCCAAGGATTTCGGCGTCGAGATGGTGGGCGTTCCCGAGGGTGCGGCCATCGAGCTGGATCTCCGGCTCGAGGCGGTGCTGGAGGGCGTGCTCATCACCGGAACGGCGCGGGTTCCCCTTGAGGGGGAGTGCGCGCGGTGCCTGGATCCGCTCGCCTCGACCTTCGAGGCGGACTTCCAGGAGCTCTTCGTCTATCCTGACACCCGCTCCGGCGGAAACGCGGACGACGACGAACTCCGCCTCGAGGGCGACCTGGTCGACCTCGAGCCGGTGCTCCGGGACGCGGTGGTGCTCGCACTGCCGCTGTCCCCACTGTGCCGGGACGACTGTCCCGGCCTGTGCGCGGAGTGCGGCGTCCGTCTCGCGGACGCCGGGCCGGATCACGGTCACGCCGTGGCCGACCCCCGGTGGGCGGCACTGCGGGACCTGACCGGCGACGAGGGCAGCAGGGCAATCGACCGACGAGAACGAAAGCAGGAGGGCTGACGTGGCCGTCCCGAAGCGGAAGAAGTCGCGCAGCAACACGCGGCACCGGCGTGCGCAGTGGAAGGCCACCGCGCCCACCCTGGTCGAGTGCCCCACGTGCCGCGACCAGAAGCTGCCCCACACCGCGTGCGCGACATGCGGCACCTACGACCGGCGGCAGGTCATCACCCCGTCGGCCTGATCCGAGCATTCCGGGGGGCGGAACCGCGTACGGCGCGGCCCGCCCCTCGAAGTGCGCGGGCCACCTGACCACCCACGGCGGTGACGCCGGCGTGGTGGCGGCGGAGGGCGGGCGCCCGAGGCCGTGGTGTACGCCGGGAACGTTCGAGCGACCGGCGCGCACCTCGTCTTCGTGGACCCTCACCCCGGCCGTTCGACCGCGCGGCCAGGGCCTCCCGGCATCGGGCGGCCCGGGCGTCACACGCCGCCAGCGGCACCGCCTGCGTGCGGTGCGGGCCTTGCGAGGAGGGCCTGTGAGCGGTAAGAGGACCGAGCCCGCGCCCGATCGCGCGGAACTGACCCGCGCGCTCGGCGTCGAGGTGACCGACGATCTTCTGGAACGTGCGCTGACGCATCGTTCCTTCGCCTACGAGAACGGCGGCCTGCCCACCAACGAGCGCCTGGAGTTCCTCGGCGACTCGGTGCTGGGCCTGGTCGTCACCGACACCCTGTACCGCGGCCATCCGGACCTGCCGGAAGGGCAGCTGGCCAAGCTCCGCGCCGCGGTGGTCAACATGAGGGCGCTCGCGGGCGTCGCCCGGGCGCTGAACGTCGGCGCCCACATCCGGCTCGGCCGGGGCGAGGAGGGCACCGGGGGCCGCGACAAGGCCTCCATCCTCGCCGACACCCTGGAGGCGCTGATCGGCGCCGTCTACCTGGACCGCGGCCTGGACGAGGCGTCCGCGCTGGTGCACCGGCTCTTCGACGCGCTGATCACCCGTTCGGCGGGCCTCGGCGCCGGGCTGGACTGGAAGACCTCGCTGCAGGAGCTGACCGCGGTGGAGGAGCTCGGCGTCCCCGAGTACCACGTCTCCGAGAGCGGGCCCGACCACCAGAAGACCTTCCGCGCGGCCGTGCGCGTCGGCGGCACCACCTACGGGTCGGGCGAGGGCCGCAGCAAGAAGGAGGCCGAGCAGCACGCGGCCGAGGCGGCCTGGAACGCCATCCGCGAGGTCGCCGTGCAGCGCGAGACCGAGGCCGGCACCGGGACCGGCGCGGGCACCGGCACCGGGCCCGAACGTGCCTGAGCTGCCCGAGGTCGAGGTCGTCCGGCGCGGGCTCGGCAGGTGGGTGAGCGGCCGCACGGTCGCCGCCGCCGAGGTCCTGCACCCCCGCGCGGTGCGGCGCCACACCGGCGGGCCGGCCGACTTCGCCGGCCGTCTCGCGGGGCGGACCATGGCCGCCCCCGAACGCCGGGGCAAGTACATGTGGATCCCTCTCGACTCCGGGGACGCCCTGCTGGCCCACCTGGGCATGAGCGGCCAGCTCCTGGTGGGCGAGCCGGACCGGGAGGCGGAGCGGCACCTGCGCGTCCGGGTCACCTTCACCGGCCACGCCGCGCCGCCGGAGCCGCCCGTGCCATCGGAGCCCGCCAGGCCGCCGGGGCCGCCCGGGCCGTCCGGGCCTTCCGGGGAGGGCGGGGGCGACGGGTTCGACCTGCGGTTCGTCGACCAGCGCACCTTCGGGCACCTCCTGATCGCCGACCTGGTGCCCGGGGTCGCGGGGACCCCCGTTCCGGAGCCTGTCGCGCACATCGCCGCCGACCCCCTTGAGGACGCCTTCGACGACGAGGCGTTCTACCGGGCGGTGCGGCGCCGCCGTACCGGCGTCAAGCGGGCCCTGCTCGACCAGTCGCTCATCAGCGGCGTCGGCAACATCTACGCCGACGAGGCCCTCTGGCGCGCCGCACTGCACTGGGCGCGCCCCACCGAGACCCTGACGCGCGCAGAGGTGACCCGTGTCCTCGCGGGGGTCCGCGAGGTCATGCTCGCCGCGCTGGCCGTCGGGGGCACCTCGTTCGACAGCCTTTACGTCAACGTCAACGGGGAGAGCGGTTACTTCGACCGTTCCCTGGACGCCTACGGCCGCCGGGACGAGCCCTGCCGCCGCTGCGGGACGCCGATCCGCCGCGACGTCTTCATGAACCGCTCCTCCTACAGCTGTCCCAAGTGCCAGCCCCGTCCGCGAAGGGCACGATACTGAGCGTGACCGGAGAACCGAGCGTGACCGGAGAGCCGAGCACGACCGGCGGCGCGGACGGTGAGACCGCGCGGCTGACCGCCTGGGCGCGCGGGCGGGTGCAGGGCGTGGGATTCCGCTGGTGGGTCCGGGCGCGCGCCCTGGAGCTCGGGCTGGCCGGCAGCGCCACCAACCTGCGGGACGGCCGTGTCGAGGTCGTCGCGGAGGGCCCCCGGGCGTCCTGTGAACGGCTGCTGGAACTGCTGCGCGGGGGTACCGCCCCCGGCATGGTCGCGGGCGTCGCCGAGCGCTGGAGCGAGCCCCGTGGTGAAGGTCCGGGATTCCAGGAGCGCTGACCGGGTAGGGGTTTCCGGTTTGTACCTGCTAAACTGGTGACGACAGGTTGTTACCGGCCTGTGATGTGCGTCTTGACCAGGAGACCGGCCGGTGCGACTCTAGACGATACGCGCAACGACTTGGTTCATTCTCGTGCGCGATCCCTGCTGGTTACTCAGCGTGGAGGACCCTTAGTCATGGCGAAGGCTCTACTCGGCCACGTCGGCGGTCCCGACCCCCGTATGGTCGCGGAGATGCGGCGCCTTCAGCAGCGCGTACGTGATCTGGAAGCCGAGCTCGTACGGCTTCAGGCAGAGAACGACGCGCTCGCTACGGCGGCGGACGACGACGTTATGTCGCTCGGTGTGAAGGACCGTGAACCGGCGCTGACCTGATCGGCGCCTTTTCCAAGGAACAAACGGGGACGCCGTTCAGGCGTCCCTAATGTTTTGCCCGATCGCGCGCCCGGCGGGCCGGCGGCACTCCCCGTGCGCGCCCGGCGCCCGGCTTCGGCGGTCGCCCCGGTAACGGATCCTGAAGGGTTCCGTGAACATCGGGTCGATCATCGTTCCCGGGCTCCGGGCGTTCGGCGTTTTCCCAGGTCCGTGCTCTTTCGGGCGGTGCCCGACCTGGCACGTTCCATCAATCGGGATCCGCGCGGCCCCGTTCCGGCGTTCCGCCGCGGGCGACGCCTTTCCGGGAACGGCCGGGCATTCCCCTCGCCCGTGATCGCCGCGGGCCGCACGCGCCGTCCAGGGCACGCCTTACCGGACGACTCCGGAGGCGGCTCCGGCCGGCCGTGCCGCGATCGTTCCGTGGCCGCTCCCGGGGGCCGTAGCTGATCGCCCGCGGCGCCCGCCCGCCCGCGCCCGCACCGCCGATCCGCCGCCGCCGGGGCGCCGTTCCCGCGTCTGGAACGCGCGTCGGACCAGATCATGGCACATTGGAGGGGAACGGCCGCGCGATGACCGTGCCCGGCGGGGGCCGGCGGGTATCGTGCGACGGGTTCCCGGGGCGGATCCGGGGGCGGCGGGGGCCGCGGCGCCTCCCACTCGGCCGCGGGGGCCGTTCTCCCGCGCGATCCCTGGAGGAGGACGGCGAGCGCGTGTACCTGAAGAACCTGACGCTGCGCGGCTTCAAGTCCTTCGCGTCCTCGACCACGCTGAGGTTCGAGCCCGGGATCACCTGCGTCGTCGGGCCCAACGGCTCGGGCAAGTCCAACGTCGTCGACGCGCTCGCCTGGGTGATGGGCGAGCAGGGGGCCAAGTCCCTGCGCGGCGGCAAGATGGAGGACGTGATCTTCGCCGGCACCGCCAGCCGGCCGCCGCTGGGCCGGGCCGAGGTCGTGCTGACCATCGACAACGCCGACGGGGCCCTGCCGATCGACTACTCCGAGGTGACGATCAGCCGGCTGATGTTCCGGTCCGGGCAGAGCGAGTACGCGATCAACGGCGACTCGTGCCGGCTGCTGGACATCCAGGAGCTGCTGTCGGACTCGGGCATCGGGCGCGAGATGCACGTGATCATCGGCCAGGGGCAGCTGGACCGGGTGCTGCACTCGGGCCCGGAGGGCCGCCGGGCCGTGATCGAGGAGGCGGCGGGCGTCCTCAAGCACCGCAAGCGCAAGGAGAAGGCGCTGCGCAAGCTGGACGCGATGCAGGGCAACCTCAACCGCGTCCAGGACCTCACCGGCGAGCTGCGCCGCCAGCTCAAGCCGCTGGGCCGGCAGGCCGAGATCGCCCGGCGGGCCGCGGTCATCCAGGCCGATTTGCGGGACGCGCGGCTGCGCCTGCTGGCCGACGACCTGGTCACCCTGCGCACCAGGCTGGATCAGGAGGCCGCCGACGAGGCCGCGGTGCGGGAGCGCCGGGCCGAGACCGAGCGCGCCCTGGCCGAGGCGCAGGAGCGCGAGGCCGCCCTGGAGGCCGAGGAGGCCGAGGAGGCGCCCAAGCTGGCCCGCGTCCAGGACACCTGGTTCAAGCTGTCGGCGCTCAAGGAGCGGCTGCGGGGCGTGGCCGACCTGGCCGCGGAGCGGCATCGCAACGCCGCCGAGGCCCGCGACGACGAGCGGCGCGGCCGCGACCCCGAGGAGATGGAGGCCGAGGCCGTCGCGATCCGCGAGCAGGAGGAGATGCTCCGCGCCGCGCTGGAGGAGGCCCAGGACGGCCTGTCCACGGCGGTCGAGGCGCGTTCGGGTGCCGAGGACGCCCTGGCCGCCGAGGAACGCCGGCTGCAGGCCGCCGCCCGCGCCGCCGCCGACCGCCGCGAGGAGCTGGGCCGGCTGCGCGGCCGGGTCGAGGCGCTGCGCAGCAAGGCGCAGGCCGGCCGGTCGGAGATCGGGCGGCTCACCGAGGCGCGCGACGAGGCCGAGCAGCGCGTCCACACGGCCCGCGCCGAGCACGAGGCGTTCGAGGCCGAGGTGGTCGACGACCCCGAGCTGCTGGCCGAGCACGAACTGTCCCAGGAGGCGCTGGCGACCGCCAAGGAGACCCTGGAGGCCGCCCGCGCGTCCGTGGACGCCCCCAGGCGGCTGCTCAAGGAGGCGCGGGCGGCGGTGGGCGCCGCGCGTTCTGCCGACCAGGCCGCGCAGAAGGACGTCGCCGCCCTCCAGGCCCGGATCGAGGCGCTCGGCCTGACGCTGGCGAGCGCCGCCGAGGGCGGGGAGGCGCTGCTCGCGGCGAGCGCCGACGGCACCCTGGACGGCGTCCTGGGCACGGTCGCCTCGCTGCTGACCGTACGGCCCGGATACGAGACCGCGATCGCCGCGGCCCTGTCCAGCGCCGCCGAGGCCATCGCCGTGGGGTCCCTGGACACCGCGGAGGCCGCGCTGGCGCTGCTGCGCGCGCGTGACGCGGGCCGGGCGGGCCTGCTGATCGGGTCCGGGGACGCGGCGGGGGGCAGCGCCACCGGCTCCGGCCCCGACTCCGGCCCGAGGGTCCCCGGGGTCGACTACGCCATCGACGCCGTCACCGTTCCCGAGGCCCTGCGGCCGGCCATGCGCGCGGTCCTCCAGGGGGTCGCCGTCGTCGACGACGTGGCCGCCGCGGCCGACCTCGTCCGGCGGGAGCCGGCGCTGCGGGCCGTCACCCGTGACGGCGACCTGGTGGGAGCCCACCAGGCCCAGGGCGGCGCCGCGGGCGGCGCGCAGAGCCTGCTCCAGATGCGCGCCACCCTCGACCAGGCCACCGAGGACCTCGCCGCCGCCGAGACGGAGGCCGCGCGGCGCGCGGAGGCGCTGGCGGAGGCCGTGGAGGCCGAGCAGAGCGCGCAGGCGGCCCTGGACGCCGCCCAGGCGGCCGTCAACCAGGCGCAGGGCGGCGTCAACCAGGCCCAGTCCGAGCTCGACCGCGTCCGCGGCAGGCTGCGCGAGCACGAGGCCAGGGCCGCCCAGGAGGCCAAGCGCGCCGCCCGGCTGGAGGCCGACGTCCGGGCCGCGCGGGGCGAGGTGGAACGGCTCACCAAGGCCCTGGACGCGGCCGGCGAGTCCGTCGAGCGCGACACGCGGGCCGCCGAGGAGCTGGCCGAGCGGCTCGCCGAGTCGGAGGAGGCCGCCGAGGTCGCCGACGAGGTGGGGCACGACACCGCGGCTCGCGACGAGCTGAACGCCCGCTGCCAGGAGCTGCGCGCCACCGAGATGGAGGCGCGGCTGGCCGTCCGCACCGCCGAGGAACGGGTCCAGGCGATCGCGGGCCGGGCGGAGTCGCTGGAGCGCGGCGCCCGCCGGGAGCGCGAGGAGCGCGCCCGCGCGGCGGTGCGCCGCGCCCGCCGGGAGCAGCAGGCCAGGATCGCCGACGCGGTGCACCGCGGCGCCCGGGAGGCGCTGCGGCACATCGAGGTGTCGCTGTCGTCGGCGGTCGTCCAGCGGGAGGCCGCCGAGCGCGCGCGGGCCGCGCGGGAGGCCGAGCTGAAGGTCATCCGGTCGCAGGTGCGGGAGCTGTCGGCCGCCCTGGAACGGCTGGTGAACGTCGTGCACGGCAGCGAGGTCGCCCGTGCCGAGCAGCGGCTGCGCCTGGAGCAGCTGGAGCAGCGGGCGCTGGAGGAGTTCGGCCTGGAGGTGGAGGCGCTGGTGGCCGAGTACGGCCCCGACCAGCCCGTCCCGCCCGCCCCGGAGGCCGGGGAGGACACCGCGCCCGTCCCCTACGACCGGCGCGAGCAGGAGAAGCGGGCCAAGGCCGCCGAACGCCAGCTCAACCAGCTCGGCAAGGTCAACCCGCTGGCCCTGGAGGAGTTCGCGGCCCTGGAGGAGCGGCACGCGTTCCTGACCTCGCAGCTGGAGGACCTCAAGAAGACCCGCCGCGACCTGCTCACCGTGGTCAAGGAGGTGGACGAGCGGGTGCAGCAGGTGTTCGGCGCCGCGTACGCCGACACCGAGCGCGAGTTCGGGCGGATCTTCTCGCGGCTGTTCCCGGGCGGCGAGGGCAGCCTGTCGCTCACCGAGCCCGACGACCTGCTCGCCACCGGGGTCGAGGTCGCGGCCCGCCCGCCGGGCAAGAAGGTCAAGCGGCTGTCGCTGCTGTCGGGCGGCGAGCGGTCCCTGGTGGCGATCGCGTTCCTGGTCGCCGTCTTCAAGGCCCGGCCGTCCCCGTTCTACGTGCTGGACGAGGTCGAGGCCGCCCTCGACGACACCAACACCCAGCGGCTGCTGACCGTCTTCGAGGAGCTGCGGGAGTCGTCCCAGCTGATCGTGATCACCCACCAGAAGCGCACCATGGAGGGGGCGGACGCCCTCTACGGGGTGAGCATGCGCGGCGACGGCGTCACCCAGGTGGTCAGCCAGCGCCTCCGGGAGCAGGAGCCCGCCTGAGCCCCCGGTGGGAGGCTCGCCCCGCCGGGGCCTTGTGACCAGGCCGTCCGATCCACTAGTGATGGGCACCGGTGGTTCTCCGAATCCCCGCTTCCGGGCAACCGCGTCCGGACGGAGAACGGCCCCGAGAGGTATGTCCATGGACCCCCAGCGGCTCAAGGCCAACTTCGCCTTGGTGGGTGAGAAAGGCGAGGACCTCGTCGCCTACTTCTACGCCGACCTTTTCCGGAGGGCCCCGCACCTGCGCGGCGCCTTCCCTCCGTCCACGGCCCGGCTGCAAAGGAAGCTGCTGGAGGCCCTGGCGCACATCGTCTCGCTGGTGGACGACCCGCCGGCGCTCGTTCCGTACCTGAGGGACCTGGGCCGCCGGCACGGCGACCTGGGGGTCGCCAACGAGCATTACCCGCGGTTCGGCGCCAGCCTGCTGGCGGCGCTCGCCCACTTCACCGGGCCCGGCTGGAACGACGACCTGGAGAGCGACTGGGCCACCGTGTACAGCTTCGCCGTCCAGATCATGGCCGAGGCCGCGTCCGAGCGCGTGGCGGAACGGGAGGCCGAACGGGCGGCGACGGTGCCGAGGCAGGACGGCCCGCCGCGCGCCGAGAACGGCGGGCTGGAACGGGTCGCGGCCGGGCGGACGGCCGCGGAACGGGGCCCGGGAGGGTTCCCGTGACGTCCCCGGCGGGGGCGGAGCAGGTCAAGGGCGGCTCGCCCGTGAGGGGACGGCGTTGGGGGCACCGCCATACGTCTGGAAAACTGGACTCGCTATGGAATATGTGATCCTCATCGCCGGGCTGGCCGTCGTCGCCCTGATCATCGGCGGCGTCCTGCTCTTGCGGCCCGGCCGCCGCAAGCCCAGACCGCCCGTCGAACCCGCGGAGCGGCCCGCCCCGCCGGGCGGCACGACGACCGTCGAGGCCGAGCGCCCGTCGGCGCCGACCCTGGAACGGGCGCCCCCGGTCGAGGTGGTCCCGCCCCGGCCCGAGATCGAGGTGCCGCCGCCGTCCGCGGGGCGGCTGGTGCGGCTGCGGGCGCGGCTGGCCCGGTCCCAGAGCACCTTCGGCCAGACCCTGCTGGGCCTGCTGTCGCGCGAGACCCTCGACGACGAGGCCTGGGAGGAGATCGAGGACACCCTGATCGGCGCCGACATCGGCGTCTCGGTGGCCCGGCAGGTCACCGAGGACCTGCGCACCCGCGTCCAGGTGCTGGGCACGCGCAGTCCCGAGGAGGTGCGCGGGCTGCTGAAGGAGGAGCTGGTCAAGCAGATCGGCTCCGACCTCGACCGGTCGCTGCGCACCGAGTCGCACGGCACCCGGCCCGCCGTCCTGATGGTGGTGGGCGTGAACGGCACCGGCAAGACCACCACCTGCGGCAAGCTCGGCCGGGTCCTGGTGGGCGACGGCCGTACCGTGGTGCTCGGCGCCGCCGACACCTTCCGCGCCGCCGCGGCCGACCAGCTGGAGACCTGGGGCTCGCGCGTGGGCGCCCGGGTGGTGCGCAAGGACGAGGGCGCCGACCCCGCCAGCGTCGCCTTCGACGCGGTCCGGCAGGGGATCGAGGACAAGGTCGACACGGTCATCGTCGACACCGCCGGGCGCCTGCACACCAAGACCGGGCTCATGGACGAGCTGGGCAAGGTCAAGCGGGTGATCGAGAAGCAGGCCACGGTGGACGAGGTCCTGCTGGTGCTGGACGCCACGACCGGCCAGAACGGCATGCAGCAGGCCCGCGTGTTCGCCGAGGTCGTCAACATCACCGGCATCGTGCTGACCAAGCTGGACGGCACCGCCAAGGGCGGCATCGTCGTGCAGGTCCAGCGCGAGCTTGGCGTGCCGGTCAAGCTGGTCGGCCTGGGGGAGGGCCCCGACGACCTGGCCCCCTTCGAGCCCGAAGCCTTCGTGGACGCGATCCTAGGCTGACCCGGCCCCCGGAACGGAGTTCTGCGGAGTGCAGGGGTCCGGGTCAGTGCGGGGGTTTGGGGGTCGTCCCCCTGGTGTTGCTGATCCGGCCCCCGGACCGGAGTTCTGCGGAGTGCAGGGGTCCGGGTCAGTGCGGGGCAGTCCGGCCGAGCCTCGCGGCGGGCCCCGCGCGCATCATCCGATGCGCGCGGGGCCCGTTGCTTTTCTCGTCAGAACCGCCCGAAGAAAAGCGAATCGCCCATATCGGAGGGCGGGGCGATTCGAACATACGGACGGTGAGCATTTCGAAACACCATCGAAACACTCCGTCATCGGGTTTCACACCGTAGAAACACAAGGGCAGTTCGGGTGAAACCGCCACGTCCGAGTCTCTGAGCAGTCCAAGTTCCCTGTCGAGGAGGGGCTCTCCCCGAGATGAAGATCGATAGCGGTAGTACCGCGTGGATGCTGACGAGCGCGGCGCTCGTCCTGCTGATGACACCGGGCCTGGCCTTCTTCTATGGAGGGATGAGCCGGGCCAAGAGCGTGCTCAACATGATGATGATGAGCTTCGTCAGCATCGCCGTGGTGGGCATGATCTGGGTCGTCTACGGCTATTCTCTCGCCTTCACGAGCGCCGGGGGGCTCAGCTCGTTCATCGGCGGGCTCGGCGACTGGGGACTCGTCGGGCTGGAGAAGGTCGCCACGGCCGACGACGGGAGCGGAATCCCGCAACTGGTGTTCGTGGCCTTCCAGGCCACCTTCGCGATCATCACCGTCGCGCTCATCAGCGGCGCCGTGGCGGACCGTGCCAAGTTCGGCGCCTGGGTCGTCTTCACCGTCGTCTGGGTGACGCTGGTGTACCTGCCGATCGCGCACTGGGTGTGGTGGTCCGACGGTGAGGAGGGCGGCAAGTCCGGCTGGATCTTCAACCTGGGTGCGCTCGACTTCGCCGGCGGCACGGTCGTCCACATCAACGCCGGTGTCGCGGCGCTCGCGCTGGTCCTGGTCCTGGGCCGCCGCAAGGGCTGGCCGCGGGATCCGATGCGCCCGCACAACCTGCCGTTCGTGCTGCTCGGCGCCGGTCTGCTGTGGTTCGGCTGGTTCGGGTTCAACGCCGGCTCGGCGCTGTCGGCGGGCGAGACCGCCGCGGTGGCCTTCATCAACACCCTGGCCGCCACCTGCGCCGCCGCGTTCGGCTGGATCATCGTGGAGAAGCTGCGCGACGGCAGCTCGACCACGCTCGGCCTGGCGTCCGGCATCGTCGCCGGACTGGTCGCGATCACCCCGGCGGCGGCGTTCGTCACCCCGCTCGGCTCGATCGTCCTGGGCCTGGTCGCCGGTGTCGTCTGCGCCTTCGCGGTCGGCCTGAAGTACAAGCTGGGCTACGACGACTCGCTCGACGTGGTCGGCGTGCACATGGTCGGCGGCATCGTCGGCGCCCTGCTGATCGGCATCCTGGCCACCACGGCCGTCAACGACGCCGGCGCGGACGGGCTGCTGGCGGGCGGCGGGCTCTCGCTGCTGGGCAAGCAGGCCGTCGCGGTGGTGGCGACGCTGGTCTACTCGTTCGTGGTGACCTTCCTCATCGCCAAGGTCATCGACCTGGTGATGGGCTTCCGCATCAGCGAGGAGGACGAGGTCTCCGGTATCGACAGCGCGGCGCACGCCGAGACCGCCTACGACTTCGGTAGCGTGCACGCCGGTGTCGGCGCCTCGCTGCCGTCGTCCGCCCCGGTCGGCGGCGGCGCCCAGAAGAAGGTGGAGGCCGAGGCATGAAACTGATCACTGCGGTCATCAAGCCGTTCAAGCTGGACGAGGTCAAGGCGGCCCTGGAGGCCTTCGGGGTCAAGGGCATGACCGTCAGCGAGGCCAGCGGGTACGGGCGCCAGAAGGGGCACACCGAGGTCTACCGGGGTGCCGAGTACAAGGTCGACCTGGTGCCGAAGCTGCGGATCGAGGTCCTGGTCGACGACGAGGACGCCGCGGACATCCTGGACGTCATCGTCAAGGCGGCGCGGACCGACAAGATCGGGGACGGCAAGGTCTGGGCCGTTCCGGTCGAGACCGTGATCCGGGTGCGTACCGGCGAGACCGGTACGGACGCCCTGTAGGGCCCGGAGTGGTCCTGGTTCACGGCACCGTCGGGGGAGAGTCCCGCGAGGCCCGCGCAGCCCTGGCGGCGGCGCGGGCCTCGCGCGCGGACGAGCTCGACCGCTGGCTGTCCGGCCTCCTCGGCGTCCGGCGTCCCGGCGCTCCGGCTCCGGGCGCTCCGGCTCCGGGCCTCCCAGGTCAGGACGCGCCGGACGCCCGGCCCGCCCCGGGGGCGGGGGCCGCCGACGGCGTGGCGCTGGTCGCGGTCGGCAGCCACGCCCGGCGGGAGCTGACGCCCGGCGGCGACCTCGACCTCGTCCTGCTGCATCGGGGACGGCCCGACGTGGCCGAGGTCGCCGAACGCGTGTGGTACCCGATCTGGAACTCCGGGCTCCGGCTGGACCACTCGGTCCGTACCGTGCAGGAGGCCCGCGACGTCGCCCGCGCCGACATGAAGGCGGCCCTGGGGCTGATCTCGGCCCGCCGCGTCGCGGGCGAGCACGCCCTCGTGGACGAGCTGCGCGCCGCGGTCCTGGCCGACTGGCGCGCCGGCGCCCGGCGGCGCCTGGCCGAGCTGGGCGACCTGTGCCGCCGCCGCTGGGAGGCCAAGGGCGAGCTGGCGTTCCTGCTCGAACCCGACCTCAAGGAGGCGCACGGCGGCCTGCGGGACGTCGACGTCATGCGGGCGGTCGCGGCGTCCTGGGTGGCCTCCGCCCCGGACGCGCGCGTGCGCGCCGCCCACGAGCTGCTCCTGGACGTACGGCACGTCCTGCACGAGGTCACCGGCCGCACCTCGGACCGCCTCGTCCTCCAGGAGCACGAGGCCGTGGCGCACGCCCTGGGGATGCTCGACGGCGATGTGCTGCTCCGCACGATCGCGGAGGCGGCCCGCACGGTGACGTACGCGGGCGACCACCTCTGGCGGCGCGTCGACCGCTTCTGCGCTCCGCGCCGGACCCCGCAGGCCCGCTCCGTGCGGCTGCCGGGCGGGGCGAGGGGCGTCGAGCGCACCCCCGTCGGGGACGGCGCCGTGGAGCAGGAGGGCGAGGTCGTCCTCGCCCGGGGCGCCGACCTGGACGATCCCGCGCTCGTGCTGCGCGTGGCCGCCGCCGCGGCGCAGGCCGGCCTGCCCCTGGCACCCGCCACGGTGGACCGCCTGGCCGGGGAGGCCGCGCTCCCGCCGGTGCCGTGGCCCGCCGCGGCCAGGGACGCCCTGGTGGCGTTGCTGGGCGCGGGCCCGGCGGCCATCGGCGTCTGGGAGGCCCTGGACCAGGCCGGGCTGATCGTCCGGCTGCTGCCGGACTGGGAACGGGTCCGCAACCGCCCCCAGCGCAACCCGGTGCACCGCTTCACCGTGGACCGGCACCTGGTGGAGGCGGCGGCCGGGGCCGCCGCCCTCACCCGTGAGGTGTCCCGGCCCGACCTGCTGCTCGTCGGCTCCCTCCTGCACGACATCGGCAAGGGCTGGCCCGGCGACCACTCGGTCGGCGGCGCGGTCGTGGCCCGCGACCTGGGCGCCCGGATGGGCTTCGCCGACGAGGACGTCCGGGTGCTGGAGACCGTCGTGCGGCACCACCTGCTGCTGCCCGAGACGGCGACCAGGCGCGACATCGACGACCCGAGGACGGTGGAGGCCGTTACCTCCGCGGTGTCGGCCGTGCCCGGCCGGGAACGCGAGATCGTCGAGCTGCTGGCGGGACTGGCGATCGCCGACGGCCTCGCCACCGGTCCGGGCGCCTGGGGCGGCTGGAAGGCCGGGCTGATCGCCGAGCTCGCCCGGCGGGCCGTCGCCGCCCTGTCCGGCGGCACCCCGCCCCCGCCGCCCGCCCTGGGGCCGTCCCAGCTGGCGCTGGCCCGGCATGGCGGCGGCGCCGTACGGATCTCCGGGTCGCACGTGACGATCGCCGCGCCGGACCGCCCGGGGCTGCTGTGGCGGGCCGCCGGGGTCCTGGCCCTGCACCGGCTCGCCGTCCGCACCGCCCGGGTGTCGTCCCCGGCGGCGGCGGGAGGGAGCCGTCCCGCCACGGCGGTCCTGGAGTTCACCGCCGTGCCCGAGTACGGCAGCCCGCCCGACCCGGCGGCGCTGGAGGCGGACCTGCGGCGCATGCTGGCCGACCGCCTCGACGTGGCCGGACGCCTGGAGCGCCGGGCCCGTTCCCTGCGCGTACGGCCGGGCATAACCGTCCCGCCGCCCCGCGTGACCATCGTCGACGACGCCTCCAGCACCGCCACCGTCGTGGAGGTCCGCGCCCACGACCGTCCGGGGCTGCTGTGGCGCGTCGGGCAGGCGCTGGGGGAGTGCGGCCTCCAGGTACGGGCGGCGCAGGTGGACACGCTGGGCGCCGACGCCGTGGACGTCTTCTACGTCGTGGACGCCGCCGGGGAGCCCCTGGTGGACCCCGCGCGGCTGTCCAGGGTCCGCGGGCACGTCCTGGCCGCCCTGAGGCACGGATCGGACCCGGCGAGCTGATCCGGACGCCGCGGCGCCGCCGTGCGGGAGGCAGGCCCGGGGGCCGTTCGAAGGCGGAGAGGCGGCCACGGGGGCACGACCGCCTCTCCGCCGGTCTTGGGAGGGTCAGGAGCCGGGAGGCTCCGATTCCCCTGAGGGTGAACCGGACGGCTCGACGCTCCGGTTCACGTCGGAACCGTCGCTGAACGTGCCGTCGGCGGGCTTTCCTTTGTTCGGAGGCCGTTCACGGTCACCGTCGCCGTCACCGTCGTCGGTATCGGTGTCACGGCGGGGGACGCCGTCGTCGCCGTTGCCGTTCTCGTTCCCGTGGTCCTGGCGGCCCTTGGGCGTCGGCGTCACCGAGCGCGACGGAGTGGGCGTGGTGGACCGGTGGGTCGGGGTCTTGCTCGGAGAACCGCCGTCCGCCTCCTTGCCCTTGCGCGGCGGCTCCGCGAGGTCCGCGCAGTACGCGGGCACCTTGGACGCGCCGCCGGCCGCCTCGACCAGCGCGCGCAGCGAGGGCCTGCCCAGCTCCCGCGCGCGCTCGGAGGGGGCGGCGGCCAGGTAGGCGCGGCACAGACCGGCCATGGCCGGCGTCGTGGCCGGGGGAGAGCCGGTCTCCCCGTCCCGCGGCGGGACGTTCGGGTGCAGCGACGTCCCGGAGCCGCCCAGCGGCCCCCCGGACGACGAGGGGGCCTGCTTGGAGGACAGCGGGCCCAGCGGCAGGCCGTTCAACTGACCCGCCAGGGCCACCCCGCCGGCCGCGGCGGTCGTCGCGAGGGCCACGACCGCGACCCTCACCGGCAGCAGCCGGCCGAAGCCGAATCTCGCCCGCCCGGCCTCCCGGGCCGCCCGGGCGCTTCGCGAGGACGCGGTGTGGAAGGCGGCCACGGCGGCCTCCTCACCGTCCAGTTCCCCGTCCCGCGCGGGGGCGGAGGCGGCGGCGAGCAGGCCCGCGAGCGGTTCGGAGGTGGTCCACGGATCGCCGGACGCGCCGTCGAGCAGTCGCTCGGCGGCGTCCGGGCTCAATCGCTGACCGTCCGTGTTCATCTCACCCTCTTCAGCGCCGCCGCCCGCAAACGTGTCACACCCGTCCCCGACATTCGCGTCCTCCCCGCCGCGCCGTCACCGTGCCGCGTCCGGCGGGCCGCCGGGGGCGGGCCGTCCCGTCGCCTTCTTGGGCGACCTCTCGAACGACGCGCCCGCCTGCCGCGCGGGCTTCCGGCCGTTCTCGGCGCCCTTCGGGTCGCCGAGGCGTTCGGCGAGGCGGTGCAGGCCCCGGTAGGCGGCGGTGCGGACCGCGCCCGAACGCTTGCCCAGGACCCGCCCGGCCTCCTTGGCGTCCAGGCCGACCACCACGCGCAGCAGCACGGCCTCGGCCTGGTCCCGGGGGAGCCCGCAGATCATGGCGATCGCGGCGTCGGTGGAGACGCGTTCGAGCGCGTCGCGCTCGGTGTCGTCCCGCCCCACCAGGTCGGGGAGGTCGTCGATGTGCACGCTGGTGTCGGGGCGCCGGCCGACCTTGCGCAGATGGTCCAGCGCGCGGTGCCGGGCGATCGTCGAGGCCCAGCCGCGGAACCGGTCGTAGTCGCCGCTGAACGAGCCGAGGTCCCGGGCGATCTGCAGCCAGGCGTCCGCGGCGACGTCCTCCGCCTCGGTGCCGACCAGGGCGCGCAGGTAGCGCAGCAACCTGGGCTGCAGGTCCCGGTAGAGCAGCCGGAACGCCTCGCCGTCCCCGGCCTGGGCGGCGCGCAGGGCCGGTTCCAGCTCCAGGTCGCCGGCCCGGGGCGTCACGCTTTCGCTCATGCGCCTCCGCCGTACGGCCGCGGCCACGTGTTCACCTGTTTGGTCCTCGGGGGGCTGGGGGGTCGTGGATGGTCCGGGGGGCCATGCGGTTCCGCCGCAGGATGCCCCCTGAAGCGTTCAGCGTACGTACCTCGCCGGATGTCACACACCGAACGCCGCGAGAAGGTCATGGCCGGCCGGGCGGGAGCCGCCCGGTGACCCGATACCCTGAAGGTTGATCCCAGAAGCCTCCAAGGACGGGTCCAGACACGTGTTCGAGACGCTCTCCGACCGGTTGACGACGGTCTTCTCGTCGCTGCGCAGCAAGGGCCGGCTCTCCGAGGCCGACATCAACGCGACGGCCCGCGAGATCCGTGTCGCGCTGCTGGAGGCCGACGTGGCCCTCCCCGTGGTGAAGGACTTCATCGCGCGGGTCAAGGAGCGGGCCCGCGGCGCCGAGGTCTCCCAGGCGCTCAACCCGGCCCAGCAGGTCGTCAAGATCGTCAACGAGGAGCTCATCGGCATCCTCGGCGGGGAGACCCGCCGGATCCGCTTCGCCAAGAACCCGCCCACCGTGATCATGTTGGCGGGTCTGCAGGGCGCGGGCAAGACCACCCTGGCGGGCAAGCTGGCCCGCTGGCTGAAGTCCGAGGGGCACGCGCCCCTGCTCGTCGCCGCCGACCTGCAGCGCCCCAACGCCGTCCAGCAGCTCCAGGTGGTCGGGGAGCGCGCCGGCGTCCCCGTCTTCGCGCCCGAGCCCGGCAGCGGCGTGGGCGACCCGATCGAGGTCTCCCGCCGTTCCATCGACCAGGCCCGGCACGCCCAGCACGACGTGGTCATCATCGACACCGCGGGCCGCCTGGGCGTGGACGCCGAGATGATGCGGCAGGCCGCCGACATCCGCGACGCGGTACGCCCGGACGAGACGCTGTTCGTCGTCGACGCGATGATCGGCCAGGACGCCGTCACCACCGCCCAGGCGTTCCTCGACGGCGTCGGCTTCGACGGGGTCGTGCTGACCAAGCTGGACGGCGACGCCCGCGGCGGCGCCGCGCTGTCGGTCCGGCACATCACCGGCCGTCCGATCATGTTCGCCTCCACCGGCGAGAAGCTGGAGGACTTCACCCTCTTCCACCCGGACCGGATGGCCGGGCGGATCCTCGACATGGGTGACATCCTCACCCTGATCGAGCAGGCCGAGCAGGCGTTCGACGCCGCCCAGGCCGAGAGGATGACCACGAAGTTCGCCTCCGGCGAGGACTTCACCCTCGAGGACTTCCTCGAGCAGATGATGATGATCCGCAAGCTCGGGCCGATCGGCAACCTGCTCGGCATGATGCCCGGCATGGGCCAGGTCCGCGACCAGGTCGGCCAGATCGACGACAAGGACCTCGACCGCGTCGCCGCCATCATCCGCTCCATGACGCCGCACGAGCGCGCCAACCCCAAGGTCATCAACGGCTCCCGCCGGGCCCGCATCGCCAAGGGCTCCGGCGTCACCGTCGGCGAGGTCAACAGCCTCGTCACCCGCTTCTTCGACGCGCAGAAGATGGTCCGCCAGATGGCGGGCGGCATGGGCATCCCCGGCATGCCGGGCCGCCGCAAGGCCGCCAAGGCGGCCAAGGCCAAGAGCAAGAAGGGCAAGCAGCGCAGCGGCGACCCCCGCAAGCGCGCCGCCCAGCGTTCCGGCGAGCCCGTGCAGCAGCCCGCGGCCGACAGCGCCCCCCAGGGACTGCCCCCCGGCCTCGGCGGCCAGCTTCCTCCGGGGCTGGGCGGCCAGCTGCCCCCCGGCTTCCAGATGCCCGACCTGAACAAACTCCAGGGCCGCAAGAAGCGCTGACCTGCCGCGGCGCGGGCCGGGTCCGCGGACCCGGCATGCCGGCGCCCGGTCCGCGGACGGTTCCGCCGTTTCCAATGCGGACGCCTCCCGTCATGTCGGAGTCACGAGCGACAGTCAGGGCTTTGTCGTAGCCTGCCGGGACGAGCGTCCCCTCAGGCGCGTGTCCGGCCGTTGTCCGGCATGTAAGGCGTGGCGCCGGGCCTCAGGCCAGGCCGTACGGGGGCTCTTCCCGCCGGGCCGCGCGGAAAGGCCGTCAGTCGTCGGGCGATTGCGCTTTTCCCGCGATCGTCTGGCAGAATGGCAGGCTGGAAACCCCGGAATCGCCAGGCGCCCTCTCTCGTCCTGCGCGGCCGGAGTCCATCGAGCGGCCGGTCACCGGTGTCCCCACCTGGTAAGGCCCGCTCACCCTGTATGAGTCTGGAGAACACCACACCCGTGGCAGTCAAGATCAAGCTCAAGCGTCTGGGGAAGATCCGGAGCCCGCAGTACCGGATCGTCGTCGCCGATGCCCGCACCAAGCGTGACGGTCGGGCCATCGAGGAGATCGGGCTCTACCACCCCAAGGAGGAGCCCTCGCGCATCGAGGTCGACTCCGAGCGCGCGCAGTACTGGCTGGGCGTCGGCGCTCAGCCGACCGAGCCGGTCCTCAACCTCCTGAAGATCACCGGCGACTGGCAGAAGTTCAAGGGCGAGCCCGGCGCCGAGGGCACGCTCAAGGTGGCCGAGCCCAAGGCCGACAAGAAGGCCGTGTTCGAGTCGGCGGTCAAGGAGTCCATGGGCGACACCGAGGCCCCCGCCACCGCGACCAAGGCCAAGAAGAAGGCCGAGCCCAAGAAGGCCAAGGGCGAGGACGAGGGCGCCAAGGCCGACGAGACCACCGAAGTCAAGAGCGAGGGCTGACGTGCTCGAAGAAGCGCTCGAGCACCTGGTGCGCGGGATCGTCGAGAACCCGGACGACGTCCGGGTCCGGGCCCGCCGCATCAGGGGCGGCCGGGTCCTCGAGGTGCGGGTGCACCCCGAGGACCTCGGCAAGGTCATCGGCCGGAGCGGACGTACCGCCAAGGCCCTGCGCACCGTGATCAGCGCCCTCTCCGGGGGCCGTTACGTGCGCGTCGACCTGCTCGACGTCAACGAGGTCCGCTGACCATGACGGCCCGCGGGCCGTCCGACCGGCTGGTGGTCGGTCGGATCGGCAGGCCGCACGGGATCCGCGGCGAGCTCACGATCGACGTCCGTACCGACGATCCGGATCTCCGGTTCGCGCCGGGCGCCGAGCTCGCCACCGACCCGGCGGCCACCGGCCCGCTGACCGTCGAGCGTACCCGCTGGCACTCGGGTCGCCTGCTCGTGCGCTTCGCCGGGGTCGGCGACCGCGACGCCGCGGAGGAACTGCGCGGCGTCTGGCTGGTCGTCGACCCCGAGGACATTCGCGCTTCCGACGACCCCGACGAGTTCCACGACCAGGAACTGGTCGGGCTGACCGTGGTCACCGTCGGGGGCGACGAGGTCGGCGTCATCAGCGAGATCCGCCACACCGGGCAGGATCTGCTGGTGATCGGCCGTACCGGAGGGGGAGAGGCGCTGGTGCCGTTCGTCACCGCGCTGGTCCCCGAGGTGGACGTCCCCGGGGGCCGGCTCGTGATCGACCCCCCGCCCGGTCTCGATCTATGAAACTCGACATCGTCACGATCTTCCCGGACTACTTCGCCCCGCTCGACGTCTCGCTGCTGGGCAAGGCCCGCCGGACCGGCCTGCTCGACGTCCGCGTGCACGACCTGCGGGAATGGACCCACGACCGGCACCGCACCGTCGACGACACCCCCTACGGCGGCGGCCCCGGCATGGTGATGAAGCCCGAACCGTGGGGCGAGGTGCTGGACACCGTGGCCCCGCCCGGATCGGACCCGGCCCCGCGCCTGGTGGTGCCCACGCCCAGCGGACGGCCGTTCACCCAGGCCATGGCCGCCGAACTGGCGGCCGAGCCGTGGCTGGTGTTCGCCTGCGGGCGGTACGAGGGCATCGACTCCCGGGTGGTGGACGAGGCCCGCACCCGGATGCGGGTGGACGAGGTGAGCCTCGGCGACTTCGTCCTGGCCGGCGGGGAGGTCGCCGTCCTGGTCATGGTGGAGGCGGTCGGGCGGCTCCTGCCCGGAGTGCTCGGCAACGCCGACTCGGTCACCGACGACTCGTTCGCTCCCGGCCCGATGGAGTCGCTCCTCGAAGGCCCCGTCTACACCAAGCCCCCGCTCTGGCGCGACCGTCCCGTACCGGAGGTCCTGCTCTCGGGCAACCACGGGGCGATCGCGCGCTGGCGCCGGGACGAGGCGCTGCGCCGCACCGCCCGGAACCGGCCCGACCTGCTCGTCCGCATGGACCCCGGCTCCCTCGACGAGCACGACCGGCGGGTGCTGCGGGAGGCCGGTTTTCCGGTGGACGGCGAACGTATGGCACACTAAAGCGTCGCCGTGCGCGCTGACGCGCGGTGCCCAGACTTCCAAGAAGACCCATCTCGCGCGGCGCGACGCCCCCATGCACCACCCTCACGGGGCCTCTCGACGGCCGCGTTCGACCTGCGAGGACCGCTGTCATGCACACCCTGATCCAGGAGATCGAGAAGGCCGCGATGCGTGCCGACGTCCCGGACTTCCGTCCGGGCGACACGCTCAAGGTGCACGTCCGTGTCACCGAAGGCAACCGGAGCCGGATCCAGATCTTCCAGGGCGTGGTGATCCGCCGCCAGGGCGGCGGCGCCCGCGAGACCTTCACCGTCCGCAAGGTCAGCTACAGCGTCGGCGTGGAGCGGACCTTCCCGCTCAACAGCCCGTCGATCGAGAAGATCGAGGTCGTCACCCGCGGTGACGTGCGCCGCGCCAAGCTCTACTACCTGCGCAACCTGCGCGGCAAGGCCGCCCGCATCAAGGAGAAGCGCGACTTCTGAGTCTCGCCCGCGTCAACGCCCCGGGAACCCAGCGCGGTCGCCGGGGCGTTGCCCGTTTCAGACCGGCGACACGGCCGCGTAAACGGCCCCAGGGCGCTCGCGCCGATAGGCTCTTGGTCTGATGGAAGACGAGGACGATCGGAGAATCGTGCGATCCGAAGCCGAGGGCGCGGTGCCCGAAGAAGAGCAGGCCGTGACCTCCGAGCAGGATCACTCCGACGGCGGCAAAGGCAAGAAGCAGGGGTCGTTCTGGAAGGAACTGCCGATCCTCATCGGCGTGGCCCTGGTGCTCGCCCTGGTCATCAAGGCGTTCGCCGTGCAGGCGTTCTACATCCCCTCGGGGTCGATGGAGAACACCCTGCAGATCGGCGACCGCGTGCTGGTCAACAAGATCGTCTACCACACCCGTGACATCGAGCGCGGTGACATCGTCGTCTTCAACGGCCTCGACTCCTGGGACCCCGAGACCAACGTCCAGGAGCCGAGCAACCCCGTCGGCAAGGTGCTGCGCGCCATCGGCGGCGCCTTCGGCGTCGCGCCCAACGAGAAGGACTACATCAAGCGGGTCATCGGCGTCCCCGGCGACCAGGTGAAGTGCTGCGACGCCAAGGGCCGTGTCACCGTCAACGGCGTGCCGCTCAACGAGAACTCCTACCTGTTCACCGACCCCGCCACCCGCGAGCGCAACAAGCCTTCCAACGACCCCTTCGAGGTCACCGTCCAGCCCGGTCAGCTCTGGGTGATGGGCGACCACAGGGAGCTGTCCTACGACTCGCGTTCGCACCGTGGCGACCCCGGCGGCGGCACGATCCCGGTCAGCCGCGTGATCGGACGGGCCTTCGTCATCGTCTGGCCCCTGAACCGCATCGACACGCTGCCCATCCCCAAGACCTACGAGCAGCCCGCCCTGCACGCGGCGTCGGCCGTCGTCCCGGCGACCCCGATCGCCCTCGGCCTGGCCGGCGCGGTCCCCATCACCTACCTGTACCGCCGCCGCCTGCGCCGCCGCCGCTGACCCGGGGGCGCCCGGGCGAGCAGGCGGACGGGTGTGCGGGGTGTCACTCTGGCCCCGTTCCGGGGGGCGGGATGGGACGTGGGCTGGCGGTTCTTCCGGGGGGCGGTGACGGGACCCGGGTGAACCCCGGGTTCGGGGGGTCTTGACGCCCTTTGGCGACGTACGCTGCGGAGCATGAAGGGTCGTCCACTCCGCTACACACCCCGGCGGGACGCGGGATTGCACGCTTACGAGCGGGTCCTGGAGCACGCCGGGTTCGCCCCCGTCGCCGGCGTGGACGAGGCGGGGCGGGGGGCCTGCGCGGGGCCGCTGGTGGTGGGGGCCGTGATCCTTGCGAGCGGGAGGCGCGGCAGGATCGCCGGGCTGACCGACTCCAAGCTGCTCACCCCGGCGCGGCGGGAGGAGCTGTACGCGGAGATCGTCGAGCGGGCGGTGGACTGGAGCGCCATCGTCGTCCCGTGCCACGACATCGACCGGATCGGCGTGCACCGCTGCAACGTCACCGGGATGCGGCGGGCGCTGGCCGCGCTCGACCGGCGGCCCGCCTACGTGCTCAGCGACGGGTTCCCGGTGCCGGGGATCGGAGTGCCCGGCCTGGCCATGATCAAGGGTGACCAGGTGGCCGCCTGCGTGGCCGCCGCGTCCATCGTGGCCAAGGTGACCCGGGACCGGATCATGGTAGAGCTGCACGGGCGCTACCCGGCCTACGGGTTCGACGTGCACAAGGGCTATGTGACGCGGGACCACTCGCTGGCGCTGGACGAGCATGGTCCGTGTCCTGAGCATCGGTTCTCCTTCGTCAATGTGGGGAGGGCTTTGCGTAAGAATGGAGAGGTGGCCTTGGGGGGAGAGGCCGGGGACGAGCTGCTGGGCGAGGTCTCCGGCGACGGCCGGACGGAAGGGGCACGAGCGTGAGCGCCGAGGATCTCGAGAAGTACGAGACCGAGATGGAGCTGCAGCTCTACCGCGAGTACCGGGACGTCCTCGGGCTGTTCACCTACGTGGTCGAGACCGAGCGCAGGTTCTACCTCACCAACTCGGTCGACCTGCGGGTGCGCGACACCGAGAACGGCGAGGTCTTCTTCGAGGTGACCATGCAGGACGCCTGGGTGTGGGACATGTACCGGCCGGCGCGCTTCGTCAAGAACGTCCGGGTGGTCACGTTCAAGGACGTCAACGTCGAGGAACTCGCCAAGAGCGACTTCGAGCTGCCCTCCGATCAGTAGTCCCGTGATCTGGCCGCCCTGGTGAGGCGCCATCCGTTCGCGGCCCGCTCGATGAAGCCCCCCGCCGACAGCAGCCCGAGCTTGCCGTTCACCGTGGCCAGGTCCATGCCCGCCTTGGCGGCGAGCTGCGCGGGACCGGCCGAACCGCGCGCGGGCAAGGACTCCAGGACCGCACGGGTGGCGGGATCGAGACGATCGCGCGGGAGCACCGGGGACGACGGCTGCGGAGCCAGGTCGGCGCCGATGCGGCCCACCACCTCGATCACGTCGGCGGAGCCGGTGACCAGGATGGCGTCCGGGTCCTCGCGCAGCAGGCGGAGGCAGCCCACCGACGACCGCGAGTCCACCTGACCCGGCACCACCATCAGCGAACGGCCCAGCCTGCGGGCCCAGGAGGCGGTGTTGAGCGCCCCGCTCCGGCGCTCGGCCTCGACGATCACGGTGCCCCTGGACAGGGCCGCGATGACCCGGTTCCGTACGAGGAAGCGGAGCCGCTGGGGCGGGGTGCCCGGGGGCGACTCGCTGATCAGCAGGGCTCGCCGGGCCATCTCGGCGAACAGCCCGTCGTTGGCCGCCGGGTAGGGGACGTCCACCCCGTTGGCGAACACCGCGACGGTGGGGCCGTCGGCGGCCAGGGCGCCCCGGTGCGCGGCGGCGTCGACGCCCAGGGCGCCTCCCGAGATCACCGTCCAGTCGCGTTCGGCCAGCTCGGCGCCCAGCTCCGCCGCCACGCGCAGCCCGTACGCGGAGGCGCCACGGGAGCCCACCACCGCCACCGAGCGCAGGCAGCCGTAGCGCAGATCGCCGGGGCCGCGCAGCCACAGCGCGTACGGGCGAGCGGCGCCCAGGTCGTCGAGCGTGGTGGGCCATTCGGGGTCGCCGGGGCACACCAGGCGGACGTCCATCTCCTTGCAGACGGCCAGGTCCTCCTCGGGGGCGCTCGCCCCCAGCCGGATGCGCCACTGCTCCAGGCGCCGGACCTCGCCCTCACCGGCCTCCAGCCCGCCGGGGAGGCGGCCGGTACGGACCGCCGCCAGGGCGGCGGACGCGCCGGCGTGGTCGATGATCCGGTTGAGGAAGGCGTCGCCGGGCTCGGCGGCCGCGCAGAGGGCCGCGCGGGCCTCGCGTTCGCCGGTGCCGGTCATGGTCTCCTCCCGGTCCACAGGGCCAGGGCACCGCCGATGTCGTCCTCGGCGGGCTGGTCACGGCCCGCCAGATCGGCGATGGTCCAGGCGACCCGCAGGACGCGGTCGAGGCCGCGGGCGCTGAGCGAGCCGTTCTGCAGGGCTTCGTCGGCGGCCCGCATCGCCTCGGGCGGGGGAGTGAACCTGCGGCGGAGCTCCGGGCCGGGGATCTCGGAGTTGGACCGCCAGGGAGTGTCGGCCAGCCGTTCGAGGGTGCGTTCGCGGGCCAGCAGCACCCGCTCGGCGACCACCTTGCTGGCCTCGGCGAACTCCAGGTCGTAGCGGAGCTCGGCGCGGCTCGCGGGGGCGAGTTCGAGCTTGAGGTCGATGCGGTCGAGCAGGGGCCCGGAGATCCGGCTGAGGTACTTGCGCCGGACGCCGGGGGCGCAGGAGCAGTCGATCTGTTTCGCCGCGGCGCAGGGGCAGGGGTTGGCGGCCAGCACGAGCGTGAACCTGGCCGGGAAGGTGGTGGTGCCCTCGGCCCGGGAGATCCTGACCCGGCCCTCTTCGAGGGGCTGGCGCAGCGCGTCCAGGACGCCGCTGAAGAACTCCGGCGCCTCGTCCAGGAAGAGGATGCCGCGGTGGGCCAGGGACACCGCCCCGGGGGTGAGCAGCCGGCCGGAGCCTCCGCCGACCATCGACGGCCGGCTCGCGGTGTGATGCGGGGCGAAGAAGGGCGGGCGCGAGACCAGCGGCTGCCCGGCCGGCAGCGTGCCGGCCACCGAGTGGATCGCCGTGACCTCCAGCGCGGCGTCCGGCTCCAGCGGGGGCAGGAGCGTGGGCAGCCGCTCGGCCAGCATGGTCTTCCCGCAGCCGGGAGGGCCGGAGAAGAAGAGGTGGTGCCCGCCGGCCGCGCTGATCTCGAGGGCGCGGCGGGCCTCGGCCTGCCCGCGGACATCGGCCAGATCGAGCGTGCCGCGACGGCCCTGGTCGCGGATGACCAGCCCCTCGGCCGCCGTGCGGGCCGGCGGCGGGTCGTCCTCGGGCTCCTCGATCGGCGGCGGCTCGTCCCGCAGCAGGCACAGCAGTCCCCGCAGCGTGCCGGCACCGATCACCTCCATGCCCGGGACCAGCTCCGCCTCCGGGCCGTTGGCCCGGGGCACGACGACCGTGCGGCAGCCCGCGTTGGCGGCGGCGAGAACGGCCGGCAGGACCCCCGGGATGGAGCGGACCCGGCCGTCCAGGCCCAGCTCCCCGATCACCACCAGGCCACCGCACGATGACGGCGGCACGGCCTCGGCCGCGGCCATCAGGGCGACGGCGATGGCCAGGTCGAACGTGGAGCCGCGCTTGGGGAGGCTCGCGGGTAGGAGCGAGATGGTGACGTGGCGGTTGGGCCAGTCCTCCCCGGAGTTGTAGATCGCGGCCCGTACCCTGTCGCGGGCCTCGCTGAGCGCGGTGTCGGGCAGGCCGACCAGGTGCAGGCCCGGCACACCGCTGGTGATCGCCGCCTCCACGTCCACGACGAAGCCCTCGACGCCCACCAGGGACACCGAGCGCGTCTTGGCGAGCGCCATTCAGCACACCTCCCGGAGATGCTCGACGGTGAACCCGTCCCGGTCGGTCACCAGCCCGATGACGTCCACCCCGATCTCGGCGCCGGGAACGCCGTGCGCGCTGGCCCAGCGCCAGGCCAGCCGCCGTAACCGGGCCGCCTTGCGCGGAGTGATCGCCTCCAGGGGATCTCCGTAGTCGGTGGAACTGCGGGTCTTCACCTCGCACGCCACGTGCCGCAGCCCGTCGTGGGCGACGATGTCGAGCTCGCCGTCGCGGCAGCGCCAGTTGCGCTCCAGGACCGTCCAGCCGAGCCGGACCAGGTAGGCGGCGGCGGCGTCCTCGCCGCGCGACCCGAGGCTCGCGTTGGGGTTCATCGGCCTCACCTCCGGCCTACGACGGTCCCGGGGCGCCGCGGAGGCCACCACTAGAACCCGATTCTGGGGATAACTTCGCCGGGCGGTGCCCGCGAACGCATGCGGGTCCATGCGAGGCGAGCGGTCCGGAGCCGGCGGGGCGGCGCCGGGACCGGCGGGGCGTCGAATCCGGCGTGTCGGGCAGGCGCCGCCGGGGCGATGGGCGGGACGGTGGATACTCGCGGGGAACCGGCACCGGGCGACCGAGGGGCAGTGAGTGGAGGATTCCGAGCCTGCGGGGCTGATGGACGCGGTGACGGAGTTCGGGCGGCATCTGCGCGGCGAGCGGGACGTGTCGCCGCACACCCTGCGCGCCTACCAGGGCGACCTGCGCGACCTCTGCGGCTACGCCGCCCGGGTCGGCGTGACGACCCCGGACGGGCTCGACGTCGGCCTGCTGCGGGCCTGGCTCGCGCACCAGCACGCGAGCGGCCGTTCCCGCGCGACCCTGGCCCGCCGCACCGCGGCGGTGCGTGCCTTCACGGCGCACCTGTACCGGCGCGGGATCCTTCCCCGGGACCCGGGGCCGCTGCTGGGCACGCCGAAGCGGCACCGGGACCTGCCGGTGGTCCTGGCCCAGGACGAGGCCGCGCGCCTGCTCGACCGGATGGACGCCACCGGGCCGGTGGGCCTCCGCGACCGGGCGGTGCTCGAAGTCCTCTACGGGACGGGGGTACGGGTCGGCGAGCTGTGCGGCCTGGACATCGACGACGTCGACATGGGGCGGGGCACCGTCCGGGTCATGGGCAAGGGCGGCAGGGAGCGCACGGTGCCCGTGGGCGGACCCGCGGCCGAGGCCGTCCGGGACTGGCTGCGCGCCGGCCGCCCGGAACTGGCGACCGGACGCAGCGGACCGGCGCTCTTCCTCGGCGCGCGCGGCGGGCGGCTGCATCCCACCAGCGCGCGCAGGATCGTTCACGCCCGCATCGCCGAGGTCGGGGAGGTGCCCGACCTCGGCCCGCACGGGCTGAGGCACAGCGCGGCCACGCACCTGCTGGAGGGCGGTGCCGATCTGCGGAGCGTGCAGGAGATCCTCGGGCACGCGTCCCTGCAGTCCACGCAGATCTACACGCACGTGTCGCCCGAACGCCTCCGGCAGGTGCACCGCCAGGCCCATCCCCGCGGGACGGAATGACGCCCGCCGCCCCGCCCCTTCCGGCGTGGCCGCTAGCGGGCTCGGCGCAGGCGGCGTTCGCGGGCGAGGTCGACGACGCCCGGAGGTGGAGGGGGAGGCCGCCGCGTGCGGCCATGGCGCAGGAGGGAGGTCACCGTGAACGCGAACAGCATCCCGGCGAGGGCTCCGCTCCCGGCCGTGGCGGCGTCGCGCAGGCCCATCCGCGGAGTCTCCTCAGGGGCGGGCGCCTGGGCGCCGCCGGACGGCGTGAGGGGACTGCGGGAAGGTGCGGGACTGCTGGGGGACGGTGTGGGGGAAGGGCTGCGCCAGTGGGGGAGCAGGCGCGTCCGGTATCGGACGAGACTGAGCGGGTCGAGGTACTTGTCACCCCGGAGTAAGCCCCAGTGGAGGCAGGCGGCCGAGCAGTGGGAGGAGGGCTCCACCGTGCCGATACGAGTGCCGGCCCGCACGGCGTGCCCCTTCCGGACGCTGGGGCGTACGGGGAGGTAGGTCGTCCGGAGCGGGCCGTGAGTGATCGCGACGATCCCCCGCCCGGCCAGGCGGCCGGCGTAGGAGACGCGGCCCGCCCCGGCGGCGTACACCGGCCGGCCGGGCCGGGTCGCGAGATCGACGCCCCGGTGGCCCGGGCCCCAGGGCTGCGAGGGCGGGAGGAACGCCCGGACGACCTGGGGCGCGGGCGGCCCTAACGGCCATCGCCAGACCTCGGGCCGTACCGGCGGCCCGGCCCCGAGCGCGCAGGTGAGAATCAACGTCAGCAGCGTCATGGCGGCAGTCTGCCGTGGGCGCCGAGTCCGGCCCGGACGCTTCGCGAACTGTGGATAACCGCCGGATCCGACGTTTCCCGGCGACCTCGGGGCCCTGATAACCTAGGGGCCGTGCCCGAATGGACACCGGTCAAGGCTTGGCCGTCGCTCGACCGGCCATCTGCGCCGGGTGAGCGAGAAGCCGCTCCCTTACCGAGCGGACAGGCCACAGGCCCGGGGAATCCCGGGCCGGAGGTCGCGTCCGCGACCGAATTCATGCGTCCGCCGGCCACCTGCTTCGCACGGTGGGGCGCAACCCCTCGGTCCGTCATCCCGATGACGGCGGGGTTGTGTCCGGACGCAGAGAGACAACCAAACGTGGCCCGACCGCGGGCCGGAGAAGGAGAGTACGGGACATGGCACCCGTCGTCACGATGCGGCAGCTGCTCGAGAGCGGCGTTCACTTCGGCCACCAGACCCGCCGGTGGAACCCGAAGATGAAGCGCTTCATCTTCACCGAGCGCAACGGCATCTACATCATCGACCTGCAGCAGTCGCTGTCCTACATCGACCGGGCCTTCGAGTTCGTCAAGGCCACGGTCGCGCACGGCGGCACGATCCTGTTCGTCGGCACCAAGAAGCAGGCCCAGGAGGCCATCTCCGAGCAGGCCACCCGGGTCGGCATGCCCTACGTCAACCAGCGCTGGCTGGGCGGCATGCTCACCAACTTCTCCACGGTGCACAAGCGCCTCACCCGGCTCAAGGAGCTGGAGGAGATCAACTACGACGACGTCGCCGGCTCCGGCATGACGAAGAAGGAGCTCCTGGGGCTGCGCCGCGAGAAGGACAAGCTGGAGCGCACCCTCGGCGGTATCCGCGACATGGCCAAGGTTCCCAGCGCCATCTGGATCGTGGACACCAAGAAGGAGCACATCGCCGTCAACGAGGCCAAGAAGCTCGGCATCCCGGTCGTCGCGATCCTCGACACCAACTGCGACCCCGACGAGGTCGACTACCCGATCCCGGGCAACGACGACGCGATCCGCAGCGTCAGCCTGCTGACCCGGGTGGTCGCCGACGCGGTCGCCGACGGCCTCATCGCCCGTGCCGGCGCGGCCACCGGCGCGGACGCCAAGCCCGCCGAGGGCGCGACCACCGCCGCCGAGGAGCCGCTGCCCGAGTGGGAGCGCGAGCTGCTGGAGAACAAGGAGCAGGGCGCCGCCGAGACCGCCGAGCCCGCCAAGGCCGCTGAGACCGCCGAGGCCCAGCCCGCCGAGGCCGAGCCCGCCGAGGCTCAGGCCGCCGAGGCCCAGCCGGCCGAGGCGGAGGCCCCTGAGGCCCCCGAGGCCCCTGAGGCCGCCGAGGCCGCCGAGGTCAAGGGCGACCAGGCCGAGCTCGGCAGCGCCGGCCAGGCCTGACGACGCGGATCCCCGGGGGCGCGAAGCCCCCGGGGCCTTCGCGCGCCGGCCGCTCCGCAGAGCCCGTCCGGGCCGGGTCGCACGGCCCGCCCCTTCCACTCCACCAGACTTCCCACCATCACAGAGACGAAGAGAGCGATGGCGAACTTCACCGCCGCTGACGTCAAGCGGCTCCGCGAGCTGACCGGTTCCGGCATGATGGCCTGCAAGAACGCCCTCACCGAGGCCGAGGGCGACTTCGACAAGGCCGTCGAACTCCTGCGCCTCAAGGGCGCCAAGGACGTGGGCAAGCGCGCCGAGCGCACCGCCGCCAACGGCCTGGTGGCCGAGTACTTCGCCGGCAAGGGCGACGGCGCGCTCCTCGAGCTCAACTGCGAGACCGACTTCGTCGCCAAGAACGAGCAGTTCATCGCGCTGGCCGACCGCCTGGTCAAGTTCGCGGCCTCCAGCGGCGCCGCGGACGCGACCGCCCTGCAGGCCGCCGAGATCGAGCCGGGCAAGACCGTCCAGGCCCTGATCGAGGAGAACAGCGCCAAGATCGGCGAGAAGCTGGAGCTGCGCCGCTTCGCCCACTTCACCGGCGAGTACGTGGCCAGCTACCTGCACAAGTCCGACCCGTCCCTGCCGCCGACCACCGGCGTGCTGGTCGAGCTGGACACCGAGAACGCCGAGGTCGCCAAGGACATCGCGCAGCAGATCGCGGCGATGGCGCCCAAGTACCTCACCCGCGACGACATCCCGGCCGAGGCGATCGAGAAGGAGCGGGCGCTGGCCGAGCAGCTCACCCGCGACGAGGGCAAGCCCGAGCAGGCCATCCCGAAGATCGTCGAGGGCCGGGTCAACGCCTACTTCCGCGACTTCGTGCTGCTGGAGCAGCAGTTCGTCAAGGACAACAAGAAGACGATCGCCAAGGTGCTCGAGGGCGCCGGCGTCAAGGTCGAGCGCTTCGCCCGCTTCAAGGTCGGCCAGGCCTGAGGCACCGGACGGCCGCGGCCCGTTCCCCGGCGAGTGCGAGTGCCGCCCGTTCGCGATCTCCGGCCCCGTTCCTCGGAACGGGGCCTTTCGCCGGGCACGGGCGCTCATCGGGCACGGGCGTCCGCCGGCGGCAGCGGGCGGACGAGGCCGGACCCCGACCGGTCGCGCGGCGGCCGGTTTCGTCCGGGCGTGATGATTCCCGGGTCGGGGACCCGCACCAGGGCATAGGGTTGAAGTACCCGGCACGAGGCATGCCGTGGCCGGGCCGGACATGAGCGGCGGAACCGGCCGCGAGGGCCGGGCCCGCCACCGCGGACGAGGCCGCGCCGCCGGGGACGCCCAGCCGACAGGGCTCCTGGCGACAGGGCCCGACGATTCCACCAACGTCGTAACGAGGAGGCCGCCGACGTGCCGGAGCCAACGACCAGTGACAACGCGGCGGCCCCGTCGTCGATGCGGCACGCACCCCGCACGGGGTGGAAACGAGTGCTGCTGAAACTGTCCGGCGAGGCGTTCGCCGGCCGCGACCCGCTGGGCATCGACCCGGAGGTCGTGCAGCACGTGGCCGAGGCGGTCGCCGAGGCGGTCCGGTACGGGGTCCAGGTCGCGGTGGTCTGCGGCGGCGGCAACATGTTCCGCGGCGCGACCCTGGCCGAGCGGGGCATGGACCGGGGCCGCGGCGACTACATGGGCATGATCGGCACCGTGATCAACTGCCTGGCGCTGCAGGACTTCCTGGAGAAGCTGGGCCTCGACACCCGGGTGCAGACCGCGATCACCATGAGCCAGGTGGCCGAGCCCTACATCCCCAGGCGCGCCATCCGGCACCTGGAGAAGGGCCGCGTGGTCATCTTCGGCGCGGGGCTCGGGCAGCCGTTCTTCTCCACCGACACCACCGCGGCGCAGCGCGCCCTGGAGATCGGTGCCGAGGCGGTGCTGAAGGCCACCCAGGTGGACGGTGTGTACGACGCCGATCCGCGTAAGAATCCGGACGCGGTGAAGTTCGACCGTTTGGATTACGGTGAGGTTCTACAGAGAGGACTGAAGGTCATGGACGCCACGGCCATCAGCCTCTGCATGGACAACGCGCTGCCCATCGTGGTCTTCGACCTGATGGGCCAGGGCAACATCGTCCGGGCCGTCCGGGGTGAGAAGATCGGCACGCTGGTCAGTCCGGCGGACAGCTGATCCGCTCCACCCGCGGTACGGACCGGCAGGGACAAGGGCCGACCTGATGACATGGGAGTCGAAGTGATCGACGAGACCCTCCTCGAGGCCGAGGAGAAGATGGAGAAGGCGGTCGCGGTCGCCAAGGAGGACTTCCAGGCCATCCGCACCGGCCGGGTCACCCCCGCCATGTTCAACAAGATCACCGCGGAGTACTACGGGACTCCGACGCCGGTCAACCAGCTGGCGTCGTTCACGCTGCCCGAGCCGCGGATGGTCATCGTGCAGGTCTTCGACAAGTCGTCGATGCAGGCGGTGGAGAAGGCCATCCGCGACAGCGACCTCGGCGTGAACCCGACCAACGACGGCAACGTCATCCGGGTCGTCTTCCCGGAGCTGTCGGAGGAGCGCCGCCGCGAGTTCATCAAGGTCGCCGGCGGCAAGGCGGAGGACGGCAAGATCTCCATCCGCAACGTCCGGCGGCGGGCCAAGGAGACGCTCGACAAGCTGGCCAAGGACGGCGAGGCCGGTGAGGACGAGGTCCGCCGTGCCGAGAAGGAGCTCGACGACATGACGCACCGTTATGTCGCCCAGATCGACGAGCTCCTCGAGCACAAGAAGGCCGAACTGCTCGAGGTTTGATGAGACTCGACCGTACCGGGGGGCCCGCGGGCTCCCCGGGTGAGCCGGAGGCTCCCGGCCCCGCCCCCACCGGGGCCGCCGAGCCCGGCCTGCCCCCCATGCCAGCCGTAGGTTCCGACGGCCCCCCGCCGAGGATGGTGGAGACCATGGCCGGGCCCGGCGTACCGGCTTCCGGGTCCGAGGGCGATTCCTCGTCCCCCGAAGTCCCCTCCCGGCCCGACGACGCCTCCGTCCCGGAGAGCCCCGGGACGGAGCCGGGCACCGGGACGGAGCCGGGAACCGGGCCCGAAGTCGAAGCCGAAACCGGGGCCGGCGCCACGGCCGCGGTGCCGCGCAGGAAGCGGGGCGGCCGCAACCTGCCGATCGCGGTGGGCGTGGGCGTGGCGCTCGGCGCGCTGGTCCTGCTCTCGCTTTACTACGTCAAGGAAATCTTCCTCGGCGTCATGGTCGTCTTCCTGGTCCTCGGCCTGCGCGAGCTGTCGGGGGCGTTCGGGACCCGCGACATCCGGGTTCCGCTGCTCCCGCTCACGCTCGGCATGGTCGCGACCCCGGCCGTCGCCTACGTCTGGGGGCCCAAGGCCCTGGTGGCCGCGCTGTCGCTGACCATCCTCACAGTGCTGGTGTGGCGGATGGCCGACGGTCCCGCCGCCGGGTACGTACGGGACGTCACGGCCGCCGTGTTCGCCGTCGGCTACCTGATCCTCATCGGCGGCATCGTGGCGTTGCTGATGGCGCCCGCGGACGGCGACCACCGCATCGTGATCTTCATTTCGGTCACCGTCGCCAGCGACATCGGCGGGTTCTTCGCGGGGACGTTCTTCGGCCGGCACAAGCTGGCGCCCGCGATCAGCCCCAAGAAGACCTGGGAGGGCGTGACCGGTTCGGCGGTCGCGTGCATGCTGGTCGGCGCGTGGCTCCTGTGGTGGCTGCTGGACGACGGCGCGGTGTGGCACGGGATCGTGATCGGTGCCGCCGCCGTGGTCACCGCCACCGTCGGCGACCTCATCGAGTCGATGCTCAAGCGCGACCTCGGCATCAAGGACATGGGCACCCTGCTCCCCGAACACGGCGGGGTCATGGACCGGCTCGACTCGCTGCTGGCCACCGCGCCGGTGGTGTGGCTGCTGCTGGAGCTGTTCGTCCCCCCGGCCTGACGGGCCTTCCTCAGGAGACGACCCAGGACCGGTTCTGCTGGGCCAGGCGGCGGATCAGGGCGTCGGCCCCCTCGTTCTTGGCGTAGCGGTACTCCTCGCCGGTGATGGGCACCAGCCACAGCCAGTGCACCGGATCGCTCTCCGTGGACAGGCCGGTGAGGCCCGGCGCCACGGGACCCGCCAGCCGGCTCGGGTCGTCCAGGAGCAGCACGCCCTCCCAGGACGTCTCGCCCGTGTTGAGGGGGAAGGTGTGGGCCTCGTGGTACCACTTGACCACGTCGCCCGGCGCGAACCAGGTGACGGCGCGCCACGGGTACTGCGCCAGCCAGGGGAAGATGCTGCCGGCGCGCTGGCTCGGCAGGGTGGTGGCCACGGCGAGCTCGATCCGGCTGTGGGGGGCCACGTCGTCCTCGTACAGCTCGACCGTCGGCATCCGCTGGCGGCTCATGCCGACGGTGCTGAGAACGGTGAACTCGCGGGCCCCGCTGACCGGGCGCTCGGTCACGCCGACGGTGGGGGAGGCCCCGCCGTTCCCTCCGGGCAGCTGCCGGCCCACGTCGTGCCAGTAGTGGCCGCCGGGGCCGAGACGTTGCAGCAGGTGGCCCAGGACGGACTGCTGGAAGTCGGCCCAGGACCCCTCCGCCTCACAGATCTTCCAGTGGTCGCGGGCGCGGTCGACGCGCGGCCCGAACTCCTCGATCTCGTCGTCGAGCGGGAACGCGAAGGGGGTCTGCTCGGTGACGTCCCGGCTGTATCCGGGGATCCCGCGGCCGATGTCGGACCATCCGGGGATGACGCAGAGCGGCTCGCCGGCCTCCAGGACGGCGACGCCGTCGCCCTCCTCGAACCACACGACCTCCAGCGCGTCGCCGTCGAGCGGCGGACGGCCCCCGGGGTGGCGTACGTGGGAGGCGGGGAGCAGCGGGGCCTGCCCGCCGTCCAGCCGCGCCCGGTCGGCCTCGGCGGGGGCGGCGGCGTGGTTGGCGATCCAGACGGCCCCGACGACCGCGTCCCGGGAGTCCTTGAGGTAGGCCGCGCTGACGGTCCCGTCGGTCTCGACGACGAGCCGCCGGCTCCCGTAGGGGCTGGTCTCGGTGCGGACGACCGTGGCGACCGGGCTCCTGCCCGCGGCGGAGCCCCTTCGCAATACCGACATGATCGAGACCTTACAGCTTGTCCACGAGCCACGATGGCGTGTTCGGACCCCTGCCACGGGCGGCCGGAGGTCCGTGGCGGCGCGTGGACGGTGCGTACTCCCCGGGGCGGCTTCGGGGGTGCCTGCCCGCGGGACGCGTCGGGCGGGCCTCCCACCCGGGCCAAGGCATGCCCGAGGGTTTGCCACACTGGAACCACCATGTCTGCATCCGCTGATCCGGCCGGCGCCGCGCCCGCCACCACTCCGGGCGAGACCGCCTCCAGCCCTCGCGAAGGCACCGCCCGTTCATCCGGAGGCGCCTCCGGGGCCCCGGGCACCGGCGGGACGCCGCCGAAGCTGGTCTTCGCCGCGCCGCGCCGGGCCAAGCCGCCGCGCCATCTCGCCGACCTCACCACGGCCGAGCGCAGGGACGCCGTCGCGGAGCTGGGCGAGAAGCCGTTCCGTGCCGACCAGCTCTCCCGGCACTACTTCGCCCGCCTGGCCGACGACCCGGCGCAGATGACCGACCTGCCGGCCACGATCCGCGAGCGGCTGACCGCGGAGCTGCTGCCGCCGCTGCTCACCCCCGTGCGCGAGCTGGACTGCGACGGCGGCACGACGCTGAAGACGGTCTGGAAGGCCTTCGACGGCGTGCTGGTCGAGTCGGTCCTGATGCGCTACCCGGACCGGGCGACGATGTGCGTGTCCTCGCAGGCGGGCTGCGGGATGAACTGCCCGTTCTGCGCGACGGGCCAGGCCGGGCTGACCCGCAACCTGTCCACCGCCGAGATCGTCGAGCAGGTCGCGGCCGGGGCCCGCGCGCTCGCCCGCGGCCGGATCCCCGGCGGTCCGGGCCGGGTCTCCAACATCGTGTTCATGGGGATGGGCGAGCCGCTGGCCAACTACAAGGCCGTGCTCGGCGCGGTGCGCCGGATCACCGATCCCGCACCCGCGGGGCTGGGGATCTCGCAGCGTTCGGTGACCGTGTCGACGGTGGGGCTGGTCCCGGCGATCGAGAAGCTGGCCGCCGAGGACCTGTCGGTACGGCTCGCCGTCTCGCTGCACGCGCCCGACGACGAGCTGCGCGACGAGCTCGTGCCGATCAACAACCGGTGGAAGGTGGGCGAGGTGCTCGACGCGGCCTGGGCGTACGCCGACCGCAGCGGGCGCCGCGTCTCGATCGAGTACGCCCTCATCAAGGATGTCAACGACCAGTCCTGGCGGGCCGATCTTCTGGGCAGGCTCTTGCGCGGGCACCTGGTACACGTCAATCTGATCCCGTTGAACCCCACACCGGGGTCCAGGTGGACCGCGTCCCGCCCGCAGGACGAACGGGAGTTCGTCCGCAGGCTGGAGGCCCACGGGGTGCCGGTCACGGTTCGCGACACTCGGGGGAGAGAGATCGACGGCGCCTGCGGCCAGCTGGCGGCCGCCACCGAGCAGTGAGCGGTCCGCGGGCTCCGCGGCCCGGCGTCCCGTGACGGAGCGGGGAGCGGAGGAACCGGTGAAGACGGAGACGCGCCTGCCGGTGGCGCTGCGTGGATACGACCGTGCCCAGGTCGACACCTTGCTCGAACGGATCACCGCGACGCTGCACTACGGCCGGTGGGGTCTGACCGCCGAGCACGTGCGCGCGACCAGGTTCGACATCGTGCTGCGGGGCTACGACCAGCGCGCGGTGGACGACCTGTTGCAGGAGGCCATCCGCGAGCTCCAGGCGGCCGCCCCGCTCGGGCGCCGGCCCGGACGCCCCCGTGTCCATTCCGGCTGGTTGATCAGCTGGATCCAGAATGTCCGTTTCTCGGGCGCCGGGGTGCGCGCGGGCTACGACGTCCGGGACGTCGACGGATTCCTCGACCGGGTCGTGGCGGGCCTGCGCGGGATCGCGCCGCCGTTGACCGCCCGTGACGTGCGGGAGAGCGCGTTCCGTACGGTCCGCCTGGGGCCCGGCTACGACGAGGGCGAGGTCGACCGCTTCCTGGTGCAGCTCGCGGGGGCGCTCGAACGGCGCTGAGCCGGAGTTGTCCACAGATCTCGAAAGGGTCTGGCGCCGCGCGCCCGGGCGGTGAACGCTCGTGATATGGATCACTTCGCGGCGCAGCGGCGGCGGCTGCGCTCCCTTTTCGGTGTCTTCTTCGCTCCCGAGGTCACGGGGACGCTGCTCCCGCTGGCGCGTCCCGCCGTCCGGCTCGTCTCCGGTGGCGAGGCGGCGGTCCGGCTGGGAGGGGCCCCGCTGCTCCCGCCCGGCGAGCCGTGGCCGGTCTGGCGGGGCCGGCCGCTCGGCCACCTGGGCACGGTCGACTTCGCCCGGCTGCCCGGGGTTCCGGGGCTCCCCGGCGAGGGCACGTTCGCCTTCTACTACGCGAGCGGGCTTCCGCGGCCCTGGGGTGATGATCCGGGGCAACGCGGCGCCTGGCGCGTCTACACCGGTGACCTCCATGAGGTCGAGCCTCCGGACGGCGCTCAGGTCTTTCCTCACTGCGCGTTGAGCGCGGAGCCCTTCCTCTCCCTGCCCGCTCCCCAAGAGCCGCTCCTGCAGCGGCTTGAGAGCGTCTACAGCGGCGTCCTGCCGGTGTACGAGCAGCTTCACGTGGCGTGGCGCCAGCACATCTGGCCGGACGACGCCCCCGTCCACCAGCTCGGCGGCTGGCCCGTCCTGGTGGAACGTCCCGTCGGTCCCGACTGCCACACCGCTGCGACGGGGCACGAGACCGGCGCCGCACCGCTCTCCACGGACGAGCTGGCCGCCGCCGCGGAGGAATGGCGGCTGGTCCTCCAGCTGGATTCCGACGAGCGCCTCGGCTGGCACTGGGGCGAGCCCGGCCGCGTCTATTTCTGCGCCCGCCGGGGCGAACCTCTGGAGAGCGCGTGGCTGACCTTACAGGCCACCGCATGACCCGGCACCCGGCGCACGACCGCGGACCGGGCGCCGGAACGCCCCGGATCGGTCGTCTCCGGCCGGAGGACGCTACGGGCGGCTGCGCGCGGCGGCGAGGTAGGCGGCTCCGACGGCGGCGCTCCAGAGCACCAGGTGCAGGGCGATCCCGGGGAACGCGCCGATGAGGGCGGATGGTCCGTCGTGAGCGGCCCGCAGCCATCCGACCATCGGCACGGCGAGCCAGGAGAGCGGGCCCAGGCTGAGCAGCAGGGCCGCTGCCACTCCGCCGACCAGCGCGAGCAGCGAGACGCCGCCGTGGGGGATGATCGCCCGGCTCGTCCACGCGCCCAGCACCGTCGCGGCGAGCGCGGCCAGCAGGGTGAGCCCGAGCCCGGCCAGGACCACGCCCGCCCCCGAACCGGCGGAGAGCGCCTGGACGACCGGCACCGCCAGCACCAGTGCGCCCAAGCCGATGTTGGCCGTGTACGCGGCGAGCAGTCCCGCCACCGCCCGCGGGCGGACCGCGAGCGCCGTCAGGGAACGCTGCTCGTCGGGCTGGGTGTCCAGGAGCGCCCGGGCGGTCCACGCCCACACCGGGAACATGAACGCCGCCGCGTCTCCCAGCGTCCCCGCCGCCAGCCGGGCGTTCCCGCCGGGCCCCTGGAGGAGTACGAGCGACAGGATCAGCAGCACCACCAGCAACGGCTGGAGCACGCGCAGCGAACGCACGTATCCCGCCAGCTGGAACCGGGCGAGCGCGATCATCGCCGGGGCTCCCGGACCTCGAAGCCGTCGGCGCGCAGCTTGCTGATCACCTGCTCCGCCTGGCCTGCCGGGACGACCACCTCCACCACCCTCCACGCGCCCTCCCCGCCTTCCGACCCCAGGCTTGCTTCGTCGTCCGGATCGGCCGCCGTGCCCGCTCGCCCGCCCCCATCGGCTTGGCCGGCCGGATCGGTTCCACCCTCTCGGCCGGGTGGGTCCGCCCGAACGAGTGGAGCGCCCGCAGGATCGGCCGCCGCGTCCGATGTGGGAGCGGGGACGAGGTGAGCCGTGGTCCCGGCGATGTGGACGCGGACGAGATCGGGGAGGGCTGCCAGACAGCGCTGGTGGTCGCTCACCACGACGGTGGTGCCCTCGGCGGCCAGGTCGGCCATGAGCGAGGGGAGCGAGTCGCGGGTGGCGGCGTCCAGGCCGGCGAACGGCTCGTCCAGGATCAGGAGGTCCGGGGCGGCCAGCAGGGCCTGGGCGAGGCCCACCTTCTGGGCGCTTCCCTTCGAGAGGTCGGGGAGACGGGTGTCCAGCAGGGGCTCGAAGGCGAGGCGCCGGGCCCAGGTGGTGATGGAGCTTCGGGGGGCCTTCCGCATGGCGGCCATGTGGGTCAGGTACGCCCGGACGGTGAAGGGCTGGTCGGCCGGGAAGCGTTCGGGCGCGTACCCGACCGTCCCGGGGCGGCCGGTGATGGCGCCGCCGCGCGGGGTGCGCAGACCGGCGACGAGGCGGAGGAAGGTGGATTTGCCCGCGCCGTTGCGGCCGGTCACCTCGATCACCCGGCCGCGCGGAAGGGAGAGGGTGACGTCTCGCAGCACCCAGGGACCGCGCCGGTGGTAACGGAAGGACACCCTCTCCAGTCGCACAAGCACCGCAAGGTAGCGGCGGTGCCGTAAGCGGGGCGTAAGAGGGGGCGGGGGAGGCGGGGTGGCACAATGCCGCGCATGAGCGATTCGGGGGCCGGCAAGGGGTGCGTCTTCTGCGAGATCATCAAGGGGGACCGGGCCGCCCACATGGTGCTGGACGCCGCGGACGCGCTGGCGTTCCTCGACACCCGGCCGCTCTTCAAGGGGCACACGCTGCTCGTGCCGCGCGAGCACTACGAGACGCTGACCGACCTCCCCGAGGAGGCGCTCGGGTCGTTCTTCGCGCACGCGCGGCGGCTCGCGGGCGCGATGGAGTCGGTGCTGGGCGCCGCGGGCTCGTTCGTGGCGATGAACAACAGGATCAGCCAGAGCGTGCCGCATCTGCACGTCCACGTGGTGCCGCGAAATCCCAAGGATGGGCTGCGCGGCTTCTTCTGGCCCCGGCACAAGTACGCCTCGGACGCGGAGGCGGCGGAATACGCCGAACGCCTGCGCGCCTCACTCTGAACCGGCACCGCCGGCGGCGCGCATGGAACGGGCGCGGTGCGGCGGCGCCTTGCGTCCGGCGTGCTTAAAGGGCGCCGGACGGTGCCACCGCGTGCAAGTTTTAGCGTTAATTTCAAATGGGGTTCCGGGGAAAGTCGGAGCGTGCTCTCGCGTCTGCGGAATGGAGGGCTGCCATGCGAACATGGAAAATCACGGTCGGTGAGGGCGGCCGGGCAGGGGCGACGAATGCGCAGCTCGGCCCGGTGCCGTGCGCCGGCGGATCACTCCAGGGCGGCGACGATGGCGACGTAGGGGGCGACGGGAGCGTGCGGCGGGCCGGTGCGAGGGCCTTCTTCGCGGCCTTTCCGGTCCTGTGCCGCCGCGTGAACGGCGGCGTGTTCGTAGAGGTCGCGTTCGGCGCGGTCCAGGGCCGCTGACAGGACGTACTGCGGGACCGTCCAGCCCACGAGCTCGGCCGCCTTCCGGAGAACGAGATTCTGTTCCTCGGAGGCGGGGAGCTCGATTCGTTCGTCGGAGCGGGCCATGGGAAGGTCCTGGCGAACCGACTCAGACATGGCCGGTCTCCTTCCTTCAGCATTTAATACGCCCCCCTGGGAGCAGAATGTACCCCTTCCGTGGCGGGAAATTCGTGTCGGCCCGGCCCATTCGCGCATACGGGATTGGGGCCGGGCGGTGCGGCCGCGTGCGTTATGCGGATCTAGCGGGTGCCCCAGGAGTAGGTTTGCTTGTGGAGTTTGAGATAGACGAAGCTTTCCGTGGAGACGACGCCCGGTACGGTGCGGATACGGCTGAGGACCTCCAGGACCCGCTCGTCGCTCTCGCAGACCAGTTCGAGCAGGATGTCGAAGGAGCCGGCGGTGATGACGAGGTAGTCGATCTCCTCCACCGCGGCCAGCTCGTCGGCGACCCGCTCCAGGTCGCCGTCGCACCTGACGCCGACCATCATCTGCCGGGAGAAGCCGAGCATGAGCGGGTCGGTCACGCCGACGATCTGCATGACGCCCGCGTCCAGCAGCTTCTGCACCCGCTGGCGGACGGCGGCCTCGGAGAGGCCGATCGCCTTGCCGATGGCGGCGTAGGAGCGCCGGCCGTCCTGCTGGAGCTGCTCGATGATCCGCTTGGCCGTCTCGTCGAGCTGGACGCTGCCCCGTCCGCGGGGTGGCTCCGTCATCGCACTCCTTGTGGTCATCGACCGTGTGAACAACAGATTCAGTGGTGAAACGGGATCGTAACAACGAAATCACTTGTCAGCGGGTTCCGTGTCTGCCAAGGTCGGCCGGGTGAGAACGCAACCGGGAGCGGCGCAACTGTACCGGCGGTGAGCGGGGGAACGTCAACGCGGACCGGCCGCGCGCGGAACGAACCGGGTGAAGTACGGTTTGGCCGCCGGTGTCCGGACCCGCGACCATGGTCGTGCCGTGCGGGCGGCCACGGCGACATCACGGAGACCACCACTGCGGCCACGGCGAGGACGGGGGCGATGGACGGCGTCGAGCGAGTCATGCGCGCGAGCGGCGGCTGATGGCCCCGCCGCGCACCACCCGTCCAGCCCGCGGCCCCGCCCCGGCCGGAGCGGGGGCGCCGCCGGACGGCGCGCTCCCGGCGATCGAGCTGGCCGGGGTGGTCAAGGAGTTCCACGTCCACGGCGAGACGGTCGCGGCGGTGCGGGGCCTGGACCTGGCGATCGCGCAGGGGGAGTTCTTCTCGCTGCTCGGCCCGTCCGGCTGCGGCAAGACCACCACCCTGCGGATGATCGCCGGGTTCGAGGAGCCGACGGCCGGTGAGGTCCGGCTGCGGGGACGCGCCGTCAACGGCGTGCCCGCCGAACGCCGCGACGTCAACACGGTGTTCCAGTCCTACGCCCTGTTCCCGCACATGAACGTCTTCGAGAACGTGGCGTTCGGCCTGCGCCGCCGGCGCGTGCCGAAGGCGGAGATCAGGGACAGGGTCGGCGAGATGCTGGAGACCGTCGATCTGGCCGGGCGGGAACGGCACCGTCCGGCCCGGCTGTCGGGCGGGCAGCAGCAGCGGGTGGCGCTGGCCCGCGCCCTGGTCAACCGCCCTCGCGCCCTGCTGCTGGACGAGCCGCTGGGCGCGCTCGACCTCCGGCTGCGCCAGGCGATGCAGGGCGAGCTCAAGCGGATCCAGCGTGAGACCGGCGTCACCTTCGTGTACGTCACGCACGACCAGGCCGAGGCGCTGGCGATGTCGGACCGGATCGCGGTCATGAACGGCGGCCGGGTCGAGCAGCTCGGCACCCCGCGGGAGATCTACGAACGCCCGGCGACCCGCTTCGTGGCGGGCTTCATCGGCACCTCCAACGTGATCGAGGGCCGGGTCGCGGAGGTTCCCGGAGGACGGGCGGTCATCGCGCACGGCCCCGACGACCGGGTGGTCGCGCCGCTGGACCCCGGCCGGCCGGCGGCGCCGGGGGACCGGCTGGAGCTGACGGTGCGGCCGGAGAAGATCACGATCGGCCCGGACCGGCCGGACGGGACGCGCTGCGCGGTCCGCGGCACCGTCGCCGAGGTGACCTACCTCGGCACCTCGACCAGTTACACCGTCACCACCGCGGCCGGTGCCGAGGTGGTCGTCTTCACCCAGAACGCCGCGTCCGCCGACGGTGTCGCCGCCCGCGGCGACACCGTCTGGCTGTCATGGGACCCGCGGCACTCGTACGTCCTAGGAGCGTCCACGTGAGCCCGACCGACCCCTCGCTCCTGCGCGGGCTGACCCGCCCCCGTCCCCGCTCCCGGCTCTCCGCCGCGTCCAGGCGGGACGTCCTGCGCCTGCTGGGCGCCTCGGGCGCCGGGCTGGCGATGGCCGCCTGCGGCGTCGAGGGGCAGGGCGGCAAGGAGAAGGTGGACCGGTCCGACGTCCGCGGCTACTGGGCGGGCAAGTCCGGGACGGGCACCCTGCGCTGGGCGAACTGGCCCGGCTACATCGAGGACGACCGGGCCACGCTCAAGGCGTTCCAGAAGGACACCGGGATCGCGGTGACCTACCAGGAGGTCATCCAGGAGAACGCGCAGTGGTTCGGCAAGATCCAGGCGCCGCTGGCGGCCGGGCAGCGGATCGGCTTCGACCTGATGGTCATGACGAACGGGATCCAGCTGGAGAAGTGCCGCCGGCTGGGCTACCTGGCCCCGCTCGACCACTCCCGGCTGAAGACGTTCGCCGCCAACGCCGGGCCCGGTTTCAAGAACCCCTCCTACGACCCCGGCAACGCCTTCACCGTCCCCTACGTCTCGGGGATCACCGGGATCGCGTACAACACCAGGTACGTCAAGGAGGAGATCACCAGCATCGAGCAGCTCTTCGACCCCCGGTACAAGGGGCGGGTCGGGATGATGAGCGACTCGCAGGACCTCGGTTGCTTCGGCATGTTCCTGCTGGGCGTCGATCCGGAGAGGTCCACACCGGACGACTGGCGGCGGGCCGCGGCCAGGCTGCGCGAGCAGCGCGACGCCGGGATCGTGCGCAAGTACTACGAGCAGGACTACATCGACGCCCTCGGCAAGGGCGACGTGTGGATCACGATGGCCTGGTCCGGGGACGTCTACAGCATGGCCGGGCCGGAGGTGAGGTTCGTCGTGCCCAAGGAGGGCGGCGCGCTGTGGACCGACAACCTGTGCATCCCCAGGACCGCCGAGAACCCGGTCGACGCGCTGGCGCTCATGGACTGGCTGTACGAGCCGGAGCACAACGCGCCGCTGACCGAGTTCATCAACTACATCACGCCCGTACCGGGGACCAGGCCGATCATCGAGGCGGACGCGCGGAGGGCCGCGGGTGAGGACCGGGCGGACCTGGAACGGCTGAGCGCCAGCCCGCTGGTGTTCCCGTCGGAGACCGACCTGGCGCGGCTGCGCCGCTACCGGCGGCTGACCCAGTCCGAGGAGGCCGAGTACCAGAAGCTCTTCGAGACCATCCCCAAGGGGGCGTGATGGCCCCGCGGGCCGTCCGGGGCGACACGGACGGCGCAGACCGGGACGGCGAACCAGGAGGGACGGCCCCCGGAGAGACGGTGTCCGGACAGAGGGCACCCGGAGGGAAGGCGTCCCGACCGCGCCGCCGCGGACGGTGGCCGCGGGGCGGAGGCCGCGGCGGGGCCCTGACGCCGTACGCGATGCTCCTGCCGGGCGGGCTCTGGATGCTGGCGTTCTTCGCCCTCCCGGTGTCGCTGATGGTCTCGCTGTCGCTGCAGACCGGGAACCTGGTCGACGGGTTCCGCCAGACCCTGCACTGGCAGAACTACACCGACGGGCTGCAGACCTACGGCGACACCTTCGCCAGGTCCCTCTGGTACGGGCTGCTCGCCACGGTCCTGTGCGTGGCCCTGTCCTACCCGGCGGCGTACTGGATCGCCTTCCACGGCGGGCGGCGCAAGACCACCTACCTGTTGCTGCTCCTGCTTCCCTACTTCGTGTCGTACATCCTGCGCACGGTCGCGTGGAAGCTGGTGCTGACCGACAACGGGCCGGTCCTGGGACCGCTGCGGGGCGCGGGCCTGCTCCCGGACGGCTTCCGCGTGCTGGACACCGGGCTCGCCGTCGTCTGCGGGCTCGCCTACAACTTCCTGCCGTTCATGGCCCTGCCGATCTACGTGGCGCTGGAACGGATCGACGCGCGCACGATGGAGGCCGCCCGCGACCTGTACGCCTCGCGCCTCCAGACCTTCCTGCGGGTGGTGCTGCCGCTGTCGCTGCCGGGCGTGTTCGCCGGTGTGATCATGACGTTCGTCCCGGTGGCGTCGGACTACGTCAACGCCGAGGTGCTGGGCGGGCCGGGCGACACCATGATCGGGAACGTGATCCAGTCCGAGTACTTCGACAACGGCGCGTACCCGACCGCCTCCGCGCTGTCGTTCACGCTGATGGCCATCCTGCTGCTGGGGATCTTCGCCTACGCGCGGGCGCTGGGCACCGCGGACGTCCTGGAGGCGGCGCGCCGATGACCTCCCTCCGCCGCAGCCGCCACCGCACCCGCCACCGGGGCCTGGGCCGGGGACGCGGCCTGCGGATCTACACCCACCTGCTGATCGCCTGGCTGGTCCTGCCGGTCGCTGTCATGATCGCGTTCGGGTTCAACGACACCGCCGGCAAGCAGAACTTCCGCTGGGAGGGCTTCACGCTGCGCTGGTACGCGGACCTGTTCGACCGGCCCGACCTCACCACGGCACTGGTCAACTCGCTGACCATCGCCCTGCTCAGCACCCTGATCAGCACCGTGCTGGGCACCCTGGCGGGACTGGCCCTCGGCCGTTTCCGGTTCCGCGGCCGGGGGGCGGCCACGCTGGTGCTGTTCCTGGCGATCTCCTGCCCGGAGCTGGTGATGGGCGCCTCGCTGCTGTCGATGTTCGTGACCTTCGGGCTGCCGCGCGGCTACGGCACCATCCTGGCGGCGCACGTGATGTTCTCGATCGCCTTCGTCGCCATCACCGTCCGGGCCCGCGCGAGCACGCTCGATCCGGCCGTCGAGGAGGCGGCGCGGGACCTGGGGGCCGGTCCCTGGACCCGGTTCCGGCTGGTCACGCTGCCGATGATCAGGCCCGGGGTGGTGGCCGGCGCGCTGCTGGCCTTCGTGCTGTCGATCGACGACTTCGTCATCACCGGTTTCACCAGCGGGGCCACCGTCACCTTCCCGCTGTGGGTGTACGGCTCGACCCGTACCGGGACGCCCCCGCAGGTGAACGTGATGGGGACCCTCATCTTCGCCGCGGGCGTCCTGATCGCCGTCCTGTCGGTCCGCCGCGAACGCCGCGAACGCTGCGAGGACCGCAAGCACCATCGCGACCGCACCGACCACACCGACCGCATGACCCACATGACCCACCACATGGACCACACGGACCGCGCGACCCGGACGGCGCCGTGAACGCCGCCGCGGCCCTCACCGACGCCCGGCCCGCGCCGTTCTGGCTGGAGGACCCGGCCCGCCCCGACCCGGCCCCCGCCCTCTCGGGCCGGCGCACCTGCGACCTCGCGGTCGTGGGCGGCGGCTACAGCGGCCTGTGGGCCGCGCTGCGCGCCAAGGAGCGCGCCCCCTCCCTCGACGTCGTCCTCGTCGAGGGAGACCGGGTCGGCGCCGCCGCGTCCGGGCGCAACGGCGGGTTCTGCGCGGCCAGCCTCACCCACGGCCTGCGCAACGGCCTGGAACGCTGGCCCGCCGAGACGCACGAGCTGGAACGGCTCGGCTGGGACAACCTCCGGGCCATCGCCGAGACCCTGGTCCGGTACGGCGTCGACGCCGAATGGGAGGCCACCGGGGAACTCCACGTCGCGACCGAGGAGTGGCAGCTCGACGGCCTCGCCGAGGACGCCGAACTGGCCTTCGAGCACGGCTGGCAGCCCATGCTGCTGAGCGCCGAGGCCGTGCGCGCCGAGGTCGACTCGCCCACCTACGTGGGCGGCCTGTGGGACCGCGAGGCCGTGGCCATGCTCCACCCCGCCAAGCTCGCCTGGGGACTGGCGAGCGCCTGCCGGTCCCTGGGGGTCCGCGTCCATGAGGACTCCCGGGTCACCGGCATCCAGAGCCAGGACGACGGCACGCTCCGCCTGACCACCGCCCGCGGAACCCTGGACGCCCGCCGCGTCGTCGTGGGCACGGGCGCGTTCCCGCCCCTCCTCAAACGGATCCGGCGCTACGTGCTGCCCGTGTACGACTACGCGATGGTCACCGAGCCGCTCTCCGCCACGCGGCTCGGCGCCCTGGGGTGGCGGCGCCGTCAGGGGATCGGCGACAACGCCAACCGGTTCCACTACTACCGGCTGACCGCCGACGACCGGATCGTGTGGGGCGGCTACGACGCCGTCTACCATTTCCGCAACGGGCTGCGTCCCGAACTGGAACAGCGGCCCGCCACGTTCACCGCGCTCGCGCGGAATTTCTTCACCACCTTCCCCCAGCTGGAAGGGCTCCGTTTCACCCACACCTGGGGCGGGGTGGTGGACACCTGCAGCCGCTTCTGCGCCTTCTTCGATACCGCCTTCGACGGCCGCCTCGCCTACGCGGCCGGCTACACCGGCCTGGGCGTGGGGGCGTCCCGCTTCGGCGCCGACGTGATGCTGGACCTGCTGGGGACGCCCGGCGCCGACCCGGCCCGGAGCGGCCTGACCATGGTCGGCTCCAAGCCGTTCCCGTTCCCGCCGGAGCCGTTCCGGTACGGGGCCGTCCAGCTGACCCGCCGCGCCATCGCGCGGGCCGACCGCAACGAGGGGCGCCGCGGACCGTGGCTGCGCGCCCTGGACCGCGCGGGGCTGGGTTTCGGTTCCTGAACGGCGCTCGCCGCCATTCGAGCCGAAAAGGCCGGGAGATCAGTTCTCATGGCCGAAAGAAAAGTATCCGGAAGCGCAATTGACGCGGCGTGCGCCTTGATAGAACTCCTCTCGAACTTGATCACGAGCGGAAGGGGCAGGCGGCATGAGCAGGACGACCACCCGGATCCCCCAGCTCCCCCCGGGAGGCGAGGTGGAGATCCTGCACGAGGTCGACGAGCGGATCGCCCAGGCGGGGGCGGAGGCGTTCACCGAGGCCCGGGGGCCGGACGGGGTGGGCAGCGCGTCGCTGCGCCTGGCCGAGCACTCCCTCCAGGAGGGCGACCTCCGGCAAGCCCTCCGCCTGTTCGAGCGGGCCATGGACACCGGGCACCCGCTGCACGCCCCCAAGGGCGCGGCGGCCGTGGCGCTCATGTTCTCGATCGAGGCGGGCCGGACCGGCGCGCGGACCGCGATCGGCCGCCTCGCCGAGATCGGGCACGGCGACCTGTGCCCGCGCGCCTGGTTCTTCTACGGGATGTACCTGGTGCGGCGCGGCGACCTCGGGGAGGCGGACGCGGTCTGGCGGTCCATCTCCGCGGACGGCGACGGAGGCGCCTACGCGGCGGCGCTCAGCGTGCTGAACGTCCTCGGCGGGGAGCCGGCGCGGGCGGAGGAGGTCTTCGCCTACCTGCTCGCCCGGGACGACGACCTCGCCGAGGAGGTCGTGTGGGCCGTCCTGGAACTCGGGAACTCCCTGGCCGGCGGGCACCGGACCAGGGAGGCGGGCCGCCGGGCGCACGAGGCGGGCCTGCGGATGGCCGAGCGTTCCGGCGATCCGGAACTGGCCGAGGACTACCGCCTCGCCCTCCGGCCCGCCTGACCGCCGGGCGCTCAGTCCGCCGGAGGCTCAGTCCGCCGGGCTCGGTCCGCCGGAGGCTCGGTCCGCCGGGCGCTCAGTCCACCACGGCCTGGTACACCGACGTCCAGAAGTCCAGCCAGACCGGGTTCTGCGTGGGGAACCCGGAGCGCTGGGTCATCAGGATCGCCACCAGGTCCTCGTCGGGATCGTTGTACCAGGAGGTCCCCAGACCGCCGTCCCATCCGTAGCGGCCGGGCGTCGCCCACAGGTTGTCGCGGTGGGTGCCCACCGAGACGCCGAACCCCCAGCCGGCGCTGCCGCCGAAGGCGTCCAGGCGCTGCTCCGCCGTGAGCTGGTCGGTGGTCATGAGCTCGACCGCGGGGCGCGACAGGATCCGCTCGCCCTCGTGGACGCCCTCGTTGAGCAGCATCCGCGCGAAGGCCAGGTAGTCGTCGGCGGTCGAGACCAGGCCGGCGCCGCCGTCGGGGAACGCGGGCTCGCGGCTCCAGGCGCTGTCCTCCGGGACGTCGTGCGGCTCCAGCGTGCCGCTGCCGTCCTGGGCGGGATGGTAGGCGGCGGGGAGCCGGTCCAGGTCGCCGGCGGGGACGGTGAAGCCGGTGTCCTTCATGCCCAGCGGTTCGAAGATCCGTTCCCGGAGGAAGGTCTCCAGGGGCTGCCCCGCCACCCGGGAGATCAGCACGCCCAGGACGTAGGAGCCGATGTTGTAGAGCCAGCGCTCGCCGGGCTGGTGCACCAGCGGCAGCGTCCCCAGCAGGCGCATCCACTCGTCGGGGGAGTGCGGCGAGTCGGGGGCGGGCGGGCCGAAGCCGGTGATCCCCAGCTCCCGGGCCGCGTCGTAGATCGGGTACGCGAACGCGGCCTCCTCCAGGATCATGCCCAGCCCGAGCCGGAAGTCCAGGACGTCCCGCACGGTGATGGGGCGCCGCGCCGGGACGGTGTCGCCGACCGGGGCGTCGGGGGCCCGCAGCACCCGCCGGCCGGCCAGCTCGGGCAGCAGCCCGTCCACCGGCTCGTCCAGCCGCAGCCGGCACTCCTCGACCAGGATCAGCGCGGCCACCGCGGTGACGGGCTTGGTCATCGAGCTGATCCGGAAGAGGGTGTCGCGCCGGACCGGGTCGGTGCCGCCGGCCGTGGTCGTGCCGATCGCGTCGGCGTGCACCTCGCCGTGCCGGGCGACCAGGGTGACGACCCCCGGTACCCGTCCGGCCGCCACGTGGCCGGACATGACGTCGCGCATCCGGTCCAGACGCCGTGGGGAAAGCCCGCTGCCGCCGGTCATCGCCTTCACGCTCCTCGTTCGCTCACCTGGGACGCTGCCCTGTCGTGAGGAACGACTCGCCGGGCGCGGAGAACTCATCGCCCGGCGGCGCCCGTTCTCAGTCGGGCGACCCGTCCTCGGCGCCGAAGATGACCGAGGAGACCTCCAGGTAGAGCTGCTCGGGGTAGGGCATGAAGCCGACGTTGCGCAGTGCCTGCTTCTGGCCCGCGGACTCCATGACGAACTCGCCGTACCCCAGCATGCGGCCCAGCACGGAGCGCTCCAGCGCGATGTCGGTGACCTTGGCCAGCGGCATCATCGCCACGTTGCGGTTGAACACGCCGTTGACGACCATCACCCGGTGCTCGGTCACCAGGAAGAACTCGACGGACCAGGCGATGACCTTCCAGACCAGGTAGCCCAGCGCGGCCAGCCAGGCCCACCAGATCCACCAGGTGCCGGCGATGGTGGCCACGAAGGCGCACATGATCAGCCCGGCCAGCGCCACGAGGACGGGGAACAGCAGGACGGCGGGATGGCGCCGCACCGCGATGACCCGTCCCTCATGAGCCATCAGGTACTTGTCGACGGTCCGTGTGCTCGCGTCGCGATGGACCATCAAGTCCTGGAGGTTCACCCTGGCACCCGCACCCTCTTCAAGATCCGGCGAAGTCAACCGTAACCCAACGGAACCCCGTCGCGCAGGCACCCCGCGGTGAGGGCGGTAAAGCCCCGCCCGGCGGTGATATCCGGGGCCGCGCCCTTGTGCGGAGCGGGAGCGGCGCCACAAGATGTCGGCATGGACGGCACGCAGGAGCCCCCGCCGGGGCGGCAGGGGCCCTGGCCGGATCGGCTTCTGGTCTCCCGGCCCGAGGCCGCGCGGACCCCGCCGCGGGATCCCGGGCGTCCGGCACCGGTGCCGTTCGGGGCCCCGCCGGCCCCGCCGGCCGCCACCGAGGCCCAGGAGGCCGAGGAGGGGGCTCGGGGGGAGCGGGGCGAGTTCGTCCCCGACGTGACCGGGCGGCCGGTATGGCGGCTGCTCCTGCGCGGCCTCGGCATCTACCTCCCGGGCCTGCGGCCGCCCGCAGCGGCGCTGCCGGTCTCCGGCGAGGGGCCCGGCCCGGCCTCCGCGCGGAGCCCGCACGGGTTCGGGCCGCCGGCGTTCCTCAACGGGGACTCCGGGTTCGGGCTGCACCTGCCCGCCCGGCGGCGCGGGCTGGAGCCCGACCGCGAGATCTACGTGCGCGGCCGGGACGACCCCAGCTTCGGCATCGTGATCGCGGGGCCGGCGGCGGCCATCGGGACCCGCGTCGTGGACGCGGAGGGCCTGCTGCGGTACGCGCGCCGGCTCACCTTCGAGGAACTGCTCGAACCCGCCGACGCCGACTCGGTGCCCTACGCCGTACGGGCGGCGCGGGCCGTCCACAACGTGGTCTTCCTGGACCGGGCCGCCGGGATCGGGCTGTGCGCGGAGATCGACCCGCGGACCCGGGCCGCGCTGTGCCCGGTGTTCCTGCGGCTCGGGGCGCCCTCCGCGCCCGGCGCCGGGGAGGGCGGCGGGCGCGCCGTGCTGGCCTACGGGACCGCGGCCCAGGCGGTCAGGTCCCACAACTGATGCGAGGGCAGCCGCCGTAGCCGCAGGCCGGCCGCGGCCGGGTCCCAGAAGACCTCGTCGCTCTCCAGCTCCAGCGACTGGGGCGGCGTCAGCACCGCGCACAGCAGCTCGTCCCGGGTGCGCACGGCCATCAGCGGGCCGATCTGGGCCACCGCGCCGTTGCTCTCGTACAGCGTCCGCAGCAGGGACTTCAGCGCCGCCTCGTCCTCCGGCGGGCGGGCCGGCTCCACTCCCGGCGGCAGCGACCGGCCGGGCTCGACCCGGGCGAGGGCGCGCGGGTGCGGCCGGTCGGTCCCGTTGCGGGGCAGGTCGGCGCCGGTCGAGATCAGCAGCGCGGTGAAGGCGCCGATGAGGTCCTCGACGTGCTGCCCCGCCAGGAAGTAGCGGCGCCGCTCGGCGGTGCCCGGCACGGCCTCGCCGGAGCCCTCGGAGGCCCGGAACCTGATGTCGAGCCGGGCCGCCCGCACGCACCGTTCGTACATCTCGGTGAGGATGTCCTCCAGCGGCCCGTCCCGGGTCCACAGCCGGCCGGTCGCGCGCACCGCCGCGGCGTCGTCGGCCGCGGGGCGGGGGCGGCCGGTCAGCGCGGCCGAGACGGCCCCGTCAAGCTCGCCCTCGGTGAACCGGAGCAGCTCGGCGACGACGTCCTCGACCTCCTCCAGCGTCCGGGTCAGGGTGCGCTGCAGCTCCAGGATCTCGTCGCCGTTGCGCTCCAGGTCGACCAGCCGGTCCAGGGCGGTGTCGACCTTGCTCTCCACCGCCGCCGCGCCCGCCCGGGTGAACGAGCGCACCGAGGTCTCGACCTCGGCCAGCTTGCGGCGCAGCGCGGCCAGCGTGATCCGCTGCTGCTCCAGGTCGTGCAGGCGGCCGGCCTGCGTCCGCAGGTAGTCGTCGGCGCGGTGCACCAGCGTGGCCAGCTCCTCCACCTGCTCGGCGTGGGAGCGCAGCCGCGAGTCCAGCGCCGGCAGGGTGTCCCGCTTGACCCTCGCCAGCTCGGCGGTGAGCTGCTCCCCGACCGTCACCAGCACGTTGTTCTGCTTGGTGACCTGGTCGTTCAGCTCGTCGATCCGGCGGACGAAGGCGCGCGCCTGGTCCTTGCTCTGCTTGCCCGCGTACAGCTCCAGGGCTCCTACGACCAGGCACATCACGACCAGGATGACCGTCGTCATGCAACTCCTCGGGGCCGGTCGTGGTTACCGGACGGGTATGTGATCGCGACCATAACCTACGATCATGTGCCGGGACGGGTACTTACGTAACCGACTGATCTCAGTGACCGCTCCGCCCGAAATCCTCGCTCGCAGGCCGGATTGGCCTGTCGCGGGCGATCCGGTCCGGTCCGGGGGGACGCCTCAGTCGCACCCCTCGAACTGCGGGACGGTGGTGGTCACGTTGAGCCCGACCGGGCCGAACCAGGTCTTCAGCAGGCGGGCCATGGTGCCGTCCTGGTACATCTCGGTGATCGCCTTGTTGACGGCCTCGCAGCCGTCCAGGTCGTCCGGGGCCAGGCCGATGCCGTACGGCTCGTCGGAGATCGGCGCGTTGACGATCCGCAGCGGCGGCCCGCCCGCCCGGGACTTCGCCGCCTGGGCGGCCAGTCCCGCCAGGATCAGGTCGTCGGTGGAGACCGCGTCCAGGTCGCCCGACGAGAGCAGGGACAGGCACTGGGCGTACCCGGACGCGCTCTGGGGGAGCACGTCGACGCCCTTCTCGTCCCGGACGCGCGGGAAGGAGACCGAACCCTCCACCTTGCACAGCCGCCTGCCCGCCAGGTCCCGCACGCTCCTGACCTTCTCCGCGTCCGAACGGCGCACCAGGATGTCCTGGTGGGCGACGTAGTAGGGGCCGGCGAAGGACACCCTCGTCTTGCGCTCCTGGGTGATGGAGTAGCTGGCCACCACCAGGTCGACGGCGCCCTCCCGCAGCTGCCCCTCACGGGTCGCCGCCGTCACCCGCCTGAACGTGAGGGCGGACCCGCGCACCCCGAGCCGCCCGGCGACCTCGCGGGCGACGTCGATGTCGAAGCCCTCGTGGCCGCCGTCGGGACGCCGGAGGCCGAGCCCCGGATGGTCGGTGTAGACCCCGACGACCAGGGAGTCCTTGTCCGCGACGGACTCACGCCCGTCGCCCGCCACGCCGCAGGCGCCCGCGGCCAGCGTGGCCGCGGCGGTCAGGGCCGCCAGGAGGCCGGTCCGGCGTGCTCGCATCATCGGTCTCCTCACCTCGGCCGCCCGGCCGTTCCACCGGGCCTCGTCGCGCGCGCCGCGGGGCCCGCGGTCCGCCGCGCTCACCGGTACTCCGCCAGGCGGGGCCGCACCCCGGCCAGGACGAGCCCGATGAGGACCAGCCCGGCCACCGGGATCACCACGTCCCACCCCCTGGTGCCGGCGTCGCCGTCCCGGACGGCCTTCTTGAACGCCTCGCCGTGGATCCCGATCAGCTTCCGCAGGGCCGCGTCGTAGGCGGCGAAGTCGCGGTCGGAGGAGAACCCGGCGTCGCCGCCCAGCCGCGCCTCGATGGCGCGCCCCGACTGGCCGGCGTCCACCAGCGCCCGCACCCGCGAGTCGCTCTGCTGGAAGACGCGGTAGGTCTTCAGGACCTCCGCGTACGCGTCCGGCTGCCCCGCGAGCCCGCCGTGGACGGCCTCGCGGCCCAGGAAGCCCAGGAACCGGTCCCGCCGCGGGTCGAGGTCGGTCCTGCCGAGGTCCCGCTGCACCGCCTCGTTGTAGCGGGCGAGGTTGGTGGCGGGCCGGTACAGGACCGACTGGGACTTGCTGAGGTAGACCTGCTCGTAGGTGTCGGCGCGGCCCGGGTCGAGCAGGAAGCGGGTCTCGTCGGCGTTGGCGCTGGTGCTGATCGCGCGGGCCCGGGAGAGGGCGAGCAGGGAGTCGAACCCGTCGGTCTTGGCGGTACGGAGATGGTCCAGCTGGCCCGCCAGCATCAGCGCGCCCGCCGCCACCAGCGCCAGCGTGGCCGCGGTGGCCACCGCCAGCGCCGGGTTGAGCAGCCGGCGGAACCGGGCGAACAGCAGCAGCTGCAGGACGGCCAGCAGGCCGAGGGCCACCACCCCGAGCGCGATCACCCAGATCTGGCCGGCCTGCACCGCCCGGCGCTCGGACTCGTAGGTGTGGCGCACCAGCGTGCCGTTGTCGAGCGTGAGGTTGTAGGCCTTGGGCAGCAGGTCCAGCTTCATCAGGTCGGTCGCCTGCCGGTAGATCGCGATGACCTCCTGCGGCGGGGGCCCCGCGGTGTGACCGGACCGCTGGTCCAGCAGCAGGGCCTGCCCGGCCAGCCGCTCGTACCGCGCCAGCGCGTTGAGCGAGTCGCGGGCGGTCCGCTCCTCGCTGGGCTCGTCGGCCAGCTTGCCCGCCGTGAGCAGGGCGTCGCCCGCGGCCAGGCGGCTCTGGTCGTAGCGGGCCAGCGCGTCGGCCCTGCGGATGTCCAGGCCCTCGGTGCGGCCGATCAGCAGGGCGTTGGCCAGCTGCGCGTCCATGGTCGTGAGGTGGAAGTACAGGTTGCCGGTCGCGACCACCTGGGGCCCGGCGTCGTGCCCGATGACGCCGACGCCGTCGCGGGCGTTGCCGACGGCGATCCAGGTGGCCGCCAGCAGCGCGACCAGCGCGACCACCACGGCCGCCGTCAGCGCGCGGACGCGGCCCGCCACGGTACGGGGCGGCAGCAGGGGCCGCCGCCCGCCCGGCCTCGCCGCCCTCGCCGGCCGCGGCGCCGCCGCGGCCGCGGGACCGGCCTGCGCGTAGGGGAGCGGAGGTCCCGCCGGAGCGGTGCCCGCCGCGGTCGCGGTGATGGTCGGCCCGGGGCCTGCGGCCGTCATGGCGCCTCGCCCTTCCTGAGGGTGATCGTGGTCCAGACTCCGACGTGGATCCGGTCGCCGTCGCCGACCGGCACCTCCACGTTGAGCGGGATGGTGGCGGTCGAGCCGTTGAGGCTGGTGCCGTTGGTGGATCCGGGATCGACCAGCGCCCAGCCGCCGCCGGGGCGGGCCAGCAGCACGGCGTGGACGTGCGAGACGCCGGGGTCCTCCGGCGCCACCCGCAGGTCGATCTCCGGTGTCACGCCGCGTGACGCGCTCCTGCGCCCGATGCGGACCTGCCCGCCGCCGATCGGCACCCGGCGTTCGGGGCAGTAGGGCGGGAACGCGATCACCCCGGCGTCGGGGTCGAGCTCGGCGATGATCGCGTCGTAGTAGCCGCGGTCGGCGCTGACGACCGCGACCCAGCCGTCGGCGGCCGGCGCGCCCTCCGCCTCCCGCCCGCCCTCCGGTCCCGTGGCAGGGGAGGACGGGGCCGGGGAGGGCGGATCCGGGACGGGTTCCGGCGCGGGCGCGGGGATCGGGGGCTCTTCCGGGGGCGCCGGGGTGGGCTTGCCGCCGCCGGTGGCGAAGTCGTACCCGCACTCCTCGCAGAAACGGTCGCTGGCCGGGGTGCCGCAGTCGGGACAGGGGTTGCCGCCGGGTACGGCCGGGATCCCGGACGTACCGGCCGTCCCCCCGGACCCGGGTGCCGACCCGCCGGGGCCGGAACCTCCCGGGCCGGAACCGGGCGCGGGAACGGACGGGGGCGCGCCGCCGATCCGCTCGCCGCAGACATCGCAGTAGTCGGGGGAGGCGGAGGCGTGGCCCGCGGGACAGGTCGCCATGCTCAGCCCTCGCCCTTGCGGGTGCGCACCGTCTTGGTGGAACGCGTGTCCAGCGACATCTCGTCGGCCTTGTCGACGTTCTTCTTGAGCCGCACGGTGCCGGTGACGGGGTCGACCACGTCCACCACCTTGCGCAGCAGCGTGGTGATCGCCTCGTTGCCCGCCTCGTCGGCCAGCCGGACCGCCCGGCCGAGCCGTGCGGTGGCGGTCTCCAGGTCGCCGTCCTTGCGCGCCTGCAGGCCCTCCTGGATGACCTCGGCCAGCTCGGCCTGGCCGGTGTAGTGCGCCACCCGCGCGTTGATCCTGGTCGAGGCGGCCTCGTCGTCGGTCCACTGGGCCAGGACGTTGCCGGTCGCCAGCACCCGCGGCTCCTGCCCGGCGGGGCCGGGGACCACCAGCTTGACCCACGCCGCGCGGAGTTCCTTGCCCACCTCGCCGGGCGGCACCTCGACGCTGATGTGGTAGTCGCGGCTCTCCGAGCCCCACGCCCCGATCGGGTAGTCGCCCGCCTGCGGGCCCGCCGCCATGCGCTTGGCGGTGAGATCCTGCACGGACGGCATCACCTGCTTGACGAAGCGCAGCCGGGCGGCCTGCGGCGTCCACACGCGCAGCATCACGTCGGCGACCGCCTTGCCCATGGCCGCCTCGGTCATCGCCTGGAAGTCGGCGACCAGGTCCTGCGGGTCGGCGACGATGTCCACGCTGCCCAGCAGGGCCGAGGAGATCTTGCGCAGCTCGGCCACCTCCCAGTCGGTGCCCACGCCGCGGCAGTCGCAGACGAACCGGCCCGAGCAGCGGGCCAGCGCCGCGTCCAGCTCCTCGACGGTCTCGTGCTGGTTGTTGCCGTCGGTCAGCAGGATCGCGTGCCGGATGCCCCGCTGGTGCGAGTCGAAGAGCTCGTCGGCCAGCCGCAGCCAGGAGCCGATGGCGGTGCCGCCCTGCGCCTGGAGCCGGCCGACCGCGTGCTTGGCCTCCACCCGCGTCCTGGCGTCCGCGCGCACCAGCCTCGCCATGTGGGGGTAGACCATGGTGGCGCTGTTGGCCCCCGAGACGACCGCGAAGTACACCCCGTCCCGGATGGTGTCGACCGCGGTCTGCGCGGCGGCGACGGCCGACCGCAGCTTGGTGTCGGGGTACGACATCGAGCCCGAGGTGTCGATGATGATCACCTCGGCGGCCTCCGCCGTGTCCGGCATGGCGGACGCGGGCGCGCCCGTCGCCTCCACGGACACGATGGCGTGCACCTCCCGGCCGCCCTCGGGCAGGAACCTGTTCTGGTCGATCTTGATGCTGAACTGCGGCTGCTCGCTCAACGCTCGCGCTCCATGCTGCTCGGAGAGGGGGAAAGGGGAAGGGGCACCACGGCGACGGTGATGTTGTCGCGCCCGCCCGCGTCCAGGGCGTGCCGGACCAGCGCCCGCGCGGCGCCGAGCGGGTCGGCCGCCGGGTCGGCGGACGCGGCGGACAGCACCGCCGCCAGGTCCGCCGCCTTGGGCAGGTAGTTCCACAGGCCGTCGCTGCAGACCAGCAGCGTGCCGGGCGCGCCCGGGTCCGGGGTGAACGCGGCGACGTGCGGCCGGACCTCCTCGGCGTCGGCGCCCAGCCACCCGGTGATGACATGCGCGTTGGGGTGCGCCTCGGCCTCGGCCTCGGTCATCGTGCCCTCGGCCACCATGTAGGCGGCCCAGGAGTCGTCCTCGGTGAGGGCCCGGGACCCGGCCGCGCCGGCGGCCAGCCAGTAGGCGCGGCTGTCGCCGACCCAGCCGACGGTCACCGAGCCGTGCGAGGTCACCGCGCAGACGAAGGTGCACGACGGGGCCTCGGCGGGCGACTCGGCCAGGGCGGCGACGGCGCCGGCCGCCCGCGCCACGGCCGCGCGCACCGCCGCCTCCGGCGCGTCCCCCGCCTCCAGCCGCGCCTCCAGCTCGGCCACGCCGTGGTCGGCGGCGGCGCGCGAGGCGTCGTCGGGACGCGGGGAGGAGCCGACGCCGTCGGAGACGACCACCGCGACACCCGCCGGGTGCGCGCTCAGGGCCAGGGCGTCCTCGTTGCGGCTGTAGCGCCTGCCGCGGTCGCTGACACCGGCCGCCGCCCGTCCGGGAAGCTCGATCTCCACGTGGTCGCGTTCGGCGGGCTGCCGCAGCCCGCACCGCTCGCAGTAGCCGTCGGCGTCGATGGGGCCCTCGCCGCAGCTCGCGCAGGACGGCCCCGCGGGCACGGCCCGGGGCTGCGCGGTCCCCGCCACGGGCGCGCCCTTGCCGAGGCGCTGCCCGCACGCCTCGCAGAAGTCCTCCCCGGCGAAGACCACCTCCGCGCAGGCCGGGCAGGTCAGCTCGGCCGTCTTCGCCGGCTCGCCGGCCGCCTCTCCCGTCACGGATCCCCCCGTCATCGCGGCTCCCGTCACGGGAGCGTCCTCCGTCACAGGAGCGTCCTCGGCCGTACGGCGTTGGCGCAGTCGATCAGCCACCGCCGTTCCTCACGGGCGGCGGTGCGGCGGGCCAGCGAGCGGTAGGTCCGCTCCAGCCGCCGGCGCAGCCCGGTCTCGGTCAGCGGCGTGCCGAGCAGGAGCCCGCCCTGCGGATGCCCGCCGCGGGCCGTGCCCAGCCGCACCCAGCCCAGCGCCGCCTCCAGGATCTCCACGGTCAGCCACTCCAGCCGCTCGCCCTCCAGGCCCAGCCCCTCCAGCCGGTCCCCGGCCGCCGCCAGCCCGGCGGCGGTCAGCTCGGCGGGCGGGCGGCCCCTTACGGCGGTGGCCACCGCCGCCACCCGCGCGGAGACGTACCGGATCGAGATCTCCGGCACCGAGTCCAGCACCGCCATCGCCGTCGCGCGGTCACCCGCGGCCAGATGCACCCGGGCCAGGCCGAACGCGGCGCCGATGTGGCCGGGGTCGGTCCGCCAGACCGTCTCGTACAGCCGGGCGGCCTCCCCGGGCGCGCTCCGTTCCCGGCAGTACGCCAGCGCCAGCTTCGGCGCCGCCTCCCCGGGCAGCAGGTCATAGAGCCCGTCGAACAGCGGCGCCGCCTCGTCCACCCGGCCCTCGGCGAGGGTCGCCAGCGCCCGGTACCACGCGATCCGCCAGTCGTCCGGCCGGTCCTCCTCGGCCTCGTCCAGGAGGGCGCGCGCCTCGCCGTAGGCGGCCAGCTCGATGCGGACCCGGGCGAGCGTCAGCCTGACCTCGGGCGTGCGCTCCGTGGCGTTCGCGACCGCCGCGGCGAGCCGGGCCGGTTCGAGCGCGGTGAGCCCCGCCAGGAACCCGGCGGCCGGGTCGCCCCCGTCCACCAGCGGCACCGGCAGCGCGGCGGCGGCCTCGGCCGGCGTGACCGCCGGCAGCACCTCCGGGCCCCCGGTCAGCCGGGCCAGATCGGTGCCGGGCACCGACCGTTCCGGGCCGAACAGCCCGGACGGCGCGGGCCGCGGCATGCCGTCCTCGATGGCCAGCACCTCGCGCAGGACCCCGGTGAGCTGCTCGGCCATCTCGGCCGCGTCCCGGAACCGCCGGGCCGGGTCCCGGTGGGTGGCGCGGCGCAGCAGCCGGTCGTAGGACTCGAACCGGGCCAGCACCGGCACCTCGGCGCGCGGCGGCAGGCTGTCGGCGTAGGCGCCGGTGTAGCCCTTGAACGAGAAGCTCAGCACCGCCAGCGCCCGGCCGACGGTGTAGAGGTCGGACCCGATCGAGGGGCCCACGTCGGCGATCTCGGGGGCCTGGTAGCCGACCGTCCCGTAGATCGCGCCGTCCTGGTCGTCCAGCCGCCGCACCCCGCCCAGGTCGATCAGGCGGAGCTGCTCCTCGGACTGGATCACGTTGTCCGGCTTGAAGTCGCAGTAGACCAGCCCCTGCGCGTGCAGGTAACCGAACGCCTGCAGGACCTCCAGCCCGTAGGCGATCGCCTGCCCGACCGGGAGCGCGTCCGCCCCGCCCTCCCGGCGGCGCCGCAGCAGGATGTCGCGGAGCGAGTCGCCGCCGACGTACTCCATCACGATGTACTCGGCGTCGCCGTGCTGGACGAAGTTGTAGATCTTGACGATGTTGGGGTGCTCGACCTCGGCGAGGAAGGCGCGCTCGGCCGCCGCGGCGGCCCGCGCGTCGGCGTCACCGGTGTCGAGCAGGCCCTTGAGCACCACCCAGCGGTCGTTGACGTTGCGGTCCTTGGCCAGGTAGATCCAGCCGAGGCCGCCGTGGGCGATGCAGCCCAGCACCTCGTACTGGCCGCCCACCAGCTCGCCGGGGGAGAGCTTGGGCGTGAACGAGAAGCGCGTCCGGCACTTGGGGCAGAACCCCTCCGCACGGCCGGGGCGCCCTTCCCGGCTGCGGCCCACCGGCTCGCCGCAGCTGCTGCAGAAGCGCCTGTTCTCGGGTACCCGCGGATCGGAGAGGACCGCCGAGGAGGGATCGCGGTACGGGATGCGCGGGACCTCCACCAGGCCCGCGCCCAGCATGCCGCGCCGTCCCGACGACCGGGACGAGCCCGTCCGGGTGGAGCCGGTGCGGGCCGAGCCCGTCCCGAACGAGCCCGTCCCGAACGAGCCCGTCCCGAACGAACCGGTGCCGGACGAGCTGGACGGGCCGGACCCGCTGGACGAGGCGGACCCGCTCGAGGGCGGCATGCCGCACACGTCGCAGTAGCCGTCCACGATCGTGCCCGCGCAGCCGCTCTGACCGCACCGGCCGGGAGGGCCCGCGTCGCGAGCCGTCCGCTCCGGGGCCGGTGACGGTGCCCGCCCCGGTGTCTCCGCCTGCGCGGGCGGCATGCCGCAGACGTCGCAGTAGCCGTCCTCGATCGTCCCGGTACAGCCCGGCTGGGCACAGGAGCCCGGTCCCGTTCCGCCGGATCCGCCCGGGGCCGGGACCGGACCCGGGCTCGCGGTGGCCGCCATGCCGCATACGACGCAGTAACCGTCCTCGACGGTTCCGGCGCAGCCCGGGGCGGTGCACCGGGTCATCGGACCGCCCCCTTCGCCCTCGACGGGATGGCCTGCTGATAGCCGGACAGCATGACGGTCGCCTTCCTCAGGTCACAGTGGGAGGCCCAGTGCCGGGCGCGGGCCTCCCCGGTCACCGCGGCCCCTGCGGCAGCCGGTTACCGGGAGGGGTCCCCAGGTCGAGCGGCGCCGCGCCGACGCGCTCGTTCTCGTCCCGCGGGCGACGCAGGGCGCGGTCCACCTCGTCACGACTCATAGGTGGACTGCCCCCGATTCGGCCAACTCTGCCCTGGTTTCCCCCGGTAACGCACTCGGGGGATCAGTGTTCACCATGCGCGGGCGGCTTCTCAAGGGATCCCGCCCTGGACGGAAGAGGGCCTCTCCCGGCGTATTTGGGCCTGCAAAATGTCGGTGCTCGAACGTATGATCGAATCATGGCGAACGTTGCGACGCACCGCACCGACCCCACCGCGACCGACCTCACCGCGGCGGAGATCGCCGCCCTGGCGCTCTCCCTCGCCCACCTGGGCACCGGCCCGCAGGCCGCGACCGCGCGCCGGGCCCTGCGCACCCTGCTCGACACGCGGTCCCACGACGACGTCGTCACCGCCACCCTCGACACCCTCACCGAGACCCTCGACGCCTCCACCGCCGACCGCGCGCGCGTCGTCGCCGCCGCGATCACCGAGCACCGCGTGGTGCGCCTGTGCTACGGCGACGCCGGCGCCAACGTCACGATCCGCGAGGTGGAGCCGGTGACCTGCCTGGTCCACCGCGACCACTGGTACCTCGTCGGCTGGTGCCGGATGCGCCGGGGCGTCCGCGCCTTCCGGTTCGACCGGATCCTGGCCGTGGAGTCCACCGGGCTGCTGGCCCGCCCGCGCCGTGCCGACCGCTACCTGCCGTTCCAGCGCCGGGTCGCCGCGGCGGCCTGAGCCGCCCCGCGCCGGAGCGCCGGCCCGCCAGGTGGCCGGAACCGGCAACGGGCCCGGACGGCCGCCGCGGGGCATTCACCCCCGAGGTTCCCCGCGGCGGCTCCGTCCGCGCCCTCACAGCAGGCCGCGGTACTCCCCGCCGTCGACCGGGATCGCGGAGCCGGTCACGAACCCCGCCTGCCGCGAGCACAGGAACGCCACCAGGGCGCCGAAGTCACCGGGGTCGCCGACCCGGCCCGCCGGGATCTCCGCGGCGGCCCCCTCCAGGTCGCCGCCGCTCAGCGCGCGCAACCGCTCCGTCGCGTGGGAGCCGGGCAGCAGCGAGTTGACGGTGACGCCGTCCGCGGCGACCTCCAGGGCCAGCGTCTTGAGGAAGCCGGTCGCCCCCGCCCTGGCCGTGTTGGACAGGATGAGGCGGGGGATCGGTTGCCGCACCGTGATCGAGGTGATCGCTACGACCCGGCCCCAGCGCCGCTCCCGCATCGCCGGCACCGCGGCCTTGCACATCGCGACGACCGACATCAGGTTGAGGTCAAGCGCCGGGCCGTACGCGTCGACCGGCGTGGAGTCGAAGTCGCCGGGCGGCGGCCCGCCGGCGTTGGTCACCAGGATGTCCACCCCGCCGAGCGCCCGCGCGGCCTCATGGACGAACCCGGCCGCGCCCTCCGGCGTGCCCACGTCCGCGACGACCGGATGCACGGCCTGGCCCGGCGCCTCCTCGTTCAGCCTCCCGGCCGCCGCCTCCAGCCGGTCGCGGTCACGGCCGCAGATCGCCACCTGGACGCCCTCGGCCGCGAGCGCCCGCGCCGCCGCGAAGCCCAGCCCGCCGCCCGCCGCCGCCACCGCGGCCCGCCTGCCGCTCAACCCGAGATCCATGGCCCGAGGCTAGCGCGGCCCGCCGTCCGCCGACTTGCGGCGAGTCGTCGTTCCAGACGCACCCCAAGGCGGCAACCCGCCGTAAGTCAACGTGCGCCCCAACGGGCCCCGGCGAACCGGGCGGCCTCCGCGCTAGGGGGAAGTGCACTGCACGGCGTCGGCCACGACCTTGCCCATGTCGCCCGTCCGCTCGTACACCGCCCTCTGCCGCCGCGCCCCGTTGCCCTCCTCGACCAGGCGTTCCAGCAGCCGTTCGGCGGTGGCCAGGTCGCCGTAGCGTTCCAGAGCGGGCGCGGCGTGATCGAGGAGCGCGCCCACGACCTCGCGGGCCGGGGCGGAGTGCCGGGTGACCGGGTGGACCAGGTCCTCGTCCATCCCGGACCGGCTGGCCCGCCACATCGCCATCCGGAGCAGGTCGGTCCGGACGGGGTCAGGTTCCCGCCCTTCGCGCCAGCTCCGCGCCGCGACCTCCACCAGCGCCCGCGCCAGCGCGGCCAGCAGCACCGTGTCGCCGGGGCGCAGGCACACGTCGGCCACCCGGATCTCGACGGTCGGATAGCGCCGGGACAGCCGGGCGTCGAAGTAGATCATGCCCTCGTCCAGCAGCGCACCGGTGTCCAGCAGCGCCTTCACCGCGCGCCGGTAGCCCTCCGGCGACCCGAACGGCTCGGTCGGCCCGCTGGACGGCCAGCGCCACCACACCTGCTGCCGCCAGCTCGCGTACCCGGTGTCGCGGCCCTGCCAGAACGGGGAGTTCCCGCTGAGCGCCAGGAGCGGGGGCAGCCAGGGCCGGATCCGGTCCAGCACGGCCACGCCCTCCTCGGGCGACTCGACCCGCACGTGCACGTGGCAGCCGCACGTCAGCTGCTCGTCGGCGGTCATCGCGTACTCGTCGGCCATGCGCCGGTACCGGCGGGAGGGCGTCAGCGACGGCCGCACCCGCACCGGGCAGGTGGCCAGCGCGGCGACGGCGGCGCCCTCCTCCGCCGCGGCCAGCGAGATCGTCCGCCGCGCCTCGCGGATCCGGTCCGACAGCTCCTCCAGCGAGGAGCACGGAGGGGTGTCGGTCTCCAGCTGCTCGCGCTGCAGCTCGGTGTCGATGACCCCCGGCCGGGACTCTTGGCCGTCCTGGTCGCGCGCGCACCGGATGACCGCTCCCGACAGCGCGCGCGGGCTCCCGCTCACGGGATCGACCAGCAGGAATTCCTCTTCGACCCCGAATGTCCGCCGTTTCACGGGTCTCGTCATGCCCGGCATCGGCCTGTTTACTTGTCGATCGCCGCAATCGGCCCGCTACCTGCGGAACACCGGAAGGAGCGCCTCGGCGATCGCCAGCTGGACCGGGCTCATGTCCGGCTCCCCGTCCTCGACGTCCCACAGCGTGTTCTGCAGCGCGCGGCCCAGCGTCCAGCCCGCCGCCCTCCGCCGGTCGAGACCGAGCATGTCCACCATGAGGTCGAACCGGCGCCGTACGGCCCGCGGGACGTCCCCGGTGGCGACGATGTCGTCCCACCGGTTGTCCAGCGCGGGCATGAGGTCGAACCCGGGGTCCCCGGCCAGCGGGTTGGGATCGATCGCCAGCCAGGGCTCGCGCGTCCCGGCGAGCACGTTGTCGTAGTGCAGGTCCCAGTGCAGCAGCCGGTCGCCGGCCTCGCCGGCCAGCTCCGCCACCGCGCCCGCGCACGCCTCCAGGATCGGCCGCCGGCCCGGCAGCGCGGCCACGGCCTCGGGCACCTGCCCGAGCATGGCGTGGGCGATGTCGGTGAGCCGCCGCGTCCCCTCCGGCGCGGGGTGGGCGACGAGGCGTCCCAGGATCTCGGTGAGGATCTTCAACGCCTGCGCGTCGTCCTCCAGCGAGGACAGGGTGCGGTCGGCGTCCAGTCGCTCCAGCAGCAGGGCCCCGGTCAGGGGGTCCTCGTCGATGAGCCGGACCGCGCCGTTCCCGTCCCAGATCCGCAGCGCGGCGCCCTCGCCCTCGCTCTCCTCGTTCACGAACCTGACCTTCAGCACCGCCGGCGCGCCGTCCGGCCGCACCACCGGCAGCACCAGCGCCGCCATCCCGTGCCGTACGGCGCCGTCGCGGCGCAGGTCCCAGTGACGCAGGGCCGTGGAGACCAGCTCCGGCAGGGCGGTGAGCCACGCCCGCCCCGCGTCGCCGTTCGCCCGCGACTGGACCTCCGCCAGCCCCGCCGGCACCTCGATCTCCCGTTCGCCCGCCATGGGGCGGATTCTAGCGAGGATCAGGGGCGTTCCTGACGGAGGGAGTTGAGCGCCAGGAGGGCGACGTGGAGGGAGACGCAGGACTCCACGTCGTCCAGGTCGGCGGACAGGACGCGCTCGATGCGGCGCAGGCGTTCGTAGAAGGCGGGACGGGAGAGGTGGGCCAGCTGGGCGGCCACCGCCTTGTTGCGGCCCGCGTCGAGGTAGAGCCGCAGGATGCGGGTCAGGTCGCCGCCGCGTTCGGCGTCGTACTCCAGGAGGGGGCCCAGCTCGCGCTCGACGAAGGTCTGGATGCGGGCGTCGTCGCGCAGCAGATGCAGCAGGCCGCGCAGGCGCAGGTCGGGAAGGCGGTAGAAGAGGCGGTCATCGGACGAGCGGCAGGCGACGTCGGCGACCTGTTCGGCCTCCAGGAACGAGCGGCGGACGTCGCGGATGGACTCCACCACCGATCCGGTCGCCATCACCCCGTCGGCGTGCCTGCGGATGCGGGTGGCGACCGCGGTGAGGGCGGTCTCGGCGTCGGCGCGGGCGGGGAGGGAGGCCAGGACCCCGACCCGGGCGTCGGGGCCGCCCTCGTCCAGGACGCCGACCAGGGCGGCCAGGCGGGCCTCCTTGCAGGCCGCCGCGGCGGCCTCGGCGAGCTCGGAGACCTCGGCGGGCTGGGCCGCGCCGCGGGTACGGACGACCACGCCCAGGAGGCGGCGGCCCGACAGCGGGACGCCGAGGGCGCGGGCCCGCGCGGCGGCCTCCTTCGGGTCGGAGTAGGAGTGCTCCAGGATCCGGGCGATGATCGTGCCGTGCGCCTGCCGTTCGAGGCTCTCGGCGTGGCGGTCCAGCAGGCGGCCCAGCGCCAGGGTGGTGGCGGCCCGTTCGATCAGGACGGTCTCGCGCGGGCTGGGCGGGGCGCCGAGGGTGATGATGAGGCGGCCCCAGTCCTCGCCGCGCGCGCCCACCGTGGTGACCAGCCAGCCGGACGCCTCGTCGTAGCCGGTGCGCAGGCCGGGCCGTACGGCGCGGGAACGGGTCTCCCAGGCCGACAGCAGCTCGGAGGGGTCGCGGCCGTCGGCGTCCGCGGCCAGCACCTGGTGGGAGAGGTTCTCCAGCACCACCGGCCGGCCGCCCAGGGCGGCGACCTGCCGGACGACGTCGTCGGTGGAGGCGCCCTCGACCGAGAGCCGGGTGAAGATCTCGTGCAGCCGCTCGGAGGCGCGCAGCTCGGCGAACTGGTCCTGGACGATGCGGGCGTGCACGGACTCGGTGATGTCCACGAACGCCGGCTCGTGCGCCAGCATGACCACCGGCAGGCCGTGGTCCTCGGCGGCGGCCAGCAGCGCCGGCGGCAGCTCCTCGGCGTACCGGCGGCCCAGCTCGATCATCAGGCCGCTCACGCCGACGTCGGCGAGCTCGCCGATGTAGGCGCGCAGCCGCTCGGGCTCGTCGGGCAGCGCGATGCCGGTGGTCAGGACGAGCTCGCCGCCGTGCAGCAGGTGGGCGATGTCGGTGACCTCGGCGACGTGCACCCAGCGGACCAGGTTGCCCAGCCGGTCGGCCCCGGCGACCACGTGCGGCTGCCCGCGGCGCACGGCGTCCAGATCGAGTACGTCGGCCAAGGTGGGAAGCATCGTTTACATAGTGTAAAGGGTGCATACCGTCAATCGCGCGCCCTGGATCGTGACACTCTGGCGGTGGCAGCGACGACCTGCGAGGACGAGACTGGAGGCATGTCGGAACCTGCGAACACTCCGGCCCCCTCGCTGCTCCGGCGACACCGGGCCGTCATGCCGTCCTGGATGGCGCTCAACTACGCGGAGCCGATCGAGATCGTCGCCGGCAAGGGCAACCGCGTGACCGACGCCGAGGGCAACGGCTATCTCGACTTCTTCACCGGCATCCTCACCAACATGATCGGCTACGACGTGCCCGAGGTCCGGGAGGCCGTGGAACGGCAGCTGGCCACCGGCATCGTGCACACCTCCACCGCCTACCTGCTGCGCGGGCAGGTCGAGCTGGCCGAGAAGATCGCCCGGCTGTCGCGCATCCCGGACGCCAAGGTCTTCTTCACCACCTCCGGCACCGAGGCCAACGAGGCCGCACTGCTGCTGGCCGCCTACGCGCGGCGCACCGACCAGGTGCTGGCGATGCGGCAGAGCTACCACGGCCGGTCGTTCGCCGCGGTCGGCGTCACCGGCAACCGGGCCTGGACGAACCTGTCCTACTCGCCGCTCCACGTCCACTTCCTGCACGGCGCCGACCGGCACCTGCCGCAGTTCGCCGGGCTGTCGGACGAGGCGTACATCGACGCGTGCGTGCAGGATCTGCGGCACGTGCTGGCCACCGCGGCGGGCGCGGACGTCGCGGCGCTGATCGCCGAGCCCATCCAGGGGGTGGGCGGCTTCACCATGGCGCCCGACGGGCTGTTCGCCGCGTACAAGGAGGTCCTGGACGAGCACGGCATCCTGTTCATCTCCGACGAGGTGCAGACCGGCTGGGGACGGACCGGGCAGGGCTTCTTCGGCATCGAGAACCACGGCGTGGTCCCGGACATGATGACCTTCGCCAAGGGGCTGGCCAACGGCTTCACGGTCGGCGGCGTGGTGGCCAGGGGCGAGCTGATGGACGCGCTGCACGCCGTCGGCCTGTCCACCTTCGGCGGCAACCCGATCTCGATGGCCGCCGGCAACGCCACCCTCGACTACGTGCTCGACCACGACCTGCAGGCCAACGCGGCCCGCCAGGGTGAGACGATCATCGGGGGGCTGCGTGCGGCGGCCGGGCGGCTGCCGGTGGTCCGGGACGTGCGCGGCAAGGGCCTGATGTTCGCGGTGGAGCTGGGCGATCCGGCGACCGGCGAGCCGAGCGCGCAGGCGGCCACCGCGCTGATGGAGGCGGCCCGGGAGCGCGGGCTGCTGGTCGGCAAGGGCGGCCTGTACGGCAACGTCGTCCGGATGGCCCCGCCCCTCACCCTGACCGACGACGAGGCCGCCGAGGGCCTGAACATCCTGATCGAATCCCTGGAAGCAGTGAACGAGGCCGCCACATCATGACCGAGACCATCGGCAAGCACGTCACCCACTGGATCAACGGCAAGCCCTCCCCCTCGGGTGAGGCCCAGGGGGACATCCACGAGCCCTCGACGGGACGGCTCGCGGGCAAGGTCGACTTCGCGGGCCGGGCCGAGGTCGACGCGGCCGTCGCCGCCGCCAAGGCCGCCTTCCCCGCCTGGCGGGACGCCTCGCTGGCCGCCCGCGCCAAGGTGCTGTTCCGCTTCCGCGAGCTGGTGAACGGCCACCGCGACGAGCTGGCCCGCCTGATCTCCTCCGAGCACGGCAAGGTGGTCTCCGACGCCGCCGGCGAGGTGGCCCGCGGCCTGGACGTGGTGGACTTCGCCTGCGGGATCCCCCACCTGCTCAAGGGCGGGTTCTCGGAGAACGTCTCCACCCGGGTGGACGCCTACTCGATCCTGCAGCCGCTCGGGGTGGCGGCCGGGATCACTCCGTTCAACTTCCCGGCGATGGTGCCGATGTGGATGTTCCCGGTGGCCATCGCCTGCGGGAACACCTTCGTCCTCAAGCCCTCGGAGAAGGACCCGTCGGCGTCGGTCCGGCTGGCCGAGCTCTGGGCCGAGGCCGGGCTGCCCGACGGCGTCTTCAACGTCGTGCACGGGGACAAGACCGCGGTGGACGGCCTGCTGCACCATCCCGACGTCAAGGCGGTCAGCTTCGTCGGCTCCACCCCGATCGCCCGGTACATCTACGAGACGGCCGCCCGCAACGGCAAGCGCGTGCAGGCTCTGGGCGGCGCCAAGAACCACATGGTCGTCCTGCCCGACGCGGACCTGGACCTGGCCGCCGACGCGGCGGTCTCGGCCGGGTTCGGGTCGGCCGGGGAGCGCTGCATGGCGATCTCCGTCGTGGTGGCGGTCGGCCCGGTCGGCGACGCGCTGCTCGACAAGATCAAGGAGCGGGTCGCCCGGCTCCGGGTCGGGCCCGGCGACCACCCGGACTCGGACATGGGGCCGCTGGTCACCCGGGAGCACCGGGACCGGGTCGCCTCCTACCTCGACGGCGGCGTCGCGCAGGGCGCCACCCTCGCCGTGGACGGGCGCCTGACGCCGGTGCTCGGCGACCCGGCCGGAGGCTTCTGGCTCGGCCCGACCGTGCTCGACCACGTGACGCCCGAGATGGACGCCTACAAGGACGAGATCTTCGGGCCCGTCCTGTCGATCGTGCGGACCGGGTCGTACGAGGAGGCCATGGAGCTGATCGGCGCCAACCCGTACGGCAACGGCACCGCCATCTTCACCAACGACGGCGGGGCCGCGCGCCGCTTCCAGAACGAGGTGGAGGTCGGCATGGTGGGCATCAACGTGCCGATCCCCGTGCCGATGGCCTACTACTCCTTCGGCGGCTGGAAGGACTCGCTGTTCGGGGACAGCCACGCCCACGGCATGGAGGGCGTGCACTTCTACACGCGCACCAAGGCCGTCACGGCGCGCTGGCTGGATCCGAGCCACGGTGGCGTGAACCTCGGGTTCCCCACCGGCGGCTGACCCGTCCCTCCCCGTCCTCGTCCCTGTCTCCGTCCCCGTCCCCGTCCCCGTCCCTGTCTCCGTCCCCGTCCCCGTCCCCGTCCCTGTCTCCGTCCTCGTCCTCGTCCGCGGCCTCGGCCTCGGCCTCGGGCCCGTCCCCGCCCGTACGGGCCGGGCGGGCCCGGGGGAAGGCGCGGGTGAGGGCGAGCCCGGCGGCCAGGCAGGCGAACGGCATGGCCGGCACCACGTACCGGTAGTCGAAGTCGGCGCTCGCGATCGGGAACACCAGCAGTGTCGCCGCGCACGTCCAGGCCATCAGCACGCCACGGCGGTCCCGGGCGGCCAGTATCCCGGCGGCGCCGGCGGCGAAGAGCAGCCCCAGCGCCGGTCCGGGGAGGTGGACCGCCCGCTGGTAGGCGATCAGCCGGTCGGCGTGGGGCCGGACGACCCGGCTGAGGGCCGTGGACCGCTCGTAGCGCATCGCGTCCGACAGCGCCGTGCTCCCCTCGCCGCCCCACGACCGGCCGCCCGGGAAGACGTGGGGCCGTCCGGGGAAGTGGTACAGCGCCTCCGTCGAAGCGGTCGGGTGGGGGAAGCGGCGAGGACTGAACGCCATGCCGAGGCCGTCCCCGACGGCCCGGAGGTAGTCGCCGGGCTGGGCGAGGATCGCCCGGACCGCGAAGTCCCGCAGGATCTCGTTGTTCTCGGGGTCGGTGACGTCCTCGTACAGGATCCGCGGCGGCGCCTCGGACCGCCAGATGAGGTTGCCGGGCGCGCGGCCCTCGGCCCTGAGCTCGTCGCTGAGGCAGAGCGCCCGCTGGTGGGACGGCGGCCGCATCTTCGCGCAGTCGGCGAACGGCGCCGTCCGCCCCCACAGGAACAGCCCGTCGCTGGTGGTCAGCGCGTACGTGCCGTACGTGCCGTGGAACCAGGCGGCGTAGGCGATCAGGGGCACCGCGGCGGCGGTGCCGAAGAGCAGGGCGGGCCGCAGGCCGCCGCGGCGGGCCAGCAGGCACAGCAGGACCACGGGGACCAGCGGTGCTCCGGCCGAACGCACCAGGACCGCGTAGCCGAGCAGCAGCCCCGCCGCGAGCGCCATCCACCACGCCGGCCCGCGCCGTCCCTTCCCGCCGGTGCCGTCCGGTGGCGGTGTCCGCCACAACAGGAGCGTCAGGGCGGCGGCGATGAGAAACGTGAAGAACGCCTCGGACATCAGCAGGTGTTCGAGCTCGATCTGGTACGCGTCGTACAGGATCGGCAGCGTGAACAGGGTCGCGGCCCAGCCTGGCAGGCCCGCGCGGCGCAGCAGCGCGTACACCATGACCGCGACGGCCAGGCCCATCAGGTGCTGCAGCACCGCGACCAGGGTGAGGCTGTGCGCGGGCTCCAGCAGCGTCAGCAGGAACGAGTAGCCCAGCGACTTGCTGGCCGAGGGGTCGGGGTCCAGCGCGTGGCCGAGGTAGAAGTAGGAGTCCCCGGTGAACCACAGCACGCCCGGATATCCGAGGATGACGGTCCACCGCACCGCCACGGCGCCGGTGAACGCCAGGAGGAACGGGGCGAGGGAGAGGACGGAACGCGCGCGCAGATTCGGGCGAATCGCCCATTTTCCGCCGGGCGTCGCCAAAGGGCCCCGGCGGGCGGGCGCGGGCCGGGCCGGGTCGTCGGTCACGTCGTCGGTCGCGTTGTCGGTCACCAGGGGTGCGAGGTTAGGCGCCGCCCGTGGCCGCGAGGTGAACGCCGGGTGGACCCGGCGGGGCGGCGGGGTGCGGGCCGGTATTTTTCTGTCGCGCCGGCGTTTCCGTGGTTGATTTTCGCCATCCCGGAGCCGACAAATAATAGCTACAAGTGTTGACTGGCTCTGTGGCGGAAGACACAATCTGACTGTCCCAATTAATTGGGGCGCAATTGAGAATTCAGGCCCCGGAAGCCGCCGGGGCCACGGGTTCCGGCGCAGGGGGCCTCGCTATGACTGCTGACGACCGGCACGCGGCCGAGGTCGAGGCGCTCGGCCGGCGGTATCCCGGATGGACGGTCTGGTACGGCCCGTTCACCGGCCGCTGGTGGGCGCTGCCGCCCCGGGGGCGGGACGCCGGCGGGTTCGTCGAGGCCGGCACCCCGCAACGGCTCATCGCCCGGATCGAGGTGATCCTGCGGGCCGGGCCCGGGCGCCCGGCGTACGGCGCGGGTCCCTCGCAGTACGACGACCCCCGGCAGGACGTGCGACGTCCCTCGAATCTCCTCCGTCTCGAGGGCCTCACACCGTCGCCGCCCCGCCGGGTACCGGTGATCGCGTGGCCGGGCGGCACCCCAGGGTGACCCGCCGTTCCCCGGCCCGGCCACGCCGCCGGGGCCGCCGCGGCCCCGGGACGGACGGTGCACGCGCCATGCCCCTCTCCTGCAACCTCCGTGTGTGGCGCGCACTCCGGTGCTCACCGTCCCTTCCGGGCCGCGGCGGTTTCTTTCGTGCCGGGTGGGCCGCCCTTCCGGAATAGGCCGGAAATGCCTCCGTGAATGGCTGAAACAAGGGTCCGCTGCGTGTTCTTCCGGCTACGCGATCGGTCCCGGCTCGCCATTCCCCTGTGGACCGTCGGAAATATTCCGGGGCACCGCCGTTCGGCGGCCGGCCGGATCGTGTCCGGCAGCGAAACGGCGGCGCCGGAACGAGGGCCGGCGTGGGGGAGGGAGTTGGCCGGGTGCCGCCCGCCCTCCGGGCCCGGAGGCGCTACGCTGCGCCGACGGGCGGGCCGGTGTCGGGGACGGCCCGGTGGAGGCGAGTCGGGAGCGAGATGAGGCTGAGGCTGAGGGCCGGGGCGCCGGCCCCGGTGGCGGCCGCGGCGGCGCTGGTCATGGTGCTGGCCGGCGCCTGCAGCGGCGACGAGGACGTCAGGCCGGTGGGCACGGTGAAGGCGGCGAGCACCCTCGGGCCTGGGGAGGGCGCGCTGGCCCTGGTGACCCTGCCGGGCTACCTGGAGAACGGCGGCAGCGACCCGCGGGTTGACTGGGTGACCCCGTTCCAGGAGCGCACCGGATGCAAGGTCAGCTGGAAGGTCGCCAAGGACTCCCAGGAGATGGCCGACCTCCTGCAGAACCCGTCCCGCCGCTACGACGGGGTCTCGGCTCCGCCCGAGGTCGCCGGCCGGCTCATCGCGGGCGACCACGTGGCCCCGGTCAACCCCGACCTGGTGGAGGGCTACAAGAAGCTCGAACCGCGGCTGCGCAACCTGCTCAAGAGGGACGACAAGGTCTACGGCGTGCCCTACGTCTGGGGCTCCAACCTGATCATGTACGACACGCGGGCGGTCGCGGGAGCGCCGACCGGCCGGTCCGCGCTGTTCGACCCCGCCCAGGCGAAGCGGTACTCCAGCCGGCTGATCATGCGCGACAGCCCGCTGTCCATCGCCGAGGCCGCCCTGTACCTGCGGGGCGAGGACCGCAAGCTGAAGATCACCGACCCGTACGCGCTGACCCGCAAGCAGCTGGACGCGGCGGCCAAGGTCCTGGCCGCGCAACGCCCCCACGTCAGGGCGTACTGGGAGACGCCCGCCGACGCGGTGAGCGCCTTCGCCGGGGGAGACGCCGTCCTGGGCCAGGTGTGGCCCTACCAGGTGGACGTGCTGACCCGGGCCGGGAAGCCCGTGCAGGGCGTGGTCCCCTCGGGCGGCGTCACGGGCTGGATGAACGCCTGGATGATCGGTGCGCGCGGCCAGCATCCCAGCTGCATGTACCAGTGGCTGCAGTGGACCGCCTCCCCGGACGTCCAGCAGCAGGTGGCGGAGTGGTCCGGCGTCGCCCCGGCCAACCCGCAGGCGTGCACCGGCGACCGGCTCAGGGCCGCCTTCTGCAGCGCCTACAGGGTCGGGGACCGCGACTACCTCGACAAGGTGATCTTCGCCTACGCGCCGTCCCGGATCTGCGGGGGCGGGCAGCGCGAGGACGCCGAGCGCGACTGCACCGACTACGCCGAATGGACCCAGGCCTGGATCAAGGCGACCAAGAGTTAGCCCTGCCGACCAAGGGTTAGCCCTGCGTCGAGGTGACCTCGGCCACCGCGCGAGCGCGTTACCCAGCCGGTGGGGCGATGCCGGAGGCGAGCGCCGTAGGCCGGGACCCAATAAAGAGAGCTCTCTCCGGCGCGCCCGACCGCCCCCAGCCGGGCGCGCCTCTCAGGTGGTCCCGGACCTCCCCCCGATGGTCCGGGTCACCCTTCCTCCTGGAGAGATCTCCAGATGCCGGTCTAGTCGAAGACCGGCATCACCGCCGTCGCCCGCCTGGTACACGGGCGTCCGGCGCGGGCCGGCTCCGCCGGGCGCTGAGGCCCGCGGGGGTTCGGCAGGGCGGGTGCGCAATCGTCGCACGCGAACACCCCTTGGCCGTCGGGCAGGAGCCCTGCGCGCACCCGAGGCCGCGGCCACTTCTTGTGGCAGACGACGCAGGCGTCGCCCTGGCATTGCGCGGCGCTCAGCACGCCGGGGTCGAACCGTGGTTCGCCCGTCTGGCCCATTGCCCATTCCCCCTGTATGGCGGGAGCCGACTTCACAGAAACCTTTATAGGCGCTGAAACGTGTTGCTCTCGTTACTCAAAGTGAAAATAGCGGCAAAGGCCAGGGGTGGCTCCGGAGAGTCCGGCCATGTCCGGGGCGCCTGATTCGCCGGAGCGATCTCCGGGAGGGGGAGCGGGGCGCCGGATCGAGGAGGGATCGGGATGCGTGCTTTGCTGTCCGTTTGAGGCCAGACGCATACAAAAGAAGACATGTGGGTACGAAATCTCCCCCCACTTCTCCGCCTGGCCCGCGTGGGCCGCGCGCGGGCCACCCTGGCGGGACTGGCGATCCTCGCGATCCTGCTGCCGCTCCTGGTCCTCGCCGCGACGTTCACGCTGCAGAGGGTGGCCGTGGGGGATCAGAACGCGCGGGTCGACGGGGTGGCGCGCGCGGTCGCCGTCCAGGCGTCGGACGGGCGCCTGTCCGACCCCGTGCGGACCTCGCACGGCGTGCTGCTCGTCCAGGTGGTGACCCGCGCCTCCACGCCCCGTGTCGTGGCGGCCAGCCCCGCGCTCATGGGCCGTGCGCCGATCGCCGCGTTCAGCCCTCCGAGCGACGGCGCGCCCCGCAACACCACCCTGTGCCTCCATGACGGCAGCATCGCCCCCGGCTGCCTGATCGTCGTCGGGATCCGCGCCGCCTCCGTGTCCCGCGTCCCGCTCACGGTCTACGCGGCGGTGCCGCGGCCCTGGCTGACCGAGACGCCGATACCGGTGGCGGTGGCGGGCGGCCTGAGCCTGGTGCTGGTCGGCCTGACCGGGTGGGTGACCTGGCGGTCGGCGGGCCGGGTGCTGCGCCCGGTGGGCGCGTTCCAGGCGGAGCTGGCCGAGTTCGACGGCACCGAGCCGACGCACCGGATGCGGGTGGACCCCGACGCGAGCGACGAGCTGTCCCGGCTGGCGCGCACCATCAACGGCCAGCTGGACCGGCTGGAGCGGACCGTGGCCCGGCAGCGGCAGTTCGCCTCCGACGCCTCGCACGAGCTGCGCACCCCGGTGACCGGGCTGCGCACCCGGATCGAGGTGGCGCTGGCCGATCCCGAGGACACCGATCTCGTCGCCACGCTGCGCGAGGCCCTGGGCGACGCCGAGCGCCTGCACGCCATCATCGACGACCTGCTCGCGCTGGCCCGCCTGGACTCCGGCACGGCGCCGGCCCGCGCTCCTCTGGACCTGACCGGGCTGGTGCGCGCCGAACTGGAAGGGCGGTCGTCCGAGGTGGAGCTGCGCGCCGATCTGGAGGACGGCGTCCAGGTGGAGGTCAACCGGGCGCAGATGTGCCGCGTGCTGGTCAACCTGCTCAGCAACGCCGAGCGTTACGCCACGGAGACGGTCGAGGTCAGCCTGCGCAGCGAGGACGGCCAGGCGGTGCTGGAGGTGCGCGACGACGGCCCCGGCATCGACTCCGCCGACAGGGAACGCGTCTTCGAGCGCTTCAGCCGGCTGGACTCGGCCCGCAGCCGCGACCACGGCGGTGCCGGACTCGGCCTGCCGGTGGCCCGGGAGGTCGCGGTCGCCCATGGCGGAAGCCTGCGCGTCGGCCCCAGCGACCGGGGCGCGCGGCTCGTCCTGCGGCTCCCGCTCCATGAGCCGCCGGACGACGTCACACGAGGGCGGCCGGAGCACGAGGTGCTCCGGCCGCCCTTTGCGGTCCCGCGCTGGGGCGAGCCCGGCCCCCTGTCGTAAGAGCCCTGAGGGCGTCTGTCAGGCCCTAAGGCTCGTTCAGGACTGGGCCTCGTTGTAGAGGTTCTGGGCGTCCGTGCCGAAGTACGGGCCGAACATGTACGTCGGCAGGAAGTTGTACTTGAAGCTGTTCACCGAGTTCTGGACGCCGGTCCCCGACGCTTCGTTGAAGCTGAGGAACCACGGGCCGCCGCTCGAACCGCCGGTCATGTTGCAGCCCATCCCGATGCCGTTGCTCAGGAGCGGGTCGTTGATGACCTGGCCGCTGCAGTAGGTGAGCTTGGAGCCGTCGTACGGAGCCGCCGCGGGGTACCCGAAGGCGTACATGTTCTGCCCGCGCGCCTGGTTGAACGCGATGCCCTGGCCGCCCACCACGTCCACCAGATTCTGCCCGTTCAGCGTGTTGACGACCGCGGCGCCGACGTCGTAGCTGATGTCCTCGCTGGCGACCCACTGGGGTGTGGCGAGGATCTCGGCGGCGGTCCAGGTGCCGTAGGGGCGGTTGCCGTTGTCGTAGCCCGGGACGAAGACCCAGTTGGTGTGCCAGGCGCCGTCCAGCTTCACGCAGTGCCCGGCGGTGATGACGGTGCTCTTGTTGGCGCTGGTCACCGCGTCACCCGAGCAGGAGGCGGTCCGGCCCTGGTAGGTGAAGAAGACGCGGCCGGCCGTACGGGCCACCGCGCCGCCGCCCGTCCAGGTGCTGCCCCCGTTGGGGAAGGACTCCGCCGAGACAGGAGGCAGGACCTGCTGCAGGCCGCGCCGTACCGACTCGAGGGTCGAGGTCTTGGGCCTGAACAGCCGTTCCATCGGGGTGGCGGACCGCATGCGGTCCCGGGTCCAGTACTCCAGTACGCGCTTCTTCGCCGCGTCGCTCGTGGCCTGCTGCCGGGCCACCGGGCCGGGGGAGGGGGCCGCCGGAGCCGTGGGGGCGGCCTGGGCGGGGGCCGCCAGGAGCGGTGCCACGAGCGCGGCGATGCCCAGTGCAGAGAGGGTCGTGATCCTGGAGCGGGGGGAGCGTTTCATGTCGTCTGTCTCCGGGATGTCGGGGGGAGGGGGACGAAGGCGGCTGACGGGATGAGGGGGCCGGGCGGTGTCCGCCTGTGAGCGGACGGTAAGTCGGGACCAGTGGTGCGACTAGTGGCATAACCCGACAAAGGTCGGGTGAGGGAGGCGCAGGTCTGGCGGTTTCCGCATGTGGCCCGAGAGCCCGGAACCCGCCGCCGGGCGATGATGGCCGACAATGGAAGGCGTGAAGCCTTCATCCAGCGACGCGTCCCCCCGGACCGGCTCCTCGCCCGCGCCCGGCGGCCCCGGCGGCCGGCCCGCCCGCCGCGACGTCACCGTGCTGGGGTCCACGGGGTCGATCGGCACCCAGGCCCTCGACGTGATCCGCCGCAACCCCGGCCGCTTCCGGGTGACCGGGCTGGCGGCCGGCGGCGGCCGGGTCGACCTGCTGGCCGCCCAGGCCCTGGAGTTCCGTCCCGAGATCGTCGCGGTCGCCCGCGCGTCCGCCGCCCAGGACCTGCAGCTGGCCTTCTACGCCGAGGCCCGGCGGCGCGGGTACGCGGCGGGCGAGTACGCCATCCCGAAGATCGTCGCGGGCCCGGAGGCGGTGGCCGAGGTCGCCGCCTGGCCGTCGGAGGTGGTGCTGAACGGTGTCACCGGCGCGCTCGGGCTGGCCTCCACGCTGGCCGCCCTGGACGCCGGCCGCACGCTCGCCCTGGCCAACAAGGAGTCGCTGATCGTCGGCGGCCCGCTGGTCAGGGAGCGGGCCCGGCCGGGGCAGATCGTCCCGGTCGACTCCGAGCACTCGGCGCTGGCGCAGTGCCTGCGCGGCGGGCGCGCCGGGGAGGTACGGCGGCTGGTGCTCACCGCCAGCGGCGGGCCGTTCCGGGGCCGTACCCGCGAGGAGCTGACCGCCGTCACACCCGAGCAGGCCCTCGCCCACCCGACCTGGGACATGGGCCCGGTCGTCACCATCAACTCGGCGACCCTGGTCAACAAGGGGCTGGAGGTCATCGAGGCGCACCTGCTGTTCGACATCCCGTTCGACCGCATCGAGGTGATGGTGCATCCCCAGTCGGTGATCCACTCCATGGTGGAGTTCACCGACGGGTCGACGCTGGCCCAGGCCAGCCCGCCGGACATGCGGCTGCCGATCGCGCTGGGCCTGGCCTGGCCCGAGCGGGTGCCGGACGCGGCGCCCGGCCTCGACTGGACCCGGGCGCACACCTGGGAGCTGTTCCCGCTCGACGACGAGGCGTTCCCGGCGGTGGCGCTGGCCGCCCGCGTCGGCGAGATCGGCGGCACCGCCCCCGCGGTCTACAACGCCGCCAACGAGGAGTGCGTCGAGGCGTTCCGCGCGGGGCGCCTGCCGTTCCTGGGGATAGTCGACACGATCGCGCGGGTAGTGGAGGAGCACGGCACGGGTACCACGGAGGGGCTGACGCTGGAGGACGTCCTGGCCGCCGACGCGTGGGCCCGTACCAGGACCAGGGAAGTGACCGGGCTGGACTGACCCCGGGACCGGCACGGGGAGGGGGCTGGATGGCCTTTCTCTTGGGCGCGGTGGCGTTCGTCGTCGCGCTGCTGGTGTCGGTCATGCTGCACGAGGCGGGGCACCTGGTCACCGCCAAGCGCTTCGGCATGAAGGCCACCCAGTACTTCGTGGGCTTCGGGCCGACGCTGTGGTCGCGCCGCCGCGGTGAGACCGAGTACGGCGTCAAGGCGATCCCGCTCGGCGGGTTCGTCAAGATCGTCGGCTACACGCCGCTGGAGGAGATCCCCCCGGCCGACCGGGAGCGCGCCTTCTACCGGCAGCCGGCCGGGCGCCGGGCCATCGTGATCGCCGCCGGCGTGGTCGTGAACCTCGTCTTCGCCTTCCTGCTGCTCATGGTGATGGCGATGGCGATCGGGGTCCGCGTTCCCGGCACGGCCACCACCACCGTCCGTTCGGTCAGCCCGTGCGTGCCCGCGAGCCTCCAGGCGGAGTGCCGTCCGGGCGACCCGCCCTCGCCGGCCGCGGCCGCGGGGCTGCGCGCCGGAGACCGGGTCGTCTCGCTCGGCGGCGCTCCGGTGGCGGACTGGGCCCAGCTGCGGGAGGAGATCGGCGGGACGCGGCCGGGGCAGACCGTACCGGTGGTCGTGGAACGATCCCAGAACGGCCAGGGCGGACCGGCGGCGCAGCGGGTCACGTTGCAGGTGAGGCTCGCGTCGGCGGGCGGCCACCCGTTCCTGGGCATGACCGCGCGGGTCGTCGGGGCGGGGTACGAGCGGGCGGGCCCGATCGACGCGACAGTCTTCGCCGCCCAGGCCATGGGCCGGACGCTGGGCGCCATGGGCGAGGCCCTCGGCGGCCTGCCCGCGGCGATCCCGCACCTGTTCTCACCGGACCGCGGCAGCACGCCCGGCGGCCAGGTCGGCAGCGTGGTCGGGGCCACCGACGTGTCCGGCCAGATCTTCGCGTCGCAGAACACCTGGCAGGACAAGCTGGTGCTGTACCTGTCGCTGATCGTCTCGGTGAACATCTTCCTGGGGGCGCTCAACGTGATCCCGCTGCTCCCGCTGGACGGCGGCCACCTGGCGATCGTCGGGTACGAGCGCGCCCGCGCGCTGGCGGCGCGGGCCCGGGGCAGGCCCGATCCGGGGACGGTGGACATCACCAGGCTGCTCCCCGTCACCTACGTGGTGGTGGCGGTGCTGATCGCGCTGGGGCTGCTGCTGATACTGGCGGATCTGATCAACCCGCTCAGGCTGCCGCGGTAGTTCACCCTATGTAGTTCTACGGGCACGGCATTGCTCACCCGTCCGCGTCATCCCATTCGTCTGGGGCGCTTAGGGTAGGAGTGGCCGGGCGACGCGAAGCGATGCCAGGGCGGCCTGCCCCTCGCCACGGGGACTGGGGAGCCGTTTCCCCGTGAAGGCAGGGGCTGGGCAAGGGGAGCCAAAGGGAGAGGGATGAGCGTTTCACTCGGTATTCCGGCGGTCCGCGGCGAGGGCGGCGGAGCGGGCGGCGACGGGCAGGAGGAGCCGCGTCCCGTGGCCCCGCGCCGCCGGTCGCGGCAGATCATGGTCGGGAACGTGCCGGTGGGCGGCGACGCCCCGGTGTCGGTGCAGTCGATGACGACCACGCTGACCTCCGATGTGAACGCGACGCTCCAGCAGATCGCGGAGCTGACCGCGGCCGGCTGCCAGATCGTGCGGGTGGCGGTGCCCTCGCAGGACGACGCCGAGGCGCTGCCGGCGATCGCCCGCAAGTCGTCGATCCCGGTGATCGCCGACATCCACTTCCAGCCGAAGTACGTGTTCGCGGCGATCGACGCGGGCTGCGCGGCCGTACGGGTCAACCCGGGCAACATCAAGAAGTTCGACGACAAGGTCGGCGAGATCGCGAAGGCCGCGTCGGCCGCCGGGGTGCCCATCCGGATCGGCGTCAACGCCGGGTCGCTGGACAAGCGGCTGCTGGCGAAGCACGGCCGGGCGACACCCGAGGCGCTGGTGGAGTCGGCGCTGTGGGAGTGCTCGCTGTTCGAGGAGCACGGCTTCCGGGACATCAAGATCTCGGTCAAGCACAACGACCCGGTGGTGATGATCGAGGCGTACCGGCAGCTGGCGGCGGCGTGCGACTACCCGCTGCACCTCGGGGTCACCGAGGCCGGGCCCGCCTTCCAGGGCACGATCAAGTCCGCGGTCGCGTTCGGGGCGCTGCTGTCGCAGGGCATCGGCGACACCATCCGGGTCTCGCTGTCGGCCCCTCCGGTGGAGGAGGTCAAGGTCGGCGCGCAGATCCTGGAGTCGCTCGGGCTGCGGCGCCGCGGGCTGGAGATCGTCTCGTGCCCCTCGTGCGGGCGCGCGCAGGTCGACGTCTACACCCTGGCCGAGCAGGTCACCGCGGGGCTGAAGGACTTCCCGGTGCCGCTGCGGGTGGCCGTGATGGGCTGCGTGGTGAACGGTCCGGGCGAGGCCCGCGAGGCCGACCTGGGCGTGGCCTCCGGTAACGGCAAGGGCCAGATCTTCGTCAAGGGCCAGGTCATCAAGACCGTTCCGGAGGCCCAGATCGTCGAGACCCTGATCGAGGAGGCGATGAACATCGCCACCGAGATGGGCTTCGAGATCGACGAGGACGGCGCGGTCACCGGCCCCGGCGCGACCGTCGTGGTCGGCTGACCCGGACGCACGCCGAGCGGGTCCCGCGCAGCCGCGGGACCCGTTCGTTCTCCCCGGTCTCCGCGCGGCGGCGCGACGGCGCCGGGTCCGCACGCGAACGTGCGGGCGCATTGTTGGGTTCCGCGAAGTCTGTCACGATTTCGCATCCTCTTCGAGAGTCCCTGCCGTCCCGGGACCCCGAACCGCCACAATCTTCACCGTTCGCATATATCGCTCTGACCGGAGCGGCTCCCACTCCCGCGTGACCCCGTCGCGCACCGGTGCCGTGCCGCCCCGGGATTGAGGGGGTTTGGTGAAGAGGCTCGTTCTCATCACGGCGGCCACGGCGGTGGGGGTGGGCGGCACGGCCGTCGCCGTCTCCGCGGGCGTGGGCCCGGCGACCACCGCGAACCCGGCGGCGGCGTCGAACATCACCTGGGGCAAGTGCCCGACCGACGTGACCGGCGGACGCTACCTGGCCGGCGCCGAGTGCGGCCAGGTCGAGGTCCCGCTGGACTACGCCGAGCCGGCGGGCCGGAAGATCTCGGTCGCGGTGTCCCGGGTGAAGGCCACCGACAAGGCCAACTACCAGGGCGTCCTGATCGGCAACCCGGGCGGCCCGGGCGGCAGCGGCCTCTACCTGTCCGGCGGGCTGGCCGCCTGGCTGCCCAAGGAGGTCGCCGCCAGGTACGACATCATCGGCTTCGACCCGCGCGGCGTCGAGTCCAGCAAGCCGGCGCTCAGCTGCTACCCGCCCTACTCCGACCCGATCCGGCCCGACTACGTGCCGCGCAGCGTCCGGGAGGAGAAGCGCTGGCTGTCGCGCTCCAAGAAGTACGCCGACCTGTGCGCCAAGAAGTTCGGCTGGATGCTGCCGCACATGCGCACCACCAGCTCGGCCCGTGACCTCGACTCGATCCGCAAGGCCCTGGGCGCCCGGCAGATCAGCTACTACGGGTTCTCCTACGGCACCTACCTCGGCGCGACCTACGCCTCGCTGTTCCCCAAGAACATCAAGCGGATGGTCTGGGACGGCAACGTCGACTCCCGCGAGGTCTGGTACGGCGGCCAGCTCAAGCAGAACGTCGCCTTCGAGCGCAACATGAAGCTCTGGTGGGCCTGGGCCGCCAGGTACGACTCGCTCTACCACCTCGGTACGACCGCCGACGCGGTCGAGGCCACCTACTACAAGGTCCGCGCCGCCGCCAAGAAGAGCCCCATCGGCGGCAAGATCGGCCCGTCCGAGCTCGACGACATCGTGCTCAGCGCCGGGTACAACACCGGCTACTACATCCCCTTCGCCGAGATCCTGTCGGCCTGGGTGACCAAGAAGGACCCGGCGCCGCTGCTGGAGTGGGTCAGCGAGGGCGGCGGCGACAACGGCTTCGCCGTCTACAACGCCGTGCAGGCCGTGGACGCCCCGTGGCCGTCGAAGTGGAGGACCTGGCACCGGGACGCGGTCCGCCAGTACAAGAGCGGCATCCGCTTCAACAGCTGGTCCAACACCTGGTACAACGCACCGGTGTTCTTCTGGGGCGCCGAGAGCGGCAAGGCGTTCCCCATCGGCGACAAGCGCAAGGCCGTCCCGCCCTTCCTGCTGGTGCAGTCGACCCTGGACGCGGCCACCCCGTACCCGGGCGGCCCGCAGATGCGCAAGCTCTTCCCGTCCGCGACGCTGCTGGCCGAGCAGGGCGGCAAGACCCACAGCAACACCCTCAACGGCAACGCCTGCCTCGACGACAAGGTCGCCGCGTACCTGACCGACGGGACGCTCGCGCCCCGCAAGCCGGGCCAGGTCGCGGACGTCTCCTGTGACGCGCTCCCCGCGCTGAACGACCCGGACCCGGCGGCCCTCAAGACCGCCAAGGCCCCGCAGGGCAAGGACGTCCCCGTCGGGCGCCCGTAGCCCTGGCCCCACCGGACCCGGCCGGACCGTCCAGGCCGGTTCCTACGCCGGTTCCCATGCGTGCCGAGCCGCCGGTGCCCCGCCCAGGGCACCGGCGGCTCGCCGTACGCTCCGCGACCTCGCGCGTCCGGCCGTGTTCTCCCCCCATGGACGGCGCAGAAGGCGGGGGTGTCCCCTTTGGTACCGGTTGGTAATGGAGGCGGGGAGCACGCCGGGAACGCGAACGTCATAGGCTTATCAACGTGGTGCTGACACTGGTGACCTCCACGAGGTCGCTCGCCCGCGAGCGGGACCGGTAGACCATGCGCATGCTGGGGTCGTTGCCGGTACGGATACTGGACGACCGACACCGCGCCGAGGCACTGGCCATTCTGGACGCCGACCCGGTCGCCAACGTGTTCGTCGGTTCCCGCGTGCACGCCGCGGGGCTCGACCCCCGCCGGCTGGGCGCGCAGATGTGGGGCTACCTGCACGACGGGCGGCTGACCTCGCTGTGCTACTCCGGCGCCAACCTGGTCCCCGTCGCCGCCACCTCCGACGCCGTGCGGGCCTTCGCCGAGCGCGCCCGGGCGCAGGGCCGCCGCTGCTCGTCCATCGTCGGGCCCGTCGACGCCGTCGGCGAGCTGTGGGACATGCTCGCCCCCTACTGGGGCCCGCCCCGGGCGATCCGTTCGGCCCAGCCCGTGATGTCCACCTCCACGGTGCCGGCCGTCGCCGCCGACCACCGCGTCCGCCGGGTGCGGATGGAGGAGTTCGACCTCGTGTACCCGGCCTGCGTGGCCATGTTCACCGAGGAGGTCGGGGTCTCCCCGAACGCCGGGGACGGCGGGGTGCTCTACCGGTCCCGGGTCGCCGAGCTGATCCGGGCGGGCCGCGCGTTCGCCCGCATCGACGACGGCCGGGTCGTGTTCAAGGCCGAGGTGGGCGCCGTCACCCCGTACGCCTGCCAGGTGCAGGGCGTGTGGGTCCCGCCTGACCTGCGCGGCCAGGGCCGTTCGGTGCACGGGATGGCCGCGCTGGTGACGGAGGCGCTGGGCTCGATCGCGCCGGCCGTCTCGCTGTACGTCAACGACTTCAACGTCCGGGCGCGCGCCGCCTACCGCCGCGTCGGGTTCACCGAGGTCGACACGTTCATGTCGATCCTGTTCTGACGCCGCCCGTCCCGCCGCCCGCACTCCCGTGACGGCGAGGCCGGGTGCGGCCGTCCCGGTGGCGATCGGATGTCCGTCCGGCGTGTCACGGCTCCGGACCAGTAGGATCCGCGCGTGGAGTTCGCCGGTGCGCTGCGGCAGGCCGTTCAGGAGAGCGGGCTCACCCTGGAGCGGATCCGCCACCGGCTGGCCCAGCGCGGCCTCACGGTCAGCGTCGCGTCGCTGAGCTACTGGCAGAGGGGCCGCAGCCGCCCCCGCTCCCGCACGGTGGTCGTGGCGCTGGAGGAGATCCTGCGCGTCCCGGCGGGTGCCCTGATCGACCTGCTGGACGATCCCGTCCCCGGGGCCGCGCCGCCGCGGGGCGCGCCCGGCCTCGCCCTCGGAAGCGCCGTACCGCCCGACCGGGCCTCCGCGTCCGCCGCGGGCACCGAGCTGTGGCCGGACCCGCAGCGGTACGCCCGGGTCGTCGGCCAGCTCGACCGCTCCGGCGATCACCGCCTGGAACGGCTGAGCGTCCACGACCTCTACCGGTTCGGCCCCGACCGGCGCCCGCTCGGGCTCACCGTGCGCGAAGTGCTGCGGGCGACCGGCGACGACATCGACCGGGTCGTGCGCGTCCACCCGATGGACGGGGCGGGGCCCGAGCCGGCCGGGCTGCGGTACTGCCGGGCCGGCCGGGTCCGCGCCGAGGGCGGGCTGGTCGGCTTCGAGCTGATCTTCGACCGGGTGCTGTCCGCGGGGGACACCGTCGTGATCGAGTACGAGCTGAGCCGCCCCTCCGGTGACTGCGAGCGCCGGTTCCCCCGCCCCGTCCGCGACTACCTGGCGATCGTGCAGTTCCACGCGGAGACGCTCCCGGCCCGCTGCTACGGCCACGCGCGCGCCGGTGAGCGGGCCCCGCGCCGCCGGCTGGGCGAGCTGTGGATCGGCGCCTCCGGGAGCGCCCACCTCGCGCTGGGCGACGTCCGGAGGGGCATCGTCGGCATCGAATGGGAATGGGACTGAACGAAGGGGAACGCACGCGGTGTTGTGACATGTTGCCGATTGGATTCGGAAGCCCGGGGCCTTACAGTGAGCCCGGAGGTTCGAACTGCTGTTGTCAAGGCCGAGCTGGGGGCCGGCCGGATGTGATCCGGAGGCGATGGCGGTGCAGAGCGCCACGGAGGACGATCTCCTCCAGACACTGCAGTACGGTCCGTTCAACGTCGCCCTGCACGCGGCGATCCGCGCCCGCGGGCTCAGCCTGGAGGCGTTGCGGCGCCGCCTGGAGGAGCAGGGGATCGCCGTCAGCCTGTCCACCCTGAGCTACTGGCAGCGCGGCCGGACCAGACCCGAACGCGCCGACTCGCTGCGCGCCGTACGGGCGCTGGAGGTCATCCTCGGGCTGCCCCGCCACTCCCTGCTCACGCTGCTCAAACCCGCCGCCGAGCGTCCCGCCGGGCCCTGGCTGCCGGTGGAGGAGCTGTGCCCCGAACCCGGCGTGCGCGACCTGCTCGACGAGATCGGCGAGCGCGGCGAGCGGCTGCTGACCGGTCTCAGCCTGCACGACCAGCATGTCATCGGCCCGCGCCGGCAGCTGCGCGAGGTCCGCAGCCGCGCGGTCTTCCAGGCCCAGCAGCGCGGCGTGGACCGCTGGATCGCCGTCTACCACCATCCGCACGGCGTGCTGCCCTCGTCCCGGACCGCCCGCGGCTGCCGCTTCGGCCGGGTGCGGATGGACGCGGCCAGCGGGCTCATCGCCGCCGAGCTGCTGTTCGACCGGGCCCTCGGCCGCGGCGAGACCTACCTGCTGGAGTACGGGTTCGGGTTCGAGGAGACCGGCCCCCCGGTGTGGGAGGAGGGGCGCGGGTTCCGCACGCCGCACCACGAGTTCCTGATGGAGGTGCGCTTCCACCCCTCGGCGCTGCCGGCCCGCTGCTACCGCACCTGGCGTCCCGACGCCCAGACGGCCCTCAAGGACTCGGCCGACCTGCGGCTGTCGGGCTACCACAGCGCCCACTTCATCGAGTTCGGCGTGCCCGCCGGCTTCCACGGCATGCGCTGGGAGTGGGATTAGGAGGGACGGGGCGGGGACGGGGCGGGGACGGGTCAGCGGCCGACCGAGGGCACCGAGCCGGTGTCCTCTCCCAGGATCCGCCCGCCGGAGGGCCGTTCCCTGAACCAGGCGATGGTCCGCCGGAGGCCCTGGCTCAACGGGACCTCGGGGGCCCAGCCCAGGGTCTCGCGGGCCCGGGTCGTGTCCGGCCGGCGCCTGCGCGGGTCGTCCACCGGGCTGTCGACCAGGCGGACCGGCGAGCGGGAGCCGGCGATCTCCCGGACCAGCAGGGCGAGGTCGAGGATCGTCATCTCCTCCGCGCCGCCGATGTTGACGGGACCGGAGTGCCCGCCGCCCGCGAGCGCGAGGACGCCGCCGACCGTGTCGTCGACGTAGCAGACCGAGCGGGTCTGGCCGCCGTCACCGGTCACCGTGATGGGATCACCGGCGAGCGCCTGGCGGATGAACGTGGGAATGGCGCGGCCGTCGTCGGGGCGCATCCGCGGGCCGTAGGAGTTGAAGATGCGCACGATCGCCGTGTCCACCCCGTGCGTGGCCCGGTACGCCGTGGTCAGCGCCTCGGCGAAGCGTTTGGCCTCGTCGTACACGCCGCGCGGGCCCACCGGGTTGACGTTCCCCCAGTACGACTCCCGCTGAGGGTGTTCGAGGGGGTCCCCGTACACCTCCGAGGTGGAGGCCAGGACGAACCGCGCCCCCTTGTCGCGGGCGAGGTCGAGCGCGTGCATGGTGCCGATGCCGCCGGCCTTGAGCGTGTGGATCGGCAGGCGCAGGTAGTCCGCCGGGGACGCCGGTGAGGCGAAGTGGAGCACCAGATCGACCGGGCCCCGAACCCGGAAGGGCTCGGTGACGTCACAGTGATCGAGGCGGAAACGCGCGTCCGGCATCAGGTGCGCGATGTTGGCACGTGTGCCGGTGAGGAAGTTGTCGAGGCACGTCACCTCGACCCCCTGGTGCAGGAGGCGCTCGCAGAGGTGGGACCCGAGGAAACCGGCGCCGCCCGTGACCACGGCATGCCGGAACGGACGATGAGGCAGGTCGTGCACATCCACCACCAGGGTCGGCCGGCCGGATCTCGCGTCCCCTTCAAGATACGCCGACCGGACGGGGCGCCCCCGGCGCGCGCGGGGAACTTCTGGGCGGACGACCGCGTCCGCAGGACGGCAGGCGTCACATCGATGGCCGCGTCGCTCGTCTATATCGGCTGGATGGCCGCGGACACCACGGCCGGCAACGCCTGGCTGGCCGTCCCCTTCCTCCTGGCCAACACCTTCCTGATCCTTCTGCTGTTCGTCACCGTCCACAACAACTGGCATCGCCTGCCACCGGCCGTCTCCGCGCCCGAGCCGTACACCGAACCGCTCGTGGCGGTCATCGTGCCCACCTACAACGAGCCGGTGGACATGCTGGAACGCACCCTGGAGAGCGTGCTCACCCAGAACTGGCCCCACGACCGGCTCGTCGTGGTGGTCGGTGACGACGGGCACCGGCCGGCCGTACGGGAGATGGTCGACGGCCTGCGGGACCGGTTCCCGGAGGCGCTCCTCCACCACCACTCGCCACCGCGCAAGCACACGCCCGAGCGGAGAGGGGACGCCAAGGACGGCAACCTGAACTCCATGCTCCGGTTCGTCGTGGACACCTATCCCGAGGCCGAGTTCATCGAGACCCGCGACGCCGACGATCTCGTGGGGGATCCCGGCTTCCTCCTCCACACGGTCGGCCACCTCGTCCGGCACCCCCGGATCGCGTTCGTCCAGACGATCAAGGACTCGCTGGTCAGCCCGGGCGACCCGTTCGGGAACCGGCGCAGGTTCTTCTACCGAGGGATCATGCTCTCGCGCGCCGCCGCCGGGTCCGCCTTCCCCTGCGGCAGCGGGCTGGTGTGGAGAAGGGCGCACCTGGAACTGATCGGCGGGTTCCCCACCTGGAATCTCGTCGAGGACCTGTACTCCGGTTACCTCGCCCTCCAGCACGGCCTGCGCGGGGCGTACCTCCCGATCGCCGGTGCCGTCGGCCAGGTGGCGCCCGAGGACATCCCCAACGTCTACAAGCAACTGGGCACGTGGGCTCTGGACACGCTCAGGATCCTGTTCTGGAGGTCCCCGCTGAAGGCCCGGGGACTGACGTTCCGCCAGCGGCTCCAGTTCCTGGAGACGGGACTGTTCTACCTGTCCAGCGTCCCGACGCTCGTCCTGATCCTGACCCCGGCGTTCTGCCTGCTGTTCGACGTCCGGATGTTCCAGACGAACGTCGTGGCGCACATCGTGTACTCCCTCTTCTACTTCGCGCTGCTCGGCACGTACATGTTCATCCTCGGCAACGGCACGTCATGGCAGGAGGTGTGGCGGGCCAAGCAGATGTGGGTGGGCATGACGTTCGTCTACATCAACGCCTGCCTGCGCGCCGTCCTCTACGGGCCGGACCGGAAACCGGAGTACCGCGTCACCCGCAAAGAGCATCGGGCCGGCCTCTACCTGAAAGAGGTCTCCCCGCAGATCGTGCTCGTCGCCCTCTTCGCGGTGGCGCTGGCCCGCCACATCGCGCAGAAGTACCCCGGCGGGCTCCTCACCGGAATCGATCTGGGTTCGATCTTCTGGGTGGTGAACTACGGCGTCCTGCTGCTCTGCTTCATCCGGCGCAGCTGGTTCGGCGTCGCCCGTCCGGGACGTCCCGGACGGCGGCGCGCGGTGGAAACGCGAAAGGCGGCGGCATGCCGGAACGGCTCTACCCGGAACGGTTCTACTCGCAACGCCTCGGACGGATATCCGAGCGACAGTTGCAGGCCGCTCTCGACCGTTTCCGGCTCGGCCGACTCGTCCGCGCCGAGCCGATCGCGCACGGCCACTTCGGACAGAACCTCTTCCTGACGAGCAGCACCGGCGAGCACGTGCTGCGCGGAAACCCCTACTACGCCGGGCAGTTCGAGGCCGAGGGCTTCTACACCGAAGCCCTCTCCCAGCGGACCCGGACTCCGGTGCCCTGGCCGTACCGGATCGACACGGGCACCGGCATCTTCGGCTGGAGCTACGTCATCATGCCGCGGATGACCGGGCTGCAACTGTCGGATCCGCAGGTCCGGAACGGCCTGAACCCGGCGGAGCGGACGGAGACGGCCCGGGCGCTGGGCGCGAACCTGGCCGAGATGCACACGCTCACCCGGGACCATCCCGGCCGCTATCACCCGGCCGTCCAGGCGGTCGTCCCGCTCGAACCGCCGGACGCGTCCGTCTGGTCCCTGCCGGACCCGCGCCACGCCCGGCCGGTCGCCTACGGCGCGTGGGTGGCCGGCCGCGTACGGGCCAGGCTCGCCACCGCGCGGCGGCACGCCCCCGCCGCGACCACCCCCGACGACCTGGCCTGGGCCGAATCCCTCCTGGGTGACGGCGCGCGGGCGATGGCCGTGCCCTTCCAGCCCTGCCTGGTCATGGAGGACTACAAGGAGGGGAACGTCGTGGTCACCCGCGAGGACGGCCGGTGGGCGGTGGGCGGCGTCTTCGACCTCGCCCAGTCCTACTTCGGCGACGGCGAGGCCGACCTGGCGCGGACGCTGTGCTCCTACCTCGACGAGGACCCCGGCCTGGCGCGTGCCTTCCTGGGCTCCTATCTGGCCGCCAGGCCCCCGAGGCCCCTGTTCGCCCGGCGGGCCGCTGCGTACCTGCTCCTCGACCGCGCCCTGCTGTGGGAGTTCTTCCAGCGCAGGGGACTGCGCTGGTGGCCCGAGTCATGGACGTTCCGCGACTGGGCAGGCCGCTACCTGTCCCTCATGGAACCCGTCCTCACCGAAGCGCACCCCGCGCCACCCGCGCCACCCGCGACCCCTTAGGTCACCAGGAGGCCCAGCAGCCGGTCCAGCTCCGCCGCCGGGTCGGTGGTCAGTCCCGCGTGCACCGGCCCCGGCTGGACGATGGTGCTGCGCGGCGCGGTCAGCCAGCGGAACCGGCTGCCCAGCGACTCCTCGCCGGCCTGCCCGGCCCCCTCACCGCCCTCGCACAGCGCCTCCACGCCCCGCAACGCGCAGCGCACGCCGTCCAGGTCGAGCTCCGGGTCGAGCGCGCGCAGCCGCGCCTCGTCCAGGTGCGTCCGGCAGCCGAGGAAGTCCAGCGCGCGGCAGTGCACCACGACGCCCACGTTCATCGACTCGCCCCGCTCCACGCGCGGCATCACCCGCAGCACCGCGTACTCGAAGACCGTCCGGCCCGCGCTCATGCCGAACCCCCCAGCCAGCCGGGACGGTTGGCGCCGCGCGGCGCGGCGGCGCCGGGACGGCGGTGGGCGACCGACAGTTCCGGCAGCCAGTCACGAGGCTTGCCGGCCCGCTCGGACAGCAGCTCGACGTAGGCACGGCGGACCGCGCCGGCGTCGGCGAAGCCGGGCTCGCCCTCCAGCCAGCGGTCCGGCACCAGCTCGGTCACCTCGCGCAGCAGCTCCGGCGTGACCAGGGGAAGCAGCTCGGCCTCGGCGTCGGGCAGCTTCGCGGCCCACCGGGTCAGCACGTGGTCGTCCACGTCGTACGGCCCGGAGAACAGCCGGCCGGCGTTGGCCCAGGCGTGGTGGAAGTACAGGCTCGCGCCGTGGTCGATCAGCCACACCTTCCCGTGCCAGACCAGCATGTTGGGGTTGCGCCAGCTGCGGTCCACGTTGCCGATGAACGCGTCGAACCACAGCACCCGCGAGGCGAACGCGGCGTCCGCGCTCCAGCCCAGCGGGTCGAAACCGAGCGATCCGGGCAGGAAGTCCACCCCGAGGTTCCAGCCGGTGCTGGCCTTGAGGAGGTCCTGCACGTCGGTGTCCGGCTCGTGCCGCCCGATCACCGGGTCCAGCTCGATGATCACCTGGTCCGGCACCGGCAGCCCGAGCCGGCGGGCCAGCTCACCGGCGATCACCTCGGCGACCAGGGCCTTGCGGCCCTGCCCCGCGCCGTGGAACTTCATCACGTAGGTGCCGAGATCGTCGGCCTCGACGACACCGGGGAGGGACCCGCCCTCACGCAGCGGCGTCACGTACCGGGTGGCGGTCACAAGGGGCAGCACGCGTTCACGTTAGCGGAGCCCCCCACCGGAGGAATAATCAATTCCATGGGGGTTGAACTGGTCGATCTGTCGGTGCCCGTCGTCTCGGGGATGCCCATCTACCCGGGCGACCCGGAGGTGGTCGTCTCGGCGGCGCTGACGGTCGCCAACTCGGGCGTGAACGTGCGGCGCCTGCACATGGGCTCGCAGACGGGCACGCACGTGGACGCCCCGTACCACGTCGACGACCTGCTGCCCCGCCTGGAGGACCTGCCCCTCGAACGGTTCACCGGCCCCGCGGTGGTTGGCGACGCCCGCGGCCTGCCGCCGCGCACCGCGATCGGGCCGGAGATCCTCCCGGCCGGGCTGCGCCCCGGCGTCGTCCTGCTCATCGCCACCGGCTGGTCCCACCACTGGGGGACCGCCGACGTCCTCGCCCACCCCTACCCGGCGGCGGAGACCGCGCAGGCGATCGTGGCGGCGGGGGTCCGCACGGTCGGGATCGACGCGCTCAGCGTGGACCGTACGCCCCCGCCCGGGGACGGTGAGTTCAGCCTCGACGCGCACCGCGTGCTGTGCGGCGCCGGCGCGGTGATCGCCGAGAACCTCACCGGCCTGGACCGCCTCCTGGAGGCCCAGGCCGATGGGCGCCGCATCGAGGTCTCGCTCTTCCCGATCCGGCTGGAGGGGGACGGCGCGCCGGTCCGCGCCGTCGCCCGCATCGACGCTCCCGCCGTCACATCTTGTCGATGACCTCCGCGGCGAACCGCTCCATGGTGGCGAGCTTCAGCGCGAGGGGATCACCGCCGTGCGCGGCCTTCTCCTCGGCGGAGGCCAGCCACCAGGGCGCGGCCAGCGTCCCGGTCACGCCGCGGTCCGCCCACTTCCGGTACAGGCCGGCGCTCGGCATCGCCGCGATCGGCGCGATCACCTCCAGGTCGTCCAGCGTCCGGCCGTGCTCGGCCAGCAGCGCCGCCAGCCGGGCCAGCAGGTCCTCCAGCTGCTCCTCGGTGTAGATGCGGTTGCCGATCCAGCCGTCGGCGACCCGCGCCGTCCGGCGCAGCGCGGCGTCGCTGTCACCGCCGATGAAGATGGGAACGGGCTTCCCGGGAACGGGTGTGATGCTGAGCGGCCCGTAGTCGTAGAAGGTCCCGTGGTGCTCGGTCATCCCGCCCTTCCACAGCTCCCGCAACGCCGGGATCATCTCGTCCAGGCGCCGGCCGCGGGTGTGGAAGTCCTGCCCGGTCTGCAGGAACTCGTCCTTGCACCAGCCCACCCCGAGACCCAGGTTCACCCGGTCGCCCGACAGCACCGCGGCCGTCGAGACCGACTTGGCGACCGTGAACAGGTCCCGGGCCGGGGCGATGTAGACGTTGGTGGCGAACCGCACCCGCTCGGTGACGGCCGCCATCGCGCCGATCGTCACCCACACGTCCGGCCAGTGCGTGTCGGGCTTGTACGGCGGCGCGCCCGTGTCGCTGTACGGGTAGGGCGCGTCGTAGTCGGTGTAGAAGATGTGGTCCGACACCGCGACCGCCGAGTACCCGAGCCGGTCGGCGGCCCTGGCCAGGCTCAGGTACTCGTGGGTGTCGGCGAACGAGGCGCCGAGCCAGAACTCCATCCGCCGGGCCCCTCAGTCCTGGAACTCGGGGATGACCTTGGTGGCGAACATCTCCAGGTTGCGCTTCACCGTGTCCAGCGGCAGCACGCCCTGCTGGCCCTGCATGAACAGGCCGAACCATTCCAGGTCGGGCATCCGGTCCAGCATCCGCTGGATGCCGCGCTTGACGTCGTCCGGCGTGCCCAGCAGCGCCATCTCGACCTCGTTCATGCGCTTGAAGTCGCCCTTCTCGGGGGAGACGGGCTTGTGCTTGTCGTCCTCCTTGGTGCGCAGCACCTCCAGGTACCCGAACGGGCCGAAGAAGGACGCGAAGTCCTTCTGCATGCCCGTGCCGTAGGTGGCGATGGCCTCCTCGCGGGTGTCCGCCATCCCCACGATCTTCAGGATGCCGGTGTGCTCGCCGAGCTTGTAGTCCTTGCCCTGGCGGCCGCACTCCTCCTGGTAGAGCTTGGCCTTGGCGGCGTGGTCGTCGGGGTTCGGGGTGAACATCCAGGGCATGATGCCCTCCTGCGCGGCCCGGATGACCGAACGGTCCGACACCGTGAACGGCTGCCACAGCTCCGGATGCGGGTTCTGGTACGGCTTGGGGCACACCGACACCGACTGGATGATCCCGTTCTCGTCGATCTCACCGGGGGCGCCGAACGTACGCGTCCAGTCGGCCGCGGGCCAGCCCTCGATGCCGCTGTACGGGGCGGGGACCTCGTAGTCCAGCACGTCGCTCTTGTAACGGAGCGAGTCCTGGGCCCAGGCCATCTTCATGATCTTGAGGACCTCGCCGAACACGTCGAAGTTGCGGTTGTCGGACTTGGACCCGTCCGACCGCGCCGCGGCGGCCTGCCAGCGCTGGCCGAGCACGTTCATCCAGCGGTTCTGGTAGCCGCGGGCGACACCGAGCCGCAGCCGCCCCTTGGAGAAGTGGTCCAGCAGGGCCACGTCCTCGGCGGCCCGGATCGGATCCCAGGCGGGCAGGACGATGCCCAGCGGGGCCAGCAGGATCCGCTCCGTCCGGGCGGCCAGGTCGGTCAGGAACATCAGCGGGTTGACCGAGAACTCGAACCCCTCCGAGTGGAAGTGGTGCTCGGTCATCATCAGGGCGTCGAAGCCGATCCGGTCCGCGTGCACGGCGATCTCGCGTACCTCGTGCAGCAGCTTCTGGTAGGACTCGACGTCCCGTCCGATCGGCCGCCTGGCCTTGGCGTTGTCCTCGGCGGCCCAGCCCGACCCGGGAATCTGCGGGTTGAGGAAGATGGCAAACTTCACGCGTTCGTCTCCTTGTCGAGCGTGTCGAGCGTGTCGAGCGTGTCGAGTTCGTCCAGCCAGTCGTTGACGACGAGCAGGAATTCGGCCGGCCGCTCGGCGTGCAGCCGGTGCCCGCCCCCGGGCCAGACCACGGCCCGGGACGCGGGATGCTTGAACAGCCCGCGCTCCCAGGCGGCGGACCCGGCCTGGGCCGCCGACCAGCAGGACAGCACCGGGCAGGCGCGGCGGACGAGGTAGTCCTCGGAGGCGGGCCGCACGCCGAACTGGTCGTCGCCCTCGTACATCCCGGCGAACGCCTGGGCGAGCGCCGGCACCGAGGTCCCGAGGATCTTGCGCCTGTGCCACTCCCGCAGCTGCGGCGGGGAGGCGGGCGTGTAGCACCAGGCGTCGTTGGCCAGCGCGGTCCGGTACGGGTCGGGCCCGCGCAGCGCCTCGATCATTCCGGGGAAGGCCGCGGCGATCTCGGGTGGCTGCCCGTAGCCGGGATCCACGCACACCAGGGCGCGCACCCGCTCCGGATGCTCGACGGCCAGCGCGCTGACCACCAGCGCCCCGAGCGAGTGACCGATCGCGGTCACCCGTTCGACCCCCAGCGCGTCCAGCAGCCCGACGAGGTCGCCGGCCAGGTCGCGCGGGCGGTAGCCGGTCTCGGGCGCCGAGGAGTACCCGTGGCCCCGCAGGTCCGGGGCGATCACCCGCCGCCGTGCCGCCAGCTCGGGAAGGTGGGGCGTCCAGTCGTGCGAGTCGGCCCCGAACCCGTGCACAAGAAGCAACGGCACGCCGCCGCCCCTCGCTTCGCTCGGGGCGTCGGTCTTGTTCTGGGGGGACGACCCCCCAGGCCCCCCGGCAAACGCAACGCCGACACCCCTCGCTTCGCTCGGGGCGTCGGTCTTGTTCTGGGGGGACGACCCCCCAGACCCCCCGGCAAACGCAACGCCGCCGCCCCTCGCTTCGCTCGGGGCGTCGTCGGTATAGAACAGCCGCACTTCCCCCAGCTCGGCGAATGGCATGGGAACCCTCCGTGGAAGCGATTTCCCGAACAAGCGCACGCTACATCAATCGCCACTTACCGAGCAATCGCTTGGTCGAGCGGCTAGGGTGGGCGGGGGAGCGCGCCGTGACCGCCCGTGCGGGCGGGAGAGGAGACGACGGATGCGGCTGGGCGTCACGCTGTTCACGACCGACCGGACCATGGCGGTGCACGAACTGGCCGCCGCGGCCGAGGAACGCGGCTTCGTCTCCCTTTTCGTCCCCGAGCACACCCACATCCCGGTGTCGCGGAAGACGCCCCCGCCGACCGGTGTGGACACGCTGCCCGACGAGTACGCCCGTACGCCCGACCCGTTCGTGGCGCTGGCCGCCGCGGCGACGGTCACCGAACGGATCCGGCTGGGGACCGGCGTCGCCCTGCCGGCCCAGCGCGACCCGATCGTCACGGCCAAGGCGATCGCGACGCTCGACCGGATCGCGGGCGGCCGGTTCGTCCTGGGCGCCGGATACGGCTGGAACGCCGAAGAGGCCGCCGACCACGGCGTCCCCTGGAAACGGCGGCGGGCCATGGTCCGCGAGCACGTCCTCGCCATGCGCGAGCTGTGGACCCGGGACGAGGCGTCCTATGAAGGGGAGTTCGTCGCGTTCGAACCCTGCTGGTCATGGCCCAAGCCCGTGGGGCCCATCCCGGTGCTGCTCGGGGGTGCGCCCGGCCCCACGCTGTTCGCGCACATCGCCGAGTTCGGTGACGGCTGGATGCCGATAGGCGGGGCCGGGATCCGCGAGGCTCTGCCCGCGCTGCGCGCGGCGTGCGACGCGGCGGGGCGGGAGATGGTCCAGATCGTCCCGTTCGGCACCCTGCCGACGCCCGAGAAGCTCGACTACTACGCCGGGCTGGGCGTCGGGGAGGTGGTGCTGCGCCTGCCCGCGGGCGGGCGCGAGGAGGTGCTCCCTGTCCTGGACGAGTACGCGCGCACCTACGCGGCCTTCATGTGACGGTCAGCGGACCATCCGGAAGCAGAAGAACGTGGGGAAGCGGTAGTAGGCGCCCTTACCCGCCTTGACCGCCCCCAGGATCAGGAAGACCCACTGCCCGAAGCCGTCGATGAGATACACCGGGATCAGCGGCACGAGGAAGACGGGGTTCTCCGTGATGATGGCGAGCGGGGCGCAGACCGCGAGCACCGCCAGCAGATGGATCAGGATGGTGAGCTGGTAGTTCAGCGCCTGCGCCGCGTGGAAGCGGGTGAAGGCCGACTCGCGCCTCTTGACGAAGTAGATGATCAGGGGCGCGAGGAAGCCGATGATGAGCGTGCCGAGGTAGCTCATCATCGCCCAGGTGGTGTCCTCACCGGTGGTCTGCGTGCCCGGGCCGTAGGGGACGCCGGGTGGCCCGTAACCCCAGCGAGGGTCGTACTGCTGCCCGTATCCGGGTGCCCCCTGCCCGTATCCCGGTGCCCCCTGCTCGTATCCGGGTGCCTCTTGGCCGTATCCGGGCGGTGGCGGCGCGCCCGGGGGCTGGCCGTAGGGCGAGTGGTGAGGCGGGGGCTGATCCGTCACTGGCGTTCCCATCGGTGCAGCGGGAGTTCGTTATCGGTGGATACGCACAGGAATCTATCTGAACAGCGGCGCGATCTCGCCGGGCGAGCCGACCGGGAGGTCAGATTCCGGACGCCGGTCGGTGTCATTGTTTGGGGGGGCGACCCCCGTGCCCCCGGCAAGGGCGGACTGACCGGTGTCCTCCGCTCCGCTCCGGACGCCGGTCAGTGTCATTGTTCGGGGGGCGACCCCCGTGCCCCCGGCAAGGGCGGACTGACCGGTGTCCTCCGCTCCGCTGGCGCTCCGCTCCGGACGCAGGTCAGTCGAACACGATCACTGAGCGGGCGACGGTTCCGGTGCGGACGCGGGCCACGGCCTCGTTCACGTCCTTCAGCGGGACCCGTTCGCTGACCAGACCCTCCAGGTCGAGCCGGCCGCGGCGGTAGAGGTCGACCAGCATCGGCAGGTCGCGGGCGGGTGTGGCGTCGCCGCCCTGGGTGCCCATCAGCCGGCGGGACCCGAACAGCAGACCCGGCGGGATCCGCAGGTCCTCACCGGCGGCCGGGCTGCCGACCATCACCGTCGTGCCGCCGGGCTGGGTCGCCGCGAACGTCTTCGCCAGCACAGCGGCGATGCCGGTGACGTCGAAGGCGTAGTCGACCCCGCCCCGGACGATCTCGTTCACCTGCGCGGGCAGGTCGCCGGCCAGGATCGTGTGCGTCGCGCCGAACTCGGCGGCATGGCGCAGCTTGGACTCCACCACGTCGGCGGCGATGATCGTGGTGGCGCCGGCGAGCACCGCGCCCTGGACGGTGTTGAGCCCCACGCCGCCGCAGCCCACCACCAGCACGCTGGAGCCGGGCTCCACGCGGGCGGTGTTGAGCACCGCGCCGACCCCGGTGATCACGCCGCAGGCGGTGAGGGCGAGCAGGTCCAGCGGGGCGTCCGGGGCGACCTTGACGCACATCGCCTCGCTCACCACGGCCTTCTCGGCGAACGAGCCGATCCCGATGTAGGGCCGGACGACCTCGCCGCCCGCCGTGAGGCGGGTGGAGCCGTCGGCGGTCAGGCCCATGATGGTGGACATCCGGGCCCGGCCGCTGCACAGGTGGGCGCGTGCGCGGACGCAGTTGCGGCACCGCCCGCACGGCCCGTTCATCGCGACGATCACGTGGTCGCCGGGCCGGACGGAGGCCACCCCCGGCCCGGTCCGTTCCACCACGCCGGCGCTCTCGTGCCCCAGGACGCAGGGCAGGTGGGTGACCACCGGGCTCTTGCCGTCGATGGCCTTGAGGTCGGACCCGCAGATGCCGGAGGCGGCCACGTCGATCAGCACCTCGCCGGCCCGCGGCTCCTCGACCGTCACCTCGGCGATCTCCAGCGGTCCGCCGAACGCGCGCAGCAGCGCCGCCCGCATCACCGTGCCGTTCTCGGTCACCCGTCCCACCTTTCCGCGGCCTCGGATCACCGTAGCACCAAGCATTTGCTTGGTCGAGCACGCAAGCGCATCGGAGCCGTTGACAGGCTCTCACCGGCGAACTTACGCTCACGCCCAAACGAGCGTTAGGTCACACGCGGGTTCGCCTCGCGTGTCGCCGCCGTGCGTTCGTCCTGGTCACCACGTGCCTGGAGGCGCGCCTTGAAGACACCGACGACCTCTCACGCGGGCCTGGCGCTCGCCGTTACCGCCGCCCTCTCGTCCACCCTGCTCACCGCGTGCGCCACCAGCAACGAGTCCGCGGCGGGCGCGGACGCGCCGGGGGTGACCGGGGACTCCATCAAGATCGGCGGCGTGCTCACCGAGACCAGCGCGACCGGCTACTCGACCGCCGGTGCCGAGCTGGGGGCCAAGGCGCGGTTCGAACGGGCCAACGCCGAGGGCGGCGTGCACGGCCGCAAGATCGAGTTCCTGGGCGCCGAGGACGACGGGATGATCCCCGACAAGGGCGCCGCCGCGGCCCGCAAGCTGGTGCAGAAGGAGAAGGTCTTCGCCGTGGTCCCGGTCAGCGCCCCGCAGTTCGGCGGGGCGGAGTTCCTGGAGCAGCAGAAGGTGCCGTGGGTGGGGTGGGCCACCGGGCCGTTCTGGTGCGGCAAGGAGAGCGCGTTCGGGTTCAACGGCTGCCTCGCGCCCAAGCCGGGGCAGGGCACCCAGACCTGGTGGGGCAACCAGGTCGCCGCCCAGCTCGGCGGCGCCGAGGGCAAGAAGGTCTGGGTCCAGGCCACCGACTCCACGGCCAGCAAGTACGCGATCCAGACCATGTCCAAGTCGTTCACCGCGGCCGGGTTCGCCCTGGCGGGGACGTCGGCGGCGCTGCCGGCCCAGGCGCCCCCGCAGGACTGGTCGCCCTACGTCAACAAGATCATGAAGAGTGCCGGGGGCCGCCCGCCCGAGGTGCTCGTGTCGGTGATGGCGGGCAGCAAGTTCAACTCGGGGCTGTACGCGGCGCTGAAGAAGGCCGGCTACCGGGGCCTGATCACCGACGCGACCTCCTACGACCCCAAGGTGCTGTCCGACCCGCAGACCCTCCAGGCGCTGGAGGGCGTCTACTCGGCGCCGCAGTTCGAGCCGTTCGAGTCGACCGCCCCGGAGATCGAGCGGATGAGGGCGGACCTGAGCAAGGTCGCCGGCGCGAACGCGGTGCCGGACCAGCACGTGGCCACCGGGTACTGGTCGGCCGACGTCTTCCTGAAGATGCTGGAGAAGGCCGGCAAGGACCTGACCCGCGACGCCTTCTTCAAGGCCGTCCAGTCCTTCAGCTACGAGAACAAGGGCTTCGGCCGCATCCAGTTCCCCTCCGGCAAGACCGAGTCCAACGGCTGCGGTGCCCTGGTGAAGCTGGACGGCGGAAAGTTCACGATCGCCAAGAGTCTCAAGTGCTTCGACAACACGACCCTCTGACGCCGGCGGACCGGAACGGAGAGGGAGGCGACAGGTGACGGAACTCGTCGGGTACGTCCTGAGCGGCCTGGTGACGGGTGCGATCTTCGCGCTGATGGCGTCGGGCCTGACGCTGTCGTACGCGGCCACCGGGGTGTTCAACTTCGCGCACGGGGCCATCGGCTTCCTGACCGCGCTGATCTTCTTCGAGCTCACCACCGGGCTGGGCTGGCCGCTGTGGATCGGCGGGCCCGTGGCCATCCTGCTGGTGGCGCCGCTGCTGGGCTACCTGCTGCACCGGCTGATGTTCCGCGGGCTGGCCGAGGCCGGGGAGACCGCGCAGATCGTGGCCACCATCGGCCTGACGATCGCGCTGCCCGCGCTCGGGCTGTGGACGGTGGACGTCCTGGTCGACACGTTCGGCGCGGACCTGCCGAAGGTGACGGAGGGCGCCACCGCCCGCGGGCTGGGGCCGAGCCCGGTCCAGACGTGGCAGCCGGTCGGCGGGGTGACCATCGACTCCGGCCAGCTCACCACGTTCGCCCTGGCACTGCTGGCGGCGCTGGCGCTGTGGGCGGTGATGCGGCACACCCCGCTCGGGCTGCGGATGCGGGCCACCGTCGACCGGCGGGGGCTGGCGGGGCTGCGCGGGATCGACGCCGACGCCGCCTCCGCGCAGGCGTGGATGCTGAGCTCGACGCTCGCCGGGCTCGCCGGGGTCCTGGCGGTCCCCGCGCTCGGGCTGGACTCCAACGCGTTCACCGTGCTGCTGTTCGCCTCGGCCACGGCGGCGGTGTTCGGGCGGCTCCGGTCGATCCCGGTCACCTTCGCCGCCGGCCTGGCGCTGGGCGTCGTGCAGAACCTTGTCGCCGGGTACGCCGACTTCGCAGAGAAGGTCACCGGTTTCCGCACGGCCGTACCGGCGATCCTGCTGCTGGCCGGGCTGCTGGTGCTGGGCCGCGGGCGGGGCCGGGCCGCGGGCTCGATCGCCGAGGACGCCCCGCCGCCGGACTACCTGGCCGACCTGCCCGCCTGGCGCCGCGCGCTGCCCTGGACGCTGTCGGTGGCGGCCCTGCTGGTCTGGACGTTCACGCTCGGCGACGACTACTGGGTCGGGCTGGTCGCGCAGGGGCTCGTATTGGCGCTGATCTTCTGCTCGTTCGTCGTGGTCACCGGGATCGGCGGCATGGTCAACCTGGCGCAGGCGTCGTTCGCCGCGCTGGCGGCGCTGTCGGCGGGCCTGGTCGTCTCCCAGGGGCTGCCGTTCCCGCTGGCCGTCGTGACCGGCGTGCTGGCGGCCGTGGCCGCCGGGGTGCTGGTGGCGCTGCCCGCGCTGCGGCTGGGCGGCCGGATCCTGGCGCTGGCCACCCTCGCTCTGGCGCTGCTGGCCGACCAGGTGCTGTTCCAGATCGACGCGTTCAGCAACGGCACCGTGGGCTGGAAGCTGCCCGCGTTCTCGCTCGGCTTCACCGACACCAACGACCCGCGCACCCGCGTGGTGCTGCTGCTGGCCGTCATCGGGGCGGTGGCGCTGCTGATCCGCAACTTGGAGCGGTCCGCTTCCGGCCGCGCGATCCTGGCCGTCCGCTCGGCCCCCGTCGCGGCCGGGGCGGTGGGCATCTCCGCCACCCGCGCGAAGATCACCCTGTTCGCCCTGGCGTCGGGCATCGCGGGGCTGGGCGGCGTGCTGCACGCCACGTTCAACGGCCAGATCACCGCCACCGACCTGCCCGCCCTCACCGGCTTCGTCTGGCTGGCGGTGGTCGTCCTGCAGGGGGTACGGCGGATCGGCGGCGCGGTGCTCGGCGGCCTGATCATGGCGCTGACCCCGGAGGTGCTCGACAACGTCACCGACTCCGAGTACGTGGGGATGATCCTGTTCGGGCTGGGCGGGATGATCCTGGCCCGCCACCCCGACGGCGTCCTCGCCCAGTTCGCCGAGCAGCGCTACCGGCGCCGCAGGCGCGGCGAGCGGCAGGCGGAGGCGGAGGCGGTGGCGCGCGCCGCGCCCGCCGCGCCCGCCGCGGACCGTGCCGCGCCCGTCCCCGCCCCCGAGGCGGGCGAGCGGGAGGCCGTGCTCGCCCTGGAGGGCGTGGTCGCGGGGTATGGCGACGCCACCGTGCTGCGCGGCGTCGACCTCACCGTACGGGCCGGGCAGGACGTGGCGCTGCTCGGCGCGAACGGCGCGGGCAAGTCGACCGCCTGCGCCGTCGCCGGGTCGATGACGCCGGCGGCCGGGCGGGTCCTGCTCGACGGCCGCGACGTCTCCGCCTGGCCCGCCCACCGCCGCGCCCGCGCGGGCCTCTACCTCGCCCCCGAGGGGCGCGGCGTCTTCCCGTCCCTGACCGTCGAGGAGAACCTCACCACCTGGCTGCCGGACGCCGCCGACCGGGAACGGGTGTACGAGCGGCTGCCCGTCCTCGCGGGGCGCCGCGGCCTGGCGGCCGGGGCCCTGTCGGGCGGCGAGCAGCAGATCCTCGCGCTCGCCCCCGCGCTGGTCCGGCCGCCCAAGGTCCTCGTCGCCGACGAGCCGTCGCTGGGACTGGCGCCCCTGGTGGTCGAGCAGATCTTCGAGCTGTTCGGCGAACTGCGCGACCGCGGCGTCGCGCTGCTGGTGGTGGAGGAGAAGGCCGGCGAGGTGCTGGCGCTGGCGGACACGGTGGCGTTCATGCGGCTGGGCCGTATCGCCTGGCAGGGCCCCCGCGCCGAGGTCGACGACGAGCGGATGGCCGCGGCCTACCTCGGCCTGGACGCCGCGGAGCCGGCGGACCGTACCGCCCGGCGGGAAGAGGCACGGGAGAGCGGAGTGGGCGAGCGATGATCGAGGTCGACGACGTCAGCGTCCGGTTCGGCGGCGTGCGCGCCCTGACCGGGGTGAGCCTGACCGTGGAACGCGGGCAGACCTGCGGGCTGATCGGGCCGAACGGCGCGGGCAAGACCACGCTGTTCGACGTGGTCGGCGGGCTGTGCCGGCCCACCTCCGGCACCGTGCGGCTGGCCGGCGTGGACGTGACGGGCAGCGGCGCGGTCCGCCGTTCCAGGCTCGGCCTGCGGCGTACCTTCCAGCGCCCGCAGGTCTTCGGCCGGCTCACCGTGCTGGAGAACGTGCTGGCCGCCGCCGAATGGCACGGCGGCGGCGGTGGCCTGGCCGCCGACCTGGTCGGGTGGCCCGCCCGGCGGCGCCTGGAACGGCGGCGCCGCGAGCGCGCCGCCGCCGTCCTGGAGCGCTGCGGGATCGCCGACCTGAGCGGCGCCTACGCCGCCGACCTGCCGATCGGCCGGCGGCGCATGGTCGAGCTGGCCCGCGCCATCGTGGACGACCCCGCCGTGCTGCTGCTGGACGAGCCCACCTCAGGACTGGACGCCGACCAGGCCGCGCTGTTCGCCTCGGTCGTCGCCGGCCTGGACGCCACCGTCCTGCTGGTCGAGCACGACGTCGGCTTCGTGATGGCCGCCTGCGAGCGGGTGGTGGTGCTGGACCTGGGCAAGGTCATCGCCGACGGCGAGCCCGCGCGGATCCGCGACGATCCGGCCGTGCGGGCGGCCTACCTGGGCTGACGGCGGCGGTGGAGGTGACCGGCCGGTCCGATCTTGACCGAACGCGCCCCGGTGTCGGTGCCGGTTGCCATACTTCGGGCATGGTCGACGGATCACTGCACAGCCTGCTCCGGGAACACGTCGGGGTCGCGCTGGCCCGTGCCGAGGACGACTTCGAGACCATCGTGGCCGACGCGTTCGAGCACCTGGACGGCAAGGCTGACCGGGCGACGGTCGACCGGGTGGCGCGGGAGGGTTTCGCGGCCTACCGCGAGGAGCAGCGCGGCTGGGACGGCGGCCTGCTCGACGCCGAACGGCTGCTGGCCGCGTTCCGCGACCTCGACCTGAGCGGGATCGTGGCCCGCGCCGACTTCACCTGCTGCCACTCGTGCGGGACCGCCGAGATCGCCGGGGAGGTGCCCGGCGGCGCCCCGGTGACCGGCTACGTCTTCTGCCACCGGCAGGACGTCGACGCCGCCGCGCGCGGGGAGGGCCTGTTCCTTTCGTACGGCACCTTCGACGAGGAGGACGACCCCGCCGAGATCGGGCGGCGCACGGTGGAGGCCCTGCGCGGGCGCGGGCTGACCGTGGAGTGGGACGGCGAGGTGACCACCCGCATCCAGCTCCCGCTGGTGTGGCGGCGCCGCCGCTACGCCCATCTGGCCCGGTCGCCCGGAGTCCCGGAGGAGGTGCCCTCCGACGGGATCACGGTGACCTTCTGCGACTACACCCGCGACCGTGGCGAGGACGACCCGGTCACGATGTCGTTCGAGGCGTTCCGCGGCCTGCTGTACGAGCTGGTGCCCGCCGACGACAACTTCATCACCTGCCAGGGCCGTTCCGGCGACGTCGTGCAGGGGATCTGGGAGGAGGGGCCCCGGTTCTGGCTGGAGACCCCCGACCCGGGGGCGCGCTGCTCGTACGGGCGCTGGACGACGCTGGACGAGGCCGCGGCGGTCGTCCGGGCGCTGGCCCGCGACGACCGGGTGACCCTGGGCGATCTCGGCGGGCTGGAGACCGTCACCTGGACCTGAGTCCGGGGGCGGGTGCGCGCGGCCCGCCCGGCCCTCTCTAGAATCCTGTTCGGTGCAGGGATCGGGAGGCGGGATGAGCGGGGCCGGAGCGGCGATGCGGCGCGTCTACGTGACGCAGGAGCGCCACCATCTGGAGGAGGCCCGGGTGGACGCGCTGGCCGGCCTGGCCGCGCGGGTGCGCGAACTGGCCGAGGCCGTGGTGCACACCGACGTCGGGGAAGAGGAGCTGGCGGCGGTCACCGCCGAGATCGCGGCGCTCACCGGGCGGCTCTCGGCGGCGCGCCGGGAACGGCCGCCGGTGGCCGCGCTGGGCGACGGCGGCATGGTGCGCCAGCTGGCCAGCCCGGTCTCCGGCGTGCTCAACCCGATCGCCCCGCCGGTCGAGATGGAGATCGGGCCGGACGGCACCGTCCGCGCCGCGTTCACGCTGAACGCCCTCTACGAGGGCCCGCCCACGTTCGTGCACGGCGGCGTCTCGGCGATGGTGCTCGACCAGATGCTCGGGCTCGCGGCCTCGGCCAACGGCACGCCCGGCATGACCGCGACGTTCGACCTGCGCTACCGCCGCCCCACCCCGTACGGCGTGCCGCTGACCGCCGAGGCCCGCACCACCCGCGCCGAGGGGCGCAAGACCTGGGCCGACGGAAGGATCATCGACCCGGAGGGCAGGACGACCGTCGAGGCCACCGCGATGTTCGTGATGCCCCGCCTCTGAACCCGACCCGCGGCGGGTCAGGCGTACGACTCGTCCTTGGTGATGTCGATCCGCGACCGGTCGGGCAGCAGCGCCAGCGCCGTCAGCGTCAGCACCGAGCTGACCACCATCGCCCCGGCGATCGCCGGCCAGCCGTGGTCGTGCAGCAGCCAGGTCGCCAGCAGCGGCGCCGGGCCGCCCGCGATGACCGAGGCGAGCTGGTAGCCGATCCCGGCGCCCCCGTACCGCAGCCGGGTGGGGAAGCTCTCGGCGATCAGCGACGCCTGCGGCCCGTACTGGATCGCGTGCGGCAGCTGCGCCAGGACCACGGCCGCGACCACCACGACCGCGACCCCGGTGTTGAGCAGCGCGAAGTAGGGGAACGCGAACAGCGCGACCAGCAGCGAACCGGCCGCGTAGACCCGCCGGCCGCCGATCCGGTCGCCCAGATGCCCGGCCGCCGGGATGGCGAACAGCTCGAACACCGCCGCCGCGGTCACCGCGCCCAGCGCCAGCCCCTGGGCCATGCCCAGGTCGTCGTGGATGTAGGTCAGCGCGAACGAGGTGAAGATGTAGAACGGCATCTGCTCCGAGCACCGCAGGAGCGCGCTGAGCACGATCTCCTTCGGGTGCCGCCGGACCACCTCGGCCACCGGGACCCGCGCCACCTCGGCCTTGGCGACCACCTCGGCGAACAGCGGGGTCTCCATGACCTGGAGCCGCACCCACAGCCCGATCGCGACCAGGACCAGGCTGAGCAGGAACGGGATCCGCCAGGCCCAGGCGGTGAAGGCGTCCTCGGCCGACAGCGCGATCGCCGTCATCGCGCCGGTGCCCAGGATCAGCCCGATCGGGACGCCGATCTGCGGCAGGCTCGCCATCAGCCCCCGCCGCCTCTGGTCGCCCCACTCCATCGACAGCAGCACCGAGCCGCTCCACTCGCCGCCGACCGCGATGCCCTGCAGGATGCGCAGCACCACCAGGAGCACGGGCGCGGCCACGCCCAGCGTCTCCGTCCCCGGCAGCACGCCGATCAGCGCGCTGGACACCCCCATGAGCACGAGCGTGATGACCAGGGTGGCCTTGCGGCCCAGCCGGTCGCCCCAGTGCCCGAACAGCGCCGCCCCCACGGGCCGCGCCGCGAACCCCACCGCGTACGTGGCGAACGCCGACAGCGTCCCCGCGTAGTCGGAGGAACTGGGGAAGAAGACGTCCTTGAAGACGATCGCGGCGGCGGTGTTGTAGAGGAAGAAGTCGTACCACTCGATGGAGGTGCCGACCACGCTCGCCAGCGCCGCCTTGCGCACATGCCGCCGCCGTACGGCCGGGTCGATGTCGATCTCGCGCGCCCGCCCGGCCTCGCCGGGATCCAGCACCATGGGGGCCGTCCTTTCCGATCGCCCCCGCCGATCGACGCCGATTCCTGCCAGACCCGATACCCGCGGCGGAGCGTCCCGGAAACCCCTCGCCTCCGGAAACCCCTCGCCTCCGGCCTTTCCGGCCCGGGCGTCACCCGTTGATCGCCCGGAGCGCTGCCGACGTCCGCGGGGTGCCGCCCCCCAGGGCCTGGTCGCTCTGAGCGCCTTGCCCCGACTTTCCATTTAGGTGACCGCCGGTAGCCGTGTCCTAACGGTGGGGTCGATGGTGCGCCGTGATCGCGGCCACTACTGTCCGTTTGCGGGAAATCACAGAAAATCGGGACTCTCCCGAAACCATTCATGCGTGTTCCACGGAAGGGGTCGCCATGGGACGGGACGGGGACGTCAGGCCGCAGGACGAGGTGGTCTATCTCGTGGCAGGACTGGCCGATCTGGTGATGGGAGGGATGCGGGACGCCACCCGGCGCCTGCCCGGCCTGACGGCGGTGCGGGAGGAACTGCGGGCACGGGGGGAGCTGGCGCTCAAACGTACCGGCCCCTCATCGGAGGCGCACATGGAGGTGCTCGCCCGGCGGGTCGCCGAGCGGAACTCGCATGGGTGACCTCCGGGTCCGGGTCGATCGGCTGCTCGGAGAGTTCGTCGAGGCGGAGATCGCCGAACTGCTGGCCCTCGACGGAGAGCTGGCGCCGGTCGCCGAGCAGTTACGGATCTCGATCGCCGGGGGAAAACGGATCCGCCCCGAGTTCTGCTACTGGGGCTGGCGAGCGTCCGGGCAGCCCGACACCGACGCGATGGTCCGTGCCGCCGCGGCTCTGGAACTGGTGCACGCGGCGGCCATCGTCCATGACGACCTCATCGACGGCAGCCCGCTGAGACGCGGCCGGGCGACGGCGCACGAACGGCTCGGTGACGGCCTGGCCATCCTGATCGGTGACCTGCTGACGGCGTGGGCGGGGCGGCTGTTCCACACCTCCGGCCTGCCGCGTTCGTTCCTGGCCAGGGCCGTCCCGCTGTGGACGACGATGGCCCGCGAGCTGGTGGCGGGCGAATGCCTGGAGCTCCTGCACACCGGCCGCGCCCACGACCTGGGACGTTCCCTCACGATCGTGCGGTTCAAGACCGGGTCGTACACGATCGAGCGGCCGTTGCAGATCGGCGCGATGCTCGGCGGCGCGGATCCGGCGACGATGAACGCGCTGGCCGCCTACGCGCGCCCCCTCGGCGAGGCGTTCCAGCTGAGGGACGACCTGTGGGGCGTGTTCGGAGATCCCGCGCGGACCGGCAAGTCGTCCCTGGACGACCTGGTGGGCCGGAAGCCGACCGCGCTGCTGGCGCTCGCCCTGGACCAGGCGTCGGAACAGGACCGCCGGCGACTGGAGGACCTTCTCGACGGCCCGCTCACCCCCGCCGGAGCGGTGGGCGTCCGGGAGATCATGCGGCGGTCGGGCGCGCCCGCCGCCGTCCGGCGAATGATCGACGAACGTGCCGAGACGGCGCGGGCGGCGCTGGAGAAGTCCCGGACGCCGCCGGACGCCGCCCATGCCCTCACCCGACTGACCTATGAGGTGACCGCGGATGACCACGTACACCGATGAGTACATGGACGGCCTGAGGCTGAAGGGCGACGAACTGGCCGACGCGACCGTCGAGGCCCTCTTCGGCAGCGGCGAGGTGGCCAGGTTCAACACGCTCATGCGCTGGTTCACCACGTCCGGGCAGGCGCTGCCCGAGGGATTGCCGGACGCCGCGAGCGACTACCTGCGGGCGACGGCGACTCCGCCGGAGTGGGTGGACTGGGGGGTGATGGAGCAGGCCCGGCGGTTCTTCATCGACAACGACGTGCACATCTCCACCGCCCTGTCGTTCGCGGCGATGCCGGCCTGCTACCTGGTCCCGCACGGGGCCGCGCTCCTGTCGGCGACGCACTCGCTGAACTACCCGTCGCGGCGGATGGCCGAGACCGGGCAGTTCACCGTCTACCTGATGCAGCCGAGCGCGTTCGAGGCCGGTGGGCGGTTCCTTCCGGCGGCGCAGAAGGTCAGGCTGCTGCACGCCTCCATCCGGCGGCACCTCCGGCAGGAGGGCCGGTGGCCGGAGCCGGTCCCGATCTGCCAGGAGGACATGCTCGGCGCGCTGATGATGTTCAGCGTCCAGGTCCTGGACGCGCTGCACCGGCTGGGCGTCCACATGACCACGGACGGCGCCGAGGCGTACTACTACGCGTGGCGGGTCGTCGGGACGATCCTCGGTTGCGACCCGGCGACGATCCCGCCGGACCTCCGGGCGGCCCGGGAGTTCTCCGACCGGTACATGATCCGCCACATGGGGCCGTCCCCCGAAGGGGCGCACCTGACGCGCCAGCTGATCCAGATGTACGAGGAGGTGGTCCCCGGGACCGTCCTGGATCCCGTCGTGCCCGCCCTCATCCGCTTCCTGGTCGGCGACACCGCGGCGGACTGGCTGGAGGTCCCCCGGTCCGGCTGGGACTCCCTCACCAAGATCGCTCCGGCGCTGCTGGGAGCGCTCGAACGGTTCGAGGACCGCGGCCTCTGGGCGTCGCAGCTCTCCGACCGGCTGGGCCGTCTGGTGACGGTGCTGGAGCTGTCGTCCCTGACGCGAGGGCGGGTCATGCACTACGCCATCCCCGAGGAGCTCAAGCGCGACTACGGCGTTCCTTCGGGGTCGGCGCGCTGGACTCCGCCGCCGCCGATCGATCCGGTGATCGTTCACCGTGCCTGACGTTGACCGGCCGGTCAGGTGAAGAGCTGGCCGGCGTTGACGTCCAGGGTGGCCCCGGTGGTGGACCGGGAGTGGTCGGAGGCCAGGTGGAGGACGGCGCGCGCGACGTCCTCCTCCGTGGCGATGCGGCGCAGGGCCATCGCGCCGACGTCGCGGGCCCGGATGTCCTCGAAGGCGACGCCCTCGGCTTCGGCGCGGGCGCGCATCCACTCGTCCAGGACCTCGCTGGCGATCCAGCCGGGCGCCACGCAGTTGACGCGGACGCCGGAGGGGCCCAGCTCGTCGGCCAGGCAGTGGGACAGGAGGTGGACGGCGGCCTTCCCGGCGGCGTAGTCGCTGCGCCCGGCGTAGCCGGTGCGGCTGGACATCGAGGTCAGGTTGACGATCGAGCCGCCGCCCGCGGCGACCATGTGCGGCGCGAAGTACCGGCACGACAGGAGGGTGCCGTACGCGGCGATCTCGACGGCCGAGCGCCACCGCTCCAGGTACTCCTCGTCCATGTCCAGGACGTTCCTGCGGTGGGTGCCGGGGAAGGCGGCGTTGACCAGGACGTCGACGCGGCCGAACCGGGCGATGACGGTGTCGGCGAGCCGGCGGACCTGGTCGGGGCGGGCGACGTCGGTGGGCACGGCGAGCGCCTCGCGGCCCTCGGCCCGCACCGCGGCGGCGATCGTCTCCAGCGTGGACCCGGTCCGGGCGGCGAGCGCGACGTCGGCGCCCTCGCGCGCCAGGAGCACGGCGAGCGTCCGGCCGAGGCCGGGGCCGGCGCCGGTGATGACCGCGATCTTGCCCTCCAGCGTCATGGCGGCTAGCGTACCAAGCGGTCGCTAGGTTGGTTGCCGTCGGAGGTCGCGTGGATCCCACCGGCTCGAACGCCTGCCATGACGCCTGCCGGACCGCCTGCCTAGGGAGTCGTATGGGCATCACGCTCGCCAGCGATGTCGGAGGCACCTTCACCGACGTGGTCCTCACCGGGGCCGACGGGCGCGTGGAGGTGGCCAAGACGCTCACCACCCCCGACGACCCCACGACCGGCCTGATGCGGGGAGTCGAGCGAGTGCTCGCCGCCACGGGGGTGAAACCGGGAGAGGTGAGCCGGTTCGTCCACGCCACCACCCTCGCCACCAACGTGATCCTGGAACGCACCGGAGTCCCGGTCGCGTTCGTCACCACGGCCGGATTCCGCTCGATGCTCGCGCTGGGCCGCCAGGCCAGGGTGGAGGAGGAGCGCTACGACCTGGCCTACGTGCGGCCCGAGCCGCCCGTCCCGCTCTCGCACACCTTCGCCGTGCCCGAACGCGTCGCGGCCGACGGCACCGTCCTGCTCCCGCTGGACGAGCGGGCCGCGGCCGAGGTCGCCGCCGCCATCGCCGCGCTGGACGTGACCGCCGTCGCGATCTGCCTGCTGCACTCCTACGCCAACCCCGTCCACGAACGGCGGCTCGCCGAGATCGTCCAGGCCGCCCTGCCGGCCGGGGCCACCGTCGTCACCTCCGCGTCGGTCTGGCCCGAACTGGGGGAGTACGAGCGCGCCACCACGACGCTGATGTCCGCCTACGTGGGCCCGGTCATGGCGTCCTACCTGCGGCGGCTCGGCGGGCGCCTGCGCGACCTCGGCGTCACCGCCCCCGTGCACGTGATGGAGTCCGCCGGGGGAGTGCTGCCCGCCGCGCTCGCCGCGTCCCGCGCCGTCTACACGATCGAGTCGGGCCCCGCCGCCGGCGTCATCGCCGCCGCCCGGCACGGCACCGACCTCATCTCGTTCGACATGGGCGGCACGACGGCCAAGGCCGGGCTGGTCCGCGGCGGACGTCCCGGGATCACCCACGAGTTCCAGGTCGGCGGCAAGGGCAGCTACGGCGGGCGCCGGCCCGGCACCGGCGTGCCGATCAAGGTGCCGGCGATCGACCTGGCCGAGGTGGGGTCGGGCGGCGGCTCCATCGCGTGGGTGGAGGAGGGCACCCTGCGGGTCGGGCCGCGTTCGGCGGGCGCCGACCCCGGACCCGCCTGCTACGGGCGGGGCGGCACGCTGCCCACGGTCACCGACGCGAACCTCGTCCTGGGCTACCTGGATCCGGACGGCTTCGGCGGGTTCCGGCTGTCGGAGGAGCGGGCCCGCGCCGCCCTCACCGAGCACGTCGCCCGGCCGCTCGGCGTCGCCGACGTCGTGGATGCGGCGGCGGCCGTGCACGAGATCGCCAACGCGCAGATGGGCACGGCGGTGCACGTGGTGACCGTACGGCGCGGGATCGACCCGCGCGGGCTCACCCTCGTCGCCCTGGGCGGGGCGGCGCCCACGCACGCCGCCCACCTCGCCGAGCGCTTCGGCATCGGGCGCGTGCTCGTCCCGCCGCAGGCCGGGGTCGGCTCCGCCGTGGGGCTGCTCTACGCCGACCTGGCCATCGAACGGGCACGGACCTTCCTCGCGCCCGCCGACCGGCTGGTGTCGTGTTCGGGCAGCGGCGACCTGCTGGGCGAGCTGACGCGGGTGTTCGAGGAGCTGGAACGGGCGTGTCTCCAAGATCTTGGGGGGTCGTCCCCCCAGGGTGACGCTGATCTTGTGGGCGGGGAGCCCGGAGGGGCGTTCACGCGGGATGGCACGAGCGTGCGGGCGGTGGGCGTCCGCTTCGTGGGCCAGGCGCACGCCTTCACGATCGAGCTGCCTCCCGGGCCGCTCACCCCCGCGACGGTGCGGCAGGCCACCGAGGAGTTCTACGCGCGCTACCGCGAGTCGTACGGCATCGACCTGCGCGACCCGGCCGAGATCACCACCGCGCGGGTCCGCGTGACCCTCCCGTCCGGCTCCCGCGCCCCGCGCCCCGTCGTGAAGCCGGGGGACGGGACCTCCGGGGCGCGCCGCGTGTGGCTGGAGGGGAGGTTCCTGGACGTGCCGACGCGCGAGCGCGCGGAGTGCCCGCCCGGCGTGGAGCTGGCGGGGCCGTGCGTCGTCACGGAACCGCAGTGCTCCCTGCTGGTCCCGCCCGGCTGGCGGGGGACCGTCGACGACCACGGGGCCATCGTGCTCGAACGCGCCGAACCGGGAGCGTGACATGACCGACGACCTGACCGCCGAGATCCTTCGCAACGCGCTGGCCGTGGCCGCCGAGGAGGCCAGCATCGTCGTGGTCCGCTCCGCGTACTCGACGTTCATCGTCGAGGGCGCGGACGCCGCGGCGGCCGTCCTCGACGCCCGCGGGCGGCTCGTCGCCCACTCGCTGTCCACGGCGCTGATCCAGTGCGCCAGCCTGCGCAGCGCCCTGCCGTACGTGCTCCGGGCGTACCCGGCCGCGTCGATGGAGCCGGGCGACGTGTTCGTGCTCAACGACGTCTACCAGGGCGGCATCCACGCCAACGACCTGCTGGTCTTCCGGCCGGTGTTCCTGGACGGCGCGCCCGCCTACTTCACCGGGACGCTGATCCACGTCGCGGACCTGTCGGGGCTGTCGGCGGGCGGCATGGCCTCCGACGCCACCGACGTCTTCCTGGAGGGCCTGCAGCTGCCGCCGATCAAGATCGCCACCGCCGGCGGCCTGGTCGAGGACATGGTCCGCGTGCTGGCCGCCAACAGCCGTACACCCGGCAAGCTCGTCGGCGACCTGCGGGCCCTGATCGCCGGGGCCAACGTCGCGGCCCGGCGGCTGGAGGAGATCGCCGCGGCGCACACCCCGGCCGGGCTGGCGCGCGGCGTCGACGACCACCTCGCGCACACCGAACGGCGGATGCGCGCCGGGCTGGCCGGACTGCCGCCGGGCACCCACCGGGGCGAGTACCGGCTGGACGACGGGCACCTGGTCCGGGTCGCGGTCACCGCCGACGGCCGCGGCGGCCTGGTGGTCGACTTCGACGGCACCGACGAGCAGGTGCCGCTGCCGATCAACTCGGGTTTCTCCCAGACGCACGGCGGGGTCATGTACGCGGTGCGGTGCTTCGTCGATCCGTCGCTGCCGATGAACGAGGGCTGCTTCGCGCCGGTCGAGGTCCGGATGCCGCCGGGCACGCTGGTCCACTGCACGCCCCCGTTCCCCGGCGGCGGCCGGTTCGGGACGGTGGCCGCGGCGGAGGAGGCCATCTTCGCCGCCCTCACCGGGGCGTCCCCCGACGGCGGCGGCGTGGCGGCCTCGGGCATCCTCCAGGCGTTCAGCGTCAGCGGGGCCCGGCGGCCGTGGCTGCACATGTCGTTCGACCTCGGCGGGATGGGGGCGCGGGACGGGTACGACGGGCCGGACGCCACCGGCGCCCTGTTCGGCGGAGGGCGTAACATCGTCCCGCAGGTCGAGCCCATCGAGGCCCGGCTGCCCGTACGGGTGGAGGAGGTCTCGCTCATCCCGGACTCGGGCGGCGCGGGCCGACACCGCGGCGGGCTGGGCACCCGCACCGTGATCCGGATGCTGGAGGACGCCCGCGTGGACACCCGCGGGGACCGGCTGCTGCGGCCGCCGCCGGGAGCGGCCGGCGGCGAGCCGGGACGGGCCGGCGGCTACTACCGGGAGCGCCGCGACGGCACCCGCGAACCGCTCGGCACCAAGGCCACCCGCCAGCCCCTGGCCGCCGGCGAGGCCCTGGTCGTGGAGACCTCCGGCGGGGGCGGGTACGGCGATCCCGCCGAGCGCGACGAGGCGGCGATCCGCCGGGACCTGGCCGACGGCCGCACCACCGCCTCCGGGGAGGACGCGTGAAGTTCGGCGTGCCCCTCGGGCTGGTGCATCCGGCGATCTGGAAGGACCTGGCGGTCCAGGCGGACCGGCTGGGCTTCGAGTCGGTGTGGCTGCCCGAGCACCTGGTCTTCGCCACCGACCTGTCCACGGCGAACTATCCGGGGACCGAGAGCCCGGGGATCAACCCGGCGACCCCGCTCTTCGACGCGCCCGCCTACCTGTGCGCGCTCGCCGCCGTCACCGAGCGGGTCCGGCTCGGCACCGCCGTCTACCTCTACGGCCTGCGGCACCCGTTCGTCGCCGCGCGGGCGTTCGCGACGCTCGACCAGATCTCCGGCGGACGCGCCGTCGCCGGCGTCGGCGCCGGCTGGTACGCGGGGGAGTGGAACGCGGCCGGGGTCGACTTCGCCACGCGCGGGCGGCGGCTGGACGAGGCCATCGAGGTGTCCCGGCGGCTGTGGAGCGAGCCCGCGGTCGAGCACCACGGAGAGTTCTTCGACTTCCCCGAGGTCGCGTTCGAACCCAAACCGGTACAGGAGCGGCTGCCGGTGGTGGCGGGCGGGGAGTCCCGGGCCGCGCTGCGCCGGGCGGCGACCCTGTGCGACGGCTGGATCAGCATGCCGCAGACCCTCGACGGGATCCGGCCGCGGCTCGACCTGCTCCGGGAACTGCGGGCCGCCGCGGGCCGGGAGGGCGATCCGTTCGAGATCACCGTGCACGCCTACGAGCTGTCTGGGCCGGAGGAGGTGGCCGAGTGGGAGCGGCTCGGGGTCGACCGGCTGATCGTCCGGCCGTGGCGGCGCACCGGCGAGGCCGCCGGACGGCTCGCCGCCTTCGCCGCGGACCACGGCCTGGTCCCGTACGCGTAGAACCGGTCCGCGCCCGACATCGCGGGACGTAAAGGGCGATGGTGGCATACGGTGCCGGAATGGCCAGTGTGCTCGTGGTGGAGGACGACCCGAACGTCCGGACGGCCCTCATCCGGGAGCTGAACGCGCGGTCGCACGCCGTGCGCAGCGCGGGCACGGCGATGGACGCCCTGCGCGAGGTGACCGCCAACCCTCCCGACGCGGTGATCCTCGACCTGGGCCTGCCCGACCTCGACGGCGGCGAGATGCTGAAGATGCTGCGGGGCGTGTCCGACGTCCCGGTCATCATCGCGACCGCCCGGGACGACGAACCCGAGATCGTGCGGCTGCTGAACGCGGGCGCCGACGACTACCTCATCAAGCCGTTCTCCGCCGAGCACCTCAGCGCCCGGCTGGCCGCGGTGCTGCGCCGGGCGTCCCGTTCCGGGCCCGCCGCCGAGCTGCGGGTGGGCGGCCTGCACATCGACCTCGACCGGCGGGAGGCGGCGCTGGACGGCGCCGCGCTGGAACTCACCCGGCGCGAGTTCGACCTGCTGGCCTACCTCGCCGCCCGGCCCGGACGGGTGGTGGCCCGGCGCGAGCTGCTCGCCGAGGTGTGGCGGCAGGCGTACGGCGACGACCAGACCATCGACGTGCACCTGTCGTGGCTGCGGCGCAAGCTCGGCGAGACCGCCGCCGCGCCGCGCTACCTGCACACCGTGCGGGGCGTCGGCGTACGGCTGGCCGCCCCGCGCGAGCCATGAGGCGCACCCTGGTCCTGGTGTCGCTGGCCGTCACCGCAATGGTGGCGCTGGCCTTCCTCATCCCGCTCGCGCTGGCCGTACGGGAGATCGCCCGGGACCGCGCGCTGACCAGCGCCGAGCGGCAGGCCGGCGCGCTCGGGCCGGTGCTGGCCGTCACCGAGGACCCCGGCGCGCTGGAACGCGCGGTGGCCAGCACCCACGCCGGCGCCGCCCGCCGGATGACCGTGCACCTGCCCGGCGGCACGGTCATCCCCGAGGCCGCCGGGAACCGCGCCCGGGCCCGTCCCGGCCAGGTCGCCGAGGCCGCCCGCCGGGGCCGCTCGTACACCACCCGGATCACCGGCGGGTGGGCCCTGCTGCAGCCGGTGTCCCTGGAGGACGGCCGCACCGCCGTCGTGGAGGTCCTCGTCCCCGACGCCGACCTCTCCCGCGGCGTGGGGCACGCCTGGCTGGTCATGACCGCCGTGGCCGCCGCCCTGGTGGCGGGCTCGGTGGCGGTGGCCGACCGGCTGGGCGCCCGCATGATCCGTTCCACCCGGCGGCTGGCCGAGGTGGCCGCCGCGTTCGGCGACGGCGACCTGGGGATCCGGATCGAGCCCGACGGGCCGCCCGAGCTGGTGGAGGCGGGCCTGGCCTTCAACGCCATGGCCGACCACGTCGTCCAGCTGCTGGCCGCCGAACGCGAGATGGCCGCCGACCTCTCGCACCGGCTCCGCACGCCCCTGGCCGCCCTGCGGCTCAACGCCGAGGCGCTGGGCGGCGGCCCGGTGGCCGACCAGACCCGCGAGGCCGTGGGCCGCCTGGAGCGCGAGGTCGACCAGATCATCCGGACCGTCCGCAAGCCCACCGGCCGGGGCAGCTGCGACGCCGCCAAGGTCCTGCGCGAACGGGTGGAGTTCTGGTCCGTCCTGGCCGAGGACGAGGGCCGCTCCTGCGAGCTGATCGGCGCCGACGAACCGGCCGAACTGCCGCTGCCCGCCACCGAGCTGGCCGCCGCCGTGGACGCCCTGCTCGGCAACGTCTTCCGGCACACCGCCGAGGGCACCGGCTTCGCCATCACCCTGCACGTCGGCAGGGGCCTCACCGGCATCCTCGTCGCCGACGGCGGCCCCGGCATCACCGACCCGCAGGACGCCCTCCAGCGCGGGCGCAGCGGCGGCGGCTCCACCGGCCTCGGCCTGGACATCGCCCGCCGCGCCGCCGAGGCCACCGGCGGCCACCTGCGCATCCACCGCTCGGTCCTGGGCGGAGCGCAGGTCCAGATGTGGTTCCGCACCCGGTGGCTCCCGCCCACCCGCCGCTCCCGCCGCCTGGTCCGGCGCCGCTAGCGGCTGATTCCAGGGCCCGGCCCACGGCGCCCGCCCGGCGGCTCGTGCCTCACCGGACCCGGCCGAGCACCCAGGTGTCCAGCGCGGCGCGCAGCCCCGCGTCGTCGGCCTCGTCAGCGGCCCACGCGATATAACCGTCCGGCCGGACGAGGAGCGCGGTCCGATCGCCGTCGGCCCGGTGGGCAGGCGTCACACCGGCCGCGGGCGGGAAGCGGAAGCCGGCCGGGCAGACGAGGACGAAGCCGCCCCCGCGCAGTACCTCGTACAGGCGGCCCTCGGCGAGCTCCAGGTCGGGCGCGCGCTTCCCCTCCAAGCGGTGGGCGCCGTGCCCGGCGGGGTAGGACAGGCCGATGCCGGTGATCATGGACGCGGCCCGGTCGGACACCGGCCGCACCCTGTTGAGCACGGTCGCGACCAGGGGCCGGACGATCCTGGCCGGGATCCCGTGCATCTTCGCCACCCGGACCATCCTGCCGCTGATCCGGAGCGCGATCTTCCCGGCGACGTGCCGTTCGCGCTGGTAGGTGTCCAGCAGCCGGTCATCGGCCCCGTCGCGCAGGACGGCCACGAGCTTCCAGCCGAGGTTGGCGGCGTCCTGCAGGCCCGTGTTCATCCCCATCGCCCCGGCCGGCGAGTGCACGTGCGCCGCGTCGCCCGCCAGGAACGCCCGCCCGACGCGGTACGAGGGCGCCTGCCGCTCGTCACTGTGGAACCGCGACTTCCAGCGGCACTCGGTGATGCCGTAGTCGGTCCCGAAGTTGTGATGGAGCAGCTCCCTGATCTCGTCCAGGTCGAGGGGCGCGTCGTCGGGAAGCTGGTGGTGCCGGTTCCAGCCGGTGATCCGGTACCAGCCCTCGCCCATCTCCGTGAGGAGGCAGAAGCCCTCCGGCACGGAGTTCACCGTGAACGGCCGATCGGGCTTCTCGGCGAGCCGTACGTCCGCGAGGATCAGCGATTTGAGCATCGACTTCCCCGGGAAGGGCAGGCCGAGCGCCTCCCGGAGGGTGCTGTGCGCCCCGTCGGTGCCCACGAGATAGGACGCCCGGAACCTGGCGGACGCCTTCGCGTCCTCGCCGGTGACCGCGCGCACCTCCACCCCGTCCGCGTCCTGCCCGACCTCCACCACCCGCGCCTCGTGGACGAACGTGACCCCGGCCTCGCGGGCACGCCGTTCCAGGACGCGTTCCACCTCGTACTGCGGCGTGAACAGGACGTACGGGTAGCGGGTGGGCAGCCGCGAGGGGTGGAGCCGCCCCCGCTGGAACAGCTGGAGCGAGTCGATGGGATGCCCGCCAGCCACCACCTCGTCCGCGATGCCGCGCGCGTCGAACTGCTCCAGCGTCCGGGCGTGCACGACCAGCGCCCGGGACAGGTTGCTGATCCGGTGCGGGCGGCGCTCGACGAGCGTCACCGACAGCCCCGCCGCGGCCAGATCCCCCGCGAGCAGCAGCCCCGTCGGCCCCGCCCCCACGACCAGGACATCGGAGTCACGCGCTCCGCCGTCGCCGTTCCGAGATTCCATGACGCCTCCAGTGCCAACGCTTGTTGGCCAACATCTGTAGGCAAGGTAGGCCGGATCCACCCCGAATGTCAACAGCCGTTGGCCAACGATCGTTGGCCAACGGCTGGTCGTACCGTTCACGCGAGGGTCCGGAGCCCCGAAACGGGCTCCGGCTCCCTCGTATCGGCCGGATGCGGCCCTCGGAAGGGCCTTGACGCTGCCGCCTCAGTCGGTGCCGGACTCCATCGCGGCGTGATCGAGCAGCTCGTCGTCGGCGGAGACCGTTCCACGGGAGGCGATGGCCTCGGCGCCGCCCTCGGGCATCGCGCCGATCAGGCCGGTCGAGGCCGCCTGCGCGGCGCCGATCAGCGCCGGGTGCGAGCTGCCGACCATGCCGAGCCCGGCGTACTGCTCGAGCTTGGCGCGGGAGTCGGCGATGTCGAGGTTGCGCATGGTCAGCTGGCCGATGCGGTCGACCGGCCCGAAGGCGGAGTCCTCGGTCCGCTCCATGGAGAGCTTGTCCGGGTGGTAGCTGAACGCCGGCCCGGAGGTGTCGAGGATGGAGTAGTCCTCGCCGCGCCGCAGGCGCAGGGTCACCTCGCCGGTGACCGCGGTGCCCACCCAGCGCTGCAGCGACTCGCGCAGCATCAGCGCCTGCGGGTCGAGCCAGCGGCCCTCGTACATGAGCCTGCCGAGCCGGCGTCCCTCGTTGTGGTAGCTGGCGAGGGTGTCCTCGTTGTGGATCGCGTTGACCAGCCGCTCGTAGGCGGCGTGCAGCAGCGCCATCCCCGGAGCCTCGTAGACGCCGCGGCTCTTGGCTTCGATGACGCGGTTCTCGATCTGGTCGGACATGCCCATGCCGTGCCGGCCGCCGACGGCGTTGGCCTCCAGCATCAGGTCCACGGCGGAGGGGAACTCCTTGCCGTTGATCGTCACCGGCCGGCCCTGCTCGAACCCGATCGTGACGTCCTCGGCGGCGATCTCCACGGACGGGTCCCAGAACCGCACGCCCATGATCGGCTCGACGATCTCGATGCCCGCGTCGAGGTGCTCCAGGGCCTTGGCCTCGTGGGTCGCGCCCAGGATGTTCGCGTCGGTGGAGTAGGCCTTCTCCGCGCTGTCCCGGTACGGCAGGGAGCGGTCGAGCAGCCACTCGGACATCTCCTTGCGGCCGCCCAGCTCGCTGACGAAGTCGGCGTCCAGCCAGGGCTTGTAGATCCGCAGGGACGGGTTGGCGAGCAGCCCGTAACGGTAGAACCGCTCGATGTCGTTGCCCTTGAACGTGGAGCCGTCGCCCCAGATCTGGACGTCGTCCTCGAGCATCGCCCGCACGAGCAGGGTGCCGGTCACCGCCCGCCCGAGCGGGGTGGTGTTGAAGTAGACGCGCCCCCCGGATCGGATGTGGAACGCTCCGCAGGCCAGCGCCGCGAGCCCCTCCTCGACCAGGGCCGTCCGGCAGTCGACCAGCCGGGCGATCTCCGCGCCGTACTCCCCGGCCCGCTTGGGGACCGAGGCGATGTCGGGCTCGTCGTACTGGCCGATATCGGCGGTATAGGTGCACGGCACGGCACCCTTCTCGCGCATCCACGCGACCGCCACTGAGGTATCGAGACCACCGGAGAAGGCGATGCCGACGCGTTCGCCGACAGGCAGGGAAGTGAGCACCTTAGACACGAGTAGAAGTATATGCACACTCCTGCATGACTATGCAACGCCTCGCGCGATGTCGCGGGACTAAGTCCTCCTGAGGGCTTCCCTAAGAGAGCCTTAGGGGTGGTGCCTGCCTTGGCCCAGGTCAGGGGGAAGTCTCGCCTCATCCGAAGCTCGGGGGAGCCGATCGGGGAGCCACGCGCCTACGCGGACTTGGTGTCGCTTCCGAAGATGGCGTTCATGTGCTCGGCCCCGTCACGGATCTCGGGGCGAAGCTGGTGGCGGTAGACCGCCTCCGTGATCCTGGTGTTCTTGTGCCCGACGAGGTCGCTGATCTTCTCGATGGGCACCCCGTGGTGGCTCATGATCGACACGAAGGTGTGCCGCAGCTCGCGCGGGCACCACTCCGACGAGTCGAGTCCGGCCGCGTCCACCACCCGGCGGAACCGGCGCCGGACGTGGTGAGCGGTGTACGGGGCGCCGTTCACGTGGCAGAACACGAGATCGTGATCCTTGTACGCCTCACCTGCCTTGAGCTTCTCCGCCGCCTGCCTCGTCTTGAGGGCACGGAGGGCGGCCACCGCCATGTCGGCGATGCCGAGCCCTCTGCGGCTCAGCGCCGTCTTGGTCTCGCCCTTGTGCCGGTCGGAGCGCAGGACGTAGACGGTCGCCGAGTCGAGATCGACGGCGCCCCACGTGAGCGTGCGGAGTTCCTCCGTCCGCAGGCCCGAGACGATCGCCAGGATCACGTAGGCCCCGAGCCGATGCTCGGGCTTGGCCGCCTCCTTGAGGAGCGCCTTGGCCTGCACGAGGCTCAGCGAGCGTGACTTGCGTCCGGCCTTGCCCTGCGGTGTGTCGACCAGTTCGGCGACGTTCCGGCCCACCTTGTCGTGCCGTGCCGCCCTCCGGATGGAGCGCTTGAGCAGGCCGTGAACGATCCCCAGGGACGACGAGGTGAGATGCTCGGCCCTCCCTCTGAGCCACCTCTCGACGTCGTCCGCCGTGAGTTCCTTGAGCAGGGTGTGGCCGATGAACGGGATGAGCTGGTGATCGGCGAGCGACCGGTAGACCTCGATCGTCGCCGGTGCCGTGTCGCCGTTCGAGAACGCCGTGAGGAAGTCGTTCACCGCGTCCCGGACGCGGTAGTTCCGGGTCGCCTTCACGCCCTTGTCGAGTTCCTCGGCGAGTTCCCTGAGCTTGTCCAGGACCTCGGTCTTGGTCTTCCCCTTCCTCTTGGGGCGCCTGCGTTTGCCGTCGGGGCCGAACCCGAGCGAGAGGGCGCCGGTCCAGCCGCCGCCCTCCTCGTAGATCGACCCCTGGTACTTGCCGATCAGGATCTTCGCCAAAGAGATCCCTCCTTGCGTTGGGGGCTGTCGTTCTTGACCGGTAGCGATGCGCCCGCGTGGCGATGCGAGCCCATGGCGCCTCCGCGCGAGAACGGAGACGCCATGGCACGTGTCGTCCTGCGGGCGCCGGCGTGGATCGAGTTGTCAAGAACCGGGAGCCTCGGGCCTTCCGCGTGAGCGGCGTGCCCTGGGCTTACGCACGACAGTAACTCAAGACGTCCCTAGACGTCCCTAGTTCGTGGTGGCGTTCTGTTCGAGGGAGGCGACGAAGTCGGCGAGATGCCGGTCGGTGATGCGGCGCGACTTGCCGATCTTGATGCTGTGGAGGCGGTTCGTCCGGATGAGGAAGTAGACCTTGTCGCGTCCGATCTGGAGGATCTCGGCGACCTGCTCGACGGTGTATGCCTGCACGCTCACCTCCTTGTCTCCCCGAGCCGTCTCGGGGCGTGCGTCGGGCGTGGCGATCATCTCCGTTCGTGACGGTGCGTGATTGTCTACGCCTTCGTCTATGTCTCGTCTCAGCGCCATACGTGCAGACGCGCGCGGAGACGTAGACGTAGACAAGTCACTCAGCGTGTTCAGCGGCGGCGCGCCACCGGCCACGTGAGACCTGGGTGACGCGGTCGGCCTCGGCGAGTTCGCGAAGCCGTTGGTAGATCCACGGGCGGCTCATCCCCGTCCCGGTGATCAGATGGGAGACCGGCGTCCCCTCGTCCGGGGCACCCGCCAGCATTGCCCAGAGCACGGCATCGGGCCGGTTCGTGCCCTCCGCGGTCTCGGCTGTTACGGGCTCGCTTGCGGTTCGCAGTTGGACGCCTGCATGCGCCTCCTCGATCGCCGTTCGCGAGACCTCGTCGAGAACGGGGCGGATGCCGTGGTGCCGACTCGCGGCGTCCGCCACGGCCTCGTCGGTGAGCAGGTAGGCGCGGCCACGACGCGGTACGTCATGTTCGGGTGCGGAGAGCAGGAACTTGCCGGGGGCGTTGAGAGTGTGGGCGTGCCACCCGGCGTTGAGCATCCCTTGCCCGAGGATGAGATCGACGTCCTTACGCTCTCGGACGCGGAAGCTCACCCGGACGTCCATCTGCGACCGCACCGCGCCCTTGCCCATGGCCTTCTGCGTCGGGCGCTGAGTCGCAGCGACGAGAGTCACGGCGACAGCGCGTCCGCGTCGCGCTATCGAGTCGGTGTCGCTCGCGCTCTCCGTTGCGTCGTCGGACAGTTCGGCGTACTCGTCGATGACGATCACCAGTGCTGGCGCGTCCGGGGACGGTTCCCACACCCGCCGCCCCAGCGTCGCCAGCGATGCCGCACGCGCCTCAAGAACCGCCAAGGCGTCCCGCAGGAGAGCACGGGCTTGCTCGGGTGTGGTGGCGAGGCGATCGATGCAGGAGGCCCACGGCTGGAGTTCCATGCCGCGCTTGAGGTCGATGGCCCAGATGACCACGTCTCGGCATGCGCTGAGGTTGCCCATGAGAACGTTGATCCCGCCGCTCTTGCCCGAGCCGGCCACACCGCCGATGAGCCCGTGGCGACGCAGCAACAGGACGCGGGCGCTCGTTGCGTCCTCGAAGGGGCCCAGGTCGATCGGCTCGGAGATGGACGAGACGGACGGTCCGGGCCACGGGATCGCGTCGGCGTGCGGGTCGGTGTCGAGCACGCGCAACTCGAACCGGTTCGCCTTGTCGTCCCGTGTGGGGAGGACCCGCACGGCACCGCGGAACGTCCCGAGCGCCGACTCGATCGCCGGAACCTTGGCCACCACGTCCTGAATGGTCTGCCCGCGTGCCAGAGCGAACCGGGCGCGCCATCCCCAGACGTCCACCACGGCGGACTGAGCACGCGAACCTGGAAGGCCGATCGACTGAGCGATCTCAGGCCATGCGGCGATTTGCCGATCGACTCGGACCTTGGCGCGGCGCCGACGATGCGCCCACCACGGCATGGCCAGCAGAAGGCCACCGCCGACGAGGACTTGGGGGAGCGGCTGGAAGGCGATCCCGAGGGCCGTAACGGCTGCGATCCAGCCACCCGCACTCATGACCAGGGCCGCCCCGTACAGGCGCTCACTTCGCAGAGCGAGCCCCAACCGGTCGCCGAACATGGCCAGCAGCCACGCGGCCACTGTGGTGACGCCCAGCAGGTACGGCCACCACCACGCATGCGTGATGTGTAGGACGGCGCCCCCGAGAGCCAGCGTGGCCATGAGGTTGAAAGGGGCGAGTTCGGATCGGTACCGCCACAGCAGGCGCCCCAGGACGACGGCAGCGAGATCGGGGAACGGCTCATCGCCGTTGATGACGACCATCGGCTGAAGCCCGTTGCGTCGCATCTTGCGGGCATGCCGCCGCATCTGCCGTGTCCGGCTCATGCGCGCCCCCAGGAATCCGGGGGAAGCTGCCCCTGGGCCCGAAGTTCATCGCGCAGGTAGTAGAGCGCGTCTGGCTCGGCATCGTGATGGGCGTGCAGGGTGGCGCGGCCGGCGGCAACGAGATTCGCGTGATCGCGCCGGACCTTGGCCAGCGCGGCGAGAAGCCGCCTGACCTCCGAGATGAGCTTGAGAGAGTCTGCGAGCGCGGCGTTGATACGGATCCACAGATCCGCAACCGCGGGCATCGCATCGGACAGGGCGGACACGATCTCGCGAGCGGCGAGGTTTCGGGTACGGACCTCCTGTAGGTCGATCTTGACGTGCTCGGGGATGTCGGTCACTCGGGCATCCCTCCTTCGGTCGGGAACGTCAGTGCTGGCTGAGGACCTGGACCAGAGCGGTCACCAGTCGGCGAATCTCCGGGGCGGCACTCGTGGCGGCGAGAAAGAACCCGAACAACAGGCACACCGCGATGTGCCACGCGCGCAGGCCCATGTAGCGCCACGCCAGCCACACCACGGCGCCCAAGATCACCACCAGGGGAACGGAGACGTTCACGGGGCACCTCCTCAAAGCCAGAGATCGGGAAACCGGGAGCCGCGCCCCCGCCGAAGCCATCGGGCGCGGGCGCGGCACTTGCGGCACCTGCGGTTCCCCGGCTCGATCCGTGCGCCGCAGGGGCAGGAGTGGCCGGTGATGAGGCGAGGCATCCGCATGGTCACCGACCCGCCGTCAGGCGGGCCGGGACGTCATCGCATGTCCGTGTGGTGAGAAGACGGCGGGAGACGGCGCCGGTCCGCGAGAAGGCGGCGCGGTCACGGGTGGCGCGGCGCTCTTCCGCGTGGATGCCGATCACCAGCATCGCGAAGATGCCGCAGACGGAACCGGCGAGGAAGACGGCGATGATCGAGGCCAGGACGAGGATCATGAGTGATCACTCCTCTCGTAAGGCCCGTGTCCGGCGGGGGCGGCTCGGGCGGTCGGTGTGCCTTACGAGAAAGAGAGTGCGCCTGACCAGGGGGACGAGATCACTACATGACTGGACGTGTTCATGACGTCCTCATAGGGTTGTCAGCGTCCTAGGACGTCCCGGACCCGGACGGGTGCATGCCGAACGAACGCCTACGCGCCGCCCTGCTCGAACAGGGCATGACCATCGCCGCGCTCGCCGAGTCGATCGGCGTTGATCAGAAGACCGTGGAACGGTGGATCACCAGGGATCGCACTCCCTACCGGCGACATCGCTACGCAGTGGCTTCACGCCTGGGCGTAGACGAGACGTTCCTGTGGCCAGAAGCACTCACCAGCGAGCAGGTCACCTCGGCGTCCGGGAGCGAACTGGTCACCATCTACCCCCACCGTTCCTCCGTGCCAAGGGACGCATGGGGACATCTCTTCTCCACGGCCAAAGAAGAGATCGGAGTCCTCGTCTACGCCGGACTCTTCCTCTCCGAAGACTCCGGCATCCAACGCACCTTCACCGAGAAGGCGAAGGCCGGAGTACGCGTACGCATCCTCCTCGGCGATCCCGATAGTCCCCAGGTGGCCGAACGAGGCGCCGACGAGGGCGTGGACGACGCCATGGCCGCGAAGATCCGCAACGCCCTCGTCCTCTACAAGAACCTCCGCAGACAGGACGGCGTAGAGTTCCGCTTTCACCGCACGGTCCTCTACAACTCGATCTACCGCGCGGACGATCAGCTCCTCGTCAACACACACCTCTACGGGGTGACCGCACCCCACGCGCCCGTATGGCACCTGCGCCGCATCGCCGGCGGGGAACTGGTCAACACCTATATCGAGAGCTTCGAGCGCGTCTGGGAAGGCGCCACACCGATACCGGAGGAGTGACATGGGCCGCAGGATCGACTACTACGACGACCCCAACGCCCCCAAGGCCAACAGCCTCGTACCGTCTGTCAACGTCGTCGTCGCGAACGACAAGGGCGAGATCCTCATGATCCGCCGCACCGACAACGACAACTGGGCCCTACCCGGCGGCGCCATCGACCTAGGCGAGTCCGTCTCTCAAGCCGCAGTTCGCGAGACCAAAGAAGAGACCGGCATCGACTGCGAGGTAACCGGCCTCGTCGGCATCTACTCAGACCCCAAGCACGTCATCCACTACACCAGCAACAACGAGGTCCGACAAGAGTTCTCGATAGTGCTCACAGCGCGACACACCTCTGGTCTTCCGCATCCAACTTCCGAAGCTTCGGAAGTTCGGTGGGTAGGCAGGCAGGCGATGAGAGCTCTACGAATGGAAATCTCAATGCGCAAGCGTATTGAGCATCACTATGAGGATAACGACTCGCCAGTGGTCTTCTAAGTAAAGCTCCGCTTGCAGGCACGCCAGCCTGGCGAATCGATTGGGTATCGACTAGCTGTGTGTCCTACCGGTGCGATGGTGCCGGCTAAGCCGAACTGCCCAGATCTGGCCAACCTCTTTACCGCATTGCGCGCTCTCATCTAAACTCTAGCGGGCGGCTAGGACTTTACTGTTTCCACGTCGTGCTTGTCCGCTGACCTTCATGAATCGGAAGGCTGCTGTGATCAGGATACCGCTATTTGAAGCGCTATCGGTTAATGGCTATGGCTTGTACCCTGGCGAGAGGGAAGCTCAGGGACTGCAAACTAAGTTCAAACCGGGTCTCAGTCTAGTTCTTGGTGCCAACGGTCTTGGGAAAAGTACCCTTGTTCTCCTCCTGTATAGGATGTGTACGGGGCCATACGACATCCCAGCAGGCGCCGGTCGGGCCGAACTTGGATCGTCTCAGATACGTGAAGCTGCTCTGAAGCCGAAAGATCGCAAGACGTTTGCAGCTCGAGTTCATGACGGAGCTCATGCGGCTCGAGCCACTTTGGAGTTGCGGCTTGGGGAAACAAAGGTTTCCATTTCACGGGATCTGAAATCGCTCAGTCTTACGAGCCTGATCGTGGATGGCCAGCCACAGCAAGCGTTCACGGAAAAAGACTATCAACGCGTCATCACTGAGCTCGCTGGGCTAGGTATTTTTGCGGACTGGATTCTTGTACTTAGGTATCTAGTATTTTACTTTGACGACCGGCGCTCCCTTGTATGGGACCCAAATGCACAGCGACAAATGTTGCGCCTACTGTTCTTGCCTCCTGCTGAGACAGAAAAATATCTATCCCTAGAAACAGACGTGCTCAAAAGGGCCACCTATGTGCGGAACCTGTCCGCTGCTCTCGCTCGTCAGAGGACGGATCTGAACGAACAAGAAAAAGCCGCGACTAAATCGACGGATCTGAGAAGACATATAGATCAACTCACCGCCACCCAAGAAGCAGAACAAGCTGAGCTTACGCGAATCCAGGATAGCTTCCATGAACAAGAGGCTCAGAGGTACTCGGCTCGGCTGGAGGCTCTGCAAGCTGCTGACGAAAGGGAGTCCGCGTACAGAGCTCTAGAACACCATCGGTTGATGGCGATCCACGAAGCATTTCCTTCTCAAGTAGAAAGTGTTGCATATATCCTTGGGCAACTCGTATCAGGGGATCAATGTTTGACCTGCGGCACTTCAGTGCCCGAGTTGGCCTTGGAACTTCGGGCTCTAGCGGATGAGCATAGATGTGTAATATGCAAATCACCGCTTTCCTCGCCTTCATCCAATGAGATAGACGCGGATGAGGTCACACGAGCCCGAGAAGCACTTAAGTCTGCAGAGGAACGACTGGAGGCTGCGACGGAGGCTAGGACTGAAACGGAGACCGAACATCAAGGGGTGCTGCAGAAGATGCGAGAACTAGAATCTTCTATCGCCCAGCGCAATGTGACCTTGGACGCCCTTTACAGGCAACTCCCGGAATCGGATAAAAAACTACAAGAACGGCGCTCCAATTTTGCCGCTCTAGATGCCCGCCTCGCGGAATACAGAGAAGAGCTCAATTCAAGGAAATCGCGCTACAATGACTTCATAGCCGGCATAAATCTCACCATTGTAGAGCGGCGCAGGCAAATCAAAGATATGTTCGCAATATACGCACGAGACTTTCTGGTTGAGACATGTGTTCTAGTGGGAAGTACGCACAAAGAACAAGTGGGGCAATGGGGACTCCCGACGGAGTTTTCAATCTTCGAAGTCAATATGACCGGCACAGATTTCGAGTCGCCAGTTATTAGAAACGGCCCTGAGCAGGTGTCTGAAAGTCAGCGCGAGTTTATCGACCTCGCGTTTCGGATGGCACTGATCTCTGTTGCGAGCGAAGGAGGGCAGGGCTCTCTCATAGTTGATGCCCCAGAGGCCTCATTGGACGCTGTGTTCGCTCCTCGCGCTGCACAAGTTTTGGCAAGGTTCGCGGATCCAGATGCGGGGAATCATGTAATCCTAACCTCTAATCTTGTTGATGGACAATTGATTCCAACACTGATGCGACTTGCTGGTATCAATAGACGTGACACTACGCGGATTATAAATCTATTTCGCATCGCCTCTCCGACTGCTGCGACGAGAAAGCTGCACAGTGAGTATGAAACAGCAATACAACGACTATTTGACGAGGGCTAAATGCTTATAGTCGAAGACCTAGACAGGGCTAAGAACCTACACTATGCCATCCGAGTAATCGCGATATTGAAAGCGTGTCGCGAGGTCGGGATATCGCCGGTTCCGCTCGCAAGCCTCCATGCTATCGCATACTTCTCTGATGCACTTGCGCCTACCTGGAAGGTCCGCGTTCTGGAGTCCCAGGTACTCAAGCAAGAGGACTTCCCTCTTAATCCAAGGTTGCAGAGAAATATAGATGGTCTCGTTGGTGCGGCAATTATAAAACCATCCAAAGTAAGTCATCACCGCGCGCCGAAAGGCTGGCGACTGGATGCCCAATATGAACTTAACAGCGTCTTTAGTAAAGCCATTATAGAGGCGATGGAGGTCGATGCTGAGTTTCATCGAGAGATGGTGTTGACACGGGAAGTAACGCTTGCTCTCGCAGGCATGCGTGCTTACGGCTTGGCTGGTGCTGTTCTAGCCGATGCTGCGTACTCTGACCCGCTGCTAGATTTTGGCAACATAGTCGATCTTCAACCTGAGGAGGAAGGAATTAGTCGGACAAAAATGATGGCTGACAGATTTGTATCACTCATGGCATCACAAAGAGCTCTCACGCCTGCTGAAACTACTCACCTATATGTACGGCACTTGTTTTCGGTCATGAGAAAGGCAAGTAGTGAGTCGAATTGACCCATGGAGTCCTGCGGCCTTGGAAGAAACGTTGCAGGAGCATGGTGGGGTTGGTGCCGATGCTGACTTGCAGGACGAGATTCGATTCGTCGTCGGAGTAGCGCGGCTGCTCAGGAAACGAGTAGAACGAGGTGAGCTGGACCAGACAGGGCTGTTGCCGGCAGTCTTCCTACTACATCCGGAATCTCCTGATCTCAACGTTGAACGGAAGGTTAAGCGTTCGCCCATGCTCGATAACGGGCTTCAAGAGATTTCCAATCGTGTTTGGTTTGTGAATCAGGTAGCGAACGACGGAACTGCCATCCAGTTGTCAGAAGAGGATGACGACGAAACGATTTTTGAACTGGTAGTTGAAGAACTGAGTTTGGGAGATTTGCCAGCTGTCATCTTCGAGCCTCGTACGGATGTACCGGAGGCCAGGTACTACCCAGAGGGCCTATCAAAGACCCAAAACTGTCGACCACTGCGAATCGACGCCAAGCCTCTGTCGCTCAAAGAGATTTTTGAGGTGATCGATCGTCTCTATCATCAACAGCTTTGCACTCCGGACGTTCAGGGCAGAGCAGGCAAACTGTGGGAGAAGTCGGATCAATATTGGGTCGCTGAGAATGCTGAAGACCGTATTCAAGTGGTTGTACGGGCAGGGCTTACAGGATACTTCCCCACTTGCCTTGTACGTGTCGAGCAACCGCAGGCGACAGGGCGGCTCGATGTTGAGATTGAAGAGCCACTTCCGAGAGATAGAAGTAGGGTCACGAGACATGCGGTCTTGGAGTTGAAGGTTCTCCGCACCAGGGGCGCAAAGGGAAATAGTTGGTCGGATGCCAAGATAAAGCAATGGGTCGTGGACGGAGTTGAGCAGGCTTCATCATATCGGAATGAGCGTGGCTGTCGATTGGCAGCCCTGTGCTGTTTTGACATGAGGGTACCGGGTGTGGATAATTGTTTCGATCACGTCGGGGAGTTGGCTGGGGCATTGAAGGTTGAACTTAAGGCCTGGCGCCTCTTCGCTTCCTCGGGTGAGTATCGTCACTTTCTAGCAAGCCAGTACACGTCTTAGTTGAAGCGGGGGCGACAATTGACGGCCAAGGGCCATGACCGTCTTATAGAACACTATCGTTCCTTGCAGGCAAGGTGGTCGGTTGCCGATCGGTCGGCCGACTACGCGCCGCTGGTGGTTTCTAAGGGGAATGCCTCTGAGCCTATTCACGGATGGTTTCATTTTAAGGAGGGTTTTTCTTCACACCTTCTTTCTCGTCTATTCAAAGATGCTGCCTATGTGCCGACTAATAAGATTTCGATCTTGGATCCATTTCTCGGCAGTGGTACGACACTTGTGAGTGCCATTCTCATGGCCAGAGATCTAGGCTGCGATGTAACGGCTGTTGGCGTTGAGAGAAACCCGATCATCTATGAGGTTGCTAAAGCTAAAGTGGCTTCCGCGTTGAGAGGAAGTTCTTTGCTGGGAGCAATCGCTTCGGTGGAAGGGATCTTCTGGAAAGAGTTCGAGCGCTTGAAGAGCGCACCTGAAAGTCTCACTACCCCTTCAACGACGCTCAATAATTCTAATTACTTTGCGGCGAGTTATGTTCGATCTTTATTGTCGCTAAACCGCGCCACGCGAGTTATATCCGAGCCAGAGGTGCGTGCGGTTTTTCGGGCATGCGTTAGCGCTGCCGTTGAGCCTTCCGCGAAACTACGGCGCGATGGACGAGCCTTGAGATATGTACCCGATCGAGAGACGATCGAGCCAATCGGTTCGTTCCGACGGAGTCTGGCACAGGTCTCGGAAGATCTTAAGGGGCTTTCGCCCATGGATGACGCTCGGATTGAAATCGTGCACGGTGACGCTCGTGACCTAGATCTTCTAGGTAGAACTGAGCGGTTCGAATGGATCGTCTTTTCTCCGCCTTATCCTAATAATATTGACTACACTGAAGTCTATAAGATCGAGGCATGGGCATTGGAGGAGTATAGCAATGCGGCAGAAATGAAGAAGCAACGCCTCAAGACATTGAGAAGTCATCCGAGTATCAGGTTTCCCGATGAATATCACTACAAGAATAACGATCATGCGGACGAGATTGATGCTCTACTTTGTCCTCTCCTAGAGTCTGTGCCTTCAGGCCGTTACGAGCGAGGTCGACGGCAACTGATATTGGGCTATGTCGACGACATGCTTCGTGTCCTTAGGAGTTCGAGAAAGCTGGTCGCTCGCGATGGTGTTTGTGCAATTGTGGTTGGAAATTCCGTGCATGGGTCCGGGGAGGACAGCTTTGTCATCGCTGCTGACTTGTTGTTGGCGCGGGCTGCCGAGTTTGCAGGATGGAGTGTAGAGGAGATTCGAGTGGCACGTCACCTTAGTCGTCGAGGTGCCGGCGTGGCTTATCTTCGTGAGAGCATTATTGTTCTGCGCGCCGACTGAGAAGAATGTTATCTAGCCAATATCTTCTGCTATATATTAAGGATTATGTTTATTTTCCCTGAACGATGGTCCCACCTTCTTGGGGTGAGTGATCTAGCAAGCTGTTGTATGTGATGTGGGTGGAGTGAATCAAGTGTGGGGATGCCTTTCGGATTGCCTTGGTGACGCAATGTCCGCCGCCATAGCGGGCTGCTATCTCAGCTAGTCGTTGCTCAACAGGTACTTGCTGTCCATTAGGGCTTGTAGTCATGTCGCAGTACACGAGGGCATCCGCTAGGTGGGGGGCCTTAATACCGAACTCTTCGGTCAGAGCTTGGTCTAGGCCGCGTTCGCGGGCCTCGATCAGGGCGCAGGAGTGGTGTGCCACCAGGCGGCATAGGTGGTCGTCGGCTTGGTGGGTGTCGCGGAGGTAGCGGGCACCGTCCAAGGGATGGAAGCCCGTGACGACGAGGTCGGGGGCGTAGCCGATGTCGTGGAGCCACGCGGCGGCCTCTAGAAGGTCGGCGTTCTCGCCAAGGATTGGGATGAGGGTGCGGGCTTGGCGGGCTACGCCTTGGGTGTGTGCCCAGCGGCGGGGGAGTGGCTTCTCCAGGTGCTTGCGGGCGAGTTCGCTGGCCCAGGCGGCTGAGTTCTTCATGAGCACGACGCTACGGACACTCTCCTAGACGTCCACGGGCGCTTGTGGCTCATCTGGGGACGTCTTGGCGGACGTGGCGTCCTACGCCTTGGACGCACGTCACCAGCCCAGCGTCCTCTAGCGACCTGAGTGCTTGCCGGGCGGTGAAGCGCGATACGCCGTAGCGCTCGCAGATGCGTGCCTCGCTCGGAAGGCGGGCGCCTGGGGGGATGGTGCCGTTGCTGATCTGGTGGCGGAGGTGTTCGGCGATACGTGCGTACTGGGGGCGTGTCCCCGGTGGTGGGTGGTTGGTGGGTGTGTTGACGAAGCGGCCTATGCCGGTGCGGACGCTGATCAGCCCTTCGGCTTGCAGGGTGGACAGGGCCCGCCGCACGGTGTTGCGGACGACGCGGAACTCGGCGCACAGGGCGACCTCGGCCGGTAGCTGGGAGCCCGGAGCGTAGGTGCCGTCGGTGATGCGTTGGCGTAGTGCGTCGGTGATCTGGGCGTACGCTCCCCATGCCGTGCGGCGGGCTGTCACTTGGTTTCGTCCCTGGAGGAGGCGAGTGCCGCTGTCACCCAGGGGGTGAGCAGGACACTCAGTCTCTGGGTGGCGAGTTGGAGGTTGGTGCAGGGCGCGAGCCACTCGCCGGTGCTGGCGCGGTACCACCAGATCCCGTTTGCCCGGACGACGGTCACGCTCTCGCCGATGGAGGGGACCGCTGCGGAGTACACGCGCAGGAGGGTCGGGAGCAGTTGGCCGTAGCGGACTTCGGTCGTCCAGCCGTAGCGGCGCATGGCTCGGGCGAGCCGGTGAAGGTAGCGGTGTGCTCGCCATGGTCCGGAGTGCTCCGGCAGCGCGGGCGCGGTCGGTGCATCCGGGGGGATAGGCACCGGCCGCGCCGTCTCCATCTCCCTCCTTGGGGCCGCGCCTTCCCATGCGATCCCGGCGGGTGATGGGCGTGGGGGGCGGTGGTACCGCGTCATCACCGGTACTCCGTGCGCTTGACCTTGGCGAGTTTGGCCTCCTCTTCGAGGGCTTCGCGCAGGGCGGTGGGATCCGAGCGCATCACCGTTGCGTCGACTCCGGCCGCAGGGTCGTGCAGGCTCGCGACCCAGTCCCCGAGTTGCCCGTCCGAGCGCACCGAACGCCAGATGCGGTGACCGGTGAAGTCCCTGCGGAGTTCGGCGAGCGCCTGATCGGCCGAAGTGGTCTGGTTGGGGTTCTGAGTGGCCTCGCGGCGCCGGCGGATGGACATGACGGCTCAACTCCTCAGCGGGTGTTGGTGGCTTTCGCCTCGTGTCATGAGCCTCGTGGCGGGGCCGGGACCTCTCCATCGGCATCTAGGGACGTCTTGGGACGTCTTCTGTTAGCGTCGGTCCTACCTTGTCTCTCCGGGAGGTCCGGTGAACGACTTGTTGCGGCGTGCGCTGGCCGATGCCCGGCTCACCGAAGCCGGTATCGCGTCACGGCTGGACGTGGACCCCAAGACCGTCCGGCGGTGGGTCGCCGGGCGGGTGCCGTACCCGCGTCATCGGGCGAGCGTCGCCGCCCTGCTGGGGGTGGACGAGGCGGCACTCTGGCCACAGGTCGCCGAGATCGGTTCCCGTGAGGAGAGGCCGGTGATCGAGATCCTCGCGTCCTACCCGCATCGGTGGGCCGTCCCTCGTCCGGTCTGGCAACACCTGTTCGAGAAGGCACGGGACGAGATCGGCATCCTGGCCTACGCGGGCCTCTTCCTCGCTGAGGACAGGGGCATCCTGCGCACCTTCGCCGCGAGAGCACGTGAGGGCGCCCGCGTGCGGATCCTGCTCGGGGACCCGGACGGGGCGTGCGTCGCCGAACGCGGGTGTGACGAGGGCGTTGGCGAGTCCATGGCGGCGAAGATCCGCAACGCGCTCGTCCACTACCGCGCCCTGGGAGAGGTGGACGGCGTTGAGATCCGGCTCCATGACACCGTGCTCTACAACTCGATCTACCGGGCCGACGACGACCTTCTGATCAACCCCCATGCGTACGGCATCGCTGCCTCTCATGCCCCGGTGCTGCATCTGCGGAGAGCGGAGGATGGCGACATGGCCAGTACGTACCTGGAGAGCTTCGAGCGCGTCTGGGCCCGCGCGGTGCCCTTCGACGAGAGGGCATGAGAAAGCCCCAGCCACGGCCCGGCTGGGCCATGGCTGGGGCTTGTTGTCTCACTGTGGTGCGTGTTGCTCCGTGCTGGCGAGGATCTGCTTGACCTTGCGCCGGTCGATGCCGTGCTTCTCGGCGAGGTACCGCTGAGAGAGCGGACGGCCCGGACCGTCCAGACTGGCAAAGTACTCGGCGAGTACCGCCTGTTCCGGGCTCTGCTCCACTTCGGCGCGTTCGGACGGGACTGGAGCCGGACGTGATGTCGCGTTGCGGGTGAGCATCATCAGCAACTCGAACGACCCGACGAGGGCGAGTGCTGGCCATGCGCTGACGAGAGCGCCGATGAGGCCGTGGTTCAGGCCGTGCGCCACGTTGGCGCCCACCGTCGCCACGATGCCCACGGTGAGACTCCACTTGGCCAACGCGGGCGCTGGTTGCTTCCGGCGGCTCGCGTCAAGGATGACCATGGAGGCGGCCCAGATGAGGCCGTCCACGGTGAACGGGACGAGGCGCGCCGTCGTGCCGGACTCGCCGTGCGAGTGCACCAGTTCGTAGGCGTGGCGGTACGAGATGATCGCGGCCACCACGGCGACCGCGATGACGGCGAAGGCTGTCGTGATGCGGATGACGCGATCAGCCATGCGCCAACTCCTCGCGCCACGCGATGACGAACGGGTCGGTCTCGCCGTGCGTGGCGACGCGTTCGGCGATCGTCAGAGCTGTGATCGCCTCGTTGAGGGTGAGCGGGTGTGGCCACGTGCTGACGTGCCATCCGTCGGGCGTGTGCGTGGCCGTGGCGAGGGTCGTGCCGTTGGCCTCTACGGCCATGGTGTTCTGGGTGATGACCAGGGGCATAGGGGTGCCTCCTCCCTGCTGGAGGGAGGGAGCCGGGGGAGCCAATCCCGGGAGCCAACGTGGGTCGGCATGAGCCGACCCCGTTCGACTGTCCCGGACGGTCCCCCTGGCTTCCTCCCCGTGTTGGTGCAGGTGAGCGGCTCCCAAAGCGACTCTCCCGGACGCTGTCGGATGTCGTGGGACTAAGTCCTCCTGAGCCCATCCCTAAGAGAGCCTTAAGGGCGGCCTGGTGGGGCGGGTGGCGGCGTAGCGTTCTGGGTGTCACATGGACGCGGCCCGCACGGCCCTCACCCCCGCCCGGGGCCGTGCGGGCCAGAAGTCTTTTCAGGGGCCCCGGGCCCGGGTTCAGGTCCGGGGGACGGCGCCGTGGAGCAGGAGGCGGATGGCCTCGGCGGTGCCGGTGGCGGAGGTGTCGCCTGTGGCCAGGCGGCGGACGGCCAGGCCGTAGAGCATCGCGACGACCGCGGGGGCGTGGCGTTCGGCGTCGGGGATGCCCAGGGCGGTCAGGACGGCGGTGGCCAGGCGGTCGTAGGCCTCGACGGAACGGACCGAGGTCTCGTGGAGGGCGGGGTCGCGGGCGGCGTGCAGGTGGAGTTCGAGGTTGGCGATCTGCTCGGGGCCGTGGGCGAAGCCGGCGACGGCCTTCTCGACCTCGTCGGCGGCCCGGTCGGGATCGACCTCTCTCAGCCGGGCGCCGTAGGCGGTGATCCGGGCGATCTCGGTGTCGACGAAGTCCCGCAGCGCCTCGCGGAGCAGGTCCGACTGGCTGGGGAAGTGGTAGGTCAGTGAGCCGAGGGACACGCCGGCCGACCGGGCGACGGCGCGGTTGGTCACGGCGCCGATGCCCTGCTCGCCGATGAGGCGGAGGGTGGCCTGCAGGATGCGCTCGCGAGGTGTGCTCACGGTCGCAGTCTTCCTCATGCGGGGTGCCGGGCGTATCGTTCGTACGAACGAACGAGAGGGGATGCCATGCAGGGTCTGCGTGAACAGGCGGAGTCGCTGCGGCGGGGGGAGGTGTCGGCGGAGGAACTGGTCGGGCAGGCCCTGGAACGGATCGAGGAGGGCCGGTCGCTGGGCGCCTTCCGGGTGGTGCGGGCGGAGGCGGCCCGGAACGAGGCCCGGGAGGCCGGCAAGAGGCTGCGGGAGGGCGAGCGGCTGCCGCTGCTGGGCGTGCCGGTCGCGATCAAGGACGACACCGACATCGCCGGGGAGACCACGCCCTTCGCGGTGAAGGGCCGGCATCCCGTCGCGGTACGCGACGCGGAGGTCGTCCGGAGGCTGCGCTCGGCGGGCGCGGTGGTGGTGGGGAAGACGACCACCTGCGAGATCGGGCTGTGGCCGTTCAGCGAGTCGGCGACGGGATGCGCCCGCAATCCGTGGAACCCCGCGTACACGCCGGGGGGATCGTCGGGAGGCAGCGCGGCGGCGGTGGCGGCCGGGATGGTCGCCGGGGCCGTGGGGTCGGACGGGGCCGGGTCGATCCGGATCCCGGCGGCCTGGACGGGGCTGGTGGGGATCAAGCCCCAGCGGGGCAGGGTGTCGGGCCACCCGCACACCGACCCCTTCTACGGGCTGACGGTGTGGGGGCCGCTGGCGCGCAGTGTCGGCGACGCGGCCCTGCTCCTGGACGTGCTCAGCGGAAGCCATCCGGACGACGTCCATCGCCTGGACGCGCGCGTGTCGTCGTTCGCGGAGGCGGCGGAGACCGAGCCGGGCCGGCTGCGGGTGGCGGTGTCGTTCCGGACGGCGTTCGGGGTCGGGGGCCGGCTGGACCCCCAGGTGCGGGCGGCGGTGGAACGGGTGGCGCGCAGGCTGACCGAACTGGGGCACAAGGTGTTCCCGGCCGATCCCGACTACGGCCTGGTGGGGCTGGGCCTGATACCGCGCGGTACGGCGGGGGTCGCGGACTGGGTCGAGGCCATGGAGGGCGGTGAGCCGGAGCCGCGGACCCTGGCCGAGGCCCGTATGGGACGGCTGGTCGGGCGGCGGCTGCTGCCCCTGGCCAAGCGGATGGATCCGGGGTTGCGGCGGAGGGCCGGCCGCATCTTCCGGTACGCCGACGTCGTGCTCACCCCGACCACCGCTCAGCTGCCGCTGAAGGTGGGGGCCTTCGACGGGGTCGGCTGGCGGAGGACGCAGTCGGGTGTCGCCGCGGCCTGTCCCTACGCGTGGCCGTGGAACGTGCTGGGCTGGCCCGGGATGAACGTGCCCGCCGGACTGAGTAAGGAAGGTCTGCCGATAGGGGCGCAGTTGCTGGGGCATGACTCCGACGAGGCCACGCTGATCTCGCTGGCCGCGCAGCTGGAGTCCGCCGAGGGGTGGACGGAGCGGCGGCCGGACTGACCCGCGGCGGGCCGCCGGAGCGGGGGTCCACTCGTACCGGCGGCCCGCCGCGGCCCTCAGAAACCGGTGACCAGGCCGCCGTCCACCAGGACCTCGCTGCCGGTGCAGTACGAGGAGTCGTCGGAGGCCAGGTAGGCCACCAGTCCCGACACCTCGCGGGTGCTGCCGAGGCGGCCGAGCGGGAGCCCGTCGATGAGCGCCTGGGCGCGGTCGGCGGTGGCCTCGACGATGTCCTCCTGCATCGACATCGCGGTGATGATGCCGCCGGGGTGGATCGAGTTGACCCGGATGCCGTACCGGCCCAGCTCGCGCGCGGCCGACTTGGTGAGCCCCCGCACGCCGAACTTGCTGGAGCTGTAGGCCGACATCCCCGCCGCGCCGATGAAGCCCTCGGTGGACGAGACGTTGATGATCGAGCCGCCGCCGGAGTCGCGCATGGCGGGGATCACCGACTTGATCCCGAGCCACTGGCCGACGAGGTTGACGTCGATGATCCGGCGGCACTCCTCCAGCGTCATCTCCTCGATCGTCCGGTGCCGCATGATCCCGGCGTTGTTGACCAGGACGTGCAGGGCGCCGTGGGCGTCGAGGACCGTCTCCACGGCGGCCGCCCAGCCGGCGGGATCGGTCACGTCAAGACGGACGAACCTGGCGTTCTCCAGTTCGGCGGCGAGTTTGGCGCCCTCCTCGTCCAGGACGTCGCCGAAGACGACCGAGGCGCCCTCGTCCACGAAGCGCCGTACATGGGACTTGCCCATGCCGCGCGCGCCCCCGGTGATCAGAGCCACCTTGCCGTCAAGCTGTCCCATGTGCGCTCCTCTTGCCCGCGGTCACCGCGACCGCGGCGGCTTCCATGCTCCGGTAGACCGGCACGCCCGACGACCGTGCCAGGTCGCGTACGGCGTCCTCCACGCCGGGAGGGGCGCACTCGGCGTTCCGCATGACCAGGGTGATCCGGGTGTCCGGCAGTTGCTCCTGCAGGGCGCCGACGGCGCGCGTGTACGCCAGCAGGGGTTCGGCGCTGTCGCCGAAGGTGAAGAAGCTCTGCGCGTTGACGTGCGTGACCACGTCGGCGTACGGGCGGTGCGCCAGGATCGCGGTCACGGCACGCCGTACCAGGCCGGGGTCGCCCCGCGGGCCGACCGGGATCTCCAGCGGGTTGGCCAGGGAACTACCCGCCCCCAGGCCCAGCTCGCGCAGGGCCGTGCGCGCGGGGGCGGGAAGGCCGGCCAGTTCCAGCCCGGCCCCGTCGAACACGTCGGCGGCCAGCACGCTGGCCCCGCCGCTCGGGCCGATGACCAGGACCTCGTTCGTCCCCGGCGCCCGGCGGGCGGAGTGCAGGTCCAGCAGGTCCAGCGCGCCGATCAGGTCGTCCTGGGAGGTGACGAGGGTGACGCCGGTCTGCTCGGCGAGCGCCGACCACACCCGGGTGTCACTGATCATGCCTCCGGTGTGGGAGGCGGCGGCCCTGCGGCCCTGGCCGCTGCGGCCTCCGACCAGTGCCACCACCGGTTTACGCGCCGACCGTACCGACCGGAGGGCGGCCGCCAGGCCGCGGCCGTCACGGGGATCCTCCAGGTAGAGCCCGATCGCGCCCGTTCCGTCGTCCCCGGCCAGGTACGCCAGCAGCTCGGCGGGGGTGACGTCGGCGCTGTTGCCGACCGTGGCGACCTTGGAGAAGGCCAGGCCGCGCCGTTCGCCGACCTTGACGACCTCCCCGGCGAGCCCGCCGCTCTGCGAGATCAGCGCGACGCGGCCCGGACGTCCCGGGGCGCCGCCGAGGAACGTCTGGCCGCCCGCGGGGGAGTAGACGCCCATGCAGTTGGGGCCCAGCAGCCGCACGCCCGCTTCGCGTGCGGCGGCGAGCAGGTCGTCCTCGAGCGCCGGTTCGCCCATCTCGCGGAACCCGCCGCTCATCACCTGGACGAACGGGATCCCCGCGGCCCCCCGGACGACCTCGGGACAGCGGGCGGCGGGCACCGCCACCAGCGCGTAGTCGATGTCGTGGTCGCGGGCCGCCTCGGCGAGGGAGGGGACGCACGGCACGCCGTCGATGTCGGGCGCGGTGGGATGCACGGCCACCAGCCGTCCGGCGAAGCCCGCCGCCCGGTAGAAGCCCAGGAACATGTTCCCGAAGTTGGGCTTCTTGGTGGACGCCCCGACCACGGCCACGCCGCGGGGCGCGAAGAGCCGGTCGAAGTTCCCGGGAGCGTGGGCTCCCGCCCCGGTCTCGGCCTCGGAAGCGGGGGCGCCGTCGGTGGTGAGGAGGCGGGCGTCCACGGCGACCGCCCCGGACGGGCCGCAGATGACCGGGTTCAGCTCGAACTCGGTGAGCCGGTCGCCCAGCTCCGCCACGATCCCGTCCGGCCCGCCGACCGCGAGGAGCACCTTGACCAGCGCGTCCCGGTCGATCGCCGGCCGCCCGCGGAACTCCTCCAGCAGCGCCCGGCCGCGCAGCCCGTCCAGCATGGCACGGGCGTCGTCCTCGGTGATCGGGCACAGCCGCAGGACCGTGTCGCGCAGCACCTCCGTCCAGACCCCGCCGAGCCCGGCCAGCAGTACCGGGCCGAAGGCGGGGTCGCGGACCGCGCCCACGATGACCTCCACGCCCGGCTCGGCCTGCTCCTCCACCAGGAAACCATCGGGGGAGATCCCCCGCGCCTGAAGGGAGGCGAGCATGCCGGCGGCGGCGCGGGCGGCGTCCCCGGCGGAGCCCAGGCCGAGGCGTACGGCGCCCGCGTCGCTCTTGTGCAGGAGCCCGGGGCCGTACGCCTTGACCACCAGGGGCGGGGTCAGCGCGCCGGCGGCGGCCTCCAGCGACTCCGGATCGGGCGCGGTCGCGCCGCGCGGCACGCCGACGCCGAACCCGGAGATCCACGCCTTGACCGCGTGTTCGGGACGGTGCCCGGGAGTGTTCCCGGAACCGCGCTCGGGATGGATGCTCATCACTGCCCGACGCGGTCGGCGTACAGGTCGCGGATGCCCCGGCGCAGCAGCTTGCCGGGACCGCCGGACGCGTCCTGCGTGTGCGGCAGGTCCTCGGCGACCACGACCGCGTCGGGCGCCTGGTGTGCGGGCAGCCGGGCGGCCAGCGCGGCCCGCACCGTCTCGGCGTCCAGCGTGGCGCCGGACCGGGGCACCACCGCGACCAGGATCTTCTGCTCGACCGCGTCCTGCCCCTCCGGGTGGGCGGGGACGCCGACCACCCCGGCCTCGGCGACGCCGTCGACCTCGATCGCCGCCTCCTCGATCTGGGCGGGCTGCGACCACTGGCCGCCCTTGAGGATGGAGTCCTCGCGGCGGCCCAGTACGTACACGAAGCCGTCCTCGTCCATGCGCCCCAGGTCGCCGCCCACGTACCAGCCGTCGCGCAGCACCTCGGCGGTCTTGTCGGGCAGCCCGTCGTAGCCGGACATGACGTTGGGGCCGGTCAGGTTGATCTCGCCGACCTGACCGACGACCCGCCGGCCGCCCGGGTCGGTGACGCGGACCGCGCACGACATCCGGGCCCGGCCCACCGAGGAGAGGTTCTGGCTGCCGTCGTCCTGGCGCCCGAAGCAGGTGTACGGCGCCTCGGTCTGCCCGTAGTAGCTGTAGATGGCCGCGCCGGGCAGCCGTTTCATGATGCGTTCCCGCAGGCCGGGCAGGAGGGGCTCGCCGCCCAGCACGATCGCCTTCAGCGACGACAGGTCCGCCTGCTCGTGCTCGTCGGAGCCGAGCAGCGCGGAGAAGAAGCTGGGGATCAGGCTGACGTGGGTGACCTTCTCCCGCGGCACCACCTTCAGGAAGTTGGCCGGCCCCCAGTCCTGCTCCAGGACCAGCGTCATGCCCGCGTAGAAGGCCGGGCCGACCAGCGCCGGGAAGCCGATGCCCCAGATGATCGCGCCGGTGCCCATCACCGAGTCCTGGTCGCGGTCCACGTCCAGCCAGATCTGCGCGCTGGCCAGCGAGCTGGAGTGGGTGTGCATGACCGCCTTGGGCAGGCCGGTGGTCCCGGAGGTGTAGAAGAGCGCGAGCAGGTCGTCGCCGAACCCGCCCAGCGGCGGCTCGTCCTCGCCCGCCGCCTCCGCGAGCGCGTCCAGGTCGACCGAGCCGTCGCCGGGGCCGCCCACCCGCAGCCACAGCTTCACGCCGGGCAGGTCCGCGCGGATGGCGTCCACCAGCTTCTCGACCGTGGCGTCGTACACGAACGCGGTGCACCCGGAGTGCTCGACCACCTGCCGCAGCGTCTCGGCGGGCCAGTACGGGTTGAGCGCGGCGACCGTGGAGCCGATCTTCATCTGCGCCAGGTACACCTCGGCGACGTGCAGGGTCTCGTTCATCAGGGAGGCGACCCGCGTGCCGGGCTCGATCCCGGCGGCCAGCAGCGCGTGCGCGACCCGGTTGACCTTCCGGTTGAGCCGGTCGTAGGTGAAGCTCCGCTCGCCGCAGTAGGTCAGCGCCACCTTGTCCGGCGTGCGCAGCGCGTTCGCGGTGAGGATGGCATGGGCGTAGTTGCTGAAGGGTGAGTTCACTCGCGCCACGGCTCGTCTCCTTCGACTCCTGCAGAGGGGTGGAACGCTGCGGGGGGAAATGCGGGGGAAATTGCGGGGGAACGCTGCGGTGGGCGTGTGCGGGGCGCCGGGTGGCGGTCCGCTCTCAGCGGCCGGCGTAGAGGACGAACGGATTGCCGGCGGGGTCGCGCAGTACGGCCCGGATCTCGTGCGGCCCCTCCTCCGGTCCCCGTACGAGACGGGCGCCCGCGGCGGTGGCCTTCCCGGCGGCCTCCTCGACGTCGTCCACCTTGAACGACACCGCGGGCTCGCCCCCGGTCACGTCCTCCTCGGGGCCCGCGACGGCGAACGTGGTGCCGCCCCCGTCGAACGCGGCGAACCGGCCGCCGTCCTGGAACTTCACGGCGAGCCCGAGCGCGTCCCGGTAGAACCGGACCGCCTCGTCCACGTCCTGCGCCACGTAGAGGACATTGCCGATTCGGGTCATGGTGCGGGCCTCCAGTGGGGGATCGGGCCGAAACCTTCGAGCTCGCGGAAGTGGACCTCCACCGGCATCCCCACGCGCACGTCCTCGGGCGGGCAGCCCGTGACGTCGCCGAAGACACGGACCGGGCTCCCGGCCGGGCCGCCGCCGGACGTGCCTCCCTCAGGAGTGCCGCCGTCGCGCGTGCCTCCGGGACGGGGGGCGTCCGGGCCGAGGTCCACGTCGAGGTCGATCCAGGCGATGACGTACGGGGGCTCGAAGCCGGGGAGGAACGAACGGTGCACGACGCTGAAGGTGTGCACGGTCCCGCGCCCGCCGACCGTCTCGTACGGCAGGTCGGTGCCGCCGCAGAAGGGGCAGGCGGGCTCGGGGAAGTGCACGAACCGTGCGCACCCGGCGCAGCGCTGGAGCGCCAGCTCACCGCGCCCGCACGCGGCCCAGTAGGGCGCGGTGAGCGGGCTCGGCGCGGGGACGGGGCGCGGCTGGTCCATCGCGAGCCAACCTAGCGCACGCTTGGTTTGCGAACAATACCCCCACGCGAGGGGGCGTCTCCGGCGTCCCAGGTGCCCGGTTCAGGTCCCGGGCCCTCTTCTGGCGCGGCCCGGCTCAGGTGCTCTGCGGCGCGGCCCGGCTCAGGTTCCCCGCGGGGCGGCGGCGAGCGCGTCGCGGGACAGGCGGTCGGCGCGGCGGGTGGTCTCGGGCAGCCGGTATTCCGGGGTCAGCGCCAGCGTGAGCCGGCAGGCGGCGTCCAGGCTGATCCGGTGCCCCGCCGAGACGAACACGGGCTTGACCCCCGTCCTGGTCCGCAGCACCCGGCCGACGACCTCGCCGCCGTCCCGAAGCGGGCTGGTGGAACCCCGTTCCTCGCCCGGGCGCTCGTAGGTGCCGACGAAGGGCGTCTTGGCGATGCCGAAGGAGGGGAGGTCCGTCAGCACTCCCAGGTGGCAGGCCAGGCCGAACCGGCGCGGGTGAGCGACGCCGTAACCGTCGCACACGAGTACGTCGGGTGCCGTCTTCAGGGCGCGCAGGGCCTCCACCAGCGCGGGCAGCTCGCGGAACGCGAAGAGCCCCGGGACGTAGGGGAACGCGGCGGTGCCGACGGCGACCGACTCCTCCACGACCTCCAGCGTGGCCGCGTCCAGGACGACCGCGGCAGCCGCCAGCCGGGCCTCCGCGTCCCCGCCGTCGCCCGCGTACGAGACGTCCAGGCCCGCGACCGTACGCGGGGCGGCGGGCCCGGGGGAGTCCAGGTCGAGCAGGGGGCGCAGCCGGTCCTGGATCGCGGTGGCCTCCTCGGTTGTGCCGGGCCACGGATGCAGATCGCGTACCTCCATGGCCGGAACGCTACCGGGCCGGTCACCCAAGCAAATGCTAGATTGTTACCCGTGGCTATCGATCTTGCCGAACTGGCCGATCCCCGGCACACCGCGATGCTGGTGATGGAGATGCAGCGTGGCGTCGTCGGCGACCTGGCCAAATTCCCCGAGCTGGTGAAAACCTGTGCGGAACGGGGCGTCGCGGGCAACGCCGCCACCGCCGCCACCGCCGCCCGCGCCGCCGGTGTGCGGGTGATCCAATGCATGGCGGTCTTCCGCGCCGACCGGGCGGGCAGCCATACCGGCAACGCCCCGTTCATCAAGGGCCTGCTCCGCGACCCCGGCCACATGCTGGAGGGGACCGGCGCCATCGAGGTGCTCCCGGAGCTGGCCGATCCCGCCGACCTGGAGGCCCGCCGGTACCACGGCTTCTCCCCGTTCACCGGGACGTCCCTGGACCAGACGCTCCGCTCGCTCGGCGTCCGGACGGTGGTCGCCGCCGGGGTCTCCCTCAATCTCGGCATTCCCGGCCTGTGCCTGGAGGCGGTCAACCTCGGGTACCGGGTCGTGGTGCTCACCGACGCCGTCGCCGGGATGCCCGCCGAGTACGGCGACGCCGTCATGGCCAACACCATCTCCCTGCTGGCCGCCCGCGTGACCACCGCCGACATCGTCGCGGCCTGGGGGCGCGGGCAGGAAGGAACCGGGTGATCGCATGATCGAGGGGACCGGCCTGGCCGGCCGTACCGCCGTGGTCACCGGCGGCGCCGGAGGCATCGGCGCCGCGATCTGCGCCGACCTGGCCGCGCTGGGGGCGGGCGTCGTCGTCGCCGACCGCGACCTGGCCGCCGCCGAGGAGGTCGCCAAGACCCTGAACGGCACCGGGCACGGGACGTCCGCCGGGCAGGGGGCGTCCGCCGGGCAGGGGACGTGCGCCGCGCACCGGGTGGAGCTGGACGATCCGGCCGACATCGACCGGTTCGCCGCCGCCGTGGGCCGGGTCGACATCCTGGTGCACAACGCGGGGGTCAGCATCGTGGAGCCGTTCGTGGACAGCGACCCCGCCCACTGGGACCTCATGTGGCGCGTCAACCTGCGCGCCCCGATGCAGCTCACCCGCGCGCTGCTGCCCGGCATGACCGGGAACGGCTGGGGGCGCCTGATCTTCATCTCCTCCGACGGCGCGCGCGCCGGATCGGGCGGTGAGGGCGCCTACGCCGCGACCAAGTCGGGACTGTTCGGGCTCGCCAAGACGCTCGCCCGCGAGGCCGCCCGCGCCGGGGTCACCAGCAACGTCGTCTGCCCCGGCCCCACCGACACCCCGATGGTCCGGGCGGTCTCCGAGGGGCACCCCGGGCTGCTGGACAGGCTCGCCAAGCAGATCCCGCTGCGCCGCATCGGCCGCCCGGACGACATCGCGGGCCTCGTCGCCTTCCTCTGCACCGACCGCGCCGCCTACATCACTGGCCAGACCCTGTCGGTCAGCGGCGGCATCACGATGCAGTGAGTTCAGGAGGCCAGGGCCGAGTAGGCGGCCTCCACGAGCCCGTAGGCGCGCAGGTCGCCCGACAGGGTGTCGCCCATGAGGTTGGGGAGGTAGGCCAGGGCGAGGCCGGCCTCGGGGTCGCCCAGACCGATGGAACCTCCGGCCCCCGTGTGCCCGAACGCGGAATCCCGCCCGGCCGCCGGAGTGAGGAAGGTGACGGCGGGACGCATGTAGCCGAGGCCGAAGGCGCTGTCGACCAGCATCGTGCGGTCCGGCCCGCTCACCCGCGGCTTGAGGGCGTCGCGCAGCGTCTCCGGCTTGAGGACGCGTCCCGCGACCAGGTCCCGGTAGAAGCCCGCCAGCCCCGGGGCCGTGGCCAGCATCCCGGCCGACGGCCAGCCGGCCCGCAGCACCACGGGGTTGTTGTAACCGCCCTTCCCGGGGTGCGGGTTGTTCAGCGCCCGGTTGAGGAGACTCTGCGGATCGGTGTACGCACCGGCCAGGCGGGCGAGGACGTTGCCATCGCGACCGGCCGCGCCGGATTCGGCCCTGCCGGGCTCGGCGCCGCCGCCGGACCCGGATTCGCCGGCGGATGCGCCCTCTCTGGCGGGGGCGCTCCCCCTGGTGGCAGCGCCCTTCCTCGTGTTCCCGCCGTCCGGCTTCGGGCGGCGCGCGGTCAGCTTGGCGGCCCGCTCGATGACGGCGTCGGGGGCGCCGATCCACAGGTCCAGATCACCGGTGAACTCCTCCCGGGCGAACTCGCCGACCGTACGCCCGCCCGACAGGCGTCGGACGATCTCACCGGCCAGCCACCCGTAGGTCAGCGCGTGGTAGCCGTGCCCGTCGCCCGGCGTCCACTCCGGCTCCTGCGCGGCGAGCTCGGCCGCCCGCGCCGGGGCGTCCGCGGCCTCCTCGGCCGACACCGGCCGCGCGAACGCGGGGAGGCCCGCCTGGTGGGACAGCAGGTGGGCGGCCGTCGTCCCCTCCTTGCCGCGCGCCCCGTACTCGGGCCACCAGTCCGTCACCGGCCCGTCGACGTCGTACGCGCCGCGCTCGGCCAGCAGCAGCGCGGCGGTCGCCGTCACGGCCTTGGTGCAGGAGAAGGCGAAGCAGGGCGTACCGGCCTCCCACGCCCGCCCGGTGCGGTGGTCGGCCACGCCGCCCCACAGGTCCACCACCTTGCGCCCGCCGGCGTACACCGCCACGGCGGCGCCGACCTCGCGGCCCTCGGCGAAGCCCCGTTCGAAGACGTCCCGCACGTTCGAGAAGGCCGGATCGCACGTGCCCTCGACTGTCGTCATCCCGCGGTCCTCTCACTGGAAGGTCTGAACCGAATGATGCTCGATGAGCCAGGCAACTGGGGACGGTGGGGTGCCGATGACGAACGCGGCGCCCTCAACCTCCTCACTCCCGAGACGGTGGTGGCGGCGGCCGGATGCGTCCGGGAGGGACGGGCGCTGAGCCTGTCCCTGCCGATCCGGGGAGCGACGTCCTCCCCGGCCCCCACGACCGTTCCGCACCTGCGCGGACGGCCGCTGCCCCAGCACTTCATGTCGGTGGACGGGGGCGACTACGCGGCGGGGGCCCGCGCCATCGGCGCCGGATTGAGGATGGCCGACGACGCCCTGGTGGTGACCCCGCACGGCACGACCACCCACATGGACGCCCTGTGCCACATGTGGTCGGGCGATCGGCTCTACAACGGCCACCCCGCCGACCGGGTGCGTTCGTACGGGGCGACGCGCTGCGGCATCGACAAGGCCGGTCCCGTGATCGCCCGTGGCGTGTTCTTCGACGTCCCGGCCGTACGCGGCCTCTCCCATCTGGGCGCCCGGGACCGCGTCGAGCCCGCGGACCTGGAGGCCTGCCTGGACGGCACGGGCGTCGAGCTGCGCGCGGGCGACGTCGCGGTGATCCGTACGGGCTGGCCACTGGTCTGGAGGGAGGAGGGCCCGGACGGCTACTGGGCGGGGCAGCCGGGGCTCTCGGCGGACGCGGGACGCTGGCTGGCCGAGCGCGACGTGTGCGTGGTGGCGTCCGACAACGCGGCGATCGGCGGCCTGAACGAACGGCAGCTCGCCGACGAGGACCTCGCCGACGACCTGCACATGATCCTCCTGTGGCGGCACGGGATCCATCTCGTCGAGATGCTCTGGCTGGAGGAGCTGGCGGAGGCGGGCCGGATCGACTTCCTGTTCGTCGCGGCACCCCTGAGGATCGAGGGCGGCACCGCCAGCCCGGTCAACCCGGTCGCCGTCCTCTGACGCCGAAGGCTTCCGGTCAGGGGGTACGCCTGCTGTCCGCCATGTCGCTGTCGCACCTGCCCGACTCGGCCCACCCGCGGGTGGCCGTCGATCCCGCGATCCCCGCCGGGGACAGGGCGGCGAAGAGTGGGACATCGCCCGGACGCTGGTCGAGGCGGCGCTCCACCGGGCCGCCGACGCCGGCCGGAGGCTCGGCGGCGGTCCCTGAGCGGCCCGGCGGAGCGGGGAAGGGCCCCGGCGCGGTGCCGGGGCCGGACGGTCGGGTGCCGGGGCCGGACGGTCAGGCGCCGGGGTAGGCGCCGCCGCCGTAGCGCTCGTCGAGGGCGTCGTAGTCGGGCGTGTAGCCCTTCTTCGGGATCGACTCGGCGAACTCCACGTGCCGCGGCTTCTTGTACGAGGCGATCTCACCGCGGACATGCTCGATGATCTCCTCGGCGGTGGCCGAGGCGCCTTCCGCCAGCACGACCACGGCCTTGGGCGACTGGCCGAAGCGGTCGTCGGGGACGCCGATCACGGCGGCGTCGGCGATCGCGGGATGGGACTTCAGCGCGCGCTCGACCTCGGCCGGGTAGATGTTCTCGTTCGCCGACTTGATCATGCGGAGGCGGGGGCCGATGAAGGTGATCGTGCCGTCCGGCTCGCGGCGCCCCAGGTCCCCGGTGTGGTGCCAGCCGCCCGCCGTCTTCGCCTCGTTCAGCTCCGGCCGGTTCCAGTAGCCGGAGAAGAGGCTCAGGCCGCGCGCGCAGATCTCGCCGACCTCGCCCGGCCCGACCTCGTTCCCCTCGGCGTCCAGCAGCCGGACGTGGACCAGGGGGGAGGAGCGGCCCGCGTAGCCCGCGCCGCCCATGCCCAGGCCGAGGAAGGTCAGCATCCCGCCGACCTCGGTCTGCCCGTAACCGCCCATCCTGGACGCGCACCAGGGGCTGTCGTCCACCGTGATCATCTTGTCCCACTCGGGGGAGTGCGAGACGAAGCGCAGCGAGGACAGGTCGTGGGCGCGGTCCTTGTTGGCCTCCACCAGCCCGTCGATCATCGGCCCGAACAGGAACGCCTGGGTGCACCGTTCCGCCTCGATCAGGCGGCAGACCTCGGCCGGCTCGTAGGCCGGGGTGAACACGAGCGTGCCGCCGATCTGGAACGTGGCCAGCGTGAACATCATCGTGCCCACGTGGAACAGCGGGCCGCAGGCGAGGAAGGTGAAACCGTCCTCCATCTGCCGGACGTGCAGCAGCGCCATGCTGTGCGCGATCAGGGCCGAGTGGCTGAGCAGCGCGGCGTTGGGGCGGCCGTCGAACGCGGCGGTGTAGAGGGCCAGCACGGGGGAGTCGGCGGGCACCTCGGTCTCGGGGGCGGGGAGCGCCGCCCGGACGTACGCCTCGTACTCCTCGCCGGAGGCGACCCAGCGCGCGTCCAGGGAGACCTGGCCGCGGGCCTTCTCGACCGCCTCGGACTCCTCCCAGACGACCACCGCCGGAGCGAGGTCGTCCAGGACGTGGGCCAGCTCGTCGGGGCTCTGCCGCCAGTTGGCCGGGCAGAAGATCGCGCCGAGCCGGCCGCAGGCCAGCAGCATCTCCAGGACCCGGAAGGAGTTCTGCCCGAGCCACAGCACGCGGGCGCCGGCCCCGACGCCGTCGGCGGCCAGCGCGCCGGCCAGGCGGCCCACCCGGTCGTCCAGCTCGGGATAGGTCAGCCGGACGTCGCCGTCGACGACGGCGGTGCCCAGCGGCCGGCCGCGCCGGTGCTCGCCGAGAACGTCCCCGAGTGTGAGCCGGTGTACGGACATCGCGCCTCCTTGCGTGGGTGGGGGTCACAGGTCGTGCCGTCGCGGGGGAGGGAGCAGGGGCCGGTGCGGCGGGATCAGCGGAAGGCGGGCATGACCTCCGCGGCGAAGAACCTCAGGACCTTCTTCATCTCCTCGATCGGGAGCTCCCTGGTGCTGCCGAAGTCGCACATGAGGTTGCCGTAGCCCATGTCCCGGACCGTCTGGATCTGGGCGATCACCCGTTCCGGGTCGCCGATGATCTCCAGCTGGTTCCAGCGGAACTCGTTGTCCACCGATCCGCCCTTGAGGTAGCGGTCCTGGTAGAACTCGAAGCCCTTGGCGGCCTGGCCGGTGCCCGGGTCGATCGGCGCGCTGCGCAGGTTGAAGATGCGCGAGCGGTCGAAGCCCTCCTCGAACCGGGCCTGGTCCTCGCGGGCCTGCTCCAGCGTCGGCGCCACGTACACCGACCGGCTGGCCACCAGCTCGACGCCGGTGGTGTCCACCCCGTTGGCGGCGGCGGTCGCGTGCCAGGTCTCCGCGGCCTTGGCGATCTTCTTGAACGGGGCGGCCGGGTCGGCCAGGATCGGCAGCCCGCGCGCCGCGTACATCTCCACGGTCTCGGGGCTGACGGCGGCCACGTGCAGCGGCGGATGCGGGCGCTGGACGGGCTTGGGCATCAGCGTCAGCGGGTGGCGGGTCTCGTGGAAGCGGCCCTTGTACTCGAAGTCGTCCCGGGTCCACAGGCCGAGCAGCATGTCCAGCGACTCGTTGAACCGGTCGCGGGCCTCGGACAGGTCGAGCCCGAAGTTCTCGAACTCGATGCTCTGGTAGCCGCGGCCGATGCCCAGCTCCAGCCGGCCGCCCGACAGCAGGTCCACCATCGCGGCCTCCTCGGCCACGTGGACGGGGTTGTGCAGCGGCAGCACGACGATGCCGGTGCCCAGCCGGAGCCGTTCGGTACGGGCCGCCAGGTTCGCCAGCAGGGTGAAGATGTTGGGCACCACGCCGTAGTCGCGGAAGTGGTGCTCGGCGACCCACACCCCGTCGAAGCCGAGCTCCTCCAGCAACTCGACGATCTCGATCTGGTAGTCGTACACCTCCTTCGCGGACTGTCCCGCGAACTGGTGGAAGAGGTGGAAGGTCGAGAATTTCATCGGGCGGTCAGCCACGTGTACGGCTCCTTCTTCACCAGGCCTGGCAGGTCGGCCGGCGGGGCCGGGTCTGCCTGCCCGCGCCGGTGGCGCCCCACCCATCATTACGTAACAAGCGCTCGCTTGGGAAGCCTAACAGGTAACCCGGTGGTGTCACGGGGTGCGCGCGGGACCCGCTGGTTAGGCTCGGAGGTGATGAGAAGGCTGCTGATCGTCCATCACACGCCCTCGCCCGCGCTCCAGGCGATGTTCGAGGCGGTGCGCGCGGGCGCCACGACCGACGAGATCGAGGGCGTGGAGGTCGTGGCGCGCCCGGCGCTGGCCGGCTCGGCGGCCGACGTGCTGGCGGCCGACGGCTACCTGCTGGGCACGCCGGTAAACCTGGGGTACATGTCGGGCGCGCTCAAGCATTTCTTCGACCTGGTGTACTACCCGTGCCTGGAGGCGACCGTGCGGCGGCCGTACGCCGCGTACCTGCACGGCAACAACGACGCCACGGGCGCCCTGCGCGCGCTGGAGTCGATCACCACCGGGCTGAAGTGGCGGGCCGTCTACCCGCCCGTGGTGGTGACCGGCGAGCCCGGCAAGGACGATCTGGACCGCTGCTGGGAGCTGGGCGCGACCGTGGCCGCCGAGCTCGGCACCGTCTGACGCTCCTCCTTCGGAACGGCAGTGACGGCCGTCCGGCCTGGTCAGGGCTTGATCGTGTGGCGCGGGACGCTACGGTGATCTCATGAGCGGTTTCCGGCACGTCGTCATGTTCGCGTGGGCCGAGGGCACCACCACCGGCCAGCAGGAGGAGGTCAGGGCCAGGCTCGCCGAGCTGCCCGCGCTGATCCCCGAGATCGGCACGCTGAGCCTGGGCTTCGACGCCGGGGTGAACGACGGCAACTACGACTTCGTGGTGGTCGGGGAGTTCGCCGACCGCGACGCCTACGTGGCCTACCGCGACCACCCCGCGCACCGCGCCGTCGTGGACGACTACATCAAGCCGATCCTCGACCGGCGGGCCAGCGTCCAGTACGAGCTCTGACCGGACTCACCGGACTCACCGGACTCACCGGGCTCCGTGGTCGCGGAGCAGCGCGGCCATCTCCTCCTGTCCCGCGTCCAGCGCGTGCCGGAGCGCGGAGACGCCGTCGCCGTCGGCCAGGTTCACGTCCGCGCCAGCCTCGGCCAGCAGCCGGACGATCTCCCGGTACGGGCGGGAGCCGTCGCCCGACACGATCGCCTCCAGGAGCCCGGTCCGGCCGCTGCGCCCGGCGTGGTCGACCTCCATCGGGGCCAGCCGCAGCACCTCGCGCACGTAGGCCGCGTGCCCGCGCGCGCAGGCCGGGATCAGCGCCACCTCGCCGTGCCGGTTGGTGAGCGACGGGTCCGGCCCCGCCGGGAGCAGCGCCCGGAGCATCGCCACGCTCCCGGTCGACCCGGTGACCAGGAACGCGGTGTCGCGCTGGAAGTCCCGGGCGTCGGGGTCCGCGCCCGCCTTCACCAGGACCTCGGCCGACTCGACGTGGTCGGCCGCGGCGGCGAGCAGCAGCGGGGTCCGGCCGCGGCTGTCGCGGGCCTCCAGGGCGGCGCCGCCCTGCAGGGCGTCCCGTACCCCCGCCGCGTCGCCCTTGGCCGCCGCCACCAGCAGTTCCTCGTCGTTCACCGTCGCCTCTTCCGGGCCGGGCCCCGCACTCCGGGCCGTGAATGATCATCATTCCGGTCTCGCCCTCGGGCCGTCCCGGAGATCGCGATTCTGGGCCGGCGAAGATCGAACCGAGCAAGCGCTTGTGTTATTCGGGGCCGCGGGTTAGGTTCGCTCCGACGGCATCACCGGCGCGGCGTCCCCCTTCGCCCCGCCGGTCCTGCCGGGACAAGGCGTCGCTCGCCGGGGACGGATCGCGCCCCTTCTCCGGCGAGCGGCCTTATCGATGGGTGGCACCGGTGGGCCCGGCGCCGGAAAGGGACGCGTGACCGGCGGTACGGGCTTCTCAGGCAGGCAGGGCTTCTCGGGCCGGGCCGCGATCGCCGGGGTGGGGATGACCGCCCTCTCCCGCGCGTCCGGCCGCACGGTGCTGCAGCTCGCGGCCGAGGCGTGCCGGGCGGCACTCGCCGACGCCGCCGGGTACACCGGCGGCACCGTCCGTCCGGACGCGGTCCTGAGCTACCACCTCAACGACTCGGCCCCCGTCCTCTACCTGGCCCGGTCCCTGGGCCTGCACGAGATCGGGTGGCACAACGAGATCCTCGGCGGCGGCACGCAGAGCGCCTCGATCCTGGCCGACGCGGCGATGCTCGTCGACTCCGGCCTGGCCGGGACGGTCCTGGTCTACCGCGCGCTCAACGGGCGCTCGGGCAAGCGCATGAACACGCTCGGGCTGAAGCTGGGGGAGGGCACCGAGGAGCAGTTCACCCATCCGTACGGCATGGCCGGCCCCGTCCACCAGTTCGCCCTGGCCGGCCGGCGCTATCTCCATGACACCGGCCTGGCCGAGCGGCACACCCACGCCGTCGTGGCACAGTCGCGCGCGCACGCCGCGGGCAACCCCCGTGCCCTGCGGCGCGAACCGCTCGACCTGCCCGCCTACCTGGACGACCCCATGGTCGCCTCGCCGCTGCGCCGCCTGGACTGCTGCCAGGAGACCGACGGGGCCTGCGCGCTCGTCGTCACCGCGGCCGGCCGCGCGCCCGCCGCGCCCCGGATCCACGCGGTCGTCCGAGGGGGCGGCCCCGGCGCGTCCGCCATGGACAAGGCCGGGGACGTCACGAGGATCTTCTCGTCCTACGTCGCCCCGCCCCTCTACGCCGCCGCCGGGATGAAGCCGGGCGACGTCGACGTGGCGCTGCTCTACGACGCCTACAGCTGGCTCGTCCCCCGCCAGCTGGAGGATTTCGGCCTCGTCCCGCGCGCGGACCTGGACGGCGTCCTGAGCGGCCGGGAGATCGCCTGGAACGGGAGCGTCCCCGTAAACCCCCACGGCGGGCTGCTCTCCGAGGGGTACGTGCACGGGCTCAACAACGTGGCCGAGGCCGTCCGCCAGCTGCGCCGCACCGGGACCAACCAGGTCGGTGACGCGGCCGTGGCCCTGTGCACCGGATTCGGCGGCGGCTACGGCAGTGCCGCCCTGCTCACGGCCGCGTGAGCCGGACCGGCCGCCGGCCGTCCTCCGGTCAGCCCAGCGAGCGCGCTCGGAGGATGGCGTCCCGGATCTCCTGCGGCGTGGACGCCTCCAGCAGCCGCGGCCCGTTCCGTAGGGGCACCAGCGCCCACCATGATCCGGTCGCCATGCCGTACCAGACGCGCACGCCGGGGAACTGCCCCTGGAGGCTGCGGACGGTGGCCGCCCGCAGTTCCGCCGGTGTCGGTTCCTCGTGGCCGGCGGCGCCCCGTTGCCCCGTCATGTCGCCTCCCAGCCCCATCTCACCCGTAACAGCGCCTCTTTCGCCCCCGACATCACGTGGATTTGTAGAATTGTGACGAAAGACACCGGTACTTCCGTTATGGACGCCGACGGGCCGGAACGACCGGACCCGCGGGCGGAGAGGCGGTGTCCGCGGGCCGTCAGTGGGTGTTGATCCCGTCGAACATGACCTTGATGTAGTGCTCGGCGAGGCCCTGCGCGTTGAGCCGGCCGCCCGGCTTGAACCAGCGCACCGCCACCCACACGGTGTCGCGGATCATCCGGTAGGTCAGCTTGGGGTCGATGTCGGAGCGGAACAGCCCCTGCTCTTGGCCATCCTTGATGGTGCCCACCCACATCTTCTCCACCTCGTCCTCGGAGTCGGTGAGGTAGGCGAAGCGCTCCATGCCCTTGAGGTAGTTCCAGTCGTTCTGCATCACCGTGATGGCGGCCCGGTGCGGCTCCAGCGTGCCGAAGGCGATCCGGACCAGCTTCGCGATGGTCTCGCGGGGGTCCGCGCCCTCGTCGATGGCCGCACGGTAGGCCGACATGACCTCCCGGAAGAACCCGGAGAGGATCTCGTCGACGATCGACTCCTTGGAGTCGAAGTGGTGGTAGAGGCTGCCGGAGAGGATCCCGGCCTCGTCGGCGATGTTGCGTACGGTGGTGGCCTGGAATCCCTTTTCCGCGAAGAGCTCGGCCGCGAGCCTGACCAGGTGCTCCCGCCGCTCCGAGGCCAGGGCGGGTGAGCCCTTGCCGCGTCGGCGCGCACCGCCCTCACCGCTCGTGCGGGCTTTGGGTCGTCCGGAATTCGTGGTCGTGGTCGTCACCCTCTCATTATGCCGTGCACGCACAACCGCTTGCTCAGTTCGCGTGTCAACACCAGGTTACGTCGGGTAGCAAGCGCTTGGTAAGGATGGTCGCCGACCTGGCGGCGGTTGGCAAGATCTCCACTGGCGTACGGGCCGGTCACCTCTCTACGTTCGGTCATGACAGGCATCAGGGGAGGACTGCATGACCAGTGAGCTGGCGCCCTGGGCGTCGCCGACCGCGCGGGCCCGGATCGCGGAGGTCGCCGGGGGGATCACCGATCTCTCGCCGGAGGGCGTGACCGAAACCGTGCGCGGCGCCCTGCGTGACCACGCCCGGAGCTTCGACGCCGAGGGGATCGTGCTCTACGCGGGCACCAACGTGATGAGCCCCGCCGCCCGGGCGGTGAGCGACCCGCCGGTGGGCGGCCGGCCCAGCATGGGCTGGCCGGGCGAGAAGTACCAGGCGGGCCTGGACGCGCTGGACACCCTGGAGGTGCTCACCCCGACGGTGGTCGCCCGGCTGCTCGGCGCGCGGTTCGCCGAGGTGCGCAGCCACAGCGCCACCATGGCCAACCTGGCGGTGTACTCGGCGCTCACCCGGCCCGGCGACACCATCGCGGTGCTGCCCGAACGCGCCGGCGGCCACACCAGCCACCACGCCGAGGGCGCCCCCGGCGTGCGGGGCCTGCGCGTCGCCGACCTGCCGTACGACGCGGACGCCTTCGACGTGGACCTGGCGGCGCTGCCCGGCTTCCTCGCCCGCGAACGGCCCCGCCTCGTCGTGATCGGTGCGAGCCTGCTGCTCTTCCCGCACGACGTCGCCGGGATCGCCGCGGCCGTCGCCGACGCGGGGGCGGTGCTGCTGTACGACGCGTCCCACATGGCCGGGCTGGTGGCGGCCGGCCGGTTCCAGCGGCCCCTGGCCGAGGGTGCCCAGGTGCTGACGTTCTCCACCTACAAGTCGTTCGGGGGCCCGCCCGGCGGCGTGATCGCCACCGACGACCCCGAGCTGGCCGAACGGCTGTCGGCCGCGGTCTTCCCCGGCCTCACCGCCAACTACGACGCCGGCCGGCTCGCCCCGCTGGCGGTCACGGCGGCCGAGATCATGGCGGACGGCGGCGGGTACGCCGACCGCTGCGTCGCCGCCGCCCGCGCCCTGGCCGCGGCCCTCCAGGACCAGGGGTTCACCGTCGCGGGAGCGGCCCGCGGCTTCACCGACTCCCACCATGTCGCGGTGGACGTCGCGGACCTGGGCGGCGGCCGGGCGGCGATGACGCGGCTGGCCGGCGCGGGAATCTACCTCAGCGCGATCGGGCTGCCCTGGCAGGAGCCCGGCGAGCCCGACCGGGGGCTGCGGATCGGCACCCAGGAGATCGTCCGGCGCGGGTTCGGGCCCGCCGACCTGGAGGCCGTCGCCGCCCTCATGGGCGACGTCCTGCTGCGCGGCGCCGACCCCGCCTCCGTCCGCAAGTCGGCGGCGGAGCTCCGGCGGGAGATCGCCGCCCGCTGACCCGGCCCCGTCCAGGCGGCGCCCGGACGACCTCGCCGGCGACCCGGCCCCCGGTCCCGCACTCAGGGGGCCGGGTCGCCGGGCGTGCTGGGCGGAAGCTCGCCCCCGGCCTCGGCCGCCTCCGCGAGGCGGCTGCGCAGCGTGCGGACCAGCTCGTCGCTCTGCTCGGTGAGCCGCTCGATCGCCGGGAGCGCCAGGTCGTCGCGGACGGTGTCGGCGAGCAGGTCGTCGTACTCGTGGGCGCGGGCCTGGAGGGCCTCCAGGCGGCGGTGGGCGCGGAGGGCCTCGTCGGCGGCCCTCGTCCGTTCCGCGTACCGCTCCAGCGCCTCGACACGCCTGGTCACGGCCCGTACGGACAGGTCCAGCTTCTCGCGGAACGGCCGCAGGGCGGCGGAGACCTCCGGGAGCGACGGCGAGCCGGCCTCGTCCTGCTCGATGCGCAGCCGGGACTGGCGGGCCAGCACCTGGGCGATCTCCCACTCCTGGCGGGGGAGGGTGACGGCGTTGTCGACCGAGTCCAGCAGGCCCTCCCGGTTGACCTCGGAGTCCCGGACGGTGTCGACCGCCGCCTGGACGCGGGCCAGCAGCTCGCGGGCGTCGTCGTCGAAGTCCTCGGGGGTGAGGTAGCGGTCGCGGCGCCGGGCCAGCTCGCGGGCCCGCTGCAGGTCCAGCGACACGGCCGGCGACCCCAGCGCGACGAGGATGGCCATCATCGCCAGCCCCATCAGCCACAGCGAGCCCAGGACCGGCGCGCCCAGCAGGCCGATGGCCAGCACGGTCAGCGGGGCCAGCCACACCAGCGGGCGGCGCCTGGCGACCAGCGTGTCCAGCTCGGCGCGCAGCGTGGGGTCGGCCACCGGGCGCAGCTCGTGCGGCGACCCGTCCTCGGGGCCGGCGTTCGCGACGCGCCGCCAGTAGGTGGTGACGTGGGTCTCGAACGCGAAGTCGGTGGGCGCGATCACGATCTCGGTGGGCCCGGCCGGCAGCGGCCAGGACCCGACCGGCTCGCCGCCGCCGGGGCCGGTGAAGCGCACCCACCAGCCGCCCTTGCCGTCCTCGCACCGGTAGCGGCCGGGCGCGACGTCGATCCCGACGAAGTACGTCCCGATTCCCGGGATGGAGTTGCTCCAGGCACCACTGGTCACCGGCGACCTCCGACCCGACCTCTCGCGCCGTGTCCGTCCCCTCGTTCCCCGTTCGGCGCGTCCGGCCCCGCCTCCCGGCTGACCGGTTCGCACCAGAGTGAACGATCGGCGAGCGTCAGGAGTTGCCGTACCCACATCGGCGCCGGGAAAGTCCCCGGACGGCCGATCGATGGCCGCCATGGGGGAATGGAATACTCCTGCCGTGCGCGCAACCGACGATCCCTTTGACGAGCCGCCCTGGGCGATGCAGCTGGTCGTACGGGCGGAGAAGGCCGCCCCGCCGGCGCACGGCGCGGTCTGCGCCGCCGCCGCGACCGCCGTCGTACGGCTGCTGACGGACCCGCGCGCCACCGACCCGGAGGGGGAGTGGCACGCCCGCGTCCACCGCTGGGAGTCGGGCCGCATCCGCAAGGTGACACGGCGGGCCCGGGGGGTGCGCTGGCCCGAGGTGCAGGCCCTGCCCGGCGTCACCGTGGACCGGGACGGGGCGCAGGTGCGGGCGTTCGTTCCCGGGCCGGTCGCCGATGTGCCGCCCGAGCTGGCCAGGCTGCAGGTCGCCGGGCTCGACCTGGCCGACGACGAGGAGCCCAAGCCGCCGCCGGAGCCGCCGTACGCCGTGATCGCCCTCAACCCCGAGGTGCCGATGACCACGGGCAAGGCCGCGGCCCAGTCCGGCCACGCCGCCCAGCTGCTGCTGATGCAGGCCGCCGGGGCCGACGTCGCCGCCTGGGTCGAGGGCGGCGCCCTGGTCCATATCGCCCGTGACCTCCCCTGGCGGCGCTGTGTCGAGCACGCGGCGGTCGCGGTGCGCGACGCCGGGTTCACCGAGGTACCGCCGGGGACGATGACCGCCATCGCCTGGATCGTCACCGGCCGGGACTGACCGGCGTCCCCGGCCGAGACCGACCGGGCCGCGGGGCGACCGGGCCGCGGGACCGACCGGGCCGCGGGGCGTCCGGGCCGCCGGGCCGCGCGGGGTGAGACGCGCGGCCCGGCGGGTGGTCAGGGCAGGGTCACCGCGACGGGGTCGATCCCCGAGCGGCGGATCTGGGACGCCAGGCGCCCCGCGAACGGGTGCTGGTCCACCGGCAGCCCGCGCGGGTTGTCGATCACGTAGTGGACCGTGTCACCGGTACGCCGCTCGGTCCACCGCGCGCCGAGCGAGCGCATCAGCGCGGCGGTGCGGGCGGCGTCGGCGGACCGGACCGACACCCGGACGGGCGACTCGGCCTGCGGCAGCGCCGCGGCCTGCCGCGCCGCCGTCGCGGACGGGGCGGCCAGGCCGGAGACGCGCGCCGCCGGGTCCGGGCCCAGGATCGCGTTGGCCAGCAGCTCGGCCGTGCCGTCGGAGAACGCCCTGAAGTTGGGCTCCGCGCCGAACAGCACCGTGCGGCCCTTCCCGACCGGCTCGTCGACGACCGCGGCCGTGCCGCCGAGTTCGGCCGCGCCCCGCTCGAAACCGGACACGAACCAGTCGGGCGAGGACGTGGCCGGGTAGGCGACCGCGACCTTGGCCGGGTCGGGCTGGCGCATCACCAGGTCGTAGGCGTAGAACTGCCAGGCCGTGGCGCCGACACCGGCGGCCAGCGGGCTCCTGCCGTTCACCGCCACGCGCAGGAGCGTGCCCGGCACGTCCGAGGTGGGCTCGCTCAATCGGGTCGTGGTCAGCCCCAGCCGCGCCGCCAGCTGCGTGCCGCCCTGCCAGCCGACGTAGCGCCCGCCGTCCTGCGTCCACCGCTGGAGCGCGGCGCGCCCGCCGGTGCCGAGCTGCTCGTACGCCGTGGCCGCCGGGCCGTTCGGCACCAGCAGGACCTCCACGCCGTCCAGCCTGCCGGCCGCCACGTCCGCCGGGCCGAGCAGGGTGAACGGCAGCTTCCACTCGCGGTCGAGCCGGTGCCGCAGCCAGCCGACCGACTGGCGGGCCGACGACGAGGTGGCCGACAGCTCCAGGACGCCGATCCGGGGCGCCTTCCCGCGCCGCGCGGTGTCCTCGGCGGGCAGCGGCGCCACGGTGGAGGCGCGCGGGCGCAGCTCGGCGCCCGACGAGCCGCCGGACACGTTGGCCAGCAGCGGCAGGCTCCACGCGGTCACGTCGTAGAAGTAGGGGAACGGCGTGTAGGAGTCCTCGTTCAGCATGGCCTGGATCCAGTGCTTCCGGGCCTGGGCCATGGTGATCCAGTACGTGCCCGCGGGGAGCGTGGTCGCGCCCTCCCGGCGGCCGTACTCCTTGTAGTCGGGGACGCTCAGCGGCTTGGACAGCCGCCGTACCTCCACGCCCATCCGCTGGAGGCGCCGTACGACGGTCCGCACTTCGGCGGCCTTGGCCGCGTCGTCGGCGCGCAGGAAGTAGTGCCGGACCTTCCGGTCGGGCACCGGACGGTCGATCTGGTTGGGCGGGTTGTAGGCCTTGTTGGGCTCCAGCTCTCCCGCCTGTCCCTGCCGGTAGGCGTCCACGGTCATCCGGCGCCACTGGGAGAGGATCGTCCGCCGGTTCGCGGCGGCCGCCGACAGCGACACCCACTGGGTGAGGTACTGCTCCCTGAACTTGTCGGGGTAGGGGCTGGCCGAGCCCTTCTCGAACGTCATCCCGGCGGCGTGGAACGCCGTGGTCGGGACCGTGTCGCCGTACCCCTGGTAGAAGAGGTCGTACACGTCGCGGTTGAAGAAGTCGATGCCCTGCCGCTTGAACTCCGCGGCCATCGAGGCGCCGTAGAGGTCGTTGATCCAGCCGACCGCCTGCTCGGGCGTCTCGTGGTAGACCGGGTCGGCGTTGGGCGGGAAGAAGTAGGAGTCCCCGCCCATCTCGTGCGCGTCGATGAACATCACCGGCGGGTACTGGTTGAGCATCGCCAGCTTGCCGTCGGTCTCGGGCTGGCTGCGCGCGAACCAGTCGCGGTTCATGTCGAACCCGTAGGCGTTCTGCCGCGTCCCGGCCTCGCGCCCGTCGGGATTCTGTGTCGGCAGCACGACGACCAGCGCGTTGTCCAGGATGCCGGTCGCCGCGCAGTCGCTGCGGTCGCCCAGGTCGCGCAGCACCCGCAGCGCCGCGTCGGTGCCGCTGGGCTCGTTGCCGTGCACGTTGCCGGCCACCCAGAGGATGGGGACGCCGCGACCGGCGATCCGCTCGGCCAGGGCCTCCGGGGTCCGCGGGTCGCGCAGCCGCGCGGCGTCGGAGCGCACCTTGGCCAGGCCGGCCTTGGTCAGCGACTCGGGACGGCCGGCGATGGCGTACTTCAGCGGCCGTCCCTGGGCGCTGGTCGCCAGCGTGCCGGAGACGACGCGCTCGCTGGCCGCGGCGACCGCCTCCAGGTAACGGTCGGACTCGGCGGCGGTGACGGGACGCGCGCCGAGTTCGACGCCCAGGGCCTGCTCGGGGGAGGGGACCTTGCCGCGGTAGACGGGCTCGGTCCGGGTGGGGTCACAGGCGGGTGCCGTGACCGGTGCGGCGGGCTGCGCCGCGGCCGTGGCCGCGAACGCCGCCGGAGCCGCCAGCGCCGCGGTCAGCACCGCCGACCACGCGATTTTTCGGGCTCTCATGGGGCCCAAAATGGCACCGGCCCAAAGGTTCCCCAACGGCAACAGTTGCCAAGATCGTTCCTGTGGGCGGTGTCCGGTCCACCGGCCCCGAAATCATGTCAGTATTTGCTGGCGAAGAGTCCGTGCCAGTGCTCGCTGGCGACAAGGTGCCGGGAGGGTCGCATGCGCGCCGCGTTGACCAAGGACGACACGATGGTCGTGACCGAGGTGCCCGATCCGGTGCCGCTGGAGGGCCAACTCCTCGTACGGACGCTGGCGTGCGGCATCTGCGGGTCCGACCTGCACGCGCTTCAGGATCCCGACGCGTTCATGGAGACCACCCGCCGGTCGGGCGGCACGCCCTACGACCCCCGCGACGGGCTGGTCTTCGGCCACGAGTTCGCCGGGGAGATCGTCGAGTACGGCCCGGGAACGCGGCGGGAGCTGCCGCTGGGCACCGCGGTCTGCGGCCCGCCGATCGGGATCGGCCCGCAGGGCGCCGGGATCATCGGGTACGCGCCGATGTACCCCGGAGGATACGGCGAGTACATGATCCTCAACGAGGGCCTGGCGTTCGCCGTGCCGGACGGGCTGGACCCGAAGGTGGCCGCGATCACCGAGCCGTTCTCGGTCGCGACCCGGGCGGTGCGGCGCAGCGGCATCGGCGCGGACGACGTGGCGGTCGTGATCGGGCTGGGGCCGATCGGCCTCGGCGTGGTGGCGGCGCTGAAGGCCGCCGGGCACGGCCCCGTCCTGGCCGCCGACCTCTCCGCCCGGCGGCGCGAACTGGCCGGCGCGCTGGGCGCGGACGAGCTGATCGACCCGGCCGTGGCCTCCCCCTACGACCGCTGGGCCGACCTCGGCGTGGCGACCGGGATCACCGACCGGATCGCCGCCGAGCTGCTGGGGACCGCGACCCGCGGTGCGGTGATCTTCGAGTGCGTGGGTGTTCCCGGGATCCTGCGGCAGGTCGTCGAGGGCGCCCCCGCGGGGTCGACCGTCATGCTCGTCGGGGTCTGCATGCAGGAGGACCGCGTCGAGCCGGGCCTGGCGGTGAGCAAGGAGCTCACCCTGCGCGGCACGTTCGGCGCGCTTCCCGACGAGTACGGGGCGACCCTGGACGCGATCGCGGCCGGCCGCGTCGACGCCGGGTCCATCATCACCGGGACGGTCGGGCTGGACGGTGTGGCCGGGGCCTTCGCCGATCTCGCGGCGCCCGACGAGCACGCGAAGATCGTCGTGGTGCCCTGACCGCCGTGCCCGCCGCCGCCCCGTCAGCGGGGCGGCTCGGGCGACTCGGACTGCTCGGACTGCTCAGGCGGCTCGGGCGACTCGGACGGCTCGGGTGACTTGGACTGCTCGGACGGCTCGGGGGACTCGGGCGGTTCCGGGCGCGGCAGCGGGGCGGTGTCCTGCCGGGACTGCGGTCTCCGGGGGAGCCTCAGGTCTCGCACGGTCTCGCGAACCGGCCTGCTCTCCTGTGCCCGCTCCGTACCGTGGGCCCGCTCCGTACCCTCTGCTTCCCCCGTGCCCTGGGCCTGCCCGGTGGCCTTGGCCTGGCCGGTCTCCGGGGCCTGTCCGGTCTCCGGGGCCGTCACGGGCTCCATGGCCTGCGTCTTGCCGGAGTCCTGCGCGGACCCTTCGCCCTGTCCCTGGATGCTGCCCTGCCCTTGGATGCTGCCCTGTCCCTGGCCGCCGCCCTGCCCTTGGACGCCGCGCTGCCAGCGGTTGAGCGCGGCCAGGGCGAACTCCTGCGTACGGGTCAGCCCGCCAGAACTGCCAGAACCGCCGGACTCGCCGGACGGAGCGCCGGGTGCGGGGACCGGAACGGGGGGAGGCGCCGAGCCGGGGGCGGGCGCGGCGGGAGGGGGAGCCGAGGCGCCCGAGCGGCCCACCCGGGCCTTCACGCTCAGCCCGTACGAGAGGAAGAGCAGCAGGGCGAAGCCGCCCAGGAACACCGCGTGCTCCAGCAGCGCGCCCCATTTGCCCTTGAAGACATCAAAGAGGGTGAACACGCCGAATCCTGCGAGCCAGCCGGTCAGCGCGGGCAGGAACCACACGTCCTGGCGCCGCAGGAGACCGGCCGCGGCGAGCACGACCAGCAGCAGCTCCAGCCCCTTCACCGCGACCAGCGCGGGCGTGGCGAGCCCCGCGCCGACGTACCCGGCCAGCTCCTCGCGCCGGTCGCTCCAGCCGAGCGCCCCGGTGACGAGGCCGGTCACCCCGTAGGCGAGGAGGAAGACGCCGACCGGATAGTGCATCCGGTGCCAGTTCGCGCCCCTCGGCGCCGATCCCTCGGGCCGGGCCGGCGGGCGGACCGGAGGCTGGAGCGGGGGCGGAACCTCGGTGTCGGCGGAGCCGGGCCGGGGCAGGGGCAGATCGGGCCGGGTCAGGTCACGGTGCCTTTCCGGGCCCGATCCCGCGTACGCCGTCATTCCCGCCCCCACATCCTCACCGCTCGGCCGTCACCGCAAGATATCCCGGATGCCGTCCCGCCATTCACCGGCGGGCGTTCCGCGTCCCCGAACCTTTCCCCGGCCTCCGGCGTCCATCTCTCTGACCTGGCCTCTGCCCGCCGGATGTGCTTGAAGTCGGGCAAGTGACGGGGGAGGCTGGGTTTTCGTCGGGCCAGACCACGTTCAGATGGAGCGAGCATGATGCCTGACGAAACCGCCGCGTTGCCCAAGACGCGGATCGAATATCTGGAGGAGCTGGGCGACGAGATGGTCCGGCGGGGGTTCCGGGTGCGACTCACCCTTCCCCCCGGGCTGGCGCCCAGCCTGCATGTGATGAATCCGGACGCGTCCGCCCTCGCGGAGAACATCCTGGCCGAGGAAGGCGCGGACGGCTGGTGGTACTGGTGGTCGTGGGCGGAGCGCATCGCGCCCGTCGGCGACGTCCCCGCCGTGGCCGACCGGGTCGCGCGGGTGCTGGCCGTCCACTGATGAATGAGGTGATCATGCGGACGCATCCCGGTCGACACCGATGGACCTCCGCATGATCACCACCCCGTGCCGGGCCCCGGCCTAGCCCGCCCGCGACGACCCCTCGGTGGCCGGATCCGGCCACCCTTCCCGCCCTTCCGGGCTCACCGTGCGCCCGGCGCGCCTCTCGCGCTCGCCCGCCACGGCCTCTCCCCGGCGCCGCCGGGTGCCCGTTCCGCACGGCTTCGAGGCGTCCCCCGGAGCGCTCCTCTCGCCTTGTCCGGCCCCGCTTCCGGCAAATGTTGAGGCGCCGAACATACTCGCCCGCTCGCCCCCGTTCTCCCGTCTCGCTACCAGTGGCAGGAGAACGGGCAGGTCGCCACGCGTGTTACAGGATTGTTACCGCTGACAACAAATCGGGTCTCGACGAATCAGGGCGGGGCGACATAAGTTGCGGGGCACAACATTCATCGTGTGACCTCGATCACCGGTGGTCCCACCCCCCAGAAAGGACCCGGGCCCATGCGCAAGGGGATCCTCGGCCTCACCGCCCTCTCGGCGTGCGCGGTGCTCACCCTCGCCGCCTGCGGGGACGACTCCGGCTCCGACGCCAGTTCCGAGGGCAAGGGCAAGATCGGCGTGATCCTGCCCGACACCAAGTCCTCGGTCCGCTACGAGAGCTTCGACCGGCCCTTCCTCGCCGCGGCGTTCAAGGCGGCGGGCGTCGAGTACGACATCCAGAACGCGGAAGGCTCCACCCAGCGGTTCCAGACCATCGCCGACCAGATGATCACCAACGGCGTCACGGTCCTGGTCGTGGACGGCATCGACTCCAACTCGGCGGCGGCCGTGCAGCGCAAGGCGCAGCAGCAGGGCGTCAAGACGATCGACTACGACCGGCTCACGCTCGGCGGCGTCGCCGACTACTACGTCTCGTTCGACAACGTGAAGGTCGGCGAGGAGCAGGGCAAGGGCCTGCAGAAGTGCCTGGGCGACAAGGACGCCAACATCGTCTACCTCAACGGCGCGCCCACCGACAACAACGCCACCCTCTTCGCCCAGGGCGCGCACAACGTCCTCGACAAGGTGACCTCCTACAAGAAGGTCGCCGAGCAGGCCGTGCCCGAGTGGGACAACCAGCGGGCCGCCACGATCTTCGAGCAGATGTGGACCCAGCAGGGCGGCAAGATCGACGGCGTGCTGGCCGCCAACGACGGGGTCGGCAACTCGGCGATCTCCATCCTGAAGAAGAACGGCGAGGCCGGGAAGGTGCCGGTCACCGGGCAGGACGCCAGCGTCCAGGGCCTGCAGAACATCCTGGACGGCACCCAGTGCATGACCGTGTACAAGCCGGTCAAGCAGCAGGCCGACGCCGCGGCCAAGCTCGCCCTCGCCGTGCTCAAGGGGCAGAAGGGCGAGACCACCGGGACGGTCGATGACCCGCAGGGCAAGCGGCAGGTCCCCTCGGTGCTGCTGACGCCGGTCGCCGTGTTCAAGGAGAACGTCAAGCAGGTCGTCGACGACGGCTTCGTCAAGAAGGAAGAGCTCTGCGCGGGCCCCTACGCGGCCAAGTGCAAGGACGCCGGAATCCAGTGACCCCCGTGGCGGGTCCCGACGCCGGCGCGCAAGGCCCCCCTCGTGAACGCGCCACCGGGACCCGCCGCGGGCGTACCCCTGGGAAAGGACACACATGGCAGACAACGGTGCCCCGCTCCTCCGCCTGACCGGGCTCAACAAGAGCTTCGGCGCCGTCCACGTGCTGCACGACGTGGACTTCGCCGTGCGGCGCGGCGAGGTGATGGCCCTGGTCGGCGACAACGGCGCGGGCAAGTCCACCTTGGTGAAGTGCATCGCCGGCATCCATCCGATCGACTCCGGCACGATCGAGTTCGAGGGCCGCCGGGTGGAGATCGGCGGCCCCCGGGACGCCGCCGCGCTGGGGATCGAGATCGTGTACCAGGACCTCGCGCTGGCCGACAACCTCGACATCGTCCAGAACATGTTCCTCGGCCGGGAGCGCCGCCGCGGGATCGTGCTGGACGAGGACTCGATGGAGCAGGCCGCGCGGGAGACGCTGGCGCGGCTGTCGGTCCGCACCGTGAAGTCGGTGCGGCAGCAGGTGGCCAGCCTCTCGGGCGGCCAGCGGCAGACCGTCGCGATCGCCAAGGCCGCGCTGTGGGACTCCACGGTCGTCGTCCTCGACGAGCCCACCGCGGCGCTGGGCGTCGCGCAGACCCGGCAGGTCCTCGATCTGGTCCGGAGGCTCGCCGACACCGGGCACGCGGTGGTACTGATCTCGCACAACATGAACGACGTGTTCGAGGTGTCGGACCGGATCACCGCGCTCTACCTGGGCCGGGTGGCGGCGGACGTGCGGCGCGCCGACGTCACCACCGGGCAGGTCGTGGAGCTCATCACCGCCGGCCGTTCCGGCGATCTCGGCCTCGCGCCGGCGACCGCCGCCGAGCCAATCTGAAGGGGCTTGGATGTCCATCGACAAGGGGACCGCCGTCACACTGGCGGACTCGGACTTCGCCGGCGACCGGCGCGCGCACGACGTGCCCTCGGCGCTGCGCGACTACTGGAACCGGGTGCGCTCGGGAGACCTGGGCGCGCTGCCCGCGATCCTCGGCCTGGCCGGCCTGGTGGTGCTGTTCACCGCGCTCCGCCCGGAGACCTTCCTCAGCGAACGCAACCTCGCCAACCTGTTCACCCAGGCGATGCCGGTGACCATCCTGGCGATGGGCCTGGTGTTCGTCCTGCTGCTCGGCGAGATCGACCTGTCGGCCGGGGTGGCCAGCGGGGTCTGCGGCGGGGTGATGGCCACGCTGATCGTCGACGCCGGCCAGCCGTGGTACGTGGCGGTGCTGTCGGCGGTGGCGACCGGGGTGGTGATCGGGACCGCGATCGGCTGGCTGGTCTCGGTGGTGCGGATCCCGTCGTTCGTGGTGACGCTGGCGCTCTTCCTCGGCCTGCAGGGCATCACCCTGCGGCTGATCGGCCAGGGCGGCACCGTCCCGGTGCACGACGAGGTCATCGTGGCGCTGGCCAACAAGAACATGCCGGTCTGGCTGGGCTGGACGATGGCGGCGGTGTGCGCCGCCGGGTACGGCGCGATCCAGATGTGGCGGTGGCGGCGCCAGCACCAGCGCGGGCTGGCCTCCAAGCCGGTCCAGCTGGTGGTCGCGCAGGTGGCCGTGGTGGCGCTGGCGCTGCTGGGCGGCACCTACCTGCTCAGCCTGGACCGGGCGCCCAGCCCGCTGATCACGCTGGCCGGCATCCCGTGGGGCGTGCCGCTGGTGGGCACGCTGCTGATCGTGGCCACCTTCGTGCTGGGCCGCACCGCCTACGGGCGGCACCTGTACGCGATCGGCGGCAACGCCGAGGCCGCGCGGCGGGCGGGCATCAACGTGACCCGGCTGCGGATGTCGGTCTTCATGATCTGCTCGGGGATGGCCGCGCTGGCGGGCATCGTCGCCGCGTCCCGGCTCAACTCGGTCACCCCCGACGCGGGCGCGGGCAACACCCTGCTGTTCGCGGTCGGCGCCGCCGTCATCGGCGGCACCAGCCTGTTCGGCGGGCGCGGCCGGGCGCGCGACGCCGTGCTCGGCGGCCTGGTGGTGGCCACCATCGAGAACGGCCTGGGGCTGCTGGGCACCAAGGCGTACGTGCAGTTCCTGATCACCGGTGCGGTGCTGCTGCTGGCCGCGAGCATCGACGCGCTGGCCCGGCGCCGGCGGGCGGTCACCGGCCGGTGAGCACCGTGCCGGGGCCGGGGGAGCGGGCCGCGCGCGCCGCCGGGCCACCGCCCGCGTTCGCGCCGCCGCCCCCCGGTCCGCCCGTGCTCGGCCCGCGCGGCCACGCCGTCCCCGGACCGCGCGGATCCGCCCACCAGGCGGGGTACGCTGCTGCTACGCTCACCGGCCAGGACCGCGTTCCGCGCGTCGGCGGTGCGGCACGGTGGGAGCCCCTCGGCATGTCAGTGACACCCGTTCTGGACCTGCGCGGAATCGACAAGAGCTTCGGTCCCGTCAAGGTGCTGCACGACGTGGACTTCTCGGCACGTCCCGGTGAGGTCACCGCACTGGTCGGTGACAACGGCGCCGGCAAGACGACGCTGGTGAAGTGCATCGGCGGCGTCCACCCGTTCGACTCCGGCCGGTTCCTGTGGGACGGCCGCCCGGTACGGGTGGACAGTCCCCGGGACGCGGCGTCGCTGGGCATCGAGGTCGTCCACCAGGACCTGGCGCTGTGCGAGAACCTCGACATCGTCCAGAACATGTTCCTGGGCCGGGAGCGCCGGTGCGGCCCGGTGCTGGACGAGGCGGCGATGGAGGAGCTGGCGATCCGCACCCTGTCGTCGCTGTCGGTACGGTCGCTGCGTTCGGTGCGGCAGCGGGTGTCGGCGCTGTCGGGCGGGCAGCGGCAGACCGTCGCGATCGCGCGGGCGGTGCTGTGGGACAGCCGGCTGGTGGTGCTGGACGAGCCCGCCGCGGCGCTGGGCGTCGCGCAGACCCAGCAGGTCCTGGAGCTGGTGCGGCGGCTGGCCGACCAGGGGCTGGCGGTCGTGCTGATCTCGCACAACATGAACGACGTGTTCGCGGTCTCGGACCGGATCGCCGCGCTGTACCTGGGCCGGATGGCCGCCCAGGTCAGGACGGCGGACGTGACCCACGCGCAGGTCGTCGAGCTGATCACCTCCGGCCGCAGCGGCGACCTGGGGCTGCCCCGCGAGGCCGGGGTCCCGGCGGCGGGACCGTCCGCATCATGAAGGCGGGCCCCTCCCAGGAGGAGATCCGGCGTCACAACCTGGGCACGCTGCTGCGCTTCGTCCATCTGCGCGGCCCCGCCTCGCGGGCGACCCTCGCCGAGTCGCTGGGCCTCAACCGCAGCACGATCATGGCGCTGACCGCCGATCTCACCGCGGCCGGGCTGGTGCGCGAGGAGCTGCCGAGGCGGCCGGGCCGCCGCGCGGGCCGACCCTCACTGGTGGTGCGGCCCGAGTCCACCCGGGTCTACGTGCTGGCGTTCGAGGTCGGCGTCGACCGGCTGGGCGTGGCCCGGGTCGGGCTCGGCGGGACGATCCTGGAGCGGCGCGAGGCGCCGCGCGCCAGGGGGCCGTTCGATCCCGGCGAGCTGCTCGGCGCGCTGGTGGCGGCGGCCCGCTCGCTGACGCGCAAGGCCGGGCGGGACGCGGTGTGCGTGGGCGCGGCGCTGGCGTTCCCCGGCACCGTCCGCCGCGCCGACCACCAGATCATGTTCGGGCCCAACCTCGACGTCGGCGACCTGGCGCTGGGCGAGGCCCTGTCGCGCCGGCTCGGCCTGGGCGTCCCGGTCTCGGTCTGCAACGACGCCAACCTCGGCGCGCTGGCCGAGCACGAGCGCGGCGCCGGGGTGGGCTGCGACGACCTGATCTACCTGCACGGCGACGTCGGCGTCGGCGGCGGGATCATCGTGGGCGGCCGGCTGCTGGGCGGCCACGAGGGGTACGGCGGCGAGGTCGGCCACATGATGGTCAACCCGGGCGGCCGGGTGTGCGGCTGCGGGTCCCGGGGCTGCCTGGAGGCCGAGGTGGGGGAGCGGACCCTGCTCGAGCACGCCGGCCGCCGGGAGTCGCCCGACCTGGTCGGGCGGGACGCGGTGCGCGCGGTGGTCGACGCGGCCGACCGCGGCGACATCGTGGCGCGGGACGCCCTGCACCGCGTCGGGACGTGGCTGGGCTGGGGCGTGGCCAACCTGGTCAACGTCTTCAACCCCGGCCTGGTGGTCTTCGGGGGGACGCTGCGCGACATCTACCTGGGGGCCGCGGCCCAGGTGCGGAGCGTGCTGGCGACCGGGGCGATGGCGGCGCCGCGCGAGAACGTCCGGCTGCGCACCGCGGCGCTGGGCGACGACACCACGCTGGTGGGGGCGGCGGAGTTCGCGTTCGCCGAGGTGCTCGCCGACCCCGTCCAGGTCCTCGCCCGCCTGCGCGCCCCCGAGGACACCCCGGTCTCCTGAGGCGGTCTCCTGAGGCGGTCCTCTGAGGCGGTCCCCTGGGTGCCCCGGCGACGAGCTCGCCGTCACCGCGCGGGCTCAGCGGTCTCAGCCGTCGAAGCGGCCGTACCCGCCCTTGTAGAACAGCAGGGGCTCGCCGTCGTGGTGCTTGTCGAGGTGGAGGACGCGGGCGACGACGATGAGGTGGTCGCCGGCGACGTACTCGTTCTCCACCGTGCACTCGATCCAGGCCAGCGCGCCCTCGATGACCGGGCCGCCGCCGGGCGACTCGGTCCAGTCGATCCCGGCGAACTTGTCGCCGCCCTTGATCGCGAGCCGCTTGCAGACCTCCAGCTGCGGCTCGCCGAGGATGTTGACGCACAGCCGCCCGGCTCCGCGCAGCCGCGGCCAGGTGGTGCTGGTGTGCGCGACGCAGAAGGCCACCAGCGGCGGGTCCAGCGAGACCGAGGTGAAGGAGTTGGCGGCCAGGCCGGTGGGGCGCCCGGTCGCGGTCTCGATGGCGGTGATGGCGACCACGCCGGTCGCGAACCTGCCCAGCACCGACCGGAACCGGGCGGCGTCGATGTCGGTCACCCGTGCCCCGCCCGATCCGTTGGGGGATCCGTGCATGCGGTGTTCCGTTCCGTGGCCGGGGGGTCGATCGGCCGGGCCGGTCACGTGCGGCGTGGCCGCGGTCGCTGGGTCGGCCATGGACCCGATCCCTTCTCTTAGCCAAGCGCTTGCTTGGACGATAGGGCGGCCCCGTCCGGAGTGTCAAGCCGGGCGGCGCCCGCCGCCCCTGTTCCGCCCGCCTCCGCGTTCACCCCTCGTCCGGCTGCGGGCCTGGTCACGGGACGTTGACGAGGGTGTTCGGGAGTGCCTAGGCTGGTGCACAAGCGCTTGCTCGGTAAGGGTGGGCGGACGCCGGCGCCAGGAGGAGGAACGGGCTCGTGGGGACCTTTCGCGACCGTGCCGCGATCGCCGGAGTCGGCTACACCCCGTTCAGCAAGGACTCGGGGGTGTCGACGCTCACCCTCGCCGTCGACGCCGTCCTCGCCGCGCTGGACGACGCGGGGCTGGACGTCGACGACGTGGACGCGCTGGCCACCCACCGCGTGGGCGACTCCACGCCGCCGTGGGTGGTGGCGCCCGCGCTCGGCCTGCCCGAGGTCACCTGGTACCTCGACCAGTTCGGCGGCGGCAGCGTCTCGCACTCGGTGATCGGGCAGGCGGCGATGGCGGTCGCGGCCGGCGTCGCCGAGACGGTCGTCTGCTACCGCGCCATCAACGCCCGCTCGGAGTTCCGGATGGGCGGCACCGGCCGCGGGCCCGCGGCGATCTTCGACGTCCAGTACCAGGCGCCCTACGGCTACTTCGCGCCGCCGCAGCAGTTCGCGATGTACGCGCGGGCGCACATGAACGCCTACGGCACCACCCACGAGCAGCTCGGGCACATCGCGGTCGGCCAGCGCGCGAACGCGGCCAAGAACCCGCGGGCCCTCAAGCGCGACCCGATCACCCTCGACGACTACCTGTCCTCCCGCTGGATCGCCGAGCCGTTCCGGCTGCTGGACTGCTGCCTGGAGACCGACGGGGCCTGCGCGGTCGTGGTCACCTCGCGCGAGCGCGCACGCGACCTGCGGCACGTCCCGGTCCTGATCTCCGGGGCCGCGTGGGCGGGCGGCGACAGCTTCTTTTCTGGCGCCGGGAGCGGGCCCGGCGGGACCGACCTCACCGTCACCGAGGCGGCCAGGCTGGCCCCGCGCCTGTACGCCATGGCGGGTGCGGGCCCAGGGGACATCGACGTCGCCGAGCTGTACGACTGCTTCACCTACTCGGTCCTGGTCCAGCTGGAGGACTACGGCTTCTGCCCCAAGGGCGAGGGCGGGCCGTACGCGGCCTCCGGGGCCCTCGCCCTGGACGGGGAGCTGCCCGTCAACACCCACGGCGGGTTCCTGTCCGAGGGGTACGTGCACGGCATCAACCACGTGGCCGAGGCCGTCGCCCAGCTGCGCGGCACCGCCGGCGACCGCCAGGTCCCCGGAGCCGAGGTCGCCCTCTCGACCTCCCAGCCCGGTTACGTCCTCGCCGGGACCTCGGCACTGATCCTGAGGAGCGACACGTGAGTTCGGCAGAACCGCAGGCAGAACCGAAGGCGGGCCCGGAACGGCGGGCTTCGAGCGCGAGGGCCCGGTTCCCCCGGCCCGAGCCCGACCGGGACTCCGCGCCGTGGTGGGAGGCGGTACGGCGGCACGAGCTGACGGTGCAGCGCTGCGAGGGGTGCGGGACCCTGCGCTTCCCGGCCCGCGCCGTGTGCAACCGCTGCCGCGGCCGGGCGTGGGAGTGGGTGCCCGCGCGCGGCACCGGCCGGGTCTACAGCTGGATCGTCAACCACCAGGTCTTCATGCCGGCCATGGCGGGCGAGGTCCCCTTCCCGGTGCTGCTGGTGCGCCTGGACGACGGCGAGGACCTGCTGATGTACGGCGACCTGGTGGACGGCTCGCCCGGAGACCTCGAACCGGGCCTGCCCGTGGAGGCCGTCTTCCTGGACGTGGACGAGTCCACGACGCTGGTCGGCTGGCGCCCGCTGCGCTGACCGCCGGTGGGGGCTCGGTTCCTGGCCGGTCCCGGGTCGGTCCCGGGTCGGTCCTCGGGTGGTCCTCGGGCGGTTCTCAGTCCCCGGCCAGGGCGCGGGCGCGCAGCGCGGACTTGTCGATCTTGCCGTTGGCGTTGACCGGCAGCGCGTCCACCGGCACCACCCGGCGCGGCACCTTGTAGTTGGACATGTGGTCCCGGGCCCAGGCGATGATCCCGGCCGGGTCCGCGGACACTCCGGGCGGCGGGACGACGTAGGCCAGCCCGACCTCGCCCTGACGCTCGTCCGGCACGCCGATCACCGCGACCTGGGCGACCTGGGGGCAGCGCAGCAGCAGCCCCTCGATCTCGGCGGGGTAGGCGTTGAACCCGGAGACGATGAACATCTCCTTCTTGCGGTCGACGATGGCCAGGTTGCCGGCCTCGTCGAGGGTGCCGATGTCGCCGGTGTGCAGCCAGCCGCCGGTGTCCACGGCCTCGGCGGTGCGCTCGGGGTCCCGCCAGTAGCCGCGCATCACCCCGTACCCGCCGACGAGGATCTCGCCCCGCTCGCCGGGCGCCAGATCCTTACCGTCGTCGCCGACCACCCGCACGGTCACGCCCGGCACGGGACGGCCGGTGGAGCCGGCGATCACCTCCACCGGGTCCCCGGCCCGGGTCATCGACACCACGGTGCCCTCCATCAGCCCGTAGGCGTTGATCACCCGTTCCAGCCCGGCCCGGTCCACCAGCCGACGGACCAGCTCCGGCGGTACGGCCGCGGCCCCGCAGATCGCCACCCGCAGCGAGGAGACGTCCCGGACCGCCAGCTCGTCCAGGATCTTGAAGAACATCGGCGGCGCCCCGGCCAGCACGCTCACCCGCTCGCGCTCGATCAGGTCCATCAGCTCGTCCGGGGCGAACAGCGCGATCGGCATCATCGTGGCGCGGCGCAGCACGCAGGCCAGCAGCCCGGCGTTGATGCCGAAGCCGTGCGAGAACGGCGCGATGATCGGGTAGCGGTCGCCCGCCCGCAGCGTCACCAGTTCCGACCAGTCCCAGTAGCCGCGCAGCAGCTGGTCGTGGTGGAGCATGACGCCCTTGGGGGCCCCGGTGGTGCCGGACGTGGACATGATCTCGGCGAGGTCGTCCGGGCCGACCGACAGCGCCCGTTCCTCGGCCGCCTCCGGCGCGACCGCCGAACCGCCCGCGAGGAACTCCGCCCAGCCGAGCGCCCCGGAACGGGCCGGGACGGCGGTGCCCAGGATCACGACGTGCTCCAGATCGGGCAGGGATCCGCGCTCCCCGGCGAGCATGTCGAGGTAGGAGGTGCCCATGAAGCCCTCGGCCACCAGCAGCACCCTGGCGCCGACCTTGCGGAGCAGCCCGCCCGCCTCCAGGCCCTTGAACCGCGTGGACAGCGGAGCGATGATCGCGCCCGCGTCCCAGATCCCGTACGCGGCCACCACCCAGTCGGGGGTGTTGGGCGCCCATACCGCGACGCGGTCGCCGGGCGCGACGCCCAGGGCCATCAGGGCGCGGGCCACCTCGGAGGCCCGTTCCGCCAGCTCGGCCAGGGTGAGCCTGACGTCACCCGACACGACGACCTCCGCGTCGCCGTGGTGCGCCGCCTGGTCGCGCAGCATGCGGGGGATCGTTCTCCAGCCGGGTACGGGCCGCAGCTCCATCGCGCCTCCTCAGAGTCCCTGTGATGTGTCCCTGGACGCCCCTGCCTGGGGCCGGGCCTGATCGCGCCCGGCCTCGGGCAGCCCGTCAGGCAGCCCGTCTCAGGCAGCCGGCCTCAGGCAGCCCGGCCTCAGGACGCCTGTGAACGGTCCTGGCCGAGGTGGTGGCCGCGCAGGTCGGTGACCGTGCCCGCACGGCGTTCCTCCGAGACCTGTTCCTCGATGACCACCTCGATGGAGACAGGGGTCAGCGCGTACAGCGCCTGCGCGATCCTCGACTTCCACATGGGGTTCTTGACCAGGGTGTCCCGGTTGAAGGTGACGTGCAGCGCGGCGGCGTCGAGGGTGCCCTCCCGGCTGAGCCGCAGGTCCCAGTGGCTGACGCCGTCGATCCGGGTGAGCGCGGAGGCCACCTTGGGGATCGACAGCCAGCGGCCCCGCACCAGCACGTGGTCGCCCACGGTGTGGGCGGGCGCGGGCACGCCCTCCTCACCGCCGCCGAGCCGTACGGCCTGGCCCGTGCGCAGGGTCGCGTCCCCGAGCGTGGAATGCCAGCCCGGTGTGACGACGATCTCGGCGAGGCCCTCCTCGTACGGGGCGTCCAGCACGACGTCCTTGTCCAGGGGAGCGAGCCCCAGCAGGCCCTCGCGTACGGGGGTCAGCACGGAGTCGGACGAGGCCCGCTGCGCGACCGGGATGCCGAAGTAGGGGTCGGCGTACAGCTCGCGAACCGACGCCTCGAACTCCGTGGTGAGCTGCCGGTAGGTGTTGGGGGAGGGCACCTCGCCGACCAGCAGGATGTGGCGCAGCTCCAGGTCGAGCGGGTCGAGCAGGAACTCCAGGTGCAGCCGGGCGAGGAAGTCCATCGCCCCGGTCGGGGTGGTGATCAGCGTGGTCGCGCGCAGGCTCTCCAGCGCGGTGTGCAGCCGCATGCGCCCGCGCGGGCCGACGCAGGCGGCGGCCTGGGCGACCCCCGCCGCGGCCTCGGCGAGCAGGGGACCGGTCAGCTCACCGTCGTTGTTGAGCGCCACGACGGCACGGTCGCGGTCGCCGAGCCCGGCGGCGGCCAGCGTCGCCGACGCCAGTTCGAGGGCGGAGGCGCGGTCGGCCGCGCCCAGCGGGACGGCCGGCCCTCCCTCCGGGGACAGCAGCACCAGCCCCTGCGCCGCGCGTCCGGGCGGGAAGGCGCCACGGGTCTTCCAGCTCACTTCGCCTCCTGAGCGACCTCGCGCATGAAGAGCCTCATCGACCCGCACACGTCCTCATGGGCGAGCCCCCCGACCTGGGCCTGCAGGATCAGGTCGGTGGCGCCCGCGGCCTCGATCCGCTCGACCGCCTTGCGGGAGCCCTCGACGTCGTCGATGACGACCATGGTCTCGTCGCGCAGGACGGCCATGGCCTCCTCCGGCGGCATGCCGACGGCCTGCTGGCCGAGGACGCGGTGGGTGGCGTGCCGGGCGTCGGTGTACCCGGGCGGGGCCACCAGGTTGATCTGGCGGCGCAGGTACCACAGCACCGGGTCGGCGGCGACGTCGACGGCCCCCTGCTGGGTGGGCGCCACATGCCACGGGATCATCAGGGCGATCCGGCGGGACTCGGGATCGAAGCCGTTCTCGGCCAGGCAGCGCTTGTAGGCGGCGATGTCCTCGGCGACCTCGTCCAGGCCCTTGAGCATTGTCATGCCCAGCAGGTTGTAGCCCTGCCGCGCCGCCGCCAGGTAGCCGTCCAGGGACGTCGAGGCCACCCACACCGGGGGGTGGGGCTCCTGGACGGGGCGGGGGTAGACCGACACGTCCGGGATCTCGAAGAACTCGCCGGAGCGGGTGACCGGCTCGCCGTCGGCGTTCCAGATCGCCAGGACCGCCTCCAGCGACTCCTCCCAGAGCTTGCGGGACTGCTCGAAGGGGCGCTGGAACGCCTGGTACTCCAGCGGGGAGGCGCCGCGGCCGGTGCCGAACTCCACCCGGCCGCCGCTGATCACGTCCAGGGTGGCGACCCGCTCGGCGGTGCGGATCGGGGACTGGAACGGCAGGAGCACCACGCCCAGGCCCAGGTGGATCCGCCGGGTCCGCTGCGAGATGCCGGCCAGGACCAGGTCGGGCGCCGAGGAGTGCGAGAACCCGCGGGTGAAGTGGTGCTCGACGAACCAGGCGGTGTCGAAGCCGAGCTCGTCGGCCAGCACCACCTGGTCCATGACGTTCTCGAACGCCCTCCGCTCGACCTCGCGGGATCGCCCGCGGACCTCAAGTTCGTAGCCAAGGCTGACCCGTAGGGACGTCATCGAGCCTCCGGTGATGCTCCGCTGATGATGACCAATTGTGTGACCAAGCGCTCGCTTGGGAGATTAGCAGCAGGGATCCGCCGCAACAAGTCACCATGCTGGGAGCGGGAGGTGCCGGAGGGTGCCGCGCCGGGCGTTCTACGGCCGGCGGGGCCCGGCGGGGCGCGGACCCGTCCCCGGGTACGGCATCACCATGGCGGCGGCGGCCAGGGCGCCCAGCACGGCCGTGCCGATCGCCGGCACGGCGCGCGCGGCCCATGCGGACGGCCGCGCGCCCTGATGCAGCCCGAGCCAGGCCAGCCAGCCCACCGCGACCACCACGACATAGGAGACCAGCCGGTAGAGCCCGACCGCCGCGCCGGCCGGGACCAGCGCCGCGCCGAGCGCGACCAGGGCGGCCGCCATGCTGCTCTCGATCGCGCCGAGACCGCCCGGCAGCAGGGGCAGCGCGCTGCCCGCCGCCTGCGCGGCGAAGTAGGCCAGCGCCACCGCGTAAACGGCGACATGGACGCCGACCGCCCGCGCCGCGGCGAACAGCGCCAGGATGTCGAACACCCAGTTGACCATCGCCAGCATCGCCAGCGCCGCCCAGTCACGGCGGGACGGCCGGAGTGCCGCGCGGCCCTCGTCCAGCCGCCGCGCGTACGGGCCGATGCGCCGGTGCGCCGCGAGCCGTGCCCAGCCCCGGTGCGCCACCACCGCCAGGCGGGCGCGTACGGCGCGCCGTGACAGCGCCACGGCCAGGAGGGCGGGGACGAGCAGCGCCGCGAGGGCCAGGGGCCGGGCCTGGGGGACGGCCGCCAGGGCCAGCAGCGCGATCACCGTGTAGGCGGTGGTCGTGACGACCCCGCCGACCAGGACCACCGCCGTGGCCAGCTGCGCCGTCGCCCCGCTGCGCCGGAACTGCCGGAAGGTGTAGACGACGCTCACCGCGGGCCCCGCGGGCAGTGTGGTCGACAGGGCGTTCCCCGCGTACGTCACCGCGAACGCGCGGCGCAGCGTCATGCTGACGCCGCCGATCCGCAGCAGCCGCCGCTGGAGCCGGGCGAAGGCGCCCATCGACACGGCCACGGCCAGGACCACCACGGCCATCCAGGCGGGCTCGGCGCGGGAGGCGGCCCTCCACATCGCACCGATGTCGGGAAGCTCGTCGTGGAACAGCAGGACCAAGAACACCGCGCCCAGGACCAGACCGCAGCGCACGAGCACGCGGCGCCGGGAACGCCGGGCCTCCGGCCGGACCGGGCCGAAAGGCGCCTCCCACCCGGCGTCCCCCGCCGTGTCACCGGCGGGAACGCGGACGGGAGCCGCCTGATCGACCGGGGGTGGGCCGGGCCGCGTAGACGCCGTGACTGATCGCCTCATGTCACGGTCACCTCGCAAGCTCACGGCCCCGCACCGCACAACCTCACGTCATGGACGACCATTCCCCAAGAAGGTTATGGAAACCGCAAATGTGGCGTGGCTCACGCCGCCTTCGCCGCCGGGTGCCGCGGGCGCCGCGCGGTTACGATCCCGTCATGGCGGTTTCAGCGGTGATCTTCGACTGGGGCGGCACCCTCACCCCGTGGCACGACATCGAACTGGGCGACATGTGGCGCCGGATCTGCTCCGCCCACCTGGAGCCCGACGAGGTGGAGCAGGTCGCCACGGCGCTGCTGGACGCCGAGATGGAGCTGTGGCGGCGGGGCCGGGACGAGCACCGCAGCGCCACCCTGGACGAGCTGTTCGCCCTCGCCGGAGTGGAGCCCACCGAGGCCCTCCTGGCCACCCAGTTCGAGACCTGGGCCCCGCACACCCTCATCGACCCGGCCGCGCCCGGCCTCCTGCGGGCGCTCCGCGACCGCGGCATCAAGGTCGGGGTCCTGTCCAACACCATGTGGTCCCGCGACTGGCACGAGCGCATCTTCGCCCGCGACGGCGTGCTCGACCTCCTCGACGGCGCCGTCTACTCCAGCGAGATCCCCTGGACCAAGCCGCACGCGGAGGCGTTCCGCGCCGCGATGGCCGCCGTCGGCGCCGACGACCCGTCCGCCTGCGTCTTCGTCGGCGACCGCCCGTACGACGACATCCACGGGGCCAAGTCCGCCGGGCTCCGGGGCGTGCTCGTCCCCAACAGCACCGTCCCCGCCTGGGACACGGCGACCCCCGACGCGACCATCGACGGGCTGTCCGACCTGCTCCTCCACATCGACCGCTGGTCCTGACGGCGGGTCGGCGGTGGCATGGTTGAGGCATGTCACCGACCTTCCGCCGGCCCGGTCTCGTCTGCACCGACCGCTTCCTGGACGTTCCCCTCGACCACGATGATCCGGGCGGGGCCACGATCGAGATCTACGCCCGGGAGGTGGTCGCCCCCGGGAGGGAGGACGACGACCTCCCGTGGCTGCTCTTCCTGCAGGGCGGTCCGGGACACAAGGCGACGCGTCCGGGCGGCCCGGCGGCCTGGCTCGGCCGCGCCCTCAAGGACTACCGCGTGCTGCTGCTGGACCAGCGCGGAACGGGCCGCAGCACGGTGGCGAACCGGCAGACCCTGCCCGCCGACCCCGCGGAGGCGGCCCGCCGTCTGCGCCACTTCCGCGCGGACTCGATCGTGCGGGACGCCGAACTGCTGCGCCGCGCCCTGGCAGGCGACCGGCCGTGGAGCGTCCTGGGGCAGAGTTTCGGGGGCTTCTGCGCCGTCACCTATCTCTCGTTCGCCCCCGAGGGGCTGCGGGAGGTCTTCATCACCGGCGGGCTGCCGAGCCTGACGGCCGGACCCGACGAGGTCTACCGGGCCGCCTACCCGCGGGTGCTGGCGGCCGGCGAACGCTACTTCGAGCGCTACCCCGCCGACCGCGACCTCGCCCGGCGGGTCATGGACCATCTGGCCGAGCACGACGTCCGGATGCCGGGCGGGGAACGGCTCACCCGCCGCAGGTTCCAGACCCTCGGGCACGGCTTCGGCTCCTCCGCCGACTTCGACGTCCTCCACCACCTGCTGGAGGAGGCGTTCGCGGGCCGGCAGATCTCCGACGTGTTCCTGCGCGGCGTGGACGCCCGGGTGAGCTACGCGGCCAACCCGCTGTACGCGGTGCTGCACGAGGCGATCTACTGCCAGGGAACGGCGTCGGAGTGGTCGGCGCACCGCGTCCTGGAGGAGTTCCCCGAGTTCGAGGACCGCTTCGTCGGCGAGATGATCTATCCGTGGTTCTTCGACGAGGACCCGGCGCTGCGGCCCCTGAAGGACTGCGCGGAATTGCTCGCCCGGCACCGGGACTGGCCGCGCCTCTACGACCCGGACCGGCTCGCCGCCAACACCGTGCCGGTCGCGGCGGCGGTGTACCACGACGACATGTACGTCGACCGCGAGCACTCCCTGGAGACCGCGGCGGCGATCAGGGGCCTGCGCCCGTGGATCACCAACGAGTACGCGCACAACGGGCTGTCGGCCGACGCCCGGGTGCTCGACCGGCTGATCGGCATGGTCCGCGGCCGCCTCTGAGGCGCGGCGCCGCGTGACGGCCGTTCATTCGCCGGGTCTGGTCATCCGTCATTCGCCGGGTCTGGGCCTCGGCCGGAGCGACTCCGGGGGAAGGCCGGGGAAGGCCGAGCCGGGACCCGCGGGACGCCCCGCGTGCGCCCGCCAGCGCACCGCCCGGGCCATCGCCTCCTGCATGGCACGGGCCGCGAAGGCGCGCAGCGCGGCGTCGGCGGAACCGGCCAGGCCCGTGTACGCGATGACGAGGTCGTCCTCCAGCGCCGCGGCGGCCTCCGCCGCCGTGCGCACCGAGGTGACCCGCACGGACAGCCGGTACACGGCGTCCGCCGCGATCGGCGTGGCCCCCATGCCCGCCAGGCGCGCCGCCAGGTCGTCCCGCCGCGCGCGGTGCGCGTTCCAGATGGTCTCCGCGGACCGGCGCATCGATCCTGCCAGCCGCGCTCCGGCGACGCCGTACCCGTAGACGGCCGCGTGCTCGGCCCGGAGCACCTCCTGGAGGGCGTCGGCCGTCGCCCGCCCGGCCGTCGCCCGCCCGGCCCTCATGACGTCCTCGCCAGCGCCGCCGCGTGCCCCGCCTCGCAGGCCCCGACGCTCGCCAGGAGCTGCGCCAGGCCGGGCGCGACCCGGCCGGCCTCCGCCGCGCGGGCGGCGGCGGACGCGCTCTCGGCCCGGCGGAGGGCCGCCAGCGCCTCGGCGGCCTCCTCAGGCGCCCGCGGCGGGGCGGGCCGGGGAGCGGCGCTCCCCTCGCCGGCGCGGTCGCCCGACCCGGGGACGTAGTGGCGCCGCAGCACCGCCAGATGCTCGCGATGGCGGGCGAGGGCCGGGTCGATGCGCCGGGCCAGGGAGGCGTGGGCGGCGCGGGCCGCCTCGTACAGCGCGATGAGGTCCTGCTCGGCCGCGATGGCGCCCACGAGGACCGTCACGTCCGGACCGGCGGGCCCGGCGGAGGGCCGCGTCCGGCCGGAGCCGCCTCCGGCCCCGTCGCAGCCGCCGAGGAACGGGACGGCCAGCACGGCGCCCCCGCCCAGGACCGCGCGCCGTGGCACGGCCGTGCCCGCGAACGAGCCCCGGGCACCCGTCCCGGGGCCCCGACCCGGTCCGACCTCAGGCAAACGCGTCTCCTCACCGAGTGGTGCGACGGTGTGGGCCGGGGCGATCGATCCGCCCATCAGGCCAGCTCAAGCATTCCATATCCGGCGCGCCGGTGAGCCGTCCGAAAGGCCGCTGGGGTGCCCGGCTGTCGATAGTCTTGAAGGGCAACGGACACACCGCGGTTCCGCATGACATCGTTCCGCACAACATAGAGGAGGTCCCATGAGCGTCGAGTCCGGCGAAGGACGCGCTCACCGGGGCCACGACGACGCTCCGGCCGCCGGCCGCGCCGCGGCCGTGGACGGCCTGACCCGGCTGCTGGCCCCCGCCGTCAACGCGGCGGGCTTCGACCTGGAAGAGGTCGACGTGCGGCCCGCCGGCCGGCGCCGCCTGGTCAAGATCGTCGTGGACGCCGACGGCGGCGTGAGCCTCGACGACGTCGCCCTGATCAGCCAGACGGCCTCCGAACTCCTCGACGGCTCCGACGTCATGGGCGCCGGGCCGTACGTGCTGGAGGTCACCTCGCCCGGCGTCGACCGTCCCCTCACCGAGCCCCGGCACTGGCGCCGTGCCGCCGGCCGGCTGGTCGTCGCCCCCCTGGCCGAGGGCGGGCAGATCGAGGGCCGGGTGGTGTCCGCGGACGACGCGACGGTCGTCATCGACGTCGTCGGCCAGGGCCCCGGAGACCACAAGGGCGGCAAGGGCGGCAAGGGCGGCCCCAAGGGAGGCAAGGCCGGCAAGGGCGCGCCGAAGACGACCAGACGCCGGTTCGACCTCGGCGAGCTGGGGCGCGGACGGGTCCAGGTGGAGTTCCGCCAGGCCGAGGAATCGCGTTCTCCGGCTGAGCCGGAATAGAGGGGGGAACCTCGTGGACATCGACATGACCGCCTTGCGGAGCCTGGAGAGCGAGAAGGACATCTCGCTCGACGTGGCCGTCAAGGCCATCGAAGACGCCCTGCTGATCGCCTACAACCGCACGGAGGGCGCGGCGTCCAAGGCGCGCGTCGAGCTCGACCGCGGCACCGGCCACGTGACCGTGTGGGCGACCGAGACCGACGAGGAGGGCCAGGCCGTCCGGGAATACGACGACACCCCCACGGGTTTCGGACGTATAGCGGCGACCACGGCCAAGCAGGTGATCCTGCAGCGGCTGCGGGACGCCGAGGACGAGCTGACCTTCGGCGAGTACGCCGGCCGCGAGGGCGACATCGTCTCCGGCATCATCCAGCAGGGCAAGGACCCGCGGAACGTGCTGGTGGACCTCGGCAAGATCGAGGCGGTGCTGCCGCCGCAGGAGCAGGTCCCCGGCGAGTCCTACGACCACGGCGAGCGCCTGCGGGCGTACGTCGTGCAGGTGCGCAAGGGCCACCGCGGCCCGTCGGTGCAGCTGTCGCGGACCCACCCCAACCTGGTGCGCAAGCTGTTCGCCCTGGAGGTTCCGGAGATCGCCGACGGCACCGTCGAGATCGCGGCGATCGCCCGGGAGGCGGGGCACCGCACCAAGATCGCGGTCCGCTCCCGCAAGCCGGGCGTGAACGCCAAGGGGGCCTGCATCGGCCCGCTGGGCAGCCGCGTCCGCAACGTGATGCACGAGCTGCACGGTGAGAAGATCGACATCGTGGACTGGTCGGAGGAACCGGCCGAGTTCGTCGGCAACGCGCTGTCCCCGGCCCGGGTCTCCGGCGTCGAGGTGGTGGACGCCGACGCGCGGGTGGCGCGGGTGATCGTGCCCGACTACCAGCTGTCGCTGGCGATCGGCAAGGAGGGGCAGAACGCCCGGCTCGCCGCCCGCCTCACCGGCTGGCGGATCGACATCCGGTCCGACACCGAGCAGGTCGAGCAGCCCGAGCAGCCTGAGCGGCCCGACAGGCCCGCGCAGCCCGAGCAGCCCGGCCCGGCGGCCACCGCGGACCGGTCCGAGTAAGAGGGACGGCCGGGCCGGCGAGGAAGTCCGGACGGCCCGGCGAGGAGCCCGAGCGGACCGCCCCGGCGGACCGCTCCGGCGCTCTGGCCTGGGGAAACGACGGGACGCGGCCGGGCGTCCCGGCGGTCCGGAAAGGCACCCGCACATGTGGCCGGATCAGGCAAATCCGGATCAACAACATCAGGAGAGCATGCGACAGGTCCCGCCGACGCCTCGGCGCGGTAGACTTTCACAACGTGGCCGGGCGGTCCCGCTGCGCACGTGCGTGGGCTGCCGGGTTTGCACGGCCAAGTCCGACCTGCTGCGCCTGGTGGTGGTCGAGGGCGTCATCGTCCCCGATCCTGCGGGGCGGCTGCCGGGACGGGGTGCGTACATCCATCCCGATCCGGCGTGTCTCGAGCTCGCTGAGCGACGTCGGGCGTTCCCCCGGGCCTTCCGCCTGGCGGGGTCGCTCGATATACGTGTGCTGCGAGACGGGCTTGCGGTGGTGACGCCGCGGCAGCAGGATGGCCGAATGGTAAGCGACGTCTAGTCGGAAGCAGGTCGAGATTGCTATGAGCGCTCGATGAGCACGCCGCGATGAGTACGGCAAGTTAGCGACGGTCCGGAGGCCGCACCCCCGGACCGAGTAGGGAGTGCAGTGGCGAAGGTCCGGGTTTACGAACTCGCCAAGGAGTTCGGTGTAGAGAGCAAGGTCGTCATGGCCAAGCTCCAGGAAATGGGCGAGTTCGTACGGTCGGCGTCCTCGACGATAGAGGCGCCGGTCGTTCGCAGGCTCACAGAAGCTTTCTCCAATTCGTCCTCCGCCAGGCCGGCGGAGAGGAAGGGCGCGCCCAGGCGCCCCGGCCCGCGCCCGTCGGCGCCGCGGCCCGGGCCCGGCTCGTCCGGTTCCGCGCCGTCCGGAGGCCCGCAGGGGCCCCGTCCGGCGCCCCCCAAGCCCCAGGTGCCGCGTCCGCCGGCGCCCAAGCCGAGCCCCGCGGCTCCTGCGGCTCCCGCTGCTGGTCCCGCGGCTCCCGGCGGCGGCCCCAAGCCCGGCCCGCGGCCGGGTCCGGTGCCCCCCGCGCCCAGCACGCCGGTCGCCCCGGCGGCCGCGCAGGCGCCCCCCGCTCCGCCCGTTCCCCGGGTGCCGGGCGGTGGACGCGACGGCGGGCCGCGCGACGGTCGCGACGGTCGTGACGGCGGGCCCCGCGAGAGCCGTGACGGTGCCCGCGACGGCGGTCCCCGGCCCGGTCCCCGCGCGCCCAAGCCCGGCCCGCGTCCCGGTCCCCGCCCCAGCGGCGGTGGCGGCGGCCGCGGTCCCGGTGGCCCGCGTCCGGGCAACAACCCGTTCAGCTCGACCAACACCGGCATGGGCCAGGCGCCCAAGCCGGGGCCGCGTCCCGGCCCCCGGCCGGCCGGCGACCGTCCCGGCGGCGGTGGCGACCGTCCCGGCGGCCCGCGTCCCGGGCCCCGGTCCGGCGCTCCGGGTGCGGGCGGTCCCCGTCCCAGCCCGGGCAACATGCCTCCGCGTCCGGGTGGCGGTCCGCGTCCGAGCCCGATGAACATGCCGTCCTCGCGGCCCTCCGCCCCCGGGCGGGGCGGGCCCGGCGGCGGCCCAGGCGGCGGTGGCGGTGGCCGTCCCGGCGGCGGTGGCGGCGGCGGCCGTCCCGGCGGTGCCGGGCGTCCGGGTGGCGGCGGCCGTCCCGGTGGCGGCGGCGGCTTCGGCGGCCCGCGTCCCGGTGGTGGCGGCGGTGGCCGTCCCGGTGGCGGCTTCGGCGGCCCCCGTCCGGGTGGCGGCGGCCGTGGCCGCGGTGGCACGCAGGGCGCCTTCGGACGCCCCGGCGGCCGTCCGGCCCGCGGGCGCAAGTCGAAGAAGCAGCGGCGTCAAGAGTTCGACAACATGCAGGCGCCGGCGATCGGCGGCGTCCAGGCTCCGCGCGGCAACGGCAAGTCCATCCGGCTGCCGCAGGGCGCCACGCTGACCGACTTCGCCGAGAAGATCGGTGCGAACCCGGCCTCGCTGGTCCAGATCATGATGCACCTGGGCAAGATGGTCACCGCCACCCAGTCGGTGGAGGAGAGCGACCTCCAGGAGCTCGGACTCGAGCTGGACTTCGACGTCCACGTCGTCAGCCCCGAGGACGAGGACCGCGAGCTGCTGGAGTCCTTCGACATCGAGTACGGCGAGGACGACGGCGGCGAGGAGTACCTGCAGTCGCGTCCGCCGGTGGTGACCGTCATGGGTCACGTCGACCACGGTAAGACCAAGCTGCTGGACGCCATCCGGCACGCCGACGTCCAGGCCGGCGAGGCCGGCGGCATCACCCAGCACATCGGCGCCTACCAGGTGCAGACCGAGGTCGACGGCGAAGAGCGCAAGATCACCTTCATCGACACCCCGGGTCACGAGGCGTTCACCGCCATGCGTGCCCGCGGTGCCGACACCACCGACCTGGTGGTGCTGGTGGTCGCCGCCGACGACGGCGTCAAGCCGCAGACCACCGAGGCGATCGACCACGCCACGGCGGCCGGGGTGCCGATCGTGGTCGCGGTCAACAAGATCGACGTGCCCGGGGCCGACCCGCAGCGGGTGCGGGCCCAGCTCACCGAGTACGGCCTGATCGCCGAGGAGTTCGGCGGCCAGACCCAGTTCGTCGACGTGTCCGCCAAGCAGGGCGTCAACATCGACGGGCTGCTCGAGGCGGTCATCCTGACCGCCGACGCGGAGCTGGAGCTCAAGGCCAACCCGGACATGCCCGCCCAGGGCTCGGCCATCGAGGCGCACCTCGACAAGGGCCGCGGCGCCGTGGCGACCGTGCTGGTGCAGCGCGGCACGCTGCGGGTCGGCGACTCGATCGTCTGCGGTGTGGCGCACGGCCGCGTCCGGGCGATGCTGGACGAGAACGGCAACAACGTCGACGAGGCGACGCCGTCCCGTCCGGTGCTGGTGCTCGGCCTCACCGCCGTGCCCGGCGCGGGCGACAACTTCCTGGTCGTCGAGGACGACCGGGTCGCCCGGCAGATCGCCGACAAGCGGGTCGCCCGCAAGCGCAACGCCGAACTGCTCAAGAGCCGTAAGAGCAGCTCCCTGGAAGAGCTGTTCAAGGACCTGGAGAAGGGCGAGCGGCAGGAGCTGCTCCTCATCCTCAAGGGCGACGTCTCCGGTTCGGTGGAGGCCCTGGAGGACTCGCTGTCGAAGATCGACGTGGGCGAGGAGGTCAACCTGCGCGTCATCCGCCGCGGTGTCGGCGCGATCACGCAGGACGACGTCAACCTCTCGCTGGCCTCCGACGGCGCGGTCATCATCGGCTTCAACGTGCGGCCCGAGCGCAACGCGCAGGAGCTGGCCGACCGCGAGGGCGTGGACATCCGGTACTACTCGGTCATCTACCAGGCGATCGAGGAGATCGAGGCGGCCCTCAAGGGCATGCTCAAGCCGGAGTTCGAGGAGGTCCAGCTCGGTACCGCGGAGATCCGCGAGATCTTCAAGGTGCCGCGGATCGGCAACGTGGCCGGCTCGATGGTCACCTCGGGCGTCATCCAGCGCAACGCCAAGGCGCGGCTCGTCCGCGACGGCGTCGTGGTGTCGGACAACCTCACGGTGTCCTCGCTGCGCCGGTTCAAGGAGGACGCCACCGAGGTCCGCGAGGGCTTCGAGTGCGGTATCGGTGTCGGCTACAACGACATCAAGCTCGGCGACGTCATCGAGTGCTTCGAGATGCGGGAGAAGCCTCGCGACTGAGCGTGAGATGACACACGGCGGCACGGCGTCCGGGCCCTGGGAAGGGCCCGGCGCGGTGTCACGGCGGCGGCCCCGGGAACATCCGGGCCGCCGCCGGTCGTTCCATTCCAACGTTCCAACCGACGACTCGACCCGAGGTGATCCATCAGTTGTACGTGGGTGCGCTGACACTAGACCTGCTCCTGGGGGACGTCCGCTCGCTGAAGCAGAAGCGTTCGGTCGTCCGGCCCGTCATCGCCGAGGTCCGCAAGCGGTTCCCGGGCGTGGCCGTCGCCGAGACCGGTGACAACGACCTGCACCGCAGGGCGGAGATCGGGGTGGCGGTGGTGTCGGCCACCGCCGGCAACTGCACCGAGGTGCTGGACCAGTGCGAACGGCTGGTGGCCGGTCGCCCCGAGATCGAGCTGCTGTCGGCACGGCGGCGGCTCTACAACGACGAGGACTGACCTCCTCGACCATGGAAAGGGAGTGCGATCATGGTGGACGCAGCTCGCGCGCGCAAGCTCGCCGACCGCATCCAGCAGATCGTGGCGGAGATGCTGGAGCGGCGGATCAAGGATCCGCGGCTCGGCTTCGTGACCGTGACGGACACCCGCATCACCAACGACCTGCGTGACGCCACCGTCTACTACACGGTGTACGGGTCGGAGGGCGAGCGCGCCGAGACCGCCGCCGCCCTGGAGAGCGCCAAGGGCGTCATCCGGTCCGAGGTCGGTCGTAAGACCGGCGTCCGGCACACCCCCAGCATCACCTTCGTCGCCGACTCCCTGATGGAGAACGCCGCCCACATCGACGACCTGCTGGCCAAGGCCAAGGCCCAGGACGCGGAGGTCGCCAGGGCGGCCCAGGCGGCCACTCACGCCGGGGACGCCAATCCCTATCGCGCCGATGACGATGTCGACGAAACCGACGACGACGAGGATGGCGAAGCGGGACACTCGTCTCGTGAGTGAACCGGTGGCGGGGGGCGCGACACCGGGGACCGTCTGGACCAGCGACCACGAGGCTCCGGCGCTCGCCTGGGGCCCGGCCGCGGCGTGCGGGGACGCCGTCGACCACGCGGACCCTCCGCTGGGCCTGGCGACCGAGCCCGTACCGCGCCTCCCCGACAAGCTGAGCGTCCTGACCGCCTCCGAGCCCGTCCTCGGCGTCGTCGCGTCCCGCGGCGCGGAATCCGCCGCCCGGCGGCCCGCGCCCGCCGCGCCGGGCGCCCCGGGCGGCACCCGCCCCGCCGGCGGCGGCCCGCGGGCCGAGCTGGACTGGGACCGGGCCCTGGCCCTCATCGAGACGGCCGACGAGATCTGCCTGGCCTGCCACGTCGCCCCGGACGGGGACGCGCTGGGCTCGATGCTTGCCCTGGGCCAGGCGCTGAGCGGGCTGGGGAAACGCTGCCTGGCCTCGTTCGGCGAGCCGTTCACCGTCCCGGGCAGCCTGCGCTTCCTGCCGGGCCAGGAACTGCTGGTGGAGCCGGCGCGGATGCCCGGGATCCCGAAGGTCATGATCACGCTGGACGCGGCCGGGGTGGAGCGGCTGGGGTCCCTGGCCGGGCGCGCCGCCGTCGCGGGCTCCCTCATCGTCGTCGACCACCACGCCTCCAACACCGGGTTCGGCGCCGTACGCCTGGTGGACCCGGACGCGGCGGCCACGGCGGTGCTGGTCGAGGAACTGATCCGCAGGCTGGGCGCGCCGCTCACCGGCGACATCGCCCAGGGCCTGTACGCGGGCCTGGCCAGCGACACCGGCTCGTTCAAATACCCCTGCACCACCCCGCAGGTGCACGATCTGGCGGGCCGGCTGCTGGCCGCGGGAGTGCGCCCGGAGGCGGTGAGCCGCGAGCTGTGGGATCGCGCGCCGTTCGGTTACCTGATGGTGCTGGCCGGCGCCCTGGCCCGGGCCCGGCTGGAACGCGAAGCCGCCGGCGGCCTCGGCCTGGTCTGGACGAGCATCGGGCGGGCCGAGCGCGACAGCCGCGGCGTGCCCTACGACCAGCTCGAAGGGGTCATCGACCAGCTCCGCCGTACCGACGAGGCCGAGGTCGCGGTCGTCTGCAAGCAGAACGACCAGGGTGAATGGTACGTGTCGACCCGTTCCAAGGGACGGGTCGACGTGGGCCGCGCCTGCGTCGCGCTGGGCGGCGGCGGCCACCGTACCGCCGCGGCCTTCACCCTCGCCGGCGAGCCCGCCACCATCATCGACCGCCTGAGGGCGGCATTGAAGAAGGACGAAGCGGCATGACGGAGCGGAGCGAGGGCTTGCTGCTTTGTGTGTCGGGGGGTGTGGGGGGTCGTCCCCCCACGGGAGGTGCGGCATGACGGAGCGGAGCGAGGGCTTGCTGCTTTGTGTGTCGGGGGGTGTGGGGGGTCGTCCCCCCACGGGAGGTGCGGCGTGACGGAGCGGAGCGAGGGGGCCGTGGAGTCGGGGCTGGTCATCGTGGACAAGCCGGCCGAGTGGACGTCCCATGACGTGGTGGCCCGGATGAGGCGGCTGGCGCGGACCCGGCGGGTCGGCCACGCGGGGACGCTGGATCCCATGGCGACCGGGGTGCTGGTCGTCGGGGTGGAGAAGGCGACCCGGCTGCTGGGGCATCTGGCGCTGACCGAGAAGGGATACGACGCCACGATCCGGCTGGGGCAGTCGACCAACACCGACGACGCCGAGGGCGAGATCACCGGCACCGCCTCGGCCGCGGCGGTGACCGACGACGCGCTGCGGGCCGGGATCGGCGCGCTGACCGGCGAGATCCGGCAGGTGCCGCCGCAGGTCAGCGCGATCAAGGTGAACGGTGAGCGTGCGTACAAGATGGCCCGCAAGGGCGAGCGGGTGGAACTGGCGGCCCGGCCGGTGACGGTGCACTCGTTCACGGTCACCGGTGTGCGCCGGGAGGGCGACCTGATCGATGTGGACGCCTCCATCACCTGTTCGTCGGGCACCTACATCCGCGCGCTGGCGCGCGATCTGGGCGCCGCTCTCGGTACGGGCGGGCACCTGACGTCCCTGCGCCGGACCCGGGTGGGGCCGTACGACCTGAGCATGGCCCGGACGCTCGACCGGCTCGGGGAGAAGCTGGAGATCCTGCCGATGGGGGAGGCCGTGGCCGCGGCGTTCCCGCGCCGCGAGGTGGACGCCGACGCGGCCCGCAAGGTCATGCACGGCGGACGGCTTCCGGCGGTCGGCCTGGGGCCCGGGCCGGTGGGCGTCTTCGCGCCCGACGGCACGCTGCTCGCTCTGGTCGAGGAGCAGGGGAGCGCCGCCAAGCCCCTCGCCGTCTTCGTCTCCTGACCCCGGACGGCCCCGGACGGCCCCGGACGGCCTCGGGGGCCTCGGGGGTCTCTGGGGCGTCATGGTGGCGAGGCTCACTCAGATGGAGGTGTCCAACCCCCCTCCAAATCAACCTACGGTGGCGTAACCTACGTAACCGTAGGTTGGTTGTTCGAATGAGGAGGGTTGCTCGTGGCAACGCTGCGCCACCCCACGTCCCCATCCGAGACTCCTTCCGTGCCGCCCCGGGAGGCGCCTTCCCCCACCCGTCCCCGGCTGCGCGGCTGGTTGCACCTGGGCGCGTTTCCGGCCGTCCTGGTGGCCGGGCTCGTCCTGGTCGCGCTGGGTCCCTCCGTGCAGGCGCGCCTGGCCTCGGCCGTGTACGTGGCGACCTCGGGCCTGCTGTTCGGGATCTCGGGGACCTACCACCGGCAGCGGTCGGCCCGGCTGATCGAGCTGCTGCGGCGCTTCGACCACGCCAACATCTATCTGATCATCGCCGGCACGTACACGCCGTTCGCCGTGCTGGCCCTGGACGGCGGCGTCCGGGTCGGGGTGCTCGCCGTCGTGTGGACGGGCGCCGTGGCCGGGGTGGTCTTCCGGACCGCGTGGATCGGCGCGCCGCGCTGGCTGTACGTCACGCTCTACATCGCCCTCGGCTGGGTCGCGGTGTTCTTTATGCCACAGTTCCTGGACGGCGCCGGGGTCGCGGCGTGCGTCCTGGTGGCGCTGGGCGGGGTCGCCTACAGCGCCGGCGGGGTGGTGTACGGGCTGCGGCGCCCCGACCCCTCACCGCGCTGGTTCGGCTTCCACGAGGTATTTCACGCGTGCACGCTGGCCGCGTACGTCATGCAGTACATCGCCGTGTCGCTGGTGGTCTACCAGTCCGGCTGACCGTTCCGGGGCGGCCCGGCTACCGGTGGGTAAACTCGCAGCGGGAGCCCCTCGGTCGATCCGCTTCCGGCCGCATGGCAGTCTTGAGGCGACAGCACGGCCTTCGGGTGACGGCAAGACCGGCAGGCAGGTCCTACGCAGGGAGAGCATGGTGCGGCGCTGGCATGGCCTCGGCGAGGTTCCCGCCGACTGGGGGAGGTCCGTCGTCACGATCGGCGTGTTCGACGGCGTGCACCGCGGTCATCAGCGGATCGTCCGCGCCGCGGCCGAGCAGGCCCGCGAGCGCGGGCTCCGCTCGGTCGTGATCACCTTCGATCCGCATCCGGACGAGGTGGTCCGGCCCGGCACGCATCCGCCGCTGCTGACCTCCGCCCGCCGCCGGATCGAGCTGCTGGAGGGGCTGGGCACCGACGCGGTCGTGGTGGTCCCGTTCACGCTGGAGCTGTCGAAGGTGCCGCCGGACGAGTTCGTCCAGTCGGTGCTGGTGGACCGGCTGCACGCGGCGCACGTGATCGTGGGCGAGGACTTCCGGTTCGGGCACCGGGCCAAGGGCGACGTCGCGCTGCTGACCGAGCTGGGCGACAAGTACGACTTCACCGCCGTGGGCATGCCGCTGGTGGCCAACGGCGACACGATCTCCTCCACCTACATCCGGGCCAGGCTCGAGGCCGGCGAGGTGGAGGAGGCCGCGAACGCGCTGGGCCGCCCGCACCGCGTCGAGGGCGTGGTGGTGCGCGGTCACCAGCGCGGGCGGGCCCTCGGGTTCCCCACCGCCAACCTGGAGAGCCTGCCGCACACCGCGATCCCCGCCGACGGCGTCTACGCCGGCCGGCTGGTGTGCGACTCCGACCGCTACCCCGGCTTCGACTGGCCGACCGCGATCTCCATCGGCACCAACCCCACCTTCGAGGGCGAGGAGCGGACGGTGGAGGCGTACGCGCTGGACCGTGACGACCTGGACCTCTATGGCGAGCACATGGCGGTGGACTTCCAGGTCCGGATCCGCGACACCCTCAAGTTCGACTCGGTCGAGGCGCTGGTCGAGCAGATGCACCGGGACGTCGAGCGCATCCGCCGGATCACCGGGAGCTGACGGCGTCCGGGGGCGAAAGCCCTGATCACGGCGGGTGGCCGCGCGTTGCCGGACGGGAGGCGCGGCATGGTACGGTGAAGAGTCGCCGGGAAAGGCCCCGGCCCGGCTTGCTGCACCCTCATGCGGCTCGCCAAGATTCGCACGCACCATGCGGACCGTCGCGCCGAAGAGGCCGGGATCTGCGGGTGACGACTTCATCGAAGGAGCCACGTGTCGCTCGACACCGCCACGAAGAACAAGATCATCGCCGAGTACGCGACCACTGAGGGTGACACCGGATCCCCGGAGGTCCAGGTCGCGCTGCTTACCCGGCGGATCAATGATCTGACCGAGCACCTCAAGGAGCACAAGCACGACCACCACAGCCGCCGCGGGCTGCTGCTGCTGGTCGGCCGGCGTCGCCGCCTCCTGAAGTACCTCAGCAACAAGGACATCAACCGCTACCGGCAGCTGATCGAGCGACTCGGTCTGCGCCGCTAGCAAGGCGAGGGAGTGGCTCATCCGGGCCGCTCCCTCCTCTGTATCGGCCCTCTCGCCGGCCCTCCGCCGTACCGCCCTCGCGGCCGGTCTCCGCACCGGCCCGGGGCGATGACCCGCCACCGGGCGTGACACGCCGGTCCGCGGGAATGTGAGAGCGCGGGACGGCCGGCGGCCGTGACCGGCCACCGGGTGGGCGCCACCGGGCGCCGCCCCGTACAACTGGACAGACAAGCCCCGCGGACACCGCCCTGGTGCGGCCGGTCCTCGGTAGTGGCTTCCGGATCACGCTCCGCCCCCGGCGGGGGCCCGCGGATCCGGCTGCTTCGATCGAAGACCGGCACTGCGTGAAACCACGGGCGACGACCGCGGGGAACGACCGGAACCTGAGGAGGTTTCCCCGTGACAGATGCCGTGCGCATCGACGGCGCGCTCAGCGCCGAAGCAGTGATCGACAACGGGCCGTTCGGCACCCGGACCATCCGGTTCGAGACCGGCCGGCTGGCCCGACAGGCGGCCGGTTCGGCCGTCGCCTACCTGGACGACGAGACGATGGTCCTGTCGGCCACCACCGCCTCCAAGAAGCCCAAGGAGAACCTGGACTTCTTCCCGCTCACCGTGGACGTGGAGGAGCGGATGTACGCGGCCGGGCGCATCCCCGGCTCGTTCTTCCGCCGCGAGGGGCGGCCGTCGGAGGACGCGATCCTCACCTGCCGGCTGATCGACCGCCCGTTGCGCCCGTCCTTCGTCAAGGGCCTGCGCAACGAGATCCAGGTCGTGGAGACGATCCTGGCGCTCCACCCCGAGCACCTGTACGACGTGGTGGCGATCAACGCCGCGTCGCTGTCCACCCAGCTGGCCGGCCTGCCCTTCTCCGGCCCGATCGGCGGCGTCCGTGTCGCGCTGATCGAGGGCCGGTGGGTCGGCTTCCCGACCCACCCCGAGCTGGAGCGCGCGACCTTCGACATGGTCGTGGCCGGCCGGGTGCTGGAGGACGGCGATGTCGCGATCATGATGGTCGAGGCCGAGTCCACCCGCGACACCCTCCGCCTGGTCGGCGAGGGCGCGGTGGCGCCGACCGAGGAGACGGTCGCGCAGGGCCTGGAGGCGGCCAAGCCGTTCATCAAGGTGCTGTGCCAGGCGCAGAGCGAGCTGGCCGCCGAGGCGGCCAAGCCGACCGCCGAGTACCCGCTGTACCCCGACTACAACGACGACGTCCTGGAGGCGGTGAGCGCCACCGTCTCCGCCGAGCTGGCCGAGGCGCTGACCATCGCCGGCAAGCAGGAGCGCGAGTCCCGGCTGGACGAGATCAAGGCGGGGGCGGCCGAGAAGCTGGCCGCCGACTTCGAGGGCCGGGAGAAGGAGATCTCCGCGGCCTTCCGCGCGGTCACCAAGAAGCTCGTGCGCGAGCGGGTGGTCCGCGACGGGCTGCGGATCGACGGTCGCGGGGTCAAGGACATCCGGCAGCTGAGCGCCGAGGCGCACGTGCTGCCGCGGGTGCACGGCTCGGCGATCTTCGAGCGCGGCGAGACCCAGATCATGGGCGTCACCACGCTCAACATGCTCCGGATGGAGCAGATGATCGACACGCTCAACCCCGAGCGCACCAAGCGCTACATGCACAACTACAACTTCCCGCCGTACTCCACCGGTGAGACCGGCCGGGTCGGCTCGCCCAAGCGCCGCGAGATCGGGCACGGCGCGCTGGCCGAGCGGGCGCTGATCCCGGTGCTGCCCACCCGCGAGGAGTTCCCGTACGCGATCCGGCAGGTGTCGGAGGCGCTGGGCTCCAACGGCTCGACGTCGATGGGGTCGGTCTGCGCCTCCACCATGTCGCTGCTGGACGCGGGCGTGCCGCTGAAGCAGATGGTGGCCGGCATCGCCATGGGCCTGATCCACGAGGGCGGCGAGTACGTCACGCTGACCGACATCCTCGGCGCCGAGGACGCCTTCGGCGACATGGACTTCAAGGTCGCCGGCACCCGTGACCTGATCACGGCGCTGCAGCTGGACACCAAGCTCGACGGGATCCCCGCCTCGGTGCTGGCCGCCGCGCTCCGGCAGGCCAAGGGCGCCCGGCTGGCGATCCTGGACGTGATGGGCGAGGCCATCGAGGCGCCCGCCGAGATGAGCCCGAACGCGCCGCGGATCATCACCATCAAGGTCCCGGTCGACAAGATCGGCGAGGTCATCGGCCCCAAGGGCAAGATGATCAACTCGATCCAGGACGACACCGGCGCCGACATCACGATCGAGGACGACGGCACCATCTACGTCGGGGCCACCGACGGGCCGTCCGCCGAGGCCGCGCGGCAGGCGATCAACGCGATCGCCAACCCGCACATGCCCGAGGTCGGCGAGCGCTACCTGGGCACGGTCGTCAAGACCACCACGTTCGGCGCGTTCGTGTCGCTGCTGCCCGGCAAGGACGGGCTGCTGCACGTCTCGCAGATCCGCAAGCTGCACGGCGGCGCCCGGATCGAGAACGTGGAGGACGTGATCTCGGTCGGCGAGAAGATCCAGGTCGAGGTCACCGAGATCGACCAGCGCGGCAAGCTCTCGCTGGTCCCGGTCGAGGTGGTGGAGCGCGAGTCCGCCGCCAAGGAGGCCGGCGGTGACGGTGCCGGCGAGGCCGCCGGCGCCGACGCGGGCGAGCGTTCCGAGGACGGCGAGGGCGAGGGCGGCGAGCGCCGGGCCCCGCGCCGGCGCCGGACCCGCCGCGGCGACGACGGCTCGCAGCGCAACTCCTGATCAGCACCCGTGCCGCCCGACCGGCCTGCCCTCTTCCGGGCAGGCCGGTCGGCCGGTTTTCGACCCCCCGCCCGACCACCGATGGAGAACGACCCGTGACGCTGCCGGCCAGGGCGCAGGAGCCCGGCACCACCCATACGATCCACCCCGGCGAGGGCGGCGGTGCCGGCGCGGTGCGCCGCACCGTGCTGCCCGGCGGGCTGCGCGTGATCACCGAGTCGATGCCGACCGTCCGCTCGGCCGCGTTCGGCGTCTGGGCCGGGGTCGGGTCCCGCGACGAGTCCCCGGCCGACGCGGGCGCCAGCCACTACCTGGAGCACGTCCTGTTCAAGGGCACCCGCCGGCGGTCCGCGCTGGAGATCTCCGCCGCGATCGACGCGGTCGGCGGCGACCTCAACGCGTTCACCGCCAAGGAGTACACCTGCTACTACGCGCGGGTCCTGGACGCCGACCTGCCGCTGGCGGTGGACGTGGTCTCCGACATGGTCTCCTCCTCGCTCAACCGGGAGGAGGACGTGGAGGCCGAGCGCGGGGTGATCCTCGAAGAGATCCACATGCGCGACGACGACCCCGGCGACCTGATCCACGACGAGTTCTCCACCGCGCTGTACGGCGACGCCCCGCTGGGCCGTCCCATCCTCGGCACGGTCGAGTCGATCAACGCGCTGACCCGCGACCGCATCCACGGCTACTACGAGCGCCACTACACGCCGAGCGACCTGGTCGTCGCGGTGGCCGGCAACATCGAGCACGAGCGGGTCGTCCGGCTGGTGTCCGAGGCGTTCGAGGGGCGCCTGGACGGGGACGGGGCGCCCTCGGCTCCGCGCATCGGCGGTGAGCCCGTCGCCGCGTCGCCCGAGGTGCGGGTGGTGGACAAGGACACCGAGCAGGCCCACGTGGTCCTGGGCGGGGTCGGCGTCTCCCGTACCGACGAGCGCCGGTTCGCGCTGGGGGTCCTCAACGCGGCCCTGGGCGGCGGGATGTCCTCCCGGCTGTTCCAGGAGATCCGCGAGCGGCGCGGCCTGGCCTACTCGGTCTACAGCTACACCTCCCAGTACGCCGACACCGGTGTCTTCGGCGTCTACGCGGGCTGCCAGCCGGGCAAGGTCGACGAGGTGCTGTCGATCTGCCGGGACGAGATCGCGCGGGTCGCCGAGGACGGGGTCGAGGGCGAGGAGCTGGAGCGGGGCAAGGGCCAGTTGCGCGGCGCGATGGTCCTGGGCCTGGAGGACAGCGGCTCGCGGATGAGCCGGATCGGCAAGAGCGAGCTGGTGTACGAGTCGCTGCTGCCGGTGGACGAGGTCCTGGGCCGTATCGACGCCGTCACGCCCGACGACGTCCGCGACGTCGCCCGTGCGGTCCTGGCCGCGCCCCAGGCGCTGACCGTCATCGGCCCGTTCGGCGACCGCGACTTCAGCCTCTAACGTCCCTCGCCGCCGGGGCGTTCTTCGCCGCCGGGGCGATCCTCCCCGCCGGTGCGTTCCTCGCCGCCGGTGCGTTCCTCGCCGCCGGTGCGGTCCTCGCCGGTGGGGGGCGGGGGGCGCCTCCCACCGCGCCGGTCGCCGAGGCGCGCGTCGCGGGTGCCGCCGCGCCGGTCGATGTCCGAGCCGATCAGGCCGCGCACCCACTGCTTGGAGGGGTCGGCGTCGATGAGGAGGGCGCGGGTCAGGCTGCTGAGCGGCACGGCCAGGAGCGCGCCGAGCGGGCCCAGCACCCAGGCCCACAGGATCAGCGAGATCGACACCATGGTGAACGACATGCCCACCACGCCGCCCTGGAACTTGGGCTGGATCAGCGACTGCAGCACGAAGTTGATCAGCGAGTAGGCGACGATGATCCAGAACATCTCGGCGAGGCCGCCCTCCAGCAGCCCGAGCACCGCGGGCGGCGCAAGCCCGATCACGAAGCCGATGTTCGGGATGTAGTTGGTGAGGAAGGACAGCAGTCCCCACAGCAGCGGCAGCGGGACCCCGAAGGCGTACAGCACGATGACGTCGAACACGGCCACGATCGCCCCGAACACCGTGCTGACCACCAGGTAGCTGGTGGTGTCGCGGGCGAAGCCGCGCAGCGCCGCGACCAGCGCGGGCCGGGACGAGGCCAGCCGGTCCAGCGCGCCGACGGTCCCGGGGGCGTCCAGGCACATGCCGAACAGCATCAGCACCACCAGCAGGACGGCCGACGAGGCGCTGAGCAGCCCGTTCAGGAAGCCCTGCACGAAGACGAACAGCTGGGACGGGTCGAGCCGGCCCAGCGCCGCCGCCAGCTTGCGCTCGTCGACGCCGTAGGAGGCGAGCATGCGGGTCAGCGAGTTCAGCAGGTCGTTGAACTGCCGGGTGTAGCCCGGCAGCAGCGCGGCCAGCTGGGCGACCGACACCGCTATCGCCGCGCCCAGGCCGAGCAGCAGGGCGAGCAGGGTGGCCAGCGGGACGGCCACGCGGACCCAGAACGGTGCGCCGCGCCGCGTCAGCCAGGCGCGCAGCGGGCTCACGCCGATCGTCAGGATCATCGCCAGCACGATCGGGCCCACGATGCTCGCCGCCGACCGCAGCCCGGCCAGCGTCACCACCGCCGCGGCCGCGCCGACCAGCGCCACCAGCGCGGGAGAACGCGTCGTCGCCATCCGCCACCCCCTACCTGTCACGCCAGGTGAGATCAACGTTACCGTCCGTTCCGCCGCTGCCCGCCAGGCCCCGCTGACCGGCGGCGGGACCGGGCGCGGCACCGCGATAGGCTCGGCCGGGAGCCAGGTCAGGAGGAGCTTGTGATCAAGGTTGGGGTGCTGGGCGCGCGGGGCCGGATGGGCGCCGAGGTGTGCCGGGCCGTGGAGGGCGACGACGGCATGGAGCTGGTCGCCGCCGTGGACCAGGGCGACGCGCTCGACGCCCTCACCGCCGCGGACGTCGTGGTCGACTTCACCCACCCCGGCGTGGTCATGGACAACCTCCGCTGGTGCGTCGAGCACGGGCTGCACGCCGTCGTCGGCACCAGCGGCTTCGACCCGTCCCGGCTGGACGCGGTGCGCGCCTGGCAGGCCGGGACCGGCGAGGGCGCGGCGGCGAACGTGCTGGTCGCCCCCAACTTCGGCATCGGCGCGGTGCTGATGATGCACTTCGCCGAGAAGGCGGCGCCGTTCTTCGAGTCGGTGGAGGTCGTCGAGCTGCACCACCCGAAGAAGGTGGACGCCCCCAGCGGCACCGCCTACCGCACCGCCGAGCTGATCGCGGCGGCCCGTGCCGAGGCGGGGGTACCGCCCTCCCCGGACGCCACCACCACCGAGCTGGACGGCGCGCGCGGCACCGACGTGGACGGGGTCCGGGTGCACGCCGTCCGGCTGTCGGGCCTCATCGCGCACCAGGAGGTGCTGCTGGGCGGGCACGGCGAGATCTTCACGATCCGGCACGACTCGATGAACCGCGAGTCGTTCATGCCGGGCGTGCTGCTGGCCGTCCGCAGGGTGGGCGATCTGCCCGACCGCCTGACCGTGGGCATCGAGTCCCTGCTCGGCCTGTGACGGGCGGCCCCTGATGCGCTTTGACGGTGAGCCCTGGGACTACCTCGGCGAGCACGAGGCGGTGGACCTGGAGCACGAGCTGGTGCAGGCCACCGCCTCCGAGCTGCGCACGGGCGACGACATCGCCTACGCGAGGGCCGCGTTCGAACTGGTCCGCGACCGGGTGACCCATTCGCTGGACGCCGGCGACCGCCGCGTCACCTGGCGCGCCTCCGACGTCCTGCGCGAGCGCACCGGGCTGTGCTACGCCAAGGCGCACGCGTTCGTGGCCCTGCTGCGCGCCGGAGGCGTCCAGGCGGGGTTCTGTTACCAGCGCCTCCGTTCGGAAGGCCCGGACGGCGGTTTCGTCCTGCACGGGTTCGCCGCGGCACTGATCGACGACCGCTGGGTGCGGCTCGACCCGCGCGGCAACAAGCCCGGCGTCGACGTCGCCTTCTCCGCCGACGAGGACCGGGTCGTCTACACCGTCCGTCCCGAGCTGGGCGAGACCGACTACCCGACGGTGTACGCCGCGCCGCATCCGGCCGTCCTGGACGTCCTCAAGGCGCACGACGACTGCCTGGCCATGTGGGAAACGCACTCCCTCCCCTCCGCGGAACTGTGAGACCCGATCTACCTGGCTGCGTCGCCGCCCGGCAGAATGCCCGGCATGGAGGATTCGTACGCGCGATCTCTGTGGACGGTCATCGAGCCGCTCCACCTCGTCACCTACTTCACCCCCGAGGCGCTCCAGGCGAACAAGGACGCGGGCATGAAGGGGTTCTGGATGGGCTACTTCGGGAGCCGCGCGGCTCCCATGGGCCCGGTCCCGGCCGGTGTGGTCGAGGCGACCTTCTATGGATTCCAGCCGGAGCGGGTGCGCAAGGCGGTCCCGGACGCGTGGAAGTACGCGACGCCGGAGACCCTGCTGCGGGTGCGTGAGGAGGCGGCGGCCGCGGCCCTCCGGCGGATCGCGCCCGGGATCGACGAGGTCGCCGCGAAGGCGGGCCCGCTGCTGGCCGAGGCGGTGGAGGCCGCGGACGGCGCGGCCCGCCCGCTGTTCAGCGCCAACCGCGACGTGCCCGTCCCCGCGGACCCGGTCGCCGCCCTGTGGCAGGCGACCACCGCGCTGCGCGAGCACCGCGGGGACTCCCACCTGACGATCCTCGCGAACGAGGGGCTGAGCGGTATCGAGTCCGTCGTGCTGGCCGCCGCCGTGGACGGCCGCACGCTGGAATGGATCACGGTGGCCCGCGGCTGGACGGAGGCGGAGCTGCGAGCCGCCGTCGCCGCCCTGGCCGAGCGCGGCCTGCTGGACGGGGAGGGCGCGGCGACCGCGGAGGGACGGGCGTACCGGGAGCGGATCGAGGAGCGCACCAACACCCTCGCCGCCCCGCCGTACCGGGTCCTGGACGCCCCGGAGGAGATGTACGCGCTGCTGCTGCCGGTGGCGCGCGCCGTGAACGACTCCGGCGAGCTGCCCTTCCCGAACCCGGTCGGCCTGCCCAGGGCATGACCCCGGGCAGGCTCCGGGCGTGACCGGGCCCGCCCGGGCGTGACCCGGGCCTGCCCAGGCCCGCCCGGGTCTGCCCAGGCCTGCCCAGGGACGGCTCCGCCCCGCGCTCAGCTCGGCGTGACGAAGCCGTACTTGGTCAAGAGGGCCCGCGCGGTGGGCGAGGTCAGCCAGGCGACGAAGGAGGCCGCCTCCTCCTCGTCGTCGCTGTCCTCGACCACCGCCGCGGCGTAGGTCGCGGTGACGTTCTCCAGGGCGGGGATCGGGACGCTGCTCGCGGCGGCTCCGGCCGAGCGCAGGTCGGTGATGTAGACCAGCCCGGCGTCGGCCTCGCCGGTCCGGACCCGGTCCAGCACCGCACGCACGCTGATCTCCTCCGACGACCAGCGCACGGTCAGCCCCGCGCCGGCGAAGATCTGCCGGGCGTAGGTCCCGGCCGGGTTGGCCGCCGCCGCCACCGCGACCCGCAGCCCCGGCCTGGTCAGGTCGCGCAGGTCCCGGACCCGGCGGGGGTTGCCGGGGCCGACGGCGATGGTCATCGAGTTGTGGGCCACGACCCGGCGGCGGCCGGTCAGGTAACGGTCCGCGCGGTTCATGGTGGCCTCGTCCGCGGTCAGCAGGACGTCGGCGGGGCCGTGCTCCGACAGGCGCTCGGCCATCTCCTGCGACCCGCCGGACTCGAACCGCACGGCGACGTGGCGGCGCTCGTGGCCGTAGGCGGCCCCGAGCTCGCGCAGGACCTCCTGGGTGGAGGAGGCGGCCAGGACGGTGAGCGTCGTCCGCCCCGAGGTCTCGCCGCACCCGGCGGCGACCGCGCCGAGGCCGACGAGGGACAGAACGGCGCATGCGACAATTCGCCGCCATCGGGGGGAGTCCGGCATATGGCCAGATCTTAGGGTCGATCGGGTTTCGCTCCGGTGATTGGCGGCTGGCGTGTTCGGCGTCGGGCTGTCGGTGCCCGCCGCTAGGGTGCCCCTAGCCGAACAGCGCCGTGCGGGCCTCCTCGCACGGACTCTCGCCCGGCACCCTCCGCACGACACGACCCCTTCGAACCTCTTCGAATCCCTCCCGACCCCTTCGAGCGTCCCCCGGAAAGGCCCCCGATGTCCCTCGACCTGTTGGAACTGCTGCCCGGTGACTGGCGGGAGCGGCTCGACCCGTTCCTCGACCCGATCGGTGTCGCGGCACTGAACGCCTTCGTCGCCCAGGAGTACGAGGAGCAGACGGTCTACCCGCCCCGGGAGGACCTCTTCAACGCCTTCCGGCACTGCCCGTACGACAAGGCCCGCGTGCTCATCCTCGGCCAGGACCCCTACCACGGGCCAGGCCAGGCGCACGGGCTGAGCTTCAGCGTCCGCGAGGGGGTCCGGCTGCCCCCGTCGCTGCGCAACATCTACAAGGAGCTGGCCGCCGACCTCGACGTCCCGGTGGCCAAGACCGGTGAGCTCACCCCGTGGGCCGACCAGGGCGTGCTGCTGCTCAACGCGGTGCTGACCGTCCGGGCCTCCGACGCCGGATCGCACGCGGGGAAGGGCTGGGAGGACTTCACCGACGCCGCCATCCGGGCGCTGAACGCCAAGTCCGAGCGGGTGGTCTTCGTGCTGTGGGGGGCCTACGCCCGCAAGAAGGCCAAGCTGATCACCGGCGAGCACCACGTCGTCCACGAGTCGGCGCATCCGAGCCCGCTGAGCGCGAAGAATTTCTTCGGCACCCGCCCGTTCAGCGCCGTGAACAAGGCCCTGGCGGACGCAGGCCAGCCCGAGATCGACTGGGCCCTGGCCGCCCCGGACGCCTGACCGGAACCCGGCCGGGGCCCCGCGACGGAGCCCTCGGCCGGGCCCTGGACACGCGGTCCAGGACGTGTCTCGAAGTGGCCTCAGCCACCGCGCGAGCGCGTTGGCTGCCCGGTGGGGCGATGCCGGAGGCGAACCTCGCCTGGCAGATCGCGAAGCGATGCCGCGCTCGCACAGGCCCGGTCAGGCGCGAGCCGCCAGGCGAGCGCCGTGGGCCGGGACTTTGAAACAGAGTCTAGAGCGCGAGGCCGACGGCCAGGAGGGCGCCGTAGGCCAGCTGGAGACGGCCGGTCCCGCCGAGCACGGGGATGAGCGCGGGGCCGGTCGCGCCCTTCAGGACCGTCTGCACGGGCGGCACCGACAGCGGGCCCGCCAGCAGCGCCAGCAGCGCCCACGGGTGCGGCGCCGCGACGGCCAGCGCGATGGTGAACGGCAGCGCCGTGCACGCGGCGTACAGGATCCGGGTGCGGCGGTCGCCCAGCACCACGGCGAGCGTGCGCTTGCCGGAGACCTCGTCGGTGGGGATGTCGCGCAGGTTGTTGGCCACCAGGAGCGCGCAGGCCAGCAGCCCGATCGGCACCGCCGCCGCCCACGCCTCCCACGGGATCCCCTCGACCTGCACGTACACCGTGCCGACCACGGCGACCAGGCCGAAGAAGACGAAGACCGAGACCTCGCCCAGCGCGCGGTAGCCGTAGGGGGTCTTGCCGCCGGTGTAGAACCAGGCCGCCAGGATCGCGACCGCGCCCACCAGCAGCAGCCACCAGCTGGTGACGGCGGCCAGCACCAGCCCGGCCGCGGCGGCGGCCAGGAAGCAGCCCAGCGCTGCGGCCAGCACCTGCTTGGGCGGCGCGGCCCTGGAGCCCACCAGCCGCAGGGGCCCGACCCGTTCCTCGTCGGTGCCCCGCACGCCGTCGCTGTAGTCGTTGGAGTAGTTGACGCCGATCTGCAGCAGGAGGGCGACGAGCGCGGCCAGCAGGGCACGCCACCACACGGCATGGCCCTCTCCGGCGGCGACTCCGGTGCCGACGACGACGGGGACGAGCGAGGCGGGAAGGGTGCGGGGCCGTGATCCGGCGACCCATTGGGAGAGCGTGGCCACTGGTTACCGTTGCTTTTCGTGGGGCGACAGGGGACTGAGCTTCCGGGCTAACCCTCAGATTCTCCCGGATGCCGATCACTGGTCCGTTCCGGGGGCGTGCCCGGGGGCGTGCCCGGAGGCCCCTGCGTGGCCCCGGCCGGCGGACGCAGCCGCAGGGACAGGGTGAGGCCCAGGGCGAGGATCGCGGCCGTGGTGAGCGCCGCCCGCCGGGTCGCCTCGGCCAGGCTCACGTCGGCCGCCGCGGCGACGTCGGCGCGGTCGGCGTCGCCGTGCAGCTCCCGGGCGTAGGTCCCGGCGCTCTGCCGCAGCTCGCGGGCGACCGCGGCGCGCTGCTCGGGCGGCAGCGCGGACCCGTTCAGGCGGTCGGCCATGGTCTGGCCGAGGCTCGTGGCGAAGACCGTGCCGATCAGCGCGATGCCCAGCGCCGCGCCCACCTGCCGGGCCGTCGACTGGGTGCCGGACGCCTGGCCGGCCTGCGCGGGCGGGACGTCGGCGAGCGCGACGTTGGTCAGCTGGGCGGAGGTGAGCCCGAGCCCGACGCCGTACATCAGCATCCAGGGCGCCAGGCCGAACCCGGTGCTGGCGGGCGTCAGCGTCAGCGCCAGCGCGAGGACGGCCGCGACCTCCAGCGCCATGCCGATCTGGACGACCCGGTGGGGGCCGCGCCGGTTGGCCAGCCGCCCCGCGTACCCGCCCGACAGGAACGCGCCCACGGCCAGCGGCAGGATCGCGACGCTGATCTGCAGCGGCCCGGTGCCGTGCACGCCGAGCAGGAACAGCGGCAGCACGAACAGCAGGCCCAGCTCGCCCACGTTGATCAGCGAGGAGGCGAGGTTGCCGTACCGGAAGTTGGCGATCCGGAAGAGGGCGAGGTCGAGCATGACCGGCCGCCCGGCGGCGGCGCGGGCCCGTTCCACCGCGACCAGCCCGGCCAGCAGCGCCACGCCGAGGCCGAGGGTCAGCGGGACGGGGGACGGCGCGCCCGGCGGCCAGGTGAACGCCCCGATGGTGAGCGGGCGGATCGCCGTCCACCAGCCGTAGGTCTGCCCCTCGATGAGCCCGAACACCAGGGCCCCGAGCCCGAGCGCGGACAGGAGCGCGCCGGGCCAGTCGATCTCGGCCAGCGCGTTCCGCCGCCCCCCGGCGCGGGCCTGCCGGGTCTCCGGTACGAGCGCGAGCGTGCCGAGGATCAGCGCCAGGCAGAGCGGCAGGTTGACGCCGAACGCCCAGCGCCAGCCCGCGGTGCCGGCCAGCGCGCCGCCGGCCAGCGGGCCCAGCGCGGCCATCCCGGCGATCAGCGACCCCCACACGCCGAACGCCACGGCCCGCTCCCGGCCGGTGAACATCGCGTTCACCGTGGAGAGGGTGGCCGGCAGGATCATCGCCGCCCCCACGCCCTGCAGCGCGCGCGCCCCGACCAGCGCGGACCCGCTCTGCGCGAGCGCCGCGGCGACGCTGGCGACGGCGAAGATCCCGGTGCCGAGCAGGAACATCCGGCGCCGCCCGAACAGGTCGCCGGCCCGCCCGAACGGGATCAGCAGTGCCGCGAACACCAGCGCGTAGACCGACGTCACCCATTCGGCGCCGGTCGCGGTCAGCCCCAGCCGCGAGACGATCTGCGGCAGCAGGACGCCGACGATGGTGGCGTCCACGACGATCAGCGAGACGCCCAGGCTGATGACGACCATGCCGAGCCAGCGGCGGCGGCCGGAGTCCGCCGCGCGGGCGTGCGGCGGCACGGAGGTGGTCAGGGACACGGCTTCCAACCTATGCCCGAGGTCCGGGTGCCCCTCACTCACCCCGCGGTTTGCCGCCGTGCCGGGCTCCGCTTCAGCCCGATTCCGCCTGCGCCGCGCCGTCCGTCCCGGGGGCGGCGGCCGTGATGTCGGTGTGCAGCCGGATCTGCCGGACCGGCTCGCCCATGTCGAGGTCGCGGGCGGTGCCGTCGGGCGCCCATCCGGCCGAGCCCAGGAACCCGCGCAGCACCTCGTCCCGCTCGAACGCCCAGGTGATCAGCGTCCGGAACCCGTCCTCGCGCAGCAGGTCCACCGTGGCGGCCAGCAGCCGGCTGCCGTGCCCGGCGCCCGTGTGGAGCGGATCGACCAGCAGCGCCAGCAGTTCGGCGGTGACCGCGGGGTCGTGGTCGGGTTCGTCCTCGGCCGGGGCGTGCGCGGCGAAGCCGACGACCAGGTCGGAGGAGACCGCGACCAGCAGCCGGTGGCGGGGGCCGGGCGGCGCGGTCACGGCCTCGGTCCAGCGTTCGCGCCAGACCTCCCGGGCGTCCGGGCCGGTCAGCTCGTCCAGCACCCCGGCGGGCAGCAGGTCGCGGTAGGCCTGCCGCCAGGCGCGCACCTGGATGTCGGCGACGGCGGCGGTGTCCGCGCGGCGGGCGGGCCGTACGCCCACATCGGCCATGGTGTGCCACGTCCTCTCGTAGTCCGGGCCCGCGGAACGGGGTCCGGGGGCCAGCCTAGGACGTGCCGCGGCCCGGTTCCCGGTCGCCGTCCCGGGCCGTACGGCGCCGGGCGCGGTACGTGCGGGTCTTGGTCCGGTTGCCGCAGACCCTCATCGAGCACCAGGAGCGGCTGCGGTTCTTGGAGGTGTCCAGGAAGGCCCACATGCAGGTGCCCTCCTGGCAGACCTTCAGCCGGGACCAGCTCCCGTCGGCCGCCGACTCCATGACCGCCGCGGCGAGCCGTGCGAGCCCGGCGGCGGTGCCGGTGCCGAGGGGGACGAGCGCGGGGTGGTCACCGGAGAGGTCGAGCCGCAGCGGCAGCCGGGCGAACGCCCCTTCCAGCTCCGCGGGCGGCGTGTCCCCGGCGGACGGCGTGGTTTCGGCGGGCGGCGTGCCGAGATGGCCGAGCATCGCGGCGCGGAGGCCCTCGCGGAGGACGAGCGCGGTCTCCACATCGGCCGCGTCCGCGCTCGTACGGCGGGGGACCAGGTCATGGTCGGCGAGCCAGCCGGCGAGGGGGCCGGGGGCGCCGATGGCGTCGGAGCCGGACTCCACATCGAAGGTGTTGACGAAGTCCCGGAGCAGCACGGCGGCCGGGGACGCCCCCGATCCGGCCCGGGGGCGTGGGTGCTGGCCGCCGTCCATCGTTCCTCCCGCCCGTGCCTTCGACTCTAGCAGCGGCGACACCGCTGATCAGGGATCGGTGGTTGCGGCGGTGGCGACACCTGTCTAGCCTCTTCGCTGGTGTTGTCGTCGAGCGGGGGAGGATCGCGGATGCGCCCGAAGGTGGCGAACGTGGTGATCGACTGCACGGATCCCGAGCTCATGGCGGCGTTCTGGGGCGCGCTGCTCGGCATGGGCGTGACCGGGCGCGACGAGGACTGGGTCGACCTGGAGCCGCTCGGCCCCGGCGGCCCGCTGCTGAGCTTCCAGCAGGTCCCGGAGCCCAAGCGGATCAAGAACCGGATCCATCTCGACCTGGACGTCCCCGACATCCACGCCGCCGGCGAGCGCGCCCGCGAGCTGGGCGCCACGCCCCACGGGGAGCCCATGGGGCGGGGGCCGTTCCAGGTGTGGCTGGACCCGGAGGGCAACGAGTTCTGCTTCGTCACCGAGCGCGAGGGCGACGGCTCGTAGCTAGGGCGCGGCCGGGCCGATGACCTCGGCCAGGCGCCGGACGCCCTCGGCCAGCTCGGCCTCGGAGGCGGCGACGCCGTGGCTGACCCGCAGGTACGGCGCGGGCGGCTCCGTGGGGAAGAACGGCCGTCCCGCGCTCACCAGCACCCCGGCGCGCAGGGCGGCGTCGGCCAGCGCGACGTCGTCGGCGCCGTCGGGCAGCCGCACCCACTGGTGCGGCCCGCCGGCCGGCCGGCTGATCGTCAGCCCGGGCAGGTGCCGCGCGAACGCCGCGGCGAGGGCGTCCCGCCGGGCGCGCAGCGCGGTGCGCACGGTCCGCAGGTGGCGCGGCCAGCCGGGGGAGCTGACCAGTTCCAGCAGCGTCTCCTGCAGCGGCCTCGCGGGGAAGAACTCCTCGACCAGCTGCGTGGCGCGGATCCGCTCGGCCACCGGGCCGCGGGCGATCACCGCGGCGACCCGGAGGCTGGCCGCGGTCGCCTTGGTCAGCGAGGCGATGTACACCACCCGGCCGTCCGGGTCGGCGCTGACCATCGGGGGCGGCACCGCGTCGAAGGCCAGGTAGCGGGCGAAGTCGTCCTCGATCACGAACGCGCGCGCCGCGCGGGCCACCTCCAGCACCCGCGCCCGCCTCTCGGGGGGCAGCACGGCGCCGGTCGGGTTCTGGAAGTTCGGCTGGACGTACAGGACGCGGGCCCCGGTCAGCTCGAACGCCTCGGCGAGCAGGTCCGGACGCAGCCCGGCCTCGTCGACCGGGACCGGGACCGGATGCAGCCCGCTGGCCCGCGCGACCGCCAGCACCCCCAGGTAGGTGGGCGACTCGACCAGGATCGGCGAGCCGGGCGGTAGCAGTGCGCGCAGCACCGTCGTGAGCGACTGCTGCCCGCCGCTGGTGATCAGGACGTCGGCCGGGGTGATCTCGCCGCCGGCGGACCGGGCGAACCAGGCCCGCAGCTCCGGCAGCCCGCCGAGCGGCGGCAGTTCCCAGGCGTCCGGGCGGCGCGCGGCGCGGGCGGCGGCCGTGGCCAGTGCCCGCAGCGGCTGCAGGGAGGGGTGCAGGTAGCCGCCGCTGAGCGCGATGACGCCCTCCGGCGGCGTCAGGAGCAGCCTGGCCACGCCGCCCCCGTCCACCGCGCGATCACCCAGGGCGACCGCCTGCCAGCCCAGGTCGGGGGGCGCGGCGGACGGCTCGGGACGTTCGGCGGCGAAGGCCCCGCTGCCCGGCCGGGTCACCACCAGGCCCTCGGCCGCCAGCAGCCCCAGCGCACGCGTCACCGTGACCGGGCTGACCTGGTGGCGGCGCATGAGCGTGCGGCTGGACGGGAGCCGCTGGCCGGGGTGCAGGGCGCGCACCTCGGCCCTCAGCCGCTCGGCCAGGATGGCCACACTGCTATCCTTGTGCATGAGAGATAACGATAGCGCTACCGACCTCGCGCCGGTAGCGCTCGGCGGCCTCGGGCTGGCCGGGCTGGGCGTGCTGGTGTTCTCGCTGTCCTTTCCCACCACGGTCTTCGCGCTGGAGGGCCTGGACCCGTACCTGATCGGCGTCGGCCGTTCCGCGGCGGCGACCGTGCTGGCCGTGATCGCGCTGGCCGCCGTCCGCGCCCGCCCGCCGCGCCCGCGGCAGTGGGCCGGGCTCGCCGTCGTCGGCGGCGGCGTGATCTTCGGATTCCCGGTGCTGACCACCCTCGCCCTCGACCACGGGGCGTCCTCCGCCCACGCGGCCGTGATCACCGGCCTGCTGCCCGCCACGACGGCGGTCTTCGCGGTGCTGCGCGGCGGGGAGCGCCCCTCCCGCGCGTTCTGGGCGGCGTGCACCGCCGGCGCCGCGCTGGTCACCGGCTTCGCAGTGCTCCGCGGCGCGGGCGGGATCACCGGCGCCGACCTGCTGCTGTTCGGCGCGCTGCTGGCCGCGGCGGCCGGGTACGCCGAAGGCGGGCGGCTCGCCCGCGAGATGCCGGGCTGGCGGGTCATCTCCTGGGCGCTGGTCCTGGTCGCGCCGATCTGCGTGCCGGTGACGCTCTGGCTGCTGGCCACGACCGGCCCGCGGTGGACCGGCCACGCCCTGTTCGGCTTCGGCTACCTGGCGGCGATGTCGGCCTACCTGGGCTTCTTCGCGTGGTACGAGGGGCTGGCCAGGGCGGGGATCGCGCGGGCCAGCCAGGTGCAGCTGGCCCAGCCGCTGCTGACCCTGCTCTGGGCGGGGATCCTCCTGGGCGAGCTGATCGACGCCACCACCGCGCTGGCCGCCGTGGGAGTCCTGGTGTGCGTGGCCCTGACCCAGCGCGCCCGCGTGCGGAACGCCCCCGCCGCGCCGGGCCGGACGACCCGCGGGAATCCAGGTGGCCGGAAGAAGCGCGGCCTTGCACGGCATGACACTCCCACGCACGATGGAAAGGAAAGCGTCACATCGCCGTGAGCGCAGGGGGCTCTCATGGACGACCCCGTCATCGAGAAGGTCACCGTCCCCGAGGGCGGGTTCTGGCCCGCGCCCGAGATCGCGCGGCCGAACATCTACCCGATGGAGTGGCGGGTCGAGACCGACAAGCTCGCCGCCATCTACGAGAAGTCCAAGCGGGCCGTGTGGAACCCGGCCGACCTGCCCTGGGACGGGATCCGCCCGGAGGACTTCACGCCGGAGCAGCGGCTGGGGATCATGTACTGGTTCTCGGTGCTGGCCAACTTCGACGCCTCCGGGCCGGCGGTCTTCGCGCGCGCCACCGTCCACGCCTTCGAGCAGCACGAGGAGGACCCGGTCCGCAAGTGCTTCTTCTCGATCACCCGTGACGAGATGAACCACGAGGAGTGCTGCCAGCGCACGATCGCCAGGCTGTGGCCGGGCGGCCCGCTCGACTGGACGCCCCGTACCGAGCTGGAGAAGGCCGCGCACAACAACATCTCGTGGCTGTACTACAACGGCGGCCGGTACTGGCACGGCTACAACTCGGCGGTCGGCAAGTACCCGCTCGCCGTGCTGTTCACCAGCTTCATGATGGGCGAGATGGCCGCCTCCACGCTGTTCCGCGGCATGGCCTCAGGGACGCGGCATCCGGTGTTCGGCGAGATGTTCCAGCGGATCGGCCGGGACGAGTCGCGCCACCTGCAGATCTGCATGACGATCCTGGACAAGGAGTGGCCCGGCCTCACCGAGGAGGTCAAGGAGCAGATCACCAGGCAGCTGCGCGCCGGGTTCGTCTTCCTGTCGATGATCCTCTGGGAGCCTCCCGAGGGCTTCTGGGACCTGCCGCCCTACTTCCTGGCCAACCACCGGGTGCTGATGGACCACGCCCGGGACGCGGGCCTGGGCGTGCTGTCGTTCGAGGAGCAGGCCGAGAACTGGAGGGTGGCCATCGCCCGGGTCCGCGCGATCGTGGAGCGCTGGGGCATCCCGTTCCCGGCCATCCCCGAGCTGGACATGTCGGGCGTCGAGGTGGAGTTCATCGACCCCGAGGACATCATCCCGGTGTTCTGAGGCGGGCGCCGGATGCCCGGTCGGTCCCAGTTTTCGGCGATCATTGCCAAATGGCGCGGACTGTTTGGGTTGTCGGGATCGCTCGGAAGGCCGGCTGGGTGGCGGCGTACGGGCTCGGGCTCGCCGCGCTGCTGCTCGCCGGGGTCTGGGTGTGGTGGCAGCCGGAGCCCGAGGCCCGCGGCACGTCCACCAACGCGCTCTGGGCACGGCACCAGTGGGTGGGGGAGGAGCACGGTGAGGAGGAGTACCGCGCCCTCGGGCGGTTGCTGCGCGAGAACCGGATCACCGACGTCTTCTTCCACGCCGGGCCGTTCGAGGCCGACGGGACCGTCCCGCCCGCCAAGTACCGCAACGCGCGCCGGCTGATCGAGGCGATGCGCGAGCACGCGCCCGGCGTGCGCGCCCAGGCCTACCTCGGCCAGATCCGGAAGGTCGACGGGTACGGGATCACCGATCTCGACGACCCGGCCGTCCGCGGGCGGGTGCTGCGCACCGACGAGATCTTCCTGGATCTCGGCTTCGACGGGATCCACTACGACTTCGAGCCGATCTACCCCGACGACGCCGCGTTCCTGGAACTCCTGGAGCGGACGAGGGAGCTGACCCGCTCGCGCGGGCGGCTGCTGTCGGTGGCGGTCGAGCAGCTCACCCTCGTGGACGGGGCCCAGCCGCTCTACAAGGCGTTCATCCCTCGCGGGTGGGGGCGCTTCCACTACCCGCCGCGGCCGACCGAGGACTTCCTGCGCGCCGTCGCCGACCGCGCCGACCAGGTCGCCATCATGACCTACGACGTCTCGCTGCCGACGCGTTCGTTGGCGGGCCGGCACTTCGCCTGGCACACCGAGCGGACCCTGCGCCTCATCGGTGACCGCACCACGGTCTTCCTCGGGGTGCCCACCTACCGGCCGCAGATGGGCTGGGCGGAGGACCTCTCCGGCGCGCTGCGGGGGGTCCGCAGGGGGCTGGACGCGCTCGATCGCCCCCCGGCACGTCCCTACGGTGTCGGTATATACGCCGAATGGACGACCCTACCCGCGGAATGGGCGCTATATCGCGGTATGTGGCTTCCGCGAAGGTCAGCATAGTTTGGCGTTCGCGGCACCCGGCTTGTCACGTTCCTACTTTTGTGTTCCCGCAGGTCGAATCATTGTTGTAGAGGAGGCAAGGGCGGGTACGCCCCCGGACGCACGATCGGCAGGCGGAAGATCCAGGAATGGGGTGCGAGGCCGATGGACGTCGAGAGGACCGCGTGGCACGAGTCCGAAAGCAAGCTGACGGAATTGTCGGCAGAGTTCGCCGGGTGGCGGATCGGTCTCGGCGGTTCGGGCCACTGGTGGGCGGTACGGGGCAACGAGCTCGTGCGCACCCCCGACGTCGACGAGCTGCGTGCGCGCCTGCACGAGCTCAGCGACACCCGCTGACCGGGCCGGCTCCGGAGAGCCGCCACGGGAGCGTTCCAGTGACCCGCCGCCCGGGGTCCTCGCGCAGCTCCGGCCCCCTTGGCACGCGTTATCCAACCGAGTCCGGGACGTAGCCGGACCGACCCCGTAACGCGGCGTTCGCGTGCCACGATGTCGAAGAAGAAGCCGCCCGCCACACGTACCCCCGAGCGTGTGGGGGGCGGCTTCTTCCTTTGTGCCCGATATCGGGCGGCTGTGTGGGACCTGCGGGTCCACGCCGACCCCGCGGAGCGGTACCGTTCGATGCATGGCACCCAGCACAACAAGCGGCGCTCCCTTCGGGAGGATGCTGACCGCGATGGTCACGCCGTTCCGGCCCGACGGCGGGGTCGACTACGACGGAGCCGCGCGCCTGGCGACCTACCTGGTCGACGAGCAGCGCCACGACGGCCTCGTCGTCAACGGGACGACCGGAGAGTCGCCGACGACGAGCGACGCCGAGAAAGACCGGCTGCTGCGCACGGTGATCGACGCGGTCGGGGACCGGGCGGTCGTGGTCGCCGGTGCCGGCACCAACGACACCGCGCACAGCCGAGCGCTCGCGCGGGCGGCCGAGGAGGCCGGCGCGGACGGCCTGCTGGTCGTCACCCCGTACTACAACAAGCCCCCGCAGGAGGGGCTGCTGCTGCACTTCACCGAGGTCGCCGACGCGACCGGCCTGCCGGCGATGCTGTACGACATCCCCGGCCGGTCCGGAGTGCCGATCCTCACCGAGACGCTGATCAGGCTGGCCGAGCACCCGCGCATCGTCGCGGTCAAGGACGCCAAGGCCGACCTGTTCGCGGGCTCGCTGGTGATGGGCGCCACCGACCTGGCGTTCTACTCCGGCGACGACGCGCTGAACCTGCCCTGGCTGTCGGTCGGGGCGTGCGGGTTCGTCAGCGTCGTGGGCCATGTCGTGGGAGCCGATCTGCATGAGATGATCGACGCGTACCTCGCCGGCGATCCCGAGCGCGCGCTGGAGATCCACCGCCGGCTGCTGCCCGTGGTCGCCGCGATCATGACCCGTACGCAGGGTGCCATCGCCGTCAAGGCCGCGCTGAACCTGCTGGGGCTGCCCGGCGGCACCGTGCGCGCGCCGCTGGTCGACGCCTCGCTGGAGTTCTCTGCGCGCCTGCGCGAAGACCTGACGATTGGGGGAGTCAAAGTGCCGGAGGTCACCATTCCGGAGGTCGCTCGGTGAGCCATCCGCATCCCGGGCTCCCGGCCCCGCCCGCGCTGCCCGAGCACGGCCTGCGCATCGTCGCGCTGGGCGGGCTCGGCGAGATCGGCCGCAACATGACCGTGTTCGAGCACGGCGGCCGGTTGCTGATCGTGGACTGCGGGGTGCTGTTCCCCGAGACCGAACAGCCGGGGATCGACCTGATCCTGCCCGACTTCGAGTACATCCGTGACCGGCTCGACCTGATCGACGCGGTCATCCTGACGCACGGCCACGAGGACCACATCGGTGCCGTCCCCTACCTGCTGCGCGAGCGTCCCGACATCCCGCTGGTCGGGTCGCGGCTGACGCTGGCGCTGCTGGAGGCCAAGCTCACCGAGCACCGGATCAGGCCGGTGACCCGCGAGGTCAGCGAGGGCCAGCGGGTGCGGTTCGGCCCGTTCGACTGCGAGTTCCTGGCGGTCAACCACTCCATTCCCGACGCGCTGGCGGTGGCGATCCGCACCCCGGCCGGGCTGGTGCTGGCCACCGGTGACTTCAAGATGGACCAGCTCCCGCTGGACGGCCGGCTGACCGACCTGGGCGGGTTCGCCCGCCTCGGCGCCGAGGGCATCGACCTGCTGCTGTCGGACTCCACCAACGCCGAGGTCCCCGGCTTCGTCACCAGCGAGCGCAGCATCGGCCCGGTGGTCGACGAGGTGTTCGCCACCGCCCAGGAACGCATCATCGTCGCCTGCTTCGCCTCGCACATCCACCGGGTGCAGCAGGTCCTGGACGCCGCCGTGGCCTGCGGGCGCAGGGTCTGCTTCATCGGCCGGTCCATGGTGCGCAACATGGGCGTCGCGCGCGAGCTGGGCTACCTGCGGGTGCCCGACGGCGTCATGGTCGAGCCCAAGCAGCTCGACGACGTGCCGCCCGACCGCCTGGTCCTGGTCTGCACCGGCTCGCAGGGCGAGCCGATGTCGGCGCTGTCGCGGATGGCCGGCCGCGACCACCAGATCCGCATCACCGAGCGCGACACGGTCATGCTGGCCTCCTCGCTGATCCCGGGCAACGAGACCGCGGTCAACCGGGTCATCAACGGGCTCACCCGCTGGGGCGCCCGCGTCGTGCACAAGGGCAACGCGCTGGTGCACGTGTCCGGGCACGCGTCGGCGGGCGAGCTGCTGTACGTGCTCAACATGACCCGGCCGGGCAACTTCATGCCCATCCACGGCGAGTGGCGGCACCTCCGGGCGCACGCCAAGCTGGCCGCCCTCACCGGCGTCCCCGAGGACAACATCGTGATCGCCGAGGACGGCGTCGTGGTCGACCTCGTGGACGGCCACGCGTCGATCGTGGGCGCGGTCCCGGCCGGCTACGTCTACGTCGACGGCCTGTCGGTCGGCGAGGTCACCGAGACCTCGCTCAAGGACCGCCGGATCCTGGGCGAGGAGGGCTTCGTCTCCATCGTGGTCGGCGTCGACTCGACCTCCGGCAAGGTGGTGGCGGGCCCGGAGATCCACGCCCGCGGCGCCGGGATCGCCAACGAGGACTTCGACCAGATCATCGAGCGGCTGGAGGCCGTGCTGCAGGACGCCGCCACCAGCGGCGCCGCCGACCTCCACCAGATGAACCAGGTGGTGCGCCGGACCGTCGGCAAGTGGGTCAACGACAACTACCGCCGCCGCCCGATGATCATCCCGGTCGTGGTCGAGGTCTGAGCCGCCCGAAACGCCCGCCGCCGCAACACGCCCGGCGGCGGGCGGGTTGACCGGGACGCGCCGGATCCTTGGTTACTCTCGTCACCATGGCCACACGTGCGTCCGGGGGAGCCAAGGCGTCCTCGCGTACCCGGGCCGGCGCCGGTGGTGCCCGCAGACCGGCGGGCTCGGCCCCCCGCAAGCGTCCGAGCGGTGGCGCGAAGGGCGGCGGAGGCCGCGGCTCCGGAAAGGGGCGTCCCCCGCAGAGACCCGACCCGTTCACCCAGCTGTTCGTCGGGCTCTTCAAGCTGATCTTCAAGCTCTACCATCTGGCCGCGGTGACGGTCGGGTCGGTCTTCCGCGCGTACGGGCGCGGCGCCCGCGGCCTGGACGCCGAGCACCAGCGCGACGGCCTCGGCCTGGCGCTGCTGGGCGCCGCGATCGTGCTGGCCTCGGTCACCTGGTGGCGGCCCGAGGGCGTGGTCACCGTCGCGCTGGAGCAGGTGGTGCGCGGCGGCATCGGCAAGCTGGCGATGGTCCTGCCGGTGCTCCTGGCCGTGCTGGCCTGGCGGACGCTGCGGCATCCCGAGCAGAGCGAGGACACCGGCCGCATCGTCATCGGGACGACCGCGCTCGCGGTGGGCGTGCTGGGCATCGTGCACATCGCCGCCGGGGGTCCCGCCCCCGCCCAGGACATGGCGGCGGTGCGCCGGGCCGGCGGCGTGATCGGCTGGCTGTCGTCGGCGCCGCTGGACACCGCGCTGAGCGGCTGGGTGGCGGTGCCGCTGCTGCTCCTGCTGTCGGGCTTCGGGCTGCTGGTGGTCACCGCGACGCCGATCAACCGCGTCCCCGAACGGCTCTCCGACCTCTGGGCCGTGGCCACCCTCCAGGGACGGCACGGACGGACGGAGGGAGGCCGCGCGGCGGCCGGGGACGGGCAGGAGGGCCCGGCCCGTCCGAAGCGGCGCCGCAAGCCCGCCGCCGGCCGGGCCGGCGAGGAGGGCGAGGCCGGCGAGGGCGAGCTGGAGGTGGGCGAGCACTCCAAGCCGTACGACACCCCGGTTCTGGAGGACGCGCCGAAGAAGCGCCGCGGCGGCAAGGGCGGCGGCGACCTGGCCGACGACATCTTCGAGCCCGACCCGTTCGGCGCCGCGCCGCCGCCGGGGCCCGAGGCCGAGACGGTGGCCGCCCCGGTGGACGGCCCGCCCGTCCCGGTGCCCGACCCGGGCGATCCGGAGATCCCGCCGGCTCCGGACATCCCCGACCCGACCCCGGCGCCGCGCCGCGTGGAGCAGCTGCCGCTGTCGTCGTCCGGCGAGATCTACGAGCTGCCCGACCCGGCCGCGCTGCGGCCCGGCAGCGTCGCCAAGCCGCGCACCAAGGCCAACGACACCGTCGTCAACGCGCTGACCGGGGTGCTGGAGCAGTTCGACATCGACGCGCAGGTCACCGGGTTCACCCGGGGGCCGACGATCACCCGGTACGAGATCGAGCTGGGCCCGGCGGTCAAGGTCGAGAAGGTCACCGCGCTCACCAAGAACATCGCCTACGCGGTGAAGAGCGCCGACGTGCGGATCATCTCCCCGATCCCCGGCAAGTCGGCCATCGGGGTGGAGATCCCCAACGTCGACAAGGACATCGTCAGCCTGGGCGACGTGCTGCGCTCGCCGGCCGCGACCAACGAGCACCATCCGATGATCGTCGGGCTGGGCAAGGACGTCGAGGGCCGCACGGTGGTCGCCAACCTGGCGAAGATGCCGCACATCCTCATCGCGGGCGCCACCGGCGCGGGCAAGTCCACCTGCATCAACGGCCTGATCACCTCGGTGCTGATGCGGGCCACCCCCGACGAGGTCCGGATGATCCTGGTCGACCCCAAGCGGGTCGAGCTGACGATGTACCAGGGCATCCCGCACCTCATCACGCCGATCATCACCAACCCCAAGAAGGCCGCCGAGGCCCTGGACTGGGTGGTCGGCGAGATGGACCGCCGCTACGACGACCTGGCCGCCTCCGGGTTCCGCCACATCGACGACTTCAACAAGGCGGTGCGGGCGGGCAAGCTCACCGCGCCGCCCGGCAGCGAGCGCGTCTACACCCCCTACCCCTACATGCTGGTGATCGTGGACGAGCTGGCCGACCTGATGATGGTCGCGCCGCGCGACGTGGAGGACTCGGTCGTCCGCATCACCCAGCTGGCCCGTGCCGCCGGCATCCACCTGGTGCTGGCCACCCAGCGGCCCAGCGTGGACGTGGTGACCGGCCTGATCAAGGCGAACGTGCCGTCCCGCCTGGCGTTCGCCACCTCCTCGCTGGCCGACAGCCGGGTCATCCTCGACCAGCCGGGGGCGGAGAAGCTGGTCGGGCAGGGCGACGCGCTGTTCCTGCCGATGGGAGCCAGCAAGCCGATGCGGCTCCAGAACGCCTACGTGGCGGAGAAGGAGATCCATCAGGTCGTCGACCACTGCAAGGCGCAGATGCAGGCGGTCTACCGCGAGGACGTCACCGACGCCGCCGGCCCGAAGAAGGAGATCGACGAGGACATCGGCGACGACATGGACCTGCTGGTCCAGGCGATCGAGCTGGTGGTCAGCACCCAGTTCGGCTCGACCTCGATGCTCCAGCGCAAGCTGCGGGTCGGGTTCGCCAAGGCCGGGCGGCTGATGGACCTGATGGAGAGCCGCGGCATCGTGGGTCCCAGCGAGGGATCCAAGGCGCGCGACGTCCTCACCAAGCCCGACGACCTGCCCGGCGTGCTGGCCGGGCTGCGCGGCGGTGAAGCCGGGAACTGACCCGACCGGCGCGCCGCCACGGCGATCTTGAAGCCGTTCCGCGATGATCTCGGAATGGCGCACCGACCGGCATGGCGGAATGATGCGAAATCTTGCCCTCTATCCAACGTGTTGCCGCTCGCTCAGTGGGCATTGCCGTTCCTAGACTGGTGTCGCTGAGTGTGGGTTTCGGTCAGGCGCGCTCTAAGGGAGGCCCGGCGTGAGCATCGGTGAGACCTTGGCGAGCGAGCGCAAGCGGGCCGGTCTCACGCTCACGCAGGTGAGCCTGCAGACCCGGATCCGCGAGTCCGTGATCCGCGCGATGGAGCAGGACGACTTCAGCACCTGCGGCGGCAATTTCTACGCGCGCGGGCACATCCGCAGCGTCGCGCGGGTGATCGGTGTCGATCCCGAACCCCTGGTCCGCGAGTACGACGACGCGCACGGCGGCGCCCCCATGCCCCTTTCGGCGGTGGCGGCGTTCGAGCCGGAGCAGGCGGTGGCGTTCCGCGAGCGCCGTTCCCCGAACTGGAGCGCCGCGATGGCGCTGGCGCTGGCGTTCGTGGTGATCTACGGGGTCGTCCAGGTCGTCGGCAGCGGCGACCGCGAGCAGCGCACCGCCCGCCAGGTCGCCGACCCGCAGCGGCCGGGCGCGTCCGCTCCCGCGGCCTCGCCCACGCCCGGCGCGGCCTCGCCCAAGGCCGACGACCCGGTCGCGATCGCGCCGCGCAAGAAGGTGGAGGTGCGGATCAAGGTCCGCCGCGCCACCTGGGTCAACATCCGCGGCGCCAAGGGAAGGCAGCTGTTCAGCGGCATGCTCCGCGCCGGGGACGTCAAGGAGTGGACCGACCGCAAGAAGATCAGCGTGGTGATCGGCAACAGCGGCGGCGTCCGCCTCGTCGTCAACGGCGAGGACCTCGGCACGCCCGCCCGGGGCGGCGGCGTCTTCCGCATGACCTTCACCCCCGACGACCCCGATCCGGCCTGATCCCGCAGGTCCGGCGCGGCGGGGGCGCCACCGAAACGAGACCGATACCGCGAGGTGGCGGGCACTGGTCGGCTGAGGGGACGCAGACCATTACCGTTAGGGGCATGTCCACTCGCCGTACGGTCTCCCTCGTCACGCTCGGCTGCGCACGCAACGAGGTCGACTCCGAAGAGCTCGCAGCCCGGATGGAGGAGGCGGGCTGGGGCCTGTCCGACTCCGCCGACGACGCCGACGTGGTCGTGGTGAACACCTGCGGTTTCATCGACGCGGCGAAGAAGGACTCGATCGACACGCTGCTGGCCGCGCACGACTCCGGCGCCAAGGTGGTGGCGGCGGGCTGCCTCGCCGAACGGTACGGGGCGGAGCTGGCCGCCGAGCTGCCCGAGGCCGACGCCGTGCTGAGCTTCGACGACTACGCGGCCATCGGGGACCGCCTGGACGAGGTGATGGCCGGCCGCCGCCCCGCCGCCCACACCCCGCGCGACCGCCGTACCCTCCTGCCGATCAGCCCGGTGGAGCGGTCGGCCGGCGCGGTCGCGGTGCCCGGGCACGGCGCCCCGTCCGGCGAGCGGGCCGGGGACGAGCTGCCCGAGGGCGTGGCCCCGGCGTCGGGGCCGCGGGTGCTGCGGCGGAGGCTGGGCGGCGGCCCGGTCGCCCCGCTCAAGCTGGCCTCCGGCTGCGACCGGCGCTGCACGTTCTGCGCCATCCCCGCCTTCCGCGGCGCGTACGTCTCGCGGCCCCCGGCGGAGGTCCTGGAGGAGGCGCGCTGGCTCGCCGGGCACGGCGTGCGCGAGCTGGTGCTGGTGAGCGAGAACTCCACCTCCTACGGCAAGGACCTGGGCGACCTGCGCGCCCTGGAGAAGCTGCTGCCCGAGCTGGCCGCCGTCGAGGGGATCGACCGGGTGCGCGCCAGCTACCTGCAGCCCGCCGAGCTGCGGCCGGGCCTGATCGAGGTCCTGTGCTCCACCCCGGGGGTGGCGCCCTACTTCGACCTGTCCTTCCAGCACGCCAGCGGCCCGGTGCTGCGCTCGATGCGCCGGTTCGGGGACCGGGAGCGGTTCCTGGAGCTGCTGGACCGGATCCGGGCCCTGGCGCCGGAGGCGGGCGTGCGGTCCAACTTCATCGTCGGCTTCCCCGGCGAGACCGACGACGACCTGGACGAGCTGACCGCCTTCCTCACCGACGCCCGGCTGGACGCGATCGGTATCTTCGGGTACTCCGACGAGGACGGAACCGAGGCCGCGAAGCTGGACGGCAAGGTCGACCCCGGCGAGGTCGCCGCCCGGGTGGAGGACCTCACCGCGCTCGCCGAGGAGCTGACCCGGCAGCGCGCCGAGGAGCGGATCGGCACCGAGCTGGACGTCCTGCTGGAGGAGGAGACGCCGGACGGGGTCGAGGGCCGGGCCGCGCACCAGGCCCCGGAGGTCGACGGCACGGTCCTGGTCCGCGGCGACGGCCTGAAGCCGGGCGAGTTCGTCCGCGCCCGCGTCGCCGGCAGTGACGGGGTGGACCTCCTGGCGGACGTGACATGACGGCCGACACCGCGGGCTCCACGCCTCCTCAGGCCGGTATCTGGAACATCGCCAACATCCTGACGATGGCGCGGATCGCGCTGGTGCCGCTGCTGGTCTGGCTGCTGTTCCTGGAGGGCACCGGCTGGCGGCTGGCCGCCTTCGCGGTGTTCGCGGTCGCCTCGATCACCGACAAGATCGACGGTGATCTCGCGCGCAGGCGCAACCTGGTCACCGACTTCGGCAAGATCGCCGACCCGATCGCCGACAAGGCGCTCACCGGGGCCGCGCTGATCAGCCTGTCGGTGCTGGGCGAGCTGTGGTGGTGGGTCACCATCGCGATCCTGGTCCGCGAGATCGGGATCACCGTGCTGCGGTTCGTCGTCATCCGGTACGGGGTGATCCCGGCCAGCAAGGGCGGCAAGCTGAAGACGGTGCTGCAGGTGATCGCCATCGGGCTCTACATCCTGCCCGGCCCGCTCGACCCCCTCCGCTGGGCGGCGATGGGGGCGGCCCTCGTGGTCACGCTGGTGACCGGCCTGGACTACGTCGTGCAGGCGTGGCGCCTGCGGCACCAGGGCCGCGCGGCGGCGGGCTGACGCATGGGAGGCGGCGAGGGGACCCCGGCGGAGGGCGCCGGCTCCGGCTTCACGTACGCGGAGGTGGGGGCCACCCGTGACGCCGACATCCCGGCCGGTTACCGGTGGCTGAGGACGCGCACCGAGATCGGCTCGGGACCCGAGGTCATGCGGAACGCCACGGACGCGCTCATGGAGTTCTGGATGTACCGGGCCCTTCCGGCGCGGGTGACGGCGTCCGCGCCCCGTGCCGCGGCCGGTGTCGCCGTCGAGCTCTCGCTGGGGCTGGGCCCGCTGCGCGTGGCGGCGCCGTGCCGCGTGGTGTGGGCCGAAGAGGGGGAACGGCGCGCGGGGTGGGCGTACGGGACGCTGCCCGGTCATCCCGCGTCGGGGGAGGAGTCCTTCGTGGTGCACATGGACGACTCGGGGGACGTGTGGTTCACCGTCACCGCCTTCAGCCGCCCGGCGAGCCGCCTGATGCGCGCGGCGGGGCCGCTGGCCCCGATGTTCCAGCGGGCGTACGCCCGCCGCTGCGGAGCGGTCCTGCGCAGGCTCTCGCGCCCCTGAACGTCCCGGGCGGTCCTGTGAACGTCCCGGGCGGTCCTGAACGTCCCGTCCGTGCCCGCCGGGCGGGTGCGCTGCGTCTCCGGTGTGGCGCGTTCTGGCCGTGCGCCTCCGGTGCGCCGTGTCTCCGGCGGGCCGGGCGCCTTCGGCCCGCCGGAGCCGGCCTCCGGCGTCACCGGGCGGTCGTGGCGAGATGACCGCACGGGGGAACGGGAGACCGCCGCGCTACCGGCTCGATCAGCCGTACGCGCCGCCCCAGATGGCGTTGCTGCCCGCCGGGCAGGTCATCCAGAACTCGTTCCTGCCGGAGTAGATGCCGAAGATGTAGCGGTACCCGTTGGTGCAGTCGATGTAGGGACGGTACGCGCTGCCGTCGCAGATCTCGTGGAACGTGCGTCCGTTGCGCCAGCCGTCCCAGCAGCTCACCCACCGGGTCGCGGACTTGCCGGCGTGGGCGGCCTTGCCGCCCCGGGCCGCCTTGCTCCGCTTGGCCGCCGCGATGCCCCCGGTGCGGTTGGTGGTCTGCTCGACGGCGACCACCGGCGCGGACGCCGCCGCCCCCCGCCAGGTGACGAGCGTGGCGGGCTCGCCGGTGGTGCGCGGCGGGGTCGTGGCGGTGACCGCGGCGGGCGCGGACGCCCCGGTCGTGGCGGCGGGGGCGGCGGGGGCGGCCAGGGTGAGGCCGGCTCCGGCCGCGATCCCGACGATGCCCAGGGTGGTACGAAGTTTCATGTTCGTGACCTTTCCGTTCTTGCGCGAACGGCGACCCATGGCCGTCCGGTGCGCAGTGGATTGCCGAGCAGAACGTATCAAGAGTGCACCATGGAATCCGTGATTGGCCATTGTTTATTTTCGGTGGAAGTGGGATCGGTGATTTCTGGTGATAATTTTGGCGAGCGCTGTTCGGTGTGGCTTTCCCGCATCGCTGGGGGTTCGGCGCGTCTCGGTGCCCCGTGTCGCCGCTGTCATGCTTTGACCTGCGGGTTTGGGGCTCGGACTCGCTGGGTCCCCGGCTCGTTCCGGGCATGATCCATGGTGCCTGCCGCGTTGATCCGGCTATTTCTCGATACTGTCGGGGCCGCACTTGTCCAGGCCGTGACGTGGAGTGAATTGATCACTGCGGCCGGGTGTCCGATTTCATCGGAGTGGGTTTGTTTCAGCAAGAATCCGGGGCGATTGAATGATCGATCTTGGGGTGGATCGGTTACCCTTTTCCTGGCTTGACCCGGGCCCGGTGCGGCCGGGGCGCCGGGCCGGCCGCACCCGTCTCCCGCAGGGCCGTGAACCGCCGCGGCGCGTCCGGCCAATACGGGGTGTGGCGAGAAGACGAGGGACTGGGCAGGCCATGGCGACCGACCCGACACGAGCCGAACCCGAAGGCGCCGACCGCGGACTCACCGAACCCGGACGCACCGAACCCGGAGGCGCGGGACCCGAAGGCCCCGAACCCCAAGGCACCGGACGCACCGGCCGCGAGCCCGAAGGCCCCGGACGCATCGACCCCGGCGGCGACCTCGACGACGGGCGGCTGATCGAGCGCTCGCTGCGGGAGCCGGAGCGGTTCGCCGTGCTCTTCGACCGGTACGCCGACCGGGTCCACCGCTACCTGGTCCGCCGGGTGGGCCCGGCGGAGGCCGACGATCTGGTCTCCGGCACCTTCCTCACGGCGTTCGAGCAGCGCGGCGGGTTCGACACCGCGCGGGCGGGCTGCGGGGCGCTGCCATGGCTCCTGGGCATCGCGACCAACCTGGTGCGCGGCCACCGCCGGGCCGAGGCCCGGCGCTGGAAGGCGCTGGCGCGCACGCGGCCGGACGAGGCCGAGACGTCCCCGGCCGAGCGGGTGGTCGCCCGGCTGGACGCGACCGAGGCCGCCCGTCCCCTGACCGCCGCGCTGAAGGCCATGCCGCCCGGTGACCGCGACTGCCTCCTGCTGTTCGCCTGGGCGGACCTCACCTACACCGAGATCGCCGCCGCCCTCGACATCCCGGTCGGCACCGTGCGGTCCCGGATCCACCGCGCCCGCGGCCGGCTCCGCGCGCACCTGCGGCTCCCGGACGGGGGCCCGCACGAGGACTCGGACGGCATCCCCATCGCAGAACGGAGTGACCACCGTGAATGAGATCGACCTGCTCGCCCGGCTCGGCGGCGAGGTGCCGCCGATGCCGGACCGGGCGCGGGAGGATGCCCGGCTCGCGCTCATGGAGCGGGCCCGCGCCGAGCGCGCCGGCCGGACGGCGGTGCCCGCGGGCGCCGCGGAGGGGGGACCGGTACGTCCCCTGGCGTGGATCCAGAGGGGGCACGCCAGGGGACCCGGCCGGGCCCGCGGCCGGCGCCGCCCGCTGAGGACGGGGGCCGCCGCCGCGCTGGCCGCCGCCGCGGCCGTCACCGCCGCGGTCGCCGTGCCCTGGGGGCAGGACGCGCCCGCCTACGCCGTCGAGAAGAGGCCCGACGGATCCGTCGAGATCCGGATCAGGGAGTTCCTGGAGCCCCGGAGCCTGCAGGCGAGCCTGCGCGAGGCGGGGATCCCGGCGGTGGTGGACTACCTGCCCGACGGGCGGGTGTGCCGCGGGCCGCGCGGCGCCGCCGTCCCGCCGCACGAGGCCCCTCGCCTCGTCCGGGAACCGCTGGCCAAGGACGAGCCGGGCACCCTCCTGCGCATCGCCCCGGGACGACTCCGGCCCGGCCAGTCCCTGGTCCTCACGGCCACCTTCGACCGGAACGATCCGTCCCGCGCGGCGGGCGTGGCGATGCAGGTCGTCCGCGGCCCGGTCCGGGGCTGCGACCCCCGGCCGATCGACGGCCCCGACCGTGTCCCGCTCCCCGGCGAGGGCGGCTCGCCCGCCGTTCCCGCCCGGCCCGGCGGGACCGGAGCCCCGTGACCCGGCCCCTGACCCGGCCCCTGACCGGGGCCGTGACCGGGGCCCGTGACCGGGACCGGGACGCCGCGATCGAGACCGGCCGTCCGACGATCCGGTGATCCACCGGTCCCAGGCGATCCCGCGCGCCACCGTGCGCGCGGGATCGTCGCCGTCCCGCCTCCTCCCCGTCCCGGCGGCTGCCGTACATTCGGACCGGCGGTCACGTGAGGAGGACGCGGTGCGGGTCGAACTGGTCACCGTCGGGGACGAGCTGCTGCTCGGCGACACGGTCAACGGGAACGCGGCCTGGATAGGGCAGCGGCTGGCCGAGCACGGCCTGGAGGTCACCCGCAGCGTGGTGGTGGGCGACGAGCTCGGCGCCATCATCGGCGCGGTGACCGAGGCGCTGGGACGGGCGGACGCCGTCATCACCACCGGCGGCCTCGGCCCGACCTACGACGATCTGACCCGGGACGCGCTGGCCGCCGCCGCCGGGGTCGAGCTGGTGCGGGACCCCGCCCTGGAACGGCGGCTGCGGGAGCGGGTGGCGGCCGCCGGGCGGGAGCTGCAGCCCATGGCGCTGCGCATGGCCGACGTCCCCGAGGGCGCCGGGGTGCTCGGCAACTCCGCCGGCAGCGCGGCCGGGCTGCGGGTCGAGCTGGCCGGGGGCGTGGTGTACGCGCTGCCGGGCGTCCCGTTCGAGATGCGCACCATGATCGATGAGGTGGTGCTGCCCGAGCTGGCGGGCGAGACCCGCGTCGCGCGGCTCACGCTGCGGACCGCCGGGCTCTGGGAGTCGGTGGTCGCCACCGGCCTCGCCCCGGTGGAGGCCATGGACGGGATCAGGCTGGCCTACCTGCCGGACCCCGCCGAGGTGAAGATCCGGATCACCGCGAGCGGGCCGGACGCCCCGCGGCGCCTGGAGGAGGCCGAGCGCGCCTGCAGGGAGCTGCTGGGGGACGCGGTCTACGGCGCCGGCGACCAGACCCTCGACCGGGTGATCCACCGGCTGCTGGGGGAGCGGTCGGCGACCGTGGCCACGGCCGAGTCCCTCACCGGCGGCCTGATCGGCGCCGAGCTGACCCGCATGCCCGGATCGTCGGCGACCTATGCCGGGGGAATGGTCGCCTATGCCACCGCGTTGAAGGAGGAGTTGCTCGGTGTTCCGGGGCAGGTCCTCAAGGAGCACGGAGCCGTTCATCCGGACGTCGCGAGGGCGATGGCCGCGGGGGTACGGGAACGTGTCGGGGCGACCTATGGGGTCGCGGTGACAGGTGTGGCCGGACCCGAACCGCAGGACGGCCGGCCGGTCGGAACGATTTTCGTCGGAGTGGCCGGACCCGAGGGCGAACCGAAAGTGATCAGACCGCTCCTCCCCGTGCCCGGCACCGGCGCGGAGATCCGCGGCGTGATCCGCAGGATGACTGTCGTACACGCGCTTGAGCAGCTACGACGCGTGATTCTGGGGCTCGATGCCGGACCCGGGGGCGAGGCGGTCCCGTAAAGATCTGGAAGAGCTTGACTGATTACAGCGTTACGTTTCGAGCGAACACGAAATCTGCGGTCTGCCACGCCCACGTCGAAGGCGGGTACGGTGGAACCCAAGATGGTCCGAACTGAGGGAGGGAGCGAGACGATGGTCCTGCTTCGCCAGCTGCTCGGTGATGTACTGCGGCAGCTGCGGCTGCGCCAGGGACGCACCCTCCGTGAGGTGTCCGCCGCGGCACGGGTCTCCCTCGGTTATCTCTCCGAGGTCGAACGGGGACAGAAAGAGGCTTCTTCGGAGCTGCTCTCCTCGATCTGCAAAGCACTCGGAGTGCCGCTCTCGCACGTCCTGCGGGAGGTCGCCGACCAGCTCGCCCTGGCCGAGCTGCAGCACGAGCCCGTCATGGCCGGCGCGCCCGAGCACGAGCGCATCCCGGCCGAGAGCATCCCGGCCACGCCGGAGGGCATCACCGGCGAGTTCCGCGCCGACATGGTCGCCGCCTGACCCGCGCGTGACCCGCGTCTGACCGGAGGTTCTCCGGTGCCCGGCCCACGCCCCGCGTGTGGGCCGGTTCACGCGTGAAAGCGGCATGACCGGGGAGGGTTCCGTGTTGTAACCAACGACTGGAGCGACGTGGAAGGAGTCCCGACATGACGGCGGTCAAGAGCCCGTTGACGGAAGCGGCACAGAAGACCACGGGCGAGGCCCTGCAGGGCGCGCTCGTCGACCTGATCGACCTCGGCCTCCTGGGCAAGCAGGCCCACTGGAACCTCACCGGACGCAACTTCAAGGTCGTGCACGAGCACCTCGACGAGGTGGTCGCCCTCGCCCGCCAGTACCAGGACGAGGTGGCCGAGCGGTCCGTGGCGCTCGGGGTCAACCCCGACGGCCGGGCCCGGACCATCGCGGACCGGACCACGATCCCTCAGCTGGAGGCCGGCTACCTGGCCGACGACAAGGTCGTGGCCGCGATCGCCGATGTGCTGGCCCAGCTGATCGAGAAGTTCCGCGACCGGATCGCGCTCACCGATCAGCCGGACCCGGTCACCCAGGACCTGTTCATCGCGATCACCGCGGCCCTGGAGAAGCAGCACTGGATGTTCCAGGCCCAGGTCTGACGGCACGGCGCGGGTCTTCCCTCACGGGCCCCGGTCCTCTCGCGAGAGGACCGGGGCCCGCGCCGTTCCCCGTGGCCCTTTCGCGGAACCGTGCCGCGTGCCCGTGCCGCGGAACCGTGCCGCGCCCTCCCGCGTCCAAGGGGGATGGGCTCGTATGTGAAGGGCGCGCTGCTGGCGGCGGGACTGGCCGTCCTCACCGCGTGCGGCAGCGACTCCGCCGGCACCGGCAAGCCGTGCACGCTGATCGGGACCAGGGAGGGGATCGGTCTCGACATCGCGGCCCCCTACGCGGCCAAGGTCGGCGAGGCCACGATGAAGATCTGCTGGAACGGTGCCTGCCGGGAGCCGAAGGTCCAGCTCATGGACTCGACCACCGCGGTGCCCGAGCCGTGCACGGGCGACGCCCCCGACGACGTCTGCGGCGCGTCCGCCTCGCCCGACGGCGGCAGGACCGGGTTCGCCGACGTGACCGGGCTGCCCACCAGTCCCGTCCAGGTGACCCTGACGCTGCGGGACGCCTCCGGCGAGCGGCTGCTGGCCAAGAGGCTCGACGTCACCCCGCACGCCACGTACCCCAACGGCAAGGACTGCGGGAAGGGCGCCCCGCAGGCCAAGCTCGCCGTCACCGGCGACGGCCGGGTCACCGTCCGCTCCTGACCGCCGCAGGAGGGCGAATGCGGGGGTTCCGGGGCTGTTCAGGCGGCCTTCGGCGTAGGCCCGATCGCCTCGACGACGGCGTCCCACTCCGGGGCGCGCGACATCCACCGGTTGACCGGCAGTTTCTTGCGCTTGCCGTCGGCCCTCACCAGGACGATCCGGTTCCCCTCCACGATGAGGGCGTCGCCGCCCGACCCGTGGAACGAGCGGCGGATGCCGATCGGGGCGATCACTTCGAGCGTCCGGGTGTGGGTGGTGTAGGTGAAGTAGGGGCGGCTGAGGAAGAGGGCGCCGAGCACGATGAACAGCACCCCGAGGATCAGGTTGATCACGGGGCCCTGGGCCAGCAGCCCGACCAGGAAGTTGAACACGCCGAGTGCGAGGAACGCCCACGCGACCGGTGGGTTGTACCGGACGGTCAGGGTGGTGCGGGGAGGGCGAGGCGGAGTGACCACGATCGGCTCCTTTCGTCCCCGGACATGATTGTTCAGGCGCCCGCGCGGTGGTGGTGACCGTGGTGGCCGGTTGCGGCCCTCTGACGGTCTCCGGGCCACCCTCCAGGGGCGACGTGCCGGTGCCCCGCGGCGCTAGGGCTTGCGGCCCATGCCGCAGAAGTGGGCCACCTCGGGCGGCTCACCGGACGCGTCCGGACCGGGGCGCCAGCGCGAGCACGAGACCACGCCCGGCTCCAGCAGCTCGACCCGGTCGAAGAAGGCGGCGATCCGCCGCGCGGAACGCGCCACGACCGGAGTGCCGCCCTGTTCGGTCACCTGGCGGGTGGCCTCGTGCATCGCCTCGCCGTCGACCTCGTCGCTGGTGTGGCTGATCGCCAGGTAGCTGCCGGACGGCACCGCCTCCAGCAGCCGGTGGACGATGCCGAGCGCCTCCCCGTCGTCCACGATGTGGTTCAGGACGCCCAGCAGCATGAGCGCGACCGGCCGGGTCAGGTCGAGGGTCCGGGACGCGGCGGCCAGCACGCCGTCGACGTCGCGGATGTCGGCGTCGACGTAGTCGGTGACGCCTTCCGGGGCGCGGCTGGTCAGCAGCGCGCGGGCGTGGGTCAGGACGAGCGGGTCGTTGTCGACGTAGACCACGCGGCACTCGGGCGCGACGCGCTGGGCGACCTCGTGGGTGTTGTCGGCGGTGGGCAGCCCGGTGCCCAGGTCCAGGAACTGGCGGATCCCTGCGTCCGCGGCCAGGTGCCGTACGGCGCGGCCGAGGAAGGCCCTGTCCTGGCGGGCGGACAGGGCGATGTCGGGCAGCAGTTCCTTGACCATCTCCCCGGCGTCGCGGTCGACCGGGTAATGGTCCTTGCCGCCCAGCCAGTAGTCCCAGATCCTCGCCGAGTGCGGCACGGTGCTGTCGATCGCTTCCATCAGATCTCGTCGCCCTCCATCGGTGGCGGACCCTCGCCGGGACCGGTCGTCCCGAAGATCATCCCTCTAGGGGAGGTTCCGGACGACGGTTTCGGCGAACTCGACCGCCGGCGGGCTGAGCGCGTCCCACCGGCGGGCCGCCCACCCCGCGACGAGCGGGGGCAGCCCGGGGATCGGGACCAGCCGGATCACGCTGCCGTGGCCGTAACTCCAGCCGGGAAGCGCCGGGAGGACGGCGTGGCCGAGGCCCAGCTCCGCCAGCAGCAGCGCGGTGTCCCAGTCGGCGACGCTCGCGGTGGACACGAGGCGGACGCCGAGCCGGTCGAGGCGTTCCTGCAGGTGCGCGCGGGACGTCGAGTTCCCCGGCAGGTCGATGTGGGAGATCCCGGCCAGGTCCTCGATCCTGACCGACTCGCGGTGCGCCAGCGGGTCGTCGGTCCGGACCGCCAGGACCCAGGGCAGCTCGCAGGCGGGCCGCTGCTCGATCCCGTCCGGCGGCGGGCCGATGGTCACCCAGGCCAGGTCCGCCTGGCGGGTCCGGACGGCCTCCAGGCAGCGCCCGCTGGAGTTGGCGGTCTCGAAGGCCAGCGCGACCCCGGGCCGCCGTTCGCGGAACGCCGCGACGCCCCGCGCCATGAAGTGCCGGACGGTGGTCGCGCCGGTGGCGATCCGGACCGTGCCGCCCGTGCCCCGGCGCATGTCGTCCAGCCGCCCGAGGGCCGTGGCCAGCCCGCCCAGGCCCTCCGCGGCGGCCCGGTAGAGGATCCGGCCGGCGCCGGTCGGCGCCACGCCGCGGGGCCGCCGCTCCAGCAGGACCAGGCCGGTCTCCCGTTCGAGCCGCTTGACGTGCTGGCTCACCGCGGACTGGCTGCACGCCATGTCCCGCGCGACGGCGCTCAGGTTCTCCGCCTCGCACACCGCCACGAACACGCGCAGGTCGTCCAAGGTCATGTGGTCGAAGGTATGCCTTGGGGATCGCTAAGTAAATCCGAGAATTGACTTGGGTCGGAGCCTCGCGGACGATCGGGGGTGACGGCGGCGACCCGGCCGGGAGCGCGCGGCCCGGGCGGGCGCCGACCCATCGAGACGGGAGAACGCATGGCCACCGACCGTGAAGATCTCCGTGCGCTCGGCCGCGAGCTGGGCGCGTCCCTGCCGGGGCTGGACGAACGGATGGGCATCGAGTTCCTGGAGGCGACCGCCGAGCGCGTGGTCGCCCGGATGCCCGTGGAGGGGAACAACCAGGCGTACGGGACGCTGCACGGCGGCGCGTCCTGCGTGCTCGCCGAGACCACGGGGTCGCTGGGCGCGGCCGTCAACGCGGGCGGCGGGCGGATGGCGCTGGGCGTCGAGATCAACGCGACCCATCACCGGGTCGCCTCGTCGGGGTTCGTCACGGCCGTGGCGACACCGGTCCACGTGGGCCGGACGCTGGCGACGTTCGCGGTGGCCGTCACCGACGACCAGGGCCGGCGCGTGTGCACCGCCAGGGTCACCTCGCTGCTGCGCGAGCGGGCTGGCAGCGCGGGCACCAGAACGTGACGCGCTCGCGCCCGCCGGAGCCCTGGCCGGCGCGGCGTACCGGGGTGCCACAGCGGCGGCAGGGGCGGCCGGCCCGGCCGTACACCCAGTGCTCCCGCCCCGGACGGAGGTCGCCGGTGGTGATGTGGCCGTGCCGCTCCTTGTTGGCGTCCAGGAGCCGGTGGGACAGCTCCACGACGCCCGGCAGGTCGGGGACGTCCCGGACCGGGGTCCAGGGGTCGACGCCGCGCAGGAAGAGGATCTCCGACTTGTAGACGTTGCCGATCCCGGCCAGGCGGCTCTGGTCGAGCAGGGCCTCCCCGACGGCGCGTCCGGGCCATTCGGCCAGGCGCCGTACAGCCTCGGCGGCCAGCGCGGGCGACCAGCCGGGATCGAGCAGGTCGGGGCCGAGCCGGCCCACGGCGCGGGACTCCCCGGCCGCGGGCAGGATCTCCAGGATGCCGAGGGAGTAGCCGAGGGCCTGCCATTCGTCGTTGGCCAGCACCAGGCGGATCCGGTGGTCGCGGGGCGGCACGGACCCGGCGGGACGCACCCGGAACGTGCCGTCCATCATCAGGTGGACGTGCACGGTCAGCCCGCCCTCGATCCGGATCAGCAGGTGCTTGCCGCGGGAGAGGACCTCCGTCACCTCACGCCCCCGCAGGTCGGCGGTGGCGTACCGGGGCACCCGGAAGTCGGCGCGCCGCAACGGCCGCCCGGCGAGCGCCTCGCGCAGGCGCCGGGCGGTCAGCCAGACGGTGTCGCCCTCGGGCATGGGGCCGGTCGGCCGAGCGTGGTCAGATGAACGACGGGCTCTCCCAGGCGGCCGGGTCCTCGGTCAGCTTGCGCACCGGCTCGGGCAGCTCGCCGGCGGCGATGTGGGCGAGGGTGACGTGCTCCAGGATGGCCCGTTCGCTGGCGCGCAGCGCGATCCACACCTCCTGCAGCGAACGCGCCGGGCCCTCGTACCCCACGTGCTCGGGACGCTCACCGCGCACGCCGAGCAGCGGGCCGTCGATGGCGCGGATGATGTCGGCCAGGGAGATCCGCTCGGCGGGCCGGGCCAGCCAGTAGCCGCCCTCCGGCCCGCGCTGGCTGCGGATCAGGCCGGAGCGGCGGAGCTGGCCGAGGATGTTCTCGAGGAATTTGGGCGGGATCTGCTGGGCCTCGGCGAGCTGGACCGCGGTCACCGGATGACTCCCGGCCACCGCCAGCTCCGCGGCGGCACGCAACGCGTAGTCGACCCGGGCGGACAATCGCATGTAGGCATTATCCCTTGCCGATCGGACTGGTCGGGCTTACCGGTGACCGGCCGCGGCCCGCGCGCCGCCTTCCGGGGCGAGGCCGAGACGTTCGGCGGCGGCCTGCGCGTTGGCCTGGGCGGCGCCGTAGGTGGCCAGATGGACGGCTCCCTCGGGGGCCCAGACCGGCAGGCCCATCTCGACGACGACCGCGTCCGGGCGGGCGGCCAGCAGCGCGTTGGTGAGGGCGCGCTGGCCGGAGTGGCGGTGGGCGTCGCGGAGGACGATGACCAGGCCCCGGCCGGCGGCCCGGTCCAGCACGGGCGCCGCCTCCTCGACCGCGCCCGTGGCGCGGACGGCGTCGGGCGCCCACGGCCCCAGCCCCCACGGGGTCGGGCCGACCGCGATGTTGCCGGCCGACTCCAGCTCGACCACCAGCGGCGCGGTGCTCCACCCCGGCGGCTCGCCGGAGACCCGGACGGCGCGGCGGGCGGCCTCCATCCCGGCGGGCCGGTCCACGGCGGCGGGGCCCGCCCCGCCCAGCCACTCCTTGAGGCGGCGGGTCCGCTCCGCGGCGTCGGCGAGCCGTTCCAGCGGCAGCCGCCCGGTACGGACGGCCTCGCCGATCGCCGCCAGCATGGCGCGCACGCTGTCGTCGTACTCGCGGGCGCCCAGGCACAGCAGGTCGGCGCCCGCGAGCAGCGCCCGCACGCCCGCCTCGGGGATGCCGGTGGCGCCGCTGGCACCGTCCATGTCCAGGGCGTCGGTGACGATGACGCCCTCGTAGCCCAGGCGGCCGCGCAGCAGCCCGGTGATGGCCTCGGGGGAGAGCGTGGCCGGCACGCCCCCGGTGATGGCGGGCAGGTTCAGGTGCGCGGTCATCACCGCCCGGCTCCCGGCCTCGATCGCGGCGCGGAACGGCGGCAGCTCGCGCCGGTCCAGCAGGTCCAGCCCGGCGTGGACGACCGGGACGCCCAGATGGGAGTCCTCGACGGTGGCGCCGTGCCCGGGGAAGTGCTTGGCGCAGGCCGCCACGCCCGCCTCCTGCGTCCCGGTCACGGCCGCGGCCGCGTGCCGGGACACCAGGGCGGCGTCGGCGCCGAACGACCGGGTCCCGATGACCGGGTTGTCGGCGGCGCTGTTGACGTCCACCGACGGGGCGAAGTTGAGGTTGACCCCCACCTCGGCCAGCTCCGCGCCGAGCGACCGGTAGACCCGGCGGGTCAGCGCGGGGTCGTCCACCGCCCCGAGCGCGGCGTTGCCCGGGTACGGGCTGCCCGTCAGGTGCCCGCCGAGCCGGGTGACGTCGCCGCCCTCCTCGTCGATGGCGACCAGCGGCACGTCGCCGGCCTTGCGCAGCTCGGCGGTGAGCGCCGCCAGCGCCTCGGTGCCCGGCACGTTGCCGTTGATGGCGAACAGGGTCACGCCGCCCAGCCCGCGTTCCAGTTCGGCCAGCAGCCAGCGCGGCGCCGACGCGCCGCTGAAGGCGGGCAGCAGCGTGCCCCGGGCCAGCCGTGTGATCTCGTCGTTCAACCCTTGACCGCCCCCGCTACCAGGCCGGACACCATCCGGCGTTGCACGATGAGGAAGAAGATCATGACCGGGATGGTGAACAGGGTGGAGGCGGCCATGATCGAGCCCCACTCCACCTGCGTCCGGCCGAAGTGATAGGACAGCGTGAGCGGCAGCAGGTAGGTCTGCTGGTCCTTGAGGAACGCGAAGGCGATCACGAACTCGTTCCACGCGGTCACGAAGGAGAAGATGCCGGTGGCCACCAGCCCTGGCGCCACCAGCGGGAAGGTGATCCGCCAGAACACGGTGCGGGGGGACGCGCCGTCGAGCGCGGCGGCCTCCTCCAGCTGGCGGGGCACCGCGGCCACGAAGCCGCGCAGCATCAGGATCGAGAAGCCCAGCGACGACCCGATGTAGACGATGATGACGCCGGTCAGGCTGTTGAGCAGCTGCAGCCGCTGGGCGTTGAGCATCAGCGGCAGCAGCAGCGCCTCCAGCGGCACCATCTGCACGATGATCAGCATGACCAGGAACGCCGCCCGGCCCCGGAACCGGGTCCGCGCCACCGCGTAGGCGGCCAGCAGCCCCACCAGCGCCGAGACCACCACGGTGGCCAGCGCGACGATCGCGCTGTTGAGGAAGAAGTGGAACAGGCCGAACTCCAGGCCCTGCCCGCTGATCACCTTGCGGAAGTGGCCGAGGGTCCAGTGCACCGGGACGGGCAGGGGGACGTCGGCGTTGATGTCCTCGTCGGTCTTGAACGCGGTCATCACCATCCAGAAGACGGGGAACACCGCGAAGAGGAAGACCAGCAGCCCGGCCCCGTTGAGGGCGGCCCGGCCCGCGCGGCTCCTGCCGCCCGCCCGGCCGGCACGCCGCCGGCCGCCGGAGGGCCTCGCTTCGACGGTCATGCGACCTCCCCCTGCCGGACCAGGACCCGGACGTAGAAGCCGGTGAACACCAGCAGGATCACCGTGAGGATCAGCGCGATCGCGCCGCCGAGGCCGTACTTGGCGGGGAAGGCCACGGCCGCCGAGTAGGCGTACATCGCCAGGTTGAACGAGTCGCGGTTGGCGGTGCCGCCGGCCAGGAAGTACAGCTGGGTGAACACCTTGAAGTCCCAGATGATCGACAGCACGGTGAGCACCAGGAACACCGGCCGCAGCAGCGGGAAGGTGATCTGCCAGAAGGTCCGCCAGGGGCCGGCGCCGTCCACCCGCGCCGCCTCGTACAGCTCGCCCGGCAGGCTCTTGAGCCCGGCCAGCACCGACACCGCGATGAACGGGAACGACTGCCACACCACGCACAGCACCAGCACGACATAGGTGGTGCCGCGGCTGCCGAACCAGTTGTAGTCGTCCCAGCCGCTGCCGGCCAGGCCGTCCGGCAGCAGCTCCAGGAACCACGGGATCAGGCCGCCGCCCGGGGTGAACAGCCACTTGTAGACGATCGCCGCCGAGATGCCGGGGGTGGCCCAGGCCAGCAGCGCCCCCGACGACACCAGCAGCGACATCTTCCGGCCGAGCCGGTTCAGCAGCAGCCCGACCAGGGTGCCCAGCACGAGCGTGAGCGCCACCATCGCCGCGGCGGAGACGACCGTGTTGACCAGGACCTTCCAGAAGAAGCCGTCGCCCAGGACCGTGCGGAAGTTGTCCCAGCCGACGTTCTCGGCCGGGGCCGCCCCGCGCGCCTCGCGCGACCCGATCTTGTGGAACGACATCCAGAAGAGCTGGCCGATCGGATACAGGATCAGAACCCCGATGATCACCACGGTGGGGGCGATCAGCAGGTAAGGGCCGGCCCGGAAGCGGGCCCGGCCGGTGGCGCGGCGGGGCCCGGGCCGGGGGCGGCGGCCGGCGGCCGGGCCGGGGAGCGCCCGGCCCGGCGCCTGAACGGTCGGCGTCATCGACGGCTCACCGTCAGCCCTGGTTGAGCGTGTCGGTGAGGTCCTTGTTGGCCTTGGCCACCGCCTGGTCCACCGGGGTCCCGTTCATGACCTCCTTGAGCATGGTCGGGATGATCTTCTTGTTCTGGTCCGCCTCGGTCCAGTTCGGGGTCTTGGGCGCGCCCTTGACGTTGGCCATCTGCGCGGCGGCCGGGCCCTGGATCGGGTCGCCGGAGTAGCCGCCGCCGCTCAGCAGGTCGGAGAACTGCGGGAAGAACTTCAGCTCGTCGGCGAAGGTCTTGGCGTTCTTCTTGCTCGTCACCGAGGTCAGGTAGTCGAAGGCGGCCGCGGGGTGCTTGGAGTCCTTCCAGACCGCCAGGTGCGACCCGCCCGCGAAGGCGGGGCCGACCTGCCCGGTGGGCGTCGGGATGGTGAACGCGCCCATCTGCGCGGTGTGCTTCTTGCTGATCTTCTCGATCTGCGGCAGCGTCCAGGCGCCGTCGATGTACATCGCGACCTTGCCGTTGGCGAAGTCGCGCTGCGGGCCCGCCAGCTCGTTCACGCCGATGTACTTCTTGGGCGCGAGGCCCTCCTTGACCAGGCCGGTGTAGTACTCGACGGCCTTCTTGGACTCGGGGGTGTCGAGCTTGCCGGCCCACTTGCCGCCCTCCTGGACGGCGATCTCCCCGCCCGCGCCCCACAGGAAGCTGGCGAAGCCGTTGGTGAAGTCGCTGGGCGCGGCGATCCCGGCGACGTCGCCGCCCTCGGCGTCCTGGATCCGCTTGGCCGCGGCCTTCAGCTCGTCCCAGGTCTTGGGCGGCTGGACGCCGTGCTCGGCGAACAGGTCCTTGCGGTACCAGACGACCCGCACGCCCGCGTACCACGGCACCGCGTAGGTCTTGCCGTCCACCTGCCCGAGCTCCAGGGAGCCCTTGACCACGTCCTTGCCCTCGGACCAGCCCGCGAACCGCTTGGTGATGTCGGCGAGCGCGTCCTGCCCGGCCCAGGTCACCGCCTGGTCGTTGCCGATCTCCACGACGTCGGGCCCCTGGCCGGTGTTGAGCGCGTCCTGGAGCTTCTTGGTGGCGTCCGGCCAGGGCACGTAGACGACCTCGACGTCGGTCTTGGGGTGCTTCTGGCGGAAGTCGGCCTTGGCCTGGGCCAGGACCTTGTCCTGGGGCTCGTTGGCGGCGCCCATGAACCACGCGGTGATCTTCGCGGGGTCCTCGCCCGCCTTCCCGCCGTCACCGTCGTCGCCGCCGCAGGCGGAGAGGCTGAACGCCAGCGCGGCGGCGGTGCCGAGCGCCGCGAGTCTCGAGAGCTTCAAGGGGGGTCTCCTTTCCCGGCGCCGGCCGTGGGCGGGCGGGCGTCCCGGGTGGATGCGGGGGAGGGCGGCGGGACCGTCTAAGGTCCAGCCATGCCCCTCACTCCCGCGCGCCGCCCGGGTGCCGCCCGGCCCGCGGGCCGGCGTGACGCGTGCCGTCCCTGCGGGTCGTCAGGGCCGGTGGAACGCTTGCTGTAAACTAACAAGAAACTTTCCTAAACAAAACCGCCCGTTAGCGGATTGAGACTTCTGAGGGGACGCCAGCATGGCCCAACGCCCCGGGACCCCCCGGCTGCTGCGTGAGCTCAACGACCGTGCGGCGCTGGACCTGCTGGTCCGGCGGGGGCCGCTGACCCGCGCCCAGATCGGCGAGCACACCGGGCTGTCGAAGGTCACCGCCTCCCAGCTGCTGTCCCGGCTTGAGGAGCGCGGCCTGGTCGAGGTGGTCGGGGAGCAGGCGGGCGGGCGCGGCCCCAATGCCGCGCTGTACTCGGTCGTGCCGTCGAGCGCCTACGTGGCCGGGCTGGAGGTGGGGCCGGACGGCGTGACCGCCGCCGTCGCCGACATCACCGGCGCGCTCGTCGCCCAGGTCACGGTGGATCCCAACGGCGCGGACGATCCCGTGAAGCTGGTCCACAACGCCGTGGCGAAGGCATGCCGTTCGGCCAGGGTCGCGCTCAGGCGGCTGAGCGCGTTCGTCATCGGCAGCCCGGGGATGGTGGACCCGCGTTCGGGGGACGTGCGGTTCGCGTTCGACCTGCCCACCTGGCACGAGGGCGTCCTGGCGGCGCTGCGGACCGACCTGCGCCGCCCGGTGACCATCGAGAACGACGTCAACCTGGCCGCCGTAGCCGAGCGCGCGTACGGGGCGGCCCGGGACGCCGACGACTTCGCGCTGGTGTGGCTGGGCCGCGGCATCGGGCTGTCCATCATGATGGGCGACCGGCTCCACCGGGGCAGGTCGGGCGGGGCGGGGGAGATCGGGTACCTGCCCGTCCCCGGGGCGCCGCTCCCGTCGGGCACGGCCCGCCCGCGCGAGGGCGAGGAGGGCGTCACCGCCTCGAACACCTGGGGCATCCCGGCGCTGGCCGGCGGGTACGGCTCGCTGGTCGGCGCGGACGCCGTCCGGGAACTCGCGCACGCCCACGGCATCCGGGGGGCGACGGCGATCGAGTGCGTCCGGGCGGCGGTGGACGACGAGGAGCGCGGCGGGGACTTCCTCGACCGGCTGGCCGAGCGCATCTCCTACGGCGTCACCTCGGTCACCATCATCCTCGACCCGGGCACGGTGGTGCTGTCGGGCCAGCTCGGGCGCGCGGGGGGACGGCCGCTGGCCACCCGCATCGAACGGGTCGTCGGGCGTATCAGCCCGACCCGCCCCCACGTCGTGGTGACCGAGGTGGAGGGCAACCCCGTGCTGCGCGGAGCGCTGCACGCGGCCCTGGAGCAGGCGCGGGAAGAGGTCTTCTCCGCCTCCTGAACCGCCTCCCGGACCACCGGCCCGCGGTGGGCGGATTCGGAAGGGATCCGCTCACCGGTGACGGGCCCGTCCGCGTCGCCGTCTCCGGCCGTTACCGGCCGTTCTCGGTGACGCGCCCGCCCTATTTGGAAGAAGCGGTGAGATGTGCGCGCGCCGCCCGCCGGTAGGGCGAGGAGTGCGCGTGCGCGCGCCGCGGATCGTTGAGGGCGCGATCGATGACCGTCTGGTTGATGACCTGGCGCCTGCGCCGCTGAGCGGCGGCCCATCGTGCCGTCGGTGTCATGGCGATTTCCCCGTTCCGCGGTGGCGTCATCGCCACCGCAACCCCATATGTCCTGATCATCTCAGGGAGGGAGACAAACGGGATCCGCCGCAGGGATGAATTTCCGCTCAGACCTTGTACCGAGTGTTATGTAGAGAAGGGTCCAGGCCCAGGTATCCGGCCGTGTGGGCGAGCATCGAGGCGGCCCGTTCGGCCATGTGGCGCGGGCATCTCCAGGCGTCCTCGTCGACCCGCGGGCCGTCGCCGCCGTGACCCGCCAGGGCCCGCGCGTACCGGAGAAGGGACCGGACGGGGACGTCGGGGTGGCCGCCGGAGTGCGGGCACGGCCGCTCCAGCGGCCCGGGGTCGATCGCGGCGAGGGCGGCGCGGTAGACGGACACCCTCGCGGGCGGGGTCGCGCACCAGTGGCAGTGCTGGGCCGCGAAGCACACCGTCAGCAGCAGCGGCAGCCGCTCCCCGGCGGGCGCGGCGCCCGACAGCAGCCTGCGCGCCGCCCACAGGCTGGCCTGCTCCGCCAGATCGCTGGGATCGCCGGGGCGGTGGCGCTCGACCGTCAGGGTGAGCCGCGCGATGTCGGCCCGGCCGCCGGCGAGGAAGAGGGCGTCCAGGTCCGCGGTGTCGGGCGCCTCGAACCGCGCCCGCCGCCCGTTGCGCAAGGTGGTCAGCGCGGCACCGGCCAGCCCGGCGAGGAAGCCCGGGCAGCACCACCCCTCTAACTCCCCGCCCGCCCCTCCGCCGTGCCGGGCCGCGCCGATCAGGCCGATCACCCCGGCGACGGTCTCGGGATCGTCGCCGCCCGTCCCGGCGCCGGGATGGGCGGCCGGATGGGGACGGCCGGACGGGGAGGGGCAGCCGAGCGCGCCGTACACCTCCGCGGCGCGGGCGGCGGCCTCGATCAGCGCGTCCACCACCTCGACCCGGCGGATCCGCCAGATCGCGTAGCAGGAGGTGGCGTGGACGGCCAGCACCAGCGCCGGGCCGTCGGGACCCGCCGGGTCCGCGCGCAGCCGCGCCGCCAGCCACGCCAGCACCTCGCACGGGTCGCGGGCGGGACGGTCGGACACGATGCCGTGCAGCTCGCGGCTGAGCGCCTGGTGGTCGAGCGTGCCGTCGTCCTTCAGGTACAACGATGCTCCCGGTGACTGCGAGGCGGCTTTTCGTGATCATTGGGACGCGCCGGGCACCGGGCGGGTTCGGCGCGGGCGCTGGGATCATGGCGTGGAGGGGCATGTGCGGCCCCGTCACCGGAAGTCGTGGGGAGCGTGCGTTGAGCGAGGACGTCGGGGTACGCCCGGGCGCGTGCCCGGGAGGCCGGCCGGGATTCCGCCGTGGAGGGCGCCATGGCTCTGCGTGACCGCCTTCGGCGGGTGCTGCAGCGCCCGGGAAGCGTGGACCTGGCGCCCTACGAGGCGGTGGTCGCCGCCGCGGGGGAACGGGAGCCGCGCGTCCGGGAGCTTCCCGACGCGGAGCTGGCCGGGGCTGCCCGCGCCGCGGCCGGCGACCTCGCCGGGCTGTGCGCGGTGGGCCGGGAGGCGGCGCGCCGGGCCCTGGGCGAGCGCCCCTACGACGTCCAGCTCCTCGGCACGCTCGCCCTGCTGTCGGGGCACATCGCCGAGATGGCGACCGGGGAGGGCAAGACGCTGGCCGGGGCGCTCGCCGCCGCCGGGTACGCGGTGCGCGGCGAGCGGGTGCACGTCCTGTCCGTCAACGACTACCTGGCCCGCCGTGACGCCGAATGGATGGGCCCGTTCTACGCGTTGATGGGCGTCACCGCGGGATGGGTCGGGCAGCGCTCGGCCCCCGCGGAACGCCGCGCCGCCTACGCCGCCGACATCACCTACGCGTCCGTCAGCGAGGCCGGGTTCGACCTGCTGCGCGACCGGCTCGCCACCGACCCGGCGGCCCTGCTGCTGCCCGAGCCCGGCGTCGTCCTGATCGACGAGGCCGACTCGGTGCTCGTGGACGAGGCCATGGTGCCGCTGGTGCTGGCCGGGGAGACCGAGGCCGGGCCCGCCACGGCGGCCGGGCCGGGGACGGGCGCCCGCGGCTACGCCGAGCTCGTCCGGCGCCTGCGCCCGGGCGTCCACTACACGACCGACGACGAGGCGCGCAACGTCCAGCTCACCCCCGCGGGCGCCCGCGAGGTGGAACGGTCACTGGGCGGCGTCGACCTCTACGCGCCCGCCCACCTGGACACCCTCACCGCCGTGAACGTGGCGCTGCACGCCGAGGCCCTCCTGCACCGCGACGTCGACTACATCGTCCGGGACGGGGCGGTGCGGCTGGTCAGCGCGTCCCGCGGCCGGGTGGCCCTCCTCCAGCGCTGGCCCGACGGGCTGCAGGCCGCCGTGGAGGCCAAGGAGGAGCTGGAGTCCTCCCCGAGCGGGGAGATCCTCGACTCGATCACCGTCCAGGAACTGGTCGGGCGCTACCCCGTCCGGTGCGGGATGACCGGGACGGCGCTGGGCGTGGCGGGGCAGCTGCGCGAGTTCCACGGGCTGGAGATCGCGGTCGTCCCGCCCCACCGGCCGCGGGTGCGGGTGGACGAACCGGACCGGCTCTACGCGACCGCCGTGGACAAGGAGGTGGCGATCCTCGAGGAGGTCGCCGCCGCGCACGCCGCCGGCCGCCCGGTCCTGATCGGCACCCTGGACGTCGCCGCCTCCGAGCGCCTGTCCCGGCGGCTGGACCGCGCCGGGCTGGACCACGTCGTCCTCAACGCCAAGAACGACGCGGAGGAGGCGGCGATCATCGCCCGCGCGGGCGAGCGGGGCGCCGTCACCGTCTCCACCCAGATGGCCGGGCGCGGCACCGACATCCGCCTCGGCGCGGGCGTCACCGAGGGCCTGCTGGTGATCGGCACCGCCCGCCACCACAGCGGCCGGCTGGACGACCAGCTGCGCGGCCGGGCCGGGCGCCAGGGCGACCCCGGCGGCTCGGTGTTCTTCACCAGCCTGGAGGACGACCTGGTGACCCGGTACGCGCCGGAGGAGCGGTCCACCGCGCCGGCCGACGAGCGGGGCCGCGTCGGGAGCAAGGGCGCGCACTGGATCGTCGGCCACGCCCAGCGCGTCGCCGAGGGCGTCGACCTGGAGATCCACCGCAACACGTGGCGGTACCACCAGCTCATCGGCCTGCAGCGCGGGGAGTTCCTCGACGAGCGCGACCGGGTGCTGCGCGGAGACCGGGCCGACCGGCTGATGGCCGGGCGGCACCCGTCCCACCACGCCGCGCTGGTGGGGGCCGCGGGCGCGGAGGCGGTGGCCGAGGCCGCCCGCCAGGTGCTCCTGCTGCACATGGACCGCTGCTGGGCCGACCATCTGGGCTTCCTGGCCGACCTGCGGGAGGGGATCCACCTGCGCTCGCTCGGCCGGGGGCTGGACCCGCTCACCGAGTTCCACCGCGAGGCGGTGCCCGCCGGCAAGAGGCTCCTCGACCGCTCGCGGGACCGGGCCGCCGAGGCCTTCGCCGCCCTCACCGCCACGGAGGAGGGCGTGGACCTGGCCGCGCTGGAGGCGAAGCGCCCCTCGTCCACCTGGACCTACGTCGTGCACGACAACCCGTTCGGCTCGCTGGACGAGCGCGCGTTCCGGGGGCTGGTCCGCCTGGTATGGGGCCGCCGCTAGGGCAGGAGGGCGGCGGCGGTGTCCCGGGCGATCTCGGGGGCGTCCGCCATGGCGCCGACGCTGAACATGACCACCGCGCCCTCGTGGAGGAGCGCCAGCCGGTCGGCGAGCCCCCCGGCGTCCCCGTGACCGGCCTGGACGATCAGGTCCGCGTAGAGGCCGCGCAGCCAGGACTTCTGTTCGGCGGCCACCCGGTGGACGGGATGGTCCGGGGCGGGCACCTCGGCGACGGCGTTCACCATCGAGCACCCCCGGGCGCTCTCGGCCCGCAGCCATTCGCCGAGGGCGTCGAACGTGGCCAGGACGCGTTCGCGGGGTGAGGGCGCCGCGGCCAGGCGCTCGTCCAGGAAGGCCCGCCAGCGTTCGTCGCGGGCGCGCAGATAGGCCAGGACCAGGGCCTCCTTGGAGCCGAACCGGTCGTACACCGTCTTCTTGGTGACCCCCGCCTCGGCGGCGATGAGCTCCATGCCGACCTGCCCGATGCCCCGTTCGTAGAAGAGCGCGCTCGCGACCTCCAGTACCCGGCGCCCGGCGGGTGTGAGGGGTCGTTCTCCGGCCGTGGCGGGCATTCCCGTCTCCCTTCCCTGGGACTACACCGCAAGTATACATACTGGTATAGATATCCTGGTTGCTATACCGGTATGTATACCTATGTGGAGGGTGGTGCCGACCGCCGTGTCCGTCTCGTCTACCTCGCCTGCCTCGCCCGTCCATGCGTCGGCTGCCTCGCCTGGCTCGTCCGCCGCTTCCGGGGCGCCGCCGCGTGGCCGCCGTACCGATGTCCTGCTGGGCGGGGCCTTCGTGGTGATGTGGAGCTCCGGGTTCATCGGCGCCGAACTCGGCTCCCGCGCCGCTCCGGCCTCGACGCTGCTGGCCTGGCGGTTCCTCCCCGCCGCCGTCCTGCTGGCGGCCTGGCTGCTGTGGCGCCGGAGCCGGATCCCCCTGCGCGACCTCGGGCTCCACGCCGTGATCGGCCTGCTCGGGCAGTGCGGCTACCTGTACGGGGTGTTCGCCGCCGCCGAGCAGGGCGTCCCCGCGGGCACCAGCGCACTGCTCTGCGCCCTCCAGCCCATCGTCGCGGTCGCCCTCGCCGTCCCGCTGCTCGGCGACCCCCTCACCCGCAAGCAGGTCGCGGGCCTGGGCCTCGGCCTGGCGGGGGTCGGCCTGGTGGTGAGCGGCGACCTGGCCGCCCGGCCCGGCGTCCCCGCCTGGGCGTACGCACTCCCGGCCGGCGCCATGCTCGCCCTGGTCGCCGCCACCCTGACGGAACGCCGCACCCGCCCCTCGGCGGGCGTCGTCGAGGCCCTGGCGATCCAGGCCATCGTCAGCGCGGCCTGCTTCACCGCGCTCGCCGCGGCCACCGGCGAGCTGGCGGCGCCTGCCGACCCGCGCTTCTGGACGGCGATCGTCCTGCTGATCGTCCTGGCCATGTTCGGCGGGTACGGGCTGTACTGGATCAACCTCGCCCGCGGCGGGGTCGCCCGGGTCTCGGGGCTGCTCTACCTCACCCCTCCCGCCACCCTGGTCTGGGCCTGGCTGATGTTCGGCGGCGCCCTCCCGGCGCCGTCCCTGGCCGGCATGGCCGTCTGCGCCCTGGCCGTCCCCCTGGTGCGGGCGGGCCGGGCACCCGGACGGGTCAGGCCCGCAGCCGCAGACCCCGGGGCGTCGGGTGGAAACCCGCGGCCTCCAGAGCGGACGCCAGAGGCGACCCGGTGATGTCCTCACCGTCGGCGCGCTCGACCGTCAGGCGGCCCAGCGCGCCCTCCCGTACGGCCAGGGCGAGCGCGTCCACGGCCGGTTGCAGCGCCTCCGCGGCATCGTCCCACGTCAGCAGGGTCCGCCCGCCCCGTTCGACGTAGAGCACCAGGCTCCCGTCCACGAGCACGACCAGGGCCCCGGCCTTGCGCCCCGGCTTGTGGCCGCCGGCCACCTCGTCGCCGCGGACCGGCCACGGCAGGGCGGCGCCGTACGGGTTCGCGGGATCGGCGGCGGCGAGGACCAGCGCGCGGCGGTCACCGTCCCGCGCCGGCGACGTCTCCCAGGGATCCGGCGGGGAGGCCGCCGGGGCGCGCAGGGCGCGCAGGCGGTCGACCGCGCCGGCCGACGCGAACTGCGCCGCGCCCAGGCCCTCGACGAAGTACCCGCGCCGGCAGCGCCCGCTCTCCTCGAAGGCCCGCAGGACCGGGTACACGGCCGCGAACCCGCCGGGGGCGTGCTCGGCCGCCACCGCGCCCCGGATGACGATGCCGTGGCGGTCGAGCAGGGCCTCGGCCAGGGCGTGCGACCGCAGGGTCGCCTCGGTCTCGCGTTCGGGCAGCGGCCACCACCGCCCGGCCACCGTGGGCGGGCCCGTCCGGGACGGGAGGACGGGCCGGCCGCGCCGGGTCGTCCGGGACCGGTGCGTGGGCCGCCCCGAACCCAGGGCCGCGCGCAGCGGTGCCAGCGTGTCGTTGGTGAGGCGGCCCGCCCAGACCAGGTCCCACACCGCGGCGACCAGATCCTGGTCGGTGACGATGTCCGTGGCGGCGCGGTCACCGCCGGAACCGGCCCGCAGCCCCGTGTTGACCCGGTCGGAGAGCGTGCGGAAGAACAGCGCCCCGCCTCCCGCGAGAGCGTCCAGCACCGCCCGGTGCACCGGCGTCAGGGTGATCTCGGCCGGCTCCGGCATGAGCAGCGGCGCCGTCTCCGCCAGGTAGAGGGACACCCAGCCGTCACCGCCCGGAAGCCCGCCCTGCCCGGCCCAGACCACCTCACCGGCGGAGGTGAGCTCGTCGAGCATCGCGGGGGAGTAGCCCGGGACGCGGGACGGCAGGACGAGGGTCTCCAGCGCGGACGCGGGCACGGCCGCCCCCTGCAACTGCTCGACGGCCTGCACGAGGGCGTCGACGCCGCGCAGCCGCGAACCCCCCGTGATCCCGTGCCACACCGGCAGGAAACGGCCCAGCGCCTCGGGCGGCGACGGCTCCACCTCGGCGCGCAGCCGGGCGAGCGAACGGCGCCGCAGCGTCCGCAGCACCCCCGTGTCGCACCATTCGCTCGTCAACGGGCCCGAGACCGCCTCGACGGGAAGGAACTCGCCCTCCACCACGCGTCCCGCGGCCGACAGCCGCCGCAGGGTCTCCACCACCACGGCCGGGCCCAGCCCGAAGCGCGCGGCGGCGGCACTCGCCCGGAACGGGCCGTGCGTACGGGCGTACCGGGAGACGAGGTCGCCCAGGGGATCGTCGACCGGCTCCAGGAAAGCCTCGGGAACGCCCACGGGCAACGGCACCCCCAGCGCGTCCCTGAGGCGCCCGGCGTCCTCGATCGCCGCCCAGTGCTCACGGCCCCCGATCCGCACGCGCACGGCACGCCGCGCCGTCTCCAGCTCCGCTGGCCAGGACGCCGCCCCCTCGCCGTCCCCCGCCCGCGCGGCGGTGCCCGGCGCGGCCGTGCGCTCGGCGATCTCGGCCGTGGTCAGGGGGCCCAGCCCGCGCAGAAGGTCGGCCACGCCCTCCAGCCCGTGCGCGCGGCGGTCCTCGCTCAGCCGCTGCAGCTCGCGTTCGGTGTCGGCGACCACCTCGGGATCGAGCAGCTCGCGCAGGTCGGCCTGGCCCAGCAACTCCGACAGGAGCGCCGAATCCAGGGCGAGCGCCTGGGCGCGGCGCTCGGCGAGAGGCGAGTCGCCCTCGTACATGAACGCGCCCACGTAGTGGAACAGGAGCGAACGCGCGTACGGGGAGGGCTCGGGAGTCTCCACCTCGACCAGCCGCACCTTACGGCCGGACAGGTCGCGCATCAGCCCCACCAGCCCCGGGACGTCGAACACGTCCTGGAGGCACTCGCGCATCGTCTCCAGGACGATCGGGAACGAGGGGTATCTGCTCGCCACCGCCAGCAGCTGAGCCGCCCGCTGCCGCTGCTGCCAGAGCGGCACCCGCTTGTCGGGACGGCGCCGCGGCAGCAGGAGCGAGCGGGCCGCGCACTCCCGGAAACGGGCCGCGAACAGCGCCGACCCGCCCAGCTCGTCCACCACGATCCGTTCGATGTCGTCGGGGTCGAAGACGGCCAGCTCCAGGCTGGGCGGCTCGTCCATGTCGGGGATCCGGATGACGATGCCGTCGTCGGCGTGCATCGCCTGCGCGTCCACCCCGTACCGCTCGCGGAGCCGGCCCGCGATGGCCAGGGCCCAGGGGGCGTGCAGCCGGGCCCCGAGAGGCGAGTGCACCACCATCCGCCAGTCGCCCAGCTCGTCGCGGAACCGCTCGACGACGAGGGTCCGGTCGTCGGGGACATGCCCGGTGGCCTCGCGCTGCTCGGCGAGATAGGAGACCAGGTTGGCGGCGGCCCGCTCGTCCAGGCCGGCGGCGGCGACGCGCGCGCGGGCCTCGCCGTCCGGGAACCCCACCAGCTCCCGGGTGAACGCGCCCAGCGCCCGCCCCAGCTCGGCCGGCCGGCCCAGGGCGTCGCCGTGCCAGAACGGCAGCTTGCCCGGCTGCCCGGGCGCCGGGGACACCAGCACCCGGTCCGGCGTGATGTCCTCGATCCGCCACGAGCTCGCACCCAGCACGAACACGTCCCCCACCCGCGACTCGTAGACCATCTCCTCGTCCAGCTCGCCCACCCGGGAGCCGCCGGGGGATCCGGGGGTCGTCCCCCGGGCCGACGCTGTCTCACCCACGAGGAAGACGCCGAACAGGCCCCGGTCGGGGATCGTGCCGCCGCTGGTCACCGCCAGCCGCTGGGCGCCGGGGCGGTCGCGCAGCACCCCCGCCACCCGGTCCCAGACCAGGCGGGGACGCAGCTCGCCGAACTCGTCGCTCGGATAGCGCCCGGCGAGCATGTCCAGCGTCGCCTCCAGCGCCGAACGGGGCAGCGTGGCGTACGGGGCGGCCCGCTTGACCACCGACTCCAGCTCGTCCACCGTCCACTCGTCCATCGCGACCATCGCCACGATCTGCTGCGCCAGCACGTCGAGCGGGTTGCGCGGGTAGCGCATCTCCTCGATCCGCCCGGCGCGCATCCGCTCGGCCACCACGGCCGTCTGGACGAGGTCGCCGCGGTACTTGGGGAAGATGACGCCCTTGGACACCGCCCCGACCTGGTGGCCCGCCCGGCCCACCCGCTGCAGGCCGCTGGCCACCGACGGAGGCGACTCCACCTGCACCACAAGGTCCACCGCGCCCATGTCGATGCCCAGCTCCAGGCTGGAGGTGGCCACGACCGCCGGGAGGCGGCCCTGCTTGAGCGAGTCCTCGATCCCGGCCCGCTCCTCCTTGGAGACCGAGCCGTGGTGCGCCCGCGCGATCTCGGCGGGAGCCCCCTTGGCCGCACCCGCCTGCGCCATCGTCTCGGCCGGCGCGCCCGCCTCGGGCAGGGGACCGGCGGCGCGCTCGTACGCCAGCTCGTTCAGGCGCCCGCACAGCCGCTCGGCCAGCCGGCGCGAATTGGCGAAGACCAGCGTCGAACGGTGCCCCTCGATGAGGTCGAGCAGCCGGTCCTCGACATGCGGCCAGATGCTGCGCTGCCGCGGGTCGGCCGTCCCCGAGTCGTCCACGAACCGCGCCATGTCGCCCATGTCCTCGACCGGGACGACGATGTCGAGATCGAAGACCTTGTCCGAGGGCGGCTGCACGGCCCGGGCCGGGCGGGTGCCGCCGAGGAACGCCGCGATCTCCTCCACCGGCCGCACGGTCGCCGACAGGCCCACCCGCTGCGCGGGCCGTTCCAGCAGCGCGTCCAGCCTCTCCAGGGAGAGCGCCAGGTGAGCGCCCCGCTTGGTGCCCGCCACGGCATGCACCTCGTCCACGATCACCGTCTCCACGCCCCGCAGCGACTCGCGCGCCTGGGAGGTGAGGATCAGGAACAGCGACTCCGGCGTGGTGATCAGGATGTCGGGCGGCCGGGTCGCCAGCCGGCGGCGCTCGTCGGCGGGGGTGTCACCGGACCGGATCCCGACGCGGACGTCCGGCTCGGGCAGCCCCATCCTCCGCGCGGCCTGGCGGATCCCGGTGAGCGGCGCCCGCAGGTTGCGCTCGACGTCGACGGCCAGCGCCTTGAGCGGCGAGACGTACAGGACCCGGCAGCGCCGCCGGGGATCGGGCGCCTCCGCCTCCTCCGCGGCCAGCCGGTCCAGCGACCACAGGAACGCCGCCAGCGTCTTGCCGGACCCGGTGGGGGCGACGACCAGCGTGTCGTCCCCACCGGAGATGGACTCCCACGCCCCCGCCTGCGCGGGGGTGGGCACGGCGAACGCCCCGGTGAACCACGCCCGCGTGGCGGGGGAGAAGCGTTCGAGCACGTCAACGCTCATACGCCCATCCTGCACGCCGGCGCCGACAGAACGCCCCCCGGTGGCCGTCATCACACGACCGCGACGGCGGCCCGGGACCCTGCGGCCTCGGATAGCGTGGTCGTGTGCGGCTCACGGAGTTCTGGGAACGGATGAACCAGCAGTTCGGCGAAGGCTACGCGGAGAGCGTCGCCAAGGACCACGTCATGGCCGAGCTCGGGGGCCGGACCATCGAGCGGGCCCTCGCCGACGGAGAGCCCGCCAAGAAGGTGTGGCAGGCGGTCGTCGCCACCTTCGACGTGCCCCAGCGCCTCCGCTGACGCCGCCCGCCCCCGCGCTCAGTACACCGCGACGGCGGTGACGAAACCGATCATCAGGTTGGCCACCGCCAGCAGGACCGCGGCGGGCTCCAGCCGGTCCTCGGCGTCGTCGGCCAGCTCCTTGATGCTGATCCCCACCAGCCGGTCGAAGATCAGCGTGGCGATGGTCATCGCGACGATGCCGACCCCGCCGAACACCAGCGTCCGGGTCAGCCCCTCCAGCAGGTCCCCGCCCGCCGCGAAGATCGAGACCGCCACGATCAGGCCCACGCCGACCGTCGAGGCCGAGGCGAGCAGCGTGGCGTTGGGGTTGCGGTGCTCGCGGATGACCGTGATCAGCCGGCCGGGCGTGGCCAGATCGGTCATATAGAAGCCGACCACGAACAGCACCAGGCCGACCGCGGCGTAGGCGAGCAGCGCCCCCGTGCCGTCCAGCAGGATCTGGCCGAGGCTCTCGTCGTTCGCCAGCGTTCTCATGGATCTCCTTAGCGGGACGCGCGTCCACCGGGTCAGGGGTTGGTGGGACGCCTTGCAGAGAGGACAGGACAGAGAGGACAGGTCGAGGGACTTGCACGGGGACGGACTTACACGGGACCGCCTTGCACGGGACGGGCTTACACAGGGATTCGGTGCGGGACGAAGGAGGAGGTGTCGTCGGTGATGAGCCCGGAGGTCTCACGTATGCCGAGACCCGCCGACTCGTCATGGACGACCCATGCCCCCAGCACCGGGTGCTCCCCGTCGAAATCGGGCAGGGCGCAGAACTCCTGGAAGACGAAACCCTCCCTGCCGTAGTCGCCCTGGGTGCGCTGCTCGCTGCCGTCCGGGGTGACGATGCGCATGCTCGCCCCCTCCCGCCCCAGCAGCGGCTTCTGCACGTAGGAGGTGAGGTCGGACGGGGTGTTGAGGTACGTGGGGAGCAGGTTGGGGTGCCCGGGGAACAGCTCCCACAGCAGCACCAGCAACGCCTTGTTGGAGAGCACCATCTTCCAGATGGGCTCGATCCACTTCGTCGGCGTCCCGGGGATGTTACGGCCGAACGGCTCGTTGACGATCCACTCCCACGGGTAGAGCTTGCACAGCGTGCGGATCTCCTGCTCCTTGAGGTCCACGAAACGCCGGCGCCCGGGGTCCCAGCCGATGTCCTCCATGGCGATCGCCACACCGGGCAGGCCCGCCTCCTCGGCGGTCTCCTGCATGTAGGCGATCGTCATGACCTCTTCGCCGGTCTCGTCGCCGTGAGTCCAGGCGAAGTGCGCGGGCCCGTCGTCGCCCAGCCCCGCGCCGATCTCCTTCCAGCGGTCGACCAGCCGCTCGTGGATGGAGTTCCACTGGTCGTCCCCCGGGAACGCCTCCTGCAGCCAGAACCACTGGACGACCGCGCTCTCCACCAGCGCCGTCGGGGTGTCGGCGTTGTACTCCAGCAGCTTGGCCGGGCCCGTCCCGCCGTAGCACAGGTCGAACCGCCCGTACAGGTGCGGGTCGCCGCGCCGCCACGACTCCTCGATGAGGGGCGCCACCCAGTCCGGGATGCCCAGCACGTGATAGCGCCCGGTGGTCACGACGTGCTCGACCACCTCCAGGCACATCCGGTGGAGCTCCTCGACGACCTCTTCCAGCGCCAGGACCTCGTCCATCTCGAAGACGTAGTGCACCGACTCGTCCCAGTAGGGGCGGGGGAGGTGCGCCGGATGGGCGGTCCTGTGGAACGCCAGCCCGTGCCCCTCGACCTTCGAGGCCCAGTCCTCACGCGGGGCCGAACGCGCTCGCCGCACGGATCAGCTCCCGCTCTTGCCGCCGCCGCCGAAGCCGCCCCGGCTCAGCGTGGTCCCGCCACTGGACTTGATCTTGCCCTTGCTCGGCCCGTACGAGCTGCCGCCGGTGACGTAACCGTTCGATTCGCGCTTGCCGCCGTAGTACCAGAAGTAGCGGCCGTAGGAGACGGTCCCGCGCTCGATGTCGCGGGTGTCGCAGAAGTAGTCGGAGACGACCCGGTAACCGCCCTTGGTCTTGCCCGTGGCCGGGGCGTACCGGTCCACGCACCACGCCGTCGTGGTCTTCGACCCGCAGGCGGCGACGGTCAGCGACAGCGCGCTGACCATGCCGATCTTGACAGCCCGGGAGCTGAGCCGACGCTTCTTTTCCTGTGGGGGCAAGGCGAACACGTCCTTCGACGACGAGGTGACTGGCGACCGATCGATTCCGCGAGGCGGCACGACGCGCGCTTGACGAAAGGGAACGCTCGGTTGCGAAGCCATAGCTTAGAGGTGGTCGAACCTTGGACGGAAGGGACATGCGTCCCGTTCCCCATCACCGTGGAATCCGGCGATCTCCGGTTCGATCCGGCACCGGGAGATGTTCAATCCGGCACCGGGAGATGGGCGTACAGGTCCATGGGATCGACCGTGGACGGCAGATCGCTGACCTGCCCGTCGCCGACCTCCACGACCCGCCACTCCCCGTCGGCCCGGCGGGCCAGGTCGGTCGTGATGAAACGGCAGCCGAGCGCCCGCACGGCCGGCGCCACCGCGGCCAGCTCGGGGTCGGGCTCCACGTCCGGGCTGTCGGGATGCGGGCCCACCAGGGCGGGCTCCCCGTCCACCCACCACACGCGCGCCTCGCCGTCGCCCACGTACCGCTCGTACTCGCGCACCACCACGCCGCCCGCCAGGAACTCGTCCTGCAGTGCGATCATCTTCACGACCACGCCGCGCAGCCGCGCGGGATCGTTCATGTCCGGGACGAAGCACGCCTCGTCCCATTCGTGCTTGCGCGACTTCACGTAATCCTTGACGACGCCGGGCCCGCCGCGCAGGGGGCGCACCAGCTCGCCCAGGTCACCCGGGTCCTGCCCGGGAGAGAGCGGACGCCACACGCTGGGCGGCGTCAGACCGGCGAACGTGTCATGCCATCCGGGGAGTTCGTGCGCCCTCCGGTAGTCGTCCGGATGGGTGAGCAACACGGTGCCGCGCTTCTTCAGCAGACCGGCCATGGCCGCGTACTCGCCGGCGGTCAGCATCCAGCCCCGGTACCAGACCGGGCCCAGGTCCCGGGGGACGGCCCGTAGCGCCGCCTCGGCGTCCCCGCGCCGGAGCGCGTCGTGATCGACCAGGGCGATCTCGCCGTAGTGATCCCGTACGGCGGCGGCCTCGCGGGCGAAGTGGGGGTCAACGCGCCGTGGGCGGAGCGGATCGACGCAGAAGAGGACGGTCAGCGTCATGATGTTCCTCCGTGACGGCGCCAGCGTACACGGAGATTCACGGGCAAATCCTCGGTCACGACCATGATCGAACGGATGTTCGGTAAAGTCGGCGGCGGGAACTGTCGGTGGCGCCCCGTAACGTCGCCTCCGACAAACGCAAGACGGAACAAAGGGGCACACCTCATGGCAGCGAACGACCGGGAGAAGGCGCTCGAGACCGCACTCGCCCAGATCGAGCGGCAGTTCGGCAAGGGCTCGGTCATGCGGATGGGCGAGGAGGCGCGGGCGCCGGTCGAGGTGATCCCCACCGGGTCCATCTCGCTCGACATCGCGCTCGGCATCGGCGGACTTCCCCGTGGCCGCGTCGTCGAGGTCTACGGGCCGGAAGGGTCCGGTAAGACCTCCATCGCGCTGCACGCCGTGGCCAGCGTGCAGAAGAAGGGCGGCATCGCCGCGTTCGTCGACGCCGAGCACGCGCTCGACCCCGAGTACGCGGCCAAGCTCGGCGTGGACATCGACGCCCTGCTGGTGTCCCAGCCCGACACCGGCGAGCAGGCGCTGGAGATCACCGACATGCTGATCCGCTCCGGCGCGATCGACATCGTCGTCATCGACTCCGTGGCGGCCCTGGTGCCCCGCGCCGAGATCGAGGGCGAGATGGGCGACAGCCACGTCGGCCTCCAGGCCCGGTTGATGTCGCAGGCGCTGCGCAAGCTGACCGGCGCGATCAACCAGACCAAGACCACCGCCGTCTTCATCAACCAGCTCCGCGAGAAGGTCGGCGTCATGTTCGGCTCGCCGGAGACCACCACCGGTGGCCGCGCGCTCAAGTTCTACGCGTCGGTCCGCCTGGACGTCCGCCGCATCGAGACCCTCAAGGACGGCACCGAGGCCGTCGGCAACCGGGTCCGCGTCAAGGTCGTCAAGAACAAGATGGCCCCGCCCTTCCGCGTCGCCGACTTCGACCTCCTCTACGGCCAGGGAATCTCCCGTGAGGGCGGCCTGATCGACCTCGGCGTCGAGCACGGCTTCGTCCGCAAGTCCGGCGCCTGGTACACCTACGACGGCGACCAGCTCGGCCAGGGCAAGGAGAACGCCCGCAACTTCCTCAAGGCCAACCCCGACATGGCGGACGGGATCGAGAAGAAGATCAAGGAGAAGCTGGGCATCGGTCCCAAGGTGGACAAGGAGGCCGAGCCCGCCGCGGCCGCTCCCGCCTCCCCGTCGCCCGCGCCCGCCGCGGCCACCACCACGCGGGCCGCGTCGGCGACCACGCGCAAGGCCAAGACGACCCCCAAGCCGGGCGACTCCTGATGTCGGTTTCCGGCGGTGATTCCGTCGATCAGGGTGACTCTTGACAGAGGTTCGGGAATGATCTCGTATGAAGGGCGGCGGCGCCTTGCCCGTCACCGACCGGTCGGTGCACGGACCTTCCCCGATGGCGCCGCCGCTCCCGAAGGCACGGAATCATGACCCGGCCGGAGGACGATCCTCCCTCGGCCCCGCGATTCCCGTGGGCCGCCGACGAGGACCCCGAACCGCGGGAACCGCCGCCCTGGACCGTCCAGGACCCCCCGCCCGCCAACCCGTTCGCCGCCGACTGGGCCCGCGACGCCTGGACGTCCGACCCCACCGAGGGACCGGCCGCGGCGGCAGGTGAGGGGAAGGCCGAGGCTCCCGGCACCGGCGGGCGCACCTCACCCGCCCCTGCCGCGGGAGGTGCCCCGGGCACGCGTGACCCATGGGCGGAAGCGACGGAGGCAGAGGTCCCCGGCGAACTCCCGCCGAGAGGGCGAACGCCGGAGAAGGCCCGGAGCGCGGGAGGCCGGGCGGCCGGTGAGGCCGGGACGGGCGAGCGTCCGGAATGCGAACAGGAGCCGGGCGAGGACGCCGGTCCCCGTGCGCGCAAGCCCCGGAAAGGGACGGGCGGGCAGCGGAGCGGGCGGCCGGGCGAACGTTCCGGCTCGGCAGGCCGCCGGAAGGCGGAGGGCGACCCGTGGACGGGCGAGCGCGGCGGCGAGAGCCGCACGGGTGGGCGTTCCCGTCGCCGGCGCCGGGAGGAGGACGCCCCGAAGCCGGAGGACGCCCCGAAGCCGGGGGACGCGCCGGAGGCGCAGGGCGAGCCGTCCAGGCGTGACGAGGGGGCCGATCCCGAGGGGCGGGCCCGTGAGATCTGCCTGCGGCTGCTCGGCAGGGGGCCGCGGACGCGGGCGCAGCTGGCCGAGGCCCTGCGGCGCAAGGAGATTCCGGACGAGGTCGCCGAACGGGTGCTGGGCAGGTTCACCGACGTCGGGCTGATCGACGACGAGGCGTTCGCGCAGGCGTGGGTGCAGTCCCGGCATGCCGGGCGGGGGCTGGCCAGGCGCGCTCTGGCGGCCGAGCTGCGGCGGCGGGGCGTGGCCGAGGAGACCGTCAGCGACGCGGTGGAGACGCTGGACGGCGACCAGGAGGAGCAGACCGCGCGGCGGCTGATCGCGCGGAAGGCGGCGGCGACCCGCGGTGTCGAACCGGCCAAGCGGACGCGGCGCCTGGTCGGGGTGCTGGCGCGCAAGGGATACCCGCCCGGGATGGCCTACCGCGTCGTACGGGAGGTCCTCGAAGAAGAGGGGGCCGACGTCGAGGATCTTCCGGAGGGAGTGGACCCCGACTGAGGCGCCGCCCGGCACCGCGGGTGGGGCGAAGCTCCCGGCGACACGCCGGGGGAGTGACGCGGGTGCCTGACGCGGGCGGCGGGCGGTCCTTACTGCGATCGGCCAGGTAGGGGCGATGAGGGGCGGTAAGGGATTCCTCACGGGCCCGTGCGGTTAGTCCGGATTGCCCGACGTTTGCTTGCTCATTACCTCCGTGCCGCTTACCGTTACGGCAGTGAGGAGTTACTCCGCGCACTGCGGATTGCCATACGACCGAGCACGTTCGCGCAGCTGAGAGGGCATAGAGGACCAACGTTGGCCGACCTCGGCAGAGGGGTCGCAGCCGCCGGGCGACAGATGTCGCCGCCCGGCCGGTGCCGCGTACCCGCCGCCGGGTATGTGCCGGCGTGCGGTGGTCCGCCGGGACGCGGGTAAATCCTCGCACTTCAGGGCTCCGACCTCCGACGGGGCCCGCGGGCGAGGAAGGGTCTGCCTCATGGAGAGCGTCCTGCTGGGTGCCGCACTTCTGGTGACCCTGGTCGCTCTCGTCATCGTGGTGCTGCGGCGGCCCGGAGCCCCCGCCGGACCCGATGAGGACGAGCTCGGCCGGGCGCAGCGGGACGCCGACGAGATCAGAGCCGCCGGCAGGGCGGACGCCCAGGAGGTCGTCACCGAGGCCGAGACGAAGGCCCGGGAGATCGTCGCCGCCGCCCGTGGCGAGCTGGAGCAGGAGGCCCGCACCCTCCGGGACGATCTGCGCGTCCTGCGCGAGGACCTGGAGCGCCGGGAGACCCGCCTGGCCGAACGCGAGCAGCGGCTGGACGCCGAGGTACGGCGGCTCGAGGAGTGGTCCGACCGGCTCACCGAGACCGGGCGTGCGCTGGAGACGCGCCGGGAGGAGATCGGCGAGCTCGAGCAGGAACGCCGGCGGGTGCTGGAACGCACCGCCGGCCTGACCGCCGACGAGGCCAAGGCCGAGCTGGTCGCCGCCCTGGAGAACCAGGCCAAGCGGGAGGCCATCCCCATCACCCGGGAGATCGAGAACGCCGCCCGGGCGGAGGGCGACAAGCGCGCCCGCAAGATCGTCACACTGGCCATCCAGCGGGTGGCCAGCGAGCAGACCGCCGAGTCGGTGGTGTCGGTGCTGCACCTGCCCGGCGACGAGATGAAGGGGCGGATCATCGGCCGCGAGGGCCGCAACATCCGCGCCTTCGAGTCCACCACCGGCGTCAACCTGATCATCGACGACACGCCCGAGGCGGTGCTGCTGAGCTGCTTCGACCCGGTACGGCGGGAGGTCGGACGGCTGACCCTGGAGAAGCTGGTGCTGGACGGCCGCATCCATCCCCAGCGGATCGAGGAGGTCTACGAGCGCAGCCGCAGCGACGTCGAGCAGCTGTGCGTGCGGGCCGGTGAGGACGCGCTGGTCGAGCTGGGCATCACCGAGATGCACCCGGAGCTGATCACGCTGCTCGGGCAGCTGCGCTACCGCACCTCCTACGGGCAGAACGTGCTCAAGCACCTGATCGAGTCGGCCCACATCGCCGGGATCATGGCGAGCGAGCTGCGGCTCCCGGTGGACCTGGCCAAGCGCTGCACGCTGCTGCACGACATCGGCAAGGCGCTCACCCACGAGGTCGAGGGCAGCCACGCGCTGATCGGCGCCGAGATCGCCCGGCGGTACGGCGAGGACGAGGACGTCGTCCACGCCATCGAGGCGCATCACAACGAGGTCGAGGTCCGCACGGTCGAGGCGGTGCTCACCCAGGCCGCGGACGCCATCAGCGGCAGCCGGCCGGGCGCGCGCCGCGAGTCCCTGGAGGCCTACGTCAAGCGGCTGGAGCGGCTGGAGGAGATCGCCCGCGAGAAGCACGAGGGCGTGGAGAAGGTCTTCGCGATGCAGGCCGGCCGGGAGATCCGCGTGATGGTCAAGCCCGACTCGGTCGACGACATCCAGGCCCAGGTGATCGCCCGGGACATCGCCAAGCAGGTCGAGGGCGAGCTCACCTATCCGGGGCAGATCAGGGTGACGGTCGTCCGGGAGTCCCGGGCGATCGAGTTCGCGCGCTGACGCCTCGCGCGCTGACGCCCCGCCGGTGCCAGGTCATCCTGTTCGGCCTGGGCTGACGTCCGGAACGGGGCGTGCCAGCCCAGGCCGGCCGGGCCGCCACCGGTCAGCCGGTGGTCAGCTCGATGGGGGCCACTCCTCGGGGTTCGAAGTCCAGCGTCCGGCCGTAGAAGGCGAGCTCGGCCTCCAGGGCGGCGACGACCGTTTCGGCGCGGCGGAAGCCGTGGCTCTCGCCCTCGAACGTCAGGTAGGCGTGCGGGGTCTTCTTCTCGGCGAGCGCGTCCGCGAACCGCTGGGACTGGTCGGCGGGCACCACGGGGTCGTCCAGGCCCTGCAGGAGCAGCACGGGGCAGGCCGTGCGGTCGGCGCGGTTGAGCGGGGAGCGCTCCTCGTAGGCGCGCTCGAATCCGGGCAGGGGGCCGATCAGGCTGAAGAGATAGCGCGACTCGAAGTCGTGCGTCGCCTCCGCGAAGCTCTGCAGCTCGCTGATGCCGTAGTAGGACGTGGCCGCCTTGAACACGTCGGTCTGGGTGACGGCCGCGAGGGTCGTCCAGCCGCCGGCGCTGCCGCCCCGGATGGCCAGCCGCTGCGGGTCGGCGATGCCGCCGTCGACGAGCGCCTTGGCCGCGGCCACGGCGTCCTCGACGTCGACCACGCCCCATTGGCGGCGCAGCCGTTCGCGGTAGGCGCGGCCGTACCCGGTGGAGCCGCCGTAGTTGACGTCGATGACGCCGATGCCGCGGCTGGTGAAGAAGGCCCGTTCGAGGTTGAGCACGCGCGTCACGCGGCTGGTGGGACCGCCGTGCACGAAGACCACGTAGGGCGGGAGCTCACCGGCCGGGCCGGCGCACTCGGGGTTGGACGGCGGGTACACGTAGGCGTGCACGGGCCGCCCGAACGGCCCTTCGATCTGCTCCGCGCGGGGCTGGGGGAGGAACGCGGCGTCGGGCAGGTCGTCCAGCTCGCGGCGCAGGCTCTCCACCCGCCCGGTGGTGGTGTCGATGCGCACGACCGACGACGGGACGTTCGGGCCCCCCGCGATGCCGACGATGGTGGAGCCGTGCGCCGACAGCGCGGGCTGCCAGTCGTCGTAGGGCACCTCCAGGTCGGTCAGCTCCAGCGTCTCGGGGTCGTAGACGCCCAGCCGCTGGTCGCCCTCGCCGTGCAGGACGGCGAGGCGGCCGTCCTCCAGCAGCGCGTACGGCATGCCGCCGAGCTGCCACAGCGGGCCGGCGAACTCCTCCTCGGCCGGGTACTCGGCCTGGGGCGACTCACCGTGCAGGCCCACCTGGTAGATGTTCCACCAGCCGGGCCAGTCGGAGATGACGTAGAGCGAGCCGTCGTCGCGCCACAGCGGGGCGAGCGCCGACTCGGTGAGGCCGCCCTTGACGGTGCGCGGCGCCACCGCCTGACCGTCCTCGAGGGCCGCCACACGGATCTCGGTGCCGTCCCAGGGCATCCGGGGGTGGTTCCACTGGACCCAGGCCAGATGCCCGCCGCCGGGGGACGGCGCGGGGGTGGCGTAGAAGTCGGCGCCCGTGATCAGTTCCCGGATGGCGGAGGCGTCCGCCGCGGCGCTCCCGTCCAGCGGGACGGCGACGATGGCGCGCCGGATGCCGTCGGGGGTGTGTCCCTCGCACACGCACCAGATCTCGGTGGTGTCAGGGGAGAGCACGAAGTCGGCGTAGCGCAGTCCTCCGGACACGGCCGGCTCGGGTGTCAGCGGGTGCGGCTTGGCGTCACCCGGGTCGAGCCGGTGCAACCGCTGGTCCTCGTAGTTGGAGAACACGATCGCGTACCCGTCGCCGCTGGGGACGGGAAGGTAGGACCGGCCCCCGTACTCGTGGACGCGGGTGCGGGCGTCCCACGGCGCCTGGAGCAGTTCGGTGCGGTGACCGCCCCGAAGGTGGATGACCGTGGTCCGGCCGCCTTCCTCAGGCCGGGTCTCCTGCCACCACACGTCGTCGTTGTACACGGTGGGGAAACTGAGGCGCAGCCGGGCGCGGGCGACGTCGGCGGCGGATATGGGGGAGGGCCAGGAGCCGTAGGGAAGGGTCGCACGAGCGGTCATATGCGAATCGTCCCGCATAGACGGTGCCCTTGGGGCCATGACGGGGCAGTTGGCCTCGGAAAGATACAACCCGTTCACACGCGGCGTGCCCTGGTGGGCGTTCATGCGAGCTGTATCACACGGGGCTGGTCAGAACGGCCCTGACGGTGCGGTCAGGGGCGGGCTGACGGGCGCGCTCCCGTCCGGTCAGGGCCACGCCGCTCAGGGGACGGGCGGAGCCACCCTGGGGCCTCTCCGGCGTTCTCAGGCGTTTCCGTGGCGGGATCTGCGCGCGGGCGGGCCGCCTCGTCCATGCCGAGCCTTCCCGAGCCGGGACGGCGGAAGGGGCCGCCGGGAATCCCGGCGGCCCCTCTATCCTGATGTCGTGCGATCGGCGCGATGCCGGACCGGTGATGCCGGGCTACACGCTCCCGGACTGGCCGGCCACGGACATGCCCGCGGCGGGCGGCGCGCCCGTGCCGGTGCCCATGGTCTTGGCGGCCGTCTTGCGGCTGCCGCGGCTCCGCCGCTCCAGCCGGTTGGCCACCGAGCTGAGCACCATGTTGATCGCGATGTAGATGATCGCGACCACGATGCCGGCCTGGATCAGGTTGTTGCCGAAGTTGGGCGGGACCTGCTTGAAGCCCGCCTGGAGCAGCTCGCCGTAGGCGATGATGAACCCGAGCGCGGTGTCCTTGAGCAGCACCACCAGCTGGCTGACGATGGCGGGCATCATGACGGTGATCGCCTGGGGCAGCAGCACCAGCCGCATCACGCCGTTCTTGCGCAGGCCGACCGAGTAGGCGGCCTCCGCCTGGCCCTTGGGGATCGAGTTGACCCCGGCCCGGACGACCTCCGCCAGGACGGAGCCGTTGTAGAGCACCAGCCCGAACACCACCGCGGCGAACGCCGGGACGGTCACCACGCCGGCGTTGATCTCCACCCCGAAGATCCAGCCCACGCTGTCGACCATGACGCGCTGGAAGGTGCCGAACGGGGACTCGGCGATCACCGGGCTGACCTTGTTCGGCACGAAGTACGCCAGGAAGATCAGGATCAGCAGCGGGATCGCCCGGAAGAACTCCACCACCGCGCCGGCGGGCACCCGGATCCAGCTGTGGTCGGAGAGTCGCGCCAGCCCGAACACCACGCCGAACAGGATGGCCAGCACCGAGGCGACGGCGGCGGCCTTCAGCGTGTTCCAGAGGCCGGGCAGGATCAGGTTGACCCAGACGTCGGCCTTGAGGAAGGGCGTCCAGAGGTTGCCGGCGAACTGCCCCTGGTCGTTGAACCGCTTGGCGGCCAGCGCGATCAGCGCGATCAGCAGCAGCGCCGAGAGCGCGGTCAGGAGGGCGTTGCGCCGGCGGGCCCGCGGTCCGGGGGCGTCGAAGAGTACGGTCGCTTCCTTGCTCATCGCGCCACCGCCGTCCGCTTGGCCAGCCAGCCGAAGAAGAAGCCGGTCGGCAGGGTCAGGATCATGAAGCCCACGGCGATGCCGATGAACAGCGGCAGCGCCCCGCTCTGGAACGTCGGGTCGTCCATGAACTGCTTCATGACGACCGCCGTCTCGGCGTAGCTGGCGGCGGCGGCCACCGTGGTGTTCTTGATCATCGCGATCAGGATGCTGCCCAGCGGGGCGACGACCGCGCGGAACGCCTGCGGCAGAATGATCATGCGCAGTGACTGGGTGAAGGTCAGCCCGATCGAGCGGGCCGCCTCCGCCTGGCCGAGCGGCACCGTGTTGATCCCCGACCGCAGCGCCTCGCAGACGAACGCCGCGGTGTAGCCGGACAGGCCCAGCACGGCCCACCAGTAGTAGTTGACGCCGGAGTCTTGGGAGAAGACCAGCCGCAGGGTGTCGCTCAGGCCGAGGCTGCACATCAGCAGCACGAGGGTGAGCGGGGTGTTGCGCAGGACGTTGACGTAGACGGCGCCGACCTTCTGCAGCACCGGCACGGGCGAGACCCGGAACGAGACCAGGATCGTGCCGATGAGAAGGGACAGCACGGCCGCCGCGGCGGACAGGCGGATGGTCGCCCAGAATCCGTCGAGGATCGCGCCGATGTTGTCGAAGAACGGACCGAAATCAAACAGTTCGAGTAGCTGTTCCATGGCGTTCCAGCGGGTCGGGGCCGGCCCGGCGCGCCCCCCGGTTCGGGTCTTCCGGGGGGCGCGCCGTCACGGCGGAACTCAGCCTGGTCCGGGCGCGGACGCCGGCCAGGCGCGGACCTGGACGCGGTGCGCGCGGACCGGGCACGAGCCGGGGTCCGAGCCTGGGATCAGGCGCAGCCCTCGAACTGCGGGACGGTCGTGGTCGGCTTCAGGCCGGTGCCGGCGAAGTGCTTGTCCAGCAGGGTCTTGGCGGTGCCGTCCTGGTACATCTTGGTGATGGCCTTGTTGACGGCCTCGCAGGTCTCGGTGTCGCCCTTCTTGATGCCGACGCCGTACTTCTCGTCGGTGAAGGGGGCGTTGATGACCTTGAACTTGCCCTTCTGCTGGCTGGCGAAGCCGGCCAGGATCAGGTCGTCGGTGCTGACGGCGTCCAGCGCCTTGTTCTCGAGCTTGGCGGTGCACTCCGAGTAGCTGGAGGCGTCCACCAGGTTCACGCCCGAGACGGCCAGCTTGCCGTCCGGCGGGCCCTCGGTGACGCGGCGGAAGGAGTTGGACCCCGCCGCCTTGCAGAGCTTCTTGCCCTTGAGGTCCTCGGCCTTCTTGATGCTGTCGTCGTCCGCCCGGACCATCGTGTCCTGGTGGGCGACGTAGTACGGGCCGCCGTAGGTGACCTGCTTCTTACGGGCGTCGGTGATCGAGTACGTCGCGACCACCAGGTCGACCTGGCCGCCGCCCAGGAACGACTCGCGGTTCTCCGAACGGGCCTCCTTGAAGGTGATCCCGTCCTCCGGAACGCCCAGCTCCTTGGCGATGTACTTGGCGACGTCGACGTCGAAGCCCTCGAAGCTGCCGTCGGGCTTCTTCAGCCCGAGCGCCGGCTGGTCGTACTTGATGCCGACGACCAGCTTCTTGGTCTCCTTCGCCTTCTGGGCGACGGTCTTGGCCTCGGTCTTCTCGGTGTCGCTGCCGCAGGCGGTCAGCGCCATCGCCAGTGCGGTCGCCGCGCCGATGGCGGCCCCCAGACGAGTCACTCGCATCGATCGTTCTCCCTCTGCTTAGTGCCGGCCAAATCTGAGCGGTGGCTCAGTGCGTGAGGATCTTGGAAAGGAAGTCCTTCGCGCGGTCGGTGCGCGCGTTGGTGAAGAACTCGTCGGGGGTGTTCTCCTCGACGATCTGCCCGTCCGCCATGAAGACCACCTTCTGGGCGGCGCGCCGGGCGAAGCCCATCTCGTGGGTCACCACGATCATGGTCATGCCCTCCCGGGCCAGCCCCGTCATGACGTCGAGAACCTCGTTGACCATTTCCGGGTCGAGCGCGGAGGTCGGCTCGTCGAACAGCATGACCTTGGGCTTCATCGCCAGCGAGCGCGCGATCGCGGCGCGCTGCTGCTGGCCGCCGGACAGCTGGGCGGGGTACTTCTGCGCCTGGCTGGCGATCCCGACCCGGTCCAGCAGCTCCATGGCGTGCTTCTCGGCCTCCGGCTTCGCCACCTTCCGGACCTTGATCGGCCCGAGGGTGACGTTCTCCAGGATGGTCTTGTGGGCGAACAGGTTGAACGACTGGAACACCATGCCCACGTCGGCGCGCAGCCTCGCAAGCTCGCGGCCTTCCTTGGGCAGCTCCGCGCCGTCCACCTTGATGACGCCGTTGTCGATCGGCTCCAGCCGGTTGATCGACCGGCACAGGGTCGACTTGCCGCCGCCCGACGGGCCGATGATCACCACCACCTCGCCGCGGTTCACGGTGAGGCTGATGTCCTTGAGAACGTGCAGGTCGCCGAAGTACTTGTTGATGTGCTCGACCACGACGAGTGGCGCGTCCCCCGCGCTGTTCTCCCGCGGCCCGCCTTCCTTGGTGAGCTCGGGCCCGCCTCCGCTGTCCGTCATGGGGCCGGACTTTACGACATCGGTCTTCACAGACCGCTGTCGGCGCGGTACCGATACGATCACGAATCCGCACGTCGGCGGCTAGATCATCGGCTTATGGGCTGATCATCGGCGGTTTCCGGACAGGACGGAGGCGGGGCGGCGGGGCCCGGCGCCGATCGCGTGCCGTTCCCGTCCGCGCGGGCGGGCGCGTCGCCTACCCTTGGTGACTGTCATGAGTGCGCCTATCGAGACCGGCACCCGCACGTACGAGATCCGTACCTACGGGTGCCAGATGAACGTCCACGACTCCGAGCGGCTGTCGGGCCTGCTGGAGGAGGCCGGCTACGTGCGGGCCGGGGACGGCGAGCCCGACGTCGTCGTCTTCAACACCTGCGCGGTGCGGGAGAACGCCGACAACCGGCTCTACGGCAACCTCGGCCATCTGCGCCCCGTCAAGGACGGCCGTCCCGGCATGCAGATCGCGGTCGGCGGGTGCCTGGCGCAGAAGGACCGCGACACCATCGTCAAACGGGCGCCCTGGGTGGACGTGGTCTTCGGGACGCACAACATCGGGTCGCTGCCCGTGCTGCTGGAGCGCGCCCGGATCCGCGACGAGGCGCAGGTCGAGATCGAAGAGTCCCTGGTGACCTTCCCCTCGACGCTGCCGACGCGCCGGGAGTCGCCCTACGCCGCCTGGGTGTCGATCTCGGTGGGCTGCAACAACACCTGCACCTTCTGCATCGTGCCGGCGCTGCGCGGCAAGGAGCGCGACCGCCGTCCCGGCGAGATCCTGGCCGAGGTGGAGGCGCTGGTCGCCGACGGGGTCCTGGAGATCACCCTGCTCGGCCAGAACGTCAACGCCTACGGGTCCGGATTCGGCGCTTTGGCGAGCGCGCCGCGGGAGGTCCGCGACATGACGGCGGGCGGGCAGTCGGCGTTCGCGGGGCTGCTGCGCGCCTGCGGCGGGGTGGAGGGCCTGGAGCGGGTCCGGTTCACCTCCCCGCACCCCAAGGACTTCACCGACGACGTGATCGCGGCGATGGCCGAGACGCCGAACGTCACGCCCTCCCTCCACATGCCCCTCCAGTCGGGGTCGGACCCGGTGCTGCGGGCGATGCGCCGCTCGTACCGGCAGGAGCGCTTCCTCGGCATCATCGAGAAGGTCCGCGCCGCCATCCCGGACGCCGCGATCACCACCGACATCATCGTCGGCTTCCCCGGCGAGACCGAGGAGGACTTCCAGCAGACCCTGCACGTGGTGCGGGAGGCCCGTTTCTCGGGCGCGTTCACCTTCCAGTACTCCAAGCGCCCCGGGACTCCGGCCGCCACCATGGACGGCCAGCTCCCCAAGGAGGTCGTGCAGGAGCGCTACGAGAGGCTGGTCGCCCTCCAGGAGGAGATCTCCTGGGAGGAGAACCGCAAGCAGCTGGGCCGCACGCTGGAGGTGCTGGTGGCCGAGGGTGAGGGCCGCAAGGACGGCGCCACCCGCCGCCTGTCGGGCCGCGCGCGCGACAACCGCCTGGTCCACTTCCGTGCCCCCGGCGAGCCGGTGCGGCCGGGTGACATGGTGACGGTCGAGGTCACCTACGCGGCTCCGCACCACCTGGTGGCCGACGAGCCGGTCCGGGCCGTCCGCCGGACCCGGGCGGGCGACGCCTGGGAGGCGCGTCAGGCCGCCCCCGCGGCGCAGGGCGTCTCCCTGGGCATGCCCGGCATCGGACGGCCCGCCGCTCCCGCCGGGGCTCCCGCCGCCGGCGCCGCGGCCTCCGGCTGCTCGGTCCGGCCCTAGCCGCCGCGCCATGCTGATCCACGCGGCGGTCTGCCCGCATCCGCCCCTGCTCGTCCCGGAGCTGGCCGGCGCCGCCGCGCCCGAGCTGGACGGCCTGCGCGCCGCCTGCGGCCGGGCCGTGCGCGGGGCGCTCGCCGCCGTCCAGGCGGGCAGGAACGGCATCGTGATCGTGGTGGGCGGCGGCCCGGACACCCGTGCCCACGGTCCCGAGGCGGCCGGGACACTGCGCCCCTACGGGCTGGACCGCACCTTCGGCACGGGCGACCCCGAGGGTCCGGACGCGCTGCCGCTGTCGCTCACCATCGGCCGGTGGCTCCTGGAGGAGGCCGCCGCACCGGGTGCCGCGGCCCGCTTCCAGTCCGTCGGCGAGGACGCCGCCCCCGCGGAGTGCCTGCGGCTGGGCCGCGAGCTGGCCGGGTCGGCCGAACGGGTCGCGTTCCTGGTCATGGGGGACGGGTCGGCCTGCCTGTCGGAGAAGGCGCCCGGCTACCTGGACCCGCGGGCCGAGCCGTACGACGAAGCCGTGGCGCGGGCGCTCGGTGACGCCGACACCGCCGCCCTGGCCGGGCTGGACCCGGGAGTGTCGCGGGAGCTGCTGGCCGCCGGACGCCCGGCGTGGCAGGTCCTGGCGGGTGCCGCCGGGGAGGCGGGGGCCGCCCCGTTCGACGCCGAGCTGCTGGACCACCGGGCCCCGTACGGGGTCGGCTACTTCGTCGCGACCTGGACAAGGCGGGCCTGAGCCGGTGACCTCCAGAGACGTCGTCGCCGTCGTGGGGCCGACCGCGGCCGGCAAGTCCGACCTCGCCGTCGAGCTGGCGCTCCGCCTGAACGGCGAGGCGGTCAACGCCGACTCGATGCAGCTGTACCGGGGCATGGACATCGGCACCGCCAAGCTCACCCCCGCCGAGATGCGGGGCGTGCCCCACCACCTCCTGGACGTCTGGGACGTCACCGCCGCCGCGAGCGTCGCCGAGTACCAGCGGCTCAGCGCCGGGGCCATCGAGGACATCCGGGGGCGGGGCCGGGTGCCCGTCCTGGTCGGGGGCTCGGGCCTGTACGTGCGGGCGGCGCTCGACCATCTGGAGTTCCCCGGCACCGATCCCGCCGTCCGGGCGCGGCTGGAGGGCGAGCTGGCCGAGGCCGGGGCCGCGGCGCTGTACGAGCGGCTGCGCGCCCGCGACCCCAAGGCGGCCGAGGCGATCCTGCCCGGCAACGGGCGGCGGATCGTCCGCGCCCTGGAGGTCATCGAGATCACCGGACGGCCGTTCAGCGCGACGCTCCCCGAGCACGACTACCGGTACGACGCGGTGCAGATCGGCCTCACCGTCCCCCGCCCCGACCTGGACGCGCGGATCGCCCTGCGGGTCGAGCGGATGTGGGAGGCGGGGCTGGTCGAGGAGGTCCGCGCCCTGGAGAAGGCGGGACTGCGGGACGGCCTGACCGCCGGGCGGGCGCTCGGGTACGCGCAGGTCCTGCGGTTCCTGGCGGGGGAGTGGACCGAGGAGCGCGCCAAGGAGGAGACGATCCGGGCGACCCGGCGTTTCGCCCGGCGGCAGGAGTCGTGGTTCCGCCGCGATCCCCGGGTCCACTGGCTCGCCTCCGACACGCCCGGCCTGGCCGGCCGGGCCCTGGAGCTGGTGCGCTGACCGGGCCGGCCGGTCGCGCGGGGCAATACGATCAGGGGTATGCGGTTTGTCAAGGGCCACGGCACCGAGAACGACTTCGTGATCCTGCCCGATCCGGGCGGGGTCCTGGATCTGGCGCCCGGGACGGTCGCGCGGCTGTGCGACCGCCGGGCCGGGATCGGCGCGGACGGGGTGCTGCGCGTCGTGCGGACGAAGGCCGCGGGCGACCCGGCCGCCGAGGCGATGGCCGGCGAGGCCGAGTGGTTCATGGACTACCGCAACGCCGACGGCGGTATCGCCGAGATGTGCGGCAACGGCGTCCGGGTGTTCGCGCGCTATCTGGTCGACGCCGGCCTCGCCGCCCCCGGGGAGTGGGACGTGGCCACCCGGGCGGGGCTGCGCCGGGTGACGCTGGGGCCGTCCGGGGACGTGAGCGTCGACATGGGCCCGCCCGAGCACCTCGGGACGGGCCGGGCGTCCCTGGCGGGCCGGTCGTACACCGGTGAGCGGGTGTCCATGGGCAACCCCCACCTGGCCTGCCCGGTCGAACGGCCCGTGGCCGAGCTCGACCTGACCCGCGCGCCCGGCTTCGACCCCGCGGTGTTCCCGGACGGGGTGAACGTGGAGTTCTACCGGGCGGTCGGCGAGCGCCACCTGGAGATGCGGGTGTACGAGCGGGGCTCGGGCGAGACCCGCTCCTGCGGCACGGGGACGGTCGCCGTCGCCGCCGCCGCGGCGGGGGAGCGGGGCGGTGCCGAAGGGGAGTGGACGGTCGACGTCCCGGGCGGGCGCGTCGTGGTCACCCTCGGGGGCGGGACCAGCCACCTGCGCGGCCCCGCGGTGCTCGTCGCGGAGGGCGAGATCCGCTCGGGATGGCTCGCGGCGCCGGGAGCGTCCTGACGGCGGCGGGATCCGGAGGCCCGGTGGTATACGGGCCTGACCTGCGTTTTTGCTGGTTACAGCAGGGTTTTCAGAGCTATGGTCAGATCTGCTCTGAATCGTCCCGGCAAGTTCGGGACCGAAGTCCCTGACCACATGGGACCGAAACACGCTACCTTCTGTAGTGCACACCCTCTGGTGAAGGCCCGCTCGAATCGGGATGGGAGCCCCGGTTCGGGTGGCGCCGAGGGCCGGTGGCTCCTTCTTGGCGGGGGGCGGCCACCGGCCCTCCACTCCAGAGCGGAGTGGAGGGCCATCCGAATCCCGGCATAACGGACATCGGTGGCCGGTGCCCGCGCGGCCTAGGCGGAGGCGCGCCCCGCGTTCTCTATCGCGTTCACGGGAAGCCTGGCGCGCACGACGGTGCCCCCTTCGGGACCGGGACCCACGGTGCAGGACCCGCCGATCTCGGCGGCGCGCTCCCGCATGGAGCACATCCCCACCCCCGAACGCGCGTCCGCCGGCATCCCCACCCCGTCGTCGCCCACGCAGACGTGCAGGTCCCCGTTCAGGCTGAGCCGGACGACCGCGCTGCCGGCCTTGGCGTGGCGGTACACGTTGGTGAGGGCCTCCTGGACGATGCGGTACGCGGCGACCTCCGCGGCGGCGGGCAGGCTGGCCAGGTCACCCTCGACCCGCACGTCCACCTTGGGGCCGTCGCCGGTCCCGACGACGCCGCCCAGCGCCCGGATGGCCCCGGCCAGGCCGAGGTCGTCCAGCGCGGGCGGGCGCAGCCCGTACACCAGTTCGCGGATGTCGCCGATGGTGCGTCCCATGGTGGCGCGCAGGTTCTCCAGCAGCGCGTCGGCGGCGTCCGGGTCGTTCCTGAGCGTGATGCGCGCCGCGTCCACCGTCATGGCGAGGCTGGCCAGCGTCGGGCCCAGGCCGTCGTGCAGGTCGCGGCGCAGCCGGCGGCGTTCCTCCTCGCGCGCCCGCAGGATCCGGTCGCGGGACCGCTGCACGTCGGCGGCCAGGCGGGCCGCGCTGGTCAGCTCGGCGAGCTTGCGGGCCAGGACGCCCGCCAGCCGGCCGTCCGGCGGCCGGGCGACGCCGAACAGCAGCCGCCCGACCGGCTCGCCGTGCCACACCAGCGGGATCAGCCGGGGCCGGTCGCCCAGCGCGCCCTCCTCGGTCTTGGAGACCGTGCGCCCGTCCCGGTCCAGGACCTCCAGCACCACCCCGGACGCGCGCAGCGTCTCGCGGACCACCGAGACGGCCGTGGCCAGCGCGGCGGCCGGATCGGAGGTGGTCTGCAGGCGGCGGTTGAGCCGGTCGGCGATCCGGTACGGGTCGCGCTCGCCGTGGATCAGCCGGTCCACGGCCCGCTGCAGGCGGCGCCGGACGGGTTCGAACACCGCGCCCGCGGCGATCGCCCCGATCAGCCCGGCCAGCTCGCCGTGCCCGGCGACCACGCCGCTGACCGCCCCGACCAGCGCGAAGTAGACGCCGGTGATGACGATGACCAGCCCGGCGTACACGAGGGTGCGGCTGATGACCAGGTCGATGTCGTACAGCCGGTAGCGGGTGATGGCGATCGCGATGCAGACCGGGACGGCCGCGATGGTGACGTTGCGGACCGGGTCGCCGATCGGGGCGGTCTCGCCGACGAAGATGATGGCCTGGGCGAGCACGCCGGGATAGACCACCCAGGCGATCTGCCGTCGCACGTCGGGCGGCGACCGGACGAAGCGGATCACGACCGAGGCCATTCCCAGCAGCAGCGTCGTCAGGATCGTGAGGGAGATGGCGAGCGGGATGTCCTGGAACGGGTAGACCGACACGCCGTTGTGGAAGCGCCGGGCATTGGGGTCGATGGTCAGGTGCACGCAGACGATCAGCGGGATCGCGCAGGCCACGGCCAGGACCGGCCGGAAACGGGCCGACACCAGCCGCCCGTCCGGGAAGATCAGCGGGAGGACGAGCGTGAGGCCGAAGGTGTCGACCGCCCACAGCCACACCCCGAGCCACAGCAGGAACCCGGCCCCCGGCCAGCCGTTCTCCTCGAACAGCGGGCCGAGATTGAGCGCCAGCACGTAGACCGCCGCGCTGACCCCGCACACCAGCATCAGCCGTCCGACCCAGAGCCCGGGCCGGTGCCGCAGCAGCAGGGCCGCCACCGGGGTCCAGCAGACGGCGATCACGATCTCCGGATGCCACCACACCAGGCGCCGGGACTCGGGCAGCCACAGCCCGACGACCAGCGACGCGACCACGGCGCCGACCGCGGAGAGGGCGAGCGGCACGGGCCATGGGGAGGTTCCGCGATCGTGATGCACGGTCACCATGCGCTCTCCCCGAATGAAAGTAATGGAATGTTAAAGCGTGCTGGTCGGTGTTCCGTCGTTTGTCCACGGCCGCCTGAGGACAGCCCGCGTTCCCCCGGCGAGGGAACGCGGGGATCCGGACGGCGGCGTGGGCGCGGGGGAGCGGAACCGTGAAGGGGGCGGTACACGACGGGTCTTGCGTGGTCCTGCCGGGGGTGCGGGGGGGCGGGTGTGTACGGAGGGAAGCGGAACGGACACGAAGAGGGGTGGCGGGTACCCGCGGGGCGACGGGAGGTGACCGTGGCCCGGCCGATCGTGTCGGCCTGCCGGTGGACCGGCCCTGGCGGGTGTCTCAGGTCGGTGAGAAGCCGATGAGAAAGAGGTACACGCCTCACCTGGCGGTGGGCAATACCCGCGGGAAGACGGAGACCAAATGGTGGCACGGGAGCCCGCGCCCATGCCCCGTCCCCCGCCCTGGGCCCTGCCCCGGCCCGCGTCCTGGAGGGGCGGGCGGGTGCCGCGCGGGTGCGGCGGGCAGGGTCAGGTGGTCTCGCCGGCGAGGCCGGCCCGCTCGCCGCCGAGCAGGCCCGCGTCGACGACGGCGCGCAGGCCCCGGCGCAGTTCCTCGGGCTCGATGTCCCCGAGGAGGAGCCGCTGCAGGATGAAGCCGGGAAGGACGCCGAAGAGCGTCTTGCCCGTGGCCTCGACGTCGGTGCCGGGCGGCATGAGGCCGGCCGCGACGCAGCGCTCCGTGTAGGCGACCCAGTACGCACGCAGCTTGACGATGTTGTCATGCACGTAGACGTGCAGGTCCGGGTCGTACATGGCCAGTGACCACGCCTGCGGCGCGAGCCGGATGGTGCCGTTCTCGCCGGACAGGGCCGCGGCGCGCCGCGCCATCCGCTCCATCAGCTCGTCCAGGGGCAGGACGGGGTCGGCCTGCACCAGCTCGGCCAGGAACAGGTGGAGATCGCCGATCGTCGTGCTGGTGATCGCCTCGATGATCTCGTTCTTGCTCTTGAAGTAGCGGTAGACGGCCCCGGCGGACAGTCCGGCCTCGGCGAAGATGTCCTGCATGGACGTCTCGTGGACGCCCTTGCGGATGAAGCAGGCGCGGGCGGCGTCCAGGATCTGCCGCCGGCGGCGTTCCAGGTGCTCTTCGCTCACTCGGGGCATGGGCCCAATATAAAACGAATGCTCGTTCTTGACAACGTCCCACCGCGGTGCGACTCTGGCGAAGATATAAGAGAACGAACATCCGCTTTTTTGGAGTGGCCTGATGTCCTCCCCGGTCCGGCGCGCCGTGGGCGTCGCCCTCGTCGCGACCGCCCTGCAACTCCTCATGATCGTCGCCTTCTCCTGGCCGGCCGTGCGGACGGCGCCCCGCGACGTGCCGATCGTGGCCGCCGGCCCGGGGGCCGCCGCCGTGGCCGAACGGCTGGACCGCGAGCGTCCCGGCGCGTTCGAGATCACCGCGGTCGCCGACGAGGCCGCGGCCCGGGAGGCGCTCGCCGGATTCGACGCCTACGGCGCGATCGTCACCACGCCCGGCGGGCCCCGGGTGCTGGTCGCCTCGGCCGCGTCACCGGTGGTGGCGCAGCAGCTCGCCCAGCTGGCGCAGGGCCTGTCGGGAACGCCCGCCGCCGCCGTCGAGGACGTGGTGGCCGCCGACCCCGACGATCCCCGGGGAGCCGGGTTCGGCGCCCTGGCGCTGCCGCTGATCATGTCCGGGATCGCCGCCGCGGTGGTGATGACCCTCGCCATTCCCCGCCCCGGGGCGCAGGCGGTCTCCGTCCTGGCCTTCGCGGTCCTGGGCGGGCTCGGCGCCGCCTGGCTGGCCCAGGGCTGGCTGGCGGTGCTGCCCGGGCCCTACCTGGCCGTCGCCTCGGTGATGGGGCTGGCCGTCCTGGCCGTGACGGGGACGGTCGCCGGTGCCGCCGCGGTCCTCGGACGGGCCGGGATCGCCCTGGGCAGCCTGACGTTCCTGCTGCTGGGCAACCCTCTGTCGGCGGCCGCCTCCGCCCCCGAGATGCTGCCCCAGCCCTGGGGCGACCTCGGCCGGCTGCTCCCGCCCGGCGCGGCGGCCACGCTCCTGCGCTCGGTGGCCTTCTTCGACGGCGCGGGCGCGGCCGGCCCCCTGACCGTCCTGCTCGCCTGGGCGGCGGCCGGCCTGGCGCTCCTCGCCCTCGGCGGTCTCCGTTCCCGGGGCGCCGGCGTCCCGGCCGCCGGACGAGAGCAGGCCATGGCGTCCTGACCCCGTCCCGCCCTCGCGGCCTCTCGCGGCCGCAGGCGGGGCAGGCGGTCAGGCGGGTGAACGGGGGCGGCGGCCCACCAGCGCCGCCGTGCCCGTCCCGCGCAGGGAGGCGTCCAGGACCTCGGCGGTGTGCGCCACCGGGAGCCGGGTGCCCTGCCGCTCCAGGGCCGTCGCGATCTGCATCGAGCAGCCGGGGTTCGCGGCCACCAGCAGCTCGGCGCCCGTGGCGCGGACCCCGGCCGCCTTGCGGTCGCCCAGCTCGGCGGCGGCCTCGGGCTGGAGGAGGTTGTAGGTCCCGGCCGACCCGCAGCAGATGTCCGGATCGGCGACCTCCCGCACCGTCAGCTCGGGGATCGCGCCGAGGAGCGCCCGCGGCTGGGCGCGGACGCCCTGCGCGTGGGACAGATGGCAGGCGTCGTGGTAGGCGACGGTGACCGGAAGCGGATGCCGCCGCGCCCGCGGCCCCAGCTCGACCAGGAACTCGGTGAGATCGCGGGTCTTGGCCGACAGCGCGTCGGCCCGTCCCGCCCACTCCGGCTCGTCGGCCAGCAGCCTGCGGTACTCCTTCATCGCCGAGCCGCAGCCGGCCGCGTTCACCACGATCACGTCCACGGTCTCGAACGTCACGATCGTGCGGCGGGCGAACGCGCGTGCCTCCTCCTCACGGCCGGAGTGCAGGGAGAGCGCCCCGCAGCAGCCCTGCCCGCGGGGGATGACGACGTCGCAGCCCTCCAGCGCGAGGACCCGGGCCGTCGCGGCGTTCACACCCGGGAAGAACTCGCCCTGGACGCAGCCGGTGAGCATCCCGACGGTGGCCCTGCGTCCGCCGCGCGCGCCGACCCGTTCGGGCAGCCGGGGCGCGCGGGACAGCGGCGGTGCGAGCCGTTCCATCGCCGCCAGCGACGGCGACAGGCGCTCCAGCAGGCCGCTGCGCCGGACCAGGCGGTCGAGACCGGTCCGCTGGTACGCGCGCAGCGGGCCGCGCAGCGCGCGCAGCCGCCCGGGGTACGGGAACAGCCTGAAGATCATTTCTCGCAGGGCGCGCTCGGGGAGCGACCGGGGATGCTCCCGCTCCACCCGGGCGCGGGTCAGCTCGATCATCCGGTCGTACTGGACCCCGGACGGGCAGGCCGTCACGCACGCCATGCACCCCAGGCACCGGTCGAAGTGCTCGGCCATCGGCGGGGACATCGGGGTGCCCGTCTCGAGCTGGTCCATCAGGTGGATGCGCCCGCGCGGAGAGTCCATCTCCTCCCCCCACAGCACGTACGTGGGGCAGGTGGGCAGGCAGAAGCCGCAGTGGACGCAGTCGCCGATCAGCCGGGGGAGTTCCCCGCGCGGGTCCGTCATTGTCAGAGTCCTCCCACGAAACGGCCGGGCGACATGCGGTGGTCAGGGTCGAACTGGTCCTTGACCCCGCGCATCAGGGACAGCGCCGGGACCGGTCCCCACGGGTCGACCTCCGCCCGCACGGCCTCGGGCGCGTAACGCACCACCGCCGCGCACCGGCGCGGCCCGTCCGGCAGTCCGCGGAGCCGCCCGAGCGTCCGGGCGACGTCGCCCGGCGCCGCCTCCCCGGACAGCCCGACATGGCCCCGCCCGGCCGCGGACCAGGAGAGCGCGGCGCCGGGGCCGGCGGCCTCGGCCGCGGCGAGCAGGCCGGCGAGGGCGGAGGGCGGAGCCGTCACGTCGATCAGGGTCGTGCCGTCCGGGTAGGCGCCCCACCACTCGGGCGGGTCCGGCGCGACGGCGGTGTCCTCCCCGAGCAGGGCGCGGAGCTGCCCGGTACGGGCGGCCACGCCCTCCGGGACGCCCTCCAGCAGCACCCCGACCACGATGCCGCCGGCCTCCCCGTCCCCGCCGTTCCCGGCGGGCGTGACGCATTCGACCGCGCTGGGGGCGGCGGGGGAGTGGAGGACGGCCTGGACGGCCTCGTGGGCGCGGGCCGCGTCGGGGACGGCACGGGTGAGGAACGCGCGGGCCGCCGGCACCGGATGGAGCCGGAACGTCGCCTCGACGATCAGCCCGAGCGTGCCGTAGGAGCCGCTGAACAGGCGGCCGAGGTCGTACCCGGCGACGTTCTTGACGACCTTGCCTCCGGAGCGGGCGACCCGGCCGTCCGCGCGGACCACCGTCAGGCCGATCACCAGGTCGCGCGGCGTCCCGTACAGGAGGCGCAGCGGCCCGGCGGCGGCCGTGGCGATCGTCCCGCCGACGGTCGAGCCCGGCAGCGGCGTGTCGAGCGCGAGCCGCTGCCCCCGGGAGGCCAGCACCTCGGCGAGCCGGTCCATCCCGAGCCCGGCCTCGGCCGTGACCACCAGATCGCCCGCGGCGTGCTCGACGACCCGGTCCAGGCGGGCGGTGTCCAGGAGAAGGTCGCAACGCAGCGGCGGCGTGCCCCAGTCGAGCCTGGTCTCCGCCCCGCGCGGCACGACGGCCAGCGACTCCTCCGCGGCCACCCGCATCACCTCGGCCGCCTCCGCCACGCTCGCGGGCGCGGCCACGACCCCGGGGACGACGCCGAGGACGCCTTCCGCGGGCTCGCCCGGACGGACGTCGCCGCAGACCTTGGCGAGCGCGTCCAGCGCCTGTCCGCCCATCAGAACTGCTCCGCCTTCCCCTGCTCGACCAAGGGGTGCACTCCCTTGCGGAACCCCGGGACCTCCCCGCACAGCCGCGGGGTGGGAAAGACCTTGCCCGGGTTGCACAGGCCCGCCGGGTCGAAGCCGCAGCGCACCATCTGCATGGTGTCCAGGTCGGTGTCGGTGAACATGCGGGGCATGTAGCGGGACTTGTCCACGCCCACGCCGTGCTCCCCGGTGATCGACCCGCCGTGCTCGATGCACAGGTCGAGGATCTTCCCGGAGACCTCCTCGGCGCGTTCGGCGGCGCCCTCCTCGGCGTCGTCGAACAGCACGAGCGGATGCAGGTTGCCGTCGCCCGCGTGGAACACGTTGGCGACCCGTACCCCGGACTCGGCCGAGAGCGCGTCGATGCCGGCCAGCACGCGGGGCAGCGCGGTCCGCGGGATGACGCCGTCCTGCACCAGGTAGGCCGGGCTGATCCGGCCGACCGCGGCGAACGCCGACTTGCGGCCCTTCCAGATCAGCGCCCGCTCGGCGTCGTCGGCGGCGACCCGGATCTCGAACGCCCCCGCGTCCCGGCACAGCCGCTCCACCTCGCCGAACTGGTGCTCCACCTCGGCCGCCGGGCCGTCCAGCTCGACGATCAGCACCGCGCCCGCGCCGGGCGGGTACTCGCACCGCACCGCCGCCTCGGCCGCCTCGATCGACAGCGCGTCCATCATCTCGATCGCGGCCGGGAGCATCCCCGCCCCGATGATCGCCGAGACCGCCGCGCCGCCCGCCTCGATCGACTCGAACGCCGCCAGCAGGGTCTGCACGGTCTCGGGGACCCGGGTCAGCCGTACCGTGATCTTGGTGGTGATGCCCAGCGTGCCCTCCGCGCCGACGAACACGCCCAGCAGGTCGTAGCCCGGGTCGCCGGCCGACAGCTCGACGATCTCCCCGTCCGGCGTGACGATCTCGCAGGCCAGCACGTGGTGCGCGGTGAAGCCGTACTTCAGGCAGTGCGCGCCGCCGGAGTTCTCCGCCACGTTCCCGCCGACCGAGCAGATCTGCTGGCTGGAGGGGTCGGGCGCGAAGTAGTAGCCGTGCGGCAGCGCCGCCCGCGTGACGTCCAGGTTGATCACGCCCGGCTCCACCACGGCCCGCCGGTCGGTCACGTCGACCTCCAGGATCCGGCGCATCCGGGAGGTGACGATCAGCACCCCGTCGGTCCGGGGCAGCGCGCCGCCCGACAGGCCGGTCCCCGAACCGCGCGCCACGTACGGGATCCCCGCCCCGGCGCAGGCGCGCACCACGGCGGCGACCTGCTCGGCCGAGCCGGGCAGCACGACCAGCCCGGGTGTGGCCCGGTGGGTGGTCAGGCCGTCGCAATCGTAGGTCCGCAGCCGTACCGGGTCCGAGATCACCGCGTCGGCGCCCAGCAGCCGGACGCATCGCTCGGCCAGGGCCCGCAGTTCCGGGCGTGTCGCTTCCATCGTCTCCACCTTGCTCCCGTGCGTGACCGACCGCAAGATCCGTGGCCCGGCGCCCTTGCCGGACGCCGGGCCACGGCCGGAGACGCGGTCAGGGCATCCGCTCGTAGGCGGGGGTGGTCAGGAACTCGGAGTACTCGTCGGCGAGGGTGACCTCCTTGAAGAGGGCCACCGCCTGGTCGTAGCGCGGCTCGTTGTAGGCGTCGCCGAGCTCGGCGCGGATCTTGGCCAGCTCCTCGTCGAGGAGCCGCCCGACCAGGTCCTTGGTGACCTTCTGGCCCTCCTTCAGCGCGACCCCGTTGTAGATCCACTGCCACACCTGGGAACGGGAGATCTCCGCGGTCGCGGCGTCCTCCATCAGGTTGTGGATGGCCACCGCGCCGGCCCCGTCCAGCCAGGTGGCCAGGTAGCGCAGCGCCACGTCGATGTTGTTGCGCAGCCCGGCCTCGGTGATCTCGCCCGGGGTGGCGGCCACGTTCAGCAGGTCGCCGGCCGAGACCCGCACGTCCTCGCGGAGCCGGTCGCGCTGGTTGGGCCTGTCGCCCAGGACGCCGTCGAAGACCTCGCGGCAGACCGGCACCAGGTCCGGGTGGGCGACCCAGGAGCCGTCGAAGCCGTCCTCGGACTCGCGGGTCTTGTCCGCCCGCACCTTCTCCAGCGCGATCTTGTTGACCTCCTCGTCCCGGCGGGACGGGATGAACGCGGCCATGCCGCCGATGGCGTGCGCGCCCCGCTTGTGGCAGGTGCGCACCAGCAGCTCGGTGTAGGCCCGCATGAACGGCGCGGTCATGGTGATCGCGTTGCGCTCGGGCAGCACGAAGCCGGTGCCCCGGTCACGGAACTTCTTGATCACCGAGAACAGGTAGTCCCAGCGGCCGGCGTTCAGCCCGGCGGAGTGGTCGCGCAGCTCGTAGAGGATCTCCTCCATCTCGAACGCGGCCGGGATGGTCTCGATCAGCACCGTGGCCCGGATGGTGCCGCGCGGGATCTCCAGGGTGTCCTGGGCCAGGTTGAAGACGTCGTTCCAGAGCCGCGCCTCCAGGTGGCCCTCCATCTTCGGCAGGTAGTAGTACGGGCCCTTGCCCTTCTCCGTCTGCCGCCGCGCGCAGTGGAAGAAGTACAGGCCGAAGTCGACCAGCGAGCCGGACACCGGCTTCCCGTCGACCAGGATGTGCTTCTCCACCATGTGCCAGCCCCGGGGCCGCACGACGATCGTCGCCAGTTCCCCGTCGTCCTTGAGCGCGTAGGACTTGCCGCTCCTGGGGTCGGTGAAGTCGATGGTGCGGTCGAGGGCGTCGCGCAGGTTGAGCTGCCCCTCGATCATGTTCTCCCACAGCGGGGTGTTGGCGTCCTCGAAGTCGGCCAGCCACACCTTCGCGCCGGAGTTCAGCGCGTTGATGGTCATCTTCCGGTCCGTGGGCCCGGTGATCTCGACCCGCCGGTCCACCAGGCCGGGCGCCGGCTCGGCGACCCGCCAGGCGTCGTCGGCGCGGATCCCGGCCGTCTCGGGCAGGAAGTCCAGCGTCCCGCCCGCCGACAGCCGTTCCTGCCGCGCGGCGCGGGCCTCCAGCAGCTCCTCCCGCCGCGCGCCGAACTCGCGCTGCAGGGCGGCGAGCAGGCCGAGCGCCTCGGGCGTCAGGATCTCGTCGTATCGCTCGCGGAGGGGCCCGGTGACCTCGATCCCTTCGAGTGCAGCCATCTGCCTGCCCTTTCGTATCGTGAAATTCCACTTCTGTTGTGTGAAGAACGCTACTCGGCGGCTCGCGGGCCGGTCAAAGCGCCCCGCCGCCGGGCCGAGGCCGCCGCCCGGCGGAGGCCGCCGCCGGCCGCGGGCTCCGTACCGGGTCCTTCCCTCCCGGGCACCGCCCCCTCACCTCGGGGGAGACCTGGAGGGACGCCCGGGACCCCGGGGAAACGAGGAGAACGCACGGGAGGAGTGACCCGGGCGGGTAGCGGGGATAATCAGGTGACCTGCGCGTTCCCGCGTGAGACCATCGCCGGGAAGTCACAGCCGCCCCGCGGCGTTAACAGAGGACATATGACTCAAGCCTTCTCTGAAGAACAAGAGCCCCGAGTGACCGGAACCTACGAGGACGACGAGCCGCTGACCGGCGAGCTCGACCTGGAGGACCGGCGGGCACTGCGCCGTGTGGCGGGCCTGTCCACCGAACTGACCGACGTCACCGAGGTCGAGTACCGGGCGCTGCGGCTGGAGCGGGTCGTCCTGGTCGGTGTCTGGACCGAGGGCAGCGCCGCGATGGCCGAGAACTCCCTGCGCGAGCTGGCGCTCCTCGCCGAGACCGCGGGATCCGAGGTCCTGGAGGGCCTCGTCCAGCGCCGCGTCCGGCCCGACCCCGCGACCTACATCGGCTCCGGGAAGGCCGCCGAGCTGCGTGACATCGTCATCGCCACCGGCGCCGACACCGTCATCTGCGACGGGGAGCTGGCTCCCAGCCAGCTGCGCCACCTGGAGGAGACGGTCAAGGTCAAGGTGATCGACCGGACCGCGCTGATCCTGGACATCTTCGCCCAGCACGCCAGGAGCCGTGAGGGCAAGGCGCAGGTCGAGCTCGCCCAGCTCGACTACCTGCTGCCGCGCCTGCGCGGCTGGGGCGGCAACCTGTCCCGCCAGGTCGGCGGGCGCGCCGCCGGCGGCGTGGGCATCGGCGGACGCGGCCCAGGCGAGACCAAGATCGAGCTGGACCGGCGCCGGATCCGCACCCGGATGGCCAAGCTGCGCCGGCAGATCGCGGAGATGTCCAAGGCCCGCGAGACCATGCGCGGCGACCGGCGCCGCCACCAGATCCCGGCCGTGGCCATCGCCGGCTACACCAACGCCGGCAAGTCGTCCCTGCTCAACCGGCTGACCGGCGCGGGCGTGCTGGTGGAGAACGCGCTGTTCGCCACCCTCGACCCCACCGTCCGGCGGGCGGAGACCCCCAGCGGGCGCGCCTACACGCTGGCCGACACCGTCGGCTTCGTCCGGCACCTGCCGCACCAGCTGGTCGAGGCGTTCCGCTCCACCCTGGAGGAGGTCACCGACGCCGGCCTGATCCTGCACGTGGTGGACGGCTCCGACCCCGAGCCCGAGGCCCAGATCGACGCCGTGCGCGAGGTGCTCCGCGAGATCGGCGCCGACGCGATCCCCGAGATCATCGTGATCAACAAGGCCGACGCCGCCGACGAACTCGCCATCGCGCGGCTGGAGCTCCGCGAGCCGCACAGCGTGGTGGTCTCCGCCCGGACCGGCCTCGGCATCGAACGGCTCCGCGAGGCCATCGAGGCCGACCTGCCCGGCCTGGAGCGCGAGGTGCGCGTCCTGCTGCCCTACGAGCGCGGCGATCTGGTCACCCAGATCCACGAGCGCGGTGAGGTGCTCAAGCAGGAGCACGTGGCCGAGGGCACCGTCCTGCACGCCCGGGTCCCCGACCACCTGGCCAGCACTCTGGAGCGCTACGCCGAACTGGCGTCCACGACGCCGTGACCGGCCCGGCCCGGCCCGGGGTTGGCCCGGGTCGGACCGGGGCCGACGTCCGGCGCACGGGCCTGCCGGGTTGACCGTGACCGGACCGGACCGGACCGGGCGGGGTGCGCCCGGCCCGGTCTGTCCGGACAGGCATGGTTTCGGACGTGTCTATGACGTTGCATCGGTTTTGATGTGTTGTGTCCGTTAACTGGCCGCTGTCCGGAGACATACCCTTGGCACCTTTGGTGGTGAAAGGGCGCTGACCTTGGCTTTCATGGCCCCACCCCGGGCGCCGGCCCTCCGCGCTCCCGGGTTTCGGCCAGACCATCATGCGTTCCGTGTCTCTTCCAAATACGGGTAAGGAGAGACGTGAAATGCCGAATGGTGGTCGCCGAACGGTGACAGCTTCTGCGTTCCGCTTGACGTCGCCCCTGGAATCCGTACGGTCATAGGACCAGGGTGGGGCGAGGGCGGTGAGGCGCGATGGCCGGATGGTCCATGGGTTATTTGGTATTGTGCGACCATTGTCCGGTTGCCGGACTTCGGTGACCTGCGTGAACGCTCGGCCGACCCTGTCTGCCGCCATCCGCTCCCCGGGAACCATTCCCGCGCTGGCCGCGTTCGCCGAACAGAGGTTGTCCGCCGGGCCTCTAGTGCACTACCGTGACGAAACCGATATCTCCGGTCTCGTTGCTCCTGGTGATCATCCGATCACCCGACCCTCCACTGGTGAATCGCCGGCACCCAGTCGGCATTCCGGAACGAGAGCAGGTGGCCCACTCCATGGCAGATCCGTACTCGGGTTCCACGACAGGTGGCCCACGCCGCCACGCCATGGCAGGTCCGCACCTCGGCGGGAGAGCGCCCGGCACGCTCCCGCACCGGGCGGCCCGTTCCCCGTTCACCGTTCCCGCCCCTCACGCCCCGGCGCCCCGCGTGGCGCCCGGGCCCATGACGTCCCCCGCGGCGTCGCACGGCGCCCTGACCCTCCAGGGCAGGTGACGCCATGACGGTACGGCTGTTGACGAACATCGGCAGGCTCTGGACGGGCACCGACGTCTGCAGCAACGCCGCCGTCCTGATCCACGACGACCGCATCGTGTGGGCCGGCCCCGCCTCCGACCTGCCCCAGAGCGTGCCGGGGGTCATCGACGACATCGTCGACGTGGACCACGTGGAGAACCTCGGCGGCGGCCTGGTCACGCCGGGGCTGATCGACGCCCACGCGCACCCGGTCTACGCGGGCAACCGTTGGGCCGAGCTGGCGATGCGCACCAGCGGCTCCTCCCACTCGGCCATCGCGGCGGCCGGCGGCGGTGTCAACTCCACCGTGACCGTCACCCGCGGCACCGACCCCTGGACGCTGTGCAACGGCGTCCGCGAGCGGCTGCGCCAGTGGATCCTCGCGGGCACCACCACCGTCGAGGCCAAGACCGGCTACCACCTCACCCGCGACGGCGAGCTGGCCGACATCCGGATGCTGCGCTCGCTGGAGGGCGAGCCCGCCATGCCCCGGATCCACGCCACGTTCCTGGCCGCGCACATCCTCCCGCCCGAGTTCTTCGGCCGCCGCCGCGACTACATCGAGGCCGTCCGGCAGTGGGCCGGCGACGCCGCCGTCGCCGGCGCCGACAGCATCGACGTCTACTGCGACGAGGGCCACTTCACCGCCGAGGAGGCGCGGGCCCTCCTGCTCACCGGCAAGCGCGCCGGGCTCAAGGCGCGCATGCACGCCTGCGCCAACGAGCGCGTCGGCGCCGCCCAGGTCGCCGCCGAGGTCGGCTGCGCCTCCGCCGACCTGCTCACCCAGGCCAACGACGACGACATCAAGGCGCTCGCCCACGCCGGGGTCACCGCGACCGTCTGCCCCGGCAGCGCGCTCAACAGCGCCCGCCCTCCCGCCCCGGTGCGGGCCATGCTCGACCGCGGCGTGACCGTCGCCCTCGGCACCGACCACAACCCCGGCCAGTGCGGCATCACCTCGATGCCGCTGGTGATCGGGCTGGCGGTCGCCATGTTCGGCCTCAGCGTCACCGAGGCCCTGCGCGCCGCCACGCTCGGCGGCGCGTCCGCCCTGCGCGTCGGCGACCGGGGTTCCCTCGCCCCGGGAATGCTGGCCGACATCGTGCTGTGGGACGCCGACCACGAGGGCGCGTTCGCGTGGGCGTTCGGCCTGCGCGCCCTGCGCGTGTGGCGCGGCGGCATGCCGGTCCAGCCCTGAGACGTTACACGGCGACACACGGCCGTCACCCCGCCGCCCGCCCCCGGGAGTAACCTCCTGGCATGGGAAGCGAGGTCGCGATCGTCACCGACTCCACCGCCTACCTCCCGTCCGGCCTGGCCGAACGGCACCGGATCACGGTGGTCCCGCTGCGCCTCGCGATCGGCGGCGACGTCCGGGACGAGGATGAGACCACCACCGCCGAGGCGGCCCTGGCGTTGAAGGACTGGCGCCCCGTCACCACGTCCCGCCCCGCGCCCGAACGCTTCGCGCACGCGTTCAAGGCCGCGGCCGGCGCGGGCGCGGGCGCCGTCGTCTCGGTCCACCTGTCCGCCGCCATGTCCGGCACCGCCGAGGCGGCCCGGCTCGCCGCCGAGGACGCCCCCGTCCCCGTCCACATCGTCGACACCGGCACCATCGGCCTGGGCCTGGGCTTCGCCGCCCTCTCCGCCGCGGCGGCCGCCCTGCGCGGCGCCGCGGCCCCCGAGGTCGCCGCCGCCGCCGAACGCCGCGCGGAACTGTCCCGCTCCCTCTTCTACGTCGACACCCTCGAACACCTCCGCCGCGGCGGCCGCATCGGCGCGGCGGCCACCCTGCTGGGCTCCGCCCTCATGGTCAAGCCCCTGCTGGGCATCGAGGGCGGCAGGATCGTCCCGATCGAGAAGGTCCGCACCTCCTCCCGGGCCCTGGCCCGGCTGGAGGATCTCGCCGTGGCCGAGGCCCGCGACCGACCCGTCGACCTGGGCGTCCAGCACCTGGCCGCCCACGCCCGCGCCCAGACCCTCGCCCAGCACCTCCGCGAACGGATCCCCCGCGTGGCCGACGTCCACGTGGGCGAGGTCGGCCCCGTCATCGGCGCCCACGTCGGCCCGGGCATGCTCGGCGTGGTGGTGGCCCCCCGCCTCTGAGCGGAGTTATCCACAACTCCGGGAACCTCCGCCGACCCGCCGGGCCGCTCCCTAGCGTCGAAGGCATGAAGCGTCCCGACCACGGCGACATCGACCGCCTGCGCGAGCTCCTCACCCACCCGCGCCCCGCCCGCGCGGAGACGGGCCGGGCGCATCCACCTCCGGACGCGGGCCCGGAGGAACGGTCGCGGGGGAGCACGTCCCCCGCGGCCCGTTCACCGGACGACGCCCCGCCCGCCGCCCGCTTACGCGCCCTCCCCGACCCGCCGGACGAGGAGGTCAGGGAGCGCGGCGTCTTCGGCCACCGGCGAGTGGACCCGGGCCTGCCCGGGGCGCGCGTCCTGATCGTTCTGGGACTGGTGGCCGCCCTGGTCGCCGGCGGGTATCTGTGGACGGCTCGGCCCCGGCCCCAGGCCGTTCCGGAGCCGGCCGGACGTCCCTCCCTCCAGCCCCCGGCGGCCCCCGCCGCGACGTCCCAGGGCGCCGCGGTCGTCGTCCACGTGCACGGCAAGGTCAGGCGCCCCGGGGTGGTCTCGCTCCCCGGCGGGGCACGGGTGGCCGACGCGATCAAGGCGGCCGGCGGCGCCCGGCCCGGCGCCGGCACCGGGGATCTCAACCTGGCCCGCAAGGTGATCGACGGCGAGCAGATAGCCGTGGGCGTGCGCGCCACCGCCCCTGCCCCCGCCGGCTCCCCGGCGCCCGTGCCCTCCGGCCCCGGAGGCGGCGGGGCACCACTGGATCTCAACACCGCGACCGCCGAGCAGCTGGACGGCCTGCCCGGGGTCGGCCCGGTGCTCGCGCAGCGCATCGTCGACCACCGCACCCGGCACGGCGGCTTCCGTTCCGTGGAGCAGCTTCAGGAGGTGTCCGGCATCGGCGCCCGCAGGTTCGCCGACCTCAGAGCGATGGTGCGGGTGTGACGCCGGCCCGGCGCGCGGGCCATGACCTGCGCCTGGTCGTCCCGGCACTGGCGACCTGGCTGACGGCGGCGCTCACCATCGGCGCGCCCCCATCCGCCGCGTACACCGTCTCGGCCCTGGCCGCACTGGTCGCCACGACCCTCCTGCTATGCCGCCGGGCGGTCACCGGGCACGGCGCCCCGGCGGCAGGCCGCCGCCCGGCGGCAGGCCGCCGCCCGCCGGCCCTCGGGCGCCTCCGAGGCCGCGTGCCAGGGGCACCGGCCCGCGCGTCCCGGCGGGGACGCGCCCGGATCCGCCGTCTCACCCAGCGCCATCGCCCGCACGGGGGAATGGAAGGCGACCGGGCAGGGGCGGGGCCGTGGCCAGATCGGCCCCGCCGGGCCGGCCTGGCGCCCCCGGCCCGCCTGACGCTGGGGGTGATGCTGGCCTGCGTTGCGGCCTCCTCCGCCGCCGTCGGGCTGCGGTCCTCGGCACTGGCGTCCGGGCCGGTCAGCGAGATCGCGCGGGACCACGAGCGCGCGGTCGTCGAGGCCGTGCTCACAGCGGACCCCCAGGTCAGCGCCAGACCCGGACGGCAGATGATCCTGGCGCGGGCCAGGATCGAAGCGGTCCTCCTCCGCGGCGCCCGCGTCCGGGTGAGGGTGCCCGTCCTCCTGGTGGCGGGCGACCGCGGCTGGCTCGGCCTGCTGCCGAGCCAGCGGGTGCGGCTGAACGGGCGGTTCGCCCCGCCCCGCCGGGCCGAGCTGCTGGCCGCCGTGGTGTTCGTCCGGGGGCCGCCGACCCCGCTGGGCGGGCCGTCGGCCGTGCAGCGGGCCGCCGAGCGGGTACGGGCGCGGCTGCGCCAGGCGACCGAACGGCTCCCGCCCGACCAGCGGGGGGTGCTTCCCGGCATGGTCGTCGGTGACACCTCGCGAATCGATCCCGGACTCGCGGAGGACTTTCGCGACGCGGGCCTGGCCCATCTCCTGGTCGTCTCCGGAGCCAACCTGGCGATCATCATCGGGGCCGTGCTGGGGCTCTGCCGCCTCGCCGGGCTGGGACGGCTGCGCGCCCCGCCGATCGCCGTCCTGGCCGTGCTGGCGTTCGTCCTGGTCGCGCGTCCCGAGCCCAGCGTCCTGCGCGCCACCGTGATGGGGCTGGTCGGCCTGCTGGCACTGGTCACCGGCCGGAGCCGCCAAGGGCTGCCCGCGCTCGGAGCGGCCGTGCTCGTCCTCGTCCTCCTCGATCCCGCGCTGGCCCGCTCCTACGGGTTCACGCTGTCCGTACTGGCCACCGCCGGCCTGCTGGTCCTGGCGCCCGCGTGGCGCGACCGGCTTCACCGCCGGATGCCAGGCCCTCTGGCCGACGCCCTCGCCGTCGCCGCGGCGGCCCAGGTCGCGGTGGCGCCCGTCCTGGTCATGCTGTCGGGGGAGGTGGGCGTGGTCGCGGTCGCCGCCAACCTGCTGGCGGCACCGGCGGTCGCCCCGGCCACGCTGCTCGGCGCCCTCGCCGCCGTGGTCGCGCTGGTCGCGCTGCCCGCGGCCCGCCTGCTGGTATGGCCGGCCGGGCTCGCGGTGGGCTGGATCACGGGCATCGCCCGTACCGCGGCCGACCTGCCGTACGCGACCGTTCCGTGGCGGGGCGGGGGCCTGGGAGCGGCCGGCCTGATCGTGGCCGCCGCGGTGGCCGTGCTGATCCTGCGCAGCCGCCGCCTGCGGTTGCTCGCCGCCGCGGCCATGACGGGCGTCCTGCTCGCCGTCATCGGCCTGCGGATGACGGCCCCTGGATGGCCCCCGCCCGGATGGGTGATGGTGGCCTGCGACGTCGGGCAGGGCGACGCACTGGTGCTCGCGTCCGGCCGGGGCGGCGGCGTCGTGGTCGACACCGGACCCGATCCGCGCCTGATGGACGGATGCCTGGAACGCCTCGGCGTGCGGCACGTCCCGTTGCTCGTCCTCACCCACCCTCACGCCGATCACATCGGCGGCACCTCCGGAGTCCGCCGGGGCCGTACGGTCGGCATGGTCCTGATCAGCCCGTCGAGCTCCGGCCGCGAGGCGCGGTACACCGGCGACCTCGCCACCCGCCCGGCCTCGGCGGGCCAGAACTGGACCATCGGCGACCTCACCCTGGCGGTCCTGGGCCCACCCGCGCACACACTGCGCGTGTCCGAGTCCGGCGAGGGGACCGCCGCCAACAACGCCAGCATCGTGCTCGTGGCGCGCAGCCCCGGGTTCAGCGCCCTCCTCAGCGGTGACATCGAGCCCGACGCCCAGCGCTCGCTGACCCCCGCCGTGCCCCCCGTCCAGGTCCTCAAGGTGCCCCACCACGGATCCCCCCGCCAGGCCCCGGCCTTCTTCACCGCGGCCGGACCCGCCATCTCGATCATCTCGGTCGGAAAGGAGAACGACTACGGACACCCCTCGCCCGCCACCCTGGACCTGCTCCGGCGCCAGGGCACCCGCGTCCACCGCACCGACCACAGCGGTGACATCGCCGTGGTCCGTACGGGAACCGGCCTCGCGGTGGTCACCCGCCGCTGAACGCTCAGCCAGATCAAGGAGGCGAAGCCGGTACGAAACGATGGCGGGACTGATCACCGAACAGGCCGGAATTCCAGGTCAACGCAGATCAGGAGTATTCGTTGTTTTCGGCCTGTACGACCGGCACCCACGTAGAACCCGAGGCCCTAAGGCGCCCACCGCGGGATGGCCGAGGCCCTAGGGAGATCACCGCGGGATGGCCGAGGACCGGCCGGCAGGCGGGCGAAGGCCGATGTCTTGTCGGTCGGGTCGGGAAGACTGGCGCCTTCTCTGAGAGGAAGGTGCCGTCATGCCGATTCAAGTTGCCGGCCGCCGTCGTGCGGCGGCCTCGCTCGCCAGAGAATTCCCTGGTGCCCTGGTCATCGACGTGACCTCCAAGGCGGATGAGCCGTGGGTGAGGCTGAGCCCGTTCTATCCGCACGGCGGCATTCCCGTCCCGTCGACTCCGGGCGTCACCGGCCAGTCGGTCGAGGGAGTCTGGCAGGCCCTCAAGGTCTTCGAGTCCGCCGATGTCGACGCCGCCAAGCTCGGCGTCCGGACGATGAAAGGGCTCAAACGGACCGTGCGCAAACACGGACCTGTGCGGGGTCACCGCGACGGCCTGCACGGGGACCGGCTGCTGGACTACCGGACGGCGCGACGTCGCATCTACCTGCCCACCTATCGCTGGGCGCTGGAGAACAGGACCCGTGACCTCGTGGAACGGCTACGCGGACTTTCCGGCGACGGCGACGTCCTCCTCCTGGACTACACCACCAACGGCGACGTCGACGATCTCGCCACCCCGCTCTCCCATGCCGCGCTCATCCGCCTCTACGTCGAGGGGCGGTGGCCGGAGGAGGAGGGCCGGTGACGAGGCGCGTCGGTGGGCTCGCGGAACGGCACCGCCGCGTGGCGTACGCGAGGGCGGTCGAGCGGGCATGGAGGCTCGCCCGGGCCGGGCACGAGCAGGGGGCGGGGCGTGGCATGCTGCTGGTGTGCCAGCTGATGCCATCACCCTGATCGTGGGCGACGAAGAACTGCTCGTGGAGCGGGCGATCGGTGACGTCGTCGCCGCGGCGAAGGCCGAGGACCCCGACACCGAGGTGATCGACCTGGGGCCGGGAGGGCTGGAGCCCGGGCGGCTGGCCGAGCTGACCTCGCCCTCGCTGTTCGGCGGCGGGAAGGTGCTGGTGCTGCGTTCGGCCCAGGATCTGGGCAAGGACCTGAGCGCCGAGGTGCTGGCGTACGTGAAGAGGCCCGCGGAGGACGTGGCGCTGGTGGCCGTCCACCATGGCGGGGCCAAGGGCAAGGCGTTCGTGGACGGCCTGGGCAAGGCGGGGGCGCGGAAGGTGTCCTGCCCGAAGATCACCAAGATGGGCGAACGGATCGACTTCGTGCGGTCGGAGATCCGGCGCGCCGGGGGGAAGATCTCTCCGGACGGCGCCCGGAACCTGCTCGACGCGGTGGGCAATGACCTGCGGGAGCTGGCCGGGGCGTGCAGCCAGCTCGTGGCCGACACCGGCGGCAGGATCGACGACGCGGCGGTCGCCCGGTACTACCGGGGACGGGCCGAGGTCAGCGGGTTCACCGTGGCCGACAAGGCGATCGAGGGCCGGCTCGCCGAGGCGCTGGAACAGCTCCGGTGGGCGCTGGCGACGGGGGTGGCGCCGGTGCTGATCGTCAGCGCGCTGGCGCAGGGCGTACGGGGCCTGGCGAAGGTCGGCGGGGCCCCCCGCGGCGCGCGGGGGGCCGGGCTGGCCAAGGAACTCGGCATGCCGCCGTGGAAGATCGAACGCGTGCAGCGGCAGCTGCGGGGCTGGTCGGGGGAGGGCGTGGCCCGGGCGCTGACCGCCGTGGCGGAGGCCGACGCTCAGGTCAAGGGGGGCGCGGCGGATCCGGCGTACGCGCTGGAGAAGACGGTCGCCGACATCGTGGCGGCTCGCCAGGGGAGTTGAGCGGCGGCCATGGGCGCCCCGGCCTCTTTGAGCGACCTCCGTTCAGGGACGGTGCGCTCGTGCCGAGGCGGGCTCTCCGACGGGGGTCAGGTTTCGGACCGGTGGGTTTCGCACCGGAGTTTGAGGCCCTCGGCCTCCATGGTCACGTAGCGGCGGGTGAGCCTGCCGTACAGGAGTGAGACCAGCGGGGCGGCGGGGCCCTTCTGATCGAGGGTCAGGCGCAGGGAGACGGTGTCGCCGCCCGGGTCGAGGAAGTGGCCTCCGGTCGTCACGACGCCGGGGGTACGGGACTCCCAGGTGAACGATCTCCCCGGGTCGAACCCGGTGACGGTCCAGATCGCGGCCGGCATCCTCGGCTGCTGCATGCGTGCCCTGGAGCCCATGCCGAAGGGGCCGTCGTCGAGGCGTTCGACCCGGGTCACCGACGCCGTGGTCTCCGGCCAGCGCTCGATGTCGATGAGGTGGGCCCAGACGGTCTCGGGTGAGGCGTCGATGTCGAGGCTGATCTCGAAGCGCATGTCAGGCCGCCTTTTCAGGGAAGAGTGAGGAAGCGTGGGGGGACGGCGTCGACGAGCCAGACGCCGTTGTCGCTGACCTGGAAACCGTGCCCGGCGGCGGCCATGGCGGCGGCGTCCACGGTGAGGACGACCGGGCGGCCACGGCGGGCGCCGACGCGGGTGGCCGTCTCCCGGTCGGGGGAGAGGTGGACGGCGTGGCGGTCCATCGGCTTCAGGCCCTCGCCGCGGATCGTGGGCAGGGCGGACGCCACGGTGCCGTGGTAGAGGACGGGCGGGGGCGGCGTGAGGGGCAGGCCGAGGTCGACGTCGATCGAATGGCCCTGGCTCGCGCGGATCCGGGTCCCGGTGTCGTCGAACGCGAACCGCCGCTTGTCGTTGTTCGCCACGACATGGTCGAGCTCGTCCCGGGTGATCGGGAAGGCGTGCGCGGCGGCGGCCCGCAGGAGCCGGTCGACGTCGACCCAGCCGGCCTCGTCGAGGACCAGGCCGAGCCGCTCGGGGCGGTGCCGCAGATGCTTGGAGAGATATTTGGAGATCTTCACCAGACGACGCTCGTCCATGAAGATCAGTTTAGGGGTCCGGGCACGACAAAGCCGCGGTTCCCCCCAGGGGGTCCGCGGCTCGGTCGCGAAGAACTTACTCGGCCTGCAGGTCGGCGGCGCGCTTGGCGATCGCCGACTTGCGGTTGGCGGCCTGGTTCTTGTGGATGACGCCCTTGCTCACGGCCTTGTCGAGCTTGCGGGCGGCGTTGCGCTGGGCGGCGACCGCCTCGTCGCGGTTGCCGGAGTCGGCGGCCTCGCGGAACTTGCGGATCGCCGTCTTCAGCTCCGACTTGACGGCCTTGTTGCGCAGGCGAGCCTTCTCGTTCTGCTTGTTGCGCTTGATCTGGGACTTGATGTTAGCCACGTCGTAGTGCCTCAGCCTTGGTTGCGATCCTCGCCTGCCGCGCAGCGGGCGGCAGGCTCCAACGTTCGATAGACGGGGCGACGGTGCCCCGAGGCACGACGGTACGCCACACGCAGTCGCACAGCTTACCAATCATGAGGGCCCATCCAAAACGCGGGAGCGTTCGGAGCATCCGGCACGGCATGGGACCATGGGATACGGCAAGATCCGCCATATCCCTGTCCACCAGTGAGTTTGCGAACGGACCCCGGTGCCAGCGCCAGAGCCCAACAAGACCGACCCCGCGATCATCCGCAACTTCTGCATCATCGCGCACATCGACCATGGCAAGTCGACGCTCGCCGACCGGATGCTGCAGCTCACGGGGGTCGTCGAGGAGCGCCAGATGCGCGCGCAGTACCTCGACCGCATGGACATCGAGCGCGAGCGCGGCATCACGATCAAGAGCCAGGCGGTCCGGCTCCCGTGGACCGGGAGCGACGGCACCGACTACGTCCTCAACCTCATCGACACGCCCGGGCACGTGGACTTCTCCTACGAGGTGTCCCGGTCGCTGGCCGCGTGCGAGGGGGCGGTGCTGCTGGTGGACGCGGCCCAGGGGATCGAGGCGCAGACGCTGGCCAACCTCTACCTGGCGATCGAGGCCGACCTGCACCTGATCCCGGTGCTGAACAAGATCGACCTGCCCGCGGCGCAGCCGGAGAAGTACGCCGAGGAGCTGGCCGGGATCATCGGCTGCGACCCGTCGGACGTGCTGCGGGTCTCGGGCAAGACCGGCGAGGGCGTGCCGGAGCTGCTCAACCGCATCGTCGAGACCGTCCCGGCCCCGGTCGGCGACCCCGACGGCCCGGCGCGGGCGCTGATCTTCGACTCGGTGTACGACACCTACCGCGGCGTGGTGACCTACGTCCGGATCATGGACGGCCATCTCTCCCGTCGGGAGAAGAGCCTGATGATGTCCACCGGCGCGGCGCACGAGACCCTCGAGGTCGGGGTGATCTCCCCCGAGCCCAAGCCGGTGGCCGGGCTGGGCGTCGGCGAGGTCGGCTACCTGATCACCGGCGTGAAGGACGTCCGGCAGGCCCGGGTGGGCGACACCGTGACCGGGGCGTCCCGGCAGGCCCCGGAGTCCCTGGGCGGCTATCAGGACCCCAAGCCGATGGTGTTCTCCGGCCTCTACCCCATGGACGGCGACCAGTACCCGGAGCTGCGTGACGCGCTGGACAAGCTGCGGCTGAACGACGCCGCGCTGGTCTACGAGCCGGAGACCTCGGCGGCGCTCGGCTTCGGCTTCCGCTGCGGGTTCCTCGGGCTGCTGCACATGGAGATCGTCCGGGAACGGCTGGAGCGCGAGTTCGGCCTGTCGCTGATCTCCACCGCGCCGAACGTGGTCTACCGGGTGGTCATGGAGGACGGCACCGAGCACACGGTGACCAACCCCAGCGAGTTCCCCGAAGGCAAGATCGGCAGCGTGCACGAGCCGGTCGTCAAGGCGACCCTGCTCTCCCCGAGCGAGCACATCGGCGCGATCATGGAGCTGTGCCAGGGGCGCCGCGGGGTGCTGCTGGGCATGGACTACCTGTCGGAGGACCGGGTCGAGATCCGCTACACGCTGCCCCTCGCCGAGATCATCTTCGACTTCTTCGACCAGCTGAAGTCCCGGACCCGCGGCTACGCCTCGCTCGACTACGAGCCGAGCGGCGAGCAGGAGTCCGACCTGGTCAAGGTGGACATCCTGCTGCAGGGCGAGTCGGTGGACGCCTTCAGCCAGATCGTGCACCGCGAGAAGTCCCGCGAGTACGGCCTGATGATGACCGCCAAGCTCAAGGAGCTCATTCCCCGGCAGCAGTACGAGGTGCCGATCCAGGCCGCGATCGGCGCCCGCATCATCGCCCGGGAGAACATCCGCGCCATCCGCAAGGACGTCCTCGCCAAGTGCTACGGCGGCGACATCTCCCGTAAGCGCAAGCTGCTGGAGAGGCAGAAGGAGGGCAAGAAGCGGATGAAGACGATCGGCCGGGTCGACGTCCCGCAGGAGGCCTTCGTCGCCGCGCTCTCCACTGGTGAGGCGCCCGCGGGGGACAAGGGCAAGAAGTAGGCGGCCGGGCCGCCCGCGGGCGCGCCGGCGTTGTTCTCGACTTGGCAAAGTGACGGTGACGCACCGTCCGCGCGAGGACACTGGGCGTCGTGAGTCACACGTTGCTGCACCAGGTCCTCGTCGCCGGCCTGGTGGTCCCCGTCGCGCTGGCGGAGACGGCGGGGCAGAGGTCGGCGACGGGTGCCGGTGCGCGGCTCGACGACGGCACCTGGCTCCGTTCCGACCTGATGGTGTTCGGCGCGGACCAGGCCGGGCCGTCCCCGTCCTCGGTGCAGGGGCCGCCCCTGCTGGCCGTCGAGGTGACCTCGGACGTCTCCCGCGGCACCGATCTCGGCTCGAAGAAGGACCTGTACGAGCGTTTCGGCGTGCCGTCGTACTGGGTGGTGGACGTGAAGGGCGACCACCCCGAGCTGCTGGTGTACGAACTGAGCGATGACGGCCGGTACGCCGAGGAGGCCCGCGTGATCTGGGGCCGGTCCTGCACGCTGACCAGGCCGTTCGCGATCGAGCTCGCCCCTGACCAGATCTTCCGCCGGCTGCCCCGCCGGACGGACCCCTGGAGGATGATCCACGTGCACGATCCGGTCGAGCCGCGCAGGGCCGGTCCCGATCTGCCCGGCAGCGAGGAGCCGATCCTGTTCGACGCCTTCGGCCGGCGCTGGCCGACCGGCGCGGAGAAGGTCGAGTTGTGGGACGGCTGCCCGGTGTTCTACGGAGCCTGGGACGAGCGCGACGTCGAGATCGCCGAGCGGGCCTATCCGGGCCGCGTCGTGCGGCTCGACCAGCCGCCCGGCGAGCCCGGCACGATGACCGTGCTGCCCGGCCCGTCCCCGGACTCGCGGGGCCGTCGCCGGGACGCCTCCGAGCCGGCCGAGGCGGCCGAGGTGGCCCGAACCGCCCGGCCCACCGGGAACGCCGAGCCGACCGGGCTCGCCGAGCCCGCCGGGGACGCAGGAGGAGGCGAGGGGGCGGCCGGAGGCGCGGGTGCCCGCCGGGACGGGGCGGAGGTCAGCGTGCCTTGAGCAGCGGCCAGGCGACGACGGGCGGCACCTTCCGGAACTCGCCCCGGTTGGCCGCCCTGGCCGCGTACACCAGGTAGAACATGACGGCGGCGGTGAAGGCGAGCGGCACCCAGATGAACGCCTCCACGACCAGCGAGAGCAGGCCCCCGGCGAACCACACGGCCATCGCGGCGATGCCCATGTTGAGGCCCTGCGCGGCATGGCGACGGACGAAGCCGGACCGTCCCTTGCCGAAGAAGACGACGACGGGCGCGATCGCGCCGACCAGGAACTGGCCGAGGTAGGCCATGAGCGCCCAGGTCTTGTCGTCGTGACTCACCGGGCCGTGGTGCCCCGGCATCGGGGCGTTGCCCATGGGCGGCTGCTGCCAGCCGGCTTGGTGACCGTAGCCGGGCGAGGGGGGAGGCCCGTAGGCCATGGCGGGTGTCCTCTCCGAGTCCGCGGGAAATCCGAGTGCGAAGTGTACGACTCCTTGGACGCGCCCGGAGTTCGCTGGTTCCGCTCGGTCATCGTCCCGTGTTCGGATCTCCCGAACGCGGGACCCGCGCCGTCAGGGGGACGGGCTGGTCCAGAGCACCGCAGTCGGGGCCTGCGGCGTCAGGGTGACCGATCCGTTCCACCGGACGGCCGAAGGCCGTGGCAGGTAGCTGCGGTCGAGGAAGAAGCCGCGGTGGATCGCGGTGACCGTGGCGGGCGCGCCGTTGTCGCCGAGGCCGACGGGCTGCCGGACGGCCTCGATGCTCGCGATGTCGCCGGCCGTGGTGCCGCGCGGCAGCTCGACCGTGGTGGCGGCGGGACCGTCCCGCTCGATCGACCAGGTCCGTTCCCCGTGGTCGGACCGGTAGAGGCGGGACGGGTCGTCCTTCAGCCGCACTCCGAGCGACACCCCGGGAGCCGAACCCCAGCCGGTGGCCGGGGCGCCGGTCCGCTTGGCCAGCTCGGCGAACAGGTAGGCGCGCGGGTCGCCGACCGCCCGGGTGGCGGGGTCGGACGGCCGCTCGATCCGGCCCTCGCGGAGCATCTCCTGGGCCATGATCCGGTACGTCCAGGGCTCGCGGTCCATGACGACCTCGCGGGCGCGGTCGGCGGGCCGCGTTCCGGAGGCGTCCGGCAGGAACCGCAGGGGCGCGCCGGGGGAGATGACGTCGCACATGTTGTTGTTGGAGGTGCAGGTCTGCAGGAGGGGGTGGTCGCCCTCGTACCGTCCGCGGAACTTGAGGGTCAGGTGCTGCGGCCCCTGGTACACGCCGGTGCCGTCGACCCTCCGGCCGGTCGCGTCGACCTCGACCCGGTACACCCATTCGACGTCGGTCGTCCGCCCCCACCGGGCCATCAGCGCGGGCCCGTCGGTGCCGCCGTCCTCGTGGCTCCACACCACCGAGTACTCCAGGACGCGGTGGCCGGGTGCGGCGGCGGGACGTGACTCGTGCCAGGCGATGAGCGGGGTGTCGGTCCGGGCGTTCTGGTACGGGTCGCCCAGCGGCCACCCGGTCCGGCCCACCACGATGGGGGCGTGCCGCAGCGCGACCTGGTCGGCCTCGGGCACGCGCACGGCCGGCCCTTCGAGGATGACGCGCCGCGCGGCGGGGGCGCTGGCTCCGAGGAACCTGAGCGTCACCCGGTGCTCGCCCTGCCGTACGGGGCCCAGCCCCAGGCTGCGCGGCGTCGGGTCGGCCCCGGGGACGACGAGGTCGGTCACGTGCCGCCCGTCCAGCTCGACCGACAGGACGGCGGACTCCGCCCCCGCACGGGCCCAGGAGACCCCGGGCGCGGCGGCGGTGAACCCGATGACCGCCTCGCCGTCCCGGGCGGCGGTGAAGGCGAGGGAACGGGCCGGGCCGTCCCGTTCGACGACGAGGGTGCCCGGTTCCGAGGCGAGGGCGGGGGCCGGGGAGAAGGTGAGCAGGGGTACGCCGCCCAGAGTGAGGGCGAGGGCGGTGTTGCGCACACGGGCTCGCATGGACGGCGAACCTAGAGAGCCTGGATCGCGTTCCGGTGACGAACGGGTTCCCCGTGGGTGTCGAGTCCGTGGAGAACACGGGCAGTGAACACGGGCAGTGAACGGGGGCGCGGCCGGGGCGCGGCGGGGGGGCAGCGAACGGGGGCGCGGCCGGAGCGCGGCTGGGGGGCGCGGCGGACGCGGGCGGTCAGGGGCGGATCCGGTGTCGTGCCATGCGGCCTACCGGCTCAGCGAGACGCCAGTGAACCGCTCGTCCGGCCCGCCTGGCCCCGGCCCGCCGTCCGCCCGGCCGGGGCCAGGCCCGGACCGGTAGAGCATCAGGCTCAGCTCCGGCATCCGGAAGCCGTGGCGGCCCCGGGCGACGACCTCGTGGCCGAGATCACGGAAGAGCGCGACGACGTCGCCGGACGGTTCGTCCAGCAGGTCGATCCCGTCCAGGCGGAGCCGCAGCTCGGGGTTGCCGCCCCAGCCGTCGCCGCGCGAGGCGTGGATCTCCCCGATCCGCTCCGTGCCGTCGTCCTCCCGCTGCACGGAGACGGCCAGCTCTCCCCGGCCGATCCGGACGCTGCGGTGCCCGCTCCATCCGCACAGGAAGGACGCCTTCGGCGCGGGGGTGCCGCACCGTTCCGACACGGCGGAGAGGGTCGCCCACGCGTCGGCGGCGAGCGTGGAGAACAACAGGTGCGCGTCGGGCAGCAGCGCGCCGCGTCCGGGCTCCAGCGTCACGCCGAACGGGGGGACCTTCCCTGGGAAACGCGCCGGATCGGGGTCGCCGAGGGTGACGAGCCCCTCCCAGGAGGTCGGTTCCCGTACCGCGAACCACGCGATCCGCGCCTCCGCGCCCAGTTCGAGGAAGGCCCGGTCGGTCAGCGCCCGCGCGACGGCGTCGCGCAGCGCGTCGGCCGTCTCGGCCAGCCGGTGCCGCCACCACGGGGGCTCGGGGTCCCGCGGGAGCCGTCCCGGCGGCCGCCAGCGGGCACCGGGACCGCCGAGGGGGACGCGCTCCTCGCCGCCGTGCTGGTCGATGACGGTGTAGTGCCATCCGTCCGGTTCGCCGCACAGCAGCACCCGCGTGGGCACCCGCCCGTATTTGACCGCCCCCTGACCATCCATCCGGATGACCCTATCCGGATGGGCGGGCGCCCCGCGGTGGGCGGGGAAGGGGCCGGGGCGGGAAACGGCGACATCGCTCCGGAAAGGGGGACTCGAAGGCGAAAGTCCCTGATCGTCCCCCTCGAAAAGGGGCATTGAACAGCTGATTCGTCGCGACACGGCCGCCGTTGCTTGGCCTGCGCCGCCGGGTGGGTACGGTCAGAGGGCAGTGGTCGCCGAGGTTCCGGAGGTTCGCCCGTGACCCACTCCGAGCAGGTTCCGCGTTCTCTCGAGGAGCGGGAGGCGGTGGACGGCGCCGTCCGTGCGCTGCGGTCGGCCGCCCCGCTCGGATGGGAACGGCTCGGGTTCGAGTTCCGGGCGACCGTGGGCATCGACAGCGCCTCGTTCCAGGTGGTGAATGCGGCCGGCGAGGCCCGCGCGGCGATGCCGCCCGGCCAGGCCGTCGGCAAGATGGACGAGCTGCGCCGGGTGATGTACCGGCACGGCAAGGGCGCCTGGTTCACCGCGCGGCTGGAGGTCGAGCGGGGCGGCGGGTTCCACGCCGAGTTCGACTACGACGGCGAGCCCGATTTCACGCCCCCGCTGACGCCGTCCGCCTACGCCCTCGACCTCGAACGCTTCCCGCGTTCCGCCGAGCACATCCCCGGCTGGCTCCGGGACAAGCTCGCCGAGTCCGCGGCGGCCTCCCCGAATCCACCGCGTTCGAGGACATAGCCGGGGCGGGCGGACCGGGAGCGGGCCGGGAGCGGCCAGGCTGGCCTGGCGGGTCGCGCGGACCGGGGCGGGCGGTCGGACCGGGGCGGGCGGTCGGAGCAGGGGCGGGAGCACGGCAGACTTGGAGGGTGCCCGCGACCCTTCCCGATGGCGATCCCGTGCCCGCCGACGGCGCGCTCCCCCTCAGTGCCCTGGACGGGCTGGGGACCCGGCCGTTCGCGTTCTACGTGCACGTGCCCTTCTGCGTCACGCGCTGCGGGTACTGCGACTTCAACACCTACACCGCCGCCGAACTGGGGCCGGGAGCGAGCCGCGGCTCGTACGCCGAGACCGCCATCGAAGAGGTGCGGCTGGCCCGGCGAGTGCTCGGCGACGCCGCCCTGCCCGTGGAGACGGTGTTCGTCGGAGGGGGCACCCCCACGTTGCTGCCGCCCGGCGACCTGGGACGCATTCTGGAGGCCGTCGACGCCGAGTTCGGGCTCGCGCCGGGCGCGGAGATCACCACGGAGGCCAATCCCGAGTCGGTGGACGAGCGGTACCTCGGGCTGCTGCGGGAGGCCGGCTTCACGCGCGTGTCGTTCGGCATGCAGAGCGCGCGCGAGCACGTGCTGGCCGTCCTGGACCGCACCCACACCCCGGGACGGGTGCCGCAGGTGGTGGACTGGACGCGCCGGGCGGGCTTCGACCACATCAACCTCGACCTGATCTACGGGACCCCCGGGGAGACCGACGACGACTGGAGGGCGTCCCTGGAGGCGGCGCTGGCGGCTGGCCCCGACCACGTGTCGGCGTACGCGCTGATCGTCGAGGACGGCACCCGGCTCGCCGCGCGGGTCCGCAGGGGGGAACTGGCCCCACCGGACGACGACGCGATGGCCGACCGCTACCTCCTGGCGGACGAGCTGCTCAGCGGCCACGGCCTGCACTGGTACGAGATCTCCAACTGGGCCGCGAGCCCCGAGGCCGCCTGCCGTCACAACCTCCTCTACTGGACGGGGGCGGACTGGTGGGGCGTCGGGCCGGGAGCGCACAGCCACGTCGGCGGCACCCGCTGGTGGAACGTCAAGCATCCCGCCGCCTACGCCGCCCGGCTGGCCGAGAAGGTCACGCCCGCCCACGCCCGCGAGGTCCTGGCCGAGGAGGACCGGCGGATCGAGCGGATCATGCTGGAGCTGCGGCTGGCCGAGGGCTGCCCGGCCGGGCTGCTGGACGGGGCGGCGGTACGGCGGGCGATCGCGGACGGGCTGGTCGAGCCCGGGCCCTACGAACGGGGCCGGGCGGTGCTCACCCGGCGCGGCCGGCTGCTCGCCGACGCCGTCGTCCGCGATCTCACCTGACCGCGGTCCTTCCGGCCGAAGGTCTCACTTGATCATGGGCCAGGCCATGAAGGCCGGGAACCGGTACCACTCACCCCTGTTGCCGGCGATGGCCGCCATGACCAGGTAGACCAGCTGCGCCACTCCCAGCGCGAACGTGGGGATGAGCCAGATCCCGAAAGTGATCACGCTCAGCACGACGTTGATCATCAGGTAGACCGTCTGCGCGATCGCGAAGTTGAGCCCCTGGGCGCCGTGATGGCGCAGGAAGGCCGACTCGTCCTTCTTGATCAGGTAGACCAGCAGCGGGGAGAGGAAGCCCAGCAGGAACTGCCCGAGGTGGCAGAGCAGCGCCCACGTCCGCTCGTCCGCGGTCGTCTGCCCGTAGCCGTACCCGTATCCCGCGTACGGCTGCATCTGGCCGCCGTATCCCGGAGCCTGCCCGTAGCCCGGAGCCTGCCCGTAGCCGGGAGGCTGGCCATAGGCGGGGTCGTACCCGGGCTGTCCGTACCCGGGCTGCCCGTAGCCAGGCTGTTCGTAGCCAGGCTGTTCGTAGCCGGGCTGCCCGTGCCCAGGCTGTTCGTAGCCGGGCTGCCCGTACCCCGGCTGCCCATGGCCGCCCGGCTGTCCGTACCCGGGGGCCTGCTCGTACCCGGGCTGCTGCCCATGACCAGGCTGCTGCCCATGACCGGGCTGTTCCTGCCCGTGGCCCGGCTGCTGTTCTGGGGGCCCGTATGTCATCGCTTGCTCCTTCGGGTCGCTTCCGGCGGCGATAGGCGGGCGCGGGGCTGGAGAGTGCGGGGAACGGGCTCGGAGGGGCGGCGGTCAGTCGGGATGGACGGTGACGAAGTCGATGAGCTCCTCGACCCGGCCGAGGAGAGCGGGTTCGAGGTCGGTGAAGCTGGTGACCGATCCGAGGATCCGTTCCCATCCGGCACGCACGTCGTCCCCCCAGCCGAGTGCGCTGAGCACACCCTCCTTCCAGGGTACGCCGCGAGGCACGCGCGGCCACGCGGGAATTCCCACCGCCGACGGCTTCACCGCCTCCCAGACGTCGATGAACGGGTGGCCGGTGACGAGGACGTGCGGCGAGGTCACCCGGGCGGCGATGCGGCTCTCCTTGGAGCCCTCCACGAGATGGTCGACGAGCACCCCCAGGCGGCGGCCGGGGCCGGGCTCGAACTCGGCGACGATGGCCGGGAGGTCGTCGACGCCCTCCAGGTACTCCACGACGACGCCCTCGACGCGCAGGTCGTGACCCCAGATCTTCTCGACCAGCTCGGCGTCGTGGACGCCCTCCACGTAGATGCGGCTCTCCTTGGCCACCCGGGCGCGCAGGCCGCGTACCGCGATCGACCCCGAGGCGGAACGGGCCGGGCGCCCCGCGGCGCCTCCCGGGCCCTGGGCGGGCGGCCGGACGAGCGTCACCGGGCGCCCGTCGATCAGGAAACCTGCCTTGGTGAGCGGGAACACGCGCCGCTTGCCGAACCGGTCCTCCAGCGTCACGCCGAGCCGGTCGCAGGCGACCACCGCGCCGCAGAAACCGCTGTCGGGATCCTCCGCCACCAGGCCGGTCTCGGCCGCGATCTCGGGGACGGTGCCCTCGCGGGGGCGCCGCCGGCCGCCCGACAGGACGTCGTCGCCATAGTCCTTGCTTCGCACGCTTGGGCACTCTAACGAGCCCGAGGTGGTCCGGCACCTCCGCAACGGGCCCGCCTGGTCGTACACTTGGCACTCGTAAGTATGGAGTGCCAGTACGGGGGCAGGAGGTGACCACGTGCTCGACGACAGGAAACTCGCGGTCCTGCGGGCCATAGTCGAGGACCATGTCTCCACCAACGAGCCGGTCGGCTCCAAGTCCTTGGTGGACCGGCACAACCTCGGCGTGTCACCGGCGACCATCCGCAACGACATGGCCGTCCTCGAGGAGCAGGGCTACATCCACCAGCCGCACACCAGCGCGGGGCGCGTGCCGACCGACAAGGGCTACCGGCTGTTCGTCGACCGGCTGTCCACGATCAAGCCGCTGTCGAGCGCCGAGCGGCGCGCGATCGAGACGTTCCTCAGCGGCGCCTACGACCTCGACGACGTGGTCGGCCGGACCGTTCGGCTGCTGGCCCAGCTCACCCGCCAGGTCGCGGTGGTGCAGTACCCGTCGCTGACCCGCTCGTCGGTGCGGCACGTGGAACTGGTCCCGGTGGCCGAGACGCGGCTGCTGCTGGTCCTGATCACCAACACCGGCCGGGTCGAGCAGCGGGTGATCGAGACCCCCTCCGGGCTCTCGGAGGAATCGATCGGCCACCTGCGCGCGTTGCTCAACACGTGCCTGGACGGATGCGGGCTGGGCGAGGTCCCGAACGCGGTCGCCGACCTGCCGGACCGGGTCCAGCCCGAGGACCGGCCGGTGATGGCCGCCGTGCTGTCGGTCCTCCTGGAGACGCTCGTGGAGAAGAACGATGAGAAGATCGTCTTCGCCGGTGCGGCGAACCTCGCGGCGGTGGACTTCTCGCGGAGCCTGCGCGACGTGCTCGAGGCGCTGGAGGAGCAGGTGGTCCTCATGAGGCTGCTCGGAGAGACCGGCGACTCCTCTACTGTTACGGTGCGGATCGGCACCGAGAACCCCGACGAGGGGCTCCGATCGACTTCGGTGGTCGTCGCCGATTATGGGGTCGGCGACATGACCCTGGCCCGGCTGGGAGTGCTCGGGCCTACACGCATGGACTACCCCGGCACGATGGGAGCGGTACGGGCAGTGGCACGCTACGTCGGACAGATCCTGGCGGGGTCGTAAGTGGCCAACGACTACTACGCGACCCTCGGCGTCCGCCGCGACGCCAGCCCGGACGAGGTCAAGAAGGCCTACCGCCGGCTGGCCCGGGAGCTCCATCCGGACGTCAACCCGGACCCGGAGACCCAGGAACGGTTCAAGGAGATCACCCAGGCCTACGAGGTGCTCTCCGACCCGAAGAAGCGCGAGATGTACGACCTGGGCGCCGACCCGTTCGCGTCGGGGGCGGGCGCGGGCGCCGGCGGCTTCGGCGGCGCGGGCTTCCCGTTCAGCGACATCATGGACGCCTTCTTCGGCACCTCGGCCTCGCGCGGCCCGCGCACCCGCGCGCGCCGCGGCCGCAACGCCACGCTGCGGGTCGAGCTCGACCTGGCGGAGACGGCGTTCGGCACCACCCGCGAGCTGACCATCGACACCGCGGTGACCTGCACCACCTGCAGCGGGTCCGGATGCGCGCCCGGCACCCACCCGGAGACCTGCGACACCTGCCACGGCCGTGGCGAGGTGCAGCAGGTGCAGCGCTCGTTCCTCGGCCAGGTCATGACCGCCCGCCCCTGCCCGCAGTGCGGCGGCTTCGGCAGCGTGATCCGCACGCCCTGCCAGGAGTGCTCGGGCGACGGCCGGGTCCGTACCCGGCGCACCGTCAAGGTCAAGATCCCGGCGGGCGTGGAGAACGGCATCCACATCCAGCTCGCGGGCGAGGGCGAGGTCGGGCCCGGCGGCGGCCCGCCCGGCGACCTGTTCCTGGAGATCGTCGAGAAGCCGCACGAGATCTTCGAGCGGGAGGGCGACGACCTGCACTGCACGGTCGAGCTGCCGATGACCGCCGCCGCGCTGGGCACCAACGTCACGATCGAGACGCTGGACGGCCCCGAGGAGGTCGACGTCAAGCCCGGCACCCAGTCCGGGCAGGTGATCACGTTGTACGGGCGCGGAGTGCGCCACCTCAACGAGAGCGGCCGGGGCGACCTGCTCATCCACGTCAACGTCGAGACCCCCTCGCGGCTCGACGAGGAGCAGGAGGAACTGCTCCGCCGGCTGGCCAAGCTCCGCGGCGAGGAGCGTCCCCCGGGCAAGTTCGCGCCCGGCCAGCGCAACGTCTTCTCCCGCCTCCGGGACGTGTTCAACCAGCATTGAAGCGACACCGTGGCGGCCTACCAAGAAGGCCGCCACGGCACCCCCTCGCCCTGATCGCCGGGGCGCGGGGGAGCCGCAGTCCAGTCGAAGGGTGCTCATGAGCCCGCCGGTGTTCCTCACGGAGACGGCCAGCCTCGAAGGCGACCACGTGGTCCTCGGCGGCGCCGAGGGGCGGCACGCGGCCACCGTGAAGCGGCTGCGCCCCGGCGAGCGGGTCGACCTCACCGACGGCGCCGGGCTGCTCGCCGAATGCGTGGTCGTCACGGCCGACCGCACCGCGCTGACCCTCGACGTCCTGGCCCGTCACCGGCGGCCGGCGCCCGAGCCGCGCCTGGTGGTCGTGCAGGCCCTCCCCAAGGGCGACCGGGGGGAGCTGGCCGTGGAGACGATGACCGAGGTCGGCGTGGACGAGATCGTCCCCTGGGCCGCCGCCCGGTGCGTCACCCAGTGGCGGCCCGAACGGCGCGAGAAGGCCCTGGGCCGGTGGCGCGCCACCGCCAGGGAGGCCGCCAAGCAGGCCCGCCGCGACCGCCTCCCGGAGGTCGCCGACCTGGCCGCCACCGCCGCCGTCGCGCGGCGGCTGGAACGGGCCGGCGCCGCCCTCGTCCTGCACGAGGAGGCCGGCGATCCGCTCAGCGCGGTACGGCCGCCGTCCGCGGGGGAGATCGTCGTCGTGGTCGGACCGGAGGGCGGGATCACCGGGGACGAGCTGGCGGCGTTCACCGCCGCGGGCGCCCGCGCCGTCCGGCTCGGGCCCACCGTCCTGCGCACGTCCACGGCGGGCGTGGCCGCGGCGTCGGTCCTGCTGGCCGCCACCGGCCGCTGGTAAGCCCTCTCAGAACCGGGACTCCCCGGAACCGGTGGGCCCCGTAACGCCGCCTCGTGCGAGGCGCGCCGCAGGGCGGGCGCCCGTCCCCCGGCGCGGGATCACCGCGGGATCACTGGGGCGGAGTGTCGCTCCCGGACTGTGCCGGGAGAGGCTCCTCGGTGGTCGGCGGCGTCACCGGGTCGGTCGGGACCGGGTCGGTGGTGCCGGGATCGGTGGGAGTGGGCGTCGGCGAGGGCGACGGCGTCTGGGACGGGCACCCCGTGGACGGCGGAGCGGTCGGAGTTTCGCTCGAACGGGGGGTGGCGGTGCCCGCGGGGGGGCCGCCGCCGGCGGACGGGGCGGGGCAGCCCGAGGAGCCGGAGGACGGCGCCGGGGACGGCGTCCCTGACTCGTTCGGGCCCCCGCTCTCGGTGGGCCCGTCCACCACGGACGGCTGCGCGTCCGGGGAGACGCCCTGGGGACCGGCCGGGTCGCCGCCGGTGGGGTGGTGCCGCCCCTTGTCCGAGGGGCCGTTGTTGCCGGCGGACTGGATGAGGTCGATGGTCTGCGGAGCGGTGACGCCGATGCCGGCGATGACGACGGCGGCGGCGACGGCCAGCAGGGGCCGCGCCCAGTTCATGGTGAACCGGTCCCAGCCGAACCTGCGCGGCCCGCGTGCGTCGATGCGGGCCCGGATGCGTTCCAGGCCGTCGGGCGCGGGGATGACCGTCTCCGCCTCCGCGTGCAGGGCGCGGCGGAGGATCTCGCCGTGCTCGTCGTGGGGGTCGGTGGTCATGAGAACTGCTCCAGGATGGTGCGTAGCGAGGCCATGCCGCGTGCCGTGTGGCTCTTGACCGCTCCGCGCGAGATCCCCATGGCCTGGGCGATCTCGGCTTCGGAGAGGTCGGCGTAGTAACGCAGGACGAGCGCCTCGCGCTGGCGGGTGGGGAGCTTGTGCAGCGCCTGGACGACCGCGGAGCGCTCGAGCTCCCCGATGGCCCCGGCCTCCGCGCTCGGAGCGTCGGGCAACCCCTTGGGAGCGTACTTCTCGACGACCGCGCGGTGACGCAGCACCGACCGGGACCGGTTGACCACCGACTGGCGCAGGTAGGACAGCGCCTTGTCGGGGTCGCGCAACCGGCGCCACCCGCCGTGCATGGCGACGAACGCGTCCTGGACGACCTCTTCGGCCGCCCCCGCGTCGCGCAGCAGCATGGCCGCGAGGCGCACCAGCGAACGGTAGTTGGCACTGTAGAGGGCGGTCACGGCCTGGTCGGCATCCCAGGCCACGGCCACCGCTCCCGTCGTGCCCCTGGCCACGAGGGTCTCGGTCACGTCAGTGGGACGCACACCCTCGTCGTCGGGTTTACGAAAGGGCATCTTCTGTCTTGCCTCGGTCACCTATCCGCCGCCTTCACCGCCCCCCGGCCGCCTAATCGGCCGGCCGCCCCGGGCAGGCCACGGTACGGCGAACCAGTCGATCGGGAGGCCAGGCGCGCTGCCGGCGAGCGGGGGGTACGCCTGAGGGGACAACCCTAATCCAGGGGCCGGACCGAATGGGGCCGATCCCATGACAGGGAAGGCCACGGGGTCGTCCCGCGCTCCCGCGTCCGGCCGCGCCGGGCGCCGGCCGGGGCCGGGGGAGTCGATAGGATCCGCCGGAGCATCGGCGGGAGGAGAAGGATGACGGACTGCCTGTTCTGCAAGATCGTTTCGGGGGACGTGCCGGCGAAGATCGTCCGGGAGTCCGCGGGCACGGTCGCGTTCCGTGACATCAACCCGCAGGCCCCGACCCACGTGCTGGTCATCCCGAGGGCGCACCACGCCACCGTGGCCGACCTGGCCGACGCCGATCCCGGGCTGCTGGCCGAGCTGCTGCGGGAGGCCCGCGAGGTGGCGGTGGACGACGGCGTCGCCGAGGGCGGCTACCGCATCGTCTTCAACACCGGGGCGCAGGCGGGGCAGACCGTCTTCCACGTGCACGCCCACGTTCTCGGTGGCCGTGGCCTCAACTGGCCGCCCGGCTGAGCCCGGCCCGCCCGGACCGGCCGCCGGCTCCGGACGATCCGCGCCGCGGCCCGCGCGTGAGAGCAGGTCACGGGCGCGGAAAATGGGGCGGCGCTCCGTCATGAGCGGCCAGTATCATGGGAAGGGACCGACACGGGACACGAGCAGGACACGAGCGGACAGAAGGCAGGTCAGAGAGGCCGCAAGGCCCGGCTGATGGTCGAATCAACTCACGCGGGACGCGAGGACCGGACGAGCTCGCGGTCCCAGATCAAGATCGTGGTGCCCGACGACCATTCGATGGTGAGCCTGCTCGGCTCCCGGGATGAGTTGCTCCACGTCATCGAACGCGCGTTCCACAGCGATATCCACGTGCGCGGCAACGAGATCACCGTGACCGGTCCCGGATCCGAGACCGAGCTGGTCTCCCGGCTGTTCAGCGAGCTGATCGACCTGCTCAAGAGCGGGACCCAGCTGACCCCCGACGCGGTGGAGCGGAGCCTGGCGATGTTGCGCAACCAGACCGAGGAGCGCCCGGCCGAGGTGCTGACCCTCGACGTGCTGTCCAGCCGCGGGCGCACCATCCGGCCCAAGACGCTCAACCAGAAGCGGTACGTCGACGCGATCGACCGGCACACCATCGTGTTCGGGATCGGCCCGGCGGGCACCGGCAAGACCTACCTCGCCATGGCCAAGGCGGTCCGGGCCCTGCAGGACAAGCAGGTCAACCGGATCATCCTGACCCGGCCGGCGGTCGAGGCCGGGGAGCGGCTGGGCTTCCTGCCCGGCACGCTGTACGAGAAGATCGACCCCTACCTGCGGCCGCTGTACGACGCGCTGCACGACATGGTCGACCCCGACTCGATCCCGCGGCTGATGGCGGCCGGCACGATCGAGGTGGCGCCGCTGGCGTACATGCGCGGACGCACCCTCAACGACTCCTTCATCATCCTGGACGAGGCGCAGAACACCTCGCCCGAGCAGATGAAGATGTTCCTGACCCGGCTGGGCTTCGGTTCCAAGGTCGTGGTGACCGGTGACGTCACCCAGGTCGACCTGCCGGGCGGGCAGCTGAGCGGGCTCCGCGTGGTCCAGGACATCCTCGACGGCGTCGAGGACATCCACTTCTGCCGCCTCAACAGCAACGACGTCGTCCGCCACAAGCTGGTCACCGACATCGTGGACGCCTACAGCCGCTACGACGAGGCGCGCGTCCCGGCGATCAAGCAGGGGGCCGCGGGTCGCGGCGGAGCCCCCCGTAAGCGGGGCCGCTAGGTGGGCGCGCGCACGGACCGGCCCGGGGCCGCGGAGAGCGGGCGGGGCGCATGAGCATCGAGGTGCTGAACGAGTCGGGCGCCGAGGTCGACGAGAAGCTCCTGGCCGACCTGGCCCGGCACGTCCTGGACGGGATGCGGGTCCATCCGCTGGCCGAGCTGTCGGTGCTGCTGGTGGACGAGGGCGCGATGAGCGAGCTGCATGAGAAGTGGATGGGCGAGCCCGGCCCCACCGACGTGCTGGCCTTCCCGATGGACGAGCTGCGTCCCGGCCACATGTCCGGCGGCGCCGACGAGGACGGCGAGCCCGATCCGGGCCTGCTGGGCGACGTGGTGCTGTGCCCGGCCGTCGCCGAGCGGCAGGCCGCCACCGCGGGCCACGGCACCGCGGAGGAGCTGGAGCTGCTGTGCACGCACGGCGTCCTGCACCTGCTCGGCTACGACCACGCCGAGCCGGACGAGCACGAGGAGATGTTCGGCCTGCAGGCCGAGCTGCTGAAGTCCTGGCGGGAGAAACGCGACCAGCGATGATCGACTGTGGCCGTCCCGTGCCGTTCCCGGCGGTGCCGCCGGTGCCGATCATGAGTGTTCCGGGGCGGCCGTGAGTTCCGCGCAGGGATGGTTGCTGGCCCTGGCCGCGGGCCTGGTGTGCATGGCCGGTCTGCTGGCCGGCACCGAGGCCGCCCTGGCCCGGGTGTCGAGGGTCCGGGTCGAGGAACTGGTCCGGGAGGGGCGGCGGGGAGCGCCGCGGCTGGCCGCGGTGGTGGCCGACCCGGCCCGCTACCTCAACCTGGTGCTGCTGCTGCGGATCAGCTGCGAGCTGGTCGCCACGGTGATCGTCGCGGACCTGTGCATCTCGTGGCTGGACGAGACCTGGCGGGCCTACGTCGTCGCCGCCGCGATCATGATCGTGGTGAGCTACGTGGTGGTCGGGGTGGGGCCGCGGACCCTCGGCCTGCAGCACGCCGACCGCGTGGCGCTGGTCGGCGCGGCCGTGATCCATCCGGTGACCCGGGTGTTCGGGCCGCTGCCGCGGCTGCTGATCCTGCTCGGCAACGCGCTGACCCCCGGCAAGGGCTTCCGGGAGGGCCCGTTCGCCTCCGAGGCCGAGCTGCGCGACCTGGTCGACCTGGCCGAGCAGCGCAGCCTCATCGAGCCGGACGAGCGGGAGATGATCCACTCGGTGTTCGAGCTCGGCGACACCCTGGTCCGCGAGGTCATGGTGCCGCGCACCGACATCGTGTTCATCGAGCGTGAGAAGACCGTCCGCCAGGCCCTGACCCTGGCCCTGCGCAGCGGCTTCTCCCGCATCCCGGTGGTGGGCGAGAACGAGGACGACGTCGTCGGCATCGCCTACCTCAAGGACGTGGCCCGGCGCAGCCACGAGCACCGCGAGCGCGAGTCGTCGGAGACGGTGGAGTCGGTGATGCGGCCCGCGACCTACGTGCCCGACAGCAAGCCGATCGACGAGCTGCTGCGCGAGATGCAGGCCCGGCAGATCCATGTCGCCATCGTGATCGACGAGTACGGCGGCACCGCCGGGCTGGTCACCATCGAGGACATCCTCGAGGAGATCGTGGGCGAGATCACCGACGAGTACGACGTGGAGACCCCGCGGGTGGAGTGGCTGGAGGAGTCCACCGCCCGGGTCACCGCGCGGCTGCCGGTGGAGGACCTCGCCGAGCTGTTCGGCGCCGAGATCGAGGTGGAGGAGGTCGAGACGGTGGGCGGGCTGCTCGCCCACGCGCTCGGCCGGGTCCCGATCGAGGGCTCCACCGCGACGGTGGCCGGGCTGTCGCTGAGAGCCGAGAGCATCGCCGGTCGCCGTAACCGGATCGGCACGGTGCTGGTGCACCGGCTGCCCGCGCCGTCCGGCGAGAAGGGCGCCGAGAGCCACCACGCGGCCGGCTGACCCCGCCCGGCCCTGCATGCCCGTCAAGCCGTCAGCCCCGACAGGCCCGCGCAGCCCGGGGCGGCCCGTACATCCACACCAGCCCTCAGCCAGTGCGCCCGTGAGCCCAGTGCGTCTGTAAGTTCAGCGCGCCCGTGAGTCCGGTGCGCTCGGGATTTCAGTACGCCCGTCAGCCAGTGCGCCCGTCAGCCAGTGCGCCCGTCAGCCAGTGCGCCCGTCAGCCAGTGCGCCCGTCAGTCCAGGGTGGCGCGGAGCGTCCCGTCGGTGGCGGCCACGAGGACGGCCGCCTTGGGGCCCAGGTCGCGGACGGCGGCCACGTCGGAGGGCCGGGCGGTGCCGGCGGCGGTCACCAGCGCGGCGGCCTCCAGGTCCTCGGCACCGCTGGACACCGCCATGGCCACCGCGACCTGAAGGGCCGTCAGCTTCAGTGAGGGCAGGTCCACGGTCGTGGCCGCGTAGGTGCGGCCGGTCTCGTCCCGCACGGCGGCGCCCTCGGCCGCGCCGGCCCGGGCGCGCGCCGACCGGGCCAGGGTGATGATCTTGGCGTCCTCGGGGTTCATGTCGCTCACGGGACCAGCCTAGAGGCCGTCCCGGCCCGCCACCGTGGGGGCCCGCAAGCGGGTGCCAAGCGGGCGGCAAGCGGGCGCCAAGAGGCGGCGGCCAGACTCGGTGAGTCATCGGAGCGTTCTCATGGGGGAAGCATGTCCCGATTGCTCTACCGCCTGGGCAGGGCCGCGGCGCTGCGGCCCTGGCGGTTCATCGTTGCCTGGGTGCTGGTCGTCGGCGCGCTGGGCGGGCTCGCGGGCGTGGCCGGCGGGTCGCTGCACGACGACTACAGCCTCCCCGGAACGGGGTCGCAGCAGGCCACCGACCTGCTCACGGAACGGTTCCCCGCGCTGTCGGGAGCGGACGCCCGCGTGGTCGTGCACACCCGGAGCGGGCGGCTCGACCCGGCACGGCTGGAGGGCGCGCGCGAGCGCCTGGCCGCCCTGCCGCACGTGAGCACGGTCGACCCGGCGATGCCGAGCCCGGACGGGGCGACGGCGCTGCTCACGGTCCGCTACGACGTGCCCGTCACCGAACTGGCGCCCGCGGAGACCCTGGACCTCCTCCGCGGTGCCACCGGGGACCTGAGGGCCGCCGGCCATCAGGTGGAGTTCGGCGGCCAGGTGCCCGAGAACGTCACCGCGCCGGGCGGTACGGCCGAGGCCGTGGGCATCGTCGCGGCGCTGGTCATCCTGCTGCTGGCGTTCGGGTCCGTGGTGGCGGCCGGGCTGCCGCTGGCGGTCGCGCTGGCCGGGCTGGGTGCCGGGGTCTCGGGGATCACCCTGCTGGCCGCGGTCACCGACGTGGCCACGACGGCACCGACGCTGGCGGTGATGACCGGGCTCGGCGTCGGTATCGACTACGCGCTGTTCATCCTGACCCGGCACCGGGAGGGGCTGGCGAGCGGGATGACGGTGGCGGAGGCGGCCGGCCGCGCCACCGCCACCGCCGGACTGTCGGTGATCTTCGCCGGTTTCACCGTGCTGCTCGCGCTGAGCGGGCTGGTGCTGTCGCGCGTCCCGGTGTTCATGACGATGGGCTTCGCCACCGGGATCGTGGTGGCGGCGACGGTGGCGAGCGCGGTCACCCTCCTGCCCGCGGTGCTGGGGCTGGCCGGGCGGCGGGTGCTGCGCCGCCGGGACCGCGCGGACGGGGCCCGGATCGAGACCGGTTCGCCGCGGGTGCGGCGCTGGGCCGAGCACGTCGGCCGCCACCCGTGGCCGTGGCTGCTGGCCGCGCTCGTGCTGATGCTCACGCTGGCCGCCCCGGCGCTGGGGATGCGCACCTGGCCCAGCGACGCCAGCAGCGAGCCGACGTCCAACACCGCGCGGAAGGCCTACGACCTGGTGGCCGAGGCGTACGGCCCGGGCGCCAACGGGACGCTGCTGGTCGCCGTCGACCTGCGCCGGTCGGCCGACACCGAGGGGCTCCGGGCGCGGCTGGCCGCGACCGAGGGGGTCGTCTCGGTCGCCCCGGCCCGGCTGTCCCCGGACCGCGCCGCGGCGGTGCTGGTGGTCACGCCGGAGTACGGGCCGCAGGACGAGCGGGCCACCGACCTGGTCGACCGGGTGCGCGCCGGCGTGCTGCCGCCGGGTGCGGAGATAGCCGGGCTGACCGCGGCCTACGTGGACCTCAGCCGGGTCCTGGACGGGCGGCTGTGGCCGGTGATCGGGGCGGTGGTCGCGACCTCGTTCCTGATGCTGATGATCGTCTTCCGGTCGATCCTGGCCCCGCTCAAGGCCGCCCTGATGAACCTGCTGTCGATCGGCGCCGCCTACGGCGCGCTCACCGCGATCTTCCAGTGGGGATGGGGCGCCGAACTGCTCGGCCTGCCGCACAGCGTCCCGGTCTCCAGCCTCATCGTGCTGCTGATGTTCGCGGTGCTGTTCGGGGTCTCCATGGACTACGAGGTGTTCCTGCTCTCCCGGGTCCGGGAGGAGTGGCTGCGCACGGGCGACGCGCGCGGCTCGGTGTCGGCCGGCCTGGCCGTCACCGGGCGGGTCATCACCAGCGCGGCGCTGATCATGGTGGCGGTCTTCCTCGGCTTCGCGCTGGACCCCGGGCTGGTGATCAAGCAGATGGGAGTGGGGCTGGCCGTGGCGGTCGCGCTGGACGCCACCGTGGTCAGGCTGGTCCTCGTACCGGCGACGATGGCCCTGCTGGGACGGGCGAACTGGTGGCTGCCGGGCCCGCTGGACCGGCTCCTGCCCACGTTCGACCCGCACGGCCACGACGCGCCGCCCGCCACCGGCGCGACCGGCGCCCCGGCCAGGGACCGGGAGCCCAGCGGCGTCTGACGCGGCGGCCCGGGCCGCCGTCCCGGGGCGGCGGCCCGAGGTGGCACTGATCACCATGGCCCGGGTCGCCGCGGTGCCCGGCGGCCCACGCCTTAGGCTGGCCGGGACATGGCGGACGTGCGTGTGCTCGGCACTTTCGAGGCGTGGGTGGACGGGGGCACGGCCGATCTCGGCGGCCCCCGCCAGCGCTCGGTGCTGGCCAGGCTCGTGGCGGCGCGGGGGCGGATGGTCCCGGCCGACCGCCTGGTGGAGGACCTGTGGCCCGGCGAGGCGCCGCCCCGGGCCACGGCCGGGCTCCAGTCGTTCGTGTCCCATCTGAGGCGCGCCCTGGAGCCGGACCGCCCGCCCCGGACACCGGCGCGGGTGCTGGTCACCGCCCCGCCCGGCTACGCGCTGCACCTCCCGGACGCGGACGTGGACGCCTGGCGCTTCGACGCGCTGGTCGACGAGGCGGCGCGGCTGCTGGACGCCGCCGACGCCGTACGGGCGCGCGAGTGCGCGCAGGCGGCGCTGGCGGAGTGGCGGGGCCCCGCGTACGCCGAGTTCGCCGACCTGCCCTGGGCGGTCGCGGAGACGGCGCGGCTGGACGAGCGCCGCCGCCTGGCCGTCGAGCGCCGCGCCGAGGCGATGCTGCGGCTGGGCGCCGCCGCCGAGGCCGTCCCCGACCTGGAGGCCCACGCGGCGGCCAACCCGCTGCGCGAGGAGGTCTGGCGCCTGCTGGCCCTCGCCCTCTACCGGACCGGACGCCAGGGGGACGCGCTCGCGGCGCTGCGCCGCGCCCGCGCGACCCTGGCCGAGGAGCTCGGCGTGGATCCCGGCCCGGCCCTGCGCCGCCTGGAGAGCGGCATCCTCGCCCAGGCGCCCGAACTCACCGGCGGTCCGCGCCATGGCGCCGTCCTGGAAGCCCCCGCCGAGATCGCGACCGCGCCCGCACGGGCGGCGTCGGCGCCTGACGTCCCACCGCCGCCGGGCACGGCCGGTGGGATCTTCGTCGGCCGCCACGACGAGCTGGAGCGGCTGGCCGCCGCGGCGCGCGACGCCGCCGCGGGCCGGTGCGGGCTCGTCCTGATCGCCGGGGACGCCGGGATGGGCAAGACCGCCCTGGCCGAGCGTCTCACCGCCGCGCTGGCCCGCGACGGCTGGACCACCGCGTGGGGCCGGGTTCCCGAGACCGGGGGCGCCCCGCCCGCCTGGCCCTGGGCCGAACTGCTGCGCGAGCTCATCTCCGCCGCGCCGCCCCCGCCCGAGCTGGCCCGGCGGATGACCCTGCTCGAGGGCGACGTCCCCGCCGTGCCCGCCGCCGACATCGCCACCGGCCGGTTCCGGCTCCAGCTGGCCGTCGGCGACTACCTCTCCGGCCTGGCCGGGCGGGCCCCGCTGCTGCTGGTCCTGGACGACCTGCACTGGGCCGACGGGGACACCCTCGCGCTGCTGGCCGCGCTTCCCCGGATGCTGCGGGACCGGCCGGTGCTGCTGGCCGGTACGTTCCGGCAGACCGAGGTCTCCGAACGCCTCGCCGACGCCCTCGCCCTGCTCGCCCGCCACGAACCGCTGCGCCTGGACCTGGCCGGGCTGCCCGCCGCCGACGTGGCCGTGCTGATCCGGGCCGTCTGCGGCGCCGAGGTGGACGAGGCGGAACTCGCCGTGATCGCCGAACGCACCGGCGGCAACCCGTTCTTCACCCGCGAGACCGTCCGGCTCCTGGACGCCGGGGGGCTGCCGGCCGCCACCCGCCTCGTGCCCGCCGGCGCCGGCGACGTGCTGCGCCGCCGCGTCGCCGGCCTTCCGGAGAACGCCCGGACCGTCCTGCGCAACGCCGCCGTCGTGGGCCGCGAGGCCGACCTGGACGTCCTCACCGATGTCTGCGGCGGCGACGAGGACGCGGTCATCGACGCGGTCGAGGCCGGCCTGGCCGCGGGGCTGGTGACCGAGCCCGGGCCGGGGCGGGTCCGGTTCGCGCACACCCTCGTCCGCGACACCCTCTACACGGGCCTGTCCCGGGTCCGCCGCGCACGGCTGCACGGGCGGGTCGCCGCCGCGCTGGAACGGCGCAGGCCCGGCGGGGTCGCCGCGATCGCCCACCACCATCTGGAGGCCGGGGGCGCCGATCCGGCCAAGGCCGTCCGGTACGCCAGGCTCGCCGCGGAGGAGGCCGAGTCGCGCTTCGCGCACCGCGCGGCGGCCGACCTGTGGATCAGGGCAGTGGACGCCCTGCGCGCCGCCGGGGACGACCGCCCCCTCTCCGGGGACGACCGCCCCCTCTCCGGGGACGCGCGCGACCGCCGGGTGCGGGAACGGCTCGAACTGGAGGCCGCCGCGATCCGTTCCACCGCCCTGGCGGGCGACGTCGTCGAGGCCCGCGAACGCCGGCGCCGCGCGCTGGACGCCGCGCGCCCCCTCGGCGACGCCCGCCTCCTGGCCCGCCTCATCACGAGCTTCGACGTGCCGACCGTCTGGACCAGCCGCGACTACGGCAGCCACGACCAGGACGTCATCGACGCCGCCGAGGAGGCCCTGGAGGGCCTGGCGGGCCCGGACGACGACGAGCTGCGGGCGCGGCTGCTCACCAGCCTGGCGATCGAGCTGGAGGGGGCCCGGAGTGACCGTGGCGTCACCGCGGCCGAGGAGGCGGTGCGGGTCGCCCGCCGCCTCGGGCGTCCCGAACTGCTGGCGGTCGCGCTCAACGGCCGCTACCTCAACGGCTACCGGGGCGCCGGCGCCTTCACCGACCGCCGCCTGGTCGCCGCCGAGCTGCTCGACCTCGCCACCGCCCACGGGCTCGGCCTGTACCAGGGGCTGGTGCACCTCCAGCTCCAGCAGGTGGCCATCTGCGCGCTGGACCTGGAGACCGCGCGGCGGCACCGGGATGAGGGCGTCCGCCTGGCCGGACGGTTCGGGCTGCCGCTGCTGGGCATGATCGCGGACTCCCTGGAGGGCCTGACCCATTCCCTCGCCGCCCGCTTCGATGAGGCCGAGCTGGCCTACCGGCAGCTCGCGCGGTCGGGCACCGGCACCGGCATCTGGAACAGCGAGCGCGGGATCGCCCTGGTCGGGATCTTCTGCGTGCGGTACGTGCAGGGCCGCGCCGGGGAGCTGGTGGACGAGGCCCGCTGGATCTGGGAGCGCTGGCGCCACGTCGACGCGACCGCCGAGGTCTACGCGCTGGCCCTGATCGGCGCGGGCCGGGCCGGCGAGGCCCGCCGGGTGGTCGAGGGCGTCGGCCCGGCCCGCTACGACTACTTCTTCGACCTGATCACGGCGATGCGCGGGCGGCGCGCGATCGCGCTGGACGACCGCCGCGTGGCCGCCGAGGCGTACACCGCCCTGCTGCCCTACGAGGACCACCTCGCCGGCGGCCCCACGGGCGTGGTGACCATCGGGCCGGCCGCGCAGACGCTGGGCGACCTGGCCGTGTTCCTGGGACGCCCGGACCGCGCGGCCGGGCACTACCGCCGCGCCGCCGAGATCGCCGAACGGGTCGGATCCCCTTACTGGGCGGGCGTCGCGCGCGACTCCCTGCACGCTGTGGACCCCGGCGCGCCGCCCGTGGACGATCCGTTCCACCGGGTAGGCGACAATTGACGGCGTGACAGCGCTGGGAAAGACGACGACCGAGGGATACCGCTCCGGGTTCGCCTGCTTCATCGGGCGGCCCAACGTGGGCAAGTCCACGCTGATGAACGCCCTGGTCGGCACCAAGGTGGCGATCACGAGCAGCCGCCCGCAGACCACCCGCAGGGCGATCCGCGGCATCGTGCACCGCCCGGACGCCCAGCTGATCGTGGTCGACACCCCCGGCCTGCACAAGCCGCGCACCCTGCTGGGGGAGCGGCTGGACAGCCTGGTGCGCTCCACCCTCACCGAGGTCGACGTGATCGGCTTCTGCGTCCCGGCGGACCAGACCGTGGGCCCCGGCGACCGGTTCATCGCCCGGGAACTGGCCAACGTCGGCAGGACACCGGTCGTCGCGATCGTCACCAAGACCGACCTGGTGCCGCCCGAGCGGGTGGCCGAGCAGCTCACCGCGGTGTCCACCCTGGGGGAGTTCGCCGACATCGTGCCGTGCTCGGCGCGGGACGGCTTCCAGGTCGGCCTCGTCGGAGATCTGCTGATCCGGCACCTTCCCGAGGGCATGCCGCTCTACCCCGAGGGCGACCTCACCGACGAGCCCGAGCAGCTGCTGGTCGCCGAGCTGATCCGCGAGGCCGCGCTGGAGGGCGTCCGGGACGAGCTGCCGCACTCGATCGCCGTCGTGGTCGACGACATGGCGCCGCGCGAGGACCGCGAGGACCTCATCGACGTGTACGCGCACCTGTTCGTCGAGCGGCCCAGCCAGAAGGCGATCGTCATCGGCACCAAGGGCGCCCGGCTGCGCGACGTCGGCACCCGGGCGCGCAAGCAGATCGAGGCGCTGCTCGGCACCAAGGTCTTCCTGGACCTGCGGATCAAGGTCGCCAAGGACTGGCAGCGCGACCCCAAGCAGCTGCGCAGGCTCGGCTTCTACGACTGACCACGCCCGTCGGGGCCCGCCGGGCCCGGCGCCTGCCCGGGCCGGTCCGGCCAGGCGTCCTGGGGCCATGAGGCACGGGGATCCTGGGTGTTCTGGACGTAGGGATCCTGCCCGTACGGACTCTGTGCGTACGGGTTCTCCGCGTAAGGATTCTGGGAGTAAGGGTTCTGCGCGTACGGCCCCTGGGCGGGCTGCTCCTGCGCGTACCGGCCCTGCGCGTACGGCCCCTGCGTGGGCTGATCCTGCCCGTAGGGGTTTTGCCCGTACGACGGGTCATGCGCGGACGAAGGGTCATGCGCGTAGGGGTTCTGTGTATGGGCGGCCTTCTCCGCGCGTGCGGTGGCGAGCCGGGCGGCGATGGGGCGGCCCATGCTGAAACCGACGACCAGCAGGGACATGGCCACCGCCAGGTACCAGCCGATCACGACGGCCACCTCGTAGCCGACCGAGAGGTCCTGGGCCGCCAGCCGGTCCTTCAGCTGGTCCAGCCTCAGCACGAACAGGCCGCAGACCAGCAGCGCCAGCAGCCCGGGAACGGCGGCCAGCGCCGAGACACGGGTGTCCCTACCGATGATGCCCCAGAACCCCATGCCGATCGCGACCACGGCCAGCACGGGGATCACCGCCACCACCCGGTCCGCCTCGATGCCGACCACGGTGCCCAGATCGCGGCTGAGGGTCCGGCCGAAGAGCCCGACCACCAGCCGCGCCTGCGCCCATGGCAGGAACGCCGAGACCAGCAGCAGCGAGCCCGTGATGATCGTCGCGATGTTCCAGGCCGCGCCCGGCCCGTCCGGCTCCGCAGGCGGCGGGTACGCGACCGGCGCGGCGGCCGGCGGGCGGTTCTCGGCGGGCGGCAGGAACGCCGGGCGCGTCCCGGCGGGCGGGTCCGTCCCGGCGGGCGGAACCGCGCCCTCGCCCGGAACCGTCCCATAGGCCGGAACCGTCCCGTAGGCCGGAACCGTCCCGTAGGCCGGGGCCGTACCAGCGACCGGGGTCGTCTCGCCGGACGGGGGCCTGTCGGTGGCCGGGGCCGGGGACTCGGCCGGGGCCGGAGGCGGGTCGGTGTTCGGGCCGTCAGGCGGCCCTTCGGCGGGCGCCTTCCCGGAGCCGTCCTCGCGGGCGCCGGCCACCGCCGGGCGCTCCCGGCCCTCCCCGGGATCCTGGTCACCGCTCATGAGCCCAGCGTAAAGGCGCGGGCGCGCCGACGGCGCCAGGCCACGACGGCGCCGATCGATCGGTACTTTGGAGGGAAGCCCGCCATGGGAGGAGAATCCCGGTGTTGTTGATTTTCGGCCTGTCGGTGTTCTTCCGCACGGTCAGCGAGGGCACCTTCCACTGTCCGCGCTGCGGCGGGGACCGCGCCTACCGCCGGAGGGTCGGCCGCCGCTGGTTCACCCTCTTCTTCCTGCCGGTCATCCCGTTCAACCAGGTCGGCGAGGTGGTCGAGTGCCGCACCTGCCGCACCCGGTTCGACATCGCCGTGCTCCAGTCGCCCACCGCGCGGCAGATGGCCGCGGCGCTGCCGGCGGGCATGCGGGCCGCCGCGGCGCTGGTGCTGCGCGCCGGGGGAGCCGCCACTCCGGCGGCGCGGGCCCGTGCCGCCGAGGCCGTCCACGGGTACGGCGGGACGGGGTACGACGACGCGGCCGTCGAGCACGACCTGAGGCTCGGCGAGCCGTTCCTGGAGGAGGAGATCGCCGCGGCGGGCGCGCAGCTCGCACCGGAGGCCAAGGAGTGGTTCCTGGCCCAGGCGGTCCGCGTCGGGCTGGCCGACGGGCCCCTCGGCGACGCCGAGCGCCGGGCCCTGCACCGGGTGGCGCACCTGCTGGGCATGTCGCCCGCCCACGCCCTCGGCGTGATCGTCACCACCGAGGGCGCGGCGCGCTAGGCATGCCCGGAACCGCGCTGGTGAGGCGTCCCGGGCCGCGGCTCGCGGACGGGATCGTGACCCATGTCGAACGCCGCCCGGTGGACGCCGGGCTGGCCCGGGCCCAGCATGAGGCGTACGTGGCCGCGCTGCGCGACGCCGGATGGCGGGTGCGGGCGGTCGACCCCGCCGACGACTGCCCGGACGCGGTGTTCGTCGAGGACGCCCTCGTGGTCGCCGGCGACACCGCCGTGCTCGGCCGCTCCGGGGCGAGCGCGCGGCGCGGCGAGACCGCCGGGGCCGAGCGGGCCGCGCGCGACCTCGGCCTGCGGGTGTCGCGGATCGAACCGCCCGGCACCCTGGACGGCGGCGACGTCCTCCAGGTGGGTGACACCGTCTACGTCGGGCGCGGGTCCCGCACCGACGAGGACGGCATCTGCCAGCTCGCCGGGCTGCTGGGCGGGCGGCGGGTCGTCCCGGTCGCGACGGACGGGGCGCTGCACCTGAAGTCGGCGATGACGGCCCTGCCGGACGGGTCGCTGATCGGGCTGCCCGGGCATCTGGACACCTCGGTGCTCCCCTGCCTGCGGGTGGTGCCCGAGCCGTCGGGCGCGCACGTGGTGGTGCTGGGGCCCGACCACGTGCTGATGGCGGCCTCGGCGCCGCGTACGGCCGAGCTGCTCGCCGCCGACGGCTGGCGCGTCACCCGTGTGGACATCGGGGAGTTCGAGGCGCTGGAAGGCTGCGTGACCTGCCTCTCGGTGCTCGTTCCCGAGTCCGCGTCCCCCGCGGGCCCGGCGGACGGCCCGGGCGCATCCACCGCCGTCTCAGATCGTGGAAGCCGGTTTCCGTAACACGGGCGGCGTCTGTTAACTTGACATTCGTGTTGCGCGAGCTGCTCCTCCTTAGCGGCCGCAGCGGGGGCCCATAACGGTCGGCACCCTCGCTGCGGGCCATCGCCGTGCACGGCACCGCCTAGTGGACGTCGGCCGCAGGATCGAGCAGAGGGACCCACCCATGTATCCGCAACAGAATCCTTCGGGCATGCCCTTCGAGCGCTACCGCCCGTTCACCCCGGTCGCCCTGGCCGACCGCACCTGGCCGGACAAGGTGATCACCGAGGCGCCCCGCTGGTGCGCGGTGGACCTGCGCGACGGTAACCAGGCGCTCATCGACCCGATGGACTCCCACCGGAAGCTGAAGATGTTCCAGCTGCTGGTAGGGATGGGCTACAAGGAGATCGAGGTCGGCTTCCCGGCCGCCAGCCAGACCGACTACGACTTCGTCCGGCAGATCATCGAGGACGGCCTGATCCCCGACGACGTGGTGATCCAGGTACTGACCCAGGCCCGGCCCGAGCTGATCGAGCGGACCTTCGAGTCGGTGCGCGGCGCCCGGAAGGCCATCGTCCACCTCTACAACTCCACCAGCACGCTGCAGCGGCGCGTGGTGTTCGGGCAGGACCGCGAGGGCATCACCGCGATCGCGGTCGAGGGCGCCAAGCTGTGCGCCAAGCTGGCCGAGGACATGGGCGACACCGAGATCCTCTTCCAGTACTCGCCCGAGTCGTTCACCGGCACCGAGCTGGAGTACGCGGCCGAGGTCTGCAACGCCGTCACCGACGTCTGGAAGCCCACCCCGGACCGGAAGGTGATCCTCAACCTGCCGGCCACCGTCGAGATGGCCACCCCCAACGTCTACGCCGACCAGATCGAGTGGATGAACCGCCACCTGAGCCGCCGGGACTCGGTGATCCTCTCCCTGCACCCGCACAACGACCGGGGCACCGCCGTCGCCGCCGCCGAGCTGGGCTACCTGGCCGGCGCCGACCGGATCGAGGGCTGCCTGTTCGGCAACGGCGAGCGCACCGGCAACGTCTGCCTGGTCACCCTGGGGCTGAACCTGTTCACCCAGGGCGTCGACCCGATGATCGACTTCTCCGACATCGACGAGATCCGCCGCACCGTCGAGTACTGCAACCAGCTGCCGGTGCACGAGCGGCACCCCTACGGCGGCGACCTGGTCTACACCGCCTTCTCCGGGTCCCACCAGGACGCCATCAACAAGGGCTTCGACCACCTGGCGGCGGACGCCGAGGCGGCCGGGGTACCGGTCGACCGGTACCGCTGGGAGGTCCCGTACCTGCCGATCGACCCCAAGGACGTGGGCCGCTCCTACGAGGCGGTCATCCGGGTCAACAGCCAGTCCGGCAAGGGCGGCGTCGCCTACGTCATGAAGACCGAGCACGCCCTGGAGCTGCCGCGCCGGCTGCAGATCGAGTTCTCCCGGGTGGTGCAGGCGCACACCGACACCGAGGGCGGCGAGGTCACCCCGGAGCGGATGTGGGAGATCTTCGAGGGCGAGTTCCTGGGCAACGGGCCCCGGGTCGGGCTGCTGGCGCACCGTGCGACCTCGCGGGTCGACGAGAAGGACGTGCTCGGCTGCGACGTCCGGATCGACGGTGAGATCCGCGAGATCGAGGGCGTGGGCAACGGCCCGGTGTCGGCGTTCGAGTCCGCCCTCGCCACGATCGGCGTGAACGTGCGGGTGCTCGACTACATCGAGCACGCGATGAGCGCCGGCGGCGACGCCCGCGCCGCCGCGTACGTCGAGTGCGACGTGGACGGGACCTCGGTCTGGGGCGTGGGCATCGACGGCAACATCGTCACCGCCTCGCTCAAGGCGATCCTGTCGGCCGTCAACCGGGTGGCGCGCACCCCCGTCGTCCCGCCGGCGGCCTCCTGACCCGCGGCCCCACCCCTTTCCGGGCCTTCGTCCCGGCCTCGCGATTTCCGCCCGTGCCCGCGCGGGGGCACGGGCGGAGTCCGGACCCGGTCACGCCGTTGTGATCCACGCGTGACCGACGCCCCGGGCCCCGGCCACGACGATCTCGTGCCGGGGCCCGAGGCGATGTTCCTCCCCGGCGGCCCTGAGCCCCCCGGGCTCCCGAGGCCCCCGAGGGCTCCCGAGGGGGCCAAGGGCCGCCCGCGCGTCACCCGCGGCCGGCCGTGGACGTCCCCGTGCCCGTGGCGATCAGCCTCCCTGGCCCAGGACGTGATGTACCAGCTCCCGGAGCGGGCCGCGGAGCTGGGCCTCGCCCACGGTGGTGCTGGCACCGTCGATGTCGATGTCGTACAGGAACTGGTCGGGGATCCTGCCGGGCGGCGGGACCGCGTCCAGGTCGACCCGGTCGACCAGCTGGGCCAGCATGGGATCGGTGGCACTGTCGGACTGCCCGCGCCGCTCGATCCCCGCGAATCCCCCGGTGCGAACCACTGTCACCTTCACCGTCACTCCCGATCGCCGCCGTCGTGGGGCGGCCCGCCGGCGGCATCGTCCGTGCGCCTCACAGGGAAACGCCTACCCCCTTCACGTCCGTGGCCTGCCGCACCGTGCCGCAGGGCGGCCGTTCCCGTTCGAGGGCACTGCCGATCGTCCGTCCGGGGACGCGGCCCTCCGGCGGCGAGGCGCGCCGAGCCGGTGCGTCGGCGGCATCGGCGACCCGTTCCAGGATGTGCGGGGGCACGATGGTGCATCTCATGCCACAACGCTGGCAGCCGGTTGTGATTCAGGCCACGGGTTTGGTGATACTCCCGCGACCTATTCCGGTCACGGAATGTGATGGAAGGGGCGGGGATGGGGGGACCGTCCGCCGCGCGCGGTGGGGCGGCACGGTACGGGACGGCGGTGCGGGACAATGGGACGGTGACGCTCTACCGCGATGAAGGCATCGTCCTGCGCACCCAGAAGCTGGGCGAGGCCGACCGTATCGTCACGGTGCTCACCCGGCGCACCGGGCGGATCCGCGCCGCGGCCAAGGGGGTCCGCAAGACCCGGTCGAGGTTCGGGGCGCGGCTGGAGCCGTTCACCCACGTGGATCTGCAGCTGTACGAGCGGCGCTCGCTCGACCTCATCACGCAGGCCGAGACGCTGCGTCCCTACGGGGAGCAGCTGGTCACCGACTATCCCCGCTACACCGCCGGGACGGCGATGCTGGAGACGGCCGAGAAGCTGACCTCCGAGGAGGGCGAGCCGGCGCTGCGCCAGTTCCTGCTGCTGGTCGGCGGTCTCCGGACGCTGGCCGAGCGCGCGCACGACCCGCGGCTGGTCCTGGACGCCTTCCTGCTGAGGTCGCTGTCGGTGGCGGGCTGGGCCCCCGCGCTCGACGAGTGCTGCCGCTGCGGCGACCGGGGCCGGCTGCGCGGGTTCGCGATCGCCGCCGGCGGCGCGGTCTGCGCGCGCTGCCGCCGGCCCGGCGCGGCCACCCCGGCGGCGCCGACGTTCGCGCTGATGCTGGCGCTGCTGCGGGGCGACTGGGAGTACGCCGACGGGAGCCAGCCCCGGCACCGGGTAGAGTGCAGCGGCCTCGTGGCGGCCTATCTGCAGTGGCATCTGGAGCACGGCATCAGGTCCCTGCGGCATGTGGAGCCCGAGGAGCCCGCCGGGTCCGCGGAGTCCCCGGAGCCCGCGGAGCCACATGATCACATGTCCGACCCCGACACCAGGGAGAGAGTTTGAGAAGGGCCGTTCAGCCCCCGGAGCCGCACCGGACCGGGGCCCGCCCGCCCGCGATCCCCGCGGACCTCGTGCCCCGGCATGTGGCCATCGTCATGGACGGCAACGGGCGCTGGGCCAAGGAGCGGGGGCTGCCCCGCACCGAGGGCCACAAGATGGGGGAGGACTCCCTCTTCGACGTGATCATGGGCGCGATCGAGCTGGGCGTGCCGTACCTGTCGGCGTACGCCTTCTCCACCGAGAACTGGAAGCGGTCCCCCGACGAGGTCCGCTTCCTCATGGGGTTCAACCGGGACGTGATCCGGCGGCGGCGCGACCAGATGCACGCGATGGGCGTGCGGGTGCGGTGGGCGGGGCGGCGGCCCCGGCTGTGGCGCAGCGTGATCAGCGAGCTGGAGACCGCCGAGGAGATGACCCGCGACAACGACGTGCTCACCCTGCAGTTCTGCGTGAACTACGGAGGCAGGGCCGAGATCGCCGACGCGGCGGCGGCCATCGCCCGGGACGTCCGGGAGGGCCGGCTCGACCCGGACAAGATCAACGAGAAGGTCTTCGCGCGCTACCTGGACGAGCCGGGCATCCCGGATGTGGACCTGTTCCTGCGCTCGTCGGGGGAGCAGCGCACGTCCAACTTCCTGATCTGGCAGTCGGCGTACGCGGAGATGGTCTTCCTCGACACCCTGTGGCCCGACTTCGACCGGCGCCACTTCTGGCACGCCTGCGAGCTCTACGCCTCCCGCGACCGGCGGTACGGAGGGGCGGTGCCCAACCCGGTCGCGCCCGCGCCGGCGAACTGATCGACCCTGGGGACGTGCCGCCGGCCCGGAACCTCGCACGAGGATCTCCGGACCGGCGGCACGTCCCAGGTGACCGGTGCGTCAGTGACCGGTGCTCAGGTGAGCGGTGCTCAGGTGAGCGGCGCGCTCTCAGGCGAGCGCGGCGTCCAGCGTGATCTTGGTGCCCGCCAGCGCCTTGCTGACCGGGCAGTTCTCCTTGGCGTTCTGGGCGGCCTTCTCGAAGTCGGCCGCGGACAGACCGGGCACGCTGGCGCGCACGGTCAGGTGGACGCCGGTGATGCCCTCGCCCGGCTGGAAGGTCACCTCGGCCTTGGTGTCCACCTTCTCCGGCGGGGTGCCGGCCCCGGCGAGCCCGTGCGAGAGAGCCATCGAGTAGCAGGTGGAGTGGGCGGCAGCGATGAGCTCCTCGGGGCTGGTCCGGCCGTCCGGCTCCTCGGCCCGCGACGGCCAGTTCACCTCGAAGGAGCCGACCTTCGAGGAGTCCAGCGAGACCGTCCCCTGGCCGCCCATCAGCGGCCCTTCCCAATGCGCGTTCGCGGTACGTGTGGTAGCCATGCCGCCGATTCTTCCGTATCGGCCGTACCGGGTCGCGCACCGGGAGGCGGTGAGCCTCAGGTCAGGTCCGGTCAGGTCAGGTCAGGTCCGGCTCCGGGCGCCCGCGGCGGACCGGGCACAGTCGGCGCAGGTGCCGAACACCTCGACGGTGTGGGTGATGTTCACGAAGCCGTGCTCGGCGGCGATCGCCTCGGCCCACTTCTCCACGGCCGGGCCGCCGACCTCGACGGTGCGCCCGCAGGCGCGGCAGACCAGGTGGTGGTGGTGCTCCTCGGAACGGCAGGCGCGGTAGACGGCCTCGCCCTCGTCGGTGCGCAGCACGTCCACCTCACCGGAGTCGCTGAGCGCCTGCAGCGCCCGGTAGACCGTGGTGAGCCCGATCTTGGAGCCGTCCGCCCGCAGATCGGCGTAGATGTCCTGAGCGCTACGGAACCCCTCGCAGCCGGCCAGCACCTGCCGTACCGCGTCCCGGCGGGCCGTCGTCATCCCCGTACTACCTCCGCCTCGGCGTCCACTCCTGCCCGGTCCGCGCCCGAGGCCGTGCGCCTCCGCCGTGTCGCCGCGCCCCCGGCGACCGCGGCCACGAACACCGCCAGCGCCAGCAGCACGATCGAGGGCCCCGGCGGAAGATCGTAATGGAACGACCCCGCGAGCCCGGACACCGCCGACAGTACACCGACTCCCATGGCCAGCAGCATCGTGCTCCGGAAACCCCTGGTCAGCTGCTGGGCCGCCGCCACCGGCACGATCATCAGCGCGCTCACCAGCAGCAGCCCGATCGCCCGCATCGAGATCACCACCGTGACCGCCGCGGTGGCGGCGATCAGGATGCTGAGCGCGCGGGTGGGCAGGCCCGCCGCGCGCGCCATCTCCTCGTCCTGGCAGAGCAGGAACAGCTCGCGGCCGAACAGCGCGACGATGCCGAGGACGGCCACCGCCAGCCCCGCCACCACGTACAGGTCGGATGCCGACACGCTGCTGATCGACCCGAACAGGTACGACTGGAGGTTCGCGCCGCCGCCCTGGGCGTTGGTCAGGACGACCCCGCCCGCCAGGCCGCCGTAGAACAGCAGGGCCAGCGCCACGTCCGCGCCGCTCCGGCTGCGCGCGCGCAGCACCTCGATCGCGACGGCGCCGAGCACCGACACCACCAGCGCGCCCAGGACGGGCGAGGCCCCGGTCAGCAGTCCCAGCCCGATGCCGGTGAGCGCGATGTGCCCGATGCCGTCGCCCAGCAGGGACAGCCTGCGCTGGACGATGAACGTCCCGACCGCCGGGGCGGCCAGTCCGATCAGCAGCGCCATCACCAGCGCGACGCGCATGAAGTCGTACTGCAGCATCTCGATCATCGGATCGTCGGGTCCTTCACGCGGTGTGCCCCAGGGGTCCGAGCGGGACGGGCGCGCGCCGGGTCTCGCCGGTGACGCGGCCGTGCCCGAGGACCAGGGTGCGGTTGATGAGCGGTTCGACCGGGCCGAGCTCGTGCGCCACCAGGACCACCGTCCGCCCGGCCGCGGCCAGGTCGCGCAGGGTGCCGGCGAGGGCGTCCTGGCTGGCCGCGTCCACGCCGGCGGTGGGCTCGTCCATCACGAACACGTCCGGTTCCCCGGCGAGGGCGCGGGCGATGAGGACCCTCCGCTGCTGCCCGCCCGACAGCAGGTGGGCCGAGTCGCGGGCCCGGCCGGCGAGCCCGACGGTCTCCAGCGCGCGCCGCACCGCGTCCCGGTCGGCGGCCGACGAGGGGCGCCAGCGGGACTGCCGGGCGATCCGGCCCGAGGCCACGACCTCCCGTACGGTGGCGGGCACCCCGCCGCCGGCGGGCAGCCGCTGCGGGACATAGCCCACGCGCCGCCAGTCGCGGAACCGGGCGGGCGTCCGGCCGAAGATCTCGGTCCGCCCGGAGGCGAGCGGGAGCAGCCCCAGCAGCGCCTTGACCAGGGTGGACTTGCCCGCCCCGTTGGGGCCGAGCACGGCCAGCACGTCACCGGCCTCGACGGTCAGGTCGATGTCCCGCAGGACCTCGCGGCCGTCGAGGCGGACGTGCCCGCCGCTCATCGCGAACGGCGGGGCGGTCTGGGCGTGGGAAGAGGAGGTCATCGGCATCCAAGCGCGGGTTTGAGCGTCTCCAGATTCTTGCGCATGATCGAGAGGTAGTCGTCGGAGGAGCCCTGCTTCACGCCCTCGACCGGGTCGAGCACCGCCGTCCGCACCCCCGCCGACCGTGCCAGGGTCTCGGCGACCTTGGGGCTGACCAGGGTCTCGGTGAAGATCGTGGTGCTCCCGGTCTCCTTGACCTCGTGCGTCAGCTCGGCCACGCGCCTGGGCGAGGGCTCGGCGGACGGGTCGACCCCGGCGATGGAGACCTGCTTCAGGCCGTACCGGTCGGCGAGGTAGCCGAAGGCGGCGTGCGCGGTCACGATCGTCTCGCGCTCGCAGGACTTCAGGCCGTCCTGGAAGGCGCGGTCGAGCGCGGTCAGCTCCCCGGCGACCGCGGCGGCGCGGGCCTTGTAGCCGGCCGCGTGGGCGGAGTCGGCGGCGGCGAGCCGGTCGCCCAGGGCCGTGGCGATGGTGGCCATGCGGCTGGGGTCGAGCCAGATGTGCGGGTCGTGGGCCACGTCATGGTCGTGCTCGCCGCCCTCGTGCCCGTGCTCGTCGTGCCCGTGCTCGTCGTGCCCGCCCTTCGACGGCGCCGGGATGGTCTTCACCACGCTCGCGGCGTCCAGCGACCTGCCGGCCGCGCTCTTCCGCACCGCCTCGTCCACGGCGGGCTGCACGCCCTTCACGTAGACGGTGTAGTCGGCGCCGCCCACATCGGCGATCTGCCGGGGGGTGAGCTCCAGGTCGTGCGGCTCCGTGCCGGGCCGGGTGAGCGTCTGGACGGCCGCGTCGCCGCCGGCGACCTTCCCGGCCAGCCAGGCCACGGGGTAGAAGGACGCGACGACCTCGGTCTTGCCGGAGCCTCCCGCGCCGGCGTCACCGCACGCGGTCAGCCCGGTCAGCCCGGCCACGGCCAGCGCGGTGATCGAAAGGGTGCGAAGGGGCCTGCGAGATGTGAACACACCCCAAGTGTGGACGAAGATGAAAACGGTTGTCAAAACCGACATCCGGAAGGCCGCTCCGCCCCGCGGCACGCCGGTTACAGCACATGGCCCGCGGCGAACGCCGCCAGCGCCACCATCGCCGCCACGCGCAGGATCCGGCCGGGCGTCTCCAGCGCCGGCCAGTTGAGATAGGCGAACCAGGCCAGCACCAGCAGCAGCGCCAGCAGTCCCGCCGCCCCGACCCAGCCGGTGCCGACCATCCCGATCACCAGCAGGCCGAAGACGGCGACCAGCAGCACCCAGCGGGGCAGCCCGCCCAGGAAGGCCAGCGGCGCGGCGCTCCACCGCTCGACGGCCGCGCGCGTCCCCGACGTCTCTCGCGGTGTGTTCACATGCTCCAACGTACGCCGCCCGGTGCCAGGATGGAGCCGTGATCGCCATTACCCGGTACCGGGTCCCCAGCCAGGAGGCCGACGGCTTCGCCGAGCGGATGACCGCGGTGCTCGACGCCCTGGCCGCCAGCCCCGGCTACCGCTCCGGACGGCTCGCGCGTACCGTCGACGACCCCTCGCTCTGGGCGCTGGTGACCGAGTGGGAGGGCGCGGGCTTCTACCGGCGCGCGCTGGGCGGCTACGAGCTCCGGCTCCAGTTCATCCCGCTCGCGGCGATGGCCGTGGACGAGCCGGGGGCGTACGAGGTCGTTTCTTCGCGTTGTGCGGGTCAACGTCCGGGAAAGAACCGCTGACGTCTGTTTCGGGGGCCCCACGGATGGTGATCACTGCCGCATCTTGATCACCTCTCGGGGGAGCTGTGATGCGCCATGCGCCCGTACGCAGGGGATTGCCCGTCCTCGGTGGACTGCTCGGGGTGGTGGCGCTCGCACCGCTCGTCCCCGGTCTCGACCCGCCCGCCGCGCGGCCCCCGGGACACCCGCCCGCCGCGCTGAAGGAGGCGCCCGCCGTCCGGTCGGTGGCCTACCGGGGCGTGCTGGTCCCGGTGCCCGCCGGGTGGAGCGTCCACCGCCTCGACCAGGACCCCACGGCCTGCGTCCGGTACGACCGGCGCGCGATCTACCTCGGCGCCCACGGGCCGCAGCCGGACTGCCCGGCCAGGCTGCTGGGCGGCGCGGACGTCCTGCACATCACCCCGCGCGCCGCCCCGCGTCCCGCCCCGGGCCCCGCCACCAGGGGGCCGGTCACGACCGGGACCGTCGCCGACGCCCGCCCCGCCGCCGCCGCGCCCGCGCACCGGCTCGCCCGGCTGACCCTCAGGCCGTCCGGCGATCACCAGGTGCGGGTGCCGGTCCCGGAGGCCGGCGTCACGATCACCGGCTCGTACGGCCGGGATCCCGCCGCGATCCAGGAGATCATCCGTTCCACCAGGCTCACCGGGACCTGGCCCGCCGACAGCTGGTCGGCCGGGGCCCGGCCCGCCGTCTGGAAAGCCGGGCCGGGATCCGCCGGTACATCGGCCGCGGCGGCGCCGTACACGCCCGAACGCCGGGCGGCCGGCTCCCGCAGGAAGCACTGGACGGTCGGCAGGGGCTTCGACACCTGCACCGCCCCGTCCCTTCGCGCCATGCGGGCCTGGCGGCGCTCCTACAACGTCACCAACATCTACATCGGCGGCTCCATGCGCGGCTGCGCCCAGCCCAACCTCACCCGCCGGTGGGTACGGAACGTCCGGCGGATGGGCTACCGCCTCACGCCCACCTACGTGGGCCCGCAGGCGCCCTGCAGCATGTACAGCGGGCGGTTCACGCCCCGGAACGCCGCGCGCAAGGGCAGGCAGGTGGCCGCGGACGCCATGCGCAAGGCCAGGGCGCTGGGCATCCCTGAGGGCAGGCCCATCTACTACGACATGGAGTACTACAACGGCCGCAACGCGAGGTGCCGCAGAGCCGTTCTCATCTTCCTGCACCATTGGTCGCGGACGGTCAAGCGCGGGGACTACGTACCGGGCGTCTACAGCAGCGCGCGCTCGGCCCCGCGGCACCTCGCCGGCTCCAGGGGCATCACCCTCCCCAAGGCGCTCTGGTTCGCCGACTGGGACGGCAGGAAGGCGTTGTACGGCCACCCCCACATCCCCAACCGGATGTGGCATCCGCATCGCCGGATCAAGCAGTACCGGGGACCCCACAGGGAAAGGCACGGCGGCGTGGCCCTCAACATCGACAGCAACAACGTGGACGGGCGCGTGTACTGAGCGGCGCCGCCGCCCCGTCCGCCCGCGGTCACGTTGCGTACGGCCGCTTGCGCATGTGCTCTAAGCTGGGGACCGCTCTGGACCGGCGGTAACGCCGCGTTCCACGACATAGCAGCATCACACCGGGGATCACGCTCGCCTGGGGCCGCCATGGGACCGGCGGCACCGCACCCGCCGCGTACCGCGGCGGCAGGGCGTACGGACAATCCCGCCGACCGCCAGTTGGATGGAGAATGCTCATGGCACGCCGTTCCGACGTGTTGGACACGATCGTCAACCTCGCCAAGAGACGGGGCCTGGTCTACCCGTCGAGCGAGATCTACGGTGGCCTGCGCGCCTCCTGGGACTACGGCCCGCTGGGCGTGGAGTTGAAGAACAACGTCAAGCGCCAGTGGTGGAAGTCCATGGTGCAGGGCCGCGACGACGTCGTGGGGCTCGACTCGTGCGTGATCCTGGCCCGCGAGGTCTGGGAGGCCAGCGGCCACGTGCAGGCGTTCGTCGACCCGCTGACCGAGTGCCAGTCCTGCCACAAGCGCTTCCGGGCCGACCACCTGGAGGAGGCGTACGAGGAGAAGCACGGCCGCCCGCCGGCCGGGGGGCTGGCCGACATCTCCTGCCCCAACTGCGGGGTGAAGGGCTCGTTCACCGAGCCGCGGATGTTCAACGGGCTGCTCAAGACCTACCTGGGCCCGGTCGAGGACGAGTCCGGCCTCGCCTACCTGCGCCCCGAGACCGCGCAGGGCATCTTCATCAACTACCTCAACGTGCAGCAGTCCGCGCGGCGCAAGATCCCGTTCGGGATCGGCCAGGTCGGCAAGTCGTTCCGCAACGAGATCACGCCGGGCAACTTCATCTTCCGGACCCGCGAGTTCGAGCAGATGGAGATGGAGTTCTTCGTTCGGCCCGGCTCGGACGAGGAGTGGCACCAGTACTGGATCGACGAGCGGATGCAGTGGTACACCGACCTGGGCATCCGCAAGGAGAACCTGCGCCTGTACGAGCACCCGCAGGAGAAGCTCTCGCACTACTCCAAGAGGACCGTGGACATCGAGTACCGCTTCGACTTCGTGGGCGGTGAGTGGGGCGAGCTGGAGGGCATCGCCAACCGCACCGACTACGACCTGGCCACCCACTCCAAGGCGTCCGGCGCCGACCTGTCGTTCTTCGACCAGGAGGCGGGGGAGCGGTTCGTCCCGTACGTGATCGAGCCGGCGGCGGGCGTCGACCGCTGCACGCTGACCTTCATGATGGACGCCTACGCCGAGGACGAGGCGCCCAACGCCAAGGGCAAGATGGAGAAGCGCACGGTGATGCGGCTCGACCGGCGGCTCGCGCCGGTCAAGGTCGCGGTGCTGCCGCTGTCGCGCAACGCCGACCTGTCGCCGAAGGCCCGCGACCTGGCCGCCCGGCTGCGCCGCAACTGGAACGTCGACTTCGACGACGCGGGCGCGATCGGCCGCCGCTACCGCCGCCAGGACGAGATCGGCACCCCGTTCTGCGTCACCGTCGACTTCGACTCGCTGGAGGACGACGCCGTGACGGTGCGCGAGCGCGACACGATGAGCCAGGAGCGGATCGCGATCGGCCAGGTGGAGGCGTTCCTGGCCGCCCAGCTGATCGGCTGCTGACATCCCGTCCCGCCGGGCCCCGGAGCCCGCCGCACCTTCGCGGCGGGCGGCCCGGAAGCGGCCGGGCGGGGCCGTCGCCGAGGGCCGTCCCTTCCTTACGGGGGAGGGGCGGCCCTCGGCGCGTTTGGAGATCCATCCGTTCTCATATAGTCTTGTAGTGGATCATTTTGAATGGGACGTATTGCTGAGGGGTGACACCTCCGGAACGGATCCGGTAACCCGGTGGGCTCCGAGACGACCGGCGGACGAGAGGGCACGGCGTGCGGGAGCGAGGCCGGCGGGCCGCGGCGTGGACGCCGCCGCTCCTGGCGTTCCTGCTCTGCCTGCTCGGGCTGATCTACGAGCCGGGGAGCCCGGCCGTCCGGGCGCTGCCCACCGCGGCGGCGCCGGCCGGGCCTTCGGTGTCGGTCATGCCGTCCGGGCCGTCCCAGGAGACCTCCCATCCGGCGTTCATCGCCAACCACGCCCAGGCCGCCGCCCCCGGCGACCACCCGGGGCCGCTCCTGGCCCTCCAGCCCGGCGAGGTCACGCTCTCCGTCCCGCACGCGCGCCTCCCGCGGCCGGGAGCGTCACAGCCGGCGTGCGCGGGCGCGCACGCCGACGCGCCCCAGGCGCGCGCACCCCCTCCCCCCCGTGAGTTCCTGACGTCACCTTCGCCGTTCTGAACCTCATGGAGGTTGTCCCATCTCTCTTGCCGAAGCCCTCATCGCTCTCGGCGGGGCGTTCCTGGCTGCCGGGGTGCTGGCCCGCGCCGGGCAGCGCATCGGCCTGCCGACCATCCCGCTGTTCATGCTCGCCGGGATCCTGTTCGGGCCGCACACGCCCGGCCTGGCCCTGTTCGACGACCCCGCCGACCTCAAACTGCTGTCCGCCCTCGGCCTGGTGTTCCTGCTCTTCTACCTGGGTCTCGAATTCCATCTCGACGACCTGGTCTCCGGCGGCGGGAGGCTGCTCACGGCCGGCGGCCTCTACCTGCTGCTCAACGTGGGCGGCGGGCTGGCCTTCGGGTTCGCCCTCGGCTGGGGCGGCCGGGAGGCGTTCGTCCTGGCCGGTGTGATCGGCATCTCGTCCTCGGCGATCGTCACCAAGATCCTCATGGACATGGGCCGGCTCGGGAACCCGGAGAGCCGCCTGATCCTGGGCATCATCGTGGTCGAGGACGTCTTCCTGGCCCTGTACCTGGCCCTGCTCCAGCCCATCCTGAGCGGTGCCGACAGCTTCACCGCCGCCGCCGTCGACTTCGGCAAGGCGCTGGCGTTCCTGCTCATCCTGGCCTCGGCCGCCCGGTGGGGCGGGCGCTGGATCGGCCGGCTGGTCGACCTGAAGGACGACGAGCTGCTGGTGGTCACCTTCGTCGGCCTGGCCGTCCTGGTCGCCGGCGTCGCCGAGGAGTTCGGGGTCTCCGACGCGATCGGCGCGTTCATGGTCGGCCTGGTCCTCGGCGCGACCCCCTCCGCGAAGCGGATCCAGACGCTGGTGCACCCGCTCCGGGACGCCTTCGCCGCGATCTTCTTCTTCGCCTTCGGCCTGCAGATCGATCCGGGCGACCTGCCCTCGGTCGCCGTGCCGGTCGCGATCGCCGTGGCGATCACCCTGGTCCTGAACCTGGGGGCCGGGCTGCTGGCCGGGCGCCTGCACGGGTTCGGCCGGGAGCCGTCGGCCAACGTGGCGCTGACCGTCCTGTCCCGGGGCGAGTTCGCCCTGGTCCTGGCCACGATGGCGGCGGCGGCCGGGCTCGATCCGCGGCTGGCGCCGTTCATCGCGGGCTACGTCTTGATCCTGGCCGTGGCCGGCCCGCTGCTCTCCCTCCGGTCGGAACGGCTGGGCCGGATGCTGCCCGAACGGTGGTTCCCGCCGCTCGCGGAGAAGGAGCCCGCCGGCACGGGCGGCGAACGCGCCGGACCCTGAGCGGATGCGCCCAGGCAGGGCGCCGATCGGCTACGGTGGCGGGAAGTCATCGGCCGTCGACGGGAGGAAGCGCGTGCGCCATCCCGGTCGGCTGCTGATCATCGCGCTCGGGCTGCTGGGCCTCGTGGCCGTCCCGTCCGCCGGCACCGCCGCGGCGGGCGCGGGGAGTGCCTCCGGCGTACGGGCCGGGGCGCCCCAGACCGCCCGCGCGAGCATGGTGGTGATCGCGGCGCGCCAGACGGCCGAGCCGCACGTCCCGCTGCCGGTGCCCGCCGTGACCCCGGCCGGTGCCGAGGTCGCGCGGCCCTCCGCCACGGCCGGCCGGGCCGCCCCGGTCCCGGCGGCGCCCCCGGCCCCGGCCCGCGCCGTCCCGCGGGGCCGGGCCCCGCCCCTCCACGCACGGATCTGACGTCCTGTCCGGCCTGCGGCCGGGCCCGTGCCCTCGCGGCGCGGCCCGGCCGCCGGTGTTCCGCGGCGCCTGCGCGCCGATCCCCGCGTGGAGGTTCCTCCTTTGACTCGCGCCAACGTGGTGCGGGCGCTGCTCGCCCTGGCCGTGCTCGCCACCTCGCTCTTCTTCGCCCTGTCCAAACCCGCCCGACTCGGCCTCGACCTGCGCGGCGGCACCCAGATGGTCCTGGAGACCAGGGACTCGCCCACGGTCAAGGCCGGGCGGGAGTCCACCGACCGCGCCAAGGAGGTGCTCCAGCGCCGCGTCGACGCGCTCGGCGTCGCCGAGTCGTCCCTCACCAGGTCGGGGGACCGGCGGATCATCGTCGAGCTGCCCGACGTCCAGGACCCCACCCAGGCCGCCCAGGTGGTCGGCCGGACCGCCCAGCTCACCGCCCATCCCGTACGGACCAACGACGGCAAGCCGAAGCAGGGCGAGCAGGTGCTGCCCGACGAGAGCGGGCAGCCCGTCCTCATCGGCCCGGCCGCGCTCACCGGTGACGGCATCGGCTCCGCCGACGCCACCTACGACCAGCAGAACATGGCCGGCTGGCTGGTGACGATCAAATTCCGCGGGGGCGGCGGCGCGGCCTGGGAGAAGGTCACCGCCAAGGCCGCCTGCGGGGCGGGCGACGACCGCCGGGTCGCGATCGTCCTGGACGGCAAGGTGATCTCGTCCCCGGCCGTCACCCAGGACGTGGCCTGCGGGATCGGCATCACGGGCGGCTCCACGCAGATCACCGGCGACTTCACCCCCACCGAGGCCAAGGAACTGGCCGCGCTGGTCCAGGGCGGCTCGCTGCCGGTGCCCGTCGAGATCATCGAGCAGCGGGTGGTCGGGCCCACGCTGGGCGACGCGGCGATCAAGGCCAGCGCCCAGGCCGCCATCATCGGCGTGCTGCTCACCGGGCTGTTCATCATCGCCGTCTACCGGCTGGTCGGCCTGCTGGCCACCGTGGCACTGGCCTGCTACGCGCTGATCTCGTACGCGGCGCTGGTGGCGATCGGGGCGACCCTCACCCTGCCCGGCCTCGCCGGGTTCGTGCTGGCCATCGGCATGGCCATCGACGCCAACGTGCTGGCGTTCGAACGCGCCAGAGAGGAGTACGCGGCGGCCCCCCGGCGCGGGGTGCGCGGCGCGCTGGCCACCGGCTTCGACAAGGCCTGGTCGGCGATCGCCGACAGCAACATCACCACGCTGCTGGCGGCCGGGCTGCTGTTCTTCCTGGCCTCCGGCCCGGTCCGGGGCTTCGGCGTCACCCTGTCCATCGGCGTGCTGGGCTCCATGATCTCGGCGATGCTGCTGAGCCGGGTGCTCACCGAGTCGGTGGTGGCACGCCGCGCCGTGTCCCGCCGTCCCGGGCTGACCGGCCTGGGCTCCATCGGGCGGGTCCGGCGCGTGCTCGAGAAGCGGCGGCCCGACGTCATGCGGCGCCGGCGGCTCTGGCTGGGCATCTCCGCGCTGGCCGTCGTGCTCGCCGTCACGGGCATCTTCGTCCGCGGGCTGAACTTCGGCGTGGAGTTCACCGGCGGCCGGCTGGTCGAGTACTCCACCAGCCGCCCGGTGAACATCGACAGCGCCCGCGCAGCCCTGGCCGACGCCGGTTTCCCGCGCGCCGTGGTGCAGACCTCCGGGACCGACGACATCTCCGTGCGGACCGAGAAGCTCACCAACGAGCAGGAGAAGTCGATCCGGGACGCGCTGGCCGAGGAGGGCGGCCAGGTCACCAAGCAGCGGGACGAGCTGATCGGCCCCAGCCTCGGCGAGGAGCTGCGCACCAAGGCGCTGATCGCCCTCGCCGTCGCGCTGCTCGCCCAGCTGGCCTACCTGGCGATCCGGTTCCGCTGGACGTTCGGCGCGAGCGCGGTGACGGCGATGTTCCACGACGTGATCGTCGTCACCGGCGTGTTCGCCTGGCTCGGGAAACCGATCGACGGCGTCTTCCTCGCCGCGCTCCTCACCGTCATCGGTTACTCGGTGAACGACTCGGTGGTGGTGTTCGACCGCGTCCGGGAACTGTGGGGGGCCCGGCCGAAGGCGCCGTTCGCCGAGGTGGCCAACCTGGGCGCGGTGCAGACCGTCCCGCGGACCGTCAACACCGGCATGGGAGCCCTGTTCATCCTGGCCGCGCTGGCGCTGCTGGGCGGCGACTCGCTCACCGACTTCGCGATCGCCCTGCTGATCGGCATCGTGGTCGGCACCTACTCCAGCGTGTTCGTCGCGACCCCGCTGGCCGTGGTGTTCGAGCGCCGCGCCAAGGCGCCGCCGCCCCGCCCGAAGACCGGCTCCCGCCCCGCCGCCCGCCAGCCGGGCGACTCGGGCGCCGTCGTCTAGCCGGGTCCCGGCAGTGAAGCGCCGCCCTCACCGCGAGGTGAGGGCGGCGCACCGCCACCGTCCGTCCAGAGCCGGCGGCGGGAGCGCGTACCGGGTCCCCGTGACCGGCGGCTCCGGCCACGGGGTCTCGCCCACGGGCCGTCAGGCCAGCTGGGTGCCCTGGGGCTCGTCGTCCTCGGCCCGGATCACCTGCATGACCGCGTTGATCAGGGCGAGGTGGGTGAACGCCTGCGGGAAGTTGCCCAGGTGACGCCCGGTGTGCGGGTCGATCTCCTCGGCGTACAGCTGCAGCGGGCTGGCGTAGGACAGCAGCTTCTCGCACAGGGCTCTGGCACGGTCCAGTTCACCGATCATCACGAGCGTGCTCACCAGCCAGAACGAGCAGATCGTGAACGTGCCCTCCTCGGAACTGAACCCGTCGTCGGTCTCGGCCGCCCGGTACCGCAGCACCAGGTCGTCCTCCGACAGCTCGTCGGCGATGGCCAGCACGGTCTCGCGGACCCGCTTGTCGTCGGCCGGCAGGAAGCCCAGCAGCGGGATCAGCAGCGCCGAGGCGTCCAGCGTGCGGGCCCCGTAGTGGGCGGTGAACACGCCCCGCTCGTCCAGCGCGTTGGCCAGGACGTCGGCGTGGATCTCGTCGGCGGCGTCCTGCCAGCGCCGGGCCCGCTCGGCGTCGCCGCGGATCCGGGCCAGCCGGGCACCGCGGTCGGCGGCCACCCAGCAGAACACCTTGGAGGAGGTGAAGTGCTGCGGCTCGCCGCGGACCTCCCACATGCCGCAGTCCGGGGTGCGCCAGTTGGCCAGGGCGTCCTCGACCTGCTTGATGATGATCTTCCAGAGCCGGTCGTCGAGCCGGTCGCGCTTGCGCACGAACAGGTAGATGGAGGCGATGATCGCCCCCCAGACGTCATGCTGGGCCTGCATGTACGCCTCGTTGCCGATGCGCACCGGGCGGGCGTTGTCGTAGCCGCTGAGATGGTCGAGCGTGGACTCGGGCAGTTCCTCCCGGCCGTCCAGCCCGTACATGATCTGCAGCTTGCCCTCGGCGGCCTCGGCCACGTCGGTGATGAAGTAGAAGAAGTCGTTGGCCTCCCAGTCGTACCCGAGGGTGTAGAAGGCCCACAGCGCCATCGTGGAGTCGCGGATCCAGGTGTAGCGGTAGTCCCAGTTGCGGTCACCGCCCGGCGCCTCCGGCAGCGAGGTGGTCGCGGCGGCGGCGACCGCGCCCGTGGGGGCGTAGGTCAGCCCCTTCAGCGTCAGTGCGCTGCGCTGGAGGTGGCTGCGCCAGGGGTGGTCGGGAAAACGGCCCCGGTCCAGCCAGTGCTGCCAGTGGTGGACGGTCCACACCAGCCGTTCCTGGGCGTCCTCGTAGTGGGCCGGCGGCTCGTGCTCGCTCCAGGACAGCGCGACGAAGCGGGCGTCGCCCTGCTTGAGGAGGGTGCGCGAGGTCGCCAGCGAGCCCTCGAAGCCGACGTTCATGTCGGTGGTCAGGCGCAGGTTGACGCCGTTGCCGCGGGCGAGCGCCTCGTGGTAGCCCGCGCCGGTGTGCTCCCAGCGGGCCGGCGTCTGGCCGTAGTCGAACACCGGCATGCAGTCGAGCCGCACCTGGACCTGGCCGTTGACGCACCGCACCATGCGCAGCAGCACGTGGTCGGCGTCGTAGTCGGTGGGGGCCCGCCGGTGGGTGTGGGACCGTTCCGTCTCGTGGTGCCAGGGGCCCATGAGCAGGGCGTCGGTCACGACGAGCCAGCCGCCGTGCACCCACCAGGTGGTCTCCATGACCATGGTCCCCGGGATGTAGCGCTGTGCCGCGGGCACCTCCACGCCCGCGGGGCCGAGCCGGAAGTAGCCGGCGTCGCGGTCCAGGATGGACCCGAACACGCTGGGGGAGTCCATCTTCGGCAGGCACATCCACTCGATGTTGCCACTGGGAGCCACCAGGGCGGTGGTCTCGCAGTCCGACAGGAACCCGAAATCGGCGATCGGGGCGAACGGGTCTCCCGCCCGGCCACCGGCGACCATCGGCCTCACAGCCTCACCTCCTCGATCCATCATTCCCTCTCGATCGCAATGGGTACGCCATGTAACAGGCGGTTGTCCCCGGTGTAACGCCCGGAAGACCCGTCACACGCGGGTTTCCGAGGCAATCTGTCTGGAATGTCGCATAGTGGAATAGACCATTACAGCAGGTCTGACCTGCGTAAATGGCCGTCGGCGCACCGGGCGCCGAGCGAAGTCCGCTTTCGCGGGTACAGTCCCGCCCACAGGGCAGCGGGGCTACCACCGCCCGGCGGGCCGCGGCAGCGTGCCCGCCGGGCGGGGGAGACCCGGCGGCCTTGCCTTCCGGGTGGGATCTGAGCGTGAAGGAGCACCCCGTGACGAAGTTCGTGTTCGACTTCACCGAGGGAAACAAGGACCTGAAGGACCTGCTGGGGGGCAAGGGCGCCAACCTCGCCGAGATGACCAACCTGGGGCTGCCGGTCCCGCCGGGCTTCACCATCACCACCGAGGCGTGCCGGCACTACCTGGAGCACGGCGGCCTGCCCGAGGGCCTGGAGGACGAGGTGGACGCCCACCTGGCCGCGCTGGAGGAGCGGATGGGCAAGCGCCTGGGCGACCCCGGCGACCCGCTGCTGGTGAGCGTCCGCTCCGGGGCCAAGTTCAGCATGCCCGGGATGATGGAGACCGTCCTCAACGTCGGGCTGAACGACGAGTCCGTGCACGGCCTGGCCGCGCAGTCGGGCGACGAGCGCTTCGCCTGGGACTCCTACCGCCGGCTGATCCAGATGTTCGGCAAGACCGTGCTGGACGTCGACGGCGACCTCTTCGAGGAGGCGATCGACGCCGCCAAGGACGCCAAGGACGTCGGTGACGACGGCGACCTGGACGCCGCCGACCTCCGGGCGCTGGTGGAGACGTTCAAGGGGATCGTCCGCGAGCGCGCCGGGCGGGAGTTCCCCACCGACCCCCGCGAGCAGATGGACCTGGCGGTCAAGGCCGTCTTCGACTCCTGGAACGCCCCCCGCGCGATCCTGTACCGCCGCCAGGAGCGCATCCCGGTCGACCTGGGCACCGCGGTCAACGTGTGCTCCATGGTCTTCGGCAACCTGGGCATGGACTCGGGCACCGGCGTCGCGTTCACCCGCGACCCCGCCAGCGGCCAGCAGGGCGTCTACGGGGACTACCTGCGCAACGCCCAGGGCGAGGACGTGGTCGCCGGCATCCGCAACGTGGTGCCGCTGACCGAGCTGGGGCGGATCGACAGGGAGTCCTACGAGCAGCTCCTGCAGATCATGGAGACGCTGGAGAACCACTACCTGGACATGTGCGACATCGAGTTCACGATCGAGCGCGGCAAGCTGTGGATGCTGCAGACCCGGGTGGGCAAGCGGACCGCCGCCGCGGCCTTCCGGATCGCCTGCCAGCTGCTCGACCAGGGGCTCATCGACGAGGACGAGGCCGCCCGCAGGGTCACCGGCGACCAGCTCGCCCAGCTCATGTTCCCCCGCTTCGACGAGGCCCGGCTCGCGGACGCGCACCGGCTGACCAAGGGCATGAACGCCTCGCCCGGCGCCGCCGTCGGCAAGGCCGTCTTCTCCTCCGAGCGCGCCGCCCGGGCCGCCGAGAAGGGCGAGGCGGTCATCCTGGTGCGCCGCGAGACCAACCCCGACGACCTGGCCGGGATGGTCGCCGCCCGGGGCGTGCTCACCTCCCGCGGCGGCAAGACCTCGCACGCCGCCGTGGTCGCCCGGGGCATGGGCAAGACCTGCGTCTGCGGCGCCGAGGAGCTGGACGTGGACGTCAAGGCGGCCCGCTTCGCCGCCCCCGGCGGCGTGGTGGTGAACGAGGGCGACGTCATCTCCATCGACGGCACCACCGGCGAGGTCTACCTCGGGGAGGTCCCGGTCGAGGACTCCCCGGTCGTCCAGTACTTCGAGGGCCGGCTGGACCCGCGGGACGGCGGCGAGCTCGTCCAGGCCGTTCACCGCGTCATGGCCCACGCCGACGCCCGCGCCGCGCTGAAGGTGCGCGCCAACGCCGACAACCGCGAGGACGCCGCCCGCGCCCGCCGCTTCGGCGCGCGGGGGATCGGGCTGTGCCGGACCGAGCACATGTTCCTCGGCGACCGGCGGCAGCTGGTGGAGAAGCTCATCCTCGCCGAGAGCGAGGAGGAGCGCGCCTCCGCCCTGGACGCCCTCGAACCCCTCCAGCGCAGCGACTTCGAGGGCATCTTCGAGGCCATGGACGGGCTGCCGGTCACCATCCGGCTCATCGACCCCCCTCTCCACGAATTCCTCCCCGACCTGACCGAGCTGTCGGTCCGGGTCGCCCTCGCCGGTGACGGCGCCGACCCCCAGGACCGCAGGCTTCTCGAAGCCGTCCACCGGCTGCACGAGCAGAACCCTATGCTCGGACTGCGCGGGGTGCGGCTCGGTTTGGCGATTCCCGGCCTTTTCGCCATGCAGGTCCGGGCGATCGCCGAGGCCGCCGCGCAGCGGCGGCAGGCCGGCGGCGATCCCCGTCCCGAGATCATGATCCCCCTTGTCGGTGCCGTACAGGAACTCGAGGCCATCCGCGACGAGGCCCAGGGCGTGCTGGCCGAGGTCGCGCGCTCCACCGGGGTCGACGTCCCGACGCTGATCGGCACCATGATCGAGCTGCCCAGGGCCGCGCTGACCGCCGCCCAGATCGCCGAGGCCGCCGAGTTCTTCTCCTTCGGCACCAACGACCTCACCCAGACCACCTGGGGGTTCTCCCGCGACGACGTGGAGGCGGCGTTCTTCTCCCGCTACCTGGAACTGGGCATCTTCGGCGTTTCGCCGTTCGAGACACTCGACAAGGAGGGCGTCGGGCGGCTGGTGCGGATCGGCGCCGAGGAGGGCCGGCGGACCCGGCCCGGCCTCAAGCTCGGCATCTGCGGGGAGCACGGGGGCGACCCGGAGTCGGTGCACTTCTGCCACGAGGTCGGCCTGGACTACGTCTCCTGCTCGCCGTTCCGGATCCCGGTGGCGCGCCTGGAGGCGGGCCGCGCGGCGATCGACGCCCCGCGGGGCTGACCGCCGTCCGGGAGCCTGGAGGAGTGTGACCGGAAACCCGCTCCGAACTCGGGAACCTCAGGCGGTCTGCCGGCCATCTAATTTAACGTGTCCAGTGCGATGACGTTGGAATTCCAGGTGCCGGAGCATGAGCGGGGCGGCCTCCCGGCGGACGGGCCCGCGGACGGGCTCCCAGACGACGACCGCGACGATGGCCGGGGCGACGACCGCGGCGATGGCGGCGATGGCGGCGGCCGGCGTGGCCGCGGGCGGGGACGCAAGGAGAGGCGTCCCCGCTCGCGCCGGTTCGTGATCACGCTGGCCGTCGTGCTGGGGCTGGTCGCGTTCGTGGTGCTGACCCCGCTCACGGTGGCCTGGCGGGTCTGGTACCAGGCCCGCCAGGACGAGGTCCCCCGCTCGGACGCGATCATCGTGCTGGGCGCGGCCCAGTACAACGGCCGGCCCTCGCCCACGCTGCAGTGGCGCCTCCAGCACGCCCTGGACCTCTACCGCCACGGGAGGGCGAAGGCGATCGTCACCGTCGGCGGCAAGCAGCCCGGCGACAACTTCACCGAGGCGGACGCGGGCAAGCGCTGGCTGGTCCAGCGGGGCGGCGTCCCGGCGAGCAAGGTGGTCGCGGTCCCGGAGGGCGCCGACACGCTGGAGAGCATGCGGGCGGTCGGGAGCCGGTACAAGCGGCTCGGCTGGAAGAGCGGGATCATCGTGACCGACCCCTGGCACGGCCTGCGCTCCAAGAAGATGGCCGAGGACAACGGGATCGAGGCGGCGGCCTCGCCCACGCGCAGCGGCCCGAGCGTGCAGACCCGCGAGACCCAGCTCCACTACATCGTCCGGGAGACCGGCGGCTACCTGTCGTACGTGCTGTTCGGCAAGAGCGTGAAGGCGCCCCGCGAGACGATCAAGACGGTGCCCGGCGGCTCGTAGGGCGTGTCTCGAAGTGGCCTCGGCCACCGCGCGAGCGCGTCGCCTGCCAGGTGGGCCGGGACTTCGGGACAGGGCCCGGACACGCGGCGTTCCCCTGGACGCCGGGCGGCCCGCATACGCTGAGGTGTGATGACGCACTACACGGACGGGGACCGGCAACGCTGGGCCCCCGAACCTCCCAAGCGGCGCGACCGCACCGCCTTCGAGCGCGACCGGGCACGGGTGCTGCACAGCGCGGCGCTGCGCCGGCTGGCCGCCAAGACCCAGGTGGCCTCGCCCGGCGCGGACGCGCCCGGCAGCGTGCAGAGCCTCCGCACCAGGCTGACCCACTCCCTGGAGTGCGCCCAGGTCGGCCGCGAGCTGGGCAAGGCCCTGGGCTGCGATCCCGACCTGGTGGAGACCGCCTGCCTGGCCCATGACATCGGGCACCCGCCGTTCGGCCACAACGGCGAGGTCGCGCTGGACGCCGTCGCCCAGCACTGCGGCGGTTTCGAGGGCAACGCCCAGAGCCTGCGCGTGCTGACCCGGCTGGAGCCCAAGTCGTTCGCCCCGGCCGGGCCGCCCCTGTACGGGCGCAGCGTCGGCCTCAACCTCACCCGCGCGGCGCTCGACGCCGTGATGAAGTATCCGTGGCGCCGGGAGGCGTCCCGGGCCGCCCGGCCCCAGGGCGGCAGCGGCCCGTTCGGGGTGTACGAGGACGACGCGGACGTGGCGCGCTGGGCCCGGCGGGGCGCGCCGGAGAAGAAGACCTGCTTCGAGGCCCAGGTCATGGACTGGAGCGACGACGTCGCCTACTCCGTGCACGACCTGGAGGACGCGCTGGTCGCCGGGCACATCGACTTCGCCTGCCTCGCCGACCCGGCCGAGCGCCGCCTGATCGCCCAGACCGCGATCAAGCTGTACTGCGACGACGCCACGCCGTCCGAGCTGGAGGAGCGTTTCGCGGCGCTGCTGGCCGAGCCGTTCTGGCCCGACCGCTACGACGGCACGCCGCGGACCCTGGCCGCGCTGAAGAACCTCACCAGCACCCTGATCGGCCGGTTCTGCCTGGCCGCCGAGGACGCCACCCGCGAGGCCTACGGCGACCGCCCGCTCACCCGGTACGCCGCCGACCTGATCGTGCCCCGGGCCCAGCGGCTGGAGTGCGCGCTGCTCAAGGGCATCACGGCGCACTACGTCTGGATCAGCCACGAGGAGGTCCGCGCCCGCCAGCGCGAGCTGATCCTGGAGCTGGCCGACCTGCTGCTCGCCGGCGCGCCGGGCACCCTCGACGCCGCGTTCCGCGCCGCCTACGTCGACGCCCCCGACGAGCCCGCCCGGCTCCGCGCCGTCGTCGACCAGATCGCCTCCCTGACGGACGTCTCGGCCATCAACCGCCACGCGATGCTGCGCGGGGACGTGTAGCCGGGACCGTGGCCGCGCGGGGCGCATGGCCACGGCAAAGCCGATCTTGGCCGCACGGAGGAGTTACCCGGGCCTTGTCTTGGTTATGACGCCGCTGTAGGGATACAAGAACGACGCCCACCCGGCGCGCACCTTCAGGAGGTGGCCATGTCCCAGGGGACGCCGTCCCGAGAGACGTTCGTCATCGTCGGCGCCGGCCTGGCGGGCGCCAAGGCGGCGGAGACCCTGCGGATGGAGGGCTTCGGCGGGCGCATCGTCCTGGTCGGTGAGGAGGTCGAGCGGCCGTACGAGCGGCCGCCGCTGTCGAAGGGCTACCTGCTGGGCAAGCAGGCGGCCGAGCAGGCGCACGTGCACGAGGCGGAGTGGTACGACCGGCACGACGTCGAGTTCCGGCCGGGCGTGCGGGCCGTCTCCATCGACCGGCCGGGGAACCGGGTCGCGCTGTCGTCGGGTGAGCCGGTGCGCTACGACCGGCTGCTCCTGGCCACCGGGGCCTCGCCGCGCAGGCTGCAGGTGCCCGGAGCCGACCTGCAGGGCATCCACTACCTGCGTTCGATGGCGGACGCGACGGCCCTGCGGGAGGCGCTCGCGCCCGGCGGGCGGCGGGTCGTGGTGGCCGGGGCGGGGTGGATCGGCCTGGAGACGGCCGCCGCCGCCCGCGCCTACGGCAACGAGGTGACGGTCATCGAGCCGGAGGCGACCCCGCTGCACTCCGCCCTCGGCCCCGAGGTCGGCGGGCTGTTCGCCGACCTGCACCGCGCGCACGGGGTGAACCTGCGGCTGGACCAGGGCGTGGCCGGGTTCTGGGGCGCGGGCGAGGTCTCGGCCGTGGTCACCTCCGGCGGCCAGGAGATCCCGGCCGACGTGGTGATCGTGGGCATCGGGGTGCGGCCGCGCACCGAGCTGGCCGAGGCGGCGGGCCTGGAGGTCTCCGACGGCGTGCTGGTCGACCAGTCGATGCGCACGTCCGATCCGGCGATCTTCGCGGCGGGCGACGTCGCCGGCATGTATCACCCCCTGCTGGGAAGGCGGATCCGGGTGGAGCACTGGGCCAACGCCCTCAACGGGGGCCCGGCCGCCGCCCGCGCGATGCTCGGGCAGGCGGTGAGCTACGAGCGGGTCCCGTACTTCTTCACCGACCAGTTCGACCTGGGCATGGAGCTGTCGGGCATCGCCGCGCCGGGGGAGTACGACCAGGTGGTGTTCCGCGGCGACGTGCCGGGGCGCGAGTTCATCGCCTTCTGGCTGGCCGAGGACCGGGTGGTGGCCGGGATGAACGTCAACGTGTGGGACGTGACCGACCAGATCCAGGCGCTGGTCCGGTCGGACGAGCAGATCGGCGCGGAGCGCCTCACCGACCCGGGCGTCCCGCTCCATGAGCTGATCTAAGCCGCGCGGTGCGGGCGGTGCCGCGAGGTGCGGGCGGCGCGGTGTAGGCAAACGTGGCGCTTCCGTGAGGTGATCATCCGCCGGTAAGGAACGTAGGGTCTGCCGGGTGGTGACACAGACGATCAATACGCTCGCCCGGGCGCGGACCGCCGTGACCGTGGCCTTCCTCGTGCACGGTCTCATCGGGGCGGCCTGGGTGGCGCGCATCCCGCAGATCAAGCGCGAGCTGGGGCTGAGCGACGGCTCCCTGGGCCTGGCGCTGCTGGGCGCCCCGGTCGGCGTGGTCCTGGCGGTCCGGTTCGCCGGATGGACGGTGGCGCGCTGGGGCAGCCGGGCCACGACGCTGGCGGCCGGGGTGGCCGCGGCCGTGTCGCTGGTGCCGCTCGGGCTGGCGTGGAACCTGGGCGCCCTCACCTGCTCGCTCGTCCTGATGGGCGGGTCGCTGGGGCTGATGGACGTGGCGATGAACGCCCAGGGCGTGGCGGTCGAGCGGAGGTACGGGCGCCCCCTGATGTCGGGGCTGCACGGGGCGTACAGCATCGGTACGCTCGTCGCCGCCCTGGTCGGCTCGGGGGCCGCGCACCTGGGCGTGCCGGTCCCGGTGCATCTGAGCGTGGCCGCCGTGGTCCTGTCGGCGGCGCTGCTGCTCGGCTGCCGTGATCTGCTGGACCGTTCGGCCGACGCGCTGCCCTCCCAGGACCCGGTGCCCGGCCCGGCCGCGGTGGCGGACCCGGAGGCGCGCACGACCGCGCCCTCGCCGCACTCGCCGCTCGCGGCGGGACGGTGGACCCTGGCCCTGCTGGGCGTGATCGGGCTCTGCTCGTTCGTCGGGGAGGGCGCGATGGCCGACTGGAGCGCGGTGCACCTGCGCGAGACGCTCGAGACCGGTCCCGGCGTCGCGGGGCTCGGGTACGCCGGGTGCGCGGTGGCGATGGCGGTCGGGCGGCTGGCCGGCGACCGTGTCGTGGCGCGGTTCGGGCCGGTGCCGGTGCTGCGGGCGGGCTCGCTGGTCGCCGCGCTCGGGCTGGGCTTCGGGCTGCTGGCCGGGAACCCGGTGGCGGCCGTGCTCGGGTTCACGCTGTTCGGGCTGGGGGTCGCGCCGGTGGCCCCGGTCACCTTCAGCGCCGCGGGCAACCTGCCGGGGGTGCCCGCGGCCGCCGGGATCTCGCGGGTGACGGCGGTCGGCTACCTGGGCCTGCTGGGCGGCCCGCCGGTGATCGGGTTCGTGGCGCAGGCGGTCGGGCTGACCTGGGCGCTGGCGGTGCCGGTGGTGCTGGTGGGGCTGATCGTGCTGATGGCCGGGGCGACCGCCTCCGCGGGCCGCTGAGCGCCCCCGGGAGTCCCGCGGCGGGGACGTCCGCGTCCGATATCACCTTTCCGGTAAGGTCTGGGCGAGTGAGCACCATGTCGCGGTCAACGCCGGTCAAAACGGCGCCGGCCGCCTTCTCGCACCGGACATTCCTGCGCGAGCTCCTCACCTTCGGTCTCGTGGGCTTCCTCGGCACCGTGATCACCATCGGCGGGGCCAACCTGATGCGCCACCTGCTGGGTGGGAGCCCGCTGACCAGCGTGGTGGTGCCGACCGTCGCGTCGACCCTCAGTTCCTACCTGCTCAACCGGCACTGGACGTTCCGGCATCGCGACAGCGACGGCTCGGGCCGGGAGGTTGTGATCTTCTTCGGGCTGAACGGCGTCGGGATGGGCATCCAGGTGCTCTGCACCGCGGTCACCTACTACGCCCTCGGCCTGCACGGCGGGCTGGCCTACAACGCCGGGCTGGTGGTCGGGCTCGCGCTGGCCTCGGCGTTCCGCTACTGGTCGTACCGGAAGTGGGTGTTCACCCCGGCCGCCGCCTGAAAGGGGGCGGCCCCGGCGGGAGCACGGAGCTTCCGCCGGGGCCTTCCGACCTGTGCCGGACGTCGTCGTGGGACGGCGTCAGTCCTGGTCGAAGTAGTCAGGCTGCGACTGGGCGTTCAGCTCGTCGAGCTTGACCCGCGCGCCCTTGTCGGTGGCCTTGTCCTTGATCTGCAGGACGTCCAGGCCCTTCTGGATGTCGTTGGAGTAGATGTAGCCGTTGTAGTAGTACGCGGACCACGAGCCGCCCGTGACGAGGGTGTCGGCGAACGTGCCCCGGTCGAACCAGCCGATCTCCTTCGGCTTGCTCGAGTCGGTGAAGTCGTAGATCGAGATCCCGCCCTGGTACCAGGCCTGGACCATGATGTCCTTGCCCTTGACCGGGATCAGCGAGCCGTTGTGCGCGACACAGTTCTCGGTGTCGGCGTTGGGCCGCGGGATCTTGTAGTAGCTCCGGAACTCCAGCTTGCGCTTGGCGCCCTTCCCGACGATGTCGTAGATGGCGTTGGCGCCCTTCTCCGGGCCGATGGTGGTGTTGCAGGTGGCCGCGCCGCCGCCGCCCAGCTCGTCGGTGAAGACGATCTTGTTGGCCTTGTTGTTGAACGTGGCCGAGTGCCAGAACGCGAAGTTCTCGTCGTCCCGCACGCTGGTGATGGTGGTCGGCTTCTCGGGGTTCGAGATGTCGAACAGCACGCCGTCGCCCATGCAGGCGCCGGCCATGAGGTTCTTCGCCGGGTACGCGGTCAGGTCGTGGCACCCGGAGGTCGCCGAGGTCCCGTTGGGCCACGGGGTGCCCGCCGGGTCACCGGGGTTGCCGCCGTTCGGGAAGAGCACCGGCTCCGAGATGACCGCCGCCGCCGTCGGGTTCTTCAGCGGAACCTTGACGATGGAGATGAGGTCGTGCGGCGGCTTGCAGTCCGGGAAGGTGTCGCTCGGCGAGTAGGAGGACACGTAGATGTACGCGGTGCCCTTCTTGCCCGGGACGAGCGTGTTGGTGTGCGACCCGCACTTGGTCTCGACCGCCTTGACGTAGCGCGGGTTGCGCACGTCGCTGATGTCGAAGATCTTGATGCCCTCCCAGGCGGCCTTCTCGGTGGCCGGCATCGGCACCGCCTGGCAGGAGTCATCGCTCATCGAGCGGTCGGTCGACAGGAACAGCAGGTTCCCGGAGATCGACACGTCGTTCTGCGCACCCGGGCAGTGCACCTGGGTGACGACCTTGGGGGTCGCGGGCTTGCTGATGTCGTAGATCGTGAAGCCCTCGTAGTTACCGCCGAAGGCGTACTTGCCCTGGAACGCCCAGTCGGAGTTCAGGGCGTTCACGTTGGCGAACGGCCCCTCCTTCGGGATGTTCGCCAGGTGGGAGATGTTCGGCGACTTGACGATCTCGTCCTTGCCGGGGATGTCGGCCGAGGCGGCGGGTGCCGCGACGACCGACGAGATCGCCAGCACGACCCCCGCCAGTGTGCTCAACACTGCTCTCCGCGCGGTTCTTCGTGCAGGAACTGGCGCCACTCTTGCTCCTTTGCTACAGCCCCCGTGGATATGCCCTAGATCATCCGGAGTATGACCTGTTCTGAGCTGGATGAACAGGTCTGAACGTATCCGTGAGCTTCTTGAGACCTGAGAGGGTTCCGCCGTGATGTCCGGAATCGGTACGGTCGCGATATCCAAGGGGTGGGAGGACGGATGCGGCAACGGATCGCGCTGGTGGCCATGACGTCGGCGCTGGTCGCGGGGGTGCTGGGTGGTTGCTCCGGAGGGGAGGAGCCGGAGAAGGCGGCCCCGAAGAGCACGATGCTGGTCCCGGGGAAGCCCGGCGAGCCCAACAAGACCGCGATGATGGCGTCGGAACCGGCCAAGCCGCCGGTCGCCGCCGAGGTCCGGTTCGTGGAGATGATGATCCCGCACCACCGGCAGGCCCTCGAGATGGCCGTGCTGGCTCCCGAACGGGCGTCCGGCGAACAGGTGAAGTCGCTGGCCGAGCGGATCAACCTCGGGCAGAAGGTGGAGATCTCCGCGATGGAGGCGTGGCTCCGCCGGAACGCTCCCAAGGCCTCCGGCGGCCAGGGCGGTCACGGCGGTCACGGCGGGGCCTCCGCCCCGGCCACCGCGGGCTCCCACGCGGGCATGCCGGGCATGGCGACCCCCGAGCAGATGGAGAGGCTGAAGGCGGCGCGCGGCACCGAGTTCGACCGGCTGTTCCTGACCCTGATGATCACCCATCACCAGGGCGCGCTGACCATGGTCAAGGACGCCATCGACAAGGGCAACGACCTGTTCGTCCAGGAACTGGTCCGGGACGTCCGCTCCTCCCAGCAGGCCGAGATCGACCGCATGCGCGCGCTGATGCCCAAGGACTGAGCTCAAGGACTGACGGCCCGGGTGTCACAAACCGCCGGGGCGGCGGCGTCTCCCTCAAGAGGAAGGGAGTGATCATGGCGGAGCGAATGGACCTCACGCGGACGGCCCCGGGGGCGTGGGCCGGATTCCTGCGGGTGCACAAGGCGATCAGGGACAGCCCCCTCGACCGGACGGTGGAGGAGCTGGTGAAGATCCGCGTATCGCAGCTGAACGGCTGCGCGTACTGCGTGGACCTGCACATCCGTGACGCCCGGCGGCTCGGCGAGCCCGAGGAGCGGATGCACCACCTGACGGTCTGGCCGAAGTCGCCGCTCTACTCCGGCGCGGAACGGGCGGCGCTGGCCTACGCCGAGGCGGTCACCCGCCGGGAACCGGTGGACGACGACCTCTGGGAGACCCTGCGCAAGCATTTCGACGAGGAGTCCCTGGGCAACCTGGTGGCGCTGGTCTCGCTGATCAACGCCATGAACCTGTTCGGCGTCCCCCTGAACAAGCGTCCCCCGGCCCCCGGCGACTGATTCCGGCCCGGCCCCGGGGCACGGCCGTGCCCCGGGGCCCGTGTCAGGCGCCCCGTGTCAGGCGGCCCTGTCAGGTGCCCCCGCGCCGGGGCCGTGCCCGGCTCTCCGCGTTCAGCGTCCGGCGGGGACGATCTCCGCGGTCTGCGCCAGCGCCTCGCCCAGCAGCCCGGCCAGGTCCTGCCCGGTGGCCTGGGAGAAGATGACATGGTCGATGCCCGCCTCGGCGAGCCGGCCCACCGTGTCGACGGCCCGGTCCACCGAGGGCGGGCCGTCGAGCATGAAGGTGAGCGCGGTCTTCTCGATCTCGGCGAAATCGCGGCCCTCGCGCTCGCAGTGCTCGCGCAGGACCTCCAGCTTGCGCGGCAGCTCCCCGCCGTCGAAGAGGTTGCAGGCGTCGGCGTACTTGGCGACGAACCGCAGCGTCTTCTTCTCCCCGGAGCCCCCGACGAGGATCGGCGGGTGCGGGCGGCGTACCGGCGGCGGTGAGTTCAGCGGCCGTTCCAGCCGGTAGTGCTCGCCGTGGAAGGGCTTCTCGTCGCCCTTCCACATCTGGTGGGCGATCCGCAGGGTCTCCTCCAGCCGCTCGAAGCGCTCGGCGGTGGGCGGGAACTCCACGCCCAGCCCGCGCGACTCCTCGTCGTTCCACGCGGCGCCGACGCCCAGCCAGGCCCGCCCGCCCGACAGCACGTCGAGCGTGGTGACGGTCTTCACCAGGATCCCGGGATGCCGGTAGGTGACCCCGGTGACCATGGTGCCGAGCGTGATCCGCTCGGTCAGCGCCGCCGCGTACGCCAGCGCGGAGTAGCCCTCCAGCATCGGTTCCTCGGACGGCCCGACATCGCGGATCTGGAAGAAATGGTCCATCACCCAGAACGAGTCCAGCCCGGCCTGGTCGGCCTCGCGGGCCATCCGTCCGTACGTCGGGCCGATCTGTTCCGGCCCGCCCGGGAAGGTGAAGCTGGGGACCTGAAGTCCGATGCGCATGTGCGTTTCCCTCGTGATCGGTTCGGGTTCCACCACTGTGCGGCCTGGAGCGCGCTCCAGGTCAAACCGTCGCATCGAGTCGAGGCGTTCCCGCGGGACGGGGCCCAAACGTGCCCCGCCCGCGGGGAGCGGCGGGCATTGACCTGGAGTGCGCTCCAGGTGGGATCCTGGGGGACGTGACCTTCTACTCTCCGGCGGAGACAGCAGAGAAGAGCGGGTTCAGCATCGACACCCTGCGCTACTACGAGAAGATCGGGCTGCTGTCGCGGATCGCCCGCAACGGCTCCGGCCGCCGCGTCTTCAGCGACGACGACCTGGCCTGGCTCGGGATGCTGCGCTGCCTGCGCGAGACCGGCATGCCGATCTCGGAGATGCTGCGCTACGCCGAGCTGGCGCGCGGCGGCGAGGAGACCCACCAGGAGCGGATGGAACTCCTGAAGGAGCACGACCGCCGGGTCGAGGAGCGCATCGCGCGGCTGTGCGCCCAGCAGGGCCGGATCAAGGCGAAGATCGAGTACTACCGGGAGTCCTCCGGCCTCCGCCCCGGCCTCAGCGCCGCACCGCGGTGATCCGGCGGCCGTCCATCCCGAAGATCATCATCCGCTCCAGGTCGACCTCCAGCCGTACCTCCTGACCCCGCTCGGGCCTGCGTGCCCCGGCACGGAACACCAGGTCCGACCGGCGGTGGTGGCCGGCGTGCTCCTCCCGCGGCGGCTCCTGGCCGCCCGCGGGCCGCCCGATCATCTCCCGCAGGCGCCCGGCCAGCCCGCCGGAGGCCGGGCGCGCCGGACGCGCCCGCGGGCGCGTGCCGACGGAGCCGGCGTCCACGGTCGGGATGCCCGCCTCCGCGTACGCCAGCCAGTCCTGCCCGTGGAACTCCAGGACGCGCACGCGCCCGGTGATCGTCCTCTCCTCCGCGCCGCCGGTCACCGGCACCAGCGCGTCCGGGCGGATCCCGACGAGCACCGGGGCCCCGTGGTGGCTGATCAGCGCGGACGAGCGCGCGTCGTCCCACGGCACGGTCAGCCGCGCGCTCCCGAAGTCGAGCACCACGCCCCGGTCCTGCACGGCCCAGGCGGTGGCCTGCAGCAGGTTGATCGGCGGCGAGCTGAGGAACGCCGCCACGAACACGGTGGCCGGGTCCTGGTAGATCTGCTCGGGCGTGCCGACGTCCTCCAGCACCCCGTCCCGCAGCACCGCGATCCGGTCCGCCATGGTCATCGCCTCGACCTGGTCGTGCGTGACGTACACGGTGGTGGTGCCGGTCGAGCGGACCAGGCCCGTGATCTCCAGCCGCAACTCGGTGCGCAGCCCGGCGTCCAGGCTCGACAGCGGCTCGTCCATCAGGAACAGCGACGGCTCGCGGATCAGCGCCCGGCCGATCGCGGCCCGCTGCCGCTGCCCGCCCGACAGCGTCCCCGGCCTCCGGTCGATCATGGAGTGGATGCCCAGCGCCCGGGACAGCTCGGCCACCCGCTCGCGGGACTCGGCCCGGTCGCCGCCCGCCACCTCCAGCGGGAACATCATGTTTCCGCCGACCGTCAGGTGCGGGTACAGGGCGCCCTCCTGGAACACCATCGCGACATTGCGCTCGCGCGGGGACAGGCCGTTGGCCACGCCGCCGTTCAGCCACAGCTCGCCGGAGGTCACCTCCTCCAGGCCCGCGATCATCCGCAGGATCGTCGACTTGCCGCAGCCCGACGGGCCGAGGAGCACGAAGAGCTCCCCGTCCCTGATGTGCAGGTGCACGTCGTCCACGGCGCGGTGGTCGCCGGGATACACCTTGCCGACACCATTGAGCACGACATCCGTCATCGGGGGTCACCTCGGGGCGGGAATTCCGTGGCCCTGATCCCACCGTGCTCCGGTCCGTTTGTCCAGAGCCACTTTGCGTAAGGACCCCGGACAACGGCGGTCAAGGCCGGGGGAGGCCCCGGGACGGACGGCGGCTCCGGCGGCCGGTCAGTCCCAGGCGACCCGCAGGACGGTGGTCGCCTCGAACGGGTCCTCGCCCCGGTGGGTGGCCAGGATGCCCTCCCCTTCGGGAGTGGAGGCGCGGACGGCGGTGCCGGCGGAGACCCAGGTGTTCCAGGCGTTCACGAAGGCGTTCGTGCGGGTGAGGTTCTGGCCGAAGACCGACGGGACCGAGTGGTAGACCACCCCGTCCGCCCGCGCCGATCCGCCGCACCAGAGCAAGGCGCGTTCGCGCCTTTCCCGGCCGGTGCGGGGGCGGACGACGTAGCGCGGCACCACGTAACGCGGGGTGGCCATGGGGCCGAGCACCTCGTCCAGGGCCACCGCGAACCGCCGGGACGTGGCCGCGTCCACGTCCGTCAGGGAGAAGCGGTACGTGCCGTCGGGCTCGGGACGGACGGTGACGCCCTCCGCGCCGCGGCGGGACAGCCCCGTTCCCTTGAGGGCGTCGGCGACGGCGTACGCGAAGCCGGTGACGGCGGGTTCCTCCGGCAACGCGTCCAGGCGCGTCGCGGCCTCCTCGACCGCCCGTTCCCGCGCTCTCCGGGACGCGGCGGCCCTGCGCCGGCCCCGGACCTCCAGCGTGACCGCCACGGCCGCGGTCAGCGCCAGCGCGGTCGCCACCAGGACCAGGCACTCCATCGCCCCCAAGGCGGCGGCGGTGACCACGCCGGCGGCCGTGGTGAACAGCGAGGAGAGCAGCGTGCCGGCCAGGACCCCCGCACGGCGGGGTACGTACAGAGGGGGCAGCGGCGGGCGGCCCGTGGCGAGGCCCTCCGACGGAACGGAGCCGGGCGGGACGAGGCCGGCCGCGGGCGCGGCGAGCGCGACCGCGGTCGTGCGGGCCGGGCGGATCCGCAGGGTGTGGACGAGCTCGTCCCGGAAGGACGTGCCCAGGCGCCAGCCGGCGCGGGTGGCGGCCCGGTCCTCGGCACGGGCCAGCATCTCGCGGTTGAGCCGGTCGAACGAGGCCGCGGCGGGCGGGGCGTACGGCGAGAACGACGCGTCGACATGGGCCACCCCCGCGACGATCTCACCGTCCGGTGCGGCGGCGAGGTAGCCCGCGTGCTTGCGGACGAACCGGTCCCAGTCGGCCGTCCCCTTGGGGTGGCGGTCGGTCACGCACACCACCGTCCAGGTGTTGGCGGTCTTGCCGGGCCAGGACGGATCGAGGCGCAGGGCCCTGCCCCGGGTCTGCACGACGGCCGTGGGGGTGGTCGCGGTGGTCAGGTCGATGAGGGCGTTGACGCCCCGCGCGTCCCAGCCCTCGCCGAGCAGCCCGCGGGTCCCGACCAGCACCTGGCAGCGGCCCGCCTCGAAGAACGCGGTGATCAGGGGCACCCACGCCGCGGAGGTCCAGGGGCCGGTGATCAGTGCGACGCCGCCGCCCGCGGGCTCCACCGCCAGACCCCGGCCGTGGTGCTTCAGGACGAAGGCGCGTGCGGTCTCCTCGTCGGCGGCGACCGTGCGGCCGGTGACGAGCATGGGGGACAGCGCCCGCGTGCGGGGATCGGCGGCCAGGCCGGTCAGCATGAGCCAGGCCGACCCGGCCTCGGCGTCGAGCACGTCGCGCAGCCGCGCCGGGAGGGTGGCGCCGGCGCGTTCGTGGTCGCAGAGCACGAGGCAGCGCAGCCGGGCGCCCAGCGAGGCCGCCTCCGCCGCGGCGATCTCCGTCGCGGCGTGCGTCTTGGCGGCGCTGCGGGCCAGCACCCGGTCGACGGGCGAACGGGACGCCCGGATGCCCCGCCTGGTCAGCTGGTGGCCGACGGCGGGCAGGGCGCGCCGGACGGCCTCCAGCGCCGCGGCGTCCTTGGGGTCGGGGCTGGGCAGCAGGCAGTGCACGACGTAGTCGTTCAGCAGCGCCACCCAGTCCTCGGCGGTCGGCGCGCGCCGGTGCTCCTCGCGCGGGCGGGCGCCCGGCGGGAGCGCGAGCAGCCCGGCGTGGTGGAACCGCAGCGCCGCGGCGGCGATCCGCGGCTCGGCCGCCTCGACCCGTGACCAGGGGACGGCGCCGCCCTCCCCGGCGGTCCGGTCGATCATGCGGGCGTCCAGCCACTCCAGCAGGCCCGTGGTGGTGAAGCCGGGTTCGAGCAGCCCGGCGGTCAGCTCGGCGAAGCGTTCGGCCTCCCCTTCGACGTAGGCGGTCTCCACGGCGGTCGGGGTGGTGAGCCAGGCCAGCTCGGCGAACGGCGCGAGGTACCCCTGCCGCACCATCGCCGGGATGGAGGCGCCCGGGATGGGCGTGCCGAACAGCGCGTCCACCAGCTCGGCCTCGCCGGGCGTCAGCGACTCGGGCGGGGTGGCGGTGAGCCCGAGGACCCGCGCGTCGGGCAGCCCGTCCAGGATCTCGGCGAGCAGGCGCCCCCACACGTCCAGGAGGTGGTGGCACTCGTCCAGCACGAGGGTGAGCGGCCCGGCGTCGTGCAGCGCCGCGACCAGCGCCCGCCCGTTGTCGTGCAGGAGCCGCATCAGCGAGCCACGGCGGCCGGTCCGGCGGCCCTCCTCGTCGGTCTCGGCGTCGGGGTCGAAGACGGCCACGGACTGGTAGGTGAGGACCGTCACCGGATGCCGGAGCGCGCGGTCGGTGCCCGCCGTGCCGCCGCACCGGCGCCAGTGCGCGACCCACTGGTGCTGGATCGCGGTGTTCGGCACCAGGACCACCGTGCGGCGCCCGAGCCTGCGGGCGGCCTCCAGCCCGACGAGGGTCTTGCCCGTTCCGGGCGGGAGCACCACCCAGGCCCGGGAACGGCCCTCCGCCCAGGCGCGGTCGAGCCTGCCGAGGGCCTCCGCCTGGTACGGGCGCAGCTCGCCCGGCCACCGTGCCCTGTCGTCGTTCATCGGGACATTGTGGCCGGATTCACCCGGAAGCGGTGGCCGGTTCCCGTGCCGCACGGGCCTCGCCCGCCGACAGGCGGCGGCGCAGCGCGGCCGAGTCCGGGGCGGTGGCGGTGATGAGGACGCCGGGGCCGGCGAGGGGCAGCACGGCCAGTCCCTCGCCGGTGAGCGGTTCGCGGGTGAGGTCCGGGCCCGCCAGCAGGACGCTGCCCACGGCGCCGGCCCCGTCCAGGACGGCCAGGCCGCCGTAGACGGCGGGGTCGTCCAGGCGCAGCTCGTGGCGGAGCAGGGGCACCCCGCCGACGGTGACGTCGAAGCGGCTGGTGTGGCGGCCGGGACGCTCCCGGTGCCGCCCCAGGATCAGCTCCTCGTACCAGCGCAGCGTCGCGCCCTCGTCGAGGGTGATGAAGGCGGCGGCGCGGTGGTGGCATCCGGCCGCCGCCACGGTCGGCTCGGGGGCGAAGTCGAGGTGCCCGCCGGCGCCGACCTCGGCCCGGACGGTCATCCGGGACCCGCCCCGCCCCGGCAGCGCCAGGGACGTGGCGGCGGAGCGGACGGCGAGCCGGGCGCCCGGCCGGACCGTCACCGCCAGCTCCAGGTCGTCGCCGCCGAGCGGTCCCGCCGCGGCGCCCACCAGGTAGAGGGCGTCGGCGGTCTCGCGCAGCGCCAGCGGGCCGTCGGAGCGCAGCCGGGTGAGGCGGGCCCGGCCGCCGGGACCGGGCCCGGGTTCGGCGGTGACGGCGGCGCGCGCGGTGTAGCCCCTGCTCATGAGGCGTTCGCGTGCGCGCGTCCGTGCGCGCGCGCCGCGCGGACGACGCCGCGGACCCAGCCCGCGACCTCCGGCGCCCCCGGGTGCTCGCGCAGGGAGGTGAAGGCCACCGGCCTGCCGTCGCGGACGCGGGCGGCGTCGCGGGCCATCAGGTCCAGGTCGCTGCCGACCATCGCCGCCAGGTCGGTCTTGTTCACCACCAGCAGGTCGGCCGCGGCGACGCCCAGCCCGCCCTTGCGCGGGACGTCGTCGCCGCCCGCCACGTCCAGCACGAAGATCTGCCGGTCCGCCAGCCCCTTGCTGAACAGCGCGGTCAGGTTGTCGCCGCCGCTCTCCACGATGACCAGGTCGAGGGCGCCGCCGTGCCGTTCCTCCAGCTCCTCCACCGCGTCCAGGTTGGCGGAGATGTCGTCGCGGATGGCGGTGTGCGGGCACGCCCCGGTCCGCACGGCGGTGATCCGGTCGTCGGCCAGGACGGCCTCGCGGCGCAGGAAGTCGGCGTCCTCGGTGGTGTAGATGTCGTTGGTCACCACGGCGAGTTCCAGCTCGTCGCGCAGCACGCGGCACAGCGCGGCGGTCAGCGCGGTCTTGCCGCTCCCGACCGGGCCGCCGATGCCCAGCCGCAGGGCGCGGCCGTGCGCCGGGGCGGCCTCGTGCGGGTCGTGCTCGTGATGGGCACCCACGGTGCACCTCCAGTCGGGATGTCACCGGCGAGCTCGCCGGCGATGTCGTCAGGCATGTCGTCAGGCATTTCGTTCAGGCATGTCGGTAGGACGTCGGGTCAGGACTCGAAGAGGCGCGGCTCCGCGCCCTGGTGCAGCTCGGCGTACAGGTCGAGGGCGGGGGCGGACGTGGCGGGCAGCGCCGCCCAGTCGCCGGTCTCCCGGGACGCCTCCGCCGCCACCGCGTCGATCTCGGCGGAGAGGTCGGCGAGCACGCGGTGCACGGCGAGGGGATCGAGGCCGAGCAGCCGCACGCCGGCCGACGCCGGCCCCGTCACCGCCCCGTACGCGCTGATGGCCGCCGCGTCGCGGGGAGCGCCGCCCGCCGCCGCCGCGGCGGCCCCCTGCACGAGCGGGTGGTGCGGCTCCCGGAGGGCGGCGAGGGCGTCCAGGGCCGGGTGCGGCCATGTCCTCCGGGCGGCCCTCAGGAGCGACCTGCCCTGGGCGCGTGACGCCCTCCGCTGCGCGGGGGAGGGGGTACGGGCGTCCGCCTCCAGGTCCAGCCGGGCCCACGCCCAGGGCGCCTCCGCGGAGGCGTGCGCGCACGCGGCGGCGGCCAGGGCCGCGCCGGCCAGACCGGAGGTGGCGAGCCGGCCGCGCAGGAACCCGGCGAGCCCGGCGACGTCGGCGACCGCACCCGCCAGCACCGCCGGCTCCAGGCCGCCCGAGTGGACGTGCCCGCCGGCCGGGAGCCGCGAGTCGGCCAGGAGCAGCAGGCGGGCGGGCAGGCTCACGGGCACCGCCGCGCCGGATCCGCCGTGATCATTCGGCACCCTCCAGGACTGTTTCCGGCACCGCCGGCCCGACGTTCAGAACAGGAAGTAGCGCTGGGCCATGGGCAGCTCCGCGAGCGGGGCGGGCTCGATCTCCTCGCCGTCGACGGTGACGGTGAACGAGTCGGGATCGACCTTGATCTCCGGCAGCGCGTCGTTCAGCGGCATGTCGGCCTTGCCCAGCCGCCGGGTGTCCTTGACCGGCACCAGCGCCCGCCGTACCGCCAGCCTCCCCGCCAGCCCGTCGTCCAGCGCCGCCTGGGAGACGAAGTGCAGCGAGGCGCCGGCCGCCACGGCCGGGGCGGCGCCGAACATCGGGCGCGGCAGGACCGGCTGCGGGGTCGGGATCGAGGCGTTGGCGTCGCCCATCGCCGCCCAGGCGATCACCCCGCCCTTCACCACGATCTGCGGCCGGACGCCGAAGAACGCCGGGTCCCACAGCACCAGGTCGGCCAGCTTGCCCGGTTCGACCGAGCCGATCTCGGCGTCCAGGCCGTGCGCGATCGCGGGGTTGATCGTGTACTTGGCCACGTACCGGCGGGCCCGCAGGTTGTCGGCCGGGCCCTCCAGGGGGCCGCGGCGCAGCCTCATCGCGTGCGCGGTCTGCCAGGTACGGATCACCGTCTCGCCGATCCGGCCCATCGCCTGCGAGTCCGAGCCGATCATCGAGATCGCGCCCAGGTCGTGCAGGACGTCCTCGGCCGCCATCGTGGTCGGCCGGATCCGCGACTCGGCGAACGCCAGGTCCTCGGGGACCGACGGGTTGAGGTGGTGGCACACCATGAGCATGTCGAGGTGCTCGTCCAGCGTGTTGACGGTGTGCGGGCGGGTCGGGTTGGTGGAGGAGGGCAGCACGTTGGGGTGCGAGGCGACGGTGATGATGTCGGGCGCGTGCCCGCCGCCGGCGCCCTCGGTGTGGTACGCGTGGATCGACCGGCCGCCGATCGCCTCCAGCGTCGACTCGACGTACCCGGCCTCGTTCAGGGTGTCGCTGTGCAGGGCCACCTGGACGCCCGAGGCGTCGGCCACGCGCAGGCAGGCGTCGATCGCGGCGGGGGTGGAGCCCCAGTCCTCGTGCAGCTTGAACCCGGAGGCGCCCGCCCGCAGCTGCTCCCAGAGGGCGTCCTCGGAGACGGTGTTGCCCTTGCCGAGCAGCGCCACGTTCACCGGGTGGCCGTCGAGGGCCTCCAGCATGCGGTGCAGGTACCAGGCGCCGGTGACGGTGGTGGCCTTGGTGCCCTCGGCCGGCCCGGTGCCCCCGCCGATCAGCGTCGTCACCCCGGCGCCGAGGGCCTCGTCGAGGAGCTGCGGGCAGATGAAGTGGACGTGGGAGTCCACCGCGCCCGCGGTGAGGATCCGGCCGTTCCCCGCCAGCACCTCGGTGGACGGGCCGATGACCAGGCCGGGGTGGACGCCGTCCATCGTGTCGGGGTTGCCGGCCTTGCCGAGCGCGACGATCCGGCCGTCGCGCACGCCCACGTCGGCCTTGACGACGCCCCAGTGGTCGATGACCACCGCCCCGGTGATCACCAGGTCGAGCGCGCCCTCGGCGCGGGTGGCGCGGGCCTGCCCCATGGACTCGCGGATCACCTTGCCGCCGCCGAACACCGCCTCGTCCCCGGCGCCCGCCGGGCCCCTGCTGCGATCCTCGGTCACCTCCACGAACAGCCCGGTGTCGGCGAGCCGGACGCGGTCGCCGGCGGTCGGCCCGTACAGCTCGGCGTAGCGCGCGCGGGAGAGCCGCGCGCGGCTCCCGCTCACGGGCTCAGTCATCCAGCGCTCCGTTCTTCTCCATGCGCAGGCCCGGTACGACGCGGGCGCCGGCGAGGGGGACCAGGTCGACGTCGCGGGTCATGCCCGGCTCGAACCGCACCGCCGTCCCGGCGGGCACGTCGAGCCGGTGGCCCCAGGCGGCGTCCCGGTCGAAGTCGAGCGCGGGGTTGGCGACCGCGAAGTGGTAGTGCGAGCCGATCTGCACCGGCCGGTCGCCGGTGTTGACCACGGTGACCGTCACGCGCGGGCGGCCCGGGTTCAGCTCGACCGGATCCTCGCCGGGGACGACCTGGCCGGGGATCAGCGGGCCGTCCGGCGGCGGCGCGCCCGCGGGCCGCGCGGTGCCGGGACCCGCGCTCACGGGACGGGCCGGTGGACGGTGACGAGCTTGGTGCCGTCGGGGAACGTCGCCTCGATCTGGACCGAGTCCAGCATCTCGGGGATGCCCTCCATGACGTCGTCACGGGTGAGGACGGTGCGGCCGGACTCCATGAGTTCGGCCACGGTGCGCCCGTCGCGGGCGCCCTCCAGGATGTGCACCGCGATGATCGCCGTCGCCTCGGGGTGGTTGAGCCGCAGCCCCCGCGCCCGGCGATCCCGGGCCACCTGGGCGGCCACATGGATCAGCAGGCGCTCCTGCTCGTGTGGAGTGATCAGCACTCTCCGGACGCTATCCCCCTTCTGACCTGCGAAGGAACGGTCGCGTTGCGCATTTAACGCCCTTTTCACAATCCCCCTGACCGGAAACGGCACCGTCATCGCGATCTCACCGCGACGCAACAGGGGTGTGCGGGGCCCGTCACCGGTGGTGACGGGGCCGACCCGGAACGAGCAGGCTATCCAGAAGCCATCAACCGGACATTCACGGTGAGGAGATCGAAATCATGACTTAACCCCACGATCATGTCCGAAACGGAGCTGTTTCCCGCCGGGACGTCCACCGAAACGGAACGCTCCAAGACTCGGCCGTCGAGATCTTGGAGGTGTTCCCCTTGGTGATGACGGAAGAGCCGAAGGGCGGCGGCGTCAGCCGCCGCGGCTTCCTCACGAGAGTGGGCGCGACGGGCGGTGCGGGCGCCATGTTCGCGACCATGGGCGCGCTCGGGCTGGCGCCCAGCGCCGAGGCCGCGACCCGCGTCCCCTTCCAGCCGCCGCGGCGGTCCGACTTCACGCTGCGCGGCCGCGGCGCCGCGAGGATCGCCGTCCTGGGCGCGGGCGTCGCCGGCCTGGCCGCCGCCTACGAGCTGGGCAAGGCCGGGTACGACGTGACGATCCTGGAGGCGCAGGACCGGGTGGGCGGGCGGAACCGCACCCTGCGCGGCGGTGACCGGCTGGCCGAGATGGGCGGCGACACGCAGCGCATCGGCTTCGGCAAGGGCGTGTACATGAACGCCGGCCCGGCGCGCATCGCCCAGTGGATGACCACCATGGACTACTGCCGCGAGCTGGGCGTGCCCCTGGAGGTCTTCACCAACTCCAACGCCGACGCCTACATCTACAACCAGTCGGCCGGCATGACGGCGCCGGTGCGGTGGCGGACCGCCAAGGCCGACGTGTACGGCTACATCTCCGAGCTGCTGGCCAAGGCGACCGACCAGGGCGCCCTGGACCAGCGGCTCACCGGCACCGACAAGGAACGGCTCCTCTCCTTCCTGTCCGGTTTCGGGGCCATCGGCGGCAGGGCGAGCGGCTTCGCCTACACGGGCACCGACGGCCGGCGCGGCTACACGGTGGACCCGGGCGCCGCCGAGAACGCGGGAACGGTCCTGGGGCCGGTGCCCTCGCTGTCGGACGTCCTGGCCAGCGGCGTGGGACGGTCCTTCTCCTTCGAGTTCGGCTACAGCCAGGCCATGCTGATGTTCCAGCCGGTCGGCGGCATGGACGCCATCCCGCGCGCGCTGGCCAAGGCGGTGGGGGCGGGCAGGATCCGCACCGGAGCCCAGGTCACCAAGATCACCAACCTGGCCGGCGGGGTGGAGATCGAGTACGAGCGGGAGGGCCGCACCCGCACCCTGGCGGCCGACTACTGCATCGCCACGCTCCCGCCGCACCTCCTCGCCAAGATCCCGCACAACCTCGGCGCGAGCGTGCAGTCGGCGCTGGGCACCCCGGTCCCGGCCTCCACCGGCAAGATCGGCCTGGAGTACAAGAGCCGCTGGTGGGAGGACGAGGAGCGCATCTACGGCGGCATCACCAACACCGACCTCGACATCTCCACCATCTGGTACCCCTCGCACGACTACCACGCCCAGCGCGGCCTGGTGGTCGGCTACTACAACTTCGGCGCCAACTCCGACGCCTACGCCCGCCTCACCCACGCCGAACGGCTCCGCCGCGCGCTCGACGCGGGCGCGAAGATCCACGGCGACCGCTACCGGCAGGGGATCGCCTCCTCCGCCTCCATCGCCTGGAGCCGGCAGCAGCACATCCAGGGCGGCTGGATCTCCTGGCCGTCCCGGGGCGCCGAGTACCGGCTGCTGAACCAGCCGCAGGGCAACGTCTACTTCTCCGGTGACTGGCTCAGCTACGAGATCGCCTGGCAGCACGGGTCGTTCGAGTCGGCCCGCAAGGTCGTGACCGAACTCCACCAGCGGGTCCTGAAGGGATGACCATGCGAAAGATCATCATTGCCGGCGTGGCCGCCACCGCCCTGGTCGGCGCCGGCGGCGTCGCCTCGGCCGCGCCCGACCGCGCGCCCCGGCCGCCGCGTCCCACCGAGGTCCGCCCGGCACTGCCGGCGGGCCAGAACAACCCCTCCATCGCCAACGGCGTCGCGGTCGGCTCCGCCGTCGCCACCTACACCGCCAGCGGCCTCGGGCCGGTCGCGGCCAACCCGTCGGCGCCCGCCGGATCCCCCGAGCGCTACGTCGACTTCCCGGGCGGCACGCTGCCCCCGGGAGTAACGCTGACCGAGGCCCAGGCGATCAACGCGTTGAAGGCGATCAACGAGAACCTCAAGGCGCAGGGCCTGACCGCCAGGGACGTGATCTCCATGCGGGCCTATCTCAGCAACCCGCCAGGCGCGGACACCGCCGACTTCGCCGGCTGGAACCGCGCGTACCGCCAGTTCTACGCCAACACCGATCTGTCCACCGGCAAGCCCGTCGACGTCCCGCTGGGCACCGCCGCCCCCGCCCCGCCGATGATGGTGAACCCCGCGCGTCCCGCCCGGGTCACCATCGAGATCGAGAACCTGCCGGTCAACGGCTGGCTGGTCGAGGTCGAGGTGGTGGCGGCGTTCCGGCAGCGCTGACCCCGTGCCGCGAGCGCCCGGCCGGCCCCAGGCCCGCCGGGCGCTCGCCGGGTGCTCCGGCTCCGTCGGTTCTCCCCGAGTCCCTTCACCAGGCACCGTCACCGTCCTGTCAGAAAGCAGGTGCTCCCAGTGACCGACTCTCCACGACCCGTCAGCCGCCGCACGTTCCTCCACCGTTCCACCGGAGCGGGGGCCGCCCTGCTCGCCGGCGGCGTCCTGGCCGGCGGCACGGCCGCCGCCGCGCCGCCCGCGCGCCGGCTCGCGCCCGCCGGGATCGCCCCGGCCGACCTCGATCCGCTCGCCCTGCTGAAGAAGATGCTCGCCTTCGACACCCAGAACCACGGCGAGGGCGGCGTCACCCGCCCGCACGCCGAGATGCTCAAGGCGGTCTGGGACTCGGCGGGCGTCTCCAGCGAGATCATCCCGACCCCCAAGAAGGACAACGTCCACCTCATCGCCCGGATCGAGGGCACCACCTCCGCCGCGCCGCTGCTCCTGCTCGGGCACTCCGACGTCGTCCCCGTGGAACGCGCCAAGTGGTCCGTGGACCCGTTCGGCGGCGTCGTCAGGGACGGTGAGATCTACGGCCGCGGCGCGCTGGACATGAAGGGCGCCAACGCCGCGTTCGTCGCGGGCCTGCTGCGCCACCTGAACGAGGGCGGGCGGTTCGACCGCGACATCATCGTCCTCACCGACTGCGACGAGGAGGCGGGCCCGCACGGCTCCCGCTGGCTGGCCGAGCACCACTGGGACAAGATCGACGCCGGCATGGTCCTCACCGAGGGCGGCTGGTTCCTGGCCCAGAAGGACCGGACGACCCCCATGCTCATCACGGTCACCCGCCAGGACAAGGTCTACTTCAACCTCGACATCGTGGCCGACGGCACCGCCACCCACTCCTCCAAGCCCAACCCCGACTCGGCCATCGCCAGGCTCTCCCGGGCCGTCACCGCCATCGACACCTGGCTGGCCCCCGTCACCCTCACCCCGGTCACCCGCGAGTACTTCTCCGCCCTGGCCGAGGCCACCGAGGACGCCCCGTTCAAGCGCGCGCTGGAGCTCATGCTCGCCGCCCGCTCCCAGCCCGCCCGCGAACGCGCCGCGGCCCTGGTGGTCAAGCGCAGCTCCTACCCGTGGCTGCACCGCGCCCTTCTCCGCACCACCCACGCCTTCGTCATCGAGGACGCGGGATACAAGGAGAACGTCATCCCCTCCACCGCCACCCTGCGCCTCAACTGCCGGGGCGTCCCCGGCGGCCAGCGCCCCCGCGACTTCCTCGCCGGCATCCGCGAACGGCTGGAAGGGCGGGACGTCACCGTCAAGCTCGTCGGCAACGCGGGGGAGAGCGAGGAGGACGCCCTGAAGCGGCTCGACGAGACCTTCTCCAGGCCGCCGTCCAGCATCGACTCGCCCCTCTACACCGCCATCGGCGACGCCGCCGCCAAGACCTACCCCGGCGCCGTCTTCGCCCCCGCCCTGTTCGAGGCGGGCACCAGCCTCTACCCGTGGACCTCCAAGGGCATCCCCGGCTACGGCGTCTACCCGTACGTCCTCGACAACGACCAGCTGATCGGGATGCACGGCAACGACGAGCGGATCGCCGTCGCCGCGCTCAAGCAGGGCACCGACTTCATGTACCGGCTCTTCGACCGCTTCAGGGTGCGGTGACCATCCGCCCGGTCGGCGGGTAGCCCGGCGACCCGGCGACCCGGGCGAGGCGAAGCGGACCGCCGCCACCGCGCCGCCACCGCGCCGCCACCGCGCCGCCACCGCGCCGTCCCGGCGGACGTCCTCGTGCGTCCGCCGGGACGGCGGCACCGTCGGCTCCGGGAGCGTCGGCTCCGGGAGCGATGCGGGCACGCCTATGCCCGGGCACGGGTGTGCCGGAGGATCGCGAGCGCCACCACCTCCCACACCCCGGGCGGCAGCTCCTGCCCCGCCCCGGGCAGGCCGATCAGCTCCGCCCCGGGGATCTCCTTCGCCAGCGCGCCGCCGTTCCCGATCGGGAAGAACGGGTCGTCCTCCCCGTGGATCACCAGCGTCGGGGCCGTGATGGAACCCAGCCGCTCCCGCCACCGGTCACCGCAGTCCAGGGCCGCGAACACGATGGCGGTCTGGTTCGAGCGGTGCGCCATCGCCGGGTCGGCCCCCGCGGGCACGACCGTCCGGTCGAAGATCCGCTCGACGTGGCGCCGGGCCGCGGCCTCGTCGTATCCCGCCGTCCCGGCCAGGTGCCGCCTGTGGGCGACCATGGCCTCGATCACCGACGCGCGGTCGGTCCAGTCGGGCTCCGGCGCCGCCATCATGGCCGCCATCAGCTCCGCGGAGTGCTCGGGCAGGTCCGGGTCGTTGGGCCCCGGGGCGACCGGGCGGGTGGCGGCGAGCGTGAGCGAGGCGACCCGCCGGGGGTGGTCGAGCGCCAGCAGCTGCGCGATCCAGCCGCCCACGCCGAAGCCCGCGACGTGCGCGCGCGGCAGGCCGAACGCCTCCAGCATCCCGGCCGCGTCGGCGACCAGATCGCGCAGGGTGTAGCCCGGCGCGGCCGGGTCGGCCGTGGTGGAGCGCCCGGTGTCGCGCAGGTCGTACCGCAGCACGAAGCGCCCCCCGCCGGCCAGCAGCCCGCACAGTTCCTCCGGCCAGGTCAGCATCGAGTTGCCCACCAGCAGGACGGGGGCGTCCCCGCGTTCTCCGAACGTCTCCGCGCACAGCTCGACCCCGTTCACCGAGAGCAGCACCTCTTCGCCCACGACCACTCCTCGTCCCATGTCGTCCGGCCGTCTTCGAGAGACGTTCGTAGCCAGGACCTTTCCGGATGGGTGGATTTCACCGCGGGTGCAGGTCACCATGTGGTCACGACCCCGGGAACCGGACGGGGCGGGTTGGGAGGCGCGGGCCCGGGATGTCGGGTCGCGCCATTAGACTCGCGGCCGTGGCAGGCCGGATTCGTAATGAGGACATCGCGCTCGTGCGGGAGCGGTCACCCATCGACGACGTGATCGGGGAGTACCTCCAGCTCCGCAACGCCGGCGGCGGCAACCTCAAGGGCCTGTGCCCCTTCCATGACGAGAAGTCGCCCTCGTTCAACGTCACCCCGGCCCGGGGGCTCTTCTACTGCTTCGGCTGCGCGGCCGGCGGCGACGTCATCAAGTTCGTCCAGGAGATCGACCACCTGTCGTTCTCCGAGGCGGTGGAACGGCTCGCGGCGAAGGCCGGCGTCCAGCTGCGGTACGAGGAGGGCGGCCACGGCCCCCGGCAGGACTCGGGGCAGCGGGCCCGGCTGCTGGAGGCGCACCAGGCGGCGGCCGAGTTCTACGCCGGGCGGCTGAACTCCCCCGAGGCCGTCATCGCCCGGCGGTTCCTGTCCGAGCGCGGATTCGAGGCGGCCGACGCCGAGCGGTTCGGCGTGGGGTTCGCCCCGCGCGAGTGGGAGGCGCTGGTCCGGCACCTGCGCGGCCGGGGCTTCGCCGACCGCGAGCTGGTCGCCGGCGGGCTGGCCAAGGAGGGCCGGCGCGGCCCGATGGACCGGTTCCGGGGCCGGCTGATGTGGCCGATCCGCGACCTGAGCGGCAACACGATCGGCTTCGGGGCGCGCCGGCTCTACGACGATGACGACGGCCCCAAGTACCTGAACACCCCCGAGACGCCCCTCTTCCACAAGGGCTCGGTCCTGTACGGCGCCGACCTGGCCAGGCGGGAGATCGCGCAGCGCCGGCAGGCGGTGGTCGTCGAGGGGTACACCGACGTGATGGCCTGTCACCTGTCCGGGGTGCCGACGGCGATCGCCACCTGCGGGACCTCGTTCGGCGACGACCACATCAAGATCCTGCGCCGGCTGCTGATGGACCAGGACGAGTTCCGCGGCGAGGTCATCTTCACCTTCGACGGCGACTCGGCCGGGCAGCGCGCCGCCCTGCGCGCCTTCGCCGACGAGCAGAAGTTCGTCACCCAGACGTTCGTGGCGGTGCAGCCGGACGGGCTGGACCCCTGCGACCTGCGGATCCGGCAGGGCGACGCGGCGGTGCGCGACCTGGTGGCCTCCCGGCTGCCGCTGTTCGAGTTCGCGATCAGGACCGCGATCGAGCAGCACGACCTGGACACCGCCGAGGGCCGGCTGGCCGCGCTGGACGCGGCGGCGCCGGTGGTGGCGGCGATCAAGGACCGGGCGCTGCGGCAGATGTACGCGGTCAGCCTGGACCGCTGGCTCGGCATCCTGGACGAGCAGTTCGTGCTGCGGCGGGTGCGCGAGCTCGCCGCCCGGCGGGTGCCCGGCGCGGCGGCGGGTGCGGCGGCGGGCGCCGCGGCGGCCCGGGCACGGCCGGCCGGCGGCGACGCGCGGCCCGCGTTCGACCCCGCCGATCCCGAGGTGCTCCGCGAGCGCGAGCTGCTGAAGATCGCCGTGCAGCGTCCGGCGCTGCTCGGGCCCGCGTTCGACGAGGTCCCGGCCGGGGCGTTCATCGCCCCGCCGCACGCCGCGCTCCGGTCGGTCATCGCCGAGGCCGGGGGCCTGCCGGCCGCGGGAAGCCCCGGGGAATGGGTGGCCGCGCTGCTGGAACGGGCTCCGGACGACCAGGTCAGGGCACTGATCACGCGGCTCGGAGTTGATCCGATGCACTCCGCGCAGGAAACGGATGACCGATATGCGGGGGAGCTGCTCGCCCGAATCCAGGAGCGCCAGCTCACGCGGTCGATCACGGAGTTGAAATCTAAACTCCAGCGGCTGAATGCGGCCGATCAGGCCGAGCAGTACGCCCGGATGTTCGGCGATCTTGTCGCGCTTGAGCAGCAGAGACGGGTGTTGCGCGAGCGAGGGCTTGGGGCGCAGTAACCCGGATCGGCGCAAAATGGGTCCTGTGATCTTGGGCTCATTTGACGCAGACTGTCCCCGTGGGCCCTTCGGTGCTGCCAAGCGAGGCGCCATCGGTTGACCAGGTGGCGGACCTTGTCGCGCGCGGCAGAGAACGCGGCGGTGTGACCGTCGAGGACGTCGCCGCGGCACTCGATCGCTCCGACTTGCCGGACGACTCGCTCGAGCGGGTCGTCCGGATGCTCGCAGAGCAGGGGGTAGAGGTCCTCGAATCTCAGCAGGAGAGCGAGGACGTCACGCGAGCTGACGAGGGAGACCTCGGCAAGCGGGCGCCGACGAGCGATCTGGTCCGGATCTACCTGCGGGAAATCGGTCGCGTACCGCTTCTCACGGCAGAAGATGAAGTCGAACTAGCGAAATCGATCGAGGCGGGCCTGTTCGCCGAGGAGAAGATGGCGCAGACCGCCATCCTGTCCCCGGTCGAGCGGCTCGACCTCGAACTGCTCGCCCGCGAGGGAGTACGGGCGAAGCAACGCCTGATCGAGGCCAACCTGCGCCTGGTGGTCTCGATCGCCAAACGCTACGTGGGCCGGGGGATGCTGTTCCTCGACCTGATCCAGGAGGGAAATCTCGGACTCATCCGTGCGGTCGAGAAATTCGACTACACCAAGGGGTTCAAGTTCTCGACCTACGCCACCTGGTGGATCCGCCAGGCGATCACCAGGGCGATCGCCGACCAGGCCCGGACCATCCGGATCCCGGTGCACATGGTGGAGACCATCAACAAGCTGGTCCGGGTGCAGCGTCAGATGCACCAGGACCTCGGCCGTGAACCGACCCCCGAGGAGATCGGCCTGGAGATGGGCCTGACGCCCGTCCGGGTCGTGGAGATCCAGCGGATCGCCCAGGAACCGGTGTCACTGCAGTCGCCGATCGGGGAGGAGGACTCCGACCTCGGCGACTTCATCGAGGACGCCGACGCGGTCGTGCCCATCGAGGCGGCGGCGTTCATCCTCCTCCAGGACCAGCTGGAGGACATCCTGGGCACGCTGTCGGACCGGGAGCAGCGCATCATCCAGCTGCGCTTCGGCCTGACCGACGGCCATCCGCGAACGCTGGAAGAGGTCGGCCGGGAGTTCGGAGTGACGCGGGAGCGGATTCGCCAGATCGAGTCGAAGACCCTGGCGAAGCTGCGCCACCCTTCCCGCGCCCAGATGCTCCGGGAGTACCTGGACTGACCGTGCCCGCGGCCCCGGCGTTCCCCCGGTCACGGGGGAACACCGGGGCTCGGCATCGCGCGGGTGGATGTGGCCCGGGCGCGGATGGATTACCGTGGGGCCATGCTGATCGTGACGACTGATGGCCTGCCGGGGCACGAGATCCGGAGCGTGTTCGGGGAGGCGCTGGGAGTGGCCGTCCAGACCGATCAGGCGCGGCCCGCCCCCACCGCGCACTCGTCCAGCAGCGCGACCTTCCGGGTCACCGGCGAGCAGCCCTCCCTGGGACTGGCCGCCGCCCGGCGCGAGGCCGTGGAGCGGCTGGCCGAGGAGGCGCGGCGCAAGGGCGCCAACGCGGTGGTGGGCATGACGTTCGACACCGCCGCCCTGTCCGGAGGCGGGCACGAGGTCTGCGCGTACGGCACCGCGGTGTGGGCCGACCCCGTCCAGGGGGCCGCGCAGGGGCACCCCGCCCCCGCGCCCCAGGCGCACCCCCAGCCGCAGCACGGGCAGATGCCTCCCTACGGCGACCCGCAGCCCGGCGGCCCGCCGATGGCGGCACGCAACCTCACCATCGGCATCCACGACCGCCCCCGCTGAAGCAAGGGGCGGCCCGGACGCGGACCCACGCCCGAGCCTGCCCTTCGCCCGCGCCCGCGCCTATGCCCGCGCCTGCGCCTATGCCCGTACGTGTGCCCGCGCCTATGCCTGCCCGGCGCGTTCGGCGCGGATCCGGGTCACCACGTCGCCCGCGGCCGTCTTGATCGCCTCCAGCTCCTGGAGGTACGACCAGTAGTCGGGGTGGGTGCCCGACAGCCGGCCCGGCGCCCGTTCCAGGCGCTCGACGAGGCCGTCCAGCGCGCGGGCGTGGTGCGGGGCCGCGCCGCCGGGCTGGGCCACGGCCAGCCGCTGGGCGTCCCGCACCGCGAACCGCGCGCTTTCGGCGGGCTTGCCCGGGTCGGCCGCCACCGCGTCCAGCTCGGCCACCCGCCCGGTGACCTGCCCGGCCCTCCGGTCGGCGGCGTTCAGCTCGGTCCGGGCGGCGGTCAGGGCCCGCTGGGCGGGCTTCCACTCGTTGCGCGCGGCGTGCGCGGACGCCTCGGCCAGCCGTTCGCGGGCCCGTTCCACGCCGGCCTCCACCGCCTCGGGCGCGCCCTTGAGATCCTGCCAGCAGGACTGCGAGTAGTTGCGCAGCAGCAGCGTCATCGCCCGCCGGACCGGCTCCGCCCGGCCCGCGACCATCTCCGCGCGGGTACGGACCGACGCCAGCGAGTTGCGGATCCTCTCGCCGAGCCGGGGCAGCTCCTCGGCCGTCTCGCGGGCCACCACCGCGAGCCGGCGGACCTCCTCGGCCTGGTCCATCGCCCCGGCCAGGCCCAGGCCGCCCAGGCCCTGCGAGCCGAGCACCGACAGCGCCTCCCTGGCGCGGGCCAGCTCGGCCTCGGGTTCGGAGGCGTCCATGCCCGCCGCGCGGGCCGCGGCGATCGCGGCGTCGGCGGCGGCCACCGCCTCCCGGGCCGCCGACAGCCGCGGCGGCAGCTGGTCCAGGGCGGCCTCCAGCCGGCTCATCCGCGGCGCGAGCCGCTCGGCGAACCGGCCCAGATCCGCGTCGACCTCGCGCAGCTTGCCGGTGACCGCGGTGAACGCCCGCCGGGCGGTGTCGAACTCGGCAGGGCCCCGGTCACGGTCGTCGTCCAGGTCGTTGGCGTCCAGGACGGAGATGTAGGCGATCGCGGCGGCGTCCGCCCTCTCGCTGAGCGCGGCGAACTCGCGCTGGGCCGGCGCCGCGGCGGCGGCGTCCAGATCGGCGAAGACGGTGACCCGGCCCTGGAGGTACTTCTGGGCCTGGTCCATGTCGTAGAAGGCGGTCGCCGCCGACTCCCTCGCCTCGATCGCCAGGGTCGCGGCCTGCTCCCCCCGGCCACGACGACGCTGATCGCCCGAACCCCGCACCGGCGCCTCCCTTCGCTCCCGGTCCAGTCTCGCGCAGGAGACAGGATGCCTTCACCTGGGATCGGCGGAGAGATTCCTGGAACGGATAGCATCGCTCCAACGTCGGGTATAGGGGACGCTCGCGCCGTCTGCGGGGCGCGCGTGCCCGGACGGCATGGTAGCGATCTTGGAGGCACTGTGGGTGTCAGTCTCAGCAAGGGCGGCAACGTCTCCCTCACCAAGCAGGCGCCGGGGCTGACCGCGGTGACCGTGGGTCTCGGCTGGGACCTGCGCACCACCACCGGCGCCGACTTCGACCTCGACGCCTCCGCGCTGGTGCTGGACGGTTCCGGCAAGATCATCACCGACCAGCACTTCGTGTTCTTCAACAACCTGCGCACCCCCGACGGGGGAGTGGAGCACACCGGTGACAACACCACCGGGGCCGGCGACGGCGACGACGAGCAGATCAAGGTCAACTTCGGTGCGCTGCCGGCCACCGCCGAGCGGGTCGCCTTCGCGGTCTCGATCTACGACGCCGACAACCGCGGCCAGAACTTCGGCCAGGTCCGCAACGCGTTCATCCGCGTGGTGAACCAGGGCGACAACTCCGAGCTGGCCCGCTACGACCTGACCGAGGACGCCTCGACCGAGACGGCGATGGTGTTCGGCGAGCTGTACCGCAACGGCGCGGACTGGAAGTTCCGCGCGGTGGGCCAGGGCTACGCCTCCGGCCTGGCGGGCATCGCGACCGACTTCGGCGTCAACCTCTGAGGCGGGGAGGCAGTCATGGGAGTATCGCTCGCCAAGGGCGGCAACGTCTCGCTCACCAAGGCCGCGCCCAACCTCCGCCAGGTCTCGGTCGGCCTGGGCTGGGACGTGCGGGCCACCACGGGCGCGGACTTCGACCTCGACGCCTCCGCCCTGCTCCTGGGCACCGGCGGTAAGGTGCTCTCCGACCAGCACTTCGTGTTCTTCAACAACCTCAGGAGCCCGGACGGTTCGGTGGAGCACACCGGCGACAACCTGACCGGTGAGGGCGAGGGCGACGACGAGTCCATCAACGTCGACCTCGCGACGGTCCCGGCCGAGTGCGCGCGCATCGTGTTCCCGGTGTCGATCTACGACGCCGACAACCGCGGGCAGAACTTCGGCCAGGTCCGCAACGCGTTCATCCGCATCGTCGACCGGACCGACGGCAACGAGCTGGCCCGGTTCGACCTCACCGAGGACGCCTCGACCGAGACGGCGATGGTGTTCGGGGAGCTGTACCGGCACAACGGAGAATGGAAGTTCCGCGCGGTCGGCCAGGGGTACGCCTCCGGGCTCGCCGGCATCGCCATGGACTTCGGTGTCAACGTCGCTTGATCGCCGCTAGCCCGCTACGAACAGAAAAGTACGCATGATTCTTCGCACCTTCGGCTGGTCCTTCGCCATCACCGCCCTGGGCCTGGTCGCCGCCTTCTTCTATGGCGGGCTCGCCGGGTTCGCGCTGGTGGCCGTGCTGGCCATCCTCGAGATCTCGCTCTCGTTCGACAACGCCGTGGTCAACGCCAAGGTGCTCGACCGGATGAGCCCGTTCTGGCAGAAGATCTTCCTGACCATCGGCATCGCCATCGCGGTCTTCGGCATGCGCCTGGTGTTCCCGCTGCTGATCGTGGTGATCACCGCCGGGCTCGGTCCGATCGAGGCGTTCGACCTCGCGCTGAACGACCCGGACAAGTACCACGCCGCGATGGAGTCGGCCTACCCGACGATCGCCGCGTTCGGCGGGATGTTCCTGATGATGCTGTTCCTCAACTTCGTGTTCGAGGACCACGCGCACAAGTGGCTGCCCTGGCTGGAGCGTCCGCTGGCCCGCATCGGGAAGCTCGAGCAGCTGGCGGTCGTCGTCGCCGGCGGCTCGCTGGCACTGGTCGCCGGGCTGTGGGCGAAGGACCCGGGCGACGTCATGATCGCCGGAGTGCTCGGCATGGTCACCTACATCCTGGTGAACGGGCTGGGCGAGCTGTTCTCCGGGGCGGGCGAGATCGGCGACGACGAGGACGAGGACGGCGAGGACGGGGCCGAGGGCGAGGTCGCGATCCCGGCGCGCAAGGGTCCCAGCGACCTGGCACTGGCCACCGGCAAGGCGGGCTTCTTCCTCTTCCTCTACCTGGAGGTGCTGGACGCCTCGTTCTCCTTCGACGGCGTCATCGGCGCGTTCGCGATCAGCACCGACCCCATCGTGATCGCGCTGGGGCTGGGCATCGGCGCGATGTACATCCGTTCGCTCACGGTCTTCCTGGTGCGCAAGGGGACCCTGCACGAGTACGTCTACCTGGAGCACGGCGCGCACTGGGCCATCGGCGCCCTGGCCACGTGCATGCTGATCAGCATCGCCCACCACGTCCCCGAGTGGATCACCGGCGGGCTCGGCGCCGGCCTGATCATCGCGGCCTTCGCCAGCTCGGTGATCCGCAACCGTTCCACGGGCGAGGGCGACGCGGGGTCCGGAGACGGCGAGGGCAAGCCGCTGCACTCCACGAAGGTCTGAACGCGAAGGTCTGAACACGAAGGTCTGAACGCCGGCTCGTGACCGCGGCCCCCGGGCCGCGGTCCCGGGCCCGGCACCGAAGGACGGTGCCGCCCTGGCGGCCCGCCCGGCACGAAAGCGGGAACCACGGGTCATCGATCGTCTCACCGAAGGAGCTGATGATGTCGATCTCCCTGCAGAAGGGACAGAAGGTCTCGCTGGCCAAGCCCGGCGGCGGCGGGCTCACCCGCGTCAAGATGGGCCTGGGCTGGGACGCCATCGCCAAGAAGGGCCTGTTCGGCCGCTCCAAGGCGCAGTCGATCGATCTGGACGCCTCCTGCCTGATGTTCGACGCCGGCGGCAACCTCGCCGACTCGGTGTGGTTCCGGCAGCTGCGCAGCAAGGACGGCTCGGTGCTGCACACCGGCGACAACCTCACCGGCGAGGGCGAGGGCGACGACGAGGTCATCAACGTCGACCTGGCGTCGGTGCCGGCGAACATCGTCCAGCTGGTGTTCACCGTCAACTCGTTCACCGGCCAGGACTTCTCGCAGATCGCCAACGCGTTCTGCCGGCTGGTGGACGAGACCACCGGGCAGGAGATCGCCCGCTACGACCTGAGCGGCGCGGGACGGCACAACGCCCAGATCATGGCGAAGGTCTCCAGGGACGGGCAGGGCTGGTCGATGACCGCGATCGGCGCCACCGCGGACGGCCGCACGTTCCAGCACCTCCTCCCGACGGTCGCCGCCCACCTGTGAGCGCGGCGCCGAACCGACCGGGAAGAACCGGCTTGCATGCGGCACTTTGACCACGTCGACGCGCTGCACCGCAAGCACCTGTTCTTCCGGCAGCCCCGCGGGTTCGACCGGCACGACCCTCCGGACGTGCTGGCGGTCGCGCTCGGCGCCACGCTCTACAGCCCGGCGATCCGGCCTGGCCTGGCCGGCGACATCGCCAAGGCCGCCCGCCGCGGCGTGACCAGCATGGTGCTGTGCCTGGAGGACGCGGTCGCCGACGGGGATCTGGCGGCGGCCGAGGCCAACCTGGTGGCCCAGCTCGGGCGGCTGGACGACACCGGCCGCGAGCCGCCGCTGCTGTTCGTGCGGGTGCGCACCCCCGAGCAGATCGGCGACCTGATCGTACGGCTGGGCGCCGCCGCCGGGCTGGTCAGCGGATTCGTGCTGCCCAAGTTCACCGCGTCCACCGGTGGAGCGTTCCTGGAGGCGGTGGCCGAGGCCGCCGACCGCACCGGTCTCCGCCTGCTGGCGATGCCGGTGATCGAGAGCCGCCAGGCGGTCTACCGGGAGACCCGTACCGAACTGCTGCAGGACGTGGCGCGGCTGCTGGCCAAGCACCGCGAGCGGGTGCTGGCGGTCCGGATCGGCGCCACCGACATGTCCGCCGCCTACGGGCTGCGCCGCCCGCCCGACCTGACCATCTACGACATCGGCCCGGTCGCCGGGGTGATCTCCGACGTGGTCAACATCCTGGGCCGGGCCGACGGCACCGGGTTCGTGGTCACCGGTCCGGTCTGGGAGTACTTCTCGGCGGGGGAGCGGATGTTCAAGCCGCAGCTGCGGCAGACGCCGTTCGACGCCCTCAGCGCGGCGCCGCTGCGGCAGCGGCTGATCACCTCGGACATGGACGGGCTCATCCGCGAGGTGCACCTGGACAAGGCCAACGGGCTGATGGGCAAGACGGTCATCCACCCCAGCCACGTCGCGGCCGTGCACGCGCTTTCGGTGGTGACCCACGAGGAGTACTGCGACGCCTCCGACATCGTCGGTGAGTCCGGGGGAGGCGCGATGGCCAGTGTCTACGCCAACAAGATGAACGAGGCCAAGCCGCACCGTACCTGGGCCGAGCGGCTGATGCTGCGCGCCCAGGTCTTCGGCGTCGCGGCCGAGGGCGTGACGTTCGTCGAGCTGCTCGACGCGGCGGGCGGCCGGTGAGCGGCCGTGCCGGCGCTCCCTGGACGGGGGAGTGGGTGACGGCCCGCCTGGAAGTCCGGCTCGACGACCGCGAGCGCCCGGTGGGCGCCGGTCTCGCCGACCTGGTCGGCCTGGCCGTCCGGCGGAACCCGCGCCGCGCCCACCTGCTGGTCTCGGCCGTGCTCGGCAAGCACGTCCCGACCGATCCGCGCCTGGTGTACGGGGCGGGGCTGCTGCTCGGCGAGCTCGTCCACGGGCGCCTGACCAGGGAACCGGACCTAGACCCGGACCTAGACCCGGACCTGGACCCGGACTTGGAACCGGCGCCGGAACCGGCGGCCGCCGGGGACGGCGAGGTCCACGATCTGCTGGCCGCCGCCCTGCGCGGGCGTCGGGGCGCCGCGGCGGCGCTGCGCGACCGCCTGGTCGAACGGCGCGCGGCACGCGAGCCGGTGGAGGCGCTGGTGCTCGGCTACGCCGAGACCGCGACGGCGCTGGGTCACTCGGTGGCGGACGCGCTCGGCGGCGCCCGCTACCTGCACTCCACCCGGCGGCCGGTCGAGGGGTTCCGCGCCTCCGGCGGCTTCGAGGAGGAGCACAGCCACGCCACCAGCCACCTGCTCCTGCCCGGCGACCCCGCGTTCTTCGACCGGGACGTCCCGCTGGTGCTGGTGGACGACGAGCTGTCCACCGGCCGCACGGTGATCAACACGGTGCGGGCCCTGCACGCGGCGCGTCCCCGCCGCCACTACGTCGTGGCCGCCCTGGCCGACCTGCGCGGTGAGGAGGACCGCGCCGCGATCGGCGCCTTCGCGGCCGAGCTGGGCGTCCGCCTCGACGTCGTCGCCCTCGCCTCCGGCGGAGTGGCGCTCCCGGCCGGAGTCCTGGAGGCCGGTCAGGCCCTCGTCGCCGGCCTGTCCGGCGGCGGCGCCCCCGCCCCGGAGGACCTCCCGGCGCCGTTCCCCGTGACGCGGGTGGACCCGGGCTGGCCGGACGGGCTGCCCGACGGCGGGCGGCACGGCTTCCTCCCCGAGCACCGCCGGCGCCTGGAGGAGGAGCTGGCGGCGATGGCGGGGCGCGTCGCGGCCGGCCTGGAGGCGACCGGCGCCGTACGGGAGGCGGGCACGGGCGCGCGGATCCTCGTGCTGGGCTTCGAGGAGCTGATGTACGCGCCGCTGCGCCTGGCCGGCGCGCTCGCCGACCTCCTGCCGGACGGCGTGGACGTGCGCTACTCGACCACCACCCGTTCACCGGTCCTGGCGGTGGACGACCCCGGCTACGCCATCCGCACCCGCCTGGCCTTCCCCGCGCACGACGACCCGGCCGACGGGCCGGGCGAGCGCTACGCCTACAACGTCGACCCCGGCGCCGACCCGTCCCGGGCCTTCGACGCGATCGTGCTCGTCGTCGACGACGCCGCCGACACCCCCGCCCTGGCCTCCGGCCTCCTGGACCGGCTGGCGCGCCTCGCCCCGGTCGTGACGGCCGTCCTCCCGTCGTACCGCGGCAGGGCGCCCGAGCCGCTGTACGGCCCCCGTTTCGGCAGCTACCCGGCCGAAGACGTGGCCTGGCTCCTGAAGGACCTGTCGGCCGTGCGCCTGGAGGCGTCCACGGAGGAACGGGAGGCGGCCATCCAGGCGGGCCGGGCGCACTACGCCGAATCCCTCCCGGTCGAGTACCAGCCGAGCCCCGCGTACCAGAAGCTCTTCCACCAGGCCCTCGACGCCTCCGCCGAACGCCTGGCCTACGCGGCCGGCGTCGTCACCGAGATGGTCCTCGCCGAGCGCGGGCCCGGCGCGGTGCTGGTGTCGCTGGCCCGCGCCGGCACCCCCGTCGGCATCCTGCTGCGGCGCTGGGCACGGTTCGCCCACGGGCTCGACCTGCCGCACTACGCCGTCAGCATCGTCCGCGGGCGCGGCATCGACGAGGTGGCGCTCGCCCACCTGGCGGCCCGGCACGATCCGGCGCGGGTGATGTTCGTGGACGGCTGGACGGGCAAGGGCGCCATCGCCCGCGAGCTGACCGCCGCCCTCGGCGCCCACGCCGCCGCGACCGGGCGCCGCTTCCCCGCCGACCTGGCGGTCCTGGCCGACCCGGGACGCTGCACGCCCCTGCACGGCACCCGCGACGACTTCCTGATCCCGTCCGCCTGCCTGAACTCCACCGTCTCCGGCCTGGTCAGCCGTACCGTCCTGAACGCCCGGCTGATCGGCCCCGGCGACTTCCACGGCGCCAAGTTCTACGCCGAGCTGGCCGGCGCCGACGTGTCCGGGGAGTTCCTGGACGCGGTGTGCGCGCGCTTCGGCGACGTCGCCGCACGGGTCGCCAAGGACCTCCCCGGCCTGCTCGCCGCCGACCGGGCGCCCGACTGGTCCGGCTGGGAGGCGGTCCGCCGCGTCGGCCGGGCGCACGGCATCGACGACCTCAACCTGGTCAAGCCGGGCGTCGGGGAGACCACCCGGGTGCTGCTGCGCCGCGTCCCCTGGAAGATCCTCGCCAGGGCCGGCGCCGGCGCCGACCTGGCCCACATCCGGCTGCTGGCCGCCGAACGCGGCGTACCCGTCGTGGAGGTCGCACCGGACGCGATCCCCTACGCCTGCGTGGGCCTGATCCATCCTCGCTTCGGACAGGGGGCCGTGCAGTGAGCGTGCTGGTGTGCTGCGACCTGGACCGCACGCTCATCTACTCCACCGCCGCCCTGGGCCTGGACGGCCCGGACGCGGACCTGCCACGGCTGCTCTGCGTCGAGCTGTACCAGGCCGCGCCCCTCTCGTACGTCACCGAGACCGCCGCGCACGGCCTGGAGGCCCTCGCCTCGGCCGCGACGTTCGTCCCCACGACGACCCGGACGCCCGAGCAGTACGCCCGCGTCCACCTTCTCGACAAGCCGTCCCCGTACGCCATCTGCGCCAACGGCGGGCACATCATGGTGGACGGCGCCGACGACCCCGACTGGTCCTCGGCCGTCCGGGCCCGCGTCGCCGAGACCGCGACCGCCCTGGCGGAGGTCCGCGAGCACCTCGGGCGCGTCAGCGGGGAGTTCGTGCTCAAGCGCCGTACCGCCTCGGACCTCTTCGCCTACACCGTGGTCGACCGGGCCGCCCTGCCCCCGGACTGGGTCGGCGACCTCACCGGCTGGTGCGCCGAACGCGGCTGGCGGACCTCCCTCCAGGGCCGCAAGGTGTACTGCCTTCCCGCGAGCCTCACCAAGGCCGCCGCCGCGGCCGAGGTCGCCCGCCGCACGGGCGCGGGGACCATGCTCGCCGCGGGCGACTCCCTCCTCGACATCGAGCTGCTGGAGGCCGCGGACGCCTCCGTCCGGCCCGCCCACGGCGAGCTGCACGACACCGGATGGACCTCCCCGTCCACCACCGTCACCCGCGCCCGGGGCGTCGCCGCCGGGGAGGAGATCGTCGGCTGGCTGCTGGACCGCGCCGAGCGTTCATTCAGGGTCACAACCGGGTAGACAAGACAAACACCGCGCCATTCGGCGCACCTCCTCACCCGCACCTGTGAACGGGGGTCTGGCCGGGCCCATGACTGCCCGTCTGACCGGCGACGAGACCGCGCTGTGGAACGCCGCGGCCGGGGTCCTCGACGCCAACTGGACCGGATCGGCCACCATCCCCTCGCCCGGCCTCTACCCGCACCAGTGGAGCTGGGACTCGGTCTTCGTCGGCATGGGCCTGGCCCGGCACCGTCGGGACCGCGCCGAACGCGAGCTGCTGTCCCTCTTCCGCGGCCAGTGGGCGGACGGCCTCGTCCCGCACATCGTGTTCAACGGCACGCTGCCCCGGCACGCCTACTTCCCCGGACCCGACCTGTGGCGCAGCGACAAGCAGCCCGGCGCCCCCCACGACGTCCGGACCTCGGGGCTCACCCAGCCCCCGCTGCACGCCCTGGCCGCCCTGCACCTGCACGAATGCGCCACCCCCGCCGAGGCCGAACGCAGCCGCGACTTCCTGGCGCGCCTCTACCCCGCCCTGGTCGAACAGCACCGCTACCTGGCCCGGTGCCGCGACATGGAGGACGGCGGCCTGGTGGCCATCTGCCACCCCTGGGAATCGGGCATGGACAACAGCCCGTGCTGGGACCGGCCCCTGGGTGCCCTCCAGCTCCCTCCCGCCCTCTACGCGCCGCAGCGCATCCCCCAGCCGCTCCCCACGGGCGAGGACTACGACCGCTACGTATGGCTCGTCACCCTCCTGCGGGAGGCGGGCTACCAGCCGGGCTACATGCGCGACGCCCACCCGTTCCTCATCGAGGACCCCCTGGTCAACGCCGCCTACCTCGCCTCCACCCACGCCCTGGCCGAGATCGCCGAGATCATCGGCCGTGACCCCGTACCGCACCGCGAGCGGGCCGGGCACGTCCACCGGGCCCTCCTGGACCGGCTGTGGGACGCCGGCACCGGCTGCTTCCGCGCCCGCGACCTGCGCGACGGCCGCCTGCTCCCGTTCGTCGGCGTCGCCGGGTTCGTTCCCCTCCTCGACCCGGAGCTGCCGGGCACGGTCGTCCGCGACCTGATCGACCTGCTCCTGTCGTCCCGGTTCGCCGGGGCCGCCGGGTACCCGGTCCCCACCTGCGACATCCAGGACCCCGCGTTCGAACGGGGCGGCTACTGGCGCGGCCCCACCTGGATCAACACCAACTGGCTGCTGTGGCGCGGTGCCCTCGGCCACGGCCTCCCCGTGATCGCCGACCTGCTCCGCGGCTCCACCCTCCGCCTGGTCCGCCAGTCGGGGTTCCGCGAGTACTTCGACCCGTTCGACGGCACCGGCCGCGGCAGCCACGACTACAGCTGGTCCGCCGCCCTCGTCCTGGACCTGCTGGCGGCCCGCCGCGCCACCTGATCGTTTACCGTGGTGACATGCGCCTCTCCCGCCGCCCGCCGGCCCCCGTACGCGACAGGCTCACCCTGCGACGGGGCGAGCGCACCCTGGCCACCGCCCCCACCCGGGGCGGCTCGTACGTCGTCGCGACCTCCACGGCCCTGCACCTGCCCACGCCCTCCGGCGAGTTCCTGCGCCTGCCCTGGGAACAGGTCGACCAGGCGTCCTGGAAGGACGGCTGGCTGCACGTCCACGAGACCTCCGGCGGCCCCGAGCACCACGTCCGGCTCACCGAGCCCGGCTCCGTCCCCGAGATCGTCCGGGAGCGCGTCACGGCGACCGTCGTCGTGAGCCAGACCGCCCGGCTGCCGGGCGGCGGCACCGTCCGGATCGCCGGCCGCCGCCCCGTCGACGGGGACGAGGTGCGCTGGTCGTTCGTCTTCGAGGCCGGCCTGGACCCCTCCGACCCGGGCCTGCGAGCCCAGGCCGAACAGCTCCTCGAAGGGCTGCGCCGCCAGACCGGCCTCTGAACCTACGGGTGCGTCGCCTCCCGCCGCGGATCCTCGTACTCCGGAGGCGTCTCCCGGTGCAGCCCCGGAATCCGTTCCCTGAGCTGCTCCGGCGCCCGTTCCCTGGCGGCCCCGGCGAGTTCCTCGCCCTTGGCCCGGATCGCCCCGGCCGCCTCCTGGAAGTTCGGGTTCTCGGCCAGCCGGCGCGACGCCCGCCTCATCTGCTCGTACCGTTCGCGCCCGGCCTTGGTCCCCAGGACGTAGCCGAGAGCCGCACCCGCGACGAACGTGGTGCGGTGCTTCATAGCCGATCAACCCCCTATGCCGCGTATTCGTGCCACCCCACATACCCAGGAACCGCCCTCACAGTCGCGCGCGGTTGATGAGTGCGCGAACACCTCCCGGGATGCGCTAACCTAGACGCGCCGGACGGGGCCAGCGGCCCCGCCGGACGTCCCGATCCCGCGTAGCTCAATCGGCAGAGCAGCCGGCTGTTAACCGGCAGGTTATTGGTTCGAGTCCAATCGCGGGAGCACATCGCCACGCGCGTAGATGCAGGTCAGCCCCGTTCCGAGAGTTCCGGAACGGGGCTTTCTCGTCCGTGCCTGACAACCTGCCTGACTAGGTTCCGGCGGGCCGCCCCGGGAACAGGCGGTCCATCCGCGTGGCACCGACCTCCAGGACCGGCCTCAGCTGGTGCCGGTAGACGGTCTCGGTCACTCTGGTGCTGCTGTGGCCCACTAGGGCGTGTTTCGAAGTGAGGTGAGCGTCGGCGTGTTGTGAGCCGGACGCAGTGAGGTCTCCGGTAGATGGTTCATCGACCAAGAAGAACCTGAAACCGGAGACCTCGTGGCCACCTTAGCGGTGACGAGGCGGTTCGATCTGACCGACGCGCAATGGGCGATCCTGGGGCCGCTGCTGCCCGTTCCCAGGCGGCCGGGTCGACCGTCGAAATGGACCAGACGGCAGCTCATCGACGGGATCCGCTGGCGGGTGCGGACCGGTGCGCCGTGGCGGGACGTTCCCGAGTGCTACGGCTCCTGGCAGGCGGTGTACGGGCTGTTCCGCCGCTGGCAGCGCGACGGTGCCTGGGCGCGGATCCTGGCCGCCCTGCAGACACGGGCGGATGCGGCCGGGCTTATCACCTGGGAGGTCAACGTCGACTCCACGATCATGCGTGCCCACCAGCACGCCGCCGGAGCCCGGCAACGCGGTGACCTGCAGCGCGAGCCACCCGGCGGCGTGGTCACCGAGCCGGGTGATCACTCGCTGGGACGCTCGCGCGGCGGGTTGTCGACCAAGGTGCATCTGGCCTGTGAACAGGGGCAGATGCCGCTGTCGCTGGTGGTGACGGCCGGGCAGTGCGGGGACGCGCCACAGTTCTCAGCCGTGATGGCAGGCATCCGCGTCGCCCGGACCGGGCGGGGACGTCCCCGCACCCGGCCGGATCGGGTACGGGCCGACAAGGCCTACTCGTCCCGGGCGATCCGGGCCCACCTGCGCAGCCGCGGTATCGCGAGCACCATCCCGGTGCCGGCCGACCAGGCCGGGCACCGGTCGCGGCGAGGCAGCCGCGGCGGTCGTCCACCCGCCTTCGACGCGGCCGACTACCGGGGCCGCCATGCCGTGGAGTGCGGCATCAACCGCCTCAAGCGCCACCGGGCCGTGGCCACCAGATACGACAAGCTCTCCGTCCGCTACCAGGCGGTCCTTGAGATCACCGCCATCAACGAATGGCTCCACCTACTTCGAAACACGCCCTAGGCGAGCGATGTCCTCGGACGACATGCCGCTGTCCGACAGCAGCGACACGAAGCTGTGCCGCAGCTCCCGCGGCGTCCACGCCTCGGCCTTCAGGCCGGCCCGGCCAGCGCCCCGAGCACGCCGATCAGTTTGTCGGGCCGGTGGGCTCGGGTGTCGACGTCGGTGTGGGGACGGGCGTGTCGTCGGTCGGGTCCGGCTCGATCTCGTTGGTGTTGTTGGGCGTGGCAGCGAGCTCGGCGTTGCCAGTGATGGGGGAGAGCGGCTGGGGGACGGTGAGGTCCTTCTCCACCGCTGCCGTCGTCTTCGGTGGTGGTGTCGGGGCGTGGTGGGTGGTCGCCGCGCCAGGGGCGTTGAGCGGCTGTTTCTTGCAGTGCCCGACAATGGTCTTGATCTCCTGGTCGGAGACGTAGTTGCCCTGCAGGTGGATCGGTGCGCTGGTGCCCCTCGGGCTGAAACAGCGCGTCGTTGGCGCCCAGGAGCTTCTCGGCGCCCGGCTGGTCGAGGTGGCGGACGTTGTTGCGCGCGAGCAGGTCGTAGTGGCGGGACATCTCGCCCACCACCCACTCCAGGGCCTCGGCGGCCTTCTTGGGGCTGTGATGATCGGCTGGAGCAGGTGCGGCACGCCGCGGTACTGGATCAGTTCGACCCGCTTGGGGTCGATGAGGATCATGCGGACCTGGCAGGGTTGGCACGCAGCAGCACGCTGCAGATCAGCCCGTTGCAGGAGGACCTGCCCGTGCCGGTGGCGTCAAGGATCAGGGTGTGGGGCATCTTGGCCAGGTTCGCCAACATGGTGCGGCCCTCGACGTCCCTTGCCAAGGCCCACCACCAGCGGGTGGGTCTGGCCGGTGGCGGCCTCTGAGCGCACCACATCTCCCAGGCACACTAACCAGGATTAATTGGTCATGGCGGGTGGGGTGTCGTCAAGGTCAGGCCGGTGGCGGATAGGCAGCCGTCGATCACGCGGGGTGGTGCTGGATGACCTTGAGGCGGTGCTTGACCATGCTGGCAAGGTGGTCCAGGTCGGTGGCCAGGAGGTTGGCCATGGAGCGTTTGAGCAGGGACCACACGCCTTCGGCGGGGTTGAGTTCGGGGGCGTAGGCCGGCAGGTGGAACACCGTCAGCCAGTCGGAGTGGGCGTCGATGAACTCGCGCATCGCCGTGGAACGGTGGATGCCCAGGTTGTCCCACACCAGCACGATCTTCCCGCCGGGCAGCTGCTGGTGGGCGGCCTGCAGCATCCGCTTGTACTCGGCCAAGGAGAAGGAGACACGCTCGCCGGTGCGGCGGTGGTAGTGGGGCAGCCGGTAGATCAGCCGGGACCGGTGGCCGGGCCGGTAGCAGACCATGCCGGCGACCGAGACGCGGGCGCCGTGCTGTCCGCCGTGCACCCTCACCAGCGGGCGGTGTCCGTGGCGGCTCCAGGAGCGTCCGTTGGGCGGCCTGAGCCCTTGACCGGTCTCGTCCTCGAAACAGATCCAGGCGCCCAGGTCCGCCGCGATGTTTCCACTTGCGGCCACACCTGCTCTTTCCACACCGAGATGGCCTGCTCGTCGCGTTGGATCGCGCGGCGTCCGGGGACCTGCACCGACCAGCCGTTACGGCGCAGCAGCAGCGACACCCCTGGCAAGGAGTACCCGATCCCGAACAAATCGGTGATCAGCGCGGCAATCCTGCCGAGGGTCCATCGCTGGTCATCGGCGTAACCGTGCGCGGCCGGGCCTCGGTTCAGCTCGGCCTCCAACTGCGCGAACTGCGCCTCGTCCAGCCGGGGCCGCCCGTGCGGGCCCTTGGACCGCAGCGCCTCCGCGCCGCCCTGGCGCCAGGCCTGCCGCCATTTCTCCACCTGCCGCAGCCCGACCCGCAACTCGGCGGCGATCCACACGTTGGCCCGTCCCTCGCCGAACCACTGCGCGGCCTGCATCCGCACCTGTTCTCGTTTGTCACGGCCGACGGCGGTCAGCCCGCCGCCCTGGGGGTATCTGGCCATGCCACCGGCATACGCCCGCGCCACCGGTCCGTCCACTCACCCAACCGCCATCACCCATAAACCCTGGTTAGGTCCTGGCGGGGTTGGGGATCTCCACGCCGATCGCGGACTTGCCCGGATCGGAGAGACGGCTCCGCACACCGGAGGTCTTTGACCAGCCCGGTGACCTGAGCGACTGCGCAAGGCTGGCTAATGTTGTGAGTCGTTAATTCGTTGGCAGTATGCGGCGAGGGTTTCGAGGATCTCGTCGGCGGTCTTGATCCACACGAACGGCTTGGGGTCCTTGTTCCACTCGTTCACCCAGCCGCGGACGTCGCGTTCCAGTGCGATTACGCTGCGGTGGGCGGAGCGGCGGAGTTTGCGGTTGGTGAGCTCGGCGAACCAGCGCTTGACCAGGTTGAGCCAGGACGAGTTGGTCGGGGTGAAGTGCAGGTGGAAGCGGGGGTGGCGGATCAGACATTTCTTGACCTGCTCGTCTTGTGGGTGGCGTGGTTTTCCAGCACCAGGTGACGGTCCAGGCTCTTGGGCACGGCGGCATCGATGAGCTTGAGGAACCGCAGGAACTCTTGACGGCGGTGGCGCCGGTAGTGCTGGGCGATCACCGACCCGGAGGAGAGGTCCAAGGCGGCGAAGAGACTGGTGGTGCCGTGCCGGACGTAGTCGTGGATCATCCGGGCCGGGGTGGTGGGCATGATCGGCAGGATCGGGAGCGGTCCTGCCGATCGCCTGCATCTGGCTTTTCTCGTCCACCGCCAGTACCAGGGCGTTCTCCGGCGGATTCAGGTACAGGCCGACCACGTCGCGGACCTTGCCGACGAACTGCGGGTCACTCGACAGCTTCCACGTCTGCACGGTGTGGGGCTTGAGGCCGAACGCCCGCCAGATCCGCGAGACCGCCGACTGCGACATCCCGGTCGCGGCCGCCATCGACCGCGTCGACCAGTGCGTATCGGCCCCCGGAGTCTCCTTCAGCTTAATATGAAAGGCTCGCCAGGACCTTGCGAAGCGCTTCGCACAATTCGAGAGCATCGCGTCGCGTGACGCTCTTGACGCTCCAGTCAAGGAAAAATTCAAATTCCCCCTGTCGCCCTGGATGACGCTGAGCCCGGTTCCCATACTCGGCAATCGCGCGATCGATGGAGCGGTTCAGGATCATTCGCATTCGCTCATTCGCAACATTTTCGAGCGCTACTCTAACGATAGGCTTAAAATGGAGTGAGATGATTCCGGCATCTCTTCTCCTGTCGTGTCGGCCCTCCTTCCATTGTGCGCCTATCGCCCAAGTGCGTGCTGAATTGGTGAATGATGTGGCGCCACTTTGCGGCACGTGGCCAGTCATCTGATACGCGACCTCGCCAATATACTGCTCGAACGAGATTGCCCCGTCGCGTTCAGTATGAGAAAGTCCTTGAATGATGCGTCCCAGGGCAATTATTACCTCTCCGAAAGATTGGATCCTCTCCTCGGGCGAAAAACGTGTACAGTTCTCATAGAGTTCAATTATCTCCTTTGCGCCCTCCGCGGAGCACGACTGAAATAGAGATCGATTGAGATTTCCGATGTTATTTGAAATATTGACCGGGTCGGGGTCTTTGTTGGTCAAACAAAAATACATGAGTTGGCCAAATGAATAGACATCCAGGGCGGGAGTCTTGCTCCTGGCGACTTTCGGGTTAAAGGAAAAATATTGTTCAGGAGCGGCGTAATAGATGACACCCATGGCTGTCTTGGTGGCTCTTTGTGTCTGAGTGCTAAACCAGGCAAGGTCGAAGTCTGTCAGTGAGGGAACATATCGCCCATCTTCACTCAATGAACAGACAATATTTTCGGGCTTGATGTCCCGGTGAATGACATCGTTATTGTGTGCATGTTCGATTGCTTCAGCAGCTGTCAGGAGAATCGCAAGAATGTCAGCCGACTCCATGTAGTTTCCGGGTGCCAATTCTCGTAGATTCTGCCCCTCGATATAATCCATGATAAAACCAGGCGGACATGCGGCGTAGTCATGGACGTTGACGATGCTTGGATGGTGAAGCATTCTCATTGCATCGTAGCCGTTCCTAAACCTTCTGACCTTTTCTTTGTCGCTCAATTCGTTGGCATGGTAAAGCTTGTATGCGAGCTTACGATCGCCGTCTGCTATGAGCCAGACCTTTCCGAACCCGCCTGCGCCGATCTGTCGCTCGAGTTTTCCCCACGGAGTGTTCATTCCCGTCTCCACTACGCCAAGCTCACTCTGAAACCTGAGCATAGTGGACTTTGCGCGGCGAAAGCCCGCTCTTTGGGTGATTCCTTGAATGGTCTCCTTTCGTTCAAACCATGTGTTGATAGATTCCAGCTTCTTGCAAGCGATACGGTAGCCTGTTTCGACCCAGACGTCAGAGCCAGACGTACGAATCCTGTTGTATTTTTCCAGATGCTCGTTAGCCTCGGCCTCTATCTGTGCATATTCTTCTTCGGGGCGAGGCGCTGTCAGCACAGGGTCAAAACCCTGGCCTAGGACGACACGCCCACTTACTCGGCCGCCGAAAACGGGACGCTGTCTGTTGTCACCGTTCTCCATATTGCGAGAAATCACGTCATAGAGGCTGTGCACAGTGACATCGCCTTTATGGTCGGCAGCACTGCCGAGCATTGCATCTAGAAGGTGGTACGTGAACAAGCCGTGACCTAGGTTCGCATATTCCCAGGCCGACTGCTCGGCCTCACATGCAGCCACCACAGCTGCTGATGCGTCTGAGTCTCGAATTGCTGCTACGAGATCAGAATTAGAAAGCTGTCGAGAGATAAGATTAATGCTGGAGCTAGCAGCATCACCTGAATGGCACGTATCAAGTACGATTACCGCTTCAGTCTCCGATCCGGCTGGAGGTTCGATTATGCTCAATAGGTTTCGGAGTGAGATACCCTCGTCAAATTCTTGATTATCAGAGGTGACCAAGAAGGAACCGAGATCAGTTACAACACCATGGCCGGCGAAATAGAACAAGATCTGCTTGGCGCCGGAGCTCCTTGCCTCAATTAGCCAGCGCAGTAGGGCGGTTTTTGTCACTTCCTCGTTGAGGAGCTTCGTGACGTGGAAATCGTATTCCGGGTATGTAAGTATCTCAGCGACTTGAACTGCGTCGTTCTCGCAGAAATCTAGAGTCTGCCAGCGCTCTCTGTAGTTGCTAATGCCGGCAACTAGCGCAAACTTCCCTGTCATGGATATCCCTCCCGTATCCGGGCAGACTACTACTGCTACCCGAGGGATGTCCTGGTTTCCGGGGTAGTGGGATCGGCCGGAACAGGCCGCACGTCCGCTTTGCCCGAATCCATGTGCTCGATCCGGCGGGAAGCCTTGATCGTGTAGAGAAGTCGTCAGTATGCGCTGGGTTTCAGCTCTGTCCTGATGATCAGGGTGGGCTTCGCGCGAGATGGCCGCCGTTGGTGCCTGACTGACGTTGGGGATGGTGCTCGGCGGATGCTGGCGGACGTTGGCGGTTGTTCGTGGGCAGGTAAATGGGCTTGCTGACCTGGTCTGATGGGGGGCTGGGGTGATTCGAGTCCAATCGCGCCTGTAGAGCGCCAGTTGAGGGCCGCCTCCGTTGATGGAGGCGGCCCTGACGCGTTGGGTAAGTACCCAAGTGAGTGTCAAGCCGCCCTGCTGGGCGCGGGCGGTCCACTTGCGGCGACCGGGCGTCGCCGGGACTTTCGATCCTGGTGACGCCCCGAGCCCGGACTCCGGCCGGGCTCGGGACCTGCCGTCAAAGCCGGAGTCGCGGCCAGGACGCCGTGTCGCGCAGCAATTGCCTGTCGTGGGTGGCCAGCACCACCGCGGCGCCCGTCACGGCCAGCTCCTGCGTCAGCTCCTCCACCAGGGTCATCGACAGGTGGTTGGTCGGCTCGTCGAGCAGCACCACCTGTGGCCGGGCGGCGAGCAGGACGGCCAGGTCGAGCCGCCGCCGCTGGCCGATCGACAGCTCGGTGACCGGACGGTGCGCGGCCCCGGACGGGAGCAGGCCGAGCTTACCCAGCCCTGCCGAGCCGGTTTCGTCGAGTTCCCCCGAGGCGACGAGCCCGTCCAGGGCGGCCTCGTAGACCTCGAAGGCCCGCTGCCGCGACGGCGGCGGCGATTCCTGAGAGAGCAGCCTGACGCGTACGCCCCGCTTCGCCTGTACCGTGCCGGAGTCCGGGGCCACGGTCCCCGCGAGAACGGACAGCAGGGTCGACTTGCCCGAGCCGTTGGGGCCGGTCACCACCAGGCGGTCGCCTGCGCGCAGGTGCACCGAACGGGGCGTTTCGAGCCTGCCGCGCACCGTGATGTCGTCGGCTCGCAGCAGCGTCACCCCCGGCGGTGCGTCGAGCCGGGGCATCCGGAACCGCAGCGGCGGCTCGGGCACATCGACGACGTGGGCCTCCAGCGCCTCCTGCCGCCGGTGCACCGCGCGGACCAGTGCCGGCGCGCGGGTGGCGCGGGTGTGCTTGCCGGTCCCCTTCTCCGGCCGCCATCCGGTGGACAGCCGGTTCTGGGCGGCGGAGAGGTCCTGCGCGAGGCGCTGCCGTTCGAGCCGCTGGTCGCGGTAGGCGGTCTCCCAGCGTTCCCGCTCGGCGCGCCGCCCCTCCCGGTAGCCCTCGTACCCGCCGCCGTAGGCGCGGGGCCGCCCGTCGCAGGTCGGGTCCAGGTCCAGCATCGCGGTGACCACGTCGGACAGCAGCGCCCGGTCGTGGCTCACCAGCACCACACCGCCCGGGTGATCGCGGAGCCTGGTGGTCAGGTGGTCGAGGCCGCCGGCGTCGAGATGGTTGGTGGGCTCGTCCAGCAGGAGCAGGTCGTGCCCGGCGCCCAGCAGGCAGGCCAGCCGGATCCGGTACCGCTGCCCGACGGAGAGATCGGCCAGCGGCCGGGCCCGGTCGGTCACCGCGCCGAGGGCGGCCAGCGAGATCTCGACGCGGCGGTCGGCGTCCCACGCGTCGATGGACTCCGCGGCCCTGAGCGCGTCGGCGTAGGCGTGCTCGGCACCGGGCCGTTCCTCGGCCAGGGCGAGGGTCGCCGACTCGAACGCGCGCAGCACCGCGCGTACCTGGGAGAGTTCGACGTCGATCAGGTCACCGACCGTACGGTCGCCGCCGATCGGGATCTCCTGGTCGGCGACGCCCAGCGTGCCCGCCCGGTGAACGGTGCCGGAGTCGGGAGCCAGCCTCCCCGCGAGCACGTGGAGCAGCGTGGTCTTCCCGCGGCCGTTCTCGCCGACCACCCCCAGCCGGTCGCCGGGGGAGACGGTCAGGTCCACGCCGGTCAGGACCGGCCGGCCGCCGCGGGAGAGACGCAGATCGGTGGCGTTGAGATGGGCCCGCGCACGGGCCGGATGAGAAGTGACGGGGGACATGGCTTCCTCCGAGGCCAGGCTCCCGCGCGTCTCGGCACGGCCGTGCGGAGACGGGGAACCCGGAAGTGAGAGACGACGGCGGACGTGCCCGGCGGCGCCTGGAACAGGCGGCCGAGCCGTGTCGTCCTCAGAGGAAGTACAGATGCACGCGCCTACTGTAACCGATGACCTTACGTAGATCGCGGTGTCCCGTGTCCGGCCGGGGCCGGAAAAGGAACGAGGGCCTGTCCAGGGCGGGGAAGTGGACAGGCCCTCGAGCCGGGGTGACGTCAGTCCGTGCTCAGGACCTTGGCCTTGTTCTCGGCCTTCTTGCCGGCGTCGCTCTTGATGTACTCCAGGAAGGAGTTGAGCTCCCGCTTGACGACCGGGGCGAGCATGTACAGGCCGATGATGTTGAACACCGCGGCCATGAACAGGAACGCGTCGGCCATGTCGACCAGCGCGCCCAGGGAGAGCAGCGCACCGCTGATCACCATGACGGTGAAGATCACCTTGTAGATCAGCTCGCTGGTCCTGCTGCGTCCGAACAGGTAGGTCCAGCACTTCAGGCCGTAGTACCCCCAGGTGATGACCGTGGAGATGGCGAAGAGCAGCACCGCGAGCGTCAGGACGTAGGGGAACCAGGAGACGACCGACTCGAACGCGTCGGAGGTCAGCGAGACGCCGTCGGACGGCGGCTGGCCGGCCTCGGAGGCCTTGCGGGCGGCCTCGTAGCTCGCCGGGGAGGCGATGACGATGGTGACCGCCGTCATGGTGCAGATGACGACCGTGTCGATGAACGGCTCCAGCATGGCGACCAGGCCCTCGGTCACCGGGTGGCGGGTCTTCACGGCGGAGTGGGCGATGGGGGCCGAGCCGATGCCCGCCTCGTTGGAGAACGCGGCCCGCCGGAAGCCCATGATCAGCGCGCCGATGACACCGCCGGCGACGCCCTCCGGGGCGAAGGCCCCCTTGAAGATCGCGCCGATGGCGTCCGGGAGCTGGGAGATGTTGGTGACGATGACGACCAGGCAGGCGCTGACGTAGAGGATCGCCATCGCCGGGACCAGGCGTCCGGTGACGGCGCCGATGGACTTCATCCCGCCGATGAGCACTAGGGCGACGATGGCCGCGATGGCCATGCCGAAGAGGAGGGCACCGCCGGCACTGGCGAAGAAGCTGTCGTCCTTGCCGGTGACCGCGGTGAGCTGCTCGAGGCTCTGGTTGACCTGGAAGAGGTTGCCGCCGAAGAAGGTGAAGAACAGCAGCATCATGGCGGAGCCGGCGGCGAGCACCTTGCCGAGGGCGGGCAGCCCGCGCTCGGCGAGCCCCTTGCTCAGGTAGTGCATCGGACCGCCGGAGACGGTGCCGTCGGCGTGGACCTCGCGGTACTTCACCCCGAGGGTGCACTCGACGAACTTGGTCGCCATGGCCAGGACGCCGCAGAGGATCATCCAGAAGGTGGCGCCGGGGCCTCCGATGGAGACGGCGATCGCCACACCGGCGATGTTGCCGAGCCCGACGGTGCCGGAGACGGCCGTGCTCAGTGCCCTGAAGTGGCTGGTCTCACCGGGGGCGTCCTTGTCCTCCCACTTGCCCCTGACCAGCTTGACGGCCACGCCGATGTAGCGGACCTGGGCGAGGCGGAAGTACAGCGTGAAGACGATGCCGGCCACGACGAGCCAGGCGACGATCCAGGGGAACTTCTGGCCGAAGAGGTTGACCTCGTAGAAGACCCATTCCTGGAGCTTCGCCGCCACGGGCTCGAAGAAGCCCGAGATCGCGGAGTCGATCCGTTCTGTTACCGATTCGTTGTTAGACAAAGCAAGACACCCCACATCCTTGGAGAGCGAATATGCAAGGGACGATCAATTGGTTCAACGGGCAGGGGAGAGTCGTCGTTGGCTCCGCTCCTCATCGCTTGTGGCAGTTCCGTGAACAACGGCGATCCGGGTGCTCGCCGCCGGTGGAGTCGTTCCGGTGGTCCGTGATCTGCCGTGACCGCCGGGGCGCGGGTGACCAGGCCGTTCAGGCGCGCGCCAATCCGGGTGGACCGATCCAGGGTCCAACCGGGCTCAGATAGATCGACTCCTGCCGGTCAATCCCGGGGCAAGGGCGCATCGAACGCGAACCCGCTCGTGCGGCCCTTCTCCGGCGCGGCGCCGGCCTGGCCGCCGCGTTTGTGTCGCCGCAGTGTCTGCGGCCGTCCCCCTCGCATACGCGGAGCCGTGGAACCGGCCGGTCTTGCGGTCGCCACCACCGCACCGGCCGCATGGGCATCCGCCTTGTACGTCAACGCCATAGATTTTCTCTGGGGATCATCGGCAAAAATGGTCGACGTCCTCGGCTCCATATCGGTGACGAAGCGAAGACGGTTTATCTTCGCCGACTCGCCGATTGGCGTGAAAGGGCCCTGGGGCCCATGCCGAGCCCTGCCGGAAGGGCCTGGGAGCCGGGGCCCCGACCCCCGGGGCCCGGCGTTCACCCTGTCACCGCGGGTGATCATCGAGGGCTGGCGTGGACGTGAACGTCAGTCCTCGGCATCGGATCAGTGACCCTGCGTAGCGGTCAGGGGAGCGCCGGGCCCGGGTCGTCCCCGCTCGGGTCGGCGGGCCCTCTGGTCCCCAGGGCCCAGGGGCCCGACATCAAGCCGTCAGGCGGCGGAGGCGGATCGTTCACCTCGATGACGGCTTCTCCCCCTTGCGGCGGGGCGGCCGTCGGGGCGGAGTGCCTCCGCGGGACGGCCGCCGGGTGCTCACACGTCGGGGATCACCGTCGCCGCCAGGAAGCGCCCGTTGTGGAAGCAGTTGTAGCTCGCCACCTCGCCGAGGGGGAGGACATGGGCGAACGGCACCTCGGTGGGACAGTCCGCCTCTCGCAGGTCCGCCAGGAAGGCGTCGTCCGGGAGCCTCGCGGCGACCTCGGCGAGCTCCGCGTCACCGGAGGCCCGGGCCTCTGGGACGGAGAGGGGGACGACCGTGGCCGAGGGGTCGCGGGACAGCGAGTCGTCGCCGTTGTACAACCAGTCCCTGAACGCGCTTTCGAGTCCGGCGGGGCCGGCCGCTTCCAGCGCCGAACGTGCCCCTGCCACCAGGTTGTCCACCCAGCTCAGAAAGCTCGGGGCGACCAGGCGGACATAGGGCTCTTCCCAGAAGCTGAAGACCCGCCCCCAGGCGCCGCTTTCCGGGTCGACGTCGACGTAGTACGTCGTCGCGGCGCCGTTGCTGTGCAGGATCCAGCTCGCGGAGGGTTCTCTCAGCGGCCAGAACTCGTTGACCAGCGGAACGTGGTTGTCGGGGTGATCGAAGTGGAAGTCGTGACGTTCCTCCCCGACCACGAAGCCACCGGTCCTCCGGAAGAAGGCGCGGATGTGATCGGGCACGCTGATCGGCCACGAGGACATCTGGGCGTCGGTCACGGCCGGACGCAGCGTGATCCGGCCCTCCGAGTCCGCCGCCACCGCCTCCAGGCGCGCGACGACCTCTTCCGGGTTCTCCTCCATTGATCCCCGCTCCTTCCATGGTCCGTGCAGAGACACCGCCGGTGGTGGGAGGCGCCGAGCGTCCTCCATGGTGCGGTCGTCGACGAGTAGCCTGATCCGGTGGCGAGGGTGGCGCAGTTGATTTCCTATCCCATCAAGGGATGCGCGGGTGTTCCGTTGGCGGAAACGCCGCTCACGCCCGCGGGACTCGCCCACGACCGGGCCTTCATGGTGGTCGGCGAGGGAGGGGTGTTCCGCAGCCAGCGGCGGGACCCGCGGCTGGCGGTCATCCGCCCGGAGGTCGGCGCGGGCGGTGAACGGCTCACGCTCAGGGCTCCGGACACCGATCCCCTGGGCATCGATGTGGAAACGGCTTCCGCGAGGCTCGATGTGACCCTGTTCGGCGCCCCGTTCCAGGGCGTCGACCAGGGTGAGGACGCGGCCACGTGGCTGTCGGACGTGCTCGGTTCACCGAGCCGCCTGGTCCGGGTGCCGCCGGAGCACGACCGGGTGACGGACGGATGGATCACGGGGACGTCCGGTTACGCCGACAGCAGCCCGGTGCACATCCTGTCGCGCTCCTCCCTGGACGCGCTGAACGAACGGATCGCGGCGGGCGGCGGGCGGCCGGTCCCCATGGCCCGGTTCCGTCCCAACATCGTGGTGGACGGGTGGGGCGAGCCCCATGAGGAGGACCGCGTCCGCCGGGCGGCCGTCGGCGGCGCCGAGCTTGGGTTCGCCAAGCTCGCCATCCGCTGCGCGGTGACGCTGGTCGACCAGGACACCGGTGCCAGGAGCGGGCCGGAGCCGCTACGGACCCTCGCCGCCTACCGCCGGGCCTCCGGGGGCGGCGTCGCGTTCGGGGCGAAGTTCTCCGTGGTGCGGCCCGGCAAGGTGTCGGTGGGCGAAGAGGTGACCGTCACCGCCTGGGACGCCTCGCCGGCCTGACCCGGGCTACCGTGCTCCGATGATCATGAGTGACCGCGGCATCGGGGGCGATCTCGGCTCGGCCGTCCTGGCGATGACGGCGGCGAGCGCCGAACCGGCCGATCCCGGGACGATCGCGCGCTGGCTGGGACTTCCCGGAGAGGTGCCGCACGTCCCCGGCATGCTCACGAGGGGGGACGGGCCTCCCGAGAGCACCGGCCACGGCCGGTCGTCCCAGGCGATGCGGCGGCTGCTCGACAGGCGGCTGGCGGCGGCGGTGGCGGCGGCGCACGGCCGGATCGCCGACCACTACCTCGCCCTCTGGGGCGGCCTGGCGGACGGGCTGCCATCGTTGGCCGCCCGCCCGGAACTCGGGGACGCGGACGGCGGGTACGGGCTGCGCCACCTCGTCGGGCACCTCCTCAAGGCCGGGCGGAGCGCCGAGGCGCACCGGCTGCTGGCATGCGAGCGGCCCGCCGGGCAGGGGCGCCCGGGGGAGGTGAACGTGTGGTTCGACGCGCGCCACCGGGCCGGGCAGCTCGGCGGCTACCTGCGTGACCTGGAGGCGGCCCGGCGGGCGGCGCGGGACGCGGGTCTCCTGGGCCTGGGCCTGGGCCTGGGCCTGGAGATGCGCTACACGCTGATGCGGGTGTGCGCAGAGCGGTCGGAGAGTCGCCCGTACGGCCCCGGCCGTGACCTGCTGCTGGAGGCGGGACTCTGGGACCACGTCCGGGCCCTGAACGATGCGCGGCGGGAGGCACAGGGACACAAGGGCCGGGCCTTGCTGGGCGTGCTGCCGTACGTTCCCGCCGGGGAGCGGCAGGACGTCCTCCATGAGGCCGTGATCGACGCCATGACCAGGCCCCGTGCCTACCCGAGCGTGGACGAGGACCTGCTGGCCGACGTGGCCGCGCACCTGTCACCGGAGGGCGCGCGCCGTGCGGTGGCGTTCGCCGCCGGGCTGGAGGACGGGGGGAGCACGGTCCGGGCGCTGATCACTCTCGCGCCGCACCTGCCGTCCGGGGCGATGCGCGACGCGCTGGAGGCCGCCCGGAGTCTCCCCGAGGAGCACGACCGCGCGGGCGCTCTGGCGGGGCTGGCCCCGTTCATGACGGAAGGTCAGGCGGGGGAGACGCTGCCGGTCGCGCTGGCGATGGCGGCCCCCTTCTCCCGTGGCGCGCTGCTGATCGCGCTGGTGCCGCGCCTGCCGCGCGGCGGCCGGGACGCCGTGCTCGACCGCATCGGCCGGATCCGCCGCGAGGATCTCGGACGGCGCTGGACCAAGGGCGTGGCGCTCCTGCCCGCGGGCCGGAGGCGGGCCGCGCTGGCGGAGGCCGCCCGCCAGGTGACGCCGGAGGAGTACGTCGAACTGCTCGCCGAGCTGTTCCCTCTGCTCCCGCCGGGTGATCGCGACGAGGTGGGAGCGGACGCGTACGCGGTGGCCCGCACGATCGCGGACGAGGAGGTGCGCGCGCGGGCGCTGGTCCGGATCGCCGGGCTGGAACCGCCTCTCGCGGTCCTGGCCGGGCTGGTGTCGGCCGCGCGGGCGCTGGCCGACGAGGAGGACCGGGCCGGGCTCCTCATCGAGGCGGCCGTCCGGCTGCCGCCGGAGGAACGGACCGGTCCGCTGGAAGAGGCGGCCGGCCTGGCCCGCGCGGCGGGGAACGCGACCCTGCTCATCGCGGCGGGGGCGGCGCTCCCGCACGGCCACCCGGCCCGACACCCGGCGCTGGCCGAGGGGCTGGAGATCAAGCTGCAGGACGTGGCGTACGAGAACCACTTCGCCTACTCGGTGCTGGACGAGCTGTGCCCCGTCCTTCCCGACGACCTCATGGCCGTGGTGGTGAACGAGATCAGGGCGCTGGGCCGTCCCGGCTACCTCGGACGGTTCCTGGCGGGCAGGGCCGGGCACCTGTCCGGGGCCGCGCTGGACGCCGGGCTGGCGGCGGCCCGCTCGTTCCGCGCACCCGATCGCCGTGCGCGGGCGCTCACCGCACTGGCCGACCGGCTGCCTCCGCCCCAGAGGCAAGCCGTACTGGAAGAGGCCCTCGCAGCGGCCCGGGAGGCAGGAAAGGGGTTGGACGGCATCGCCGGGAAGCTTCCCCCGGATCGGCGCCGTGCCCTCCTGGCAGAGGAGCTGACCTACCGGCGTGCGGGCTTCGAAGACTCCGAGGAGGAGGCGCTCGCGGGCCTGGACGGCGGGCTGGTCCCGTTCGCGTTCTGCCGGGTTCCGGTGGGGGAGACCTGGGGGATGGGCGACGCGGTCCACGCGGTGCTGCTGCGCGCCCAGCGGGCATGGCGGCGGGGCGGGGCCCGCGCGGACGTCGTCCGGCTGCTCCGTACGGCACTCGACCGGTACCGGTTCGTGGACGCGCCCGGCTCGCCCGCGCTGGCCGCCGCCGCACGCGACCTCGCAGGCCCGGAGGCCGAACGCGAGTACCGCGCCGCCGTCCGCGACATCTACCGCTGGTTCTAGCGGCCCTCCGGCACCGCCGGCAGAGGAGGCGTGGTCCGAGCCGGGACAGGTGGCCGCCGCGGGGACGACTGGACGAGGAAGACGCCCAGGACCACCAGCAGGCCGCCCGCGACCAGGCTCCATCCCCAGGGTTCGTCCAGCAGCAGCGCGCCGATCAGCGTGGACCACAGGGGGACCAGGTAGGTGACGCAGGACGCGATCGTGGGACCCGCCGTACGGATCAGCCGGAGGTTCAGGAGGAAGGCGAACCCGGTCCCCAGCGCGCCGAGCCCACCCAGCGCGATGATCGCGGCGGCCCCGGGGCGCCCGGGAAGGGCGCCCGTGGCCGCGGTCGCGGCGGCCAGCTGAACGGTCGCGCACGTCAGCTGCACGCCGGTGAGCGCGGCGGCCGATCCTGGACGGCCGGAGAAGAACCGGCGGGTGTAGGCGAAGCCCGCCCCGAGGCAGACGGCCGCGCCCAGGCAGGCCAGGATCCCCGTCAGGGTCGACCCCGCCAGGCACTCCCAGATCCGAACGGTGACCAGCACCCCGCCGAACCCCAGCCCGAGCCCGGCCAAGCTCCGCCGCGAGGGCCGTTCGGGCGACGCCGTGTGCTGCGGGAATCCGAGCGTGGCCCGTCAGTGAGGCCGGTGGGCGTTGAGGCGGGCGGCCTGGCGTGTCAGGTGGTCGCGTTCGGCGAGGTTGGGGGCCTTTCGGGCCGCCTCGGCGTACAGCCGTGCCGCTTTCTCCAGGTCGCCGTCGCGCTCGTGGAGGTAGGCCGCCACCGCCGTGTGGCGGGGCAGTGAGTCGTCCAGTGCCGCGAGGGCCGCCAGCCCGGCGCGCGGTCCGTCGGCCTCGCCGACGGCGACCGCGCGGTTGAGCCGGACGACCGGGCTGTCGGTCAGGCGCGCGAGTTCGTCGTACCACTCGACGATCTGGACCCAGTCGGTCTCCCCGGCGGTGGGCGCGTCGGCGTGGAGAGCCGCGATGGCGGCCTGGGCCTGGAACTCGCCCAGCCGGTCGCGGGCGAGGGCCGCCTGCAGGATCTCGATGCCCTCGGCGATCATCTCGGTGTCCCACCGGCCGCGGTCCTGCTCGGCGAGGGGTACCAGGCTGCCGTCGGGCGCGGTCCGGGCGGCGCGCCGGGCGTGGTGGAGCAGCATGAGGGCGAGCAGCCCCGCCACCTCGGGGTGGTCGATCGCGGCCGAGAGCTGCCGGGTGAGGCGGATGGCCTCGGCGGCCAGGTCCACGTCGCCGGAGTAGCCCTCGTTGAAGACCAGGTAGAGGACGCGCAGCACGGTCGCGACGTCGCCGGGCCGGTCGAACCGCACGCCGGAGACGGTGCGCTTGGCCCGGCTGATGCGCTGCGCCATGGTCGCCTCGGGCACCAGGTAGGCCTGGGCGATCTGGCGGGTGGTCAGCCCGCCGACGGCGCGCAGCGTGAGCGCGACCGCCGACGGCGGCGTCAGCGACGGGTGGGCGCACAGGAAGTACAGCCAGAGCGTGTCGTCCACCGCGGGCGCGGGCCCGGGAGCCGGTTCCTCGTCGACGAGGTCCTCACGCCGGCGGCGTGCGGTGTCCGCGCGGGCCGCGTCGAGGAACCGGTTCCAGGCAACGGTGATCAGCCAGCCCTTCGGGTCCCGGGGCGGGTCGGCCGGCCAGACGCGGACCGCCTTGACCAGCGCGTCCTGGACGGCGTCCTCGGCCGCCGCGAAGTCGGCTCCGCGGCGGACGAGGATCCCGAGGACGTCCGGTGTGAGGCTCCGGAGGAGGGCCTCGTCCACCTGAGAGGTCATTCGGTGATGGTGGGCGGCGCGGTCAGGAACGGGCGCAGCTCGAGCCATTCGTGGATCGGCTTCCCGCCCGCTCCGGGCGCGGCCGACAGCTCCCCGGCCAGCTCGACGGCGCGCTCGTAGGAGTCGACGTCGATCACGTACCAGCCGGCGATGAGGTCCTTGGTCTCGGCGAACGGGCCGTCGGTGACCGGCGGGCGGCCCTCGCCGTCGTAGCGGACGAACGTGCCCTCGGGGGCCAGCGCCTGGCCGTCGACGAACTCGCCGGTCTCCTCCAGCCGGGCCGCGAAGTCGTTCATGTACTGGACGTGGGCCGAGATCTCCTCCGGCGTCCACGTGTCCATGGGCACGTCGTTGACCGCGGCCGGGGCGCCGCGGTAGTGCTTGAGCAGCAGGTACTTGGCCATGGTGGTTCTCCCGGGTGCTGGTGCGACCCATTCTGGTCGCGTTCATGGCGGGGACGGAGCCGGTCACGGGTTCTCGACATCGCCGCACGAACTTTCTTGGCGGTCAGACTCGGGGAGCCCTGTGGCCCCTCTTCCACACCTGCCCGGTCCCCGAGGCCGCCAAGCCCGGCCCCTCCGAGGTCAGCGAGCGGCGGCGACGAGCCGCGCCAGGTCGAGGTCGTCGCCCTTGACGTCCGCCAGCCACGGGTCGCGGAGGTACTCGAACTCGTACGTCTCGGTGTCGAGCAGGCCGATGCTTCCGGGCGTCACCTGCTGATCGGGATTGAGCGGCTCGGGGTCGCCCCTCCTGGCCTTGGGAAGCACGAGTTGTGAGAGGGCGTAGGAGACCGTCCGCCCATAGCGGCGCGGGCCGTTCTCGTGGTGGTAATGGCCTCCGATGTGCAGGCGCGGCTGGAGGCTTTCGATCAGCCTCGACAGTTTCGCCGACCCTTGGACGGTGCCGCGGTACTCGGACATGCCGTACGGGCCGTCGTGGGTGACCAGGATGTCCACGCTGCCGGGTCGGGCGGCCAGCAACCGGGAGTAGGCACTCGCGTCGAAATCCATCCCGTCCGGCGACTCGATCAGCCCGAGAAAGGCCGTGCGCCGGCCGCCGAACTCGATGGTGTGACCGCAGACGACGTGGTGGTAGGCGCCCAGCGGATCCACCGGGGTCACCGGTGCGGCGGCGGTCCTGTGCAGCTCGGCCAGCCAGTCGTGATCCTCGTGGTTGCCGCTGAGGAACAGGAACGCGGGGACCTCTTCGAGGGCCGACCGGACGCTTTCGGCGAGCGGTGCGGGCGGGTCGAGAAGGCGGAAGAAATCGCTCTGGGCGGGGTGCCCGGCGCCGAAACGGCGACTCGGGTCGTCCCATCGGTCAGGCGAGGGATAAGCCCCCAGATCTCCCACCTGGATGAGGGCGTCGGGCCGGATCCCGCGATGTCTCTTGAGCATGACGGCCGCGCCCAGAGCGTGCAGCACGCACCCATGGACGTCGCCGAAGAATGCGACCTTCATCTGCTGTCCTCCAATACGACCGTTCGATGTTCAAGTCTTTCGGGCCGGGATCGAAGGGGCCACCGCTTTTCTTCGTCGTGCCGGATCCGGCGCCGTGGGCGTGACCGTCCGGCCCGGCGCCCGGCTCGCTCCACCGTCCGCGCACCCGCCGTCCGCGTGGCGGACCCCCGGCCGTGCGCAGGACGGGCGCGGCCCCTCGCACCTGCGAACTGCTTGCACTGAGGGTTGACGAGTTGCATTATTTGGTGGAATCTCTCACATGCTGCAACTAATCCTCAGTGGGAGCGGGATGCTTCGCGAAGCGAGCAACGACCAGAGCGTCCGGCGGGCGGTGGCGGTTCCGCGGGACTCGACGCCTCCACCGCGTCGCGCCCGCCGGAGGCGCTGACGAGACCCACGTCCGGGCCGGTGAGAAGCCGGCCGGGACCCGCGAAGATCTCAACCGTCCGGTCCGCGACCACCACGTCCCCTGTCCGTCCCCGGCCGGTCCACCGCACTCGGGCGAGCGGCCGCGGATCCCGAGCCCTTCCCTCCATCTCGTTCACCCCTCCCACCCCCCCAAGGAGCGCCGTGAGCCGTACTCACCGCGTCAAAGCCGTCCTGACCTCGCTGATGCTCACCCCGCCCCTGCTGCCCCTCGCGGCCATGCCCGCCCAGGCCGCCCCGGACGGGATCTCGGTCGCCGACACGCAGGACGCGATCGTCGTCAAGGGCCTGACCTACCGCATGACCATCCGGAAGGAGGGTTTCCGCTACTCCTTCTCCCGGCCGGACGGCACCACGCTCGTCCCCGCCCACGCCGAGTCGGGGCTGCGGATCAAGGAGACGGGCGCGGCGGACTTCGCCGACGCCGTGCGGGCGCGGCTGGTCGGCGGCGGCCGGGTCGCGGTGCTCGACGTCGACCTCGAGAACGGGAGCCGGGTGCGGGTCCGGGTGCACCCGTCCGCGGCCAACGTCCGCCTGTCGGTGGACCCGTCCCAGGGCGGGGCGGCCACCATGGACCTGCGCACCGGCCCGGTCGGGCCTTCGTACGGGCTCGGCGACTACGGCGCGCACGCCGACGGCCAGCCCGACCAGGGAACGCCCTGCAGCCGCCAGGTGGTGGCCCGGCCGACCGCCGAGCTGACCGGCATCACGCTCGACAACCTCACCAACGAGGGCAGCTGCAAGCGGTTCATCTCCAACTTCGTCGTCTTCCCCCGGCAGCGCTTCGCCGAGGTGCTGTTCGACGAGGGGCGGAAACGGGTGGGCCTGAACGGCTCGGAGAACCGGCTCGGCGTCACCGGGACCCGCGGTGTGGACGGCCTGTACTACTTCTTCGGCGGCGACCTCCGGCAGGTGTACGCCGACTACCGGGCCGCGCGGCACCGGCACGGGTACGTGGACGCGCGGCCCCGGGCCCGGATGTTCGAACTGGGATGGGAGGCGTACGGGGCGCTGGCCTGGGACACCTACCAGTCGTCGGTGACCGCCACCGTGCAGGCGTTCCGGGAGCACGGGTACCCCCTCGGCTGGGGTGTCGTCGGCTCCGGCTTCTGGCCCGGCCCGCGCGGCGACAAGATCGAGGGCACCACCAACAGCTTCGGCATGTGGGACTCCACCGCCGAGCCCGGCCGCGACGACGGCCTGCCCAACCCGCGCTACCCCGACCCCGGCGCGTTGAAGAGCCTGTTCCGTGAGAACGGGATGGCCCTGCTGCTCGGCGCGCGCAACAACTTCAAGGCCCCGCCCTCCGACGGCGGCAACCACACCCCGTTGTACGACGGGCCGTTCGTCACCGAGGCGCTGTCCAAGGGCTACCTGCTCACCGGCGCGGACGGCAGGCCGGTGAAGGTGACCCGCGCCCAGTTCCCCAGGGACGTCTCCTACGTCCTCGACGGCGAGAACAAGGAGGCGGTGGCCTGGTACGTCGAGCAGATGCGCAAGTGGGGCGTGGACGGGTGGAAGGAGGACACCATGCTCTACGACCCCGACCTGTACCGCGACGCCAACTGGAACGCGGTGCAGAAGGCGCTGCACGACGCCGGCGACTACGTGATGGTCCGCAACGCCGCCTACTCGCTGCCCGGCGACTGGGTGCGCATCAACGACACGATCTTCGGCCGCGGGGAGGTCTTCCACGAGGACCCCGACCGCGTCCCGGTGAACATGCTCAACATCGCGGCCACCGGGCACGGCGCCGTCTACCCCGACTTCATCGGCGGCACGCCCAAGCTCCCCATGACCGACCCCGCGTACCAGAAGTACTTCGTGCGCAACGCGCAGCTGTCGGCGCTCACGCCGATCATGGCGTTCGGCAAGGGGCCGTGGGAGCTGGGGGACGACCGGCTCGCGGACGCGGTCAAGCGGATGGCGCTGTGGCACAGCGCCCTGACCCCCTACATCTACGACGCCGTGCTGGACGGGCACCGCACGGGCTTCCCGTACGCCATGACGCCGCTGCCGCTCGCCTACCCCGACGACGAGAACACCTACGGGCTGGTGAACGACCGGACCCGGCAGTACCAGTGGCTGCTCGGCGAGTCGCTGCTGGCCGCGCCGGTGTTCGGGGCCGACTTCGAGACCGCGCAGGGCCGGGACGTGTACCTGCCCGAGGGCACGTGGATCGACTACGAGACCGGCGCGACCTTCCAGGGGCCGACGACGCTCAAGGACTACCGGATGGACATGACCCGGATCCCGGCGTTCGTCGGCGGCAAGGGCGTCCTCGTCACCCGGGACGGCGGGGGGCTGCGCGCCCAGGTGTACCCGATCCGCACGCAGAGCACCTACGAGTACGGCGAGGGCGGCCAACGGTCGCGGATCGTCAACGCCAACGCGGGCTGGAACGCGGCGACGCTCACCGTCACCGACACCACGACCGGTGACCGGGTCCGCTTCACCGTCGACGGCACGACGGGCGCGATCGGCTTCCCGATGCGCGCCGGGCATGACTACCGGCTCACCGGAGGGGGCCGCTGAGACCGGGCACCGGGCACCGGTCCCGTTCCCGACGGAGCCTCCCGCGGTGCTCCGGCGACCTCAGGGCCGCCGGAGCACCGCCCGCGGCCGGGCGGCGGCCCCGCCCGCAGTTCGGCCCGCAGCCCCACAAGATCAACGGGTTGGACGATCATCGATGCTCGAACCTCCCGGACGCGACACAATCGGGCTCATGCGAAGATCGCGCCGCCGCGAGCGCCGACCTCGTCGACCGCGCGCCGACCCTGGGAGCATAGACAGCCGATCATGAGCACCCATCCGAAGATCGACGACACCGTCCCGCACTCCGCGCGGATCTGGAACCACCTCCTCGGAGGCAAGGACAACTACCCCGTCGACCGGGCGGCCGGCGACAAGATCCGCGAGGTCTTCCCAGGGATGGCCGACATCGCCCGCCACTCCCGGCACATGCTCACCCGCGTGGTCGGGCACCTGGTCGGTGAGGCGGGGATCCGGCAGCTCCTCGACATCGGCACCGGGCTGCCCACCGTGAACAACACCCACGAGGTGGCCCAGCGGCTGGCGCCCGAGTCCAGGATCGTCTACGTCGACAACGACCCGCTGGTGCTGGTGCACGCCCAGGCGCTGCTCACCAGCACGCCCGAAGGGGCCACGGACTACATCGAGGCCGACGTCAGGGACCCGGACGCCATCCTGGCCGAGGCCGCCAGGACCCTCGACCTCGACCGGCCGGTCGCGCTCATGCTCATGGGCATCCTGGGCCTGGTCGCCGACCACGAGGAGGCCCGGTCGATCGTGGCGCGGCTGATGGCCGCGCTGCCGTCCGGGAGCTACCTGGCGCTCTACGACGGCACCGACACCGACCCGGCGTACGTGGAGGCCCTCGCCCGCCACAACTCCGGCAGCGGCGCCGTCCCCTACACTCCCCGCAGCCCCGAGCGGATCGCCCGCTACTTCGACGGCCTGGAACTGCTGGAGCCCGGCGTCGTCCCCGTGACACAGTGGCGCCCGGAGGCCAACACCTGGGGCCGGGCGCCCGAAGTGGCCTGCGCGGGCGGGGTGGCCCGGAAGCGCTGACGCACGGCGAAGCCTCCCGGAGGCGCCGCCAGGAGGGGGACCCGATGGCCGATTGGGACACGACCTGCCGGCTGGCCGAACGGCTGCTGCCCGAGGTCGAGCGGAGCACGTCGTACCGCACGCCCGCGCTGAAGATTTGCGGCTCGCTGTTCGCGCGGCTCCGCGAGGACGAGGAGTCGATCGTCGTGTTCACCGACCCCATGGAGCGGGACGCGCTGATGCGGGAGGACGGGGCGACGTTCTTCACGACCCCGCACTACGAGAAGCATCCGATCGTGCTGGTGACCCTCGCCTCCGTGGACGACGACCAGCTCGGCGAACTGCTCGTGGAGTCCTGGCGGCGCCGCGCGCCCAAGCGGCTCGTGAAGGCGTTCGACGACGCCGCCGGCGGGAATCCGTGACCCGCGTCCCGCGACGCGGCGTTCCCTGTCAGGCGTGGTCGCCGAGCGCCCTGGCCATCCGCTCGTAGGTGGGGGCGAGTGTCCGGAGGGTCCCGGCCGCGACGGCGCGGTCACCGTTGACCAGCGGATGCTGCAACGCGCCGACCAGCCGCGCCTGGTGCTCGGCGATGCGGGCGGCCTCCCGCTCGCCGATCCGGGCGAGCAGGACCGAGGCGTCGGCCAGCCGGCGGGCGCCGACGCGGACCGCGAAGCGCACCAGATGCTCGTGCTGCCAGGGCCGGAGCCCCTCCTCGACGAGTTCGGCGAGGCGTTCGGCGGCCGCGGCGCCGCCCAGCGATCCGGACTCCTCGATGCTCTGGACGGCGAGCCGTCGTCTCGCCGCGACCAGCGAGGCGCGCAGCGCGCTGTGCGCCCCGCACCGGCGCACCCGCCGGAAATCTCCGCGCATGGTGTACGGCTCGGTGGGATAGCCGATCGAGTCCGCGCGCCAGGCGGTGAGGAAATCCTCGATCGGCAGGGTGGCGTACGGGTGCCCCTGAGGATCGTGGAACAGCACCGTCTCCTTTTCGACGCCGATGACCACGACGAAATGGTCCGCGCCGAAAGCGGTCCCCGATCCGGGCCGGTGGAGCAGCAGCCCCAGCTCGACCGGCCCCACCAGGAGCGGGGCGGCGGGAGCGGCGCGCCGCAGGCGGCCCGCGGCCTCGTCGGGGGTGCCGCCGCCGCTGCGCTCGCTGGTCCAGCCGAGGAGTTCGGTCGCCGCGTCGAGCCCGATGACCGGGTCCCAGCCCAGCGGATCGAAGAAAGGCGTGTGCCCGTGGTGCAGTTGCATCCCGAACGGGGAGCCCGTCAGCATTTCGAGCACGGCGGGTTCGGGTGCCCCGTCACCCATGACCATCGCCAGCGAATTCGCGTAGCAATAGGGGCCCGAGCCGATATAACGCACTGACATGAGCGTGAGTGTACAAAAAATTGGCGTGTTTTCTCATGCCGGTCGCGGCTTTGGAAAAAAGCGAATTCGAGGCCCGGGACGCTGCAGTGAGATCGGACGGCCTCCGGCGGGTTAGTCCGGGTGGGCGGGGAACGATGGTCGTATGCCTATCCTCGTGGGCACGTCGGGCTGGCAGTACGCGGACTGGCGCGGGGAGCTCTACCCCGAGGGGCTTCCCCAGCGCCTGTGGCTGGAGCGGTACGCCGAGTGCTTCCCCACGGTCGAGAGCAATGCGGCCTTCTACCGCCTGCCGAAGCGCGAGACGTTCGAGAACTGGCGGGACCGCACGCCGGACGGGTTCGTGATGGCGGTGAAGGCCAGCCGGTTCCTGACCCACATCAAGCGCCTCAAGGACCCGGCCGAGCCCGTGGAACGCCTCATGAACGCGGCGCGGGGCCTGGGGGGCAAGCTCGGCCCGATCCTGCTGCAACTGCCGCCGAACCTCCAGGCCGACCTGCCGCTCCTGGACGAATGCCTCGCCCGTTTCCCCTCCGATGTGCGGGTGGCCGTCGAACCCCGCCATTCCTCCTGGTGGAACGAGGACACCCGCGCGGTGCTGGAACGGCGCGGGGCGGCGCTGTGCTGGGCCGACCGCCTCGGCCGGCCGGTCACCCCGCTGTGGCGTACGGCCGGCTGGGGCTACATGCGGTTCCACGAGGGCGCCGCCGACCCCTGGCCGTACTACGGCGACCGGGCCCTGACGACCTGGGCGCGCCGCGTCACCGGGACCTGGAGCGGTGACGAGGACGTCCACGTCTACTTCAACAACGACCCCTGGGCCGCCGCCGTGCACAACGCGGTGCGGTTCGGGGAACGGGTCCGTGCCGTCACAGGCCAGCCCGTCGGCTAGGCTCCGTTTCGAAGTCCCGGCCCACGGCGCTCGCCTGGCGGCTCGCGCCCTGACCGGGCCTGTGCGAGCGCGGCATCGCTTCGCGATCTGCCAGGTGAGGCTCGCCTCCGGCATCGCCCCACCCGGCAGCCAACGCGCTCGCGCGGTGGCTGAGGCCCCTTCGAGACAGGCCCTAGGCGCCGGGCAGCCCGCCGGCTGGTCACCGGACGGCCCGCCGGCTGGTCAGCGGGCGGGACGCCGGCTGGTCAGCGGGCGGGACGCAGCCCGTCGAACACGATGGCCAGCGTCCGTTCCCGCAGGCCGGGGTCCCAGGCGGTGTGCAGGGCGGCCTGGCAGACGCCGATCAGGAGGGCGATCACCTCGGTGACCCGGACGTCGCGGCGCACCGTGCCCGCGTGCTGGGCGTTGGTGAGCAGGTCCTCGATCGACTCGCGCAGCATGCGGATCGGCTTGGCCACGGTGATCGCGATGCCCGCCTCGGCGAGCAGGTCGATCACCGTCTTGGTCCGGGCCGCGCGTTCGACCATGCCGGCGAAGAAGGTGAAGAACGCGGTGCCGGGATCGCCGCCCTCCGCCAGGGACGCGGTGTCCTCGGCCAGCCGGTCGGCGAGCCTGCCGATGATGGCCTGGAGCAGCGCCTCCTTGGTCGGGAAGTGCCGGAAGACGGTGCCGATCCCCACGCCGGCCCGGAGCGCGATCTCCTCGGTGGACGCGGCCGGTCCCTTGGCGGCGAAGACGGCCTCGGCGGCCTCCAGGATGCGGGCCCGGTTGCGCTGGGCGTCGGCGCGCAGTCCCTTGCCCGCGCGGGCGGGCTCGTACGAGGGCATCGGCGGTGCTCCCTGCGTCGATTGACATCCGGAGTGGCCACTCCGTACTCTGCGAACGGAGTATAGACTCCGGTTCCGGTCCGGTGGCGGCAGGGAGTGGCGAGATGTTCGAGAGGTTCACCGACCGCGCGCGGCGGGTTGTCGTCCTGGCTCAGGAAGAGGCCAGGATGCTCAACCACAACTACATCGGTACCGAGCACGTCCTCCTTGGTCTGATCCACGAGGGCGAGGGTGTGGCCGCGAAGGCGCTGGAGTCCCTGGGGATCAGCCTTGAGGCGGTGCGGCAGCAGGTCGAGGAGATCATCGGCCAGGGGCAGCAGGCGCCGTCGGGGCACATCCCCTTCACTCCGCGTGCCAAGAAGGTGCTGGAGCTGTCGCTGCGCGAGGCGTTGCAGCTGGGGCACAACTACATCGGTACCGAGCACATCCTTCTGGGGTTGATCCGGGAGGGTGAGGGTGTCGCGGCGCAGGTGCTGGTGAAGCTGGGCGCGGATCTGAACCGGGTCCGCCAGCAGGTGATCCAGTTGCTGCACGGGCACACCGAGAAGGACCCCGGCCCCACGGGCGAGCGGGCCGAGTCCGCCCCCTCGACGTCCCAGGTCCTCGACCAGTTCGGCCGCAACCTCACGCAGGCCGCCCGGGAGGGCAAGCTCGACCCGGTGATCGGCCGGGACAAGGAGATCGAGCGGGTCATGCAGGTGCTGTCCCGCCGTACCAAGAACAATCCGGTGCTGGTGGGCGAGCCCGGTGTGGGCAAGACCGCCGTGGTCGAGGGGCTGGCGCAGAAGATCGTCAAGGGTGAGGTGCCCGAGACGCTGACCGGGAAGCACCTGTACACCCTGGATCTCGGCGCCCTCGTGGCCGGTTCCCGCTACCGGGGCGATTTCGAGGAGCGGCTCCGCAAGGTTCTCAAGGAGATCCGCACCCGGGGCGACATCATCCTGTTCATCGACGAGCTGCACACGCTCGTCGGCGCGGGCGCGGCCGAGGGCGCGATCGACGCGGCCAGCATCCTCAAGCCGATGCTGGCGCGTGGTGAGCTGCAGACGATCGGTGCGACGACGCTGGACGAGTACCGCAAGCACCTGGAGAAGGACGCGGCGCTGGAGCGCCGGTTCCAGCCGATCCAGGTGGCCGAGCCGTCGCTGAGCCACACCATCGAGATCCTCAAGGGCCTGCGGGACCGGTACGAGGCGCACCACCGGGTGTCGATCACCGACAGTGCTCTGGTGGCGGCGGCGCAGCTGGCCGACCGGTACATCAGTGACCGGTTCCTGCCCGACAAGGCGATCGACCTGATCGACGAGGCGGGGTCGCGGATGCGGATCCGCCGGATGACGGCGCCGCCGGACCTGCGGGAGTACGACGAGAAGATCGCCGATGTGCGGCGTGAGAAGGAATCGGCGATCGACGCCCAGGACTTCGAGAAGGCCGCCGCGCTGCGCGACTCCGAGAAGCAGCTGCTGGCGCGGCGGGCGCAGCGGGAGAAGGAGTGGAAGGCCGGCGACATGGACGTCGTGGCGGAGGTGACCGAGGAGCTGATCGCCGAGGTCCTGGCCACCGCCACCGGCATTCCGGTCTTCAAGCTGACCGAGGAGGAGTCGGCCCGGCTGTTGCGCATGGAGGACGAGCTCCACAAGCGCGTCATCGGCCAGGCGGACGCGATCAAGGCGCTGTCGCGCTCCATCCGGCGCACGCGGGCGGGGCTCAAGGACCCGCGGCGGCCGGGAGGGTCGTTCATCTTCGCGGGGCCGTCGGGCGTGGGCAAGACCGAGCTGTCCAAGACGCTGGCGGAGTTCCTGTTCGGGGACGAGGACGCGCTGATCCAGCTGGACATGTCGGAGTTCATGGAGAAGCACACGGTCTCGCGGCTGTTCGGTTCCCCGCCCGGCTACGTCGGGTACGAGGAGGGCGGCCAGCTGACCGAGAAGGTGCGGCGCAAGCCGTTCTCGGTGGTGCTGTTCGACGAGATCGAGAAGGCGCACCCCGACATCTTCAACTCGCTGCTGCAGATCCTGGAGGACGGTCGGCTGACCGACGCCCAGGGCCGGGTGGTGGACTTCAAGAACACCGTGATCATCATGACGACGAACCTGGGGACGCGTGACATCTCCAAGGGGCAGTCGCTGGGGTTCACCCGGACCAACGACGAGCAGGGTTCCTACGACCGGATGAAGTCGAAGGTCAACGAGGAGCTCAAGCAGCACTTCCGGCCCGAGTTCCTCAACCGGGTGGACGACACGGTGGTGTTCCACCAGCTCACTCCGAAGGAGATCATCCAGATCGTGGATCTGATGATCGCCAAGGTGGACGAGCGGCTCAAGGACCGTGACATGGGGATCGAGCTGCGGCAGGAGGCCAAGGACCTGCTGGCCGAGCGCGGCTACGACCCGGTGCTGGGGGCCCGGCCGCTGCGCCGGACGATCCAGCGGGAGATCGAGGACCAGCTGTCGGAGAAGATCCTCTACAACGAGGTCACCTCCGGGCAGATCGTGATCGTCGGTGTCGAGGGCACCGGCGAGGAGGCCACGTTCACCTTCAAGGGTGTGCCGAAGCCCCCCACGGTCCCCGACACCCCGCCCGCGGCGGGGATCACCTCGCTCTGACCAACGCCCGCGCTGACCGGGGCGCGCTCTCGACGGGAGCGCGTCCCCGGCCGGGCACGCTCGTCGATCGGAAATGGTGGAATGACGGGACGGCAGGCGTTCTGGCTCGACGAGAGATTCGACCGGGAACGCGCGACTCTGGGCACCGGACTCTACGCCGAGCGGCTCTGGGCGAACCTCGGCGAGTTCGACGGGGCCTGGGGCGACATCGCGCCGGTGACGTTCTGCTGCGCGGCGTGGCGGGTGGCCACGCCGCCGTTCATGGAGCCGGGGTACGTGCGCTGGCACCGGCGGATCCTGGAGGCGTCCTGCGTCCGCAACACCTGGGACGGGTCGATGACCGCGCAGGTCACGCTGGTGTCGCCGCCGCCCGCGTCCCTCACCGGGTCCCGGGAGTGGTGGCGCGACCGCGGCTGGCAGGGGTGGCCGGAGGTCTTCGGCCAGTTCGTGGAGCCGGCCGAGCAGGACCTGGCCAAGGCCCCGCACCTGCGGGCGACGCTGCGGGTGGACGCGCCGGTGCCGCTCGACCGGCTCCCGGCCGCCCCCGAGGGGCCCGGTGACCTGGACGGGCCCGCGCGGCCGGGGGAGTTCGCCGAGACCGCGCACCGGGCCCTGGTCGTCATGGTGGCGGAGCTGAACGAGCTGCTCATGCCGATCATCGCCCAGCTGGAGGACGCCCGGTCCTGAGCCGGGATGCCGTTGGGCGCTGCGGCCGGGTCGTTGGTCGCAGTACGCGCGGGTAGGGGGTGACGCGGCGGCCGGTGAGCGGCATACATGGCGGGACGGAGGCGGCGCCGGCGTGCCGCCTCCCGGATCGGCCACCCCCCACGGAAAGGGATCCCCCGACATGAGCGACCCGCACACCTTCCGGCTGCCCGCGGTCGTGACGCCGTCCTGCGCCGGGCTCGGGCGGGAGCTGGTCCAGTCGCTGCGGACCGGCGGGATCCTCCATGTCCGGGTGGACGCCGTGCCCGCCCAGAAGATCGTCACCGCGATGACGGCGAGCCGGCGGTTCTTCTCGATGCCGCTGGCCTACAAGGCCCGCCACGTCAGCGACCTCAGCTTCAGCGGATACCTCGCCTCGCGCGACCCGTCCGCCGAGGGCGAGGACGACCACGCGGAGACCTTCACGGTCTGCAAGGACGTGCCGTACGGGGACGCCCGGGTCCGGCGCGGATGGCCCTGCCACGGGCCGGTGCCGTGGCCGGACCCGGAGTACCGGCTGGCGATGCGGGCGTTCATGGACGTGGCCGGCGGGGTGGGGGAGCGGGTGCTGCGGCTGGTGGCGCTCGGGCTCGGCTGGTCGGCCGACACGCTGACCCGGCTGACCGCGGACGGCTGGCACACGCTGCGGGTGGCGCGCTTCCCGGCACGGCCGGCGCGGGCCGCCGGCCCCGTGGGCGCCCACACCGACCACGGGCTGCTCACCGTGGTGGCCCAGAGCGGGCCCTGCGGGATGTACGTCCGGCCGCCGGTCCCGGGGGAGAAGCGCCCGCGCAACTGGGTGGAGGGCGAGAGCACGGCCGGCCTGTTCGAGGACGAGGAGCCGTGGCATCCGGTGCGCCACCGGCCCGACCTGCTGAGCGTGTTCCCCGGGGACCTCATGCAGCTGCTGACCGACGGGCGGCTGCCGGCCACCCCGCACAAGACCGCGCCGGCCGAGGACGAGCGGCACACCCTGGCCTACTCCCACGAACCCGGCTTCGAGACCAGCCTCACCCCGATCGGGGTGGACGGGGACCCGCTCCACTACGGCACCCACTTCACCGCCGTCTTCATGCGGCGCCACCCCGACCGCCCGGTGACCCGCCGCATCCTGGACGAGGGGCGCCTGGAGGTGCTGGAGCGGCTGCGGGCCGGGTACGGGCCGGCAAGCGGCATACCGGTGCGAATCCGGGCGTAGCGTTGCTCCATGGACGTGATCGTCGCCGTCGCCGCGACACTCCTGCTCACCTGGGTCCCGGCGCTGCTGTGGTGGTGGCGGCGCGGTCGCGGCGGCGGCGACCTGGGCGGGCCGGCGCGGCGGGCGACGTTCGAGACCCTGCACACCGCGTCCCGCGCCGCGCCCGCGCTGCGCGCCGGGCTGACCGAGCAGGGCGCTCAGAAGGCGGCGCCGCACCTGCGCGCCCTGCTCGGCCCGGCCGCGCTGGCGATCACCGACGGCGAGCGGCTGCTGGTCTGGGACGGCCCGCACGAGCACCACTCCGCCGCGGTCCTGGGGCACGCGCAGCGGACGCTGGGGAACGGGCGCACGCAGGTGCACGACGTCGGCTGCGACCGGCTCGACTGCCCGATCCGCCGGGCCGTGGTGGTGCCGCTCACCACCGACGACCGGGTCGTGGGGACCCTCTCGGTCTACGGCGAGGAGTTCCCCGCCGGGCTGATCCGCGCCGCCGAGGAGGTGGCGGGATGGATGGACGCCCAGCTGGAGCTGGCCGAGCTGGACCGGTCCCGGACGCTGCTGATGGAGGCCGAGATGCGGGCGCTGCGCGCGCAGATCTCGCCGCACTTCATCTACAACTCGCTCACCACCATCGCCTCGTTCGTGCGCAGCGACCCCGAGCAGGCCCGCGAGCTGCTGCTGGAGTTCGCCGACTTCACCCGCTACTCGTTCCGGCGCCACGGCGACTTCACCACGCTGGCCGAGGAGCTGCGGTCGATCGACCGGTACCTGCTGCTGCAGCGGGCCCGGTTCGGCGACCGGCTGCGGGTGCGGCTGCGGATCGCGCCCGAGGTGCTCCCGGTCGCGGTGCCGTTCCTGTGCCTGCAGCCGCTGGTGGAGAACGCCGTCCGGCACGGGCTGCAGGACCGGTCGGCGCCCGGGCTGATCACGATCGTGGCGGAGGACGCCGGGTCCGACTGCGCCATCAGCGTGGAGGACGACGGGATCGGGATGGACCCCGAGGGCGTGCGGCGCCTCCTCGCCGGCGAGCGGTCGCCGGAGGACGGCGGCGCCGAGCCCGCGTCCGAGACCGCTGCCGGGATCGGGCTGGCCAACGTCGACGCGCGGCTGCGCCAGGTGTACGGCGACGAGTACGGCCTGGCCGTGGAGACCGGCCCCGGCGCGGGCACGAAGGTGACGCTGCGCGTGCCCAAGTACCGTCCCGGGGTGACCGCCTCCTGAGGGCCGCGACAGGGCCGCGGGCCGGAACGGTTGACTTACGGCCGACCTTTGACTGGAATGTGGCCTACGACACAGAAGGGGCGATGGAGTGGGCCTGCGTGTCCTGGCGGTGGACGACGAGGCGCCCGCCCTGGACGATCTCGTGCATCTGCTGCGCGCCGACCCGCGCATCGGCGAGATCTGCACGGCCCGGGACGGCGCCGCCGCGCTCCGCAGGCTCGACCGTGCCCTGGCGGAGGGCCGGCCGATCGCCGCGGTCTTCCTCGACATCCGGATGCCGGGCCTGGACGGCACGGTGCTGGGCCGGGTGCTCGCGCAGTTCGCCCGCGCCCCGCACATCGTCTACGTCACGGCGTACGAGGAGCACGCCGTCGACGCGTTCGAGATCAAGGCGACCGACTACCTGCTCAAGCCGGTACGCCCGGAACGGCTGGCCGAGGCGATCAGGCGCGTCACCGAGCGCGCCCGGACCGGCGAGGACGCCGGGAGCGCCGAGGACGGCGCGGACGGCGGCGGCGCGCGGGCTCTGGACGCGCTGTCCGAACCCGAGCCGATGCCGGTCGAGCTGGGCGGCGTGACCCGCTTCGTCGCCCCGGCCGAGGTGCTGTACGTGGAGGCCCAGGGCGACTACGCCCGGCTGCACACCGCGGGGGCGAGCCACCTGGTGCGCATCCCCCTGGCCGCCCTGGAGGACCGCTGGCGCGGCGCCGGGTTCGTCCGGGTGCACCGCAGCCATCTGGTGGCGCTCTCGGCGATCGAGGAACTCCGGCTGGACTCGGGCCGCTGCACCATCCTGGTCGGCGGCGTGGAGCTGCCGGTCAGCCGCCGCCACGTCCGCGAGCTGCGCGACCTGCTCGTCCGCAAGGCGAGGCGGGCGTGACCGGCCCCGGCGACCGCGACCGGCCACCGGCGGCGCCCGGGCGGGTCCTGGTGACCGCGCCGCGCGCCCGCGCCGCCCGCCGCCCCCGCTACCCGGTCACCCGGGAGATCGACGAGCAGACCGGCCTGGGCGAGGCGTACATGCGCTCCCTCGTCCGCGCCCAGCTGCGTCTGGCGGTGCGGCTGTGCCTGATGCTGGCCTGCGTCGTGATCGGCCTGCCCGCCCTGTTCGCGCTGTTCCCCGACCTGCGCGCGCAGCGGTTCCTCGGCCTGCCGCTGGTGTGGGTGGTGCTGGCCGGGCTGATCTACCCCGCGTTCGTCGCCTGCGGCTGGTGGTACGTGCGCCAGGCCGAACGCAACGAACGCGACTTCGCCGAGCTGGTCGACCGGGACCCCGGAGACGAGACCCCTTGACCACCGCGTACGGGCTGGCAGGGGTGGCGCTGGTGGTCCTGGCCACCCTGCTCATCGGCACGCTCGGCCTGCGCTTCTCCCGGACGACCTCCGACTTCTACGTCGCGTCCCGCACCGTCACGCCGCTGCGCAACGCCTCGGCCATCGGCGGCGAGTACCTGTCGGCCGCCTCGTTCCTCGGCATCGCCGGGCTGATCCTGGCCTACGGCGCGGACATGCTGTGGCTCCCGGTCGGATGGACCGGCGGCTACCTGGTCCTGCTCGTGCTGGTCTCGGCACCGCTGCGGCGGTCCGGCGCGTACACCCTGCCCGACTTCGCCGAGGCCCGGCTGGAGTCGATGGCGGTCCGCCGCGTCACCAGCGTCCTGGTGGTGCTGATCGGATGGCTGTACCTGCTGCCGCAGTTCCAGAGCGCCGGGCTGGTGCTCCGCACGGTGGCGGGCGCGCCGGTGTGGGCGGGCGCCGTGCTGGTCACCGTGGTGGTCGCGGTCAACGTGCTCGCCGGCGGCATGCGCAGCATCACCATGGTCCAGGCGTTCCAGTACTGGCTGAAGCTCACCGCGCTGGCCGTACCGCTGGTCTTCCTGCTGCTGGCGTGGCGGCACGACGGGGCGCCCGGGCTGTCCCGCGACGCCCCGCCCCGCTTCACCGAGCGCACCACCGTCTCGGTGACCACCGCCGTCACCGTGGACGTCGCCGAACCCGTCCGGGTCACGGCGCACGGGCGGGTGGACGGCCGGCCGTACGCCGGGACCCCGCTCGACCTGGCGCCCGGGCCGCACCGCGTCGGCCGGGACACCACCCTGACGTTCCCGGCGGGCGCGGACGTCCCGCACGCGACCGGGACGCCCGCGCGCACCGACATGGAATGGGCCAAGCCGCTCGACGGCCGCGAGCACTCCCTGTACGCGACCTACTCGCTGATCCTGGCCACGTTCCTCGGCACGATGGGGCTGCCGCACGTCCTGGTGCGCTTCTACACCAACCCCGACGGGAGGGCCGCCCGCCGGACCACGGTGATCGTGCTGTCCCTGCTCGGCGCGTTCTACCTGCTGCCCGCGCTGTACGGGGCGCTCGGCCGGCTCTACACCCCCGAACTGCTCATGACGGGGCGGACCGACGCGGTCGTGCTCACCCTCCCCGGCCGCGTGATCGGCGGGCTGGGCGGCGACCTGCTGGGTGCGCTGGTCACCGGCGGCGCGGTGGCGGCGTTCCTGTCGACGTCCTCGGGGATCGCGGTGTCGGTCGCCGGGGTCCTCGGCCAGGACATCCTGCGCGGCGGCGTCCGCTCGTTCCGGGCCGCGACCCTGCTGGCGCTGGCGGTGCCGCTGGGCCTGTCGATCGCCGCCCGGTCGCTGGCGGTGGCCGACGTGGTGGGGCTGGCCTTCGCCGTCGCCGCCTCGACGTTCTGCCCGCTGCTGGTGCTGGGCGTGTGGTGGCGGCGGCTGACCGTGGCGGGCGCGCTGGCCGGGCTGGTGACCGGCGGCGCGCTGGCCGGCGCCGCGGTGGTGGTGACGATCGCCGCCGGCCCGCCGTCCGGGCTGCCCGGCGCGCTGCTGGCCCAGCCCGCGGCCTGGACGGTCCCGGTCGCCTTCGCCGTCATGATCGTCGTGTCCTGGTGCACGCCGCGCGGCGTCCCGCCGGGCGTGGTCCGGATGATGGTCCGCCTGCACACGCCCGAGTCCCTGGACGTCGACCGCGGCACCTGGCGTCCCAAACGGGTCTGACCCGGCGGGCGGTCGGGCGGGCGCGGCGGCCTGGACGGGGGCGACCGTTCACCGCGCCCAGCCGACCGTTCGTCGACGCGGCGGGTGGATCGTCGCCGCCTGGCGCCGCCTGGCCGCAGGCACGGGCGGGCCCTCTCGCCCACGGCACGCCCTTTTTCTACGGTTGCGCGTGACCGGCGTCACAGCTAAGGAGGATTCGTGGCCGTCGAAGAGAGGGCAACCGGGACCGTCTACGAACGGTTCCAGGGCAGCGCGGAGTTCCAGGAACTACGGCGAAGGTTCCGCCGTTTCGCCTTCCCGATGACCGCCGCCTTCCTCGCCTGGTACCTGCTCTACGTCGTGCTGTCGGGATGGGCGCGCGACTTCATGGGCACCTCGGTGGTGGGCTTCATCAACGTCGCGATGGTGTTCGGGCTGCTGCAGTTCGTGTCCACCTTCCTCATCGCCTGGCTGTACGCGCGGCACGCCGAGCGCAGCCTCGACCCGCTCGCCGACCAGGTGCGCGCCAGCGTCGAGGCCGAGAGCGGAGACACCAAGTGAGCCACGAGACCCTCGCCGTCGTCCTGTTCCTGACCTTCGTGGCCGCCACCCTGGCGATCACCGTCTGGGCCAGCCGCAACACCAAGGACGCCACCGACTTCTACGCCGGCGGCCGGTCGTTCTCCGGCGCCCAGAACGGCATGGCGATCGGCGGCGACTACATGTCGGCCGCCTCGTTCCTCGGCATCGCCGGGCTCATCGCCCTCTACGGCTACGACGGGTTCCTGTACTCGATCGGGTTCCTGGTCGCCTGGCTGGTCGCGCTGCTGCTGGTCGCCGAGCTCCTGCGCAACTCCGGCCGCTTCACCATGGCCGACGTGCTGGCGTTCCGGATGAGCCCTCGCCCCGTCCGCACCGCCGCGGGCGTCTCCACCATCGCGGTGTCGATCTTCTACCTGCTCGCCCAGATGGTCGGCGCGGGCGCGCTGGTCGCCCTGCTGTTCGGGTTCACCGGCGAGTTCGCCAAGGCCGCCACGATCGTGCTGGTCGGCGCCCTGATGATCGTGTACGTGGTCGTCGGCGGCATGAAGGGCACCACCTGGGTCCAGATCGTCAAGGCCGTCCTCCTCATGGGCGGCGCGACCCTGGTGACCATCCTCGTCCTGGCCAAGTTCGGCTTCAACCTCTCCACCCTCCTGGGCGACGCGGCCCAGCAGAGCGGCAAGTCCGGCGCGTTCCTGGAGCCCGGCCAGCGCTACGCCACCGAGGAGCAGGGCCTCACCGGCAAGCTCGACCTGATCAGCCTCGGCCTGGCGCTGGTGCTGGGCACGGCCGGCCTGCCCCACATCCTCATCCGCTTCTACACCGTCCCCACCTCCCGGGACGCCCGCAAGTCGGTGCTCTGGGGCATCGGCATCATCGGCGTCTTCTACCTGCTCACCCTGGTGCTGGGCTTCGGCGCCGCCGCCCTGGTGGGCACCAAGGAGATCGCCGCGGCCAACCCGGCGGGCAACACCGCCGCGCCCCAGCTCGCCCAGCGCGTCGGCGAGCTGGTCCTGGGCGACGCGGGCGGCACCATCCTCCTCGCGATCATCGCCGCGGTCGCGTTCGCCACCATCCTGGCCGTGGTCGCCGGCCTCACCCTGGCCTCCTCGTCCTCCTTCGCCCACGACCTGTACGCCCACGTGTTCAAGAAGGGCAAGGCCACCGAGCGCCAAGAGGTCCGGGTCGCCCGCATCTCCGCGTTCGTCATCGGCGCCGTCTCGATCGTCCTGGGCATCTACGCCCAGCGCCTGAACGTCGCCTTCCTGGTCGCCCTGGCGTTCGCCGTCGCCGCCTCCGGGAACCTGCCCGCGATCCTCTTCAGCCTCTTCTGGAAGAGGTTCAACACCGCGGGGGCCGTCTCGGCCATCTACGGCGGCCTCGGCTCGGCGGTCCTGCTGGTCGTCTTCTCGCCGGTCGTCTCCGGCTCGCCCAAGGCCCTGTTCACCGGCGTGGACTTCAGCTGGTTCCCGCTGGAGAACCCGGGCATCGTCTCCATCCCGTTCGGCTTCCTGTGCGGCTGGCTCGGCACGATGCTGAGCAGGGAGCGCAACCCGGCCAAGTACGCCGAGATCGAGGTCCGCTCCCTGACCGGGGCGGGCGCCGAGGGCACCGGCTGACAGACTCCGCGCGGGCGTCCGGCGCCCGGGTCCCGCGCGGCCGCGCGGCCCCGTCCCACCGCCACCCCACCGGGACGGGGCCGCCGCATTCTTTACCTTCACTTGCACGAATCACACACGGTGATCTTCCGAACGCGGATAGTTTGCCGCGCGTGCCATCAATCGAACACGAGATGCCGCTGGAGATGGTCCGGAACCGGCCGGCACTCGCCCCCGAGCTACTCCGGACCCTCTTCGACCTGAAGATCCCTGAGGCCGACGTCTCGCTGGGCTCGGAGACCTACAACGACTGCGACCCCACCGAGTTCCGCTGCGACGCGACCATCATGATGGGCGACCCCGTCAAGCCGGACCTGGGCATCATCTTCGAGGTCCAGATGAAGCCCAGCAAACGCAAGACCTACACCTGGCCCGCGTACATGGCCACCCTCCGCGCCCGCAAGGAGTGCCCGGTCACCCTGCTGGTGCTCTGCCCCGACCGGGCCACCGCGGCCAGATGCGCCGAGTGGATCGACACCGGGCACCCCGGCTGGGTCCTCAAACCGCTGGTGATGAGCCTCGCCGACATACCGGCGGTCACCGACCCCGGAAAGGCCCGCGAGATGCCCGAACTGGCGGCGCTGAGCGCCCTCGCCCAAGGCGGCGGTCCCCTGGGCCGTCCCGTCCTGGAGGCGTTCTGCGCCGGCCTGGAGGTCACGGCCTCCGACGTCAAGGCGAAGTACTATGACTACATCGCGTCGCACCTGCCCGAGGCGGCGCGCAAGATCCTGGAGGACATCGTGGCCACGAGCACCTACCAGTTCCAGACCGACTTCCTTCGCGAGAGCCAGGCCAAGGGCAAGGCCGAGGGCATGGCCGAGGGCATGGCCAAGGGCATGGCCAAGGGCAAGGCCGAGGCGCTTGCCGAGGCGGTGCTCAGGGTTCTGGCGAGGCGCGATCTGGTTCCCTCCGAGGAGGAGCGGGGCCGGATCACGTCGTGTACGGACCTCGAGCTTCTGGAGGTCTGGCATGACCGGGCCATCACGGCGGAGTCGGTCGAGGAGCTCTTCGCCTGAGCGGCGGCGGCTGAAACGCATGGAACACCCTCCTCCCGGCGGGGGAGGGTGTTCGCACGTTCGTCGCGCCTGCCCGGGGCGGCGCGCAAGATCCTGGAGGACATCGTGGCCACGAGCAACTACCAGTTCCGGACGGAGTTCCTTCGCGAGAGCCAGGCCAAGGGCAGGGCCGAGGGCATGGCCGAGGGCAGGATCGAAGGCACGACCGAGGCAGTGCTCAGGGTTCTGACGAGGCGTGGTCTGGTTCCCTCCGAGGAGGAGCGGGGCCGGATCACGTCGTGTACGGACCTCGAGCTTCTGGAGGTCTGGCATGACCGGGCCATCACGGCGGAGTCGGTCGAGGAGCTCTTCGCCTGAGCGGCGGCGGCTGAAACGACCCGGACCGGTGGATCTGGCTGATCACGCCCGGCGGTGACGAGTGGCCCGAGCGGGCGGCACCGCCGATGGCCTGCCACCGGGTGAGCCCGCCGTAGCCGTCGCGGGCGCGCGCCGGGTTCGTTACGGTTCGGCTGGTGACCCCCAAGATCCCCAACCGGATGACCAAGTCCCGCAAGGGCCACGTCACCCGGGCGCAGAACATCGCGCGCTGTACGGCCGGGCTGCTGCGGTTCGCCACCCCGGCGGAGATGGACGCGCTGCTCGGCCACCTGCCCGCCGCACGCGTCCGCCACGCCCTGCACAGTCACGGGACCCCCAACCGGGTCGTCGCCGAGGCCGTGCTCCGGCGGGGCAGGCGGGAGGAGCTGGACCGGCTCGTCGATGACGCGCTGCTGAACGACGGCCCGCCGACCCTGCTGGGCCGGCTGCTGGACCTGGACGACCCGGAGACCAACGCGTCGATCCTGGGCGCGGAGGGCGGGCTGACCCGGATCCCGCGCAACCTGCGCCGCCAGCTGGCCCACCAGACCTCGCGGCGGGACGGCGTCACGCCCGTCCCGCTGCCCGAGGGCATGCGCGAGCTGCTGATGGCCGGGCACCGGACGCCGGAGCCGCTCGACCACGCCCTCCTGCACGCGCAGGACCCCGACCTGGCCGGGACCGCGCTGCGCTTCCTGGGCGCGGGCGCCGATCCGCACGGTGCCGTACGGGCCTGCCGGACGCTGCTCGACGCCGGGCGCGGGCACGAGATCCGCGACCTGGTGGCGCGGGGCCTGCTGCCGGCCGACCGCTGGGGGCCGGACGGGAGCGAGCCCAGCGTGCTGGCGTACGCGCAGGCCGCGATCAGCGGAGAGGAGGGGGCGCGGCGGCTGCGGGAGCTGTCGGAGCGGGTGCGCCGGCCCGAGCTGCTGCGGACGGTCGCCGAGCTCGCCGACACCGGCTCCTGCGAACCGTGGCGGGGCGACCCGCCGCTGGTCCGGACGGTGGTGAACCGCCGCCACCCCGGCATCCCGCGCGTCGACTGGCACGCCGTCCTGGAGGACGAGCCCCGGCGGCGGGCCGCCGAGGGCCCCCTCCCGTACCGCGCGGCCGGGTTCATGGCCCGGCGCACCGACCTGCCGCTGGAGCTGAGCCGGATGGTGGCCGCCGACCATCCCGAACTGGCGGTGTTCATCAGCGACCCCGCCCCCGAGGTCCTCGCCGACCTGTGCGGGCAGGGCGCGCGTCCGGGCGCCGAGGTGCTGCTCAAGGTCGTCGGCAACGGCCTGGTCGCGGGCACGCTGACCCCCGAAGGGGTCGTCGCGACCCTGCCGGAGGAGGTGCTGGACGTGGTCGCGGAGTCGCTGTGGCTTCCGGCGGCGCGCGGCACCGCCGAGATCCGGGCGCTGCTCGGCCGGTCCGGGGACGTCGCGCTGGCCCCGTTCTTCGTGGACGAGACCGGGCACGGCCGGCGCCGGCTGCGCGACCCCGCCAAGGCGGCGCACTGGGATCCGGCCCGGGCCTACGGCGCGGAGGTGGCCGGGCTCCGGCGGCTGCGCGAGGGGCCCCCGCTGTCGGCCGACGACGTGCTCGACAAGGTGGAGGCCGACGCCGTCCTGGCCCCCACCGACGGCCTGCCCGACCCGCGGGTGCTGCGGCGGCTGGCCGAGCACGTCCACGAGCACCTGGGCGGCCGGCCAGAGGCGTGGCTGGTGGCGCTGAAGCTGCTGGAGGACGGCTTCGTCGGCTCGCTGCGCAAGCTGCTGGTGATCGCCGGAACGATCACCAGGTAGCGATCCGGTAGTCCTTGATCAGGCAGCCGTACGGCGGGGCGCCGTCGCGCTCGCCGCGGACGATCGGGTCGTAGACGCGGGCCGCGGCGTCCACCACGTCCAGGGGCGGCCGGAACCCGGCGGCGGTCCGGCGGTCCCGGTCGGGTTCGGGGTGCTGGTCGGTGAACCAGCCCGGGTCGACGCTGGTCAGGTAGACACCGCGGCCGGCCAGCTCGGACGCGCTGGTGTGGGTGAGCATGTTGAGCGCGGCCTTGGCCATGTTGGTGTGCGGGTGCTCGGGGCCCTTGTGGGGCCGGTCGAACCGCCCCTCGGCGGCGGAGACGTTCACGACGTACCGGCGGGGGAACGGGGAGCGCTCCAGCAGCGGGCGCAGCCGGCCCAGCAGCAGGAACGGCGCGGTCACGTTGATCAGCTGGACCTCCAGCAGCTCCACCGGGTCGACCTCGTGCACCAGCCGGGTCCAGGAGTTGACCGGGGAGGGGTCGGGCAGCATCCCCGCCACGTCCACGGCCCCCGGCCCGGCGGGGATCTCCAGGTCCGCGGGCAGCGCCAGGGGCGCCGCGGGCGCCGCCAGGGCGGGGGCGGCCCTCCCCTCGGCCTCCAGCAGCGCCGCGTACGACCCGGGCGGGTGGCGTAGTGTCTGGGCGGCGAGGTTCACCAGGATGTCCAGCGGCTCCCCGGACGCGACCCGCTCGTCGCACCAGCGCACCAGGGCCGGGACGTCGCGCAGGTCCAGCCCGGTGACGGTGAGCCGGTCCTGCCAGGAGCCGCGGTCGGGGACCTGGGCGAACCGGCGCCGCGCGTCCGCCGGGAAGCGGGTCAGCGCGGTCACCTCGGCGCCGTCCCGCAGCAGTTTCAGCACCAGCTCGAACCCGGCCTTCACCCGCCCGCCGGTGACGATCGCGCGCCGGCCGGTCAGGTCGGCGCGCGCGTGGCGGTGCTCGCGGTGCTCCCGCGCGCAGGGCGGGCAGAGCCGGTGGTAGTGCTCGTCGAGCTCGCTGAAACGGGCCTTGCAGACGTAGCAGGCGCGCAGGCTGCCGAGCCGTACCGGGACCGGAGACTCCTCCGGCTCCTCCGGCTCGTCCGGCTCGTCCGGCTCGTCGGGCGCGGCCAGCGGCGCGCCCTCCACGCGGTCACGGGAACCGGTCGCGGTCGCGGCCAGCAGGGCCGCGTCGGCCGCCGCGCGCCGCCGCCGCTCCAGCGCCCGGTCACGGACCCGGGTCCTTTTCACGAACGCGCTGACCGCCTTCCGGACCCGCTCCCGGTCCGGGTCGCCGTCCGGCGCGGAGGCCAGCTCGTCCAGCACCCGCAGGCAGGTCCGCACATCCTCGTCGCGCATGGGGGCCATCATCCCGCCGGTCCGGCACCGCTGGAAAATCCGGTGAAACCGGAAGGAACCGGTGTACTTGGCCCATGAGTACCGACGTCGTGCACCGCGTCCTCGCCAACGCCGAGCTTTGCCAGCTGCGCGAGCACGAGGAGACCGCCGCCCGGCCGGCCCCGCTGCTGCCGCCCAAGCTCAAGGCCACCTACCTGGTCGGCGCCGACCCCGACCGGCAGCGCTTCTGGACCGAGATCTTCACGTCCCTGGTGTGAGCGGCGCACCCGCCCGGGACGCGACCGGCCCGGCACGCGCCGGCCGGGGAACGGCCGTCAGGAACGGGAGCGCAGCAGGCGGTGCAGGGCCCCGGCGCACTCGACGATGTTGGCCACGGAGCAGGACTCGTCGGTGACGTGCGCCTGCTCGGCGTCTCCCGGCCCGTACACCACGACCGCCGGGCCGCCCAGCAGGTCCCGCAGGACCGAGGCGTCGGTGAAGAACGTCGCGTACGCGGGCGGGCGGGCCGAGGAGCCGGGGACCAGGGCCTCGAGGGCGTCGCCGAGCCCGGGAACGCCCGGGTCGGTGGCCACCCCGGGCAGGTCGAGCATCCGCTCGATCGCGATGTCCGGCCCGCACAGCCGGGCGATCTCGGCGACCGCCTCGTCCGAGCCGAAGCCCGGGACGGTCCGGATGTCCAGGCACATCTCGGCGTGGTCGGGGACCAGGTTGGGCTGCGCGCCGGAGTGGAAGGTGCCCACGTTCACCGTGGCCCGGCCGTGCGTGGGGCTCTCCGGCCAGCCCGCGTGGCCGTGCACGCGCAGCGCGGCGCCCGCCAGCGCGGCGATCGCGTTGCGTCCCAGCTCGGGACGCGAGCCGTGCGCGGAGACGCCCCGCGCGGTCAGCCGCAGCCAGAGGGCGCCCTTGTGCCCGAGGACGAGGGAGTTGCCGGTCGGCTCCGCCACGACGAGCAGCTCGGCCGGGACGAGACGGGACGGGTCGAGCAGCGCGGCGCCGTCGCAGCCGGTCTCCTCGCCGAAGGTGAACACCAGCTGCGGCCCGGTCGCCTCCGGGTGCTCGCGGGCGTGCCGCACCGCCGCGGCGACCTGCGCGGCCACCCCGGCCTTCATGTCGCTGGCGCCGCGCCCCAGCAGCCGCCCATCGCGGATCTCGCCGCTCATCGGGTCGAACGACCACTCCTCCGCGCGGGCCGGGACGGTGTCCAGATGGCCGGTGAAGGTGATCGCCGGGGTGCCCGGGCCGTACCGGGCGATCAGGTTGGCGCGGCCCGCGACCGGCTCGTCCACGTGGACCCGGAACCCGGCGGCGCCGAGGACGCCGGCGACCAGGTCGGCGGCCGGCCGCTCGCCGCCCGCGCGGGTGTCCAGCCGGACCAGCCGCCGCGCGAGATCGACGGCCTCGCGGTCCATCGCCGCGCCGTTCTCCGCCGCGGGGCCGGTCACGAGGTCCCCTCCGCGGAGCGGGTGCTGTCCCGGATCACCAGTGACGGGACCAGGGCGATGTGGGCGCAGGGGTCGCGCGGGGCACCGCCGGCCGCGGACTCCGCGGCGGCGGCCAGCAGCCGGACCGCCTCGGCGGCGATCCGGTCGCGGGGCTGGTCCACGGTGGTCAGCGCGGGCTCGCTCAGGCGCGCGAACTCGATGTTGTCGAACCCGGTCACCTGCACGCGCCCCGGGACGTCGATCCCGTGCGCCCGGCAGGCGCGGGTGACGCCGAGCGCGATCAGGTCGTCGGCGCACACGATCGCGTCGGGCAGCGTGTCCAGGCCGGCGAGCCGGGCCACCGCGGCCTCACCCCACTCGACGGTGTAGTCGTCCAGCAGGATCCACTCCTCCCGGACGGTCATGCCCCGTTCCCCGGCGCGGCGCCGGAAGCCCGCCAGCCGCTGCTCGGTGGAGGAGTTGGTCAGCCGGGACCCCACGAAGGAGGCCGAGCGGGCGCCGCCCGCGTACAGGTGATCGATCACCTGGCGCATCGCGGCGATGTCGTCCACGCCGACCCAGTCGGTGTCCGTCCCGCCGACGAACCGGTCCAGCTGGACCAGCGGCAGCCGGTCGGCGGTCTCCTGCACGGCGGCTCCGCTGGCGGTGCCGTGGCTGGGGCTGACGATGATGCCGTCCACGCTGCGGGCCACGAGGGAGGCCAGCCGGCGCGCCTCCACCTCGGGGTCGGACTGGGCGTCGCACAGGAACAGCTCCTTGCCCTCCCGGCCCAGCGCGTGCTCGACGCTCTCCACCAGCGAGGTGAAGAACGGGTTGGTGATGCTCGGGACGACCATGCCCACGGTGTCGGTACGGCTGTTGCGCAGAGCGCGCGCGATCGAGTTGACCTGGTAGCCCAGCTCCTCGGCGGTCCGCCGGACGCGGCGCCGCATCTCCGGCGACACCTGGCCGCGCCCCGACAGCACGCGGGACACCGTCGCGGTCGACACCCCGGCGTGCCGTGCCACCTCGGAGATGGTGACCCGGCCCTGACCTTGCCCCTCAGCCCGGTGCAATCGTTTACCTCCATGAAACGATCCGCAACCGGAACTTCATCGGTTGCCCCTTGCTCGCCTGAGTATAGGCCCTTGACTGCCTGCGGATATATACCTACGGTTCATTCCAACCTCGACTGCAATCGATTACAGCAACAGAGCGGAGAGACGGGATGACGGAGACCTCCGGGGGCGGACGCGGGCTGGGCGTCTTCCCGCCCAAGCCGAACGCGATCAAGGAACTGTTCGGCACCGCGAAGGCCCTCATCGGCGCCGTCCACCTGCCGCCGCTGCCGGGCAGCCCGCACTACGAGGGCGTCCCGCTCGACGAGATCTCCGCGTTCGCGGTCGAGGAGGCGCGCGGGTACCTCGGCAACGGGTTCCACGGCGTCATCGTCGAGAACCACTGGGACATCCCCTTCCTGAAGCCCGGCGAGCACGGGTACGAGACCGCCGCCTCGATGGCCGTGGTGACCCAGCGGGTGCGCGAGGCCACCGCCGGATCGGTCGGCGTCAGCGTCCTGTCCAACGCCGCCGAGTGCTCCATCGCCTCGGCCTGGGCGGGCGGCGCCGGGTTCGTCCGGGTCAACCAGTGGGCCAACGCCTACGTCGCCAACGAGGGCATCATCGAGGGCCAGTCCGCCAGGGCCACCCGCTACCGCAGCCGGATCGGCGCCAAGCCGGTCAAGGTCTTCGCCGACGTGCACGTCAAGCACGGCTCGCACTCCATCGTCGCCGACCGCTCGCTGGCCGAGCAGACCGAGGACGCGGAGTTCTTCGACGCCGACGTGCTGATCGCCACCGGCTCCCGCACCGGGGACGCGGCGGCCCTGGACGAGGTCGAGGGCATCGCCGCCGCCACCGTCCTGCCGGTGATCATCGGCTCCGGCATCAGCGCCGCCAACATCGGCGGGCTGCTGCCCGCCTGCGACGGCGTGATCGTGGCCTCCTCCGTCAAGGACAACGGCCGCTGGTGGGGCAGGGTCGACCCGGCCCGGGTGCGCGAGCTGGCCGGGGCCGCCCGCAAGGCCGGTGCCGAGCTTCCATGATCGTCTTCTGTGGCTACGCCAACAGCGACCTGACCGTCAGCGTGCCGGAACTGCCCGCCGCCGGCGCCCGCGTCCAGGCCACCCGGCTCGACCGGGGGGACGGCGGGATGGGCGCCAACGCCGCGGTGGCGGCGGCCCGGGCGGGCGCCGACGCGCGGTTCGCCGGGGTGGTGGGCGGCGACCCGCTGAGCGAGGCGTTCCTGAGCGCCCTGGCCGCGGACGGCGTGGAGGTGTCCTGGACGGCCCGTACCGGCGCCCTGACCACCTCGGTTATCCTGCTCACGCCGGACGGGGAACGTTCCATCATCAGCCAGGACGACGATCTGGGCACCGGCCATGTGACCCGGGTCGTCGACGCCGCGGCGGCGGCCGGGGCCGGCTGGCTCTACCTCGACGGCTACCGCTTCCCCGAGGCCGCGTCCGTGGTCGCCGGGGCCCGGGACGGGGGCGCCGGGGCGCCGCGCGTCCTGGTGGACCTGGACGGGGCCGACACGGCGGAGGCCGTGCGCGCGGCGCTGGCGGTCGCCGACCACGCGATCGTCGGCCGGGAGCAGGCGACCCGGCTGCTGGGCGGCGACGCCGCGCTCGCCGAGGCGGCCGCCGTCCACGCCGTGCACCTGGTCGTCACCGACGGGCCGCGAGGCTGGACGCTGCTGACCCCGTCGGGGGAACGGCACGACGGGCGCGCGATCAGCGTGACCACCGTGGACGCCACCGGCGCCGGCGACTGCTTCGCCGGCACCTACGGCGCCGAACTGGACCGCGGCGCGGCCCCGGTCGAGGCGGCCCGGTTCGCGGCCGTCGCGGCGGGCCTGTCGTGCACCAGGCCGGGCGCGCGGGACGGGCTGCCGCGCCGCGCCGCCGTCCTGGACTACCTGAACACCCACCGCCCCGAGACCGGTCACGCCGTGGCAGGTCACCCCGCAGACGCTCATCGTGAGCAGCCCCGCGCGGCCACCCCGCATCGCGCATCCGCCGGCGCCGAGGGACCCGAGGGACCCGAGGGAGAGGACCCAAGATGAAGAAGATGGTGACGGCCCTGGTCGCGCTCAGCCTGGCGGCCACGACCGTGGGCTGCGACGCCCAGGCCCGCAAGGAGACCGAGTCCGACCAGAAGGCGACGCAGGCGGGCCCGCCGCCGCCCGCCAAGGTCGCCCAGTCCTGCCAGGTGCAGGGCCGCGCGCCCAAGATCGGAATCGTCACGATCAACCTGCAGGCGCTGTTCTTCAACCAGATCAACACCGGTGCCAAGGCGGTCGCCGACAAGGCCGGCGCCCAGGTGCAGATCGTCAACGGCAACGACGACGCCACCGCCCAGGCCAACGCCATCGACGACCTGGTGGCCAACAAGTACGACGCGATCATCGTGGACGCCATCGACACCGAGGGCATCAAGCCCGCCGTCCGCCGCGCGCACGCGGCCGGCGTCCCGGTCGTCGCGGTGGACGCCACGGTCAAGGACCCGGCGGTCTCCACCCAGGTCGGCGTCGCCAACGCCGAGGGCGGCCGGCAGCTGGGCGACTTCCTGCTCAAGCTCAGCGGCGGCAAGGGCGACATCGGCGTCGTCGGCGCGCTCAACAGCACCATCCAGCTGGAGCGGCAGAAGGGCTTCACCGACACCGTCACCGCCAAGGGCATGAAGATCAAGACGGTGGTGGACGGCCGCAACATCCAGGAGAACGCGCAGAACGCCGCCGAGAACCTCCTCACCGGCAACCCGGACCTGCCCTACGCCTACGCCACCGGCGAGCCCGCGCTGATCGGCCTGGCCGCCGCGGTCGGCTCGCAGCAGCGCACCGGCAACATCAAGGTCGTCGGCTGGGACCTGTCCTCCCAGGCGGTCGACGGGCTGCGGGCCGGCTGGATCGTCGGCGTCGTCCAGCAGAACACCTTCAGGTTCGGCCACGAGGCCATGAACGCCGCGATCGACCTGGCCTGCGACCGGCCCTCGCCCAAGGACGTCCCGGTCCCCACGCAGATCGTGACGCCGCAGAACGTGCAGGACTACCTGTACTACCTCGGGAAGTGAGCGATGAGTGACACACCGCTGGTGAGCCTGCGCGGCATCACCAAGTCCTTCGGGGCGGTGAAATCCCTGCAGGGCGTCGACCTGACCCTGCGGCCGGGGGAGGTCCTCGGCCTGGTCGGCGACAACGGCGCGGGCAAGTCCACGCTGATGAAGGTCCTGGCCGGGGCGCTGCGGCACGACTCGGGGACGATCGCCATCGACGGCCGCGAGGTCCGTTTCACCAGCCCCGCCGACGCCCGCGCCGAGCGGATCGGGATCGTCTACCAGGACCTGGCGCTGTGCGACACCCTCGACGTCGCGCACAACCTGTTCCTGGGGCGCGAGCCGCGGCGCGGCCCGTTCATCGACCGCCGCAGGATGCACCACCAGGCCGCCGAGATGCTGTCGGACCTGCACGTGCGGGTGCGCTCCACGCACCAGGAGATCGGCCACCTGTCCGGCGGGCAGCGGCAGGCGGTGGCGATCGCGCGGGCGGTCTCCTTCCAGCCGCGGGTGCTGATTCTGGACGAGCCCACCGCCGCGCTGGCGGTCGCGGAGGTCCGCCAGGTGCTGAGCATGATCCGCCGGGTCGCCCGGCAGGGCGTGGGGGTCATCCTGATCACCCACCGGCTGCAGGACCTCTTCGAGGTCTGCGACCGGATCACCGTGATGTACGAGGGCCGCAGCGTGGAGGACGAGGCCGTCGCCGACCTGGACATCGAACGGCTGGTCGGCATGATCACCAGGACGAACGCGGAAGGTTCGGCGGCATGACCGAGCGCAGCGAGGGCATGAGCGCCTGCTTGTGCCGGGGGGTGTGGGGGGTCGGCCCCCCACAGGGAGGACGCATGACCGAGCGCAGCGAGGGCATGAGCGCCTGCTTGTGCCGGGGGGTGTGGGGGGCCGCCCCCCACGGGGAGGACGCATGACCGAGCGGAGCGTGGAGACCACCGTCCGGAGCGGCGGCACCGTGACGGCCTCCGAGCCGAGCCTGTGGGAACGTGCCAACAAGGCGACGCTGGCGATGGCCGCCGTCACCGCGCTGGTGTTCGCCGGGTTCGGCCTGGCCGCCGACAACTTCCTCACCTTCGGGAACCTGTCCAACCTGGCCACCCAGGTGGCGATCACCCTGATCGTCGCGGTGGCGATGACGTTCGTGATCAGCACCGGCCAGATCGACCTGTCGGTGGGGTCCACGGTCGCGTTCGTCGCCGTGACCACCGCCGAGCTGCTGCGCGCGGGGTGGGACTCCTCCCTGGTCATCGTGGCGGGGCTGGCGGCCGGGCTGTTCTGGGGCGCGGTCAACGGCTGGCTGTCGGCGTACCAGAAGATCCCGCCGTTCATCGTCACGCTCGCCACCATGTCGGTGATCCGGGGCCTGGCACAGCTGTGGACGCAGGGATTCTCGGTCCCGATCGACAAGCGGCTGCTGGTGGCCAGGATCGGGGAGGCGGAGTTCCTCGGCTTCTCGGTGCTGGCCTGGATCGCGCTGGCCGTGGTGGTCGTGGGCGCGGTGGTGCTGTCCAGGATGCGGTTCGGCATCTACGTCAACGGCATCGGCTCCCAGGAGGAGTCGGTGCGCCGGGCGGGCGTGAACACCGACCGGATCAAGATGATCACGCTGATGCTCACCGGGGTGGCCGCCGGCGCGGCGGGCATCCTCACCGCCGCCCGGCTCGGCTCGGGCTCGGCCAACTCCGGCGAGATGTTCGAGCTGACCGTGATCACCGCGGTGGTGCTGGGCGGGACCAACCTGTTCGGCGGGCGCGGCACGGTCGTCGGCACCATCATCGGCGCCGTGATCACCGGGGTGATCGCCAACGGGCTGACCCTGCTGGGCGTGAGCCCGTTCCTGACGCCGATCATCACCGGCCTGGTGCTGATCGCCGCCATCTGGATCAACCTCCGCGGCCGTACGGTCTCCGACCTGTTCGCCCATCTGGGCCGAAGTCGATGACGAGCGTGACGACGGTGACCGGCCCCGTCCCCGCGGCGGGGCTCGGTCTCACCCTGACCCACGAGCACCTGTGGAACGACGTGCGCGCGGCGGTGACCCCGCCGGCCGATCCCGAGCTGGGCTTCCTGCGGGACGCCCTGACCTCCGCCGACCTGGCCTGGCTGCTGCGGGAGAACCCCTACGCCTGCCTGGACCACTGCGTGCTGGACGACACCGGCGCGATGCTGGCGGACCTGGCCGCCTTCGCGGGATCGGGCGGCGGCACGGTCGTGGACGTCACCCCGGCGGGCCTGGGCCGCGACCCCCGGGTGCTGCGCTCCCTGTCCGAACGCAGCGGGGTGCGCGTCGTCATGGGGTCGGGCTGGTACCTGGAGCGGTTCCATCCGCCGCACCTGTCCTCGGCCTCGGAGCGGGACCTGGCCGCCGAACTGGTGGCGGAGTTCACCGGGGGCGCGGACGGCACGGGCATCGCGCCGGGCGTGATCGGGGAGATCGGCGTCTCCGCGGACTTCACCCCGGCCGAGCGTCACGCGCTGCGCGCGGCGGCCCGCGCCCAGCGCGAGACGGGCGTTCCCCTCTACATCCACCTGCCCGGCTGGCGGCGCCGCGCCCACGAGGTGCTCGACATCGTCCTGGGCGACTACGGCGTGCCGCCCGGTGCCGTGGTCCTGTGCCACATGGACCCCTCGGGCGACGACCCCGGCTACCAGAACGCGGTGGCCGACCGGGGCGTGTGGCTGGAGTTCGACATGATCGGGATGCCGTACCTGTATCCCGGCGAGGGCCAGTCCCCGGCGCCGCACGAGACCGCGCGGGCGGTGGCCGGGCTCATCGGACGGGGGCACGCGCGGCGGCTGCTGCTGAGCCACGACGTCTTCCTCAAGGGCATGCTCACCCGGTACGGCGGCAACGGCTTCCGCTACGTGCCGACCCTGTTCGTCCAGCGCCTGGCCGGTCTCGGCGTCGCTCCCGAGACCGCCCACGACCTGCTGCGGGGCAACCCGGCCCGGCTGTTCGAGGCGGCCGCGTCCGGGGGCTGAGCCCCGCGTCCTCCAGCGCCGCCCGGCGCGATTGTTCCCGACAGTGCCACGAAGGAGTTCCCCATGAGCCGCGTCCTGATCGCAGGCGAGAGCTGGGTCACCCAGTCCACCCACATCAAGGGCGTGGACCACTTCACCACCAGCTCGTACGTCGTCGGCGTCGAGCCGTTGCGCAAGGCCCTGGAGAGCCGCGGCCACGAGGTGGTGCACCTGCCCGCGCACCTGGTCCCCGCCGAGTTCCCCGCCGACCTCTCCGGGTACGACGTCGTCGTCCTCTCCGACATCGGCGCCAACTCCCTCCAGCTCGCCCCCGAGGTGTTCGAGCGGGCGCGGGCGGGCGCCGACCGGCTCGCGGCGCTCCGCGCGTGGGTCTCCGCCGGCGGCGGGCTCCTCATGATCGGCGGTTACCTGTCCTTCACCGGCTTCGAGGGCAAGGCGGCGTTCCGCAACACCGTCCTGCACGAGGTGCTGCCGGTCGAGCTGCTCGCCGAGGACGACCGGGTCGAGCTGCCCGCGGGCGCCGCGGCCGCCGTGACCGACCCGTCCCACCCCGCGCTGGGCGGGGTCAGCGGGGCCTGGCCGGACCTGCTCGGCTACAACCGGGTGCGCCCGCGGGCCGCGACGAAGGTCCTGGCCACGCTGAACGAGGACCCGCTGGTGGCGGTCGCCGAGTACGGCCGGGGGCGTTCGGCGGTGTTCACCTCCGACTGCTCGCCGCACTGGGCCCCCACCGAGTTCTGCGAGGACTGGGACGGCTACGCCCGCGTCTTCGGCGGCCTGGTCGAATGGCTGGCCGCGTGAGCCCCCGTTCGCGGTGGCTCCTGGACGAATGCGCCGGCGCCCTGGACCGCGCCCTGGGGATGCGCTTCGTCCGGGAGGTCGGCGGCGGCGTGATCGGCGACCAGGCGTACGCCGACTACCTGCGGATCGAGGAGGAGTTCGTCGAGACGGCCACCCGCCTGCACGGCCTGGCGGTCTGGGACGCGCCCGACCGCGAGGCCCTGGAGCGCAACGCCCGTGCCGTCCACGCCCTCACGACCGAGCAGGTGGACTACTTCCGCGCGGCCAGGGCGGCCTGGCCGGTCCGGTCGGACCTGTCGGGCGCCGCGCTCGTCCAGGCCGGCCGCCTCTCCGAGTTCGCCCTGGACGCCGCGCGCTCCGGGGGGTACGCGGCGGTGACCACGACCCTGTTCGCCGCCGAGACCCTCTACCTCACCTGGTGCACGCGGGCGCACGAGGGGGGCGCGGTGCCGCCGGGGCCGATCGCCGACTGGGTCGCCCTGCACGCCCGCGACCCGTTCCGCTCGGGGGTGGCGGCGCTGGCCGCGCAGGTCGACACGCTCACCGTGCCGGGTTCCGTGCTGGCGGGCTGGTTCACCGGCATGCTGGACGCCGAGGTCGCGTTCCACGACGCGATCTACGTGTGAGGCGCCGGGCCGGGCGCGGACACCTTTCCGTGCCCGTCGCCCATTGATCACGTTCCGGCCCGGCTCTCGCCACCTGCGGTGGGGACGACGCTCCTCGCACGCCGTCCACCGCGGGAGCCGTCCATGCTGCGCAACGCCTTGACCGTACTCGCCGGTACCTTCCTGGGCACCGCCGTCCTGACGGCCCCGGCCCAGGCCGCGGTCCCGGCGGCCCGTCTGTTCCCGACGCCGACCAGGCCGGGCACTCCGAACAGTCCGAGCGCTCCGAGCACTCCGGGTAATCCGGACTCGCCGGAGGTGCCGCCGGGATTCGTCCCGCGTACCGACCCGCTCCCCGCCGGGCTGCGGGCGTCGCTGGCCACTCCGGCCAGGCCCGGCGGCAAGGCCGCGGGCCTGGTCATCGGCGGCGATCAGGGCAGCCGCCGGGTGGTCGTCATGAACGCGCGCACCCGGGCCTGGACGGCCGAGTCCGCGAAGTGGTCCTGGGCCCCCGGGGTGGCCAACGGCTTCGGCGACGTGGTGGCCGGATGGGGGCTGCCGTCCGACGTGCGGGTCCGTGCCGCCAAGGGGAAGAGGTACGTGCTCGCCGCGGACTCCAAGGGCTTCCTCGGGGCGGTCGCCTACCCCTCGGGGAGGCGGCTGTGGGCCACCGACACCGGTGTCCTGAGCAACCCCCACGCGGTCGAGCTGCTCCCCAACGGCAACGTCGCCGCCGCCGCGAGCACGGGCGGCTGGATCCGCGTGTACGCCGCGTCGCGGGGGCCCCACTCCCACGTCCACGCCGAGTACAGGCTGAGGGGCGGGCACGGCGTCCTGTGGGACCCGCGGCGCAAGGTCCTGTGGGCCCTCGGTGACGGCCATCTCGTCAGCCTCAAGGTGGGCGGGACGGCGGGCCGGCCCACCCTCACCGAGCACGGCAGGGTGGCCCTGCCCAGCCACGGCGGCCACGACCTGGCGCCCGTCTACGGGAACCGGGACCGGCTCTGGGTCACCACCAACCACGGCGTCTACCACTACAAGAAGTCGGCGAGATCCTTCACGACGGCGTACCGGCACGCCGGGAGCGTCGACGTGCCGATCGTCAAGGCGGTGGGCGACCACCCCCGCACCAAGCAGGTCGTGCTGACCAGGCCCAGCGCCGGGTGCGCCACGACGTGGTGCACCGACACCGCCGAGTTCTTCGGCGGGGGCCGCAGGGCCGCCGTCCGTACCCTCAAGGGCGCCCAGTTCTACAAGGTCCGCTGGTTCGCCCCCGCCTACCAGTGACCCGGCTGCCGCCGGCCGGCCCCGGTGCGATCGGCGCGGGGCCGGTCAGCCGGCCTTCTTGGCCGTACGGACGGTCTTCGCCAGATCCTCCAGGATCGGGGCGCAGCCCGCGTAGGAGAAGCGCGGCTCGGGCTGCCAGGGCACGACCTGCCCGGCCTTGACCGCGGGCAGGTCGCGCCAGGCGGGCTTGGCGGCCAGGTCCTTGGGCTGCAGGGCCTGGGTGCGGCTGTCGAGCAGGATCACATCGGCCCGGTACTTGCCGGCGTTCTCCCAGCTCAGCTCCTCGAAGTAGCCTTCCTTGCTCACCTTGTCCGGCACGATCAGGTCGACGCCCAGCTCCTTGAAGAAGATCAGGTCGGTGTTCTTCCCCGGGTTGGAGGCGTAGAAGAGGTCGGGGCTGCCGGAGGCGGCCAGCACCTTCAGCCCGCCCCTGGCCCGGGCGGCGGCCCGCAGCTCCTCGGCGGCCTTCTCGAAGCGGGCCTTGGCCTGCGTGACCTTGGGGGCGTTCAGGTCGGCGCCCAGCGCGGCGGCCAGCGCCGCGTACCGCTCGATCGGCCTGCGCAGCGACACCGCCCCGGTGGAGATGCCCAGCGAGGGGGCCAGCGCGAAGATCTTGTCCTTGCTCTCGGCCGGGACGTAGAAGAGGTCCTTGCCCACGAACACGTGGTCGACCAGCAGCTCGGGCCGGAGCCCGGCGTACTTCTCGATGTTGAACTCGCCGTAGGCGTTGCCGATGATCGTCAGCCGGTCCACCGGGACCTCGCCGACCTGGGGGTCCGGCGAGCCGTCGGCGCGCTTGGCCGGGCCGTACACGCCGACGATGCGGTCGGTGACGCCGAAGTCGTACAGGGCGGCGGCCGACCCGACGTAGGCCACCACCCGCCGGGGCGGGGCCTTCAGGGCGGCCCGCTCGCCGCGGTCGTCGGTGAAGGTCCAGGCGCCGCCCTCCGCCGCGGCGGTGTCCCCGCCGTCTTCGCCGCAGGCTCCGAGCAGGGCGCCGAGAGCGGCGGCGCCGCCCGCGGCCAGCAGGCCGCGCCGGGAGAGGGTGGACAGCGGGGGGATGGGGGCCTGCGGCATTGGAGCGTTCCTCCTGGAAGAGACGGTGATCGCGGATTAGGTTAACCTAACCTAAGTTGTTGTCCAGAGATCGGGATCACGTTCCCCCATGAGCCCTCCTGGTTCCCTCCGCGCGGCCGGGCTGCCGATCGCCGTCGCCGTGCTCCTCGCCGTCGTCCTGCTCAGCCTGGCGGTGGGCGCCCGCCCCCTGGCCCCGTCCCAGGTCTGGCGCGGCCTGTTCGAGGCCGGATCGGAGGGCTACACCGTCGTCCACCAGATGCGGCTCCCGCGCACGCTGCTGGGCCTGCTGGCGGGTACGGCGCTCGGCCTGGCCGGAGCCGTGATGCAGGCGGTGACCCGCAACCCCCTCGCCGACCCGGGCCTGCTCGGCATCAGCGCGGGGGCGTCGGCGGCGGTGGTGTCGGCGATCTCCTTCCTCGGCGTCGCGTCCTTCACCGGATACGTGTGGTTCGCGTTCGCGGGCGCCGGGGCCGTGGCGGTCCTGCTGTACGCGGTCGGCGGCGGGCGCGCCGCCACCCCCGCCCGCCTGGCGCTGGCCGGCGCGGCGCTCAACGCCGCGCTCTACTCCTACGTCAACGCGGTGCAGCTGCTCGACACCGCGTCGCTCGACCGGATGCGGTTCTGGACGGTCGGGTCGCTGGCCGCCGCGCATCCCGCCACGGTCCAGCGGATGGCGCCGTTCATCGCCGTCGGCGTGGTGCTGGCACTGGCGCTGGCCCGCCCCTTGAACGCGCTGGCCATGGGGGAGGACGCCGCCCGCGCGCTGGGCGCCGGCCCCGCCCGTACCCGCGCCGTGGCGATCGTGGCCGTGACGCTGCTGTGCGGGGCGGCCACCGCCGCCTGCGGGCCCATCGTGTTCCTCGGCCTGATGGTGCCGCACGCGGTGCGCGCGCTGACCGGGCCGGACCTGCGCTGGGTGCTGCCCTACTCGGCGGTCCTGGCGCCCGCGCTCATGCTGGCCGCGGACGTGCTCGGCCGGGTCGCCGCCCGGCCCTCGGAGATCCAGGTAGGAGTGATCACCGTGGTCCTCGGCGGGCCGCTGTTCCTCGCGCTCGTCCGGGGGAGGCGGGTGGCCGCGTCATGAAGGGCACCTCCGCGCCTCCCCCCGGACGGCCCGCCACGCGGCGCCCTTCGCGGCTTCCCCTGCGGCCCCACACACGGCCTCCCTCGCGGTACACGCCGCGCGCCGCCGCGGTCACCGTGGCCTGCGCGCTGGTCGCGTCCGGGGTCGGCGTGCTGCTCATCGGCGGCGGCGACTACCCGATGCCGCCCGGCGCCGTGCTGCGGGCCCTGCTGGGCGGCGGCGGCCCCGCCGAGACGTTCATCGTGCACGAACTGCGGCTGCCCCGCGTCGCGACCGCGCTGGCCGCGGGCGCGGCGCTGGGCCTGGCCGGGGCGGTCTTCCAGTCGCTGGCCCGCAACCCGCTCGGCAGTCCCGACCTGCTCGGCCTCACCCAGGGCGCGGCCACCGGCGTGCTCCTCACCATCGTCCTGGCGGGCGGCGCCGGCAGCCTGGCCGTGGCCGGCGGCGCGGCCGGCGGCGGGCTGGCGGCCGGGCTGGTGATCTACGCGCTCACCGGCCGGAACGGCCTGCACGGCACCCGGCTGGTGCTCACCGGCATCGGCGTCGCGGCGATCCTGACCGGGGTGAACGGCTACCTGATCACCCGGGCGCAGATCACCGAAGCGGCCCGCGCCGTGCTGTGGCTGACCGGCAGCCTGGACGGGCGCGACTGGGGCGACGCGGGACCGCTGCTGGCGGCGCTGGCCGTCCTGGCGCCGGTCGTGATCGCCGGCTGCGGCCGCTCGCTGCGGATGCTGGAGCTGGGCGACGACGCCGCGCACGCCCTCGGGACGCCGGTGGGACGCGTCCGGCCGGTCCTGCTCGCCGCGGCGGTCCTGCTGGCGGCCCTCGCCGCCGCGGCGGCCGGGCCCGTCGCGTTCGTCGCGCTCACCGCGCCGCGGCTGGCCGCCGCGCTCACCCGCGCGCCCGGCCCGAACCTGCTCCCCGCGACGGTCATGGGCGCCGCGCTGATGGTGACGGCCGACCTCGCCGGTCAGCGGCTCTTCCCCGGCCACCAGCTCCCGGTCGGTGTGGTGACCGGCCTGGTGGGCGGCGGCTACCTGCTCTGGCTGCTGGCCGCCCAGCGCAGGACCGGGCGGATCTGACGGCGCCTCACGCGGCCTCCGCGAGCCCGACCAGCTCGTCGAAGCCGCCGCGGATGCCCTGGGCGAGCGCGTCCAGGTCGGGCATCCCGTCGAAGTCGCCGGTCAGCCCGAACGTGACCCGCCCGCGGTAGGAGAAGACCGCCACCCCCGACCGGATGCCCGCCGCCAGCGGCACGAACGGGTACAGCCCGACCAGCCTCCGCCCCAGCACGTACAGCGGGAAGTCCGGGCCGGGGACGTTGGTCACCACGGTCTGCACCAGCGGCTGGTTCTGGCTGAGCGCGTACCGCGACCCGAGCGCCATCAGCGTCGGGGCGAACCCGGCCAGCCGGGCCAGGGCCTCCCCGCCCGCCGCCTGGTGGGTGCGCTTCACGTCGTTCATCTGCCGCCGGATCTCGAACAGCCGGCGGCGCGGATCGTCCTCGCCCACCGGCAGGTCGACCAGGACGCCCGACACCCGGTTGCGGACCGCGCCGCGCTCGTCCTCGCCCCGCACCGACACCGGCACCAGCGCCCGGACCCGCCCGCCCGGCTCCAGCTCGCCCCGCCCCTCCAGCACCACCCGGTACCCATGGGTGACCGTGGCCAGGATGACGTCGTTCACCGTCCCGCCGAACGCCTTGCGGACGAGCCGGATCTCGTCCATCTCGGCATGCGTCCACATCCAGCGGCGATGCGGGCCGATCGGCCCGTTGAGCGAGCCGGTCGTGGGACGCGCGATCCGCCCCAGGACCCTGGGCACCTCGATGCCCAGCCCGCGCAGCGTCGCGGGGCTGGTGAGGCGGCGGGCCAGGCCCGGCAGCCCGGCGATCCCCCGCAGCGGCTCGGTGACCACGTCGCGTACGGCCTCGGTCAGCAGGGCCTCCGGCGAGGGCTCGGGCCGTGCCGCGGGCAGCTCGGCCGGCGTGCCCGGCCCGGCGTCGGGGGTGACGTCGAACAGGGCGGTCAGCAGGTCCACCCCGCCGACCCCGTCGACCACGCAGTGATGCACCTTGGTGATCGCCGCCCAGGACCCGTCCTCCAGCCCCTCGACCAGCCAGATCTCCCACAGCGGCTTGGCCGGGTCCAGCCGCTGGGACAGCACCCGGCCGGCCAGGTTGCGCAGCTGCTCGGGCCCTCCGGGCGCGGGCACGGCGGTGTGCCGTACGTGGTACAGGATGTTGAAGTGCGGGTCGTCGACCCAGACGGGCCGCCCCAGGTGCAGCGGCACCGTGCGGACCCGCTGCCGGTAGCGCGGGATGCCGGCCAGCTTGGAGAGCAGCTTGCGCACCAGGTCCCCGTACGACGGCGCCGGGCCCTCGAACACCGTCACCGAGGCGATGTGCAGGGGAGTGTTCTCCGACTCGGCGAAGAAGAAGCCGGCGTCCAGGCCGTCCATCCGCTCCCACCCGCCGGACGTGCCGGACGGGGCGTCCCGCGGGCCGCCCTGCGGGGCGTCGCGGGGCTCGTCGTGCGTGGCGTCACGCGCGCCGTCTCGTGCCATGGCCGCACCATCCTGTCGTCGCGGGGAGCGGGCTCGTCAGGGGACTTCCCGGCGGCGCCCCGTCCAATCGGAATCCAGTGGTGATCATGCCCTCTCCGGGGCGGGCACGGCCGCGGGGCCGTCCTCGGCGCGGCCGGGATCCCCGCCGCGGACCCGGGTGGCGAGCGCGAGCACCGCGCCCACCGCGCACAGCCCGGCGGTGATCAGGAAGATCTCCCGGTACTCGGCGCGCAGCGCGTCCTGCACGGCGGCGTTGTAGTCCGCCAGCCGCCGCGCGAACTCCTCGGCCGGCATCATGAGCGGCAGCGGCGGACGCAGATCGGCCGTCAGGTCGTGGAAACGGTGGAAGCCCCACGCCGACAGCGCCGAGATGCCCAGCAGCATCCCCATCATCCGGGCCACCACCGCCGCGGCCGACGCCACCCCGTGCCGGCCGGCCGGGACCGCCCGCAGCACCGCCGACGACACCGGGGCGATCACCAGGCCCAGGCCCAGCCCGGTCACCACCAGGTCGACGTCCATCCGGGGCAGCGGGCCGTAGGAGGCCCCCGCCAGGTCGGCGGGCCAGCCCGCGATCAGCAGGTAGCCCGCCGCCGAGAGCGCCATCCCGGCCGCCATCGGCCAGTGCTCGCCCAGCCGCCGGGTGAGGACCCCGCCCAGCACCGCGGCGACCGGCAGCGCCACCAGGAAACGGGTCAGCACCAGCGCGCCCTCGACCTCGTCCTTGCCCAGCACCGTCCGCGCCACCAGGACCACGTCCACCAGCGTCACCATCAGCGCCGCGCCGGACAGGAAGCTCACGCCCAGCGTCGCCAGCAGCGGCCCCCGCCGGACGCCCGACAGGTCCAGCAGCCTCGTGCGCGCCCTGACCTCCCAGAGCGCGAAGACCAGCAGGACCACGGCTCCGGCGGCCACCACCGGCACCCCCCACGGCGGCAGCGCCGACTCCTCCGGCTCGGGGTTGTAGAGGCCGCCGACCAGCAGCGCCAGCCCGGCCGCCAGCAGCAGCCCGCCCACCACGTCGACGCCCTGCCGCGGCGCCCCCGCCGCCGGGCGCCCCGGCGGAACGGACACGTGCACGGCGACCATGGCCAGCGCGGTCAGCGGCAGGTTGACCCAGAAGACCATCCGCCAGTCGCCCGCCAGCCAGACGACCCCGGCCCCGTACAGCGGCCCGAGCACGCTGCCCAGCTCCTGTGCCGCCCCCACCGCGCCCAGCACGACCGGCCGCCGCCGCTCCTCCCAGAGGTCACCCGCCAGCGCCATCGTCACCGGCAGCAGCGCGCCGCCCGCCACGCCCTGCACGACCCGGCCGGCGGTGAGCACCGGCACCCCGTCCGCCAGCGCGGTGACGGCCGACCCGGCGGCGAAGAACAGCAGGCACGCCTGCAGCAGCGCCCGGCGCCCGAACCGGTCCGACAGCTGGCCCAGCAGCGGCATCGCCGCCACGTACCCCAGCAGGAACCCGGTCAGGACGGGCGTCACCCGCTGCAGCCGGTTGACCGGGATGTCCAGGTCACGGACGACGTCCATCAGGATGGTGGTGACGACGTAGGCGTCCAGGGCGGCCAGCAGCACCACCGAGCCGCCGGCCCCGATCGCGACCCGGCGGCTCACGCCGGAGCTCACGCGGGGGCTTTGATCGTGTACGGCGCGTCGAACTCGGTGAAGGTGATGATCACCGAGCCGCGGTCGCCGCCCCCGGCGGCCGGCGGGACGTCGCCCCTGACCTTCAGCAGCCGGTGATCGGCGGTGCTCACCCAGACTTGCCCCTTCACGTCGGAGTCCACCCCCGGGATCAGCCCGCCGACCGCGGCCTTGGGCAGCGTCACGCCCACCCGGCGGGCCTCCTTGCCCCCGACCTTCTCGGTGGCCTCCGCCCGCGGCCCGGTGACCGTGGTCAGCAGCTTGCTGATGCCCCGCTCGGGATCGAGCACCGCCGACGGGTCGTACAGCGTCGCCGCCATCGCCCGGGGCACCTTCCGCCAGCCGCCGGTGACGGCCTTGATGTAGACGCTGTCACCGGACGCGACGATCTCCATCTCCACCCTCTGGCCGGACTGCTCGACGGTGACGGTGCCGTCGGCGTCGCCGCCGCGCAGCAGCTTCATCTCGCCGCCCCGGACCATGATCGGCGGCTTGCCCTCGGTCGTCATCGTGAACCCGATGCTCTTGAGGCCGGCCATCGCGGCCGAGGACCGCCGCAGGGTGTCGGCCGCGTCGAACGCCGGCCCGGCACCGCCACCCCCGCCGCCACCGCCGTCCCCGCCCGAGCAGGCGGTCATCACCGTGGCCGCCATCGTCCCCGCCAGGAGGGCGCGCAGAACACCGGTCAGCGGTACACGTCGAGCGAGGAGTCTGGGCATAGCCGGGACCCTACCCACCGGTCACCACGGCCGTCACTCGGTACGGAGGATGACTTCGGGGTCCCCCGCGAGGGCGACCCCGCCGTTCCCTGTGGCCCGCGGGCGAGCCCCGCCGCTAGGATGAGTCCGGCGTGCCGGGACCGCTCGGGATCACCGGCCGCACGCGCGGGGCGGTAGCTCAGCCGGTTAGAGCAGGAGACTCATAATCTTTTGGCCGCGGGTTCGAGTCCCGCCCGCCCTACCGCACGGCACGACGCCCGAGCCCCGGCTCCCGGCCGGGGCTCGCGGCGTCGCGGCGGCCGTCAGGCCGGCCAGGCCGGAGGGCGCTTCTCCAGGAAGGCGTTCATCCCCTCCTGCGCCTCGGGCGTCTGGCTGGACGCGGCCATCACCTCGATGGCGTAGGTGTAGGCGTCCTGTTCCGGACGGTCGAACTGGGCGTACAGCCCCTGCTTGCCGAGGGCCTTGCTCCGGGCGCTGCCCCGCGTGGCGCGGCGCAGCAGCTCCGCCGTCGCCTTCTCCAGCTCGCCGTCCGGGACCGCGTAGTTGATCAGCCCCCACTCGCAGGCCGTGCGCGCGTCGACGATGTCACCGGTGAGGGCCATCTCCATCGCCCGCTTGCGGCCGACCGCGCGGGAGATCGGCACCATCGGGGTGTGGCAGAACCAGCCGCCCTTGCCGCCCGGGGCGGCGAAGCCCGCGCTCTCCGCGGCGACCGCCAGGTCGCAGCTCGCGACCAGCTGGCACCCGGCCGCGGTGGCCAGGGCGTGGACGCGCGCCACCACCACCTGGGGGACGGACTGGATCGTCCGCATGAGCTCGGCGCAGGTCTGCAGGAGACCGCGCACGTCGGCGTGGGAGGCCCCGGCCATGTCGGCGAAGTCGTGGCCCGCGGAGAAGACCGGTCCGTTCGCCGCGAGGATGATGCCTCGCGCGTCCGTCGCCCCCTCCCTCCTGAACGTCTCGGTCAGGGCGAGGAGGAAGTCACGGGAGAGCGCGTTCCGCCGCTCCGGGCGGTTCAGGGTGATCGTGGTGAAGGCGCCGTCGTGCCGGACGAGGACATCGCTCATGCCATCGACGCTACGACAACTCCCCGGCTCCCGCACGGGCAGGCACATCTGCCCGGGCAGGGAGTTTGGCCACGGGCGCCCGCGCGTGTTGTCGGACCCGCGTCGTACGGTAGGCATGGTCACGGACGCGCCGAGGGGGGTACGGCCTTGAAGCTGCTCACCGCCACGAACGTCACTCAGGGATTCCGCGACAACGACTTCGCGTGGTGCGTCGAGGGCGAGCTCGTCCATATCGGCGTGGTGTGCCCGCGCGACGAGGGCGACCCCGACGGAGGGTGCGGCTGCGGGCGCTCGTTCGCCGGGCTGAACTCGCACCGGGCGACCACGACGGCGATGGTCCGGGAGATCCCCGGGTTCTCCGACGCCGACTACGTCCTGGCGATCCGGTCGAGCCTGGAGCAGCAGGGCTGCGACCCCACGTTCGCCGAGCACGAGGCCGCCCTGCTGCGCTGCCTGGTCCGCGACTGGCCGGAGGGGGTGATCGTCGAGCGCCGGCTCGATGAGATCGTGGTGCGGCAGGTCGTCCAGCCGTGACCTCCCTTCCCCGCCGGGGAGGGAACGAGTGAAGAAGAGGTGTGCGCTGTGCTCGTCGCGTTCTCGGTGACCCCGCTCGGCACCGGTGAGGATGTCGGAGAGGCCGTCGCGGAGGCGGTACGGGTGGTGCGGGCCAGCGGGCTGCCCAACCGTACCGACGCCATGTTCACCACCATCGAGGGGGAGTGGGACGAGGTGATGGCCGTGGTGAAGGCCGCCACCGAGGCGGTGGCCGCGCGCGCACCGCGGGTCGGCCTGGTCCTCAAGGCCGATCTGCGTCCCGGGGTCACCGGCGCCCTGGACGCCAAGGTCGAGAGCGTCGAACGGTACCTCTCCGAGGGCTGAGGCCGCCCGCCGGGGTCAGGGGCCGAGCCAGTCGGCGATCTCCTCGTCGGTGCGCGGGAGCAGGCAGCACAGGGCCTCCCGCGCCGTGGAGCACAGCGGGACCACCTCGTGCATGCGCAGGATGCGGAACATCTTCTCCGGGAACGGTCGCGCCCCGACCAGGGCCACCCCCGTCCCGCGCTCCAGGCCGCGGCGGGCCGTCACCGCCACCGTCCGCAGCCCCTCGGCGTCGAAGAACGAGACCCCCGCCACGTCCAGCACGAGGGGGCGTTCCGAGACCAGGTCGAGCAGGTGGCCACGGACGGAGGGGGCGGAGAGCAGGTCCATCTCACCCGCCAGGAGCACATGGGCGTGGCGTTCGCCCTCCACGACGACCATGTCGACGGCGGTGTCCTTCATGGCGTCAAGTGAAGCAGGACTTCACGCCTTCGTCACCGCCTCCCGGTGACCGCCTCGCCGTCGCTTGACGGGAGGAGGGGATTTCGATGCTCTCAGTGATGAAACGCTCACCTAGCGCTCATGTTTCGGTTAGGGTTTCCGGCACGTCGACTCCTGGACTCCTGGAGGGGCCGCATGCCCGGACTCCCGCTGGCCGCCTGGGCGTACGTGTGCGGAGTGGTCGCCCTGGCGGCCGGGCTCGTCGCCACCGCCTCCTACGAGGGGCTGGACTGGACGACGCTCATCGTCCTGGCGCTGCTGTTCCTGGTCTGCGACTCGGCGCCGGCCCAGCTCAACGTGGAGCACGCCCGCGTGTCGCTGAGCTTCGCGGCGAGCCTGGCGTCGGTGGTCCTGCTCGGGCCGGAGGGGGCGGCGCTGCTGGGGGCGTGCGCCATCGTCACCGGCCAGCGCTCCATCCCGCCGGTCAAGCGGATGTTCAACGGCGCCCAGTTCGCGCTCGGGGGGCACGCCGCGGGGGTGGTCTTCGAGCTGCTGAACGGCGACCGCATCACCCTCGACCAGGCCCGGGGCGTCGAGCATCTGCTCGGCCCCTTCCTCGGGGCGCTGGTGACGTTCGTGCTGGTGAACCTGCTGCTGGTGGCGGGGATCCTGCTGCTGAGCAGGCAGGCGGTGCCGCGGGAGCTGCTGAGCGCGAGCGGTCAGCTGGCGTTCGGGTGCCTGGGGTACGGGATGTTCGGGCTGCTGATCGCGGGGCTGTGGTCGCGGGAGGGCGTGGGGCCGTTCGCGGCGGTTCTGGTGTTGTTGCCGTTGTTCATCGCGCGGTGGGCGTTGGAGCAGACGCGGGCGCAGCAGCAGGCGCATGCGGCGACGTTGGCGGCGTTGTGTCAGGCGGTGGAGACCAAGGACTATTACACGCGGGGTCATTCGGAGCGGGTGTCGCGGGGGTCGGTGATGATCGCGCGGGAGATCGGGATGCGGGCGGATCGGGTGGAGGCGATCCGTTATGCGGGGATGTTGCATGACGTGGGGAAGCTGGGGGTGCCCACGAAGGTGTTGCAGAAGGCGGGGTCGTTGACGGAGGAGGAGTTCGCGGCGATCCAGTTGCATCCGATGCGGGGTCTGGAGATCGTGCGGGAGATCGGGTTCCTGGACGAGGCGCTGGCGGGGATCATGCATCACCATGAGCGGATGAACGGCGAGGGGTATCCGATGGGGCTGGCGGGTGATGAGATCCCGGAGTTCGCGCGGGTGATCTCGGTGGCGGACGCGTTCGACTCGATGACCTCGACGCGTTCCTACCGTCCGGCCCGTACGGTCGAGGAGGCCGTCGAAGAGCTGCGCAAGTGCTCGGGCCGCCATTTCGACGCCGCCATGGTGGAGGCGTTCCTGCGCGCCCTCGACGCCCAGGGCTGGGAGCTTCCCGGGCCCGTCCCGGTCCCGGGCGAGGGCGCGGAGGTGGCGTGCCAGGATCACGACGACCCCACCGCGCCCCTCGAAGTACGGGAATCGCGCCCGAACACCTAGCCCTTCCGCCGCGGCCCCTGTACCGGACGAGAAGATCTTCGTAGCCTGTCAGTCCCCCGATGACAGAACCGTGTTCTGGAGGCTTCCGGTGGACAGGTCCACGGCGGTGGCCGCGACCGTCGCGTCACTGCAGCACGAGGCGGAGGCGGTGGTCGACGTGGTCGTCGACCGCATCGTCGAGGAGATCCCGTCGTACGCCGCGGTGCCGCGGGAGCGCCTGCGCCCCGGGGTGGCGGCCAGCGTGCACGACGGCATCGGGTTCCTCTTCGACGAGGACCGCGCGGGGGACGACGCGTCCATGGTCGCCGCGGAGGCGGCGGCGGTCGGGGCCGACCGGGCCGGACGCGGGATCCCCGTGGAGGACGTGCTGCACGCCTACCGGATCGGGGTCCGCACGGTGTGGGAGTGCTTCGCCGCCGAGGCCAAGCGCAACGCCGCCGACCCCGGCGAGATCCTGGCCCTGGCCGAACGCGTGTGGGAATGGGCCGACGGCGTGATGGTACGGGCCGCGCGCGAGCATCGCCGGGTCGACCTGGAGGCCGCCCTGGACGCGCAGCAGCGGCGCGGCGCTTTCATCCGGGCGCTCCTGTCGGGCACGCTCGACCGGGCGGGGCTCCACCTGCAGGCGGCGGCGTTCGGGCTCGATCCCGACCGCGAGTACGTGCCGTTCCGCGCCCGGGGCGGCGCCGGCGCCCGTTCCGTGGTGGCGGCGCTGGTGCCCTACTTCCCGCACACCTCCCCGCCGGTGACGCTGCTCGACGGCGACGTCGCGGGGCTCCTCGCGCGCCGCCCCCGCCCCAGGCTGCGCGGCGACGTGGTGGTGGGGGTCGGCCCCTCGACCCGGCCCGCGGAGGCCGTCGGGGCGTTCGCCCGTGCCACGCGCGCCCTGGACACCGCGGCCCGGTTCGGCATGAACGGGGTGTACGACCTGGCCGATCTGGGGCTGCACCCGGCGGTCGCGGCCGAGAACGAGATCGGGACGATCCTGTACGAGCGCTACCTGGCGCCCGTCCGGGACCTGCCCGACATCGAGCGCACGGTCGTCACCTACCTCAAGGGCGGCATGCACGTGGAGGACGCCGCGCGCACGCTGTTCGTCCACCCCAACACCCTGCGGAACCGGCTGCGCCGTTTCGAGGAGCTGACCGGCGCGGACCTGCGCGACCACAGCACCCTCGCCGAGCTCTGGTGGGCACTGGCCCACCAGAGGCTCGTCGAGTAGGCGCTGTTTTCTAGTCCCGGCCCACGGCGCTCGCCCGGCGGCTCGCGCCTGACCGGGCCCGTGCGAGCGCGGCATCGCTTCGCGATCCGCCCGGTGAGGCTCGCCTCCGGCATCGCCCCACCGGGCAGCCAACGCGCTCGCGCGGTGGCCGAGGCCCTTCGGGACAGGGGCCCAGGCGCCGCGGCCGGTCAGGACCCGGGGGTGATGGTGCAGGGCGCGCCGGCGCAGACGTCGATGACCTTCCCCGTCGTCAGGAAGGCCGCCTTCTGGCGCCGCGCCTCGGGCGCGTTCCGGGGATCCGAGTGCGGGTCGCGGCCCTCGGTCGGCGGCGTGTTGGTCAGGGGAGGCACGGGCGAGCCGCTGTCCCAGACGACCATCGCCGAGCCGTTGTACGGGTACGAACCGATGCCCGGGATGCCCCAGTACGGCACCTTGTCCGGGAGGCGGCCGGGCCGTACCGCGGGCGTGTGGAGGCGTGCGCCGATCGTGCGGGCCTGCACCTCGGCGGCGACCGGGGCGACCTGGTGGTCCCCGAACGCGACGTGCATCAGCACCTTGTGCGACGGTGTCCCCGGCAGGGGGCTGCCGGTCATGTGCTGGGCGTACCCGTTGGCCTCACCGCGGTCCCAGAGCATCTGGATCAGCCCGAACGCGATCTGCTGGTCGAGCTTGTCGGGGTAGAAGGCGTTGAGGACCTGGCCGTAGGTGGGGTAGTCGGAGCTGCGGTTGAGCAGCGTGCTGTAGTTCATCCCTGGGACGCCGAGCACGGCCCGGCGGATGTCGGGGGAGACGGCGGTCAGGGCGCCGCCCATGATGCCGCCCTGGCTGTTGCCGTCGTAGGTCAGCCGCACGCCGGTGTCGATGAGCGGCGCGCCGCCGGCGTTCTGGAACGCCTCGTGTCCGGTGAAGCCGCGCGTCATGGCCCGGCCGAGGAAGATGAAACCGAGCATGCCCTGCTGGAGCCGGTCCGCGACGGTCTGGAACCGGGTCAGGTCGGCCAGCGCGGTGACGACGTTGGGCACGTCCTCGCTGGCCATGCCGATCCACTTGGTCGCGCAGAAGGCGAAGCCGTGCTCGGCGGCCATCGCCTTGACGTTGCCCGCCCCCACCTCGCCCTCGCCGCCGAGCAGGCCGTGCCCGTACAGCGCCGGGCGCGCCGGCCTGTCGAACGCCGAACGCGGGATCTCGCACTGGAACGGGACGGCCTGGGTGTTGCCGGGCAGGCGCGCGGGGCGCCCGTCGCGGCCGTAGTGGAACTGCGAGCCGGGCGGGCCGCCGGGCAGGTTCAGGTAGCTGGGCGCGAAGACCAGGCCCTTGACCTCCCGGCCGATCCTCTCGTCGACGTCGTCGGTCACCTGGGTCACCACGAACTTCGGGGACGAGCGGCCGAGACGGGCCAGCGCGTCGTCGCGGATGTGCAGCATCCGCCCGGCCAGGCTCTGCCGGCTGGCGACGGTGAAGTCCCAGGCCAGGTGCAGCCCGTCCCGGCCCACGCCGTGCCGGGCCAGGTCGGCGAGCACCGCGCGGCCGGCGCGCTGCCGCTCGCGCAGCGGGTCGCCGGGCGGCAGCTCGGGCCCGAGGACCTTCGCGAACGTCGGGTTCGGGGGGATCGGGTCGCCCGCCGCGTCCCGCAGGCCGCGCAGCGCGACCACGTACCGGTGGCCCTCGCGGAAGTTGCGGGCCGGGCGGACGATCAGGGCCCGCCGTTCGGGCCGGTCGGCGGCGGCGTCCAGCTCCGCCCAGTACGGCCAGCGTTCGCCGGTGGCGGTTTCGATGATGGCGATCGGCGCGTCCGGGCGCAGCGAGGCGCCGATGTCGGTGATCGGCGCGGCGCCGGTGCGGGCCAGGTCGAGTCCCGGGACGTGGGTGAGCAGCATCGAGCCGGGGGAGAAGCCGTCGGCGCGGTTCCACTCGTCCGGGCGGATCGGCACGCCGAGGGAGTTGCGCAGGGTGGTCCGCATGGCGACGCGGCGCCCGGTCGGGGTGGAGGCGTCCCGCACCGTGTACCAGTCGCTGGGGAACGGCAGCAGGCACGCGGCCGGGTCGACCGGGTCGCAGCCGTCGCCGGTGGCGGGCGAGGCGGCGGGGGCGGGCGCGGCGGACGCGGGCGGGACGGCGACGGCGCCCGGGGAGACGGCCGCCGTGACGAACGCGACGGCCACCGCGGCCGCGCGCAGGACTCGGGCACGCAAGGCTGACCTCCGTGGGGGTGGGCTCGGAAGCTCGGGTGCTCGGAAGCTCGGGTGCTTGGGGGTGAGTCTGTGGCGATCAGACCGCACCCGGCCGGAACGGTCAATCGCCGTTCGCACAGCGGGCGGGCGAGGGCCTTGTGCGATCACACCGTGCCGCCCGCGCGGCGCGCTTGTCCGCCGCGGTGGGCCCGTACGAACGGAGCGCCACGGGGACGCCGAGCATGTCCTCGATCACCGGCACCGGATCCGCGCCGAGCGGCGCGTAGACCGGGCGGGCGGTCAGGAGCCGCCGTGCCAGCGCCGCCCGGCCCTCCAGGTCGCCGCCCTCGTGCACGGGCAGGCGCTCCATGCCGTCGTAGGCCACGCACACCTTCAGGTCCCCGCGCGCCCGCGCCACGTCCAGGTGCGTCACGGCGAGGGCGTCGGCTCCCCCCGCGACCTCCAGCGCGTAGCGCAGGGCCACCGCGTCGAGATGGCCGACACGGAAGGACCCCTGCCACGGTCCGGTGCCGTTGTGCGGGTCGGGCAGGTCCGCGGTCAGGGCGGGGTCCTCGGTGACGAACGGCCCCGGCCCGTGCCTGGTCGCGTACGCGCGCAGCACGCCCAGGCGCACCGCGGGCCCGCCCGCGTCCCCCGCCTCGCGCAGCAGGGTCTCGGCGTTGGCGAACGTGGTGGTGGACCAGGTCGTGTACGGGTGGAAGCCGTGCCACTCGTCCAGCAGCACCCCCTGGGCGCCCTCGAACACGACCCGGCCGGTCCGCAGCAGCCGGTGAAGGTGGTCCCCGGGGACGACGCGGACCCGTTCGGCGAAGGCGGTGAAGGCGGCCACGCAGTCCTCCACCGGAGGCACCGCCTCCCCGGCCGTGGCCGCGGGGAACTCCTCCAGATACCGGTCGCGCACCGCGGTCAGGCGGCGGCGAAGCCGGGCGGGGGAGAGGCAGTCGCCCACGCGGGGCGCGTCGTCATGGGCCAGGGCGTACGCGGCGGTCTCGCCGATCCCCATGCCGCACGACCCGTGCCGGTCCGCGCCGCGGGCGCGCTCGCGCGCACGGTTGGCGGCCCGGTGGTACGGCGTCGTGAGCAGCGCGTCCCGGTCGGCGGTGAGGCGGTCCAGCGCGTCGCCGACCCCCAGGGCGCGCAGGTGGCCGGCCTCGGCCGCGAGGGCGAGGGGGTCGACCAGCATGAAGCGCGACAGGTGGGTCCGGACGCCCGGCGTGAACGTCCCGGACCCGAACTGCGCGAACGTGTGATGCCGCCCGTCCGGGGTCACGACGTTGTGCGCCGCCTGGGCGCCGCCGTTGAAGCGGACCACGGCGTGGACCGGCTCCGGCCCCCGCGCGCAGAGCCAGTCCACGACCGTGCCCTTGCCGGCGTCCCCGAAGCCGAGGTCGACGACGACGACCGGTGCCGCGGAGTTCACAGCCGGGTGGTCGCGGACGGGCCCGAGCCCAGGTCCGGCGGGCCGGCCGAGACCGCGAGGGAGGAACGCGAGGCGTCCAGGGGGGCGAGCGCGCGCGACACCGACGGGCCCGCGCCGGAGCCGAACTCGTCCAGGTGCTCCAGGCCCTCGTCGAGGTCGATGGCCTCCTCGGACAGCCCGATGGTCAGCGCGATCGTCTCGCAGACCGCGTCGAGATCGTCCAGGAAGAGGACGTGCTGGCCGAGCAGCCCCCGCCAGAAGTCCGCCAGCTTCCGGCTGCGCGCGTGGTAGGCCCCCTCGGGGATGATGAAGTACACCTCGTACTTGCGCTGGAGCTCGCGGACCAGCTCCTCGATGGGGACGTCGCCGCGCGGTTCGCCCCCGATCACCTTGGCGATCTCCCGGCGCTTGACCGCGGGATAGGCCAGCTCGTCGCCGATCATGAACAGGTAGCCCTTCCTGCCCCGCTTCTCGAGGCAGTCGATCGCGGTGTGCCGGGCCATGAAGTACATCGCCAGCTCGTAGGACTCGGTCATCTGGCCGCCGCCCCCGCCCTCCAGCAGGATCTTGCCGAGGTCGTCGTCCATGCGGTTGTCGGCCTCGAACTGGCCGACCTGCAGCGGGGCGCGGTCGCAGGTCGCGTCGCCGACCGCGCCGAACATGATGTGGGGGTGCTCCACGTACCCCTTGCGCAGCAGCAGCCCGAGCAGGTCGGGCAGCTTGGCCTGCAGGGTGCGCGGCACGGTGCGCATCGAGCCGGTGACGTCGAACAGCACCGCGATGGCCAGTGACTCGGGGTGGTCGTCGGAGTCGCGGCTCTCGCGCAGGACGACGCCGTGCGGGTCCAGGTCGGGGTGGGCCGTGGTGGCGCCGCCGTCGCTGTAGGCGAAGGCGCTGGCGCCGGTGGAGGCACGGTAGGAACGGGCGGCGTCGTAGACGTCGGTGGACCAGGTTCCGCTTCCCATGGGGGACTCCTTCTACTCGGGTTCTACTCGGGGGGACGGGTGGCGGGCATGGTGAACGGGCGGAAGCGGCGCGGGCCGTACAGGCGTTCCAGGAGCTCGTCGAACTCCTCCAGCAGCCGCCAGGCGTCCGCCGGGCGGTGCCGCCGCGCCGCCGCCAGGCAGCCCCTCGCGAACAGCCGCATCGGCTTGGGCGCCTTGCCGCCCATCAGGTGGGTCATGCAGCGGGTGGCCATGAAGACGTCGGTCTCGGCGCCCGCCCGTTCCCGTCCGGGCACCTCCGGCGGGTACCAATCGGCGTAGCGGTCGACCATCGCCGGGACGCGTCCGGTGGACGGCGCGAGGCGGCCCGGCACGGAGTAGCACCAGTCGATGAGGACCAGGCCGTGCTGCTCGGGGTGGACGAGGACGTGCTCGGGCAGGACGGCGCCGTGCAGCACCCCCGCGCGGTGCGCGAAGCCGAGCGCGACCAGCAGGCGCCGCCACATCCACGCGGCGTCGCGGGCATCCAGGCCGCCGGGGTGGGCGCGGCGCACCTCGGCCAGGGTGACGAAGCCCTCCAGCGGCTCGATCGCGTTCACCCGCCGCGTCGCCCCGGTGTCGGCGTCGCGGTGCCGGAACGACTCGATCAGCCGCGGCGCGTACGCCCGGAAGCGCGGGTCGCCGTCCTTGGCGAGCTGCCGCAGCGCGGTCGCCTCGCGCTCCAGGAGGTCCCCGTCCGCCGGGTCGCGCGGGATCTTGAGCACCGCGCCCGCGTCGGGCGGCCCGGTGCGGGCCCCGGCGTAGGCGGCGTCGTAGACGTCGGCCAGGTCGCCGGCCGCGCGCTTGCCGCGCAGCAGGTACTCGTGGCGGCGGGTGGTGATGGTGACGGGACCGGTCCGGTTGTAGCTGCGCCAGAGCGCGTTGAGGCGGGTGAAGTCGGGCCCGGTGCGCCCGCCGGTGGCGTCGGGGTGGAGCGCCCGGGCCAGCCGCCGGTAGGTCCGCTGCGCGCCTGCGCGGTCGGGGCCGAAGAGGTCGGAGGGGGTACGGGCGCGGTCGAGGCGGGCCAGCGCCTCGTCGAGCGCGGTCAACGGATCTCCTCCTCCCGGCTCGGCCGCAGCAGCGCGGGGTGGAGGAGGCGCGCGTCCCCGGCGCGGTAGAGCCGGGGGCGGGGGCCGCCCTTCCGTCCGGCCCGGTCGGAGGTGGTCCCGGTGCTCTCCACGAACCCGGGGACCGATAGGACCTTCCGGTGGAAGTTCCCCGCGTGCAGTTCCTCGTCCCAGACGGCCTCGTAGACGGCCCGCAGCTCGGGGATGGTGAACTCGGCCGCGCAGAAGGCCGTGGCCAGCGGGGTGTACTCGAGCTTGGCGCGCGCCCGTTCCAGGCCGTCGGCCAGGATGCGCGCGTGGTCGAAGGCGAGCCTGCGGGTGGTGCCCGGGGCCTGGACGCCCGCGCCGGTGAGCCCCAGCCGGCCGATCGGGACCCAGGCGGCGTCGGCGGCGTCCCCGCCCGCCTCCGGGTCGGGCAGCTCCGGCGCGAACGCCAGGTAGGCGACGGAGATGACGCGCATCCGCGGGTCCCGTCCGGGCGCCCCGTAGGTGCCGAGCTGTTCGAGGTGGACGCGGCCGAGGGCGCCGTCCTCCACATCGAGCCCGGTCTCCTCGGCCAGCTCCCGGACCGCCGCCTCGGGCAGGTCCTCGGCGCCGCGCACCCCGCGGACGAAACCGCCGGGCAGGGCCCACGCCCCCGCGAACGGGTGCCGGGCGCGACGCACCAGGAGGACGTGCAGCCCGCCGTCGCGGATGGTGAGCGCGACCACGTCGACCGTGACGGAGAGCGGGTCGTAGGCGCGGGGGTCGTACTCCGCCAGGAACTCGTCCTCGTCGCTCCGCGGGTCCCGGGTCATCGCGGTGGGCCTCCCTGTCCGGCCGTAGGTTCATCTCATAGTGAGATATTCTCTGAATGAGAATAACATACGGGACAGTGGGGCCGTCCGTCCAGTCCGTGAGGTGCCCGGGCGGGGGAGGCGGGCGGTCATGCCCTCAGCGGCGGTGCCGGCCGCCCTGGTGCGGGGGTTCGGGCGGCTGGGGCCGCCGGGGCCGGGCCGGGCGCCCGCCGTACGGAGGACCGCCCTGCCCGCCCTGACCGCCGGGCCCGCCCTGACCGCGGGGGCCGCCCTGATCGCCCTGACCGCCAGGACCGCCCTGACCGCGGGGGCCGCCGGGGCCGGCCGGAGCGCTCGGCCTGCCCTGGCCGCCCGGTGAGAAGGGCGGCCCGGGGGCGGGGCCGGGGTACCCCATGCGGCCGAGCTGCATGGGCGGGGCGGGGTGGCCGGGGGGACCGGGAAGGCCGGGAGGGCCGGGAGGGCCGGCGAGCCCGACCAGATCCGGGGGCGGCGCCGCCATCGGTGCGGCGACCGGGCGGCGCGGCGGCGGCCGGTCCAGCAGCCGGCGCATCTCGCTGCGCCGCCGCCCGTACACCAGGTAGATCATCAGCCCGGCCAGCATCCACACGGTGAAGTAGCCCCAGGTCTGGACCTTCAGGTTGAGCATCAGCCAGCCGGTCGCCAGCATCGTCGCGACCGCCGTCAGCGGTGCCGCCGGCATCCGGAACGGCCGGTGCAGGTCGGGCCGCTCGCGGCGCAGCGCCAGCACCGCCGCGGGGGCGAACAGGAACGCGAACAGCGTCCCGATCACCACCAGCTGCTCCAGGGTGAACACGTCGATCGTCTGCGACATCACCACGGCGGCGGTGCCCGCCACCAGCGTGGCGCGGGAGGGGACCTTGAAACGGCTCATCCCCGCGAGGCCGCGGGGCAGCAGCCCGTCCCGTCCCATCGAGTAGAGCACCCGGGTGAGGCTGATCAGCACCACCAGGATCACGGTGGTCAGCGCGATGACCGCCCCGACGTCGACGATCGCGCCCATCCGGCCGGCGCCGACGATGTTGAACGGCGTGGCCAGCACCACCCGCGCGGGATCGAGGCTGTCGTACGACACCATCCCGACCATGGTCACGGCCACGCAGACGTAGAGCACCACGGCGATCAGCAGGCTGGTGAGGATGCCGCGCGGGACCTTGCGCGGGGCGTCGTCGGTCTCCTCCGCGGCGGTGGAGATGAGGTCGAAGCCGATGTAGGCGAACGCGATCGCGGGGGCGGCGGCCAGGATCCCCCAGATCCCGAAGACCTGCGGGGACCCGCCGGTGACCGCGCCCATCAGGGCGTCCAGCACGCTCTGCCCGCCGCCCGCGTCGGCGGGACGCGCGGGCGGCACGAACGGGGTGAGGTTGGACGGCTCGAAGAACGTCAGCCCGACCCCGACGACGAGCCCGATCACCGCCAGCTTGGCCAGCACCATGAACCACAGGGTGCGCAGGCCGAGCCGGCTCCCGGTCGCCAGCAGGACGACGAGCAGGAGCAGGATGCCGAGGGCGAACAGGTCGAAGCCCTTGGGCTGCCCGATCATCCCCGCCAGCCAGCCGGGGACGGGGACGCTCAGGTCGGCCAGGGCCTGCGCGGCGTACAGCGACCAGGCCCGTGCCACCACCGAGGCGGCCAGCAGCAGTTCCAGCAGCAGCGCCCAGCCGACGACCCACGCCCAGACCTCGCCGAACGCGACGTAGGTGAAGGAGTAGCCGGACCCGGCCACCGGGATGACCGACGACAGCTCGGCGTAGGCGAGGGCGACCAGCAGGCAGACCGCCCCGGCGATGAGGAAGGACAGGATCACCGCCGGGCCGGCGGTGGACGCGGCCTGCACTCCGGAGATCTTGAAGATGCCGGCGCCGATCATGACGCCCAGGCCCAGCACGACCAGGTCGCGCGTCCGGTAGACCACGCGCAGGCGGTGCCGCCCGCCGTACTGGCGGCCGGTGGCCCGTTCGACCGGGAGCTTCCGGAACATGGTGTTGCGCATGCGGCCATCCGAGGTCATCGAAGTGCTCCACCACCTGCGCAAGCGCCGCCGATCGCGGGGCAGGGGTGTCGATGCACCTAACACTTCACCACTTTTAGGTAAAACCGCAATAAGTTGCCCTTGATTACTGCGAGGTCGTTGCGCGCTCTTTATCTGCGGTCACCTGCGTGAAGGGTGGCCTGCGGGGTGGCACGGGTGCCTCCGGGGCCCCTGAGGCACGTCGTGACGCTGGCGCACGGACGGGAACGATGAAACGGTGGTTGCCGCCTACTCCCGGGAGGTTCCGTGTCGTTGTTCGCGTCCCGTGCCGCTTCTCGTGCCGCGTCCCGCGCGGCGTCCGGTGCCGCCCCGGCCCGGCGCCGGTCGCGCCGCAGGTCCGCGCCGGCCGTCGTCCTGGTCCTGTCCGCCGCGCTGATCGCACCCGGTCAGGCGTCCGCGGCCCCGGTCACGTCGCCCCAGCCCGCCGGCGGGGCGCAGCCCGGCAAGCACGCGGTGGCCACGGGCTACGGCGGCGCGGTCGCCACCGTGGACCTCGACGCCAGCCGGACCGCCATCGAGGTGCTGCGCAAGGGCGGCAACGCGATGGACGCGGCCGTCGCCGCCGGCGCGACCCTCGGCGTGACCGAGCCGTTCGTCGCGGCGATCGGGGGCGGCGGCTACATGACGTACTACGACGCCCGGCGCCGCAAGGTGTACACCGTCGACGGGCGCGAGACCGCGCCGCGGGCGATGCGGGAGGACTCCTTCGTGGATCCCGCCACCGGCAAGGCGATCCCGTTCGAGGAGGCGGTCACCAGCGGGCTCGGCGTGGGCGTGCCCGGCACCCTGGCCCAGTGGGACACCGCGCTGCGCCGGTTCGGCACCCGCGACCTCGGCACGCTGCTCCAGCCCGCCATCCGGGTGGCCGAGCGCGGGTTCGTGGTCGACCAGGAGTTCTACGACCAGACCGCGGTCAACCAGGCCCGGTTCAACGACATCGTCCCGACCCGGGAACTGTTCCTGCCCGGCGGCGCGCCGCCCGCGGTCGGCTCGGTCTTCCGCAACCCCGACCTGGCCCGCACCTACCGCGAACTGGCCCGGAAGGGCCCCGGATGGATGTACGGCGGCGGGCTCGGCCGCGAGGTGGCCCGGACGGTGCGCACGCCACCGGTGGACCCGAAGGCCACGCGCAACGTCCGTCCCGGGCTCATGGAGGACGGCGACCTGGGCGCCTACCGCTCGCGGACGCCCGAGCCCACCCGCGTCTCGTACCGCGGCCTGGACGTCTACGGGATGCCGCCCTCCTCGTCGGGCGGCTCCACCATCGGTGAGGCCCTCAACATCCTCGGCGAGTTCCCGCTGGACGCCAAGGACCCGGTCGCGGCCCTGCACCACTACCTGGAGGCGTCCAAGCTCGCCTACGCCGACCGGGGCCGCTACGTCGGCGACCCCGACAAGGTGGACGTCCCGCTGCGCGAGCTGCTGTCGAAGGGGTTCGCCCGCGAGCGCGCCTGCCTGATCAAGCCCGACGAGGCGGCGCAGGCCCCCGTGCCGCCGGGCTCGCCGGACGGCGACTACGCGCCCTGCGCGCCGCAGGCCGGGCGGGCCGGCGCGCTGCCGTACGAGGGGCCGCAGACCACGCACCTGGTCGTCGCCGACAAGTGGGGCAACGTCGTCGCCTACAACGTCACCATCGAGCAGTTCGGCGGCAGCGGGATCACCGTCCCCGGCCGCGGCTTCATCCTCAACAACGAGCTGACCGACTTCACGCTCCAGCCGCCCGCGCCCGGCGCCGCGCCCGACCCGAACCTGCCCGGCCCCGGGAAGCGGCCCCGCAGCAGCATGGCCCCCACCCTCGTCCTGGAGGACGGGCGGCCCCGGCTCGCCGTGGGCACCCCCGGCGGCTCCACGATCATCACCACCGTGCTGCAGATCCTGCTGAACCGGATCGACCTGGGCATGGACCTGCCCGCCGCGCTGGCCGCCCCGCGCGCCACCCAGCGCAACACCCCGCAGGTGTTCGCCGAGCAGGAGTTCATCGACCGGTACGGCACCGCCCTGGCGGCCCGCGGCCACCGGCTGGAGCTCTTCCCCGGGCCCCCGCGCGGGACGATCGGCGCCGCCACCGCCCTGGAGTTCCTGCGGCCCGGTCTGGTCCAGGCCGTCGCCGAGCCGCGGCGGCGCGGCGGCGGGAGCGCCCTGGTCGTCCGGCCGAGCCGCTGACGGCGGCGCGACTACGATCCGATACTGGGGGAAGGAGTCGTGCCATGGCCCAGGCGTACGTGCAGGTGACGACGACGACCGACTCGCGGCCCGAGGCCGCCGCCCTCGCCAGGTCGGCGGTCGCCGAGCGGCTCGCGGCGTGCGCCCAGCTCGTCGGGCCCATCGCCAGCACCTACTGGTGGGAGGGCGAGATCGAGTCCGCCGAGGAGTGGATGGTGGTGTTCAAGACCACCGACGACCGGTTCGACGAGCTGGCCAGCCTCATCACCGAGGGCCACTCCTACGACAGCCCCGAGATCATCGCCACCCCGGTCGTCGCGGGCAGCATGGACTACCTGGCGTGGGTCAGCGAGCAGACCGAGCCGGCCGGTGACGAGGACGACGACCTCGACGACGGGCCCGGTGACACCGGCGACAACCTTCCGGTCGAGTGAACGGGGCCGGGGCCCGGCGCGATCGGCCGGGCCCCGGCGCACCCGGTGTGATCCAGGTCATATCCGGGCAGATAAGTCTACGGTTACCGTGAGGGGTGGTCTCTGCGGGAGGAGGCGAGCGGATGGTGCGCGAGAACGACGACCACGGCCTGTTCGGGCCGGGCTCGGTGACGTGGCGGGTCATGGGCGAACCCGTCCTGATGGTCGGCGGCATCCGTGCCCTGCTGCTCCAGGCGCTGCATCCGCACTCGATGTGGGGCACCGCGCAGAACAGCGAGCTGATGGACCCGCACGCGGCCTGGGCCCGGCTGGCCCGGACCGTCGAGTTCGTCCGGATCCGTACCTGGGGGACCGAGGAGGAGATCGAGCGGGTGGGCCGGCGGGTCCGCAAGCTCCACTCCAAGCTGACCGGCCTCGACCTCCGGACCGGCGAGACGTTCGCGGTCGACGAGCCGGAGAACCTGCTCTGGGTGCACATGGGCGAGGTCGACTCCTACCTCGACGTGGCACGGCGGGCCGGGGTCCCGCTCAGCGACGCCGACGCCGACCGCTTCGTGGACGAGCAGCGCCGCGCCGCGGCCGTGGTCGGGCTCGACCCCGCCGACGTGCCCGCCTCGGTCGCCGAGATGAAGGCGTACTACGCGGACATGCGGCCCCGCATCTGGGCCTGCCGGGAGGCGCGCGAGGGCCTGCTGAGGATGTTCAACCCGAACGTGCCCCGCAACCTGCTCCCGCTCAAGCTGGCGGCGCCCGGCATCGGCCTGCTGGTCGTCGCGACGCTGCCGCGGTGGGCGCGGCGGATGTACGGGCTGCCCGGCCTGCCCACCTCGGATCTGGCGGCGACCCTGACCCTCAAGGGCCTGTACCGGACCACGCACGCCATCCCCGAGCACATGCGCTACCAGCCGGACGCGCTGCGCGCACGCCGGCTGATCCGGGAGCACGAGGACGCCGCCGGCACCCTGGGCATGGCGGTTTGAGCACCCGGCCGCGTCCCTGACCCGGAGCGCCCTCCCGGCCCCGCCGGGGCCGGTCGGCAGGCTCCGGAGTCAGCCGCGGCGCATGAGGCGGCCGACGGCCGCCATCAGCTCGGTGGACATGACGTCGGACTTGCCCTCTTCGGCGCCCTCGGCCACGCAGTGCCGCACGTGCCCGTCGAGCAGCCCCAGGGCCACCTTGTCCAGCGCCGCCTGGACGGCGCTGATCTGGGTGAGCACGTCGATGCAGTAGCGGTCGTCCTCGACCATCCGCTCGAGCCCGCGCACCTGGCCCTCGATCCGCCGCAGCCGGGTCTGCAGCTGGTCCTTGGTGGCGGTGTAGCCGCGTGTGGGGGTCTCGCTGGCCATGGTCGTCCTCGCAATCGATCCGGAGGGTGCCGTCGTGGGGGCACGCCGGAGTCAACCCCCTAGGGGTACCGTATATGCCCGCGCCGACGTTCCGCCGTGCCCGGCGCGGAGTCCGGTGCCGTGCGCGGTGCCCGCGCGTGGCGCCCCGTGCGCGGGGTGGCGGCCGTCTCTCAGGGGGCCGGGGGCGGTACGTTCCACGAGGCGATCACCGGGCGGCCGTGCTCGGTGCCGAGCGTCGACAGCGTACCGGTCTCCAGCCGGAACAACCGTCCCGCGGCGGGCTCCAGGCCCAGCCAGCGGGCGGTCAGCACGCGCAGCACGTGCCCGTGCGCGACCAGCGCCACATCGCCCTCGCCGAGCAGCGGCCGGACCCGGTCCAGGACGGCGTCGGCGCGTTCACCGACCCGTTCGACGGACTCGCCGGGATGGGCGGCGTCGCCGGGGACCACCCCGTCGTCCCACAGGTACCAGCCGGGACGGTCCTCGCGGATGCGCGCGCTGGTGATCCCCTCGTAGCCGCCGTAGTCCCACTCCCACAGGTCCGGGTCGATCGCGTCCACCCGGAGCCCGGCCAGCTCGGCGGTCCGGCGGGCGCGCTCGGCGGGGCTGCTCAGGACCCGGGCGAACGGCCGCGTCCCCGTCACCGCCGCCAGCGCCCGCGCCTGCTCCTCGCCCCGCGCGGTGAGCGGCACGTCGGTGCGGCCGGTGTGCCGCCGGACACGGCTCCACCCGGTCTCGCCGTGCCGCACGATGATCAGCTCGCCCATGGGCACACTGTACGGCCCGCCGCGCCGGCTCAGGCGAGCAGGGACTCCGCCGGGACGTGCGGGAGGCAGTGGGCCTCGGCGACATGGCCGTAGGTGACCGCGCCGTCGTGGGTGTTGAGGCCGAGCGCCAGCGCCGGGTCGTCGCGGAGCGCGGCCCGCCAGCCCTTCCCGGCGATCTCCGCCGCGTACGGCAGGGTGACGTTGGTGAGCGCGTGGGTGGAGGTGTTGGGCACCGAGCCGGGCATGTTGGCCACGCAGTAGAAGATGGACTCGTGCACGGCGTAGGTCGGCGCGCCGTGCGTGGTGGGCCGGGAGTCCTCGAAGCATCCGCCCTGGTCGATCGCGATGTCCACCAGGACCGAGCCGGGCCTCATCCTGGCCACCAGGGCGTTGGAGACCAGCGTGGGCGCCTTGGCTCCGGGGATCAGGACGGCGCCGATCACCAGGTCGGCGGCGCGCACCTCGTGCTCGACCGTGTAGGCGTTGGACACCAGGGTCCGCAGCCGGCCCTGGTAGATGGCGTCGATGTGGCGCAGCCGGTCGACGCTGACGTCCAGGACGGTCACGTCCGCGCCCATGCCGACCGCGATCTGCGCCGCGTTCAGGCCGGAGACGCCGCCGCCGATCACCGTCACCCGGGCCGGCGCGACGCCCGGCACGCCGCCGGGCAGGACCCCGCGACCGCCGCCGGAGCGCATCAGGGCGTTCGCGCCGACCTGCGGGGCGAGCCGTCCGGCCACCTCCGACATCGGGGCCAGCAGCGGGAGCGAGCCGTCCGGCAGTTGCACGGTCTCGTAGGCGATGCCGGTGACGCCGGACGCGAGCATCGCCTCGGTGCACTCCCGGGAGGCGGCCAGATGCAGGTAGGTGAACAGCGTCTGGCCGCGCCGCATCCGGTGGTACTCGGCCGCGACCGGCTCCTTGACCTTGAGGACCAGCTCGCCCTCGGCCCAGACCTCGTCCGGGCCCTCCAGGATCTTGGCGCCGGCCGCGACGAAGTCGTCGTCGTGGATCGCCGATCCCAGGCCGGCGCCGCGCTCGACGAAGACCTCGTGCCCGCGCCTGGTCAGTTCGTGCACCCCCGCGGGGGTGATGGCCACCCGGTACTCGTGTTCCTTGAGCTCGCGCGGTACGCCGATCTTCATGGTCACCCTTCCCGGCCGGCGGCCCCGGCTCCACGCCTCAAGCGTGCGACGCGCCGCCCCCGCCCTGCCATCCGCGGTGTGTAAAGAAAACCGCCGACCTGCTGACAGGGTGTAAGAGTGCGGAAGGTCAGGGCTTGCGGGCGATGCCGCCGTACATGAGGCGGTGGCCGACCGTCAGCTCCGCGGGGACCTCGGTGTCGGGGCGCCACAGCGGCAGCGGCACCACGCCCGGCTCCAGCAGCTCCATGCCCTCGAAGTAGGCGGTGATCTCCTCGGGGGTGCGGAACCGGCCGGTGCCCAGCAGCGCCAGGTACTTCTTCTCGGCCGCGACCGCCTCGGGGCTGGAGGCGCAGAAGTGGGTGACGAACAGGTGGCTGCCGGAGGGCACCGCGTTCATCAGGGTGTCGACCACGTGCTGCGGGCGCTCGTCGTCGTGCAGGTGGTGCAGGATGCCCACCAGCATCACCGCGACCGGGCGGTCCAGGTCGATCAGCCGCCGCACGTCCGCGTCGGCCAGGATGCTCTCGGGCTCGCGCACGTCCGCGGTGATGACCGTGGTCCGGTCGTTCTCGGCCAGCAGCGCGCGGCCGTGGGCCAGCACGATCGGGTCGTTGTCGACGTAGACGACCTGGGCCTCCGGGTTCACCGACTGGGCGACCTGGTGGGTGTTCTGCACGGTCGGCAGGCCCGAGCCCAGGTCCAGGAACTGGTCGATGCCCGCCTCGGTGGCCAGGTACCGCACCCCGCGGCCGAGGATCTCGCGGTTGTAGGCGGCGACGTCGTAGATCTCGGGGACGACCTTGGTGATCTCGCCGACGAAGGCGCGGTCGACGTCGAAGTTGTCCTTGCCGTTGAGGACCACGTCGTAGGCGCGCGCGATGCTGGGCTTGGTGACGTCGATCCCGAGGGAGGCCCAGTCGTAGTCCTGTCCGGCCATGTGTGGGTCCTCCACTTGTCGCAAGCTGTACCTGAAACAAATTCGCACTCGGTTGCGGCACGATCGTAAAGGTCAAGGGCCCTGTGTGGCGCCTGGTTTACGATCTTTGAGCGGCAATTCGTGTGATGGTCGTCACAGTGCGGCAGGGGGAGCGGATCTCCGCCGGGGCAGCCACTCGTCGGCGATGGCGACGGTGAGCTGTTCCAGTAGCGGCCCCGCCTGGCGCATGCAGCGCGCGGCGTCGGGCTCGATGTCGGTGAGCGCGTACACCCCCTGGATCCGGGCCTTGCGCAGCTGCTCGCCGGTCAGCCCGCGGCGCCCGACCGCGGCGACCACCGGCACCCCGGCCCGCGCCGCCGCGCGGGCCACCCCGATCGGCGCCCGGCCGCGCAGCGACTGGACGTCCAGGGCGCCCTCGCCGGCCACGACCAGATGGGCGCCGCGCGCCTTGCCGGCGAATCCCAGCAGGTCGAGCATGAGGCCGATGCCCGGCTCGAGGGTGGCGCCGAGGAAGGCCAGCGCCGCGAAGCCGACGCCGCCCGCCGCGCCCGCCCCCGGGCGGTCGCGGGCGGCCGTGCGGGAGGCCGCCTCCGCCAGGTCGGCCCAGCGGCGCAGCGCCGCGTCCAGGACCCGGATCTCCTCGGGCCCGGCGCCCTTGCGCCGGGCCTGCCCCACGGCGGCGCCGTTGCGGCCCAGCAGCGCGCCGCCGGCGTCACCGGCGACGATCACCTCGACACCGGACAGGTCGGCCATCCCGCGCAGGTCCAGCGTGTGCAGCGAGCGCAGCGCCGCCGCGCCCGGCGGCAGCTCCCGGCCCTTGGCGTCCAGCAGCCGCCCGCCCAGGCCCTGGACGAGCCCCGCGCCGCCGTCGGTGCAGGCGGCGCCGCCCACGCCCAGCACGATGCGCCGCGCGCCGAGCCGTACCGCGTGCGCGAGCATCTGGCCGGTGCCCAGGCTGGTCGCGCCGAGCGGGTGGAGCCTGCCGCCGGGGAGCCGGCGCAGCCCGGACGCCTCGGCCAGCTCCACCACCGCGCTGCGGCCGTCGATCGCCAGCGAGGCGGTGACGGGACGCCCGGTGGGACCCGACACCTCCACCCGGACCCGGCGCCAGCCCGCGGCGATGGCGGCCTCGGCGGTGCCGTCGCCGCCGTCGGCCACCGGCAGCTCCACGATCGGCACCGCGGGCCGCGCGCGGCGCAGCCCGGCGGCGAGGTGCCGGGCGACCTCCCGCGCGGTGAGCGATCCCTTGAACCTGCTCGGCGCGAGCAGGACGTGACCGCCCGTGGGGTGGTCGGGGAGAGAGTCCGCGGACAGCACAGCCACGCCTTTCACGCCGGGGGTCAGGCCTCACCCTCTGCTTAGCCATGACGGCACCATTTGACACCCGGAACCCTCTCCAAGGTGCGGGAACGGCGGGAGAGGAATCAGACCCCGCGGCGAACGGGGGCGAAGGCGGCATCGCGGGCGCGGGTACCGGCGTCGCGCTCCTCACCGGGTCGCAGCGGTCCGCGCCGGGTCGCAGCGGTCCGCGCCGCGGCCCTCAGCTGCCGCGGTAGGTCGAGTAGCCGTACGGGCTCAGCAGCAGCGGCACGTGGTGGCGCTGCCCGGCGACGGCGATCGTGAAGATCACGCTCACCTCCGGGTAGAACGTCGGCACCCCGATCCCGGCGAAATAGGGGCCGGTCCCGAAGCGCAGCCGGTACGTGCCGGGCGCCGCGGGCACCTGGGGGGCGCTCCAGCGCCCGTCGGCGTCCGTCATCCCCTCCGCGAGGGCCTGCCAGGCGTTCCCGTCGTAGGCGTCGAGGCGGACCGGTACCTCCGCCGCGGGGAGTCCGCGATGGGTGTCGAGGACGTGCGTGGACACGTGGCCGGGGGCGGCTTCGGGCGCGGGGACGCTTTCAGGGCTGGACGCGGTCATGCCGTAAGTACAGCAGCAGCCGGGCACAGGTCCGACTTCGGGGGAGCGCTGCGTAACGGACCAGGTCCGCTATAGCCTGCCTTGGTGCGAATGCGAGACTCGGCGAGCGCCGTCGGTGACGAAGCCGGCGCAAAGGGCGGGACCGAAACCCCCTCCGGCACCCCCGCTGCCGGGCGCGTGGCGTCCGGGCGCGCGGCGCCCGGGTGGCGCGGGAGGGCGCCGGAGCCGCCCGAACCCGCGGGCGCGCCGGCCCCGGCGCCCCGCGACGACGCCGAGGTCGACTCCTACGCCGGGCTGCTGGACTCGGTGCCCGAACGCACGCGCTGGTCGTTCCGGACGCGGCTGCTCGGGCCGCTGGAGGAGTACGACAGCATCCGGCAGGCCGACCTGATGCACACCCTCGAGGTCTTCCTCGCCTGCTCGGGCTCCTGGAACCGTACGGCGACCCGTCTGCATGTCCATGTGAACACGCTTCGGTACCGGATCAGGCGAATCGAGGAGCTCACGGGGCGGGATCTGGGCACACTGGAGGATCGGGTCGACTTCTTCCTCGCGCTGCGAGCGATGCGACGATGAGGGACCGGAGCGCGGACCCGGCGCGGGAACGCGGCACGCGACCCGGATCGGAACCTCGGAGCGGAACCTCGTAGGCGGTGGTCACACGATGGATCGGGAGACACTGGGACAGCGCATAAGGGCGCTGCGGATCCGGCAGGGCGTCAGCCAGGCGCAGCTGGCGTTCCCGGAACTGTCCGACAGCTACATATCGCTGATCGAAAGCGACAAGCGGGTCCCCGCGCCGAGCGTGATCGACCTGCTCGCCGCGAAGCTGAACTGCTCGCCCACCTACCTGGTGAGCGGCGTCAGCGAGGACGTGGTGGACGAGCTGCGGGTGACGCTCGACTACGCCGAGATCGCGCTGCAGAACGGCGCGGCCGAGGAGGCGAGGGGCCGGTTCGCCGAGGTCCTGGCCAACGCCGACGCGGTGGCGCTGCCGGACATGCTGCACCAGGCGCGCTGGGGCCACGCGCTGGCCCTGGAGGCCGCCGGCGAGCTGGAGGAGGCGATCTCGGGGCTGCGGGCGCTGACCGCCGAGGCGTCCGCGGAGACCGACCTGGACCACTGGGCCAAGGTGCACGTCGCGCTCAGCCGGTGCCTGCGGGAGCGCGGCGACATCAGCGCCGGTGTGGAGGTCGCCGAGGAGGCGATGCGGCACCTCATCGCCACCGGCGCCGACTCCACCGACGCCGCCGTCCACCTGGGCGCCGCCCTGCTGGCCGCGTTCATCGAGCGCGGCGACCTGGTCCGGGCCCGGCACCTGGCGACCCAGCTGGTGGAGCGCGCCGAGCGGCTCGGCAGCCCGCGGGCCCGGATCGCCGCCTACTGGGAGGCCGCCTACGTCGCCGAGATCCGCGGCGAGTACGAGGACGGCGTCGCCCTCGCCGAGCGCGCGCTGATGCTCGCGGGCGAGGACGTGACCGCCGGCGGCGGGCTGAGCGACGACCCGCGCGACCTGGCCCGGCTCCGGATCGTCTACGCGGGCCTGCTGCTGCGGGCCCGGCCCGGCGAGGCGGGCCGCGCACGCGACCTGCTCACCCGGGTCCGCGGCGAGATCAACGCCAGTTCCGCCGGGGAGATCGACGTGGCCTGGTGCCTGACCGAGCTGGCCCGGGCCGAGACCGCGCTGGGCCGCCCGGAGGAGGCGGTGACGCTGGCCGAGCAGGCCCTGGATCTGCTCGGGGACGCCCCGCGCCGGGCCACCGCCTGGGCGCTGACCGTGCTGGGCGAGGCGTGCGCGCGGCTGGGCCACCGGGAACGGGCGATCGAGATCCTGGCCCGGGCCGCGACCCACCTGGAGCAGATGGAGTCGTCCCGCGAGGCCGCCCAGACCTGGTTCGACCTGGCCGAGCTGCTGGCCGAGACCGGCGCTCCGGACGAGCCCCGGCTCGACGCCTACCGGCGCGCCCTCACCTGCGCCGGGGTCTGACCCGCCACGCCGTGCCGCCCGCCGGCCCGTCTCCCGCCGCGGCGGGAGACGGGCCGGCGGTATTCGGGGGAACCCGTTCTGAGATGACCGCGTCGATGATGTGTCGTTGTCGCGATCACTGACCGCAAGGAGTTCCGCCGCCGATGTTCGGATTGGTGAGGCCGTGCAAGCACGTCTTGTGCGGCACCTTGTTCAAGGACTGGATGGCACACCTTTGCGGGTTGTGCCTGACCCTGCGCGACCAGCACGGCCAGGCGGCCCGGCTGGTCACCAACTACGACGGGCTCCTGGTCTCGGTGCTGGTCGAGGCGCAGCGCCCCGAGCTGTCGCCGCGCCGCAAGGCCGGGCCGTGCGCCCTGCGCGGGATGCGGGCTGCCGAGGTCGTCGAGACCAGGGCGGCGGGCGCGCGGCTGGCGGCGGCGGCCTCGCTGCTGCTGGCCGCCGGCAAGACCCGCGACCACATCGCCGACGGTGACGGCCTGCTGGGCGGCCCGGCGCGGGGACGGCGGCCGGCCGCGGCGGTGGCGGGCCGGATCGCCGATCGCTGGGACGCCGCCGGGGGAGCGGCGGGCACCGCGATCGGGTTCGACCCCGCGGTGCTGCGCGACGCCGTCGCCCGGCAGCCCGAACTGGAGGCCGCGGGCGGGCTGGGCCTGCTGGAGCTGACCGAGCCGACCGAGACGGCCGTCGCCGCCGTCTTCGCCCACACGGCGGTCCTGGCGGGCAGGGAGGGCAACGCCGAGACGCTCGCCGAGGCGGGCCGCCTCTTCGGGCGGCTGGCCCACCTGATCGACGCGGTCGAGGACGTGGAACGTGACATGCGGACCGGCGCCTACAACCCGCTCCTGGCCACCGGCACCACCCCCGTGCAGGCCCGCCGCCACTGCGACGACGCGCTGCACGGACTGCGGCTGGCGCTCGCCGACGTCGAACTGGAGGACCGGCGGCTCGTCCGGGCACTCCTGGACCGCGAGGTGGGACGCTCGGTCGGCCACGCCTTCGCCGCGTACCCCGGCGGCCCGCCGCCACAGGGGCCCCACCCCCAGGGCCCGTACCGACAGGGGCCCCACCCACAGGGCCCGTACCCGCAGGGCTCGTACCCCCAGGGGCAGTATCCGCCGCAAGGGGCCTACGGGCACCAGCAGCAGGGGCATCCTCCTGGGCATGGCCGGGCCGATGGCGGCGGCGACTGGTCGGGAGGCGGCGGCTGGGGCGGCGGAGGCGATGGAGGCGGCGGCTGGGGCGGGGGCTCCGGGCACGGTGGCCGGCCGCAGCGGCCGGGGCTGCCGATCCCGTGCTTCACCGGCTCGCTGGTGTGCATGACCTGCGGGATCTACCAGCCCCGATGGAGCAAGCACCATGGCAGGAAGTGCGGCGATCGTTGCTGGTGCACGCGGCACTGCGACGGGTGCGGCGACCCCGGGTGCGGCGACTGCTGCAAGTGCTGTGACGGTTGCTGCTGCGACTGCAACTGCTGACGCGGGCCGGGTCCTCGAACGGCGCCCGCGACACGTCTTGACCAAGCGTCTGCTTGGGTGACACGCTCGCGGGGTGGCGTACGGCACCTTCGCGAAGCTGTTGCTGGAACGGGCCGGCGACGAACGGCCCGGGCTGCTGTTCGAGGACGAGACCCGCACCTGGGCCGAGGTCGTCCTGGAGGCCCGGCGGCGCGCCGGGCTCCTCGCCGCCCTCGGCCCGCCGCCGCCCGGCCGGCCCCGGCACGTCGGCGTCCTCCTGGAGAACGTCCCGGAGTACGTCTTCTGGATCGGGGCCGCGGCACTGGGCGGGGCCACGCTCGTCGGCATCAACCCGACCCGGCGCGGGGCGGAGCTGGCCGCCGACGTCCGGCACACCGACTGCGACCTGATCGTCACCGACGACGCCCACGCCGGGCTGCTGGACGGGCTCGACACCGGGGTGCCGGACGAGCGCGTCCTGCGGACCGGCACCCCGGAGTACGCCGCGGCCCTCCCCGGTCCGGCCGAGCCGGTGGAGGCGGACGCGCGCGACCGGCTCCTGCTGCTGTTCACCTCCGGCTCGACCGGCGCGCCCAAGGCGGTCGCCTGCGGCCAGGGCAGGCTCGCGGCGATCGCGGAGCGCTCCGCGGACATGGGCATCACCCGGGACTCGGTCACCTATGTCGCGATGCCCCTCTTCCACGGCAACGCCCTCATGGCGAACCTGGCGATGGCGGTGCACGCCGGAGCCACGGTGGCGCTGCGCCGCCGGTTCTCCGCGTCCGGTTTCCTGCCCGACGTGCGCCGCTACGGCGTCACCTACTTCAACTACGTGGGGCGGGCGCTGGCCTACATCCTGGCCACGCCCGAGCGGCCCGACGACGCCCGCAACACGCTCCAGGCCGCGTTCGGCACCGAGGCGTCCGCCCAGGACATGGCCGGGTTCGCCGCCCGTTTCGGGTGCCGGATCATCGAGGGGTACGGGTCGAGCGAGGGCGCGATCGCCCTGCGCAAGACCCCCGAGACCCCGCCGGACGCGCTCGGGCTGCCCCAGCCGGGCATGGAGGTGGCCGTCCTCGATCCGGAGACCGGGACCGAGTGCGAGCGCGCCCGGTTCGGCCCGGACGGCGGCCTGCTCAACCCGGGCGAGGCCATCGGCGAGCTCGTCGGGCTCAACGTCGCGGACGCGTTCGAGGGCTACTACAACAACCCGGAGGCGGACGCCGAACGGGTGCGCGGCGGACGCTACTGGAGCGGGGACCTCGCCTACCGCGACGCGCGGGGCTTCTTCTACTTCGCCGGACGCGGCGCCGACCGGCTCCGCGTGGACAGCGAGAACTTCGCCGCCGCCCCGGTCGAGCGCATCCTGGCCCAGTGGCCCCCGGTGGTCATGTGCGCGGTGTATCCCGTGCCCGATCCGCGTACCGGCGACCAGGTGATGGCGGCGCTGGAACTGCGCGGGCCGTTCGACCCCACTGCCTTCGCCCGGTTCCTGGCCGGGCGGCCCGACCTGGGCACCAAGTGGGCGCCGCGGTTCGTCCGGGTCGTGGCGGCGACACCGCTGACCGCGACCGGCAAGGTGGACAAGCGCCCCCTGCGCCGCGCCCGCTGGGAACCGGGCGCGTCCGGGCCGGTCTGGTGGCGTCCGGGCCGCGCCCTCGCCTACGAGCCGCTGACCGCGGAGGGGGCGGACGCCTTGCGCGAGGAGTTCCTCGCCCACGGCAGGGCGCATGTGCTGACCACCCTGTGACCCGCGGCGGCACGGGCCCGGGAGGGGGCCGGAACGGTGAGGGCGAGGGGGGCGTCCGGCACCGGAAGGGCTCAGTAGGGTAGAGACCGATGAAAACCCTCACCTCCGGGCCGTGGACGCGCCGCCTCGGTCCCCTCGCCGCGCTGGTCCTGGTCTTCGGCGCGGTCTTCGGCGCCGTCTCGGCGGCTCCCGCGCCGGCTCACGCCCGGCCGGTGGCCGGTGCCCCCGGCCATGACACCGCAGCGGCGCCCGCCGCGCAGGCCGCGCCCGCCGCGCAGGCCGCGCAGGCCGCGCAGGTTGCGTCGGCTCACGCCCGGCCGGTCGCGGAGCCCGCCGCGGAGCGCTCCGGCTTCCCCGCCTGGGTCATGATCATCGTGGGCTCGGCGGTGGGGATCGGGATCGGGATGCTGATCGTGTTCCGCGCCAAGCGCAAGTACCCCGACGGGGGCGGGTCCGGCGGCCCGGCACCCCGCGGCTCCGGACGGCGCGACCCCGGACGGCGCGACCCCGGACGGGGCGACCGTGGCTAGGACGAGCGCCGGCGAGAAGCCGCCGGGCGCGGCCGTCTCGCGCGGCGGCGGCCCGGACGTCCTGCGCGTCGCGGCGATCGCCGTGGCCGCGGCCGTTGCCGGCCTGGCGGCCGGGCTCGTGCTCGGCGGAGCCGCCGCCGAGCAGGTCATCCCCGGGCTGAGCGACGCGGGCACCGTCACCCGCTGGGGCCTGCCCCTGTCGCGCACGGCGATGAACCTCGCCGCCGCGGTGACGGTGGGCGCGCTGATCGCCGCCGCCGCGCTGCTGCCCCTGGAGGGCGGCGGCACGGGATCCGGGAAGTCCGCGGGCGGCCGGACGGCCGGCCCGCGCCTGGGCGCGGACGCGATCGGGTACGCGCGCGCCGCGTCCTGGACGGCCGCCGCCTGGGCCGCCGCCGCCGCGGCCACGCTCGTCTTCACCATCGCCGACGTTCTCGGCCAGCCGGTGAGCCAGGTCATCGTCGACAGCAAGCTGAGCAGCTACGCCGGCCAGATATCGCAGGGCACCGCGCTGATGCTGGTGGTCCTGCTGGCCGTCGTCGTCGCCCTGCTGGCCCGGACGACCACCACGCCCGCCGCGACGTTCGGGCTGCTGGTCCTGTCGGGCATCGCGCTGCTGCCGCCGCCGCTGACCGGCCACTCCGCCTCGGCCGCCAACCACTCGGTCGCCGTCACCGGCGTGGCGCTGCACGTCCTGGCGGTGGCGCCGTGGGTCGGGGGCCTGGCCGCCGTCGGCGCGCACGCGCTGGCGCGGCGGGACCGGCTGGAGGTGATGTCCGCGCGGTTCAGCCGGATGGCGCTGTGGTGCTACGTGATCGTGGGCGCCAGCGGGCTGGTCAACGTGATCGCCCGGCTGCCCGACCCGGCCGAGCTGCTGAGCACGAACTACGGGCGGCTGGCCCTGGGCAAGATCGTCGCGTTCGCCCTGCTGGGCTGGTTCGGCTGGTGGCACCGCGAGCGGACGCTGCCCGCCCTGGCCGAGCGCCGGCCCGGCGCGTTCACCCGGCTGGCCACGGTCGAGATCGCGATCATGGCGGCCACCGTCGGGCTGGCGGTGGCGCTGGCCCGGACCGCCCCGCCCGCGCCCGCCACCGAGGAGTCGGCGGTCAAGTCCCTCATCGGGTACGACATGCCGCCGGCGATCACCCCCGGGCGGCTGGCGGCGCTGGGGCAGTTCGACTTCTTCTTCGCCGCGCTGGTGGTGGCGCTCGGCGGGCTCTACCTGGCCGGGCTGGTCCGGCTGCGGCGGCGCGGCGACCGCTGGTCGCCCGGCCGCACCGCCGCCTGGTACCTCGGCCTCGCCACCATCCTGGTCGTCACCCAGACCGGGATCGCGACCTACTCGCCGATCCTGTTCAGCGTCCACATGGTGCAGCACATGGTGCTCAACATGCTGACGCCGATCCTGCTGGTGCTGGGCGCGCCCGTCACGCTGGCGCTGCGCGCCCTCAAGCCGGCCGCGGTCCGCGGCGACCGCGGCCCCCGGGAGTGGCTGACGGCCGCCCTGCACAGCCGCGCGGTCGCGATCATCGCCCATCCGGCGGTGGCCACCGTGATCTTCGTGGCCGGGACGTTCGTGCTGTACTTCACGCCGCTGTTCGAGGCCGCGATGCGCAACCACCTCGGGCACATCGCGATGTCGGCGCACTTCCTGCTCGCGGGCTCGCTGTTCTTCTGGGTGCTGATCGGGGTCGACCCGGCGCCGCGCAGGCTGCCCTACCCCGGCCGGATCCTGCTGCTGTTCGTCACCATGCCGTTCCACGCGTTCTTCGGCATCGCGCTGATGAACCTCGGGCAGCCGCTGGCCCGCGGCTGGTACACGGCGGTGGACCCGCCCTGGGGCGCCTCGCTGCTGAGCGACCAGCACACCGGCGGCGCGATCGCCTGGGGCTTCGGTGAGATCCCCACCTTCATCGTGCTGATCGCGCTGGCGTTCCAGTGGTACTTCGACGACCAGCGGCAGGCCCGGCGGCTGGACCGGCAGGCCGACCGCGCCGAGCGCCGGCGGGCCGGGCGGCCCGCCGGGGCCGGGGAGCCGGTCGCCGAGGACGACGAGCTGGCCGCCTACAACGCCCGGCTGGCCAGGCTCGCCGAGCGCGACGAGCGGAGCCGCGGGTCCTGACCGGCGGCCCGGTTCCCCCGGACGGGGGAGGGCACGGGTCCTCGCGGAGGAGGCCCGCCGGTCCGCCGCTCTGCCAGGATCAAGGGGTGTCCCGCCCCGCCCGTGCCCCCGTCCCGCCCCGCCTCCGGCCGCTGATCGGCCGGGCCGTGTGGCGGCGCTGGTCCTACCTGGTGGCGGGCGGCGCGCTCCTCATGCCCTACTGGTTCCTGGGCATGCTGATGGTGACGGCGACCCCGTGGGGAGGCCCGGTCGTCCAGGGCGTCCTGATCCTGCTGGTGCTGCCGCTGGTCGCGGCGTTCGTCACGGGCCTGGTCCCGGCGGTGCGGCTGCTGGAGGGCGCCGCGGCCAGGGAACTGCTGGGCGGTCCCATCGCGTCCCTGCCGCCCGGCCAGGCACGCGGCTGGGAGAGCAGGGTGCGCACCGGGGCCTGGTTCGCCCTGCACCTGCACATGGGGGTGGTGGTCAGCGGGCTGAGCCTGGCCGTCCCGCCGTTCGCCGCCGTGCTGATCATGGCGCCCGTGACCTCCTGGAACGAGCGGCTCTGGCGGGCCTGGGGCCTGGACGAGCCCTGGCCCGCGTGGACGACGCCGTTCCTCGGCTTGGCGATGCTGGCCGCGGTGCTGGTGCTGATCGCCGCCGCCGGCGGGCTGCTGGCCCGGCTCGCGCCGCGGCTGCTCGGCCCCTCGGCGGCCGAGCGGCTGGCGGCGATGGAGGCGCGGGCCGTGCGGCTGGCCGAACGCAACCGGCTGGCCCGCGAACTGCACGACTCGGTCGGCCACGCGCTGAGCGTGGTCACCCTGCAGGCCGCGGCGGCGGGCCGGGTGCTGGACCGCGACCCGGAGTTCGCCCGGGAGGCGCTCGGCGCGATCGAGGAGTCGGCGCGGGCGGCCCTGGAGGACCTCGACCACGTGCTGGGGCTGCTCCGCGAGGACTCCTCGCGCACCGCGCCCCAGCTCACCCTGAGGGACCTGGACCGGCTGCTGGACCAGACCCGGATCGCCGGCGTCGAACTGGACGTCGCCGTGGACCCCGATCTGGAGCGGGTGCCCGCCGCGGTCTCGCGCGAGGCGTACCGGATCGTCCAGGAAGGACTGACCAACGCGCTGCGTCACGCCGGCCGGGTGCCGGTACGGCTCCGGGTCGGGGTGCGCGGCGAGCGACTGGAGGTGGAGATGAGCAATCCGCTGGGCGCCCGGCCCGCGGGCCATCACGGCGGCGGGCGCGGGCTGGGCGGGGTGCGGGAGCGCGTCACCGTGCTGGGCGGCCGGATGACCGCCGGCCCCGACGGGGACGGGCGCTGGCGCCTGGCGGTCTCGCTGCCGCTGAGGCCGGCGTCATGACGGTACGCGTGCTGCTGGTGGACGACGAGCGGCTGATCCGGGCCGGGCTGGCGGCGATCATCGGCGCCGAGCCGGACATGGAGGTGGTGGGCGAGGCCGGCGACGGGGCGGAGGTGCCCGGGCAGGTGTCCCGGCTGCGTCCCGACGTCATCCTGATGGACGTGCGGATGCCCCGGCTGGACGGCATCCAGGCCACCCGGCGCATCCTGGAGTCGGTGCCCGAACCGCCCCGGATCATCGTGGTCACCACGTTCGAGAACGACGAGTACGTCTACGACGCGCTCAAGGCCGGCGCGCACGGGTTCCTGCTCAAGCGGGCCCGGCCCGAGGAGATCCTGCAGGCCGTCCGGCTGGTGGTGCACGGTGACACGCTGCTGTTCCCGGCCGCGATCCGGGCCCTGGCCGCCGAGCACCGCGCGGGCGGTCCGGGCGGCGGCGCCAGGGCGCGCTGGCACGGCCGGCTGACCGAGCGGGAGGGGGACGTGCTGCGGCTGATGGCCCGGGGGCACTCCAACGCCGAGATCGCCGCCGAGCTCTTCGTCAGCCCGCAGACGGTGAAGACGCACGTCGGCAACGTCCTGGCCAAGCTGAACGCCCGCGACCGCACCCAGGCGGTGATCTTCGCCTACGAGACCGGGTACATCATTCCCTCATGACACCCTTCCGTTTCGGGTTCAACTTCTTCGACATCGGCTCCCGCGAGGACTTCGTGGAGGTCTGCCGCCGGGCCGAGACGCTCGGTTACGACACCGCGCTCGTCCCCGACCACCTGGGCGGCCCCGCCCCGTTCCCGACCATGATGGCCGCGGCGGAGGCGACCGCCCGGCTGCGGGTCGGCACCCTCGTCCTCAACATCGGGTTCTGGAACCCGCACCTCCTGGCCCGGGAGATCGCCACCGCCGACCGGCTCACCGGCGGGCGGGTGGAGATCGGCCTGGGGTCCGGGCACATGAAGTGGGAGTTCGACGCGGCCGGGATCGCCTGGGAGCCGTTCACCGCGCGGTCGCGGCGGCTGGCGGCGGCCATCGAGGAGCTTCGCGCCCTCTTCGGCGGCCCCGGCTACCCGGAGCAGGCCCCGCTGCGCGAGCACTACGGGCTGGCCGAGCTCAAGCCCGTGCAGCGGCGGGGGTTCGGCGGACATGGCCCGCCGCTGCTGGTCGGCGGCACCGGCGACACCGTGCTGGAGATCGCCGCCCGGGAGGCCGACATCGTCGGGATCGCGGGCGCCTACCAGGCCGCGGGCGAGCCGCCGGGCACGTTCGTGCTGGGCACCGCCGAGCAGGCCGACGAGCGGGTCCGTTTCGTCCGGGAGCGGGCCGGGGACCGTTTCGCGGGCCTGGAGCTGAACCTGCTGGTGCAGCAGGTGGTGGTCACCCCCGACCGGCGGGGCACGGCGGCCGGGCTGGCCGCCGGGCCGCTACCGAACCTCTCCGTGGAGGAGATCCTGGACTGCCCGTTCCTGCTGATCGGCACCGAGGAGCAGATGGCCGAGCAGCTCCGTGAGCGGCGCGAGCGGTACGGCTTCTCCTACATCACCGTGCACGGGCCGTTCATGGAGGCGTTCGGCCGGGTCATCGAACGCCTCGCCTGACCGGGAGCGCCGGGCCCGAGTCGGCCCGAGGCCGGGGCCGGGGCCGGGCCGGGGCGGGCGGTCAGGTGACGCAGAACTCGTTGCCCTCGGGGTCGAGCATGACGATCCAGTGCTCGCCCCACTGCCCGTCGCGGGCCTCGACGATCGTGGCGCCCGCCGCCGCCAGCCGCTCGGCCTCGGCCCTGACCGCGGCGCGCCGTTCCCCGGCGGGCCGGTCGAGCGGCCCGCCGGCGCGCAGGTCGAGGTGCAGCCGGTTCTTGGCGGTCTTGGGCTCGGGGACGCGCTGGAAGAACAGCCGCGGGCCCGCGCCGTCCGGGTCGCTCACCGCGCTCGCGGAGTTCCACTCCGACTCCGGGATGCCGCGGGCGGCCAGGGCCTCCGGCCAGGACCCGAAGCCGGGCGGCGGCGGGTCGAGGACGTAGCCGAGGGCCAGCGCCCAGAACCCGGCCAGCCTGCCGGGGTCCGAGCAATCGACGGTGATCTGCACGGTTGTCGCCATGCTCGCATCCAACCGTGTCACTCCGACACTCCGCCGCCCGCCGCACCGGGATCAGACCGTGCCGCTCAGCGAGCCGAGCAGCTCGATCGTGCGGGCCCGTACGTCCGCGTCGCCGAGCGGGGTGACCAGCAGGTCGGTCGCCCCGGCCTCGGCGAACCTGCGGACCTCCGCGGTCACGGCGCGCTCGTCGCCCGCGACGATCGTCTCGTGCACGTTCGACAGGCCCTGGCGGTCCAGCACCGCGCGGTAGCTCGGCAGGTCGCCGGCGATCCCGAACCGTTCCAGGACCTCCCGCCGGGCGGCCTCGGGGTCGTGGGTGAGCGCGACGACGGCGCCCGCCACGATCCGCGGCGCCGGGCGGCCGGCCTCCTCGGCGGCCCGGGTGATCAGGGGGACGATGTGGCCGGCGATCCCCTCCGGGCCCAGCCACGTGGTGACCGTCCCGTCGGCCAGCTCGCCCGCGATCCGCAGCATCCTCGGGCCGAGCGCGGAGAGCAGGACCGGCGGGGGAGCGATCCCGGGCACGGCCACGCGGCCCGCCGCGGTGAGCGCCTCGCCCCGGTGGTCCACCTCCTCGCCGCGCAGCAGGGGGCGCAGCACCGACAGGTACTCGCGGGTGTGCGCGGCCGGCCTGGTGTAGGGGATCCCGAACGAGCCCTCGATGATCTGGGAGTGGCTCGGCCCGATGCCCAGGGTGAAACGGCCGCCGCTGACGGCCTGGGCGGTCAGCGCCTGCTCCGCCATCGTGACCGGGTGCCGGGGATAGGTCGGCACGACCGCGGTGCCGACCTCGATCCCCGGCACCTCGCGCCCGGCGGCGCCCGCCGCCATGATCGCGTCCCAGCCCGCCAGCTGGGGCAGGAACGCGCCGTCCAGCCCGGCCGCCGCGGCGGCGCGCACCTCGCCGACGATCTCCTCCAGCGTCGAGCCGGCGCCGACGACGCACTGTCCGATCCGCATGGTGCTCCTCCTGAAGATTCCCGGAAGCTAACATGAAGCGGAGATTCCGTTTCCGTTCGGCCACCGTACACTAACCTGAACCGGAGGTTCCGGTTGTCGCCGTTCCCGACCCGCGAGGAGGGCCGCCGCCGTGCGAGCCGACGCGCGCCGTAACCGCGAGCGCATCGTCGCCGCCGCGCTCCAGCTGTTCGCCGAGCGCGGCCCGGCGGCGTCGATGGAGGAGATCGCGAGGGAGGCCGGGCTGGGCGTGGGCACCCTCTACCGGCACTTCCCGGACCGGCGGGCGCTGCTGGAGGAACTCGCCGACGACACGCTCGACCGGCTGCTGGAGTTCGCCGGTGGGCTGGCCCGGGAGGCGGAGGCCGCGCCCGGGGACACCGCCCACTGGGACGCCTTCCTGCGGCTCGTGGACTATTGTGCGGGGCAGCCGCTGTCGCTGTTCAAGGCGTTCTTCGAGGAGAACGCGGCCCCCGCCGCGCGGGCGGAGAAGGAGCGCGCGGCCGACGCGATGATCTCGTCCCTCGCGGAACGGGCTCAGAAGGAGGGGAGCCTGCGCGGCGACATCACGCCCGCCGAGGTCGTCCGGGTGCTCAACGCGGTGGTGTGCCGCCCCGGCGCCCGGGCCGACGATCCCCTCGCCACGGTGATGCTCGACGGTCTCGCCGCCCCCGGGCGCCGCACGGCGCCCCCGGCGTCCCCGGCGGCGGGGGACGGCTGACGGCCGGATCGGGCGACCGCGACACGATTCTCAAACCCGTCTTACTCATGATTTACCACCGGTTCGTTACAAAAGAGGCAGCAGACCAGTCCGTCCGATCGGGGGATCATGGACGCCGTCACCCTGTCCGAACTGCGCAAGCCGCGTGCCTACCCGTCGGTGTCGGTGGTGATGCCGACCTCCCGCCGCACTCCCGCCAACCGCGAGGACCCCATCCGCCTGCGCAACCTGCTCGCCGAAGTGCGACGCCGGCTGCGCGAGGACTCCCGGGTGGCCGCGGACACGGCGGAGGAGGTGGTCCGGGGCCTGGAACGGGCGGCCGACGAGCTCGACCCGCGCCAGGGGGCCGACGGCCTGGTGCTGCTGGCGGCCCCGGGCGGCGAGCGGCACGCGTTCATGATCGACCAGCCGGTGGACGAACGCGTCATCGTCGACTCCGGCTTCGCCACCCGCGACCTGGTCGCCGCCCACACCCGTACCCGGCGCTACTGGCTCCTGGTGCTCTCCGACCACCACACCCGGCTGTGGGACGGGCGCGGCGGCGAGCTGACCGAGGTCACCCGGCACGGCTTCCCGGTGGTGCCCGAGCCGCTCGACGAGGTGAGCGAGGGCGGCCGCAAGTCGCCGTGGGGCGGGCACGCCGACGAGCGGCACCGCCAGCTGCTGCGCGGCGTCATGGCCGACCTCGACGCCGTCCTGGCCCGCGACCGGCGGCCCGTGATCGTCGCGGGCGTCACCCGGCACCAGGCGTTCTTCGACGAGCTGGCCGGGCCGAAGGTGACCGTGGCCGGCCGTATCGACGGCAGCTACGAGAACGCCTCGGCCGGCGCCTTGGCCGAGCTGGCGCGTCCGGTCCTGCAGGCGTACGAGGACCTGCGGGAGGTGGCGGTCCTGGCCGAGCTGGAGGCCGCCCGCGGCCTGCACCGCTACGCCGGCGGCCTGCAGGAGGTCATGCGCCTGGTCGAGGAGGGGCGCGGCGAGCACCTGGTGGTCGAGCGCGGCTACTACTCCCCGGCGGTCAGGGGCGAGGGCGAGGCCGTCCCGGTCGAGGGCCCGGCCGGCTCCCTCAAGGGGGACGGCGTCGTGGACGACGTGGTGGACGACATCATCGAGACCGTGCTGGAGTACGGCGGCGAGGTGACGTTCGTCTCCGACGGCTTCCTGGTCGACCACGACCGCATCGCCCTGGTCACCCGCTTCTGAGGCGCGGTCCCGGGCAGGCCGGGTCGTACCAGGCGACCCAGCGGGCGTCCCATGCCGCGCCCTCGCGGGCCCGCCAGCCGGCGGGGCGGGCGGGCCAGGTCGCCGCCACGGGCGTGCCCGCGGGCCGGTCCACGACGACGGTGCACACCCCCGGCCCCGGCGCCTGGCGGCGGACGTCGATACGGCCCATGCGCGTCCAGTCCACCGGGAAGAGCAGCTTCACCCTCACCTGCCAGTTCAGCGCCCGGTCGAGGGCGACCGCGCCGTGCCGGGACGCGGCGGGCAGGGGGTCGGGCGGCGTGACCCGTTCGGGAGCCGGTCCCAAGGCGAACGCCAGCGCGGCCACGTTGATCGCGACCAGGCCCGCCGCCACCGCCGGGACGGGAGCCCGCCGCAGGGCGCGCAGCAGCAGGAGCCCGCCGAGCAGGCCCAGTGCCGCGAACGAGGCCGTGCCCAGGTGCAGCGCCGTCCGGTCGGCGGTCAGGAAGGACGTCTCGGGGAAGTCGAAGCCGATGTGGGCGTGCGTGCGCAGCCGTTCACCCGCGTACACCTTCACCCAGGCCCCCGCCGCCGCGGTCGTGGCGGCGGCTCCCAGGACGTACGGCAGGGCCCGCCGGACGCCCGCCCGCGTGAGGACGGCGAGCCCGGCGAGGGTGTGGACGAGCGCCAGGCACGCCAGGTAGCGGCCGTAGGCGAAGTTGCCCACGCGATGCTCGTCGGGAAGGGCGGCCGACGACGCGTAGGCGATGCCGAGGGTGACCGCCAGGAGCACGGCCGCCATGACGCGCGTCTCGGCCCGGGTCCGGCGGCGGAACGCGGCCGCCGCCACGGCCACCAGCCCGACGCCCGCGAGCCCCCAGGTCGCGACGACCAGGTACCAGAGCTGTCCCGCCGTTCCCGACAGCGCCCACGCCTGCCCGTCCAGGGTCGTCAGGCGCCCGGTGAGCAGGCCCGCCAGGTCCCGGCCGCCGTCCGGGTAGAACGTCGCGCGCGCCGCGGAGTTGAGCCGGGACGCGACCGAATAGCCCGCGCACGTCACGGCGAGGCCGGTCAGCGCCGCGATGCGCGCTCCCGCCGTACCCGTACGGCGCCCGGCGGCGGCGCCTGGGCGGGCCGCCAGGTAGAGCATCGTGAGGCCGTGGACGCACAACAGCACCGAACCGCGCGAGTGCACGAGGTAGGCGTAGGACGCCAGGAGCCCCGCCCCGGCCGCCGCGTGCGCCCCGCCGCGCCTCACGCAGCGGTCCAGTGCCAGGAGCCAGCCGAGGACGATCACGGGCAGGACCGCGTCCGCCAGCGCGAACGCGCCGAAGAAGGTCGTCGCCGGCAGCAGCGCCGCCGCCCACGCCAGCGGCAGCGCGGCGCGCACCGGCAGCCCGAGCCGGCGCAGCGCGAGGTGCCCGAGGGGGAACAGCGCCGCGCCGATCAGCGCGTTGACGATCATCACCAGCGTGTAGACGGCCGCCGGGTCGCCGCCCGCCCAGTGCGCCGGAGCCAGCAGCAGCGGGTATCCGGGCTGGTAGAAGGTGTGGCCGGACAGGTCGCCCCCGGGCCCGCCGGCGAGCCACCGGGCGGCGGCGAGGTAGCCGGACTCGTCCGGGTCGGCGACCGGGCCCGTGCGGGCGCGGGCGAACCACAGGCGGACGCCCGCCTGGGCCGCCCACCCGGTGAGGAGCAGCCAGGGCAGGGCGGCCCCGCGGCGCCCCGGCCGCACGGCCCGTCCCGGTACGGGCGGGGACGGCCGGGGGCGGGGCGGAGAGATCACGAGCGACATGGGCCCCACCGTGGCGGCGGGCTGTTGTGATCATGTCCGCGCGATGTCCGGATCCTGTGACATTCCGGCCGGTCGACGGCCGGCGCCCCGATAATGACCGGGTGGCGACCATCCTCTTCGTCGACGACGACCCCTCCGCGCGGGCCGCGCTGGAGATGGCGCTCTCCCGCCAGGGGCACCGGGTGACCTCCCGGGCCACCGGCGAGGAGGGCCTGGAGGCGCTGCGCGCCCGGCGCCCGGAGATCGCCGTGCTGGACGTCATGCTGCCCGGCCTGGACGGCATCGAGGTGTGCCGCCGGATCCGCCGGGACGACACCCTGCCCGTCATCCTGCTCACCGCCCGCGGGGACGACCTGGACGTCGTCCTCGGCCTGGAGGCGGGCGCGGACGACTACGTGGTCAAACCGGTGGAGCCCCGGGTGCTGGACGCCCGCATCCGCGCCGTGCTGCGCCGGGCCGAGAACTCCCACCCGGACCGTTCCGTGCACGGCGACCTGGTGATCGACCGGGCCGCCCTGAAGGTGACCCGGCGCGGGCGCGACATCCGGCTGACCCCGACCGAGCTGCGGCTGCTGCTGGAGCTGACCCGCCGGCCGGGCCGCGCGATGACCCGCCAGCACCTGCTGGCGGCGGTCTGGGAGCACACCCACGCGGGCGACTCGCGCCTGGTGGACGCCTGCGTCCAGCGCGTCCGGGCCAAGATCGAGGACGAGCCGGCCGAACCGCGCCTCATCGAGACCGTCCGCGGCTTCGGTTACCGTTTCGCGGCGCCGTGAGGGCACCGGGCCGGTGGCCGCGCCCGTTCACGGGGCTGCGCGTGCGCATGGTCGCCGCCTTCACCGCGGTGGCGCTGCTGGCCTCGGCCCTGGCCTCCGGCATCGCCTACGTCCTGGTGCGCCGGGCGATGCTGGAGCGCACGCAGGAGGCCGTGCTGACCGACGTCCGCGAGGCCCTGCGGCGGCTGGTGCCGCCCCAGCTGCCGCCGGACGCGAACCTGACGGTCGCCGCGGACCTGGAGCAGGCGCTGCGCTCCGCCGACGGGCGGGTCCGCGCGTACGCGGTGCCGCTGCCCCTCGACCGGGACGTCCCCCCGCCGCCCCCGGGCCGGCTGCACGTGACGCCCGGCCACGAGTTCACCCGCAGGGCGACCCACGGCATGGTCTTCCAGCGCGTCACCCACCGAGGCCGCCCGTACCTGCTGGTCGGCGCGTTCGTGACCGGCTATGTGACTACGGCCGACGAACCCGCCCGCACCACGCCGCCGGTGCTGCTGGTCTCGGTGAGCCTGGAACGGGAGGCCGCCGACCTGCGCTCCTTCACCCGGTCGGTGCTGGCGGCCGACGCCGCGGCGCTGGCGGCGGCGCTGGCGGCGGCCCTGGTCGCCACCCGGGGCCTGCTGCGCCCGGTCCGGCGGCTCGGGCACGCGGCCCGGGCCCTGGGCGCCGGACGGCTGGAGTCCCGGGTGCCGGTCCGCGGCCGGGACGAGCTGGCCGATCTCGCCCGGACCTTCAACCGGACGGCCGAGGCCCTGGAGCGCACCGTGACCGAGCTGCGCACCATGGAGGCCGCGTCCCGCAGGTTCGTGGCCGACGTCTCGCACGAGCTGCGCACCCCGCTCACCGCCATGATCGCCGTCACCGACGTGCTGGCCGAGGAGCCCGCCGAGGGGGCGCACGGCACCGCGTCCAGGCTCGTCGTCGAGGAGACCCGGCGGCTGGCGCGGCTGGTGGAGCACCTGGTCGAGATCAGCCGCTTCGACGCGGGCGCGGCGTCCCTCGTCCTGGACGACGTCGCGGTGGGGGAGACCGTCGCGGCCTCGTTGTCGGCCCGCGGCCTCCGGGACCGCGTGGAGCTGGACGGTCCGGGCGACCTGATGGCGCGGCTGGACCCGCGCAGGTTCGACGTCATCGTGGCCAACCTGGCGGGCAACGCGCTGCGGCACGGACGGCCGCCGGTGACCGTGCGCTACGGCCCCGACCGGCGCGCGGGCCGTCCCGGCCTCGTGCTCACCGTCACCGACCGGGGGCCGGGGATTCCCGAGGGCCTCATGACGGCGGTCTTCGACCGGTTCGTCAAGGCGGAGGCGGCGCGGACCCGCAGCGACGGCAGCGGCCTCGGCCTGTCGATCGCGCGGGAGAACGCCCTGCTGCACGGCGGCACGCTGGAGGCGGCGAACGTCCCGGACGGGGGCGCGTCGTTCACCCTGTGGCTGCCGGACGCGGGGGAACGGGAGGAGGAGGCGTGAGCGGGCGGGGCAAGAGGACAAGGGGCGTGATGGAGAGGCGTGCGAGGCCGTGCGCCGGTCTCCTGACGGCGATGCTGGCGGTCACCGCGGTCATCGGGGCCTCCGGCTGCGGGGTCCGGCCCACCGGGATCGTCGGCGCGGGGAGCGTGCCCGTCCCCGCCGCCCGCACCGGCCCGGTGACGGTGTACCTGCTGAGAGACGGCGAACTGGTGCCGTCCGTGCGCCCCGGGCTTCCGGGCCACCCGTACCACGCAGTCACGCAGCTCGGCGTGCCCATCACGGCGGCGGAACGCCGCCGCAGCATGACCACGGCCGTGCTCCCCGGATCGATCGAGGTCCGGGCGGCGAACGCATGGTCCCCGGCGCAGGTGACGGAGGGGCGGGAGGACGAGCTCTACGTGGATTTCGCGATAGGCGGGATAGCCGTGACGAGGGATGAGAGCGGGGCCGTGACCGCGGTCAGGGGCCGCTGGTCGCGGCTGGCCCTGGCCCAGGTGGCGTGCACGGCGGAGGCCATCCCCGGGGTCACGGGCGTGCGCGTCATAGGGATGTACAACCCGGCGAGAACGGACTGGGCCCGGGTGGGCTGCTCCCTGTTCCGGGACCTGTACGGCCCGGAACTGCGTTCTACCCGCGGGTGAGCCAGTCGGCGGCGATGTCGCCCAGGACCGAGCGGATGGTCAGGATCGCGACGCCCACGGTGAGCAGCGGGGTGATCACCCACCGCTCGACCTTGCCATCGGTCTTCGGGATCACCGGGACGATGACGCGCCACTTCATGGGCCAGAAGACCGGGCAGCCGCGCGGTGTCAGGCAGTCGCCCACCACGTGCGCCATGCAGCCCAGGAACACCGCGAACCCGACGAAGCTCATGTCCAGGTCGTGCATCAGGTAGACGGCGAACAGCGCGACCAGGCAGTCCGCGATCGCCGACTGCGGCTCCTTGCCCTCGAAGTCCAGGCCGATGCCGCGCAGGCCGAACCCGACGATGACGAACAGCGCGACCCACCAGCCGTACACGAAGTGGGTGGCCAGGAGGTCCATCGTCACGCCCATGAGCGCGGCGAAGAAGATGGAGTGGGTGGCCTGCCGGTGCCCGCCGGAGATCTTGCCGACCCACTTGCACAGGTGCTTGGTGATGGGGCCGTAGGTGTTGGCGATGCGGCCGTTGTGGTGGTCGATGTCGGGCAGCAGGGCCGCGCCCGCGCAGACCACCGCGCCCGCGATCAGCTGGTGCGGGGTCAGGGAGATCGCGTGCTCACCGAGCAACCGCTCCTGGCTGAGAAGGGGGACGGCCCCCAGCCACACCAGCGCGCCACTGAGGGCGTGCGTCTGCCCCATCATGTGCGGTTCTCCCTGCTATCCACTTGTGGTTCCGGCACCGATCCGGCACGGCCGGCCAATCCCGATCGTCCTCCTCGCGGGACTCTAACCCCCGAAGATCACTTCTCGGGGGCGGCGCGCCGATGGCGCCTTTCGTCCCATTGGATTAGGTACGGGCCGATCTGGTTCCCGGCGGGCGGGAGATGGCCGCCGGAGGCCACCGGACCGCTAGGACCGGCGGATCAGGCAGCAGGACGGGCACGGGGACCGGTCCGGCAGCGACGCCCACAGGCAGCAGGTGCGGCGCCGCACTCCCGGCGGCTCGCCGGACGGCTCGACCAGGCCGGCGACGGGCGGGCCGAGCCCGTCCAGCAGGTCCCGGACGGCCCCGGCGGCGCCGGGCAGCGCCGAACCGTGCCCGTAGAGCGGGGCGGCGAGCGACTCGGCCACCGAGCCCCAGAGCCCGCGCTCCCCGGTCCGGGTCCGCGCGCGCAGCTCGCCGATCAGGGGCGCCAGATGGTCGCGGACCAGGACGCCGCGGACCAGGGCGAGCAGGGCCGCCTCGTCCGGGACGGTGACGGTGCCGGGAGCGCCGGCGCAGGGATCGCCGGCGGTGACCGCCAGCCGCGCCTCGCGCAGTCCCACGACCACGAAGGGGGCCTCGTCCAGCGGGCGGACCACGGTGTCGCGCGCGGACATCAGCGGGACGCGCCGGTTGAGGGTCCAGCCCAGGGTGACCGGGAGCGAGACCCAGTACGCGTACGCCTTCCAGGCGAGCGCGGCGGCGACGTGCGGGGGCGCGTCGTAGCGGTTCGCGGTGCCGGTGACGAGCGTCTCCCACAGGCGCGGGTCGGTGGCGGGCAGGAAACCGCCCCCGGCACCGGTCGCGGGCTCGTCCTCGGGCTCGTCCTCGGGCTCGTCCTCGGGACCGGTCGCGGTGCCGGCGTGCAGGCCGGGGAGCACGCCCAGCGGGTACGCGGCGTCCGCCTCGCGCAGCAAGGCGGTGAGAGGGTGGGCCGCCCCGGCCACCGGTCCGGTGGCCGGGGCGGTGCGCTCGCCGCCCGCGGTGCTCGCCAGGGCCGTCATGCCGCCCGTGCCGGGTCGACCTCGTAGAACTTCGCCAGGTCGTCCAGCAGGGTGTGGGCGCCCTGCAGCCCGACCGCGCTCATCCAGATCAGGTCCCGCACCTCGTGCTTCTCGCCCTTCAGGCGCCCCCACAGCGGGTTGTTCTTGAACTTGGTCTGGACCTGCGTGGACTTGCCCGCCTCATCGGGATAGGTGGCGATGTAGATCTGATCGGCGTCCATGTCCTTGATCCGCTCCTCGCTCAGGTCCACCGCGATCTCCTCGCTGGTGGGCTGGCCCTGCGGGCGGGGGAAGCCCACGTCCTTGAGGACGATCCCGGAGTAGCTGGACTCGGTGTAGAGGCGGACGGTCGGCTCGTCGGTGAAGCGCACCACCGAGACGGTCGGGAGCGCGCCGTCGTTCTTCTTCTTGATCTCCGAGCCGATGGTGCCGGCGCGGGTCCCGTACTCCTTGAGCCGCTGCTCGGCGAGCTGCTCCCTGCCCAGGGCGCGCCCGGTCAGCCGCAGCGTCTCCTTCCAGATGCCACCGGTGGTCTCGCTGAAGACGGTCGGGGCGATCTGGGAGAGCTTGCCGTACAGCGCCTCGTGCCGGACCTTGGCCGACAGGATCAGGTCGGGCTTGAGCGCGCTGATCTTCTCCAGGCTGGGCTCGGCGAGCGTGCCCACGGTCTGCGCCCGCGACCCGTGCTCGCGCCCGGCCTCGCCCAGGTAGTCGGGGAGCTTCTCGCTGATCGACCGGTACGTCGTGTAGCCGTACACGTCGGCGTCGAGGCTGATCGCGGCGTCCACGAACGCCATGTCGAGCGCGACGATCCGCTTCGGCTCCTTGAAGATCTTGGTGGTGCCCATCGCGTGCTGGACGGTGCGCAGCGGGGTCCCGCCCTCGTCGGCGCCGGAGGAACCGCAGGCCGTCAGGCCGAGGGCGGACAGTGCGACGGCGGCGATCCCGGTGGCCGCGCGCCGGAGCGGCGACATCCTCATCTAGGATTCCTTCTCAGTTAGGTAAGCCTTGCCTGGATTAGGCGAGGCTTACCTAATCACACTCTGATCTGCGGAGGAAAGAGGGGCCCCGGTGAGCGAGCGGTGATGGTGTGGTGACGGGGGCGGCCCGGCCGGGCGCCCTCCCCTCCGCCGGGAGCGTGCTGGACGCCGCGCGGCGGCACCGCGCGGCGGTGCTGCTCGGGCTGGTCCTGCTCACCGCGCTGGCGGCACTGGCCAGCCTCGTCATCGGCGCCCGCCACGTCCCGGCCGGCGCCGTCTGGGGAGCGATCGTCTCCCCGTCCGGCACCGAGGACGACATCGTCGTCCGCTCCCTGCGCCTGCCGCGCACCGCGTTCGGCCTGCTGGCCGGGACCGCGCTCGGCGTCGCCGGGGCGCTGACCCAGGGCCACACCCGCAACCCGCTGGCCGACCCGGGGCTGCTCGGCGTCACCCAGGGCGCGGCGTTCGCGATGGTGCTGAGCATCTTCACGCTCGGGGTCACCGGCGTGCGCACCTACATCTGGTTCGGGTTCGCCGGGGCGCTGCTGGCCAGCGTCCTGGTCTTCGCGCTCGGCGGCGCCGGCCGGGGCGGGGCCACACCGCTCACCCTCGCCCTCGCGGGCGCCGCGGTGACCGCGTTCCTGCACGGCCTGGTGGCCGGGCTGGTGCTCATCGACCAGCAGGCCATGGACACCTACCGCTTCTGGCAGGCCGGGGCGCTGGCGGGCCGCGACGCCGGCGTGCTGCCCGCGCTGCTGCCGTTCGTGCTGGCCGGGCTGGTCCTGGCGATGGTGAACGCGCCCGCCCTGAACGCCCTGGCGCTCGGCGAGGACGTGGCCCGCTCGCTGGGGCACCGGATCCGGCTCGCCCGTGCCGTCGGCATCACCGCGATCACCCTGCTCACCGGGGCGGCCGTGGCCGCCTGCGGGGCGCTGGCGTTCCTCGGCCTGATCGTCCCGCACCTGGCCCGCGCGCTCTCCGGCCCCGACCATCGCTGGCTGCTGCCGTTCTCCGGGCTCCTGGGCGCGGCGCTGCTGCTGGCCGCGGACGTGACCGGGCGGCTGGTGGCCCGCCCCGGCGAGGTGGAGGTGGGCATCATGCTCGCGCTGATCGGCGGGCCGTTCTTCATCGCGCTGGTCCGGCGCCGGAAGCCGGTGCGGCTGTGAGCGCCCCGGCGGCGAGGACCGCGCCGGCCGCGGAGACCGCGGAGACCGCGGGGAAGGCGGGCGGGACGGGCGGGCCGCGCGCGCTGCGGGCGGGCCGGGTGTCGTTCCGGGTACGGCCGCGCGCCGTGCTGGTGGTGCCCGCCGGGCTCGCCGTCCTGGCCCTGCTGATGGCGGTCGACATCGGGCGCGGCGACTTCCCGATCGGGGTCGGCGACGTCGTCCGCGCGCTGCTCGGCGATCCGGAGCACAGGTTCGTGGTGATGGAGCTGCGGCTGCCGCGCGTGCTCACCGGGGCGCTCGTCGGCGCCGCGTTCGGCCTGGCCGGCGCGCTCACCCAGTCGATCACCCGGAACCCGCTGGCCAGCCCGGACACCCTGGGCATCAGCCAGGCGGCCAGCGTGGTGGTGGCCGCGATCACCGTCGCCACCGGCAGCGCCGCCGGGGGAGCGGGCGGCGCGCTGGCCTCCGTCGGCATCCCGTTCGCGGCCCTGGCCGGCGGGCTGGCCGGCGGCGTGCTGGTCTACCTGCTGGCCTGGCGGCAGGGGCTGGACGGCTACCGGCTGGTGCTGGTCGGCATCGGGTTCGCCGGGGTCGCCGCCAATGTCAAGTGGTGGCTGCTGGCCCTGGGCGACGTCAACGACGCAGGCCGGGCCATGGCCTGGATCACCGGCAGCCTGAACGCCCGCGGCTGGGAGCACGTCCGCCCGGTCGCGCTGGCGCTGGCGGTGCTGGTGCCGCTCGTCCTCATCGGCGCGTTCGCGCTCGGCACGCTGCGGCTGGGCGACGAACCGGCCCGGGGCCTGGGGCTGCGCGTGAACCTGGACCGTTCCCTGCTGATCCTGGCGGCCATCGTCCTCGCCTCCATCGCCACCGCCGCGGCCGGGCCGATCGAGTTCGTCGCCCTGGCCGCCCCGCAGATCGCGCTGCGCCTCGCCGGCACCGGGCAGCCCCCGCTGGTGGGCTCGACGGTCACCGGGGCCGCGCTGACCGTCGGCGCCGACGTGATCGCCCGCACCGCGTTCGGCGCCGTGGAACTGCCCGTCGGCGTCGTCACCGCGGTGCTCGGCGCGCCCCTCCTGCTCTACCTGCTCGTACGATCCCGGCGAAAGGCGACCCTGTGACCCCCTCACCGGAACCGGCCCCGGCCGCGCCCCCGTCCCTGGAGGCGCGCGGGCTGCGGCTCGGGTACGGCGACCGGCTGATCGTGGACGGCCTGTCGCTCGACCTCACCGGCGCGGGCATCACCGCGATCATCGGCCCCAACGGCTGCGGCAAGTCCACCCTGCTGCGCGGCCTGGGCCGGCTGCTGCGCCCCCGCGGCGGCCAGGTCGTCCTGGACGGCGCCGACATCGCCCGGCTGCCGCCCCGGGAGGTGGCCCGGCGGATGGCGGTGCTGCCCCAGGCCCCGCAGGCCCCCGAGGGCCTCACCGTCGCCGACCTGGTGGCGCGCGGCCGGCACCCCCACCAGGCGTGGTACCGCCAGTGGTCGGCCGGCGACGAGGAGATCGTGAACGCGGCGCTGGCCAGGACCGACATGCTGGAGTACGCCGGCCGGCCGCTGGAGGAGCTGTCGGGCGGCCAGCGCCAGCGGGTGTGGATCTCGATGGCCCTGGCCCAGGACACCGGTCTCCTGCTGCTGGACGAGCCGACCACCTACCTCGACCTGGCCCACCAGGTGGAGGTGCTGGAGCTGGTGCGGCGGCTGCACGCCGAGGACGGACGCACCGTCGTCATGGTCCTGCACGACCTCAACCTCGCGGCCCGCTACGCCCGGCGGCTCGTGGCGATGCGCGACGGCGCGGTCGTCGCCCAGGGCGAACCGGCCGAGGTCCTGACCGAGGAACTCCTGGAGGAGGTCTTCGGGCTCCCCGCACGGGTGATCGAGGACCCGGTGACCGGCGCGCCCCTGGTCATCCCGCTGGGCTCGCACGCGCCGGCCCGCGCCGGGGACGCGGCGGGCACCGGCGCTCAGACGGGCAGGTGACGCCAGGCGCCGGACCGTTCCCCCGGCTCGTACGGCGAGTCCAGCCGCTTGGCGAGGATCCCCGGCAGCCCCTGTTCCCGCGCCGCCTCCCGCACGGCACCGGCCTCGCCCGGATACCAGGGCGAGGTCTGCCAGCGCGCCCCGTTCAGCTCCAGTCCGTCCAGCAGCTCGCGCCGCCGCCGGTACGGGACGTCCAGCAGCGAGCGTCCGTCCAGGTACAGCAGGTCGGCGAGCAGGTAGGTCTCCCGTCCCTCCACCTCGGCCACCTCGCCGTCCAGGACGGCGGGCCGGGACCCCAGCGCCCGCCCGAGCCGGGACCCCAGCCCCGCCGGGCCCCCGGCGTCGCGGCCCGCGCCGTCGGTGAAGCGGGTCCGGCCGCCCTCGACGTACGCCAGCAGCCTCCGGCCGCCCCAGGCGAACTCGAACCCGTAGGCCTCGCGATCGCGGGGGAGGCGTGCGCGCTCCTCGGCGAACATGGGACGCAGCCGTTCGGGAAGTGGCTCGGCGTCGGGGTCGGCGGGCGGGTCCATGCGGTGGATCATCCAGTTGCGGCCCCCGGTCCGGAACAGCACGTACCGTCCCGACACCCGGGACCCGTGCAGGACCACCTTCACCTCCGAGCCGGACCACTTCTCGGTCTCGTAGGTGCCGCGGTCCCAGATCGTCATCCGCCCCGCGCCGTACTCGCCCTCGGGGATCTCGCCCTCGAACGCGGCGTACTCCAGGGGATGGTCCTCGGTGTGGACGGCCAGGTGGTCGGTCCTGGGGTCGGCGGGGACGCCCTTGGGCACGGCCCAGGACACCAGCACGCCGTCCCGTTCCAGCCGCAGGTCCCAGTGCAGGCTGCGGGCGTGGTGCTCCTGGATCACGAAGGTGTCACCGCCGCCCGGCTGCGGCGCCCCGCCGGGCGGGACCGGCTCGGGAGTCCGCTCCGGGGCACGTTTGCCCCGGTACTCCGCCAGCCGGTCCGCCGCGGTCTCGTCAACGGCCATCCCCGTGCCCTACCCGCCCGCGGCGGGAGAAGTCGGCCTCAGGGAATGAAGACCGCGTACTCCGACAGTTCCGGGGTGAGGGCCGGCGGCAGCCCGGCCACCGCCGACAGCTCCTCGGCGGACACGAACCCGCCCGTCTCGGCGCGGGCCCGCTCGATCCGGACCGCCAGCTCCGGGGTGACGCCCGGCAGCAGCGTCAGCGCCTCCGCCGGGGCGTGGTTGACGTCCACCAGCCCGCCGTCGTTGTACTGGCGCGGCAGGTCGGGACGGCCGATCCGCAGCTCGCGGGCCAGCGCGGGATCACCGGTGACCAGCGCCCGGGCCCGCTGGCGCAGCGCCCGGTCGCGGTGCACCCGTTCGATGGCCTTCTCGTTGTCGACCCCCGACAGCCCGTGCGGGTCGAACACCTTGCGCCGGATCAGGAACGCGTGCCCGCAGCCCACGATCGCCAGCAGGAAGATCAGCACGCCGACCGCCTGCCGGGTGCCGCCGACCTCCTTGTCGATGTCCGGCAGCAGGGTGAGCATCAGCAGGAACGCGCCGATGTAGGCGGCCGAGGCCACCATCAGGTGGGCGCTGCGCCGCCACAGCGCCGCCGCGGCGAAGGTGAACGGGGTCGCGTACCCGAGGGTCAGGAAGGGCAGGGCCGCCCAGGTCACGCTCATCGCCGCGCGACCGGGCGGCATGCTGTCCGAAGGGACTCGCGGTTCGTACGGCACCGGGGCTCTCATCGCAGCGCCCTCCCAGCCGGTCTGGGTGATGTGTGCTATTGATCCTTTTTGTACCCGTGAGCATGGTCACGGGAGGCTCAGGGAAGGGTCAGGATCTCGTGGCCGTCTTCGGTCACCAGCAGGGTGTGCTCGAACTGCGCGGTCCGCCTGCGGTCCTTGGTGACGACCGTCCAGCCGTCCTGCCAGTACTCGTACTCGTAGGTGCCGAGCGTGAGCATCGGCTCGATCGTGAAGGTCATCCCCGGCTCCATGACCGTGGTGGCCGCCGGGTCGTCGTAGTGCGGCACCACCAGGCCGGAGTGGAACGTGGTGCCGATCCCGTGGCCGGTGAAGTCGCGCACCACGCCGTAGCCGAACCGCCGGGCGTACGACTCGATCACCCGCCCGATCACGTTCAGCGCCCGCCCCGGGGCGACCGCGCGGATCCCGCGCATCATCGCCTCACGGGTCCGCTCCACCAGCAGCCGCGATTCCTCGTCGACGTCCCCGCACAGGAATGTGGCGTCGGTGTCACCGTGCACCCCGTCGACGAACGCGGTGATGTCGATGTTGATGATGTCCCCGTCGCGCAGCACCGTGTCGTCGGGGATGCCGTGGCAGATCACCTCGTTGATCGAGGTGCACAGCGACTTGGGGAACCCGCGGTAGCCCAGCGTCGAGGGGTAGGCGTCGTGCGCGAGCAGGAACTCGTGCCCGATGACGTCCAGCTCGTCGGTGGTCACCCCCGGCCGGATGTGCTTGCCCACCTCCTCCAGCGCCTGCGCCGCGATCCGTCCCGCGACCCGCATCCGTTCGATGGTCTCGGGCGACTTGACGTCGGGCTCGCCGGTCTTGGGACGCTTCTTTCCCACGTACTCCGGGCGCGGGATGTGCGCGGGAACCTTGCGCATGGGGGAGACGCGGCCGGGCCGGAGTAGTTGGGTCGTCATAGTGAGGGAGTGTAGTCAGCCCGTCCCGGGCACAGATCCCGAGGCGGCGACGAGAACGGAGGGATCCGATGAAGGATGACGGCGACTGGTGGTTCTGCCTGAAACACATGAAGGTGGAACACGGGGCCGGGTGCGCGAACAAGGACCGGATGGGGCCGTACGCCTCGGAAACGGACGCGGCGGGCGCCCTCGAACTGGCCCGCCGGCGCAACGAGACATGGAACAAACAGGACGACGACTGAGCGTCGCCCTCCGCTCCGCTCCAGGCGACGCTCAGTGTCACTGTGGGGGGCAACCCCCACACCCCCGACAAGTCAGAGACTGAGCGTCGCCCTCCGCTCCGCTGGCGCTCCGCTCCAGGCGACGCTCAGTCCACCGTCGGCCCGCTCACGGCCTCCAGCAGCCGGGCCAGCCGGCGGCGCAGCCCGCGGGGGCCCTTCGGGGGGTCCTCCTCGGCGCCCGCCGCCGCGCTGACCAGGTGCTGGGCGCCGTCGAAGGTCACCAGCCCGGTGTCGGGCGGGACGGTCAGCGCCTCGTGCGCCAGGCCCCGCAGCTCCCGGTCGCCGCCTTCCAGGGCCATGACGACGGCGCCGGTGCGGCGCGCGTCGTCCACCCGTTCCAGCAGCGGCACAGGGGCCTCGTCCTCGGCGACCACGAAGAGCGTCTCGCCCCGGCGCGCGGCCTCCAGCCGGTCCAGGCCCACCCGCAGATGAGCGGGCGCGTCCTCGGGCGGCGACCAGCGCACCAGCGTGGGGGACAGGCCGGGCAGGCCGCCCAGGCGGCTCTCGTCGTCGAGGTGGGCGGCCAGGTGCCAGGGATCCTCGGCCGGGGTGCCCACCAGCAGCAGACCGCCAGGCGTCCGCGCGTTGGTACGCAGCGCCCGCGCGAACTCGCCGGTGCGCTCCAGCCACCCGGTGGCGGACAGTACCTCGCGCAACATCGTCACCTGCTCGGCGTCCACGGTGTCCATGGTGCCCGATCCGGTGAGAGGTGCAGGGCGGTTTCCGGCATGTGGCGGGGGGTCCCTCCGATCCGCGCGCACGCGTACCTGGCAGACTCGGCGGCATGACAGAGGCGCAGAAGACCCCTTATGACCTTCCTGACGTGACCGGACTGACGATCGGCATCCTCGGCGGCACGGGAGACCAGGGGAAGGGGCTGGCCCGGCGGTTCGCGCTGGCCGGCCACCAGGTGATCATCGGGTCCCGCAAGGCCGAGCGCGCGCAGCAGGCGGCCGACGAACTGGACGAGGGGCTGCCGGTGCGCGGCGCGGAGAACCCGGTCGCCGCCGGGGAGGCCGACGTGGTCGTCGTGGCGGTGCCATGGGACGGCCACAAGGCCACGCTCGAGTCGCTGCGCGAGGAGCTGACCGGCAAGATCGTGGTCGACTGCGTGAACCCGCTGGGCTTCGACAAGCGCGGCGCGTTCCCCCTGCCGGTCGAGGAGGGCAGCGCCGCCCAGCAGGCCGCGGCCGTGCTGGAGGGCAGCCGGGTGGTCGCCGCGTTCCACCATGTCTCGGCCAAGTTGCTGCTGGACCCCGAGGTCGGCGAGATGGAGCTGGACGTGCTGGTGCTCGGTGACGACCGGGAGGCCACCGACCTGGTCCAGGCACTGGCCGGACGGATCCCCGGGATGCGCGGCATCTACGGCGGCCGCCTCCGCAACGCCGGCCAGGTCGAGGCGTTCACCGCGAACCTGATCTCGATGAACCGCCGCTACAAGGCCCATGCGGGGCTGCGGGTGACCGACGTCTGACCGGCGCCTGGAACGGAGCGCTAGCGGAGTGGAGGGTGTTGGTCGGACTGTTGTTGTCGGGGGTTGGGGGGTCGTCCCCCCGTGGTGGTTTGTCCGGCGCCTGGAACGGAGCGCTAGCGGAGTGGAGGGTGTTGGTCGGACTGTTGTTGTCGGGGGTTGGGGGGTCGTCCCCCCGTGGTGGTTTGTCCGGCGCCTGGAGCGGAGCGCTAGCGGAGTGGAGGGTGTTGGTCGGACTGTTGTTGTCGGGGGTTGGGGGGTCGTCCCCGTGAGGGGTTATGAGAGACCGTGATTCGGCAGGCAGAGGAGGGTACGGAGCGGGAGGCGCAGCGACCTCGGGTGCTGCTGCCTTCGACCCGGACCGGGCCGATGCGCGCGGTGCTCCGGCGGATCGGGATCGCCCTGGTCCTGCTCTTCGGGGTGGTCGCGGTCGTCTACCTGGACCGGGACGGCTACCGGGACAACGCCGGCGGGCCGCTGTCGCTGCTCGACTGCTTCTACTACGCGACCGTGACCGTCTCGACGACCGGCTACGGCGACATCACGCCGGTCAGCGAGACGGCGCGGCTGGTCAACATCGTCTTCGTCACTCCGGTGCGGGTGCTGTTCCTGATCGTCCTCGTGGGCACGACCCTGGAGGTGCTGGCGGAACGGACCCGCGCGGACTGGCGGCTGTCCCGCTGGAGGGCCCGGGTGCGCGACCACATCGTGGTGGCCGGCTACGGCACGAAAGGCCGTAGCGCCATCAAGACCCTGCTCAGCACGGGGGTCGAACGGGAGTCCATCGTGGTGGTGGACCCCGATCCGGGCATCGTCGCGGAGGCGGCCGAGGCCGGGCTGGCCGGGATCGTGGGGGACGCCACGCGCAGTTCGGTGCTGCGCCAGGCGGCGGTCGAGCGGGCCCGCGTGGTGGTGGTGGCCAGCGCCCGGGACGACACCTCGGTGCTCATCACCCTGACCGCCCGCCAGCTCAACCCGCAGGCCAAGATCCAGGCGGCGGTGCGCGAGTCGGAGAACGTCCCGCTGCTCCGGCAGAGCGGCGCCGACCATGTGATCACCTCGTCCGAGGCGGCCGGGCGGCTGCTCGGGGTCTCCACCAGCCAGCCCAACGTCAGCGAGGTCATCGAGGACCTGCTGGAACAGGGCAGCGGCCTGGACCTGGTGGAACGCGCGGTGCGGCCCGGCGAGGTGGGCGGTCCGCTCGGCGCGGTCCCCGAGCCCGCGCTCGCGGTGGTGCGCGGCGGCCGGACGCTGCCGTACGACGACGTGGCCTGCGCGCACCTGGAGCCGGGGGACCGGCTGATCGTGGCCCGGTCCCAGCGCCGGGGGGCGGGCGAGGCCGATACCGGCCGGAGCGGTGGCTGACGTTCGCGCGTCGAAGTGCTGACGCCGGGAGGAGACCCGCCGGCGGGGGCCCGCGTCGTATGATCAAAAGTTCACAGGGCAGGTGAAGATGAGGCAGATCCGGTCGGCAGACCCCTGGAGCACGTTCCTCAGCCCCTCCGGGAGGGACCCCGGCTCGCTCGCGGCGGCGCGCGCGCAGCCGTCCGGGCCGCGGCCGGACCGCCCCGGCCACGGTGACGCGCCGGACGACGCCGACCTGCCCGAGGCGTGCCGCCTGGTGCTGGGACGGCTGGGCGCCGCGGGCGGCGCGCTGACCCTGGAGCAGCTGCACCACGCCACCGGCCTGGGGTTGCTGGAGGTCGCCGACGCCGTGGAGAAGCTGCTGGACCGCGGGCTGGTCAGCGTGCGCCGGGAGGTCGACGAGCTGGTCCGGCTGACCGGCCCGGACGGCGGTCCGGCTGAATGATCGGTTACCTGGTCGCGGTCTCGCTCAGCTGCCTGGTCGGGGTCGCCGAGCTGATCAGCCGCTACCGGGACCGGCCGACCACCCTGGTCCGGGTGCCCAGCACGTGGGCGTACGTGCTGATCAACGGGGCGGCGGGCGCGGGCTCGCTGCTGTTGCTGCACACCTTCGACTGGCGGTTCGGGGTGAAGTCGCCGGAGGTGGCCGGGGCCACCCAGGTGCTGGTGGCCAGCCTGGGCTCCATGATGGTCTTCCGCAGCGCGGTCTTCACCGTCCGGGTCGGCGACGAGGACGTGGCGGTCGGGCCGAGCACGCTGCTGACCTCGCTGCTGGCCGCCGCCGACCGCGGGGTGGACCGGATGCAGGCCAAGACCCGGGCGCACGAGGCCGGCGAGATCATGCGCGGGGTCTCCTTCGCCAGGGCGAGGCTGGCGCTGCCCACGTACTGCCTCGGCCTGCTGCAGAACGTCTCCGCCGAGGACCAGGCCGATCTGCGGACCGCGGTGGACGCGCTGGCGGGCAGCGAGATGACGGACGCGCAGATGGCCCTCAACCTCGGGCTGCTGCTCATGAACGTGGCCGGGCCGGACGTGCTCAGCGCCGCCGTGCACACCCTCCGCGACGAGATCTCCGCGGACGGCGCCCGCCCGCAGGGCGTTCCCGCGCCGCGGGACGGGGCGGCGGGCGACGGGGCGGAGGCCCGCGCGGGGACGGCCCCGTAGCGGACGGCGCGAACGACCGCGAGGCCACACCGTGCCGGTGTGACCTCGCGATCGGGGGTGGTGTCCCGGATGGTCCTCGGGGCCGGTCGTGCTAGTGGTAGGTGTGCTCGGGGGCCGGGAAGACGCCGCCCACGACCTCGTCGGCGTAGCTGCGCGCGGCGTCGCCCAGGATGGTCGCCAGGTCGGCGTACTTCTTGACGAACTTGGCGGTGCGCGGGGTGAGCCCGGCCATGTCCTGCCAGACCAGGACCTGGGCGTCGGTGTGGTCGCCGGCGCCGATGCCGATGGTCGGGATCGACAGCGAGGCGGTGACCTTGGCGGCCAGGTCCTCGGGCACGCACTCCAGGACGACGGCGAACGCGCCGGCCGCCTCCAGCGCCTTGGCGTCGGCCATCAGCTCGTCGCCGGCCTGGCCGCGGCCCTGGACGCGGTAGCCGCCGAAGACGTTCACCGACTGCGGGGTGAGGCCGAGGTGGCCCATCACCGGGACGCCCGCGGCGACCATCGCCTCGGCCTGCGGCAGGACGCGGCGGCCGCCCTCCAGCTTGACGGCGTGGGCGCCGGTCTCCTTCAGGAAGCGGGTCGCGGTCGCCAGGGCCTCGGGGACGCCGGACTGGTACGAGCCGAACGGCAGGTCGGCCACGACCATGGCGCGCTTGGAGCCGCGTACCACGGCCGCGGTCAGCGGGATGAGGTCGTCGACGGTGACGGGGATGGTCGAGTCGTAGCCGTACACCACCATCGCGGCGGAGTCCCCGACCAGGAGCACGGGGATGCCGGCCTCGTCGAACACCCGCGCGGTGAGGGCGTCGTAGGCGGTGAGCATGGGCCACTTCTCGCGCCGCTCCTTGGCGGCGGCGATGTCGCGGACGGTGACCCGCCGTTCGCCCTTGCCGCCGTAGAGGACGGTCGGCTGGGCGTTCTGCTGGGTCTGGCCGGTCTTGTCTGGCCGGGCGGGGGCAGCGGAAGAAGACACGGTTACCTCCAGTCTCGAGGCGCCACGGTGGCGTACCCGGACGGAAACGATGATCCCACTGAGCCAACGATTCGGGTAGCCCCCAGAATTCCGTTCAGGGCGGCGCGGGGGCCCGCCGAGTTTACCGGCCATTTACGAAACGATACGGTTGCGTATCGCTGAGGCGGCGCCTAGGCTCGGAGGAGATTACGAGACGCATCCGTAGCGAACGTGTTCCCCGGGCCCGCCACCCGGGTTTCAGGGAGGGCCGTGAATCCCGAGACCATCCGGCGACGGCGCTGGTACATCCTCGGCGTGCTGACGTTCAGCCTTCTCGTCGTGGTGCTGGACAACACCATTCTCAACGTCGCCCTGAAGACCATCGCCGACCCCCAGGAGGGGCTCGGCGCCACCCAGAGCCAGCTGGAATGGGCGATCAACTCCTACACGCTGGTCTTCGCCGGGCTGCTGTTCACCTTCGGGGTGATCGGTGACCGGCTCGGCCGCAAGCGGGTGCTGGTCGCCGGCATGGTGATGTTCGGGCTGGCCTCGCTGCTGTCGGCGTACTCGCAGAGTCCCGCGCAGCTGATCGGGGCGCGGGCGCTGATGGGGCTGGGCGGCGCCGCCATCATGCCGCAGACGCTGTCGATCATCACCAACGTCTTCGAGCCGCAGGAGCGGGGCCGCGCGATCGGCATCTGGAGCGGCGCGGTCGGCCTGGCCATCGGCATCGGCCCCATCACCGGCGGGCTGCTGCTGGCGCACTTCTGGTGGGGCTCGGTGTTCCTCATCAACGTGCCGGTGATCGTGGTCGGCGCGGTGCTGATCGCCCTGCTGGTGCCCGAGTCCCGCAACCCCGACCCCGGACGCCTCGACCCGGTGGGGGTGCTGCTGTCGATCGTGGGGCTGGTCACCCTCTCGTACGGGATCATCCAGGGCGGCGAGCGCGGCGCCTGGCTGGAACCCGGCGTGCTCGGGCCGATCGCGGCGGGACTGGCCGTGCTGGCGCTGTTCGCGCGGCACGAGGCGCGCAGCGACCACCCGGCGTTCGACGTGCGGCTGTTCCGCGACCCGCGGCTGTCGGCCGCGGTGGCCGCGATCGCGCTGTGCTTCTTCGCCGCGGCGGGCATGTTCTTCTTCGCGGGCTTCTACCTGCAGTCGGTGCGCGGGCTGAGCGCGTTCCAGTCGGGCGCGATGCTGCTGCCGTTCGCCGTCGCCCAGATCCTCTTCTCCACCCGCAGCGCCGCCATGGTCCACCGGTTCGGCGCCAAGGCGGTCTGCGCCACCGGGCTGCTGCTGGTCGCCGCGGCGCTGGCCTCCTACCCGGTGCTGGGGATCGGGACCGGGACCCCGCTGTGGGTGCTGGGCGCGGTCTTCTTCGTGCAGGGCGCGGGCATGGCCAACGTGATGCCGCCCGCCACCGAGTCGGTCATGTCGGCGCTGCCCCGGGAAAAGGCCGGCGCCGGATCGGCGCTCAACAACACCGCCCGGCAGGTCGCGGTCGCCATGGGCGTGGCCGTGCTCGGCTCGGTGCTCGCCTCCATCTACCGCGGCGAGCTGGCGGAACGGCTGGCCGCGCTGCCGCCCGGCGCCCGTACCGTGGCCGCCGAGTCGATCGAGGGCGCGCACGCGGTGGCCGAACGGCTCGGCGCCGCCGGCCAGGGCCTGATCGGGCCGGCCAACGCCGCCTTCACGGAGGCGATGCGGACCGCGGCGGGCGCCGCGGCGGTGATCGCGTTCCTCGGCGCCCTGGTCGTGCTGAAGTGGATGCCGGGCCGTACCGCGCACCGGGAGCCCGAACGGGCCGAACGGGCCGAACGGGCCGAACGGGGAACCGGACGGGAAAAGGCGCGCGGACGGCGGGCGGCGTCCCGCGAGCGAACCCGGGTGTGAGCGGCGGGCGGGTGTGAGAATGGGGCTCCGATGAGCGAGACGACGACACCGGGCGGCCCGGCGGCCGTGCCCGACCCGGCCGGGCGCGCCCCCGGCCGGCCCCGCAGCGAGCGGGCCGAGAAGGCGATCATCGAGGCCACCCTGGACCTGCTGGCCGAGGAGTCGGGGGTGGCGGGGGTCTCGATCGAGGCCGTGGCCGCCCGCGCCGGCGTCGGCAAGACCACCATCTACCGGCGCTGGCCCAACAAGGAGGCGCTGATCGTGGGGGCGCTGGCCGCGGCCAAGACCCCGCTGCCCGATCCCGAGGGCGCGTCGCTGCGCGAGGACCTCCTGGCCATCGCGCGGGCCATCAGCGCCGAGCGCCGCCACCGGCACGCCCGGTGCTTCTGGAACGTGGTCGGCGGGGCGGAGAAGCATCCCCGGCTGTACGCCCGCTACCGGCACGACGTGATCGAGCCGCGCCGGGAGGTGCTGCGCCGGGTGCTGCGCCGCGGCATGGAACGCGGCGAGATGCGCGCCGACCTCGACCCGGAGGTCGTCATCCAGCTGCTGGTCGGTCCTCTCTCCCTCAAGACCCCGCAGGACCGGCTGCCCGCCGACTTCCCCGATCTCCTCGTGGACACCGTCCTGCGCGGCATCGGCACGAGCACCGGCACGAGCACCGGCACGAGCACCGGCACGCACAGCGGCACGAGCACCGGCACGGGCGCCGAAGAAACCACGCATCCATAGAACTTCTGCGCTAAATACCGGCCAGAGACGTGATCTTCCCCCTTGATCCCGCCTCATGCCCCATACTGGCGCCTGGAGTGATAGGACGACCGGCTGTCTGGAGCACGTCTGGTGAGATCCGTCATGGCGTCGCGAGGCGATGCGTCCACCGCCGAATCGGCCTCCCGCACCCTGGTCCTGGCCATCGACGGCACCGGGCGCGTCGTGCAGTGCGGGCCGAACGCCCGCACCGTGCTGGGATACGAGCCCGCCGACCTGATCGGCAGGGCGGTCACCGACCTGGCCGCGGACGAGGGCAAGGCCAAGGTGGAGGCGCTGCTGGAGGCGCTCGCCTCCGGGCACGAGCACCCCACCGCGCTGGCCGTCCGCCGCGGAAACATCGGCCCCGACGGCGAGCCCTCGGGGGGTGAGGGCGGCACCGCCGACGCGGTGGTGACCGCGCAGCCCATGGTGGGCGCCGCCGGCGGCACGGCGCCGATCGGGCTGCTGCACGTGCGGGTGGCGCTGCCGGTCAGCGCGCGCTACCAGGATCCGGCGCTGATGCGGCGGGCCCTGATGGACGACCAGGTGACCCGGTTCGGCGCCTCGCTCGACCTCGACCAGTCCGCCAGGGGCCTGGTCGACGTGATCGTCCCGCACTACTGCACCGCGGCCTCGGTGCTGGTGCTGGAGAGCCTGGTGGCCGCCGACGAGGTCCACAGCGAGGCGGGCGCGGCCCCGCTGCGCCGCATCGCCGTCACCTCCGACGACGGCAACCCCATGTGGACGGCCACGTTCCCGGCCGGCGAGGTGCTCGTCTACCCGGAGGGCACGCCCTACCGCAAGGTGCTGGAGACCGCCCGGCCGGTGCACCTGCCGCACGTCGACGGCGAGATGTCCGGCGAGATCGCCGCGCGGTGGCGGCGCCGCCCGGTCCGCGAGCTGCTCACCGGCGTGTCGATGGTGCTGCTGCCGCTGATCGCCCAGGACACCCTGCTCGGCTTCATCGCGTGCACCCGGGTGCCCGGCTTCCGGCGGTTCGACGCCTACGACGTCGAGATCGGCATGGAGTTCGCGACCCGCGCCGCCATCGTCATCGACAACGCCCGGCGGTTCAGCCGCGAGCGCGCCACCGCCCTGGCGCTGCAGCGCAGCCTGCTGCCGCACCGCCTGTCGGCGCCGTCCTCGGTCGAGGTCCGGCACCGTTACCTGCCCGGCAGCCAGCTGGTGGAGGTCGGCGGCGACTGGTACGAGTCGATCGCGCTGCCCGGCGCCCGGGTCGCGCTGATCGTCGGCGACGTCGCCGGGCACGGCGTGCGCGCCGCGGTCACCATGGGACGGCTGCGCACCGCCCTGCACACCCTGGCCAACCTGGAGCTCCCCCCGGCCGACGCCCTGCACGTCATGCACGAGCTCATGATCGAGCTGGGCGAGCAGGAGCCGCACTTCGCCACCTGCGTGTACGCGGTGTACGACGCGACGTCGGGCACGCTGGAGGTGGCCTCGGCCGGGCACCTTCCGCCGCTGCTGGCCGCTCCCGGCGGCGCCACCGAGTACCTGGAGGTGCCGCCCGCGCCGCCGCTGGGGGTGTCGGGTTCGGCGACCATCGAGAGCCGCGAGTTCGAGGTCGAGGACGGCAGCGTCTTCGTCATCTACACCGACGGCCTGGTGGAGAACCGCGGCCGCGACATCGACGACGGGCTGGCCAGGCTGCGCGGCATCTTCGGCGAGGGCGCGACCGCCCGGCCGATGGAGGACCTGGCCAAGGCGACCCTGGCGGGCGTCTACGCCGACCACCACCGCGACGACATCGCCGTCCTGCTGGCCCGGCTGCGCCGGCTGCCCGAGGACCGCTTCGGCTCCTGGACGCTGCCGTCCGACCCGGCGGCCGTGCGCCGCGCCCGCGGGCTGGTCCGGGACCGGCTCGACGCCTGGGACCTCGGCGAGCTGACCCACACCACCCAGCTGCTGGTCTCCGAGCTCATCACCAACGCCTACCGCTACGCGCCGGACGAGCCGATCGAGCTGCGCCTGCTGCTGGAGCGCTCGCTGGTCTGCGAGGTCCGCGACCGTTCCGCCGCGCTGCCCCGGCTCCGCCGGGCCGCCGACGACGACGAGAACGGCCGGGGCCTGCTCGTGGTGAGCCAGCTGGCGCACCGCTGGGGGAGCCGCCGCACCGCCACGGGCAAGGTCGTGTGGTGCGAGCAGACCATCCCCGGTGTCGACCCCGAGCCGTACGAGCCGCCGTCCACCTGGCCCGGCCAGAACCACCACCGCGACTGAACGCCCCGGCCCGGGGGCTCCGGAAGGAGCGAACGGGCCGGTGCGGGTCGGGTCAGGCCGGGAGAGGCCGGACCGGTCGGCCCGGGTCGGGCCGGGTCGGTGCGGGTGTGGCCGGTTCGGTCGGGTCCGGGTCAGGCGGGCTCGTGCGGGGTGCGCTCGCGCCAGCGGTTGGTGATCGGCAGGCGGCGGTCGCGGCCGAAGTTCTTCGGCGTGATCTTGGGGCCCGGCGGGTACTGGCGGCGCTTGTACTCGGCCAGGTCGACCAGGCGGATCACCCGTTCCACCAGCGCCGGGTCGTGCCCGGCGGCGACCAGCGCGGCCCGGCCCATGTCGCGTTCGACGTAGTCGACCAGCAGCGGGTCCAGGACGTCGTACGAGGGCAGGGTGTCGCGGTCCCGCTGGTCGGGGCGCAGCTCGGCGGACGGCTCCTTGACGATGATCTCCTCGGGGATCGGCTCCTCCTCGAACGGGTGCAGGAACGGCAGGTCCGAGCCGACCTGGGCGTTGCGCCACCGCGATAGCGTCCAGACCATCGTCTTGGTCAGGTCCTTGATCGGCCCGAAGCCGCCCGCCGAGTCGCCGTAGAGCGTGGAGTAACCGGTCGCGAGCTCGCTCTTGTTGCCGCCGGTCAGGACCAGGTGGCCGAACTCGTTGGACAGCCCCATCCAGATGTTGGCGCGGATGCGGGCCTGGAGGTTCTCGGCGGCCAGGCCGTGCAGGTCCAGCTCGGCCTCGAAGGCGTCCACCATGCCGCGGATCGGGACGATCCGCGAGTTCAGGCCCTGCCGCTTGACCAGCTCCTCGGCGTCGGTGATCGAGCCCTCGGTGGAGTAGCGGCTGGGCAGCAGGAGCACGTGCACGTCCTCGGGCCCGATGGCGTCGGCGGCGATCGTGGCGACCAGCGCCGAGTCGATGCCGCCGGACAGGCCCAGGAGCACCGAGCGGAACCCGTTCTTGCGGACGTAGTCGCGGGTGCCCAGCACCAGCGCCCCGTACACCTCGGCCGGGTCGTCCAGGGGAGGTGCGGCGTAGTGCGGGCGCGGCTCGTAGGCGGGCAGGGTCTCCTCGGTGACGACCCGGTGGTCGATGGAGATCGTGGTGCCGTCCAGGGCGTTGACCGGGCCGGTGACCGGCTCCAGGGACGCGGGCGGCAGGTCCAGGTCGGCCAGCAGCAGGTGCTCGACGAACTGCGGGGCGCGGGCGAGCAGCGCGCCGTCGGCGCCCACGATGACCGAGTCGCCGTCGAAGACCAGCTCGTCCTGGCCGCCGACCAGGTTGACGTAGGCCAGCGCGCACCCCGCCTCGCGGGCGCGATCGGCGCACAGCCGCAGCCGGACGTCGTCCTTGTTGCGCTCGTACGGGGAGGCGTTGATCGCGAGCAGCAGGCCCGCGTCGGCGGTCGAGGTGACGCTGACGGGCCCGCCGTCCTGCCACAGGTCCTCGCAGATCACGGTCGCCACGTCCACGCCGTGGACCCGGACCACCGGCAGCGTGTCACCGCGCACGAAGATGCGGTACTCGTCGAAGACGCCGTAGTTGGGCAGGTGGTGCTTGGCCGAGCGGACCAGGATCTCGCCCCGGTGCAGCCATGCGGCGGCGTCCAGCGGCGAGCCGGCGGGAAGCCCCTGGCGGGCCAGGCTGACCGGGCGGCGGTCCAGGTAGCCGGTGACGACCGGCAGGTCGCCCAGGCCCTCCTCGGCCAGCCGCCGGGCCACGCCGGCCAGGGCGCGCTGGGACGCCTCCACGAACGAGGACCGCAGCGCCAGGTCCTCCACCGGGTAGCCGGTCAGCATCATCTCGGGGAAGGCGACCAGATGCGCGCCGGCCTCGGCGGCGCGGCGGGTCCATTCCACCAGGAGGTCGGCGTTGCCTTCCAGGTCACCGACCGTCGGGTTCACCTGCGCGAGAGCGATCCTGAGCTGTGCCACGTCAACCAGCCTAAGTCGGGAACACGTATCGTCATTATGACGAAAAGTGGGCCGCGGAGCCAGTCGCGTGATTACCCCGATCCGCGCCGCCGTACCGCGGGGGCCAGCGCGAGCTGGCCCGCGGCGGCGGCCAGGGCGAGCGCCAGGCAGGTCAGCCAGAGGGCGGGGGCGCCGACGCCCAGAAGCTGGGTGCCGCCCAGCGGCGCCAGCAGGAACCCGCCCGACCAGGCCAGCCCGTACATACCGCTGTAGGTGCCGCGCAGGTGGTCGGGCGCCAGATCGGCCACCACGGCCTGGAGCACCGACGCGGCGATGATCTCTCCCAGCGTCCAGATCAGGATCGTGACGGTGTACGCCCAGACGGTGGACGCCAGGGAGGTCAGGCCGTAGCCCACGCCGACCACGGCGAAGCCGGCGGCCAGGACGCGGCTGTGGTCGCGGGCGCTGAGCCACGCGTTCACCAGCGGCTGGACGGTGATGATCAGCACCCCGTTGGCGGCGATCGCCAGCCCGTAGGACTGCGGTCCCAGGCCCTGCTCCTTCATCGCCAGCGGCATCGTGGTCATGCCCTGCATCAGCACGAACGTGTAGACGAGCGTGAGCAGCACGTACCCGGCCATCACCCGGTCGCGCAGCACGGCGGTGAACCCGCCGGCCACGCGGACCCGCCGGTCCCGCGGCGGGCGGGTCTCGGGCACCGCGCGCCACACCAGGATCCCGAAGCCCACGCAGGTCAGCGCGTTGATCCAGAAGAGCCACAGGAAGCCCTGCCGGGCCAGCGCGCCGCCGAGCACCATGGCCACGGCCCAGCCCAGGTTGACCGCCCAGAACAGCAGCCCGAACGCGCGCGGCCGGTCGGCCGGCGAGACCAGGTCGGCGACCATCGCCGCGGCGGCGGGCCGGTACATGTCCAGCACCAGGCCGAGCGCGAACGCCGCCGCCACGATCGCGGCGATGCCCTGGACGTACCCCAGCGTCAGCATCGCGGCGCCGGTGGCGAGCGTGGCGGCGGTCAGGGTGAGGCGGCGGCCGGCGCGGTCGGCGAGCACCCCGCCGGCGAGCTGCCCGGCCAGCGAGCCCGCGCCCAGCACGGCCATCACCGCCCCCGCCTGGGCGATCGACAGGCCGCGTGCCGTCGTCAGGTAGAGCCCGAGGAACGGCTCCACCATCGTGCCGAGCCGGTTGAGCAGCATGCCCGCCCACAGCACCCAGAAGGTCCGGGGGAAACCGCCCAGCCGGGGCCGCACGAAGGCGGCCACCCGGCCGGCCGGCGGATCGGAGGGGCCGGAAGGACCGGGCGGGACGGGCGGGACGGGCGGAACGGGGGAGGCCGATGGGCCGGCGTCGGGATCGATTGAGCTCACAGCAGGATCCTGGGAGCGCGCCGGTCCGCGCGACAATGATTTAGTCTCGGCTAAATGATCCAGTTCGTGTTCGGGCCGGACGACGTGGCGCGGGTGCGGTTCGCCTTCTCGCCCCTGTGGGAGCTGGTGCAGGCCCTGCGGGTGATCGCCGACCCCTCCGGCCACGCCCTGCACCTGCCGTGGGTGCGGCGGGTGCGGCCCCGGCTGCGCGGGCTCGACCACGACCTGCTGTCGGAGCTGGTCCCCTCGGCGGGCTACATCCCCGACTTCCTGACCCCGCCTCCGGCCACCCCCGTCCCCGACTTCGCCGCCGAGCTGGAGACCGTGCGGGCGACCCCGCCGGAGACCGTGGCCCGGGAGATCCTCTGGACGCTGCCGGGGAGCGCGCCGGGCCCTGCCCGCCGGGCGCTGGCGGCCGATCCCGGACGCACCCTGGACCGTGTCGCGGGCCAGCTCGAACGGTTCTGGGCGCAGGCCGTCGAGCCGTACTGGGAGCCGATCCGGGACCTGCTCGAAGGCGACGTCCTGCGCCGTACCCGGGCCTTGGGCGCGCACGGCGCCGAGGGCCTGTTCGCGGACCTGCACCGGTCGGTCGTCTGGCGGACCGGCACGCTGACCGTGGACCGGCCGTGGAGCTTCCGGGGAGTGCTGCGCGGACGCGGCCTCCTGCTCGTCCCCAGCGTGTTCGTCTGGCCTCGGGTGTCGGTGATGGTGCCGCCCTACCAGCCGATGCTCAGCTACCCGCCGTACGGGGTGGCGACGCTGTGGGAGGCGGGCCCGGCCGCCCCGCCGGACGCGCTGGCCGCGCTGATCGGACGGCGCCGCGCCCGGCTGCTGAGCGTCCTGGAGACCCCGGCCTCCACCACCGAGCTGGCCCGCCGCCTGGAGGTGACCGCCGGCGCGGTCAGCCAGCACCTGGGCGTGCTGCGCGCGTGCGGGCTGGTCACGGGGCACCGGCTCGGGCGGCGCGTCCTGTACGCGCGGACGAGGGCGGGCGACGCCCTGGTGCGCACGGCGGACGCCGGGCCGACGCGTCCCCTCCCACCGCGCTAGCGGAGCGAGGCCAGGCCGTCCAGGCGGGCCCCGCCCGAGCCGCCGTACCCCTCGGAGGAGCCTTCGGACGGGCTGTAGCGCCCGGACTCGGTGATCCAGTCGATGTGCGCGCGCGGCGCGGCCAGCAGCACGCCGCTCACCTGCCGCGCGGCCTCGCGCTCCCCGTCCGACAGCCGCAGCCGGTCGAGGGTGGCCGCCACCGTCCTCGCCGCCGCCCGCACCTCCTCCACCAGCAGCGCGATGCGGTCGGCGACCCAGTCGCAGGCGCGCGCGGGCTCGATGTCGTAGGCGGCGGACAGGACGATCACATGGTTGTAGACCTCGCCCAGCGCCGACTCCCGGGAGTACGAGGCGAGGTCGTTGGACCAGGCGATCACGTCGGCGGTGCCCTCCAGCAGGAACTGCCAGGCGGGCAGCGCCAGCAGCCGGTTCGGGAGCTCGACGCCCAGCACGGGCTCGATCAGGTCGTAGAGGAACGGGCCGCAGGCCCTCCGGCGCAGCGGCGGGTACTCGTCCGGGCCGGGCATCCGGCGGGTGCGGCGGTGCACGGCCTGGTCGGCGCGGCCCGTCCGGTGCTCCTCCAGGTGCGCCAGGAACCGGCGGCGCCACTCCCGGCTCATCCGCTCCGCGGTCGACCCCCACAGCTCGACCAGCGTGGCCTCCAGCGGCCGCGCCCCCGGCCCGGCGTGGCCCCGGCGCATCGCGCGCAGCAGATCGTCGTACACCGCGTGCACGGTGCTGCCGCTGCCGGCCACGGGGGGCCGGTCGAGGGTGTCGTCCAGCGCGAAGGCCCAGGTCAGCCAGCATGCGAACAGTTCGACCCGGTCGGCCTCGGCGGCCGGGAACAGCCGCGCGGCCAGCCGTTCGCACCGGGCCCGGCCCAGCGGGGAGGTGTCCGGATCGCCCAGCACCAGGCCGCGGGCGCGCGCCCAGGCGTCCACCCGCTCGCCGAGCCGCCAGGCGTCCGGGTGCATGGCCGAGGGGCCGGCCAGGCCGGTGGCCCGGTCGGCGAGGGAGAGCAGCAGTGAGGCGTTCACGACGGGGTCCACGTTATTGAGCGGATCGGCGCCGGGACGACGAGCGCCACGTCAATTTTCGGAAAATGGAAGAGTGGGGGTGGACCGCCCGCACGGCCCTCCGCGCACAATGATCATCTCATCGCGTCCCCCGCCACGGCGGCGGGCCGCGGCGAGGTTCTCCGCGCGGGACCGCGTGGCTCCCGGCGGTCAGTGACGAGCACAGGAGGAAACGTGTCCGGACGAACCCCCCGGCGCCCGGCGGCGGCAGCGGCGGCGGCCGCACTGGCCCTGACGGTGATGACGGGCTGTGGCGGTGACGAGGGCGCCACCGTGCAGGGCGTCAAGCTCATCAAGAAGGGCCAGCTGACCTCGTGCACCCATCTGCCCTATCCGCCGTTCCAGGTGGAGCAGGGCGGCAAGGTGGTCGGCTTCGACGTGGACATGATCGATCTGGTGGCGAAGCGGCTCGGCGTCACCCAGAAGGTCGTGGACACCCCGTTCGAGACCATGAAGACCGGAGCGGCGCTGAACGCCGGCAAGTGCGACATCGTCATGGGCGGTATGACGATCAAGCAGGACCGGGTGCAGTTCATGGACGTCTCCAAGCCGTACTTCGACGCCACCCAGGCGCTGATGGCCAAGAAGGACAGCGGCGTGACCTCGCTCGACGACGTCAAGAACCGCAAGCTGAAGCTGGGCTCCCAGGCGTCCACCACCGGCGAGGACTATGTGAAGGAGAAGGGGCTGGACCCCCGCTCGTTCGACAACTCCCTCGCGGAACTGGACGGGCTGCGCACCGGGCAGGTCGACGTCATCGTGCAGGACTACCCGGTCGTGCAGGGCTGGCTGAAGGAGCCGGCCAACGCCGCCAAGTACGCCATCGTGGCCAACCTCAACACCGGTGAGCAGTACGGCTTCTGGATCCGCAAGGGCCACAACCCCAAGCTCGTGGAGCTGACCAACCAGGCCATCGAGGGCGCCAAGGCCGACGGCACGTACAAGAAGATCTACGAGAAGTGGATCGGTCCCATGCCCAAGCCGGGCGGTGCCGGCGGCGCGGGCGGAAGCGGCGGCGGTACCTCGTGACGGCCGAGCCGATGAAGACGGCCGCGCCGCCGGGGATGTCCCGGCGGCGCCGCCGTCAGCTGGTCCTGGGCGGCCAGTACGGGCTGTTCGCCGCGGCCGTCCTGGTGGTCGTGCTGCTGGCGGACTGGCCGCAGCTGCGGGCCAACTTCGCCAACCTGGACGTGGCCCGCGAGCTCTTCCCGGACATCCTGACGATCGGCCTGCTCAACACCGCCGTCTACACCGGGCTCGGGTTCGTGCTCGGGCTGGTGCTGGGGCTGGTCCTGGCGCTGATGCGGCTGTCGTCGGTGGCGCCGTACCGCTGGTTCGCCACCGTCTACATCGAGATCTTCCGCGGCCTGCCGCTGCTGCTGATCTTCATCTTCGTCAGCGTCGGGGTGCCGCTGGCCTTCCCGGGCAGCAACGTCCCCGGCGGCGTGGCGGGGCAGGCCGGCCTGGCGCTGGGCCTGGCCGCCGCCGCGTACATGGCCGAGACGATCCGGGCCGGGATCGAGGCGGTGCCGCGGGGCCAGCTGGAGGCGGCGCGCTCGCTGGGCATGTCGTACGGCCGCGCGATGCGCTCGATCATCATCCCGCAGGCGTTCCGCATCATCATCCCGCCGCTCACCAACCAGCTGGTGCTGCTGTGCAAGGACTCCTCGCTGGTGCTGTTCCTGGGCGTCACGCTGGAGCAGCGGGAGCTGACCAAGTTCGGGCGTGACCTGGCCGGGCAGCAGGGCAACACCACCCCGATCATCGTGGCCGGGATCTGCTACCTGCTGCTGACGATCCCGCTGAGCCTGCTGGCCCGGCGGCTGGAGGCCCGGCAGCAGAGGGGACGGCGATGAACGAGACCGCGGGCGCGCCGATCGCGTCCGGTGCCGCCTCGGAGGGCGGCACCGGCCCCGGGGGCGTCATCGAGATCAGGGACCTGCACAAGTCGTTCGGGTCCAACGAGGTGCTGCGCGGCATCGACTTCCATGTCGAGGCCGGCGAGGTGGTCTGCGTGATCGGCCCCTCCGGGTCGGGCAAGTCCACGCTGCTGCGCTGCGTCAACCTGCTGGAGCAGCCCTCCGCGGGGACGGTCCGGGTGGCGGGCGCGGAGATCACCGACCCGGACGTCGACATCGACGCCGTCCGGCGCCGGATCGGGATGGTGTTCCAGTCGTTCAACCTCTTCCCGCACCTGACCGCGCTCGGGAACGTCACGATCGCCCAGCGCAAGGTGCTGCGGCGCGGCAAGGCGGAGGCCGACCGGGTGGCCCGCGAGGTGCTGGGCCGGGTCGGGCTGGCCGACAAGGTCGGCTCCTATCCCGCCCAGCTCTCGGGCGGCCAGCAGCAGCGGGTGGCGATCGCCCGGGCGCTGGCCATGGGTCCGGAGGTGATGCTCTTCGACGAGCCGACCTCCGCGCTGGACCCCGAACTGGTGGGGGACGTGCTCGGCGTCATGCGGGAGCTGGCCGAGGAGGGCATGACCATGCTGGTGGTCACCCACGAGATGGGCTTCGCCCGCGAGGCGGCCGACCGGGTGGTGTTCATGGACGGCGGCGTCGTGGTCGAGGAGGGGCCCCCGTCCCAGGTGATCGCCGACCCCCGGCACGAGCGCACCCGCGCGTTCCTGTCCCGCGTCCTGAACCCGGCCGCGGGGACGGAGTCATGAGAGCCGCGGGAACGGAGTCATGAGAACGGTGTGAAAGGCGCCCTGCCGGGCATGGCGGCCGGCGGAGGGAACCCGTTTCCCGCCGCCGCCCGCCGTGCCGGGCACCCCGGGATGTATGGCAGAGTTTGGAACGGTGTTATGAGTGGTTTCGCCCCGTGTCGAAGCGGCGCCCGTTACCTGTAACGTCGCGGTAACAGCGACCGGGCATACTGCAGGCTAGCCGGATCTGTCGATCCCAGCGTGAACGCGTGACCTGCGCGAACGCGTGGACGGTGACGGGACGGGCAAGGCTCGAGGCAGGAGGCGCCGGCGCGGCCGGCGCCGGACGGCGTCAGCGAGAGGCACGGCATCGTCAAGGGAGATGGCTTTGGACCGTCAGCAGGAGTTCGTGCTCCGCACGCTGGAGGAGCGCGACATCCGCTTCATCCGGCTGTGGTTCACCGACGTGCTCGGGTTCCTGAAGTCCGTCGCGGTGGCGCCCGCCGAGCTGGAGGGGGCCTTCGCGGAGGGCATCGGCTTCGACGGGTCGGCGATCGAGGGGTTCGCCCGGGTCTACGAGGCCGACATGATCGCCAAGCCCGACCCCTCCACGTTCCAGGTGCTGCCCTGGCGTAGCGAGGCCCCCGGCGTCGCCCGCATGTTCTGCGACATCCTCATGCCCGACGGCACGCCCAGCTTCGCCGACCCGCGCTACGTGCTCAAGCGGGCGCTGGCCCGCGCCGCCGACCTCGGCTTCACCTTCTACACCCATCCCGAGGTGGAGTTCTTCCTGCTGAAGGACCGCCCCGAGGACGGGCGCGAGCCCGAGCCGGTGGACGCGGGGGGCTACTTCGACCACACCCCGCACAGCGCCGCGCACGACTTCCGGCGCAACGCGATCATGATGCTGGAGTCGATGGGCATCTCGGTGGAGTTCAGCCACCACGAGGGCGCCCCCGGCCAGCAGGAGATCGACCTGCGGTACGCCGACGCGCTCACCACCGCCGACAACATCATGACCTTCCGCCTGGTCATGAAGGAGGTCGCGCTGGAGCAGGGGGTGTTCGCCTCCTTCATGCCCAAGCCGTTCACCGAGCACCCGGGCTCGGGCATGCACACGCACATGTCGCTGTTCGAGGGCGACCGCAACGCCTTCTACGAGCCGGGCGCCGAGTTCCAGCTCTCCAAGGTCGGCCGCGCGTTCATCGCCGGCGTGCTGCGGCACTCGGCGGAGCTGACCGCCGTCTGCAACCAGTTCGTCAACTCCTACAAGCGGCTGTGGGGCGGCGTGGGGTCGACGGCGGGCGCCGGCGGCGAGGCCCCGTCCTACATCTGCTGGGGCCACAACAACCGCTCCGCGCTGGTCCGCGTCCCGATGTACAAGCCGCAGAAGGGCCACGCGACGCGGATCGAGTTCCGCTCGCTGGACACCGCGGCCAACCCCTACCTGGCGTTCGCGGCCATCCTCGGCGCCGGCCTCAAGGGCATCGAGGAGGGGTACGAGCTGCCGCAGGGCGCCGAGGACGACGTGTGGGCGCTGACCTCGGCCGAGCGGCGGGCGCTGGGCATCGAGCCGCTGCCGCAGAGCCTGGACGAGGCCATCCGCACGATGGAGCGCAGCGAGCTGATGGCCGACGTCCTGGGCGAGCACGTCTTCGACTTCTTCCTGCGCAACAAGCGCGCGGAATGGGAGGAGTACCGCCGCCAGGTCACCGAGTTCGAGCGCAGGCGCCTGATCGCGGTGCTCTGACCCCCGCCGCCGACCCCGGCCCACCCGGCGAACCGGACGCGGACCTCCGAACGGCCCTCGATACGGCATCGGGAACCGCGGTGGCCGGGTCCGGTCCGCCGAACGCAGCGAAATTGCAATCTTTCGCGGCCCGGATTCCCCTCCCTTGCCGGGTCGCCCGATTACGGTTGAGGCCGTGAGCGTGCCCTGGACACCTGATCGCCGTCCCTCTCTCACCGGGCGCCTGGCCCGGCTGGGTTTCACCGACGCGGGGCGCGCGGAGCGCTCCCTGCTGGAGGCCGGAGGCGAGGGGGGCGGCGGGCCCTCCGACGAGCTGCTGGACGCCCTGGGCGCCACGGCCGACCCCGACCTGGCCCTGCAGGGGCTGCTGCGGCTGCTGGCCGCCGCGGACGAGGCCGGGGCGGGCGGGGAGCTGCGGGCCGTCCTGGACAAGGACACCGCGACCCGGGAGCGGCTGCTGGCCGTCCTGGGCGTGAGCGCCGCGCTCGGCGACCATCTCGCCCGCCACCCGGATCACTGGCGGGCCCTGCGCGACGATGGACCGATCCAAGCGGTTCCCGCCGAGCGCGCCGTCCCGGTGTCCGCCACCGCGCCCGCCACCGCGCCCGCCACCGCGCCCGCCACCGAGCAAGGCACCGAGCAAGCCACCGCCCCCGGTGCCGCCCCGGATGCCGCCGCCGGCGCCGTTCCCGGCGCGGAGGAGGGCGCCCCCGTGACCCGCCCGCCCGCCGAGGCGCTCCGCGCCGCTCTGCTGAACGCCGTGGGCGCCGACCCCGTGGCGCCCGACCCGGTGGCGCGGGACGCCGGGCCGCGATCCCTGGTGGCACTGCGCGCCGAGTACCGGCGGCACCTGCTGGCCCTCGCGGGCCGCGACCTGACCGGTGTCGCGGACGTCGGCGAGGTGGCCGCCGAACTGGCCGACCTGGCCGCCGCCGCCCTGGAGGCGGGCCTGGCCATCGCCCGCGCCGAGGTCCCCGAGCACGGCACCTGCCGGCTGGCGGTGATCGGCATGGGCAAGTGCGGCGGCCGGGAGCTCAACTACGTCAGCGACGTCGACGTGATCTTCGTGGCGGAGGCCCGGGAGGGCGCCGACGAGGACGCCGCGCTGCGCGCCGCCGGCCGCCTCGCCTCCGCCATGATGCGCGCCTGCTCGGCCTCCACGCCCGAGGGCTCCCTCTGGGAGGTGGACGCGGCCCTGCGGCCCGAGGGCAAGTCCGGGCCCCTGGTCCGCACCCTGGCCAGCCACCGCGCCTACTACGAGCGCTGGGCCAAGACCTGGGAGTTCCAGGCCCTCCTCAAGGCCCGGCCCGTCGCCGGCGACCCCGAGCTGGGCGACCGCTACCTCGCCACCATCACCCCGCTGGTCTGGAAGGCCGCCGCGGGGGAGCGGTTCGTCGAGGACGTCCAGGCCATGCGGCGCCGCGTGGAGACCCATCTCAACCAGCGCACCGCCGAGGCCGAACGCCAGCTGAAACTGGGCCCGGGCGGGCTGCGGGACGTGGAGTTCGCCGTCCAGCTGCTCCAGCTGGTGCACGGCCGGGCGGACGAGGACCTCCACGAGGCCAACACGCTGGAGGCGCTGAGCAGGCTGTCCCAGGGCGGGTACGTGGGACGCGACGACGCCGCCGCGCTCACCTCCGCCTACCGCTTCCTGCGGCGCGTGGAGCACCTCGTCCAGCTGCACCGGCTGCGCCGTACCCACCTGGTCCCCGACGACCCCGCCGGCCTGCGCCGCCTCGGCCGCGCACTGGGCCTGCGCACCGAGCCGATCGGCGAGTTCACCGCGCTGTGGCGCCGGCACGCCCGCGAGGTGCGCCGCATCCACGAGAAGCTCTTCTACCGCCCGCTGCTGCGCGCCGTGGCCAGGCTCCCGGAGGAGGAGGCCCGGCTCACCCCGGAGGCCGCCAGGACCCGGCTGGTGGCGCTGGGCTACAACGACCCCGCCGGGGCGCTGCGGCACATCGAGGCGCTCAGCTCGGGGGTCTCGCGCCGCGCCGCCATCCAGCGGACCCTGCTGCCGGTGATGCTCGGCTGGTTCGCCGACGCCCCCGACCCCGACGCGGGCCTGCTCGGCTTCCGCAAGGTCAGCGACGCCCTCGGCACCACCCCGTGGTACCTGCGGCTGCTGCGCGACGAGGTCAGCGTGGCCGAGCGGATGGCCTGGGTGCTGGGCTCCAGCCGCTACGCCACCGACCTGCTGCTGCGCGCCCCCGAGGCGGTGACCATGCTGGGCGACGCCGCCGGGCTGGCCCCGCGGCCGTACGACGCGCTGCGCACCGAGGCGCTGGCCGCCGTGCGCCGGCACGCCGACGGCGCGGGCGGCGGCCTCGCGCGGGCGGCGGCCGAGGACGCGGTCGCGGTGGTGCGCGGGCTGCGCCGCCGCGAGCTGTTCCGGGTCGCCGTGGCCGACCTGCTGGAGATGACCGACGTCCGCGCGGTCGGCGAGGCGCTCACCGACATCGCCGCCGTCACGGTCGAGGCCGCGCTGCGGGCCGCCGTCAGCGAGATCGAGGCCGAGCGCGGCGGGCCGCTGCCGACCCGGATGGCGGTCGTGGCGATGGGCCGGTTCGGCGGCCACGAGCTGGGCTACGGCAGCGACGCCGACGTGATGTTCGTGCACGACCCGCTGCCCGGCGCCGACGAGCGGGAGGCGGGCCGCGCCGCCCACGCGGTGGCCGAGGAACTGCGCAGGCTGCTGGCGCTGCCGGCCCCCGACCCGCCGCTGGAGATCGACCCCAACCTGCGGCCGGAGGGCCGGCAGGGGCCGCTCGTGCGCACGCTGGCGTCCTACGCCGCCTACTACGCCCGCTGGTCGGAGCCCTGGGAGAGCCAGGCGCTGCTGCGCGCCGACCCGATCATCGGCGACCCGGAGCTGTGCGAGCGCTTCCGCGCCCTGATCGACCCGGTCCGGTGGCCGGAGGACGGCATCGACGACGACGCCGTACGGCAGATCCGGCGGCTCAAGGCGCGGATGGAGTCCGAGCGGCTGCCGCGCGGCGTGGACCGGCGGCTGCACACCAAGATGGGACCCGGCGGGCTGGCGGACGTGGAATGGGTGGCGCAGCTGCTCCAGCTCCGCCACGCGCACGAGTTCCCCGCCCTGCGGACCACCCGTACCCTCGCCACGCTGGAGGCCGCCACCGCGGCCCGCCTGCTCGACGGGGAGGACGCCCGGGAACTGGCCGAGGCGTGGCGGCTGGCGACCCGCATCAGGGGCACGATGATGCTGGTCCGGGGGCGCGCCTCGGACCTGCTGCCCACCGACCACCACAAGGAGCGCAGCGCCGTCACCCGCGTCCTGGACTACCCCGGCACCGGCGACCTGCTGGAGGACTACCGCAGGCACGCCCGCCGGGCCCGCGCCGTCGTGGACCGCGTCTTCTACGGGGTCACCTGACCGGCCGCCGGGCGCCGCGCACCCGCCCGCCCAGCCTCCTCAGCTCGGCCGGGTACCGGTGGTAGAGCACCCAGGACAGGCCCAGCGCGGCGGCGATCAGCGCGAACCCCGCGACCGCGTCCACCAGGTAGTGGTTGGCGGTGGCCAGGATGACCAGCACCGTGGTCAGCGGGTAGAGCACCCCGAGGGCCTTGACCCAGCGGCGGGTGGCCAGCCGCACCAGCACGAAGCCGCACCACACGGCCCAGCCGGCGTGCATCGAGGGCATCGCCGCGTACTGGTTGGTGAACGTCGCCGACGCGTCGCTGGCGTACAGCCCCATCGACTGCAGCGCCGTGACCGGGTCGACGAACCCCTCGTCGTGCAGGAAGCGCGGCGGGGCCAGCGGGTAGAGCCAGAAGCCGATCAGCGCCACCCCGGTCGCCACCATGATCCCGGTGCGCAGCCAGCGGTAGTCGTGCGGGCGGCCGCGGTACAGCCAGATCACCACGCCGAGCGTCACCGCGAAGTGCGCGGTGGCGTAGAAGATGTTCGCGGCGCGGGCGAGCCAGGGCAGCTGCAGCAGCGTCTGGTTCAGGCCCAGCTCGACGTCGATCCCCAGGGACCGCTCGGCGGCCAGGATCTGGTCGGCGTGCGCGAACGCCGGGCCCGTGCCGTCCTGGACCAGCACGAGGCGCGTGAGCGTGTAGGCGGTGTAGAAGAGCGCGATCAGCAGCAGTTCCCGCCATACCGGGGGAGCGACGAGCGCCCGCGGCAGGGGTGGGCGTCCGTCGTGCCGCGGGGCGCCGCGGCGGGCCTCGTCTTCGCGGCCTCGGGGGGTCGCCGGGGCGGTTTGCGCCATGCTGGTAACTGTGCCGCCCGGTGATCGATTTGTGATCACCGGGGCGAACGGTCTTCGTCTCAGACCTGAGTAGTACGCATCCCTCGCTTTATCCGGTCTTTCGGGTGAGTTGATCGTGAATTCTTCGGTCGCCGGAGGTCAGAACGTCACCCGAAGTCGTACTCCAGGACGAGGGCGCCTCATCCCCGCACGGTCTACTCGGGCCGTCCACTCGGGCCGTCTACTCGGGCAGGACCTGCTCCACCGTCATGGGCTCCTTGAGGGCGTTGCCGACCGTGCAGTAGCTCGCGTGCACCCGCCGGGCCACCGCGGCGAAGACCTCGGCCGCCTTCTCGTCGCCCTCCGGCAGCTCCACGTCGTACTCGACGGTCACGGTGCCCAGCCGGCTGGTGGCGATCTTCTCGGCCCGGACGGTCGCGGCCAGCCTCACCAGCCGGTGACCGCGCTGCGCCGTCAGCGGCTCCACGGTGACCAGCTCGCAGCCGCCCAGCGCCGCCAGCAGCAGCTCCACGGGCGAGAACACGCCCTCCTCGTCGGCCGAGCCGATCGCCACCCGCGCGCCGCGCTCGTTGGTCGCCTCGAACCCGTCGTCGGTACGCCGCACGTTCACCGTGGCCATGAGAACCCCTTTGATCGTTTCCGCCGCCGACCATCGAAACATGCCCGCCGCGCGGGTTCTTCCCCGGCACCCGTCCGGCGCGGGAACGGCGAGGCCCCGCCGCCCGGGAAGGGACGGCGGGGCCTCGCGCGGAACAGGGGCGGAACGAGAAGGAGTCGCGCTGACGCGTCGCCAGGTCGGCGCGCCTCTTCGCGCTAGATGCCCTAGATGTCGTAGTACAGCTCGAACTCGTGGGGGTGCGGGCGGAGCCGGATCGGGTCGATCTCGAACTCGCGCTTCATGGCGATGTAGGTCTCCACCAGGTCGGGCGTGAAGACACCGCCCTCCAGCAGGTAGTCGTGGTCGGACTCCAGCGCGTCCAGCACCGCGTCCAGCGAGCCCGGCACCTGCGGGATGGCGCGGGCCTCCTCCGGCGGAAGCTCGTAGAGGTCCTTGTCCACCGGCTCGGCGGGCTCGATCTTGTTCTTGATGCCGTCGAGACCGGCCATCAGCATCGCCGAGAAGGCCAGGTAGGGGTTGCAGGAGGGGTCCGGCACCCGGAACTCCAGCCGCTTGGCCTTGGGGTTGGAGCCGGTGATCGGCACGCGGATGCAGGCCGACCGGTTGCGCTGCGAGTACACCAGGTTGACCGGGGCCTCGAAGCCCGGCACCAGGCGGTGGTAGGAGTTCACCGTCGGGTTGGTGAAGGCCAGCAGCGACGGCGCGTGCTTGAGCAGGCCGCCGATGTAGTAGCGCGCGTTGTCCGACAGGCCGGCGTAGCCGACCTCGTCGTAGAACAGCGGCGAGCCGTCCTTCCACAGCGACTGGTGGCAGTGCATGCCCGAGCCGTTGTCACCGAAGATCGGCTTGGGCATGAACGTCACCGTCTTGCCGGCGGCGCGCGCGACGTTCTTCACGATGTACTTGTAGAGCATCAGGTTGTCGGCCGTCTTCAGCAGCGTGTCGAAGCGGAAGTCGATCTCGGCCTGGCCCGCGGTGCCGACCTCGTGGTGCTGCATCTCGACGTGGATGCCCGAGCCGAGCAGCTGGGCGACCATCTCCGACCGAAGGTCGGTGTAGTGGTCCATCGGCGGGACCGGGAAGTAGCCGCCCTTGTAGGGGGGCTTGGCGCCGAGGTTGCCGCCCGGCTCCTCGCGCCCGGTGTTCCAGGCGCCCTCCACCGAGTCGAGGTAGTAGTAGCCCGCGTTCTCCTTGGTCTGGAAGCGGACGTCGTCGAAGATGTAGAACTCCGCCTCGGGGCCGAAGTAGCAGGTGTCGGCGATCCCCGTGCCGCGCAGGTAGTCCTGCGCCTTGCGCGCGATGTTGCGGGGGTCGCGGCTGTAGGGCTCGCCGGTGAGGGGGTCGTGCACGAAGAAGTTCAGGATCAGCGTCTTGTGCTGGCGGAACGGGTCGAGCACCGCCGTGCTCGGGTCCGGGAGCAGGAGCATGTCCGACTCGTGGATCTCCTGGAACCCGCGGACCGAGGACCCGTCGAACATGAGCCCGTCGGTGAAGACGCCCTCGCCGAAACTCTCCACGGGGAACGTGAAGTGCTGCATCTTCCCGGGCAGGTCCACGAAGCGGCAGTCGACGAATCGCACACCTTCGTCCCTGATATAGCTCAGGACCTCTTCGGCGCTGCTGAACATCCAGCCTCCTTGGGGCGCTTTTTCGGCTTCTCGAAGCCTAGGAACGGGCCGTTTCCCGGCCGTGTCTCATATGTTTCGCCTGTGTTACGCATCACTCTGTGGGTTGTGTCACATCGCGAGGCCGTCCGGGCTGCGTGGGGCCGGCTCCGGCAAGGGCGCCCGAGTCGGAACCCGGACGGGGACCGGATAGCGTAGAGGGCATGAGCAGCACCGGTAAGGAGCGGCAGTCCGCCGCGGGCCCGCGCTGGACGCAGACGTGGCTGGGCGGGGCGCGCTCGGCCGGGGTCGACCTCGGCTATCCGGGGGAACGGCTCGGCCTGCCGGAACAGGGCGGCGGCGCGGTCGCCGGGTACGGCCGCCGGCTGCTCGCCCTCTTCATCGACTGGGGCCTGTCGCTGCTGGTGGCCAGCTTCCTGGCGCGGGCCCTCGACTGGACGCCCCCGCAGCGCAGCCTGGCGACGCTGATCATCTTCGGCGTCTACGTCTGGATCCTGGTCGGGCTGCTCGGCACCACCATCGGCAAGCGGGTGTGCGGCATCCGGGTGGCCCGCCGCGACGGCCGCCCCGTCGGCCCGGTCTGGGCGCTGGCCCGCACGGTGCTGCTCCTGCTGGTGGTGCCCGCGCTCGTCTGGGACCGCGACCACCGCGGCCTGCACGACCGCGCCGCCGACACGGTCGTCCTCAACCTCTGACCCCGCCCCCTGGCCCGTCCGTCGTGAACGCCCTCACGGGTCCCTGACGTCAGGCCGGCGTCCGGCCGGCGTCCGGCCGCGGTCGTACCGGAAGGGGCCCGGAACGCGGAAAGCGCCCGTGGGACGGGCGCTTTCCTGTGTCCGTTCGTCGTCCTGACCGTGTCTTCCGTGCCGGTGCCCGCGTCGCCTCGGGGAGATCAGCGCGTCCTGGGCTTGGGGCCCTTGGGCATCCGGGCTCCCTTGGGGATGGGACCCTTGGGCATCTGCATCGACCGGGGGAGGGCCTGCAGCCGGTCGTTCAGCTCGGCGACCTGGCCCTTGGTGAGGTTGCGCGGCAGCTTCATCAGGTGGCGCTGCAGCTTGTCGACCGGGATCTGCCCCTCGTCCTCACCGACCTGCACGTCGTAGATCGGCACCTGCTGGGCGGCGCGGGAGATGCGCTTCTTCTCCGCGCCCAGCAGCGGCCCCACCCGGTTGCGCGGGCCCTCCGAGACCAGCACCACACCGGCACGGCCCACCGCCCGGTGCACCATGTCCAGGTTGCGGTTGCCGCTGACCGCCTCGGTGACCGTCCAGCCGCCGCGCATGTTCTTCAGGATCGCCGCGGCGGCCCCGGGCTGGCCGGAGATCACCTTGTACTGGGCACGCTGGGCCATCTGGCCGAACACGATCATGCCCACGGCGACGGCGGCCAGGATCCCCAGCGGGATCGCGAACCACAACTGGCCGATCAGCAGCCCGATCACGATGACCACGACCAACGTGCCGAGCGCGGCTGCGATCACGATCGGCAGGGCCTTCGGGTCCGCCTGGCGGAGCACCTGGGCGACCATGCGGATCTGCTTGAGGCGGCCCGGACGCTCCTGGGCCCCGTCCGTGGGCTTTTTCGACATGGCCCCAAGGATAGTCCGGCCGGGACCCGACCCCGACCCCGCGGTCAGTGCGTCCTGGCCTCGATCGCCTGCTGGTACAGACGCCCGGCCCGGTAGCTGGAGCGCACCAGCGGCCCGGACATGACGCCCGCGAAGCCGATCTCCTCGGCCTCCGCCGACAGCTCGACGAACTCCTCGGGCTTGACCCAGCGCTCCACCGGGTGGTGGCGGGGGCTGGGCCGCAGGTACTGGGTGATGGTGATCAGCTCGCAGCCCGCCTCGTGCAGGTCGCGCAGGGCCTGGGAGACCTCCTCGCGGGTCTCGCCCATGCCGAGGATGAGGTTGGACTTGGTGACCAGGCCGTCGGCGCGGGCCCGGGTGATGACCTCCAGGGAACGCTCGTACCGGAAGGCGGGCCGGATCCGCTTGAAGATCCGCGGCACCGTCTCCACGTTGTGCGCCAGCACCTCCGGACGCGAGCCGAACACCTCGGCCAGCTGCTCGGGCCGGGCGTTGAAGTCGGGGATCAGCAGCTCGACGCCGCAGCCCGGCACGGCCTCGTGGATGCGCCGGACGGTCTCGGCGTACAGCCACGCCCCGCCGTCCTCCAGGTCGTCGCGGGCGACGCCGGTGACGGTGGCGTACCGCAGCCCCATCGTCGCCACCGACTCGGCGACCCGGCGCGGCTCGTCGCGGTCGAGGTCGGCGGGCCTGCCGGTGTCGATCTGGCAGAAGTCGCAGCGGCGGGTGCACTGGTCGCCGCCGATCAGGAACGTGGCCTCCCGGTCCTCCCAGCACTCGTAGATGTTGGGGCAGCCGGCCTCCTGGCACACGGTGTGCAGGCCCTCGGACTTCACCAGCCCGGTGAGCTCGCGGTACTGCGGGCCCATCTTCAGCCGCGTTTTGATCCAGTCGGGCTTGCGCTCGATGGGCGTCTGGCTGTTGCGGGCTTCAATGCGGAGGAGCCTGCGCCCCTCAGGCGTCACCGTGGTCACCCCCTCAGAGTACGTCCGGAACGCCGGTGCGCTCGCCTCCGCAACAAAGATCACACGCCCGGAATCAGGTCGATATCACTGTTTCCGCCCTGGACGGCACTTGATCTCCTAAGGTGACTCCCTGTCGTCACGCAACAGCTGTTCTCGCAGGAGGATCCACCGTGGGCCTGGCCATGTCGTACCTCAGGGTGCCGCCCGTGCTGGAGGGGGAGCGGGATCCGGGCCGGATCGCCCACCTGATCTTCGGTTCCTCCGACTGGCGCGCCGGGCGGCCCGCCCCGCAGATCCTGGACCTGGGCGGCGGCTGGCAGGCGCTGCACTACCTGATCACCGGTGACCCGTGGGACGGGCGGCAGCCGGAGGCCGACGTCGTCTGCGGCGGCCGGCTGATCACCGAGGACGGCGCGGGCGAGCTGGGCATGGACGTGATCTACCTGGCGCCCGACCGGGTCAAGACGGCCGCCGACCACCTGGTGTCCACCCCGTACGGCCGGGTCGCCGGGCGGTACGACCCGGCCGCCATGGCCGCCGCCGGGGTGCAGGACGCGGCCGGGCTCACCCCGGACGCCGGGGCGCTCCGGCCGGCCTACGAGGAGCTGACCCGGTTCTTCCAGGCCGCGGCCAACGACGGGCAGGCCGTCTACAAGGTCATGGCCGAGCGAGCTTAGGCTCTGTCTCCAAGCCCCGGCCCGCGGCGCTCGCCTGGCGGCTCGCACCCGACCGGGCCTGGGCGAGCGCGGCATCGCTTCGCGATCCGCCCGGCGAGGCTCGCCTCCGGCATCGCCCCACCGGGCAGGTAACGCGCTCGCGCGGGTGTCGAGGCCACTTCGAGTCGGGCCCTAGGCACCGCCCGTCCGGCTCACACCCCCACCTGCGCGGTGGTCCGGTGGAACGACTCGGTCGCCCCCAGGACCCCGGCCAGGTGCCGCTCGACCAGCGGGGTGATCTCGGCGACGGTGACCGGGCGGCCCAGCTCCCGGGTCAGCGACGTGGAGCCCACGTCCCGGATCCCGCAGGGCACGATCCGGTCGAACCAGGCCATGTCACAGTCGCAGTTGAGCATGAAGCCGTGCATGGTGACCCCGCGCGAGACCCGGATCCCGATGGAACCGATCTTGCGGTCCGGGGTGCCCGGCACCCACAGCCCGCTGCGGCCCTCGACGGTGACCGCGGCCAGCCCCAGCTCGGCGCACACGTCCTGCATCATGCGCTCCAGCAGGCGGACGTAGGCCACGACGTCCACCGGGTCGGGCAGCCGCACGATCGGGTACCCGGTGAGCTGGCCGGGCCCATGCCAGGTGATCTTGCCGCCGCGGTCCACGTCCACCACCGGCGCGCCGGGGTCGCCGAACGGCCGGTCCAGCGGCCCGGTGCGCTTGCCCGCGGTGTAGACGGCCTGGTGCTCCAGCAGCAGGACGGTGTCGGGGATCTCGTCGTTCACCCGCAGCTCGTGCGTACGGCGCTGCAGGTCCCAGCCGGCCTCGTAGGGGACCGCCGCGGCGCCGAACCCCGCGTGGACGAAGACCAGCTCGTGCCTCGGTGTCTCCTCGGCGGCCGTGGCCGCCTCGCCTACCTCTACCTCGCTCACGCCCTTCAGCTTATGCCTCACAAGGCGGCGAGCAGCCGGGGGGTGATCCGCTGCTCTTTAACCGAGCCGGAGCCGTCGGGCTCGACGCGGTAGGCGCCGGCCTCCTTGATGTAGGAGATGGCCTGGACGAACTCGGTGCCCACGTAGTGGAGCCCCACCCCTTCGTCGGCCGCGTACCCGCCCGGCAGCGCGCCCTCGCCGACGAGCTGCTGGAGCAGCGGTCGACGCTGGGCGTCGCTGTCGTAGTGGACGCCGCAGGAGTAGGGCAGCAGGCCCAGCCCGTCGGTCAGGGGACGCAGCCGCGGCCCGTAGGAGTCGGTGTTGCCGCCCACGTGCCAGCACAGCGCCCCGGCGCTCTGCCCGGAGAGGACGACGCCCTCCCGCCACGCCTCGCGGAGGATCTCGTCCAGCCCGTGGAGCCGCCACAGGGCCAGCAGGTTGGCCACGCTGCCGCCGAACACGTACACCATGTCCTGGGTCAGCAGGTGCGAGCGCATGTCGGCGATGTTGGGCATCGGGAACAGCGCGAGATGGCTGACCTCCGCCTCCATCCGCGCGAACGCCGCGTAGGCGCGCCCGATGTGCTCGGCGCCGTCGCCCAGGGCGGTGGTGAGGAAGCAGATCCGGGGACGGTCCTGGCCGGTCAGGTCGGCTGCGTAGCGCAGCAGGGGGCTCGGGGACATCCCGTACCGGTCGTCGGGGATGAAGCTCCCGCCGCCGATGGCGACGATGTGCGGCTGCCCGTCGGTGCTCATGCCGTCACCGTACGGGTACCGGCCGGGCCGGGGCGGTCCTTTGACGATTCTTGGAGATGCGTCACCCCTGGCCCAGGAGCGCCGCCAGGGCGCCCTCCAGATCCGGCCGCGAGAAGGCGAAGCCGGACTCCTCCAGGCGCCGCGGGACGACGCGCTGGCTGATCAGCAGCCCCTCGTCCGCGAACTCCCGCAGCAGGGCGCGCAGCGCGAACGCGGGCACCGGCACGACCGCGGGACGGTGCAGGGCGCGGCTCAGCGCCCGGGTGTAGGCGGCGTTGGTGACCGGGTGGGGCGCCACCAGGTTGGCGGGGCCGGTGATGTCGTGGTCGATCAGGTGGCGCAGGGCCGCCACGGTGTCGTCCAGCGTGATCCAGCTGACCCACTGGGTGCCGTCGCCCAGTTTGCCGCCCAGCCCGAGCCTGAACAGGGGGAGCGTCCTGCCCAGCATCCCGGCGCGGGTCGACAGGACGATCCCGGTGCGCGGGTGCGCCACCCGCACGCCCGCCTCGGCCGCGGGGGAGGCCGCCGCCTCCCAGTCGCGCGACAGCTCGGCCAGGAACCCGGTGCCCATGGGCGCCGACTCGTCGGCCTGCCGGTCGCCGGTGTCGCCGTAGTAGCCGATCGCCGACCCCGACACGAACACGCGCGGCCCGTCCGAGGCCCGCGCGATGGCCTGGGCGAGCGTCCGGGTGCCGTTGATCCGGCTGTCCCGGATCAGCCGCTTGCGCGCCTCGGTCCACGGCCGGTCGCCGATCCCGGCCCCGGCGAGGTGGACGACGGCGTCCGCCCCTTCCAGGGCCGCGGCGTCCACCGTCCCGTCCGGGTCCCAGCGCGCCTCGCCGGGACCGGACGGATCCCGCCGGACCAGCCGGACGACCCGGTGCCCGTCGCCCTCCAGCGAACGGACCAGCGCCGAGCCGATCAGCCCGCTCGCCCCAGAAACGATCACCTTCATACCGGGGCCTTTCCCTTCCGAGAGCGATGTGACGCCTGACGGGGCGGGACAACGCGAAGACCCCGCCGCTTCCCCTGAGGGTAGCGGCGGGGTCCTGGAACGGCCGGGAGGCCGGGGCGGGTCAGAGACCCAGCTCGGCCTCGAAGTTGCCCTCCTCCAGACGGTGCTTGATCGTGCCCAGGAAGCGGGCGGCGTCGGCGCCGTCGACGAGGCGGTGGTCGTAGCTCAGGGCCAGGTAGACGATCGAGCGGACGGCGATGACCTCGCCCAGCTCGGGGTCGTCGATGACGGCCGGGCGCTTGACGACCGAGCCGGTGCCGAGCATGCCGACCTGCGGCTGGTTGAGGATCGGGGTGTCGAACAGCGCGCCCCGGCTGCCGGTGTTGGTCAGCGTGAACGTGCCGCCGGCCAGCTCGTCCGGGCTGACCTTGTTGATCCGGGTCCGCTCGGCCAGGTCGGCGATCCGCTGGGCGAGACCGCCCAGGTTGAGCTGGCCGGCGTTGTGCACGACCGGGACCATCAGGCCGCGCTCGGGCACGTCCACGGCGATGCCGAGGTTCTCCACGTCGTGGTAGGTGACCTCGTTGGTCTCGCTGTTGATGACGGCGTTGAGCTTGGGGTGGACCTTGAGGGCCTCGACCGTCGCCTGCGCGAAGAACGGCATGAACGACAGCTTGACGCCCTCGCGGGACTGGAAGGCGGCCTTGGCCCGCTCGCGCAGCCGCGCGATCTTGGTGACGTCGACCTCGACCACGGTGGTGAGCTGCGCCGAGACCTGCAGCGACTCCACCATGCGGCGGGCGATGGTCTGCCGGATGCGGCTCATCTTCTCGGTCTTGCCGCGCAGCGCGATCTGCTCCGCCGGCGCGGTGGCCGGGGCGGGACGGGCCGCCGCCGGGGCCGCGGCGGGGGCCGCGGGGGCGGCGGGCGCGGCCTGGGCCGGGGCCGCGGGGGCGGCCGGCGCGGGCTGCGCCTGGGCGGCCTGCTGCTTGGCGCGGGCGGCCTCGAGCACGTCCTGCTTGCGGATCCGGCCGCCGACGCCGGTGCCCTTCACGCTGCCGAGGTCGACCTCGTGCTCGGCGGCGAGCTTGCGCACCAGCGGCGTCACGTACGGGCCCTCGCCCGCGGGCGCCGCGGGGGCCGGGGCGGGCGCCTCGGCACGGGGCTCCTGCGCGGCCGGCGCGGGCGCCGGCGGGGCGGGCTGCTGCGGGGCGGCGGGCGGCGGCCAGGCCGAGGGCGGCGGGCCCTGCTGGGCGGCCGGGGCCGGCTCGGGCTCCGGCGCGGCCGGCGCCTCCTGGCGGGCCTCGTCCTGCGGGGCCGGCTCGGCGGCCTGCTGCGGCTCGGCGGGCGCCTGCTCCTGCGTGGCCGGGGCGCCGCCCTCACCGCCCTCACCGATGATCGCCAGCTCGGCGCCGACCTCGACGGTCTCGTCCTCGGCGACCTTGATGCTGGTCAGGGTGCCCGAAGCGGGAGAGGGGATCTCGGTGTCGACCTTGTCGGTCGACACTTCGAGAAGCGGCTCGTCGGTCTCGACGTGCTCACCCTCCTTCTTCAGCCAGCGGGTGACGGTGCCCTCGGTGACGCTCTCGCCGAGCTGGGGCATAGTGACGGAGACCGGCATGGCTCTCAGCGACTCCTTCGGAGTTGAATTCAATGTGCGGGCGTTCAGCCGTGCACGTGCAAGGGCTTGCCGGCGAGCGCCAGGTGGGCCTCGCCGACCGCTTCGGACTGGGTGGGGTGGGGGTGGATCAGCTGGGCGACCTCCGAGGGGAGCGCCTCCCAGTTGTAGATCAGCTGACCCTCCGCGATGAGCTCGCCGACGCGGGCGCCGACCATGTGGACACCGAGGACGGGACCGTCGACGTCGGCGATCACCTTGATCTCGCCCTGCGTCCCCAGGATCTTGCTCTTGGGGTTGCCGGCCAGGTCGTACACGACCTCCTTGACCTCGTGGCCGCGCTCGCGGGCCTGGGCCGAGGTGATGCCGACCGAGGCGACCTCGGGGTCGGAGTAGGTGATCCGCGGCACCCCGTCGTAGTCGATCGGGGCGGGGGTGAGCCCGCCCAGCCGCTCGGCCACCAGGATGCCCTCGGCGAAGCCGGCGTGGGCCAGCTGCAGGGTCGGGATCAGGTCGCCGACCGCGGAGACGGTGGGGACGGTGGTCCGGCAGAACTCGTCCACCTTGACGAAGCCGCGCTCGGTCTCGACGCCGGCCTCGGCCAGGCCGAGGTCCTCCGACACCGGGGCGCGGCCGACGGCGACCAGCAGCAGCTCCGCGTCCAGGACGGTGCCGTTCTCCAGCGTGACCGACACCCCGCCCTGGGTGGTCTTGGCCTCCTGGAACCGCGCGCCGAGCTCGTACTTGACGCCGCGCTTGCGGAACGCCCGCTCCAGCCGCTTGGAGCTGGACTCCTCCTCCAGCGGCAGCAGGTGGGGCAGCGCCTCGACGATGGTGACCTCGGCGCCGAACGAGCGCCACACGCTGGCGAACTCGACGCCGATCACGCCGCCGCCGAGGATGACCACGGAGCCGGGCACCCGCTCCAGCTTCAGCGCGTGGTCGCTGGAGATGATCCGCTCACCGTCGATCTCCAGCCCGGGCAGGGTCTTGGGCCGGGACCCGGTGGCCAGCACGATGTGCCGTCCCTCCAGGGTGCTCTCGGTGCCGTCGGGCGCGGTGACGCGCACCGAGGTCGGCCCGGCCAGCCGGCCGTCGCCCTCGACCACCGTGATGCCCTTGGACCTGATCAGCCCGGTCAGGCCCTTGACGGTGGTGGAGACGATCTTGTCCTTGTAGGCGTTGACGCCGGCGACGTCGATGCCCTCGAAGCTCGCCATGATCCCGAACGTGGCCGCCTCGCGCGTCTGGTCGGCCACCTCGGCCGCGTGCAGGAGGGCCTTGGTCGGGATGCACCCGCGGTTGAGGCAGGTGCCGCCGAGCGTGTCGCGTTCGACGAGCGCCACCGTCTTGCCGAGCTCGGCCGCCCGCAGTGCGCACGCGTAACCGCCGCTGCCACCACCCAGGACGACGATGTCGAAGGGGCCGCTGTTGGCCACTGGACGCTCCCTTTCCCCGGTCTTCGCGCTGTTCCGCGGTGCCCCGTACCGCGCGGCGCCGGTCACGGCCCGGCCTCCGCGCGGATGCTGGGGAACCTATTCACTTCTTCCGGCCCCGACGGCCGGACGCTTCGGTGGACCGTCAGAGGATCCCGTCGGCGAGATCCTCGGCGATCTGCACCAACGTACGCGTCGCCGCGCCGGTGCCGCCCTTGGGGGTGTAGCCGTAGGGCTCGCCCTTGTTGAACGCGGGACCGGCGATGTCCAGGTGCGCCCAGCGGACGCCCTCGGGCACGAACTCCTTGAGGAAGACGCCCGCCACCAGCATGCCACCCCAGCGCTCGCCGCTGATGTTGGCGATGTCGGCCACCGCGGAGTCCAGTCCCTTGCGCAGTTCCGCCGGCAGCGGCATCCCCCAGGACGGCTCCCCGGCGCGGCCGGCCGCCGCCACCACCTTCTCACGGACGTCGTCGTCGTTGGCCATGACTCCGGTGGTCCGGGTGCCCAGCGCGACCATCTGGGCGCCGGTCAGCGTGGCGACGTCCACCAGCAGGTCGGGCCCGTCCTCGCCCGACCGGACCAGGGCGTCGGCCAGGACGAGGCGGCCCTCGGCGTCGGTGTTGAGGACCTCGACGGTCTTGCCGCCGTACACCCGCAGCACGTCGGACGGGCGCTGCGCGGTGCCACTGGGCATGTTCTCGGCGATGGCGAGGTAACCGACCACGTTGACCCGGGGGGCGAGCGCGGCGATCGCGGACAGCGCGCCGAGCACCGCCGCGGCGCCGCCCATGTCGGACTTCATCCAGTCCATGGACTCGGCGGGCTTGAGGGACAGGCCGCCGGAGTCGAAGGTGATGCCCTTGCCGACCAGGACGAGGGTCTTGGACGCCTCGGGGTGGGCGTAGGCGAGCCGGACGAGGCGGGGCGGGTTGGCCGACCCCTGCCCGACCCCGGCGATGCCGCCGTAGCCGCCGTCCACCAGGGCCTTCTCGTCGAGCACCTCGATGTCGAGACCGGCCTCGCCGGCGACGCGCTCGGCGGCGTCGGCCAGGTCCTCGGGGCTCAGGTCCGAGGGCGGGGTGTTGACCAGGTCGCGGACCAGCGCGACCGACTCGGCCAGCGTGCGCGCGCGGTCGACGGACGCGTCCTCGGCCGCGCCGGCGACGACGATCTCGCCGACCGGCTCGGTGCGGTCGCCGGTGCGGTAGGCGCCGAAGCTGTAGTTGCCGAGCAGGCCGCCCAGGGCGACCGCCTCGATCTCCCCGGCCGAGCCGGCGGGCAGCGCGAGGGCGACCCTGCCGGTGCCGGCCAGTGCCCGCACGGCCGCGCCGGCGGCGCGGCGCAGCGTCTCGGCGTCGTGGCCGCCCGCGGCTCCGGGTTCGCCCAGGCCCACCGCGACGATCACGCCGGCGGGCAGGGCGCCCAGCGTCGGCAGCTTGGTGACCTCGCCGGCCTTGCCGGTCGCGCCCAGCGCCCGCAGCGCTTCCGCGAGCCTGCCGTCCAGGGCCCGGTCGAGCTCCGCCGCGCCCACGGGGCGGGGTCCGGAGCCGTCGCCGGAGGCGGCGGGGGTGACGCCGATCACGATGGCGTCGACGTCCAGGGAGGCGGGTTCTGCGCTGTCCAGGCTGATGCTCGTCACGTAGCCCGATGTTAGTCCTCCCGGTGACCGGTTTCGCCCTTTTGGATCAAGCCTTACCTCGCGCGACCTCCCCGGACCTCCCGGCGCCGCGACCCGGCGCGGCCCGTTCCGGCGGCGCCGGGGGGAGGCCGGGGGAGCGTTCCGGGCGAACCACGCAAGATGGAGCCAAAGATGCTAGTTTCATTAGCACCATGTTGCTGAGGCTGCACGAAGACGACCCGCGTCCCCTGCACGAGCAGGTGGCCGCGGCCATCCGGCGCGCGATCGCGGCGGGGGAGTCCGCGCCGGGCGAGCGCGTCCCGCCCGCCCGCGACCTCGCGGCGGCGCTCGGGATCAACCCCAACACCGTCCTGCGCGCGCTCCGGCAGCTGAGGGACGAGGGACTGCTGGACTTCCGCCGCGGCCGGGGCATCCGGGTGGCGGCCCGCCCGGAGGCGGGAGAGCTGATGGAGAACGTGCGGGCGCTGGTGGCCGCGGCCGAGCGGCTGGGGATCACGCGCGCCGAGCTGATAGAGATGATCGAAGGAGCCTGAACCATGGCCACTCGCCGGTCCCTGTTCGTGACCGCCGGCCTCGCCGCGTCGGCGGGCCTCGCGGCCATCCCCGTCGCGCCGCTGGCGCTGCGGGACCGGCTGCCCGATCCGCTCGCCACCCACTGGGACGGCGGGGGGACCCCCGACGGCTCCTCCTCGTTCACCGTCTGGCTGCTGGTGTGCGGCGGGATATGGCTGGTCCTGTGCGGCGCCGCCGTCATCACCGGCCTCGGCGGCTGGGGGCGGCGGCGGACCCGCGCCGGCTTCGGCGCTCTGCTGGGGTTCGGCGCCGGCGTCACCGCGGGCATGATCGGCTCCACGCTGCGCGCCAATCTCGACCGCGCGTCCTGGCGGGAGGCCGGTGAGCTCGGCGGCGGCGTGATCGCCCTGGTGGTCCTCGCGGCGGCGGCCGCCGCGCTGGTGGGCTGGCTGATCGGCATGACCGGGTCCGACGCCACGGCCCCGCCGCCCCCCGGGACGCCGCGGCTCAAGGTCGGTGCGGGGCAGCGCGCGGTATGGATCGGTTACGTGCACAACCGGCTCCTGGCCTGGCTGGGCGGCGCGCTGGCTGCCGCCGGCGCCATCGGCGCGCCCCTGGTCCTGCTCCTGCCCGAGCCGCTCACCCCGGGAGGGCCGCTCGGGATCCCCCTGGTGACGCTGGGCCTGACCGGGCTGGTCGTGCTCGCGCTCTCCTCGGCGCGGGTGACGGTGGACACCCGCGGCCTGGCCGTGGCCTTCGGGCCGCTGGGACGCCCCGTACGGCGCATCCCGCGCGGCAGGATCGCCGCGGCCTGGGCGGAGGACCGCTCGCCCGCCGAGGCCGGCGGGTGGGGCTACCGGCTCGGGCCGAAGGGGACCACGGTGATGCTGCGCGGCGGCGAGTGCCTGGTGGTCCAGTACGACGACGGCGGCCGGTTCGCGGTCAGCGTGGACGACGCCGAGCGCGGCGCCGCCCTGCTGAACTCCCTCGGCGAGGGCCCCCGCGCCGGGTGAGGCCGCCCGGGTCAGGCGGCCAGGACGACCAGCGCGGCGGTGGCGGCCAGTTCCACCAGCGCGCCGAGGACGTCGCCGGTGACACCGCCCAGGCGGCGGACGGCGTGCCGCAACGTCAGCACCGCCACGCCCAGCCCCGCGAGCACGGCGGCACCGGCCTGCAACGCGCCGCGGACGGCGTCGCCGGGCCCGCCCGGACCGTCCGCCGCCGCTCCCGCCGCCGCTCCGGCCCCCAGGACGGCCAGGACGACGGCCACGGTCACGGCCGCCGCGGCACCGCCGGGGACCGTGCCCGCCACCAGCGCGCCCAGCCCGCCGGGGCGGGCGGCCGGGACGCCGCGGCGGCAGGCCCAGGGCAGCGCCAGCCGTCCCGTGACGGCGGCGATCACGACGGCGAGCGCCGCGCCGGACGCGGTGGCCAGCGCGGTGACCTGGACGATCAGGGTGAGCAGGAGGGTCACCACCCCGAACGGGCCGATGTCGGAGCGCTTCATGATCGCCAGGGCGTCCGCGGCGGGCCGCCCGCTGCCCAGCCCGTCGGCGAGGTCGGCCAGCCCGTCCAGGTGCAGGGCCCGGGTCAGCACCGCCATCGCCGCCACCGCCAGCGCGGCGCGCGGTGCCGGGGCCAGCCCGAGCAGATCGCCCAGCAGCAGCGTGGCCGCCGCCGCGCCGCCCACCAGCAGGCCGGCCAGGGGCGCCAGGAGCATGGCGCGGCGGGCGGTGTCCCGGCCGGGCCCCGCCGCCGCGCCGGTCCGGGCCGCGGGCAGCGGGACGATCGTCAGCAGCGTGACCGCCAGCCTCGCCCCGGCGGCCCAGGCGCCCGCCCGTGCCCCGGTCACGGCAGGTCCGTCACGCGTCCGGCCACCACGAGCGCGGCCGACTCGGACTCGGCGGCCAGGCGCTGGTTGAGGCCGCCCAGCAGGTCGCGGAACGCCCGTCCCGACCGGGTCGCCGGGACCACCGACAGGCCGACCTCGTCGCTGACGGCCACCACCCGCGCGGGCGTGCCCCGCCACGCCTCGACCAGCTCGTCCAGGCGCGGGCCGACCGCGTCCGGCTCGTCCCAGGCCCCGGCCTCGTCGACGGCGGCGGCCAGCCAGGTGCCGATCCCGTCGACGAGCACCGCGCCGTCAGGTTCGGCGGACGCCAGCGCCCCGGCCAGCGCGGTGGTCTCGACGGTGCGCCACCAGGACGGGCGGCGGCGCCGGTGGGCCTCGACCCGGGCCCGCCATTCGGGGTCGCCGTCGCGCGGCGCGCTCGTCGCGAGGTAGGTGACCCGCGGGCAGGCGAGCAGGCGCAGCTCCGCCTCGGCCGACTTGCCGGACCGCGCACCGCCCAGCAGCAGCGTGCGGTGGGGGCCGTCCACCGGGCGGAGCCAGTGCGCGAGCCGCCGCCGCAGCTCCCGCGGCGACCGGACGCGGTGGTCGACATGAACGGCCACCACCGCCGTGGAGGGGGTCACCGCCCCCGCGTGCCGCAGCCGGCCCAGATGGCCGGGGTCGCCGACCAGATCCAGCAGGACGGCGTCGTACACCGCCCCGGGCGGGGGCAGCGGCCGGTCGCCCGGCCGCGGGGCGACCAGGACGCGCTCGCCGCCGGGGCCCCGGACCTCATGCCCTCCGGGCACCTCCTCGCGGGGGCACCGCGCCAGCGGGACGCCGCCCAGCCGGAACCGGCCCGGCTCGAAGGGCTCGTGCCGTATCCCGGCCGCGCGGAGCAGGCCGCAGGAGGCGCAGCGGCAGCCGGGCGCGGGCCAGCCGTCCCCGCCCGCCGCGACCGGCGGGCCTTGCAGATCGATGCGCGTGGAGCGCGGCACGATGTCCATGTCGCTCAGAGAGTCCATATCGCTCAGAGACAATAGGCAGTCCCGGAACGAGGGACGCGGCCGAGACCGGTCCAGCGGACATCGTCCCGAGGCCGTCGTTCACAGATCGCGAGGAGGCACGGTGGGCAACCCCCCGAACGCGCCGTGGCCACAGACGCCAGGACCCGGACAGCCAGGGGGCCCGATGCCACCCGGCGGGCCCGGCTACGGCCCAGGCGCTCCGGGAGGACCGGCGTTCCCGGGAGGCCCGGTCGGTCCAGGAGGTCCAGGCCCAGGAGGTCCAGGCCCAGGAGGTCCAGGTCCAGGAGGTCCAGGTCCAGGAGGTCCAGGCCCAGGAGGTCCAGGCCCAGGAGGTCCAGGCCCAGGAGGTCCGGGGCCGGGAGGCCCGGGAGGTCCTTGGGGGATGCCGGGGCCGCCGATGCCCCCTCCTCCGCCCGGCCGCAAAGGCGGCGGTGCCGGACTGGTGATCGGGCTGGTGGCGGCCGCCCTGGTGGTCGTGGTCGTCGCGGTCGTCGGGGTGGCCCTGTTCACCCGCGGCGGCGATGACGGCGGAGGCGGAGGCGGCGCCGCGCCGCCCGAGCAGCTGAAGGTCGGCGAGATCTCCGGCGGGGCGCAGGCCCGTCCCGGCACGGACGGCAGCCTGACCATGGTCCGGCCCGGGGTCGAGCGGCCGGTCGTGGAGGTGTACGGCGACTTCGCCTGCCCGCACTGCGGCACGTTCGACAAGATGGTCGACCCGATGCTGAAGGACCTGGCCGTGTCGGGCAAAGCCAAGGTGATCTACCGGCCGATGGTGATCTGGTCCAAGGGCATGGAGCCCATGCACGGCAACGCGCTGAGGGCCGCGTCGGCGCTGCGCTGCCTGAGCGATGGCGCCCGCTGGCTGGCCTACCAGGACGCCCTGTACGCCCACCAGCCCAAGGAGCAGTACACCCAGGGCTACGACGTGAAGGACCTGGTGTCGTACGCCGCGCCGCTGGGAGTGCGCGACGACACGTTCCGCAAGTGCGTCACTGGCCAGCAGCGGGCCGAGGCCGTCCTCGCGGCCAGCCGCGCCTACACCAGCGGCGGCGTCAACGCGACCCCGACGGTCCGGGTGAACGGGGTGGCGCTGGGCAGCGAGTCGCTCGGCAGCGCGGAGACGATCCGGAGCGCCATCGAGGCCAGGAGCTAGGGGGACAGGCGTTAGTCTCACCGCGAAGAGGGAGGTCATGGCGCATGGCGTGGAGCTGGCGTTTGGAGAAGGCCGACGGGCGGCCGGTGGGCGTGGTGGAGGAGACCTTCACCACGCAGGCCGACGCCGAGTCGTGGCTCGGAGAGAACTGGCGCGACCTCCGGGACGAGGGGGCCGACCAGGTGACGCTGCTGGACGGCGAGTCGACGATCTACGGACCGATGAGCCTGCACGACCCGGAGTGAACGTCCGCCTCCGGCCGGCCCCGGGGCCGGCCGGAGGGCCGGTCAGGGGCGCCGGCGCGGGCTGGAGGTCTTGGCCGGGTCGCGGACGACGACCGGGCCGAGAACGTCGTCGATGCGCTTGAGCACGTCGGGGTCCAGCCTGACCCCCGCCGCCTTGACGTTGTCGCGCACCTGCTCGGGACGGGACGCGCCCACGATCGCCGACGACACGTTCGGGTTCTGCAGCACCCAGGCCACCGCCAGCTGGGCCATGCTCAGCCCGAGGTCGGCGGCCACCGGCTTCAGCTCCTGCACGCGGGTCAGCAGATCGTCGTTCAGGTACCGCTTGATCGTGTCGGCGCCGCCCTTGTCGTCGGTGGCGCGCGAGCCCTCCGGCAGCGGCCGTCCCGGCAGGTACTTGCCGCTCAGCACGCCCTGCGCGATCGGCGACCAGACGATCTGCCCGACGCCCTCCCGCTCGCACAGCGGGACGACCTCCTCCTCGATGACCCGCCACAGCATGGAGTACTGCGGCTGGCTGGAGACGATCCGGTCGAAGCCCATCTCATCGGCGATCTTCAGCGCCCGCTCGATCTCCTCGGCCCGCCACTCCGAGACGCCGACGTAGAGCACCTTGCCCTGCCGCACCAGGTCGTCGAACGCCTTGAGGGTCTCCTCCAGCGGCGTCTCGTGGTCGAACCGGTGGGCCTGGTAGAGGTCGACGTAGTCGGTGCGCAGCCGGCGCAGCGACCCGTGGATCGACTCGAAGATGTGCTTGCGGGACAGGCCCCGGTCGTTGGGGCCCGGGCCGGTCGGCCAGTAGACCTTGGTGAAGATCTCCAGCCCTTCGCGGCGCTGCCCCTCCAGCGCGCGCCCGAGGACCTCCTCGGCGCGCGTCCCGGCGTAGACGTCGGCCGTGTCGAAGGTGGTGATCCCCTCGTCCAGGGCCGCCCGCACGCACTCGCGCGCGGCGTCCTCCTCGACCTGGGAGCCATGGGTGAGCCAGTTGCCGTACGAGATTTCGCTGATCTTAAGACCGCTGCGGCCCAGATGTCTGAACTCCATGGCCCCGACCCTAGCCGCGCGCCGGCGGCCCTGACCCGGCACCGCCGAGCCCAGGGCCGGGCGGCGCCCGCAACCCGGCCTAGGCCGCGCCGCCCTTGCCGACCGCGTCCTTCTGGCCGGGCTGGATCTGGGGAGAGGGCACCCGCAGCCGCCGGATCTGCATGGCCCGCATCGCCGCGTACAGCCCGACGCCCTTGGCGTCCTCGTCGGGGTAGCGCTCCGCGGCCAGCCGCTTGATCCCGCGGCTGATCAGCAGGCCCTCGACGAAGACCACGGCCAGCAGCAGCGGCGGCGCGAGCAGGACCAGCAGCTTGGCCGCGGTGACCGGGAGCAGGCTGAGGGCCACGATGACGAACATCGCGTACATCAGGTACGAGCCCACGGTGCGGCGCGCGTCGACGTAGTCGCGGGCGAGCCTGCGCACCGGCCCCTTGTCGCGCTTGAGGAGGTACTTGTCCTCGCCCCGGGACATGCCCTCGCGGGCACGCGCGCGCTCGGCGGCCTGCTTCTCGCGGACGCGCTTGTAGGCCTCCTTGCGGTTGCTCGGCGCCGTGATCGGCTGCCGGCGGCGCTTTTCGGCTTCACTGCGCTTGGGCGTGGGACGACCCTTTCCTCCCGGTTTTACGACCGGAGGAGGATTCTCGGGTGCTTCCTGGGTACGACGTCGGAACACGAGATCAGCCTACCGGCTGCGAACATCGTGGCTGCCTCGCGCGTTAACGCGTAGGGTGATAAGAACCCCAGCAGTGGTCATTGAGCCCAGTTTGTGACTGAGCAGAGCACACGAAGGGACCGGCGCCGCGCGATGAGCGTGATGAAGCGAATGTCGATGATCTTCAAGTCCAAGGCGAACAGGGCCCTGGACCGTATGGAGGATCCCCGGGAGACCCTGGACTATTCCTACCAGCGCCAGCTGGAGATGCTGCAGAAGGTCCGTCGGGGTGTCGCCGACGTCGCCACCTCGCGCAAGCGTCTTGAGCTGCAGATCAACCAGTTGGAGCAGCAGCAGAACAAGCTCACCGACCAGGGCAAGAAGGCCCTGCAGGTGGGCCGGGAGGACCTGGCCAGGGAGGCGCTGACCCGGCGCTCGGGCCTGGACTCGCAGCTGGGCGACCTGCGGGCGCAGTACCAGCAGTTGCAGGGCGAGGAGGAGAAGCTCACGCTGGCCTCGCAGCGGCTGCAGGCCAAGGTCGACTCGTTCCGGACCCGCAAGGAGACCATCAAGGCCACCTACACGGCCGCCGAGGCGCAGACGAAGATCAACGAGGCGTTCACCGGCATCTCCGAGGAGATGGGCGACGTGGGCCTGGCGATCCAGCGCGCCGAGGAGAAGACCGAGAACATGAAGGCGCGCGCCGGCGCGATCGACGAGCTGCTGGCCTCGGGCGCGCTGGAGGACTTCTCCGGGCCCAAGGACGACATCCAGGCCGAGCTCGACCGGATGGGCTCCGGTCCCGGCGTCGACCTGGAGCTGGAGCGCCTCAAGGCCGAGCTGGGCCAGGGGCCCGCGCCCAAGGAGCTCGACCCGGGCTCGCCGGCCGCCAAGCCGCAGGACGTGGACACCCCGCAGCAGGCCCAGTGGCAGCAGAAGCCGGGCGGTGCCCAATGATCGTCCGGATCATGGGGGAGGGGCAGCTGGACATCGCGCCCGGCGATCTGACCGCGCTCAACAAGCTCGACGACGAGCTGGAGGCCGCGATCGACTCCGGTGACGAGACGAGGTTCCGTACCGCCCTGCACGATCTTCTCGACAACGCGCGCAAGGTCGGCCGGGTGCTGCCGGAGGACAGCCTCGAACCGTCCGAGCTGATCCTGCCCCCGGCCGACGCGGCCATGGACGAGGTCCGCAAGATGCTGGGCGACGAGGGCCTCATCCCGGACTGACCCCGGCCGGCACCGGCCGGTACGGGCCGCCTCCGGCGGGCTCGGGATCGGCCGCGCGAGCCCTCGGGCCGGCGCGGCGTCTCACGGGGAACGGGAACGGGGAACAGGAACGGGAACGGGGGATCGAGGGTCCGGGGAGCGGTGAGCCCCGCCCTCGCCGCCCGGGCCAGGCACAAAACCCGCCCTTCGCGCGTTTCTCCTGGTGAAACGTTGTGTCGGGGGACGGGGGTAACGGATGGCCCGAACGCGTTACGCATCCGATCGGGGACTGACGTCACGCATGCTCGTGACGATGTTCCTGCTGGGACTGGTGTACGTCGCCTTCGTGACGGCGTTCTACGTGATAGCGCCCGGCTGGGGGCTGTTCGCGCTGGTGATCGCGGTGCTCTTCCTGTTCGCCCAGTACTTCTTCTCCGACCGGATCACGCTGTTCGCGATGCACGGCCGGGAGGTCTCCCCCGAGGAGATGCCCCAGCTGCACGGGGTGGTCGACCGGATCTGCGCGATGTCGGACGCCCCCAAGCCGAAGGTGGCCGTCGCCGACACCGACGTGCCCAACGCGTTCGCCACCGGGCGTAACCAGCGCAAGTCCGTCGTCTGCGTCACCACCGGGCTGCTGAGGCGGCTCGACCCGGTGGAGCTGGAGGGCGTGCTGGCGCACGAGATGGCGCACATCGCGCACCGTGACGTGGCGGTCATGACGATCGCCTCGTTCCTGGGCGTGTGCGCCGGGCTCATCACGCGGTTCGGCCTGGAGGCCGGGCTGTGGGGCGGCTTCGGCCGCCGCAACGACCAGAACACCGGGCTGGTGCTGCTGGCCGTGGTCGCGGTCAGCGCGATCGCCTACGCGATCAGCTTCCTGCTGACCCGCGCCCTGTCCCGGTACCGGGAGCTGTCGGCCGACCGGGCGGCGGCCCTGCTGACCGGCCGCCCCTCCGCGCTGGCCGGGGCGCTGACCAAGATCTCCGGCGAGATGGCCCGGATCCCCACCAAGGACCTGCGGGCCGCCGAGCCGTTCAACGCCTTCTTCTTCGCACCCGCCCTCACCAAGGGGTTCAGCATCTCCTCGCTGTTCTCCACGCACCCGTCGCTGGAGCGGCGGCTGGCGCAGCTGCAGGACATCAGCGGACAGTTGAGCAGGGGAGTGTGAACGTGGGTTTCCTGGACACGCTGCTGGGCCGGTCCAAGCCGGTCAAGCCCGATCTCGACCGGCTGTTCGCGCTGCCCACGGCCGCCGTGACGCTGGAGGCGGCGACGGCGTTCACCCCCACCGGGCTCGGCTCGGTGTGCTTCCGGGCGGCCGAGGGCGGCGCGTTCGCCCGGCTCCAGCAGGACGTGCGGGAGCTGCTGGACGCCGACGAGGGGCCCGAGGTGGAGCTCAGCACCGACTCCTACGGCTACACCTGGCTGCTGGCCCGGCACCCGCCCGGCGACCTGGCCGCGCTGGTCACCGATCTGCACGCGGTGAACTCGACCCTCGAATCGGGCGGGTTCGGCCCCCACCTGCTGTGCTCGCTCGCCGGCTTCACCGGCCCGGACGGGCGGCGGCTGGCCCTGGTCTACCTCTACAAGCGCGGCACGTTCTACCCGTTCGCCCCCCTGTCCGGTGACAAGCGCGACAACGCCCTCGAACTGCAGGTGCGGGGAGCGGTCGGCGCCGACCTGCCGTTCGAGGAGGACCTCGGCAGGTGGTTCCCGGTCTGGGGCGCCCCCGGCCTCTGACGGCTCCGGCCCCTCGCGCTCGGTGACCGTCCTGTCCGTTTCGCGGTGCCCTCGCCGGGCAGACGGCCTGATGTGGCGGGTTCGGTGACCCGCGTGCGGGCGCCCCCCGCCGGCCACGCGTCCGGCCGTACGCGCGCCGGGCCCGAGACAGGTGCGACGACGAGGGGGAACGTCATGACCGGTGGCCCGTACGGATCGGAAGGCTTCGGCTCCGATCCCTTCGAGGAGTTCTTCGCCCGCTTCTTCGGCCCGGGGGTGCCCCGGCGGCCGGTCCAGCGGATCGACATCGGCCGCCTGATGAACGAGGACGCCCGCGAGGCCCTCCGCGAGGCCGCGCTGAAGGCCGCCGAGTGGGGCAGCCGCGATCTGGACACCGACCACCTGCTGTGGGCCCTGGCCAGGCAGGAGAGCACGCGCCGCCTGCTGGAGCGCGCGGGCGTGGACCCCGCCGCGATCGTCCGGGAGGTGGAGGCGGGGGTGTCGCGGGGCGAGGCGAGGGACGCGCGGGAGACCCCGCCGGTGCTGACCCCCGCGGCCAAGCGCGCGCTCCTGGACGCCCACCAGATCTCCCACGCGCTGGGGACGTCCTACATCGGTCCCGAGCACCTGCTGTTCGCGTTGCCGCTCAATCCCGAGTCGCCCGCGGGCCGCATCCTCGCCAGGGAGCGGCTCACCCCCGAGACGCTGCGGGAGGCCATCGGGGGCGGCGGGGGGCACGCCGGGCCGCCGCCGACCGGGACCCCGACCCTGGACGAGTACGGCCGCGACCTCACCGAGCTGGCCGCCGAGGGGCGGATGGACCCGGTCGTGGGCCGCGACGAGCAGATCGAGCAGACGGTCGAGGTGCTGTCCCGCCGTACCAAGAACAACCCCGTGCTCATCGGCGACCCGGGCGTCGGCAAGACCGCCATCGTCGAGGGCATCGCGCAGCGCGTGGTGGACGGCGAGGTGCCCGAGACCCTGCGCGGCAAGCGCGTCGTCCAGCTCGACCTGGCCGGGGTGGTGGCCGGGACCCGTTACCGGGGCGACTTCGAGGAACGCCTGAAGAAGATCGTCGATGAGATCCGCGAGCACTCCGAGCAGCTGGTGATCTTCATCGACGAGCTGCACACGATGGTGACCGCCGGCGGCGCCGAGGGGGCCATGACGGCCGGGAACATGCTCAAGCCCGCGCTGGCCCGCGGCGAGCTGCACATCATCGGCGCCACCACGGTCGACGAGTACCGCAAGAACGTGGAGAAGGACGCCGCTCTGGAGCGGCGCTTCCAGCCGATCCTGGTGCCGGAGCCGACCGTCGACGACACCATCGAGATCCTGCGCGGCCTGCGGGACCGCTACGAGGCCCACCACCAGGTCCGCTTCACCGACGAGGCGCTGGTCGCCGCCGCCGAGCTGAGCGACCGCTACATCACCGACCGGTTCCTGCCCGACAAGGCGATCGACCTGGTCGACCAGGCGGGCGCCCGGGTGCGGCTGCGGGTGCGCACCCCGGCCGGCGACGTACGGCGGCTGGAGCAGGACCTGGAGGCGCGCCGCCGGGAGAAGGAGCACGCCGTCTCGGCCGAGGACTACGAGCGCGCCTCGGCGCTGCGCGACGAGATCCGCACCCTGGAGGAGCGGATCGGCGCCTCCCGCGACGGGGAGCACAAGGGGGTGCCCGAGGTCACCGACCTCGACATCGCGGAGGTGGTGTCGCGCACCACCGGCGTGCCGGTCTCCCAGCTCACCGAGGAGGAGCGCGAACGGCTGCTGCGCCTGGAGGAGCACCTGCACCAGCGGGTGGTCGGGCAGGAGGAGGCGGTGGCGGCGGTCGCCGAGGCGGTCCGCCGGTCCCGCTCCGGGATGGCGCCCCCCGACCGGCCGATCGGCAGCTTCCTGTTCCTCGGCCCGACCGGGGTCGGCAAGACCGAGCTGGCCCGCGCGCTGGCCGCGGCGCTGTTCGGCTCGCAGGACCGGATGATCCGGTTCGACATGAGCGAGTTCCAGGAGCGCCACACCGTCAGCCGCCTGGTCGGCGCCCCGCCCGGCTACGTCGGGTACGAGGAGGCCGGCCAGCTCACCGACGCGGTCCGGCGCACCCCGTACGCGGTGCTGCTGCTGGACGAGATCGAGAAGGCCCACCAGGACGTGTTCAACGTCCTGCTGCAGCTGCTGGACGACGGCCGGCTGACCGACGCCCAGGGCCGTACCGTCGACTTCAAGAACACCATCGTGATCATGACGAGCAACCTGGGCTCGGAGCTGATCAGCGGGGGCGGCGGCCGGATCGGGTTCGGCGCCGGCGACCAGGGGGCGGCCGACGCCTCGCTGCGCGACCGGATGATGCGGGTGCTGCGCGATCACCTGCGCCCGGAGTTCATCAACCGGATCGACGAGATCATCGTGTTCCGGCAGCTGGGCGCCGAGCAGCTGCGGCAGATCACCGACCTGCTGCTGGAGGAGACCCGCCGCCGCCTGCACGCCCAGGACGTCACCGTCGACTTCGACGCCGGGGCGGTGGACTGGCTGGCCGAGCGGGGGTTCCAGCCCGAGTTCGGCGCCCGCCCCCTCGGCCGGACGATCCAGCGCGAGGTCGACAACCGGCTGTCGCGGATGCTCCTGGAAGGCACCCTGCGTTCCGGCCAGCACGTGACGGTCTCGGCCGACGGCGGCGAGCTGGAGTTCGCCACGGACACACGCTGAACTGCGGCGAGTCGCACCCTCGGGCACGGCCTGAGGCGGCGACCCGCCGCAAGTCGACGAGCCGTCCCGGCTAGGGGAGGGCGAGCATCTGGTCGAGGGCGGCCCGGGCGTGGCGCGCGGTCTCCGCGTCCACCTCGATGCGGTTCACGACCTCGCCCGCGGCCAGCGTCTCCAGCGAACGGACCAGGTGCGGCAGGTCGATCCGGTTCATCGTCGAGCAGAAGCACACGGCCTTGTCGAGGAACATCACGTTCTTGTCCGGGTGCGCGTTGGCCAGGCGGCGCACCAGGTTGAGCTCGGTGCCCACCGCCCAGGACGAGCCGGGCGGGGCCGCGTCGAGGGTCTTGATGATGTACTCGGTCGACCCGACCCGGTCGGCGCCGAGCACCACCTCGTGCCGGCATTCGGGGTGGACCAGCACGTTGACCCCGGGGACCCGGGCACGGACCTCGTCCACGGACTCCTTGCTGAACCGGCCGTGCACGGAGCAGTGGCCGCGCCACAGGATCATCCTGGCCTCGCGCAGCTCCTTCCGGGACAGCCCGCCGTCCGGCCGGTGCGGGTTGTAGACGACGCAGTCGTCCAGGGAGAGGCCCATCTCCAGCACGGCGGTGTTGCGGCCCAGGTGCTGGTCGGGCAGGAACAGCACCTTCTTGCCCTTGCCGTACGCCCAGTCGAGCGCGCGCTTGGCGTTGGAGGAGGTGCAGACCGTGCCGCCGTGGCGGCCGACGAACGCCTTGATGTCCGCCGAGGAGTTCATGTAGGTGACCGGGACCACATCATCCGCGATGCCCGCGTCCTCCAGCGCCTCCCAGCACTCCTCGACCTGGTCGAAGGTCGCCATGTCGGCCATCGAGCATCCGGCCGCCAGGTCGGGCAGGATCACCTTCTGGTGGGCGGCGGTGAGGATGTCGGCCGACTCGGCCATGAAGTGCACGCCGCAGAACACGATGTAGGGGGCCTGCGGCCGCGCCGCCGCCTCCCTGGCGAGCTTGAACGAGTCGCCGGTCACGTCGGCGAACTGGATGACCTCGTCGCGCTGGTAGTGGTGGCCCAGGATGAAGACCTGGTCGCCGAGGGCCGCCTTGGCGGCTCTGGCGCGTTCCACCAGATCCGGGTCGGAGGCGGGTGGCAGGTCTCCGGGGCAGTCCACGCCGCGCTCGCTGGCCGGATCGGACCCCTCGCCCAGGAACAGCAGTGGAAGGTCACGCACAGGGGTGGTCACGGGAGTCTCCCTCCTGCGACGGGACTTATCGTCGCTTTGACGACTAATCATGGCACACCCGGCGGTGAGCGGTCGCGGGCAGGGGGGCCGGTCCGCGCGGTGTGTAACACTGGCGAGAGGAGGAATGACCACGGCGCGAGGGATGTTGTGCTTCCCGAGAGGCGCATGGCGTCCTCGACGGTGTGCCTCCAGGCGCGCCGGACATGCGACACGTAAAGCGGCGAGACCCGGGAGCTGAAGACATGGCAGGCGAGACGACCACGCAGGAGACCACGCAGCAGGGCGTCAACCTCACCGACGCCGCCGCCGAGAAGGCCAAGGGCCTGCTCGAGCAGGAGGGCCGGGACGATCTGGCGCTGCGTGTCGCCGTGCAGCCGGGCGGATGCTCGGGCCTGATCTACCAGCTGTTCTTCGACGAGCGGGAGATGGACGGCGACCAGGTGCAGGACTTCGGCGGCCTGAGCGTCCGGGTGGACCGGATGAGCGCGCCGTACCTGACCGGCGCCACCATCGACTTCGTGGACTCCATCGAGAAGCAGGGGTTCACGATCGACAACCCGAACGCGTCGGGCTCCTGCGCCTGCGGCGACTCCTTCAACTGACCGTCCGATCGACCTCGGTCGCCCGGGTGCACGGGCGGCCGGTGAAGCGGCCTGGACCCTCGCGTCCGGGCCGCTTTTCCGTGCCATCGCTTTTTCCTGTCATCTTCGTGTGCCCGGGATGGCCGGTGCCCGGATCCCGTGGTGCGATGGCAAGTAGTCTTTCCGGGTTGTACGAGCAGCCGGCACACAGCCGGGAACCACCGACGAGGAGAGCGACGCCGTGCGCATCGCCGTGACAGGCTCCATCGCGACCGACCATCTGATGTCCTTCCCCGGCAGATTCGCCGACCAGCTCCTCCCCGACCAGCTGGAACAGGTCTCGCTGTCGTTCCTGGTGGACGAGCTGGACATCCGGCGCGGCGGGATCGCCGCCAACATCTGCTTCGGGATGGGCAGCCTGGGCAAGGAGTCGGTCCTGGTGGGCGCGGTCGGCGACGATTTCGCCGACTACCGCTCCTGGCTGGAGCGCCACGGCGTGGACACCGCCTCCGTCCACGTCTCCGAGCTCCGGCACACCGCGCGGTTCCTGTGCACCACCGACCAGGACCAGAACCAGATCGCCAGCTTCTACGCCGGCGCCATGAGCGAGGCCCGCTCGATCGAGCTGCGGCCGGTGGCCGACCGGATCGGCGGCCTCGACCTCGTCGTGATCAGCCCGAACGACCCCGAGGCCATGATCCGGCACACCGAGGAGTGCCGGACCCGCGGCATCCCGTTCGCCGCCGACCCCTCCCAGCAGCTGGCCCGGATGGACGGCGCGGACGTCCGCAAGCTCATCGACGGTGCCGCGTACCTGTTCACCAACGAGTACGAGAAGGCCCTCTGCGAGGAGAAGACCGGCTGGTCGGGGGAGGAGATCCTGGACCGGGTCGGCATCCGCGTCACCACCCTCGGCGCCAAGGGCGTGGCCATCGACCGCAAGGGCGAGAAGGGCCTGCACGTCCCGGGCACCCCGGTCCCCAAGGTCGTCGACCCCACCGGCGTCGGTGACGCGTTCCGCGCCGGCTTCCTGACGGCGATCGCCTGGGGCCTGCCCCTGGAGCGCGCCGCCCAGGTCGGCAACAACATCGCCGCCCACGTCCTGGAGGCGGCGGGCCCGCAGGAGTACCGGCTGGCCCGGCAGGACTTCCTGGACCGTCTGGCCGAGGTCTACGGCGCGGAGGCCGCCGCCGAGGTCGCCCCGCACATCTCCTGCCCCAACCCCTGACCGAACGGCACGCAGGCCCCGCGGCGACCGTCCGCGGGGCCTCGGCCGCGGAAGACCCGGCCGCGGGAAGACCCGGCGGCGTTCAGTACATGCGGCGTTCAGTACATGCGGCGGATGTGGAACGCCCAGCCCCTGGGCGGCGCGTCCGCGGGGGCCTGCGCGTGGAGGAGCGTCTCCTCCCGGACGAACTCCTGCGACTTCATCCGGCACCAGGCGGGCACGTCGGTGCGGGCGGCCACGTCGTCGGCGAGCACCGCGACGACCTCGCCGACCGGAATCTCCCGGATCCGCTCGGCCAGCAGGATGATCGGGATGGGGCACTTGCGCCCCAGCGCGTCGATGACCAGGGCAGGGACGGGCCACGCGGGCTCGGGGGCGGCCTGCGCGGGCGACTGCGCGGGGGCCTCGCCCGCCGCGCCGCGCCGCGTCCCGCTCCTCGTCCGGCCTCGGAACCTCATGGGCGCGCCCGCCTCCCTCTCGTCGTGGTCGTGCCGCAGGTCATGGCGTGCTCACCCCCGCGGACCGCCGCAGGCGGGCCACGGCGTCCGGGAGGACGGTGAGGAAGCGGTCGACATCCGCGGGATCCGCGCCACGCGGCAGCGATACCCGTACGTTGCCATGCGTAATCACCCCCATCGCCTCAAGGACGTGACTGGGACGAAGCGTATCGGCCGTGCACGAACTTCCCGACGAAACGGCGAAACCCAGCCGGTCCAGTTCGGTCAGCAGCGCCTCGCCCGCCACGTACAGGCAGGAGAAGGTGACCAGGTGCGGCAGGCGCCGGACCGGGTCGCCGACCACCTCGACGTCGGGGACCAGCCGGGGCACCCGTTCACGGATCCGGTCGATCAGCGCGGACAGCCGGGGCGCCTCGGCGGCCGTCTCCGCACTGCGGGCGGCCAGCGCGGCGGCCGCGGCGACCGCGCCCGGCACGTTCTCGAAGCCCGGGACGCGGCGCCCCTCCCGCTCGTCCTCCGGGAGCGGCGAGCGCCAGCGGGTGTTCTTGCGGATCACCAGCAGGCCCACGCCGGGCGGGCCGCCCCACTTGTGCGCGCTGGCGGCCAGCGAGGACCAGCCCGGCGGGATCTCCGCCCGGCCCGCGGACTGGGCGGCGTCGACGAACAGCGGCACCCCGGCGGCCCGGCACGTCCCGGCGACCTCCTCGACCGGCTGGAGGGTGCCGACCTCGTGGTTGGCCGACTGCAGGCAGGCCAGCGCGGTGTCGGGACGCAGCGCCGCGGCGAACGCCTCCGGGTCGACCCGCCCCTGCCGGTCGACCCCGACGGTCGTCACCTCGCCGCCGTCGCGCTCGTGGGCCTCGGCGGCGTGCAGGACGCTGGAGTGCTCGACGGCGCTCACCACCAGGTGACGGCCGGCGCGCCGCCGCCCCCGGAGCCCGCCCAGGACGGCCAGGTGCACCGCCTGGGTGCCGGAGGTGGTGAAGAAGACCTCGTCGGGGCGGACCCCGAGTGCTCCGGCGGCCTGCGCGCGCGCCCCGTCCAGCATCACGCGGGCACCGCGCGCCGCCCCGTATAGTCGGGCGGGATCCGCCCAGCCCGCGTCCAGGGCGCCCAGCAGCGCCTCGCGGGCGGCCGGATGCAGCGGCTCGGTGGAGGCGGCGTCGAAGTAGGCGGCGTCGAAGCCGGCGCCGGAGGCGTTGCGGTGGGCCACGTCAGCACCCTAACCGGGCACCCGATCGGGGGTATGCGGGACCCTCACGCTAATGTGTCCTCCACACACGTGTAACAACTGATCTCACCGCCCGGCAGGCCGGGCTTTCAATCCGTGGGGAAGGCATTCCGTGAGTCCGACCCGCTCTAGGGAGCGGCGTACGCCTGTGCGCGGTCGCCGCGCATTGACGAGCGCCGGCGCGCTGGGCCTGGTGGCGCTGACCGCCACCGCGTGCAGCGGCGAGGTGGCCCGCCTGGGCATGCCCGAGCCGATCAGTGACCAGGCAGAGCGCATGCTCACGCTCTGGCAGGGATCCTGGATCGCGGCGTTCGCCGTGGGCGGCGTGGTCTGGGCGCTGATCATCTGGGCGGTGCTGTTCCACCGCAAGCGCTCCGACGACCTGCCGCCGCAGGTGCGCTACAACATGCCGATCGAGATCCTCTATACGGCGGTCCCGTTCGTCATCATCGGCGTCCTGTTCTACTTCACCGCCCGGGACGAGAACTACGTCGAGAAGACCACGAAGAACCCCGCGGTCACCGTCGACGTGACCGGGTTCCAGTGGAGCTGGCAGTTCGACTACCGGGAGAAGGACGCCTCCGGCAAGGAGCGGACCGTCGCCTCGGTCGTCGGGACCCCGGTCGACCCGAACGCCACCACGGGCGCCAAGCCGGTCATGGTGATCCCGGCGGACAAGACCGTCCGGGTCCGGCTGCACGCCAACGACGTCATCCACTCGTTCTGGGTCCCGGCGCTCCTCTACAAGAAGGACGTCATGCCGGGTTACACCAACGAGTTCGAGTTCACGGCGCGGAAGGTCGGGACCTATGAGGGCCGCTGCGCCGAGCTCTGCGGGGTCGACCACAGCCGGATGCTGTTCCAGCTGAAGGTCGTCCCGGCCGCGGAGTACGACCAGTTCATCGCCCAGGCCAAGGCCAAGGCGGCGGGGGGTGCCCAGTGACCACGGTCAGTGAGGCGCCTGGCGGCCTGAAGGTCGCCGGGGCGCGGACGAGCAAGGGGCGCATCCTCGCCTCCTGGATGTCGTCCACCGACCACAAGGTGATCGGCTACCTGTACCTGATCACCTCGTTCGTGATGTTCCTGATCGGCGGCGTGCTGGCGCTGGTCATGCGGCTGGAGCTGTACAAGCCCGGCCTGCAGGTCGTCAGCAACGAGCAGTTCAACCAGCTGTTCACCATGCACGGCACGATCATGCTGCTGATGTTCGCGACGCCGCTGTTCGCCGGCTTCGCCAACGTGATCATGCCGCTGCAGATCGGCGCGCCGGACGTGGCGTTCCCGCGGATGAACATGCTGGCGTACTGGCTGTTCCTGTTCGGCAGCCTGATCGTGATCGCGGGCTTCCTCACCCCGGGCGGCGCGGCCAGCTTCGGCTGGTTCGCCTACGCGCCCCTGTCGGACGCGGTCCGCTCGCCGGGCATCGGCGGCGACATGTGGGTGATGGGCCTGGCCATGTCGGGCTTCGGCACGATCATGGGTGCGGTCAACTTCATCACCACGATCCTGTGCATGCGGGCCCCCGGCATGACGATGTTCCGGATGCCCATCTTCACCTGGAACATTCTGCTGACCTCGATCCTGGTCCTGCTGGCCTTCCCGGTGCTGGCCGCCGCGCTGCTCGCGCTGGAGGCCGACCGCAAGCTCGGGGCGCACGTCTTCGACGCCGCGCACGGCGGGGCGCTGCTCTGGCAGCACCTGTTCTGGTTCTTCGGGCATCCGGAGGTCTACATCATCGCGTTGCCCTTCTTCGGCATCGTGACCGAGATCCTCCCGGTGTTCAGCCGCAAGCCGGTCTTCGGCTACATCGGCCTGGTCTTCGCGACCATCTCCATCGCGGGCCTGTCGGTGACCGTGTGGGCGCACCACATGTTCGTGACCGGCCAGGTGCTGCTGCCGTTCTTCTCGTTCATGACGTTCCTGATCGCGGTGCCCACAGGGGTGAAGTTCTTCAACTGGGTCGGAACGATATGGCGAGGGCAACTCACATTCGAGTCGCCCATGCTCTGGTCGCTCGGCTTCCTGGTCACCTTCCTGTTCGGCGGGCTGACCGGCGTCATCCTGGCCTCGCCCCCGATGGACTTCCAGCTCTCCGACTCCTACTTCGTGGTGGCGCACTTCCACTACGTCGTGTTCGGCACGGTGGTGTTCGCGATGTTCGCGGGCTTCTACTTCTGGTGGCCGAAGTGGACCGGCAAGATGCTGAACGACACCCTCGGCAAGGTGCACTTCTGGCTGCTGTTCATCGGCTTCCACGGGACGTTCCTGGTCCAGCACTGGCTGGGCGCGGCGGGCATGCCCCGGCGGTACTCCGACTACGCCAAGGAGTTCACCGGCATGAACCAGGTGTCGACGGTGTTCGCCTTCCTGCTGGGCGTCTCCCTGCTGCCGTTCTTCTACAACGTGTACATCACGTGGAAGAAGGGCAAGCGGGTGGAGGTGGACGACCCGTGGGGGTACGGTGGATCGCTCGAATGGGCGACCTCCTGCCCGCCGCCGCGGCACAACTTCAACTCGATCCCCCGGATCCGCTCCGAGCGTCCGGCCTTCGACCTGCACCACCCGCACGTGGGGGCCAAGGGCGAGCTCACCGGGACGAAGGGCTGAGCGATGCGCGTACAGGCGTTCATGTTCTACGGGTGCGCGGTCTTCTTCCTCGCCACCGACGTCGTCTACTGGCTGTGGTCGGGTGACTGGACCGGCACCACCGCCCTGGCCCTGTCCGTCGGCCTGGCCGGCCTGATCGGGTTCTACATCCACTTCACGGTCCGGCGGCTGGAGAGGTCCAACGGCGGCCCGCTGTACGAGGACGACCCCGAGGGCGAGATCGCGGACGCGGCCGGCGAGCTGGGCTTCTTCAGCCCGCACAGCTGGTGGCCGCTGTTCGTGGCGCTGTCGGCCACGACCGTCACCCTCGGCGTGGTGTTCGGCTGGTGGCTGGTCATTCTCGGCGTCTGCGCCGCGATCATGACCACCATCGGGATGGTCTTCGAGTATTACCGGGGCCATTTCTCGCACTGATCACTTAAAGGAATCCCCAAAGGGCCGGTGTCCCACGATTTCCGTGGGTACCGGCCCTTTCATGATGAGCTGCGGCCTTGTGTACCGGGGCCGCACTTCCATGGATCGCGGGACGATCGGGGGACGACGATGCGGCTCGGCGTGACGGGACCGGAGGAACGAGGGCGGCGTACCACCGCGCTGCTGGTCGGCATCACGGTGGCGGCGGGATCGGGTACGGCGGGATGCTCGTCGGACGCGGGACCGGCCATGGCCGGGGCGGACGCGGTCGCGCTGGCGGTGAGCCCGGCGGCGGGCCAGGCGGCGGCGCGTCCCGAGGTGCCGATCGCCGTGCAGGCGCGGCGGGGGACCGTCGAGAACGTCACCGTCCTGGCGAAGGGCACCAAGGTCGAGGGCGCGCTGAGCGCCGACCGGTCCGAATGGCGTTCGCGCTGGACGCTGCAGCCCGGTACGGAGTACACGGTCGTCGCGACGGCGCTCGGCAGGGACGGCAGGACGCGGACGGTCACCAGCCGCTTCACCACCGCCAAGGCGCGGCGCACCACGGAGGTGGCGGTCGAGGCGCCCTACGACAAGGAGACCGTGGGCGTCGGGATGCCGATCATCCTCCAGTTCCCTCGCAAGATCACCGACCGGGCGGCGGTCGAGCGGGCGCTGGAGGTCCGCTCCAGCAAGCCGGTCGAGGGCGCCTGGCACTGGTTCGACGACCAGAACGTGGTCTTCCGCACCAAGGAGCACTGGCCGAGCCATACCGACGTGACCTTCAACGCGCATCTGAGCGGCGTGGCGGTGGCCAAGGACACGTACGGGCGGAACGCGTCCCTGCGGTTCAGGATCGGCGACGCCCACAGCACCAAGGCGAGCGAGGACGGCCATCACATGGTGGTCAGGAAGAACGGCAAGGTCGTCAAGAAGATGCCGATCAGCATGGGCCGGGGCGACGTCAGGAAGTACACCACCACCAATGGCAATCACCTGACCATGGACAAGGGCAGCCCGGTCATCATGGACTCGTCCACGGTCGGCTGCGGCCCCGGCTGCGCCGGCTACTACCGCCTGACGGTCTACTCGGCGGTCCGCATCTCCAACAGCGGCGAGTACGTCCACGCCGCGCCCTGGTCGGTGGGGTCCCAGGGGAACAGCAACGTCAGCCACGGCTGCATCAACGCCAGCCCTTCCAATGCCCGCTGGTTCTACGACTTCTCCTACCGCGGCGACCCGTTCAAGGTGACGGGGACCGACCGTGAACTGGAGCCGCTGAACGGCTGGGGTTACTGGCAGATGTCCTGGCAGGAGTGGGTGAAGGGCAGCGCCCTCAAGCAGGCCCTGCGAGTCGGGCCGGAAGGCGGCATCCCGGCACCGGCGGCGTGAAACTTAGTTCAGGGCTGGAGGGAAGGGGGCTCGGGGGCGCGGTGCACGCGGGCCCAGTCGCGGGCCATGGCGATGCGTTCGGGGGCCGACGGGTGGCTCATCCAGAGGACCCGTTCGAGCGGGTCCGGGGCGAGGTCGGAGATGTTGCGGGCCGCCAGCTCGTGCTGCATGGACACGAACGTGGCGGGGTCGCGGGTGAGGTCCAGCGAGTGGGCGTCGGCGCGGGCCTCGACCCGCCGGCTGATGAGGTTCTGGACCGGCGCGCCGGCCTGTACCGCCACGGTCACCAGGGCCAGCAGGAGCGCCACCGACCGCGGGTCGCCCGCGCCCGCGGCGGCACGGCCCCCGTCCCGGCCCGGACCGGCGGTGACGCCGGCGCGGCGCAGCAGGCGCGGGGAACCGAGCAGCGCGCCGAAGAGGCAGACGGCGGCCGAGACGCCCAAGGCCCCGACGAGCGTCCCGTGCAGCACGTCCCCGTTCTCGGCGTGCCCCAGCTCGTGCGCCACGACCGCCTCGACCCGCGCGGGCGGGGACTTCAGCAGCGTGTCGTACACGACGATCCGGCGGGTGGAGCCGAATCCGGAGACGTAGGCGTTCAGCGAGGTCGTCCGCCGGGACGCGTCGGCGACCAGGACGTCCTTGACGGGTACGCCGTCGCGCTCGGCCATCGCCAGCAGCTCGGTGCGCAGCTCGCCCCGGGGGAGCGGGTGGAACCTGTTGAAGACCGGCTCGAAGACGACCGGGTAGAGGAACGACACCGCCACGACCAGGACGAGGCCCCCGGCTGCCGCGCCGGTCCACCAGTAGCGCGGGAAGCGCCGCAGCAGCGGGAAGAGCAGCAGCAGCGCCACCGTCCAGATCACCCAGGTCACGGCCAGTGACTTGGCCTCGTCGAGCAGCCAGGCGGGCCAGGTCTGGGTGGAGAGGCCGTAGCGGCGGAGGATGATCTCGCCCCAGACGGCGAACGGCAGCGCCGCCAGATGGACCACCGTCGTCAGCACCACCGCGGCCACCGCCACCCGCGCCGGGAGACGGCGCAGCGGGGAGGTGGCCCGGCCGATGAGGCGGGCGCCCAGCGGGGTGAGCCCGAGGACGAGCACCACCGCCAGGCCGACGGCGAGGCTCGCGTACGCGCGGGGCGCGAGGGCGGCGTCGAACGCGCTGGAACGGGCGATCTCCGCCGCGGTGAAGTCGCGGGCCGGGTCCACCGGCACCGCGCCCCCGGGGACCTTCCCCGGAAGGGGGTTCCACGGGGTCGTCAGCGCCAGCACCGCGACGACGGCGGCGAGGAGGACGGCGGCGGCCAGCACGGCGGCCCGGCGGGCCCGGCGGTCGGCCGCCCGCGCGTCCGGTTCGTCCGGCCCCGCGCCCGGCCCGGTGTCCGGGGTCCCTTCCGAGACGGCGGCCCGGTCCGAGTCCGGGCCGCCTCCGGATGCGGCCCCAGGCCCGGGCTCCGCGCTCATTTCAGTTCCTTCCGCAGGTAGTCGCGCCAGGCGGCGGTGAAACGGTCGGCGCGCACGCCCAGCACCTCGTGCAGCGCGGCGGACTCGGGCATCCGCCCGGCCTCCCGGTACAGCCGGATCAGCGCGGTCTCACCGTACCGCTCGGCGATCATCCGGCAGGCCAGCCAGGCCGACTGGTAGGACTGCGCGAGCCCGCCCGAGCCGCCGTCGAAGGCGGCGCGGTCCGGCAGCGCCGCCGGGACCCGCCCGGCGGCCACGTCGCGATGCAGCTCGCGGGCCGCCGACTTCGCGCTCACCTTCCTGCCGCGGTACCCGACGTAGTCGGCGAACCCCTCGATCAGCCAGAGGGGGGTGCGGCCGTCGCGGGCCCCGCCGGTGGCCACGTGCGCCAGCTCGTGGGTGAGCACCACGTCGCGGCCGAGCGTGTTCAGGCGCTCGAAGGCGTCGGGGGCGATGACGATCCGGTCCGCCCCGGTGCCGTCGGCGGTGGGCATGGAGGTCGCCAGCGCGGCGATGTCCCGCAGGTCGCGCCCGCCACCGGTCAGCGCGGCGGCCCGGGAGCCGTCGGCGGGGACGAAGGCGACCACCCGGGGCGGCAGGCCCATGGCGGTGCCCGCTCCCGTCTTCTCCGCGTCCTTCACGCGGCGCTTCCCGCCGTCGCTCCTGCCCAGCACCGCCGTGACGGCGGGCACGGCCGCCTCCAGCCGGCGGGCGATGTCGGCGACCCCGGGGGCGTCCCCGATGACCAGGGTGGAACGCCCCCGGACGACGGTCAGCGGGCCCCCGTCCCAGATCTCGGCGTCGTCGGGACGGCCGCGCGCGGCACCGTCGCCGGTGATGACCCAGGTGCCCGAGCGCGGCACGAACGCCAGGTGGCGGGCGCGCGTCACCGGGGCCGGGTCCTGGTCGCGCAGGCGGTAGCGCAGCTGGATCCGCACGAGCGCGGCGCCCCCGTCGGTGGACTCGACCCGTTCCACCCGCTCCTGCCAGCCCTCCAGGGGCAGCTTGAGCAGGTTGTCGAACATCGCGGTCTGGGCCTGCCGGTAGGCCGCCGGGGCGAACGCGACCGTGGAGAGGAAGGCCGTGCGGTCGCGGTCGCGGACGGCACGGGCCCGGTTGGCCAGGACGGTGGACACGGCGTTCGGCTCGGGGATCCCGACGTCGGCCATGGCCGCCGCCCGCGTCGGGGACGGGGACGGGGACGGCTCGCCGGATCCGGCGGCGGTCGTCAGGCCGGCGCCCGCGAGCGTGCATGCGACGGCGCCCGCGGCGACCGCCATCAGGACCTTCCGCCGCGGGACCCCCGGCTCCCGCCCTTGTCCCATGCGCGCGATCCTATGCGCGCGCCAGGACCGCCGGGGCCGGGCCGGCGCCGCCCTGGCACCGGCCCGGCCGTGTTTCCGAAGTCCCGGCCCGCGGCGCTCGCCTGGGGGATCGCGCCTGACCGGGCCTGTGCGAGCGCGGCGTCGCTTCGCGATCCGCCCGGTGGCGCTCGCCTCCGGCATCGCCCCACCGGGCGGTCAACGCGCTCGCGCGGTGGCCGGGCCTGTCCGGGCCGGCCTCAGCTCTCGGCGTAATCGGGGTAGCCGTAGCCGACGATGGTCCGCGCGGGCCGTTCGCGGACCCTGACGGCGTTGGAGGTGTTGCCTTCGATGGTCTGGACGGTGCCGTCGCGGTTGTCCTTGACGACCATCCCGACGTGCACGATGTCGTAGAGGTCCTTGCCGCCGTCCCAGGCGAAGAACACGATGGCGCCGGGGCGAGGCTTGGTGCCCCAGCGGTCGTCCTCCTTGAACCAGCGGGCGTGCGCGATCGTCCAGGGGTCCATGCCGATCTGGTGGCTGAAGCCGATGCGGTCGCCGACCCAGGAGATGAACATGCTGCACCAGTTGGCGTCGTCGTAGCCCTGGACGGAGCCGCCGTCGCGCGCCACGGTCTCCCTGGCGCGCTCGGTCGTCATGTACCAGTCCTGGAACTTGGTCTCGCCGCTGCCGTTCTCGGTGATCCCGACCTGGGACCGGGCGACCTTGATGGCGGCCTCGGCGGTGGGCTTCGCGCGTTCGGCGTTCCGGGCCCCGGCGGCCGGGCCGTCGCTCCCGGCCTTCTCGCCGGTGTCCTCACCGGCGTTCTCATCGGTGTTCTCACCGGCGTTCTCGCCGGTGTTCCCGTCGCTCTCCTCCTCGGCCTTCCCGTTCTCGGCCCTGTCTCCGTCCCTGTCCCCGTCCCCGTCCTCGGGGAGGGGCGAGACGTCGGCCGCCCTGGCCGCCGCCCTGGGCTCCGCCGCGTCGTCGGTGGAGGTGAGCGTCACCTGCGCGGTGACGGCGGCCAGACTGAGGACGGTGGCGCCGGCGACGAGGCCGCCGGTGCTGCGGAGGTTGCCGATCAGATCGTCGATCAGCGGACGGCGCTTCCTGCGATGGTCTCCTGCCACGGTGGGCTCCTAGCTTCCATTGCCGCCTACCGGGTTAGCTGTCGGATTCGGGCCTGGAAGGCGCCCTACGGCCGCCCGCCACCCTTCGTGACAGATCGCGACGGTTCGTGGCTGTGGGGGGCCGTCACGAACCGATCGAGCTGCCTGAAGTCGTGGAGGTGGCCGATTCACCCCGTTGGGACGAGTGGGTCCCCGGCTCCGCTCGCGCGGACTCGGCGGCGGGCGCCTCAGAGGGCGGGCGCCCGCGATTGGGACTGGTTCACCTCTCCGAGGGACTCGGAGGGCGAAAGGTGGGGGGAAGAGCAGGCGTGGCCGCCCTGGCGCCACGGGGGCAAGGGGATGGAGCGTCCCCGCGGGCCCGGAACGGGCGGCCACGCCTGGCTTTGAGTCGCCGTCGGTCAGTCGAGACGGACGGAGGGGGCCGGCCCGCGATGCATCCGGCTGGAGCGGGTTGTACTGGTTGCGGCTTTCCTTGGCAGGGTCACTCCTTCTTCCAGACGCCTACCGGGTTAGCTGTCGGATTCGGACGTGGAAGTCGTCCTACGGTGCGCTCCCCGGCCGGTGCGCTCGACCTGGCTCGTTCGTCCAGGGCGTGCGTTCCGGTGGGCCGCGCGCCGATTCACCCCTGCTCGGGCGTGTTCCGGAAGGTCCGGATCGCCCGGCGTTGGTTCCCCGGCTCCGCTCGGTGGCGGATTCGGCGTTGACTTGTGGGAAAGACGTCGGACGGGCCCCTGAACGGGGATCCGCCCGCGGCCGGTGCCCGATGGAAGGACCGCCGTGGTGCGCCTGCGGCGCCCATGCGCGCCGCGCGGGTGCTCACGGACGGTGGGCCGGCCGGATGGGGGAGGGGACCGGCACCTGGGGGGCGCCGTGTCGGGGCGACACCTGGAGGGTGTCGTGCGGGGGCGGCACCTGGAGGGTGCCGCGGAGGGCCGTTGCGCGCCGGTGTGGCGCGCGGCCCTGCGACACCTGGGAGGCGCCGCGAGTGGGACACAAGATAGCAAAGGTCTACGAAATGGCAAATAGCGGACAAAAAACCGCCGGACCAGGAATAAGCCCTGGTCCGGCGGCTGGGGAGTGTCCGGGCGGCGGCGACGGCCCGGTGGACCGCCGCGCTCCGGGACCCGTCAGGGGCGCCCGGCCCCGTAGTAGTTCGACAGGTAGTAGCCCGAGGTGATGCTCACGACCTCGACGTTCTTGCCGGTGCGCGGCGCGTGGATCATCTTGCCCCCGCCCACGTACAGGCCGACGTGGCCGAGGTTGTTGAAGAACACCAGGTCACCGGGCTGCAGGTTGCTCTTGTCGATGCGCTTGGTGGCGGCGTACTGCGAGTTGGTGGTACGCGTGATGCCGACGCCCGCCGCGCCCCACGACTTCATCGTCAGGCCCGAGCAGTCGTACGAGCTCGGCCCGGCCGCCCCGTACTGGTAGGGCTTGCCGAGCTGGGCGTAGGCGAAGTTCAGCGCGACGCGGGCCGACCCGCTGGCCGGGCCGTTGTACGTGCCGCCGGTGGCGCCGCCGCCCCCGGAGGAGGTGCGCTCGCCGAGCCGGGCCAGCAGCGCCTTCTGCTTCCGGATCGACTTCTCGACCTCGGTCTTCTTCGCCCGCATCTCCTTGGCCTTCTTGGCCACCTCGTCGTAGGCGGCCTTGGCCTGGGCCTGCTCCCGGCGCACCCGCTGGGCGGCCCCCAGGAACTGGGTCAGCTCCGAGCCGCGGTTGCGGGCCAGGTGGGAGAAGACGGCGGCCTGGTCGAGCACCGCCTGCGGGTCGTTGGCCCCGGCGAAGCCGGCCACGTCGCCGGTGTTGCCGCTCTTGTAGGCGTCGGCGGCCATCTGCGCGATCTTCGTGCGCAGCTGGTCGTAGGTGGCCTGCTCCTCCTTGCCCGCCTTCTGGGTCGCCTTCCACTTCTTCTTGGCGACCTTGAGCTGCTCGTCCACCTGGTTGTACTTCTCCACCAGCTGTTCGACCTGCTCGTTGAGCTTGGTCAGCTTCTTGCGCGCCTCGGCCGCGCTGGGGGCGGGGTCGGCGTACGCCACGGAGGCGGGAAGCGCGAGGGAGGCCGTCACGGCGAGGCAGACGGTCGCCGTGAGCCTGCGGGGAGCGCCTCGTCTCGCGATGAGGCTCGGGCGGACGCGCGCCGGCTGGGAGGCCGCCCCGGTGAGATCACTGGCCACGATCGGTTGTGCCCCTCTCGTCCACGATGTCAGCGGACGACACTAGCGAGGGGTCACACCCGTCACAACTGATTCGATGGTCTTTGCACTAGTAATTCGTGCTTTGCGGACGTTCGGTGAGATAACTGTCACGAAGTGCTATGACGGACAGTGGTCGGAACGCTCCGCGGGGTGCCGCACCGGCAGGGGGAGACGATCGCGGGCCGCCCGGTCAGGTACGGCCCAGCCGGCGCAGCAGCAGCGTCGAGGGGGCGGGCCGGGCACTGGCCCGCCGGGCGGCGTCGGCCACCTCGCGGTCGGAGGAGACGACCACCACCGCGCGCCCGGACGGCTCGGCGCGCACCAGCTCGCCGATCAGCTCGTCGGCGGTCTGCCCCGGCTGGCTGAACAGCACCCGCACCCCGCGCGGGGCGGCGATCGCCACCGGAGCGTCCAGCTCCGCGCCGTCGAAGACGCAGGTGACCTCCGCGCGGGTCTGCGCGGCCAGCCCGCCCAGCCCCGACAGCAGCCGGTTGCGCTGGTCGGCCAGCGGCAGCTCGCCGTAACCGGTCTTGGTGACGTTGTAGCCGTCGACGACCAGATGCACCTGGGGCAGCGTCAGCAACCGGTCCAGCAGCTGCGGATCGTCGTCCGACAGCGCCCGGCCGGGCAGCGCGCGGTGCGCCACCCGGTCCGGCTCCACACCGGGCACCGCGTCGGCCGGACGCGCGATCGTGGACGGCAGCGCCAGCTCCCGCCGCACGCCCTGGGCCGCGTCCACCAGCGTGTCCAGCAGCATGCGCAGCCGCACGTCGTCGACGTTGCGGCCCTCCCGGGAGGCGCGCCGGGCGGCCTCGGCGCCGGCCTCCGCGCGCGCGAGCCTGCCGCGCAGGCGGCGCAACTCCTTGTCGGCGGCGGCGGTGCCCTCCCGGGCGGCGGCCAGCTCGCGCTCGGTGCCGGCGGCCAGCGCGTCGGCGCGCTCCCCGGCCGCCTTGGCCTTCAGCCGCGCCTCGTGCAGCTTGCGCCGCAGCTCGGAGATCTCGGCCTTGCTCTCGCGCAGCTCGGCCCGCAGCCGCTCCACCTCGGCGGCACGGGACGTGCGGGCGGCGGCGACCTCCTCGCGCAGCTCGGCGATGCGCCGTTCGGCGGCCTCGCCCTCCGAGGCGCTCGCCGATCGCTCCAGCTCGTCCCGGGCGGCCTCCACCAGCCGGGTCCACCCCTCGGGACGCAGCAGGTAGCCGATGACCGCGACCCGCACCGGGTCCGCGGCGGGCGGGACCCCGCCCTCCTCCACGGCCTCCACCAGGTCGGGCTGCGCCTCGCGCAGCGGCCCGGCGACCCGCCGCCGGAAGGCGTCGTCCTTCTCCAGCCGGGCGGCGATGTGCTGCCCGGCGAGCTTGGCCCGCTTGCGCCGCTCGAACCGGGCGAACCGGCGCAGCGGCAGCGGCACCTCCTCGATCGGCAGCGACCCGATCAGCTCCGCGGCGGCGTCCACGACACCCAGCCGGACCGCCTCGGGGAGGGGGCGGGCCAGGCGTTCCTCGGCTTCCGGGCCGCTGTCGATGATCCCGCTCCTCCCAGGCGCGTGCCGCCGGTGCGCTCAGTTTTCCCGGGTGTCACGCACCTTAACCAGCACGAACACGTGGTATGCCGCAAACCGCCGGAGCCCTCGCACAACGCCCTCGGCGCGCCCCCGCACGCGCAGGTCTCCAGGGTGCCCTCCACCCTAGCGGGCCGCCCTTCTGTCGGTGGCCTGCTCTACGGTCGCCGCCATGACGGCTGCGAGATCCGAGACCCCTTCGGCGCACGGCGTCCAGGGCACCCTCGACGACCTCGGCACCCCCTTGGCGGGCGTCACCTTCGTGGTGGTGGACCTGGAGACCACCGGGGGGTCGCCCGCCGAGTCGGCCATCACCGAGATCGGCGCGGTCAAGGTGCGCGGGGGCGCCGGTCTCGGCGAGTTCGGCACGCTGGTCGACCCGGGCGGCGCGATCCCGCCGTTCATCACCGCGCTCACCGGCATCACCCAGGCGATGGTGACCGCCGCCCCAAGGATGGACTCGGTCCTCCCGGCGTTCCTGGAGTTCGCCAGGGGCTGCGTGCTGGTCGCGCACAACGCCCCGTTCGACATCGGCTTCCTCAAGGCCGCCTGCGCGGCGCAGGGGTACGCCTGGCCCGCGTTCCCCGTGGTCGACACCGTCGACCTGGCACGCCGCGTCCTGACCAAGGACGAGGTGCCCAACTGCAAGCTGGAGACCCTGGCGAGGTTCTTCGGCGCCGCCACCCGTCCCTGCCACCGGGCGCTGGCCGACGCCCGCGCCACCGTCGACGTCCTGCACGGCCTCATCGAACGGCTCGGGTCGTTCGGCGTCACCTCCCTGGAGGAGCTGCGCGGCTTCGCCAAGGCGCCCACCCCCGAGCAGCGGCGCAAGCGGCACCTGGCCGACGCCGTGCCCAGCGCCCCGGGCGTCTACGTCTTCGAGGACGCCGCCGGCGAGGCGCTCTACATCGGCAAGAGCGGCGACCTGCGGACCCGCGTCCGCGGCTACTTCACCGGCTCGGAGACCCGCTGGCGGGTCCGCGAGATGGTCGGCCTGGCCGAACGCGTCCGCACGATCGTGTGCGCCACCGGGCTGGAGGCCGAGGTCCGCGAGCTGCGCCTGATCGCCGAGCACAAGCCCCGCTACAACCGGCGTTCGAAGTTCCCCGAGCGGGTGATGTGGCTCAAGCTCACCGTGGAGCCCTTCCCCCGGCTCTCCATCGTCCGGGAGTGCCGCGACGACGGCGCCGCCTACCTCGGCCCCCTGTCGTCCCGCCGGCAGGCCGAGGAGGCGCGCTCGGCGCTGCACGAGGCGATCCCGCTGCGCCAGTGCACCCAGCGGCTCACCCCGCGGCTGATCGGCGAGGGCCGGGCCCGCACCTGCGCGCTGGCCGAGATCGGCCGCTGCGGGGCGCCCTGCGAGGGCCGCGAGTCCTCCGGGTCGTACGCGGTCCACGTCACCTCGGCGCGCGCCGTGCTGGCCGGGGACGTGCGCCCGGTGGTGGCCGCCGCCCGGGTGCGGATCGACCGGCTGGCCGCCGAGCAGCGCTACGAGGAGGCCGCGGCGCAGCGCGACCGGCTGGCGGCGTTCGTGCGGGCCGCCGCCCGCGCCGAGCGGCTGGGGGCGCTGGCGGGCTGCCCGCAGGTGGTGGCGGCGCGCCCGGCCTTCGACGGCGGCTGGGAGCTGGCGGTCGTCCGGTACGGGCGGCTGGCCGCCGCGGGCATGATCCCGCCCGGCGCGCACCCGCGCCCCTACGTGGACGCCCTGATCGCGACGGCCGAGACCGTCTTCCCCTGGTCGGTGACCACCGGCGCCCCCGGCGGAGCGGCCACCGCCGGGGAGATGGAGTGCGTCCTGCGCTGGATGGACGCGCCCGGCGTCCGCCCGGTCGAGGTGGAGGGCACCTGGACGTACCCGGTCCACGGCGCCGAACGCCTGCGCGCGTGGCTGGACAATGCCTACGCGGCCCGCGAGCCCGGGGAGCCCCGGGCCGCCCGCCCACTAAGGTGACGGAAGAAACCCGGCAATCGCGAGGACGCCGCTCCCTATGGCCATGCCGCTCTACGACAGCCAGCCCGCCAGGCGGGTCCCGTGGGTGACCTACCTGCTGGTGACCGCCAACGTGCTGGTCTTCCTGTTCACCCCGATGGCCAACTTCTCCAGCTGGTACGGCGAGGGCAGGGTACGCGAGTGCAACGCGGCGCGCTTCACCTTCGAGTACGGCGCCGTCCCCAAGGAGCTGACCACCGGCCGGCAGCAGCCGGTGCCCCCGCAGATCGTCCGCCAGTGCGGGCAGGAGGACTTCTCCAAGACGCCCTGGGTCTCGGCCTTCACCTCGATGTTCCTGCATTCGGGGGCGCTGCACCTGCTGGGCAACCTGGTGGTGCTGTTCGTGGTCGGCATGGGCGTGGAGGACCGGCTCGGGCGCTTGCGCTACCTGCTCAGCTACCTGTTCTTCGGGCTGGTGGCGGTGTACGGGTTCGCGTACGTGTCGCCCGACGCCACCGTGCCGCTCATCGGCGCCTCCGGGGCCATCGCCGGGGTCCTGGGCGCCTACCTGATCCTCAATCCCCGCGGCCGGATCGTCAGCCTGGTCCCGCCGATCTTCGTGATCCGGCTGCCGGTCTGGGTGGTGCTCGGCTACTGGTTCGTCCTCCAGTGGCTGTCCCTCGGCGACCGGGAGAGCAACGTCGCGTACGTGGCGCACATCGCGGGCTTCCTCGCCGGGGTGGTGTTCGCCCTCATGGCCCGGCAGGCCGGCCCGGCCCGCCGCCCGGCCGCCCTGAGCCGCGGCTGACGGCCCGCGGCCGATAGAGTCGTACCCTGCCCGCCCGGAGGACGGCGGAACGCCCGTCAGGGCTTCTCAGAGGGGGAGATGCGGTGGTCACCGCGATCGTGCTCATCAAGGCGGACGTCGCGAGCATCCACGAGGTCGCCGAGAGCGTCGCCGCCCTGGACGGCGTCAGCGAGGTCTACTCCATCACCGGGGAGTACGACCTGATCGCGATGGTCCGGGTGCGCGGCCACGAGGAGCTCAACGACGTGATCCCGGGCCGGCTCAACAAGGTGCCGGGGATCCGTGACACCGAGACCCACATCGCGTTCCGGACCTACTCCCGGCACGACCTGGAGGCGGCGTTCGCGGTGGGACTCCCGGACGCCGACTGAAGAAGCACTTGCCGGGGGCTCTGGGGGGTCGCCCCCCAGAGAGGTCTCGTACTCGCCGGGCGGCGGCACTCAGCGGCACTCAGCGGCACTCAGCGCCACTCAGGGGCGGAGAGCCTGGCTGGCCTTGACCCACGTGTCGAGGGTGGCCGACGCCGCGCCCTCGTCGATGACCCCGGCGGCACGGGCGTACGCGGCGCGCAGGGCCTCGGTCAGCCCGTCCGCGGGCGGCGTGCCGTCGTGGGCGACCATCAGCGCCGCGGCGTTGAGCAGGACCATGTCGCGGACCGGGCCGGGCTCGCCGGCGAACACGCCGCGGGCCACCCGGGCGTTGAACTCCGCGTCGGCGCCGCGCAGGTCGTCCGGGCCCGCCGGGGGGATGCCCAGGTCGGCGGGGTCGAAGACGGTCTCGGTGGCGGTCCCCTCGCGCACCACCCACACGGTCGAGGTGCCGGTGGTGGTGAGCTCGTCGAGCCCGTCGTCGCCGCGGAACACCAGCGACGAGCAGCCCCGCTTCGCGAACACGCCCGCCATGACGCCGGCCATGCGGGGGTGGAAGACGCCCACCGCCTGGGTGGTGGTGCGGGCCGGGTTGGTCAGCGGGCCGAGGAAGTTGAAGACCGTCGGCGTCCCCAGCTCGCCGCGGGCCTTGGCGGTGTGCTTGAACGCCGGGTGGTAGATCGGCGCGAAGCAGAAGGCGATCCCGGCCTCCTCGGCCACCCGGGCGGTCAGCTCGGGCGGCAGGTCGATCGCCACGCCCAGGGCCTCCAGGAGGTCCGCGGCGCCGCAGGACGACGTGGCGGCGCGGTTGCCGTGCTTGACGACCTTCACGCCCGCGCCCGCGGCCACCACCGCCGCCATCGTGGAGATGTTGACCGTGTGGGCCCGGTCGCCGCCGGTGCCCACCAGATCGCCGAGGCGGCCCGGGATGTGGATCGGGGTGGCGTTGGCGAGCATGGCCTCGGCCAGCCCGGCCACCTCGTCGACGGTCTCGCCCTTGGCCCGCAGCGCGACGGCGAACCCGGCGATCTGGGCCTCCGTGGCCTCCCCGGCCATGATCTGCCGCATCGCCCAGGCGGTCTCCACGCTCGACAGCGACTCGCCGTCGAGCAGCGCGTTGAGCAGCGCCGGCCAGCTGGTACGGGCGTCCATGGTTCCCCCAGGTCGGAGACGGGGCCGAAGTCGGAAGGCGGGCGAGGGCATGCGGGAACGGTCCCGGGGCGCCTCCGGCCGGAGGGCGTGCCCCCGCCTCTCCGGCGGGCGGGTCTACAGGGCGGGCAGGCGGTTCTCGGCGCGCAGCCGCATGAGCTCGGCGACCGCGTTGGCCAGCGCCATCGGGTCCAGCGGCAGCGAGACCACCTTGTCGGCGCGCGACCAGGTCGCCAGCCAGCCGTCGTCGCGCCGGGCGATGATCGCCAGGAACGGCGGGCAGTCGTACACCTCGTCCTTGGCCTGGCGGCAGACGCCCAGACCGCCCGCGGGCTGCGCCTCGCCGTCGACCACCGCGACGTCGATGTCGCCCTCGTCCAGCCGCTTGACCACGGCCGGCTGGGTGGCGCACTCGACGTACTCCACCCGCGGGAGGTCGGCCGCGGGACGGCGTCCGATGGCGAGCCGGATCTCGGCACGGGTGCTGGCGTCGTCGCTGTAGACGAGAACCTTCATCGGGCTCTCCGGGGCGGTGCTCATGGCAGAGAAGGTTACCCGCACGGGTTCGGGTTCGGCCATGTCCACCCGGGGTCGCGGCGGTGGCCGGGGACGGGCGGCGGCGGTGCCCGGCGCGACACCCCCGGGGCGGCCCGGAGGCGAGGTGCGCCGCGCCGTTCCCGTACCGTGTCCAAAACGTGGCCGGGCGGGTGCCGCGGGCGGGATCCACGCCGGTCGGGAACGCGGAAGGCGTTGCTGGACGGCCCTTCCGGTCGTTCCGCGGGTGACCGAGGGATCGCAGGTCGGACACGCTCGGGAACCTCTACAGGGGGGTCATGCGTCGATCATGGGATAGGTGACGCAATAATGGCGCCCGTGGCAACAGCATCCGCGATAGAGACAACACCTCACGCTCGGGCGAATCGTCCCAACCTGGTCAGCGTGGGGACGATCGTCTGGCTGTCGTCCGAGCTGATGTTCTTCGCGGCTCTGTTCGCGATGTTCTTTACGATCCGCTCCGTGACGATCGGCCAGCAGGGAGAGCATGCGTGGCCGGGCGCCCCTCTCGACCTGCCCCTCTCCGCCTTCAACACCACCATCCTGGTCCTGTCCTCGGTGACCTGCCAGATGGGCGTGTTCAAGGCCGAGGCGGGCAAGGTGGGACGCGACGGCGGCCTGCTGGACTTCCGGCGCTGGGGTCTGCGTGAGTGGTACGTGCTCTCGTTCCTCATGGGCGCCTACTTCGTGGCCGGCCAGGCCTACGAGTACTACAACCTGGTCGTCCACGACGGACTGACGCTGTCGTCGTCGGCGTACGGCTCGGTCTTCTACCTGACCACCGGGTTCCACGGGCTGCACGTGACCGGCGGCCTGATCGCGTTCCTCTTCGTCCTCGGGCGGACCTACGCCGCCAAGCGCTGGACGCATGAGCAGGCGACGAGCGCGATCGTCGTGTCCTACTACTGGCACTTCGTGGACGTGGTCTGGATCGGCCTGTTCGCGACGATCTACCTCCTCGACCTGTGACCGCGCGGCGTCCCGCCCCTAGACAGACTCAGACCCGCTAGACCTCCACCGACGACAAGACCCGAACGGGGATTTCCGTGAAAAGGTTCACCGCATGGCGACGGCGCCCCTGGGCGGGCTACGCCGTCGTGCTGGCGGCCCTGGCGGCGATCGGCGTCATCTACGCCGGTTTCCAGCCCCAGCCCGACCGTGCCGAGGCGGCCAGCACGGCCCAGGCCGCCGACGATCTGCAGAACGGTAAGCAGCTCTTCAACAAGAACTGCGCCAGCTGCCACGGCCTCAACGGCGAGGGCAGCAAGGACGGCAACGGCAAGCCGCTCGCTCCCAGCCTGATCGGGGTGGGCGCGGCGTCCGTCGACTTCCAGGTCAGCACGGGCCGGATGCCCGCGATGAACCCTGGCGCGCAGATGCCGCGCAAGACGCCCATCCCCGACTTCAACGTCGGTCTCAAGACCGACTACGAGGAGCCGGAGAAGCGGGCGGCGGCCGAGAAGCAGAAGGCTCAGGCCCAGAAGAACCTGGCCGACCTGATCGCCTACGTCGACTCGCTGAGCGCCAGCAAGGGCCCGGCGATCCCCAGCGCCGAGATGGTCGACCCCAAGAAGGGTGACGTCGCGCTCGGCGGCAAGCTGTTCCGCACCAACTGCGCCCAGTGCCACAACTTCGTGGGGTCGGGCGGCGCGCTGACCGGCGGCAAGTACGCCCCGCCGCTGGACACCAACGACGTCACCCCCACGCAGATCTACGAGGCCATGCTGACCGGCCCGCAGGCCATGCCGGTGTTCAACGACACCACCCTCACCCCGAAGGACAAGCAGGCCATCATCGCCTACCTGGTCCAGACTCGCGAGGAGCCCAACCCGGGCGGGTTCGGCCTCGGCCGCATCGGCCCGGTCTCCGAGGGCCTGGTCGGCTGGCTGGTCGGCGTCGGGCTGCTCGTCCTCGCGGCGATGTGGATCACCGCGAAGAAGCCGAAGAAGCTGAAGAAGTCATGAGCGACAACACCGACGAGACCAACGGCGCCCCCCGGGAGCCGGGCGAGAGCGGAGCCGGGCGCGAACGGGTGGTCGGCACCCCGTCCCCGGCGACCGAGAAGCAGCTGCTGGCCAGCCAGGACGTCTCGGCCCCCGCGGGGGCCGGCGAGGAGCTGGACGAGGAGGCGGCCAAGCGCGCCGAGCGCGTCGTCGCCACGTTCTTCCTGCTCGCCTTCGCCGGCAGCGTGGCGTTCATCGCCTACTACATCGGCTGGAGCGGCCGCGACGGCGGCATGCACGGCATCGAGCGGGCCAGGGAGTCCAACTACTGGCTCGGCGGCATGATGGCGCTGTCGTTCCTGGCGCTGGCCATCGGCGTCACCATCTGGGTGCGCCGCCTCATGACCAGCAAGCCGATCGTCCAGGAGCGGCACGAGCTGCAGGCCGACCCGCAGACGCGCGAGGCGTTCACCGAGGCGTTCATCGAGGGCGCCGCCGACAGCGGCATCACCAAGCGGCCGCTGCTGCGCCGCACGCTGCTGCTGGCCGCCGCGCCGCTGGGCCTGGCGCCGCTGGTGCTGCTGCGCGACCTCGGCCCGCTGCCCGAGAAGCGGCTGCGCCACACCTACTGGGCCGAGGCCGTCAAGAAGGCCAAGGCCGAGGGGCGCAAGGGCGTCCGGCTGGTCGTCGACGGCACCAACGCGCCGCTGAAGGTCAGCGACTTCGCCGCCCCCGGCAGCATGATCACCGTGCTGCCGGAGGGGATCGAGGAGAACGCCCACCACCCGCTGAACGAGATCGCCAAGGCCGTCACGATCCTCATCAACGTCCCGGCGGACCAGTTCAAGCCCGCCAAGGGACGTGAGAACTGGCACGTCGGCGGTATCGTGGCGTACTCCAAGATCTGCACGCACGTGGGCTGCCCGGCGGCCCTGTACGAGCAGACCACCCACCACATCCTCTGCCCGTGCCACCAGTCCACCTTCGACGCCACCGACGCGGCCAAGGTCGTGTTCGGCCCGGCGGCCCGGCCGCTTCCCCAGCTGCCGCTCGGCGTGGAGGACGGTTACCTGGTGGCCACCGACGACTTCCCCGAGCCGATCGGTCCGAGCTTCTGGGAGCGCGGATGAGCCAGGCCACCGCCCCGAAGGCGGTCGACGGGACGCTGAACTTCCTCGACGACCGCCTCGGGTCCACCACCTTCTTCAAGCGGAACGTCAAGAAGGTCTTTCCGGACCACTGGTCGTTCATGCTGGGCGAGATCGCCCTGTACTCCTTCATCATCCTGCTGCTGACCGGGACGTTCCTGACGCTCTGGTTCAAGCCCAGCATGATGGAGGTGGTGTACGACGGGTCGTACACCAAGCTGAACGGCGTCAAGATGTCGGAGGCCTACGCCTCCACCCTGCACATCAGCTTCGACGTCCGCGGCGGGCTGCTGATGCGGCAGATCCACCACTGGGCGGCGCTGCTGTTCATGGCGTCGATCATGGCACACATGCTGCGGGTGTTCTTCACCGGCGCCTACCGCAAGCCGCGTGAGATCAACTGGCTGATCGGCATCGGCATGTTCACGCTGGGCATGCTCGAGGGCCTGTTCGGCTACTCGCTGCCCGACGACCTGCTGTCGGGCACCGGCCTGCGGATCACCCAGGGCGTGGCCGAGTCGATCCCGGTGGTCGGCACCTACATCTACATGTTCCTGTTCGGCGGGGAGTTCCCCGAGGGCAACACCGGGGACATCATCCCCCGGCTGTTCACCCTGCACGTGCTGCTGATCCCGGCGCTGCTGCTGGGCCTGGTGACCGCGCACATGATGATCATGTGGCACCAGAAGCACACCGCGATGCCGACCAAGGAGCAGACCGAGTCCAAGGTCTACGGCTACCCCTTCTACCCGGTCTTCATGGCCAAGACGGGCGCCTACTTCCTGTTCACCTTCGGCGTCGTGGCGCTGCTGGGGGCGTTCGCCCAGATCAACCCGATCTGGCTGTTCGGCCCCTACGATCCGGGCGCGATCTCCGCGGGGTCCCAGCCGGACTTCTACATGGGGATCCTGGAAGGCTCCCTGCGGATCATGCCGGGCTGGGAGATCAGCGCGCTGGGCCACACGCTCAGCCTGAACGTGCTGATCCCGGCGCTGCTCCCGCTGGGGATCATCTTCACCGGCGCCGCGCTGTTCCCGTTCATCGAGCAGTGGGTCACCGGCGACCGGCGGCTCCACCACGTCAACGACCGGCCGCGCAACGCCCCGGTCCGCACCGGTGTCGGCATCGCCGCCATCACCTTCTACGGCCTGCTGTGGCTGGCCGGCGCGAACGACGTGATCGCCGAGCGGTTCCACGTGTCCCTGTTCGCCACGACCTGGTTCTTCCGGGTCACGGTGATCATCGGCCCGTTCATCGCCTACGCCGTCACCAAGCGCATCTGCCTGGGGCTGCAGCGCAAGGACGCCGACGTCATCGGGCACGGCGTGGAGAGCGGCATCATCCTGATGTCGCCCGAGGGCGGCTTCAGCGAGCGGCACGAGCCGGCGCGGGAGGAGGAGCGGGCGGTCCTCCTCAGCAAGGAGAACGCCCGTCCGGAGGCGCCCGCGGTGGACGCCAACGGCGTCCCCTCGCCCAGCAGCAAGGGCCCGGTGGGGCACCTGCGCTCGCGGCTCAACCGGGCCTGGAGCTTCGACGACGTCCCGGTCGAGGAGCACGAGGGCCACGGGCACGACGCGAACGGGCACGACGAGAACGGGCACGCGGACGGCGAGAAGCGCGAGCTGGAGAGCGGCAAGGACAGCAAGCAGCTCAGCCGCTGACCGGCGCGATCTCCGAGCCGTCCCCCCGACGGCGAGTTCAGGGCCGAGGCCCGTCACCGGTGGACCGGTGGCGGGCCTCGGCTCGTTCCGCCGGCGTGTCCGCCCTCCCGTGCCCGGGCCGCCGCCCGTGCCGTACGTAGTCTGAGGAGAGATGACCAAGACCCTCGTCGTCACCAACGACTTCCCGCCCCGCCCCGGCGGCATCCAGGCGTTCGTGCACAACCTCGCGGTACGGCGCCCGCCCGGTTCGGTCGTGGTGTACGCGCCCGCCTGGAAGGGGGCCGCCGAGTTCGACGCGGCCCAGCCGTTCCCGGTGGTGCGGCACCCGACGTCGCTGATGGTGCCCGAGCCGACCGTGCTGCGCCGGGCCGGGGAGATCCTCCGTTCGGAGGGGTGCGACTCGGTGCTGTTCGGCGCGGCGGCCCCGCTGGGGCTGCTGGCGCCCGCGCTGCGGCGGCGGGGCGCGGAGCGGCTCGTGGGACTCACGCACGGGCACGAGGCCGGGTGGGCGGCGCTGCCGGGCGCGCGGGGGCTGCTGAGGCGGATCGGCGACGGCGTGGACACCCTGACCTACCTGGGGGAGTACACCCGTTCCCGGATGGCACGCGCGGTCTCTCCCCGCGCGGCCTCCCGCATGGCCCGGCTCGCGCCGGGGGTCGACGAGAACGTCTTCTTCGCCGGGGCGGGAGGCGAGGAGGTCCGGCGGCGGCACGGGCTCTCGGGGCGCCCGGTGGCGGTGTGCGTGTCGCGGCTCGTCCCGCGCAAAGGGCAGGACGCCCTGATCCACGCCTGGCCCGCGGTGCTGCGGTCCGTCCCGGACGCCGCGCTCCTGCTGGTCGGGGGCGGCCCGTACCGCCGGGATCTGGAGCGACTGGCCGCCTCGGCCGGGGTGGCGGACTCGGTGGTCTTCACCGGGAGCGTGCCCTGGGAGGAGCTGCCCGCCCACTACGACGCGGGCGACGTGTTCGCGATGCCCTGCCGGACGCGCCGCCGTGGCCTGGACGTCGAGGGGCTCGGCATCGTCTACCTGGAGGCTTCGGCGACGGGCCTGCCCGTCGTGGCGGGCGACTCCGGGGGCGCCCCCGACGCGGTCCTGGACGGGGAGACCGGGGTCGTCGTCGAGGGCCGTTCGGTGGCCGCCGTCGCGGGCGCCCTGGCCGACCTCCTGGGCGACCCGGAGCGGGCGCGGAAGATGGGCGCCCAGGGACGTTCCTGGGTCGAGCGGGAGTGGCGCTGGGAGCTCCAGGCGTCGCGGCTGGACGGGCTTCTCAGGGCCTGACGGGCGGGGCCGCGGCCCCCCTCGCGGGCCCGGGGCGCCGCCGTGGGAAACGGCACCCTCCTTGATCGGCGCGTCGCCGTCCGGACCTGTGCCGGAGCGGCTGCGAACAGTGGCAGGATGCGGGACATGGCGGACGTCGAAGACAGGTGGGCAGCGGCCTCCGGGGAGGTCACCGGCTGGCTGAAGGACCTCGATCCCGGGCACGGCTCCTCGGGATACCGGCCACCGCGCCGCCCGGACGCGGTGTGGATCTTGCATGCCATGTACGTGTGGAAGGACGGGCTGGTCACCACGACCCATGATGACGTTCACCAGTCGGCCCTGGCGTCGGGGCTGGGCGAGCCGGAGCGGCCCGGGGACGCCGACCTGGGGGACCTGATGGAGGGCGCCGTGGTCACCGGCACCCGGCTGGGCCGCGGCGGCCATCCGGGCCCCGGCTGGCGGCGGCTGCGCTGGGCCGAGCTGGCCCGCGGCTTTGGGGAGCCGGTGGTGCCCGAGGGGGTGCTGCCGGGGCACCGGTGCCTGCGCCAGGCCCATCCGACGGGCAGCTGGTCGGCCGCCATCGAGCCCCCGGCCGAGGGCTGCCTCGACCGGGAGGGGTGGCGGCGGCTGATGTCCCTGCTCGTCCGGCACGACGTGGAGGGGGAGGCGCGGCGCTGCCTGGCGTACTACTGCCCGTTCGTCACCGGTGACTGGGACCGGGAGACCGTCCTGTCCGGGCGGCTGGGCGACGCCGCCGACCTCTACGACCATCCGGCCGTGTCGAGCTGCCCGTCCAACCTGTGGGCCGCCGACCGTTCGTGGGTGGTGTACTGCGACTGGGACCTGTGGGGGACCAAGGTCGTGGGCCCGGTCTCGCTGATCGAGTCGATCCTGGCCGACCCGGAGCTGGAGGCCCTGCGCCTGCCCTGGGCGGCCTGACGGCGGGCTCGTGGGACCGGGCGCACGTCACCGGGCGCAGTTCTCGGGCTCCTGACACCGGGTGCCCGGCACCGGTCGCCCGGTGCGAGTCCGTAGGATCGCGAACATGAGGGTAGTCATCGCGGGAGGGCACGGGAAGATCGCGCTGAGGTTGGCCCGGCGGCTGGCCGGCCGGGGCGACACCGTGCTCGCCCTGATCCGCAATCCCGAGCACGCCGGTGACGTCCGCGCCGCGGGCGCCGAGCCGGTGGTGTGCGACCTGGAACGGGCGACGGCCGGGGAGGTGGCCGGGCGGATCGCCGGCGCCGACGCCGTGGTCTTCGCCGCCGGCGCCGGGCCGGGCAGTGGGGCCGCGCGCAAGGACACCGTCGACCGGGCGGCGGCGGTCCTCATGGCCGACGCGGCCGAGCGGGCGGGCGTCCGCCCGTTCGTGCAGATCTCGGCCATGGGGGTGGACACGGCGCCCCGCGAGGACCGGGGCGAGGCCTGGGCGGCCTACATCCGGGCCAAGAAGGAGGCCGAGGAGGACCTGCGGGCGCGGGACCTGGACTGGCTGATCCTGCGCCCGGGGCGGCTCACCGACGACCCCGGCACCGGCCGGGTGACCCTGGCCGGTCCGTACGTGGGCCACGAGGCGGTGACCCGCGACGACGTGGCCGCCGTGACCGCGGCCCTGCTGCACACCCCGGGCGTGCGCCACCGCGTCCTGGAGCTGATCGGCGGGGACACCCCGGTCGAGGAGGCGGTCGCCACGATCGGCCGTGAGTAGCCCCCGCCGTGAGTAGCGGCGGGCCGTGTGTAGCGGCGGGCCGTGTGTAGCGGCCGGCGGCCGGGCGGTCAGGAGTAGAGCGCGTCGATCTCGCCGGCGAAGTCCTTGACGACCGCGTGCCGCCGGACCTTGAGGCTGGGCGTCATGTGCCCCGCCTCCTCGGTGAAGTCCACCCCGAGGATCCGGTACTTCTTGATCGACTCGGCCTTGCTGACGCTCCGGTTGGCCTCGTCCACCGCGGCGTCGATCTCGGCGACCAGCTCGGGGTCGGCGCTGAGCTGCTCCAGGGTCATCGCGGCGGGCTTGCCGTGCCGCTCCTTCCAGGGGCCGAGCGCCTCCTCGTCCAGCGTGATCAGCGCGCTGATGAACTTGCGGCCGTCGCCGACCACCAGGCACTGGCTGATCAGCGGATGGGCGCGCAGCCGGTCCTCCAGCGGGGCGGGCGCCACGTTCTTGCCGGCCGCGGTGACCAGGATCTCCTTCTTGCGGCCGGTGATGCTGAGGTAGCCCTCCTCGTCCAGGGAGCCCAGGTCGCCGGTGCGGAACCAGCCGTCCTCCAGGGCCTCCTTGGTGGCGTCCTGGTTGTTCCAGTAGCCCGTGAAGACGTTGATGCCGCGCACCAGGACCTCGCCGTCCTCGGCGATCCGCAGGGACACGCCGGGGATGGGCCGGCCGACCGTGCCGATCCTGAGGGCGGTGGGCCGGTTGACGGTGGCCGGCGCGGTGGTCTCGGTCAGGCCGTAGCCCTCCAGGATGGTGATGCCCACGCCCCGGAAGAAGTGGCCGAGGCGTTCGCCGAGCGCGGCGCCGCCGGAGACCGCGTACTGCACCTTCCCGCCGACCGCGGCGCGCAGCTTGCCGTACACCAGCACGTCGAACACCTTGTGGCGGGCGCGCAGGCCGAGACCGGGACGGCCGTCCTGCAGCGCCCGGCTGTAGGCGATGGCGGTGTCGGCCGCGGCGTGGAAGATCTTGCCCTTGCCCTCGGCGGCGGCCTTCTGCTCGGCGCCGTTGTAGACCTTCTCGAAGACCCTCGGCACGGCCAGCAGGAACGTCGGCTGGAACGAGGCCAGGTCGGGCAGCAGGTTCGGGACGTCGCTGTGGCCGAGCACGATGCCGCCCTCGACGCACGCGACCTGGATGAGCCGGGCGAACACGTGCGCCAGCGGCAGGAACAGCAGGGTCGAACTGCCCTCCACCGCGACCTCGGCGATCGCCCCCTGGACGGCGTTGCGCGCGGTGGCGGCGAAGTTGCCGTGGGTCAGCTCGCAGCCCTTGGGGCGGCCGGTGGTGCCCGAGGTGTAGACGAGCGTGGCCAGGTCGCCGGCGGTCCGGGAACGGCGCCGCTCCTCGATCACCTCGTCCGGGACGTCCGCCCCGGCCGCCACCACCTCGTCGAGGCCGCCGGTGTCGATGCCCCAGACGTGCGCCAGGCCCGGCAGCGCGTCCCTGACCTCGGCGACGGTGTCCAGGTGCGCCCGCGTCTCGGCGAACAGGGCCTTGGCGCCCGAGTCGCCGACGATCCACTCGACCTGCTCGGCGGACGAGGTCTCGTAGATCGGGACGGCGACGGCGCCCGCCGTCCAGATCGCGTAGTCCAGCAGGGTCCACTCGTAGCGGGTCCGCGACATCAGGGCGACCCGGTCACCGGCCTCGACGCCCGCCGCGGCGAGCCCCTTGGCCAGCGCGGTGATCTCGGCGGCGAACTCGGCCGCGGTCACCGGGGACCAGGAATCGCCGGCCGGGCGCCGCAGCGCGATCGCCTCGGGCCGCTCGGCGGCCCGGGTGAACGGCGCGTCGGTCAGGTTGGTGGCGGTGGGGACCTCCACCATCGCGGGGACGCTGAACTCGCGCACGGCAGCCCACTCCTCGGTTCGGCACGGCAAAGGGTGGGACGACGGTACAGCGTTCCCACGCTCGAATGATACCCGTGAGTAGTAATTCCGTTCCCTGACGGCACGGTCCGTGTCCGTTCCGGCGGAGGCGCCGAGGCCCACCCTGGAACGCCCTGGGGCCACCGGCGGCCTGGACCATTAGAGTCGGTTCATGCGGATCCACGTGGTGAGCGACGTCCATGGCCGCGCGGAGGCCCTCAAGCGCGCGGGCGAGGGGGCGGACGCGCTCATCTGCCTGGGCGACCTGATCCTGTTCATCGACTACTCCGACCACGGCCAGGGCATCTTCGCCGAGCTGTTCGGTCAGGAGAACGCCGACCGGTTCATCGAACTGCGCACGCAGAAGCGGTTCGACGAGGCGCGCGCGTTCTCCCGGCGGCTGTGGGACTCTCTGGAGGGCGGGCGGCGGCCGCACCTCGAGCGGGCGGTGCGCCGCCAGTACGCCGAGCTGTTCGCCGCCATGCCCGAGCCCGCCTACCTGACCTACGGCAACGTCGACATCCCGCACATGTGGGACGAGCACCTGCGCGCGGGGCATCGCGTGCTCGACGGCGAGGTGGTCGAGCTGGGCGGCCTGCGGTTCGGGTTCGTCGGCGGCGGGCTCAGGACCGAGTACCGCACCCCCTACGAACTCGACGACGACGAGTACGCGGCCAAGGTCGCCGCGGTCGGCGAGGTGGACGTGCTCTGCTGCCACATTCCCCCGGCCGTGCCGGAACTGCTGTACGACACCGTGGCGCGCAGGTTCGAACGGGGGAGCGAGGCGGTGCTGGAGGCCGTCCACCGGACCCAGCCCCGGTACGTTCTGTTCGGGCACGTGCACCAGCCCCTGGCGCGGCGGATGCGCATCGGCCGCACCGAATGCGTCAACGTGGGCCACTTCCGTGGCAGCGGGGTTCCTTACGTTCTGTCGCTGTGACGGATACTTTCCAGGGGACACCAGATCGGCCGTGCAGAAGGGCAGAGCAGCGATGGCGGACCGGACGAGCTCTTCCATCACCGTCAAGGCCGGGAAGGCCGAGATCATGGCGGTGATCGCCGATCTCGAGGCGTACCCGAAATGGGCCAGCGGCATCCGTGACCTCACCGTCCAGGAGACCGGCGCCGACGGGCGGGCCCGGCTCGCCCGGCTCACCTTCGACGGCGGTCCCTTCAGCGACACCGTCGGGCTGCGCTACGACTGGTCCGGTGACGACGAGGCGCACTGGGAGCTGGTGGAGCAGGGCAGCGTGGTGACCGGGCTGCACGGCTCGTACATCCTGGCGGAGGCGCCCGGCGGCGGTGAGGTCGAGGTCACCTACGAGCTGGCCGTGGACGTCCGGGTCCCCATGATCGGGATGGTCAGGCGCAAGGGGGAGAAGCGGATCATCGACTCCGCCCTCAAAGGCCTGAAGCGTCACGTCGAGGGCTGAGCGGCACGGCGCCCCCGCCCGGGGGCGGCGATACGGTTTCGCGCCGACGACGGATGGACAATGGTCTGATGAACGAGCAGCCGGGCGATCTTCTCGACGAGGCGGTCAAGCTCTTCGAGACGCTGCGCAGGCGGGTGGGCGAGACGGGAGGCGGCCGGGGCCGGGAGGCCGGTCCGGGCGGTGCCGATGACGACGTGTGGAGCCGGGCGGTGGCCGACGCGGACCCGGCGGCCGGGGAGGCCCGGCCTCCGCGCATCGCGACCGGCGCCCCCGAGTGTCTCGACTGCCCGGTGTGCCGGGCGATCGCGGTGGCCCGCGAGTCGGGCACGGAGGTCCGCGCCCACGTGCGGCAGGCCGGGCGGTCGCTGCTGGCGGCGGCGCTCGACGTGGCCGCCGCCTACGAACGCACCCGCGACGCGCGGCCCCCCGGCCCGCCGCCGCACGGTCCGCGGCGCGCGCGTCCCCCCGAGGGCGCGGGCGGCGAGGACCCCATCGACATCGGGTAGTGCACAGGCTCCGTGAGGCGCCGCGAGGAGGAGGAACGGTACATGGCCCTGACCATCGGCGTTGATGTGGGGGGTACGAAGGTCGCCGCGGGCGTGGTCGACGACCGGGGCAGGATCCTGGAGAAGGTCCGGCGGCCCACCCCCTCCACCAACCCCCAGGAGACCGCCGCGGTCATCGCCGAGGTCGTCGACCTGCTCAAGGGCAAGTTCGAGGACGTGGCGGCGGTCGGCCTCGGCACCGCCGGATTCGTCGACGAGACCCGTTCCACGGTGCTGTTCGCGCCCAACCTGGCCTGGCGCGACGAGCCGATCAAGAAGAAGGTCGAGAGCCTGGTCGGGCTGCCGGTCGTGGTGGAGAACGACGGCAACGCCACCGCGTGGGGCGAGGCCCGGTTCGGCGCCGGGCGCGGGCACGACTTCATCGTGCTGGTCACCCTGGGCACCGGCATCGGCGGCGGGATCATCATCAACGGCGAGCTCTACCGGGGCAGGTTCGGGATCGGGGCCGAGGTCGGCCACTTCCGGGTGGTCCCGGACGGCCGGCGCTGCGGCTGCGGCAACCGCGGCTGCTGGGAGCAGTACGCCAGCGGCAACGCCCTGGTGCACGAGGCCCGCGACCTGGCCCGGGTGGCGCCCGCGATGGCGGGCCGGCTGCTGGAGCTGGGCGACGGGCGTCCCGAGGGCATCAGCGGGCCGGAGGTGTCGCAGGCCGCCCGCGAGGGCGACCCGGCGGCGCTGGAGTGCTTCCGCACCGTGGCGCACTGGGCGGGCCAGGGGCTGGCCGACCTGACCGCGATCCTCGACCCCGGGGCGTTCATCATCGGCGGGGGCCTCTCCGACGCCGGGGACCTGCTGCTCGACCCGATCCGGACCTCGTTCGAGAACGCGCTCACCGGCCGCGGGCACCGTCCGCTGCCGGAGGTCCGCATCGCCGAGCTCGGGTCGGCCGCCGGCATCGTCGGCGCGGCCGACCTGGCACGGTCCTGATCGGGACCGGTCCAGGCCGATGACATGACGGGCGTCCGGGTGCTCGGCTACAACATCCGGTCGCTGCGGGACGACCCGGCGGCCGTGGCGGGGGTGATCCGCGCCCTCGGGCCGGACGTCGCCTGCCTGCAGGAGGTGCCGCGGTTCGCGGGGTGGCGCCGCAAGCGCCGGGGCCTGGCCCGGGCCTGCGGGATGCGGGTCGCCGCGGGACGGCGGGCCGCCGGGCTCGCCGTCCTGGCCGGTCCGCGCGCCCGGATCGTGCACGGCGAGCACCATCTGCTGAGCCGCGTCCCGGGCCTGCACCGCCGCGGCCTGGCGGTCGCGGTCCTGGAGTTCGGGGGCGCCCGGCTGGTCGCGGCCAGCACCCATCTCGACCTGGCCGGAGCGCCGCGCCGCGCCCACACCGCCGAGATCATCGACCTGCTGGACGGGGTGGGCCGCGCCTACCGGGCCCCGGTGGTGCTGGCCGGGGACGTCAACGAGGAGCCCGGGGGAGAGTCCTGGACGCTGCTGGCGGCCCGGTTCCAGGACGCCCACGCGGTGGCGCCGGAGGGGGAGGGGCCGACCTTCCCGGCCCGGCGCCCGGCCCGGCGGATCGACGGCGTGTTCGCCGATCCGCGGATCGAGGTGACCGGCTGCGGGGTGCCCGGAGGGGAGGCGGCGGCGAGCTACGCGCGCGCCACCGACCACCGGCCGGTCCTGGCCGGGCTCCGCCTGCCGCCCGCCCCCGGTCCCGGTCCCGCCTCAGGTTCCGTCCCAGGTTCCGGCGGACGCTGAGGGCGGGGCGGCTCCGGCGGGGTCAGACCACCGCGCCGTCGTCGGGGTCGCGGGGCTCGTCGCCCATCCGCAGCACCAGTGTCACGAACCCGCCGATGAACGCGGCCACCGCGAGGAAGGCGGCCCAGCCCGGCACCTCCCAGTCGAGGATCACCGTGACCAGCAGGTAGAGCGGCCCGCCGACCAGGCACAGCCAGGCGCCCTTGGTGAGCGGGTCGGCGCTGGGCAGGGGCGGCGGGGGCGGCGGGACGTAATGGCCCTCCTCGCCCTCCTCGCCCTCGCGGTCCTCCTCGGCCGGGAGCCCGGTCACGTCGGCGGACTCGATCACGCGGGCCCGGGGCAGGCGTCCCGAACGGTCGTCGCCCTGCCGGGGAGGCGGCTCGGGCTCGTCCAGGTTCTCCTGGTCGGGCCAGGGCACCCGGCCGCCCTCGGGAACGGCGTCGTAACCGGCGACGATGGCGGCCCAGATGGCCTCCTCGTCCAGGTCGCCGGTGCCCCCGGCACGGCCCGGGCCGCCCGTGCGGGCCGCGCCGCCGGTCTCGTCCTTGCCGAGGTCGACCCTGCCGGTCCCGGCGTCGCGGAGGTCGGCGTCACGGAGGTCGGAGTCACGGAGACCGGTGTCGCGCACCTCGGTGTCGCGCACCTCGGTGTCGCGCACCTCGGACTCGCGCGGCTCGTCGCGCGGCTCGTCATGTGATCCGGCCCCGCGGGGCTCCCTCTCACGCGCCTCGGTGTCGCGCAACTCGGGCTCGCGGAGCTCCGGCTCACGGGCCCCGGCATCGCGGAGGTCCGTCTCGCGGAGCCCGGCGTCGCGGAGGTCGGTGTCGCGCCGTTCGGGATCGCGCAGCCGGGTCAGATGGACCCGCAGGACGCTCTCGGCGGTCGGCTTCATCTCGACGTCGACGTACAGCCGGTCCAGGACGTCCTCCGCGGCGGCCTCCTCCGCGAGCCCGGCCAGCTCCTCGGCGGAGGCGGCGTAGGCGGCCACCCCCGCCTCGCGCAACGCCGTGAGCATGACGTCGGCCAGCCTCGGGGTGAGATCGACCAGCGGGGCGTAGGAGTCCGCTGACAGTCCATTGCCACGGCGATTCACCGGGCCGGCTCCTTCGTCGACCCCGGTGTCACCGGCAGCACCGGCATGACGGCCTCCGCTCCCCCATAGACGTGGTGCGTCCGCGTACGCCCGGTGCGGCCCGCCCGCGCGAGACGGCGACACTCCGGGACACCCTCGGAACGTGTGTCCCACGGTATTCGCTGCATCGCCCGGAACAAGCCCCCCGGGCCCACCCGATCGTGATTCCCTGCCGCAGAGCCTACGTTCATATCGCCCTCGCCGGGGGCCGGACAAGGGCCCGTCCGGGGCGGCGGAGGCTGAGTACGCACGCCTCACGGGGAATGGGAGGATGACGCATCATCTCCCGTTCGTCGGAGTATTCGGAATGAGCGCCGCACGCGAGCGCGGCCGGAGGAAGGTGTCGGCATGCTCTGGTTCTGGATCCTCCTCAGGATCGTCCTCTCGCCCATCCTGTACGTGCTGTGGCGGCCCCGGAACTCGGGGATGCGGAACGTCCCCAAGCGCGGCCCTGCGCTCCTGGTGAGCAACCACCTGTCCTTCGCCGACCATTTCTTCGGGCCGCTGCCGCTGTTCCGCCCGATCTACTTCATCGGCAAGGGCGAGTACTTCACCGGCAAGGGCCTCAAGGGCCTGATCAGCAAGGGGTTCTTCACCGGCGTGGGGGTCGTCCCCGTCGACCGCACCGGCGGTTCGGCGGCGGAGGCGGCGCTGGAGACCGGGCTGCGCATCCTGCGCGAGGGCAAGCTGCTCGGGATCTACCCCGAGGGCACCCGGGCGCCCGACAACCGGCTCTACCGGGGCAAGACCGGCGTGGCCCGGCTGGCCCTGAAGTCGCGGGTCCCGGTCGTCCCGATGGCCATGATCAACACCTTCGAGCTGATGCCGTCCGGCCGGCCCTACCCCCGGCTGGGGGTGCGCCCCGGCGTCCGCTTCGGCGCCCCGCTGGACTTCTCCCGCTACTACGGGCAGGAGGACGACCCCGAGGTGCTCCGCAAGATCACCGACGAGATCATGCAGACCATCCGGGAGCTGTCCGGCCAGGAGTACGTGGACCGGTACGCGGCCGAGGTGAAGGCCGAGAGGGCGGGCAAGGAGGTCCGCCCGGCCGACGAAGATTAGGCGGCGCGCGGCAACGCGGAGAAGCGGCATGGGGGGAGGGGCATGGGCCTGGAGGCCGCGCTGTGGCGGGCGGTCGCGTTCTACCGGGGCGCGTCGCTCGTCTACGCCGCCGCGCTGATCGTCAAGAACTTCGGGGAGTACGCCCATCCGCTGGGCGGCTGGGCGGTGCTGGCCGTCATGGTGGTCTGGACCCTCTGCGCCACCTACGCCTTCTCCGACGCCCGGCGGCGCGGGTGGCCGCTCCTGGCCGCGGACCTGGCGGTGGCCGCCGGCTGCCTCCTGGCCACCGCCTGGGTCGAGACGCCCGCCAACATCGCCGATGGCCGTCCGACGCTGCCGGTCTCGTGGGTGGCCGCGGCCGTCCTGGCGTGGGCGGTGGCGGGCGGCAAGCGGACCGGTGTCACGGCGGCGCTGCTGCTGGGCGGGGTCAGCGTCCTGGTGCACCTGGCCGCCGGTACGCCGGGCACGGCGGGCCCGGCCACCTTCAACGGGATCGTGCTGCTCTTCCTGGCGGGACTGGTGGTCGGGCACGTGGTCAAGCTCGCCCTGGACGCCGAGGCGCGGCTGGCGCGGGCGGTGGAGCTGGAGGCGGCCACCCGGGAGCGGGAACGGCTGGCCCGCCGGATCCACGACTCGGTGCTGCAGGTGCTGGCCCTGGTCCAGCGGCGCGGCCAGGAGGCGGGCGGCGAGGCGGCGGAGCTGGGCCGCCTGGCGGGGGAGCAGGAGGCGGCGCTGCGCGCCCTCATCGGTGCGGCCGGAGAGGCCGGTGTCCCGGGCCGGGACTCCGGCGGGGGGAACGCGCAGGGCGCGGGGGCCGGGGACGGGCACGCCGAGGACGCCGACGCGGATCTCCGCCCGCTGCTCAACGGCCACGCCTCCCCGGCGGTCACCGTCTCCACCCCGGCCACGCCCGTCCGGCTGCCCGTTCCCGCGGCCCGGGAGGTGGGCGCGGCCGTCGCGGCGGCGCTCGACAACGTCCGGCGGCACTGCCCCGGCGGGACCCGCGCCTGGGTCCTGCTGGAGGACGACGGCGCCGGTGACGTCATCGTCAGCGTCCGCGACGACGGTCCCGGAATGCCCCGGGGGCGGCTGGCGGAGGCCGCGGCGGCGGGCCGGCTCGGCGTCGCCCAGTCCATCCAGGGCCGGATCCGCGACCTGGGCGGCACCGTCTCGATCGTCTCCGCCCCCGGCCAGGGCACCGAGATCGAGATGACGGTCCCCGCCGGGCCGCGGGAGTGGTGACCGGCGGCCCCCGCGCCGCCCTGGGCCGCGCCGGGGCGGGGCTCTAAGGTGGCGTGCGTGAGCGACACCTCCCCCGCGCCTCTCAGGGTCATGGTCGTGGACGACCATCCGATGTGGCGCGACGCCGTGGCCCGCGACCTCGCCGAGGCGGGGTACGAGGTGGTCGCCACCGTCGGGGAGGGGCGGGCCGCCGTGCGCGTGGCCGCCGCGGCCCGGCCGCAGCTGGCCGTGGTGGACCTGCAGCTGCCCGACATCGGCGGCGTCGAGGTGACCCGCCGCCTGGCCGCCGCCGACCCGCCCGTACGGGTGCTGGTGCTGTCGGCCAGCGGCGAGCAGCAGGACGTGCTGGACGCGGTGAAGGCGGGCGCGACCGGGTACCTGCTCAAGTCCGCCGGGCGCGCGGAGTTCCTGGACGCCGTGCGGCGCGCCGGTGACGGCGACGCGGTCTTCACCCCCGGACTGGCCGGGCTGGTCCTGGGGGAGTACCGCAGGCTCGCCGCCGCGCCACGTCCCCAGGACGACGACACCCCCAGGCTCACCGAGCGCGAGACCGAGGTGCTGCGCCTGGTCGCCAAGGGGCTGACCTACAGGCAGATCGCCGAGCGTCTCGTCCTGTCCCACCGCACCGTGCAGAACCACGTGCAGAACACCCTGCGCAAGCTCCAGCTCCACAACCGGGTCGAGCTGGTCCGGTACGCCATCGAGAAGGGGCTCGACCAGGAGTGATCCGCCGCCGCGGGCGGCAGGGCGGATCCCGGACGGCGCCGGGCGGAACTAACCGGGCAAACCTCGCATCTACCTAGAAGACGATGGGTGGCCGGAGGTGGGAGGCGGTCATGGCGGGCCGGATCCGGGGGGCTTCCCGACGCGATGGTGCCGGGCGGGTGGGCAGCGTTGTGCGGGTGAACGATGATCAGTGTCTCGGGGGATCGTGTCGGATTGGTGGAGGGTGAGATGCCATTGGCCGCGATCGGGGACACCTGGGGCATTCCAGGTCCGCTCTTCCTCTTCGGGCTCTTCATTCCCGCGGCGGTGGTGCTGCTCGCCGGCGTCCTGCTGATACGCAGGCTGCTGTCGCCGGGGCGGGATCCCCAGGGCGACCTCCACCCGTACAAGATCGCCTTGCTGGACGGCGGCGCCGGAAGGGTGATCGCCACCGCGGTGGCCGCGCTGCGGGCGGACGGGGCGGTCGAGGCGCAAGGGGGCGGCCTGCGCGTCACCGTCACCGACACCGACCGGACGGCGCGCACACCGCTGGACGAGGCCGTTCACGGCGCCCTGGCCGAACGGAAGTCGGTGCCGCCCAAGGAACTGCCCGGCCTGCCCCAGGTCCGGCAGGCGATCGACGATCTGGAGCGGGCCCTCGTCCGCGACGGCCTGATGCTGTCGGCGGGGCGGCACCGCGCCCGCCGGCTCGCCGTGCTGCCGCTCGTCCTGCTGGAGCTGGTCGGGATCGCCCGCCTGATCGCGGGCCTCGGCTCCGGGCAACCGGTGCTCTTCCTGGTGATCGCCCTGATCGTGCTCGGCCTGGTCAACATCACCCTCCTGGTGGACGCGGAGCGGTGCACGGCCGCGGGCAAGCGGGTGGTGGCCGACGCCTCCAGGCGGTACCGGCACCTGAACCCCTCGCAGTCCCCGGCGTGGGCGACCTACGGCGCGCCCGGCATGGTCTTCGGCGTGGCCCTGTTCGGGACTGCCGCGCTGGTGAGCATGGACCCGGCGTTCGCCGAGGAGAGCCAGATCCACAGCCAGTTCGACGGTGGCGGCGGTGGTGGTGACGGTGGCGGCGGCTGCGGCGGTGGTGGCTGCGGCGGGTGCGGAGGCTGCGGAGGATGACCGGCTCCGCGAAGGGCCGCGGGGACACGAGGCGGACCGCGGACGACGGCGTGGGCGCTCCGGCGGGACCCGGCGGGGCGTTGTCCGTGGCCCCGGGAACGGCGCCGGCGCCGTCCGGCCTCCCGCCGCTGGGCGTCGGGCTCGGCTGGCGCCCGGAGATCGCGGGCTTCGTCGCCGAGCTCCCCGGCCTGCGCTTCACCGAGGTCATCGCCGAGTCGGTGCACCACGACCACCCCGCGCCCGACCTGCTCGCGCTCCGCGACCGCGGCGCGGCGGTCGTCCCGCACGGCGTCAGGCTCTCCCTCGGCGGCGCCGAGCCGGTGGCGGCGGAACGGGTGGCGCACCTGGCCGCCTGCGCCGAGCTCCTGCGCGCCCCGCTGGTCAGCGAGCACATCGCGTTCGTACGGGCGGGCGGGATCGAGGCGGGGCACCTGCTACCGGTCCCGCGCACCCGCGCCGCGCTGAGGGTGCTCACCGAGAACGTCCGCCGGACCCAGGCCGAGCTGCCGGTGCCGCTGGCCGTCGAGCCGATCGCGGCGCTGTTCGACTGGCCGGACGACGAGTACGAGGAGGGCGACTTCCTCACCGAACTGCTGGAACGCACCGGCGCCCTGCTCCTCCTGGACGTCGCCAACGTCTACGCCAACGCCCGCAACCGGGGCCGGGACCCCCTCGAACTGCTCGACCGGCTGCCGCTCGACCGGATCGCCTACTGCCACGTCGCCGGCGGCGTCCAGGAGGACGGCCTCTACCACGACACCCACACCGCCCCCGTCCCGCCGGAGGTCATCGACCTGATCGCCGAGCTGTCCTCCCGCCGCCGCCCGCCCGGGTTCCTCCTGGAACGGGACGGCCGCTACCCGCCCGCCGGCGAGCTGCGCGCCGAACTGGACGCCATCGCCGCCGCCTCCGGGCACCCGCCGATCACATGACCGGGCCGCGAGACCCCCGGCCGCCCGGCGGCGAGCCGATCGACGCCGGGCTGGCCGCCGCGCAGGAGGCGCTCGTCCGGGCGATGGCGGCGGGCGGGCCCCTTCCCGAGGGGTTCGACGCCGGCGCGGTCGGCGCCGCCGCCCGGAGCATCCTCTCCAAGCGGGCCGGGGACGTGGCGCGGGCCTGGCCCGAACTGGCCCGCTCGTACGGCACCGGCTGGACGCGGACGTTCGCCGGGTGGGCGGCGGGGCGGCCCACCCGCGGATCGATCCGCGACGCCTGGGACTTCGCCCGGGCGCACCGGGACGAACTCTCCCCGGGGGCGGTGCGGGAACTGGCCTTCACTGAGGCACGATGGTCCTATGACGGGCGGAGCGACCCGCGCCGCCGCAGGTTCGCCGTACGGCGCGTCCCGGGGGGCGTGCTCGTGCAGGTCCTGGGGCGGATCCGGGTGTTCGGGCCGGCCGCCTCCGGGTGACCCCGCGGGCGGCCCCGGCGGTGGCCCCGGCGGCGCCCGGCGGAGTTACCGCGCCCGGTGCCTGACGGGCTATGGTCTAGACCAATGGTGGGCACGCCGGGGTGCTGGGCGAATGCCCCGTACGGCCGTGTGCGGACCACTAGTCTTGGCTTCGTGAATCGAGGGAGGAGCCCGGTGTCTGGAGAGGGAGAGGGCATGCGCGTCGGAGTGCTGACCGGTGGAGGTGACTGCCCCGGTCTGAACGCGGTCATCCGCGCGGTGGTGCGGAAGGGCGTGCAGGTCTTCGGCTACGAGTTCGTGGGCTTCCGGGCGGGCTGGCGGGGTCCCCTGGAGGGCGACACGATGGCCCTCGACGTCGAGACGGTCCGGGGCATCCTGCCGCGCGGCGGCACCATCCTCGGTTCCTCCCGGACCAACCCGATCAAGGTCGAGGGCGGCATCGAGCGGATCAAGGACAACCTGGCCGGGCTCGGCGTGGACGCGCTGATCGCCATCGGCGGCGAGGACACCCTCGGCGTCGCGCGCGAGCTGTACGCCAACGGGGTCAACGTGGTCGGCGTGCCCAAGACCATCGACAACGACCTCAACGCCACCGACTACACCTTCGGCTTCGACACCGCCGTCGGCATCGCGATGGAGGCGATCGACCGGCTGCACACCACCGCCGAGAGCCACCACCGGGCGCTGATCTGCGAGGTCATGGGCCGGCACGCGGGCTGGATCGCGCTGCACGCCGGGATGGCGGCGGGCGCCAACGTGATCCTCATCCCCGAGCAGCCGTTCGACATCGACAAGGTCGTCGCGTACGTGGAGAGCCGGTTCAAGACCCGCTACGCGCCGATCATCGTGGTCTCCGAGGGCGCCCACCCGGTGGACGGGCAGATGCAGCTCCAGACCGGCGAGCGGGACGCCTTCGGCCACGTCCGGCTCGGCGGCATCGGCCAGCGGCTCGCCGACGAGATCGAGAAGCGCACCGGCAAGGAGGCCCGCGCCACGGTGCTGGGCCACATCCAGCGCGGCGGCACGCCGACCGCCTTCGACCGCGTGCTGGCCACCCGGTTCGGCCTGCAGGCCATCGACGCCGTGCGTGACGGCGACTACGGCAAGATGGTCGCCCTGCGCGGCACCGACATCATCCGGGTCGGCCTGGACGAGGCCACCAAGGAGCTGAAGACCGTCCCGATCGAGCGCTACGCCGAGGCCGAGGTCTTCTTCGGCTGATCCGCACCGGAGGTGGAGGGGCCGGCACGGCCCCTCCACGTTCCCGGTGCCGGCGGGACGCCGGGGCGCCGAGCGGCTTCCGTGACTTCCGTGACTTCCGCGGGAACAGGAATCCGAGTCGCAGCGTTCGCGGTCTGTGGGTCACACTAGAGACCCGCCCCCGAATCCCGGTCTCCCAGGAGGAAGCAGCATGCTCACGCTCGACACCGCGACGGACCCTGCCGGTCCGCGGACGCCCGTCGACGGCGAGCCGTGCGTACTGCTGAAGCTCGGCGAGGTCGTGCTCAAGGGCCGCAACCGCGAGCTGTTCGAGAAGCGGCTGGCCCGCAACGTGCAGTCCGCGGTCCGCCCGATCGCCCGGGTGGACGTGATCCGCCGGCACGGGGTGATGATCGTCCGGACCAAGGACGCCACGGTCGACACCGTGGACGCCCTGACCGAGCGGATCGGCGACGTGATGGGCATCGTCTGGGCGCACCGCGCCTGGCGGGTCGACAAGGACGCGGACAGCGTCGAGCGCGCCGCGCTGGAGCTGATGGCCGGCCGCTCCGGCACGTTCGCCGTGCGCGCCCGCCGCCGCGACAAGCGGTTCCCGATGACCTCCACCGAGCTGGAGCGCCGGGTCGGGTCGGCCATCGTCGCGAAGCACGGCCTGACCGTCCGGCTCAAGAACCCCGACCACACGCTGTCCATCGAGGTCGACCGCGACGAGGTGTTCGTCTTCAGCGGCGGGCTCGCCGGGCAGGGCGGGCTGCCGGTCGGGATGAGCGGCCGCGGCCTGGTCCTGATGTCGGGCGGCATCGACTCCCCGGTCGCCGCGTACCGGATGATGCGGCGCGGGCTGCACCTTGACTACCTGCACTTCTCCGGCATGCCGTTCACCGGCCCCGAATCGATCTACAAGGCGTACGCGCTGGTCCGCGAGCTGGACAAGTTCCAGGGCGGCTCGCGGCTGTTCGTGGTGCCGTTCGGCAAGGCCCAGCAGGCGATCAAGTCCTCCGGCGCCGACCGGCTGTCGGTCATCGCCCAGCGCCGCCTGATGCTGCGCACCGGCGAGGTGCTGGCCCGCCGGCTGGGCGGCGGCACTCTGATCACCGGGGACGCGCTGGGCCAGGTGAGCAGCCAGACGCTCACCAACCTGACCGCCCTGGACGACGCCGTGGAACTGCCCGTACTGCGTCCCCTGATCGGGATGGACAAGGTCGAGATCATGGACCAGGCGCGCCGGATCCGGACGCTGACGATCTCCGAGCTGCCCGACGAGGACTGCTGCACGCTGCTGGCCCCGCGCCGGGCCGAGACCCGCGCCAAGATCGACGACCTGCACCGGATCGAGAAGCGCCTGGACGTGGAGGAGCTGGCCGAGCAGCTGGCCGGCTCCGTCCAGGAGCACCGCCCGGTCTACGGCGACGCCTCCGCCTGAACGCGCCGCGCGCCCTCGTCCGGGCGCCGTGGGCCGGGACTTTGAGACAGCGACTAACGCGGGTCGGCGTCGGAGGGACGGGGCGGCTCCGGGCCTTCGGGGCCCATCAGGGTGAGCCGTTCCAGCCGGACGATCCGGAACCGCCGGCCCGCCACCTCGATCCCGTTGCGGCGGCCGGAGTCCGCCATCAGCCCGGCGGCCTCGGCGTACGCGGCCAGCTCGGTCTCGCCCGGCCGCTCCACCGCCGGGACGACGTGGCGGAAGTAGGTGGCGAGCGAGTCGCGCGCCTGCTGCGGCGTGTCGTGCAGCCGGCCCACCGGACGCCAGCGGCCTTCGGAACGTTCCGCCACGGTGAACGCCGGGGTGAGCTGCACCGGGGTCAGGAACGACTCCGACGGTTCGGTGCCCGTGCGGGCCGCGGCGTCCAGCAGCTGGCAGAGCAGCTCGGCGGTGGCCAGGTCGGGAGTGGCCTGCCCGTCCGGAAGCCGGTCGTAGGGGCGGCAGCGGGGCAGGCGGTGGTCGCGCGGATGCGGGTCGAGATCGGTGGGCCGCGGCGGCTCGGGCCCGTCCGGCCCGGTCCGCACCAGCTGCTCGATCCGGACGATGCGGAAGCGCCGGCCGGCGACCGTGAGATCGTCCACCGGCCGGGTCCGCAGCTCGCGGGCCGCGTCCAGCAGCGCCCGTGCCACGGGGGCGGCGGGGCCTGACCCGGGCCCGGCTCCGGCTCCCGGGCTCACGGCGGGGCCGGGTCTCACGGCGGGGCCGGGACCCGGGGTGCCGCCGAACGCGGCGGTGTCCTCCAGGTGGTCGGCCAGCAGCTCCCTGGCGCCCTGCGGAAGCGGGTCGCACGGGCACACGACCTGCCAGCCGCCCGCCACCCGCTCCGCCGCGGCGAAGAGCGGGCCGACCGCCACCAGCTCCGGGTAGGCCGCGATGGACCGGCACGCGTCCGCGAGCATCACCGCGGCGACCGGATCGACACCGTTCAGTTCCTCGGGGAAGAGCCGCCGGCGGGGTTCCCCGTCGCCCGTCGTCATGCCGGACATCATCCTCGTCACGGCCCGCTCTGCCCAGTGGTTCAGACCAATTTGTCGAAAACAGGCGCGCACGGGCCCGGCGGCTCCCCGCGGCCGCCGGGCCCGCCGCTCAGCGGCGCGCGGGCAGGACCAGCGCCAGCAGGCTCGCGGCCAGCAGCGCCAGCCCGCCCAGAGCGACGCCGCCCAGCCGCTCGCCGAGCAGCGCCACCCCGAGCACCGCGGCCACCGCGGGCTCGGCCAGCGTCAGCGTCGTCGCCGTGGTGGCGGGCGTCACGCGCAGCCCGCGCGCGAACAGGACGTAGCCGCCCGCCGTGGTCACCACCCCGAGATACAGGGCGATGGCCGCGCCGGACCCCTGGAGCAGCCACCCGGGGGAGCCCGCCAGCAGGACCGGCAGCAGCAGCACGCCCGCCATCCCGAACAGCGTCCCGACGACGGCCCGGTCCTGCCGGCCGCGGTCGATGAGGACGGAGGTGACCGTGGCGTACAGCGCGTAGGCCAGGCCCGACAGCAGGGCCAGGCCGATGCCGACCGGCTCGACGCCGGCGTCCGCACCGCCCAGGACCAGCGCGGTGCAGCCCACCACCGCGCCGCCGGTCGCCAGCGTCCACCGCCGGTCCAGCGGGGAGCGCCGGGCGATCAGCCCCAGCAGCCCGGCGAAGGCCGGGGCGCTGCCGATGGTGACGACGGTGCCGATCGCCACCCCGGTACGGGCCGCGGCGACGAAGAAGACGGTCTGGTACACGGTGATCGCCATGGCCCCGAGGACGACCAGCGGCCGGTCGCGGCGCGAGCGCAGCAGCCGGACCAGGCCGGGCCGGGCGGTGAGGGCGGCGAACGCCACCAGCACCAGGCCGCCCATGACGATGCGGACGGCGGCGACGGAGACGCTGGAGGCCTCCGGGACGAAGGTGCGGACGGTGCCGGTGGTGCCCCACAGGCAGGCGGCCACCAGGATGCCGGCGCCGCCGGTCAGCCAGCGGGACGAGCGGCGCGGCGCGGCGCCGGGCCGTGCGGCGGCAGGGTCGAGCTCGGGCTCTTTGGTACGTACGGACACGTGAGGAACGCTCCTGAATGCGAATCGGAAAGGATGATCCGGATTCGGGGCGCGTCAGTATCGGGCCGGGCGCGTCCGCGCCGGGCCCGCGGGAACTCAGAGAACGGTCGCCGCGCCCCTTCAGGCGCGGGGCGGCCCGCAGTTCGGTGTCCAGTACTCCATGATCGTGGACTCTACCCCAGGCCGGGCCGTGCCCGGCCACGACGGGCGCGCTCGGGGCCGGCAGGGCTTTGCGCGGGGCGGGGCGGGGCCGGGACGCGCCGCCGGGGCCGCGGCGGCCCCGGGCTCCGGCGGCGCGTCACCAGGACGCCTCACGTCCAGGACCGGCGTCCAGAACGGGCGGGGAGGGGAGAGGGGATCAGGCGGGGACGCCGTCGCCGGCGACGGCCAGCGTCCGTCCGACCAGCGGCGGCAGGTCGCGCACGAGCCGGGCCAGCTCGCGCAGGTCTCCGTCCACCAGGGCCTGCGGCCCGTCGCACAGGGCGGTCTCCGGGTGCGGGTGCACATCGATGATCACGCCGTCCGCGCCGACCGCGACCGCCGCCCGCGTCAGCGGCAGCACCAGGTCGCGGCTGCCGCCCGAGTGCGAGGGGTCCACGATGACCGGCAGGTGGGAGAGGCGCTGGGCGACCGGGACCGCGGAGATGTCCAGGGTGTTGCGGGTGGCCTTCTCGAACGTGCGGATGCCCCGTTCGCACAGCACGATGTCCAGGTTGCCGCGCTGGGCGATGTACTCGGCCGCCATCAGCCACTCCTCGATGGTGCCGCTCATGCCCCGCTTGAGCAGGACCGGGCGGCCCGCCTCGCCGGCGGCCTGGAGGAGCGCGAAGTTCTGCGCGTTGCGGGTGCCGATCTGGAGCATGTCGGCGTAGCCGGCGACCAGCTCCACGTCCTTGGCGTCCACGACCTCGGTGACGACCGGCATGCCGGTCTCCTCCCGGACGTCCGCCAGGATCCGCAGCCCGGCCTCACCGAGGCCCTGGAAGGCGTAGGGGGAGCTGCGCGGCTTGAACGCGCCGCCGCGCAGCAGGCTCGCGCCCGCGGCCTGCGCCATCTGCGCCGCCTGCAGGGTCTGCTCGGGGGTCTCCACCGCGCACGGCCCGGCGATCAGCGTCATGGTGCCGGGGCCGATCGGCACGCCGCCCACCCGCACCACCGAGCGCTCGGCGTGGTTCTCCCTGCTGACCAGCTTGTAGGGCACCGAGATCCGGATGACGTCGCTGACCCCGGCCATCCCCCGGAGGTTGAGGGTGCCGAACTGCTGGACGTCCCCGACCAGGCCGACGATGGTGCGCTCCACCCCGCGGCTGACGAACGCGTCGCCGCCCGCCGTCTCGACCAGTGAGACGACGGCTCTGATATCGGCTTCGGTCGCCTCCGGAGCCATGACGATGACCATGTGCTGTGCCTCTCCTCATCCCGCGGACCCCGTCCGGGCCCGTCAACACCCTGGAACGACGAAAGCCCCGGGCCGTGGTGGCCCGGGGCTCTCGTCATCAGGTCTGTCAGCGCAGCGTCTGGCAGACCAGCCGCCCGGGCTGGTCGAACCAAAAGAAATACTTGACGTTGCGCATGCCCGACAGCTTAACCCATGGCCTGTTCGCCGCGCCGCATCGGGGAGGCCACCGTGCCGTGGCGGAGGCGCCGCCGTGCCCCGCCGCGCGGTACCGCGCTGCCGTGCGGCCGGTTTCCGGGGGCCCGAATATGGCTCAGCTCACTACGGGTGGCAGTATGGCCCGCGTCATGTCCCCACCCGAAGAGCCCTCAGAAGATCAGCGGGCACTCCCGCCAGGACAGTACGTCCCGCGCGGCTGGCCGGTCCTCCACTATGGCCCGGTGCCCAAGTTCCGTCCCAAGGACTGGGATTTCCGGGTGTTCGGCGCGACGGCGTCGGGCGGCCAGCACGGCTGGTCCTGGGACGAGTTCGACGCCCTGCCCCGGACCCGCGCCGTCGCCGACTTCCACTGCGTCACCAAGTTCACGATCCCCGACAACGAGTGGGAGGGCGTCTCCGGCCCGGCCGTGGTCGAGCTGGCGCCGCCCCATCCGGACGTCACGCACGTGATGGTGTGGGCGGAGTACGGCTACAGCGCCAACATCAGGATGAGCGACTTCCTGGCCGAGGGGACCATGTTCGCCACCCATCGCAACGGCGAACGCCTGTCACCCGACCACGGTTTCCCGATCCGCCTCGTGGTGCCCCACCTGTACGCCTGGAAGAGCGTCAAGTGGGTCCGCGGCATCGAGTACATGGTGAAGGACCGGCGGGGCTTCTGGGAGGAACGCGGCTACCACAACGTCGCCGACCCCTGGCGCGAGCAGCGTTACTCCTACCAGGAGGACGCGGACGAGTCCCCGCCCCTCTGACCCCGGCCGGCCCGTACGGCATGGTCTCGCGGTTGTCCGCTCGCGAGCCGGACCAGGACGTTACCGTAAGTTGTCATGCCCATACCATCCGTACTGGACGTGGTGGCATCCACCGTCATCACGGCCGCCGCCGTCGCCGCCGCCACGCTGGGGCGGTGGGCGCGTACGCGGCGGCGGGGGTTCGGCGGCGTGGCCGACGAGGTCACCTTCGCGACGCTGCACACCATCTCGCGGGCCTCGCCCTCCCTGCGCGGCGGGCTGACCCGGGAGTCCGCGCGCCGGGCCGCGCGGGACCTGCGGTCGCTGCTGGGCGCCGAGGCGATCGCCGTGGTGGTCGCCGAGGACCCCGGGCCCGCGGCGCCCGTCCGGGCGGCCTCCGCCCCCGGCGCCCCCGGGCGGCTGCTGGTCTGGGAGGGCGCGGGCGGCGCCCGCCACTCCGGGGACGTGCTCGGGCACGTCCGGCAGGTCCTCGCGACGGGGCGGGCGCGGGTGATCTCCCCCGACCGGATGCGCTGCGGCGACCACCGGTGCCGGATCCGGGTCGCCGTGGTGGCCCCCCTGGCGGTCGAGGGCCGGGTGGAGGGCGCCTTCGCCGCGTACGTCTCCGCCGCCTCGGCCGCCCGGGTGCGCGCCGTGAGCGAGGTGGCCCGCTGGCTGTCCGGCCAGCTGGAGCTGGCCGAGCTCGACTCCTCGCGGGCGCTGCTGGCCGAGGCCGAGATGCGGGCGCTGCGGGCCCAGATCTCCCCCCACTTCGTCTACAACTCCCTCACCACCATCGCCTCGTTCGTCCGCACCGATCCCGAGCGGGCCCGCGAGCTGCTCCTGGACTTCGCCGACTTCGCCCGCTACTCCTTCCGCGACCCCCGCGACTTCACCACCCTGGCCGAGGAGCTGCGCTCGATCGACCGCTACCTGCTGCTGGAACGGGCGAGGTTCGGCGACCGGCTCCAGTTCAGCGTGGAGGTGGCGCCCGAGGTACTGCCGGTCACGGTGCCGTTCCTGTCCCTGCAGCCCCTGGTCGAGAACGCCATCCGGCACGGGATGGACGGCGTGCCGGGGCCCGTGCCGTTCCACGTCCGGATCGTGGCCCGCGACGCCGGCGCCGAGGCCGCGATCAGCGTCGAGGACGACGGCGCGGGCATGGACCCCGACCGGCTGCTGGAGATCCTGGCCGCGGGCGCCGGCCCCGCCCGGGCGCGCGCCGCGGCCGGACGGGACCGCTCGGGCGCGGGCATCGGCCTGGCCAACGTCGACGAGCGGATGCGCCAGCTGTACGGCGACGCGTTCGGCCTGACCGTCGAGACCGCCGTCGGGGCGGGCACCAAGGTCAATCTGCGCGTCCCCAAGAGCCGGGCGGGCCTCTTCCCCGCGTGAGGGACGGGCCGCCCGCGGCGGGCCGCGCCGTCATCCCGACTCACCTATCGAAACCGATTGCGGACGGACAGTAATCGCGGCATGGTCCTCCTATGCTGCGTGTCCTGGCCATCGACGACGAAGTGCCCGCACTGGAGGAACTGGCCTACCTCCTGCGGGCCGATCCGCGGATCGAACGCGTGCTGTGCGCGGGCGAGGCCGCCGGGGCGCTGCGCGACCTCAGCCGCATCCTGGTCGCGGGGGAACGGCTGGACGCGGTCTTCCTCGACATCCGGATGCCGGGCCTGGACGGCCTGGACTTCACCCGCCTCCTCACCGGGTTCGCCGCGCCCCCGCACGTGGTGTTCGTGACCGCCTACGACGACTGCGCGGTCACCGCGTACGAGCTGGGGGCCCTGGACTACCTGCTCAAGCCGGTCCGCCCGGAACGGCTGGCCGAGGCGGTGCGCCGGGTCGACGAGGCGGCCCGGCGCCGCGCCGCGGGCGGGGACGAGCCGCAGGACCGCGCCGAGGAGGACGAGATGGTCCCGGTGGAGCTGGCCGGGCGCACCCGGCTGGTCTCCCGGCGGTCGGTGACGCACGTGGAGGCGCACGGCGACTACGTCCGGCTGCACACCGAGGACGGCAGCTTCCTGGTCCGCATGCCGCTCGCCGTGCTGGCCCGCCGCTGGCAGTCGGCCGGCTTCATCCGGATCCACCGCAGCACCCTGGTGGCCTCGGCGCACATCAGCGAACTGCACTTCGACGGGGGCCGGGCCGCGGTCCAGGTCGGCGGGGAGCTGCTCCCGGTGAGCCGCCGCCACACCCGGGAGGTCCGCGACCTGCTCGTACGCCGGTTCCGCCAGGGTGATCCGGGGTCCGGGCAGGAGGGCACCTGATGGGCGCGGGCGCGCCCGGTGGCGGCGACACGGGCGGCACGCGCGGAGAACGCCCGGGACGGCCAGGCCGGCGGCGGGTGCCGGTCCGCAGCCCCCGCGCGCCCGGCGCCCGGCGCCGCGCCCGGCCCGCCGCCTCGGGCGGCGCCGTGGCGCGCGGCGGCCTCGGCGCCCCGGCCCGCGGCCCCGGCGAGGGCGCCGCGGGCGCCCGGCACGCGCGCGCCCTGATCCGGGCGCAGCTGCGCACCGCCCTGTCCACCTGCGGCATCGCGCTGGCCGTGATCGCCGGCCTGCCGCTGCTGCCGCTCGCGGTACCGGACCTGAGCCGGGTGCGTCCCTGGGGCGTCCCGCTGGCCTGGATGATCGTGGCCGCCGCCGCGCAGGCCGCCTGGATCGCGCTGGCGGCCCGGCACGTCCGGCGCAGCGAGCGGAACGAGCGGGAGCTCGCCGCGTTCGTGGACCTCCCGTGAGCCGGTCGTGAACGGCACGGTGACCGCCGCCGTGCTCGCCGTCCTGGTCGCGGCGCTCGGCGCGGCCCTGGTGCCCGGCTGCGGGCGCCGCCGCGACGGCCGCCCGGACTCGCCCCTCCTCAGCGCCTCCCGCGGGGTCACGCCCCTGTGGAACGCCTCGGCGATCGGCGGCGAGTACCTGTCGGCCGCCGCCTACCTGGGCCTGGCCGGCCTGCTGCTGGCCTACGGAGCCGACATCCTGTGGCTGCCGGTGGGGGCCACGGCCGGTTACGTCCTGCTGGTGGCGCTCGTCGCCGCCCCGCTGCGCCGCTCCGGCGCGTACACCGTCTCCGACTTCGCCGAATGGCGGCTGGGGTCGCGGGTGCTGCGGAGGCTCTCGTCCGCCTGCGTCTGCCTGATCGGGTGGTGCTGCCTGCTCCCGCAGTTCCGGGGCGCGGGGATCACGCTGCGGGTGCTGACCGGCGCGCCGATGTGGGCGGGGTGGGCGGTCGTGGTGGTCGTCGTGCTCGTGCTGGTGCTGACCGGCTGCGTGCGCAGCATGACCAACCTCCAGGCGGTGCAGTACTGGGTGAAGCTGGTGGCGCTGACCGTTCCCGCGCTGGCGCTGATCATGATCTGGCGGCTGGACGGCGGCGGCCCGGACGGGCCCGCGGGCGTGTCCGGTGACGGCCCGCCGCGGTTCGCCCGCGTCACCACCGTCCACGCCCAGACCGACCTGGTCCTGCGGATGCCGGACCGGCTGGATGCGGCGGTGCGCGGGCGCCTGGACGGCACCTGGCACCGCGGCGAGCGGGTCACCATCACCGCCGGGCGCCACACCGTGGAGCAGCGGACACGGATGACCTTCCCGGCGGGCGCGGCCGTCCCGCACCTGGACCCGCTGCCGGTCCAGGACGAGGTCACCTGGGCGACACCGCTGAGCTCCGATCGGCACCACCGGCTGTACGCCACGTACGCGCTGATCGTCTGCGCCGCGCTGGGCACCGTCGGGCTTCCGCACGTCCTGATGCGCTTCTACACCAACGCCTGCGGCGCCGCGGCCCGCCGTACCGCGGCGACGGTCCCGGTGCTGCTGGCGCTGTTCTACCTCTTCCCGGCCGTGTACGGGGCGCTGGGCCGCCTCTACGCACCCGAGCTCCTGATGACCGGCGACACCGACGCCGTCGTCCTGACGCTGCCCAGGCTGGTGCTGCCGGGCACCGGCGGGGCGTTGCTCACCGGCCTGGTGGTGGCCGGGGCGTTCGCCGCGTTCGCCTCCGCCTCCTGCGGGATCGTGGTGGCCACCGCGAGCACGCTCGCGCAGTGCCTGGCGCGCGGCCGGATCGCCGGGTTCCGGCTGGGCGCGCTCATCGTGCTGGCGGTGCCGCTGAGCCTGATGCCCGGCCCGCTCGGCGGCCTCAGCGCCGGCCGGCTGATCGCGCTGGGGCTGACGGTGTCGGCCTGCTCGCTGTGCCCGCTGCTGGTGCTCGGCCTGTGGTGGCGGGGGCTGACGGCGGCCGGTGCCGGGGCGGGGCTGGTGACGGGCGCGGGCTTGGCGCTGGCCGCGGGCGTGGCCGGGATCCTCGCAGGTCAGGTGGGGGGATGGTCGGAGGTGCTGCTGGCGCAGCCCGCCCCCGTCATCGTGCCCGTGACGTTCGCCGTGATGGCCGGGGTGTCGCTGCTGACCCGGCCGCGCGTCCCGCGCGACGCCGACCGCGTGATGGCCCGGCTGCACCTTCCGGAGGGGACGGCGGACCGGAGAGGACCTCGTGGACCGTTCCCCTGACCGCTCGTCGCGGCCGACGGCCCGCTGGCCGTTCGACTACTCTACGTATATCGCTGACTACTGACCGTTCGCCGAGTGTGGCGGGTTCCGGGCCCTGAACGGGGGTGGAGGCCCCTAATGTTCTCAGTGGCACCACGCACGGAGACCGCGCCGGAACGGGCGGTACGAGGCGCCGGTGCCTCCGGGGAATCCCCCGCATGGACACAACTGGAGATCCGGCGCGACTCAGTCGAACGCCGGATCAGGAGCCGCCGGATCCCGTACCGGGGGGGTGGGATCAGGCGGCGTAGGTTCGGGCGTCGCTGGACAGTCGGGGGGTTGTTCAGCGACGCCCGAACTCTTTTCGGAGGGGGCGACCCCTGGTGAGGGGGCGACCCCTCAGACTCCCCGGCGAGATCGGCTAAGCGTCGTCTTCCGTTCCGCTGGCGCTCCACTCCAGACGCCGCTTAGCGTCTTTCTGAGGGGGCGACCCCTCAGACTCCCCGGCGAGAGCGGCTAAGCGTCGTCTTCCGTTCCGCTGGCGCTCCACTCCAGACGCCGCTTAGCGTCTTTCTGAGGGGGCGACCCCTCAGACTCCCCGGCAAGAGCGGCTAAGCGTCGTCTTCCGTTCCGCTGGCGCTCCACTCCAGACGCCGCTTAGCGTCTTTCTGAGGGGGCGACCCCTCAGACTCCCCGGCAGGAAACGGCTAAGCGTCGTCTTCCGTTCCGCTGGCGCTCCACTCCAGACGCCGCTTAGCCATCCCTCAAGCGCTTGAGGGTCTCCACGTCCTTGCCGTGCGGCTCGGTGCTGCGGCCCGGGGTCTCGATGATGAACGGGACGCCCGCCGCGGCCGGGTGCCGGAAGAGCTCGGCGAACGGCTTCTCGCCGATCTGACCGGCGCCGATGTTCTCGTGCCGGTCCTTGGCCGAGCCGCAGATGTCCTTGGAGTCGTTGGCGTGGACGAGCTTGAGCCGTCCCGCGCCGACCGTCTCCACGAGCGCGTCCATGGTCTCGGCGACACCGCCGGGGGAGGACAGGTCGTGCCCGGCGGCGAACGCGTGGCAGGTGTCGAAGCACACCCCGAGCTTGGGGTGGTGCTCCAGCCGCTCGAAGAACGGGCCCAGCTCCTGCACCTTGGCGCACAGCATCCTGCCCTGCCCGGCCATCGGCTCCAGCAGCAGGTCGGGGCCGTCGTCGGGGATCTCCTCCAGGAGCGGCAGCACGGCCTCGCGCACCTGGGCGAGGGCGTCCTCGTACGACTGGCTGACCGCCGAGCCGGTGTGCACGACGACGCCGCGGGCGCCGATGGCGCGGCCCCGGGTCAGCGAGTGCCGGACGGAGGCGATCGACTTCTCCAGCGTCTCGGCGCTGGGGGAGCCGAAGTTGACCAGGTAGGGCGTGTGCACGTAGACGGGGATCGCGTCCTGCTCGCGCAGCTTGGCGTCCTCCTCGGGCCTGCCCTCCGGCAGCGCCCATCCGCGCGGGTTGGACACGAAGACCTGGACGGCCTCGGCCCCGATCTCGGCGGCGTACTTCAGCCCGCCCGTGGCCAGCCCGCCGGCCACCGGCACATGCCCCCCGACGGGGCTCTTCACAGAGGTCATAGCCCGCCCAGCTTAGTTCGTCGGCGGGGGCGCTCAGCCCCAGATGGTGACCTCGGAGTCGCGCGGCGCGCTGCCGCCGATCGGGTTCTGCCCGACCACGCGGTTGCCCACCTTGCTGCCGATCTTCACCTTGAAACCGGACGCCTTGAGCGCCTTGCGCGCCTGGTCGAACGGCTGCCCGATCACGGTCGGCACCGGGATCTGCTCGCCGTCGCCGCGGTCGCCGTCGTCGCAGAAGAATCCGCCGATCAGGCAGTTCCGCTCGTTCACCACGAGGGTGACGCGGGTGCCGCGGGAGACGCCGGTGCCGGCCCGGGGGTCCTGGGAGAGCACGGTGCCGGGGGGCTTGCCCTTCTCCCTGCGCCTCTCGACCTTCACGTCCAGGCCCATCGAACGGAGCCGGTTCTCGGCCTCCTGGCCGTTGCGGCCCAGCAGCGAGGGCATCGACATGCCGCTGCTGACCACGAGTCTCACCGGCTCGTCGGGGGACTGCTTCTCCCCTGCCGGGGGATCGGTCCGCATGACCAGGCCCTTGGCGACGGACTGGGAGGCGGCGGTGCTCACGCCGCCCGGAGTGAGCCCCTTGTCCTGCAGGATCTGCTTGGCCTCGGCGGCGGACTTGCCGCTCACGTCGGGCACCTCGCGGGGGACGCGCCCCTTGGACGGGGTCAGCGTGACGGTCGCGCCCTGGGTGATCCGGGCGCCGGGGCCGGGGTCGGAGGCCGCGACCTCGCCCTTGCGGACCCGGTCGCTGAAGACGGGCGCGGCCACCTGGACGTCCAGGCCGCCGCCCTCCAGCTTGTCCCGGGCGTCCGCGACGCGCATCCCGATGATCTGCTCCGGTACGTGGTCGTACTGCCCGGACGTCTGGTACCAGACGGCCCAGCCGAGGATCACCGCCGCCACGGCGCCGATCGCGATCAGCACGTAGCGGCCGGTGAGCGCGCCGACGGCCCGGTCGGCGCCGGAACGCGGGGGAGGCGCCGCCTGCGGGGGCAGCGTGCGGGCGTCCAGCATCCTGGTGCGGGAACCCTCCGCCGCCGCCATCGGCGGCCCGGAACGCATGACGGCCGTGTGACCGGGCTCGGCGGCGTGGTGCATGCGCTGGTCGAAGTCGCGTGGGAGACCGGCGTGCACCTCGGCCACCTCGGCCAGGAACGCGTTGGCGTCCTGCGGGCGGTGCGCGGGGTCCTTGGCCGTCGCCCGGGTGACCAGGGAGTCCAGCCGGTGCGGCAGCCCGGGCACCAGCGTGGAAGGCGGCGGCACGGTCTCGTTGACGTGCTTGTAGGCCACGGCCAGCGGGGTGTCGCCCTGGTGCGGCAGCCGGCCGGTGACCAGCTCGAACAGCATGGTGCCGGCGGCGTAGACGTCCGAGCGCACGTCGGCGGTGCCGGAGAGCACCTGCTCGGGCGCGAGGTAGCCGACCGTACCGATGATCATCCCGGTCTTGGTCATCCCGGACGCCGTCTCGGCCCGGGCCAGGCCGAAGTCGGCGACCTTGGCCCGGCCGTCCTCGGTGATCAGGACGTTCTCCGGCTTGACGTCGCGGTGCACCAGCCCGGCGCGGTGCGCGGCGCCCAGCGCCGCCAGCACCGGCTGCATGATCTCCAGTGCCGCCCGCGGGCCCAGCCGCCCCTGCTCCGACAGCAGGTCCCGCAGCGTCCGCCCGCGCACGTACTCCATCACCAGGTAGACGTGCTCGCCGTCGGAGCCCTGGTCGTAGACCGCGACGACGTTGGGGTTGGACAGCGCGGCGGCGGCCTTGGCCTCCCCGATGAACCGGCGCACGAACTGGTCGTCGGCCGCCAGCCCGGCGTGCATCACCTTGACCGCCACGGTGCGGTCGAGCCGGATGTCGCGGGCCACGTACACCGTGGCCATGCCGCCGCGGGCGATCCGGGACTCGATGCGGTAGCGCCCGTCGAGCACCCGCCCGACGAGCGGATCAGTGCCCGTAGTGTCCATCAGAGCGAGTGTAAGTGCCTTCCCGGGCGGTTCCCATCAGCCCGGAGTATGACCTCACCGGCCGATCTTCTGCGGTGGCGGCCGGGCCTCGCACACCGCCGTGCGTTATCGTACGGCCTTTTCTCCGGCGGGGGCGGGATCTGTCAGGAAAGGTCCGGCGTTGGTGGTTCCATCCGGGTTCGTGGCCGTGCCGGCGGGCGTGCCGGCGGGTGTGCCGGCGGGTGTGCCGACGGGCGTCCCGGGCGCGGCGGGGACGGCCGCGGCGCCCGCCGGACGCGCGGAACGGGGGGCGCGGCGGGAGACCGCGACGCCGGCGAGGCAGAGCAGGCCGCCCGCGAGCGTCAGCCATCCGGGCACCTCGCTGAGCGCCGCCCAGGACATGACCACCACCAGGGCCGGAGCGGCGTAGGTCGTGGCGCCCATCTTGCCGGCGGAGGTGCGGGCCAGCGCGTACGCCCAGGTGGTGAAGGCCAGCGCGGTCGGGAAGATCCCGAGGTAGGCCATGTTCAGCGTCGCGGTGGCCGAGGCGGTGGGCACCTCCGCCGCCAGCCGCCCGGCGAACGGGAGGCAGGCCAGCGCACCGATCGCGCAGCCGAACGTGGTGACCTGGAGCGCCGAGGCGTGGCGCAGGGCGGGCTTCTGGGCGATCACGCCCGCCGCGTACAACACGGCCGCCAGCAGGCACAGCAGCACCCCGAACACCGGGGAGCGCCCCTCGCCCGACATCGACAGCCCGACCACGGCGGCCCCGCCGAACGACACGGCCATCCCCGCCAGCAACTGCTTCGGGAACCCCTCCTTGAGGAGCCAGCCCCCCAGCAGCGCGATGAGCAGCGGGCCGATGTTGACCACCAGCGCGGCGGTGCCGGCGTCGACCAACTGCTCGCCCCAGTTCAGCGCGACCATGTAGAGGCCGAACCAGAGCACACCGGAGACGGCGATCCCCGGCCAGGCGGCCTTGGGCGGCAGCCCTTCGCGGCGGATCAGGAGGAGGAGCCCGAGCGTGACCGTGCCGAACAGCAGCCGTCCCAGCGCCAGCGCGCCGGGGCTGTATTCCGCGCCGGCGCTGCGGATGGACACGAAGGCCGAGGCCCACAACACCACCGTGACGGCCGCCGCGGCCAAGGCGAGCCGTTCGGCGCGCCGTCCCGCCGGTTCGATCTGTTCCATGCGCTGCACCTTAGATTCGGGATACTTCGACCAACACCGAACGAACGCGTGCGGTTGCACAGGGGCCATCCGCACGCGACGCCCAGTCTGGTCGGGGCCGAATGTTCAGGTCCAGCGAAATCCTCTACAGCGATCGCTTTAGGAACGCTTCACGATGTGAGGGTGGCGCCCGTGCCGATGCCCTCCCAGGGAGAGGACGCCTGGGCGTAGCGGCGCATCGGGATGCGCCCCGCGCCGCGGGCGAGCCGCCCGGCCTCGACCGCGTGGCGCATGGCGGCGGCCATCCGGGCGGGCGACTGCGCCCGGGTGACGGCGGTCGCCAGCAGCACCGCGTCGCACCCCAGCTCCATCGCCCGGGCCGCGTCGCTCGCCGTACCGAGCCCCGCGTCGAGGATGACCGGGACGCCGGCCCGTTCCACGATCAGCTCGATGTTGTGCGGGTTGCGGATGCCCAGGCCCGAGCCGATGGGGGAGCCCAGCGGCATCACGGCCGCGCATCCCGCCTGCTCCAGGCGGCGGGCCAGCACCGGGTCGTCGTTGGTGTACGGGAGCACGACGAAGCCGTCCTCCACCAGCTGCTCGGCGGCGTCGACCAGTTCGATGGGGTCCGGCAGGAGGGTGTGCTCGTCGGCGATGACCTCCAGCTTCACCCAGTCGGTCCCCAGCGCCTCGCGGGCCAGCTTGGCGGTGAGCACCGCCTCGCCCGCGGTGAAGCACCCGGCGGTGTTGGGCAGCACCCTGATGCCGCACTCGCTCAGCACGTCCAGCACCGAGCCGCGGGCCGAGGGGTCCACCCGGCGCATAGCGACGGTGGTGAGCGCGGTGCCCGAGGCGACGAGCGCCTCGCGCAGCACGCTCATGCTCGGAGCACCGCCGGTCCCCATGATCAGCCGGGAGCCGATCTCCTCGCCCGCGATGACCAACGCGTCGCCGTCCACGGTCAACCTCCCTGTACTGCGGTCAGGACCTCGAGCCGGTCCGCCTCTTTCAGCGTCGTGGCGGCCCACTCCGACCGCCGTACCACCTCGTCGTTGAGCGCCGCGGCCACGCCGCCCGGCACCGCGCCGGGCCCCGCGGGGCCGGGCCCCGCGAGGCCGGCGGGCCCGGTGACGCCGCCGACGGCGTCGGCGACGCTGGCCCCCTCCGGTAGCTCGTGCGGGCGGCCGTTGATGATGACCTTCACGCCGTCGCCTCCAGACGGTCGGGGGTGAAAGGACGGCCGATCTCGGGCATCGTGCCGTCCAGCAGTACCTCGGTGAGGATGTCGGCGCTGACCGGGGCCAGCAGGACGCCGTTGCGGAAGTGGCCGGTGCCCAGGACGAGGCCGGGCAGCGCGGACGGGCCCATCACCGGCGCGTTGTCGGGGGAGCCGGGCCGCAGCCCCGCCGACACCTCGGCGAACTCCAGCTCGGTGATGCCCGGGAGCAGCTCGCGGGCGTCGCGCAGCAGCTCCCACACGCCGCCGGCGGTCACCCGGGTGTCGAAGCCCATCTCCTCCTGGGTGGCGCCGACGACCACCTCACCGTCCGCGCGCGGGACGAGGTAGACCGAGGAGCCCCGCACGAGGCCGCGGGTGCAGCGCCGCAGGAAGGGGACCCGGGTGCGGAGCCGGATGACCTGGCCCTTCACCGGGCGGACCGGCGGCACGATCCCGGGCGGCAGCCCGCCCAGATCGCCCGACCAGGGCCCGGCCGCCAGCAGCACCCGGCCGGCCCGGATCTCCGTGCCGCCCTCCAGGCGCACCCCCGCGGCGGCGCCGTTCTCGACGATCACCTCGGCGGCGCGCTCCCGGACGAGCCGCGCGCCGTGGCGTTCGGCGGCGGCCAGCAGCGCCGGGGCGAGCCGCCGCGGGTCGACCGACCCGTCCTCGGGGGCGAGCAGGCCGCCGCGCACCCCGGGCGCCAGCATCGGCTCGAGCCGGCGGCACTCCCGCCCGGTGAGGGTCTCGGTGGGGACGCCCAGCGACTCCTGGAAGCGCCGCAGGTCGTCGAGGAACGCCAGGTCGTCGGGCCCGAAGGCGACCTCCAGGATCCCGTCGTCGCGGTAGCCGGCCGGCAGCCCGCTCTCCTCCTCCAGCTCGGCGACGAACGCGCCGTACCGGTCGCGGGAGGCCAGCCCGAGGCGCAGCAGCGGCTCCTCGCCGTAGGTCAGCTCGCTGACCGGGGTGAGCATGCCCGCCGCGACGGCCGAGGCGCCGCTCGCGGGGGCCGGGTCGATCAGGGTGACGGCCGCGCCGCGGGCGGCGGCGCGCCAGGCGGTGGCGAGGCCGATGACCCCGGCACCGACGATCGCGATGTCCATCTCGCTCCCTTCGCCGGCATGATCCGGATCAGGTTCTGGCGGTCGGCGGCCCGTTCAGCCGCCCTCTCAGCCCGGTCGAACCGGACTCCCGCGCATCTTCGACGCAATTATGGGCCCCAGCCTACGTGCATCCCGCACCGGAGTGGAGGCGGGCGCCGGACGGGGAGACCTGCCCGGAAGCGCCGGAACCGCGGCGGCTAGGGTCGGTCCCCATGGAGAGCGTGATCGTCGTTGGTGGCGGGCTCGCCGGTGTACGCGCCGTCGAGGCCCTGCGGAACCAGGGATTCGAGGGCGAGGTGACGCTGGTCTCCGCCGAACGGCACCGGCCCTACGACCGCCCGCCCCTGTCCAAGGCCGTGCTGGCGGGTGACAGGGACGACACCACGGTCGAGGCCGACTGGGAGGCGCTGCGCGTCCGGCTCCTGCTCGGCGAGCGCGCCACCGGCCTGCGGCCCGCGCCCGGCGGCGGCGGGACGCTCGCCACGACGGCCGGCGACCTGGACTTCGACGGGCTCCTCATCGCCACCGGTGCGACCCCGATCACGCTGCCCGGAGACGGGCCCCAGCACGTCCTGCGCACCATCGGCGACGCGCTGGCGCTGCGCGAGCGGCTGACCGCGGGCGCCCGCGTCGTCATCGTCGGCGCGGGCTGGATCGGCGCCGAGGTCGCCACCGCCGCCGCCGCGAAGGGATGCGAGGTCACGGTCGTGGAGGCCGCGGACACGCCGCTGGCCAACGCCGTCGGCCCCGAGGTCGGCGCGCTGACCGCCCCCTGGTACGCCGCGGCGGGCGTGACCCTGCGCACCGGGGTCAAGGTCGCCGCGGTCGAGCCGGGCGGGCTGCTCCTGGCCGGCGGGGACCGGATCGAGGCCGACGAGGTCGTCACCGGCGTGGGCGTGCGGCCGTGCGTGGGCTGGCTGGAGGGCTCCGGCCTGCTCGTCGAGCGCGGGATCGTCACCGACGCCTCATTGCGCGTCACCACCGAGGACGCGGCGCGCGGCGGGCCGGGCACGGTCCGGCCGGACATCGTGGCGGCCGGCGACTGCGCCGCCTGGTGGTCGGGGCGGTACGGGCGCCGCCTGCTCGTCGAGCACTGGGACACCGCGCTCAACGCCCCCGACGTCGCCGTGGCGACCCTGCTCGGCCGGGAGGCGGTGTACGACGCCGTCCCCTACTTCTGGTCGGAGCAGTTCGGCCGCATGGTGCAGTACGCGGGCCACCACCCGGCCGCCGACCGCCTCCTCCGCCGCGGCGATCCCGCCGGGGACAGGTGGACCGTGTGCTGGCTGGCCGGCGACCGCCTGGAGGCCGTCCTGACGGTGGGCCGTCCACGCGATCTGGTGCAGGGCAGGCGGGCCATCGCCGCGGGCGCGCGGGTGGACCCCGAGGCGCTCGCCGACCCCGCCGTCGCCGTCCGCGACGCGGTGAGATCATGAGGGTTTATCCGGAGCTGGGGCGTGGTAGTCAGTGGGCGTGACGCAACTGCACGCAACCGTAGAAAGCGCTCTCGACCCCCACACCGACGCCCTCGCCGGAGAGTGGCTCTCCCTCCAGCAGGTGACGGAGCGTCTCGGCATCAAGCCCGGCCGGACCAAGCAGCTGCTGGCCGAGCGCAGGCTGCTGGCGATCCGCCGCGACGGCCGGCCGATGGTGCCCGCCGCCTTCATCAAGGACGGTCAGGTCATCAAGGGGCTGTCCGGCACGCTGACACTGCTGTCGGACGCGGGATTCGACGACGTGGAGACCCTGCGGTGGCTGTTCACCGCCGACGACACCCTCCCGGGGACCCCCGTCCAGGCGCTCAGCGAGAACCGGGGGACCGAGGTACGCCGGCGCGCCCAGGCGCTGGCGTTCTGACCCCGGGCCGCGTCCGGCCGGGCCGGGCGCACCGGACCTCACCCACAGCGGGAGACTGAGAGAAGACGCACGTGACGGGATCGCGGGGTCATGCGCGGCGGGCCGATCCGCCGCGCACGACCCCGCGATCGCGATGACCCGCTGATCCCGTACCCGCTCTTCTGGAAGGAATCGGACCCACAGTGTCCAGGCACCTGCTCTCCGACCGCGCCGTCGCCCTGCGCGCCCGGCTCAGCCGAGCCCGCCTCTACCTCTGCACGGACGCCCGGGAGCGGCAGGGCGACCTGCCGGAGTTCCTCGACGCCGCGCTCGCGGGCGGCGTCGACATCGTCCAGCTCCGCCAGAAGGGGCTGGAGGCGAGGCAGGAGATGGAGCACCTCCAGGTGTTCCGGGCCGCCTGCGACCGGCACGGGGCGCTGCTGGCGGTCAACGACCGCGCCGACATCGCGCACGCCGTCCAGGCGGACGTGCTGCACCTCGGGCAGGACGACCTGCCGGTGCCGGCCGCCCGCGCGATCGTCGGCGAGGACATCCTGGTCGGCCGCTCCACCCACTCCGGCGAGCAGGCCGCGGCGGCCGCCGCCGAACCGGGCGTGGACTACTTCTGCGCCGGGCCGGTCTGGCCGACGCCGACCAAGCCCGGCCGCCCGGCGCCGGGCCCGAAGCTGCTGGAGTACGTGGCGGCGCAGCGCGAGTCGCGGCCGTGGTTCGCGATCGGCGGGATCGAGGCGGGCAACCTCGACCGGGTGCTGGCCGCGGGCGCCCGCAGGATCGTGGTGGTCCGGGCGATCACCGAGGCCGGCGACCCGGGCGCGGCGGCGGCCGAGCTGGCCCGCCGCCTGCGTGAGGCCGGCCCGGTCTGACCGCGTCCCGGCCGCGCCCTGGCTTCGTCCCGGCCGCGTCGTGGCTTCGCCGTGGCATCGTCCTGGCGGGCGTGCGCCGGATCACTGCGTGCCGGGCCTCACAACCGGGGCCGCGGGCGGCGGCGATGACCGACAATGGGGCCATGAGCCTGGGACCCGATGACGAGCGCCCGGTGGATCTGTCGGACGACGATCTGGAGATCCTGCCGGACCAGACCTCCGACGACACCGACACCGGCTGGGGCGAGTGGCGCGGCGGGCACGACGACGACGCGCGGCTGACCGACGAACGGCCCCCGCACTGGTGAGGGGCCCTCAGAAGCCCTGGAAGAGGATGCCCGTCGCGAAGCCGCACACCATGACCGCGGCGAGGGCGACCATCATCCGCCACCGGTAGCGCGGGATCCGCCGGGGACGGGGCCGGGGCGCCGGAGCCTGCCCCTCCCGGAGCGCCCGCACGAGCTGGCGCGCCGTGGGCCGGGCGGCGGGGTTCTTGTCCAGGCAGCGCTCGGCCATCTCCCGCAGGGGACCCTCCATGTCGCCCAGGTCGGGCTGCGCGGAGGTGACCCGGCGCAGGACGGCCGCGTCCGGCCCGGTGCCGAACGGCGCGCGGCCGGTGGCGGCGTACACCAGCGTGGCGCCCCAGGCGAAGACGTCGGCGGGCGGCCCGACCGGCTCGTCCTCGACCTGCTCGGGGGCCGTGTAGGCGGGCGCGCCGGGGAGGGCTGTGCCCCCGGGTACGGCGTCCAGGGCGCGGGCGGTCCCCAGACCGACGACCTTGGCTCCGGCCTGGCCGAGCAGCACGTTGCCCGGACGGAAGTCGCCGTGCACCGTCCCGGCCCGGTGGGTGGCGGCCAGCGACGCGGCGGTGCGCAGCGCCACCTTCCGCAGCCGCTCGGGCGGCAGCGGCCCCTCCCGCTCGACGACCTCGCGCAGCGACGGGCCCTCGACGAACTCGCTGACGATGTAGGGCCGGTCGCCGCCGACGTCGGCGTCCAGCACGCGCGCGGTGTGCCGCCCGGTGACCTGGAGCGCGGCCTCGGTCTCCTCGGCGAGCCGGTCGTGGACGCGTGGCCCGGCCCCGGGCCCGGCGGGCAGCGGGCGCACGGCGACCAGCGCGCCGTCCTCACCGCGTCCCAGGTAGACCTCGCCCTGGGCGCCGTCGCCGCCCTCGTCCAGCCGCTCGATCAGGTGGTAGCCGCCGAGCCGGCGCGGGTCGCCGGGGAGGAGCGGCTGCCTGCGGCCCTCCTCCGGGCCCTCGTCCGGGCCCTCGTCCGCCGTGTCGGCGGCGCGGGCGGGCGTGAGGAGGGCGGTGCCGCCGTCCCGCCGGTACGGCAGGGACGCGCAGGGGTCGGGGCGGCCGGGACGGGCGCCGCCGTCCGGGCCATCGGGGCTGGACCGGTCCACGTACGGGCGGGCGGCGGCGTCGCCGTGCGCGCGCTCCCCGGCCGGGACCGGGGCGAGGTGCGGGGAAGGGGAGGTCGTCCTCACTCGGGAGGGATCGTGCTGCACAGGGGGCTCCGACTCGGCGGGGACGGACGAAGACAGGGTCATTTCTACCGCGCGGACCCGGTTCCTGCAGCCAAACCATGATCTTAATCTCAGTGACCGCGTCCCCTGGGCCGCCCGCCGGCCCGGCGCCCGTCCCGTCACCCCCCGGCGGGCCCGCCGTCCGCCTCGGGCTCCACGCGCAGCGCGTTCAGCGCGAACGCGACCATGTGGTAGTGCCCGATGAGGATCACCAGCTCGATCAGCTCGCGTTCCCCGAAGTGCGCCGCCAGCGCGGCCCAGGCGCCGTCGCCGAGCGTGCCGCGGGCGTGCAGCTCGTCGGCGGCCTGGAGGACCGCGCGGTCCCGCCCGTCCCAGGGGTGGTCGCCGAGGTCCAGCCGCAGCGCGGCGATCTCGACCTCGGACAGCCCGGCGTCCAGGGCCAGCCGGTGGTGGTGGCGCCATTCGTAGGCGCAGGAGCGCAGATGGGCCGTGCGCAGGATCGCCAGCTCGCGGACGCGGCCGGTCAGGGTGCCCTTGAGCAGCAGCATCGAGCCGAAGCCGATCCAGGACTCGAACAGCTCCGGATGCCGTCCCAGCGTGGTGAAGATGTTGAGCGGCCCCGTCACCGTGGTGACCATCTTGAGCGTCTCGCTCCACTCCGCCTCGGGGAGCGGCGCGACGCGCGGGGCGGAGGGGGTGGTGGTTCCAAGGGTGCGGGGGGTGCCGGGGGTGCCGGACGGGTCTGCGGACATGCCGCCATTTCTGCCACCGATCAGTGGCACGGTTCTAGTCCCTCACGGCGAAGTGGCCACATCGTGCCACTTTCGCCCGCCGGATCACACGGTCACGCCTGCCGGGTGGTCGCCGCGACGGCCAGCTCCTCCAGGGCGATCCGGGACTCCCCGCTGATCGAGGCGTCGCCGAGCGCCTTGGCGGCGTTCTCGGCGTACCGGTCGATCATCGCCTCGCAGGCCGCCAGCCCGCCCGTGCCCTCGATGATCTCGCGCAGCTCGTCCACGCCCGCCCGGTCGAGGCCGGGATCTCCCAGCAGCCGCTCCAGTACCGCCGCCTGGGCCGGGGAGGCACGTTCCAGGGTCTGCGCGATCAGGACCGTCCGCTTGCCCTCGCGCAGATCGTCCCCCGCGGGCTTGCCGGTCTCGGCCGGGTCGCCGAAGACGCCCAGCACGTCGTCGCGGAGCTGGAAGGCGATGCCCAGCGGCCGGCCGTACTCGCGCAGCGCCGCGGTGACCTCGGGGGTGCCCCCGGCCAGCGCGGCCCCCAGGTGCAGGGGACGCTCGATGGTGTACTTGGCGCTCTTGAACTCCACCACCCGCAGCGCCGCCTCCACGGTGCCGCTGCCGCGCACCCCCTCCAGCAGGTCGAGGTACTGCCCGCACATCACCTCGGTGCGCATCAGGTTGTAGACCTCGCGCCCGCGCGCGATGTGCTCCCCGTCCACGCCGCTGGTCTCGTACATCTCGCTGGACCAGGCCAGGCACAGGTCGCCGAGCAGGATCGCGGTGCCCTCGCCGAACGTCTCGGTGGCCCCCGACCAGTCCTGCTCCCGCGCCAGCGACTGGAAGCGCCGGTGCACCGAGGGCTGCCCGCGGCGGGTGTCGCTGGAGTCCATCACGTCGTCGTGGATCAGCGCGCTCGCCTGGAGCAGCTCCAGCGAGGCCGCCGCCGCCACGATCCCGTCGCGGCGGTCCCGGCCGCCGGCCGCGTGCCAGCCCCAGTAGCAGAACGCGGGGCGCAGCCGTTTGCCCCCGGTCAGCAGCGCGTCCAGCGCGGCCAGCATGGGCGCGAGATCGGGGCTGATCGCCAGCAGGGCCGGTCGCTGCCGGTCGACGAATGCCAGCAGTGCCGCGTCGACCTCCTTGCGGATGCGGCTTGTGGACATGTCGTGATCGTATCCAGCCGGAGAAGTACTCTTCCCCATTCCGGCCCGACTATTTCGTTGGATGTTACGAAATATCATGCCGTCTGAGGTGTGACGGGCCCCGATGACGACCGTGCCGCGTCCCGGCCGCGTCGGCGGGGCTCCACTACCCTTGGAGGATGCGACGCGAACGCCCTGATCGAGCGCCGACCATCCGCGAGCTGCTGGCCGCGGGAGGCAGGTCCTTCTCCTTCGAGTTCTTCCCGCCCAAGACCGACAAGGGCGTCCGCAACCTCTGGCGCACCATCCGCGAGCTCGAGACCCTGCACCCGACCTTCGTGTCGGTGACCTACGGCGCGGGCGGCGGCACCCGCGACACCACGGTCGACATCGTCGAGCGGATCGCCACCGACACCACGCTCACCCCGGTGGCGCACTTCACCGCCGTCGACCACGCCCGCGCCGAGCTGCGCAACCTCATCGGCCGGTTCGCCGCCGCCGGGGTGCGCAACATCCTCGCGCTGCGCGGCGACCCGCCCGGCGACCCGATGGGGGAGTGGGTCAAGCACCCCGAGGGCGTGGAGTACGCCGCCGAGCTGGTGCGGATGATCCGTTCCTACGGCGACTTCTGCGTCGGCGTCGCGGCCTTCCCCTACAAGCACCCGCGCTCTCCCGACATCGAGAGCGACACCCGCCACTTCGTCGACAAGTGCCGGGCCGGCGCCGACTACGCGATCACCCAGATGTTCTTCCGCGCCGAGGACTACTTCCGGCTGCGCGACCGGGTGGAGGCCGCCGGCTGCGACGTCCCGATCATCCCCGGCATCATGCCGGTCACCCAGATGAGCACCATCGAACGCTCCGAGCAGCTGTCGGGCGCGCCGTTCCCCGCCGAGGTCAGGGAGCGCTTCGAGGCCGTCGCCGGCGACCCGGAGGCGGTGCGGCGGCTGGGGATCGAGCACGCCGCGGAGCTGTGCCGGGAGCTCCTGGAGCAGGACGTCCCCGGCATCCACTTCATCACGTTCAACAAGTCCACCGCGACCCGCGAGGTCTACGGGCTGCTGGACGCCGCCTCCTATGCCGCGCCGGACGCCGCGCCGCCCGCCGGGCCCTACGCCGGCCCGGGAGACCGGTCCGCCGACCGGCCCGGCCCGTACGGGGCCAGGGGCAGCGTCGCCCCCATCACCGCGTAGGGCGGCCCCCCGCCGGGGAACTCGAAGCCGGTCAGCAGATCGACCATGCCCACCGACCGGTACAACCGCCGCGCCGGGGTCTCCTCGGGGCCCAGGTCCAGCGTGGACAGCACCACGGTCCGCTCGGTGCGGCCCTCGCACAGCGTGTTCAGGAGGCGCCGCCCCAGGCCCCGCCCCTGGTGGTCGGGATGCACATGCAGCTCGGCCACCTCGAACGAGTCGTCCATCCAGCGCCGCGCGTGTTCCGGCCCGGCGAGTTCGGCGAGCGCCCCCCGCACCACGTCGTGCCACCACTGGCCCGCCGCCCCGTGGAACCCGTAGGCGAACCCGTGGATCGCGCCGCGCGGCGCCAGGGCCCCGCGCCGCTCGGCCACCACGGCACGGAAGCGGGGGTACGAGGCGTGCCGCTCCATGATCGTGTGCCGGCCCGGGAGCTGCTCGGCGGGCGGGCTCATCGCGGCCGAGTACACCGCGAGGATGGGCCCGAGACGCCGCAGGAAGGCCCGATGGTCGATCTCGCGGAGCTTCGCTTCCTTCACCCGCTAGAGATTAGACCCGCGGGATCGTCCGCCGCGTCGCCGACAGGCGGTCGTAGATGTCCCAGAGGATCGTGTCGGCGGCCTTGTGCAGCGTCGCCCGCTCGGCGTCGAGCCGGCCGCCCCACTGGCGCGCCTCGGGCCCCAGCCAGGCGTCGGTGCCGCCCAGCGTGCGGACCGCCGGGTCGAGCGCCCGCCGGAGCCGGCCGATGCTGCCGTAGGCGTCCGCGTACGCCTGGTACAGCTCGCGGTAGGCGGGGTTGGGCTGCTCGGTCGCGGGCAGCCTGGTCGCCGCGGCGGAATCCAGCGGCGGCGGAAGGCTGCCGGGCGGTGGTGGAGCGGCCATGGACGGACTCCTCTCCGGCCTTGCGGCGCCGCCCGGTCAGGCGGTGCGGTCCGCGACGGGCTCGAGGTCGAGCTTGTGCAGGGCCTCCCGGGTGCGGCGGCTCAGGTCCGCGCCGGTGAGGACCTGGACGGCCGCCGGGCCGACCCCCTCCCGGTCGGCCTCGGCGAGGAACGCGCGCAGCCAGCGGGCGTCCATCGTCATATGGTGGCTGGCCACGCCCAGCGACCCGCCGATGGCCTCCAGCCGCGCCTCGTCGCCCCCGGCCGCCCTGACCAGCTCGGCCGCCGCCGCGGGCCCGAGCCGCTCGTACAGCTTCTCGGTGTAGTCGGGGTCGCCGGCGTTGGCCTTCAGGTGGCCCCACACGGCCGGCGGCACCGGCTGCCGTTCGCGGAGCGCGGCGGTGATGGCGTCGGCGTCGGCCTTGGCCGCCCTCGCCGCGTCCTGGCGGGTGGGGAAGTTGCCCAGGTCCCCGCCCGCCCCGTTGGGCGTGGTGGACGGCTCCCTGCGCGGCGTGCGCGGGAGGCCCCCGGTCCCGCCGGGACCCGGCGCGCCGCCGCCGGGGACGGGCGAGGCTCCGGGCGTCCTCGGCAGGGGCGCGGGCGAGGGCGGGACCCGTACCCCGCCGCCCCGGTCGGGATGGGTCATCGCGTAGTTGTAGCGGCGGGTCAGCATCCCCAGCTGGTCGGCCGCCCACTGCGCCACCTGCTCGGCCTGCCGGTGACCCGCGGCCGACACGCCCGGCGGGGGACGGTGCCCGTTCAGCCAGCCCTTGATCGCCGTCTCGGCGTCCTGCACCTGCCTGATCAGCTGGTTGAGCGCCGGCGGATCGATCCCCCGGAAGTCGGCGTCGCGCGCGGCCGGGCCGGTACGCATCTGCGCGGTCATCGCCCCTCCGGAATCGATCCCCGCCCGCGCCGGCGGACGGTCCTGGCGGTCCCCCCTCAGTGTCTCAGAATCACACTCGCCTCACGCGCTGTCGAGGGCCTTGCGCACCGCGTCGGGGTCCCGGGCCACCACCGCGTTCCCGTCCCCGGTGAGGACGATCGGCCGCTGGATGAGCGAGGGGTTGGCCGCCATCGTCTCGATCCAGCGCGCCCGGTCGTGCTCCAGGTCCTTCAGCCCGAGCTCCTTGGCGACCGGCTCGTTCAGCCGGGCCACCTCCCACGGCTCGGCGCCGATCCTCTTCAGGACCGCGTCCAGCTCCCCGGCGGTCGGCGGCTCGTCCAGGTAGCGGCGCTCGGTGTACGCCACGCCCGCCTCGTCCAGCGCGGCCTTGGCCGCGCGGCTCTTGGAGCAGCGCGGGTTGTGCCAGATCTCGGTGCTCACTCGTCCACCCCCACGTCGGCGGGCTCGCCGCCGGTGATCCGCACCAGTTCCGCGAAGGAGGTCGGGAATATGGTGTGCGTGATCCCGCCCGCCGCCCAGACCTGGTCGTACTTGTCCAGCCAGAGGTCCACCAGGGTACGGACCGGCGCCGGGTGGCCGACCGGCGCGACGCCGCCGATCGCCTGCCCGGTGGCCGCGCGCACGAACTCGGGCGTGGCCCGCCGGACCTTCGCGGCGCCCACCAGGGCCGCCACCTTCGCCGTGTCGACCCGGTGCGCGCCGCTGGTCAGCACCAGCAGCGGCGTCCCGTCGGCATCGAAGATCAGGCTGTTGGCGATGGCGCCGACCTCGCACCCCAGCTGCCCGGCGGCGGCCTTGGCGGTGGGCGCCGGCTCGGGCAGCTCGATGATCTCCCCGGTCGCGCCCCGTTCACGCAGCGCGCCGGCGACGCGTTCGACGTTCGGATGCATGGGGATCACTTTAAGGGGCCGAACCTCCCTCCGGGCGCGCGCGTCCGAGGTGGTGACGGCGCCCGACGCGGCGGCGCCGGACGGGTGAGGAGCGACATGAGCGGACGCAGCGCACACGTGGGCACGATGCTGATCGCGGGAGGGGCGGTCCTCGTGGCCGGTTGCGCCGGCGGCGCGCCGGGCGCGGCCCCGGAGAGGGGAACGCCGTCCGGGTCCCCGACGGCGTCCCCGGCCCCCACCTCCCCGGCCCCCTCACCCGCCCGCCGTACCCTCAAGGCGGGAGCCAAGGGCCAGGACGTCGAGCGGCTGCAGCGCCGCCTCGAGCAGCTCGGCTACGACCCCGGACGGGCCGACGGCAGGTACGGCATCTCCACGCAGATGGCCGTGTGGGCCTTCCAGAAGGTCAACCGGCTCAAGGTGAGCAGCACCGTGGGCAAGAGGACCTGGGCCGCCCTCGACGCCCCCAAGGAGCCGCGCCCCATGGCCAAGCGCCGCGAGGCCGACCGCGTCGACGTCGACCTGCGCCGCCAGTACCTGGTCGTCTACAAGGACGGCCGACCCGAACTGATCTCGCACATCTCGTCCGGCTCGGGCGAGTACTACTGCGCCAAGGACCGCGGTGCCACCGTCGCGCGCTGCCGCTACGCCACCACCGGCACCGGCGACTTCCGTACGGGCCGCCGCGCCTCGGGCTGGGAGGTCTCGCCGCTCGGCCGCCTCTACAACCCGATCTACTTCAACGGCGGCATCGCCTTCCACGGGGCCCTGGACGTCCCGAGGTACCCCGCCTCCCACGGGTGCGTCCGCCTGCCGATGCACATCGCCGAGTACTTCCCCAAGCTGGTGAAGACCGGCGTCCCGGTCCACGTGCGCCGTCCCAAGTGACCAGAGGTGCCCATGTGACCTCAGGGCATCACCGTGAGTCACGCCACTCGTTCGAACGCATTGACGAATCGACGTCAGGACGGTTTACTGTGAGTGCGTCGAACCTATGTTCGATGTGGCACGGGACTCGCGGACCGTGCCAGGGCGGCGTCCCCGCCGAGGCAGCGCGTTTCGCGCGGGACGACGGCCGGGCGGAGTGAGGGGAAGCTCTCCGCCCGGCCGGCCCGAGCCGCCCGAGCCGGAAGGAGGCAGTCATGTCCGAGACGATGACCGCGCACGGTCTTCACTCTTCCGCCCAGCGCCTGCCGAGTCCCCGACCCCGCCCGTTCCCGGCGCCCCGGCCCGCGCAGACCGCGGTCGGCCAGCTCCACGCCGCCAGGACGGGCCTGGCCGAGGCGGCCGAGGCGACCTCGCCCGCCGTCCGCTACGTCTGCGCGCACCTGGCCGCGCTGCGGGCCGCCGCCGCCGTGCTGGCCTCCAAGGAGCCGGCCGACGCCCACCGCCGCGGCCGTCCGCGCAGCGTCTGGGTGCTGCTGCCCGAGGCCGAGCCCGCCCTGCGGGAGTGGGCCGCCTTCTTCGCCGCGGGCGCCGACAAGCGCGCCGCCGCCGAGGCGGGCCTGCCCCGCGCCGTCACCCCGGGCGAGGCCGACGAGCTGCTGCACGACGCCGGGGTGTTCGTCTCCCTGGTCGAGGACACCCTCGGCATCCCCGGCCAGCCCACCCTCCCCATCCCCGAGGCCAGCTGACCAGCCTCGCCGGGCCGGCCCCGCCCCGACGGACCCCGCCTGTAGGCTCCACGCCGCCGGGGCGTCCCTGGCCCTGATCGTGCCGGGAAGGCCCGGGCGGGCCGGGCGCGGGTCCTTATGCTGAACGGATGCTCTTCCCCGCGGTTCTGACGGCGCTGGTGGTGGCGGGCACCGTGCCGTTGTGGCTGGCGGCGCCTCAGCCGGCCCCGCGCATCGCGCTCGACGTGGTCCTGATGCTGAGCGTCTGCGGCACCCTGTTCCTCCCGCGCCGGCACGTGCTGGCCGCGGGCGTGTTCGCGCTGCTGGCCACGGGGCTGTACTACGTGCTCAGCTCCGCCGACGGCCCGCTGATCGTGGTGGTGATGGCGTGCCTGTACGCGGTCGCGGCCGAGGGCCGGACGAACGCCGCGGTGGGCCTGGGCGCCGCGGTGGTGATCGGCGCCGGCCTGGGCACCCTGGCCGGGAACGACGAGATCAACGGGATCACCCTGATCATGATGGCCGGCTGGGTGGTGGCGCTGGTGGCGCTGGGCGCCGTCCGGCACGGCCGGCAGGAGGCGCTGCGCGCGGCGGTGCTGCGCACCGAGGAGGAGGCGCGGCTGCGCGCCGCGGAGGAGCGCCTGCGGATCGCCCGGGAGCTGCACGACGTGGTCGGCCACCACCTGTCGATGATCAATGTGCAGGCGGGCACCGCGCTGCACCGGCTGGACCGCGACCCGGGCCGCGCCGGGGCCGCGCTCGGCGTGATCAAGGAGGCGAGCCGGGAGACGCTGCGCGAGCTGCGGGCCACGCTCGGCGTGCTGCGGCAGGTCGACGAGGCGGAGCCGACCGCGCCGGCGGGGCGGCTGGACCGGCTGGACGAGCTGGTCCGGTACGCCGAGCTGGCCTCCCTGGAGACGACCGTGACCGTCGAGGGGGAGCGCCGCCCGCTGCCCGCGGGCGTCGACCTGGCCGCGTTCCGCATCCTCCAGGAGTCGATCACCAACGTGACCCGGCACGCCGCCGCGCGGCGGGTCCGGGTGACGATCGCCTACGGCCCGGCGGAGCTGCGGCTGGAGGTACGGGACGACGGGAGCGCGGGCGGGGGCCCCGCGGGCGGCGGCGTCCGCGGCATGCGCGAGCGGGCGCGGGCGCTGGGCGGCGAGCTGGCCGCGGGCCCGGTGGCCGGCGGCGGGTTCCGGGTCCGGGCCCGGCTGCCCTACGGTGAGGGCGCATGATCCGGGTCCTGATCGCCGACGACCAGCATCTGGTCCGGGCCGGGTTCCGGTCCCTGCTGGACGACGAGGACGACATCACCGTGGTCGGCGAGGTCGCCGACGGGGCGGCGGCGGTGGCCGCGGCGCGGGAGGCGCGGCCGGACGTCATCCTGATGGACATCCGCATGCCCGGGATGGACGGGCTGGAGGCCGCGCGCCGGATCGCGGCGGACCGGGACGGCGTCCGGATCGTCATCCTGACCACCTTCGATCTCGACGAGTTCGTGTACGGCGCGCTGCGCGCCGGGGTGGCGGGCTTCCTGGTCAAGGACACCGAACCGGCCGAGCTCCTGCGGGCGGTCCGGGTCGCGGCCCGCGGCGACGCGCTGATCAGCCCCTCGGTGACCCGGCGGCTGATCGCCGAGTACGCGGGCCGCGTCCGCCGTCCCGGGCCCGATCCGCGGCTGGAGGAGCTCACGCCGCGCGAACGGGAGGTGGCGGAGCTGGTCGCCGCGGGCCTGTCCAACGACGAGATCGCCGCGCGGCTGGCGCTCAGCCCGGCCACCGCCCGGAGCGCGGTGAGCCGGATCATGACCAAGCTGGGCGTGCGCGACCGGGCCGCGCTGGTCGTGCTCGCCTACGAGAGCGGCCTGGTCAGCCCCGGCTGGCTCGGGTGACGGCGCAACACGGGAAGTAGGGCCCCGCCGCCGGAGCGCAACAACGGGAGTACGCGGCCGACGCCCGGGGGCCGATTCGCCGGGGCATGCCTCTACCTCACCGTGAGGGCATGGACGATTCCTCCAACAGCAGAGCCGGCGGCGCGGTCGTCGGCTTCCTCGTCGGCGGCGCGGTCGGGTTCGTGATGACCGAGGGCTTCGCCGCGTTCTCCCATGTCGCCCTTGACGCCACGCTCAGCGTGGAGGACACGCCCGCCCTCCTCCTGGTGTTCATGGGCGTTCCCCTGCTGTGCGCGATCCTCGGCGCCGTGGTGGGCCTGCGCCTGGCCTCGCGGAAGGGGCGCTGACCATGAACGCGAAGGACGAGGCCGCCCGGGGCGTGTTCGCGCGGCTCGCGAGCTGGTCCCACCGGCACCGCTGGGCCGCCCTCGGCCTCTGGGTGCTGGTGGTCGTGGCCGTGTCGGCCGGCTCCGGCGCCGTCGGCTCCGACTACCGCAACGACTTCACGCTGCCGGGGACCCAGTCGCAGCGGGCCACCGACCTGCTCACCCGGCACGGGGCGATGCAGGCGGGCGACAGCGTGCAGATCGTGGTCAAGGCCCCGGGCGGGCTGCGCGCGCCCGCGGTCGAGCGGGACCTGCGGGCCGCGCTCGACCGCGTCAAGGGCCTGCCGAGCGTGGTGGCGGTGCGCACCCCGTACGAGGACGCCGCCGCGATCTCCCGGGACGGCACCATCGGGTACGGCACGGTCACCCTCTCCGGCAAGTCCGAGGCCGTCCCGAAGGAGGACGTGCGCCGGATCATCGACACCGCCCGCACCGCCGCGTCCGGGGCGCTCCAGGTGGAGGCCGGCGGGGACGCCGCGCGCGGCGCGCAGGAGAGCGAGGGCGGCGCCGCCGAGGGCGCGGGCATGCTGGCCGCGCTGGTGATCCTGGTGCTGCTGTTCGGTTCGCTGATCGCCGCCGCGCTGCCGCTGGTGACCGCGCTGTTCGCGGTGGGCAGCGCGATGGGGCTGATCGTGCTGGCCTCGCGGGTGGCCACGGTCGCCGACTTCACCCCGCCGATCATGATGCTGGTCGGGCTGGGCGTCGGCGTCGACTACGCGCTGCTGGTGTTCTACCGGTACCGGTACGAGCTGCTGGCGGGGGCGGAGCCGCGGGAGGCGACGCTGCGGTCGCTGGACTCGGCCGGCCGCACCGTCTTCATCGCCGCCTGCACGGTGATCATCGCGCTGCTGGGGCTGGTCGCGCTCGGGCTCGGCTCGCTGCAGGGCGTCGCGCTGGCGGTCGCGCTGACCGTGCTGGTCACCATGCTCGCCTCGCTGACCCTCCTGCCCGCGCTGCTGGGCGTCTTCGGCGAGCGCATCCGGCGGCAGGTGCTCAAGCGCGACGCCAAGGCGCGGGCGCGCGGCAGGGAGCCGGGCGCCGGCTGGCGGCGCCTGGCCACGGCGGTGCAGCGCCGCCCCGTCCCGGTGCTGCTGGTCTCGGTGCTCGCGCTGCTGGCGCTGTCGGCCCCGGCGCTGGGCATGCGGCTGGGCTTCGCCGACGCCGGGAACGACCCCGCGGGCCAGACCACCCGGAAGGCCTACGACCTGCTGGCCGAGGGCTTCGGGCCGGGGTTCAACGGCCCGCTGATCGTCGTGGGGGAGGGCGACGCCGCGGCGGGGCGGCGGGTCCAGGCCGCCGTGTCCGGCGCGGACGGCGTCGCGGCGGCCACGCCGCCGATCCCGTCCCGTGACGGCGGGCTGTTCACCGTCCTGGTCTTCCCCGAGACGGCGCCGCAGGACGAGGGGACCGCCGACCTCGTCCACACGCTGCGCGCGGACGTGCTGCCCGAGGGGGTGCTGGTGGGCGGGTCCACCGCGGCCACCCAGGACTTCGCCGACACGGTGTCGGGGCGGCTGCCGCTGTTCGTGGCGATCGTGGTGGGCCTGTCGGCGCTGCTGCTCCTGGTGGTGTTCCGCTCCGTGCTCATCCCGATCAAGGCGGCGCTGCTCAACCTGCTCAGCATCGCCGCCGCGCTGGGCGCGATCACGCTGGTCTTCCAGGAGGGCTGGTTCGGCGTCCCGCCGGGTCCGATCGAGGCGTTCATCCCGGTGATGATCTTCGCGATCGTGTTCGGCCTGTCCATGGACTACGAGGTCTTCCTGCTGGCGCGGATCCACGAGGAATGGACGCGCACCAGGGACCCGGTCGGCGCGGTGCGCGAGGGGCTGACGGCCACCGGCCAGGTGATCACCGCGGCCGGGGCCATCATGATCGTGGTGTTCGCCGCGTTCGTGCTGAGCCCGAGCCGGATGCTGCAGCAGTTCGGGCTCGGCCTGGCGGTGGCGATCCTGCTGGACGCGGTGGTCATCCGGTGCCTGATCGTCCCGGCGGTGCTGCGGCTGTTCGGCCGCCGCGCCTGGTGGCTGCCCGCCCCGCTGGCCAGGTGGCTGCCCGAGGTCTCGCTGGAACGGCCCGAGACGCCGCGGGAGCCCGCCCGGACCGGGTGAGGGACCGGGTGAGGTGAGGGCCGCCGGGGATCGATGGCGCGACGATCCGGCGGCCCTCGCCGTTTCCGCGTCCCGCATTCGCCGATCAAGCGGCGTCCCTCGCCGCCGCGTTCGCTCAGGAGGCCCCCTACGGGCCGTAAGGGCCTCCAGGGCCGTCCAGGGCCACCGAGGGTCACCCGCGCCGTCGGGGCGCGCGCGGAGCGGCCTGAGGAACGCTCCGGGCCCGGAAAGGCCGGCGGGGCCCCGGGTGGTCCGCACCCAAGGCCCCGCCGGGCATATCTGAAATCGGGAGGGTCAGAACGACTCGACGGCGCGGCGCGCCTCCGGGTCGAGGACGCCCCAGGTGATGAGCTCCTCGGTCAGTTCGGTCGGGGACTTGTCATAGATGACCGCGAGCGAACGCAGGTCCTCCTGCCGGATGGACAGAACCTTTCCGTTGTAGTCGCCACGCTGGCTCTGGATCGTCGCGGCGTACCGGGCGAGGGGTCCGGCCTTGTCCTTCGGAAGCTGCTGCAGCCGCTCGAGGTCGATCACGAGCTTGGGTGTAGGCCCGAGCGGGCTCGGCGCGGCTCCGCCGGGCAGCAACTCGGAAACCGGCACGCCGTAGAAATCGGCGAGCTCGGCCAGCTTCTGAACGGTGACGGCGCGGTCGCCCCGCTCGTACGAGCCCACGACGACGGCCTTCCAGCGGCCACGGGACTTCTCCTCCACACCGTGCAGTGACAGGCCCTGCTGGGTGCGGATGGCGCGCAGGCGCGCGCCGAGAGCCTTAGCGTATTCAGACGGCATTTGCGGCCCCCAGGCTCACTTTCGTCCTTGTCGTCGGCCCCGGGATTTCCCGGGGGGAGTCAGATCCTTCAGGCGATCATGCCGTAAAGCTCTGTCTCCAGGGATGGTTACGGACAGTGACGGTAAAACGGAGAGGGCTCCAGGTCAAGCCGATTCGCAAAAAGCGGTCGAATCCGCAGGTCTGTATGCGGGCCGTCCGGATCGGCCCGAAGCCCCGCAGTGTCGGCGTCACGGGCGTCTCACCCCCTACGGAGGTCTTCCCAGAACTTCCCGATGTGACCGCTCTCACCTGGTAAGACGTGCTCCGGCCCGCGTGCGGGGCGGCGGCGCGGGACTGCTACGGTGAGACGGACATGACGTCCTTTAAGACCCGTCCCGTGAGGCGGGTAAGGAGGTTGGGGTAGTGAATGCTGCCTCCAGGCCGGACCAACCGGCCGAGGCGCGCGTGGCGGACGGTGACCTCCGGACCCCTGACGGCCCTGCACACAAGGCCGTTCTGGAGGGTCCCGACATCCGGCGCGCTCTGACACGGATCGCCCACGAGATTCTCGAACGCACCAAAGGCGGCGACGACGTCGTCCTGCTCGGCATCCAGACCCGCGGCGTGACGCTCGCGCGGCGGCTGGCCGCCCAGCTGGAGCACGTGGAGGGCCGCCCCGTCCCGTGGGGTTCGATCGACGTGACGATGTACCGCGACGACCTGCGGATGAAGCCGGCGCGCGCGCTGGGCCGCACCGAGCCGCCGCCGGAGGGCGTGGACGACCGCATCGTGGTCCTGGTGGACGACGTGCTGTTCTCCGGCCGCACCGTGCGCGCCGCGCTCGACGCGCTCAACGACCTGGGGCGCCCGCGCGCCGTCCAGCTCGCCGTCCTGGTCGACCGGGGGCACCGCGAGGTGCCGATCCGCGCCGACTACGTGGGCAAGAACCTGCCCACCTCCATGCGCGAGACCGTACGGGTCCTGCTGTCGGAGAACGACGCGCGCGACGCGGTCGTGCTCGGCCCGGCCGACGGGTCCCGGGCCGGGACGCGCGAGGAGGGGCCCCTCCGGTTCCCCGCCTCCGTGCCCGCCCCCGGCGCGGCCGGGCGGACGGCCTCCCGGGACGACGAGGGGGGCCGCCGGTGAACCGCCATCTGATCTCCGCGGCCGACCTGACCCGGGACGACGCCCTGCTCATCCTGGACACCGCCGAGGAGCTGGCCCAGATCGCGGGCCGCTCCATCAAGAAGCTGCCGACGCTGCGCGGCCGCACCGTGGTGAACCTCTTCTTCGAGGACTCCACCCGCACCCGGATCTCGTTCGAGGCCGCGGCCAAGCGGCTGTCCGCCGACGTGATCAACTTCTCCGCCAAGGGGTCCAGCGTCTCCAAGGGGGAGAGCCTCAAGGACACCGCGCTCACCCTGGAGGCGATGGGCGCCGACGGCGTGGTCGTCCGGCACGGGGCCTCGGGCGCGCCGCACCGGCTGGCCGGATGGGTCCGGGGCAGCGTGGTGAACGCCGGCGACGGCACCCACGAGCACCCGACCCAGGCCCTGCTCGACGCGTTCACGATGCGGCGGCGCCTGGGCGATCTGGACGGCCGCCGGGTCACCATCGTCGGCGACGTCCTGCACAGCCGGGTGGCACGATCCAACGTGCTCCTGCTGCACACCCTCGGCGCCGAGGTCACCCTGGTGGCCCCGCCGACCCTGCTGCCGGTCGCGGTCGGCTCCTGGCCGTGCGAGGTCTCCTACGACCTCGACGCGGTGCTGCCCAAGAGCGACGTGGTCATGATGCTGCGGGTGCAGGCCGAGCGGATGAACGCCGCCTACTTCCCGACCGTCCGCGAGTACAGCCGCCGGTACGGCCTGGACGCCGAACGGCTGGCGCGCATGTCCGAGGACGCCATCGTGATGCACCCCGGGCCGATGAACCGCGGCGTCGAGATCGCCGCCGAGGTCGCCGACTCGGTCCGCTCCACCATCGTCGAGCAGGTCGCCAACGGCGTCAGCGCCCGGATGGCCGTGCTCTACCTGCTGCTCGGGGGTTCCGAGCCCGCCATCGGCAAGGAGATCTCCGAGTGACCGGCACCGCGCACACCACCGTCCTCATCAAGGGCGCCCGGATCCTGGGCGGCGACCCGGCCGACATCCTGGTCCGCGACGGCGAGATCGCCGAGGTCGGCCCCGGCCTGGACGCCGGCGGGCCCGGCGCGCTGGTCGTCGACGCCGGGGACCTCATCGCCCTGCCGGGCCTGGTCGACCTGCACACGCACCTGCGCGAGCCCGGCCGGGAGGACGCCGAGACCGTCGAGTCCGGCACCAGGGCCGCCGCCATGGGCGGCTACACGGCCGTGCACGCGATGGCCAACACCGACCCGGTCGCCGACACCGCGGGCGTGGTCGAGCAGGTCTGGCGGCTCGGCCGCGAGGCCGGGTACTGCGACGTCCAGCCGGTCGGGGCGGTCACCCGCGGCATCCGCGGCGAGCAGCTCGCCGAACTGGGCGCGATGGCCGACTCGGCCGCCCGGGTGCGGGTGTTCTCCGACGACGGCCACTGCGTCTCCGACGCGGTGATCATGCGGCGCGCGCTGGAGTACGTGAAGGCGTTCGACGGCGTGGTCGCCCAGCACGCGCAGGAGCCGCGGCTGACCGAGGGCGCGCAGATGAACGAGGGCGAGATGTCGGCCCGGCTCGGGCTCGGCGGCTGGCCCGCGGTGGCCGAGGAGGCGATCATCGCCCGGGACGTGCTGCTGGCCCAGCACGTCGGCTCCCGGCTGCACGTCTGCCATGTCTCCACCGCCGGCTCGGTGGAGATCCTCCGCTGGGCCAAGAGCAAGGGGCAGCGGGTCACCGCCGAGGTCACCCCGCACCACCTGCTGCTCGACGACGCCCGCGCCGAGAGCTACGACCCGATCTACAAGGTCAACCCGCCGCTGCGCACCGAGGCCGACGTCAGGGCGCTGCGCGAGGCGCTGGCCGACGGCACGATCGACTGCGTCGCCACCGACCACGCCCCGCACCCGGTCGAGGCCAAGGAGACCGAGTGGGCGGTGGCCGCCATGGGCATGATCGGCCTGGAGACCGCCCTGCCGGTGGTCCAGGAGGCCATGGTCGACACCGGGCTGCTCGACTGGGCCGGGGTCGCCGACCGGATGTCCTGCCGCCCGGCCCGCATCGGCCGGCTGTCCGGCCAGGGCCGCCCGCTGGAGGCCGGCTCGCCCGCCAACATCACCCTGTACGACCCGGCCCCGCGCCGCGCCGTGGACCCGTTCGCGATGACCTCCAAGAGCCGCAACACCCCGTACGCGGGGATGGAGCTGCCCGGTCGCGTCGTGGCCACGTTCCTGCGCGGCCGGCCCACCGTCCTGGAAGGAAAGCTTCAGTGACCCCTGCGACCCTGGTCCTCGAAGACGGACGGATCTTCCGAGGCGCCGCGTACGGGGCCGAGGGGGAGACCTTCGGGGAGATGGTCTTCAACACCGGGATGACCGGCTACCAGGAGACCCTCACCGACCCCTCCTACGCCCGTCAGATCGTGGCGATGACCGCCCCGCACATCGGCAACACCGGCGTCAACGACGACGATCCCGAATCGCGCCGGATCCAGGTCGCCGGGTACGTGGTGCGCGAGCCCGCCCGGGTGGCGTCCAGCTGGCGGGCCACCGGCTCGCTGGGCTCGGCGCTGCGCGAGCAGGGGATCGTGGGCATCGCGATCCCGGGGACCCGCGCGCTCACCCGCCACCTGCGCGACCGGGGCGCGATGCGCGCCGGGATCTTCAGCGGCGCCGCCGCGGCGGCGCCGGAGGCCGAGCAGCTGGAGAAGGTGCTGGCCTCCCCGTCGATGGAGGGCGCCGACCTGGCCCGCGACGTGTCCACGGCCGAGCCGTACGTCATCGCGGCGCACGGGGAGAAGCGGTTCACCGTCGCGGCCGTCGACCTGGGCATCAAGTCGATGACGCCGTACCGGATGGCCGAGCGCGGCTGCGAGGTGCACGTGCTCCCCGCCACCAGCACGGCGGAGGACATCCTCGCCCTGGACCCCGACGGGGTCTTCTTCTCCAACGGCCCCGGCGACCCGGCCGCCGCCGGATACGCGGTGGACGCGCTGCGCGGCGTCCTGGACGCCGGCCGGCCGTTCTTCGGGATCTGCTTCGGCAACCAGATCTTCGGCCGCGCGCTCGGCCTGGGGACCTACAAGCTGCGGTTCGGGCACCGGGGCGTCAACCAGCCCGTCCAGGACCGGAGGACCGGCAGGGTGGACGTCTCGGCGCACAACCACGGGTTCGCCGTGGACGCCCCGGTCGACGCGCCGTTCGACACCCCCTACGGGCGGGCCGAGGTCACCCATGTCAACCTGAACGACGGGTGCGTCGAAGGGCTCCGGCTCATCGACCGGCCGGCCTTCAGCGTCCAGTACCACCCCGAGGCCGCGGCCGGGCCGCACGACGCCACCGGCCTGTTCGACCGCTTCTGCGAGCTGATGGAGGGGCCGAGATAATGCCGCGCCGCACCGACCTGAACTCCGTCCTGGTGATCGGCTCCGGGCCGATCGTGATCGGCCAGGCGTGCGAGTTCGACTACTCCGGCACCCAGGCGTGCCGGGTGCTCAAGGCCGAGGGCCTGCGGGTCACCCTGGTCAACAGCAACCCCGCGACGATCATGACCGACCCCGAGTTCGCCGACGCCACCTACGTCGAGCCGATCACCCCCGAGGTGGTCGAGAAGATCATCGCGAAGGAGCGCCCCGACGCGCTGCTGCCGACCCTGGGCGGCCAGACCGCGCTCAACACCGCCATCGCCCTCTACGAGAGCGGGGTCCTGGAGCGCTACGGCGTCGAGCTGATCGGCGCCGACGTCGAGGCGATCCAGGCCGGCGAGAACCGCGAGCGGTTCAAGGAGGTCGTCGCCAAGGTCGCCCGCGAGCAGGGCCTGAACGCCGAGTCCGCCCGTTCGGTCATCTGCCACACCATGGACGAGGTGCTGGCGGCGGCCGGTGAGCTGGGCTACCCGGTGGTGGTCCGGCCCTCGTTCACCATGGGCGGCGCCGGGTCCGGGTTCGCCCACGACGAGGACGGCCTGCGCCGCATCGCCGGCGCCGGGCTCGACGCGTCCCCGACCAGCGAGGTGCTCCTGGAGGAGTCCATCCTCGGCTGGAAGGAGTACGAGCTGGAGGTCATGCGCGACCGCCACGACAACGTGGTGATCGTGTGCTCCATCGAGAACCTCGACCCGATGGGCGTGCACACCGGCGACTCGATCACCGTGGCGCCCGCGATGACGCTGACCGACCGCGAGTACCAGAACATGCGGGACGTGGCGATCGCGGTGATCCGCGAGGTCGGCGTCGACACCGGCGGCTGCAACATCCAGTTCGCCGTGCACCCGGGCACCGGCCGGATGATCGTGATCGAGATGAACCCGCGGGTGTCGCGGTCCTCCGCGCTGGCCTCCAAGGCCACCGGCTTCCCGATCGCCAAGATCGCGGCCCGGCTGGCGGTCGGCTACACCCTCGACGAGATCCCCAACGACATCACCGCCGAGACCCCGGCCTCCTTCGAGCCCAGCCTCGACTACGTGGTGGTCAAGGTGCCGCGGTTCGCGTTCGAGAAGTTCCCGGGCGCCGACGGCACCCTCACCACGCACATGAAGTCGGTGGGCGAGGCCATGGCCATCGGCCGCTGCTTCACCGAGGCGCTGCAGAAGGCGCTGCGGTCCCTGGAGCAGAAGGGCTCCTCGTTCTCCTGGGCGGGCGAGCCGGGCGACAAGGACGAGCTGGTGCGGCGGGCGGCCCGGCCGCACGACGGGCGGCTGCGGGACGTCCAGCGGGCCCTGTGGGCCGGGGCGACCGTCCCCGAGCTGTACGAGGCGACCGGCATCGACCCCTGGTTCCTGGACCAGATCGCCGCCGTCAACGAGATCGCCGAGGAGATCCGCACCTCCGACGACGCCCTGACCCGCGACAAGCTGCTGCGGGCCAAGCGGCACGGCTTCTCCGACGCCCAGATCGGGGAGCTGCGCAACCTGTCGGAGGAGGTGGTCCGGGAACTGCGGCACGCCCTCGGCGTCCGGCCGGTCTACCTGACCGTCGACACCTGCGCGGCCGAGTTCGCCGCCCGCACCCCCTACCTCTACTCGGCCTACGACGAGGAGACCGAGGTCCCGCCCGGCCGCCGCCCCAAGGTGATCATCCTGGGCAGCGGGCCGAACCGGATCGGGCAGGGCGTGGAGTTCGACTACTCCTGCGTGCACGCCTCGTTCACGCTGGCCGAGGCCGGCTACGAGACCGTCATGGTCAACTGCAACCCCGAGACCGTCTCCACCGACTACGACACCTCCGACCGGCTCTACTTCGAGCCGCTCACCCTGGAGGACGTGCTGGAGGTGGTGCACGCCGAGCAGAGCAGCGGCACCGTCGCCGGGGTGATCGTCCAGCTGGGCGGGCAGACCCCGCTGGGCTTGGCGCAGAAGCTCAAGGACGCCGGGGTGGCCATCGTCGGCACCTCCCCGGAGAGCATCCACCTGGCCGAGGACCGCGGCGCGTTCGGGCGGGTGCTGCACCGCGCCGGGCTGCTCGCGCCCAAGCACGGCACCGCCGTCTCCTACGAGGAGGCCCGGGAGATCGCCGCCGAGATCGGCTACCCGGTCCTGGTACGGCCGTCCTACGTGCTGGGCGGGCGCGGCATGGAGATCGTGTACGACGACGACACGCTGGAGTCGTACATGGAGAAGGCGACTCAAGCGAGCCCCGAGCACCCGGTGCTGATCGACCGGTTCCTGGACGAGGCCATCGAGGTCGACGTGGACGCCCTGTTCGACGGCGAGGAGCTGTACCTCGGCGGCGTCATGGAGCACATCGAGGAGGCCGGCATCCACTCCGGCGACTCCGCCTGCGCCCTGCCGCCGATCACCCTGGGCCGCGACGACGTGCGGCGGATCCGGGAGTCCACCGAGGCGCTGGCGCGCGGCGTCGGCGTGCGCGGGCTCATGAACGTCCAGTACGCCCTGTCCGCGGGCGTCCTGTACGTCCTGGAGGCCAACCCGCGCGCCTCCCGCACCGTCCCGTTCGTGTCCAAGGCGACCGCGGTGCCGCTGGCCAAGGCCGCCGCCCGCGTGATGCTGGGCGCGACCATCGCCGAGCTGCGCGCCGAGGGCCTGCTGCCGGAGAGCGGGGACGGCGGCTCGCTGCCGCTGGACGCGCCGATCGCGGTCAAGGAGGCCGTGCTGCCGTTCGACCGGTTCCGCAACGCCGAGGGCCAGGGCGTGGACACCGTGCTCGGCCCGGAGATGCGCTCCACCGGCGAGGTGATGGGCATCGACGAGGTGTTCGGCACCGCCTACGCCAAGTCGCAGCAGGCCGCCTACGGCTCGCTGCCGACCAAGGGACGGGCCTTCGTCTCGGTCGCCAACCGGGACAAACGGCACATGGTGTTCCCGGTCAAGCGGCTGGCGGACCTGGGTTTTGAGATTCTTGCCACGGAGGGCACCGCGGAGGTCCTGCACCGCAACGGCGTGCGTGCCAAGATCGTGCGCAAGCACAGCGCGGGCCCCGGCGCCGATGGCGAACCCACCATCGTGCGGCGCGTCCTCGACGGTGAGGTGGATCTCATCGTCAATACTCCGTTCGGCAGCCCCGGCCAGGCCGGGCCGCGGCTGGACGGCTACGAGATCCGCACCGCCGCGGTGCTGCGCGGCGTGCCGTGCGTGACCACCGTCCAGGGCCTCGCCGCAGCCGTGCAGGGCATCGAGGCCGTCGCGGGCGGCCAGGTCGGCGTGCGGTCGCTCCAGGAGCACGCCGAGCGGCTGCGCGGCGCGCACGGCCGGGGGTAGCCCGCATGGCCTAGCACGACGACGAGAGGGAGACGTGTGTCCGACACACCGGTCCAGACGTCGGCAACCGTTCTGACGGTCCGCCAGGTGCAGGACTACCACGCGCTGACGCTGGTGGCCCCGGCGATCGCCGAACGGTTCCGGCCCGGGCAGTTCGTGGCGCTGGCCGTGGGGGGCGAGCACACGGCCCGCCTGGTCCGCCGGTGTTTCGGGGTGTACGAGGTCAAGCCGGACTACGGCGGGACGGTGGAACTGGTCTTCGCCGACCGGGAACCGGGCACGGCCTGGCTGGCCGGCCGCCGCTCCCGTGACCGGCTCGACCTGGTCGGCCCGCTGGGACGCCCGTTCCGGCTCCCCAGGGACCCCGTCAGCTGCCTGCTGGTGGGCGGGGGTCCCGGGGGAGCGGCCCTGTTCGCGCTGGCCGACACGCTGCACCGGCGCGGCTGCCAGGTGCACTTCGTCCTCGGCGGCCCCTCGGGCGGCCAGGTCTTCGGCTCCCGGATGGCCCGCCGGATCGGCGACTCGGCCACCGTCACCACCGAGGACGGCTCCCTGGGCGAGAAGGCCACGGTCCGGGACGTGCTGCCCCGGGTGATCCAGGAGACGGGCGCCGACGTCGTGTACGGCTGCGGCCCCACCGATCTGCTGCGGTCGGTCACCCAGGTGGCCGGGGAGTACGGCCTGCCCTCCCAGGTCTCGGTGGAGTCGTTCCTGCGGGAGACCGGCGCCTGCGGGATCGGTGTCTGCATGACCTGCATGCTCCCGATGCACGGAGAGGACGGCGTGACGCGGATGGTCCGCGCCTGCGCCGACGGTCCCGTCCTGCGCGGCGACCGGGTCCGCTGGGGCGACCTGGGCACGATCCCGTTCGACGCCCTGGGCGCCCCCCGCGTCCTCGCCGTCGCCGAGGGCGGCGACGCCTGATGAACACCGCGCTCATGGAGACCCGGCTGGGCGGGCTGGAGCTGCCCAACCCCCTGCTGACCGCGTCCGGATGCGGGGGGACGGGCCGCGAGCTGGCCCAGTTCTTCGACCTGAACCGGCTGGGCGCGTTCGTCACCACGTCGGTGACGGCCAGGCCGCGCGCCGGGCGCCCCACGCCGCGGATGGCCGAGACGCCCAGCGGCCTGCTCACCGCCATGGGGCTGCCGGGGCCGGGCATCGAGGGCTTCGTGGAACGCGACCTGCCCTGGCTGGCCGAGCAGGGCGTCCGCACGATCGTCTCGGTCGCCGGCAACAGCGTGGAGGAGTTCGGCGAGCTGGCCCGGCGGCTGCGCGGCGTCCCCGGGATCGCCGCGATCGAGGTGAACGTCGCCTGCCCCAACGTCGAGGACCGCGGCCGGATGTTCGCCTGGCACCCCGGGGCCGCCGCGGCGGTGGTCCGGGCCGTCCGGACGCACGCCCGGCCCGGCGTGCCGGTGCTGGCCAAGCTGGCCCCCGACGTCACCGACATCGTCACGATCGCCCTGGCGTGCGTCGACGCCGGCGCCGACGGCCTCACCCTGATCAACACGATCGAGGGCTTGGCGATCGACACCGGGACGCTGCGGCCCGCGCTCACCGGCGTGTCCGGCGGGCTGTCGGGCCCGGCGCTGCGCCCGGTCGCCCTCCGCTGCGTCTACCAGGTGCACGCGGCGCTGCCCGGCACCCCGATCGTCGGGGTCGGCGGGGTGGCCTCCGGCCTGGACGCGCTGGAGTTCCTCCTGGCCGGCGCGTCCGCCGTCGCCGTGGGGACCACCCTCTTCCACGACCCCACCGCCGTACCGCGGATCCTGCGCGAGCTGGAGGAGGCGCTGACGGCGCGGCGGATCGCGCGCGTCGCCGACGTCGTCGGGCTCGCGCACAAGCCCGCCGGCCACGTGCCTCCCCAGGTGCGCCCGGAACCCCCCGTTCCCGTCCCCGACCCGGGGGAAGCGAAGGAGAAGCCGTCGTGACCGCCGCACCCGCCCCGATCGCCGTCGCCCTGGACGCCCCCGACCTGGAGACGGCCGCGCGCTGGGCCGCCCAGGTCACACCGCACGTCAGCACCGTGAAGGTGGGCCTGGAGCTGTACCTGCGCTACGGCCCGGACGTGGTGGCCGGCGTGCGGGGCTCCGGCGGGGCGCAGGTCTTCCTGGACCTGAAGCTGCACGACATCCCGGCCACCGTGGCGGGCGCCGCGCGCGCCGTCGCGGACCTCCGGCCCGCGTACCTGACCGTGCACGCGGCGGGCGGTCCCGCCATGGTCCGCGCGGCCGTGGAGGCGGCGCCCGACACTCGCATCACGGCCGTGACCGTGCTCACCTCCCTCGGCGACGCCGACCTGGCCCGGCTGGGCCTCGCCGGGCCGGCCCCGGACGCCGTGCGCCGCCTCGCCGCGCTCGCGGTGGAGGCGGGCGCCCGGGCGCTGGTGTGCTCCCCGCAGGAGGCCGCGGCCGTCCGCGCCGAGGTCGGACCCGCGGTCACCCTCGTCACGCCGGGCGTGCGGCCCTCCGGCGCCGCCACGCAGGACCAGGCGCGCGTCGCCACGCCGGAGGCGGCGCTGGAGGCCGGCGCCGACCTGCTCGTGATCGGGCGGCCCATCACGGGCGCCGCCGACCCCGGCGCCGCCGCCGCGGCCATCGCCGCCGCGCTCCGCGGGGTGTCCGCGAACGCCTCCTGACGGTCCGCCGCGAACGGCGGCGTGCGGCGAATCGTCGCCGCGGAGAAGCGGTAACGGTCCGCGGAATTGCGCTCAGAGCGCATCGCGCCCGAAAACACCGCGGGCCGATACCGCGGGCCGAAAACGCGCTCCATGCGTCACTCGCGGACGTGCGCCGCCGGGCCCGTTCGATGATCAGCATCGCGCTTCCCCGGGTGCGGAGGGGGAAATTCGGACGTGGCGTGACGAGCGTCACGTCGCCGCGCTTTCGGTGCCCCGCTCCTGGGGGGACCCGGTTGCGCGTGTCCGGTGGATCTTGCGTAGGGTGACCATGCTGTGGCGTTCCGGTCATCGCCGGCCGGTCCGACCATGGGAAGGGGTGATGGGTGACGCGATCCGGCGCACCGGAGGCGGTTTTTCACGATCATGCAATGTCCCTGCAAGGCAGGGGGATCGCCTTCACGCGCGCCCGGGTTGGGTACACTCTGTATTCAGGACACTCCAAGGGGTGATTTTCGTGATTTTGTGGCGGGCTAAACGGCACTTCACGTTGCCTTATGGGGCGTGAACTCGCTAGTTTCCCAACCCGTCCGACTCCGTCGAGTGGAAACCTGAGGTGACCCGGCGTGGCTCTTCCGCCCCTAACCCCCGAACAGCGCGCCGCAGCCCTGGAGAAGGCTGCCAAGGCCCGCAAGGAGCGGGCCGAGGTTAAGAACCGGCTCAAGCACGGGGGACTCTCGCTTGCCGAGGTCCTCAAGGAGGGGCAGACCGACGACGTCATCGGGAAGATGAAGGTGTCGGCCCTCCTGGAATCCCTGCCCAGCGTGGGCAAGGTCCGTGCGAAGCAGATCATGGAGCGCCTGGGCATCGCCGAGTCCCGCCGTGTGCGGGGTCTCGGCGCCAACCAGCGCGCCTCCCTGGAGCGTGAGTTCGGCGGCGGTGGAAACCGCTGATCGGCGACTCATGGGCGGGCGCGGCGGGTTCCCCGTCGCGGCCGGCGCGGTGCCATCCGGCCCGTCCGGCTCCATCCCGTCCGACTCCGGCGCACCACGAACCGCGCCGGATGGCTCCCACCCGAAGGTCTCGCCCATGCGGCGGCTGACGGTCCTCTCCGGGCCGTCGGGCGTCGGCAAGAGCACGGTCGTCGCCGAGATCCGGCGAGCCCACCCCGAGGTGTGGCTGTCGGTCTCGGTGACCACCCGCGCCCCCCGGCCGGGCGAGACCCACGGGGTGCAGTACTTCTTCGTCGACGACGCCGGTTTCGACCGGCTCGTCGCCGAAGGGGAGCTCCTGGAGTGGGCGGAGTTCGCGGGGAACCGTTACGGGACCCCGCGCCGCCCGGTCGAGGACCGGCTCGCCCGGGGCGAGCCGGTGCTCCTGGAGATCGACCTCCAGGGCGCCCGGCAGGTCCGCCGGTCGATGCCGGCGGCGCTGCTGGTGTTCCTGGCCCCGCCCTCCTGGGAGGAGCTGGTGCGCCGGCTGGTCGGCCGCGGCACCGAGCCCCCCGAGGTGATCGAACGCCGTCTCGACGCCGCCCGCGTGGAGCTGGCCGCCGAGAAGGAGTTCGACGTCACCCTGGTCAACACGTCCGTCCAGGACGTATGCCTTGAGCTGCTAGCCTTGATGGCTGTCCGTTAGATATCTAGTGGAAGGCCACCGAGTGGCAGCCAGCAGCGAAGGCATCACCAACCCGTCGATCGACGAACTCCTCGAAGTCGTCGACACCAAGTACGGCCTCGTGAGCATCGCGGCCAAGCGGGCCCGGCAGATCAACGCCTACTACGCCCAGCTCGGCGAGGGCCTGCTGGAGTACGTCGGCCCGCTCGTCGAGACCCAGGTCCAGGAGAAGCCGCTGTCGATCGCGCTGCGCGAGACGCGCGAGGGTCTCCTCAACGCCGAGCCCATCGAGGGCTGAGGTCCGGACGGGCGCCCCCTCGTCCCCCCCGGCCCGAGGACGCCCGCCTCCGCACCCTCGGGAAGCGACCGCAGATGACCTCTCCCCAGCCTCGCGTCGTCCTCGGCGTCGGCGCGGGCATCGCCGCGTACAAGGTGTGCGAGCTCCTGCGCCGCCTCACCGAGTCCGGCCATGACGTGCGCGTCGTGCCCACCGCCGACGCGCTCCGTTTCGTCGGCGAGCCCACCTGGGCGGCGCTGTCGGGCCATCCCGTGTCGGCCGAGGTGTGGACCGGCGTGTCGCGGGTCCCGCACGTCCGGCTCGGGCAGGAGGCCGACCTGGTCTTCGTCGCCCCCGCCACCGCCGACCTGCTGGCCCGCGCGGCGCACGGGCTGGCCGACGACCTGCTGACCAACACGCTGCTGACCGCGCGCTGCCCGGTGGTGTTCGCGCCCGCGATGCACACCGAGATGTGGGAGCACCCGGCCACCCAGGCCAACGTGGCCACCCTGCGCGCCCGCGGCGCGATCGTCGTGGAGCCCGCCTCGGGGCGGCTCACCGGCGCGGACACCGGCCCCGGGCGGCTGCCCGACCCGGCCGAGCTGTTCGAGGTCGCCCGCGGCGTCCTGGCCCGCTCCCGCGCGGCCGGCGAGGGCGCCCGCGACGCGGCCGTGCCGCTCGACCTGGCCGGCCGGCACGTGGTGGTCTCCGCGGGCGGCACCCGCGAGCCCCTGGACCCGGTCCGGTTCCTGGGCAACCGCTCCTCAGGACTCCAGGGGTACGCCCTGGCGCGTACGGCGGTGGCGCGCGGAGCGCGGGTCACCCTGGTGGCGGCCAACGTGGCCCTGCCCGATCCCGCGGGAGCCCGGGTGGTGCGGGTCGGCTCCGCCGAGGAGATGCGCGAGGCCGTTCTGGAGGCCGTCCAGGGAGCCGGGGGTGAGGCCGACGCGGTGGTGATGGCCGCGGCCGTCGCCGACTTCCGTCCCGCCGGCTACCGGGACTCCAAGATCAAGAAAACCCCCGGTGCCGAGCCGGAGCCGATCCGGTTGGTCAAGAACCCCGACATCCTGGCCGAGCTGGGCGCCCGCCCGCACGGCGACCAGGTGATCGTCGGGTTCGCCGCCGAGACCGACGACGTGCTGGCCAACGGGCGCGCCAAGCTCGCCCGCAAGGGCTGCGACCTGCTGGTGGTCAACCAGGTCGGGGAGGACCTGGCCTTCGGGCGGCCCGACAACGCCGCGGTCGTCCTGGCGGCCGACGGCACGAGCACCGAGGTGCCGCGCGGTCCGAAGGAGGCGCTGGCCGAGATCGTCTGGGACCTGGTGGCGGCGCGCCTGAAACCGGCCCCCGGTTGATCGGATCACGCCCCCGCGGAGAGACTCGGTATACCTCCCGGCGAGGCCGTTCCCGATAGACTTCCGCCGGACACCCCTGCCGAGGCCGCGGGGCCCGGCCGGTCATGCCAGCCCAACCGTCCAGCCCGCGCGGGGCGGCGTTTCCCGCCGCGGGGAGCCGACAACCACAAGTCCGTTCTGCGACGTCAGTCAGCAGCCGCTGCAAGGAGTTCACGTAACGTGTCTCGCCGCCTGTTCACTTCCGAGTCCGTCACCGAAGGACACCCGGACAAGATCGCGGACCAGATCAGCGACGCGATCCTCGACGCGATGCTCAAGGACGACCCCAAGAGCCGGGTCGCCGTCGAGACCATGATCACCACTGGCCAGGTGCACGTGGCCGGCGAGGTGACCACCGAGACCTACGTGGACATTCCCGGGGTGATCCGCGAGAAGATCCTGGAGATCGGCTACGACTCCTCCAAGAAGGGCTTCGACGGTCACTCCTGCGGCGTGTCGGTGTCGATCGGCGCGCAGTCGCCCGACATCGCGCAGGGCGTCGACGACGCCTACGAGACCCGTGAGGGCGAGGGGCTGGACGACCTGGACCGGCAGGGCGCCGGCGACCAGGGCCTGATGTTCGGCTACGCGACCAACGAGACCCCCGAGCTGATGCCGCTGCCGATCACCCTGGCGCACCGGCTCGCGCAGCGCCTGTCGGCGGCCCGCAAGGGCGGCGTGGTGCCCTACCTGCGCCCCGACGGCAAGACCCAGGTGACCATCGAGTACGACGGTGACCGCGCCGTCCGGCTCGACACCGTGGTGGTCTCCTCCCAGCACGCTCCCGACATCGACCTCAAGGAGCTGCTGGCCCCGGACGTCAAGGAGCACGTCGTCGACCCGGTGCTGGCCGACTTCGACCTCGACACCACCGGTTACCGCCTGCTGGTCAACCCCACCGGCCGGTTCGAGATCGGCGGCCCGATGGGCGACGCCGGGCTCACCGGCCGCAAGATCATCGTGGACACCTACGGCGGCATGGCCCGGCACGGCGGCGGGGCGTTCTCCGGCAAGGACCCGTCCAAGGTCGACCGGTCCGCGGCGTACGCGATGCGCTGGGTGGCCAAGAACATCGTCGCGGCGGGCCTCGCCGACCGCGCCGAGGTGCAGGTCGCGTACGCGATCGGCAAGGCCCACCCGGTGGGCGTGTTCGTGGAGACCTTCGGCACCGAGAAGCTCCCGGTCGCCAAGATCCAGGAGGCCGTGCTGGAGGTCTTCGACCTGCGCCCGGCCGCCATCGTCCGCGACCTGGACCTGCTGCGCCCGATCTACTCCCAGACCGCCGCCTACGGCCACTTCGGCCGCCCGGAGCCGGACTTCTCCTGGGAGTCCACCGACCGCGCGACCGCCCTGGCCGGGGTCGCCGGACTCTGACACGCGCGTGCGGCGGGGCCGGGGAGGGCGACCTCCCCGGCCCCGCGCGTCACGGGGTGAGACCGGCCAGGTCCAGCAGGCGGCTCATGTCGTGGAAACCTTCCACGCAGGCCGACAGCACCTCCGGATGGCGCCCCGAGGTCTCGGCGAACAGCAGCAGGAAGTAAGGGTCGAGGGTGCCGGGCCGCCGGTTGTGGGCCTCGACGACGACTCCGCTCTCCAGGCTCTCGAAGCGGCAGTGCACGCCGTGCGGGTCGGCCTGCCACGGCTCGCCGTCCACGACGAGCCGCCGGGGGTAGGTCTCGCCCCGGTCGGAGGCGGGTTCGATCTCCAGGCGGAAGCGTTCGGAGAGCCGCTCCGCCAGGCTCCGGAAGTCGGCGACCAGCGCGTCGAGCGCGGGACGCAGGCGGCGTGCCTCCTCCGTACCGACGACCCGCACCACGGTCAGCCGCGGACGGCCGTCCCCGGAGCCCGAGTTGAAGACGATCAGATCGTCCGCGGCCAGCCGCTCCTGCAGCGCCGCCGCCGCGGCCGTGACCTCCTCCCAGGAGGGCCCCGCCTCCAGCGGGATGACCGCGTGCCGCCCGCGCGTCACCGAGCGCCGCAGTTCGGCGTCGGAGGGGATCCCCGAAAGCGTCACCTGATCCTCCTCTCCCGCCCTGGGGCGGGCCGGCCGGAATCGAACTGGCGTCCTCCCGGTGTGGAGCCGGGCGCGACGACCTCTGCGCTACGGCCCGCCGGGCGGCAGCCTAGGGCATCCGGCGGAGTCGGTCCCATCTGGTAGGACGGGTGCGTGAGACACGACGGCGGCGAGACGGAGCTGATCCCGGGACTGGACGACGTCCCGCGCGTGCCCGCGGAGCAGCCCCCCGGCAGGCCCGCCAAGAAGGACACCAAGCCCGCCAGGAAGACCGCCAAGGGCGGGAAGGGCGCCCGGCGCCCCGCCGAGGACCTGCCCGTCGCGCGGGTCGCCGTGGACATGTCCCTGCCGCACCTGGACCGCCCCTTCGACTACCTGGTGCCCGCCGAGCTGGACGAGAAGGCGGTGCCGGGGTGCCGGGTGCGGGTCCGGTTCGCCGGGCAGCTGGTCGACGGCCTGATGCTGGAACGGGCGGCCGAGAGCGACCACGAGGGGCGCCTGGCGTACCTGGAGCGCGTCACCTCCTCCGAACCGGTCCTGGCCCCGGAGATCGCGGCGCTGGCCCGGGAGGTGGCCGACCTGTACGCGGGCACCTTCGCCGACGTGCTGAGGCTGGCGATCCCGCCGCGCCACGCCCGGGTGGAGGCCGAGCCCCGGCCCGAGGCCGTCCCGGCGGAGGCGCCTCCGGCGGGGGACGGCGGGCCGGGGCCGTGGGCGGAGTACCCGGCCGGGCCGTCCTTCCTGAAGGCGCTGGAACGGGGCGGCGCGCCGCGCGCCGTGTGGACGGCCCTGCCCGGTCCCGAGTGGCCCGCGGCGATCGCGCGGGCCGTGGCCGTCACCCTCCGGGGCGGCCGGGGCGCGCTGGTGGTCATGGCCGACGGCAGGGACGTCGCCCGCGTGGACGAGGCCCTGACCGCCGAACTGGGGGAGGGCCGGCACGTCGCCCTGACCGCCGAGCCGGGCCCGGCGGAGCGCTACCGGCGCTGGCTGGCCATCCGCAGGGGGACGGCACGGGCGGTCGTCGGCACCCGGGCGGCGATGTTCGCGCCGGTGTCCGACCTGGGCCTGGTCGTGCTGTGGGACGACGGGGACGACGTGCACGCCGAGCCCCACGCCCCGTACCCGCACCCGCGCGAGGTGCTGGCGCTGCGCGCGCACCGGACGGGCGCGGGGGCGCTGATCGGCGGGTTCACCCGGACGACCGACGCGACCCGGCTGGTGGAGTCGGGGTGGGCGCACGCGCTGGCCGCCGGCCGCGACCGCGTCCGGCGGACGATGCCGCGCGTCCGGCCCGTGGGGGAGGACGCCGAGCTGGCCCGCGACGGCGCGGCCCGGACCGCCCGGCTCACCAGCCTGGCGTTCCAGACCGCCCGGCAGGCCCTGGAGCTGGGTCCCGTGCTGGTCCAGGTGCCGCGCCGCGGCTACCTGCCCGGCCTGGCCTGCGGCCGGTGCCGCACTCCGGCCCGGTGCGGCGCCTGTCAGGGGCCGCTGGCGCTGGTGTCGGCGCACGCCTCGCCCTACTGCCGGTGGTGCGGCCGCATCGCCGGCGACTGGTCGTGCCCCGAGTGCGGTCACCGCCATGTCCGGGCCGTCGTGGTGGGGGCGCGCCGTACGGCCGAGGAGCTCGGCCGGGCGTTCCCGGGCGTTCCGGTGCGCACCTCCGGGCGCGAGGCGGTGCTGGACAGGGTCGGGGAACGGCCGGCGCTGGTGGTGTCGACGCCGGGCGCGGAGCCGGTCGCCGAGGGGGACGGGTACGCGGCGGGGCTGCTGCTGGACGGCTGGGTGCTGCTCGGCCGCGCCGACCTGCGGGCCGGTGAGGAGACCCTCCGCCGCTGGATGAACGCCGCCGCGCTGCTGCGCCCGTCCGCGCCCCTGGTCGTGTCGGCCGACGGGGGGCTCGCCCCGGCCCAGGCCCTCGTCCGCTGGGACCCCGTCACCTACGCCGAACGGGAGCTGGCCGAGCGCCGCGAGGTCGGGTTCCCCCCGGCCGTGCGGATGGCGTCCCTGACCGGGACCCCGGCGGCCATCCGCGACCTGCTCGCCCACGCCCGGCTCCCGGACGGGGCCGAGGTCCTCGGGCCCGTCCCGGTCGCCGTGACCGGCCGGGCCGCGCAGGACGCCGGCGCGCCCGAGAAGGAGCGCGCTCTGGTCCGGGTGCCCCGCGCCGCCGGTCCGGCCCTGGCGAGGGCGCTCCGGGAGGCGCAGGGGATACGCAGCGCGCGCAAGGCGCCGGAGAGCGTACGTGTGCAGATCGACCCCCTGGAACTGATCTGACCACTAGGGTTCTCGGGTGGCCGACAACTGGGTGGACACCGTCGATGGGGAACTGCGGCGCTGGGCGGAGCGAGGCGGCCCGGCGGCGGACGCCGGGGACGCCGCGGACGCCGAGGGGATGCTCCTCCTGCTCGACCTCGCCCGCGAGGACCTGGGCCTGCCCGGCCCCGGCGCGCTGACCCCGCCCCTGCTGCGCGAGCTGATGCTGGAGGTCTTCCCCGAGTCGGTGGTCGCCGGCCCGGAGGAGGTCCCGGCCGTCGTCGGGGCCGCCCGGCACCTGGTCGCCTTCCTGCGGGACACCGGCGCGGTGGGGGACGCCGACGCCGACGGGCTGGCCGCGGAGCTGGACCGGCTCGTCCCGGAGTTCACCGAGGCCGTGACCGCCGCCGACGCCTCGGACCGCGAGGCCGCCGCGGAGGTCATCGCCGGGATGATGGCCGCCGAGGGCGTGCCGGTGGACGACGAGGAGGCCGTCGAGCGCTGGGTGCGCGAGTTCGAGGCGCTGCCCGACGAGGAGCGCTACGCCCGCACCGAGGCGTACCTGCGCGAGATCGAGGACCGCGTCGTCCCGCCCGTGCGGCTGGCCCCGCCCGCCGAGCTGGCCGCCGCCGCCCGCGCCTCCGGCCTGGCGGCGCAGGCCCGCGCGCTGGCCGGGTGGCTCGGCGAGGGCCGCCCGGTGACCGGGGACGGCGAGCTGGCGGCGGATGACGCGCGTGCCGCCGCCGAGGCGCTCGGCCTGCCGCCGGGCCGTCCCGGCGACGTGTCCGAGCAGGCGGACCTGCTGCCCGAGCTCGACCGGCTCTGGTGGGCCGCGATGGACGCGGAGCTGATCACGCGGCGGGACGGCACGGCCGTGCCCGGCCCCGAGCCGGCCGCTCTCCTGGCCCCCGCCGAGGGGGACGGGGACGCCGCCGGGGACGAGGCGACGCTGAACCTGTGGCTGCGCCTCTTCGACGCGGCCGTGGTGCCCGAGCAGGAGCCCGAGGGCGGCCTCGACCCCGTCCGGCTGGTCCAGAACGAGCTCACCGGCGTGCTCATCCACCTGTACGAGCAGGACGAGCCGGCCACGTCCGGCGAGCTGGCGGGCGCGTTCGCCGAGCACGTCTCCGGGGCGTACGAGGTCGCCACGCCCCGGGAGATCGCCGACGCGCTCGGGGCCGCCCTGGCCCGGGAGATCGAGGACCTCGTCAGCTGGGGCGTCGCCGCCCCGGCCCCGGGCACCGGCCCGGAGCCCGGCTACGCGCTGACCCCGCTCGGCGTGTGGGGCGTCCGGGAGCTGCTGCTGGCCGACGGCTTCCTCGCCCCGGTGGTGGGCGATCTGGCGGACGCGCCGGCCGATGGGCTGGTCGCCGGGCTCGTCCTGCACCGCCAGGACACCGCCGACGAGGAGATCGAGGGCTGGCTGGCGGGCCGGGAGGCGCCGGCGGCGGCCCGGGACCTTCTGGAGGTCATGCGGACCGGCGGCCCCGGCGCCCGCAACCTCGCCGCCGCCGTCCTGAACCGCCTCGGCGCCGAGGCCGAGCCCGTCGTGCGGGAGGCGGCGGCGGAGCGCCCCGTACGGCCGTACGCCCTGCTCTGGCTGGCCCGGAACGGCACGGACGCGACCGGGGCCGGGGCGGCGGAGCCCGGCCGTGACGAGTACCTCTGGCTCTTCGTCGACACGGTCGCGGGGATGCTGGAGACCGCCGACCCGCGCGACGCGGTGGCCGCCGCCGTGGCCGACGCCCCCGCCGGGGCCGACCTGGACGGCATGGTGCGGGAGATGTGGCGCAGCGACCACCCCGACGCCGCCCGGGTCCTGGAGGCCCTGGGCGACCACCACCCGGACAAGGCGATCGCCAAGACGGCCCGTACCGCGGCCTACAAGGCGCGCTCGGCGCCCCGGGCGGGGGCCGCGCCCGCCGGGACGCCCGCCGCGGGCTGAGACGCGCGACGCCGAGACCTTCGTAGACTGGGACACCCGCCCGCCGGCCCCGGCGACCCGGCGGGCCCAGTGACGTTCAGGACAGGAAACGGAGTCCTCGTTGGCCGTCAAGCCCATCCGCCTCTTCGGCGATCCCGTGCTGCGCACCCCGGCCGAGCCCGTCAAGGACTTCGACAAGGAGCTGCGGCAGCTGGTCAAGGACCTCACCGACACGATGATCGACGCGCCGGGGGCGGGCCTGGCCGCGCCGCAGCTCGGCGTCGGGCTGCGCGTGTTCACCTACTGCGTCGACGACCGGCTCGGCCACGTGGTCAACCCCACCCTCGACCTGTCCGACGAGCGGGAGACCGACGACGAGGGCTGCCTGTCCCTGCCCGGCCTGGCCTTCCCCACCCCCCGGGCCGTGCGCGCCGTGGCCAAGGGCTTCAACATGCACGGCGAGCCCATCACGCTGGAGGGCACCCACCTGCTGGCGCGCTGCGTCCAGCACGAGACCGACCACCTGGACGGGATCATCTTCATCGACCGGATGGACCCCGAGCAGCGCAAGGCCGCCATGAAGGCGATCCGGGAGGCCGAGTGGTTCGGTGAGCCGGCCCCCGTGGTCAAGGACTCCCCGCACCGCACGTTCGGGAAGGCCATCTAGTGAAGCTGGTCTTCGCGGGCACGCCCGACACCGCGCTGCCGTCCCTGGAGGCCCTGCTGGCCTCCCCCCGGCACGAGGTGGCCGCCGTCGTCACCCGGCCCGACGCGCCGTCGGGCCGGGGCCGCAGGCTGGTCCCCAGCCCGGTCGCCGTACGGGCGGAGGAGGCGGGGATCGAGGTGCTCAGGCCGGCCAAGGCCCGCGACCCCGAGTTCCTGGACCGGCTGCGCGCCATCGCCCCCGACTGCTGCCCGGTGGTGGCGTACGGGGCGCTGCTGCCGCGCCCGGCCCTGGACATCCCCCGGCACGGCTGGGTCAACCTGCACTTCTCGCTGCTGCCCGCGTGGCGCGGCGCCGCGCCCGTCCAGCACGCCATCCTGCACGGCGACGACATCACCGGCGCGGCCACGTTCCAGATCGAGGAGGGCCTGGACACCGGCCCGGTCTACGGGGTGCTGACCGAGCCGATCCGGCCCGGCGACACCGCGGGCGACCTGCTCGGGCGGCTCGCCGTCGCCGGTGCCGCGCTGCTGGCCGACACCATGGACGGGATCGAGGCGGGGGTGCTGGAGCCGCGCCCGCAGCCCGCCGAGGGCGTCTCCCACGCCGCCAAGATCACCCCGGCGGACGCCCGGGTCGACTGGACCGCCCCCGCCCGCCGCGTCGACCGGCTGATCCGGGCCTGCACGCCCGCGCCGGGCGCCTGGACGACCTTCCGCGACGAGCGGATCAAGCTCGGCCCGGTCCGCCTCGCCGCGGGCGCCGGCCTGGCCGGCGGCGACACCGGGCCGCTGGCCCCCGGCGAGCTGCGGGTCTCCAAGAAGGAGGTCCTGGTCGGCACCGCCACCCACCCCGTCGCGCTGGGCGAGGTCCAGCCCCCGGGCAAGCGCCGGATGTCCGCGCTCGACTGGACGCGCGGCACCGCCCTCACCGGTAAGGACACGCTGGTCTGATGCCACCCGCACGCAGGCGCCGGGACGGCCACGGCCACCCGGGCCGCAACCGCAGGCCCGCCGGGCCGCGCCGCACCGGCCGCCCCGAGGACCTGGTCCGCCGTACCGCGTTCGACGTGATCCGCGCCGTCGAGACCCGCGACGCCTACGCCAACCTGCTGCTGCCGGCCCGGCTGCGCGACCGGGGCCTGTCCGGCCGCGACGCGGCGCTGGCCACCGAGCTGACCTACGGCACGCTGCGCGGGCGCGGCACCTACGACGCCGTCCTGGCGCTGTGCAGCGACCGCGAGCTGCGCCGGATCGACCCGCCGCTGCTGGACGTGCTGCGGCTGGGCGCGCACCAGATCCTGGCCACCCGGATCCCGCCGCACGCCGCCGTCGGCACGGCCGTGGACCTGGCGCGGTCGGTGGCCGGGCCCGGGCAGGCCAAGTTCGCCAACGCCGTCCTGCGCAAGGTCGCCGGCCGCGACCTGGACGCCTGGCTGGCCATCGTCGTCCCCGAGGGCGGCGGTGAGGCGGCCCGGCTGTCGGTCGCCTACAGCCACCCCTCGTGGATCGTCAGCGCGCTGCGCGACGCGCTCGGGCCCGACCGCGGCGAGATCGAGGCGCTGCTGGCGGCCGACAACGAGCGTCCCCGCGTCACGCTGGTGGCCCGGCCCGGCCGGGCGACCCCCGGCGAGCTGCGGGAGGCGGGGGCCGAGCCCGCGCCGTACTCGCCGTACGCGGCGGTGCTGCCCGAGGGAGACCCCGCCGCGATCGCCGCCGTGCGCGAGGGCCGCGCCGCCGTCCAGGACGAGGCCAGCCAGCTGGTCGCGCTGGCCCTGGCCGCCGCCCCGCTGGAGGGCCGGGACGCGCGGTGGGCCGATCTGTGCGCCGGGCCGGGCGGCAAGGCGGGGCTGCTGTCGGCCCTGGCCACCGAACGGGACGCCCGGCTGCTGGCGGCCGACCTGCAGCCGCACCGCGCGGCCCTGGTCGCCCGCGCGGTCGACGACCGGGCGGCGGTGGTCGCCGCCGACGGCACCGTGCCGGCGTGGCGTCCCGGGGCCTTCGACCGGGTCCTGCTGGACGTGCCGTGCACCGGGCTGGGCGCGCTGCGGCGCCGCCCCGAGTCGCGGTGGCGGCGCGGGCCGGAGGCGGTGGCCGAGCTGGGCCCGCTCCAGCGCGGGCTGCTGCGCGGCGCGCTCGACGCCGTCCGGCCCGGGGGAGTGGTGGCGTACGTCACCTGCTCGCCCCACCTGGCCGAGACGCGCGTGGTCGTGGACGACGTCCTGCGGGGCCGCGACGACGTGGCCAGGCTCGACGCGCCGGCCGTGCTCGCCGGCGTCGCCCCCGGCCTCACCGGGGTCGGCGAGGGCCCGTACGCGCAGTTCTGGCCGCACCGGCACGGTACGGACGCGATGTTCCTGGCGTTGCTGCGGAAGGCGGACGCCGCCGGGTGAGAGCGGGAACCCGCGGCGTTAGCCGATCGTCCCTCAGGGTAACCGTCAAGGACCGCAGTGTTTCCGGCCGCCGGGGAGGGCCGTGCTCATAGGCGTCATGCACGTGCTGTCGTTCATCGGCAGCGCGGCGTTCTACCTGCCCCTGCTGGTGGTCCTGTACTGGTGCGTGGACTCCCGGCTGGGAGCGCGGGCCGCGGTGGTGCTGTCCCTGGGCTCGGCGCTCAACACCTGGCTGAAGCTGCTCCTGCACGACCCGCGCCCGTTCTGGACCGACCGCTCCATCACCGGGCACGAGCCGCGCGCCTCCTTCGGGATGCCGTCGGGGCACGCGCAGAACGGGGTGGTGCTGTGGGGGTACCTGGCGAGCCGCACCCGGCGGCGGGCGCTGTGGGCCGGGGCCGCGCTGCTGGTGGTCCTGATCGGGATCTCCCGGATCGTGCTCGGCGTCCACTCGCCCGGCCAGGTCCTGGCGGGCTGGGGGATCGGCGCCGGGTTCCTGGCCGCCGTCCTCTGGCTCGAGCCCCGGGTGGTGCCGTGGTGGCAGGCCCGCTCCCTGACCGTGCAGTTCGCGCTCAGCCTCGCGGTGGGACTGGTGGTCCTCGGCGGCATGCAGGCCGCGCTGGAGTCGATGGACGGCTGGCGCTGGCCCGCCGCCTGGGTGAGGGCGATCACGGCGGCGGGCGGCAGCGTCGACCCCGTGACGCTGGGCGAGGGGGCGGCCGCGGCCGGCGCGCTGTCCGGCCTGCTGGCGGGCCTGTCGGTGGCCGCCCGCCACGTCCGGTACGACCCCGGCGGCACCGTGCCGCGCCGCCTGCTCCGGCTCCCGATCGGCGCGGCGGGCGCGCTGGCCCTCTACACCCTGGGCCTGTTCCTGGGCACCGAGCCCGTCCCGGCGTTCGCCGCGCAGGTGCTGCTGGGCCTGTGGGTCGCGGCCGGCGCGCCGGAGACCTTCGTCCGCCTCCGGCTCGCCGACCGGACGCCCCGTCCGGGGGCGCGGCCGGGGGAGGAGGCGGCGGGGCCGTCACCCGCGCGTTCACCAGGGCGGGGGAGATGACCGGGGGCCGGGCCTTCTAGACTCGGGACATCATGGCCCCACCGCAGATCTCACCCAGCATCCTGTCCGCCGACTTCGCCCGCCTCGCCGAGGACGTCGAGCGCATCGCCGACTCCGCCGACTGGGTCCACGTCGACGTCATGGACAACCACTTCGTGCCCAACCTCACCCTCGGGCTGCCCGTGGTGGAGGCGCTGCTCAGGCACAGCGCGCTTCCGCTCGACTGCCACCTGATGATCGAGGACCCCGACCGGTGGGCGCCCGCCTACGCCGAGGCGGGCGCGGGCAGCGTCACCATCCACGCCGAGGCCGCCAAGGCGCCGATCCGCACGCTGCGCGCGATCCGGGCCGCCGGGGCCCGCGCCGCCCTCGGCATCAACCCGGCGACCCCCGTGGAGCCGTACGAGGACCTGCTGGGCGAGATCGACATGCTGCTGCTGATGACCGTCGAGCCGGGGTTCGGCGGGCAGCGGTTCCTGGACGTGGTGCTGCCCAAGGTGCGCCGCGCCCGGCAGCTGATCAAGGACCGTGACCTGCCGGTCTGGCTGCAGGTCGACGGGGGCGTCAGCGAGGAGACGATCGAACGCTGCGCCGAGGCCGGCGCCGACGTCTTCGTCGCGGGCAGCGCGGTGTACGGGGCCGACGACCCCGGTGAGGCCGTGCGCAAGCTGCGGGGCCAGGCGGAGGGGGCCGCCTCCCGGTGAGCGTGCTGACGCTGCCGTGCCCGGCGGTGCTGTTCGACGTGGACGGCACGCTGGTGGACTCCACGCCCCTGGTCGAGCGTGCGGCCCGGCGGTGGGCCCGGGAGTACGGCGTCGACGCCGACGCCTACCTGGCGGTCGCCCACGGCCGGCGGACCTCCGACGCGATCGCCGGCTTCCTCCCGCCCGAGCGGGTGCGGGAGGCCACCGAGCGCCTGGACGCGCTGGAGGCCGCCGGGGTGGACGGCGTCAGCGCGCTGCCCGGCGCCCGCGAGCTGCTCGCGGCGATGAACGGGCTGCCCTGGGCCATGGTGACCTCCATGGACCCGGCCCAGCTGCGGGCCCGTACCGAGGCCGCCGGGGTGCCGCTCCCCGAGGTCGTCGTCACGGCGTCCGACGTGCGCGAGGGCAAGCCCGACCCGGCGGGCTACCTGCTGGCCGCGCGCCACCTCGGCGTCGACCCGCGCGAGTGCGTGGTCGTGGAGGACGCCCCGGCCGGCGTGCGCGCGGGCCGTTCCGCCGGTGCCACCGTGGTCGCGGTGACCACCAGCCACGACGCCGCCGAGCTGGCCGGAGCCGACCTGATCCTCCCGGGGCTCGCCCCGGTGTCGGCGGCCCCCGGCGGCCTGCGGATCGAGGTCTCGGGCCTCCACCGGACGCCCTGAGCCGCGGAAGGCCCGGTCAGTCCGGGGCGGGGCAGTCCGGAGCGGGTCAGGGCCGGGCCTTGGTCCGGGCCGGGCGCCTCCCGGGCTTGCCGGCCCCGTCCGGCTTCGCCCGGGACCCTTGGGTCCGCGCGGTGCAGTACTCGGCCTCCAGGGCCCGCGCGGTCAGGCCGATCTGGTCGACGACGTCGCTGGTGAAGACGAACGACATCGTGCGGCGCCCGTCCCGGGTCCCGCCCGCCCATGTCTCCCAGCCGTCCAGGGTGCCGCCGTTGCCGTACACCCGCACGCCGCAGGGCAGCCTCGCGATCACCGTTCCGAGGCCGTAACGGAAGATGTCGCTGCCCGGATAGGGCTGGGAGCCGGGGACCGGGCGCAGCATCGCGCGCAGCAGCCGTTCCGGCAGCAGCCGTCCCCTCAGCAGCGCGGAGGCGAACCGGTTCAGGTCGCCCGCCGTGGAGATCATGTCGCCCGAGGCGGTGGCGTAGGAGATGTTGACGTCGGTCGCGTCCTTCATCCGGGGCGGGCCGCCCTCGGCCGGCGTGTAGCCGTGCAGGTGCGGGCCGCGGATGCGCGGCCGGGCGCCCGGGAGGTAGGTGTCGCGCAGGCGGAACGGCCGGATGATCCGCCGCCTGATCTCCTGCGCGTAGGTCCGGCCGGTGACGGCCTTGATGACCATCCCGAGCAGGACGTAGTCGGTGTCGGAGTAGGCCCAGGAGGTGCCGGGCCGGAAGTAGGGCGGGTGGGCCAGCGCCGCCGAGGCCAGCTCCTCCAGGGTGAAGCGGTGCCTCGGGTGCTTCTCGGCGTAGTCGCTGAGCCGCTGGTCGGTGGCGTAGTTGAAGATCCCGCTGGTGTGGTCGAGCAGCATCCGCATGGTGATCCGGTCGGCGCGGTAGCCCTTGCCCTTCACGACGCCCGGGATCACCTCGTCGGCGGTGTCGCCGAGCTTGAGGCGCCCCTCGGCCACCAGCTGCAGGATCACCGTGGCCACGAAGATCTTGGTGATGCTGCCGATCCGGTACCTCATGGCCGCCCGGGGCTTCCGCATCGTCCTGACGTCGGCCACCCCGCTGGACAGGTCGAGAACGCGCAGGGGCGTGCGCGACTGGGCGAGGGCCCCGGGAGCCCCCTGGCGTACGGCCTCGTTCAGCACGCGCTGGAGGGCCTCGCCCGCGGCGTCCCCCTTCCCCGCGGACCTCACCTCGTAGGCGTGGGGCACCGCCTGCGCCGGGGACGTGACACCGGCCGCGGCGGTGAGCGCGGCCACGAGGAACGCGGTGCGCCGGAGCGCTGGACGTCGCATGGAACCCCTCCGATCAGATCACTGATCACTCTAAGTGACGAAATGATCTCGGAGAGTATGTGCTCGGCAGAGTGATGGTAATCAGTCCGGGACGCCGGGAAGGTCAGCGGTCGCCACTCCGGGACACCAGGCGGGCGAGCAGGCCGTGCAGCGCCTCCCGGTCGGCTTCGGGCAGGTCGAAGACCTCGGCGGCCATCTTGGAGGTGCTCGCGTGCAGGGCGGCGCGCCGGCGCTCGCCCTCCTCGGTCAGGACGAGGTGCTTGATCCTGCGGTCGCGGGGGTCGGGCCGCCGCCGCACCAGCCCGCGCCGCTCCAGCCCGTCCACGATTCCGGTCACGTTGGAGGCGTCGCAGGACATGACCTCTGCCAGCTCGCGCATGGGGGCGGGGGAGCGCAGCCGCGCGAGCGCCTGGGCCTGGGCGGGCGGCAGGTCCAGCTCGGCCGCGGCGCGGTCGAGGCCCACGCGGATGCGCCCGGCGAGGCGGAAGGCGAGTTCCATCAGTTCGTCGCTGCTGGAACGCGGGGCCTCGGACTGCATACGCCGATGATAGCCAGCCGGTTGGGCGGCTCGAATGTTGAGGTCCTCAAGTGTTTGCTCTAGAGTGAAGTTAGTTGAGTATCTCAACAATGGTGAATCTCAAGGAGGTTGCGTGATGGCCGAGGTGCAGGATGTGCGGGGAGCGGGGGCCCGGCGTCGCGGCCGGGCGGTCGCGGTCGGGGCGGCCGTGCTCGCCAACGCGGTGGTGTGGCTTCTCTCGGTGCCGGCCGCCGGGCTGGAACTGGCCGTGACCTATCCGGGCGAGGAGACGGCGACCGTGGGCGCCGGCATCGTCCTGTTCTTCACGGCCGGGGCGTCGCTGGCGGGCTGGGGCCTGCTCGCGGTCCTGGAACTGGTCGCGCGGTCGCGGGCCAGGATCGTCTGGACGGTGGTCGCCCTCGCCGTCCTCGTGCTGTCCTTCTCGCCCCTCCTCCAGGTGGAGGCCGCGGGCAGCACCAAGGCGGTCCTGGCGATCATGCATGTGGTGGTGGCCGCGGTCCTCGTCCCCGGCTTCTGGCGCACGGGCCCCCGGGCCGTCCATGCTCCGAGCACGCCCGGCACGCCCGGCACGCCCGGCACGGTCACCCGGGGGCCGGTCGCCCCCGGGTGACCGGCGGTCAGAAGACGGGGCCGACCAGGAGGAGGCCCGGGTGCGGGGACGAGGCGTACAGGGCGAACAGCGCGAGCGAGCCTCCCGCGAGGGAGATGTCCTTGAGGAACTGGGTCTGCTCGTTCTGCCGGACCTGCGGATCCTCCTGGGTCCAGAAATCGTGGAACAGGAGCGCGGTGAGGATGAGGAACGGCAGGAACGCGATCGCGGCGATGTCGGGCCAGATGCCCAGGATGAGCAGGGCCGACGCCAGCAGGATGTAGATGCCGGAGAACTGCACCATCAGCCGGGGCTGGGGGAGGTTCTTGCTCGCCGCGTAGCCCGCCATGCTCTCGGTGGCGGTCAGGTGCCCGATGCCCGCCCCGATGAAGACGGCTGTGAACAGGATGCGCCCGATCAGTGCGATGACGTCCATGACCACCTCCGAGGTCGTCGTCACGGCGACGCGTGTCCCCGGTATCTACCCTTCCCGGAGGTTGTTGAACAATAAACGGTTGCGTCCATGGTAGCCTAGCGAGCGCTTGCTTGGTTCGGTTCCGCCCGTGGGGATCCTCACATGGGGCGGGGAATGTCCGGCATGGCACACTGGTTGCCAGCAGTGAAAACGCGTGCTCCGGGGTCGGTGAAATTCCGAACCGGCGGTGACAGTCCGCGACCCGGCCGAAGCCATCGGCCGGTTGACCCGGTGGAACTCCGGGACCGACGGTGAAAGTCCGGATGGGAGGCAGCGCGCTGGACGCCCCTGTGACGGGGTGTGCCGTTCGACCGTCGTACCCCCGGAGCCTTCGCATCCAAGGATTTTGGAGGCCCGGGAGATGTTCACCGGCATCGTCGAGGAGCTCGGCGAGATCGTGGGGATCGAGTCCGCCGGGGACTCGGCCAAGCTCACGATCCACGGCCCGCTCGTGACCCAGGACGCCGTGCACGGCGCGTCGATCGCCGTCAACGGCGTCTGCCTCACCGTCGTCGACGTCAAGGACGAGACCTTCACCGCGGACGCCGTCAAGGAGACCCTCGACAGGTCCGCCCTCGGCGCGCTGGGGCCGGGCGCCCGGGTCAACCTGGAAAGGCCCGTACGGCTGCAGGACCGGCTCGGCGGGCACCTGGTCCAGGGGCACGTCGACGGTGTCGGCCGCGTCGTCTCCAGGGAACCCGGCGAGCGCTGGGAACTGGTCACCGTCTCCCTGCCCCCCGGCCTGAGCCGGTACGTGGTCGACAAGGGCTCGATCACCGTGGACGGCATCAGCCTCACCGTGGTCGAGGCGGGCGACGACGCCTTCAGCGTCGCGCTCATCCCCACCACGCTCGCCCTCACCACCCTCGGCCACAAGGCCCCCGGCGACCCGGTCAACCTCGAGGTGGACGTCGTCGCCAAGTACGTCGAGCGGATGCTGGGCGCCCGCGCGGCGGAGCCGGCGCCGGAGACGGCCGGCCCGGCGGGGGGCGTGTCGTGAGCCACGGCGTGGAGACCGGCGGGGACACGGCGAGCGGGAGGCGCGGAGTGAGCGAGGACGACGGGATCTTCGACCCCATCGAGGAGGCGGTCGCCGACATCGCGGCCGGCCGGCCCGTGGTGGTGGTCGACGACGAGGACCGCGAGAACGAGGGCGACATCATCTTCGCCGCCTCGGCGGCCACGCCCGAGCTGCTGACGTTCACGATCCGCCACACCAGCGGCGTGATCTGCGTGCCGATGGAGGGCGCGGACCTGGACCGGCTCCAGATCCCCCTCATGACGGCGCAGAACACCGAGCGGCTGCGCACCGCCTACACCGTCAGCGTGGACGCCCGCGACGGCGTCAGCACCGGGATCTCGGCCGCCGACCGCGCCACGACGATCCGCCTCCTGAGCGCCCCGGCGACCCGGCCCGACGAGCTGGTGCGCCCCGGGCACGTCTTCCCGCTGCGCTACCACCCGGGCGGGGTGCTGCGCCGCCGCGGGCACACCGAGGCCGCCGTCGACCTGGCCCGCCTGGCCGGTCTCGCGCCGGCCGGGGTGCTGGCCGAGGTCGTCAACGACGACGGCACCATGGCCCGGCTGCCCGAGCTGCAGGTCTTCGCCAAGGAGCACGGCCTCAAGCTGATCTCCATCGAGCGGCTGGTGGAGTACCGCAAGCGCCGCGAGGCCCTGGTGGAACGCGTCGTGGAGACCGGCCTGCCCAACCGGTACGGCATGTGGCGCGCGGTCGGGTTCGCCAGCGCGATCGACGGCGGCGAGCACGTCGCCCTGGTGCACGGCGACCTCGGGGACGGCGCCGACGTGCTGGTCCGGGCGCACTCGGAGTGCCTGACCGGCGACGTCCTGCACTCCGAGCGCTGCGACTGCGGCACCCAGCTGGACGCCGCCATGGAACGCGTCGCCGCCGAGGGGCGCGGCGTGATCCTCTACCTGCGGGGGCACGAGGGACGCGGCATCGGGCTGCTGGCCAAGCTGCGGGCGTACGCGCTCCAGGACGCCGGGGCCGACACCGTGGACGCCAACCTGGAACTGGGGCTGCCCGCCGACGCCCGGGAGTACTCCAACGCCGCGCACATGCTGCGCGACCTGGGCGTCCGCTCGATCCGGGTGCTGACCAACAACCCCGCCAAGCTCGCCGGGCTGGAGGGCTTCGGCATCGAGGTGCTGGGCCGCGAGGCCATGCCCGTGATCGTCACCGAGCACAACCGGCGCTACCTGACGGTCAAGCGCGACCGTCTCGGACACCGGATCGACGGGCTGCCCGGAGCCCCGGAGGGAGAGTCATGAGCGGAACGGGACGTCCCGAGGACGGCACGGTCGACGCCGGGGGCCTCACCCTCGGCATCGTGTGCACCCGCTGGCACGGGCACATCACCGACCGGCTGCTGGACCGCGCCGTGGACGCGGCGCGCGCGTGCGGGATCGCCGAGCCCGCCGTCGCCCGGGTCGCCGGGGCCCTGGAGCTGCCGGTGGTCGCCCAGCAGCTGGCCCGCGACCTGGACGCCGTGGTCTGCCTGGGCGCGGTGATCCGCGGTGAGACCGCCCACTTCGACTACGTCTGCGACGCGGTCACCGCCGGTGTGACACGGGTCGCACTCGACGAGGCCACCCCGGTCGGCAACGGCGTCCTCACCTGCGACACCCGGGAGCAGGCCGAAGCCCGCGCGGGATTCCCCGGAAGCCAGGAGGACAAGGGCTGGGAGTCGGTGGTGGCCGCCCTGGACACGGCCCTGACGCTGCGGCGGCTGCGGGGGGCCGCGCCCGCCGGGAGCGTCCGCGGCTAGGGCGTGTCTCGAAGTAGCCTCAGCCACCGCGCGAGCGCGTTGGCTGCCAGGTGGGGCGATGCCGGAGGCGAGCCTCACCTGGCAGATCGCGAAGCGATGCCGCGCTCGCACAGGCCCGGTCAGGCGCGAGCCGCCAGGCGAGCGCCGTGGGCCGGGACTTTGAAACAGAGCCTAGCGCCGGGGGCGTGCGGCACGCCGGAGGGTGGGGCGGGCCGCGCGCCGCCCGGTGGACGGCGTAAGATCTGTGGAGGGCAAGGCGCCGGACGTTCCGTCCGGCGCGGCCAGGCAGGAGCAGCCGGACGGAACGGCCGGCGCGGATACCACGGGATGGAGGCGACGGTGGCCGCACTCGACATGGCACTGACCCTGCGAGGCCCGCGGCATCACGGTCACGCCGGGCACGGCGTGGAGCATCTGGGCTCCTGAGCACGTCCCGGTTTCCCGTACGCGTTCCCACCATCGAAAGGCTTCTCCCGTGCTGTCTCTCGTCCTGCCCAAGGGCTCGCTGGAAAAGGCGACCATGCAGCTGTTCGACGCCGCCGACCTGACGGTCCGGCGCGCCTCGGACCGCGACTACCGCGCGCAGATCGACGACCCGCGCATCGACCGGGTCCGGGTGCTGCGCCCGCAGGAGATCCCCACCTACCTCGAACAGGGTCTGTTCGACCTGGGCATCACCGGCCGCGACTGGATCACCGAGACCGACTCCGACGTGGTCAGCCTGGGTGAGCTGAAGTACTCCAAGGCCACCGACAACCCGGTCCGCGTGATCATGGCGGTGCCCAACGACGCGCCCTGGCAGAAGGTGTCCGACCTGCCGGAGGGCGTCCGGATCTCCACCGAGTTCCCGGCCCTGACCCGGCGTTTCCTGGACAGGCACGGCGTCAAGGCCAGGGTGGTCCCGTCCTACGGCGCCACCGAGGCCAAGGTCCCCGACATCGTCGACGTGATCGTGGACCTCACCGAGACCGGCTCGTCGCTGCGCAAGAACGGCCTGCGCATCCTCGACACCCTCCTGACCAGCTACACCGAGCTGGTGGCCAACCGCGCGTCCTACGAGGACGCCGCCAAGCGCGCCGCGATGGAGGACGTCGCCCTGCTGCTGCAGGGCGCCATCCGGGCCCGCGGCAACGTCCTGCTCAAGCTGAACGTCGCCGACACCGCCCTGCGCGCCGTGCTGGAGATCATGCCGGCGATGTCCTCGCCCACGGTGACGCCGCTGGCGGGCGGCGAGCAGCACGCGGTGGAGAGCGTGGTGGCCAAGCGCGGGGTCAACACCCTCATCCCGGCGCTGAAGGCGGCCGGTGCCCGCGACATCCTCGAGATCCCGATTTCCAAGATCGTTGACTGAGACGCGAGCTCCGGCGCTGCCGGTGGTGTGGCGCCCCCGCACCACCCGGGTCGTCGCCTACGCGACGGCGGGCGTGATCGTGCTCGGCATGGTCGTGCTCGCCGTCGTGGTGGCCCCCCAGTTCAAGGTGTTCGACCGGATCCTCATGGTGGGGTTCGGCCTGTTCCTGGCCTGGATCCTGCACATGCTCGCCCGCTGCCGGGTCGTGGCCGACGCCGCCGGGCTCACCGTCGTGAACGCCTTCCGGACCCGCCGCCTGGAGTGGGCCGAGGTGGTGGACGTGACCATGGGACCCGGCGAGCCCTGGCCCGCCCTGGACCTGGCCGACGGCACCTCGCTCGGCGCGATGGGCATCAACGGCGCCGAGAAGGCCCTCGCCGCCCGGCAGGTGGAGCAGCTGCGCGGCCTGCTGGTCGAGCACGCCGAGGCCCCCGACCGCTGATCGCGTCCCGGCGCGGAACCCCCCGCCGGGACGCGGCGCCGCTTCCTCGCCGGTGCCGGATCGATGCGAAGTGCCCTCGGCCCGAAAATCGAGTTTTGAGGGTATGAACCGGGGGGAAAGCATACGCAATGTGCGATGCCGGACCTTACCGGCGATCAACTCGAATCCCACCGGTCCGACCTTGGCCGTCCTCAGGGCCCCGGCCGTGCCCGGTTCATCCGCATTTGGAGGATGCTGGTTGCAGGGCGCTGACCGCGGCACAGGCCGCCCGCACGCCGTGCGGGACACCGATCGCGGGACCGGTCGGCGGCCCGCGGAACCCGGCGTGCAGGCGCTCCTGGACGCGCTCGACGACGCCGTGATCGTGCTCGACCCCTCCGGCGAGGTGGTCCGCTCGAACGCGGTGGCCCGCCGGCTGCTGGGCGATCTGCGTCCCGGCCGCCCGCCCGGCCGCCGCGCCGGCGCCGTCCTGCGCGAGACGGGCCCCGGCGGCGTGCCGGCCGGCGAGGCGTCCGGGGACGGCGAGGCCCTCGGCGCGCGGATGACCGCCCGGCGCCTGCCGATGGCGGACGGCTCGGTCACGTGGGTGCTGCGGGACGTCACCGTCGAGCGGGAGCGTGAGGACGCCCTGCGGCTGGAGCGCGAGCGCAAGCACTTCCTGTCCCGGGCGAGCCGCGCCCTGTCGGGCACCCTCAACCTGCGGCGCACGTGGGGGCTGGCCGCGCGGCTCACCGCCGACGGCCCGGCCGACCAGTGCGCGGTCACGCTCTGGTCCGACGAGGGGCCCCCGATCACGGCCGTCGCCCGGCCGGGCGGCCCCGCCCGCTTCCTGACCGCTGAGCCGGCGGGCGCGGGGCCCACCCGGGTCCGCGCGACCGGCCGCCGGGAGGTGCACCCTGAGCTGACGCCGGAACGGGCCCGCGAGCTGTGCCCGCCCGGGCTCGACCCGCCCTCGTCCGGCTCCGTGGTGCTGGTCCCGTTGAGGGCGCGCGGCTCGTGCTTCGGCGTGATGACGCTGCTGCGCGCCGAGCCCTACGACGAGGCCGAGCTGGAACTGATCGACGACCACGCCGACCGGGTGGCGCTCGCGCTGGAGGCCGCGCGGCTCTACCAGCACGCGGTGAACACGTCCGAGCGGCTGCGTTCGGCGCTGCTGCCGCCCGCGCTGCCGCCCGTCCCCGGGACGCGGCTCGGGGCGGTCTACCGGGCCGCGACGGCCGGGTCCCTGATCGGCGGCGACTTCTACGAGGTCCTGCACGTCCCGGCGAAGGGATGGATGTTCGTGCTGGGCGACGTCTGCGGCAAGGGCGTCGACGCGGCCGTCTACACCGGGCGGGTGCGGCAGGCGCTGCGCACCGCGGCCATGGTCGACCTCACCCCGACCCAGACGCTGGACCTGCTCAACCGGACCCTCCTGGTCGGCGACGACGGCGGGTTCGTCACGCTGGTCATCGGCAGCCCCGAACCGCTGCCGGACGGCTCGGTCCGGATCACGCTGGCCGCCGGCGGCCACCCCGCGCCGCTCGTCCTGCGCAACGACGGCACCGTCGAGCCCGTGCGGCTGCCCGGGATGCTCGTGGGCGCCCTCCAGGGAGCGGTCTTCGGTGACGCCGAGGTCGTCCTCGAACCGGGCGACGCCCTCTACCTCTACACCGACGGCATCACCGAGGCGCGCGGGGAGGACGGGGCGATGTACGGGGAGGAACGGCTGATGGAGGACCTGGCCGACTGCCGGGGGATGCCGCCGGGCGCGGTGGTGGAGCGGGTGGCGCAGCTGGCGCTGGAGCACCTCCGCGGCGGCGAGCACGACGACATCGCGATGTTCGGCATCCAGGCGGCGCCGGCCGCGGGCTGGGAGTGGGCGTCGTGAGCCCGCACGCCATCGGCGCCGGGGTGTACGACGCCTTCTTCGCGGCGCTCTCCCACGCGGACGAGGACGCCGCGATCCGTATCGCCACCGGCCTCGCCGACGCCGGCGTCCCCGTGCCCGACCTGCTGTCGCTGCTGGTCGCGCCGGCCCAGCGGCAGGTCGGCGCGTACTGGGCGGACAACTCCTGGAACGTCGCCCGCGAGCACGCCGCCACGCACATCAGCACGCAGGTGGTGGCCGCGCTGGGGGTGCGGCTGCGCACGCCCGACCCGCCGCGCGGCCGGGTGGTGATGGCCTGCGTGGACGGTGACTGGCACGCGCTGGCGGCCCAGATCGCGGCGGAGACCCTGCGGGCCGAGGGGTGGGCGGTGACCACGCTGGGCGCCAGCACGCCCGCCGGGCACATGGCCCACTTCGTCCACGAGGTCGGGCCGGACGCGGCCGGGCTGTCGTGCATGGTGCCCTCGAACCTGCCGCAGGCCCGGTCCATGATCGAGGCGGTCCGCCACACCGGCGTTCCGGTGCTGGCCGGCGGCCCCGGCTTCGGCCCGGACGGCCGCTGGGCGCAGCGGCTGGGCGCCGACGTCTGGGTGCCCGGCCCGGCCGCCGCGGTGGAGCGGCTGTCGTGCGGCTGGCCCGCGTTCACCGACCCCGCCCCGCCCCTGGACCACCTCACCGACGACGAGCACGAGCGCCTGGGGGCCGAACGGACGGTGCTGGTCGGCCGGGCGATGAGCGTGCTCATCGGCGCCCGGGAGGCCGCGGGCTACTCGCAGCGGCAGCTCGAGCGGACCGCTGAGGACCTCGCCCACATCGTGGACTTCCTGATCGCCGCACTGCTGGTCGACGACGTCACGCTGCTGGAGTCGTTCACGCGGTGGCTGGCGAAGATCCTGCGCCCGCGCGGCGTCCCGCGCGAGGCGCTGGCCACCGGCTACGAGATCCTGGGCGCGGACCTGACCGCCTATCCCCGCGCCAGGGACATGCTCGCCCGGGCGGGCGCCCTCCTGGCCACGGCGCCCTCCCGGACCTGAGGACGCCCCGCCGCGCACGCCGCCGCGCACGCCGCCGGGACGTCCCGGTCAGGCCGCGGTCACCAGGGTCACCGCGCCGGCGGTCACCAGCGCGACGGCCCAGAGCCGGTCCAGATTGAACCAGGCGCGCCGCAGGACGGCCAGGCCGACGATCTCGTAGACCAGGACCGCGATCACTCCGGCGACGACGAACATGGCCAGGGTGTGGACGCCGGTCACGAAGACGCCGGTGGACAGCCCGCCCCCGGCGGACATGCCGTGATGGTGGGCGCCGCCGGCGGCGGGGGCCGTGGTGAGGATGGGGAGGAGCATCAGCCCCGCCCCGTGCACGGACGACATCAGGAACGACCAGCCGGCCAGCTGCCAGAGGGAGATGCGCATCCCCACCCAGCGGAAGTGCCGCTGGGAGAGCAGCCGGTAGAGGCCGAAGGCGACCAGGAGCAGCCCGCCGCCGATCGCGACGATCCGGGTGGCGAGGACCGACCGGGTCAGGACGACCAGGGCGACCACCACGCCCACGGAGGCGGCGTGCCCGGCCGCGATGGCGGGCAGGGACTGCAGGACGCGCGCGCGGCTGCGTTCCTGCAGTCCCCGGGCGACGGCGAAGAGCCAGCCCATGCCGGGGTTGAGCCCGTGGAAGGCCCCGAGCGCGATCAGCGCGGCGAGCGAACCGTTCATCACGGGGCCGGCGTCACGGGTAGCAGTAGGAGTCGGACGAGGCGTCGCCGCCCTGGAGGCGGGTCTGGTGGGGGCGCCGGCCGCGGAAGGCGTCGCCGTGCGGGAAGAACCGCTCGTCGAAGGTGAAGCCCTCCGGAGTGGAGTCGAGCTTGGCCATCCAGGCCCCGACGCCGTCGGGATAGAACTGGTCGTCCCAGGCCCCGTACAGGGAGTTGGTCACGTAGACGCGGCGGCCGTCACGGCTGACCTCGACCATCTGCGGCCCGCCCGAGAGGGGGAGGCCCGGCTCGGCCGGGTGCGGGGTGCGGCCGACGATGCCGCCGATGCGGACGGAGCCGGCCTCCACCGGGTTGAACGGGTCGCTCACGTCGTAGCGCCTGAGCTCGCCGGTGCCCCAGCACGACACGTACAGCCACTGGTCGTCGACCGACAGGTCGATGTCGGTGACCAGCGGCGGCACCGCGCCGAAGGGCCGGATGACCGGGGGCAGGAGGTCGGGGTCGGCGGGCTCGGCGGGAATGGTGATGACCTTCCTGGCGGCCCACTCGCCGCCGTCGCGGTGCCACACCCAGACCGACGCCGACAGGTCCTCGACGCTGACCACCACGCCCACGAAGCCGTACTGCCGGGTCGGGTCGTGGGCGGGCCGCAGCTCCAGGACCATCTGGTGCTCGTCGCCGAGGTCGACCGTCTGGACGTGCCGGCGCTTGCGCAGGTCCCAGAAGTGCAGGGAGTGCCCGTACTTGCGGCCGAGCAGCAGTTCCCCCACCACGCCGTCCTCGATCATCGAGGGGGTGCCCCACTCGGAGGAGACCAGGACGTCATGGGCGATGTGCCACCAGGCGTCGTAGGCGAAGTACTGCGGCCCCCGGTCGACCTCCCAGCGGCCCAGCACCTCGAACGAGGTGTGGTCGAGCAGCGCGATGCCGCCGGGGCCCTCCTCGCCGTTCGCGCCGCCCAGGGCGGTGAGGTAGAGGCCCTCGGGGCCGCAGTGGACGGTGTGGGGACGTGAGTAGCCCGCGCGCTTGGCCAGATCCTCCGGCTCTAGCACCTTGACGATCCGCGGGGAGGTGGGCTCGTCCTTGGTGTCGATGACGTACACCCGCGAGGACCGCAGCCCCGGGACGATGAGGTAGCGGCGCTCGACGTGCGGGTGCGGCGCGTACGGGCACAGGGCGCTGCTGCAGGCGTTCCAGCCGAAGTGGTGCAGCTCGTCGCCGAGGTTGGGGAGTTCGGTCCAGCCGACCACGTCGCCGTAGGTGCCGGAGCCGGGATCGACGTCCAGTACGGCGATGGCGTCCGGCGTGGCGGCGGACCGGTCGAAGGCGGCGACGTAGGCCAGCTTCTCGGGCGGCCCCGCCACCGCCTCGCGGGGCGAGGCGTAGAAGGTGGGGTCGGGCTTCCAGAGTGCCATGGAGCTCCTCCTGGTTTCTCTCTCGTCGGCGTACCCCGCCGGACGGGCGGTGATGTGACGCCCCGGCACCGGCCGGACCGATCGTCGCCAATCCCGTACAGAAAGTCAACTTTTCCTACTAGGTAAGCATGTTTTCTGCGCGTGGCGCCGGGCGAAAATCGGCGTCCGCCGCCCGTGCCGGTCCGCCGCTCTCATGAGTAGCCTGAGGTCGTGAGCGAAAGGACGACCGCGGGGGCGGCCCCGGCCGCGGTGGCCTCTCCGGCGGAGCTGGCGGAGCTGCTCGACCGGCACGGCTACCTGGCCGACGACGGCCTGGCCACCGCCGGGTTCCTCGCCCTGCGGATGGGACGGCCGCTGTTCCTGGAGGGGGAGGCCGGGGTCGGCAAGACCGAGCTGGCCAAGACCCTGGCCACGGTGCTCGGCGCGCCCCTCATCCGGCTCCAGTGCTACGAGGGCCTGGACGCCTCGCAGGCCCTCTACGACTGGGACTTCCCGCGCCAGCTGCTGCACCTGCGCGCCGCCGAGGCGGCCGGGATCACCGACGTGGCCCGGCTGGAGGGCGAGCTGTACGACCGCCGCTTCCTCATGGCGCGTCCCCTGCTCCGCGCCCTGGAGACCACGCCCAGCGTCCTGCTGGTGGACGAGATCGACCGCGCGGACGACGAGTTCGAGGCGTTCCTGCTGGAGGTGCTGAGCGACTTCACCATCTCCGTCCCGGAGCTGGGCACCATCCACGCCGAGCGGCCCCCGGTGGTGGTGGTCACCTCCAACCGCACCCGCGAGGTGCACGACGCGCTCAAGCGGCGCTGCCTCTACCACTGGCTGGAGCACCCCGCCTTCGACCGGGAGGTGGCCATCATCCGGCGGCGGCTCCCGCAGGCCGCCGAACGGCTCGCCGGGCAGGTCGCCCGGGCCGCGCAGCGGCTGCGCGGCGCCGGCCTGCTCAAGCCGCCCGGCGTGGCGGAGAGCCTGGACTGGACCGAGGCGCTGGTCGCCCTCGGCGTGCGCGAGCTGGACCCCGACGTCGCGGCGGTGACGCTGGGCGCGGTGCTGAAGTACCGCGAGGACCAGCAGCGGGTGATCGCCGGCGGTCTCGGCGCCCTGTTCGACGGGGGATGACCGTGCCCGCCGGCCGCGACCTCACGGAGACGATCGTGGGTTTCGCGCGGACGCTGCGCGCCGCGGGCGGGCCCGCCGATCCCGAGCGGGTCCAGGCGATGCTGCGCGCGCTCGACCATCTGGACGTGCTGGACCGCTCCGACGTCTACTGGGCGGGCCGGCTCACGCTGTGCGCCGACCCCGACGACCTGCCCCGCTACGACCGCTGCTTCGCCGCGTACTTCTCCGGGCTGACCGCCCGTCCCGGCCGCCGCCGCCCGCCCCCGGCGGTGGTGCGGCGGACGTTCGCCGCGGCCCCCGGCGCGTCCGGCGGCGGGGACGACGAGGAGGTACGCGAGGCCCGCGCCGCCATGGTCAGCGGCACCGAGGTGCTGCGCCACCGCGACGTGGCCCGGCTCGGCCCGGACGAGCGCGCCCAGGTCGACCGCCTCGTCGCCGCGCTGGACGCCGCCGCCGCCCGGCGCCGGTCCCGCCGCTTCGCCCCCGCCCCGCGCGGCCGCCTGGACCCCGGCCGCACGGTGCGCGAGACGCTGCGGCGCGGCGGCGAGATCTCGCTGCTGCGCCACCGCGCCCACCGCACCCGCCCGCGCCGCGTCGTGCTCCTGGTCGACGTCAGCGGCTCCATGCGCCCCTACGCCGACACGCTGCTGCGCTTCGCCCACGCCGCCGCGCGCTCGGGCGGCCGTGCCACCGAGGTCTTCAGCGTGGGCACCCGGCTGACCCGGCTCACCCGGGAACTGCGCCACCGCGACCCGGACGCGGCCATGGCCGCGGTGTCCGAGGCGATCCCCGACTGGAGCGGCGGCACCCGCCTGGGCGAGGAGCTCAAGGAGTTCCTCGACCGGTTCGGGCAGCGCGGGATGGCGCGCGGCGCCGTGGTGGTCATCGCCTCCGACGGCTGGGAACGCGGCGACGCGGGCCTGCTCGGCGCGCAGATGGCCCGGCTGCACCGGCTCGCGCACCGGGTCGTGTGGGCCAACCCGCACAAGGCCCGTCCCGGGTACGAGCCGCTGACCGCGGGGATGGCCGCCGCCCTGCCGCACATCGACGACTTCACCTCCGGGCACAGCCTGGACGCCCTGGAACACCTCGCCCGCCTGATCGGAGGCTCCCGTGCGTGACGTGCTCGACGAGATCGCCGCGTGGTACGCGGAGGGGGAGACGTTCGGCCTGGCCACGGTCGTCGGCACGTTCCGCAGCGCGCCGCGCCCGGCGGGCGCCTCGATGGCCGTCTCGCCCTCGGGGGAGGTGGTCGGGAGCGTGTCCGGCGGGTGCGTGGAGGGGGCGGTGTACGAGCTGGCGCAGTCGGTGATGGAGTCGGGCCGACCGGTGGTGCAGCGGTACGGGGTGAGCGACGACGACGCGTTCGCGGTCGGCCTGACCTGCGGCGGGATCCTGGACGTGCTGGTGGAGCCGGTGGGCCCCGCGGCGTTCCCGGAGTTCGCGGAGGTGGCCGAGGCGATCACCGCCCGGCGGCCGGTGGCGGTGGCGACGGTGGTGGCCGGGCCGGGGACGCTGGGCGCGCGCCGGATCGTGTGGCCCGGCCGCGCGGCCGGGACGCTGGCCCCGGGCGCGCCGTACGCCGCCCGGCTGGACGCGGCGGTGGACGACGACGCCCGGGGGATGCTGGCGCAGGGGCTCACCGGCACGCGGCACTACGGGCGCGAGGGGGAGCGGCGGCTGGACGAGCTGTCGGTGTTCGTGCATTCGTTCGCGCCGCCGCCGCGGCTGCTGGTGTTCGGGGCGATCGACTTCGCGGCGGCGGTGGCCCGTGTCGGCAAGTTCCTCGGCTACCACGTGACGGTGTGCGACGCGCGGCCGGTGTTCGCCACGCCCAAGCGGTTCCCGGAGGCCGACGAGGTGGTGGTCAGGTGGCCGCACAAGTACCTCGACGGCACGGAGGTGGACGAGCGGACCGCGATCTGCGTGCTGACCCACGATCCCAAGTTCGACGTGCCGTTGCTGGAGGTGGCGCTGCGGACCCGCGCCGGGTACGTGGGGGCGATGGGGTCGCGCCGGACCCATGACGACCGGATGGCGCGGCTGCGGGAGGCCGGGCTGACGGAGGCGGAGCTGGCGCGGCTGCGCTCGCCGATCGGCCTGGACCTGGGGGCCCGCACCCCCGAGGAGACCGCCGTGTCCATCGCCGCCGAGATGATCCAGCTCCGCTGGGGCGGAACGGGACGCCCGCTCTCCGGCACCGAGGGCCGGATCCACGCCGAGACCCATACCGGCATTCAGACCGGCGTTCAGACCGGCGTTCAGACCGGGACCCGCGACGAGACCCGCGACGGCGTCCGCGGCGGGTCCCGGCCCGGCGTGCCGCGCGCGGAGGGCGGAGCGGGCTAGGGTCACGTGATGACCTTGCACGGTGCGGAGAGCCCGGCCGGCCTGCTGCTGGCCGCGGGGGAGGGGCGCCGGCTCGGCCGGCCCAAGGCGCTGGTGGAACTGGACGGCGAACGCCTCGTCGACCGCGGGGTGCGCACGCTGCGCGAGGGCGGCTGCTCCCCGGTGCTCGTGGTCTCCGGCGCCGCCCAGGTCGAGGTCATCGGCGCGGTCGTGGTGCCCAACCCGGCGTGGCGCGGCGGGATGGGGTCCTCCCTGCGGGCGGGGCTGGACGCCCTGCCGCCGGGCTGCCCCGCCGTCGTCGTGGCCCTGGTCGACCAGCCGCGGGTGACCGCCGAGGCCGTGCGCCGCCTGATCGCCGCCTACGAAGAAGGCGCCCGCGTCGCGGTCGCCACCTATGACGGCGCGCCGCGCAACCCGGTGCTGATCGCGTGCGAGCACTTCGGCGCCGCCGCGGAGGCGGCCGAGGGCGACGCCGGCGCCCGTTCCTTCCTGCGGGCCCGTCCGGACCTGGTGACCGGTGTGCCGTGCGGCGACGTGGCCGCGCCCGACGACATCGACACCCCGGCCGACCTGGAGGCGTTCAGCCGCCGGACCCGTCGTTGACGGCCTGCTCGTAGCGCCGCAGCGTGTCGATGAACGTCCGGCGCTCGGCGGGCGTCAGCGGCTCCAGCGCGGTGCGCCAGGCCCTCGCGCCCAGGGCCAGCCAGCCCTCGATGGCGGGCAGGTGCGCCCCGGCGACGCTGACGATCGTCCGCCGCCGGTCGGCGGGGTCCTCGCGCCGCTCCAGGATGCCCTGGCGGCTCAGGTCGCTCACCATCAGGCTCACCGTGGCCGGTGCCACCTCCAGCCGCCGGGCCAGCTCGTTCACGCTCATCGGCCCGTCGAACAACAGGTACGACAGCAGCGACAGGTGACGCGGGGCGAGGTCGAACGACCGCAGCTCCTCGGGGACCCTGATCCGCTTGGCCCGCCCGACCATCCGCGGCATCAGCAGCAGCATGGTCCGGACCCCGTCCTCCACGCTCGGCCCGGCCGCGGCGCCGTCCGCGCCGGGGCCGCGCTCGTCCGTTGACATGGCCCGCCCATCCCTAATAGCTTTGCATTGCAAATAGTTTTGCCTGCAAAGCAAAGTAACCAGTCCAATCGAAGCCCTCAGGATAGGGGAGTGCCCATGACCGAGGAGTTCTCGGCCGCGGATCTCAACCGGGCGGTCATCGAGGAGTTCCGGGCGAACGCCGGACGCGTCGGCGGGATGTTCGAGGGCGCGGCCCTGCTCCTGCTCACCACGACCGGCGCCAGGACCGGACGGCGCCGCACCACCCCGCTGGCCTACCTGGACGACGGCGACCGCGTGCTCGTCTTCGGCTCGAACGCGGGCGCGCCCACCGACCCGGCCTGGCTGTCCAACGTGCTGGCCGACTCCCGCGTCACCGTCGAGATCGGCGCGGGGGACGGGGTCGAGACCTACGAGGCGACCGCGATGCGGCTGCACGGGCCCGAGCGGGACCGGCTCTACGCGCTGCAGAGCGACCTGGTCCCCGCCTACGCCGAGTACCAGAGGATGACGTCGCGGACGATCCCGGTCGTGGCGCTCCACCGCGCCGACTCCGACCGTTCGCTGGCGATGGGCGACCAGCTGCTGCGGATCCACGCGGGCCTGCGGCACGACCTGGAGGCCCTCCGCGCGGAGGTGGAGACCTACCTCGGCGGCGAGAACGCCGGAGGCGACGGGGACGCCGGGGACGCCGGACGGGGCGGGGCCGGTGCGGCACGGCCCGCGCCGGACCTGGCCGTGCGGCTGCGGACGCACTGCCTGGCCTTCTGCGACGCGCTCGGCGCGCACCACGACGGCGAGGAGACCCGGGGGTTCCCGCCGCTCGAACGGCGGTACCCGGACCTGGCCCCCGTCCTGGACCGGCTGCGCCGCGAGCACGTCGCGGTGACCCGCCTCAGGGACGAGCTGCGGGCGCTGATCGACGACCTGGAGTCGGCCGACCCCGCCCGCGTCCGCGCCGAGCTGGACCGGGTGACCGCCGGGCTGGAGGCGCACTACGCCTACGAGGAGGAGCAGCTCACCGCCGCGCTCAACGCCATGAGCGCGGCCGACTGGGCGGGCCCGGCCGCCCGGACGTGAGCGGGCCGCCGCGCCCTACCCCTCGGCGGGGACGGGCAGGACGCTCTCGTCCAGGGCGCCGCAGTCGACGGCGCGCTGGAGCCGGGCGACCAGCGCCTTGACGGTCGCGGGCTCGTCGAGGACCCCGCCGTCCTTGGCCGCGGCCTGCTCGTGCCACGCCCGGACGCGGCCGATGACCTCGTCCACCCCGGACAGGTGGTAGGCGTAGACGGCGGCGTAACGGCTGGGCAGGTGCGCCGGGTGGAGGTCCCATCCCTGGTAGAAGCCGTGCCGCAGGGAGTGCCGCACGTGCGCGGCGTGCACCGCCCACGTCGCGTTGACCTCGTCCGGGCCGTCGTTGCGGGGGACGACGTTGGTGGAGCCGTCCGACAGCCGGACCCCGGTGCCGGCGAACGTGACCTGCATGGCGTGCCGGGCGAAGTCGCAGGCCGGATGGTCGAGCCGCTGCTCCTCCGGGGGCAGGCCGCAGGCGGCGGTGTAGTCGAACACGCCGAAGTGGGCGGCGGTCAGCCGGGGGCCGGCGGCGTCGGCGATGGCGCGCAGACCGATCCGGCCCTCGTGGTCGATGATCGCCTCGGTGGTCTCCACCTGGACCTCGAACCGCAGGATCCCGGCGGGCAGCCCGAGCGAGCCCTCCAGCCGGTCCAGGTACTCCACGAAGATCGCGACGTGCTCGGCCATCACCACCTTGGGGAAGGTGATGGTGAACCCGCCGGGCAGCCGGCCCAGCCGGTCGCGCAGGGCGGTGAGGAACCCGTCCAGGGTCCGCATCGTGCGCTCGTGCCCGCCGTCGGCGAACGACTTGACCCGCAGCCCCCAGTAGTGGGGCAGCGCCTTCACCTGGTACGCGGCGGCGACGGCCTCCACCACCTGGGCGATGTGGGCGTCCTCCTCCTCGTCGGAGCGGACGCCGTAGCCGTCCTCGAAGTCGATCCGCACGTCCTCCACCGGCTCGGAGGCCAGCTTGGCCGCGACCCGCTCGCGGACCGGCCCGGCGATCTCCGGGTCGAGGCCGAAGGCGCTGCCGAACGAGCCCGCCCCCGGGGTGTGGGTGTTGAGCAGCCGCAGCGCCTCGGTGCCGAAGTCGGCGGGGGTGGAGCGCGAGAACCGGTCGGCCGGGACGTACACCGTGTGCACCGGCTGGCGCCCCGTGGCCGGACCGGGGAAGCGCCGGGCATGGTCGTCGCGGACCGCGGCGATCCGCGCGGACAGGTCGTCGAACGAGGGGACGCTGAGGTTCACCCCGCCATGATCCCCCAAGAGGCGGCCCATCCGACACCCGGTTCGAGATGGATCACATCGAATCCGGTGGCGAAGGCGTTGGGCGGGCAGGTCATGGGCTCGGCCGCCAGCCCCCGCCGGCGCCGGTCGCCGGGCACGTGGTCGGCGGTGTAGACCTGCAGCCAGGGGTGCGACTCGTCCGCCCACAGCGCGGCGGTGCGCCCGCCGCCGCTCAGCCGCACCCAGGCCCGGCCGGCGGCGTCGCGGCGCAGCCCGGTGAAGGCGATGTCGATGGCCTGGTCGCCCAGCCCGCGGCCCTGCCGCAGGTCGTAGGGGGTGCCGGTGACGTCCTCGGCCGGCCCGGTGGGGATCCTGCGGCCGTCCACCGGCAGCCACCGGCCGGCGGTCACGGTGACCGTGCAGTCGTCGATCGGCTCGTCCACGGTGAGGTAGGGGTGCGCGCCGTGCCCGTACGGGGCCGTCCGGGTGCCGGTGTTGAGGACCGAGAGCCGGACCGTGAGGCCCTCGCGGGCGTCGAGGGAGTAATCGGCCTCCAGGTCGAGCCGGTAGGGGTAGCCCGGCGCCCCCAGCAGCCTGTGGGTCAGCCGGACCCGGTCCGGCCCGTGCTCGGCGGCGCCCCAGGACGACGTGCGCACCAGCCCGTGGATCGCGCAGTCGTTCTTGGGCTCGGACAGGTCGAGCTGGTGCAGGCGCCCGCCGTAGGCGTACCGGCCCCGGTCCACGCGGTTGGGCCAGGGGATCAGCAGCTGGCCGAGGGCCGCGGGCACGGGCTCGTCGGCGCCGTGGGAGAGCACCAGCGGCCGTCCCTCGTGGGTGAGCTCGCGCAGGCCCGCCCCCGCCTCGGTGACGACGGCCCGGTAGGGCCCGGCGCCGATCGCGTACTGGGCGCCGCTGATCGGCTCGCCGCCGGCCGTGCCGGGGCCGGGCGGCCGTGGGCTGATCGACTCGGTCATGGCCCGAAGGTACCCGGCCGTGACCGCCCGGCACGCCGATTTCCGGCGGGGCGTGTTCCGCGGCGCCCCGGTGCCCGCCCAGGTACCCGCCCGGTGCCCGCCCAGGTGCCGGCCGGGTGCCGGCGTGGTGCCCGCCGGTGCCTCAGGGGGCCGCGGCGGGCTCGGCCGGCGGGGTGGCGGGCACGCCCGGGGCCTCCGCGGCCAGGGCGTGCAGCGCGTCCCGGAAGACCCCGGCCGGCGGCGACACCAGACCGGCGCCGACCTGGCCGGTGCCCGCCTCCCGCCCGGCGATCCCGGTGTCGATGACCGGCAGGATCCCGGTGCGGACCACCCGGGTCACGTCGATCCCGGACGGGGTGCCGCGGAACGACAGCAGCGGGATCTGCAGCACCGGGTGCTCGGCCAGGGTGATCTCGTACATCCGCTGGGTGGCCGCGAGCGCGTCCGGCACCTCGCCGCCGACGAACCGCACGATGGCCGGGGCCGCCGCGAGCGCGAAGCCGCCCACCCCGGCGGTCTCGGTGATCGCCGAGTCGCCGATGTCGGGGTTGGCGTCCGCCGGGCCGTACGCGCCCAGGTAGAGCCCGTCCGGGACCCCGGCCGGCCCGGTGAACCAGCGGTCGCCCGTGCCCGACACCTGGATGCCGAAGTCGGTGCCGTTGCGGGCCATCGCCACCACCATGCTGGAGCCGGGCACGCCGCGGGCGGCGTCGGCGGCGGCCTTGGCCGCGGCCATCGCCGGGTTGAGGAAGAAGTGGTCGTTGGCCGCGGCGAAGCGCAGCGCCTCGGCCACCCGGTCGCGCGGCGCGTCCGCCTCGGCCAGGTCGGCGGCCAGCTCGCGCAGCAGCAGCGAGGTCGCCGCCCGGTTGCGGTTGTGCAGCTCGTCGCCCATCTGGAGGGCCTGCGCCATGATCGCCAGCAGGTCGACCGGGCCGTGCCCGCGGACCGCCGAGCGCAGCACCGGGCCGAGCACGGTGCCCATCCGGCGCAGCCGGTCGATCACCTCGGGGCCGTACGCGCCGTAGCGCAGGACCTTGCCCAGCCCCTCGTTCAGCGAGCAGTACGCGGTGCCGCCGTGCTCGGCGTCCTCCACCACCAGCATCCACATCGACGGGCTCACCACGCCCGCCATCGGCCCCACGGCGCGGTGGTGGTGGCACGGCTCCAGCGTCGCGGCGCCGCCTTCGAGGGCCCGCTCGGCCTCCTCGGGCGTGCCGGCGAGCCCTTCCAGCAGCATCGCCCCGATGAGCGCGCCGCGCATGGGCCCCGACGCCCGTTCCCACTCCAGCGGCGGGCCCGCGTGCAGGAACGTGCCCTTCTCCAGGCCGAGCACCTCGGCCGCGGGCCGGACGTCCACCAGGTGCGGGCGGGCGCTCAGCATCCGGCCCACCGCGCGCGCGTTCGCCTCGGCGTGGCCGGGCCGTCCCAGCACCGCCGCCAGGGCGTCCTCGCTGCCCTCCGGCGGCGGGCGCCAGTCCACGGCCTCGACCGGCACCGCCTGCCGTTCCAGCGCCTCGGCCAGCACGCCGACCCCGGCCGTCACGACGGCCGGGTCGCGGGTCAGCAGGCCGCCCAGCCGCGTCGCGGATTCAGTCATCGGCGCCCGTCCCGTCCGTCGCGTGGGTCCCGTTCGCCGCGCCGGTCCCGCCGGCCGCGGCCCCGCCCGGCAGGAGGCCGAGCGCGTGCCGGACGGCCTCGGCGTTCGAGGCGAACACCGCGGCGCCCGCGTCCCGCAGCGCCGCCGCCTGCGCGTCCCGGTCCTGCGGGTCGCCGGGCGTCCCGCACAGGGAGACGACGGCGGCGAGGTCGGGGCGCCGCCGCAGCGCCCCGGCGATGGCCGGGGCCAGCGCCGCCGCCGGATCGGGATCCGCCCCGTAGCCGAGGACCACGTCCAGCAGCAGCACCCCGCACCCGGGGTCGGCCGCCTGCTCGGCGATCGCCTCCAGCCGCAGCGTCGGATCGATCATCGGATGGGGGCGGCCCCGCGTGTAGGCGTCGTCGCCGTAGTCGACGAGCAGGTGCCCGTGCCGGGCCGGGTCCCCGCCCAGGGCGGCGCCGAGGATCGCGGCGGCCTCGTCGCGCAGCGTGCCGCCCGAGAACAGCCCCCGGAGCGCGCCCGTCACCGGCCGGCGGGACGGGACGGGGGCGGTGCCGTTGCCGGGCACGGCGGCCGGGTCCGGCGCGGGCCAGCGGGGCCAGCGCGGCACCGCGCGGCCGAGCCGCTCCAGCGCGCGCCCGGTCGCCCTGGTCAGGTCGTCGCCGGGGCCGATCAGCGCGAACACCACGGGGGTGTCGAGCCTGCGGGCCGCCTCCCGGATCAGGTCGGCCACCCGCGGCGCGGGCGGCTTGGACACGAGCACGATCAGCTCGGTGGCGGGGTCGGCGTCCAGCGCCGCCAGCGCGGCCAGCGCCGACCGGCCGCTCACCTCCGGTGACAGGTCCCGCCCGCCGACGCCCAGCGCGTGGCTGACGCCGACCCCGGCCGCGTCCAGCAGGCACATCACCTGCTGCGCGCCCGTCCCCGAGGCGGCCACCAGTCCGACCGGGCCCGGCGCCACGGCGTTGGCGAAGCCCAGGCCGGCGCCGCCCACCAGCGCCGTGCCGCAGTCGGGGCCCATCACGATCAGCCCGCGCCGGGCCGCCTCCTCCTTGAGCGCGATCTCCTGGTCCAGCGGAACGTTGTCGCTGAAGACCATGACGTTGAGCCCGGCGGTCAGCGCGTCCATGGCCTCGGGGAACACGTGCGGGCCCGGCACCGACACCAGCGCCAGGCCGGCCCCGGAGCGGCGGGCCGCGGCCCCGGTCGTCCGCGCGGGCGGCACCGAGCCGGGCCCGGCCTGGGCGGACGCCCCGCCCGCCGACCGGGCCGAGGTCAGGAGGTCGTCGAGCGCCTCCCGGGCGCCGCCGAGGGCGCCCTCCTCCGCCTCGATCGCCACCACCAGGTCGGCGGGTCCCGCCCCGGCGGGGACCTCGAACCCCATCCGGGCGAGCATCTCCAGGTTCAGCTCCGTGGCCATGGCGGCCATCGCCCCCGCGACCCCGCCGAGGCGGCCGACCTCCCGGCTGACCCGCATCAGCGTGACCGAGTCGTGGTACGACCCGTGCCGCACCTCGACCCACCGTCTCACCGGGTTCCCCGCATCTCGCTCATGTCCCTCTCATGGGATGTGCCCCGTCCGGCGCGTTCGTCACCGGCGGCGCCGTGCCCGCCCGGCTGGCCCGGTCCGGCGATCCGGTCACGCCGAGACCTTCCGGACCCGTCCGGCCGAGGCGCCCAGCGCCAGCGCGGCACGGCACCCGGCGTGGACGCCGGTCGCCAGGTCCGCGCCGGAGGTGTGCCCGGCGGCCAGCAGCCGCCGCACGGCCGGGCCGGCGGGCTCGTGCCCGGCGACGGCGCGCAGGACGGCGGCGACCTCGGCGCCCGCGCCGCCGGAGGCCGCGCAGTGCAGCAGGGTGGCGGCCAGGGCGGTGGTGCGGGTGCCGGCGTCGGCCGTCACCGCCGCGCCCAGCCAGTCGGCCAGCCAGGCGGCCCGGCCGCCGGGGCAGGCGGCGCCGCCGAGCAGGCGCAGCGCGATCAGCAGCCCGGCGAGGATGTCGTCGCCGCTGGGGGTGAGGCCGGGGCCCAGGCCCACGATCCGCTCGGCGGCCTCGACGGCGCCCGCCAGGTCGCCCGCGGCGCAGCGGTCGGCCAGCAGCAGCGGGTCGGGATGCCCGGCGAGGCCGCAGCGGGCCGCGTCGCCGGCCTCGTTCAGGGCCGCCTCCAGGTCGCGGACGCCGCGCGCCAGCGTCGCGGGCGTCACCGTGCCGAGCGCGGGCGAGGGGTCCCACCAGCGCCGGACCCGGGTCTCCAGCCCGTCGGTCTCGACCCGGCCGTCGCCCACCCACGCCTCGCCGCCCTCGCGTACGGCGCGGAACGGCCGCTCGCGGCGGGCGGCCACCACCACGACCGCGTTGGGCAGCCGGACGGCGTCGGAGCTGACCACGGCCACCACCCGGGGCTCGGTGTCGCCGCGCAGTTCCAGGTAGACCGCCGAGGGGAAGGCCGCGATCACGCGGGCGGGGCGGCGCGGCCGGTCCAGGACCGGGCGCAGCGCGAGGCTGGCCGCCCCGGCCGCCGGGGGGCGCCGCCCCGGGCGGGGCGCCAGGGGGATGGGGTCGCGCACGAGGGCAGTCACGCAGTCCTCCCGAGACCGGTGTCGTCGCCGTCCACACCGCCGCGGTCCGGCCTCTCTAGCTGGGACCGTACGGCGGGGTGCGGGAGGCGACGTATGGAGAAAGCTGCCAAGACTGGTTGTCATCCTTCGTCTTTGTTGTCAGTGTTGATCGGACGGCGGTAGCGATCACGCCCGGAAGGGCGATGTAAGCACCAAAGAGCGAGGTGACCGTTCCCGTGAGTCAGCGTTCATGAGCGCCTCACTCCGGCGCCCGCACGGGATCGGCGAGGCCGATCTCGGCGGCGAGCCGCTCCTCCCTCGTTCCCGACCAGCCGGTGACGCATCCGACCATGCGCACGACGCGACGGGACGGGGCCGCGCGCCCCGGGCCGTCCGGGCGAGGCCCCACCAGGGCCGGACCCGCGAATCCCGGCGGCGGAGGACCTCCCCGCCGGTGCCGACCCAGTTGGGAGTCATCTGATGTCAACCCCCGTGGACCCGGGCCCGCCGGCCCTGCGGCTCGCGAGCACCGGCACCCTCACCTACGGGCTGCCGGTCGGTGAGGTCCTCGGCGTCTCCACCCTCAAAGGCGCCCGCCTCATCGCCGGCCGTTCCGGGCTCGGCCGCGTCGTCCAGCGGCTCAACGTGATGGAGGTCCCCGACATCCTGTCGTGGGTCAAGCCCAACGAGCTGCTGCTGACGACCGGTTACCCGCTGCGCAACACCCCCCAGTCGCTCGACAACCTGGTGGCCGACCTCGACGAGCGCGGGCTGGCCGCGCTGGCGATCAAGCTGGGCCGGTACCTGGACACGCTGCCCGCCGAGATGATCGAGCAGGCCGACCGGCGCGGCTTCCCGCTGATCCTGCTGGCCGACGACGTCGGCTTCGACGACATCCTCAACCAGGTGCTCACCGACATCCTCAACCGGCAGGCCGCCGTGCTCGCGCGCACCGAGGAGGTGCACCGGGCGCTGGTGCAGATCGTGCTGTGCGGCGGCGGGCTGCAGGAGGTCGTGGACGAGGTCGCGGCGCTCCTCCAGGTCGCGGTGGTCGCCCTGGACGGCGAGCAGCGCGTGCTGGCGGGCGCCGGCCCCGAGGAGCAGGTCCAGGCCATGCGCACCCTGGGACGGGGGTCGCCGCAGGAGGGCGACCACCTGGTGGTGCCGGTGGTGGCCGGCGGGTTCGACCACGGCAGGATCGTCGCCTACAGCCCGAACGGGACGCTGCGCGAGACCGACCTGGGCATCCTGGAACGCGCCGCCACCGTCGCCGCCCTGGTCGTCACCAAGCAGCAGGCCGTCGCCGCGGTCGAGAGCAAGTACCGCGCCGACTTCCTGCGCGACATCCTGGCCGGGCGGGCCGGCGGCGACGACCGCGTCGTCGCCCACTGCGCCGGCTTCGGCTGGGACCTCAACCGCCCGGTGGCGGTGCTGGTCGCCGAGCTGGACGGCCGGCCGCGCGGCGCCGACCCGGACCGGCCGCGCGGCGCCGAGGCGCGCGGCGCGGAGGAGCGCTCCGCCCAGGAACGGCTCGCCGCCGCCTGGACCGCGGCCGTGCGGAGGCACGACCGCGGCGCCGCGGTGGCCAGCTTCGCGCACGAGGTCGTGGCGGTGGTCGGCGCCGACCCCGGCGACCCGGCCGACCCGGCCGGGCCCTCGAACGGCCCCGTGCAGGCCATGGTCAAGGAGGCCGCCGCCGGGTTCGCCGAGTACCGCCGGACCTTCTCCACCGGGATCAGCCGCACGGTCGTCTCGCCCGCCGGGCTGCCCGAGGCGTACGAGCAGGCCGTCAAGGCGGTACGGGTCGGGCGCCAGCTGCACGGCGACGGCGCCCGCGCCCACTTCGACCAGCTCGGGGTGTACCGGCTGCTCAGCCTGGTCTCCGACCCGGCGGAGCTGCACGCCTTCGTCCGGGAGACCCTCGGCGACCTGGCCGGTGACGGGGAGCCCGAGCTGGTGGACCTGCGCCGCACGCTGCAGGTCCTGCTGGAGACCAACCTCAACGTCGCCGAGACCGCCCGCAGGCTGCACTTCCACTACAACACCCTCCGGTACCGCATCGGGAAGCTGGAGCGGATGCTGGGCCCCTTCACCGAGGACGCGCATCTGCGGCTCAACCTGACGCTGGCGCTGCACGTGCTGCGGATGCGGGGCATCTGAGACGGGCTCGGCCCCGGGGCCCGGCCCGGTGGCACGCTGCCCTTGATGCGATCGCACATTGTCCCCGGCGCGGCGCCGTGGCAGCGTCACGGGGCAACGCCTCTCCCCACCCCGGGGGCGGGGCTTTGGCAGATGTCGCCGATGCCTGCTCACCAGGGTCGTTCTAGGTTTCGCGCAGGACCGTGAACGGCCCGTCACGCACGGCGGGCGACGGGTGGGAACCCCAGGGAGGGCGCGGATGGCCATCGGCTGGAAGCTGCACGGAGACGGGAAGACCCCGCCGCCCGGCGAGGTGGTCGGGCCGGACGAACGGCTGTCATGGCCGCGCACGGCGGGCATCGGCGCCCAGCACGTGGTCGCCATGTTCGGCGCGACGTTCGTGTTCCCGCTGGTGATGGGGCTCGACCCCAACCTCGCGGTGATGATGTCCGGGGTCGCCACGATCCTGTTCCTGCTGATCGTGCAGGGGAAGGTGCCCAGCTACCTGGGCACCAGCGCCTCGTTCGTGGGCGGCGTCTTCGCCATCCGCGCGGGTGTCGACACCGCGCAGACCGACGGCTGGGTGACCGGCGCCATCCTGGTCGCCGGGGTGGTGCTGGCGCTGAGCGGCCTGCTCATCCACGTCCTCGGCCCGCGGATCATCCACGCGGTGTTCCCGCCCGTGGTGACGGGCGCGGTGGTCATGCTGATCGGGTTCGGGCTGGCCTTCGTGGTCGCCGACACCTACTGGCCGCAGGACCACTGGGTCGCGCTGCTCACCATGGTCTTCGTCTTCCTGGTGATGGTGCTGCTGCGCGGCTTCCTCGGCCGGATCGCGATCCTGCTCGGGCTGGTCTTCGGCTTCGCGCTGTCATGGTTGCTGGACCGGGCCGCGGGGCAGATCACCTCCGTGCTGCCCGGCCAGAACCTCCTGGACGCCTCGGGGAAGGCGTGCGCGCCGGAGGGACCGTACTGCGTGGCCACCGCGTTCCCGCACGACCGGGTGAGCTTCGCCGCGGTGGAGGGCGCCGACTGGTTCGGGCTGCCGCAGATGCACGCCCCCGACTTCAAGATGTCGGCGATCCTGCTGGTCCTGCCCGCGGTGATCGCCCTGATCGCGGAGAACACCGGCCACGTCAAGGCGGTCGGGGAGATGACCGGCGCCGACCTGGACCCGATGGTCGGCCGGACGATCTTCGCCGACGGGGTCGGCACCGTGGTGACCAGCTCGGTGGGCGGCTCGCCGACCACCACCTACGCCGAGAACATCGGGGTCATGGCCGCCACCCGGATCTACTCCACCGCCGCGTACTACGTCGCGGCGCTGATCGCGATCCTGTTCGGGCTGTGCCCCAAGTTCGGCGCGCTGGTGGCGGCCACCCCCGGCGGCGTCCTGGGCGGCGTCACCGTGATCCTCTACGGGATGATCGGCCTGCTCGGCGCCAAGATCTGGATCGAGAACCGGGTGGACTTCGCCGACCCCGTCAACATGGTGCCGGTGGGCGCGGGGATCATCCTGGCCCTCGGCCCGGTGGTGCACCCGATCAGCGACGACTTCCGGCTGGAGGGCATCGCGCTCGGCACCATCGTCGTCCTGGCGGGCTACCACCTGCTCCGGGGACTCTCCCGGCGGTCCCAGGAGCCCGCGCCGCCCTCCGGAGGGACGGCCGCCGCGGGCGGGACGGGCGGCGAAGCGGTCGCGGGAGGCGATGCGCGCCCGTGAAGCCGCCGCCGTTCGACTACGTCGCGCCCCGCACGCTGGACGAGGCGCTGCGCGCGCTGACCGGTGACGCCAAGGTGCTGGCGGGCGGGCAGAGCCTCATCCCGCTGCTCAACATGCGGCTGGCCGCCCCCGCCCGCCTGGTCGACATCAACCGGCTGGCCGCCCTGGACACGGTGGAGACCACGGCCGAGGGCGTGCGGATCGGCGCGCTGGCCCGGCACGCCCGGGTCGCGCGCGACCCCGGCGCCGCCGCCGCGCAGCCGCTGATCCGGCAGGCCCTCGGCCATGTCGCCCATCCCGCCGTCCGCAACCGGGGCACCGTCGTGGGCAGCCTGGCGCACGCCGACCCCGCCGCCGAGCTGCCCGCCGTCTTGGCCGTGCTCGGCGGCACGGTGGAGGCCGCCTCGGCGGGCGGGCGCCGCACCATCCCGGCCGCCGGCCTCTTCACCGGGCCGCTGGAGACGTGCCTGCGTCCGGACGAGATGGCGGTCTCGGCGTTCTTCCCCGCCCTGCCCCGCCGCACCGGCACCGCGTTCGCCGAGACCGCGCGCCGGCACGGCGACTACGCCCTGGCCGGGGTGGCCGCGGTGGTCACGCTGGACGAGGACCTGCGCGTCACGTCCGCCCGCGCCGGATACCTCAGCGTCGCCGCCACCCCCGTCGTCCTGGACCTGACCGAGGCCGCCGCCCCCGCCGCCCGGACCGGCGGCTGGGCCGCGGCCGGCGCCCGGGCCCGCGAGCTGCTCGACCCGGACGGCGACGTCCACGCCACCGCCGCGTACCGGCGCCATCTGGCCGGGGTGCTGACCGAACGCGCCCTGCGCGCCGCCGCGGACGACGCCCTGCGAAGGGAGGAACGCTGATGGAGGGGATCTCCGCGGAGACCGCCGAGGAGACCTTCGAGGTCGAGCTGACCGTCAACGGGGTGCACCGCGGCGCCCGGGTGCCCGCCCGGCGGCTGCTGTCGGACCTGCTGCGGCACGACCTGCGGCTGACCGGCACGCACGTCGGCTGCGAGCACGGCGTGTGCGGCTGCTGCACCGTCCTGCTGGACGGCGAGCCGGTGCGGTCCTGCCTGATGTTCGCCGTCACCGCCGCCGGCCACGAGATCACCACCGTGGAGGGGCTGGCCGCGCCGGACGGGACGATGTCGCCGGTCCAGCGGGCCTTCCAGGAGTGCCACGGGCTGCAGTGCGGCTTCTGCACGCCGGGCTTCCTCTGCACGGTGACCGCGCTCCTCCGGGAGACGCCGGACCCCACCGACGAGGAGATCGTCGAGGGCGTCTCGGGCAACCTGTGCCGGTGCACCGGCTACCAGAACATCGTGAAGTCCGTTCGCCGCGCCGCTGAGCTGGGTGCCTCCCGGCCCGGTGAGGAGGAGTCATGAGCCCGGGCGGCGGCTTCGGGGACGCGGTGCTGCGGCGCGAGGACCCGCGGCTGCTCACCGGGCGGGGACGCTTCCTGGACGACCTGGGGCACGACGCCCTCGCCGCGGCGTTCGTCCGGTCGCCGCACGCGCACGCCCGCGTCGTGGACATCGACGTGGCGGGGGCGCTGGACGTCGCCGGCCTGGTCGCGATCTACACGTGGGAGGACCTGCCGGGACGGGTCGGCGAGCCGCTGCCGCTGCTCATCCCGCATCCGGCGCTGACCCACGGGCGCACCGCCCACCCCCTCGCCCGCGACGTCGTCCGTCACGTGGGCGAGCCGGTGGTGATGGTCGTGGCCCGCGACCGGTACCTGGCCGAGGACGCCGCCGGGCTGATACGGGTCGAGTACGAGACGCTGCCCGCCGTGGTCGGGCTGGAGAACGCCGAACGGGCCGCGGACCTGGTGCACGAGGACGTGCCGGGCAACGTCGGGGCGGTCCTCCACCAGGAGACCGGCGACGTGGACGCGGCCATCGGGGCGGCGCCGCACGTGCTGGAGTTCCGGCTCGACATCGAGCGCAGCGCGTCCATGCCGCTGGAGGGACGCGGCGTGTACGCGCGCTGGGACGCCGACGACGAGTCGCTGCGCGTCTACACCTCCACCCAGGCGTCCACGAGCGTGCGCGCCGCCGTCGCGGCCAAGCTCGGCCTGGCGCCGGCCAAGGTGGAGGTGATCGCGCCCGACGTGGGCGGCGGCTTCGGGGTCAAGATCGTGCACCCGTGGCCGGAGGAGATCCTGGTGCCGTGGGCGGCCCGGCTGCTCGGCCGGGAGGTCAAGTGGACCGAGGACCGGCGCGAGCACTTCGTGGCGGCGGCGCACGAGCGCGCCCAGATCCAGCGCGTCCGGGTGGGGTTCGACGACGCGGGCCGGCTGCTGGGCATGGACGTGCGGATCCTGCACGACCACGGCGCCTACACCCCGTACGGCATCATCATCCCGATCATCACCTCCACCCAGCTGCTCGGCCCGTACAAACCGGGCGCCTACCGGGCCGAGGTCCGCAGCCTCTACACCAACACCCTGATCGTCACCCCGTACCGGGGCGCGGGCCGCCCGCAGGGCGTGTTCTGCATGGAGCGGACGATGGACCGCATCGCCGACCATCTCGGCCTGGACCGGGCCCGGGTCCGCGAGGCCAACCTCATCCAGCCCGACGAGTTCCCCTACGACCAGGGGCTCACCTTCCAGGACGGCCGCCCGCTGATCTACGACTCCGGCGACTACCCGGAGCTGCTGCGCAAGGTCAAGGACCTGATCGGCTGGGAGGGCTTCGAGGCGGAACGGGCCGCCGCAGCGGCGGAGGGCCGCCGGATCGGCGTCGGGCTCGGCTGCTACGTGGAGGGCACCGGCGTCGGCCCGTACGAGGGCGGCCACGTCGAGATCGACTCGTCCGGGCGGGTGCACGTCTCCACCGGGCTCACCTCGCAGGGGCAGAGCCACCAGACGGTGTTCGCGCAGATCGCCGCGGCCGAGCTGGGCGTGCCGATCGAGGACGTGCGGGTCACCACCGGCGACACCCGGCGGTTCGGGTACGCGGTCGGCACGTTCGCCTCGCGCGCCGCCGTGATGAGCGGGAACGCGATCGCGCTGGCCTGCCGCAAGGTCCGGGACAAGGCGCTGCGGATCGCCGGCGAGGCGCTGGAGGCCGACCCGGGAGACCTGGAGATCACCGACGGCGTGGTGCACGTCCGGGGCGACCGGTCGGCGGCCGTGCCGCTGCGCACGGTGGCGGTGCTGTCCAACCCGCTGCGGTACGCCTTCGACGAGGAGGCGGCGCGCGCCACGCAGTTCGCCGTGGGCGGCTCGCAGGACGAGCCGCCCGTTCCGCGCGGCGAGGAGCCGGGCCTGGAGGGGCGCGACTACTACTCGCCGCCCCGGTCCACGTTCGCGGCCGGGGCCCACGCGGCGATCGTGGAGGTCGACCCGGAGACGGCCGAGGTCCGCATCCTGCGGTACGCGGTCGTGCACGACTGCGGCCGGCTCATCAACCCGATGGTGGTCGAGGGGCAGATCCACGGGGGAGTGGCGCAGGGCATCGGGGGCGCCCTCTACGAGCGGATGGCCTACGACGAGTCGGGGCAGCTGCTCAACGCCTCCTTCATGGACTTCCTGATGCCGTACGCGACCGAGATACCGCGGATCGAGACCGACCACCTGGAGACGCCGTCCCCGCTCAACCCGCTCGGCATCAAAGGGGCCGGGGAGGCCGGCGTCATCCCGGTGTCGGCCGTGATCGCCTCGGCCGTCGAGGACGCGGAGGGTCTCCGGATCGACGCCATGCCGCTGGCGCCCGACGAACTGTACGACCTGCGCCTGCGCGCGCTGGACGACCCGGCCCTGCGCACCCGGAGGGCCTCCCGCGCCGCCGCCCGCGGCTGACGCCGCGGCACGGCCCCGCGTTGACCTGCGGCGAGTTGTCGTGTGACCAGGTGGTCAAGGCGGCGACTCGCCGCAGGTCAACGGCCGGGCGGGGGCGCCGGCGCCGGCCGCGGGGCGGCGGGCGCGGGGACGGGCGCGGGCCGGCCCGGCAGGAGGAGGGCGAGGACCAGGACGGCGGCGATCGTGCCGGCGGCGAACCAGTAGACGCCGTGGAAGCCGCTTAGGACGTCGCCGTCCCCGGCCCGTTCCCAGATCAGCGTGACGACGGCGATGCCGATCGCGGCGCCGAGCTGGTTGAGCATGTAGAGGACGGAGCTGCCCTGCGGCACCTGCGGCGGCGGCAGCGTGCGGTACAGCGAGCCCATCGTGGGCGCGCCGACGAACCCCAGCCCCAGCCCCAGGAACAGGGCGGCCAGCACGGGCCACACCTCGGCGGTGCCGGCCCCGGCCCGGGTGAGCGCCAGCCCGGCGAGCAGCGCCACGGTCGCGCCGCCCAGCGCCAGGGACCGGGCGCCGAGCCGGTCGCTGAGGCGCCCGGCCAGCGGCATGGCGACGCCCGCGCCCACCCCCACCGGTGCCACCAGCAGCCCGGCCATGAGGACGCCGTGGCCGTGCGCCTGCTGGTAGTACAGCGGCAGGGCGAACAGGCTCGCGAACGTGGCCAGCCCGACCAGGGCCATGACGGTGACGCTCGCGGAGAACCCGGCGCCGGTGAACAGCCGCGGGTCGATCAGCGGCGGGACGCGTCCGGGGCCGCGCGAGGCCCGGACCGCGTGCAGCGCGTACCCGCCGAGGAGCAGGGCGCCGGCCGCCAGCGGCGCGAGGACCTGCCAGGCCGTGAACGCGCCGCGCTCGGCCGACTGCGACAGCGCCAGGACCACCGCCGCGAAACCCGGGCCGAGCAGCGCCAGGCCCAGCGTGTCCAGGGGGCCCGCGGTCCGTTCGCCGTCGCCGGTGTCCGCCGGCAGCACCCGGACGGCCAGCAGCAGCGCGACCAGGCCGACCGGGACGTTCAGCAGGAACATCCACCGCCAGTCGAGCCGGGACAGGACCAGGCCGCCCGCCACCGGCCCCAGCACCGGGCCGAGGGAGAGGACCACGCCCATCAGCCCCATCACCCGGCCCGCCCGGGCGGGCCCGGCGGCGCGGGCCAGCAGGGTCAGCACCAGCGGATCGAGGATCCCGGCGCCCAGCCCCTGGACGACCCGGAAGGCGATCAGGCCGCCCGCGTTCCAGGCCAGCCCCGACCCCAGCGACCCGGCCAGGAACAGGACGAGCCCCGCCAGCCACATCCGCCGGCCGCCGTACCGGTCGACCGCCCAGGTCGTGAACGGGATCGCGGCGGTGACCGCCAGCAGGAACCCGGTGGACGCCCAGCCGATCGTGCTGAGCGACGCGGTGAACGCCCCGGCCAGGGTGTCGATGCCGACGGCGACCATGGTGCTGTTGAGGATGCCCAGCATCCCGCCCAGCAGGATCACGCCGATCAGCCGCAGCAACGCCGGATCGAGGGCGTCGCCGCCGTCCCGCGCAGGTGTCATCGTTGGCTCCTTAAGCATCAAAAATTGAACTCCCGGGTTCAAGTTAGGGAGAGATCGCCCTCATGTGCAACCCATCGGGCCACTGAACTGAACCTGTGGGTTCAATAATGTCGGCGTGGGGGTACGATGTCCGGCGTGGCAGCCGCGCGAACCTCACCAGAGCCGGGGCGGGACGTGTCCCGGGGACGCATCGACAAGCGGGAGGCGATCCTGGACGCCGCGTTCACGGTCTTCGCGCGCCAGGGGTACGCCCAGGCGTGCGTCAAGGAGATCGCGAAGGAGGCGGGCGTCGCCAAGCCCACCGTCTACAACCACCTCAACGACAAGGCGACCCTCTTCCGCGAGGCGATGGTGGCCGCCGCCGGTCGCGTGGTCGCCGAGGACCTCGCGGCCGTCGAGGCGCTGGCGGTCCCGGACGGCGATCTGCGCGCCCGCCTGGAGGACACGGGGCACCGGCTGCTCCAGGCGCACTGCCATGAGCGTTCCCGGGCGCTGCGCCGCCTCCTGCACGCCGAGGGCGCCCGGTTCCCCGAGCCGCTGGAGGTGGTGCGGGGCCGCGGAGCCGGCCGGGTCACCGAGGCCCTGGCCGGCCGGCTGGCGCGGCTCATCCTCGCCGGGCGGCTGCGCGCGGCCGACCCCGAAACGGCCGCCGAGCAGTTCCTGGCGCTGCTCACCGGCCCGATGGAGGCGCGGACGGCGATGGGCGCACGCGCGGTCCCCGACGACGAACTGCGCGCGGTCGCCCGCGCCGCCGTGGACACCTTCCTGCGAGCGTTCGGCCCCGAGACCGGGGACGGCGCGCCCGTGCCGCCGGAGCCCCGGGGCGCGGCCGGGAGCCCGGAGACCCGGAACGCGGAGACCCGGAACGCGGAGACCCGGAACGCGGAGACCCGGAACGCGGAGACCCGGAACGCGGAGACCCGGAACGCGGAGACCCGGAACGCGGAGACCCGGAACGCGGAGACCCGGAACGCGGAGACCCGGAACGCGGAGACCCGGAACGCGGAGACCCGGAACGCGGAGACCCGGAACGCGGAGACCCGGAACGCGGAGACCCGGAACGCGGTGGCCGGGAGCGCGGCGGCGCGGTGACGGCCGGCCGGGCGCGTCAGCCGGGGGTGGCGGGCTGCTGGTCCGGGGCGTTCCCGCCGAGCGACCGGGGCAGGTAGTTCTCCACGGCGGCGGGCCGGTAGCCCTGCTGGCGGATCCAGCCCAGGATCATCTGGAGCTGCTGCGCGAGCCCCTTCCGATAGTGCATGAGGACGATGTCGCCCGGCCGGAAGCCCTTGCCGCCGTCGCCGCGCGCGAAGCCGTTGAACCCCACGCCCGGCCCGGACGTGCCGTTGTAGAACTCCGCCGACCACAGCAGGATCGACTTGATCCCGCACTCCTTGGCCATCTTGCGGGTGGTCAGGTTGAAGCTCCCGAACGGCGGCCGGAAGATCTGCGGCCGCCGCCCGTACTGCTGGGTGATCGTGTCGGACGCCCCGCAGATCTCGCGCTTCTGCTTCTCCGGCGTCTGGAGGGCCATGTTGAGGTGGTTGACGGTGTGGTTCTCCATCTGGGACCCGGCGTTGCGCAGGGCCCAGAAGTACTGCCCCTGCCCCTTGACGTACCGGGACGTCAGGAAGGTCAGGATCGGCACCCGTTCCTTGCGCACCAGGTCGACGAACTCGGCGTCGTACTCGTAGCCGTCGTCGATGGTCAGGAACACCACCTTGTCCTGCGTGACGATGCGGCTGATGGTCGGCGGCAGGCCGTCCGGCGCGGGCTTGGGCGGCGTCCACGACCCGGGCCTGGGGCGCTCCCACGCCTGGTCGGCGAGCACCGTGCCGAGCCGGGAGCGCGTGGACGGCCCCTCGTCCCCGGACGCCGCCGCCCGGACGGCCGGCCACGTGCCCGCGGCGACGCCCATCACACCCGCCATCACCGTGGTGACCACGGGCATCTTCCCTCGCATCAGCCGCGTTCTCCGTCCGGTCCCGGTTCGATCATGTGTGTCGCTTCGGTTGACGCGCGAGGGCCCGCGGGGGTTCGCGCCGCCGTACGAAATGCGCAGGGACATTCTGACCTTGCTCGGACCGAACGGGGCGTATCTGACCAACCTTCGGCGTGTGATCGGCACAACTTGCCGTACGGAGGCCGGGGCGCATTCTCTAGGGTCGGGACATGAAGGTCACTGGTAGCGCCACCATCGCGGCGCCGCTCCCTCTGGTGTGGGAGGCGTTGCAGGACCCCGCGGTCCTGGCCCGGACGATCCCGGGCTGCCACTCCCTGGAGGCCACCGGCCAGGACGTCTACACGATGACCGTCTCCGCCGGGGTCGCCTCCGTCAAGGGCACCTACGTCGGCCGGGTCGAGCTGGCCGAGCCCGACCCGCCGCGCTCGTTCGTGCTGCGCGCCCGCGGCCAGGGGGCGCCGGGGACGGTCGACGCCACCGTCCGCGTGCGCCTGTCCGACGGCGACGGGGGCACCCGGGTCGACTACGACGCCGACGCGGTCGTCGGCGGGATGATCGGCGGGGTGGGCCAGCGCATGATCGGCTCCGTGGCCCGGAAGACCGCGGGGGAGTTCTTCGCCGCCGTCGAACGGTCCCTGACCGGGCCCGAGGCCGTCCCGGAGCCCGTCCCCGCCCAGCCGGGAGAGCGGCCCGCCGCGGCCCCGGCGGAGGCGCCGGCCGGACGGGTCTACGCGGGCGCCCGGCCCGCGCCGGCGCCCGCTCCCGGGCCCCGGGCCGCCCCGATGCTGGCCGCGTTCGGTGCGGGAGGCGCGATGGCTCTGGCAGGGGTCGTTCTGGGGTATGCCCTGGGACGACGAACCAGGAGGTGACCATGAGACCCTTCACCGCCGCCGCCGTGCAGCTGGCGCCGGCCCCCGGGCCGCTGACCCGCGGGTCCGTCGAGGCCAACATCGGCAAGGCCGTGGACTGGACCGCGCGCTGCGTCGAGGAATCCGGCGCCGAACTGGTCGTCCTTCCCGAGTCGGTCACCACCGGCTTCAACCCCGGCGTCGGGGCGGAGGAGCTGTGGGACCTGGTCTCGGAGATCCCGGGGCCGATCACCGAGCCTTTCCAGGAGACGGCCCGCGAGCTGGGCGTCCACCTGTGCTTCGGCACCTACGAGCGCGGCCCCGACCCCGGCACCGTCTACAACGCCGCCGTCCTGGCCGGCCCGGACGGCGGAGTGCTCGGCGTCTACCGCAAGACCCACCCGTTCCGGGTCGAGGACGCCCGCCACGGGGGCTGGGTCACGCCCGGCTCCGAGGTCTGCGTGGCCGACACCGAACTCGGCCGGATCGGCATGGCGATCTGCTTCGACGGCGACTTCCCGGAACTGTGGCGCATCCAGGCGGTGCGCGGCGCCGAGCTGATCTGCCGCCCGTCGGCGCTGCTGCGCTCGGCCGACATCTGGGAGCTGACCTGCCGCGCCCGCGCCTACGACGAGCACGTGTACGTCGTGGGCGCCAACGCGGTCGGCGCCGACCCGGCCGGCACCCTCTACTTCGGCAACTCGATGATCGTCACGCCGATCGCGGAGGTGGTGGCCCGCGCCGCCGCGCACGAGGGCTGGGTCGCGGCCCGGCTCGACCCGGCCACCGCGATGCGCTCGCTCACCCCGGGCTCCTCGGTCCCGCACGGCTTCGACCATCTCGCCGAACGCAACCTCGGCCTGTACGAGAAGCACGCCGCCGACCTCGTCGCCCCCGCCGCGACCCCGTTCCCGCGCGGCCGGGCACGGGACCGGTGAGAACGGCGGAGGGCCGCCCGGGGACGGGTCCCCGGGCGGCCCTCCGCGCCACGTGCCTGCCGCGCCTACTTGACCGCGACCAGGTCCACCACGAAGATCAGCGTCTCGCCGGGCTTGATCGCCGGGGAGGGGCTGCGGTCGCCGTACGCCAGGTGCGGCGGGATGACCAGCTTGCGCCGGCCGCCGACCTTCATGCCGGCGATGCCCATGTCCCAGCCCTTGATGACCTGGCCCGCGCCGAGCTGGAAGTCCAGCGTGGAGCCGCGGTTCCAGGAGGCGTCGAACTCCTCGCCCGTGGAGAAGGAGACCCCGACGTAGTGCATCGACACCGTGGCGCCCTTGGTCGCCTCCGGGCCGTCGCCCTGGATGATGTCGGTGATGTCGAGGTAGGCGGGCGGCTGCCCCTCGGGGAAGTCGATCTCGGGCCGTTCAAGCGCCATCGGGTTGGCTCCAGTGATGTGTCGTCGGTGGTCGGGAACGATCCGTTCAGCCTAGTGCCAGGTGCGACTCGCCAAAGAAGGAACCGCGCGTTGGCATAATGCGACGGTTCCCGGGACGCGCCGCGTCCGGTAGACCCGTGGTCATGGGGCGACGGCTGCGGATCGGCATCGACACCGGCGGGACGTTCACCGACGTCGTGGCGCTGGACGAGGACACCGGGGAGATCATCACCACCAAGACCCCCTCCACCCCGGCCGATCCCGCCGAGGGCTTCCTGACCGCCGTCGCCAAGGTGACGGCGGCGGCCGGAGGGGACGCCGCGGTCACCGGCCTCTCGCACGGGACGACGGTCGCGACCAACCGGCTCCTGGAGGACCGGCTGGAGGATCTCGGCCTCATCACCACCGAGGGGTTCGAGCACGTCCTGGAGATCGCGCGGCAGAGCGTCCCGGACGGCTACGGCAACTCCTACTTCTGGGTGAAGCCGCCGCGCATCGTCCCCGTCCACCGGGTGCGGGCCGTCGGCGGGCGGCTCGACCACACCGGCGCCGAGCTGCGGCCCTTCGACGAGGCGGGCGCGGCGGAGGCGGCCCGCTGGTTCCGCGACCAGGGGATCCGGGCGATCGGCGTCTGCTTCCTGCACTCCTACGCCGATCCCGGCCACGAGCTGGCGATGCGCGAGGTGCTGCGGCGCGAGCACCCCGAGGCGGTGGTGTCGCTGTCGTGCGAGGTGCTGCGCGAGTACCGGGAGTACGAGCGGTCGGTGACCACCCTGGTCGACGCCGCGGTCAAGCCGGTCATGTCGCGCTACCTGCGGCGCATCACCGAACGCGCGCCCGCCCGCCTGCACGTGATGAAGAGCAACGGCGGCGTGCTGTCGGCCGACGAGGTGGTCCACCAGCCGATCACCACCGTGCTGTCCGGCCCGGCCGCCGGGGCCCTCGGCGCGGCCTACGTCGCGGGGCGCGCCGGGCTCGGCTCGGTGGTCACCCTGGACGGCGGCGGCACCTCCACCGACGTGGCGGTGGTCCTGGACGGCGAGCCCACGCTGACCACCGAGGGGGCGATCGGCCGCCACCCGGTCAAGATCCCGATGATCGACATCGTGACCGTGGGCGCGGGCGGCGGCTCGGTCGCCTGGGTCTCCCCGGAGTCCACGATGAAGGTGGGCCCGCGCAGCGCCGGCGCCGACCCCGGCCCCCTCTGCTACGGCGGCGGGGGCACCGAGCCGACTGTCACCGACGCCCACGCCGTCCTGGGCCGGATCCCGCCGCACCTGCTGGGCGGCGAGATCCCCTTGGACGTGCCCGCCGCCCGTGCCGGGCTGGAGGCCCTGGCGGGACGGCTCGGCCTGACCGTGGAACGCGCCGCCACCGGCATCCTGGAGATCTCCGCCTGGAACCAGGCCAACGCCATCCGGCAGATCACCGTCAAGCGCGGGCTGGACGTGCGCGACTACCCCCTGGTCGCGTTCGGCGGCTCGGGGCCCCTGCTGTGCTGCCGCCTGCTGGACGTGCTCGGCCTGCCCGCCGCGCTCGTCCCGGTGAACCCCGGCAACCTGTCGGCGTTCGGCCTGCTCACCGTGGACGTCAAGAACGACTACGTGCGCACCCGCGTGGCCCGCGACGCCGAGCTCGACCTCCCCGCCGTGGCCGCGATCTTCGCCGAGCTGGAGGCCGAGGCCGCCGCGTCCCTCGACCGCGAGGGCTTCCCCGCCGCCCGGCACCGCTTCGCCCGCACCGTGGACCTGCGCTACTACGGCCAGGCGTTCGAGGTGCGGGTCCCCGCGCCCCCCGGGCCGGTCTCCGAGGGGTTCCGCGCCGAGGTGCTGCGGCGGTTCCACGACGCCCACGAGGCCCTGTACGGGTACTGCTACCGCGACGACGCCAGGCACCCGGTCGAGTGGGTGAACCACCGCGTCTCCGGCATCGGCCCGATCGACCGCCCGCGCCTCCGGGAACGCCCGTCCGGCGACAAGGACCCCTCCCGCGCCCTCACCGGCACCCGCGAGGTCCACTTCGGCGACGGCTGGGTCGCGGCCCCCGTCTACGAGCGCGCCCTGCTGGCCCCGGGCGACGTCGTGGAGGGCCCGGCGATCGTCCAGGAGTTCGGCTCGACCCTGCCCCTGCACCCGGGCTTCCGCGCCGAGGTGGACGCCTACGGCAACCTGCTGGTGACCCGATGACGAGCACGACCCGCCGAGCGGAGGCGAGGCAATGAACACTGATCCCATCCTGCTGGAGATCGTGGAGGGGACGCTGGCCTCGGTCGAGCGGGAGGTGGAGACGGCGATCGCCCGGACGGCGCGCTCGCCCATGATCCGGGACGCGCACGACTTCCGGGCGGGGATCCACGACCGCCGGCTGCGCAAGCTGACGGGGCGCTCCTACTCCGCCCTGGTCCATCCGGTGGCGCGCGACTTCCCGCCGGAGAAGATGCGGCCGGGGGACGTCTTCTTCCACAACGACGTCTATCTGTCCGAGGGCGGGATCGGGCACCTGCCGGACCTGTGCGTGACGGTGCCGGTGTTCCATGAGGGGGAGGTCGTGGCGTTCGTCCAGGCGTTCGGGCACCACGACGACATCGGCGGGGCGGTGCCCGGGTCGATGCCGAGCCACGCTCGCAGCGCGTTCGAGGAGGGGCTCATGGTCCCGCCGATCAGGCTGTGGGACCAGGGCGTGCCGAACGAGGCGGCGCTGCGGATCATGACGCGGAACTCGCGGATGCCCGACTCGCTCGCCGGTGACCTGGACGCCGAGTGCTCGGCGTGCCTGATGGGGGCGCGCCGCCTGGCCGAGCTGTTCGCCCGGTACGGCCGGGCGGCGGTGGAGGGATGCTTCGACGCGATCATCGACAAGACCACCGAGACGTTCCGGCGGGAGCTGCTGTCGAAGATCCCCGACGGCACCCATGTCTGGGAGGACTACGCCGAGCACGACGGTGTCGACCCGCCCCGGCTGCACGCCCAGCGGATCACCCTCACCGTCGACAAGGCGGCGGAGGTGCCGCTGATCATCGACTTCACCGGGACGTCGCCGCAGGCCAAGGGGCCGATCAACCACGCGGGCGACTACGCCGACGGGGTCTTCCTGAAGAAGTGGCTGGCGCCCGTCCTGCGGAACCTGGCCGACACCCCCGAACGCGCGGCCGAGCTGGACGTGAACGAGGGCGTCGTCCCGCTGATCGAGATGCGGTTCCCCGAGAAGGGGACCCTGCTCACCCCGATCTTCCCGGCGCCCACCAACGCCCGGACGTTCGTCATCCTGCGCCTGCTCGGAGTGCTGGCGGGCGTGCTGGCCAAGGCCACCGGCGGCCGGATGCCCGCCGACCAGGAGACGATCCGTTACACCGGGGTGTACGGCGAGGACGACCGCGGCCCGTACCTCATGCGGGAGGTCCTGGGGGGAGGCTCCGGGGGCCGCCACTACGCCGACGGGGAGGACACCATCCACGTCGTGCCCGACTCGCGCAACATCCCGGCCGAGTTCGCCGAGGCGCGCTGGCCGTTCGTCGTCGAGCGGCTCGGGCTGGCGACCGACTCGGGCGGGCCCGGCGCGTACCGGGGCGGGCTCGGGTACGACAAGCGGCTGCGCATGCTGCGGGACGCCGGCTACATGTCGATCGCCGACCGGTCCATCCTGTCCTGCTGGGGCGTCAACGGGGGGCGGGCGGGCCGCCCGTTCCGGGTGGACATCGACGGGGAGGAGATGGAGGGCCTGGTCGACGACCACCCGGTGCGGGTGGGGCAGGTCATCCGGATCCGGACGACCGGGGGCGGCGGCTGGGGCGACCCGTTCGACCGCGACCCGGACCGCGTCGCCGCGGACGTCCGCGACGGCAAGGTGTCGCCCGAGGGAGCCCGCGACGACTACGGCGTCGTCCTGGCCACCGGAGCGTCCGGCCCGGTGGCGGACGGGGAGGCGACCGCCGAGCTGCGGGAGCGGTTGCGCGCCGCCCGCGGACCCGCCCCGTTCTTCGACCGGGGGCCGGGGTACCCGCTCCTGTCCGGGGGCAGGACCTCCGCCGACGTGGACGATCCGGGGCGCTGACCGCTGCCCGGGTCAGCGCGCGGTGGCCGGTGGCCGCCGCGCGGGCGCGAACGAACGGTGCCCGGGGTCGGTGCCGTCGACCGGCAGGTCCGCGCGCTCGCGCGTCCGGTCGGCGGTGAAGTGCCGGTCCTCGCGTTCGGACCAGGCGTCCCAGGCGCCGGCCAGGTCCGGGCCGTCCCGGAGCAGGGCGCGGGCCCGGCGCAGGGAACGCGGCGCGTCGATCCAGATCCGGTACGCGGCGGGCGACCCGCGCCAGGCGGCGCCCACGCCCTCGATGATCATGACCGGTGCCGGCGGCACCGTCTCCGTGGGGCCGTGGCGGCCGGCGCGCCAGTCGTAGCGCCGCAGCCGGCCGGGCTCGCCGGCGCACAGGGGGTCGAGGACCGCCTCGGTGAGGGGCCGCCACCAGGTGAGCGGGTCGGCGTTCCAGGGGACGCGGAAGTCGTCGGACCCGATGACCGGCGGGCCGTCCAGGGCGGCGGCCAGGTGCGCGGCGAAGGTGGACTTGCCCGCGCCGCTCGGCCCGTCCACGGCGACCACCCGCGCCGGGCCGCAGGACGGGGGCAGCGCGAGCAGCCGCGCGGCCAGCGCCGGGTAGGTCATCCTGTCATCTGGCACGAAAGGCATACTGCCGGAGGAGACGGCATGCTCAGGCCGTTGGCGATCCGTTCCATCGACGAGGTGTACGCATGGGAGCAGACCCGTTCCCAGGGGCTGGGCGTCGAGGTGGACCATCCCACGCCGGGCCGGATCGAGCTGCCGGGGCCGCGGCTGCGCTTCGGCGGGGCGCCGCCCCGCGAGCACGCGGCGCCACCGCTGCCGGGGGAGCACGATGACACTGTGCCGGCCTGGCTGGACGAGAGGGACGCGTGATGGACCTGCTGGGCGTCGCGGGCGACCAGACGATCACGGTGGCCGGCCGCGGGCTGCGCCGCGCCGAGCTGATGGACCGGGCCGCCGGGGTCGCCGCGGAGATCGCGGGCGCCGGGGCCGTCGCGGTGCACGCCACCGCGAGCCTGGAGACCGTCGTCGCGGTGGTCGGCGGGCTGCTGGCCGGGGTGCCGGTGGTGCCGCTGCCGCCCGACTCGGGGCCGGACGAGCGCGCGCACATCCTGGGCGACTCGGGCGCGGCCCTGCTGCTGGCCGCCCGCGGCGCGTACGAACCGGGGGAGGGGGACCCGCCGCTCGTCCCGGTCGACGACCTCCCCGCCGGGGAGGGGGCCGGCGCCGGCGCGCCCGATGACGCCACCGCGCTCATCCTCTACACCAGCGGGACCACCGGCGCCCCCAAGGGCGTGCTCGTCTCCCGCGCCGCGATCGCCGCCGGGCTGGACGCCCTGGCCGAGGCGTGGGAGTGGACCGCCGGCGACGTGCTGGTGCACGGGCTTCCGCTTTTTCACGTCCACGGCCTGGTCCTGGGCGTGCTCGGCGCGCTGCGGGCGGGATCGTCCCTCGTGCACACCGGGCGGCCCCGGCCCGAGGCGTACGCGGAGGCCGCCGCCGCCGGGGGCACGCTGTTCTTCGGGGTGCCCACGGTGTGGTCGCGCGTCTGCGCCGAGCCGGACGCGGCGCGCGCGCTGCGCGGGGCGCGGCTCCTGGTCTCCGGCAGCGCGCCCCTGCCCGTGCCGGTGTTCGGGCGGCTGGAGGAGCTGACCGGTCACCGGCCGGTGGAGCGGTACGGGATGACCGAGACCCTGATCACCGTCAGCGCCCGCGCCGGCGGCGACCGGCGGCCCGGCCACGTCGGGCTGCCGCTGGCGGGGGTGGCGACCCGGCTGGCCGCCGAGGACGGCGCCCCGGTCCCGGCCGACGGCGAGACGCCGGGCGAGCTGCACGTCCGCGCGCCCATGCTGTTCGGCGGCTACCTGAACCGGCCGGAGGCCACCGCCGCCTCGTTCACCGCCGACGGCTGGTTCCGCACCGGCGACATCGCGACCGTCGGCCCGGACGGCTGGCACCGGATCGTCGGCCGCGCCTCCACCGACCTGATCAAGAGCGGCGGTTACCGGATCGGCGCGGGCGAGGTCGAGAACGCCCTGCTGGCCCACCCCGCCGTCCGCGAGGCCGCCGTCGTCGGCACCCCGCACCCCGACCTGGGCGAGCAGGTGACCGCCTACGTGGTGGCCGACGGCGTGGACGAGCGGCGGCTCATCGGCTTCGTCGCCGAACGCCTCTCGGCGCACAAGCGGCCCCGGACCGTCCATCTGGTGGACTCCCTGCCGCGCAACGCGATGGGCAAGGTCGTCAAGACCCGCCTCGGTGCCTGAGGCCCCGCCGCGGCGCCTGCGCGCCGCGTACGGGCCGCCGCGCCCGTGCGCTCCGCCCCCGCCCGCGACCAGGCCGTATGACGGATGTCATGCGGATCGGCTGACAGGCGCCGGGCGAACCGGTGACACGCGCTTCTACCGGGCCGGGCGCGCGCCGGGGACGCTGGAGCCATGCCGACCACACCAGCCATCCGGATCGACGGCCTGCGCAGCCGCTACGGGGACTTCGAGGCCGTCAGCGAGGTCTCCTTCGAGGTACGGGAGGGCGAGCTGTTCGCGCTCCTCGGCACCAACGGCGCGGGCAAGACCACCACGCTCGAGATCATCGAGGGCTTCCGGGCCGCGCACGCCGGGACGGTCCGGGTGCTCGGGCACGACCCGTACCGCGAGCGCCGCGCCGTCCGCCCGAGCATGGGGATCATGCTCCAGGAGGGCGGGCTGTTCGCCGACCTGACGGTGGCCGAGACCCTCGACCACTGGCGCGGCTTCGTCCCGGACCCGCGCGGCCGGGACGAGACCCTCGGCCTGGTCGGGCTGCGCGACCGGGCGGGGGTCCGGGCGCGGCAGCTGTCGGGCGGGCAGAAGCGCCGCCTCGACCTGGCGATCGCCCTGCTCGGCCGCCCCCGGGTGCTGTTCCTGGACGAGCCGACGACCGGGATGGACCCCGAGGCCCGCCGCGCCACCTGGGAGGTCGTCCGCGACCTGGTCGCCGGCGGCACCACCGTCCTGCTCACCACCCACTACCTGGAGGAGGCCGAGCAGCTGGCCGACCGGCTGGCCATCATGCACCGCGGCCGGATCGAGGTCGCCGGCACGGTCGGCGAGGTCGTCGCCGGCCACGGCGACCGGATCACCTTCCACGTGCCCGACGGGCTCGGCGTCGCCGAGCTGCCCGCGCTGCACGGCACCGCCGCCACGATCTCCGTGGCCGGCGGCCGCCCGCTCGCCACCTACGCCCTCGGCGCCGCGGGCCTCCAGGCCGAGCTGTACGAGCTGCTGCGCTGGGCCGACGAGCGGCGGATCGGCCTGGAAGGGCTGCAGGCCCGCAGCGCCTCGCTCGAGGACGTCTTCCTGCGCACCGCCGGGGGAGCCACCCGATGATCAACGCCATGGCCCGCGTGGCCCGTCTCGACCTGACCCTGCTGTGGCGCAACCGGACCGCGCTGTTCACCGTCGTCGGCATGCCGCTGCTGTTCGCGGCGCTGCTGCTGCCCGCCCGGGGCGAGAAGGCCGGCGGGATCGACGCCGCCCTGCTCCAGGGCACCGGGCACCTGGGCTTCTTCCTGCTCTTCGCCGTGTTCGTCAACCTGGTGACCGTCTTCACCGCCCGCCGCGAGGACTTCACGCTGAAGCGGCTGCGCGGCTCGGTGCTGTCGGACGCCGAGATCCTCGGCGGCAGCGTCCTCACCGCGGCCGGGATGTACGCCGTGCAGGCGCTGGCCCTGCTGGCGTTCCTGGTCACCGTGCTGGACGGCGCCCTGCCCGCCGACCCGCTGCTGCTGCTCGCCGGGTCGGTGGGCGGCGTCGCCGTCTTCGCGCTGCTGGCGTTCGCCGTCTCGGGGATCACGCCGAGCACCGAGATGGCCCAGCTCACCGTGCTGCCCCTCATGTTCGCCTGCCTGGCCGGCGCCGGCGTGCTCGTCCCGCTGGAGGACGTGCCCGCCGCCGTCCGGGAGGCCGCCCGGTGGGTGCCGCTGACCCCGGTCGTGGAGATCACCCGGACCGCCTACTTCGGCCAGGACTTCACCGTCACCGGGACGCGGGCCCCGGTCGGGTTCGGCGAGGGCTGGGCGACCTGCCTGCGGTCGTTCGGCGTCCTGCTGTTCTGGACGCTGGCCGGGCGGGCGCTGGCCGCCCGGTGGTTCCGCTGGGAGCCCCGGCGCGCCTGATGCCCGCTACCGTGACCGGAGAAGGAGGACCGATGGGCGGCGCGACGACGGCCGAGCTGGAGGAACGGGCGGCCGGGCGGCTGGAGCTCTACCGCAAGGTGATCTACCGCTCGTTCCTGATCGCGGGGATCGTGGTCCTGCTCCCGATCGTCACGACCCTGGCCGAGGCGTACCGGGAGGACCGGGCGAGTCTCCCGGTCGCCTTCGCCGGGGGCGCCGGCGGCGTCCTCTTCCTGTGGTGCTACGCCCGGACGGTCGACACGGGGCTGAGCGGGCGGCTGTCACGGCGCGACACCGTCCTGAGCGGCGCGCTGACCCTCCTGCTCAGCCCGATGATGGTCGTGCACCCGCTGTGGTGCCTGGTGCCGCTGATCTGGGCGGCCACGCTCACGCTCTGGGTGCCTGGGCGCACCCTCAAGGTCGCCCTGTGCCTGGGCGTGGCGGCCGACTGCGCGCTGTTCGTCTCCTGGTACGGCGGGCCGCCCCGCTGGCACGAGCTCCTCCTGCTCTTCGCCCTCTTCACCGCGCTGTGCGCGTCGAGCGCCTACGTCAATTACTACTACCGGCGGATGTGGGACCTGCACCAGGAGGCCGACGCCGCCCGCGAGGCCCAGGCACGGCTGGCGGTGGCCGAGGAACGGCTGCGCTTCTCCCGCGACCTGCACGACCTGCTCGGGCACAGCCTCTCCCTGATCGCGGTGAAGAGCGAGCTGGCCATGCGGATGTCGGAGACCGACCCGGCGCGCGCCCGCGAGGAGATGGCCGACGTCCGCCGGGCCGCCCGGGAGGCGCTGCGCGAGGTCCGCACCGCCGTCCGCGGCTACCGCGCGGTCGAGCTGGACGCCGAGCTGGCCGGGGTACGGGCCGTGCTGGAGGCCGCGGGGGTGCGCTGCGAGGCCGGCGCCCCGCCCGAGGGACTCCCGCCGGAGGTCCGCGCGGTGCTGGCCTGGGTGATCCGCGAGGGCGCCACCAACGTGATCAAGCACAGCGAGGCGCGGCACTGCGGGATCACGATCGCGGCCTATGGTGGGTCGGTGGTCCTGGAGATGAGCAACGACGGGGTGCGGGCCGCCCGCCGGGACCCGGGCTCGGGCCTGGCCGGGCTGGCCGAGCGGGTCGAGGTCCTGGGCGGCACCCTCACCTCCGGGAGCCGCGGGCGCGACCGGTTCCTGCTGCGCGCGGTCGTCCCGCTCCCGGAGGAGGCGCGGTGATCCGTCTCCTGCTGGCCGACGACGAGCACCTCATCCGCGGCGCGGTCGCCGCGCTCCTCGGCCTGGAACCCGACCTGGAGGTGGTCGCCGAGGTGGGGCGCGGCGACGAGGTGGCCGCCGCCGTCGCGGCGTGCGATCCGGACGTGGCCGTCCTGGACATCGACATGCCCGGCGCCGACGGGCTCACCGTGGCCGAGGAGCTGGACGCCGCCGGGGCCCGCTGCGCCGTGTGCATCCTCACCAGCTTCGGCCGCCCCGGCTACCTGCGCCGGGCCGTGGCCGCCGGGGTGCGGGGCTTCGTGGCCAAGGACGCCCCCACCGAGGAGCTGGCCGCCGCCATCCGCAAGGTCCACGCCGGCGGCCGTTACCTGGACGCCGAACTGGCCGCCAGCGCCATGGCCGCCGGTGACAACCCCCTCACCGCGCGGGAACGGGAGATCCTCCGCCTCATCGGGGCGGGCACCGAGACCGCCCGCATCGCCGTCCTGCTCAACCTCTCCGAGGGAACGGTGCGCAACTACCTGTCGTCGGCGATGGCCAAGCTGGGCGAGCCCAACCGCGTGGCGGCCGTCCGCGCCGCGCGCGACATGGGCTGGGTCTGACGCCCGTTCCGCGGGTGCCGGGGAAGGCCCGAGCCCGGCCGGCAGAGCCCCTATTTACCCGCCAAATGCTGATATGTCGGCGCAGATCCGTCCCAAGGGTTGGGGTCACTTGACCATTCCGTGATGGCGACGGGCGTTCGCTTCCGCGACGGTCGGCGGTGCGCTTCCATGTCCTGTGAAAGGACAGCGGGTCCGGCCCGGCGACGCGCCTCGGGAGGTACGGACCCCGGCCCGACAGGGAGGTCGGACCCATGGGGGAACCTACGAGCCGCACGTCGCAGGGGGACCGCGTCCGGGGGGCGCGGCGGTGAGCGGGGAGAGCGCCGAGGCGGCCATGGCGCGGTTGCGGGCCGAGTTCGGGGGCCGCTGGGCGATCGCCTACAGCGGCCAGGGCCGCTGGTGGGCCTTCCGCGGGCCGATGACCTCCGAGACCTTCAACCGGGTCAGCGACGTCCAGGCCGGCACGGCCGAGGAGCTGGCCGACCGGCTGCGCGAGATCGAGGCGCGCTGAGGGGCGCTGAGGGGCGCCGCCGCCGGTGCCGGAGACCGCGTCCCGCCCGGCCGTACGCCGTGCCCCTGAGCGGGGCCCGGCGGGTGCTGCGAAGATGGTCGGCGTGAGTGAGCCGCTCGTACCCCGCATGCGTTCCTTCGGCGAGACGATCTTCGCGGAGATGTCCGCGCGGGCCGCCGCGACCGGATCGATCAACCTCGGCCAGGGCTTCCCCGACACCGACGGGCCGCCCGCGATGCTGGCGACGGCGATCGAGGCGATCCGTTCCGGCGGCAACCAGTACCCGCCCGGCCCCGGCCTGCCCGAGCTGCGCGAGGCGGTGGCCGCGCAGCGCCGCGAGCGCTACGGGCTGGAGTACGACCCGGCGGAGGAGGTCTTCGTCACCGTCGGGGCCACCGAGGGCGTCGCCGCGGCCGTCCTCGCGCTGGCCGGACCCGGCGACGAGGTGATCGTCTTCGAGCCGTACTACGACTCCTACGCCGCCACGATCGCGCTGGCCGGGGCGGAGCGGCGGCCGGTCACGCTGCGCCCGGACGGGGGCCGCTTCACCTTCGACCCCGCCGAGCTGCGCGCCGCCGTGACCCCGCGCACCAAGCTGATCCTGGTCAACTCCCCGCACAACCCGGCGGGCACCGTCTTCACCCGCGGCGAGCTGCGCGCCATCGCCGACGTGTGCGCCGAGCACGACCTGACGGCCGTCACCGACGAGGTGTACGAGTACCTGACCTTCGACGGGGCCGAGCACATCCCGCTGGCCACCCTGGAGGGCATGCGCGAGCGGACCGTCACCGTGTCCTCCGTGGGCAAGACGTTCTCGGTCACCGGCTGGAAGACCGGCTGGGTCACCGCGCCCGCGCCGTACGTGCGGGCCGTGCGGACGGTGAAGCAGTTCCTCACCTACGCGACCGGAGGCCCCTGGCAGCGCGCCGCCGCCTACGGCCTCCGCAACGAGCTGGCCTGGGTGGAGGAGCTGCGCGCGTCCCTGCAGGCCAAGCGCGACCGGCTGGTCGGCGGGCTGGAGGCCGCGGGGTTCACCGCCTACCGGCCGCAGGGCACCTACTTCGTGCAGGCCGACATCCGGCCGCTCGGTTTCACCGACGGGATCGAGCTGGCCAGGGCGCTTCCCGAGAAGGCGGGCGTGGTCGCCATCCCGACGCAGGTGTTCTACGACAACGCCGAGGCCGGGGCCCACTTCGTCCGGTTCGCGTTCTGCAAGCGGGACGAGGTCATCGACGACGCGGTGGAGCGGCTGCGCGGCCTCGCCTGAGAACGCGGCGGTCCCGGCGGTCCCGACGGGACGACACGCCCGGCCGCGCCGCCCGCCCTCCGCCGCCCGTGACCGCCCCCGACCACCCGGGACGGCCCGGGCGGCGCCCGCCGGGGCGCGAGGTGCCGAAACCCGGGCGCCGGTTGGGCGGATTTCGCCAGTGAGCCCGGGCCGCCGCGCGGATACGGTCGGCTCGTGAGCAGGGATGACGGGGGGCCGCCCGGAACCGGGCGGGTCCTGATCGCGCTGGGCGGCAACGCCATGACCGCGCCGGACGGGAGCGCCACGCCGGAGGCGCAGGCGGCGGCGGTCGGGCGCGCCATGGAACGGGTCGCCGACCTGGTCGCGGCCGGCGCGCGGGTCGCCCTGACGCACGGCAACGGTCCCCAGGTCGGCAACCTCCTGATCAAGAACCAGCTGGCCGCGCACGTGGTGCCGCCCGTGCCGCTGGACTGGTGCGGGGCGCAGACCCAGGGCACCATCGGCGTGCTCATCATGAACGCGCTGGAACGGGCGCTGGCCGCCCGCGGCGCCGCCCGCCCGGTGTCGGTGATCGTCACCCGCACGCTGGTGGACGCCGCCGACCCCGCCTTCACCCACATGGACAAGCCGGTCGGCCGTTACTTCCCGAAGTCCGAGGCGGAGCGGTTCATGGCCCTCGGGCAGGTCTGGCGGTCCTTCGGCGCCCGGGGCTGGCGCCGGGTGGTCGCCTCCCCCGAGCCGCTGGAGATCCTGGACGCGGCGGCCGCGGCCACGCTGATGGACGCCGGGCACGTGGTGGTCGCCGCCGGCGGCGGGGGAGTGCCGGTGACCCGCGACGCGGGCGGCGTGCCGCGCGGCGTGGAGGCCGTGGTCGACAAGGACCTGGCCGCCCAGCTGCTGGCCCGCACGCTGCGCGCCTCGACCCTGGTCATCGCCACCGACGTCGAGCACGTCATGGCGGGGTACGGGACCCCGCGGGAGCGTCCGCTGGGCCGCACGACCACCGCCGAGCTGCGCACCCTGGCCGCGGCCGGGCACTTCGCCGGGGGCAGCATGGGCCCCAAGGTGGAGGCCGCGCTGCGGTTCGTGGCGGGCGGCGGGCGGCGCGCGGCCATCGCCTCCCTGGACCGCATCACCGACGCCGCGCACGGCAAGGCCGGAACGATCATCGAGGAGTAGCGAACGTGCCCGATCCGATCGAAGTACGCAAGATCCCCATCGAGAGCGTGACCGACGCCTCCGGGCTGGCCCGGCTGATCGACGACGGCGTGCTGGAGGCCGACCGGGTCCTGGCCGTGGTGGGCAAGACCGAGGGCAACGGCGGCGTCAACGACTACACCCGGCTGCTGGCCGACCGGGCGTTCCGCGAGGTCCTGCTGGCCAGGGGCACCCGGACCGAGGAGGAGGTCGCGCGGGTCCCGCTGGTGTGGTCGGGCGGCACCGACGGCGTGCTCAGCCCGCACGCCACCGTCTTCGCCACCGTGGACCCGGCCGCGGCCCCCGCCTCCGACGAGCCCCGGCTGTCGGTCGGCGTCGCGATGAGCGACATCATCGCGCCCGAGGACATCGGCCGTCCCGCCATGGTGGAGACCGTCGCCGCGGGCGTCCGCGAGGCCATGAAGATCGCCGGGATCGACGATCCGGCCGACGTGCACTACGTCCAGACCAAGACCCCGCTGCTCACCCTCGACACCATCAACGACGCCAGATCGCGGGGCCACGACGTGGTCACCGAGGACACCCTGAAGTCCATGGACATCTCCAACTCCACCACCGCGCTCGGCATCGCCGTCGCGCTGGGCGAGATCGAGATGCCGGAGGCGGGGCGGATCCACCGGGACCTGTCCCTGTACTCCTCGGTCGCGTCCTGCTCCTCGGGCGTGGAGCTGGACCGGGCCCAGATCGTCGTGGTCGGCAACGTCCGCGGCATCGGCGGCCGGTACCGGGCCGGGCACGCGGTGATGCGCGACGCCCTGGACGCCGACGGCATCTGGGCGGCGATCCGCTCGGCCGGGCTCGGCCTGCCCGACCGGCCGCACCCCGACGACCTGCGCGGCCGGCTGGTCAACGCGTTCATCAAGTGCGAGGCCGACCCGAGCGGCTCGGTCCGGGGCCGCCGCAACATCATGCTGGACGACTCCGACGTGCACTGGCATCGCCAGATCAAGGCGTGCGTCGGCGGCGTGGCCGCGTCCGTCACCGGTGACCCCGCCGTCTTCGTGTCCGTCGCCGCCGTCCACCAGGGCCCCTCCGGCGGCGGGACGGTGGCGGCGATCGTCGAGCCCTGACCGGCCGCGGCACGGGAGGTTATAGCCTCGTCACCGTGCCCGCACTGACCATTCCCGAGTCCCCGTTCCCCGACGACGACGGCGGCGCCGACCCGCGGCTGGCCGAGGCCCTGGCCGGATACGCGGCCGGCCGCGCCGGCGCGCGCGCCGTGCTGGAGCGGCTGGCCGGCGCGCGGCTGCTGGTCCCCGTCGTCGCCGTCCTCACCGAGGAGGAGGACGTCGCGCCCGGCGAGCTCCGGCGGGAGAAGTCCAGCGACATGGCGCTGCCCACCCTCATCGGCGAGGACGGCCGCCGCGGCGTGCTCGGCTTCACCTCGGCCGAGGCCATGCGAGCCTGGCGGGCCGACGCCCGCCCGGTCGCCGTGCACGCCCGGCAGGCGTGCCTGGCCGCGCTCGACGAGGGCGCGGACGCCCTGGTGGTGGACGTGGCGGGGCCGGTGCCGTTCGCCGTGGACGGGCCGCGGCTGCGCCTGCTCGCCGAGGGCCGCCCGGTCCCGGCGCCGCACGAGGACCCCGAGGTGCTGGCCGCCGTCGAGGCCGCGTTCGGCCCCGAGGAGGCCGTGACCGGCGTGCGGGTCGGCCCGGGCGAGAACGCCGAGCTGGCGATCCGGTTCTCGGTCGCCCCGGGCGGCGACGAGCGGGACGCCGTGCGGCGCGTCTCGGAGCGGCTCGCCGAGCGGCTGCGCGGCCGGGTGGCCGGCGGCGTCGAGCTCACCCTCGTCCGCGGCTGACCGGCCGCCCCGCGGACCTCCGGGCCCGTAGGCTTGGAAAAAGCCCACCCCCGTAGGAGAGACTCCCGTGCTGACCATGCAGGACGCCCTGATCCGGCTCACCGACCACTGGGCGGGGCACGGTTGCCTCATCACCCAGCCGATGAACACCGAGGTCGGCGCGGGCACCCTGAACCCGGCCACGGCACTGCGCGTCCTCGGCCCCGAGCCCTGGCGGGTCGCCTACGTGGAGCCGAGCGTCCGCCCCGACGACGCCCGCTACGGCGACAATCCCAACCGGCTGCAGACCCACACCCAGTTCCAGGTGATCCTCAAGCCCGAACCGGGCGACGCGCAGGAGCTCTACCTGGGCAGCCTGGAGGCGCTGGGCATCGACCTGCGCGCCCACGACGTCCGGTTCGTGGAGGACGACTGGGCCTCGCCGGCGCTGGGCGCCTGGGGGCTGGGCTGGGAGGTGTGGCTGGACGGCCTGGAGATCACCCAGTTCACCTACTTCCAGCAGTCCGGCGGCCTCACCCTCGACCCCGTCGCGGTGGAGATCACCTACGGGATGGAGCGGATCATCATGGCGCTCCAGGGCGCCGGCCACTTCAAGGACATCGTCTACGCGCCCGGGATCAGCTACGGCGAGGCGTTCGGCCAGGCCGAGTACGAGATGAGCCGCTACTACCTCGACGACGCCGACATCGGCACCGTCCGCGAGCTGTTCGAGGCGTACGCGGCCGAGGCGCGGCGGATGCTCGACGCCCGGCTGCCCGTGCCCGCGCACTCCTACGTCCTCAAGTGCTCCCAGGCGTTCAACGTGCTCGACGCGCGCGGCGCCATCGGCACCACCGAGCGGGCCCGCGCGTTCGCCCGGATGCGCCGCCTCGCCCACGACGTGGCGGGGCTGTGGGTGGAACGCCGGGCCGAGCTGGGCCACCCGCTCGGCGACGCCTCCACGCCGCCCGCCGCGCCCGCCGCCCCGGCCGCCGTGCCCGCCCCCGTCGCGGTCTTCCCCGACATCTCCGCGCACGGCACCCTCGCCGTGGAGATCGGGGTGGAGGAGCTGCCGCCGCACGAGGTCGCCCGCACCGCCGACCACGTCGCCGGGGAACTGACCCGGGCGCTGGAGGAGGCGGGGCTGTTCACCGACGCCTGCGAGGTGCACACCTACGCCACCCCCCGCCGCGCCATCGTGGTCGTCAGCGACCTGGAGCCCCGCGAGCCCGACACCGAGCAGGTCGTCAAGGGGCCCCGCATGGCCGCCGCCTACGACGCCGCCGGCGAGCCCACCAAGGCGCTGCTGGGGTTCGCGCGCGGCCACGGCCTCGACCCCGCCGACGTCCGCCCCGTCACCGTGGGCGGCGGCGAGTACGCCGGGTACGTGCGCACGGTCACGGGCCGTCCCGCCGCGCTGGTGCTGGGGGAGGTCCTCCCGCGGATCGTCGCCGGGCTGCGCGCCGACAAGAACATGCGGTGGAACGCGCCGGGCCTGTCGTTCGCCCGCCCCGTCCGCTGGCTGCTGGCCCTGCTGGACGAGCACGAGGTGCCGTTCGAGGTCGGCGGCATGACCGCGGGCCGCATCACCCGCGTCCACCGCACCGCGACCACCTCCGCCGTGTCGGTCCCCGACGCCGGCGCCCTGGTGCCCGCCCTGCGCGCGCACGGCATCGAGCCCGCCGCGGAGCGCCGCCGCACGCAGGTCATCGAGACCGCCGGGGCGCTGGCCGCGGGCGTGCGCGGCGCGATCGACTTCCCGGGCGAGCAGGCACTGGTCGAGGAGATCGTCAACCTGGTCGAGGAACCGGTCGCGATCCTCGGCTCGTTCGACCCCGCCTACCTCGACCTGCCCGAGGAGATCCTCACCACGGTCATGAAGAAGCACCAGCGCTACCTGCCGGTGCGCGGCGCCGGGGGCGGGCTCCTGCCGTACTTCGTCACCGTGGCCAACGGCGAGTGCGACCACGACGCCGTACGGGCGGGCAACGAGGCCGTGCTGCGCGCCCGCTACGAGGACGCCGCGTTCTTCTTCCAGCAGGACCTGCGGAGCACCCCCGAGGAGATCAAGGAGGGGCTGGTCAGGCTGACCTTCGCCGAGCGGCTCGGCTCGATGGCCGACCGCGCCGCGCGGATCCGGGCGATCGCGGAGGAGCTGGCGGCGCGGGTGGAGCTGACCGGTGACGAGCGCCGGGCGCTGGGCCGCGCGGGCGCGCTGGCCAAGTTCGACCTCGCCTCCGCCATGGTGATCGAGCTGTCCGGCCTCGCCGGGACCATGGCCCGCGAGTACGCGCGCCGCGCCGGCGAGGACGAGGCCGTCGCGCAGGCCCTGTACGAGATGGAGCTGCCCCGCCACGCCGGGGACGCGACGCCCGACGGCGCGGCCGGCTCCCTCCTGGCGGTGGCCGACCGGCTGGACCTGCTGGCGGGCCTGTTCGCCGTCGGGTCGGCGCCCAGCGGCAGCTCCGACCCGTTCGGGCTGCGCCGCGCCGCGCTGGCGCTCACCGCGATCCTGCGGGCCGACCCCCGGCTCGCGCCGGTCACCGTGGGGGAGGGGCTGGCCGTCGCGGCCCGCCACCAGCCGGTCGAGGTCGCGCCCGAGGCCGTCGCGGAGGCGGAACGCTTCGTCGCGCGGCGCCTGGAGCGGGCGCTGCTGGACGAGGGCCACGCCGTCGCGGTCGTCCGGGCCGTCCTGCCGCACGCCGGCGCGCCCGCCTACACCGAACGCGCGGCGGCCGACCTGGCCGGCCTGCTCAAGGACGACCGGTTCCTGCGCCTCACGGCCGCGCTGCAGCGGGTGCTGCGCATCGTCCCCGGCGGCACCGCGCCCGGCTACGACCCCGCCCTGTTCGCCGAGCCCGCCGAGCACCGCCTGCACGAGGCGTTCACCGAGGTCGCGAAGGCGCTGCCGGAGCGGCCGTCGCTGCCGGAGTTCACCGCGGCCGCGTTCCCGCTGGCGCACCCCATCGACCGGTACTTCGACGACGTCATGGTGATGACCGACGACCCCGCCCTCCGCGCCAACCGGCTCGGCCTGCTGGCCGCGATCCGCGACCTGGTGGACGGCGTCCTGGACTGGCCCCAGATCGCCTGACCCGCGCCCGGCGGACGCCATGGATCCGCCGGGCGGATTCATGGCGGATCGGCATCAACGACCGTCATCCCCGGAATCCATCGGGCCGGGCGGCGGGGCCGCCGCCGATCATGGCGATCATGAGAACCGCGCCCCCGTCCGCCCTCACCGCCGCCCTCGCCTGCGCCGCCGCCGTCCTCACCGGACCCGCGGCGGCGGCCCACCACGGCTGGGAGGAGTTCGACACCGCCCGCCCCTTCTACGCCGCGGGCACCGTCGCGTCGGTGCGCTGGGGCAACCCGCATCCCGAGGTCCGCCTGCGGGTGACCCGCCCGGTGACGCTTCCCGGCGGGCTGGCCGGCCGCGAGATCCCCGCCGAGCTGGAGGCCCTGGGCGGTCGCGACGTGCTGCGCGCCACCCGCCCCCTGGAGGGGGACGACGCGGAGATCACCCTGATCCTCGCCCCGGTCGAGCGGCTCTCGTCCTGGGGGATGCCCGACCGGGTCCGCGACGGCGAGCGGCTGGAGGTGGTCGGCTACGCGCACCGCGAGGAGCGCGGCGAGCTGCGCCCCGAGCTGGTGATCCGGCAGGACGGGCGCGCGGTCCGGCAGCGTTCGGTCGCGCTGCCCGCCGCCCCCGCCGCGGACGGCGGCGGCGCCGGGGAGGCGCCCTCCGGGGACGAGGCCGGTGGGGACGGCGCCGCCGCCCCATGGGTGCTCGGCGGGCTGGGAGCGCTCGCCGCCGCCGGAGCCGTCCTCCTCCTCGCCCGCCGCGCGCGGAGGTAGAGCAGCCTCCCCATGTACGGGGGCGTCCTCGGGGATGGGAGGATTGGGCCCATGCTGCGCTGGTTGACCGCGGGGGAGTCCCATGGACGGGCCCTCACCGCGATAGTGGAGGGCCTTCCCGCCGGTGTGCGCGTGACCTCGGACGACATCGCCGAGGCCCTGCGCCGCCGCCGGCTCGGGCACGGGCGGGGCGCCCGCATGAAGTTCGAGCGGGACGAGGTCACGCTCATCGGCGGCGTCCGCCATGGCGTGACGCTGGGCGGCCCGGTCGCGATCGAGGTCGGCAACAGCGAGTGGGCCAAATGGGAGACGGTGATGTCGGCCGACCCGGTCGACGCCGGCGTGCTCGCCGCCCAGGCCCGTAACGCGCCCCTCACCCAGCCGCGCCCCGGGCACGCCGACCTGGTGGGCATGCAGAAGTACGGCTTCGACGACGCCCGGCCGGTGCTGGAGCGGGCCAGCGCCCGCGAGACCGCGGCCCGGGTCGCGCTGGGCGAGGTCGCCCGGCAGTTCCTGCGGCAGGCGCTGGGCGTGGAGGTGCTCAGCCACGTCATCGCGCTCGGCGAGGTCGCCGCGCCCGAGGGGGTCCTGCCCGGCCCGTCCGACCTGGCCGCGGTCGACGCCGACCCGGTGCGCTGCTTCGACCCGGAGGCCGCCGCGGCCATGGTCGCGCACGTCGACGAGGTCAAGAAGGCCGGCGACACCCTCGGCGGCGTCGTCGAGGTCCTCGCCTACGGCCTGCCGCCGGGCCTGGGCAGCCACGTGCACTGGGACCGCCGGCTGGACTCCCGCCTGGCCGGGGCGCTGATGGGCATCCAGGCGATCAAGGGCGTGGAGCTGGGCGACGGCTTCACCACCGCGCGCCGGCCCGGCTCCCGGGCGCACGACGAGATCGACAACACCGGCGAGGGACTGCGCCGCCGCACCAACCGGGCGGGCGGCGTCGAGGGCGGCATGACCACGGGCGAGGTGCTGCGGGTCCGGGCGGCGATGAAGCCGATCTCCACCGTGCCGCGCCGGCTGGACACCGTCGACGTGCGGACGGGCGAGCCCGCCAAGGCCATCAACCAGCGCAGCGACGTGACCGCGGTGCCCGCCGCGGGCGTGGTGGCCGAGGCCATGGTGGCGCTGGTGCTGGCCGACGCCGCGCTGGAGAAGTTCGGCGGCGACTCCGCCGAGGAGACCGCGCGCAACCTGCGCGGCTACCTGTCCTCCCTGGCCATCAAGTAGCGAACCGGCGAACAGTGGAAGCGACGACCATGGTGCGACCCAAGGCGGTACTGATCGGACCGCCCGGCTCGGGCAAGACCACGATCGGCACGGCGCTGGCGGAACGGCTCGGGCTGCCGCTGCGCGACACCGACGCCGACACCGAGGCGGCGGCCGGCAAGCCGATCGGCGAGATCTTCATCGACGACGGCGAGGAGCGGTTCCGGGAGCTGGAGCGCGCCGCCGTCCGCGCCGCGCTGGCCGAGCACGAGGGCGTGCTGGCGCTCGGCGGCGGCGCCGTGCTGGCCCCCGAGACGCAGGAGCTGCTGGCCGGCCACACGGTGATCTACCTGCGGGTGGGGCTCGCGGAGGCGGTCAAGCGGGTCGGGCTGGCCTCCGCCCGGCCGCTGCTCGTCCTCAACCCCCGCAGCCAGCTGCGCAAGCTGCTGGAGGAGCGGCTGCCCATCTACGAGCGGCTGGCCACCCTGCGGGTCGACACCGACGGCCGCACCCCGGAGGAGATCGTCGAAGAGATCCTCAAGGAGCTGCCATGACCGTCCACGTCGGCGGCCCCGCCCCCTACGACGTCGTGATCGGCACCGGGGTGCTCGGGGAGCTGCCCGCCATGGTCGGCGAGGGCGTCCGCACCGTGGCGCTCGTCCACGACCGGGGCCTGCCCGGGATCGCCGGGCGCGCCGCCGCCGTCCTGGAGGACGCCGGGTACCGGGTGGCGGCCCTGCCCGTCCCCGAGGGGGAGGCGGCCAAGGAGGCCGGCGTGCTCGCCGGGCTCTGGTCGCGGTTCGCCGAGCTGGGCATGACCCGGACGGACGCGATCGTGGGGGTGGGCGGCGGCGCCACCACCGACCTGGCCGGGTTCGCCGCGGCGTCCTGGCTGCGCGGGGTCCGGTCGGTGCTCGTCCCCACCACCCTGCTGGGCATGGTGGACGCCGCCGTCGGCGGCAAGACCGGCATCAACATCCCCGAGGGCAAGAACCTGGTCGGCGCGTTCCACCCCCCGGCGGGGGTGCTGTGCGACCTGTCCTCCCTGGAGACCATGCCCCACCAGGACTACATCAGCGGGCTGGCCGAGGTCGTCAAGTCCGGGTTCATCGCCGACCCGGTGATCCTCGACCTGGTCGAGGAGGACCCCGGGGGCGCCGCCGTCCCGTCCGGCCCGCACACCCGCGAGCTGGTCGAGCGCGCCGTCCGGGTCAAGGCCGAGGTGGTCTCCGCCGACCTCAGGGAGGCCGGCCTGCGCGAGATCCTCAACTACGGCCACACCCTGGCGCACGCCATCGAGAAGGCCGAGAACTACCGCTTCCGGCACGGCCACGCGGTCGCGATCGGCATGGTCTACGCCGCCGAGCTGGCCGCCCTCGCCGGCCGCCTGTCCGAGGACGTGGTGGCCCGGCACCGCTCGGTGCTGGTCTCGACCGGCCTGCCGGTCTCCTACGACGCGGCGGCCTGGCCCGCGCTGCGCGCCACGATGGCCATCGACAAGAAGTCGCGCGGCTCCACGCTGCGGTTCGTGGTCCTGGACGGCCTGGCCAAGCCGGGCCGCCTCGAAGGTCCCGCCGAGGACCTCCTGGAGGCCGCCTACCGCAGGATCGCGGGATAGATGCGCGAGCAGAGGAGGACCCTTTGACGAGGGTGCTGGTGCTGAACGGACCGAACCTGCGGCGCCTGGGCACGCGCGAGCCCGAGGTGTACGGGGCGGACACGTTCGAGGACCTGAGCGCGCTGTGCCGGGAGACGGGGCGGCGGCTCGACCTCCAGGTCGAGGTGCGCCAGACCGACGACGAGGCGGAGATGATCCGCTGGGTGCACCAGGCCGCCGACGAGCGGCTGCCGGTCGTGCTCAACCCGGCGGCGTTCACGCACTACTCCTACGCGCTGCGGGACGCGCTGGCGCAGCGGACCGCGCCGCTGGTGGAGGTGCACATCTCCAACCCCGCGGCCCGGGAGGAGTTCCGGCACACCTCGGTGGTGGCGGGGGTGGCGACCGGGACCATCGCCGGTTTCGGGCTGATGTCGTACGTCCTGGCGCTGCAGGCGGTGGCCGAACTGGTCGCCGAGGGCAGGGCGGCGGGCTGACGTCCCGGGGACCGGTCAGGCCGGGTCCCCGGCGGCGGCGCGGGCCATCTCCTTGAGCTCGGCGACCACCTCGTCCAGCGGGCGGACGTCGCGGTGCGCGCGGCACAGGATGGTGGCGCCCTCGACGGCCGCCACGATGAGCGTGGCGAGCCGTTCCGCGCGCTCGTCCGGGACGCCGGCGTTGCCCAGCCCCGTCGCCAGGGTGTCCTGCCAGCGGCCGAAGGCGGCCGCGGTGGCCGTGGCCAGTTGCGGGGCGTCCTCGTGCGACTCGACGGTGACCGCGACCACCGGGCAGCCGGCGCGGAACTCGCTCCTGATCAGCACCTGCCGCCACCACCCCACGAACGCGTCCACCGCCGAGGCGGCGTCGCCGCCCTCCACGGCCGCCGCGATGCCCGCGTTGAGGAACTCCCCGGCGTAGCGCACCGCCTCCTCGGCGAGCTGCACCTTGCCGCCCGGGAAGTGGTGGTAGATCGACCCGCGCGGGGCGCCGCTGTGCGCGATGACGTCGCGGAAGCCCGTGCCGCTGTAGCCCCGCTCGCGGAAGAGGTAGGCGGCGCTCCGCACCATGCGTTCCCGGCTGTCGGTCCCCATGGGCATCGATTATGACATTCATCATATGCCTCTTGCCTTCGGCATGATGTTCGTCATAGAACTGCTGCTACCGGTCGGTAAGGTCGGGGTGGCGCGGGCGGATCCGGGGCGGGCCCGGACACGGTGCACCGGCCCTGCCCCCGGCCCCGGCCCCGAGACAAGGAGACCTGGCGTGATCGACCTCCAGCGCGACGGTGCGGTGTTCGTCCTGCGCTACGACCAGGGCGAGAACCGCTTCGCCCCCGAGTTCCTGGACGCGGTGGACGGCGCCCTGGACGAGGTGGAGAAGGCGGAGGGGCCGCGCGCCCTCGTCACGACCGGGACCGGCAAGTTCTACTCCAACGGCCTCGACCTGGACTGGCTGGGCGCCAACGGCGACCGGTTCGAGGAGTACCTGGGCCGGGTGCACGCGCTGTACGCGCGGCTGCTGTCCCTGCCCCTGCCGACCGTCGCCGCGGTCAACGGCCACGCCTTCGCCGGCGGAGCCATGCTCGCCCTCGCCCACGACTTCGCGGTGATGCGCACCGGCCGCGGCTACTTCTGCCTGCCCGAGGTCGACCTCGGGATGAGCTTCACCCCGGGCATGGGCGCGCTGATCCAGGCCCGGCTGTCCCCGGCCGTCGCCCACGAGGCCATGATCACCGGGCGCCGCTACACCGCCGAGGACGCCCTGGCCGCCGGGATCGTCCAGCGCACCGCCCCCGAGGAGGAGGTGCTTCCGGCGGCGGCCGAGCTGGCGGCCTCGCTGGCGGGCAAGCAGGGCGAGACGGTGCGCCGGATCCGCACCGGCATGTACGGGCCCGCGCTCGGCGCGCTGCGCGGCCCCGCGCTGGGCTGACCCGGACCGGGCTGTTACCGTCGACTGAATCCAATTCGGTTTGCGGCTCCACCAGCTTCACGACTCCACGGCTTCACGACTTCCACGGAAGGACGCCTGATGCGCATCGGGATGGCCCTCAACTACGCGGGCGGCTTCAAGGAGACCGTCGCGGAACTGGCCGACTACGAGAAGGCCGGGCTCGACATCGTCTTCGTCGCCGAGGCCTACAGCTTCGACGCGGTGAGCCAGATGGGCTACATCGCGGCCAGGACCGAGCGGCTGGAGATCGCCTCCGGCATCCTGCCGATCTACTCGCGGACCCCCACCCTGCTGGCCATGACCGCGGCGGGCCTCGACTACGTCTCCGACGGCCGCTTCACCCTCGGCATCGGCGCCTCCGGCCCGCAGGTGATCGAGGGCTTCCACGGCGTGCCGTACCACGCCCCCCTCGGCCGCACCCGCGAGATCATCGAGATCTGCCGCCAGGTCTGGCGGCGCGAGCGCCTCCAGCACGAGGGCAAGTACTACAGCATGCCGCTCCCGCAGGGGCAGGGCACCGGCCTGGGCAAGCCGCTCAAGATCATCAACCACCCCGTACGGCAGGACATCCCGGTCCTGGTGGCGGCGATCGGCCCGAAGAACGTCGAGCTGACCGCGGAGGTCGCCAACGGCTGGGAGCCGATCTTCTACGTGCCGGAGAAGGCCGCCGAGGTCTGGGGCGACGCGCTGGCCGCGGGCCGGGCCCGCCGCGACCCCGCCCTCGGCGACCTGGACATCGTCGGCCAGGCCCCGCTGGCGATCGGCGACGACGTGCGGGACTTCCTGGAGTTCGGCCGCCCGATGGCCGCCCTCTACATCGGCGGCATGGGGGCGAAGGGCAAGAACTTCTACAACGACCTCTGCCGCCGGTACGGGTGGGAGAAGGAGGCCGAGGAGATCCAGGAGCTCTACCTGGACGGCAAGAAGGACGAGGCCGCGGCCAAGGTCCCCTACGAGCTGCTGGAGAAGATGTCGCTGATCGGCTCCGAGGGGCATGTCCGCGAACGCCTGGCGGCGCTGAAGGAGTCCGGCGTCACCACCCTGAACGTCAGCCCCATCGCCGGCGACCACAAGAGCCGCCTCGCCCTGATCGAGCGGGTCAAGGAGCTGGCCGCCGAGGCGTGATCCGGCCGGCGGCCGGACGGACCGGTCACCGGGGCGGACCGGTGACCGGGGTGGACTAGAGTCCAGCCATGGGGGAGCAGCATCAGCGCCGCCGCGAGGCCCTCGCCGCGCGCATCGCCGCCGAGACCGACGCCGTCCTGATCACGCGGCTGGTCAACGTCCGCTACCTGACCGGCCTGGCCAGTTCCAACGCCGCGCTGCTGGTCCGCGCGGACGGCACCGCCGTGCTGGCCACCGACTCCCGCTACCGGGGGACGGCCGCCCGGGTCTGCCCCGACCTCGAACTCGTGGTCGAGCGGCCCACCGCCGAGACGCTGACGTCCCGGGCGGCCGGGGACGGCGTGCGGCGGCTGGGGTTCGAGGCGCACGCGGTGACCGTGGCCAAGCACGCCGCGCTGGCCGCCCTGGACGGCGACCTGGAGCTGCGGCCCGCCGGGGAGCCGGTCGAGGACCTGCGCCGCGTCAAGGACGAGGACGAGTTGGCGCTGCTGCGCGAGGCCTGCGCGATCACCGACCGGGCCTTCGCGGCCCTGCTGCCCTCCCTGGGCCCCGGCCGCACCGAACGGGAGGTCGCGGTCGCGCTGGACCGCCACATGGTCGATCTCGGCGCCGAGCGCCCCGCGTTCGAGACGATCGTGGCCTCCGGGCCCAACGGCGCGATCCCGCACCACCGTCCCGGCGACCGGGTGCTCACCCGCGGCGACCTGGTGACCTTCGACTTCGGCGCCCTCCACGGCGGCTACCACGCCGACATGACCCGCACCGTCGCGCTGGGCGAGCCCGCCGGGTGGCAGCGCGACCTGTACGACCTGGTCCACCGCGCCCAGCTGGCCGGGGTCGGGGCGGCCGTCCCCGGCGCCGAGACCAAGGACGTGGACGCCGCCGCCCGCACGGTGATCGCCGACGCCGGGCACGGCGAGCACTTCCCGCACGGGCTCGGGCACGGCGTCGGCCTGGAGATCCACGAGGCTCCGCTCATGGGGTACGACAAGACCGGTAAGCTGATGGATCGAGTTCCGATCACCGCCGAGCCCGGGGTCTACCTCGACGGCCGGGGCGGGGTCCGCATCGAGGACACGCTGGTCGTCCGGACGAGCGGGCCGGAGCTCCTCACCGAGACGACCAAGGACCTGCTCGTCCTGTGAGCCCGGGGCGCGGTGCACCCGGCTCCGGGAGGACGGGCACCAGAACGACCGAGGCGGGCCGGTCCCGCCGGGAGAGGACGCTGTGGCGACGACGAACGACCTCAAGAACGGCATGACGCTGAACCTGGACGGCCAGCTGTGGACCGTCCAGGAGTTCCAGCACGTCAAGCCCGGCAAGGGCGGCGCGTTCGTCCGTACCAAGCTCAAGAACGTGCTGTCGGGCAAGGTGGTCGACAAGACCTTCAACGCCGGCACGAAGGTCGAGGTGGCCAGCGTCGACAAGCGGGAGATGCAGTACCTCTACCGCGAGGGCGAGGACTTCGTCTTCATGGACACCGAGACCTACGACCAGCCGCACATCCCCGGCGCGGTCGTCGGCTCGGCCGCCGACTACCTGCTCCCCGAGCAGAACGCCGTGATCGCGTTCAACAACGACAACCCGCTGTACGTCGAGCTGCCCGCGGCCGTCGTGCTGGAGGTCACCGAGACCGAGCCGGGCCTGCAGGGCGACCGCTCCACCGGCGGCACCAAGCCGGCCACGCTGGAGACCGGCGCGCAGATCCAGGTGCCGCTGTTCATCACCACCGGCGAGAAGGTCAAGGTCGACACCCGTTCCGGCGAGTACCTCGGCCGCGGTTGATGGCGGCGCGTACGGCGTCCGCTCCCCGGCGAGCGGACACGGGCCGATGAGCGCCCGCACCAAGGCCCGCAGGCTCGCGCTGGACGTCCTGTTCGCCGCCGAGCTGCGCGAGGAGGAGCCGACGGCGGTGCTCGCCCAGCGCGGCCGTCCCAACACCGGCGAGCTGTCGGAGTACGGGCACGCGGTCCGGCTGATCGAGGGCGTCCAGGAGCACCGCGAGCGGATCGACGAGCTGATCGCCACCTACGCCACCGGCTGGACCCTGGACCGCATGCCGGTGGTCGACCGCAACGTCCTGCGGATGGGCGCGTTCGAGCTGCTGTGGGTCGACGACGTCCCGGACGCGGTCGCGGTCGCCGAGGCGGTCGCGCTCGCCACCGACCTGTCCACCGACGAGTCGCCGCGCTTCGTCAACGGCCTGCTGTCGCGGCTCCAGCAGCTCAAGCCCTCCCTCTCCCTGGAGAGCTGACTAGGGTGGGAGAGGAAGAAAAGGGCTATGAACAGGGCAGAAGGCGCGGACAGAGCAGACGGGGCAGCGGAGCGCGACATTAGGGGGGTGGCCGTGGCCGCCCGGCAGGGAAGGCGGACCCGGGGAAGCGGCCGGGTGCGCAACGCGGTCCTGTGGGACGCGCTGCGCAAGGTCCTGGAACGCGTCGACCCCGGCACGGGCCCGCACGACATCGTCGACGTCGGCGGCGGGACCGGCGGCTTCGCGGTGCCGCTGGCCGAGCTGGGCCACCGGGTCACCGTGGTCGACGCCAGCCTCGACGCGCTGGCCGCCCTCGAACGCCGCGCCGCCGAGTCCGGCGTCAAGGTGCGGGCCGTCCAGGGCGACGCGGTGGACCTGCCCGGGCTGCTCGGCCCGGACGCCGCCGACCTGGTGCTGTGCCACAGCGTGCTGGAGTACGTGGAGGACCCCGCCGCGGTCATGGCGGCGCTGGCCGCCACGGTCCGGCCGGGCGGCTCGGTCAGCGTGCTGGTCCCCGGCCAGGTGGCCGCGGCGCTGCACCGCGCGGTCGCGGGCCACTACGACGACGCCCGCCGGGCCCTGACCGACCCCTCGGGCCGGTGGGGCGAGCACGACCGCACCCCGCGCCGGTTCACCCGCCAGTCGCTGTCGGCCCTGGTGGAGGGCGCCGGGCTGCGGGTGGGAGCGCTGCACGGCGTGCGGATCTTCGCCGACCTGGTGCCGGGCGGGCCGTCCGACGGCGACCAGGACGCCGCCGAGGCGCTGATCGCGCTGGAGTCGGTCGCGGCCGTCCACCCGGTGCTGCGCGAGCTGGCCACCCAGCTGCACGTGGTCGCGGACCGGCGGTAGGACGGCGGTGAGCCGCAAACAGCAGCTGCACCGGCCGGGCCCCCAGCCCGGCCCGCCCGCCGACGACACCGGGTGCTCCGTCCTGCACGTCGACATGGACGCCTTCTTCGTCAGCGTGGAGCTGCTGGAGCGGCCCGAGCTGGTCGGGCGCCCGGTCGTCGTCGGCGGCGCGGGCGCCCGCGGCGTGGTGGCGGCGGCCTCCTACGAGGCGCGGGCGTACGGGGTGCACTCGGCCATGCCGATGACCCGGGCCCGCCGGCTGTGCCCGCACGCGGTCGTGCTGCCGCCCCGGCACGAGAAGTACGCCCGGGTCTCGGCCGCGGTCTTCGAGATCTTCCGTACCGTGACCCCGCTGGTCGAGCCGCTCTCCCTGGACGAGGCGTTCCTGGACGTCGCCGGGGCGGTGCGGCGGCTGGGCCGGCCCGCCGCCATCGCGCGGTCGATCCGGGCGCAGGTGCGCGAGCAGCAGGGCATCACCTGCTCGGTCGGCGTGGCCGCCACCAAGTTCGTCGCCAAGCTGGCCTCCACCCGGTGCAAACCGGACGGGCTGCTGGTGGTGCCGGCCGATGGTGTCGAGGCGTTCCTGCACCCCCTCCCCGCCGCCGCCCTGTGGGGCGTCGGGGAACGCACCGAGCAGGCGCTCGCCCGGCTGGGGCTGCGGACCGTCGGCCAGATCGCCCAGGTGCCCCTGGCCACCCTCCAGCGCGAGCTGGGCAACGCCCTGGGAAGCCATCTGCACGAGCTGTCCTGGGGCCGCGACCCGCGCGCGGTCGTCCCGCACACGCCCGACAAGAGCATCGGCGCCGAGGAGACCTTCGACACCGACATCGACGACCCGGAGATCATCCGGCGCGAGCTGCTGCGGCTGTCCGAGAAGGTCGGGGCCCGGCTGCGGGAGAGCGGGAACGCGGGCCGCACCGTCAGCGTCAAACTCCGGATGGCCGACTTCAAGACGATCACACGGGCGCGCACGCTGCGTGAGCCCACCGATCTGGCTCGTGTGATCTATGTCACAGCATGCGAGCTGTACGAGGCGGCCGGGCTGGAGCGGGTACGACTCCGTCTGGTGGGCGTCCGGGTGGAGAATCTGGGGCCCGCCGACCAGGCCCCCCGCCAGCTGGCGCTCGACGAACCGGAGACCGGCTGGAGAGAGGCCGAGCGCGCGATGGACCAGGTCGCGCACCGGTTCGGCCGCGGTGCGGTCCGGCCGGCCGCTCTGGTCCGCCGCGCCGCCGAGGGTGACGCTCGCGACGACGGGGACGCACGGAGATGACGGCGTACAGGGACACCGCCCGCAGACGGTGCCGGCTCGGCCGATCGCTTTCGTCCCCTCGTTCCGCCTCGTATTCTGGGCATATCACCGTAGAGGAACCCGTCCTGCATCGGATACCCCGTCGCGGGGCTGTCGTTGGGAGGCGCCGTGCCGCTCTCTGAGCACGAGCAACGCATGCTCGACCAGATCGAGCAGGCGTTGTACGCCGAGGATCCGAAGTTCGCTCATGCGGTTCGCTCGACCAACCCCCAGGTTCACTACAAGCGCCGGATCGTCAAGGCCGCCCTCGGTTTCGTGCTGGGCGTGTGCGCTCTGATGACCGGCCTGATCCTGAACGCGGGAACGGTCACGATCGCCGTGAGCGTCACCGGATTCCTGCTCATGGTCGTCTGCTGTGTCTGGGCGCTGACCAGCTGGAAACGGATGACCGGAGTCGGAGCGGAGGCCGCCGCCGCAGGCGGAGGCGACTCCGGCGACTCCGGGGGCGGCCGTCAGGCCCGCCGCCGCGACCGGTCACGGTCGGGGTTCATGGACCGGATGGAAGAGCGCTGGCGCCGCCGCACCGAAGGCGAATGAGCCGGTCACCGGCCTGACCGCCCCCTCCGGGGCGGTCGCCGGGTGACGCCGTGCCGTACGCGGTTCCATCCGCGCGTACGGCACCGTCGCCCGCTCCTTTCTCGTGCCCGGATGCCGCCCCCGTGCCTGCATGACGCTTCCGCCCTGGCAAGACGCTTCCGTGCCCGCAGGGCGCGTGCCCGCATTGCGCTTCCGCTGCCCGCATGACCCTCGACCGGGCACCGCTCGGACCCCGACCGGGCCGCCGCTCCGGAGCGGCGGCCCGCGGGTCAGCGGCGGGCGCGGAGCAGGGCGGAGAGGCGGTCGGTGAGGCCGCCCAGCCGGGCGGCCCGCTCGTTCAGGCGGCCGGTGGCGGCCACGGCCCGGGTGCCCGCGGAACGGAACGCCGCCATGCTGGAGGGCGGCAGGTAGCGGGCCCGCAGCCGGGCCCGGCGGCCGACGGCCGCGGCGAACGCCTCCCGTACGGTCTTCAGATCGGCCCGGAGCGACTCGGCGGGCGTCGGCGGGCGCGACCGCGAGTATCGGGCCAGCTCCTCGGCGCGGGCGAGGCGTTTCAGCGCCCCGGCGCTCTCGGCGTCCAGCTCCAGCAGTTCCCCCAGGCGGCGCGCGGTGGCGCGGGGGGTGTCGCTGGCCCGCCAGGTCAGGCCGTGATCGAGGGCGTCCGCCCGCATCTCCTGCCAGGCGGCGTGCGCGGGATCCACCGGCCCCGGCGCGGCCGGGGCCTTCCCCGGGCGGCCGTGACCCGTGCCCGGGCCCGGCGCCGTGCCGCGCCCCGGCCCGGACGGACGGCCGCGCGCCGTGGCCGCCCAGCGCCGCCGCCGCGCCAGGACCCGCGCCGCCATGGGCGCCGCCAGGATCAGCAGCACCAGCAGCGCCCCGGCCAGCCAGCCGGTCGGCGGGCCGCCGCCGTCCTCCTCCGCGTCCACCGCGCCCGCCGGACCCTCGTCCTCGGGCTGCCGGCGCTGCGCCGACTCCGGCCCGGCGCTCCGCTCGGCCGTGGCCGACTCCTCCGGAGCGGGCGCCTCCTGCTCCTGCTCGGGGACGCCCTCCCCGATGCTCGCCGGGTCGGTGTAGGTGGGAACGTTCGCCGTGCCCGCGCCCGCCGCCCCCGCCGGGGTCGGCTCGAAACGGACCCAGCCGGTGCCGGGGAAGTAGAGCTCCGGCCAGGCGTGGGCGTCGCGCGAACGCACGACCCACTGCCCGAGACCCGTCTGGGAGCCGGAGGTGTAGCCCATGGCGACCCGCGCCGGGATGCCGAGGATCCGCGCCAGCAGCGCCATCGAGGCCGCGTACTGCTCGCAGTAGCCGCGCTTGCTGCGCAGCAGGAAGTCGACCAGGTCGCTGCCGTGCTGGGGCGGCGGCGCGCTCAGGTCGTAGGCGAAGCCGCCGTCGTTGGTGAACCACTTCTGCAGGCGCACGGCCTGCGCGTGCGCGGTGGTGGAGCCCTCGGTGACGTCCTGCGCGAGCCTGCGGATCGCCGGCGGGACGCTGCGCGGCACCGCGGTGTAGGCGGTGACGATGTCGCTGGGGTAGGTGCCGCCGTCGGCCAGCTGCTCCGGCGTGGGCTCGGCCCGGAGGCTGGTGACGTCGTAGGAGCGCCCGCCGGCGGAGTCGCGCAGGGAGTAGACCATCAGGGACCGGGAGTCCACCCGCCAGTCACCCTTGATCGACAGCCGGGTCGGCGCGTACGGCATCGGCAGGAAGGTCATGTTCCGGACCTTGCGCTGCACCCGGACGCTGGTGTTCACCCGGCGGACCGGCGCCGCGATCAGCCCGGGAGGCGCCGGCAGCGTCCCGTCCGTGACCCGGTCCCTGGCGGTGCTCTCCAGCGCGGTGTAGGTCCACCGGTCGCCGTCGAACCGGTCCAGCGCGTACAGCCGCAGGTAGTCGGGACGGGGGTCGTCGGTGCGGTAGCTCAGGACGACCGATTCGTCCTGGCGGGTCAGCTCCCGCTTCAGGCTGACCAGGGGATCGGGCGTGGTCACCGTCTGCGTGCCGCCGCCGCGCCCGCCGCCCGAGCCCATCCCGAACAGGCCGCGCGGATGGATGCCCGGCACGGCCGTGGGCACCAGCACCGCGATCGCCACCGCCGCCGTCCCGATCCGGCGCCCGCTCGCGGCCAGCGCCCCCGAGTCGGGACGGCGGACCCGGCCGGACCCGTCCCCCTCCGTCCCCTCCCGCGAGACGGCGGGCCGGGCGCCGTCCGCCGGGGCGTCCTCGCTCCAGCGCCGGGTGACCACCACCCGCCCCCAGCCGCCCACGCGCTCGCGGGCGTCGGAGACCAGCAGCGCGAGGTACCCCATGGCCCCCACGCCGAACGCCAGCCAGCCGATGCTCTCCTCGCGGACCGCCGCGGGCACGCTGTACATCGCCAGCAGCGGGAGGCCGGCGGGGGCGGCCCGCCGCAGCCGCGCCGCCAGCAGGTCGACCATGACGGCCACCAGGCCGATGCCCGCGGTGGCCAGCAGCGCGATCCCCGGCACCAGCGGGACCGGCGCGGCGTACTGGTTGACCGCGTCCCATCCCTCGGCGAACAGCTCTCCCAGCCGCCGGAACGACGACGGCGTGGGCACCACGCCCAGCAGCGCCTCGCCCGCGGTGAACCGCGCGGTCAGGTAGAGGAGCAGGCAGACCGGCCCGCCGAGCGCCCCGACGAGGACGGGCGCGCGCAGGTGCCGCGTCAGCAGCCCGCCCGCGGCGACCGCGAGCACCGCCCCCAGCCCCGACCAGAACCACATGCCGCTGGAGAACAGCGGATACAGCCCTGCGGAACCGGCCAGCGTGGCCAGCGCGGCCATGATCGTCATGCGGATCCTCATGAGGCGCCCCTGGCGAAGTCCCCGGCGGTCCGGCCGGCCGCCGCCCACGCACCCGGCAGTTCCGCGGCCGAGCCCACGACCAGTACCCGCCACCCGGCCGCGCGCAGCAGCCCCGCCGCGGTCGCGCCGGTGCCCGGCCCCGCACCCGCGCCGTCCGCCGCCGGGCCGTCCGCGCCGCGGTCCGCGTCACGCCCGGCGCCGGCCTCCCGGCCATCGCCCGAGCCGCCCGCGCCGACACCGGCGTCCGTGCCCGCGTCCGTGCCGGCGTCCGGTGCCCCGGGGCCGGGCCGCGCGTCGACGAGCACGGCGACGTAGGTGGCGTTGCCGCGGCGCGCCGCCGCGACCGCCCGCGCGTCCTCCGCCCGCAGGACACCGAACACGGCGACCACCAGCCCGTCCCCGTCCCGGCTCGGCGTGCCCGGCCCGCCCAGCGCGGCCAGCCCCGCGGTCAGGGAACGGCTCCGCGACGGGCGGGCCGTCGCCAGCGCCTCCAGCAGCGTCGCCTCGAAGGCCCCCTCGACCCGGGCGGACCGGGGCAGCGCCTCTCCCTCGTCGGTGACCAGCCGCAGGCCCATCCCGGTCCGCGACAGGTGCGTCCCGATCGACGCGGCGGCCGAGACCGCCTGCTCGAACGCCGACGCCGGGCCCTCACCCCAGTACCCCGAGCGCCGGGTGTCCAGGAACAGCGTGCCGCTGCTCTGCCAGTGCTGCTCCTCGCGCCGGACCATCAGCTCGCCGTACCGGGCGGTCGACCGCCAGTGCACCCGGCGCAGGTCGTCGCCGTGCCGGTACTCGCGCGGGGCGATGTCGTCCTCCCCGGCGGTGGCGACCGTGCGCGCCGGGCTGTCGCCGCCGCCGGCCCACGCGCCGCTCAGCCGCCCCGGCGGCAGCGGCACGACCACGGGGGTGACGGTCAGGGTGTCGGCCAGGCTGAACGAGCGGACCAGCTCCACCATCCCGAACGGGTCGGCCAGCCGCACGGTCAGCGGCCCCACCCGGTACCGGCCGCGCACGTCGGAACGGATCCGGTAGCTCAGCTCCCGGGAGCCCTGCGGCTCGACCCGGCCGAGCACGAACCGGGCCCGCCCGCCCAGCGAGAAGGGGACCTGGTCCTCCACCATCAGCAGCCCGCTGGGCAGCCGGGAGACGTTCTCCAGCCGCAGGTCCACGCGGGACTCGTGTCCCACCGGCAGGCGCGCCGGGTCCAGCCTGCGGGCGCAGGCCAGCCGGTAGCGGGTCCGCGACACCGCCAGGGTGGACAGCAGCGGCAGCACCAGCACCAGCACCCCGGCACGCAGCAGATCACGCTCGCCCAGCACGAACGCGCAGACGATGGCGGTCGTCCCGGCGGCCACGAAGGACCGCCCCCGGGTCGTGAGCCCGGCCAGCGCTCGTCTCAAGGTCACGCCCCGGGGGAGGGCACCGGCAGCCGGTCGACGAGCTCGGCCACCACCTGCTCGGGGCGGCGCCGCTCGATCTGGGCCTCCGCGGTGGGCAGCAGCCGGTGCGCGAGCACGGGCACCGCCAGGTCCTGGACGTCGTCGGGCAGCACGTAGTCGCGCTCGTCGAGCGCCGCGTACGCGCGGGCGGCGCGGACCAGGTGGAGGGTGGCCCGGGGCGAGGCGCCCAGCCGCAGGTCGGGATGCCTGCGGGTGGCGGTGACCAGGTCGATGGCGTACTGCCGCACCTGCGCGGACACGTGCTGGCGGCGTACCACGTCGATCAGCCTCCGCACGTCGCCCGCGTGCGCCACCGGCCGCAGCCGGTCGAGCGGCGAGGACTGCCCGTGCACGTCCAGCATCTCCAGCTCGGCGGCCGGGTCGGGGTAGCCCATGGAGATGCGGGCGGTGAACCGGTCGCGCTGGGCCTCGGGCAGCGGGTAGGTGCCCTCCATCTCCACCGGGTTCTGCGTGGAGATCACCATGAACGGGCGCTCCAGCGGGTAGGTGGTGCCGTCCACCGTGACCTGCCGCTCCTCCATGCACTCCAGCAGCGCGGACTGGGTCTTGGGGGACGCGCGGTTGATCTCGTCGCCGACCACGATGTTGGCGAACACCGGGCCCGGCTTGAACTCGAACTCGCGCAGCTCCTGGTTGTACGCGCTGACCCCGGTGATGTCGCTGGGCAGCAGGTCGGGGGTGAACTGCACCCGCCGCACCGTGCAGTCGATCGACCGCGCCAGCCCCTTGGCCAGCATGGTCTTGCCGACCCCCGGCACGTCCTCGATCAGCAGGTGGCCCTCGGCCAGCAGGACCGTCAGCGCGAGCCGCACCACCCCGGGCTTGCCCTCGATCACCGACTCCACCGCGTCGCGGATCTTGCCGGCCACCTGGGCCAGGCCGTCGAGCCCGGGGTCGGCGCCGGCGTCGGCGCCGGCGGACGCCTCCTTGAACGACTCGCCGTGCGTGCCTACTGCCACCAGCAACCCTCCTCAGCCGAACGGCCGTGTGATCTCTTCACCGGTCCCGCCGGGGACCTGCGGCCCCCGCCCGCGCGAGCGTTGTCCAGCGACCCGGTACGGCGTTGCCCCGCGCCTGGTTCATGTGCCTCTGCCTGTGCCTGCCCCATCGACAGTACGTCGTCGGGCCCGGTGCCGCGATGTTCATGGTGGACGGGAGCCATTGTGCTGCACACGGGTGACCGTCACAGCCGCATCGAGGGCGGCGCGGGCCCGCGCGGGCCCGGGACCGGGCGCCCTCCACTCCGCCCCACCCCGGTCACCCCCCGTGACCTCCCGACCCCTGACCGCGCCTTGACAGGCCGTCGGACCACCCCTCTCCCGGCAGGGCTCCGGGACGGGGGCGCGCGGGGGGCCGCCATGCCCCCCACTCCGCACCACCCCTTCTGACCTGCATATTTCCGGCGCGTTTCGGCGCGCGCGACGCGTTTTCGTAGTTGACGGTGGGGAAGAGTGGAGTAGAGTGGAGCGCCGTGGGGGGCAGTAGTACCCCGCGTGGCGCGGGAGGTGGGGCCGTTGTTTCTCGGCACCCATGCCCCGCGCCTCGACGACAAGGGACGACTGTTCCTGCCGGCGAAGTATCGCGAGGAGCTGTCGGGGGGATTGGTGATCACGAAGGGCCAGGAACGCTGCCTGTACGTCTTCCCCATGGCGGAGTTCCAGCGCATCACCGAGGCGCTTCGTGCCGCACCGGTCACCGAGAGGTCCGTCCGGGCCTACAGCCGCGTCTTCTTCGCCAGCGCCTCCGACGAGGTCCCCGACAAGCAGGGACGCGTCACGATCCCGCAGCCGCTGCGCGCGTACGCGGGTCTCACCCGCGAGTGCACCGTCATCGGGGCCAACACGCGCCTGGAGATCTGGGACACCAAGGCATGGGAGGCCTACCTCGAGCAGGAGGAGCAGGCCTTCGCCGAGGTCTCGGAGGAGGTGTTGCCAGGGATCCTCTGAGCATTCACTCGTCGGTCCGATGACCGGCACTGGCCCGCGTTCGGCCAGGTCTCCAGCCGCTCTCCAGCCAGCTGGCGCAGCTTCCCCGGCGCCAGACGGCGACCCCCCGCGACTATGCGGTGATCTTCCTCACGGGCAGCGGATGGGGACCTGGCCGGGCGAGGCCGCCGGGGGCGTCCGCCCAGACACGGGGGACAGGGGGCCGGGCCGACGATGCCACGCAGTCCGCGAGCGTAGTGGCGTACGAGGGGGTGAACCATGGAGGCGGGTCAGCCCGCGGCCGGATCCGGTCACGTACCGGTCATGCTCGATCGCGTACTGGAGCTGCTCGGGCCCGCGGTCCAGGTCACCGGACGGGAACCGGTCTACCTCGACGCGACCCTCGGTCTCGGCGGCCACGCCGAGGCCATGCTGGAGGCCCATCCCCGGCTCAGGCTGGTGGGGCTCGACCGCGACACCACGGCCCTGGAGCGCTCCGCCCGGCGGCTGGCACGCTTCGGCGACCGGGCGCGGCTGGAGCACGCCGTCTACGACGAGCTGCCGGACGTCCTCGAACGGCTGGGGGTGCCGCGCGTCGACGCGGTCCTCTTCGACCTCGGGGTGTCCTCGCCGCAGCTGGACGAGGCCGAGCGCGGCTTCGCCTATTCCTACGACGCCCCGCTGGACATGCGGATGGACCGTACCCAGAGCCTGACGGCGGCCGACGTGGTCAACGGCTACCCGCCCGCCGAGCTGGCCCGCATCCTGCGCGAGTACGGCGAGGAGCGGTTCGCCCAGCGGATCGCCGCCGCCATCGTCCGCGAGCGCGAGCGCGCCCCCCTCGACTCCACCAGGCGGCTGGCCGACCTGGTGCGCACCTCGATCCCGGCCGCCACCCGCCGTACCGGCGGCAACCCGGCCAAGCGGACCTTCCAGGCGCTGCGCATCGAGGTGAACGGGGAGCTGGACACCTGGCGGCGGGCCCTGCCCGCGGCCCTCGCCGCCCTGCCGGTCGGCGGGCGGATCGTCGTGCTCTCCTACCACTCCCTCGAGGACCGCATCACCAAGCAGGTCCTCGCCGCCCAGGCGGCCGACACCACCCCGCCGGAACTGCCCGTCACGCTGCCCGAGCACCGGCCGCGCTTCCGGCTGCTCACCCGCGGCGCCGAGCTGCCCTCCGACGAGGAGACCACGACCAACCCACGGGCCGGGTCGGTGCGGCTGCGCGCCGCCGAACGGCTCCGGGAGGCGAGATGACCACGACGACCAGGCGCCCGCGGGGCTCCAAGGCTCCCACCCCGGTCCGGGCCCGCCCGGAACGCGGCGGCGGGACGGGCGGGTCCGCCCCGGTGCCGGCCTCCGGCGCCGAGGCCGGGACCGAGGCGAAGACCGAGGCCAGGCCGAAGGCCGCCCCGAAGGGCGGGACCAGGACCGTCCCGAAGTCCGCCCCGAAGGCGGCGCCGAAGACCGGCGCGAGGACGGCGTCCAAGGCGGGCGCCGAGGCCGGCCCCAAGGCGAGCCCCCAGGCCGGGACGAAGACCCGGGCCAAGGCCGCCGCGGCGGCCGGGCAGGCGGAACGCCGGACCGGGCGGTCCTCGCCGCCGCGCGCGCCCTTCGTGCTGCTCATCTGCGGGCTCATGGGCGGGGCGCTGGTCAGCCTCCTGCTGCTCAACACCGTGCTCGCCGAGGACGCGTTCACGCTGACGCGGCTCCAGCAGAACAACAAGCTGCTCGGCCAGCAGCGGCAGGCGCTCCAGGAGGAGATCGCCCGCGAGGAGTCGCCCGAGCGCGTGGCGCAGAAGGCCGAGGCCCTGGGCATGCAGCGGCCGACCCGGCTGGCGTTCATCGACGGCGTCACCGGCCAGGTGATCGGCGGCTCGATGCGGCCGGTGCCGCACGCCGCCGCCGCGGCGGCCGGAGCGGCCGGCGTGGTCGGGATCCCCGGTGCCGTGGTGCCCGGCGACGGCGTGTCCGCCGCCGCGGACCGTGCCGCCGCGGCCCCAGGGAGCCGGACCGGCGCCCCGGCCCGCCCGGCGGGAACGGGGGCGGGGACGGCGGACCGGACGGGGACCGGCACGCCGTGACCGGCGGCCGGACCGAGAAGGAGCGGGGGACAGGGTGACACCGGGGCCGGGACGCGGAGCGGCGGGCCCGCCGCCTGGCCGTAGGCGCGGTTCCGCGGGACGGACGTCCCGCGACCCCTCGGGGGGCGACGACAAGAACAAGAAGAGCGGCCCGGGCGCGGCGCGCGCGTCCGGGCGTAAGAAGGGCGACCCGCCGCGGTCACCGGGCGGTGCCGGCTCCACCCGCCGGCCCGCCCGGAACGGCATGGTCCCGCCGCCGCGCTCCGGGGCCGGCGGCGCGGGCGGCGCGGGCGGCTCGGGCAAGAAGTCCGGCGGCAAGGGGGCGTCGGCCAAGACGTCCGCGGCCAAGGGGTCGGCGGGAGCGTCCAAGGCCCCTGCGCCCAAGGCCCCTGCGCCCAAGGCTCCCTCGCCCAAGGCCCCCGCGGCCAAGGGGGCCAAGGCCGCCCCGCGCAGGGCCCCCGCGACCAGGACCCCGGCCAAGCCCACGGCCAAGCCCCCTGCGAGGACGTCGGCCAGCAGGTCGGAGGGCAGGCCCCCGGCCCGCCGCCGCACCGCCCCGGGCGGCGGCTCGGGCGGCGGCCGCGGCGGGGGCTCCCAGGGCAGGCCGCCCCGTCCCCGGGTCCCGTTCCACCGGCGCGACCCGGTCAAGCGCCTCAACGTCGGGCTGCTGGTCGTGGCGTTCGTGCTGTCGCTGTTCGCCGGGCGGCTGGTGCAGCTGCAGACCATCGAGTCCGGCTCCTACAGCGAGCTGGCGATGAAGCAGCGCCTGCAGACCATCGACCTGCCCGCCGTCCGGGGCGACATCACCGACGCGCAGGGCAACCCGCTGGCGATGACGGTGGAGGCCCGCGCGATCTTCGCCGACCCGTTCATGATCAAGCCGGAGAAGCGGCAGGGGATCGTGAACGCGCTGGCGCCGACCCTGGGGCTGGACCCGGCGCGGGTGATGAAGATCATCAGCACCCCCGACAGCCGCTTCGAGTACCTGGCGCACGGCGTCCGGCCCGACCAGGCGCGCCTGGTGATGGGGTTCAGGTTCCTGGGCATCGGCACGCTGCCGGAATACCGCCGCCAGTACCCGAACGACTCCCTCGCCGCGGGCGTCATAGGTTTCGTGAACGCCGAGGGCAGGGGCGCCGCCGGGCTGGAGTACTCGATGAACCGGCAGCTGGCGGGGAGCGCCGGCTGGCAGCGGGTCGAGATCAGCCCGGAGGGCCAGCACATCCCGATGGGCGAGGACCAGAAGCGCCCGCCGGTCCCCGGCCGCGGGGTGCGGCTGACGCTGATGCGCGACCTCCAGTTCCAGGCGCAGCGGGCGATCGAGCGGCAGGTCCAGGCGACCGGCGCGCGCAGCGGCAGCGTCATCGTGATGGACCCCCGGGACGGGCGGCTGCTGGCCCTGGCCTCGGCGCCCGGCTACGACCCCAACGACTACGGCAAGTCCGCGCCCGGCCGGTGGGGCAGCCCCATCGTCCAGGAGGAGTACGAGCCGGGGTCCACCGGCAAGGTCGTCACCGCCGCCGCCGTGCTGGAGAAGGGCGGGGTGCGGCCCGACACGGCGTTCACCGTCCCCGACCGGGTCAAGCGGTACGACCGGACCTTCCGCGACTCCCATCCGCATCCCACCCAGCGGCTCACGTTCGCCGGGGTGCTGGCCACCTCCAGCAACGTGGGCACGATCCTGGCCAGCGAGCGGATCCCGCAGCAGACGCTCTACCAGTCCCTGCGCGACTTCGGCTTCGGCGAGCGCACCGGCGTGGGCCTGCCCGCCGAGACGGCCGGGAAGCTCCAGCCGCCGGCCAAGTGGTCGGGCACCGACCGCTACGCGATCGCGTTCGGCCAGTCGATGACGGTGAACGCGCTCCAGATGGCCAGCGTCTACGCCACCATCGCCAACGGCGGGATCCGGGTGGCGCCCAACCTGGTCGCCGGCACCACCGACGACGACGGCACCTTCACCGCCGCGGCGAAGCCGGAGAGCAGGCAGGTGATCAGCTCGGAGACGGCCCGCCAGATCCGGGACATGCTGGAGGGGGTCGCCTCGCCCGAGGGGACCGCCCCCAAGGCGCGCATCCCCGGCTACCGGGTCGCGGGCAAGACCGGCACGGCCGAGATCGTCAACCCGCGTTGCGGTTGTTACGACGGCAGCGGCTACACCGCCTCGTTCGCCGGATTCGCCCCCGCCGACGATCCGCAATTGGTCGTCCAGGTGGTTCTGCAGGGGCCGCGGAAGGGAAGCCACTATGGTGGCGATGCGGCGGCCCCCGTCTTCAAGGACGTGATGGGCTTCGCCCTGCAGAGCCGCAAGATCCCGCCGACGGAGAGCAAACCGCCGATCATCAAGATCCACGCCCGGGACTGAGCGCAGCGAGTACGCTCTTCCGCCGTGAGCCCAGCATCCGTGTCCAGGCCGGTGGCACCGCCGGTTCCCTCGATCCGTACCGAAAGACGAGTCATGCGTCCGACCACCAATCCGGCCCGTCCGCTCTCCGGGCTCGCGGCGCTGCTCGGCGCCACCGAGAGCGGCGGCGCCCGCGCGGCGGTCACCGGCATCACCCACGACTCCCGCGCCGTGCTGCCGGGCGACCTGTACGCGGCGCTGCCGGGCGCCCGGGCGCACGGCGCCCAGTTCGCCGGCCAGGCCGCGCAGAAGGGCGCGGCGGCGATCCTGACCGACCCCGCCGGGCACGAGCGCGCCGCCGCGACCGGGCTGCCGGTGCTGGTGGTGGACGACCCCCGGGCCCGGCTCGGCGACGCCGCCGCCTGGGTGTACGGGGAGCCCGCCCGCGACCTGACGCTGATCGGGGTGACCGGGACCAGCGGCAAGACCACCACCGTCTACCTGCTGGAGGCGGGGCTGCGCGCCGCCGGGGTGGAGACGGCCGTGGTGGGGACCGTGGAGATGCGGATCCAGGACGCCCGGCTGCCCAGCTCGCTGACCACGCCCGAGGCCACCGACCTGCACGCGATCTTCGCGATGATGCGCGAGCGCGGCGTGGGCGCCGCCGCGATGGAGGTCTCCAGCCACGCGCTGGAGCAGGGCCGGGTCGGCGGGGCGCACTACGAGGTCGCGATCTTCACCAACCTCTCCCAGGACCACCTCGACTACCACCCGACCATGCAGGACTACTTCGCCGCCAAGGCCCGGCTGTTCACGCCGGAGTACTCCCGGGTCGGCGTGGTCAACCTCGACGACCATTACGGGCGCGAGCTGATCGCGGTCGCCACCATCCCGGTGACCACCTTCTCGGCCACCGGCGACCCGGCGGCCGACTGGCGGGCCGAGGACGTGCGGGTCGGCGCCGACGGCAGCGTCTTCCGGGTGGTGGGCCCCGGCGGCATCGAGGCCGACGCCGGCGTCCAGCTGACCGGCCCGTTCAACGTGGCCAACGCGCTGGCCGCGATCGTGGCGCTGGTGGAGGCGGGGATCTCGCTGCCCGCCGCGGTGCACGGTGTCGCCGCGCTGCCGGGCGTCCCGGGCCGGCTGGAGCGGGTCGACGAGGGCCAGGACTTCGTCACCCTGGTGGACTATTCCCACAAACCCGGCGCGGTGGAGGCGGTGCTCACGGCGCTGCGCCCGGTCACCGAGGGCCGGCTGGCGGTGGTGCTCGGCTGCGGCGGCGACCGCGACCGCGGCAAGCGGCCCCTCATGGGCGAGGCCGCGGCCCGGCTGGCCGACCTGGCCTACTTCACCGACGACAACCCCAGGTCGGAGGATTCGCTCGCGATCCTCGCCGCTATGGTCGAGGGCGGGCTCAAGGTGCCGCAGGAGCACCGGGCGCACATCGTGGTGGAACCCGACCGCGCCGCGGCGATCGGGCTGGCGGTCGCCCGGGCCCGGAGCGGCGACGTGCTCGTGATCGCCGGCAAGGGGCACGAGCAGGGCCAGTACGTGGCGGGCGAGGTGCACCCCTTCGACGACCGCGAGGTCGTCCGGGAGGCGCTGCGGCGCCGTGGCGCCCCGCCGGGGCCCGCGCGGGCGCCGTCGGATCTGAGAGGGGACGGGACGCAGGCGTGATCCCACTTCCGCTGTCGACGATCGCGGAGCTGACGGGCGGTGCCCTCGACGGGCTCTCCCCGGCGGGCGGTGACGCCCCGGCCCACCCCGTGGTCACGGGTCCCGTGGTCACCGGCCCCGTGGTGATCGACTCCCGGGCTGCCGGTCCCGGGTCGCTGTTCGCCGCGTTCCGGGGCGAGCGGGCCGACGGGCACGACTTCGCCGCGGCGGCGCTGGCGGCCGGGGCCGCCGGGGTCCTCGCCGAGCGCCCCGTCGGCGGCCCCGCCGTGGTCGTCGAGGACGTACGGCACGCGCTCGGCCTGCTGGCCCGCGGCGTGCTGGCCCGGCTGCCGGAGGCCACCGTCATCGGGGTCACCGGATCGGCCGGGAAGACCTCCACCAAGGACCTGATCGCCCGGGTCGTCGAGCGCGCCGGGGCCACGGTCGCCCCGCCCGGCTCGTTCAACAACGAGATCGGGCTGCCGCTGACGGTGCTGCGCGCCGACGAGCGGACCCGGCACCTGGTGCTGGAGATGGGTGCGCGTGGAATCGGTCACATCGCCTACCTCGCCGGGATCGCCCCGCCCCGCGTCGGCGTGGTGCTCAACGTCGGCACCGCGCACATCGGCGAGTTCGGCGGGCGGGACGGCATCGCCGCCGCCAAGAGCGAGCTGGCCGAGGCGGTGCCCGCCGGCGGCACCGTGATCCTCAACGCCGACGACCCCCTGGTCCTGGCGATGGCCGCCCGCACCGAGGCCGAGGTCGTCACGTTCGGCCGGTCCGGCCGGGCCGACGTCCGCGCCGCCGGCGAGCGCCTGGACGAGGCGGGCCGGCCCCGGTTCTCGCTGGTCACCCCCGAGGGCACGGCTCCGGTGGAGATGCGCCTGCACGGCGCGCACGCGGTCGCCAACGCGCTGGCCGCCGCCGCCGTGGGCCGCGCGGTGGGCCTGCCGCCGGAGGAGATCGCCGAGGTCCTGTCGGAGGCCCGCCCGGCCAGCCGGTGGCGGATGGAGGTCACCGAGCGGGCCGACGGCGTCACGGTGGTCAACGACGCCTACAACGCCAACCCGGACTCGACGCGGGCCGCGGTCGACGTGCTGGCCCACATGGCCCGGGGCCGCCGCGCCTTCGCCGTTCTGGGCGAAATGGCCGAACTGGGCCCCGGCTCGGCGGCGGAACATGCCAAGATCGGGCAGCATGTCGCGCGCAGCGGCATCGCCGGCCTCGTCGTCGTCGGTGAGAACGCCGCGCCGATGGCCGAAGGGGCCGACCAGGTGGCGTCATGGACGGGAGAGTGCGTACAGGTGGATGACGTCGGCGCGGCGGTGACCGTGCTCAGCGAGCGGCTCAGGCCGCGGGACGTCGTACTGGTGAAGGGCTCTCGCGTCGCCGGGATGGAACGCATCGCCGAGCGTCTGCTCCAGGACGGGGCCGGGGCCGGGACGGCGGCCGTGGAGACCGCGGGCGGCACCGCCGGGGGTGACCGCGCATGACCAACATCATCATCGCGGCCGGGATCGCGCTGATCATCGGCATGGTCGGCACCCCGGTGTGGATCCGGATCGTCAACCGGCTGGGCTACGGCCAGATGATCCGCGAGGAGGGCCCCTCCGGCCACCAGGGCAAGCGCGGCACGCCCACCATGGGCGGCACCGTGTTCATCGTCGGCTCGCTGGCCGGGTACGCCGGGGCGCACCTGTTCGACGGCACCATGCCGACCGTGTCGGGCCTGCTGGTGCTGTTCCTGATGACCGGGCTCGGGCTGGTCGGGTTCGTCGACGACTACATCAAGGTGTTCAAGCAGCGCAGCCTGGGCCTGCGCAGCGGCGCCAAGATGATCGGCATCATCCTGGTGGGCGTGGTCTTCGCGATCGCCTCGCTGAACTTCCCCAACGGGTACGACATCACCCCCGCCTCCCCCCACCTGTCGTTCCTGCGCGACTTCGGCCCCTCGATCGGCCCGTACCTGTTCGTGGTGTGGGCCCTGCTGCTGATCGCCGCGATGTCCAACGGCGTCAACCTCACCGACGGCCTGGACGGCCTGGCCGCCGGCCCCGCCGGCATGGTGCTGGCCGCCTACGTGATCATCGGCAACTGGCAGCTGCGCAACAGCTGCTACGACTTCGCGCTGGCGCCCAACTGCTACAGCGTGCGCGACCCGCTCGACCTCGCCGTGGTCGCGGCGGCGGTGCTGGGCGGCGTGTTCGGCTTCCTGTGGTGGAACGCCCCGCCCGCCAAGATCTTCATGGGCGACACCGGCTCGCTGGCGCTGGGCGGCGTGCTGGTCGGCCTGGCCATCCTCACCCGCACCCAGTTCCTGCTGGCCATCCTGTGCGGCCTGATCGTCATGATCACGCTGTCGGTGATGATCCAGGTCGGCGGGTTCAAGCTCACCAAGAAACGCGTGTTCAAGATGGCCCCGCTGCAGCACCACTTCGAGCTGTCGGGGTGGGCCGAGACCACCATCGTCGTCCGGTTCTGGCTGATGTCGGCGCTGTTCACCGCGATCGGCCTCGGACTGTTCTACCTGGAATGGATGCCCAAGTCGTGACCTCGGGGGAGTGGGCGGGCCGTCGGGTCTGCGTGGCCGGCGCGGGGGTGTCGGGGCGGGCCGCGGCCCGCGTCCTGGCCGAACGGGGCGCCCGGGTCACGCTGGTCGAGGGCCGCGACGGGCCGGAGCAGCGCGCGCACGCCGCCGAGCTGGAGGCCCGCGGCGTGACGGTGCGGCTGGGCGACGGCGAGACCCTGCCCGAGGGCACCAACCTGGTCGTGATCTCCCCCGGCTGGCGTCCCGACGCGCCGCTGCCGGCCGCCGCGGCCGCCGCCGGGATCGAGACCTACGGCGAGGTGGAGCTGGCCTGGCGGCTGCGCCCGGCCGGCGCCGCCCCCTGGCTGGCGATCACCGGGACCGACGGCAAGACCACGGTCGTGCGGATGCTGGCGTCCATCCTCGCCGCCGCCGGGCACGACGCGCTCGCCGTCGGCAACGTGGGCACCCCCATCGTCGAGGCCGTCCTGGAGAAGCACGACGTCCTGGCGGTGGAGCTGTCCAGCTACCAGCTGTACTGGTCGAGCTCCCTGGCGCCGCTGGCCGCCGCCGTGCTGAACGTCGCGCCCGACCACCTCGACTGGCACGGCTCCATGGACGCCTACATCGCCGCCAAGGCCAAGATCTTCGGGCCCGGCGCGGGCGGCACCGGCGACGGTGCGGGGCCCGAGGGCACGCTGGCGGTCTACAACGCCGACGACCCGGTCTCGGCCGGGCTGGCCGAGGCCGCCCGGCGGCGGGTGGGCTTCACCCTGGGCATGCCGCGCCCCGGCACCCTCGGCGTGGTCGAGGACCTGCTGGTCGACCGCGCGCTGGTCGGCGACCCCGAACGGGAGGCCGCCGAGCTGGCGGGGCTGCACGACGTGCGTCCCTTCGCGCCGCACAACGTCGCCAACGCGCTCGCCGCGGCGGCCCTGGCCCGCGCCTACGGGGTGCCCCCCGAGGCGGTCCGCGAGGGCCTGCGCGCGTTCGTCCCCGACCCGCACCGCATCCAGCACGTCGCCGAGATCGGGGGCGTCACCTACATCAACGACTCCAAGGCCACCCAGCCGCACGCCGCGGCGGCCTCCCTCGCCGCCTACGAGTCCATCGTGTGGATCGCGGGCGGGCTGCTGAAGGGGCTGGAGGTCGACGAGCTGGTCCGCTCCTGCGCCGGCCGGCTGCGCGGCGTCGTCCTGCTGGGCCGTGACCGGGCACGGATCGCGGAGGCACTCGCGCGACACGCGCCCGATATTCCGGTCGTGGACGTCGCCGACACCGACACTGGGGCGATGGACCGCGTCGTGAACGAAGCCGCCGCCCTGGCCGAGCCGGGCGACACCGTGCTGCTCGCCCCCGTGGGGGCCTCCTTCGACATGTTCGCCAACTACCCGGCGCGCGGCGACGCGTTCATCGCGGCCGTGCGGCGGCTCCCCGGCGCGGGGCCGGCAGGCGCCCTCCCGGACGGCGGCGGACCCCGCTGACGGCATGAGCACCGCGATGCCGGCCGAGGAGCGCCCCTCCGGGCGCTCCGGGCCGCGTGAGCAGGTCGCCGCCGCAGTCGGTCTCCTCGACCGGCCCCTGACCTCGTACTACCTGGTGCTGGGCTGCTCGTTCATGCTGCTGGCGCTCGGGCTGACCATGGTGCTGTCGGCGTCGCTGGTCAAGCAGATCCAGGAGACCGGCTCGGCCTACACGCTGTTCCAGAAGCAGGCGATCTGGGTGTCCATCGGGCTGCCGTGCATGTGGCTGGCCTCCCGCCTGCCGGTCAAGACCTTCCGTGCCCTGGCCTACCCGCTGCTGCTGCTGTCGATCGTGGCGCTGCTGCTGGTGCTGGTCCCCGGCCTGGGCCGCGCGGCGGGCGGCGCCACCCGCTGGATCGACCTGGGCGCGGTGCAGATCCAGCCGTCCGAGCCCGCCAAGCTCGCGCTGGTCCTGTGGGGGGCCGACCTGCTGGCCCGCAAGGAACGGCTCGGCCAGCTCACCGAGTGGAAGCCGCTGCTGGTCCCGCTGCTGCCCGGCGCCGGGCTGCTGGTGATGCTGGTGATGCTGGGCAGCGACCTGGGCACGACGCTGGTACTGCTCACGATCTTCCTGGCGCTCCTGTGGGTCGTGGGCGCCCCCGGCCGGCTCTTCGTGGGCATGGCCGGGCTGGTGGGCCTGCTGGTGGCGATCCTCATCGTCGTCGAGCCGTACCGGATGCAGCGGCTCACCGGCTTCCTGGACCAGTCCGGGGACCCGCTCGGGGCCCGCTACCAGGGCACCCAGGGCCTGTACGCGGTCGCCTCGGGCGGCTGGTTCGGCACCGGCCTGGGCGAGGGGCGGGCCAAGTGGGACTTCCTCCCGCACGCCGAGACCGACTTCATCTTCGCGATCGTCGGAGAGGAGTTCGGACTGGTGGGTACGCTCGTGGTGCTCAGCCTGTTCGGGCTGCTGGCCTACGCGGGCCTGCGGATCGCCAGGCGCGTCAAGGACCCGTTCACCCGGCTGGCCGCGGCCGGCGCCACCGCCTGGCTGGTGGTGCAGGCGATCGTGAACATCGGGGCGGTGATCGGTGTGCTCCCCATCACGGGGATCCCGCTGCCGCTGGTCTCCTACGGGGGGTCGGCGCTGATCCCGACCCTGATCGCGCTCGGCATGCTGCTGGCCTTCGCCAAGCGCGAGCCCGGCGCGCGCCAGGCACTGGCCGCACGAGGTCCCGGACCGGTCCTGCGGGCTCTAAGCTGGCTGGGCCTGGCACGGCGCTGAATCCCTCCGGGTGCCGATAGGCCCGGCGACCGCCGGTCCGCGGAACGCGGCGCGGGCGGCGGGGCCTTACGGCATCGCCACGACGAACATGCTGAGGAGTTGTCAACGAGCATGAGGGTTGTCCTGGCCGGCGGCGGCACCGCCGGACACATCGAGCCCGCCCTGGCTCTGGCCGACGCGCTGCGACGCAACGATCCCAACGTCGGGGTCACCTGCCTCGGCACCGAGCGGGGCCTGGAGACCCGGCTGGTCCCGCAGCGGGGCTACGAGCTCGCGCTGATCCCGCCGGTGCCGCTGCCCCGCACGCTGACACCGCAGCTGCTGACCGTCCCCGGCCGGCTGCGCGGCGCCATCAACGCGGCGGCGGCCGTCCTCGACCAGGCCCGCGCCGACATCCTGGTCGGCTTCGGCGGCTACGTCGCCACCCCCGGCTACCTGGCGGCGCGCAAGCGCAAGGTGCCTATCATCGTGCACGAGGCCAACCCCAAGCCCGGGCTGGCCAACAAGCTCGGCGCCCGGTTCACCGAGCACGTGGCGGTCTCCCACCACGACTCCCCGCTGCCCGGCGCCCGGTTCGTCGGCATCCCGCTGCGCCGCGAGATCGCCGCGCTGGACCGGCTGGCGATGGGCGACAAGGCCCGCTCGTACTTCGGGCTGCTGCCCGACCTGCCCACCCTGCTGATCTTCGGCGGCTCCCAGGGCGCGCGGTCGCTCAACCGGGCCGCGGTCGCCGCGGCCCCCGCGTTCCACCGGGCCGGCATCCAGGTGCTGCACATCGTCGGGCCCAAGAACACCGAGGAGCCCGAGCCCACCTCGGGCGGCCCGCAGTACGTGACCATCCCCTACTGCGACCGGATGGACCTGGCCTACGCGGCGGCCGACATGGCGATGTGCCGGGCGGGGGCGATGACCTGCGCCGAGCTGGCGGCGGTCGGGCTGCCCGCGGTGTACGTCCCGCTCCCCATCGGCAACGGCGAGCAGCGCCTCAACGCCGAGCCGATCGTGGCGGGCGGCGGCGGGCTGCTGGTCGACGACGCCGACCTGACCCCCGAGTGGATCGCGGCCAACCTGCTGCCGGTGCTGGCCGACCCGGCGCGGGTCGCGCACATGTCGGAGGCGGCCGGGCGGATGGGACGCCGGGACGCCGACGTGGCGCTGGCGCAGATGGTGTACGAGGTGGTCCGCGGGGCGGGCCGGGCGTGAGCCCGGCGGCCGGGCGGCGCGCGCGGGGGACGGGACGAGGGACCAGGCGAGGGGACGGGGCGATCCGATGGCTCTGATCAGTCCTGACGAGGTGGTGCCGGCGGGGGAGCTGGGCAGGGTCCACTTCATCGCGATCGGCGGTGCCGGCATGTCCGGCATCGCCCGGATCATGCTCAGGCGCGGCATCGCCGTCTCCGGCAGCGACGCCCAGGACTCCGAGATGCTCGCCCAGCTGGGCGACCTGGGGGCCAAGGTCTTCGTCGGCCATGACGCGGCGTACCTGGGGGAGGCCGACACGGTGGTGGTGTCCACGGCCATCCGGGACACCAACCCCGAGCTGGTCGCCGCCCGCGAGCGCGGCCTGCGGGTCCTGCACCGGTCGGCGGCGCTGGCCTCGCTGATGGCCGGCCGCGAGGCGGTCGCGGTGGCGGGCACGCACGGCAAGACCACCACGACGTCGATGCTGACCGTCGCCCTGCAGCACGCCGGGGCCGACCCGTCGTACTGCATCGGCGGCCGGCTCGTCACCACCGGGCTCGGCGCCGACGAGGGCGGCGGCCCGGTGTTCGTCGCCGAGGCCGACGAGAGCGACGGGTCGTTCCTCATGTACACCCCGCGCATCGCGGTGGTGACCAACGTCGAGGCCGACCATCTCGACAACTACGGCGGCTTCGAGAAGGTCAAGGAGAACTTCGCCCGGTTCGTGGACCGGGTGGAGCCGGGCGGGACCCTGGTGGCCGGCGCCGACGACCCGGTGGCGATGGAGCTGGCCGGGCGGGCCCGCGAGCGGGGGCTGACCGTGCTGACCTACGGCGAGGCGCCGGGCGCCGACCTGCGGGTCACCGGTTTCACACCGCGCGGCCTGGGATCCCGCTTCGAGATCGAGGGCTCCGGCGAGGTCGTGCTGGGCGTCCCCGGGCGGCACAACGCGCTCAACGCCGCGGCGGTGGTCGCGGTCGGGCGGGCGCTGGGCGCGGACGAGGCCGCGGTGCGCGCCGGGCTGGCGGAGTTCCGGGGGGCGATGCGCCGGCTGGAGCCCAAGGGCGAGGCCGCGGGCGTGGAGGTCTTCGACAGCTACGCGCACCATCCCACCGAGCTGACCGCCGACCTGGAGGCCACCCGCGACTACGTGGAGCAGAAGGCCGCCGGGGGAGCGGGCGCGGGACGGATCGTGGCGGTCTTCCAGCCGCATCTCTACAGCCGCACCCGGTTCTTCGCCGCCGAGTTCGGGGAGGCGCTCGGCCTCGCCGACGTCGCCGTGGTCCTGGACGTCTACGGGGCCCGCGAGGACCCCGAGCCCGGGGTCACCGGCCGCCTGGTCGCCGACCGGGTCCCCGCCGGGACCGTCTGCGAGTACGTGCCCGACCGGGCCGAGGTGACCGCCGCGGTGACCCGGCTGGCCGTGCCGGGCGACATCGTCATCACGCTCGGCGCGGGCGACGTCACGCGGCTCGGCCCCGAGATCCTGGCCCGCCTGGGCGGCGCGGGCCCCTGACGCCGCGCGGTCCGGCCCGTCCGGCCCGTCCGGCGAGGCCCGTCCGGTGCGGCCCGGCCGGCTGGGTCCGCGGAGCGCCTCGGGAGGAAACGGGCACACGGATCCGTGGCGCACGGGCGCGTGCTCCCGGGTCCGGGGCCGGTCGCCTGCCAAGCTGGGGGTTATGACCGAGGCCGGGACGCGCCAGCGCAAGACCGATCCGCCGGGGCCCGGCGACCCGTCCGAGGAGGACGGGTCCCCGCGGAGGCGGCGGCCGGTCCGGTGGAAGGCGTTCTGCGTCGTCCTGCTGGTGCTCGCGCTGCTCGGCGGCCTGGCCTGGGTGCTCCTGGGGTCGCGCCTGCTGGTGGTGCGGAACGTGGAGGTGACCGGCAGCGAGCTGGCGCCGCGCGACCGGATCGTGGCCACCGCCGGGATCCGGCTGGGCGTCCCGATGGCGCGGCTGGGCACCGGCGCGGTCCGCGACCGGGTGGAGCGCCTCAGGGAGGTCGAGTCGGCCTCGGTGGAGCGGCGCTGGCCCGCCACCATCCGGATCGTGGTCCGCGAACGGGTCCCGGTCGTGACGGTGGAGCGCGGCGGCCGGCACTACCAGCTCGACCGGTACGGGGTCGCCGTCGCCGACACCCCGTCCCGCCCGCCCGGCCTGCCCACGCTGTCGGCGGCCGCCCCCGGGCCGACGGACGCGGCGACCCTCGCGGCGCTGGACGTCCTGCGGCGGCTGCCCGACCGCCTGCGCGGCCGGGTGGCGGGGCTGGAGGCGCCGTCACCGGAGTCGGTCACGCTGCTGCTGTCGGACGGGCTCACCGTGGTGTGGGGCCCGGCCGAGCGCTCCGCCGAGAAGATCCGTCTGGTCGACGCGCTGCGCCGGACGGCCGCCGGGCGGTCCGCGCGGACCATCGACGTCAGCTCGCCGGAGGTCGTCACCACCCGGTGACGGGCGGGCCGGTGCCGCCGGCGCCGGGGGCGACCAAAGCGATGCTCTCGGGACGTGTGCGGCGGATGATGCGGGGTAAGGCAGAGTGACTGCGCTCCGGTGCGTGTGTCGCGGCGATTCCGGACCCGCGATGGTGCAGGCTGGAGCGGTGGCACGGCGGTGGGAGGAGACAGCGTGACGCTCTTCGCCAACCGGGGCATCTCATGCTGTCCGCGACACGCCGGGCCCGTAGGCGGGAGGTTAGTTGACCCTGGCGGTAAGCCCGCCCTACTGTCCGTATCAGTCCTCAGGTTGACATAACTGTAAGCCTCAAGTTGAGGGTGAGGGTTCAGGACGGCACCGGACCGGTGCCGTGGCCGTCCGGCCCGTACCGAACCCCGAGAAAACCAAGACACAGGTCAGAACACCGCGGCGGGGACGGCCGAGAAGGCCGGCCCGGCGGTCGGATAGAGCGAGCGGAAAGGCCCCTCGTCGTGGCAGCACCGCAGAATTACCTCGCGGTCATCAAGGTCGTCGGCATCGGCGGCGGCGGCGTCAACGCCGTCAACCGGATGATCGAAGAGGGTCTCAAGGGCGTCGAATTCATCGCGATCAACACGGACGCCCAGGCGCTGCTGATGAGTGACGCCGATGTGAAGCTCGACGTGGGCCGCGAGCTCACCCGGGGGCTGGGCGCCGGGGCCAACCCGGACGTGGGCCGCAAGGCCGCCGAGGACCACCGGGAGGAGATCGAGGAGGTCCTCAAGGGCGCCGACATGGTGTTCGTCACCGCGGGTGAGGGCGGCGGCACCGGCACCGGCGGCGCGCCCGTCGTGGCCAACGTGGCGCGCTCGCTGGGCGCCCTGACCATCGGCGTGGTGACCCGCCCGTTCAGCTTCGAGGGCAAGCGGCGGGCGATGCAGGCCGAGGCCGGCATCGAGACGCTGCGCGACGAGGTCGACACCCTCATCGTGATCCCCAACGACCGGCTGCTGTCGATCTCCGACCGCCAGGTCAGCGTGCTGGACGCGTTCAAGGCGGCCGACCAGGTGCTGCTCTCCGGTGTCCAGGGCATCACCGACCTGATCACCACCCCCGGCCTGATCAACCTGGACTTCGCAGATGTGAAGTCGGTCATGTCCGGCGCCGGCTCGGCCCTGATGGGCATCGGCTCGGCGCGCGGCGACGACCGGTCGGTGGCCGCGGCGGAGATGGCGATCTCCAGCCCGCTGCTGGAGGCCAGCATCGACGGGGCGCACGGGGTGCTGCTGTCCATCTCGGGCGGTTCCGACCTGGGCCTGTTCGAGATCAACGAGGCGGCCCAGCTGGTGTCCAACGCCGCCGCGCCCGACGCCAACATCATCTTCGGCGCGGTCATCGACGACGCGCTCGGCGACGAGGTCAGGGTGACCGTCATCGCGGCGGGCTTCGACGAGGGACGGCCCAGCAAGCCGGCCCCCGAGCAGGAGGGCAAGAGGATCCCGCCGCCGCCCCGGCCGGTCCCGCCGCCCCCGTCCAACCCGATCCCCAGCAGGGTCGGCCGGTCGGACGCCCTCGGCTCGCCGCACGCCCCGGGCCAGTCGGTGGCCCAGGCCGCCGCCGCCCCGGTCCAGCCCGCCGCGCCCGCGTCCGGTTCCGAGCGGCGGCCGGCAGACGCCGAGGCCGCGCACTCCGCTCAGGCGGCCTCCGGCGACGATTCCGCCGGGCGCGCGGACGCCCCGGAAGGGACCGCCTCCGGCACGGCCGACGCCTCGTCCGCCGGCGCCGACGGCCGGCGGCCGGAGGAGGACGCCCGCCCGCCCGCGCCGCGCACCTCCGCCGAGCAGTCCGCGACCCGCGTGCACGCCGGCGAGTCCGACAGCGCCTCGGCCGTGACGGGGCCGCGCCGCCGCCCGGTCGTGTTCGACGAGGACGACGATCTCGACGTCCCCGACTTCCTGAAGTGACCCGCGGGTGATCACGCACGTCGCGCTGGCCGAGGGGGTCGGCGCCGCCTTCACCGCCCGGGCCGGCGGAGTGAGTCCGGCCCCCTACGACTCGCTGAACCTCGGCGGCGCGGTCGGCGACGATCCCGCCGCCGTCCGGGACAACCGGCACCGCGTCGCGGCCGCCCTCGGCATCGAGCCCGGCCGTACCGCCTGGATGCGCCAGGTGCACGGCGCGGACGTCCGGGTCGTCACCGATCCGGGCGGGCTCGCCGCACCGGACGCGCCCGCCGTCGACGCCATGGTCACCACGGTTCCCGGGGTGGCGCTGGCCGTCCTGGTCGCCGACTGCGCCCCCGTCCTGCTCGCCGATCCGGTGGCGGGCGTGGCCGGAGCCGCCCATTCCGGGCGTCCGGGCACCGCCGCCGGGGTCGTCCCGGCGCTGGTGAAGCGGATGCTGGAGCTGGGCGCGGACCCCGGGCGCATGGTCGCCGCGATCGGCCCCGCGGCCTGCGGCGCCTGCTACGAGGTGCCGGCGCGGATGCGGGACGAGGTCACCGCCGTGGTGCCCGCGGCCCACGCCGTCACCCGCGCGGGCACGCCGGGACTGGACATCCGGGCCGGGATCGTGGCCCAGCTCGCCGCCGACGGCGTCACCGGCGTCCGGATCGACCCCCGGTGCACGATCGAGAGCCCGGAGCTCTTCTCCTACCGCCGCGACGGCCGTACCGGCCGGTTCGCGGGCTATGTCTGGCTCAAGGACCCCGGCCATGGGTGAGGGGACCGTGATCGGAGGCGCCGGAAGCGCCGGAGGCGGCGCCCGGCGGGCGGAGATCGCCGCCAACCTCGCCGACGTCCGCAAGCGGATCGAGGCGGCCTGCGCCGCCGCGGGCCGGGACGCCGCCGAGGTCACCCTGGTGGCGGTCACCAAGACCTTCCCCGCCTCCGACGTGCGGCTGCTGGCCGGGCTGGGCCTCACCCAGGTCGCCGAGAACCGCGACCAGGAGGCCGCGCCGAAGGCCGCGGCCACCGCGGATCTCCCGCTGACCTGGCACTTCGTCGGGCAGCTGCAGAGCAACAAGGCCCGTTCGGTGGCCGGGTACGCCGACGTCGTGCAGTCCGTCGACCGCCCCAAGCTGGTGACCGCGCTGTCCTCGGCGGCGGTGCGCGCCGGGAGGACACTGCGCTGCCTGGTCCAGGTCTCCCTGGAGGAGCCGGGGGAGAACGGGGAACCGGAGGGGCGCGGCGGCGTCTCGCCCTCCGGCGCGGTGGCGCTGGCCGATGCCGTCGCCGAGGCGGGCGGGCTGGTCCTGGGCGGGGTGATGGCGGTGGCGCCGCTGGGCGCCGACCCGGCCCCGGCCTTCGCGCGGCTCGCCGAGGTCGCCGCCGCGGTGCGGGCCGCGCACCCGGAGGCCACCGACGTCTCGGCGGGAATGAGCGGGGATCTGGAGCAGGCGATCGCGTGTGGCGCGACACACGTCCGTGTCGGTACGGCGTTGCTCGGCGGCCGACGGGCAATCGTCGGGTAATGTCCCCCAAGTGGTACCTGCCCAAACGGCAGACCACGCAGACGGAGAGGTCCGACGGCGGTGCCGGGGCGCCGGGTGCCGCGGCCACAGGACGACGGAGGGCGTATGGCCAGCGCGATGCGCAAGATGGCGGTCTACCTCGGCCTTGTGGAGGACGACCGGTACGACGACAAGTACGACTACGACGAGTACGAGGTCTACGACGACGACACCGACCCCGGCCAGGGGCGGCAGGGGCGGCTCCGCGAGGACGAGTCCGGCGGTCAGCTTACCCGAGCCGACGAGGCCGTGGACCGTGATCGCGATCATCACCCTGCGTCGTCCACCGAGCGACGCTCGGTGGCACTCTACGAGTCGGGTGCCACCGACCTTGCGCGCATCACTACGCTGCATCCCAGGACCTATAACGAGGCGAGGACCATCGGGGAGCACTTCCGTGAGGGAACACCGGTGATCATGAATCTGACCGAGATGGTCGACAGTGACGCCAAGCGTCTGGTCGACTTCGCGGCGGGTCTCGTATTCGGCCTGCACGGGAGCATCGAGCGTGTTACGAACAAGGTGTTCCTCCTGTCGCCCGCGAACGTCGAGGTGACGGCGGAGGACAAGGCCCGTATGGCAGAACGAGGGTTCTTCAACCAGAGCTGACAGCCACATGATGAGAGTGGGTCCGTGACATACGTTGGAACCGTGCTGACGTTCGTCCTCTACATCTTCCTCCTGTTCCTGATCGGGAGGATGGTCCTGGAGATCCTGCAGTCGTTCGCGCGGTCGTGGCGTCCGACCGGGGTGGTCCTGGTGATCGCGGAGGTCGTCTACACCATCACCGATCCGCCACTGAAGTTCCTGAGGCGTTTCATCCCGCCCGTGCGTCTGGGTAACGTTGCCCTGGACCTCAGCTTCACCGTGCTCATCCTTGTGGTATGGGTCTTGATCATCTTCGTGCAGAGGCTCTGATCGGATACCGTCCTTTGGGACAGACTCCAAGCGCGCCAAGGAGACGAACATGCCGCTGACACCCGCCGACGTGCGGAACAAGCAGTTCAGTACCACCAGGCTGAGGCCGGGGTACGACGAGGAGGAGGTGGACGCCTTCCTCGACGAGGTCGAGGCCGAGCTCGACCGCCTCATCCAGGAGAACGAGGAGCTGCGGGCCAAGCTGGCGGAGTGCCTGCGCGGCAAGGTCCCCGCCATGGCCGCGCCGATCGTCGAGCCCAAGCCCGACGTGACCGCGATGCCCGAGCCGCCCCGGCCCCCCGAGCCCCCGCAGCACCAGCCCGAGCCCGAGCCGGTGCTCGGCGGCGGCCTGGGCATGGCGCCCGCCCCGTCCGGCGAGGACAACATGGACACCGCGGCGCGCGTCCTGGCGCTGGCGCAGCAGACCGCCGACCAGGCGATCGCCGACGCCCGCCGCGAGGCCGACGAGACCCTGGGCCGCGCCCGCCGCGAGGCCGAGGAGATCCTCGGCAAGGCGCGCCGGCAGGCCGACCAGATCGTCAGCGAGGCCCGTTCCCGCGCCGAGGCCCTCGACCGCGACGCCCAGGAGCGGCACCGCCAGGTCATGGGCTCGCTCGTGCAGCAGCGCGAGGAGCTGGAGCGCGAGGTCGACAACCTGCGCGCCTTCGAACGCGAGTACCGCAGCCGCCTGAAGGTCTACCTGGAGGGCCAGCTGCGCGAGCTGGACGCCGCCAGCACCGAGACCGGCGGGTTCCCCACCGTCCCCAGTGGCGGCGGTGCCCAGATGCCGCAGAGCGGCGGCCCCCAGACGGGCCCGCAGAACGCCATCCCGCACGACAACCGCAACGGCGCCTCCGGCGGAGCGGCCCCGGCCGGTCCCGGCTCCTTCCCGCCCCCGGCCGAGCCCGCCCAGCAGCACGCCCAGCAGGTCCAGCACTCGGCGACCGGCGCCTTCCACGCCGGCGGTGACAACCCGCCGCACGAGAGGCGCTGACAGGCCCGGCGCGGGCGATAGTGTCTTCCCGTTCGCCGCGCCGCGGATGGCACCGCTGCCGTCCCGGCGGCGTATCGGAAGCCTCTGCGGTGGCACCCGGCCGATGACGGCCCGGGGCCTGCGGCCTGTGAAGGGGGAGAAGCCCTGTGATCATCCTGAGTGGCGTCCTCGTCGTCGTGGCGATCGCCCTGCTCGTCGCGGGGATCGTGGCGGGCAACGGAGAGAGCGCGCAGGTGCTCGGCCTGGACGCGCTGGTGGTGATCTACATTTCGATCGCCGTCAGCGTGGTGTCGGCGCTGTGCCTGGCCATCGGGGTGTTCCTGCGGCGCCGGGAGATCTTCGGCTCCGGCGGGGCCGCGTCCCCCGCCCGGAAGGGCACCCGGCCGGCCAAGAGCAAGACCAGGAAGAAGACCGAACGCCCCGCGTCCACCGCGGGTCGTGCGAAGGGGACCGCCCCGGCCGCCCCCAAGGGCGCGGTGGCCGCCGAGAGCGGTGAGGTGGAGATCCCCTCCCCGCCGGCCCGGGTCCCCGACGACGCCGTGGTCTTCGTCGTCCGCGGACGCAAGCGCTACCACCTCGACACCTGCCGGCAGCTGGCCGGCCGGGATCGGGAAGAGCTCACCTACGCCGAGGCGAAGGAAGAGGGCTTCAGTCCCTGCACCGCGTGCATGCCCGACACCGCGCTCGCGGCGCGCGCCTCGGTCTCGGTCGGCGCGGGTCAGGCCGCCGAGCCCGCCGAGGGAGCCGAGCCCGGTACGCCCGGAGCGTCAGGCATCGGCGGGCAGGACACGCCCGGGACGGCCGGCACCGCCGGGCCGGATCCGGCCAAGACCGCCGAACTCCCCGCGAGCGGCGAGCCCCGCGCGGCCGCCGGCCGTCGGGCGGGCACCGCCCCACTCACGAAGGCTCCCGCCGATCCGCCCTCCGGCCCCCTGGCCGAGTCCCGGACGCCCGGCGCCGAGCCGGGCACCGGTCCCGGAGCCGGCGCCGCCTCCGCGAGCGCCTCCGAGACCGGGCCGTCGGGGTCCTCCCGCGGCACGGTCCCGTCCGCGTGGCCGGCCCCCGGGTCCACCACGCAGGGCACCGCCACCGAACCCGCCGCCACGGAGCCCGCCGCCACGGGCGACCCGGCGGCCACGCCGACCGCCCCGCACCCCCGGACGCCGGAGGACGTCCCGCCGGGGGCCGCGCCGGCCGGCGCCGGTGACGACGCGCCCGCCGGACGCCCCGGTGCGGAGCGGGATCCCGCCGCCGCGGACGAGGACGAGGACGAGGACGACGGAGTGCAGGTGCGGATCCTCAGCGGCACCAAGCGCTACCACCGCGTGGACTGCGCTCTCATCGAGGACATCGGGGACGAGACCGACGACCTGGAGTCGCTCTCCCGGGCCGAGGCCAAGGCCCGGGGCTGCACGCCCTGCCTGGTCTGCCAGCCCGACCGCGAGCGCGCCCACGACTGACCCGCCGGCCGACCGGCCTCGCGAGCCGCCGCCCGGCCCGCTGTCAGCGGTGCCGGGCGCCGTCCCCCGGGGGTGACCCGCGGGGGCCGGGATCGGCGGCGGCGAGAGCGGCGGGATCAGGAGCGGCGGCGCGACTCGCGCAGTTGCCGCAGCCGCTCGTGCCGCAGGTCGTGCGTCTCGCGGATCCGCTCCTCGTGCAGCGCGCGCTGCGACTCGCGGCGCTCGCGGCGGCGGTCGGCCCAGGTCGCGCCCGCCTCGCGCCGTTTCGCCGTCACGCCGCCGAACAGCACCATCCCGGTCAGCCGGATCACCGGGGCGTCCGGCTCCACGGTGTCGTCCTCGGGAAGGTCGACGCCGCCGAAGACCGCGGAGATCGAGCTGATCACCCGCACGCCCGGCGGGATCGTGATGTCCACGCCGCCGAAGACGCAGCTGACGTTGACCGTGACCTCGCGCTGGGACAGGACGGCCCGGCGGAAGTCCAGGTCGGCGCCGCCGAACACGCAGGTCACGGTGGTGGTCGGCTCGACCAGCCAGCGGCCCCTGCGGTCGGCCCCGGCGAAGATCGCGACGATGGAGGCGGACTGCGGCTCGGGCGGCGGGGCCGTCTCCTCGGGCGGGGCGGCGGGTGCGGGGGCGGGCTCGGAGCCTTCCCGGCTCGGGTCCGCGGGCAGGTCGCGGAGCACCGGTTCCAGTTCGGCGTAGGTCCTGGCCTGGTACACCACGTCGATGCGCTCGGCGTGCTCGTCGGGCGTGATGCGCCCTTCGGCGAGGGCCTCGCGGAGGCGGTCGGCGACCCGGTCGCGGTCGGCGTCCGAGGCGCGCAGCGCCGGCGCGCCCGCCGCCGGGGTCGGTTCGGAAGGGTCAGTCGGGTTCACGCCACCCATCATCCCAAACGCGATGTGTCGCGAGAAGGCCCTGGCGGGCTTTCGGTGGGACGGGGCGGCCGGACGGCGGGGAAGACCGCCGCCCGGCCGCCCCCGCCGTCCCGCCGCCCGCGGCGTCAGGCCCGGCGGAGCCAGAAAGTCAGGCCCAGCTCGTCGTCCCGCTGCGCGGGCAGGCCGAGATCCGGGCGGCCCTCGGCGACCTCGGCCGCCAGGACCTCGGCGGCCAGCTCGTCCCGGTGCGCGCGCAGCGCCTCGGCCAGCTCGTCGCCGGCCGCCCGCCACCACAGCTCGATCCGGTCGGTGACCTCCAGCCCGGTGGACTTGCGGGCGTCCTGGACGAGCCGTACGGCCTCGCGGACCAGGCCGGCGCGGCGCAGTTCGGGCGTCACGGTGAGGTCCAGCGCCACGCTCTCGCCGGCGGCGCTCTCCACCGCCCAGCCGCTGCGCGGGCGCTCGGTGACGATCAGCTCGGCGGGGGAGAGCGCGACCGGGCCCAGGCCCTCGGCCTCCACGGTCACGCCGCCGTCGGCCCGCAGCGCCCCCACGAGCGCGGCCGGGTCGGCCGCGGCCACCGCCTTGGCGACCTTGGGCGTGTCCTTGGCGAAGCGCTTGCCCAGCTCGCGGAAGCTGGGCTTCACCTCGTACTCGACCAGGTCGCCGCCGATCGAGGACAGCTCCTCGAACGCCAGGACGTTCAGCTCCTCGGAGATCTGGGCGCGCAGCTCGGCGGGGAGCGCGGCCCAGTCCCGGGCGCCGACCAGGGCGCGGCCGAGGGGCTGGCGGGTCCGGACGCCGCTGGCCGCGCGGGCGGCCCGGCCCAGCTCCACCAGCCGCCGCACCAGGGCCATCCGCTCCGACAGCTCGGCGTCGAGCAGGTCCTCCCGGACGACCGGGAAGTCGGCCAGGTGCACCGACTCGGGGCCGCCGGCGGGGCGGATGACGTCCCACACGTAGTCGGTGAGGAACGGCACCATCGGCGCCATGAGGCGGGTCAGGGTCTCCAGGCACTCGTAGAGCGTGGCGAAGGCCGCGGCGCCGCCGGGCGTCTCCGGGCCCTCCCAGAACCGCCGCCGCGAGCGCCGCACGTACCAGTTGGACAGGTCGTCGACGAACTCGGCCAGCCGCCGCCCGGCCGCGGCGCTGTCGAAGCCCTCCAGCGCCGCGTCCACGTCGGCGACCGTGCGGTGCAGCTCGGCCAGCGCCCAGCGGTCCAGCAGCGGCCGGTCGGCCGGGGCGGGCGCCTCGGCCATCCGCTCCGGCGTCCAGGCCCGGCCCTGCGCCTCCGCGGCGTTGGCGTACAGGACCAGGAAGGACGCGGTGTTCCAGTAGGTGAGGAGGACCTTGCGGACGATCTCCTCCAGCGCGCCGTGACCCACCCGGCGGGCCGCCCACGGCAGGCCGCTGGCCAGCATGAACCAGCGCAGCGCGTCGGCGCCGTGCTCGTCCATCAGCGGGATCGGGCGCAGGACGTTGCCCAGGTGCTTGCTCATCTTGCGGCCGTCCTCGGCCAGGATCAGCCCCAGGCACAGCACGTTCTCGTACGACGAGCGGTCGAAGACGAGCGTGCCGACGGCCATCAGGGAGTAGAACCAGCCGCGGGTCTGGTCCTGGGCCTCGCAGATGTACTGGGCCGGGTAGGAGGACTCGAAGACCTCCTTGTTGCGGTGGGGGGCGCCCCACTGGGCGAACGGCATCGACCCGGAGTCGTACCAGGCGTCGATGACGTCCGGGACGCGGCGCGCCTCCTCGCCGCACTGCGGGCAGGGCAGCGTCACGTCGTCCACGTACGGCCGGTGGGGGTCGAGCCTGGACAGGTCGCGGCCCGCCAGCTCGCCCAGCTCCTCCAGGGATCCGACGCAGGTGACGTGGTCCTCGTCGGCGCCGCACACCCACAGCGGCAGGGGGGTGCCCCAGTAGCGGCTGCGCGACAGCGACCAGTCGACGTTGTTGCGCAGCCATTCGCCGTAACGGCCCTCCTTGACCGTCTCGGGGAACCAGTTGGTCCTGGCGTTCTCCTCCAGCAGCCGGTCCTTGACGGCGGTCGTGCGGATGTACCAGGACGGCAGCGCGTAGTACAGCAGCGGGGTGTGGCACCGCCAGCAGTGCGGGTAGCTGTGGTCGAAGTGGCCGGCGCGGTACAGCAGGCCGCGCGCCTCCAGGTCCTCGGTCAGCCGCTCGTCGGCGTCCTTGAAGAACTTCCCGCCCACGAGCGGGACGTCCGGGAGGAAGCGGCCGTCGGGGCCGATCGGGTTGACGACCGGCATGCCGTAGTTCTTGCAGACGGTCATGTCGTCGGCGCCGAACGCGGGGGCCTGGTGGACCAGGCCGGTGCCGTCCTCCACGGTGACGTAGTCGCCCAGCACCACGTAGTGGGCGTCGGGGATGTCGACCAGCTCGAACGGGCGCCGGTAGGAGGTGCGTTCCAGTTCGGTGCCCCGGAAGGAGGCCAGCCGCTCGGCGCCCTCGCCGAGGACCTGGTCGAGCAGCGGCTCGGCCACCACCAGCACCTCGTCCGAGCCCGCGGGGCGGGCGGCGACGTAGGTGACCTCGGGGTGGACGGCGACCGCGGTGTTGGACACCAGCGTCCACGGGGTGGTCGTCCAGATGAGCAGCGCCGCGTCCAGCTCGGCCAGCGGCCCGGAGGTGACCGGCATCCGCACGTACACCGAGGGGCTGGAGATCGTCTCGTACCCGCCGGGCTGGCCCAGCTCGTGGTCGGACAGGCCGGTGCCGCAGCGCGGGCAGTACGGGGTGATGCGGAAGTCGCGGAACAGCAGCCCCTTGTCGAAGACGACCTTGAGCGACCACCAGACCGCCTCGACGTACTCGGGGTCCATGGTCCGGTACGCCTGGGCGTTGTCCACCCAGAAGCCCATCCGGTCGGACATCTCCTCGAAGGCGTCCACGTGCCGCAGCACCGACTCCCGGCAGCGGGCGTTGAACTCCGCGATGCCGTAGGACTCGATGTCCTTCTTGCCGGTGAGGCCGAGCTCCTTCTCCACGGCCACCTCGACGGGAAGGCCGTGGCAGTCCCAGCCCGCCTTGCGGGGGACGTGGTAGCCCTTCATGGTGCGGTAGCGCGGGAAGACGTCCTTGAACACCCGGGCCTCGACGTGGTGCACGCCGGGCATGCCGTTGGCGGTGGGAGGGCCCTCGTAGAAGAGCCAGCGTGGGCCGGACGCGGTGCGCTCCAGCGACCGCTCGAACACCTTGCGGTCCTGCCAGCGGCCCAGCATCTCCCGCTCCATGGCGGGCAGATCGACCTGCGCGGGCAGGGGCCGGAACTTGCGGGTCACGGGGCGGACCTCCGGATCGACGTGAAAAACCTGCACGTGGACCGGAGGGACGAGACCCCCGCCCGAACGCCGGGCCGGATCCCGCGGTACCACCCTCCTTGGCCGCGCCTGCCCGGCGCGGCCCGCTTCGTTGACGCTCGGCGACCGGTTCTACTGAGCCGGACCGGACGCGCCTCCGCCGTGCGGGCGCCGCCGGGTCCGGCGGTTCTTCCGGAGGCTCCGGGGTGATCAGACCGCCGTGCTCGCCCCCGGGCTCGCACCGTCCCCGGGTCGCTCATGGCTGCGTGCGGCGGCAGGTGTCCCCTTCACGGCCTGCCGATACGCTGTTCGCTGAGACAGTAACGCACGTCGCGGCAAATCTCTTCCCATTTCCCCCGCCGCGGGGTCCGGCGCGCCGGTGCGGCAGTCGATGTGACGCAGGTCACTTTCGAGATTGTGACGGCTCCGGGGTTCTCCGTACGCCGTCACCGGGCATATGCGGCCTGTTATGAACCCAGGTCGTTTGCCGTCCCGCGAAAGGGGACCTATGCTGCCCGCACTGCCTGTCGAGACGTTCAGCGCGAGGGGGGCCGACATGGCCGGCGCGGGAACGGGTGAGCCGCCCGCCTCCCAGACCACCAGCACCCCTACCTCCGGCACCGATGCCCCGAGTGCCCACGCCTCCGGCGCCCAGGGCCCGGGCGGTCACGCGCCAGGGTCCCAAACGCCCGGTGCGAGCGCGGGGAAGCCCGCCGCGCGCCCGGGGGCCAAGCGGGGCAAGCCCGCCGACAAGCCGCCGGCGGCCAAGCCCAACGCGCCGCGGACCGCGGGCAAGCGCGCGGCCAAGTCCGCGCCCGCGACGTCCGCGCCCGCCAAGGAGCCTCGCGGCGGGAGGGCCCGGACGGCCCGCGAATCCCACGAGGTCCGCGAGCCGCGCGAGGCGGTGCACGACGCCGCCGAGGCCCACGAGCCCCGTGCCGCCGAGGAGACCGCCCGTCCCGGGACGGCGGTGGCGGCCAAGGCCGCGACCCTGCCGGTCCGCGAGGGCGAGGACCGCTGGACGCCCGCCGAGCTGGCCGAGGTCCGCGCCACGCTGACGGAGCAGATCGCCGGGCTGGAGGCCGAGATCGCCGCCTCCACCAGCCAGATCGCCGAGGGCGACGCGTCCGACGGGGCCGGCGACGACCAGGCCGACACCGGCGCCAAGACCTACGAGCGCGAGCACGAGCTGGCCTTGACCTACAATTCGCGTGACCTGCTCGCCCAGACCGAGCGGGCCGTCCAACGGATCGACGCGGGCACGTACGGGATCTGCGAGTCCTGCGCCAAGCCGGTCGGCAAGGCGCGCCTCCAGGTCTTTCCCCGTGCGACGCTATGCGTGTCATGCAAACAACGCGAGGAACGTCGCTGAACGACGCAACCAACTCACAGAGCGGGGCCGGGGGGCCGGCCGGATCGCCTCGGCCGCGCCGTGTCGGCGTACTGGTCGCGGTCGCGCTGACCGCCCTGGCCCTGGACGTGGTCACCAAGATGGTCGTGGTGGCCACGCTGCAGGACCGCGAGCCGATCCGGCTGCTGGGCGGCCTGCTGACGCTGCGCGAGACCCGCAACAGCGGGGCCGCGTTCTCGATCGGCACCGGCTACACGGTCGTCTTCACCCTGATCGCCTGCGGAGTGGTGATCGCGATCCTGCGCACCGCCCGCAACCTGCGCAGCCTGCCCTGGGCGATCTGCCTGGGGCTGCTGCTGGGCGGCGCGCTCGGCAACCTCATCGACCGGATGCTGCGCGCCCCCGCGCCGCTGAAGGGCCACGTGGTGGACTGGATCGAGGTGCCGAACTGGCCGGTCTTCAACCTGGCCGACTCGGCGATCGTCTGCGGCGGCGTGCTGGCCGTGCTGCTGGCGGCTCGCGGGTTGCAGATCGACGGCACCCGGATCACCGGTAAGGAGCCCGACGGCGACGAGGACGGGACGGAGGGCTCCGCCGTCACCGGCGCCGAGCCGTCGAAGCCGTCCGAGCCGCCGGGTCCGTCCGGTTCGCCGGGTCCGTCCGAGAGCGCGGACGCCGCGCCCGCGGACGGCGAGCCCGGCCCGGACCGCGATCCGGCGCCCGGCACGCCCTCGGCTTCGGGGGACAAGGGCTGATGGCGGACGTGCGCAGCCTCCCGGTCCCCGAGGGCCTGGAGGGAGAGCGGATCGACGCCGCGCTGGCCCGCCTGTTCGGGCTCTCGCGCGGCCGGGCCGCCGACATCATCGCCGCCGGCGACGTCCTGCTGGACGGCCGGGAGGTCGCCAAGTCCGACCGGGTGCACGGCGGCGCCTGGCTGGAGGTGACCCTCCCGCCGCCGCCGACCGCGCCCGTCCCGGTCGCCGAGCCCGTCCCCGGCATGGGCATCCTGTACGAGGACGACGACATCGTGGTGGTCGACAAGCCGGTCGGCGTGGCCGCCCACCCGACCACCGGCTGGACCGGCCCGACCGTGCTGGGCGGGCTGCTGGGGGCCGGGCACACCGTCGCCACCAGCGGGGCCGCCGAACGCCAGGGCATCGTGCACCGGCTGGACGCCAACACCACCGGCGCGATGGTCGTCGCCAAGAGCGAGGTCGCCTACTCGCGCCTCAAGCGGGCCTTCAAGGAACGCACCGTCGACAAGCGCTACCAGGCGCTCGTCCAGGGCCACCCCGACCCGTTCCGCGGCACGGTCGACGCCCCCATCGACCGGCATCCCTCGGGGGACGGCCGGTTCGCCGTGGTGGCCGGGGGCAAGCCCTCGATCACCCACTACGACACCGTCGAGGCGTTCCGGGCGGCCACCCTCCTGGACATCGACCTGGAGACGGGCCGCACCCACCAGATCCGCGTGCACATGTCCGCGATCCGCCACCCCTGCGTCGGCGACATGGCCTACGGCGCCGACCCGACCCTGGCGGCCCGGCTCGGGCTGAGGCGGCAGTGGCTGCACGCCGTACGGCTCGGGTTCGAGCACCCCACCCGCGGCGAGCGGGTGGAGTTCGAGAGCCCCTACCCCGAGGACCTGGCCCGCGCCCTGGAGATCGTCCAGGCCGAGTCCTAGACGGCCACCCGCGCACCGGCCGCCGCCCTCGGGCAGGGAGGGCGGCCGGTACGCCGGGCGGGATTCACCGGGTCACAGGAGCAGGCGCAGTCCGGCCGCGACCCCGGCGGCCACCGCGAGCACGACCAGGAACGGCGCGCGCAGCAGCAGCGCCGCCACGGCCGCGCCGAGCCCGGCCAGCCGGGGGCCGTCGAACTCCAGCGTCCTGCCGTCCGGCGCCAGGGCCTGGACGGCGATCAGGGCGGTCAGGAGCGCCACCGGGACCAGTTCGGTGAACCGGCGCACCCGCGGGTCCGCCAGCACCCGCTGCGGGGTGACCAGGCCGCCCAGCTTGAGCAGGTAGCACCCGACCCCCGTGGCGATCACCGCGATCCACACGTTCACGGCGCGGTGCCCTCCTTCCGCTCTCCTGGACCGGACCGCCCGTCCGTCTCGCCGGGGGAGCCCGGCCGGCGGCGCCGGCGCGGCGGCACGATCGCGACCAGCGCCGCCACCGCGGCCACCATCACCGGGACCCCGGCGGGCAGCACCGGGGTCGTCGCGAGCGCGATCACGGCGGCGCCGGCCGCGACCCGCCCCTCGGTCCGGCCCGCCGTCAGCCGGGGCCACAGCAGCGCCAGGAAGACCGCGGGCCCCAGCACGTCCAGGCCGAGGGTCTCGGGGTCGCCCAGCCGGGCCGCGCCCAGCGCGCCCAGCAGGGTGGTGAGGTTCCAGGACAGGTAGATGCTGATCGCGGTGGCGTAGAACCCCACGCGGGCCGCCGCCCGGTCGGGCTGGGCGCTCGCCACCGCGGTGGTCTCGTCGATGACCACCTGCGCGGTGAGGAGCCGCCGTACGCCCCGCACCCGCAGCAGATCGGCCAGCCTCAGGCCGTACAGCGCGTTCCGCCCGCCCAGCAGCACCGCGCCCATCACGCCGGTCGCCAGGTTCCCGCCCGCGCCGATCACTCCGATCAGGGCGAACTGGGAGGCGCCGCTGAAGGTCAGCAGGCTGAGCGCGCAGGTCTGCGCCACCGACAGCCCCGCCGTGATCCCGGCCGCCCCGAAGGCGAGCCCGGAGGCCCCGACCGCCAGCCCCACGCCCAGGCCGTCCCGGACGGCGGCGGAACGTTCCGGCGCGTTGCCGGGAGCGTCCGTCACCGTCGCTTCCGTCACATTCATGCCGTCAAGCTAGCCGGGACCCGCGAACGCGGGCTTGAACGTTCTTGCGAACACCCGGCCCGTGACCACCGGCCCGTGACCACCGGCCCGTGCTCATGGGCCCCGTGCTCCAGGGCCCCGTGCTCATGGGCCCCGTGCTCACCGGCCCGCACGGTCGTCGCTCCCGGCCGCGGCGGCCGCCGCGGCCTCCAGTCCCGCCTCGATGACCGCGTTCATGATCCGGGCGAGCCGCTCCGGGCCGAGGGAGGGCGCGTGCTCGGCCATCGCGGCCACGATGCGGCGCTCGCGGTCGGGGTCGCGCCCGGCGAAGCCGCCCACCGGCTTGAGGCGCTGCACCACCCCGGCCACCGCGGCGCGATGCTCCAGCAGCGTGGCGAGCGCGGCGTCGATCCCGTCGATCGCGGCGCGGGCGTCGTCCACCGTGGCGAGGTCGCGGGGCCGGGGCAGCGGCACGGTCAGCCGCCCGGCCGCGGCCGGGCCCCCGGCCTCGCCGGAGGGGGCGGCCTCACCGGAGGCGGCGGTATCGATGGTCTGGTCGGTCATGTCGGGGTTCCCTCTCTCGCGGCGGCCGTCCGCGCTCGGGATGCTCCCTCCATGCCCGGGGCCGCGCTCTCATGAGAAAAGGCAGAGCCCCTCGGGGGGCTCCGCCTTCGCCGGCTCCGGGGTCGTCGCTCAGGTCGCGCCGACCGGCTCACCCGGAGCCGGCTGCGTAAAACCGTGATAGCGACGTTCCATGACCCCGATCGTACGGGCCGGAGGACGGCGGGCGCCAATCTCCGGGACGTCCATCTCATACCTTGGGACGAATCGGGCGCGTCAGGCCGGCCGCGCCGCCTAGCATGACAGGTATGAACACCGAGGTGGCACATTACTGGAGCCATCCCGCGCTGCCCGGAGTGGACCTGCTGCGGGCCCGTTTCGTGTCCCATCGCTTCACCCGCCACGTCCATGACGGCTACGCCATCGCCCTGATCGAGGACGGGGTGGAGGAGTTCGAGTACGCGGGGAGCGTCGAACGCGCCGGGCGCGGGGCGATCGGGCTGGTGAACCCGGGCGTCGTCCACACCGGCCAGGCGGGCGTCCCGGACGGGTGGTCCTACCGCGTGCTGTACCCGTCCATCGAGGTGATGAGCGGCATCGCCGCCGACCTGGGCGCCCCGCCCGGCACCCCGTTCTTCCCCGATCCCGTCATCGTGGACCCGGAGGCGGCCCGGTCGCTGCGCGCGGCGCACCGCGCCGGGGAGCACGGCGACGCCCTGGCGGCCTCCTCGCTGTTCCGCGCGGCCGTCGCGAGCCTGCTGCGCCACGCCCGGCACGTCCCGCCCGCCGGACGGGGCGGGGAGGCGGCGCGGATGCCCGCCGCCGTCCGGGCGGCCCGGGAGATCCTGCACGAGAGCCTGGTGGACCCGCCGTCGCTGGAGGCGCTGGCCGAGGCCGCGGGGGTCGGGACGTTCCAGCTCATGCGGGCGTTCCGGGCGGCCACCGGCCTGCCGCCGCACGCCTACCTGAACCAGGTCCGGGTGCGGCGGGCGCGCGCCCTCCTGGACGCGGGGCTGCGCCCGGCCGAGGTCGCGGCCCGCACCGGCTTCGCCGACCAGGCCCATCTGACCCGCCACTTCAAGCGCACCGTCGGCGTCCCTCCCGGCGCCTACCGGCACGGCCGCGCCTCCGCCTAGGGGTGCGGAGCGGGTACGCGCAGTACGTGGTGACAAGCGATACGTAACGGGCCTTCTGGGGTGAACGGGACATCGGAGTGTCGGGCGGCGGGCGCTCCCGGGGAGGGTTAGGCTCTCAGGACCGCGTCATCCCGGGTGCCGATCCCGGGGTGGCGGACTTCCCCCGGAACGGATCCGCGCGACCACGTGCCGACCGCACGTGGGCGGTCGCATGCGACGACTAGGAGGCGCACAGGGCATGGCCGACTCGTTCGTACATCTGCATGTGCATACGGAGTATTCGATGCTGGACGGCGCCGCCCGGCTGAAGCAGATGTTCGAGGAGGTCGGGCGGCAGGGGATGCCGGCGATCGCCATGACCGACCACGGCAACATGCACGGCGCCTACGACTTCCACCGGCAGGCGATGGCGGCCGGGGTGACGCCGATCATCGGCATCGAGGCGTACATGGCGCCGGAGTCCCGCTACCACAAGAAGAAGGTCCAGTGGGGCGAGCCCAGCCAGAAGCGCGACGACGTCTCGGGCGGCGGCCTGATCAACCACAAGACGCTGTGGGCGCGTGACAAGACGGGGCTGCACAACCTGTTCAAGCTGTCCAGCCGCGCGTTCACCGAGGGCTTCGTCTTCAAGTACGCGCGGATGGACGAGGAGCTGCTGGCCGAGCACGCCGAGGGCCTGATGGCCACGACCGGCTGCCCGTCGGGGAAGGTCCAGACCCGGTTGCGGCTGGGGCAGTTCGACGAGGCCCTCAAGGCCGCGGCGACGTTCCAGGAGATCCTCGGCAAGGAGAACTACTTCCTCGAGCTGATGGACCACGGCCTGGAGATCGAGAAGCGGGTCCGGGACGGCCTGGTCGAGATCGGCAAGAGGCTGAACATCCCGCCGGTGGTGACCAACGACTCGCACTACACGCACGAGAGCGAGGCCACCGCGCACGACGCCCTGCTGTGCGTGCAGGTGGGCAAGCAGCTGGCGGACCCGGACCGGTTCCGGTTCGACGGCAGCGGCTACTACATCAAGACGGCCGACGAGATGCGGGCGATCGACTCCTCCGACATCTGGGCCGAGGGCTGCCGCAACACCCTGCTGATCGCCGAGCGGGTGGACGCCGGGGGCATGTTCAAGCCGCACGACCTCATGCCGCGGTTCCCGGTGCCGGAGGGCGAGACCGAGGAGAGCTGGTTCCGCAAGGAGGTCTGGAAGGGCCTGGAGCGGCGGTTCCCCGGCGGCATCCCGGACGAGTACCGCAAGCAGGCCGAGTACGAGATGGGCGTCATCCTCGGCAAGGGGTACCCCTCGTACTTCCTGGTCGTGGCCGACTTCATCATGTGGGCCAAGGAGAACGGGATCCTGGTCGGGCCCGGGCGCGGCAGCGCCGCGGGCTCCCTGATCGCGTACGCGATGGGCATCACCGACCTCGACCCGCTCCCGCACGGGCTGATCTTCGAGCGGTTCCTCAACCCCGAGCGCGAGTCCATGCCCGACATCGACATCGACTTCCCTGAAGACCGGCGGGCCGAGGTCATCCGCTACACCACCGACAAGTGGGGCGCGGACAAGGTCGCGTTCATCGCCACGTTCGGCACCATCAAGGCGAAGGCCGCCATCAAGGACGCGGGCCGCGTCCTGGGCTTCCCGTACGCGCTGGGCGACCGGATCTCCAAGGCGTTCCCGCCCGCCGTGATGGGCAAGGACATCCCGCTGTCGGGGATCTTCGACGACAAGCACCCGCGCCACGGCGAGGCCGGCGAGCTGCGCAGGCTGTACGAGGAAGAGCCCGACGTCAAGCAGATCATGGACCTGGCGCAGGGCCTGGAGGGGCTGATCCGGCAGACCGGCGTGCACGCCGCCGGGATCATCATGAGCGGTGAGACCATCACCGACCACGTGCCGATCATGCGCCGCGACGCCGACGGCGCGATCATCACGCAGTTCGACTACCCGACCTGCGAGACGCTCGGCCTGCTGAAGATGGACTTCCTGGGCCTGCGGAACCTGACGATCATCGACGACGCGCTCAAGGGCATCAAGCTCAACAAGGGCATCGACGTCGACCTGCTGGAACTGCCGCTGACCGACCCCAAGACCTACGAGCTGCTGGGACGCGGCGACACGCTCGGGGTGTTCCAGTTCGACGGCGGGCCGATGCGGGCGCTGCTGCGGCTGATGAAGCCGGACAACTTCGAGGACATCTCCGCGGTCGGCGCCCTCTACCGGCCCGGCCCGATGGGCGCCAACTCCCACACCAACTACGCGCTCCGCAAGAACGGCCAGCAGGAGATCACCCCGATCCATCCGGAGCTGAGGGACGCCCTGGAGGACATCCTCGGCACGACCTACGGCCTGATCGTGTATCAGGAGCAGGTCATGTCCATCGCCCAGAAGGTCGCGGGCTACACGCTCGGACAGGCCGACCTGCTCCGCCGGGCGATGGGCAAGAAGAAGAAGGAGGTCCTCGACAAGGAGTTCAAGCCGTTCTCCGAGGGCATGCGGGAGCGCGGCTACTCCGACGAGGCGATCAAGACGCTCTGGGACATCCTGGTCCCGTTCTCCGACTACGCGTTCAACAAGGCGCACAGCGCCGCCTACGGCCTGGTCTCCTACTGGACGGCCTACCTGAAGGCCAACTACCCCGCCGAGTACATGGCGGCCCTGCTGACCTCCGTCGGCGACGACAAGGACAAGAGCGCGCTCTACCTCAACGAGTGCCGCCGGATGGGCCTGAAGGTCCTGCCGCCCGACGTCAACACCTCCGACGCCGACTTCACCCCGATGGGCGACACCGAGATCCGGTTCGGCCTGTCGGCGGTCCGCAACGTCGGCACGAACGTGGTGGAGGGCATCATCGCGGCGCGCCGCGAGAAGGGCGCCTACACCGACTTCAACGACTTCCTCAACAAGGTCCCGCCGATCGTGTGCAACAAGCGGGTGGTGGAGTCGCTGATCAAGGCGGGCGGGTTCGACGAGCTCGGGCACGGCCGCAAGGCGCTGCTGATGGTGCACGAGCAGGCGATCGACTCGGTCATCGACATCAAGCGCAAGGAGGCGATCGGGCAGGACTCGCTGTTCGGCGCGCTGGAGAACGACGGCGGCGAGGACGCCTTCGCGGTCGCCATCCCCGAGGGCGAGGAGTGGGACAAGACCACCCTGCTGGCCTTCGAACGGGAGATGCTGGGCCTGTACGTCTCCGACCACCCGCTGCTGGGCGTCGAGCACATCCTGGAGAAGGAGGCCGACGCCGGGATCGGGACGCTGACCGAGGGGGAGCGCCCCGACGGCCAGATCGTCACGGTGGCGGGCCTGCTGTCGGGGCTGCAGCGGAAGGTGACCAAGCAGGGCAACTCGTGGGCGATGGCCAGCCTGGAGGACCTGTCCGGCGTGATCGAGGTGATGATCTTCCCGTCGTCCTACCAGCTGTGCTCCACCCTGCTGGCCGAGGACGCGATCCTGGTGGTCCGGGGCAAGCTGGACCGGCGCGAGGACGTCCCGAAGATCATCGCGATGGAGGTCACCCAGCCCGACCTCACCATCACCGACGCGCAGGGCCCGTTCTCGGTGACGCTGCAGATCGGCCGCTGCACCCCGCCGATGGTGGCCCGCCTCAAGGAGGTCCTGGTCACCCATCCGGGCACGTCGGAGGTGCACCTGCACCTGCAGAACGGCCCGAGGACCACCGTCGTGCGCCTGGACGACCGGCTGCGCGTGGCGCCGTCCCCGGCGCTGATGGGCGATCTGAAGCAGCTCCTCGGCCCGTCCTGCCTCACCTGAGCGAGGGCGGGGCGCCGGGCACCCGGTGCCCCGCCCGCCCGCTCGCGTCGTCCGCGCCGGCGAGGCGTGGTCAGAGGGCGGCGGGGGTCAGCTCGGCCTGCCAGTCGATGAAGCGGCCCAGGCCGTCGAAGTGGGCGCGGGCGACGCCGCCGCCGGGAAGGCGGATCTCGGTCACGCCGTCCCGCTCGCGGTAGGCGACGCGGTGGCGGCTCAGGAACCGGGCCAGGGTGAGCCGGGGCTCGTCCGGGAACAGGCTGACGGCGTTCATCAGGAGCCGGGGGACCGGCACGGGGTCCCAGACGGCCGGCGGCGCCTGCGGGTCGTCCACGTGGAGGTAGGCCGAGCCGCCGTCGTACCCGGCGCCGATGTACCCGCCGCCGCCCAGCACCCCGCCGGCGGCCATGGCGATCAGCTCCCCGCCGTGCCCGGCCGGGCCCTCGTACCAGCCGAGGTCGACCTCGGGGGTGGTGAACTCCGGGATGCCCAGGCGCTGCCCCAGCCCCCGGATGGCCAGGGTCGGCTCGACCGCCGGGTGGCCGTCGCCGAACTGCGGGTTGGCCCAGCCCCAGAGCCAGGTGCGCTCGCGCGCGGCGTAGCTGCCCAGCAGCGACACCCGCACCGTGACCCCGCCGCTGGTGTACGTGCGCGCGGTCAGGTCGGCGCTCCAGTCCTCCCGGGGGAGGAACTCGGCGAGGGTCTCCTGTTGCTGGAGGACGACCGCGGCCAGCGCGGTGCCGAGGCGGGTGAACGCAGGACTGAATCCGGACATGTCGGGCACATTATCTCAGGAATCGGGCCGCTCGGCGGCGTGAACGGGGCACTGATCGGTTGTCGATCGGCTGACCTGGGCAGGCTAGGCTCTTGCTGTCCCGGGCAACCGTCAAAGGAGCGTACGCAGTGCGGCGACCGACCGTGAGGGCCTTGCGGACCTGGGCGGTCACCACCCTGATCATCGCACTCCTGGGGATCCCCGCCGGGCTGTTGTGGGCGGAGATCTCCCCGAAGGTGACCTACATCGTCATCCGGGGACAGGCTTTGCTGGCCGATCCGGAGGGGCAGGCGCCGATCGGGACCGACGGCCGGTTCGCGCTCATCGCCCTGGTCGCGGGCCTGTGCTGCGGGATCGCCGCCTACCTCGCCGGCGGGCGCGGCAACGACCTGCCGCTGATCTTCGGCCTGGCGGCGGGCGGGCTGGCGGCCTCCCTGATCGCCTGGCGGCTCGGCCACCAGCTGGGGCTGGACGCCTTCCAGCGCGCGGTGCGCCGGGCACCCGACGGCCGTACCGTCGCCGGCGTGGCCGAGCTGCGCGCGACGGGCCTGCTGGTCTTCTGGCCGGTCCTGGCGGTCGCCGCCTACGCCGTCCTGGAGCTGCTGGTCAAACGGCTACCCGCGGGCGATCCCGGCGGTACCGGCCCCGGTGAGCCGGACCAGGTCGGCGGGGTCGAGCTCGATCTGCAGGCCGCGCCGGCCGGCCGAGACGTAGACCGTCGCGAAGGCTGAGACCGACGCGTCGATCACCGTGGGCAGCCGCCTGCGCTGCCCGAGCGGGCTGATCCCGCCCACCACGTACCCGGTGGCGCGCTCGGCGTCCCGCGGCTCGGCCATCCGCGCCTTCTTGCCCCCCGCGGCCGAGGCCAGGGCCTTCAGGTCCAGCGACGCCGACACCGGGACGACCGCGACGGTGAGCCTCCCGTCCACCTCGGCCAGCAGCGTCTTGAACAGCCGCTCGTGCGGGACCCCCAGGGCGTCGGCCGCGGCCTGCCCGTAGGACTCGGCGGCGGGATCGGCCTCGTACCGGTGCAGGGTGAACTCGATCCCGGCCCTGGTCGCCTCGGCCGTGGCCGGGGTGCCCGTGCCGCCCTTGGGCTTGGCTGCGCTCATGGGCCCCAGTCTGCCCGTGCCGATCACCCCGCGCCCACGCCTTTTCCGCCCGCCCGGGGCGGCGGGCTAGTTGAGCCCCACTCCGGTTTCCAGGAACGGGCCCGCGGGGACGGTCGAGAACGTGCCGAGGAGGCGGTTCTCGCGCAGCAGCAGCTCGCGTTCGGCGCGCAGCCGCAGCGTGGCGTCCTCGGCCTCCAGGAGCCGCTGCTTGTCCGGGCCGTCCAGGACCACCGCCGACGCGATCAGATAGGACAGCCGCAGCGGGTCCCCGGGCAGGTCGAGCGGCTCGGCGGTCTCCGCGCCCACGGCGGCGAGGCGCTGCCGGTACCGCTCGAACAGCGGGCGGACCAGCTCCGCCATCGGGCCGGCCGCCGCGCCCGGTTCCTCGGGCAGCATCTCCACCTCGGCGCGCAGGTACGGGAGCGTGCGGTCCAGCTCCTTGACCCGGAACCGGCCGCCGCCCACGGTGACGATGTCGTACCGCCCGTCGGGACGCGCGTGCGCGCCGTGCACCTCGGCCACGCAGCCGACCTCGGCCGGCCGCGGCCCGCCGGGCCCGGCCGCGTCGTGCCCCGGCTCGGCGGCGACGATCCCCAGGCGGCGGGGCTCGGGGCGTTCGAGCAGGTCGCGCATCAGCAGCCGGTAGCGCTCCTCGAACACGTGCAGCGGGAGCACCAGCCCCGGGAACAGGACCGTGCCCAGCGGGAACAACGGAATCCGCTCGGTCACCGCATCCCCTCGCCTCCCCGTCCGGCGCCGCTCGCGCCGGGCGTTCGCGGTCAGGGTACGTCCGGCCCGACGATCTTGAGGCGGTGAAATTCTCACAGTCTGAAGGGCGCGAGGAGGCCACCGCCGCCGATTGGCCGTGTTCGCGCCGGACGGGGGCCGTTAGCGTCGGGTGCATGAGGATGCTCGTCGTCGACGCTTTCACCGACCGCCCCTTCGCGGGCAACCCCGCCGGGGTCTGCCTGCTGGACGCCCCCGCCGACCCCGCCTGGATGCAGCGGGTCGCTGCTGAGATGCGGCACTCGGAGACCGCCTTCCTGCGGCCGGCGGGGGAGGACGGGGCCGATTTCGAGCTGCGCTGGTTCACGCCGGAGACCGAGGTCGCGCTGTGCGGGCACGCCACCCTGGCCGGCGCCCACGCCCTGTACGAGACGGGCGTCGCCCCGGCCGGCCGGCCGATCCGGTTCCGCACCCTGCACAGCGGGGTCCTGACCGTACGGCCCGCGGACGGGGACGGGCTGCTGGAGATGGACTTCCCCGCCTCCCCGGTCGGGCCCGCCGCCGTCCCCGACGGCCTGGAGAAGGCGCTCGGGACCCCGGTGTCCTGGACCGGCTGGACCGGCCGCAACGTCCAGCCGGACCTGCTGGCGGAGGTCTCCGGCGAGGACGCGGTCCGCGGCCTGGCCCCCGACCTCGCGGCGCTCGGCGCGCTGGGCGCCCGCGCGGTGATCGTCACCGCCCGGGCGGACCCGGGCCGCGGGCACGACTTCGTGTCGCGGGTGTTCGCCCCGTCGGTCGGCGTGGACGAGGACCCCGTCACCGGGTCCGCCCACTGCGCCCTCGCGCCCTACTGGTCGGCCAAGCTCGGCCGCGACACGCTGACCGGCTTCCAGGCGTCGGCGCGTGGCGGCCACGTCCGCACGGAGCTGCGCGGTGACCGGGTCGCCCTGTCCGGCGGCGCCGTCACGGTCCTGGACGGTGAGCTCGCCGTGTGAACAGGGGCGCCACGCCCGTCTCGGCAGCCGAGACGATGCGCGGGGGACCGGGGCTTGTTCGTAGACTGGGGCGTGTGATCTCCCGTATCGACCTGCGCGGCTCGCTCCCGGGCGACCTGCGCTCCGTGCTGCCCCGCGCCGAACTCGACGTCGAGGCCGCCCTCGAGAAGGTGCGGCCGATCTGTGAGGACGTGCGCCATCGGGGCGCGGCGGCGGTCCGTGAGCACACCCGGAACTTCGACGGCGTGGAGCTGGACGCCGTGCGCGTCCCGGTACGGGCGGTGCACGAGGCGCTCGCCACGCTCGACCCGGTGCTGCGCGACGCGCTGGAGGAGGCGATCCGCCGCACCCGCCTGGTCCACCGCGACCAGCGCCGTACCGACGTCACCACCCGGGTCGTGCCCGGCGGGACCGTCACCGAGCGCTGGGTGCCGGTGCGGCGGGTGGGCCTGTACGTGCCGGGCGGCCGGGCCGTCTACCCCTCCAGCGTGATCATGAACGTGGTCCCGGCGCAGGAGGCCGGGGTGGAGTCGCTGGCGGTGACGTCCCCGGCCCAGGCGGAGTTCGGCGGCCGGCCGCACCCGTCGATCCTGGCGGCCTGCGCGCTGCTGGGGGTCGAGGAGGTGTACGCGGCGGGCGGCGCCCAGGCGGTCGCGATGTTCGCCCACGGCACCGAGGAGTGCCCCCGCGCCGACCTGGTCACCGGTCCCGGCAACGTCTACGTGGCCGCGGCCAAGCGCCTGCTCAAGGGCGTGATCGGGATCGACTCCGAGGCCGGCCCGACCGAGATCGCCGTCCTGGCCGACGGCACCGCCGACCCGGTGCACGTGGCCGCCGACCTGATCAGCCAGGCCGAGCACGACGTGCTGGCCGCGGCCGTGCTGGTCACCGACTCCCTCGCGCTCGCCGAGGCGGTCGAGACCGAGCTGAAGGCGCAGGTCGCCCGCACCCGGCACACCGAGCGGATCACCGAGGCGCTGGCCGGACGGCAGTCCGGCATCGTCCTCGTGGACGACATGGAGGACGGCCTGGCCGTCGTGGACGCCTACGCCGCCGAGCACCTGGAGATCCACACCGCCGGGGCCCGCGAGCTGGCCGCCCGGGTGCGCAACGCCGGCGCGATCTTCATCGGCCCGTACGCCCCGGTGTCGCTGGGCGACTACCTGGCCGGGTCCAACCACGTGCTGCCCACCGGCGGCTGCGCCTGCCACTCCTCGGGCCTGTCGGTCCAGTCGTTCCTGCGCGGGATCCACGTCGTGGAGTACGACGAGGCCGCCCTCGCCGAGGCCACCCCGCGGGTGGTCACGCTCGCCGAGGCCGAGGACCTGCCCGCGCACGGCGCCGCGCTCAAGGCCCGGTTCGGCTGGGAGATCCCCTCCGCCGAGGGGGACGCCGCCCGATGACCTCCCTCGACGATCTGCCCATCCGCGACGACCTGCGGGGACGCCAGCCGTACGGCGCGCCCCAGCTGGAGGTGCCGGTCGCGCTCAACACCAACGAGAACCCCTACCCGCCGTCGGACCGGCTGGTGAAGGCCCTGGGCGAGGCGGTCGCGGAGGTGGCGGGCTCGCTCAACCGCTACCCCGACCGCGACGCCGTCGCGCTGCGCGAGGACCTGGCCGGGTTCCTCAACGAGGACACCCCGGGCGCGGGACTGACCTCGCGCCAGGTGTGGGCGGCCAACGGCTCCAACGAGGTCCTCCAGCAGATCCTGCAGGCGTTCGGCGGTCCCGGCCGTACCGCGGTGGGCTTCGAGCCGTCCTACTCGATGCACCCGATCATCACCCGGGTCAGCGGCACCCGCTGGGTCGACGCGCACCGCGACGAGGACTTCGGGCTGGAGCCCGCGCGGGCCGTCGCGGCGATCGAGGAGCACGCCCCCGACATCGTGTTCCTCACCTCGCCGAACAACCCGACCGGTACCGCCCTGCCGCTGGAGGCGATCGAGGCGGTGCTGGAGGCCGCCCCCGGGATGGTGGTGGTCGACGAGGCGTACGCCGAGTTCCGCCGGACCGGCACCCCCTCGGCGCTGACGCTGCTGCCCGGCAACCCGCGGCTGATCGTCACCCGGACGATGTCCAAGGCGTTCGCGATGGCCGGGACGCGCCTGGGCTACCTGGCGGCCGACCCGGCCGTGATCGAGGCGCTGCTGCTGGTGCGGCTGCCCTACCACCTGTCGGCGGTCACCCAGGCCGTCGCCCGTACCGCCGTCGCGTACGGCGGGGAGCTGCTGGGAAACGTCGGGCGGCTGCGCCGCGAACGCGACGACCTGGTGGCCTGGCTGCGCGGCGAGGGGTTCGCGGTCGCCGACTCCGACGCCAACTTCGTCCTGTTCGGGCGCTTCCCCGACCGCGAGCGGGTCTGGCGGGCGATGCTCGACCGGGGCGTGCTGATCCGGCAGGTGGGGCCGCCCGAGTGGCTGCGGGTGAGCGTCGGCACGCCCGAGGAGATGGCCGCCTTCCGTACCGCACTTAAGGAGAGCGCATGAGCCGCAAGGGAAGGGTCGAGCGCGGGACCAAGGAGACCCAGGTCCTGGTGGAGATCGACCTGGACGGCACCGGCACGGTCGAGGTGGCCACCGGCGTCGGCTTCTTCGACCACATGCTGGCCCAGCTGGGCAAGCACGGGTCGTTCGACCTCACCGTCAAGACCTCCGGCGACCTGTACATCGACGCCCACCACACGATCGAGGACACCGCGATCGCCCTCGGCCAGGCGTTCCGGCAGGCGCTGGGCGACAAGTCGGGGATCCGGCGGTTCGCCGACGCCTCCATCCCGCTGGACGAGGCGCTGGCGCAGGTCACCGTGGACGTCTCCGGCCGCCCCTACCTGGTGCACTCCGAGCCCGAGGGCATGGCGCCGATGATCGGGCCCGAGTACGACACCACGATGACCCGGCACGTCCTGGAGTCGTTCGTGGCCAACGCCCAGGTCGCCCTGCACGTCCACGTCCCCTACGGCCGCAACGCCCACCACATCGTGGAGGCGCAGTTCAAGGCCCTCGCGCGGGCGCTGCGCGACGCCGTCGCCTTTGACCCGCGGGTGCACGGCATCCCCTCCACCAAGGGGGCGTTGTAGGGATGAACATCGGCGGACTCGACATCTCCTACGGCGACGTGCTGCTGTTCGCCCTGGGGGTGTTCCTGCTGATGGGCGTGATCAGCTTCATCCGGCAGGGCCTCAAGATGGCCGCCGTGGTGGTCTTCGTGCTGATGGCCCTGGCCTTCACCGCGGGGGCGCTGCGACTGTGACCAAGAAGATCGTCATCCTGGACTACGGCTCGGGGAACCTGCGCTCGGCCGAGCGCGCGGTGGCCCGGCACGGCGTGGAGGTGACCGTCACCCCCGACCGGGACGCGGCGCTGGCCGCTGACGGCCTGGTGGTGCCGGGCGTCGGCGCGTTCTCGGCCTGCATGCAGGGCCTGCGCTCGGTGCGCGGCGACCAGATCATCGGCCGCCGGCTGGCCGGGGGCCGCCCCGTCCTGGGCATCTGCGTGGGCATGCAGATCCTCTTCGCCAAGGGCATCGAGCACGGCGTCACCACCGAGGGCTGCGCCGAGTGGCCGGGCACCGTCGACCGGCTGAACGCCCCGGTCGTCCCGCACATGGGCTGGAACACCGTCGACGCGCCCGCCGGGACGCGGCTGTTCCACGGCATCGACCCCGGCACCCGGTTCTACTTCGTGCACTCCTACGCCGCGCGCCGCTGGGAGCTGGAGCCCGACCCGACCGGCCTGATCAGGCCGCCGCTGGTCACCTGGGCCGAGCACGGCGACCGTTTCGTCGCCGCCGTCGAGAACGGCCCGCTGTGCGCGACCCAGTTCCACCCGGAGAAGTCCGGCGACGCCGGCGCCGAACTCCTGCGGAACTGGCTGTCCACCGTCGACTGACCCCGCCCCGACCAGGCGGAACGTTCCCTCACCCACGGATAAGGTCTGTTCCATGACTCTCACGCTCCTTCCCGCCGTCGACGTCGCCGACGGCCAGGCGGTCCGCCTGGTCCAGGGCGAGGCCGGCACCGAGACCTCCTACGGCGCGCCGCTGGAGGCCGCACTGGCCTGGCAGCGGGCGGGAGCCGAGTGGATCCATCTGGTCGACCTGGACGCCGCGTTCGGCCGCGGCTCCAACCGTGCGCTGCTGGCCGAGGTGACCGGGCGGCTGGACGTGAAGGTGGAGCTGTCGGGCGGCATCCGCGACGACGCGTCCCTGGAGGCGGCCCTGGCCACCGGATGCGCCCGGGTCAACATCGGCACCGCCGCGCTGGAGAACCCCGAGTGGTGCCGCGAGATCATCGACGCGCACGGGGACCGGATCGCGGTGGGGCTGGACGTGCGCGGCACCACGCTGGCCGCCCGCGGCTGGACCCGCGAGGGCGGCGACCTGTGGGAGGTCCTGGACCGCCTGGAGAAGGACGGCTGCCCCCGGTACGTGGTCACCGACGTGACCAAGGACGGCACGCTGCGCGGCCCCAACACCGAGCTGCTGCGCGAGGTCTGCTCCCGTACCGACAAGCCGGTGGTGGCGTCCGGCGGCGTGTCCTCGCTGGACGACCTGCGCGCCCTGGCCGGGCTGGTCCCCGACGGCGTCGAGGGCGCGATCGTCGGCAAGGCGCTGTACGCGGGCGCCTTCACGCTCGAAGAGGCCCTGGAGGCGGTGAAGTGATCCAGCGCCTCTCCTCCGGCGGCCCCTGGGAGGACGAGATCGGCTACTCCCGCGCGGTGATGGCCGGTGACCTGGCGATGGTCTCGGGGTGCACGGCCACGGTCGACGGCCAGGTCGTCCACGAGGACGACCCCTACGAGCAGACCCGGACCGCGTTCCAGATCGCCCTGTGGTCGCTGGAACGCCTGGGCCTGGACAGCGACGCCGTGGTCCGCACCCGGATGTACATCACCCGGGCCGCCGACTCGGCCGAGGTCGGCCGGGCGCACGCGAGCCTGTTCAAGGACGTCCGCCCGGCGGCGAGCATGCTGGTGGTGGCCGGGCTGATCGACCCGCGGATGCTGGTCGAGGTCGAGGTCGAGGCGTATCGGGGGACCTCATGAGCGGGGACCCCATGAGCTCGTACCTCATGAGCGGGGGGACACCATGAGCGGGGGGACACCATGAGCACCGTGGCGGTACGGGTGATCCCGTGCCTGGACGTGGACGCCGGGCGCGTCGTCAAGGGCGTGAACTTCCAGAACCTGCGGGACGCGGGCGACCCGGTGGAGCTGGCCCGCCGGTACGACGCCGAGGGCGCCGACGAGCTGACGTTCCTGGACATCACGGCCTCCAGCGGGGATCGTTCCACCACCTACGACGTGGTCCGGCGCACGGCCGAGCAGGTGTTCATCCCGCTCACCGTCGGCGGCGGCGTGCGCACCGTCGAGGACGTGGACCGGCTGCTGAGGGCGGGGGCGGACAAGGTCTCGATCAACACCGCGGCCATCGCCCGGCCCGAGTTCCTCCGGGAGGCGGCGCACCGCTTCGGCTCCCAGTGCGTGGTGCTGTCGGTGGACGCCCGCCGCGCCGAGGGCACGCCGTCGGGGTTCGAGGTGACCACCCACGGGGGCCGCAAGGGCACCGGGATCGACGCGATCGAGTGGGCGCGGCGGGGCGCGGAGCTGGGAGTGGGGGAGATCCTGCTCAACTCCATGGACGCCGACGGCACCAAGGGCGGGTTCGACCTGGAGATGCTCCGCCGGGTGCGGGAGACGGTGTCGGTGCCGGTCATCGCCAGCGGTGGCGCGGGCGCGCTGGAGCACTTCCCGCCCGCCGTCGCCGCCGGAGCGGACGCGGTGCTGGCCGCCAGCGTCTTCCACTTCGGTGAGCTGTCCATCCCCGAGGTCAAGGACACCCTGCGCGCCGCGGGTCACCCCGTCCGCTGACCGCCGCGCGCTGACCGTGGCGCCCTGACCGTGGCGCCCTGACCGCCGCGCCCTGACCGCCGCGCCCTGACCGTCGCGCCCTGGCCGCCGCCGTCCGTGACCGGCCGGTCAGGCGCCGACGTACGGGCCGTCCTCGCCGCCGGGCGCGACGGCCTCCGGGGGCCGTTCCACGACGGGCAGCAGGAGCGCCGACGGGTGGTCGGGGTCGTGGAAGACCTCCTGGTGGGCGGGCACGGACGTCCGGGCGGTGGCCAGCGGCTCGCCGGTGCCCGGGTTGACCGCGACCTTCGGGTAGGCGCCGCTGGTCACGTGCACCCGGACGCGGTGGCCGCGGCGGAACCGGTGGCCGGTGGGCCACAGGTCGATGGCCACCCGCCGCACCCCGTCGGTGCCGACGGGCTTGTCGGCGGCGGGCCGGCCCGGGTCCAGGCGCAGGCCGCCCTCGCACACGTTGCGGGACGTGCCGTCGGGTCCCACGTCGCACAGCCGGACGATGAAGTCGGTGTGCTCGCGGTCGGACCGGACGAACAGGTCCGCCATGACGGGGCCGATGACGTCCAGGTCCTCCTTCAGGACCGGTGAGGAGAAGACCAGGACGTCCGGGCGCTTCTCCAGGGGGCGGTTGTCCACCGGCCTGGAGTTGCCCAGCAGGGACGGGCCGCCCAGGGCGGGCGTGGGGTGCGTGGGCTCGAACCGGTAGGCGCTGGCGGGGGCGGTCTGCGGGCCGTCCTGCCCCAGCCCGCCGCCCGCGTGCAGGTGCCAGCGTTCCTGCCGCATTCCGGGCGGCGGCCAGTCGTCGTAGTCACGCCACTCGCGGGCCCCGGTGAGGTAGACCCGCACCGGGGCGGGGCGCAGCCCGGAGAAGTCGCCGTGCAGGTGCGCCCGGAACCACGCCAGCGAATCGCGGAAGGACACCAGCCCGTGGCGGGCGTCGGTGTGCCACCACGGGCCGATGGTGAGGTAGGGGCGCTGCCCGGCCGCTCTCAGCGCGAGGTAGTCCTTGACCTGCCACGGCAGGAACACGTCGTACCACCCGCCGAGGAGGGAGACGGGCGCGGCGACCTCGCCCACCGTCCCGCTGAAGTCGCGCTTGAGCCAGTAGGCGGAGCCCGGGTCGTGGTGGGCGGCCAGCAGGTCCTGGTAGAAGCGCATGGGGGCGCCCCCGGTGAGCACGTCCAGCTCCGACAGGGGCCGCCCGGTGCGCGCCGCCCGGACCGCGCGGCGCCGCGACACCAGCGGGGCGGTGAGCATCCCGAACGGCGCCTGCTGCTGGCGATGCGTGAGGGTGGTCCAGCTCAGCGTGGACTCCAGTGCGAACGAGCCGCCCACGTACGCCGCGTCCCGGAACGAGGAGGCCGTGATCTGCAGGGACATCGCCCTGAGCTCCGGCCCCGCCTCGGCGGCCAGCGCCCACGCCGAGTAGCCCAGGTAGCTGGCCCCGTACATGGCGAACGACCCGCCGAACCACGGCTGCTCCCTCAGCCACTCGACGGTGGCGAGGCCGTCGTCGCGCTCGCAGCCCAGGGGGTCGAACTCGCCCTCCGACCCGAACGTCCCGCGCGCGCTCTGCACGACGAGCTGGAAACCGAACGGCACCAGCGGAAGGCCGTTGAGGAAGGAGGCGGGGCCGCGCCTGCCGTAGGGCGTCCGTACCAGGATGGTGGGCGGCGGACGCCGTACCCCGGCGGGCACGTAGCGGTCGGCGAGCAGCGTCGCACCGTCGCGCATCGTGACGCGCAGGTCGCGTTCCACATGAAAGCGGCGGAACGCCGCGGCGCGGGGGAGCCGCAGGGGGGCCGCCGGCAACCGGTCCCGCAAGCTGTCCCTGATGGCCATGCTGCCTCCAGTCCGCCGTACGACCCCGGCGGGGGCGGGTGTCCGTCGGCCGGTTCGGGACTACACCTACTACTTGGTAACGTTACCTCGCGCGCGTCCCGCGACACCCCCGCCCGAGGCCGCGGCGGGCCGCGGGAGGGCCGGGAACCCTTGTGCCGCCGGGCCTGGACGCGATCGCCGATCCGTCCCGTGAACCGCGCCCGCCCGCCATCGCCCGGTCAACGGGATCCCATGCGAGGGAAAAGGCGGGCGCGCCGGTGCCGGGCCGCCGTCGCGCCCGGCCGGTCTCAGGACGACAGCTCGCGCTCCAGGGGCGTGCGGAAGCGCGGGGTGACGCGCACGTCGCCGCACCACCGGCCGATCCGGCCGGCCTCCGCCTCGATCGCCGCCTCCGCCTCGGCGCCCACGTCCTCCAGCAGCCGCAGCGCGATCTCGCCGTCGCCGCGCTGCGCCCAGCCGCCCACGACGCGTCCCTCCCACCACACGGTCGGGCCGATGTTGCCGGAGCGGTCGAACAACCGCGGCGCGTGCTCCCCCAGGAACCAGCCGCGCTCCTGCCAGCCCATCGGCGTGGGGTCCAGGGCGGGCAGCAGCGCCGCGCCCGTCCCCTCCGGGCCGCCCGCCGGGTCGAGATCGTCGGCGAGCAGCAGCCCGGTCGCGTTGCCGGCGCGCTCGTCGGGCAGCTCCACCTCGGCCACGTCCAGCGGGGCCAGGGCCTTCCTCACCTCGCCCATCGACCAGCCCGTCCACCACTTGAGGTCGGTGACGGGGGCGGGGCCGAACGCGCGGAGCCAGCGGGCGGCCAGCTCGGTGCGCGCCGGGCCGGCCGGCATCGCGGGGAGCGGGCCGGGCAGCCACGTCTCGACGGGGGACCACTGGTACTGGCTGCTGATCCACGACCCGTTGGGGCGCCCCCGGACGATGCGTCCCTGGCAGCCCAGGCTCACCAGGACCCAGGTGGTGATGCCGGTGGGGCGGGAGTAGGACTTGCCCGGCGCGGTGTCGACCTTGGTGCGCAGCCGGGGCTCCTCCGCGCTGAGCTGCGCGCCGGTGGCGAGGCCGCGCGCCAGCAGCACCCGGTGGGTGGCCTCTTCCACGTCCGCGAGCCAGGCGTCGACGCCGCCCGCGTCCGCGCCGACCCCCGCCCGCTCCAGGTGGCGGGCGTAGGTGCGGCGCTGCCGGACGGCCAGCGCGTCGGCGCAGGACGCCTGCAGCGCGGGGACCAGCTCGACCGGGACGACGAACATCGTCCGGCGCATGGCCAGCATCCGCAGCAGCGTCCGGTCCTCGTAGAGGGCGGCCTCGACGTCGGTGTGCGCCGCCGTCAGGCTGCGCGCGGCCACCGACAGGAACACCGTGGCCGGGTCGGTGGCGTGCAGGGCGACCAGGGAGCCGGCGATGCCCGCCACCGAGTCGGTGCGGGCGGTGGCGGCCAGCCGGTGCCGGACCGCCAGCCGCGCCCGCCGCTCGGCCACCCCGATCGAACGCATGGTCGAACGCATGGCCGAAGCCTAGCGCCCCGGCGGCGTCCGCGGGTCAGCCGCCGCCGTTGGAGATCTTGACGACGACGTTCTCCTGGGTGACCGACTGGACCGAGACGTTGAAGCCCTCGGCCTGCTCGCCCTCACCCGCCGGCACGGTGATCTGCTGCCCGCCGATCCTCATGGTGACGTTCTGGCCCTGGACGCTCACCAGCTCGGCCTTCACGCCGAGGATGGACGCGCTGGCCTCGACGCCGCGGTCGAAGGTCACGGTGCACGCGTTGACCGTGCAGTCGGTCTGGGCGTTCTCGCTGCTGCACGCCGCGAGCGCGCCCAGGGGCAGCAGGAGCAGCGGAAGCACGGCCAGTTTCCGGCCCACAGGGGAGATCATGGCTGTGAGTCTAGACGGCGGCCCGTTCCCGGCCCCCCTCCCGCGGGTGGAACCTCGCGGGACGGAAGTAGTACCACGCGGTGATGGGCCGCTACATGAGGCGGCCTGCGGCGGTGGCGCGGACGCCCGGTTCCTCGGCGTCGTCATGATGCAGCCGTTGCAGGCGGATGCGGGTCTCGGAGGTGACGGGGGCGGTCCGGGCGGCGACCTGCCGGACGCCTTCCTCGCAGTCCCACAGCCCTTCGACGGTGTAGGCCTCGGCGGTGTGGGGGGCGGTACGGGTCAACGCGGTCAGTACACGGGGGCGCAGGTAGGCGTAGGTCGACTCGGTCCAGGCGGTCTTCAGCAGCGGCACGGCCTCGCCGGCGCGGAGCCTGCCCAGGCCCTCGATGGGGCCGGCGGCGTCACCCCAGTCGCGGCGGTCGAGCGCGCCGTGCAGCTCGTTCATCAGCAGGGGGATGTCCTGGCGGGTGCCGTAGCGGGCGAGGATGCGCAGGCCGATGTCCGCGCAGCCGCCCCGGGCCACGGCCCAGGACCGGGCGCGCGGCAGCGCCTCGGGCCCGTACTCGCGCAACGCCCGGCACAGCGCCCCGCCCCATCTGCTCGGCCGCTGGGGGAGGAGCTCCTCGGCGAGGTCGAGCAGTCCGGGGGCGCGCCGCCGGCTCAGCTCGAAGATCGCCGCGACCGCGCCGTCGTCGCGGCGCCGGGCCATGTCCAGCAGCTCGGCCTCGGTCCGCTCGGACGGGCCGGCCGCCGAGCCGCCGGGCCGCCGCGGCCGGCCGCTCTCCCGGCGCCGGGCCAGCGCCTCGGCGATGCGCGGCTGGCGGGCCGCCCAGCTCTCGATCACCGGGTTGGCGGGGTCCGTCACCAGGCAGGAGAGCGTGGCCTCGTCGCACCGCGCGGCCACCAGGGAGTCCAGGCCCGCGGCCAGCACGGGGTCGCGCAGCTCGGCCAGGGCGTCCAGCGCATCGAACCAGTGGGTGCCCTCCTCGACGTACCGCCGTAGCGGGCCGGCGGCCTCCCGGCGGCTCAGCCGGACCAGCTCGGTGAGCACCCCGATCGCGAGCAGCACCCGCCACTCGTCGCCGTCCCCCTGGTCGGCCGGGTCGAACAGGTGCTCGGCGACCGGGCCGACCGGCAGCTCGAGATCGACCATCAGGCGGGCGTAATAGAGGGCGCGGCTCTCGGCCTGCGGATCCCAGCGCGGATCGCGCCGTATGCAGTCGAAGACGTACTCGCCGGCTCCCGGCTTGTCGGCCGCGCGCCGCGCCGCCCTGCCCAGACCTCGCTGCAGCTGCCCGTGCAGCGTGCCCGCTGATTGCATCACGACCTCGTTGTTCACCACAGCAGAATGCGCACTCGACCAGATATCGGGCAAGTGCTTTAGCCCTGTCCGGCCGGTCCGCACGCCCGCGGACGCGCGGCCGGTCCGCTCTCTCCTTCCCCGCCGGGCGCCGGGCATGCGCGCCGCCCGCGCCCGGGGCGCCCGCCCCGCCCGCCGCCCGCGCTCGCCGGCCTCGGTGCCGGCCTCGGGTGGCGGGCCGGCGGGCTCACAGCGCGCGCTGGGCGATCCAGGAGGCGTGCAGGTCGGCGTAGACGCCGGGTTCGGCGACCAGGACCGAGTGCGGCCCGCGCTGGACGATCCGCCCGGCGTCGAAGACGATCACCTCGTCCGCCGCCTCCGCCGTGGACATCCGGTGCGCGATCGCGATCGCCGTCCGGCCCCGGGTCACCCCGTCCAGGGCCCGCTGGATCCGCACCTCGGTGGCCGGGTCGACCGCGGAGGTGGCCTCGTCCAGGACCAGCAGGTCGGGGTCGGCGATGTAGGCGCGGGCCAGCGCGACCAGCTGGCGCTCACCGGCCGACAGCGACTCCCCGCGCTGCCCCACCGGCGTCTCCAGCCCCCGCGGCAGCCCGGCCAGCCAGTCGGCCAGGCCCAGCTCGGTGACGGCCAGCAGGAGGTCCTCGTCGGTGGCGCCGGGCCTGCCGTAGCGGATGTTGTCCGCCAGCGAGGCGTCGAACAGGAACCCGTCCTGGGGGACCATCACGATCCGCTCGCGCAGCGAGGAGAACCGGACCCGGTCCAGCGGGACCCCGTCCACCAGGATCCGGCCCGACGCCGGGTCCATGAGCCGGGTCAGCAGCTTGGCGAACGTCGTCTTGCCCGACCCGGTCTCGCCCACGACCGCCACCCTGGTCCGCGGGGCGATGGCCGCGTCCACCCCGTGCAGGACGGGCGGGCCGCCCGGGTAGGCGAACCCGACGTTTTCGAAGCGCAGCTCGATCGGGCCGCGCGGCAGCACCTCGCCGTCCTCGCCCGGGTCGGCCACGTCCGGCTCGGTGTCCAGCACGCCCAGAACCCGCCGCCACCCGGCGATGGCGTTCTGCGCCTCGTTCAGGACCTCGGTGGCGGTCTGCATGGGGCTGACGAACAGGGTGACCAGGAACAGGAAGGCGATCAGCTTCCCCGCCGACAGCTGCCCGCCCACGCCCAGCAGGGTCCCGGCGACCACGACGCCCGCCGTGGCCAGGGCCGCGACCAGCTCGCTGGAGGGGAAGGTCAGCGCCACCAGGCCCTGGGCCCTGGTCTGCGCCCGCCGGGTCGCCTCCACGGTCTCGTCCACCCGCCGCGCGGTGCGCTCCTCCGACCCGTAGGCGCGGATCACCGGGGCGCCCACCACCGACTCGCTCACCGCCGCGAGCAGGTCGCCGGTGCGCTCCCGCACCCGGGTGTACGCGGCCGAGATCAGCCGCTGGAACCGGCGCAGCAGGAACGCCAGCGGCAGGAAGGACGCCCACACCAGCAGCGTCAGCTCCCAGGAGTAGACCGCCATCAGGACGCTGGCCACCACCAGCTGCCCCAGCGACACGATGATCATCAGCCCGCCCCACTGCATGAACTGGCTGATCTGGTCCACGTCGCCGGTCACCCGCGACACCAGCGCGCCGCGCCGCTCACCGCTCTGGGTCAGCATCGACAGGTCGTGCACATGCCGGAACGCCTTGACCCGCAGCGTGGCCAGGCCGCTCTCGGTGCTCTTGTAGAGGCGCACGTTCATGGCGTACGCGCTCAGCGCCGTCAGGCCGACGGCCACGGCGCACAACAGCACCGCGGTACGGATGAAGGCCACGTCCGGGCCGCCCGCCGTGCCCAGCCCCCGGTCGATGGTCTGCTGGACGGCGACCGGCACCACGATCCGGCCCGCCGTCGCCACCAGCGCGAGCAGCAGCGTCCCGGCCAGCCCGGCGCGGAACTCGGGGCTCAGCCGCAGCCCGCGCCGCAGGGTGCTGAAGGCGCCCTCGCCCGAGGCCACCTCGTTGAGCGCGGTCATGTCAGCGCCTCTTCCTCTGCGTCGTCGCCGTGGAACCCGGCGCGTCCCGTCTTCCCGCGATCCGCCGTGCCGGAGTGTGCGTCCCCTCCGGTGCCGGAGGGCGTGCCGGACGCCGGGTCGGACGCCGGGTCGGACGCCGCGTCGGAGGCTGCGTCGAGCTCGTCCTGCTCGGTCTCTGCGCGCTCGTAGGCGTTGACCAGGTTGCGGTAGCCCTCCGACCGCGCCAGCAATTCGGCGTGCGGGCCGCGGTCCACCACCCGGCCGTGCTCCATGTAGACGACCTCGTCCGCGAGGGAGATCGTGGCCTTGCGGTAGGCGACCACCACCACCGTGGCCGTGCCCTCACCCGTTTGCCGGGTGTCCCTGATGCCCTCCAGGATCCGGGCCTCCACCTGCGGGTCGACGCTGGAGGTGGCGTCGTCCAGCACCAGCAGCCGGGGCCGGCGCACCAGCGCGCGGGCCAGGGCCAGCCGCTGCCGCTGGCCGCCTGACAGGGTCGCGCCGCGCTCCCCGACCCGGGTGTGCAGCCCGTCGGGCAGCGCCGCCACGAAACCGTCCGCCTGCGCCAGCCGCAGCGCCTCCCACACCCGTTCGTCGGGGACCTCCAGGCCGAGCGTCACGTTGCCCCGGACGTCGTCGTCGAAGAGGAACGTCTGCTGCGGCACCAGGGCGGCGGTCTCGGCCACCCCGCCGCGCGCCACGTCCCTGACGTCCAGGCCGTCCAGCAGCACCGAGCCGTCGCCCGGGTCGACCAGCCGCACCAGGAGGGAGGTGAGCGTGGACTTGCCCGAGCCGGTCGGGCCGACGATCGCGATCGTGCGGCCGGGCGCGGCCTCGAAGGTCACGTCGTGCAGCACCCTGACCTCGGTGACCTCGCTCCCGGCGGCCGCCGCGGGCCCGCTCTCGGCGATCTCCCCGTCGGAGGGGGCGCCGCCCGTCTCGTAGGCGAACCGGACCTCGCGGACCTCCAGCGCCGCGGCCCCGCCGCCCTCCAGCGTCCCGTCCCCGTACGGCAGCGAGCCCCCCGCGTCCAGGACGCCGCGGACGCGCCGCCAGCCCACGACGCTGCGGGGCACCTCGGCCAGCACCCAGCCCAGCGCCCGGATCGGCCAGGCGAGCAGGGTGAACAGGTAGGCCACGTGCACCAGGTCGCCGGCCGTCATGTCACCGCCCTGCAGCCGCAGGGACCCGACCAGCAGAACGGCCAGGACGCCCAGGCTGGGAAGGGCCTCCAGCACGGGGTCGAACAGGCCGCGGACCCGACCGACCGCGATGTTGGCGTCGCGCAGGGCGTGGGCGGCGGTGGCGAAACGGTCGGTCTCGGCCTGCTCCCGGCCGAGGGTCTTGACGACCAGGCCGCCCTCGAAGCTCTCGTGCGCCACCTCGCTGACCTGGGCGCGCAGCCGCTGCGCGCGGGTGGCCACGGGCGCCAGCCTGCGCTGGTAGAGGACGTTCAGCAGCGCGATGGCGGGGAAGACCAGGAAGCCCACGACGGCCACCGTGATGTCGGTGAGCACGATGGACACCGCCGCGAGCAGCAGCATGAACACCACGCCGACGGCCATCGGCAGCGGCGCGATCGGCGCCCAGGCCGCCTCCACGTCGGCGTTGGCGTTCGACAGCAGCTGCCCGGTGGGATGGCGGTGGTGCCAGGCCAGGGGCAGCCGCAGGTACTGGCGCGTGACGGCGCGCCGGTACTTCGCCTGCATCCGGTACTGCATGAGCCCGGCGTAGAACCGGCGGCCCGCCACGCCCAGCGCCTTCAGCAGCGCCACGCCCATGATCGCCCCGGCGGCGGCGGCCAGCGTGGCGGCGGTCGTGTCGCCGGAGCGGAACGCCGGCAGGATCACCTCCTCGGTGGCCCAGCCGAGCACCTGCGCCGTTCCCACGGTCATCGCCGCGTAGAGCCCGCTGGCGGCGACCGAGAGCGCGAACACCCTCGGCTCGGCGCGGATCGCCACCCACAGCACCCGCATCCCCTCCCGGAGAATGCGCGAATTGACGCGTGTCGACCCAGCTGGCACTGCGGCTACCTCCACGTACGGCGACGCCCAGGGAATCCCCCCGACAAGCCGGACGGTGGGGGTGAGGGCTGCACCATGCCTACCATCCGCGCGTACCGCTTATTCCCGGCCTAGTGGGCGCGACCTACCATCGATGGATGAAACCGTCATCGAGTCGCGGCTCCGGCCGGGACCCCGGCCCGGGGGACGCGCCGGCGTCCGAGCAGGTGAGCCCGGGCGCGGGGGCGGATCCGGGCACGGATCCGGGCACGGGGGCGGCCGCCCGCGCCGGGGCGGGGCCGGTCCGGCGCGAACGCGAACTGCTCTGCGACGCGCTGCTGGACGCGGGGCCCGGCGCGCCGACCGAGTGCGAGGGGTGGACCGCCGCGGATCTCGCCGCCCACCTCGTCGTCCGGGAGGGGCGCCCGGACGCGCTGCCGGGAATACTGCTGCGCCCGCTGGCCTTCCACACGGAGCGGATCCGCCGCCGCACGGTGCGCGAGATCCCGTTCGAGCGGTCGGTGGACCGGATTCGGCGGGGGCCTCCGAAGTGGTCGCCCTACGCGGTTCCGGGCGTGGACAAAATCGCCAACACGGTCGAGTTCTTTGTCCATCATGAGGACGTCAGGCGCGCACGGCCGGACTGGGAGCCCAGGTCGCTGAGCCCCGCGCTGGAGGAACTCCTGTGGGCGCGCATAAAAATTGCCCGCTTTGCACTCAGAAAAGTACCGGTTGAGGTCACGTTGATCCGGCCGGACGGTCGAAGCCTGCGGATCCCGGCCGCGCGCCGGGGGGTATCCCGCCGTTCCGCCCGCGCCCGCGCCCGTTCCGCCGCCAGACCCGGCGGCAAGGGGCCGTCGGCACCCCGCGGCGGGGGCGCCGGGGGCGGTGTACGGGTCCATGGTCCGGTCGGGGAATTGATCCTGTGGGCGCTCGGGCGCACCGATGTCGCGCGTGTACGGCTCACCGGGGCCCGGGAGGCCGTCAACGTCCTCAAGGAGACGGGTTGGCGCCTTTAACGGCACGGTAACGGGATGGTTCGCCGAGAGGTGAATCGGGAGGCTTGTAGCTCCTCCGCATTACGCGGAAGCGGTGATACTGTGGAGCCGTCGGTTGCAGTCGTGGTTCTCGATCGTTTGTTCAGGCGCCCGCGGACTGATGGCAGCGGGCGTTTTGGCTTTTCCGGGACCGTACCGGAGAGGCGAGGGCGTTCCGCAGCGACCGCGCCGGGCCCGCGAGGTGTGGGCCCATGTTTTGCCGCAAGGAGAAAGACATGCCCCAGCAGGGCACCGTGAAGTGGTTCAACGCCGAGAAGGGCTTCGGTTTCATCGCCGTCGACGGCGGTGGGCCGGATGTGTTCGTGCACTACTCGGCGATCCAGAGCTCCGGGTACCGCACGCTGGACGAGAACCAGCGCGTCCAGTTCGAGGTGACGCAGGGTAACCGGGGTCCGCAGGCCGACCAGGTCGTCCCCCTGTAACACCTGTTACACCCTAGTCGTACAGTGAGGCCCGTACCCGTTCCGGGTGCGGGCCTTGCCGTGTCGTGGGCCGGGGCGCGTACGACCGGCGGCGGGGAGCGGGCACAATGGACTCCATGTCCGCTCGCCCGTCCAATCTGGACCCCAAGATCGCTGATCGCCTCAAGCGCACCGCCGACGGCCTCGTCCCGGCCATCGCCCAGCAGTACGACACCGGTGAGGTGCTCATGCTCGGCTGGATGGACGACGAGGCCCTGCACCGCACCCTGACCACCGGCCGCTGCACCTACTGGTCGCGCAGCCGCCAGGAGTACTGGGTGAAGGGCGAGAGCTCCGGGCATCAGCAGTGGGTCAAGTCGGTCGCGCTGGACTGCGACGCCGACGCGATCCTCGTGAAGGTCGACCAGGTCGGAGCCGCCTGCCACACCGGCGACCGCACCTGCTGGGACGCCGACGTGCTCGACCCCGTCGTCGGGGAACGGCCCTCCGGAGGTCCCGGGAAGCCGTGACGCCGAGCCGTGAGCGCGCCCTCGCCGCGCTGCTGTGCGCCGCCGGGGCGGGGCTCGCGCTCCTGGCCGCCGGCCGTCCCTGGGCGACCGTGCGGGCCCGGGACGCCATCACGCCCTTCGCGCAGGACCTGACCGGCCGTGACCTGGGAGGCGCCGCCGGCGCCCTCGGCTGGGCCGCGCTGGCGGGGCTCGCGGCGCTGTTCGCCACCCGGGGCCGGGTGCGGGCCGGGGTGGGCGTGCTGCTGGCGCTTTTCGGGGCCGGCATCGCCTACGCCTCGGCCACCGCCGTCCAGCGCGCGGGCGTCCTGGCGGCGGCGGGGGAGAAGAGCGCCCTGCTGCGCCTGGGCGGCGACCTGGCGATCACCGTGCGGCCCTGGTGGATCGTCTCCCTGGCCGGGGGCGTCCTGCTGGTGGCGGCAGGAGCGGTCACGGTCGCGCGCGGTGCGCGCTGGCCGGGCATGTCGGCCCGGTACGACCGGGCCGCGGGCGCCCCGGGCAAGGCCGGGGCCGGGGACGCGGCCCCGTCCGCCTCCGCGGCGCCCGCCGGCACCGATCCCGGCAGCGATCCCGGTACCGATCCCGGCAGGGAGGCGGCGGGTACGGCCGCGCCGGCGCCCGCCGCGGCGGGCGACGATCCCGCCGCCCTCTGGAAGTCGCTCGACCGGGGCGAGGACCCCACGGCGGCCGAGGAACGCCGCCCATGACCGCGGACCTCGGATGAACGCGGGCCCCGGATGAACGCCGAGGGCGGGCTCGTCCTGGTGGTCGAGCACGACGAGTCCGTGGCCGAACTGCAGCGCCGCTACCTCGCCCGGCAGGGCCACACGGTGGCGATCGAGGTCGACCCGGGCCGCGCGCCGGCGGTCACCGGGCGGCTCCGGCCGGATGTGGTCGTCCTGGACCTGTCCACCGCCCCCCTCCCCGTCGACCTCTACCGGCGGGTGGCCGAGGCGGCCGGGAACGCGCCCGTGGTCGCCGTGACGGGGCCGCTGGAGCCCGCGGCGGCCCGGAGCCTGGGCCGGTACAGGGTGTCGAGGCCGTTCAGCCCCAGGGTGCTCGTGGGAGCCGTGGCGGACGCCCTGCGCGGCAGCGCCCCCGGCGCGGCCCCCGGAGTCCTGCGGGCGGGGCAGGTGACCATGGACCCGCACGCCCGCGCCGTCACCGTCGGCGAACGCCGCGTCGCGCTCACGGTGACCGAGTTCGACCTGCTGGAGTTCCTGATGGGGAACGCGGGACGGGTGTTCACCCGCGAGCAGCTCCTGGCCGCGGCTTGGGGGCCGGACGCGGGCGCCGGCAGCCGCACCGTGGACGTGCACATCGCCCAGCTGCGCTCCAAGCTCGGAGAGGGCAGCCCGATCCGTACCGTGCGCGGCGTCGGGTACGTCCTGGACGCCTAGGCGGGGAGTGCGGCCCACACCGCGAGCCAACCTCCGCCACCGCGCTCCCACAGGCCCGGTCAGGTACGAGCCGCCAGGCGAGGGCCGCGGGCCGGGACTTTAGGGTGGAGCCCGTGACCGACGCAGCCGTACAAGGTCCCCCGCACGCCTCCGGCCCTGACCCGCACGGACGGCGCGCGCCCGGGCGCGGCCGGGCCCTGCTGGGGCCGCTGGCCGTCCTGGCCGGGGTGACGGCGGGGGCGGCCCTGGTCGCGTTCGTGGACCCGCACGAGCCCGGCCACTACCCCACGTGCCCCTCGCTGCTCCTGACGGGCTGGTACTGCCCGGGCTGCGGGGGCCTGAGGATGGCCAATTCCCTGGTTCACGGGGACCTGGTCCAGGCGTTCGGGATGAACCCCCTCGTCGTGCTGCTGCTCCCGGTGTTCGGGTACCTGTGGGCCCGGTGGGCGCTCGGCGCCGTACGCGGCGTGCCGATGCGCTCGGTTCTGCTCCGCCCGCGGGTCCTCTACGCCTTCCTCGGGGTGCTGGTCCTGTACTGGATCGCGCGCAACCTGCCGTTTGCGCAGGTGCTGGCGCCGTAGGCGCGCGGGGCCCCGGAAGGGGCCGCCGAGCCTCAGGGCGGGTGCGTGGACCGTCGGCGGGTGCGGCTACGATCGGTCCACAGAACGACCGGAGCATTAGGGGGCCCCGCGTGCAAGAGCCGGAGGTGTGCGGCATCGGCCGGGACGAGGCGCGAGGGGCGGGCGGACAGCGCGTCCGGCGCCTTCCGGCGCACCGGCGGCGAGCGGCGGGAGGTGCAGCGTGACCGGTGGGACCGGCAGCGTGCTCGACGAGATCATCGAAGGCGTCCGGGCCGATCTCGCCGAACGGCAGCGAGAGGTGCCGCTGGAGGCCCTCAAGGAGAGGGCGGCGGCGGCCCCGCCCCCGCGCGACGCGCTCGGCGCCCTGCGCGGCCAGGGCGTCTCGGTCATCGCCGAGGTCAAGCGCAGCAGCCCGTCCAAGGGCGCGCTGGCCGCGATCGCCGACCCGGCGGCGCTGGCCCGCGACTACGAGTCCGGCGGCGCCAAGGTGATCAGCGTGCTGACCGAGCGGCGCCGGTTCGGCGGCAGCCTGGACGACCTGGCCGCGGTCCGCGCCAACGTCGACATCGCGGTGCTGCGCAAGGACTTCATCGTGACCTCCTACCAGCTGTGGGAGGCGCGGGCCTACGGCGCCGACGTGGCGTTGCTGATCGTGGCGGCGCTGGAGCAGGACGCGCTGGTGTCGCTGGTGGAGCGGGCCGAGTCGATCGGGCTGCTGCCGCTGGTGGAGGTGCACACCGAGGAGGAGGCCGCCCGCGCGCTGGAGGCGGGCGCCAAGGTCATCGGCGTCAACGCCCGCGACCTGCGCACGCTCCGGGTGGACCGGGGGGTGTTCGCGCGGCTGGCGCCGCTGATCCCCAAGAACGTGGTGAAGATCGCCGAGTCCGGGGTGCGCGGCCCGCACGACCTGCTCGCCTACGCCTCCGCCGGCGCCGACGCGGTCCTGGTGGGGGAGAGCCTGGTGATCGGCAAGGACCCGCGCAGCGCCGTCGCCGACCTGGTCGCCGCCGGAGCCCATCCGGCCCTGCGCCAGAGCGGCTGACCGCCGGGACGGCCGCTCCTTCCCCCCGCCCGGCGGCGGGCCGGGCGGGGAAGAGCGAGTAGAGTACGGGCATGCAGAAGGAGTCATCGGAGGAGATGGCCCCCGCAGGGGGGCCGGTCATGTCACTGCGCGAACGATGGCGGGCCGGCGCGACGTCTCACTGACCCGATCGGCCCTTTCGCGACAGGACTGAACCCTGATGACCACCGACACCGACCGTGGCGCCGGCGTGCCCGCCACGGTGCCCGACCCGTCCGGCCACTTCGGCCCCTTCGGCGGGCGGTTCGCCCCCGAGGCCCTGATGGCCGCGCTGGACGAGCTGACCCGCGAGTTCGAGGCGGCCCGCCGGGACCCCGCCTTCACCGCCGAGCTGGACGGCCTCCTCCGCGACTACGCGGGCCGCCCCAGCCCGCTGACCGAGGCCCCCCGCTTCGGCGAGCGGGCGGGCGGCGCCCGGATCCTGCTCAAGCGCGAGGATCTCAACCACACCGGCTCCCACAAGATCAACAATGTTCTCGGCCAGGCGCTGCTCGCCCGCCGGATGGGCAAGACCCGGGTGATCGCCGAGACCGGCGCCGGCCAGCACGGCGTCGCCACCGCCACCGCCGCCGCCCTGCTCGGCCTGGAGTGCACCGTCTTCATGGGCGAGGTCGACACCGAGCGGCAGGCCCTCAACGTCGCCCGGATGCGGATGCTCGGCGCCGAGGTGGTGCCGGTCCGCACCGGCAGCCGCACCCTCAAGGACGCCTGCAACGAGGCGTTCCGCGACTGGGTCGCCACCGTCGGCACCACCCACTACTGCGTCGGCTCCACCATGGGCCCGCACCCGTTCCCGATGATCGTCCGCGAGCTGCAGCGCGTGATCGGCGCCGAGGCCCGCGCCCAGATGCTCGAGCGCACCGGCCGGCTGCCGGATGCGGTGGCCGCCTGCGTCGGCGGCGGCTCCAACTCCATCGGCGCCTTCCACGCGTTCATCGGCGACCCGGAGGTCCGGCTGTGCGGCTTCGAGGCCGCCGGTGACGGGGTCGAGACCGGCCGGCACGCCGCGACGATCTCCGCGGGCCGGGTCGGCGTGATCCACGGCATGCGCACCTACCTGCTGCAGGACGAGGACGGGCAGACCGTCGAGTCGCACTCGATCTCGGCCGGGCTGGACTACCCGGGGGTCGGTCCCGAGCACTCCTGGCTGCACGACAGCGGCCGGGCCGAGTACCGGCCGATCACCGACGCCGAGGCGATGGAGGCGTTCGCCCTGCTGTGCCGCACCGAGGGCATCATCCCGGCCATCGAGTCGGCGCACGCCCTCGCCGGCGCCCTCAAGCTCGGCCGCGAGCTCGGCCCGGACGGCGTCATCCTGGTCTGCCTGTCCGGCCGGGGCGACAAGGACATGCACACGGCGGCCGAGTACTTCGGGCTGATGCCGGAAGGAGAGGGCGCGTGAGCGAGGCCACCGAGCGCACCGGGCAGACCACCGTGACGACCGCCGCGACGGCCGCCGCGGACTCCGCGGGCACCGCGTCCGGCGGGGTCCGGGCCGCCTATGACAGGGCCCGGGCCGAGGGGCGGGCCGCGCTGGTCGGCTACCTGCCCGCCGGGTTCCCCACCTGCGAGGGCGCCATCGAGGCCGCCAAGGTCATGGTGGACGCCGGCTGCGACGTCATCGAGATCGGCCTTCCCTACTCCGACCCGATGATGGACGGCCCCACCATCCAGGACGCCGTCCACCAGGCCCTGGTCGGCGGCGTCCGCGTCGCCGACGTGTTCCGCACCGTCGAGGCGGTGGCCGCCACCGGCGTGCCGCCCCTGGTCATGACGTACTGGAACCCGGTCGACCGGTACGGCGTCGAGGCGTTCGCCCGCGACCTGAAGTCGGCCGGCGGCGCGGGCCTGATCACTCCCGACCTCACTCCCGAGGAGGCCGGGCCCTGGCTGGAGGCCGCCGAGGCGCACGACCTCGACCGGGTCTTCCTGGTCGCGCTCAGCTCCACCGACGAGCGGATCGAGAAGATCGTCAAGGTCTGCCGCGGGTTCGTGTACGCGGCCTCGCTGATGGGCGTGACCGGGACGCGCGGCACGGTCGACACCGGCGCGCCGCGCCTGGTGGAGCGCACGCGGGCGGCCGTGGCCCGCACCGGCTCCGGCCTGCCGGTCGGGCTCGGGCTGGGCGTGAGCACCGGGGCGCAGGCCGCCGAGGTGGCCGGTTTCGCCGACGGCGTCATCGTCGGCTCGGCGTTCATCCGGCGCCTCCTGGACGCCCCCGACCTCCCCACCGGCCTCAAGGACCTCCGCCTGCTGACCGCCGAGCTGGCCGCGGGCGTCCGCCACCCGGTCGTCCCCTGACGGATCCGCGCCACCGGCCACCGCCGCGTATGCTCGGCGTGTGGCCGGACTGCCCGGCGGGAGCCGGCGCGGCGCCCCGCCGCGCCGTGTGCCGAACGCGGAATTCACGCGCCGTCCCCTAGGGTGTTTCCCTGCGGGGGTGGACGTCCGTCACGGCGTTCCCGGACGGCGTTCCGGTGATGTGCGCTCGCGGAAGGATCAGTGATGGTGCAGCACGCCGAGTCGCGGGACGAGACGGAGGACGCCACGTCCACGGCGTCCACGCCGCTCGCCCGGCCGGCCTGGTTCCCGGTGACGGCCTGGGTGCTCACGCTCGTCGGCCTGGGGATCTCGGTCTACCTGACGGTGGTCCACTACCAGGAGAGCCTCCTGGTCTGCACCACCAACTCGACCGTCGACTGCCACGCGGTCACCACCAGCAAGTACAGCGAGCTCGCGGGAGTCCCGCTGCCGCTGCTGGGGCTGGCCTTCTTCATCGGCTTCGCGGCCCTCATCACGCCGCCCGCGCTGCGTTCGGACCGGCCGGTGCTGAGATGGGGCCGGCTGGCCGGGGTCTGCGTGGGAGTGCTGTTCGTCGTCTACCTGGTGACCGCCGAGATCCTCCTGGGGAAGATCTGCCTGTGGTGCACCGGTGTGCACGCCGTCACCGTCCTGCTGTTCGTCCTTGTCCTGTTCGATGAGTTCCGGCGGATCGGCCAGGTCGACTAGGCCGGCCGGGGCCGCGATCCGCCCCATCCGCGCCGGAGTCCGCGCGGTGTCCCCATAGGAGAGATCCACATGAGCAAGGCCGCACGAGAGCGGAGCGCGCGGGAGCGGCTCGCCGCAGAGCGCAAACGCCAGGCGGCGCGCGAGAAGCAGCGGCGGCTCCTGACCATCGTGCTCGGCGCGGTGGTCGCGGTGGCGGCGATCGTGGCGATCGCCGTGGTCGTCATCGACCAGCAGGGCAAGCGGGACCAGACCGCCACGGCCTACACCGGCCCGCAGGCGCCGCTCACCCGGGAGGCCGACGGCTCGATCGTCATGGCCAAGGCCGGGGTCACCGGGCCCACGCTGGAGATCTTCGAGGACTTCCAGTGCCCCGCGTGCAAGCAGTTCGAGGAGAACACCGGCAAGACGGTGAAGGAACTGGCCGCCGAGGGCAAGGTCAAGGTGGTCTACCGCCCGTTCCACCTCTTCGGTGAGCAGCGCGACCCCATCAAGGGCAACTCGCTGCGGTCGGCCGCCGCGGCGCTGTGCGTCCCGGCCGACAAGTGGCTCTCCTACCACGACGCGCTGTTCAAGTTCCAGCCGCAGGAGGGCTCGGAGGGCTTCTCGTCCGAGGACCTGGTCGCCTGGGGCAAGGACGTCGGGGTGACCGATGCCGGCTTCGAGAAGTGCGTGGTCGACCAGCAGAAGAAGCCCCAGGTCGACGCGATGACCAAGTACGCGCTGGAGACCCGCAAGGTGACCGGCACGCCGACGGTGTACCTGGACGGCCGCAAGCTGGAGAACGAGCTCGGTGACCCCGCCTCGCTCACCAAGGCCGTGAACGACGCCAAGTCCGGCAGGTAGCCCCGCACGGTGGCGACCGAGCGCCGCGGCCCCCACGGGGTCCGCGGCGCTCGCCGTACCGTGCCGCCGTACCGTGCCGCCGTACCGTGCCGCCGTGCCGTGCCGCCGTGCCGTGCCGCCGTGCCGTGCCGCCGTACCGGCCGTTCGGCGCCTCGCCCAGCGCGGCGTGCCTTCCCTCCCCGGGCCGGTTGGCTAGGCTCTGTTTTCAAAGTCCCGGCCTACGGTGCTCGCCTGGCGGCTCGCACCTCACCGGGCCTTGGCGAGCGCGACATCGCTTCGCGATCCGCCCGGTGGCGCTCGCCTCCGGCATCGCCCCACCGGGCGGCCAACGCGCTCGCGCGGTGGCTGAGGCCACTTCGAGGTAGACCCTGGTCTCGGTGGGCGGGCACGCGCATCGATCGGGGGCACGATGAGCACGTCGCGAGGGGACCGGAGGACGCGGGAACGTCCCCGGGGCGCGGTGGGGCACCGGCTGCTGGCCGTGCTCGGCGCCGCCGTGACGATCGGGCTGGTGCTCGCGGGCATCGATCTCGTCCGGGCGCAGGACCGGGAGGCCGATGACGGCGGTCCGGGCTCCGGGGCCTTCGGGGGCCCGCCGCCGCCGGTGCTGCGCGCTGGAGACGGCTCCACCGTGCTGACCTGGGGTGACACGACCGCGCCCGTGCTGGAGATCTTCACCGACTACCAGTGCCCCGAGTGCAGGGCCATGGACGCCGCGGTCGGCTCGGTGATCAAGCGGCTGGCCGCCCGCGGGCGGGTGCGCGCCGTCTACCGGCCGTTCCAGTTCTACCGGAGCCCGCAGGACGAGCCGATGACCTCCGGCAGCGCGCGCGCCGCCAACGCCGCCCTGTGCGCGCCCGCCGTCAACTGGCTGCCGTACCACGAGACGCTCCTGGCCCACCAGACCGCGAAGGGCGGCCAGGGCTTCACGCCCGCGGACCTCATCGCGCTGGGCCGCCGGGCGGGGATCCCCGCCGGGGCGTTCGACGCCTGCGTGACCGGGGCCCGGATGGCCGGGCAGGTCGAGCGGATGACCCGGTACGCGACCGTCGAGCGCGGCGTCCGGGAGGTCCCGGCGGCCTTCCTGAACGGCAGGCGGCTCGAGGGGGCGGACCGCCTGCTGAGCCCGGTCCGGCTGGAGCGGGCGATCCACGCCGCGCGCCGGGGATGAGAAAGTGGGCGCCCCGCTCTGGCCGTCCCGGGACCACGCGCCCGGCCAAAGGCGGTAACGTCAACGGTCATGCAGCCGGTGGCCTTCATCCCGAGTCCTTCCCAGGGCGTCTGGCATCTGGGCTTCGTCCCGATCCGCGCCTACGCCCTGATGATCATCATTGGCATCGTCGTCGCGGTGTGGCTGGGCGAACGGCGCTGGGCCGCCAAGGGCGGCGCCCCCGGCGTGATCGTCGACGTCGCCGTGTGGGCGGTCCCGTTCGGCCTGATCGGCGGCCGGCTCTACCACGTCCTCACCGACTACCAGCGGTACTTCGGCGAGGGCCGCGACCCGGTGGACGCCCTGAAGATCTGGGAGGGCGGCCTGGGCATCTGGGGCGCCGTCCTGCTCGGCGCGGTCGGCGCGCTGATCGGCTGCCGCCGGCGCGGGATCTCCGTGGCCGCGCTGGGCGACGCGGTGGCCCCCGGCATCGCCCTCGCCCAGGCCATCGGCCGCTGGGGCAACTACTGGAACCAGGAGCTGTACGGGCGGCCGCTGGACACCTTCTGGGCATTGAAGATCGACCAGGCGCACCGGCCGCGCCTCGCCGACGGGAGCCTGGACCCCCGGTACGCCGACATCGCCACCTACCACCCGACCTTCCTGTACGAGTCGCTGTGGTGCGTCGGCGTCGCGGTCCTGGTCCTGTGGGCCGACCGCCGCTTCAAGCTCACCCACGGCCGGGCGTTCGCCCTGTACGTCGCCGCCTACACCGCCGGCCGGTTCTGGATCGAGTGGCTGCGCATCGACGACGCCCACCACATCCTGGGCATGCGCCTCAACGACTGGACCTCCCTGATCGTCTTCCTCGGCGCCGTGGGCTACCTCTACTGGGCCCGGGGCAAGAGCGGACCCGAGGAGGTCGGTGCCGTCCCGCGGACGGAGCCCGAGGCGTCCGGGAGCGCCGGGGGCGGCGACGAGCCGGACGGGGAGGGGCCCGCCGCCTCCACGTCGCACGCCGGGAAGGACGACGAGGCCCCGGAGAAGCCGGTGGCGGAGCCGGTCTCCGAGGAGCCGGCCGCCGATGCCGCCCCGGCCCTCGAATCCGTGGACGAGCCCGAGCCGGTGGACGAGCCCGAGCGGGAGACCGCGTCCGCGGAGGCGGCCACGGACCCGGTGCCGGCCCCGCCCACGGACACGGCTCCGCCGAAGGACACGGGCACTGGCACGGACACGGACACGGTCCCGCCGACGGACACGGACAAGGACAAGGACACGGAGCCGGGCGCCGGGGAGAAGCGGGAGACGGCCGCCGCGCCGGCGGGGGCCGGCGCCGACACGGCCGCCGGCGATGCCGGCTCCACGCCGGTGACCGGCGAGAATGGTGTCCGTGACGATGTCGAGCCCGCGGAGGCGGGCAAGGGGGAACCCGTCAAGGACGGCAAGTAGGGTTCCTGCCCTAAGCAGGAGGGCGGGCAGCCCGCCGGGGGGGCCACAATGAGGTCGGAGATCCATCACCCGCACCGGGACGTCACCGGCGGCTGGCTGCGGCCCGCGGTGTTCGGCGCGATGGACGGGCTGGTGTCCAACTTCGCGCTGATCGCCGGGGTCGCGGGCGGGCAGGCCGGGCAGCGGGTCGTCCTGCTGGCCGGGCTGGCGGGCCTGGCCGCCGGGGCGTTCTCCATGGCCGCCGGGGAGTACATCTCGGTCGCCTCCCAGTCCGAGCTGGCCGAGGCCGAGATCGAGGTGGAACGCCTGGAGCTGGCCCGGCATCCCCGCGCCGAGCAGCGCGAGCTGGCGGAGGTCTTCGAGGGCCGCGGCGTGGAGCCGGAGCTGGCCGCCGAGGTCGCGCGGCAGCTCTCCCGCGACCCGGAGGAGGCGCTGCGGGTGCACGCCCGGGAGGAGCTCGGCGTCGCCCCGGGGGAGCTGCCCTCACCGCTGCTGGCGGCCTTCTCCTCGTTCCTGGCCTTCGCGACCGGCGCCGTGCTGCCCGTCCTGCCCTACCTGGCGGGCGCGTCCTCGCTGTGGCCGGCCGCGGTGGTCGCGGGGCTGGGCCTGTTCCTGGCCGGGGTGCTGGTGTCCCGGGTGACCGCGCGGAGCTGGTGGTTCTCCGGGCTGCGCCAGCTGGCCTTCGGCGGCGCCGCCGCCGCGATCACCTACGGGGTGGGCGCGCTGATCGGAACGAGCGGATTGTGATCGTCGCCGCGAATCTGGGCGAAACCACCTTTTGGACCCGCGCGGGGTGGCCGGGACGCTAAGCTCCCGGACTGTGATCGAGGCTCGTGACACAGGCGCATCCCAGGCATCACGCTCGGACGGCGGGCAGGACTTCCGGCCGGAGGACAGGGGCGGGAAGCGTTCCGGACGGCGCGCCGGATCCGCCGGATCCGGCAGGTCCAGGATGCCGCTCATCGTGGTGGCGGCCGTGGTCGTCGTCCTGGTCGCCGCCGGTGCCGTCGCCTTCTTCGTGATGGGCGGCGAGGAGGACGAGGCCGCGGGCGGCCCCGGCAACGGGGCCAGGATCTCGCCGGTCGCCTACACGCCGCAGATGGCCGACAAGGACATGGCCAAGCTCGCGCAGCGCTCCGCCGACCAGCGGCCGATCACCCAGGGCGAGGCGTTCCCGGCCGACGTCAAGACCGTCGCCTACCAGAAGTACTCGTTCACGCTGGCCGGGTCCCAGCTCTCCGCGGACTGCAAGGCGGTCACCTGGGGGGCGCGCCTGCAGGGCGACCTGGCCAAGTACGGCTGCTCCCAGATCGCGCGCGGCGCCTACGTCAGCCAGGACAAGCGCCACGTCGGCCAGTTCATCGCCGTCAACCTGGTGAGCCAGCAGGGCGCCGAGCAGATCGTGCGCGATCTCGACCCCGCGACCGGCGCCGGTTTCGTCCTGCCGCTCAACGCGCCGGGGGCGCCCGACTTCCGTTCCGGCTTCAGCGCCGCCTACGCCCAGGCGTACGGCCACTACGCCATCATCACCTGGGTCCAGCGCGCCGGCGGCTCCCAGCCCGCCTCGCTCAACGAGATGATCGACGCGAGCCTGGCCATCGAGAAGCCGGCCGACTTCGTCTGGGGCCGCCTGGAGCTCGTGGACGGGACCCCGCGTTGATCGACCCGAGCGTCCGCTAGGCCGCCGCCGTGGACCGGAACCAGCCCCGCAGGCTCGGCCCGCAGCAGGACCGCGGCCAGGGGCCGCGCCGTCCCCGGCCGCAGCCGGGCCGGCCCGCGCCCCAGCGCCGGCCGCCCGCGGAGCCGCCGCGCCCGGCCGCCGACCCCGAGGCCGGCCCGCGCGAGGGGGAGCCGCGGGGGCGCGCTCCGCGCCCGCGTTCCGCCGACGGCCGGGGCGGCCAGGGACGGCCCTCGGCCCCCCGCGGGTCCGGCCGCAAGCCCCGCGGACCGGGCGGTGGGCGGGGCTCCGGGCCGCGCGAGGGTGCTCCGGGCGGGCGGAGCCGCGATCCGGACGACGGCCGCGCCCAGGGGCGGGACGGCGGGCCCGCTCCGCGTAAGCGCGGCGGGCTTCCGCGCAAGGGTTCCCCTCAGTTCCGCGGATCCGATCCGCGCGGAGCGGAAGGACGGGGACCAGAGGCACGGGGACCGGAGGCACGGGGACCGGAGGCGCGCGGATCCGAGCCGCGCGGTCGCGCTCCGCGCCCCGTTCAGGGCGGGCCGCCTCCTCCCGGCGCCGCGCCCCCGCCCAAGCGCGGACGGGGACGAGGGCGCGGGACCGATGCCCGAGCGCGCCGTCCGGAACGGCGCGTACGCCCGCCCGAGCCCGTGCGGGCCCGTCCCTCCGACGAGTGGGACGACGGCTCCGAGCACTTCGAGCAGCCACCCGGGCCGCCGCCCTCGCCCTCCCGCGGAGGGGGAGGCGGCCGTGGCGGCGGCGGACGGGGAGGGTTCCCGCGCCTGCCGGCCCTGTCCCCGCGGATCTACTTCATCGCCGCCGGCGGCCTCGGCGTGGTCGTGGTCCTCGCCCTGGTGGCCGCGCTGCTCGGTGGAGGCGGCGAGTCCGCGGAGAGGCGGGCGCCGGAGGCGTCCATGGGTGAGCCCGCCGAGAGCGGGCTGTCCCCCGCGTCCTACTCCAGCTCGCCCTCGACGGGCGCCTACGCGGCGATCGAGCGGCGGGCGCAGGATCCGGCGCCGCTGACCGTCGAGGAGGCGTTCCCGGCGGCGGCCCGGTCGCTGGAGGTCCCGGACGCCGGGATGGAACTCTCGCTGAAGGACAAGCGGCTCGACGGTGACTGCGCGGCGGCCGTCTGGGGCTCGGGCGTGGGGAAGGAACTGCGGCGCGGCGGGTGCACCCAGGCCGTGCGGGGCGTCTACGCCGACACAGGGAAGGGCTACGCCCTGACCGTCGCGGTCTTCAACCTGGCCGCCAGGGAGGACGCCGACCGGCTGGTCGGGGCGCTCGGCGGCGGCGGCGGGTTCGTCCGCCCCCTCCAGGCCGCGGCGCCGCTCGACCGGTTCGGCCAGGGGTTCACGATGGCGCGCGGCCTGGCCATGGGCCATTTCGCGGCGGTGTCGTGGGCGCAGCGGCTGGACGGCAAGGGCGACGCGGCGGACGACACGCTGCTGTCGCTGCTCATCGAGGGCGGGAAGGCGCCCGCCGTGCTGGGCCGGGCGGCCCGAGCACCCGAGGATCCGGCGTCTCCGGCGTCGTAGGCCCTCCTGCGGTTCCGCGCCGCCTTTCCCCCTTCTCGCGACTCCCCGCCGCGGTCGTGTGACCGGCGTGACCTGCGGTTCTGTGGGGACTTGTGAGGTAGAGGGAGGTTGCGTGCATGTTTCCGCCGCAACGGGGTAAACATGAGTGGGCCGTGAGGATGATCACCGAGGTCAGGGCGTTTTGGTGAAATTCATGCCCGGTATCCTGGTCTAAACCACTGAGGGTGGTTTCGAGTCGATCGGTGCGAAGAAGTTTCGCGATCTGGTCGACTCGGGCATGATCCCGGCAGTGGGGTAATGTCTTCACACCGCAGCACAGGGCCAGCGTCGTCCCGAGACTGCACTGACATCACGCAGTGACACATGACGACGACGGGAGGGTTGATGGCTGCTGCTGCCCTCGGACCGGGCCTGCCTCCGAACCAGGGGCTCTACGACCGGGCCAACGAGCACGACGCCTGCGGCGTCGGTATGGTGGCGGACCTGCACGGTCGCAAGAGCCATGACATCATTCAGAACGCCCTGACCGTCCTGAAGAACCTCGATCACCGCGGTGCCGTCGGCGCCGAGCCCGACGACGGCGACGGCGTCGGCATCCTGGTGCAGATCCCCGACGCCTTCTTCCGCGAGGTCTGCGACTTCGCGCTCCCGGAGGCGGGCTCGTACGCGGCCGGCCTGGCGTTCCTCCCGGTGGACGCGGGGGAGCGCGCCGACGTGGTCGGCCACATCGCCCGGTTGTGCGGCGAGGAGGGCCTGACCGTCCTCGGCTGGCGCGAGCTGCCGCACGACCCGAACTTCGCCGGCCCTGCGGCGCGGCGGGCGATGCCGCACTTCGCGCAGCTGTTCGTCGCCCCCGCCGAGGACGGCCCGCACGCCGGCAAGACCGGCCTCGAACTGGACCGGGCCGTGTTCTGCATGCGCGAGCGCGCCGAACAGGACGTCAAGGTCTACTTCCCGAGCCTGTCCAGCCGCACGCTGGTCTACAAGGGGATGCTCACCACCCCGCAGCTGGAGCCGTTCTTCCCCGACCTGTCGGACCGCCGCTTCGCCAGCGCCATCGCGCTCGTGCACTCGCGGTTCTCGACCAACACCTTCCCGGCGTGGGAGCTGGCCCACCCGTACCGCTTCATCGCCCACAACGGCGAGATCAACACCGTCAAGGGCAACCGGAACTGGATGCGCGCCCGCGAGGCGCTGCTGAAGTCGGACCTGATCCCCGGTGACCTGTCCCGGACCTACCCGGTGATCGACATCGAGGCCAGCGACACCGCCTCCTTCGACGAGTGCCTGGAGCTGCTGCACCTGAGCGGACGGTCGCTCCCGCACGCGGTGCTGATGATGATCCCCGAGGCGTGGGAGAACCACACCGAGATGGACCCGGCCCGCCGGGCCTTCTACGAGTTCCACTCCACGCTGATGGAGGCGTGGGACGGCCCCGCCAGCGTCACGTTCACCGACGGCACGGTCGTCGGCGCCGTCCTGGACCGCAACGGCCTGCGCCCCGGCCGCTACTGGGTGACCGACGAGGGCTTCGTCGTGCTGGCCAGCGAGGCCGGCGTGCTGGACATCCCGGCCGGCAGGGTGGTCCGCAAGGGCCGCCTGCAGCCGGGCAAGATCTTCCTGGTGGACACCGAGGCCGGCCGGATCGTCGAGGACGACGAGGTCAAGGCCGAGCTGGCCGCCGCGCACCCCTACGGCGAGTGGCTGCACGAGGGCCTGGTGCGGTTCGAGGAGCTGCCGCGGCGCGAGCGGGAGATCCCCACCCACGAGACGCTGGTCAAGCGGCAGCAGACCTTCGGCTACACCCTCGAAGAGCAGCGGATCATCCTCACCCCCATGGCCAGGACCGGGGCGGAGCCGATCGGGTCGATGGGCACCGACACCCCGCTGGCGGTGCTGTCGCAGCGCCCCCGGCTGCTGTTCGACTACTTCAAGCAGCTGTTCGCCCAGGTCACCAACCCGCCGCTGGACGCCATCCGCGAGGAACTGGTCACCTCGCTGCAGTCCACCCTCGGCCCCGAGGGCAACCTGCTCGAGCCGGGACCGGAGTCCTGCCGGCGGCTGGTGCTGCCCACCCCGATCCTGGACAACGACGAGCTCTCCAAGATCATCCACATCGACGACGAGGGCTCGCTGCCGCATCTGCGGGCCCATGTCGTGCACGGCCTCTACGACGTCGCGGGCGGCGGCGAGGCCCTGGAACAGCGGCTCGAGGAGATCTGCGCGGAGGTGTCCGGGGCGATCTCGGAGGGCGCGCGGATCATCGTGCTGTCGGACCGGGGCTCCGACGCCTCCCGCGCCGCGATCCCGTCGCTGCTGCTCACCGGCGCCGTGCACCACCACCTCATCCGGGAGAAGACCCGCACCCAGGTCGGCCTGGTCATCGAGACCGCCGAGGCCCGCGAGTGCCACCACATGGCGCTGCTCATCGGGTACGGCGCGTCCGCGATCAACCCGTACCTGGCCGTGGAGACCATCGAGGACCTCATCGCCACCGGCGTCATCGAGGGCCTGGACCCGGCCGCCGCGGTGCGCAACCTGGTCAAGGCGTACGGCAAGGGCGTGCTGAAGGTCATGTCCAAGATGGGGGTCTCCACGGTCGCCTCCTACACCGGCGCGCAGATCTTCGAGGCCATCGGCCTGGGCGCCGAGGTGATCGACCGGTGCTTCACCGGCACCACCTCGCGGCTGGGCGGGGTCGGCTTCGACGTGCTGGCCCGCGAGGTCGCCGAGCGGCACCGCCGCGCCTACCCGCCGGGCGGCAACGAGCCCGCCCACCGCACCCTGGAGGTCGGCGGCGAGTACCAGTGGCGGCGCGAGGGCGAGCTGCACCTGTTCAACCCGGACACGGTGTTCAAGCTCCAGCACGCCACCCGCACCCGCAAGTACGAGATCTTCAAGGAGTACACCACCTCGGTGGACTCCCAGGCCGAGAAGCTGATGACGCTGCGCGGGCTGTTCGGCCTGCGCGAGGGCGAGCGGCCCCCGGTACCGATCGAGGAGGTCGAGCCGGTCTCGGAGATCGTCAAGCGGTTCTCCACCGGCGCGATGTCGTACGGCTCCATCTCGGCGGAGGCGCACGAGACCCTCGCGATCGCGATGAACCGGCTGGGCGGCAAGTCCAACACCGGCGAGGGCGGCGAGGACCCCGCCCGGTTCACCCCCGACGAGAACGGCGACCTGCGGCGCAGCGCGATCAAGCAGGTGGCCTCCGGCCGGTTCGGCGTGACCTCGGAGTACCTCACCAACTCCGACGACATCCAGATCAAGATGGCGCAGGGCGCCAAGCCCGGCGAGGGCGGGCAGCTGCCCGGCCACAAGGTCTACCCGTGGATCGCCAAGACCCGGCACTCCACCCCCGGCGTGGGCCTGATCTCGCCGCCGCCGCACCACGACATCTACTCGATCGAGGACCTGGCCCAGCTCATCCACGACCTGAAGAACGCCAACCCGGCGGCCCGGGTGCACGTGAAGCTGGTCGCCGAGGTGGGCGTGGGCACGGTCGCGGCCGGGGTGTCCAAGGCGCACGCCGACGTGGTCCTGATCTCCGGGCACGACGGCGGCACCGGCGCCTCCCCGCTGACCTCGCTCAAGCACGCCGGCGCCCCCTGGGAGCTCGGCCTGGCCGAGACCCAGCAGACGCTGCTGCTCAACGGGCTGCGCGACCGGATCGTGGTGCAGACCGACGGGCAGATGAAGACCGGCCGGGACGTGATCGTCGCGGCGCTGCTGGGCGCCGAGGAGTACGGCTTCGCCACGGCCCCGCTGGTGGTCTCGGGCTGCGTGATGATGCGGGTCTGCCACCTGGACACCTGCCCGGTGGGCGTGGCCACCCAGAACCCGGTGCTGCGGCGGCGGTTCAACGGCAAGGCCGAGCACGTGGTCAACTTCTTCGAGTTCGTCGCGCAGGAGGTCCGCGAGTACCTGGCCGCGCTGGGCTTCCGCTCGCTGGACGAGGCGATCGGGCATGTCGAGCTGCTCGACACCCGGCGCGCGGTCGACCACTGGAAGGCCGCGGGGCTGGATCTGACCCCGATCCTGCACCGTCCCGAGGTGGCCGAGGGCGCCGCCCTGCGGCGGACCACCGTCCAGGACCACGGGCTGGAGAAGGCGCTCGACAACACGCTGACGCAGCTGGCCGAGGGCGCGATCGCGTTCGGCGACAAGGTGACCCTGGACCTGCCGATCCGCAACGTCAACCGGACGGTCGGCACCATGCTGGGCCACGAGGTGACCAAGAAGTGGGGCGGCGAGGGGCTGCCCGACGACACCATCGACGTCACCTTCACCGGGTCGGCGGGCAACTCCTTCGGCGCGTTCGTGCCGCGCGGCATCACCCTGCGGCTGGTCGGGGACGCCAACGACTACGTCGGCAAGGGCCTGTCGGGCGGGCGCCTGACGGTGCGGCCCCACCCCGGCGCCGCGTTCGCGGCCGAGGAGCAGATCATCGGCGGCAACGTCATCCTGTACGGCGCCACCTCGGGCGAGCTGTTCGCCCGCGGCGTCGTCGGCGAGCGGTTCTGCGTGCGCAACTCCGGTGCCACCGCCGTCGTCGAGGGCGTCGGCGACCACGCCTGCGAGTACATGACCGGGGGCCGCGCGGTGATCCTCGGCCGGACCGGGCGCAACCTGGCGGCCGGAATGTCCGGCGGCGTCGCCTACGTTCTGGACCTGGTGCCCGAGCGGGTCAACCCCGAGATGGTCGACCTGGAACCGCTCACCGGGGAGGACGGGGAGTTCGTCCGCTCGCTGGTGGAGCGGCACGCGGCCGAGACCGGCTCCACGGTCGCCGAGAAGCTGCTGGCCGAATGGGAGACCGCGGCCGCCCGGTTCACCAAGATCATGCCGCGGGACTACCGGCGCGTCCTGGAGGCCAAGGCCAAGGCCGAGGCCGAGGGACGCGACGTCGACGAGGCCATCATGGCCGCCGCGCAGAGCTGAGAGAGGGGGACCCCGACATGGCCGACCCGAAGGGATTCCTGACCGTCCAGCGGGAGCTCCCGAAGCGCCGCCCGGTCGATGTGCGCATCAAGAGCTGGTCCGAGGTCTACGAGAAGTTCGGCGAGGACCGGCTGGAGAAGCAGGCGAGCCGCTGCATGGACTGCGGCATCCCGTTCTGCCACCAGGGCTGCCCGCTGGGGAACCTCATCCCCGAGTGGAACGACCTGGTGTACCGCAAGGACTGGGCGGAGGCGATCGAGCGCCTGCACGCCACCAACAACTTCCCGGAGTTCACCGGCCGGCTGTGCCCCGCGCCGTGCGAGAGCGCGTGCGTGCTGGGTATCAACCAGGACCCGGTGGCGATCAAGCGGGTCGAGGTCGAGATCATCGACCGGGCCTGGGACGAGGGCTGGGTACGGCCCCGCCCGCCCGCCGTCCGGACCGGCAGGCGGGTCGCCGTCGTCGGCTCCGGGCCCGCGGGCCTGGCCGCCGCCCAGCAGCTCACCCGCGCCGGGCACGACGTGAAGGTGTACGAGCGCGCCGACCGCGTCGGCGGCCTGCTGCGCTACGGCATCCCCGAGTTCAAGATGGAGAAGCGGCACCTCGACCGCCGGATCGCGCAGATGCGCGCCGAGGGCACCGAGTTCAAGACCTCGGTGAACGTGGGCGCCGACATCACCGCCGACGAGCTGCGCGAGGCCCACGACGCGGTCGTCCTGGCCGGGGGCGCCACGGTGTGGCGCGACCTGCCGGTGCCCGGCCGCGACCTCAAGGGCGTCCACCAGGCCATGGAGTACCTGCCGCCGGCCAACAAGGCGCAGGAGGGCGACTACGAGGAGTCGCCCATCTCGGCCGCGGGCAAGCACGTGGTGGTGATCGGCGGCGGTGACACCGGCGCCGACTGCATCGGCACCGCGATCCGGCAGGGCGCGGCCTCGGTCACCCAGCTGGAGATCATGCCCAGGCCGCCGGAGAGCCGCCCGGAGGGCCAGCCCTGGCCCACCTACCCGATGCTGTTCAAGGTGGAGAGCGCCCACGAGGAACTCGCCGGCCTGGGCGGCGACCGGGTGTACGCGGTGTCCACCACCGAGTTCGTCGGCGACGCCGACGGCAACGTCCGGGCGCTGCGGCTGGTGGAGGTCGGCGGCCCCCAGACCGGGTTCGCGCCGGTCGAGGGCACCGAGCGGGAGATCCCGGCCGAGCTGGTCACCCTGGCGATGGGCTTCCTCGGCCCGCAGAAGGAGGGGCTGCTGGAGCAGCTGGGCGTCGACCTGGACCAGCGCGGCAACGTCGTCCGCGACGCCGACTACCGGACCTCGGTGGACGGCGTCTTCGCGGCCGGCGACATGGGCCGCGGGCAGTCGCTGATCGTCTGGGCGATCGCCGAGGGCCGGGCCGCCGCGCACGGGGTCGACAAGTACCTCAGGGGTGAGACGGCCCTGCCCTACCCGATCCCGCCGACGGCCCGTCCCATGGCCTGACCCGGCCCCCGGCGCCCGACCGGGTCCTATAGCCTGGCCCCGCCGCTCAGGGAGCGGGGCCGGGCCTCACCCGGCCGGACCGTGACCGCGCTCCGCCGTGCCTCCGGCCCGCCCCGCGCGGGCGCCGGGGGAACGGCGGATTTCGTCTTTGGGGGAGAACATGCCGATCAGGCACCTCGACGTGACCACCTGGTACCTGGAGCAACGCGAGCCGGCCGACCTCCGCCCGGCGCGGCGGGAACCCGAGGTCCCGGTCGACATCGTCCGCGCGGAGGTGCCCAGCCCCGAGCTGAGCCGCTTCCTCTACACCGCGGTCGGCGGGGACTGGTACTGGGTCGACCGGCTCGCCTGGTCGTACGACCAGTGGCGGAACTGGCTGGGGCGGCCCGGGGTCGAGACGTGGATCGCGCACGTCCGCGGCACGCCGGCCGGCTACGTCGAGCTGGACCCGCAGGCCGACGGCGAGGTCGAGATCGTCTGCTTCGGCCTGCTGCCGGCGTTCCACGGCCGCGGCGTGGGCGGCCACCTGCTGGCCACCGGCGCCGCCCGGGCCTGGGACCTGGCCGAACGCTGGCCCGCCCGCAAGCCCACCTCCCGCGTCTGGTTGCACACCTGCTCCAACGACGGCCCGGCGGCCCTGGGCAACTACCAGGCCCGCGGCTTCCGCGTGTACGACACCAAGGTCGAGACCGAGGCCGTCGGGCACACCCCGCCCGGCCCCTGGCCCGGCGCGCGCCCGCCCGGCCGGCTCACCCGGCCGTGAGCCGGGCCCCCAGCTCCCGCAGCACCTCCACCAGCAGTTCCACGTCGGCCTCCGTCGTCCGCCAGTTGAGCGTCGCGGGCCGGAACACCGTCATCCCGCGGTAGGTGGAGGTCCCCGCGTAGACCCGGCCGTCGGCCAGCAGCGCCTCGCCCAGCCGCGCGTTCAGGTCGTCCAGGCGGTTCTCGGGCACGCCCGGCGGGCGGTAGCGGAAGCAGGTGATGCACAGCCGCGACGGGGCCAGCAGCTCCAGGTCCGGGGCCCGCTCGACCAGCAGGGCGAGGTGGGCGGCGACGTCCAGGTGCCGCTCCACCATCTCCCGGTGGCCCTCCCGGCCGTACGCGCGCAGCGTCGCCCAGATCGGGAACGCCCGCGCCCGCCGCGACGACTCCGGCCCCAGCATGTTGTAGTTGATCTCGCCGGGGCCGCCGTCGGGCAGGTAGGCGCTGCCCCAGGACCCGAACGCGCGGCCCATCACGGCCGGGTCGCGGACGAAGGAGAACCCGCTCTCGTACGGCACGTTGAGCCACTTGTGACCGTCCGCCGTCACCGAATCGGCACGTTCCACACCGCGTGCCAGGTGCGCGGTCCGGGGCGAGAGCGCCGCGAACATGCCGAACGCGCCGTCCACGTGCAGCCAGGCCCCGTACCGCTCGGCCAGGTCGGCCATCCCGGCGATCGGGTCGGAGTCGCCGGTGTTGACGTCGCCGAGGTTGGCCACGACGACCGCCGGGGCCCCGCCGAGCGCCTCCAGCGCGGCCTCCAGGGCCGCCGGGTCGAGGCGCCCGCCCTCGTCGCGGGAGAAGGTGCGCAGCGTGTCCCGGCCGCAGCCCAGGACCTGCAGCGCCTTGCGGGTGCTGGCGTGCACCAGCCCGCTGCTGAACACCGGCATCCGGGGAAGGCCGGCGAGCCCCTCGGAGACCACGTCCACCCCGTGCCGCTCCGCCCACCACTGCCGGGCGCAGGCCAGCCCGGTCACATGGGCGAACGTCGCGCTGGGGGTCAGCACGCCCCCGTACGAGGCGGGCAGCCCGAACATCTCCTTCAGCCACCCGAGCACGATCGTCTCCACCCGCGCGGCCAGCGGCGAGGTCACCCACAACCCGGTGACCTGGTCCAGCAGCGAGGCCGTCCAGTCGCCCGCCATCGCCGCCGGGGTGGAGCCGCCCACGACGAGATGGAAGAAGCGGGGGCCCGAGGAATGGGTGGCGGCCTCGGTCCCCACCCGCAGCAGGCGCTCCACGCCCGCCAGCGTGCCGTCGCCCTTCACCGGGAGGGGACCGTCGAGTTCGTCGATCAGGCCGTCCAGCGAGCGGTCGTGGACCGGCCGGTCCGCCAGGCCGTCCAGGTACGGGCCCGCGGCGCGGTTCACCAGGTCCAGGGCGGCGGCGGCCTGGTCACGTTCGTGCAGGGGATCACTCATGCGGGCCAGTGAACCAGCCGTGGATCATGGAAGCATCGGCCGGGCGGCCGGGAATGCGCCAGACTGGGCGCATGAACGCTGAGGACGTGGCCGGGGCCTGCATGTCCCTGGCGGGCAGCGCGGAGGACTACCCCTTCGGACCGCGGACGGCGGTCTACAAGGTCGGCGGGAAGATGTTCGCCCTGCTGGGCGAGGACGCCGACCCGCCCAGGGTGAGCCTGAAGCTGCCGCCCGACGAGGTCGTGGCGCTGCGGGCCGAGCATCCGGACACCGTCCTGCCCGGCTACCACCTCAACAAGCGCCACTGGGTCACCGTCCTGCTCGACGGCGTCCTCGACGAGGAGGAACTGCGGTCCCTGATCCTCCAGTCGTACGACCTGGTGGTGGCCGCCCTCCCCAAGCGGCTGCGCCCCGTCCCGGACGCCACCTAGCGGCGCCCCTCGCAGCGGCGCAGTGCTACAGCGGAGTGGGCCTACAGGAGCGCACGGATCGGGACGCCGGCCAGGCCGCGGACCTCGTGCGCCATGTGGGCCTGGTCGGAATAACCAGTGGCGTGGGCGACGTCCGCCAGCGGCCGTCCGGCCCTGGCCAGGCCCAGCGCGCGCTGGAACCGCAACACCCTCTGCAGGGTCTTGGGCCCGTACCCGAACGCCGCCAGCGAACGCCTGCGCAGCTGCCGTTCGCTCAGGCCGAGTTCTTCCGCGGCCTCGCCCACCGTGAGGGTCTCCAGCCTCGCCGGCAGCGCCGGCACGAGAGGGTCCGGGGCGGCCGGCGCGCGGGCCAGGACGTTCTCGGTGAGGACGGCGCGGGGGTCGCGCGCCCGTGCCACCGCCTCGCCCAGCCGGTCGGCCTCGGAGCCCCACAGCTCCCGCAACGGGACGCGGGCGTCCCGTACGGCGTCGGCGGGCACGCCCAGCACGGGCGGGGCCGCCCCCGGGAGGAACCTGACCCCCACCAGCCGGTCGCCCGCCTCCATCCGGGCGGGGGAGGGGCGGGTGTCCGGGCCCGCCACGACGACGCGGGCCTCGCGGCTCCACCAGACCAGGTCGACGCACCCGTCCGGCACCACCGGCTGGACGTACGGCGCGTCCGGGACCGCGCGGGTCCACACGCAGGCCAGCCCGCTCCGCGGCGGGGCCGCGAACTCCTCGTACCGCCCGGCGTTCACCCCTTCTGCTTACCACCTCCGATCCGCATAGGACCCGTTCGTCTGGGCAGTGCCACCAGTGGATCGACTCATCGACACGTGACGAGGGGGTCACTGACATGGCCACTGACCTGCACGGAAAGACCATCGCCTTCCTGGCCGCCCCCGAGGGCACCGAGCAGGTGGAACTGACCGAGCCCTGGCAGGCGGTCGAGCAGGCGGGCGGCCGTCCGCGGCTGGTGTCCACCGAGCCCGGCCGGATCCAGGGGTTCGAGCACCTCGACAAGGCCGACCACTTCGACGTGGACGCCACCGTGGACGAGACCTCCCCGGCGGACTTCGACGGCCTCGTCCTGCCCGGCGGTGTCGCCAACCCCGACTTCCTGCGCACGCGGCCCGAGGCGGTCGCGTTCGCCAAGGGCTTCTTCGAGGCGGGCAAGCCGGTCGCGGCCATCTGCCACGCCTCGTGGACGCTGATCGAGGGCGACGTCGTACGGGGGCGCACGCTCACCTCGTGGCCGAGCCTGCGCACCGACCTGCGCAACGCGGGCGCGAACTGGGTGGACGAGGAGGTCGTCACCTGTGAGGACGGGCCCAACGTCCTGGTGACGAGCCGCAAGCCCGACGACCTGAAGGCGTTCTGCCAGGCCGCCATCCAGGTCTTCAAGGGCTGACCCGCGCCCGCGGGGACGCCGCCGCCGGACCGGCCGCCGGACCGGTCGGCGCCCCCGCGCCGGTGTCCGTAGCGGGACGCGGAGCCGCTGGTCTAGACCTTGAGCTAGACCAATGGATGAATCTTCGGCGACCGTATCCTGCGTGAATATCCGTACTGGCAGGTAACTAAGTAGCGTTGTGTTCGTGACCCGTCGAGCGAAGATCGTCAGTACCATCGGCCCCGCCTGCTCCAGCGCCGAGCAGATCCACGCCCTCGTCGAGGCCGGCATCGACGTCGCCCGGCTCAACATGAGCCACGGCGAACACGCCGTCCACGAGGAGGTCTTCCACCGCATCCGGGCGGCGTCCACCGCCACCGGCCGCGGCGTCGGCATCCTGGCCGACCTGCAGGGGCCCAAGATCCGCATCGGGCGGTTCCCGGACGGGCCGGTACGGCTCACCCTCGGCGACGAGTTCGTCATCACCACCGAGGACGTCCCGGGGAACCGCAGGGAGGTCTCCACCACCTACCAGGGCCTGCCCGGCGACGTGAACCCCGGCGACGCGGTCCTGGTGGACGACGGGCGGGTGGCCCTGCGGGTCGTCGACGTCGACGGCCCCCGGGTCCGCACCACCGTCGAGGTCGGCGGCATGGTCTCCGACAACAAGGGCCTCAACCTGCCCGGAGTGCCCGTCAGCGTGCCCGCCCTCACCGGCAAGGACGAGGCCGACCTGCGCTGGGCGCTGCGGCTGGGCGTCGACATGGTGGCGCTGTCCTTCGTCCGCACGCCCGCCGACGCCGAGATCTGCTACCAGATCATGGAGGAGGAGGGCGTCCGCGTCCCCCTGATCGGCAAGATCGAGAAGCCGCAGGCGGTCGACCTGCTGCCGGAGATCGTGGCCGCCTTCGACGGCATCATGGTCGCCCGCGGCGACCTGGGCGTCGAGCTGCCGCTGGAGCAGGTCCCGATCGTCCAGAAGCGGGCCATCGAGCTGTGCCGGGAGAAGGCCCGGCCGGTGATCGTGGCGACCCAGATGCTGGAGTCCATGATCTCCGCGCCCCGCCCCACCCGGGCGGAGACCTCCGACGTCGCCAACGCCGTCTTCGAGGGCGCCGACGCCGTCATGCTGTCGGGCGAGACCAGCGTCGGCCAGTACCCGATCGAGGCCGTCGAGACGATGAGCCGGATCGTCACCACCGCCGAGAAGGCCGTGCTCCAGGCCACCCACACCCTCGACCGGATGCCCGAGACCGTCGGCGGCGCCATCGCCCGCGCCGCCGCCGAGGTCGGCGCCATCATCGAGGCCGAGGCCCTGGTGGCCTTCACCATGTCCGGCGAGACCGCGCGCCGGCTGTCGCGGTACCGCTCGCCCATCCCGCTGCTGGCCTTCACCTCGGTCCCGGCCGTCCGCGGCAAGCTCGCGCACGTGTGGGGCGTGGAGACGCACATCGTCCCGTTCGCCAACCACACCGACGAGATGGTCCGTCAGGTCGAGCAGGGCCTGCTGGAGTCGGGACGGATCCAGAAGGGCGACCGCGTGGTGATCGTGGCCGGATCGCCGCCCGGCACCCCCGGATCCACCAACGCGCTGCGCGTCCACCGGATCGGCGACGCGATCGCCCAGGCCGGCGGCGCCCCCTGATCCGCCCCGCCGCGATCCGCTCCGCCGTGATCCCCCTGCCGCGATCCGCCTCGCCGTGACCCGCCCTGCCGCCTCGATGGCCCTCAGCAGCCCCTGAACGGTTCCCTGGGCGGCCACCGGGGTCTGCGTGGGAAACCCCTGCACTCCGGCGCCCGGTCCGTTCTGGGAGCGTCTGCGGGTCCCCGGCCGCCCGAGGAGGACCGGCCTGCGAGAGGTCCGGGGGAGTGGGGCCGGGGGAGTGGTCCCGGGGCGTGGGCCCGCCGTCTCCGGCCCCGGCGATCGGCCGGGGCCGCCGGAGGCCCTGGGGACGGGGGGGACGGGGTTCGATCCACGGCCCGGGGCGTGCCGGGCGGGTGTGAGGTGAAGAGAGTGTGAAGAGAGCCCAGAAGGGCGGCGCGAGGTGCCCCGAGTGGGATTCGAACCCACACTAAACGGTGTTTGAGACCGCTTCCTCTGCCGTTGGGATATCGGGGCTGAGGGCCCAATAAATCGGACATTCCGGTTTGACCGGCGCCACGCGGATCAAGACCCACCTGACGGAGACCAGGGTAGCGGGTCCCGGTAGTCTCGTGCGCGTGACGGAGAGCGCTCGGCGAGTTGTGATCGCAGAAGATGAGGCCCTGATCCGCCTGGACCTCAAGGAGATGCTGCAGGAGGACGGTTACGAGGTCGTCGGCGAGGCCGGGGACGGCGAGGCCGCCGTGCGGCTGGCCGGGGAGCACCGGCCCGACCTGGTCATCCTGGACGTCAAGATGCCGGTGCTGGACGGCATCTCGGCGGCCGAGCGGATCTCCGCCGAACGCATCGCGCCGGTGGTCATCCTCACCGCGTTCTCCCAGCGCGAGCTCGTCCAGCGGGCCACCGAGGCCGGGGCCATGGCCTACCTGGTCAAGCCGTTCACCAAGACCGACCTGGCGCCCGCGATCGAGATGGCGGTGAGCCGCTACACCGAGCTGCGCGCCCTGGAGGCGGAGGTCGCCAACCTCCACGACCGGCTGGAGACGCGCAAGGTGGTGGACCGGGCCAAGGGGCTGCTCCAGCAGGCCAACGGCTGGAGCGAGCCCGAGGCGTTCCGCTGGATCCAGAAGACCTCGATGGACCGCCGCCTCACGATGCGCGCGGTCGCCGACGCCGTGGTCGCCGGAGCGCTCGGCGGGACCGCCGCGGGCGACGGCTCCCAGGAGGGCTGACGCCGGCGGCTCCGCGGCGGCCTCCGGCCGTTCGGGAGCCGTCGTGGGACCGTTCGGCCCGTTCGGCGACCGTTCCGATCGCTTCGGGTGACTTGCCGCCCTCGCCGCCCTTTCTCGCCTATTGTTGATCGTGCCCGCCACCGGCCGGACCGGCCGGACGGGTCCCGCCCCCTCCCACCCCGGAGAAGAGCCCCTCGCCGATCCACCTCGCCCGCCGGTGACCCCTCCGGCGCGGCCGGTCGTCACGGCCGGGCCCCGGCCTCGCCGGGACGCTCCCGCAGCCCGGCGCCGCCCGCCCGGCACGCGACCCCATGATCGTGACAGCGCCCGGTTACCGTGCACCCGCCCCGAAGATCGCTACGCTGGGTAATCGTTCCCGGCCGCAGGGGATAGCACATGAGCACGGAGCAGTAACGAAGGGGTAACCCTTCGACCCAGGGGTGCTGATCTGCGGCTTCGGGTCGGTGTACTACGGACTGGTTCCCGTGTGACCGCTTTGCCCATCCTTGGCGAGCGGGGTCGCCCGGGCACTACTCGTACCCGATCCAGGGTGGATCCGGATGGAAAGGTTGGGCACCTTGCGGCGCAACATGATGAGGGTCACCGGCGCTGTGGCGCTGAGTGCGGCGCTGGCTATCAGCGCCGCCGCTTGTGGTGGCGACGACGGGGGAAGCGGCAGCGGCGACTCTGTCACGATCGGCTTCATGGGTGACCTGACCGGAGAGAACTCCGGCATCGTCATTCCGCCCAAGCAGGGCGCGCAGATGGCGATCGACGAGTACAACGCCACGAACCCCAAGGTCAAGATCACGCTCAAGCCCTACGACACGCAGGGCAAGCCGGAGCAGGCGACCGGTCTGGCCCAGCAGGCGATCAAGAACGACAAGATCGCCGGTCTCATCGGCCCGGCGTTCTCCGGCGAGAGCCAGAGCGTCGGCCCGGTCCTCGAAGAGGGCAAGATCCCGAGCATCTCGCCGTCGGCGACGAACGTGACGCTGGCCGAGAAGGGCTGGAAGTACTGGCACCGCGGCCTGGCCGACGACTCGGTGCAGGGCGCCGGCGTCGCCGAGTTCATCGCGGGCGCGCTGAAGGCCAAGAAGGCCTTCGTGATCCACGACAACCAGGACTACAGCAAGGGCCTGGCGGACGTGGTCACCCAGACCCTCAAGGGCAAGGGCGTCAACGTCCAGAACGACATCGTCGACACGAAGGGGACCGACTACTCCTCGACGGTCAACAAGGTCAAGCCGTTCGCTCCGGACGCGGTGTTCTTCGGCGGCTACTACGCCCAGGGCGGCCGGCTGCTCAAGCAGCTGCGCGAGGGCGGCGTCACCGCCAAGTTCCTGTCCGGTGACGGTTCGCTGGACGGCGGCCTGATCAAGGGCGCCGGGGCGAGCAACGCCAAGGACACCTTCATCAGCTGCCCGTGCCTGATCGACCCGACCGGCAAGGCCAACGCGGCGAGCAAGAAGTTCGCCGACGCCTACAAGGCCAAGTTCAACGCCGACCCGGCGATCTACTCGGCCGAGGGCTACGACGTGGCCCAGGTCTTCGTGGCCGCGGTGAAGGCCGGCAAGACCAGCACCGAGGACATCAACGAGTTCCTCAAGACGGTCGACATCCCCGGTGTCACCAAGCAGATGAAGTTCGGTGAGAACGGCGAGGTCACGGCCACCGACGTCTACATCTACCAGGCCGAGGGCGACAAGCTGCCGCTGCTGGGCAACAGCAAGGACGCCACGGTCGGCTGACCGGGGCGATCCTTCCGAGGCAGGAAACTGTCCTGACGGCGCGGGAGCGGGAGCGCTACAGCGCTCCCGCTCCTTCGATGAAGGCGATCCAAGACATTGAACTTCCTGGAGCAATTCTGGCCGTCCACCATCGACGGCCTGTCGCTTGGCGCTATCTACGCGCTCATGGCGCTCGGCTACACGATGGTCTACGGCGTGCTGCGACTGATCAACTTCGCCCACTCCGAGATCTTCATGATCGGGACCTTCGCGGCTCTGTTCACGGTCTCCGGTCTGAGCCTGTCCAGCCCGGTCGGCGGGGTGGCCCTGATCGGGATCACCCTGGTCATCGCGGTCGCGGGCGGCCTGGCCGCCGGCGGCAGCGCCATGGCGCTGGAATACGTGGCCTACCGGCCTCTGCGTAAGAAGGGAGCGTCCCGGCTGGCCGCGCTGATCTCGGCGATCGGCGCCTCGATCTTCCTCCAGCAGCTGTTCGCACTGGTGGTCATCCCCGCCGTGTTCGACCGGCCCAAGGAGGGTGGCCGCCTGCCGGTGCAGGAGCACTTCGTGGAGCGGAGCGAGCTCTTCTCGGTCTTCGGCGCGTCCGTGACCAACGACAAGGTGATCATCTTCCTCGGGGCCATCCTGATGATGATCGCGCTGGACCAGTTCGTGAGCCGCACCCGGCTGGGCCGGGGCATCCGGTCCACCGCCCAGGACCCCGAGGCCGCGGTCCTGATGGGCGTCAACATCGACCGGATCGTGACCGTCACGTTCGCCGTCGGCGGCGCCATGGCCGGTGTCGCGGCCGCGCTCTACCTGGTGCGGTTCGAGGAGACCGGCTACTTCGTCGGCTTCCTCCTGGGCATCAAGGCGTTCACCGCCGCGGTGCTCGGCGGTATCGGCAACCTGCGCGGCGCGCTGGTCGGCGGGTTCGCGCTCGGCCTGATCGAGATGTACGGCTCGAGCATCTTCGGCTCGGAGTGGCGCGACGTGGTCGCCTTCTCGATCCTGGTCCTGGTCCTCATGTTCCGTCCCACCGGCATCCTCGGTGAGTCTCTCCAGCAGGCGCGCGCATGAACGTCAAAGACGCAGGCAAGAACGAGCCGGACGCGCCCGCCCGGGCCAAGGCCGAGGGCGGCGCCGCGAAGGGGGACGGCGGGCCGCGCAGGAGCGGGCTCGACGCCGTCATGTCCCCGGTCAGGTCCGCGATGGACGCGCTGGGCGACCGCTGGGCCGCCGCCCCGGGCTGGGCCCGCTGGGTGGTGTACGTGCTGCTGATCGTCGGCGCGCTGCTGCTCCCCAGCGACACCATCGGGTCCTTCATGTCCCCGCACACCGACTGGTCGACGCTGCTGACCGACCAGATCGCCATCATGGTGCTGCTGGCCATCGGCCTGAACGTGGTGGTCGGCCAGGCCGGGCTCCTCGACCTGGGGTTCGTGGCCTTCTACGCCATCGGCGGCTACACCATGGCGATCTTCGGGACGAAGTTCGGTTTGAACTTCTGGGAGATCATCCTGCTGGCGATCCTGCTGTCGGCACTGTCGGGGATCACGCTGGGCTCCCCGACGCTGCGGCTGCGGGGCGACTACCTGGCCATCGTCACGCTGGGGTTCGGTGAGATCGTCCGGATCACCGCCAACAACACCGACTACGTCAACGGGCCGCGCGGTGTCCAGGCGATCCCGCACCCGCCCAACATCTCCGAGTTCGAGATCTTCGGCGTGCAGCCGCTGAAGTACGGGCTGCTGGACGCGCGTCCGTACTACTACCTGATGGTCGCGCTGATCGTCCTGGTGATCGTCTTCGTCAAGCGGCTGGAGCGCAGCCGGGTCGGCCGCTCCTGGGCGGCGATCCGCGAGGACGAGGACGCGGCCGAGCTGATGGGCGTGCCCACGTTCAAGTTCAAGCTGGCCGCGTTCGCGATCGGTGCCGCCATCGGCGGCGCGGGCGGCGTCATGTACGCCTCCAAGGTCAGCTCGATCAACCCGGAGAACTTCCCGTTCCTGCTGTCGGCCACGGTGCTGGCCGCGGTGGTGCTGGGCGGATCGGGCAACCTGCCGGGCGTCATCCTCGGCGCCTTCCTGGTGGCGTGGCTGCCGGAGCGGTTCCGTGGCCTGGCCGACTACCGTGTGCTGGCCTTCGGCGCGGCACTGGTGCTGATGATGGCGCTGCGGCCGGAGGGCCTGCTGCCGTCGAGGCGGCGCAAGGCCGAGCTGAAGGAGGGCACCGGAGGCATGGGCAGCATGGGTGCGGAGGTCGCCACTCCCACCGGTGCCCCCGGAGCGACCGAGGGGGGCAAGTGAGCGAGACGACGAGCAAGCCGGAGAAGAAGGCCGGTCCCGTGGGCGAGCCGCTGCTGGAGCTGCGGAAGGTGACCATGCGCTTCGGCGGCGTGGTCGCGGTCAACGAGCTGGAGCTCACGGTCAACAAGGGCGAGATCTTCGCCCTGATCGGCCCGAACGGCGCCGGCAAGACGACGGTGTTCAACGTGACCACCGGGGTCTACCAGCCCAGCTCGGGCGACGTGGTCTTCGACGGCGGGCGGCTGAACGGCAAGAAGCGGTTCACGGTGACCAAGCTCGGCGTGGCGCGCACGTTCCAGAACGTGCGGCTGTTCCACAACATGACGGCCCTGGAGAACGTCATGGTGGGGGCCGACGCGCACCATCGCACCGGGTTCGTCGGCGCCTCCCTGGGGCTGCCCTGGCACCGGCGCGAGGAGCGCGAGGGCCGCGCCAAGGCCCGCGAGCTGCTGGACTTCGTGGGGGTGTCGCACCGGATCGACGACGCCGCCAAGAACCTCCCGTACGGCGACCAGCGCCGGCTGGAGATCGCCCGGGCCCTGGCCACCGATCCGAAGCTGCTGCTGCTCGACGAGCCCGCGGCGGGCATGAACCCCGCGGAGAAGATCGCGCTGCAGGAGCTCATCCGCAAGATCCGCGACAGCGGCCGCACCGTCCTGCTCATCGAGCACGACATGGGGCTGGTGATGGGGATCAGCGACCGGCTCGCGGTGCTGGACTTCGGCCAGAAGATCGCCGAGGGCCTGCCCGTCGAGGTGCAGAACAACCCGCGGGTGATCGAGGCGTACTTGGGGGCTCCGGCCGATGCTTCTTGAGATCGAGGACGTCCACGTCCACTACGGAAAGATCGCGGCGCTCAAGGGCATCACGATCGGCGTCGACGAGGGCGAGATCGTCACGCTGATCGGCGCCAACGGCGCGGGCAAGACCACCACGCTGAAGACGATCTCCGGCCTGCGCCCGCTCTCCGCCGGCCGGATCACCTTCGACGGCCAGGACATCAGCCGGATGCCCGGGCACAAGCGCGTGCTGGCCGGGATCGGGCAGTCGCCCGAGGGCCGGGGGATCTTCCCCGGCATGACGGTCGAGGACAACCTGTTCATGGGCGCCTACACCCGTAAGGGCGACGTGTCCAAGGACCTGGCGCAGGTGTACGAGCTGTTCCCGCGGCTGGCCGAGCGCAAGTCGCAGGCGGGCGGCACCATGTCCGGCGGCGAGCAGCAGATGCTGGCCATCGGGCGGGCGCTGATGACCGACCCGAAGGTGCTGCTGCTGGACGAGCCCTCGATGGGCCTGGCGCCCATGATGGTGCAGCAGATCTTCTCGATCATCGCGGAGATCAACCGGCGCGGCACCACCGTGCTGCTGGTCGAGCAGAACGCCCAGCAGGCCCTCCAGCTCGCGCAGCGCGCGTACGTGCTGGAGACCGGCTCCATCGTGAAGTCCGCTCCGGCGGCCGACCTGCTCGACGACCCGCAGGTCCGCGCCGCCTACCTGGGCGGTGACCTGGGTGAGGACGCCAAGCCCACGGTCGGGTCCAGCGCCGCGCCCGCGGCCGGGGACCCGGCGGAGGGCGACCCGGTGGAGGGCAAGGGCTGACCCGCCCGCCGGCCCGTGAGGCCGGCGAGGCGGCCGGACGCCGCGTCCGCGGCTCACCGTGACATCGGTGGGCGGCGGGCGCGGCGTCCGCGTTCTCAGCCCCGTCCGTGGCGGTGTCTCGAAGTGGCCTCGGCCCATCGCGCGAGCGCGTTGGCTGCCCGGTGGGGCGATGCCGGAGGCGAGCCTCGCCGGGTAGATCGCGGAGCGATGTCGCGCTCGCCAAGGCCCGGTGAGGTGCGAGCCGCCGGGCGAGCGCCGTGGGCCGGGACTTTGAAAACAGGGCCCTCTAGGGGAGCTTGACCTCGGCCGGGGGCGGGTCGGACACCGCGCCCACCGAGGCGGTGCCGGAGAGGCGCAGCGCCACCGGCCGTTCCCCGCGCGGGACGTCGTACCAGAGGTCCATCTCGACGCGGACGGCCGCGCCCACCTCGAACTCGGCGGGCTGCCGCTTGATGAGCATCGCCTCGCGGTCGGGCTCGGCGGTCCGCCCGGTGGCCGTCACGAGGAGTTGCCGTTCGGCGCTGAAGGTCTGGTTGGTGCGGCCCGCGTTCTCGACCACCAGCCGGACCCGAACGTACGCCCCCTTGGGCGCCATGTCGGCGTGGCTGCCGACCAGCTCGGGCATGCCGCCGCGGTAGCCGATCACGGTGAACGCGGTGTCGCCGCTGCGCACCGTGCCCGCCCGCACGGCCTTCTCCCCGTCCCGCACGGCGCGCGCGGGAAGGTCGTAGGCGGGGCTCTGCCGGGAACGGTCCCGGTCGTCGCCGCCCGAGCAGGCGGAGGCGGCGGTCAGCAGGAGGATCGCCGAGCAGGCGCGCAGGGCGGCCGTGAGGGAAGGTCGCATGGCTCCGAGTCGCTGAAGAGCGCGGGCCCGGGACCGCCTTTGGGGCCGTGCGGCCCTTCCCCGGACTCGCACGTTGTCTACTCGGTGATCCCGGGCCGTTCCGACGCACGCTACCGACCGTCCGCCGCCTCCCGCAAAGAAACAGCGGGATAAGGCGGTGCAAAACACGCCAAAAGCCTGGAACGGTCCTGGTCAGATCGAGGGCTTGTCACGCAGCATGCACGTGAGGCGGGCGGTGCACACCCGGCGGTCCCGCTCGTCGGTGATGACGATCTCGTACGTGGCGAGGGTGGCGCCGCCGTGCGCGCGGGTCGCGACCCCGGTGACCCAGCCCTCGGTCGCCCCCCGGTGGTGGGTGGCGTTGACCTCGACGCCGAGCGCCATCCGGTCCGGACCGGCGTGCAGCGCCGCGCCCAGGGACCCCAGCGACTCGGCGAACACGCAGGAGGCGCCGCCGTGCAGGCGCCCGTACGGCTGGGTGTTGCCCGCGACCGGCATCCGGCCGACCACCCGCTCGGGCGTCGCCGTGAGATACTCGATCCCCATCGACTTCGCCAGGTCGCCGTGCGCCACCCCGTCGGCGCCGAGCGACGCCATGGCGAGATCCACCTGCTCCTCGGTCACTGAGCCTCCCTCGAACCGTCGTACGCGCAGACTAGAGTCCTAGTGTGGCGACCACAGCTCCGACCCCTGACAAGCGAGACCGGCTGCTGCTCCTCGACGGGCACTCCCTGGCCTACCGGGCGTTCTTCGCGCTCCCGGTGGAGAACTTCTCGACGACCGACGGCCAGCCGACGAACGCGGTGTACGGCTTCACCTCGATGCTCATCAACGTGCTGCGCGACGAGGAGCCCTCGCACATCGCGGTGGCCTTCGACCGCTCCGAGCCGACGTTCCGGCACGAGCAGTACGTGGAGTACAAGGCCGGCCGGCAGAAGACCCCCGACGAGTTCCGCAGCCAGGTCAGCCTGATCTTCGAGGTGCTGGACGCGCTGCGGATCCCGCGGCTGTCGGTGGCCGGGTTCGAGGCCGACGACATCATCGCCACCCTGTCGGTGCAGGCCACCGAGGCCGGCATGGAGACGCTGATCGTGACCGGCGACCGGGACGCGTTCCAGCTGGTCGACGAGCACGTCACCATCCTCTACCCGGTCCGCGGCGTCTCCGAGCTGGCCCGGATGGACCCGGCCGCGGTGGAGGCCAAGTACGGCGTGCCGCCCGAGCGCTACCGCGAGCTGGCCGCGCTGGTGGGGGAGACCAGCGACAACCTGCCCGGCGTGCCCGGCGTCGGCCCCAAGACCGCCGCCAAGTGGCTCACCAAGTACGGCGACCTGGACGGGCTGGTCGAGCATGTCGGCGAGATCAAGGGCAAGGCCGGCGACAACCTGCGCGAGCACCTGGGCCAGGTGCTGCGCAACCAGCAGATCAACAAGCTCGACTGCGCGGTCGGCCTTGACCTGACCCCGCCGCAGCTGGCGATGGGCCAGTGGGACCGCGAGGAGATCCACACCCTCTTCGACTCGCTGCAGTTCCGGGTGCTGCGCGAGCGGCTGTACGCCTCGCTCTCCGCCGCCGAGCCCGAGGCCGACGAGGGCTTCGAGGTGGAGCTGGAGGCCCTGGAGCCCGGCGCGCTGGGCGCCTGGCTGGACGACAACGCCGGCCCCGGCCGCCGTACCGGCGTGGCCGTCACCGGCACCTGGGGGCGCGGCACCGGCGAGGTGACCGCGATCGCGCTCGCCTCCACCGCGCCCGCCGGCGAGGGCGGCGGCACCCCCGCCGTCCACCTCGACCCCGCCACCCTGGTGGAGGACGACGAGCGGGCGCTGGCGGCCTGGCTGGCCGACCCGGCCCGCCCCAAGGCGCTGCACGAGGCCAAGGGGCCGATGCTGGCCCTGGCCGCCCGCGGCATGGACCTGCGCGGCCTCACCAGCGACACCGCCCTGGCCGCCTACCTCGCCCTGCCCGGCCAGCGCACCTTCGACCTGGCCGACCTGGTCCTGCGCTACCTGCACCGCGAGCTGCGCGCCGAGGCCGACGACTCCGGCCAGCTGACCATCGACGGCTCGGGCGAGCAGGAGGCCGCCCAGGACCTGGCCGTGCGCGCCCGCGCGGTCGCCGAGCTGGCCGACGTCCTGGACACCGACCTCGAGAAGCGCGGCGCCACCGGCCTGCTGCACGACGTCGAGCTGCCGCTGGTGCGCGTGCTGGCCGGCATGGAGCGGGCCGGCATCGCGGTCGACGCCGAGCGGCTGGCCTCGATGGAGGCGACGCTGGGCGGCCAGGAGAAGGAGGTCGAGCAGCTCGCCCACGACGCCGTCGGGCACGAGTTCAAGCTCGGCTCCCCCAAGCAGGTCCAGCAGGTCCTCTTCGACGAGCTGGGGCTGCCCAAGACCAAGCGCACCAAGACGGGCTACACCACCGACTCCGAGGCCCTCACCAACCTGCTGGCCAAGAACGACCACCCGGTCCTGGAGCACATCCTGCGCTGGCGCGAGGTGTCCAAGCTCAAGAGCATCGTCGCCTCGCTGATCCCGATGGCCGACGACGCCGGGCGCATCCACACCACGTTCAACCAGATGGTCGCCGCGACCGGGCGGCTGTCGTCCACCGACCCCAACCTGCAGAACATCCCGATCCGCACCGCCGAGGGCCGCCAGATCCGCGAGGCGTTCGTCGTCGGCGAGGGCTACGAGTCGCTGCTGACCGCCGACTACAGCCAGATCGAGCTGCGGATCATGGCCCACCTCTCCGAGGACGAGGCGCTGCTGGAGGCGTTCCGCGCCAAGGCCGACTTCCACACCATCACCGCGTCCCGCGTGTTCAAGCTGCCGCCCGACCAGATCGACTCCGAGCTGCGCGCCCGGATCAAGGCGATGAACTACGGCCTGGCGTACGGCCTGTCCGCCTACGGGCTCTCCCAGCAGCTGCGCATCCCGCCGGACGAGGCGCGCGGCCTGATGGAGGAGTACTTCGAGCAGTTCGGCGGCGTCCGCGACTACCTCCAGAACGTCGTCGCCAAGGCCCGCCACGACGGCTACACCGAGACCATCCTCGGCCGCCGCCGCTACCTGCCCGACCTCACCTCCGACAACCGGCAGCGGCGCGAGATGGCCGAGCGGATGGCGCTCAACGCCCCCGTCCAGGGGTCGGCCGCCGACATCGTCAAGGTCGCCAGCCTCAACGTCGACCGCGCGCTGCGCGAGCACGGCCTGAGCTCCCGGATGCTCCTGCAGGTCCACGACGAGCTCGTCTTCGAGGTGGCCCCCGGCGAGCTCGGCACGCTCCAGGAGCTGATCCGCGAGCAGATGGCCGGCGCGTACGATCTCCGCGCCCCGCTCGAGGTGAGCATGGGCACCGGCCAGACCTGGCAGGCCGCCGCCCACTGAGACCCGCCCGGCAGGGGGCAGGGACGAATCGGTCGACCACCGGATTCTTGATGGTCATCGGCGGGTTTCGGCGGGCGCGGCGACGGGTTGTGCGAGATCATGTCCGGGTACGCCAGACCCCGTCCGCGAGGTTCGGGGCGCCGTGCGCCACCGGTCCTGTTGGCGCCGATCGACGGGAGAGCCCGTGCCGCTCCTGCACAAGATCGCCGTTGTCGTCGTGATCGCGGCCGTGGTCGCCGGGCTCTGGCTCCCGGACCGCGGCCCCGACACCACCGCCGACGCCACCCGCGCGGCCGGGCGGGGCCCGGCGCCCGGAGGGCAGGCCGGGCCGACGCGCGGGAACGATCCCGCCGCGCCCGCGTCCCGCCCCGCGGCCCCGTCGTCCGCCCCGCCCGCGACGGTCGGGCCGGCGACGCCGGCGGCGGCCGCCGCCAAGGCCAACGAGCTGGGCCAGATCCCGGTGATCATGTACCACCGGATCATCGACAACCCCGAGCTGTCGCTGGACCGGTCGACCGCCGAGTTCCGCGAGGAACTGGTCCGCCTGGCCAGGACCGGGTACGTGCCCATCACCGCGGGGGAGATGGTGAGCGGCCGGTTCAACGTCCCGGCGGGCCGCCATCCGGTGGTGCTGACCTTCGACGACAGCACCCCCGGGCACTTCGCGCTGGACCCGCAGGGGCGCCCGAAGGCGGGCACGGCGGTGGCGATCATCCAGGAGGTGGCGCGGCAGTACCCGGGGTTCCGGCCGACCGCGACCTTCTACCTGAACCAGGAGCTGTTCGGGCTGGCCGGCCAGGAGTCGGCCGGCCTGAGGTGGCTGCTCCAGAACGGCTTCGAGCTCGGCAACCACACGCTCAGCCACAAGGACCTCTCGACGCTCTCCAAGGCGGCGGTGCAGAAGGAGATCGGCGACATCGAGAGCAAGGTCGTCTCGCTCACCGGGACGCACACGGCGACGCTGGCCTACCCCTTCGGGTCCGAGCCCGACAAGCGGCAGTGGGCGGAGCGGAAGGAGGGCGCCTACGACTTCAAGGGCGTCTTCCTCGCCGGGTGGAAGCCCTCCGAGTCGCCGTTCGACGAGAAGTTCGATCATCTGGCCATCTCCCGGGTACGCTCCGAAGGCAAGATCAAGGAGAACGACTGCAAGCAGTTCTGCTCCACCGCGTGGCTGGACCGCCTCGACGCCGCCCCGGGGGAGCGGTACACCTCGGACGGCGACCCGCACACGATCACGTTCCCGCGGGCGGAGGAGGACCGGCTGGCCAAGGAACTGCGCGGCAGGGGACGGGTGTACTGACACCGTCCGCCGCGGCCCGCCGTGACCCTTGCCGGGCCCTCGCCACGGCCCCTGTCACCGTTTTTCTCACGGGCCGGATCCCCTGTGGGGACGGCCCGACGGACGCCGGACGCCGGAAGGCGCGAACGTCACCGATTGACCCCGCGGTCCTGGTCCCATATCCTGATCGCTGCGCTGTGGGCTTGCGCGCGCTTCGGACGGAGCAGGCTCGCGCTCGGTCAGGTCGACATCGGTTACCCTGACGCGGTTCTTTTCGCCGCGTCCCGCTTCCGGTCATCGGCAGGGCGGATAACGGCCCTCCGCGCAGTACAGGCAACTACGCATGTCCGTATCCGGAGCCAGCCGACATATGACGAGCAGCACCGAGGCAACCTCGACCACCCCGCAGGTAGCGGTCAACGACATCGGGTCCGAGGACGCCTTCCTCGCCGCGATCGACGAGACCATCAAGTATTTCAACGACGGCGACATCGTCGAAGGGACTGTCGTCAAGGTCGATCGTGACGAGGTCCTCCTCGACATCGGCTACAAGACCGAGGGCGTCATCCCCTCGCGCGAGCTGTCCATCAAGCATGACGTGGATCCCAACGAGGTGGTGACCGTTGGTGACCACGTCGAGGCCCTCGTCCTCCAGAAGGAGGACAAGGAGGGCCGGCTGATCCTGTCCAAGAAGCGCGCCCAGTACGAGCGCGCCTGGGGCACGATCGAGAAGATCAAGGACGAGGACGGCATCGTCACCGGGACCGTCATCGAGGTCGTCAAGGGCGGCCTCATCCTCGACATCGGCCTGCGCGGCTTCCTGCCGGCGTCGCTGGTGGAGATGCGACGGGTACGTGACCTGCAGCCCTACGTGGGCCGCGAGCTCGAAGCCAAGATCATCGAGCTGGACAAGAACCGCAACAACGTGGTCCTGTCCCGCCGTGCCTGGCTGGAGCAGACCCAGAGCGAGGTCCGCCAGACCTTCCTCAACACCCTCCAGAAGGGCCAGGTCCGCAAGGGCGTGGTCTCCTCGATCGTCAACTTCGGTGCGTTCGTGGACCTGGGCGGCGTGGACGGTCTGGTGCACGTGTCCGAGCTCTCCTGGAAGCACATCGACCACCCGTCCGAGGTCGTCGAGGTGGGCCAGGAGGTCACCGTCGAGGTCCTCGACGTGGACATGGAGCGCGAGCGGGTCTCCCTGTCGCTCAAGGCGACGCAGGAGGACCCCTGGCAGCAGTTCGCCCGCACCCACCAGATCGGCCAGGTCGTGCCGGGCCGCGTCACCAAGCTGGTGCCGTTCGGCGCGTTCGTCCGGGTCGAGGAGGGCATCGAGGGCCTGGTGCACATCTCCGAGCTGGCCGAGCGCCACGTGGAGATCCCCGAGCAGGTCGTCCAGGTCGGCGACGAGATCTTCGTGAAGATCATCGACATCGACCTCGACCGGCGCCGCATCAGCCTGTCGCTCAAGCAGGCCAACGAGAGCGCCGCGGGCATCGAGGAAGAGGACTTCGACCCGACGCTCTACGGCATGCCCGCCGAGTACGACGAGCAGGGGAACTACAAGTACCCCGAGGGCTTCGACTCCGAGACCGGCGAGTGGCTCGAGGGCTACGACACCCAGCGCGAGACCTGGGAGCGGCAGTACGCCGAGGCGCGGGCGCGCTTCGACGCCCACCGCAAGCAGATCGAGGAGGCCCGCAAGGCCGAGGCGGAGGCCGAGGGCGGCGCGCCGTCCGGCGAGACCTCCTACTCCGGCGGCGGCGAGTCCGAGTCCACCGGTGGCGCGCTGGCCACCGACGAGGCACTGGCCGCGCTGCGGGAGAAGCTGTCCGGCGGACAGTGATCCGGCACGGTCGATGAGCGGCCCCGGCGAGAGCCGGGGCCGGCCCATCGCCGTACGGCACACCCTCCGGCCGTGCTCCGCTCCGGCGGGAACGGCGGGAGACCGGTGACTCCAGGTCATGGCCGGGGCGGCCCCTTCGAGGGGCCGCCCCGGCCATGACCGTCTCCGGACCTGTCTCCGGAGACCGTGGACCTCTCCCTTGCCCCGGGCGGGCCCGCAGGACGTCCGAACGCGGCCGATGCCACGGCGGGCGGGGCCGTACGGTGATCCCGCTCACGCGGGCCGGCGCGACCGCCGGTGAAGGCCCCGGTCCGCGGGCGTCCGGAGGGCGGGTTCGGGGCGATCTGGGCACGTCGGGCGCGCCGGACCTCTAGGCTCGGCACCTGGAGCCGGTCCGGGATCGCGGGATCGGCGGCGCCCCGCGTCCGGGTCGCCGCCGGGCACCCGCGATCATGGGGAGTCGCACGACTCGCGGCGTCCGGCCCGGTCGCCGGGCCGGACGGACCGCGGTGACCGTGCGGCCCGCCCGGACCGTCTCGCTCGTTCCGCTCGTTCCCGGGAGCATCCGTTCAATTGGCCAGCACAGACCTAGGCACCAAGACCGGCGGGCCGGCACAGCCGGCCGGGCCCTCGATCGTCCCGCAGGGGCCGGCGCGGCTCGCGCTGATCGCGATCACGGTGGCGGTGCTCGCACAGACCCTGCGTTTCTCGCTGCCCCAGTACGACCACTTCGCCGACCGCGCGGGCACGGCCGTCGCGGGCCTGGTGGTGCTGGCGGTGTACCTCGCCGGGTTCACCGGCCCGCTGATCCGCCGCGCGGCCGGGCCGCGGGGCCTGCTGCTGGCCGGGGTGGGCGGGCTGCTCGCCGTACGGCTGCTGGCCCAGGTGCTCACCCCGCAGACGTGGCTGGCGTTCGTCGGCACCGCCGTCGGCATGATCGCCGTGGGCGCGCTGTACGAGGGCGCGCGCGGCCTGTCGGGGGTGGGGTTCGCCACCGCCACGGTCGCGGGCCTGTCGGCCGACAGCGCGGTGCGGATGGCGTTCGCCACCTGGGACGCCGCCTGGCGGTCGGGGCCCGGCCCGTGGGCGGCGTGCCTGCTGTTCGTGGGGCTGGGGGCCGCCGCGCTCTACCGCGAGCTGTCCTCCGGGCCGGTCGCGGCGCCGGGGATCTCCTGGCGGGACGCCTTCGGGGCCGCCGCGTTCGGGCCGTTCCTGGCGCTGCAGGTGCTGGTGCTGTCCAGCCCGGCGTTCGTGGCCTCGGCGGGCTGGCAGTCGCTGACCGCCGCGCACATCGTGATCGTGATCGGCCAGGGCCTGGCGCTGGCGTTCCTGGCCTCCGGCCTGGCCGTGCGGGCGGTGCCCGGCGGCGTGTGCGTGCTCGGCGGCACCCTGCTGGGCGTGGGCGCGGGGGCGGTCGCCGGGACCTACGCCGTCGCCGGCATCGAGGTCGTCCCCGTCGTCATCGGCGGGCACGTGCTGTCGGCGTGGCTGCTGGCGGTGGCCTGCCGGGCGCCGCTGCGCCGCGCCGGGGTCGGCGGGCCGGTCCAGCGGATCGACGTCGGCGCCGCCACCGGCGGCCTGCTGATCGGCCTGATCCTGGTGTCGTACCAGGTCAGTGCGCTGGAGCCGCTGCCGTTCCCGAACAACGCGCTGCCCGGCCTGGCGGGCATCCTGCTCGGCGCCCTGGCCGCGATCGCCGCGGCCCGGGGCGGCCCGCTGCCGGCGCGCGCGCCGTTGCGGGCGCTCACCGCGGGCGGCGCCGCGCTGGTGCTGCTGCTCGGCACCCTGGTCTTCACCGTCGCGGGCCCGTCCGGTGAGGCCGTCGCCGCTCCGGCCGGCGGGCGCATCCGGGTGGTGAGCTACAACATCCACGACGCCGTGAACCGGGACGGGCGGCTCGACCCCGAGGGCGTCGCCCGCGCGATCGAGGCGCAGCGGGCCCACGTGGTGCTGCTCCAGGAGGCGGGCCGCGGCTCCCTGCTGTCGGGCACCACCGACGTGGGCGTGTGGCTGTCGCGGCGGCTCGGGATGAAGCTGCTGTGGGGGCCGGCCGCCGACGGGCAGTTCGGCAACGCGATCCTCACCTCCCTCCCGGTGGAGCGGTCGGGGACGGGCCGGATGCCCAAGGGCGACTGGTCGCAGATCCGCGGGTACGTGTGGGCGCGGCTGAAGGTGGGCGGGCGCACCATGGACGTGTGGTCCACGCACCTGGAGGGCGGCGCCGACGCGACCGGCGAGCGGACCAGGGAGATCGCGGCGCTGCTGCGGGCCTGGGGCGGCGCGCCCCGCACGATCATCGGCGGCGACTTCAACGCCGAGCCCGCCAGCGGCGAGATCTCGCAGATGCTGGAGGGCGGCGAGCTGCGCAGCGCCGCGCTCGGCGGCGACCCCTCGCCGACCACCGCCGACGGCCGCCGGGTCGACTGGATCTTCGGGACCGACGACCTGCTGTTCGCCGACTACGAGGTGCCGCGGACGGCGGGCTCGGACCACTACCCCGTCGGGGTGACCGTGCGGATCGGCCAGTGACCGTCCGGGCGGTGGCCGCGTGAGCGGCGCGGCGGTCTCGATCGTGCCGGCGGGCCCCGGCGACGCCGGTGAGATCCTGACCGTGCAGCGGGCGGCGTACGTGACCGAGGCGCAGCTGTACGGCGACCCGTTCATCCCGCCGCTGGTGGAGTCGGGGGAGCAGGTGGCCGCGATGCTCGGCGGCGACGCCGTGGTGCTCAAGGCGGTGGCGGGCGGGCGGCTGGTCGGCGCCGTCCGCGCCCGCTTCGGCGACCGCACCTGCCTGGTCGCCCGGCTGGTGGTCGCGCCCGACATGCGGGGCCGCGGCGTCGGGAGCGGGCTGATGCGCGCCCTGGAGGAGGCGGTGGCCGGGCGGGCCGACGCCTGCGTGCTGTTCACCGGCCATCTGAGCGAGGGCAACCTGCGGCTCTGCCGGCGGCTCGGTTACGCCGAGACCCACCGCGAGCGGGTCGCCGACCATCTCACGCTGGTGCACATGCGCAAGACCCTCGCCCCCGCGTCCGGGAACTGAGCGCACTACTGTGGTGCCCGTGCTGAAAGTGGGACTTACCGGCGGCATCGGGTCGGGCAAGAGCGAGGTCTCGGCGCGGCTCCGCGCGCGCGGCGCGGTGATCATCGACGCCGACCGGATCGCGCGCGAGGTGGTCGAGCCGGGGACGCCCGGCCTGGCCGCGGTGGTGGCCGAGTTCGGCGAGGGGGTCCTGCTGCCCGGCGGCGGGCTGGACCGGGAGAGGGTCGGCTCGATCGTCTTCGCCGACCGTGACCGCCTGGCCGCCCTGAACGCCATCGTGCATCCGCTGGTGGGGGAGCGGATGCAGGAGCTGATGGACGCGGCCCCCGCCGGCGCGATCGTGGTGTACGACGTGCCGCTGCTGGCCGAGAACGGCCTGGCCGGGATGTACGACGTGGTCGTGGTCGTGGACGTGCCGGTCGAGGTCCAGCTGGACCGGCTCACCTCCCGGCGCGGGATGACCGAGGAGGACGCGCGGGCCCGGATCGCCGCCCAGGCCGCCCGCGAGGAGCGCCGCGCCGTCGCCGACCACGTGATCGACAACTCGGGTTCCCTGGACGATCTCCAGGCCCGGGTGGACGCCCTGTGGGAGGACCTCGTCCGCCGCGCCCCCGCCGCCACCGCCGGTTGATCCCGTCCGCGGGACCGTCCGGTCCGGCGTGACGCCGTGACCGTTTGAGGACGCCGGCTGGTCCGATTGGCCGTCCGGGGCCCGGTTTGGGGAAGATGGCCGCGGGGGCCGGGGTGACCGGCGTGAACGAGGGGGAGCGCGATGCGGGTGTCTTGGGCCACGGATCAGGGGAGCCCGCTGCGGCCGAACGAGGACTTCGTCGCCGCCGCGCCGGGCGCCGTCGTCGTCCTGGACGGCTGCGGGCTGCCGCTGGGCACCGATCTGGGATGCGTGCACGGCACCGCGTGGTACGCGCGCTCGCTGGGCATGAGGCTGCTCTCCAGGCTGGTGGACGGCCTGGGCGGGGTGCCGCAGGCCGCGCCGCCCGTCGGCCCTCCCGAGGGCGCTCACCGTCCCGGAGAGCGTCCCCTGGTGGCGCGCCTGGCCGGGGCGATCGCCGACGTGGCCGCGTCGCACCGGGCGACCTGCGACCTGCGCCGTCCCACCACGCCCGCCGCGACCGTCCTCGCCGCGCGGGTGCGCGGCGACCTGGTCGACTACCTCGTGCTGGCCGACTCCACCCTGCTGCTGGACGGGCCCGGCGGCGTCCGCGAGATCACCGGCGGGCCGTACTACGCCGCCGCGGACCCGGCGGTGGCCGAGCACGCGATCACCGGGACGGTGCCGCTGCGTGAGGTGCGCGACGCCTTCCTGCTGACCGACGGGGCGACCCGGCCGGCCGACCTCTTCGGCCTGACCGACTGGCAGGGACTGGCGCGGACGGTCCGGCGGGAGGGGCCGGAGGCCCTGATCGCCCGTACCCGCGAGGCCGAGCGCACCGACCCCGAGGCCAGGCGCTGGCCGCGGAGCAAGCCGCACGACGACGCCACCGTCGCGCACTGCGCCTTCTCGTTCTGAGCCGCCCCCGGCCGCCCCGGCCACGCCTGGCGGCGGGTCACCGGTGCGGGACCGGGCCGGCCTGCGCTATAGGCTCATCGGCATGACCGTCCGGGGCTGGTGGTCGGCGATGTGGCCGACACGTCGCTCGCGCGCGCTCGACATCTCCCTGGCCGTCTCGGTCGCCGCCTTCGACGCCGTCTGGCTGCTGCTGGCGACCCAGAGGTTCTGGCTGCCCCCCTGGGAGGTGTCCGCCGCCAGCGCCGTCCTCGGCCTGGCCCTGGTGTTCCGCCGCCGCCACCCGGTCGAGCTGGCGCTCTTCAGCCTGGTCTTCAGCCCGCCCACCGGCGGCGGGGGCATCTCCGTGCTGATCATGCTGTACTCGCTGGGCGCCTACGCCGCCTCCCGGCGCACGGTGGTGACCATCGCGATCGCCGGGTACGTCACGTTCCTGATCTTCCCCGGGCCGACCGCGACGAGCGAGCCGTTCTTCATCCAGGCCGTCACCGGTGTCGCGTTCACCGCGCCGCCGGTGCTGCTCGGCCTCTACATGGGCGCCCGCAAGCAGCTGTTCGCCTCCCTCCAGGAGCGGGCCGAACGGCTGGAGCGCGAGCAGCACCTCCTGGCCGAGCGCGCCCGCGGCGAGGAGCGCACCCGTATCGCACGGGAGATGCACGACGTCGTCGCCAACCGGGTGAGCGTGATGGTCGTCCACGCCGGGGCGCTCAAGGCCGTCGCCCTGCGCGACCCGGCGCGCGCCGCCGAGACCGCCACGGTCATCGGCGACATGGGCCGGCAGGCCCTCGAGGAGCTCCGCCAGGTCATCGGGGTGCTCCGGCAGGGCGAGGAGGCGCTGCCGCAGAGCTCGCCCACCCTCTCGGAGATCCGCGAGCTGATCGGCCAGTCCAGCGCGGCCGGGCTCGGCGTGGAGATCCTGGTACGGGGCGAGGAGCGGCCGATGCCCGCCGCCGTCGGCCGCGCCCTGTACCGGCTGGTGCAGGAGGCGCTGACCAACGTGCACAAGCACGCCGGGGACGCCGACACCGCGGTCGAGCTGGCCCTGACGCCCGAGGCGATCGAGGTCGAGATCCGCAACGAGCCGCCGCGCGCGGGCCCGCGGCACGGCCTTCCCAGCGGCGGGAACGGCCTGCTCGGGCTGCGCGAGCGGGTCACCGGGCTGGGCGGCAGCTTCGACGCCGGGCCCTGCGGCCGGGGCGGCTTCCGGGTCCGGGCGCGCCTCCCGCTCCCCGCGTCCTGAGCCCGGCCCGGCCGGCGGAATAAGCGCGCGGCCGAGATTGTCCCACCCCCTGCATACAGTGGGGTGAGCGAGGCGAGTCCAGGGGAAGAGGCGGAGCATGCGGCCGATCACCGATCTACGACGCAAGGTGGCGCCGTTCGAGGTCGTCACGGAGATGACGCCGTCCGGTGACCAGCCGCAGGCGATCGCCGAGCTGGCCGCGCGGATCTCGCAGGGCGAGAAGGACTCGGTCCTGCTCGGCGCCACCGGCACCGGCAAGACCGCCACCGTCGCCTGGCTGGTGGAGAAGCTCCAGCGTCCCGTGCTGGTGATGCAGCCCAACAAGACCCTGGCCGCCCAGTTCGCCAACGAGCTGCGCGAGATGATGCCCAACAACGCGGTCGAGTACTTCGTCTCGTACTACGACTACTACCAGCCCGAGGCGTACATCCCGCAGACCGACACCTACATCGAGAAGGACTCCTCGATCAACGACGAGGTGGACCGGCTGCGGCACTCGGCCACCAACTCGCTGCTCACCCGCCGCGACACCGTCGTGGTCGCGTCGGTCTCCTGCATCTACGGCCTGGGCACCCCGCAGGAGTACGTCGACCGCATGGTCCGGCTGCGCGTGGGCGACGAGATCGAGCGCGACGACCTGCTGCGGCAGCTCGTCGGCATGCAGTACGCCCGCAACGACCTGGCGTTCACCCGCGGCACGTTCCGTGTCCGCGGCGACACCGTCGAGATCATCCCGCAGTACGAGGAGCTCGCCGTCCGCATCGAGATGTTCGGCGACGAGATCGAGAAGCTGGCCACGCTGCACCCCCTCACGGGGGAGGTCCTCACCGAGGACGAGGAGCTGTACGTCTTCCCGGCCTCCCATTACGTCGCGGGCCCCGAGCGGATGGAACGCGCGATCCGCGACATCGAGGCCGAGCTGGAGGAGACCCTGGCGACGATGGAGCGGCAGGGCAAGCTGCTGGAGGCCCAGCGGCTGCGGATGCGCACCACCTACGACATCGAGATGATGCGCCAGGTCGGCACCTGCTCCGGCATCGAGAACTACTCCCGTCACATCGACGGGCGCCCGGCCGGGTCGGCGCCCCACACCCTGCTGGACTTCTTCCCCGAGGACTTCCTGCTGGTCATCGACGAGTCCCACCAGACCGTCCCGCAGATCGGCGCGATGTACGAGGGCGACGCCTCCCGCAAGCGGATGCTGGTCGAGCACGGCTTCCGGCTGCCGTCGGCCATCGACAACCGGCCGCTCAAGTGGGAGGAGTTCCTGGAGCGGATCGGCCAGACCGTCTACCTGTCGGCGACGCCGGGCTCCTACGAGATGAACCGGGTGGGCGGCGTCGTCGTCGAGCAGGTCATCCGTCCCACCGGCCTGGTCGACCCGGAGATCGTCGTCAAGTCCACCAAGGGCCAGATCGACGACCTCATCCACGAGATCCGGCTGCGCACCGAGCGTGACGAGCGGGTGCTGGTGACCACCCTCACCAAGAAGATGGCCGAGGACCTCACCGACTACCTGCTGGAGCTGGGCATCCAGGTCCGCTACCTGCACAGCGAGGTCGACACGCTGCGCCGCATCGAGCTGCTGCGCGAGCTGCGCGCCGGCGAGTTCGACGTCCTGGTCGGCATCAACCTGCTGCGGGAGGGCCTCGACCTGCCCGAGGTGTCGCTGGTGGCGATCCTGGACGCCGACAAGGAGGGCTTCCTGCGCTCGGACACCTCGCTGATCCAGACCATCGGCCGCGCGGCCCGCAACGTCTCCGGCCAGGTCCACATGTATGCCGACAGGATCACCCCGTCCATGGAACGGGCGATCGACGAGACCAACCGGCGCCGCGCCAAGCAGATCGCCTACAACACCGAGCACGGCATCGAGCCGACGGCGCTGCGCAAGCGGATCGCCGACATCCTCGACTCGCTGGCCCGCGAGGACGCCGACACCGAGACCCTGATCGGCGGCGCCGGCCGCCAGCAGAGCCGCGGCAAGGCCCCCGTGCCCGGCCTGGCCTCCCGTGCCAGGGAGGCCGGCCGGCACGCCGCCGACCTGGTCGGCGAGCGCCCCCGCGAGGAGCTGGAGGGCCTGATCGAGCAGATGACCGAGCAGATGCACCAGGCCGCCGCCGACCTGCAGTTCGAGCTGGCCGCCCGCCTCCGCGACGAGATCAAGGAGCTCAAGCGCGAACTCCGCGAGATGAAGGAGGCGGGCGTCAGCTAGCCCGCGGGACCGCGCGCCCGGCGGGGAGGCGCGCGCCGCTCACCGGTGGCTCAGCGTGAGGCCGGGCAGGTGGGGCGGTAGTCGAGCGCCGGCAGGTGCCGCTTCCACTCGTCCCGGGTCAGCCCGCCCTTGGTGGTCCGGCACAGCGCCGCGGCGGTCGCGGCGGGGGCGAGCTCGTGGGTGATGACGCTTCCGCCGTCGGCGACGCTGTGGAGGGTCGCGCCGTCGGCGGAGAACGCCAGGGCGCGGATCCGCGTCTGGTGGCCGGTCAGCGCCACCGCGTAGGAGCGGCCCGACGCCACCTCCCACAGCCGGATCATGCCGCCCGCGTCGCCGGTGGCCAGCAGCGTCCCGTCCGGTGAGAACGCCGCGGCCCTGACGTAGCGCTTGTGCCCGCGCAGGATCAGCCCCCTCGAACGGAGCGTCCGCCCGTCCGCCAGGAGGACCTTCTGGTCGGCCTCCGCCCCCTCCGCGCCGACGACCGCGCGCCCGTCGCGGCTGAGGGCGAGCGGGAGCCTGGACGCGGGGTCGCCGTTGCGGGCGAGGACCTTGCCGGACGGGTACCCGGTCAGCCCGGACGCGCCGTCGGACAGCACCGCCTTCCCGTCGGGCCGGAAGAGGAGGGTCTGGGCGAACGTGCCGCCGGCCGCGGGCACGGCGCGGATCTGCCGGAACGTCGCCAGGTCCCAGAACTGCAGTTCGAAGGCGGTCCCGCGCCTCACCAGCAGCGCCAGGCCCTTGCCGTCCGGCGAGATCGCCATGCGCTGGACCCGATCACCGGGGCCCGGCAGCCGGACCGTGCCGAGGGCGGTGAACTTCCCGGCGTCGGCGACGGCGACGGTGCGGTCGTCCTTGCGGACAGCCAGTCTCCGGCCGTCGTGGCTCAGGGCGAGGGCGCTGTTGTCACCGGTGGAGGAGATCGGGGCGGAGAGGGTGAACCCGCGGGTGTGGGGGCGCTGCCGCCGGACGTCCCAGAAGCGGATCTGGGAGCCCTCGCGGTAGGCCATGGTGGAGGCGTCCGCCGACAGCGCCACCTCCAGGAACAGGCCGCCGCTCCCGACGGTGTGCGAGTGGAGGAAGGTGCTCACGTCGAGCGAGGCCACCTGGCCGGTCGCCGGTTCGACGCAGCGCAGCGTCCTGTTCTCGACGAAGCGGGTCAGCGCGCAGTCGCCGCCCTGCGAGTACCTGAGCACGGGGTCCGCGGCGACCGTCTGGGTGGGTCCTCCCCGTGTGACCTGCCACATGGTCCTGCCCTGCGCGAGGAAGCGGCCGTCCTGGCTGAAGGCCACCGCCGATGGCGAGACCGCGGACCCCAGGATCGTGTACTGCTCGTCGGTCTTGACGTTCCAGACCAGGATCTGGGCGGCGCCCCCCGTCGCGGGGGAGTGCAGCACCGCGAGCAGCGAGCCGTCCGGGCTCAGCCTCTGGGCGCCCACGTAGCGTCCCCTGACCTTGGCGTTGAGCCGGGGCAGCGGGAGCGGGGTGCGGATCGCCGGCATCTCCACGCGCACCACGCCCTGCGGGGTCACGCTGGCGATCACGTTGTCGTCGGCGGTGGCCGACAGGATCTCGACGCCGTCCTTGGCGCGCTCCCAGCTCAGCGGGACCTGCTTGAGCGTTCGCAGGTCCCAGACGGTGCGCTCGTCGCGGGTGCCCGCGAACAGGAGGTTCCCCGACGGGCTCAGGTCGATCCCGTCGAACACCGTGCGGCTGTCGCCGGGCTTCCCGATGGTCAGGCGGCCGCGTTCCCGCCCGGCCGCGGTGTCCCAGAGGCGGGCGGTGCCGTCGTCCATCCAGGTGATCACGGTGCGGGCGTCGCCGGTGACGAGCAGGTCCAGGACCCGCGGCCCGGGGATGGAGAACGCGTGCAGCCTTGTGCGGCCGTCGATGTCCCAGACCGTGACCGCGCCCCCGGCGGCCTCGTTGCCCGGCTGCGGGTCCACGGCGACCAGGACGCGGCCGTCCGGCGACGGCTGCCGCAGGCGCGTCCCGCTCACGCCCGGTGGCGAGAAGACATCGCTCTCCCACTGGTGGCGCAGCGCCACGAGCGCCTCCCTCGTCTCCTTGGTGCCGGCCAGGGAGGCGGCGGCGACCGCGAGCCGCCGCGCCGTCCGGGGGTCGTTCCGGCGCGTGGCCAGCGCCACGGCCGCCAGCCGCCGCGCCTCCGCCTCGTCCCGTTGCCGGGCCACGGTACGGCCCTGCTGGAAGACGATCGCGCCCGCGCCGACCGCCACGACCAGCAGCACGGCCAGGACGCCCGCCGCCACCGTGCGCAGGGTGGAACGGCGCCGGGTGGCGGCGCGTCCCGCGTCCAGGAACGCCTGCTCCATCGCGTTGACCGTGAGATGGCGCCGCCCGCTGACCGCCCAGCTCAGCGCGCGCTCCAGCCGGGTGCCCTGGAAGAGGTCGCCGGTCTTGCGGCCGTGCGCGTCCCACAGCCGGATGCCGGCGACCAGTTCCTGGTGCACGGCCAGGCCGGGCCGTTCGGCGTCCACCCAGTCGCGCAGCCGGGGCCAGGCGCGCAGCAGCGCCGGGGTGGCGAGGGCGAAGTGCCGCTCGTCCCAGGTGAGGAGCCCGGCACCGCCGAACGACGACAGCACGGCGTCGATCGCGCCCTCCGGCGTGTGCCCGTCGCCGAACTCCTCGCGCGCCGCCGGCCGCAGGAGGTCGTCGCCCGCCGACACCATCCGCAGCAGCACCCGCGGCACCGCCTGCCGCGCCGCCGGGTCCAGGCCCTGGAACACCGCCTCGGCGCGTTCCCCCAGCGTCGGCGTGGCGGCGGCCTTCGGCGCGCGGACGGCGGAGGCGGCCCGTTCACCCTGCTCCAGCAGGTCGGCGTCCGGTTCCCCGCCGAGCAGGTCCATCAGCAGCCGCGGCGCGTCCGGCCGCTCCTGGGGCTCCTTGGCCAGCGCCGCCGCGACGACCGGCCGCAGCCGGCCGGGCACCGCCGACAGGTCCGGCTCGGTGTTCAGGACGGCGTGCATCAGCGTGGGCAGCGTCCCCCCGTCGAACGGCGCGCGCCCCGACGCCGCGTACAGGACGGTCGCGCCCCAGGCCCAGACGTCGACGGCGGGCCCCGGGCTCCGCCCCCGGAACACCTCCGGCGCCATGTACCGGGGCGTGCCCTTGATGCCGGTGGCGCTCTGCGACATGTCCTCGGTGCGGGCGATGCCGAAGTCGATGACGCGCGGCCCGTCCGGGCCGAGCAGGACGTTGGCGGGCTTGAGGTCGCGGTGGACGACGCCCGCCCGGTGGACGGTGGTCAGCGCCGTCGCGATCCCGACGGCGAGCCGGTACAGCTCGTCGGGCCCGTACGCCCCGGCCTCCTCCACCGCCTCCTGCAGCGTCGGGCCCGCCACGTACTCGCTGACGATGTACGGGGGCGCGGTCTCCAGGTCGAAGGCCAGGACCCGCGCCGTGCAGAACTGCGAGACGCGCCGGACCGCCTCGACCTCGCGCATGAGAAGATCCCGATGCCGGGCCGAGTAGTCGCCGTGCAGGGCCTTGACGGCGACGCGCGCGCCGTCCGGTCCGTACCCCTCGTACACCGCCCCCTGCCCGCCCGCCCCCAGTTTTCCCGCGAGCCAGTAGTCACCCAGCCGTGTCGGCTCGCCGGGTGCCAGGGGAGTGGGGGCCATGGCGTCTCCTCGTTCCAGTGGACATGATCGTCTGTAGAAGATGCCACGCCGGTTCCCCGGGTTCGTGTGACGCGCGCGACAATCCCCCGCTCGTACGCCCGGACCACCTCGCGTCCACATGGACAATGGCGTGGTGGGCGGCAAGCGCTATGTGTTCCTGGACGCGGACGGGACGATCGAGGAGGACGGCTGGTTCGGCGTCGTCGTCCGCGCCGGGACCGGGATCGTCTACTGCCAGCAGTACGGCGGGACCGCCTGCCTGCAGGGCGCGGTCGAGGGGTACTACGTGCCGGTCGGCGCCTCGGACCCGGCGACCGGCCGCAACGCCCTCCGGGAGCTGCGGCGTCTCTTCGAAAGGGACCTGCGCGGCGCCGGCCTGCCCGGCGACCCGCGCAAGGAGCCGGAGGTCCTGGAACGCGTGAGGTCGGCGGTCGAGGCCGTCGTCTTCTGGGCGTCCGGGCGCGGCGCCGGCGACGCCGGGGAGGAACGCGGCCATCTCCGGCTCGACGACGGCCGCCTCGCGGAACTGGACGAGGCGTGGATACCCGTCCGTACGGGGGACGGCCCCGGCGTCCTCGTGTGGTGCAACTCGGACTGAACGCGGGCCGCCTCAGAAACTCCGTACGAGCATCTCCTCGGCGGTCGCGGGCGTGCCGGCCAGGAGCCGCAGCTTCTCCGCCGATTCGGAGCCGGGCGGGGCGTGGTGGACGGTCAGGGACTGCTCGTGGTCGTCGGGCAGCCGGAACGTCTCGAAGGAGAGGGTGAGGCCACCGAGCAGCGGATGGTCCAGGCGCGTGGTGCCGTGGTTGTTCTCCCTGACGTCGTGCCTGGCCCAGAGGCGGCGGAACTCCTCACTCCTGACCGACAGCTCGCCCACGAGCGCCGACAGCCGCGGATCGTCGTGGTGGCAGCCCGCGTACAGGCGGAGGGCGCCGACGGTGTCGGCCGCCCGGGACTCCCAGTCCGGGAACAGGCGGCGGTGGCCGGAGTCCAGGAACGCCAGCCGCGCCCAGTTGCGCTCGTGGGAGGGCAGCCCGTCCAGGCCGCCGAAGAGGGCGGCGGCCATCGGGTTCCAGGCGAGGATGTCCGAGCGCGGCCCCGTCACGTACGCGGGCACCTCCATGGAGGCCAGCATCCCCCACAGGGTGGTGCGCACCCGCTCCCGGCGGCGCGGCGGCGTGCGCTTGTTGTGCTGCTGGCAGTTGACCAGGTGCGTGAGGTGGGCGTGCTCGGTGTCCGTCAGCCGCAGGGCACGCCCGATGGAGTCGAGGACCTCGGCCGACACGTTGGCGCCGCGGCCCTGTTCGAGCCGGGTGAGGTAGGCGACCGACACTCCGGAGAGCAGCGCCAGTTCCTCCCGGCGCAGCCCTGGCACCCGCCGGTGCCGCCCGGAGGCCGCCAACCCGACGTCCTCCGGCCTCAGGCGGGCCCGGCGGCCGCGCAGGAACGCGCCGATCTCGGCCCGCGGGTCGAACGGCCGCCCGCCATGATCCGCCGCCTCCTCGGTTCCCATGTCGCTCATTATCTCGGGTCCTACGCATACGAGCCCGGACGAGCCTGTCCCTGGCAGTAGTAGGAACGCTGGTCGTAAGCCGAACCGGGCTCTTGGCGGCCCCCGTCAGGCGCGTCAGGCTCGTTCCCGCCCCGGCCGACTCGGGGCGTACGACCAAGAAACCCGCTATCGGAAGGCGCCGTGATGAAGTTCGGTGTGAGCACGTTCATGACCGACGAAGGGCTCGGACCGGCGGAACTGGCCCGGGCTCTGGAGGAGCGGGGGCTCGACTCGCTCTTCGTGGCCGAGCACACCCACATCCCGGTGAGCGCCGCGAACCTGCCCGACGATGATCTCCCTCCGCGTGACTACTACCGGGCGGCCGACCCCTTCGTGACGCTCGCCGTCGCGGCGACCGTGACCGAACGGCTCATCGTGGGCACCGGGATCGCCCTGGCCGTCCAGCGGGACCCGATCACGCTCGCCAAGCAGGCGGCCACCCTGGACCAGGTCTCGGGAGGCCGTTTCCAGCTCGGGGTCGGCGCGGGCTGGATCCGGGAGGAGATGCGCAACCACGGCACCGACCCGAGGACGCGCATGGCCCTGATGCGGGAGCGGATGCTCGCGGTGAAGGAGATCTGGACCAACGAGAGGGCCGAGTTCCACGGCGAGTTCGTCGACTTCGACCCGATCTTCTCCTGGCCGAAGCCGGTGCAGTCGCCGCACCTGCCGATCCTGGTCGGCGGCAACGGCCCCACCGTCTTCGACCGGGTCCTCGAATACGGCGACGGCTGGGCGCCCAACCTCCTCGGCACCCCTGAGGAACTGCTGGACCAGGTGGCTGAGCTGCAGAAAAGGGCCGCCGAACGGGGCCGGGGACCGATTCCGGTGACCCTGATCGGGGCCCGGCTGGACGAACGCGAACTCGCGAAGCTGGCCGAGGGCGGCATCCGGCACTGCACGTTCTACCGGGACGCCGCCGCCCCGGAGGCCGAGGCGCTGCGCTACCTCGACAAGGTGGTGGCGCTCACCGAGAAGTTCCGAGACCACTGAACCCGGCCGCCGGCCGCCGGGCGCCCGGAGATCGCCCCCGTCCGCCCCGGCCCCATAGGCGTCCCGACAAGGTACGAGCACACGTTGACTTGCGGCGAGTTGCTGTGTCGGGGTGCGTCCGGGACGACAACTCGCCGCAAGTCAACCGATGGCCGCGGGGCCCGATCCTCTCCGCGCTCGGAGGAACTGCTGGACCGGGCGGTGGAACCGCTGAGAGGGGCCGCCCAGCGGGCTGGTGGCTTGTGTCTCTGGCAGGTCAGCGCGATTTCAGTTCGTCCCTTAGAGCGCGCCACATGGTGGGAGAGAGGGTGATGACGGGGCCCTTGGGGTCTTTGGAGTCCCGCAGGGCTACCGAGTTGCCCACTCCGGTCACTTCCACGCACTCTCCAGACAGGCTGCCGCTGTGGCTGCTTTTCCGCCACCGTGCGTTGGGGGGAGTCAGTTCACTCATAGATCCGAGAGTATTCGTTGAAGCATCGTTCGGGAATCGGCGTCGTTGAGCGCCGTCTTGCTGATGTGGGCGAACTTTGAGAGGTAAAAGGTGACATCCGAATCCTCTTCAAGAATCCAGCGCCCGGTCAAGTGATCTATGAGGACAGCGCTGAGGATGGCCGGACAGCCGATTTCCAGGATCTGGAAGGGGCCGACGTATGTGGGGTCGGTCTCGCACTCGAAAGGGAGAACCTGGAGAGTGACGTTCTCGCGATGAGAGTTCTCGAGGAGATGCGTGAGCTGGTCGTGCATCACTCGCCGCCCTCCACGTACGCGTCTCAGTGCGGCCTCGTCCACGATGATCCGAAGACGCGGTGCATCAGGGCGGTGTAGCGTTCGCTGCTGCCTTGCCAGGCGGAATGCCAGGTAGCCGTCTGCTTTGGTGGCCTCTTCGCCGACCAGGCCGGCGCGGATGACCGAGCGGGCGTAGCTCTCGGTTTGCATCAAGCCGGGAATCACCCCGATCTCCGCGAGAGCGATCATGCTCGCCGAGTTTTCCAGGGACGCGATGTCGAGGGCTTCCCTGGACACTGTTTCCCTGAATTCCTCGAGCCCGCAGTGCTGCTGCTGTTGGGCGGCGAGCGTCATCAGCGCACGGTGAGTAACCGGCTCGACTTCGTACACGTCGAGGATGTGCTTGAGGTCCCGCAGCCGTAGTTGTTGCTCTCCTTTCTCGATCAGACTGAGCGACGATCCCGATCGTTCGATCATTCGTCCGGCTGTCTTGAGCGTGTAGCCCGCGTCCACGCGAATGCGCCGCAGTGTTCGGCCGATCTTGCGTAGGCGAGCGGTCGAGGGAGGGGCTTTCGACATGTAGTCATCCTGTCACCGAGTGGAGTCAGTTGGCATGGATGGCGGCGACGCTTGAAATCCAAGGACTGGACCTCGCGGGCACTCCCTGCGGTGTTGTCTCGATCACGGAGTGCGATGAGTCTTGCGGGCATGGATCGAGGAAGGGGAGGCGATGGCGCCCAGCGAGATGCGGTACGCGCTCCTGGCCGGACTGGCGTGGCGACTGTGGACGGTCTCGCTGGGCTGCTGGCTGGTGTTCCCGGAGAGGGCGGAGCCGGTGCTGTTCGTGCGGTGCCGCGACCGGCGCCGGGATCCGGTGCTCGCGGTGGAACGCGGGCAGACCTGGCTGCTGCTCTGGCGGGGCCTGGAGCTGAACGCGTCAGGGCTGGACGAGGCCGCGCGCCGGATCGCCGCCGGGGGAGCCCCGTGAACGGTGGCCGGGTCGTGATCGCCTCGCTCACCCTGCCCGGTACGGAGCGCGCCGCCGTCCAGGCGCGGGCGTTCGTGCGGGGCGCCCTCGGTCCCGGGCATCCGTCGCTCGACGACGTGCGGACGTGCGTGAACGAGGCGTTCACCAACGCGGTCGAGCACACCGGCTCGGGACGGGGCGGGAAGGTCGGGCTGCTCCTGCTCGCGGCCGGAGCGGAGATCATCGCCGAGGTGGCCGACGACGGGGCCGGCGGGGCGGGGCCGTTCCTGCGGGACGAGCCGCTGGCGGAGAACGGCCGCGGGCTGTGGATGATCGACGCGCTCGCCCTCGGCTGGGGCGTCCGCCGGGACGGCGCGCGCACGGTGGTGTGGATGCGCTTCCCCGGCCCGCCGCCTTCGGGAGCGGCCGTCCCCGCATAGCGTCGGGGCCGGGCGAGGGTGCCATCGCAGGAATCTGCACCTTCTGGGCCTTTCGTACACCCCTGCCCCCTTCTTGCGGGTGATTTCCGGGACGACGAGGTCACACCTGGGGGCCAGACGAGATGGCCCTGTGGCAGGGTGACCGGCCGCCGCGTGCCGCTTAGCGTTCTTGGAGACACGGAACCCGTGCGTTCGCCCTGGTGGGAGCCGCGCCGGGGGCGGGTGCGAGGGGCTGGACGGCGGGGGCACGGGGTGGACTGGATCATTGACGGCGTCCGGGCGGTGGGGGAGTTGCCCTTCGCCGTCCTGCTGCTGGTGGCGGGGCTGCTGGCGTTCGCCGAGTCCGGGCTCGGGGTCGGCACGATCGTGCCGGGCGAGACCGCGGTACTGGTCCTGGGCGCCTCGGCCGCCGAACCGGCCCGGTTCGCGATGATGCTGCTCGTGGTGGGGCTGGGCGTGACGGCGGGTGACCATGTCGGCTACCTGGTGGGGCGGCGGTACGGCTCGCGCCTGGGGCGGACGAAGGTGGTGCGCAGGCTGGGGGAGCGGCACTGGGAACGGGCGACGGCCGCGCTCAACCGGCACGGGGCGGCCGCGGTGTTCCTCACCCGGCTCGTCCCGGTCGTGCGCACCCTCACCCCGGCGGCGGCCGGGGCGTCGCGGCTGCCCTACGGCCGCTTCCTGCCCGCCTCGCTCCTCGGGTCGCTCATCTGGGCCGGCGTGTACGTGGGGCTCGGCGCGTTCGCCGGGGCCTCGGCTGCGCGGTTGGAACGGGTCATCGGCACCGCCGCCTGGGGCGTGGCGGCCCTGCTGGTCGTCGCGGTGGTCGCGGTCGTGGTGGTCCGGCGCCGGCGCGCGGCCCGGTCCGGGGACGGCGTGGAGCCCGTGCCCGCGAAATGCGGCTGAGACGGGGACGCCGAGGGACGTACGATCTCGCCCATGGAAGCCGGATCGCGTACCGCTCGTGCGGCGGACCTGCCGTCGCTGCCGGGGATCGAGGAGTCGGCCGACGGATTGTTCGCCCCGCTGGGGATCGTCTTCCCGCCGGGGCCGACGGTGATCGAGACGATGATCGAGGAGGGCGCCGACATCCTCGTGGCCGGTGACCCTCCGGTGGGGTTCGCCGCCGTACGGGAGGTGGACGGGGCCGCCCACCTGGAGCAGATCGCCGTCCGGGCCGACCAGGTGCGGAAGGGGATCGGGAGCCGGCTGCTCGCCGGGGTGCTGGCGCGGGCCGCCGAGGCGGGGTCGCCCGGGGTCTCGCTGCTCACGTTCCGGGACGTCCCGTGGAACGGGCCCTGGTACGCGGCGCGCGGTTTCGAGGAACTGCCCGAGGAACGGTGGGGGCCGGGCCTGCGGGGCCACTGGGAGGCCGAGGTCCAGGCCGGGCTGCACGACCTGGGGCCGCGGGTGGTCATGTGGGCGCCGGTGCGGCCTTCCGTCTCATAATCGTCGCACAATCTGTCTCATAAACGTCGCGAATCAGGACGGGGCGTCGTCGTCGAGGTGGCGGTAGACGGTGGCGCGCGACACGCCCAGCCGGGCGGCGATGTCGCCGACGCTGTGGGCGCCGGTCGCGTACATCTCCCGGGCCCGCGCCGCCTTGGCGGCGTCCATGACGCTGGGACGCCCAGCGCGGCGGCGTGCCGGGCGCGCGGGAGCGGGTGCCGGGGCGGCCCTGCCGAACTGCGCCTCCACCCCGTCGATCAGCGCCCACACGCCGGCCAGGATCTCCGCGCGGAGCCGTTCGACCGGCAGGTCGTCGAAGAACATCACCGGATCGCTCAGCATCGCGAAGATCTGCACCCCCCGGATGCGGACGGTCACGTCCTCCTCCGGACCCGAGAACACCTTGTGGCTGCGCTGGACGAGGGCGACCAGCCGGCGGAACGAGTGGTCGTGCGACAGCAGCGTGAGGTCGTGCAAGAGCAGGCGCAGCACCCTGCGGTGCCGGATGTAGACGTCGAGGGTGCCCTCGATCAGGTCCCGGCGCGCCCGGGCCAGGTCCTCCTCGGCCTCGGCCGCGACGATCACCTCCTCCAGGTCCTCCGTGAGCGGCTCGCACAGCGTCGCCAGCAGGATGGCCTTGGAGGGGAAGTGGTAGAAGACCGTGGGCTTGGTGATCTCCAGCCGGGTGGCGATCTCCTGCATCGAGGTGTTCGTGTAACCGCGCTCGGCGAACAGGTCCAGCGCTGTCCTCAGGATCCGCGCCCGGGTGTCCGCGGACTTCTTGTCGTCCACCCGTCCACCCTAGGACGGCGCTCCCCGGGTTGGCCCGACCGATGGTCGTCCCTTAGCCTGTTGTCCTGACCGACGGTCAGTCTCTGGGGCTTTCCCGGGGCTTCGACGACCGCGCACGAGGGCGAGGACGGGGCCATCGCTATGAGCGACGCGATCCGCATTTCCCAACTGACCAAGAGCTTCGGCGACGTCCGGGCGCTCGACCGGCTGGACCTGACCGTCCGGACCGGCGAGGTGCACGGGTTCCTCGGGCCCAACGGCGCCGGCAAGTCCACCACCATCCGGGTCCTGCTCGGGCTGCTGCGCCGCGACTCCGGCGAGGTGCGCCTGCTCGGCGGCGACCCCTGGCGCGACGCCGTGGCGCTGCACCGCCACCTCGCCTACGTCCCCGGCGACGTCAACCTGTGGGGCGACCTGTCCGGAGGTGAGGCGATCGACCTGTTCGGGTCCCTGCGCGGCGGGCTCGACCGCGGCAGGCGCGACGCGCTGGTCGAACGCTTCCGGCTCGACCCGGCCAAGAAGTGCCGCACCTACTCCAAGGGCAACCGGCAGAAGGTCGCGCTGGTCGCGGCCTTCGCCTCCGACGTGGAGCTGTACGTCCTCGACGAGCCGACCTCCGGGCTCGACCCGCTGATGGAGGCGGTCTTCCAGGACTGCGTCGCCGAGGCCAAGCGGGCCGGGCGCAGCGTCCTGCTCTCCAGCCACATCCTCGCCGAGGTCGAACGGCTCTGCGACCGGGTGTCGATCATCCGCGAGGGCCGGACGGTGGAGTCGGGCACGCTGGACGAGCTGCGCCACCTGACCCGCACCACGATCACCGTGGAGACCGAGCGGCCCCCCACCGGGCTGGAAGAGATCACCGGCGTGCACGGGCTGAGCGCGGACGGGAACACGGCGAGCTTCGAGGTCGAGTCCGGCGCGCTCGCGGAGGTGCACCGGCACCTGGCCGGGCTCGGGGTCCGCGCGCTCACCAGCAACCCGCCCACCCTGGAGGAACTGTTCATGCGGCACTACGGCGACCGGCCCTCCGGCGACGAGTCCGGGCAGGACGCCGGGAGCCGGGTGGAGGCCGCCCGATGAGCGGGCGCCTCGTGACGTTCACCGGCACCCGCCGGCTCGCCCGGCTGGCGCTGCGCCGTGACCGCGTCCGGCTCCCGCTGTGGCTGCTGGGGATGACCGCGGTCACGGGCGGGAGCGCCGCCGGCATCGAGGGCCTCTACCCGACCGAACGCGAGCAGGCCGCCTACGTGCGGTCGAACGCCGCCAGCGCCGTCTCCCGGGTGTTCAACGGCATCGTCCCCGAGGTGGGCACGGGCGGCATCGTGATCGCCGAGACCTTCACCATCGTCGCCGTGCTGGCGGCGCTGATGAGCGTGTTCACGGTGGTCCGGCACACCCGGGCCAACGAGGAGACCGGCCGCACCGAGATGATCGGCTCGGCCGCCGTGGGACGGCACGCCGGGCTGGCCGCCGCGCTGCTCGTCACGGCCGGCGCCCACCTGCTGCTGGCGTTCCTGCTGGCCGGCGCGCTGGCCGCCGCGGGACTGCCGGTGACCGGTTCGCTGGCGGCCGGCGCCGCCATCGGCGCGGCCGGGGTGGTGTTCGCCGGGGTCGCCGCGGTGACCGCGCAGATCGCCGAGAGCGCGCGGGCGGCGAGCGGCGTCGCCGCGGCCGTCCTCGGCCTGGCCTTCCTCCTCCGCGCCGCCGGGGACGGGCTCGCCACGCCCGGCGAGGACATGCGGGTCGACAGCCTGTGGCCGTCCTGGCTCTCGCCCATCGGCTGGGCGCAGCGCGTCCGCCCGTACGGCGGTGACGACTGGTGGCCGCTGGCGCTGCACGCCCTGCTCTTCGCGGTGCTGGTCCGGGCCGCGTTCGCGCTCACCGACCACCGCGACGTGGGCACCGGGATGCTGCCGGTGCGCCGCGGCCCCGCCGAGGCGGCGCGCGGCCTGCTCAGCCCGCTCGGGCTGGCCTGGCGGCTGCAGCGCGGCGTCCTGTACGGCTGGGCGGCGGGCATGCTGATCGTGGGCCTGGCGCTGGGCGCCGTCGGGGACCAGGCCGAGGAGGTGCTGGGGGGCAGCGACCGGCTGGAGGAGATGATGGGCCGGCTGGCCGGCGGCGGCGATCTGGTCGACGTCTACTTCACGGCGATGATGGGCCTGATCGCCGTGATCGCCGCCGGGTACACCGTGCAGGCGCTGCTGCGGATGCGCGACGAGGAGACCGGGCCGCTGGAGGCGGTGCTGGCCACGGCCGTGAGCCGGCCCCGCTGGATGCTCGCCCACATCCTCTGCGCCACGTTCGGCACCGCGGTCCTCCTGCTGGTCATCGGCCTGGGCAACGGCCTCGCCTACGCGGCGGCGGCCGGTTCGCTGGAGAAGGTGCCGTCCCTGGCGGGCGCCGCGATGGTGCGGCTGCCCGCGACCATGGCGCTGGCCGGGTTCGTGGTCGCGGTGATCGGGCTGCTGCCGCGCCTGGCGGTCGCCCTCTCCTGGGCCGCCCTGGGCGGCTGCCTCGTGATCGGGCAGCTCGGCCCGATCCTGGAACTGCCGCGGCCGGTCATGAACCTCTCGCCGTTCAGCCACACGCCGTCGCTGCCCTCGGCCGATCTCGCGGTGACGCCCGTGGCGGTGCTGGCGGGGGTCGCGCTCCTGCTCACCGCGGCCGGGGTCATGCTCTTCCGCCGCCGCGACCTGGCGTTCTGAACCATCGGCGGCCCGGCGCGTCCGGCGCCTCCGGCGCGCCGGGGGCCGCCGCGGCCGTCCGCTTTCGCCGCTTCCGGAGGCGCCGCAGGCGGACGGCCGCGTAGGCGAGCAGGACCAGCCCGGCCAGGGCGACCACGGGGGCGAGGACGGCCAGCAGGCTCATGCCGAGGGAGACGGTGTCCTCGGCGGCGCTGACCACGGGCGCGCCCGTGCCCAGGGTGCCCGCGTTGACGACCGGGCGCAGGGACGCCTTGGTCAGATGGACGGCGAGCGCGGACGCGATGCCCAGCGCCCAGCCGAGCCAGGGGACGTCCGACAGAGCCGCGTCCAGCCGCCCGGCGGCCTCGGCGGCGGCGAAGACGGCGCCGCCCGAGGCCGGGCGGATCACCGTCTGCACCATGTCGTTGACGCTGTCGACGACGGGCACCTTGTCCAGGACGATCTCGGCGGCCAGCAGGAGGGCCAGGACCGCCAGGACCCGGCCGTCGGTGAGCCAGCCGAACTCGGCGGGCAGCCTGACCAGGTCGGTGTACCGGCCGAGCAGCCCGACCACCAGCACCGGGATGTAGGCGTTCAGGCCCGCCGCGGCCGACAGGCCCAGGCCGGTCAGTACCGCGAGCATGCTCCCCCCGGGGACGAGATGGGACGGCGGGGCACGGCGCGTTCCCGCCGGTGCCCAGCATCCCGCACCCGAGATCGGCCGGCCGCCGGAACAGCCAAATGATCTACAACGTAAAGGCGCCGGCCGGTTCGCGCCGGTCCGCGCGCTCTAATGCTTGGGCGGGGTCCAGATCCAGCCGCGGGTGCGGGTCTCCTTGCAGGAGATGCGCTGCGACACGTAGGCGTCGGGATTGATGAGGCCGCCTCCTTCGGTGGCGTCGGTGTACATCCGGTCGGACACGATCATGGCCAGGTCGTCGACGACGTCGTCGGCGAACCGCTTGAAGGCCGGCGCGTCCAGGAGCCGGAACAGATGGACCAGGGCCGGGCCGGCGACGCCGTGGTCGTCGCGGTGGACGCGTCCGGTGTGGACGGCCAGGCGCAGCCTGAGCCTGGTGGCGGGCCCGGCGAGCCGGTTGTAGCGGCGCAGCACCAGGTTGAGGTGGCTGGCGAAGGGGTCCAGCAGATGGTCGGCGGCGACCTCCGGCGGGACGATGAACAGGGCGCCGTCGCCGCGGTCCTCGTGGTGGCAGAACGACCAGGGCACGCGGGTGATGCGGCAGGCCTCGGCGATCAGCCCGTACATCTCGCGGCGCAGCAGCAGCTGGGTCCGCGCGTCCCGGCGGGCGCCGAACCTGCAGATGTCGACGGCGGCCAGGGTGGTGGTCACGGGCGAGGTCCGGTTCAGGAAGTGCCGGTCGCCGGACGGCCGGTCGTAGGCGGCGGGATGGCTCACGCGGACGGCTCCGCCCGCGCGGCCGGGCCCGTGCCGGGCTCGGAACGGGATCCCGGCCGGGGCCCGCCGGGGACGTCGGCGGGGACGTCGGCGGGGTCGCACCAGTACTCGATCAGCTCCTCCTCGGTCATCTCGACCGGGGCGACGGGCGGGGCGGGGCGGGCGGTGTGCAGTTCCCACGTGGAGACCAGCAGGAACAGCAGCAGGTCGTCGTCGCTGAACCGGGTGGTCGCGGCCGGGACGGTCTGCGCGCCGAGCACGGTGCGGTGCCGGCCGGCCGGGCGGCGGCCGGGACGGCGTTCCGGGCGGCGGTCCGGGTGGGACGGCGCCGGTGTGCGTACGGACATCGGTGTGCTCCTTCGGGAGATCGTCGGATCGAACGATCACCAGTACGCCAGAGCCGCCCGCTTCCGGTCACAAGAAACACCCATGCGGAAGTACTCGGAACACCACACCAAAACACCTGGCATCCCATTAATCGGACACTTGGCCCCATTGATCTACTTTCGATGGCGAATCTCGTTCTGCTACTGACGGGTTTCGTGTCACGTGACACAAAGATCGATCGCGGCCGGGTCCTGGCCGCTCCAGGATGTTCCGGATCGCTCCGACCAAGGACGATGCTCATTGGTCAGGGGCCATATGACCGGTAGTCCAGAACATGTGGAATCGCTAGATTCGTTACACGCAAACCGCGTCGCAGTGACATCATTCTCACCACCCATAACGATCTACGGTGAGAATCCGGATGTGAGGTCGTGACCACCATGGTGATCTTTCCTTCGCGCGGCGACGACGCGCTGGACGAGTTCGTGCGGCTGCTCGACCGCTTCAAGCTCGCCTGCTGTGTGCCCAGCAACCGGGAGCTGGTCAAGCTGGCTCCCCATGTCGGCGCCAAGCACAAGCACCTCCGGCTCTGCCATCTGTCGGCGCCGGCCCTCAGTGACGTGCTGTCCCGCAAGCGGCACCGGCCGCCACGGTGGGAGTGGGTGGCGACCTATGTGCTGACCTGCCTGCACGTGCACGAGGGATCCGGGGCCGAGCTGAACTTCGACGGGCCCAGGAGCCTGCAGGGCTGGTACGAGCTCTACCAGGAGAAGTTCGGGGACCCGCACGCCTCCGGCGGGCGGGCGCGGGCCCCCATGGACGGGCCGGTCCCCGCGTCTCCGGTCGGGCCTTCCGGGCCTCCCGGACACCCGGAAGGCCCGGTCCCGCCCCTGCCGGCCTCCCGCGTCCTGCACTGGCAGGACCTCCACGACGCGGCGCTGGAGGACTGGATGCACCGGTTCCGCCGCCAGCACTCCATGACACACCGCAGGTACTACGAGTTGCTGGGGCGGCACGGCGTCGACCTGCTGATGGCGGCCGAAGGCGCCGCCCGCGACCGCGAGGCCGCCTGCCGGCTCGGCATCCTGCTGCTGTGCCACGACCGCCCCAACGAGGGGATGGCGTGGCTGCGGTCGGCGGCCGGGGACGGCGACGAGCCCGCCCGGATCCTGGTCAACGCGGCCCCGAGCCGGCGCCGGGAGATGGCCGCCGAGCTGGCGTACGAGTTCACCCTTCCCGGCTACGCCCAGGAGCACCCCACGGGGGACGGCCGCCCCACCGCCGCCGAGGTCTACTACCGGGCGGCCGCCGCGGCCGGGCACATGGGCGCCACGGTCCGCCTGGGGCTCATCCTGGAGGCCCGCGGCGAGATCGCCGAGGCGCTGTGCGCCTACGCCCGGGCGGCGGCGCGCTGCCACCCCGACGGCCTGCGCCACTGCGAGCGCCTGAACGACCAGATCATCCGGGACCCGAGCGTGCTGCGCCCCGAAGACCTGCCGCCGGAGTCATGACGCGGCGCGCCCGCGCGTTCCCCGCCGTCCTCCCATCAAGGAATCTACAACGTAAAGGCGGGAACCCGGGGCCGGCCCGGAACGTCTCCTACAGGGCGAGGAGAGGAGCGGTATGTCGATCCCGCGCATCCGGCTCGGGCAGCGGGGCCGGGCCGTCGCCGTGCTGGTCGTGCTGCTCGCGGTGGGGATCACACCGCTGGTCGCGCTGCCCGCCGTACGGTGCGAGCTGTTCGGGAGCGGCTGTCCCACGCCGGTGCGGGCCGCCAAGGCCGACCCGGCCGAGGCGCCCGAGCGGCGGGCGCTCACCCCGCTGGAGGCGGCCACCCAGGGGACGTACGTGGCGCTCGGCGACTCCTACTCCTCAGGTCTCGGCGCCGAGGCGACCGTGGCCGACCAGAACCCCCTGGAACGGTGCCAGCGCACCTCCAGGGCCTACTACCACCAGGTGGCCAGGTCCTTCCCGTTCAAGGCCAGCGCGTTCTGGGCCTGCTCGGGGGCGACCACCCGCCAGGTCATCACCGGCAAGTCGGGGGAGCCGCCCCAGCTCGACCGGATCGACGCGAACACCAGCCTGATCACGATCAGCATCGGTGGCAACGACGTCGGGTTCTCCCGGGTGCTGGCCGGCTGCGTGATCAAGCTGCCCTGGGCCCGTGCCTGCTCCGAGCAGGGCCGGGACGTGGCCACCCGCATGGCCGAGCTGCGCCGGTCGCTGCCCGACCTGTACACCAGGATCACCGCGAAGGCGCCGCGGGCACGGGTGATCGTGATGGGCTACCCGCGCGCGTTCTCCGAGGTGGACGGCGCGTCCGGCGACAACATCTCGGTGGCCGACCAGCGGTGGCTGAACGCGCGGGCGCGGGAGCTGAACGAGGTCATCCGGGAGACGGTGGCCGAGGCCGACGAGCGCGTCGCGGCGACCCGCGGCGCGGGCAGCGTCGAGTTCGCCGACGCCTACAGCACCTTCGCCGGGCACGAGGTCGGCAGCGCCGAGCCGTACATGAACGGGCTGGCGATCAGCGTCTCGTCGCTGGCCGCCGAGCCCCGCAGCTTCCACCCGACGGTCAAGGGCCACGAGGCGCTGGCCCGCCTGTTCACCGAGCAGATCAGGAAGGGCCCCGGCCGTCCCCTCCAGCAGTACCGCTGACGCCGGTACCGCCGAGGCTCAGGCCGGGCAGGGGCGCAACCCGGGTACGGGCAGGCCGCCGCCGAGCCGCCCACAGACCGGTTCGGACACGACCTCGCCGCCGGAGGAGGTGACCCTGAGCAGGGTCAGGCCCCGGGTGCCCTGGCCGGCCGCGGGCGGTTTCGCGGCGGTGAGGTCGATGTTGCCGGTCGCGCCGTCGTACAGCTTCACCCGGGGCAGCTCGGTCAGCACGGTGCCGGAGGTCACCGCGCTGCCGCCGGGGACCCGGCCGGCGGCCGGGCGGTCGAGCCCGAGGTCGTGGAACGCCTGCTGCGCGGCCTGTGCCAGCACGCCCAGGGCGTCGTAGGCGAGCGCCATCTGCCCGTCCGCCAGCAGCTCGTCGTCCCCCCGGAGCGGGGGCGCGCCGATGCCGAGCCGGTCGCGGGCCTGCTGGAAGAACGGCCTGCTCTGGTCGCGGGCGATCAGGTGCGGCAGGTGGACGAAGGCGGTGTGGTACACCTCGATGCTCTCGGGCAGCCCGATCTTGCCGGGCCCGGACCCGAACCGGTTCTTGGTGACGTCGTCGCCGGCCACGAGGGTGAGCCGCCGCTGGGTGCAGCCGCCCGTCTTGAGGCCCTCCAGCAGGCCCCACAGGTCCTCGGCGCGGCCCGCGAAGTACACCAGGGTGAACGGCTCTCCGGGGGACGCGCACGCCCTGGACACCTTGCCGGGGATGTCGCCGGTGCCCTCGTACCGGACGGGCTGGGACGGGCGGGGCAGGACCCGCTCGGCGTCGGCGGCGATCTCGGGACTGTAGGCGTCGCCGGACGGGCCGGGCTCCCGGGAGACGATCATCGTGCGGCCCTTCGCGGCGCCGCCGAACGCGGCCCGGGACGCCGCGACCTCCTCGCGGTTGGTGGCGGCCAGCGAGTGGAAGTGGTCCAGCCGGGGCAGCTCGTTGGAGGAGTTGACGGTGCTGATGATGGGGAGCCCGGCGGCGTGGAGCCGCCGGACGGCCTCCTGGGAGGGCCGGGTGTTGCGGCCCATGCCGACGATGCCGATGACCGTGGGGTCCTTGCGGGCGATCTTGAGGATCTGGGCGGTCGCGGCCTGCGACAGGGTCATGTCCTGCCCGGTGTTGACCGGCAGCAGCCGGATCTGGAGCGGGTTCCGGGCCTGCCCCGGCCGTTGCCGCTCGTTGTTGCGCAGCTGCGCGAGGTGGGCGCCGGCCAGTTCCTTGACGCTGGTGACGGTGAGGTCGTACTCGTCCTTGCGGGTGGTGAACACGCCCGCGTGGAGGACGGTGACGTAGGGCAGGCCGCCGCCGATGACCCGCCGGTTCTCCTCGTCGATCATGGCCTGGAGGCCGGCCAGGGTCGGCCCGCGGCTCCGGTCGCCGGGGTCGTGCAGCTCGCCGTCCAGGCCGATGCTCCGCCCGTTCCGCTCGAACCGGACGCCGCGGGTGGCGACCCCCACGCATTCCCTGGTGCCGTCGGCGTTGGTGTGCAGGCGGGTGTCGGCGTTCCAGGAGAAGGGCAGCCCGACCGAGCAGTACCGGGACCGCAGCTCGGCGTGGACGAGGCTGGTGACCACGATGAACGCGACGACGTACACCAGCAGGCCGCGCCATGACCACGCCCACGTCCAGCGGGGGCGGCGCCGGGGCCGCGTCCTGGGGGCCGGCTCGGTACGGGGTCCGTCGACGACGGGCAGCCGCAGCAGCCAGGGGAGGGGGACGTGGCGGCTGGGGCCCTGGGAGGTGCCGAGGGCGGCCTGCCACTGCTCGTAGCGTTCGACGGCGTCGCCCCGTTCCCGGGGTTCGGCGGGGCCGGGGATCTGGTCGCGGTGGCCGGCGTCGGCGGAGGCGACGACCAGGAGGGGGTGCAGTTCGCTGCGGCGGCTGCGGATGTCGCTCATGGCCGACAGCAGGGCGATGCCGCCGTTGCCGGCCGTGACCTTCTCCAGGAAGAGCACCGGCGGGGCGGGACGCTTGAAGCCGCGCAGGGCGGGGGAGAGCCGGCGGTAGCCGGCCCGCAGGTCCTCCAGGAACGCCAGGGTCTTCATCTGCAGCAGGAACTCGTCGGCGTCGGGGGCGGTCAGCCGGCCGAAGACCTCGTACAGGCACCGTTCCACGCCGGGACGGCCCCGGAGGCCGTCGCTGCCGTCGCCGAGGATGGTGAAGAAGGAGGAGGTGGCCAGCCAGCGGTAGCGGCTGCCGAAGCCCACGCGGGAGGCGACCGGCAGCCAGATCCGGCGGCTGAACAGCGCGGTGACCACCAGCAGGACGGCGCACAGGGAGCCGACGGCGGCCAGCAGCGCGGTCCAGTTGGTCTGCTCGGCGAAGCCGCCGACCAGCCCGCCCAGGGTCGCCACCAGGGCGGCCCCGGCCGCGGGCCACCAGGCGGGCAGGGAGCGGGGCCCGTCCTGGAAGAGGCCGGCCCGTGCGTTCCACGCCTCCAGCGCGGCGGCGCGCAGGTCCGGGGGACGTGCCGCCGAGCCGTCGCCGCGGGCGGTGCCGACCGCCTCCTCCAGGGACCTGACCAGGTCCGACCGGGGGAAGCGGAAGCGTCCGGCCCGGGTGGCGGCGCCGAGCCATGGCAGGTCTCGGGCCATCCGCTCGAGCAGCGCGCAGGCGTCCGAACCGTCCTGCTCGCCGCCGTCCCCGTCGCGGCCGGGCCGCAGGTGCAGGGCGGGCAGCCGCATCCGGGTGGCGGCGTGCCGTAACGCGTCCATGAACGCCTGCTCGTCGGTCCGGTCGTCGCCCGGTTCCAGGACGATGACCGGGAAGGGACGCATCTGCGGGCGCCAGGGGAGAGCCCGGGTCAGCCTGTCGAACAGGCCGAACAGCTCGTGTCCCGACGCGGTCCGCAGGATCTGCTCGCCGTCCTGGCCCTGTTGTTCCGCGCTCACCGTCAGCCCCTCGCTGCCGTCGGACGGGGAATCTGATCGCTTGACAGGGAAGCGTATTCACGCTTCCGCCCGGTGTCAGGGCCTTGGGGGAGCCGGCCTGCCGGAGGCTGGGGGCTGTCTCGAAGCGGCCTCAGCCACCGCGCGAGCGCGCTACCTGCCCGGTGGGGCGATGCCGGAGGCGAGCACCATCGGGCAGAACGCGAAGCGATGTCGCGGTCGCCCAGGCCCGGTCAGGTGCGAGCCCGCCAGGCGAGCGCCGTGGGCCGGGCCGGGGAAACAGAGCCTAGTCGCCGCCCGTGATGCCGTTGAGGCGGTCGAGGGCGTCGGCGAACTCCTCGATCATGTCGTAGACGACCTGGCGGGCCGGTTTGACGGTGTTCATCAGGCCGACGCACTGGCCGACGTAGTAGTTGGCCAGCTCGCGGGCGCCCGGGTTGCCGGTCGCGGCGACCTTGTCGATCTGCGCCATCGCGCCCTGGGCCAGGATCATCTGCAGCGGCATGCCCAGCGGGCCGGGGCTCGCGGGGCCGTCCCACTCGTCGGTCCAGGCCGAGCGCAGCTGGCGGGCGGGCTTGCCGGTGCGGGACCGGGAGCGGACGGTGTCGCGGGAGGTCGCGGCGAGCAGCTTGGCCTTCACCGCCGGGGAGGTCTCGGCCTCCTCGGTGGTGAGCCAGACCGATCCGCACCACACGCCGGAGGCGCCGAGGGCCAGCGCGGCGGCCATCTGGCGTCCGGTGGCGATGCCGCCCGCGGCCAGCACGGGCACGGGGGCGACGGTGTCGACCACCTCGGGGACCAGCACCATGGTGGAGATCTCGCCGGTGTGCCCGCCGGCCTCGCCGCCCTGGGCCACGATGAGGTCGACCCCGGCGGCGACCTGGCGGCGGGCGTGCTCGGCGGTGCCGACCAGGGCCGCGACCGGGATCCCGGCGGCCCTGGCCTTGTCCACCATGAGCGGCGGGGGAGTGCCGAGGGCGCTGGCGATGAGCCGGATCGGGTGGGCGAGCGACACCTCGATCAGTTCGGTGGCGCCCTCCTTGGTGACCTGGGTGCCGCCCCGGCGGTGGGTGCGCCTGGCCCGGTCCAGGTCCGGGGGCGGGACGTCGTACTTCTCGAACAGCCCGGCCAGGAACCGCCAGTGTTCGCGGGGGACGGCGGCGAGCATGGTGTCCAGGCCGCCCTCGCCGCGGCCGGCCCGTTCGGCCGACTCGTCGATCTTGCCGGGGACCAGGACGTCGACGCCGTACGGGCGGCCGTCCACGTGGTCGTCGATCCAGCGGAGTTCCTCTTCGAGGCGCTCGGGAGTGTAGGCGACCGCCCCGAGCACTCCCATCCCGCCGGCGTTGGTGACGGCGGCGACCACGTCGCGGCAGTGGCTGAAGGCCAGGAGCGGGAACTCGATTCCGAACATCTCGCAGATATCCGTGCGCATGGTTCACGCTACTGGCCCGAACGCCATTCGGTCCAGGGGGCGGCCGGGCCCGTTCAGCCCTCCGGGCCGAACAGCACGTACGACTCGCCCGCCCCGGGATGCCGGAAACGGGCCCGCAGGGGGAGCCCCTCCCGGAGGGCGGCCGGGTCGATCCCGTCGAGCCGCGCGTGCAGCCAGGGCCCCTCGGTCAGCTCCACCAGCGCCAGGAAGGCGGGCGGCGGGGCGGTCCCGTCCGCGGCGGGCCGGCCGTGCGTGACCGTCCAGGTCACCAGGGTCGCCGTGCCGGCGGCCTCGGCCCACTCCAGCTCCCCGGCGCCGCATTCCGGGCAGCCGGCCTGGTCGGGGGCGAACCAGCGGTCGCAGGCCGCGCACCGCCGGATGACCAGCCGGTCGCGCGCGGTCCCGTCGAAGAACGGGTCGGTGCGGCCGTCCCGCCGCAGAACGCCGATCTCCATGCTCGTCACGGGTCAGGCCCCCTTCGGGTGCGGGCTGAGGATCAGCGTGGAGTGGTGGTCGAGGATGCCGCCGTTGCCGCTGACCAGGATCACGTCGTTGCGTCCGGCCTGCCGTTCGCCGCCGTCGCCCCGGGCCTGGATCACCGCCTCCGACAGGGGCGTCATGCCCCACATGTAGTACGACGACAGCTGCCCGCCCCCGGTGTTGGTCGGCAGGGCGCCGCCCGGTCCGAGCGCGCCGGACGCGGCGAAGGCGCCGCCCTCGCCCTTGGCGCAGAACCCGTAGTCCTCCAGCGACACCAGGACGGTGTAGGTGTAGCAGTCGTAGAGCTGGCACTGGCTGATGTCGCCGGGGGTCACCCCGGCCATCTTCATCGCGATCGGCCCCGAGGTGAGCGCGCCGGTGGTGAGGCCGAAGTCGCTGCCCCGCTCCTTGCGGTGCCCGGGGTGCCCTTGGCCCCAGCCCCACACATGCACCGGCGGGCGGGCCAGGTCGCGCGCCCGGTCCGCCCCGGTGACGATGATCGCGACGGCGCCGTTGGACACCAGGCAGCAGTCCAGCAGGCGCAGCGGCTCGGCGACCCAGCGGGACGCCCGGTGGTCGTCGAGCGTGATGGGTTCGCGCATCTGGGCCCGCGGGTTGCCGGCCGCCCAGGCGCGGGTGGCGACCGCGATGGCGCCGAGCTGGTCGCCGGTCGTCCCGTACCGTTCCATGTGCCGCCGCGCCGCCAGCGCGTAGAACGCGTTGACGCTGCGGAAGCCGAGCGCGGCGGTCATCCCGCCGAAGCCGTACCACTCGGGGGCGTCGCGGTGGTAAGCCGAGCCCGCCGACCGCTCCGGCTTCAGCGGGGCGTCGGCGAACACGCAGGCCACGGTGGACGCGGCGCCGCTGAGGATGGACTGGGCCGCGTACGACACCATCGCGCCCGCGGTCGCGCCGAAGGAGTTGAGCTGCGACAGCAGCCGCAGGTCGCGCAGGCCGAGCGTGTCGGCCAGCTCGATCCCGGGGGAGCCGCCCATGCCGTGGCTGACCAGCAGCCCGTCCAGGTCGCCGAGCGCGAGGCCGGCGTCGGCGGCGGCCAGCCGCACCGCGTCGGCCGCCAGGCGCCGGGGGCTGCGCCCGTACACCCTGCCCAGCTCGGTCATGCCGAGTCCCGCGATGGCGGTCCCACCGCCCGTGCCCTCAGTCATCGGTCACCGCCGGACACCTCCCGTATCCCAGTCCCACCGCCACCGTACCGAATCTGATTCGGCTTCCGGTGGCCGGGCGCCCCCCGCGGGGCGCCGCGCGTTCAGTCCCGCGCGTTCAGTCGCGCTCGTCCGGGCGGGCCTGGAACGCGGTGCGGTACGACTGCGGCGAGGCGCCCACCGAACGGGCGAAGTGCGCCCGCAGGGTCACCGCCGAGCCGAACCCCGACTCGGCCGCCACGCGCTCGATGGGCAGGCCGGTGCTCTCCAGCAGGTGCTGGGCGCGCATCAGCCGGGCCCGCAGGAGCCAGCGCAGCGGGGTCGTGCCGGTCTGGGCGCGGAACCGCCGGTTCAGCGTCCGGACGCTGACGGCCGCGTGCCGCGCGATGTCCTCCAGCGTCAGCGGCCGGTGCAGGTTCGCCTCCAGCCAGGCCAGGGTCGGCTGCAGGGCCGTGCCCGCGTCCGCCGGGTCCTCGTGCCGGATGAACTGGGCCTGCCCGCCGTCGCGTTGCAGCGGCGTCACGTTGCGCCGGGCGACCCGCGCCGCGACCGCGGAGCCGTGGTCACGGCGCACCATGTGCAGGCACAGGTCGATCCCCGCGGCCACCCCGGCGGAGGTGAGCAGGTCGCCGCCGTCCACGAACAGCACCGCCGGGTCGACCTCCACGGCCGGATGGCGCTCGGCCAGCGCGCGGGCGTGGTACCAGTGCGTCGTCGCGCGCCGGCCGTCCAGCAGCCCGGTGGCCGCCAGGACGAACGCGCCGACGCAGATCGAGGCGATGCGGGCACCGCGTCCGGCCGCCTCCAGCAGCGCGTCCAGCACCTCGCCCGGCGGATCCTCCAGGAAACCGTCATGCCCGGGGATCATCACGGTGTCCGCTGTGGCGAGCGCCGGCAGCCCCCAACCGGTCCGGATCCGCATCCGCCCGACCCCGGCCGGGGTCAGGGCGCCGCCGGGCGGGGTGCACACCCGGATCTCGTACAGCGGGTCGCCGTCCTCGCCCGAGGCCATGCCGAACACCTGACCCGGCACGGCCATGTCGAAGGGGATCACTCCGTCGAGCGCGAGGACCGCGACCTGATGCATGGCCAGAACGTAGCGCACATCGGCGTTCTGGCCACTGGTGGGCCCCGGCCGTCCGGAACGACGATCGAGGGAGGCGGATCCGGCGCCGCGGCCCCCCGCCGGAGCCGGATCCTCCGCCGTCCCCGGCACCGATGTAAGGAGATCTCCCATGCACGGCCTTCCACCCCGCGAGCCGTCGATGTCCCGGCTGGTCGCGGAATTCTCCGTTCCCGACACCGAGCTGACCCGGGAGGCGTACGCGTTCGCCGCCGGCCTGGAACCGGTCGCGATGCTCAACCACAGCGTCCGGTCCTACCTGTTCGGCCGTGCCGCGGGCGAGGGGAGCGGCCTGCGCCCGGGGGCCGACTACGACGACGAGCTGCTGTTCCTGGCGGCCGTCCTGCACGACGTGGGGCTGACCGGGCGCGGCGACGGCCACCAGCGGTTCGAGGTCGACGGCGCCGACCTGGCCGCCGGGTTCCTGCGCGAACGCGGCCTGAGCGAGGAGCGCGTCGAGATCGTCTGGACCTCGATCGCGTTGCACACCAGTGCCGGGATCGCCGACCGGATGCGGCCCGAGATCGCCCTGATCTCCACGGGAACCGGCATCGACGTGGCCGGGCGGGAGGCCGGCCGCCTGCCCGGCGGGCTCGCGGACCGGGTGCACGAGGCCCTGCCGAGGCTCGCGGACGGCGGCGGGGTCCTCGAAGTGATCATCGAGCAGGCGGTGCGCGACCCGGCCAAGGCGCCCCTGGGGTCGCTGGCGTTCGAGCTGGCCCGGCAGAGCGCGCCCGGGACGCCCGTGCCCGACTGGCGCGCGCTCGTGGCCGGGGCCTGGGCCGGGGTGGCCTGAAGGCCCTGGCGGAACACCGGGACGGCACGTTCAAGGAGGGCGCGGGCGCCGGGACGGGCCCCCGCGTCCCCGGGGCGACGGGGACGCGGGGGGCCGGGCGCACGCGCCTCAGGAGGCGAGGACCGCCTGCAGGAAGTCGCGTGTGCGCTGCTCGGAGGGCTCACCGAAGATCTGGTCCGGCGGGCCCTCCTCGACGATCTGCCCCTGGTCGAACATCAGGACCCGGTCGGAGATGTCCTTGGCGAAGTGCATCTCGTGGGTCACGCACAGGATCGTCAGGTCGCTCTGCCGGGCGATGTCGCGCAGCAGGTCCTGGACGCCGACCACCAGCTCGGGGTCCAGGGCCGAGGTGACCTCGTCCAGCAGCAGGACCTTGGGCTCCATGGCCAGCGCGCGGGCGATGGCGACGCGCTGCTGCTGCCCGCCCGACAGGCGGGTCGGATGCTCCTCGGCCTTGTCGCCGAGCCCCACCATGTCCAGGAGCCTGGTCGCCCGCTCGCGCGCCTCCTCCTTGGAGAGCCCCAGGACGCGGATGGGGCCCTCGGTGAGGTTGCGCATGACGTTCATGTTGGGGAACAGGTTGAACTGCTGGAAGACCATGCCGATCTGCTTGCGCATCTCGTGCAGGTGTTTCTCGTTGGCCGGTACCAGCTTCCCGTTCTTCTCCATGTGCGACAGCGGCCGGTCGCCCACCCGGATGACCCCGCCGTCGGCCTTCTCCAAGGTCATCAGAAGGCGCAGGATGGTGGTCTTGCCCGACCCGCTGGGGCCGATGAGCGTGACCCGTTCACCCGGCTCGACGGTGAAGTCGAGCTCGCGGAGCACGACGTTGTCGCCGAAGCGCTTGACCACCTTCTCGAAGTGGATGCCCGGCGCGCCGCTCCTCTGCGGCGGCAGGTCGGCGGCGGCCGGTTCGCTCTGCGGTCCCTTGTCCACTGGTCCCCCCTGAGATTCTTCGGGAGTCGGAGCCTCGGGGGCGGCGTTAGTAGGTGGCATAGCGCCTCTCCAGGCGACGGACGATGATGGAGGACACGACGCTGACCAGTACGAACAGCAGTCCGACGACCGTGATCGGCTCCAGGAAGCGCAGCGTCTCGGTGCCGACCTTGTACGCGGCGCCGAGCAGCTCGATCACGTTGATCGCCAGCAGCAGCGGCGAGTCCTTGAACATGGCGATGAGGTAATTACCCAGTGTGGGCACGACCTTGCGGACGGCCTGCGGCAGGATCACGTCCTGCCACACCCGGCGCCGCGGGAGGTTGAGCGCGACGGTCGCCTCCCACTGCCCGCGGGGGACGTCCTCGATCCCCGCCCGGTACACCTCCGAGGTGTAGGCGGAGAAGTGCAGACCGAGCCCGATGACGCCCGCGGTGAGCGGGCCCAGCGTGAGCCCGAACGAGGGGAACACGAAGAAGATGAAGTAGAGCTGCACCAGCAGCGGCGTGCTGCGGATGAACTCGACCACCCAGCGCGTGGTCTGGCTGACGAACGGGTTGCGGGACCGCCGCAGCAGCGTCCACACCAGTCCCAGGGCCAGGGCCAGCAGGTAGCCGAGCAGCGTGGCCACGATGGTGATCCGCAGCCCGCTCAGCAGATCGGGGAGGAACTCCCCGGTGTAGTTCCAGTCCCAGCTCATGGGGTCACCCCACCCCGCTTCCGGGAGCGCCGACGGCCAGATCGGAGAGCTTCCCGTCGCCCTTGTCGGGCCGGCGGCCGAGCATCCGGTCCACCCGCCGCTCGGCGTACCGCACCAACAGCTGCAGGATCTGCGCGATCGCGAAGTACAGCACCAGGATCACCACGAACGTCCACAGCGTCTCCCCGGTGGAGGACTGGATCTGCTTGGCCCGGAAGGTCAGATCGCTGATCGTGATCAGCGAGACGATCGCGGTGCCCTTCATCAGCTCGATGAGCAGATTGCCGAACGGGGGCAGCATCAGCGCGACGGCCTGCGGGAGCAGCACCCGCCGCATCCGCTGCGCCGGGGTGAGGTTCAGCGCGATCGTGGCCTCGTACTGGGCCCGGGGCACCGCGTTGATCGCGCCGCGGACCACCTCGGCCCCGTACGCGCCGACGTTGAGGCCGAGCGCCAGCACGGCGGCGAACATCGGGGTGAACCTCAGCCCCACGAGGGGGAGGGCGTAGAAGAACCAGAACATCAGCACCAGGGTGGCCGTGCCGCGGAAGAACTCCACGTACACCCGGTTGAGGGTGCGGACGGCACGGTTGCGCGAGGTGCCGGCCAGGCCGAACACCACCGCGAGCACCAGCGCCAGCACGCTGCCGTACACCGTGAGCTGGATGGTGATCCACGAGCCCTTCAGCAGGAGCTGGTAACTGTCGAGGACCTCCGTCACGGCTCAGCCCTTGCAGAACTTGGCGGCGGTGTCGTCGGGCCCGGGCATCTCGGCCTGGGTGAAACCGAACGGCTGCAGGATCGGCAGCAGCTTGTTGCCGGACTTGAACTCGGCGAGCTTGTCGTTGAACGCCTTGAGCAGGTCGGCGTCGGCCTTGCGGAAGGCGAACGCGCCCGCGCCCAGCTGCTCCTTGCCGTCGATCACCGGGGTGAACGCCTCGGTCACCTCGAACGGCTCGCCCCGGTGCTTGGACAGCAGGTCGGCCAGCGAGATGCGGGTGAGGGCGATGGCGTCGATCCGCCCGGCCTTCAGCCCCTCGTAGGCGCTGGGCTGGTCGGCGAACGTCTTGATCTTGTCCTTGGGCACGCCGAGCTTCTCGGCGTATCCGGCCTCCACCGCCCCGGTGAGCACGCCGAGGTTGGCCTTCGTCCGCGCGACGTCCTCGAACTTGAGGATCTTCTTGGGGTTGCCCTTGGGCACCATGAACGCGCTCTTGGCGACGTACTCGGGATCGGAGAAGGCGACCGCGCCGCACCGCTCCGGGGTGATGAACATGCCGGCCGCGATCACGTCGAACCGCTTGGCGTTCAGCCCGCCGATCAGCCCGCCGAAGTCGACCTGGACCCCCTCGACGTTGGCGATGCCCAGCTCCTTGAAGATCGCCCGCGCCAGTTCCGGCGCCTCACCGGTGAGCTTGCCGGTCTTGTCGGTGTAGCCGTAGGGGGCCTCGTTGGCGAAGCCGACCCGGATCTTCCCCTCCTGTTTGGCCCTGGCCAGGGTGCCGCCGCCCTGCCGTTCCTGCTCCGGATTGGTGGTGCTGCAGCCCGCGGCGGCCAGCGGGACCGCCCCCGCGAGCATGGTCGCGGTCCGCAGGAAGTGCCGTCGTGAGGAAGTCATCGTTGATCTCCTGTCGATGCCTCGCGACCGCCGACGGGCGCCATGCCCCTCGGCGGTCGCGAGGTCGTGGTCGGGAAGCGGGTCGGGGATACGATTCGATAACGGATGGGTGGCGGGTGGTCGTCAGGGAGCCGGCGGACCGGCCCCGCCGGCCGTCAGCCGACCGGCGTGAAGTCGCGGGCGCCGATGAAGGCCGGCCGCGGGGAGGTCGCGGAGAACGGCTCGACGCAGGTGTTCTCGACGCTGTTGAAGACGATGAAGACGTTCGACCTCGGGAACGGGGTGATGTTCCCATTCGAGCCGTGCATGCAGTTGCAGTCGAACATCGTCGCCGAGCCGGCCGGCCCGGTGAACAGCTCGATCCCGTGCTTGTCGGCCAGGATCGAGAGGCTGTTGGGATCGGGGGTGCCGATCTCCTGGTTCTTCAACGAAGCCTTGTAGTGATCGTCGGGCGTCTCGCCGACGCACGACACGAACGTCTTGTGGGAGCCTGGCATGATCATGAGTGCGCCATTGTGCACGAAGTTCTCGGTGAGCGCTATGGAGATGCTCACCGCACGCATGCGGGGCATGCCGTCCTCGGCGTGCCAGGTCTCGAAGTCGGAGTGCCAGTAGAAGTCCTTGCCGGTGAATCCTGGCTTGTAGTTCACCCGGCTCTGGTGGACGTAAACATCCGAGCCCAGGATCTGCCTGGCCCGGCCCACCACGCGGGGGTCGCGGACGAGCTCGGCGAACACCTCACTGATCTTGTGGACCTCGAAGATCGAGCGCACCTCGTCGGAGCCGTGCTCGGTCACCGTGCGCTCGTCGCTCAGGATCTCCGGGTCGGAGGACAGCCGGCGCAGCTCGGCCCGGTAGTCCTCCACCTCCTCGGGGCGCAGCAGCTCGTCCACCGTCAGGAACCCGTTCGCGTCGAACGAGTCGAGCGTCGTGGCGTCGATGGGGCCGTCGCCGGGGGCGCCGTATACGACCGGGTCCTGCCGGTAAAGGAGGGCCGCCTCCTCGCACTTGCGCGTGGGGTAGGGGTCGTCGATGGTCGGATGGATCTCGATGATGCTCATGCGTCCTCCTCGGTGATCAGGGGGTAGACACCGTTCTCGTCATGGACCTCCCGGCCGGTGACGGGCGGATTGAAGACGCAGACGGTACGCACGTCGGTGTGGGCGTGCAAGGTGTGATGCTCGTGTCCGTCGAGCAGGTACATCACGCCCGGTTCGATGCGGTGCTTCTCGCCGGTCTCCTCGTTGACGAGTTCGCCTTCGCCCTCGATGCAGTAGACCGCCTCGATGTGATTCGCGTACCACATCTTGGTCGAGGTGCCCGCGTACAGAACGGTGTCGTGCAGCGAGAACCCCACCTTGTCGCCGGCCAGCACGAAACGGCGGCTGCACCAGGTGGGTGCCTGGACGTCGCGTTCGGTCCCGATAATGTCCTTGAGGGATCGGACGATCACGGTCTATTCCTTTCTTCGTGAGCCGGGGCGGCGCCGCCCCGGCGGGGGCCGGCCCGGTTGCCCGGGCCGGCGCCGCGGCGCGGGCGGCGCGACCGGCGGCGCGACCGGCCCGGTGGCGCCGCCGGCCCTGTGGTCAGACCGCGACGGTGGTGCGGACCGCGCGGACCGACTCGGCGATGATCTCCAGGCCCTGGTCCAGCTCGCGCTCGGTGGTGGTGAGCGGCGGCAGCAGCTTGACGACCTCGCCCTCGGGGCCGGAGGTCTCCATCAGCAGCCCGCGGCCGAACGCCTCGGCGCAGACCCGGGGCGCGGTCTCCGGGTCCCGCATGACCAGGCCCCAGGCCAGCCCGCGGCCCCGGACGCCCTCGACGGCGCCGGCGTGCTCGAGCGCGATCTCGTTCAGCGCCCGCTCCACCTGCTCGCCCTTGGCCAGGGTCTCCTTCTCCAGGCCCTCGCCGGTCCAGTAGTCCTCCAGCGCGGCGGTGGCGGTGACGAACGCCGGGTTGAAGCCGCGGAAGGTGCCGTTGTGCTCGCCGGGCTCCCACACGTCCAGTTCCCGCCGCATCAGGGTGATCGCGAACGGCAGCCCGTACCCGCTCAGCGACTTGGACAGGCAGACGATGTCGGGGGTGATCCCGGCGTCCTCGAAGCTGAAGAAGGCCCCGGTCCGGCCGCAGCCCATCTGCACGTCGTCGACGATCAGCAGGATGTCGTGCCGCTTGCACAGGTCCGACAGGCCGCGCAGCCACTCGGCGGTGGCCACGTTGATGCCGCCCTCGCCCTGGACGGTCTCCACGATGACGGCGGCGGGGACGTCCAGGCCGCTGCCGCTGTCGTCCAGCATCGTCTCCAGCAGCAGGAAGTCGGGCGTACGGCCGTCGAGGTAGTTGTCGTAGGGCATCGAGACGCCATGCCCCAGCGGGACCCCGGCGCCGTCGCGCTTCATCGAGTTGCCGGTCACCGCCAGGGCGCCCAGCGTCATGCCGTGGAAGGCGTTGGTGAAGCTGATGACGCTCTCCCGCCCGGTGTATTTACGGGCCAGCTTGAGCGCCGCCTCCACCGAATGGTTTCCGGCCGGGCCGGGGAACTGGACCTTGTAGTCGAGCCCCCGCGGAGCCAGCACCACCTCGTTGAAACGCTCCAGAAATTCGCGCTTGGCGACCGTGTACATGTCGAGCCCGTGGACCACCGCGTCGCCGGCCAGATAGTCGATCAGCCGCCGTTTCAGCTGCGGGTTGTTGTGCCCGTAGTTCAGCGTTCCCGCGCCGGCGAAGAAGTCGAGGTAGGTCTTGCCGTTCTCATCGGTCATGTGGCTGCCGCGCGCCGTGCTGAACACGGTGGGCCAGCTCCTGCAGTAACCGCGGACTTCAGATTCCAGGTGAGTGAAGACATCCATTTTTCTGCCTCCGGCAGGTGGGGTGGATGGGCGTTGTGCTCGGACGGTGACCGGGCGGTGTGCCGGGCGGATGCCCGGCGGGACGGGGCGTGCGCCCCGGCCCGCGCTAGCGCACGGGCTCGCCGGCCGGTGCCGCCGATGACGCTGTGGAGGTGGGCGCGGAGGGTGGAGTGGAGGTCGCGGACGGGCTCAGCGGGCCGATGCGGAAGAGGACCTCGGGGTCGTGGCCCTCGGGGAAGTGCTCGGCGCCGAACAGCGGGCTGCGGGTCAGGTCGCAGCCGCGGCCACGGGCGAAAGACTCGAACATCCTCGTGGAGGCGGTGTTGCCAGGGGTCACCGTGGCCTCGACGTAGCGATGACCGCGGGCGGCCATCCGGTCGCCGAGGGCATCGAGCATGCGGCGGGCCAGGCCCTGGCCACGGAAGGAGTGGTCGACGGCGACCTGCCACACGAAGAGGGTGTCGGGCCGTGCGGGGCGCTGGAAGCCGGTGATGAAACCGCACGGCGCCCCGCCGGCCCTGGCGACCACGGAGGTGCCGGCGAAATCGCGGCACCACAGCACGTAGCTGTAGGGCGAATTGACATCCAGAACCCGCGAGTCCCGCGCGAGCCGCCACAACTCAGGTCCGTCTTCGAGCCGTGGCTCATCCACTGTGATGGCCGGGTCCGGTCCGGTCGGGTCAATGGGCGATTGCCGGGATTGCGCTGCCATGTACAGGTAAGTTACCGAATACCCGGCCCTGATCGCTACGGAATGTTATCTGCCGGATGTTTAGGGTGAGCGGTACGGGGTATAAAAATATGCTTGTTATTTTCGGGATATTCATCGCGCGCGATTCGCGGCTTCGAGGGGCGCGATTCCTCGCGTTACGCAGGGGTAACCCGCGATATCGACGCGCGGGCCCGTGGTGGCCTATTGTCGGCCACTCTAGTGAAGTGTTACGGGAAGATGACAGAGTTTCCGTATCATTTCTGTGACGTAAATCACACACCCCTGCCGCCAACGGCAGGGGTGCGGTGTGCGTCACGTTGCGTCAGGCGAGGTGAGAGGCCTGAGTGACGGGGTAGGGCTGTGGGTTCACCGCCCCGCGGTTCGCCGCCCGGTCACCGCCCGGCGAACCGGTCGGTCGCCTCGATGAGACGGTGCAGGATGCCCGGCTCGCTGTAGGCGTGGCCGGCGTCGTCGACGATGTGGAACTCGGCCTCGGGCCAGGCCCGGTGCAGGTCCCAGGCCGTGGCCGCGGGCGTGCACACGTCGTACCGCCCCTGGACGATCACCGCCGGGATGTGCCGGATCCGGTCCACGTCCCGCAGCAGCTGCTCCTCCTCGAAGAAGCCCTCGTTGACGAAGTAGTGGTTCTCGATGCGGGCGAAGGCGACAGCGTAGTCGGGCTCGCCGAAGTGATCGGCCAGGTCCGGGTCCGGGCGCAGCGTCAGCGTCCGGCCCTCCCACTGCGACCACGCCCGGGCCGCGGCGACCCGGACCTCCCGGTCGGGCGACCCCAGCCGCTCCGCGTAGGCGCCGAGCAGGTCCTCCCGCTCGTCCTCGGGGATCGGCGCGAGGTAGTCCTCCCAGAGATCGGGGAACAGCAGCGAGGCGCCCTCCTGGTAGAACCAGTACAGCTCGAACGGCCGCAGCATGAAGATGCCGCGCACCACCAGCTCCGACACCCGGTCCGGATGGGTCTGCGCGTACGCCAGCGACAGGGCGCTGCCCCAGGAACCGCCGAAGACCAGCCAGCGGTCGACGCCCAGGTGCTCGCGCAGCCGCTCCATGTCGGCCACCAGGTGCCAGGTGGTGTTGGCCTCCAGCGAGACCCCGGGATCGGCGGCGTGCGGCAGGCTCCGGCCGCAGTTGCGCTGGTCGAACAGCACGATCCGGTATGCCTCGGGGTCGAACTGGCGGCGATGGTCGGCCGTGCAGCCCCCGCCCGGACCACCGTGCACCATCACCGCCGGCTTGCCCTCGGGATTGCCGCAGACCTCCCAGTAGATCTGGTTGCCGTCGCCGACCTCCAGCAGCCCGGAGTCGTACGGCTCGATCGGCGGATACAGGGTGCGAAGTTCCATGAGGCGTGATTGTTCCAGCTGGGGGACGGCGTGGCCCGGACCGCCGGCGGGGGGCACGGCGGACTCCGCGGAACCGCCTCGCGGAGGGCTCGGAAACGCCTTGCCCCACGGCTTCCACGCCGTTCACGCAGGCGACGGGCACGGTACATGCACGCGAATAGAGTGCGCGGATCGCGAAGGCAAACCCCAAACTGGGCAAAGACCGTGCTGGTCGGCACTAGAGTGCCTTGGGTGAGCGAAGCGACGAGCCGCCGGGCGGACATCAGCCGCCGGGCGAGGAGTGCGGCGAACACCATGAGTACGACCGCCCCGCGAACGCGGCTCCGTGCCGCCAGGCGAGGAGACACGTGAGCGAGCTGAACGGATCGGGTGCGCGCCCCGTCCAGGACACCGGTACGCCCTGGCCCCCGCTGGGCCGGGACGCCGCCGCGCAGCAGCCCATCAAGGCGGCGGCGCAGCCCGGCGAGGCGGCCCGCCCCGAGCCCGACCGGCCCGAGGCCCAGCCCTGGGACATCGTCGAGCGGCTGCGCCAGATGGCCGACCTCATCGGCGACGCCCTGGCGGCCGGCGAGCGCAAGGTCAGCGAGGCGCAGACCGACGCCCAGAGCCAGGTCGCGGCGATCCAGGCGGAGAAGGAGTCGGCGCAGCGTGACGCCGCCGCCGCCTGGGGCGAGGTGCAGCGGGCGCGGGGGCAGGCCGAGCAGGCCGACCGGCGCGCGGTCGAGGCCGAACGGCGGGTCGCCGAGGCGCAGAACGAGGCCGCCACGCAGGTCGCGGCGATCCAGGCGGAGAAGGAGTCGGCGCAGCGTGACGCCGCCGCCGCCTGGGGCGAGGTGCAGCGGGCGCGGGGGCAGGCCGAGCAGGCCGACCGGCGCGCGGTCGAGGCCGAACGGCGGGTCGCCGAGGCGCAGAACGAGGCCGCCACGCAGGTCGCGGCGATCCAGGCGGAGAAGGAGTCGGCGCAGCGCGACGCCGCCGCCGCCTGGAACCAGGCCCAGCAGAGCCGTACCCAGGCCGACCAGGCGCGCGGGCAGGCCGAGCAGGCCCGCGGCCAGGCCGACCAGGCCAGGATCCAGGCCGAGCAGGCGCGGACGCAGGCCGACCAGGCCCGGGCCCAGGCCGAGCAGGCCCGGTCCCAGATGGAGGCGGCGCAGGCCGGCCTGGAGCAGGCCGAGCGCCGGGTCGCCGAGGCCGAGGCCACCGTCCGCCAGGCCATCACCCAGCGCGACGCCATGAGCGAGGCCCGCGACGACGCCCTGCGCGCCGTCGAGGACGCCGTCAAGGCGCGGCGGGCCGCCGAGGCCGAGCGCGACCGGATCGCCGAGCAGGCCGCCGAGCTGTCGCGCGCGCTGGAGGCCGCCCACGGCGAGATGGCGGGGCTGCGCGGCAAGGTCGCCGAGGCCGAGATGAAGTCCCAGAACCTCCAGCACTCGGTCGCCGCCGCGGCCAAGGAGGCCGACGACGCCCGGCGCCGCCTGCAGGCCGCCGAGGCCGAGCGCGAGCAGGCCCTCGACACCGCCGCGCAGTCGCTGGAGGCCGCCAAGAAGGCCGAGCGCGACCGCGACGCCGCCGCCGCGGCGCGGGAGACCGCCGAGCGGGGCCGCGAGGCCGCGGTCCAGGCCCAGGCGCGGGCCGAGTCGGAGACCACCCTGGCCCGCGGCCAGGCCGACCAGGCCGGCCGCGAACGGGACCAGGCCGTCAGCGGCATGCGGCAGATGGCCGCCGAGCGCGACGCGATCGCCGAGAAGCTCAAGGAACGCGACCAGTGGGTGGACCAGCTCGCCCAGGCCGTCACCGAGCAGCGCGCCGCGATCGCCGAGCTCTCGCAGGAGCGCGACGCCGCCCGCCAGGCCGCCGACCAGGCCCGTTCACTGATCGACGAGCTCACCCGGCAACTGCGCACGATCATGCCCACGGCCGCCCCCAGGATCTGATCCCGGGATCCGACCCCGGGCCTCACCGGGCCCGGGGACGGCGATTCGGCGGCGCGGGTCCGGTTCCCGCGGCCGATTCGGTCCCGGGAACGGGGGCCGAGGCCCTGACCAGGGGCACGGCAGACCGCGGCGGGCGTGACCCGGACGGCCCACGCCGCCGTGCCTGTTATCCTGGTGGCCCGTGGACAGTGCGGTACCGTCCGCCTCGCAACGACCACGGGAGCGCCTTCTTGCCTTCGGCAGCCACTGGTAGATCACGTCCTACCAAGCATCTCTTCGTCACCGGCGGTGTCGCCTCCAGCCTCGGCAAGGGACTGACGGCGTCCAGCCTGGGGCGGCTTCTCGCCCTCCGCGGCCTCCGGGTCACGATGCAGAAGCTCGACCCCTACCTCAACGTCGACCCCGGCACGATGAACCCGTTCCAGCACGGGGAGGTCTTCGTGACCGACGACGGCGCCGAGACCGACCTCGACATCGGCCACTACGAGCGGTTCCTGGACACCGAGCTGCACGGGTCCGCCAACGTCACCACCGGCCAGGTCTACTCCAACGTCATCGCCAAGGAGCGCCGCGGCGAGTACCTGGGCGACACCGTGCAGGTCATCCCGCACATCACCAACGAGATCAAGGACCGGATCCGCGGCATGGCCGCCGACTCCGAGGTCGACATCGTGATCACCGAGGTCGGTGGCACGGTGGGCGACATCGAGTCGCAGCCGTTCCTGGAGTCGGTCCGGCAGATCCGGCACGAGATCGGCCGGGACAACTGCTTCTTCCTGCACGTCTCGCTGCTGCCCTACATCGGCCCCTCCGGCGAGCTGAAGACCAAGCCCACCCAGCACTCGGTGGCCGCGCTGCGCTCCATCGGCATCCAGCCCGACGCGATCGTGTGCCGCTCCGACCGGCCGATCACCGACGGCCTCAAGCACAAGATCAGCATGATGTGCGACGTGGACCGCGAGGCCGTGGTCTCGGCGGTGGACGCCGCCAGCATCTACGACATCCCCAAGGTCCTGCACGCCGAGGGCCTGGACGCCTACGTGGTGCGCCGCCTCGGGCTGCCGTTCCGCGACGTCGACTGGGGCGCCTGGGACGAGCTGCTGCGCCGCGTGCACCGGCCGGCCCGGGAGGTCACGATCGCGCTGGTCGGCAAGTACATCGACCTGCCCGACGCCTACCTGTCGGTCACCGAGGCCCTGCGGCACGGCGGCTTCGGCAACGACGCCCGCGTCAACATCCGCTGGGTCAAGAGCGACGACTGCGAGACCCCCGAGGGCGCCAAGCGCGAGCTGGACGGCGTCGACGGCGTGCTCATCCCCGGCGGGTTCGGGGTGCGCGGCATCGAGGGCAAGCTCGGCGCGGTCCGCTTCGCCCGCGAGACCCGGCTCCCGCTGCTGGGCATCTGCCTGGGCCTGCAGTGCATGGTGATCGAGGCGGCCCGGTCGCTGGGCGGCCTGCCCGACGCCGGCAGCGCCGAGTTCGACCCGGCCACCGCCCACCCGGTCATCGCCACCATGGCCGACCAGGTCGACGTCGTCGCGGGCGAGCGCGACATGGGCGGCACCATGCGCCTGGGCCTCTACCCCGCCGACCTGGCCGAGGGCTCGGTCGTCCGGTCGCTGTACGGGGAGGCCAAGGCGTCCGAGCGGCACCGCCACCGCTACGAGGTCAACAACACCTACCGCGAGCGGCTGGAGCAGGCCGGGCTGCGGTTCAGCGGGCTGTCCCCGGACGGGCGGCTGGTGGAGTACGTGGAGCTGCCGGCCGACGTGCACCCCTTCTTCGTGGGCACCCAGGCGCACCCGGAGTTCCGTTCCCGGCCGACGCGCCCGCACCCGCTGTTCGCCGGACTGGTCTCCGCCGCGCTCGACTACGCCGAGCTGCGCGGCAGCGCCGACGCGGTGTCGGCCTCGTGAGCGACGCCGCCACGGGCGGGGCGGCCGGCCGGGCCGCCCCACCCCGCCCCGCCCCCGCTCCCGCCCCTCCTTCGGCCGCGCCGGGCGTGCTCGGCGTCGAGGACGTGCGGGACGTCCCGGGGAGCTGGGAGGTCACCGGCAGCACCCGGGAGTTCGAGGGCCGCATCTTCGCCGTGCGGCGCGACGCCGTCCGGATGCCCAGCGGCGACACCACCGAGATCGTCCACCGGGACGTCATCGAGCATCCCGGCTCGGTGGGCATCCTGGCCGTGGACGGTGACGACCGGGTCCTGCTGCTGCGCCAGTACCGCCACGCCGCCGGGCGGCTGCTGTGGGAGGGGCCGGCGGGGCTGCGCGACGTCGACGGCGAGCCGCTGGTCGAGCTCGCCGGACGCGAGCTGCTGGAGGAGGCCGGCTACCGCGCGGGCCGGTGGGACGTGCTGGTGGACGTGCTCCCCTCCCCGGGGATGACCGACGAACGGGTCCGGATCTTCCTGGCCCGCGACCTGACCGAGGTCCCCGCCGAGGAGATCGACTTCGAGCGGGTCCACGAGGAGGCCGACCTGCCGATCGTGTGGGTGCCCCTGGACGAGGCGGTCCGCAAGGTCCTCGCCGGGGAGATCCGCAACATGATCGCCGTGACCGGAGTCCTGGCGCTGCACGCCGCCCGCGCCGGCGGCTACCGCGGCCTGCGCCCAGCCGACGCGCCCGAGGGGTGACGCCCGCCCGCCCGCGCCGGGGCTCCCGGCGGGGCGGACGCGGCCGTTCGGCCACCGTCCCGCGCCGGCGGCACCGCACGGGCGCCACGGCGCCGGCGGCACGGCGCGGGCGGATGGTGGCCCGCCGCGCTGCCGGGCCCGGCATGATGGGCGGGGTCACCCGGCCACCCCGCCCGGAAGAGGTGCCGAAACTGTCACCGAGCACGAGCGGCCCCGGCGGCACGCGGCACGGCGCCGAGGAGGCGCCCGAGACCCCCCTGGGCTCGGCCGTGCGCACCTACCTGGGGCATCTCGCCGTCGAACGGGGCCTGGCCGCCAACACCCTCAGCTCCTACCGCCGCGACCTGCGCCGCTACGTGTCGGTCGTGGAGGGGCGCGGCCGGACCCGGATCGACCAGGTCACCGAGGCCGACGTCCGGGACTTCCTGGTCGGGCTGCGCGAGGGCGACCCCGACCATCCGCCGCTGTCGGCCGGGTCGGCGGCCCGCGCCGTGGTCGCCGTCCGCGGGCTGCACCGGTTCGCGCTGCGCGAGGGGCTGGCCGGCACCGACCCCGCCCGCGACGTCAAGCCCCCGACCCCGCCCCGCCGCCTGCCCAAGGCCATCTCGATCGGTGAGGTGGAGCGGCTGCTGTCGGCCGCCTCCGTGCCCGCCGCCCCGGCGGGCGGGGCGCCCGGGGGAGCGGGCGGCGACGCCGAGGCCGCCCGTGCCCTGCGCGACCGGGCGCTGCTGGAGCTGCTGTACGGGTCGGGCGCGCGCATCTCCGAGGCGGTCGGCCTGGACGTCGACGACCTCGACCTGGCCGAGGGCTTCGCGCGGGTCGCGGGCAAGGGCGGCAAGACCCGGGTGGTGCCGATCGGCGAGTACGCCCGGCGCGCGGTCGAGTCCTACCTCGTGCGCGCCCGTCCCGGGCTGGCGGGGGCCGGGCGCGGCGGGCCGGCGCTGTTCCTCAACGCCCGCGGGGGCCGGCTGTCGCGCCAGGGCGCCTGGATGGTGCTGCGCGCCGCCGCCGAACGGGCCGGGCTGTCGGACGTCTCCCCGCACACGCTGCGCCATTCGTTCGCCACGCACCTGCTGGACGGGGGCGCCGACGTGCGCGTCGTCCAGGAGTTGCTCGGGCACGCCTCGGTGACCACCACGCAGGTCTACACTCTGGTGACGGTGCAGCTCCTGCGCGAGGTCTACGCCACCTCCCACCCCCGCGCGCGGGGCTGACCCGCGGCCTCGCCGAGGCCGCCGACGGGCCGGCGACAAATCGCCTCAACGGCGCGCGTCGGCTTGTGACCGGGGGTGTCAACCCATAGAGTCCCGGTTCTGCATGGCATTTCCGGGCCACCGGGAGGGGATCTGGTGACGAGCAGACAGGCCACGGAGGGGGTCCTCTCCTCCGCCACCATCGAGACCGATCCGAGCCGTGCCCTCGGGCCGACCCAGCGCCCCGTGCCCACGTTCCCGGACCCGGAGCCGCTGGCCGAGCACGGCCCTGCCCGGATCGTGTCGATCTGCAACCAGAAGGGCGGGGTCGGCAAGACCACCACCACGATCAACCTGGGCGCGGCGCTGGCCGAGTACGGCCGCCGCGTGCTGCTGGTGGACTTCGACCCGCAGGGCGCGCTGTCGGTCGGGCTGGGCAAGGGCGACCCGCGCCAGCTCGACATGACGATCCACAACCTCCTCCTGGAGTCGGACACCGACTGGGAGGACGTCGTCATCGACACCGGCGTGGACGGCATGGACCTGCTGCCCAGCAACATCGACCTGTCGGGCGCCGAGGTCCAGCTGGTCCACGAGGTGGGCCGGGAGTACATCCTGTCGCAGACGCTGAAGTCCGCGGTGCCGCACTACGACTACATCCTCATCGACTGCCAGCCGTCGCTGGGCCTGCTGACGGTCAACGCGCTGGCCGCCAGCGAGGGCGTGCTGATCCCGCTGGAGTGCGAGTACTTCGCGATGCGCGGTGTCGCGCTGCTGATGGAGACCATCGACAAGGTGCAGGGGCGGATCAACCCCGACCTGGTGATCGACGGCGTGCTCGGCACGATGTACGACTCGCGGACCCTGCACACCCGCGAGGTCCTCGGCCGCATCGTGGAGGCGTTCGGCGACAAGGTCTTCCACACCGTCATCAACCGCACGGTGCGGTTCCCGGACGCCACCGTCGCGGGTGAGCCGATCACCTACTTCGACCCCAACTCGATGGGGGCCAACGCCTACCGTGGCCTGGCCCGCGAGGTCCTGCAGCGCTGGCGCGAGACCGAGGCCGAGGGCGCGTCCGCCTGAGCCCGGCGCCCGCCCCCGCCGGGCCCGTCCCCGCCGGGGCACGCCCGCCCTCCGGCCGTGGGACCATGGTCGTCGCATCAGTACCGTCGCGCACCGGCCCCGTGCCCGTGCCCGTGCAGTGATGGGGGGACACCGGGTGGGCTCCGCTACCGTGGGCGACGTGGACGACACGTCGCCGGAGCAGGGCGCCGAGCAGGCGCGCGGCTTCCGGGTCCACCTGGACAACTTCGAGGGCCCGTTCGACCTCCTGCTGGGCCTGATCTCCAAGCACAAGCTGGACATCACCGAGGTGTCCCTGCACAAGGTCACCGACGACTTCATCGCCCACATCCGCTCGCACGGCAAGGAGTGGGACCTCGACCAGGCCAGCCACTTCCTGCTGGTCGCGGCCACCCTGCTGGACCTCAAGGCGGCCCGGCTGCTGCCCTCGGGCGAGGTCGACGACGAGGAGGACCTGGCCCTGCTGGAGGCCCGTGACCTGCTGTTCGCGCGGCTACTGCAGTACCGCGCGTACAAGGAGGTCGCGCGGGTGCTCGCCGGACGGATCGCCGACCAGGCCCGGCTCTTCCCCCGGATGGTGCCGATGGAGCCCCGCTTCGCCGGCCTCCTCCCGGAGGTCCTGCTGGGGCTGGGGCCCGCCGAGTTCGCCCGGCTCGCCGCCAGGGCGCTGACCCCCAAGGCGCCGCCCTCGGTGTCGGTCGAGCACATCTACCAGCCGCAGGCCAGCGTCAAGGAGCAGGCCGTCATCGTCGTCGAACGGCTGCGGGCCCTGCGGCAGACCACCTTCCGGGTGCTCACCGACGACTGCGAGGGCACCTTCGAGATCGTCGCGCGTTTCCTGGCGCTGCTGGAGCTCTACCGGGAGCGGGCGGTCGCGTTCGAGCAGCCCGAGCCGCTGGGGGAGCTGCACATCACCTGGACCGGCACCGACGAGGGCGAGGTGCGGGTCGGCGACGACTACGAGGGCTCCCGCGAGCCGCGCGAGGACACCACCGATGACTGAAGGACCCGAGCCGATGGACACCGCCCCCACCGACACCGCCCCCACCGGCACCGCCCCCACCGGCACCGCGCCCGAGGAGACCCCCGAGGACGTCGCGGGTGCCGACGCCGCGCCCGACGGCGCCGAGCCGGGGCTCCCGGGGCTGCGCGCGTCCGTCGAGGCGATCCTGCTGGTGGTGGACGAGCCGGTGGCCGAGATCACGCTGGCCCAGCTGCTGGAGCGGCCCACCCACGAGATCACCGCCACGCTGCGCGAGCTCTCCGCGGAATACACCGAGCAGGGGCGCGGGTTCGACCTGAGGGAGGTCGCCGGGGGCTGGCGGTTCTACACCCGGGACGTGTGCGCCCCGGTCGTGGAACGGTTCGTCACCGACGGCCAGCAGGCGCGGCTGACCCAGGCGGCGCTGGAGACGCTGGCCGTGGTCGCCTACCGCCAGCCGGTGAGCCGGGCCCGCGTGTCGGCCATCCGCGGCGTCAACAGCGACGGGGTGATGCGCACGCTGACGCTGCGGGGCCTGATCGAGGACGCCGGCCAGGACCCCGACTCCCAGGCGCACCTCTACCGCACCACCGGGTACTTCCTGGAACGGCTGGGCCTGCGCGACCTGGAGGAACTGCCCGACCTGGGCCCCTACCTGCCCGACGACCTGCCAGAAGAGATCATCGAGGACAAGTGACAGAGAACGAGGGCGTACGGCTGCAGAAGGTCCTGGCCGAGGCCGGGATCGGCAGCCGCCGCCACTGCGAGGAACTGATCGGTCAGCGCCGGGTCACCGTGAACGGCAAGGAGGTGTTCCGGTTCGGCGAGCGGGTCGACCCGAGCCGCGACGTCATCCATGTCGACGGCCGCCGGGTCGAGACCCGCGCCGAGATGCGCTACTACGCCATCAACAAGCCGCGCGGCGTGGTCAGCACGATGTCGGACGAGCGGGGCCGCAAGTCCCTGGCCGACTACGTGGAGGTGCCCGAGCGGCTGTTCCACGTCGGCCGGCTCGACACCGACACCGAAGGGCTGATCCTGCTCACCAACGACGGTGAGCTGTCGCACCGGCTCACCCATCCCAGCTTCGGCGTGCAGAAGACCTACCTGGCCGAGATCCACGGCCCCATCCCGCGCGACCTCGGCAGGCGGCTGCGGGCCGGGGTGCGGCTGGAGGACGGCCCGGCCAAGGCCGACCGCTTCCGGATCTTCGACCAGCTGGGCCGGCGGGTGCTGGTGGAGATCACCCTGCACGAGGGCCGCAAGCACATCGTGCGCCGCCTCCTCAAGGAGGTCGGGTTCCCGGTGCAGCAGCTGGCCCGCATAGAGTTCGGGCCCATCAGGCTGGGCTCGCTGAAGCCGGGCACCATGCGGGCGCTGACCGTGACCGAGGTCGGCGAGCTCTACAAGGCGGTAGACCTGTAGGAGGGACGACGACGTGGCGGTACGCGCGGTCCGGGGGGCGACGCAGATCGACGCCGACGACCGGGAGCAGATCCTGGAGGCCACCACCGAGCTGGTCACCGAGGTGATGACCCGTAACGGCCTGACCACCGACGACGTGATCAGCGTGCTCTTCACGGCGACGCCGGACCTGACGGCCGAGTTCCCGGCGCTGGCCGCGCGCAAGCTCGGCTTCCACGAGGTGCCGCTGCTGTGCGCCGCCGAGATCGCGGTGCCGCACGCGCTGCCCCGGGTGATCCGGCTGATGGCGCACATCGAGACCGACCGGCCCCGGGCCGAGATCCAGCACGTCTACCTGCGCGGGGCGACCGCGCTGCGGCTGGACATCGCCCAGTGACCGGGCCGCCCGCCCCGCCGCCCGCACCGCCGCCCGGCTCGTCCGGTGGCGGGCCGGGACGGCCTGGAACGCGATCTCGCGGTGCCCGGCTGCCGCTACCCTGAGGGGGTGGCTGAAGAGGGCGTACCAGGGCGCATCGTCGTGATCGGGACCGGGCTGATCGGGACCTCGATCGCCCTGGCGATGCGCGAGCGCGGCAGCGAGGTCCTGCTGACCGACCGGGACGCCGCATCGCTGCGGATGGCGGTGGAGCTGGGCGCGGGCGAGGCGCTCCCGGACGCGGCCGGCGCCGGGCCGGCCGACCTGGCCGTGCTCGCGGTGCCCCCGGCGGCCGTCGCGGTGACCCTGCTGGACGCGCAGAAGCGCGGCCTCGCCGCCGTCTACACCGATGTGGCCAGCGTCAAGGCGCAGCCGCTGCGGCAGGCCGCCGAGCTGGGCTGCGACCTGTCCTCGTTCGTCGCCGGGCATCCGCTCGCGGGCCGGGAGCGTTCGGGGCCCGCCGCGGCCCGTCCCGACCTGTTCCTGGGCCGTCCCTGGGCGCTGTGCCCCACGTCCGGCGCGGCGCCCGAGGCCGTCGCGGCGGTCACCGCGCTGGCCCGCGCCTGCGGCGCCGAGCCCGTGGTGGTCGACGCCGCCGAGCACGACGACGCGGTCGCCCTGGTCTCGCACGCCCCGCACGTGGTGTCGGCCGCGGTCGCCGCCCGCCTCACCGGGGCCGCCGACGTCGCGCTCGGCCTGGCGGGCCAGGGCGTGCGCGACGTCACCCGGATCGCGGCCAGCGACCCGCGGCTGTGGATCGGCATCCTGACCGCCAACGCCGCGCCCGTCGCCGACGTGCTGGAGGCCGTCGCCACCGATCTGGCCGTGGCCGCCTCGCTGCTGCGCGACGGCAGCGACGAGGCCGCCACGCACGTGGCCGACCTGCTGCTGCGCGGCAACGCCGGCCGTTCCCGGATCCCCGGCAAGCACGGCGGCGAGCCGTCGGCCTACGCCGTGGTCCCGGTGGTGATCCCGGACCGGCCGGGCGAGCTGGCGATGATCTTCCAGGCGGCGGGCATCGCCGGGGTCAACATCGAGGACGTCACCATCGAGCACTCGCCCGGCCGCCCGCTGGGCGTCCTGGAGATCGCGGTCCGGCCCGAGGAGGCCGAGCGCCTGGCCGCCGAGCTGCGCGCCCGGGGCTGGTCGGTCCCGGGCTGACCCGCGCGGGCTCCCGCGTCCGCCGGCGGATCCCCGGAGGGCCGCGCGGCCAGGGCCGTGCGGGCTCGCGGGCTCTGGCGGTGGCCGGGGAACGGTAGCCTGACACGCTGGGACTCGCGTCGAGACGTCAGGGGAGCGCGGGGCATCGGCTTCGGGGGCCGCCGCCGGATGCCCGTCCCCGGCTGTGAAGGAAAGGGAACAACGTGCCGCTCGTCATCGCCATGGACGGCCCCTCCGGGTCGGGCAAGTCCAGCGCCTCCAAGGGCGTGGCCCGCGCGCTCGGCCTCCGTTACCTCGACACCGGCGCGATGTACCGCGCGATGACCTGGTGGATGCTGCGCGAGGGCGTGCCGGTGGAGGACGCCGGGGCGGTCGCGGCGCGGGCGGCCGAGCCGGTGATCGAGTCCGGGACCGATCCGGACGCCCCGACGATCACGGTCGACGGGATCGACGTGTCCGGGCCCATCCGCACCCGCGAGGTGACCAACGCGGTCAGCGCGGTCAGTTCCGTCCCGGCGGTCCGCGAGCGCCTGGTCGCGCTGCAGAGGGAGATCATCGGGGCCGGGGGGATCGTGGTGGAGGGCCGCGACATCGGCACGGTGGTCGCGCCCGGCGCGTCCGTCAAGGTCTACCTGACGGCCAGCGAGGAGGCCCGCGCCGCGCGCCGGGCCAAGGACCTGGCCGCCGACCCGGACGCCTCGGTGTCCCGTACCCAGGCCGAGCAGGCCCGCCGCGACCGGCTCGACTCCACCCGTACCGCCTCCCCTCTGGCCAGGGCCGGGGACGCGGAAGAGATCGACTCCACCGAGCTGACCCTCGGTGAGGTCGTCGAGGCGGTCGTCCGCCTCGCCAAAGAGCGATGAGTGACACTGTGAGCGAGTACGAGATCGAGACCGTTCCGGACCAGGACGCCTTCGGCGCCGACGGCCCCGGCGGGCTGCCGCCCGAGGAGCCGCCGGCGCCGGTGGTCGCCGTGGTGGGCCGTCCCAACGTGGGCAAGTCCACCCTGGTCAACCGGATCATCGGGCGCCGTGAGGCGGTCGTGGAGGACGTGCCGGGGGTGACCCGCGACCGGGTCGCCTACGACGCCAACTGGAGCGGGCGCCGTTTCACGGTGGTCGACACCGGCGGGTGGCTGCCCGACTCCTCCGGCCTGGCCGCCGCGATCGCCGAGCAGGCCCGGCTGGCGGTGGACCTGGCCGACGTGGTGATGTTCGTGGTCGACGCGACCGTGGGCGCCACGGACGTGGACGAGGCCGTGGTGGAGATCCTGCGCCGTTCCGGCAAGCCGGTGGTGCTGGTGGCCAACAAGGTCGACGACGTGGGCGCCGAGGCCGACGCCGCGCTGCTGTGGGGGCTGGGCATCGGCGAGCCGCATCCGGTCAGCGCCCTGCACGGGCGCGGCAGCGGCGACCTGCTGGACGCGGTGCTGGAGGCGCTGCCCGAGCCGGCGCCCGCCGAGACCTTCGAGGAGGCCGGCGGCCCCCGCCGGGTGGCGCTGCTGGGCCGGCCCAACGTCGGCAAGTCCAGCCTGCTCAACCAGCTGGCGGGGGAGAAGCGCGCGGTCGTCGACGCGGTCGCCGGGACCACCCGCGACCCGGTGGACGAGATGATCGAGCTGGGCGGGAAGACCTGGCGGTTCATCGACACCGCGGGCATCCGGCGGCGGCACCGGGAGAACCAGGGCGCCGACTTCTACGCCACCCTGCGCACCCAGTCGGCGCTGGAGCGCGCCGAGGTCGCGGTGGTGCTGATCGACACCACCGAGCCGCTGGCCGAGCAGGACCTGCGGATCATCTCGATGGTGATCGAGTCGGGCCGCGCGCTGGTCATCGCCTACAACAAGTGGGACCTGCTGGACGAGGAGCGCCGCCACTACCTGGAGCGCGAGATCGACCGGCAGCTGCACAACGCGCGCTGGGCGCCCCGGGCCAACATCTCCGCCCGTACCGGCCGGCACATGGAGAAGCTGGTGCCGGCGATCGAGACGGCCCTGGAGGGCTGGGGGACGCGGGTGCCGACCTCCAAGCTCAACCAGTTCTTCGCCGACCTGGTGAACTCCCACCCGCACCCGATCCGGGGCGGCAAGCAGCCCAGGATCCTGTTCGCGACGCAGGCGGGCGTGCGCCCGCCCCGGTTCGTGCTGTTCACCTCGGGGTTCCTGGAGGAGGGCTACCGCCGGTTCATCGAGCGGCGGCTGCGCGAGGAGTTCGGCTTCCCGGGCACCCCGCTCGACATCACGATGAAGATCCGCGAGAAGCGCGGCAAGCGCAAGTAGCGGAGGTCATTTCCGCCCGCCCGGCTCTTTCCCGGGCGGGCGGAGCCGTGTCACGATGCAGTCAGGCACGGACGCCATAAGCTAGCGCTTACTTGTGCTCCGTGCGATGACGGCCGCGTGATCAAGGGGTGCCCGGTGAAGCTGCTGCTGTTGATGTCGGTCGCGTCGGGCTGCGTGGCGCTCAGCTTCGCCTGGAAGGAGCCCTGGATCGGCGGGGTCGGGCTGCTGGTCGCCTTCGTCGCGATGTTCACCGACCGCGACGACGTGCGGCTCGACGACGAGAAGCGCAGCTACGAGACCACCAGCTCCGTCCGCAACATGCGCGGCAAGCACCGCTGACGGCCGCTGACGGCCCGCCGCCGGTACGCGGGCCGCCGTCCGCGCCCGGGCCCGCGTACTCGCGGGCACGGCCCGGGCGCGGCTCTCAGGGGCGACGATTCTCAGGGGCGGTGGTGCTGCTCGCCCGCGACGTGCTCGTCGCTCGGATGGGGCGGCCCCGCCTGGTACGGGCCCCGGCCTTCGGCCGGTGGCTCGCGGTGCGGCCGTGCGTACCGGCCGAAGGCCGGGGCCAGCGGCTGCGTGGTGCGGCTCGCACCACCGAACCCGCTCCATCCCTCCCGTTCCGGTGCGGCGCCGTCGCGGTCCTCGCCGTCGCCGTACTCCCCGTCCACCGGGTGCGCGGCCACCGTGAAGCGGCCCAGCGCCACCGCGGCCAGGAACACCGCGACCACGCCGAGCCCGGAGGAGCCGGCCAGCTGCTCGGCCAGCCGCCGCCCCTCCTCGGCGCCCAGTGGCGTGCCGACCCCGCGGACGTCCCACAGCGCGGCGACGGGCCCGCCCACCACGAACCAGGCGCCGCCCAGCGCGGCCAGCCAGGCACCGGTCGCGCCGGCCGCCCGGCCGGCCGCGGCCAGCACGATCAGCCCGCCGAGCCCGACGGCGACCGCGGGCGCCACGCTCAGCTGCAGCCGGTCGGCCGTGTGGACCCAGGGACGGTCGGGGGCGAAGCCGAAGTCGAAGTACGGCCCGATGTAGGGAAGCAGCCCGCCCCAGAGCCCCAGCAGCACCAGCAGGGTTCCGCTGAGGACGCCGCGGCTGCGCGGTACTCGCCTTGTCCCAGCCATGATCATTCCTCCTGACCGGGCGATCTATTGTGATTTGCACTGCCTTTACCCCGGACGGCCCGGCCCAAGCACGGCACCGCCCGCACAGCGCCCGCGTACCGCTCGCCCAGCGTCCGCCCAGCGCTCGCGCACGTGCGTGCCGTCCGGTCCGGGCCGCTCCGGGACGCCCCCGAGGAGGTACGACGGCCCATGGCCCGTGAAGTGATCACCGTGTACGCGCGCGAGGAGCCGCCGGACCGCTGGGACGCTGCGATCTTCCTGGCCGGGCCCACGCCCCGCGCCCCCGAGGTCGGCTCCTGGCGTCCCGAGGCCATCGCCGAGCTGGAGGAACGCTGGAAGGGCGGCGGCCGGCTGGTGGTGTTCAGCCCGGAGGACCGGCACCGCGTGCACTTCGACTACGTGGGCCAGGTCGAGTGGGAGGAGCGCTGCCTGCACCTGGCGGACGAGATCGTCTTCTACGTCCCGCGCGACCTGGCGACCATGCCCGCGTTCACCACCAACGTCGAATGGGGGATGTGGCACGACAGCGGCCGCGTGGTGTTCGGGGCGCCGCCCGAGGCGCCCAAGAACCGCTACCTGCTGCACTACGCCGCCAAGCTCGGCGTGCCGCGGGCCACCGACCTCCCCGGCACGGTGGCGGCCGCCCTCGGCCGGATCGGCACGGGCGCGCCCCGCGCGGGCGGCGAGTGCCAGGTGCCCCTGCTGGTCTGGCGGACCCCGTCCTTCCAGCAGTGGTACGGGGCGCAGCGCGCCGCGGGCAACGCCCTGCTCGGGGCGCGGGTGGTCTGGAGCATCGGTGACCACCGGGGACTGCGCGTCCGGATCCGGGTCGCGGCCGAGGACCGGGTGAAGGAGGGCGAGGTGGTGATCTACCGGCCGGACATCAGCGCCGTCGTCCTGTACCGGCCGGGTCCGTCCCTGGAGGAGACCACGGTCGTGCTGGTCCGCGAGTTCCGCGCCCCCGCCGCCACCCCGGACGGGTTCGTGCACGAACCTCCGGGAGGCTCGGCGCCCGGGGGCGCGGGCGGGGACCCGCTCCGTACCGCGCTGGACGAGCTGGCCGAGGAGACCGGCCTGGTCCTTCCCCCGGAACGGCTGCGGCCGCACGGTGACCGCCAGGTCAACGCCACCCTGTCGGCGCACCGCGCGCACGTGTTCTCCGCCGAGATCACCGCGGCGGAGCTGGCCGGGCTCGGCACGGCCGGGCCGCGGGGCGTGGCCGCCGACGGCGAGCGCACCCTCGTGGAGATCACCACGTTCGGGGAGATCCTGCGCGGCCGATCGGCCGACTGGGCCTCCGTGGGCATGGTCGCCGGAGTGCTGGCGGAGGCCGGACTGCGAGGATGATGAGCGTAAGTCTTCGCAGAATCGAGGGATACATGGCTATCAGCTCGTATATGCGAGGGCTAAGCTGACCTCGTGACGACCTTCCGGATCAGCGAGGCCGCCGCCCTGCTCGGGGTGAGCGCGGACACCGTCCGCCGCTGGGTGGACGGCGGGCGGCTCCCGGCGTCCCGCGACGAGCACGGCCGGCGGCTGGTGCCGGCCGCCGAGCTGGCCGTGTTCGTCCGGGACGCGGCGCGGCGGGAGAGCGCGGCCGAGCCCGGCGAGCCGCGGTTCTCCTCCGCCCGCAACCGGATGCGCGGCATCGTGACCGACGTCCGGCGGGACGGGGTGATGGCCCAGGTGGAGATCCAGGCCGGGCCGTTCCGCGTGATCTCGCTGATGAGCCGGGAGGCCGCCGACGAGCTCGGCCTGGAGCCCGGGGTCGTCGCGGACGCGGTCGTCAAGTCCACCAACGTCGTGGTCGAGTTGCCCGAGTGACGAGTAGGGGAGTCCCATGCCCGAGCTGAGGGCGGTCACGGCCACGGTGGCGGCGCTGGCCCTGGCGGCGCCGGTCCTGGCCGGATGCGGCGACACCGGGAAGGCCACGTCCGGGGAGGGCGCCGGGACGCTGTCGGTGTTCGCGGCGGCGTCGCTGACCGAGCCGTTCACGGCGCTGGCCAGGACGTTCGAGAGCACCCATCCCGGTGTGAAGGTCAGGTTCAACTTCGCCGGCAGCTCCACCCTGGCCCGGCAGATCACCCAGGGCGCCCCGGTGGACGTGTTCGCCGCCGCCAGCCCGGCGACGATGAGACCGGTCGTGGACGCCGGCCGGGTCCCCGGCGGCCGGACGGCCGTCTTCGCCAGGAACCGCCTGGTGATCGCCGTCCCCAAGGACGGCCCGGCCCGCGTGCGGTCCCTGGGCGACCTGGCCGGGCCGGGGCTGAAGGTCGTGCTCTGCGCCCGTCAGGTGCCCTGCGGGGCCGCCGCCGTGAAGTCGCTCGACGCCGCGGGCGTGCGGGTCCGGCCCGTGTCCCAGGAGCAGGACGTCAAGGCGGTGCTCACCAAGGTCCGGATGGGCGAGGCCGACGCCGGGCTGGTCTACCGCAGCGACGCCGGGTCGGCGGCGGCGCAGGTGCGGGGCATCGAGTTCCCCGAGGCGGCCAAGGCGATCAACGACTACCCGATCGCCGCGCTGTCGGAGGCGCCGCAGCCCCGCCTGGCCGCCGACTTCGTCCGGCTCGTCCAGTCCGGCCAGGGGCGCGCCGCGCTCACCCAGGCCGGATTCGAGGCGCCGTGACAGCCGGGGGCCGGGCGGCCGGGCACGTCGCCGTGCGGCCCCCCTTGATCCTGCTGCTCCCGGCCCTGCTGGGGCTGGCGTTCCTCGTCCTGCCACTGGCCGGGCTCCTGGTCCGGGCGCCGTGGTCGACGCTGGGCACCCGGCTGGCCGAGCCGCAGGTGCTGGAGGCCCTCCGGCTGTCGCTGGTCACCGCCACTCTGGCCACGGTCGTCTGCCTGCTGCTGGGGGTGCCGCTGGCCTGGGTCCTGGCGCGCGTGCCGTTCCCCGGCGCCCGCCTGGTACGGGCCCTGGTCACCGTGCCGCTGGTGCTGCCGCCGGTGGTGGGCGGCGTGGCGCTGCTGCTGGTCCTGGGCCGCCGCGGATTGGTGGGGCAGTGGCTGGACTCCGCGTTCGGGATCACGCTGCCCTTCACCACCGCCGGGGTCGTGCTGGCGGAGACGTTCGTGGCGATGCCGTTCCTGGTGATCAGCGTGGAGGGGGCGCTGCGCGCCGCCGACCCGCGCTACGAGGAGGCCGCGGCCACGCTCGGGGCCGGCCGCTGGACGATCTTCCGCCGGGTCACGCTGCCCCTCGTGGCGCCGGGCATCGCGGCCGGGGCCGTGCTGTGCTGGGCACGGGCGCTGGGGGAGTTCGGCGCGACGATCACGTTCGCGGGCAACTTCCCGGGCCGGACGCAGACGATGCCCCTGGCGGTCTATCTCGCCCTGGAGACCGATCCGCAGGCCGCCATCGTGCTGAGCCTGGTGCTGCTGGCCGTCTCGGTACTGGTGCTGGCGGCCCTCCGCGACCGGTGGGTGAACTCGCCGTGAGCGGCCTCGACGCGCGGCTGGTCGTCCATCGCGGGTCCTTCGGCCTCGACCTGGAGCTGGAGGCGGGGCCCGGCGAGGTGGTGGCGCTGCTGGGCCCCAACGGCGCGGGCAAGAGCACCGCCCTGCGCGCCCTCGCGGGCCTGCTCCCGATCGCCGGCGGGCACATCCGGGTGGACGGGACCGAGATCCACCCGCTGCCGCCCGAGCGGCGGGGGATCGGCATGGTGTTCCAGGACTACCTGCTCTTCCCGCACCTCAGCGCCCTGGAGAACGTCGCGTTCGGGCTCCGCAGCCAGGGCGCCGGCCGGCGGGAGGCGCGGCGGCGGGCCGCCGGGTGGCTGGACCGGGTCGGGCTGGCCGGGTACGCCGACGCCCGCCCCCGGGCGCTGTCGGGCGGCCAGGCCCAGCGTGTGGCGCTCGCCCGCGCCCTGGCCGTGGGGCCCCGGCTGCTGCTGCTCGACGAGCCGCTGTCGGCCCTGGACGCGCACACCCGGCTGGAGATCCGGGCCGCGCTGCGCCGCCATCTGGCCGGTTTTCCCGGGGCGGCCGTGCTGGTCACCCACGACCCGCTGGACGCCATGGTGCTGGCCGACCGGCTGGTGGTCCTGGAGGGCGGGCGGGTGGTCCAGCGGGGCGCGCCCGCCGAGATCGCGCGCCGTCCCCGGACCGGGTACGTGGCCCGCCTGGTCGGCCTGAACCTCTACCGCGGCCACGCGGCGGGCGGCACCGTCACCCTCCGGGACGAGGCTTACCGTCTCGATATAGCAGACCATCTCGAAGGTGAGGTCTTCCTTGCCTTCGCACCCTCGGCGGTGGCGCTCTACCGTTCCAAGCCGGACGGCAGCCCCCGCAACCTGTGGCAGGCGCGGGTCGGCGCCGTCGAACGCCACGGCGACCGGGTCCGCGTCCGGCTCGACGGACCGCCCCTGCCCGCCGCCGCCGACGTGACACCCGCCGCCGTCGCCGAACTGCAATTGACCGAAGGCGATCGGGTATGGGCAGCAGTGAAGGCTACCGAAACCCACGTATACCCGGCCTAGCTCCGCACCGGTGGGACCCTCCGGCCCGACGGGGAGGCAAGGCCAGAGCTGGTGATATCAGTCACAGAAACCGACCGGGGTGCCCAAAAGCCGTCTCGATTGGTCCAGACCAAATGGCAAAGACGTTCGCTTTTGTTCATGATGCAAAGATCCTGCGAACAGTTGAAGGAGTTGCCCGTGTCCAACCAGGTCACTGCGTCGTCGGGCCTCGGTCTCGATCAGGCCCCCACCAGTCACACCGCGCTGATTGACTGGGTCCGCGGGATCGCCGAGCTGACCCGTCCCGACCGCATCGAATGGTGCGACGGCTCGGAATCCGAATGGGAGCGCCTCACCGGGCTCCTGGTGGAGCAGGGCACGTTCAAACGGCTCAATCCGGAGAAACGACCCAACAGCTTCTACGCCGCGTCCGATCCCAGTGACGTCGCGCGAGTGGAGGACCGGACCTTCATCTGCTCCGAAAAGGAGGAGGACGCCGGTCCGACCAACAACTGGATCGCGCCCGACGAGATGCGGGCGACGTTCGGCGAGCTCTTCAAGGGCTGCATGAAGGGCCGCACCATGTACGTGGTGCCGTTCTGCATGGGGCCGCTGGGCGGCAACATCTCCCAGCTGGGCGTGGAGATCACCGACTCGCCCTACGTGGCGGTGTCGATGAGGATCATGACCCGGATGGGCAGCGAGGCGCTGCGGCTCATCGAGGAGCGCGGCACGTTCGTCAAGGCCGTGCACTCGGTCGGCGCGCCGCTGGAGCCCGGCCAGGCCGACGTGCCGTGGCCGTGCAACTCCACCAAGTACATCTCGCACTTCCCCGAGACCCGGGAGATCTGGTCCTACGGGTCGGGCTACGGCGGCAACGCGCTGCTGGGCAAGAAGTGCTACGCGCTGCGCATCGCCTCGACCATGGCCCGTGACGAGGGCTGGATGGCCGAGCACATGCTCATCCTCAAGCTCACCCCGCCCACCGGGGAGACCCGCTACGTCGCCGCCGCGTTCCCGTCCGCCTGCGGCAAGACCAACCTGGCCATGCTGCAGCCGACCATCCCCGGCTGGAAGGTCGAGACGATCGGCGACGACATCGCCTGGATGCGGTTCGGCGAGGACGGCCGCCTCTACGCGATCAACCCCGAGGCCGGGTTCTTCGGCGTCGCGCCGGGCACCGGCGAGGGCACCAACGCCAACGCGGTCAAGACGCTGTGGGGCAACAGCATCTTCACCAACGTCGCGCTCACCGACGACGGCGACATCTGGTGGGAGGGCCTGACCGAGGAGCCCCCGGCGCACCTGACCGACTGGAAGGGCAACGACTGGACGCCGGAGTCGCCGACCCCGGCCGCCCACCCCAACGCCCGCTTCACCACCCCGGCCGGGCAGTGCCCGATCATCGCGCCCGAGTGGGAGGACCCCAAGGGCGTGCCGATCTCGGCGATCCTGTTCGGCGGCCGGCGGGCCAGCGCGGTGCCGCTGGTCACCGAGTCCTTCGACTGGCAGCAGGGCGTCTTCCTGGGGGCCAACGTGGCCTCGGAGAAGACCGCCGCGGCCGAGGGCAAGGTCGGTGAGCTGCGCCGCGACCCGTTCGCCATGCTGCCGTTCTGCGGCTACAACATGGGCGACTACTTCGGCCACTGGCTGAAGATCGGCCGGTCCACCGACGCCGAGAAGCTGCCCCGCATCTACTACGTCAACTGGTTCCGCAAGAACGCCGACGGCAAGTTCATCTGGCCCGGCTTCGGCGAGAACAGCCGCGTGCTCAAGTGGATCGTGGAGCGCCTCAACGGCCGGGCGGACGCGGTCAAGACCCCGATCGGCCACCTGCCGACCGCCGCCGCCCTCGACACCGACGGGCTGGAGATCGACCCCGCCGACCTGGACACCCTGCTGTCGGTCGACACCGAGGTCTGGAAGCACGAGGCGTCCCTGGTGCCCGAGCACTTCGAGACCTTCGGCGACCACCTGCCCAAGGAGCTGTGGGACGAGTACAAGGCGCTGGTCAACCGCCTGGGCCACTGAGCCGCTGACCGGAGCCCGGTGACGAGCCGGTGACGGGAGCGGGCCGCGCCCCCGAGGGGCACGGCCCGCTCTCTTCCTCCCGGCGGTCAGGGCCGGACGAAGACCAGGTTGCGCGCCGAGCGCCGGAAGCCCACCGAGCGGTACGTGGCGCGGGCGGAGGGGTGGTCGTCGTCACCGCGCGCCGCGACCCGCGCCGTCTCGGCGCCCAGGTCCCGGGCCGCGCGCAGGGCGCCGAGGACGGCGGCGCTCGCCAGCCCGCGCCGCCGGTGGCCGGGGTCGGTGCCCACCGGCTCCAGGACGGCCTCGCGGTTGTGCTCGTCCAGCCAGACCAGGCAGAACGCGGCGGGCATGCCGCCGGGCGCCTCGACCAGCCAGTCGAGCCCGGCCCGGTACGGCCACACACCCATCATCCGCTCGTAGGCGGCGCCGGTGACCCGGGACGGCGCGTCCGGCCGGGAGAACGCGGCCCGGTGCACGGCCGCCCTGGCGGCGGCATCGCCCGGGCCGCGCACGGGCCGCAGCGTGTAGCCGCCGGGGACCCGGGGCTCGGGCAGCCCGTCCAGGTCGCGGCGCAGGTGGATGAAGAACGGGGCGCCGGTCCGCTCCCGGTAGCCGTGCCGCCGCAGCGTCGCGATCAGGTCGGTCTCGGCGTCCAGCACGGTGACGGTCCGGGCGTCCCCCTCGGCGACCTCCTCGAACCAGGCCAGGACCTCCTCGGCCAGCTCCGGGCGGTCCGGGTCGAGCTGCAGGTCGAGCGAACCGGACGGATCCGCCCACGCCCAGGCGAGGACTTCACCGCCGCTCTCCCACAGCGCGGTGGGCAGCGACCGGTCGCGGTCGAGGTGCTGGTGGCGGTACCAGGTCAGCTCGCCGATATGCCAGCGGCTGGTCCGGGGGTCCAGCCGCTGGGTGAGGGACTGCATGGCACGCAGGTCGGCCGGGCCGGAGTAGAGGCGCATGGCGCCGGACGATAGGCCCTCCTCCGGCGAACCTCAACCAATATTCAGAGCGGACGCCGGGGCGGGTTAGGGTGGGCGCATGACACGGCTGGAGCACAGGGTGCACGAGCTGACCGTGGGCCAGCTCGCCGAACGCAGCGGGGTCGCGGTCTCCGCGCTGCACTTCTACGAGTCCAAGGGCCTGATCAGCAGCCGCCGTACGCCCGGCAACCAGCGGCGTTTCAGCCGCGACACGCTGCGCCGGGTCTCGTTCATCAAGATCTCGCAGCGGGTCGGCATCCCGCTCAGCGACATCAAGGCCGCGCTGGCCACCCTCCCCGAGGGACGGACCCCCACGGTGGACGACTGGGCCCGGCTCTCGGAGAACTGGCGCGAGGACCTGGACGCGCGCATCTCCCAGCTGGAACGGCTCCGCGACGATCTCACCGACTGCATCGGCTGCGGCTGCCTGTCCATCCGCAGCTGCGCGCTCGCCAACCCCTACGACCGGCTCGGCGACGAGGGCCCCGGCCCGCGCCGTCTCATGGTGGAGTGCGGCGAGAAGAAGCCGGTGGTCGCCCAGGAACGCGTCCCCGCCAAGACCATCAAGCGCCCTTTGGCGGAGACCGACCCCGGCGCCCCTTCGGACGCCGACGCCGACCCCTGCGCCCCTGCCGACGCCGACCCCTGCGCCCCTGCCGACGCCGACCCCTGCGCCCCTGCCGACGCCGACCCCTGCGCCCCTGCCGACGCCGACCCCTGCGCCCCTGCGCCCGCCGACGCCGACCTCTGCGTCATGCCCGGCGACGGCTGAGCCGGGCCCGCGCCGCCGGGCGGGACGCGCCGGACGGGACCACCGCGTCCCGGCCGGCGCGTCCCTCAGCCCGGTGACGACAGGCTGTCGGCGCCGGGCGGGCCCTCGGTCTCCCGCAGGTGCGGGTCGGTCCGCCGGGGCACCGGCTCGCGGCCCGGCGGCTGGGCGGGCCGGGGCAGCGCCGTCAGCGCGGGGATCGGACGCTCGGCGGGCTCGTCGCCGAGGGTGAACTCGTCCCCGTGATGGCGGATCTTGATCCCGGGCCCCTCCATGAGCTCGTACACGGCGTTCTCCGCCCGCACCGTCACGCGTATCCGGTTGTGCCGGTAGCGGAGCCGGAACGCCAGGCGGCTGATCCCGCCGGGCAGCCGGGGCGCGAACGCCAGGCACCCGTCCGCGGCCCGCATCCCGCCGAACCCGGCGACCAGCCCGCTCCACGCCCCGGCCATCGAGGCGATGTGCAGCCCGTCCCGGGTGTTGCGGGCCAGGTCGTGCAGGTCCATCAGCGCGGTCTCGCCCAGGTAGTCGTGGGCCAGGTCCAGCTGCCCCACCTCCGCCGCCATCACGGCCTGGGTCTGCGCCGACAGCGAGGAGTCCCGTACGGTCAGCCCCTCGTAGTAGTCGAAGTTGCGCCGCTTCTGGTCCGGGGTGAACGCCTCACCGCACAGGTGCATCGCCAGCACCAGGTCCGCCTGCTTGATCACCTGCTTGCGGTAGAGGTCGAAGTAGGGGTAGTTCAGCAGCAGCGGGTAGTGGTCGGGCTTGGTCGCCGCGAAGTCCCACTTGGAGTGGTTGGTGAAGCCCTCGCTCTGGGGATGCACGCGCAGCCGCTGGTCGTAGGGGACGAGCATGGCCGCCGCCGCGTTCCGCCAGGAGGCCGCCTCCTCGGTGCTCACGCCGAGCCGTTCGGCCAGGTCGGGGTGGCGCATCGCCATCGCCGCCGCCTCCTGGAGGTTACGGCGCGCCATGAGGTTGGTGTAGACGTTGTTGTCCACGACCGCGCTGTACTCGTCGGGGCCGGTGACCCCGTCGATGCGGAAGACGCCCTCGACGTCGTGGTGGCCGAGGTCGCGCCACAGCCGCGCGGTCTCCACCAGCAGCGGCAGGCCGACCTCGCACTCGAACCGCTCGTCCCGGGTGGCGTCCACGTACCGCACCACCGCGTCGGCGATGTCGGCGTTGATGTGGAACGCCGCCGTCCCCGCCGGCCAGTAGCCCGAGCACTCCTGGCCGCGGATCGTCCGCCAGGGGAACGCCGCGCCCGCCAGCCCGAGCTGGTGCGCGCGCTCCCGGGCCATGGGCAGGGTCATGTGCCGCCAGGCGAGCGCGTCGGCCGCGGAGTCGGGATGGGTGTAGGTCAGCACCGGCAGGACGAACGTCTCGGTGTCCCAGAAGGTGTGCCCGTCGTAGCCGGGCCCGGTCAGCCCCTTGGCGGGGATCATCCGGCGCTCGGCGCGGGCGCCGGCCTGCAGGATGTGGAACAGCCCGAACCGGACGGCCTGCTGCACCTCGGCGTCGCCGTCGACCTCCACGTCCGCGCCGCGCCAGAAGTCGTCCAGGTACTCGCGCTGCTGTTCGAGCAGCCCCTCCCAGCCGGTGTGCCGGGCCGCGGCCAGCGCCGCCACCACCTGGTCGTGCAGCGCGGGCCGGGACCGCTGGGAGGACCACCCGTACGCCAGGTACTTGACGATCCGCAGCCGCTGCCCCGGCTCCAGCTCGGTGGCCACGGTCATGCGGCCCACGTCGGGGGAGCTCTCGGCGTCCACCGCCGTCCGGCCGGGCCCGTCGATCTCGTGCGACATCCCGGCGGCCATCCGCAGCCCGCTCCGGCGCGTCCGGTGCACCAGGATGACCTTGGTGCCGTTGTGCACGTGCTCCTCGCCGACCAGCGGGGACTCCAGCGCGGCGGCCACCCGCGGGTCGTCGCCGAGATCGGGCAGCGACTCGTTGGCCACCAGCTCCGACTGCGCCACCACCCGCAGCGGCCGGTCCACCGGCTCGACCTCGTAGCGGATCGCCGCCACCGCCCGCTGGGTCAGCGAGACCAGCCGGACCGAGCTGATCCGGACCCGGCACCCGGCCGGGGACGTCCACTCCACCCGCCGGGTCAGCGTGCCCGCGCGCAGGTCCAGCACCCGCTCGTGCTCGTGCAGCCGCCCGTAGCGGACGTCGAACGGCTCGTCGTCCACCAGCAGCCGGATCAGCTTGCCGTTGGTGACGTTGATGACCGTCTGCCCGGACTCGGGGTAGCCGTACCCGGCCTCCGCGTACGGCAGGGGGCGCTGCTCGAAGAAGGAGTTGAGGTAGCTGCCGGGGAGCCCGTGCGGCTCCCCCTCGTCGAGGTTGCCGCGCAGGCCCAGATGCCCGTTGGACAGGGCGAACACCGACTCGCCCTGGGCCAGCCGGTCCAGCCGCAGCTCCGGCTCCCGCACGCACCACGGCTCGACCGCGTACACCGGCCGGTCGGAGGCGCCCCTGCCTTCGTGATCGGTCACCGCTTCTCCTCCAGCAGTTCGGACAGGTCGTCCACGACCACATCCGCGCCGTGCTCGGCCAGCGCGGCGGCGTGCTCGCCGTCCACCCGGTTGACGCCCACCACGTAGGCGAAGCCGCCGGCGCGGCCCGCCTCCACGCCCGCCAGGGCGTCCTCGAAGACCACCGCCCGCGCCGGCTCCACGCCGACCTCCCGCGCCCCCGCGACGAAGGTGTCCGGCGCCGGCTTGCCCGGCAGGCCGCGTTCGGCGGCGACGACCCCGTCGATCCGCGCGTCGAACAGGTCGGTGATGCCCACCGACTTCAGCACCTGCAGGGTGTTGGCGCTGGAGGACACCACGGCGGTCTTCAGGCCCGCCGCGCGGGCGCGCCGCACGTAGTCGATCGAGCCCTCGAAGGTCTCCACGCCGCGTTCCTCGATGAACTTCAGCACCAGCGCGTTCTTGCGCCGGCCCAGCCCGTGGACGGTCTCGGCCTCCGGCGGGTCGCCGGGCGTCCCGTCCGGCAGGGCGATGCCCCGCGACTCCAGGAACGAGCGCGTGCCGTCCTCGCGCCGCTTGCCGTCCACGTAGGCGCCGTAGTCCTTCACGGGGTCGAACGGCACGAACGGCTCCCCCGTCCGTTCCGCCCGCTCCCGCAGGAACGCGTCGAACATCTCCTTCCACGCCGCCGCGTGCACCGCGGCGGTACGGGTCAGCACCCCGTCCAGGTCGAACAGGCAGGCCGCGGCCTCTTCCGGCAGTCCCAGCATCGCTCCCCTTCCGGCGGAACGCCATGAGTCGTTCACGGTCCGGCCCTTTCCCACCCGGAACAAGCCCATGCCCCGGCGGGTTGCCCGAACGGGAGGCGTTCCCCCCTCTACGACGAGGGTAGGCGCGAAAACATGAGGAGAGAGTCAATGGACGAGGCGCGCATCGGCGTCACCGGGCTTGCCGTCATGGGCCGTAACCTGGCCCGCAACCTCGCCCGGCACGGCCATGCCGTCGCGGTGCACAACCGCACCCCGTCCCGGACCGAGGCGCTGGTCCGGGAGTTCGGGGACGAGGGCGTCTTCGTGCCCGCCGAACGGCCCGAGGACTTCGTGGCGTCCCTGGAACGCCCCCGGCGGCTGGTGATCATGGTGAAGGCGGGCGCGCCCACCGACGCGGTCATCGAGGAGTTCGCGCCGCTGCTGGAGCCCGGCGACATGATCGTCGACGGCGGGAACGCGCACTTCGCCGACACGCGCCGCCGCGAGGCCGCGCTCCGCGAGCGGGGGCTGCACTTCGTCGGCGCCGGGATCTCCGGCGGTGAGGAGGGCGCCCTGCACGGCCCCAGCATCATGCCGGGCGGCTCGGCGGAGTCGTACGAGGCCCTCGGCCCGCTCCTGGAGGACATCGCCGCCGACGTCGACGGCACCCCCTGCTGCGTGCACGTCGGCCCCGACGGCGCCGGGCACTTCGTGAAGATGGTGCACAACGGCATCGAGTACGCCGACATGCAGCTGATCGCCGAGTCCTACGACCTGCTGCGCCACGCCGCCGGGCTGTCCCCGGCCGAGATCGCCGAGGTGTTCCGCACCTGGAACACCGGCCGGCTGGAGTCCTACCTCATCGAGATCACCGCCGAGGTCCTGGCGCACACCGACGCCGCCACCGGCCGCCCGTTCGTGGACGTCGTCCTGGACCAGGCCGAGCAGAAGGGCACCGGCCGCTGGACCGTGCAGACCGCCCTGGACCTGGGCGTCCCGGTCGGCGGCATCGCCGAGGCCGTGTTCGCCCGGTCGGTGTCGGGACACGCCGCGCTGCGCGAGGCCGCCCAGGGGCTGCCCGGCCCCGCCCGGTCCCGGGTGAAGGAGTCCGGCTTCGCCGACGCCGTGGAGAAGGCCCTCTACGCCTCCAAGATCGTCGCGTACGCGCAGGGCTTCCACCAGATCCAGGCGGGCAGCGCCGAGTACGGCTGGGACATCGACCCGGGCGCGATGGCCACCATCTGGCGCGGCGGCTGCATCATCCGCGCTCGCTTCCTCGACCGCATCCGCGCCGCCTACGAGGCCGACCCGCGGACCCCGACCCTGCTGACCGACGACCACTTCGCCGAGGCCCTCGGCGGCGCCCAGGACGCCTGGCGCGAGGTGGTGGCCACCGCCGCCCGCCTGGGCATCCCCGCCCCGGGCTTCTCCACGGCCCTGTCCTACTACGACTCGCTGCGCGCCGAACGCCTGCCCGCAGCCCTCACTCAAGGCCAGCGGGACTTCTTCGGCGCCCACACCTACCGCCGTACGGACCGCGACGGGTCGTTCCACACCCTCTGGGGCGGTGACCGTTCCGAGACCCCCGCCTGACGCGCCGTCCGCCGTGATCAGCCGGTGTCGACCTCCAGGTTGAAGAGGTGGCCGATGGCCTCCTCCGCCAGCGGCCCGAGCATCCGGTGGTACAGCTCCTCGGCGTGCTCCTCCTCGAGCCGCATGGACGTGGCCTCGTCGAACCCGAGCAGGGCCAGGGCCGCCGGCAGGCAGAGCGCTTGGGCCAGATGCCGCCGCCACCAGCGTTGCGTGACGGCCCGCAGCACGTGCCTCTCCAGGTCCCGCGTCACCACGCTCCCGAGGTCGCGCTCGCGCCGGTCGTAGGCGGCCAGCGCCTCGGCGCGGAGCCGGGCGGCGAGGCGTCGCCCGGAGAGCGGGCGGCCGCCTCGCCTGGCCAGGTCGCCGGCGGTGACGGAGATCGGGCAGACGCGCCCGAGAGCGGTGAGCGACGCCTCCAGCTCCGCGTGCCCGGCCGCGGCCGGGAGGCGCGCCACATGATCGTCGACGATCTCGCCGATCATCTCGGTGATCTCCTCCGGCCGTGCCCCTTCCCGTTCCGGTTCACCGGGGGCCCGGACGAGGGAGTCGACGCGGTCGACGCGGTCGAAGAGCGCGCGGCGCTGCTCGTCGAGGACGAAGCGGTGCCGCGCACGGCGTTCGAACTCGTCCGCGTCCGGGACTCCTGACCCGGACGGGCCGTACTCGGACGGGCCGTACTCGGACGAGTCGGACCCGGATGGGCCGTCCGCCGGGTGGAGGGGCGGGACCGCGACGACCGGGAGGGCGTAGACGCGCCGGTAGAGGGCCTCCTGAGCCGCGGCGCCCGCCGAGACGCCCGACAGCGCCTCGTACCCGCGCAGGAAGCCGCCGACGGTGATCCGGTCGATCACCGGCGTCCCGTCGGTGCCCGCGGGCACCGGCGGCGGGTCCGGTTGCAGGAAGGAGTGGAGGTGCGCCAGCAGGACGGCGTCGGCCTCCGGGTCGAGCGCGTCCCCGCCCAGCCGTTCCCTGACCTTGCGGATCCCCGGCCTGAGCAGCCTGGGGCCGTGCGGGCCGGCCGCGTGGTCGCCCTCGTCCAGCAGGGCGGCGATCTGCGCCGCGAGCGCCCGTTCCCTGGCGTTCCACTCCAGCACCTCCTCGTCCGGGCCGGCGATGAACATCGCCGTGTCGAAGCCGTCGACGAGCAGCGTGCCGATGCCGTTCACGATGGCGACGGCCCGGGCGGCGTCGACGCTCTCCGCCCCGAGGGAGCCCAGGTCGTCACGGAGCCGGGCGTACCCGAGCTCCTGCACGCCGCCATAGACGACGTCGGCCCGGTGCGCCGACCGCCGCCCGGCGTGGTCCAGGCCCGGCCGCAGCAGGCCGACCCGCAGCCCGAGCATCCGGTGGACCGGTCCCGTCCACGTCGCGTCCCGCTCCGCGCGCTCGTCGTCGACCGTGACGAGATGGGGCCGCAGCCCCTCCAGCGCGGCCAGGTAGGCGGGGAACAGGCAGGCGAGGGCCCCGTCCTCCTCCGGGCCGAGGTCCGCGACGTTCTCGAAGGCCATCGCGAGGCCGGCCAGGAGCAGCCCCCGGTGCGGCCGGGTCCCCAGCGCCCGCCGCGCCGCCTCCCGCGCCGTCGCGAACGCCTCCATGAGCACCTCGTGCCGCGGCTCGCCGGCCGCGAGCCGCTCGCGGTAGGCGCCGGTGAGGGCGCCCAGCTCCGCATCGGTCCGGCGGGGGAGGTCCTTCCCGAGCTCCTCCACCCAGTCCGCGATCTTCTCGAAGTCGCCGAGCGCCCTCCGGGCCGTGGTCCGGCCCCGGAGGGCCGGCCGCCGCGCATCGCCCATGACGCTCCCTCCCCACGGCCGGACACACCGCTGACCGGCACTGATGATCAACATGATGACGGGCGTCCCGGTGCCCGCCGCGCGCCTGACCTCAACCGGCCGCGCGCGGCCGCCCGGCGCGGCCCCGCTCCGGGGGGCCGTGTCCGGACCATCCAGTGGGCGAACGGGGGCAGGATGGAGGGGTGAACCTCATCGATCAGCTTCCCTCCGCCGCAGACGCCGACCCCGACTCGCTGTTCGAGGCGTTCGAGCGATGGGTGTCCGGGCGCGGCATCACGCTGTACCCGGCGCAGGAGGAGGCGCTCATCGAGGTGGTGTCCGGCGCCAACGTGATCCTGTCCACCCCGACCGGGTCGGGCAAGAGCCTGGTCGCGGCGGGGGCGCTGTTCGCCGGGCTGAGCCGCGACCAGGTCGGGTTCTACACCGCGCCGATCAAGGCGCTGGTGTCGGAGAAGTTCTTCGACCTGTGCGAGATGTTCGGCCGCGAGAACGTCGGGATGATGACCGGCGACGCCAGCGTCAACGCCGACGCCCCGATCATCTGCTGCACCGCCGAGGTGCTGGCCAACATCGCCCTGCGGGACGGCGCCGACGCCGACATCGGCGTGGTGGTGATGGACGAGTTCCACTTCTACGCCGAGCCCGAACGCGGCTGGGCCTGGCAGGTCCCGCTGCTGGAGCTGCCGCAGACCCAGTTCCTGCTGATGTCGGCCACCCTGGGCGACGTCACGTTCTTCCAGAAGGACCTGACCCGGCGGACCGGGCGGCCGACGGCGCTGGTCACCTCCGCCGAACGGCCCGTGCCGCTCATCTACGACTACCGGGTCACGCCGCTGCACGAGACCATCGAGGAACTGCTGGCCGAACGGAAGGCGCCGATCTACCTGGTGCACTTCACCCAGGCCGCGGCGATCGAACGGGCGCAGGCCCTGATGAGCATCAACGTGTGCAGCAAGGAGGAGAAGGCGAAGATCGCCGAGCTGATCGGCGGCTTCCGCTTCACCACCAGGTTCGGCCGCAACCTGTCGCGCTTCGTCCGGCACGGCATCGGCGTCCACCACGCCGGGATGCTGCCCAAGTACCGGCGGCTGGTGGAACGGCTGGCGCAGGCCGGGCTGCTCAAGGTCATCTGCGGCACCGACACCCTGGGCGTCGGGGTGAACGTGCCGATCCGCACCGTGGTGTTCACCGCGCTGAGCAAGTACGACGGGCACCGGGTGCGGCGGCTGCGGGCCCGCGAGTTCCACCAGATCGCCGGCCGCGCCGGCCGGGCGGGCTTCGACACCGTGGGGTTCGTGGTCGCCCAGGCCCCCGAGCACGTCGTGGAGAACGAGAAGGCGCTGGCCAAGGCCGGCGACGACCCCAAGAAGCGGCGCAAGGTCCAGCGCAAGAAGCCCCCGGAGGGTTTCGTGGGCTGGGACGAGGACACCTTCCGCAAGCTCCAGGACGCCGAACCGGAGATGCTCCGCTCCCGGTTCGAGGTCAGCCACGCGATGCTGCTGTCGGTGATCGCCCGTCCCGGCAACGCGTACCAGGCGATGAAACGGCTGCTCACCGACAACCACGAGGACCCCGCCGCGCGGCGCCGGCACATCTCCCGGGCCATCGCGATCTACCGGTCGCTGCTGGCCGGCGGCGTGGTGGAGACCCTGGAGGAGCCGGACGAGCAGGGGCGGTACGCCCGGATCACGGTGGACCTGCAGGAGGACTTCGCGCTCAACCAGCCGCTGTCCACGTTCGCCCTGGCCGCCTTCGAGGTGCTGGACCCCGGCTCGCCGTCGTACGCGCTGGACGTGCTGTCGGTGATCGAGGCGACGCTGGACGACCCGCGGCAGATCCTGGCGGCCCAGCTCAACAAGGCGCGCGGCGAGGCAGTCCAGGAGATGAAGGCCGAGGGGATCGAGTACGAGGAGCGGATGGAGCTGCTCCAGGACGTCGACCACCCCAAGCCGCTGGAGGAGGAGCTGGAGGCCGCCTACGAGATCTACCGCGCGGGCCACCCGTGGGTGGGCGACCACCCGCTGCGGCCCAAGTCGGTGGTCCGCGACATGTACGAGCGGGCGATGACCTTCACCGAGTACATCGCCCACTACGAGCTGGCGCGGGGCGAGGGCCTGGTGCTGCGCTACCTGTCGGGGGCCTACAAGGCGCTGCAGCAGACCGTCCCGGAATCGATCAAGACCGACGACCTGATCGACCTGATCGAGTGGCTGGGCGAGCTGGTCCGCCAGGTCGACTCCAGCCTGCTGGACGAGTGGGAGCAGCTGGCCCATCCGGGCGACGACCCCACCGAGGTGATCGAGGAACGGGTCACCCGGGTCACCGCGAACGCCCGCGCGTTCCGGGTGCTGGTGCGCAACGCGCTGTTCCGCCGGGTCGAGCTGGCCGCTCTGGAGCGCTACGCCGAGCTGGGCGAGCTGGACCCCGAGCTGGGCGCGGACGGCTGGCGGGAGGCCATGGAGGGCTACTGGGAGGAGCACGACGACCTCTTCACCGGCCCGGACGCCCGCGGCCCCAAGCTGCTGCAGATCGAGGAGGTCCCCGAGGACGCCCTCTGGCGGGTCCGGCAGGTCTTCGACGACCCGGCCGGCGACCACGACTGGGGGATCACCGCCGAGGTGGACCTGGCCGGCTCGGACGAGGCGGGCGAGGCGGTCGTCAAGGTCACCGCCGTCGACCGGCTGTGACCCCGGCGGCGGCCTCTGGGATCATGAGGCCGGGGGCGTGCACGCCTCCGAGGAGACGAGGAGGTCGGCATGGTGCGGGTCGCCGTCGCGCAGTTCCCCGCGGGTGAGGACAAGGACGCCAACCTGGCCGCCGCCGGCGCCCTGGTCGCGGAGGCCGCGGGCCGCGGCGCCCGGCTGGTCGTGCTGCCCGAGTTCGCGATGTTCGCCGCGTCCCGGCTGGACGAGCGGTACGTGGCCGCGGCCGAGCCGCTGGACGGCCCGTTCGTCCGCGGGCTCGGCGAGCTGGCCGCCCGCCACGGCGCGCACGTCGTCGCCGGTGTCGCCGAGAGCCTGGACGAGCCGGGCCGGATCGCCAACACTCTCGTCGCCCTGGACCCGTCCGGCGCCCTCGCCGCCCGCTACGGCAAGGTGCACCTGTACGACGCGTTCGGCTACAAGGAGTCGGACCTGGTCCGGCCGGGCGACCTCGGGCCGCCGCAGACCTTCGACGTCGAGGGCGTCACGTTCGGCATGCAGACCTGCTACGACGTGCGGTTCCCGGAGATGACCCGCCTGCTGGTGGACGCCGGCGCGGACGCGGTCGCGCTGCCCGCCCAGTGGGTGCCCGGCCCGCTCAAGGAGGACCACTGGCGCACCCTGGTCCGGGCCCGCGCCATCGAGAACACGATCTACGTCGCCGCCGCCGACCAGTGCGCGCCCGCCGGGGCCGGCAACAGCATGATCATCGACCCGATGGGCGTGGTCGTGGCGTCCCTGGGCGAGGGCACCGGCACCGCCGCCGGCGAGATCTCCCCGGGCCGCCTCGCCGAGGTCCGCGAGAAGAACCCGGCCCTGCGGCTGCGCCGCTTCGGCGTGACCCCGCTCAGCTGACCGCCAGCGCCCGGATCTCCGCGATCTCCTCCTCGGCGGCGTCCAGCTCGGCGGCGCGTTCGGCCAGCGCCGGGATCTCCGCGTGCCGGCCGTGCCCGGCGAGGAACCTGGCGTAGGCGACCGCGCACGACGGATCGCCGCCCTCCAGCCCCGCGCGCAGGTACCGTTCGGCCTCGTCCTCGCGGCCCAGGCTCGACAGGACGCGCGCCATCGGCAGGTAGGCGTCCCGGTCGCCGTCCTCGGCCGCGCGGCGGTAGCGGCCCAGCGCCTCCGGCAGGCGTTCGCGCTCCTCCAGCCAGGCCGCGTACGCGAAGTCGGCCTCCTCATCGGCGGCGTCCACGGCCACCTGGAGGGCCGCCTCCACCACGGACGGCTCCTCGTCCCGGTCGACCAGGTAGCGGGCGTAGGCGGTGTGCGCCCCGGCGACGCCGTGCCCGATGGCCCGCCGGAGGTACGTCGCGCAGGCCGCGTCGTCCCCGGCCTCGTCCTCCAGCTCCGCCAGCGACAGCAGCTTCTCGTGCTGCCCCTCTTCCGCGGCGATCCGCAGCCAGCGGCGGCCCTCGGCAAGGTCGCCGTCCTCCCACGCCATGGTCCCGAGGTTGCCCGCCGCCAGGTCGTCCCCGGCCAGGTACGCCTGGACGAGCAGGCCGCGCGCCTCGTCCCGGCGCTCGGGATCGTCGCTGAGGAAGGCCGCCAGGTCGTTGGCGGCGTACGGGTCGCCCTCGCCCAGGGCGGTGCGGTACCAGGACTCGGCCTCCGCCCGGCACCCGGAGCGGTCGTCGCTCAGCACGTGCCCCAGCAGCCTCGCGAGGTAGGTGTGCCCCCGGGCCAGCCCGGACCGCAGCACCTCCTCGGCCTCGTCGACGCGGCCGGTCGAGCGGAGCAGCTCGGCGAGCCGCTCGTCGCCGTTCCAGTCCTCGCCCGAGGCCATGGAGGCGCGGAACAGCCGCTCCGCCTCGGCCGGATCCTCGCCCCAGCGCAGCAGCGCGTCCCCGTACTCGACCCCGGCCCCGGTCACCCCCTCGGCCATGGCCTCGAGGTACAGCGACCGGGCGGCCTCACGGTCGCCCCGCGCCTCCAGCTCGTCGGCGCGCTCCCAGAGGTCGTCCCCGTTCGCCGGGCCACATCCGTCGGCCATGATCCGAGCGTACGCCGCCACGATTCTCGAAACCAAATTCTCAGAACTAGGTTTTGAGACAGCGGTAGACCGTGGCCCGGGAGACGCCGAACCGCGCGGCGATCTCGTCGGCCCTCCGCCCGGCCGCGTACAGCTCCCGGGCCTGGGCGGCCTCCGCCTCGCTCAACGCCGCGGGCCGCCCGCCCGCGCGTCCCCGGGGCCGTCCCCGCGCCGGCTCCCCGCCCTCCGGCGGCGCGTTCAGCAGGGCCCACGCCCCGTCCAGGACGAGCCGCCTGAGCCGTGCGGCGGGGACGTCGCGAAAGGCGATGATGGGATCGCCGAGGGCGGCGACCACCTGGGCCGCCCGCACCCGCTGCTCCAGCCCTCCGTCGGGGCCGCACACCAGGTCGCCCGCCAGCAGGAGGACGGCCTTGAACCGATCGGCCACCGGCGCCTGGACGAGCAGCGTCATGTCCCGGATGAGCATGACCAGCGTCCGCCGGTGCCGCAGGCTCACGTCCACGTACCCCTCGATCGCCCGCCGCCGCACCGTCTCGGGGTCGTCCTGGGCCTCCGCCTCGGCGAGCGCCGCCTCCAGCTCGTCCAGCAGGGGCAGCGTGAGGTGGCGCAGGATGTCGTCCTTGGACTCGAAGTGGTAGTAGAGGGCGGCCTTGGTGATGCCGACCTCCCGCGCGATCGCCTGCATGGAGGTCCCGCGGAAGCCGCGCTCGGCGAACAGGGTGCTCGCGGCGTCGAGGATCCTGCGCGGGGTGGCGGTCTCGTTCATGGCCCTCCCGAGTGCACTTACCGCGAGTCTAATACTCTGCTAGTCTCCTGACCTCCGGTCAGTGAAGGGGGCGGGTATGCCCGAATCGACAGCGGTGTCCTTCGAGTCGGGCGCCGTCCGGCTCCGGGGACGCCTCCACCTGCCGCCCGGCCGTCCGGGCCCGGTGCCCTGCGTCGTCCTGTGCCACGGGTTCAGCGGCACCATGGACAGGCTCGTCCCGCACGCGGAGGCGTTCGCCGCCGCCGGGATGGCGGCCCTGGTGTTCGACTACCGCAACTTCGGCGAGAGCGGTGGCGAGCCGCGCCAACTGGTCGACATCGACGGGCAGCGGCAGGACGTGCGCGCGGCGATCGCCTTCGCCCGCGCCCGCGAGGAGATCGACCCCGGCCGCGTCCTCCTGTGGGGCAACTCGCTCGGCGGCGCCCACGCCATCGTCGTCGCGGCGGACGATCCCCGCGTCCCGGCGGTGGTGGCCCAGATCCCGTTCAACGGATTCCCGCGCAAGGTCGAGGGCCGCTCGGCCTGGGCGACCCTGAGGCTCCAGGCCGCCATCCTCTGGGACGCGGCCCGGGGGAGGCTCGGGCTGAGCCCGTACTACATCCCCATGATCGGCGCCCCCGGCGAACTGGCCGTCACCGCCACCGCGGAGGCCGAACGGCACATCCGCACGCTCAGCGGCGACGGGCAGACCCTCTGGCGCAACAGCATCGCCCCCCGGGCCTTCCTCCGGATGATGCGCTACCGCCCCGGCGACGCCGCCGAGCGCCTGCGCGCCCCTCTCCTCGTCTGCATCGCCGCCGATGACCACGAGACCCCCGAGGAGAAGACCCGGGCCCTGGCCGAGCGCGCCCCGGACGGCGAACTGCGGCGCTATCCCGGGACGCACTTCGGCTTCTACAACGACCCCGCCATCCGCGAGGCCGTCCTGACGGACCAGATCGCCTTCTTCACCCGCTGGGCCACCCCCCGTACGGAACGGTGAGCACCTCCATCGCGTGGCCGCTGGGGTCCTCGAAGTACACGCCGCGCCCGCCGTCCCGCGTGTTGATCTCGCCGGCCCCGCTCCCGTCCGGGTTGGCGTGGTAGCGGGCGCCCGACTCCTTGATCCTGGCGAAGATCCCGTCGAACTCCTCCTCCGGCACCAGGAAGGCGCAGTGCTGCCACCGGACGTCGTCGGAGTCCATGAAGTCGAGCGTCACCCCGTTCCCGGTCCGCACCGGGACGAACGGCCCCTGCTGCGCCCCCGCCTCCAGGCCGAGGATCCGCGCGAGGAACTCGGCGGACGCCTTCTTGTCCCTGGCCGGGACGATGATGTGATCGAGCTGGATCGACATGGTGAAACCTCCTCACCCCCGAGTCTCCAACCTCAACCGTTCTTGAGGTCAACCCCTCACTGACATTGCACCGCACAAAGCCCGACAACCGGTGAATCACCCATTTCGAAATAACCGATCAATTTCCTCATCTCGCCGTTCTGACTCCACTCGAACGGCCATGTGGTTATCGTCCTTTCTCATGCCGAGTGCAAAGCATGAAACCGTTTCCGAATTGTTCCGGCAGCGTCCCGTACTCGCCGCCGAGATACTGGACGGTCCCCTCGGGCTGCCCCTGCCCGCCTTCCGCGAGGCCCGTCTCAGGTCGGAGAACATCACCGACGACCGGCTGGCCGAGCTGCGGGCCGACGCCGTCATCGAGTTCCGGGCGGACGGCAGGGTCTTCGCGGTCATCGTCGAGGTGCAACTCGGCAACGACCCGGACAAGCACTTCAGCTGGCCCGCCTACCTCATGGGACTGCGCGCCAGGCTGAAATGCACGGTCATCCTGCTGGTGATCTGTCCTGACACCGCGACGGCGCGGTGGTGCGGCCGTCCGATCGACTGCGGGCATCCGGGCATGACGCTCACACCGCTCGTGGTGGGGCCGGGCAACGTCCCCCACGTGACCGACGGTGCCCAGGCCGCGGCCAACCCCGAGCTGGCCGTGCTGTCGGCGCTCGTGCACGGCGCCGGCCCGGACGGTAGAAAGGTGCTGTCGGCACTGCCCAGTGCTTACCCTGTGCTCGATGACGATCACCGTGCGAGATACCATGACCTCGTGAACGCGGCCCTTCCCGAAGTGGCCCGGCGCTATCTGGAGGAGCAGTTGACGCTCAAGGGATACGAGTACCAGAGCGACTTCGCCCGCAAGTACTTCGACGACGGCAAGGCAGAGGGCAAAGCCGAAGGCAAGGCAGAGGGCAAGGCGGAGGGGCGGTCGGAGGCGGCTGCGCGGATGATCCTCGCGGTGTTGCGGGGGCGTGGGCTGTGTGTGCCCGATGAGGTGCGGGAGCGCATCGTCGGGTGCGCGGATTTCGAGCAGCTCATGGTCTGGCATGAGCGGTCGCTGAGTGTCGCCTCGGCCAAGGAGCTGTTCGACTGAGCGGCCGTGAGGCCGTCCCGAGGCCCGGTGCCCTGTGCCGGTGGTCCGGGTGCTCGCCTGAGCGTGCTCGCTGACCGCCGGACCTCGTGAACGCGGCCCTTCCCGAAGTGGCCCGGCGCTATCTGGAGGAGCAGTTGACGCTCAAGGGATACGAGTACCAGAGCGACTTCGCCCGCAAGTACTTCGACGACGGCAAGGCCGAAGGCAAGGCGGAGGGCAAGGCGGAGGGGCGGTCGGAGGCGGCTGCGCGGATGATCCTCGCGGTGTTGCGGGGGCGTGGGCTGTGTGTGCCCGATGAGGTGCGGGAGCGCATCGTCGGGTGCGCGGATTTCGAGCAGCTGATGGTCTGGCATGAGCGGTCGCTGAGTGTCGCCTCGGCCAAGGAGCTGTTCGACTGAGCGGCCGTGAGGCCGTCCCGAGGCCCGGTGCCCTGTGCCGGTGGTCCGGGTGCTCGCCTGAACGTGCTCGCTGACCGCCGCCGCAGACTCCCGGACGCTGGAACGCCTTTGTGGGTTGGGGTTCTGGTGGGGCCGGTGGGAGAGTGGCGGGGCGCGTGACGGGTGTGCGCGCCGGGGATCATTGTGAGATTCTCGGGAGGTCGGCGGCGCGCGGGATGGACATGAGCACAGGGCGAACGGCGGGTGGTCCGGATTCGGCCGGGCCCACGGTGGCGCGGATGTTGCTGGGCGGGCGCCTGCGCCGGCTGCGCGAGGCGCGTGGGATCACCCGCGAGGCGGCGGGGGAGGCGATCCGGGCCTCCCACTCCAAGATCAGCCGCCTGGAGCTGGGGCGCACCGGGTTCAAGACGCGGGACGTGGAGGACCTCCTCACCCTGTACGGCGTCACCGGCGAGGACGAGCGCAAAGGGCTGCTGGACCTGGTGCGGCAGGCGCGCGAGACCGGATGGGTGCACGAGTACAACGACGTCATCCCGGGCTGGCAGGAGACCCGGCTGGAGCTGGAGCAGGCGTCCAGCCTGATCCGCGGGTACGAGCTGCAGTTCGTGCCGCCGCTGCTGCGGACCGAGGAGTACGCCCGCGCGGTGCTGTCGTTCGACGACGGCGGGGTGGCTCTGGAACGGCGCCTGGAGCTGCTGATGCGGTGCCAGGAGCTGCTGCTCGGCCCCGAGCCGGCCCGCCTGTGGGTCGTCGTCGACGAGGCCGCGCTGCGCCGCCGGCTGGGCGACCGGGACGTCATGCGCCGGCAGCTGACCCGTCTGATGGAGCTGGCCGAGCTGCCGCACATCACCGTGCAGGTGATGCCGTTCACGACCGGGGCGGCGGCCGGCGGGGCGATCACCCTCCTGCGTTTCGGTGAGCCCGAGCTGGGCGACGTGGTGTTCCTCGACCAGCTCACCAGCTCGCTGTGCCTGGACAAGCCCGCCGACATCTACCACTACCGCCAGGTGATGGACCGTTTGAGCGCGCGGGCCGAGCCGCCCGGCGCGACCGTCACCGTCCTGCACGAGGTCCTCAAGAGCATGTGAGCAGAGGCGAGTTCTGCGCGGAGAAGGAAGGCGAACCCTAGGCGGGTCAGGGGCGCCGGCCCACGCCGGTGACCAGTTCGCGCAGCCGCATCGGGCCGCCCGTGCCCGGTGCCAGCGGCGGGGTGCCCATGCCCGCGCCGGTACGGAGCCCGATCAGGAACTCGCTCAGAGCGTCCATGGCCGTCTGGGCGGGCGACCAGCCGAGATCGGTCCTGGCCCGGGCGGTGTCCATGACGGGGATGTGCAGGGCCAGGTCGAGGAGGTCCGGGGAGGCCGGTACCAGGCCCAGCCGCCAGGCCGCCCGGAGGGCGGTGCGCACGCCGCGCGCGGGCACGGGGACCTTCCTGGCCTCCAGCAGCCCGGCCAGCTCGGAGGTGCCGATCACCGGTTCGGCCGCGAGGTTGAACGGCCCGCGCACCTCCCGGGTCACCGCCAGCCGGTACGCCTCGCCGGCGTCGTCGGCGTGCAGCGCCTGGAAGCGCAGCCCCGGGATGTCGGGGACGAACGGGATCAGCCCCGGCCGGACCAGCGACCCCGGGACGAACGGTCCGGCGAACAGGCGGCGCTGCTCGGAGGCGGACTCGCGCTTGAAGATGAACCCCGGGCGGAAACGCACGACCCGGCACCGGGGATGCTCGGCCTCGAACACGTCGAGCAGCCGTTCCACGTAGGCCTTCTCCCGGCTGTAGGCGGCGGCGGCCCAGCCGTGGGTCGGCCACATCTCGTCCACCCGGCGGTCCTTGGGGCCCGGCGAGTACGCCCCGACGGACGAGGCGTACACCAAAGCCGGGACGCCCGCCTCGGCGACGGCCAGGAAGACCCGGGCGCTGCCCAGGACGTTGACCCGCCAGGTGATCAGGGGGGAGTGGGTGGGCTGGAACAGCCAGGCCAGGTGGACGACCGCGTCCGCGCCCCGGAAATGGGGGACCAGGTCGGTGCCGTGCACGTCGGCCTCCGCCCACTCGGTCTTGTCGACCTCCAGCTCCGGCCGGCGGCGGGCCAGGCCGAGGATCGAGGTCACCTCGGGGTCGGCGGCCAGCGCCCGTACGGTGCTGGTGCCCACGTTGCCGGTGGCGCCGACGACCACGACGCGCATGGTGTCCCTCCTCCGTAGAAGTCCGGTTCGGCGTACCCGGGGAGGGGCCGGTCATGCGGTCAGGCCGCGGGGTCCCCGAAGACTTTGCCGGGATTGAAGATCCCGGCGGGGTCCAGCGCGTTCTTGACGGCGTGGTGGAGGGCGACCACGGCCGGGTCGAGCTCGGCGTGCAGGCCGCGCCGCTTGAGCAGGCCCACGCCGTGCTCGCCGGTGACGGTGCCGCCGAGCGCGAGGGCGTCGTCGATGATCTGGTCGAACGCGCGGTGGGCGCGGTCGCGGGCCGCGCCGTCGCCGGGCCGCGTGATGATCAGCGGGTGCAGGTTGCCGTCGCCCGCGTGGGCGATGTTGGCGATGTGGGTGTCGTGGGCGCGGGCGGCGCGCTGGATCCGGGCGAGCATCTCCGGGACGAGCGCGCGCGGGACGCAGACGTCCTCGGTGAGGACCTGGCCGAGGCGTTCCAGCGCCGGGTACGCCAGCCGCCGTGCCGCGAAGAGGGCGTCGGCCTCCGCCTGGTCGGTGGAGCGCGCGCTCCAGGTGGCCCCCGCGTCCTTGAAGCAGGCGGCCATCGCCTCGGCCTCGGCCTCGCCCGTCTCCCCGGGGGTGTCGGTACGGCCGAGGAGGAGGACCTCCGCGTCGGCCGACAGGCCCATGTTCTTCCACCGGTCGACCGCCTCCAGGCAGTAGCGGTCGATCAGCTCCAGGGCGCTGGGCACGATCCCGGCGGCGGTGACGGCGCTGACGGCCTCCCCCGCGGCGCGGAGGCCGTCGAAGCCGCCGACGACGGTGCGCTCGGGCGGGCGGGCGCCGCGCAGCCGCACGGTGATCTCGGTGATGACGCCGAGGGTGCCCTCCGAGCCGACCATCAGCCCGCACAGGTCGTATCCGACCACGCCCTTGGCGGTGCGGCGCCCGAGGCGGACGGCCTCGCCGCGCCCGACGACCGCCTCGACGGCCAGCACGTAGTCGCGGGTGACGCCGTACTTCACGCAGCAGACGCCACCGGCGTCGGTGGCCACGTTGCCGCCGATGGTGGACCAGGGGGAACTGGCCGGGTCGGGCGGGTACCACAGGCCGTGCCCGGCGCAGGCGGCGCGCAGGTCGTCGTTGACCACGCCCGGCTGCACCACCGCGAGCCGTTCGGCGGGGTCGATCTCGACGATCCGGTCCATCCGCTCCAGGGACAGCAGCACGCATCCGTCGAGCGCGTTGGCCCCGCCCGACAGCCCGGTCCCGGCGCCGCGGGGGACGATCGGCACGCCCCGCGCGGCGCAGAACTCCACCAGCGCCCGCACGTCCTCGGCGGACCCGGCGCGGACCAGTGCCGCCGCGGTGCCGTACGGCGCCCACAGCGCCTGGTCGCGGGCGTACGCGGAGACCACGCCGGGGTCGGTGACGACGCGTTCCGCGGGGATGAGGCGCCGGAGGTCGTCCGCCAGGGCTGTCATGCTCCCAAGAAACCATGGCGGGGCCCGGCGGGCGAACCGGATCGGGGCGTCAGGCGGCTTCGGCCTCGAGCAGGCGGGTGACCTCGGCGCGGACGGAGGCGAGATCGACGCCCTCCGCGCCGAGCACCCGTGCCGCCTCGGAGCCGCCGTCGTGGAGGACGCCGAGCAGGATGTGGCCGGTGCCCAGCCGCTGGTGCTTGAGCCGGACGGCGTGCCGAAGGCTCAGCTCCAGCGCCTTCTTGGACTCGGCGGTGAACGGGATGTGCCCCTTGCGGAAGCGGCCGGCCGGGGCGTCGAGCGCGCCCTCGCCGAAGCTGTCCTCGGCGGCCCGCCGCACGGCGTCCAGGTCGATGCCGAGGGTGCGGAGCGCGTCGGCGTCCAGGTCGCCGGTGCCCGAGCGGCGCGCGACGGTCGCGCGCAGCGGGCCGGCCCTCAGTCCCTGGCCGCGCAGGGCCTCGGCCGCGGGGCCCTCGCCGTCGAGCAGGGCGAGCAGGAGGTGCTCGGTGCCGATGGTGCGGGAGGACAGCGCGCGCGCCTCCTGCTGGGCCCCGATCACCGCGCCGCGGGCCTCCTTGGTGAACCGCTCGAACATCACCGCTCCTTCTTGAGAATGCGGCCGCCGCCGCCGTGCTTCTTGTGGACGGCCTGCCGGCTGACGCCGAGGCAGACCGCGATCTCCTGCCAGGACCAGCCCCGCTCGCGCGCGCTCGCGACCTGGAGGGCCTCCAGCCGTTCGGCCAGCTCGCGCAGAGCGCGGACGGCCCGCAGGCCGATCGCGGGGTCCCGGCTGCCCGCCGCCTCGGCGAGCTTCACTCCGTCGTCCATGCTGTCAATATAGGTTGACAGCCTCCGGGTGTCAACCTTGGTTGACGAGGGTTCAGGCCGGGCTGAGCAGCGTGGTGAGCAGGTCGTCCAGGTTGATGAGCCCGGCGATCCGGCCGTCGGCCTGCTCGACCAGGCCGAGATGGCTGTGGTGGGCGCGCAGGGTCGTCACCGCCTCGGCCACCGGAGTGCCGGCCCGCAGGACGGGAACCGGGTGCGCCAGGTCGCGGGCCGGGGTGCGGCGCCCGCGCGCCCGCGCCAGGTAGGCGTCCCGGACGTGCACCATCCGCGGCGGCTCTCCCGCCCCGGCGCCGCGCAGCATCAGGCGCAGAAGGCCGCTCCGGGCCGCCGTCTCGATGATCTCCCGGGGGGTGGCCGAGGGGGCGACGGCGACGATGTCGGCGACCGGGACGACCAGCCCCGCCAGCGGCGTCCGCGGCGCGTCCAGCGCGGCGGTGAGCAGGTGCAGGTCGGTCTCCCCGATCAGGCCGAGCCGCCGCGACTCCAGCGCCAGGCTGCGCAGCTGCTCGGGCGTGCGCGACACGCTCATCGCGTCGCGCGGCGGGACGCCCAGCGCCCGCAGCAGCAGGTTCGTGGTGGCGTTCAGCGCGGCCAGCACCGGGCGGACCGCTCCGGCGAACGCCCGGAACGGCACCGCCAGGAGCATCGCGGACCGCTCCGGCCGGATGATCGCCCACGACTTGGGCACCATCTCGCCGACCACCATGTGCAGGAAGGTCACCACCCCCAGCGCCAGCACGAACGCGACCGCGTGCGCGGCGCCGCCGGGCAGGCCGGCGTCGCGGAACAGCGGGGCCAGGGTCTCGGCGATCAGCGGCTCGGACACCAGGCCCAGTCCCAGCGAGCACATGGTGATGCCGAGCTGGGCGCCCGCCAGCATCAGCGACAGCTCGCCGATCCCCGCCACCGCCGACGCGGCCGTGCGGCTGCCCCGTGCCGCCGCGCGTTCCAGCCGCGGGCGCTTGGCCGCCACCAGCGCGAACTCGGAGGCGACGAAGAAGCCGTTGGCCGCCAGCAGCGCGAGCGTGACCGGCACTCCGGCCGAGAGGTTCACCGCTCCTCCTCGCCGCCGGACCGGGCGGTCCGGCGCCCGCCCCGCCCCGCGCTCCGTCCCGCTCCCTGCCCGGCCCCCGGGGCGGCGACCCGGATCCGGATCAGCTCCGGGACGTGGCGGTGCACCGACAGCACCTCCACCACGGCCCGGCGCGCCGGCTCGCCGAGCCGCCGCGGGGGCAGGTCCACCGCGACCACGTCGCCGGGCTCGGCGACCCGGCCGAGCCGTTCGAGCAGCAGCCCCGCGACGGTCTCGTAGTCGCCCTCGGGCAGGCCGATCCCGGTCTCGTGCTCGACCTCGTCCACGCGCAGCCCGGCGTCGGTCGTCCACCACTCGCCGCGGCGGACGGCAAGGTCCTCGCCCACCTCGTTCTCGTCGGCGATCTCCCCGACCAGCTCCTCGGCCACGTCCTCCCAGGTGATCAGGCCCGCGAAACCGCCGTACTCGTCCACCACGCAGGCCAGGGACCCCTCCTCGCCGCGCAGCCGGGCGACCACCTCGGGCAGCGGCAGCGTGGCCGGAAGCAGCGGCGCCGGCCGGGCCAGCTCGCCCACCGGGGTCCGGTCGGCCCTCCCGGGATCCAGCCGGACCAGCTCCTCCAGCCCGACCACCCCGATGACGTCGTCCACGCCGGTGCCGACCACCGGGTAGCGGGTGTGCCCGTGCGCGGTGATGACCTCGCTCATCCGGCCGGCCGGGGTGGTGGCCGGGACGGTGACCACGTCCACCCGCGGCACCATGACCTCCTCGGCCGTACGGTCGGAGAACACCAGCGCGCGCTCCAGCAGGTCCGCGTGGCCCGCCTGCAGCTCCTCGCCGGACTCGCCGATGATGTGGCCCAGCTCCTCCAGCGTCGCGCCGTGGTGCAGCTCCTCCACCGGCTCGATCCCGGCCGCCCGCAGCAGGCGGTTGGCCGAGGCGTCGAACAGCCGGATCAGCGGCCCGGCCACCGTGAGGTAGACCAGGGTGGACGGCGCCAGCGCCCGGGCCAGCGGCTCCGGCCGGGCCAGCGCCAGGTTCTTGGGGAGCAGCTCGCCCAGCACCATCTGGATGATCGTGGCCAGCACGAACCCGGCCGCCAGCGCGATCCCGCCGGTCGCCGCGGCCGGCACCCCGAGCGCCCGCAGCACCGGGGCGATCAGGTCGGCCAGCGCCGGCTTGGCGATGAACCCGACGACCAGGGCGGTCACGGTGATGCCGAGCTGGGCGCCCGACAGCATGAACGACACCCGCTCCATCACCCGGATCGCCCGCGCGGCGTTCCGGTCGCCCTCCCCGGCCCGCCGGCGCAGCTCCGGCCGGTCCGCGGTGACGAACGCGAACTCCTGCGCGACGAACCATCCGGTCGCCGCGGTCAGCACGAGGACGGCCAGCAGGCCCAGCGCGACGTTCACCCGGCCACGACGCTCCCTCCGCGCGCCCTCGGCGCGCGCGTACGGCTACGCTGCCATCCTTTCCCCTTTCAAGATCTTTTTCACCCCTCGGGGCGGCGACCGGCGCGGACGGCCGGAGCGGGCCGGGAACGCGCTCGCGTCCCCGCCTCCGCGGGGTTATCGGGTGCCGTGCGGTGGAATGAACCCTGCGCGTGAGCCGTGATCCACGAGTGCGAGGGGGCAACGATGCCCAGACCGTTCGCGTCGTCCGCCGATCTGGACGAGAAGGAGCGGACGCTGGAGGTCCTCGCCGACGGGGTGTACGCGCTCACCGCCGAGGGGGACCCGAACGTCGGCGCCGTCGAGGGCGAGGACTTCCTGGTCTGCTTCGAGGCCCTGGCCACCCCCGCCGCCGCGCGCGACTGGCTGGCGGTGCTGCGGGAGCACACCGACAAGCCCGTCCGGTACCTGGTGCTGTCGCACTACCACGCCGTCCGCACGCTGGGGGCGAGCGCGTTCGGCGCCGCCACGATCATCGCCCACGACCGCACCCGCGCGCTGATCGCCGAGCGCGGCCGGCAGGACTGGGAGTCGGAGTACGCGCGGATGCCCCGGCTGTTCAAGGACCCCGCGGGCATCCCCGGGCTCACCTGGCCGACGGTGACCTTCTCCGGCACCCTCACCATCGACCTCGGCGGCGACCGCGGCGATCTCGACCTGGCGTACTGCGGGCGCGGCCACACCGAGGGCGACATCGTGGCCTGGCTGCCCCGGCGGCACATCCTGTTCGCCGGCGACCTCGTGGAGACCCAGGCCGCCCTCTACACCGGCGACGCCTTCCACCGCGAGTGGGCCGCCGGCACCCTCGACCACGTCGCCTCGTTCGGGGCCCGCACGCTGGTCGGCGGGCGCGGCGCCGTCGCGCACGGCCGGGAGGCGGTACGGGACGCCATCGCGCAGACCCGCGAGTTCCTGGAGGTGATGATCGCCGAGGTGAGCCGGGTCCGGGAGCGCGGCGGCACCCTCAAGGACGCCTTCGACGCCGTCCACACCGAGCTCGCGCCGCGCTACGGCCGGTGGCCGATCTTCGAACACTGCCTGCCGTTCGACGTCGCCCGGCTCTGGGACGAGCTGGAGGGCGTCGAACGTCCCCGGATCTGGACGGCCGAACGCGACCGCGAGGTCTGGGCCGAACTCCAGGACTGAGGCGGTGACCGCCGGGGACGGAGGGGCGCGATGGATCCCGTGGTGGTGATCGGCGCCGGGCCGGTGGGGCTGACGGCCGCGCTGCTGCTGGCCCGCTGGGGCCTGCCGGTGGTCGTCCTGGAACGGCGCGCGGCCCGCGAGCCCGCGGGCTCCCGGTCGATCTGCCAGCAGCGCGACGTCCTGGACATCTGGTGCCACGCCGGCGCGGGCGCCGTGGCCGAGGAGGGGCTCGCCTGGACGACGGCGCGCACCTACTACCGCGACCGGGAGCTGTTCTCCTGGCGCTTCGCCGGGGCGGGCACGCTCCCGGCGTGCGTGAACATCTCCCAGTCCCGGACCGAGCTGATCCTGGACGCGTGCGCCGCCGCCCGCGCGGACCTGATCGAGATCCGCTGGGGACACGAGGTGACCGGCCTCGACCAGGACCCCGCGGGCGTGACCGTGCGCTGCCGCGCGGACGGCGGGACGGCGCGGATCAGGGCCTCCTACGTCGTGGCGTGCTCGGGCGGCCGGTCCGGCGCCGTCCGCGCCGCGCTCGGCGTCGGCTTCCCCGGGGAGAGCTTCGACGACCGGTTCCTCATCGTCGACCTGGAGGCCGACCTCCCCGGCTGGGAACGTGAACGCCGCTTCTACTTCGACCCGCCGTGGAACCCCGGCCGGCAGGTGCTCATCCACCCGTGCCCGGGATCGCGCTACCGCGTCGACTGGCAGGTGCCGCCCGGCTTCTCCCTCGCCGCCGAGGAGGCGGACGGCGGGCTCGACCGCAGGGTCCGGCAGATCATCGGGGACCGGCCGTACACGCTGGTGTGGCACTCGGTCTACCGCTTCCAGTCGCGGGTCGCCGACCGGATGCGGGCGGGACGGGTGCTGCTGGCGGGGGACTGCGCCCACCTGTACGCCCCGTTCGGCGCCCGGGGCCTCAACTCCGGGGTGCCCGACGCCGAGAACGCCGCCTGGAAGATCGCGTTCGTGGCGCGCGGCTGGGCCCCGCCCGCACTGCTGGAGACCTACCACCTCGAACGGCACGCGGCGGCCCTGGAGAACCTGGACGTGACCACCGCGACCATGCGTTTCCTCGTCCCGCGCGACGAGCGGGCGCGGGCACGGCGCACCGCCGCACTGGAGCGGGCCGCGGCGCCGCGGCCCGGCGGGGGCGGGGAGGCGGCGCCGGCCGGCGTCGACTCGGGCCGCTTCGCCGAGCCGTTCTGGTACACCGGCTCGCCGCTGACCACCCCGGAGCCGACCAGGCCGCCCGCCGGCCGCCCGCCCAAGGGCGCGCTGCAGCCGCCGGCGCCGGGCGTGATCGTTCCGGACGCGCCGTTCACGGTGCCGGGCCGCCCCGGCGTCACGCGGCTGCGCGAGGTCCTCCGCGACGGCTTCACGCTGCTCCTGGCGCCGGGCCGCCCGGGGACGCCCGGCGGGGCACCGGCGGAGACGCTCCTGGCCGCCGCCCGTACCGCCACCGCCGCGCCGCTGCGCCTGCTCGACCTGGGCGTGCTCGACCCCGGCGGCGGCGTGGCCGGGGCGATCGGGGCCCGGCCGGGCGAGGCATGGCTGGTCCGCCCGGACGCCCACCTGGCCGCGATCCTGCCGCGCCCCGCCCCCGCGGCGGTCGCCGCCGCGCTCCGCACCGCCCTGGGCGAGGGGCTGGGCGGCGACCCGGGTGACGCCTCGGTTCCGATCCTGGGACGCGCGTGATAGGGACGGAAGTGTCACCGGGTTGTCAGGTGCGCAAGCTGTGGGAGTGCCCATGACCGACAACGAACACCCCCGGACCGTGTACGACCCCGACATCCCCTGCCGTGAACGCGCGCTGCTGGCCGCGGCCCCCGAACGGCTGGTGCCCGCGAGCCTTCCGGCCCCCGCCGCGCCGCGTCCGGGGCTCCGCACGATCGTCGCGCGGGCCCTGGGGATCCCGCTGCTGGCGTTCTTCTACGGGGTGCTGCCCGGAGGCTGGATCCGGGCGTTCTTCCTGCTCTCGCTCGACGAGGACGATCCGCTGGACGGCGTCTTCCGCTGGGGCCGCACCGCCGTGCTGGCGATGATCTTCCTGCCGCTGGCCCAGATCGCGCTGCTCCTGGCCGGGGCGGGCGAGGCGGCGGCGGTGCTGGCCGCGGCCGGGTTCACCGGCTGGACCGTGGGGGCGCTGCGGCGCCTGCGCGAACCCGACGCCGCGCGGGCCGCCCGCCGCCACCACGGCCGCTACCTGCTGCCCCGCGACTTCGACGCCGACGCCGCCCGGCTGCTGGTGCGGACGCAACGCGCCGCCGACGCGGTGCTGGGGTCGGAGGCCCACCGGGCCGGCCTGCTCGACGCCGTCCGCGACACGGTCGTGCTGCCCCGCCAGGAATGGGCGATCGCGCACGCGCTGGCCGAGCACACCCGGCTGCGGCGGGAGCACCGCGAGCGGTGCCCCGAGCGGCCGTCACCGCGGGTCCGCGGGCTGCTGGAGCCGCAGCGCCGCGCCCTCGACCTGTCGGTGCGCTCCGTCACCGCGCGCGTCGAGGCGCTGGAGGACTACGCCCGGCAGGCGCGCGACACCGACGACGCCTACCGGGAATGGCAGTCCGCGCGGCGCGTCACCGAGCGGAACGCCGCGTACCGGGACCTGCTCGCCGAGACCGTGCGCGACGACCTGGCCCGCGAGGAGATCGGCCGGCTCACCGGCGGCGCGCGGCACGCCGCCTCCGTCCTGCGCGGGCCGTTCGCGGACGGGCACGCATCGACCGGGGAGATCAGGGGAATCTGACCTGTCGATGCCCCCTGGGAGATCCGCCTTGACGCGGGAGGAGTGGACATGACGGTCCGGCTGGTGCGCGCCGCAGCGAAGGGCGTGGTCGTTCTGGGTTCGATCTGGGTCGAGCAGGTCGGCCGCGGCCACGTCGTGATCCTCGCCCCCGAATGCGCCTTCCACGGCACCGTCCCCGAGGCGGACGAGGCGCGGGCGGAGTGGGACTGGACGGTGCCGTACCGCTGGTACGAAGAGTCGGCCCTGGACTGAGCCGCGCCGCCCGCCCGGTTGTCAGCACGCTGACAAAAGCCGTCACGAAGTGATGCCACGCTGACATTGCGGATCGGGCCGCCCGGGGCCGATAGTCGGTCGTCGTTCACCGATCCTCGGGGGAGAGGAGGCGACGGGCCCATGGCGGGTACGGACGGCGACCACCACGACGATGACCGCGACCACGACCATGACTATGACGTGATCGTGGTCGGGTCGGGCTTCGGCGGCAGCGTGGCGGCGCTGCGGCTGGCCGAGAAGGGCTACCGGGTGGCGGTCCTGGAGGCCGGCCGCCGCTTCGACGAGGACTCCCTGCCCAAGAGCAACTGGCGGCTGCGCAGGTACGTCTGGATGCCCCGGCTCGGGCTGCGCGGGATCCAGCGGTTCCATCTCGTCCGCGGCGAGGCCAAGGTCCTCGTGCTGGCCGGCGCGGGGGTCGGCGGCGGGTCGCTGGTCTACGCCAACACCCTCTACGTGCCGCCCCGGCCGTTCTTCACCGACCGCCAGTGGGGCCACATCACCGACTGGCAGGACGAACTCGCCCCGTTCTACGACCAGGCGCGGCGGATGCTGGGCGTCACGGCCAACCCGCTCATCACCCCCGCGGACGTCGCGGTGCGCAGGGTGGCGGAGCGCATGGGCGCCGGACACACCTGGCACCCGACCCCGGTCGGGGTCTTCTTCGGCGACGGCGGGACCGCCCCGGGCCAGGAGGCCGACGACCCCTACTTCGGCGGCGCCGGGCCGCGGCGCAACGCCTGCGTGGCCTGCGGCTCCTGCATGGTCGGCTGCCGCCGGAACGCCAAGAACGACCTCACCAAGAACTACCTGTACCTGGCCGAGCGCAGGGGCGTCACGATCCTGCCGGACAGCACGGTGAAGGCCGTGACCCCCCGCGACGGCGGCGGGTACGAGGTCGGGATCGCGCGGACGGGCGCCCTCCCGCGCAGGTCCCGGCGGCTCACCGCCGGGCAGGTCGTCCTCGCGGCGGGAACGTACGGCACCCAGACCCTGCTGCACGGCATGCGCGCCCAGGGCCGCCTGCCGCACCTGTCGGACCGCCTGGGCGAGCTGACCCGCACCAACTCCGAGGCGCTGCTCGGCGTGGAACGCATGACCGTCTGGCACCGCCCGGGGGATCCCGACCACAGCACGGGCCTGGCCATCACCTCCTCGTTCCACCCCGACGCGAACACGCACATCGAGCCGACCCGGTACGGGATCAACGGGAACGCGATGGGCGCCATCCGCACGCTCCTCATCGACGGCGGCGGACGCCTGCCGCGCTGGGCGAAGTTCCTCGGCCAGAGCGTCCGGCACCCCACCGTCATCCTCCGCGGCCTGTCGCTGAAGGACTGGGCCAAGCGGACCATCATCGCGCTGGTCATGCAGACGCACGACAACTCCCTCACGGTCCGGGGCCGGCGCGGCCTGCTCGGCCGGCGGCTCCTGACGGCCCGGCAGGGCACCGGAGACCCCAACCCCACCTGGATCCCGATCGGCCACGACGCCACGCGCATGCTGGCCGAGGAGCTCGGCGCCACCGCTGGCGGCACGTGGTTCGATCTCTTCGACATCCCGACCACCGCGCATTTCATCGGCGGCTGCGTCATCGGGGACTCCCCGGAGACCGGCGTGATCGACCCCTACCACCGCGTGTTCGGCCACCCCGGCCTGCACATCGTCGACGGCTCGGCGGTCACCGCCAATCTCGGCGTCAACCCGTCGCTCACGATCACCGCGCAGGCGGAGCGCGCGATGGCGTTCTGGCCCAACCGTGGCGAGCCGGACCCGCGGCCCGAGCCGGGATCGCCCTACCGCCGCCTCGAACCGGTCGCCCCACGTGACCCGGCCGTCCCCGCGCACGCCCCCGCGGCCCTGCGCCTCACGTCCCGTGCGGGCGCGCCCGGTACACCGCCCGGCACACCGTGACCCTCGTTGACTTGCCGCGGGTTGTCGCCCTAGGCGGCCCCGGGGTGTGACTTGCCGCAAGTCAACGCGCCGTGCTGCCCGGCCCGGTCGGCGCACCGCAGCGGCGCTGAGTAAAGGTGAGTCACTAGGGCTCAACTATTTGACGTTGGAACGGGCATCGTGCAGTCTGACGTCTGCCGGGTCCAATCTTGCGCGAGAGCGGCTCAACTAGGCTGCGTGTTGATCGCGTCCCGGCGGATCCAACGGTGGCGGAGGAGGCGCTCATGGCACGTGCGGTCGGTATCGACCTGGGGACGACCAACTCGGTGGTGGCGATCCTGGAGGGCGGGGAGCCCACGGTGATCGCCAATGCGGAGGGGTCGCGGACGACGCCGTCTGTCGTGGCGTTCGCGAAGAACGGTGAGGTGCTGGTCGGCGAGGTCGCCAAGCGCCAGGCGGTGACGAATGTGGACCGCACCATCCGGTCGGTGAAGCGTGAGATGGGCACCGACTGGAAGACCTCGATCGACGGCAAGGACTTCACCCCGCAGCAGATCAGCGCGTTCGTGCTGCAGAAGCTCAAGCGGGACGCCGAGTCCTACCTGGGCGAGAAGGTGACCGACGCGGTCATCACCGTCCCGGCCTACTTCTCCGATCACCAGCGGCAGGCGACCAAGGAGGCCGGGCAGATCGCGGGGCTGAACGTCCTGCGGATCATCAACGAGCCGACCTCGGCGGCGCTGGCGTACCACCTGGAGAAGGAGAACGAGGCCACCATCCTGGTGTTCGACCTGGGCGGCGGTACGTTCGACGTGTCGCTGCTGGAGGTGGGGGAGGGGGTCGTGGAGGTCAAGGCGACCTCCGGCGACAACCACCTGGGCGGCGACGACTGGGACAGCAAGGTCGTGGACTGGCTGGTGGAGCGGTTCAAGAACGCCAACGGCGTCGACCTGGCCAAGGACAAGATGGCGCTGCAGCGGCTGCGGGAGGCCGCGGAGAAGGCCAAGATCGAGCTGTCGTCCTCCTCGGAGACGCAGATCAACCTGCCCTACATCACCGCCTCCTCCGAAGGCCCGCTGCACCTGGACGAGAAGCTCACCCGGGCCGAGTTCCAGCGGCTGACCGCCGACCTCCTGGAGCGCACCAAGGGCCCGTTCCAGCAGGTCCTCAAGGACGCCAAGATCGGCGTGGGCGAGATCGACCAGGTCGTGCTGGTCGGTGGCTCGACCCGCATGCCGGCGGTGTCGGAGCTGGTGAAGGAGCTGACGGGGGGCAAGGAGCCCAACAAGGGCGTCAACCCCGACGAGGTGGTGGCGATCGGTGCGTCGCTGCAGGCGGGTGTTCTCAAGGGTGAGGTGAAGGACGTCCTGCTGCTGGACGTGACGCCGCTGAGCCTGGGCATCGAGACCAAGGGCGGCATCTTCACGAAGATCATCGAGCGGAACACCACGATCCCGACCAAGCGGTCGGAGTCGTTCTCGACGGCCAGTGACAACCAGCCGTCGGTGGGGATCCAGGTGTTCCAGGGCGAGCGTGAGATCGCCGCGTACAACAAGAAGCTGGGCACGTTCGTGCTGGACGGGATCGCGCCGGCGCCGCGCGGGGTTCCGCAGATCGAGGTGACCTTCGACATCGACGCCGACGGGATCGTCAACGTCTCGGCCGTCGACCAGGGGACGGGGCGCAGCCAGTCGGTCACCATCACCGGCGGTGGCGCGCTGCCCAAGGACGACATCGAGAAGATGGTCCGGGAGGCGGAGCAGTACGCGGAGGAGGACCGCCGCCGCAAGGAGGAGGCCGAGGTCCGCAACCAGGCCGACGGCCTGGCCTACTCCACCGAGAAGTTCCTCAAGGAGAACGAGGACAAGGTCCCCGCCGACGTCAGGACCGAGGTGGAGGAGGCCGTCGCCGACCTGAAGAAGGCACTGGACGGCACCGACATCGACGCCATCCGCAACGGCACCGAGAAGCTCGCCCAGGTCAGCCAGAAGGTCGGCTCGGCGATCTACGCGCAGGACGGCCAGGGCGCGGGTCCCGCGGCCCCCGAGGGGGACGCTGCGGGCGACCGGGCGCGGGGCGACGATGACGACGTGGTCGACGCCGAGGTCGTCGACGACGGCAAGTAAGGAGTCGATCACCGCCACTATCCTCTCCGTGGAGGACCGGTCACGGCTAGCCACCATGGAGATTGATGATGCCGCAACGATCATGGGCGTCGGGGACCGGACCGGGGCCGATCGCGCCGGACGGCTCGGCCGTCGAGCTGTACGCGGCGCTCGGCCCCGGCCCGGACGCCGACATCGTGGACGCCGCCGTTCCCGCCGGGGCGGCGATCCTGGAGCTGGGCGCCGGCGCCGGCCGGACCGCGCACGAGCTGCACGCCCGCGGCCACCATGTGGTGGCCGTGGACGAGTCCCCGGAGATGCTGGCCCGCGTCCGCGACGTCGTGACCGTGTGCGAGACCATCGAGGACCTCAGCCTCGGCCGCGCGTTCGACGCCGTGCTCATGGCCTCGCACCTGGTGAACGTCCCGGACGACGGCCTGTGCGACCGGATGCTGCGGACCTGCCGCCGGCACGTCCGGCCGGGCGGGACGGTGATCCTGCAGCGGCACGCGCCCGGATGGTTCGACGATCCTCCCCGTTCCCTCGAAGGGGGAGGGCCCGCGGACGCGGCGACGGCCCTGCGGGAGGTGACCCGCCCCGGGCCCGGCCTGCTGTCGGCCACGGCCGAGTACCGGCTGGACGGGCGCGTCTGGACGCACTCGTTCACCGTCCGGCGGCTGGACGACGCGCGGCTGGACCGGGTGCTCGCGGACGCCGGCCTGGCCCTGGACGCCTACCTGACCGCCGACCGCACCTGGGTCAGGGCGGTGCCGGCCGCCGCCTGACGGCCGAGCTCAGGCGCGGATCACCTCCGGCCCGGCGGCGGCCAGCTCGGCGGCCGCCTCGGTGTCCAGCCCGGTGTCGGTGATCAGCACGTCGATCTCCGACAGCGCCGCGAACCGCACCAGGTTGTCGTTCCCGATCTTGGTGCGGTCGGTCAGCAGCACCCGCCGCCGGGACGAGGCGATCATCGCCCGCTTGACCGCGGCCTCCGCCTGGTCGGAGGTGGTCAGCCCGTGCGCGGCCGAGCAGCCGTTGGTGGCCATGAACGCCACGTCCACCCACAGGTCGGCCAGCGGGCGCAGCACCCAGTCGTCCACGGTGGCCAGGGTGCGGGCCCGGACCCGGCCGCCCAGCATGATCACGGTCAGGTTGGACCGGGCGGCCAGGGCCGTGGCGTGCGGCGGCGAGTTGACGATCACGGTCAGCTCGCGGTCGGCGGGCAGCAGCTGCACCAGCCGGGCGGTGGTGGTCCCGGCATCGATGATCACCGAGCCCTCGTCGGGCAGCTCGGCCAGCGCCGCCTTGGCGATCCGCTCCTTCTCCTCGGTCAGCACCGCGTCCCTGGCCGCCAGCGCGGGCTCGAAGCCCAGCCGTTCCACCGGGATGGCCCCGCCGTGCACCCGGCGCAGCGTGCCCGCGCGCTCCAGCGCGGTCAGGTCGCGCCGGATCGTCTCGGTCGTGACCGAGAACTCCTCGGCCAGCGCCACCACGTCGACCCGGCCGTTGGCGCGGGCCCGCGAGAGGATGGCCTGCTGCCGTTCCTCGGCGTACATGGGGGTGGGTTCACCTGCTCTGAACGTCGTCATGACGGTGACCATTGTCGTACAGTCCCGCCGGTCACGCCGCCGGAGCCGCACGGAGCCGCACGGAGCCGCACGGAGCCGCACGGCGGCGGGTCAGGCGGGATCGGGCTCCTCGGCGTCCAGGTCACGCGCGAGGAGCCCGGCCAGCTCGTCCAGCACCCGGTCGGCCTCCTCGCCCTCGGCGCTCAGGGTCACCCGGGCGCCGGGGCCGGCGCCCAGTGCCAGGACGGCGAGGATGCTGGCGGCCGGCACCGGATCCCGGCCGCCGGCGCTGATGAGGACCGGCACGGGCTGCCGGGCGGCCTCCCGGACGAAGATCTGGGCCGGCCGGGCGTGCAGGCCCTGCGCCGAGCCGACGACGACGGTGCGTTCGGGCATGTTTCTCCCTGCTTTCGGGTGAGGTCGGGACGACCTGGCTAGGGCTCCACGGTCACCTTGATCGCCTCGCCGCGGGCGACGAGGTCGAGGGCGTCGTGGACGCGTTCCAGCGGGATCCGGTGGGTGATGAGGTCCTGCACGGGCACCTCGCCCGAGCCGATCAGCCGCAGCGCGCGGGCGTTGTGCGCGGGGCTGGAGCCGTTGGCGCCGACGATCGTCAGCTCGCGGTAGTGCACCTGGTTGGAGTCGCAGGAGATGACCGGGTCGTCCTTGGGCAGGCCCCCGAAGAAGCTGATCCGCCCGCCCGGCGCGGCCATCCACAGCGCCTGGGTCTGCGGGGTGTGCGCCGCCGCCGCGGTGATGATCACGTCGGCGCCCCGCCCGCCGGTGAGGTCCTTGACCGCCTCGACCGGGTCGGTGTCCGACGCCAGGATCGCCGCGTCCGGCTTGACCAGCTCGGCGGCCCGGTGCAGCCGGTCCCGGTTCAGCTCGACCAGGAACACCCGGCCCGCCCCGCGGGCCCGCGCCACCCGCACGTGCAGGCAGCCGATCGGGCCCGAGCCGAACACCACCACGTCGTCGCCCTCGCCGACCCGCGCCAGCTCCTGGCCGTTCAGCACGCAGGCCAGCGGCTCGGCCACCGACGCCTCGGCGAACGAGACGCCCTCCGGCACCCGGTTCACGCCCGCGACGGCCAGCACCTTGGCGGGGATCGTCAGGTACTCGGCGAAGCCGCCCTCGTAGTGGTAGCCCATCGACTCCTGCCGGGCGCAGACGGTCATCCGGCCGCGCGAGCACTCTGCGCACCGCCCGCACGGGATCGCGGCGATCACCTGCACCCGGTCCCCGGGCGACCAGCCGGTCACTCCCGGGCCGGCCGCCACCACCTCGCCGGCGATCTCGTGCCCCATCACGCGGGGCGGGACGATGTGGTGGTGGCCGAAGCGGGAGATCTTGACGTCGGTGCCGCAGGTGGAGCAGTTCCGGACGCGGATCTTCAGCTCGCCGGGGCCGGCCTCGGGCTCGGGGGCGTCCTCCAGGCGGATGTCCCCGGGGGCGTGGAAGCGGGCGACCTTCATCAGGGCGTTTCCTGTTCCGCCGGCCGGAGCAGCCGGGCGATGTCGTGGGCGGTGGTGGCCTCGCGCAGGCCCCGGGCCCGCTCGGGATCGAGCAGGATCTGCGCGAGTTCGGTGAGGACGGTGATATGCCCGTCGCCGCGGGCGGCGATCGCGATGGCGAGGGTGACGGTCTGGCCGTTCCAGTCGGCCCCGTCGGGGAACCGCACGACGGCGAGCGCGTCGCGCAGCACGGCGTCCTTGCCCGCGGCCGTCCCGTGCGGGATGGCCACGCCCTCGGCGAGGTAGGTGGAGATCGAGCGTTCGCGGTCCAGCATGCTCTGGACGTACTCCTCCCGGACCGCGCCGATCTCGACCAACAGCCGGCCGCACTGCCGGACGGCGTCGTCGCGCCCCTCCGCCCGGGCGTCGAGGCGGACCGCGGCGGGATCGAGCAGCCGCGCGGCGCCGTGGCCGGTCTCAGACACTCAGCACACCGCCGTCCTTGATGGCCGCGACGACCTGGTTCACGGCGGGGTCGCCGATGTAGACATCGAACGGGACGATCACGGCGTCCGGCGCGCCGCGGCGGGCCCGTTCGGCGAGCCCGCGGTGGCAGACGACCACGTCGGCGTCCGGCGGGATGGAGTCGACCGGGGTGTGGGCGACCTCGACCGGCTGCTTCTTCAGCGCCTTGCGCAGCTGCCCGGCCAGCATGACGCTGCTGCCCATGCCGGCGTCGCAGGCGATGACGAGCTTGCGGATGTCCTTGGCGTCGATCGTGGTGACCATGGGGCCTCCGTTCCGGGGTGGGTCCGGCGGCGCTAGCGCGCGGCCGGCTGCTGGGTGGTGCCGTCGCCGGCGTTCTCGGGGTCTTCGGCGGTCGCGGTCGCGTCGCCGTCGGGAGCGTCCTTCTCCTTGCGCGACTCGGCGAGCCTGCCGAAGCCCAGGAGGGCCGCGCCCACGGCGAACGACACGGCGATCGAGGCGAGCATCCCGGAGTAGACGCCGATCCAGTTGCCCGTGCCGCGGGGCGTCTGGGCGAGGTAGGCGAAGATGCTGCCGGGGGAGGGGGCGGCGACCAGGCCGGTTCCGGAGGCCAGGAAGATGGCCACCCCGGTGGCGCCGCCGGCGATGGCGGCCAGGATCATCCGCGGCTTCATCAGGATGTACGGGAAGTAGATCTCGTGGATGCCGCCGAAGAAGTGGATGATCATGGCGGCGGGGGTGCTGGGCCGCAGCCGGCGGGGGCCGAAGAACGTGTACGCGAGCAGCACGCCGAGCCCGGGACCGGGGTTGGACTCCAGCATGAACAGGATGGACTTGCCGGTCTCGGCGGCCTGCTGGACGCCCAGCGGCCCCAGCACGCCGTGGTTGATGGCGTTGTTGAGGAACAGCACCTTGGCCGGCTCGATCAGCACCGAGGTCAGCGGCAGCACGTCGTGGTCGACCAGCCAGCCCACCCCGTCCCCGGCGGCCTCGGTGAGGGTGCGCACCACCGGGCCGATCGCCACCTTGCCGGCGATCGCCATCGCGGCGGCCAGGATGCCGGCCGAGAAGTTGTCCACCAGCATCTCGAACCCGGGCCTGACCCGGCCCTCGATCAGGCCGTCGAACAGCTTCATCAGGTACGCGGCCAGCGGACCGATGATCATCGCGCCCAGGAACATCGGGATGTCGGCGCCGGCCACCAGCCCGATGGTGGCGACCGCGCCGACGACCGCGCCGCGCTGCCCGTGCACCATCCGGCCACCGGTGTAGCCGATGAGCAGGGGCAGCAGGATCTTGATCATCGGGTCGCCCAGCTCGGCCAGCTCCTTGTTCGGCAGCCAGCCGGTGGGGATGAACAGCGCGGTGATCAGGCCCCAGGCGATGAACGCGCCGATGTTGGGCATCACCATGCCGGCCAGGTGGCCGCCCATGCGCTGGACGCGGGCCCTGAAGCCGTCTCCGGGCGGTGGAGGGGTGGTGTACGCAGTGGCCATCGCGGCCTCCTGAGATCTGGGGGGGGTGAGGGGGTAGGGCGGTGCGGTTCGGTAGGGACGGGGGAGCGGCTCTGGGGATCAGGTCATGAGCCGCTGGTCGAGGTCGGGCCGTGCGTGGATGCGGACGATGTCGCGGCGGATGTCGGGCCGCCTCGGCATCCGGCTGGCCGGGAGGCGGACGGCCGCGGCCCCCCACGCCAGGGCCTCGGCGAGCGCCCGGGGCCCGCGCGCGCCGGCGGCCAGGAACCCGGCGAGGAGCGCGTCGCCGGCGCCCACCGTGCTCTTGGGGTTCTCGACCGGGGCGTCGCCCGCGATGACGCCGTCGTCGTCCACCAGCACCGCGCCGTCCGCGCCCAGGCTCACCAGGACGCTCCGGGCGCCGCGGGCGCGCAGCTGGCGGGCCGCCGCCACGACGTCGGCCAGCCGGCCGACCGGGGACCCGACGGCCTCGGCCAGCTCCTCGCGGTTCGGCTTGACCAGGTCGGGCCCGGCGGCGAGGGCGGCCAGCAGCGCGGGACCGCTGGAGTCCACCGCCACCCGGATCCCGGCCGGCGCGAGGCGCCGGCACAGCTGGGCGTAGATGTCGTCCGGCACGCCGGGGGGAAGGCTGCCGCAGCCCGCCACCCAGCCGGCCCCGGCGGACTCGGCGGCCACCACCCTGGCCACCTCGGCCAGCTCGCCGTGCGAGAGCCGGGCGCCGGGCTCGTTGAGCTTGGTGGCGACCCCGCCCGGCTCGGCGACGGTCACGTTGGAGCGGGTGTGCCCGGCCACCGGGACGGCGCGCACGGTCAGCCCCTCGGCCAGCAGCAGCTGCCGCAGCCGGTCGCCCTCGGGCCCGCCGACCGGGACCACCGCGACGGACGGGACCCGGCCCGCGAGCAGCGCGCGGGTGACGTTCACACCCTTGCCGCCCGGGTCCAGCCGCGCCGACCGCGCGCGGATCACCTGGCCCCGGGCCAGCACGTCCACCTCCATCGTCCGGTCCAGGCTCGGGTTGAGGGTCACCGTGACGATCATGCGCGGACCGTCCGCCGCTCCTCGGCCAGCATGTTGTTTCCCTCCCGTTTGCGTGAGTTCCCCTTTGTTTACGCCCGAAAATACGTGAGGTCAAGACCTGAACGGAAGAAGAACCATGCGCAGCACGGAAGAACGGGCGGCGCGTACGTGCGCGGGCCCGCGAAGGCGTACGGAAGGGAGGGCGACGGCCTGAGCCGTGCCACAGGGGAGGGGAGCAGAGGGGAGTGGGAGGGAGGCGTGTCGGCGAGGTCGGAGGGCGGCGACCGGAACGTGCCGGTGCCGCCCCCCGCCGCTCAGCGGGTCTTGGCCGCCTTCTTGCCCGAGCCGCCCTTCTTGGCGGTCTTCTTGCCGGGCTTCACGGCCTTGGCGGGCCCGGCCGCCTTAGAGGTCTTAGAGGTCTTAGAGGTCTTAGGGGTCTTAGAGGTCTTGGCGGGCTTGGTCTTCACGGCCTCTACGGCCTTGGTGGTCTTGGAGGCGGCCTTGTCGGGCTTCGAGGTCTCGGCGGCCCTGCCGGGCTTGGCTCCGGCGGCCTCCTTGCGGGCCTTCTTGGCGGTGGCCGCCTTCTTCTTCCCCTTCCTCCCCTTCTTGAGGGCGGGCGGGGCGACGACCTCGGCCGTCACGGTCTCCGTCGCTGCGGCCACGTCCAGGCTCTCGGTGACCTCCGGGACCTCCGGGACCTCCGGGGCCTCTGGAGTCGGCGGGGCGGCGACGGCGGCCCCGCCCTGAGCGACCCGCCGGCGGAAGGTCTGGCCGATCCGGAACCGCGGCACGTCGGCGGCCGGCACCTCGACGGCCTGCCCGGTACGGGGGTTGCGGGCGGTGCGGGCGGGCCGGGCGACCCGGTCGAAGGTGCCGAACCCCGTCACCAGGATCCGTTCACCCGCCGCGACGCCGTCGATGATGGCGTCGAACACCGCGTCCACATGGCGGCGGGCCTCCGCGTGGTCGCTGCCCGCCCGTTCCGCCACCGCCTCGACGAGCTCGGTTCTGTTCATCCGCGGACCCTTCCGCCGAAACCCGGTACGTGCAGGTCAGGCTAGACCAGCCGGATCAAGGCGACCAGCCGGACATGCTGCGGCCGGTCGCCGGGTCACTCGGCCGGAGGCTCGAGCAGGTGCTGCCACGTGTGCAGGAGGATGAGCAGCTCCAGGTGGCGCTCGGGGGCGTTGAGCTCGCCGGAGAAGAGGTCCTCCAGGCTGGAGAGGCGGTAGCGCACCGTCTGGGTGTGGACGTTGAGGCGCTGGGCCGCGGCGGCGGCGTTCCGCCCGTTCTCCAGGTACGTGAGCAGGGTGGAGACGAGGCGCCGCCGCTGGTTCGGGTTGAGCTCCATCAGCGGCGCCAGCCGCTGCGGGATCGCGGCCTCGACCAGGTCGAGCCCGGCGGAGGCGACGAGCGTGGGCAGATGGTCGACGCAGCGGATCACGCCGCCGCCGGGGATCTTCCCTGCCTCGGCCAGCTCCAGGGCCCGGCGCGCCCAGTGCAGCGAGACGCCGCCGCGCGACAGGTCGACCGTGGGGCCGACCGCGGCCGGCAGGTCGCCCAGCCCGGCGAGCAGGTCGCGGTGCCCCGGCCGGTCGGCGTCGGGCACGACCAGCGAGGGCGCCTGGCTGTGCCAGTCGGCCAGGACCGGCGGAGGAAGCAGGGGCGGGGGCCGGTCGTCCCGCCGCCGCACCGCCACGACCGCGATCGTGGACGGCGGCCCCCATCCGCTGGAGCGCGCGAGCTGGGTGATCGCGACCCGGTCCGCCGGCCCGTCCGCGGTCAGCATGGCGTGCAGCCGGGCCCGCAGGTGCTCGCGCTGGCTGCCCGGCCGGTCGTGGACGCGGGCGTAGCCGCCGGTGGCCGCTTCGGAGATCGCGTCCAGGTAGGCGAACAGCGCCTCGATCAGCCGCCCCAGCGTCTCGTGCGGCCAGTCCAGCCGTGCCGCCTCCTTGGTGAACCGGCGGGCGGCGACCTGGCCGCACAGCCGCATCGCCGTCTGCAGGCCCTCCAGGCTTCGGCCCTTACGCGCCTCGTACGCGCCGATCTCCGCGTAGATCTCGCGCAGCGGCTCCCAGGAGGCGTCCGGGCTCGAGACGATCACCAGGAAGTCGCCGACGGCGCGGCGGACGGCGTGCCACATCTTCCGGCCGTAGTTGCTGCCGAGCGGGCGCGCGTACTCGGGGATGCGCCGCCGGATCGAGTCGATCATCTCGTGCGCGACGTCGTCCGCGGACGGGTGGAGCGGGCCGACCACCTCGGGAGGCAGGGTCCCCCAGAGGACGTCCGGCATGTGCACGACCCCGGTTCCCGGTCGCTCGCTCACGGTGCCTCCCGAGGCCGACGGTTCTTACTCGTAAGTAACCTCTTGTGATATCCAACTCGCCGTCCAACAGTCAAGGTGCGCCGGGCCCCGGCCGCGCGGGCCGTGCGGCTCCGCGCGGCCCCGCGCGAGCCCTTGCGGGGGTCACCGGACGAGGGTGGCCGAGTGGTCGGGAACGTAGTTCTGCGTGTCGCGCGAGGGCCGCCGGTACCCCTTCGAAGGCGGCCGGGGCGGCAGCTCCAGGGACGGGGTGGCGACGTCCTGGTACGGGATGGTGGAGAGCAGGTGCGCGATCATGTTGATCCGCGCCCGCCGCTTGTCGTCGCCCTCCACCACGTACCAGGGCGCCTCGGGGATGTCGGTGTGGACGAACATGTCGTCCTTGGCCCGCGAGTAGTCCTCCCAGTGGGTGATCGACTCCAGGTCCATCGGGGAGAGCTTCCAGCGCCGCATCGGGTCGGCCAGCCGGTCCTGGAAGCGCCGTTGCTGCTCGGAGTCGCTGATGGAGAACCAGTACTTGCGCAGCAGGATGCCGTCCTCGACCAGGAGGCGTTCGAAGGTCGGGCACTGGTGCAGGAAGCGCCGGTACTCCTGCTCGGTGCAGAAGCCCATGACGCGTTCGACGCCGGCCCGGTTGTACCAGGAGCGGTCGAACAGCACCATCTCCCCGCCGGAGGGAAGGTGCCCGACATAACGCTGGAAGTACCACTGTGACCGCTCGCGTTCCGTGGGGGCCGGCAGTGCCGCGATCCGCGCGAGGCGGGGGTTGAGGTACTGGGAGACCCGCTTGATGGCGCCGCCCTTGCCCGCGGCGTCCCGTCCCTCGAACACCACGACGACCCTGGCACCCTCGGCGCGCACCCACTCCTGAAGCTTCACCAGCTCGCCCTGCAATCGCAGCAGCTCGCGCTCGTAGGGCTTGCGGGGTAGCCTGCCCGCCTTGCCGTCTTTGCTCATCCCGCTTTTGTACCCCGCCGGACCCGGTTTCCGGGCCGGCCGTTCAGCCGGCGGCGCGCGGGGCGTACTCCAGGACGCGCTCGCCGAGCAGTTCCTCGATGACGTCCAGGAGCCGCAGCACGCCCTCGGCGATGGCGCCGGGATCCTCGCCGGCGGTGATGCGCCTGCCGATCTCGCCGAACACCTGGGCGTGGCACCAGCCGATCTGGCCGGCGACGAGCCGGGGGAGCGGGTCGTCCGGTGCGGACCCGGTCTCCTCGGCGAGGACCTCGGCGAGCGCGGCGGTCATCTGCTCGGCCAGGTCCTCCAGCCGCGCGATCAGTGTGGGCGCGCCGCGCATCATCTCGAAGACCCGCCCGAAGCCCTCGGCCAGGCCCACGGCGCGGTCGCGCCTCCGCACCTCCTCGCGCAGGCGGGCCAGGACCGCCCGCGCCGCGGTCTCGCCCGGCGGGCGTTCCCGGACGATGTCGGCGAGCCGCCGGGAGGACGCCTCGTCGGGCGGGAGGACCAGGTCCTCCTTGGACCGGAAGTGGTTGTAGACCGTGTTGACCGACACCTCCGCGGCCTCGGCGACCTCCGCGATGGTCACCTCGGCGAAGCCGCGCTCCACGAACAGTCCGGTGGCCACCTCGGAGATGTGCCGCCGTGTCCGCCGCTTCTTGCGCTCCCGCAGCCCTTCCGCCATGCGCGGCAGTCTAACCGCCCTGCAAAGTTTAAGTCGATTGCAACTTTGCAGTCGATTATGGTTTCATCCCGGCATGCCGTCACCCGCCATACAGACCCGGGCGCTGACCCGGACGTTCACGCTCAAGAGCGGTCCCGTGCACGCCGTCCGCGGCATCGACCTGACGGTCGGCCGCGGCGAGATCCTCGGCTTCCTCGGCCCGAACGGCGCGGGGAAGACCACGACCCTGCGCATGCTCACCACGCTGCTGCCGCCCACCGGCGGCGAGGCCGTGGTCGCGGGCCACGACCTGCTCGGCGATCCCGCCGGGGTGCGCCGGAGGATCGGGTACGTGGCCCAGTCCGGCGGCCTGGACCCCGCCTGCGACGTCCGGGAGGAGCTGGTCACCCAGGGGCGCCTGCACCGGCTGTCCAGGGCCGCGGCGCGGCACCGCGCGGAGGAGCTGGCCGGGGAACTGGACCTGACCGCGCTCCTGGACCGCCCGACCGCGGCGCTGTCGGGCGGCCAGCGCCGCCGCGTGGAGATCGCGCTCGGCCTGGTCAACCGTCCCGAGGTGCTCTTCCTCGACGAACCGACCACCGGGCTGGACCCCGGCAGCCGCTCGGACCTGTGGGACCTGGTCCGCCGGATCCGCGCGGAGAACGGCACCACGGTCTTCCTCACCACGCACCTTCTCGACGAGGCCGACGCCCTGGCCGACCGTGTCGTGGTCGTGGACGCCGGGACCGTCGTGGCCGAGGGATCGCCCGCCGACCTCAAGAGCCGCTACGCGGGCGATCCCGCGGCGAGCCTGCTGGACGCCTTCCTCGCCGTCACCGGACGCTGCCTGCCGGACGACCCCGAGCCCGTCGCCATCTGACCCGTCGCCATCTGACCCGCCGCTATCTGACCCGGCGTGCCTGACCCCCCGCGCCCCGACCCCGACCCCGACCGACCCGGCCCCGACCGACCTGATCTCGACCGATAACGGAACTCCGATGCCTCACCTGCTCGCCGACACCGGCGTCATCTTCGGCCGCCAACTCCGGGCCACGCTGCGCTCCAAGACGAACATGCTCTTCGGCATGCTCCAGCCGCTGCTCTTCCTCGCGCTGTTCGGCCCGCTGCTGACCGGCCTCAGCCTGGGGGACGGACGGTCCTCGTGGCAGACCCTCGTCCCCGGCCTGCTCGTCCAGCTCGCCCTGCTGGGCGGCTCCTTCGTGGGCCTCGGCATCATGATGGACCGCCATCTCGGCGTCATCGACCGGATGCGTGTGACGTCCATGCATCCGCAGGCGCTCCTGCTCGGCAGGGTCCTGCGTGACGTCGTCCAGCTGCTGGCGCAGTCCGCCCTGCTCGTGCTGCTCGGGCTGGCCTTCGGGCTGCGCGCCCCCGTGCTCGGCGTCCTGATCGGGTTCGCCTTCGTGGCCGTGCTCGCGGCGGCGCTGTCGGCCCTCTCCTATGGCCTCGCGATGAACGTCGGCTCCACGCCCGAGTTCGCGGCCATCACCAACACCGCGATGCTGCCGCTGATGCTGCTGTCGGGCGTGCTGCTGCCGATGAGCCTGGGGCCTGCCTGGCTGGACGCCGTCTCGCGCGCCGTGCCGTTCCGCTACACCGTCGACGCCGTCCGCGAGGCGTTCCTCGGGCACTACGCCGGCGGAGCCGTCGCGGGCGGCGCCGCCGTGACCGTAGCCCTGGCCGTGCTCTGCCTCTTCGCGGGCGCCCGCCTGTTCCGCCGGGCGGGGACGTGAGGACGGGCGGAGCCCCGATCAGGGCAGGGTGAGGATGCGGGGGCCGTCCTCGGTGACGGCGATGGTGTGCTCGATGTGGGCCGCCCGGCTGCCGTCGGTGGTGAAGAGCGTCCACCCGTCCGGCCCGACCCGATACTGGTCCCGCCCGCCGGCCAGGAACATCGGCTCCAGGGCGAGGGTCAGGCCGGGGCGGAGGGGGAAGCCGCGGCCGGGGCGGCCCCGGTTGGCGACGTGCGGGTCCTCGTGCATGCTGCGGCCGATGCCGTGGCCGCCGAAGTCGGCGGGCATGCCGTAACCGCCCGCGGCGGCGACGGCGCCGATGGCGTGGGAGATGTCGCCGAGACGGCCGCCGGCGAGCGCGGCGGCGATCCCCGCGTCCAGGGCCCGCCGGGTCTGGGCGATCAGTTCGAGGTCGTCCGGGCGGGGCGTGCCCACCGGGAAGGTGATGGCGGCGTCGCCCGTCCAGCCGTCGAGCGTGGCGCCGCAGTCGATGCTGACCAGGTCGCCGTCGCGGAGACGCCGGTCGCCGGGGACGCCGTGCACGATGGCGTCGTTGACCGAGGCGCAGATGACCGCCGGGAACGGGACGGGCGCGAAGGACGGCAGGTAGCCGAGGAAGGGCGAGGTCGCCCCGGCCTCCTCCAGCACCTCCCGCGCCACCTCGTCCAGTTCCCGCAGGCTCACGCCGACGCCCGCGGCCTTCTCGACGGCGGCCAGCGCCCGCCCCACGATCCGCCCGGCCTCGCGCATCGCGTCCACCGCCGCCGGAGTCTTGATCTCGACCATGCCCGTCACTCCCGGTTGTCCAATTACTATACCGGTATTAGTATCACAGTCATGGTGAGAACCCCCTTGACCCCGGCGGAGCGACGGCGCGGGGAACGGCTCGGCGCGCTGCTGCGCGATGCCCGTGGCCCGCGCAGCATGGTGGAGGTGGCCGCGGCGGCGGGGCTGTCGGCCGAGACGCTGCGCAAGATCGAGACCGGCCGGGCGCCGACCCCGGCCTTCTTCACCGTGGCGGCGCTGGCCGCCGAGCTGGAGATCTCGCTGAACGAGCTGGCCGCGTTGTGCGGCGCGGACGAGGACGAGGAGCGGGCCGGCCACGACGGCACCCTGTCGGCCTGACCGCGTCACCGGCCGGCCCATCCGGGCGCGGCCGGGCGGTGCGGGCGATCCGGACGCGGCCGGGCGGCGCGGGGCGGTGTGCTCAGGTGGCGCGGTGCGGTTCCAGGATCCGCAGGTAATCGACCAGCCGCACGCCGATGTCGAACGCGAGGTCGGGGTCGTCCAGGTCGGGGTCGAGCCAGGTCTCCGAGACCCGCCGCCAGGAGTCGCGGCCCAGGAAGGGCCCGGCGACCGCGTCCTCGCCCAGGGCCGGCCGCCAGCGGTCCTCGCGGGCCCGCAGCCGCCCGAGCGCCGCGTCGTTGTCGGACTCCTTGGGGTACTCGGCGTGGAAGCCGATCTCCACGGCGTACGCGCGGGCGCCGGGCGCGATGGCGGCGTCGATGACCTGCGCCTCGTAGTGCTCGCGGGCCGTGTCGGGGGACCCGTACCAGACCTTCACGCCGGTCCGGCGGACCAGGAGGCGCGGCTCTCCCGGGCCCCGGGGGGCCGCCCCCCGGACCACCTCGCCGACCTGCTCGAACAACCCCGTGTCCAGCACCCGCTACCTCCTTGGCGATCTTTCCGGGAAACCCCCGAGTATGCCGGGGCATTCCCGGCCGCGCGCGGAGTCCGGGGCGGGTGGCCGCCCCGGGACACGGGAACGTCCGCCGCACGACCGGAGCGGGCGTGCCGGCGGACGTCCGGCGGGGCCAGGCGGGGCTCAGTCGGTGGCGGCGACCTTGCCGGCCACGATGTCGTCGGCGAGCGGCAGCACCACGGAGGCGATCTGGCCGATGGTCTCCTCCGGGACGCCCGCCGCGGCCAGCGACGCCACCAGGTGCCCGGCGACCTTGTCGAAGTGCTTCTGCTCGATGCCGCGGCCGCGGTGCACGTCCTTCATGGTGGCGCCCCGGTACTCCATCGGCCCGCCGAGCGCCTGGCCGAAGAACTCGACCTGGCGGCCCTTGAGCTTGTTCAGGTTGACGCCCACGAAGAACGGGCTCAGCTCGGGGTCGGCCAGAACGCGCACGTAGAAGTCGTCCACCACCGCCACCAGGGCAGGCTCTCCGCCGATCGACTCGTAAACGCTCATGCGGGCTCCTCGGATCACTCAGACCACCGGACAAGGTCGTATGACCCCAGAAGCACAACGTTGAGCGATTGCCGGCCGATTACGCGCCCGTTAGGAGCGGGGCAAGGAATCTGCACACGTGCGACGCGGCGCTGTGAGTTCACCCTTACGGAGCGTGCCCGCCGCGGCGGCCCGGCGTCAGCCGGGGAAGGCCGGAGCGGGCAGGCCCTGCCCGGCGCCGGGGACCACCAGCAGGGACCCGGCGTGCTCCCCGCCGGGCGGGGTGTTCACCGCGGCGGTGGTGATGTAGAGGTCGCGCAGGTCCGGCCCGCCGAACGCGCACGCGGTGGTCTGGGGCGCGGGGACCTCGATGACGCGGTCCACCGCCCCGGACGGAGCGTGGCAGACCACCCGCCCCCCGCCCCAGACCGCGACCCACACGCGGCCTTCGGCGTCGACGGTCAGCCCGTCGGGTTCGCCCGGAGGGGGGATCTCCGCGAAGACCCGGCGGCCGCGGGGCGTGGCCGTGGCGGGGTCCCAGTCGAAGACGTCGACCCGGCCGGTCGGGGTGTCGACGTAGTACATCAGCCGCTCGTCCGGGCTCCAGGCGATGCCGTTGCCGATCGTCACGTCGTCCAGGATCACCGTGACCTGCCCGCCGGGCCGTACGCGGCGCAGGGCGCCCCCGCCGGGCCGCGCGTCGTAGCTCATGCTGCCCGCCCAGAGCGCGCCGTCCGGACCCACGGCCGCGTCGTTGCCCCGGCGGCCGTCCTCGGGCAGCTCCGCCAGCCAGCGGAACGCGCCGCCGGGCTCGTACAGGCCCACGCCGTCGCGCAGGTTGGCCACGATGCCGCCGCCCGCGCGCGGCTTGGCGGCGCCCACGTGCTGCCCGGTGTTCAGCAGGACGGTGTCCCGGCCCGTCGCCGGGTCGTAGGCGTGCACCTCGGCGCCGAGGATGTCCACCCACAGCAGCCTTCCCGCGGCCGGGTCCCAGGTCGGCCCCTCGCCCAGGGCCGCTCCGGCGGCGACGGCGATCTCGATCTCGGTCGGGGAACTCATCGGCATGCTCCAGGTGGCCGCGCGGCGCGGACGGGGGAGGGACACGGGGACGGCGACCGGACGGCCGGGCGCTCGCGGCGCCCGGCCGTCCGGGGGTGATCAGTGCCGCATGGTACGCCGGGTCACGGGCGTCCCGGCGGCGGCGTCGTGCGCGGGCCGGTCAGCGGGCCGGTCAGCGGGCGGAGAAGGCGTAGACGGTGGTGGTGTCGTACACCTGGCCGGGCCGCAGCGTGGTCGACGGGAAGCCCGGCTTGTTGGGGGAGTCGGGGAAGTGCTGGGTCTCCAGGCAGAACCCGTCACCCTGCCGGTACGCCTTACCGCTCGTCCCGACGAGGGTCCCGGCCAGGAAGTTGCCGGAGTAGAACTGAAGGCCCGGCTCGGTGGTGAGGACGTCCATGACACGGCCGCTCCGGGGCTCGGTGACCCGCGCGGCGCGGACGAGGCCGGGCCCACGGCGGTCCAGGACGTAGTTGTGGTCGTACCCCTGGCCGATCAGCAGCTGCGGGTGTCCCTCGCGGATGCGGTCGCCGATGGCCTGCGGACGGGTGAAGTCCAGGGGCGTGCCCCGTACGGGAGCGACCTCGCCGGTCGGGATGAGCGTGGAGTCGACCGGCGTGTAGCGGCTCGCGTCGATCTGGAGGCGGTGACCGTAGACGTCGCCGGATCCCTCCCCGGCCAGGTTGAAGTAGGTGTGGTTGGTCAGGTTCACCACCGTCGGCTCGTCCGTGGTGGCGCGGTAGCCGATGCGCAGCTCGTCGCGCGGGGTGACGGTGTAGGTGACGGTGGTCTTCAGCGTCCCGGGGTAGCCCTCCTCTCCGGCCGGGCTGGTCCGCGTCAGCCGCAGGCCCACGGTCCCGTCCCCCTGGACGGGCTCGGCCTGCCAGACCCTCTTGTCGAAGCCGGCGGCGCCGCCGTGCAGGCTGTTGGATCCGTCGTTGGCCGCCAGCCGGTGCTCGCGGCCGTCCAGCGTGAAGCGGGCGCCGCCGATCCGGTTCCCGTACCGGCCGATGATCGCGCCGAAGTACGGGTTGGCCTTCACGTAGGCGTCGCTCAGGTAGCCGGGCAGCGAGCCGAAGCCGAGGGCGACGTTGCCGGGCCGGCCGCTGCGGTCGGGCACGTCCAGGCTCTGCACGATGCCGCCGTAGGTGAGCACCCGGACCCGCATCCCGCGGCCGTTGCTCAGCGTGTAGCGGTCGATCCTCGTGCCGTCGGCGAGCGCGCCGAACGGCTCCCTGGTGATCTGGGGCCGGCCCGTTCCGGGCGGGGCACCCGCGGTGGCCGGGGTGGAGGCCGTCAGCAGCGCGGCGGCGAGCACCGCCGCGCCGGCCAGGGGTGGGAAGAACCTCATGACTCTCCTCTCGGAGGCTCTCGGGGATGGAGCGGAGCAGGGGAGCGGGACGAGCCGTGGGAACGCGGAGCGGAGAACGAACGGGGAGCGGGGGGCAACGGGGAACGGGACGACGAGCGGGTCAGCGGGACGACGAACGGGTCAGGGGACGACGAGCGGGTCAGTGGGAGGCCGAACGGGGGAGCGGGATCACCTCAGGACGGGGTTGCCGGCGCGGCGCTTGGTCCAGACGTCGAAGGCGACGGCGGCGAGCAGCACCACGCCCTTGACCAGCATCACCCGCTCGCTGGGCGCGCCGATCAGGGACATGCCGTTGTTGATCACGCCCATGATCAGGCCGCCGGTGATCGCGCCGACCACCTTGCCGACCCCGCCCTGGACGGCCGCGCCGCCGATGAAGGCCGCCGCGATCGCGTCCAGCTCGAAGGTGTTGCCGGCGGTGGGCCCGGCCTGGTTGAGCCGGCCGGCGAAGATCACTCCGGCCAGCGCGGCCAGCACGCCCATGTTGACGAAGATCCAGAAGACCACCGACCTGACCTTGACCCCCGACAGCGTCGCGGCCTGCAGGTTGCCGCCCACGGCGTAGATCCGGCGGCCGAACACCGCCCGGTTGGTCAGCAGCGTGTAGCCCAGCACCAGCGCCGCCAGCAGCACCAGCACCCACGGCAGGTTGCGGAAGCGGGCGAGCTGCACGGTGACCGCCATGATCAGCGCACCCGCCGCGGCGATCTTGAGCAGGAACACCGGCAGCGGGTCCACCGACTGCCCGTACCCCTGCCGGGCCTTGCGGGTCCGCCACTGCGCCACCGCCAGCCCGGCGACCGCCGCGAGCCCGGCCAGCAGGCTGAACAGGTCCGCCCCGCCCAGCACGCCGAGCCCGATGTTGCCGAGATACCCGGAGGTGAAGCCGTTCGACAGGGTGCGGACCTCGGTGGGGAACGGGCCGATGCCCTGGTTGCCCAGCACCGTGAGGGTCAGCGCGCGGAACAGCAGCATCCCGGCGAGGGTGACGATGAACGACGGGATGCCGAAGTAGGCGATCCAGTAGCCCTGCCAGGCGCCGATCAGGGCGCCGGCGCCAAGGGTGATCAGCAGTGCCAGCGGCCAGGCGACGTCGTGCTCGACCATCAGCACGGCCGCCACCGCCCCGGTCACCGCCACCACCGAGCCCACCGACAGGTCGATGTGCCCGGAGATGATCACCAGGATCATCCCGATCGCCAGGATCAGGATGTAGGAGTTCTGCACGATGATGTTGGAGATGTTCTGCGGCTGCAGGAGGTCGCCCCCGGTCAGCACGGAGAACAGCACCACGATCAGGGCGAAGGCGACGTAGATGCCGCTCTGCCGGATGTTGATCGAGATGCGCGTGGGGGGACCGCCCCCCGCCGTCCCCCGTCCGGCCTCGCCCGGTCCGGACGCGGCGGTGTCGGCGCTCGCGGGCGCGGTGCTCATCCGACCTGCTCCTGTTCCTTGGTCATATGGGACATGAGACGTTCCTGGGTGGCCTCCGCGCGGGGGACCTCGGCGGTGATCCGGCCCGCCGCCATCGTGTAGATGCGGTCGCACATGCCCAGGAGCTCCGGCAGTTCCGAGGAGATGAGCAGGATCGCCTTGCCCTCGTCGGCCAGCCGGTTGATGATCGAATAGATCTCGTACTTGGCGCCCACGTCGATGCCGCGGGTGGGTTCGTCCAGGATCAGCACGTCCGGATCGGTGAAGATCCACTTGGCCAGCACGACCTTCTGCTGGTTGCCGCCGCTGAGCTTGCCGGTCTCGCTCAGCACGCTGGGCGCCTTGACGTTCAGCCCGGTGCGGTACTCCTCCGCGACCCGGTACTCCTCGTGGCCGTTCACCCAGCCGCGCCGGGCCAGCCGGTCCAGGCCCGCGGCCGAGACGTTGCGCTTGACGTCCTCGATCAGGTTCAGCCCGTACCGCTTGCGGTCCTCGGTGGCGTAGGCGATGCCGTGCCGGATCGCCTCGCGCACCGAGCGCGCCTCGATCGGCTTCCCGTCCTTGTAGAGGCGCCCGGAGATCCCGGTCCCGTACGAGCGGCCGAACACGCTCATGGCCAGTTCGGTACGGCCCGCGCCCATCAGGCCGGCCAGCCCGACGATCTCGCCGCGCCGCAGCCGCAGGGCCGCCCCGGACACCACCGCCCGGTCGTGCCGGGCCGGGCTGTGCACCGTCCAGTCCTCGATCCGCAGCACCTCCTCGCCGATCCGCGGCTCGTGCGGCGGGAAGCGGTGCTCCAGGTCGCGGCCGACCATCCCGGCGATGATCCGGTCCTCGGTGACCGTGCCGGCGGACGGGTCCAGCGTCTCGATCATCCGCCCGTCGCGCAGGATGGAGACCGAGTCGGCGATGGCCAGCACCTCGTTGAGCTTGTGCGAGATGATCAGCGAGGTGATGCCCTCGTCGCGCAGCCCGCGTACCAGGTCGAGCAGGTGCGCGGAGTCCTCGTCGTTGAGCGCGGCGGTCGGCTCGTCCAGGATCAGCAGCCGCACCCGCTTGGACAGCGCCTTGGCGATCTCGACCAGCTGCTGCTTGCCGACGCCCAGGTCGGCGATCGGGGTCACCGGGTTCTCCGGCAGCCCGACCCGCTCCAGCAGGCGGGCGGCCTCGTGGTTGGTGCGGTTCCAGTCGACCAGCCGGAGCCCCGGCAGGAGGCGGCCGAGGCCGCCGCGGCCGCGGCCGTGCCGCGCCCGCCCGGACGCGTCCGCCCCGCCGCCGCGCCCCGCGCGCTCGTTGCCGAGGAAGATGTTCTCGGCGATCGACAGCTGCGGGCACAGCGCCAGCTCCTGGTGGATGATGACGATGCCGTGCCGCTCGCTGTCGTGGATGCCGGTGAACCGGCACGGCTCGCCGCCGAAGTGGATCTCTCCCTCGTAGGAGCCGTGCGGGTACACCCCCGAGAGCACCTTCATCAGCGTCGACTTGCCCGCGCCGTTCTCTCCGCAGATCGCGTGGATCTCGCCCCGGCGCACGGTGAGGTCCACGTCCGCCAGCGCGTTGACGCCGGGGAAGGTCTTGGTGATGCCGCGCATCCGCAGTATCGCGTCGGTCATGGCGGTCAGCCCAGCTGCGCCTGGGTGTAGTAGCCGCTGTCGATCAGCGCCGGCTTGACGTTGGACTTCTCGACGATGACCGACTGGAGCAGCTGGGAGGGGACGACCTTGACCCCGTTGTTGTAGTCGGTGGTGTTGTTGACGGCCGGCTTGCCGCCCTTGAGCAGGGTGTCGGCCATCTTCACCGACTCGGCGGCCAGCTTCCGGGTGTCCTTGAAGATGGTGGAGTACTGCTCGCCGGCCAGGATCGACTTGACGGAGGCGACCTCGGCGTCCTGGCCGGTCACCACCGGGTACGGCTGGCCGGGGGTGCCGTACCCGCTGCTCTTGAGCGCCGAGAGGATGCCGATCGACAGCCCGTCGAACGGCGACAGCACGCCGTGCACCTTGGCGCCGTCCCGGTAGGTGTTGGTGAGCAGGTCCTCCATCCGCTTCTGCGCCGTGGAGGGCTGCCAGCGCAGGATGGCGATGGGCTTGAAGTCGGTCTGGCCGCTCTTGACGACCAGGGCGCCCCGGTCGATGTACGGCTTGAGCACCGACATCGCGCCGTTGTAGAAGAACGTGGCGTTGTTGTCGTCGGGCGAGCCCGCGAACAGCTCGATGTTGAACGGCCCCTTGGCCGTGCCCTCGGAGCCGTCGGCGTTCTTCAGCTTCAGCCCGATCAGCAATGAGGTGGCCTGCTGCACGCCCACCTTGTAGTTGTCGAAGGTGGCGTAGTAGTCGACGTTGGGCGTCCGCAGGAGCAGCCGGTCGTAGGCGATCACCGGGATCTTCTTGTCCCCGGCCTGCTGGAGCTGGCTGGTCAGGGTGGTCCCGTCGATCGAGGCGACGATCAGCAGCCGGGCGCCCTTGGTGATCTGGTTCTCGATCTGGCTGGCCTGGGTCGGGATGTCGTCCTCGGCGTACTGCAGGTCCACCTTGTAGCCGAGCTTCTCCAGCGCCGCCTTGACGTTCTGGCCGTCGTGGATCCAGCGCTCGGAGGACCTGGTCGGCATGGTGACGCCGATCAGCGCGCCCTTGGTGTCGCCGGACCTGGCCTCCTTGTCGATCGTCTTCTCGGCGGAACCGCACGCGGCCGTCGCGGCGGCGAGGGCGAGGACGGATACCGCGGCGGTGAGGCGCCCGAGTCTCATGTCGTTCTCCTTTGGGGGGTGGAGGGTGGGTCGAACCGCAGGGGCTGGGCGTGGGTGGTCTCAGCGGGCCGGGAGGACCGCGGGCTCGGCGGCGGGCCGGACGGCGTCGCCGGCCGGGAACCGCCGCAGCGGGCCCGGATCGCGGGACCCGGGCGGCGACATCCCCTCGCCGGCCCCGAGCCGGGCGAGGGTGTCCAGGACGAGCCGGCCGCGCCGCACCCGCTCGCGGCCGGACTCGACCGCGGCGGGCAGCAGGTGGCGGCCGACCGGGTACAGGGGCGGCACGTTGCGCAGCCCGAACTTCAGGTAGATGGGGGCACCGCAGCGGATCAGCTCGGCCGCGTCGTACATCCGGACGTAGCCGCCCAGGTCGTCGGGGGCCTCGACGTAGAAGTCCATGGGCGCCGCGCTCATCGCGCGGATCTCGGCGAGCTGGAGCACGGTCAGGTCGCTGGGTACGTTGACCGAGTCGGCGCCCAGCCGTTCCCACACCGCGAACGAGGCGGGGTTGACCGGGCCGACCAGCGCCGACACCTTGAAGGTGGTGCCGGCCGGCAGCCGCCCGGCCGAGCGCAGCAGATGCAGCGTCCACAGCACGCCCTCGTCGGCGACCAGCAGCGAGCGCACCCCGAGCGCCGCCGCCCGCTCCGCGTCCTCCACGCACTGGGCGAGCTGGTCGCGGCCGCGGGCGCGGGGGCCCGAGCCCGCGTAGGAGCGCGCGCCCGCGCCCGGCTCCCACGACCCGCGGGGCCCGAGGAACAGGCACAGCTCGATGCCGCGTTCCGCGCACCCGGCGACCATCTCCGAGATCTCGGCGTCGGTCAGCATCCACACGCCGCTGCCCTGGCTGACGCGGTGGAGCGGGACCTCCAGCCGCGCGCTCTCGGCCAGCACCGCCTCCAGCACGGCCGGGCCCTCGCAGGAGGGCAGCTCGGTGCGCCAGGCGCCGCCGTCGGGGAACCGCCGCGCGGAGGACGGCGCGGGCTCGGGCGGCGGCGGGAACCCCAGGTCGCGCAGGGCGTGCTCGCCGGGCGGCCGGGGGCCGTCTCCGGTCGCGTGGCCGGGGAGCGGGTCCATCGTTCCTTCACCTCTTCCGTTCGGGGGCGTACGGGGCCGGAGCGGTTAGGGCAGGCCGGGGCGGAGCAGCACCTTGCCCGCGCCGGGGGCGGCGCTGAGCCGGAGCGCCTTCTCGAAGTCGTCCAGCGGCAGCTCGTGGGTGATCAGGGAGGCGGGGCGCAGGACCCCGGTGCCGAACGCGCGCACCGCGTACGACCAGTCGGCGGGGCCCGCGCCGAACACCGTGCGCACCGACAGCGCGCGGGTGACCAGCAGCGTCGTGGGCACCGCGTCCGCCGGGTCGGCGGGGATGCCGGTCAGCGCCACCCGGCCGCCGCGCCGGGCCAGCGCGACCGCCGCGTGCGCGGTGCCGGCGCCGCCCGCGGTCTCCACCACCACGTCGAACCCGCCGGACGGCGCCTGGCCCGGCCGGTACGCCTCCGTCGCCCCGGCGGCCAGCGCGGGCCCGTCCCGCTCGGCGCGGGGATCGATCGCGACCAGCCGGGACGGCGACGCGGCGGCCAGGAACTGCAGCGCCAGCATGCCGAGCGTCCCGGCGCCGACCACCGCGGCCGTCTCGCCGGGGCGCAGCGCCGCGTGCCGGACCGCGGCGGCGATCACCGCGGCGGGCTCCAGCAGCGCCGCCGCCCGCAGGTCGGCGTCGGCCGGCAGCACGTGCAGCAGCCGGGCCGGCACCACCAGGTGGTCGGCGAACGCCCCGGGACGGGTGAACCCGGTCTCGTCGTACCCGCGGACGCAGAGGTTGGGGGCGCCGTCGCGGCAGTGCGCGCAGCCCTGGCAGCCGTGGAAGCCCTCACCGACCACCTTGGCGCCGGTCAGCGCCGGATCGGCGCCCGGGCCGGCCGCCAGGACCGTCCCGGACCACTCGTGCCCGGGGACGACCGGGTACGAGGCGAAGTCCGCCGGGCGGGTGCCCTCGTACAGCTCGCGGTCGCTGCCGCACAGCCCGGCGGCGCTGATCCGCACCAGCGCCTCGCCGTGACCCGGCTCGGGCGGGCCGGACCGGGCCACCCGGAAGCGGCCCGGCGCCTCCACCACCACCGACCGGCTCACCTGCCACCGCCCCGCCGCCCGGTGCCCTCGCGCAGATGCCAGTCCTCGGCGAACAGGTCGAAGTCGGCGTCGCGGCGCGGGAACGCCGCGACCGCGTCCAGGTCGAGCTCCACGCCCAGGCCCGGAGCCTCGGGCACGGCGAAGTGGCCGTCGACGACCTCGGGCGCGCCGCGGGCGACGCTCTTGATCGCGGCGTCGGCGAAGTCGTTGAAGTGCTCCAGGATCATGAAGTTGGGCACGCACACGCCCAGCTGGAGGGTCGCGGCGGTCAGCACGGGGCCGCCCACGTTGTGCGGCGCCAGTTGCACGTAGTAGGTCTCGGCGGTGGCGGCCAGCTTGCGGGTCTCCAAGATCCCGCCCAGATGGCCGACGTCGGGCTGGATGACGTCGGCGGCCTGCAGCTCCAGCAGCTCCCGGAACTCGATCCGGTCGTGGATCCGCTCGCCCGTCGCGATCGGCAGGCGGGTGTGCCCGGCCACCTTGGCCAGGGCCTTGAGGTTCTCCGGCGGGCACGGCTCCTCCAGCCAGCCCGGCGCGTACGGTTCCAGCAGCCCGGCCAGCCGGACCGCGGTGGCGGGGGAGAAGCGCCCGTGCATCTCCACCAGCAGGTCCCGGTCCGGTCCGATGGCGTCCCGCACGGCCTCCACCAGCGAGACCGAGCGCATCGTCTCGCCGTGGTCGAGGTCCATCCGGCCGGCGCCGAACGGGTCCAGCTTGAGCGCCCGGTACCCGCGCTCGACCACCTTCAGGGCGGCCGCGTGGAACTCCTCGGGGGTGCGGTCGACGGTGTACCAGCCGTTGGCGTACGCCTTGACCCGGTCCCGCACCTTCCCGCCCAGCAGCCGCCACACCGGCTGGCCGAGCGCCTTGCCGACGATGTCCCAGCAGGCCATCTCGACGCAGGCGATGCCGGACATCACGATCTCCCCGGCCCGGCCGTAGTCGCCGTACTTCATCCGGTGGACCAGGTCCTCGATGTCGAACGGGTCGCTGCCGGCCACGTGCCGGCGCCCGGCCTCGGCCAGGTACCCGATCAGGGCGTCGGTGTGGCCCAGCATGCGGGCCTCGCCCACTCCGGTGAGCCCCTCGTCGGTGTGCACGGTGACGTACGTGAGGTTGCGCCAGGGCGTCCCCACGACATGTGTGGCGATCTTGGTGATGCGCACGGAATCGCTTCCTTGACTCGCGTTGGCTCAACTAGCGCTTGCTTGCGTTAGCGCTAACAAAACTGGGGTCGGGGATGCTCTCGCCGGGACGGTGGTCGTGGTGGTCGTCGGGTGGTGGTCGTCGGGGACGGTCCGGGCGGCCGGGAACGGCCGCCCGTCAGGGGCCGGACGGGCGGATCGCCGTGCTCTCGCGTACGACGAGTTCGGGCTCGACGGTGCGGCGCGGAGCGCCCTCGGCACCGGCGATGCGCTCCAGGAGGAGCTGGAAGGCGTGCCGTCCCACCTCGCCGAACGGCTGGCGGACGCTGGTCAGCGGGGGCGCGAAGTACGGGGCCTCCGGTACGTCGTCGAAACCGGCCACGCTCACCTCCTCGGGGACGCGCCGTCCGGCCTCGCGCAGCGCGCGCAGCAGGCCCAGCGCCATCGGGTCGTTGGCGGCGAAGACCGCCGTCACCCGCGGGTCGGCGGCCAGCAGCCGCCCCTGCTCGTAGCCGGAACGGGCGCTCCAGTCGCCCTGTAGCGGAACGGGGACCTCCCGGCCCTCGGCCTCCAGGGCCGAGCGCCATCCGGCGACCCGCTCGCTGGCGTCGATCCAGTCGCTCGGGCCGGCCACGTGCCAGACGGTCGCGTGGCCGAGGCTGAGCAGATGCCGGGTGACCCGGACCGCCCCCGCGTGATGATCCACGGCCGCCACCGGCACCGGCAGTTCGCCCCCGGCGCCCACGACCACCGCCGGGAAGTCCGGCGGCAGCCCGCGCAGCCCCTCGGCCGCCGACTCGTGCGGCGCGATCACCACGATCCCGTCCACCGACTGCGAGCGCAGCCGTTCCACCGCGTCCTGGATGGACCGGCGGGTCAGCGAGCTCACGCTGGCGATGCTGACCATGTGCTCGGCGCCGCGGGCGGCGCGCTCGATCCCGTAGAGCGTGGAGGCGGGGCCGTACAGCGTGGTGTCGAAGGCGACCACGCCCAGGACCTGGGAACGGCCGGTGACCAGCACCCGCGCGGCCGAGTTCGGCCGGTAGTCCAGCTCGCGCATCGCCGCCATGACCCGGCTGCGGGTCTGCGGGCGGACCTTCTCGGGGGAGTTGAGGACCCGGGAGACCGTCATCGCCGAGACGCCGGCCAGCAGCGCGACGTCCTCCATGACCGCGGCCCGGGGCCGCCCGGCGGGGGCCGTGCCGGCCGTGCCGCTCGTGCCGCCGGGCCCGGCCGGGGAGGAGGGGTCCCGGCGGGGGGCGGCGGTCCCGTCCATGCCCGCTTCCTCCGCGGGGGGCGGGGGCGGCGGGACGGTCATGTGAGCTCCTTCACTCCGGGGCGGCCGAGCCTGATGTTTGCGCTAACGCGAAGCGCTGTCAATACCCCGGGCCAGACTCGTGATAGCGCGAACATCCCGGCAGGGCAAGGCGGAGGGGCCCGACCAGCGTCGACACGTCCCCGAAAGAGGTGGAGGCCGGCGGCCCTCGCGTCCCGCCGTCAGGCGCCCGCGCGGGCCGGTGCCCGGCCTCCCGCCCCGGAACGGGTCAGCCCCCGACCGGCATCGCCTCCCGCGCCCGCTCCGCGGTCTCCCGCATGCGCTCGCGGGCGCTCACCGGCCCCCACTGCTCCTCCAGGCGCATGGCACAGCCGAGCGCGAAGAACGTCGGCGCCCACTCGCCCACGAAGATCCCCCACCGGTCCGCGCGGGCGATCCCGTCCGGCTCGGCGTTCATGGACATCGACCACGACGCGATGGCCGCGCCGATCGAGGCGAACCCCAGCCCGTACATCACGTTGGACGACAGTCCCATCTTGTGCAGCATGCCGATCATGTGCCCTCCCTGGCCATCGGTCCTGTCTTGCCTGCAAGGGCGTGTTTTCCCGGGGTCGGGGCGGCTATGGCAATGCCCGGGCCAAGGTTGATCGCGCAGTGGGTGGTGGAGTGGTGGAGTGGTGGGTGGTGGCGCCGCCGGGTCAGCGGGCGGGGCGGCCCCCCGCGACGTCCGCGGCACCGGTTGAGGAACCGGTTGAGGAACCGGTTGAGGAACCGGTTGAGGCATCGTGTGAGGCACCGTCCGGTGCGCCGGCGCCCGCCTCCGGTCCGGCGACGAAGGGACGGCCCCCGCCCGGCACGCCGGTGCGGACCTCGCCGTCGCTCTCGTAGGCGAAGGCGAACGGGACCCCTGCGGCGACGAGGTCGCTCCGGGCGTCCATCAGGTGGAAGTGCAGGTGCGGCTCGGAACTGTTGCCCGAGTTGCCCACCTCGCCCAGGACGTCGCCGGCCCGGACCCGCTGTCCCTTCGCGACGCGCGGCGAGCCGCGCCGCAGGTGGGCGAACACCGCGTACACGCCGTCGCCGAGGTCCAGGACCACGTGGTTGCCCAGGATGAACCGGCCGGCCGACAGGGTCAGGAAGGACAGCAGCTGCCGGAACAGCATGCCCTCGATCAGCAGGTAGACCAGGGCGGGCCAGGAGTTGCGGCTCCAGTGGTCGCGCTGCCGCCCGCCGACCCGGACCACCACGCCGTCGGCGGGTGCCATGATCGGCTGCCCGAACGCCGGGAAGGTCTCGGGGCGGGCCGCGATCGGGCGGCGCCGCAGCGCCGTCCACTCCACCGCCGGGTCGGGTACGTGGACCAGGTCGATCGCGTAGGTCTGTCCCAGCTCGTGGGTGCCGTGGCTGGGGACCTTGTCGGCGGGGCTGTTGACCGGCACCCAGCGGCCGTGCACGGGGCTGCGCAGGACGACCGGCTCGCGCCCCGGGCCCCGGATGGGGGCGAACGAGAGCACCAGTCCGAGCACGATGACGGCGATCCCCGCCAGTGGGAGCGTCTCGTTCCCCTGGAAGAGCAGGCCGAACGTCAACGCCATGCCCAGAATTATGAGAAGTGTCCTGAGCTTTGCCAGTCTCCGGTACATCGCGGGCCTCTGTTTCGTGGAGTCGTTCCAGGGGCTCAGCGGCGGGCCGCCGCGAGCATGGTGAGGATGGGCACCACCCGTTCGCCCGGCACGGCGTACTGGCCGCGCGCGGTGGTGCGCAGCCAGCCGGCCGCCACCAGCTGGCGCAGATGGTGGTAGAGCTGCCCCGTCGTGCCGAGGCGTTCGTGCGCGGCCAGCTCGGCGGTGGTGCGGGCGCCGTGCAGGATCTCCCTGAGCAGCAGCAGCCGGACCGGATGCGCGAGCGCGGTGAGGGCGTCGGCGGCCTGCGACCAGTCGTCGGCGAGCAGGTCCGCCGCCGGATGGCCCTGCTGCCACTCGTAGTGCTCGCCGGAGGGCAGCGTGACGGTGCCGGTGAACAGCACCGCCCCGGCGTCGTCCGCGCGTTCCTTCAGGGCCTCCAGGGCCCAGAACGCGTCGGGGCCGGCCACCTGGTGGTCCTCGGCCGCGCCGGCCGGGGAGGCGGGGGACGGGGAGGTGAGGGACGAGGAGGCCGGCGGTGCGGCGCCCTCCAGCCGCGCCACGCGCTCCTCCAGCCGTGCGACCCGCCCGGCCAGGTCGTCGTCCGCGTCGGTCGTCATGACTCCAATATTACGTAAGAACGTAATTTCATCAAGCCGGGCGCGAGACGGCGCGGGCCGAGGGACGTCGAGGTCCCGCTCGGCGGCCCGGGGCACGCCGTAGAATGCGGGTTCCATGCCGGTTCCTCCCGAACTCCTGCTGCCGTTCCTGGCGGCCTCGCTGCTGGTGACGGTCATCCCCGGGGCCGACATGGCGCTGGTGACCCGCCAGGTCCTCCTCGGCGGCCCCGCGCTGGCGCGGCGCACCGTCCTCGGCAACCTCACCGGGCTCCTGGTGCACGGCGCCGCCCTCGCCGCCGGGCTGTCGGCCCTGCTCGTGGCGTCGGCGGCGGCCTACACCACGGTCAAGTACGCCGGTGCCGCCTACCTCGTCTGGCTCGGCGTCCAGGCGATCCGGACCGCGCGCGAGCCGGCGCCCGCCGGCGCGGCGCCCGCCGGTCCGCGGGACGCCGCTCCCGCCGGGCCCGGCGCGGGCGGCAGGGCGGGACGCGGCGCGTTCCTTCAGGGGCTCGTCAGCACGGTGCTCAATCCCAAGCCCGCGCTCTTCTTCCTGACCTTCCTGCCGCAGTTCGTCGACCCCGGGCGCGGGGTCCTCCCGCAGACGCTGACGCTCACGGCCGTGCACGTCCTCGTCGGGCTGGTGTGGCTCACGGCCTACGCCCACCTGGTCGGCCGCGCCCGGGCCGTCCTGACCGCCCCGCGCGTCAAGGCGTGGCTGGAACGCACCACCGGCGCCGTGCTCATCGCGCTCGGCGTACGGGTCGCCTTCGAAAGGCGCTGAGAGGCCGGGAGGGCGCGGGCGCCGGGCGGTGCTCAGCCGCGCCGGGCCGCGCGATGGCCTCCCGCGCGGCGGCGTCCTGCCGGTCCGGAGTCGAGCCGGACGATCGAGCCGTTCAGCAGGGTGGCGAAGGCGGTCCAGCCCGCGTAGGGGAGCAGGAGCAGCCCGGCCCGCCGGTCGGCCCGCGCGGCCCGCCTGGCCAGCAGCAGGTTGGAGACGTTGAGCGCGAGGATCTCGGCGAAGGCGCCCCGCGGGGAGCGCGCCCTGAAGAACAGCGGAGGCCAGGCGGCGTTGAGCGCCAGGTTCACCCCGAACGCCCGCCACAGCGCCCGGCGCTCGGCGCCGTCCGCCCGGTCGATCGCCCGCGCGCCGGCGTAGGCGATCAACCCGTACAGCGGCGTCCAGACGATCCCGTACACGGGTGGCGGCGGCTGCCAGGACGGCTTGCGGAGTTCGGCGTACCAGCGTGATCGCGGGTCGGTGCCCAGGGCTCCGGCGGTGGCGGCGGCCGTGACCATCGACGCCGTGCCCAGCAGGGTTCTCGCGTGCGTCATGCCCGGCTCCTACCCGATTCCGGCCCGAGTCCGGCCCGGTTGTGGCGGACGTTACGGAGAACGCAGGTACCCAAGCGCTTACTAGGGGCGTATCCTCCCCCTGGGCGAGGAGACGGCGAAGGGTGCGGCGGATGGCGGTCACACCGGCGGTCGAGGAACGCGCGGGCTGCGGGCGGGGCGCGCGGGCGGCGGCGCTGCTGATGCGGTGGACCCTCCGGCCGCTCATCGTCCGGCTGCCGTGGAGCCCGCTCCTGTTGCGCCTGGCCCCGTTCCTGGACGCCGCGGCGGTGCTCATGGTGGCGCCGCGCGGCACCCGGGTGGCCGGGGTGCCGGGCCTGGCGTGCCGGGCCGAGTGGGTCCGGGCCGCGGGGGTGCCGCGGGACTCGCGGCGGGTGATCCTCTACTTCCACGGCGGCGGTTTCGTGGCCTGCGGCCTGCGCACGCACCGCCGGATGATCGCCAGGATCTCCGGCGCGGCGGGCATGCCCGCGCTGTCGGTGGCCTACCGCATGCAGCCCCGGGTGCCCATCGCGACCTCCGTCCGCGACTGCGTCGAGGCGTACCGGTGGCTGCTGGACCAGGGGTACGAGGCCGGCGACATCGTGGTCGCCGGGGACTCGGCGGGCGGCTACTTCGGCTTCATGGCCCCGCTGCACGCGATGCGGGAAGGGCTGCCCCGGCCGGCCGGGATCGCCGCGCTGTCACCCTTCACCGACCTGGACATCGACGTGAAGGTCGCCCACGCCAACGCCGCGCTGGACCCGTTCATCCCGGCGTGGCGGATGCGGGACATGGTCCGGGTCTGCTTCCCCGGCGCCGAGCTCACCGACCCGTGGCTCAGCCCGGTGCACGCGGACCTGGGCGGCCTGCCGCCCACGCTCATCCAGGTCGGCTCGCTGGAGGTCATGCGCGTGGACGCCGAGTCGATGGCCGAGCGGCTGGGGGCGGCGGGCGTGCCGTGCACCCTGCAGATCTGGGAAGGGCAGATGCACGTCTTCCAGATCTTCGCCGACCTGTCCAGGGAGGGGCTGGCCGCCATCCAGGAGATCGGGGCCTTCGCCCGCCGCGTCACCGCCCGGAGCGGCCGGCCGCGGGCCGCCTAGGGCCGATCGCGGCGGGCCGGCACCGCCCCGTCCTAGCCGATCTTGCCCAGGCCGCGGGCCACGATGGTCGCGGTGCGGGCGATGACGCTGTTGTCGTTCGCCCCCTCCGGGGCCTTGCGGTTGGTGTAGATCGAGATGATCAGCGGGGCCCCGGACGGAGGCCAGGCGATCGCCACGTCGTTGGCGGCGGCGTAGGTGGGGCCCGTCCCGGTCTTGTCGCCGACGGTCCAGTCCTTGGGAAGGCCCGCGCGGATCCGCGTGTCGCCGGTCGTGTTGGCCTTCAGCCACCCGTTGAGCCGGTCCCGGTCCGGCGCGGCGAGCGCGTCCCCGACCGTCAGCCGGTGCAGGTCGCGGCCGAGGGCGGCCGGGTTCGTGGTGTCGCGGCGCTCTCCGGGGCGCCAGATGTTCAGGTCGGTCTCCCAGCGGTCCAGCCTGGAGAGCGGGTCGCCGAGCGAGCGGAAGTAGCGGGTCAGCCCGGCCGGGCCGCCGATCTGCTTCAGCACCATGTTCCCGGCCGTGTTGTCGCTGTAGGTGATGGCCGCCTCGCACAGCTCGGCGACGGTCATGCCGGCCTCGCCGCGGCCCCCGGTCCGCGGGGAGTGCGTGACCTCCTCCTCGGCCGTCCAGTGCACGCGGCGTTCCATCAGGCCGGGGTCGGAGCGCCGCGCCTTGTCGAGCGCGGCCGCGGCCGCGATCGCCTTGAACGTGGACAGCAGCGGGAAGGTCTCGCGGTCCCGGTAGGAGATCGTCCGCCCGTTGCCGGTGTCGAGCGCGAACACGCCGATCCGGCCCTGGTAGGACACCTCCAGCGCGCGCAGCCGTTCACGGACCTCGGCCTGGCCCGCCGGGGTCACGGTGACGGCGGCGGAACCGCCGGCGGGTGCGGCGGCGCGGGTGGCCGGGGCGGCCCCCGCGCCGCAGGCCGTCCCTCCGGCGAGGGTGACCGCCGTCAGCAGGGCGAGGCCCCAGCGGGTCCGCCGCCGGGTGGAGGAAGGGAGGGTCTGCATTCCTGCTCCTCTGGCTTGGTGATCTACGGCGGAAAGCAGACCAGAGCCCGTCACGGGGTGTCCAATAGCGCGAGGCGGGGGACAGCGATAAACGGCTCGATATCTTCCCAGTTCAGCACGCTTCGAGTGGGGCGGCGGGGGCCGGGGAACCGATCGGGGTCATCGCCGCCGTGCCCGGAACTCGCCGGTTGTGGCCGGAGGGAGTGCATGAGCGTTGAAGCGTGCGTGATTGTCCCGGCTGTCACGACTTTCTGTGCTGATGGCCCCATCCGGGCGAGCCGACCGGCTTGTGACGGGTAGGTTGGTGAGCGCACGCTGATGGTGCCGGAACAGGCAGGACATGACCGGACGCGAGATCGACTACACGGCTGTGTACCGGGCGTCGCCCAACGCGGTGGCCCTGCTGTCGCCGAAGTTCGTGTACGAGGACGTCAACGAGGCGTACCTCCGGGTGGCGGGGCGGCGGCGTGACCAGCTGATCGGCCGCCATGTGTTCGATGTCTTCCCCGACAACCCTGACAACCCCGAGGACCCCGACACCTCCGGGGTCGGCAGCCTGCGCGCGTCGCTGGAGCGCGTCGTGGAGTCAGGGGAACGCGACGCCATGGCGCTGCAGCGCTACGACGTCGAGCTGCCCGGCAGCCCCGGCCGCTGGGAGGAACGGTACTGGGCGATCATCAACGTCCCCGTACGCGGCCCCGGCGGCGGGGTGGCCCTGATCGTCCACCGGGTCGAGGAGGTCACCGAGCTCGTCCGCGCCACGCGTGGCCGGGACGACCGGGAGCGGTCCCAGGTGATGCAGGCCGAGCTGTACAGCCGGGCCCAGGAGCTCCAGGAGGTCAACCGGCGCTTGCGCAGGGCCCACGCGCGCGAGCGGGAGGTGGCGCTGGCCCTTCAGGACGCGATGCTGCCCGCTCCCAGGCCGTTCGCGGGCCACCAGGCGGCGGTGCGCTACCGGCCCGCCACCGAGGCGCTGAACGTGTGCGGCGACTGGTACGACCTGGTCGACCTGCCCGGTGAACGCGTCGCCGTCTCCGTCGGGGACGTGGTCGGCCACGGCCTGGCCGCCGCGTGCGTCATGGGACAGCTGCGCAGCGCGCTGAGCGCGGCCTCCCGCGTGGCCACCGGCCCCGCCCAGTCCCTGGACGCCCTGGGGCTGTACGCGCGCTCGGTCGACGGGGCGGAGTCCGCCACGTCGGTGGTGGCCTTCCTCGACTGGTCCACCTCCAGCCTCACCTACAGCAGCGCCGGCCATCCGCCGCCCGCCCTGCTCGCCCCCGACGGCAGCGTACGCCTGCTCGACCAGGCCACCGACCCCCCGCTCGGCGCCCGCCTCGTACCGGAGCCCAGGCCCGAGACCACCGTCCCCTTCACCTCGGGCTCGCTCCTCGTCCTCTACACCGACGGGCTCATCGAGCGCCGCGGCGAGGACATCGACGCCGGCCTGGCCCGGCTCACCGGCTCCCTCGCCCGCCACCGGGACGCCGATCCGGAGGAGCTGGCCGACCTCCTGCTGGCGGAGCTGCTGCCTTCCGACGGCATCGTCGACGACACCGCCCTGGTCGTCATCCGCCTGTAGGGGGCCGGCCGGGGATCGGCTGCTCGGTCCAGATGCTCTTGCCGTGGGCGGTGTAGCGCGTTCCCCAGCGCTGGGAGAGGGCGGCGATGAGCTGCAGGCCGCGCCCGCCCTCGTCGGCCGGGGTGGTACGGCGGATGTGGGGCGTGGTCAGGCTGCCGTCGGAGACCTCGCAGATCAGGGTCCGGCTGCGCAGCAGGCGCAGCCGGATGGGGCCCCTGGCGTGGCGGACGACGTTGCCGACGAGCTCGCTGGCCAGCAGTTCGGTGGTCATGACGACCTCCTCGCCCAGGCGCCAGGCGGCGAGCTGGCGGCGGACGTGCTCGCGGGCCTGGCCGGCGGCCTTCGGATCGTCCGGCAGGCCCCAGGACGCGATGTCGGCGGGGTCGAGCCGGCTGGTGCGGGCGATGAGCAGGGCGGCGTCGTCCCCGGTCCGCTGGTGCGAGGGCAGGAGGGCGCCGGTCACGCGATCGCAGAGCGCGTCCGGCGCCGAGGCCGGCGCGTCCCGCAGGGTCGCGGTGAGGGACCGCGCGAGGCGCGCCATGCCCTCGTCCACGTCCAGGCCCTCCGCCTCCACGAGACCGTCGGTGTAGAGGGCCAGGAGGGCGCCGTCCGGTAGCGGGCGGGTGACGGTGTCGAACGGCGGGGCGCCCGCGCCCAGCGGCGGGTTGACGGCCGCCGTGACGTAGTCGACGGTGCCGTCCGGCGCCGCGACCGCCGGTGGCGGATGGCCCGCGCTGGCGTAGGTGAAATCGCCGGAGACCGGGTCGAACACCCCGTAGAGGCAGGTGGCGAAGTAGTCGGGCCCGAGATCGTTCACGACGTCGTTGAGGCGGTCGAGGATGTCGTCGGGCGGGAGTTCGAGTTCGGAGAGGGTGCGGACGGCGGTGCGCAGCCGGCCCATCGTGGCCGCCTCGGAGATGCCGTGGCCCATGACGTCGCCGATGACCAGCGCGACCCGGTCGGCCGACAGGGGGATGATGTCGTACCAGTCGCCGCCGACGTCCGCGCCGGCCTCCGCGGGGAGGTAGCGGGCGGCGGCGGTGACGGCGGGCAGGTCGGGCAGCTCCCGTGGGAGCAGGTGACGCTGCAGTTCCCGGGCCCGGTTGGCGGCGTCGTCGTACAGCCGGGCGCGTTCCAGGGCCTGGGCGACCACGCTGCTGAGCGCGGTGAGCAGCGTCCGTTCCTCGCGGGTGAACTCGCGCGTCCCGGAGAAGGAGACGATGCCGATCCCGAAGACGTTGCCGGAGGCGATCAGTGGCAGGAAGACCCGGGCGTCCCGGTCCTGGGCCACCGGGTAGTTCGGGACCTGCGGGTAGCGGGCGACGATCTCGGCCGTCGAGCCGAAGAACTGCGGCGTACGGGTGCGCAGAGCCTCTCCGGTGGGGGTGTCGGCGACGTAGGGCGTACCGGGCAGGCGGTCGAGGAACTCCTGGTCGTAGCCGACCGCGCCGACGAGGTGCAGGCGCTGGTCGCGCACGGCCAGGATGATCAGGCCGCTGGCGTGGAAGGCGGGCAGCACGCTGTCGGCCACGGCGGCGACCACGTTCTGCGTGGTGATCGCCTCGGTGAGGGCGCGGGTGAGCTGCTCCATGAGGGCGGCACGGGCGATGGCCGCCCGGATCGCCGCCTGGCGGTCGGCCTCCTGCCTGCGCCGGTCGGTGATGTCGCCGATGCTGAGGGTGAGGCCGTCCGGGACGGGGACGAGGCGCAGCCGGTACCAGCGCCCGCCGGGCCAGGGCACGTCGAGTTCGGCGGGGGTGCTCCCGGCCATCGCCTCGCGGCAGTGTTCCTCCAGGTCCGGGACGCCGCGCAGGGCGGGCAGGTCCCACAGCGGCGCCCCCGCCGCCGGGCGCGCGGAGCCGAGCAGCCGTTCGGCGGCCGCGTTGGCGAACGCGATCCGCCCGTCGCGCTCGACGGCGAGGAAGCCGTCGCTCATCTGCCGCAGGGCGCGGCCCACCGGGTCGAGCGTCTTGCCGGCCTCCTCGCAGGCTCCCTCGCCGGCCTCCTCACCCGGGGGTGCCGCCGGCAGCCGCAGCCGCCCCGCGGCCCAGCGGGCGACCTCCGTCAGGAACTCCCGTTCCCCGGAGCCGTGGGCGGCGTCCTGAGGCAGCAGGAGGGACAGCACGCCGAGGGTTCCCTCCGGGCCGGTCAGCGGCGCCGCGACCAGTTCGGCGCCGGACGGCGCCGCCGTGCGCGCCCCGGTGAGGGGGGACCGGGCGACGTGGCCCGAGCGGCCGGCCCGCGCCGGGGCCGCCGCCGCGCCCGGCCGGACGTACTCCCACGCCCGGGTGAACGACCGGGGCAGCCCGGTGCTCGCCACCAGATGCAGCCCTCCGGCGACGCCGTCGTGGTAGAGGTGGGCCATGCCGCCGAGGCCGCCCAGCTCGGCCGTCGCGTGCGTGAGCGCCGCCAGCAGCACTCCTTCGTCGCCGCGTTCGCCGGCCATCGCGCCGAGCAGCCGGAGCCGCTCGGCCCGTACGGCCTCCGGCCGCTCCCGCGAGCGCTCCCCGCGCCTTCCAGCCACCGAGTCCGCGTCCCCCGCTCCCGGTCCGCGGTGCCGCCACCGCGTCGCCCCGGCCGGCGCGACGTCGGCGCGGCATCGGGAGACCGTCTGGTATGTCCTACTGCGTCCCTACGATAACTCCCGGTGGCCGCCGGGCACGGCCGGGGCCCGCGCCCCCTCGCCGACTTTGGACGTTCTTGGTCCGGGCGAGGGGCGGCCTTGGCCGGGCCGCCCCGCCGGTCAGAAGAGGGTCGGCGGCTCGGCCGGCAGCGGCTCGGGCAGCGGCTCCAGCTCGGGCACGCGGGCCCGCACCTCGTCGTGGAAGCGGCGGGCGAGCGCCGGTGCCTCGGCGTTGTCGGGGGTGTGGACGAACACCGTCGGCGAGCGGCCCTCGCGCAGCCATCCGGCGACCGTGCCGACCCAGTGCCGCCATCCCTCGACCGTGCGCCCGGTGTCGTCCCGGCCGAGGTAGCGCACGACCGGCCGGCCGGTGAGGGCGCGCGACCGCCGCGGGACGCGGGGCTTCTTGGTCCAGGCGTCGCGTTCGGCGTCGCTGGTCGGCGGGCTCTGGAACAGGGTGGTGGTGTCGAACGGGATCCACTCGGCGCCGGCGCCGTCCAGGACACGTTCCAGCAGGCCCTCCGAGCGGGGGTCCTCGAAGAACGCGCGGTGGCGGACCTCGACGGCGTACAGGTGCGTGGCCGGGAGCCGGCGCAGGAACGCCGCCAGGGAGCCCAGGTCGGCCGGGCCGAAGGAGCCCGGCAGCTGGATCCAGAGCGTGTGGGCGCGCGGCCCGAGCGGCTCCATCGCCGCCAGGAACGACCGGAGCTCGTCGTCGGCGCCGCTGAGGCGGCGTTCGTGCGTGATCGGCCGGGGCAGCTTGACGACGAAGCGGAAGTCCGGGGAGGTCTGCCGCGCCCACGACTCCACGGCGCTCCGGGCCGGTGTCGCGTAGAACGTCGTGTTGCCCTCCACCGCGTTGCACCAGGTCGCGTAGGCCCGCAGGCGCTCCCGGGGCGGAAGCGGATGGGGCAGGAAGCGCCCCTGCCAGGGCGTGTGCGTCCACATCGCGCATCCCACATGAAGCCGCATGCACGGGACGCTATCGAAGGTCCGGCGGGTTCCGGGCGGTCTCCCCGCCTCCGGCCGCTTGACTAAATACTATTCCTACCGAAATAATCTGATTTATGCGTCCCGTCTTCCTGACCTCCCGGCGCGTGGTCGACCTCATGCGGCAGGCCGGCGACCTCTGTCGCTGACCCCCGGCCCGCGCCGCCGCCCGGCCTGAGGCCGCCGCCACCGCCCGCGGGCACACTCCTCGCTCTCTTTTCTCCACCTCTCCCTTCTGCTCTCCTCTTCCGCCGTGGTCCCGGTCCGGGGTCCATGGCGTGCGCCGCCGGCCTCCGGGGCCCCGGCGCGCCCGATCGTGTTAGGGGCTTGCCACCATGTGGAACTTCCGTCATCGGCTGCGTCTCGCCGTCTACGCCGCGGCCCTCCCGCTGCTCGGCCTCACCGCGGCCTGCGGCGCGTCCGCCACCGCCGGCGGCGGTACGCCCGGCCCGGGCGGGGCGGGCGCGGTGATCAAACTGGCCGATCCGGGGAACTCCGGTCCCCTCGCCTACGCCAAGCGCGAGGGAATCCTGGAGAAGCGGCTCGGTGCCGTCGGGGCTCGGGTGGAGTGGGGCGGCTCCTACGCCTCGTTCACCGCGACCATCGACGCGGTCCGCTCGGGCTCGGTGAACGTCCTCGAGGGGGCGATCTCGCCGGCCCTGGGCTACCTCGCCAACAGCAGCGACATCAAGATCTTCTCCTTCACCGACCGGGTCACCGCCAAGGAGGCCCCCTACGAGGACGGCCTGGTCGTCCCGGCCTCCAGCTCCGTCCGGTCGGTGCGCGACCTGGTCGGCAAGCAGGTCGCCGTCAACAAGGGCGGGCGCGGCGAGTACCTGCTGCTGCTCGCGCTCAAGGAGGCGGGCATCCCCGCCGGCCAGGTGAAGCGCGTCCACCTCAACCCGGTCCAGGGGGCCTCGGCGTTCGCCACCGGCAAGGTCGACGCCTGGTGGGCGATCGTCCGCGCGTACCCGGAGGTGGTCGCCAAGGGGGCCAGGGTCCTCGTGCACGGGCGCGACCTGCCGGAGAAGGACCTGAACATCTGGGCGGCCCGGACCGAGCTGATCGAGCGCCACCCCGCGGCCGTGCGCACCTTCCTCGACGTCCTGCGCGAACTCGTCCAGCAGGAGAAGGACTCGCCCGAGAGGTTCCAGAACGTCTTCCTGAAGCAGGGCCCCACGGCCGTCTCCGGCGCCCGGCTGGCCGAGGAGATCGCCAAGGCCCGGCACCAGAACGTCCCGCGGCCCGCCCGGCAGGCCGACGGCGAGTACGTCCGGGCCGTCGCCGGGGTGTTCCGCGAGAACGGCGTCCTGCCCGCCGGGATCGACCCGCGGAACGTGATCGCCGAGCCGGGCGGGGGCGGCGCCCCGTCCTCCGCCCCCGCCTCCCCGGCCTCCCCGGCCGCCTCGGAGACGGCCCGATGACGGTCGGCGAGACCGCGGCGCGGTCCGGGGCGCCGGCCCCGCCCGCGGGCCGCGGGGATCCGCCCGCCCCCGACCGCCCTCTCGTCCCCCTCGACCTGCGGCCTCCGGCCCGGCTGGACCGGCGGCGCCGGCACCCGGCGCTGTCGGCGGGCGTCCGGATCGCCGTCCCCCTGGTCCTGCTCGCCGCCTGGTGGTACGGATCGGCGAGCGGGCGCCTGTCCCCGGACGTCCTCACCGGGCCCGGCGCGGTGCTGGGCGCGCTGCGGGAGCTGGTCTCCACCGGCCAGCTCACCGACTACGTGCTCGCCTCGGCGCGCCGGGCCGGGCTCGGCGTCCTCACCGGATGCGGGCTCGGGCTGCTGCTGGGCGTCGCCGCGGGGCTGTCGGCGCTGGGCGAGGAACTGATCGACCCCACCATGCAGATGAACCGGGCCGTCCCGTTCCTGGCGCTGGTGCCGCTGTTCATCTCCTGGTTCGGCGTCGGCGAGACGTTCAAGATCGTGCTGATCGCGGTGGCCGCCGCCGGGCCCATGTACGCCTACACCTATCTCGGCGTGCGCAACGTGGACCGCAAGGTCGTCGAGGCGGCCCGGGGCTTCGGGCTGCGCGGCGTCCGCCTGGCCGCCGGGGTCGTCGTGCCGAGCGCCCTGCCCAGCGTGCTGATGGCGCTGCGCATCAGCATGTCGGTGTCGCTCACCGGGCTGATCGCCGCCGAGCAGCTCGGCGCCACCGAGGGCGTCGGATACCTGGTCACGCTGGCCCAGCAGTACTACCGCAACGACTACATGGTGCTGTGCATCCTGATCTACGCCCTGCTGGGGCTGGGGATCGACCTGGTGATCCGGGCCGTGGAACGGTACGCGATGCCCTGGCGCGGGCAGGTGACGGCCCGATGACCGGAGAGGCCGCCGGAGAGGCCGCCGGCGCGAGGGAGGCCGCCGGAGAGGTCGCCGTACGCGTCGAGAACCTGCGCAAGTCGTTCGGGGCCGCGGAGGTCCTGGGCGGGATCGACCTGGAGGTCCGCGAGGGGGAGTTCGTCGCGCTCCTCGGCCCGAGCGGCACCGGCAAGACCACGCTGCTGCGCGTGCTCGCCGGGCTCGAACGGCCGGACGGGGGGACGGTGCTGACCGCGCCCCGGCGGACCACGGTCTACCAGGAGCCCCGGCTCGCGGTGGCCAGACGGGTCCTGGCCAACGTCGTCCTCGGCCTGCCCCGGTCCGCGCGCGCCGCGGGCCGCCGGGCGCTGGCCGAGGTCGGGCTGGCCGGATACGAACGGGCCTGGCCGGCGACGCTCTCCGGCGGCGAGGCGCAGCGGGTGGCCCTGGCCAGGGCGCTGGTCCGCGACCCGCAGGTGCTCCTGCTGGACGAGCCGTTCGCCGCCCTCGACGCCCTGACCCGGCTCCAGGCTCAGGACCTGGTGGCCGAGCTGTGCGCCCGGCACCGCCCGGCCGTGGTCCTGGTCACCCACGACGTCGACGAGGCCGTCCGGCTCGCCGACCGCGTGCTCGTCCTGCGGGACGGGACGTTCGCCACCGATCTGGCCGTCGGCCTGCCCCGCCCGCGCGACCGCGACGATCCCGTCGCCGTCGAGCACCGCCGGTTCCTGCTGTCCCGCCTCGGCGTCGCGCCGGTTTCCGCCGCGCCCGCCACCTGAGACCCGAGGAGTCACGTGTCCTCCGATCCGTCCATCGACAAGATCTGGTTCACCCGTTGCCCGGTGCCCACCGCCGGCGGGCTGGCCCACAACCTGGGCTGGCTCGCCGGGGCGTTCGCGCCCCACGGCCTGGAGGTCGGCGTCCTGCAGGACGCCGGTCCCGACCTGGCGCGCCGCCACTTCGACCATGACCTGCCCGGCCTGTTCCGGGAAGGAGGCAACGTCCCCGCCCTGGCCGCCCGGTCGGAGGGCGCGCCGACCCGGCTGATCGGGCTGACCTGGATCGAGGAATGGCAGTCGATCCTGGTCCGCCCGGACTCGGGGATCACCGGCCCCGGCCACCTGGCCGGCGCCCGCGTCGCGCTGCCGGGCTGGGCCCGGACCCGCGCGCAGAGCTTCCCCCGCGCGATGGCCCTGCACGGCGTCAAGGGCGCCCTGGCGCAGGGCGGCCTCACCCTCGACGACGTGACCTTCGTCGAGGTGCCCGCCGACCTGTCGCCCTCGGTCGGCCGCGGCGCCGGCGACCGGAGCCTGTCCTGGCCCGGGCTCGGCGAGCTGGCGCGCGGCGAGGTCGACGCGGTGTACGTGAAGGGCGCCCGCGCCGCCGAGCAGGCCCGCGAACTCGGCCTGGCGGTCGGGGTGGACCTCGACGCCCACCCCGATCCCGCGACCCGGGTCAACAACGGCACGCCCCGCCCGATCACCGTGCACGAGAGCATCCTGGAGGAACGGCCCGACCTGGTGGTCACGTTCCTGGCGCAGACGCTGCGCGCGGCGGACTGGGCCGCGGGGAACCTCGGCCGCGTCCGGGAGATCCTCGCCGCCGAGACCCGCTCGGGAGCCGGCGGCGTCCTCACCGCCTACCGCGACGGCTTCCACCGCTCGCTGCGCCCCACCCTGGAGCCCGAGCGCCTGGACCTGCTGCGGATCCAGAAGGACTTCCTCCTGGTGCACGGCTTCCTTGCCGCCGACGTCGATCTGGAGGCGTGGACCGTGCCCGAGCCGCTGCTGGCCGCGGCGCGCCAGGCGGACGCGGAGAACGTGGCATGACGGCGTCCCGCTTCCTCATCACCCTGCCCATCGCGCCCGGCACCGGGCCGGACCCGCGCGCCGCGGCCCCCCTCCCGCCGTTCGTCACCGACCCGCGCCGCGGCCGGTACGGGCCGTTCGACCACCTCGCGGAGGCGGGCCGGGCCGCGGAGATGGCCGGTTTCGACGGCGTGGTGGCGCCGTTCACGCCCGAGGGGGAGGAGTCCCTGGTCACGGTGGCGGCGCTGCTCCGGCAGAGCCGCTGGCTGAACGGCGTCGCCGGATTCCATCCCGCGGTCACCACGCCCGTCTACGCCGCCAAGCTGTCGGCCTCCCTCCAGCGCTTCTCGGACGGCCGGCTCGCGTGGTGGCCGGTGGTGGACCTCGACCCGGCCGTCGCGCGGGCGCAGGGCGACTTCCTGGAGGGCCCGGACCGGTACGCGCGCGCCGACGAGTTCCTCACCGTCGCCAAGGGCGTGTGGCGCTCCGAGGACTACACCTACGAGGGACGGTTCTTCCAGGTCCTGGCGGGCGGCTTCCACGGACCGCTGTCGGGCCGGCCGTTCCCGGCCGTGTACCTGTCGGGCACCTCGGCCGAGGCGCTGGACCTGTCGGCCCGCCACGCCGACGTCCACGTGTTCGAGACCACCGACGAGGCCGCCCTGGACGCCGGGATCGCCGGGCTGGACGCCCGCGCCGCCGAGCGGGGCCGCGCCCCGGCCCGCGCGCTGCGGCTGCGCGTCCTGGCACGGGAGGACGGGGAGGAGGCGCGGGCCCACGCCCGCGGCCTGGAGGGGGAGGCGCTGGCCGGCTCCTACGAGGAGGTCGCCGAGGCCCTCCGCGGCTACGCCGCCCGGGGCATCGGCGCGTTCGTCCTGGAAGCCCGGCCGCACCTGGAGGAGACCTACCGGCTGGGGGAGCACCTGCTGCCCCTTCTCGCGGAGGAGTTCGCGCATGCCGATTGACATCTACTGGCGCATCGGGACCCACGGCGACCAGCGGTCGCTGCGGAACCGGCTGGTCAGCCGCGGCGACTGGTCCCCGGTCGTCCCCGGCAGCATCGCCCCGGGACTGCGCGGCGGGCGTCCCGACGGCTACAGCCATCTGGACCACATGGCCGACGTCGCGCGGGCGTCGGAGCTGTCGGGCTTCGTCGGCGGGCTGCTGCCCTCGTTCCCGTTCACCGACGACCCCTGGGCCGCCGCGGCGAGCCTGGCCCGGGAGACCACCACCTACCGCTTCATGATCGCCTACCAGCCGGGTTTCCTTCACCCGGTCCAGGCGGCGCGGATGTCGGCGACGCTGCAGAGCGCCACCGGCGGGCGGGTGGTCTACAACATCATCTCCGGCGGCGGCGGGCCCGCCCAGCTGTGGTGGGGCGACAAGGTCGACCACGACGACCGCTACGCCCGGACCTCGGAGTTCCTCGACGTCCTCAAGGGCGTCTGGGAGGACGGCCCGTTCGACTACGACGGCCGCTTCTACCGGGTGGAGGGCGCCCGCCTGCCCGCGCACCTGGCCGGGCAGCCGTTCCCCGAGATCTACTTCTCCGGCTCCTCGCCCGCCGCGATCGAGGCCGCCGGACGCCACGCCGACCGCTACCTGTCCTGGCTGGAGCCCTTCCCGGCGCTGGCGGCCAAGTTCGACCAGGTCCGCGAGCACAGCGCCGCGACCGGGCGGACGCCGCGGTTCGCCGTGCGCGTCGACGTGCTGGCGCGCGAGACCGAGGAGGAGGCGTGGGAGGAGATCCGGCGGGGCTGGCGCCACGTCGATCCCGCCCGCCTGACCGGTCCCGGCGCCACGGGCGACTCGGTCGGCTGGCTCCGCGGGCAGTCGTTCATCGACTGGCCGGTCCGCGGCTTCCGGGAGCTGGAGGCGGCCCCCAACGTGTGGGGCGGCTTCCACCTGCTCCGCGGCGGCCCGGCCTTCGGGCTGGTCGGCAGCTACCGGCAGGTCGCCGCCCGGCTCGACGAGCTCATCGGGCTCGGCGTGGACGCCTTCGTCCTCGCCGGCGTCCCGCACCTCGAAGAGGCCCACCGCGTCGGCGAGCGGGTGCTCCCGCTGCTGCGCGGCCCCGTCCGCACCCCCGTCCTCACCGCGAAAGGAAACCTCTGATGTCCCTGCGTGTCGGCTACTTCCCCAGCAACAACTCGCTGTGGGTGCTGCGCCACCGCGGCATCCTGGAACGCACCCTCCCCGACGTGGAATGGGTCGACCTGCGTTCCCTTCCCAAGGGTGAACGTCCCGCCCCGACCGAGGGCCTGCCCTCCGCCCACGGCGACCACCTCTTCGACGGCGGCTACGACTTCATCGGCACCGGCTCCACGCCTCCCGTCACCGCCCAGAGCAAGGGGCACGACATCGTCTACGTGGCCGTGTCCGAGCCGCGTCACGACAACGGCCGCCTCATCGCCCGCCCGGACTCGGGCATCACCGGCGTGGCCGACCTGGCGGGCCGGCGGGTCGCCCTCGCGCACGGGTCCTGGCAGACCACCCTGCTGCTGTTCGCCCTCGACCAGGCCGGGCTGACCTGGGCCGACATCGAGCCCGTCGACGCCGGCGCCGAGGCCGCCCAGCTGTTCCTGGACGGCGAGGTCGACGCCTGGACCGCCTCCTACCCGGCGCTGGGCCCGGTGGAGGACGAGATCGAGGTCCGTACCCTCGTCGAGACCGCCGGGCTGTTCAGCCACCGCTCCCTGTGGTTCACCCGCCGGGACTTCGCCGAGAAGCGCGGCACCGAGCTCGCCGCCATCGTCGCCGCGCTCCAGGAGTCGGACGCGTGGATCCGGGACAACCCCCGCGAGGCGGCCGAGCTGTTCGCCGCCGACGACGGGACCGACGTGGCCGCCTGGGAGCACGCCCTGAGCACCCGCCCGTTCGGCCTCCACCCCGTGACGGGGGAGTTCGTCGCGGAGCAGCAGCGCGCCGCCGACCTCTTCCACGCCGGCGGCCTGATCGACCGGAAGATCACCGTCGCCGACGCCGTCGTCCCCGGGATCGCCGGCCTCTCCGCCTGACCGGACCGTCCGGGCGGCGGCGGGAGCGGCCCGCCGCCGCGCGGACGAGGCGGAGGAAGAAAGTGCGACATGGGATGTCAGGTTTCGGGTCGATCATGGTTGCACCGGTCGGCGCCGACGGCGTTCGCGGACCGGGCTTCCACGAACAGACAAGGACCTCCATGCGTGACGCGCCCATAGATCTCAACGGAACCCAGATCGGCGGGGCGGGCGCCGACCGGGACGCCGCGAGCACCGCACGCGAGACCATCGACGTGGTGGGGGCGCGGACGAACAATCTGCGGGACGTGTCCGTGAGCATCCCCAAGGGGCGGCTCGTCGCCTTCACCGGAGTGAGCGGCAGCGGCAAGACCTCGCTGGCCATCGACACCCTGCACAACGAGGCCCAGCTGCGGTATCTGGAGGGCCTCTCGCCGTTCGTCCGGCAGTACATCACCCAGCGCAACCGGCCGAAGGTCGACCGGATCCTGGGGCTCGGCGCGACGCTCGCGGTCGACCAGCGCCGCCTGAACCGCAACCCCCGCTCCACGGTCGCGACGATCACCGGCATCGACGGGCATCTGGGGCTGCTGTACTCGCGACTTCCGGGGATCGGCGCGGACCCGGCGGCGGAGACCGGGGACGGGCATCTGACGACCGCCCACTTCGACCGCCACACGCCGGAAGGGAGCTGTGCGGACTGCCACGGGGTGGGCGGACGCTGGCAGGCGGCGGAGGACCTGGTCATCACCCACCCGGAGCTTCCGCTCTTCAAGGGGGCCTCACCCTGGTTCGCGAAGTGGCGGTCGGGAGAGCACGCGTTCGTACCGGCGCTCGCCGAGAAGCGGGGCGTGGACCTCGACCTGCCGTGGCGGTCGCTGCCCGAGGATTTCCGCCACTGCGTGCTGTACGGCACCGGCGACGAGAAGGTCGAGGCGACCGTCGATATACCGAACAAGAAGGAGACGGCCCGGATGACCTACACCTCGGTCCAGCCGCTCCGGGGCGCGCTCGCCGAGGTGGAGCGGGTGTTCGTGAACGCCCAGACGTCCAGCGCCAAGCAGCGCTACCTGCCGTACATGCGCAAGCGGTCCTGCGGCACGTGCGGCGGCAGCGGGTACGACCAGGTGGCCCGGTCCGTGCGGCTCGGCGGGATGACGTACCCCGACCTGCTCGGGGTGGAGGTGCGGGAGGTGCGCGGCTGGGCGAGGAGCGTGGCGGACGGCCTGGACGCCCGGCAGCGCGAGGTGGGCGAGCCGCTGCTGCAGGACCTGGACCGCAGGCTCGGGATCCTCGACCGGCTCGGCCTGGCCCATCTCCAGCTGTCCCGGAGCGCGGCGACGCTGTCGGGGGGCGAGTCGCAGCGGACCCGGCTCGCCGCGCAGCTCAGCACCGAGCTGAGCGGCATCATCTTCGTCCTGGACGAGCCCGGGACCGGGCTGCATCCGGCCGACAAGGCGCACCTGCTCGACATCGCCCTGGAACTGCGCGAGGCCGGCAACACGGTGCTCCTCGTCGAGCACGACCCCGAGCTGATCGCCCGGGCCGACTGGGTGATCGACATGGGTCCCGGCGCGGGCCGCCTCGGCGGTGAGGTCCTGGTGTCGGGGCCGCCCGCCGCCGCGGCCGCCCACCCGGAGTCGCTGACCGGACGCCATCTGGCCGGTGCGGGGCCGCGGCTGCGCCGGACCCGCCGCCCGCCCGGGGACGGCACCCGCTGGGTGGAGCTGCACGACCTGCGCGCGCACAACGTGACCGCGCCCCTGGTGCGCTTCCCCGCCGGCCGGCTCACCTGCCTGACCGGGGTGAGCGGCAGCGGCAAGAGCAGCCTGCTCAGCGCGCTCGGGGAGGGCGCGGAGGCCGCCCTGAACGGGACGGTGACCGGCACGGTGGGGGAGGTGACCGGCCTGGAGGAGTTCGGCTGGGTCGCCGTCGTCGATCAGGAACCGCTCGGGCGGACGCCGCGGTCCAACCCGGCCACGTACAGCAAGGCGTTCGACATCGTCCGCAAGCTGTTCGCCGGAACCGGTCCGGCGCGCGGGCGCGGGCTCGACGCCTCCTGGTTCAGTTTCAACACCGCCGGTGGCGGACGCTGCGAGACCTGCACCGGTTACGGACGCAAGCTCGTCGACATGCACTTCCTGCCGGATGTGTGGGTGGTCTGCGACGCGTGCGAGGGGCGGCGCTACAAGCCGGAGGCCTTGGAGATCGAGTACCAGGGGCTGGCCATCGACCAGGTGCTGGATCTCACCGTCGCCGAGGCCGTGGAGCGCTTCCCCGCACCCCGGCAGCTCGCGGAGACCCTGGTCGCCTTGAACCGGGTGGGGCTCGGCTACCTCCAGCTCGGCCAGAGCGCCACGGAGCTGTCCGGCGGCGAGGCGCAGCGGCTGAAGCTGGCGTCCGCGATCCAGCGCGGGGCCGGGAGCCGCAAGGCCGGCCTCGTCGTTCTGGACGAGCCCGTCTCGGGGCTGCACCCGTCCGACGTCCAGCGGGTGGTGGACGCGCTCGACGTGCTGCTCGACTCGGGCAACACCGTCGTCGTGGCCGAACACGACATCCCCGTCGCCGCCTCCGCGGACTGGCTGATCGACCTGGGGCCGGGAGCCGGACCGGACGGGGGCGCGGTGGTCGCGGAGGGCACCCCGGACACCGTCGCCGCGGCGGACACCCCGACCGCCGGCTTCCTCCGTCGGTACGCGGCGGGCCTGCCGCTCCTGGACGGGCGGCGGGAAGGCGCGCGCCGCTGATCCGCCCCCCGGACGGCCGTCCCGGGGGGCGGCCGTCCGGGGGCGGCCCCGGGGCCTGCTGGGCGTGTCCAAGGGGGACGCCTCGGGCCCTCCACAAGGTCGAGATATTGGATCTTGAATACATTATCTGATTCTTCCTCGGAGGTCGGTGGCCGCGAAAAGCGGCGCTGAGCTGCGGTAACGCCGTCCCGGCCCTCCTCCTCGCAGGAGGGGGGAGGCCCTTGCGGCTTCATCTGAACTGCGGTTCACTTCTTGGACATCGCTGTTCAGTCCGCCGGGGCACGCGCCGGTGTCGCGGGAGACCACGCCCGAGGAGGAACATGAACGCCGAGGACCTGATCATGATCAGCGTCGATGATCACGTGGTGGAGCCGCCGTCCCTGTTCGACGCCCACATCCCGGACCGCTACCGGGACAGGGCGCCCCGGGTCAGGAGGACCAAGGACGGCGCGGACGTGTGGACGTTCAACGGGGCGACCATCCCCAACATCGGTCTCAACGCGGTCGCCGGCCGTCCCAAGGAGGAGTACGGCATCGAGCCGACCGCCTTCGACGAGATCCGGCCCGGCACCTACGACATCGACGAGCGCGTCAAGGACATGAACGCCGGGGGGATCCTGGCGTCGATGAACTTCCCGTCCTTCCCGGGCTTCTCCGGGCGGGTGTTCTCCGCGGCCGACGACAAGGACCTGGCCCTGGCGGTGCTGCGCGCCTACAACGACTGGCACGTCGACGAGTGGGCCGGGACGCACCCGGGCCGGATCATCCCGATGGCGCTGCCGGTGCTGTGGGACGCCGAGGAGTGCGCGCGGGAGGTCCGCCGGGTGGCGGCCAAGGGCTGCCACTCGATCACCTTCACCGAGAACCCGGCCACGCTCGGGTACCCCAGCTTCCACAACGAGTACTGGGACCCGCTGTGGCGGGCCGTCTGCGACGAGAACGTGGTGGTCTCCATCCACCTCGGCTCGTCCGGGCGGCTGTCGGTGACGGCGCCGGACGCTCCGATCGACGTCATGATCACCCTGCAGCCCATGAACATCTGCCAGGCCGCCGCGGACCTGCTGTGGTCCCGGGTGATCAAGAAGTTCCCCGGCATCAGGTTCGCGCTCTCGGAGGGCGGGACGGGCTGGATCCCCTACTTCCTGGACCGCGTCGACCGCACCTACGACATGCACCACCTGTGGACCGGGCAGGACTTCGGCGGCAGGCTGCCGAGCGAGGTGTTCCGCGAGCACTTCCTGACCTGCTTCATCTCCGACCCCGTCGGGGTGCGGCTGCGGCACGACATCGGCATCGGCAACATCGCCTGGGAGTGCGACTACCCGCACTCCGACTCGTCCTGGCCGCACGCCCCCGAGGAGCTCGCCGAGGTCGCCGCCGGCGTGCCCGACGACGAGCTCAACAGGATCACCCATGAGAACGCGATGCGGTGGTACTCCTTCGACCCGTTCGCCCACCGGTCGCGGGAGGACTCCACGGTCGGGGCCCTGCGCGCCGAGGCTGCGGGCCACGACGTGAGCATCCGCTCGTACGACAAGGGCCGCTTCGAGAAGTCCGTGGGGATCGAGATGGGCAGGCTCTCCGGCCAGGCCACCGCCTGACCCGGCGCTCAGGGCCGCGCCGGGCGTTCCAGGCTCTCCCGGTCCCAGCCGCCGCGGATCGCGGCGGCCTCGTAGGTGGACTGCAGGAAGCCGAGCAGTACGGCGTCCGGATCCGGCGCCGTGCGCACGGCCTCATAGGGGAGGACGAACTCCCCGAGCTCCTCGTCGTAGCGGGCCTGCGGCGGGCCGGGAGGCATGTCCTTGTAGCCGGGCGGTTCCGGATAGGCGTACGAGTAGAAGACGCCCTCACCGGGGCCGCCGGGCCAGTAGCCGCAGCTGCTGAGTTCGTGCGAGTAGGCCTCGTGCATCACATGCGGGCCGCAGTTGGGAGCGCCTCCGGGATGCGGGGGCGCCCCTCTGCCGGAGAACCGGGTGGTCGCCAGATCGAGCGCGCCCCAGAACAGGTGGACGGGGCTGGCCTTGCCCACGAAACGCGTCTTGAACTCCTCGAACACCCGCTGCGCCTCCACGAGCAGCCGCCAGAACCGGCGGGCCTGGCCGGCGTCGTACTGGCCGTGCACGTCGTCCTCCTCGAACGGTATGGCGTCGGGGAGCTCGACCGGGACCGGCCAGATCTCGGTGTGGAGCCCGAGTTCGTCGAGCAGCCCCATCAGCCGCTCGTAGAACTCCGCGACGGTGGCCGGTGACGTCAACGCGAGGCGGCGGCTCGTGCCGTCGGTCGCGATGATGTCGAGGGCGTCGGCGTGGAAGTCGAAGTCGATGGCGAAGCTCCGCCCCGGCCCGTCCGGGATCAGGGACGTGGTGAGGCCGCGGGGCGTGAGGTACAGCGGCGTGTTCCACCAGTGGCTGAGCAGCGGGGTACGGGCCAGCCGGACCTTCCCGACGATCTGGGTCCAGAGGATCAGTGTCTCCCGCGTGGCCTGCCATTCGTCGACCGGCAACGAAGGCCATGCCGATTGCGACCCAGCCATGAGATCCCCCTCAGCTCTCCGGCTTGCCGACACCCGCATCGTTCCCCGAAACGCGCCGCCTCTAGCACGGTGACTCGCGGCGAGTCGGGTCCGGCCGGTCCTCCCGTCCGCGCGAGGAAGCGGACCGCGGCGGCGCAGGCGAGGCGGGTGCACGCCAGGATCTGGTGGGCGGTACTGCGCCTCCCTGAGGGGCCTCGCCGAAAGAGGGACCAAGGCCGGAGGTGGCCAGGAAAGGGACGCGATGACCGCCACCCGATCAGCGCGGTCCACCGTCGGCCGGGGCGGGCGCATCCGCCCTGGTGAGGGGCACCATCCCGGTGCCGCCTTGTCAAGGTCTGCCCACTACGCGATCCACCCCATTACAGAGCAAACATAGATAAACATTCATTAAGGGATTGATCGCCTCTTACCCCACATACGACGCTTGCCTCGCTTCTTGAGGAGAGCCGCGCGTCCCGCTGCGAGGGGCTCCTCGGGACCCTCATCTCTCTGGAGGCGCATTGAGGCGCAGAGTCACCTCTTTCATCGCCGCGCTGACCCTTGGAACAGGGGTGCTGGCCGCGGTGCCGACCACGTCGGCACTCGCCGGGCAGACGCGCGACGACGACCGGATCGAGGTATTCACCGGTCAGCTCACCGTCGATCAACTGAAGAAGGTCCGTGACCTCGGGCTCGACCACGAGGACATCGCCCTGGGCAAGGCGGCGGGCGGCAAGGCCCCCGTCGAAGTGGTCATGAGCCGCGCCCAGGGCGAGGCCCTGCGGGCCAAGGGCATCCCCCTGCAGGTGAAGAAGGTCAAGGGCCAGACCGCGGGGCAGCGGGCCAAGACGCTCGCCGAGCAGGGCAAGGTGTTCCGCCCCTACTCCGGGGCGGGCAACCTCCGCGAGGAGATCGTCAAGGCCGCCGCGGACCACCCGGGCATCGCCAAGGCCGTCGATATCGGCACCTCCCTCAAGGGCCAGCCGATCACCGCCGTCCGGGTCACCAAGGGCGCCCGCTCGTATCCCACGCGCGGTCCGCGCCCGGCGGTGGTCTTCCAGGCGAACCAGCACGCCCGGGAGTGGATCACCCCCGAGAACATCCGCCGGCAGCTGCACCACTTCCTGGACAACTACGGCAAGAACGCCGAGATCACCAAGATCGTCGACACGACCGATCTGTGGTTCATCCCGGTGATCAACCCCGACGGGTACGACCTGACCTTCGACCCCGCCCATCGGATGTGGCGCAAGAACCTGCGCGACAACGACGGGGACGGCCGGCTGACGACCGCGGACGGCGTCGACATCAACCGCAACTTCCCCTACAAGTGGGGCTACGACAACGAGGGCTCCTCGCCGTCGTTCGACAGCGCGACCTACCGCGGCCCCGCGCCGGGCTCGGAGCCGGAGACCAAGGCGCAGGACGCGTTCATCGCGAAGCTGCGGCCGAAGTTCCTGGTCAACTACCACTCGGCCGCGGAGCTGCTGCTCTACGGCGTCGGCTGGCAGCAGCAGACCCCGAGCCCGGACGACCACGTCTTCGAGGCGCTGCTCGGTGACGACGAGAAGCCGGCCGTGGCGGGGTACGACCCCGACCTCGGCGCGGAGCTCTACATCACCAACGGCGACACCGACGGCCACATGGGCGAGCGGCACGGCGTGCTGAGCACCACCCCGGAGATGTCGACCTGCCAGACGGCCAGCGCCGTCGACCCGGACGACCAGTGGAGGCCCGAGGACTGCGCGAGCGTCTTCCACTTCCCCGACGACGAGAAGCTGATCCAGCAGGAGTTCGCCAAGAACCTCCCGCTGGCGATCGCCACCGCCAAGTCGGCGCACACCCCCGACCAGCCCGTGTCGGTGGTCGGCAAGACCACGCCCGACCTGGTGGCCGACGCCTTCGAGGTCTCCCACGGACGGAACCAGCCGGTGGCGGTCACCGCCCGCAAGTCGCTGACGGCGCTCACCCTGCGCTACAGCGTCAACGGAGGCCGCACCAAGACCGCCTCGGTCCGCGAGTGGAAGGGCGGCGAGCGGTACGGCAACGAGGGCCGGCACTACTACGGCGAGTACCGCGGCACCGTGCGCGACACCAAGCCCGGTGACAAGGTGGAGGTGTGGTTCGAGGCCCGCAAGAAGGGCGCGAAGGTCTCCAGCCAGAAGTTCACCTACTCGGTCTCGAAGGACATCGGCGGCAAGGTCCTGGTACTGGCCGCGGAGGACGTGACCGGGGCCAGCCCGAGCCAGGGCGTGACCGAGGCCAAGTACGCCGGCACCTACGCCGCCGCGCTCAAGAAGGCCGGCTACGCCTCCGACGTCTACGACGTCGACCGGAACGGCCGCAAGGCACCGCACCACCTGGGCGTGCTGAGCCACTACAAGGCCGTCGTCTGGGAGACCGGGGACGACGTGGTGACGCGCGACGCCGCCCAGCCGGCCGGCACCGCGGCCAAGCTCGCCTTCGATCTGGAACTGACCGTCCGCGACTATCTCAACGAGGGCGGCAAGCTGCTGCTCACCGGCAAGAACGCGGGCCTGGCCCAGGGCGCCGACGGCGTGTACTTCTACGAGCCGCAGGTGCCCGCCCAGCCGGAGTGCAGCGTGCGCACGGACCCGCCGTGCCTGCCGATGTTCAACGACTTCCTGCAGTACTACCTGGGCGCCTACAGCTACGTCAGCGACGGTGGCACCGGCCAGGACGGCAAGCCGTACCCGGTCAAGGGCTCGGGCGGTGCCTTCAACGGATTCCAGGGAGCGCTCAACGGCGCGGGCTCGGCGAACAACCAGGACCACACCGCGTCGTTCCTGAGCACGTCCAGCTTCCTGCCGAAGGACAAGTTCCCGCAGTTCGCGACCGAGGCCCCGATCAAGTGGGACCGGCCGGGCGGCGCGCCGTACGACCCGCGGACCGGTGAGTGGTACGCCTACAGCGGCCAGGCCGACGTGTCGTTCAAGCGGCTCACCAGGACGGTCGACCTCACCGGCAAGACCGGCGGCGAACTGACCTTCCACACCTCCTACGAGACCGAGCTGGACTGGGACTTCATGTTCGTGGAGGCGCGGACGGAGGGCCAGGACGACTGGACGACCCTGCCCGACGCGAACGGCCACACCCAGCAGTCGACCGGGGAGAGCTGCGCGTCCGGCTGGCGCGCGCTGCACCCGCGGCTGAACCACTACCAGGGGCAGGACTGCTCGCCCAAGGGCACCACCGGCACCTGGCACGCGGCCGGCGGGAAGTCCAACGGCTACCAGCAGTGGTCGATCGACCTGTCGGCGTACGCCGGGAAGAAGGTCGAGCTGTCGATCTCCTACGCCAGCGACTGGGGAACCCAGGGGCTCGGCGTGTTCGTCGACGACGCCAAGATCACGGCCGGCGGCGAGACGATCTCGGAGACCTCCTTCGAGACCGACCTCGGCGGCTGGACCGTCGCGGGCCCGCCCGAGGGATCGGCCCCGGCGGCCAACGACTGGTCCAGGAGCCAGCGGGCCTTCGAGGAGGGCGCGGGCGTCGTCACCAAGGACACCGTCTACGTCGGCTTCGGCGCCGAGGGGCTGGCCCCCGCGGCCCGCGACGAGTTCGTCAAGAGGGCGATGCGGCACCTCCTGGGGTGACCCGGGCGGCTTGACCACAGGTCCATGACCGGAAGACGGCGGGCCACCCCCTCCTCACGAGGGGGTGGCCCGCCACCGTCTTCCCGGCCGGGCGGTCAGGGGCGCTCGGCGGGCTGGACCAGCGGGCGCAGGAGGGTCGCCTGGACGGGCAGGTCCTCGGTGACGCCGGTCGTCGGAAACTTCTGCGCGGTGCGCAGGTGGTCACGCAGGAGCCGGGCCGCGCCGTCGGCGTCGCCCTCCTCGATGAGGGTGAGCACCCGCGCGTGCTCGTCAAGGGCCCGGCGGCGCAGCGCGGGCTCGGGGAAGGACCCGGTGCGGGTGGCCTGCTCCGACCAGTCCCGCTCCTGGGCCGTCCACAGCGTCTCCAGGGCGCCCGCCACCACGAACAGCGTCTCGTTGCCGCACAGCCGGACGATCGCCTCGTGGAACTCGCGGGACGCGGGCGTCGCGCGCTTCTCGTCACCGGTCTCGACGGCGTGGACGAGGCTCTCGTGGGCACGGCGCAGCGCGGGCACGACGGCCGAGTGCCGGTCGGGGCGCTGCGCGCACAGCGAGGCGCAGAACGGCTCGATCTGCTGGAGCGCGAACCCGACGTCCGGCAGCGCGGTCCGCCGGGACTCCAGCACGAGCGCGAGCATGTAGGCGACGCTGTCGCGCTTGGGCGCGTGCACGACCGAACCGCCGGTGTTGCCGCGCCGGACGGTGATCAGCCCCTCGGTCTCCAGGATGCGCAGCGCCTCCCTGGCGGCGAGCTTGCTGACCCCGAACTCCTCCAGCAGGGCCGACTGCTTGGGCAGCAGGCTCCCGTCCGGCAGCTCGCCCCGCAGGATCCGCGACCGCAGGGTGTCGGCGAGCAGGTCCGCCACCCGTGGCTGACGCATCTGCGCGCGCGGCTCCGGGCTCCCCGTGTCCTCCACCGTGTCCCTGTCCTTCCGGCTGTCGTCGTCGCGGCCCTCACCTTCAGGCCATCACATCTATCTCATCTTCCGTTCCGCTGCGAAACCGCGTGCCGGACGGCCTCCCCGGGCTTCTCGGCGACCGTCACGCCCATGGCGTGCTGGTAGGCGGCCTCCAGCGCCCGGCCGCCGCCGACGGGCTCGGACGCCCGGCCGCGCAGCAGCACGTAGCCCCGGTCGATCCGGTCCCGGACGGCGCCGATCGACGGCTCGACGACCACCACGGCGGTGCCCTCGTCGGCGAGGCGGCGGGCGGTGTCCATCAGCTCGGCGACGATGAGCGGCGCCAGGCCGGTGGACATCTCGTCCAGCAGCAGCGCCTTGGGCGAGCCCATCAGGGCACGGGACACCGCCAGCATCTGCTGCTCGCCGCCGCTGAGGACCCCGGCGAGCGCGCGGGCGCGCTCGCGCAGGACGGGGAAGCGGTCCAGGGCCGTCTCGACCTCACGGCCGGGCAGGCCGAGCGTGTCCGCCATGACCTGGATGTTCTCCCGGACGGTCATGGTCGGGAAGATCTGCCGGCCCTGCGGGACGAGGGCGAGCCCGCGCCCGGACCGCCGGGCGGCGCCGAGCCCGCTGACGTCCTCGCCGTCCAGGGTGACGCGGCCGGTGGACGCGACCGACCCGTACGCGGCGAGCAGCAGGCTGGACTTCCCGGCCCCGTTGGGGCCGACGACCGCGCTGACCGCGCCCCCGGGGAAGGTGAGGGACACGTCCGACACGGCGATCGAATCGCCGTACCGGACGGACAGGCCGCTCACCGAGAGCTCATGCGACAACGTTCTCACCGCCGGTTCCGAAGTAGACGTCCTGCATCTCCGGGCTGGCCAGGCATTCGGCCGGGTCGCCGTCGAAGACGACCGTGCCCGAGCGCAGCAGCATGATCCGGTCGACCAGGGACGCGACGATGTCCACGTTGTGGTCGACCAGGATGATCCCGTGGCCCTGGGCGCGCACGGCGCGCACCGCCTCCGAGATCGCCGCGACGCCGGTCGCGTCGGCGCCGGCGAACGGCTCGTCCAGCAGCAGCACCGAGGGCCGCTGGGCGATCGCGCGGGCGACCTCGACGAGCCGCTGCTCCCCGAGCGTGAGGTCGCCGCAGCGGCGGCCCAGGTCGCCGAGGTCGAGGGCCCCGGCGACCTGGCGCAGCGTGGCGTCGAAGCGGGACCCCGCGGGACGGAGCGCGCCCGCGGCCAGGCCGCCGAGCAGCCCGCCGATCCCGGCGAGCCGGGGGGCGGCGGCGCCGAGCAGGATGTTCTCGCGGACGGTGAGGTCGAGGGCGAGGTGCGGGTGCTGGAAGGTCCGGGCGAGCCCGGCGCGGGCCCGCCGCGAGGGCGGGCCGGTGAGCCTGCGCCCCCGGATGGACAGCGTCCCCCGGTCGGCGGGCTGCGCGCCGTCGAGCAGGTCCACCAGCGTCGTCTTACCGGCGCCGTTCGGGCCGATCAGCCCGAGGACCTCCCCGGCGGACAGGCGCAGCGACACGCCGTCGACCGCGCGGACGCCGCCGTAGCTCTTACCGAGCCCGGTGCCTTCGAGGAGAGTGGTCGTCGTCATCGTGCCGTTCCTCCGCTCCCGGTCCCTTGCGCGGTCCCTCTCGCGCGTGCGAGGCGCCGGTGCAGCCACCGGGCGGCCTGCCCGGCGTACCCGAGGATCCCGCGCGGCGCGATCACCAGGACGGCCAGCACCGCGACGCCGAAGATCAGCGATCCGGCGCGTTCGAAGATCTGCAGGTTGAAGGTCAGCTGGACGACCAGGACCGCGCCGAGCACCGCGCCCCAGGCCGACCCCTGCCCGCCGAGCAGCGGCATGAAGATCGCCAGCGTGACCAGGTGCAGGGTGAACGTGTCGGGCCCGATCGTCTGGTTGGCCGTGGTGAACAGGGCGCCGCCGAGGGACGCGACCGCCGCCCCGGCCCCGAGGACGGTCAGCCGGAGGGCGGGGACGCCCACCCCCGCGGCCTCGACCGCGGCCGGGACGTCCCGGGAGCTCTGCAGCGCCACGCCGAACGGTGACCGGCGGACCCGGTCCATGGCCACCGCGACGATCCAGACGGTCAGCAGCGCGAGGGCGATGAGCGACAGCCGGTCCAGCTCGGCGCCGAACAGGGTGAGCGGGCGGATGGAGCCGATGCCGAGCGCGCCGCCGGTGATCCCCTTGGCGTCCAGCAGGAAGCTCTGGAAGGCGACCCCGAACAGAAGCGTCACGGCCGCCAGGTAGAAGCCCGACAGCCGCCGCGTCGCGAACCCGAGCGCCACCGCCAGGGCGGCGGAGGCGACCGCTCCCAGGAGGAAGGCCAGCGGCAGCGGCCAGCCGGTCTTCGTGGCCACGAGCCCGACCGCGTACCCGCCGATCGCGACGTAGGCGCTGTAGGCGAGCGAGAGCACCCCCGCCAGGTTGAACGGCATGTACATGCCGAGCGCGAGCAGCGCGTAGGTGGCGCCGAGGATCGCCAGGTCCTGCCGGAACAGGTCGCCGCCCGCCCACGCGATCACGCCCAGGGTGAGGGCGAGCGTGCCGAGGACGCGGGCCGTCTCCGCCGACCGGAGCCGGCCGGCCGGGCCGGCGTGCGGCGTCTCTCCGTGTGCCGATACCGCGGTCATACTCTGACCCTCCGTACGAACAGGCCGCTCGGGCGCAGCGCGAAGAACAGGATCGCGACGGCCAGGACGGCGTAGTCGAGCGAGGCGCTGCCCAGGTAGTAGGGGACCAGCGTCTGGGCGAGCGCCAGCAGCAGGCCGCCGGCCAGCGGCGCCCAGACCGACCCCGTCCCGCCGATCACCATGGCGAGGAATCCCGACAGCGCCCATCCGAAGCCGGACTGGAAGCTCACCCCGGCCTTGGCCGAGAAGAGGTTCCCGGCCAGCCCGACGACGAGGCCGGCGAGGGCGAACGCGACCAGCCGCACCCGCCCGACCGGCATCCCGAGGGTGCGCGCCGCCTCCCGGTTGCTGCCGACGGCGCGCAGGATGCGGCCGTACCTGGACTTGCGCATCCACAGCCACACGCCGGTGAACGTGACGAGCGTGGCCGCGACGAGCACCAGCGTCTGCCCGTCCACCGTGGCCACCCCGAGGTCGAGGGAGGTGTCGGGCAGCCAGGACCGGCCCGGCATCAGGTGCCGGCCGAACAGGGTGCCGGCGAGCTGCTCGACCGCGAACAGCACCGCGACCACCGCGATCAGGGACGGCAGCTCGCCGCCGCCCGAGCGCGCGTCGATCGGCCGTACGAGCGCGACCTCGGTGACGACCGCGAGCAGCGCGGCGACCGCGATGCCGAGGACGGCGGCGAACCCGAGCGGCCACCCCCGTTCGGCCATCAGCCAGGAGGTGGTCAGGCCGGAGAACATCGCGAAGGGACCGAGGGCGAAGTTGAAGAAGTCGGCTCCTTCGAGGACCAGGTAGTAGCCGAGCGCCACCAGTCCGAAGAAGCATCCGATCTGGACGGCCGAGACCCACAGTTGCGCAGACATCCCGCTCCTTTTGAGCTGCTTCCGTGGGATCTTATGTTTAAAAGTTAGCTATGACAATGCTCACTTGTGGGCGGTCCGGAATCCGGGGAGGCGGCCGTGACCAGTCCTTTCGGCGAGGTGGCCGGAGAGGGCGGCGGCCGGCTCGTCCGGCACCCGTCCCTCGCTCTGGCCTCCCTTGCGGATGCTAAGATTTAGACGTTAGGAGTCCGTTGGCTCATCGCACTCACGACGGGGGATCGGTGGAGGGATCGCGCCCGGCGCGCATTCGCCAGCCCCGTCTCGCCGACATGGTCGCCTCCGTGCTGCGGGAGCGGATCGTCAGCGGCGAGCTGGCCGACGGCGAGATCATCGGCCCGCAGGACGACCTCCTCACCGAGTTCGGGGTCAGCAAGCCGCCCATGCGCGAGGCGCTGCGCATCCTGGAGTCCGAGGGCCTCATCACCGTCCTGCGCGGCAACAAGGGCGGCGCGATCGTCCACGTCCCGCGCACCGAGACGGCGGCGCAGGCCATCGACCTGGTGCTGCGTTCGCGGCAGGCCGACCCCGCCGACATCGCCACCGCCCTGGTACGGCTGGAGCCGGTGTGCGCGGGCCTGTGCGCCGAGCGTCCCGACCGGCACGACAACGTCGTCCCCGCGCTCGAGGCGGCCCAGCGCGACGTCGAGGAGCACCTGGACGACCCGTTCGGGTTCATCCGCGCCGCCCGCGACTTCCACGCCCAGCTGGTGTTCGGCTGCGGGAACGACGCGATGGCGGTGGCCGTGGGCGCGCTCGAACGGCTCTGGACCACCGCCGAGCAGGAATGGGCGGGCGGCGCCGCCGGCCGCGGCGAGTTCCCGGGTCTCGACCAGCGCTCCCAGGGCGTGAAGGCGCACCGGCGGCTGGTCGAGCTGATCGCCGCCGGTGACGCCGCGGGCGCCGAACGCGCCGCGCGGCGCCACCTCAGCGCCGCCCAGTGCCACGTCCTCGACTGAGCCGTCCTCCGGCCCGGTCAGCGGTCCAGCACCTCCGGATGGTCGCGCAGCAGCGCGCGGACGGCCCCGTTCCAGAAGAAGTCCGTGCCGCGTTCGAGCAGCGACGCCTTCATGCTGCGCCGCAGGGTGGGGGCCACGAGGGTGTGGTCGCGCCCGGAGACCAGCACGTCGTGCATGAGCCGGCACTGCCGGTCCACCGTCGCCGCGCGGTAGGTCGCCTCCTCCACCGACGGACCGGTCACGATCACGCCGTGGTTGGCGAGGAGCACCACCGACTTGTCGCCGATCCGGTCGGCGAGGTCGGCCCCGAGGTCGGAGGTGGCGATCTCACCGGTGTACTCGTCGACGAAGGCCAGGTCGCCGTCGAACATCGACCCGGTCTGGTGCAGGAACTCGGGCAGCACCCCGAGCGCCGCCAGCACCGTCGCGTGGTACGGGTGGTTGTGGATGACGACGCGCGCGTCCGGGCGGCGGCGGTGCAGCTCGGTGTGGATGTGGATCGCGGGGGTGACGTCCCACCTGCCCTCGATGACCGTCGCGTCCATCGAGACCCGGCAGATGTCGGCGGCCGTCATCTCCTCCCACCACACGCCCCACGGGTTGACCAGCAGCTCCTCCGCGTCGTCCGCCCGGACGGTGATGTGGCCCGCGATGTTCTCGGTGAAGCCGGACCGTCCCAGGATGCGGAACGCGCACGCCAGCTTCTGCCGCTCGCTGAGGTCCCGGCCGATCGGCGGCATCACCCGCGGCGTCCACTCGGCGGCGCCCCCGGCGACCGGTGGCGGCATGAGCCGGCGTTCAACGTTCAAGGTCACGATTCCTCCGCTCGTCAGCCGCATTCGGGCTGGTAGGTGGGCCACTGCCGGCCCGGCTTCCCGTTCTCGAACTGCTTGAGGATCAGGCCGCACAGGCCGTCGGTGCCGCTGTGCTTGCCGGGCCGGAAGGACAGGGTGTAGCCCTTCTGCCCGAACGACGCCGGGTAGCCGGACACCTGCTCGAGCCCCTTGTTGATGGCCTCTCCGTCGACCTTCGACCCGGCCGCCTCGATCGCCTTGGCGAGCATCCCGACCGCGTCGTACGCCTGCGCGTCGTAGGCGGTCACCTCGGCCTTGCCCCCGCGCCTGCTCGCCAGGAACCTGCCCAGCTCGGCGCTCCGGTCGTTGTCGTCGGTGATGGAGCCGACGAACACGAGCCTGTCCAGCGCCCCCTGCCGCGCCTGCCCCCACAGGTCCGGCTGGTTGCCGATGGAGGCGAGCGAGAAGCGGTCGATGCCCGGGAGGAGCTGGTGCGCGGTGTTGTGGACGAGCACCTCCATCTGCCCGCCGAGCGCGGCGACGAGCATCGCGTCCGGAGCCGCCCGCTTGATCCGGGTGATCTGCGCGGTGACGTCACTGGTGTCCACCGGCGCCATCTCGGTCGCCACGACCTGGATCCCGGCCTCACGGATGGGGCCCAGCAGCGCCTTCTCCATCCCGGCGATGGACGCGCTGTCGTCCTTGAACAGGGCGAGCTTGGTGTGGCCGGCCTTCTTGAACGCCTCGGCGTAGACCTTGCCGAAGTCCGCGGTCGGGTTGGCGAGCGAGTAGGTGTAGGCGGAGTTGGGGCCGTCCCCGATGCCGGGCGTGATGTTCACCGGCGCGATCGCGGGCACCTTCTGCTGCTTCAGCAGCGCCTGCACCTGCAGGACGGACTGCCCGCCGGAGTTCATGATGAGCGCCTGCGCGCCCTGGCTGAGCAGCTGGCGGACGACGGTCGGCGCCTTGGTCGCGTCGTTGTCGTCGCTCTTGACGATCAGCTTGAGCTTCCTGCCGCCGATGCCGCCCCGCTCGTTGATCTGGGCCACGGCGTCCTTGACGGTGGCGCCGACGATCGAGGCGTACGCGGCGGCGCCGCCGGCGGTGTCCTGGTCCATGCCGATGACGATGGTGCCGTCATCGCTCCCGGCCGATCCGGAGCCCGACGCGCACGCGCCGGCCGCCAGCAGGGGCAGCGCCGCGAACAGGGCCGCGGCCTTGCCCGCGTTACCGCCGCGTCTCAGGGTGGTCCGTGCCATAGGGGCCCTCCTTGGGGTGGGTGGGAGGCGGGGGGACGGGGTCGTTGGCCGACGCGGAGCCCGGTGCGATGACGGGAGAGCCGGGGGAGCCGGGGGTGATGACGACGCTGACCGGGGCGGTCCCCGGGCGGTTCCCGGCGAGCGTCTCGATGGCCTCGGCCGCGTCGGGGAGGTCGAAGGTGTGGGTGACGATCTTGTGCAGCGGCCGGTCGTCCGCCTCGATCAGGGCGACGGCGCGGCGGAACGAGGTGTGCCCGACCGCGCGGACGCCCTGCACCCGCAGCCCCTTGGTGACCACGTCGTCGACGGGCCAGCCGGGCACCGGCCTGCCGCCCTTGAGCCCGGCGAGGACGACCGTCCCGCCGCGCCGGACGATCCGCAGCGCGTCCAGCACGGTGGCGGGGTCGCGGGACGCGACGTCGATCACCACGTCGGCGGGGACGCCGCCGGTCAGCGCGAGGACCTTCTCGGGCACATCGCCCCCGCCGGCCTCCACGGCGCCGGTCGCGCCGAGTTCCAGCGCGAGGTCGAGCCGGTGCCGGTCGGACGCCAGGCCGGTGACGACCACCGGGCCGGCGCCCGCCGCCCGCGCCGCCAGGACGCAGGCCAGCCCGCGCTGCCCGGCGCCCAGCACGACCACGCAGTCGCCCGCCCGGGTGCCGGGGACCTCGGCGGCCCACTCGATCCCGGCGGCCAGGGCGTTGAACGTCGCGGCGGCCCTGACGTCCACGGCGTCGGAGACCCGGTGCAGGACCGAGTTGGGGTGCAGGTACATGTGGTCGGCGAATCCGCCCCACAGCCCGGGCGGGATCCCGGCGGGGACGAACCCGTAGCTCATCGGGTAGTGGTCCCAGCCGGCGCACAGGACGTAGCGGCCCGTCCGGCAGTCCCGGCACGCGCCGCACGGCAGCGCCGGCTCGACCACGACGCGGTCGCCCTCGGCGAGGCGCCAGCGCCGCGCCGCCCGCGCGCCGATCGCCGCGATCCGCCCCACCGGCTCGTGACCGGGGATGAACGGGGAGGTCGGGCCGATGGTGTCGAACAGCGCGCCGGTGTACTCCTCGATGTCGGTCCCGCAGATCCCGCACGCCTCGACGCGCAGCAGCGCCTCGTCCGGCCCGATCGGCGGGAGGGGCAGTTCCACCAGGTCGAGGTGGCGCGGGGATCGCTGGAGCACCGCGCGGGCCGTGCCCGCCATGGTCATCGGGTGCTCGTCCCGGTGCGGCCGGGGTCCCGGCGGACACGCGGCGCGAAGTGGGTGAACATGTCCCTCCTATCGGTAGCGCGGGTCGAAGTCCGGGTCCGCGGGGTCGAGCCCGTTCTCGTGCTCGGCGAACCAGCGCGTCCGCACCGCCCGGGTCAGCCTGGCGTCGACGAGCACCGGGCCGGACGGGTCGGAGACCAGCTCCTCCAGGGCGTCCAGCTCCGCGGGCGTCCGGACGGTCACGGCCTCCGCCCCGAACGCGCGGGCCAGCGCCGCGAAATCGGGCCGGGGGATCAGCGACAGCCCGACGTCCATGCCCCGGTGCAGCATGTTGTGGTACTCGTAGCCGAACGCGCCGTCGTTCATGACGACGACCACGAGCCGCAGTCCCCGCCGCACCGCCGTGTCCAGCTCGGCCAGGCTCATCATCAGCGCGCCGTCCCCGGTGACGGCCAGGGTCACCCGGTCGGGACGGGCGGTCGCGGCGCCGATCGCCGAGGCGAGCCCCAGCCCGATCGACCCGAAGTTGACCGGGAACACGAAGCCGGAGGGGTCGGGCACCGACAGCCCCCGGCACGGCTCGGACAGCGCGGCGTGCCCGCCCTCGACCACCAGCGTCCGCCGCCGCGGCACCATCCGCTCCAGCGCGGCCACCACCGTGTGCGGGTCGAGCCCCGTCTCGTCGCTCCCGTCGGGGTGCTCGGTCGCGTAGCCGGACGCGGCCAGCCACCGCGCGGTCTCCTCCGTCCGCCATCCGGTCTTCGGCCCGGCGGCCCCGGCGAGCATCGCCGCGAACGCGCCGGCGTCACCGAGTATCCGCAGGTCCGCGGGGGTCCAGACGTCGAACGCCTCGGGCCGGACGTCGTTGTGCACGATCACCGGTCTCCCGGCGAGCATCCGGCCGCCGTCGGTGGTGAAGGCGTTCAGCCCGGCGCCGACCGCCAGCAGCAGGTCGCTCCCGCGGATCAGTTCCCGCCCGATCCGCGTCGCGAACCCGCCGCACACGCCCACGTCGTAGGGCTCGCCGGCGAAGAACCCCTTGGCCTTCAGCGTCGTGGCCAGGAGCGCGCCCGTCCGTTCGCCCAGCGCGACCAGTTCGGCCCGCGCGCCGGCGGCTCCGCGCCCCGCGACGATGACCGGCCGTTCCGCGGCGGCCAGCGCGCCCGCGACCCGCGCGACCTCCTCGGCCCGGGGCGCCGGCGCGGGCGGAGCATCTTGGCGGAACGTTCCAGGCAGCTCCCCGGCCTCCAGGCCCAGCAGCGGGGTGGGGATGTTCAGCACGATCGGCCGCCGCTCGGTGTACGCCCGCCGGATCGCGAGCGCCGTGTCGGCGGCGGCCGACGCCGCCGAATGCGCCTGCTGGAAGCCCGCCCCGGTCGGCCGGACCACGTCCTCCTGGTCGATCGCCTGCGGGTTGCGCAGGTCGCCCGGCGGGGTGTCGGCGGCGACGAGGAGCAGCGGGGTCCCGGCCCGCGCGGCCTCGGTCAGCGCGGTGACCGCGTTGGTCAGCGCCGGGCCGTGCGTGACGGTCGCGACCCCGAGCCGCCCTCCGGCCCGCGCGTACCCGTCCGCCATGAGCACGGCGCCGTCCTCCCGGGCCGCCGCGACGTAGTCCGCGCCGTGCTCGTGCACCAGCGCGTCCAGGATCGGCAGGTTCCCGTCCCCGAGCACTCCGAACAGGCACGAGACCCCGTGCGCGGCGAGGGTCTCCGCCACCGCTCCGGCCACCCGCATCAGCGCCTCCCAGCACGACCGCACTGAGAGGGACTATCTTATAAAAGAAAGATATAAGTCAAGGAGTCTCCGGGGGGCGGCTCAGGCGAGCACGCAGCGGGTTCCGCTGTAGATCGTCGGCATGCACTTGTTGCAGTGGACGCACAGCGACCGGGTCGCGGGCTCCTCGCGGAGGCGGTCGACCAGGCCGGGCTCGCGCAGGAGCGCGCGGGCCATGGCGACGAACGCGAAGCCCTCGGCCATGGCGAGGTCCATCGTGGCGCGCTCGGTGATCCCGCCCAGCAGGACCAGCGGCATCTTCAGGGCGGCGCGGAACTGGCGGGCGCTGTCGAGCAGGTACGCCTCCCGGTACGGATAGCTCCGCAGGAACCTGCCGCCGGCGAGGCGGACGCCGAGCCGCTGCGGCCTCGGGAACGTCGCGGCGAACTCCCGTACCGGCGCCTCGCCCCGGAAGAGGTACATCGGGTTGAGCAGGGAACTGCCGGCCGTGAGCTCCAGGGCGTCGACACCGCCGTCGCGTTCCAGCCACCGGGCGACCTGGAGGCTCTCGTCCAGCCAGAGCCCGCCGGGCACGCCGTCGTCCATGTTGAGCTTGGCCAGGATGGCGATGCGGTCGCCGACCGCCTCCCGGACGGCGCGGGCGACGCCGAGGGCGACCTTGGCGCGGTTGGCGAGCGACCCGCCGAACCCGTCCCGGCGCCTGTTGAGCCTCGGGCTGAGGAACGCGCTGGTGAAGTAGTTGTGCCCCATGTGGATCTCGACCGCGTCGAACCCGGCCTCGATGGCGAGCGCCGCCGCGTCGGCGTGCGCCCTGGTGATCCGCTCGATGTCGGCGGGCGTGGCCGCGAGGACCCTCTGCAGGCTCAGCGGGCTGAGCGAGCCGGACGGCGCCAGCGCCGGGACCCTGTTGGACCTGCCGTTGGCGACCGGTCCGGCGTGCCCGATCTGGGCCGAGGCGGCGGCGCCCTCGGCGTGGACGGCGTCGGTGAGGCGGCGCAGGCCCGGCAGCGCCTCGGGGCGCATCCAGATCTGGTGGCGCTCGGTGCGCCCCTCGGGCGCGACCGCGCAGTACGCCACCGTCGTCATGCCGACCCCGCCGGCGGCGTGCCGCCGGTGGAACTCGATCAGCTCGTCGCCGGCCAGCGCACCCCTGGTCATCCCCTCGAACGTCGCGGCCTTGATGACGCGGTTGCGCAGGGTGAGCGGTCCCAGCCTCGCGCGCTCGAACACCTCGGGTGTGGTCATGGGGTCCTCCCTGGGGGGATCAGAGGGTCATCGCCGTCGGCTGGGCGTCCGGGCGCATGGCGGCGTCGGTGCCGCCGTCGACGAACAGGACCGCTCCGGTGGCGAAGCGGGCCTCGGGCCTGAGGAACTGGTGCACCCAGAACGCGATGTCCTCGGGGCGCCCGAAGACGCCCAGGGGCATCGGCGTGGGGAAGTCGTCCGCGCTCTGGTCGGGGGCGGCCCCGGTGGAACCGAGCATCAGCGGGGTGAGCACGGCGCCGGGCGCGATCGCGTTCAGCAGTACGCCCCGCCGGGCCCACTCGGGGGTGACCGCGGTACGGCGCACCCAGCGCGCGAGCGCGAACTTGGCGGAGGCGTAGGCGGAGATGCTCGGCGCGATGGCGGTGAGTTCCGGGGGAGCGGCACGCTGGGCGGCCCGGGCGTGGTCGCGTGCGCGGTCCTCGTCCCCGGCCAGTGCCAGATCCACCAGGACCTCGTCCACCAGCGGGACGGTGGTGGCGGAGTTGGAGCCGATCGCCACGGCCCGCCCGGCGTCCGCCCGTTCCAGGGCCGGCCGCAGCCCCTCCAGCAGGGCCACCGGGCCGAAGAAGTCGACGGACACCACCGCCGCCGCGTCCTCGGTGTCCGGGCCGACCCCCGCGACGGCGGCGACGCCGTCCAGGACGCCGCCGCCGATCGAGAGGATCTCCCCGACCGCGTGCCCGCGCCCCTCCGGCGTGCCGAGGTCGGCCGTGACCTCGGCGTCGCGCAGATCGACCCCGATCACGGTGTGCCCGGCGGCGGTGAGGGCCGCGGCGCTGGCGGCCCCGATGCCCGACGCGGAACCGGTGACGACGTAGGTGCCCATGCTCCCTGCCTCCAAGGCGTGCGGGTGGTCGGTCCTCACATATATCAATCACTGATTGGACAGTGTTAGTAGCATATGTGATGAGATGGTCGCGTGGCCGATGACGACACCTTGACGACCCGCGACCGCCTGCTCGACGCCGCCGCGCGCCTGTTCCTGGAGAAGGGCGCCGACCAGGTGTCGATCCGCGCCATCAACGCCGAGGCCGGCCTGAATCCAGGCGCGGCCCACTACCACTTCGGATCGCGGGAAGGGCTGGTCTCGGCGCTGCTGGAACGGGAGCTGGCGCCGCTGTGGGCCGACCGGATGGAGGTCATCGCCCGGCGCTTCCAGGCGGGCGGGGACGAGGGGGCGCCGTTCGAGATGGCCGACCTGGTGGCGGCCCTGGCCGAGCCCTTCGAGGAGCTGTCCCGGACGGAGAAGGGCCGGATGCTGTGCCACCTGCTGGCCCGCTCGGCGCTGGCGACGCGGCGCCTGCCGGCGGTCTCGATCTGGTTCGGCCCGGCCCCCTTCGAGGTCATCCTGGGGCGGGCCATGCCCGAGCTGACGGTGCGCGAGGTCGCCGAACGATGGCGGCTGGCGTTCACCCTGCTCCTGGAGGTCTACGGGCGCTCGCCCGCCCCCGCCCCCGCGGCCCCGGCCACGTTCCCCGAGACCCGGACCGTCGTCGCCTTCATCACCGCGGGCCTGACCGCGCCCGCGCGTCCCGGCGCGCGCTGACCCGTGCGGCCGGCCGCCCTCCGCGGGCCCGGCGACCGGCGTCCGATCAGGCGACCCACCAAATGTTTGTTCACTATGATGCCCGGAAGGAACGGGGCCGGAGAGGGGCGACCGGCGCCCTTCGGGGGCATGGTGCCGGCCTGCGGCGTTCGTGCGCGCACGCGCGGCCATGCCGTCCCGGAGCTGAGAGGAGACGCGCATGGCGGTGGCCAGGTCGCGCAAGGGGTCGCCGAAGGGCGAGCCGGCCAAGGGCGGCGGCTTCGACCGGCGCGGGCAGCTCCTGGCGGTCGCCGCCGAGCTGTTCGCCACCCAGGGGTACTCCAAGACGACGGTGCGCGACATCGCGGACGCGGCCGGGATCCTCGCGGGCAGCATCTACCACCACTTCGACTCCAAGGAGGCGATGCTCGACGAGATCCTCCGGGAGTTGCTGTCCGGGCTGCACGAGCGCTTCGCCGCCATCGAGGGCCGGGACGACGACCCGCGGGCGACCCTGAGCGAGCTCGTCCGGGCCTCCTTCGCCGCCATCGACGAGGCCCCGCACGCGGTCGCGGTCTACCAGAACGAATCGGGCAACCTGGCGCGCGAGGAGGCGTTCGCCTACATCGGCGCCTACAGCGCGCGGATCGAGAAGATCTGGCTCCGCGTGCTCACCGCGGGCCAGGCGTCGGGGGTCTTCCGGCCCGATCTCGACGTGAAGCCGACCTACCTTTTCATCCGCGACGCGGTCTGGTCCACCGTCCGCTGGTACCGCCCCGGAGGCCGGCTTCGCTCCGAGGCGGTCGCCGACCACTACCTCGGCCTTCTCTACGGCGGTCTGCTGTAGGGACCTCCCCGCCCGGTCATCCGGTCGCGGCGGTGACGGCGGCGAGCACCCGGGCCCGGTGGAACGCCGGGGTGCCCCAGGCGGTGGCGAGGGCCCGGATCTTGGTGATCCACAGCCCGAGGTCGTACTCCTCGGTGTAGCCGATCGCGCCGTGCGTCTGGAGCGCCGTCCGGGCGGCGAGGTGGGCGGCCTCGGAGGTCGCGGCCTTGGCGGCCGAGACGTCGCGGCCCGCGTCGGGGCTCCCCTCTCCCAGCGAGACGGCGGCGCCGTACACCAGCGGGCGGGCGAAGTCGAGGGCGACGCGGACGTCGGCGAGGGCGTGCTTGACGGCCTGGTACTCGCCGATGACCCGGCCGAACTGGCGGCGCGACCCGGCGTACTCCACCGCCGTGGCCAGGGCGCGCTCCCCGGCGCCGAGCAGCTGCGCCGAGCAGGCGAGCACGGCGGCGTCGAGCGCGCCGGCCGCGACGGCGGGATCCAGCCGGGCCGGCGCCCCCGCGGGACGTGCCTCGAAGAGCCTGCGGGACCGGTCCACGGAGGTGCGCGCCTCGCCGCGCTCCGCGGCGGAGAGCCCGGACCCGTCGAGGACGAGCACCGCGTGCGCCACGTGGGCGTCGAGGGCGAGGGGCGCCATCGGGGGCGCGGCGGCGGTGACGATGGCGGTCCCGGCCGCCAGGTCGTCCAGGGAGGGCCCGCCGCCGGCGGACGCCAGCAGGGGCGGGGCCAGGACCACGGACTCGATGTAGGGGCCCGGCACCAGGTGGCGCCCGAGGGCCTCGAACGCGACGACCACGTCGGCGGGCTCGGCGCCGAGGCCGCCGTGGGCCTCGGGCACGCGGAGCGCGCTGACCCCCATCTCGGCGAGCCGCCGCCATATCTCCAGGCCCGGCCCGCTGTCGCCGTCCGCCCAGCGGCGCGAGGCGGCCGGTACGCCGGCGTCGCCGAGCAGGTCGTCCAGGGACCGCGCGAAGCCGCGCCGCTCGTCGCTCAGGGCGAATCTCATCGGTCTCCTCTCGGCAGGCCGAGGACCCGTTCGGCCACGATGTTGCGCTGGATCTCGTTGGTCCCCGCGTAGATGGGGCCGGACAGGGCGAACAGGTAGCCGTCCATCCAGGCGCCGTCGCAGGGCGCGCCCGCGCCGCGCAGCTCCGCCTCCGCGCCGAGCAGGGCCAGGGCGGTCTCGTGCAGCCGCACGTCGAGCTCCGACCAGAAGATCTTGTTCACGCTCCCGTCGGCGCCGACGCTCTCGCCCCGCTCGATCCGGGCGAGGGTGGCGAAGGTGTACAGGCGGTAGGCCTGCGCGGCGATCCAGGCGTCGGCGACGCGCTCGCCCAGGGCGGCGGACCCGGCGCCGCGCTCCTTCCAGAGCGTGAGGAGCCGGTCGGCGGCGGCGCAGAAGCGGCCGGGGGCGCGCAGGGACAGCCCGCGCTCGTTCCCGGCGGTGCTCATCGCCACCCGCCAGCCGTCGCCCGGGGCGCCCAGAACGTCCGCGTCCGGCACGAAGACGTCCTCGAAGAAGATCTCGGCGAAGCCGGGGTGCCCGTCCAGCTTCGGGATCGGGCGCACGGTGACGCCCTCGGCGTCCAGCGGGAAGAGGAAGTAGGTCAGGCCCTTGTGCCGCCGGGCCGACGGGTCGGACCGGAACAGCCCGAAGCCCCGGTGCGCGAACGCGGCCCGCGAGCTCCAGGTCTTCTGCCCGTTGAGGACCCACCCGCCGCGCGCCTCGTCGCGGGCCGCGGTGGCGCGCAGCGCGGCCAGGTCGCTTCCGGCCTCGGGCTCCGACCACGCCTGGGCCCAGATCTCGGTGCCGTCGGCCATCGGGCGCAGGTACCGTTCCCGCTGCTCAGGGGTGCCGTACTCGAAGAGGATCGGGGCGAGCAGGGAGATCCCGTTCTGCGCCACGCGCGCGGGCCCGCCGGCGCGGTAGTACTCCTCCTCGAACAGCACCCACTCCAGGAGGGACGCGTCGCGGCCGAGGTAGGCCGCCGGCCACGACACCACCGACCAGCGGCCCGCCGCCAGCACGGCCTCCCACTCGCGGTGGGCCTCGAAGCCCTCGGCGGTGTCCATGTTCGGCAGGGGGGACGCCGGGACGTGCTCGGCCAGCCACGCGCGCGCCTCGTCCCGGAACGCCCGTTCGCGGTCGTCCAGATCGAGGTTCATCGAGGGCCCTCCCGCCGCGCCGACGCGTCGCGGACGGCGCGGGCGTCCATGCCGGCCAGCGAGTCGACGCCCACCTCGGCGTTGTGGGCGTGCGCCGCGTGGTGCAGGCCGAAGACCGAGTCCATCCCGGCGCGCATGCCCTGCAGGTCCTCGGCCTGGTTGATCGCCTTCTTCGTCAGCGCCAGCCCGAAGCCGGGCATCTCGCCGATCCGCTCGGCGATCGCCATGGTCGCCGTCTCCAGCTCGTCCCGGGGGACCACGTGGTTGACCATTCCGAGCTCGTGGGCGCGCCGGGCGCCGAAGCGGTCGCCCGTGTACAGGAACTCGCGGGCGGCGCGGGGGTTCATGACCCAGGGGTGCGCGAAGAACTCCACGCCGGGGATCCCCATGCGGACGACGGGGTCGGAGAAGAACGCGTCGTCGGCGGCCACGATGAAGTCGCACGACCAGGCGAGCATGAGCCCGCCGGCGATGCAGGCCCCCTGCACCATGGCGATCATCGGCTTGGGGATCTCCCGCCACCGCCGGCACATCCCGAGGTAGACCTCGGCCTCCCGGGCCAGGCGCCGGTCGACGCCCTCCCGGCCGGTGTGGTCCCACCAGATCACGGCCTTGCGCTCGAACGACTCGTCGGCGTCGCGCCCGGGGGTGCCGATGTCGTGGCCGGCGCAGAAGTGCCGGCCGTTCCCGGCGAGCACGATCACCTTCACCCCGTCGTCGTCGACCGCGCGGGTGAACGCGGCGTCCAGCGCGTAGGTGACCTTGGAGTTCTGGGCGTTGCGGTACCGCGGCCGGTTGAGGGTCACGACCGCGACCACGCCGCGCCGTTCGTAGGTGACCACCTCTTCCTCCGCGGAGGTCTCCTGGATCGTCATCGCGCTCTCCCGTCCATCGTCGATACGTGTGCCGTGCCGGGATGGTGCGCGCACGTCCCGGGACTCCGTTCCGAGAACAGCTATACCAAACAAATGTTTGATGGGCTACGGTGGAGGTCCCGTTCGAGGTCAGCCCGTGGGGGCCAGCAGCCCGTCGTCGCGGATGGTGCGCAGGACGTCGCGGGCCGCCTCCAGGGTGCGGTCGACGTCCTCCGCGGTGTGGGCGGCGGAGATGTGGTTGCGCTTGAGGGTGAGCGGGAGCATCAGGAAGCCGCGCTCGGTCATGCGGCGGTGGAAGGCCACGTAGGCGGCGTCGTCGTTGCGCATGAGGTCGCGGTAGCCGCGGATCGGGGACTCGGCGAAGTAGAGGGCGAACACGCCGCCGAAGCCTGCGGCGGTGCCCGCGATGCCGAGCTCGGCGCAGGCCGCGTCCAGGCCGGCGCGCATGCGGTCGCCGAGGGCGTGGGTGCGCTCGTAGAAGTCCGGGTGGCCGCGCAGGTACTCGATGGTGGCGATGGCGGCGGCCGACGAGACCGGGTTGCCGTTGAAGGTCCCGGCAAGCAGGACGTCCCCGCCGGCCGAGCTGAAGTGCTCCATCAGGCGGCGGGGGCCGGCGAGCCCGGCGATCGGGTAGCCGTTGCCCATCGCCTTGCCGAACGTGGTGAGGTCGGGCAGGACGCCGCAGATCTGCTGGTAGCCGCCGAGCGCGTGCCGGAAGCCGGTGATGACCTCGTCGAAGATCAGCAGTGAGCCCCGCTCGGTGGTGAGGGCGCGCAGCCCCTCGACGAACTCCCGGGACGGGACCAGGGCGCCGACGTTGTGCGGGATCGGCTCCATGATGACGGCGGCGATCCGGTCCGGGTGCGCCTCGTAGAGGGCGCGGACGGAGTCCAGGTCGTTGAACTCGGCGATCAGCGTGGAGCCGAGGGCCTCGGGCAGGATGCCGCCCGACAGCGGGTCGCTGCCGTAGGCGCGGTCCGGGGCGGAGATCACGTTGCGGGCGACGGCGTCGTGCCAGCCGTGGAAGCCGCCCTGGAACTTGACGATCAGCGGGCGGCCGGTGACCGCGCGGGAGAGTCGGACCGCCTGGGCGGTGGCCTCGCTGCCCGACATCGTCGAGATCATCTGCTCGGCGGACGGGATCGTCTCGGTGACCAGCCGGGCCAGCTCGACCTCGGGCTCGGTGACCCCCCAGCCCACCAGGTCCAGGCCCCCGACGGCGGCGCGCACCGCCTCGTCCACCTCGGGCGCGGCGTGACCGAGAAGGATCGCGCCGAACGCCGCGTGGTAGTCGAGGTAGCGCCGGCCGTCGGCGTCGGTGACGTACGCCCCCGACGCGGCGGTGAGCGCGTGCGGCGGGCCGACCAGGCGGGTGGCGGAGTTGACGCCGCCCGGGATCACGGCCCGCGCGGCGGCCAGCAGCCTCGCCCCGGCGGAGGTCTGCCCGGCCAGATCGGCGGTGGTCATGGAGGAACCCCTAGTCAATCGGCGAACTGTTACATCCTTGTTTCGGCTCGGAATGATTCATGGAAAAGCGTTCCATGTCAATGACGCGATGAGAGTGGAACGTTGTGAGCAGGGGATCGTCGGTAATGAATGCAGATGACCTCTTGACAGACGAATCACTCGGGGATCAGGATCCATCGGCATGGAATCCAATTCCGTGCCAGTGCGGGTGCTGGTGGTCGGCACCGGCTTCATCGCCGCCCAGCATGCCGCGGCGATCCACGCCGAGCCGCGGCTCGAACTCGCCGGCGTCGTCGACATCGACCCCGGGCGGGCCGCCGCCGCGTCCCGCGCCAACGGCGGCGTGCCCTGGTTCACCGACCTGGGCGCCGCGCTGGAGGAGACCGGCGCCGGCGGCTGCGTCGTCTGCACGCCCAACGACACCCATGCCGCCATCGCCGTCCAGGTGGCGGCGGCGGGCGCCCACCTGCTGATCGAGAAGCCGCTCGCCACCGACGTGGCCGGGGCGCGGCGCGCCGTCGCGGCGTTCGCCCGGGCGGGCCGGGTGCTGATGCCCGCCCACAGCCACCGCCACTACGACTACGCGCTGACCGTGCGGGACGTGATCCGCTCCGGCGACCTCGGCGCGGTGGACATGGTCCGGCTGTCCATCCTGGGCGGCTGGATCTGGCCGGACTGGCGCGGCTGGATGCTCGACCCGGCCCGCTCCGGCGGGCACGCCCTGCACAACGGCGTCCACCTGCTGGACCTGGTCACCTGGTGGACGGGCGAGGTCCCCGAGACGGTCTACGCGCGCGGACGCCGGCAGACTGCGGCCGAACTGGGCATCCACGACTACCTGGAGATGACGGTCGCGTTCGCCGGCGGGGCGCTCGCCGTGTGCGAGATGAGCCGCGGCCACCGTCCCGCCTCCTACGCCCGCCGCGACGTGCTGGTCACCGGCACCGGCGGGATCCTCACGCTGCCCTGGGACGCCGAGGCCGGAACGGTCACCGGCGAGACGGGCACCGCGCTCCTGCCGCCCGGCGGCACCGACGGGTTCGCCACGCAGATCGCGGCCTGGGCGGACGCCCTCACCGGGGCGCCGCCCGCCGTGACGGGGGAGGACGGGCTGCTGGCCGTGGCCATGGGCGTCGCCGCCGAGCGGTCGATCGCCGCCGGCGTGCCGGTCCGGGTCGCCGACGTCCTGGAGGAGGCCGCGTGAGCGGGACGCTGCGGACGCTGCCCTGGGGTTCGGGCGGCCTCGGAACCCAGGACCACCAGCGCGACATGTACCTGCCCGCCCTCCGCGGCCATCCCGGGTTCACCGTCGTCGAGGCGGCGGCCGGCGACCTCACCGCCGCGATCGCCGAGACCGGAGCCCAGGTGGTCTGCGTGTGCGCGCCGCCCGCCGAACGCGCCGACCGGATCGTCGAGGCCCTGCGCGCCGGGTGCCACGTGCTGGCCGACAAGCCGATGGCGCCCGACCTCGCCGGCGCCGAGCGGGTCGCGGCCGCCGCCAGGGAGACCGGCCTGGTCTGTATGCCCGCGCACCACCACCGGTTCGGCGCCGCCGTCCAGGCCGCCCGGGCCGCCCTGGCCGCGGGACGGATCGGCCTGCCCTGGAACGTCCAGGCCGACTTCCTCGTGGACGGCGGCGACCCGTGCCCGCAGGGCGAGCTGGTCAACTTCGGGCTCTACCCGGTGGACGTGGTCCTGGCGCTCACCGGGCAGGCCGTCGAGCGCGTGCACGCCCTGCCCGGCCGCGACCCCGCCCGGTCCACACTCCTCCTGCTCGACCACGCCCACGGCCTGACCAGCACCATCACGGTCGGCCGGCTGCACGGCACCGCCGGCGCGCCCGGCATGGCGCTGCACCGCTACCGGATCAGCGGATCCGGCGGCGTCATGGACGTCGACGCGGCCCGTCCCGGCGCGGCGGTCCGGACCGCGTCCGGCACCCGCTCCGCCTGGCACGGTCCAGGCACGGTCGGCCGGATGCTCACCGCGCTGCACACCGCGATCGTCACCGGCCGCCCGCCCGAGGCCGGACCCGGCGACGCGCTCGCGGCCCTGCGCGTCACCGGCGCCGCGGCCCGTTCCCTCACCCTCGGCACCCCCGTGCCCCTCGACCCCTCGGAGGCCTGAACCATGAGACTCGCGACGTACCGCCTGCAGGACGGCACGGTCCGCCACGGCCGGATCGCCGGCGACGGACGCGTGACCGACCTCGGGCCCGGCGACCTGAGCGCCGTGGTCGGAACGCTCGGCGCGCTGCCGTCCCCGGAGGGCTCGCACCCGCTGGACGAGGTCACGCTGCTGGCGCCGCTGGCGCGTCCGGGCAAGGTGCTCGCGGTGGCCGCCAACTACCAGGAGCACGTGACCGAGACCGGCGGCGACCGCATCGACAAGTCGCGGATCTCGCCGCGCCTGTTCCTCAAGCCGTCCACCGCCGTCAGCGGACCCGGCGAGGAGATCGCGCTCCCGGCGGTCAGCCCGAGCGTGGACTGGGAGGCCGAGCTGGTCGCGGTGATCGGCCGCGGCGGCAAGGACATCCCGCTGGAGGACGCCCTGGACCACGTGGGCGGCTACACGATCGGCAACGACGTGTCCGCCCGGGCGATGGACTACGGGCACGAACGCGACACCGACGACCCGGCGGTCGCGTTCTTCGACTGGCTGAACGGCAAGTGGCCGGACGGGTTCGCCGCGCTGGGCCCGTACCTGGTCACCGCCGACGAGGTGCCCGACCCGCAGAAGCTGGACGTCGTCATGGAGGTCAACGGGCGGGTCCGGCAGCACGGCGACACCAGTCAGATGATCTTCAACGTCGCGGAGCTGGTGGCGTTCGCCTCCCGGCTCATGACGCTGGAGCCCGGCGACGTGCTCTACACCGGCACGCCCGCAGGGGTCGGTTTGGCCACGGGGGAGTTCCTGTCCGCAGGCGACGAGATGACGGTCCGCGTGACCGGGCTCGGCAGCCTGGTGAACCGCGTCCGCTGAGCGGACCGTGGCCGGGCCGGGCCCGGCCACCGCCGAGAAGAAGAGGCACTCATGACCATTCGTTCCGGCAGGCGGCATACCGCGACCGCCGGCATCGGCAGGCGCGGCCTGGCGATGGCGCTGGGCGGCGCCCTCACGGCAGGCGCGCTCGCCGCGTGCAGCTCCGACCCCACGCAGGGGTCGTCAGGCGGCGGCGACACGGGCGTGCTCAACATGTACCTGTACCAGAAGCCGAAGACCTTCAGCCCGCTCGCGCCCAACAACGGGCCCGACCAGCTCGTCATGTCGTTCATCTTCGACTCCCTGTACGGGGCGGACGCCTCGTACGCGCTGCGTCCGCGCCTGGCCGCGGCGGCCCCGCAGGTGTCCGAGGACGCCAGGAGCGTCACGTTCACCCTGAAGCCCGGCCTGAAGTGGAGCGACGGGAAGCCCCTGACGGCCAAGGACGTGGTGTTCACCTACAACGCCCTGGCCAACCCCGCGACCGGCAGCGCCCAGGCGGGCAGGTTCGCCGCCGTCGACGGCGCCGGGGACCTCGCGGACGGCAAGGCCGCGTCGCTGAAGGGCGTCACCGCGCCCGACGACACCACCGTCAAGATCGCCACGACCCGGCCCGCGGCGGGACTGCCCGGCCTCATCGGGAACATCCCGATCCTGCCCGAGCACGTGCTCGGCCGGCTCCCGGTGAAGGGGCTGGGCGACGACGCCTTCTTCACCAGGCCGACCGTCGGGTCGGGCGCGTTCACCTTCGTCCAGTACAAGACCGACCAGTACGTCGAGCTGGCCGCCAACCCCCACCACCGGCAGCCCGCCTCGATCAAGAAGGTGTTCCTCAAGCCGGTGACCTCCGACGTGGCCACCGCCCAGCTCGGCACCGGCGAGATGGACCTGGCCCAGATCTCGCCGACCGACCTGCCGGCCGTCCGGAAGCTGAAGGACGTCAAGGTCGTCACCGCCAAGAGCCCCGGGTTCAACCGGATCGCGGTCAACCAGAGCCAGACCCGGTTCAAGGACGAGCGGGTGCGGCAGGCGCTGCTGACGGCGATCGACCGCAAGGGCCTGGTGGACAAGGTGCTCGCCGGGGCCGGGACGGTCGTCGACTCCAGCTTCTACGGGGACCTGGCCCCCTCCGGCGCCGGCTACCCCTACGACCCGGAGAAGGCCAAGAGCCTGCTCGCCGCGGCGGGCTGGGACTCCTCCAAGCCGGTCACGCTGTCGTGGGTGCCCGGGCAGCGGGACCGCGACACCGCCGCCACCGTCATCCAGAACCAGCTCAAGGCCGTCGGCGTGAACGTCGAGCTGAAGCAGGTCCAGGTGGACGCGCTGCTGTCGTCCTACGAGAAGAAGAGCTACGACCTGGCGCTGTTCGGCGGCGGCAACTACGCGACCGAGCCGTCCACCGTCGCGACCATCGACGCCTGTGACCAGGCGTACCCGGCCGGCGGCAACGTCGCCCACTTCTGCGACGCGGGGCTGGACGGGCTGCTGAAGAAGGCCGACGCGGTCGCCGACCCGGCCGCCCGCAAGAGCGTGTTCCAGGAGGCGGCCAAGGTCGAGAACGCCAAGGTCCCGTACCTGTGGCTGTACAACCCGGACACGATCTGGGCCTACCGGACCCGGCTGTCGGGATTCGAGCCGTCCGGCGTCCCGACGAACGAGGTCGGGTTCTGGGAGCAGGCGAACTGGAAGCTGGGCTGAACCGCCGGCCGGGGACGCGCGCGTCCCCGGCCGGCGGCCCGGAAACGAGAGGAGGTGAGGCGTGGCGGGCTACGTCATCCGGCGCCTGCTGGTGAACGCGCTGGTGTTCCTGCTGATCAGCGTCGGGATCTTCACGCTGGTGCGGATCGCCCCGGGCGACCCGGTGCGCATGATGGTCGACCCCGAGCAGATGCGCGGCGGCGGCGCGGCGTTCATCGAGGCCAAACGGCGGGAACTGGGCCTGGACCGGCCCGTGGTCGTGCAGTACTTCCAGTGGCTGTCGGGCGCCCTGCGCGGCGACCTCGGATACTCCTACGTCGGCCACCGGCCCGTGGGGGCGGTGCTCGGCGAGCGGGTCGGGCCGACGCTGCAGCTCATGGGCGCGGCGCTGGCGGTCGCCCTGGTCGTGGCGGTCGGGCTCGGCGTGGCCGCCGCGGTACGGCGCAACACCGCGGTCGACTACGGCGCGACCGTGCTCGGCCTCGCCGCGGTGTCGGTGCCGCCGTTCTTCCTGGGCATCGTCGGGATCTACGTGTTCTCCCTGAAGCTCGGCGTGCTGCCGTCCGCGGGGATGACGACACCCGGCGACGGCGGCCCCGCCGACCAGCTCCGCCACCTGGTGCTGCCCGGGCTGATCCTGGCGTTCGTCACGGCCGGGCCGTTCACGCGGTACGTGCGCGGCGGGCTGGTGGACGAGATCGGCGCCGACTACGTGCGCACGGCCGAGGCCAAGGGCGCGTCCCCGGCCCGGGTGGTGCTGCGGCACGCGCTGCGCAACTCGCTGATCCCGCTGATCACCGTGGTGATGTACCAGATCCCGCAGATGCTGGCGGGCGCGGTGGTGATCGAGCAGGTCTTCGCCTGGCCCGGCATGGGGCAGCTGGCGGTCAGCTCCATCGGCCAGCACGACCACCCGGTGATCGTCGGGTTCGCGCTGTACGTCGCGGTGCTGGTGCTGGTCTGCAACCTGGTCGCGGACCTCCTGTACGCCGTCGTCGACCCGAGAGTGAGCCTGCGGTGACCGCGTCCACGAGCACGACCGCCCCGGCGGTCCACAAGGGGGAGCCGTCCGCGTCGCCGCGGGCCCGCGCGCTGCGCCGGTTCCGCCGCAACCGGCTGGCCGTCGCCGGAGCCGTGGTGCTCGGCGCGGTGGTGCTGCTGACGCTGCTGGCGCCGCTGATCGCGGCGCACCCGCCGAACGCGGTGAACCTCGACGCGGTGCGCCAGGGCCCGTCGGGCGCGCACTGGTTCGGCACCGACTCCTCGGGCCGGGACGTCTTCGCCCGGACGCTGTACGCCGGCCGGGTGTCGCTGCTGGTCGGGCTGACCGCCGCCCTCGCCGCGATCACGGTCGGGACCCTGCTGGGCGCGGTCTCGGGGCTGTTCGGCGGCTGGGCCGACCACGTGATCATGCGGGCCGCCGACATCGTGATGTCGTTCCCGACCGTGGTGGTGATCCTGGTGCTCGCCGGGATCGTCGGCCCCAGCGTGACCGTGCTGATCGCCGCGATCGGGCTGACCCAGTGGCCGGTCGCCGGCCGGGTGGTGCGCGGCGTGACGCTGTCGCTGCGCGACCGCGAGTACATCCAGGCCGCCGAGGCCGCGGGCGCCGACGGCTGGTGGCTGATCCGCAGGCACATCGTCCCGGCGGCGCTGCCGCCGGTCACCGTGACCGGGACGCTGGCCGTCGCCCAGGCGATCATGCTGGAGACCACCGCGTCCTTCCTCGGACTCGGCGTCCGCCCGCCCCAGGCGAGCTGGGGGAACATGCTGAACGACGCGCAGAACCTCACGCTGATCCAGACGATGCCCTGGCTGTGGATCCCGCCCGGCGTCGCGATCGCCGTGACGGTGCTCGCCGTCAACTTCGTCGGGGACGGCCTGCGCGACGCCGTCACCCCCGCCGGACGGGGAGGCGACAAGTGAAACCGTCACCGCGGAAGACGACACCGCTGAAGACGACACTGCGGAAGACGATGCTGCGGAAGGCGTCGCCGCGGAAGGCGCCGCCGCCGGCGGGTCCGGTGAACGGGCCGCTGCTGGAGATCGAGGACCTCGTCGTCGACTTCGCCACCGACGAGGGCGTGGTCCGCGCCGTGGACGGCGCCGGGTACGCCGTCGCGCCCGGCGAGACCCTCGGCGTCGTCGGCGAGTCGGGGTCGGGCAAGAGCGTCACCGCGATGTCGGCGCTCGGGCTGATCAAACCGCCCGGCCGGGTCGTGTCGGGACGGGTCGTGTTCGACGGCGTCGACCTGCGCACGCTCTCCCCGCGCGAGCTGCGGCGGCTGCGCGGCGGCCGGATCGCGATGATCTTCCAGGATCCGATGACAGCGCTCAACCCGGTCATGTCGATCGGCGCGCAGCTGAGCGAGGCGCTGCGGCTGCACCGGCAGGACCTGTCGCGGCGCGGCGCCCGCGAGCGCGCCGCCGAGCTGCTGTCGCTCGTCGGGGTGCCGGGCGCGCGGCGGCGGCTGCGGCAGTACCCGCACGAGTTCTCCGGCGGGATGCGGCAGCGCGCGATGATCGCGATGGCCATGGCCAACGACCCCGACCTGCTCATCGCCGACGAGCCCACCACCGCCCTGGACGTCACCGTCCAGGCCCAGGTGCTCGACCTGCTGCGGCTGACCCGGCGGGAGACCGGCGCGGCGACCGTCCTGATCACCCACGACCTGGGCGTGGTCGCCGAGATGGCCGACCGGGTCGTGGTGATGTACGCGGGCCGGGTGGTCGAGCACGGCCCCGTCGCCGCGATCTTCGGCGCGCCCCGCCACCCGTACACCCGCGGGCTGCTGCGGAGCCTGCCCCGGCTGGACGACGACTCCGAGGAGCTGACGCCGATCCCCGGTTCCCCGCCGGGGCCGGGCGAGACCGCGGCGGGCTGCCCGTTCGCCCCGCGCTGCCCGATGGCGCGGGACCTGTGCCGGGAGGAGCGGCCCGAGCCGGTCGCGACCGGGCCGGGCCGGGCCAGCGCCTGCCACTTCCACCACGAGCTGGCAGAGGAGGACGGCGATGACTGAGCCGCCGGAGGTCCTGCGCGTCACCGGGCTGGCCAAGCACTACCCGGTGCGGTCCGGGCCGCTGCGCCGCCGCACCGGAGCCGTCCACGCGGTGGACGGCGTGGACTTCGCCGTGCGCGCCGGCCGTACCCTCGGCCTGGTCGGCGAGTCCGGCTGCGGCAAGACCACCACGGGCCGGATGGCGGTCCGGCTGCTGGAGCCCACCGCGGGAAGCATCGTCGTGGCCGGCCGGGACGTGACCCGCGTCCGCGGCGCCGGGCTGCGCGCGCTCCGCCGCGACCTGCAGCTGGTGTTCCAGGACCCGTACGCGTCGCTGTCCCCGCGGATGACCGTGCACGACATCATCGCCGAGCCGCTGCGCGTCCAGGGCCGCTACGACGACGGCGGCCCGGCACGGGTCGCCGAGCTGCTCGACATGGTGCGGCTCGCGCCCGCGCACGCCCGCCGGTACGCGCACGAGTTCTCCGGCGGGCAGCGGCAGCGCATCGGGATCGCCCGCGCGCTGGCGCTCGGCCCGAAGGTGCTCGTCCTGGACGAGCCGGTCAGCGCCCTGGACGTGTCGATCCAGGCGCAGGTCGTCAACACGCTGCGCGAGCTGCAGCGCGAGCTTGACGTGGCGTACCTGTTCATCTCCCACGACCTGTCGGTGGTACGGCACGTGTCCCACGAGATCGCCGTGATGTACCTCGGGACGATCGTGGAGACCGGTACCCGGGAGGAGATCTTCCGCGCCCCCGCGCACCCGTACACGCAGGCGCTGCTGTCGGCCGTCCCGCGTCCCGAGCCCGGCGCCGCCGGGGCCCGCGAGCGGATCGTGCTGGCGGGGGACGTGCCGAGCCCGATCGATCCGCCGTCCGGCTGCCGTTTCCGCACCCGCTGCTGGAAGGCGCGGGACGTCTGCGCGGAGGAGACGCCGCCGCTGGTGGCGCGCGACGGGATCGGCCATCCCGCCGCCTGCCACTTCGCCGAGGTCACCGACGTCCTGGCCGGCGCGTGACCGCGCCCCGCCCCGAACCCGACCAGGGAGACACCATGCACGACGCCGAAGCCCGCCTGGCCGCCGCCCCCGCCGAACCGGGACCCGCCGGGAGCCGGCCACGGGTCGCCGCCGCCCGCCGCACCGGACGGACGCTGATCGCCTCCGGGCAGGTCGCCGTCCGGGACGGGCGGCTGCTCGCCGAGGGACGGGTGGGGGAGGACGTCACGTTCGAGACGGCCCGTTCCTGCGCCCGGCAGTGCGCCCGCAACGTCCTGGCCGCCGTCCGGGACGAACTGCGCGGCGAGGGCGGGCTCGGCGCGGTCGAGCACGTCGAGGCGGTCTCGGTCTGGGTGGCGTCCGCGCCGGGGTTCACCGACCAGCACCTCGTGGCCGACGCCGCGACCGCGCTGTTCACCGAGGTGCTCGGCGACACCGCGGGACGGCACGCCCGGGTCGCGCTCGGCGTCGCCGCGCTCCCGACGGGCAGCCCCGTCGAGGTGCAGGCCACGTTCCGGCTGCGCGAGAGGCCGGCCGTGCCGTGACCGACCTGCTCATCACCGGCGGGACGGTCGCCGACGGCACCGGGGCCGCGCCGCGCCGCGCCGACGTCGCGGTCGCGGACGGCCGCGTCGAGGCGGTCGGCGACCTGGCGGGCCGCCCCGCCGCGCGGACCCTCGACGCGGCCGGGCACGTGGTCACCCCCGGGTTCGTCGACGTGCACACCCACTCCGACCTGACCCTGCTGTCGGAGCCGCGGGCGCACAGCGCCGTCCGCCAGGGCGTCACCACCGTCGTGGTCGGCAACTGCGGCCTCGGCGTGACCCCCGTCGCCGCCGACCGCGAGGCGCTGCGCGCCGCCGCCGGGTACCTGGACCTGGACCCCGCCGTCCGCTGGGACTGGTCGGACCTGCCCGGGTACCTCGGCGCGCTCGGCGCCGCCCGGCCCTCGGTGAACGTGGCCGCGCTGGTCGCGCACATCCCGCTGCGCGCGGCGGCGGCCGGGTTCGGCGACCGGCCCGCCGGCGCCGCCGAGCTGGACCGGATGCGCGGCCTGCTCGACGACGCGCTCGCTGCGGGCGCCGCCGGCGTCTCCACCGGGCTGGTGTACGCGCCGGCCTGCTACGCCCGCGAGGACGAGCTGGAGACGCTCGGCCGCGCCGCCGCCGCCCGCGGGCGCCTGTTCGCCTGGCACGTCCGCGACTACGCCGACGGGCTGCTCGGCTCCGTCCGCCAGGCCCTGCGGGTCGCGGCGTCCACCGGCTGCCGCACCCAGATCTCCCACCTGGTCGCGGTCGGCAGGCGCAACCACGGCTCGGTCGCGCGGGCGCTGGAGCTGATCGACGATGCCCGCGCCGCCGGGGTGGACGTCGCCTTCGACATCTACCCCTACCTGGCCGGGAACGCCCCGCTGTCGCAGCTGCTGCCCGCCTGGGCGCAGGAGGGCGGCGAGGGGCCGATGCGGGAACGGCTCGCCGACCGCGCGGTCCGCGCCCGCATCGCGGCCGGGTGGCGCGACATGCCCCACTCCTGGGACGACATCACGGTCAGCCGCGTTCCCGACGGGGCCGGGGACGTCACCGGCCGGACCGTCGCCGCCATCGCGCGCGGCGCCGGCACCGACCCGCGGGAGGTCGCGCTCGACCTGACGGCCGCGTACGGCAACGGGGTGCAGATGGTGGCCGGGGGGCGCAGCGAACGCGACCTGCTGGACGCCCTCACCCATCCCGCGGCCGTGGTCGGCTCGGACGGGCAGGCGCTCGACCCGGACGGCCCCACCGGGCGCGGCGTCCCGCACCCCCGCTCCTACGGCTGCTACCCGCGGCTGTTCGCCGAGTACGTCCGGCGGCCCGGCGGCCTCGGGCTGGCCGAGGCGGTGCGCAAGTGCACCTCGGCCCCGGCCGAGCGGGCCGGGCTCACCGGCCGTGGCGTCCTGCGCCCCGGCGCGGTCGCCGACATTGCCGTGTTCGACCCCGCCCGGATCGCCGACCGGGCTACGTTCACAGCACCGCAGCAGTATCCGGACGGGATCCGCGCGGTCCTCGTCGGCGGTCGTCCCGTCGTCGAGGACGGTGCGCACGGCGGCGCGCGTCCCGGAGAGATCCTGCGCATCCCCTGATCGGAGAGACGAGGCACCATGGCACGAACCACGGCGCGCCGCGCCAGCGTGGACGACGACCGCCCGGTCTCGGCCAACTACCACGCCAACGCGCTGGCCCGCGGCATCGCCCTGCTGGAACGGCTCGCCGCGCGGGGCGGGGCGCTGACGCTGAACGACTTCAACGCCGACACCGGCCTGCCCAAGAGCACGCTCGTGCGGCTCCTCGGCGTCCTGGAGGAGATGGGCTACGTGGTCCGCGCCGACGAGCGCCCCGCCTACCGGCTCGGCCACAAGACGCTGACGCTGTCGACGGCGTACCTGTCCGGGCTGGACCTGTCCCAGATCGCCGGCGGCCACCTCGCCGGGGTCGCCGGGGACACCGGGCAGACCGCCAACCTCGGCGTCCTGGACGGGCGGGAGGTGCTGCACGTGTGCGTCCGCGAGCCCGACCGGCCGATCCGCTTCCACACCATGCCCGGCACCCGCGACGCCGCCTACTGCACGGGGCTCGGCAAGATGCTGCTCGCCCGCCTCGACCCCGCCGACCTCGCGGCGCACCTGCCGCCCGAGCCGTTCCCGGCCCGCACCGAGCACACCCTGATCACGGCCGCCGCCCTGACCGGCGACCTGCGGGACACCGCCGTCCGCGGGTACGCCCTCGACGACAACGAGGGCAACGTCGGGCTGCGCTGCGTCGCGGTGCCGGTCGAGGTGGGCGGCGTCTGCATGGCGGCCGTCAGCGTGTCCGGGCCGTCCGCGGAGTTCGGCGAGCGGGCGCGGGCCGGTTACCTGGACCGGCTGCGCGCGGCGGCCGCCGCGCTGGCCGCCGACGCCGACGTCGTCGCGGCCCTGGAGTACCTGCACTCGTCCCTGCGCTCCGGCGCGCCCAGCACCCGGGAGAACGGTTGATCGACTTCCACACCCACTGCCAGCGGCCCGAGCACTGGGGGCACGAGTGGGACGACCACTGGCGGCCCGTCTACGGCAGGGGCGCCCACGAGTTCGGCCCGGCCGACTACGACCGCGCGATGGCGGACGTGACCGCCGCGTGCGTCTTCGGCATCCGCGCCACCGCCGCCGGCGTCCTCACCCCGAACGAGTACACCGAGAGGTTCTGCGCGGACACCGCCACCGAGACGATCGGGTTCATGGCGCTCGACCCGGCCGACCCCGACGTGCTCGACCAGCTCGCCGACGGCGTCGCGCGCGGCCTGCGCGGCATCAAGCTGTACCCGGTGCTGGCCCTGTTCGACCCGCGCGACACCGTCCACGACCCGTTCTACCGGGCCGCGGCCGACGCGGGCCTGGTCCTCCTGTGGCACATGGGCGCCACGCCCAGCCCGGCGGGCGACCTGTCGGTCAGCAACCCTCTGGTCGTGGACGAGGTCGCGCGCCGCCACCCCGGCCTCGTCCAGATCATCGCGCACCTCGGGCACCCGTGGCAGCGTGAGACGATCGTGACGCTGCGCAAGAACCGCCGGGTGTACGCCGACGTGTCCGCGTCCTGGGCCCGCCCGATGGACGGCTACCTGGCACTGGCCCGCGCCCAGGAGTGGGACGTGGTCGACCGGCTCGTCTTCGGCTCCGACTACCCGCTCTGGACCCCTGCCGAGGCCGTCGCCGGGCTGCGCGAGATGGTCGGGCGGCGCCCGTCCGGCTTCCCTGAGATCCGGAAGGAGACCGTCGAGTGGCTGCTGGACGGAGACCCCCGCCCCGAGATGGGGCTCCTCTCATGACTGAGCGGAGCGAGGGAATGAGAGGGTTTTGTCGGGGGGTGTGGGGGGTCGTCCCCCCACGAGGGGGCGGCGTGACCGAGCGGAGCGAGGGAATGAGAGGGTTTTTTGTCGGGGGGTGTGGGGGGTCGTCCCCCCACGAGGGGGCGGCGTGACTGAGCGGAGCGAGGGAATGAGCACGGCAGGGGGTGCGGCGCTGGACGAGGTGCCGACGCCGGCGCTGCTCGTCGACCGGGCCCGGATGGAGGCCAACCTGGCCGCGATGGCCGGCGCGCTCGGCGCCGCCGGGGTGGCGCTGCGTCCCCATTTCAAGACCTCCAAGTGCGTGGCGGTCGCCCGCCGCCAGCTCGCGCACGGCGCGATCGGGTTCACCTGCGCCACTCCCGCCGAGGTCGCGCTCCTTCAGGACGCGGGGGTGGAGGACGTGCTGTGGGCGCACCAGCCGGTCGGCCCGGCGAAGGTCGCCTTCGCCGTCCGGGCGCTGGCCCGGGGCGGGCTGACCGTCGCGCTGGACTCGGTGGAGGCGGCCGGGCCGCTGGCGCGGGCGGCCGAGGCCGCCGGGGTGGAGGTGCCGTTCGTCCTGGAGGTCGACACCGGGCTGCACCGCGCGGGCGTCGACCCCGACCGGGCCGTCCGGGTCGCCGCCGAGCTCGCGGCGCTGCCCGCGCTGCGGATGCGGGGCGTTCTCACCCATGAGGGACACCTCGCGGCGCACGGTTCCGACCGCGCCGGGCTGGAGGCCGCGGGCGGCCTCGCCGGCCGCACGCTGGCGCTGGTGGCCGGCGAGCTGCGCGCCGCCGGGCACGCGTGCCCGCTGGTCTCGGTCGGCTCGACGCCCGGCGCGACGTCCGCGCCGTTCGCCGAGGGGGTCACCGAGGCCCGTCCCGGCACCTACGTCTACTTCGACGCCAACCAGGTCGGCCTGGGCAGCGCCCGGATCGAGCAGTGCGCGCAGACCGTGCTGGCCCGCGTCACCAGTGCCCAGCGTCCCGGGACCGTGATCATCGACGCGGGCATCAAGGCGATGAGCTCCGACGCCGTCGCGACCGCCGGGGCCCTCGGCATCGTCTGCGACATGGAGGGCCGGCCCCTGGAGGGGGTGGAGTTCTCCGGCGGCAACGAGGAGCACGGTTACCTCACCGGCCCGGGCACCTCCGGCCTGCGCGTGGGGGATCTGCTGCGGATCGTTCCCAACCACGCCTGCGGTACGACCAACATGTGGAGCGCACTGTACTTCGTGGAAGGCGGCCGGGCCGTGGAACGCAGCCCGATCGAGGCACGGTACTGACGCGGGAGGGCCCTTTCCGTCCGGCCAATGAAAGGCCGGAGATCCCGCCGATCCCAGCGGCATGGCTTCGTTCACCGGGCGGAATTCGGGCCGCCCGGTAGAACCATTTCACTTTGCTGCGTACGCAGGTCGTAGGCGCCTGAGGCTGCGGCGATCCGTAAGGTGAACTGCTCGGAAGCGTTGACATGGAATGCTATTTCGCGTTCCATTTGCCTGGTCCGATCGGATTCGATTCACCGCACGCCCGAGCCTCCGGCTGGAGAAACCATGAGGTTCCACCGAACGATCACCGTCACATTGAGCTGCGTGCTCGCGCTGGGTCTCGCGAGCACCTCGGCGAACGCGACCGCGCCGTCCGGCGCGGCGGCACCGGACCGGCCCGACGTCGTCCTGGCCCAGGCCGCACCGGGCAAGAAGCTGCACTTCCCGAACGCCGAGCGGCTGAGCGACGGGTCCGTCGTCGCGGTCGCCCGCGAGGGCGCCGGCCACACCGGGCAGGACGGCCGGCTGCTGATGCTGAGGAGCCGCGACGGCGGCCTCACCTGGTCGTCGCCCGAGGTCGTCCTCGACACCCCGTACGACGACCGGGACCCGATGGTCACCCAGCTCTCCTCCGGGCGGCTGCTGCTGAGCTGGTTCCAGATCGACTACTCCGTGCGGCCCGCGGAGCCGATGGGGACGTTCGTCGCGCGCAGCGACGACGGCGGCGCCACCTGGTCCGCCCCCGTCCTGGTGGAGACGGCGATGAGCGGCGAGTCCGACATCGTCGACACCTACGAGCTCGGCTGGGCCGCCAGCCACGGCCAGATCAAGGAACTGCCCTCCGGCGAGCTGATCATCCCGCTCTACGGGACCGTCCCCGACGACCGCTGGCAGCGGGCGACCATCGTCCGCAGCCTGGACGGCGGCCGGTCGTGGCGGGCGGACACCGAGTCGCTGATCGCCTCGGCGCAGGGGACCCACTACCAGGAGCCCGTCCTCACCGTGCTGCCGGACGGCGCGGTCCACGCCCTGCTGCGCATCGGCACCGGCGCCTCCACGATGGGTGCGGTCTACTCCCAGGAGTCGTGGTCGCGCGACGGCGGCCGGACCTGGTCGGCGCCCGCCAGGATCGACCTGGTGACCTCCTCGGCGCACACCGAGGTCCTGCGGAACGGGGAGGTCTTCCTCGCCTACGGTGACCTCTCCGGCCACTTCACCAGCCGCCGCGGGACCGTCGGCGCCGTGCTGCGCGACCCCGGGCGGCCGTGGAACGGCGCCCCGCGCGAGCTGGTGTACGACTCGGGGACCGGTGACCAGGCCAACCCCGCCGCCGTCGAGGTGCGGCCCGGGCGGGTGCTGGTGCTCGGCTTCGACTCGGCCGGGAGCCGGCTGGTCGGCACGTTCGTGGACGTTTCCACGATCCGTTCCGAGCCCGCCGACCCGAGCCGGGTGGACCTGGCCGCGCTGCACGCCGCGGGCGGCCTCTCCATCGACACCGACATGACCTACACCGGCCCCGCCCAGCCGGCGGTGGGGCCGCGCGGCGCGATCGACGGCGTCGTCGGCTACAACGACGCCGCCTGGGCTCCGCGGGCGGCGCCGGTCGCGTACACGCTCACCTTCGCCCGGCCGACCCGGGCGATCGAGGTCGGCGTCGCGCTCAAGCCCGGGCACGCCGAGGCGGCGGCGGTCGAGGTGCGCACGGGCGACGCGTGGCGGACGGTCGGCGACCTCGACGGCCGCGTGCGCTGGGGCGACGACCTGTCGTGGTTCCCCGTCGGCGCGGGCACCCCGATCGACGCCGTCCGGGTCCGGATCACCGCCTCCGACGGCTGGGCGGTGCTCGCCGAGGTGGGCGTCCGCTCGCCGAGCGGCGGCTGATCCCCGCCCGCGCCCCTGCCGCGTGACCGGCCGGCCCGCCTCGACCATGGCGGGCCGGCCGTCCCGGTTCGAGGCGCGGGCCCGCGAGTGGTCAGCGTGACGCCCTGCCCCGCTCCTCGGGCGCGGGGTTCTGCGTGGTCATCGCCGCGTCCCCCAGGGCGGTCCGGCACGCGCGGATCGCCGGGTGCTCGGCGTGGTCCCTGCGGCAGGCGGTGACGATCCGGCGGGCGTGGGGCCCGCCGGGAATCCCGACGAGGACGGGGCGCGGGCGGTGCCGGTCGAACCACAGGAGGTCGGGCAGGATCGCCACGGCGTGCCCGTCGGCGACCAGGCGCCGGTGGACGAGCAGGTCGTCGGTGGCGTAGCGGATGTCGGGCTCGAAACCGGCGTGGCGGCACAGCTCCCTGACCCACCGCCGCGAGGCCGCGCCGTGCGGCTCGGCGATCCAGGGGCGCCCGGCGGCCCGCTCCCACACGTCGGCGGGACCGGCGCCGCGGTCCTCCGGTGGCAGGGCGATGCGCATGATGTCGCGGCACACCTCCTGGTAGGTGATCTCAGGAGGCCGGGGGAGGGGGTGCCCGGGGTACTCCTCGGCGACGACGAGGTCGACGTCGTGCGCGAGCAGCCTCGGCAGGGCGACGTGCGGCTCGGCCTGGATCAGTTCCACGCGCAGGCCGGGATGGGCCGCGCGCAGGGCGGCGAGGACCGGGGGCAGCAGGGCCAGCAGGACGGTCTGGAAGGCCGCGACGCGCACCGTGCCGGACAGGCGGGTGAGCGACCGCGCGATCTCCGACTCGGCGGCCTCCAGCTGCCGGAGGACGATGTCGGCGTGCGAGACCAGGATCTCCGCCTGCGGGGTGAGTCGCACCCGCCGTCCCACCGGCTCCAGCAGCGGGACGCCCGCCTCGGCCTCCAGCCGCGCGAGCTGCTGGGAGATCGTGGACGGGCTGTAGTTCAGCGCGCCGGCCACGGCGGTGATGGTGCCGCGGCGCTTCAGCTCGCTCAGGAGCCGCAGCCGGTGGAGGTCGAACACGGCCCTCCGTCCCGATCGTTCGTGAAAACCGAACGGTAATCTTCGGAATCGTCCACTTTACTGCAACGATGCGAGCGGGAACCGTAGGGGACATGTCCCACGGCACCGTCCTGACCACCCGTTCCTGGTTCTTCAACCCTCACGCCCGGGCCTGGACCTGCCCGCCGCCGCCTCCGGGCGCGGCGCGGTTCCACTCGCGGCTTCCCGGTTACGCGCCCACGCCCCTGGTGGAGATACCGGAACTGGCGCGCGAGTGGGGCGTGCGCAGCGTCATGGTCAAGGACGAGTCGGAACGCCTGGGGCTGCCGGCCTTCAAGGCGCTCGGCGTCTCCTACGCGGTCTGCCGCGTGGTGTGCCGGCTCGCCGGCGTCACCGCACCCCCGGCGACGCTCGACGCCCTGCGGGAGATGGTCTCCTCCCTGCCGCCGATGGAACTGGTGACCGCGACGGACGGCAACCACGGGCGCGCGCTGGCCCGGTTCGCGCGGTCGCTGGGGATCCCCGCGCGCGTCCTCGTCCCGGACGTGGCCGGCGCCCCGGCCGCCGAGGCGATCCGCGCCGAAGGGGCCCACGTGATCGTCGTCGCCGGGGACTACGACACCGCCGTCCGGCGCGCGGCGCGGGAGGCCGGCTCGCGTCCCGGCGCGGTGCTCGTGCAGGACACCGCCTGGCCCGGGTACGAGGACGTCCCCCAGTGGATCGTCGACGGGTACTCGACGCTGCTCGCGGAGATCGACGCGCGGCTCGGCGGTGAGCCGCCCGCGCTGGTCGTCGTCCCGATGGGAGTGGGCTCCCTCGCCCAGGCCGTCGTCACCCACTACCGCAGCCGCGGCACGGAGCCTCCCACCGCGCTCCTGGGGGTGGAGCCGGACACGGCGGCCTGCGTCCACGCCGGCCTCGCCGCGGGCCGGTACCGCAGCGTGCCGACCGGCAGCACGATCATGGCGGGCCTCAACTGCGGCACTCCGTCGTCCCTGGCCTGGCCCTACCTCCGGAACGGCCTGGACGCCGCGGTCACCGTCAGCGACGGGCAGGCCGCCGCCGCGGCGCGCGAACTCGCCGGCCACGGGGTGCCCGCCGGGCCCTGCGGGGCCGCGTGCCTGGCGGGCGTACGCGCCGTCCTCACCGAGCCGGGCCTGGGCGGGCGGGCCGCCCTCGGCCTCGGCCCGGACTCCACCGTCGTCCTGCTGAGCACCGAGAGCCCCCGCGACCTCACCGAAGGCGAGACCACCCCATGACCGGACCGGACCACGACGTCATCGCCCTCCTCGAACAGCTCGTCGCCATCGACTCCGTCAACCCGTCCCTGTCCCCGGGGGGAGCGGGCGAGGCCGAGATCGCCCGGTACGTCCACGACTGGGCCGTCAGGGAGGGGCTGTCCGCCGAGCTCGTCGACGACGGGACGGGCCGGCCGGACGTCCTCGTCCGCGGCGGGCGGGCGGCCACGGACGGCGCCCGGCTGCTGCTGTGCGGGCACCTGGACACCGTCGGCCTCGGCGGCGTCACCGACCCGCTGCTGCCGCGGATCGAGGGGGACCGCCTGTACGGCCGCGGCGCGTACGACATGAAGGCGGGCCTCGCCGCCGCGCTGATCGCCTGCAGGGAGGCCCACCGGCTGCGGCTGCCGGGCGAGGTCACCGTCGCCGCCGTCGCGGACGAGGAGCATGCCAGCCTGGGCGTCCAGCGGGTCCTGCCCCGCCTCGCGGCGGACGCCGCGATCGTCGCCGAACCGACCGAGATGGCCGTCGGGGTGGCGCACAAGGGCTTCGTCTGGGTGGACATCGAGGTGACCGGGGTCGCCGCGCACGGCTCCCGGCCGCATCTGGGCATCGACGCGATCGTCAAGACCGGCCCGATCCTCGTCGGGCTCGGCGAGCTCGACCGGGCCCTGGAGAGGCGGCGGCACGGCCTGCTGGGGCCGGGAACCGTTCACGCCTCGCTCATCACGGGCGGCCAGGAGGCGTCCACCATTCCCGAGCGGTGCGTGCTCACGCTGGAACGCCGGACCCTGCCCGGCGAGACCGCCGCCGACGTCGAACGCGAGATCGAGGACCTCCTCCAGGAATGCCGGGCCGCCGATCCCCGGCTGAAGGCCGCCGCGCGCACCGTCCTGCACCGCCCTCCCATGGAGACGGACCGCGGCGAGCCCGTCGTCCGCGCCCTGGACTCCGCGCACGAACAGGTCCGGGGGCGGCCCGCCGGCATCGTCGGCGCGAGCTACTGGGCCGACTCCGCCTTCATCGCCGCGCGGGGCGTCCCGACCGTCCTGTTCGGCCCCGGAGGCGAGGGCGCGCACGCCGACGTGGAGTGGGTCAGCGTCCAGGACACCATCGACTGCGCCCGCGTGTTCGTGGCGGCGGCACGGGACCTCTTCGCCCGTCCGTCGGCTCCCCGGTCGTGATCTCCTGACGGGAATCCGCCCCGGAGCGGGTCACCGCGCGGGCAGCGTCCGGTTCCACCGCTCCGCCCCGGGACGCCTGGCCGCGAGGTACGTCATCACCGAGCACACCCCCAGGAGGACGCCGGACGCCCACAGGGGGGACACCGGGCCCAGCGTGCGCCGCAGCAGGCCCGAGAGGAGCACGCCGCACAGCAGCGTGCCGATCATGAGCAGCCGGCGTCTCTGCGTCTCGCGCCCGGAGATCTCGCCGAACAGCCTGGTGATCGTGGTGGTGACGACCGTCGTGGTCACGTCGGGCACCTTCAGCCTGCGCACGATCGCGTACTGCCAGCCCATCGAGAGGGCCAGCAACGCGAGCACCGCGTGCCGCGGCCAGGGGGCGTCGAACCCGTAAAGGGTGAGGAGCAGCGCGGCGACGCCCACCAGACCGGCGTGGGATGCGGTGCCCCAGGCCAGCAGGCGGGACCGGCGCGAGAGCGTGGAGAAGGCGACCCGCCCGCCGCAGGCCGCGCCCACCGCGTAGGCCAGGATGGACACCGAGGGGGCCGGCAGCGGGCCCAGCCCGGTCAGGCCGAGGCCGAGGAAGATCAGGTTCCCGGTCATCGCCGCGACGAAGACCTGCCCGAGCTCCAGATAGCTGACCGTGTCGATCATCCCGGTGCTCAGCGTGATGATCAGCAGCAGCCCGGGCAGCGGTCCGTGCGACCGTCCCTGATCCGGCGGCTCGGCCCTGGTCAATCGATGCGCAGTTCGGTGTCGAGACCCGCGGCCTCCTCCTCGGGGGTGGGCCGCATCCTGAACAGGCGGTCGATGATCTTGCCGATGGCGAAGGTGACCACGAAGCAGTAGAACCCCACCGCCAGGACCCCGACGACCTGCTTGCCGAGCAGCGAGACCGAGCCGCCGTAGACCAGGCCCGCCGTCGGGTCGCCGTACTGCCCGGTGGCGAGGAAGCCGAGCGCCACGATCCCGACGATGCCGCCCGCGGCGTGGATGCCGACGACGTCCAGGGTGTCGTCGTAGCCCACGACCGTCTTGACCTCCACCGCGTAGGTGCAGACGATCGCGACGACGACGCCGATGATCGTCGCGCCGAAGAGGTTGACGTATCCGCAGGCCGGTGTGATGGCGACGAGACCGGCCACCGCGCCGGTCGCGCCGCCCAGCCGGGAGAACCGCTTGTAGCGCATCCTCTCCACGAGCATCCAGACCAGCATCGCCACGCACCCGCACATCATGGTGTTGGCCACCGCGTTGGCCGCGAGCGGCCCGTCCGTCAGCGCCGAGCCGCCGTTGAAGCCGAACCAGCCGAACCACAGCAGGCCCAGCCCGAGCAGGACGAACGGGACGTTCTTCGGCCGGGGCGGCTCCTCCTTGCGGAAGTTGATCCCCGGGCCGAGCGCGACCGCCAGGGCCAGCCCCGCGATCCCGCTGTTGAGCTCGACGACCAGGCCGCCCGCGAAGTCCAGGACGCCCCACTTGCTGAGCCAGCCGGTGTCGGAGAAGACCCAGTGCGCGACCGGCAGGTACACCAGGGTCACCCAGACCGCGCCGAAGATCATCCAGGGGCCGATCCGGACGCGGTTGGCCACCGAGCCGCTGACCAGGGCGATCGTGATGATCGCGAAGGTGAGCTGGAAGACCGAGTAGACGTAGAGCGGGATCTCTCTGTGCAGGAGGCTCGGGGTGGTCTTGAAGAACTGCCAGTCGCCCCAGCCGAGCAGCCCGACCCCGCCGAGGTCCGGGCCGAACGCGATCCCGTACCCGTAGGCGAACCAGATCACGCTCACCACGGCGATCGAGACGAAGCTCATGTACAGGACGCTGACCAGGTTCTTGGACCGGGCCATGCCGCCGTAGAAGAAGGCCAGCCCGGGCGTCATCAGCAGCACCATGGCGAAACTGACGAGCACCCATGCGGAATCGCCGGTGTTCAGTCCGCGTGGCACTTCTCCGACACCTCCGCCTCCAGGTCAGTACCTTGGAGGATGATCAACAGGGGAGGGCGGGAAACCTTGCCTCGGACCTGCCCAAGGCAAAGGCGTCAGCCGACGTTCGCGCTCTCCTGCCCGCCGTGCCCAAAACAGGCACCCGGCTCCCGTAAAGGAAGGCGCGCACGCGCCAACGGGGATCACCCCTTTTCCCCGCTCCATGGAAAGCGAGACCGTCCGGTAAAGATCACGAATTGATATCCGGACGGTCGCGCACCCGAGTCCGGCCACGACCCCCCGCAGGGAACCCTTCTCGACAGCGCTGTGAGGACTGTCGATCACCCGCTGGCCGCGGCCGGTGGCATGGGCAGAGCACCGGCCGGCATCGACACCCGTGGCCACCGGCGTGCGGAGGTTGACTATCCGGCCGCCCTCACACCCTCTGCTCAGATGGCCAGCCCGGCCGTCGAGCGCCCTGTCGAACATACCGGAGATCTACCTGGCGGAGAACCCCTACTGCTTCTCTGGTGCTATCCAGGTAATGGAGTTCTTGCACGATGATTGTTGCCATATTGAATGGGCTCTGGCCAGCATGGGAGTATGTGCAGTGCATCTCTTCGTAACGGCGTTGCGCCAGGCCTGGCGGGGTGTCATCTGTAATGCGATCAACCAATCAATCGCCGCCCTCTCGAGCCGGCGGCATGGCCACCATCGCGATGGTACTGGGCATCGTGGGTTTCATCACGTGTGGCATCACCTCCCTTCCGGCCATTATCTTCGGTCACATGGCCCACCACCGGATAAAGCGTGCTGACCCAGTTGAAGATGGAGGAAGAAAGGCGGTCGCAGGTTTCGTTCTCGGCTATGCGGTCCTGGTTCCGGTTCTCGTTTTCTTAATGTTCTTCGGTGGCCTTCCCATGGTCTTCGGGGCATTCGATGGTGGACGTTCTGTCGCTGGCCATGGAGCGCCATCCGCCGGTATCCGGTCGCCTCTCTCGTCCGAGGTGCCCACGACGACTTCCGAACCTCTGGTGACTTACTCTGAGGAAGGATTCGAAATCCAGGTTCCCAGTAGCTGGAAGCGTCGTGCCGGATCTGGAGATTCAAGCGAAAGTGTCTATTGGGATGCACCCGACGGTGTCACCTACCTGCAAGTGGATGCGCAGGCATGGGACTATCCGGAAACACCTCGCGCCCAGGCCGAGAAGGGAGACGAGGGTGCGCGGACCAACAAGCCTCCGTTCAAGGGTTACAGCTTGATCGGTATCAGCGATCTCAACTACCAGGACGGGGACGCGGCCGATTGGGAGTTCACCTTCGATGCGCCGAGCGGTGCAGGTCGAATTCACTCGCAGGATCGCTTCTTCCGAGCCGGTGGGCGACCGTTCGCGATGTATCTGCGAACTGCGGATACCAGTTGGGAACCCATGCAAGACGAGCTTGACGTATTTTATGAAACATTCCGTCCGCGATGACCTGCTGGGCCGGAACGTCTCAGGGGCGGCGGCGTTCGGGGGCGGGGACGCCCAGGAGCAGCCGGCGGACGGCGTCCCACGCCAGCCGGAAGGCGGCCTCGACCTCGGGGGACTCCATCCCGAGGATGCGCGCCCACGCGCCGTGGTCCCCGGGCAGGACGCTCGCGCCGGCACGCAGCCCAGTGCCCGCCAGCGTCTCGTGCATCGCGTCGGCCACCTCCTGCGCGGGCCTGGCGCGGGTGATGACGTACAAGGACGACAGGAGGCCGAAGCCGTCCATCACCGCGGGACCGGTCACCTCCTGCTCGCGCGGCACCAGGCGGAGCGGGTCGGCGAACAGCAGCCCGCCGCCGGGATCGTGGGCCTCGATGTCGCTGCAGTACACCGTGTAGTCGTGCCGCTCTCCCCGGGCCAGCCGTCCGGCCATCATCGTCTCGCCCAGAACGACGGTGGCGTCCGGGTGGGCGGTCACGCCGACCCGCTGGTAGTACCGGGACCCGGTGAAGGGAATGGTGGTGTCGGGCAGGTATTCCAGGTAAGAGCCCGGCCCCGCGGCGAGGTTGACGAACTGGACGGCGTAGTCCCGTTCCATCCGGTAGAGCCGCGTGGCGCCCTGGGTGCCGAGGTGGACGGACGCGCCGGCGCCGCAGGAGACGTCGATGCGGTGGCGGTCGCCCTGGAGGGTGCCGCCGCCGGTCGCGATGATCATGGTGTGCGCCATGTCCCGCAGCGCGGGGTCGTAGTACAGCGGGCGGGTGATCTGCATCGGCGTCTTCTGGTAGTGGGCGGTCAGCTCCGTCCGCCCCGCGATCCGCTCGAACGCCAGGTCCAGGATCCCGACCTTGCCCGGGGTGCCCACCGGCAGCGTGTCCACCTCGGAGGCGTACTTCCGAAGCGGCGGCGGCACCCACGGCGACCGCCACCACCCGGACCTCGCGCTCGCCGCCGGCCCGCCGCCCGGCTCCACGTCAGAGCGGTACACGCGGTCCGGCCCCCGTCCGCGCCTCGATGAGATCGACGACGTCGGCGACCCCGGTGCCGGTCAGGCAGTCGGTCAGCACCACCGGTGCGGACCCGCGTACCGCCCGCGCGTCCCGCTCCATCACGGTCAGGTCGGTCCGCACGTACGGGGCGATGTCGATCTTGTTGATGACGAGCAGGTCGGAGTCGGTGGTGCCCGGCCCGCGCTTGCGCGGCATCTTCTCACCCTCGGCGGTGTCCAGGACGAAGATGTACATGTCGGCGAGGGCGGGGCTGAAGGTGAGCGTGAGGTTGTCGCCGCCGCTCTCGAACAGCAGCAGGTCCACGTCCGGGAACCGGTCGACCAGGTCGGCCGCCGCGGCCAGGTTCATGGTCGGGTCGTCGCGGACGGCGGTGTGCGGGCAGGCCCCCGTCTCGACGCCCACGATCCGCTCGGGATCGAGCACCCCGGCCAGGGTGCGCCGGACCTGCCGGGCGTCCTCCTGGGTGTAGATGTCGTTGGTGATGACGCCGATGCGGCGCCCGCGGTCCATCAGCAGGGGGACCAGCGCCTCGATCAGGGCGGTCTTGCCCGAGCCGACGGGGCCGCCGATCCCCACTTTGAAGACCTTCTCCAGTTCCATGTCGCTTCCCTTCAGGTGATGAACAGGCGGGCCTGCGCCCGCTCGTGCGCGGCCGAGACGACGTCGGCGACGGGGACCGCGCCGTGCAGGTCCCGCGGGTCCTCGGCGGCGAGCGACCGGCGGGCCACCCGGGCGAGGTCCGGGCGGACCTCGCGCAGGATCGCCTGGGCGCGGCGGAAGTCGACGCGGGCCAGCCGTACCGCCGCCGCCGTCCAGCTCGCGGCGAAGGCGTACAGGTCGCCGGCCACCGCGCGGTCGGCGGGGACCCCCAGGCCCGCGTGGACGGCGCCCACCACCACTGCGTGGTTACCCGGTGTGGCCTTGTCCGTCACCAGTGCCGCCAGCCTTTCGACCTCCGGCAGGGCGAACGCCCAGGCCGCGGTGTCGAGGACCTGGCGGCCGGTACGCACCGAGGCGGTGCGCTGCTCGCGGTTGAGCTTGAGCGCGTGCAGCCGCCGGTCGACCTGCACCAGCCGGTCCCAGTCCCCGCCGGCGACGGCCCGGTGCGCGAGGACGAGGGCCGTCGCGTCCCCCGGCCCCACCGAGTGGTCCAGCAGGTCCCTGAGCAGCGCGGCGAGGTCGGCCGGCCCGCTCGGCAGCCCCATTTGGACGTGCCCTTCGAGCCCGTGCGAGAGCGTGTACAGGCCGCTGGGGAAACCCGAGTCGGTGAGCTGGAACTGGGCCAGCAGCGGGACCAGATCCGCGGGGCCGGCGGCCGGCGCGTTCACGTGAGGAAGTACAGCCGGCTGAGCGGCAGCGTCCTGGCCGGTTCGATGTGGGCCGGCTCGCCGTCCACCGTGACCTTGTAGGTCTCCGGATCGACCCTGACGTCGGCGACCGTCGAGTTGTAGCGCATGTGGCGCTTGTCGACCGTCCGGCACTGGCGGATCGGCCGGACGAGACGCTTCAGGCCGAGCCTCTCGGGGACCCCCGCCTCGATCCCGGCCTGGGACATGAACGTCACGCAGGTGCTCGACAGCGCGGAGGCGTGGGCGCCGAACGTGGGCCGGTAGTAGACCGGCTGCGGCGTGGGCAGCGAGGCGTTCGGGTCGCCCATCTGGTACCAGCTGATCATGCCGCCCTTGATCACCATGTACGGCTTGGCGCCGAAGGAGTGGATCTGCCACAGCACGACGTCGGCGAGCTTGCCGTCCTCCAGGGAGCCGATCGTGTCCGCCATCCCGCAGGTACGGGCGGGGTTGATGGTGAGCTTGGCCAGGTAGCGCAGCACCCGGAAGTTGTCGTTGCGGGAGGAGTCCTCCGGCAGCGCGCCCCGGTTGTCCTTGTTGTGGTGGGCGACCTGGAAGGCCCGGGTGAACGACTCGCCGACCCGGCCCATCGCCTGGGAGTCCGACCCGATGATGCTGATGACGCCCAGGTCGTGCAGCACCGTCTCGCCGGAGATGGTCTCGCCGCGGACCCGGCTCTCGGCGAACGCCACGTCCTCGGGCACGCCGTAGCTGAGGTGGTGGCAGACCATCGTCATGTCCAGCAGCTCGTCCACCGAGTTGACGGTGTAGGGCAGCGTCGGGTTGGTGGAGGCCGGCAGGACGTTGGGCTCCCCGGTCACCCGCAGGATGTCGGGCGCGTGACCGCCGCCGGCCCCCTCGGAGTGGTACGTGTGGATGGCGCGGCCGTTGATCATGTTGATGGTGTCCTCGACGAACCCGGCCTCGTTGAGCGTGTCGGTGTGGATCGAGATCTGGATGTCGTACTCGTCGGCCACCGCGAGGGAGCAGTCGATGACGGCGGGCGTGGTCCCCCAGTCCTCGTGGACCTTCAGCCCGGCGGCGCCGCCGCGGATCTGGTCCTCCAGCGCGGCCGGCAGGCTGCTGTTCCCCTTGCCGTACACCGCGACGTTGATCGGGATGTCCTCGAACGCCTGCAGTACGCGGGCGAGGTTCCACGGTCCCGGGGTGCAGGTGGTGCCGCGGGTGCCGTCCGCGGGGCCGGTGCCGCCGCCCACCAGGGTCGTGATCCCGTTGCTCAGCGCGTGCCTGGCCTGCTCCGGCGCGATGAAGTGCACGTGGGTGTCGATCGCTCCGGGGGTGGCGACGAGGTTCTCCCCGGAGATCACCTCGGTGTCCGCGCTGACGATGAGGCGCCGGTCCACCCCGTTCTGGGTGTGCGGGTTCCCGGACTTGCCGATCCCGACGATCCGGCCGTCCTTGATGCCGATGTCGCCCTTGACGACGCCGATCATCGGGTCGATGACCACCGCGTTGGTGATCACCACGTCCAGGGCGACCGACCTCGTCGACGCGGGGTCGCTCGACATGCCGTCACGGGCCGTCTTGCCGCCCCCGTACTGGGTCTCGTCGCCGTAGTGCCCCTCGTTGTGGTCCTGCTCCACCTCGACGACGAGGTCGGTGTCGCCGAGACGGAAGCGGTCGCCCACCGTCGGGCCGTACATGGACGCGTACTTCTCACGGCTCATGGAGGTCATGGTGGTCAGTCCTTCCTGGAGGACGGCCGCTTGCCGCGGCTTTCCTTCTTGGCGCCCTGTTCCGTTCCGGGCTCGTCGAGGTAGCCGCGCTCGCGCATCTTCTTCAGCGCCGTGCGGCGTGCCTCGGACGAGCGGATGCTGCCGTCGAGGAGCCCGCCGAAACCGACGATCCGCTGGCCCCCTCCGTACTCGACCAGCGTCACCTCCTTGGTGTCGCCCGCCTCGAACCGGACGGCGGTGCCCGCGGGAATGTCGAGACGCTTTCCGAACGCCCTCTCGCGGTCGAAGCTCAGCGCGCGGTTGGACTCGAAGAAATGGAAATGAGAACCGACCTGGACGGCCCGGTCACCGGTGTTGCGCACGGTGATCGTCTCTCGTTCCTGGCCGGCGTTCAGTTCGATGTCGCCCTCGCCGTACATGTAAGGGTCACCCGGCATGAGATGTCGCCTCCTTCGGGATGACCGTGACCGGGCCGAGCGGGCCGCGGTCACGGTCGGCGGTTTCGTTGTCGTCGTCGTTCTCGGTGTCGCCTCCGCGTCCATGGCCGTGGCCGTGCCCGTGCCCATGGCCGTGGCCATGGCCGTGGCGCGCGATCGCCAGGCCGTCATCGCCGTCCCGGCTCCAGCGCCGTTCCGCCTCGGTCACCCGCTCGCGGATCAGCGCCCTCAGCGCGGCCCGCCCGACGAGCGGACCCGCCGCGCGCGCACCCGGCCGCGGGGAAACGGGGACGAAACCGGCCGGTACCAGCACGACCTCGGCGGCGCCCAGCCGGCGGCAGCGCTCGATCCCCTCGTCCACGTCCGGCTCCCCGCCGGTCAGCGCCACCTCCACCCAGCGCACGGGGAGGTACTGCCACACCAGGCGGGCCACCCTGAACAGCTCCGCGTCCGGCTCGGGTCCCGCCGCGGGCGCCACCAGCAGCACCGCCGGGTCCGGCGGCCCGCCGTCCAGCGCCCGGGTCACCGCGCCCCTGATCCAGCCGACCAGGTGCCCGGACGTCCCCGGCGCCCGGGCCAGCAGCAGGTCGCCCGGGGCCCGCCCGCGCGCCGCCCAGCCCAGGGTCTGCGCGGCCGTCACCGCCAGCCCGGGGTCCCGGCCGAGGCTCATCGGCACCACCACGGCCCGGTCGTGCTCGCGCAACGCCGCGTGCAGGTCACCGCCGGGCGCCCGGACCTCCGGGCCGTCCGGTCCGAGCAGGGCGGGCAGCGCCGCGCCGTTCCCGCTCTCGTGCCCGCCGAGCAGCAGGACCCCGCGCCCCTCCGGCACTACTTGCCGCCTATCGGGTCATGGCAGGAGACCAGCTTGGTGCCGTCCTCGAAGACCGCCTCGATCTGCAGCAGCGGCAGCATCTCGCGGACGCCGGGCAGCACCTCGTCGGGGCCCAGCACCTGCTTCCCCAGTTCCATGCACTCGGCGACGGTCTTGCCGTCCCGGGCCGCCTCCACGATCTCGTGTGTGATCAGCCCCACGGCCTCGCCGTAGTTCAGCTTCAGCCCGCGGTCGCGGCGCCTGATGGACATCTGGGCGACGGTGAAGATGACCAGCCTGTCCATCTCCCGTGGAGTGAGGTTCATCGGCAATCCTTTCGGTGAGTCGCCACCGGACGGTCATCCGGCGCGCTTGACCTTCGTGAACATCGGGACGGCCGCCAGGAAGACCCAGGTCACCAGCACGAACGGCCACGTGAGCGTGTGCCCGCCGACCGGTGCGAACAGGTTGGTGACACCGGCGGTCAGCCCCGCCGCGGCGACCACGCCGATCAGGGCGTAGACGGCGCTCACCCGGCTCACCGCCACGAAGGTGCCCCCCAGCGCGAGCCCGGTCAGCACGGAGTTGTAGCCGTACAGGCCGGCCCCCAGGTCGGCGGCCTGCGCGCCCAGCGCCCAGCCGACCAGCAGCCCGGCCGCGCTGGACAGGAGGGCCACCAGTCCGGTCACCCATCCGGCCACGAACAGCCCGGCCAGAAAGATCAAGCCGACGTACCAGGGGTGCTGGAAGAAGACCTGCCCGACGCCGCTGAGCGTCCCCTGCCAGAAGTCGGTCCAGGTCACCGCCGTCCCGGGGGAGGCGGCCGAGGGCGGGGCCGCGCCCGCGTGCTCCGCCCACACCCGGCTGAAGGACGGCCCGCCGACCACCATCACGCTCGTGATCACGCAGAAGGGCGCCGTGAGGGTGGGCAGGGCGTACGGCGTCAGCAGCACGTTCAGCGCCGAGGTGAGCACGCTCCCGGCGATCGCGCCGCCGATGACCAGGACCACGGTCATCCAGCGGACGTCCAGGTAGAGCACCAGGCTGACGCCGATCAGCGTGCCGCAGAAGCCCTCCAGGCCCGGTGAGACCCGCTCCTGCCACGAGACGCCGAGCAGGTACGCGGTGGCCGTGGCGACCACCGTTCCCAGCAGGCCGAAGGCGCCGAACTCCCAGCCGCCGACGAACAGCGCGACGATGAACAGCAGGCCGGTCCAGGGATTGGACTGGAGGTCGACCTGCGCGACGCCCCGCACCACCGCCACCAGGCGGTCGAGCCCGTGCCGCTCCTCGGGAACACGTGCCTGCCCGGGTGGACCCTGCGGCTCGGCCCCCGATGTCATGGACGTCGTCCCTTCCCGCCGTCGATGAGCCGCCCCGCCCTTCCGCGGCGGCAGGACCGGCCGCGGTGCGGCCGATGAACTGATCTCCGGCGGGCCCTGCCCAAAAAGCCAATAGGGCCCAAAGCTTTAGTGAACGATCAAAAGCGCGCGCCGGGCGGGAACGGCGTCATCCCCGGCGCGGGCGCGGCGGCCGTCGCGGAGGTGCCGGCACCGGGCGCGTGATCAGCCGCCCTGGCCGAGGAAGCCCGCCAGGCCCTCCAGCAGGCGCTCGACGTCCTCGGCGTCGTTGTAAGGGGCCAGGCCGACGCGGAGACCTCCGGTGTCGCCCAGGCCGAGCCGCCGCGAGGCCTCGATCGCGTAGAAGGACCCGGACGGCGCGGCGACGCCGCGTCCGGCGAGATGGCGGTGGGCGTCGGCGGTGTCGCGGCCGTCGAAGGTCATCAGCACCGTCGGGGTACGGTCCGCGGCCCGCGAGTACACGGTGACGCCGTCGAGGGCGGCCAGCCCCTCCTCGATCCGGTGCCGCAGCACGTGCTCGTGCGCCTCCAGCGCGGCGAAGGAGGCGGCCAGGCGCTCGCGGCGGGTGCCCGCGCCGTCCGCCCCCATGTCCGCGAGGAAGTCGACCGCCGCCCTGGCACCGGCCAGGAACTCGTACGGCAGGGTGCCCAGCTCGAAGCGTTCGGGGACCGCGTCGGTCGAGGGCAGGAGCTTGTCGGGCCACAGTTCCTCCAGCAGCGCCGGCCGGCTCGCCAGGACGCCCATGTGCGGGCCGAGGAACTTGTAGGGGGAGCAGGTGAAGAAGTCGGCGCCCAGCTGTTCGACGTCGACGTGCGAGTGCGCGGTGTAGTGCACGCCGTCCACGTAGAACAGGGCGCCCGCGTCGTGCACGAGCTGGGAGATCTCCGCCACGGCGGGCCGGGTGCCGATGAGGTTGGACGCGGCGGTCATGGCCACCAGCCGGGTGCGTTCGGACAGCACCGCGGCGATGTCGCCGGGGGACAGCTCGCCCGTCGCCGGGTCGAAGTCGGCCCACCGCACCGTGGCGCCGGCGTTCGCCGCGGCCTGCACCCACGGGCGGATGTTGGAGTCGTGGTCCAGCCGCGTCACGACGATCTCGTCGCCCGGCGCCCACGTCCTGGCCAGGGTGCGGGAGAAGTCGTAGGTCAGCTGGGTGGCGCTGCGTCCGAAGACGATCCCGGACCGGTCGGCGCCCAGGAGATCCGCCAGGGCCTCCCGCGCCTCGCCGACGATCGTCTCGGCGTTGCGCTCCCCGAGGGTGACGTGCCCCCGGTTGGCCAGCGGGGCCGCCAGCGCGCCGGCGATGGCCTCGATGACCGGCTGGGGGGTCTGCGTTCCGCCGGGGCCGTCGAAGTGCGCCGCGCCAGCCTTCAGCGCCGGGAACAGGGCCCGGACGGCGGTGATGTCAAAACCCACGAACACTCCTCGCGACCGGGACGCGCGCCGGGACGGCCCCTTGATCACCGTATCCTCCGCTCCACGATAGGCCACCGGCCGCCGGGACCCGTGCGGAGGCCGGACGGGCGCGCCCTTCGCGATACGGAGCGGGAGGTCGCGGCCCTCCTGTGCCCGTTCAGCCGGGGGAGAGGGCGCCCGGCGAGGTGTGAAGCCACACCGCCGCGTCCGGGGGGAGCGTCCCGCCGGTGAGCGGGGCGCTGGCCAGGATCGGCTCACCGCCGCCGGGAAGCGGCACCGGCCGCCCGGTGAGGTTGAGCGCGCAGGTGAACGACTCTCCACGGTCGAACGCGAGGAGCCCGTCCGGGGTGTCCCGCCAGCGCAGCGGGTCCTCGGGGCCGGCGGCCGTGCGGCGCAGGCGGAGGGCCCGGCGGTACAGGGTCAGCGTCGAGTCCGGGTCCCGGTCCTGCCGCCCGGCCGCCAGCGCGCTCCAGCCGGCGGGCTGGGGAAGCCACGGCTCGCGGTCGCTGAAACCGAGGGCGGGCGGCGTCCCGTCCCACGGCAGCGGGACCCGGCAGCCGTCGCGGCCCCGGCGGCGGCCGCGGGACCGTTCCCAGATCGGGTCCCGGCGGGCATGGCCGGGGACGTCGGCCTCCGGCAGCCCGAGCTCATCGCCCTGGTAGACGTAGACGGAACCGGGCAGAGCGAGCGTCAGCAGGGCGGCGGCCCGGGCGCGGCGGGTGCCGAGCCGGACGTCGACCGGCCCGTCGTACTCGCCCTGCATCAGGTCGGTCCATTCCCCGTCCAGGCCGTACCTGGTGACCGGGCGGACCAGGTCGTGGGAGGACATCACCCACGTCGCCGCCGCCCCGACCTCGGCGAGGCCCGCCAGGTGCCCGTCGATCGCCCGGCGCAGCGCGGCCGGATCCCACGGGCACTTGAGGAAGTCGAAGTTGAAGGCGGTGTGCAACCGGCCGGGCCGCAGGTACCGGGCCAGCCCGTTCTCCCGGACGCGCCACGCCTCGGCGACGAACATCCGCGGCCCGCGCGGGGTGCCGGCGTAGGAGTCGGCGATCGCGCGCCAGCGCTCGAAGATCGCGCCGTTCTCGTCCCGGTCCCAGTGCGGGTGGCCGGTGACGCCGTGCCCGGCGGCCTCGGCCGCGCCCGCCCGCGGCCCGGCCGCGGCCGGGCCCAGGTCCCGCAGGTCCGGGTCCTTGGCCAGCCCGTGCGCGACGTCCACGCGCAGCCCGTCCACCCCGCGGTCGAACCAGAACCGGATGATCGCGTCGAACGCGGCGGCCACGCCGGGGTCGTTCCAGTTCAGATCGGGCTGCTCGGGCGCGAACAGGTGCAGGTACCACTCCGGGTCGCCGTCCTCGCCGGTCTCCGGAAGGCGGGTCCACGCGGGGCCGCCGAAGACCGACGTCCAGTCGTTCGGCGGCAGCTCGCCGTGCCGCCCCCGGCCGGGCCGGAACCAGTACCGGCCGCGTTCGGGGGACCCGGGGCCGGCCGCCACCGCGGCCCGGAACCACGGATGCCGGTGCGAGGTGTGGTTGGGCACGAGGTCGGCGATGACCCGGAGGCCGTGGGCGTGCGCCTCGCCGATCAGCGCCCCGGCCTCGGCCAGGTCGCCGAACAGGGGGTCGATGTCGCGGTGGTCGGCGATGTCGTACCCGCCGTCGGCCATCGGGGACGGGTACCACGGGGTGATCCAGATCGCGTCGACCCCGAGGCCGGCGAGGTAGGGGAGCCGGGAGCGGATCCCGGCGATGTCGCCGACGCCGTCGCCGTTCCCGTCCGCGAAGCTGCGGATGTAGATCTCGTAGATCGCGGCGGATCGCCACCACGCGCCGTTCCGCGCGCCGTCACTGCCGGGCATGGCCGTCCAGGGTGCTCGAAGGTCGGGAGGGGGTCGGGAGGGGAAAAGGGAGGTCAGGGCTGCGGCTCGCGGGCGAGCACCGACCGGCCGCCGTCGACCGGAAGGGTGGCCCCGCTGATGAAGCCGGCCTGGGGGGACAGCAGGTAGGTGATCGCCTCGGCGGCCTCCTCGGGGCGCCCGACGCGTTCGAGGGCGTGCAGGGACGCCGTCGCGCGGTGCCACGCCGCGCCCCTGTCCGGCCCGAGCCGGGCGACGTCGTCCTGGTAGCGCTCGACGGCGATGGTGCCCAGCGCGACGGCGTTCGCGCGGATGCCGTGCGGGCCGTAGTCGACGGCGAGGGCCCGGGTGAGACCTTCGATGGCGGCCTTGGCGGTGGCGTAGGGCAGGCAGCCCGCGACGGGCCGCCGCGCCTGGTGGGAGGAGACGTTGACGATCGCGCCGCCGGTCCCCGCGGCGAGGAACGCGCGCACGGCGGCGGCGCAGCCCGCGACGACGCCGCCGAGGTTCAGGCCGATCAGGTCGAGGACCGCGGCGGCGCCCGACTCGTGCAGGGACGCGTCGTGGAACACCGCGGCGTTGTTGACCCAGCCCGCCAGCGGTGCCCGTGCCCGCGCCTCCTCCACGGCCGCGGCCGTCACCTCCTCGGCGGAGGCGTCCCCGGCCACGGTGGCGAGCCGGTCGCGGCTGGGGTGGCCGGCGGCCCAGCCGGCGGCCCGCGCGTCGAGTTCGATGACGACGACATGGCCTCCCTGGGCCAGCAGGCGTTCCACGACGGCCCGGCCCACTCCCCGTCCGCCGCCGGTGACCACGTACGAGGTCCCGTCCATGCGTGCTCCTTCCGGTGTCCGGCCGGCGAGGCCGGCCGATGATCCGTGACTGGTGATCGCGTACCTCTCTCTTACCGGAGCTCTCTTACCGGAGCGGGTCGACGGCGGCGGCGAGCGAGGCGGCGGTCGGGTGACCGCCGCGGCTCCGGCAGACGGCGGCGGCCACGCGCATGGCCCGGTCCAGGTGGGGCCGCCAGCCGACCGCGGCCAGTTCCGCCGCGGTGGGCCGCCGCTCCGGGGGACCGGCCAGCGTACTCGCGACCAGGGCCGCCAGTGCCGCGTCGCCCGCCCCGATGGTGTCGACGACCGGTGCGGTCATGGCGGCGGCGGGCGCGGTGTGCCTCCGGCCGGAGGCGGTGACGATCTCGGCCCCGGCCGCGCCCCTGGTCAGGAAGACGACCTGGGGGCCCAGGCCCAGGATCCGCGCGACGGCGGCCTCGGGCGGGCACCCGTAGAGGAGGTCCAGGTCCTCCACGCTGACCTTCACGATGTCGGTGTGCCCGAACAGCGCCTCAAGGCGGCGCCTGAACGATCCGGGGTCGGCGACGAGCCCGGGACGCGGGTTGGGGTCGAGCACGCGGAGGGCGGGCAGGCCCCGGAGCGCGGAGCCCAGCCGTTCCGCCTCGCCGGGGACCTCGAAGGGATAGGAGTTGACGATGACGGCGTCGGCCTCACGCAGCGCACCCCTCACCGCCGGGGTGAAGTGCACCCTGCCGCGGGCGGCGGGGGTGAACGCGTAGCCGGGCTCTCCGTTCTCCAGCGACGCCGTCGCCCGCCCGGTTGCGGCACGGGGAGGCTGGGGCAGCACGGTGACCGCGTGCGCGCGCAAGGACTCCGCCAGGGCACGGCCGTCGGGATCGTCGGCCAGCGCCGCGACCAGCCCCGCCGGGACGCCGAGGACGGCGAGGCCGACCGCCAGGTTGAAGCCGGCACCGCCCGGGCGCCGTTCGACGGAGGCGCCGGCGCGGACCTCATCGATGAGCGCGTTGCCGATCACGACGGCGTGCGGGCGCCGGCCGCCGCGCTCCTCCCCGGCCGTCACAGGTTGGCGTGGCGACGGCGGAGCCGGCCGCGGGCGTCGGGGACGCCCGCGGCGAGCGCGTTGACCAGGCCGTCCAGGGCGATCAGCGCCGCCTGCTCGAAGAGGTTGCCGCCGAGCTGCGCCGACGCGCCCGCCGGGATGCGCAGGGTCAGGTCGGCGATCCCGGCCAGCGCGCCGCCACCGGGACGGGTCACCGCGATGACCGTCGCTCCCTCGGCGCGGGCCGACTCGGCGTGGCGGACGCTCGCCGGGGTCGTTCCCGACCCGGAGATGACGATGAGGACGTCCCCCCGGCGGACCGCGGGCGCCGTCGCCTCGCCCGCGACATGGCAGGTGCGGCCGATGTGCATCAGCCGCATGGCGACCATCCCCGCGACGAGGCCGGACCGGCCCTGGCCGCTGAGGAAGCAGCGCCGCGCCGGATCCTCCAGTTCCTCCAGGAGCCGGGCGAACTCCGCCGCGTCGATGCTCCCGCTCACTTCGGCGAGTTCCGCGACGGCGGCCTGCCACGGGTGTGGCCGTTCAGCGTGGACACGATCCATTCGGCGGTCCTCCTCGGATTCTCGGCCCGGGTGATGGCGCCTCCGACGACGACGATCTCCGGTGCGGCCTCGGCCACGGCCGCGAGGTTGGCCGGGCCGATCCCGCCGGCCAGCGAGACGCGGTAGCCCAGCGCGCGCATGGACGCCACGGCGTCGATGTGCCGGGTGTCGTCCTCGCCGTCGAGGCGCCGGTCGGTGGGGGAGTGCAGGGCCAGGTAGTCGCAGTGGCCGGGGAACCGGCCCGGCCGCCGGGGCAGGCGGCGGTCGGCGATCGTGTCGACCACGACGTGCGCCCCGTACTCCCGGGCCACCCGCCCGGCGGCGGCGTGGGTCGCCGGGGACGCGCAGGACAGGACGGTCATCAGCGAAGCGCCGGCGCCGAAGACCATCTCCGCCTCCTTCGCGCCGCCGTCCACGGTCTTGGTGTCGGCCAGGACCGGCCGTCCCCCGCTCCGCTCGCGGAGCGTGGTGATGCTCGCGAGCCCGAACCGCTTGAGCACCGGGGTGCCGACCTCGACGATGTCGACGAGATCGATCACCTCCGGCACCACCCCGAGGTGCGCGGGATCGTCGATCGCCAGCTGAAGGAGCATCGCCGCGTCCCCTCCGTCGCGAGAGTCGTGAGCCTGTTGCGAGAACGTTCTCGCACACTTCTACGCCGACCCCGCGCCCGCTGTCAAGGCACGCCCCGGGGCACGCCCTGGGATCCGGGGCACGCCCTAGGATCGGGTGGGTGAGCGAAGGCGGGCGGGGCGGCGTGACGATCGTCGACGTCGCGCGCGCGGCGCAGGTCTCGACGGCCACCGCGTCCCGGGCGCTCGGCGGGTACGGCCGCATCAGCGCGGCGACCCGGGAGCGGATCCTGGCCGTGGCCGACGATCTCGGCTACCGGCCCAACGACCTGGCGCGCGCCGTGCGGGTGGGCCGGTCCTCCACCATCGGCCTGGTGGTCACCGATCTCGCGAACCCGTTCTTCGCGCAGGCCACCCGGGCGGTCGTCGACACGGCGTCCGCCCTCGGGCACGAGGTGCTGATCGCCAACACCGGCGAGGACGCCGCGGCCGAGCGGCGCGCCGTCCGCGTGTTCGTCGAGAAGCGCGTCTGCGGGCTCGTCGTGGTGCCCGCGGCCGGCGCCGACCACGACCATCTGTTCCGTCCGGACGGGCGGCCGCACCTGCCGCTCGTCCTGCTGGACCGGCGGCTGCCCGGACGGTCCGCGGCGACCGTGATCAGCGACGACCTCGGCGCGGCCCGCGAGGCGGTGGGCCTGCTCGCGGGCAGGGGCCACACCGCGATCGGCATGATCGACGGGAACTCCACCGTGCCGGGGGTCGCCCGCGACGCGCCCGCCGGCCTGGTGTCGGCCGCCGCGGACAGGGTGGAGGGTTTCCTGGCGGGCCTGCGCGACGCGGGCCTGGAGGCCCGGCGGGACTGGATGCTCTACGCCACGGCCGCCGAGCCCGGCGCGGCGGAGGAGGCCGCGCTGACCCTGCTGGGGAGTCCGGACCGGCCGACGGCGGTGGTCGCCAACAACAGCGACGTCGCGCTGGCCGTCGTCATGGCCTGCAACCGGCTCGGGCTGGCGATCGGCCGGGACGTCTCGCTGATCGGCTTCGACGACGCGAGCTGGACGCGGGCCTTCACCCCCGCGATCAGCGTCGTCGCGCGGCCGGTCGCCGGGCTCGGGGAGGCGGCCGTCCGCGAGCTCGCCGCCCAGATCGGCGGGCGCCCGGCGGCGTCCGAGCCGATCGTGCTGCCGAACCGGCTGGTCGACCGCCCCTCCGCCGCGCCTAGGCGCTGAGGCGCTGAGGCCGGCCGGCCCCGCGCGCCCACCACCTTGACCCGCCTCAAGTACGGGTGGTACGTATGCGAGAACGTTCTCGCAAATCTGGAGGGAGGGCCGCCCGTGGCCCAGCAGGACGACGCGGTCACGCTGAACAACGGCGTGCGGATGCCGCGCCTGGGGCTCGGCGTCGCCCGGGTCCCCGACGCCGAGGCCGCCGCCGCGGTCGCCGCCGCCCTCGAGATGGGCTACCGGAGCGTCGACACGGCCAAGGACTACGGCAACGAACGGGGCGTCGGGGCCGCCGTCAGGGAGTCGGGCATCCCCCGGGAGCAGGTCTTCGTGACCACCAAGGTCTGGAACGCCGACCATGGGTACGCCCCGGCGCTGCGGGCGTTCGACGCCGGCCTGGAACGGCTCGGCCTCGACTACGTCGACCTGTACCTGATCCACTGGCCCGTTCCCTCGCGCGGCCTCTTCCAGGAAACCTGGCGGGCCCTGGAACGGCTCCACGCCGACGGCCGCGTCCGCGCCATCGGGGTCTCGAACTTCGAGCCCCGCCATCTCGCCCTCCTGATGAAGGAGGGCTCGGTGGTCCCGGCCGTCAACCAGATCGAGATGCACCCGCGCCTCCAGCAGCAACGACTCCGGGACGTCCACCGGCGGTACGGGATCGTGACCGAGGCGTGGAGCCCCCTGGCGAAGGGCGGCGCGCTGGAGCACCCGACCCTGGTCTCGCTGGCCGAGCGCCACGGCACGACCCCCGCGGCGATCATCCTGCGCTGGCACCTGGACCTGGGCAACGTCGTCATTCCCAAGACGGTCACGCCCGCGCGGATGCGCGAGAACCTGGGCGCGGCGTCACTGGCCCCCCTGCCGCCCGCAGACATCGACGCGATCGGCGCCCTCGACGCCGGTGAACGCATCGGGCCGCATCCCGACACCTTCGGCGATCCGGCCGGCACCGAGCCGCCGGGGTGACGCCCCCGGAGGGCCCGCCTGCCCGGGCGCCAGGGGGAACGGGGTAAACGTCAGGGGGCGAACTCGGCGCGGACCCCCAGCAGCCGCACCGGCCGCCGTTCGGTGAACCGGCCGAGGGCGCCGAGGGCGGCACGTTCGATCGGGGCCGCCTCGGTCGTCGGCGCCGGCAGCGCCTGGCCGTGGGTGCGGGTGGTGAAGGGTGTGTAGCGCACCTTGACGACGACCCGGGCGGCGGGCCGCCCGTCGGCGGCGACCTCGCCGGCGACGCGCCGCGCCAGGCGGGACACCTCGCGGCGCACCTGGCCCCAGTCGCTCAGATCGTCCTGGTAGGTGGTCTCCCGGCCGCGGGAGCGCGGGACGTACGGTGCGGCGTCCACCGGCGAGTGGTCCTGGCCCCTGGCGAGCCGCACGAGCCAGGGCCCGGTCGCGGGGCCGACGCGCTCGGCCAGGGCCCGCGGGTCGGCCGCCGCCAGCTCGGCGACGGTGGCGATGTCCAGTCCCCTGAGCCGCTTGGCGGTCTTGGCCCCGATGCCCCAGAGCGCGTCGGTCGGCCGGTCGCCGAGCACCTCGAACCAGGTCGCGTGGGTCAGCCGGAAGACCCTGGCGGGCTTGCCGAAGCCGGTCGCCAGCTTGGCCTGGACCTTGTTCTCCCCGATGCCCACCGTGCATTCGAGTCCCGTCGCGGCCCGTACCCGTTCGCGGATCTTCCGGGCCGCCGCCTCCGGGTCGTCGGCCTCGACGGCAAGGAACGCCTCGTCCCAGCCGAGCACCTCCACGACGGCGCCGTACTCCCGCAGCGCCGCCATGACCCGGGCCGAGGCCGCCTCGTAGACCTCCCTGTCGACGGGCAGGAACACCGCGTCCGGGCAGCGCCGCGCCGCCGTGCGGAGGGGCAGGCCGGAGTGCACACCGTGGGCGCGGGCCTCGTAGGAGGCCGTGCTGACCACCCCGCGCTTCGTCGGATCGCCGTCACCCCCGACGACGACCGGGCGCCCGCGCAGCTCGGGGTGACGCAGCACCTCGACGGCGGCGAGGAACTGGTCCAGGTCGACATGCAGGACCCAGCGAGCCACCCCTCATTCTCGCCCGGCGGGCCCGTGCACGGCGAACGTGGGGCCGGAGAGGCCGGGCCCGCCGAGCGGGCCGCCCGTCCCGGAGGGCCCCGGTGCGGGTTGGCGACACGATGTTGGTATCTTGTCGACACGATGTCGCTAAAAAGACAGGGTGCCGATGTTCCTCGCACTACGTGAGCTGCGCTTCGCCTGGTTGCGCTTCGGGTTGATGGGGGCCGTCGTCGGCCTGGTGTCGATCCTCATGGTCCTGCTGTCCGGGCTGTCGGTCGGGCTGGTCAAGGACGGCGTGTCCGGGCTCCAGAACCTCCCCGTCACCTCCTTCGCGTTCGAGCGGGACGTCCAGCACGACGCGGCCTTCTCGCGGAGCGTGGTGGACGTGTCCGCCGTCGAGGCATGGCAGCGGCGGCCGGACGTGGCGGAGGCGGCGCCGTACGGCAACACGCTCGTCAACGCCAGGAGCGACCGGAACGTGGAGATCGACCTGGCGTTGTTCGGGGTGGCCCCCGGCTCGTTCCTGTCCCCGAAGGTGGGGGAGGGGGCGCGCCTGGGCGGTGACGCGAACGGTGTCGTCGTGAGCCGCACCGCACTCGACGAGGGGCTGCGCGTCGGCGACACCCTCACCGTCGACCGCGTCGGGACGAGGCTGCGGGTGATCGGGGCGACCGAAGGGCAGGACACCTTCGGGCACGTCGACGTCGCCTACGTGCCGCTGCCGGTCTGGCAGCGGATCAAGGCCGGCGCCGGCCCGGCGGACGCGGTGCCCGAGCGCGCCACCCGGGAGATCACCGCGGTGGCCGTCCGCGCCCGGCCCGGGGAGACGGTCGATCTCGCGGCGGGAGACGCCGCCGCCGGAACCGAGAGCCTGCCCCTCGAGGAGTCCTACGGCGCCTCGCCCGGCTACACGGCCGAGACGAGCACCCTCCAGCTCATCCAGGGCTTCCTGTACGCCATCTCGGCGCTGGTGGCCGGTGCCTTCTTCGCCGTGTGGGCGATCCAGCGCAAACACGAGGTCGCCGTGCTCCGCGCCATGGGCGCCTCGGGCGCGTGGGTGCTACGCGACGCGCTGGTCCAGGCGTTCCTCCTGCTCCTGGTCGCCGTGGGGATCGGAGCGGGGGCCGGGGTCGGCCTGGGCGCCCTCATCACAGGCGGCGGCGTCCCCTTCGCCCTCCACGCGCCGAGCGTCACGGCCGCGGCCGCCGGGCTCGTCGCCCTCGGGCTCCTCGGAGCGGGCGCCGCCGTCGCCAGGATCGCCTCCATCGACCCCGCCACCGCACTCGGAGGAAACCGATGACCGTCCGGCCCGAACCGGCTCCGCCGGCACCGTCCGCCCACGACACCGGCGCGCCCGTCCGGGCGGGGCTCGTCCTGGCGGGCGTCCACCTGTCGCACGGCGACGGCGCCGAGACCGTGCGCGCCCTCGACGACGTCCACCTCACCGTCATGCCCGGCGAACTCGTCGCGGTCGTCGGCCCCTCCGGGGCGGGCAAGTCGACGCTGCTCGCGGTCGCGGGAGGGCTGGCCCGGCCGGACGGGGGGACCGTCACGGTCGCCGGCCACGACATGACGGCGGCCGGCCGCCGCGCCCGCGCGGCGCTGCGCCGCCGGCACATCGGCTTCGTCTTCCAGTCCGGCAACCTGATCCCCGCGCTCACCGCCGCCGACCAGCTCCGGCTCCCGCTCCGGTTCCGCCCCCGGCGGGCGCGTCCGGGCCGCGATCCGCTGGAGCTGCTGGCCGGCGTGGGAATGGCGGACAGGAGCGACCGGTACCCGCACCAGCTGTCCGGCGGGGAGCGCCAGCGGGTCGGCATCGCCCGGGCCCTGGTCACCGAACCCGACGTGCTGCTGGTGGACGAGCCCACCGCGGCGCTGGACCGGGCGCGCAGCCACGACATCGTCAGGCTGCTCGCCCGCGAGGCGGCACAGCGTTCCGTGGCGGCCGTGATGGTGACCCACGACCATGACGTACTGGAACACTGTGACACGGTGTACGAGATGGTCGACGGCCGCCTCGCCGCGGTCCCCTAGCGGAGCCCCGGGGCCGGGACGGCGGGCACGTCCGGCCACCCGAGTCCGATGAGAGGGGGCGGCGTGCCGAGGATCCAGGCGCCGACCGTCGTGGAGCACCGGGCCGCCCAGCGGGCCGCGCTGCTGGACGCGGCGCGGGCCCTGCTGGCCGAGGGCGCCGAGCGGCCCCCGAGCCTGGCGGACGTGGCCCGGCGGGCCGGGCTCGCGCGCTCCAGCGTGTACTCCTACTTCAAGTCCCGTGACGACCTGCTGGACGCGCTCATCGTCGACACCTTCCCCCGGTGGTCCGCCTTCGTCCGGTCACGGATGGACAGGGCGGCCACCCCCGGGGAGCGGATCCTGGCCTACGTCGACGCCAACCTGCGTCTGGTCGCCCGCGGAGACCACGCGCTGGCCCGGGCGCTGGCCTCCACCAGCCGCAGCGACACGCTGGCGCGGTCCAGCCGGCTGCTGCACGACGAGCTGGCGGCCCCGCTCCGCGCGGCCCTGCGGGAGCACGGCTCGTCCGACCCGGAGCGGATGGCCGAGCTCGTCCAGTCGACCGTCTACACCCTGACCCGCATGATCGAGGACGGCCTGGCCGAGCGGGAGGCCCGCCGGCTCGGCCACGAGCTCCTCACGCCGTACCTGCGCCCCACGGGCGCCGGCGGGAGCTGACGGCGGGGCCGGGAACGAGATCTTCGCCGGCCGCTTGAACCGGCACCCGCTCCCCAGGTAAATTCCTACCAGTCGGTATGAAAAGCGCGGCCGCGGTGCGGCCGCGCTCAGGCGTTTCCGCGTAAAATTACATTGCGACCAGTCGGAATGGAGAGTCCATCCATCATGCGGACGTACCAGCGGACCGTCCTCCGTGAGCCGCGCGAGCTGCTCGACCTGGTCGGCAGGGAGCTCGGCGCCAGCGAGGTGCGGACGGTGACCCAGGACCAGATCGACCGGTTCGCCGACGTCACCGGGGACCACCAGTGGATCCACGTCGACGTCGAACGGGCCGCGGCCGGGCCGTTCGGCGGTACCATCGTCCACGGTTTCCTGACCCTCGCGCTCGTCCCCCGGCTCCTCGCGGACATCCTCACGATCGAGAGCACCTCCATGGGCGTCAACTACGGCCTCGACCGCGTGCGGTTCGTCCGGCCGCTGCGACCGGGCACCGAGATCCAGGGCGTCGCCACGCTCACCTCGGCCGAGCGCATCCCCGCCGGCGACGGGACCGAGGGGGTCCAGGCCAAGGCGTCCGTGGTCGTGGAGTTCGCGGACGACGCCACCACGTGCTGCGTGGCGGAGATCCTTTTTCGCTACTATCCGTGACCGAAACCCCAAGGAGCGTGATGGCAGAGGAAGCCGCATCCACGGCGGCGGAGAAGGCCGGGGCCGCGGAGAAGGCCGGGGCCGCGGCGGCGGAGGCGCCGGCCTCCCGGACCGCCGAGGCCGGCTGGCGCTGGTCCGACGGCTACGACCCGCAGCGCACCCGCCGGGAGATCGTCGACAGCGCGCTCCAGCTGTTCGAGCGCGAGGGCTTCGACCGCACCACGCTCAAGCAGATCGTCGCGGGCGCCAACCTCACCAAGGGCGCCTTCTACCACCACTTCCGGAGCAAGGAGGATCTGCTCTGGCAGATCCAGAACGAGTACCTCGACACCCAGCTGGAGTCGGCGCGCAAGATCCTGGAAGAGGACTCCGACCCCGTCGAGCAGCTGCGCTCCCTCATCGGCCTGAGCCTGGCCGGCGTCTCCACCTACCGGGCGCACGTCGCGATCTTCTACCAGGAGCGGCGGCACCTCACCGGTGACCGGCTCCGGTCGGTCACCGAGAAGCGGGACGCGCTCGAGGCCCTCTTCCGCGAGGTCGTCCAGCGCGGCATCGACGCCGGCGCGTTCCGCCGGGAGATGAGCGACCGCGTCATCACCTTCGGCATCATCGGCATGTGCGCCTCGGCCTTCCAGTGGTTCAACCCCGGCGGCAGCCTCGGGATCGAGGAGGTCGCGGACCAGTTCTGCGAGCTGGTCCTCGTGGGGCTCCTCACCGAGTGAGAAGGGTGGCGCCCGCGCCCCCGGCGGGCGCCCCCGGCGTCACGCTCCGGTGTCCGGCGCCGCGACGACCGGCGTGGTGAACCGGCCCTGGTAGAACGACAGGGCCGGAGCGCCGGTCGGCTTCAGGTGGACGTGGTCGACGGCCACCAGGATGATCGCGTGGTCGCCGCTGGTGATGATCTCGCCGGGGCGCCCGGCGAGGATCGCCGGGGTGCCGGGCAGCAGCGGGACGCCGTCCGGGCCGGGCGTCCACCCGACGCCCTCCAGCCGTTCCGCGCCCGACAGCCCCGACGTCGCGAACCGCCGGGCGACGTCCTCCTGGTCCCGGCTGAGGATGTGGATCGCGATGCGCTCCGCCTCGATCAGCACGGGGAAGCTCGACGACGAGTCCGCCAGGCAGAACAGCACCTTCGCGGGTTCGAGCGACACCGACGTGAAGGAGTTCACCGTCAGGGCCGCCACCCGCCCGTCGGCGGTCGTGGCGGTCACCGCCGTCACGCCGGTGGGGAACTGGCCGCACACGCGGCGGAACCGGGTGGAGTCGAGCAACGGTTCTGTCATCATCGGATCACCGCCGGGGGGCTGGGGACGTGGTCGGGTCGCAGGCCGTCTTCGAGCCGGATCAGGCACACCGTGTGCCCGCCCGGGTCCTTCACCAGGTGCAGGGGACCGTGCGGGCCGTCGACCGGCCCGACGGTCGCGGTGCCGCCGAGCTCGACCGCCCGGGCGACCGCCGTGTCGAGCGACGTGACGGCGAAGTAGGTGATCCACCGCGACGGCACGACGTTCGGCCACGCGCTGTCGAGTTCCAGCACGCCCGCCACGGGGACGTCGCCGAGCGTCAGGACCGTGTAGGGACGCCCGGTCGGCGTGTCGTCGCGGGACTCGGTGCCGTAGCCGAACAGCGACCGGTAGTACGCCACCGACCCCTCCGGCTCACCGGTGTCCAGCTCGTTCCAGCAGAGCGCGCCGGGGAGGTTGAGGAGCTGGACGCCCGCGCGGGCCTCACCCTGGTAGAGGCCGAACGCCGCGCCGTACGGGTCCACCACCGTCGCGCCGGTCCCGGCCGCGGGCAGGTACCGCGGCGCCGTCACCAGCTCGCCGCCCAGGCCGACCGCCTCGCGCGCCGCCGCGCCGACGTCGTCGACCGCGAAGTAGGTGAGCCAGCCGCGCGGCCGGCCGCCGTGCAGCGCGGCGTCGGAGATCCCGGCCACGTCCCGGCCGCCGACGGTGCACATCCGGTACGTCGAGCCGCCGAGCCGCTCGTGCCGCACCGACCAGCCGAGCAGCGCGCCGTAGAACTCCTCGGCGGCCTCGGGATCGGGTGTGCACAGCTCGACCCAGGCCGCCTCGCCCGGCCGGAACCGCCGGCCCGTCATGACGTCGCTCCCCGGTGCCCCGCGCCGGTGATGGTCCGCGCGGACACCTCGTACGCGCGGTCCGGGAGCCCGGTGGCCAGGCTCGACTCGACGACCTCGACGACCGCGCGGAGGGTGCCGCCCGGCACCGCGAGGAGCCCCTCGACCATCGCGTCGACGGCCGGGTCGAGCTCGGCGGCGTCCACGACCTGGGAGACCAGGCCCCACGCGTGCAGCTCACGGGCCGTCGCCGCCGTGAGCCCGCACAGCAGCGGGTAGGCCAGCGCCCGCGGCAGCGCCCGCGCCACCACGTGGCCGACCCCGGCCGGAGCGAACCCGAACCGCGCCTCGGGCAGGGACGCCCGGGCCTCCTCGGCCGCGATGGGGAGGTGCACGGCGCTCAGCAGGCCGACGCCGAAGCCGACGACCCGGCCGCGGACCCCGGCCACCACGGGCACGGGCAGCCTCCTGATCCGGTCGAGCAGGGCGTCACCGGCGCGGAGGCGTTCGGCCACGGCCGCCGCGGGCTCGTCGGCGAGGCCCTCGAACGACGAGGTGTCCCAGCCTCCGCAGAAGTGCCGCCCGGCCATGGCCAGGCGGATCAGGGCGCGGTCCGGGTCCGCGGCGGCGGCCTCCAGGGTCTCGGTCAGCTCCCGCAGCAGGGGGTCGTCGAAGCAGTTGCCCCGCGCGGAGTTGTCGAAGGTCACCCTGGCGACGCGGCCCCCGTGCTCGTCCGTCACTATGATCGGCATGGGCGAAATCATACATGCCGGTCGGTATGAAATCGCTGACCATGGAAAATCGAACGTGGCCATCCATTCCGACATCGGGCAGACCGTTGACTTGATACCGGCCGGTCGGTACTTTGTGGCGAGCGTCACGGGCCAGGGTCTGTGTGACACGTGAGTGCCGTCAGTTCGACGCTGCCTGCGGACAGTCCGACGCTGTGGAGGATCAAAATGATCAAGAATGCCTCGACCCTTCGGCGGCTGGCGGGCATCGCCGTCGCGGCGACGGTGGCGGCCGGCGCCGCCGGCTGTGGAGGGGGCCCGGCCACCGGCACGTCGGACACGTCCCGCATCCGGGCGCTTCTCAACGCGCAGCCGGCGACCCTCGACCCGATCGCCGGCGCCCGCTCGGCGCAGGTCGTCTGGGCCACCATGGTGGAGCCGCTGGTCACCACGGGCTCGGACCTGGAGCCCGCCCGCACCGGCCTCATCACCGACTGGAAGCGCGCGTCGCCCACCAAGTGGACGTTCACGCTGCGCCCGAACGTCAAGTTCAGCAACGGTGAGACCGCGGACGCCGCCGCGGTCGTCAACACGCTGACGCTCACGCGCGACCAGAACACCTCGATCCTCAAGACCTACTTCGGGAACGTCGCCTCGATCGAGGCCCCGGACGCCACGACGGTGGAGGTGACGACCAAGCGCCCGCAGTACGACATCCCGAACCTGCTCACCACCGTGTACCTGGTGCCGCCGAAGTACTACAAGGAGAAGGGCCCCGCAGGCTTCTCCGCCGCCCCCGTCGGCACCGGGCCCTACGTGTTCGAGGGCGCGAAGCCCGGCCGGGAGATCTCGGTCAAGGCCAACCCGTCCTACTGGGGCGCGAAGCCCGCCAACACCGGCGTGACCTTCACCTGGGCCACCGAGGCGTCCCAGCGGCTCGCGCTGCTCCAGGGCAAGAGCGTCGACGTCGCCTTCGACCTCCCGCCCGCCCAGGCCGACCAGGCGAAGAAGGCCGGGCTCAAGGTCGTCAGCACCGAGTCCGCGCTGAAGATCACCGCGTTCCTGGAGGCGACCAAGGCGCCGTTCAAGGACGCCACGCTGCGCGAGGCGGCCGCGCTGGCCATCAACCGCGACGACATCGTCAAGGGCATCTTCGACGGCAAGGCGGTCGCCGACGGCGGCCTGCTCAACGTCAAGCCCGGAACCCAGCCCGCGCGCCGGGTGGACGCCGACCCCGCGCGGGCCAAGCAGCTCGTCGGCTCGTCCGGCCCGTCCGTCAACCTCACCTACCCGGCCGGCCAGTACACCAACATGAAGGAGGTCGCCGAGTCGGTCGGCGCGAGCCTCCAGCAGGCCGGGTTCACGGTGAAGTACCTGCCCGTCGACTACGGGACGCTGGTCAAGCAGGTGGCCGGACGCCAGATCGACGGCCTGTTCCTGCTCGGAGCGGTCCCGAACGTGGCCGTGCCCGACTTCTTCGCCAGCGGCTTCATGAAGTCGGCCTCGATCACCAGCAGCTGCCCGGACCCGGCGATCGACCGGCTGGTGGCGAAGGCGCTGGAGCAGAAGAACGCCGACGCGGCGCAGAGCATCTACGACGAGCTCAACACCCTCGGGGTCGTCCAGAAGCACTGCTACGTCCCCCTGTACAAGCAGATCTACACCTACGGCCTCGGATCGGGCGCGGACGGCATCGTCTACGGGCCCCTGAACAGCGTCGACTTCACGAAGGCGACGCGCTGAGGATGGCCGGGATGCTGGAGAGGGACGCCCCGGCCGGTACCGGCCGGGGCTCCCGCACCCCGGAGAACGTGCCCGTCCTGACCGTGGACGGGCTGGTGGTCGAGCACCGCGACCGCGGCACGGGCGAGGTCTTCCGCGCCGTGGACGGCGTCTCCCTGCGCATCGACGCGGGTGAGAGCGCCGCCGTGGTCGGCGAGTCCGGCTCCGGCAAGACCACCCTCGCGATGGCCGCCACGGGCCTGGGACCGCGCGGCGCCGGCGAGATCCGGCTCCTGGGGCACTCGCTGGCGACCCTCGGACGGCGGCGGCTCCGGGAGCTGCGCCCCGAGGTCCAGATCGTGTTCCAGGACCCGCACGGCTCGCTGGACTCGCGGCAGTCCGTCCGCTCGGGCCTGCGGGAGATCCGCGGGCTCCAGCGGGAACGCACCTCCTGGATCGACGACGCGGCGCTGCTCGAACGCGTCCGGCTCTCCCCGGACCTGCTCGACCGGTACCCGCACCAGCTCAGCGGCGGCCAGGCGCAGCGGGTCTGCATCGCGCGGGCCCTGCTCATGCGCCCCCGGCTCATCGTCGCCGACGAACCCACGTCCGGGCTCGACGTCTCCGTCCAGGCCGACGTACTCGCCCTCCTCCGGGAGGTGCGGCAGACCACGGGAGCCGCCCTGCTCATGATCAGCCACGACCTCGCGGTCGTCCGGTCCGTGTGCGACTCCGTCCACGTCATGCGACGCGGGAAGGTCGTGGAGTCCGGGCCGTGCGAGACGGTCTTCACCGACCCCGCCCACGCGTACACGCGCGAGCTCCTCGCCGCGATGCCCGGAGCGCGCTGGAGGGCCCGCCGATGAGGACCGCCCGCCTGCGGCGCGCCGGCGCCCGCGTCGCGACGCTCTTCGCGTCGCTGTTCATCGCCCTGACGATGGCGTTCGCCCTCGGGAGGCTCTCGGGGGACCCGACCGCCAACATCCTCGGACCCACGGCACCGCCCGAGCAGCGGGAGGCGCTGCGGCAGCAGCTCGGCCTCGACCGGTCCCTGATCGTCCAGTACCTCGACTACCTCCGGGGCGTCTTCACCGGGGACCTCGGCGAGTCGCTCCAGTTCTACCAGGCCAACACCACGATGATCTTCGAGCGGGTGCCCTACACGCTCCAGCTCGTCGGGGCCGGGATGGCCATCGCGGTCCTCGTCGGGATCCCGCTGGGCGTCCTCGCGGCGACCCGCGAGGGCACCTGGTGGGACCGGGCGGCGTCCACGCTCGCCCTCCTCGGCCAGTCCGTCCCGGTCTTCTGGCTCGGCATGATGCTCGTCGTCCTCTTCGCGGTGAAGCTGGGCTGGCTTCCGGCCGGGCAGTCCGGGTCGCCGCGGCATCTCGTCCTCCCGGGCGTGACGATGTCGCTGTACCCGATGGCGCACATCGCGCGGCTGACCCGGGCGTCCATGAGCGAGGCGCTGGCCGAGCCGTTCGTCGACTCCGCCCGCGCCCGGGGGATCGGCCCGGTGCGCGTCGTGTGGCGGCACGCCTTCAAGAACGCGCTGATGCCGGTGCTGACCATCGTCGTCCTCCAGACCGGGATCCTGCTGTCGGGCGCCGTCGCGATCGAGTACGTCTACTCCTGGCCCGGCCTCGGGCAGCTCGCCCTCCAGGCGGTCCAGTTCCGCGACTTCCCGCTGGTCCAGGCGATCGTCGTGTTCGGCGCCGTCGTCTTCGTCTGCTTGAACCTGATCGTCGACGTCGTCCACTCCGTCGTCGACCCGAGGGTGAGGTGAACCCGCGATGAGCCGGCTCGAACTGGATCCGCGCCCGGCCGCGAAGGAGGAGGCGCCCGCGGCCCGGCGGCCCCGGCGCGCCCGCACCTCGGTGTTCTGGCTGTCGGTGCCGCTGGTGGCGATCGGCGTCCTGGTCTTCGTCCTGCCGGTCACCGGGCTCCTGCCCGAGGGCGGCCAGGACCTGTCGAAGACGAGGCTGCCGCCCGCGTTCCTGTCCGGCGGCACCTGGGAGCATCCCCTCGGGACCGGCAAGCGGGGCCAGGACGTCCTCACGGAACTGGTGACCGCCGGCCGGCTGACGATCACGATCGGGCTGGTCGGGGCGCTGGTCGCGATCGGGCCCGGCGTCCTGGTCGGCCTGCTCGCGGGCTACTTCCGCGGCCGGGCCGACAAGGCGATCTCCATCCTCATCGACGCCCAGCTCGCACTGCCGTTCATCCTCATCGCCCTGGCGATCATCTCCAACCGGGGCAGTTCCCTCCCGGTGCTGTTCCTCGTCCTGGCGCTCACCGGATGGGCGGCCTGCGCCCGCGTCACCCGTTCCACGACCCTGAGCATCCGCGAGCGGCAGTTCGTCCTCGGGCTCCGCGCCGTCGGGGCCTCGGAGGCCCGCATCGTGTTCCGGCACGTGCTGCCGAACCTCGCGGGCACGATCGTCGCCCTCGGAACGCTCCAGGTCGGCACCGCGATCCTCGTCGAGAGCGCGCTCAGCTTCCTCGGCCTCGGCGTCGTGCCGCCCCGGTCCAGCTGGGGCTCCATGCTCGCGTCCGGGCAGGACGAGCTGAGCCAGGCCTGGTGGATCGCGTTCTTCCCGGGGCTCGCCATCACCGTCCTGGTGCTGCTGGTGAACCTCCTCGGCGACGCGCTCCTCACCCACCACGACCCACGGAAGCGGCGCCGATGACCGAGTTGCTGAACGTGGCGGGCCTGTCCATCGCGGCGCGGGTCGCGCACCGCGACCTCCCGCTCCTGGCGGACGTCGACCTGACGATCGGGCGCGGCGAGACCGTCGGGGTCGTCGGCGAGTCCGGCTCCGGCAAGACCACCCTGGCCCGGTCCGTCGTCGGGCTGCTCGAACGGAACGTCCGCGTGGACGGCGGCTCGATCTCCCTGGCGGGGGAGCGGATCGTCGCCCCGGGCCTGGACCGCACCGGCCGGGTCCGCGGCTCCGCCGTCGGGATGGTCTTCCAGGACGCCTCCCGCTCGCTCAACCCGCTCATGAAGGTGCGGACCCACCTCGCGGAGGTCCTCCGCAGGCACGTCCGCGACATCACCAAGGACGAGGTCGAGCGCCGCTCGGCCGAGGTGCTCGAGCAGATGCGGATCGCCGACACCGGGCGCGTCCTCGACAGCTACCCGCACCAGCTCTCCGGCGGCCTCCGCCAGCGGGTGGCGATCGGCCTGGCGGTGGTCACGCGGCCGTCCCTGGTCATCGCCGACGAGTGCACCACCGCGCTCGACGTGACCACCCAGACCAAGGTCGTCGAGCTGTTCCGGACCCTCGTCGGCGAGCTCGGCATCGGCCTCCTGTTCGTCACCCACGACCTGATGCTGGCCAGCGACCTGTGCGACCGCATCGCGGTCATGAACGGCGGCCGCGTGGTCGAGCAGGGCCCCGCCCTGACCGTCCTGGACCGGCCCCGGGAGGACTACACCCGGCGGCTGCTCGCGGCCATCCCGACCTGGACCTGAGGAGGCACGACCCACCCATGCCCGAACAGAACGGCATCGGCGCGTACGCGGCGTACCTGCCCGCGTACGCGCTGACCGGCACCAGCCTCGACGGCGCCGAGCCGCCCCCCGGCGGCCCGGCGCGCGGTGTGGCCGCGTTCGACGAGGACACCGTGACGATGGCGGTCGAGGCGCTCCGGGAGATCGCCGCCGGCACCCCCGCCGGCCGGCAGCTCCTCCTCGCGACGACCGGGGCGCCCTACGACGGCAAGACCTCGGCGGGCATCGTGCACGAGGCCCTCGGCCTGGACCCCGGCGTGGCGGCCGCCGACCTGCGCGGCCACCGGTCGGGCGCGGTCGCGCTCGACCTGGTGCTGCGCGGCGGTGCCACCGCCGCGCTCGCCGACGTCCGGACGACCCGGCCCGGCGCGCCCGACGAGCTGGCACAGGGGGACGCCGCCGCCGCGTTCACCGCCGGTGACGCCGCGGCCGTCCTGCTGGCCCGCGCGGGCCGGACCGCCGAGGTGCTGGACCGGTGGCGGCTGCCCGGCGAGCGGCACGACCGCGTCTGGGACGAGCGGTTCACCGCCGAGATCCTGGTCGCGAGCGGGCGGGAGGCGGCGCGGCGGGCGCTGGCCGAGGCGGGCCTGGACGCCGTCGACCACGTCGTCGTCGCGTCCTCCAACGCCCGCGCCGCCGCGGCCCTCCGCCGCGCACTCGGCGGTTCCGGCGCGGACGCCGCCGTCGAGCGGCTCACCGGCCACACCGGCGCCGCCCACCCGGGCCTGCTGCTGGCCGCGACGCTCGACACGGCCCGGCCCGGCCAGACGATCCTGCTGCTCTCGGCGGCGGAGGGCGCGGACGCGTTCGTCCTGCGCGCCGGCGACGGCGTCGGGTCCGCGCGCGGCGGCCGTCCGGTGCGGGAGCAGCTCGCCGCGCGGCAGGACCTCGCCTACGGCCGCTACCTGCGCTGGCGCGGCCTGCTCGACGTCCAGGGCCCGGCCCGCCCGGCCGCGCCGGCCCCGGCCGCCCCGCCGATGCACCGCCGGGCCGGCTGGAAGTACCGGCTGGAGGGCGGCCGCTGCGACGCCTGCGGCGCCGTCACCACGCCGCCGGGGCGGGTCTGCGCGTCCTGCGGCGTCGCCGGGGGCACCGGCGGCGGGGAGAAGGTCACGCTGCGCGACCGGGTCGCCACCGTCGTCTCGGTCACCCGGGACCACCTGACGACCATGCCCGAGGCCGAGGTCGCGATCGTCGTCGCCGACTTCGACGACGACGGGCTCGGGGGCGGCCGGCTCAGCGCCTACGCGGCCGACGTCGAGCCCGCGGCCGTCACCGTCGGCATGCGGATGCGGCCCACGTTCCGGCGGCTGTGGACCACCGACGCGATCCACAACTACTTCTGGAAGCTCCGTCCGTGGGGGGCCACGACCGATGACGACTAACCGCATGGTCCACGACGTGGCCATCGTCGCGATGGGCTGCACGCCGTTCCGCGACCATTGGAACTCCTCGGCCGACGACCTCCTCGTCGACGCCGTCGGCGAGTGCGTGGGGTCCGTGCCCGGGCTGTCGCTGGAGGACGTCGACGCGTTCTGGGTCGGCACCCAGGGGACGGGCCTGTCCGGCCAGGTCCTCGCCCGGCCGCTGCGGCTGGCGGGGAAGCCCGTGACCCGGGTCGAGAACTACTGTGCGACCGGGTCCGAGGCCTTCCGCAACGCCGTCTTCGGCGTCGCGTCCGGCGCCTACGACGTCGTCATGGCCACCGGCGTCGAGAAGCTCAAGGACAGCTCCCAGTCCGGCCTGTCCGCCACGCTCCCACCCGCCGACGGGACCGACGTGGACTGGACGGCCCCGGCGGGATTCTCGCTCCTGGCCCCGGCCTATCAGGCGGCGCACGGCGTCGGGGACCGCGACATGCGCGCCGCGATGACCCGCGTGGCGGTGAAGAACCACGCGAACGGGGCCCTCAACGAGCGTGCCCAGTTCCGGAGGCCCGTCACGGCCGAGGCCGTCGAGAGGTCGCCGCGCATCGCGGGCCCGCTCGGCGTGCTGGACTGCTCCGGCGTCTCCGACGGGGCGGCGGCGGCCGTCATCGTCCGCGCGGAGGACGCGCACAGGTACACCGACCGGCCGGTGTACCTGCGGGGCATGAGCTTCGTCGCGGGGTCCGGCGCCGGGCTGGCGTCCGGCGGGTACGACTTCACGACGTTCCCCGAGGTCGTCACCGCCGCGCGGCAGGCCTACGCCCAGGCGGGCGTGACGGACCCGGCGGCGCAGATCTCGCTCGCCGAGGTGCACGACTGCTTCACCCCGACCGAGGTGGTCCTGATGGAGGACCTCGGGTTCTCCGAGCGGGGCAAGGCCTGGCGCGACATCCTCGACGGCCGGTACGACCTCGGCGGCGCCCTGCCGGTCAACACCGACGGCGGCCTGAAGTCCTTCGGCCACCCGATCGGCGCCACCGGGCTGCGCATGATGTTCGAGTGCTTCACCCAGCTCCGCGGGGAGGCGGGGGAGCGCCAGGTACCGGACGCCCGGCTCGCCGTCTCGCAGAACCTGGGCGGCCAGCCCGGTTCGTCGGTGGCGTTCGTGGCCGTCCTGGGAAGGGAGCTGTGATGGGGGCCGTCACCTTCGACGGGCGGGTCGTGATCGTCACCGGAGCCGGTCACGGCATCGGCCGCGCGCACGCGTTCACCCTGGCCGAGCACGGGGCGCGGGTCGTCGTCAACGACCTGGGCGGAACCGTGGACGGCACCGGGTCCTCCGGTGCCGCCGGGGAGGTCGCCCGGGAGATCCGCGGGCTCGGCGGCGTCGCCGTCGCCTCCACGGACTCGGTGGCGACCGTCGAGGGCGGCGCCGCCCTCGTACGGCGGGCGGTGGAGGAGTTCGGCCAGGTGGACGCCGTCATCCACAACGCCGGGATCCTGCGGGACCGCACGTTCGGGAAGATGACCGACGACGACGTCACCGCCGTCCTCGACGTCCACCTCGGGGGCGCGTTCAACGTCCTGCGCCCGGCGTGGCCGCACATGGTCGAGCGGCGCTACGGCCGCGTCGTGCTCACCACCTCCTCGTCGGGACTGCTGGGCACCTTCGGCCAGTCCAGCTACGCCGCCGCGAAGGCGGGCCTGGTCGGCCTGGCGAACGTGCTGGCGCTGGAGGGCGAGCGCCACGGGATCCTCGTCAACGCGCTGTCGCCGACCGCCGCCACGCGCATGACCGAGGGCCTCCTCGGCGACCTGGCCGGCCGGTTCGACCCCCGGCACGTCGCGGCCGTCGCGGCCTACCTCGCCTCCGAGCGGTGCGACCTGAACCGGCACATCCTCACGGTCGGCGGCGGCCGGGTCGGGCGGATCTTCCTCGGCGTGACCCCCGGCTGGTACTCGGGCCCGGAGCCCGCGTCTCCCGACGACGTCCTCGCGGCGATCGAGGAGATCCGCTCTCTCGACGACCACATCGTCCCCCGGAGCGGCGCGGACGAGGTCGCCCTCATCCAGAAGGTCCTCGGCGCCTAGCCGCCCACCCAGGAGAGAGAGGAAGCCATGCCCGTCAGCGAAGTCCACCACGTGGCGATGACCGTCTCCGACCTCGACCGCGCCGCCGCCTTCTACGAGAAGGCCCTCGGCTACCGCAGGACGCTGCGCACCGACGTCGGAGGGGCCGCGATCGAGGAGTCCCTCGGGCTCCCGGAGGGGACCACCGGCCGGGTCCAGTACCTCCAGGGCCCCAGCCGGGTCGGCCAGCTCGAACTCATCGAGTGGAACGGTCCGAAGCGGCGCACCGCCACCGCCGGCCACCTGGAGCTGGGCACCTTCCTGCTGAGCTTCCAGGTTCCGCACGACGAGATCGGCGAGGTCTACGAGCGGCTCAGGGGCCTCGGCGCCGAGTGCGTCGCCCCGCCGCGGCGGTCCGTCCTGGAGAACTACGGCCCGATCATGGCGTTCGCCGCCCGGGACCCCGACGGCAACCTGCTGGAGTTCGTCAGCCTCCCGAGCCGGGCGGAGGTCCTGGCCTTCCGCGCCGGGGAGGGCGCGGGCTGATGGCGACGAGCAACTTCAGCGAGACGCTGCGCGTCCAGGCGCTGCGCCGCGCCGGCCGCGAGGCCCTCGTCGGCGACGGCCGGCGCTGGACGTACGCCGAGCTGGACGCCGACGTGGACCGGCACGCCGCCGCCCTGCTCGCCGCCGGGATCACGGCGGCGGACCTGGTCGGCGTCCTCGGCCGCAACACCGCCACCTACGTCATCGAGCTGCTGGCCCTCAGCCGCCTCGGCGCCGTCGCGGTGCCGCTGAACTGGCGCCTGCACGCCGGCGAGCAGGCGTACATCGTCGAGCAGGCCGGGATCACCTGCCTGCTGTACGACGACGACTTCCGGGACGAGGCGGCCCATCTGGCGCGGAGCACCGGCCTGCGGGTCATCGTGGCCAACGGGCGGGACGCGGTCCCGGGCGCCGGGAGCCTGGCCGGGCTGCTGGCCGCGCAGCCGCCGGGCGTCCGGGTCCCCGACGCCGAGAAGGATCCCGGCGACGTCCACCGGCTCCTCTACACCTCCGGCACCACGGCCCGCCCCAAGGGCGTCGTCCACACGTGCGGCAACCTGATCGCCAACCACCGGGCGCAGATCCTGGAGCTGGAGCTGACCCAGGACGACCGGATCCTGATCTCGGCGCCGCTGTTCCACGTCAGCGGCCTGGAGGCGCCCGGCCTCGCGACCTTCGTCGCCGGGGCCACGATGGTCCTGACGCCGACGTTCAAGCCCGGCGACATCGCGCGCGTCGCCGCCGAGGAGCGCGTCACCGGGATGGTCCTGGCCGCCCAGATCCTCTTCGGGATCATGGACCTCGACCCGCGCCCCGACCTCGGCGCCCTGCGCTACCTCCTGTTCGCCGGGGTCGCGCCGAGCGTCCGCCGGGAGGTGAAAGCACGCTTCCCGCACGTGCGCACCATCGACACGTTCGGCATGACCGAGCTGTGCAACGGCGTCTGCTACATGGACGCCGCCCACGAGGAGTCCAAGCTCGGCTCGCTGGGCGCCCCGTTCCCCGGCGTCCACATCCGCATCGTCGACGAGGACTTCCGGGAGGTGCCGCCCGGTGTCGAGGGGGAGATCATCGTACGGGGCGACAAGATCTCGCCCGGCTACTGGCGGGACGAGGAGGCCGACCGGCGCAGCCGCCGGGACGGCTGGTTCCGCACCGGCGACGTCGGCCGGATGGACGAGGACGGCTACCTCTGGTTCGTCGACCGCCGCGCCGACCTGATCAAGTCCGGCGGCGAGAACGTCGCCGGCGCCGAGGTCGAGCGGGTCATCGCCCAGCATCCGCAGGTCGCCGAGGTCGCCGTCATCGGCGTCCCGGACCCGGCGTGGGACGAGGTCCCGAAGGCCTTCGTCATCCTCCGCGAGCCGGGCGCGGCCGGACCCGGGGACATCCGGCGGCATTGCCTGGATAACCTGGCCAAATACAAGGTGCCCAAGTACGTCGTCATCGTCGACTCCCTCCCGCGCAACGACTCGGGCAAGGTCCTCAAGAAGAAGCTGCGCGAACAGGAGGCCGCGACATGAGCACGGCGAACCTCGCCAGGATGCTCGGCGTCAACGCCGTCCGCTTCGCCGGCCGGGACGCGCTCGTCTTCGAGGACCGGCGCTGGACGTACGCCGAGCTGGACGCCGACGTGAACGCGCTCGCCGCCGGGCTGGCGGCGGACGGCGTCGCCCGGGGCGCCCGCGTGGCGGTCGTCGCCGACAACGTCCCCGAGTTCCTGATCCTGTCCCTGGCGCTGGCCAGGCTCGGCGCGGTGTGCGTGCCGCTGAACCACCGGCTGACGGCCGCCGAGCTGGGGCACCTGATGGAGCGCGCCGGGGTCGGGGCGGTCGCCACCGTCCCCGCGTTCGCCGGGACGGTGGAGGACGCGATCGCCGGGCTCCCGCGGGTCCGCCGCCTCGCGCTCGAACCCGTCGGCGGCCCCTGGACGGACCTGCGCGCGCTCATCGCGGCCCACCGGGGCGCCCGGGTCCCCGACGCCGAGCTGGACGACTCGGCGCTCCAGCGGATCGTCTACACGTCGGGGACGACGAGCCTGCCCAAGGGCGTGATGCTGACCCACGGCAACGTGAACGCCAACATGCACGCCCAGATCGTCGAGCTGGGGCTGCGCCCGGCCGACCGGATCCTGAACTTCGCGCCGCTCTACCACGTCGGCGGGACCGACCTCCCCGGGTACGCGATCTGGCACGTCGGCGGCTGCATGGTCGTCCAGCGGCGGTTCGACCCGGCGGCCGTCCTGGCCGCCATCGAGGCCGAGGGCGTCACCGGCATGGTGGTCGCGGCGACCATGCTCGACATGATCCGCCGGGTGGCGGAGACGGTGCGGGCGGACCTCTCCACGGTGCGATGGCTGATCTTCTCCCAGGTGACCACCGCGCTGTTCCGGGTCGCCCGCGCGCTGTTCCCCAACGCCCGCCTCATCGAGGGCTACGGCCTCACGGAGACCTGCAGCGGCCTCACCTACCTGGACGAGGCCCACATGGAGAGCAAGCAGGGCTCGGTGGGCCTGCCCCTTCCCTGGGTGGACGTCCGGGTCGTCGACGCCCAGGGGAACGACGTGCCCGCGGGGGAGAACGGCGAGGTGATCGCCCGCGGCCCCAAGGTCAGCCCGGGCTACCTCGACGACCCCGCCGCCACCGCCGCGTCGTTCCGCGGCGGCTGGTTCCACACGGGGGACGTCGGCTGCTTCGACGAGGACGGCCACCTCTACATCAGGGACCGCCTGAAGGACATGATCCGCAGCGGCGGCGAGAACATGGCGAGCGCCGAGATCGAGAACGTCCTCGCCGGCCATCCGCTCGTGCTCGCGGCCTCGGTGGTGGGGGCCCCGCACCCCCTGTGGGTCGAGATGCCGGTCGCCTTCGTCGTCGGGCGGCCGGGGCTGGAGGCCGGCGACCTGGTCCGGTACGCGCGCGAGCGGCTCGGGAAGTTCAAGGTCCCCAAGGAGGTCTACGTCGTCGGGGAACTCCCCACCAACCCCTCGGGCAAGGTCCTCAAGCGGACCCTGCGCGAGCTCCGCCCGGCCATGAGCCCGGACTGGTCCTACCCCGAGCGGGACCCGGACGGGCCGGAGGCGACCGCGTAGGCGGGCCGCGAAGCCCCCCGCCGGTCACCGGGTGACGCCGAGGACGAGAGACAGCGTATGCATCAGAGCGAAGCGCCTGCTCCCCGCGCCGAGTTCCTCCCAGGGCCGCGCCCACGTGAGGTGCGGCGCGATCTCCCACGCCGAGCGGCGGGTCCGCAGGAGCCGTTCCACGGCGTCCAGCTCCGCCCGGTGGAAGGCCGCCAGCTCCCCGGCCCGCGCGGCGACGTCCCGGTAGGGGAACTGGTGCGCCGGGCAGGCGATCTCGACGTCGAGGGCGCGGAGGCGGTCCAGGGACGCGAGCAGGTCCCCGGCGGGGTCGTCCCCGGGCAGGCTGGGGACGGCGAGCTGGGTCGGCCCCTCGGCCATCATCGTGTCGCCGGTGAACACGACGCCGCGCGAGGTGTCGACGTAGACGGTGTGCCCGTAGGTGTGACCGGGCGTGTGGAGTCCCAGGAACGTGACGTCGCCGAGGACGTGCTCGGAGTCGCCCTCGGGGGCCAGGTCGACGCGCAGGTCCTCGGTGAGCCGGGCGGCCCCCGCGCCGGCGGCGTGCATGTCGTCGACGACGCCGGGCGGCGCGCCGGTCCGTTCCAGCGCCCGGCGGAGCTGGGCGAGGAACCCGCCGCGCACGCGGTGCTGGTGGGCGAAGTCGTCCTCGCGCCCCATGACCACGCGGGCGCCGGACGCCGCCCGGACGCGGCCGGCGAGGCCGACGTGGTCGGGGTGGTTGTGGGTGAGCAGCACCAGCCGGACGTCGCCGAGGTCGTGCCCGATCCCGGCGACGGACCCGGTGAACGACTCCCAGCAGGACCGGTGGTCGTATCCGGCGTCGATGAGGACGAGGCCGCCGGAGGTCTCGACGAGGAAGACGGTGATGAACCGCAGGGGGCTTCCGTGGAGCGGCACCGGGACGGCCCAGACGCCGTCCGTGACCAGGAGCGGGGCCGGGACCTCGCGGGACCGGTACGCCGCGGCGTGCCGGTCGCTGACAGGTATGGACATGGAGGATGATCCCATCTACTCTGCGGTAAAGATACCGAATGGTCGGAATGTAGTTCAAGGAGCGAGATGAGCGAGGGGACGCAGGAACAGGTCGGCTTCCGGCGGTGGGCCGTGTCCGACCCGGACCTGTCCGCGGTCATCACGGCCGACGACGAGCGCGTCACCTACGGCGAGCTGTTCGCCGAGGTGAACCGGATCTGCCACGGGCTGCGCGCCCGAGGGGTGGGCGAGGGCGACACGGTGGCCGTGGTCATGGCCAACAGCACCGCCCTGGTCGCGGCGTACCTGGCGGCGATGCAGTCAGGGATCTACCTCGTCACGGTCAACTACCACCTGACCGCCCCGGAGATCGCCCACATCCTGGAGGACAGCGGCGCGAAGGTCGTCCTGTGCTCGGCGCGCGCCGAGGCGGCGGTGCTCGCGGCGGCCCCTCCCGGCGTCCAGGTCTTCGTCGACGGCGGGGCCGGCGGCCACGCGGACGGCACGGACGGCGCGGACGGCGCGACCGCGGGCGCCCGCCCGATGGCGGAGCTGACCGGCGGCATGCCGCCGACCGACCCGGAGCGGACCCCGAACGGGTCGCTGATGATGTACACCTCGGGCACCACCGGCCGCCCGAAGGGCGTCAAGCGGCCCCTCAGCGGCATCAGCGCCGACCAGGGCGCCCTCACCTACGCCTGGCTGTTCAAGGAGTTCGGCATGAGCCGCGAGGCGTTCGCCGCGTGGCTCGTCTCGGCGCCGATGTACCACTCGGCCAACCTCACGCCCGCGATCGGCGCGCTGAACTGGGGCGGCACCCTGGTGCTGATGGACGGCTGGACCCCGGAGGGCTTCCTCCGGCGCGTCCAGGAGCACGGGGTCACCGGCACGAGCATGGTCCCCACGCACTTCCAGCGGCTGCTGCGGCTCCCGGAGGAGGTCCGCGCGGGCTTCGACGTCTCGTCCCTGCGCTACGTGCTGCACGGCGCCGCGCCGTGCCCCGTGGAGGTCAAGCGGCAGATCATGGACTGGTTCGGCCCGGTGGTCTACGAGTACTACGGCTCGACGGAGGTCGGCACCACGATCGCCCGCCCGCGGGAGTGGCTCGACCACCCCGGCACCGTGGGCCGGCCCGCGTCGATCTCGACCCTGAAGATCCTCGACGACGACGGCGCCGAGGTGCCGGCCGGCGAGACCGGCATCGTCTACATGCGCCAGGGCGAGGACCGGGTCGAGTACCACAACGACCCCGGCAAGACCGACGGCTCGCGGCGCGACGGCCTGATGACCGTCTGGGACGTGGGCCACGTGGACGAGGACGGCTTCCTCTACATCACCGGGCGGGCCGCGGAGCTCATCCTGGTGGGCGGGGTGAACGTGTACCCGGCCGAGATCGAGGGCGCCCTCACCGGGCACCCGTGGGTCGCGGACGCGGGCGTCGTCGGCGCACCGGACCCCGACTACGGCGAGGTCCCCGTCGCGCACGTCGTCCTGAGCGACGCCGCCCCGGACGTCCCGTCCGCCGTGGCGGCGCTCCGCGACCACCTCGCCGGCCGCCTGGCCAAGCCCAAGCTCCCGGCGCGGTACCTCGTGCACGACTCGCTGCCCCGGGACCCGAACGGCAAGCTCTACAAGGCCCGGCTGGCGGACGCCGAGGAGGTCTCCGCGTGACGGTGACGGCGACGGTTCCGAACGACGGCGAACGGACGGGTGACGATGGACTTCGATGACAGCGCCGCCGAGCGGGAGTTCCGGCGGGAGGTCGGCGACTGGCTCGACGGGGCGCTCGCGGACGTACCGGACCAGGAGGACCTCTCCGAGGAGGAGCGCACCCACTGGTCGCGGGTGTGGCAGGACCGCATCTGCGCGGCCGGCTGGGCCGGGCTCTCGTGGCCGGTCGAGCACGGCGGGCGCGGCATGGACGCGATCGCGCAGGCCATCTTCAACGAGGAGGCCGAGCTGCGAGGCGCGCCGTACGCCCTGAACGGCGTCGGCATGTACCTCGCCGGGCCGACCGTCATCGCCCACGGCACCCGCGAGCAGCAGGCCCGCCACCTCCCCGGCATCCTCGCGGGCACCGACTACTGGTGCCAGGGGTTCAGCGAGCCCGGCTCCGGCTCGGACCTGGCGAGCCTGCGGACCTCCGCGGTCAAGGTGGACGGCGGCTGGCGCGTCAACGGCCAGAAGATCTGGACGTCGAACGCCCACAACGCCTCCAAGTGCCTCCTGCTGGCGCGCACCGACCCGGACGCGCCCAAGCACGAGGGCATCACCTACCTCCTCGCGCCGATGAGCGGCTTCGAGGTCCGGTCGCTCGTCATGATCAACGGTGACACCGAGTTCAACGAGATGTTCCTCGACGACGTGTTCGTCCCCGACGAGGACGTCCTCGGCGGGGTCGGGAACGGCTGGCGGGTCGCGCTGACCACCCTGGCGTTCGAGCGCGGCAGCATGGCGCTCAGCCTGTGGGTCTGGGCGCGCCAGGCCGTCGACCGCCTCACCGACCTCGCCCTGGAGCGGGGGATGGCCGGCGACACCGCGTTCCTCGACGCGCTCGGCGCCCTGCGCTGCGACGCCGAGGCCGTCCGCATCGGCTCCCTGCGCATGGTCGGGGAGACCCGCGCGGGCAGCGCGCCCGGGCCGGAGACCTCGGCGCTCAAGAGCCTGTGGGCCGGGGTCGTCCAGGACGCGAACCGCCTGGCGGTGCAGCTCGACGAGGCCGGCGGCGTGCTGCTGGACGGCGGGGGAGCGGCGGCCCGGATGCGCCACTACCTGCGGTCGCGCGCCCACACCGTCGAGGGCGGCACCGAGGAGGTCCAGAAGTCGATCCTTGCGGAGCGGGTGCTGAGCCTGCCCCGCTCGCGCTGAGGGGAGTGACGGGATGGAAGCGACGTTCACCCGCGAGCAGCGGGACATCGAAGAGGCCGTACGGTCGATCGCCAAGGAGGAGAAGGTCACCGCCCGCGACGCGCTCGCGGGGGAGTGGCGTCCGCCCGGCTGCGACGCCGTCCTGCTCGCCGACTTCGGGCTGCTCGGCGTGCCCGAGGCGGCCGGCGGGGTGGGGTCGTCCCTGGTCGACCTCCTCGTGGCGGTCGAGGTCCTCGGCGAGCACCTGGTCCCGAGCCGGTTCCCGGCGCACGCCGCGGCCGTCCAGCTCGCCGCGGGGCTCGGGGAACTGGACGGCGACGTGCTCCAGGGCCGCACGGTCCTCACGCCCGCCGCCGACGTTCCCGGCGAAGCCGGATGGCCCGGCCCCTCGCCCGCGGGCGGACCGCTCGTCCGTACCCTGGTGCCGTACGCCGCCCAGGCGGACCGGTTCGCGGTGCTCGGCGCCGACGGCGTCCGGATCGCCGCCCCGGCCGGCATCGTCCTCCGGGAGTCGTTCGATCCGTCGGTGCCGCTGTCGGACGTGACCTTCGACGTCCCGCATGACTCCGGAGCCGCCGGGCCCGCCGGCACGGGCGCCGGGCGTGCCGCGCTCGTCGCCGCCGCCGAGCTGTGCGGCGTCGCCGCCGGGGCCATCGAGCTCGCGGCCGGGTACGCCCGGACCCGGAAGCAGTTCGGCCGGGTGATCGGCTCCTTTCAGGGGGTGGCGTTCCAGCTCGCCGACGCGGTCAAGCACCGCAAGGCGGCGTGGGACCTGACCCTGTACGCGGCCTGGGCCGTGGACCGGGGGCGCCCCGAGGCGGAGAGCCTCGTCCACGCCGCGAAGGCGGCGGCGGGCAGGGCCGCGGTGTTCGCCGCCGAGCGCGGCATCCAGGTGCACGGCGGCATGGGCATCACGATGGAGGCCGACCCGCACCTGTTCCTGCGGCGCGCCCACGTGCTCGACGCACGGCTCGGGCGGGGCTCGTGGCACCGGCGCCGGGTCGGCGAGCTCCAGGTAAGGCAGCGCCGGGGCGCCTGAGGGCGGTCGGCGCGGGAGGGGCCGTTGCGGGCCCCTACCTCGACAGATAACATACCGACTGGTCGGAATATAGGAGTGCGGTAGTGAAGTTCGGGATCATGAACCTGTTCCCCGTGAGCGACGGGGCGTCGGACCACCAGGTGCTGCGCGAGACCCTGGACGAGATCGAGCTGGCCGACGAGCTGGGCTTCGACTCGGTGTGGCTGGCCGAGCACCACTTCTCCAAGTACGGCATCCTCGGCAGCCCGGTGAGCTTCGCCATGGCGGTCGCCGAGCGCACCAGGTCGATCACCATCGGCACCGCCGTCCTGGTCCTCCCGCTGCACGACCCGCTGCGGCTGGCCGAGGACATCGCGGCCCTCGACGTGCTCTCCGGCGGCCGGGTCTCGATCGGCGTCGGCCGGGGCTACCAGCCGTCGGAGTTCGCCGGGTTCGGCATCCCGCTGGAAGAGTCCAAGATCCGGTACAAGGAGACCCTGGACGTCCTCCGGCTGGCGCTGTCGCAGGAGAACTTCAGCTACCACGGTGAAGTGCTCCACTACGACGACATCACCACCTACCCGCGGCCGTTCACCGAGGGCGGGCCGCCGATCCTCCAGGGCACGGTCTCGCCGGACAGCTTCCGCGAGCGCGGCGCGGCCGGCGAGCCCATCATCACCTCGCCGAACTTCACGCCGCTCGGCGTCATGCAGAAGAACTTCGCCCTGTACCGCACGGCGATGCAGGAGAACGGCTTCGACGTCGCCTCCTACGACCTCCCGTTCATGCAGCAGGTCTGGTGCGGCGACGGCGAGGACGGCCTCCGGGAGGCCGCCCAGGCCGCGCTGAACTACTACCGGTCGGTGGGGAAGGTCATCCCGGGGTCCGAGCAGGCCATGGAGCGGGAGCGGGCGTACTACGAGGCCGTCGCCAAGAACATCGAGCTGCTCACCCTGGAGCAGACGCTGACCCACGGCGGCAACTTCGGCTCCGCCCAGCAGGTCATCGAGACCATCGAGATGCTGCGTGACCAGCTCGGGATCAACCACTACATCGGCTGGCTGCGCATCCCGAGCCTGGACCGCAAGGCCGCGCTGAAGTCGATGGAGGAGTTCGCCGACAAGGTCATCCCGCACTTCCGCGCGCAGGAGCAGGTCGCGCCGGCCGCCGAGGCGGTCGCCGGGTGAAGGTCAGCGTCTTCCTGAGCGCCCAGTTCGACCCGTCGGCACCGGCGGCCGAGGGGCTCGACGGCGTCCTCCGGCAGGCCGCCGCCGCCGAGGAGGCGGGCTTCCACGCCGTCTACCTCGGGCACCACTACCTGGCGAGGTCGGCGTTCGTCCAGCCCGTCCCGCTCGCCGGGTACCTGGCCGGGGCGACCACCCGGATCCGCATCGGGTTCGGCGTCCTGCTGGCGCCGCTGCTGAACCCGGTCGCGCTCGCCGAGGACCTGGCCTCCCTCGACGTGCTCAGCGGAGGCCGCCTGACCGTCGGGGTCGGCGCGGGCTACCGCAGGCGCGAGACCGAGGCGTTCGGCGTCGCGTGGGAGGACCGCCTGCGGCGGCTGCGCGAGTACGTGCCGATCCTCCGGTCGCTGTGGCGGGGCGAGACGATCGACATCGCGGGGAGCTGGGGCGAGGCGCCGGGCGCGGCGCTGCCGCTGCGGCCCGTCCAGCCGGGCGGCCCGCCGATCTGGATCGGCGCGTTCGCCGAACCGGCCGTCCGGCGCGCCGCCCGCCTGGACGCGCCGTGGCTCATCGGCCCGAAGGGGAACGACGAGGAGCTCGCGGCGATGCTGGCGGTCTACCGCGGCGCCCTGGCCGAGCACGGGTTCTCGCCCGACCGCGAGTACCCGATGGCCCGCGAGGCGTTCGTCGCCGACACGCGCGCGGCGGCGATCGCGGGCGTGCGGCCCCACATGGAGCGCCAGTACGCCGGATACAGGTCGTGGGAGGACGCCCAGGCCCTCGACATCGACCGGTACATGGCCGAGGACTGCCTGGTCGGCACCGCCGACGACGTCGTGGCCAAGCTGCGCCGGTGGGAGACCGGGCTCGGCATCACCGAGGTGTCCCTGCGGCTCCAGTTCATGGGCGGCGGTCAGGAGGAGACGATGGAGCAGATCCGGCGCTTCGGCGCCGAGGTCATCCCCCGGCTGGACGGGGGAGCGCGATGAGCGGCGCGAACCTCGCCCTGATCCTGGAGGCGCGCGCCGCGGACCGCGGCCGGGCCGCCGGCCTGCACGCCGCGGACGGCCGGTCCTGGACCTTCGACCGGATCGACCTGCTCGCGGGCGGCGTGGCGCGGGCGCTCGCGGCGGAGGGCATCGGCCCGGGGGACCGGGTCGCGCTCTGCCTGGCCAACGGCCCGGAGATCGTGTTCTTCCTGTTCGGCGCCTGGAAGCTCGGCGCGGTGCCGGTGACGATCAGCAGCCTGTACAACGCCGCCGAGCTGGCGGAGTCGGTCGCGAAGACGGACCCGAAGCTGCTCCTGGTCGACGCCGGCCGCACCGATGTCCTGGCCGGCCTCGACACCGCGACGCCGGCGGTCCGCTCGGTCGGGCCCGCGGGGGAGCCGGGGACCCCGACGTCCGGCGTCCGCCCCCTGGAGTGGGGCGAGGAGGCCCGGGTCGCCGCGGTCGAGGTCGAGGAGGACCGCGAGTCCTGCATCCTGTTCACCGGCGGGACCACCGGGCGGCCGAAGGCGGTGAGCGTCACGCACGGCGGGACTTTCGGCTCGCTGCGGCGCCTCGCCCGCGTCTCGACCGGCGCCGCGGAGCAGGGGACCGCGGCGGCGGACGCCGTCCCCAACCTGATCGCCCTGCCGCTGTTCCACTCCGGCGGCCAGCACTCGCTGCTGTTCGCGTACTTCGTCGGGCGCGGCGCGGTCGTCTGGGAGCGGTTCGGGGTGGACCGCCTCGCCGGCCTGATGGAGCGGTTCGCCTTCGACAACTTCTTCTTCCTGCCCACGATGGTCTACGACATCGTGCACTCCGGGCGCGACCTGCCGTTCGCGGGGGTCAAGCACGTCCTCGTCGCCGGGCAGGCCATCTCCTGGACGCTGCGCCGCGACTTCGAGCTGCGGTACGGCGTCCCGATCCTGGTGAACTACGGCTCGACCGAGTCGGGCCACATCGCCGGATGGAACGGCAAGGACATGAAGGCCGGGCGGTGGAAGCCCGGCTCGGCGGGCCGCGTCTACCCGGGCGTCGAGCTGGAGATCCGCGACGACGAGGGGAACGCGCTCCCGGCCGGCGCCGAGGGCGAGATCGTCGTCCGGTCCGAGCTGACCAAGGGGTACGTGGACGACGCCGAGGCGTCCGCCGCGCTCGTCCGCGACGGCTGGGTGCACACCGGCGACGTCGGGCACGTCGACGAGGACGGCGTGCTGTGGCTGTCCGGCCGCAAGCGCGACATGATCAAGTGCGGCGGCTTCCAGGTGTGGCCCGAGGAGATCGAGGACGCCCTGCGCGAGCACCCGCTCGTGCGCGACGTCCGGGTCCTCGGCAGGCCCCACGACCGCCTGGGCGAGATCCCGGTCGCCCTGGTGGTCCGTGACGGCGGCGAAGAGGTCCCCGACGGCGAGCTCGCGGACGCCCTCGTCGCGTTCGCCCGCGAGCGGCTGGCCCACTTCAAGGCCCCGCGGCGGGTGGAGTTCGTCCCCGAGCTGGAGCGCAGCGCGACCGGCAAGGTCAGCCGCGCGTCCGTGCCCGTTCCCGGGAAGGATCCGCAGGCATGAAGTTCGGCATCATGGCATCGCACCAGTACCCGCACGGCGACGACCTCGGGCGGCACCTGGAGGAGCTGTTCGGGACCGTCGAGCTGGCCGCGGAGCTGGGCTACGACTCGGTGTGGACGATCAACCACTTCCAGTCGAACCTGGCGACGCCGCAGCCCATCTCGATGATGGCCGGCCTCATCCCGCGCTCGGGCGACATGACGCTCGGGACCGGGATCCTGCTGCTGCCGCTGTTCCACCCGGTGCACGTGGCGGAGGAGTTCGCCACCCTCGACCACCTGTCCGGCGGGCGGGTCGTCCTCGGCGTCGGCGCGGGCTACCGGGAGAACGAGTTCGCCGCGTTCGGCGTCGACCCCGCGACCCGGTTCCGCAGGCTCGACGAGAGCATCCGCCTCATCCGGGCGCTGTGGTCCGGCGGGCCGGTCGACCACGACGGCGAGTTCTACCCGCTCTCCGGCGCCTCCATCGGCATCCGCCCGCTGACGCCGGGCGGCCCGCCGATCTGGGTGGGCGCGGGCGGCCGGAAGGCGGTGCGCCGGGCCGCGCGCCTGGGCGACGCCTGGTACGCGCCCGGGAACTCGCCCAGCCCCAGGTACCTGCCCGAGCACGTGGGCGTCTACGACGAGGCGCTGGTCGAGTACGGCAAGGACCCGGCGTCGGTCGAACGCCCGATCGGCGTGGAGCTGTACTGCGCGCCGACGACGGACGAGGCCGTGGCCACGGCGCTCCCGCACGCCCGCGTCGAGTACTCCACCTACGCCGAGTACCCCGCCCTGCGCTGGCAGCGCGACCGGTTCGACGACCTGGTGCGCAACACGCTGCTGCTGGGCTCCCCGGAGTTCCTGATCGAGCGCGTCTCCGCCCTGCGGGAGCTCGGGTTCGACCACCTCATCTTCCGCCCGGGCTGGCTGGGGATGCCGGCCGCCCAGGTCCGCGCCTCCCTGCGGCTGTTCGCCGCGGAGGTCTTCCCCGCGTTCCGCTGACCCGGGCCCGACGAGCCCCCGACCCATCCACGAACAGGTGAGGAAGCCGTGAAGAAGACCGAAGCAGAGCTGCTGGAGAACCAGTGGGACGTCGACAACATGGAGGTCGACCCCGAGGTCATCGCGTCGTACGTCAAGTACGACGTGGACGAGAGGCGCTCGGTCGCCACCATCACCTTCGACCGCCCCGACCGGCTCAACGCCGTCCCCGTCGCGGCCTTCGAGCGCGTCGGCGACCTCGTCCGCGAGGCCGAGGCCGACGACCGCGTGAAGGTCATCGTCTTCAAGGGCGAGGGCGACCACTTCGGCACCGGCGCCGACGCCGCCGAGCTGGGCCACTACATCGGCTACAAGGCGGGCACCGACAAGGCCTCGCGGCGCCGCCCGGCCCAGCGCCAGCGCATCCTCCCGGACCGCAACGTGCTCACCTCGGGCTTCACCCGCCCGATCATCGAGTCGCTGAAGGCGACCATCTGCCAGGTGCAGGGCTACTGCTACGGCGGCCACTTCCAGATCGCGCTGTCCGCCGACATCGTCATCGCCACCCCGAACGCCAGGTTCACCCATCCGGCGTTCCGGTACCTCGGCCCGGCCCCGCAGGACATGTACCACTGGATCGAGAAGCTGGGCCTGACGACGATGAAGGACGTCATGCTCACCATGCGCGCGATCGGCGCCGAGGAGGGCGAGCGCAAGGGCCTGGTCACCAAGGTCGTCGAGCCCGGCGAGCTGGAGCGGTGGGTCGCCGACTACGCCGACGCCATCGCGGTCATGCCGCTCGACTCGCTGATGATGGGCAAGTCGATGATGCAGGTCGTCATGGAGGCCCGCGGCAAGGGCCTCGGCGCGATGACCGGCTGGGTCGGCCATGGCTGGGCCACCAACGTCGCCTTCGAGGAGGGCGACTGGAACTTCCTCAAGCGCCGCCGCGAGCTGGGCGTCGCCAAGGCCCTGGAGGAGCGCGACCGGCTCGTCGCGCCCTACTTCCGCCTCAGCGAGACCCGCTCGGCCGAGGAGGAGTAGGAGCCGCCGTGAGATTCGGAGTCCTCCTCGACCACCAGTACGAGCTCGGCGACGACATCAACCGCCGCACGGGCGAGCTGGTGGAGTTCACCCAGCACGTCCGGGACCTCGGCTACGACTCGGTGTTCGGGATCCACCACTACCTCTCGTCGCTGAGCACGCCGCAGCCGCTCCCGCTGCTGTCGCGGCTCATCGACCACTCCGGCGACATGCGGATCGGGACGGGCATCCTCATCCTCCCGATGGGCCACCCGGTGCACTGGGCGGAGGAGATCGCGACCATCGACCAGATGTCGGGCGGCCGGTTCGTGCTGGGCATCGGGTCCGGGTACCGCGAGGACGAGTTCAACGCGTTCGGCATCGAGCGGCGCACGCGCGTCTCCCGGATGAACGAGTCCCTCGAGGTGATGCGGAAGCTGTGGACCGGTGAGAAGGTCTCGCACCGGGGACAGCACTTCGCGCTCGACGGCGTCCGGTGCAGCGTCCTGCCCATGCAGCGGCCCGGCCCCCCGGTGTGGGTGGGCGCGAACGGCCCGATCGGCATCAAGCGCATCGCCCGCCAGGGACACCCCTGGATCGCGCCGTCCAACGTCCGCCGCAACTGGGCGGTCGGCAACCTCGCCGACTACCGGGCCGAGCGGACGGCGGCCGGGTTCGGCGAGGACGGCGCGGTGTTCCCCATCCACCGCGACCTGTGCGTCGCCGGCTCGTTCGAGGAGGCCTACGAGATCGCCGGGACCGCCGTCCGCGCCTCCTACGGCGAGTACGTCCAGTACGGCATGGACTACTTCGACACCCAGTGGGAGGGCATCAAGCACAAGGCCCTGTTCTTCGGCTCCCCCGACGACATCGCCGCCAAGGTCGAGGATTTCGCCCGGGCGGGCTACAACCACTTCGTCTTCCGGACGCAGTGGCTCGGCCTGCCCATCGAACGGTCCATCGAGACCGTGGAGAGGTTCGCCCGCGACGTGATGCCGAGGTTCCGCCCATGAAGATCGGACACGTGATCGTCCCGGCCGCCGACCTGGAGGCGCAGCTCGCGTTCTACGGCTCGCTCGGGCTGGCGACGAGATTCCGCGACGGCGACCGGTACGCCGCCCTCACCGACGGCGCGACCACCATCGGCCTGGCGGACGCCTCGCAGCAGCCCGTTCCCGGCCGGGTGCTGCTCAGCATCGAGGTCGACGACCTGGACGCCCACCTCGCCCGCCTGCCCGCCGGGGAGCCGGTGACCGGCCCGCACGAGCGCCGGGCCGTGGTCACCGACCCGGGCGGCAACCCCGTGGTCCTGTACGAGAGGCTGCCATGAGCGACGTCGTGCGCGGCGACGACGGCGCCGTCGCGGTCGTCCGGCTGAACCGCCCCGAGCGGGGCAACGCGCTGAACGAGGCCCTCAAGTCGGCCCTGCTGGAGACGCTGCGGGAGGTCGCCGGGGACGCCTCGGTCCGCGCCGTGGTCCTGACCGGCGCCGGTCCGGCGTTCACCGTCGGCCAGGACCTCGGCGAGCTCGGCGCGCTGCTGCGGACGAGCCCGGAGAACGCCGGCGAGACGGTCGAGCGGCACTACAACCCGATCACGCTCCTGCTGGCCACGATGCCCAAGCCCGTCGTCGCGGCCGTCAACGGCACCTGCGTCGGCGCCGGGCTCGGGTTCGCGCTGGCGTGCGACCTCCAGGTCTGGTCGTCCACGGCGACCCTGTCGACGGCCTTCCACAAGGTGGGGCTGACCTGCGACTCCGGCCTGTCGGCGACCCTGGTCCGGGCCGTGGGCGCGGCCCGCGCGTCCTCGCTCGTCCTCCTGGCCGAGCCGTTCTCGGCGCGGCAGGCCGCCGGCTGGGGTCTCGCCGGTGACATCGTCGGACCGGACGAGGTGGAGCCCCGCGCGATGCGGCTCGCCCACCGCCTCGCGGCGGGCCCGGCCAGGGCGATCGCCGCGTCCAAGCGCCTGCTGGCGTCCTCCCCGTACCGGCCGCTCGCCGAAGCCCTCGCGGCGGAGGCCGCCGAGCAGTCCGCGCTCGGCCGGACGCGCGACCACGCCGCCGCCGTCGCCGCGTTCCTGGCCAAGGAGGAACCGGCGTTCACGGGCGACTGACCCCGATTACGGTAATGGCCATTTCCGTTATGCTGCGCGGATGAGCGAGGACAGGAGGCGGGGCCGCCCCCGGGACCCGGCCGTCGACCGGGTGGTCCTGCGCGACACGCTGGCCCTCCTGGACAGCGCCGGGTACGAGCGGCTGCGCGTCGCCGACGTCGCCGCCAGGGCCGGGGTCGGCCTGGGCGCGCTGTACCGGCGCTGGCCGACCAAGTACGCCCTGGTCGTCGACGCGCTGCGGGCAGCGGCCCCGCCCCGCGAGGCCGCGCGCACCGACGACCCGGCCGAGGACCTGGTCACGGCCCTGGCGGAGTTCTCCGCGGGGCTGGCCCGGCACGGCGCCCTCCTGGCGGTCCTGCTGACCGACCCGGACTCCGAGGTGGCCGCCGCGGTACGCGAGGCGAAGATCCGTCCCGTCCACGAGACCGCCCGCGCCCACCTGCGCCGCGCCCTGGGCCCGGTCCCCGACCTCCGGTCCCGGGCCGCCACGGGCCCGGCCCTGATCCTCCAGCACCTGCTGCTCCACGGCACGCCGCCCGGAGAACCGCAGATCCGCGAACACATCCTCCCCCTGATGACGGCCCCCGGCCCGTGAGGCGCCCGGCGCCCGGCCCCCGGCCGTGAGGCGACCGGCGTCCGTCGTGGGCCGGGGCGTACCGTCTCAGGCCAGCGCGGTGCGCACCACCCGGTTCCGCAGCTCGCCGAGCCCGGTGACCCGGGTGACGACGAGGTCGCCGTCGGCGAGGAAGACCTGCGGGTCCCGGGCGTTGCCGATCCCGCTCGGCGTGCCGGTGAGCACGACGTCTCCGGCCCGGAGCGTCATCCCCTGGGAGAGCTCGGCGATGAGCCGTTCGAAGCGGAAGGCGACCTGCCGCGTCGACGCGTCCTGCAGCAGCGCGCCGTTCACCTCGCACTGGATGCGCAGGCCGTAGGGGTCGGCCACCTCGTCGGCGGTGGTGATCCACGGGCCCAGCGGCATGGTCGCGTCGATGCTCTTCCCCTTCAGCCACTGCCCGCCATGGGCCCGCTGCAGGTCGCGCTGGGACACGTCGTTGGCCACGCAGTAGCCGAAGACGTGGTCGAGCGCGGTCTCCTCGGTGATCGACCGGCCGTCCCGGCCGATCACGATCGCGACCTCGGCCTCGTAGTCCCATTTTGCGGACAGGTCCGGGTCGAAGGCGATGTCGTCGTACGGGCCGATCACGGTCCCGGGACCCTTGGTGAAGAAGGTCGGCCGGGTCGGCCTCGACTCCGGGTCCTGCCCCTCGCGCCTCCCGGACGACTCCTCGAAATGGTCCCAGTAGTTCCAGCCCGTGGCCAGGATGTCGCGGTTGAAGCGCCGCAGCGGCGCGGCGAGCGTCACCTCGGCGAGCGGGTGCACCGGGGCGTCCGCCGCCGCCTCGGCGACCGCCTCCAGGGCGGGCGCGCCGGCGCGGACGACGTCGTCGGGCGTGCCCAGCCCGGCGGGCAGCAGCGCGATCGTCTCGCCGTCCGCGGCCGGCACCCCGATCCGGACGGCACCCGCCTCGCGCACCGCGGCGATCCTCACGCGCCCTCCCCGGGGCCGTCCTGGACGACCGCGATCGCGTTGATCTCGATCAGGTAGTCCTTGTTCACGAACTTCGAGACCTCGACCAGCGTGGACGCGGGCGGCACGCCGGTGAAGTACTGCCGGCGCACCGCGTGGATCGCGTCGAAGTCCTCCATGTTGCGCACGTAGACGTCGACGCGGACGATGTCGTCCAGCGTGCCGCCGGCCGTCTCCACGGCGGCCTTGAGGTTCCGGCACACCTGGTGGGTCTGCGCGGTGATGTCGCCGGGCCCCGCGACCTCACCGGTCCTGGTGCGGGCGGTCATCCCGGAGACGAACACCAGCCGTCCCGAGGCGCTCGCCGTCACGGCCTGAGAGAAATGGCCGTTCGGGACGGCGAGGTCGGCGGATGTGACTTCCTGTTTGGGCATGGGACGCCCTCCCTCTCGTGATGGGCCGGTGCCTACAGCGCGTCCGCCGGGTCGGTGTACCACTCGGGCCGCGTCGGGTAGTGCGGCCCGTCGTACACCTCCAGCAGGATCGACTCCTCCTCGGCCAGGGTCGGCCCGTGCACGCTGCCCTTGGGGTTCCAGTAGAACGAGCCCTCGGTGAGCGTCAGCCCGGTGGGCAGGTAGGTGTACCGCCCGCTCAGGCAGAACATGAACTGGTTGGACGCGTGGGAGTGGCGGGACGGGATACCCGCGCCCTTCCGGAACCGGACGAGCGCGATGGACGCGCCGGTCGCGTCATCGCGCCACAGCATCCGCTGGGCGAGCCCCGCCAGCGTCTTGTCCGCCCACTCCAGGTCGCCGGTCCGCAGCAGGACTTCACGGAACCGGCCCAGGACCTCTCCCTCGCCACCGGTGACGACCTGCTCGCGGGACCGGTCCGGTGCCGCGCCGGAGTACGCCGCGGGCGCGGAGAGGTTGTTCGCCCACTCCTCCTCGGGTACTCCCGGGGGGCAGGGCGGGCGCGGCGTGACGTGCCCATCGGGTTCAGGCATCCCCGGGCTCCTCTCCCGCTCCGGGCGGGCCGCCCGCGGCGTCCTCGCCGAGCGTCTTCAGCTCGACGAGCCTGCTGTGGTAGCGGGTGTCCCCCCGGTTCGTCAGCATGTGGACCTCGCCGGGCTCGCGGTACACCACCCCGCCGAACGGCTCGTGCACCAGCCGCGGCTCGGTGCCGTCGAGGGGGTCGATCCGGTTGTCGGCGGCGGACAGCGCGATGACCACGTACGGGTTGCGGTGCCGGTGCCAGGTCTGCCGCTCGCCCGGTTCGAGGACGATGTCCCAGACCCGGATGTGGGCGTTCTCGAAGACGACCTTCTGGCCGACCTCGCCGAGGACGACCTGGGAACCGTCCGGGGCGACGGCGATCTCATCCGCGGCCATGGGCTTCCTCTCTCTCGGGTTGTTCGGGCTCGGCGGGGACGGGACGCCCGACCGCGCGGGCGTACAGCTCCGCCGCGATGTCGCGGCCGGACCGGGGATCGAACGGAGCGATCGCGGCCACGTGCGCGTCCGGCCGGACGAGCACGACGGTGTCGGGAGGCACCCCGAACCGCCGTTCGACCCGCCCGCCGGGGTCGAAGAGCGCGCGCCGCCGCAGGCCGGAGTCGTGCGGGGCGTCCCAGCGGCTGACGGCGAAGCGGCGCAGCGCCGGGGAGTCCGGGCCGGAGACGCGGGGCCCGCGCCGCGTGTCGGTGAAGTACAGCGCGACGAACCCGTCGGCGGCCAGGTCGTGCAGGAACACCTGGCCGTCGTGGCCGAACAGCGGCAGGTCGGGCACGCGGTCCCCGGCCCGGACCGCGGCGGGCGCGGACCCGGACTTCACCATCGACCAGTCGCCGGTGCCGTCGACGTCCAGGCGGACGCCGAGCAGGCCGCGGGTGAACGCGTTGCCCCAGTCGCCCTCGCCCATCGCCGTGACGCCGCCGGTACGCCGTGCCATGTAGGCGCGCGCGGCCTCGGCCATCTGCCCGGACCCGCGGACGGCGACCGGCGTCTGCTCCCGCTCGTACCCGTCCAGCAGGTCCTCGCCGGCCCAGCCGCGCATCACCCACGCCAGCCGCCACGGCAGGTTGGAGGCGTCGAGCACGCCCGTGTTGAGGCCGAGCGCCCACATCGGCGTGATCAGGTGGGCGGCGTCGCCCATGAGGAACACCCGCCCGGCCCGCCACCGGTCGGCCACCCGCTGGTGCACCGTGTAGACGTTGGTGCCGATGACCTCCAGCCCCGAGACGTCGCCGATGAACCGGCGGGCCTTGCCGGCCAGCTCCTGCCGCGTGGGCTCGGGCCGGCCCGGGGGGAGGGGGTACAGGAACCGCCAGCAGTGCGGCTGCCGCACGAGGATCATCCACTCCTCCGGATCCCCGAAGTAGGCGAGGTAGGGGTAGTCGCGGGGGTTCGCCACGTCGAGGTCCACCTTGAGATCGACGAGCATGTAGCGCTCGTCCAGCGTCGTGCCGCTGACGGCGATGCCGAGCCGCTCCCGCACCCGTGACCGGCCGCCGTCGCAGGCCAGCACGTACCGGGCGCGGACGGTGGAAGGCCCGCCGGGGGTGTCGAGCCGGAGCTCCACGTGGTCGTCGTGCTGGGTGAAGTCGGTCAGCCGGTGGCTCATGCGCAGCGCCCCCGGGCACCGCTCGTCCAGCGCGGCGCGCAGCACCGGCTCCAGTTCGTGCTGGGGGATGTTGACCACGAACGGGAAGCGGGTGTCGTCGACGAGCGCGCCGGTCCGGACGCTGCGCGCCGGAGTGTTGGTCGCGCGGTCGATGTCGCCGATCTCCTCCAGCCGCAGCGACGCCCGCAGCACGCCGGGGAGCGCCCCGTACCGGTGCAGCACCTCCAGGGTCCGGGTGAGCACCGTTCCCGCCTTGGTGTCCAGGGAGAGGGTGCCGTCCTCCTCGAACACCACGGCGGGCACCCCATGGTGGGCCAGCCCGAGGGCCGTGATGAGGCCGACCGGCCCGGCCCCGATCACGGCGACGGGAAGGTGCTCCGGCGGAACGGTCATCGCGTCACTCCTTGACGAGGGCACGGTCGCGGCTGAGCTGGGAGCCGGTCATCGTGGCGGCGTCCGACAGCAGGAACATCAGCGGGCCGGCCACGTCGTCGGGCGTGCCGATGCCCGTCGTGCGCGCCCAGTGCTCGCGCTCGCCGCCTTCGGGGTTGGCGCGGCGGAACTGCGGGGTGTCGATCACCCCGGGGAAGACGATGTTGACCCGCACCCGGTGCGCGGCGACCTCCGCGGCCAGTGACCTGGTGAAGGAGATCAGCGCGCCCTTGCTCGCGGCGTACGCCGACGCCTGCGCGCGGCCGGCGTGGGCGAGGCCCGAGGAGAACACCAGGATCGCCCCGGACCGCCGCCCGATCATCGACGGGAGCACGGCCTGGCAGGCCCACACCACCCCGTCGAGGTTGACGGCCAGCGTGCGGCGCCACTCGCCGGGATCCATGGCCACCACGTCGCCGCGCGGCTGGACCGCCGCGCCGGCGATCAGCCCGTCGATCCGTCCGTGCCTTCCGAGCACGTCCGCGACGCAGGCGAACACGGCGTCCCGGTCGGCCACGTCCACCCGGTGATGCTCGACACCGCCGCGGTCCGGCAGGGGCGGGCGCGCCGGGGGAGCGGCGGTGTCGAGCACGACGGCGGTCCCGCCCGCGGCGGCGTAGGCCCGCGCGGCCGCGGCGCCGATGCCGCTGGCGCCGCCCGTGACGAGCAGCACCTCTCCCGTGGCGTCGAAGCCGGCTTTCATTCTCGCCTCCCGGCGGGTCGGTACGGTGGTCGGCCGGCGATGGTCGGCCGAGGGTGGTCAGCGGAGGGGGCGGCGCCGGCCCAGGCGGGCGGCGGCGCCGCGGACGCGGGCGGCGGCCGGCCGGGGCGCGGTGAGCGCCTGCGCCGCGAGATGGCCCGAGACGCCGCCGAGGCCGGCGCCCGGATGGGTGGAGGCCCCGATGTGCCAGAGCCCGCGGACGGGCGTGCGGTGGTGCCGGGCACCCGGCAGCGGCCTCCAGAAGAAGTTCTGGTCCAGCTCGGCGGAGCCGCCGTAGGGATCGCCGAACTCGGCGTTCGGGTTGCTCGCGGCGAGGTCGGCCGGGGTGATCACGTCGATCGCGAGCACCTTCTCGTGCAGGCCGGGCGCGTGCTTCGCGACCCGGTCCAGCACCCGCGCCGCGTACCCCCGGGCCAGCTCCGGGGTCCAGGCGCCCGCCGCGTCCAGCTCGCCGGCCGCGTCGCCGGCCGGTGCGAAGGGCGTCTCCTGGAGCTGGAACCACAGGGCGGCGGCGCCCTCGGGCACCCGGGAGGGATCGAGCACGTCCTGCTGGCCCACGACCACCGTGGGCCGGTCGGGGAGCAGCCCGGCCTCGGCCTGGGCGCAGGCGATCCCGGTGCTCGCGGAGCCGTCGGAGACGTGCAGGAGCGGGACGCGGGCCAGCCGGTCGTCGCGCCAGTCCGGAGGCCCCGACAGCGCCACGTGGATCTGCATCTCGCCGCGCCCGTACCGGAAGCCCCGCGCCTCGCGCACCACCGCGCGGCTCACCGAGCCGGGCGGCAGCAGCCTCCCGTACAGCGCGTTCGGCGTGACCGACGCGACGACGGCGCGGGCCGCGCGCAGGGTCCGCCCGCCCGCCACCACGCCGGTGGCGCGCCCGCCCTCGACCGTGATCAGGTCCACCGGCGTGCCGGTGAGGATCTCCACGCCGCGGGAGCGCAGCAGCGACTCGAAGGCCGCGACGAAGCGTCCGGCGCCGCCCTCCACCACCGGGAGCCCGGCGCCGTGCATCGTCGACGCCAGGACCGGGATCATGAATCCGCCCGACGCGTGGTCGGGGGAGAGCCCCGCGTGCAGCAGCCACGGCGCCCACAGGTGGTCGACCTCCGGGCCGGTGAACTCCCGCCGGCACCACGCGCGCCCGCTGCTCGCCAGGTCGCGCAGCCATGCCTCCGCGCCCGCCCGCCCCAGGCCGCGGACCAGCCCGCCCCCGTTCCGCAGCAGCGCGCTCGCGGTGATCTCCGATCCCATCAGCGCGCCGATCGGGCCGGCGTTGCCGGCGAGCCGATCGAGGGCCGCCAGGTAGCGGCGCCGGTCCTCGGCGTCGGCGAAGCCCGCGGCGGTGGCCTCGGGGTCGCGGTCGGCGACCACGACGCGGCCGTCGTCGGCGACGCTCGCGGTGAGCGGGCCGTCGGTGTTGCGGTACGCCAGGCCGTGGCGGCGCAGGTCCTCGCCGAGCGCCGCGTGGGCGGGGCCGGAGACGAACAGGGGATGCCAGGAGGAGAACGTGTCATGGACGTAGCCGGGGAGCGTGCGCTCGTCGCTCGCGATGAAGCCGCCGAGGCGGGTGTTCGCCTCGACCAGCGTCACCGACCAGCCGGCGCCCGCGAGCTCGGCCGCGGCCACCAGCCCGTTCACCCCGGATCCGATCACGATCGCGTCCGCCGTGCCTGCCGTGTCAGCCATCATCGCCCCTCTCTCCGCCTTCTCCGGCGCCCGGCGGGAGGACGAGGGCGATCCCCGCCCGTGCCGCCTCCTCCATCAGTGCCCGCAACGCGGCGTCGCCGACCGGCACGCCGTTCTCGCGGGCGGTCGCGGCGCGCGCCGCCTCCAGCTGCCCGGGCAGCAGCAGCCGGTCCGTTCCCGGTGCCCGGCGGGCGCCGGTGACCTGGCCGAGCAGGTCGTCGAGGTGCTGGGCGAACCGCCCGGGGTCGCCGAACGCGGCGACGTCCAGGGCCAGGAAGAAGTGCGCGCAGTCGTTCGGCACCGTCGTGTCCGCGTACAGCCCGTTCACTCCCGAACCGTAGGCGCCGCCCGACAGCACGCCCGCGAGCACGTCGATCATCAGGGCCAGGCCGAACCCCTTCGGGCCCGCCGCCGGCAGGAGCATCCCGGCCAGCGCCGCCCGCGGGTCGGTCGTCGGCCGGCCCTCCGCGTCCGTGGCCCAGTGCGCCGGTATCGGCCGGTCCTCCTGAGCCGCGAGCCGGATCTTGCCCAGCGCCGCCTCGGACAGCGCCATGTCGAGCACGACCGGATCACCGCCGGCCCGGGGGACGGCGATCGCCAGGGGATTGTTCCCCGTCACCGGCTCCGCGCCTCCGGGGGCCGGCATGAGCGGCCGGGTGTTGGCCGCCGCGACCCCGACGCAGCCGGCCTCGGCGGCCGCGGCGGCGTAGCGGAAGGCGGCACCGAAATGGAAGGCGTGCCGGACGGTGACGGCACCGACCCCGTGGGCGTGCGCCTTCGCCACCGCGATCCCCATGGCCTGGTCGCCGGTCAGCTGGCCCAGCGCGTGCCGCGCGTCCAGCACCGCGACCGCGCCATGGTCGAGCACGACCTCCGCGCGCTCCCTGGCGGTCACCGAACGGTCCCGCAGCCGCGCCATGTACATGGGGACCAGCAGCACGCCGTGCGACGCGACGCCGCGCAGGTCGGCGGCCACGAGCGATTCGGCCACCGTCCTCGCGGCGCGCGCGGACAGCCCGCCGCCGCGGAACACGCCGGTCACCGCCTCGGTGAGCCAGTCCGCCGGCACGGTCGTGGTGCCTGCCATGTGTACCCCCTGCCGGGTGCCTGTGATGGGTCGCCGCGCCACCGGCGTCAGGTGAAGGCGCGTCCGCCGTTGACGTAGAGGTTCTGGCCGGTGACGAAGTCCGAGCCGTGGCCGATGAGGTAGAGCATCGTGCCGACCAGGTCGTCCTCCGTCATCTCGCGCTGGAAGCAGCGCTCCCTGATGATCGTCTCTCCCATCTCGGCGTCCTGCCGGGAGGCGTAGGCCGGGTCGTGCGGGACGTAGCACGGGGAAATGGTGTTCACCGCGATCCCGTGCGGCCCGACCTCGCGGGCGAGCGCCCTTGTGAGGCCCACGATCGCGGATTTCGAGGCGACATAGTGAAGGAAATAGGGAACGGCCGTCGGCACGGTCATCGAAGAGGTATTGATGATCTTTCCGTAGCCGCGTTCCCGCATGTAGGGAAACACCGACCGGCAGCACAGCCAGGTGCCGCGGACATTGACGTCGAAGACCAGGTTCCATTCGTCGACGGTCAGCTGGTCGAACGATGTCTTCTCGATGGCGGAGAAATAGCCGGCATTGTTGACGAGGCCGTCGATCCGGCCCCATTCCGCGGCGACCGACTCCGCCATCCGGTCGGTGGAGCCGGGGTCGGTGATGTCCACCTGGACGGGCATCGCCTTGCCGCCGGCGTCGTTGATCCGTGCCACCACCTGCGCGGGGTCGGCGATGTCGGCGACCGCGACGCGGTAGCCGGCGCGGCCGAGCGCCAGGCAGTACGCCAGGCCGATGCCCTTGGCACCGCCCGTGACGATGACCACTTCGTCGTTTTCTCGCCCGTGCTCCATCGGCGTCCTTTCGCCAGCTCTCGGCGATGAAGGTACTGGTAGCGTTGGTGGCTCCAGAAACGATTGATATCGATGGACGTCATCGATCGGACCGATAGTCTGGCCGGGAGGCCGCCGTGGGGCTCGGCAGCGTCGATCTCAACCTCCTCGTCGCCCTGGACGCGCTCCTGAGCGAGTGCAACGTCACGCGAGCGGCCGAGCGCACCTCCGTCGGGCAGCCCGCGATGAGCGCGTCACTGGCCCGGCTGCGGAAGCATTTCAACGACCAGTTGCTCATGAAACAGGGCCGGAATCTGGTGCGCACGCCGCTGGCCGAGACGTTGGTCGATCCGGTGCGGGAGGCGCTGTCCGCCGCCGAGGCGGTTTTCGTGCGCGCCCCGGAATTCGACCCGCGGAACGACCACGCGGCGTTCACCATCATCGCCGCGGACTACGTCACCATGGTGCTTCTCAGGCCGCTGCTGGGAGCGATCGCGGAAGAGGCGCCCCACGTCCGTATCGGCGTCCGCCCGGTCGAGGTGAACTTCGCCGACCAGCTCCGCCGGGGCCATGCCGACATGGTCATCATCCCGACCGAACTGTCCGGCGGAAGGCTCGCCTTCCCGCACGAGCCGTTGTTCACCGATCGCTATGTACTGGTCGTCGACCGGGACAATCCCGACGTCGGCGCGACGGTGACGGCCGAACAGCTCGCCTCGCTGCGCTATGTCGCCTACAGCGCGGGCCCCATCCTGACGATCGCCGAATCGGAGCTGGAGACCCTGGGCCTGCGGCTGCAGGCCGACGTCACCACCCAGGAGTTCGTGGTCGCCTCCTTCCTGGTCACCGGCACCAGGCTGGCGAGCTTCGCGCTGGAACGGCTCGCCAGGCAGCTCGCCGACGCGGCGCGGCTCCGCATCGTCGAGTGCCCGCTGCCCCTGCGCGTCATCCACGAGACGATGTTCTGGAACCCGCGCCAGACGGAGGACCCGGCCCACCGGTGGCTGCGCGGCCGGATCGTCGACTTCGCGCGGAGCCTGTAGCCTCGGGCGCACGAGGCCCCGGCCCCGCCCGCGCCCGGCCCCGCCCGGCGGCGCCTCCACCGATTCGCCTTCCGGGCATCGACGATGGTGATGATGTGCATCGACACCAGTCGTTTCCGCCGCTGATCCGGCGGCTCTAGAGTCCTGATCCAACCGGGCGGACCGGTGAACGGCATCCAAGGGCCACAACGCGGGCCCGGTGCCCGGCACCGGCTCCGGTCCGGTACGACCCGGATCACCCCCAGACCGATTCGCTGATCACTTCGTTCGGCCGCGGCGCCGCGGACGTCCCGAACCCGGTCGGCGTCGCCGCGGGGCCGGCCGCCGGCACGTACGGCGGCGACGGTCCCCGGCCACGCCGGCCCTCCCTTCCTCCTGATGGCTCCCCGTCCTTCCCGCCCCTGGCACCGGAGGGACGCGAGTACCCGTCCGCGCGAACCGCACCCGTCCAGGGTGCTCGACTCCCGACCCCCTTCCGTGGTGACTAGGAGGCCCTGAAATGAACAGATGGAGAGGGGTGGCGGTGTTCCTCGCCGGCGCCCTCGCACTCGCCGGTTGCGGATCGAGCGGCGGATCGGCCTCCGGCGGGGGATCCGGCGACGCCGCCGACCGCACGCTCATCGCCGCCGCCACCGCGGCGGTCAGCGCCGGGTCCGCGCCGGTGACGTCCCTGTCCCTGCCGACGAAGTCCCCCATCGCACCGCGGAACAAGCGCATCGTCGCCGTCACGTGCACGAACGAGGGGGACGGCTGCCCGCTGTCCGCCCAGGCCGTCGGCGAGGCGACCCGGCAGTTCGGCTGGGACGTCAAGGTCATCGACGGCAAGGGCGACCCGGCGGTCTGGAATTCGGCGATCCTCAACGCGATCACGACCAAGGCCGACGCGATCGTCCTGTCGGCGGTCGCGCCGGCGCTGGTGAAGGACGCCCTCGCCAAGGCCGCGGCCGCGAAGATCCCCGTCGTGACGATGTTCCAGCCGGTCGTCGCCGGGGACGGGATCTACGGCCATGTCAGGCCCGACCACGCCGCGCAGGGCAGGCTCGCGGCCAACTGGGTCATCGCCGACTCCCAGGCCAAGGCCAAGGTCATCGAGGTCGTCGACGCCGAGTTCGTCGAACTCGGCCAGCGCAGCACCGGGTTCAACACCGAGCTGAAGAAGTGCGGCGGGTGCGAGGTCGCGCAGACCGTCGACTCCACGCTGGCGACGCTGTCGACCCGGCTGCCCGGCGCGATCACCGCCGCGCTGCAGAAGCACCCCGACGCCACCCACGTCGTGGCCGCCACGGACAACCACGCGCTGTTCGCCTCCCAGGGCATCCAGGCGGCGGGCCGGGCCGGCGCCGTCAAGCTCGTCGGCTACGACGGCAACAGCCCGAACTACCGGCTGGTGCGGACCGGCGTCCAGGCGATGGACGTCGTCGAGAGCTACACCCTCCAGGGCTGGCTGGCCGCCGACCTGCTCATCAGGGCGCTGAGCGGCGAACCCGGACGGGACTACGTCCTGCCCAGCCGCCTGTTCACCAAGGACACGATGCCGGCCGGCCTGTGGGCGACCGAGGCCCCCTTCAAGGAGCAGCTCACCGAACTCTGGACCAAGGGGGCCGTGGGGAATGGGTGATCCCGCCCTGCGCGTCGACGGCCTGACCAAGGCGTTCCTCGGTCAGACGGTGATCAGTGGCGTGGACCTGCGGATCGCCCCGGGGGAGGTCCACGCCCTGCTGGGCGAGAACGGGGCCGGCAAGTCCACGCTCATCAAGATCCTCGCGGGCGTCCACACGGCGGACGGGGGACGGATCAGCGTGGCGGGGCGGTCGCTGCGGCCGCGGCACCGCCTCGCCGACGCCGCGGCCGCCGGGATGCGGTTCGTCCACCAGGACCTCGGCCTCGTCGACGACCTGGACGTCACCGAGAACATCTGCCTGACGTGGGACTTCAGCACCCGGGGCGGGCTCGTCCGCTTCGGCGCCACGCGGCGCCGCGTCCGCGCGGTGCTGGACCGGCTCGGCGTCGGCATCGATCCGCGCCGGCGCGTCGGCGACCTCGCTCAGGCGGAGAAGGTGATGGTGGCGGTCGCGCGGGCCTTCGCGACCGAGGCGCGCCTCATCGTCCTGGACGAGGTGACGGCCAGCCTCCCCACGCCCGAGGTCGCGCGGCTGAGGGACCTGCTGCGGCAGGCGAGCCGGCAGGGCACAGCCTTCCTCTTCGTGACCCACCGGCTGGGCGAGGTGTTCGACATGGCCGACGCCGTCACCGTGCTGCGGGACGGGCGGCGCGTCGCCTCCGCCCGTTCCGCCGAGGTGACGCACGACCAGCTGGTCGAATGGCTGGTCGGCCGGTACCTCGCCGCGCTGCCCGCCCGCAGCGGCGAGCCGCCGGGCTCCGGCGGCGCCCCGGTGCTGCGGGTCGACGACCTGCGGGCCACCGCCCACCACGCCGCCCTGAGCTTCACGGCCGGCGCCGGCGAGGTCGTCGCCTTCACCGGGCTGGTCGGCTCCGGCGCCCGGGAGGTGGTGCGCTGCATCGCGGGGGCGCAGCGCCCGCCGGAGGGCACGGCGTCGCTGCGGGGGCGGCGGTTCCCGCTCGGCGACCCCGTGGGCGCGGCGGCCCGGGGCTGCCGGTACGTGGCGGGGGACCGGCAGGAGGGCATCGCGCCCGACCTGACCGTCCGGGAGAACCTCTTCCTGGCGGACTACTGCCATGGCGGGCGGATCCTGCGCCCGCGCCGCGAGCGTCGGGCCGCGGCCGACCTGATCGCCCGCTACGACGTCCGGCCGGGCCAGGCGGCGGAGCTGCCGGTCGTCACGCTGAGCGGCGGCAACCAGCAGAAGGTCGCGATCGGCCGGGCCCTGGCGGGGAGCCCCGGCCTGCTCGTGCTCGACGATCCGACCGTCGGCGTGGACATCGGCGCGCGGGTGGCGATCCACCGCCTCATCCGGCGGACGGCGGACGCGGGCGTCCCCGTGGTCCTCGCCTCGACGGACTTCTCCGAGGTCGTGTCCGAGGCGCACCGCGCCGTCGTCATGCGCGACGGCCGGGTCGGCGCCGTCCTCAGCGGCGCCGACCTCACCGAACGGCGCCTGGTCTCCGAGAGCTACCGAGCACGGGAGGTCACATGATCACCTCAAGGGACACGGCGGCGAGGCACGCGGAGCCCGGGCCGGCGGCGGGCGCGCCGCGGCCCTCCCGCGACCTCGTGGCCAGGATGGGCGCGCGGTACGGGCTGCTGGCCGTCTGGGCGCTCCTCATCGTCGTCTTCGCCGTCCTCAACGCGGACGTCTTCCTGCGGCCGCTGACGGCCCAGACCATCGCCTCCACCAAGGCCGTCGTCGCGATCCTCGCGCTGGCCGCGCTGGTGCCCCTGGTGGTCGGCCAGTTCGACCTGTCGGTGGCCTCCCAGTTCGGGCTGGCGCAGGCGCTGTGCGCGGGACTCATCGTGAAGCAGGACCTGCCGGCGTGGCTCGCCCCGCTGATCGTCCTGGCCGTGGGCGCGCTCTTCGGCCTGGCCAACGGCGTCCTCGTCGCCGTCGTGCGGATCAACGCGTTCGTGACCACCCTCGCCACCGGCACGCTCGCCGTGGGGCTGACGCAGTGGTACACGGGCGGCGGCCAGATCATCGGGGCGTTCCCCGGCTCCTTCACCGGCGCCGGCCGGTCGAGCGTCGCCGGGGTCCCGCTGCCGTTCGTGTACGTCATCGTCATCGTCCTCGCGCTGTGGGCCCTGCTGGAGTACACGCGCTGGGGACGGCGGGCGTTCGCCGTCGGCGGCAACGAGCGCGCGTCGCTGCTGTCCGGGATCAACGTGCGGCGGATGACGATCACGTCGTTCGTCATCGCCGGCGTCATCGCCGGATTCGCCGGGGTACTGCAGGTGACGATTCTCGGTGCGGCGAGCCCGGAAGTCGGCGCGCAGTTCCTGCTCCCCGCGTTCGCCGGCGTCTTTCTCGGTGCGGCGGTTCTCCGGCCGGGCCGGTTCAACGCGTGGGGAACGGTGATCGCCGTCTATTTCTTGGCGACCGGGATCACCGGATTGCAGCAACTCGGCGCGCCCTTCTATATCGAGCAGTTCTTCAACGGCTGCGCGCTCCTGATCGCGGTGGCCATCGCGCAGTTCAGCGCCCAGCGGCGCAGGCGGGCCGCGGCGGCGGTCGGGCAGGCCCGGGAGCGTCCCGCACCGGCCGGCGCCTGAGGTCATCATCGATGTCAATGGCCGATATCACCACTGATTGTTTCCGTTGATCCGGTCGGATGAATACTCTGGAGAGAAAGAAGAATGGCTTATATCGGCCTTCGCTTCGACTCTTTCCGTTGACCGCGATCTGGGAGGTGGCGTCCACGATGAACGGTTGCCCAGTCCACTTCGACCCGCTCTCGCCCGAGCAATTGGCCGACCCCTATCCCCTCTACGCCCGTATGCGTGATGAATGCCCGGTGTTCCATGACGCGGAGCACGATCTGTGGATCGTCACCCGCTACGAGGACGTGATGACGGTCGTCCGGGACCCGAAGACGTTCTCCTCCGAGAACGCGGTACGGGCGTCCGTGCAGCCCCTCCCGGCTCCGGTGCTCGCCGTGCTGGCGGAGGGGTGGCCGCTGACGCCGACCCTGACCGACAGCGACGGGGACGTGCACCGGAGGCTGCGGCTGCTGGTGTCGAAGGCGTTCACCCCCCGCCGCGTCCAGGAGCTGGAGGACACCGTCCGGCGCACGGCCGACGAGCTCATCGACGGCTTCGCCGGGGAGGGGCGGGCCGACGTCATCGATCGCTTCGCCTGGCACCTGCCGCTGATCACCATCGCCGACGTCCTGGGCGTCCCGCGCGAGGACGTCCCGCTCCTCCACCGGTGGAGCTACAGCTGGCTGCGGCTGATGCAGGCGACGGACCCGGTGGAGGACCTGGTGGCCTGCGCCTCGGACGTCGTCTCCATGCAGCGCTACTTCATGGACGCGCTGGGGCGGCGCGAGCGCGACGGGGGCTCGGACCTGATGGCCGAGCTCCTGACCGCCCGCATCGCCGGGGGCGAGCCGCTCACGAGGGTGGAGGCGATGCGGGTCCCGATGAACCTCATCATCGCCGGCCACGTCACCGTCACCCGCGCCATCGGCAACGGCCTCACGACGCTGCTGGCCGATCCCGGGCAGCTGGAGGCGGTACGCCGCGACCCCGCCCTGGTACCGACGATGGTGGAGGAGATCCTCCGCTTCGAGTCGCCGGCGCAGGGGCTCTTCCGCACCGTGCGCGAGGACACCGAGCTGGGCGGCGTCGGGATCCCGGCCGGAGCGCGGGTCATGGTGCACTGGGGCTCGGGGAACCGGGACGAGCGCGTCTTCCCGGACGCCGCCCGGTTCGACGTCGCGCGCGACTCGGCGGCCTCCCACCTGGCGTTCGGCAAGGGCGTGCACGCGTGCCTCGGCGCGCCGCTCGCCCGGCTCCAGCTGAGGATCGCCATCCCCCGGCTCCTGGATCGCCTCCCGGGTCTGCGGCTCGCCGAGGGCGCCGACACGGCCGTCCGGGACACCATCTTCTTCGCGCGGGGCTTCAAGAAGCTGACGCTGGCCTGGGACGCGGAGGCGGCGTGACCACGGGCACCGCCACCGCGCGGGACGACGCGGCCGCGGCCGGAGCCCGCGCGGGCGAGCCCGAGATGCTCCTCCGCGTCGCGGGCAAGGACGCCGTCGCGGCCGGAGTGGTCGTCCTCGAACTCGCCGCGCCGGACGGGCGGGCCCTGCCCGACTGGGCGCCCGGCGCCCACGTCGAGCTGGTGCTCGGGAACGGCCTGACCCGGCAGTACTCCCTGTGCGGCGACCCGCGCCTGAACACGGTGTGGCGGCTCGGCGTCCTGAGGGAGGCCGACAGCCGGGGCGGATCCGCCTACGTCCATGACGCCCTCCGGGTCGGCGACGAGGTCCGGGTCCGCGGGCCGCGGAACAACTTCGTCCTCGCCGCGGCTCCCCGGTACGTCTTCGTCGCCGGGGGGATCGGCATCACCCCGATCCTGCCGATGCTGGCCGACGCGCAGCGGCGGGGAGCGGACTGGCGGCTCTGCTACGGCGGACGGACCCGGGACTCGATGGCGTTCCTCGACGAACTGGCGGGCTACGGCGACCGGGTGTCGGTGTTCCCGCAGGACGTCTCCGGCCCGCTCGACCTGGACGCGATCCTGGACACGGCGCCGGCGGACGGCGCCCTCGTCTACTGCTGCGGTCCGGAGGGACTGCTGGACGCGGTGACGCGGCGCGCGGCCTCCTGGCCGCCGGACACGCTCCGGGTCGAGCGGTTCCGCAACCGGACGCCCGCCGAACCCGCCCGGGACGCCCCGTTCGAGGTCGTCTGCGAGATGAGCGGCGTCACGCTGCTGGTCGAGCCGGGTCAGACGATCGTCGACGTCGCCGAGGAGGCGGGCATCGGCGTCATGTACTCGTGCGCCGAGGGGACCTGCGGCACCTGCGAGACCCCGGTGCTCGACGGGCCGGTCGACCACCGCGACGCCTACCTGACCGGCGAGCAGCGCGCCGCCGGCGACCGGATGATGATCTGCGTCTCCCGCGGCGCGGGGCCGCGGCTGGTGCTGGACCTCTAGGAGGCGCGATGCGCGTGAACCACCGGTACGTCTCCGTCGGCGACCGCCGGACCCACCTGCTGCACGGCGACGGTCCGATCGACACGCTGTTCCTCCACGGCGTCGGAGGCTCCGCCTGGACGTTCGAGGCCACGATCGAGGCGTCGCCGCCGACGCTCGGATGGGCGTCGGCCGACCTGCTCGGCTACGGGGACAGCTCGTGGATCGAGGACGGGGACTACTCGTCCGAGGCCCAGGCCCGGCAGCTCGCCGCGGTCGTCGACCGGCTCGGCGTCCGGCGGCTGCGGGTCGTCGGCTTCTCCTGGGGCGGGCTGATCGCCCTGGAACTGGCCAGGCTCGACCACCGGGTCGACAGGCTCGCGGTCATCGACATACCGCCCTCGACGGACCGGTCCGCCCTGGACGTCCCGCCGCTGCCGGGGACGTTCGCCACCGCCGCCGACGCCGTGCGGGCCGTCATGACCCTCGCGCCGGAGGCGTCGCCGGAGGTGGCCGAGCGGGACGCCTCCCTGTCGACGGCGCCCTGCCGCGAGGGGTTCCGGAAGAAGATCGACCCCGTGCTGCTCGCGCGCTGGCCGTTCCGCGACGAGGACCACTGGGAGACGTGGCGGCGCGAGGAGCGGGAGACGCTGCTCGTCCGCGGCGAGCACAGCCCCGTCCTGAGCGCGGGGGAGGCGGAACGGATGGCCCGGCTGGGGGCACGCGTGTCGCGGGCCGAGATAGCCGGGTGCGGCCACCTCGTCCCCCTGGAACGGCCCCGCGAGCTGGCGTCCGTGCTCGCCCGGTTCCTGGCCTGAGAAGGAGGACCGCCCATGCCCGGGTACGACCTGCACACCCATCTCGCCCCCGCGCTCGGCGCGCTCCCGCCGGGGATCGAGCGCGCGCCGGGCGGGACCCTCGCGGTCGACGGCCGGCCCGCCGGCCCGGCCGCCCTCTACCACCCGGAACGGCTGGAGGAGCATCTGGACAAGGCGGGCCTGGACGGCGCGGTGGTCTCCCTGCCGCCGCCGTTCTTCCGGCAGGGGCTTCCGGTCGAGTGGGCCCCCGCCTGGGTGCGCGCGGCCAACGAGGGGCTGCTCGCCGCCGTCGCCGCCCTCCCGCGCCTGGCCGCGCTCGCCTACCTTCCGCTGGAGCACCCCGAGGAGGCCCTCGCCGAGTACCGGCGGATCGGCGGCGACGACCGGTTCGCCGGGGTCGCGGCGGCGGCGGGCGGCCGTTCGGTGTCGCTGGCCGACGCCCGGCTGGAGCCGCTCTGGGCCGCGCTGGAGGCCGACCGGCGGATGCTGCTGCTGCACCCCGCGGCGTCCCCCGACGTGCGCCTGCGCGAGTTCTACCTGGAGAACCTGCTGGGCAACCCGTCCGAGACCGGAGTGGCCGCGGCGCAGCTGGTGTTCGGCGGCGTGCTGTCCCGTCACCCGGAGCTCAAGGTGCTCCTGGTCCACTGCGGGGGCGTGGTGCCGGCCGTGGCCGGCCGGTGGCAGCACGGGGCCGACACCGCCCGGCCCGGCGTACCGCCCGGCATCGAGCCTCCCGCGCGCGCCGTCCGGCGTTTCCACGTCGACTGCCTGGCGCACGACCCGGCCGTGGTGGACCTGGCGGTCACGGTCTTCGGGGACGACCGGATGGTGCTCGGCAGCGACTGGCCGTTCCCGATGGGGGCCGCCGACCCGGCCGCCCTCGTCGCCCACCGCGGAGCGGCGTTCACCCGGCGTGTCGCGGTCCGCAACGCGGAATCCCTGCTCGGATGGTGAGCGGAAGGAGCACGGAGCGCATGGAAGAGTACGACGCCGTCGTCATCGGAGGCGGCCACAACGGGCTGGTGGCCGCGCTGTACCTGTTGAGGGCGGGCTGGTCGGTCGCCGTCCTGGAACGCGCCGGGACCGTCGGCGGCGCCGTCGCGAGCGGAGAGGTCACCCTGCCCGGCTTCGTGCACGACCTGTACGCCACCAACCAGAACCTCTTCGTCGCGTCCCGCGCCTACGCCGACTTCGGCGCGGACCTCACCCGCCACGGGCTGCGTTTCCGGGTCTGCGACCGGCCGTTCGCCAACGCGTTCCCCGGCGGCCGGAGCCTGCGGGTCTACCGCGGGTACGAACGCACCCTCGACGGGCTGGCGGCGCACGACGCCGGCGACGCCGAGGGGTTCGCCGACCTGTACCGCTTCTACCAGCGGTTCGCCGCGCACCTGTTCGGGTTCTACGGCTGCGGCCTGCCTTCGGCGGCGGCCGCCCGGGAGGCGGCGCGCCTGCTGGCGCGGCAGGGCGTGCGGGGGACCGGCGAGCTGGTGCGGACGCTGCTGATGAGCACCCGGGAGCTGGGGGAGTCCCGGTTCGCCACCCCGGAGGCGCGGGCGATGGCGGCCTGCTGGGGCATGCACCTCGACTTCGCGCCCGACATCGCGGGCGGCGCGGTCTTCCCCATCCTGGAGATGTTCTCCGACATGCAGACCGGGATGGCCGTGGTGGAAGGCGGAGCGCAGCGCCTGCCGGAGGCGCTCGCCGCCGCCATCGCCGAGCGCGGCGGCACCGTCCGCACCGGCGCGGAGGTCGACCGCGTGCTGTGCAGGAACGGGCGTGCCGCCGGGGTGCGCACGACGGACGGCACCCGCGTCGCGGCGCGCCGCGCGGTGATCGCGAACGTCGGGCCGCGCGCGCTCTACGAACGGCTGCTCGCCCCCGACCTGGTCCCGGCGAGCGTACGGCGCGGGGCCGGCGGCTACCGGTACGGCCCGGGAACGCTGATGCTCCACCTCGCCCTGGACGGCCCGGTGCCGTGGGCGGCGGGCGAGGAGCTGGCCAGGTTCGGCTACGTCCACGTCGCCCCGTACGTCGACGACCTGGCCCGTACCTACACCGAGGCGAAGGCCGGGCTGCTGCCCGCCGAGCCGCTGCTGGTCGTCGGGCAGACCTCGGCGGTCGACCCCGGCCGGGCCCCCGCCAGCCGCCACACGCTGTGGGTCCAGGTCCGCGCCGTACCCGCGGAGATCCGCGGCGACGCCGCCGGCGTCATCAGGGGGACGGGCTGGCCCGAGGTCGCCGCCCCGATGGCCGAACGGGTGATCGCCAAGCTGGAGCGGTACGCGCCCGGCGTCACCGGCCTGGTCGCGGCGCACGCCGTGCACACCCCCCGCGACCTGGAGGACGCGAACCCGAACCTGGTCGGCGGCGACAACGGCGCCGGCAGCCACCACCTCACCCAGAACTTCCTGTCCCGCCCGTTCGCGGGACACCGCCGTCACCGCACCGCGGTCCGCGGGCTCTACCTGACCGGCGCGGCGACCTGGCCCGGGGCCGGCATGAACGCGGCATCGGGCCGCCTGGCGGCGCGGCAGGTCCTCTGGGACGCCCGTCGCGGTGTCCCGCGGCGAGCCCGGAACCCCCGCCGGCCCTGAGCCACGAGCCGTTCGAGCACCGCGATCGGCCGGGGCGTGCCCAGGGCGAGGCCCGCTATGGCGGGCGCAGGAGGGCGGTGGTACGACTGTCACGTGGCCGGCGGCACCGGAGGGACGTGATGGCGGAGCGCACGGCGGTGGTCGTCGGTGGCGGGATCGGAGGGCTGGCGGCGGGCGTGGCGCTGTCCCGCCGGGGCTGGCGGGTCGAGGTCTGCGAACGGGCCGCCGAGTTCACCGAGATCGGCACGGGGCTGTCCCTGTGGCCGAACGCCATGCGGGCCCTGGCGGCGCTCGGCCTGGACGGGCGGGTCAGGGAGGCGGGCGCGGTCGAGGCCGGCGGCGGCGTGCGCGACCGGGCGGGACGCTGGCTGACGCGGACCGACAACGCCGAGCTGGACGCGCGGTTCGGGGCGCCGCTGGTCGTGGTGCACCGTGCCGACCTCGTGCGGATCCTGGCCGGCGCGCTCCCGCGCGAGGCGCTGCGGTCGTCGACCTCGGTCACCGGCGTGCGCGACGACGGTGACGCGGTGGTCGTCGAGCACGCCGGAGGGAGCCTGCGGGCCGGGCTCGTGATCGGCGCCGACGGCCTGAACAGCACGGTGCGGCGCGCCGGGTGGCCCTCGGCCGGGCCGCCCCGGTACGCCGGGTTCACCGCCTGGCGCATGGTCACCGAGCCGCTGCCCGCGCCGCTCACCAGCGGCGCCGTGACGTGGGGGCGCGGTGAGGAGTTCGGCTTCACCTCGCTGGGCGGCGGCCGTGCCTACTGCTTCGGGGCCGCCGTGCTGCCCGCGGGCGGCGCCGCCCCGGGCGGGGAGAAGGCCGAGGTGCGACGCCGGTTCGGGACGTGGCCCGAGCCGATCCCCGCCCTGCTGGACTCGGTGCCCGAGGACGGCGTGCTCCGGCACGACATCTACACCCTGCCGCCCCTTTCCACCTATGTCAGCGGCCGGAAGGTCCTGCTGGGCGACGCCGCCCACGCGATGACGCCGACGCTGGGGCAGGGCGGCTGCCAGGCGCTGGAGGACGCCGTCGTCCTGGCCGACTGCCTCTGCCGCGCCCCGGACGTCCCCACGGCCCTGGCCCGCTACGACCGCCTGCGCAGGCCCAGGACGCAGCGCGTGGTGCGCCGCTCGGCCCGTCTGGGCGCCGTGGCGAACCTGGCCTGGCCGCCGGCGGTCATGGCCCGGGACCTGGCCGCCAGGCTGATCCCGGCCAGGGTCACGCTGCGGGCCATGGCGCCCATTCTGGACTGGAGCCCCTGATGCCCGACTGGACCTACCATCCGCTGCGCGGGCCCGCGGGCGCGCTGCTGGGGACGCACCGTTCGCGGCGGGCCGCTCTGCGCGCGCTGGCGACACTGGCCTCGCTGCCCGGAGGCCGCCGGACGATCGAGGCCGCGTTCGGTCACACCGCGCCCCCGCCCGAGCTGGCCGGGACCGTCGCGGGCGTCGCGGTCGTCTCGCGCCTGGGCGCCGTGGTGCCGCCGGGGGCGGCGCGCGACGCCGTGCGCGCGCTCCCCACGCAGGGGGCCGGCCTGATCGTGGTGGCGCCGGTCGGCCCGGACGACGTCGACGTGGTGCGCCGGGCAGCCGCCGGACGGCGCTGCCCCGTGCTCGTACCGACGGCCGATCCGGCGGTGGCCGCCGCGCTCACCCCCCACGTCGACGCGGTGCTGACCACCGAGGCGCCCTCCGGCGGAGCCGCCGGCGCGGCGACGGTCGAGTTACGCACTCCCGCCATCAGCGCCGCCCTGGCCGCGCTGTCGGATCCGGCCACGGCGGTCCTGGCGACCCCGGCGGTCCTGGTGGAGGCGGGGCCGGGCTGGTTCCAGCGGGTGTCCGAGGCGGCCACGCCCACCGATCCCGCGCCCGGCCCCCGCGAGACGGGCCTGCGCGACCTGGCCCGGCGCGAGGTGGGCCTCGATCCCCGGCGATGGCCGGCGTGGTGGTGGGGGGCGTGCGCCGGGATCGGGATGATCTGCGCGGGCCTGGGCGCCGCCGCCATCACCCTCGGCCCGGTCCTGCTCTGGTACGACCGCGGCTTCCTCGGCCTCGACCGGGAGGGGCTGCACGGCGCCAACCACCATCTGGTGCCTTTCCTGCAGCACGACAGGATCACCATGGCCGCCACGATGGTGACGTTGGGGGTGCTCTACACGGGCCTGGCGGCGGGCGGGATCCGGCGCGGGTGGCCGTGGGCCCGGACGGCCTACCTGGCCTCCGGGGCCATCGCGTTCCCGACCCTCTTCTACTTCCTGGCGTTCGGGTTCGTGGAACCGCTGCACACGGCGGTCGCCGCCACGCTGTTCCCGATGTTCGTGCTCGCCGTCCGGCGGCGCCCGCCCCGGCCGCGGTGGACGATCATGGCGGAAGGACCCGAACCGCAGCGGCGGCGGGCGCTGCTGGGACAGCTGCTGCTGATCGTCACGGGGGTGGGACTGTTCGCCGGGGGCGCGGTCGTCTCCGCCGTGGGCCTCACCCACGTGTTCGTGCCCAGCGACCTGGCCTTCCTCCAGACCACCTCCGGCGACCTGCGCGCCGTGAACCCCCGGCTGCTGCCGTTCATCGCGCATGACCGGGCGGGGTTCGGCGGCGCGCTGATGGCCGCCGCCGTGGCGATCACGCTGCTGACCGCCTGGGGATGGCGGCGCGGTGAGGCGTGGCTGTGGTGGTCGCTGGCGCTGGCCGCGGTCGCCGGGTTCGTCCCTCCGGTGGCGGTGCACGCCATCATCGGCTACACCGACTTCTGGCACCTGGCGCCCGTCTACGTGGGGATCGTTCTCACCGCCGCGGCGCTGGCGCTGGCCCGCTCCTACCTGTGCGCACGCCGGTGACGGTGACGTCCCCTCGCCGTGAGGGCGCCGGGCCAGGGGACCGGCCGCGCGTCCGCCGTCAGGCGTCCAGCTCGCCGATCAGTCCTTCGATCCTCTTGCGGATCTCGTCGCGGATGGGACGGACGGCGTCGACGCCCTGCCCGGCGGGATCGTCCAGGGTCCAGTCCAGGTAGCGCTTGCCGGGGAAGACCGGGCAGGTGTCACCGCAGCCCATGGTGATGACCACGTCGGAGGCCCGGACGGCGTCGACGGTGAGGATCTTGGGCGTCTCGGCGGAGATGTCGATGCCCTCCTCGCGCATGGCCTCCACCACGGCGGGGTTGACCTCGCCGGCGGGCTCGGATCCGGCGGAGCGGACCTCGACCCTGTCACCGGCCAGGTGGGTCAGGTAGGCGGCGGCCATCTGCGAGCGCCCGGCGTTGTGGACGCAGACGAACAGCACGCTGGGCTTGTCGGACATCACGATCTCCTCGTGGGCGGCGGTCGCGCGCCGGCCGGACGCTCCATGCACCGCGCTCTGGCCTGCGGATCAACGCCTGGTAACGTATCACTCCGTGCTGACATCAGTCGATCCTGATCTATTGAGGCTGCTGGCCGACCCCCTGCGCGCGCGCATCGTCTCCCTCCTCGCGGGCGAGGCGCTGTGCACCTGCCACCTGGTCGAGGAGACCGGTGCCAGGCAGACCAACATCAGCAACCACCTGCGGGTGCTGCGCGAGGCGGGGCTGGTGGAGACCGAGCCCTGCGGACGCTTCACCTATTACCGGCTGTGTCCCGAGCCCCTCGAGGCCCTGTCGGAACAGCTGGCCGGCCTGGCCCGCCAGGCCCGCGCCACCCGTGACGACTCCCGGAAGAGGCCCTGCTGATGACGCCCTCTCGCCCCGCGACCGCCCCGGGCGTGCGGGAGCCCGCCGGTACGGTCACCGGCCCGGTCGGCCGGCTCTCGCCGACGGACCGGTTCCTGCCGCTGTGGATCGTCGCCGCCATGGTGCTGGGCCTGCTGCTCGGCCGTGCCGTTCCCGGCCTGGACGAGGTCCTGTCGGCCATCGAGGTGGGCGGGATCTCGGTGCCGATCGCGCTCGGCCTGCTGATCATGATGTACCCGGTGCTGGCCAAGGTCCGCTACGACCGCCTCGGCACGGTCGCCGGCGACCGCCGGCTGCTGGTCTCCTCGCTGGTGCTCAACTGGCTGATCGGCCCCGCGGTCATGTTCGCGCTGGCCTGGCTGCTGCTGCCCGACCTGCCCGAGTACCGCACCGGGCTGATCATCGTGGGCCTGGCCCGCTGCATCGCCATGGTCATCATCTGGAACGACCTGGCCCGCGGCGACCGGGAGGCCGCCGCCGTCCTGGTCGCCCTCAACTCTCTCTTCCAGGTCGTCGCGTTCGGCCTGCTCGGCTGGTTCTACCTGGAGGTCCTGCCCGGCCTGCTCGGCCTGGAGCGCGCCGGCGCCGACTTCTCCACCGGCAGGATCGTCCTCAACGTGCTGGTGTTCCTGGGCGTCCCGCTGCTGGCCGGATACCTGACCCGGCGCACCGGCGAGAAGGCCCGCGGACGCGACTGGTACGAGACCCGTTTCCTGCCCCGCGTCGGCCCCCTGGCCCTGTACGGCCTGCTCTTCACCATCGTGCTTCTCTTCGCGCTCCAGGGCGGCAAGATCACCTCACAGCCCGCCGACGTCGCCCGCATCGCCGTGCCGCTGCTGGCCTACTTCGCCCTCATGTGGGCGGGTTCCTACGCCCTGGGCCGCGCCGTGGGGCTGCCCTACGACCGCACCGCCACGCTGGCCTTCACCGCCGCGGGCAACAACTTCGAACTCGCCATCGCCGTGGCCATCGGCACCTTCGGCGTCACCTCCGGCCAGGCCCTCGCCGGAGTCGTCGGCCCCCTCATCGAGGTCCCCGTACTGGTCGCACTCGTCTACGTCTCCCTGTGGCTGCGCCGCCGCATGACGACCGAGGGATCTGGCCGGGGCGGATGACCCGGCTCCGCCGCCCCCGCTCGCGGTGACCATTCTCGTGAACCTGGACGCTTCGCATCACCAGTGCGAGTGGACGAGCGCTTGGAGCGCCAAGGTCAGCCCTGCCTGCACGGCCAACCATCTGCGTGCGGGGGGATCGTGCTGGGCCGAGGCAAGGACGACCCATGCCGCGTACGGCACCCATATGCGTTCCACCTCTCCCTTCGTCACGCCTGACACGTCCAGTGCGAGGAGCCCCACCAAGGCCGCCCCCACAAGCCATGCCAGGGGACGGCGCCGCGAGAACATTTCCGGCAGGGCGTGGGCCGTCGCAGGGCCGACCAGTAGGCCGAGCACGGCGATGTTGGCGATGGCGAAGTAGGCATAAGAGCGTTGCGCCGAGCCTCGGCTGATGACGTACGTCTCGTGGGTGGCCGCGACACCGTCCGGCCACCAGAAGCCGCCGATGGTGAAGGCCAGGGGAACGACCGCGGCACAGCACACCACTACTGCGAGCACGCGGCGGCTGGGGCGCGTCAGGATGACGACCGCGAGCGGTAGGGCGAACAGGGGAAGAAGGCCGTAACTGAGGTACGGCAGCGTGCCCAGCAGGAGACCGGCTCCCGCGGCTGCGAGGAGGCTGCCGCGTCTGGCCGCGATGGCGGTGAGGGCGGTGGCCCAGGCTCCGACACCGAGGAAGAAGGCGTCCATCGCCGTGGCGATCCAGAGTGTGAGCGGCGCCAGGACGAGGAACGGCAGGGCACGCCGGGCGAGCGGCTCCCCGGCGACGTGCCGGACGGTGACGGCGACGGCCACGACGGCGGACGTCCCGGTCACGATGATGAGCGCGGAGGACCAGCCCGTACCGCGCAGACCGGTCTCCTCCAGCGCCCACAGCAGGAGGGTGGGAAGCGGCGGGTGACCGCGCACGTGCGTGGTGTAGCCGCCGAGCCTCTCGCTGAACGTCCGCAGCCACTCCGCGGGGCCGTCGGCCCGGACGGCGTCGAGTCCCGCGGGGTACTCGGTCGGGGCGTCCAAGGGACGGTGCAGGGCGTCGAGGCCGTCGCTGAGCGCCAGCGCGACCGTCCACGCCATGGACGCGGCCCACGACACGGGCAGCAGAACCCGCCAGGTGAGCCGTCGCGCAAGGGACGGCAGCACGGCCACGGCGACCCCGCCCAGGCAGGCGGCGGGGACGATCTGCCAGGTGAGCAACCGGGGCGCGGCATGCAACGGGGGCAGCTCGTCCTCGGTGGCGAGCCCGGCACGCCTGAGCACGTCGCCGACCACGAACGCGCCCGTAACGAGCACGGCCCACGCCGCGACCGCGATCCGTCCGTACGAGCAAGCCCTTCCCGGGGGAGCGGGCCGAGGTCGTTGCCGCTCAAGCTCATCGGTCGCCATCGGAACGCCTTCGACGGCTCGCAAGGCGGTGCCCTAGGGCGACGCAGGCGGTGAGGAGGAGAACAGCGGCCAGAACGATGAGAAGGTTGCGGCCATAGGGGAGAGGCAGGATGGACGGGTTGTCCGCACGCCGTCCCTGCCCCAGCACGAACGGCAACGCCACGAGCGTCACCAACGCGCCCACTGTGAACGCGCGTTGCACATGCCGCCGGTAGGAGCGAGGCAGACGCGTGGTGGCCGCCCCCACGAGCAGCACGCACGGGGCGATGACCGCGTCATGGACGAGGACACCCCCGCCGAACCAGGCCGCCCAGCCCACGAGATCGAAGCCGGATTCGCGGAGCAGCCCCCCGAGGCCGGTGGCGATGAGCGCCCCGCCGACCCCGTGACCCAGGACGCGTCTCCTCACAGGACCACCACCTTGTGGACCCACTTGGTCTGCAGCACCCCAGGGCGGTTCGGCGCGATCAGACGGCACGGGTACCCGTGGTCGAGATCCAGGGGCAGGCCGTTCACGTTGAGCGCGAGCAGGGTGAGGGGGTCGTGCCAGTGAGGAGGGGCGACCCAGGACGTTCGGTAGAGGCCGCCGCGTTCCAACGACTCGACCCGTACACGCGCGTCCTCAGAGACACCGGCCATGTGGAGGAGGTCGCGTAGCCGTACCCCCTTCCAGGTGGCTCCGGCGCTCCAGCCCTCCACGCAGGCGATCGGCAGTCGCGCCGTATGGGACGGGAGCGCGTCGAGGTCCTCCAGGGATAGGGACAGTTCACGTTCTACGCGGCCTGTGACGTGAAGCCGGTAACCGGGGTCACGGGCGGCCGCGACGACGCCTGCGGCGTACGCCGACTTGTTGACGGGCAGTTCCTGCGGGCCGGTCCCGGGACGTCTGGGCGCGAGCACCGCGAGCTTGGCGAGGGGCGAGAACGTTTCGCCGACCGTGGTCAGCGTGACCGTCCCTCCGGCGGCGGCGATGGTCAGCAGGAATCCGCGCCTTCCCAGGCTGTCCTCCGGACGAGTCATGACCGTGCGCCGCACCTTGGCCCACTCGTTGGTCACGTGCACGACCACTGCCCCGATGAGGATGTAGGCCGTCCAGTAGTGCGCAGTAGGGAAGAAGAAGGGGAACGGATACCAGTAGGCGATGTTGAGCAGCCCCGTGACGAGCTGGAACAGCGAACCCCCGACCAGGACGAACACCAGGATCCGTTCGATCGCGTGCCCGACGGAACGCACGGGGGGCCACTGCAGCAGCCTGGGGTAGACCGTCCACAGTTTGGCCAGCAGCAGGGGGATCGTCGCGAGCCCACCGATCACGTGGAGGCCCTGGGTGAACCGGTAGAAGTTCACCGGACGCGACGGCCACATCGTCCAGGCGGGTGGGTGCTGCATGAAATGGCCGATCAGGCCCGTGACGAAGGCCGTGGTGAACGACAGGCCGAGCATGATCCCGAGCCATGCCGCCACCCGCTCGTCGTGCAGCCGGCTCGGGAACACCGCGCGGGCGCCGCCCCGGCCCGCGAGCGCCGCCGCCCGGTCACCGGCCCGGCTCAGCAGCGGCCCAGGCACGCGAACCACCGGCCCGCCTCCTCCCACACCTCGGTCACCTTCGCCTCATGACCGGCGGCGAGTCCGGCGACGTCGTCGGCGGACACCCACGCCCACGGGAACCAGTCGCCGACGGCCCGGCCGGTCCGGAGCCGGAGCCGTCCGGCGTGCGAGCGCGTCCCCGGCTCCATCACCTCCACCAGCACCCGGCCGCCGCACGGCGAGAGCAGGTCGAAGGCCCTCCCCAGCAGCGCGGACGGGTCGCCGCCGATCCCGATGTTGCCGTCGGCGAGCAGCACGGTCCTCCAGATCCCGGCGCCGGGCACCCGGCCGTACACGTCCCGGACCAGCGCGGGGCCCCCGGCCGCGACGGTGAGCGCGACCGCGTAAGGGACGACGTCGATGCCGAGGGCGAGCACCCCCCGTTCGGTCAGCGCCACGGTGAGCCGTCCCGGCCCGGAGCCGACGTCCAGAGCGGGGCCGTCGCACCGGTCGAGCAGGCCGGTGTCGCCGGGCCGCAGGGACATCCATTCCCCGACGGGCAGCGGACTGCGGCGGCCGGCGCCGTCCTCGACCTCCACCTCGACACCGTCGCGCCGCTCGAGGGCCCGCTCGTACAGCTCACCGATCATGCCGGCGCCGCTCCGGTACGCGCCGGGTTCCCGGCTCCGCCGTCCCGGACGGCCCGGACGGCCCGGACGGCGGAGGCGAAGCGGCCGTGCGGGGCGAGCGCGGCGACCCTGGCGGCGTCGTCGGCGGTGTCCACGTCGGCGAGGCGGGGCAGCACGGCCACGGTCAGTCCCGCCGCGTACAGCCGTGCGAGCTGGGCCCGCCCGGTGTCGGAACGCGACATCGGCACGCCGCGCAGCAGCGCGGCATCGGGACGGCCCAGGCCGAGCAGCCAGAACCCGCCGTCCTCCGCCGGGCCGAACACCGCGTCGCAGTGCCCCAGTGCCCGCCCCGCCTGTTCCAGGAGAGCGGTCGTGACCTGCGGGGTGTCCATGCCGATCAGGACGAGGGGCCGTCCCGCGTACGCGTCGTCGAAGGCGTGCGCGAGCCGTTCGTCGAGACCGTCGCCACGCTGCGGGATCACCCGCACGCCGGGCGGCAGCCATGGCCCGGGATCGCCCCGCAGCGCGAGGATCCGCGCCCCGGCCGGGGTGCGCGCGACGGTGGCGAGCGTGTCGGCGAGGGCGGCCTCCGCCAGCCCGGCGGCCTGCTCCGCCGTGTAGCCGGGGGTCAGCCGCGTCTTGACCCGTCCCGGCACGGGTTCCTTGGCGATGACGACCAGGTCGGCGTTCACCGCGCCACCTCGGCCAGTACGCGGCGCATGTCGCGGACCGCCCGCACGGTCCCGCCGACGGTGCCGGTCACTTTGGAACGGCCCTGGCGGGGACGGTACGTCACCTCGACCTCGGTGATCGTCCAGCCGGCGGCGGCGGCCTTCAGGACCATCTCCAGCGGGTAGCCGAAACGGCGATCGGCGAGCGGGAGGCCCAGCAGCTCGGCTCGCCGGGCGGCCCGCATGGGGCCGAGGTCGTGCAGGGCCGTACCGGCCCTCCGGTTCAGGGAACGTGCCAGGACGGTGTTGCCGAATCGGGCGTGCACCGGCCAGGCACCCCGTCCCGATGGGCGCCTCCTACCGAGCACCAGACCCGGCCCCTGCTCACGCGTCCCGAGCGCTGCCACGACGCGGGGAAGCTCCTCAGGGTCAAGGGACGCGTCGGCGTCCATGAAGCACACCACATCGGCTGAGGCCGCCAGCAGGCCGGTATGGCACGCGGCACCGAACCCCCGCTGCGGAGCCTCGACCACGGCCGCGCCATGGTCTCGCGCGATCGCCGCCGATTCGTCGGTGGACGCATTGTCGACCACGATGGCCCTGAAGCCGGCCGGCATCCGTGACAGCACCCAGGGCAGCGCCTCCGCCTCGTTCAGGCAGGGCAGGATGACATCGACCACCTCGTTCACCGGTCGGCGCCTGCCTTCGCGTTGGCGAACTCGGCCATCCCTGAAGCGAAAGGCACTTCCGCCGTGTATCCGAGTTCGTGCCGTGCGCGCTCCGGGCTCGCCACGATGTGGCGTACATCGCCCAGACGGTAGCCACCGGTCACTTGCGGCTCCGGGCCGCCGTACACGTCGGCCAGGGCATGAGCCATCTCGGCAATGGAACGAGGAGTGCCGCTGGCGATGTTGTACGCCCGCGACTCACCCTCCCGCCTATCCGTGAGCGACTCCAGGGCGAGCACGTTCGCGTGGGCCACATCCCGCACATGAACGAAGTCGCGTCGCTGCCGCCCGTCCTCGTACACCAACGGCGGCTCCCCACGCTCCAGCCGCGAACGGAAGAGCGCGGCCACCCCCGCGTAGGGCGTGTCCAGGGGCATCCGCGGGCCGTACACGTTGTGGTAGCGCAACGCCGCGACCCTGCCACCGGTCATGCGCGCCCAAGACGCGGCCAGATGCTCCTGGGCCACCTTGGTATCGGCATAGACGTTGCGCGGATCGAGGCCGGTCTCCTCCTGGACGACCCCCGGCTCCAGAGGGCTCCCGCAATCGGGGCACGACGGCTCGAAGCGTTGTGCCTGCAGATCCCTCTCCGCTCGCGGGCCCGGCCTGACCTTCCCATGGACGTCGCAGAAGTAGGTGCCCTCGCCGTACACGACCATCGACGACGCCAGCACGAGCCCCCGCACCCCCGCACGGGCCATCTCCGCCAGCAACACCGCCGTTCCCTGCACGTTCACGCCCGTATAGGCAGGGAGATCGAACACGTCCACACCGAGGCCGACCATCGCCGCCTGGTGACAGACCGCGTCCACGCCGCGCAGGCGGCGCGCCACCGCCTCGGGGTCCCTGACATCTCCGGCCTCCTCGCCCGCGCGCGGATCGAGCTCGCGTACCTCGTGCCCGGAGGCCGCGAGGGCCTCGGCGACGTGCGAGCCGATGAACCCGGCCGAACCTGTGAGCAGCACTCGCATGCGACGAACGTAAGGCGGCGGACGCGCGGAAACGCGGAGCGAGCCCGTCCTGTACGAACCTCGTAAGATTTACGGCCGTTGCGTTTCCATGAGCGACGCGTTCGCGCCGAACTTCCGGTGCCCTGCCTGCGGGTGACCGTTGGGCGGTTACCGGCGCGGCCCGGGCGCGAGCACCCGCGGTCCGGTCGCCGCCGCCGCGATCTTCTGGAGGGACGGACGAGAGCGCTGAGCGTGACTACCTCGGCGTCACGCGGAGGATCGCCGACCCGTCGGCGACCGAGACCACGGTGATGACGATCCCGTTGGCCGTGATGCGCGTACCCGCGCCTGCCGTCCACGCACTGCTCGACTCCACGTCACCTCCTCCGGAGGAGTAGCCGCCCCCACCAAGGTTCGTGCAACCCCCGTCCGGGCTGCAGACCTGGACTGAGGTCGAGGAGTTCCCGGACTGCTTCATGGTGAACGACACCGTGTCGTCCTGGCCCGGCTCGACCTCCAGCGTGCCGGTCTTGAACTTCTTACTATCCACCGGGAGCGTCGCCGGGCCGGTCACCTCGACCTCACAGCTGCCGTCCTCGCAGGCGTTCAGATCGGTTCCGTCCGCGGCTGCGCGGGGTGGGGGTGACGCCGGTGTCGAGGGCACCTTGCCGTCGGCCGTCTCAGAGCCGTCCTTGCTCGTCCCGCAGCCGGCCAGGATGATGAGCACCGCGACACCGAGCAGCAGACAGCCTGCGCGGACGGTGAGACCGGACGATGAGCGGCTCGTCATGGCGGATCCATCACTCCTGTAACCGGTGTGGTCATCCATGCTCACTGATCGTAGGTATCGCCACGGGACCGGTCACGCTTATTAGCCGATCTGGCCTCGTTCGCGGCTGCTGACACGTCCGTCTGCAACGCCAACGGATATGGCCGTTACCTGGGGGAGGGCTCGCTGGCCGGCGGACGTCAGGGCGTGAGGGGGAGGCGCACGACGAAGCGGCATCCGCCGCCCGCGTTGGTCACGCCGATCTGCCCGGAGTGCGCCTCCACGATCCCGCGCGCGATGGCCAGGCCGAGGCCCGCGCCGCCGCCCGGGGTGCGGGCGCTCTCCCCGCGGAACGCCACCTCGAACACCCGGGGCAGGTCGGCCTCGGGGATGCCGCCGCAGGCGTCGGCGACGGTCACGCACGCCATCCCCTCGTCCACCTCGCCGGTGATCTCGATGGCGCCGTCCGCGGGAGTGTGCCGGATCGCGTTCACGACCAGGTTGCGCAGAGCCCGTTCCATCTCGCCCGCGTCCACCTCAAGGGGGGTGCGGCCCTGGACGTCGCCGCACAGCCGGACGCCCTTGGCCTTCGCCAGGGCCTCGGTGCCCGCGACGACCTCGGCGACCAGGTCGTGAAGCCCCACCCGCCGCCGCGACAGCCCCAGCGCTCCGGCGTGGATGCGCGACAGCTCGAACAGGTCGTCCACCATCTCCGACAGGCGGTCGACCTCCACGCGTATGCGGCCGTGGTAGCGCGCCACGGTCGCGGTGTCGGACACGACGCCGTCCTCCAGCGCCTCGGCCATCGCCCGCAGCCCGGCCAGGGGCGTGCGCAGGTCGTGGCTGACCCAGGCGACGAGGTCACGCCGGCTGGACTCCAGCACCCGTTCACGCGCGTGCGCCTCGGCCAGCCGCCGGTAGGCGTCGTCCAGCTCGCGCGCCAGCTCGGCCAGCTCGGCGGGCAGGCGCGTGCCCGGCACGCGGTACGGGTCGGTGCGCACGGCCGCGACCAGGACGCGGTTGGCGGCGACCAGGCGGCGCCCCAGCAGCACCGACACCCCGGTGGCGACCGCGCCGGAGGCGGCGACGACGGCGAGGACCACCGCCTGGTCATGGTCGTTCAGCACCATCATGAACGTGATCACCACGATGCCGGAGACGGTCGCCAGCACGGTCGCGACGCCGACCAGCCCGAGCTGGACGGCGATGGACCGGCCGCCCAGGCGGTGCAGCAGCGCCAGCCCGGCCGCGGCGACCCCCACCGCGGCGACGGCCGCGTACCAGACCACCAGAAGCAGGTCGGAAACGGGGATCACGACGGCGCCCCCTCACCGCCGGCGGGCTCGTAGCGGTAGCCGACGCCCCACACGGTGACGATCCGGCGCGGCGCGGTCGGGTCGTCCTCGACCTTCTCCCGCAGCCGCCGGGTGTGGACGGTGACCGTGGAGGTGTCGCCGAACGACCAGCCCCACACGCGCTCCAGCAGCTCGTCCCGCGTGAACGCCCGCCGCGGGTGGCGCATCAGGAACGCCAGCAGGTCGAACTCGCGCGCGGTCAGGCTCAGCGGGGCGCCGCGCAACTCGGCCTCGTGCGCCCGCGCGTCCAGCGTCAGGTCGCCGTCGCGCAGCGTCCCGGTGCCGGCGGGGGCGACGACGCCGCGGGTCCGGCGCAGCACCGACCGCACCCGGAGGGCCAGCTCGCGAGGACTGAACGGCTTGGTGACATAGTCGTCCGCGCCGGTCTCCAGACCGGCGAGCCGGTCGGTCTCCTCACCGAGCGCGGTCAGCATCACGATCGGCACCGGGGAGGTCTCGCGCAGCCTGCGGCACACCTCCAGGCCGCTCAGCCCGGGCAGCATGAGATCGAGGACCACCAGGTCGGGCGGGTCTTCGAGAGCCCGCCGCAGACCATCGCGCCCGTCGGCCGCGCACTCGACCCGGTGACCGTCGCGCACCAGGTAGCGGGCGACGACCTCGGCGACGGTGGGATCGTCGTCCACCACGAGGACCCGCCCGGTCTCCTCAGGCGGGTTCACCACGGCGCCCCTTCAGGGTCTCGCGGGAGCGGGGCCGTGGCCGGCTGCACGGCCGGCATGCTCCTGTTCCCCGGCGGATCCAGCGCCGTCGCGACCGTCACCCGCGCAGCCTACGACAACCGGACGCGCCCGTCCCCAGGCGGCGGCGCCTCCCGGTAGGAGGTGTCGAGCAGGATGACGGCCCGGCTCGGCGTGCGCGCCACCTGCTCGTGGACGGGGCGCGCCAACCGTCAGGGCTCCACTCCGGGTGGGACGAAGTCGCCCACGCAGTGAAGATGCGGCAAACGGAATGCGCCATTCGTGTGGTGGATATCCCTGCTGAGGTGCTTGGTGCAAAGCCATGCCCTACATCCCCAGCACTGCCACGCGCGCCCATATATCGTGCTTGCGTCGTGCCGGCGGTCCGCGGCAGGTGGCTGCATCGCCTCCAGCGCGATCGGCTCATGGCAGCGACCGCATTCCGCCCCGGCGAAACTGGAGGCCGGGAGGTGCGCGTATCTCGACGCTGCGTCCTTGAACTTCCGGCCCTTGCCTCGGGCGGCTTCACGCTGACAATCCGGATGGACCAGCCAGCTTATGTTTCCTCGTTCGTCTGCCGTCGACCAGGCCAAGGGCGGTTTGTGTCCAAGCAGTCTCTCGGCCGCACGCATACCTACCAGCGGTGAGCGCTTCACTAGGCCGTTACTCGCGCAGACGATACAGCGGCGCATCGGGCCTCTCATATGCAGCCATGCCGCGCCGCAGATGACGAGCGCGCCCAGTGCGTACAGAACCCAGACCCACATGATTCGGTCCTACTGCTTCGACACCCGGCCTCCGATGACCCCCGCGAACTGAAGGATGCTACTTGATGAACGGATCGTGCGGTGGTCTCCATCGGACGGTGGGCTGGCCGAGGCGGCCGTTCACCGGCTGCCCGGTGATCTCATGGAGTCCCGGACATGGACGAGCGCCGCGCTCGATCCGGATCCATAGGCGCGGTCTATGAGTGTGACAGGCGACACATCTTGGACCCTGTGGTGGTCGAGGTTGCACAGTGAGCGCAGTCGAGCCTTCGAGGAGGATGCATGGCATCCATGGCTGCACATCACGACCGGCCGCCGGGTTCGCGTGGTGCCGGCGGCGCGCGGACGGACGTCGAGAAGGTCCTGCTCGGCGGTACGACGTACCGCAGCCTGGCCGAGCAGCGTCTCTCCCCGGCCGAGGAGCGGTTCGAGAAGGGCCGCCGGATGGTCGGATGGTTCCTCGCCCCCGCCGTGGCCCTCCTGTTCGGCCTGCTCCCGCTGGACATGGACGGCACGCAGCAGACGCTCGGCGCCGTGCTGCTGGGCGTGATCGTGCTGTGGATCTGCGAGCCGGTGCCCATCCCGGTCGGGGGCCTGATCGGGGTATCCGCGATCATCTTGCTGGGGGTGGCCCCTTCCGACGAGGTGCTGGCGCCGTTCGGCTCGACCACGGTGTTCACCTTCATCGGGGCGTTCATCCTGGCCCAGGCCATGCTCAAGCACGGGGTGGCGCAGCGCGTGGCGTTCTTCGTCCTCGGGCTGCCCGGGGTCGGGCGGTCGACGGTGCGCATCATCCTGGCCTTCGGCGGCATCACCTGCGTGCTGTCGGCGTTCGTGTCCAACACGGCGACCGTCGCGATGCTGATGCCGACCGCGCTGGGCATCCTGGCGGTGATCGCGCGGCTCATGCAGGACCGTGGCGTGGTGCGGCCGGACTTCGATCCGCTGCGGGTCCGGGTGGGCGCGGCGTTGATGCTCATGCTGGCCTACGGGGCCAGCGTCGGCGGGCTGATCACCCCGGTGGGGGCGCCGCCGAACCTCATCGGCCGCGGGCTGATCGAGGAGGCCACCGGGCAGCGCGTGTCGTTCGCCCAGTGGACCCTGACGGCCCTGCCGATCTGTGCCCTGATGTTCGCCGTCCTGGGCGTCATCCTGCTGCTGATCAACCGGCCCGAGGTCCGGCGCATCGAGGGTGTGGAGGACTACATCCGCGATCGCCGCGCCGAGCAGGGGCCGATGAGCCGGGCGGAGAAGAACACCGTGGTCGCGTTCGGGGTCACGGTGACGCTGTGGCTGCTCCCCGCGGTCGTCGGGCTGGTCTCCGGGACCGGCTCGGACGCTTACGCCCTCGTCGACGACCGGCTCAACGAGGGTGTCGTGGCCGTCGTCGGCGCCGCCCTGCTGTTCATCCTGCCGGTCGACTGGTCGCGTCAGGAGACCACGATGACGTGGCGCGACGCGAGCCGGATCGACTGGGGCACCATCCTGCTGTTCGGCACCGGGATCATCTTCGGCGCGATGCTGTCGTCCACCGGCCTGGCCAAGACCATCGGCGAGAGCGCGTCGAGCACCCTCGGCATCGCCAGCTCCTTCGCCATCACCGCGTTCGCGGTGGTCCTGGCGATCCTGATCTCCGAGACCACCAGCAACACCGCCTCGGCCGCGGTGGTGGTGCCGATCGTCATCCCGCTCGCGGTGGCGGCCGGGGTCGACCCGTTCGTCCCGGCGCTGGCCGCCACGTTCGGCGCGTCCTTCGGGTTCATGCTCCCGGTCTCCACGCCCCAGAACGCCATCGTCTACGGCACCGGATGCGTGCCCATCACACGGATGATCCGCTCAGGGATCACCTTCGACGTTGTCGGCGCGATCCTGATCATCGCGATCCTGCCCGTGATGGCCGCCCTCACCGGGATCGGAGGCTGAGCGACCGTGCGACGCGGGAGGTTCCTCGCCGGCTCGGAGGTCGCTCTGTCCGGCCCGGTGTCGGTACCGCCCTGGCAGCGACCCCGGCCGGTGTCCTGACCGGCCCCGAGTGGTCCGGCGGACCTGAACGCCTGCCGGAGGCGGGCATCGAGGCCCGGCTCCGATGTTCGGGCCCTCCTTCGGTGCCGACGACGACGTCCGGGTGGACAGCGGCAAGAGGGCCCGCATGCGCGCCCTGGACCGCATCCCGCCGGCACGACCTCGCGCCGTCCCCGCGGCCCGCTTCACCCGGGCGCGGTCGTACGGGTGCGAGGGCTGACCCGGCCGCCGCGCGGGTAGGAGCCGGCGGGCCGCCGGCCACCACGAGTCCTCTACCGTTTCGATAGGTGCTGCCTATGGAAGGCTGGAGGGGCCGTGGACGCACGCCAGTTGGGGTACTTCCTCGCCGTGGTCGACCACCAGGGCTTCGGACGTGCCGCCGAGCACGTCCATATCGCCCAGCCGTCGCTGTCGCAGGCCATCGCCAACCTCGAACGCGAGCTCGGAGTGCCGCTGTTCCACCGCGTGGGCCGGGGCGTCGTGCTCAGCGAGGCGGGCCGCCAGCTCGTCGAGCCGGCCCGGCAGGTCCTGCGCGACCTTGACACCGCCCGCGCCGTGGCGCAGTCGGTCAAAGGGCTGCAACGCGGGCGGCTGGATCTGGTGTCCATGCCGTCGCCCGGCATCGAGCCGCTGACGTCGATGATGACCCGGTTCGCCGCGGCCCATCCGGGGATCACGCTCAACGTGGACGGCGCGTTCACCCCGGATGAGGTGGTGGACGGCGTGCGCTCCGGGGTCGCCGAGATCGGCCTGCTCGGTTCGGCCGGCGACCTGCACGCCGCCGGGCTGCGCGTCCTGCCGATCGAGGACCAGCCCCTGATCCTCATCTCGCCCCCGGACCATGACCTGCCCGCGGGGGACACGGTGCGGCGCACGGATCTGCGCGGTCGCCGGCTGATCGTCTCCCAGCGCGGCAGCCTGATGCGCAGGCTCGTCGACGACATCCTCGCCAGCGGTGTCCAGGTGCACATCGCGGCGGAGATCGCGCACCGCACCTCGATCCTGCCGCTGGTGCTCGCCGGGTTCGGGCACGCGGTCATGCCGTCGTCGTGGACACCGCTCGCCGAACGGGCCGGCGCCGCCATCCACCACATCGAACCCGCGTCCCACCTGCGCGTCGCGCTCGTCAGCAGGCCCGCCGAGCTCACCCCGGCCGCTCGGGCGTTCCTCGGCATGGCCGCGTCCTGGTCGACGAAGCCGGAGGCTCCGGACGACCTCTAGCGCCGGATCGGGCGACGGTCGCCCGGGCCGGAGGCAGCGCCCGCCGGGGAAGACCGGGGCACGTCCGCGACCACGGACCTCGCCGGTACGGCGCTGGTCACAGATGGTCGATGATCGCCTGGGTGACGTCCGCGGTGGTGGCGGTGCCGCCGACGTCGGGTGTCATGACGCCCGCGCCGGTGGTGGCCTCGATGGCCTTACCGAGGCGCGCGGCCTCGTCGTGCAGGCCGAGGTGGTCGAGCATGAACGCGGCGCTGCCGACGGCGCCGATGGGATTGCACACGCCCCGGCCGGCGATGTCGGGAGCGGAACCATGGACGGGCTCGAACATGCTCGGGTAGCGACGTTCCGGGTTGAGGTTGGCGCTGGCGGCCAGGCCCAGGCTGCCGGCCAGGGCGCTGCCCAGGTCGGAGAGGATGTCGGCGTTGAGGTTGGAGGCGACGACGACCGACAGGTCCTCGGGGTGCAGGACGAACTTGGCCGACATCGCGTCGACCAGGACGCTTTCGGTCTCGACGTCGGGGTAGTCGGAGGCGACGCGGCGGAACGTGTCGTCCCACAGGACCATTCCGTACTGCTGGGCGTTGCTCTTGGTGACACTGGAGACCTTCTTGCGCGCCCTGGTGCGGGCGAGTTCGAAGGCGAAGCGGATGATGCGTTCGCAGCCGACTTCGGTGAACAGGGCGGACTGGACGGCGACCTCGCCGCCCGCCCCGCGAGCCGACAGATTGCGGCCGCCCAGGCCGGCGTACTCGCCCTCGCTGTTCTCCCGGACCACCACCCAGTCCAGTTCGGTGTCGTCGGCCTTGCGCAGCGGGCTGACCACTCCGGGCAGGAAGTGCACGGGGCGGACGTTGGCCCACTGGTCGAACCCCTGGCAGATCCTCAGACGCAGGCCCCACAGGCTGATGTGATCGGGCACGGTCGGCCAGCCGACGGCGCCGAAGTAGATGGCCTCGAAGTCCTGGAGGGTCGCCAGCCCGTCGTCCGGCATCATGACACCGTGTTCGGCGTAGTAGTCCGAGCCCCAGGGGAACTCGGTCCAGTCGAAGGCGAACGCCCCGCCGGACGCGGCGGCGAGCGCGTCGAGCACCGTGCGGCCCGCGGCCACGACCTCTGCCCCCACCCCGTCGGCGGGAATGGCGGCGATCCGAAACCTGCGCTGAGACGTCACGGGAGCTCCTCGGACGGGAATCGGCTGATAACGCTTCCGAGTCAAGCGCGGGGCCGCCGTACCCGTCCAACACCGATTGCCAATGCGACCCATAGACAGCGGCTATGTGTCCCGGTCGATCATCGGCAGGCCACAGCGGTCCATCACCGGCGACGACCGTGCGCGGGTGCTCCATGGCCGGCCCATGCGATCATATTCGTCCTCGAATCGACGGCCACCCATGTCGATATTGGACGTAGGTAGTTGATCTCTGGTCTGCTCTGCCCATGAGGTTCGATCTTCGGCTGCGGACCCGGTCGGGTGTCGCGGTATTGACGACGTCCGCCTTGCTCGCCTCGGCCTGCGGAACGAGTGCGCCCGCCGCCCGGACGGGTGCCGCGAAGCCCGCCGCCCAGACCAGCGGCGCGGCCCCCGCCGTCCGGTTCACCTCCAACCCCGGGCTCGAGCGCGCGTTGCGGGCACTCGAAGCGTCATACGAGGGACGCATCGGCGCGGTGGCGATCGACATGGGCACGGGCAAGGCCGTCGGCTATCGGGCGAACGAGCGTTTCCCCTTCAATTCGATGTTCAAGGTGTACGCGTGCGCCGCGGTTCTGAAGAAGGCACGCGACACCGACCCCGGCCTCCTCGACCGGGTGCTGCGCTGGAAGCCTGAGGAGGTGCTGGAGAATTCGCCGGAGACCAAGGAGTACACCGACACCGGCATGACCCCCGCACAGTTCTGCCGGGCGGCGGTCACCAAGAGCGACGGCTTCGCGGGCAACATGCTGCTGAGGCGGATCGGGGGGCCCGCCGGGCTGACCGGGTACTTCCGTTCTCTGGGAGACCCGGTGAGCCGGCTCGATCGCTACGAGCCCCACCTCACCGGGTGGCGGCCCGGCGAGACGCGCGACACCACCACTCCCGCGGCCGCCGCGGGCAGCCTGTCCCGGCTCACCGTGGGCGACGCCCTCGATGCCCGGGACAGGCACCGGCTGATCGGCTGGCTCCGCGGCTCACTCACCGGCAATGCGCGCATCCGGGCCGGTCTTCCCAAGGACTGGACGGTCGGGGACAAGACCGGCACCGGTGGCGCGAGCAACCACGGGACCGCGAACGACATCGCGATCGCCTGGCCGCCCGGCTCCTCCGCTCCGATCATCATCTCGGTCCTCACCAACCGGAGCACCAACGGCGTCCCCCACGACGAGAAGGTGATCGCCTCCGCCGCCACCCGACTGGCCGAAGCCCTCGGCCGGCTCTGACCCGCCACGGCCGATCCGAGGGCGCACGGTCGGGCCGTCCCGACCGTGCGCCCTCGCTCGTCGGCCGGTCAGGTCGCGGTGCCCTCGCGGACGCGTCGCGCGGCGGCGACCAGGTGGCGCAGGGACGCCTCGGTCTCGGGGTAGGCGCGGGTCTTCAATCCGCAGTCGGGGTTGACCCACAGCTTGGCGGGCTCGACGGCCTGCAGCGCCCGCCGCAGGTTGTCCTCCATCTCCTCGGCCGAGGGGACGCGGGGGGAGTGGATGTCGTAGACGCCGGGGCCGATGCCGTTCTCGTAGCCGGCGGCGCGCAGGTCGGCGACCAGCTCCATGCGTGAGCGGGCCGCTTCGACGCTGGTGACGTCGGCGTCCAGGGCCCCGATCGCGTCGATGATCTCGCCGAACTCCGAGTAGCACATGTGCGTGTGGATTTGCGTGGAGTCGGCCACTCCCGAAGTGGCCAGGCGGAACGCGCCGACCGCCCACTCCAGATAGGCCGCGTGCTCGGCTTCGCGCAGCGGCAGCAGTTCGCGCAGGGCGGGCTCGTCGACCTGGATGACGCGGATCCCCGCCGACTCCAGGTCACCGATCTCGTCACGCAGCGCGAGGGCCACCTGCCGCGCGGTCTCGGCCGGCGGCTGGTCGTCGCGGACGAACGACCACGCCAGCATGGTGACCGGGCCCGTCAGCATCCCCTTGACCGGCTTACCGGTCAGCCCCTGGGCGTAGGTGGTCCATCCGACGGTCATCGGCCGGGGCCGGGCGACGTCGCTGTGCAGGATCGGAGGCCGCACGTACCGGGACCCGTAGGACTGCACCCATCCGTGTTCGGTGGCGGCGTAGCCGTCCAGCCGCTCGGCGAAGTACTGGACCATGTCGTTGCGTTCGGGCTCGCCGTGCACGAGAACGTCCAGGCCCAGTTCCTCCTGCAAGGCGATGACCCGGCCGATCTCGTCCTTCATCGCCTGGGTGTAGGCGTCCTCGGAGACGCGCCCGCCCCTGCGGTCGGCGCGGGCCTTGCGGATCTCCGGTGTCTGGGGGAAGGAGCCGATGGTGGTGGTGGGCAGGTCGGGCAGCCTCAGCGCGGCGCGCTGGGCGGCGAACCGGGCGTTCCGGTCCCCGCGGCGCGCGTCGCCGAGCATGTCCAGGCGGGCACGGACGCGGTGGTCGATCCCCGCGGCCGGCGATGCGGCCTGAGCCGTGGGAGCCGGGGCGCCCTCGCGCATCGCCCTGCCCAGCGCGACGACCTCCTCGACCTTCTGCCGGGCGAACGCGAGCCGTCCCCGCACCGCGGGGTCGAGCGCGGTCTCGGCGTCCAGGTCGATCGGGACGTGCAGCAGTGAGCAGGAGGTCGCGACGGTGACCTGGTCGCACAGGCCGAGCAGCGCGGCGCAGGTCGCCATGGCCCGCCGGGAGCCGGCCCGCCAGACGTTGCGGCCGTCCACCACGCCCGCCACGACGGTCTTGCGCGGCAGCCCGCCGACCGAGGCGAGCACGTCCAGGTTGCCCGCTCCCGCGACGAAGTCCAGGGCGACGGCCTCGACGCGGGACCGGGCGAGGACGCGCAGCGCGTCCGCGCCGACCGTGCCGAAGTAGGTCGCCACCATCAGGCGCGGCCTGCTGGGCAGCTCGCCGAGCCGGGCGTACGCGCGGGCCAGCGCGGCGACCTCCTCCTCGGTCCGGTCCGCGACCAGCACGGGCTCGTCCAGCTGAACCCACTCGGCCCCGGCCCCCGACAGCCGTTCCAGCAACTCGGCGTACACCTCGACCAGCCCGTCCAGCAGGTCGAGCGGGCGGAACCCGTCAGGGGAACCCGCCGCCGGCTTGGCCAGCAGCAGGTAGGTCAGCGGCCCGACCAGCACCGGCCGCGTCTCGACGCCCAGCGCCCTGGCCTCCCGGTACTCGGAGACCGGTTTGGCATCGGCTCCGCCCGCCAGCCGGAACCTGGTGGCAGGGCCGACCTCGGGGACGATGTAGTGGTAGTTGGTGTCGAACCACTTGGTCATCTCCAGCGCGGGGACGTCCTGGACGCCGCGCGCCATGGCGAAGTAGCGGTCGAGACCGTCCAGGTGGCGGTAGCGGCCGGGGACGGCGTCGACGAGCACGCTGGTATCGAGCACCTGGTCGTAGTAGGAGAAGGTGTTCGACGGGATCGCGTCGAGCCCGGCGTCGCGCAACTCCGTCCAGACGGCACCGCGCAACTCGGCGCCGGCCTTCTCCAGGGCCGCCGCGTCGACGCGTCCGGCCCAGTAGTCCTCGGTGGCGAACTTGAGTTCTCGGCGCGCCCCGATGCGCGGGTATCCGAGGATCGTGGTGTTCATGGCGGCTTCCCTCGCTGAGCCACGGGCGGCCACGCGGAAGGAACGGCGCACGGCACGGCGGGGACCACCGCGTGCGAGCCGCAGGCCCTCCCTCGAGGCCGCAGACCACCGCACGCCGGCCGGCGCGCGGGCGGAGGCAGGTCTTCGGACTCGCGGGCTCCGCTCCTACCGAGGTAGGAGCGTCCTACTGGCCGTCGCTTCCCAGACCTGTGCGAGGCCCAGTGCGTGATGACGGCGGTCGTTCCCGCTCACCGCTGCGGGGCAGTCCCGGATTCTCACCGGGTTCCCTCTTACGACGCTCGAACCCCGAAGGGACCGAGCGAACCATCCACGCAAGCGAGTGTAGCGGCCCAGACCGCGCGCCCGGCCGCACACCTTCGTCGCCATGCGCGCCGCCGCCAGAGTCCTTCCCCTCCCCGGAGGCGGACTCCATCCGGTCCCTGTAACGGGTTGACTGACCACCAATGTGGACTATCATCGCGATATGTCGATTGATCTTGATTATGGAATGGGTTGTCTGGACGGGCTCATGCCGGCAGCGCTGTTCCATCCCCTCGCCGACCCGGTGAGGTCGCCGATCGTGCAGCGACCGGCCCGAGGCGAGGCGCGGGCGGTGGACCTGCCGTTCTACTCCGTCGCCGCCCCCGAGGTCTCGGACCTGCTGCGCCCGCCCCCGCACCGTCCAGCGACCGATCGCGCCACGCCGCTCTGCCCGGCCCACGGCACCGGCGCCGACCAGCAGGTAGGCGCCTGCACCCCCGAGAGGCGCGCGCGGACATGACCACGCTGTCGCTGGGGCCCTCACCGCGGCGGCGGGCGGTGCTGGCGCGGCGGGTACGGCTGCTGGTGGCCGCCACCATCACCTACAACGTGGTCGAGGCCATGGTCGCGATCGGCGCCGGGACGGTCGCGTCGTCGGGGGCGCTGGTGGCGTTCGGGCTGGACTCGGTGATCGAGGTCGCCTCCGCGGCCGCGGTCGCCTGGCAGTTCTCCGCCCGCGCACCGGAGTCGGTCGAGCGGCGGGAGCGGCGGGCGCTGCGGATCATCGCGGTCTCGTTCTTCACCCTGGCCGCCTACGTCAGCGTCGACTCGGTACGCGCCCTGGTCGGCGGCGGCGAGGCCGGACACTCGTCCGCGGGGCTGGTGCTGGCCGCCCTCAGCCTGGCCGTCATGCCGTTCCTGTCGTACGCCCAGCGCCGCGCCGGCCGCGAGCTCGGGTCGGCCAGCGCGGTGGCCGACTCGAAGCAGACCTTGCTGTGCACCTACCTGTCGGCCGTGCTGCTGATCGGCCTGGCGGTCAACAGCCTGTACGGATGGGCCTGGGCCGACCCGATCGCGGCGCTGGCCATCGCCGCCGTCGCGGTCAAGGAAGGTCGCGGCGCCTGGCGCGGGACCGCCTGCTGCCCGCACCCCGCCGTCCCCACCGGCGAGGACGCCGCCGTGGCCGCACGGTATTTCGGTGAAGCTTCGCGCTTGCACGGAAAGTGACCATTCCATCGTGATGTCTTGAAGGGAGGCGTGTGCCGTCCCGGCTCGCGGAGGGAACGTAGGCGGCAGCAGCACGCCGGTGAACAGGAGAACGGCCGAACACGGCCGGGCACGTCGCCCCACGCGACCGCGGCGCCGATCACGTCGGGCCGCCCGGGATCCAGTCCGCTGAGGAGAGAAACCATGGCGAAAGGCTTCAAGGGGAGGATCTCCCTCGACATCCGCGACTCGGAACCGGATTGGGAGCCGTTCCTGTCACCGTGGGCGCCCAAGGGGTCCCCGAACGTGCTGATGATCGTGTGGGACGACGTCGGCTACGGGACGATGGACTGCTACGGCGGTCCGGTGAAGACGCCGACGATGACCCGGATAGCGAACCTGGGCCTGCGCTATTCGAATTTCCACACCACCGCGCTGTGCTCGCCCACCAGGGCCTCGTTACTGAGCGGCCGGAACGCGACCTCGAACGGAATGGCAACGATCGCCGAGTTCAGCGACGGGTTTCCTGGGATCTCCACCCGCATTCCGGTCGAGAACGGGTTCATCTCGGAGGTCCTGTCCGAACGCGGCTACAACACCTATTGCATCGGCAAGTGGCACCTCACCCCAGGGTGGGAGACCAGCATGGCCGCGTACAAGGGACGGTGGCCTCTGGGGTGCGGGTTCGAGCGGTTCTACGGCTTCCTCAACGGCGAGTCGAGCTGCTGGTATCCGAGCCTGGTCCACGACAACCACCAGGTCGGCCCTCCGGCGACGCCCGAGGAGGGGTACCACATCGCCAGGGACCTGTCCGACAAGGCCATCGCGTTCATCCGCGACGCCAAGGTGGTCGAGCCGGACAAGCCGTTCTTCATGTACCTGGCGCTCGACGCGGCCCACGCGCCGCACCATGTCTTCACCGAGTGGGCCGACAGGTACAAGGGGGTGTTCGACCAGGGCTACGAGGCGATCCGGCCCGAGATCCTGCGCCGCCAGAAAGAGATCGGCCTGCTGCCCGAGGGCACCGAGCCGTCCCCGATCAACCCCCACGGCGAGCCGGAGGCCACCGGGCCGGACGGTCAGCCGTGGCCGCAGCTCGACACCGTCCGGCCATGGGAGTCCCTCAACGAGGGCGAGCGGCGGCTGTTCACCCGGATGGCCGAGGTCTTCGCCGGTTACGTCTCCTACACCGACGACCAGCTCGGCCGGGTGATCGACTTCCTGGAGTCCACCGGCGAGCTCGACAACACGATCATCGTGGCGGTCTCCGACAACGGTGGAAGCGGTGAGGGCGGGCCGGACGGGACGTTCAACGAGATGCGGTTCTTCAACGGCCTGCCCACCCCGGCCGAGCTGTCCCTGGAGCACATCGACGAACTCGGCGGCCCGTCATCCTACAACCACTACAACACCGGATGGGCGTGGGCGTTCGACACCCCGTTCCCGTACTGGAAGCGCTGGGCCGGCTACGAGGGCGGTGTGGCCGACATGTGCCTGGTCGCCTGGCCCGCCAAGATCAAGGCCCGCGGGGAGGTGCGCCACCAGTACGTCCACGCGGTCGACGTCGTCCCGACGCTCTACGACCTGCTGGGCATCGAACCGCCGGAGGTGCTCAAGGGACGTCCGCAGAACCCGATCGAGGGCCAGAGCTTCGCGGCCTCGGTCACCGACCCCTCGGCGCCGGGGAAGCGGACGCAGTTCTACACGATGCTGGGGCAGCGTGCGATCTACCACGACGGATGGCTGGCCTGCACCGTGCATCCTCCGCTGAGCGGCTGGGGCAGGTTCGAGGACGACGAGTGGGAACTCTACGACCTCACCACGGACCGCGCCCAGTGCAACAACCTGGCCGCGCGGGAGCCGGGCCGGATGGAGACGCTCAAGAGCCTGTGGTACTACCACGCCGGCATCTACAACGGGCTTCCGCTGGACGACCGCACCGCGTTGGAGCAGACCCTGAGCGAGCGCCCGCAGGGCACCCCCGCCCGTGACCGCTACGTCTACTACCCCGACTGCGCGCCGGTGCCCGAGCAGTCCGGCGCGGTGATCAGCGGCCGGTCGTACGCCATCGCCGCCGGGGTCGAGATCCACTCGGCCGACGCCGAAGGCGTCCTGTTCGCCCAGGGCGGCGTCTCGGGCGGGCACAGCCTCTACATCAAGGACCAGCGTCTGCACTACGCCTTCAACTGGGTGGGCAGCCGCCTGCAGGTCGTGACCGCCGACCTGCGGATCGAGCCGGGCAGGCACGTGTTCACGGCCGAGTTCCGGGCCGAGGGCCGCAGCACCGATCCCGAGATGCCCGGTGCCGAGGGACCCCTCACCCTGTACCTGGACGAGCAGCGGGTGGGCGGCGACCGCATCGTCACCCAGCCCAGCTACTTCTGCGTCGTCGGAGACGGGATCTGCGTCGGCCGCGACGAGGGTTCGCCCGTCACCCGCGACTACCGGGCGCCGTTCCCGTTCACCGGAGGCACCATCGACAAGGTCGTCGTCGACGTCTCCGGCGACCGTTTCGTCGACCACGAGGCGGAGGTGCGCGGCTGGCTGGCGATCGACTGATCGGCTGGTCGCGGGCGGCGGCCAAGGCGGTGATGGCCCGGATGTCGCCGCCGTGACGGTGTGCGCGAGCAGTGCCTCCAGGGGCCGCGGACGTCCGGAGCCTGCCCCGGAGCCGGTTCCGGGTGGTTCCGGGACATGACTGTCATCAGCAGGCCGGATGCACCGTCGCGCGGAGTTCGGTGTACGAGTCGAGTGCGTAGGTGCCGCCGCTGCGCCCGAGGCCACTGGCCTTGTTGCCGCCGAAGGGGAGATCTCCCCGCCGGGCGCAGGTGTTGATGCCGACCTGCGCGGCGGCCAGCCGGGCGGCCACGCGGCGCGCCGCGTCGAGGTCGCGCGAGTAGACCTGGTCGGTCAGCCCGTAGCGGGTCGAGTTGGCGATGGCGACCGCTTCGTCGTCGGAGGACGTCCGGGTGACGCAGACGACCGGGCCGAACGCCTCCTCCTGCATGACCGTCGTCTCCGGGCCGACGCCCGTCACGAGGGTGGCGGGGTGGAAGTAGCCGTGATCCGGGACGTCCGCCGCGGCGTGCACCGTCCCGCCTTCCGCGCGGGCACCGGCCACCAGCGCGCCGACGCGGTCGCGCTGGACCTCGCTGATCAGCGGGACGGTGGTCGTCGCGGGGTCTCGCGGGTCGCCGTGCACGAGGTCGCCCAGCGTGGCGCGCAGCCGCCCGACGAGCTCGTCGTGCACCGAGGCGTCGGCGATGACGCGGGAGGGCGTCACGCAGATCTGCCCGGAGTGGACCGTCCACGCCCGCGTCGCGCCGGCGACGACGGCGTCGAGGTCCGCGTCGGCCCGTACGACGAGCGCGCCCTTGCCGCCGAGCTCGAGGAGGAGCCGCTTCATGCCGGGCGCCGCCGACCGGTAGATCTCGGTGCCGACCACCGTGCTGCCGGTGAAGCTGATCGCACCGACCTCGGGGTGGTCGACCAGCGCGGCACCGGGCTCGGCGCCCGCGCCCGTCACCAGGTTGACCGCACCCGCCGGCGCGCCTTCCGCCCGCAGGGCCTCGTTGAGCGCCTCGGTGAGCGCGATGACCAGCAGCGGGTCCTGCGGGGCGGGCTTCATCACCACGGTGTTGCCGGCGAACAGGGCGGGCGCGACCTTCGCGACCATCGCGAGCAGCGGGAAGTTGTAGGGACTGATGCAGCCGACCACGCCGACCGGCGTGCGCGTGACCGTTCCCGCGAGACCGGCCCTCACGGGCTCCGCCGGGACGGTGAGCAGGTCCGCGGGCAGGGTGGACCAGTGCCGGAGCCGGGTCAGCGCTGCGTCGACCTGGGTCTGCTCGGCGACGGCCCGGCGGGCGCCCGTGTCGGCGATGGCCAGGTCGACGAGCTCGTCGCGCCGGCCTTCGAGCAGCTCGCCGGCGCGGCCGAGGACGCGGCGGCGGGTCTCGACCGGGGTCGCCGCCCAGGCGTCGCGCGCCTCGGCGGCGGCGGCCACGGCGGCGTCGGCCGCGGTGCGGTCACCGTCGGCGACCACGGCGATGACCTGCTCGGTGTAGGGGTCGGTGACGTCGTACGTCCTTGAGGTGCTCAGCGAGTCGCCGGCGATCGAGTGGTGGTGGGCGGTCGTGGTCACGAGGTGCTCCCGAATCGGAGGAAGCCACGGTCGATGCGGCCGTTGCGGAGGTCGTCGACGAGCCGGGCCGCGCCCTCCAGGGGTACGACCGCCGACACGAGCGGGTTCAGGTCGAGCTCGCCGCGAAGGACGCGCTCGGCGAGGTCGGGAAGCTTCCGGTGCGGGTCGACCGAGCCCATGCGGCAGCCGAGCAGGGACTTGTCGTGGAACAGGTCGCGGACCTCGAGGCCGAGCGTCGCACCGGTCGGCGGCAGCCCGAGCACGACGACCCGTCCGCCCCCGCCGAGGGACTTGATCGCGGCGTCCAGGAGTCCGGTGTGGCCGGCGCACTCGAACGCGGCGTCCACGCCACCGGGCACCAGCGCCCGCACGCCCGGAGCGATCTGCGACGGGTCGTCCGGGATGAGGAAGTCGGTCGCCCCGCACATGCGGGCGATCCGCTCCTTCGCCGGGTTGCGGTCGACGACCACGATGCGCTCCGCGCCGGCCGCCCGGGCGGCGAGGACCGCGTTCAGGCCGATCCCGCCGGCGCCGGTCACGAGCACGGACTCCCCGGCGCGGAGCCGGGCGCGGTCCTCCACGGCACCGAACGCGGTGATCGTGGCGCAGCCGAGCATGGCGGCGACCGGGGCGGGGATCTCCGCGGGCATCGCGATGACCTGCTCCTGGGCCACCACGATCCGCTCGGCGAAGGCGCCGATCCTGACGAACTGGTGCACGACGTCGCCGTCGCGGCGGAACGGGCTGGCGACGGGCCGGCCGGAAGCGGGGCAGAGGGTCGGCCGGCCTTCGCGGCAGTGGCGGCACTCGCCGCATCGGCGCAGAACGGTGAGCACGACCCGCTGACCCACGGGCACGTCGGCGCCGGGGCCCGCCGCGGAGACCACACCGACGGCCTCGTGGCCGAGGATGGCCGGCGTGGGCTGAGGAATGCGGCCCTCCATCGGGCTGACGTCGCTGTGGCACAGGCCGGCCATGGTGATGTCGACGGCGACCTCGCCCGGACCCGGCGGGCGGACCTCGATGGTGGAGTCGACGTGGAGACCTGTTCCGTCCCAGACCAGTGCGCGCACGGGCGTTTCCTCATGATCGTTCTAACCATTCTAAACAGCTTTTGCTGAGTGGAATCTATCGTCGGGTGAACCGGTGCCACAAGACGCGCCCCAGCCGGGGCGCCGCCAGGGCGACGCTCCAGGTGTCCCGGTCTATCGCGTTGCGGACGGCCGGGCGGTCGGGCCAGGGCCGGGGCTGCCGAACCCGGGGGAGTCCCCTGCCTATGCGAGCATCGCGCCGATCCGGTCGATCTGGGGCAGGGCGTCCTCGAAGAGCAGTGACAGGTAGACGCCGTCGACGTGCGTCGAGAGTTCCTCCAGCCGGGCCCGGCAGTCGTCCGCGCGTCCCACGACGGCGAAGCGGTCGAGCAGGTAGTCCTCGATGTCGGGCCGGTCCGCGAACATCGTCGCGTTCGCGGTCGCTCCGGAGCGGCCGTGCGAGCCGTAGTCGTAGGTCGCGTAGCGCTCGGCCAGCACGCCGGCGTACTCCTCGGGCACGTTCTTGCCCTCGAAGGTCGACGCGAAGGAGAAGTGCGACGCGCCCACCGCGCGCGGGACGAGACGTCGCCGCAGGTCGCGCACCTCGTCCTCGTCCCGTCCGATGGCGATCCTCACCGATGCCCAGATCTCGGGAGGTGCGGCGCCGCCGGCGCGGGCGGCGTGCGCGCGCTCGCGTATCGTGCGGAGCGCGACGGGGTCCCCGCCGACGCCGGCGATGACACCGTCGGCCACGCGCCCGGCGATGCGCGCGGTCGCGGGACCGCTGGCCGCGACGAGCAGGAAGGGGTGGACGCCGGCCGCCCGCGCGGAATCGGCCACCGAGCGCCCGAAGTGCTCGAGGTCGGCCAGGGACGCGGGCCGGAGGCCGAAGGTGTGCACGGCCGAGTCGCCTCGACCGAACCCCAGGCGGAACCGGCCGGGATGGGCGGAGGTCAGGGCGCGCACGGCGCTGGCGTGTACCGACCAGTGCCGGGTCACGGGGTTGGTCACGCTGGTGCTCACGACCAGCGAGGACGTCGCGCCGAGCGCGTCGGTGCAGGCGGAGTAGAGCTCTCCGTAGCCGGGGGAGTCGCCGATCCCGATCCCCCACAGGCCGGCCGCCTCGCACCGGGCGGCCACCTCCCGGGTCAGGCCGGAGGAAAGCGGGAGCCAGTTGGTGCACAGGCGCATGGTCATACCTCTCCGTCGCGTCGTGACCCTTGACAGGGCCCCAGGATCACACAGATGATTCATACCAGGTGAATTAGATTCCGCTCAATAGAATCGAAGTGGTCGTGACGATGCTGGGAGGGGCCCGATGACTGAGGCCGTGCGCTCCGAGTCGCCCCCGACGGGCGACGTCGCGCCGAGCGCTGACAAGATCCGCATCGAAGGGTTGTCCTACCGATACCGCCGCCGCGGCCGGGAGGACGTCGTCGCCCTCGACGACGTCGACCTGACCGTCGGGCGTGGCGAGTTCCTCTCGGTCGCCGGGCCGTCGGGCTGCGGGAAGTCGACGCTGCTGCGGGTGCTCGCGGGGTTGCAGAAGCCCACGGACGGAGTCGTCCGGATCAACCACGAGCACCGGGACCGGCCGCTCGTCGCCCCGGTGTTCCAGGAGTACTCGATCTTCCCCTGGCGCTCGGTCGAGGCGAACGTGCGCCTGGGGCTCGACGCCGCCGGTGTGGACCGCGCCGAGGCGCGCCGCCGCTCGCAGGAGTGGATCGAGCGGGTCGGCCTCACCGGGTTCGAGAAGGCGCTCCCGGGCAACCTGTCCGGTGGCATGAAGCAGCGCGTCGCACTGGCTCGCGCGTTCGTCGTCGAGCCCGAGATCCTGTTGATGGACGAGCCCTTCGCGGCGCTCGACGCGCAGCTGCGCAAGGTGCTCCAGGAGGAGCTCCTCGCCATCGTCCGCGAGCACACCTACACGGTCTTCTTCGTCACCCACAACCTCGACGAGGCGATCCTCCTCTCCGACCGGATCGCCCTGATGTCGGCCCGTCCGGGACGCATGCGCCGCATCGTCGACGTCCCGTTCGCGCGCCCGCGGTCGGCGGAGCTGAGGAAGGACCCGGAGTTCGCCCGGCTCGAGCAGGACCTCTGGGACGACCTCAAAGACGACGTCGAGACGATCGAGGAGGCCGTCCGATGACCGTGCAGATGGACCGGAGCGTGTCCCGGGACGAGGGGAACTGGGTCGAGCGCCGGCCCGACCCCAGGCAGCGGTCGGCGGCGTACCAGGCGAGGCGCGACGGCGTCCTGCGGCTCGTGCTCGGCCTCGTGCTCCCGGTCGGCATGCTCGTCGCCTGGGAGATCTCGGCCCGGTCGGGCTGGATCGACGCCCGCTTCTTCAGCCAGCCGAGCGCGGTGGCGGCGAAGGCGCAGGAGGACCTGCGGAGCGGATTGCTCTGGTCCGAGCTCAAGATCACCATCGTCCGGCTGCTGACCGGCTACGTCATCGGATCGCTGGCCGGAATCCTCGTCGGCCTCCTGATGAGCCAGGTGAAGATCCTGCGCTGGATGCTCGAGCCCATGATCCGCGCGCTCTACGTCATTCCGAAGCTCGCGCTGCTGCCGCTGTTCCTGCTCCTCTTCGGGCTCGGCGAGATGCCGAAGCTGGTCTTCATCTCCCTCGGCACGTTCTACATCGTCGCCTTCACGACGTTGTCCGCCGCGATGATGATCCCCACCGCGTTCCACGAGGTCGCGCGGTCCTACGGCCTGTCATCCGGGCAGCGGTTCCGCTGGATGATCGTTCCGGCGATCACGCCGCAGATCGTCTCCAGCCTCAAGCTCGCCTCGGGCATCTCCATGCTGCTGGTCATCGCCGTCGAGTTCGTCAACGCCCACGAGGGCCTCGGCTACTACACCTGGCACGCCTGGCAGATCTTCGTCCCCGACCGGATGTACGTCGGCGTCGTGACCGTCTCGATCCTCGGTGTCCTGTTCGGCGGACTGGTCGGGTTGCTCGGCTCCCGCCTGGTGCGCTGGGCGGACAGCGAGTACGCCCAGAGCCGCTGACCCGGGCCACCCCGCAACGCACATCCCTTCCACCATGCAGGACCTGCCCGCGTTCGACGACGAGCGCCGGGAGGGACTCGCATTTCCGCAGACGGGAAAGCAGCACAACGCATGACCACACCACTCGAGCCGCAGCCCGCTGGTCCGGGCCCCGCCGCCCAGCCGACCGAGACATCCGAGCTGCGCGAGATCGCCCGTCAGGTCGCGGAGAAGCGCTACGCGCCCCACGTCGAGCAGTGGGACCGCGACCGGACCGTCATCGCGCATGACGAGCGGCGCTACCTGGGGTCCCTCGGATGGTTGGGCATCGCTCTTCCCGAGGAGTACGGAGGCGCCGGAGGAACGTTCGCCGAAGCCCTGACCGTGGTCGAGGAGCTGGCGAAGGTCTGGCCACCGGCGGCCTTCCAGGTCTTCGAGGCCAACGTCGGACCGGCGCAGCACCTGGTGCGACTCGGCACCGAGGAGCAGAGGCGGCGGTTCCTGCCCGGGGTGATCAGCGGTGACAACGCGATGGCCATCGGCATCTCCGAGCCGGACGCCGGATCGGCCGCCACCGACATGGTCACCCGCGCGGAGATCAAGGGCGACACCGTCGTGGTGCGCGGCCTGAAACGCTGGATCTCCAACGGCGGAGACGCGGACCGCTACCTCGTCTACTGCCGGATGAACGACGTCCCGGGGGCCAGGGGCATCGGAGCCGTGATCGTCGAGGCCGACCGCAAGGGCGTCTCGTTCGGGGCCCGTGAGCGGCTGATGGGCTTCCGGGGCCTGCCGTCCGCGGACGTGATCCTCGACGACGTGGAGATCCCGGTCGAGAACATCGTCGTCCGGCCTCCCGACGGCTTCCGCGACCTCTTCTCGATGTTCTCCATCGAACGGCTGGGCAACACCACGATGAGCCTCGCTCTGGGGCAGGCCGCTCTGGACAAGACCATCGCCTACGTCCAGGAGCGCGAGCAGTTCGGCCGGCCCATCGCCGAGTTCCAGGCGGTTCAGGTCACCCTCGCGGACATGCTCCTGGAGGTCGAGTCGGTGCGCATGCTCCGCGACCGCGCGGTGGCCGGGCTCGACGCCGGCACCCCGAGCACCCTGCACGTCTCGCTCGCCAAGTGCGCGGCCAACGAGATGGCCAAGCGGGTCACCGACATGGCGATGATGCTGCACGGCGCCAACGGCTATACCGAGGAGTACGGCCTGGAGCGGATGCACAGGGACGCGCACGGCTGGGCGCTCGCCGGCGGCACCCCCGACATTCAGCGCACCCGCATCGCCTCCGAGCTGCTCGGGCGGTCCTTCGACCAGCGTCCGGCGCGCAAGGCCACCGCCGACGGCCGGGAGGCGTGAGCCATGGCCGAACTTCGCGAGGTCGTCATCGTCGACGGGTGCCGCACCCCGATGGGCAAGGGCAAGCCGGGGGGCGCGCTGAGCGGCCTCCACCCCGTCGAGCTCCTCGCCCAGACCCTCACCCACCTCGTCTCGCGGACGTCCATCGACCCGGGCATCGTCGGGGACGTCATCGTGGGCTGCGTCAGCCAGGCCGGTGAGCAGTCCGCGACACCCGGCCGGATGGCCTGGCTCTCCGCGGGCTTCCCCGTGCACGTCCCGTCCACCACCGTCGAGCGCAAGTGCGGCTCGGGGCAGCAGGCGATCGAGTTCGCCGCCCAGGGCATCGCGACGGGCATGCACGACGTCGTCATCGCCGCGGGGGTCGAGTCGATGAGCCGCGTCCCGATGGGGATCGCCCGTATCGACCAGGACCCCTGGGGGCCCGGCGTCGCCGGGCGCTTCCGCCTGGTCCCGCAAGGCGTCGCCGCCGAGCGGGTCGCCGAGACCTGGGGCATCACCCGCGAGGAGCAGGACCGGCTCGCCGCGGCCTCCCACCGGCGGGCACAGGCCACCGCCGCGTCCGGCGGCTTCGACGACGAGATCATCCCGATCACCCTTCCCGACGGCACCAGGGTCACCGCCGACGAGACCATCCGCCCGGCCACCACGGTCGAAGGCCTCGCCGGGCTCAAGGCCGCCTTCGCGTCCGAGGACTACGCCGCCCTCCTGCCGGGCCGCACCTGGTCGGTCACCGCCGGGAACAGCTCCCAGCTCACCGACGGGGCGGCGGCCGTGCTGCTGATGAGCGCGGAGAAGGCCGAGCGGCTCGGCCTCGCCCCGCGCGCACGGATCACCGGTTCGTCCGTCGTCGGTGATGACCCCGAGATGATGCTGACCGGCCCCATCCCGGCGACCCGGCGGATCCTGGAGCGCACCGGCCTCGGGCTCGGCGACTTCGACTCCTTCGAGGTCAACGAGGCCTTCGCCTCCGTCCCGCTCGCCTGGGCCAAGGAGCTCGGAGCCGACCTCGCGCGCCTGAACCCGCGCGGCGGCGCGATCGCGCTCGGCCACCCGCTCGGTGCGAGCGGATGCCGCATCTTCGTCACCCTCCTCAACCACCTGGAGCAGACCGGTGGCACCCGCGGTCTCCAGACCATGTGCGAGGCCGGCGGCCTCGCGAACGCGACCGTCCTCGAGCGGATCGCCTGACGGCGCACGCCACCGACGACACGAAGGGCACAACGAATGGACATCCGGGGCAAGGCGGTACTCGTCACCGGAGCAGCGTCCGGCCTGGGCCGGGCGACCGCGCAGCGACTGGTCACCGCTGGAGCGCACGTCGTCCTCCTGGACCTGGAGAGCAGCGACGGCGAGCTCGTCGCCAAGGATCTCGGCGCGGCGGCCGAGGGACGGGTACGGTTCGCCGCGGCCGACGTGACCGACTCCGATCAGGTCGCCGCGGCCGTGCGGGCCGCGACCGAGCTCGGCGAGCTCCGCGCGCTCGTGCACTGCGCAGGCCGGGGCGGGCCCGTCCGGGTCGTCGAGAAGGACGGCACGCCGGGCTCCATGGAGCGGTTCCAGGACGTGATCCAGACCAACCTGATCGGAACCTTCAACGTGCTGCGCCACGCCGCCGCGGCGATGGTCCCTCTCGACGACCTGCCCGACGGCGAGCGCGGCGCGTGCGTGCTCACCGCCTCGGTCGCGGCCTGGGAGGGGCAGATCGGGCAGCTCCCGTACGCCGCCTCCAAGGCCGGCGTGGTCGGCATGACCCTCGTCGCCGCCCGTGACCTGGCCCGGAACCATGTCCGCGTCAACACGATCGCACCGGGCCTGTTCGACACCCCGATCCTCTCCCGCGTGCCGGGGGAGGTCCGAGACCGGCTGGCCGCCTCGATCCCGCACCCGGCGCGCCTGGGCGACCCCGCGGACTTCGCCTCCCTGGCCGCGCACATCATCACCAACCCCATGCTCAACGGCGAGACGATCCGGCTCGACGGCGCCATCCGGATGGCGCCCCGATGACGCCGGCCGAGTCCGCGCCCGCTCCCACGGAAAGGCGATCCTTCATGAGCATCGACACCACGACTCCCGCAGCCGGCCTCCCGCCGGGGGACGGCCCGTCCGGGCAGGAGCCGATGTTCGACGTCGCCCGCGACGTCTGGGACCCGGCCACGCTCGACCCGGAGCCGACGTACGACGGCATGTGGGCGGAGCTCACGCCACGTCAGCGCGAGATCCGGGAACTGGCCCGCGAGGTGGCCGTCCGCGAACTCCGCCCGATGGCCGGCCGCTGGGACGAGACCGAGGAGTTCCCGCGCAGGACCTTCGAGGCCGTCGTCGAGACCGGGCTCGTCGGACTCACGATCCCGAAGCGGTACGGCGGCCAGGGCGAGACCCTGCTCGAGGGATGCATCGTGGTCGAGGAGCTGGCGCGCGCCTGCCTGAGCACCGCGATGTCGGTCCAGCCGTTCCTGAACGGCCCGTGGCGCGCGATCAACGTGCTCGGTACCGAGGAGATGAAGGACCGGCTGCTCCCCGGGGTGGCCGACGGCACGAACCACTTCGCGATCGCCATGAGCGAGCCGGCCGCCGGCAGCGCCGGCACCGACCTCCGGGCCACCCTGACCCCGGACGGCGACGGGTTCCGGCTGACCGGCACCAAGTGCTGGATCACCGGTGGTCACGTCGCCGACACCATCATCGTGTTCGCCCGCCTGGCCGGCACCGCCGGCCCCTACGGCATCGGTGCCGTGGTGCTCACCGGGCGTCCCGACGGGATGGGCGAGTTCCACGTCGACCCGAAGATGGGGATCCGTGGCGTCGCCGAGTGCCTGGTGCACTTCGACAACGTGCGCGTCGGCCCGGAGGACGTCCTGGTCATGCCCGAGGAGCACTCCAAGAAGGGCACCGGCATCCTCGTCAACCAGTTCAACCCCGAGCGGTGCGGCAACGCCGCCATGTGCACGGGGCTCGGCCAGGCGGCCCTCGACGCGAGCGTCGGCCATCTCAACGCCCGCCGCCAGTTCGGCCGCCCGCTCGCGGAGTTCCAGGGACTGCAGTGGAAGATCGCCGACATGGCGTTGGACGTGCACGTCTCGCGGATGCTGCTGTGGCGGGCCGCCCGCAGCGGGGACGGGGGCTTCCCGGACCAGATGGAGACTCTCATGGCCAAGCTCCACAGCAGCGAGATGGTGCAGCGGGTCACCAACACGGCCATCGGCATCCACGGCGCCCGCGGCTACTCGCGTCGCTGGCCGGTGGAGCGCTACTTCCGCGACGGGCGCGGCCTCGCGATGGGCGGCGGGACGCCCGAGGTGATGCGCAACGTGCTCGGTGCCCAGGTGCTCGGCGTCAGCGGCAGCCAGCGGAGGAAGTGACGTGCCCCTGCGACCCCAGCTGGACCGCACGGTCTATGGTGACGAGCACCGGGACTTCGGCGACATGGTCGGCGCCTTCCTGCGCGGCGAGGTGGCGCCGCGCGTCGCCGAGTTCGAGGCCGCGGGGATGGTGGACCGGGGCGTCTACCGGTCCGCCGGAGAGCTCGGCCTGGCCGGCCTGCAGATCCCGGAGGAGTACGGCGGCGGCGGCCAGGACGGCTTCCTCTTCAACTGCGTCGTGACCGAGCAGGTCGCCTACGAACGGGTGACCCTGGGGTCCTTGCGCGTGCACACCGACGTGGTCACGCCGTACGTGCTGTCCCTCGCGACCGACGAGCAGAAACGCCGCTGGCTCCCCGGGATGGCGAGCGGCGAGCTGATGACGTCGATCGCCATGACCGAGCCGGCCACGGGCTCCGACCTGGCCGGCATGCGCACGACCCTGCGCCGCGACGGGTCCGACTGGATCCTCAACGGTGCGAAGACCTTCATCACCGGTGGTGCGCAGTCGGACCTGGTCCTCGTGGTCGCCCGCTCCTCGTCGTCCGAGGACGACCGCCGTGCCGGGCTGACCATCGTCGTGGTCGAGGCGGGCATGCCGGGCTTCACCCGCGGCGCCGGGCTCGACAAGCTCGGGCTCAAGGCGCAGGACACGACCGAGCTCTTCTTCGACGACGTCCGCATCCCCGCGGCCAACGTGCTCGGCGAGGAAGGCCAGGCGTTCCGCTACCTGTCCTCCCACCTGGCCCAGGAGCGGCTGTCCATCGCGGTCAACTCGCAGGCCCAGGCCGTCGCGGCGCTGGAACTGACCTGCGCCTACGTCCGCGACCGGAAGGTGTTCGGCCGGCAGCTCGGCGGTTTCCAGAACACCAGGTTCGTCCTTGCCGAGCAGGCGACGCAGATCGCGGCGGGCCAGGCACTGGTCGATCAGGCCATGGCCCGGCACGAGCGTCGCGAGCTCGCCCCGGCGGCGGCGGCCCAGGTCAAGCTGTTCTGCACCGAGCTCCACGGCCGGGTGGCCGATGCCTGTCTCCAGCTGCACGGCGGCTACGGCTACATCTGGGAGCAGGACATCTGCCGGTTGTACGCCGACGCGCGGGTCGCCCGTATCTACGGCGGGACCAGCGAGGTGATGAAGGGCATCATCGCCCGTACGCTCCAGCTGACCTGATGCGAAGAGGGCGCTCTACGTGAAAGCCCCTGTCGCGCTGTCCGGGGACTGCGCGACAGGGGCTTCGTGCGCTGCCGGGTCAGACCTCCCGGACGACGGCCGGCCGGCCGAGGCGAACGCTCATCGCGTCCGCCTCCCGCAGCACGCCGGCGACGACCTGGTCGCGGATCTTCTCGGCGCGCGCGGTCGGGATGGACACGCCGAGGGCGCCCACGACGTCTCCGGTGGCGTCGAAGACGGGCGCGGCGCACCCCCACAGCTCGGGCCAGCGCACACCGGGGCCGGCCGCGTAGCCGCGCTGCCGGATCTCGGCCAGCATGGTCTCGACCTGCGCGGGGTCGCGGGGGTCGCCGCTCGCGGCCTGCTCGGCGAGGGCCTGCTCGACGGACGACTCGTCGAGCTGTGCCAGCACGGCGTGGCCGGTGGTGACCGCGAGGAGCCGGTAGCGTTGACCGAGGCGCACGTGCGCCCGGACCGGCTTGATCGGCTCCGAGTGGGCCGCGTAGGTCACCGCGCCCTGCTCGTAGACGGCGTAGACCGAGGTCTCGTCCAGCTCGGCGGTCAGCCGGTCGGTGTGCTCGCGGGAGATGGCTAAGAGGCCGACCGAGGTGTTGACCGCGCAGCCGAGCCGCCAGACCAGCATCGTTCCGCGCCAGGTCCGGTCGGCCTGCTGCACGACGTAGCCCTCGTCCGCCATCAGGCGCAGGATCCGCAGCAGCGTCGGCGGCGCCAGCTCGGTGCGCTCGCTGAGCGCCTTGAGGGTCTCCGGACCGTGGTCGCAGACTGCCTCGAGTACCCTCAGCGTCCTTGCGATCGACCCTTCGGCCACCGCTCGACCCCCTGAATCTCCGCGACAATTCGACTGGATCCTAGCAGAATTCTGCTCAGTCGAATTGAATTGCAGGTCAAGCGGTGAGTGCGGCCGCGACCCGTGCGCGGTGGTGGCCGGACGTGCCCAGGAGCAGGGCGCCGACGGTGCAGCGCTTGAAGTAGTGGTGCAGGTCGTGCTCCCAGGTGAAGCCGATGCCGCCGTGCAACTGGAGGGCGCCGCCGGCGACCTCCTCGGCCGCGTCCGTCGTCCAGGCCATCGTGGTCGCGGCGACGAGGGCGCGGTCGGCGGTGCCGGCCTCGAGGGCGCCGGCCAGCTCGAGCACCATCGAACGGATGGACTCGACCTGGATCAGCATGCTCGCGCACCGGTGCTTGACGGCCTGCCGGCCGGCGATCGGCATGCCGAACTGGACCCGCCGGCCGGCGTACTCGACGGTGGTGTCGAGCAGCCAGGTCGCCAGTCCCAGCAGCGTCGCGCCGTGCAGGGCCAGCGCGAGCAGGCGTGCCTCCTCGATCGCCGAGGCCAGGGCGTCGCCGCCGGCGGGCAGCAGCGCGGCGGGGGAGGCCCTGCAGACCACCCGGGCGAGTGGCTGGGTGGCGTCGAGGCTCTCCAGCGGCTCGACGGTGGTGTCGCCCGTCCGGACCAGCGCGAGCCGGCGACCCTCCGGCGCCTGCACGGCCGCCACGACGACATCGGCGACGTCGGCGTCCGGCACGAACGGAAGGGTGCCGTGGACCAGGCCGTCGCGGATCTCGAGCGCGGGGGCGGACCAGGTGCCGTCCTCGGCCAGCAGTCCGTACGTCGCCAGACCGGTCACCTCGCCACCGGCCGGGGTGATGAGGGCGTCGGCGACCGAAGCGCTCAGGAACGGCAGGGGAGCGGCGGCACGGCCCAGGGCCTCGGCGACCAGGCATGCGGTGACCACGTCACCGGCCTCCGCCGGTTCGAGGAGCCCGAGGGCCACCAGCTCGGACCACAGCTCCGCGTCGAACCTCCGGGGCCCCGGTGCGCGGCGCATCCGCTCCAGCGGGTCACGCTTGCGGAGCAGGGCGCCGACGGTCTCGGCGAAGCCCGTCTGCTCGGTGGACGGCAGCTTCATGCGGTCCCCTCCTGGGAGCCGGTGAACTCGCGCCAGGAGACGGTCCTGCTCGGGTCCGCTCCGCGCGGCATGCCGAGGGCTCGCTCGGCGATCTGGTCGCGCAGCACCTCCGAGGTGCCGCCGGCGATGGTCTTCGGCTGCACGCGCAGGAAGGCCCAGGCGTCGTAGGAGCGCGCGCGGTCGCCGGGAGCGTGGGCGACCGTGCCGAGACCGGCGCCGCCGAGGACGTGGCGCTGGAGGCGTTTGGTGTGCTCGGCCTGCAGCACCTTGTTGTACGGCGTGCCGTTCGCCACCGGAGGCAGTCCTTCCGAACGGTGGAGGGCGTTGCGCCGGTTGTTCAGCGCGATCGCCTGGGACTCGACGTACAGGCGCACGATCGCGTCGGCCTGGACGGGGCCGGCTCCCGGAAGACGTTCGGCGACGAGCTCGTCGACGGTCCGGCCGACGACGGAGCCGGGGGTGGCGGCGCCCGCCCCCGAGCCGGCCACCCGCTCGAGCTGGAGCACGGTGCGCACGACCTCCCAGCCCTGGCCGGGTTCACCGAGGCGGTACCGGTCGGGCACCACGACGTCGTCGAGGGTGACCTCGAAGAACTCCGCGTCGCCGGTCATCTGGAGGATCGGCCGGACATCGACGCCGGGCGTCGAGAGGTCCACGAGGAAGCAGGTCAGGCCGGCGTGCTTGGGCACGTCGACGTCGGTACGGGCGACCGCGAGGCCCCAACCGGCCCGGTCGGCGCGGCTGGTCCAGGTCTTGCGGCCCGTGAGGTGCCACCGGTCGCCGTCGCGGCGGGCGCGGGTCCGGACCGAGGCCAGGTCGGAACCGGCCTCCGGCTCGCTGAAGAGCTGGCACCAGAGCACCTCGTTGCGGGCGATCGAGGGGAGCAGCTCGGCGGCGACGTCGTCGCCGGCGAACCTGAGGATCGCGGGCCCGACCCAGCCGGTGCCGATGGCGCTCTCCACCGTGCCCACCCGCCAGCGGGCGAGGGTCCGGCGGACGTCGACCGTCTCGTCGGCGGACAGCGCGCGTCCGCCCAGGCGGGCCGGCCACTCCGGGACGAGCCAGCCGTCGGCCGCGACGGTGCGGACGAGACCGGCGGTCAGGCCGGGATCGAGACCGGCGAGGTGGTCGGCCAGGCCCTCGCGGTCGCCGCTGTCGACCAGCTCGATCCAGCGCGCGGGCAGCACCCGCCGCAGCAGCTCCTCGAGGCGCAGCGCGGCGCTCATCGCACCACCCTGGCGTCGAGGGCGACGATCCGGCCGTCGACGACCCCGAGCGGGTTGCACTCGACGAGCGCGGCACCGGTGCGGTCGGCGAGGCCGGCGAGGGCGAACGCCACCGCGGCGAGCCCCGCCGCCAGCCCGTCGTAGCGTCCCGGCACGCGGCCGAACAGCTCGGCGGCGAGCCGCCGGGCGAAGTGCCCGGCCCCGAGGGCCGCGGGCATGGCGACCGTACGATCCAGCAGCTCGACGTGGGCGCCGCCGAGGCCCGCCGAGACGACCGGCCCCCACTGGGGGTCGCGCCGGACGCCGGCGAACAGCTCCATCGACGCACGGAGCTGGCGCGCCACGATGAGCGGGACACCGCTCGCCAGGAGCTCGGTGGCGACCTCGTGAGCGGTGGCCGCGGTGACGTCGAGCCGGACTCCGCCGGCGCGCGCCTTGTGGACGCCGGCCGCGACGTCGGACTTGAGGACGACCGGCCAGCCGAGAGCCTCGCCGTGGGCCGTCACCTCGGCGGCCGTGGTCGCGGCGCCCCAGCCGGCCACCTCCACGCCGGCGTCGGCGACGAGCCGGAGGCTCTCGGACGCGGTCGGGTCGGAGCCGAGGGAGCCGGTGCCGGCGGCGACCGGCCGGAGGCCGGTGCCGGCGCTCGACCTCGGCGGCGCGCAGGACGCGAGGACCCGGCACGCCGAGTCGAGGTCGGGGAGGACGACCTCGCCGGCCTCGATGCGCGGTCTGACGTCGGCCGGCTCCCGGTCGAGCGTGGCGACGACCGTGGGCGGCGCGGCGGCGGCGTGCGCGCCCGCGGCGGCGGCCTGGTTCTCGCGGCCGATCACGACGACGAGATCGACCTCGCCGCTCTCACGCAGCGTCGTGCAGACCTTCTCGAGCGTCGCGTCGTCGCCGATCGTCTGGGCGGTCACGTCGACGGGGTTGCGCGGAGAGGCGATGCTCGGCAGGTGCGCCATCAGGCGCTCCCGGAGGGCGGCGCTGAGGACGGGGACCTCGAGGCCGAGGCCGCTGAGCAGGTCGGCGGCGACGACGCCGGCTCCGCCGGAGCCCGTCACGATGCCGGTGCGGCGCCCGGCCGCGCGGCCCATCAGGGAGAGGCCCAGCCCGGCGAGCACGAGCTCGCGGTCGGAGCCGGCGAGCGTGGCGCCGTACGCCTCGAACAGCTCCCGGGTCACCGCAGTGTCCGTGCTCACCGCCGCGGTGTGGGAGGCGGCCGCGGTGGAGCCCGCCTCGGAGAGGCCGCCGAGCAGGCACACGACCGGGACGCCGCGGCTCTCCGCGTCGGCCAGCAGGGCCTGCAGGGTGCCCGCGTCGCGGATCCCTTCCAGGTACAGCAGCAGGACCCGGGGATCGGCCGCGGCGAGTACACCTCGGGCCAGGGTGCAGGCGTCCAGGTGGACCTCGTTGCCGCTGCCGATGAAGCCGTCGAGGTGGAAGCCGTATCGGGCGGCCGCCGTGACGATGCGGGCACCGAAGGCTCCGCTCTGGGAGACGAGGAAGGCGCCGCTCCCGTGGCGGCAGTCGACGAGCCCGTCGAAGGCCTGGGCGAAGGTCAGCACTGCGTGGTCGGGTGCGTGGTAGAGCCCGACGGTGTTCGGGCCCAGGATCAAGGTGCCCCGGGTGGTGGTCAGCGAGCCGCCGCCGGTCTCCTCGAAGCCGGAGGCGTACACGACCGCGAACGTGGCACGCCCGTCGATCCGGTCGAGCACCTCCTGGGCGGCCCCGGCCGGCACGCCGAGCAGCGCGACGTCCACGTCCCGGTCGAGACCGTCCCGCGGGCCGGGCGTCAGCACCTCGCCGCCGAACCCCGCCTCGCGCAGGTGCCGCAGGGTGCGGGCGCCGAGGCCGGTCTCCCGCGACGTCCCGCCGATGACGGCGACGCTGGCAGGGGAGAGCAGGGGCCGCAGGTCGGGGACCTGCGGGCCGGGCCGGTTCGTCATGCCCGCCCTCATCGGAGCTCGGCCGGGACACGGGTGTGCTTGGTGGTGCCCCACTCGGGCGCGCGCTTCTCCTTGAAGGCCGCGATGCCTCGCAGGGTCTCGCCGCAGGTGCGGATCCAGGTCAGGACGCGGCGCTCGCGGTTGTACGCCGCGACCCGGTCGGTCGACTCCAGGAACTCGTACATGAGCCGCTTGGTCGCGGTCATCGACACCGGCGCGCAGCGCTCGGCCATGTCGGTCGCGAGCTCGACGGCGACCTCGAGCACGTCCGCCGGTGCGGCGACGTGGGTCGCCAGGCCGCGACGCTCGAACTCGGTGCCGTCGATCGTGCGGCCGGTCAGCAGCAGGTCCATCGCGACGCCGAAGCCCGCCAGCCGGGGGAGGAGCCAGGTCGAGCCGCGGTCGGGCATGATGCCGACCCGGTTGAACGAGAAGGCCAGGCGGGCCGAGTCGGCCACGACGCGGATGTCGGCCTGCATCGCCCAGGTGAGGCTCACGCCGATGGCGTCACCGTTGATGGCCGCGATGATCGGCGTGCTCAGGTTCCATGGCGCCTTCTCCGGCTCGGTGAGGGTCTCGACGCCGTGGGTCCTCTCGTCGCGCCAGTTCATGTCGAGGTCCGCGCCGACGCCGAAGTGCTCGCCGCGCCCGCTGACCACGATCACCGACACCTCCGGGTCCGCGTCGAAGGCGACCAGCGCGTCCTGGAGCTGGAGGGCCATCAGCGGAGTGTAGGAGTTGCGCCGGTCCGGGCGGTCCAGGAAGACCAGGCCGACGCGGCCCTGCCGCTCGACGGTGACGTGACGTTCGGTCATGGGTGCTCCGGTGTTCTGCGAGCGCGTGGCGCGGTACAGGGTTCGCCTCCCACTGTCGCGCCGCCGGAGGCATACGCGCAAAGACCTCTTTTTCGCAGGTCCCATCGGCTGTTCCTATGTCTGGCTAGGGTGAGCTGTCATGGACCTCCGGACGCTGCGCTACTTCGTCGCGGTCGTCGACGAGGGCGGCATGACCCAGGCCGCACGCGTACTGTTCGTGAGCCAGCCGTCGCTCTCCCTGGCGATGCGCCGGCTCGAGGAGGAGCTCGGCGTCCGGCTCTTCGACCGGTCCGGGCGGGGCGCCGTTCCCACGGCCGACGGCGCCCGGCTGGCCGGCCTGGCGCGCCAGATGATCGCCGAGGCCGACGGCGCCAGGGAACGGGTCCGGCAGGTGACCGACCTCGAGGTCGGCCGGCTGGTCGTCGCGACGTCGACCACGCTCGCGGTGCATCCGCTGACCCCGATCATCGCGGCGCTTCGCGGGCTGCATCCCGGACTCGAGGTCCACGTCCGGGACGCGAGCACCGCGGCCGGAGCCTTCGGCGCGGTGCGCTCGGGCGAGGCCGAGCTGGCCGTGGTCGACGTCCTGCCGCCGGACGCGGGATGGGGCTGGTGCGACCTCGGTGCCGAGGAGATCGTGCTGGTGGCGAGCCCGGAGTTCGCCGCGGGGCCGGCGGAGCCGGTCGCGCGGGCACGGGTCGCGGACCTCGACCTCGGGGTGGTTCCCTCGGACCTGGACTCCGCGAGCGCCGCCGCGACGGCCGTGGCGTCGATGGCGGGCCGGGTCCGGGCCCAGTGCGCCCACCGGGCGATGCTGTGGGAGCTGGTCAGGGACGGGACGGTCGCGACGTTCGTCGGCCGGGAGACGGCGAGGGCCGTCATGCCCTGGGCGTCGCTCCGCTCGCTCGACCCGCCGCTGTGGCGGGACGCCCACCTGGTCTGGCGCGAGCAGGCGCTGTCACCCGCCGGCGCCGCCCTCGTCGCGATCGCCCGCGATCGCGACGAACCCCCGGGCGACCGGTGAGAGGCGGACCGGGTCGAAGACCAGCCCGACCGACTGGGTGAACGGCGGGTCCATCGGCCGCACGTGCGCCCCGGCGGCCGCCGCCTCCACGGCGAGCCGGGGGCCGACGATCGTGGCGCCCACCCCGGCCAGCATCAGCGAGGTGCGGGCCTCGCGCTGGTCCGCGACCACGGCGGCCGACAGGGGAGTCCGGGTCGTGGCCCGCTCGAGGGCCGAGTTGCGGCCCGCCGCGACGAGCACGGTCGGTACGGCGGACAGCTCCCGCATCGTCACCGCGCCTTCCGGGACGGCTCCGGATCGCGGGGGGAAGGCGACCTGCCACTCCCACGAGCCGATCGGCAGCACCGTCAGCGCGTCGTCCACCGGCGGGGACACGGGCAGCCGGGTGCAGACGATCTCTGCGGTGCCTCCGGTCAGGACCTCGGCCGTCGCGTCCTCGCGGTCGAGGTCGTGCACCCGGACCGCCCGCCCCGGCGCGGCGCGGAGCCACGCCGAGACGAGCGCCGAGAACGGGCCGCTGACCACGGTCGACAGGGCCGCGAGCTCCAGCCGGCCGCCCTGGCCGGCCGCGGCCAGGGTCTCCACTGCCTGCTCGCAGTCGCGGAGGATCCGGCGCGCCGGCCCGACCAGGGCGTGGCCCGCCGGCGTCGGTGACATCCCGCGGCCGACGCGGTGGAACAGCTGTGCTCCGAGCTCCTGCTCCAGGGCGCGGATCGCGGCCGACACCGTCGACTGCTGGACGCCGAGCCGTGCGGCGGCGGCCGTCGCGCTGCCGGTGTCGCGGACGCTCAGGAAGGCTCGCAGCTGGTGGAGTTCCACGTCAGCAGCCTAGGCTCCGTCCCAAGAGTCCCGGCCCTCGCCGCTCGCCCCACCGGGCAGCGGCGCGCTCGCGCGGTGGCAGAGGCCACTGCGAGACAGGTCCCCGGGCTCAGCTGCCGGTCCAGTCGGCCGGCCGCTTCTCGGCGAAGGCGCGTGCGCCTTCTCGGGCGTCGTTCGAGGCGAACACCTCGTCGACGTACGGCTGCTGACGGGTGAACCGCTCCTCGTGCGGCCAGGCGCGGGACTCGACGATGATCCGCTTGCTCGCGGCGACCGCCAGCGGCCCGTTGGCGGCGATCGTTCGGGCGAGGGCCAGGGCGGCGTCGAGCGCGCCTCCCGTGTCCGTCAGCGTGCCGACCAGGCCGAGGGCGTGCAGCCGCTCGGCACCCACCGGGTCGCCGGTCAGCGCCAGTTCCATGGCGACGACCTCGGGCAGCCGGTCCGGCAGGCGGTGCAGGCCACCGGCCGCGGCGACCAGCCCGCGCTTCACCTCGGGGATGCCGAACCGCGCCGTCGACGCCGCGACGACCAGGTCGCAGGCGAGCACGAGCTCGAAGCCGCCGGCCAGCGCCCATCCCTCCACGGCGGCGATGAGCGGCTTGCGGGGCGGTGCCGCCGTCACTCCGCCGAAGCCGCGTCCTGGGATGCTCGGCCGCTCGCCGCGGAGGAAGCCCTTGAGGTCCATGCCCGCGCAGAAGCTGCCTCCGGTGCCGGTGATCACTGCGAGACGCAGGGCCGGATCGTCGTCGAGCCGGTCGAGGGCGGCCGCGATGAGCCGCGCCATGGGCAGGGTCATGGCGTTCTTCGCCCGCGGCCGGTTGAGGGTGATGACGAGCACGCCCTCCCGGTCATCGACGAGCACCTCGGGTGCTTCGCGTGCGCCGGTCGTCGCGGGCGAGGGCGCGGTGTCACGGGCGTCGCTCACGGGTGATCTTCCCTCCGGTGGATGCGGCCGAATGTCGGCACAGGCCTTGACAGACCAGTGACGGCGGTCACAGCATTGCATACAGTGGAATAAAGTTCCATTGAAAGAAATGTCCGGTGGACAAGGAGAGGACCACGATGCGTCGAGTTCCTGGCCGTTCGGCGACCGCCGCCGCTGCCGCAATGCTGGTGCTGTCGGGTGTCTTGGCCGCTTGCAGCAGCCCCCGGGGCGGTGACAGCGGGGCGGACGAGAAGTCGGGGGCGGCGATCTGCCCGAGCGCCGGCACCAAGGGGACGATCAAGATCGGCATGAGCTCCCCGCTCGCCGTGTTCGCGCCGCTCCTGCTCGGCATCGAGACCGGGGCGTTCGGCAAGGCCGGCATCGACATCGAGATTCAGAAGATCCCGAGCGCCGAATCGCTGCCGCTGGTCGCCCGTGGTCAGCTCGACGCGCAGATGACCTCGCTGAGCTCGGCCCACTTCAACACCCTGAAGGACGGGGTGGACGTTCGTTGGATCGTTCCGATGGACAACCAGCAGGAGATCCCGGCCGGTACCCCGGTACCCGGCTACTGGTCGCGCAAGGACGTCGTCGGTAGTGCCACCTCCCCCGACCTCTCCAAGCTCAAGGGCGCCAAGGTCAGCACTCCCACCGGTGGCACCGGCGTGAGCGGCCTGATCCTCGACAACGCGCTGGGCAAGGCGGGTCTGGGCATCAAGGACGTCAAGCTCTCCGCGCCACTGGTCGGCCCCGACGCGCTGAACGGCCTCGCGAACCGTGCGGTCTCGGCCGCCTGGATCTCCGCTCCCCTCGAGGTCGAGGCCGCCAAGAACCCCGACCTCGTCCCGATCGCGGGCTACGCGCCGGGCGTGACCGGCACCGCCGTCATGGCCGGCCGGACGCTCCTCGATCGGCCCGAGGTCGCCGTCAAGTTCATCCAGGTGCTCAGCAAGGTCACCGCGCAGTACCTCAAGGGCGACTACCGCAAGAACGCCGAGGCGGTGCGCCTGCTCGCGGCCGCCGAGAAGGTCGACAAGTCCACGATCGAGAACTCGGCCCTCCTCGCCTTCAACCCGTCGTTCTCGATGCAGGGGACGGAGAAGTTCGCGGACGACCTGCAGGCGTTCGCCCTCAAGCGCGGCGAGCTGGAGTACGACAAGCCGCTCGACTCCGCGGACCTCATCGACACCCGGTTCACCGAGGCCGCGGCCGGCTGCGACTCCGTCGTCCAATGAGCGCGGGTGCCCCCTGGCTCCCGGGCGGCGTCCGCGTCGTGGAGCTCGGCGGCATCGGTCCCGTCCCGCACGCCGGCATGCTCCTCCCGTCCCCCCGGCCCAGATTCCCGGGCGTGAGCTCTTGCTCCGCCGGTTCGTCGCTGCCACACTTTCCAATCAACGACATGTCGATTATATCTTCGATATTTTGGAGGTTGGTATGCGACGGGCCACGCTCGCCGCCGGCACGCCCGAGCTCGCCCTGATCTCCGTCCCGGCTCGGGCCGACTCCGACGCTTCAGGACCACGGTCACGATGAGCAGGCCACGTACCGCCGAGGTGCCCACCGACCGGGCCCGGCAGGTGGGCACCTCGGCGGTGTACGTCTTCCCGGAGGACGTGCTTCTCACGGGGGCGGACCGGATCTGCGAGCTCGCCCACGGCCTCGGGGTGGGCGCCGTGTCGGTGTGCCTGCGCTACCACGCCTCGAGACGGTGGCTGCCGCGGCACCGTACTTTCGCACACAGCCTGTCCGGTGCGATGTACTGGCAGGCCGACGCCGGTACCTACGGCGCTCTGCGGCCGGGGCAGGTGGTGGACGAGGCGCTGGAGGCGGCGCTGCACCGCCTCCGGCAGGCGACCGACCGTCACGGTCTGGCGTTCCACGCCTGGCTCGTCGTCCTCCAGGACGCGGGCGTGGTCGCGTCCCACCCCGGCGCCGCGGCCACCACTTTCGACGGCCGCCCGCATGCCGAGCTGCTCTGCCCGGCCGGCGGGCGCGTTCGCAGGTTCGCGGCCGACCTCGTTCGCGACGCCTGCGCCCGGTTCGCGCCGCGCCTGCTCGACCTGGAGGCCGTCGCCTTCCCCTCCTGGCCGCAGAGCTACTCCGTGGCGGTGGAGATCGACGCGGTCCGCCGAGAGCTCCGGCACCTGATCACACAGTGCGCGTGCGCGAGCTGCCGCGTGCTGCTCGCGGGCCACGGCGTGGAGCCGGGCGACCTGCGCGACGCGGTCGACGCGACGGCCTCCGGCGGGCCTGACGCCGGGCCGGAGACCGGCCCGCTGCTCGACCGGATCGCCCTCGCTCGGGCCGAGGGCGTACGCGGCCTCATCGACGAGATGCGCGATGCCGCGCACGCCGCCGGGGCCGCCATCCGGCCGCTGGTGTTCGCCGACGCGGCCGGTGCCCGCCTGCAGGGGGCATGGGGACGCGGGCTGGCGGCGGCCGACGCCGTGGGGATCGGCGCGGACCTGAGCGACGGCCTCGGCGCGGGCGCGCGCGAGGTGATCGCCCCGTCCCCGATGCCCGTCGCGGCCTCGCTCACCTGGAGCCCCGGCTGGACGCCGGACGTCATCGACGCGGGCGCCGCGGCGCTGGCGTCCCAGGGCGCGCACGCGGTGAGTCTCTACAACCTCTCGCTGGTCTCCTCGGGGCGGCTGGAAGATCTGGCGCTGATGGCGAGCCGGTTTCGGTCGGCCGCCGGCCGTTGCGGCCCCTCGCCCACGTAATCATTTGGGAGGTACAGGATGGTCATGCCGAAGGCGGCGCGTACAGCGGCCCCGGCGCAGCTGGCGGCCGTGGCCGACTCGGCTCATGTGGCGGTGGTGACCGCGGAGGTGGCCGGGAGGTACGCCGGTGACCCGTGGCCCCGGTCCGATCGTTCCGCTGGATGACACCGGGCGTGGAAGAGATCTCCGGGGCGCCCGAGGTCGTGACCTGTGGCGAGGCGATGCTGCTGTTGCTGGCCGAGCCGGGGGTGCCGCTGGCCCGGGCGCGCCGGTTCACGGGCTCGGTCGCGGGGGCCGAGAGCAATGTCGCGATCGGGCTGGCCCGGCTCGGCCACTCGGTGCGCTGGATCGGTTCGGTGGGGGCGGACCCGGCGGGGGACACGGTGCTGAGCACGATGCGCGCCGAAGGTGTCGACACCTCCCGGGTCACCGTGCACCCGACGGCCCCCACCGGCCTGCTGCTGCGCGACAGCCACGCGACGCGCGGCATCGACGTGCAGTATCACCGTGCCGGCTCGGCCGCGTCGACGCTCGCGCCGGAGTCGGTCCACGCACCCCTGTCCTCCGGTACCAGGCTGCTCCACCTCACCGGCATCACCGCCATGCTCTCCGACTCGACCCACCGGCTGACCAGGTACCTGATCGACGCGGCGCGCGACCGGGGAGTGATGATCTCGTTCGACCCCAACGTCCGCCACAAGCTCGGCACCCCGGATCGCTGGCGCGCCGTCGTGGGACCGCTCCTCACCCGGGCCGATCTGGTCCTGGCCGGGGCCGACGAGTTGGAGCTGCTGACGGGACAGGACGCGGAACGCGCGGTGCACACGTTGCGCGACGGCGGCGTCGATGGCGTGGTGGTCAAGTACCCCGACAAGTCGGCGGTGCTGACGAACGCCGCCGGCACCCGTACGCAGCCCGCGTTCCCGGTGTCCGTGACGGATCCGGTGGGCGCGGGCGACGCGTTCGCGGCCGGACTGCTCTCCGCGCTTCTGCGCGGGGTCCCGCCCGGCCGCGCGCTGGCGGAGGCGGCGACCGTCGCGGCGCTGGTCGTCCAGTCCACCACCGACATCGACGGCCTGCCCACGCCCGCCCAGCGGGATCGGGCGTTCGCGCACCTCGTCGACCATGCCGAGTCCGTACACCGCTGATGTCTCATGATCGGAAGACGTGATGTATCCCTGGGAGGTCATGCACGGCATCGCGCGGCAGCGGGTGCTGGGGATCATCCGCTCGGACGGCGTCGAGGGCGCCGTCCGAGCGGCCGAGACCGCCATAGGCGCCGGCATCCACACCGTCGAGGTGTCGCTGACCACGCCTGGCGCGCTGGCGGCCATCGAGCGGCTCGCGGCGGCCCACCCCGCCGTCCGCGTCGGTGCCGGCACGGTTCTGGACGAGGCCGCCGCGCGGGCGGCGGTCGCGGCGGGCGCCCGGTTCCTGGTCTCGCCGTCACTGCACCGTGGCGTGGTCCGCACGGCCCACCGGTACGGGATCGCGGTGATCCCGGGAGCCGCGACACCGACGGAGTGGGTCCGCGCGATGGAGATGGGCGCCGATGCCGTCAAGCTGTTCCCGGCGTCCGCCTACTCGCCGGCAGCACTGCGCGACATGCTCGCCGCGCTGCCGCAGGTGCCCGTCGTGCCCACCGGCGGGGTGAGCCTGACGAGCGCTCCCGGCTGGATCGCGGCCGGAGCGGTCGCCTGTGGAATCGGCTCGGCGCTGACCGCGGCGGGCGCCGATGCGGCCGTCGCCGATCTGCTGGATCGGTTGGCCGCGGCACGCTGAGCGCGCCGCTCGCCTACGGGGAGTAGCAGGCGAATCCTTTTTGCTTTGCCCAACCCTTGGCCGCGTCTTTACGCAGGGTCCGCCACCTGCCATTATGGCTGCATCGAATCCCGAAGATATCTTCGATATATCGAAGCTAGGAGGATCGGCGTTCCGCCGGAGCCCAGGCGTGGTCGACCTTCCACCAGGGCCGGAGCGGGGATGGGCAACGACACGGAAGGCAGAGGGGCTTGAAAAGCGACAACCCGAATTCGGACCGACCCTCCGCGGAGAGCCTGCTGGCGGCGAAATGGGCACGCAGGCGCTTCCTGACGGTGACGGGGGCGGCGGCCGGCCTGGCTCTCACCGCCGGGGTGCCCATGGCCGCCCCGGCGACCGCCACGCGCACCCGCGACTACCCGTTCACGCTCGGGATCGCATCCGGCGATCCCCTACCCGACGGGGTGGTGATCTGGACCCGGCTCGCCCCCGACCCGCTGGAGCCGTTCGGCGGCATGCAGTACGGCACGAAGGTTCCGGTGCGATGGGAGGTGGCCGAGGACGAACGGTTCCGCAAGGTGGTGCGCCGGGGAACCGCCTACGCCGTCTCCGAGTTCGCGTACTCCGTCCACGTCGACGTACGCGGCCTGCGGCCGTCGGCCGAGTATCACTACCGCTTCATGGCCGGATCGGACGTCTCACCGGTGGGACGCACCAAGACCGCGCCGGCAGTGGGGGCGCGGCTCTCCGCCCTGAACTTCGCCTTCGTCTCCTGCCAGCATCGGGTCGTCGGTCACTACACCGCCTACCAGCACATGCTCCAGGAGGACCTGGACGTCGTCTTCCACCTCGGCGACTACATCTACGAGGGCCCCGACCAGGGCACCCTCGGCCGGGGACACTACCCGGTCCGGACCCTCGCGACCCTGGACGACTTCCGGATCCGGCTCGCGCAGTACAAGACGGACCCGCACCTGCAGGGCGCGCACGCCGCGTTCCCGTGGATCGTGACGCTCGACGACCACGAAGTGCTCAGCGACTGGGTGTCCAAGTACTCCTACTACCACCCGCAGGAGAGCTTCGAGCAGTTCCTGGTACGCCGGGCCAACGCCTTCCGCGCCTACTGGGAGCACATGCCCCTGCGGCTCTCGCAACTGCCCAAGGGGCCGGACATGCCCCTGCACCGCCGGTTCGGCTTCGGTGATCTGGCCGAGTTCAGCGTCCTGGACACCCGCCAGTACCGCGACGACCAGCTCCACAACGGCGGCAACGCGCCGCCGGACGAGCAGACCCGCGACCCCGCCCGCCAGATGATCGGCGCGCAGCAGGAGCGCTGGCTGTTCGACGGCCTCGCCGACTCGGGCGCCACCTGGAACGTCCTCGCCCAGCAGGTCTTCTTCTCCCAGCTCGACCTCGACCTGGACGACGCCAAAGAGCGGTACGTCATGGACGCCTGGGACGGCTACGAGGCCCAACGCAACCGGATCGTGGACTACATGCACGACCGGAGGATCGCCAACCCGGTCGTGCTCACCGGCGACGTGCACGCCAACAACGCGTGCGAGATCAAGAAGAACTTCGACGACCCCGACTCCGCCACCGTCGGCGTCGAACTCGTGGGGACGTCCATCAGCAGTTCGGGTGACGGGGCCGACACCGATCCCGGCAGGGACGCCCTGGCCTCCCAGCTGCCGCACATCAAGTACTACAACGTCCAGCGCGGGTATGTCCGCTGCCAGGTGACGCCCGACCTGTGGCGTACCGACTTCAAGGTGGTCCCGTACGTCAGCCGTCCGGGAGCGCCCATCCGGACCGACGCCACCCTGGTCGTGGAGAACGGACGGCCGGGGCTGCAGTTCGGATGACGGCGCTCCGGCGTCGTGTCCCTTTCCGCGGAACGAGGAAGGTAGAGACACGTGTTCCACCATGCCGACACGACCACCATGAGGCGCGTGGCCGCCGCGCTGCTCGTCGCGGCGCCGCTGGTCGCGGTCGCGTCCAGCGGCCAGTTCGCCACGGCGGACGCCGCGGGGCGGAAGGCCCCGCCGGTAGGGCTCTCGGCGTCGCCGCAGCGCCTGGACCTGCTGCCACGCCCATGCATGCCGACCCTGCTGACCGTCGAATTCCACAACCGGACCACCGAGCCCACCTACGCCACCGCCTTCATCCGCGCCTCGGCTCCGCTGCGGGTCTCCGACAAGGCCGTCACCACGTACGTTCCCGCGGACTACGACGCCACCGCGCCCGTCCAGGTCTCCGTACCCGGTGACACGCCGCCGGGCGAGTACCTGATCCATCTGAACGCAGAACGCGAGCGGACCACCGTCCCGGTCGTCGTGTCGGCGCCGCCCGACGACCCCGGCCGCAACCTCGCCCTCGGCCAGGAGACCACCGCCTCGTCCGTCGGCGGGCTGCTGGACCCCTGCGGCGCCGTCGACGGCAACCGCACCTACACCCTGCTGGGTTACAACCGGCCGGCCACGGCCTGGGCCGACGCCACCCCCAACGAGTTCCCCGACCGGCTGCAGACCACCCTCGCCGCACCGGCCAAGGTCGGCAGGGTCGACCTGCACACCCATGCCGACAAGCGGTTCGCCCTCCGGGACTGGGACGTCCAAGCACTGACCGGCGCTGGCTGGCAGACCGTCGCGCAGGTGCGGGGACACACGGCCGGCCGCTACAGCTCCAGCTTCACGCCCATCACCGCGAGCGCCGTACGCATCAACATGCTGGCCACCAACGGATACGCCTTCTCCACCATCGTGGAGCTAGAGGTGTACGGACAGTAACAGTCAGGCTCCCCGCACCTGCGACAGCACACAGCGGAAGGCCGGCCCCGCCCGGCCCCTTCCTGGAGAGGCGACCCGTGGCGCCATTCGATCTGGACAGCGTGTTGATCGGCGTCGATCTCGGCACGCAAGGTGTCCGCGCGCTCGCTGTCACCGGTAAGGGCGAGGTCGTGGGCAGGGGCAGCGCGACGCTGACCAGCAGGCGCGAGGAGAACCGCCACGAGCAGGACCCGACGCAGTGGTGGCCGGCGGTCGCCACCGCCACACGTCAGGCGCTGAGCAGCGTCCCACCGGTCGCGGTGGCGGGAATCGCCGTCGCCGCGACCTCCGGGACGCTGCTCCTGGTCGGACCGGCGGGCGAACCCCTCACGGCGGGCGTCATGTACGACGACACGCGGGCGACCGAGGAGACCGCCCTCGTCAACGACGCCGGCGCCGCCACCTGGGCAGCCCTGGGCTACCAGCGGATGCAGCCGGCGTGGGCCCTGCCGAAAGCGCTCTGGCTGCTGCGACACCACGAGCGCGCTCTGGACGCGACAAGGCTGGCGCACCAGAGCGACGTCATCAACCGGCGGCTGGTCGGCCACGAGGTGCCGACCGATCTGAGCAGCGCGCTGAAGACCGGCGCGGATCTCCTCACGGGCACCTGGCCACTCGCCGTGTTCGACGCGCTCGGAATGCCGGACGACCTGCTGCCCCCGCTGGTCACCCCCGGTACCCGCATCGGCGCCGTTTGCACCGCCGCCGCCGATGAGACGGGCATCCCGCCCGGCACACCGGTGTTCGCGGGCATGACCGACGGCTGCGCGGCCCAGCTCGCCTCCGGCGCCCTGCAGGTCGGCAGCTGGAACTCCGTGCTCGGCACCACCCTGGTGCTCAAGGGCGTCACCCGGGAGCCGATCCGCGACCCCGCCGGCGTCGTCTACTCCCACCGCGGCCCGAACGGGACCTGGCTGCCCGGCGGCGCATCCAGCTCGGGCGCGGGGGTGATCTCACGAGATTTCCGGGAGGAGGATCTCGAAGCCCTGACCAACGAGGCCGCTTCCTGCGAACCCGCGGCGCCGGTGTGTTATCCGCTGGTCTCCGCAGGAGAACGTTTCCCGTTCGTGGCCCCGCAGGCCCGGGGCTTCGTCGCCGGCGAGACGACCGGCGAAGCCGAACGGTTCGCCGCCATGCTCCAGGGTGTCGCGTACATCGAACGGCTCTGCTTCGACTACCTCGACCTGCTCGGCGCCCCACTCGACGGTGACCTCGTACTGACCGGCGGCGCCACCCGCAGCGGCTACTGGAACCAGCTGCGAGCGGACATCCTCGGGCGACCGGTGGTGCTGCCGGAGAACGCCGAGCCGGCGCTGGGCATGGCCATCCTCGCCGCCGGGGCATACCGGGACCCGGTCGCGGCGGCCACGGACATGGTGCGCCTTCAGGCGGTCATCGACCCGCGCGTGGATGCGTTCGGCCGTTTCCGAGCCGGATACCTGCGGCTGGTCGAGTCGCTTGAACAGCGTGGCTGGCTGCCGTCGACCACGGCCGCGCACGCGCGGAAGAGGACGGCAGGGTGACGACCCCCGCGCACAGATCGCCAGGCCCGGTCCACTGACGCCCCGAGGACGCCCGGGGACGCCCGAAGGACGCCCGGAGGACGCACCGATCGAGGGGGAGTATGGCCCGGCCCGCGGTCTCCACTGACCGCGGGCCGCCTTCTCACTCGGTCTCGGCGCCGATATCGACGGCGAGGGCATGGGTGCCGGCGAGCAGCCCGCCGTCCACGGGCAGATCGATCCCGGTGATCCAGCCGGCGTGGTCGGAGGCCAGGAACGCGACGGCGCGGGCGACGTCCTCCGGGGTGCCGACCCGGCCCATCGGATACCACCGCTTCGCGGTCTCCAGCGCCTCGGGATGGGTGCGCAGCCGGTCCTGCCAGCCGACGGTGGCGATGGTGCCGGGGGACACCGAGTTGATCCGGACGCCGAACCGGCCGTACTGGACCGCCAGCGCCCGGGTGAGGTTCAGCAGGCCGGCCTTGGCCGCGCTGTAGACGTCGTTGCCGAAGTAGCGGTGGCCGTTGACGGAGGCCACGTTGACCACCGCTCCCCGCCCGGCCTCCCGCATCACCGGCAGCACGGCCTGGCACATCCGGATCGCGCCGCCGAGCACCACGTCCAGGTCCACCGACCAGACCGACTCGTCGATGCTCTCGAACCGCTCGTTGGCGCAGACCGCGGCGTTGTTGATCAGGACCGCGGGCGGACCGTACGCCTCGGTGAACTCGCCGATCGTCCGGCGCACCCCGGTGGCGGACCGCACGTCGAGCTCGGCGGCCGCGGCCCCCGGCACCTGGTCGGCGGCCTGGCGGGCCCGGCCCGGATCCAGGTCGGTGACCAGCACCTGGTGGCCGGCGGCGGCCAGCGCCCGGGCGATCGCGATGCCGATGTCCCCACCGGCCCCGGTGACCAGTGCGGTCGTCGCTGCTGACCCGTTCATCAGGTTGCCTCTTCTCTGCTGGACCGGTGCGCCCGGCGCCGGGTCGCCGGGCGCACCGGCGGATCGCTGATCGCTGGACGTGCCCGCCAGTGCTTGATGCCCGGAGGGGCGCTCATGTCCCCGCGGGGAGGGCGACGGGCATGAGGCCGGCGACCACGGCCGCCGCGCCGAGCGTGCGGGGCCTCACCGGCATCGTTCGCGGACGGGCCGGGAGGCGGATCGGTCGCGGGTGTCGGAGGGTCAGCCGGAAAGGTCCGGCAGCAGATCAGCGAACTCGGCGAGGAAGCGGTCGATGACGCGCCGCTCCTCGGCGTCCAGCTCGTGCGCCGGGCCCCGGCACAGGTCGCTGGCGATCAGGCCGCGCCGGTACGAGATGCGCTTCTCCGCCGCGATGATGAGTTCGGTGTCGAGCATCCAGTACGAGATGTACGGCAGCAGCCGGCGGTGCAGATCCTCCCCGCCCGCCGTGTCGCCTTCGGCGAACCGGCGCCAGATCTCCACGTAGATCTCGGTGAAGGAGCAGCCGGGCTGGGTGCCCACCGCTCCCCGGCGGATGGCGTCGGGGAGCTGCACCCCGGCGTACCCCTCGATGGAGGCCAGCGGCGGGTCGAGCGCGGCGAGCTCGGCGATGAGCCGGCCGGGAGGGCTGGACTCCACCTTGACCAGCCGCAGGTTCGGATGCGCCGCGGCGATCGCGGCCAGGGTGGCGCCGTCCAGGCTGGTCCCGGTCTCGGTCGGCGCGTACTGGAGCACGACCGGGGTGGGGGCCACCGCGTCGAGCACCGCCCGGACATGGTCCACCAGGGCCCTGCGGGACGGTGACAGGAAGTGCGGCGGCAGCAGGTTGATCAGGTCGGCGCCGGCGGCGACCGCCTCGCGGGCCCGGGCCACCACCAGCCGGGTGGCGTGGTCCTGCACCGCGACGATGGCCGCCACGTCCGCCCGGGGCCCGGTCTCGGCGAGCAGCACCGCGGTCAGCGTCCGCCGTTCGTCCTCGGTGAGCTTGTAGTACTCGGAGGCGAAGCCGGGGAACATCATGCTGCTCACGCCGGTGCCGAGGACGTAGCGCACCACCCGCCGGAAGCCGTCCACGTCGATGTCACCGGTGGCGGTGAACGGCACCGCGAGCACCGGTGACACGCCGCGCACCAGTGACCCGGCGTCATCCGGCTCGGGTACGGGCTCGCCAGGGGAGACCGTCGCCGGTGAAACACTCATCAACCCGCCCACCATCCTTGCTGCCCTCGCCGGGGCGGCGATCTCACTCGCCGTCCCCCGACCTTTCGATATTTGGAAAACATTTTTCGCTTTACAGATATGCTACGAGGTGTACCAATCGGAAACAACCCCTGGCGGCAGGGTCAGCCGAGCAGTCGGGCGATGGTGCCCCCGAGCACCTGCTCCCGAGCCGAGTCGTCGATCGGCCAGTCCAGTACCCGGCCCAGCTCGGCCCGGGGCACGGTGTACGGCGCATCGGTGGAGAACACCAGCCGGGACGTGCCGATCGCGGGATCGGCGCCGAGTTCGTTGAGCACCGTGTCCCAGGGGGCGTAACAGGTGTCGCCGTACAGGTTGGACGCCTGCCGCAGAGCGGGCGCGGCGTCGATCCAGAAGTCGGTCGCCCCGCTGCGCCCCATCACGAACGGGACCTCCGGATACCGCAGAGCCAGCGACGCCAACGGCAGCGGCAACGCGTTCGGCGGCGTACCGGTCCGCACGTAGACCGGCCACCGGTTGTCCGCGGCGAACTCCAGCAACGGATCCACCAGGCCGTCCAGCAGGTCGAACCCCTGGAGCACGCTGTCCACGTGCAACGCCCGCGCACCCGCGTCCCGGGCCCGGGCGAGCTCCTCGACCGCCTCGGCGCCGCGCCACGGGTTCGCCACGGCGTACGGCACCAGCCGGCCCGCCGACTCCCTGGCGGCGTCGGTCACCAGCTCGTTGCCGGCGCGGTTGTGGTACGCCACGCAGCGCTCGTCCGGCGCCACCAGCGCACGGTCGATGCCCAGCTCGTCCATGGTGGACAGCAGGCCGGCCACGTCCAGGGACACCTCGCGGCCGCGGCCCAGCCGCACATGCGCGTCGATGATCATCGCTCGCCTCCCGCACTCGCCGCCGGGCCGGCCGTCGGGCCGGCCGTCGCCACGTCGGCCGTTCCCGTGCCGGCCGTCGCCACGTCGGCGGCGGCCGGCCGGGGCAGGCCCAGCGCGCCCAGCGCGTCCGCGTGGATGATCTGCTCGATCAGCTCTTCCGGGACCCGGGGCAGGCGGGTCCCGTCCAGGATCCCGTTCACCCCGCGCAGCCCGGCGATCGCCTCGGCGGTGGTGGCGATCGGGAAGTCCGAGCCGAGCAGCAGCTTGTGCGTGCAGCCCCACTCGACCGCGGCCAGCAGTGACTCGTAACAGACCCAGGGCCGCAGGTAGATCGAGGAGACGTCCGCGTACACATGCGGATGCTTGCGGATGGTCACCACGGTCTCCTTGCCCCATGGGTGGCCCATGTGCGCCATGACGATCCGCAGTTCCGGAAACCGCAACGCGATCTCGTCGGTCACCAGCGGATAGGTGTACCGCAGCGGGGCGGCGCGGATCGGCGAGGCCCCCTGGTGGAACAGGATCGGCAGGCCGAGCCGCTCGCACCAGGCGTAGAAGGCCAGCGCCGGCTCGCAGAGCGGGTCGAAGTTCTGGTAGTTCGGGCCCAGCTTGACCCCGACCAGGCCCAGCTCCCGGCAGCGCTCCGCCTCCTCGAACACGTCCGGGGCCAGCGGGTTCACCGACATGAAGCCGATCCGGCGGCCCGGATCGGCGGCCACGAACTCGGCCGTCGCGTCGTTGGTCCGCTCCGGCGGGTACGGCATGCCGGTGGCCGCCAGCGGGTCGGGCACCGCGATGTTGAAAACGATCGAGATGTCCGCCGCGGCCATGGCCTCCGCGTAGTCGGCCCAGGAGTTGGTGGTGACCACCGGCCGGTCGGTCCGCCACCCGGAGAACACCCGCCGCTCCTCGTGCGGCACCGCGTCGCGGTGGGTGGGGGTGTGCGCGTGCACGTCCACAATCACGGCTTCACCGGTCCTTCATCGAAAGGCGTCGATCAGATCAGGGCGCGGCACGACCCCGAGCCCGGGCTGATCGCCGAGCCGGACGGTGGTGCCGTCGCTGTCCAGTGGATGGGCGAGGATGTCCTCGCTGTAGTAGTGGGCGCCGATGATGTCCGACGGGAACTCGGCGGACAGCGCCGGCAGTGCGCAGGCGACGTGCAGCTGGGCCGCGGCGCCGATGCCGAACTCGCCGTTGGACCCGAGCAGCGCACCCACGCCGAAAGCCGCCGCCAGCTGACCCATGGCCAGCGCCCGGCCCGGCCCGCCGCTCTTGCCCACGTACAGGCTCACGCAGTCGGCCGCCTCGGCCCGGACCAGCGCGACCAGGTCCGGCAGGCCGAAGACCGCCTCGTCGGCGACCACCGGCAGGCCGATCTCGCGCAGCGCGCGCAACCCGGCCAGGTCGGCCGGCGCCACCGGCTGCTCGACGAACCGCACGCCGAGCCCGGTGACCTCCCGCACCGCCCGGACGGCCTCACCCCGGGACCAGCCGCCGTTGGCGTCCATCCCGAGGAAGACGTCCGGACCGACCAGTTCGCGGACCCGCGCCACCCGGGCGACGTCGCCCTCCACGCCCAACCCGACCTTGACCTTGAACGCCCGGTAGCCCAGCTCCCGCGCGGCCCGGTGCACTTCCTCCAGCGCGGGCCCGTCGCCGGACAAGGACAGCTTGATCGGCACCCGGTCCCGGTACGGGCCGCCGAGCGCGACGGCCAGCGGAACGTCGAGGGTGCGCGCGTACGCGTCCCACAACGCCGTGGAGAGCCCCGCCTTGGTGAACGGGTTTCCGGCCAGCAGGCGGTCCATCACCGTTTCCAGGGCGCCCACCGGCGTCAGCGGCCGGCCGACGATGGCCGGCGCCAGCACGGTACGGATGAAATGGTCGGCGCTGGTGCCGTCCTCCCCGCTCCACAGCGGCGTGGCGCTCACCTCGCCGTAGCCGACCACATCGTCGCTGGTCACCACCCGGACGAGCAGGAAGTCCGAGCGGTCGTGCGCGCCCCGGGCGCCGCGCACCACCAGCCGCGGATGCACCGGCAGCCCGACCGGCAGGGTGTGCACCGCCGCCACGGTGGGGCCGCCTCCGCCTTTCGCCCGCGACCGCGGGGCTCGCGAACCCGGCTCGTTCCCCGCGCTCACGGGGTGGCCTCCCCGGACAGGAGCCGCTGCGGGTTGTCCACCAGCATGGCCCGGCGCTGGTCCTCGGTGATGCCCCACCCGTCGATCTCGACCACCCGGGCCGCCGCGTAGTCCTGGCTCTTCCGGTCGGACAGGCCCGCGTCGGTACCGAACAGCACCTTGTGGGCCGGGGCGTCGGCCAGGATCCGCCGGGCGGCGTACGGCGGGGTGCCGCAGATGCACAGGTAGAGGTTGGCCGTCTCGCGGGTCATCGCGAGCGCTTCCCGCCAGCAGTCGTGCAGGCCGCCGTGCCCGAGCACCACCGGCAGCGTGGGGTGCCGGCGGGCCAGCGCGGCGATCTGCGACGGCGTCGAGTACGGCGGGGTGCCGTCGTGGCTGAGCAGGATGCCGCCGTGCGCGGTGAGCGCCTCGCAGACCGGGTCGAGCGACCGCTCGTGCATGCTGAAGCCCTGCAACCAGGGGTGCAGCTTGAGGCCGCGCAGCCCGAGCCCGGTCATCATGCGGTCCACCTCGGCGGCGGCGTCGGGCGCGCGGACGGACACGGTGCCGAATCCGTGCAGCCGGTCCGGGTACCGCCGGACGAAGGCGGCCAGCTCGTCATTGGTCTCCGGCCGGGGGTCGAACAGGCCGTCGTGGCTGAGCACCACCGCCTGTTCCATGCCGATGGCGTCCATGAACGCCACGAAGTCGTCGGCGCCGAAGGGCGTACCGCCCAGCCAGGTCGCGGTGCGCCAGGCCGGCGTGTGGGTATGGAAGTCGATCACAGTGTTCTCGCAATGTCCACGATGCGGTCGGCCAGCAGCGTCACCAGCCGGTCGAGCCGGTGCCGCCCCGTCGCGGCGTCGGCCGCCTCCGGCCGGTCGGTGTATCCGTCGATCGCCCGCCACAGGGCGGCGGTGTGCAGGTCCACGCCGGGCACGGCCGGCGGCTCGGGGACGGGGTCCCGGCGGGGCCGGTTCCCCACCAGTTCGGGGCGCAGCGCCAGGACCAGCGAGGTCTCGAACTCGCCGGCGTGCCCCGGCACCGGCACGTCCCGCTCCGCCTCGGCCATCCGCCAGTAGTCGACGTGGCCGACCGCCAGGCCGTGCCGGGTGCCGGCGGCCGCGGCCGCGGCGTGGCAGACCCCCACGTTCCCGCCGTGCCCGTTGACCAGGATCAGGCGGCGTCCACCCTGCACCGCGATCGACCGGGCCAGGTCGAGCAGCACGGCCGACAGCGTCTCCGGCGTGAGGGAGAGGGTGCCGCCGAACGGCAGGTGATGGTCGGAGGCGCCCACCGGGATGGCGGGGGCGACGATCAACGGGCGCGGTGAGCGGGGCGCCGCCTGGGCGGCGGCCGCCTCGCACACCGCGTCCGCGATCAGGGCGTCGGTGCCGGTGGGCAGGTGTGGACCGTGCTGTTCGGTCGCGCCGACCGGCAACAGGACGACGGCGTCGTGGAGTTGATCGGCCAGCGCCTGGCGACCGGTTTCGGCCCAGCGCACAGTGGACGCCATGGGCGCCATCCTTCGGTATTCGGAATAAAACTTCGCTAATCCGAATACTAGAAGACGGTCTCCGGGCGTGGCAATGCCGTGGCCGGGCATCCCAGCCGCTGGGACACCGTGGCCGCGACCTGCCGTACCCCGGCCGCCGCCTTGTCCCGCCGCTCATCGACCAGATCGCGCGCGAACCCGGTGACCCCCACCGCGCCGGCGACCCGCCCCTCGGCGTCGAAGAACGGGGCCGCCACGCAGGCCACCTCGGCCTGCTCCTCCTGGTCCTCCACCGCGTAGCCGCGGGACCGGACGGTCTCCAGCAGCTCACGGAAGGCCGCCGCGCTGCCGTCGCCGGCCGCCGGGCCGCGCCCGCCGACCAGCCCGGTCAGCAGCGGGGCGAGCTCGTCCTCCGGCAGGTACGCGGCGATGGCCCGGCCCAGCGCCGTCAGGTTGAACGGCGACACCTTGCCGGGGTAGGTGTCGAACTGGATGAACCCCGCCGTGGCCGCCTTGGCCACGTAGACGACGGTGGCGCCGTCCAGCACGCCGATGTGCGCCGGCATGTCCACCGCGTCGGCGAGCGCCCGCAGCTCCGGCTGTGCCACCGAGGACAGGTCGATCTTGCGGACGAGCTGGCTGGCCAGGCCGTACAGGCGCAACGTCGGGCGCCAGAAGTGGCTGCGGCCGACCACGCGGCGGGCGGCGTATCCCCGTTGTTCGAGGGTGTAGACGATGCTGGCACAGGTCGCCAGGGGTATCCGGGTGGCCTTGGCCAGCGCGGTGAGGGTCATCTCCTCGTCCGCGGTCACCAGCCGCTCGATCACCGTCAATCCGCGGTCCACCGCCGGAGACGGCGCGCGGGATTTCGCGGCATCGGCCTGCTCAGGCATCGGCATACCGGTCCTCCTCTTCGATTTTCGAGCCGTACTGTACCGGCCGCGACCATGGGGTGCCGGAACCCGCGGACGGGCCCCGCTTCCCCCTCAACTTTCCAGTATGCAATGTTGTTCTCTCCATAACCGAAGGAGGAACGTCATGACCGCCGACGAACGCATGGCCGCCGCGCGGGCGAGCGGACCGCCCGCGCCGGGCGAGCGCCCTTCCATCGCCCCGGCCGGCCGGCTGGGATCCCTGCTGGTGAGTTCCGGCCAGACCGCGGTCGGCGCGGACGGCAGGTTGATCGCCGAGGGCCGGGTCGGTGCCGAGATCGACCTGGCGGAGGCCCGGCGGTGCGCCTGGCAGTGCACCCTCAACGTGCTCGACGCCGTCCGGGCCGATGTGGGCGGCCTGGAGCGGATCGCCTCCACGGTCCGGCTGACCGTGTACGTGGCCGGCGTCCCCGAGTTCACCGACCAGCACCTGGTGGCCGATGCGGCGACCGAGTGCCTGCTTCGCGTCCTGGGGCCCGAGGTGGGGCGGCACGCCCGGGCGGCGATCGGCGTCGCCGCGCTTCCGACCGGCAGCCCGGTGGAGGTGGAGGCCGTCTTCGAACTGGCCTGACCAGGGCATTGCGCCGGCCGCCGGCCCGCCCTTACGGTATATCCAGCATTCAGTTCATAAATCTGATATTCCGAAAAAACAGGGCCGAACGCTCCGCGTACCGCGACCGGGCGGGACCGGCGATCGGCCGGAGAAGGAGCGGCCATGCCGGACATGCCATCGGAGACGAACGCCCGGCCCCGCCCGTGGATACCCGCGGGCGGCGTCCGGGCGGCCCTGGTGGGCGGGAACACCGTCGGCGCCGCGGTGCGGGAGAGCCGCCCGCGCGCCGACGGCTACCGGCACATCGACACGCCCGCGTTGATCGCCAAACTGCGCGAGTTGCACGTCAACACCTACCTGTTCGGGGTCTGGGACAGCCCGACCGACTGGGCCGACCTGTGCGAGGAGTTCCTGCCGGCCGCGGCCGAGGCGGGCATCGACGTCTGGCCGTACCTGGTGCCGCCGTCCGAGACGGACGAGAACGGGCGGGCCTCCCGGCCGTACCTCACCGACTACCTGGCCTGGGCGCGGGCCGTCGCCGAGGCGTCCGTCCGGTACCCCAACCTGACCGCCTGGGCCATCGACGACTTCGAGTTCGAGGTGAACGCCCGGCTGTTCACCCCCGAGTACATGACCCGGATGCGGGAGATCCAGCGGGAGATCAACCCCGACCTGGGCTTCTACACCTGCGTGTACTACGAGGTGGCGCTCGACGACGCCTTCCTCGACAAGTACACGCCGTTCATCGACGGGGTGATCTACCCCTTCCTCGACGGGCCGAACAAGAACACCCTGGACGCCGGCTCGGTCCGCCGCTCGCTGGAGGCGATCCGGGCCAAGACCGAGCCGCGCGGGCTGGACCTGGTGTTGCTGGTCTACGCGGGCCGGTTCCTCGCCGCGACCCTGGGGCCCACCGAGTCGTACGTCCGCCAGGCCGTGGACGCCGGGCTGCGCTGCACGGCGGACGGCCTGATCTCGGGGGTCATCGCGTACGGGACGCAGCTCGACGACGCGCCGACCATCGCCTCGGACAACAAGGCGATGTACGGCAACGGCCGGCTGAGCCTCTCGCTGCCCTCGGAGACGCAGCGGATACCCGCCGGCACCTGGGCCCAGGCCGGCCAGGTGATCCACCCGGATCCGGCCTCCCCCCGGTACGAGCTGTCGTTCTGGCACTTCGACGAGTTCGCGCCCAGCACTCCCGGCCCCGGTGAGGTGGTCAAGGAGCTGCTGGTGGACGGCGAAGTGGTGTGGACCTGCGACATCCATGACGAACCGTGGCCGCTGTGGATCCAGGGACGCAGCCTCCAGGGTCCGGTCGACCTCACCCCGTGGCTCACCGGAAAGGAGCGGGCCACGCTGACCATCCGGCTGCGGGTCGTCGACGAGACGACGGGGAACCGGGTGGACGTCGGTTTCGATCACCTGGAATCGATCGGGTTCACCCTGGCCGACCCCGGCTTCGAGGAACCGGCCGGCTGGGAACTGACCGACAGCGGCGGCGCGGCCAAGGCGCACATCGACATCTTCGTCCCCGACCGCCCCCGCCGGATCCGGCTGGCCGTCGCCGACTGCTTCGCCCGGTCGGCGGAGACGGACGGGCTCTGATATCCGGCCCTGCCCGGACAGGTGACAACCTGTCCGGGCAGGGCCCGCTGCTTCCCGTCGAGGCGGTCCATGAAGGGGCGGGTGGCGCCGTCCTCCCGTAGCTCGATCGCAGCGGCGGCGGCCCGGCAACCGGCCGGGCCGCCGCACACCGCTGTCAGCCCTTGAACGCCCCGGCCAGCACGCCACGGATGAAGTACCGCTGGAACGCGAGGAACAGCGCCGCCATCGGCAGCAGGCTCAACATCGCCATCGCCATGGTCCCGTTGATGTTCTGGGAGAACTGGGTGTTGTTGGTGGCCATCCCCACGGTGATCGTCTTCAGCTCGTCCGACTGCGCCATCAGCAACGGCCACAGGAAACTGTTCCAGTTGGCCACGAACACGAAGATGGAGAGCACGGCCATCGGCTGCAGGCACAGCGGCAGTACCACGCTGCGGAAGATCCGCATCTGCGAGGCGCCGTCGATGCGCGCGGCGTCCATCAGCGACTCGGGGATCTTGAGGATGAACTGCCGCAGCAGGTAGACCCCGAGCGGCCCGGCGATGGCCGGCACGATCAGGCCGTAGTAGGTGTCCACCATGCCGAGCCGGCTGGCGATGAGGTACGTCGGCAGCAGGGTCACCGAGAACGGCAGCATCAGGGTGGCCAGCAGCAGACCGAACGCGGCGGCACGGCCCGGAAACCTCATCTTCGCGAACGCGAACGCCGCCAGTACGTCGACCACCACGGTGAGCACGGTGACGACCGCCCCGACCAGGAGGCTGTTCGTGATCCAGCGGAGCACCTCAGGGTCACCGAGCAACGCGGTGTAGTTGGCCAGCGTCCAGTTCTCGGGCCGCAACGAGAGATCGGAGAACAGGTCCGAGCGGAACGACGCCAGGGCGACCAGCAGGATCGGGCCGGCGCACAGTACGACGGCCACGATGGCGGCGACGTGGGTTGCGAGGGTCGCCCGACGGGGGAGGCGAACGGTCGGCCGGTCACTCATGGTCGGCACCATCCGATCGGGTACGGCCGATGAAGACGACCGAGATGACGGCCGTGACGAGCAGCAGAACGATGCTCATCGTGGCGGCGTACGACATCGAGCCGCCGTTGAAGGCGCTCTGGTAGATGTACCACATAGCGGTGTAGGTGGCCGTGCCCGGACCGCCGTTGGTCAGCACGTACACCAGGTCGAACACCTGGATGCTGTTGATCGTGACCAGGATCAGCACCAGCTGGAGCACCGGGCGGATCAACGGCAGCTTGATCGTGGTGAACAGCCGCCAGCCGGACGCGCCGTCGATCCGGGCCGCCTCCAGCACGTCGGGCGGGATGTTGTTGAAGCCGGCCATGAAGATGATCGAGTAGAAGCCGCAGGTGCTCCAGAGGGTGATCATGGCGAGGAAGACCATGGCCGTGGTGCCGTCGGTCAGCCACGCGATCTCGATGCCGAGCCCCTGGGCGAACAGCGCGTGCACCGGGCCGTACTCGGAGTCCACCATGATCTTCCAGATGAGCCCGGTCGCCACGATGGACAGCAGCGAGGGCAGGTAGATCAGGGTGCGGTAGGCGCTCATCCCCGGGAGGGAACTGGACAGCAGCATTCCCACCAGCAACGTCACCACGAGCGTGAGCGGCACACAGATCAGCATGAACACCGCGGTGTTCACCAGGGTCTGCCGGAACAGCCCGTCGCTCACCACGCTCCGGTAGTTCTCCAGCCCGGCGAAGGTCAGCCCGCCGAGCAGCGAGCCCTCCTGGAAGGTCAGGAGGATCGTGTAGCCGAACGGCAGCAGCACGAACAGCCCGAACACGACGGTCTTGGGGAGCAGGAAGGGCAGCGCCTGGGACAGGTCGAGCAGCGCGCGACGCAGCCGGCCGGCCCGGGACGTGCGCCGGGCGGCCGGGGAGAGACGCGCCGGCACCGGTCCCCTCGACGTCGTTCCGTTCGAGGGGGCCGGGACTTCGACGCTCATCGGCGGTCACCCGGCCCGCGGCGGCCGGGGGCCATCGGGGAAGCGCTCACTTCGCCGCCTTGGCCATCTGCTTGATCTGCTTGGACGCCTCGTCGATCATGGCGTCGAGCCCCTGCCGGCCGACCAGGTAGTCGTTGACCTTGCCCATCAGGTACTCCTGTGGCTGGTAGGGGAGGATCCGGGTGGTCTTGACGAACTTCGACAGGGGGGCCGCCTCGTTCATGAACCTGGTCATCCGCGGATCGCTGAGCCCGTCGTAGTAGTCGCTCGGCTGGGGGCGCACCGGCTTGGCCAGGATCAGCTTGTTGAAGTCCTGCAGCGGCTTCTCGTCGACCAGGTACTTGACCAGGTCGAGCGCGGCGGTCTTGTTCTTGCTCTTGGCGGCCACCGACAGGAAGCCGCAGGCGCCCACGACGTACGCGCCGCCGGGACCGGCCGGGGGTGCCAACACCTTGATCCGCAGGTTGGGGTACTTCTGGGCATATTCCTGGGTGAAGCCCTCCGACCAGGCCATCCCGCACTTGCCGGCCATCACCGCGGCCCGCCAGCGTTCGTCCTCCGTGTAGAGGTTCGGCGGAGTGGCGGCGCCGGAGTCCACCATCGCCTTCATGTGCTGGAGTGCGGCTCGACCGGCGTCGTTGTTGAAGCCGATGTCCTTCCCGTCCGCCGAGATGTAGTCGGAGCCGAAGCTCCAGAAGTAGTGCCAGAGGTAGTTGTCCTGGATCGGCGGGGACGGCGCCCAGGCCATCCCGTAGTGCTCGACGTTGCGTGCGTCGTACCCGCTTTCCCCCAGCTTGCGCCCCTTCTTGTCGAAGGTCATCGCCTGGGCGAACGGGATCATCTCGTCATACGTCTTCGGCGGCGCCGGCTTGCCCGCCTTCTCCCAGACGGCCTCGTTGACCACGAGCACCCAGTAGCCGCCGACGTAGGGCAGGCCGAGCAGTTCACCCTTGGTGCCCTCGGCGGCCTTGACGTAGTCGGGGTTGACGCCGTTCACGAACTTCTCGGTGAAGCCCTTGTCCAGGGACCGGAAGTCGGCCAGCGCGCCGGTGGTGCGCCACTTGTTCATCCACGGGATGATCTGGTAGGTCACGTCGGGCGGGTTGCCACCGGAGAAGGCCGCGGTGTATTTGGTGAGCGCCTCCTCCCACGGGACCAGTACGCTGTCCAGCTTGGACCCCGAGTGCTTCTGCTGGTATCCGGTCTTGATCTGGCCGAGGAAGCCCTGCATGAGAGAGAGTTCCGTGTTCGGCGGCACCCAGTAGGTGACGCCTCCGCCCGACGAGGACCCGCCACCGCCGCCACAGCCGGCGAGGGCGGCGGCACCGCCCGCCGCACCGGCCAAGGCGAGAAACCGCCGACGGCCGATGGCCGCTTCCAGCCCGTTCTGTGCCATGTCGACTCCTGTCATACATGCCCGTGGCATGCCGCCGCGGTGCGGTGATGCTATCTTCGGTATTCCGAATACAAAAACGTTGTATCGAAGATAGTAGGCGTGCGGTCCGTGCCAGGCAAGAGGCTGACCAGCATCGACTTACGGATGATCCGTCTATGCCTCCGCCGCCTGAGCACATCGGCGATCAGCTGGGGGGACGCCCTGCGTCTCCCCTCGTTTGAAGTGCCGGCGCACCGTCTGTCAGGGCGGCCGCACACGCGCCGATCATGATCAGCGCCCCCGAGCCGAGGATCCGGCCGGTGGTGGCCCGCCCGCCGGAGATCGCCCGGCGGAGATCGCCCGGTGGTCGTCACCGTGCCCTGGATGTTCGGCTCGTGGTCCACGACCAGAATCTTCTGACCAGGCATGGCACCTCCCATCAAAGAACGCGTTCGAGAGATCCCTGTGAACGGACTCCAGAGGACCGGCGACTGCCTAACGATTTCGTCGCGGTTCCCTATGCCTGCTTGACCGGCCCGGCGATTCTCGCTGACTCCGAGTTCCGGCCCATCGCCGAGACGGGGAGAGGATCGTTCAGATGGTCGCGGCGGCCGAGAACCGGGCCGGATTCCCTGGCCCGGTCCGGCGGCGGCACCGCCGAAGAAGCGGTGCCCGGCCGGTTCGACGGCGATCGAGGCTTGACAAACAGGCGGCGAAGAATTTATATCTAGACTTGCCTGCCCAGGCTCCGCTCACTCCCGCGAGCTCCCCAGTTCCAGATGGATCGCCGGGGGCCGGGACGATGAAGAACTCACCCCGGTGCGGGGGAGTTTCGTGACGGAGCACAGTCGGGACGCCCATCCCCGACCTTTGCGTCGTTCATGCCGGCGGCCTGTGATCAATGCCGGCGCTGTCGTACTCGACGCGCTACGCGACCTTTTTCGACGAAGCCCCGATTCCAGGCGCGCACGCCTGATCGTGGGTTCGGGGACCGCCATCACCACCGGGACGGCGCTGGGCGGACGGAGTATGGATCCGCCGAAGAGCATGCGTGAGTGCGCGGGTGCGTCGACACCTCATCCTGCGCGCGGGATTTCGTACCGACGGCAAGGAAGCGAGTCGCATGAGTGGTCTTATTGTCCCGGCCGGTCAAGGGCGGAAACTGATCACCAAGGCACAGGAGATCACCTTCAAGGTCACAGGAAAGGACGGCTCCTCGGCCTCCTCCTTCGAGGTGGTCGTTCCGCCTGGATTCGACGTGGGGGCGCACACCCATCAGCGCTCGCAGGAGTTCTTCTACATTCTGGAAGGGGAGCTCGACCTGCTGGCGTTCGAGCCGATCGAAAAGACCGGGGACAACTGGCAGGAGTGGGAGTCATCCGCTGGAGACCGGGTCGTCCGCGCGGGACCGGGCAGCTGCATGTTCGTTCCACCCGGATGCCCGCACGCGTTCAGGAACGCCACCGACGAGCCGGCGCGCATGCTGTTCCAGAGCTACCCGTCACCCGATCACGAGCATTACTTCGAGGAGATCGCGGAGATCTTCTCAGCCGGCCGGTCCGTCGATTCCGGCGCCGTGCAGCGGATGCGTGAGCGTTACGACGTCAGCCAGATCACGCCGCTTCGCTACGGACCGCCCGCGCTCCCGAATCCCCGGCCGGCGACAGAACGTGAAGCGTAGCGGGAGGTGTCCCCGATGGATGTGATACCGCTGGTGCACGCGAGTTTGGGCAAGCGGGAGCTCGCGGCCGTCGAGGAGGTGTTCGCCTCCGACTGGCCGGCGGGTCAGGGCCCGCGCGGAAAGGCCCTGGAGCGGGAGCTGGCCGAGCGTTTCGGGATCGGTGAGGCGGTCGCGTTGAGCAGCTGCGCCGCCGCGCTGCACCTGGGCCTGCTCGCGCTCGGCGCCGGGCCGGGCGACGAGGTGATCGTCGCCGACTACACGTTCCCGGCTCCCGCCCACGCGGTGCGCCACGTCGACGCGGAGCCGGTCTTCGCCGACGCGCGCGCCGACACCGGCACCGTGGACCCGCAGGCGGTGGCCGACCTGATCGGACCGCGGACGGTGGGCGTGATCGCCGTGGACACGGTCGGCCTGCCCGCCGACTACGCGGAACTGAGATCGATCGCGGACCGCCACGGCCTGTTCCTCATCGAGGATGCCGCATGCGCCGTCGGGGCGACCTACCGGGGACGTCCGGCGGGTGCGCTGGCACCGGTCGCCTGCCTGTCCTTCCACGGACGCAAGGGCATCACCAGCGGTGAAGGCGGAGCCCTGCTCACCACCGATCCCGCGCTGGCCGCGGACGTGCGGCTGCGGTCGTCCTTCGGCATCGGGGGCATCGTCGAACAGTCGCGGGTCATCGGCCTGCCGATCCCGGAGTTCACCGAAACCGGCTACAACTACAAGCTGTCCGATATCGCTGCCGCGATCCTTCAGGTCCAGCTGGGCCGGATCGAGGAACTGCTGGACCGCCGGCGCGCGGTGGCGGCGCGCTACGCCGAACTGCTCAAGGACGAAGAGCTCCTCACGCTTCCCCACGTACCGCCGGACCGTACCCACGCCTGGCAGTCCTACATGGTGACGCTGGCACCGGGCGTGGACCGGGCGGGCGTCGCGGCCGACCTGCGTGCCCGGGGTATCGGCTGCGGGCACGGCACGTGGGCGAGCCACTTGCAGCCCGTCTACGAGACGAAGCAGACGTGCCCGGTGTCGGCGGATCTCTTCCAGCGCAACCTCGCGATCCCCATGCACGCCGAGCTCACCCCGGACCAGGTCGAGAGGGTCGCGGACGTCCTGCGGGACGCGCTGCGCGACCACGCGCGTCCGCGTGCGAGCTAGGGCCTGCCCGTCCGGACACGTGACGGCAGGCCGGCGGCCCTCACCGGCGCCGCCGGCCAGAAGGCGGGAACGAAGGAAGAGCACTCATGGAACCTGTGAACGCCGCGATCATCTACTACAGCTCGACCGGCACGGTGCACGCCCTGGCGGTGGCCGCCGCCGAGGGCGCGGAGAAGGCCGGCGCGCGCGTACGGCTGCGCAAGGTCCCCGAGCTGGCTCCGCCGGAGGCGATCGACGCCAACCCGGCCTGGGCCCGGCACGCGCGGGACACGGCGGACATCGCCGAGGCCGCCCTGGACGACCTGGTGTGGGCCGACGCGGTGCTGTTCGGCACACCCACCCGTTTCGGCAACCCGTCCATGCAGATCAAGGCGTTCATCGACACCACCGGCGGCCTGTGGCGGCAGGGCGGCCGGCTCGCCGGCAAGGTGTACTCGGCCTTCACCTCGACCGGCACCGCCCACGGGGGACAGGAGTCCACCATCCTGGCGCTGGGAAACGTGTTCTACCACTGGGGCGGCATCATCGTTCCTCCCGGTTACACCGACCCCGTCCAGTTCGAGCTCGGCAATCCCTATGGCACCTCCCACCGCGCCGCCGACGGCCCCCCGGGAGAGGTGCCCCTGAAGGCGGCCGGCTACCAGGCCCGGCGCGCCGTCGACGTCGCGGCCGCCCTCAAGGCCGGCCGCTTCGCCTGATCGCCCGCGCACCGGCGACGTCCCGCGCGTCCATCGAACACCGCAATCGAATCGCCGCAAGGGAGCCAGTCCTGATGAAGGGTTCCATCGTCTACAAATCCATACAGAAGCGCGGTCTCCACATCGGCCTGCTGCCGGAGATGGCCGCGGCGGTCAACGCTTCGACGCCGATCACCCTCGATCACGACCTGGACGCCCTCCCCGAGGCGGGCCGGCGCCTGACGGTGTCCGACCTCGCCGACCACGTGTGCGACCTGGCGGCCCGCCTGTGGGCGGCCGGTGTCCGGCCCGGCGGGTACGTCGTGGTCCACAAGACCGCCAACGCCGACGTCTGGGTGCTCGCCGCCGCGGTGTCCCGGATCGGGGCGGTTCCCGTGATGCTGTCGCCCGCCCTGGACGCCACGACCGTCGGCACACTGATCGAGCGGGTGGGCCGGCCGTACCTGCTCACCGACGAGCGCAAGCTCGACGCGCTGGCCGGGCTGCCCCTGGCGGATCTCGTCGAACGGCCGATCATCGTCGCCGGTGACCGGCCGGGGACGGAGTCGCTCGCCAGGCTCGCCGGGGCGCCCCGGGTCGCGCCGGTGGTCCGGCCCATCGACGAGGCGGCCGTGATCACTCACACCTCCGGCACCACCGGGGTTCCCAAGCTCGTCGTGCACACGCCCCGCACCCAGGGCATCCGGCTCAGACCGCAGTGGCGGCTCCTCTCCCTGATGCGAAGGAAGGAGACCGTGGCCATCCACATCTCCTTCGTGCACTCGCGGATGGTCGCGGCGATGGCCCTGGCGCTCCTCCAGGAGATGCCGGTGCTGCTCATGAACGAGTCCGCCCCCGACACGGTCGCGGAACTGTTCTGCGAACACCGGCCGGGGTTCATCGAGGCGCTGCCCAACTCGCTCATGGAATGGGAGGAACTGGCCGGCGACCCGCGCAGGCCGTTCGCGTCGGTGAAGTACTTCAGCTGCACGTTCGACGCCATCCACCCCAGGACGATGAGCCGGCTCCTCAAGTCGTCCGCACGGCGAGGCGCGCTGTTCTTCCAGATCTACGGGCAGAGCGAGGTCGGTCCCGCGGTCGGCCGCGCCTACCTCCGCAACTCCGCCCACCGGGCGAACGGGCGCTGCGTCGGCTGGATGATGCCGCTGGGGTGCGCGAAGGTCCGCCTGGTGAGCCGGGACGGCAACCCGGTGTCGGAGCGGAATCCCGGCTACATCGAGGTCGCGTGGCCCGGCCTGGCGAAGACCTACTTCGCCGAGCAGGAGCGGTACGACGAGAACCGTACCGGCGGCTGGTGGCGCACCGGGGACGTCGGGTACCGCACCCGGTTCGGCTGCCTGCACATGCTCGACCGCGAGGTGGACATGATCCTCGGGTTGCGCAGCTCGCTGGAGGTCGAGGATCTCCTGCTCGGCGAGCTGGACGAGCTGAGCGAGCTCGTCGTGGTGAAGGGACCGAGGTCCGAGCCGATCCCGGTGCTCTGCACCACCGACGACAGGCCCCTGGACCGGGACCGCTGGCGCGCGGCCGTCGCCGGCTTCCCCCAGCTGGCCGACCCGATCCAGATACCGCGGGCCGAGCTGCCGCGGACCGCCACGCTGAAGGTGCAGCGGATCGCACTGTCCCACCGGCTCGAGGAAGAACTGAAGGGCCGGGCATGACCCGCGACCGGCCGGCGCCACAGCGACCAGAGGACCGACTCGAAAGGGCCAGTGCGATGACTCCGGAAGCCACGCTCGCGCGTTTTCGCGACTACATGGTGGGACCCACGCGATTCATGACGCTGCTGTCCTGCTTCGAGCTCGGCGTCATCGACTCCCTGCGGGAGCGGCCGGGCATGACGGCGGCCGAGCTCGGCGACGCGACCGGGGCCAAGCCGGAAGCCGTGGAACAGCTCCTGTTCCTGCTGGTCAAAGAGGGATTCATCGCCTACGACGAAGGCTCCGCCGCCTACACCCTGGCCGCCCTCGCCGATGTCCCCGAACGCGATCTCAAGCGCGCGCTCGCCTACATGAACATGATCAAGGTCGTCGCTCTCAGGCAGCTCTTCCACCTCACCGAGAGCGCCCGGACCGGCACCCTCGTCGGGCTGAAAGAGCTCTACGGGGCCGAGGGAACCCTGTACGGGGCGGTGGCCGAGCACAGGGATCTGCGCGAGTCCTGGGCGACGTTGATGGACACCGTCACGGCGAACATCGATCCCTGGTTCTTCGCGAACATCGACATGCCGTCCGGCGCGCAGGTGCTCGACCTCGCCGGGAACACCGGCCTCGGAGCGATCAACGCCCACCGGATGAAGCCCGTGCCCGGGCTCCGCGTGACGGTGTTCGACCTTCCGGAGAAGGAGGAGGAGTGCCTGGAGAACTTCCGGGCGCACGGCGTGGAGGAGTACTGCTCATTCATCGGCGGTGATGTCTTCGACGGAACACCAAAGGGTTTCGACGTCGTCCTGATCAAACACTTCCTGGACATGTTCGACAAGGCTTCCGTGATCGAGATCCTGAGGTCGGTCAACGGGTCACTGGAGGTCGGCGGCCAGGTGAACATCCTGGTGCCCGTGTATCCGGAGAACATCGAGGACACCGACAACTACAACGTCGACTTCTTCCCGGCCTTCTTCATCGGCTGCACGATGGGGCAGGGCGGGCCCCAGAAGCTCTCGACCTACCGGAGCTGGCTCGAAGAGTGCGGGTTCACGGTGACCAGGGCGGTGACCAAGGATCCCGCCGAGCTGCCGCCGGACGTCATTCCGGTGCCGGCCGTCCTGTGCGCCACGAAGACCGACTGAGTTCTCTCGCGAACCGGGCCTTCTTCTGCCCTGGGGCGCCGTAGCGGGGTGTCGTCGCCGACCGTTGCCGCCGCCCATCGAACACTCACGACGTGTGGGCCCTGCAGAAAGTGGTTTCCCGAAGTGCCAACGCTGTGCAAGCCGGCGGTCAGTGTGCCGGAATATGTCGTCACCATGGAAGAGACCCTAGAATTCGCCGAGCGAGTCCATTCAGGAAAGCCCCAGCTTCCGCTTGCCCTCCGTCTGATCCGGAACACGGGTGTGCGGAAGCGGCATATCGTACAGCCCATCGAGGAAGCGCTTCGCCATCCGGGCTTCGAGGAGCGGAACCGGATCTACGAGCTCGAATCCAAGAAACGATGCCCCGAGGTCATCGAACAGGCCCTGGCGAACGCCGCGGTAACGGTACGCGACATCGATGCCATCATCTACGTGTCGTGCACGGGATTCCTCATGCCGTCTCTCACCGCATGGCTGATCAACAGCATGGGCTTCCGGTACGACACTCGGCAGATCCCGATCGCCCAGCTGGGGTGCGCGGCCGGCGGCGCGGCGATCAACCGTGCGCAGGAGTTCTGCCTCGCCCACCCCCGAAGCAACGTCCTGATCGTCTCCTGTGAGCTGTGCTCGCTGTGCTATCAGCCCGGCGACGACACGATCGGTGCGCTCCTGTCCGACGGGTTGTTCGGTGACGCGGTCGCGGCCGCCGTGGTGCGGGGGACCGGAGGCACCGGCATGGCCTTGGAGCGCAATTCCTCCTATCTCATTCCTGACACGGAGGAATGGATCTCCTACGCTGTGCGCGGCACCGGCTTCCATTTCCAGCTGGACCGCCGGGTGCCCGGGACGATGGAGCCGCTCGCCCCCGTGCTGCGCGAGCTCGCCGCGAACCACGGTTGGGACGCGCGCAACCTCGACTTCTACATCATCCACGCCGGGGGACCGCGGATCCTGGACGACCTCGCCAAATTCCTCGACGTCGACCGGGAGATGTTCCGCTACAGCTGGGCGACCCTGACCGAGCACGGCAACATCGCCAGCGCCGTCGTACTCGACGCGCTGCGCAGGCTGTTCGAGGACGACGGCCCGGCGCCGGGCGCCACCGGCATGATCGCGGGCTTCGGTCCCGGCATCACCGCCGAGATGGCGGTGGGCCGCTGGACCGTCGACACCCCCGGGGAGGCGGATCGAGCCCGGCTCGACGCGCTGACCTCCCACGTTCAGTGAGGCGGGCCCTGTCCTCCGACGTCCAGACGTCGATGCCCGCGCGGATATTTCCGGAGTGCCAGATCATGCGGCAAAGGAGATCATGGTGACGAACTTGATGCTGCTGCCGGACGGAATGCGTCGCTGGTCCCAGAAGCAGGGCGTCTCCATCGAGGAGAGCTACGCGGCGATGACGGACAAGCTGGTCGAGTTCGCGGACTGGTCCAGGGAGGAAGGCTTCACGACCTTCTACGTCGCCTGCTCCTCCGTCGCGAACTACAGCCGTTCCGCCGCTGTGGTGGCCATTGCCATGAACGCCTACAACGAGGTCGTGCGCCGATGCCACAGCGACCTCAACTTCAATTTCTCCGGGACGCTCGACGTCGTTCCAGAACGTTACCTCACGGAACTGGAGGCGCTGCGGGAGAAGTCGGACAAGAGATCCGGGTTCACCCTGCACTACGTCCTGGGAATGTCGCTCTCCCGCGAGATCTGCGACATCTTCAACAAGCTCAACGGGAAGATCCCGGCGATGACCGAGGAGATCCTCGCGGAGAACGCCTACGTCCCGGAACCGATCGATTACATCATCCGCCCCGGCGGCCACACCCGGATGTCCTCCTTCTATCCGCTGATGTCGCCGTTCGCGGAGATCTACTTCTGCGCCCCCCTGCTGCCCGACGTGACGCGGGCCGACTTCCAGATCGCTCTCCAGGACCTTCGCAGCCGGGACCGGCGTTACGGTCTCTACCCGGCGTGAGCCGGAAACGAATTCTGACGCTGACTGCTGGGAGGCAGGATGTCCGGAGAAGCCGCGGCGGAGAAGTTCTACTCGGACATCGAGGAGACGGCCCGGCTCGTGGGCGTCGATTGTTCACGAGACAAGATCTCACCGATCCTTTCCGCGTACCGGGACGCGTTCGTGGAGGGCGGCATCGTGTTCAGCGTGGACGCCACCAGGCGCCACTTGGGAGAGCTCAACTACGCCTTCACGGTCCCCCCGGCGATCGATGACCCGCACGCCCACGCGCTGTCGAACGGTTTCGTCGCCGAGACGGACCATCCTGTCGGCGCCGTGCTCTCCGACGTGCGGGCCCGATGCGCCGTCGCCGAGCACCTCATCGACTGCGGAGTCGTCGGCGGCTTCCGGAAACTCTACGCGCACTTCCCGCACGATCATCTGAGCGTGTCGGAGATCGCCGATATCCCTTCCATGCCGCCCGCCGTGGCCGACAACGTCGGTCTCTTCACCCGCTACGGCTTGCGCAACGTGGCGATGATCGGTGTCAACTACGCCCAGAGAACCGTGAGCGTGTACTTCCAGTTCGACCCCGAGAACCGGCCCGGGCCGGCGGCCATGGGGTCGATGATGCGCGAACTCGGCCTGGCGGAACCGCAGGAGCGGATGCTGGAGTTCACCCGGAACTCGCTGCGGGCGAACCTCACCCTCGGCTGGGATTCTTCGGAGATCCTCCGGGTCGCCCTCGCCCCTCCGCCGCGCCGCGGTCTGGATCCGTCGATGGTGCCCGTACGAATCGAACCGCATATCGAACGGTTCGCGACCAGTGCTCCGCGCGTGTACCCCGGCGAGCGCGTGAACCTTTTCGCGGTCAAGTGGACGCCCGCCGCCGAGTATCTGGAGGTCTGTTCCTACTACAAGCTCACACCGATGCTGGAAAAACTATTCGTGGAGAGCCACGAAAAGTAGACCCGTGCCGAGAACCTCAGAGAACAAGGAGCGAACCATGACAACGCCCGAACAATCTGACGTTCCAAGCCCCTCACTGGGGCGCAGGTCGCTCCTGATCGGCGGGCTCGGGGGAGCCTCGACCGTGGCGCTGACCGCCCTGGGGCACACCGGAACCGCCGCAGCCGCCCCGCGCCCCTCGGCGACGAACGCGCCCACCCAGATCGACTTCGACTTCGACGAGGACAACTTCCACCGGGACCTGATCGCCGTCGCGGGCGACTCGACCTTCGGGGGTGAACAGGCATTCGGCCCGATGGACGCGTCCATCATCATCTGGATCCAGGGCATCATGGTGACCGCGTGGTTCGACGCGCTGGCCCCCTACCACCCGACGGCGGTCGGCCTGCACTCCCGGATCGCGCGGCGCCCCCGCAGCGAGGCCGCGACCAACAGGAACAAGAACATCGCCGCCATCCACGCCACGTACCAGGTGGTGAAGACCGTCTATCCGGAGCGGTCGAAAGTCGTGGCACAGGTGATGACCGCGATCGGCATGAACCCCGAAGACGATTCGGAGGACCCGGCCACGCCGGTCGGTATCGGGAACATCGCCGGGAAGGCCAGCGTCAAGGCCCACCTGCGGGACGGCATGAACTTCCTCGGTGACGAGGGCCGCAAGTACCACGGCCAGGAGTTCGAGGACTACACCGGGTACCAGCCCGTGAACACCGCCTACAAACTGGTCGACCCCTCACGGTGGCAGCCGAGGTTGCACACGCACCGCCGCCGTGTCGGCGGAGGGCCGGGCGACAAGGGCATCTTCGTCAGCCAGCACTTCGTCACGCCGCATGCCGGGCTGGTCAAGGCGCACACCTACCGGGACCCGGGCCGGTTCAAGCTCGCCCCGCCCGACCACCTCGACCACACCGACCGCCAGCGGTACAAGCGGTCGGCGGACGAGATACTGGCGGCGTCGGCCGCGCTCACCGACCGGCAGAAGGTGACGGTGGAGTTCTTCGACAACAAGTTCCTGGGCATCGGCCAGGCGACGCTGGCCGCCGGCAACGCCCACGATCTCGACCTGGACGCGTGGGTCCACCTGCAGTTCACGAGCGGCCTGGCCCAGTTCGACGACCTGATCGCCGCGTGGCATTACAAGCGCAAGTACGAGGCTCCCCGGCCGTTCACCGTGATCCGGCACGTGTACGGCGACCGCCGGGTGACCGCCTGGGGCGGCGTCGGCAAGGGGACGGTCAATGACATTCCCGCCGATGAGTGGAGCGCCTATATCCCCGTGGGGGACCACCCCGAGTACCCGTCCGGCTCCACGACGCTCTGCGCGGCCGAGGCGCAGGCGTCGCGGCGCTTCCTCGGGGACGACATCCTGGACTGGCGGTACTCCGTCAAGGCCGGCGCGACGCTGACGGAGCCGAGGCTCGTCCCCGCCAAGGACGTCGAACTGCACTATCCCACCTGGACCGCCTTCAACCAGGACTGCGCCAGGAGCCGGGTGTGGGGCGGGGTGCACTTCCCGACGACGGTCGAAAGGTCCCTGGAGTTCGGCAAGCAGTTCGGCGACCTGGCCTACGAGTTCGCGCAGCGGTACATCAAGGGCGAAGTCGGGGACTGACCCTCCCGGCCGTGGGGCGCCGTCGTGCCGGCACGACGGCGGACCGGAACGACGGCGCCCCACGTTCCGCCTTCTGCCGCGTCCCGGTCCAGCGACGGAGGGCGCCGCACGGACCTGAGGGGTTCCAGGTGTGGCCGCCGCCGATGACGCACGGTCGGCCGGTTGCGGAAAGCGCTGAAACCAACACTGGGAGGACGCATGTCCGAAGCCACCGAGGTGGAGAACACGGGTGCGCAGAACCTGGCCGCGTACGCGAACACACTCTTCGAGGAGGCCCTCGCCGGGCCGCGCGATCAACTCGGCGAACGCCTCCTGCGCATGTCCCTGACGGCCTGGGAGAACCCGCGGCTGAGGCCGCAGCTCCTCGACAAGATCGGAGCCGCGGCCACGAGCGAGGCGGGCGCGGCCCAACTGCGCGAGCACTTCCACTCCATGCTGGTCGTACGCGTGGGGGAGTCGGTCGAGGCGCCGCGGCTGAACCTCAACGCGGTGGTGGCACAGGTCGTCGGCGTGATCATGCTGCGCTACGTGATGAGGATGGAGCCGATCGTCTCGGTGCCGGTGGACGAGGTCGTCCGCACCTTCGCCCCCACGATCCAACGCCATCTGGACGCGCGGCCCGGGCCGAGCCCGACACAGGGAGGATGAATGTCCAGAAAAGCCGCCACCGATTTCTACGCGGCCATCGAGAAATCAGCCGGGCTGCTGGACGTGAAATGTTCACGTGCCAAGGTCTGGCCCATTGTGACCGCCTTCGAGGATGCGCTCCCGAAGGCCGCGATCCTCTTCAGGGTGGCGACGGACACGCGCCACGAGGCCGAGCTCAACTGTCACCTGATGATGCTTCCCGGTGACGTCGATCCCTACGCACTCGCTCTGTCGAAGGGCCTCATCAAGAATGCGGGCCACCCCATCGACACCCTGCTGTCCGACATCGAGGAACGATTCCCGGTCGACAGTTACGGCATTGACTTCGGCATCGTCGGCGGCTTCCAGAAGGCATGGTCGTGCTTCCCGGGGGACAGCATGCAGAAGCTGTCGGAGCTGGCCGGCGTTCCGTCCATGCCGCGCGGGCTGGCCGAGAACATCGACCTCTTCGCCCGCTACGACCTGGCCGAGAACATCACCCTGATCGGGATGGACTACGAGCACAGGACGATGAACGTGTACTTCGGTGAGGTCGCCGAGTGCCTCCGGCCGCAGGTCGTCCGATCGATGCTTCGCGAGATGGGCATGCCGGATCCGAGCGAGCAGCTGCTGAACTTCGCCGGTCAGGCGTTCGGCTTCTATGCCACGCTCAGCTGGGACTCTTCGAAGATCGAGCGGTTCTGCTATTCCGCGATCACGCGTGATCCGCTGGCACTCCTCGATCGGGTCGACCCGAAGATCGAGCACTTCCTCAAAACGATTCCGTACGGCGGCGACGACCCCAAGGCCGTCTACGTCGCCACCTCGCCGGCCGACGGGGAATACCACAAGGTCCAGTCGTATTACCAATGGCGGCCTCGGCTGGTGAACCACATGCACACGAGCGTGTCGGATACCAGCGATTAGTACTCGCCGTGCCCCTGCCCTAGCCGATGGGAGAGGAATCATGCCGTTTCCCCGACGCCGGGTCCTGCTCGCCAAACCGCGCAGCTCCTGCGCCGGCGTGGTACGGGCGGTGCAGAGTGTCGAGGTCTGCCTGGAGAGGTACGGACCCCCGGTCTACGTACGCAAGCAGATCGTGCACAACGCCCATGTCGTGAAGACCCTCGAGGAACGGGGCGCCGTCTTCGTCGAGGAGACCGACGAGGTGCCGCACGGGGCCATCGTCGTCTTCTCCGCCCATGGAGTGGCTCCGGCCGTCCACGCCGAGGCCAGGGCCCGGCGCCTGAGAACGATCGACGCCACGTGCCCGCTGGTCACCAAGGTCCACAGGGAAGCGGTCCGCTTCGCCGCCGAGGACTACGACATCCTGCTGATCGGGCACGAGAGCCACGAGGAGGTCGTCGGCACCCTGGGCGAGGTGCCGGATCGCATCCATCTGATCGACGGCCCGGAGGACGTGCGCACCGTCCAGGTGCGCGACCCCGCGCGAGTCGTGTGGCTGTCGCAGACCACCCTGTCGGTGGACGATGTCCTCACCACGGTGGCGGCCCTGCGCCGGCGGTTCCCCGACCTGGTGGATCCGCCGTCGGACGACATCTGCTACGCCACCCGGAACCGCCAGGTCGCGGTGAAGGAGATCGCCTCGGCCGCGGAACTCGTCATCGTCGTGGGCTCGGCGAACTCCTCCAACTCCGTCCGCCTGGTCGAGGTCGCCCGGGAGCGCGGCGCCGACGCTCACCTCGTGGACCACGCCGGGAACATCGACGAGTCGTGGCTCGACGGCGTGACGACCGTCGGGCTGACCAGCGGCGCCTCCGTCCCCGACGAACTCGTCCAGGACGTACTGACCTGGCTGGACGAACGGGGTTACGGCGAGGTGCAGGAGATCGAGCCCGTCACCGAGAGCATGAACTTCGCCCTGCCCCGCGAGTTGGACCACCCGGTCACGGCAGGGCCCTCGAAAGAGACCGCGTAGCGGGCGGACCCGTTCACGCGCCGACGCCCCGGACCGGCGCCCCCGGCCCCACGCCCCGGAGCCCGCCGCCGGGATCGTGGCCGGTGGCCCGGCATGGAAGAGGAGCACCAATGGCACTGCTGGACAGCATCCGCGGTCCCGACGATCTGGATGATCTGCCCGCGGGTGAACTGCCCGCTCTGGCGGAGGAGATCCGCGAGTTCCTGGTCCGAACGGTGTCCCGCACCGGCGGGCACCTGGGCCCCAACCTGGGCGTGGTGGAGCTGACCCTCGCGCTGCACCGGGTGTTCGCCTCGCCCCGCGACAGGATCATCTTCGACACCGGCCACCAGGCGTACGTGCACAAGCTGCTCACCGGCCGGCTGGCGGACTTCGGACGGCTCCGCGAGCGCGGTGGCCTGTCCGGGTACCCGTCGCAGGCCGAGTCCGCGCACGACGTGGTGGAGAGTTCGCACGCCTCCACCGCACTCGCCTACGCCGACGGCCTGGCCAAGGCCCACCAGCGGCGCGGGATCACCGACCGGTCGGTGGTCGCGGTGATCGGCGATGGCGCGCTCACCGGCGGCCTGGCCTGGGAAGGGCTCAACAACCTGGTCGACGACCCCGGCCGGCCGGTGATCGTCGTGCTCAACGACAACGGCCGCTCGTACGCCCCCACCGTCGGCGGACTCGGCCACCACCTGCACAGGCTGCGCACCTCGCCGGCCTCCCGGCCGGAGCGCGACGGCCGCGACGGCGGCGCGGCCGGCGACAACCTGTTCACCCAGCTCGGCTTCGCCTACATCGGCCCCATCGACGGCCATGACGTCTCCGCCTGCGAACGGGCGCTCCGGACGGCCCGCACCATGCGCCGCCCCGTCGTCGTCCACGCCGTCACGCGCAAAGGCCGCGGATACCCGCCCGCAGAGAACGATCAGGCCGACCACATGCACGGCATCGGGAGGATCGATCCGGTCACCGGAGAGGCCGTCCCGTCGTCCGGGACCTCCTGGACGAAGCTGTTCGCCGACGAGCTGTGCGCCGTCGGCGCGGAACGCGACGACCTCGTCGCCATCACCGCCGCCATGCCCGGCCCCACCGGGCTGGCGGCTTTCGGGAAGCGGTTCCCGGAACGGATGTACGACGTCGGCATCGCCGAGCAGCACGCCGCCTGCTCGGCCGCCGGGCTCGCCCTCGGCGGGATGCATCCCGTCGTCGCGGTCTACTCCACGTTCCTCAACCGCGCCTTCGACCAAGTCGTCATGGACGTCGCCCTGCACCGGCTGCCGGTGACGTTCGTGCTGGACCGCGCCGGGATCACCGGGCCGGACGGCCCCAGCCACCACGGGATGTGGGACCTTCCCATCCTCGGCGTGGTCCCCGGCGTGCGGGTCGCCGCGCCCCGCGACCCTGGGCGGCTCCGCGAACTCCTCCGTGAAGCCGTCGAGGTCACCGACGGTCCGACCGTCCTGCGCTTCCCCAAGGCCACCGCCGGACCGGACATCGACGCGATCGCCCGGGTCGACGGCATCGACATCCTGCACCGCGGCAGCGGCCGTCCCCTCGACGTTCTCATCGTCGCCGCCGGGACGCTCGCCGACGTCTGCCTCCAGGCCGCCGGCGTCCTCGAAGACCAGGGCGTCGGTGTCACCGTCGTCGACCCTCGCTGGGTGATACCGGTCAACCCCGCCCTCACCGGGCTCGTCGCCCGCCACGGCCTCGCCGTCACCGCCGAAGACGGCAGCCGCACCGGCGGAGTGGGCGCGCTGCTCGCCCAGGCCTGCGCCGACGCCGGCGTGCGAACCCCGGTCCGCAACCTCGGAATTCCCCGCGCCTTCATCGAACACGGGGACAGGCCCGGCCTCCTGGCCGACGCGGGCCTGTCCTGTGAACGCATCGTCGAAGCCATCCGGCACCACCTCGACGGCCTGCGCGCCCCCGCGGTGTCCCCTGGGGAAAGGAGCCTGCGATGACCGTCGGCAAGGCCGGGGCCTTCCCGGCGCAGGCCACCGCACCCCGTGACGTCCGGAGTTCCACGGCCGAGCGGGGGCGTTGATCACGATGGTGAATCTCGGCATGCCCCGGGTGCCCCCGGTGGTCGCCCCGCGCCGCAGGAGCCGGCGGTTGAGGCTGGGGCATGATGACCGGGCCGTCCTGGTGGGCGGCGACGCGCCGGTGAGCGTGCAGTCGATGACCACGACGGTGACGGCGGACGTGAACGCGACGTTGCAGCAGATCGCGGAGCTGACGGCGTCCGGGTGCCAGATCGTGCGGGTGGCGGTGCCCTCGGCCGACGACGCCGAGGCGCTGCCGGAGATCGCGCGCAAGTCGCAGATCCCGGTGGTGGCCGACATCCACTTCCAGCCGCGGTACGTGTTCGCGGCGATCGACGCCGGGTGCGCGGCGGTGCGGGTGAACCCCGGGAACATCAAGGCGTTCGATGACAAGGTGGCGCAGATCGCGAAGGCCGCGGGGGAGGCACGGGTGCCGATCCGGATCGGCGTGAACGCGGGGTCGCTGGACAGGCGCCTGCTGGCCAAGTACGGCAGCGCGACCGCGGACGCGCTGGTGGAGTCGGCGCTGTGGGAGTGCTCGCTGTTCGAGGAGCACGGGTTCCGGGATCTGAAGATCTCGGTCAAGCACCACGACCCGGTGGTGATGATCGCGGCGTACCGGAAGCTGGCGGCCGCGTGCGACCACCCGCTGCACCTAGGGGTGACCGAGGCGGGACCGCGGTTCCAGGGAACGGTGAAGTCGGCGGTGGCTTTCGGGGCCCTGCTGGCCGAGGGGATCGGGGACACGATCCGGGTGTCGCTGTCGGCGCCGCCGGCCGAGGAGGTCAAGGTCGGGATCGCGATCCTGGAGGCGCTCGGGCTCCGGCAGCGCCGCCTGGAGATCGTGTCGTGTCCCTCCTGCGGCCGGGCGCAGGTGGACGTGTACAAGCTCGCCGACGAGGTCACCGCGGGACTGGACGGATTGGAGGTGCCGTTGCGGGTCGCGGTGATGGGCTGCGTCGTCAACGGGCCCGGTGAGGCGCGCGAGGCCGACCTCGGCGTCGCCTCGGGAAACGGGAAGGGGCAGATCTTCGTCAAGGGCGAGGTCATCGCCACCGTCCCCGAATCCAAGATCGTCGAGACCCTGGTCGAGAACGCCCTTCGGCTGGCCGAAGAGGCCGCGGGCGACGGCCGGGCGCCCGCCGGCAAACCACAGATCATCACCGATGCGCCCGCTCCGAACTAGGATGTCGACCGGCTTCGGAGAACGAGGAACATCCTCCTGAATTCGAGGCCGGAGAGGTGGCTCTCCCGCCGCTGGGAGGGGCTCCTTGACTGCCTGTCGTCCACTGGAGACCTCATTCGAGTGCGGGCGCCGCCATCCGCGACCGGGACGGCGACTCCGACCTGCCGTACACGGCTCGGAGCCGCCGTCCCGGTCGCGGGTGGAGACCGGCCGACCTCGGCGATCGCATCGTCGCACGCTCAGTTCGTGCTCCCCCGGACCGGAGGATCAAACCGGCGGATCAAGCGTGGTCATGACATCGTCAGGGTGGTAGTGAACACGGCGGTTGTGGGTGTAGCGGCGCCATTTTGACTCGTGAGCATAACGGTAGACGGTGCCTTTGGGAATGCGCCAGATTGCGGCGACATCATCGACCGTCAGGCCCACTTTATGGATCTCGGTGCTCGCCGCGTTCTTTCTCATCATGACCTTTCGGTTGGGCGGGGAGATATCACCTTGGAAAGGGGGTGAAACGCGTAAGAATCCGATCGGAGCGCGACGAGGCGCGCGGTCCGGATCGCGCCGGAGACGGCAGGCCGCTCGCGCAACGTCTGGAGGTCGGGCACCGTCGACGGCGGCACGCTTGGCACATGGGGGTGGGCCGTCAACGGCGCCGCTGGGCCGGGCAGGGGACTGGCGGCGGGCGAACCCGTCGAGCCGTTCCCGTTCGACGGATGAATGAGTGGCTGTGGACGGTGGTTCACGGCCTACCGCTACCTCGTTGGCCGGGGCGGGCTGGGGACGAGGATGCCGAGGGGGCGCGGCGCCTTCCGCTCAAGCACCGCACGGGCAGGACGAGGCTGATCGTGATCAGGAGACCGGCGGGCCGGCCCACGGCATGCGGGAGATGGGAGCGCTCCAACGTCCCGCTCGCCGCACGTCATGGTCCGCGCCGGGGTCGCCTCGGCCCCCGGCGGGCGGAGCGATCATCGCTCCCGCGCCGGTGCCGGCCCAGCCCGAGAACGGCCGCGAGTCACGGCGAACGGCTCGTGGACCGGAGCCGGCCGGTGCCGCCGCGCAGCGGTGACGTGGTGATCAACGAGGACGCCGGTGCGGGTCGGGACGGTTCGCGTCGTTCGGAGCCGGTCCGGGTCAGGGGTCTCGGTTCCGGCCCTGACCTCCGTTCATCTCGCGGGCGAGCGTGGCCCACCGAGTGGCCGGCCATGTGTGGTCCGGAACGGCGGTGCACACGATTTCGGACGGAAGCCGATCATCGCGCTGGCGTATGAGGACGACCAGCTCGCCGTTGCAGGTGGGACAGTGGCCGACCTGGACCCGCCCGGCGCCATGACGATGAGTGAGATCGCGTGCCGAGCGCGTGAGATCGACGATCTCGTCCACCATCTCTCCTGCGGCAGGGTGAGCGGCGAGCCACTCAGCGTGCCGGCAAAGGAATTGCGCGAGCGCTCGGATGTTCCGTGGCGGGGGCCCAATGCGGCGTTCTTCGGCGACGAGGCTGGCCCAGGACGCGAGGACCGTGCGAATGGCAGCCCGTGTCTCGGTGGCGGCGGGGCTTATCGGGTCGGCGGTGGTGCTCTTTCGGGAGCCATTGCGAATCACGCGTAATGGACCAGAGCGTGTGCGGCTCATGCAGTCGTCATACAAGACCGGTAGGTTTTGTACGTCGCTTACCAGCCGGTCCAGGCAAGTCGTGCATACGAACCAGCCGTCACCGGTTCTGCGTGCCCCCTTCCTCATATCCCCTTGGTGTTCCTGTCGACACGAAGCAGCCTGACATGATACGCGTCCTGTCATGATCTCCCCGTAGGAGGCTCGCCCCCAGGCCCGGTGATCCTTGCCCACATAGAACGGGTATGCTCTATGTATGATCTTCAAAAAGGGCAAGCACGTCAATAGCCATGCGGTAAATGAGAGAGAATTAGGCGATTCTACAGCCGGATGGCGGCGGCTTCCGTTAGCATCAAGTGCGCACTCCCTCTTGCGGACCCGATCGGTTATTCACGCTGTCACTCTTTGAGTTCCTTCGTGTATCCGACGGTGACGGAGTGGCGAACTGTGAGCGGATCCGGATCGGGCTTCAGCCGTTGGACCGGCCGCCCGGGCGCGGCAGGGCGCCGAGGTGGCCGGACCAGTCGAGGTGCCGGAGCTTGTCGGGATTGGCGATGAAATGGATCGCCTGTATCCGGCCGTCGGCGATGTCGAGCCCCAGGACTCCGACCGGCCGGTCATCAGCGCCGATCGTCACCGCGCCGGGCTGGCCGTTGATCTCGGTGACGTGGACGCGGATCCCGCTGCGCGCCAGCATGGAGGTCGCGCTCGCCAGGGCCCGCGCCACGCGCATCCGGCCGTTGACCGGCCGCACCTGCGCCGGCACCTTGCCGCCGCCGTCGACGCGCAGCGTCACATCCTGCGACAGGAGCCGCTCCAGCGCCGAAAGGTCGCCCTCCTCGGCGGCGGCGAAGAAACACCGGGCCAGTTCCTCCCGCTGCCGCCGCGAGGCGTAGTAGCGCGGCCGGCGTTTCCGCAGGTGGTTGCGGGCCCGCGCGACCAGATGCCGCGTGCTGTCCACATCGGTGCCGATGATGTCGGCGACCTCCGCGTACGGGTAATCGAACACCTCGCGCAACAGGAAGGCGGCGCGCTGCTGCGGTGTCAGGCTTTCCAGCAGCACCAGGAACGCCAGGGACAGCGATTCGGCGATCTCGGCCTGCTCGGCCGGCAGCGATTCGATCGCCAGCGGTTCCGGCAGCCACTCGCCGACGTACTGTTCCCGCCGCACCCGCGCCGAGCGAAGCTGGTCGATGGCCAGGCGGGTGACCAGCGTGGCGAGGTACGCCCGCGGCGAGTCGATCCGTTCGTCCCGTTGCAGGGTCTGGTGCATCCGCAGGAACGCCTCCTGCACCACGTCCTCGGCTTCGCTCACGCTGCCGAGCATCTGGTAGGCGACGGCGGACGCCCAGGGCCGCAGGTCACCGTACAGATCCGAGATCGACATATCGGGTCAGTTCAATCCCTCGGTGAAACCCGTGTGCCGGCCCGGGTGCCGCGGCGGCGGCCAGCCGCGCGACGGTGCCGACTCGTCAGCGGTGATGTGATGCAGTGGCGGCCACATCCCGACAGCGCAAGCGATGATCAGTGACTTTCGCTCGCGGACCTGCTCAGTCATGAATGCGCCGGTGATGCCCGTCCTGCGCCATAGGAGGAACCGTAGCAAATGCGAAGCCATCGGCCCAGGCACCGGTCATGTCTTCCTGATAACGTAATCGCCTCGCCACTCTTTGGCGTCCACAGGCGTTCCGGCCGGCTTCATCCGGCCTGGTGGTGAAGGGTGAGAATGGCCGCGCCCAGGGCGCGGACGCGGGCCGCCGCCCGCCCGGCATCGTCGGCGGGCTCACCCGGCGGTTCGCCCGGGCAGTCCACGCGACGGTGGCGACACCGAACGCGGCGGCCGGTCGTTCGAAGGTCTCGTCCAGCGCAGGCGCACCAGCACGTTGTGCCGGTCGACTGCGCATCTGTCAGAGCCTCGCCCCGTCACCGGCCGAACCCATCGGCCGCGACCATCCCGTGCCCGGCACGATCAGGATGGAAAAGGCTCAGAATGGAAACGTCCCGACATTGCCGGGCCATGTTTCGTCGTTCGTATGAGCCGACGAATATGCCAGGGCGAATGCGGCGCATCCGGCTATCGCTCCTCATGCGCGAAGCGGGGCGGGGCCGCGAAGGCCGGCCGGGATGATCGCGGGGCGGGCCGGCCGGCCGTGCTCAGGGATCGGGCGCGCCGTCGCGTTGGGACGCCGTTCCCGCCCGGACGCGTCCCGGCCCGCCGCCCCGCGGCGGGCCGGAACGCGGCGGTGCCGGGTCGCGGGTCACTTGGTCTCCAGGTCGCGGCGCTGGAAGCCGGCCAGCCCGGCCGCCGCCAGGCCCGCGGCGATCACGAGAAGGATCAGCACCGCCGGCCAGGAGACGCCGTCCAGGGGAGGTTGACCGGTGTGCTCCATGGGCAGCAGGTTGCGCGCCCACTGCGGAAGATCCAGGAGCGCCCCGAAGAGCCCGGCGAAGAGGCTGTAGCCGAGAACGACCCAGGTCGCACCGATCGCCCTCGGGAACACGCCGAAGAGCAGCGCCGCGATCCCGAGCAGCACCAGGACGCCCGGTGCGTGCGCCAGGTGCGCCGCCGTGACGGTCCAGACGTAGGAACCGTCGCCCACCGAGACGGCCGCGCCGAGCCCGGTCATGAGACCGGCCACCAGCAGCAGCCCGACCAGGCCGATCGAGATCACCGCCAGGTAGCCGCCGAACCAGGCCCGGCGGCTGGTCGCGGTCGCCAGCACCGGCTCGGCCCGGCCCTTGGTCTCCTCCCAGCGCGCCGCCTGCACGCCGAGGACCACCATGACGCCGGCGATGACGGCCGTGAACAGCGTGATCACGCTGAGGTAGCCGTCGACCAGGGTGTCCACGGAGCCACCGAACATCTCGATCCGGTCCGCGCTGATGTCATCGGAGTCGGCGATCTGGTCGGCGACCCCTCCGAAGATGAAACCGAACGCCGCGAGGGCCACCGTCCACCAGATCAGGCCGGCCCGCTGGAACCGGAACGCGGCCGCGAGCGGTGAGTTCAGCCACGGCGCCGCCACCGGCTCCCCGGTGCGGGCCGCGACCAGCCCGGCGCCGACGTCCCGGCGGGCCGACAGCGCGTACCCGGCCGCCGCGGCGGCCGCCGCGAGCCCAGCCGACAGCAGCAGCGGCCACCACCGGCCGTCGACGTACGGCCGGGTCTGGTTCGACCAGGCCAGTGGCGAGAACCACGACAGCGGCCCGCCGTGGTCGCTGGTCATGTCGCCCACGGCCCGGACCACCCAGGCCGCGCCGAGCGCCGCGCCCGCGATGCCGGTCGCGGACCGGGAGTTCTCGGTGATCTGGACGGTGAGCGCGGTGATCCCGGCGAAGACCAGTCCCACCGCCCCGACGGAGGCACCGAACAGCAGGCCCTGGCCACCGTCGTAGCCGTTCGCGGTCATGGCGCCGGCCAGCAGCAGCGCCAGCGACGCGTTCGCGCCGATCGCGACGATCAGTACCGCGGTGAGCTGGGCGTGCCGCCCCACCACGGTGGAGCGGATGAGCTCGGCCCGGCTGTTCTGCTCGTCGACCCGGGTGTGCCGGGAGACCAGCAGCAGGCTCATCAGCGCGGCGAGCACGAAGAAGAAGACTCCGTAGACGCCGGCGAGGTACCGCTCCGCGGTGATGTCGTCGCGGCCGTAGCCGGGACCGAACAGGGCCCCGATCGTCCCCTCCGTGAACCGCCTGACATCCTGCAGCTGCTCCTCGGTCTTGGTGGCCTCGGACACCACGGTGGCGAAGTAGAGCAGCAGCAGCGTGATGCCCAGCGACCAGGCCGGCAGCTTGACCCGCTCGCGGCGCAGGATGAGCCGGGTCAGGATGCCGGTGCCGGCGAGCACCTTGCCGGGCGAGCGGCCGGCGGGGGTCCGGGAGGGCTCCCGGACGGCGGTCGCCGTCATCGCTTCTCCCCGATGGCCTCGGCGGGTTCTCTCCCGTCACCGTCGCCGGCCGCGAGGTCGTCGCCGTAATGGCGCAGCATGAGCTCCTCCAGCGTCGGCGGGTGGCTGGTCAGGGTGCGGATCCCGAACCGGCTCAGGGCCTGGACCGCCTCGCCGAGGTGGTCACCGTCGACCGCGAAACGCACCCGGCCATCGGTGGCCTCCAGGTCGTGGACACCGGACAGCCGCTCCAGACCGTCGACCGGCCGGCTGGTGCCGGCCTCGATGGTGGTGCGGGTCAGGTGCCGCATCTCGGCGAGCGTCCCGGACTGCACGATCTCGCCCTGCCGGATGATGCTGACCCGGTCGGCGAGCTGCTCCACCTGAGCCAGGATGTGGCTGGAGAGCAGCACGGTGCGCCCCTCCGCCTTCAGCCGGATGATCACGTCCTGGAAGACCACCTCCATCAGCGGATCCAGCCCGGCGGTCGGCTCGTCGAGGAGGAGCAGCTCCGCGTCGGAGGCGAGCGCCGCCACGATCGCGACCTTCTGCCGGTTCCCCTTGGAATAGGTACGGCCCTTCTTGGTGGGGTCGAGGTCGAACCGCTCGATCAGCTCGGCCCGGCGCGCCTGGTCGAGGCCGCCGCGGAGCCGTCCGAGCAGGTCGATGGCCTCACCGCCGGTGAGGTTCGGCCACAGCTCGACGTCCCCGGGCACGTACGCCATCCGGCGGTGCAGGTCGACCGCGTCCTGCCATGGGTCACCGCCGAGCACCCGCGCCTGGCCGGAGTCGGCCCGCAGCAGCCCTAGCAGCACCCGGATGGTGGTGGACTTGCCCGCGCCGTTCGGGCCGAGGAATCCGTGCACCTCGCCGGTTTCCACGGTGAGGTCGAGACCGTTCAGCGCACGCGTCCGGCCAAAGGTCTTCACCAGCCCCGAGGTGCCGATGGCAGTGGTCATGGCGTCTCCGTTCATCGCTCTCACGAACAGAGACGAGACGGCCCGGCCCCGCATGATCGATAGTGACCTAGATCACACTCCCATCCCCATGGGAATCATGCGGGGCGCCGGCGGGACCGCCGGTTCACCGTGCACGTCAGGTCGGTGTTCCCGCCGACAGGTCGGGGGCCGGTGAGGTGGCCGCCCTCTCTCGGACGGCCGCGCTCGGCCGTCCGCCTCGCCGCCCGGGAACGGCGAGGGCGGCGATGCCTCCCACCAGTGTCAGACCCGCCGAGACGGCGACGGCGGCGCGCAGGCCGTCGGCGGTGGCGATGTCGGATGCCGCGACCCCGACGAGCACGGCCAGGCCGACGCCGACCCCGAACTGCATGGCGGTGTTGGCCATCCCTCCGGCGATGCCCTGCTCCCGCGCGTGCACGCCGGTACCGGCGGCGGCGAACTGGGTGGGGTAGATCGTGCCCATCCCCAGCCCGTACACGGCGATCCCGGCGAGGACGGTGAGATAGGAGCCGTCGGCCACCATCCCGGCCGCCAGCAGGGCGCTGCCGGTCGCCCCGAGGACGAGCGCGGTGATGAGCGTGCCGCGGATGCCGATGCGCAGCATCAGCCGCCCGGCGACGAAGTTCCCCAGCGCGATCACCAGGGACAGGCTGAGGAAGGCCAGTCCTGCCCGCAGAGCCGTGTAGCCCAGCACGTCCTGGAAGTACAGGGTGAGGAAGTAGACGACGTTCTGCATGGTCGCCCCGAACACGAAGATGACCACGAGGGCCGGGGCCAGATTGCGGTCGCGCAGCAGGCGAAGCGGCATCAACGGGCTGCGGCTGCGCGCCTCGACACCGATGAAGGCGGCCAGCAGGCCGAGCGCCGGCACGGCCGCGGTGATGAACGCCGCGGAGGTCCAGCCCGTCTCGGGGACCTCGGCGATCGCGTACACCAGGAGGGTGGCGCCCGCCGTGCCGGTCACCACGCCGGGCAGGTCGTACCCATGGCCGCGGTCGACCGGGCCGTCCGCCGCCAGCAGCCAGAACGCGGCGGCGGCCGCGGCGACCACCAGCGGTACGTTCACGAGGAACACCGCCTCCCAGCCGAACACGTGGGTCAGCACGCCGCCGAGCAGTGCTCCGAAGCTGAGTCCTCCGGCGCCGGCCATGGCCCACACCGCCAACGCCCTGATCCGTTCACGTCCCTCCGCGAACATGGTGTTGACCTGCGCCAGGGTGGCGGGGAACACGATCGCGGCGGCCACCCCCTGGATCGCGCGTGCGGCGATCAGCGTGGCCGGAGTGGTGGCGAGGCCGCCGAGCAGGGACGCGCCGCCGAACGCGACCATGCCCAGAACGAACATGCGGCGCCGTCCCAGCAGGTCGCACGAGCGGCCGCCGAGGAGGAGGAAGCCGCCGAAGAACACGGCGTAGGCGCTGATCACCCACTGGGCCGACGCCCCGGAGAAGCCGACCTCGCGGACGAGTTCAGGTAGCGCCACGTACACGATCGTGAAGTCGAGCGAGGTGATGAGGCTGGAGAACGCCAGCAGGGCCAGGCTCAACCCCGGCCTGGGCGTGGAACGCATCATGGACTCCGTTCGGTAGGAGGCTCAAAGGCCGTAGGGACGTGTGGTGCGGGCATCGCGGAGGGCGCGGGCCCACCAGGTGAGCTGGTCGAGGAGGCCCTTGGCGGCCGCGTCGGCGCCCGCCGCGTCCACGGGCCTGCCGTCGTCGAACTTCTCCCAGCAGCTGTGGAAGCTGACCGTGTCGCGGACGGTCGTGGCGTGCAGTTCGGCGAACACCAGGCGGAGCTGCTCGACCGCGCGCAGCCCGCCGGAGACGCCCCCGTACGACACGAATCCGACGGGCTTGGCCCTCCACTCGTCCACGAACCAGTCGATCGCGGTCTTGAGAGGAGCGGGGAAGCTGTGGTTGTACTCGGCGGTGACCACCACGAACGCGTCGGCGGCGGCCAGGCGCGGCGCCAGGGCGCGCACCGGCTCGGGAATCTCGTCGCCCTCGTCGACGAGGGTGTCGGGCAGGCGGGTGTCGCGCAGGTCGATGACATCCGCCGTCATGTCGGCGTACCGGGCGGCGTGGCCGGCGAACCAGGTCGCCACGACGGGGCCGAAGCGGCCCGCGCGGGTGCTGCCGATGATGATCGCGACATGCAGGGGCGAGGTGTCGGACATCGCATTCCTTTCTCGTCTCGTCTCCGTCTCCGACCATGCGGCCGCGCGCTTACCGCCCGCTTCCCCTCCGCTTACGGCCCTCCGCCTGCCGCTTACCGCTCTCCACCCGAGGGGGCGCCGGCGCTGATCAACGCGTTATCGTGGGGGTATGCGTTTCGGGGTGCTCGGGCCGCTGGCGGTCTGGACGGCCGACGGCACCCCTGTCACGATCCGGGGACTGAAGGTCCGGACACTGCTGGCCGACCTGCTCGTCCAGGACGGGCGGCCGGTGTCGGCGGACCGGCTGATCGACGACCTGTGGGGGGCGGCGCCTCCCGGGGATCCGGCGGGGGCCCTGCAGGTCAAGGTGTCCCAGCTGCGCCGGGCCTTGGAGGACGCCGAGCCGGGCGGCAGGGAACTGGTGGTGTTCCAGGCGCCGGGATACCTGCTGCGGATCGATTCCGAGTGCGTGGACGCGGGCCGGTTCGCCGGGCTCCTGAAGCGGGCACGGGAAACGGCCGATCCCCGGACCAGGGCCGCGCTGCTCACCGACGCGCTGGCGTTGTGGCGGGGCCCCGCCTGTGCCTCCTTCGCCGACGAGCCGTTCGCGCAGGCCACGATCACGCGCCTGGAAGAACAGCGGCTGACGGCCGTGGAGGATCTCATCGAGGCCCGGCTCGACCTCGGCGAGCACACCGCCATGGTGGGCGAGCTGCGCGACCTGGTGGCCCGCCATCCCCTCAGGGAACGGCTGCGCGCCGCCCACATGCGCGCCCTGTACCGTGCCGGAAGGCAGAACGAGGCCCTGGACAGCTTCGGCGAGCTGCGCGACCGCCTGCGCGAGGAACTGGGTCAGGATCCGAGCCCCGAGCTGACGGCCCTCCGGCAGGCGGTCCTCGCCCAGGACCCGGCCCTCTCACCCGAACGCCCCCGGCCCGACCTGCCCGCGCCGGCCACCGAGCTGATCGGCCGCGAGGAGGCGATCTCCGAGGTGCGGGCGCTGCTGGAGGCGTACCGCCTCGTCACGCTCACCGGGCCGGGAGGAGTCGGCAAGACCCGGATGGCCCTGGAGCTCGCCGCCCGGCTCCTCGACGCCTTTCCCGATGGCGTGTGGCTGGCCGAACTCGGCGGTCACGACCGGCCGGAGGCGCTGGCGGACGCGGTCGCCGCCATGCTCGGCGTCCGCGACGACGCCGTCCCGGACCCGCACGGAGGGCCCGTTCCGGCCGCCGACCGGGTCGCCCGCGCGCTGCGCGGCAGACGGTCGCTGCTGGTGCTCGACAACTGCGAGCATCTGATCGAGGCCGCGGCCGAGCTGACGCACCGACTGCTGGCGGCGGCGCCGCAGGTACGGATCCTGGCGACCAGCCGGGAACCGCTCGGGGTGGGCGGGGAAGCGGTCTGGTCGGTGCCGCCGCTCGAGCCGCCCTACGCGGCGGCGGAGACCGGCCCGGCGACCCTGGAGCATTTCAGCGCCGTACGGCTGTTCGTCGCGCGCGCCGCCGCCGCCGCTCCCGGCTTCGCCCTCACCGCCGACAACGCCCGTGCCGTCGCGGCGATCTGCCGTCGCCTCGACGGCATCCCGCTGGCGCTGGAGCTGGCGGCGACGAGGGTCCGCGCGCTCGGCGTGGACGAACTGGCGGCCCGGTTGCACGACCGGTTCCGGCTGCTGTCGGCCGGCCGGCGGGACCTCCCGCGGCGGCAGCGGACACTGCGCGCGGTGATCGACTGGAGCTGGGACCTGTTGACCGAGCCCGAACGTGCCGTCCTGCGGCGATTGTCGGTGCATGCCGACGGCTGTTCGCTGGAAGCCGCCGAGGCGGTCTGCGCCGGCGACGGAGTGGCGGTCGAGGACGTCGCGGACCTGCTGTCGCGGCTGGTCGACCGTTCCATGGTCGTGGTCACCGGCGACGCGCGCGGCCACCGCTACCGGCTGCTGGAGTCCATCGCCGCCTACTGCGCCGAGCGACTGCGGGAGGCCGGCGATTCCGAACGCGCCCGAACCCGGCGTGACGGGTACTACGTGGAGTTCGCCGAACGGGCCGCGGAGCGACTGCGCGGCCCCGGCCAGCGGCAATGGCTGCGTCGCCTCGATCAGGAGCACGCCAACCTGCGCGCCGCCATCGAGAGCACCGTGCGGCACGACCGTCCGGACCTCGCGCTGCGCCTCGTCAACGCGATGGCCTGGTACTGGTTCTTGCGGGGGCGGCTCGGCGAGGCGCGCCGCCTGCTGGACCTGTCGCTCACGGCCGGCGGCCCGGCGCCGGACTCCGCGAGGGCCGCGGCCCTGGTCTGGCGGGCGGGCTTCGAGGTGCTGGGCCGACACGGCATCGATCGGACGCGGCGGGTCCGCGCGGCTCTGGAACCCTACGAACGCCTGGACGACCCGGGCGGCAGGGCCCGAGCGGAATGGTTCCTCGCCGAGACCCTGCTCGGCGGTGCCGACCTCACCACCGGCGAACGGCTGGCGCAGCGGGCCCTTGCCGCCTTCCGCGAAACCGAGGACGGCTGGGGCACGGGCGCCGCGCTGACCACTCTGGCCCACTACGCCCTGATCCGCGGAGACCTGGCCGCCTGCACCCGCCACACCGAACAGGGCGCGGCGTTGTTCGAGGCGCTCGGGGACCGCTGGGGACGGTTGCGGGCCGCCGACCTCCTCGGCAGGCTCGCCGAGATTCGAGGCGACTACCGGCGCGCCGCCGCGTTGCTCCGCGAGGGTCTGGAGATGGCCGAGGACCTCGGGATCTGGACGCAGGCCTCATACCTGTTGTCCGGGCTCGGCAGGATCGCGATGATGACGGGCGATCTGGCCGAGGCGGAGCTGCTCCACGAGAAGGCCATGCGGCTGGCCACCGAGCAGAGCAACCGGCCCGGAGAGGTGTTCGCCGAGCTCGGCCTGGCCATGGGAGCGCGACGGCAGGGAAGACTGGACGTAGCCGAGAAGCTCTTGCGCGACGCCCTCAACTGGCAACGGCGGGTCGGTTTCGACCCCGGCGTCGCGCTCACCCTGTCCGAACTCGGCTTCGTCGCGGAGCAGCGCGGCGACGCCGAAACGGCTCGCGAGCTGCACCTGGACGCCCTGGCCGTGGCGGGCCGCACCGGCGATCCGCGGGCGACGGCGCTCGCACTCGAAGGGCTCGCCGCCGCCCACACGCTGGCGGGCGAACACCACCACGCCGCACGGCTGCTGGGTGCGGCCACCGCGGCCCGGGAGTCGGCGGCCACGCCCCTGCCGCACGCCGCTCGCAGCGACGTCGAGCGCATCACGACGGCACTGCTCGCCTCCCTCGGCGAGGAGACCCTGGACGCCGAGCTTCAGCAGGGGCGCACCACCGAGCGTCCCCTCGACCTGGCCTCAAAGCAGTCACAGCGCCGGTGACGCGGATACCTCACCGGCGCTGCGCGACTTCAGGTGTTCGACAAGCAGAGGCGTATCCTCCGCGTCGTCGAGCGGAGGGTGGATGACGTCCAGGATCGTCTCCTTCAGGCTCTTCGCCTCCGCCCCGTCGAGCTGCACCTGACGGTCCCGGCCCGTCGTGAAGACGGCCCCTGGGGAGCCGAGATCCAGGCAGGTCACGTACGGGTCGGGCGTGAAGTCCACCAGGGGCACGCCGAGCAGGTCGGCAGCGGCGTTGTGCCCTGCGGCCTCCCCATGGGGGTGGCGAACTGGCAACTCTGGAGGGCATGGTGCCGGGGGTCGGCATGGGCGGCGGCGACATCGCCGGCGGCGAACACCTCGCTCTGGACGCGGAGTCGTCGCCCGCGCTGATCTCGGACAGGCGGCAACATGGGCGTGGAGTGTGAACCCTCCGGCACAATCGGAGCGTGAACCAGCGGCAGACGACGGCACGGCCGTACAAGGGAGAACCGGCCGAGCAGCGGCGGGCCCGGCGGAGAGCCGCCCTGATGCAGGCCGCCCTCGACCTCATCGGCGGCGAAGGTTGGCAGGCGGCCACCGTGCGCGGCGTGTCCAGCCGCGCCGGACTCAACGACCGCTACTTCTACGAGAGCTTCACCGACCTGGACGAACTGCTGCTGGCGGTCGTCGACGACCAGGCAGGCCAGGGCGCCCAGACGATCCTGACGGCCGCACGCAACGCCCCCCGCCATCTCCGCACCCGCACCCAGATCACCATCACCGCCATCCTGGACTTCCTCACCTCAGACCCCCGCCGCATCCGCCTCATGGCCGTCGAGTTCCCCGCCTCCGCGCTTCTGCAGCAGCGCAAGCGCGAGATCATCCGCTTCCTGGCCGGCATCTTCACCGGTCAGGTGCACGAGGTCCTCGACGAGGTGCCCCTCTCGTCAGAAGACCTTGATCTCACCGCCCTCACCATCACCGCGGGACTCTGGGAGACCATCACCCTCTGGCTGCGCGGCGACCTGTCCACCAGCCGGCAACACCTCACCGACTACATCGTCGCCCTCCTGCTGGCCACCACCGCCCTCCCCGCCGCCCTCGACAACGAGCTGAGCTGACCGCGGACCAGCCGGCCGAGCCTGTAACTCGACACGGGAAGATGATCTTGTAGTCATCTGTTGTCCTTACTGAACGCGGCCTGCCTCCCAAGCCCTGGCCGCTTGATGGGGCGGCCCAGGCCGGCATCGGCGAAGGCCGGCAGCGCGTCGAAGGCGGCGTCGGGCGGGACCTCATCGTCAAGGCGGTGGAGGCCAACGGCGGCCAGCCGCGGGGGCTGTGCGTGGCTGAGGCCGCGCTACAGAAGCCCAACAGGCCCCGTAGCAGCGTGATTCGCCCCGCACGTAGGGCAATGGATTGCCTGCCAGACCCTACCCTGGGCCGCATACTGTCTGCCAGTCTGACAGTCTTCGAGGTGCGGTGCAGGAAAGGGCGGAGGCCCGGACCGGCTCGGTCGAGTCCTGACGGAAGGCCGCTGTGTTGCAACGACTGCAAGAGATCATTAATCGGATCGCCGCCGACACCGGTGTGCCGACGTCGCTGACGGACACGCGGCTGAACTCTCTGGTGTTCGGCCCTCACGACGACGCGGAGATCGACACCGTCCGCAGGCAGGCTCTGCTGCTGCGGTCGACACCGGATTGGGTGCGTGACTGGTTCGGGCGCTACGGCATCGACACGGCGACCGCCCCCGTGCGGATACCGGCAGATCCGGGGCGAGGGCTGGCCGGCCGGGTCGTCGTCCCCGCGCGGTGGGAGTCGACGACGTGCGGCTACATCTGCCTGCTCGACGTGCGGCAGGAACTCGACGGGGCACGACTGGTCGCCGTGGTCGAAGCCGCGGGCGAGGTGGGGCGCATCCTGTACACCGATCGGCAGGCCAGGCACAGTGACGCGGATCTGCTCGGCGAGCTTGTGCGGGGTTCGGCGATCGAACGCGGCAAGGCAGCCGCTCGGCTGGAGGAGCAGGGGCGCTTTCCCGTGGGGTGGCCCGTTGCCGCGCTGTTCCTGCACCCCTTGGAAGGGGGCGGCGGGACCGGCGCGCTGGAGCACTGGCTGTGGAGGTCCCACGGCGCACTGCTGCCGCGGGGGGCGCTGCGGTGTCTCGACGACGACGGCGCCGTGATCCTGGCCCCGGTGCCTCCGGGGGAGGAAAAAGAGTATGGGGTGCGGATCGCGGAACAGGTGCGAAGCAGCCGTCCGAACGAGGCCGCGCTGGTCGTCGGGGTGGGGGAGGCGCAGTCCGACGTCCGTGACGTTCACCTGTCCTACCGGCATGCACGGTCGGCGGCGCGTGCAGCGAGGGTGTGGCCGCAGACGGGCCCGGTCTGCTCCTGGGAAATGCTGGGCGCACTGCGGGTACTGATCGGCACGCCGAAGGACCTGCTCCGTGACCTGATGGATCCACGGGTGCAAAGACTGTGCCGGGCTCAGATGCCGAGCTTGATCGACACGCTGGAGAAGTATCTCGATTCCGGTTGCGACATACAGGCCACCGCAGCACAGATGCACGTTCACCGTGGCACCGTCTATTACCGGCTCGACAAGGTGGCCTCTCTGTCCGGGCTTGACCTGGGAGACGGTATGGACCGCCTCGCGCTCCACCTGGGCATCAAGACGATGCGGTTGATCGAATCGACGGCCGCCTGAAGGGGGCGCCGCGAGGCTTTGAACATCTGCAGTACGACGGGCCTTGCTCTTCGCGATGGTTGTCCATGGTGGGTGCTACCGGGGCTTCCTAGCGTGAGTGACACCTCGTCGTCACTCACGCAGGAGCCCGCCGTGAACACGTTGTACCTGGTCAATGCCCAGATCATCGACGGAAGCGGTGCGGATCCCATCCAGGACGGATGGCTCCGCATCGAACGCGGCCGTATCACGGCAACGGGCCGAGGGCCCGTGACCACCGGTTGCCAGCCGGTCCTCGACGTCGGCGGCCGGACGGTGATTCCCGGGCTGATCGACGCTCATACGCATCTCGCGGCCACCGAGATGCTCAACCTCGTGGACACCGTCTCGCGGCCCGTCCTTGCCGCGAAGACCTTCGCGAACCTGCGCCAGACACTGGAAGCAGGCTTCACCACGGTGCGTGACGCCGGGTTCACGGATTACGGGTTCAAGGAGGCGGTGGAACAGGGACTGGTGCCGGGGCCGCGCATGTTCCTGGCCACCGGGCCGCTGAGTCAGACCGGCGGCCATGGCGACTTCCGTCCGGCCGGGGATCAGGAGCGGCAGCGCCGGAGCGACGGCCTGTACCACCCCGGGGTGATCGTCGACGGTGTCGCGCAGTGCCAGTGGGGTGCCCGTGAAGTGCTCCGGCGCGGGGCGGACCAGATCAAGATCATGGCGGGTGGGGGCTGCACGTCGCCCACGGACCACGTGACCCACACGCAGTTCACCGCCGAGGAGATCGCGGTCGTCGTCCACGAGGCACGAGCCCGCCACACGTACGTGATGGCGCACGGCTACACGCCCGAGTCGATCGGCGCCTGTGTCGCGGCCGGTGTGCGCAGCATCGAGCACGCCAATCTGGTCGACGAACGGGCAGCCGAGGCGATGGCGGCGGCAGGCACCTTCGCCGTTCCGACCATCGCCACCTTCGACCTGCTGGTCAGCGACGGCCAGGCGCAGGGGTTGACCGCGGACAGCGCCGCGCAGGCCGCCCATGTGCTCGCCCGCGCCTACGAGGCGCTGCGCATCCTGGTGGACAAGGGCGTACGCATCGCCTCCGGCTCGGACGTGCTGGGCGCGCACCAGCCCTTCAAGGCCCTGGAGTTGCGGCTGAAAGCCTCGGTACTTGGGCCGATGGGGGCGCTTGTCGCCGCGACGCGCACCAACGCCGAGCTACTTGGCCTGAAGGATCTCGGAACCCTCGAGACAGGAAAGATAGCCGACCTGGTCGTCGTGGACGGCGACCCTCTCGACGACATCTCGGTGCTCCAGGACAGCGACCGCATCCACCTGGTCGTCAAGAACGGCCGCGCAGTGGTCGACAGGGCCGGCCTGGCTCTCGGTTCCGGCGGCGACCGCGGTGGGGAACTCACCGGAGCGAGTAGCGCCGGCGTCGTGACAACGGCGACGGACTCTGGGCGTAGCCAGGCACCCGCGCGCTCCGCCCTTTCCCAGGACGATGACGGGCACCATCCTCGCGGCGTCCGAGGCCCAAGCCCTCCGGCTGAGCGTGGACGGTCCTTCCAGTAAGCCCATGGGGCATTGCACCGCCGGCCCATGAGAGCGCCCGTGGCCGAAGTAAGCAGTACGCACGGTCGATGCCCGCGCCGAGCGTGGGAGACCCTGCCCACGCTCCCGGGTGGCGCGACACCGCCTAGGGCTCGTCTCGAAGTGGCCTCAGCCATCGCGCGAGCGCGTTGGCTGCCAGGTGGGGCGATGCCGGAGGCGAGCCTCACCTGGCAGATCGCGAAGCGATGCCACGCTCGCACAGGCCCGGTCAGGCGCGAGCCGCCAGGCGAGCGCCGTGGGCCGGGACTTTGAAACAGAGCCCAGTTCACCAGCGGCGCCGCACGCAGCCGCTGCACGACACCCTCCCAACCGTTCACGCAGGCCCGGCTCTCGCGCAGCCTCGTGCCGTTGATCCATCCTGAGGACGAACATGAATCACATCGCACGGCTCGAACGCCTGCCGTTGAGCCGCGTCCACCGCAAACTCCTTGTCGTCGGCGGTCTCGGCTACACCTTCGACGGCGCCGATGCGGCGATCATCGCCTTCATCCTGCCCGTCGTGGCGGACAAGTGGGACCTGGGCGCCGGCCAGATCTCGCTTCTGGCAAGCGCACTTCTCATCGGCTTCCTGGTGGGCGCCCTCGGCGCCGGCGCTCTGGGCGACAAGGTGGGCCGCAAGAAGGTCATGCTCGGCTCGCTCATCCTGTACACCAGCATGACGCTGGCGGCAGCCTTCAGTCCCGACTTCTGGGTGCTCTTCGTCTTCCGCGTCCTGGCGGGCGCAGGGATCGGGGCCGAGAGCGCCATCATCGCCCCCTACCTGTCGGAGTTCGTCCCCGGCCGCCACCGGGGCCGCTTCATCGGCGCGGTCGCCGGATTCTTCTCCTTCGGCTACGTGCTGTCCGCCTTGATCGGCCGCTACGTGATCTCCCCCTTCGACGAGGGCTGGCGGTACGCGCAGATCATCCTGGCCATGCCCATCCTCGCCGTGATCTGGTGGCGGCGCGCCATGCCCGAATCTCCCCGCTACCTGCTGGCCAAGGGCCGCATCAGCGAAGCGGATGTCGTCGTAAGCCGGATGGAGGAGGCGGTCCTCAAGGAGACCGGCCGGCCCCTGCCCCCGGTGGACCCCGCGCCGCCGGTGACGTCGGCTACGAGCGCCCTCGCGCACGCCTCGATGGGCAAGAAGATCGCCGTACTGTGGAGCGCGACCTTCGCAAGGAGGACGCTTGTGGCGTGGGTGATGTGGTTCTGTCTCACCTTCGCCTACTACGGCTTCTTCACGATGATGCCCAAGCTCCTCGCCGACAGCGGCATGACCGTGGTGAAGTCCTTCAGCTTCGTCTTCTACATCTACCTCGCCCAGATCCCCGGCTACTTCAGCGCCGCCTGGCTGTCGGAGTACATCGACCGCAAGCGCTGCATCGCCCTGTACCTGTCCGGTGCCACGCTGGCCGCACTCGGCATGGCCCTATCCCACGAAGAAAGTGGGATCATCGGCTTCGGCGCGGCTCTATCGCTGTTCATGAACGGCGTCTACGCGCTGCTGTACACCTACACCCCGGAAACCTACCCCACGGAAATCCGAGCCACCGGCCAGGGAACGGCCTCCGCGTTCGGCCGTATCGGCGGCATCATCGCACCCTTCGCCTTCACCTTCGCCGCGGCCCAAGGCGGTCTGAACGCCGTTTTCAGTGTGACGTCGGTGGTGCTGCTGGTCGGCGTGCTGACCGTGCTGTCACTGGGGGTGGCCACCAAGGGGCGCACCCTGGAGCACCTCAGCCCCACCAGGCACGGGCCCGCGGCGGATTCCAACCCGCTCCGGACGGAGAACGATCGGACCAGGACCTGACCCGCACGTTGCCTTGATGCGCCCCGGTGAGCCCCGGGGTGCATCAGGCGTATCACCCGCGGGAGGCGTCGCCGGGGGACCGAGCGATTAGTCTGTGTGACAGTGATTCGGTGTGGGAGGAATGAGGCGCCACCGTGCTGAAACGTGTCACCGCCGTGGACGCACTGGCCGATGAACTGCGCCGCCAGATCCTCAGTGGTGACCTGCCGCCCGGTTCGAAGCTGCCGGAGGTCGAGCTGGCCGGACGGTTCAAGGTGGCCCGGCCCACCGTGCGTTCCGCCTTGCAGCGTCTGGTCGAGCGCGGTGTTCTGCACCGCGACACCGGCCGCTCGGCCGTGGTGCCCGAGCTGAGCCGCGCGGACGTGCGCGACGTCTACTTCACGCGAGAGGCCGTCGAGCTGCACGTGGTCGACCACCTCACGGGCTCCGGCCGTTCACTCGCGCTGCTCGAACCGGTGAGGCAGGCCGTGCGGCGCATGGAGGAGCTTCCCGCCGGCGCCGAGTGGAGCGACTCGGTCGAGGCCGATCTGGCCTTTCACACGGCACTGGTCGCGGCCGCGGGCAGCGCCCGGCTGGACCGGCTGTTCCAGGGCCTGCTCGAGGAGGTCCGGATATGCCTGGTCCAGTTGGAGGCGCACTATCCACGGCGAGCCGACCTCGCCGGCGAGCACCGCCGGATACTGGCGGCTCTGGAGGCGGGGGACGCCGCGACGGCGCGGGAGCTGATGCGTACTCACCTGGACGGTGCCGCCCGGGCACTCCTGGGATAGGCGGGCAGGGCAGCCCTGACCGCCTCTCACGACCGGACATGCGGACCAGGGGTCAAGCGATGGCTCACGCCGGGCACACCTGACGCCTGACCAGCTCGCCCGCGGACGAGGCGGGTGGTCGGCGCGGCGACGCGAAGTGGGTCAGCGGGCGGCCTTCTGCTGCGAATCCGTCGGCTGACGAGGCCGGGGCGGCCGCATCATCAGGGCCAGCCCGCCCAGGACGAGGACGATTCCGGCCCAGCGCAGGATGGAAAGGCTCTGCTGTAGCCACGCGGCGGCCAGGACGGCGGCGGTGGCCGGCTCCAGCAGGGAGATGGTGACCGCGGTGGGTGCGCCAAGGCGGTCGACGCCGTGGGCGAACAGGGCGTAGGCGACGGCGGTGGTGAACACGCCGAGGTAGAGGACGCTGACCAGGCGCCCGGTGTCGGCTGCCGCCCAGGGGACGGCGCGAGGCAGCCAGGGCGTCAGCGTCAGCGCGCTCCCGGCGAAGATGGCCGCCACCGCGGTGGCGGGTCCGTGCCGGCGGGCCACGACCTGGATCGTGTCGGCCTGCGCCGCGTACAGGGCGGCCGCCAGTATCGCCAGTGCGGTGCCGGGGAGGCTGAAGGCGATGGTGCCGCCGGGGAGGGACACGAGGGCGATGCCGGTGACGGCCACGGCCGTGGCGACGGCCCAAGTACGGGTGACGGACCGCTTGTTCACAAAGCGCGCGGCGCCGCCCGCCAGGATCGGGGCGCCACCGATGGCGATCACGGTGCTGGTGGCCACTCCCGACAGCTCGACGGCGTAGAAGTAGCACACCGAGAAGCCGGACACGGCCACGGAACCGAGAGCCACGGCCGCCAACTCCCGCCGCTGCCACCGCACGTGGCCAAGGCTGCCCCGCAGCCCATGGAGATACAGGGCCGCGGCGCCGATCAACAGCCGCAACGCGGCGAGCTCCACCGTGTGTCCGGGCGGGAACTGGGCTGTCACCGGGCCGAGGGTCCCCCAGATGATGGCGCCGGCCGCCGTCGCCGCGCCGGCGCGGCCGGCGGATGGCCCCTTCCCTGATCGCCGGTCGGTGGAAGGGAAGTGCGAACTGCTGGCTGCGACCGCTTCGGAGGAGCGGGGCTGGAGCGGCAACGCAGGGCTCCGAGATGTTCGAGGGAGTGGGGGCGTGCGACGGCTGCGCACGGACCGCTGGTCAGCAGGACCGTAGAGCCGTCTCCGTGACGTGATCCATGTGCAGGTGTTGAGAGATCAGCGCCGCCCTTTTGGGCAACTGATCAAAAAATAGACCTTCGGCAAATCGTCGACAATCCAACTGTTGACACCCTCGGGGCCTGTGGACATGCTGCGGTACTGCCCGTCCGCACGTGAACCTGGAGGAAGAAGAATGAGTGAGAAGCGTTGGGTCACCTTCGACTGTTTCGGCACTCTCGTGGATTGGCGCCACGGCATCGCCACCGGCATCGAACTGGTCGCGCCGGCCAAGGGACGGCAACTGCTGGACGTCTACAACCGCCACGAGCCGGAGGTGCAGAGGGACCACCCCGGTATGCGCTACAGCGACGTTCTCACGGAGGCGCTGAAGCGTACGTCCGCCGAGGCGAGGCTCGACCTGGTGGAGGACGACTTCCGGGTCCTGGCGGCCGGCATCCCGTTCTGGCCGGTCTTCCCCGATACTCGGGAGGCGCTGCGCGACCTCCAGGCGTCCGGATGGAACCTGGCCCTGCTGACCAACTGCGACCGGGTCATCATCGGCGAGACCCAGCGCCGCCTTCAGGTCCAGTTCGACGCGATCGTCACCGCCGAGGACTCCGGCGCCTACAAGCCGGCCCGAAACCACTTCGAGTACTTCGAGAAGTCCCTCGGTGTCACCCGCGATAACTGGGTGCATGTGGCGCAGAGCTACTTCCACGACATGGTCCCGGCCAGCGAGCTGAACATCACCCGGGTGTGGATCAATCGCCTCAACGAAGGCGGCGACCCGTCCATCGCGCACGCCGTCCGGCCTGACCTGAGCGATCTGGCGGCAACCGTCGACCAGGTCCACCGAAAGTTCAACGGCTGACCCGCGGCTGCCCACTCCCGACCGTGCCAGGCTCCGTCCCGTGCCGCCGGAGCCCGGCACGCCCGCCCCAAGTCCCCGCACCAGCCCAGGGAATCGCCACGCCATGACCAGCCTGTCTCCGCACCTGCGCCAACCCCCTGTCACCGCCGAACGGGTACGGCCACCCGCGCGCATGCCGGGCGGTGCCCGATTCCCCACCGGCGAAGGCGCCCCCGCCCCGGCCATCGCCGCCAGGGCGCAGGCTGCCGCCGCCACGTCATGACCAGTACGTCCCTCTCCACCGTCGCATCGGTCACCGCCGGGGAACTGGAGCAGGCGCTCCGCCAGGAGGTCCCGTCGCTCGCCGTCGACACCTCCGCCGGCCGGCGCGCGCAGTACGCGTACGACGCATCCAACTACCGGTTGCCGCCGCTCGCCGTGGCCTTCCCCACCGGCGCCGACGAGGTCGCCGCCGCACATCGCGTCTGTCACCGGCTCGGTGTGCCGCTGACCTCACGCGGCGCGGGCACCAGCATGGCCGGCAACGCGGTCGGCACCGGCCTGGTCCTGGACCTGTCCCGCCATATGCGGCGCGTCATCGACGTCGACGCCGCCGCGCGGACCGCGCGTGTCGAGGCGGGCACCGTCCTGGACGACCTCCAGGCCGCCGTTGCTCCCCACGGGTTGCTCTTCGGCCCCGATCCCTCCTCGCACAGCCGCTGCACCATCGGCGGAATGATCGGCAACGACGCGTGCGGCAACCACTCCGTGCGCTACGGCCGCACCGGCGAGCACCTCATCGCGCTGGAGCTCGTGCTGGCCGACGGCACACGCGCTGTGGCCGACCGCGACGGCCTGCGGGCCGTGGACGCGTCGGGCAGGGAGCGGGTGGAGTCCCTGGTCGGCGCGCTGCGCGGCATCGTCCACAGCAACCTGTCGGCGATCCGTCTAGGGCTCGGCCGGATTCCCCGTCAGGTGTCGGGCTACCAGCTTCAGCACCTTCTGCCGGAGAACGGCTTCGACGTCGTACGCGCCTTGGCCGGCACCGAGGGCACCTGTGCGACGGTCGTCGCCGCCACCGTTCGGCTGGTGCCCGAACCGCCGGCCGCGCTGCTGGTGGCGCTGGGCTACGACGACGTCGTCGACGCCGCCGAAGACGTTCCGCTGATCCTGAAGTTCTCCCCGGCCGCGGTCGAGGGTCTCGACGAGGCGCTCGTGGCCACCATGCGCCACCGCCGGGGCGCCGGATCCGTCACCGGCCTGCCCGAAGGCCGAGCGTGGCTGTACGTCGACCTCGACGGCGACGACCCCGAGCGGGTCGCCGCGCAGGCCGAGCGCCTCCTGGACGAGCTGAGGAAGGCGGGCCGGATGGTGTCGGGCCGCCTGGTCATCGACCGTACGGAGCGGCTCTCCCTGTGGCGGGTGCGCGAGGACGGCGCGGGGCTGGCCGCCCGCCTGAGCGACGGCACCGCCTCCTGGCCCGGTTGGGAGGACGCGGCCGTGGCCCCCGACCGGCTCGCCGCCTACCTCCGTGACTTCCGCAGCCTCATCGCCGATCACCAGCTCACCGGCGTGCTGTACGGGCACTTCGGCGCCGGTTGTGTCCACGTGCGGCTCGACTTCCGGCCCCGAACCGACGCCGGGCGGGCGGCGATGCGCGCCTTCCTCACCGACGCGGCACGTCTGGTGGTCCGCCACGGCGGCACCCTGTCCGGGGAGCACGGCGACGGACGGGCCCGCAGCGAGCTGCTGTCGGTGATGTACGACCGGCCGATGCTGGACGCCTTCGCCGCGTTCAAGCACGCCTGGGACCCCACGGGCCTGCTCAACCCCGGCATCCTGGTCGACCCCAGGCCACTGGACACGGACCTCGCACTGCACACCGCCGCCACCGCGACCGCACCGTCGACGGTGTTCGCGCTCCTGGAGGATCCAGAGGGGATCACCGGAGCGGCCAGCCGCTGCGTCGGCGTCGGACGCTGCCGCAGTCACAACGGCGGCGTGATGTGCCCCAGCTACCGGGCCACCGGCGACGAGCAGCACTCGACCCGTGGCCGGGCCCGCACCTTGCAGGAGATGCTGCGCGGCGACCTGCCGGGCGGGTGGCGCTCCCGGGTGACTCGGGAAGCGCTCGATCTGTGCCTGTCGTGCAAGGCCTGTTCCAGCGACTGCCCGGTAGGCGTCGACATGGCCACCTACAAATCCGAGTTCCTGCATCACCACTACCGGTGGCGCCCGCGGCCGCCGTCGCACTACTCGCTGGGCTGGCTGCCGCTGTGGGCGGCCCTGGCCGGGTGGATGCCGAACCTGGTCAACGCCGTGATGAACAGTCGCCTGGGCCCGTGGGGCGCGCGTCTGGGCGGGGTGACCACCCGCCGGGGCCTGCCGGAATTCCACGGCCGGCGCGCGTGGCGGCGCGGCCTGGCCGAGCCGGCCGCCCCCGCCTCCGCGGTGCTTCTGGTCGACTCGTTCACGCGGGCCTTCCGCCCCGGACTGGCCGGCGCCGCCTCCCGGGTCCTGGCCGAGGCCGGTCTCCCCACCCAGGCGCGCGGTGACCTCTGCTGCGGCCTGACCTGGATCAGCACAGGTCAGCTCGGCATCGCCCGCCGCGTTCTGGCGCGTACGGCCAAGGTGCTGGACGAGCCGGAGGGGCCGGCAGGACCCATCGTGGTCACCGAACCCAGCTGCGCCGCCGCCCTGGCCAAGGACCTGCCGGAACTGGTGGACACGGACGCGGCCCGCCGCGTCGCCGCCCGGGTGCGGAGCTTCAGTGGCGCCCTCAGGGAGCAGGTGGTCGCGGGATGGCGTCCCGAGCGCGTCCCCACCGAGGTCGTCCTGCAGACCCACTGCCACCAGTACGCCGTCTTCGGCGCCGGCGAGCAGCGCGACCTGCTGCGCGACCTGGACATCGAGAAGATCACCGAGGCCACCGGCTGCTGCGGTGTCGCGGGCAACTTCGGCTTCGAAAGGGATCACTACGAGGTGTCGATGGCCGTTGCCGAGCAGGCCCTGCGCCCGCGCCTGGAGGCCGCCGCGCCCGGCACCCCGGTCCTGGCGGACGGCTTCAGCTGCCAGATGCAGGTCCGGCACCTGGTCGGCGACGATCGCGATGGCGCCATCCACCTCGCCCAGTTGCTGGATCATCCCCGACCCTGACCTTCCGCTTGGAGAAACGACATGGCCGATATCGAGACCGACGTCATCGCCGGCGTCCCGACACAGCTGCTGATCAACGGCCGGTGGACGGCGGCGGCCGACGGCCGCGAGTTCGGTGTGAATGATCCCGCCACGTGCGCGGAACTATGCCGGGTCGCCGACGGTGGCGCAGCCGACGGCGCACGGGCGGTCGACGCCGCGGCGGCAGCGCAGTACTCCTGGGCGCGCACCGCGCCGCGTACGCGCAGCGAGATCCTGCGCAGGGCGTATGAGCTGCTCGTGGAGCGCACCGACGACCTGGCCAGGCTGGTGACCTTGGAGATGGGCAAACCGCTCGCCGAGGCGCGGGGTGAGGTGACCTACGCCGCCGAGTTCTTCCGCTGGTTCGCCGAGGAGGCCGTCCGCATCGACGGCGGCATGACGACCACACCCGACGGCCGCAACCGGATCATGGTGATGCGGCAGCCGGTCGGCCCCTGCATGCTCATCACGCCCTGGAACTTCCCGCTGGCCATGGGCACCCGCAAGATCGGCCCGGCCGTGGCGGCCGGCTGCACCATGGTCCTCAAGCCCGCCCCCCAGACCCCGCTGTCCAGCCTCGCTCTGGCCGGCATCCTCCAGGAGGCCGGCCTGCCCGACGGCGTCCTCAACGTCATCACCACCACCCGTGCCGCGGAGGTCGTCGAGCCCGCCCTGCGAGGCGGAAGGATCCGCAAGCTGTCGTTCACCGGCTCGACCGCCGTCGGCCGGCTGCTGCTGTCCCAGTGCGCGGACACGGTGATCCGCACCTCCATGGAACTGGGCGGCAACGCCCCCTTCATCGTCTTCGAGGACGCCGACCTCGACGTGGCCGTCGAAGGCGCGATGACGGCGAAGATGCGCAACATGGGGGAGGCGTGCACGGCGGCCAACCGCTTCTACGTCCACCACTCCGTGGCCGACGCGTTCGCCGAGCGCCTGGCCTCGCGCATGGCCGCGCTCACCGTCGGCCCCGGGACCCGGGACGGCGTACAGGTCGGTCCGCTCATCGACGCCGCCGGCAAGCAGAAGGTCGCCGCACTCGTCGAGGACGCCGTGGCCAAGGGCGCCAAGGTCATCGCCGCCGGTGCGGCGCCCCAGGGCGTGGGCCACTTCTACCCCCCGACCGTGCTGACCCAGGTGAGTGCCGACAGCGACATGCTGACAAGCGAGATCTTCGGTCCCGTCGCCCCCGTCATCGCCTTCGACGACGAGGCCGAGGTGGTCCGCCTGGCCAACGACACCGACTGGGGACTCGTCGGCTACGTCTTCACCCGGGACCTCGACCGTGCCCTGGAGGTCGGCGAGCGCCTGGAGGTGGGCATGGTCGGCCTCAACACCGGTCTGGTGTCCAACCCGGCCGCGCCGTTCGGCGGCGTCAAGCAGTCGGGGCTCGGCAGGGAGGGCGGCCGCGTCGGCATCGACGAGTTCCTCGAGTACAAGTACATCGCCATACCGCGTCTTCAACGCGTCTCCTCGACTGCGCCGTCCGTGACCTGACGCGCTCCAGCGAGGACTGACCGAACACCCGTCCCTACGACACCTGGGCAGTGCGACTCGCTGTTGCCCGCCCATGGCGTGTGCTCGGTGGAACGTGCTTCCCCTTGGGTTCGCACGACTTCGTGCGCCCGACCACCCCTTCTGGAGGCCCCATGCCCGACGATCCAATCCTCACGACCTCCGCCGCCCGGCTGCAGGCGGCAGCTCGGGATCATCTGTTGTTGCACTTCGGCCAGCACGCGAATCTGCGCAACGGCCAAGGCGTCTTCCTGCCCGAGAGGGCCGAGGGCGTGTATGTCCACGACGCCGTCGGTAAGCGGTACATCGACGGCTTGTCCGCCCTCTTCTGCGCGCAGCTCGGCTACTCCTACGGAGCCGAGTTCGCCAAGGCGGCGGAGCAGCAGATGCTGCGCCTGCCGTTCAGCACGCTCTGGAACACCGCGCACCCCGCCGCGATCGAACTGGCCGAACGTCTCGCCACGCTGGCGCCTGACGGCATCAACCGTGTCTTCTTCACCTCCGGTGGCTCGGAATCGGTGGAGTCCGCGTGGAAGCTCGCGCGCATGTACCACGTGGCGCAGGGCCGACCGCAGCGCACGAAGGCCATCGCACGCCGTACCGCGTACCACGGCCTGACGATGGGGGCGCTGGCCCTGACCGGAATCCCCGCACTCAAACAACCCTTCGGCGCACAGGCCTTCGAGGTCTCCCACGCCCCCAACACCAACCGCTACCGCACCACCGACGCCGACGAAGCCGCTTTCAACCAGCGGCTGCTGGCCGAGACCGAGGCCGAGGTGCTGCGGGCCGGCCCCGACACGGTCGCCATGCTGATCGCCGAACCGGTTCAGAACGCCGGAGGCTGCTTCACCGCCCCGGCCGGCTACTGGGCGGGGCTGCGCGCGATGGCCGACCGCTACGGGTTCCTGCTCGTCGCCGACGAGGTCATCACCGGTTTCGGTCGCCTGGGCGAGTACTTCGCTGTGGCGAAGCACGGCGTGGCGCCGGACATGATCACCACGGCCAAGGGGCTCACCTCGTCCTACGCCACGCTCGGCGCCGTCCTCGTGGCCGACAAGGTCGCCGAACCGTTCTACGACGACGGCGTCACACTCCTCCACGGGCTCACCTTCGCCGGCCACCCCGTTGCGGCGGTCACGGCCGCGACCAACCTCGACATCTTCGAGCGGGACGGCGTCCTCGACAATGTGCGCGACCTGAGCGGTCACCTGGAGATGCGCCTGCGGGAACTCGCCGAGCTGACCATCGTCGGCGACGTCCGCGGCGACGGCTTCTTCTGGGCCCTCGAACTGGTCGCCGGACCCGACGGGCAACGTCACGCCACCGACCGGAAGAACGAGTTGGTCCGAAGGTTCCTGCCGACGCGCATGCGGGATCTCGGGCTGCTGGCCCGCGTCGACGACCGCGGTGACCCCGTCGTACAGATCGCTCCGCCCTTGGTGGCCACTCGGGAGGAGCTCGACGAGATCGTCGACCTCCTGGCCCAGGCCCTGACTGACGCCGATCGCCATTTCATCCACGGAAACTGACCCCTCACCGTCCCTCTTCGATAAGGACCAGCCGATGACCGCGATTCCCTCCACAGACCCGGCCGCCAAGGCGTCCGCCAAGCCGCCCGCCTCTCCCGACCAGTTCTTCGCCGTCGACATCCGCGTCGGCCGGATCACCGAGGTCGAGGCCTTTCCCGAGGCTCGCAAACCGGCCTGGAAGCTGACGGTCGACTTCGGCCCGATCGGCACGCTCCGCACCAGTGCGCAGGTCACCAACTACAGCAGGGAAGAGCTGCTGGGGCGGCCCGTCGTCGGAGCGGTCAACCTGGGCGCCAAGCGCATCGCGGGCTTCCGGAGCGAGTTCCTCGTGCTGGGGGCGCAGGACGAGGACGGCACCATCCACCTGCTGGATCCCGGAACCGCCCCTCGCCCTGGCGACATCATCTGCTGACATTGCCGCCGGCCCGCGCCTCCATGTTCCGGCATCGACACCGGTCTCGTCCGGACCCGTCTGGGCCAGGAGTTCCCGGGCAGGGGCCGCACGGGATGTATCAGGGAGGCGGGGCGGTCGAGGAACGCACGATCAGTTCCGTCGCGCAGTGCTCGGCCACCGCGGAGTGCCGGCCGCCGTCGATGAACCCGATCGCGAGCGAGATGGCCTTGAAGCCCATCTCGAACATCGGCTGCCGGACCGTCGTGAGCGCCGGGGCCAGGTGCTTGGCGAACGTGTCGTCGAACCCGACGATCGACAGTTCGTCCGGGACGCGGCGGCCCTCACGGTAGAGGCTCTGGAGAGCCCCTGCGGCCAGCATGTCAGATGCCGCGACGACGGCCGTGAGACCGGGAGCCTGGCGTAGCAGCCGCTCCATGTACGAGGCACCGGTCTCGACCCCGCCCCAGCCACCCTGCTCCCGGGGATACGGGCCTGCCACGATCCACGAGTCCTCCGGCGGCTGCCCCGCGCGTTGGAGCGCGTCGCGGTAGGCGGTGAAGCGCTCGCGGACGACCGACTGGGCGTCGTCGGCCGGTGCCGTGCCGGCGATCGGTTCACCGATGTAGCCGATCCGCCGGTGCCCGAGCCCGATCAGGTGCTCGGTCGCTTCGGTGGCGCCCGCGTAGTTGTCCACGACGACGGACGCGGCGCCGGGGCAGAGCCGGCGCTCGATCTCGACCGCCGTGATCCCCGCTTCGAGCGCGAGTTCGACGTTGGCGCGGCTCACCGCCGTGGTGAAGACCACGCCGTCCACACGCCTGCGCAGCAGCGCCTCGACACTCTCGTGCTCGCGCTCGGCGTCGCCCCGCGCGTTGAAGAACAGGACGTTGAAGCCCTGCTCGGCCGCCGCCTGCGCCGCGCCGAACGCGACCTGGGCCACGAAGGGGTTCGACATCGCGCCGTGCAGGATGAGCCCCAGCGACATCGTCTTCCGGCGGCGCAGTTCCTGAGCGACGACGTTGAGGCGGTATCCGCTCTCGCGGAGCGCCTCCTCAACGCGTTGACGGGACTCGGCCGAGACATAGCCGTTGTTGTGGAGGACGCGCGAGACCGTCGCTGTGGACACCCCGGCACGGGCTGCAACGTCTTTGATCCGAACCTCACGCATGGCGCCCCGAGTCTATTCCCTCACGGAGATCGCGCCGTTGAGCGCATCCCCTATCCGGCAGGCGGCGTCGCGCGCATCGGGGAGGGCCTCCAGCAGGTTGATGAACCCGTGGACCTGCCCGGCATAGTCATGCAGCCGTACGTCAACGCCGTCGCGTTCAAGGCGCTCGGCATAGAGCTCGTTCTCCAGACGCAGCAGGTCATGTTCGGCTGTGAGAATGAGGGCGGGCGCCACGCCCGCCAGCGAGCCGGCGCGCATGGGTGAGGCGTCCGCGGTGGCCCGAGCGGTCATGTCGGGGACGAAGGTCCGCCAGATGTACCGCAGGCTTTCCAGCGACAGCGTCGCGAAGTCCGGCGCGCCGAAGAACGTCGCGTAGCGCTCGACGAAGCCGTCGCGGTAGGGCGCGTCCATATCGGCGTCGAGGACGGCGTACACCAGGACCTGAAGGGCCAGCGGCAGGCCCGCGTCGCGGGCCCGCAGCGCGACGGCCGCCGCCAGGTTCCCGCCGGAGCTGTCGCCGCCGACCGCGGCCGTGCCGAAGCGCCGGGCCGCCCACCGCGTCGCGGCCCACGCGTCGTCGGTCGCCGCCGGGTACCGGTGCTCGGGCGCGAGCCGGTAGTCGACCGAGAGGACCGCGCATCGCGCGCGGTTGGCGACGGCGGTCAGCATCGCGTCGTAGCAGCCGGGGTCACCGATCATCCAGGCGCCGCCGTGCAGCCACACGAACACGCCACCCTCCTCGTCCGCGGGCCGGTAGAGGCGGGCCGGGACGCCGCCCGCCGACACCTCGCGCACGTCGGCGACCTGCTCGGCGGCGCCCGCGAAGCGGCGCGCGTCCTCCCTCATCTCTGCGCGAAGCACCGCGACCTCGCGTTCCCACATCGGCCCGCGCGCGGGAAGCGCCCGCAGGTAGGCGGCGGCCTGCGGCGACGGCACCGGCTCGCTCATACGGACGCCCCTTCCCCGGCCAGCGCGGTGTGGAGCGCGTCGAGCAGGTCGTCGCCGCGGCGATCGGCCGGGTCGTCGCGCATCAGGTTCATCGCGTAGGAGAAGCCGATCCCTTGCGCCGGCCATCGCCCGTGCCGGGAGCCGCCGGAGCCGCCATGGCCGAAGGCGTCCTGCGGCGGCCCGAGCGCGAGGTTCTCGGTCTGGAGCTGGAACCCGACGCCGAACGCGGTGGGCGTTCCCAGGATCGGGTCGAACCGGACGCTGATCGGGGTGGCCCCCAGTGCGAGCGTCTCCGGTGAGAGCACACGGTCGAGGCCGGCGTAGAAGCGGGCGATCGAGCGGGCGGTGCCGATGCCGTTCGAACTGGGCACCTCCGCCCGCTGCCAGGCGGGCTCGTTCCAGGGGAAGCTTTCGGGGACGTACCTCGGCGGATTGCCGAACACGCTCGTGCGGAGCGGGTCGCTCTCCGGTGGCGCGGTGCCGTCCGAGGCACCCCATCCGGGTGCCTGCTCGACCCGGGAGACCCGCGGCAGTTCGTTCTCGGGAAGCCCGATCCAGAGGTCCAGGCCCAGCGGCGCGGCGATCTCCTCCGCGAACACCCGGCCGACGGTACGTCCGTCGGCGCGGCGGATCAGCTCGCCGGCCAGCCAGCCGAAGGTCGCCGCGTGGTACGTGGCGCCGGCCCGCGGGTCGTCGCTCTGCCGCTGCCCGGCCAGCAGGGCGGCCATGCGCCGCCCGTCGGTCGCCTCCCGCCATGTCACCGGCTTGTCCAGCCCCGGCAGCCGGGCCGTGTGGGCGACGATGTCGCGGACGAGCACCGACTCCTTGCCGGCCGCCGCGAACTCCGGCCAGTACCGCGCCACGGGAACGTCGAGTTCGAGCCGGCCGCGGTCGATGAGCAGGAGCAGGACGGACGCGACCATGCCCTTGGTGCCGGAGAAGATGATCTGCAGGGTGTCCGCGGTCCAGGGCCGCCGGGTCCGGGAGTCGGCGACGCCGCCCCACAGGTCGACGAGCGTCTCCTCACCCCGGGACACGGCGAACGCCGCCCCGATCTCGCCGCGTTGGGCGAAGTTCCGCCGGAACGCCTCGGCCACGCCCTCGAAGCCGGGCGCCACGCGCCCCTCGATGTTCATCAACACGTACCTTTCCTGGCCGGCGCGGGACGCGCCGCGTCATCGGCCGGCTCGGTGCTCGACCGCTCTTGGTGCCGTTCGGGAGAGCGCTCCTGGCGCCACTCGGGGAAGCGGTGGCACGCCACGCTCCCGACCGTGCCGTTGCTCCGTGGCTCGGGCGGCTCGGCGGTACAGCGCTCGACCGCGTGCGGGCAGCGCGGGGCGAACGGGCAGCCGGTGCCCTCGGAGCCGGCGATCGGTTCCAGCGCGGGCGTGCGGGCCTCGGCGGCGGCCTGGCGGCGAAGGCGCTGCCGGCGGGGGTCGGGGATCGGTGCCGCCTGATGAAGGGCATGGGTGTACGGGTGGCCGGGTGCCTCGGCGATCTCGCGTGCCGGGCCGGATTCCATCACCGATCCCCGGTACAGCACCACGACCCGATCGCTCATCTGCCGCACGACCTCAAGGTCATGCGAGATGAACAGGTAACTGAGCCCCGAACTCGCCTGGAGCTCGCGCAGCAGATTGATGATCTGCGCTTGCATCGACAGGTCCAGGGCGCTCACCGCCTCGTCGCAGATCACCAGCCGGGGCGACGGCATCAGCGCCCGCGCGATCGCGATGCGTTGCCGCTGGCCGCCGGAGAACTCCCTCGGCAGGCGGTCGGCCGCGTCGGCGGGCAGATGGACGCGCTCCAGCATCTCGGCGACACGGGCGGCGATCATCTTGCGGTCGCCGCCCCTGGTGAACGCCTCCAGCGGCTCGGCGAGCGTGCGCCCGATCGTCCGGGCCGGATTGAGGCTGCCGTACGGGTCCTGGAAGACGATCTGCACGTCCCGGTACAGCCGTCGCCGTTCCTTGAAGCGCAGTCCTGCGATCTCGCGCCCATCGAAGCGCACGGAACCCGCGGCGAGCGGGGTCAGGCCGAGGATCGCGCGCGCCACCGTGGACTTGCCCGAGCCCGACTCGCCGACGAGCGCCACGGTCTCGCCGCGTCCCACGTCGAAGCCCACCCGGTCGAGGGCGCGGACGGTGCCGCGTCCGCGTCCGTAGTCCACCGACACGTCACGGACCTCCAAGAGCGGTTCGCGATCGCTCATGACCGCACCTCCTCGACGAGCAGCCGGTCGGTGCGCAGGCAACGGGACAGCCGCCCTTCCCCGACGTCGGCGAGCGGGATCGGCGCCGCCGTACAGTCCCGGCCGGCCAGCGGGCACCGCGCGGCGAACCGGCAACCACGCGGCCAGTCCGCCGGCGCCGGGACCTGGCCGGGCATGGCGAGCAGCGGCTCTCCGTCGGCGGCCAGCGACGGATGCGACCTCAGCAGGCCGCGCGTGTACGGGTGGAGCGGGCGGTCGTAGACGTCCTCGACCGCGCATTCCTCCACGATCTGCCCCGCGTACATCACGAGCGTCCGGTCGCACAGGTCGGCGACCACGCCCCAGTCGTGGGTGATGAGCAGGATCGCCATCCCGGTCTCTCCCTGCAGGCGGCGCAACAGCCCGAGCACCTCCGCCTGGACGGTGACGTCGAGGGCCGTGGTGGGCTCGTCGGCGATCAAGAGGCGTGGCCGTCCGGCCAGCGCGAGCGCGATGGCGACGCGCTGCGCCATCCCGCCGGAGATCTCGTGCGGGCAGGACGCGGCGACGCGGACGGGGTCGCGGATCTCGACCATGGCGAGGAGTTCCAGCGCGCGGGCACGGGCCGCGGCACGGCCGGCGCCGTCATGATGGGCGACGACCTCCTCCATCTGCCGGCCGATCGTGACCATCGGGTCCAGCGCGGCCTGCGGTTCCTGCGAGATGTACGCCAGGGCGGATCCGCGCAGCAGGTCGAACGTCCGCCCGGGGAGCCGGAGCAGGTCGCGGTCTCCCTCGATGACCTCCCCGCCCGTGCGGAGCAGGCCGCGCGGCAGCAACCTCAGCAGCGCGAGCGCCGTCACGCTCTTGCCGCACCCGGATTCACCGACCAGGCCCACCGTCTCACCGGGCATCACGTCGAAGCCGACCCCGTCCACGAGCAGGGTCTCCCGATCGCCGTCCGCCAGTGCCACCGAGAGGCCGCGGACCGTCAGGACCGGGCTCTCACGGCGGGGGGTTCCGGATCGCGGTACGGGAGGCGGCTCGGCGGGCCGGGCCTGGCGACGCCCGCCCGCCCCGGCACCGGCAGGCTTACCGCCAGGGCCTCCTCCCACCGCGGCATCGCGGATCGTGTCGCCGAGCAGGCCGAACGCGACGATCGTGATCGCGATGACCATGCCGGACGGCCACAGCAGCCATGACTGCTGCTGGATGACGGTGGACGCCTCGGCGACCATGCCGCCCCACGTCGGCGCCGTGGGATCGGCGGTGAGGCCGAGGTAGGCCAGCCCCGTCTCGAAGAGGAGCGCGTAGGCGGCGAAGATCGTCGCCTGTACGATGACGGGCCCGCGCACGCGCGGCAACACGTGCCGGGCGATGATCCGCGCGTGCGACAGGCCGGCGACGCGGGCCGCGGTGATGTACGGCTCCTCCCGCACCTTCAGCGCGGCGCCGCGGACCACGCGCAGCACCCCCGGCGCGCCGAGCAGGCCGAACGTCACCATGGCCGCGTCCTGGTTCTGCGGGAGCACGGCGAGCACGACCAGCACCAGGATGATCGCGGGAATGGCCATGACGACGTCCGACAGCCGCCCGAGCAGCTGGTCGACGAGCCGGCCGGCGTAGCCGGCGACCAGTCCGAGCGGCACGCCGACGATGAGGACGGCGGCCACGCCCTCGGCGACCGAGAGGAACGTGCGCCGGCCGCCGAACAGGATCCGGCTCAGCACGTCGCGGCCCAGCGTGTCGGTGCCGAGCGGGTGCCCGGCGCTCGGTCCGGCGAGCACGTTCGCCAGGTCCTGCGCGCGCGGATCATGGGGCGCGATCAGCGATGCGCCAACGCACGCGAGGACCAGGAGGTTCAGCACGAGGAGCGCCACCAGCCCGGCCGGGCGCGCGGCGAGTCCACGCCACCACGCCCCTGGCCGGCGCGACCTCCTCCGGCGCGACCGCTCGTCGAGCCGACGATCGAGGCCGGCGCTCATGACACCCTCATCCGCGGGTCGAGCCAGCCGTACGCGAGATCCACGACCAGGTTGGCGGCGATGACGAGGACCGTGAAGTACACGGCGACGCCCTGGATGAGCGGAAGGTCGTGCTGGCCGGTGGCCTGCACCGCCATACCGCCGAGTCCCGGCATCGCGAACACCGTCTCGACGAGGACGGTGCCGCTCAACGCGCCGACGAACACCACGCCGGCGACCGTGACCACGGGCACCCCGGCGCTGCGCAGGGCGTGTCGCAGGACGACCGAGCGCCGTGGCAGGCCGGTCGCGCGCAACGTCCGTACGAAAGGCCGGTCCAGTACGTCGAGCATCGCGTCGCGCGTCTGCTTCGCGACGACCGCGACGCCCGGGACGGCGAGCGTGACCACGGGCAGGACCAGGCCCCGGAACCAGTCCGCCGGCGATTCGGCGAACGGCACGTGCCCCGTCGCCGGGAACAGCGGGATCGCCACCGCGAACCACGTCACCAGGATGAGCCCGAGAAAGAAGTTCGGCACGGCCAGGCCGGCGAGCGAGATCACGTCGACGAGGCGGCCCAGGCTCCGCGAGCGCAGCGCCGCGACGATGCCGAGCGCCACGCCGATCAGCGCCGCGACCAGCGTGGAACCGACCGCCAGCGCCAGGGTGACGCCGAGCCGGTCGTTGAGCAGCGACGTCACCGGCTGCCGGCTGAGGAGGGAGGCGCCGAGGTCGCCCCGCACCGCGCTCACCAGCCAGTCCCAGTAGCGCACGTGGAGGGGGTCGTCGAGCGACAGCGAACCGCGCAGCTCGAGGTACTGCTCCTCGGTGCCGTTCGCGCCCACGACCGTCCGCGCCACATCGCCGGGGATGAGGGCCGCGAGGAGGAACGTGAGCGTCGGCACGATCAGCAGCAGCGGCAGCGAGAGCGCGAGACGCCGGGTGATCAGACGCAGCATTCCCACCCTCCGTCCGGCGCGCCGGGGGCGCCCGCCATGAACACCGTGGCCTCCTGGGGGGTGATCGTCAGGGATCGTGTCGTCGAACCCGTCATGAGGCCGGCCTGATCTCCGCGGCGTTGATCACGTTGCGCTCGGGCGTGGCGTCGACGCCCGTCACCTCCGAACGGTGGAGTACCACCAGCGGCGTGGCCACCACCGGCGCGAACCATGCCTGGGCGACCGTCTCGGCCTGCATCCGCCGCGCGATGCCCGGCACCTTCTCGGACGAGGCCGCGGCGAGCTCGCGGTTGAGCGCCGCGAGCCTCTCGTTCGACGTCTTGTACGGATTGAACAGAGCCGCGTCGGGGCCCCAGAGCATCTGATAGAGGATCGCAGCGGGGAGCCGGCCGAAACTGAGCGTCCCGGCCGGGTACGTTCCGCTGGACAGGTCCTTCATGTAGTCGGAGACGTTGGCCTTCACGTCCAGCTTGAGCCGGATGCCGACCTTCTCCAGCTGACCCGCGAGCGCCTGGGCGAGCCGGTCCTGTCCGACGGCCGCCACCGAGACGGTCCGCAGCTCGAAGCCTCCGCCGTAGCCCGCCTCCGCCAGCAGGCCCTTCGCCTTCGCGACGTCGTACGGGTAGTTCCGATCCAGCGCTTCGTCGTAGCTGTCGTCGCCGGGCGCCGCCATCTGGGCGGTCGCCCTGCCGTGGCCGGCGCCGACCACGGCGGCCAGCGCCTTCCGGTCGATGGCGTGGTTGATCGCCTGCCGGACGCGCACGTCCGCCAGCGGACGCGCCACCTTGCCGTCGCGGTCCATCAGAGAGAGACCGAGCAGGAGCGTGAGCGGTTCGACGTGCTTCAGCCCCGCCTTGCGTGCAGGGTCGAGGCTGGCCACAGGCTGGTCCTTGGCGACCTGCACCTGGCCCGTCCGGAGCGCCTGGAGCGCGGCCGTGGGACTCGCCATCGTCTTGATGACGATCTTCTTCCACCGCACCCTGGCCTTGTCGTAGTGGTGCGGGTTCGGGACGTAGGTGTAGTGGTCACGGGCGACCGTGGCGCTGGGGTCGAGCATGTACGGGCCGGTGCCCGCGGTCATCGTGGAGAGCGTGCCGGACTTGACGGCGGCGGGGCTTCCTATCAACCCCATGCCCAGGATCTGGCTGAAGGTGAGTTCCAGAAGCGGGGTGGGGCGGCTGAAGTTCAGCCGGACGGTCCTCGGGTCGTCGACGTCGACCGAGCGCAGGGACTTCAGGTACGTCGTCGCGCGCCCGCCCGGGAGCGTCAGCGCGTGGTCGATCCACTGCTTGACGGCCTCGGCGTCCAACGGTGTCCCGTCGCTGAACCTCACCCCGGAGCGGAGGGTGATCGTGAAGCTCTCGTTGCGCGGTCCGTACGACCACCGTTCGGCGAGGCCCGGCGTGAACGACCCGTCCGGTGCCTGGACGATGAGCGGGTCGTAGGCCAGGTTGAAGTGGTCGCTGTTCTCGTTGGCGCCGGTCGCGGGATCGAGGCTCGGCGGAAAGCCCGGCGTCGCGATCGTGAGGGTCGTCCGCGCCTGCCCGCCCCCCGTGCCCCCGCCGCCGCATCCCGCCACCCCGGCCGCCACCGCGGCCGCGACGGCCACGCCACGTCGAGCCCGCTGCCACCGGCCCGTCCGGCGCACCCGGCCGGGCGCGAACGGGGCCGTCTCGCTTCGCTGCATCGCTCTCTCCTTCGCCCTCCCATGAGGAATGTGTAATCGATAACACATGCCTGTTACCTGCGTCAATGAGAGTGACGTCCGGTACGGCCACGCCCACCGGCATCTGCCGCGGCGAACCGCCGGGCCGAGGGCGGCCGGCCCCGCGCGCCCGGCGACCACCGCTACCTGGCCGAGTGCCGGCCCACCGGAGCGATCACGCCACCGTTCCGGGCGTCCCAAAGGCCCGCCGCGCGGAGTTGCTCCCGCCTACGATGACGCCCCGCCGGCCGTGGAAAGGCTCGGAGCCGCGGTAGCTGACGGTGTGCAGCTGTCGCCCCAGGTAGAGGTCGCGGCCGGGGGAGTACGGCAGGTAGGGGCGCCACCAGGTGCCGGTCGCGCTGATCACGCGGCGGACGTGCCAGGGGCCACGGTCGGTGTAGACGCGGATGGAAGTCCCGGCACGCCCAGTTCTTCGGCGCTCGCGTGCGACGAACCACTCGGCGGGATCGTCGTCCAGGGGCAGCCACCAGAAGGTCTCCCCGCTGGAGAACGCCCCCACAGCAGCGGCTCCGGGAGGTCCTCCTCCAGCGACTCCGGACGTCGTGGCGCTCCTTCTCGTCGTCCCTGAGCCGCCCAGTCCTCGGGAAAGGGCCCGTCGGGAAAGTGCGCCTCCCACCGCACGTCGCCGCCGACCACGCCGACAACCGGCCTTTTATGTCCATGGACCCCCGTCATAGACATCGATGGCTTCCAACAGACGAATGGCTATACGTACGCGGGCAACAATCCTGTTACTCATGGTGACGCCACAGGACTATGCATGCACCAACTCATCTGGATGCCAAAATGCTACCCATCGAATCCTGTGAAAGAACTGACTGAATATAAATCCTCCATCATCGGAGCCGCGGGAGCTGGCTATTATGGATCGGCGGGAGGGGGTAAGAGCCGGGCTTGGCTGCACTGCGACGTGTCTCGTCCAGCGTGCTGTCCCAGAGGCTTGGTGAATTGACCGAGGCGGGCATCGTCCAACGAGCGGAACGCGGCTACGTCCTGACCGCGGACGGCGAAGACCTCGCCGAGGAGTTCCTGCGCCTCAGTCATTGGGCGGACCGCTGGGCAACCCACCTTAAGGAGCACGCGGGTCCCAACTGGCCGACGTCGTGGCCGAGTGTCCCTTTTGGGTGGCGCCACGTTGGTCGTGGCGACTCCGTAGCTGTGTGGAAACGGCGAGTAACCCGGCCCCTGTTCGATCAGCGCTTCTCTATTCGAAGCACTCGGGGTAGACTGGCCGGCATGCCTCTCAATTTGAAGCGGCTGCGTCTGGCTCCCGTCGAGCCGCCGTAGGAAATCGGGCCCGCCGGAGCCCTGAAATCGCGGGGCCGCTCATCACCTTGTTCCGAGTGTGCGCGTAGCGGCCGGACGGGGCCACGGGCATCCACCCTGGGGCGGATAAGAACCGCCACGGAGGTGAAGAAGAGCGCCTATGCCCTCGCCCACCTGCACCCACGGCCGCCGTTACATGACGAGGTGTTCACCTACTTCGAACGGATCCAAGAGAGCCTGGACCCGTTCGGCGGCCGCTTTCTCGTCCACGGAACCGGACCGGAGGTGCTTGAGGCCCACTGGCGGGGAGTTACGTCGTGATCGAGTTCCCCGATATGGACAAGGCAGGGTCCTGGCATGCCTCGGAGACCTACCAGGCGATCCTGCCCATGCGGGCCAACCACATCAAAGGGACCTGCTCCAGGGCGTCCCTCCCAACTACGCCGCCGCCACCGGCAAGGCCATGCGTGCGGCACAGAACGACTGAACTCTCGTCGACACTCCAACCTAAGCGAAAAACCAGCCTCTGGAGGAGCAGCGGTCATGATGGATACCAACTCTGGCAACTTTTTATTCGACATCTGGCTGCGGCGGCCGGTGCTGTCCTCAGTGTTGGCCTTCTTGCCGCTACTGATCATGGCTCCGGGTATTCACCGCGTGGCCGCAGGCATGCCCGACCACAGCTGGGCGGCCGCCCTGGTCTTTGTAGCGGTCCCCTCATCGAGTGCGTTGACCTTCTTGATCTATCGCAAGAAGGTTCACCGAATACCACCGGGACAGATGATGGCACTGCTCTGGTCCTGGGGAAACCTTCCCCTGTTGTTCGCCATCGTCCTGGTGCTCTTCGGTGCGGCGACATGGTCTTTCTGGGTGGCGGTGATCGCGGTCGGCGTCCATCTCGGCTGGATGGCATGGATGGCGCCCAAGATCGGAGCTGCCCGAACCGAATCCGACCCGACGACCTGACGCCGCCCTTCGACCATGGTGCAGGGTCTCCTGGTCAGCGGGGCACTCTTGAACCGGCCGCATCCCGGAAGACTGGCCGCCCTCGGCAAGGCCGCCGCGAACCGGGGCCGCCTCCGTCACGCCCCACCTGTACCGGAATCAGGTGGGGCGTCAGGGGTTCGGGAGCTGCGGGAGGCTCGGCGATCGACTCGATCGATGAGCGGAGATGGGCCCGGTCCATGATGTGGACCGGGCCGATCCTCACAGCCACGGCCAGGCCGCGTCCTTCCCCGCCTCCAGGAGCGGGATCAGCGGGAACGCGACCCTTGCGCCTTGTCACAGGGCGGCATCAGGTACGTCCCCATACTGCTCAGTGATCTCGCGGGCGAACGCCAGAAGATCGCTTACCCGCTGCCCCTTCGGCTGCACCGATGACCGAAGCTCAAGATTCTCAGGCCGGTTGTCATCGCGGACTCCGTTCTTGTGATGCTCGTTCTCGATGCGGGGGATCAGCCGCCTGCCGAGAATCCCCTCCATCACCAGGCGGTGTTCGGGCACGCGCTTCCCGTTGACCCAGAAGATGCGGCATCCGTTCTGCAGGTTCCCGCGAGGCTTGTATCCCTCCAGTCCGTTCTTGCCTCTACGTAGCCGTTGATAGTGAAGGTGACAATTCCGCGCCCGCCGCCATGTCGGGGTCGTTCGCAGTACGGGTGGCGGCACGGTGTCCCCTCCCGCGTCCACTCGTACTCAGTATGAAGGGGATCACCGTGCTGTGCCCACCGACGGTGGTGCGTGCCGCACCAACCGCGCGCCTTGTGTGGGCGATCACATCCGTCAATTGAACACGCGGTCAGTCATAGGCTCAGTTCATCGAAGTCGTGCCGTCGTTTCGCTCCCATGGCCAGCAGGCAGACTTTCTCATCTCGATCAAGTCGATCAGTCTAAAAGCGGCGTCCGACAGGCCGCCGAAGGCGTGCCGGTTGCGCTCTCCGGACGGGCCGTGGCCGTACTGGTAGCCGGCCAGGTTCCAGGTGTAGACGGGCACGGTGGCCGGCACCTGCGCGGTCGGGTCGGTTCCGTGGTAGCCGCCCCCCGCCTGTTCGTCGGTGACGATCACGACGCGGTCGTGGCCGCGGTAGCTGGCCCGGACGGCCTCGGCGGTGTTGGTGCCGCCCATCGAGGTGAACCGCTCCAGCACCCGCAGCAGCGACTCGCCGCGGCGGACGTCGACGGGCCGGTGGCCGGTGCCGAACTCCACCAGGTCGGCCGAGACCGCGCGCATCGCCAGGGCTGCGCCGAAGATCGCCGCGCTGTCGGCGCGGTTGAGACCGGACTTGTTCGAGACGCGGCCGAACATGGAGCCGGACCGGTCGACCAGGACCAGCGTGCGGCCGGTCAGCCGCGGGACGTTGCCCAGCGAGTGGTTCAGCGCCTTTTCCAGAGCCCACGTCCACCGCACCGACGGCGCCGCGTTGTGGGCCGCCAGGAACCGGAACGGGAACATGCGCGAGCGCGCGATGACGTCGGGGTCGGCCAGCTTGGCCGCGACCCGCTCGGCCACCTCGTCGCTCACGTCCGCCTGGTCGAAGTTCCGCAGGTTCCGGACGAGCGCGAAGATGCCCATGCTCGGGATGATCGCCTCCCACGCCCGGGCGTCCATGGGGCCCTGGAGCCAGCCTGCGAGGGCCTCCCAGGTGATGCCCGCGCGCCGCAGCGTCTCGGGATCCTCCAGCACCTGCCGTCGCTCGTCGACCGGCATGGCCAGCAGCGCGCTTCGGCGGGTCAGCATCTCCAGCGACTCCGGGATCGGAGCGTCGGCCCGGCGGCGGCGCTCGACCGCGTACCCGAACAGGTCGTGCTGCCAGGGGCCCTGGAACCGGCCCGCCTGCGAGCTGCCCTTGCGGTCGCCCGCGTGGGTGAGATTGAGGATGTCGGCGAAGGTGAACCCGCGGCCCTCCGAGCTGCCCCACTTCACGTAGTTGAACTCCGTGCCCATGCGCAGCACGGCGTCGCCGATGCCGCGCTTGACGGGCTTGGGGATCGCGCGGCCGTGGGTGCTGATCCAGTAGGCGAGGGCCTCGCCGGGCTCGTCGGCGCGCCGCAGGACGCTCCTCACGAGCTGGCGGTTGCCGCCCTGCTCGCCTGCGACCAGGCGGGCCCGGACGGCCTCCAGCGCGCCGACCACGGAGGCGGAGCGCATGTTCGCCTCGGTGCGCAGCCACGGCAGGAAGCCGGTCATCCACGCGACGTCCTCCACGGCGGCCTGGTGGATCAGGTCACGGAAACGGTTGTCGCGGTCGCCGGCGGTCTCGTAGAAGGAGTTCTCGCCGACCATGTTCGCCACGGCCAGGAGGAAGAGCTCGGACTTGGCGTCGCGGGCGTGCCCGGGGGCGCCCTCGTGGGTGCGGCCGGTCGGGGCCGTCGCGGTCTTCACCGGGCTGGAGACGGCCGGGCGCGCGGTGCCGCGGTTGAACTTCGCCATGAGCAAGGCTCCTTCCAGCAGTGGAGGGAGCCTTGGAGGGGTTTCGCGGTGGGTGCCCGAGGTCAGAGTCGGCGACGGTCCGACACGTCCGCTGCTCTACCTGATTGAGCTACGCCTGCCCATTGGGCCGGCGGCGGGATTCGAACCCGCAACCCGCGGATTACCAAGGAAGTATCCGTTGCCTGCGCACCGGGCACCCCGCGAAGAATGTGCTCCCTCCCGAGATCGAGTCGGTGTACGGGAATGCCCGCCGCATCGGTTATTACTGGGGTTAGCGGCGGGGGATTCGAACCTCGAAGTACCCGTTCACCTGCGCACCGGGAGGTACGCGTATTCAGTTGTCATCAGAGGTCGCGCCCGAGATCAGAGTCGGCTGAGGTGACGGTTAAGTGACCTAGGCCGCTGGTCGACGCCGGCCAGAACCGGCGGCGGGATTCGAACCCGCGTCTCTCCTTTGGAAGAGGAAGTAACCCCGTGCCTGCGCACCGGGCGCGCTCTGAAATTGTACCCCTTTCGAGGCCGGAGAGGGCCGCAGGATCTGTTTCTTGTTGCGACAGAAGTAACCCGTGGCCTTCGCACCGGAAGGGGCGTTGGTACAAGCCAAGCATGCTCGGTAAGGCGACTCAACCGAATAAAGGCGCTTTCAGGGCAGCGCGGCGGGTCCGTGGTCATGACGCCTTCGCCTCCCGGGCCGCCTGGCGGGCGAGGACGTCACCGAGCTGATACGTCGGGATGACGGGTCGGCGGATCCGGCCCTCGGCTGAGCGGCCGTTGGGCTTGGGTGATGCCCCGGCTCCCCGCGGCTGCGATTCTGCCCATCAGCAACGAGCGCTGACCACCACCGTCCACGTCAACGGGGGCAAGGGACACGGCGGCCCGGACGACGGATACGGCCTCGGCATTCGAGAATTCAAGCTCACGAAGGGCTGCTCGTTCTGGGGCCACGGTGGCATGAGCCCCGGCTCAGCCTCCAGGACGGTGGCCACCGCCGACGGCCGGCGCGTCCTCACCATGGACGCGGCCGTCCTCGTGTGGCGTCTCGTTCGCGCTGCGTACCGAGACCCGGTGGGAGCTTCCTCCCGCGAAGTGACGGTTGGCTCGGGAACGACATGCTGACCGCGGCGGGGGAGCGGGTGGACCCGCACCAAATTGGCGACGAGCCCTGGGAGCGCCGGAATTCGGAGCATCGGTGGTGTCCCATGTGCGGCTGCTCGTTCGTCATAGGGGTGAGAGTCCAATGCCCTGGAGGTTGCGATGCAGTACGCCCTGTTGATCTACGTCGAGCCCGGCTCCCATGACGGGTTGTCCGCTGCGGACCGTGACGTGGTCAACGCCGACTATCGTGCGCTGGCCGATGACGGCCGCTGCGTCGTCCACGCGCAACTGCAGTCGGTCGAGACGGCGACCAGTGTGCGCGTGGTCGGGGGACGGACGCTGATGACCGACGGTCCGTTCGCGGACACCAAGGAGGTGCTCGGCGGAATCGGCCTCATCGAGGCGGCCGACCTGGACGAGGCGCTCGAGCTGGCCGCGAGCATCCCCGCCGCCCGGCTCGGCGGCACGGTTGAGATACGGCCGTTGGTCCGGCCGTGAGCGTGCTCGAGGAGACCTTCAGGGAGGAATGGGGCCGGGTACTGGCCTCGCTGGTCGGGTTTCTGGGTGATTTCGACAAGGCAGAGGACGCCGCGCAGGAGGCGTTCGCGATCGCGGCGGAGCGCTGGTCGGTGTCGGGCGTGCCGGACAACCCGGGTGCGTGGCTGGTGACGACGGCCCGCAACAGGGCGATCGACCGGATCCGCCGGGAACGCACCCTGGCCGAGAAGATCCCCCTGCTGACGGTGCCGGAGGCCGCTGCGATGGACGAGCTCGACGAGAGCGGGATCAAGGACGAACGACTCGAGCTGATCTTCACCTGCTGCCATCCGGCTCTGCCGCTGGAGGGGCAGGTGGCGCTTACGCTGCGGGCCCTGGGCGGCCTGGAGACCGCCGAGATCGCACGGGCTTTCCTCGTCTCCGAAGAGACCATGAAGCGCCGCCTGTCCCGAGCCAAGGCCAAGATCAAGGCGACCGGGATCCCGTTCGCGGTGCCCGGTGCACACGTGCTGGCGGACCGGCTCGATGCCGTGCTGGCCGTCATCTACCTGATCTACAACGAGGGCTACAGCGGTCGGATCGACCTCGGCGACGAAGCCATCCACCTCGGAGGAGTGCTCGCCGCGCTCATGCCGGACGAGCCGGAGGCACATGGACTGCTCGCCCTGATGATGATCCACCAGGCCAGGCGGCAGGCCCGGTTCTCCGGCGACGATCTCGTGCTGCTCGAGGATCAGGACCGTTCGCTCTGGGACAAGCGCCAGATCGCGACGGGGCGGGCCGCGCTCGATCGGGCGATCGCCTTGGGCGGGCGCGGCTTCTACGTCGTCCAGGCCGCGATCGCCTCGTTGCAGACGCGAGCTCAGATCGATTGGACGCAGGTCGCCGCGATGTACCAGAGGCTGGTTGAACTCACCGGCTCGCCGGTGGTCGAGCTCAACCGCGCCGCGGCGCTCGCCCAGGCCGGCGATCCCGCCACGGCACTGCGCGCGGTCGATGGCCTCGACCTGGACGGCTACCTCTACTTCCATTCGACCCGGGGCGAGCTGCTGCGGCGTCTCGGCCGCGACGGGGAGGCCAGATCCGCGTATCGCCGGGCGCTCGACCTGGCCACGTCACCCCCCGAGCGGAGGTTCCTGACCCGTCGCCTCGAACTTCTCTGACCCGGGTCGTCCCCTGGGCGCGTGTTCGTTCGTCGCCTGGATATGAGCGACTACTTCTCCCGCCTGCCACCCGAGTTGCGGAGCCGGACCGGCGTCTGCGTCCAGGCCATCCCGTGGTGGTCGGCGGCGGACGGCCGGACCTGAGGCGACGTCGGTGACATCCGCACCAATGCCACGCTCGTGGCATTGGCCGGTCTTGGCGGGCGGGCGGGGAGACCTGCGGATCCGTGACCTGTTCGATCAGCGGAACGCCACGTGCCGTCCGCCGCAGTGTTCCAACCGCCGTCCGGTCGAGTGGTCGCGGCAGCGCATGTTCCGGGGCCGTCGCGCTTCCGAACCGCCGGGTCGATACCGGAGGCGGCAACGGTTCACAGGCTGTGCCGCACCGCTCGTACGGACGAGTTCCCACAGTGGGCAGCGCCAAGGTGTCGATCAGCTTCGAGGGGCAGGCCGTCATCCGGGCCAGACCCGCCCGGACGGGCCGTCGCGCACCGGCGGCCAGATCTCACCGCGAGTCGTGGCCGCCACTGAAAGTTCATGGCGATCCGAGGAGAGACACATGTCAGAAGGCCCGACAGCAATCAACAAGGCGACGTGCCACCGCGGGACCCAGGCGGTCAACAGCGGTGATGCGGACCTCATCTCCACGACCTTCGACGAGGTCTTCGCCCCGGACGTTCTGATCCGCACTCCCTTGCCGATTGGAACGACGGGAGTCGAGGCGATCAAAGAGGTGTTCACCAAGCTCCTCGGCGCCTTTCCTGACCTGCACATCACGATCGAGGACGTGATCGCCGAGGGGGACAAGGTCGTCTCCAGGAACACCGTGAGCGGAACTCATCAGGGCGAGTACATGGGCATCCCGCCCACCGGAAAGGCCGTCACCTGGAAGGAGATCATGATCGTTCGATTCGAGGACGGGCGGATCACCGAGACCTGGGGGGTCGTCGACGTCCTGTCGCAGATGCGACAGCTCGGAGTGATCCCCGCAGGCCCCTCATGACCTGGCGGCGGAGAGCCTGAGAGTGGTCTCCGATGGCTCGCAGTCGCCAGCATTGAGAGGCCCGTGAAAAGCTTTTCACGCCAACCGGAAAGACCTTTTGATGAACGTGTTCTTGTGGATCGTTCAGGTGCTCTTAGCGGCCATCTTCGTCATGTCCGGCCTGGAGAAATTCACGCAGCCGAAGAACAAGCTGGCCGGCAAGTATGCCTGGGCGAAGGACGTCTCTCTGGCAACGCTGCGATTCATCGGTGTCACGGAACTGCTCGGAGCGATCGGACTGATCGTGCCGGCCGCGATCGGAATCGCCCCCGTCCTGACCCCGATCGCCGGGACCGGGCTGGCGATCTTGATGCTCCTGGCGGTGGCCATGCACATCCGTCGTAAGGAGCCGTCCGGAGTGCCGGTCACCGCCAGCTTGTTGGTGCTCGCCGCGTTCGTCAGCTGGGGACGTTTCGGTCCGTACGGCTGGTGACCGGCCCGACCACCACCGTGTACGCGATCACCAGCCTGAACGCCCAAGACGTCCGCCCCGCCGAACTGGCCCGGCACATCCGCGGCCACCGGCGGCTGGAAGCCCTGCACCACATCCGTGGCGTGACCTGGGCCGAAGAGGCCTCCCGCGTCCGCACCGGCCAAGCGCTCCGCGCCATGGCCGCCCTGAGCAACGCCGCCATCGCCCTCCACCACCCCATGGGCTGGACCAACCACGCCGAACCCTGCGACCACTACCGGACCCGCCCCGACCACGCACTCCAACTCCTCGGTCTCGCCATGTGAGAACGCATCAGTCCTGCCTCCGACGGTGGCCGCCACCCCACGGTGATCGCGGACAAAGGGCGCAGGCGATGTGGTGGGTGGCATGCCAACTCACATTCCGAGGGGCCGTGTAGTCGTACCACTGAGAAGAGCACTCAGCGACATCATGGAGGAAACAGATGAGTGACTTTGAGGCCATCGCCGACCGCGTCCAGATCGAGGCGCTGCGCGGCGAGCACTTCGACGCGCCCATGCTCGGCGACTACGACCGCTTCGCGTCGTTGTTCACCGAGGACGCGGTGTGGCGGCTCCCCTTCGCCAACGTCGAACTCGTCGGGCGGAAGAATATCCGCGTCGGGATCGAACGGCTTCAGCGTGCGTGGGAGTTCTGGGTGCAGAACTCGCACTCGGGCACGATTCAGATCGATGGCGACACCGCGACCGGCCGGGATTACGTCTTCGAGATCGGTCGCCAGCGCGACGGCAGGTCGGTCGTCATGTACGGCCTGTTCCACGACCGCTACCAGCGCACCCCGGACGGCTGGAAGTTCACCGAGCGCGTTCTCGAGCCCAGGTACCTCGACACCACTCCGCTGACGGGCGCACCGCCCCAGGGATCCTGGGACGACCACTAAAACTCCGCCAGGCTGGGTGATCACCATGGCTGGTTGGCGGCTTGCCGTTGATGGTGAACGTCGCCCATCGGTATCAGGAGCGCCGGCAGCGGACTTGCTCCGACTCGCCTTCTCCCACCTGGCAGCCGCGAGGCGGGCTTTCTGGAGGCTGACCTCTTGGGGGCCCGGTTCCCGCACCGCGCCAGCCACGTTGAAGCCCACCGGGTTCGGTGAAGTCCGTGCGGCAGCCGGGGAGAGCGGGGCCGCCGCCGCGAGATGGCAAACCATCTCGCGGTGGCTGGCCACCCTCACCAGTAACTACGGGCAACCCGCCGGCGACACGGCCCCCGACGCCTCCGACCTCGTGGTCCGGCTCGGCCGACTGCTCTTCGCCGACCCCGCCTGGTCACCAGGGCCTCGTGCGAGCTATCGAGTGAGACCGCCTGAAGTCCTGGCACCCACGCCCGCGCGGGCCGGCCTGATCGCGGCGACCACCCTCAAGGCCGTCGAAGGGTCGGGGCACGAGGCCAGGTGGACTGGGCGTCGGCGATCGTGGACGCCGCCGCCGTCCGCGCGAGAAGGGGACACGCTGACCGGGCCCAATCCGGTCGCTCGCGGCAAGAAGCATCCTCTAAGTTCCCCCACCAGAACGATCACCAGAGAGATGTGTCCCCATGACCGATCTGTACACCGTCTCCGTCGATACCGTGGAAGGCGCCACCCTCCGCGGGCGAGTCCACATCATCAACCCCGACGCCCCATACGTGCCCGAAGGCCGGACCTTCCCCGTGGGATTGATCTTCGAGACCTGGTTCCCAGCGGACATCGAGGCGCCCAGTCGCGCGGAGGTCGGCGAGGAGGACCCCATCGTCACCGCGCAGCGTCCCCAGATGGAGGCGATGATCCGACAGCGGCGAACGATACGCGTCAACGCGGACGGCCACCTCCTTTCATACGACGGTCGAACCCTGCTCGAACCGCGCCAGCATGCGGGCGATGTGCCCGGGAGGCGGATGGGACGCGACGAGATCTCCGAATACTTCACCGTGGCTGTGGACGGCCTGGAGGAGGTCTTTGTCCGCCATGCCTCTTCGATCGTCGCCAGCTACAAGGTCAGCCCGCTACGAAACGTTCCCATGGCCAGCGAGGTCATCCAGTTCAACGCCGGGGATCCGCTGACCGATGAGGAACTGGCGCAAGAGGAATTCGAGGAGGAAGAGGTGGATCTGCACCTCGACAGCATGGCATGGGAGCTGATCTGCGCCCGGCCGTTCGACGAACGCCCGTACGCCGACATCACCTTCACGGTGACTGACGCCCGCTACCTCAAACACTTGTCCCCCGGCCTCCGCTGGCGCACGGCGGTTTGGCGGTAACTGACAGCCTGGCGCGTCGGCCCGTGTGGGCAGCGCGTCGACGGCCAGTTGAAGGGCATACACCAGTCGTTTGTAGCCGGGGACGGGGCCGAGGTAGTGGTGGCCGGTCATGTGGCACCAGGCGGGCAGGTCAGGTGGGGTTGTGGAGCGGTGGCAACGACGTGCACCACGGTCCCGGCACCGCGCCGTCGACCTCCTTCCGCAGGCGCAGCAAGGCCCTGGTCCAGCTCAGGGCTCCGTCTGGTTCGAGGTGGGGGCTGGTCACGGTGGGGGAGTGGTTCACACACTGGCTGGCCACCCGAACGGGTGCGGCGTCCACCATCAGCGGATACGCGAGCCACGTTCGTCTCTACCTGGCCCTTTACGTGGGCATGGTGGTGCTGGCCGAGCTGTCGGTCTCGCACCTGCAGGCGATGTTCGCGCGCATCGCCCGCGAGCATCAGGCCCGGGGTACGCCGTTGGCGGCGGCCACCCTGAACCGGATCCGGGCGACGCTGCGTACCGCCCTCAACGCCGCCCTCCGCCGAGGGCCGGCCTCGGACAACCCAGCGGCCCGGATGGAATAGCAGCTTGCCCGGCGTCCACGGGCGGTGGTGTGGACCGCGGCCCGGGTCGAGCACTGGCAGCGGACAGGCGAGCGTGCGCCGGTCACGGTGTGGACGGCCGTGCAGACGGCCGAGTTCCTCGACGCCATCGGCGACCACCGGCTCTACGCGCCTCCAGCTGATCGCATTGCGCGGACTGCGGCGCGGGGAGGCAGCGGGGCTGCGGTGGTGCGATGTGGAACTGGAGCAAGGCGTCGCGGTGATCTCGCAGCAGATCCAGCAGCACCGGGGGCATCTGACCGCCTGCCCACCCAAGACCGCCTCGAGCGCCCGCGTCATCGCACTGGACCACACCACCGTTTCGGCCCTGCACACCCACCGCAGACTCTCGTCCACAGGCACCACCTGTGCCCGGCCGTGGAAGGGAGGCGATGCCCGCCTCCGCGCAGGCGTCGACCAGCCGGTCGGGCGTCCTGACCGGGTGATCGTTCCCGGGCTTGCGGGTGGGGCGGGTTCTTCGTACTCCACGGGGCTGTGCGGCCTGACGGGTGGCTGACTGCGGGGTGCTCGCGATGTTGATTCTGGATGGGCTCTAGACAACAAATTGAACGATCGATATGTTCACCTCTCATTGGAGGTGATGACGTGGGTCACATGGTACGCGTGTTCTGTGCCGCCGCCGTCGTCCTGGCCGCTTCGGCGTGCGGAGACGGGGCGGCCTCGGGGGCGGGCGACTCGAAGCAGGTCGTGATCGCTAATTTCGGTGGGGCGGTGAAGAACGCCACCGAGACGTCGTTCTGGAAGCCGTTCACGGCCGACGGCGGCCTCGCCGTGCGGTCCGATCCGGCGGGCGGCGGGTTCGCCGCCAAGCTGCAGGCCCAAGCGCAGAGTGGCCGGGTGAGCTGGGACGTCATCGAGGCGCTCGAAGGTTCCAGCGCGGTGCTGCTGTCCCGGAAGGGTCTGCTGGAGAAGCTTCCCGCGGACCTGACCGCCCAGCTGACGAAGGTCTCCGTGCCGGGCTCGGTGCAGCCGTACGGGGTGTCGATGGGCGACACCGGTGTCGTCATCACCTGCAATATGAAGGTCGTGCAGAAATGCCCCGCCAATCCGGCTGAATTCTGGGACGTCAAGAATTTTCCGGGCCGCCGCGCGATGATCGACAATCCGTACCAGTCCATGGCGTCCGCTCTTATCGCGGACGGTGTTCCGGTCGGCAAGGTATTCCCCATCGACGTCGACCGGGCGCTCCGCAGCCTCGATCGGATCAAGCCCGCGGTCAACGTCTGGACCACGAGCGGCGACCAGCAGATGCAGCTGATGCGCAGCGGCGAGGTCGGCATCGCGTTCATGTGGAGCGGGCGCGCCAAGTCGCTGGCCGACGAGGGCGTCAAGCTGAAGACCAGCTGGGACGGTTCACTCGTGAACCCGTCCTACACGGTCGTGGTCAAGAACGGGCCCAACACCGACGGCGGGCTGAAGTACCTGAAGTGGTATGCGACGCACCCGGACGCGCAGGCGAACCTCGTCAACGCGCTCGGCTACGGCACCTCCAGCCCTGGCGTGGGCGCCCTGTTGAAGCCGGGGGTGCGCGCGTGGATGCCGTCCGACCCGGCCAACGCCAAGAACCAGGTGCGCATCGACCCCACATGGTGGGCCGACAACCAGCGCGAGGTCGAGCCTCGCTGGCGCGACTTCATCGCGGGCTGACACAAGGAGGTGACCATGACGGCCTCGATTTCGCTGCCGCGCCCGTTCCGGCAGGTCCGCTCTTCCGGGTGGGGCGCCGGACTGCTCCTCGGGCTGCCGGCCTTCCTGACCGTGCTCGCGGTCGTCGCCTACCCGATCGGCCGGCTGACCTGGGACGTCGTGAGCACCGTCGGGCTGGGCGGGATACTCGATCCGCTGCGCAGCGCGGCTGAGCGCGCGGCGCTGCAGCGGACGCTGCGTGTCAGCGCTCTGGTCGCGGTGGCGAGCGTCGCGCTCGGGCTGTTCGTCGCCTACACGCTCGCCTGGTCCCGCAGCCGTGTCGTGCGGGCCTCGCTGTGGGCGTCGGTGCTCGCGCCGTTCTGGATGAGCGTCGTGGTCAAGAACTACGCGTTCGTCCTGCTGCTGCAACAGCAGGGACCGGTCACAAAGGCGCTGCGGTCGGCGGGGCTGCTGAGCGCTCAGGGCGACCTCCTCTACACCGAGGGCGCCGTCCTGGTCGGGATGCTGTACGCGATGCTTCCGTACGCCGTGCTGGTGCTCTACCCGAGCGTCCGCAACGTGCGGGCCGAGCAGCTGCAGGCGGCGGAGACGCTCGGGGCGGGCCGGCTGCGCGCCCTGCGCGACGTCATGCTGCCGGCGACGGCGCCGGCGCTCCTGTCGGCGGGGACGCTGGTGTTCGTCATCTCGATCGGGTTCTACGTGACGCCCATCGTGCTCGGCGGGGTGGGGTCGCCGTTCGTCGCGGCGCGGGTCCACGAGCAGATCTTCGAGTACTTCGACCTCGTCGGCGCGAAGTCGTACGCGCTGCTGCTGATGCTGACGGCGCTGGCGGTGTTCGGGCTCAGCCGGTTCGCGACCCGGTTCCTGCCACAGAGCCGGGTGCGCGGGGAGGCCCGCCGATGAGCGCGGCGGTGGGCCGCCGGGCCGCGGCCTGGACGGGACGCGCCCTGTACGGGGCGGTGGTGCTCGGCATCGTGGCGTTCATGCTGCTGCCCACGCTGGTCGTGGTCGGCACGTCGTTCTCCGCGTCCTCGTACATCGAATGGCCGCCATCGTCGTTCGGGCTGCGGCAGTACGAAACGCTGCTGCACTCCGCCGACCTGGGCGCCGCGACCTGGCGCTCGCTGCTCGTCGCCGCGGGGACGGCGGCCGTCACGCTGCTGGTGGCGGCCCCGCTGGTCCTCGGCCTGAGCCGGGCGCGGGTGCCGGGCGGGAAGGGGCTGCGCGTCGCCGTCGTCCTGCCGATGGTGACGCCCGGCGTCGCCTACGCCGTGGCGCTGTACGGGATGTTCGCCGGCTTCGCCCTGGTCGACACCCTCCCGGCGGTGCTGCTGGCCCATGTCGCGGTCAGCCTGCCGGTGGTGCTGCTCGCGCTCGAACCCGCGATGGACGCCGTGCCGCGCGAGTACGAGCTGGCCGCGATGTCGCTGGGTGCGTCCCGGGCCCGCGCCTGGACCGGGGTGACGCTGCGGCTGATCGTGCCGGGGCTGGTGGCCGCCGGGGTGCTGGCCTTCGTGACCAGCTTTGACGAGGCGACCCTGGCGAGCTTCCTGACCGGACCCCGGACCGCGACGCTGCCCAAGGTCATCCTCGACTCGGTCAGCACCGGTGTCGATCCCGCGATCACCGCGGTGTCGGCGCTGCTCATCATCGCGACCGGGCTGCTGATGTCGTTCGCGGGGACGGCCGGCCGGCTCCGGCAGGCGCTCCGGAACCGGAACGAGAGAAGGACGAAGACCGATGACCAGTCCTGACACGATCACCGGCGGGCGGGCCGGGACGGCGGCCGGCGAGCCGCCGCGGCTGCGGCTCGCCGGCGTCACCAAGCGGTACGGGGACGTCGTCGCCGCCGACGACCTGACGCTGGAGCTGGCGCCCGGCGAGTTCGTCTCCCTGCTCGGGGAGAGCGGCTCGGGCAAGAGCACCGCCCTCAAGCTGGTCGCCGGGTTCGAGACGCCGGACGAGGGCACCGTCCACATCGGCGGCCGCAACGTCACCGGGCTGCCGCCGGCGCGCCGCGACCTCGGCATGGTGTTCCAGCAGTACGCGCTGTTCCCGTACCAGACCGTCGCCCGCAACGTCGAGTACGGCCTGCGGCGCCGCAAGTGGGGCCGGGACGCCCGGCGACGGCGGGTCGCCGAACTGCTCGACCTGGTCCGGATGGCCCCTTACGCGCGGCGCTACCCGGCCCAGTTGTCCGGCGGACAGCAGCAGCGCGTCGCACTCGCCCGCGCGCTCGCCGCCGAACCGGGACTGCTGCTGATGGACGAGCCGCTGTCCGCGCTCGATCGGGCGCTGCGTCTCGATCTGCAGGACGAGATCCGGGCCGTGCACCGCGCGACGGGCGCCGGCATGGTGTACGTGACCCACGACCGGGACGAGGCGCTGTCGCTGTCCGACCGCATCGTGGTGCTGCGGCACGGCCGGATCGACGCGGCGGGCACCCCCGCCTCGCTCTTCCGGCGGCCCCGGACCGCGTACGTCGCCAGGCTGATCTCCGACGCCAACATCCTGCCGTGCGAGCGGGAGCCCGGAGCGTCCCCGAGCGGGCGGATCCGGGTCCGGCTGCGGGACCGGGTCGCCGAGATCCCCGCCGAGGGTGAGCCGCCCGCGGACGCGGATCTCGCCGTGGCCGTGCCCCGCACGGCGATCGGTCTGACACCGTCCGCCGACGGCGGTCCGGGCGAAGGCGGCTCGGTCGAACTGCCCGCGCGGATCGAGGACAGGGTGTACCTCGGCGACACCGTCCGGCTCCTCCTGCGCCTGGACGACACGACGACGATCACCGCGCACCTGCCGGAGGCGGCCGGATCAGGGTCGCCGACGGGCGAGCGGGTCACCCTGCACATCGCGCTCGGCGCGTGCTCGGCGGTGACGCGTTGACCGAGGAACTGGACCCCGTGTACTTCACCACCCGTGAACGGGACTTCCTGATCCCCGCGGTCTGGGAGGGCACCGGCGACGAGCTGCACACGAACCGCCTCGTCGCGGCGGCCTCCGACTTCGGCGGGCGCATCATGTCCGGAATCGCGACGATGACCCTCGCCGTCGCCCGGCTGGACGGAGCCGACCTCGGTGCGCCACCGGCCTGCCTCGAATGGGACTTCGCGGGGCCGGTCCGGGAGGGCGAGAAGGTCCGGGTGGACGCGTCCCGCACGGGCGGCGACCTGACCGTCGCGACGTCCGTGGACGGTGTGACCACCGGCACCGGCGTCCTGCGCGCCGCGCCCGCGGATCTCCCGGCGCCCGGAGATCCTCCGGCGCCCGCCGGCAGGCCGGACGGCGCCCGGAGCCGCGGCTGGACGATCACGGCGGCCGACCTCGAACTCTTCGCCGACTGGATCGGCGACGGGGGAGAGGACGGGAGGGACGGCGGGAGCGGTCCGGTGCCGTGGCCGCTGCTGATCCTCGTGACCTCCGGACTGATGGGCCGCGACCGGCTGTTCGGCGACGCCCCCTCCGGCCAGGTGCTCAACCGTTGGATGCGCTGGCGGTTCGCGAGCATGCCGGTGACCGGCGAGACCGTCCACTGCGTGCTGCGCTCGCAGACGTCCCGCAGGAGCCGGACGAGGCCGGGCGACCAGGTCTCCCGCATCGTCCTGGACACCCGCTCGGCCGACGACGGCCGGGCCCTCACCGAGATCGATTGGGTGGTGTTGTCCCGATGACCGAACAGGAGACCCTCCCCGCGCGGGTCCCGGCCGCGCCGGAGCTGCCACCGGCCGCCGAGTCCGGGTTCGCCGGCCTGCTCGCCTGGGCCGCGCGGACCCGCCCCGGCGCCCCGGCCCTGGAGGTCGAAGGCGACGAGACGCTGACCCGTGCCGAGCTCGCGGCCCGGGTCGGCGCCCTGACGGGCACGCTCGCGGACGCCGGCGTCACGGAGGGGGCGGTCGTCGGCATGGCGCTGGACAACCGCGCCCGGTCCTACGTCCTCATCCTCGCGGCGGCGGCGCTGGGAGCCACCATCCTGCCGCTGAACCCCGGATTCCAGCCCGCCGAGTTCGAGGCGCTCGCGGAGCCTGCCCGCCCGAGCCACCTCGTCGCGCTCCCTCATTTCGCCGACGTCCACGCGGCGCTGCTGGCCGAACACGGCGTCCGGATCGTCGATATCGAGGGCGCCGTGCCGGCCGCTGCCGGCACGGCGCCTGCGGCCGAGAGCACACCGATGCGCGAACACCCCGTCTGGTACGGGCTGACGTCGGGATCGACGGGCCTGCCGAAGATCATCAGCAAGACGCAGGGCAAGTGGCTGGACGCCGCGTCGGTGCTGCGCTCCGTCCTGGCGCTCGACCCCCGCGACCGCCTGCTCAGCGCGCAGCCCTGCTACTACGGCGACCCCCTGATGCTGTTCCTGGCCTGCCTGCAGAGCGGCGCCTGCTTCGTCCTGCTGTCCAGGTTCCGGTCGCAAACGTTCATGCGCAACGTCGCGGACCGCGCGGTCACCAAGTTCTGGACGATCGGCTCCATGCCGGCGATGCTCCTCAACGCCCCGCCCGGACCGTCCGATCGTGATCACCGCGCGGTCGCCGCGTGGAGCATCGGCATACCGCGCGCCCTGCACCGGCCGCTGGAGGAGCGCTTCGGGCTGCGCTGGCTGGAGGTGTACGGGTCGGCGGAGGCGAATGTCGTCCTCGCGCAGACGCCGGATTCCCCGTCCACCCCGGGCGAGGGGTGGCTCGGCGGTATCGTTCCCGGCCAGGAGATCCGGATGGTGGACGAGCGCGGCGCGGAACTTCAGGGCGACGGCACCGGCCAGCTCCTCGTCCGCGGTCGCCTGGTCATCGACGGATACCTGCGCAACCCCGAGGCCACCGCCGCCGCTTTCACCAGCGACGGCTGGTACCGGTCGGGCGACATCATGGAACGGCGCGGCGGACGGTTCCGCTTCGTCCGCCGCGAGAAGGAGATCGTCCGGCGGGCGGGCGAGAACATCTCGACCGAGGAGGTGGAGCGGGTGCTGCGCACGCATCCGCTCGTCCAGGACGCGGCGGTCCTGCCGTACGCCGATCCGATCCGGGGCGAGGAGGTCTGGGCCGTGGTCGAGCCCGTTCCCGGCACGCGCCCGGAGGCGGGCGCGCTCGCCGAACACGCGGGCCGCCATCTCGCCCGGCACAAGGTGCCGCGTTTCGTCAGCCTCATCGACGCGCTCCCTCGCACCCCGTCGGAGCGCGTCGCCAAGCGCCTCCTCCGCGACCGCGACGATCTGGAGACCATCGATCTCCGTCCCGGCGACGCACGCATCAGGAAGGACACCCAGTAGTGCCGCGAAACCAGCGCACGGATTCCGAGCCCGGCACCCGAGAACGCATCCTGCGATCGGCGGGCGCGCTGTTCACCGAGAAGGGCTACGCCGCGGTCGGCATCCGCGAGATCGCGACCGGGGCCGACATGACGATCGGCGCGCTGTACCACTACTACTCCAACAAGGAGGCGCTGCTCATCGCGGTCACCGAGGACGCGCTCCAGCGCGCGGTGGCGGTCGCCAAGGAGGCCGCGGACCTCGACGCCGACCCGACCGCCAGGCTGGCCAACCTCGTCCGGGCGCACGTCCGCGAGCAGGGGACGGGCGCCGAACTGTGGAACACCAGCGCCCGCGAGATGCCGAGGACGGACGCCGACGGGAGCTGGACGCCCGTCCGCGACCTGCGCGCCGCGTTCGAGCTCATCTGGAACGAGGTGCTGCAGGCCGGCGTGGAGGCGGGCCAGTTCCAGCTGCGCGACCTCTCGGTCACCCGCCTCTCGCTCCTCGCGATGTGCAACAGCGTCAGCACCTGGTACCACCCTGCCGGCCGGTTGTCGCTGGACGAGTTGGCCGACCTGATGGCCGAGATGGCCCTGGACCTCGTCCAGGGCCGTCGCGGCTAGTGCCGCGTCCAGAAACGTTCGGGTGCCCGAGATCGCGCATCCGCTGGACTGCTCACCGGAATACGTGCGCGTGTGATCCACGACTTCAACGACGTCGGGGTCAAGGCGCTGGACCCAAATTCCGGGAGCCAGGCCCGCGGGGCGGCGCATGCGTGAGCTCCTGGCCCGGATCGACACACGGCAGGCCGCCGGCCGCGAGGAAGCAGCCCGCCTGCGCGGGCAGATCGCCCGGCTCAGCGAGCAGCTTGCCGCCGTGGAGCGCCGGCTGGTGACGCAGCGTCATCGCCGACATCCTCGACCTGCTGCTGGCCGTGCTGGTCACTGCGGTCGTCGTGGACTCCATGGCCGGCAACGTGCTCATCGAGCCGGTCGCCGCCGACCACCCCGTCTGCACAGGGGTGCACGTCTCGTTGTGCTCTCGCCCCCTAAGCGTCGGGTGGAACCGGTGCAGAGGGGGGTTGGTTGGGTTCATGGCCGAGTCGGTCCGGCGGGTGGTGCGGGGCCGGTGGAGAGGACGTGGTCGACGGCGGCGTTGAGGGTCTCGGTCTCGGCGATGAGGACGGATTCGCGGGTGGGCAGTGCGCGTTCGACCGAGAGTCCGTTGAGGACGGTGAGAAGGAATCTGACGTTGCGGGTGTGGTCTCCCGGGGGCAGTGCGCCTTCCTCGGCGAGCACGGTCAGCCAGTGTTCGACCCGGCGCTCCGCCTCCCGCTCATGGCCGAGGTATGCGGTGCGTACCGGTTCGGTCGGCTCGGGTTCGATGAAGGTCCGATACATCGTGCCCCATGCGGTTCGCGCGTCTTCGTTGGTACCGAGCGGTGCGAGAACCTGCCGCAGGCAGTTGAGCAGCCGTTCGCGGGGCGGCAGCGTCCGGTCCCGGATCGGGTCGCCGGGCAGCAGGTCGTCGTAGATCCGCGCGAGCAGGCTGTCCTGCAGGGCGCGCTGGGTGGGGAAGTGGAACCTCAGCGAGCCGGTGCTCACTCCCGCGCGCGCGGCGACCGCTCGCACGCTCAGCTTCGCCGCCATGTCCTCGGCGATCATCTCTGCAGCGGCCTGGAGGATCTTCTCGCGTGTGTCCATGCCCCGCTCTCCTTCGCTTCTCCCAGCCCCCTTTACTGTACTAGCACGCCGTACTAGCACAGTGTGCTAGCGTTCCCTCTAACACGCTGTACTAGTGATGGTGCGGCTGATGTGCGAAGGGTGGGCGGACCATGGCGTGGAAGCAGTGGGCGGCATCGAAGCGCCTCAAGCCGGGAGACGGCAGGGAACTACAGCGGTTCCGCTGGTGGCAGCTCCCCCTGCGCTCCCTGTTCTGGATACGGCTTCCCGGTGCCGACGGGCACGCCCGCCTGCACGCCGTCGACGTACGACACTGGGCGAGGTTGGACAACGGCAAGATCCGAGCGCATCTGTTCCTGGACGGCAGGCATGTGGCCGAGTCGAAACTGCCCGCGATCTTCCCTGTCGACGGGGGTGTCATCGAGGTGGCGATGAGCAGCTACGGCATCAGGCGCTGCCACTACCGCCCCCTGGGCGGACAGCCGCGGCAGCTCACGCCCGACCCGGCCTCGGCGGAGGGACGGCGGGCGCGCTTCGGTGCCCGCCATCCGGGACTGAGCCGGGCGATCGGGATCGGATCGGTGTCGCTGCTGGTCATCGGTGTGGGCCTGAACCTGTTGCAGCTCGCTGAACCCGTCTCTCACATTCCTTCCGTCACACAGCGGGTCGGAACGTTCGAATCGCCGATACACCTGCCGATCTGGCTGAACCTCGTACTGGGGGGCGGGGCCGTTCTGGCGAGCATGGAGCGCGCGCTCCGCCTGCGGTACTCCTCTCTGCTCGACACGGCCGGTCACTGACCCCTTCGAAGTGAGGAAGGCACGGCCACGTCAGCCCTCTTCGGCTGGCTTCTTGCGCGACCGGCATGGCCCGGCTGCATGGAAATGACATGAGTACGGCGAAAGGGAGATCATCATGATCCAGTCGAGGCCAAGGCCCGCCGCCCGGTACGGGGCGGCGTTCGCCGCAGCCCTCATGGCCCTGACCGGGTGTTCCTCTGGTGCCTCGGGGGTGCGCAGCTCGTCCGCGGTGGGCACGTCGGCCTCGGCCCCCTCCCCGGACCCGCTCACTTGGAGCACGTGCGGGAAGAACCTCGAATGTGCCACGATCAAGGTGCCGCAGGAATACACCGAGCCCGATGGCGTGCAGATCCCGCTCGCGGTCATGCGGCACCGGGCCACTGATCCCGACCACCGCATCGGCAGCCTGATCTTCAACCCGGGCGGGCCCGGGGTTCCCGCCACCGAAACACTGCGTAATCTGCCCAAAACAGCTGGCACTCCTGGCGCCTTCTCGCCCGCGCTGCTCGCCAGGTTCGACATCATCGCGATGGACCCGCGCGGCGTCGGCGGATCGCAGGCTGTTCGCTGCCTGACCGACAAGCAGCGAGCCGACGCCGCCGGCACCGCCTTCGACCCGGCCGTCCCCGGAGGCAAACCCCTACCGCGGCTGCTGACCGATGCCGCCGCGTTCACCGGCGGCTGCGTCAAACAGCAGAGCAAAGAGTTCCTGGCCAGCCTGTCCACCGACAACGTGGCCCGCGACATCGACCAGGTTCGCTCCGCGCTCGGCGAGGACAAGGTCACCTATTACGGCTTGTCCTACGGCACCGTGGTCGGCCCAATGTACGCCACCCTGTTCCCTCACCGCGTCCGCCAGATGGTGCTCGACGCACCCGTCGACACCAACCTATGGTTCGGCAACTCCCTCACCTTCCTCAACGACGTCGCCGTGGCAAGCGAACGGACGCTCAACGCCTGGTTCGAGACCTGCCGCACCGAAGGGACCGCAGTGTGCCCGTTCGGAGCGGGAGACCCGCAGGCGGCGTTCGACACACTGATCGACACGCTGGAAGCGAAGCCGCTAGAGATCGCACCCGCCAAGGGCGCCACCCCCGGCGGCGAACTCGACGGCGCCATGGCCCTTGAGGCCACCCGAGCCCTGGCCGGCGACCAGAACACCTGGCCATTGCTGACCTCGGCGCTGCTGGCCGCACAAGACGGCAACGGCGCACCCCTGTACACCCTGTGGAACAGCGTCACGGTATCCCCCTTCCCTGTCCCCACCACGATGTTCGAAGCCCACACCGCCGTACGCTGCGTCGACTGGCAGACCCCGGCCGGCATCGCCGCGCACAAGGCCGCAGCCAACAAGGCCGTTACTGAGGCCAGGCGGATCGGCACCCGGGCCGCCTACTCTGCCCTGAACTGCGCTCGGTGGCCCGCGCCGAACAAGGACCGCGTCACCAAGCCGCTCACAGGCGTTGGTACGCCGCCGGCACTGGTGGTCGCAGGCCGCCTGGACCCCGTCACCCCCCACCACTGGGCCGAGAACATGATCCGAACCCTGGACTCCGCGGTCCTGGTCACACGTGAAGGAGTCGGACACGGCTCCTACGGCGCCAACACGTGTATCAATGGCGCAGTTGACGCCGCCCTCATCCACGGCACCCATCCCGCCGACGGCACCGTATGCAAGACGGACACGCCCGCCACCACCCGCCCCCTCGTCTTCCCGAAGCGTTGAGTCACAGTCGGTCTTCAACTGGCCGACACCGAGACTCTTGGCCAGCACGGTGACCGGCTTGTCGCCGGTCCGGGCCGGCTCCTGGGGGTCGGTTTTCACGTGTCGGCGACAGAAGACCAGCAGTTCGGTGGCGGTGTGGAGCGGGGCTGGGAAATCGGCGCGCAGCGCTGCGCCGCCGCGCGGACACCGGCCCACGGCACGATCGCCGGATCCCCGGGTACGGTCCAGAGCGCGTGGCTCCTTGGACATGGGCTGGGGCAGTGGTGACACCTGTTGATCATCGGTCGCCGCCGCGGTGCCTCGGTCAGGGCGCACGCCGCACGGTTACCTCGGCGCGTCCGGGGCCGTCATGACCATGACGGGGTTCGCGCGAGAAAGGTAACGACGTGACCGGATCAGGTCCGAACGAAGTACTGGCGGGAGCCTTCGAAGAGCAGCGCGAGCGCCTGGTGGGGGTCGCTTACCGGATGCTCGGGTCGCGGGGGGACGCCGAGGACGCGGTGCAGGAGGCGTGGATCCGGCTCGCGCGGCAGGACGCGGCCGCGATCGACAATCTGGCCGGCTGGCTGACCACCGTGGTCGGCCGGGTCTGCCTCGATGTGCTGCGTTCGCGCAAGACCCGGGCCGAGCTGTCGTACGAGGACCGGCTGCCCGAGCTGGTGGTGACCGTGGACGGCGGGGCGGCACCCGAGGACGACGCGATGCTCGCCGAATCGGTCGGGCTGGCACTGCTGGTGGTGCTCGACACCCTCACGCCCACCGAGCGGCTGGCGTTCGTCCTGCACGACATGTTCGCGGTGCCCTTCGCCGAGATCGGCGAGATCGTCGGCCGGTCCACCGACGCGACCAAGATGCTCGTCAGCCGGGCCCGCCGGAAGGTGCAGGGCACACCGCCGCCGGAGCAGGAGCCGCGGCGGCAGCGCGCCGTGGTCGACGCGTTCCTCGCCGCGGCGCGGAACGGGGACTTCGAAGGGCTCGTACGGCTGCTCGATCCGCAGGTGACCTGGCGCACGCACCACCCGCAGGGCGTGATGACCACGGTCGGGGCAGCCGAGGTGGCCGGTCCGATCCTGCGCGGCATCCGGTCGATGACCTCGGTGCTCCCGGTCCTGGTCAACGGCGAGCCCGGGTTCGTGGCCTGGGGCGCCAACGGCACGGTGCTCGGTGTGGTGGCGTGCACCGTGGTCGACGGCCGGATCGTCGAGCTCCTGACCGTGAGCGACCGCAAGCGCCTCGACACCATGGGCCTGCCCGCGCGACCGGAGTAGCGCACGTCCGTCGCGTGGGGTTGTTACGTCTTCGCAGGGGGCTTCGTCATAGGGGTGCAAGATCCGAAGACGAAGGAGACCGCGATGGAAACCCGGATCAACCCCATGGTCAACGAGGTCGGGTCGAAGTGGGCCAGGTACATCATCTCGTCGAACAAGGCCATCACCGACTCCGCCCTGCCGAAGGCGGTGCAGGAGCTGGTGAAGATTCGCGCCAGCCAGATCAATGGCTGCGGAGGCTGCCTCGACATGCACACCAAGGACGCCGCGGCCGCCGGCGAGAGCGCGGTGCGCATCAACCTGATCGGAGCATGGCGGGAGACGACCGTCTACACCGACGCGGAACGGGCGGCGCTGGAACTCACCGAGCAGGGCACCCGCCTCGCCGACTCCAGCGGCGTCACCGACGAGGCGTGGGCGAACGCGGCGAAGCACTTCGACGAGGACCAGCTCATGGCCCTGGTGGCCCTGATCTGCGTGATCAACGCCTTCAACCGGCTGAACGTGATCACCCGGACACCCGGCGGCGAATACCGGGCCGGACAGTTCGGCTGAGCCGGACATTCCCTCTCAGGCTCTCCGACGCTGAGGCTCAGGCGGACCCGGGACGATCCCTGGTCCGCCCGTGGCCGTCACCCCCGGACGCTGCGCCAAAGGACAAGACTCATGAACACCGCACTGTGGATCGTCACCGGCCTGCTGACCGCCGTCTACCTGTTCTCCGGGTTGGGGAAGCTGTTCGTCCCGCGCGAGAAGATGGCGGCGATGGCCGACGCCGCGCGCTGGGTCCTCGACTTCAAGCCTGGCATCCTCAAGGCCATCGGAGCACTGGAGATACTCGGTGCCGTGGGCCTGATCCTGCCCGCCGTGCTCGACATCGCGCCCATACTCGTACCGCTGGCGGCCACCGGCCTGGCACTGATCATGACCGGTGCCGCGATCATGCGGATCCGCCGAGGCGAGACCAAAGCCGCGCTGGGAGACGCGGGCTACCTTGCCTTGGCCGCCTTCGTGGCGATCGGCCGCTTCGCGCTGGAACCCTTCACCGGCTGACCGGCCCGTAACCCGGGCGGGATACGGGCCGCGCTCCACTCCCGCACGTGGGCTCACAGGACGGCGGCCGGGACCAGCCTCGGGGCGGTGCCGGGCAGGAGGACCTCCGGGACAGCGCCGCCCCGGACGGCGGGGGAGCGGGGCGGGAGGCGCCGGTGCTCACCCCGCCGCCGGGCGCGGTGGCCCGCCCGGCGCCGCTGCTGGAGTCGGTCGGCGACATTCCGAGGCCATCGCGCTGCTGGACGGCGCCGAGGCCATCGCCGACGCCACCCCGTCGACGCCACCCCGTCGACGCCGCCGCCGTGGCGGACGCCGGCCTCAGGGAGACGGTCCGGATGGGGGAAGCAGCTGTGCGGGGACGTGATCAGCAGTGGACATGCGGCACCTTGCACGGGGGACGGTGTTGTCTCAAGGGGCGTTTCGGGACGGCTCGGATGATGGCGCCTGGCTCGTCGCTGAGCGCCGCGGGCGCCGCCCGGCGGCATGGGCGAGCAGCGCGGCGATGCCGGGTATCCAGCCCAGCAGACCTCCCCACAGCAAGCCGAAGGCCGCACCGAACAGGGCATAGGTGAGATATCCGCCCGGACCGGCGTAGGCGAACCATGCGGTGACCGCTCCTCGCAGGGCCCCGGCCGCCGCGGCGGCGAGGGCGGACGACCACCAACCGCACAAGAGGACTCGCAAGCGCCCTGATCGCGACAGCCGCTCGGCGCGCATCTGGAGACGGATGGTCACCAGCCCGACGAGCACAAGCGCGGCAGCGGTCTCCCCCAGACTCCAGACCTTGCCGACCTCCCCGACGTGGAGGCCCGGCAGCGCGTACGGAACGGCGACCGCCGAGGGAATGACCTGGTAGCCCGCATGCGTGGTCAGCCACGACGACAGTGGCCGACTGCCGAACACGATGGTGAGTGCCAGGGCCGCGGCGCCGCCGCCGACCGCCACTCCGCTAATCCGACGAGCGTTCATGTTTACTTAAGCTAACGCACACTCCTAGGATGTGAAAAGTATTCACTTCCTAGCGCGGACTCGGAGCTGCCGCATGCTCGGTCTCCACCTTTCCCGTACCGCCCGCCGCGCCGTTGCGGCCGCCGTGCTCGCCGTGCCGATCGCTTTGAGCGCGGTCGAGGCGGCCTCCTGGGGGACCACCACCGGCGATGGCACACTCCGGTACGTCACCGACGCCCAGGGCAGAGCGCTGATTCTGCGCGGGCTCAATACCGCCAGCAGCGCCAAGAGCGCTCCCGACGGAATGCCCGACTACCCCGAGAGCATGGTCGAGCAAGAGCACAGGCTGCTGGGCACCAACTTCGTCCGCTTCCTCATCCAATGGCGCAATGTGGAGCCCCGGCCGGGCCGCTATGACGACGTCTACCTCGACAACGTCGCCGAACGTATCTCCTGGTACGCCAAGCGCGGCATGTACGTCATGCTCGACATGCACCAGGACGTGTACGGGCCCGCCACCAACGGCAACGGCGCCCCCGCCTGGGCGACCAACACCGATGGGCTGGCCGCCAAAGCACAGGACCCCTGGGAACTGGGCTACATCCAACCGGGCACGCTGCGCGCGTTCGACCACTTCTGGAACACCACCGGACAACATCCCGAACTGCGGCGGCACTACGCCAATGCGTGGAAACACGTCGCCCAGCGCTTCGCCGACGACCCGGCGGTGCTCGGCTATGACCTGATGAACGAGCCCTGGGGCGGCACCCTGCCGGGCCTGGCGTTCGAACGCGGCCCGCTCTCCGACCTCTACCAGCAAACCACCGAGGCGATCCGGGAGGTCGACCTCAACAAATGGGTCTTCCTCGAACCGCGCGCCGTCGGCGTGAACTGGGGCCTGGCCTCCGGCCTGCGCGCGATCGACGACCCGCGCCCCGGAGAGGACCGGATCGGGTATGCGCCCCACGTATATCCGCTCCCACTCGACATCGGCGGCCAGTACACCGGCTCGTCCGAGAAATGGACCGACCGCACCCTGCGCGCGTGGAGCCGCGCCGTCACCGCCACCGCGCGCCGGCAGAACGCCCCGATCATCTTGGGCGAGTTCGGAATCGACAACACCAAGCCCGGCGCGCTTCAGTTCGTCCGCAGCGTTCAGTCCACCGCCGAGGCGATGCGCGCAGGGCAGGCCTACTGGTCGGCCGACCCCAACGACGGCTGGGGCCCCTGGAACTCCGACAAGACCCCCTCCGAACTCGCCCCCGTTCTCGCCCGCGCCTACCCCCGCGCGATCGCGGGCACTCCCACACGACTGCGCTATGACGAGACGACGGCCACGCTCACCTTCTCCTTCCGCGACAAGACCGCGGTGACCGGTTCGACCGAGGTGTGGCTGCCCCCCGAGGACTTCCCTCGCGGAGCGACCGTCACCGCCTCCGACGCTCCCGGCTCATGGAGGCAGACCTGGGACCCCGAGTCCCGGTCGCTGTCGATCTCCACACCGCGCACCGGCCGCGAGCACACCATTACGATCACCCCGGCCCGCTGACCGGTTCCGGAGCGGGGCCGGAACGGCCGCTTCGGACGAAACCCCGGCAAGCGCCCGACGGCGCGCCCCGATGCGGGCGGAGCCCTCTCACCCGGGGGCCGCCCACAGTGCGGGACGTAGACTCCCGTCCGGAGGGCCACCCACATGACACCGGGCAAGACAGGCGCCGCGCGAGTCCCCGCCGACGGATTGCGCAGGGCGCCCCAGCAGGCGCGCAGCAGGGCACGCGTCGAAGCGATCCTGAGCGCCGCGCGGCAGATCCTGGACGCAGGAGGCGTCGAGAATCTGACGATCCGCAAGGTCGCCGACCGGGCGGGCGTGCCGACCGGAACCGTCTACCAGTTCTTCGAGGACAAGTCCGCGCTCCTGACGGCCGTCGCCCGCCGGTACATGGACGCCTCCGCCGCGGCGATCAACGCGCTCGTGGAGCAGGCGAGCACGGCGCCCTGGCCCGAACTGATCGACAATGTCATCGACGGGTACGTCGAGCTGTACCGCCGCAATCCCGGCTACCTCGCCATCCGGACAGGCCGGCACCTCACCGCGGAACTCCTCGCGTCGGACGCCGCCGACAACGACGGCATCGCCGACGGACTGCGGCACATCCTGGTGGCACGGGAGGGACTGGTCGACGGTCCGGCGCTCCGCGTCGCCTGCCGCACCGGCGTGCACACCGTCGACGCCCTCCTGCACCTGGCCTTCAGGACGGCTCCGGAAGGGGACCCCGCGACGATCGCAGAGGCCAAGCGCATCGTCACGCTCTATCTCACCGAATCCCTCGCCGACCCCCGATACCGGTCTTGAGGTGCACGACCGGGGACGGATCAGGACCCCCGCCCCGCTACCGGTGGACCGTGCGGCAAGATGCCTCCGCTCCCCGCCACCTCCGCGAGTGCTGCCCCGCGGGGCCACGGCCTGCGCGGATCAGCCCGAGATGGACGGCCGGCCGTTCTCCAGGTGACCCATCAGACGGCGCCGGAACGTCTCGTCCTCAGTGGCTCTGATCTGCACGTCGTACCAGCCGTGATCAGTGGTCCAGCGGACGGTCGTCGCTCCGCCGCCGGGGACGGTCACCTCGCGGGTCGCGCCGCCGTAGGCGAGCGCGGTCAAGGAGAACGTCAGAGGGACGCCGCCGGGGTTCTCCACGGTGATCACGAGTCGGCCGCCGGCGGCGCGGGACCTCACGTGGGCACGGGCCGCCGGGCCCGAGGCCGCGCCCGCGAACTCGCGCCGGAAGCCGTTCGGGCCCGTCAGCGTGAGGTGATAGCGGCCGTTCTTGACCGGGATCCGCTCGATGCGCTTCCCGGCCACGTCGAAGTGGCGTGGCGTGCCGAACTCCCCGGCGTACGGGTAGAGCGCGAAGTGCGAGGCCCGTGTGCCCCTCTCGGTCATGGTGATGACGAGCGCGCCGTCGGCGAGGCGCGCTGAGGCGTCGGTCCGGTAGGGCAACGGCCGGGCCGGGCGTGTGCCCGGTTCGGGGACCGGACCCTTCTGGACGATCGGCGGCAGGGCGGGCCAGCGCAGATGGAACTTCGGCGGCGTGCCGGGTTTGGGCACCGGCCGCGGGCGCGCGGTGCCGTCGAAGTCGAAAGCCGAGGTGAGATCGCCCGCGACGGTGCGGCGCCAGGCGCTGATATTGGGCTCGCGGACGCCCAGCCAGCGTTCCAGGAAGCGGATCGTCGAGGTGTGGTCGAAGACCTCCGAGCAGACGTAACCGCCGCTCGTCCAGGGCGACACGACGATCATCGGGACCCGGAAGCCCAGCCCGATCGGCTTGCCGTCGTCATGCTCGTCGACGGCCTCCGCGGGAGGCAGCGGCGGGGGCACATGGTCGAAATAGCCGTCGTTCTCGTCGAAAAGGAGGAAGACCGCAGTGGACTCCCACACCTCCGGACGGGAGGCGATCGCGTCCAGAACCTGGTAGGTGATGCCCGCGCCCTGGATCGGGCTACCGGAGCCGGGATGCTCGGACTCCGCAGCCGAGGTGACGACGTAGGAGACCTCGGGGAGTTTCCCCGCGAGCACATCGGCCCTGAACGCCGCGCCCAGCGTGCCGCCGTCATTGCGGCGCAGGCCCCGTTCGAACAGGTCGCGCTCGGCTGCCGGGAGTGCCGCGACGCTGTCGTCCAATGCGTCCAGGAGGGCTTTCCGCGCATCAGGTGCGGCCGCGGCGACCGCGCCGTAGAACTCGGTCAGACTCTTATACGGGCCGACGGTCGCCAGAGCCCGGCGCATGATCCGCTTGAACGCGGTGAGGAACTCCAGCGGGTTGTCGGTGAAGTTGTCCCACTCCTGGTACACCTTCCAGGTGCGTCCGGCCTTGGACAGCCGTTCGGCGTAGGAGGTCAGGGCGTAACCAGGATGGCCGGCCTCGTCGTAGGCGTCGTTCTCGACCGCGCGATGCCCGTTCGGCTCATAGCCGATGGTGCCGGTCCAGTGGAAGGTCCGGTTGGGATTGGTCGGCCCGAATACCGAACAATGGTAGGCGTCACAGATCGTGAAGGTGTCGGCCAGTTCGTACTGGAACGGCAGGTCACGGCGGTCGTAGTGGACCATCGTGGGCATCAGCTTGGCCGCGATCCACGCGTTGTGCCAGCCGCCGCCGCGCGCTTTCTGGCCGCCCTCCCAGCCGTGGTCGAGCCCGGCGATGTAGTTCACGTCGGTGAACGGCCCGTGCCCGATCGCATCGCGGGCCAGGAACGGCTTCACGTGCCGCAGGAAACCGGGCTGCTCGAAGACCGGGCGGCCGTCGGGCAACTCGATCGCGTTGCGGTCCCCGAAGCCCCGGACCCCGCGCAGCGTCCCGAAGTAGTGGTCGAAGCTGCGGTTCTCCTGCATCAGGAAGACCACATGCTCGATCGCCCCGAGGCCCCCGGGCCTGACCGGACGGGCGAGCGCGGCGTGCACCGAGGGGGGTAGCAGCGAGGCGAACGTGGCACCGCCCACCACCCCGGCGCCGGAAGCGAGGAATCTGCGGCGGGAGGGGCCAGTGCTACCGGTACTCATGTTGAGAAAGGCTGAGTCTCGCCGATAACGGGACGATGGCGATCGGGCATCCACCAGGTAACAACATGAGAGAATTTCACATGTGTGCCCGCCGCTCCTCGGCCGCAGGCGTCGGTACGACGGCACCGCGAACGACGCGACCGACGTTGCCCTCAGAGCACGGACACGGGCGGTCCGAGACCCGCGTGTCTGCGCCCGCCATCTGCCCGAGGCGATCGAGTCGTTCGGCGGCACGGCCGAAATGGAGCCCTTCGGCCACGGCGACAAAGCCGCGGAACCGTTCGAACGAATACCTGAACGGGATGACGGTCCCGTCGCCGTGGCGGCGGAATCCGGAAGGGCTGTAGTAGCGCGTGACGCGGCCGGAGCCGTCCACCTCGTGCCGGCGGGCGCATGAACTCCTCAACCATGGGCGTCTCTGCGGGGATGTTGTTGTGCGGGCAGGCGGGGCCTGCCCCGTCCAACGGCGCGCCAGCGAGCGCGATGAAAACGAACGTGAGCACGCGGCGCCGGCCCGAGCGGCAGAGCTCGGCTGTCACTTCTCGTTCGTTCTGGCGATCGCTCATCGCTCTGACCTGCCATTCGCCACTTGCCCATCCGTCCGCCGACGGTCAGAACGCTGGGGGCCGTCTCACTGCATACCAGCAATGTTCGCCTGCGGCGCTCTGCCCTCAGGGGCTTCAGGCATCGAACGTGCAGCCCGACTTCAGGGAACTGGTTCTGTTGTCACCGACCTTGTTGTTGGACAGGTTGCGGTCCTCGCGGAGCGGCCCAGAATTGCCGGTCCGCTTCCAGGTGCTCTTGTCCCCCTTGTAGTTCTTGTACCGGTAGAGCGTCACCCAGCAGCGCGAAGGGACCTGGATCGAACTGATGCTGTCGTTGAGCTTGGCGCCGTTTGGCCAGCGGAAATCGGCGAGTTTCTTGATGTTGCCCGCGATGCACAAGTACTGGCCGCGGAAGTTGGTCTTCTGGTAAACGGCGACCCTGTTGATACCGCAGATCGCCGGCGCGGCCGACGACTCCACGGCGTGCGCGGTCCCGGCGGAGGCCAGCGCGAGCGTCGCGCCGATGCTCGCCACAGCCCCCATCCGCATCACTTGGAACATTTGTCAGGTCCCTTCTCTCGGGGTGATTCATGCTGCATCGAGGATGTGGTCTCCGACGCATCCTTCCGCTATACCGACGGCAACTCGCACGCGCGAGAGAAGCCGCGGCTCTGCCATGGTCAGGCGCCCTCTGCTCCCGGCCGCGTAACTCAACTTCGAGTGCGCATTGAGGGGCGCCTGGAGGACCCGAAAAGTGCTGATCATGAAGGGCTCCCGTCTCCTCCGCCCTCGAGCGAGTCACCCATAAGACGCCGGGCCCCACCGTTTTGTGACACCACGCCCCGAACTGCCATGAGAGACCGGCCTTGGTCTGGCAAGGTCGCGTGTTCAGGTGTCGCATATTCGCAAGGCCATCTGGCAACTGGTTACTGAGTGGTGCCAGTCAGGTGCGAGCCCGCGCGAGCGCCGCAAGGGCGGCGCTGGCCCCACGGCCGGACGGAACGGGCGACGTGGCGAGTCATCCCCACCTTCGCCCCCTTAACGGTCGGCGGTGATCAGTAACGTGTTCACGGGGGTGGGGGTCTCCTCTCGTGCCTGCTACTTCCCTGCTGCTTCCCGGCGAAGCGTTCCGCGAGCCCTCCTACGGGAACTGCTTCTCCTCGCGGCCGATGTCGTCGATCGGGCCGAGGATCGTCCAGCCGGGCCCGAGGGGGCGGGTGGAGCGGAAGCCATGGGCGTCCGCGTACTCCTCGACCTCCTCCGCGGTGTCCTCGGGGGCGCGCATGATCGCGTAGCGCGGAGGGTCCTCGTGGTAGAAGCGGTAGAACGTGCGGCCCTCGTCCTTGGACTGGTAGAGGATCACGCTGACGCCCCAGAGGGCGTCGTACACCTTCTGGTCGCGCGGGGGCGTCGTCGTGCACGTGTCGGAGGGGCGGCCGGGCTCGCGGACGCAGGTCCGGTACCGGCTCCAGTCGATGCGTTCGGCGCGGGGGTGTTCCGCGATCAGCTTCCGCATCCGGGCGTCGGCCCGGGCGAAGGCGTCCTCGCGGCGGTCGTACTCCTGCTGCAGCCGGTTGAAGCGCTGCTCGTCGAAGCCGCTGCCGAAGTGGGCCTCCAGGCCCGCGAGGACGGCGACCCGCCAGGCCAGGTACCCGGCCGTCACGACGAGCAGCGTGACGACCAGGACCCGGCCCGGCGAGCGCCTGTGGGGCATCAGGTCGGCGAGGCCAGAACGCGCCGCTGATGGGGATCTCGATGTCCGCCTGCGTGATCGGCGGGGGTACTTCCCGTCGAAGCGGTCATAGTGCTGGAGCGTAAACCAGTCGATGAAGCCGTACTCCGTGATCTCGTCGTCCGAGTCGAGACCGAAGTGGTCGTAGGAGTGGAAGACGAGCTTGCCGGAGAAGGAGTTGTCCTCGACCTTGTAGTCCTTCAGCGCGATCGTGTGGCCGTGGAACTGGTGGTGCCATCAGCGCACGCGGCCTTCCCCTTCACCGCCCCCGACCTGGTGACGGTCCAGTCGATGCGGCCGAGCGAGTCGTCGTGGACCTGTACGTGGGTCAAGATCGCATCGAAGGTGCCGTCGGCGGCCCACCGCCGGTACCGCTCGTACACGGTCTTCCAGTTGCCGTACCGCTCGGGCAGGTCCCGCCATGGGGCACCGGTGGCCAGCTTCCACAAGATCCCGTTCAGCACCGTGCGGTGACCGGCCCACCGGCCACCCCGAGCGGGCTGCGCGGGCAAAAGCGGCTCGATCCGCCGCCACGCCGCATCGGTCAACTCATGCCGTCGCACCACGACACACCATCAACCCACACCCCTCAGATCGTCCTCAGCCAAACACCAAAATCGACCGGACAGGCGCTAGCGGCGCGTTCACCGGCCTGGTCCCGCAGGGCTTGGGGCGGTGGGTGTGCGCGGCTGGTGACGGGCGTGTCATCCGGCTGGTCGGTGCGGTCACACCTGCGTAGGGTGCGTGCGGCGCGTAGGGTGTGGCCACACCATTGCGGCGAGAGGTACCGGCCCCATGAGGCTCGAACTCACCAACTACGAGGCCCTGCACGGCTGGGGCGTCGTCAACAACAGCGCCGCTTGGCATGCCCAGCACAACCGCAAGCCTTCCGTGGCCGAACAGGCGGTCGGAGACATCCTCTTCACCGCTTACGACCGCCGGACCGACACCACGACCACGGTCGACCTCAGCGACGACGAGCGAGCGAGTCTCACCGAGCTGGTCAGCGACCACATCGCAGCGTGGGTGAAGCGCGGCCAGGAGAACGCCGCAGCACCTCACCTGCGCTCGCTGATCGCGAAGCTGAGCGGCTGACATGCCTACACCCGGTAGTCCGCAACGAAAGTTCCGACTCGCCGACGATGTCCTGTGGGCCGAGTACGACCAGGCGTGCCGTGACATCAACGGCAGCACCGATCGCAGTGACGACATCCGCAAACACGTCGAGGCCGTCGTCGCCGAATGGAAGAAGCGACGCCAGCCGAGATGATGTTTCAAGGGGGCAGCCGGAACAGCGCAAACGCCGCTCCTTGTCTTGGCGCTGCCCGCCCGGCTCGATCCCGGTCCTAACGTGGTCGATGGGTGTACCCCCATGGCCCTGGCCCCCTCACCGGCCGTCCTGCTGCCCGCCAGGGCTCGGGTGCCGGCTGGACGACCCGGGAGGTTCCCTGGGGGCCTCAGTCTGAAAGTTCCTTCAATGCAGCCGCGACGTCGCCGCCGGGCCGGGCATAGTGGGGGGATGACGGCCCGGCCGGGTGGCCCTAGCCCTGCCGACGATCAGGGGCGTTGCTCAACTCATCGACCAACGTTGCCCGCTGGTAGATGCCGCTGAGAAGCCCCTCCCCCTCGGGCGTCTCGATTGTCTGGCCGTTGTAGGTGCCGCTGAAGCAGTACTCTCCTCCGCTGCCCTACGGCAAGGGGACACCGCCGTCCTCCTTGCACTGCTCGGCGGTGATGTCCGCCGGCGCAGCGGTGGCGCTGGTGGCGGTGCGGTCGGAGGGGGCGGCGGCGTCCTTGACGGTCATGGCGACGTACCGCTCGGTCAGCGCGGTGGCGCGGACGTTGCCGCCAGCGGTGATGCCCGACAGCAGCGGCGGCGCGGCCTGGCCGGTGCGGACCCCGCGGCGCCGGGCGAGGTACCGGCGCCGGTCGGCGGCCTCCAGCCAGGCCAGGTGGCGCGTACCGGGCACAGCCTGGCCAACTCGGCGGGGCGCGTAGGGGATGTCGATCGTGCGGCGGCGCCCTCCTGGTCGGTCTTGGTGGCGCCGAGGGTGATCCGCAGGCCCTGTTCGAAGAGCTCCAGGTCGTCGACCCGGATACCGGTGAACTCGGTGCGGCGGACCCCGGCGAAGAAATCCCAGCAGCAGGCAGCGGTCGCGGAGCGCGATCAGGTAGGCGCGGCGGACGGTGGCGCGGGCGGCCGGGTGCGAGCGCTTTGGGGGCGGTGTGGGTGGCCGGTGTAGCGGCGGGTGGTGTCCAGGCGGGCATGTCCGAGTTGTTCGGCGACGGTGACGATGTCGATTCCGCGGTTCAGCAGGTTGGTCGCGAAGGTGTGCCGTAGCACGTTCGCCGAGACCGTCGGGGCACCGTCGTCGGACAGGCCCGCGTCGAGAGAGATGTCGTCGAGCAGCAGGTCGACGGCCCGTGCCGACAGGCGCCCGCCTCGGCGGTTGAGGAGCAGTGCAGAAGTGTCGGCGCCGGGCCAGGTGAGGCGGTCTTGCTGCCAGGCTGCGACTTCGGCGCGGGCGGCGATGTCGGTGAGCGGGATCTGGCGGGGCAGGCCGCCGGCGCCGGAACCGACGTCGACCGTGCCCGTACCGGTCGGCGGCGGCACATCGGCGGTGTCGAGGGCGACCAGTTCGGAGACCAGTAGCCCGCAGCGGAGGAGCAGGTGTCCGATCGCCCGGTCGCGCGAGAGAGTTCGGCGCTGGACCGCGCGCAGGTAGCGCTGCTGCTCGGGAGCGGTCAGGGCGCGGGGCGCGACGCGGGGGGCGGGGGCGCGGTCCACGCCGACCTTGCCGAGCCCGAGGTGCTCGTAGAAGCGGTCCAGGGCGGTCAGGTGGGCGTTGACGGTGTTGTCGGAACGGCCCAGCACGCCCGTGAGGTGGATCTTGTAGTCGTTGACGGCGACGTCGCGTACCCGAGGATCGCTCAGCGCGCCGTGGCCGCTGATGTCCGCAGCGCCCTCCAGCCAGACGCCCTCTAGCCAGACCAGGTACACCCGGACGCGGGAGTCGTAGGCGCGCCGGGTGGCGGCATCCAGCGGCGTATCGGCCAGGGCGGCGGCGTAGTCGGCGTGGACGCCTGCGTAGACGTCGGGTACCTGTGTGCGGCGACCGGCCACTGCGCCCCCTCGTGAAGTCAGACCCACCGTAGGTGAGCTTCTGATATTAGCCAATATCAGAAGTAGATGATAGGTTCGAGGTATCCGGCAACGACGACATCCCCGCCTTGAGGCTGAGTCGCCACACCGGCTTCACCCCCGGAGGGGGATGCCATGCCGATCCGGCGATGGTTCAACATTCCAGCGCGGCCCGCCCCAGACTCGAACACACGGACACGTCCGGTTCCGGTGTCACGCGCAGCACGACGGCCCGCAGCAGCCGACCAGGAAAGCGGGCCCAGGTCATGTGGACCACCGCTGAACGCGCGACGGCGATCAGCCTGTCGCCGCCTTCGACGCCGCGGCCGCAACTGCGTCCGCCCCCTCCGCCGGGCCCGATCGGCGATCGGGCCCGCCGCGCGGGCTCGGCGCCGCTGGACGGCGGCTGGTGGCCCCGCTCGACCGATCCGGTCGCCGAACTGCCCGGCCTGATCGCGGCCCTGCAAGCCCATGACGGCCCGCAAGCCCACGACCCGTCTCGGACCCGTCGGCCCATCACCCACTTCATGCTGCGCACAGCCGACTGGGACAGCCGATCCCGCCGACTGCGCGTCGACGGCCAGACCGGTACCCAGGCCGTCCGGCTGGGCTGGTTCGACCCCCGGCCCGCCGGACTTCTCACCGCGTTGTACGCCGACGGCCGCCGCGATCTCCTCACGGTCCCGCCCGCCACCGACACCACCGCGGCCGGCACCACACTGGGGCTGGCCGCCAGCCCCGCCAACCGTCTGCGCACCCCGAACTGCTGACCGCACTCGCCACATCGGCCGCGCGGACACACCGGCCGGCGCCGGGCAGACGGCCCCCGACACCGATCCCCATCCGCAGCACCTGCCATACACCACCGACCGGAGACCATGACCACAGCGCCCCACGACCCGGCCGACGACCCGACCCTCGCCCCGGAGCCGCCGACGGTCCACACCGGCCTGTGGCGACTGCCCGCAGGCCGCCGGATGGTCACCCGGATCCGCCGGGCCATCCGCACCGCCCTCCGCCGATGGGGGCTCGGCCCTGAGGCAAAACCCCTGGCACAGCATGTGGTCTCACTGACCAAAGAACTTGCCCCTCAGCCCGCCGACCGCACGCACGGCCCGCTCGACCTGCGTCTGGAACTACGCCCGACCCACCGCCTGCTGCTGGTCCAACTCCACACCCCCGACCACGACAAACCGCCCCGCACCGATGCGAACGACCACCGCATCATCGCCATCACCTACGGATACCGGCCCACCCGCTACGGCCCCGGAACCCTGTACACCCACACCTTCACCTGGCGCAGGCCCGCAGGCCATTCCGACAACCACCCCGACTGAGGCTGACCGGCCCGGCACCCGCCCTGCAGCGAAAGGACCACGACCATGGATAACGACCCCACCAAAACCACACCGGAAACCGCCGAACCCAGCAACAACTTCTCCGTCCCCACCGGCCCGCACACCACGACCGACAACAGCACCGCAGCCGCCACCGACCGGCAGGACGACACTCCCACCACCGGCCGTCCACAACAGCCGGCCCGAACACTGCGCAGCCGGGCCAGGAACCTCCTCCGGTCCGCCCGCACCGCTCACCAACCCGGCCCCGCCGACAACGACCCCTCAAAGCCACCCGCCGTCCGCCGCGCCATGCCGACCGCAATCAGCCTCGCAGCCGCCGCGACGGCCGCCGCAATGGCATGGCTCTGGCGTCGCCGCGTCGCCAACCGCCGCCGAACCCGCCGCCAACGAGCAGCCCAGCTGGCCCGCAGAACGATGGCCCGCCTACGCACCCGGCTGCCGATCTGACCACCCCACGTTCCGCCAGGCCTCGACACCGACCACCAGCGCCCGTATTCGCGGCACCCCCGACGTTACGCCGCGTGCCGGCGAGTGAGCCGAGCAGGCGTGCAGCGCATCTGCCGCAACAGCCGAGACACCCAACCCGCTCGTTTGGGGCTTGTGACGCGTTTCTTACCGGCACCCCTACATCCGCGCCAAGATGCTAGAAGGCCAGCAGGCGGCCGCCGCCAAGGGCAACCACGGCGGCCGCCCCAAGGTGATCGACGACGACATGCTCACCTTCGCCCAGGCGCTACGCGCCAAGGGCGTCCCGATCCCCGAGATCACCGCCAAGCTGAAGATCTCCACGGGGAAGAACGCGGGCAAGCCGCCCTCGGTCGCCTCGCTGTACCGCGCCCTGGCCGAGACGGAGCAGGCCGACGCCGATCAGCGGGCGATGGATGCGCCTGCCTGAGCAGCGCTGTTCGGTTGCTTGCTCAAGCCCCCGCCTCGGGGGAGCCGGCTGGGTACTGCCGCTCAGGGGCCTTCGTCCGGGGTAAAGACCAGCCAGCAGCCGTTCGCGGTGGGCGGGACCTCCACTCTGATGGAGCAGGGTCGCGAAATACTCCGCCTCGCTCTCCTGCTCGCTGGAGTAGCAGCCACGACCCAGTACCGTGCGCACCAACGCGGGGTCCAGATCGGGCAGCAACACCCTGGCCACATCCTCCACGCCCACCGCGCCCTGATGACCGGCGAGCAGGTGGCCGATCTCATGCAACGCGATGTGCTCCCGGTGGAAAGGCGAGGTCCCCGCCGTGGTGTAGACGTAGTCGGTGTCGGCGGCAGAGACATACAGCCCGCACACACCACTCGGCATGGCCGGCACCGCCATCACCTGCAGCGAACGGCCCGTGTGATCGGCCAGCCGGCCGCAGAACTGCTCGAAGTCCCAGGGCACGGGAATGTCGAGCGCCTCCACGCGAGCACGACACCGGCGCCGCAGCGCTGCGCTTGCCGAAAACCGCGTCCACGCAGGTGGAAGGGGTAGAGGGGTGCTCAGGTGTTGCGTTTGATCAGCTGCGAATCAAGCGGCGGTAAGGCGGTCGCCGCGAGATGATGGGCGGCTGTGTTCTTGCGACTGGCCTACCTGACCGTGGCGAACGCGTTGCGGTGCTGCGTCTGCTTCCGATGACCGAGCGGGAGAAGGACACCGAAATCTTGGTGCTGCGACATCAGATCGTCGTGCTGGAGCGCCAGCTTGCCGGAGAGCGGGTGCGGGTCACTGCGGCGGACCGGGCGCTGCTCGTGGCGCTGCTGCACCGCGGTTGCCTTCCGGCGCGCTGCGGCGGATGCGGCTGCTGGTGCGGCCGGACACCGTACTGCGCTGGCACCGGGACCTGATCGCGGGCCGGCATGCCGCCCGATCCAAACCTAAGCGGCCGGGCCGCCCACCGACTGTCCGTTCCATCCGGCTGCTGGTACTTCGCCTGGTGAGGGAGAACCCGAGCTGGGGCTACCGGCGAGTGCACGGTGAGTTGCCAGTGCTCGGCGTCGAGGTAGCCGCCTCCACCGTCTGGGAGATCCTCAACGACGCCGGTGTCGATCCGGCACCGGAGCGTTCCGCCACCACCTGGGCTGGCTTTCTGCGCTCGCAGGCCGAGGCGCTCCTGGCGTGTGACTTCCTGGAGACAGTGACCCTCACCGGCGACCGCATGTACGTGCTGGCGGTCATCGAGCACCACACCCACCGCATCCGGGTTCTGGGCGCCACCGCTCACCCGACCGCATCGTGGGTGACCCAGGCGGTCCGGAACCTGGTCATGGACTTGGAGGACGCCAGCTGCCGGGCACGGTTCCTGATCCGCGACCGCGACGGCAAGTTCCCTGAGTTTCGACGCGGTCCTGGCCGATGCCGGCATTCGGACGGTGCTCACCGGGGTGCGGAATGTCCGAAGAAGGCAACGGCTGGGCGGGATCCTCAACGAGTACCGGCATGCAGCTTGACCTGCACGGACGAGGTATTCGGCAGGGGCAACGCCCGTGTTCTAGTGTCATGCGCCTGAAATCCGTCGGCGGTCTTCCGCGAGGGATTCGAGGATCTCCTCGGCTGTCTTGGTCCAACGGCAACGCCCGTCTCAGCCGCCTCCGCCGCGACGACCCCGAACGCCGCTTCCCGGGCCTGCTCTCGTCAATCCTCCGCGCACAGCCTCCGCGCCCGTCCTGACCTGCGGCCCCTCGTCGCACTCGCCTCGATGGTCCGAGGGCCCTGCCGGTGAGGCAAACAACCTACGTGGTAGTATGTTTCGCACCTCGCAGAAATGAGTCCACATGCGCGAAGTCGTCATCGTTGATGCGGTCCGATCTCCTGTCGGCAAGCGCAACGGCGGATTGGCCCGCAAACACGCGAACGAACTGCTTGGTGACGTGCTCACCGGACTGCTGAATCGGAGCGACCTCACCGGCGTCGAGGTAGACCACGTCGTCGGGGGGTGTGTCGTGCAACTCGGCATGCAGGCGGCGAACGTCACGCGCAACGCCTGGCTCACCGCCGGTCTCCCGCCGGAGGTGCCGGCGGTCACGGTGAACGCGCAATGCGGCTCGTCGCAGGAAGCCCATCTGGTCGCGCAGGCCATGATCGCGGGTGGCCTCGCCGACATTGCGATCGCCTGCGGTGTCGAGGCGATGAGCCAGGTCCCTCTCGGCAGCAACATGCCCCCGGGCGGACCTTACGGCAATCCTCGCGGCGGCAGGTACGCCGAGGTTTACGAACCCACGATCCAGTTCGAGGCGGCCGACCGGATCGCCGAGCGCTGGAAGCTGAGCCGCGAGGCGCTCGACATGTTCGCGAAGACCTCTCAGGACCGGGCCGCGCTCGCGTGGGAGCGGGATCGCTTCGGCGGCCAGATCATCCCCGTCGACGTCCCGGTCGCCAGCGAGAACGGCGAGCTGGTCGGGACGAAGACGATCACGCGCGACGAGGGCGTCCGGCCGACGACGCTCGACGGCCTCGCCGGGCTGCGGCTCAACCAGCCCGACCGGGTGCCGCCGAGCTTCCACACCGCGGGGAACTCGTCCCAGATCTCCGACGGGGCCAGCGCGGTGCTGCTGATGAGCAGGAAGCAGGCCGACCTGCTCAGGCTCCGGCCGCGGGCGCGCGTCCTCGACTCGGTTCTGGTCGGCTCCGATCCCGTCCTCATGTTGACCGGCCCGATTCCGGCGACCGCGAAGATCCTGGCCCGGACCGGGCTTTCGCTGTCCGACATCGACGTCGTCGAGATCAACGAGGCCTTCGCCTCGGTCGCCTGCGCGTGGGCGAAGGAGTATGGCGTGGATCTGGACCGGGTGAACGTCAACGGTGGTGCGATCGCCCTCGGCCACCCGCTCGGCGCCACCGGAACGATCCTGATCACCAAGGCGCTCTGCGAACTGGAGCGCACCGGCGGTCGCTACGCGCTGGTCACGATGTGCTGCGGTGGCGGGCTCGGTACGGGGACGATCCTCGAACGACTTCCCGAGGCCGGCCAGTGACCTTCCCCGCGGCCGGGTTCGCCGGCGCCCGCCTCACGGGCTCGCGCGGCGCGCGAATCGTCCTCGACAGAGAAGAGCCCTGATGATCGACAGCACGTCCCGGCCCTGGATGACCGGCGACGCCGCCGACCTGTTCGCGATGGCCACGGCCTTCTTCGACCGCGAGATCCCGGCGAACAGGGAGAGGTGGGAGGCGCGGCGCCAAGTCGACCGCGACTTCTGGCTCAGGTGCGGCGAACTCGGCCTGCTCTGCGCGAGCATCCCCGCCGAGTACGGCGGTGGCGGCGGCAGCTTCCTCCACCAGGCGACGATCCAGGAAGCCTACGCGCGGCACGGCGACCGGTCCTGGGGCAACTCGATGCACAGCGGAGTCGTCGCCGACTACATCCACGAGTACGCGACGGAAGAGCGGCGGCGGCGCTGGCTTCCGAAGATGGCCACCGGTGAACTCATCGGGGCGCTGGCGATGACCGAGCCGTCCGCCGGCTCGGACCTCAAGGCGATCCGCACCAGGGCGGTCCGCACGGACGACGGGTGGCTCATCAACGGGTCCAAGATCTTCATCACCAACGGCGGCAGCGCCGATCTCGTCATCGTCGCGTGCTCCACCGACCCGTCGAAGGGCGCGAAGGGCATCTCCCTGATCGTCGTCGAGACGAAGGACGCCGCCGGCTTCACGCGGGGCCGGCCACTGGACAAGATCGGCCAGCACGGCGCGGACACGAACGAGCTCTTCTTCGACGACGTCCTCGTTCCGGCGGAGAACCTCCTCGGCGAGGAGGGCGACGGCTTCGCGATGATGATGCGCAGGCTGCCGCAGGAGCGCCTGATCGTCGGCATCACCGCGGTCACCGCGACCGAACTGGCCCTCTCGGTCACCACCGACCACGTGAAGCAGCGCGAGGCCTTCGGGAGCACCCTGATGGACAAGCAGCACGTCCGCTTCGAGCTCGCCGAGTGCGCCACCCTCGCGAAGGTCGCCCGCACCTTCCTCAACGAGTGCATGGCCGCCCACCTGTCGACCGGGCTGGATCTCACCACGTCGGCGATGTGCAAGTGGTGGCTCACCGACGTCCAGTGCCAGGTGATCGACAAATGCCTCCAGTTGCACGGCGGGTACGGCTACATGACCGAATACACGATCGCCCGGCTGTACGCCGACGCCCGAGCGCAGCGCATCTATGGCGGCGCCAACGAGATTCAGAAAGAACTGATCGCCCGCTCTCTCTGATCCCGGACGAAGGGGATTCCAGCATGACCGTGTCCGCGAAAGGCGTCCCCCGCCGCTTCGGCGGTATCGACGAATTCCGCGCCCACGTCGGTGAGGAACTCGGCGTCGGCGCGTGGTTCGAGGTCGATCAGAGCCGCATCGACGCCTTCGCGGAGACCACGGAGGACAGGCAGTGGATCCACGTCGACCCGGTGAAAGCGGCCTCGGGTCCCTACGGCGCGACGATCGCGCACGGCCACCTGACGCCGTCGCTGATCCCCGTCCTGGGCCGCGGGATCTTCACCGTCGACGGCGTCCGGATGTCGATCAACTCCGGGCTCACCATGCTGCGCTTCCTGCGGGCGGTGACGGCCGGATCCCGGATCAGGTCCCGCGCGCCCCTGGTCAGCGTCGACGGCATCGACTCGGGCGTCCGGGCCGCCGTCCGCCACACGATCGAGATCGAAGGCCAGGGCCGGCCTGCGTCGCCGAGACCGTCCGTCTCATGGTGCCGTGAGGGTCGCCGACCCGGCTTTCGCCGGACGCAACGCGACAACGACGAGGAGGAGCACATTGGGCCGCTACGAGGGACGGGTCGCCGTCGTCACCGGGGCCGGGCGCGGCATCGGATTCGGGATCGCCGCCCGCCTCGCCGAGGAGGGCGCGTCGGTCGCCGTGGTCGACGTCGATGAGGCCGCGGCCGCCGAGGCCGCCGGAAGGCTGCCGGTGGGGGAGGGCGCGAAGGCCGTCGGCATCGGCGCCGACGTCAGCGAGGCCGAGGCGGTCGGCGCGGCGATCGGCCGGGCCGTCGAGGAACTCGGCGGCCTCCACGTGCTGGTGAACAACGCCGGAATCACCCGCGACAACCTGCTGCACAAGATGACCGAGGACGACTGGGACCTGGTCATGGGCGTCCATCTCAGAGGGGCGTTCCTGATGGCCAGGGCGGCGCAGCGGCATTTCGTCGCGCAGCGCTACGGCAGGATCCTGACCCTGTCGAGCACCGCCGCGCTCGGCAGCCGCGGCCAGGTGAACTACTCGACCGCGAAGATGGGCGTCCAGGGCTTCACCCGGACGCTCGCCAAGGAACTCGGTCCGTTCGGCGTCAACGTCAACGCGATCGCGCCGGGCTTCATCACCACCGAGATGACCGACGGCGCCGCGCGCCGGCTCCGCCAGGACATCGAGGAGTTCCGCCGGGCCAGGGCCGAGGTGACCCCGGTCAGGCGGGTCGGGTCCCCGGAGGACGTCGCGGCCGCGGCGGCGTTCCTGTGCAGTGACGAGGCGTCCTACATCACCGGGCAGACGCTGTACGTCGACGGCGGCGCCAGGTTGTGAGCGACCTTCAGTCCACCCCATCCACCCCGGGAAGGCCGGAATGCATTTCGCACTATCGGAGGATCAACGCGTCCTCCAGCGGACCACTGACGAGATCTGCGCACAGCTGTTCGCGGTCTCGCCGGTGGGGGACGCGCGGGCGGACGGCGGCGCCCTGCGCGCGAAGCTGTGGTCGAAACTGGCCGAACTCGACCTCGTCGGGCTGCTGGTCCCCGAACACCAGGGGGGAGCGGGCGGTTCCCTGACGGACGCCTGCGTCGTGGCCGAGGCGCTTGGCCGTCACATCGCGCCGGTGCCGTACGTCGGAACCGCCATCGCGGCGGCCGCCCTGCTCCGTTTCGGTGACGGCCCGGACGAGTCGCTCGCGCGCCTCTGCCGCGGTGACGCCTACTCGGTCCTCCTCGACGGCGGGCTCGACGATCCCGCGGGCACGGCGACGGTGGCGTTCGACTGGGTCGACGGCGCCCTGGGTGTCGCGCTCTCCCCGGACGGACGCGCCACGGTGCATGATCTCGTCGACGTCGACCCGATCACGGATGTCGATCCGCTGCACCGGCTGGCCCGCGTCCGGCCCGTGCCGGCCGGTGAAGCCTCCGGCGACGGGGCGCGGAGGGCGCGGGCGGTGGCGTGGACCGGAGCCGCGGCGCTACTGACCGGGCTCGCCGACGGAGCCCTGCGTCAATCCGTCGACTACGCACGGGAACGCGAGCAGTACGACCGCCCGATCGGCTCCTTCCAGGCCGTGAAGCATCTCTGCGCCGACATGCTCTTCGACGTCGAGACGTCCCGTTCCATCACCTACGGCGCCTCCTGGGCGGCGGAGCACGCGCCGATCGACGAGGCGGAACGGGTGGCGTCGGCCGCGAAGGCTCATGCCGGTGCGGCGGCGATCAGGGTGTGCGAGACCGGAATCCAGGTCCTCGGTGGGATCGGCGTGACGCAGGAGCACGACGCCCACCTCCGCCTGCGCTGCGCTCACCTGCACCACGCGGCATTCGGCAACTCGGACGCGCCACTCGTGCTGCTCGCCGGCCGCCTCCTGGAAAAGGTTTGAGGACGAACACACATGGACCTTCGCGACTCCCCGGAAGAAGCCCGTTTTCGAGGACGGCTGTGCGCCTGGCTCAAGGAGAACGTGCCGGCCGATCCGGAACCGGCCGTGCTCGCCGAGCGCTGGCCGTACATGCGCGCCTTCCAGCAGCACCTGTATCGCGGCGGCTGGGTGGCCCTGTCGTATCCGGAGGAGGTCGGCGGCCAGGGCCTCGGGCCGATGGAGGAGGCGATCCTCAGCGAGGAGCTCGGCAGGGCCAACGCTCCGACCCTGCTTCCGCTCGGTCACCTCGGCAGGCCGCTGCTCAGGTACGGCACCGGCGAGCAACGGCGCCGCTACCTGCCGCCGCTGCTCGCGTCCGACGAGATCTGGTGCCAGGGGTTCTCGGAGCCACAGGCCGGCTCCGACCTCGCCGCGCTGCGGACCCGTGCCGTCCGCGAGGACGACGCCTGGGTGCTCAATGGCCACAAGACCTGGACGAGTTACGGCGTGTTCGCCGACTTCTGCCTGCTGCTCGCCCGGACGGACCCGGACGCCGTCCGGCACCGCGGGATCTCGGCGTTCATCGTTCCGCTGAGCGCGCCGGGGGTCACCGTCCGCCCGATCGTGCTGGCCAACGGGGACGAGGAGTTCGCGGAGCTCTTCCTGGACGACGTGCGGATCCCGGCGGAGAACATCCTCGGACGGCCGGAGGACGGTTGGCGGATCGCCATGGACGTGGTCAACTACGAGCGGGGCGCCGTCGAGACCGGGTACCTGCCGAAGTTCGAGCGCTACCTTTCCGAGCTCGCCGAGTTCGTCAAGACGCGGACATCGGCACCTGACAGGGCGACCCTTCGCGCGCTCGGCGAGGCCGCTGCGGCGCTGGAGGTGCTGCGGATGCACTGCCTGCGCACCTTGAGCGACCGTGCCTCGGGTGCGCCTCCCGGCCCGGAGAGCTCCATCGACAAGCTGCTCATGACCGCGGTGGAGCAGAAGCTGATGGCCCTCAGCCTCAGCCTGCTGACCGACACCGCCGTGCCAGGCCGCGCCGAGTGGTTCGACCGGTACCTCTACGGCCGTGCCGGGAGCATCTACGGAGGGTCGGCGCAGATTCAGCGCAACATCCTCGCCGAGCGGCTGCTGGGGCTGCCACGAAGCCCGGCGTAGCCGGGTAGCCCGGGCGGCCGGGTGAGGGCACGGCACGCCCCGCCCGGCCGGACCGGGGGCGAGAAGCGGAATTCAGGCGAGGGCCCCGCGGACGGCGTACTCGGCGAGTCTTGCCGCGGTCCGCTCACGTTCGGCCGCCGAGTCCCGCGGGCCTCCCGGGCGGAACCAGGCGTGCATCCAGTTCACAGTGCCCAGCACGGCCTTGACGAGGGTGTTCACGTCGGTGTTGCGGAAGACGCCGGCCTCGATCCCCTCTTTGACGACGGCCACGAAGTACGCCTCGAACTGGCGGCGCATCTTCAGGATGTGGGCCATCTGCTCTTCCTTGTTGCGGCCCTCGCCGGCGAGGTTCATCTCGATCTGGTACTGCGCGGGACCCATGTAGCTGGCCCTGTTCATGAGGTGCATGGCGTGGTGGTGCACCATCTCGCGCAGCTTCTCCTCCGGCCCGAGGTCGTCGCGCTCGGCCGTCGGACCGACCGCCTCCAGCGCCCATTCCAGCGCCTGCCGGTGGATCCCGATGAACAGGTCGCCCTTGGTCCGGAAGTAGTGGTAGATCCGGCCCTTGGTGCAGCCGAGCACGTCGGCCACGTCATCGATGGAGGTGGCTGCGTAACCCCGCTCGGAGAACGCCGTCGCCGCCGCGTCCAGGATCTCTCGTGCGCTGGCCTGCCGCTTCGAGGCCAGTTTCTCTGTACGTCCGTTGGCGAAGCCCTGTCGCATGCCGAACATACTACTCGGCCGGATGTATTGCTCGTCCGGTTCCTGAGGCCGCGGCGCCGGAGCCTTCATCTTCCACCCGTGACACGGGACCGGCCGAGCCCACCTCGCGGGGGATCAAAAACCTACGTGGTAGTATGTTTGATGTGTCCAAGGTGAGCGGTCCGTGAGCGTGGCCGGTTACGTCGTCCCCGAAGACGGGGTCGGCGCGCTCCTCGAACTCGAGCGGCTCGACCCCCTGACCTTTCGCAGCCTCCCTCACGTGGGTGAGCGGGTCAGGCTGTACGGCGGCGAAGTCGCGGCTCAGGCCGTGCTGGCGGCCGGGCGGACGGTGCCGCCCGGACGGCCGCTCAACTCGTTCGGCGTGTACTACCTCCTCCCGGGCGACTCCACGGTGCCCGTCACCTACGAGGTCGGAACGGCCAGGGACGGGGGCACCTTCAGCACCAGGACGGTGAAGGCGAGTCAGCCGGGCGGCACGATCCTGGTGGCCACCGCGTCGTTCCAGCGACCTGAGGGCGGGCTGAGTCATCGGGTGGAGCCCGCTCCGGCGCCGATGCCCGAGGCGCTGCCCGAGCTGGAACGGGCCCTGGCGGACGACCCGGTGACCCTCGCCTGGATCACCGAGGTGACCGGCCGCCTGCTGGTCGAGGTCCGGTTGCCCGACGGGTCGCTGGACGGTCCGGGCCCGGGCGGGCACATCGCCGCGCTCCGCGTCTGGATGCGGACTCGGCACAGGCTCGCGGACGCGCCGCGGACGCAGGCCGCGGGCGTCGTCTACCTCTCCGACCTGCTCATGCTCGTGGCGAGCCTGCGGCCGCATCCGCACCGCGTCGCCGACGGGGACGTGTGGTTCGCCACGATCGGCCATTCCGTCGTCCTGCACGCACCGGCCCGCGCCGACGACTGGCTGCTCTACGAGGTCGAGAGCGACTGGGCGGATGCCGGGCGCTGCGTGACGCGCGGCCGCCTGTTCGACCGGACGGGACAGCTGTGCGCCAGCACGACCCAAGAGGCTGTGCTCCGCGTCACCGAGCGGACCTGAGGCAGCCTGAGCCGACCCTGGGCGGCCTGAGCTGGACGAATGGTCGGCCGCTCGTCGTTGACGCTCAACAACCTACTGAGTAGCATGTTTTTTGGGGGTGACGTATACCACTCCGCTGCGGTGCGGCGTCGCGCCGAGGCCAGGGCCCCCGCCCCGTCCGGATCAGCCGCGTGGGTGGAACGTCGCAATCGCACGTCCCGGGCGGACATCGCCCGACGAGCCGAAGAGAGAAGACATGCAACCAAGGCTCAGTACCCCTGTCGCCGCGCTCGCCGCGGGTGCGCTCTGCCTCACCCTCGCCTCCTGCGGCGGCGGAGGGAGCGCCGGCGCGGAAGGCGGCACCGCCACGTCGGCCGAGGCGAAGGCCGTGATCGCCGACGCCGAGGCGGCGTACGCCAAGTTCACCCAGCGGCAGCCGGCGCCGCCGGTCCCGACGCTCCCGGCACCGGCGCCTGGCGGGAAGCGGCTGGCAGTCGTCACCTGCTCGATCCCGGTGTGCGTCACCCTGTCGGACGGCGCCGAGGAGGCGGCGCGCAAGCTCGGCTGGACGGTCACGACCCTCCAGTCCAACAGCACGCCCCAGGGCTTCGTCTCGGTGATGAACCAGGTGGCCGCGGACCCGCCGGACGCCCTGGCCTACATCCCGGCCGTGCCGGACTCCTCCATCCGTCCGCAGTTGGCCAAGCTTCAGGCCGCCGGAACGAAGATCACGCAGATCTCGCCGCTCGCCGACGTCCTGACGCCCAACGGGCCGGTCGGGGCGGTCGTGTTCGGGCAGAACGACGCCGCGCTGACCGGGACCCTGATGGGCCAGGCGGTGGTGGCGGACGCCGACGGCCCGGTGAAGTCGGTGTTCGTCTGGGATCCGTCCTTCACCGGCTCCTGGGGACCGATCAAGGACGCCTACCAGAAGGTGCTGAAGGGCGCCGGACGCCAGGCGGGCGTGCTGGAGGTCTCGAACGCCAACATCGGCAAGACCGTCCCTGGCCAGATCGTCAGCTACCTCCAGGCCCACCCCGACACCAAGTACGTGGCCTTGGCGGTCGTCGACTACAACGCCGGGCTCGACGCCGCCCTCCGGGCCGCGGGGCTGAGCGGCAAGGTCAAGATCCTCAGCCGCGCCGCCGACGCGTCGTCCCTCAAGGCGATCAAGGCCGGGACGCAGTGGGCGTCGATCGGGCTGGAGCTCGCCGCCGCCGGCTACCGGGCCGTCGACCAACTGATCCGGCTGATGACGGGGGTGCCGCTCGGTGACCGGGCCGACGCCCCCGGCTGGCAGCAGATCTACGTCAAGGGCAACGTGACCCAGACGAGCGCCCAGCCCGAGCCGCCGGGCTACGCGCAGACGTACTACGCGGCCTGGCGTCTGGGATGAGCGGCAGCGAGGCGGGGGGTGTGGGGGGTCGCCCCCCACGTCGCCCCCCACAGGGAGCAGGGATGAGTGGCAGCGAGGTGGGGCGCGTCGTCCTGAGCATCGGCTCGCTCTCCAAGACGTTCCCCGCCCAGAAGGCGCTGGATGACGTCGACCTGGTGTTGCGTGCGGGGGAGGTGCACTGCTTGCTCGGGCAGAACGGCTCGGGAAAGTCGACGCTGATCAAGATCCTCGCTGGCTACCATTCGGCGGACCCGGGGGCGACGGCCGTCCTGAACGGGACCCCGATGGCGCTCGGCAAGGCCGCGGCGCGCGAGCGGTCGGTGGCCTTCATCCACCAGGATCTCGGGCTGGTGGCCGAGCTGGACGCCGTGGACAACCTGGCGCTGGGCAATCGGTACGCCGGCCGGTGGTGGCTGTCCGGGCGCCGCGAACGCCGGGCGGCGGCACGGCTGCTGGCGGAGTTCGACGTGGACATCGAACCCGGCCGACCGCTGGCCGCGGCCACGCCGGGGCAGCGGACGATGGTGGCGATCGTGCGGGCTGTGGCGGCGACCTGCGGGGCACCGGCCCTGCTGGTGCTGGACGAGCCCACCGCTTCGCTGCCGCAGCACCAGGTCGAGCAGCTGTTCGGCCTGCTGCGCAAGCTCCGCGACCGTGGCGCGGCGATCCTCTACGTGACGCATCGTCTCCGCGAGGTGTTTCAGCTCGCCGACCGGGTCACGGTGCTCAGGGACGGGCGGCGGATCACGACCCGGCCGGTCGGCGGTGTCGGCGGCGCCGACGAGCTCGTCCGCCTGATCATCGGCCGGACCCCGGCCGAGTTCTCCCCGCCCCTCCCGTCGCCGGACTCGGAGGTGCTGCTCAGCGCGTCCGGGGTGCGCGGCGAGCAGGTGGCCGACTTCTCCACCGACATCAGGGCCGGTGAGATCGTCGGCGTCACAGGGCTGATCGGCTCGGGCTACGACCAGGCGCTCGGGCTGGCTTTCGGTGCGCGCCGCCGGGACGGCGGGGAGGTCAGGCTGGAGGGCCGCGCCGTCCCGGACGGCCGGCCTGACAGGGCGATCGCAGCCGGGCTGGCCTATGCGCCGGCCGACCGGAAGCGGCTCTCCACGATCCCTCAGTGGACGGCGCGTGAGAACGTCACGCTGCCGCGGCTTCCGGCCGCCGGGCCCGCCCGGTGGCTCGGTGGGCGGCTCGAACGGCGCGAGGTCCGCCCGTGGATCGAGCGGCTGGACGTGGTTCCGGCGGACCCCGACCGGCTGCTGGGCCTGCTGAGCGGCGGCAACCAGCAGAAGCTGGTGCTGGCGCGCTGGCTCCGCGTCGACGCCCGGGTGCTTCTGCTGGACGAGCCCACCAGCGGTGTCGACGCCGGAGCGAAGGCGTCGATCTACGACGTGCTGGCTGGCATCGCCGCCAGGGGACGGGCGGTGGTGCTGTCGTCCTCCGACGCCGAGGAGTTGTGCGCCGTGTGCGACCGGGTGCTCGTCATGCGCGACGGCGCCGTCCGCGCCGAGCTGGCCAAGGGCGAGCTGTCGGTCGCGCGCATCGTGAGTGAAACGATCCGCGACTCCCCCGATGACACCCAGGAGGGGTGGCACTCATGACCTCAGAATCCCCGACCCTCACCACCGAGTCCACCGCGAGTCCCGACGGCGGCGGGGGACCCCGGGAGACCCGGCTTCTGCGGCTGGTCGCCGCCCGGCTTCAGATGGCCAGATACAGCGGGCTGCTGCTGTGCGCGGCACTGATCGTCTTCTTCTCCCTCCAGTTGCCGGAGACGTTCCCGACGCGGGCGACGTTCGTCGGCATCGCGGGCGACCAGTCGGTCACACTGATCCTCGCGCTGGGGCTGCTGGTGACCCTGGCGGTCGGCCAGTTCGACCTGTCGGCGGCCCAGAACCTCGGCATGAGCGCCATGATCTGCGGCGTTCTGATGGTCCATCACGATGTGAGCCCCGGTGTCGCCGTGCTGGTGACGCTGCTGATCGGGCTTCTCGTCGGGGTGGTCAACGCGATCTTCGTCGCGGTGATCGGCATCGACAGCCTGATCGCCACGCTCGGCACGAGCTCGGTGCTGCTCGCGGTCACCGGGCAGGTCTCCGACTACCAGTTCGTGGGCCCGGTGCCCAGCGGGTTCCAGGACGTCGCGAACCACGAGATCCTCGGGGTCCCCAGTGTCGCCCTGTACGCCGTCGTGCTCTGCGTGCTCGCGTGGTACGTCCTGGAGCACACGCCCGTCGGACGCCGCGCGTTCGCGGTGGGGGCGAACCCGGACGCGTCCCGGCTGGCGGGGGTCAGGACCGTCCGGTACATCGCGGGCTCGTTCGTGGTGACCTCGCTGTTCGCCGCGATCGCCGGGGTGCTCGTCACGTCCAAGATCGGCAATGTGGCGCCCACGCTCGGCCCGGCCTACCTGCTGCCGAGCTTCGCCGCCTGCTTCCTGGGCACGACCCAGCTCAAGCAGGGCCGGTTCAACGTCGGGGGGACCGTCATCGCGCTGCTGCTGCTCGCGATCGGCGTGAAGGGCCTGCAACTCAACGGCAACCAGCTGTGGGTGACGGATCTGTTCAACGGTGCCGCGCTGCTCGCCGCGGTGAGTGCCGCGCTTCTGAGCGGCAGGCTCCGTCCCAAGCTCAGGCGGCGACGCCGGGCGGACCGGGCCGAGGCCGCGCGGGCGGGCTGACCCGTCCTGGCCTGGGCCGGCTACTCGCCGGTCCAGGCCGGGGCCCGCTTCTCGACGAATGCGCGGGCGCCCTCCAGGGCGTCGGCGGAGGCGAGTACCGGCTCGACCAGAGCGCGCTGGGCGGCGAACGCGTCGGCGTTCGTGTAGCCGGACGACATCGAGATGATCCGCTTGCTGGTGCGGACGGCGAGCGGTCCGCCCGCCGCCACCTTCGCCGCGAGCCCCCGCGCTCCCGCCAGGGCGTCCCCGGGCTCGGTGAGCAGGTTGACGACGCCGTGCGCATGGGCCGTCTCCGCCGTCAGCGGCTCCCCGGTCAGCGCCGCCTGCATGGCCATTTGGTAGGGGAGGACCTTGGGCAGCCGCAGAAGGCCGCCCGCCCCGGCGACCAGACCCCGCCTGACCTCGGGCAGGCCGAACTTCGCGTCGCGCGCGGCGACGACCATGTCGGCGGCCAGTACGAGCTCGAACCCGCCGGCGAGCGCCCAGCCCTCGACGGCGGCGATCAGTGGCTTGGCCGGCGGGCTCTCGGTGAGACCGCCGAAGCCCCGGCCCGGAATGATCGGGATCTCCCCGCGGGTGAAGGCCTTGAGGTCCAGGCCGGCGCAGAAGGTGCCGCCCGCGCCGGTCAGGATCGCGACGGCCAGATCCCCGCGCGCGTCGAACTCGTCGATCGCGGCCGCGATGCCCCGGGCCACGTCGAGATCGACGGCGTTGCGGGCCTCCGGGCGGTCGATCGTGATGACGGCGGTCCCGCCGTCGCATTCGAACGTCACACTCATCGTCTGCTCCTTGTTCTGGTGGCCTCAGCGTGTTCTGGTGAGCAGCGGCCAGAGTCCGCCGGTGCCCGCGGACACCGCGCGCCGCCCGAGGATCTCCGACCACGCGTCCTCGTTGCCCGACTCGTCCCGCCAGGCCCACAACCGGGTGGTGCTGTGGCGCAGCGCGTGCTCCTCGGTGAAGCCGATCGCGCCGTGGATCTGGTGCGCGAGCGAGGCGACCACTCCGGCCGTCTCACCCGCGACGACCTTGGCGGCGGCGACCGCCAAGTCCGCGTCGCCCCGGGGGGCGAAGGCGAGTGCCGCGGACTCGACGGCCACCTTGGCCAGCAGCACCTCGCCCGCCATCGCGGCCAGGTGTTGCTGGACGGCCTGGAACCGCCCGATCGGCCTGCCGAACTGCTCGCGCTCACCCGCGTAGGCGACGGACAGTTCGAGGGCCCGGCGGGCGGCGCCGGCCATGAGGCCCGCGCGGGCGAGCGCCGCGCGACTGCGGAACGCCTGCACGGAGACCGGCGAGCCCGCGGGGAGCCCGTGGACCTGGGACGCGGGGACGACGGCGTCGACGTGCAGGTCGTCGCGGGGCTCGCCGGCGAGGTTCGTTCCCCGCGTCAGCGTGAACCCGCCGCGCTCCAGCACGATCACCTGGTCGTTATCGAGGACGGTGAGCCGGTGGGCGTGCCGGGCCCAGGGCACGCGGGCGATCGTCCCGCGCACGGACAGGCCGCCGTCCTCCCGGCGGGTCCGCAGTCCGGGGCCCGCGATCGCGGCGGTCATCGGGCCGGACGGCACCGCGGCGCCGCAAGTGGCGATGAGCCACCCGGCCAGCAGCGCGGTCTCGGCGAGCGGGACGCCCGCCGAGTACTCGCCCAGTACCTCCAGCACGGCCACGGCGGCGGTGATGTCGCCGCCGGAGCCGCCCTGCTCCTCCGGCACCGCCACGGTGGTTATACCGATCTGCTCCAGCGCCGCCCACAGCCCGGCGTTCCAACCGCCGTCGGCGCAGGCCGTCACCGCGCCCGTGCCGCTCCGCTCGGCGCACGCGTCGCGCACGGTGGCCACGAGCGCCGCGATCGTCTCGTTCATCGCACTCCCAGTTCCTTGGCGACGACGCCGCGCAAGATCTCGTTGGTGCCGCCCCGCAGCGTGAATCCGGGACCGTGCAGGATCGACTCGGCCAGCAGCCGGGGCAGCCGCCGGTCGGAGCCGGGGTCGGGGACGACCCGGCTCAGCAGCCGGACGGTGTCGGTGACGACACTCTCGAACCGGGTCCCGAGATCCTTGATCGCCGCCGCCTCGACGGCCGGTGCGGCGCCGGCGTCCAGCCGGCCGGCGACCGCGAGGGACGCCTGGCGCAGCGCCCACAGCCGCGCGACCAGCGTGCCGACGCGTGCCGCGCCCGCCTGATCGCCGCGCTCGGCCAGATCATCCATGGCGGCGGCCAGCAGGGGAAAGGTCGACAGGATACGCTCCGGGCCGCTGCGTTCCATCGCCAGCTCGCCGGTGACCTGGTGCCATCCTGATCCGGGCTCCCCGAGCACGCGGGCGTCGGGGACGAACACGTCGTCGAGGACGACCTCGTTGAAGTGGTGCTCGCCGGTGAGCAGCAGGATCGGCCGGATGCGCACGGCGGGATCGGGCAGCTCGACGATGAACTGGGTCAGCCCTGCGTGCCGGTCGGCGGTCCGGGGCTCGGTGCGGGCGAGGACGATCATGGCATGCGCCCGGTGCGCGCCGCTCGTCCAGACCTTCGTCCCGCTGAGCCGCCAGCCGCCGTCCGCCCGCGTGCCGCGGGCGCGCACCGACGCGAGGTCGGAGCCGGTGTCGGGTTCGCTCATGGCGGCGGCGAAGAAGCACTCGCCGCGGGCGATCCTGGGGAGGAACGCTTGTTTCTGCTCCTCGGTCCCGAACCTCAGCAGCCCGGGGCCGGTCTGCCGGTCGGCGATCCAGTGCGCGGCGACCGGCGCTCCCGCGGCGAGCAGTTCCTCGGTGAGGACGAACCGTGCCAGCGCACCGGCCGCCGAACCGCCATATCGCTCAGGGAACGCCATGCCGATCCAGCCGCGCTCGCCCAGCCTGCGGCTGAACCCGGGATCCCAGCCCCCGAGCCACTGGTCGCAGCGCGACGCGATCCGGCCTGCGGCCAGCTCGCCGGCCAGGAACGCCCGCACGTTCGTTCGCAGGGCTTCGAGCTCCGCCGGAAGCGCGACGGGCTCAAGACTCCAGAGATCCATGTCGGTCCAGTCTCCTCGGCGGTGCTCAGCCCAGTGCCCAGCGGCCGGTGTAGGCGGGTGGCTCGGTCTTCTCAAGGAAGGCGCGGAACGCGGCCGGGACGTCCTCGGTGGCGAGGTTCACCATCTGCGCGCGCGTCTCGTTGTCGATCGCCTCGCGCAGCGTCTGGGCGGCGCCCTGATGCAGCAGCGCCTTCGACTGGGCGAGCGCGACCGGCGGGAGCGCGGCGAGCCGGCCGGCCAGCTCGGTGACGAAGCCCGCCAGCTCGTCCTCCGGCTTGACCCAGGTCACCAGCCCGAGCTCCCTGGCCTCCGCGGCGCCGATCATCTCGGCGAGCATCGTCAGCCGTTTGGCCTGCTGGAGACCGGCGAGCCTGGGCAGTATCCAGGAGCCGCCGAAGTCGATCGACAGGCCGCGCCTGGCGAAGATCTGGGAGAACCGGGCGCACGGTGAGGCGACGACGAAGTCGCAGGCCAGCGCGAGGTTCCAGCCGGCTCCCGCCGCGATCCCCTCGACCTGGGCGATCACCGGCTTCGGGAGTTCGCTCAACGCGGCCGCGATGGCGCCGACCCGGCGCATCCGCGCGGCGGGGTGCTCGTCGCGGGACTGGCCGCCCAGGTCGGCGCCCGCGCAGAAGTTCCCACCTGCGCCGGTCACGACGACGGCCCGGACCGCGTCGTCGGCGGCCAGGTCGTCCAGCGTGGCGGCGAGCAGGCGCCAGCCCGCGTCGTCGATGGCGTTCTTGCGGGAGGGCCGGTTCAGGGTGAGGGTGGCGATCGCGCCGTTCCGGTCGACGATCAGCGGGCTACGCGTGGTCGACGGGCTTGCCTCTGCGGTCATGGTCTGCCTTCCTCCGGCTAGCGTCCCTCGAACACGGGTGCGCGACGGCCGCGGAACGCGGCCATCGCCTCGGCGGAGTCGTGCGTGCTGTGTACGACGGCCATGTGCGAGGAGATCAGGTCGAGCGCGGTCCTGACGTCGGCGCGCGCCGACTGGTAGGCCGCCCTTTTGATCATCCGCACGTTGATCGGCGGCTGGTCCGCGAGCCTGCGCGCGTACCGCCGCCACGCCTCCGCGAAGTCCTCCTCGGCGTAGACGTGGTCGGCGATGCCGATGCGGCGGGCTTCGTCGGCGTCCACGAAGTCCCCGGTCCACAGGAGTTCGAGCGCCTTGGCCATCCCGACCAGCCGGGGCAGGTAGTAGCAGCCGCCGTCGCCGGGCACGAGCCCGACCCGGATGTAGCCCTCGGACAGCCGGGCCGACCGGGCCAGCAACCGGATGTCGCACATCAGCGCCATGTCCATTCCGGCGCCGACGGCGATCCCGTTCACGGCCGCGATCAGGGGCTTGTCCAGCTCCTCGACGGCGTGGGCGACCCGGTGGATGCGGTCGGTGAGCAGGGACTTGACCGCGAGGGGGCCGCTGGCCGCCGCGTCGAACGCGTCGAGATCGATGCCGGAGCAGAAGGCGTCGCCGGCGCCGGTGACGACGACGACCCGGACGAGCGGGTCCGTCTGCGCCGAGCGCAGCGCCTCGCCCCACCGATCGATCATGTCGAGGGTGAACGCGTTCTTCACATGCGGCCGGTTCAGCAGGATGGTGCCGATGCCGTCCTGAACGGAGTATTCCAGGTCTGTCACTGTCGGGTCCCCTCAGCGCTACTTGGCAAATCCCATACTACCACGTAGGTTATTTTGGGTTGGCGGCCCCCGCCGCGCCGTGCGGCGGGGGAGCTGGACGCGGAGGAGGATTCGGATGGACTACTCGGGTTTGGCGCCCGGCCTGCTGGTGGAGGCGGACGGACCCCTGCGGATCGTCACGATGAACCGGCCCGACGAGCTCAACTCGTTCGACGACGCGCTGCATGTCGGGATGCGGCGGGTGTGGGACCTGCTCGTCGACGACGAGGGCGCGCGCGCCGTAGTGCTCACCGGCGCGGGACGGGTGTTCAGCGCCGGGGGACACGTCCCGAACTTCATCCGGAACCACCATGACCTGGCGGCGCGGCGCCGCGACATCCGGGAGGGCGAGCGGCTGGCCCGGGCGATGCTGTCGTGCGAGCTTCCGGTGGTCGCGGCGGTGAACGGCCCGGCGGTCGGGCTGGGGTGCAGCCTGGCCACTATGTCCGACTTCGTGGTCATGTCCGAGGACGCGTTCATGAGCGACCCGCATGTGAGCATCGGGCTGGTCGCCGGCGACGGCGGCGCGGTCACCTGGCCGTGGCTGACGAGCATGCTCACCGCCAAGGAGTTCCTGCTGCTCGGTGACCGGATCCCGGCCGCCGAGGCCGCGCGGGCCGGGCTGTGCAACCGGGTGGTGCCCGCCGCCGAGGTGCTGGAGACCGCGAAGGCGATCGCGCGCCGGTTCGCCGCGCTGCCGGCCCAGTCGGTGCGCGACACCAAGCGGGCCCTCAACATGCACCTGCTCGACTCGGCGAACACCGTGCTCAACTTCGCCCTCGCCGCCGAGTACGAGTCCTTCGGCACCGAGGACATCAAGACCCGGGTCGCCGAGTTCCTCGCCAAGGGCGGCGGTAAGACTGGCAGCACACCGGCACCCAGGTGAAACGCATGACCGCACGGGATCCGGACGAGCTGGACCGTGCCAACGAACGCCACGGGAGACCCTGATGGACATCACGGCGACCGACCGACTCCTCTCCACCACGCGCGCCGTCCGCCGCCGGCTCGACCTCGAACGGCCGGTCGGGCGCGAGGTGATCCTCGAGTGCCTGCGGCTCGCGGTGCAGGCGCCCACGGGCGGCAACAGCCAGGCGTGGCGCTGGCTGGTCGTGGACGACCCCGAGGTGCGCGCCGCCGTGGCGGACCTCTACACGCCCCGCACCCTGGCGATCATCGACCGGCGGTATCCGCACATCCGGGATCCGCAGACCAGGCGCGTCTACGACAGCGCCCGGTATCTGGCGACGGTCCTCGCGCGGGTCCCGGTGCTGATCGTGCCGTGCGTCGAGGGACGGCCCGACGATCCCGGTGCGGCACCTCCCGCCGCGTTCTACGGCTCGATCTTCCCGGCGATCTGGAATCTGCAGCTCGCGCTGCGGTCGCGCCGGATGGGCTCGGTGCTGACGACGCCGTTCACAGGCGGCGACGAACGGCGCTACGCCGAGGTCCTCAAGCTGCCCGGCACGATGACGCCCATCGCGCTGCTTCCCGTCGCGTACACGATCGGCGACGAGTTCAAACCCGCCGCGCGTCCCCCCATCGAGACCATCACCCGCTGGAACCACTGGACGGAGGGACGATGACGACCGGACGCCAGGACCCCGGTGGCCGCCGCGGGCCACGCGACGACGTGCCGTTCGCCGAGCGCCTGCACCTGCTGCTGGACGAACGGGACATCACCCGGGTCGTCCTCCAGTATGCGCACGGCGTCGATCGCAACGACATCGGCATGGTCGAGGACTGCTATCACCCTGGAGCGTACGACGACCACGGCTTCGCCAGCGGGACCGTCGAGCAGTTCACGGCGAGAATGCGCAGGAGCCCGTCCGGGCGAGGCGTTAGGCAGCACCTCATCGGAAACGTGCTCATCGAGGTCCGGGGCGGAGCCGCCGTCTCCGAGGCGTATTTCCTCTGCTACATGGAAGACCTCGACGGCGCCGGCGCGGTCGCGCCCATCGGCCTGTTCGCCGGCCGGTACGTTGACCGGCTGGACAAGCGCGACGGGAGCTGGCGGATTCAGCACCGCGTCTGCGTGATCGACTGGAGCCGCGAGCTGGGCGAGGCGCCGGCGGCACCCGGGGCGGACACGTTCGGCCGTGGCTCCAGGGACGGCCGCGACCCGGCCGCCATCGCCTTCCGCGGACTGGCCGCGCGCCCGTAGCCCCTGGGCGCCCGTAAACCCCCAGACCCAGGCGCCCGCAAGCGGCGATCCCAGGCCGGGACCCTCTTCCAAAATGAGATACGCAGTAGTATGTTTTCTGTTCAAGCCCACAGGTGAGGGCGGGTACAGCTTGACTGGGACGCGATTTTTCGCCGATCCGAACGGTCCCCATCCGGAGAAAGGATCTGGTCGTGACAGAACGGAGGGCCCTCGATGGCGTCGTCGTCCTCGACCTCAGCCAGGTGTACAACGGCCCCTACTGCACCATGCTGCTGGCGCGGCTCGGCGCGGAGATCATCAAGATCGAGCCGTTCGGCGGCGAGCCCGTGCGCTGGCGAGTCGTCGGCGAGCAGCAGACGGCCGCGTTCGACCTGCTCAACGGCGGTAAGAAGAGCCTCCGGCTGGACCTGAAGAACCCCCGCGGGCGGGAACTCTTCCTGCGCCTGGTCGCGCAGGCCGACGTCGTCGTCGAGAACTTCGCCCCCGGCACCATGCAGCGGCTGTCGCTCGGCTACGAGGTGCTGGCGGAGGCCAACGAGCGGATCATCCTCGCCTCCGGACGGGGGTTCGGCGCATCCACGCCCCAGGCCGGGCAGCGCGCCATGGACCTGACCATCCAGGCCGTGACCGGCGTGATGGCGACGACCGGGCAGCCCGACCAGCCGCCGGCCAAGGCGGGCCCGGCCGTCGCCGACTTCTTCGGCGGCACCCATCTGATGGTCGCGATCACCGCGGCGCTCTACCAGCGCACGGTCACCGGTCGGGGCCAGCACGTCGAGGTCGCCATGCAGGACGCCGTCATCCCCTCGCTGGCGTCCAGCATCGCGGGCTACCTCGACAGTGGCGGGACGCTGCCGGAGCGGACCGGAAACAGGCACGGTGGCCTGGCGGTCTGCCCCTACAACGTCTACCCGGCGGCGGACGGCTGGGTGGCGATCCTGTGCATGACCGACGGGCATTGGCGGACGCTGTGCGGGCTGATGGACCGTCCGGATCTCGGTGACGACCCCGCGTTCGCATCACCGCCCGCCCGTGTGGCGCAGATGGACAAGCTCGACGAGGTCGTCGCCGGCTGGACCGCAGGGCTCACCCGTGACGACGTCGCCGGCAGGCTGCAGGCGGCCGGGGTGCCCTGCGCGGCCGTACTCAGCCTGTCCGAGGTCATGGCCGGGCCGCTCGTCGGCGCCGACGGCATGATCCGGCCGGTACGCGGCGCGGACGGCCGGGAGTCGTACGTCTTCGGTAACCCGCTGCGACTCGCGGATTCGGCGCCGTCGCCCACCGAGGCTGCATCCGCCCTCGGCGAGCACACCGCGGACGTCCTTGGAGAACGGCTCGGCCTAGACGCCGCCGAGATCCGGGAACTGCGCGCCGAGAACGTCGTCTAGGAGAATCCATGGCCGTTGACGAGAAATTGCTCGACTCGATCCGGACCAGTATCGGTTCGGAGACCACCCATTCGCTCGGGCCTGTCACCGCCCTGATGATCCGGCGCTACGCCCGGGCCATCGGCGAGTCGAACCCGCTGTACTACGACACGGAATTCGCCCGCAGCCGCGGGCACGCGGAGATCGTCGCGCCGCCCAATCTGGTCACGGCGATCACCTCCTGGGACGAGGGCCCCGCCGCGGACGACCTCCGCACCGACGGCACGCCGAAGACGCTGCAACTGGAGGGCCTGCCCACCAGCGGAGTCCGGGTGATGGGCGGCGGCGAGGACATGGAGTTCCACGCGCCCATCACTGCCGGGACGGCCGTGATGGAGCGCTCCACGATGATCGACGCCGAGTTGCTGCAGGGGCGCAAGGGCCCGTTCATCGTCGTCCGCTACCGGCATGAATTCGTCGACGACGAGGGAGTCCCTTTGGTGACCTCGACACGGAAGGTCCTGCTCCGATGAGCGCCTCGAGCACCGCCACCGCCCGAGATCTCCGGTTCGGCGCGGTCCGCGTCGGCGACCGGCTGCCCGAGACACGCCACGTCCCGACGAGGCTGCAGCTCTTCCGGTACAGCGCGGTGACGTGGAATACCCACCGCATTCATTTCGACCCCGACTACGCCGCGCAAGAGGGGTATCCAGACGTCCTCGTCCAGTCTCATCTGCACGGGGCCTTCCTGGTGTCGTTGTGCACGGAATGGATGGGCGTGAGCGGACGGCTGACTCGGCTCGAAGTGTCGGTCCGGCGTTATGCGGTGCCCGGCGACGTCCTCGTCTGTGCCGGTGAGGTCACGGGCGTCGAGCAGGCCGGCGACGGACAGGGGCTCGTCCATCTCGACGTCACCGAGACGCGGGAATCCGACGGCACGGTGTGCGCCGTCGCGAACGCCACGGTCGCACTACCGACATGAGCGAACGGGAAATGGAGACAATGCCCGCGACACGCGAGATCCTCCGGATCGGAAACTGCTCGGGATATTACGGGGACCGTTTCGCCGCGGCCCGCGAGATGGTCGAGGGCGGCCCGCTCGACGTCCTCACCGGCGACTACCTCGCCGAGCTGACCATGCTGATCCTGTGGAAGGCGCGGCGGCGCGACCCGTCCGGCGGCTACGCGACGACCTTCCTGAAGCAGATGGAGCAGATACTCGGCACCTGCCTGGATCGCGGCATCAAGGTCGTCACCAACGCCGGTGGGCTCAATCCCGGCGGGCTCGCGGCCGAGCTCGGAGGCCTGGCCGAGCGGCTCGGGCTCCAGCCCGCCATCGCCCACATCGAAGGCGACGACCTCCTCGACCGCATCCCGGAGCTGCGGCGGCAGGGCCACCCGCTGGCGCATCTAGGCTCCGGGACGAGCCTCGCCGAGGCCGGCGTCGAGCCCGTGACCGCCAATGCCTACCTGGGCGGCTGGGGGATCGCCGAGGCGCTGCGCTCCGGCGCCGACATCGTGGTGTGCCCCCGGGTGACCGACGCCTCGCTGGTCGTCGGGCCGGCGGCCTGGGCGTTCGGCTGGCGGCCCGACGACTGGGACCGGCTGGCCGGCGCCGTGGTCGCCGGGCACGTCCTCGAATGCGGCCCCCAGGCCACCGGCGGCAACTTCGCCTTCTTCACCGAGCTGCCGCACGGCGGACGCCCCGGCTACCCGATCGCCGAGATCGCCGCCGACGGCTCGTCCGTGATCACCAAGCACCCCGGGACGGGCGGCGCGGTGACGGTCGAGACGGTCACCGCGCAGATCCTCTACGAGATCGGCGCACCCGACTACCTCAACCCGGACGTCATCACGCGGTTCGACACCGTCGATCTCGCGGACGACGGCCCCGACCGTGTGCGGATCAGCGGCGTCCGCGGCCGTCCGGCACCCGACACCGCCAAGGTCTGCCTCAACTACCACGGCGGTTACCGCAACAGCGCCACGTTCATTCTCACCGGGCTGGACATCGAGGCCAAGGCCGACCACGCCGTCCGTGCTCTCCTGGTCGACGGGCTCGGCGGGGCGGAGGCGTTCTCGGAGACCGACGTCCGGCTGCTGCGCACCGACGTTCCGGACGCGCCGGAGAACGTCCAGGCCGAGGCCCGCCTCCGGATCACGGTGAAGGACGCCGACGAGCGCAAGGTCGGGCGCCGCTTCTTCAACGCCGTCGCCGAGTTCGGCCTGTCCGGCTATCCCGGCATGTATCTCGAACGGGCCGAGCGGTCGGCCAGCGCCTACGGGGTCTACTGGCCGGCCCTCGTGCCGGTCGGTGTCCTCCGCCCCGAGGTCGTCTTCCAGGACGGACGGCGCCTGACGGTGCCGCACCCGCCCACCGAGCACTACGACCCGCGCCCTATCGCCGACGCGTCGCGCGAGCCGCGTCCGGCGGACGGCGACCGGCCGATGGACGGCGACACCGTCCTCGCGCCGCTGGGCCGGTTGATCGGCGCGCGGTCCGGAGACAAGGGCGGTGACGCCAACATCGGTCTCTGGGCACGCACAAACGAGGCGTACGCATGGCTGCGGGACCACCTCGACGAAGACCGGTTCCGCGCCCTGCTGACCGAGGCCGCCGGGCTGGCCGTCGAGCGGTACGAGCTGCCCAACCTGCGGGCCGTCAACTTCGTCGTGCGCGGCCTGCTGGGCGACGGCGTCGCCGCGACGACGCGTCCCGATCCGCAGGCAAAAGGACTGGGCGAATACGTGCGCTCACGAGTCGTGGAGATTCCGCGAGCACTTCTGCCGGACGGCCACGCGGCCGCCGGGCAATCCGAGAAGGAGGCGGTGGTGACGAGATGAGTGTGTCCATGACCAAGCCCTGGACGGCGCTCACGGCCGAGAACGTGGCGCCGGTGCCCGCTTCGGTCGGCGTCTTCGAGATCGCCGACGAAAGCGGCCTCATCGCCATCGACTTCGCCGGCGGCAACAGCCTGTTCGGCCTCCGGGGGGCACTCCAGGAATGGCTCGGCACAAGCCCGGGGTTGTCGTTCAGATACGAGCGGACCAACGCCTACCTCTCGCGCTATCGAGAGCTCGTGCAGGTGTTCACCAATGAAACCGGTGCGGTTCCCCGGAACCTGACGGGCGTCGATGCGCCGGCCGGGCGCATTCGACCGAACTAGAGCTGGAGCAGATATGGGATTCGCCGTCACCGAGACGCAGCGGACGCTGGTCGAGAACGTCCGGCGTTTCGTCCGGACCGAGATCATTCCGCTGGAGCACGAGCTTGACCCCGACGAGAGCGAACTGAGCGCGCCGGTCCTTGCCGGCCTCGTCGCCAAGACGAAGCAGATGGGGCTGTACAACCTCGACGTCCCCGAGGAGCTCGGCGGGGTCGGTGCGGACACCGTGACGCGGACGCTGCTCGCCATGGAGATGTCGCAGCACCGCGCCGGGCTGTACTCGCCGTGCTACGGCGCCTTCGGCCAGCCCGACATGGCGCAGCTGTACGAGGCCACCGACGAGCAGAAGGAGCGCTACCTGTTCCCGATCCTGCGGGGTGAGAAGCGGTCCTTCTTCGCGCTCACCGAGCCGGCTGGGGGAAGCGACCCGGCCCGCGCGATCGAGACCCGGGCGAAGCGGGACGGCTCGGACTGGATCATCAACGGCAACAAGACGTTCATCAGCGGCGCCGACACGGCCGACTTCGGGCTGGTCTTCGCCCGCACCGGCGATCAGGGGTCCGGGCGCGACGGCATCACGTGCTTCATCGTGGACGCCGACACCCCGGGCCTCACCGTGCGGCGCGTGATCCACACCCTGCGCTCGGGCCACTACCCGACCGAGCTGGTGTTCGAGGACGTCCGCGTCCCCGCCGAGGCGGTCCTCGGCGAGATCGGGCAGGGCTTCTCGATGGCCACCGAGCGGCTGACCAAGAACCGCATCCCCTATTCCGCCGGCTGCCTGGGCGTGGCCATGATGGCGCACCGTATGGCCGTCGAGTACGCGGGCACCCGTTCGGTCTTCGGCTCGAAGCTCGCCGAGCACGAGGGCATCCAGTGGATGCTCGTCGACAGCGAGATCGAGCTGCGCAGCGCGGCCGCCCTGACGCTGGACGCCGCCGAGCGCGCCGACAGCGGCCGGCCGTTCCGCACCGAGGTGGCCATCGCCAAGATCGTCGCCACCGAGACGGCCGGCCGGGTGGTGGACCGTGCCATCCAGATCCACGGCGGATACGGGGTCACGAAGGACCTCCCGCTGGAGCGTTGGTATCGCGAGCTGCGGATCCGCCGGATCGGCGAGGGCTCCACCGAGACCCAGAAGATGATCGTCAGCCGGGACATGCTCAAGGGCCGCTACACGAGCTGGATCGACCGATGACCTCGGGCGTCCGCGCGTGCCCGCCTCCGGGGCCGGGTGCGCGATGACCCCGGCCGAGCAGCGGGTGCGGACCCTGCTGGACATCGTCGGTCTGAAGGTGGACGTCGGCGAGTTGTCCTCCTTCGCGCGCGACTACCGGACGATGCGGGACCAGGCCGACGAGGTCCACCGGACCGGCGCGGACGGCATCGCCCGCGACATCTCGACGCCGTCGGCGTTCAAGACGCCCGGCGCCGCCGAACCCACCCGCCCCCGGACCACCGCCCGGACGATCCGGGACACCGCGTCCGCGCTCCGAGACGGGACGACATCGGCCGTCACGCTCACCAGCGACGTCCTGGCACGCATCGATCGTCTCGATTCCGAACTCGGGGCATACGTCAGCACGTTCCGCGACGCCGCCCTTGAGGCCGCAGACCGCGCGGACCGCGACCTGGCCGCGGGACGGGACCGGGGCCCGCTGCACGGGATCCCGCTGGCGGTCAAGGACGTCATCGCCGCGATCGAGGGCCCCACCCGAGCGAACAGCCTGGTCGCGCCCCGGCACTGGCGATGGGACGGCGACGCGACCGTTGTGGCGCGGCTGCGGGAGGCGGGCGCGATCATCGTCGGCAAAACGACGACGAACGAGTTCGCGCTCGGACTGAACGACCCCGACACGGGCTTCCCGATGCCGCGCAACGCCTGGGCGGCCGACCGCTACGCCGGGGGGTCGAGCTCCGGCGCCGCCATCGCGGTCGCGTCCGGCATGGCCCTCGGCGGACTGGGCACCGACACTGCGGGCTCGATCAGGCATCCCTCCGCGCTCAATGGCGTGACCGGCCTCAAGACGACCCTCGGGCGCGTCCCGTCGGCCGGAACGGTGCCGCTTTCGCCGAGCCTCGACACCGTCGGTCCCGTCGCGCGGTCCGCCTGGGACTGCGCCCTGCTGTTCGAGGTGATCGCCGGCCACGATCCGAACGACGCCGGGTCGAGCCGACGGCCGGTCCCGCGGTGCCTCGACGCGCTGGACGGCGTCGTCCGGGGCCTGAGGATCGGCTGGCCGAAGCACTACTTCTTCGGTGTCGGCAACGTCGCCGACCGGGTCAGGACGCGGGTGACCGAGGCCCTCTCCGCGTTGCGTGACGCAGGCGCCGACGTGGTGGAGGTGAGCCTGCCCAACGCCGACATGGCGCGGGTCGCGAGCCACATCGTGCTGCTGACCGAGGCGTTCGCCTATCACCGGGACGATCTGGTGGCGCACTGGGCCGAGTACGGGCGGTACGTCCGCGGTCTGCTCGCCAAAGGAGCGCTGTACGGCGCCGCCGACTACGTTCAGGCGAAGAAGGTCGCGGCCGCGTTCCACCGTGAGGCGACCGAGGCGATGCGCGAATGCGATGTGCTGATCACGCCGACGATGCCGACGGGCGCACGGTTCCTCGAAGAGACCGACCCCGCGATGATGGACCGCTGGTCCAGCGCGTCGTTCACATCGCAGTGGAACCTGACCGGGCACCCCGCGTGCGCCGTCCCGGTCGGCTTCGACGGAGCAGGCATGCCCGTCTCCATGCAGATCATCGGACGGCCGTTCGACGAGGCCACCATCCTTCGCGTGGCGGACGCCTACCAGCGGCTGACCGATGTCCACCTGGCCGCTCCCGCCGTCCCGGGCGGCTAATCCGGCTCCGGCACCGCAATCCCACCCCAACCAAGGAGACCCATGTCCGACAACCCGGCGTCCGGCGCCGACCGCCAGGTGGCCACCAGCCCGTACGGGCCCGAGGACGAGATCGGCCGCCTCAACCTGATGACCCCGGAATCCCGCGCCGCCGTCGTCAGCCGCATCGACGCCACCCAGATGTTCGACCTGTCCGTGGACTACTTCATCGGGATGCCGTCGTGGCAACTGCTCGGCGACCCGGCCTACCAGATCTGGATGACGCACACGCCGCACGGCACCGTCGTCGACGAGCTTCCCGGCATCTCGCGGGAGATGACCGAGTACATCGGCTACTCAGGCGACGCGATGATGATGTACACCCACACCGGCACCCACATCGACACGCTCAACCACTACGGCTACAACGGCCGTATCTACAACAACTTTACCGAGCGGGAGCACCTGGGGACCCGGCACTGGCGCGTCGCGGGCGCCGACAAGATGCCGCCGATCGTGGCCCGGGGCGTCCTCCTCGACTTCGCCGCCCTGCGCGGCGTCGACATGCTCCCAGACCAGTACGGGATCACCCCTGGGGACGTCGACGAGTGCCTCGCCGAACAGGGCGTCGATATACACCTCGGCGATGTCGTGCTCGTCCGGACGGGCCGGATGCGGGCATGGCCGGACGCCGAGGCGTGGGGCGAGAATCCGCCCGGCCTGACCCGCGCTGCCGCGGTGCGCCTCGTCGAGATGGGGGCGATGATCGTCGGCTCCGACACGGTGTGCGTCGAGCAGGGGCCCAGCACCGACCCCGACAACTACACGCCGGTACACACCTACCTGCTCGCCGAAGCGGGCGCCCCCCTGATCGAGGTGCTCGACCTTGAGGAGCTGGCCGCAGCAGAGGTGTACGAGTTCGGATTCTTCGCGGCGTGCCTGCGCCTGCGCGGTGCCACCGGATCGCCGCTGCGTCCGTGGGCCTTCCCGTTCCGCAAAGCATGAGCCGGACCGCCGGCCGGTCAGACGAGCGACCGCCGCGAACCCATCGAGTTGAAGGAGATCCCATGCGAGACGCTGTCGTCGTGGCGGCGGTCAGGTCCCCCATCGGCAAGCGTGCGGGAGCGCTCTCGGGCGTCCATCCCGCGGACCTTTCGGCGCGCGTGCTTTCGGCCCTCGCCGACCGGGTGTCACTGGCCCCGGCGGTCGTGGACGACGTGATCTGGGGTTGCGTCAGCCAGGTCGGCGAGCAGACCTTCGACATCGCGCGGACCTCGCTGCTGTCGGCGGGATGGCCGGAGTCGGTTCCGGGCACGACGGTCGACCGCCAGTGCGGCTCGTCCCAGCAGGCCGTGCACTTCGCCGCCGCGGGCGTCATCGCCGGGCACTACGACGTCGTCGTGGCGGGCGGCGTCGAGTCGATGTCCCGAGTCCCCATGGGGTCGGCCGCCGGCGACAAGTCCCCGCTCGGGGACCTTTACACGAAGCGATACGGCGACGGCATGCCGAACCAGGGCCTCGGAGCGGAGCGGATCGCCGGCGAGTGGTCGCTCGGCCGCGGCGAACTCGACGCCTACGCCGAGCGCTCCCACCATCGCGCCGCGAGCGCCGCCGCCGCCGGAGCCTTCGACGCGCAGATCGTGGAGATCGACACTCCCGGCGGGGTCGTGCGCTCGGACGAGGGGGTGCGTCCGGACTGCTCGATCGAAGCACTGGCCAGGCTGCGGACTCCGTTCCTTGAGGGCGGCGTCATCAGCGCGGGCAACAGCTCCCAGATCAGCGATGGGGCCGCCGCCTTGCTGATCAGCACCTCGGACGTCGCGCGTGCCCATGGGTGGAAGCCGCTCGCGCGGGTGCACACGGCGGTCGTCGTGGGCAGCGAGCCGAACATCATGCTGACGGGGCCGATCCCCGCGACCGCCAAAGCGCTGGCGAAGGCCGGTCTGGGGCTCGATGAGATCGGGGCGTTCGAAGTGAACGAGGCGTTCGCCTCGGTACCGCTCGCCTGGCAGGCCGAGTACCGTGTGCCGGAGGCGGCGCTCAACCCGGTCGGCGGCGCGATCGCGTTCGGTCACCCGCTCGGCGGGTCCGGCGCCCGGATCGCCACGACGCTGGTCCACCACATGGCCGACCGCGGAATTCGCTACGGGCTCCAGACGATGTGTGAGGGCGGCGGCCAGGCGAACGCAACGATCTTCGAACTCATCCGCTGAGCGTCGTAGGCGCCGCGGGAGGTGCGAGGGATTCAGCCTCCCGGTCGTGAGCCGGTCCAGGTCCGAGTGAGGCGGAAAGCGCCAACTAACCAGGGTTTATGGGTGATGGCGGTTGGGTGAGTGGACGGACCGGTGGCGCGGGCGTATGCCGGGGCATGGCCAGATACCCCCAGGGCGCCGGGCTGACCGTCGTCGGCCGTGACAACCGAGAACAGGTGCGGATGCAGGCCGCGCAGTGGTTCGGTGAAGGACGGGCCAACGCGTGGATCGCCGCCGAGCTGCGGGTCGGGCTGCGGCAGGTGGAGAAAAGGCGGCAGGCCTGGCGTCAGGGCGGCGCGGAGGCGCTGCGGTCCAAGGGCCCGCACGGGCGGCCTCGGCTGGACGAGGCGCAGTTCGCGCAGTTGGAGGCCGAGCTGAACCGAGGCCCGGCCGTGCACGGTTACGCCGATGACCAGCGGTGGTCCCTCGGCAGGGTGGCCGCGCTGATCAAGGACTTGTTCGGGATCGGCTACACCTTGCCGGGTGTGTCGTTGCTGCTGCGCCGTAACGGCTGGTCGGTGCAGGTCCCCGGACGCCGTGCGATCGAACGCGACGAGCAGGCCGTCGCGGTGTGGAAAGAGCAGGTGTGGCCGCAAGTGGAAACATCGTGGCGGACCTGGGCGCCTGGATCTGTTTCGAGGACGAGACCGGTCAGGGGCTCAGGCCGCCCACCGGACGCTCCTGGAGCCGCCCGGACACCGCCCCCAGGTGAGGGTGCACGGCGGACAGCACGGCGCCCGCGTCTCGGTCGCCGGGATGGTCTGCTACCGGCCCGGCCACCGGTCCCGGCTGATCTACCGGCTGCACCACTATCGCCGCCGCACCGGCGAGCGTGTCTCCTTCCCCCCGGCCGAGTACACGCGGATGCTGCAGGCCGCCCACCAGCAGCTGCCCGGCGGGAAGATCGTGCTGGTCTGGGACAACCTGGGCATCCACCGCTCCAAGGCGATGCGCGAGTTCATCGACGCCCACTCGACTGGCTGACGGTGTCCCACCTGCCGGCCTACGCCCCCGAACTCAACCCCGCCGAGTGTGGTCCCTGCTCAAGCGCTCCATGGCCAACCTCCTGGCCACCGACCTGGACCACCTTGCCGGCATGGTCAAGCACCGCCTCAAGGTCATCCAGCACCACCCCGCGTGATCGACGGCTGCCTATCCGCCACCGGCCTGGCCTTGACGACACCCCACCCGCCATGACCAATTAATCCTGGTCAGACCTCGACGCCGTATCAGGACCCCCACTGTGCCGGGCACCACGTTGTATTGGAAGCTGTCCCACTGCGGACGCAAGGGCACCCACACGATGGCGGTCGACATCGGCCCGCCCGACGGCACTCCTAACAACGAGCGCCAAGAAATCTCCGACGGGCAAGAATGGAGGCATCACCACGGCGAATACACCGTCCCGTTTGGACAGACGGTGACCCGATTCGCCTTCCGGTCGGTCGGGGGTATCTCTTGAGGCGTGGAAATGATCTTGATGGGTAGATCAGAAGCCGAGTAGATCATCCATCGAATTCGGGGGGATTCGAAGCCGTGACCGTGATCAAGGGGAATGAGAGCGTCGACGGGGACGCGTCGATTCGTGAGCTGCTGAGTGATGATGTGCTGGATGTCCTGCTGGAGCGGTCGAAGGACGAGGCCGGGCAGTTGCGGCTGACCGGTGAGGGGTCGATGCTCGGGCAGCTGGTCAAGGCGGTGCTGGAACGCGCGCTGGAAGGCGAGCTGACCGCTCACCTGGGCTATGGCAGGCACGATGCGTCCGGGAACAACTCCGGCAACTCCCGCAACGGCCGGGGGAAGGGCAAGACGGTGCAGACCGGGGTCGGGCCGGTGCGCATCAGCGTGCCGCGGGACCGGGCCGGATCGTTCGAGCCGGTGCTGGTGCCCAAACGGGCCGGGAGGGTCGCCGGCGGCCTGGACGACATGATCATCAGCCTGTACGCCCACGGCATGAGCGTGCGCGACATCCTGCACCACCTCAAGCAGGTCTATGGCACCGACCTCTCGCACGAGCAGGTCTCCCGGATCACCGACCAGGTGATGGACGAGGTCAAAGCCTGGCAGACGCGTCCGCTGGACCCCACCTATGCCGTGGTGTTCCTGGACGCCATCGTGGTCAAGGTGCGCGACAACAACGTCGTGACCAACAAACCCGCCTACATCGCGGTCGGCGTCGACACCGACGGGGAGAAGCACGTGCTGGGCATCTGGCTCGCGCGGACGCCGGCCGAGTCGGCCACCGCCGCCGAGAGTGCGCGGTTCTGGGCCTCGGTGATGGCCGATCTGCGCAACCGCGGGGTCCGCGACATCCTGATCGCCTGCTGCGACGGCCTGAAAGGCTTCGAGGACGCCATCAACGCCGCGTTCCCGGCCACGGTCGTGCAGACGTGCGTGGTTCATTTGATCAGAAATGCGCTGCGGCCGGTCGCCCGCAGGGACGCCGGCGCGGTGGCCAAGGAGCTGAAGAAGGTCTACACCGCGGTGGACGCAGACGCCGCACTGGAGGCCCTCGCCGAGTTCGCCGGCACCGACCTCGGCCGCAAGTATCCGCAGGCGGTGAAGGTATTCGAGGACGCCTGGGACCGGTTCACGCCCTACTTCGCCTTCACCGCACCGGTCCGCAAGCTGCTCTACACCACCAACGGGATCGAGTCGCTGAACTACCAGTTGCGCAAGGTCACCAAGGCCAGAGGGCACTTCCCGACCGACGACGCCGTGGTCAAGCTGCTGTGGCTGGCCATCGTCAACATCGAGGACAAAAGAGCCCGCGAACGCGCCGCCAAACGCGACAACGGCGACAAGCACGCCTTCCAGCCCGCCCGCCTCGTCGAAGGGCAACGCGTCGCCGGATGGCGCGAAGCACTCAACGAACTCGCCATCGCCTATCCAGGACGCATCAGGTAAAGCGGACTACACCTACCACCTGCAAGACCTTTCCACACCTGAAGTTACAAGCTCGGTCGGTCTCGCCGCGGGCGAGGACGAGTCGGTCGGCTAGTTCCTGGACGGGATCGAGTTTGGTACGGCGCCGTGTGTGGTGGTGGACAAGACCGCCAGCCCGCAGTCGGGGGTCGGGGTGGATGAGGCGATCACCTACACGCTCAATCTGAAAAACTACGGCGGGTGTGCAGGCCGAGAACCTGATCCTGTTCGACAGCGTCCCGAACGGGACCAGCTAGGGGCCGCTGCGCGTCACCGCCAGGCCTGGCGCCGACGAGGCCACCACCCGCAGCCGGCTCGACTCGTCACTCGTTCGTTTCGGTCATGAGTGACAGCGGCGTGCGCTAAGAGGTTGTCCCGTAATGATCAGGACGTTGCTGGTTTGGTGTGGGTGTCGCCACCTCCTTGCGGCGCCTTGGATCAGCCGACCATGGCCAGGTTGCGCATGAGGCGATGCCGCAGGTGGCGTAGTGGACACCGTCGCGCTTGCGACGGCGGTTCCGCAGGATGTTCCACCACTTCATGTGCGCGAAGGCGTGCTCGACGCGTGCTCGGACCCTCCTGTGAACGGTGTTGAGCTCGATCTGCCAGGCGAGCAGCCCACCACCGTCACGCGGACGCCGATAGGGCATGATGACCTGCCGGTTTCCCTGGTAGCCGCCGTCGGCCATCACGCTCGCGCCGCGGCAGGCGTTGTCGGCACCCGAGTCGCGGAACGGGGTGCAGTCGTTGTGGTTGCCCGGCACCGGGCGGCCGACCGCTATCACCAGACGGGTTGGCGTCGATGACGACCTGCATGTTCACCGAGTACCGATGGTTCTTGGACGGTGCGGTGACCTTCCGGTCGTGCGTCGGGACAAGTGTTCCGTCCACGATCAGTACCGTGTCCGGGTCGTGCCGCTTGCCGGCCGGGGCCGGCGCGAGCAGCGGCGCCAGGTGGTCCACCACCCGGTGCGCGGCCGACTTCGACACCCCGAACAGCAAACTAACGAACGGCTAACAAACGATCAAGAGGCCGGTTCTCCGTAGGTGGAGAAACGGCCTCTGAGCTGGTACTTCTCTGTCGGGACGGCGGGATTTGAACCCACGACCCCTTGACCCCCAGTCAAGTGCGCTGCCAAACTGCGCTACGTCCCGGTGCCTGGCGGAGCAGGCGTGTTAACTGTAGCGCAGTCTGAGGGCGGGTGCGTACTTCAATGCGCGGCCCCGGGGGGCGGTGTGGATCTGGTAGGCAGGTCCGGTGATCTCGTTGGTGGGGCGTACGGCGCTGGTCGTCGCCGGCGTCATGATCGTTGGTGGTTGCGGTGGCGACGGGGCGGGGCCGGGGGCGGGGTCGGTGAGTACGGCGGCGGAGCGGCCTTCGGGTGGGGAGACGGCGAGCCGGGCTCCGGCGTCGCGTAAGCCGCACGTGCGGGTTCCCGCCGGGGTGCGGGCCGGGTACGTGGTGTTCGACCGGGTGGAGGGGCGGACGCTGCTTCAGGACGGGGCGCGCCGGACGTTCCGGTCGGCGTCGGTGGTGAAGATCCTCATCGCGCTGGACCACCTGCGGGCCAAGGGGGACGTGCCGGATCTGGCGCTGTTGCGGCCGATGCTGCGGTCCAGTGACGACGCGGCGGCCACGGGGCTCTGGAAGCGGGGCGGCCAGGGGGCGATCATCGAGCGGTCGGCGGCGCGGATGGGGCTGCGCGACACCCGGCCGCCGCCCGCGGAGAAGCCGGGGTTCTGGGGGTATACGGCGATCAGTGCGCTGGACGTGGCCAAGGCGTACCGGTACCTGCTGGAGCGGGCGCCGGCGGCGCACCGGGACCTGATCATGGGGGAACTGCGGAAGGCGACGCCGTGCGGGACCGACCGGTACGACCAGTACTTCGGGATCCCGCGGGCGCTGCCGAGGCCCTGGGCGGTCAAGCAGGGGTGGTCGGGGTTCGGGGACGTCCCGGCGGTGCCGTGCCGCGGGGTCCGGCCGGCGTCGGCGCCCGATCTGGGGCTGGGGCGTCCGGTGCTGCACACGACCGGGGTGGTGGGGGAGGGTGACCGGCGGATCGTGGTGGTGCTGACACTGCATCCGGCGGGGTCGTCGTTCCAGGTCGCGGCGGGGCGGCTGACCTCGCTGACCCGGCAGGTCGACCGGGCCGCGGATTCTTAAAGGGCGGGTTCCAACACCGCAACCCACCGGCAAATACCGGCTCTCAGGTGAAGTGTCCCATTAAGGCTGCTCCTAGCCTTATGTACGGTTCTTCTCTCGTGGCGCGACGGTGCGCCCATCGGGATCTGGGGGTGAGGGAAGCGGAGAGCACGCCGCTGGTACCGGAGCTGGCGGATCTGCGGGGGGCCGCGCGGGGCCGGGCGATCATCGCCGAGGCCCGGGTGGTGCTCGCAGGCCGCCTGGGCGTCCAGCCGGGTGAGGCGCTCCAGCACCTGATCTGGCTGGCGCGCGACCTGGACATGGAGCTGGAGGAGGCCGCCGCCCTGGTGACGGGGGTGCGCGGTGAGTCGCTTCCCATGGAGCTGCCGGGCCGGCCGGTCGAACGGGAGGCCGTCCGGGTGCCGGGTGTCGCGCCGCCGGTGCTGCCGGTCTCGGAGCCGGACGCGGCGGGGGACGCGGAGCTGCTCGCGGGGCTTCCCGACGACCCGGCGGCACAGGCGGTCCTGGACGGCTCGATCGACGCGGCGGTCCACCTGGTGCCGGTGCGCGGTGACGACGGGACGGTGGTCGACTTCCTGCACGCGGGGGCCAATGACGCCACCAAGGATCTGTTCGGCAGGCGGGGGGCCGAGCTGCTGGGGCAGCGGATGCTCCGCGTGGATCCCGGGTCGGCCCTGCTCGGCCTGTTCGCGTCGTACGTGGAGTCGCTGGAGACGGGGACGCCGTTCAAGAAGGGGCCGTTCGAGTTCTCGACCGCGCAGGAGGGCGTGTCCCGGACGACGCGGATGACCGTGCGCTGCGTTCCGGTGCCGACGGGCCTGTGCCTGACGTGGCGGTACCACGACGACGAGGACCGCATGCGCCGGCGGCTGGAGCGGGTGGGGCGGCTGGCGCTCATGGGGTTCGGTGAATGGGACCTGGCGACCGACGAGATGGAGTGGTCGCCGCAGATGGCCCGCAACTACGGGATGGACCCGCGGCAGCCCGCGCCGTTGCCGGACGAGCTGGTCAAGCTGGTGGTGGACGAGGACCGGCCGCTGGTCGAGGAGCGGATCCAGACCATGCTCAGCCGCCGTTCCGCGGTGGAGATGGAACACCGGATCACGACGCCGGACGGCGAGCAGCGGCATCTGTGGATCTTCGCAGAGCCGGTGCTGGACGCGTCCGGCCGTCCCGTGTCGGTCAACATGGTCTCCCAGGACATCACCCGGCGGCGCGGCATCGAACGGGCCCTGGCCGAGACGCGGCGGGAGATGCTGCGGCAGCAGGCCCGCATGGCGCAGGAGCGGCGGGTGGCGGTGACCCTGCGGCGGGCGATCCTGCCCGACCCCGAGGAGCTGGCCCTGCTGCCCGGGCTGGACATCACCGTGCGGAGCCTGGCGGCCGAGAGCGTGGCCCGGATCGGCGGTGACTGGTTCGCCACCCGGCCGATGCCCGACGGGCGGGGGATGTTCGCGATCGGGGACGCGGCGGGGCACGGGCTGCCCGCCGCGGCGGCGATGGCGCGCACCCGCAACGGGCTGCTCGGCCTGGCCTACACGGGCCAGCCGCCGGGGCGCCTCATGGGGTGGCTGAACGAGATGGTCGGCCAGATCGACCCGGACCGGGCCGCCACGGGGACGGCTCTGGTCGCCCGCTACGACCCGCGCGGCCGGGTCATGCAGTGGGCCTGCGCGGGGCACCTGCCGCCGATCCTGGTGCGCGACGGGGACGCCAGGATCCTGGAGGTGGACCCCGGCCCGATGCTGGGCGCGGTGCCCTCGGTGCGGTACTCGACGATCACCACCCGGCTGCAGCCCGGCGACCTGATGTTCCTCTACACCGACGGGCTGGTGGAGCGGCGGGACGCGGATCTGGACGAGCAGATCGATCGGCTCACCGCGATCCTGGGCGAACGTTCGGACGAGCCCGGTCCCGTGCTGGACCGGGTGCTGGCCAGGATGGAGCACGACCGCGCCGCCGACGACACGACCCTGTTCGCGGTACGGATCCGATGATCCGAATCTAACAAGTGCTTGGTAGGGTACGGGGGTGGAGCGGAACGAGACCCCCGAGGACCGGGCCTTCCGGGCCGAGGTCCGCGCCTGGCTCGAGGACAACCTGTCGGGCGAGTTCTCCGGCGCCCGCGGGCTGGGCGGCCCGGGGCGCGAGCACGAGGCGTTCGAGATCAGGCTGGCCTGGGAACGGCACATGGCCGCGGCCGGCTGGACCTGCGTCGGCTGGCCCGAGGAGTACGGCGGGCGCGGCGCGACCCTGGCCCAGCAGGTGATCTTCAACGAGGAGTACGCCCTGGCCGGCGCGCCCGCCCGGGTCGGCCACATCGGCGAGAACCTCCTCGGCCCGACCCTGCTGGCGTTCGGCACGCCGGAGCAGCGGGAGCGCTTCCTGCCGCCGATCGTGGCCGTCCGGGAGCTGTGGTGCCAGGGCTATTCCGAACCGGACGCGGGGTCGGACCTGGCCAACGTGCAGACCCGGGCCGAACGGGACGGGGACGGGTGGCGGATCACCGGCCAGAAGGTCTGGACCTCCCTGGCCCTGGAGGCGGACCGGTGCTTCGTGGTCTGCCGGACCGAGCCGGGCTCGTCCCGCCACCGCGGGCTGTCCTACCTGCTGGTCCCGATGCGGCAGGACGGCGTGGAGATCCGGCCGATCGTGCAGCTGACCGGCACCTCGGAGTTCAACGAGGTCTTCTTCGACGGCGCCCGCGCCGGCGCGGACGACATCGTGGGCGCCCCGGGCGAGGGCTGGAAGATCGCGATGGCCACGCTGGGCTTCGAGCGCGGGGTCGCCACCCTCGGCCAGCAGGTGGGGTTCCGGCGCGAGCTGGAGGGCGTCATCGCGCTGGCCCGCCGGACCGGTGCCATCGACGACCCGCTGCTGCGCGACCGGCTCACCCGGTCCTGGATGGGCCTGGAGATCATGCGGCTGAACGCCGTCCGGACCATGGCGGGCGTCGCCGCCGGCGCGCCCGGCCCCGAGTCGTCCATCTCCAAGCTGGTCTGGGGCACCTGGCACCGCGAGCTCGGCGAGCTGGCCATGGACGTGCTGGGCGCGTCCGGGCTGGTCGCCGCCGGCGAGCCGTACGACCTGGACGACTGGCAGCGGCTGTTCCTGTTCTCCCGCGCCGACACCATCTACGCAGGCTCGAACGAGATCCAGCGCAACATCATCGCCGAGCGCGTGCTCGGACTGCCCCGCGAGACCAGGGAGGGAACGCGTTGACGACGACCGGGGAGCCGCCCCTGCCCGCCCGCCCCGCCCCGCGCGACCTGCTGCTCGGCCGGACCGTGGTGATCACCGCGGCGGCCGGGGCGGGGATCGGGGGCGCGACCGCGCGCCGCTGCCTGGAGGAGGGCGCCCGGGTGCTCGTCTCCGACGCGCACGAGCGCCGCCTGGAGAGCGGCCGCCGGGAGCTGGAGGAGGAGTTCGGCGCGGACAGGGTCGCCGCGCTGCCCTGCGACGTCACCGACGAGGCGCAGGTCCGGGCGCTGTACGAGCTGGCCGTGGAGAGGTTCGGGCGGATCGACGTCGCGGTCAACAACGCCGGGCTCGGCGGCACCGCCGAGCTGGCCGACATGACCGACGCCGAATGGGACCGGGTCCTGGACGTCACCCTGAACGGCACCATGCGCTGCACCCGCGCCGCCCTGCGGATCATGCGGGACCAGGACACCGGCGGGGTGATCGTCAACAACGCGTCGGTGGTCGGCTGGCGGGCGCAGCGCGGGCAGTCCCACTACGCCGCCGCCAAGGCGGGGGTCATGGCCCTCACCCGCTGCGCCGCGCTGGAGGCCGCCCCGCACGGCGTGCGGATCAACGCGGTCGCCCCGTCCCTGGCCATGCACCCGCACCTGGTGAAGGTGACCTCGCAGGAATTGCTGGACGAGCTGACCGCGCGGGAGGCCTTCGGCCGCTATGCGGAACCATGGGAGGTGGCCAACGTCATCGTCTTCCTGGCCGGCGACTACTCGTCCTACATGACGGGGGAGGTCGTCTCCGTCTCCAGCCAGCACCCGTGAGGAACCGCCCACCATGAGCCCACGACGCCGCGACACCGAAGCGACCCCTCCGCGCGAGGGGAGGCGGGCCGAGCTGCTCGCCACGGCCGCCGAGGTCTTCGCCGCGCAGGGGTACGCCGCCACCACCATCAGGCAGGTGGCCGACGCCGCCGGCATCCTGGGCGGCAGCCTCTACTACCACTTCGATTCCAAGGAGGCCATGGCCGACGAGATCCTGTCGACCTTCCTCGGCGATATGTGGGCCGCCTACGACCGCGTCCTGGGCGCCGGGCTCGGTGCCCGCGAGACGCTGGAGGCCATCGTCGCCGAGTCGTTCCGCTGCATCGACCGGCACCGTCCCGCCGTCGTCCTCTACCAGAACGAGTCCAAGCACCTGGCCACCGGCGAGCGCTTCCGCTACCTGCTCGACTCGCACCGCCGCTTCGAGGAGATGTGGACGTCCCTGCTGGAGCGGGGCGTGGCGGAGGGCGTCTTCCGCGCCGACCTCGATGTCGGGCTGGTGTACCGGTTCGTCCGCGACACCGTCTGGGTGGCCGCCAACTGGTACCGGCCCGGCGGGCGGCTGTCCGCCGACGACATCGCCAAGCAGTACCTCGCCATGGTCCTGGAGGGGATCCAGCGCGGATCCGGCTGACCGCGGCGAGCCGACACCCCCTACGGCACCCCTGGAGGAGAACCCATGGCCGAGGCCTACATCGTCGAGGCGGTCCGCACCCCGGTCGGCCGCCGCGGCGGCGCGCTGTCGTCGGCGCACCCCGCCGACCTGGGCGCCCACGTCCTGAACGCGCTGATGGACCGGTCGAAGGCGGACCCGGCGGCGGTGGACGACGTCGTCTTCGGATGCGTCGACACCGTGGGCCCGCAGGCCGGTGACATCGCCCGGACCGCGTGGCTGGCGGCGGGCCTGCCCGAGGAGGTCCCCGGCGTGACCGTGGACCGCCAGTGCGGCTCGTCGCAGCAGGCCGTGCACTTCGCGGCCCAGGCCGTCCTGTCGGGCACCGCCGACCTGGTGGTGGCGGGCGGCGTGCAGAACATGTCGCAGATCCCGATCGCCTACGCCATGACCGCGGCCGAGCCGCTCGGCTTCACCTCCGGCCCGTACGCGGGCTCGGAGGGGTGGCGGCGCCGGTACGGCGACCGCGAGGTGTCGCAGTTCGCGGGCGCCGAGATGATCGCCCGTGACTGGGACATCTCCCGCGCGGAGATGGAGGAGTTCGCCTACGGCTCGCACCAGAGGGCGATCCGGGCCATCGACGAGGGCCGGTTCGAACGCGAGATCGCCCCGTACGGCGACGCCGCCACCGACGAGGGCCCGCGCCGCGACACCACGGTGGAGAAGATGGCCGGCCTGCGGACCCTGGTCGAGGGCGGCCGGCTGACGGCCGCGCTGTCCTCGCAGATCTCCGACGGCGCCGCGGCGCTGCTCGTGGCCTCCGAACGGGCCGTCCGCGACCACGGCCTGACCCCGCGGGCCCGCGTGCACCACATCTCCGCGCGGGGGGAGGACCCGATCCGGATGCTGTCGGCGCCGATCCCCGCCACCGCGCACGCCCTCAAGAAGACCGGGATGACGATCGGCGACCTCGACGCCGTGGAGATCAACGAGGCGTTCGCGCCGGTCGTGCTGGCCTGGCTGAAGGAGACCGGCGCCGACCCGGCCCGGACCAACCCCAACGGCGGCGCGATCGCCCTCGGCCACCCGCTCGGCGCCACCGGCGCGCGCCTGATGACGACGCTGCTGCACGAGCTGGAGCGCACCGGCGGCCGGTACGGCCTGCAGGTCATGTGCGAGGGCGGCGGCCAGGCCAACGTCACCGTCCTCGAACGGCTCTGACCGGCGTCCGGTTCGCGGCGGGCCTCCCCGGCGCTCGGGGCCGGGCGGGGCGGCCCGCCGCGAACCGGTGCCCAGGCGGGCCCCGGCCCGGCGGGCTCTCATATATTTCGTTCCGAGATTCGGGAGCGACGGGAGGCGATGACGGTGGCCCCTCCGGGTGACCGGGTGCTCGGCCGGCGCCGCCAGCTCGGCGACGAGGTGGCCGCCTACATCCGCGATCTCATCATGTCGGGGCAGGTCAGGCAGGGGGAGTTCCTGCGCCTGGAACGGATCGCCGATGACCTGGGCGTCAGCGTCACCCCGGTGCGCGAGGCGCTGCTGTCGCTGCGCGGCGAGGGGTTCGTCCGGCTGGAGCCGCGGCGCGGGTTCATGCCGGCGCCGCTCAGCCGCCAGGACGTCCAGGACCTCTTCGAGGCGCAGGCGTACTTCGCCGGTGAGCTGGCCGCCCGCGCCGCCGCGCACGTCACCGAGGACGAGCTGGCCGCGCTCGACGGGACGCAGCGGCAGCTGGAACGGGCCTCCGCCGCCCGCGACCCCGAGGCCATCGAGCGCGCCAACCACCAGTTCCACCGCGTGATCAACCTGTCCGCGCGGTCGCCCAAGACCGCCTGGCTGCTGCAGCTGGTCGTGCGGTACGCGCCGCGCCGGTTCTACTCCAGCATCCAGGGCTGGAGCCAGGCGTCGGTGGACGACCACCAGCTGGTGCTCGCGGCGCTGCGGGCGGGCGACGCCGAGGCCGCGCGGCAGGCGATGCGCGCCCACATCCGGCACGCCGGCACCCTGCTCGTGGTCCATCTGGAGGGGCAGGGCTTCTGGGACGGGGAGCGCGGCGAGGACACCGGGGCGAAGGAGTGAGGCCCCCTTTCCCTGCCGACCGGCCGAGCCATATCGTATAAAAAATTTGCGAGCGTCCGAGGAGCCCGATCGTGAGCAGGTTGCAGCAGACCCATGGGCTGAGTGAGGAGCAGCGGGAGATCCTGGCGACGGTGCGGTCCTTCGTCGACAAGGAGATCCTCCCGGTCGCCACGGAACTGGAGCACGCCGACGCCTACCCGCAGCGCATCGTCGACGGGATGATCGAGCTGGGCCTGTTCGGGCTGGTGATCGACGAGGAGTACGGCGGGCTGGGCGAGTCGCTGCTGACCTACGCCCTGGTGGTGGAGGAGCTGGCGCGCGGCTGGATGAGCGTGTCGGGGATCGTCAACACCCACTTCATCGTGGCCTGGATGATCTCCCAGCACGGCACTCCCGAGCAGAAGGCGCACTACCTGCCGAAGATGGCCGCCGGCGAGATCCGCGGCGCGTTCTCCATGTCGGAGCCGGGCTGCGGCTCGGACGTGTCGGCGATCCGGACCCGCGCGGTGCCGGACGGCGGCGACTACCTGATCACCGGGCAGAAGATGTGGCTGACCAACGGCGGCTCGTCCCATCTGGTCGCCACCCTGGTCAAGACCGACCCCGACGCCGGGCACAAGGGCATGACCACCTTCCTGATCGACAAGACGCCGGGCTTCGGGGAGGTCGCCCCCGGCCTGACCATCCCCGGGAAGATCGAGAAGATGGGCTACAAGGGCGTCGACACCACCGAGTTCCTCTTCGACTCCCATCGCGTCCCGGCCGCGAAGATCCTCGGGGGGACGCCCGGCCGCGGCTTCTACCACATGATGGACGGCGTGGAGGTGGGCCGGGTCAACGTGGCCGCCCGCGGCAGCGGCGTGGCCCGCCGCGCCTTCGAGCTGGCCCTGGACTACGCCCGGCGGCGCGAGACGTTCGGCCGGCCGATCGCCGAGCACCAGGCGGTCATGTTCCGGCTGGCGGAGATGGCGACCAAGGTCGAGGCCGCGCACCAGATGGTGGTGATGGCCGCCCGCCGCAAGGACTCCGGGCAGCGCAACGACCTGGAGGCGGGGATGGCCAAGTACCTGGCCAGCGAGTACTGCAAGGAGGTCGTGGAGGCGTCCTTCCGCATCCACGGCGGCTACGCCTACTCCAAGGAGTACGAGATCGAGCGGCTGTACCGGGAGGCGCCGATGCTGCTGATCGGCGAGGGCACCGCCGACATCCAGAAGATGATCATCGGCCGCCGGCTGCTCGAGGGCTGAGCGGTGCCCGGGACGGAACCGGCCGTGCGCCCGCTGGAGGGGATCACGGTCGTCGCGCTGGAGCAGGCGGTGGCCGCGCCGTTCGCCACCCGCCAGCTCGCCGACCTGGGCGCCCGGGTCGTCAAGGTGGAGCGGGTGGACGGCGGCGACTTCGCCCGCGCCTACGACGCCGGGATACGGGGCGGGCTGGGCACGCACTTCGCCTGGCTCAACCGGTCCAAGGAGTCGATCGCGATCGACCTCAAGCGGGACGAGGGACGGGCGATCCTGGCACGGCTCATCGCGGGCGCCGACGTCTTCCTGCAGAACCTCGCGCCCGGGGCGGCGGCCCGGATGGGGCTGGCCGCCTCCGTCCTGCGCGCGGACCGGCCCCGGCTGATCGTGGTGGACATGTCGGGGTACGGCTCGCGCGGCCCGTACCGCGACAAGCGCGCCTACGACATGCTCGTGCAGGCCGAGGCGGGCCTGGTCTCGGTCACCGGTACCCCCGAGACCCCGGTCAAGGCGGGCTCGCCGCTGGCCGACATCGCCGCGGGCGTGTACGCGTTCTCCGGCGTGCTGGCGGCCCTGGTGCGGCGCGGCACGACGGGGGAGGGGGCGTCGATCGAGGTGTCGATGTTCGACGCGGTCGCCGAGTGGATGGGCCAGGCCCTCTACAGCACGCTCTACACCGGCGCGCCGCCGCCGCGGTCCACGCTCGGCCACCCGGTCATCGCGCCGTACGACGCCTACCCGACCGCCGACGGCGTGGACGTGGTCATCGGCGTGCAGAACGACCGGGGCTGGGCCGCCCTGGCGACCGGGGTGCTGGACCGCCCCGACCTGGTCACCGACCCGGACTACGCCACCAACCAGGCACGCGTCCGCAACCGCGCCGAGGTGGACGCGCTGATCGCGCGGACCACGTCCCGGATGGGCCGCGCGGACCTGCTGCGCCGCCTGGACGAGGCCGGGGTGCCCAGCGCCACGCTGAACGACGGCCACGGCCTGGTCGCGCACCCGCAGCTGGCCGAGCGCGACCGGTGGCGGGAGGTCGGCTCGCCGGTCGGCGCCCTGCGCGCGATCCTGCCGCCGATCACCTTCGCCGGCGTCGAGGCCCGGATGGACCCGATCCCGGGGCTGGGCGACCACACCGACGCGGTGCTGGCCGAACTCGGCTACGGCGACGGCGAGATCGCCCGCCTGCGCGAGGCGGGAACGGTCGCCTGACCGCCCCGGCGGCCCGCGGCCGGCCGTTCCAGTGGCCTACGTCACGTTGCAAGTGACCACTTACCGATGTCACGGTGGGGCGTGCGAGATCCGGGCCCTCCCGGTGCCTCGCACGTATCCCCCCGTGCATCGAAGTGAGGATCCATGGCCACTGGAGCGGCCGGTCGCGTGCCCGCCTCGGAGACCTCGAAGGCCCCGGACGCCTCCGGGACCCCGGCGGACGTCCCGGACGACGTCCCGGACGCCGTCCGCCACGCGCTGCACTGGTTCGCGCTGACCGCGGCCTCGGCGAACGTCGTCATGCAGCTGGCGCGGCTCCCGGTCGGCCGGGGCGTCGCCGAGAGCAAGGTCGACAGCGGCCGGATCGACAAGCATCCGATCAAGCGGACGCGGACCACGCTGAGCTACGTGGCGCTCGCCTGGCACGGCACCGACCGCGAGCGGGCGGTCCTGCGCGAGGAGGTCAACCGGTCGCACCGGCCGGTCCGTTCCGACGACTCCAGCCCGGTCCGCTACAACGCCTTCGACCGCGAGCTGCAGCTGTGGGTCGCGGCCTGCCTGTACCGGGGGACCGAGGACGTGCTCACGGCGCTGTACGGGCCGCCGAGCCCGCAGGTCCTGGACACCCTCTACCGGCACGCCTCCCGCTTCGGCACCACGCTGCAGGTGCCGGCGGACATGTGGCCCGCCGACCGGGCCGCCTTCGAGGAGTACTGGCGCGCCTCGCTGGAGCGCCTGGAGATGGACAAGGTCACCAGGGCCTACCTGCAGGGCCTGGCCGGCATGACGTTCCTGCCCGGCCCGGTCCACCGGACCTTCGGGTCGTTCCACCAGTTCGTGACCATGGGGTTCCTGCCGCCGGAGTTCCGCGCCGAGCTCGGCCTGCCCTGGACCGACCGGGACCAGGCGCGTTTCGACCGTCTCCTCCGCCGCGCCGCCGCGGCCAACCGGGTCATGCCCCGCGCGCTGCGGGGATTCCCCTGGAACCTCTACCTCTGGGACGCGCGCCGCCGCATCCGCAAGGGCCGGCCCCTCGTCTGACGCGCCCGGCGGGCCGCGGCGCCGCTACGGCGCCGCTACGGCGCCGCTACGGCGCGGCCAGGTGCGACCGCTGGGCGGCGATCGCCTCGGCGGCGCCCGTGACGATCGAGGCGATCAGCTCCGCGCAGCTCGGCAGGTCGTCGATCACGGCGACCACCTGGCCGGACGCCATCACCCCCAGGTCGGGACGGCCGTCCACCATCGCGGCCTTCAGCAGCATGGGGGTGTTGGCGGCCATCAGCACCTGCGACCAGGACAGGTCCTTGCCGCGCCTCATCGACCGCCCGTCGGCGATCATCGCCCGCCAGGACAGGCCCGACAGCCGGCGGAACCGGGCGGCGTTGCGCGCCGCCCGGACCAGGGCCGCGGCCCGGCCCGACCGCTCCAGGGCGTCCACCAGGTCGCTGCGCAGCACCCGGTGCGGCATGCCGTCCACCTGACGGGTGACGGTCGTCTCCGCGGTGCGGAGGTAGACCTCCTTGACCTCCTCGGGCACCGCGCTGTCGGAGGTCAGCAGGAAGCGGGTGCCCATCGCCACGCCCGCCGCCCCGTAGGCCAGCGCCGCCGCCAGCCCGCGCCCGTCGAAGAACCCCCCGGCCGCGATCACCGGGACGTCCACGGCGTCCACGACCTGGGGCAGCAGCAGGGTGGTCGCGACCGGCCCGGTGTGCCCGCCGCCCTCGCCGCCCTGGACGAGCACCGCGTCGGCGCCCCAGGCCGCGACCTTCTCGGCGTGCCGCCGGGCGCCCACCGACGGGATCACCACCACCCCGGCGTCCTTCAGCCTGGCGATCAGCTCGGGACGGGGCGCCAGCGCGAACGAGGCCACCTTGACCCGTTCCCGGATCAGCAGGTCGATGCGCTCGCCGGCGTCACCGGCGTCCGCGCGGAGGTTGACCCCGAACGGCGCGCCGGTCCGCTCCCTGACCTCGCGGATCGCCCCGCCGAGCTGGTCGAGCGTCATGGTCGCCGACGCCAGGATCCCCAGGCCGCCCGCGTTCGCCACCGCCGACACCAGCCGCGGCCCCGCCACCCAGCCCATGCCCGTCTGCACGACGGGGTGCCGGACCCCGGTCAGGCGGGTCAGCGGGGTGTCGAGGACCTGGCCGGTCACGAGGGGACCTCGCGCTCCCGCAGCCCGCGGGGGTCGAGCACCTCGCGCATGATCCGCAGCTCCTCGCCGGTGGGGACGCGCGTCTCGGGGACCTCGCCGGGGATCACCAGGTCGAACCCGGTGCTCTCGGCGATCTCCTCCGCGCTCACCCCCGGGTGCGCCGAGCGCAGCCTTAGCCGGCGGTCGGGGGTGGCGAAGTCGAGCACCGCCAGGTTCGTGACCACCGCGCGGAGGTCGTGGGCGCCTCTGTCCTGGCCGATGCCGCTCACGAAGTCGACCTTCTCGGTGAAGACCCGGCGGGAGTGCTTGGGGATCCAGTAGCTGGTGGTGTTGACCTTGGTGTTGCCGGGGGCGCCGCGCACCCCGAGCAGCTGCGACCTGGGCCGCTCCCAGTCCCCGATGCAGGAGATGTTGGAGTTGCCGTACCGGTCCATCTGGCTGGCCCCCAGCACCACGTGCCGCCGCCCGTTCAGCACCAGCCACAGGTGGTCGCGGAACGGCAGCCAGCCCTCCACGTCACCGGCCGGGGCGCCCAGCGGGACGGGCTCGGCGGTCAGCAGCGGCCCGCCGTCGGTCGTCAGCAGGCCCGGCTCGAAGGTGAGCCGCGCCAGCCGGGCGCCGAGCGCGGGCACCATCCCGCTGACCGCCGCCGCCACGATCTCGCCGTCCCCCCGGAAGAGGTCGGCGCACGCGGCCGCGCAGACCTCGGCCCGGGTCGCCGTTCCCGTGCTCATCGCTCCCCTTCCCGCCACGCCCGCACGGCCGCCTGGTACGCGGCCTCGTCGCCGGACAGGAAGCGGTCGCGGAAGGCCGCCCACTTCTCCGGATCGGAGGCCGATTCGACGTAGAGCCTCTGGAACCTCTCGTCCCGGCCGTGGTCGGGCTCGCCGAGGGTGAAATGGGCGCCGCCCGGCGTCTCCACCACCCCGGCCACGTGCGACCGGCTGATCAGCAGGGACTGCAGGGGACCCTCCTTCAGCAGCCCGGCCGTCTCGACGATCCGCTCGCACGAGACGTAGGTGCGCCCGGCGGCCTTGGCGAACAGGTCGTCCATGTACGGGTCGGGCCCGAGGTACTGGGCGTTGCCGCGGCGGTCGGCCCGGTTCATGTGGACGAGGGCGGCGTCCATCTTCAGCGGCGGGACGGCGATGAGCTCCCCGCCGTCCTCGGGGCCGTCGTGGTAGGGCGACCGGACGGTGCGCAGGTGCGGGTTGACCTTGAGGACGTCCGAGCCGAGCCCCGCCGGGGTGGGCAGGAACGGCAGCCGGTGCGCCGCCGCGTACAGCCCGAACATGAACATGCCCTCGTCGTACTCGGTGAACGCGACCGCGCCCGCCTGCCGCGCCGCGCGGAAGTGCGGCTCCAGCGGCACCGAGTCGAGGGTCACGAACGGGGCCACCACGGCCTTCGCCTTGCCGTACGCGCACAGCAGCCCGACGTCGGGCCCGCCGTAGGAGACCACGGTCAGGTCGGTCAGGTCGGAACGGCAGATCGCGCGGACCAGCGCCATCGGCTTGCGGCGCGAGCCCCAGCCGCCGATCCCGATCGTCATCCCGCTCTCCAGCGAGCCGACGACCTCGTCGATGTCCATGACCTTGCCGGGAGCGCTCACCGGTCCGTCCCCCGTCCCGCCCCGTGCCGCACGAACGCGTCGCGGTGCTCGTCGCCCGCGCCGACCAGGTTGAGCTCGAAGGTGAAGCCCTGCTCGAAGCGGTAGCTGCGCCTGACGTCGACGGGGTCGATGCCGTTCAGCGACTCCTTGGCGCGCCGGATCACGTAGCGGTCCTTGGCCGCGATGGTCCCGGCGACCTCCAGGGCCTTGGCCCGCAGCTCGCCCGCGGGCACCACCTCCAGCACGGAGCCGTGGTGGTGCAGCTCCGCGGCGGTGACGTTGCGGCAGGTGTACACCATCGCACGCATCAGGTGCTGCGGTACGAGCCGCGCCAGGTGGGTGGCGGCGCCGAGCGCGCCCCGGTCGACCTCCGGCAGCCCGAAGTAGGCGTCCTCGGAGGCCACGACGACGTCGGCGTTGCCCGCCAGGCCGATGCCGCCGCCCAGGCAGTGACCGTGCACGGCCGCGACGACCGGCACCTCGCAGTCGTAGACGGCGGCGAAGGCCGCGTAGCAGCCCCGGTTGGCGCCCACGAGCGCGGTGTGGCCCTCGGTGGCCTGCATCTCCTTGATGTCGACGCCGGCGTTGAAGCCGCGCCCCTCCGCGCGGAGCACGACCGCGCCGGTGGCGGCGTCCCGGCCGGCCGCGGTGACCGCGTCGGCCAGGTCGTGCCAGCCGCGTACGGTCAGCGCGTTGACCGGCGGCGCGTCGACGACGATCTCGGTGACCCCGCCTGGGTGACTCGTGGTGGAGATTCCCATGCGCTACCTTTCCACCAAACGTTTGTTAGACATGACCGTAGCAGAGCACCGACGGAGGGAGCGATGTGCTGGCGCTGGATCTGAGCGGCCGGGTCGCGGTGGTCACCGGAGGCGTGCGCGGTGTCGGGCTCGGCATCAGCCGGGCCCTCCTGGAGGCCGGGGCCGAGGTGGTCGCGGTCGCCCGGCGGGAACCCGCCGAACTCCCCTCGGCGGGCGGGCGCACGGCCCGGTTCGCCGCGCTGGACGTGCGCGACCCCGCCGCCGCCGGCGCGTTCGCGCGCGGCCTGGACCGCGTCGACGTGCTGGTCAACAACGCGGGGGGCACCCCGTTCCTGCCGGTGGCCGAGGGCGACCCGGCCGTCCACGCGAAGATCATCGAACTCAACCTGACCGCCCCGCTGGTCATGGCGAGGGCGGTCCGCGAGCGGATGCTGGAGCGGCCGGAGGGCGGCTCGATCATCATGATCAGCAGCGTCAGCGCGACCCGTCCCTCGCCCGGCACCGCCGCGTACGGGGCGGCCAAGGCCGGCCTGGAGAACCTCACCGCGTCGCTGGCCGTGGAATGGGCCCCGCGCGTGCGGGTCAACGCCATCACCCTCGGCATGGTCCGCACCGAGAGCTCCCATCTGCACTACGGCGACGAGGAGGGGATCGCGGCGGTCGAGCGGACCGTTCCGCTGGGGCGCCTGGCCGACCCCCGCGACGTCGGCGCGGCCTGCGCGTTCCTGGCCTCCGACCTCGCCGCCTACGTCTCCGGGTCCACGCTGACCCTGCACGGCGGGGGAGAGCGCCCCGCCTTCCTCGACGCCGCCAACGTCGACCGGCCGGCCGGCGAGGCCGCCGGCGGTCCCGCCACCCGTACCGGAAAGACCGGGGAGGACTCGAAGTGATCTGCAAGGACCGCGTGGTCGTCATCACCGGAGCCGGGCGCGGCCTCGGCCGCGCGCACGCGCTGGAGTTCGCCCGCCAAGGCGCCAGGGTCGTCGTCAACGACCTGGGCGTGGCCCGCGACGGCACCGGCGGCGCGTCCGCCGGTCCCGCCGAGGAGGTGGTCGCGGAGATCGGGAGGCTCGGCGGCCAGGCCGTGGCCAGCCCCCACGACATCGCCACCGACGAGGGCGCCGCCGCGCTGGTCGCCACCGCGATCGAGGCGTTCGGGCGCCTGGACGTCCTGGTCAACAACGCCGGGTTCCTGCGCGACCGGATGCTGGTCAACCTCGCCGAGGACGAGTGGGACGCGGTCATGCGGGTCCACCTCAAGGGGCACTTCCTGCCGCTCAAGCACGCGGGCCGCCACTGGCGCGCCGAGAGCAAGGCGGGCCGCCCCGTGGACGCCCGCGTCGTCAACACCTCCTCGGGCGCCGGGCTGCTGGGCAGCGTCGGCCAGGGCAACTACTCCGCCGCCAAGGCCGGGATCGTCGGGCTCACCCTGGTCGCCGCCGCCGAACTGGGCCGGTACGGGGTCACCGTCAACGCGATCGCGCCCGCCGCCCGGACCCGCATGACCGAGGAGGTCTTCGCGCAGACCATGGCCGCGCCCGCCGAGGGCGCCTTCGACGCGATGGCCCCGGAGAACGTCTCCCCGCTCGTGGTCTGGCTCGGCTCGCCGGAGTCCCGGGACGTCACCGGCCGGGTCTTCGAGGTCGAGGGCGGCCGGATCTGCGTGATGGACGCCTTCCGCCACGGCCCGTCCGTCGACCGGGGCGCCCGCTGGGACCCCGCCGAGATCGGCGCGGCCGTCGGCGACCTGCTGGCGCGCGCGCCCGCCCCCGAACCCGTCTACGGCGCCGGCTGAGCCCGCTTCCGCGCGCTTCCGCGCGTCCGCGCGCTCCTCGCCCGGAGACGCCCGGAGACGTCCGGGCGGGGACGCGCGGCGCCCTAAGGCGTGTACGCCTGGAGGTAGTGCCGGACCTTCTCGGCGTACGGCCGGTGCCTGGCCGGCACGCCGCCCTCCCGCCGGACCGTCCCGGCGGACGAGCGGTACGCGACGGCGAGGTTCAGCGCGGGGTCGCCGGGCACCCCGGCCAGGTCCTTGCCCCAGTAACACAGGTAGCGGCCCATCGCCGGGATCGACAGCTCCGGCGTGATCTCGGACGGCCTGGGCTCGGGGTTGTCCAGCCCGCCCGGCTGCCAGTGCACCAGCACATGAGGGGACCACCGGGCGATGCCGTACTCGCGCTCCCCGGGATCGGACAGGTGCGGGTCGAAGTCGCTCTCGGTCTTGAGCATCGCCGCGATGAGCGCCGGGCTCAGCCCCCTCATCCCGCACCAGGTGCCCGCCTGGACGATCAGCCCCCGGTACTCGGGCGGGATCCCGGCGCCGGCGCGCAGCCACCGGCCGCCCGGATCGGCCGCCGCCGCGGCCCCGTCCCGGCCGCCCCCGCCCCCGCCGCGGGCGCCGTCCCCGCCGGGGGAGAACAGGAGCGCGGCGGCGGACCCGGCCGCCACCACGGCGGCCGTGAGGCCGGCGCCCAGCAGCACGAGCCGCCGCCGGCGCCCCGGCCGCCGGGCCGGGCCCGGAACCGGGGTGGCGCCGGCGCCCGCCGGCGGACCGGTGTCGATCCTGCTGGTGATCCGGGCGAGGGCGTCGGCGTAGGCCTCCGCCGACGGCCACCGCCGGTCGCGGTCGGGCTCCAGCGCGCGCAGCACGATCGCGTCCACCGCCGGCGGGACGGCCGGCGCCAGGTCGCTCGGCGGGCGCCGCCGCTCGCCCGGCGGCTCCCCGGTCAGCAGGTGGTGGGTGAGCGCGCCCAGCCCGTACACGTCCGCGCGCCGGTCGGGGGCGCCGTCGACCTGGGTCTGCTCGGGGGCCATGTACCCCGGGGACCCCGCGGGCAGGGTCAGGCTGGAGAGCCGGTCGTCGGTCCGTGCGATGCCCAGGTCGGAGAGCAGGACGCGCTCGCCGCCGCCGGGGACGGAGCGGATCAGCACGTTGGACGGCTTGAGGTCGCGGTGCACGACGCCGCGCTCGTGCAGGTCGCGCACCGCCTCGGCGATCTCCCGGGCCAGGCGCAGCGCCTCGTTAAGCGGCGGTGGCCCGGCCGCCAGGCGCTCCTCCAGGTTGCCCCGGTCGGCGTAGGTCATCACGAAGTACGGGCGGCCGTCCTCCAGCTCGCCGATGTCGAAGACCTGGACCAGCCGGTGCGAGTCCACCCGGCGCAGCAGCCGGGCCTCCTGGACGAAGCGTTCCCGCACGTCCGCGCGGAGGGCCCAGTGGTCGGCCAGGATCTTGACCGCGACCGGCGCGTCCAGTTCCCCGTCCAGACCCAGCCAGACCGCCGCGAATCCCCCCGTACCGAGCAGCCTTTCGATCCGATAGCGTCCCGCCGCCTCCGGAGTCCCCATGCGAGCCCATGATGGGGGATCCACCCGCCGTTCGCACCGCCTCCCGGAGGATGGAATGCCGTGCCCCCGCGGGACGTTGATCCACTTCGGGCCGGGGCGCGGTGCCGGCGGGGACGCCCGGGGGAGGGGCCGCGCGACCCGGCCCGCGGGCCGCGCCGGAAAATCGATCGCCCCCGCCGCCGGCGCGGGCTACGGTCGAAGGTCGCGGGAACGGCCGTGCCGGCCGCGAGGTCACGACGGCCTGGAACCTATCCTTGTCGACGGTTATGAGGACACCTGTGAGATCGCCGCTCGCCGAGCTGCGCGCGCGCCTGCCCGAGCTGATGCCGGTGGACCGGCACCGGCTGCGCCGCCGCATCGACGGGACGCAGAAGATGCGCGACGACGCCCGCCGCGAGCGGGTGATCGGCGAGATCGCCGCCGACGTCGAGGCCGCCGAGCGCCGGGTCGCCCGCCGCCGCGCCGCGGTGCCCGCGATCACCTATCCGGAGCAGCTCCCGGTCAGCCGGCGCAAGGACGACATCGCGGCGGCCATCCGCGACCACCAGGTGGTGATCGTGGCCGGTGAGACCGGGTCGGGCAAGACCACCCAGCTTCCCAAGATCTGCCTGGAGCTGGGCCGCGGTGTGCTCGGCTCGATCGGCCACACCCAGCCGCGCCGGCTGGCCGCCCGTACCGTCGCCGACCGCGTCGCCGAGGAGCTGGGCATCGAGCTGGGCGAGGCCGTCGGCTACAAGGTGCGCTTCACCGACAAGTCCAGCGACGGCACGCTGGTGAAGCTGATGACCGACGGCATCCTGCTCGCCGAGATCCAGACCGACCGGCTCCTGCGCCGCTACGACACGCTGATCATCGACGAGGCGCACGAACGCAGCCTCAACATCGACTTCCTGCTGGGATACGTCAAGGAGATCCTGCCCCGGCGCCCCGACCTGAAGGTGATCATCACCTCGGCGACGATCGACCCCGAGCGGTTCTCCCAGCACTTCGACGACGCCCCCATCGTGGAGGTGTCCGGCCGCACCTACCCGGTGGAGGTGCGCTACCGGCCGCTCACCGGCGCTGCCGACGACGGCGGGACCGACCTCGACGATCCCGGTGCCGACCCCGACCGCGACCAGGTCCAGGCCATCCTGGACGCGGTGGACGAGCTGGCCCTGGAGGCGCCCGGCGACGTCCTGGTCTTCCTGAGCGGCGAGCGCGAGATCCGTGACACCGCCGACGCGCTCACCAAGCACTTCCAGGGCCGCCGCGGTCAGGCCACCGAGGTCCTCCCGCTGTACGCCCGGCTGTCGGCGGCCGAGCAGCACCGCGTCTTCCAGCCGCACCGGGGCCGGCGGATCGTGCTCGCCACCAACGTCGCCGAGACGTCCCTGACCGTCCCCGGGATCAAGTACGTCATCGACCCCGGCACCGCCCGCATCTCCCGCTACAGCCACCGGCTCAAGGTGCAGCGGCTGCCCATCGAGCCGATCTCGCGGGCCTCGGCCGACCAGCGCAAGGGCCGCTGCGGGCGCGTCTCGGAGGGCATCTGCATCCGGCTCTACTCGGAGGAGGACTTCCAGTCCCGGCCCGAGTTCACCGACCCGGAGATCCTGCGGACGAACCTGGCCTCGGTCATCCTGCAGATGACCGCGCTCGGGCTGGGCGACATCGCCGCGTTCCCGTTCGTCGAGCCGCCGGACCGCCGCAACGTCAAGGCCGGCGTCGACCTGCTGCACGAGCTGGGCGCCCTCGACCCGGCCGAGAAGGACCCGCGCAAGCGCCTCACCGAGACCGGGCGGCGGCTGGCGCAGCTGCCGATCGACCCGCGGCTGGGCCGGATGGTCCTGGCGGCCGAGGAGAACGGCTGCGTCCGCGAGGTGCTGATCATCGCCTCGGCGCTGTCGATCCAGGACCCGCGCGAGCGCCCCGCCGAGCACCAGCAGGCCGCCGACGAGAAGCACCGCCGGTTCGCCGACCCCACCTCCGACTTCCTGGCCTACCTCAACCTCTGGAACTACCTCGCCGAACGGCAGCGGGAGCTGTCGGGCGGCCAGTTCCGGCGGATGTGCAAGAACGAGTTCCTGCACTTCCTGCGCGTACGCGAATGGCAGGACCTGCACTCCCAGCTCAAGCAGGTCGCCAAGACCCTCGGCGTCACGCCCAACACCGCCGACGCCGCCCCCGACCGGGTGCACGTCTCGCTGCTGGCCGGCCTGCTGTCGCACATCGGCCTCATGGACATCGACAAGAAGGACGACGGCGGCGGCCAGCGCCGCCGCCAGCTCAACGAGTACCTGGGGGCCCGCGGCGCCAAATTCGCCGTCTTCCCCGGATCGTCGCTGTTCAAGAAGCCGCCGCGGTGGGTGATGGCGGCCGAGCTCGTCGAGACCTCCCGCCTGTGGGGGCGGGTCAACGCCAGGATCGAGCCCGAGTGGGTCGAGCCCCTGGCCGGGCACCTGGTCAAGCGCTCCTACAGCGAGCCGCACTGGTCCAAGAAGCAGGCCGCGGTCATGGCGTACGAGAAGGTCACCCTCTACGGCGTCCCGATCGTGGCGCAGCGCCGCGTCAACTACGGCGGCGTCGACCCGGAGGTCTCCCGGGACCTGTTCATCAGGCACGCCCTGGTCGAGGGCGACTGGGAGACCCGGCACCGGTTCTTCCACGACAACCGCGCGCTGCTGGAGGAGGTCGAGGAGCTGGAGCACCGCGCCCGGCGCCGCGACATCCTGGTCGACGACGAGACCCTCTACGACTTCTACGACGAGCGGGTCCCCGCCGACGTCGTGTCGGGCCGCCACTTCGACACCTGGTGGAAGGCGGCCCGCCGCGCCGAGCCCGACCTGCTGAACTTCGAGAAGTCGATGCTCATCAACCAGGGCGCCGGCGACGTCAGCGAGGCCGACTACCCCGACGCCTGGCAGCAGGGCCCGCTGCTGCTGCGGCTGACCTACCGCTTCGAGCCGGGCTCGCGTCCCGCCGGCCTCGACGGCCCCCGCGGCGGCGAGCGCGAGGGCGGCGCCGACGGCGTCACCGTGCACATCCCCGTCCATGTGCTCAACCAGGTCAGGCCCGACGGCTTCGAGTGGCAGGTGCCGGGGCTGCGCGCCGAGCTGGTCACCGAGCTGATCCGCTCCCTGCCCAAGCAGCTGCGGGTCAACTTCGTCCCGGCCCCCGACTACGCCCGCAAGCTGCTGGAACGCCTCTCGCCCCGGACGGAGCCGCTGCTGGACGCCCTCGGCCGCGAGCTGCAGGACATGACCGGAGTGCAGGTGGCCCGCGAGGCGTGGGACCTGAGCCGCCTGCCCGCCCACCTGCGCGTCACCTTCCGGGTCGCCGACGACCGCGGCCGGGTCCTCGCCGAGGGCACCGACCTGGACGCCCTCAAACGCACCCTCCAGGGCAAGGTGCGGGGCACCCTCTCCAAGGCCGCGACCGCCGAGGGCGTCGAGCGCACCGGCCTGCGCGAGTGGACGATCGGGGAGCTGCCGCGCACCTACCGGCGCACCCAGGCCGGCTACGAGATCAAGGCGTACCCGGCGCTGACCGACGAGGGCGGCACCGTCGCGGTCCGCATGTACGAGACCGAGGCCGAGCAGCGCCGCGCGATGTGGCGCGGGACCCGGCGGCTGATCCTGCTGAACGCCCCGTCCCCGGTCAAGACGATCCAGGGCCGGCTGACCAACCAGGGCAAGCTGGCGCTCAGCCACAACCCGCACGGCTCCGTGGCGGCCCTGTTCGACGACTGCGTGGCGGCCGCGGCCGACCGGCTGATCGCCGAGGCCGGCGGCCCGGCCTGGGACGAGGCGGGCTTCCGGGCGCTGTACGACCGGGTCCGCGCCGACCTGTACGACGCGACCGCCGCGATCGTGGCCCAGGTGGAACGGATCCTGGCCGAGTCCCATGAGATCGACCGCCGGCTGCGGGGGACGGTCAGCCTGACCCTCGTGCCCGCACTGACCGACGTGCGGGAACGGCTGTCGGCGCTCGTCCACCCCGGGTTCGTCACCGAGACGGGCTGGCAGCGGCTGCCCGACCTGCCCCGCTACCTGCGGGCGCTGCGGATCCGCCTGGACCGCCTCCCCGAGAACCCGGCCCGCGACCGGCAGCTCATGCACCAGGCCGGGACGATGGAGGCCGAGTACGAGAGGTTCCTCCAGCGGCTGCATCCGGCCCGGCGCGACGAGGAGGCCGTCCGGCGGATCCGCTGGATGCTGGAGGAGCTGCGGGTCAGCCTGTTCGCCCAGCAGCTCGGCACCCGCTTCCCCGTCTCCGACAAGCGCGTCCGCAAGGCCATGGCGCAACTGGAGGCCTGACCGCCCGTGCGCGCCGCCGCCGCGGTCCGCCGCTCTCGGGAGCGCGGAAGAGACCGTTCCAAAGTGGTATTGACCAATTGGGATCCGGTGCCTAACCTTGGTGCCCGACGGTACGAACGGAGGGGGAGGTGAGCGGCGTGCGATCCGTCGGTGAGCCCGGGCCTGCGACCACGAAACGGCGGGTGGTGCGCCGCGAGCTGATGGCCATGCTGGAGGAGCTGGACGTCGGCGACGCGCTGCCGTCCGAGCGCCGGCTGGCCGAGGAGCTGGGGGTGTCCCGCCCGACGCTGCGCGCGGCGATCGACGAGCTGGTCACGCAGGGCCTGCTCGACCGCCGGCACGGCAGCGGCACCTACGTGGCCGAGCCCCGGATCGCGGTGGCGCTGACCATGACCTCGTTCAGCGAGGACATGGCCAGGCGCGGCATGCGGCCGGGCGGGCGGGTGCTGTCGTTCCGCGCCGAGACCGCCGGTGCCAAGATCGGCCGGCGGCTGTCCATCTCGCCGACTGAAGAGGTATTTACCATTCGGCGCCTCCGGCTGGCGGACGGGGCCAGCATGGCGATCGAGACGCTCTACCTGCCCCGGGCGCTGGTGCCGGAACTGCGCCGCGAGGATCTGGAAGGACGGTCTTTCTACACCCTGCTGCGGGAACGCGGCATCGTCCTCGCCTCCGGCCGGGAGACGATCGAGCCGACCGTCACCACGGCCGAGGAGGCCGAGGTGCTGGGAGTTCCGGTGCACACGCCCGCGTTCCTGTTCCAGCGGATCTCCCACAGCGAGGAGGGCACACCGGTGGAGTACGTCCGGTCGCTCTACCGGGGGGACCGCTACCGGCTCGAACTGGAGCTGAAACCGGTCCCGCGCTAGCTCCACACGACCAGGCATCCCGCGGGGAGGGCACGGGCCGCTCGCAGCGACCCGCCCTCGTACGGCACCCGCCTCCCCACGCCACTGATCTCCATACGCCGCCCATCTCCATAAGGCACCGTCCGCAGGCGTCCCCGGACGCCCGCGACCGGTCCCCTCCGAGACCCCGAAAGTCCCTTCGACACCTCGCCCTTCGACCCCTCGACCTCTGACCCCACCACCCTCGCGACCTTCGACCACCCGCCCGCTACGCCACCCGACCCAGCTCACCAGTCCCATCGCTTCATCCGCGCCGGCGGGGGCACCGGCGCACCGCCAGATCCGAACCCCGGACCGACCGCGCCGCGGCCGGGACTCGGTGCCCCGCAGGAGACGGAGACCCAACCGTGGACATCATCAAGGACACACTCACGTTCCTGGCCGACAACGTGTTCGGCCAGGTGCCCATCCTCATCGGGCTGATCACGCTGGTCGGGCTGCTGCTGCAGCGCAAGCGCTTCGAGGACACCCTCGCCGGTGCCCTGCGGGCGACCATCGGCGTGGTCATCCTGTTCATCGGCATCGAGGTCTTCACCGGCGGCCTGTCCAGCTTCCAGACCGTCCTCGCCGACGCCATGGGGACGACACCGCCCAAGGCCGACAACACGCTGACCGACTTCCTGGGCGCCCAGGGCGGGACGATCGCGCTGGTCATCACCGTGGCGTTCCTGCTGCACGTGCTGATCGTCCGGATCTTCCCGGCCGCCCGGTACCTCTACCTGACCGGGCACCTGATGTTCTGGATCAGCACGGTGGTGGTGGCCTCGCTGGTCACCATCGCACCGGGTGCCGACCAGCTCACGCTGGTGCTGTGCGGCGCCGGGTTCGTGGCGGCGTACTGGACGCTCCAGCCGCTGTGGATGCGGCCGCTGATGCGCCGGGTGATGCCCGACGACCGGTTCGGGTTCGCGCACACCAGCTCGCTGGCCGCGCTGGTCACCGGGTACGCCGCGCGCCCGTTCGGGGACCGCGAGCGGCACGACACCGAGAAGGTGAGGCTGCCGCGGCAGCTGTCGTTCTTCAAGGACGTCAACGTCAGCACCGCCCTGATCATCTCGCTGATCATGCTGGCCGCGGTGGCGTTCGCCGACGACCAGGTGGTCGCCAAGCTGGCCGCGGAGATGGACCCCAAGCTCTCGCCCTGGGTGTGGGCGCTGCTGGTGGGCCTGCGGTTCGCGGGCGGCATCGCGATCCTGCTGTTCGGCGTGCGGATGTTCCTGGCCGAGATCGTGCCCGCGTTCAAGGGCTTCAGCGACAGGGTGATCCCGGGCACCCGGCCCGCGCTGGACGCCCCGACCGTCTTCCCGGTCGCCCCGACCGCCGTGATGATCGGCTTCGTCTCCTCCACCGCGGTGTTCCTGGGCTGCCTGGCCGTCTTCGCCGTGGCGGGCTGGTTCACCCTCGCCCCGCCCATGATCATGCTGTTCTTCGTGGGCGGCGCGGCGGCCCTGTTCGGCAACGTGGTGGCGGGCTGGCGCGGCGCGGTGATCGGCGGTGTGATCACCGGCCTGATGCTGGCCGTCGGGCAGGCTGTGACGTGGGGCCTGTTCGAGCGGACCGCGCCCGAGCTGGCCACGCTGGCCGACCCGGACTGGTACGCGATCGCCTGGCTGCTGAAGGCGGTCGACCCGATCATCGGGGACGCCTCCGTCTGGGCCGTCCCCGTCGTGGCGCTCGCCGCCACCGTCGGCACGCTGCTGCTCCTCGGCCGCCGGGAGCGGCGCGCGGAGGGCGCCGGCGGGGCGCCCGCCACCGAGTCCGCCGAGCCCGCCAAGGAGGCCGGTGGCAAGAACTGACCGCGCACGCCGTCCCCCGGTTCGCCGGGGGACGGCCCCCGGGGGCCCGCGGGGGGCCGCCCGACATTCACCGGAGGGAAGGACGCCATGGCAATGGACCGCACACTGGAGGTGCTCGCCGTCTGCGGCGTGGGCATGGGCTCCAGCCTCATGCTGAAGATGACCGCCGAGGACGCGCTGCGCGCGCTGAACGTGGACGCGCGCGTGGAGAACACCGACCTGTCCACCGCCCGCGGGATGACCGCCGACGTCATCATCGGCCAGGGGATGCACACCGACGAGATCGCCGACGCGGCCCCGGTGGTGATCACCGTCAGCGACTTCCTCGACAAGGAGGGGCTGCAGGCCGCGCTGCGCGAGCGCCTCGCCGAGAAGGGCTGGCTGGCGTGACCGCGGTCGGAGCGCGCGACGGGGTGGACGCCGACGGCTGGCGGGCCGCCACCAGGGCGGCGGCCGGGGTCCTGGTGGAGATGGGCGCGGCGGCGGCCGGGTATCCCGACGCCTGCGTGCGGGTCGTCGAACGGGACGGCCCCTACATCGTGCTGACCAAGGGCCTGGCCCTGGTGCACGCCCGTCCCGAGGACGGCGGCCTGGCCGTCGGCGTGGCCGCGACCAGGCTCGCGGCGCCGGTCGAGTTCGGCCACCCCGACAACGACCCGGTCGACCTGCTGCTGGCGTTCTGCACCCCGGACGCCGACGCGCACGTCGCGTCGCTGTCCGCGCTGGCCCGGGCCCTGTCGGCGGGCCTGGCCGATCGGCTGCGCGGCGCCGCCGGGGACGCGGAGATGGCCGCCGAGCTGGGACGGGCCCTGCCGGAGGAGGCCCGCCCCGATGCCTGAGGCGTCCCGGACCTCCTATCCCGGCCGGGTCCGGGCTCTGCTCGACGACCTCGACGCCCGTTCCGGTACGGCGATCGGCGAGGCCGCGGCGCTGCTGCTGCGGTCCGTCGAGGCCGACGGGATCGTGCACGTCGCCGGCGCCGGGCACTCGCTGGCGCTGGTCTGCGAGACCTTCTACCGGGCCGGGGGGCTGGCGGCCGTCCGGCCCATGTGGGACCCGGCGGTGCTGCCCCTCGATGACGCCGTGCGCAGCACCCGCGCCGAACGGCAGGAGGGCCTGGGCCGGTCGGTGGTGCGCGAGGCCGCGCCGGCCCCGCCCGACGTGGCCGTGGTGTTCTCCACCAGCGGGCGCAACCCGTACCCCGTCGAGATCGCCGAGGAGTGCGCCGCGCTCGGCGTGCCCGTGATCGCCGTGACCTCCCCGCGGGCGTCCCGGCACGCCGCGGCGCGGACCGAGACCGCCCTGGCCGACCACGCCGCGGTCGTGCTCGACACCGTCGTGCCGCCCGGTGACGTCCTGCACCCGCCGGAGGCGCCGCGCACCGCGGCGGTCTCCACGGTCCTGGCGGCCTACACCTGGTCGCGGGTGCTGGCGGAGCTGGACGACCTCGCCGTCGCGAAGGGCGTCGAGCTGCCCTGCTGGACCAGCGCCAACGTGCCCGGCGGAGACGAGACCAACCGGGCGCTGCTGGCCCGGTACGGGCACCGCGTGCCCGAGCTCACCGGCCTGACCTGAGCCCGCCTCCCGGACGGCGCGCGTCCGGCATGGCGGGGGCCGTGCCGGACGGCCGCCCGCCTCTCCGCCGTCCTGACCAGGAGGTTCCGGCGGTCCCCCGGAGGGGCCGCCGGACGCTCACGCGGCGTGGGTCGCCGAGGCCTCTCAAGTCACTGCAGCCACGCTAATGAGTGCGTATCGTTCATTTCATGCCTACGAGTGATGAGCGCGACAATAGCGGCCCCAGGGGGCAGGCCGGGACTTCCGAAGGCGCGGTCTCCGAGGCTGGAACCAACCACGAAGCCACCCCCGCCACCCCCGCCACGGACACGGACACGGACAGGAACGGCACCGGCGACGACACCGGGAAGGCGGCCGGCGAGAGCGCGGCGTCCGCCACCGGAACCGGCGCGCAGCCCCGTCCCGGCGGCGGTGCCGCGGCCCGGCCCGCCGTACGGGAACGCGGGACCGAGACCGCGGTGGCCCGGATGGGGGAGCCCGTCGCGGTCTGGCCGTGCGCCAACTGCGGCCGCCCCGTGCCCCAGCCCATCGGCGCCGTCCGCGCCGTCCGCTACTGCCAGGACAACGAGGGCGCCTGCGCGCGGGAGGCGCGCAACCGCCGGGAGCGCGGGCGCGACGCCCCCGGGCTGACCGGGCAGGTCGCCTCCACCTGGGAGATGGTGGAACGGCTGGAGAACGCCGCCGACCTGCTCGCCGAATCGCTGACCTCCGAGCTGAGCGTCGCCGGGGTCGAGCGCCGCGTCGCCGAGGTCCGGGCCGAGGCCGCCCGCGAGCTGGCGATCGCCCAGAACGAGCGGGACGCCTCCCAGCGGCAGGCCGAGGAGGCCTGGCAGGAGGCGGCGGCCGCCCGGCAGCGCGCCGATGCCGCCGAGCAGGAGTCCGGCCGCGCCCGCGAGGAGTCCAAGCTCGCCACCGCCAAGCGCGACGCCGCCCAGAAGGCGTGGGAGGAGGCGCACCAGATCGCCCAGCAGGCCGTCTCGGCCAAGCTGGCCGCCGAGAGCGAGCGCGATCGGATCGCCGCCCGCGAGACCGAGCTGCTGGCCGCCCTGGAGGCGGCCCGCGCCGAACTGGTCGCCCTGCACGCCAAGGTCGCCGAGGCCGAGGGGGCGGTGGAGTCCCAGCGGGTGGAGGCCGCGGTCGCCAAGCAGGGGGCCGAGGACCTGCGCAACGCCATGCGCGACACCGAGGCGCAGCGGCAGCGGGCCATGCAGGCCGCCAGCAAGGCCGAGGCCGAGCGTACGACCGCCCTGCGCGCCCAGTCCGAGTCCGAGGCCGAGACGGTCCGGGCCAACGCCCGCGCCGAGGAGGCCGCCAAGGAGCGCGACGCGGCCCAGGCGCAGGCGCAGCAGGCCGTCGCCGAGCGTGACGAGCTGCAGACCAAGGTCAACGACCAGGCGCTCCAGCTGCGCCAGCTCGCCCAGTCGGTGGCCGAGCAGCAGGCCGCGCTGTCCGCGCTGGCCGAGGAGCGCGACGCGGCCCGGGCCGAGGCCGACCGGGCCCGGCGCCAGATCGACCAGTTCACCCACAACACGCTGTCGTCCAACGTCCCGCCGGGCGGACGCTACCCGAGTGCGGGAACGCCCCAGATGGGACCGGTGCAGGGCCGGCCGCACGTCCCGGACGCCGCGCAGCCCGGAGCCCCTGCTCCGGGGCAGGGCGTACCGCAGGCCGGGGGCCAGGCGGTCCCCTCGGGACGGCAGGTCAACGGTGTGGGAGACCCGGGCGACCCTCTCTACACCGGTCCCTGACCGCCCTCCGATCCCAGGCCCCGGCGGCCGGTGACCCCCGTCGTCGCCGCCGGGCCGGCCGGTCCCGCGGCGTCCCCGCGTACGCCGGTTGAGTGCCGGGCGCTGGGCGCCGGGTGCGTGTCAGGCGCCGAAGCGTCCGGGATCCACCTCGATCCAGATCTGTTCGGCCCGGCCCAGCAGCCGCCCGTCGGCCCCGTACGCGGCCGTCGCCGCGTGGACCTTGCGGCCCTCGCGGCTGCGGGTCAGGCCCATCACCACGCAGGGCTCGCCGGCCTCGGGCGGCTCGGTGATCTGCGCGGTCATGGTGCCCAGCACCACCGGCGGATCGGCCTGGCCGACCGACAGCCCGCCCGGGCAGTCCAGCACCGCCCACATGATCTCCCGCTCGGGCACCACACCGGGCGTCCACGGGGCCGCCACCAGGCCCTCGCCCGCCGGGCCCGGCTCCAGCCGCAGGCCGTCGCCCGGCTCGCGGTCGGGCCCGCACACGAAACACCCCGGGAAGGGGTGCCGTTCGGCCGTCCGGTACTTCTCCGCCGCCTCGAGCGCCTCCGCGTGCGAGACCGCGGGCACGGGCGGCACCACGATCGCCCCCGCGAGCGCCTCCGCCACCAGCCGCTCCCCGTCCCACAGCCGCGCGCCGATCCCCCGGTCGCCGTCGGTCGTGATCCGCAACCCGGTCTCCAGCGGCGGCGGGCACCGCAAGGTGACGGTCACGGCGTCGGACGACACGTGCCCCGCCAGCAGCCCGGCGACGTAACCCCCGTTCCCCGAGCCCTCGGGGCCGTGGTACCGCGTTTCTATGGTCACCGTTTCCACGATCACTTCATCCCCCCGGGCCTCCACCCGTCGTGCTCAAACGGACTGATCCTAATGAGCGGCCCGGACAACCCCATGCCGCGCCCCGCGGGACTCGGCGATGATCCCCGCGTATCTCAACGGTGAAGGCCATATATCGGTACAGAAGGAAAGCCGGCACCGGACGTTAGGGGCGCGAGGGGGAAGGGAGATGTGGCCCGAAGGGCAGGTGAGCGTGGGGCGCCCACCAAGCGGGGACAGGAGGCCCGGGGGAGGGCCGCACACCTCAGACGCCCGCGGGAGCGGCGCCCGGGAGGCGTCAGACGGCGCGGGACGGCTGGGGGCGGCCGGGCCGGGTGGTGAAGAAGACCGACAGCGACCCCGTGAGCCTGGCGCGGACGGTCTCCTCGTCCACCGGGCCCTCGGCGGGGACGGGCGTGCGGTCCAGGGCGCGGGCGATCAGCCGCTCGATGTTACGGTCGGCGACCAGGACCGAGCAGGTGTCGCAGGCGTACCACGGGTAGAGCATGTTGAGCACCGCGACCGCCGTGTCGTCGTCCGACAGGTGGGTGGTGTCCAGCTCCACCTCGAACATGTCGGTGTCCTCGGGGTCGAGCGTGGGGTAGTAGAGCCAGCTCGGCCCGGAGACGCCGCAGAAGTCGCAGGCGCGTGCCCGCGGCGCGGGCTCGCCCACCGCCAGCTCGAGCTCGTGGTCCCAGGGCTCCACCCGGCGGTTGTGGCGGTAGCCGACGCCGTCGAGCGAACCCTCGCGGTTGTGCGTCACGTCGTGCACCTCGCCGCCGCAGCGGGCGCACATGAAGCCGATGTCCTCCATGTCCCTCCCCTGATCGCTGAGGCACCGGTCTCACAGTATCCCTCCGGGCCCCGGTGTCGAACCATGCGCGGGAACCCGGTGCCGGGCCAGATGCGCGAGCACGGACTGGTTGGCCTCCCACCCGTCGGGGAACTTCACCGGGACGCCGAGGTGGACCGGCTCGGTGGAGGGATGCGCGTCCAGCAGCTCGGGGATCCCGGCGCGGGCGACGACCACGCAGGCGTGCCGGTGCCGGGAGGCCAGCACGCACAGCCGGCCCGACTCCAGGTGGAACGCGGTCGCGTCCCGGCGTCCCGAGAGGGGATGCAGGACCACGGTCACGTCGTACTCGCGGCCCTGGAGCCGGTTGGCGGTGTCGACGGTGATGTCCGCGCCGTGCGCGCCGAGTGCCGCGCGGATCGCGGTCACCTGGTCGCGGTGGGCGGCGCCGATCGCGATCCGGTCCGCGCCGACCGGCGCCGAGCCGTGCTCGGAATGCGCGACGGGCCCGCGCTGCAGCAGGCGCACGGCGAGCGCGGCCGTGGCCTGGACCGCCTCCCCGTCGGTACGGATGGTGTGCCGCGCGGGCAGCTCGTACAGGGCCCAGCCGGACTCCGCGGCCTCGTCCAGTGCCCGGTCGTAGGCGGTGCCCATGCCGCGCGCCCCGTACTCCAGGCGCCGGTCGCCGGGCCCCGTGCCGGAGGTGAACCCGGTGAACGGGTAGAACGCCCGCGACACGACCGGCGCGGCCGAGGCGGGCAGCCGCCAGGAGACCGGCAGCCGGTGCAGCGGCAGGTCGGGGTTGTGGGCGAGCAGCACCGAGACGGCGCTGCGCATCGGGTCCCAGGTGAGGCCGGCCCACCGTTCGACCTCCACCGTGGAGAACGGGTCGAGCTGCCCCGGGTCGCCCACGAACAGCGCGCGCTCGAACCGCCCGGCGATCCGCAGCAGCATGTCCGAGCGCATCTGGTACGCCTCGTCCACGATCGCCCACGGCCACGAGCCGTCCGACAGCGTCGCCCACTTGGCGGCGGTGGCGATGACGACCGCGCGGTCGGCCAGGTCGTCGGCCTTGGTCGCCACCTTGACCGCCGGGTGGGCGGCGACACGGTCGGAGAGGACGTAGGTGGAGGCCGACAACCGGCCCATCGGCACCTGCGGGTGCTTGCCCGCGATCCGCTCGATCAGGTCGTCGACCTGCTCGTTGGTCTGCGCGACGATCATGAGCCGTTCGTCGGCCTCGGCCAGGTGCGCGGCGGCGCGGACCACCAGCGTGGACTTGCCCGCGCCCGGCGGGGAGTCGACCACCACCCCGCGATGGCCGCCGCCCAGGTCGGCGAGGACGTCCTCGACCACCCTGGTCGCCGCCGCCGACGGGTCGGTCCGGGCTGCGGGAACGGTCCCGGTCCGGGCGGGTCCGGTCATGACCACTCCTCTGCCGCGTCCTCGTCGCTGGGCACGTACTCCTCGGGCGGCCCGCCGTGGGTCCACGGGGTGGCCTCGCGGTCGGGGAACTTCGCCGCGCCCCACGAGTCGGCCGACCGGGAGGTGAAGACCACCCGGGCGCCGATCTCGGGGACCACCCCGGCCTCGGGGACCAGCTTGCGCCCCATCCCGCCGGTCAGCTCCAGCAGCACGCTGCGGGTCCGCTCGTCGATCTCCACGATCCGCCCCTTGAGCGCGGGCCGGGCGGCGTCGCAGACGGTGGCGCCCGCGTCCAGGCGGACCGGGTCCTCGGTACGGACGCGCAGGTACGGGCGCAGCTTGGGACGCTTGCCGGTCTCGTCCAGGCGGGTGGGGTCGCTGTCGACCACCGTGCCGCCGAACGCCTGCCCGGCCAGCCGGTGCTCGGCCATGACCAGCGGGTCGTCGAAGGCGCGCTGGGCGTCGTAGGCCTCCTGGGCGCGTTCCAGCTCGTGCAGGCGCCGGGCGGCGCGCACCGGCGGGTCGCGGCGGGCCTGCGGGTACGCCTCGCCGAACGTCTGGTGGTAGTAGGTGAAGGCGTCGCGGTCGCGTTCCCAGCGGGCGGGCACGCCCGCGCCCGGCGGCAGCGCCCGCAGCACCTCCACAGCCCGCCACATCAGATGCCAGGTGGGGGTGAGCTGGCCGGCGAGCGCGGAGCGGACCCGCTCCTCGGCCCGCGGATCGCGGCCCGCCTGGTCGAAGGCGGCGATCGCGGGGGCCAGGACCTCGTTGTCGAAGGTCGGGTCGGTCGTCGGCCCGGCCGGGGGGCAGGTGACCGGGTCCTCGGCCAGCGCGGCGGCGGCCGGGCCGTCCAGCCCCTCCGGAGGGGAGATCCAGCCCATCAGCGCGGCCAGGTTGCCGTCCTCCAGGGCGCTCTGCCCGGTCGCCCAGTGCAGCCGCAGCGCCTCGGTCATCGCCAGCAGCAGCGACGAGCCCGGATGGTCGTTGCGGTCGGCGAACCAGGTCAGCCAGCGGCCGAGGACCGGCACCGCCGGGTCCACCGCGTACGGCCCCTCGGTCCGCCGGAACCGGGTCGAGCGGCCCATCAGCCGCAGGAAGCCGACCCCTCCCCGGTTGGGCACCAGCAGCTGCGGCGCGTCCCCGTACCGGATCCGCTCCTCGCCCTCCTTGCCCGGCGGCAGCTCCTCGACCGCGCCCCGGCTGGTCTCGACGTGGTTGAGGACCAGCTTGGCCAGCTCCGCGGCGAAGGCGAACCGCAGGTCGCGGTTGCGCGGCTGCGGAACGACCAGCAGCGTCGGGTCGGCGGGGTCGCTGCCCAGCATCACCGCCAGCGGGGCGGCGGCCTCGCCGGCCAGCTTCAGCGGGATCAGGACCAGCGGCGCGTCCGACAGGTGGCAGTGCCGGACCGTCGCCAGCGGCTGGGCGCGGCCGGTGGCGGCCGCCTCCAGCTGGGCGAGCGAGGTGAGCACGCTCACGTCGCGGCGACCTCCGCGTTCTCACCGGGGGACGGCACGGTGCGGGACGGCAGGGTCCGGGCGGACGCGGCGATCATGCCGCTCCGTCCAGGGCGCCGCCCAGCACCTCGCGCCGGAGGCGGGCCGCGGTGCGCAGCTGGAGGGCGGTCTCGGCCAGGTCCTCGGCGGGCTCCAGCGAGCCGTCGGCCAGCGCCAGCGCGGTGCCGATCGTGTCGACGCCGCCGAGGTCGTCGCGGACCGAGCGGCCCAGGGTGCCGGTGGCGCCGCAGGCCCGCGCCTCGTCCCGGCAGAAGAACGCCATCTCGCAGCTGGCCATGCACTCGGGCGCGTACCGGGCCTCCACCGCGCGCACCGACCCGGGCAGCGCCTCGCCCGGCGCGAACGACACGTCGGGCGGCAGCTCGCCGACGATCGCGTCGATCCGGGTGAGCCGGGCCAGCTGCCGCTCCAGCACCGCCAGCTGGGGGCGCACGTCCACCGGTGTGGCGGTCGGCCGGTTGGAGAAGTTCTCCGGGCACACCAGGATCACCTCGTGCGAGACCCGCTCGGCGGGATGGCCGAGCTCGCCCACCAGGCGGCGCAGCGCCAGCACGTACACCGCGGCCTGGCGGGCGGCGGCGGCCACCTGCTCCGGCTCGGCCTGCCCGTCCACCACCGCGAACGACTTGATCTCGATGACGTGCAGCCGCCCGGCCAGCTGGAAGGCGATCACGTCGGGCTCCAGGTAGGCCGGCTGCCCCGCGATCTCCAGCCGCAGCAGCGGATGGTCGAACAGCGTGCCCTCGTCCGACTCCAGCGCGTGCGCGAGCAGCCGCCGGGTCCGGGCGTGCCGCAGCTCCCGCCCCTCGTTCCCGGCCACCACCTCCAGGTCGTCGTAGGCCACCTCGGGCACGGCCAGGCCGAGCCGGTCGCGCAGCAGGGTGATCAGCTCGGCGCAGCCGTCCGCCTTCACCTGGGCCTCGAACGCGTTGCCGCGCGTGATGGCGAACTGGGACTGGCCGAACGGCGAGGGGAACCCCAGCTCGCGGGCGAGGGCGTCCTTGTCGACCCCCGCGGCGTCCATCACCCCGCGGCGCGCGCACCCCGGGTTGGCGGTCAGCGCGGCGATCGTCCGGGCGTCGTGGTTGCGCGGTTGCGCGCCGCCGCGCAGCCGGTCCAGATCCAGGTCAAGGGCGGTATCGATCATCGGTCGTCCTCATGGGTGGCGCGGTGCGGCCGGATCGCCGAGGAGGCCGGCGGGTCGGGCCTGCGGGGCGTGCGGGGGGACGTCCCCCCGCTCGGGGCGCGGCGCCGCCGGATCGCCGACGGCGTCGGCTGATCCTCCTCGGCGGGCCGCGGGTTCTCGGGCGTGCGGGAGGCGGTGCTCCCGCGGGGGACGCGCGCGGGCGCGCCGCCGGACCGGCCGCCCTGGGGGACCGGCGCCGGGCCCAGGCCGGCGACCGGCGCGGGTCCGGCCGCCACGGGTCCGGCCGCGACGGGTCCGGGGCCGTGGGCCGGGACGGGTCCGGGGCCGTGGGCCGGGACGGCGGAGGGGCCGGCCGCGATCGCCGGTCCCGCCGCCGCGGGGGCGGGGCCGCCGGTGCCGGACGCGGCCGCGCGCATGGCGCGCAGGCGAGTGCCGAAGAGCCGCTCGGCGTCGCCGAGGCGGGTGCGGGCGCGTTCGGCCGCCTGCCGGCGCTGCCGGCCGTCGGCCGCGCGGTGCACCTCCAGCTCGGCCTCGGCGGCCTCGGCCAGCAGGGCGGGGTCGACGTCGCCGACGGCCGCGCCGGTGGTGCCGGGGATGTTGGCCGCGAACCGCCACAGCAGCCGCTGGACGGCGGGGGAGTGCGCGGTGCCGCCCCGCACGGCGTGCTCGGCGACCCGCCGCGCGGCGGTGAGGAAGTCGGTGCGCGGGCTCAGCGGGCCCACGACCCGCTGCTCCAGCGGCCAGGTGCTCACCGTGATCAGGCCGCGGGCCGGGGCCAGCAGGTCGGCGGTGAGCGCCGCGCACAGGTAGTAGGGCCGCGAGTAGGGCGCGGTGCGGAACGAGCGCTCCTCGTCCCGCCGCAGGCTCGTCAGCCTGGTCCCGGGGATCTCGCCGGGGAAGAACGCCGCGTACACCGAGCCGATCAGCTTGGGCGCCGCCGGGGCGCCGAGCAGGGTCAGCGCCTGGTGCACCTGCTCGCGCACCGGGACCATGCCGCGCTCGGCCTGCCGCCCGGCGCCCGCCGCCGCGGGCCGGGCGGGTGCGGGCGCGGGCGCGGCGCCGGTGGCCTCACCGAGCACCGCCTCGTCCCAGGCGTCCTCGGCGTCGCGCAGCCGCGAGCGCAGATCGCGGGCGGCCGGCCGATCGCCCCGCGCCATCGCGCGCCGGACGGCGGCGCGCAGTTCGGTGATGCGTTCCTCCAGTGCCTCGGGGCTCGGAACGCCGGATGACGCGGACATGCGGGTGAGAGTACAGCAGCTTCCAGACAGTTCCAGTAATTTCCAGTTTCGCGTGTCGCGTTTCGATGCGGGGGCGCCTCCAATGCTCTCGCGGTGCGCCGGTGAAAGGCGCCGAATGGAGAGAACGGCCCGCCGGGACCACTCCAGGCTTTGCCGTTACGGGCCGATCCCTGGCGTCCGTTTTGCCCGTCATGAGTGTTGTGTGCGAAATCGTGGACCTGTGCGACGGCAGTCGAAGGGGGTTCCATGACCACCGCACGCGACATCATGCACCGGGGCGTCGAGTGCATCGGAGAGAACGAGTCACTGTTCACCGCGTCCCAGAAAATGCGCGATCTGGGCGTCGGCGCGCTGCCCATCTGCGGCGAGGACGACCGGCTGCACGGCATCGTCACCGACCGGGACATCGTCCTGCGCTGCGTCGCCGAGGGACGCGACCCGGCCCAGGTGAAGGCGGGCGCCTTCGCCAGCGAGGACCTGCACTTCGTCACCGCCGAGGAGGACACCGACACGGTGGTGCGGACGATGGCGCGCTACCAGATCCGCCGCGTACCCGTGATCGATCAGAAGCGCCTGGTCGGAATGATCAGTGAGGCCGACGTCGCCCGCAACCTCCCGGAGGAGAAGATCGCCGAGTTCGTGGAGAGCGTCTGCGCGCCCACCCACACCTGACCGGGACGGACGTTCCGGCACGCCCCCCACGGGCATCCGGACCGTTTCAGCCCGCGCGGGGGCGGCTCCAGGAGATGGAGTAACGCCAGAGCAGATGGCGCCGGAACCGTGCCCCCGGCAGGAGCCGCAACGCCTCGTCCCGGACCTCTCCCCAGGTCATCTCGGGATCGGCGACCGGCGCGCCGGGATCGCCGGCCCGCCCGCGATGGCGCCGCCGGTGCAGATGGTGCGCCGGGACGCCCGCGGCTCCCCGCAGCCGGTCGCCGAACGACCCGTCGGCGGCCAGGCTGATCACGACCAGCCCGCCGCCCGGCCGGACGGCGTCGCGCATGACGGTGAGCGCCGCGGTGAAGTCCATGTGGTGGATCGCCGCGACACTGCAGACGAAGTCGAGGCTCCCCGCCGGGAGGCCGTGGGAGAGCAGGTCCGCCTCGACGAAGTCGGCGTTGGGAACGTCCCGGCTGGCCAGCCGGGCCGCCGCGATCATCTCGGGGGACGGGTCGAGTCCCGTGACGTGGCCCGCCCGCGCCGCGAGCCGGCGGACGAGCAGGCCGTCCCCGCAGCCGACGTCCAGCGCGTCACCGCATCCGCGCGGCACGGCCCGCAGGATCAGGTCGTGGTAGTGGGTGTTGTGGTTCCAATAGTAACCGGCCGGAGACGGCGGGTGCGTCCCTCTCATCGGTCGCGCTCCTCAACGGTCGTGGGCCGGTACCTTCGCGGGAGCCCGCGCGGGCTACCGCGCCGCCCCGCCGCGTGCCAGCCTAGCGTTCATGATCGAAACGACGGGCGCGCGGGCGTGGCTGATCCGGCACGGGCAGAGCGAGTCGAACGCGGGACTGCCCACCGACGGGCCCGGGGCCGCACCGCTCACACCGCTGGGCTGGGACCAGGCCGGACGGGTCGCCGCCGCCTTCACCGAACCGCCCGCCCTGATCGTCGCCTCATCGTTCCGGCGCGCCCGGGAGACCGCCCTGCCGACCAGGAGGCGGTTCCCCGAGGTGCCCTACGAGGAGTGGCCGGTCCAGGAGTTCACCTTCCTGGGGCACCTGCACGGCCCCCGCACCACCAACGCCGAGCGCCGTCCGCACAGTGTCGCCTACTGGAGGCGCGCCGACCCCTCGTTCACGCACGACGGAGACGGGGAGTCGTTCAAGCGGCTGATCGGCCGGACGCGGGACCTGGTGGAACGCCTCACCCGCCGCCCGGAGGGCCTCACCGCGGTCTTCACCCACGGCACGTACATGCGGGCGCTGATGTGGTCGCTCCTCACCGGGATCACCGACCCGGACGCCGTCGCGATGAACGCCTTCTTCCACTTCGTACAGGTCTGCCAGATGCCGAACGGGGCCATCGTCGAACTGCGGGCCGCCACGGACGGGCCCGAGCCCCTGCGGCTCGTCGGCGGATCGTTCACCCACCTGGAGGCCGGCGCCCCGAGCGCCGCCGGCAGCGGGGCCGGGCTCCCGGCCGCCCTCCCGCAGGCCGTGACGGACTCGGTCGGTCAACTCCCGGAGGAGAATCCGGCGAAGTAGGCGGCGGCCATGTCCTCGTCGCCGTGGCCCTGGCCGAGCGCGCGGCGGAAACGCTCGCCCGCCGCGTCGTTCATGTCCACGTGGACGCCTGCCGAGCGCGCCGCCTCGCCGATGAGCCGGGTGTCCTTCTCCGCGTTGCGCAGGGTGAAGCTGGGCGAGAAGTCGCCGTCCATGATCGCCTTCATCTTGGCCTGCAGGTACGCGCTGTCCAGGGGGCCGCCGGAGACGACCTCCCCGAACAGGGCGGGATCGAGGCCGAGGCCCTCGGCCAGCGCCAGCGCCTCGCCGACGAGCGAGGTCAGGGCGATGGCGTAGCCGACCGTGGTCATCTTGAGGCGGGTCCCGTTGCCCTCCGCGCCGTTCTCACCGATCCACAGCGTCCTGGCGCCGAGCACGCCGAACACCGGCTCCAGCGGGCCGCGGGCCGCCTCCGGCCCGGCCGCGAGGATCACCAGTGCGCCCTGCTCGGCGGGCTGCCGGGTCCCCTGGACGGGCGCGTCCACGAACACGACCTCGTGCTCGGCGGCCAGTCCCGCCAGCGGCTCCAGCGACGCCAGCCCGACCGTGCCCATCTGCGCCCACACCTGCCCTGGACGCAGGCCCGGCGCGGCGTCCCGCATGGCGGCCAGGACGGCCTCTCCGTCCTTCAGCATGGTGATGACGACGTCGGCCCCGGCCACCGCCTCGGCGGGCGACCCCGCCACGACGGCGCCGTCGGCCGCGAGCGGCTCGGCGCGGGCGCGGGTGCGGTTCCACACCCGGACCGTCATGCCGTGCCGGCACAGGTTGCGCGCCATCGCCGTCCCCATGATCCCGGTACCCAGCAGCGCGACAGCAGTCATGGTCGTTCTCCTCTCCGGCGTTCGAGTGGTGGTGCGGGCGGGCTCGGCGCCTCAGCCGTAGGCGGGGCTCCCGCCGGGCGTGCCCGCCGGCGCGGCGGTGTACGGCACGGCGAACGCGTCAAGGGTCGTCTCCAGGTGCGCCGACCACCACGAGACCAGCGCCGCGCCGCCGCCCATGGCGCCCGTACCCGCGCCGCCCGTTCTCTCACCTGGGGCGGGGCCGCCGGCGGGCTCGGCGCCGTCCCCCAGGTAGCGGTGCCGGAGCGGGGCGACGTCGCACAGCCGCTCCCACCACTCCCGGTGCACCGCCGACTGGATCTGCCCCGCGTCGAGCGGGAAGGCCGCCCGGTGCCCGCCGACGAAGGACTGCACCCGGTCGAGGTCGAGACCGCGCTCGTCCCCGTACGCGAACAGCGCCGCCGCCGCCCGGACCAGCTCGCCGGCGACCGGGCCGGTGGTCAGCGAGCCCCAGCCGAGCACCGCCGTCACGTTGCCCGAACCGCCGTAGCGCAGGTGCCCTTCGTGGAACGACCCGTGCAGGTGGCCGACCGTGCTCACCTCGATCTCCGGCGGCTGGTGGTCGGCCAGCTCGGTGAGGAGGGCGCGCCGCTCCCGCAGGCGCCGTTCGGTGAGCGCGGCGAAGTCGCCGCCGCGTCCGGCCCCGTCCGCGGGCAGGGCGGCGAGCATCGCGTCGATCGCGGCCACCGCGTCGGCGGCGCGCGGGGTGGGCACCAGCAGGCTCTGCTGGACGGGCGCGGTCAGCCGGTCCAGCGCGGCGTGCAGCTCGCCCAGCAGCTCCCCGAGCCGCTCGCACTGGCCGAAGGTCAGCTCCAGCCCGTCCCTCCGCCGGCCCGCCACCCACGGGTAGAGCGCGAAGCAGCGCCCGCCCGCCGTGACCAGGGTCCGTCCGCCGCCCGCTGCCGGCACGGGCGCCAGCACGGGCAGTCCCGCCGCGTCGAGCGCGGCGGTGACCCGGTGCTGGAACCGCACGCGGCGGCGCTCGCCGGGCCCGTGCTCCTTCAGGAAGTACGAGCCCGACTCGGCGTCCACCCGCCAGCCGTGGCGAGCCAGCGGCGCCGGCGGTGCCGGCGCGGCGATCCCCCAGCGCTTCAGCAGGCGCGGCGGCGGCTCGTCGCCGCCGGCGCTCGGTGACGTCGGCACCTCGGCACCTCGGTGGCTAGGGACGGTCGAACGCATGTTCACGCCGACGGTACACGCCTCCGCCCGTCCAGTGAAAGGGAACGGGCCGTCCCGGGACCGTCCCCCGCCCTCGGGGGGACGGTCCGGGCGTGGTGCTCAGACCCGTTCGAGGACCACGACCGGGATCTCGCGGTCGGTCTTGGTCTGGTACTCGTCGTAGGCGGGCCAGGCGGCGGCCATCTTCTTCCAGAGCGCGGGCTTCTCCTGCGGTGTCGCCGTGCGGGCGCGGGCGGTGAACTTGTCGCCGCGGATCTGCACCTGCACCTCGGGGTCGTCCTGGAGGTTGTGGTACCAGTCGGGGTGTGCGGGGTCCCCGCCCTTGGACGCCACCACCACGGGCGTGTCGCCGTCCAGCTGGTAGATCAGCGGCGTGGTGTAGGGCTTGCCGCTGCGCCGTCCCGTCGTCGTGAGCAGCAGGACCGTGGTCCCCTGCCAGTCGTGGCCCTCGGTCCCGTCGGTCTCCTGGTACCGCTGGACGTGCTCCTGTCCGAACAGCATGGGGATCTCCTCTACGCGGATGTCGGTGTCGTTGCCGGCGGCCGGTGGTCGTTCGGGGATCCGGCCGGCCATCCCGATCAACCACCGGCACCCGATGGACCTTCCCTTCCAGGAAGACCTCAATACGCTGAACCGGGCGCACCTGACGGCGTCCGGACGGACGGCGACCGGGAACGGCGACCGGGAACGGCGAGGGGAACGGCGGATGGTCACGGTGGACGGAGCGGGTCGGTGAGGGCTGCGGCGGAGGTGGCGCGACGGTGCGCCGAGGCGATGTACGGACGGGACCGGGTGGCGCTCGACCTCGGCATGGAGATCGCCGAGATCGCTCCCGGGCGGGCGCGGATCCGGATGAGGATCACCGGAACGATGGTGAACGGGCACGGGCTGGCCCACGGCGGCTACCTGTTCCTGCTGGCCGACTCCGCGTTCGCCTACGCCTGCAACAGCCACGACCGCGTCACGGTCGCCGCGGCGGCGGAGGTGATCTTCGTCGCCCCCGCGTACGAGGGTGACGTCCTGGAGGCCCTGGCCACCGAGCGCACCCGCTTCGGCCGCGGCGGCGTCTACGACGTGACCGTGCGGCGGGCGGACGGCGCCGTCATCGCCGAGTTCCGCGGTACCAGCCGCAGTCGTGACGAGCCGGTCCTGGGGAATGAGGACCTGGAGGACCGGCCCCCGGGGGAGCGGGCCCCGACGGATCGGGCCCCGGCCGATCAGGCCCGGCGGGATCAGGCCCGGCGGGCCCGGCGGGATTAGGCTGGCGGGCCGCCGGGTTGTCGCGGGGGAGGACATTCGATCATGGGAGGTTCGCCGATGGACATCGGCAGGTTGGGCATCTGGGACAGCGGCCTGCGCATGGGGGACGTGGGGCGCAACGCCGAGGCCGCGGCCGAACTGGAGGAACTGGGATACGGCGCCCTGTGGCTGGGCGGGAGCCCCGGTGTCAGGCATGCGGTCCCGCTGCTGGAGGCGACCTCGCGGATCGTCGTGGCCACCGGCATCCTCAGCATCTGGGACCACGAGCCCGAACGGGTCGCCGAGGAGCAGGCCGGTCTGGACGAGGCCCATCCGGGCCGCTTCCTCCTCGGCCTCGGTGCCAGCCACGGCGCGCTGGTGGGCGACCGCTACGCGCGCCCGTACTCGGCGATGATCGGCTACCTGGACCGGCTGGACGCGGCGGGGTCGCCGGCCGGCCACCGGGTGCTGGCGGCGCTGGGGCCCAGGATGCTCGCCGCCGCCCGGGACCGCGCCGCCGGCGCCCACCCGTACCTGGTCACGCCCGAGCACACCCGCCGGGCCCGCGAGATCCTCGGCACTGGCCCGCTGCTGGCGCCCGAGGTCAAGGCCGTCCTGGACGCAGACCCGGACCGGGCCCGCGCGGTCGCGCGCGGGCACCTGGAGATGTACCTGGCCCTGCCCAACTACACCAGGAACCTGCTGAAGCTGGGCTTCGGCGAGGAGGACCTGGTGGGCGGCGGCAGCGACGCCCTCATCGACGCGGTCTTCGCCTGGGGTGACCCGGAGGCCGTGGGCCGCCGGATCGCCGAGCACATCGATGCCGGCGCCGACCACGTGACGCTGCAGGTCGTCATACCGGACCAGGACCGGCTCCCGCTCCGCGAGTGGCGGGAGCTGGCGCCGCTGGTCACCGCCTGAGACCGGACCGAGCCACGGCGGCGCGGCTCCGCCGCCTCCCGGCGGACCTCGCGACGAGGGGCCGCCGGGAGGCCGCGCCGGTCATCGGGACGGAGCCGCGGCTTCACCGGCGCGGAGACGGCCGGGGCCACGGAGCCGGGCACGGGACCGGACACAGGGCCGGACGCGGGGCCGGACGCGGGGCCGGACATGTGTCGAACAGGATTCGGGCACAGAGCGTGCCCGTTTCTGACAGCCCGGAACGGGTGGCCGGATCCGGCCTGTCAGGCCCGTGGCAAGGCGGGCCGTGAGGCAGGTCGCATCGGACGGTGAACGGACGGCTCGCGTCGGAACGGTCCCATCGAGGACGTCGGAACGGTCAGAGCTGTTCGAGCACCGTGGTCAGGAACTTCACCGTGTCGTCGGGCCGGGTGGCCGCGATGCACAGGTTGTTCATGGCCCGCATGTAGGTGTCGACGTCCGAGGGCTTGTCCAGGTAGAGCGCGCTGGTGAGCTGCTCCATGAACACCACGTCCGACAGGCCGGGCTCGGCGAACCGCAGGATGGTGAACGGGCCGCCGACGGCCGCGTGCTCCATCGCGCCGAACGGCACGATCTGCAGCGTGACGTTGGGCTTGAGGGTCATGTCGATCAGATGCCGGATCTGGGCCCGCATGACCTCGCGCCCGCCGAGCGGGCGCCGCAGCACCGCCTCGTCCAGGACCGCCCACAGCGTCGGCCCCGAGGGCTGGGTGAAACGTTCCTGCCTGGTCATCCGCAGGTGGACGCGGCGCTGCACGTCCTCCTCGGAGGCGTCGTGATAGCCGAGCCGGACGACCGCGCGGGCGTAGTCCTCGGTCTGCAGCAGGCCCGGAATGAACTGCACCTCGTAGGAGCGGAGCAGGGAGGCGGCGCCCTCCAGGCCGAGGTAGGTCTCGAACCAGGCGGGCAGCACGTCGCCGTAGCGGTGCCACCAGCCGGGCGTGTTGGCCTCCTTGGCCAGCTGCAGCAGCGAGTCGCGCTCCTCGGGGTCCTCCACACCGTAGAGGGTGAGCAGGTCGGCGACGTCCCGCTCCTTGAACCCGACCCGGCCGAGCTCCATCCGGCTGATCTTGGAGTGGGAGCCCCGGATCTCGTATCCGGCCTCCTCGGTCGACATCCCGCGCGCCTCGCGCAGCCGGCGCAGCTGCGCGCCGAGCAGGATGCGCAGCACGGTGGGCCCGCCGTCACGCGGGTAGTCGAGGATGCGGCCGACGGCCGATGCGCTGTCGGCCGACGGCTTCTTCGCAGCGGAATCCTGGGGCAAGAGGTCACCAGCCAGTCGACGGGACCGTTCACAGGGCGGAACGGCACTGGAACATGCTAGAGGATCCACGCCCGAATTTGGGAAGAGTGAAAATTTCACCGTCGCCGGGACGGAGTGACCCTGGTAAGGGTCGGTGGTCACGCCGGGTCACCGCCGTCGCCGTGACCAGTGTGCATTTCCGGGGCGGCTGTCCGCTCTGGAATTCTACGGGGGCTCATGTGGTGCTGCAGGTAGTTTGCCATATATGGGTAGCGGTGGCACTCAGCGTGACGGTGACGAAGCTCTCCCCCCGGCGGCGGGAACCTCGGGAACGCCGGGAACGCTGACCGAGTCTTCTATCTACGGAGGCGCCGGCGGCCCGGTGCCCGCGCTCCGCGCGGGACGCGCAGCCGGACGCCGGTGTTCTGGATGACCAGTCCGTGTACCTGGGGGAGTCATGAACTCGACCACTCGTGAACTGCCCGAAGTCCGCTTCCTCACCTCCGGCCGCGTCACCGCGGCCGAGAAGGAGGCCGCCGAACGGGCCCTCCGTTCCGCGCTCGGGCACGCGTCCGGCACGATCGCCTCGGTGGCGGTCACGCTGAGCGTCGTGCCCGGCGACGCGCTGCCCCGCCCGGCGCTCGCCCAGGCGGTCGTCGAACTGGACGGCCGCAAACTGCGCGCGCAGGCGGCGGCCCGGGACCTGGACGAGGCGATCGCCCTGCTGCGCGGCCGTCTCGCGGTCCGCGCGTCCCACCCGCGGGGCTGACCGGGCCTGATCGGGCCTGCTCGGGCCTGATCGGGGCGCGGGCCGATCCGGGCCCGCGCCCCGCGGGCGTGGTGGGCGTGGTGGGCGGTCCGATCGTCCGGCTCCGCCTCAGGCGTCCCTGCGATTCAGGACGAGGGCCGCCGCGAGCAAGGGAACCACCACGTAGGCCGCCATCGCCACCGCCGCGGCCCAGGGCGGCAGCAGGCCCCCGTACACCGAGTTCGCGTTGTCCTCGCCGAGGATCTGCTCGGGGAGCGCGTCGGGCAGGAACGATCCGAGACGCTCGCCCCACGGTCCGGGAAGCAGGTTGCCGATAATCGGCAGCGGATACCACGGGACCACGAGGCCGATGATCGCCGCCGCGGTGGAACGCAGCAGGACGGCCAGCGCCACCCCGAGCACCGCGTACACCGCCACCGTGCACCCTCGCAGAAGCAGTTCGGGCAGCTCCCGGGCGATCGCCGTCCGATGGCCGGGAACGGGCCGGTCGCCGATGACCAGCCGGGTTCCCAGGAAGGTGACCAGCGTGAGCGCCAGCCCGGCGGCCAGCGCGACCGTGCCGGTCAGCCCGGCCTTGGCCGCCAGGACGGCGGTGCGGCCCGGCATGACGGCGAACGTGGTGCGGATCATGCCGCTGCGGTACTCGGCGCTGACGGACAGGACGCCCAGCACGCCGAGGGACAGGCTGCCCGCCCACGCCATCAGATGGGCCGGCTGGGCGAGACCGAATCCGGCACGACGCTCGGGGGAGAGCCCGTCCCAGATGAGCATCGCCTGCCAGGTGATCAGCACGCCCGGCACGATGAGGGCGAGCGCGACGCCGAGCGCCGCGTAGGTGGAACGGACCGAGCGGAGCTTGAGCCACTCGGCGGCCAGGATCGCGTTCATCACGGGTCCCTCCGGACGAAGGTGACGGCCCCCAGCGCCAGGGCGGCGGCCACGTACACCGCCATCACCGCGACCGCCGCCGCCGGGGACAGGACTCCCGGATCCTGGGTCCGGGCGGGCGCGGCGGCGATCTGGTCGGCGAGGCTCGCCGGCAGCGCCGACGCCAGGCGCGGGCCCCACGGCGAGGGCACCAGGTTCGTGAGCGGCGGGAGCACCATCAGCGAGATCACGACGGCCGTGACGGTCGCGGCGGTGGACCGCAGCGCCGTGCCGATCCCGCAGGCGACCAGGGCGATCATGGTCGTCGCCGCGGCCAGTGCGAGCAGATGGGCCACCTGCCCCGTCACCGGCGTCCGGAACTCCGGGAACGGCCGGTCGCCGGCGATCGCGTGCCCGGCCGCCACCGCCGCGGTCACGCACACCAGCGCGGTCACCGCCGTGACGGCGCCCAGGACCACGACCTTGGCCGTGAGCAGAGTGCCGCGGCGGGGGACGGCCGCCAGGGCGCCGCGGATCGTCCCGGTGGCGTACTCGGAGGTGATCGTGAGCGTGCCGAGCACGGCGGCGCAGATCGGCAGCGCCAGGACCAGCGGCTGCTCCGGGGGTGCAGCGCGGGCGGACGCCCGGCGCTCGGGGGAGAGCCCGTCCCAGTAGCGCGTCGCGTACCACGACCACAGCGCGCACAGGAGCAGGAACGCGAGCACCGTCGCGAGGAGGAAGGCGGTCGACCGCAGGGAGCGCAGCTTGATCCACTCGGCCGCGAGCGCGTCGATCAGCTCCTCCGGCCTGCCACGGCGCGTACGGTCGCCGGTGGCGATGCGGGCGCCGGCCTCACCCGGCCCCGGCCCCGGCCCCGGTCCCGGCCCCGGCCCCGGTCCCGGCGTTCCGCCGGAGAGCCGGTTCATGCGGCATCGCCTCCGGCGCGGTACTGGACGCTGCCGGCGGTCAGTTCCATGTACGCCTCTTCGAGTGAGGCGCTGCGCGGCGTCACCTCGTGCAGCGGGATCCCCCGGGCCGCCGCGAGGTCGCCGATCCCGGCCACCTCCAGCCCGTGCACCGACAGCTCCCCACCGGGCCCGGCGTCCACCTCCGCTCCGGCGGCGGCCAGGGCCGCCGCCAGCTCCGGAGCCCGCGGCGACCGCACGAGCACGCCCCGCCGGAACCGCTCGGCCAGCTCGCTCACCGACGTGTCGGCGATCAGGCGGCCCCGCCCGATGATGACCAGCCGGTCCGCGGTGAGCGCCATCTCGCTCATGAGGTGGCTGGAGATCAGCACGGTGCGGCCCTCGGCCGCCAGCGACCGCATCAGCTCCCGGATCCAGCGGACGCCGTCGGGGTCCAGCCCGTTGACCGGCTCGTCGAACAACAGCACGCCGGGGTCCCCCAGAAGCGCCCCCGCGATGCCGAGCCGCTGCCGCATGCCGAGCGAGAACCCGCCCACGCGCTTGCGGGCGACGCCCGCCAGCCCCACCTGCTCCAGAACCTCCGTCACCCGTGTGCCGGGAATGCGGTTGCCGCGGGCCATCCAGCGCAGGTGGTCCAGTGCGCTGCGCCCGCCGTGCGCGGCGTTGGCGTCCAGCAGCGCCCCCACCTCGCGCATCGGCCGGCGGAGCTCCCGGTAGCGGCGCCCGTTGACCAGGGCCCGGCCGGACGTCGGCGCGTCCAGCCCGAGCAGGACGCGCATGGTGGTGGACTTGCCCGCGCCGTTCGGGCCGAGGAAGCCGGTGACCGTCCCCGGCCGGGCCCGGAACGACAGCCCGTCGACCGCGGCCGACCGGCCGTACCGCTTGGTCAGCTCGCTCACTTCGATCATGCCGTCCACCGTCCCGTCCCGGACGCCCCGGCGCATCGGAGCGCGGTCGGGAACTCCATCAGGGCCCCCGGTGCGAGGACGGCGCTCCCAGGCGGCCCATCTCCTACCAGGGGATGACATGCCCAGGGGCGAGGCGGGCCCTGGGGCCGTCCCGGTACGGTCGGGGCGTGGACGATCCGGAGCCGCGCACCCTGGCGGCCCACCAGTGGCTGAGCAGGCGCCGGCTGATCGGCCTGGACGTCGCCGCGGCGGTGGCCTACACCCTTCTCATGCTGCTGATCGTCGGCCGGCGGGACGGCGGCGTGGCCGCGCCGCCGCTGGAGCTCCTGGTCGTGCTCCTGACCGGGCTGCCGCCGGCCGTGCGGCGCCTGTGGCCCGTATGGGTCTTCGCGTTGGTGCTGGCGATGTCGGTGCTGGGCATCGCCCTGCGGCTGCCGGGCGACTTCTTCGGCGCCGCCGCGTTCTCTCTCTATCCCGTCGCGCTGTCCCAGCCCCGGCGCTCCTGGCTCCCCACCACCCTGATCGGCGCGCTGAGCGGGACGGTCCTGCTGCTCGGCCTGGTGGCCGGTCCGCGCGGCCAGGGGGTGGACACGTACGGCAACGCCCTGCTGGGACTCGCCCTGATGGGCGTTTCCTGGACGATCGGACGGGCCGTCCGGGAACGCCGGGCCACCGCCGCGCACGCGGTCCGGCAGCTGGCCGGCCGTGCGGTGACCGAGGAACGCCTGCGGATCGCGCGCGAGATGCACGACGTCGTCGCGCACAGCATGAGCCTGATCGCGGTCAAGGCGGGCGTCGCCGTGCACGTCGCGGAGGCCCGTCCGCAGGAGGCCCTCGACGCCCTGCGCGTCATCGAGGACACCAGCCGGAGCGCGCTCGCCGAGATGCGCCACCTGCTGGGGGTCCTGCGCACCGGGGCCGCCGACCCGGCGGACGCGGCGCCGGCCCCGGTTCCCGGGCTGACCGGCCTGCCCCGGCTCGTGGACGCCGCCGGGATGGCCGGCGTCCACGTCGACCTGCGGATCAGCGTGGACGAACTGCCCGAGGGCATCGCCCTCGCGGTGCACCGGATCGTCCAGGAGGCGCTGACCAACATCGTCAAGCACGCCGCCCCCGCCCGCGGCCGGGTCGTGGTCGAGCAGGACGCGCGCGAGGTCCGGGTCGAGGTCACCGACGACGGGCCCGGCGTGCGCGTCCTGCCCGGCGCCGCCTCGGGCCACGGGCTGATCGGCATGCGGGAACGGGCGATGATGTACGGCGGAGATCTCACCGCGGGCCCCCGTCCGGAGGGCGGCTTCGCCGTCTCCGCCCGCCTGCCCTGCGACCGGAGCGACCCGTGACCGACCCCGTCCGCGTGCTGATCGCCGACGATCAGGCGCTGCTGCGCGGCAGCCTGCGCGTGCTGCTCGAGACCACCCCCGGCTTCGAGGTCGCGGGCGAGGCCGGTGACGGGGCCCGGGCCGTCGAGCTGGCCGTGGGCGCCGAGCCCGACGTCGTCCTGATGGACGTCCGGATGCCGGAGATGGACGGCATCGAGGCCACCCGCCGCGTCTGCGCCACCGTGCCCGCGGCACGGGTGCTGATCCTCACCACGTTCGACATCGACGCCTACGTGTACGCGGCGCTGCGGGCGGGCGCCAGCGGGTTCCTGCTGAAGGACGCCCACCCGGCCGATCTGCTGGCGGCCGTCCGGGTGGTCGCCTCCGGCGAGGCGCTGCTGGCCCCCGCCGTCACCCGCCGCCTGATCGCCGAGTTCGCGAGGCGGCCCGAGACCGGCCACCCCCCGGCGCGCGACCTGCGCGGCCTGACCGGCCGGGAACGCGAGGTCCTCACCCTGGTCGCCCGCGGCCTCTCCAACGCCGAACTGGCCGAGCATCTGCGGCTGAGCGTGGCGACGGTGAAGACCCACATCGGCAATCTCCTCGCCAAGCTCCACGCCCGCGACCGCGCCCAGCTGGTCATCGTCGCCTACGAGACCGGCCTGGTCCGCCCCCGCCCTTAGACCGTTCAAGCTCGCCGTCCGGCCGCTCCGCACCGCCGGCAGGGGAGGTCCAGGCCCCGCCCCGGGGCGGGCCCCGCTCCGGGGCGCCGCTCAGGCGCCGGACAGCGAGGGCGCCAGCCGTTCCAGAAGGCCGGTCATGGACCGCAGATCGGGACCGGGAACGGTCACGCACACATGGTCGGCGCCGGCGTCCAGATGGGCCCGGATCCGCTCCGCGACGGCCGCCTCGCCGCCCAGGGCGAACCGGGCGTCGATCAGCGCGTCGGTGCCCCCGCCGGCCAGGTCGGCGTCGCCGTACCCCATGCCCCGCAGCGCCCTGGTGTAGGGCGAGTCGGGAACGTCCAGGATGCCGGACTCGCGCACGACACGGCGGGCCGCGCCGAGATCGGGTTCGAGGACCGCCATCTGCAGGACGACCAGCAGCCGGTCGGGCCCAAGGACCTCCCGGGCGCGCCGGGTGTGCTCGACCGGCATCGCGGCGGGGAGCGCGCCGTCGGCCCGTTCCCGCGCCAGCTCCAGCATCCTCGGGCCGAGGGCCGCCACGAGCCGGGGGAACGGCACCGGCGGCCGGGGCGCCGACTCGACGGCGGTGTCCATCCGGTCGAGGTAGGCGCGCATCCGCCCCAGCGGGCGCTCCCATTTCTGGCCGCTCCGCTCGACGACCGCGTTCATGCTCACCCCGACGCCCAGCGCGAGGCGCCCCGGGTACGAGTCCGCCAGCACCGAGGCGCCGCCCTGCATGGCGGCCGGATGCCGTGCCCACACGTTGGCGATCGCCGAGCCGACGGCGATGCGGTCGGAGGCGGCCAGCAGCACCCCCATCTGCGTGAGCGCCTCCCGGCCGCCGATCGTCTCGTTCACCCACGCGGTCCCGTACCCGGCCTCCTCGACCCGCCGTACGCTCGCCCGCCACTCGGCGGCGGGGGCGATCTGGACCATCAGCCCGGCGCCGACCCGTCCCAGGCGGCGCCTGGCCTCCGCGATGTCCGCCACCGTCGTCTCCTCACTAGAATCGGAACGTTCAACCCGGTTAGGACCATACCGGAACGCACGCCCCGTTTGTCGAGAAGGGAGGCCCGATGACCGGGCCGACACCGCGCCGCGCCGACGCCCGGCGCAACCGGGAACGCGTCCTCGCCGCGGCGCGGGAGGCGTTCGCCCAGGAGGGCCTGCTGGTGCCGCTGGACGAGATCGCCCGCCGCGCCCAGGTCGGCGCGGGCACGGTCTACCGGCATTTCGCCACCAAAGAGGCGCTGTTCCGGGAGGTCGTCGCGGACCGGCTGGAGCAGATCGTCGCCGAGGGCCGGTCGCTGGCCGGCGCCGACGATCCCGGCGAGGCGTTCTACGGCTTCTTCGCCCGGGTGGTGGAGCAGGCGTCGTTCAACCATGCCGTGTGCGACGCCCTGCAGATGGAGGCGGGCATCGAGGGCTTCCGCGCGGGCGGGGTCGAGCGGCACTTCGACGCCGCCCTCGCCGTGCTGCTGCGGCGCGCCCAGGAGGCCGGCGCCGTCAGGGCCGACGTCGACTTCGACGATGTGCGCACCCTCATGGCGGGCTGCCTGGCCATGGAACGCAACCGCCGGGTCCCCGGCCGCATGGCGGCCCTCGCCTGTGACGCCCTCCGGCCTTCCGTAACGAAACCCGCACTTCGTAACGAAACTTGCGAGATATGTGACGGGCCGCTGGCCCCGGCCGCGACCGGCCGGCCCGCGCGGTACTGCGGCCCGGCGTGCCGCCAGAAGGCCCATCGGCGCCGCCGGAAAACCACTTGATCGGCCGGCGGCCGTTCCCTCACCGTGGACGGGCCCGACGATCACGAGGAGACCGATGAGGCAGATCCGCGCCGACCACGACCGTGATTCGATCACGGTCTACCAGGCGTACCGCCCCGAGATCGGCCGGCCCGCCGTCGAGCACGGACGCTTCGTTCCCCCGTTCTCCCGTGACCGGATGACCTGGATCAAGCCCTCCTTCCTCTGGCTGATGGCGCGCAGCAACTGGGCCCGGAAGCCGGGCCAGGAGATGGTCCTGGCCGTGCGGATCACCCGGGCGGGCTGGGAGGAGGCCCTGGGGCAGGCGGTCCCCACCCATCCCGACCGCAGGATCTTCGCCTCCAGCGACGAGTGGCGTACCCGCTTCGCGCAGGCCCTCGTCCACGTCCAGTGGGATCCGGAGCGCACCCTGCGCGGCCAGAAGCTCGACGCCCGCAGCATCCAGATCGGGCTGAGCCGCCACATCGTCGACCGCTATGTGGACGGCTGGACTCTCGGCATCGAGGACCTGACCCCGCTCGTCCGCAAGATCCACAGGCTTCTCCAGGAAGGGCACGCCGCCAAGGCCAAGGACCTCCTCCCACGCGAACGCCCGTACCCCCTCCCCGAGCCCTTGGCCCGCCACCTCGCCATCACCGGCGCCGACTGACCCCGGGGCCGGGAGGCCCCGTGCCCCGGCCGGAGGCCCTGTGCCCTGGCGGCAGGCCCTATGCCCTGGCCGGAGGCCTTTGCCCCGGCGGGAGGTCTGTGCCCTGGCCGGAGGCCCTGTGCCCAGCGGCAGGCGTTCATGGGGGCTCAAGGTGCATCGGGTGGCGGGAGGCGAAGAACGATGCGTTGCCGGAAGCCTCCATGGGCGTGGGCCTTCTCTTCTCGCAGGTGCTCCAGGTCGGCCGCGGTGAGGCCGTGGAGAGCGGCCAGCGCGTGAAGGACTTCGAGGATGTCGGCGAGTTCGGAGGGATCTCCGGACCCGGTGTACTCGCCGACCTCCTCCTCGAGCTTGGCGCGCAGGAGTGAGGTGTACTCGTCGTTCCCGGCGACGCGGACGTCGGGATTCCGGCCGCCCTTCCGGATGATCTGCGGAATCCCGTCTCGGACCAGCTTCTCGGCTGGCACGTCCACCTCCCCGGCGCGGCGGTCGAGCGACTGCACCCACTTCACCGCGACGGCGGCCGTCTGGACGAGTTCCGCGCGCAGGCGTCCGGGATCGGACTCGGCCAGCGCCTCGAAGAACTCCTCGGCGAGGATGTGCCGCCAGGTCAGTTCACCGCGGGACGAGGCGGCGGCGCATTCGGCCTTGGCCGCCTCAGCCCGATCGGCGTACGCCGGCCCGCTCCCGTCGGGGAACTCCTGGACGCCCCACAGATCGTCCTGCGAGGCGCGCTCCGCCGCGATATCGGCCAGGACGCGGGTGAGCCCGCCGGCTGGTCGCTTGTTCTCCATGGCCCCGACGGTAGCGACGGCGGCCATGCACGGCGGATCATGGTCTTCCGCCGGCGCGGTGAAACAGGTTCTAATGACGGATGCATCCCGCGTCCCTCTCCCGGTCCGTGCGTGTCGGTTATGGTCTCGGTTCTTTCTGCGCCGGGACGTTCAGCACCGTCCCGGGGCTGCTCCTCCTCTACTACATGACGAACACCCTCGGGGTGCCGGCGGGGCTGGCCGGGCTGGCGGTCTTCCTGCCCAAGGCGTGGGACCTGCTGGTCAATCCCTACGTGGGCCGTCTGTCGGACCGTACGGTCTCCCGTCATGGCGCCCGCCGCCCGTGGCTGCTGGCGGGCGCGGTCTTCCTGCCGCCGGCCTTCGCCCTGACGTTCGCCGGCAGTCCGTTCCGGGGAGCGTCCGCGGCCCCGTACGTGGGAGTCTGCTTCCTGCTCGCAGCCACGGCCTTCGCCCTTTTCGAGGTGCCGTACAAGGCGATGCCCGCGGAGATGACCGATGACTACCACGAGCAGTCGGGACTACTGACCTGGCGGATGGGGTTTCTGGGGCTGGCGATCCTCCTGTCCGGCGGCCTCGCGCCCGCGCTGGTCAACATCGACGGCGGTGAACCGACGACCGGCGGTTATCGCCTGATGGGGCTGGTGATCGGAGCGGTGCTGCTGGCCGCGATGGTGGCCACGTTCTTCGGCACGGCGCGGGCACCGCGGATCGAACGGGCCGAGTCCGAGCATGTCGGCGCCCGCGAGCAGATCGCCGCCGCGCGCGGCAACCGCCCCTTCATGCTGCTGCTCGGGCTCAGCGCCGCCCAGATGCTCGCGGTGGGGACGATGCTCGCCGGTGCCCCCTACTTCGCCTCCTACATCCTCGGGAACACGGGCGCGGTCACGACGCTGTTCCTCGCTCTCATCGGTCCGATGGTCGTGCTGATGCCGGCCTGGGTGCGGGTCTCGCGCAAGTTCGACAAGCGCGGCGGCATGGTGGTCTCCAGCCTCCTGTTCATGACCGGCGGGGCGGCGCTGATCCTGACGCCGTCGTTCGGCCCGGTGTACGCCCACGCGTGCGCCGTGCTGATGGGCGTGGGCTACGCCGGCCTGCAACTGCTGCAGTTCTCGATGCTGGCCGACACCCTCATCTACGACGAACTGCGCTCGGGTAAGCGCCGTGCGGGGGTGTACACGGGACTCTGGACGGCGGTCGAGACCGTGATGATGGCCTTCGGCGCGCTGCTGCTGGGCTGGGTGCTGGACGCGGCCGGCTTCATCTCCTCCGAACCCGATGAGCCGGTCCGGCAGCCTGACAGCGCGATCGACGCCATCCTTCTCGGGGGCGCCCTGGTCCCCGCGCTGCTCATGTTCATCGCCATCGCCTTCACCTTGAGGTACGACCTCACCGCCGAGCGGCTGGCCGCCCTGCGCGAGTCCCGGGCCGGGGCCGTCCCGGAGCCGTCCTGATCAACGGCGCCGAACGGTGGGCCTGTCCGGCCGCGCCGCCAGCCGCCACCCGTGGGCGGAACGTGCCGCCGCCTCCGGACGGGAGCCCTGCGAGAGTGCTGCGGTTCTCACCCGCGCGATCTGGCAGTGGGGGAGGACGCGGCCCACCCTCGGGCCGTCAGGATGGTCAGGCCCCGGTCGGAACGGGGTCCGGGCCGCAGCTGAGCAGGTCGTACAGGACGGGCGGGAGCTCGTCCCACAGCCATTCGTTCAAGGTCCCGGGGAAGCAGTCCGGCGGGCCCACGTCGAGGAGAAGGGGGCCCGAGGGGGTGAGGCGTACGGTGACCGGGTCACCGGTCCACAAGGCATCGCGGACGCCCCAGAAAGCGCTGAAGTCCTCGCCTGTGAGAGTCAGTTCACGGGGGAACGTATGACCGCCCGGCTGATTGCCCATCGGCAGTAAGCGCTGGGCCGTCGTGCGGAGGACGTTCAGGGCGGCGAGGTCATGGGGGCAGGAGACGCGCGTCATCCGCAGCTCGGGGAGTGCGAAGCGGGTCAGGCCCTTGGTGGTGAGCTCGACGCAGTCACAGGCGTCCACGTCTTCTTCGGACGTCTTGCAGCGGCCGTCGTCCCGGTAGGGCGGCAGCCAGACGCCGAGCCAGTCGTCGGCCAGCCTGAAGGAGGAGGCCTCGCCGGAACGGGAGGACAGGATCTGACCGGTGTCGAGGTCGACCGGGACCGCGTCCAGATGCTCGGCGATGGACCTGGCCGCCGCCCGTGCGAGTTGCAGGCCGTACGGCCGGTCCGAAGACGGCAGCGCGGTGGTGACGCCGATGTGATGGCCGGCCGAGAGCGCGCGTTCCTCGAGCGCGATGTCATCGTCGGTCGTGCCGGCCGCGTGGTCGAGGCACCAGGGCGAGTGCGCCGCGGGATAGGAGGTGACGGCCAGCCTGGACGTGCCCAGCCGCTCGACCGCCTCGACGGTGAAGGGGGCGGCCAGCGGCCTGAGGGCGGACACGGGGAGGTCGTCGGGTGCGTGGTCGCTGGCGACCACGAAGCACGAGGTGGTCGTTTCGGGGACGGTGAAGCTGATGGACTCGGACATGAGCGTGCGCCTCCTCGGGCCGTTGCCGGACGACTGGATCCAGGCTGGGCCGAGGGCGCGGCCGACGGAACTAGAACAGCGTTCTGTGGAAAACTCGGCCGGGAAGGGCGCCCGTTCCCTGTGAAGCCGGTGCTCTGCGAACGCGAACAGGGCCGGAAACGGATTCCCGGCCCTGTCGGTTCGTTCAGACGCTTCCGTGGAGCCGGGGCCCTGCCGCGTTCCGGGCGGCGAGACCCCGCGCCTTCCGAGAGGTCAGCGGGACCCCAGGTCCACGTAATGGCGCTCGCTCGGACCCACGTACACCTGGCGCGGCCGGCCGATCTTGGTGGTCGGGTCGCTCATCATCTCGCGCCACTGGGCGATCCACCCCGGAAGCCGGCCCAGGGCGAACAGCACGGTGAAGGCGTTGGTGGGGAAGCCCATCGCCTTGTAGATGACGCCGGTGTAGAAGTCGACGTTGGGGTAGAGCTTGCGCTCGATGAAGTAGTCGTCGTTGAGGGCCACCTCTTCCAGCCGCATGGCAAGGTCCAGCAGGGGGTCGGACTTGCCCAGCGTTTCCAGGACGCTGCGGGTGGCCTCCTTCACCACGGCGGCCCGCGGGTCGTAGTTGCGGTAGACCCGGTGGCCGAAGCCCATCAACTTGACGCCCGGCTCCTTGTCCTTGACCCGCCGTACGAAGGAGTCGACGTCGTCCCCGTCCTGGTGGATGCGTTCGAGCATCTCCAGGACGGCCTGGTTGGCGCCGCCGTGGAGCGGGCCGAACAGGGCGTCGACCCCCGCCGAGATCGAGGAGAACAGGTTGGCGTGGCTGGAGCCCACCAGGCGCACGGTCGAGGTCGAGCAGTTCTGCTCGTGGTCGGCGTGCAGGATGAACAGCATGTCGAGGATCCGCACGATCTCGGGGTCGACCTCGTACGGCTGCGTGGGCAGCCCGAAGGTCATGCGCAGGAAGTTCTCGACATACCCCAGGGAGTTGTCGGGGTAGAGCAGCGGCTGCCCGATGGAGGTCTTGTAGGCGTAGGCGGCGATCGTCGGCAGCTTGGCGATCAGCCGGATGCTGGACAGGTCGACCTGCTCGGAGTCGAACGGGTCGAGGCTGTCCTGGTAGAAGGTCGACAGCGCGCTCACGGCCGACGACAGCACCGCCATCGGGTGGGCGCGCCGGGGGAAGGCCGAGAAGAAGGCACGGAACTTCTCGTCCAGCAGCGTGTGGTTGCGGACGCTGTCGGTGAACGACCAGAGCTCGTCGGCGGTGGGCAGGTTCCCGTAGATCAGCAGGTACGCGACCTCCAGGAACGAGGATTTCTCCGCCAGTTCGTGGATGGGGTAACCGCGATAGCGCAGGATCCCCGCGTCACCGTCGATATAGGTGATCGCCGAAGTGGTGGACGCTGTGTTGGTGAAGCCGGTGTCAAGGGTGACGTGGCCCGTCTCCTTGAGCAGCTGGTTGATACCCAGACCCGAGGGTCCCTCGGTCGATCGCGTCACCTCGAGGGGCATCCGGCCGCCTGCGTGGTTGAGTTCGAAATCGGACATACTCTCTCTCGCTCCCAACTCCGTCCACACCTGCGTAGACGTTCCGTATCTCATCGTATCCACGCGATCATGCGGCCTGATCGGCGGGCTGGCCGAGGTTGACGGCGGTGGTTGACGCGCACGCGGCGGGGTGCCGCGGTGGGCGCATGGCTGATCACGTTGCGCGTGAACCGGTGGAGCGGGCCCGGCAGGAGATCTCCGCCGCCGCGACCGGCAAGGGTTCCCGGCGAGGTCGCGCCGGCGATGCTCGCCAATGAGCCCCGGCGAGTTCAACCGGTCTCGAAGTGCCGGGGGAGCACCGCCGTGGCCTCGGTGACGGTCTGCTCGTGTTCGCCGATCAGATGCGCCACCTCCGCGGGCAGCCATTCCTCGCCGTAGTGGGCGTCGAGCAGCGTCGAGAGCGCGGTGAGGACCTGCTCCGGGGATGGACGATCGGAGGCTTCCTTGGAGAGGCACCGGGTGACCAGGCCGCGCAGGGGGTCCGGTAGCCCCTCCAGGTCGGGCTCACCGTAGGCGATGCGCCCCCGCACCTTGTGACCGGTGCCGAAGGGTCCCTTGCCGACCGCCGCGTACACCAGTGTGGCGCCCAGCGAGAACACGTCGCTCAGAGGTGTGACGGCCTCACCCAGCGCCTGCTCCGGCGACATGTAGGCCGGCGTGCCGAGGATCAGGGATCGCGACAGGGGCACGGCGTCGAGAGGGCGGGCGATGCCGAAGTCGATGACCCGGGGGCCGTCGGCGGCGAGGAGCACGTTGGACGGCTTGAGGTCTCGATGGACGATTCCCGCCCCGTGGATGGCGATGAGGGCCTCCGCGAGTCCCGCCCCAAGGCGGCAGGCCGCCTGCTCGGGCAGCGGCCCTTTCGCGGTCACCGCGGCCGAAAGGCTGACGCCCTTGATGTACTGCGTCGCCAGCCAGGGGCGTTCCGCGTCCGGGTCGGCGTCCACGACGGGCGCGGTGTAGAAGCCGCTCACCGACCGGGCCGAGGCCACCTCGCGCCGGAAACGTTCCCTCCAGTGGGCGTCGCCGAGCAGTTCCGACCTGATCAGTTTGACGGCGACCAGCCGGCGGCTGGGCGAACTGGCCAGGAAGACCTCCCCCATGCCGCCCTCGCCCAGCTTGGCCGCCACCCGGTACGAACCGATCGTCTGGGGCGTGTCCGGGGGCAGAGGCAGCATGGGCACCGATTTCCGATCATGACGGGGGCCGTCCAATCGTGCCACGCCCGCCGCCGGGCCTCAGCCACCGCGCGTGCGCCGTGGGCCGGGACTCTGAGACAGGGCCTAGGCCCAGGGGAGAGCTGCCCTTTCCTGCCAGTAGCGTGCAGGTGGGAGGGCCAGCGGGACCAGCGTCTCGAGGTCGTCCTCATCCAGCACGAGGTTCACCGCAGCGAGGTTGGACTGCAACTGGGCGGTGCTCACCGCGCCCATGAGCACCGTGTCCGCCCAAGGCCGGCTCAGTACGGCGGCAAGGGCGACCGTGTCGGGCCCGGCACCGTGCCGGTCGGCCACCTGCCGCAGTGCCCGCGGCGGCCGGACCGCCAGCCTTCCGTTGGCCATCGCCTCCTTGACCAGTACGTGGACGCCCTGATCATGCGCTTCCCGGAGTGCCGCGCCCACCGAAGGGTCGAGGACGTTCCACGTGGACTGCACCGTGCTGAACAGACGTCGCCCGCGCACCTCCAGGGCCAGCGCCCGTCTCACGGTCTCGGCCTGCCGCGGGCCGGACGTGGAGAACCCCAGCCGCAGTCCCTCCGCGGCGGCCTCGGCGAGCGCGCCCTGCAGCGCCAGGTCACCGAACAGCGGGCTGTCCTCGGTGAGCGAATGGACCTGGTAGACCGAGAGCGCCTCACCGAGGAACCGCCTGCTCTCCAAGTACTGCTCACGGAACCGCCCCAGACTGTGCTCCTTGACCTCGTGCACGTCGGCGTCCAACCGCCACTCGCCCACGTACGTGTAGCCCCACTTGCTGGAAACGGTGATGTCCTGGTGGCCCCGCTCAGCCAGCCAGCCGCCCAGGAAGTCCTCGGACGACCCGTATGAGCGCGCGGCGTCCACCCAGCGGACACCGGCCGCGTAGGCGGCGTTCAGCACCTCCCACGTCGCCTTCCTCAGGTCCTCCACCCCACGCTCCGGGGGGAGGGCCTGCGAGCGTCCCACGTTGATGTACGCCGGCCTTCCCAGCGCGGCCAGCCCCATCCCCAGACGTCGCACAGCGTTCATGACTTCCACCTTCGCACGGTCCCCGACCGGGTTATCCACAGAACGCGATTCCACTGGTGAGCGCCCGTCCCGCCGCCGAGGCTGGTCACGTCCCTCCCCGACAGGCAAGGAGACCGATCATGAGCACGGACACCGATCGCCGTTCCGACCTCGGCTTCCGGGAGCTGGCCGCCATGCTCGGGCTGGCCTCCTGGCAGATGCGGCTGGCCCGGGAACACGGGCTGATCCCCGAGCCCGACGGTCACGGCCGTTGGTCGGCCGGGGCGGCCGGCCGGTGCCTCGAAGGCAGGCCCACGATCATCGAGCGCTTCGGCGAGGAACCGCCGGTCGGCGCCCGCAAGGCCGCCGAGCGGCTGGCGCTGCGGCTCGGCCTGGACGTCGAACGCGCCGACATCGAGGTCCTCGTGGCCCGCGGCGATCTCACCATGGTCGGCCGGTACCAGCGGCATCCGGTCTACCTGCTGCGCGATGTCGACGATCTCGACCCGCGGCGTGTCACCGAGGTCGTCCACGCGCGGAAGGGGCCGTTGACCGACACCGTCGATCCCGGCGGTGCCGCGCTCGCGCTGGGCTGGCCCAAGGAGGTCTTCACCCGGATCGCCGACGAACGGGCTCTGGCAGCCGACACGCTCGGGCGTTACGCCTTGGCGGACATCCGGGCCCTCGCCGCGGACGAGGCCCTCACCGCGCGCGTACGAATGGAGAAACGTCGCCGTGCCCTCACTCGGGCCCGCCGCAACGAGCAACGCCATGAGGGGGTCCTGCGCGGCTGGATCCTGCGCTGTACGGCCTACCTCGACGGCACCGCCGACGACCCGCCCGAGCCCCTGGCGGCGGCCCGGGCCCTCCGCGCCGTGATGGCGGCCAGATCCGCCGTGGCCCTCCACGCTACTTAGCCGGGGGTGTCCGTGACCGGGGCGAGCCGCCCGGCCGCGCGGGTCAGCGGCGCCTTTGACGAGATCCTCGGGGGAGTTTGGCGCGGGTGGGGCGATGGCGCTGGATGGCCGCGTACAGGCGGTCGCGGGCCTCGGTACGGGACATCGCGGGCAGCCGTTCGGGGAGGGCGCCGGCCAGGGCGGGCGGAGCCTCGACCAGGCCGTCGCCGTCGACGGTGATCCTGGCACCCGGCCAGTCGCCCAGCAGGATGGCGCCGAACTCGTCGGGATGGCGCTCGCAGAGTTCGTTGATCCGGTCGAGCTCCTTGGCGCAGTCCGCCACCAGCAGGAGGCGGCGCGTCTGCGGCCCGCCCGCGTTACGGCGGATGGCCAGCTCGGTCTCCATGGACGCCAGGGCCGCGTCGAGGTTGCCCGGGATGAACAGCCCGCCGCCGGTCTCGTCCAGCAGGTCGTCCTCCGCGAGGCCGAACAGGGCGGTCGCGTCCGGGCGGGGGATCACCACGATCGCGCTGTCACCGCAGTCCTCCAGCGCGATCAAGGTCATCACTCGCGCGGTGTCCGCGGCGCCGGCGCCGGCGAGGCCCAGCAGCGGAACGGCGAACGGGTCGATCGCCGGCCGGTAGGTGAACTCGGCCCTTTCCTGCGCCGTTGCCGGGGCGGGCGCGAGGAAGGAGGCGCACGCCATGGAGTAGATGCGATGGCGCATCGGGTAGCCGATCGCGGCCGCGGCCGGCAACAGCAGGCCCAGCAGGAGCAGCGGCGGCAGGGACCCGGCCTCCGTGGTCTCCTTGGCGAGATTCTGCGTGGGTGTCGGGGGAGGAGCGGGGGGAAGGGAGGACGTCGCCGGGGACGGCTTGCCCAGGCGCGGGGAGGGCCGGGACTGCCTCTTGCGGGGCTCCGGAGGTGGCTGCGGGGGCTTGCTGTCGGTGAGCTTGGCGCGGCGCTTACGCATCTGCCGTTCGAGGACGGCCCGCTGCCGTTCGTCGTGCATGGCCCGCCACGCCTCCCTGCACGAACGCCAGGCACGCCGATCGCCTGTCCGCAGTGCCAGGCGGCACTCCACGGGCAGAGCCCTCTGCGGCCCCGGCTCCGGGGCGGCCTCGGCCGGCAGGACCATGACGAACGAGGAGGCGCCCACCGCGGCGATGCACCCCAGCACCCCGCACGCGCAACGGACCACCCCACTGAACGAGCCGGTGAAACTGGGATCTGCCAACAAGCGCTTCATTTTCGCCCCGGGGGATCGCGGTAACTCAGCGTCAGGTAACCGATCATAGCCACTCCGGCTACGGAGCGTTGACATTTGGTCACAGTCACCCATCTTGCGCGACCCCATGCTCGAACCAAGGCGTACACCCACGAGGCCCCATGCACCGACCTGGAGCTCCGCCGCCCGGAGGGCCGGCTTGATCGGCGGTCCTGCTTGACCAGGGGGTCTGCGTAGAATACGGAGGACCGGTGCCTTTCACACTCAGCCACCCGGCCGCGGTGCTTCCCCTCGCCCGCGGCCGTCTCGTTCCCTCGGCGCTCGTGGCCGGATCGATGGCGCCGGACGTGCCCTACTTCTTCTCGATGGGCGACCTCCGTGCGGCCACACATGATCCGGTAGGGATCGTCACGGTCGATATCGTGCTCGGCCTCGCGCTGTTCGCCGCCTTCCACCTGGTGTGGAAGTGGCCGCTCGTCGCGCTGGCCCCCGGGTGGGCCCGGCGGCGGCTGGCCGGGCCCGCCGCGGGGTTCCGGTGGTCCCGGATCGGGTGGGTGCCGCCGTCAATCCTGGCCGGGGCGGTGACCCACGTGCTGTGGGACGCGTTCACGCACCGCTACCACGGGTTCGCCGACCTCCTGCCCTGGCTCGTCACCATCACGTTCGCGGGGCTCGAGCTCTTCCGGTGGCTGCAGTACGGAAGCGGCCTGCTCGGGATCGCGGTCATCGCGTGGTGGTCGTGGCGATGGGCCCGCCGTGCGCCCGCCCCGCCCGAGACCCGGCGGGCTCTGCCCGTCCGGGGTGCCGCCGCCGTGTGGGGCGTTCTGGTGGGGTGTGCGGTGACCGGCGGGCTCCTGGGCGCGGCCACCTTGATCAACCAGCCGGATCTGCCGCGCACGGTGCACATGACGCTGGCCAGCGGCGTCATCGGGGCGATCTGCGGTGGGGGCGGTGCGCTGACGGTGTTCGGGCTGGCGTTCGCCGCGTTCGGGGTCCGCGGTGGCGTGCCGGACGCGCCGGGAGCCGTCGACGAGGGCGGCCGGAGCCCTGCCCCCACGGCGGATGCCGACCGGCCGGCGAATGTGTAGGGCCTGCCTTCAGGGCGTGCCTGTTGTGGGAACCTCCATCGGCCCGGCCTCGTACGATTCACCAACGTTCAGGCGAGTATCCGGTGAGAACTGCCCACCGAAGCGGGATTGCGCTGGGTAAGTTTATGATCGCCCATAGTCGTCACCCGTGATCCTGGTTCGGCATGGGGTAGGAGCCATGGGGGAGTCCTAAAGGCATGTGCCGGTCCGTCCGGGCCGGTCGGCCGCGGATCGATCCCATCGCGAGGGGGGTGGCTGAAACTTTGCTGTGTGTTTCCCGGATCCGGACCTTGGGGTGTCGCGGCACTCGGCCGGGCCTCTCGGGGGCCGCGCCTCGCGGGGACGACGCCGCCACGGCGGCCGGCGGGACGGCCGATGGGACCGGTGGGACGGGCGGTGTTCTGGAGCGCGGCGAGGCGGTCTGCCTGGTAACGACACGCCGTTCGCCGTGGAAAAGTCCACCACTGGCCGGTCTTCTGTCGTTTCACGGGGCATTGCGGGTGGATTTCGGGGGATTGTGTAACTTGGGCAGATCAACAGTGCCGTGAGCTGCGGTGATGATCTCATCGCCCAGCTCACGCGTCGATCCAGGAGGTACTCGTGGCCCGCACTCTGGCGAGGGGCACCCGCGTGACCGGTGCCGAGCGCACCCGGCTGGCGGCGGAGCTCGCCCCTCGGTACGCATCGGGAGAAAGCATCCGCGACCTGGCGGCCGAGACCGGCCGCTCGTACGGGTTCATCTACAACGTTCTGAAGGAGGCGGGAGTGCCGTTGCGCGGCCGTGGTGGCAACACCCGCCGCAGGAAGAGCTGACGAGGCGTTCCCCCGGCTCCCAGGGGGACGCGTCCGGCGGTTCCGCCGCGTGACGGTCAGCGGCTGGAGACCTCTGGACGCGCGCTCAGGCTGGCCAGTTCGGCGGCCGCGCGTCCGGCGGCCCAGCCCTCGTGGTTGGAGACCGGGCGGGCGCGGCCCTTGATCAGGTGGGGGAACAGCGTCTCGACCACGTCGTCGACGGCCTGGCCGCGTGCGGCCAGGACGGGAAGGAGGTCCTGTCCGCCGGTCTCGGCGGTCACCCGCAGGGTCGTCTCGCGCAACCGCTCGCCTATGCGATGGGCGTAGGCGTTGAGGAACGCGTGGCGGAACGAGCGGGTGCGCGACCTGCCCGCAGCGTCGCGGTGCGGGCCCGCGTGCACCATGGCCGTCGTCGCCTGCACCAGCAGTGACGTGAACATCATCTCGACCGCCGCCAGGTCGGCGGGAAAGCCCAGCACCGTGGAGAAGCCCAGCTCGCGATGCCAGACGGCACGGCAGCGGTTCGCGTCGGCGACCACGGTGAGCAAGGCCGCCTTGGGGCCGTCGTAGGGGGTGTCGACGGCCAGGCGGCGGCCCGCGGGCTCGGTGCCCGTGCCCGACTCCGCGTCCAGGAGGGCGTGGTCGATGCTGTGCCGTGCCATGAGTTCCTGCGCCCGGGTGCTGAGCGCCTCGGCCTCTTCGGGGAACTCGGTGGACTCCGCCTTGGACAGCAGGGCCCGGACCTTGCCGAGCATCCGCTGATCCACGTCGTCGGCCCCCGGGGCGGGGGAACGCGCGCCGGTCGTGCCGGGACGCGGCCCGATCATCGCGAGGCGGGGCAGCGTCAGGAGCAGGTCGAGGATTTCGACGGCGCAGGCGGCGAGGACCTCGGGGGTGGCGTCCTCCGCTTCGCACCAGGCGCGGGTGTGGTCGCCGTCCCACCAGATCCGCGCCTCGATGGCGGCGAGCTGGTCACGCCACCGGGCGTCCACGCCGGCGGGGGCGTAGGAGCGCATCTCGGCGGCGATGACGTCGGCGGCCAGCCGCTCGTGCCGGGGACCGAGCCTGCGCGAGGTGAAACGGGCGAGGTCCACGGGCTGCCAGCCGCGCTCCCAGGCCGTCGTGACCGCGTTCCGGAGGCGGGTCATCAGAGCCCGCAGCGCGTGCGCGTCGGCCGCCAGTTCCGCGACGCGGTCCTCGAAGAGACCGGGCCTCGAACGCGCCCGCAGGGCCTCGGCCACAAGCTCTTCGGGGCTGTGCGGGGGAGCGGACGCGGGAGGATCCGGCCTCGTGCCGAAGCCGTTCCACCAACGGGACGTCCCCACGGCCCTCTCCTTTCACCCGGCCCCTTTCCCATGTCCTCGGCATCCTGCCACGCTCCGCGCACCCATGGTGACCAGGGCGTGTAAGAAATGAGAGCTTTTGGGTCGATGAGGCTAATGATGAAGAAAGGGTAGGAGATGCCGCTGGGCGCGTTGCGCCCCGTCCGGTCTCAGGCGGAGTCGCGGCCGTGCAGTTCCTCGACCACGACGCTCTGGTAGTCGCGGGAGGTGTCGGGGACGTAGGTCAGCCGGGCGAGCGCCCTGCCGTCATGGTCGCGGATCTCGAAGTGGTACCCCTCCTCGGCCGCGGCCTCGCCGATGTGGGCGAGGGCCTGGTCATGGCGCAGGCGGCACATCGTGTCGACCTTCTCGAGCGCGACCTTGAGGCTGCCGGCATCGCTGATGAGCCGGGCGGGCTCGCTCGTCTCCCAGATCTCGAACATGGTCGCGTCCCGTCGGCGATAGGGGGTGGTTCGCTGGTCTTTTCGAGTGTGAGGGATAGCTTGCGCTGATTTTGTGGATCTTTCAATCACCGAAGATATCGGATTGATCACCATTCGGAGCCGGACGCGCTCGCAGCGTGAGTGCTCTCGGCGCACTTCCGGGCGGCGGCGGTCGCCGTATAAGGTCACGTCCTGTAACCGAATCCCATTCGGAAAGGCGGGTTCCGATGGAATACCGCGTCGTGTCGATCGTCCGCGACCACGCCCGCGAGCGCGGCGGGGCGCCCGCCGTGTCCGGCGACGGCCGGACGGTCACCTACGCCGGGCTCCACGAGCGGTCCAGCCGGGCCGCGCGGGGGCTGCTGGCCGCCGGGCTCGGCCCCGGCTCCCGGGTCGGGTACGTGGGCAAGAACGCCCCGGAGTTCTTCGACCTGCTCTTCGGCGCCGCGAAGATCGGCGCGGTGGCCGCTCCGGTCAACTGGCGGCTGACCGCGGGGGAGATCGCCGCGATCGTGGCGGACTCGGGAGCCGCCGTGACCCTGCTGGACGCCGAGTTCGCCGGACTCGCCCCGGCCCTCCCCGGGCTGGTCCTGATCACGGGTGCGGCCTACGAGGAGTGGCTGGACCGCCATCCGGCCGACGACCCGGGCTTCGTCGGCGAGCCGGACGACGTCGTGGTGCAGCTCTACACCTCGGGAACGACCGGGGTGCCCAAGGGCGTCCAGCTCACCAACACCAACTTCGCCGTCGGGGAGCGGATGGCGCGGCGCTGGCGCCTGGACGCCTCGTCGGTGAGCCTGGTCCCGATGCCGCTCTTCCACATCGGCGGCACCGGCTGGGCGCTGGCGGGGCTGTACGCGGGCTGCCGCCAGGTGCTGGTCCGCGACATCGACCCGCCCGCGCTGGTGGAGACCTTCGAACGGGAACGGATCACCAACGCGTTCATCGTCCCCGCGGTGCTGCAGTTCATGTGCCAGGTGCCGGGCGCCGCCGAGCGAGACTACTCGGCCCTGCGCGCGATCACCTACGGCGCGTCCCCGATCACCTCCGAGGCGCTGCGCCGGGCGCTGGAGACGTTCCGCGCACCGCTCTTCCAGCTGTACGGGATGACCGAGACCACCGGCGCGATCGTCCAGCTGGAGCCGGAGGACCACGATCCGGAGGGGCCGCGGCGGCACCTGATGCGCTCGGCCGGCCGCCCCTACGACTGGGTCGAACTGAGGATCGTCGATCCCGTCACCGGTGCCGACCGCGCCCCCGGCGAGCCCGGTGAGCTGCTCGTCCGCTCCTCCCAGAACACCCCCGGCTACTGGAACCGGCCCGCGGAGACCGACGGGCTCTTCGCCGGCGGCGGCTGGCTGCGCACCGGCGACGCGGGCCATATCGACGCCGAGGGGTACCTCTTCCTGACCGACCGGATCAAGGACATGATCGTCACCGGCGGGGAGAACGTGTACCCGATCGAGGTCGAGGAGGTGCTCGCCGCGCATCCCGGCATCGCCGACGTCGCCGTCATCGGCGTGCCCGACGAGCGCTGGGGCGAGACCGTCAAGGCCGTCGTCGTCCCCCGTCCGGGCGCGTCCCCGGCCGAAGAGGAGATCCTCTCCTACGCCAGGGAACGGCTCGCCGGCTTCAAGCGCCCCCGTTCGGTCGACTTCGTCGAGGCCTTGCCCCGCAATCCGAGCGGGAAGATCCTGAAGAAGGACCTTCGCGCCCCCTACTGGGAGGGGCTGGGGCGTACCATCGCGTGATGCCGTCAAGGGGCCCCATGGAACCGACACCGCAGGAGCAGGATCCGGAGAGGCTTCGCCTTACCGGGCACGGGCTGGTCCTGCGCCCGTGGACGGGAACGGACCTGGCCGCCATGGTGGAGATCTTCGACGATCCGGATATCGCCTACCGCACGCCGTTCGCCTCTCCTTTCGACGTGGCCGCCGCGCGGACACATCTGCGCAACGCCCGGACCGGCCTCGCCGAGGGCCGGTCCCTGCGGCTGGCCATCACGGTCGACGGCGACCGGGCGCTCGGCGAGGTGCTCCTCAACGTCACCACCGCGACCATCGGCTACTGCGTCGGCGCCGCGTACCGCGGGCGGCGCCTGGCGGTGCGGGCGGTCGAGGTGATGACCGATCACGCGCACCGGGGGCTCGGCCTGCCACGCGTGCATCTGGAGATCGAGCCCGGCAACCGGCCCAGTGAGGGAGTGGCCCGCGCGGCGGGGTTCCGGCTCAGCGGCAAGGCCCCCGAGCGCGTCACCGACAAGGGACGCGAATTCACCGTGCTCACGTGGACGCACGATGCGCCTTCCCCTGTGAACGAGTGACGCGCGGGTGGCGGCGTTCCCGGGCGAGGTCGGCAGAGGCATGGAGGGACCGTCGCTCTGCGTGGTCGTGATCGGCTTCCGGCCGGCCGCGGCGCGGGCCCGATGCGGCCCGGCGCCGGGAGCGCGGCGGACCTGACCGGAACACCGGGTGACCCAAACTGGGGCAATCGATCAGACCGAAACCAGGGTCATGGCGCCTGCCCCGGTTCGCGGTCGGCTCACGCGCGGAGGCGTGGGCACGGCCCGAACGGCTTCGAGCGCCGCTCTCAAGCCGGCTCGGAGGTGACCTGGAAGCCGGTCGCGTCCGGCTCGGTGAAGGCGAGCAGGGCCTCGGCCTCGGCGGTCAGCTCCTCGACCACGCCGCGGGGGAGAGGGGCGAAGGGGCGCAGGCGCAGGCTCGCGGTCTTGCGCTTGCGCTCCGTCTCCCACGTGCCGGCGACGAAGCCGTCCACGAGGAAGGTCGCCCGCACGCGCAGGTTCTTGGTGGTGAGTCCGGGGCGGTGCTCGTCGGAGATCACCCTCCTGCGGTCTGAGTGGGCCAGCACGAGGTTGTCGAACTCGGGGAGGAACCGGACCGGGGCGGGGGCGTCCTCGGCGGGTCTGGGGGCGTCTGGGAGGTCGAACAGCTCCCGCCCCCGCTCGTCGGCGAACACCCGGAGCCGCGGCCGGAGGCGGTCCAGGACCTCGGCGAGCGAGCGAAGGCCGGACCAGGACTGCGCGTCGGCGGCGGACGCGGGCCCGAACGCCGCCAGGTAACGCACCGCGAGCCGTTCGAGGGCCGAGACCTCTGAGGGCGAGGCCCCCAGCCAGGTCTCCGCCAGGGTGAACGCCGCCGTGCGCGGAAAGCCCCAGCGGTCCTGAGTGGGGACCATCACCAGCGGCATGGACATGCGCACGGCGAAACCGAGCGCGCGCTCGTTCACATCCGGGAACTCCGCCTGGAGGAGGGAGCGCATCTCGTTGAACGTACGGGGCGACTCCTCCAGCAGGCCGCGCGCCACGGGAAGGACCTTCTCCCTGTCCAGGCCCGCGGCCCGAGGCCCCAGCATCTTCAGGCCCGCGTCCAGGACAGGCTGTATCGGCGTACGGAAGGCCAGGTAGTCGCCGGCCGTCATGAGGTGCAGGGTGCCCCGCATCATGGTGGCCCTGACGAGGACCCGCTCGTGAAGGGCCGTGTGCAGATCCTCCTGCCGGAAGCCCGCGATTCGCGTCCACAGCCCGAGGAACGGGGGTCTGGGCTCCTGGGCCTGTAGGCCGCACAGGCGTTCGACGGTCTCGGGCACGGAGGCGTCCGTGCGGGCGAGCAGCATCTGCCGGGCCAGGGTCGCCCGGTTGAGCGCCCGGAGCGTCAGGGTCTCCGTCATCGGTCGGTCACCTTTCCCCTGGACCGTCGCCGCGGCCACCCGTACGTCAAGTTTCGGCCTCGTGTTAATTGGACCACGGGGCGCGGGGCGGGCGACCGGCCGGTCACCGATCGTCGGCGGACCGGGGCTCCCCGTGATCGTGCTGGTGGCGGCACGTAGCCGCGCTTGCACGTTGCGTCGCGCGCGCCGGACCGGGCGCCGAGTTCCAGAAATTCTTTGGGGGGCTCAGCGGGTGGTGCCGATGGTTCCCCGGGGGCGGAAGCGGCGGGACGAGTCCTTGCCGGTCACGCCCGGATCACGGGTCCGGGGGCGGCTCGGGAGGGCGGCCCGGGGGCCGTCCCGGCGGCCCTTCCGCGGCCTCCGCACGGGCGATCTTTCCCTCTGTGCACGTGCATCGGCCCTTGCACATGCACGCCATTCCTAGCAGGATTGCCCCGGACCCCCGCACGTGAACTCCCCGGAGATCGCGATGACCGCACACTTGAGCGACAGCGACCGACAGGCGCTGCGGCTTGCCCACGACCTCCGCGAAGGCATGCGGCAGGCCCTGCCTCCGCAGGCCACCGCACCCTCGGTGTCTCCGTTCGTCGACCCCACGGGTCGGCCCAGCGTCCTGATGAGGATGGACGAGGACACCGCGCGCGCCATGATGGCGTTGCTCGCGGAGCGTCGGTTCGAGCAGGCCCAGCGGCACCCCGAGCCGAGGCGCGCCGACGGCTCCCATGTGCCACCGCCTCCCGAACCCGCCCTGGCGGCGGTACCGCCGCCCCTACCGGTGCCACCCCAGGCGGTGCCTCCGGTCACGGCGGCCGACTTCACGCCGGCGCCGGCGCATCACGGCGGGGCCTCCACGCTCCTGCCGACGGCCTTTCACACCCGCTGACGGCTCCCTGGGCCCCGGGTTCGGGGCCCAGAATCGGGCGCGGCACCGGCACGGGCATGGACCGGCGTGACCTCACCCCTCCCGGGTGGGGTCCTCGACGGTGATGCCCAGCGCCTCGGCCAGGAGCGGGGCGAGATCCAGCAACTGGTCCGGTGAGACGACGGCGCCACGCAGCGAGCCGGGTTCGATGACGATGCCCAGCCGGGCGCCGCGCAGGTCGGCCTCCTCCAGCCTCGCCCCCACCAGCCTGGTCCCGGTGAGCTGCGACCCCGGGAAGCTCGTGCGAGTGAGGGCGGCGCCGCCGAAGTCGACCTCGCGCAGCAGGCAGTCCTCGAAGGTCACGTCGGTGAGGGCGCCGTCCCGGAAGTTCACCCCGTCCAGCTTGCAGCCGCGGAAGACGACCCGGTCCAGCCGCGCGCCCGCCAGCGGCACCGCGGCGGCCACCGATCCCAGCAGCGCGCAGTCCTGCCACTCGGACCCGGTCAGGTCGGTGGCCACCAGGCGCGTCTCATGCGCCCAGGCGTTGATGAAACGCGCGTTCCGCAGCCCGCACCCCTCCAGTGTGGCGCCGGTGAACGCGCAATCCAGGAACCGCGAGCCGGGGACCTGGGCGTCCTGAACGCGGATGCCGTCGAAGAGCACGGTGTCGTGATCGCCGTCCGGCCGCCAGGCCCCGTCGTGCGGCGTCAGCCACTCCGCGAACGGCAGCTCGCCCAGCGCCGAGGGCACCCGGGGGACCGCCCGCCGGGACGGCCCCGCCCGCAGGGCCCCGGACCTCATGCGAGGCGGCCCGTTCACGCGCCCTCCCAGACCGCGGCGACCGCCTCGGCGACGGACGGGGACTGGGCCCGCCCCGCCCGGGCCGCCGGGGCGCGGCGCCCGGGGTCCAGGGAGTTGCCGCCGAACGCCTCCCGGGCCCGCCGGTCGGGAGAGATCACCGCCACCCGGCCGCCCGCGCGGCGCAGGGCCGCCACCTGGCGCCCCACACCGGCGATGGGCCCGAAACCTCCCGTACTGGGGGCCAGGACGACCACGCCGCCGTACCCGGCCGCCAGGTCCACGTTCGCGGGCGAGCGTACGCCGCCGTCGATGTAGCGCCGGCCGTCGATGGTCACCGGCGGCCAGACGCACGGGACCGCGCAGCTGGCGCCGACCGCGTCCACCAGGCTCACCCCGGTGGCCCGGTCGAAGACGGTGAACGCGCCGGTGACCGCGTCCACCGCGGTGATCTTCAGCGGCCGGTCCGGCCAGTGCCGGACCGGCAGCCGGGACTCGATCACCGCCCGCCGCTCGGCCTCCGGCGCCGTGCGCGCGGCCAGTGCCAGCCGGCCGATGCGGGCTCCGGCCTGCGCCGGGGTACGGGAGCGCAGCGCGGCCCAGGCCCAGCGCGCCATGACGGCCCGGCTCACGCGCGCCGGGATCTCGCCGCCGGCTCCGGCCAGCTGCACCTGGTAGCGCGTCTCGGCGTCGACGCCGGAGGCGACCTGCGCCCCGACGAGCGAGCCGGCCGAGGTGCCGATGACCAGGTCGGCGCCGTACAGGTCGATCCCGGCCTCCGCCAGCCCGGACAGGATGCCCCACTCCCAGGCGATCCCGGTGATCCCGCCGCCGCCCAGCACCAGGGCCCTGCCGCCGTCCGCCATCAGGTCCTCATCCGTAGGGGGTCTGCCGGGGTTCCTCGGCCCCCGGTCCGGTCGGCCGAGCGGGCCCGCGCGCCGGCGGGCGGGGTCGGCCCGCCCGGAGTCCGGTGCCGTCCCGGGGTGTCCGGGGGTCATCGTCCCACGCCTGGATCGCCTTGCCACAAGGCGTTCGGAGGCTCTTCGGGCGGCCTTCCGGAGAAAAAGATCTACCTAGCAAAAGGTAAAGAAAAGTGTGATTTGGTCTATAGGTGGTAATGGTGCATATACTCGACGCCAGGTCGAGGTCAAAGAACCGTTGACCCGACCTCCTCACAGAGGCGTCGCATCCCGCCCGCCAGGCGGGGTCTTCTTTTGCCGGGACACGGCCAACCATGCTACGGCCGTCACGGACGGGCCACTGAGCCTTCGCCCGGCGATCCTTCCGCTGATGCAGCGCGCGTTCCGCGCGTGACCAAAGACGGTCACGTGCCGCTGGACGCGGGTGCGGTCCGCCATGCGCGGACACTGCCAGGCGGACCCCTTAATGCGGCGACCTCCCTTCCCGAGCTCGACTCTCGGGGCCGTTTCCCCTGCCCTACGGGACCTCCCCTGCCCGGCGTGAAACGGCTGCCCTGTTCGCCGAACAAAGGACTCTCATGCAGAAGCGCGCGACCAATCTCGTTCTGACGGGCGTCACCGGTACCTTCATGGCAGGCATGCTGGTGGCCGGTGTGGCCGCCGCCAGTGGCGACGACTCCGCCCGGCAGCAACTGGCTCCGTCGCAGCAGGCGATGGCCGCCGCACGGCCGGACATCGCCAACCAGTCCAACTCCAAGCAGCTCACCTCCGCGAAGAAGGCCCCCGCGAAGAAGGCCCCCGCGAAGAAGGCCCTGCTCACCGGCACGACCACCGCGTCCTACTTCTGGGACGACGGGTCGGGCATCAACGGTGACACCGGCGCCCCCGCCGGTGGCAAGCCGATGCAGAAGGGGCTGTTCGCCAGCCCGAGCTGGCCTTTGCACACCAAGGTCCGTGTCACCTACGACGGCCGCAGCAAGGTCGGTTTCATCGGTGACCGCGGTCCCGGGAAGCCCTCCCACAATGGTGTGATGCTCGACCTCGACACCTACACCTTCCGGTACCTGCTCGACGGCAAGAAGCCCGCGAGCAAGTACAACGCCGGGACCGGTGAGGGTCACCTGAAGGGCCTCAAGTACGAGGTCCTGGAGTGGGGCAGCGGCCCCGGCAAGAAGGGCAAGCCGCAGCCGTTCGGCCGCTGATCCGGCCGCCGTGACGTGACCCACGTCTTCCCTCCGAAGGGAAGAGAGAACGCCCCGATGACCATTTCGATCATCGGGGCGTTCTCCCTTTCCCTGTACCGGTGCCCCGGACGTGGCCGGGGTGGCCCGTGGGGACGGGTGGACGGCGCGGTACCTGGGCTCGTTCTCCCAGGGAAGGGCGTTACCCTCTGCCCGGTCCCCACGGCATGATTCCATCCTGACACGCGATCGCGGGCTTGGAACCCCCTGGCGTGGCCGAGGTCGGCAAGTAACGCTTTCCCGGACCCTGTCGCTCTTAACTTAGGGGTGTAAGGACGGGTGACGGGGAGGGTGGACGATGGCCGGGGAGCCGATCGACCTGAGGACTCACGTGCCGCATTCGGCGCGAATCTACGACTATCTGCTGGGGGGCAAGGACAATTACCCGGCCGACCGCTCGGCCGCCCACGAGATCATCAAGGACTGGGTGAACCTGCCGCGCTCCATGCGGGCCAACCGCGACTTCATGCGGCGGGTGACGCGCCACCTGGCGGAGCAGGAGGGCCTGAGGCAGTTCCTGGACATCGGCACCGGGCTGCCGACCGCGCCCAACCTGCACGAGGTGGCGCAGGAGGTCGCGCCCGAGTCGCGGGTCGTGTACGTGGACAACGACCCGGTCGTCCTGGTGCACGCCCGCGCCCTGCTCGTCGGCAGCCCGGAGGGCCGGACCACCTACCTTGAGGCCGACTTCCACGAGCCGGAGGCGATCCTGGCCTCGGGGGAACTGCGTGAGACGCTCGACCTGGATCGCCCGGTGGCACTGAGCCTGATCGCGATCCTGCAGTTCGTCGTGGACGACCGGGTGGCCGCGGACGTGATCGGCCGGCTGATGGAGCCGCTGGCGCCCGGCAGCGTCCTGGCGCTGTCGACGGTGACCGCCGACAGCGCCCCGGAGGAGGTCGCCGGGGGAGTGGCCGCCTACAACGCCCGCGGCATCCCGACGAAGGCGCGGGGCAGGGCGGAGGTCGAACGCTTCTTCGCCGGGCTGGACCTGCTGCCGCCCGGCGTGGTGCTGGTCAACCACTGGAGGCCGGACGGCCTGGCGGCCTCCGTCCCCGACGCGCACGTCCACATGTACGGCGGCGCCGCCCGGAAGACATAACCCTCCGGCCGGTGATTCCACCACGCGACCGATAAAGGCACGGGAAAAGGGCATGCCGCGAGTCCTATAACCGGCGGTAATACCTGAAGATCTTGGACTTCGCGCTGGGCCGCGTGCCAGCGTTCCGGTCACATCCTTCATTTCTCCGAGGAGGCATCGTGTCCGGGACCTCCCCCGTGAACGAGCGGATTCCCCCGTCGCGCAGGCGGCTTCTCGCGGCCGGCGCCGCCGGGCTCGCGGCCGTTCCGCTGGCCGCCACGGCCGCCGCCGCGAACCCCCAGGCGCCCCCGGCCCCGGCCCCGTCCGGCGGCCGCGCCGATCCGGACGGCCGCTTCGCCGGGAAGGTGGTCCTGATCACCGGGGCGACCTCCGGGATCGGGCAGGCGACGGCGTACGAGATGGCCCGCGAGGGCGCCCGGGTGTTCTTCTGCGGCCGGCGGGCCGAACTGGGCCGCCGGCACGAGCGGGCGATCCGCGGTTTCGGCGGCGATGCCACCTACGTGCGCGCGGACGTCACCAGGGAGGCCGACGTCCAGGACTTCGTCGCGGCCTGCGTCCGGCGCCACGGCCGGATCGACATCGCGTTCAACAACGCCGGGATCGAGAGCCCGAAGGCGGTGCCGCTGCACGAGCAGAGCCTGCGCGACCTGGAGCTCGTCTGGCGCACCAACACCGCCGGGACGTTCCTGGCGATGAAGCACGAGATCCCGCACATGCTCCGGGCGGGACGCGGCGTCGTCGTCAACACCGCGTCGATCTCCGCGGAGGTGGGCTTCGCGACGATCGCCCCGTACAACTCCAGCAAGCACGGCGTCGCCTCGCTCACCAAGGTCGCGGCGCTGGAGTACGCCGCGCGCGGAGTCCGGGTCAACGCGCTGGCGCCGGGCGCCGTGGACACGCCGATGCTGCGGCGGGCCGCCGAGGCGTTCGACATGACCTACGAGCAGATCGCCCAGGACTACCCGATCAAGCGGATCGTGACGCCGCTGGAGATCGCCCGGGTGGTGATGTGGCTGGCCTCCGACGACGCCGGCCCGGTCATCGGGACCGACGTCGACGCCTCCGGCGGCTATCTCACGGGCTGAGCCGGACGGCCGCTAGGCCAGCAGGCCGATGACCGGGGCGAACCGCTCCATGTCCCGGTCCGGCACCAGGAGGTAGGTGAAGCCGTACCGCTCGCGGCGCGCGGCCATCTGCTCGGCGATGTGCTCGGGCGGGCCGATGAACTGCGACGGCATGTCCATCACCAGATCGGTGGACGAGGCGCCCCAGCCGCGCAGCACCGCGACCCGCGCGGCGCACCCGCGGGGGTCCGGGCCGAACGTCGGCGACACGAGCATGCTCAGCTCGATGTCGCGCCCGGACTCCCGCACCAGGGCGACCTTGCGGGCGATCGTCTCCGGCGTCCGCTCGGACATCTCGCCGGAGATCGTGCCGCCGGGCAGCGCGCGCGGCAGGATCCCCGCGATGTCGGCGTGCCGCCCGGCGATGCGGAGCATCCGGGGGCTTCCCGCGCCGACCAGCAGCGGCGGCGGCGTCTGGACGGGGGAGGGGAAGACCGTCAGGTCGCGGACCCGGTAGTGATCACCGGCGAGGGTGGTCTTCTCCCCCGCGAGCAGGCTCCTCAGGATCCGCAGGGACTCCTCCAGCCGGTCCACCCGGGTTCCGGCGGCCTCGAACGGGATCCCCGCCCGCTCGTACTCCTCGCGCAGCCAGCCCGCCCCCACGCCGAGCTCGAACCTGCCGCCCGACAGGTGGTCGAGGGTGGCGGCCTCCTTGGCGAGGAGCACCGGGTGGCGGTGGTCGTTGGCCAGGACCAGCGTGCCGAGGCGCAGCGTACGGGTCGCGCACGCGGCGGCGGTGAGGGCGACCATCGGGGCGAGCTGGTCACCGAACGGCTCGGCCACGAAATGGTCCCGCAGCGTCAGCGTCGAATACCCGAGTTCCTCGGCGCGCGTCGCCACGGCGGTCAGTTCCTCCGCCGTACGGACCGACTCGGCGACGACGCCGAAACGGAACGGTCTCTGATCGCTCATGCGCCCAGCCTGGCCCGAGGCCGTTGGGGGCGCTGGCGGGAATCCGACATCAGGCCGTGGCCGGGCCTTATCGTCAGATCAACTTGACGTCAGGTTTGCCTGACGCGATGATGGCCGAATGTCACCTGATGAGCTGGACACCGCGCTGACGCTGCGGTCCGCGGTCGCCAGGTACGAGGAACTGCGCGCCCGTGACGTGTTCGACGACGAGCAGGAGCCGCTGAGCCGGGCCGAGGCCCTGGAAGTGATCGCGCTGGGCGAGGTCATCGCCCGGAAGGCCCGCTACGGCCGCCAGCTCTCGGTCCGCACCGCGCGTGCCGCCGGCGCCTCCTGGTCGCAGATCGGCCAGGCCATGGGCACCAGCAAGCAGACCGCGTGGGAGACCCACCACCGCTGGATCGACCAGCAGGCCGAGCAGCGGCGCGACCGCGGGCACTGGGGTCTGGAGGAGGACGAGGTCGCCCGGGAGCGCGGGCTGGCCGGTCCCGTGGACCCCGAGGACGCGTCGTGAGCGCGCCCGGCGTCCCCGGTGTCCGCCCGTTCCGCCTGGAGGTCCCCGACTCCGCGCTCGACGACCTGCGCGACCGGCTCGGCCGCACCCGCTGGCCCGCGGACTTCGAGGGATCGGGCTGGGCGTACGGCGTCCCGCTCGCCCACCTCCGGGACCTGGCCGAGTACTGGCGCACGGGCTACGACTGGCGCGCGTGCGAGGCCGAGCTGAACCTCCACCCGCAGTTCACCACGACGATCGACGGCGCCGGCGTGCACTTCCTGCACGTCCGTTCACCCGAGCCCGACGCGATGCCGCTGGTGATGACGCACGGCTGGCCCGGCTCGGTGGTGGAGTTCCTGGACGTGATCGGCCCCCTCGCCGATCCGCGCGCGCACGGCGCCGACCCCGCCGGGGCGTTCCATCTCGTCCTGCCGCACATCCCCGGGTTCGCGCTCTCGGGGCCGCTTCCCGAGGCCGGGTGGGACGTCGACCGCATCGCCCGGGCCTGGGCGGAGCTGATGCGGCGCCTGGGGTACCGCCGGTACGGCGCGCAGGGCGGCGACTGGGGGCACGCGATCACGCGCAGGCTCGCCGCCCTGGACGGCGACCACGTGATCGCCGTCCACCTCAACACCCTCTTCACGCCGCCGCCCGCCGATCCCGGCGAACTGGCGGCGCTGTCCGAGGACGACCGGGCGCGGCTGCGGCTGATGACCGAGTCGTACGCCGAGATGGCGGGGTACGCGCAGATCCAGGGGACCCGCCCGCAGACCCTCGCCTACGGCCTGACCGACTCCCCGGTGGGACAGCTGGCGTGGATCGCCGAGAAGTGGCACGAATGGGCCGATCCCGGCAGTGTCGTCACCCGAGACCGGCTGCTGACGAACGTGATGCTCTACTGGCTGACCGCGACCGCGGGTTCCTCGGCGCGCCTCTACTACGAGGACTTCCACCCGTCGGCGCCCCCGAGCGCCGAGCCGTGCACGACGCCGGTCGGGGTGGCGGTGTTCGCCGGTGACCTCGCGCGCCCCGTCCGCAGCCTGGCCGAACGGGAGAACTCCATCGCGTACTGGAGCGAGCTTCCCCGCGGGGGGCACTTCGCGGCACTGGAGTGCCCCGGCCTCTTCGCGGAGGACGTCCGGACGTTCTTCGGCCTCTTCCGGTGACCGGGGTCACCTCGGGACGGGGGTTGACGGGACACCCGCGCCTCGCATTGGGTTAGGCTCACCTAACTAAGGCTGGCCTAACTCGTTGGGCCTTCGAGGGAGGAACCGCATGGACGGCACCGGTGGGCCCAGGCCCGTCGCCTTCGTGACGGGAGCGGCCGGCGGCGTCGGCGCCGCCGTCGCCCGCGCGCTGGCCGCCGCCGGTGCGGCGGTCGCCGTGGTGGACCGGGACGCGGCCGGTGCCGCCGCGGTGGCCGCCGGCCTGGGGCCGGGGCGCGCGCTGGCGTGCCCGGCCGACGTGTTCGACGGGGACGCGGTCGAGGACGCGGTCGAACGCGCCGAGCGGGAACTCGGCCCGATCGGCGTCCTGGTCAACGTCGCCGGGATCCGCCGCCCCGTCACCCCTCGCACCACCGCCGCGGACCACGCCGTCCCGGACCGAGCCCTCCCGGACGGCGGTCTCGGTGACCACGGTCTCCTTGACCACGGTCTCCTTGACCACGGGGGCGGGACGTTCGCGGTGCGCGCGACCGGTGTCTTCCTGGTCTCCCGCGCCGTCGCCCGCCGCATGGTCTCGCGCCGGTCGGGCTCCATCGTCACGGTCGACACCGGCCCGCCCGACCCGGGCGGCCGCCCGGGCCCGCCCCTGTCGGCCCGCGCGGTGTGCGGGGCGGCGGCCGTTCAGTTCACCCGGTGCCTGGGGGACGAACTCGCCGCCTACGGGATCCGCTGCGCGGTCGTCCCGCCCGGCGCCACCGAGGCCGCCGCCGTGCGCGCCCTGCGGGCGGAGACCCTGGACGGGACGTGGCGGGCCCGCACGGGCACGGGCCCGATCCGCACGGGCACGGTGCCGGTGCCGGTGCTGACGCCAGTGCCGACGCCGGTGCCGACGCCCGTCAGCCGGGCGGGAGCCGCTGCGCGAGGACCCGGCCCGGCCAGTCACCGACCATGAACTCCCCGGCGGGCGTGAAACCGTTGCCGCGGTAGTACTCGACCAGGCGCCCGTCGCCGCCCCCGTAGCAGTCGACGCGCAGGAGCCCGGTGCCCTGGCGCCGGGCCCGCTCGCGGGCGTGCTCGATCAGCGCGGCGCCCACCCCGAGTCCCGCGAACGCCCGGTCGGTGACCAGGAGGGTGATGTAGACCTCCGGCTCCTCCACCGGCGCGACGTACGGCGGCGGGCCGGAGGACAGGGCCATCGCCCCGGCGGGACGGCCGCCGACCTCCGCGATCCAGATCTCGTCGTCACGGGCGATCCCGCCGACCCGCTCCACGCCCCGCGGGCTGGCGCTCCAGGGGGTGTCGCCCCACTGGCCCGACCGGCCCTGGCCCGAGAGCCACGCCACCGCGCCGTCCAGCATCGCCAGGATCAGCGGCGCGTCCTCCGCGCCGCCACGCCGGATCTCCATGCCTCGCCCTTCCTTGGTCGACCGGGCCGCGGGTCAGGAGGCGATGAACGCCTCGGCGCGGCGGAACAGCCCGAGGGTGATGGAGTGCAGCAGGTCTCCGGTCTCCTTCGGCGCCTTGCCGGCGAACGCGCGGGCGTGCGTCCCCTCCAGGACGATGCCGAGCTTGAAGCAGGCGAGCACCGCGTACCAGGTGATCGCCGACAGGTCCCGGCCGGCGGCCGCGCCGGGCCGCCCGGCGTAGGCCGCGACCAGCTCACCGGGGCCGGGCAGGCCGCCCGCCTCGCCCAGCGGACCGGCCAGCGTGGCGCTCGCGTCGCCGCCGTCGGGCCAGGTGGCCAGCAGCCAGCCCAGGTCGAGCAGCGGGTCGCCGATCGTGCACATCTCCCAGTCGACGATCGCCGCCACCCGCGGCCCGTCGAAGGCGTACATCAGGTTGGCCAGGTGGTAGTCCCCGTGCATGATCCCCGGCCGCCAGGCGGCGGGCCGGTTCGCCTCCAGCCAGTCCGCGATCCGGCCGAGCCCGGGGATGTCGGGGCCGGGATAGCCGTCCAGCGCGCCGTACCCCTCCAGCTCGGACATCCACCGGCCGACCTGGCGCTCCAGGAACCCCTCCGGCTTGCCGAAATCGGACAGCCCCACCGCCTCGTGGTCGACGGCGCCCAGCGCGGCCAGCGCCCTGGCCGCGTTCAGGCCCATCTCGTGCCGCATCGCCGGGTCGGACGCGTGCGGCTCGGGAAGGGTGACCGAGGCGTTGAAGCCCTCGACCGGCGTCATCAGGTAGAACACCGAACCGTTCATGACCCGCTCGTCGGCGCAGGCGGCGATGACGCGCGGCGCGGGCACGTCGGTGCCCGCCAGCGCCGTCAGCACCCGCGCCTCGCGGCGGAGCACGTCGTTGGTGCGGGACCGCAGATGCCGGGGGCCGCGGCGCAGCACGTACGCGCGGCCGCCGCGGCGGAAGCGCACCAGCACGTTCTGGGTGCCGCCGGTCAGCGCGGCGACGTCCTCGAACGGTCCGTCCGGCAGGCCCTGCCCGGTCATCCAGGCGCCCAGGACCTCGAAGTCCACGAGCTCGCGCTCGATCCGGCCGGGCTGCTCCACGGTGGTCTCCCTCGAAGCGACAGAGCCGAGACTAACAGTGATGCACTTGCATTAATCATTGAGGAGAGCACATTATCAGCGGGACGGCCGGGGCCGCCGGGCGGCGCTCCGGTGACGGCCCGCGACAGCGAGGAGACCGGGATGGCCTGGGATTTCGAGACCGACACCGAGTACCAGCGGCTGCTCGACTGGGCCGACGCCTTCGTCCGCGACGAGGTCGAACCCCTCGACCTGGTGCTGGGCGACCCCTACGACAAGACCGACCCCCGGTTCAAGGAACTGGTCCGCCCCCTCCAGGAACGGGTGAGGGAACGCGGCCTGTGGGCCTGCCACCTCGGCCCCGAGCTGGGCGGCCAGGGGTACGGCCAGGTCAAGCTGGCCCTGCTGAACGAGATCCTGGGCCGCTCCCGCTGGGCGCCGTCGGTGTTCGGCTGCCAGGCCCCCGATTCCGGGAACGCCGAGATCCTCGCCCACTTCGGCACGCCGGAGCAGAAGGAGCGCTACCTCGCGCCCCTGCTGAACGGCGAGATCTCCTCCTCGTACTCGATGACCGAGCCGCACGGCGGCGCCGACCCGACCCTGTTCACCACGCGCGCCGTGCGCGACGGCGACGGATGGGTCATCAACGGGGAGAAGTGGTTCTCCTCCAACGCCCGGCACGCCGCGTTCATCATCGTGATGGCCGTGACCGACCCCGACGTCAGCGCCTACCAGGGCATGTCGATGTTCATCGTCCCCGCCGGGACGCCCGGCCTCACCATCGTCCGCAACGTGGGGGTGGGCGGCGAGCGCGAGGGCTCGCACGGCTACCTGCGCTACGAGGACGTCCGGGTCCCCGCGGGGAACCTCCTCGGCGCCGAGGGCGGCGCGTTCGTCATCGCCCAGACCCGGCTGGGCGGCGGGCGCATCCACCACGCCATGCGGACGATCGCCCAGGTCCGCAAGGCGTTCGACATGATGTGCGAGCGCGCGGTGTCGCGCGAGACCCGCTTCGGCCCGCTCGCCCGGCTCCAGATGACCCAGGAGAAGATCGCCGACAGCTGGATCGAGATGGAGCAGTTCCGGCTGCTGGTGCTGCGCACCGCCTGGCTCATCGACAAGCACGGCGACTACAAGAAGGTCCGCAAGGACATCGCGGCCGTGAAGGCCGCCATGCCCAAGGTCTTCCATGACGTCGTCCAGCGCGCCATGCACCTGCACGGCGCCCTGGGGGTGTCCGGGGAGATGCCCTTCGCGAGCATGCTGCTGGGCGCCCAGGCGCTGGCCATCGCCGACGGCCCCACCGAGGTCCACAAGATCACCGTGGCGCGGCAGCTGCTCCGCGACCTTGAGCCCGTCGAGGGACTGTGGCCCAGCGGGCACCTGCCCACCCGCCGCGAGGAGGCCCGCGCCCGTTACGCCGCCGCGCTGGAACACGCCCTGGGAAACGAGTGACCGCCACGACCCGCGAGCGCCTGCTGGACGCCGCCCAGCACCTGTACGCCCGGCGCGGCCTGGACGCGGTGAGCCTCCGCGAGATCAACCAGGCCGCGGGGGCGCGCAACGCCACCGCCGTCCAGTACCACTTCGGCGACCGCGCCGGGATCGTACGGGCCGTCTTCGACCGCCACCGGCCCGACATCGAGGCGCGCCGGCACGCCCTCCTGGACGCCTACGAGGCCGGGCGCCGCGCCCCCGGGCGCCGCGGTGACCCGGCGGCGCGGCAGGAGGACGTGCGGGCGCTGGCGGGGGCGCTGGTGCGGCCCCTGGCCGCCCGGCTGGAGGACGAGGGAGGCCGGGACTTCCTGCGGATCTGGGCCGAGGTGATCAACCGCCCAGGCCCGCTCGCCCCGACCGCCGCTCTGGAGGATCCGCGCGACAGCGTGTACCGGTGGCGGATGCTGGTGCTGCCGCTGCTGGAGGCGGACGCGGCGCGGCTGCACCGGCGCTTCGTCGCGATCCAGCACGCCTCGATCGCGCTCGGGCGGCGGGCCCGTTCGGGCCCGCACACCGACGACCGGCTGTTCGTCAGCTACCTGATCGACGTCGTCACGGCGATCCTGGCCGCCCCGGTGTCGGAGGAGACCCGCGCGCTGGCCGCCGAACGCGACGCCGCCCTGGAGGACCGGCCGCCCGGCGGGTCACATTCGTCCAAGACCGCGTCACGGCAGGCGCCGCAGACTGGGCATGTCACCGAATAAGACCGACATGACCAGGGAGGACGGCATGACCGCCACGCCCAGGAACACCTTCTACCCGCTCGTGAAGTACCGCGACCCGGCCAAGGCGATGGACTGGCTGGAGCAGGCCTTCGGCTTCGTCCCGCTCGCCGCGCACAAGGACGACGACGGCCGGGTCGTGCACGCCGAGATGCGCTACGACACCGGCATCGTCATGTTCGGCGCGGGCGAGCCGGGCGGGCCCGGAGTGTACGTCGCCGTGGACGACCCGGACGCCCACCACGACCGGGCCCGGGAGGCCGGGGCGGAGATCTTCCGGGGGCTGAGCGACCAGTCGTACGGGTCACGCGACTACGCCGCCCGCGACCCCGAGGGCAACGAGTGGTACTTCGGGACCTACCGTCCCTGACGCCGAAAATCGGGGGAGAGGTCCGGTACCGCGGTGCTACGGTGCCAGGGCCGGCCGCGGGACTCCGGCGCGACTTCCGGAACCCGCCCTTTACAGCGATGATTCGCCGCTCGTGCCCCCATTCCCCGGCCGGCCCCGGACCCTTCCCGAGACGGCGTGGCATGAGCGAGACGATGGCGGACCTGGTCGCCTGCGAGGACGTGCTGATGTTCGTCAACGCGGCGATCACCTCCACCGGCCAGGAGGAGTTCCACGACGGCGGGGGCGGTCAGCGGCTCTCCCTCGCCTTCCTGCACGCGTACATGCTGGCCAACTACCGGGAGCTGTACGCGGCGGTGCTCGCGCTGGACGTCAACGACCACAACGCGGCCATGATCGTCCGCAACCTGCTGGTGCACGCGGCGGACGCCGGCGGCCCGGACCGGCGGCGGGCGGAGGGCCGGCTGATCGCCGCCAGGCTGGAGGCCCTGCCGCCCCAGCGTGTACTGCGGCTGTTCCGCGACCTGCGCCGGGCCGGGGTGAACAACCGCCGCACCCGCGCCATCCTGCGGGACTGGATGGCCGCGCGCCCCGACCCCGCCTTCGTCTCCGTCAAGTACCGCGGGGCCGTCCGGGACGCCGTCCGGCACGCCCACCTCCGCGTCGACCCGGAGCTGGGGGACTTCCTCTTCGCGCCCCGCGCGCGGACCTCGTTCCCCACCCCGATGTTCGAGACCTGGCGCCGCGCCCACTACGAGCAGGCGGCGCTGTACGAGCTGCCCTACACGGTCGCCGAGGGCTTCGCGGCCAAGCACCGCATCCCCAGGCAGGTCTTCCTGGAGCGCATCGAGCCCCGCATGACCCGCCTCGAACGCCTGCGCCTCCAGGCGAACGCCGGTGAGCACAAGGCCGGCTCCGTCCGCACCGACCTGTCGGCCATGCCCCTGACCAGGCTCGCCTCGTACGTCCTGGCCCTGCCCCTGGACGAACGGGCCGAGCGCCGCGAGGAACTGACGACCGCGCTGCGCGCCGCGGCGCGGCGGACCGCAGGCTCCGCCGCCGGCAGGTGGGGGAGGGTCACCGCCGTCCTGGACGACAGCTACTCCACCACCGGCTCCGGGCAGAAGCGCCGCCGCCCGCTCGCGGTGGCGCTCGCCTGCCACCACCTGCTGCGGGTCCTCGCCACGCGGTACACCCCGCTGTGGTGCTCGGGCCGCTCCGACGCCCTGCTCCTGTACCCGTACGGGCCCACGCCCCTCGGCGAGCGGATCCTCGACGCCCTCGACACCGGCGCGGACCCGCCCCCCGACCGGCTCGTCATCGTCTCCGACGGCTGGGACAACGCCCCGCCCGGCCTGGCCGCCGAGGTGCTGCGCGTCTGGCGCGCCCGGCTCGACCCGGACCGGCGGGTGGCGATCACCCATCTGAACCCGGTGTACGACGCCGGCGGCTACGACGTGCGCAGGCTCGCGCCCACGGTTCCCACCGTGGGCATCAGGGACGCCGAGGACCTGCCCACGCTGGTCGAGCTGGCCCGCTTCGCCGAGGGCCGCGCCGGGATCGAGGACGTCCGCGCCTACCTCGGCGAGCGGGTGGCGCGCTTCACCGGAGGTGCCTGATGCCGTCCCTGTCTCTCGCCGGCCTGGCCACCGGGCCCGCGCAGGCCTGGGGCTCGGTCAGGCTGGTGCCCCTGCTCCGCGACGAGCCCGTCCCGCACCTGCGGCTGCACCGCAGGGTCTACCGCGACCCCTCGATCGTCGAGGTGGGCGACGGCACCGTCTACACCTCGTTCATCCCGCACGCCTTCGTCGCGACCTGGCAGGACGGCGACGGGCCCGCCGCCTCGTACGGCACCCGCCTGCTGGATAAGGACGACGCCGGGACCGGCCCCGCGCGGATGCCGATCCGGGTCCGCCGGCGGATGGCGCGGCGCGTGGCCAGGGACCGGCTGCGCTTCCTGCCGCTGCACCTGGCCGTCGAGGGATACCTGGCGCTGCACTTCGGCGGACCGGAGATCGCCTGGGAGGAGTGGTCGCGGCGGGCGCTGGACCGCGGCCTGTCGCCCCGGTGCGAGGAGTCCTACCTCGGCCTGCACGTCCAGGGCCTGGAGGACGCCCTGGGCGTCTTCGAGATCCATCCCGGCCAGTGCGGTGTCATGATCTACGTCGCGGACGCCCTGGCGGGCGCCTTCGTCGTGCCGCACCCCGACGACTACCGCGCCCTGCACGCCACCCTCGTGGAGGACCTCTACGGCGAGCGGATCTACCAGTACGGCCTGCTCAGGCCGCCGCTGGACGGCATGCTCGTGCGGATCGACGACACCCGCGTCCGCACCCCGCGGGACCTGCGCGCGGAGGCCGCGCGGTTCCAGGCGGAATGGGCGCGGTTCCACGACGAGGTCATGGCGGGCGGGCTCTTCGACCCGGACGGTACCTACCAGGAGGTCCAGTACCTCAACGGGTTCACGCTGGGGCGTTTCCTGCCCTCCTTCGCCCTACGGCGGGAGAACCACATCGGCGAGGCCGTCACCGACGGGGAGGGCCGGATCGCCTACCTCAAGTCCTTCCGCCTGTCCGACGGGCAGGTGCACCGCGGCCACCTCCTCACCCGCCTGGCCGCGCACGGCTGGCGGTTGGCCGACGCGGCCCCCGCCCTCGGCACCGACGCCGCCGGGCTGGCGCTGCGCCTGGAACGCTCGGGGTTCGGGTACCTGCTGCGGCAGGACGTCCTCGACCACTACCGCGCCCAGGCGCGCGCCCGCTCCCAGGCACGCGCCCGCGCGCGGAGGTGACCGCCGCCGCGCGCCGCCGCCGCGCGCCTCGGCCCCGCGCCCTGAGCGTTATCCGCGCAGGCCGGCGAAGAGATCGTCCTCGTGGTCGGGCGCCTCGACCCGGGAGAGGTGCCGGATGAACGGCTCCGAGCCCAGCGCCATCTGCTGCGCCTCCTCCGGCAGCCGCAGCAGGAAGATGTTCTCGCCCTGGCTGGCGTGGGCCTCCAGGGCCTTGCGCTTGCGCTCCACGTACGCCGACACGTCCACCACACTGGTGATCATCTCGTCCGGCACCCCGAAGTCGTCGGGCAGGTCGAAGCCGCTCACGTCCATGCCGGAGTCCTTGAGGTACTCCATCAGCCGGACGATGCCCGACCGCGGGACCGCCGTGTAGTACAGCTTCGAGGGGATCCCGGTCGATTCGGTCGCGGCCACGGCGATCCGGTGGGCCTGGATGTGGTCGGGGTGCCCGTAGCCGCCGTTCTCGTCGTAGGTCACCACGACCTGGGGCCGGTAACGCTCCATCAACGCCGCCAGCGGCGCGGCGGCGGTCTCCACGGGCACGTTGGCGAACGCCTCCGGATGCCCGTTGGTCTCCCAGCCCACCATGCCCGAGTCGCGGTGGCCGAGCAGCTCGACATGGTCGACGCCGAGCAGGGCGGCCGACGCGCGCAGCTCCGCCAGCCGTCGCCGGGCCACCTCTTCGCCGTCATGGCCGTCGTCGGTCGGCTTGAGCCCGCCCGCGTCGTCGCCCGCCTCGCCGTTGGTGCAGGTGACCAGCACCGTGCGGATCCCCTCCTCGGCGCAGCGGGCCAGCAGCCCTCCGGTGCCGAGGACCTCGTCGTCGGGGTGCGCGTGCACCGCCATCAACGTGAGCTGCGGTTTCATGCCGATCTCCTCTGGTTCCAAAGCAACCGGCCCACTCTACGGTCCGGCACCGACACTCCAGGGCCGCCCGACCGCCTGGCCCCCGCCCGCCTGCCTGCCTGCTCGCGCGGCCGGGTCACACCTGCGAGGAGACCTCCATCGCCGACAGGTCCGCGGTGGTCAGCGGATGCGCCGGGGGCTCGAACGGGAACATCGAGGTGGCCCGGAGGCCGTCGACGACCAGCAGCTCGCCCGGCTCCAGCAGCCGCCAGTCCGGGTCCTCGTCCATCCGCTCGCTGGCGATCACGTACGCCGGCACGTGCCGCGCGCCGCCCGCGGGCTCCAGGTCCAGGCTCCCGGGCTCGTGCCCCGCCCCCAGGTGCCGGCCGGGGCGTTGCAGGTCGGGCTCCAGCACCCACAGCTCGTTGGGCGACGGGTAGCGCAGGGCCCACAGCCGCCTGGCCTCGGCCAGCAGGAGGTTGAGCGAGTAGACGGGCAGCTCGGCCGCGATCCGCCGTACGGCGGCGACCAGGCCCGCCGTGGTGTCGCCGTGCCGCCGGATCTCCGCGGTGATGTAGGCGAAGACCCTCTCGGAGTCGGTGTGCCCCTCCAGAAGCGCCCGGTCCACCTCGGTCAGCCACGAGTCGAGCACGTCCAGGCCCTGCACCACCCCGTTGTGCGCGAACAGGCGGTTCCTCATGTTGAACGGGTGCGCGTTGTGCACGCTGATCGAGCCGCTGGAGGCGTAGCGGACGTGCGACACGAACGTGTGCGACACGACGTTGCGGGCCGCGGAGGCGAAGTCGGGGTTCTCGTACGCGGCGATCGGCGCCCGGTCCCGGACGGGCTCGTCGCCGAGCGAGAACCAGCCCAGCCCGGTGCCGTCGGGCATCCGCCGGCTCTGGGCGTGCAGGCTCTGGGGGGCGTCCAGCAGCCAGAACGTGGCGCGCACCCGCGGTCCGCCGGTCGTCATCCCGAATAGTCGGCACATGCCTCCCACCATGCCCGACGTCGCGCCCGCCGCACATCGGGGCGCCGGACGGCCGGGCCCGGTAAGGAAGGACGAGCCCGTCCCCGGCCCCTTTCGGCGGAATATGCCTTCGACGGCCCGCCCCGCTTGGCGTACCGTCCGGATATGGGGTCGCCAGTGGTGCTGCTCGACATCGATGGAGTGCTCAATCCGTTCAAACGGCCGCATCGCGGCTACCGGCGCCACCGGTGCTCTCCCAATGGCGTCACCTTCAAACTCTGGCTGAACTCAGGGCACGGCCGGGTGCTCCTCGAACTGGCCGAGACGACCGGTGCCGAGCTGGCCTGGGCCAGTTACTGGTGTGACGAGGCCAACGTCTGGGTCTGCCCGAGGATCGGCCTGCCCGAGCTGCCGTTCGTGCCCATCCCGCGCTATCCCGGGATCACCGAGGGCGGGACGCGGGGGGCGTGGAAGGCCCGCCATGTCGCCTCCTGGGCGCAGCGCCGGCCCTTCGTCTGGTTCGAGGACGAGCCGGACGTCACCGACTGCGTCGCCGCCGAGCCCGGAGTCGGCGACCACCTTCTCGTGCCCGTGGACCCCCAGGTCGGCCTGACCGGGGAGCACATCGAACGGGCGGCCGGCTGGCTGCGCTCGCTCGGCGGCTGACGCTCAGGGCCGGCGCCCGGCGGCTGATCACACCCCGACCGGCGCCCCGGCCCCACGCGGGGCCGGGGCACCGGCCGGCGCCGCTCAGCGGGTCCGGCGCCGGCCGGTGGGCGGCGGCCTCAGCAGTAGCCGTTGACGAGGTCGCTGAGCGCCTGCTTCTCGGCCGCGTCGACCGTGAGGCCGTAGCGGTACTTCACATCGGTCCAGGAGCGGGCGTACATGCAGCGGAAGGCGGTGCGGGAGGGGATCCACTCCGCCGGGTCCTGGTCGCCCTTGGACTGGTTGACGTTGTCGGTGACCGCCCACAGCTGCGAGCTGGCCCGGTCGTTGGCGAACGACTCCCGCCGGGAGGTCGTCCAGGAACTGGCCCCCGAACGCCATGCCTCGGCGAGCGGGACCATGTGGTCGATGTCGACGTCGGACGCCTGGGTCCAGGTGGCGCCGTCGTAGGGGCTGTACCACGATCCGGAGATCGCGGCGCAGCTGGAGTCGGTCTGGACGTTGGTTCCGTCCCTCTGGAGGACGATCTCGCGGGTGTTGCAGCTGCCCGACACCGTGCTCCAGTGCGGGAACAGATCGCGGTCGTAACCGCTGGAGGACCCCTCGGCGGCGACGCGCAGCGCCGCCAGGTGCTCGAGGGTGGTGGCCTTGCCGGGCGGGGCCGGCGGTGAGGCGAGGGCGTGCGGCGCGCTCAGCACCGCGGCGGACAGGGAGACGGCGAGGGCGGCTGCGGTGATCCCCGTGCGTTTCACGGGTCTCCTCCTCTGCTTGGGAGCATCAGCGGCCTCAGTGTCATTTAGCGGGATAAACCGGAAATGTCCGTTAGCTACCGACAAGGTCACGGTTCTGTTACGGCCGCCGTCTCACATTCGTCCAAGACGCGCGCCGCGCCGGCCGCCTAGCGTCCTGCTTTCCGACATGCGGAAATGGAGATGATCATGGCTCGACCACGGGTTCTGGATTTCGCCTACGGCTATATGCCGGCGCAGATCGTGTACGCCGCGGCGGAACTGCGGCTGGCCGACGCGCTGGCCGGCGGGCCCCGGACGAGCGCGGAACTGGCCGGGGAGACCGGGACGCACGCGCCGTCCCTCTACCGGCTGCTGCGCGCGCTCGCCTCCATGGGCGTCGTGGCCCAGCGGGAAGCCGACCTCTTCGAACTGACCTCGGCGGGGGAGGTCCTGAGGAGCGACCACCCCGCCTCGGTGCGGGGGCTGATCGGTCTCTACTGCGGGCCCGAGGTGTGGCGGTCATGGGGCGACCTGACCGCCACCGTGCGCAGCGGCGAACCCGCCTGGGACCGGCTCGTCGGGATGAGCTCGTTCGAGTTCATGGCGGGCGACGAGGAACTGGCGGCGACGTTCAACCGGGCCATGGCCGAGCACACGCGCGAGGTCGCCCCCGGGATCGTCGAGGCGTACGACTTCGGCCGGTTCGGCACCATCGCCGACCTCGGCGGGGGAGACGGCACCCTGCTGGCCGCGATCCTGCGGGCCGTTCCGGAGGCGCGGGGCGTCCTGGTGGACCTCCCCGCCGGTCTGGCCGGCGCCGACCGCACACTCGCCGAGGCGGGCGTGGCCGGCCGCTGCGAGGTGGTCCCGGGGGACTTCTTCGAGTCCGTTCCGGAAGGCGCCGACGCCTACCTGCTCAAGAGCGTGATCCACGACTGGAACGACGAGAAGGCCGCCGCCGTCCTGCGCACCTGCCGGAAGGCGATGCGCCCGGACGCCCGCGTGATCCTGGTGGAATTCGTCATGCCGCCGGTGATCAGCCCGGAGAACGCCGGGAACGTCATGAGCGACGTGAACATGATGGTCGTGGTGGACGGCAGGGAACGCACCGAAAGGGAATTCCGCGACCTGCTGGAGCGCGCCGGATTCCGGCTCACCTTCATCACCGCCGCGCCCACCTCCTCCGGTTACCGCGTGATCGAGGCGGCGCCCGCCGATTAGGCCGGACCGGGGCGGCTCAGGCGGCTCAGGCGGCTCGGAGCGGAGCGGCGGCGGCTCAGGCGGCTCAGGCGGAGCGGCGGCGGTCCGGGGGGCGGCACGGATGTCAGAGGCCGCTTACCGTCGCGGGGCCGCCGCCGGGCAGGATGGGGTCCGCCGGTCTCAGGCCCACACAAGGAGTTCGCATGAGTTCTCTCGCCGGACGCGTCGCCCTGGTCACCGGGGGAGGCCGGGGCATCGGCCGCGCCGTGGCCCTGGCCCTGGCCGCCGACGGCGCCGCCGTGGCCATCGCCTACCGGCGCGACGAGCAGGCCGCCGCCGCGACCGTGGCCGGCCTGGAGGCCGCGGCGCCGGACGCCGCCCACCGCGCCTACCGGGCCTCGGTGGACGTTCTCGACGACTGCCGGGCCCTGGCCGGCCGCGTCGAGGCCGACTACGGGCGGCTGGACATCCTCGTGCACAGCGCGGGCATCGCCAGCCGCGGGCGCGGCGTGGCCGACACCGACCCCGCCGAGCCGGCCCGGCTGCTCGCGGTGCACGCGCTCGGCCCGCACCACCTCAGCCAGGCGCTGCTGCCCCTGATGCGGCGGTCCCCCCGCAGCGACATGATCTTCATGTCCAGCATGATCACAGACCGGTTCCCCGCCTACGGCGCCCCGTACGCGATGGGCAAGGCGGCGATGGAGGCCCTCGCGCACACCCTCGCCAAGGAGGAGCGCGGCAACGGCATGCACGTCAACATCGTCGCCCCGGGCCTGGTGGACACCGACATGGGCCAGCGCCTGATCAGGGCGACGGCGGGCATCGAGGACATCCGGGACCACGACGCCGCCTCCCCGTACGGGCACGTGTGCACGCCCGAGGAGGTCGCGGAGGTCGTGCGCTTCCTCGTCTCCGACGGCGCCTCCTACGTCACCGACCAGCGCGTGGTCGTCGACGGGGGCACGTTCTAGAGAGCGGCTCAGGAACGCGTCCAGTCGGGCTGGAGGAAACCGGCCACCCGCGCCTCCCGGCCGAGCAGCACCACCTCGCGGAACTGCCAGAGCATCGCCCCGGTCGGCGGATGCACCACCCAGTCGGGGCGCAGCCGCATCTGCAGCAGCCGCCCGCCGCCGATCTGCGGAACCCAGCGCGGGGTGTCCTCGTCGGCGAGCCTGGCCAGGGACACGTGGTGAACGGAGTGGACCTCCGCCGGGCTGGGCCGCAGGGGGCCCGGGTCGGCCGGGGCCACCACGACCGGCGTGATCGAGAAACCGGACGCGGCGGGGAAGTCGTCGAGCCGGCCGAGCACCTCGGCCGGGCCCACCCGCAGCCCCAGCTCCTCGTCCAGCTCGCGCAGCGCCGCCTCCACCGGTGTCTCGCCCTCGTCCACCCGGCCGCCGGGCAGGCCCCACTGCCCCGCGTTCCGTCCCCGGTAGGCCCGCTTGATGAGGATCACCGAGGGCACGCCCTGGTGCTCGACCACGCACACCACGACACCGGCCCGGCGGGAACCGGGGGAGTCGGGGACGGTGGTGTGGGCGAACGCGCCGAGCCGGTCGGCGGCGACCTCCCGGAACGAGACCAGGGTCGCCGGGGGAGCCGGGAGGGGATCGGTCATGCGCCGATCATCTCAGCCCCCGGCGCGGCGGCCGGTGGCGTGGTCAGGCCGGCCGGTCGGGCGGGGCGTGCTGCCGCCGGGCGTAGCGGGCGGGCGAGGTGCCGACCGAGGCGGTGAAATCGCGGGTGAAATGGGCCTGGTCGGCGTATCCGAGCTCGGCCGCCAGCGCCGCCCAGCCGATCTCGGTCCCCGCGGCCGCCCGCTCGGCGGCCTCCAGCATCCGGTGGCGCCGGATCACCCACTTGGGCCCGACGCCCACGTACTCCTGGAACAGCCGCTGCAGGCCGCGCGGGCCGATGCCCAGATCGGCGGCCAGGTCGTCCACGCGCGTGAGGGCGGGGGACGCGGCGATGCGCTCGACGATCTCCGCGGCCCGCAGGGCCCGCGGATCGGGGGCGGGCGGGCACCGGCCGAGCAGGAACGCCTCCAGCCGCGCCACGGCGCCGTCCGCGTCCGGCGTCCCGAAGATCTCCCCGCCCAGCCGGCGCCCGGCGGGCCCGAACACCTCCGCCACCGCGGGCGTCCGCCCGGTGATCGCCGACACGGGCGCGCCCAGGAACGGCCGGAAGCCGCCGGGCCGGAACGCCGCCCCCACCACGCGGCCCTCCCCGGCGATCTCCTCCACGAACTCGTCCCGGACCACGCCCACGATCCTGGCGCGGGTCGCCCCGGTCGTCAGGTAAGAGGTGAAGGTCATGTGGACGGAAGGACGGGTGAGCACCCGCTGCCGGTGCGGCGGCCGGCCGCGCAGGTCCCACGTCAGCACCCAGAGGTACTCCACGAACCGCGCCAGCTCCGGTGACGGCGCGATCCTGGTGACGTGGAAGCGGTCCCGTGCCGTACGGGCGTCCAGGACGCCCCGGCTGGTTCCGGGCAGGGTCCGGGCCATCTCCCCAGGCTAACGGGGCCCCGTCGCGTTTGTTCAAGACCGCCTGCGCTCCGCGCTCCTAGCCTGAAGGCGTCCCGTACGCGGGACGTGACAGGAATACAAGGCAGCGGACATAGGAGTGGCCATGGGGACGGACACGGGGGCCGACACGAGGGCCGAGAAGGGGACGGAGACGGCGGCCGGGGCCAAGGCGGACCGGGACGCCGCCGCCGAACTGCGCGGCCTGGTGGTGCCCGCGGCGGAGACGGCGGCGCGCATCGTACGCGGCGTCCCGGCAGGGCTGCTGGACGCGCCCACCCCGTGCCCCCAGTGGGACGTGCGGGCACTGATCAACCATCTGATCTTCTGGACCGGGCGGGGCCAGACCGCCGCGCGCAAGCAGCCGCCGCAACCCGGAGCGGAGGAGGGGTACGACTTCACCCGCGACGGCGACTGGGCCGACCGCTACGCCGAGCAGGCCCTCGCGACCGCCGAGGCGTGGCGCGACGAGGCCGCGTGGGAGGGCGTCACCAGCCTCAGCGGCGACCCGCAGGGCGGCATGCCCGCGGTCCGCATCGGCGGGATGCTGTTCAGCGAGTGCGTGCTGCACGGCTGGGACCTCGCCGTCGCCACCGGCCAGGACCCCGCGCTTCCGGACCGGCTCGTCCGGGCCTCCTACGAGCAGGTGGCGTCCATCGCGGAGATGGGACGCCGGTACGGGGCGTTCGGCGAGCAGGTCGAGGTCGACGCCTCGGCGCCGCTGCTGGACCGGCTCCTGGGGCTGTCCGGACGCGACCCCCGCTGGAGGCCCTGAGCACGGCCGGGGCAGGCCACCCGGCCCTTCCGCAGGCCCCGCCCCGCCCTGCCGCGCGGGGCGGGGCGCGTCCCCGGCGCGAGCGGGGCGCCGGGCGCTCTACGCTTGGTGACATGTCTTCGACCTCGCCATCCTCCAACTCCTCCATCCGGGTGCGGTTCGCGCCCTCCCCGACCGGGCTGTTCCACGTGGGCGGCGCCCGGTCCGCCCTCTTCAACTGGGTCATGGCCAAGCAGTCGGGCGGCACGCTCGTGCTGCGGATCGAAGACACCGACGCCTCCCGCAACAGCCCGGCATGGACCGAGGGCATCATCCGTGCGCTGGCCTGGCTGGGCATGGACGGCGGCGAGTACGAAGGCCCCTACTTCCAGTCGGCCAACGCCGACAAGCACGCCGGCGCCGCCCGCGCGCTGCTCGGCGCGGGCCGGGCCTACTACTGCGACTGCACCCGCGAGGACGTGATCGCCCGCAGCGGCGACCAGCACCGGGGCTACGACGGCTTCTGCCGCGACCGCGGGCTGCAGCCGGGGCCGGGCCGGGCGCTGCGCTTCCGCACCCCCGACGAGGGCCAGACCACCGTGGTCGACCTGCTGCGCGGCAAGCCGGTCTTCGAGAACGCCGTCCTGGAGGACTTCGTCATCGCCCGCGCCGACGGCTCGGTGACGTTCCTGCTCGCCAACGCCGTGGACGACATCAGCCAGGGCATCACGCACGTGGTGCGCGGCGAGGAGCACCTGTCCAACGCCCCCAAGCAGCAGCTGCTGTGGGAGGCGCTGGGCGCCGAGCCGCCCGTGTGGGCGCACGTCCCCGTGATCGTCAACGAGAAGCGGCAGAAGCTGTCCAAGCGCCGCGACAAGGTGGCGCTGGAGGACTACCAGGCCGAGGGCTACCTCGCCGAGGCCATGCGCAACTACCTGATGCTGCTGGGCTGGGCCCCGTCGGGCGACCGCGAGATCGTGCCGTGGGAGGTCATCGTCGAGGAGTTCCGGATCGAGGACGTCAACACCTCGCCCGCCTTCTTCGACGTCAAGAAGCTGCGCGCGATCAACGGCGAGTACGTCCGGGCGCTGCCGCCCGAGCGGTTCGAGGCCGAGTGCCTGCCGTTCCTGGAGGACGCGCCGTTCCCCGTCGACCGGGGGGTGTTCGCGCAGCTCGCGCCGCTGGCGCAGACCCGGGTGGCGGTGCTGTCGGAGATCGTGCCGATGGTCGACTTCGCGTTCCTGGACGAGCCGCCCTTCGACGAGCAGTCCTGGAACAAGGGCATGAAGGGCCCCGCCGCCGAGATCCTCGCCGCCGCCGAGGAGGCGTACCGCGACGCGCCCTGGGAGGCCGGGGAGCTCAAGGACCGCCTGGAGCGGGTGGGCACCGAGCACGGCCTCAAGCTGGGCAAGACCCAGGCGCCGGTCCGGGTGGCCGTCACCGGCCGCACGGTGGGGCTGCCGCTGTTCGAGTCGCTGGAGGTCCTGGGGCGGGAGCGCACGCTCGCCCGCCTCGCCGCCGCCCGCGAGAGGCTCGCCGCCCGGCCGTCGTCCTGACGTCCCCCGCACGCGCTGAGGGCCACGGCCGCGTCCATCGCGGCCGTGGCCCTTCGCCGTACGGGCTCAGTAGCTCAGGAGGGGGACTCCTCCGGGGCGTTCACGGTGGAGTGCAGGTCGGCGACCCGGCGGTCCAGCTCGTCGAACTCCTCGCGCAGCGTGGAGGGGATCCGCTTGGCCAGGATCTCCAGCTGCTCCTCCACCGACGACAGCCGCTCCGCCACCTCGGCGGCCGAACGGGCCGCGCCGCCCGCCTCGTCCCCGGGCACCTCGTCCCCGGGGGCGCCGGGCACCTTGCTGGGGTCGGTGGACGGCCGGGCCTGCAGCAGCGCGGCCTGCTCGCGCAGCAGCGCCGCCTGCTCGCGCAACAGCCCGGCCTGCTCACGCAGCTGCTTGTTCTTGTTGTGCAGCTCCACGAAGACCGACACCTTGGCGCGCAGCACCCACGGGTCGAACGGCTTGGAGATGAAGTCCACCGCGCCGGCCGCGTACCCGCGGAAGGCGTAGTCGGGATCGCTGTTCACGGCCGTCAGGAAGATGATCGGAAGATCGCGGGTCTTGCGGCGGCGCTTGATGTCGCGCGCCGTCTCGAACCCGTCCATCCCCGGCATGACCACGTCCAGCAGGATCACCGCGTACTCGTCGGTCAGCAGCGCCTTGAGCGCCTCCTCCCCGGAACGGGCCCGGACCAGGTCCTGATCGAGCGAGCTGAGAATGGCCTCCAGCGCGATGAGGTTCTCCTCGCGGTCGTCCACGAGCAGGATCTTCGCCTTGTCGTCCACGCTGGTCTTCTCCGATCCCTGTACCGGCTCACTCCCTGGGCGGGGCCCCCGCCCCGCCGTGATCATATTGTCGACGAGCCCCCGCGGGCTCAGCGGACGACGGACGGTTGCAGCCAGGTGCGCATGACGTCCAGAAGATGGTCCACGTCCACCGGCTTGGGCACGTAGTCCGACGCGCCGGAGGCCAGGCTCTTCTCCCGGTCGCCCTTCATCACCTTGGCCGTGATCACGATGATCGGCAGCTCGGCGAACTGCGGCATCTCCCTGATCGCGGCGGTCGTGGCGTAGCCGTCCAGGCCGGGCATCATCACGTCCATCAGTACCAGGGCCACGTCGGGGTTGCGGTGCAGCACGTCGATGCCGGCCTGGCCGTCCTCGGCGTACAGCACCTCCATCCCGTAGCCCTCCAGCACGCTGGTGAGCGCGAAGACGTTGCGGACGTCGTCGTCCACGATCAGGACCTTGCGGCCCGACAGCACCCGGTCCAGGAAGTCGGCGGGCGGCTCGTCCAGCAGCCCGCTGAGCGCCGGCCGGGCCTCGCCGGGCCGCTCACCGGACGGGGCGGCCCGCTCGCGCGGCGGCGCCGGGGCCGGCGCCTCGGCGGCGCTCCCGGGATCGGTGGCGCTCGCCGTCACCGCCGCGGGCACCGGCTCGTCCGGCAGCACCGAACGGCGCCGCCCGTCCGGCTCGGAGTACTGCGCGGGCAGGTACAGGGTGAACACGCTGCCCCGGCCCGGCTCGCTCTCGGCGTGGATCTCCCCGCCCAGGAGCCGCGCGATGTTGCGGCTGATCGACAGGCCCAGCCCGGTGCCGCCGTAGCGGCGGCTGGTGGTGCCGTCGGCCTGCTGGAACGCCTCGAAGATCACCTGGAGCTTGTCCGCGCTGATTCCGATCCCGGTGTCGATCACCTTGAACGCGATCACGTCCGGGGTGTTCCAGAGCGCGGGCAGCGTGAAGCTGATGTCGCCGGCCCGCTCGATCCGCAGCCGCACCTCGCCCTCGGCGGTGAACTTGACCGCGTTGGACAGCAGGTTGCGCAGCACCTGCTGCAGCCTCTGCTCATCGGTGTGCAGCAGCCCCGGCACCTCGGGGGAGACCTCCACCGCGAAGTGCAGCCCCTTGTCGACCGCCAGCGGCCGGAACGTGGCGTCCACGTAGTCGACCAGGCCCGAGACCGCCAGCCGCTGCGGGTGCAGCTCCATCTTCCCGGCCTCGACCTTGGCCAGGTCCAGGATGTCGTTGATCAGCTCCAGCAGGTCGGTGCCGGAGTCGTGGATGGTCTGCGCGAACTCCACCTGCTTGTCGGTGAGGTTGCCGCCCGGGTTCTCCGACAGCAGCTTGGCCAGCACCAGCAGGCTGTTGAGCGGCGTGCGCAGCTCGTGCGACATGTTGGCCAGGAACTCGGACTTGTACCGCGAGGAGATCGCCAGCTGCTCGGCGCGCTCCTCCAGGGTCCGCCGGGCCTGCTCGATCTGGAAGTTCTGGATCTCGATGGCGCGGTTCTGCTGGGCCAGCAGCGCCGCCTTCTCCTCAAGCTCGGTGTTGGAGTTGCGCAGCTCGCCCTGCTGGCGCTGCAGCTCGTCGGACCGCTCCTGCAACTCCTGGGCCAGCCGCTGCGACTCGGTCAGCAGCGCCTCGGTACGGGTGTTGGCGCTGATCGCGTTGAGCGTGACCCCGATCGTCTCGATCAGCTGCCGGAAGAAGGCCAGGTGCACGTCGGTGAACCGGGCGAAGGAGGCCAGCTCGATCGCGCCCAGCACCGAGTCCTCGAACATGATCGGCATCACGATGATGTTGACCGGCGCGGACTCGCCCAGACCCGAACCGATCTTGATGTAGTCGGCCGGGGCCTCGGTGATGAGCAGCGTCCGGTGCTCGGCCGCGGCCTGCCCCACCAGGCCCTCGCCCAGCGCGAACCGCATCGCGCCCGCCTGGCCCCGGCGGATCCCGTACCCGGCGATGAGCGCCAGCTCCAGCTCCTCGCCGGAGTACTCGGCCAGGTAGAACGCGCCGTACTGGGCGTTGGCGGTCGGCGTCAGCTCGCTCATGATCAGCTCGGCGACCTGCATCAGGTCGCGGTGCCCCTGCATCAGCCCGCCGATCCGGGCCAGGTTGGTCTTGAGCCAGTCCTGTTCCTCGTTGGCCCGGGTCGTCTCGCGCAGGGTGGCGACCATCAGGTTCACGTTGTCCTTGAGCTCGGCCACCTCCCCGCGCGCCTCGACGGTGATGTTGCGGGTCAGGTCGCCGGTGGCGACCGCGCTGGCCACCTCGCCGATCGCCCGCACCTGGGTGGTCAGGTTCCCGGCCAGCTCGTTGACGCTCTCGGTCAGCCGCTTCCAGGTGCCCGACACGCCCTCCACCTCGGCCTGGCCGCCCAGCCTGCCCTCGATGCCCACCTCGCGCGCCACCCGGGTGACCTCCGAGGCGAACGACGACAGCGTGTCGACCATGGTGTTCAGCGTGGTCTTCAGCTCCAGGATCTCGCCCTGGGCGTTCACGTCGATGCGCCGGGTCAGGTCGCCGTGCGCGACCGCGGTGGCCACCTGCGCGATGTTGCGGACCTGGTAGGTCAGGTTGGAGGCCATCCCGTTGACGTTGTCGGTCAGGTCCTTCCACATGCCGCCCGCGCCCGGCACCAGCGCCTGGCCGCCCAGCCGTCCCTCGGTGCCGACCTCGCGTGCCACGCGGGTGACCTCGTCGGCGAACGCCGACAGGGTGTCGACCATCGTGTTGATGGTGTCCTTGAGCTGGAGGATCTCGCCCTGGGCGTCGACGCTGATCTTCTTGGTCAGGTCGCCCTGCGCGACCGCGGTGGTGACCTGCGCGATCCCGCGGACCTGCGTGGTGAGGTTGTTCGCCATCGAGTTGACGTTGTCGGTCAGGTCCTTCCAGACCCCGCTGACCCCGTGCACCTTGGCCTGGCCGCCCAGCCGTCCCTCGGCGCCCACCTCCCGGGCCACCCGGGTCACCTGGTTGGCGAACGCCGACAGGGTGTCGACCATCGTGTTGATGGTGTCCTTGAGCTGGAGGATCTCGCCCTGGGCGTCGACCGTGATCTTCTTGGTCAGGTCGCCCTGCGCGACCGCCGTGGTCACCTGCGCGATGTTGCGGACCTGGTAGGTCAGGTTGGACGCCATCCCGTTGACGTTGTTGGTCAGGTCGCGCCACACGCCGCTCACCCCGGGGACCCGGGCCTGGCCGCCCAGGCGCCCCTCGGTGCCGACCTCGCGGGCGACGCGGGTGACCTCGTCGGCGAACGCCGACAGGGTGTCCACCATCTGGTTGACCGTCAGCTTCAGCTGCAGGATCTCGCCCTGCGCGTCCACGGTGATCTTCTTGCCCAGGTCGCCCTCGGCCACCGCGGTGGTGACCTGGGCGATGTTGCGGACCTGGTAGGTCAGGTTGTTGGCCATCGCGTTGACGTTGTCGGTCAGGTCCTTCCAGACCCCGCTCACGCCCCGCACGTTGGCCTGGCCGCCCAGCTGCCCCTCGGTGCCGACCTCGCGGGCGACGCGGGTGACCTCGTCGGCGAACGCCGACAGCTGGTCGACCATGGTGTTCACGGTGAGCTTCAGCTCCTGCAGCTCCCCGGTCGCCTCCACGGTCACCTTGCGGGTCAGGTCGCCCTTGGCGACCGCCGTGGTCACCTCGGCGATGTCGCGGACCTGGTCGGTCAGCCGGCCGGCCATCCCGTTCACCGCGGCGGTCACGTCCCGCCACCGGCCGGTCATCCCGCGCGCCGACGCCTGCCCGCCCAGCCGGCCCTCGGTGCCGACCTCCCGGGCGAACTGGGCGACCTCCCAGGTGAACTGGTCCAGCAGCTCCACCATGCCGTTGACCGACTTGCCCATGCGCAGCAGCTCGCCGCGCATGGGCCGGCCGCGCACCCGCAGCTCGACCCGCTGGTTGAGGTCGCCCTGCGCGACCGCCTCCACCACCTGGTACATGCCGGTGGCCAGGTCGGTCAGCTTGTCGATGATCGCGTTGGCGTCCTCGACGGCCGTCGCCCACGTGCCGCGCATCGCACCCGGCGCGATCCGGCCCCGCAGCTGGCCCTCCCGGCCGATCTCCCGCCGTACCCGGCTCAGGCCGCTGGCCAGCTGCTCGCCGTTCTCCCTGATCTCGTCCAGCAGCGCGGCGGCCTCCGCCACGGCGCCCTCGCCCGGAACGTCGATCTCGGTCCGGGTCTTGCCGTCCCGGACCGCGGCGAGCGCCTTCAGCAGCGGCGCGAGATCGGCGTCGCTGTAGCGGGGTGTGGTGTCACGGAAAGAGCCTCCGTTGTGACGGGTGCTGGGCGCGGTACGGGGCATGCGGTTCGACCTCCTGGCCCGCGATGTGGGTATACGGAAACCACGGATACCGTTTTCCGGGGCCGCACCCGTACTCTACGTCGCCGCGGGGCCGGGGACGGGCGGCGCGGGGACGGCGGAGCCGCGGGCACGGGCTTGTAGTCTTCGTGTTACCGTCTGTCGTGCCTACGGCGCGGTAGGTCTTCATTCCCCCGGAGACAGGGCGTTTCTGGCCGACTGGTGGACCAGTCTGTCACGATAGCCGGACCCGGGAGTACGCAAGCATCCGAGCAAGGGACGACTGTTGGAACGGCAGACGGTGTCGGCAAGCTTCCCGTCCGCCGCGACCTCCGTGGCGGACGCCCGCAGGTTCATCCGGCGGGTCCTCGCCGACTGGGGCATGGAGGAGGCCGCCGACGACGCCGTGCTGGCCACCAGCGAGCTGGCCACCAACGCCGTCGCCTACGCCGGCACCTCCTTCGAGGTCGCCTGCCGGCTGACCGCCGAGGGCGACATCCTCGTCGAGGTCCGCGACCTCCATCCCACCCGCTCGATCGCGATGCCCGGCATCAACGCCGCCAGCGGCCGGGGCCTGCCCTCGATCGCGCGGCTGGCGGCCTCCTGGGGCGTCACCTACGACCGCCGCACCAAGGGCGTCTGGTTCCGCCTCCAGCGGCCCGGCGGTTCCAACGGCGGCGCGCCGCAGCGCGTGAGTTCGGAGCGCAACGGCGCGGGCGGCGCGGCTCCGGCCGCCGGCCCCGCCGCCGAGGGCACGGCCCGCCCCGCCGCCGGGCCCGGTGAGAGCGCCGCCCGGGAGCCCGCGGGCACGGAGCCCGGTCCGGGGCCGCGCCAGGGCCGGAACGGGCGTGAGCGGCCCTCCCGCGGTCCCGGCCGCGGCGGGCACGACGAGGCGGCCACTCCGCCGCCCGGCGCGGGCGACCGGATGCTGCGCTCCCCGGCGGCCCGCGAGTCGCTGGAGAGCGCCGTCACCACCGTCCGCGACGCGCTCGACGCCGACTCCGCCGCCGTCCTGCTCACCGAACGCGACGGGCGGCTGGTCGTGGGCGCCTCCGCGGGCCTGCCCGCGGACCTGTCGCTGGGCGAGCTGTCGGTGGTCAACCTCGGCCCCGACGCCCGCGCCGGATCGCCCTGGGTGTCCTCCGACACCTCCGACCCCATCGCCGCCGCCCTGCGCGCCCGCTCGCTCGCCGCGGCCCCGCTGGAGGCCCAGGGGCGCCTCACCGGCGTGGTCGTCGCCCTCTCCTCCGCTCCGGACCGCTTCGAGGAGTCCGCCGCGGCCCGGCTCGGCCGCATCGCCGACGAGATGTCGCTCTCCCTGGAGAAGGCCCGGGTGGGGGAGCTGGAACGGTCCTGGCGCGGCTGGCTCAGCTTCGTCGCCGAGGCCAGCGACCTGCTGGCCGGCACCCTGGACCAGGAACGGACCATGGCGCTGGTCGCCCAGCTGGTGGTCCCCCGGCTGTCGACCTGGTGCGCGGTCTACACCGTCTCCGACGCGGGCCACGCCCGGCTCGCCTACGTGTGGCACGCCGACGAGACCCGCTCCGACGGCCTGCGCGACCTGCTCGAGCACGCCGACATGGACCCGCCCATGGACGCCCCCGGGCCCTGGAACGGCCTGGCCACCGCCCCGCCCGACGTCCGCGCCGCGGCCGGCTCCACCGCCTCCGACCAGGTCTACGCCTTCCCCCTCATCGCCCGCGGCCGCCGGATCGGCACCATCGTGATCGGCCGCCCGGCCGGCGACCGCTTCCCCCGCAGCGCGATCGAGCTGGCCGAGGAGCTCAGCCGCCGCGCCGCCCTGGCCGTCGACAACGCCCGGCTCTACTCCGAGCAGACCGCGATGAGCAGCGCCCTCCAGCGCAGCCTCCTGCCGCCCGCCATCCCCGACATCCCGGGCCTGGAGGTCGCGGTGGTGTACGAGCCCGCGGGCGAGGGCAGCGAGGTCGGCGGCGACTTCTACGACGTCTTCGAGACCACCGGACCGGGCAAGCCCGCCGGGACGGCGTCCCGCTGGCGCTTCGCCATCGGCGACGTGTGCGGCACCGGGCCCCAGGCCGCCGCCGTCACCGGGCTGGCCCGGCACGCGCTCCGCATCCTGGCCGCCGAGGGCATGTCCGTTCCCGACGTCCTGGCCCGGCTCAACCGGCTCATCCTCGCCGAGGGGGAGCGGGGCCGGCTGCTCACCCTCCTGCACGGCGAGATCGCGCCCCGGCCGCGCCGGGACGGCGTGTCGATCAAGCTGACCAGCGCCGGGCATCCGCCGCCGCTGGTGCTCGACCCCGACGGCACGGTGACCGAGGCCGCCTCGCCGCAACCCCTGCTGGGGGTCTTCGACGGGGTCGACTTCGGCACCGAGACCGTTCAGCTGCGTCGGGGGCAGGTGCTACTGTGCGTCACCGACGGAGTCACCGAGCGCCGTTCGGGGGCCCGGCTGCTCGGAGACGGGCACGGACTGGAGCAGATCCTGGCGGGCTGCACCGGGCTCAGCGCCGGCGCGGTCGCCGCGCGCATCCAGCGCGCGGTCCGCGACTTCGGACCGGAGCCCTCGGGGGACGACGTTGCCCTCATCGTTCTCCGGGCGTCATGATGGAGCTCAACGATCGGTAAGGTGGGGTGGCGTGGGGCTTGCCTTGCACACGACACGACAGGACGGCCGCGCGACGATCGCCGCGCGCGGCTCCATCGACCTGCATTCCTCGGACGAGCTGCGGACGCGGCTCACCGAGCTCGTCGACGCCGGCGAGCGACAGGTCGTGGTCGACCTGACCGCCGTGGACTTCTGCGACTCCTCGGGCCTGAACGTGCTCGTCCGCGCCTACAAGCACGCGCGGGCGCAGAACGCCACCCTCACCGTCACCGGGGCCTACGGGCGCGTGGAGAACGTCCTGCGCACCACGGGGCTGGACCGCTTCCTCATCGACGAGGGCGCGGCGGGGGAGGGGGCCGGATGACGGGCCGCCGCCGGGACCGGGCACCGCGCACCACGAGCGCCGGGTGACCGGCCCATGACCGAGACCACGCTCCGTGCCGCGCCGCAGACCGAAGCGGTGGAGTACGCCCGCCGCCTCGCCGCCCGCACCATGCGCACCTGGGCCCTGATGGAACGCGAGGAGCTGGTGACGGCCATCGTCGCCGAGCTCGTCGCCAACGCGGTCCTGCACGCCGGCACCGCGCTGGAGCTGCGCCTGCTGCGCAGCCCGGGCCGGGTCCGCGTCGAGGTCCGTGACCGCGCCGCCCAGATGCCCCGGCTGACCGTCCCCGGCCCCCTCGACGAGTCGCACCGCGGCCTGTTCATCGTCGACCAGTTCGCCAGCGACTGGGGCGCCGACCCCGTCACCGGCGGCAAGGTGGTCTGGGCCGAGGTGAGCGTCTGACGGCCGCCCGGCCCGGGACGCCGCCCGCGAAGGGCGTGCCCCGGGCTCCGCGGGCGTCCGCTCAGTGGGTCTCGCGGTAGAGCTCGGCGACCATGAACGCCAGGTCCAGGGACTGGCCCCGGTTGAGCCGGGGGTCGCAGGCCGTCTCGTAGCGCTGGTGGAGGTCGTCCTCCTCGATCTGGTGCCCGCCGCCGACGCACTCGGTCACGTCGTCACCGGTGAACTCGATGTGGATGCCTCCGGGGTGGGTGCCCAGCGCCCGGTGCACCTCGAAGAAACCGGTGACCTCGTCCAGCACCGCGTCGAACCGGCGGGTCTTGTGGCCGCTGGGCGCCTCGAAGGTGTTGCCGTGCATCGGGTCGCAGATCCACGCCACCCGGGCCCCGCTCCGCTCGACCTTCTCGATCAGCGGCGGCAGCGCCTCCCGGATCCTCCCGGCGCCCATCCGGGTGATGAACGACAGCCGTCCCGGCTCTCGGTCGGGGTCGAGCCGGTCGATCAGCGCGAGCGCGTCGTCCGCGCTCGTGGTCGGACCCAGCTTCACCGCGATCGGGTTGCGGATGTGCCGCAGGAACTCCACGTGCGCCCCGTCCAGCTGCCGGGTGCGCTCGCCGAGCCACACCAGGTGGGCCGACACGTCGTAGGGCAGGCCGCTGAGGCTGTCGACCCGGGTCAGCGCCCGCTCGTACTCCAGCAGCAGCGCCTCGTGGCTGGAGTAGAACTCCACGCCGTGGAACTCGTCGGGGTTGGCCCCGCACGCCTTCATGAAGGTCAGCGCGCGGTCGATCTCGCCGGCCAGCTGCTCGTACCGCCGCCCCGCCGGGCTCTGCGCCACGAAGTCGCGGTTCCACGCGTGCACCTGGCGCAGGTCGGCGTACCCGCCCTTGGTGAACGCCCGGCACAGGTTCAGCGTCACTGCCGAGCAGTGGTAGGCCTTCAGGAGCCGCCACGGGTCGTTGCGGCGGGCGTCGGGGGTGAAGTCGAAGCCGTTGACCGCGTCCCCCCGGTAGGCGGGCAGCTCCAGGCCGTCCCGCACCTCCGACGGCTTGGAACGGGGCTTGGCGAACTGCCCCGCCATCCGGCCGATCTTGACCACCGGCACGCTGGCGGCGTAGGTGAGCACGACCGCCATCTGCAGCAGGGTCTTGAGCTTGTTCTTGACGGCGTCGGCGTTGGACCCTTCGAAGGTCTCGGCGCAGTCGCCGCCCTGCAGCACGAACGCCTCACCGCGGGCGACCTCGCCCAGGCGTGCCTTCAGCTGGTCGCACTCGCCGGCGAAGACCAGCGGGGGCTGTTTGGCGAGCTCTTCGACGACGGCCCGAACCTCGGCCGGATCGTCCCATTCGGGCTGTTGGAGTGCGGGGAGGTCGCGCCAGGCGTCGAGGTCCCCCGGTGTGTTCATGGCCATGTCGAGATCTACCTGCGAACGGTCGATGGTGTGGAATTCACTGCTGACGGCGGGCATCATCGCATGATCGGGACGGCATCCGTGAAGGCGGTCGTCCCCGATGCGCTCACGCTCGACAAGGCTAGGGCACCGACCGCGCCGCAGACCCGGTCACGGCCCCTACGGACGACCAAGCCGGCCCCAAGGCCCGAGAATCAAGGGCGAGAGGGAGAACGCAAGGGGCCGGGGGGACCGGCGGCCCGTGGGGCACGCCTCCGCCCGCCCGGGCGGCCCGGACCGTGCCGGACCGCCCCGTGCGGGCTGCGAGCGAAGACCTCAGGCGGCCTGGGACCGGGCGGCCTCGCGGACGGGCGCGCCCACCCGCTCGCCGTCCCGGCGCTCCGGACCGACCGCGGCGCCGGTGCCGGCCAGCGCGCGGCGCCCGGTGAGGTCGGCGTCGGTGGCGAGCTGGCGCAGGCGGCGCAGCGACCGGTCGGTGATCTGCCGCACCCGGTTGTGGCTCAGCCCGTACCGGGCGCCGATCTGCGCGTACGACTGCGGCTGCCCGCTGTCCATGCCGAACCGGGCCCGCAGGATCGCCGACTCGCGTTCGGGGAGCCGCTCCAGCAGGCGGCTCAGCCCCTCCAGGTCGTCCAGGGCCACGATCTCCGCCTCGGGCGTCACCGCCTCGGGGTCCTCCAGCAGGTCGCCCATCGGCGTCTCGCCGGATTCGTCCACGGTCGCGTCCAGGCTGGCCGGATCGCGGCGCCAGCGCATCAGCTCGTCGACATGCTCGGGCTCGGCACCGACCGCCTCGGCCAGCTCCTCGCGGGTCGGCTCCCGGCCCAGCTCGCGCCCCAGCTGCCGCTCGGCGCGGCGCAGCCGGGACAGCTCCTCCTCCACGTGGACCGGCAGCCGGATGGTCCGCGCGGTGTGGCTGAGCCCCCGCCCGATGGCCTGCCGGATCCACCATGTCGCGTAGGTGGAGAACTTGTAACCGCGGCGGTAGTCGAACTTCTCCACCGCGCGCATCAGCCCGAGGTTGCCCTCCTGAATGAGGTCGATCAGCGGCAGCGCGTCGGTCGGGTACTTGCGGGCGATCGAGACCACGAGCCGAAGGTTGGCCTCGACGAACCGGCGCTTGGCGCGCAGTCCCGCCTCGACGAGCTCTTCCAGCTCCTCCAGGGTGACGCCCTCGGGGGGCGTGCCCTGCTCCAGAAGCTGTTCGGCGTACAGGCCCCCCTCGATGGCCTTCGCCAGATCGACCTCCTCCACCGCGTCGAGCAGCGGCGTACGGCCGATCCGGTCGAGGTACGCCCCGACGAGATCCTTGTCGGGTGCGTCGACCCTGTCGCCCTTGGTACGGGTTGCAGCCATCCTGACCCTTCTCCGGTGCGATCTCCCTGAAGGCACAACGCCTAATTACCCCTCTGTGATTCCCGGGAAGGGAATACTGCGAGGCTGTTGATCGCTCTACCCGTCCTGGTACCCCGACCGAGGAGTGAACGACATGGCGACGGTCACACTGACCGTGGACACCTTCGACGACGTCGCGCAGGGTGACGGGATCGTGCTGGTGGACTTCTGGGCGGACTGGTGCGGACCGTGCCGCCGGTTCGCCCCGGTGTTCGAGAAGGCCGCCGGCAAGCACCCCGACATCGTCTTCGGCAAGGTCGACACCGAGGCCGAGCCGGAGCTGTCGGAGCGCTTCGGGATCTCCTCGATCCCGACGCTCATGGCGATCCGGGACGGCGTGATCGTGTTCGCCGAGCCGGGAGCGCTTCCGGACGCGGTGCTGGAGAACGTGATCGAGCAGGTACGGGGTCTCGACATGGAAGACGTGCGGCGCCGCCTCAAGTCCTGAACGTCACCGCTCCTGAACCTCACCGCCGTCGACGGCACCGCCCGTTCCCGCCGGCCGGCCGGGGCGGCGCCGGACGCTCAGCCGCCCCGCTGATCGGCGCGACCCGCCGGGGCGGCTTCCGTCTGTGCCCGGAGCGCGGCGATCTGCGTGCGCACGGCCGCGGTGACGCGTTCCTCGTCGCCGGTGGCCAGCAGGTCCAGTAGCCCTCCCCGGAGGACCGCCAGGACCAGGGTCCGGTGGCAGGCCCCGAGCGGGGCGTCGCGTTCCTCGGGCGGCTGGGCCGTGGCCAGCACGGCCAGCCAGTCGTCCACGCCGGCCGAGGCGAACCCGCCCCAGGGCCCCTCGGCGTCGAGCAGCGAGCGGCCGTAGCCCTCGACCCACAACGTCAGCAGCGGGCGGTGCTCCGGCGCCGCCAGCCAGCTCCAGATCCGCCCGGCCGCAACGTCCAGCCCGAGCGGCCTCCCGCCCGCCGGCTCGCGGAGCCGGTCGAGCAGCGCGAACTCGTCGGCCCTGGCCCGGGCCAGCAGCGCCCGTACGAGCCCGTCCTTGCTGCCGAACAGGTAGAGCAGCACCCGCGGGCTGGACCCGATCGCCGCCGCCAGCGGCCGTAGCGACAACTCGGCGAGACCGTGGGCGAGCGCGTACCGGTAGGCGCGTTCGAGGAGTTCCGTCCGCCGTGCCGAGGGGGGCGCGTCATCGCTGGCCATGGTGTTACTCTAGAGGCACTGAAACAGTCGTGTCAGTGAGCCGGGAGGCAGGATGAGCGCGACGGGCACGGCACGTACGGCGGACGCGGCGCGCGTGACGGTGCGGCCGATGGACCGGCCCGGAGACCTGGGCTGGGTGCTGCAGGCCCACGGCGAGGTCTACGCGGACCAGTTCGGCTGGAACCGGAGCTTCGAGGCCCTGGTCGCGCGGATCCTCGCCGACCACGCCGCCGGGCGGAGCCCCGGCCGGGAGGCCGCCTGGATCGCCGAGGTCGACGGCCGGCGCGCCGGAAGCGTCTGCTGCGTTGCCGACGGCGAGGACCGGGAGGCCGCCAGGCTGCGGCTCCTGCTCGTCCTCCCCTCCGCCCGGGGTCTCGGCATCGGAACGAGACTGGTCGGGGAGTGCCTGCGTTTCGCGAAGGACGCCGGATACCGGCGGATCACGCTGTGGACCACCGACGTGCTCCTGTCCGCCCGCCGTATCTACCAGGCCGCGGGCTTCGAGCTCGTCGACGAGGAGCCGCACAGCGGCTTCGGGCCGGATCTCATGGGGCAGACCTGGCGACGGGACCTGTGATCGCCTATCCCGGTCCCTCCGCGGAGGTGGAGGGCGGACCCGGCACATCCCGGTGTCGTCGATGATGGACGGATGCTGGCCGACGTCGTCGAACACCTCACCTGTCCTATCTGCGGAGAGGGCCTCGCGCTCGAGACGAGAGCACTGCGCTGCCCTGCCGGGCACGCGTTCGACATCGCCCGCCAGGGGTACGCGAACCTGCTGCCGGGCGACGCCAGGGCCGGGACGGCGGACACGGCAGAGATGGTCCGCGCGAGGGAGAGTTTCCTAGGGGCCGGGCACTTCGACCTTCTGACGCGAACGCTCGGCGAACGCGTGGCGGAGGGGCTCGCCCGCACCGGGGGCGGCGGGGGAGAGGCGAAGGCCGTCCTGGACGCCGGGGCCGGGACAGGGCACTACCTCCGGGCGGTGCTCGACCGTTCACCGGCCGCGGTGGGCGTCGCTCTGGACATCTCCAAGCACGCCGCCCGGCGGGCCGGGCGGGCGCATCCCCGTATCGGCGCGATCGTCGCCGACCTGTGGCGCCCCCTTCCCGTACGCGACGCCACCGTCGACGCGATCGTCAACGTGTTCGCCCCCAGGAACGCCCCCGAGTTCCACCGCGTGCTGAAAGCGGGCGGTGTCCTCTACACGGTGACCCCTTCGGCCCGCCATCTCGGCCCCCTGGTGGGCACACTCGGCCTGCTGACGGTGGACGAGCAGAAGAGCGAACGCATGGACGCCGCACTCGCCGGCCACTTCGTCCTGGAGTCACGCGAAGGGGTGGAGACGGAGGTGCCGCTGAGCCGTGACGATGCCGCCACCCTGGTGGGGATGGGCCCCAGCGCCCATCACGTAACGCAGGAGGACCTGCACAAGCGTCTCGCTGATCTGCCCGCGCCGATCCCCGTACCGCTGTCCTTCGTTATCTCGGTCTTTCGCGGCCTTCCGTAGGCGTCGGGCCCGGCGTCGTCCGCGCGCGTGCAGTAGTGGCAGGTGGGCGGTACCACGGGCTGGAGGGGCATGCGCGCAGGCGACCTGGCGGTTGGCGGTCGGGGGTAACCGGACGAGGCGAGCCCGATTTGACGGCACTTGATCTCCCACCTAAAGTCGTTCATGCCCGAGGGGATGCGGGACGCCGAGAGGCGGACGGCCCCGGGAACCACACCGAAAACCGGTTCGAGCATCGCTCGGCCTGTTGTAGGATGGTGGGCACGCCCGATACGGGATGCGGGTCACCGCAAGGTGACCGCCCCGGTGGGCACCTCCTAGTGGATCGAAGATGGCGGCCTTCGGGTCTCGCCGGTTTCTGGTGCGCTGGAGGCGGGAAGTTCTCAGCCGCCGAATCGATCTTGATGGATCGACTTGACAGCAGAGAACAACCTGGTAAGTTAGAAGGGTTGCCCCGGAGGCAGGCTCGCGAGAGCGGGTCTGACACGGTGGGTGTCCGTTTCTTGAGAACTCAACAGCGTGTTAAAAGCCAGTGCCTTTATCGGTCCGGCGGTAGCCGGGCCGCCCCGTGGCCATGACCTTCTGGGTTGTGGTCGGGGATTTCTTTGAGGCAATACGCGTGGCCTCTTCGGGGGTTGCGTGTTTGCTGGGATTGTTTTTCCTGAGGTTTGGCGGTTCGTGGGGTTCGCCCCCTGCGGGTCGTCGTTGGACCTTAATGGAGAGTTTGATCCTGGCTCAGGACGAACGCTGGCGGCGTGCTTAACACATGCAAGTCGAGCGGAAAGGCCCCTTCGGGGGTACTCGAGCGGCGAACGGGTGAGTAACACGTGAGCAACCTGCCCCTGACTCTGGGATAAGCCTGGGAAACCGGGTCTAATACCGGATATGACCACCGTCCGCATGGGCTGGTGGTGGAAAGTTTTTCGGTTGGGGATGGGCTCGCGGCCTATCAGCTTGTTGGTGGGGTGATGGCCTACCAAGGCGACGACGGGTAACCGGCCTGAGAGGGCGACCGGTCACACTGGGACTGAGACACGGCCCAGACTCCTACGGGAGGCAGCAGTGGGGAATCTTGCGCAATGGGCGGAAGCCTGACGCAGCGACGCCGCGTGAGGGATGACGGCCTTCGGGTTGTAAACCTCTTTCAGCACCGACGAAGCTAACGTGACGGTAGGTGCAGAAGAAGCGCCGGCTAACTACGTGCCAGCAGCCGCGGTAATACGTAGGGCGCAAGCGTTGTCCGGAATTATTGGGCGTAAAGAGCTCGTAGGCGGTTTGTTGCGTCCGTCGTGAAAGCCCACGGCTTAACTGTGGGTCTGCGGTGGATACGGGCAGACTAGAGGCAGGTAGGGGAGCATGGAATTCCCGGTGTAGCGGTGAAATGCGCAGATATCGGGAGGAACACCGGTGGCGAAGGCGGTGCTCTGGGCCTGTACTGACGCTGAGGAGCGAAAGCGTGGGGAGCGAACAGGATTAGATACCCTGGTAGTCCACGCCGTAAACGTTGGGCGCTAGGTGTGGGGTTCTTCCACGGATTCCGCGCCGTAGCTAACGCATTAAGCGCCCCGCCTGGGGAGTACGGCCGCAAGGCTAAAACTCAAAGGAATTGACGGGGGCCCGCACAAGCGGCGGAGCATGTTGCTTAATTCGACGCAACGCGAAGAACCTTACCAAGGCTTGACATTGCCGGAAAACCTGCAGAGATGTGGGGTCCTTTTTGGGCCGGTGACAGGTGGTGCATGGCTGTCGTCAGCTCGTGTCGTGAGATGTTGGGTTAAGTCCCGCAACGAGCGCAACCCTCGTTCCATGTTGCCAGCACTTCGGGTGGGGACTCATGGGAGACCGCCGGGGTCAACTCGGAGGAAGGTGGGGATGACGTCAAGTCATCATGCCCCTTATGTCTTGGGCTGCAAACATGCTACAATGGCCGGTACAGAGGGCTGCGATACCGTGAGGTGGAGCGAATCCCTTAAAGCCGGTCTCAGTTCGGATCGAAGTCTGCAACTCGACTTCGTGAAGTCGGAGTCGCTAGTAATCGCAGATCAGCAACGCTGCGGTGAATACGTTCCCGGGCCTTGTACACACCGCCCGTCACGTCACGAAAGTCGGCAACACCCGAAGCCCGTGGCCCAACCACTTGTGGGGGGAGCGGTCGAAGGTGGGGCCGGCGATTGGGACGAAGTCGTAACAAGGTAGCCGTACCGGAAGGTGCGGCTGGATCACCTCCTTTCTAAGGAGCATTCAACTGGCCGTGTCCTGGTTCGTCCAGGTGCGGTCGGTGGCCGCTGTTGGCAGCGAATGTCTGTCAGGTGGCTGCTCATAGATGTGGAGCACTGGTTATTCATTGCCGCTGTGGTGCGGCCCGGTTGGTACCGCCCTTCGGGGAGTGGGAAGTCTGGGTTCGGGTCATGGTGGTGGTGGACACGCTGTTGGGTCCTGAGGGAACGGACCCTTCAGCCCCTGATCATGCAGCCCCTTTCGGGTTGTGTGGGATGGGGCTGGGTTGTTTCTTCTGGATTGCGGGGCTGGATTCCTGTTCCTTGGTTGGTTCGTGGGTCCGGTGGTCCCGGTTGTTTTTTGAGAACTGCACAGTGGACGCGAGCATCTCTGACGAGACTTCGGATCTTCGGGTTCGGGGTTTTGTCTCTGTTGCGATTTGTATGATCGTTTTGTGTGTTCAAGTTTTTAAGGGCACACGGTGGATGCCTTGGCATCAGGAGCCGATGAAGGACGTGGGAGCCTGCGATATGCCTCGGGGAGTCGGCAACCAGACTTTGATCCGGGGATTTCCGAATGGGGAAACCTGGCACCCGTCATGGGGTGTCGCCGCCGTCTGAATGTATAGGGCGGTTGGTGGGAACGCGGGGAAGTGAAACATCTCAGTACCCGCAGGAAGAGAAAACAATAGTGATTCCGTGAGTAGTGGTGAGCGAAAGCGGAGGAGCCTAAACCGTGCGCGTGTGATACCTGGTAGGGGTTGCGTGTGCGGGGTTGTGGGAGCATCTTGTCGGGTCTACCAGCCTGGCGGAGAGTTACAAAGTATCGCGGTAGTCGAATGGCATGGGAAGGCCGACCGTAGACGGTGAGAGTCCGGTAGACGAAATCGTGGTGCCTCTTGGATGTTTTCCCGAGTAGCACGGGGCCCGTGAAATCCCGTGTGAATCTGCCACGACCACGTGGTAAGGCTGAATACTTCCTGGTGACCGATAGCGGATCAGTACCGTGAGGGAATGGTGAAAAGTGCCCCGGTGAGGGGTCGTGAAAGAGTACCTGAAACCGTGTGCCTACAAGCCGTCAGAGCGTCCTCGGCATCCTTTTGGGGGTGTCGTTCGTGATGGCGTGCCTTTTGAAGAATGAGCCTGCGAGTTATGGTGTGTGGCGAGGTTAACCGGTGGCGGGTAGCCGTAGCGAAAGCGAGTCTGAATAGGGCGTTTGAGTCGCATGCTGTAGACCCGAAGCGGGGTGATCTAGCCATGGGCAGGGTGAAGCGCCGGTAAGACGGTGTGGAGGCCCGAACCCACCAGGGTTGAAAACCTGGGGGATGACCTGTGGTTAGGGGTGAAAGGCCAATCAAACTCCGTGATAGCTGGTTCTCCCCGAAATGCATTTAGGTGCAGCGTTGCGTGTTTCTTGCCGGAGGTAGAGCTACTGGATGGCCGATGGGCCCGACAAGGTTACTGACGTCAGCCAAACTCCGAATGCCGGTAAGTGAGAGCGTGGCAGTGAGACTGCGGGGGATAAGCTTCGTAGTCGAGAGGGAAACAGCCCAGATCATCGGTTAAGGCCCCTAAGCGTGTGCTAAGTGGTAAAGGATGTGGAGTTGCCGTGACAACCAGGAGGTTGGCTTAGAAGCAGCCATCCTTGAAAGAGTGCGTAATAGCTCACTGGTCAAGTGATTCCGCGCCGACAATGTAGCGGGGCTCAAGCACACCGCCGAAGCCGTGGCATTTCAGTCTTTGTGCTGGGATGGGTAGGGGAGCGTCCTGCAGCCGGTGAAGCCGCCGAGTGATCGAGTGGTGGAGGCTGTGGGAGTGAGAATGCAGGCATGAGTAGCGAATGAAGAGTGAGAAACTCTTCCGCCGGATGACCAAGGGTTCCTGGGGCAGGCTAATCCGCCCAGGGTAAGTCGGGACCTAAGGCGAGGCCGACAGGCGTAGTCGATGGACAACGGGTTGATATTCCCGTACCCGCTGGTATGCGCCAACGCTGAATCCTCTGATGCTAACCATCCGATCCGTCCTTGATCCCTTCGGGGGTCTTGGTCTGGGGAGCATGGGGCCCGAGGGGGTAGTAGGTGAGCGATGGGGTGACGCAGGAGGGTAGCTCAGCCCAGGCGATGGTTGTCCTGGGGTAAGCATGTAGCCCGTGTCATAGGTAAATCCGTGGCACTTGTAAGGGTGAGATGTGATGCCGAGCCGTTTTAGGTGAAGTGAGTGATCCCATGCTGCCGAGAAAAGCCTCTAGTGAGTGTACCGGCGGCCCGTACCCTAAACCGACTCAGGTGGTCAGGTAGAGAATACCAAGGCGATCGGGTGAACTGTGGTTAAGGAACTCGGCAAATTGCCCCCGTAACTTTGGGAGAAGGGGGACCATGTCTGGTGAACGCCCTTGCGGTGGGAGCTGGGTGTGGTCGCAGAGGCCAGGGGGAAGCGACTGTTTACTAAAAACACAGGTCCGTGCGAAGTCGTAAGACGCTGTATACGGACTGACGCCTGCCCGGTGCCGGAACGTTAAGAGGACCGGTTAGATCCTTCGGGGTCGAAGCTGAGAATCTAAGCGCCGGTAAACGGCGGTGGTAACTATAACCATCCTAAGGTAGCGAAATTCCTTGTCGGGTAAGTTCCGACCTGCACGAATGGCGTAACGACTTCCCCGCTGTCTCAACCACAGGCCCGGTGAAATTGCAGTACGAGTAAAGATGCTCGTTTCGCGCAGCAGGACGGAAAGACCCCGGGACCTTCACTATAGCTTGGCATTGGCGTTTGGAGCGTCTTGTGTAGGATAGGTGGGAGACTGTGAAGCTGGCACGCCAGTGTCGGTGGAGTCGTTGGTGAAATACCACTCTGGTCGTTTTGAGCGTCTAACCCGCACCCGTGGATCCGGGTGGGGGACAGTGCCTGGTGGGTAGTTTAACTGGGGCGGTTGCCTCCTAAAGGGTAACGGAGGCGCCCAAAGGTTCCCTCAGCCTGGTTGGCAATCAGGTGGTGAGTGCAAGGGCACAAGGGAGCTTGACTGTGAGACAGACATGTCGAGCAGGTGCGAAAGCAGGGCCTAGTGATCCGGCACCGGCGTGTGGAAGCGGTGTCGCTCAACGGCTAAAAGGTACCCCGGGGATAACAGGCTGATCTTCCCCAAGAGTCCATATCGACGGGATGGTTTGGCACCTCGATGTCGGCTCGTCGCATCCTGGGGCTGGAGTAGGTCCCAAGGGTTGGGCTGTTCGCCCATTAAAGCGGCACGCGAGCTGGGTTTAGAACGTCGCGAGACAGTTCGGTCCCTATCCGCTGCGCGCGTAGGAGAATTGAGAGGGTCTGTCCCTAGTACGAGAGGACCGGGACGGACGGACCTCTGGTGTGCCAGTTGTCCCGCCAGGGGCACGGCTGGTTGGCTACGTTCGGTCGGGATAACCGCTGAAAGCATCTAAGCGGGAAGCCTTCCTCGAGATGAGTTCTCCCTCCCACCTTGGTGGGGTAAGGCTCCCAGTAGACGACTGGGTTGATAGGCCGGAGATGGAAGCATCGTAAGGTGTGGAGTTGACCGGTACTAATAGGCCGAGTGGCTTGACACACATTACAGCGTGAGTGTTCGCGTCCCTGTGCGGTTCCCGGAAAGCAAACGGGAATCCTGTTTTTGATAAGTGAATTGGCCTGACGGCCTGGACGAGTTTGCCGCCCCTGGTTTGTGGGGGGTGTGCGTGGTTCGTTCGGTGGTTATGGCGAAGGGGAAACACCCGGTCCCATCCCGAACCCGGTAGTTAAGCCCTTCAGCGCCGATGGTACTGCATGGGAGACTGTGTGGGAGAGTAGGACGCCGCCGGACTCATATTGGGGGAGGCCCCGCCATTCGTGGCGGGGCCTTCTTCATTTCCACCCCTTTCTCGCTGCGGTGAAATGCAGGATCTGTCCTGCTTGTTCATGATTTGTCAGTGTGAGGGAGGAAGTCTTTACTCCTCCCTAGTGATGCGTCGATGACATCAACGGTACGAACACCTCGCATCCGGCATTCGCGCCCCTTGAGGCGGCGGCCATCGCCTCGGAGCGGAGTGCCGGTCCTGGACCTGGCATTTCCTAGCGAGGGAGCGCTTCGATGTTGTCGTCTCGTCCATCGGCCCCTGGGCGGCGTCGCCGGCTGGTCGTCTGGCTCGTGCTGCTCTGCGACGCGGGACTGCTGCTCGTGTCCCCGCAGGCTCGAGCGGACTCGAACCGGAGCGGCGTCGTCCGGGCACTGGACGAGAGCGCTCATCCGCTCCGTTCCACGGCGCCCGCCGGCGGTTTCCGGGACCTGCGGCCGCTGGGACGCATGATCAAGGGTGCCGAGGTCGTCGGGCTCGGCGAAGCCACGCACAACTCGCACGAGTTCTTCACCATGAAGCACCGGGTCTTTCGCTACCTGGTGAAGAAGAAGGGCTTTCGTACCTTCGCGCTGGAAGTCGGATGGGGCTCCGGGCTCCGCCTCAACGACTACGTCCTCCACGGCAAGGGCGATCTGCGGCGTATCATGCGCGAGGAGTTCCGGGACGACTACATCCTCTGGAACAGCCGCGAGTACCTCGCGCTGCTCCGGTGGATGCGTGCCTACAACCAGCGGCATCGTGACAAGCTCCATTTCATCGGCGATGACAGCGTGTATCCGCACCGGCTGCTCTTCCAGGACGTGTTCGGATACGTGCGGCAGCAACGGCCCGCGCTGCTCCCGCGTTTCGTCCGGTTGTACGACGGCCTGCGGCCCGCCACCAAGGACCTCGGGGCCTGGCGGGCGGCCTACCTGAAGCGTCCGCGGAAGGAACGGCTGCGCCTCGCCGCCCAAGCCGACCAGGCCCTCAGGCTGCTGCGCACGCTGCGAAAGGGCGTGAACCCCAGGAAGTATCGGTTGGTGGAACAGAACGCCAGGGTGCTCGCCCAGGTCGCCCGCCTCAACTCGTGGAATCCCGGCGATCCGGAACAGCTGCCCCGGGCGCTGCAGTACCGGGATCGTTCGATGGCGAGGAATGTGGACTGGTGGCGCGGCTACACCGGGGAACGGATCCTGCTGTCGGCGCACAACGGGCACATCGGCTACCAGAGCGGAAACGTCCGGCTCTATCCCAAGCCCCAGGGGGCCTTCCTCCGGGATCGGCTCGGCCGCCGCTATGTCAACGTGGGCTTCACCTTCTACCGGGGCTCGTTCAACGCCCATGACCTGAAAGACCCGCGGCAGCGGCTGCGGAAGTTCACCCTGGGGCCGCCTCCGGCCGGACACCCCGAGCGCGTGCTCGATCGCGTGCACTTCCGTGACTTCTTCGTCGACCTGAGAACCGTGCCCCGGCCCGCCCGCGGATGGCTGGACGTGGAACGTCCGATCCGGAGCATCGGCGCGGCCTATCCGGTGGCCGACGACAGGACCCGGCTGCGGCGGACCTACGACGTCCTGATCCACCTGCACCGGATTCAGGCGACGCGGCTGCTGCCTCCCGCACGGGGCGAGGTGCTGGGCCGGACGCAGGGCCGCGGTCCGAGCGGGCTGCTCGGGCTTCGGCGGGAAGGAGCGGCCGGGCGCGGAGGGAAGCCGTACGCCGCGAAGGGGGAGTAGGGCGTCAGGGAGATGCTGTGCCCTCGGTGGTCAGGAAGGCGGCGATGTCGGCCGCGATGGCGGGGTAGTCCTCGGAGAACCAGATCATGTGGCTTTCCGCGCGGCTGGTGACGAGGCGTGCCCCGGGAATGGTGCCCGCGAGGGCCTCGGCCTGGGCGTACGCGACGGCGCCGTCGTCGGGCGAGGCGATGATCAGTGTGGGCTGGGTGACCTGGGCGGCCCGCCGTGCCCGCTCGTCCCCGCCGTCCCGTCCCGGCCCGGCCGCCTTCATGTGACGCAGGTCGGTCCGGAAACCGGAGCCCGAACGCATGCGGGTGAACAGTTCGAGCAGTGCGGCCCGATGCGTCTCGTCCAGACCGGCCAGGACCGGGCCGACGGGACGAGCGGTCAGGTCGCGCAGCAGTAGCCGCAGGCCAGCCTGGGGCGCGCGGCGCATCAGGGCGTGGGTCAGGGCCCAGGTGGCCGCTTCCGTGCGCGGCGCGAAGAGCAGGTTGCCGGCCAGCCGCGTACGGCGGCCGGGCCAGGGCAGGAAGCCGACCGCGCTCTCCAGGATGAGGCGCCGTACCAGCCCGGGGTGGCGGGCGGCCAGCGCGATCGCGGTCGGCCCGCCGGCCGACTGGCCGACCACCGCGGCGACCTCCGCGATCGAGAGCCGCCCGCACAGTTCGGCGATCACGTCGGCGAAACCGTCGGGGGAGGTCCCGGTCGTCACCGGGGTACGGCCGTAGCCCGGCCGGGAGAGCGCCAGGACCGAGAACCCGGCCTTGGCGAACACCTCCTCGCCCAAGGGAAGGCCGGCCCGCATGTGCCCGCCGTGGAGCATCACCACGGTGCCCGGACCGTGCCGCTCCAGCCGGTACTCCACGCTGCCCGCCGTCAGGTCGGCCACCCGGGTCGGCCGTCCGGCCCCATGCGCCGTGGTCATCGCCAGGCTCCTTTCACCCCCCGGTGAGGCCGGTGCGCGCATGGCGGTCGCCTCCCACGCGGGTGGCCCCGCGGCGGGCCACGGTGGCCGCGCGGACAGAGGCCCGGAACGCCGGGGGACGATCATGGTAGCCGGGTACGGCACCGATCACCCGTCCTGTCGTCGCCGGGTACGGGCGGCCTGTCACGCCGCCGCCCGCCGCCCGCGTCCGCCGCCCGCCGTCCGCGTCCGCCGTCCGCTGGCCACGGCCCGCGGCCCGCGGCCCGCGGCCAGGGCGGTCACTGGCCTCCCGGACGCGGGTCCGCGTGCCGTTCGGCCTTCCAGCGGTCGATCAGGGCGGGCAGTTCGCGGAACATGAAGCCGTAGAAGTCGCGCATCTCGGCCAGGCGCCGGGCGGCGGGGGTGTCCGGGCCGGCGGCCTCGATGCCCTCGTCGGCGGCCTTGAAGAGGGTCCGCACCATCCCGTTCTGCGTCGACATCAGTGTGGCCCAGGCCCCCTCGCGCAGCCGGTAGTGCTCGCGGCGGCTGCCCGGCGCGGGGGCGCGCTCGATCAGGCCGACGGTGGAGAGCATCTTGATCGCGCCCGACACCGACCCGGAGCTGATGGCCAGCCACTCGGCCAGCTCGGGGGCGGTGACGCTGTCGGTGTCGGCGAACAGGAACGCCGCCAGCACGCGTGCCGTCGCCTTCTGCAGGCCGCCCTGGACCAGGATCAGTGCCATCTTCTCGGCAGCTTCGGCGGTGTCCGCCAAGGTCTTCCCCCCTGTGACGCGTCCTCCGGACATCCTAACCAATCTGAATCTTCAGAAATTTCTGAAAGTTTTGATAGAGTCGGGGATGTGACGACGGCGATCGAGCTCACCGGGCTCACCAAGACCTATGGCGGCCGGCGCGGCCTGGCCGGACTGACCCTGCGGGTGGAGGCCGGGGAGGTGTTCGGCTATCTGGGCCCCAACGGGGCGGGCAAGTCCACCACCATCCGGTTGCTGCTGGACCTGATCCGCCCGACCTCCGGCACCGCCCGCGTGCTGGGCCTCGATCCGCGCGCCGACGCGGTCGGGCTGCACCGCCGGATCGGCTACCTGGCGGGGGACTTCGTGGTGGACGGGCGGCAGCGGGCCGGTGAGTGCCTGGCCTTCCTCGCCGACCTGCGCGGGGGCGTCCCCGCGTCCCGGATCACCGGGCTGGCCGACCGGCTGGAGCTGGACCTCACCGCCAGGATCAGGAGCCTCTCCAAGGGGAACCGGCAGAAGGTCGGACTGGTCCAGGCGTTCATGCACGAGCCCGAGCTGCTCATCCTGGACGAGCCCACCTCGGGACTGGATCCGCTGGTGCAGCAGACCTTCCTGGACATGGTCGCCGAGGCCCGGGAGGCCGGGCGGACGGTGTTCATGTCCAGCCACATCATGAGCGAGGTCGAGGCGGTCGCCGACCGCGTCGGCATCATCCGGGAGGGCCGCCTGGTCGCGCTCGACACCGTCGCGAACCTGCGCGCCCGTTCCTCCCTCCAGGTGCGCATCACCTTCGCCGCCCCGGTCCGGCCGGAGCCGTTCGCCGCCCTGCCCGCCGTCGCCGACGTGACCGTCGACCCCGCCGGGACCACGCTGGCCTGCCGCGTCGAAGGCAGCCCCGACGCGCTGGTCAAGGCCGCGGCCGAGCACACGGTGACCGGGCTGAGCGCCGGCGCGCAGGATCTGGACGAGCTCTTCCGCGGCTTCTACACGGGCGAGCACGGCTCCGGCCCTGCCGCCTGACCCCCACGTCGGCCCCCTACGCCGCCTGACCTCCCACGCAGCCCGACCCCACTCACGACGCGACCATGAACGGCAGCGATATGACCACCGCCCTCGCCGGCACCTCCGGCATCGCCCGCGCCCTGAGCGGCTCGGTCTTCACGAAGACCCTGTACGACAACCGGCGCGTCTTCACCGTCTGGGCCCTGGCCACCGGCCTGCTGGCGATGATGTACGCGAGCTTCTACCCGCAGCTGTCCGCCGACTCCGTCGCCTCGGTGCCCGAGGCGATGCGGGGCTTCGGCCTGGACGACGTCTCCACCGCCGCCGGCTACCTGCAGGGCGCCGTCTTCGGCCTGCTGGTGCCGCTGCTGGCGGTCTTCTACGGGGCCGCCACCGGAGCCCGCATGATCTCCGCGGACGAGGAGAGCGGGTATTTGGACCTGCTGCTGGCCCATCCTGTCGGGCGCACCCGCCTGCTGCTGGGCCGGTTCGCAGCCCTGGCGGCCGGTGCCGCCGCGATCGCGGCCGTCGTGCTGGCGGCGATGCTCGCCGTCCGGGGCGGCGCCGGGCTCGACGGGATCGGCGCCGGGGCCTTCGCCGCCCAGGCCCTGAACGTGGCCCTGCTGGCCGTCGTGTTCGGGGCCCTGGCCACCGGTCTGGGCGCCGCCGCCGGCCTGGGCCGCGCCACCGTCTTCGGTGTCACCGCCGGTCTCGGTGTCGCCGCGTACGCCCTGCACGGCTTCGCTCCTCAGATCGGTGCCGGCTGGGCCCGGCGCCTCACGCCGTTCCACTACTACATCGGCGGTGAACCGCTGAAGAACGGCTTCGACGCCGGTCACGTGGCCGTCCTGGCCGCCGCCGCGGCCCTCCTGGTCGCCGCGGGGGCGTGGAGGCTGAGCCGCCGCGACCTCGGCCGCTGAGGGGTGCCGAGGGGTACGGCAGGGCGGTCAGGGGGCCTCGGCGCGGTGGAGGGTGAGGTCGAGGGTGGCGGCCCACTGCCGGAGGAGGCGGGATCGCCGGGCGGAGTCGTCGGTCAGCAGGTCGGCGAGGCCGAGGCCGCGGACGAGATCGAGGGTGGCCTGCACGCTCTCCCGTACCCCGGAGACGCTCTCGTCGGCGCCCAGGGCCTCCACCGCGAGACGGTGGGCCTCGCGCCCGACCCTGGCCTCGAGCGGGACGACCCGGGCGCGCAGCTGCGCGTCGGAGCCGGCCGCCACCCACAGCTGGAGGGCGGCCCGGAACAGCGGGCTGGTGTACATCTCGCCGAGAAGGGTCAGGACCTCCAGCGTGGAGGGGCGCCGGCCGGCGAGGGCGGACAGGTGCTCGCGCATCTGCGCGGTGCGGACCTCGCTGCCGTACTCGACGGCCGCGGTCACCAGTTCCTCGCGGGTGCGGAAGTGGTGCTGCGCGGCTCCGCGTGAGACGCCGGCGCGCTCGGCGACGACGGCGACGGTCGTCCCCGCCCACCCGTTGGAGGCGAGGCAGTCGATGGCGGCTTCCAGCAGCCGGCCCCGGGTGGCGCGGCTGCGGTCCTGCTGGGGCTCGCGGGGGACTGCCTGCGTGGTCATCTCTTCCTCGGTTCGGCGGTACGTCCAGTCAACCAAAGACGGAGCCCGAAGAACAATCATGCGTGATTGATTTTTTCGGGACCGGCTGGCAGGGTGCAGCACATGACATCGACGCCCCGGCCGTTGAGGATCGGCAATGCCTCGGGGTTCTACGGCGACCGCTTCTCCGCGGTGCGGGAGATGCTCGAGGCCGGCCCGCTGGACGTGCTGACCGGTGACTACCTCGCCGAGCTGACCATGCTGATCCTCGGCCGGGGGAGGATGAAGGATCCGCGCGCCGGGTACGCGACCACCTTCCTGCGGCAGATGGAGGAGTGCCTGGGGCTGGCCGCCGAGCGCGGCACCACGATCGTCACCAACGCGGGCGGGCTCAACCCGGGCGGCCTGGCCGAACGGCTGCGGGAGCTGGCCGGGCGGCTCGGCATCGACGTGCGGATCGCCCATGTCGAGGGTGACGACCTGCTGCCGCGTGCCGGGGAGCTGGGGCTGGCGCACCCGCGCCACGGCCGGCCGCTGACGGCCAACGCCTACCTGGGCGCCTGGGGGATCGTCGAGTGCCTCCGGGCGGGCGCCGACATCGTGGTGACCGGCCGGGTGACCGACGCCTCCCTGGTGGCCGGACCCGCCGCCGCCCATTTCGGCTGGGCCCGGGACGACTGGGACGCCCTGGCCGGCGCGACCGTGGCGGGGCACGTCCTGGAGTGCGGCGCGCAGGCCACCGGCGGCAACTTCGCCTTCTTCCAGGAGGTCCACGACGTCCGGGCGCCGGCCCCGGCGGGCTTCCCCATCGCCGAGATCCACGCGGACGGTTCCAGCGTCATCACCAAGCACGAGGGCACCGGCGGCGCCGTCACCGTGGAGACCGTGACGGCCCAGCTGCTGTACGAGATCGGCGGGCCCGCGTACGCCGGTCCCGACGTGACGACCCGGTTCGACACGATCCGGCTGCGCGCGGAGGGACCTGACCGGGTCGGCGTCAGCGGGACGAGGGGGGAGCCGCCGCCGGCGACCACCAAGGTCTGCCTCAACCACCTCGGCGGGCACCGCAACGAGATGACGTTCGTCCTCACCGGGCTCGACATCGAGGCGAAGGCGGCCTTCGCCCGCGCCCAGCTGGAGGCGGCCCTCGGCGACGACCTTCCGGAGAAGGCCGAGTGGACGCTGATCGGCGGGCCCGGCCCCGACCCGGCGACGCAGGGGGAGGCGACGGCCCTGCTGCGCTGCGCCGTCCTGGACCCCGATCCGGACAGGGTGGGGCGGGCCTTCAGCGGCGCGGTCGTCGAGCTGGCGCTGGCGGGATATCCGGGCTTCACCATGACCTCCCCGCCCGGGAAGGGCGGCCCGTACGGCGTGTACACCCCGGCGTTCGTGCCCAACGAGGAGATCGAGCACGTCGCCGTCCTGCCCGACGGCTCCCGCCGCGTGATCGGCGCCGTGCCCGCGCGGGCCGCCGAGACGCACGAGGGCTCCAGCGAGGGCTCCAGCGAGGGCTCCGGCGAGGGCTCCGGCGGCGGCCCCGGCGAGGGCTCCGGCCCGCCGGGCGCGGTCGAGCCGGAGGAGGGGGCGGCTCCCCGCGACCCGTGGCGGGACGTCCCGCACGTACGGGTCCCGCTCGGCCGGATCGCGGGGGCGCGCAGCGGCGACAAGGGAGGCGACGCCAACATCGGCGTCTGGGCCCGTACCGGGGAGCAGTGGCGCTGGCTCGCGGAGTTCCTCACCGTGGAACGGTTCGCCGCCCTCCTCCCCGAGACCCGCGATCTCACGGTCACCCGCCACGCCCTGCCCGGCCTCCGCGCCGTCAACTTCGTCGTCGAAGGGCTGCTGCAGGAGGGCGTCTCGGCGTCGACCCGGTTCGATCCGCAGGGCAAGGCCCTCGGCGAATGGCTGCGGGCCCGCCTCGTCGACGTGCCGGAGACGCTGCTGTGACCGGTTCCGCCATCACCCCGACGGGCCCCACCCAGGAGGGAATCCCTTGGCCCTGAAGAGCACCCTGGACACCCGCGGCCCCGAGTACCGGGAACGCCGCGCGGCCATGCTGGCCAAGCTGGCCGATCTGGAGGCCGAGCACGCGAAGGTCCTGCTGGGCGGCGGGGAGAAGTACCTCGACCGCCACCGCCGGCGCGGCAAGCTGCTCGTCCGCGAGCGCATCGAGCTGCTGCTCGATCCCGACTCGCCGTTCCTGGAGCTGAGCCCGCTGGCCGCCTGGGGCAGCGATTTCCAGGTCGGCGCCAGCATCGTCACCGGGATCGGGGTGGTCGAGGGCGTGGAGTGCATGATCGTCGCCAACGACCCCACCGTGCGGGGCGGGTCCAGCAACCCGTGGACGGTCAAGAAGAGCTTCCGGGCCTCCGACATCGCGCTGGAGAACCGGCTGCCCGTGATCAACCTGGTCGAGTCCGGCGGCGCCGACCTGCCCACCCAGAAGGAGATCTTCATTCCGGGCGGGCGGATGTTCCGGGACCTCACCAGGCTGTCGGCCGCCGGGATCCCGACGATCGCCCTGGTCTTCGGCAACTCCACCGCCGGCGGCGCCTACATCCCCGGCATGTGCGACCACGTCGTCATGGTCAAGGAGCGCGCCAAGGTGTTCCTGGGCGGGCCGCCGCTGGTGAAGATGGCCACCGGCGAGGAGGCCGGCGACGAGGAGCTGGGCGGCGCGGAGATGCACGCCCGCGTGTCCGGGCTGGCCGACCACATGGCCGTGGACGAGGCCGACGCGTTGCGGCTGGGACGGCGGATCGTCGCCCGGCTCAACCACCGCAGGGCGGGCCCGGCGCCCGCCGCCGCCCGGGAGCCCCTGTACGACGCGGAGGAACTGGCGGGGATCGTCCCCGAGGATCTGAAGATCCCGTTCGACCCCCGCGAGGTCATCGCCCGTGTCGTCGACGCCTCCGAGTTCGACGAGTTCAAGCCGCTGTACGGGACGAGCCTGGTCACCGGCTGGGCCCGGCTGCACGGCTACCCGATCGGCGTCCTGGCCAACGCGCGGGGCGTGCTGTTCAGCGAGGAGGCGCAGAAGGCGGCGCAGTTCATCCAGCTCGCGAACCGGGCCGACACTCCGCTGCTGTTCCTGCACAACACCACCGGCTACATGGTCGGCAAGGAGTACGAGCAGGCGGGGATCATCAAGCACGGCGCCCTCATGATCAACGCGGTGGCCAACAGCCGGGTGCCGCACCTGTCGATCATCATGGGCGCCTCGTACGGGGCGGGGAACTACGGGATGTGCGGCCGGGCGTACGACCCCCGCTTCCTGTTCACCTGGCCGAGCGCCAAATCGGCCGTGATGGGCCCGCAGCAGCTGGCCGGGGTGCTGTCGATCGTGGCCCGGCAGGCGGCCGAGGCCCGCGGCCAGGCCTACGACGAGGACCAGGACCGCGCGATGCGGGAGATGGTGGAGAACCAGATCGAGGCCGAGTCGCTGCCGTACTTCCTGTCCGGGCGGCTGTACGACGACGGGGTGATCGACCCCCGCGACACCCGTACCGTGCTGGGGATGTGCCTGTCGGCCGTCCACAACGCCCCCGTCCGCGGCGCCGAGGGCGGCTTCGGCGTCTTCCGGATGTGACCCGAGCCTGTGAGCGAAGAGCTGATGATCAACAAACTGCTGGTGGCCAACCGGGGCGAGATCGCCCGCCGCGTCTTCCGGACCTGCCGGGACATGGGGATCGGGACGGTCGCGGTGTTCTCCGACGCCGACGCCGAGGGCCCGCACGCCGCCGAGGCGGACGCGGCCGTGCGGCTGCCCGGTGCCGCGCCCGCCGACACCTACCTGCGCGGTGACCTGCTCATCGCCGCCGCGCGGAGCGCCGGAGCCGACGCGGTCCATCCGGGGTACGGGTTCCTGTCGGAGAACGCCGCGTTCGCCCGCGCGGTCATCGATGCCGGGCTCGTCTGGGTCGGGCCGCCGCCGGAGGCCGTCGAGGCGATGGGCTCGAAGATCGAGGCCAAGAAGCTGATGGCGCGGGCGGGCGTGCCGGTGCTGCCCGAGCTGGACCCGGACGCCGTCACCGAGGCGGACCTGCCCATCCTCGTGAAGGCGTCGGCCGGCGGGGGCGGGCGCGGCATGCGGGTCGTCCGCTCCCTCGCCGAACTGCCGGACGCGGTGGCCGCCGCCCGCCGCGAGGCCGAGTCGGCGTTCGGCGATCCGGCGGTGTTCTGCGAGCCGCTGCTGGAGCGCGCCCGGCACGTGGAGGTGCAGCTCCTGGCCGACGCCCATGGGACGGGGTGGGCGCTCGGCGAGCGGGACTGCTCGGTCCAGCGCCGCCACCAGAAGATCATCGAGGAGGCGCCGTCGCCGGCGGTGGACACCGCGCTGCGCGACCGGCTCTGCCGCGCGGCGGTGGACGCGGCCAAGGCCATCGGCTACGTCGGGGCGGGCACGGTCGAGTTCATGCTCGCCGAGGACGGCCGCTTCTTCTTCCTGGAGGTCAACACGCGCCTCCAGGTCGAGCATCCGGTCACCGAATGCCTCTACGGCCTCGACCTGGTCCGGCTGCAGATCGAGGTGGCCGAGGGGGCGCGGCTGCCGTCCGCCCCTCCCGCGCCGCGCGGGCACGCCATCGAGGTCCGCCTGTACGCCGAGGACCCCGCGGCCGGCTGGCGGCCGTCCGGGGGGACGCTGCACGCGTTCGAGATCCCGGGCGTGGACGCGCGGTTCCGGGTGCCGCCGGAGTACGGCCTGCGCCTCGACAGCGGGGTCGAGAACGGCACCGAGGTGGGCGTCCACTACGACCCGATGCTGGCCAAGGTCATCGCCTGGGCCCCCACGCGCGGGGCCGCCGCCCGGCGCCTGCGCGCCGCCCTGGGCGGCGCGCGCGTCCACGGCCTCGCCACGAACCGGGACCTCCTGGCGCGCGTCCTGGCGGAGCCGGCGTTCCTCGGCGGCCACGCCACCACCGGCTACCTCGACGAGGTCGGCCTGGACGTCCTGGCGGCGCCGCTCGCCGGCGGGGACGCCGTGCGGCTGTCGGCGCTGGCGGCCGCGCTGGCCGACGCCGCGGCCAACAGGGCGGCGGCACCGGTCCTGGCCGGGCTGCCGTCCGGGTGGCGCAACCTCCCGTCCCAGCCGCAGCGCAAGTCGTACGAGGCGCCGGACGGCGGCACGGTCGAGGTCGCCTACCGCCTCACCCGGGGCGGCGCGCTGCGCGCCGAGGGCCACGACGGGGTCGAACTGGTCGCGGCGTCACCGGGGTCGGTCACCCTCGGCGTGGCGGGCGTCCGGTACGGCTTCGAGGTGCGGCGCGTCCCGGACGGCACGGGCCAGGGCGGCACGGGCCAGGGCGGTGGCCCGCGGGCGGCCGAGGTGTACGTCGACTCTCCCCTCGGATCCGTGGCGCTGCGCGCGCTGCCCCGCTTCGCCGACCCCAGCGACCTGGTCGCCCCCGGCTCCCTGCTGGCCCCCATGCCGGGCACCGTCGTACGGGTGGAGACCGAGGAGGGCGCGGCCGTCACCGAGGGCCAGGTCCTCCTCGTTCTCGAGGCCATGAAGATGGAGCACCGCATCGCCGCGCCCGCCGGCGGGACGGTGGCCGAGCTGAACGTCGCCGCGGGCCGTCAGGTCGAGGCCGGCGCCGTGCTCGCCGTCATCGCCGCCCCCTCCACCCCCGAAGGGAACCCCCAGTGAGCTTCATCGAGAGCGAGGAGCGGCGGGCGCTGCGCGCCGCCGTCGCCGGCCTCGGCGCGAAGTACGGCCCCGACTACTACGTGGCCAAGGCCAAGTCCGGGCAGAAGACCGACGAGCTGTGGGCCGAGGCCGGCCGGCTCGGCTACCTGGGCGTCAACGTCCCCGAGGAGTACGGGGGCGGGGGCGGCGGCATCGGCGACCTCGCGGCGGTCTGCGAGGAGCTGGCCGCGGCGGGATGCCCGCTGCTGCTCATGGTCGTCTCCCCGGCCATCTGCGCCACGATCATCGCCCGTTCCGGCACCCCGGAGCAGCGCGAGCGGTGGCTGCCCCGGTTCGCCGACGGCTCGGTGAAGATGGCCTTCGCCATCACCGAGCCCGACGCCGGGTCCAACTCCCACCGCATCACCACCACCGCCCGGCGCGACGGCGACGGCTGGCTCCTGACCGGCCAGAAGACCTTCATCTCCGGCGTGGACGAGGCGGACGCGGTGCTGGTCGTCAGCCGTACCGAGGACCAGAAGGGCAACCTGCGGCCGTCGCTGTTCATCGTGCCGACGGAGGTGCCCGGCTTCACCTGGACGCCGATCGAGATGGAGATCGTGTCGCCGGAGAAGCAGTTCGTCTGCCACCTGGACGAGGTGCGGCTGCCCTACGACGCCCTGGTCGGCGACGAGGACGGCGGGCTGCTGCAGCTGTTCGCCGGTCTCAACCCCGAGCGGATCATGGCGGCGGCGATGGGCGCGGGCATCGGCCGGCTGGCGCTGGGCAAGGCGACCGCCTACGCCAGGGACCGCCAGGTCTTCCGGACCCCGATCGGCGCGCACCAGGGGCTGGCGCACCCGCTCGCCGCCGCCAAGATCGAGCTGGAGCTGGCCCGGCTGATGGGGCAGAAGGCGGCCTGGCTGTACGACGCGGGCGACGACACGGGCGCCGGGGAGGCCGCCAACATGGCCAAGTACGCGACCGCCGAGGCCGCCATCCACTGCGTCGACCAGGCCATCCAGACCCACGGCGGGAACGGGCTGACCACCGAGTACGGCGTGGGCATGCTCGCCGGGGTGGTGCGGCTCATGCGGATCGCCCCGGTCAGCCGGGAGATGATCCTCAACTACGTCGCCCAGCACTCCCTCGGCCTGCCCAAGTCGTACTGACCGCCCGGGAGCGGCCGGCGCCGCGGAAGTTTCTCAGGAGAGGGCCGCGGTGGCGGCGGTCAGGACTGCTTGGCGTAGTTGTAGACGGTGCTCCGGGAGACCCCGAGCAGGTCGGCGATGGTCTCGGTGGAACTCCTGGAGGCGAAGTAGCCGTCACGGTGCAGCTGCCTGACGAGGTCCTTCTTGGCGGCACGGCCGAGTGCTCGCGGGGTGGCGGCCCGTTCGGCGGCGAACGCCTCGATGACCTCACGCAACTCCCGCGCCGTGCGGTCCGCCAGGGTCTCCAGGGTCTCGCCTCGGTGCTCGACCTCGGTCGCCACCAGGTTGGCCAGGGTGAGCGTCATGGGGGAGAGGTTCGACACGTCGAGGTTCAGGCAGAGTGCCGCGACGTAGCGGCCCTCGGCGTTCTTGATCCCGATCGACGTGCTCTTGACCGGACGGCCGTCCGGGAACTGGTTGGGGTAGTTCTGGATCACGCTGGGGTAGCCCGGGTCCGCGATCCGGCGGAGCCCCAGCTCGGTGGCGGAGTCGCCCACCTTGCGTCCGGACAGGTTGTTCTCGATGGCGCGGATTGCGTGCTCGGGCCGGCGCAGGTCGTGGAGGACCACTTCGCAGAGCCCGGGGAACATGCGTCCGATCGCGATCGCGATCTTCTCGGCTTCGAGTAGAAGGTGCTCGTCGGGGTCCTCGGGGCTCACGCGCGGCTCCCCTCGTCCGGATCGATGTCGCTGCCGAACAACGTGGCCATCTTCTCCGCGGACTTGAGTCCGGCGCCGGTGAGGACGACCACGGTGGTCTGGTCGGGGCCGATCGTGCCGTCGGCCAGGAAATGGTCGAGGGCCGCCGCGGCGACGCCGCTGGTCGGCTCGGCGTACAGACCGCGCGAGGCCAGCCTGCGTACGGCCGCACGGATCTGGTCCTCGGTCACCGCCACCGCCGCACCGCCCGAGCGGCGGATCGCCTGGACGGTCTCCGGGAGCCGGACCGGGGTGGCGATGGAGGCTCCCTCCGCGATCGTCGGCACACGCGGTCCCCGGCTTCGCGGATCGATCCCGTTCACGGCGTCCGCGATGGTGGCCCAGTGTTCGGGCTGGCCGACCAGAAGCCTGGGGCGCCGGTCGATCTGGCGCGCCTCGAGCAGCTCGCTGAACGCGATGTCACAGCCGAGGATGTTGCTGCCCGCGCCCGCGACGAGCACGACGTTGTCAGGCGCCCTGAACCCGAGCGACTCCCACATCTCGTAGGCGATCGTCTTGGTGCCCTGCAGAAAGAACGGATGCCAGTTGTGGCTGGCGTACGGGATCTGCTCGGACTGCCGGATCGCCTCGTCGGACACCTGGTCCCGGGTGCCCTCGACGAGTTCGATCCGAGCGCCGTACGCGCGTGCCTGGAGGATCTTGGCGGCCGACGTCGCCGCGGGGACGATGATCTTGGCGCGGATCCCGGCGGCGGCCGCGTAAGCGGCGACCGAGGAGCCGCCGTTCCCGGAGCTGTCCTCGAGGACGCGCGTCTCTCCCTGCCCGCGCAGATGGGAGATCATCACCGCGACGCCGCGGTCCTTGAAGCTGGAGGTGGGGTTGAACCACTCGAGCTTGAAGTGGACGCGCAGCCCGTTCCAGTCCAGCGGCAACATGGGGGTGCAGCCCTCACCGAGACTCACCCTGTGTCGAGGGGGTACCGGGATCGCGGCCTGGTAGCGCCAAAGGGAGCGTTCGCTCGTGTCGATCCGATCGGGCGTGAGCCCTGGCATCGGGCTGAGTGCGAGAGGCGTCCCGTCCTCACCGCGCCAGCGCCGGTCGGTGACCGCGTAACGCCGGCCGGACCTGTCGTAGAGGAACGGGCGGTCGAAGCTGGTGCTGCTGTCGTCCATCTAGGTGGTGGGACCCTTCGGCACATGGTTCCCCCCTGAGGGGACGCCAGATGAGTGGTAGAGGCATGTGGGACTTAGATAGAGATTGTAAAAATGCAAGAAGATTCTAAGCAAGCGACACTGCGGACTCTCGCCCCGGCACGTCGTGAGCCCGGCGCGCGGACCGGTCTAGAGCAGCCGGTCGATCTGCGCGTCGAGCGGGTCGGGCGCCGTCAGCCGGTTGTCGACGGCGTCGTGCGGGACGGGCGGCGGCTCGTCCGGGCGCATCCGGGCGAGGAACGCGCCGAAGGCGGCCAGCTTGCCGGCGTCGCGGGGCGAGCCGCGCGAGACCAGCCGGTGCCGCAGCGTCTCGGCGTCGGTACGGATCCACACCAGCCGCACCGGCGGCCCGCCCAGGCCGTCCACCCACTCCGCCCAGCGCTCCGGCGAGCGGATCTGGCCGGTGAACGGGCCGCTCAGCAGGACCGGGCAGCCGTTGGCGCGGATCTCGCGGGCGGTGGCGGTCATGCCCGCGTACTCGTGCCGCTTGATGTGCTCGTCGTACCAGGGGCCCTCCCGCTCGCCCGGGTCGCGGCCGTGGGAGGTTAGCGTCGCCGCGACGAACGGGCCGTACATGGTGTCCTTGTCGAGCAGAGCGGGCGCGGGCCGGAGCCGGTCGAGCAGCAGCCGCGACACCGTGGTCTTGCCGCCGCCCGGCGGCCCGGCGACCACCCACACCGTGCCCTGGCTCATGCCGGGATGCGCAGGCGCCGGGTGGCGAGCCGCTCGATGCGCGCCAGGTCGATCTCGTGGCCGAGCCCCGGCTGGGTGTAGGGGACGCCCACCACCCCGCCCGTCGACCGCACCGGCGGGGAGACGAAGGCCGGGCCGCCCGCCGGGTCGGACACCTCGCTGGGCAGCGTCACGCCGGGCAGCGCCGCCAGCGCCACCGCGGCGGCCTGCCCGATGCCGAACGAGCCCGTCCCCGTGCACCAGACGTCCCAGCCCGCGGCGTAGGCCAGGTCGTGCGCGCTGCGGGCCGCGGTCAGCCCGCCCATGCGGGCGGCGCTCAGGTCGAGCACCCGCCCCGCCTCGCCCGAGATCGCCGCGTCCAGCGTGTCCAGGTCGCCGACGGCCGGGGCCACCGCGGCGCCGATCCGGCGCTGCAGCCGCGCGTGCGCGGCCAGGTCGTCGGCCGGGAACGGCCGCTCGATCGCCAGCAGCCCGTAGCCGTCCAGCCCTTCCAGGACGGCGAGGTGCTCGGGGGTCTCGCGGTAGGAGTGCCCGGCGTCGGCGACCACCGCCAGGGCCGGGTAGGCCTGACGGACGGCCCGCACCGGCTCGATGTCCCAGCCGGGCCGGACGGCCATGGTGACACGGGTGTGCCCGGCGCCCACGACCTGGTTGACCCTGGTCACCACGGTCTCCAGCAGCGGCTCGGGGCCGATCCTGGAGCCGGTCACGATGGACGTGCGGGTGCCGCCGAGGGCGTGCGCGAGCGGCAGTCCCCTGGCCCGGCACCACAGGTCCCAGCAGGCCATGTCGATCGCGGCGGCGGCAGCGGGGCAGCCGAGCTCGGCCGCCGCCGACACGTCCTCGGGGCGTTCCAGGTCGAGCCCGATCAGCGCCGGGCCCATGCGCTCCTCGATGTCGGCCCAGACCGGTTCGGGATCGGCGGCCGAGAGGGCGGCCTCGCCCCATCCGACGGCGTCGTCGCGGCCGGTCAGCCGTACCAGGACGCTCTCCGGCCGCCGTCCGCGCGGCATCGCCACCCGGAAGGCATCGCAGCCGTGGATCTGGGGCACCCGGTCCCGCCCTTCACGTTCGGAGTTCGCTCTCCTTCCATGATCCCCCTTCGTGGGACCAGCGAAGACATCCGCACGCCCGATCGAGCGGGCGGGCCGGGGCGGTCACGGCCGGCGGGAGGGGCGGAGGCGGCGCAGGGGCCGCTTCTCGTAGCCGCCCTCGGCGAGGCCGGCGAGCCGTTCGAAGGGGTTGTAGGAGGCGTGGTCGCCGCTCAGCGCCAGCGACGCCCCGGCGCACAGCAGGTACGCCGGGATCATGACGGGGCCCAGGCAGAAGGCGTACTGCGCCGCGTGGCGGCCCTCGTGCCGCAGCAGCGCGGGACGGCCGAGGAGGCCCTCGGGCTCCCCGCGTACCAGGATCACATCGCCCACGGTGAAGGCGGACGCGACCGGCAGGGGGAGGCGGTAGCCGCCGGCGATCAGCAGGCCGCCGGGGCCGCGCAGCGTCCGCCGCGGCCGGCGGGTGCCGGCGGCGGCCAGCAGGAGGCCCAGCGGCGTCGAGAGGTTGAGGAGGTTGACGGCCCGGCGGAGGCGGTGCGCGCGCCTCACCTCAGCTGGGGCAGGCTTCGTCCAGGGAGACCGGGTTGGTCGGCGTCCTGGTCGAGCCGGGGGAGGGGGCGCCGGTCACCGGCCGGGTGCCGCCCTCGGTGGGCGACGCCGTGGGGGAGGCCGAGGGGGACGCGGACGGCGAGGACTTCGCGCGGTCGGCCGTGACGGCCTTGTCGGCCAGCTTGCGGATCAGCGCGAAGTCGGGGTTGCCGGTGTGGATCAGCGGCGGCACGAACTGCAGGCTGTCGATCTGGGCGCCGTCCTTGACCTTGGTGGACAGCGCGAAGAACGCCGGGAGCAGCTCCTGGGGGATGTCGGTGGAGATCGCGTGCTTGGTGGCGGTGGCCAGGCGGTCGAACTTGGTCAGCACCGTCTGCGGGTCGGCCTGCTTGGCGATGGCCCGCAGCAGGCACTTCTGGCGGCCCATGCGGGTGTAGTCGTCGCTGGCGGTGCGGGAACGGCCGTACCAGAGCGCCTCCTTGCCCTTCAGGACCCGGTCGCCCGGCTGGAGGACGTCGCCCCGGAGGCCGTAGGGGATCGGGGAGGTGATCTTGACCCGGACCCCGCCCATCGCGTCGATGATGTCGGCGAACCCGAACATGTCGACCAGGATGTAGTAGTCGACCGGCTGGTCGAGGATGCCGCTGATCGTGGCCTTGAGCAGCTCGGGGCCGCGCCGGTTCTTGTGCGCGCCCGGCACCAGGTCGGGGTGGTCCTCGGCGTACTGGTAGACCTCGTTGAGCAGGCCGGGGGTGCCGGCGCCGTCCCCGGTGAAGCCGTAGGGGAACCGGTCCCGCGCGGGACCGGGGGGCATCGGGAAGCTCTCCAGGTTGCGCGGCAGGCTCAGCAGGACGGTGTCGCCGGTCTTGGTGTCGATGCTGGCCAGCGTCATGCTGTCGGTGCGCACGCCCTGCCGGTTGGAGGCGGCGTCGCCGCCCAGCAGCAGCACGTTGACGCGGGACTGCCCGTTCCAGGGGTCCTTGGCGTCGACCGGGCGGCCGTTGCCGCCGCCGGTCTTGAAGATGCTGGTGAGCGCGTCCCGGTAGAGGTAGGTGCTGTAGGCGCCCCAGGAGACCGGCACCGCCACGGCGAAGCAGAGCACCGCCACCGCGACCGTGCCCGCCGTGCTCGCGCCGAGCGACAGCCCTCCGGGGCGGACGAGCTGGTACGAGCGGATGACCACGGTGACCCACAGCAGGCCCAGGACCAGGATTCCGGCGGCGATGCCCGACAGCCAGTCCGGCTTGACGGCCAGCTCCACGATGTCCACCCTGAAGAAGGTGGCGGCCACGGCCCCGGCCGCGGCGAGGAGGACGAAACAACCCAGCAGGGCCCCGCCCGCCAGGCGGCGCCCGGTCACCAGGTGCGCCACGCCCCAGACCAGCGCGGAGGCCAGCGTCAGCGCAAGGGCGCGGAGCAGGCCGGGTTCGGCATCGCCGCTCCGGGCACGCCGGTCGGCCGATCGACTCGCCATGTACGCTCCGATCCCCCACACGCGGTCAAATGAGGCCCCGCCTCAATGTATGGACGCGCAAAGGCGTCCGGGAGTTGCCCGCCGGCCGGGCGGACGCCCGGCGGTCTGCGCCGCCGTATCGTCGGCCGGCGGCCCGGGACCGGCCGGGGACGCCCGGTTCCGCCGCCGGAGACCAGGGCGGACCCGGGCTCTGGACGGACCGCGCGGCCGGGGGCCGCGCATCGTCCGGTGGCCGGGATCCCCCGGCGATACTAGCGGCGGGGCGAACCGCCGCGTGATGATCTTTGCGATCTTGGCGGGTCCGGACAGTTCGATCAACGGGGACAGCGGGTCAGGGGCCGCGGTGCCGGCGGCGGCTCACCAGCTGCTCGACAGCGGCATCCCCTCGGCGTAGCCGGCCGAGCTCTGGACCCCGACGGTCGCCCGCTCGTGGAACTCCTCCAGCGTCCGCGCGCCCGCGTAGGTGCAGGAGCTGCGCAGCCCCGCCACGATCGAGTCGATCAGGTCCTCCACGCCGGGCCGCTCCGGGTCCAGGAACATCCGCGAGGTGGAGATCCCCTCCTCGAACAGCGCCTTGCGGGCCCGTTCGAACGGGGAGTCCTCGGCCGTGCGGAGCCGGACCGCCCGCGCCGAGGCCATGCCGAAGCTCTCCTTGTAGAGCCGGCCGTCGGCGGCGCGCTGCAGGTCGCCCGGCGACTCGAAGGTCCCGGCGAACCAGGACCCCACCATCACGTTGGACGCCCCGGCGGCCAGCGCCAGGGCCACGTCCCGGGGATGGCGGACCCCGCCGTCGGCCCACACGTGCCGGCCGAGCCGCCGCGCCTCGGCGGCGCACTCCAGCACCGCGGAGAACTGCGGGCGGCCGACCCCGGTCATCATCCGGGTCGTGCACATCGCGCCCGGCCCCACACCGACCTTGACGATGTCCGCGCCCGCCTCGATCAGGTCGCGGGTGCCCTCGGCGGTGACCACGTTCCCCGCGGCGACCGGGACGGTGGGGCCGATCGCGCGCACCGCCGCGAGCGCGGCGAGCATCTTCTCCTGGTGCCCGTGCGCGGTGTCCACCACCAGGAGGTCGGCGCCGGCCTCGACCAGGGCCTCGGCCTTGCCCGCCACGTCGCCGTTCACGCCGACGGCCGCCGCCACCCGGAACCGCCCGGACGCGTCCACGGCCGGGGTGTAGAGGGTGGCGCGCAGCGCCCCGGTGCGGGTGAGGATGCCGGCCAGCCGCCCGTCGGCGCCGACGACCGGGGCGAGGCGGTGGCCGCGCTCGTGCAGCCGGTCGAACGCCTCGCGCGGGTCCACCCCGTAGGGAAGCGTCACCAGGTCGCGGGACATGATGTCGCGCACCTGGGCGAACCGGTCCACCCCGTGGCAGTCGGCCTCCGTGACCACGCCGACGGGACGGCCGTCCTCGACCACGATCACCGCTCCGTGCGCCCGCTTGGGCAGCAGCGCCAGCGCCTCGCCGGCGGTGGCGTCCGGGGAGAGCCGGATCGGGGTGTCGTACACCGGGTGGCGCCGCTTGACCCAGCCGATCACGTCGGCGACGACCTCGACCGGGATGTCCTGCGGGATCACCGCGAGCGCTCCGCGGCGCGCCGCCGTCTCGGCCATCCGGCGCCCCGAGACGGCCGTCATGTTGGCCACCACGAGCGGGAGCGTGGTGCCGCTGCCGTCGACGGTGGACAGGTCCACCTCCAGCCGGGACCCGACCGCCGAACGGCGGGGGACCATGAACACGTCGTTGTAGGTGAGGTCGTGGGCGGATTCGTCACCGTTCAGCAGGCGCACGGGCGTACTACACACCAATCGCGGTCGGGAGAGGGCGGGCCACCGTACATTCTCATCCATACCCCTCGATGCGTGGACCAAGCGCCCGGCCGGGCCGGGCCGGGGGCCACGGACACGGTCAGGGCGGGGCTTCCCCGAGGTGACGAAGAGGTGGCGGGGAGGTGCCTTTCGCCAACGATCCGGCCGCCGTGCGCATAACCATGGATAGCGCCGGGACATGGTGGGTTCCAGTGCAACGTGAGGTTTAGCTCTCTGTAAAGTTACCTCTTGACGATCCTGCGCCCGCGATGCAGTTTTCTTACATGTGCCTCGCGCGGACCACCGCCCCCCGTAGGAGGCGTCACAGCAGAACACCGGGAGTCGCGCATGCCTGTCACGCTCGTGAACCCGGTGCGCCGCGCCCGCCCGCGCCGCGCCGCGCCCGTCCGGGGCAGTGATCATCAACACGCCGTCCGGTGCCGTGCCGCCGCCCCGCGTCCCCGGACGCGAGCGGTGAGCGCGGACGCGATGCGGTGCCGTGGCGCTTTATGTGGCGTCGCATTCGTCACCCCCGCGACCGGATCCCGACGCTTCGATGGTGGCCGGGTGCGACGAACACGGGCAAGATCAATATTTGACGACGGACCGTCCCGAAATGGAATGATCTTGCAGTTGTCAGGTAATCGAGTCATCGCATGTCGAGGAGGAGAGCCGTGCTGGATGCGGTCGACGTCGTGCTCGTCCGCGAGCTCCAGCGGGATGGCAGGGCGACCTTCCAGGCGCTCGCCGACCGCGTGGGGCTGTCCCGCACGGCCGTGCGGGCCCGGGTGCAGAACCTTCTCGAGACCGAGGTCGTCCGCGTCGTGGGCATCGTGCACGCCGCGGTCGTCGGGGCCGAGGCCATCGGGCACGTCTCTGTCACCGTGGACGGCTCCGCCCGGAAGGTCGCCGCGGCCATCGCCGAGCGCCCGCCCGTCAGCTTCGCCGCCCTGATCGCCGGCCCCCACGACCTGGTCGCGCAGGTGCGCACCAGGGACGACGCCGCGCTCGCCGCCGAGGTGGACCACATACGCGCCGTCCCGGGCGTCCGTTCGGCGGAGGTGTTCCGCTCGGTCACCACCGTCCGCGACACCCACGCGGTCGTCCGCGAGCTCGGCGACATCGCCCTGGACGACATCGACTGGCGGCTGCTGCAGGAGCTGCAGCGCGACGGCCGCGCGCCCTACACCCGGCTGGCCCACATCATCGGCCTCTCCCAGGCGGCCACCCGCGCCCGCGTGGTGCGGCTGATGCGCTCGGGAGTCATCCAGGTGACGGGACTGGCCGATCCGCTGGCCCTGGGCGCCGCCGAACTGGGCGGCTTCGGGCTGGTGGTGACCGGCGGGCTGCGCCGCGTCGCCGAGGCCGTCGCCGAGCAGGACGGTGTGCGCTACGTGGCGACCGGTTTCGGCCGGTACGACATCGTCGGCCAGGCCGAGGCCGCCTCACGCGCGGAGATGGTCGCCGTCCTGGACGCCATCCGCGCCGTTCCCGGCGCCACCGTCCGGGAGTCGTGGCACCACCTGGACGTCATCAAGGAGTCCTACGCCGTCGAGCTGCCCGACAAGCCGCTCAACGGCGGGTGAGCGCCCGGACGCGCTGATCTCTACGTCCCCTCCGCCCCGGAACCCGGTTCCGGGGCGGAGGGGCCTCGCGGCCCCGGGCGCCGCCGCGCCGGATGAGCGGCGCCCGGGGGACCGTGCCGGCCACGGAACGGCGACCGTCCGGGCCGGGGGAGTTCACCGCGCCTGCGGGAACCGGACCGGCAACGACTCCAGGGCCCGGTGGAACGGCCCAGGACGCCACCTGAGCTCCTCCACCGGAACGGCCAGCTCCATCTCCGGCAGCCGGTCGAGGAGCTTCTCGATGGCCACCGAGGCGATCAGGCGGGCATGGCCCTTGGCCGGGCAGGTGTGCGGGCCCGCGCTCCACGCCAGATGCGCCCGGTTGCCCGTACGGCCGGCCGTGGCCCGGCTCGGATCGTTGTTGGCCGCGGAGAAACTGATCACCACCGGCTTGTCCGCGGGCAGCCGGTGCCCCGCGAAGTCCACGTCCCGGGTGGGATAGGTGATCCCGTAGTTGGCCATCGGCGGGTCGGTCCACAGGATCTCGTCCAGGGCGTCCTCCACCGGGAGGCTCCCGCCCGACAGGTCCCCGGCGAACCGGTCGTCCGACAGCAGCAGCCGCAGCCCGTTGGCGATGAGGTTCTGCTGCGGCTCGGTGCCGGCCCCCATGAGCAGGATCAGCTGGTGCGCCATCTCCTCGTCGTCCAGCCGCACCGGGTGCGCCATGATCCAGGACGTCACGTCCGCGCCCGGCCGCTCCCGCTTGAGCTTCACCAGCTCGAGGATCGACTGGATGAGGACCGCGTTGGCCTCCTCCGGGTCCCGCCCGTCGAAGATCCCGCTCATCCCGTAGACGAGCCGGTCACCGATCTCCTGGGGGCACCCGAACATCTGGAGGAACACCAGCAGAGGCAGCGCCCGGGCGTACTGGCCCACCAGGTCGGCCTCGGTGGCGCCGGCGAACTCGTCCAGCAGCCGGTCGGCCGAGTTCTCCACGTACTCGCGCAGCGCGATGGAGTCCACCCGCGCCAGCCCGTCGTTCACCGCCGAACGCAGCCGCGCGTGCACCTCCCCGTCGGTCAGCAGGGCGTTGGGCCGTGACCCCATCATGGGCAGCACCGGGCACTCCGCCGGGACCGTCTTCTCCCACCGGGACGGGTCCTTGGGGAAGGTGCCCGGGTCGCGCAGCACCTCCAGCGCCGCGTCGTACCCCACCACCAGCGTCGCCTCCACGCCGGGCGACAGCTCCACCGGCGCGACCGGCCCGTGCAGGCGCATCTCGTCGTACAGCCGGTGCGGGTCGGCGGCGAACTCCTCCCCGTACATGGGGATCCGGTCGCGCGGCCGTTCGCGGCTGGGCGGGACGGGCGGGATCGGGGTCTCGGCGGTCACGGGGACTCCTGGTCGGTCTTGAGCAGATGATCGACAAGGGCGATCAGCGCCTTGGCGGACGAGGCGTGATCGCGGGCGTCGCAGATGACGAGCGGGGTCGTGGGCAGCAGGTCCAGGGCCTCGCGCACCTCCCGCTCGGGGAACACCGGGGCGTCGTCGAACTGGTTGACGGCCACCGCGTACGGCAGGCCGTAGGACTCCAGCAGATCCATGACCTCGAACGACTGCTCCAGCCGCTCGGTGTCGACCAGCACCAGCGCGCCCAGCGCGCCGCGGGCCAGGTCGCTCCAGAGCTGCTTGAAGCGCCGCTGCCCCGGAGTGCCGAACAGGTAGAGCACCAGCTGCTCGCTCAGCGTGAGCCGGCCGAAGTCCATCGCCACGGTCGTGGTCGTCTTGTCCCGCACCCCGGCCAGATCGTCCACGACCGCGCCGGCCTGCGTCATCCGCTCCTCGGTCCGCAGCGGGCGGATCTCCGACAGCGTGCCGACGAAGGTCGTCTTGCCGACCGCGAAGTGCCCCACGATGAGGAGCTTGACCGACGTGCGGACGCTGTCGGGCAGGTAGGACGCCTCAGAGACGGGCGCGGAGTCCATCGAGCACCTCCTGGAGGATCTCGGTCCGGGAGAGACGGGCGGACGGGGACGGCGCCCGGGTGGTGACGTGCCCGCTGTCCATGAGGTCCGACAGCAGCACCCGGGTGACGCCGACGGGCAGCTTGAGATGCCCGGCGATCTCCACCACCGACAGGGCGCCGCCGCGGCACAGCGTCACGATGCGGCGTGCCTCGGGACTCAGCCCGGACAGCTGGTCGCTGACCGCCACCACCAGCGTCACCAGGTCGAAGACGTTGCGGGTCGGATGCGCGCGGCCGCCGGTCACCACATGCGGCCGGACCAGGGCCCGCTCCTTGCGCCGCGGGGTCATGCGCCCCCTCCCGGTCGCCTCTCGGTCCAGTCCATGCCGCCGCCTCTCGCTCGGCTCCGGGTCCGGGCGTCCGCGCGCCCCTGCGGTCCGCTCATGACACCTGGCCGTGCCGCGGCGGCGTGGTCAGCTCCTTGCCGAGCCGCTGCACCAGTTCCTGCAGCCGGAAGGACACCGACTCCATGTCCACCCGCTGCGTCGCCGACACGGCCAGGTACGCGCCCGGGCCGGCGGCCACGAGGAACACGTAGCCGTCATCGAACTCGGTGACGGTCTGCCGCCAGGTGGTGTCGGGATCGCCGCAGAACTCCGCGGTGCCGCGGGCCAGGGACTGCAGGCCCGACATCCCGGCGGCCTGCCGCTCGGCCTCGTCCCGGCCGATCCGCTCGGAATGGGCCATCAGCAGGCCGTCCGCCGAGAGCAGGATCGCGTACCGCGTCTCCGGCATCCGCAGCGTCTCGTCGAGCATCCAGCCGAGCTTGTTGTCAGCGGGGGCGTGCGCGGGCTGGTTCATGGCCGCTGGTCCTCTCCTTCTTCATGGGACGCTCCATCGGGCGGTGCCGCCGGGAGGCCCGGCGCCGCGGCCCCGCCCTCGGACGGGGAGGCCGCGCGGCCCGAACGGGTGCCGCGCTGCCAGGCGCCGAGCCCGGCGGCGGTCTCCCGCGCCGGGCGCGCAGGCCGGTCGGCGGCGCCGCCCGAACCGGCGCCGGACGGCTTGGCGATGTCCGCGCGGCGGCGCTTGGGCAGGCCGCCCGCGGTCCGGCCGGTGGTGTTCAGGGTGGCGCGGACGGGCGCCTCCGCGCCCGCGGAGGTCTTCTGGGCGCGCGCCGTCGCCGAGCTCTTGGGCTTCACCGCGGCGGGGACACCGCCCTCCTGGTCAGTGGGAACGGTGGTGATGAGGTTGCTGGGCAGGAACACCACGGCGCGGACCCCGCCGTAGGGCGAGCGGGTGTCCACCGAGACGGTGAAGCCGTACCGGGCGGCCAGCACGCCGGCCACCGCGAAACCGACCTGCGGGGGGTCGCCCAGCCGGTGGATGTCGACCGACCGCAGGCCGGTGAGCAGCCGTGCCGCGTGGGCCAGCTCCTCGGAGTCCATCGCCACCCCGGCGTCGTCGATCATGATGGCGACGCCGTTGTGCGTGTTCTGGACGTTCACCTCGACGGAGGTGTCGGGCTGCGAATGCCGCGCCGCGTTGTCCAGCAGCTCCGCCAGGGTCAGCACCACCGGCTCCACGGCGCGGCTGACCACCGCCGCGTTCACCGGCGAGTGGACCCGGACGCGCAGGTAGTCGCGGATCCGCGAGGTGGCGCCGCGGACCACGTCGCTCAGCGAGGACGCCGACCGCTGCTGGCCCGGCCAGGAACCGCACAGCACCGCGGTGGCCTGCGCGCGCCGGCCGAGCTGGGCGTTCATGTGGTCCAGCCGCAGCAGGTCCTCCAGCACGTCGGGGTCGTCGTGCCGCTCCTGCATGGTGGTGATGGCCAGCTGCTGCTCGCTGGCCAGGCTCTGCACGCCGCGCATCGTGGCCCGGAGGGTGGCCTTGGCCGCCTTGTCGGCGCGGGACTGCACCTCCTCGACCGAGCCGGCGAAGACCTCCATCAGCTCCTTCACGCCCCGCTCGTACGCCGGCCCCAGTTCCTGCGGGTCGTGCAGCGGGCCGGAGACGACCACGGCCGGGTTGTGCAGGGACTCCATCAGCTCGGGCAGGCGTGTGGTGGCCAGGTGCCGCAACTCCTCGTCGCGGCGGTTCAGGCCTTCGGTCAGGGCGGCGTTCTGCCGGCGCAGGCCCTGGGTGATCTGATGCTGCCGGAACAGCAGCAGGGCGACGGTGGCGAGGCCGGCGATCGAGCAGACGATCGCCAGTCCCAGCAGGAATTGCTCCATCGGATCCTCGAGGGACGGGGACGGACACGGGCAGGGGGTCGGGCACGGGGCCGGGTGCGGAAAAGGATCTCGGTAACCCTGCCACAAGGAGGCCGGAGGAGTCCGGAGGAATCCGGATGAGACGGTGGGCGTGTCCGTGCGGGCGGCCCGTACGCGAGGCCGTGAGGAACGAGTACGCGGCCGGGGAGAGGTGCCGTGCCACGGGGGTCGCTGCCATTTTCCTCTAACACTCGTACGCTTTGTCGCCTTTTGTCCGAAAAGGCGGATGTCGGACGGCGGCGGTCCGGAGAATGTAGGGCCACACGCGCACCCTGGCTTTCACCCGTGCGCAGGGAACGTGCTCCGGCGCGCAGAAGACGGGCCCCGTCCTCATGAGGCACGGCGCGGCGGATCCGGCCACCTTCCGCGCCGTTCTCCGGTCCGACGGCGAGGGGGCGTACTACTCTCGGGCGGAGTCGCCGCGTGACCACGCGCGGCGACGGCGGGGGTCGTGGCGCCGGGCGCGGCCGTCCACGACCACCCCACCGTGCGACGAGGTGAAGGGTGTCTTCGGTGGCTGAGGAAGGCTACGCCGTGGAGACGTCGTCCACGGCCGACCTCACGCCAGGTGAACGGGCCGACTTCTGGAGCGAGCACGTCACCGCCTACCACTGCCGCCTCGACTACCGCTTCCCGCGCGGCGGCGACTTCCGCGGCCGGACCGTCCGCCAGCGCAGCGGCTCCTACCAGCTCATCGACTTCTGGTCGGAGCGGATCGCCTACGCCCGCACGGCCCGCCAGACCCGCCAGGAGCCGGAGGAGGACTACCGGCTGCTGGTACCGGTCGACGGGCCGCTGAGCCTGCGCCAGGACGGCAACGAGGCTCTGCTGACCCCGGGAAGCGGGGGCCTGTTCACCCTGGGCCGGCCGTTCGAGCTGGTCCAGGACGCGCCGGCGCGGGCCTTCATCATGACCCTGCCGGCCCACGAGGTGAACGGCCGGCTCAACCGCTCGTCCCCGCTGGCCACCGGGTTCGACCTGTCCACCGGCCTGGGCCGGGTGGTGGCGGGCATGGTCCGGGACGTCCACGAGGAGCGCGACCGCATGACCGGGCGCCAGTTCGACGTGGTCTGCGACCGCGTCGCCGAGCTGCTGTGCATGCTGGCGCTGGGCGACGAGCGGCCGGACGTCCCGGGGCACCTGGCCGAGGTGGAGAAGATGGTGCGGCGGTTCGTGCGCGCGCACGCCGCCGATCCGGCGCTGAACGGCGCGGAGGTCGCCCGCCGGCTGGGCTGGTCCCTGCGCCAGGTGCAGCTCGCCCTGCAGCACGCCGGCACCACGCCCCGCGAGCTGATCAGGGAGGAGCGGCTGCGGCTGGTGCGCGACCGGCTGCACAGCCCCCAGCACCGGCACATGACCATCACCGAGCTGGCGCACGCCTCGGGATTCTCCTCCGCCAGCGCGCTCAGCACGGCCTTCCGCCGGCGCTTCGGCATCAGCCCCCGGGAGATGCGGCACGAGTCCGGCCGCTGACCGCCCGAGGGCGGGGCGTCACTCACGGCTCAGCGCGGCCTCCTCCAGATCCAGCTCGTGCAGGACCCGTTCCAGCACCTCGTCGTCGATGCGCCGCTCGTCGCGCATCCGGACGAACACCTCCCGCTCGGCCGCCAGCATCTCCCGGCGCAGCCGCCGGTAGGTGGAGGTCGGCACCTCCTCGCCCGCCGGGCCGGTGCCCCCGCCCAGCCGCTCCCACGCCTTGAGCTGGCGGTGCTCGGCCAGCTGCCGCAGCCGTTCCACCACGGTCTCGTCCGGCGGCTGGGGCTCCTCGGCGACCAGCTCCTCCAGCCGCCGCAGCGCGGCGTTGGCGGCGGCGTGCTGCGCGCCGGCCTCCGCCACCGTGTCGGTGTAGCGCTCGCGGGCGCTGCCGATCCCCAGGGCCCGGATCAGCATCGGGAACGTCAGGCCCTGCACCAGCAGCGTGGCCAGCACCGTGGTGAACGTGAGGAACAGGATCAGGTCGCGCCCGGGGAAGGGCGCGCGCGTCTCGGTCGCGAACGGGATCGCGAACGCGGCGGCCAGCGACACCACCCCGCGCATCCCCGCCCACGACACCGCGACGCGCGCCCGCCAGTCGACCCCGGCCTCGCGGCTCCGCCCCGGCCGCGAGAGCAGCGTGAGGTAGGAGGTGGGGAACACCCACACGAACCGGGTCAGGACCACCACCACGAAGATCACCGTCGCCCAGAGCGCCAGCTCGCCCGCGCCGTACCCGGACAGCCCGTCGATCACCGGCGGCAGCTGCAGGCCGATCAGCAGGAAGACCACCGACTCCAGGATGAAGATCAGCACCTTCCAGAACGAGTGCCCGATCAGCCGGGTGACCGCCGACGACTGGGTGAACCGGTGGCCCAGGTAGAGCCCGCTCACCACCACCGCGATCACGCCGGACGCGTGCACCGCCTCGGCGATCAGGTACGCGGCGAACGGTGCCATCAGCGTCACCGCGTTCTCCACCAGGGGATCGCGCAGCCGGGTGCGCAGCCAGTGCAGCGGCGGCCCGAGCAGCAGCCCCACCACCGTTCCGGCCGCGGCGGCGAACAGGAAGCGCTCCGTGCCGTCCAGCAGGGTGAAGCCCGCGCCGGCCGCCGCCATCACCGCGACCCGGAACGCGGTCAGCGCGGTGGCGTCGTTGAACAGGCTCTCCCCGACCAGGATCGTCACCATGCGCCGCGGCAGGCCCAGCCGCCGCGCGACGCTCACCGCCGCCACCGCGTCCGGCGGCGCGACGATCGCGCCGAGAACGAAGCCGGCGGCCAGCGGCAGCCCCGGGATCATCAGGTGCGCCACGTACCCCACGACGACCGTGGTGAACAGCACCAGCCCCACCGACAGCAGCCCGATCGACCGGGCGTTCTCCCGCAGGCTGAGGTAGGAGCTCTCCCAGGCCGCCGAGAACAGCAGCGGGGGCAGGAAGAAGAACAGCACGAACTCGGGATCGAGCCGGAACTCCGGCACCCCCGGGACGAACGAGACCAGCAGGCCCGCGATCACCAGGATCAGCGGCGCCGACAGCCCGATCCGCCGGGCCAGCGCCGCCACCATCAGCGCGCTGATCGGCACCGCCAGCAGCCACAGGGCGTGAGTAGCCTCCACCTGCCGAATCATGGCACGCCGGGCATGCCGCGGCGCCTCTGGGGGCACGCCCGGGACTACAGGTGGTCGCGCACCTTGGCCTCGCGCGCGGTCTCCTTGGCGAAGGCCAGGAAGTCGCGCGCCGCCGGAGGCAGCCGGCGGTGCGCGTGCACCAGGCCGATCAGCCGGGTCACCGGCGGCATGAACGAGCGGACGGTCAGGCCGTCGAGGTCGTCGAGCTGGCTGCGGTACCACAGCAGCGAGCCCATCCCGGCGCGGACCCAGCCCAGCCAGGCCCCCCGCTCGTCGGACTCGACCGCGGGCACCGGCCGGGCGCCGGTCCGCGCGAGCAGCGCGTCGATCTCCGAGCGCAGCGCGCCGCCCCGGGCGGGCAGCACCAGCCGCATGCCGTCCAGCGAGGTCAGGGGCAGGGGATCGCGCAGCCTCAGCCCGGGCGGCGAGATCAGCACGACCTCCCGCTGCTCGAAGGGGTGCGCGGCCAGATCGCCGGGCACCGGCAGATCGGTCACCGCGAGATCGGCCCGGCCGGCCCGCAGCGCCGCCGCGACCGCCTCCCGCCCGGCGCAGCGGATCACCCGGACCCGTACCGCGGGCTGGTCGCGGGCGAACCGCGGCAGCAGCCGGCCGGTGAGCTCGGGCTCCAGGGCCGCGGTCGCCGCGATCCGCAGCTCGGCGCCCTGCCCGCCGGACCGCCCGCCCGACAGGCCCTCGATCGCCTCCACCGCGTCCAGCGCGACCCGCGCCTGCCGGACCACCTGCTCGCCGACCGCGGTGAGGACGACGCCGCGCCCGGAACGGGCGAACAGCTCCACGCCCAGCTCGCGCTCGAGCTCCCGTACCGCCCGCGACAGGGCGGGCTGTGCGACGTAGAGCGCCTGGGCCGCCGACGTCATCGTGCCGTGGTCGGCGGTGGCCACGACATACCGCAGCTGCCGCAGATTCATGCCCTGACCGTATGCCACCGAACTGCTCGGGGCCTTGACATAGCCGGAAACGGACCGGCTCCGTGCCGCATCAGGCCAACCCGCGGCGCGACCCGCGGGCGCCGGGGCCGCGGCGCCAGGTCAGGCGGGTTCGCGCCGCGCGTCCGGCCGCGGTTCGGTCCCGCCGCCCGCCTCGCCGTCGGGCTCCAGCGGCGGGGCGCCCACGGCGCAGTGCGTCCGGCACTGGGGCTCGAACTCCTCGGGTACGGAGCTCAGCGCGTCGTCGCTCACGGTGAGGAAGCTCAGCACCGCGCCCGCCGCCAGGAGCGCCGCGCACACCGGCATGGCGAGCCGGTAACCGGCGGAGAACAGCGCCGGGTCGTCGTAGGCGTCCCCGGTCAGCCCGGCCAGTGGCGGGATCGCCGCCACCGCCAGCAGCCCCGCCGCCCGCGCCACCGCGTTGTTGACGCCGCTGGCCACCCCGGCGTGGCTGACCTGGGCCGTGGCCAGCACCGTGGCGGTCAGCGGCGCGACCACCGCCGACAGGCCCAGCCCGAACACGGTCACGGCGGGCAGGACGTCGCGGAGGTAGGAGGCGCCCTCCCCGATCCGGCCGACCAGGACCATGCCGCCCGCCGCGACCACCAGCCCGGCCGTCATCGGCAGCCGCGGCCCGATCCGCTGGGCCACGGCGCCCGCCCGCGACGACAGCAGCAGCATCAGCACCGTCACCGGCAGCAGCGCGGTCCCGGCGGCGACCGCCGAGAAGCCCGACACCACCTGCAGGTTCAGCACGAACAGGAAGAACATCACGCCCATCCCGCCGTAGACCACGAAGGTCACCACGTTGACGGCCGTGAACTGCCGGGAGCCGAACACCTCCAGAGGCAGCATGGGGCGCGGCGCCTCCCGGCCGCCGCGCGACCACCGCGTGCCCGGCAGGCTCCGCCCCCGGCCCCGGGCACGTTCGACGAACACGAACGCCGCCGCTCCGGCCACGCCCAGCACGGCCGAGGTGCCGATGATCCCCGGCCCGACGGTGCCCTCGGGCGCCTCGGTGAGCGCGTAGGTGACCCCGGCCAGCGCCAGCGCCGCCAGCACCGCGCCGAGGACGTCGAACCGGCCGCGGGCGGCCGGATCCACGCTCTCGGGGACGTGCCGCACGGTCACCAGGATCACGATCGCGGCGAGCGGCAGGTTCAGCAGGAACACCCAGCGCCACCCGGCCGCCTGCACCAGCCAGCCGCCGGCGAACGGGCCGACCGCGGCGGCCACCCCCGCCAGGCCCGACCAGGCCCCGACCGCGCGCGGCCGGTCGTCGGGGGCGAAGGACGCCTGGATGATCGCCAGCGAGCCCGGCGTCAGCAGCGCGCCGCCGATCCCCTGCAGCGCCCGCGCGGCCACCAGCGTGTGGATGTCCTGGGCCGCGCCGCACAGCAGCGAGGCCACGGCGAACCACACCACGCCGATCAGGAAGACCCGGCGGCGCCCGAACCGGTCGCCGAGCGAGCCGCCCAGCAGGATGAAGCCAGCGAGGGTCAGGGTGTAGGCGTTCACCGTCCACTGGAGGCCGGCCATGCCCGCGTCCAGCTCGCGCGCCAGCCGTGGCAGCGCGACGTTGACCACGGTGGCGTCCAGCGCGGCCACGCTGGATCCCAGCACCGTGGCCAGCAGGATCCAGCGGCCGGGGGCGGTGGCCAGCCGGACTCCGGCCATCAGACGATCAGTTCGTCGACGAAGCACCACCGCCAGTCCTCGCCCGGCTCGAACGAGCGGACGATCGGATGGTCCGTCTGGTGGAAATGCCCGGTCGCGTGGCGCCTGGGAGAGGAGTCACAGCACCCCACATGGCCGCAGGCGAGGCAGAGCCGCAGATGGACCCACCGGGTCCCCTCGGCGAGACATTCCTCGCAACCCTGCGGAGTCCGGGCCTCCGGGTCCACATCCGGCAGGCTTCGCACATGCTCACAAGTGCCCATGCATGCATCGTGCCACGCCGGACGTCAACCGCTCACCATCGGCTTTCACCTGGACGTCCACCTGGAGACGCCGGCGGAGGCGTCACCAGTGATCGGGACTGAACGGCTCGTCCTCGGGGCGCGCCGACTCCGACAGCAGCCGCAGGTCGGACTCCACCATCATGGTCACGAGCCGCTCGAACCCGACCTCCGGCTCCCAGCCGAGCTGTTCACGGGCCTTCTTCGGGTCCGCGCACAGCAGATCGACCTCGGCGGGACGGGTGTAGCGGTCGTCCAAGACCACGTGCTCCCGCCAGTCGAGCCCCACGGTGGCGAACGCGAACTCGACCAGATCCCGCACCGACTGCGTCGTGCCCGTGCCGATGACGTAGTCCTCGGGGGAGTCCTGGGCCAGCATCAGCCGCATCGCGCGGGCGTAGTCGCCGGCGAACCCCCAGTCGCGCCGCGCCTCCAGGTTGCCCAGCCGCAGCTCGGCGGCCAGCCCCAGCTTGATCCGGGCCGCCCCGAGGGTGACCTTGCGGGTGACGAACTCCGCCCCGCGGCGCGGCGACTCGTGGTTGAAAAGGATCCCGCTCACCGCGAACATCCCGTAGGACTCGCGGTAGTTCTGCGTGATGTAGTGGCCGTAGGTCTTGGCCACGCCGTAGGGGCTGCGCGGGTGGAACGGCGTCTTCTCGTTCTGCGGAGTCTCCCGGACCATGCCGAACATCTCCGAGGAGGACGCCTGGTAGAAACGGATCTGCTCGCGACCCGGCGTGCGGGACGGGCTGATGCCCGACACCACCCGGATCGCCTCCAGCGTCCGCAGCACGCCCATGCCGGTCACCTCGGCCGTCAGCTCGGCCTGCTGCCACGACATCGGGACGTAGGAGATGGCGCCCAGGTTGTACACCTCGTCGGGCTGGACCCGTTCCACCGCCGAGATGAGGCTGCCCTGGTCGAGCAGGTCGCCGGTGGTGATCTGGACGTCGCCGATGTGCTTGCGCAGCCGCGACACGTGCGGGTTCGCCTGACCCCGCACCAGGCCCCAGACCTCATACCCTCGGTCGAGCAGGTGCTCGGCGAGGTACGAGCCATCCTGCCCGGTGATGCCGGTGATGAGTGCTCGCCTGGACAGGGGATCCTCCATGGCTGATAGATCAGACGATGGGCCCATCACGTGGCTTGCCCCGTGATGCGTGTGAAGTCCGAGGTTAGCGACCAGCCGTACGGGCTGACGAGGGAGGGCGACGTTTGAACCGAATTTGTTTCGAGTTCACGATGGGCCCTTCCAGGAGGGCGGACGTGCGAAGGCCGCGGGGATGTGCCACCGTGATCATCATGAGGTGCGCGACGCATGCCGCCCGCTGACCCCGGGCCCGCCCCGCTGCGCCTGGGCGGCCGTACGCTGGGCCGATTCGCGATCATGGCCGTGGTCAACCGCACCCCCGACTCGTTCTTCGACCGGGGCGCGACCTTCGGCTTCGACGCGGCGCTGGCGGCGGCCGGCCGCGCCGTCGCCGAGGGCGCCGACATCATCGACATCGGCGGGGTGAAGGCCGGTCCGGGCGACGACGTCGACGTCGCCGAGGAGCTGCGCCGGGTGGTGGACCTGGTGGCCGCCGTGCGCGCGCGCCACCCGGAGGTCGTGATCAGCGTGGACACCTGGCGGGCCGAGGTGGGCGAGGCGGTCGCCGCGGCCGGCGCCGACCTGCTCAACGACACCTGGGGCGGACCCGACCCTCGCCTGGCGGAGGTCGCCGCCGCCCACGGCACCGGCCTGGTCTGCGCGCACGCCGGCGGGCTGGACCCGCGCACCCGCCCGCACCGGGTGGGCTACCGGGACGTGGTGGACGACGTGATCGGGCACGTGGTCGCCGAGGCCGAACGCGCCGTCGCCCTGGGGGTGCCGCGCGAGTCCGTCCTCATCGACCCCGCCCACGACTTCGGCAAGAACACCCGGCAGTCACTGGAGATCACCCGGCGGCTCGGGGAGCTGACCGCCACCGGCTGGCCGGTCCTGGTCGCCGTGTCCAACAAGGACTTCATCGGGGAGACCCTCGGCCAGCCCGTCGAGAAACGCGGCGTCGGCACGATGGCCGTGCTCGGGATCTCCGCCTGGCTGGGCGCCCGGGTCTTCCGCGTCCACGACGTCGCCGGCGCGCGCCGGGCCCTGGCCGCCGTCGGCGCCCTCACCCCGTGACCGGCCCCTGACGGCCGGGCTCAGACGCGCAGGCCCGGTGAGGCGTGAGCCGCCAGGCGAGCGCCGCGGGCCGGGCCCCTGAGACAGGGGCTCAGAGGGCCGCCTCGCGCTGGCGGGCCCGGTAGGCCGCCACGTGCATGCGGTTGCCGCAGGTGCGGCTGTCGCAGTAGCGGCGGCACCGGTTACGGGACAGGTCCACCAGGACCCGGGAGCAGTCCGGGGCCTCGCAGGTGCGGAGACGGTCCAGCTCGCCCGCCGCCACGACGTAGGCCAGGGCCATGCCGCAGTCGGCCGCCAGGTGCTCCACCAGGGGGGCCTCCGGGGCGAAGAAGTGCACGTGCCAGTCGTACCCGTCGTGGTCGGTGAGGTGCGGGGTGGCGCGCACCGCCCCGACGATCTCGTTGATCAGCCGCACCGCGCTGGGCACGTCCGGGGCGTCGAACACCGCGCGGAACCGGTCGCGCTGGGCGCGGAACGCGTCCACGTCCCGCGCGGTGACCGCGCGCACGCCGCTGAAGCGGTGCTCTTCGAGGAAGGCGCGCAGCTCCTCGGGGCCGGCCAGGCCCTCCGTGCCGGACGCCGCGGGCCCGGTGTTGATCAGCTCGACGACGACGGCGAGGGCGTGCTCGGTGTCGTGGGTGAAGATCACGATGACTCCAGTCTGAGGGCTGGGGCCGGCCTGGGTCCCGGCCCGCGCCGGGAACCGGCGCGGCGGCCCGCCCCTCTTCACCTTATGACGCCCGCCACACGGGAGCCCGCACCCCCGGCGACGCGGCCGACGCCACATGGCCGGATGGGGCCGTGCCCGCCCCGGCGCCCCGCGGCGGTCCCGGGGAGGCGGCCCCGCGGACGCGGCGGCGGCCCGTCAGCGCGAGTAGTGCGGGTCGGCGACCACGGGGTAGTAGGCCCCCTCGTGCTGCACGCGCATCGTGATGACCTGGCCTTCGAGGGCGTAGTCCGCCTTCACCTGGCGGTACATCGCGTCCGAGGCCCACGGGTTGTAGAGGCGGCCCACCGTGGCGCCGAAGCGGGTGTGGACGACGTCGTACCCGCCCGAGGGCATGCTCTCCAGGTCGAGCCCGTCGGTCAGGGACAGCGGGAAGCGGAAATCGGTCGGCGCGTCCGCCCCGTGGATCACCGTGAGCAGCCGGACCCCGCCGGCGGTGGTCTGCGCGACGATGTCGGTGTCGACGTCCACGCCCACGAAGACCCGCAGGCTGGGCCGCAGCACCTGGGCCACCGTGTCGGCGGCCGTGGCGTCGATCGCGATGTGGATGCGCTGGCCGTCCTTGGTGGGGACCCACACCCCGTCGCGAGCCCGCTGCCCCCAGCTCACGTCGGGGTTCTCCAGCTCCTGGGGCTCGTTGCGGCCCCGGGCGACGAGTACCCGGGAGGCGGCGTTCATCGCCGCGGCAGCCCCGTCCTGTGCGTGCCTCATGGCGGGCCCCCTCGCCTTCTTGTCGACATCACGTACGTGACGACGCGCCGATCAGGGTTTGTAGCACGGGATGGCGCGGCAGGGTGCTCCCGGCCCGCGCTCGAACGCTGTTCAGGTGGCGTGCACCCCGTGCGCCGTTGGACCTTACACCACGCCAAATTCGGGCCGGGAACTGCCATAACTAGGATGGACCGGTCCGCGGGGACCCGGCCCGGGACCCGCGTGTACCAAGGAGGAGTGAGCGCACCATGGGCACCCCGCCACCGTTGCCCCCGTCCGGAACCGTCCGCATCGCCGAGCTCCCGCCCGAGGAGCAGGGGATGGTGCATGCGGCCCTGCGCGAGGGCACCCCGCTGCACGAACTCCTGGGCCTGGAGATCGTCGAGATCGGCGAGCGGCACGCCGTGCTGGCCATGCCCGTGCGCGAGGAGGCGTTCAACAGCACCGGCAACCTGCACGGGGGCGCGATCGCCACGCTCATCGACGTGGCGGCCGGCAGCGCCGCCGCCCGCGGCAGCGGTTTCGAGCCGGGCAGGAACAGCCTGGTGACCGCCGACCTGCACGTCCGCTACCTGGGGCGCCCGCACGGCGACGTGGTGTACGCCCGCGCTGAGGTGATCAAGGCGGGCCGGCAGCTGGTGATCGTGGACTGCAGGGTCACCGACGCCGACGACCGCATCATCGCGGCGGCCGACTTCTCGATGATGCTCGTGCCGCTGCGCCGCCCGCTGCGTCCCGTCCCCACCGCCAAGGACACCGACCCGGACCTGTGAACGGCCTCCCGGCCCGGAACGTTCCAGCGCGGACCGTTCCGGGCCGGTCCGTCCTCGGCCGTCCCGGGCCGGTCCGCCGTCAGGCGACGGCCGGGCTGAGCACGTGGCCGGAAGCGGCCTGCAGATCGGCGAGGACCTCCGTGAGCCGGTCGAGGCCCGCGGCGATCCAGGGCAGGGACGCCGGGTCGGGGGCGGCGAGGGCGGCCAGCCGCTGCTCGTCGGTCGCCCCGTACAGCAGGCTGGTGGCGACGCGCATGCGCAGCGCGTCGGCGGGCTCGCCGAAGGCGCCGGCCGGCAGCACGCCCACCCCGTACCGCTCCAGGAACAGCGCGGTCAGGTCGGCGCCGGTGCGCACACCGTGCTCCTCGCGGAGCAGGTCGCGGAGCGGGCCGAAGTCCGGGTAGAGGTAGAAGGCCGCTTCCGGCCGCGGCACGTCCGCCCCGGCCGCCGCGAACCGGCCGGCCACCGCGCGGGTGACGGCGGCGTGCAGGCGGCGGCTGCGGTCGACGTGCTCCACCAGCTCGGCCGGCTCGGTGAAGGCGAGGGCGGCGGCGTGCTGCATCGGGGCGGGGGCGCTGGACCACAGCTCGCTGGCGATCCCCAGCAGCCTGGCGCGCAGGTCGTGGCCGAACGGGCCGTCGGGGAGCCGGGCCACGCCCAGGCGCCAGCCGCCCGCCGCAAGGCTCTTGCTCAGCGCGGTCGTCACCACCGTCCGCTCCGGCGCGTGCAGGGCCGGGCTCGTCACCGTACGGGCGGGGTCGTGCACGAGGTCGCGGTAGATCTCGTCGGAGACGATGACCAGGTCGTGCTCGCGGGCGACCGCGCACAGGCGGCGCACGCCGTCCTCGGACGCCAGGGTGCCGGTGGGGTTGTCGGGGAGGGTCACCACCACGGCGCGGATCGGGTGGCCCGCGGTCCGGGCCCGGACGACGGCGTCGGCCAGCCGCGCGGGATCGGGGACGCCCCCCTCGCCGGGCGGGGTGGGCACCAGGACCGCGCCGGCGCCGGTGAGGGACGCCTGCGCCGCGTACGACACCCAGCTGGGGGAGGGGATCGCGATCCGCCCTCCGATGGCCATCATCAATCCGTACAGCAGCGACTTGCTGCCGGGGCCGCACACCACCAGGTCGGGGTCGGTGGGCAGGCCCCGGCGGTCCCAGTAGCCGGCGGCGGCGGCGCGCACGGCCGCGGAACCGGCGACGGGCCCGTAGGCGCCGCGACCGGCGGCGTCCGCCAGCGCGCGGGTCAGGGACGGGTGGATGGGGATGCCGGCCTCGCCGAAGCCGAGCGCCAGGACCGGCGTCCCCTCCCGTCTCTTGCGGGCGATCGCCTCATTGATGGCGAGTGTGGGGGAGAGCGGCACCGGACGGGCGGACGGGTTCAGGACAGGCATGACTGACTCCAGGCATGGCGAGATAGCGGCTCTGAACGGGAGGTGACGGGTGAAAGGGAAGGAAAAAACCCCACAAGCGACGAATCCCCCGAAGACAACCCGCTTGGGTCCCTTCCATGCTTTCCCGGTTGAAGCATCATCACAAGCGAGTCTCGTCGATGCTGACCGTAAGATGGTGTGATGCTTGAGCTGCGCCGCCTGCGCCTGCTGGCCGAGTTCGCCCGCCGGGGCAGCATCGCCGCGACCGCGTCCTCCCTCGGCTACACCCCCTCGGCGGTGTCCCAGCAGCTGGCCGCGCTGGAGCGGGAGGCGAGGGTCGCGCTGCTGGACCGGACGGCGCGCAGCGCGGAGCTGACCGACGCCGGCCGGCGCCTGGCCGAACGGGCCGAGGAGATCCTGGTCCTGGTCGAGGCGGCCGAGACCGAGCTGTCGGCCCACGCCGACGCCCCCGTGGGGCGGGTGGTGGTCACGGCCTTCCCCACGGCCGCGGTGGCGTTCGCCCCCGCGCTGGCGCGCGGCCTGCGCGAACACCCGGACCTGACCTTCGTGCTGCGGCAGACCAGGCACGGCGACGGCATCCGCCAGGTGCAGAGCGGCGAGGTGGACATCGCCCTGGTCGACGACTGGTCGGGCAAGCTTCCCGACCAGTCGCCCGCCGCGCTGAAGTTCTTCCACCTGCGGCGTGACCCGCTCGTCCTGGCGGTGCCCGCCTCCCATCCCATGTCCGATCCGCGGCAGCCGGTGGACCTGCAGCGGCTGCGGGAGGAGCCGTGGATGGCCGCGCCGCCGGGCGAGCCGTCCCGGCAGGCGGTCGAGCGGCTGCTGGACACCGTGGGCGGCGCGCGTCCGGTCCCGTGGGAGTTCGAGGGGCTGCACACCATCCTGAGCCTGGTGGCCAGGGAGATCGGCATCACCGCGATCCCGGCGCTGGCGCTGGTGGCGGGAGACCCGGGCGTGGCGGTACGGCGGATCCCCGACTGCGTGCTCGCCCGCGAGGTCTACGCCGTGACCCGCGCCGCCAGCGTCCGCCGGCCCTCGGTCGCGGTGACCCTCCGGGCGATCTACGCGGCGGCCAGGGAGGTCCAGCCCGCCCCTCCGGAGGATTGACCGCGCCGGGCGGGTTTGGGGCCGTGGCTGAAGATCAATGATGACCGTAAGCGGACGTGACCCGCACCCCGGCGCCGCCGGGGACGAACCAACCGATGGCCCCCGCGGGGCCGGACGGAGGGCATCGGGAGGTGGCGCGGATGGCTTCGCACGGCGTTCCGGGTGCGGGGGAGGCGGATGAGCCCCGATCTTCACGTACCGTGGACCAGGTCTCCGTCACCTCCCCGGGAGCGCCGCAGCCCATGAGTCGCACGCATCACCATGGATTCGAGCTGCCCAAGCTGCCCAGCCTCCTGCGGCACGCGCTGCCCCGGTTCGTCGAGGGCGTGATCGCCCCGGTGGCGGTCTTCTACGCCGCGTTCGCGCTGCTCGGCCTGAACGGCGCGCTGGTCGCCGCGGTGACCTGGGTGTACGGGGGGATCGCCTGGCGTTACCTGCGCGGGCACCAGGTGTCGGCGATGCTCGTCCTGGCCGCGCTGGGCGTCACGGTCCGGGCCGCGCTGGCCGCGGCCACCCACAGCCCGGTCGTGTACTTCCTCCAGCCGACCCTCGGCACGCTCCTGGTGAGCATGGCCTTCCTGGCCTCGGTGCCGCTCAGGCGCCCGCTGGCGCAGAAGCTGGCCACCGACATGGTCCCGATGCCCGAGGCGTTCCTGCGGCACGCGAGGGTCCGCCAGTTCTTCCTGCGCATCTCGCTGCTGTGGTCGCTGGTCTTCTTCGCCAACGCCCTGTTCAGCCTGTGGATGCTGTTCAACCAGTCGATCGGCACCTACCTCTGGGTGCGGACCAGCGTGGTGGCGCTGCTGGGCGCCTGCGCCGTGGGGATCTCGCTGTTCGGCTTCAGGCGCTGCCTGCAGCACGTGAACCGCGAGCCCGCCCTCGCCGCCTGAAAGGCCCCGGCTGAGTCGCCCGCCTGACCGGCCCCGCCTGAGCGGGCGCCGCCTCCGTACCCCGCGGTTCCCACCGCCCGCCGCGCGGGCGCGTTCCCGAAATCGACCGCCCCGGAGGCGAACTTCCCCGGGATACCCGGCGTCTTTCAAGGTCGGATAGATTCACCGGCAACGGGGTAAATTCGGGGTACTGGGAGTTTCTGTGGGAGTCAAGGGTCGTTTCGGGCTTGTTGTCACCAGTGGCGCGGGAGCGGTCCTCGTCCTGACCGCCGGCTGTGCGGGCGGCGGAGGCCAGGGAGAGCTGGCGTCCGGGAAGTCGGGCGCGGTGACGATCACGCCGGGGAACGGGACCGCCTCCGTGAAGCCCGACGGGCCGATCGAGGTCCGGGTCGCCGACGGCACGCTGGAGAACGTCACCGTCCAGGGGCAGGGCGCCACCATCACCGGGAAGATGGCCGGCGACCGCAAGAGCTGGCGGTCGGACCGCACGCTGACCCCGGGCACCTCCTACACCGTCACCGCCCAGGCCCGGCGCGACGGCAAGGCCAGCACGGCGACCAGCACGTTCACCACGCTGAAGCCGGAGAAGACGCTGTCGGTGGTCGACGTCACGCCCAACCTCAAGGGCGAGAAGGTCGGCGTCGGGATGCCGATCATGGTCCGGTTCAACCGCCCGGTGACCGACAGGGCCGCGGTCGAGCGGGCCCTGCAGGTGACGCCGGAGAAGCCGGTCGAGGGCGCCTGGCGCTGGATCGGGTCCGACCAGGTGATCTACCGGACCGAGACCTACTGGCAGCCCCACCAGAAGGTGCGCTTCAACGCGCGGCTGGCCGGGGTCCCGGCGGGCGCGGGCGTGTACGGTGCCGCGGACGTGGACGAGACGATCTCCATCGGCGCGTCCCAGATCACCACGGGGAACATCGGCAAGTACCACATGACCGTCGTCCGCGACGGCAAGAAGCTGCGCACCATCCCCTTCAGCGCCGGCAACGGGCAGACCCGCGAGTACACCACCACCAGCGGCGTCCACCTCCTGATGGAGAAGGGCAACCCGGTCACGATGGTCTCGCCCGGGCGCAAGGAGGGCGACCCCGGCTACTACAAGACCGTCGTCGGCCACGCCGTCCGCTTCTCCAACAGCGGCGAGTACACCCACGCGGCGCCCTGGTCGGTCGGCGCGCAGGGCTCGTCGAACGTCAGCCACGGCTGCCTCAACCTCAGCCCGGCCAACGCCAAGTGGTACTACGACATCATGCAGCGGGGCGACGTGCTGAAGCTGACCGGCAGCGACCGCGAGGTCGAGTGGAACAACGGCTGGAGCTACTGGCAGATGTCCTTCGACGCCTGGAAGAAGGGCAGCGCCCTGACCTGATCCGGGGTGCCGGATCACCGGAAGGATCGTTGCGGGGCCGCGCCCGGTCCGGGATGCTGGGCGCCGTCCCCTCCCCCCAGGAGCCCCTATGAGCGAAGGAGTCCCGGCGTTCCCCGCGAAGGCCAGGCCGCTCCGCGACGACGACCCGGAGCGCGTCGGCGGCTACGAGGTGACCGGCTTCCTCGGCGAGGGCGGGATGGGGTCGGTCTACCTCGGCCGCGGCCCGGCCGGGCCCGTGGCCGTCAAGGTCGTCCGCGCCGACCACGCGCGCAACCCCCACTTCCGGGAGCGTTTCCGCCGGGAGGCGGCCAGCGCGCTGAGGGTGCCGCGCTTCTGCACCGCCGAGGTCCTCGACGCCGATCCTGACGCCGACCCTCCGTACCTGGTCACCGAGTACATCGACGGGCCCACCCTGGACGAGGCGGTGGGCGGCGGCGGCCCGCTGCGCCGGGCCGAGCTGGAGCAGCTGGGCGTCAGCATGGCCGCGGCCCTCACCGGCATCCACGGTGCCGGGGTCGTCCACCGCGACCTCAAGCCCGGCAACGTGCTGCTGAGCCGGATGGGCCCGCGGGTCATCGACTTCGGCATCGCCAGCGCGCTGGACTCCGCCTTCGGGCTCACCGCGACCGGGCAGATCGTGGGGACGCCCGCGTACATGGCGCCCGAGCAGCTGGAGGGGGAGAGCGCGACCGCGGCCGGCGACGTGTTCGCGTGGGGCGCGGTCATGGCCTTCGCCGCGACCGGGCGGCGCGCGTTCGGGACCGGGCCGGCGCAGGCGGTCGCCTACCGGATCGTGCACGGCGACCCCGACCTGGAGGGCATCGAGGAGCCGCTCCGCACCGTGATCGCCGAGGCCCTGGCCAAGGACCCGGCGCGGCGCCCCACGGCGCACGACCTGCTGGCCCGGCTCGGCGTGGCCGGCGGCGACACCGCGGCACGTCCCGGCGCGGGCGTCCCGGCGGGCGTTCCGGCGGGGGGCACGGCGGGCGGCACGGCCGGACGGCAGGGGCCGGGGGGCCCGGACGGGGCGGGGGGCTCGCGGGAGCCCGGCTTCCCGACGCCGACCCAGCCCCCGCCGTCCCCGGCCGGACCCGAGAGCCGCCCCGTTCCCGGCGCCGCTCCCGCGGGGGCGTTCGCGGGCCGCCGCGGGATCCTGGCCGGCGTCCTGGCCGTCGGGGGCGCCGTGCTGGCCGTGGCGGTGCTCGCCGCCGTGGTCGTGCCCCAGTTGCTGCGCGGCGGCGACGGCGGCGGCACCCCGCCGCCCTCCACCTCCACGACCACCGGCGGTGGCGCGGGCGGCGCCGATCTCGCCGGTCACTACACCAGCGACTACGGCGACATGTACGTCCGCGTGACCGGCCGGGACGTCTGGATGGTCTACAAGTGGATGGGCCTGAGCCGGGTGCGCGGCGTCCTCGACGGCACCGTGATCGACGGTCACTACAGCGAGGGCTCCGGCAACGCGCCGGACGGCCGGGTGCGGTTCACCGTCCGGCGCTCCGGCTCAGGCGTCGCCCTGGAGGGAAGGTGGGGCGAGGACGGCGCGCTGAACAGCGCCTGGAACGCCCGCCGCGTCGACGGCGCGGTCCCCGCCGACATGGCCGCGCGCCTCCGCGATCCCGCCCTGTTCCCGAGCCCGCCCCGGTAGCGGCGCCGGTGGCGGCGAAAGGCCGCCGAATTCCGCCGTTCCCCGGGTCCAGGCAACGCTTTGATCTCGGCGGACGGCAATCTCGGGGTCATGACATCGCCAAGGAATGTTTGTCGCTAATGTCGCCCTGTTAACGGCGGGGTTGGGGAGGTTCACGGTGCAGCGGAGGCTTTCCGCAGGGGTTCGGGCGGGCGCGGGACTGACGGGGGCCGTGCTGCTCCTGACGACGGCCTGCTCCGGTGGTGACGAGGGCGACGGCGTCACCGTCGGCGGCAAGGGCGAGGCCGGGACGCCCCAGGTGACCGTCTCGCCGGGCGACGGCGACGGCAAGGCCCGGCCCGAGAGCGGCGTCACGGTCACCGCGGCCGGCGGCACGATCGAGCAGGTCGCCCTCACCCGCAAGGGCAGGCCGGTCGAGGGCGCCCTGTCGGCGGACAAGACCAGCTGGAAGTCGCGGACCCTGCGGCCGGGATCGCAGTACCAGGTCACCGCGGTCGCCAAGAGCCCCCAGGGCAAGACGACCACCGTCACCAGCAGGTTCACCACCCTGCGCGCCGCCGCGGCCCTGAGCGTCGTGGACGTCACCCCCGGGCCGGGCGAGAAGGTCGGCGTGGGCATGCCGATCATGGTCACCTTCAACCGGGCGGTGGAGAACAGGAAGGCGGTCGAGCAGGCCCTCCAGATCAGGTCGACCAAGCCCGCGACCGGCGCCTGGTACTGGGTGAGCCCCACCCAGGTGACCTTCCGCACCAAGAACGGCGAGTACTGGCAGCCCAACCAGCAGGTCACGTTCACGGCGAGGCTGAGCGGGGTCAGGGCCGGCCGGCGTACCTACGGCCTGGACGACCTCACCCGGCGCTTCGCCATCGGCGACTCGCACATCATCGTCGCCAGCACCAAGACCAAGCGCCTCGTCGTGCGGAAGAACGGCGTCAAGATCAAGAGCTGGCCGATCAGCGCCGGCAAGGGCGGCCGGGTGGTCAACGGCGTCGACACGTTCCTCACCACCAGCGGCATCCACCTGACCATGGGCAAGGAGAATCCGGCGATCATGACGTCGGAGTGGATGGGCGTCGACCCCAAGGACAAGAAGAACGGCGGCTACAAGGAGGTCATCCCGCACGCGGTGCGGATCTCCAACAGCGGCGAGTACATCCATTCGATGGCCGCGACCGTCTGGGCGCAGGGCCGCCAGAACGTCAGCCACGGCTGCCTGAACTCCCCGCCGGCCGCCGCCCAGTGGTTCTACGACTTCGCCTACCGGGGCGACGTGGTCGTCATCACCGGCAGCGCGCGGCGCCTGGACTGGAACAACGGCTGGAGCTATTACCAGATGCCCTGGGAGCAGTGGGTCAAGGGCAGCGCCCTGGACCGCACCGTCACCACCGCCTGACGGCCCCGCCCCGCCTCGTCCCTCCGTCGGTCCCGCTCTCCGCTCTCCCGTCCGCCTCCTCTGCCGGTTTCCTCCGCTTCCCTGTCGGCTCGCTCTTGGCCGCCCGATGGGCGGCTCTTGGACGTGCCTCGGCCACATCGGGCCCTTTCTTCCAATTTGAACGCCTCTGAGTCGGGGAGAAGGTCAGAGACAGCCGAACCTTCCCGAGAGCGGGGGACCGATGGCGGAAGCACCCGACACCGACCCTGTGGCGCACCGGGACCGGGAACGGCCCGGTGCGCCGGGACCGCGCCCCGGCGCGGACGCGCCGCGCGAGCCGCGCCCGCGGGGCACGCGCGTCCGGGAGCTGAGGAGGCGGGTCCGGAAGCGGCTGCGGCCCAGGACCCGGATGCGCCGCGGGTTCCAGCGCCTCCATCCGTTACTGCGGCTGGCGGCGCTCGCCGCCGTCCGGCTGCTGCTCCTTCCGCGCCGGGCGCCGCGCCCGGGGGAGCGGCTGCGCGTCCGCGTCCTGCTCCAGCACGCCTACGGGACGGGCGGCACCATCCGTACCGTCCTCAACCTCAGCGGTTATCTGGCGCGCGACCACGACGTCGAGATCGTCAGCGTGTTCCGGCGCCGGGACGAGCCGTTCTTCACGCTGTCACCGCGCGTGCGGGTCCGTTTCGTGGACGACCGCAGGACGCCGCCGAAAGGGGCGGCCGGACGCCTGCTGTCGCGGCTGCCCAGCCTGCTGACGCCGATCGAGGACGCCTCGTTCGAGAGCATGAGCCTGTGGACGGACCTGCTGCTGGTCCGCGTGCTGTGCGGCCCCTCGCCCGACGTGCTCATCGGCACCCGCCCGTCGCTGAACATGCTCGCCGCCGAGCTGGCGCCGCGCGGCGTGGTGGCGATCGGCCAGGACCACATGAACCTGAGCGCCTACATGCCGGGGCTGCGCCGCGAGATCAGGCGGTCCTACCCCCGGCTGGCGGCGGTGTCGGTGCTGACCGAGCGCTCCCGCCGTGACTACGGGGACGAGCTGGAGGGCGGGCCGGCCCGGATCGTGCGGATCCCCAACGCGCTGCCGGAGCTGCCCGGCGGTCCCTCCCCGCGCGAGGACAAGGTGATCGTGGCCGCCGGGCGGCTCACCCGGCAGAAGGGTTTCGACCTGCTGGTGCGCGCGTACGAGCCGCTGGCCGCCGAGCATCCCGACTGGAAACTGCGGATCTTCGGCGCGGGGCCCCGGCGCAACCGGATCAAGAAGATGATCGCCGAGCGCGGCCTGGCCGGCCGGGTGGAGCTGTGCGGCCGGACGCCCGATCTGGCCGGGGAGATGACCCGCGCCTCGATGTACGTGCTGTCCTCCCGCTTCGAGGGGATGCCCATGGTGATCATCGAGGCGATGAGCAAGGGCCTGCCCGTGGTGGCGTTCGACTGCCCCACCGGGCCCGGCGAGATGATCGAGCACGGCCGGAACGGCCTGCTGGTGCCGGCCGAGGACGTGGCCGGGCTCACCGCCGCGCTGCGCACGCTGATCGGGGACCGGGCCCTGCGGGACCGGCTCGGCGAGGGCGCCCTGGTGTCGTCCCGGGAGTACGACCTCGACCGCGTCGGGCCGCAGTGGCTCCGGCTCCTGGACGAGCTGCGGCCGGCGCCCCCGCGCCCGGCCGCCGGGGACGCGCGTCCCGCGCCCGCCCGCCCGCCGCGGCGCCCGGCCCGGCGCCGCGTGCTGGTGGCGTGCGTCCTCGCCGGCCTGGCCCTGTGGGCGCTGGGGCTGCTGACCGCCGACTCGTGAGCGGCCTCAGCCCCAGTGGTCGCCCCATGCCCACAGGTCGTCCGGCGGCGGCGCGGCGGTCTCCGGGCGGTCGATCCCGAAACCGCTCCGGAAGAAGATCATCGGACGTCCGCCGTCCGCCGTCTCCACCTCCAGCACCCGGCCGATCACCACGTCGTGGTCCCCGGCCAGGTGCACCTCGCGCACCTCGGCGTGCACGCGCGCCAGCACCCCGCGCAGGGCCGGGGCGCCCCAGCGCGAACGGTCCCACTCCAGGCCCTGGAACTTGCCGCCCGTCTTCGAACCGAAGCGCCGGCACACCTCCTCCTGGTCCGCGCCCAGCACGTTCACGCAGAACCGCCCGGCCGCCCGGATCCGCGGCCAGGTCCGGCCGCGGTGATCGGCGCAGAACAGCACCAGGGGCGGGTCCAGGGACACCGACGTGAACGACTGGCAGGCGAAGCCCACCGGCTCCCCGCCCTCCAGGGCGGTGATCACGGTGACGCCGGTGGCGAACGCCCCCAGCGCCCGCCGCAGCTCCTCCGGCGCCGGCGGGGCGGGGTCCCGCGGGTCCGGGGGCCGGTGGGGCTCGTCGGTCATGGATCACCTCGGGGGGCTCGTGGTACGGACGGGTCTCAGGGAACGAACGTAGAACCCCGGGCCGGTCCCCCGCACGCCCGGGGTCCCGTTTCGGCGTTCCCGGAGGCCCTACCGGCCGTGCAGGAGGTCCTCCGCCGCGCGCGCCTCCGCGAGCACGTCCAGCACGAACCGCCGCCGGCCCGTCCCGAGCCGGCGCAGCGCCCGGCCGTGATCGGCGGCGACCACCACCGCCGCGCCGGCGACCGCCGCCCGCCAGAGACCGGTCACGACCCGGCGCGCGGGGCCGGGGAACCGCGCCAGCCCCTGGCGCAGCCGCCGGCAGTGGAACGGCACGTGCCGCCGCTCGTCGGCCACCAGCCGCGCGGCGACCTCCGCCGTCAGCGGATCGCGCGTCCCCCGGTGCAGCGCGCCGTAGTAGCCGAGGGCGACCACCTCGGCCACCATCAGCGTCAGCAGCTCGACCCGCAGCCCCATCGCCCGCCGCGCCCGGACGAACACCGCGTCGCTCCAGTGGCGGTCGAGCAGCGGCGCCCCGGCCGCGCCGAGGAGCAGCCCGAGCATCCGCGCGTGGTTCTGCTCCTCGGCGATGAACAGCCGCACGGCCGCCGCGTACTCGGCGTCCCCGGCCGCCTCGGCCTTGCCGATCAGGAACGCGCCGTCCCCGTCCTCCCCGATCTGGAACCTCTGGAGGCTGCGCACCACGCACGCCTCCAGCCGCGCGCCCCGTCCCCAGCCGGGGTCGCCCCGTTCCTCCCGTACGCGCGCCTCGTCCTCGAAGTCGCGCAGCCATCCGGCGAATCCGCGGTCGTCTCCCGCCGGCACCCGTGTCGGCACTCGCGTCGGCACTTCGGTCGTCATGCCCGGCCTCCCTGGTCGTCCCGGGCAACTCAACCGGGCCGGTATGGAGTTCCGGCGGGGGAGATGTGGAGACCTTGGAAGGACGTGCCCGGGCGGGCGCGGTCACCTCGTGGTGGAGTCACCCTCCCGCTCGCAGGTGATGCGCGGCTCGGGCAGGTAGACGGTGTGGAAACGCTGCCTGCGCACGACCTTGCCGTTCTGCTTGAAGATCCGCCACACGTCGATCTTGAAGCCCTCGGCGCCGGGCATGGGGATGCAGTCGGGCGCCGGGTCGGTCTTGGACTCGAAGCCCTTGATGCCGTACCGGGCCGAGCTCTGGGACTCGATGTCGTAGCGCTTGGTGCCCCAGAACGTCACGGTGATGGACGTGGAGGTGTAGCCGGTGTCCACCAGGACGCCGTGCGGGGAGTCGTTGCGCCAGCGGAAGTCGGGCTGCGGGTAGGAGACGGTGGACTCGCGGCCCGCCGGGTAGCGCGAGATGTAGTACGAGTGCGGGGTGTGCTGGACGTCCTGGAGCCCGCCGAAGAACACGGCGTTGAACATCGTGGTGGCGAACTGGGAGATCCCGCCCCCGACGTCGTTGACGTAGCGGCCCCGCAGGATCATGGGGGCCTCGACGAACCCGCGGGCCCTGTCGCGCTTGCCGACGATCCCGTTCAGCGAGAACGTCTCGCCGGGCTTGACCAGGTGGCCGTCCAGGATGCCGGCGATGGTCTGGATGTTCTTCACCCGTGGCGCGCAGCAGGGGTGCCGGGTGGTGAACGTGCTGATCTTCTCCTTGATGCCGAGCCGCTTCGCCTCCTCGGTGGTGACGCGCGGCTTGGCGACCTTCAGCGGCACCGTGACCCGGCGAGGCTCCGGGCTCGTGACGGCGGGCGCGAACGCCTCGCCGAGCCGCCCGCGGTCGATGGCCCTGCCCTCGCGCGAGGAGACCAGCCGCGGGGCGCCGCGTTCGATCTTGTACGTGGCGTCCTTCGCCGGCTGCTCCAGCCGCCGGACGCGGGCGCCGAGGGCGGCGGTCAGCCGCGCGCCGTCGACCTGGGGCCGCAGGGTCCCCGCGCCGTCGGGGACGAAGCGGAGGTGGCGCGCGAACGTGGCGGGCGGCACCGTCAGGCGCTCCTTCCCGGCCACGAGGAGGACGGGGGCGGACACGGCGGTGCGCGCCGGGCCCGCGAGCGCCTGCCGTACGGCCTCGGCGGAGGCTCTGGGACGCAGCGGCCCGACCGGGAGGGTGACCGAGTCCGCGGTGAGGTAGGCGGCCTGGATGCGCTGCGCGGCGGTGCGCGGGTCGACGCCCGTGCCGTCCCGGGGGAGGACGGCCTGGGGCGTGGTGCCGCGGAAGACGATCCGCCCTTCGCGGGCGGGGGTGCCGATGGCGTGGTTGAGCCGGCCGGACGCCGCCTCCAGGCGGGCCCGGTCCACCTTGACGCGCGGCTCGATCTCCTTGCCGCCCAGGGCCCTGTCCATGATGTCCAGGGGGTTGAACCGGCCGCGCATCGCCGCCTTGACCGTGGCGGCGCCGTCCAGGGTCAGCCCCGCGTCCCGAGGGGCCAGGGACGTGCTCCTGGACCCGGCCCGTACCGTGATGGGGCGCTGGAGGCGTTCGCGGAGCGCGCCGTCCAGCCTCCCCCGGGCGGCGGGTTCGGTGAGACCTCCGATGTCGACGCCCAGGACGCGGGTGCCGTGCGGGACCTGGTCTCCCGCGGACGACACCACCGCCAGCGCGGGCAGGACCGACAGGCCGGCCAGCGCCACGCCGGCGGCCGTGACCCGGCCCTTGACGGTACGCGGCATGGGGGGAATCTTCACCGACGCCTCTGCATTCTCGGGAACACCTACTACGGCCAATAGTAGGTAGCTGTCTCGCCGGTGCTCACGCGGACGGGACGATCACCCGCGCGGAATCGGCCGGGCCCGTCGCCCGCCGTGGCGCCGGTGCGGTTCGCTCCCGACGACCTTACCCGCCGCGTCGCGGGGAGCGCCCACCACCGGGCGGGCCGCCCCGCCTCACCCGAAAGCGGGATCGGGCTCGGAGCCGACGATCCACATCGCGAAGTACTGGGCCGCGCCACCGTAGGCGTGGCCCAGCGCCACGCGTGCCCCGTCCACCTGGTGGCCGCCCGCGGTGCCCCGCACCTGCCGCGCCGCCTCCAGGCACCGGACCAGCCCGGACGCGCCGATCGGGTTGGACGACAGCACGCCTCCGGACGGGTTGACCGGGAAGGCCCCGCCCAGCTCGGTGGCCCCCGAGTCGGTCAGCCGCCACCCCTCGCCCTCCGGGGTGATCAGATGGCCCTCCAGCCACATCGGCTCGTACCAGGAGAACGGCACGTACAGCTCGGCGCAGTCGATCTGGCGGAGCGGGTCGGTGATGCCGGCCTCGGCGTAGAGCGCCTCCGCGCACTCGACGCCCGCCCTGGGACGGACCGGGTCCCGCCCGGGGAAGGAGGCGAGCTCGCTGCGCTTGGCGTGCGCGATCACCCAGGCGGGGACGCCGCGGCTCCGGCGGGCGGCGTCGCCGGAGGCGAGCACCACCGCGGCGGCGCCGTCGGAGGAGGGGCAGGACTCCAGGTAGCGCAGGGGGTCCCACAGCATCGGGGAGGCCTTGACCTTCTCCTCGGAGATGTCCTGGATGCGCAGGTGGGCGTGCGGGTTGCGCAGCGCGTTGAGCCGGTCCTTCACGGCGACGCGCCGGCCGATGTGCTCGGGCGCCCCCGAGCGCCTGATGTAGTCGCGTATCCAGGGGGCGAAGGTGCCGCCGGCCCCCTGCCCCCCGGACTTGCCACCCGACAGCGCCCAGGTCGCGTTGCCCTCGGACTGCTTCTCGTAGCAGACGACCAGGACGCGGTCGTAGCGGCCCGACTGGATCATGGTGACGCCGCTGATGGCCGTCGCCGCGCCCACCGAGCCGGCGGTGTGCACCCGGTGGATCGGCTTGCCCACGGCGCCGAGCGCCCCGGCCAGGGTCAGCTCGGGCGCCATCACCCCCTCCAGCAGGTCCGGCGCCTTGCCGATGAGGACGGCGTCGATGTCGGCGAAGGTGAGCCCGGCGTCCTCCAGGGCCTCCAGCGCCGCCCACCGGACCAGGCCGTCCAGGGTCACCTCGAGCCGCTTGCGGTAGTCGGTCTGGCCGATGCCGATCACGGCGCACGCGCGGGCCATCAGCGATCTCCTTCGAGCACGGCGACCAGGTTGTGCTGCAGGCACGGCCCGCTGCTCGCGTGGGCCAGGCCGCGCTCGGCCTCGCCCGCGGCGATGCGCCGGGCCACCTCGATGACGCGGACGAGCCCGGTGGCCATCGCCGGGTGGCTGCGCAGCGCCCCGCCGGACGGGTTGACCACGGTGGTGCCGGCGAGCCCCAGCGCAGCCCGCAGGATGATCTCCTCGTGGCTGTGCAGCGCCATCAGCTCGGCGACGTCCAGCGGGCCGTCGTGCGCCCCGGCGCCCTCGGCCGCCAGCCGCGCCGAGGGGGAGTCGGTCAGGTCGCGGAGACCGAGGTGGTGCGACTCGATCCGCTGGTCGACGCCCCGCACCCAGACGGGATCGCCGGTCAGCCGCCGGGCCCGGTCCCCGGCGGCCAGGAGCACCGCGGCGGCCCCGTCCGCCGGTCGCGCCACGTCGTGCCGGCGCAGCGGGGCCGACCAGTACGGGGCGCGGAGCAGCTCGCCGGCACCGGAGCCGGGGCGGGCCCGCGCGGCGACCTCGGCGAGGTCGCGCTCGGTGGCCTTGCCCGCGTCGATGAGCGCGCGGGCCTGGAGCCCGGCCAGCGACACCGGGTCCAGGCCGAGGGGCGCCATGGTGTACGGGTCGGTCTGGAGCGCCAGGACCTCCCGTGGCCGCCCGGGGGAGGACCGCCCGGAGCCGATCACCAGTGCCGTGTCGACGTCCCCGCACTGGAGGCGCAGCCACGCCTCGTGGAAGGCCCACGCGCCGTCCATCTCGACGTGGCTCTCGTAGACCGGGGGCCAGGCGCCCACGCCGTCGAGGTTCAGCACGAACGCGAACGGAGCACCGGCCAGGTAGTCGCAGCTCCCCGCGATCGTGAAGTCCACGTCGCGGCGGTCCAGGCCGGTCCGGCCGAGCAGGTCGTTGACGCACTCCATGACGAGGACCGCCTCGGGGCCCTCGAACGACTCGTGCACCGCGGTCCGCGCGGTCGCCACGACGGCGATCTCGCGCCCTGGCCCGTTCACCACGCGTGCTCCCGCAGGTCCCGGGGGTCGGCGTCGGGCTCTCCGGTGGGCTCCCACCGTTCGAAGACGCCCTCCCAGCCGCCCACGGCCCGGTTGTCGAAGCCGCTGACGTCCCGCTCGCCGGGCGGCCGCCAGACGGCGCGCAGCCGCATCCCCACCCGGAACTCCCCGGCGGGGACGGTGCGGACGTCCACCCCGGTGATCGGCGCGTCGCTGCCGTCGAGGAGGATCGACGCGCGGATGTAGGGCTCGGTCTCCTTCTGGCCGTAGTACCGCACCGGCGTGATCCGGGTGAAGGAGCCGACCGTCCCGCGGTCGGCGACCGGCACGTCGTCGGCCTCGGTCATCGGGACGCGTTCGAGCTGGTCGTAGCCGCGTCCGGGCACGTACACCCTGCCGCTGACCGGCGAGCGCTGCCCGATGACGCGCCCCTCCAGCAGCCCCTGGACGAACCGCGCCCGGTGCGGATGGAGGGGCTCGCGGTACTCCAGCGAGATCAGGTGCTCGGTGATGGTCACCGGCTCGCCGCCCGGCTCGACGCGCCGCGGGGCGGCGTCCTCCTCGGGGACGAAGTACAGGTCGGTGATGGCGCCCCGCCGCTCGTCCCGGAACCGCGCGCGGACCCGGCGGCCGGTGGACATCCGCTCCGGAGCGCCCGCGTCGACGGCGTGCGGGAGCGGGGTGTCCGCGCCGTCCAGCAGGATCAGGGCGAAGGCGAACGGGTGCGCGAACGGGTGGTGCCGCGTCGGCTCGGCGACCCACGTCCAGGACGCGACGGTCCCTCCGGGGCCGACCTCCACCGGATCGAAGGGGAGCGGCGCGGCGGTGCCGGGGTCGTACTCCAGGGGCGGGCACAGGACGCGTCCGCCGCAGCGCCCGCCCAGGATCCTGCCGTCGCGCAGCCCGGTCAGGAAGGGCCCGAGCACGGGGCCGGTGGTGCGCGTGTAGGGGTACTCGACGACGTTGGTCAGAGTGGGCGTCTCGCCGCCCGGCGGACCCGTTGCCACGGTCGCCTCCTGCGTCCGGGAGCCGTTCACCGAGAAAATATCGTATCAAGTATCATCTGTTCTCCCGGGGTGAGGCGAGGAGGACCGGATGGGCGTGGACACGTTGCGGATCGAGGACCGGGACAGGGTGCGGACGCTGACGTTCGACCGTCCCCGGGCGGCGAACGCGTTCGACGAGGCGCTGTACCTCGCGGTCGCCGCGGCGCTGGACGCGGCGGCCGGGGACGCGGGCGTCTCGGTCGTCCTCCTGACCGGGACGGGCGGCACGTTCACCGCGGGCACCGACCTCGAGGAGATGGCCGAGATCGCCCGCGCGCAGGCCGGGGGACGCGCGACGCCGGAGACCGGTAAGGGGTTCGCGGCCCTGCTGGACGCGCTCACGGCGTTCCCCAAGCCGCTGGTGGCCGCGGTCAACGGCGCCGGCGTCGGGCTCGGGCTGACCCTGCTGGGGCACTGCGACCTGGTGATCATGTCCGAGCGGGCCCGGCTGCTGGCCCCGTTCACCTCGATGGGCGTCGCGCCCGAGGCCGCGGGCAGCTACCTGCTGCCCCTGCGGATGGGGCACCAGCGGGCGGCCCTGGCGCTGTTCACCGGCCGCTGGATCACCGCCGAGGAGGCCGTCGAGTCCGGGCTCGCGCTGCGGACCTGCCCGCACGGCGAGCTGCTGGAGACGGCGCACGGGCTGGCGGCGGAGATCGCCGCCAAGCCGCTCCCCTCGCTGCTGGCGACCAAGCGGCTGATCACCGAGGCGCACCGGGACGGCGTGCGCCGCGCCCGCGAACGCGAGGACGCCGCCTTCGCCGAGCTGCTCCGCCGCGACGGCGCGGCCGAGGACGTCCTGGCCCGCCTGGACTGACCCCCGGGGGCGCTCCACTCCAGTTCCCCCGGTCAGTCCACCCAGTCGACGCGGTCGTCCCGGTTCGGCTGGCGGCCGGTCCGGAACGGGCAGAGGGCGGAGTCGGCCAGAAGGATCCGCTCCCGCCCCCGCACGAGCGGGGCCGCCCGGCGCAGGAGGCGGGGGCGGCCCGCGGCCTCGTCCCGCTCCACCTCGGCCCACGTCTCCCAGTCGGGGATCGCCCAGAGCAGGACGCACTCGTCGTCGTTGCGCATCGCCGTGGCCCACGCCCCGGCCAGCCGCCACCCGTGGCCGTCCCGGCCGGACGCGGCGTCCTCCACCATCGCCGCCAGGGCGTCGCGCGCCGTGCCCGCCTCCACCTCGACCAGCTCGTGCGCGTACACCTCGCCGCGCAGGCCCCGGTGGCAGATCTCCTCGATGGTGGGCATGTCCGGGTGCGGGACGATGAGCCGGTCGACGCCGCCGGAGCGCAGGTCGGCCGCCGCGGCCCACCACTTCTCCAGCGCCGGGTCCTGCAGCGTGGTGCCGGCGAACTCGTGGCGGAAGGAGGCCGCCAGCCCCGCGAAGCCGTCCTCCTCCCAGATGTTCACCACCTGGGGCCAGCGGCCGGTGGACCCGACCACGCCCCAGACCCCGTAACAGAGCTGGTTCCGCTGTTCTCGCCCGATGGGGCTCCAGTTGGCGGTCATGTGGTGCATGTACCGCGCCCGGTTCTGCTTGGTGATGTCGATGAACTCGTGGATGTAGACCTTGCCGTTCACAGCGCCACCCTCGGAGCCGGGGTAAATCTTATATAAACTATAATATTAGGTGACGGGGCGGTGGGAGGCGGCCCGAGCGGCCTCCCGGGCGGCCCGCCGCAGCAGCTCCGCACGGTCGATCTTGTACGTGGCGTTGACCGGCAGGTCGTCCACCCAGACGACCAGGTCGGGCGCCTTGTAGCCGGCGATCCGCCCGCGGCACCAGGCCCGGACCTCCTCGGCCGACGGGAGCGGACCGGTTCCGGCGGGCACCGCGAACGCCACGCCGATCTCCCCGATCACCGGGGCCGGCGCGCCGACGACCGCGGCCCGCAGGATCCGCGGATGCGCCAGCAGGACGGGCTCGACCTCCGACGGATGGACGTTGTAGCCGCCGCGGATGTAGGCGTCGTCGGCGCGCCCGACGAGCGTCAGGTTGCCGGCCGCGTCCAGGCTCCCGATGTCGCCGGTGGCGATCCACCCGTCGGCGGATATGGTCGCGGCCGTCAGGCCGGGCTCCCGCCAGTACCCGCGCATCGACCCGCGGGAGCGGAGATGGACCCGGCCGGGCGCGCCGGGGCCGAGCGGCCGCCCGCCGTCGCCGACGATCCGCGCCTCGACGTCCCCCAGGGCGCGGCCGACGGTCGAGGACACCAGCTCCACGGGATCGTCCAGGGCGGTACCGAAGCACAGCGGCACCTCGGTGGAGGCGTACCGCACCACCACGGGGCAGCCGAGCCGCTCGCGCATCGCGTGCACCAGCGGCGGCGGGACCCGTCCCGCCCCGGTGGACGCCAGGCGCAGGTGCGACAGGTCGGCCGCGGCCAGCCCGTCGAGCGCGACCAGCTTCTCCCACTGGGTGGGCACGCCCTGCCCCACCGTCACCCGTTCCCGTACGAGCAGGTCCAGCATGCTCCGCGCCGTCCACACGGGGGGCGTGAGGATCAGCGCCGAGCGGTGGACCAGCTGGTCGTAGACGCGGGTCATGAACGCCGCGTGGGCGAACGGGACCGGCATCATCTTGCGGTCCCCGGGGGCGCTGAGCGGTCCCATGCCGCGGGCGATGATCTGAAGGGACCGGTGGTCGAACCAGGCGCCCTTGGGGGTCCCGGTGGTGCCGGTGGTCCAGACGATCACGGCCGGGTCGCCGGGCGCCGCCGGGACGGCGCCGGTCATCGGCAGGTCCGCCGCCATGAGGTCGCCGGGGCGGACGGCGGGCGGTCCGGCGGCCGGATCGGGGAGCGCGGCCGGGTCGGTGGTGACGATCACGGCCGGCGCGGTCCTGCCGATGATGTGGGCGATCTCCGTGCGGCCGAGCCGGGGGTTGGCGGCGGTGACGATCGCGTTCAGCCGCATCGCCGCCAGGTGGCAGACGGCGAAGTCGGCGGAGGACGGCAGGACGAGGCAGACGACGTCCCCGGCCCGCACGCCGAGCGCGTCCAGCGCGGCGGCGGCGAGTCCGGACCGCCTCCACCACTCGCCGAAGGTGAGCCGCAGGTCGCCGTCGATGACGGCCTCGGCGTCGGGCGCCTCCCGGAGGACGGCCTCGAAGCACGCGTGCAGGCCGTCCGGGTCGGGGGTCACGTCGGTTCCTTGTCGTTCATGACTCGCCTCATCTCCGTGGCCGCCGGGAAGGGCGGCGGTTGCTGATATTTGATACTTTCGACGGGCGTGAGACCAGCGCGCCCGGCGCCGAACGGAACGGATGACCATGACGCGATCGCAGCCCGCCACCGCCCGCCCCAAGGGGCTCGACTCGCCGCTGGTGCCCAGGGTCCTCAAGGTCGCGTCACGGCTGAACGTGGCGGTCTACCGGGCGACCGGCGGCCGGATCGGCGGCAGGTGGCGCGTCGGGAGCGCGTTCCCCAGGGGCGTTCCGGTCTGCCTCCTCACCACGCGCGGCCGCAGGACCGGCCTGCCGCGCACGCTCCCGCTGCTGTACCTGGCGGACGGGGACCGGGTGATCCTCGTCGCCTCCCAGGGCGGCCTGCCCAGGCACCCCCTGTGGTACCTCAACCTCCGCGCCGATCCCCGGGTGGCCGTGCAGATCCGCCGCGAGACGCGCGTGATGCGCGCCCGCACGGCGGACGCGGCCGAGCGGGCGGAGCTGTGGCCGCGCCTGGTGGCGATGTACGCCGACTTCGACCGCTACCAGTCGTGGACGGACCGGGAGATCCCCGTGGTCGTCTGCGAGCCCGCGGGCTGAGGACGGGCGGGCCTCACCGCAGCCGCCACCGCGCCCGCCGGCCGGAGGCGAAGGCCCGCTGGCCCTCGGCCAGCGACTCCTGGTCGGTGCCCAGCTGGACGAGCGTCCTGCCCACGTCGAGCGCCTGCCGGTGGCCGAGCTCCTGCGCGTACCAGATCGCCCGGACGGTGGCCTGGACGGCCAGCGGTGGCTGGCTCGCGATGACGGTGGCCGCCCGCAGCGCCGCCTCCCGCAGCTCCCCGGCCGGGACCACCTCCTGGACGAGGCCGATCTCGTGGGCGCGGCGCGCGCTCAGCCGCTCGTGCGCGCCCATGAGCGACATCCGCATGACCTCGCCGAGGGGCATGCGCTGCAGCATCAGCATGGGCTCGAACACCGCGGCCATCCCGTAGGTGGTGTGCGGGTCGAAGAAGGTCGCGTGCTCGGCGGCGATGATGAACTCCACCTCGCCGAGCAGGTAGAACGCGCCGCCGCAGGCCATCCCGTTCACCGCGGCGATCACCGGCTTCCACAGCTGGGCGCCGCTCTTGGGCGGCAGCAGGTCGACCGGGTCGTTGGCGTGCAGGGGGGTGGCGCCGCGCCGCTCGCCGAACTCCTTCCGCGCCTCGGGGTCGGCCACCGCGGCGCGGTCCAGCCCGGTGCAGAACGCCTCGTCCCCGGCGCCGGTGAGCACGACGACCCGGACCTCGTCGTCGTCGCGGAGCGCCCGCCAGCAGGCGTGTAGTTCCCGGAGCATGTCCAGGTCGAAGGCGTTGAGGACGTCCGGGCGGTTCAGGGTCACCCAGGCGACGCCGTTCTCGGTCGTGCAGTCGATCGTCTTGCGGGGCGGCATGCGGTGCGTCCTCCGGGTCGGTCAGCCGGACTGCGGCGCGGACGGGGTGAAGCGGACCTTGAACGTCTCGTACCCGGAGACGAAGTTGGCGGGCCGGCAGGCGGGCTCGCCGCCGTCCACCGGCTCGATGTCGGGCAGCCGGGCCAGCAGCCGCTCGAACATCACCTTCAGCTCCAGCCGGGCCAGGCTGTTGCCGAGGCAGAAGTGCGGCCCGTTGCCGAAGGCGATGTGGTCGTTGGGGGTGCGCGCGGTGTCGAACCTGAACGGGTCGTCGAAGACGTCCGCGTCCCGGTTGGCCGAGGGGTAGAGCAGCAGCACGTCGTCACCGGCGCGGATCCGCTGCCCGCGCAGCTCGAAGTCGCGCGTGGCGGTGCGGTTCATGTTCTTGATGGGGGAGACCCAGCGCAGCATCTCCTCCACCGCGGCGGGGATCCCGCCCGGGTCCTCGATCAGCCTCCGCCGCTGGCCGGGATGGGCGCACAGCTGGTACATCCCGCCGGAGATCACGTGCCGGGTGGTCTCGTCGCCCCCGATCAGGATCAGCAGGGACTCCTGGACGAGCGAGTCCAGGTCCAGCCGGTCACCGTCGATCTCGGCGTGGACCAGGACGCTCATCAGGTCGTCGCGCGGGTCGTCGAGCCGTTCCCGGGCCGCCCGGGTGGCGTACTCGGTGAAGCCGCCGAACGCCTCGCCCGCCTTGACGAGCAGGTCCGGGTCGTCGCCCCCGGTCAGCGCGCGCAGCATGTCGTCGGACCAGGCCAGCAGCATCGAGCGGTCCTCGGGCGCCACACCGAGGGCGTCGCCGATCACGATCAGCGGCAGGGGCGCGGCGACGTCGGCGACGAAGTCGCACTCGCCGCGCTCGCAGATCCCGTCGATGATCTCGTCGCAGACCCGGCGCAGGTAGTCCTCCTGCGCGGCCACCCGGCGCGGGGTGAAGCCGGCGCTGACCAGCTTGCGGCGCAGCTTGTGCTCCGGGTCGTCCATGTCGATCATCATGGGCATGGGGTCGGTGTCGGCCCGGATCCCGTGCGCGCTGGAGAACACCCCGGGCATCCGGGAGACCAGCTTGACGTCGGCGTGCTTGGAGATCCCCCATACGCCGCCGTTCTCGTCGCGGTACACGGGCGCGTTCTCCCGCATCCAGCGCAGCTCCTCGTGGGGGTCGCGGCCCCAGAACTCGCCGCTGATCAGGTTGATGGCCTCGTTGGTGGGGTGGTCGGGCATCGCCGGTGGCTCCTTGCCGGACGGGGCGGACACGGGGGACACGGGGCGGGCACAGGGCCGGGACTTCGAAGCAGAGGCTCAGACCGGGGCGGACCGCCCGACGAGCAGGGGCAGGCTCGACAGCCCGCGGATGTTGCTGGAGTAGTGCCGCCGCACGCCGGCCTCGTCGAACCCGAAGTCGGGGAAGCGCTTGAGCAGTTCCTCGAACGCGATCCGGGTCTCCAGGCGCGCGAGCGAGGCGCCCAGGCACAGGTGGCGTCCGAACCCGAAACTGACGTGCCGGTCGATCCGGCGGTGGATGTCGAACAGCTCCGGGTCGGGGTACTTGCGCTCGTCGTGGACGGCCGAGCCGGTGATGAGGATGACGCGCCGGCCGGCGGGGATGACGGTGCCGTGCAGCTCCACGTCCCGGAGCGTCCACCGGCCCTGGTAGTGCGAGGGCGGGTCCCAGCGCAGCATCTCCTCCACGGCGTTGGGAATGAGCGAGGGGTCGGCGACCAGCTCGCGCCGCTGGCCGGGGTACCAGGCGAGCGCGATCACCCCGTTGGGGATGAGCTTGGCGACCGTCTCGTGCCCGGCGAAGGCCAGCTCCAGGAACCGCGAGGCCAGCTCGCCGTCCCCCAGGGAGCGCGTGCCACCGTTCCCGTCCTCCACCTCGGTGTTCATCAGGAGGGTGATCACGTCGTCGCCCGGGTTGCGGCGCCGGTCCCTGACCAGGTCCGCCAGCAGCGCCCACAGCTCGGCGCCGGCCTCGTAGGCGTCGGGCGGCGTGCCCATGTCCTCGGTCCGCGCGGAGATCCGGTCGCTCAGCTCGTGGATGGGCTCGCGCTGCTCCTCGGGGATGCCGATGAGCTCGCTGATGACGTCCAACGGCAGCCGGAGGGAGAAGTCCCGGACGAGGTCGAAGCGGTCGGCGTCCCGCAGGCGGTCGAGCAGCCCGGCGGCGGTCCGCCGGATGAACGGCTCCAGCAGGGCGATGCGGCGCTGCGTGAAGACGCGTGCGACGACCTTGCGGTGCATGGTGTGCTCGGGAGGGTCCTTGGTGATGAGGAAGGGGGCGCCCTGGTCGACGCCTTCGATCGTCACGCCGTGGGCGCTGGAGAACGAGTCGGTGTCCAGGTGGGCGTCGATGACGTCCTGGTAGCGCGACAGGGCGTAGAAGCCCAGTTCCTCGTTGTGGTAGACCGGGGCCTCGTCGCGCAGCCGCCGGTAGGTGGGGAACGGGTTGTGCACCGTCTGCTGCGAGAACGGGTTGTACTCAACCATGGAGCGCTCCTTGCTCGGGTTCGGTGGGACCGGACGGCCCGGCGGCGCGTGCGGCGGGGCCGCCGAGGGCGCTGCCGAAGCTCCCCGCCACGGGGGACGGCGACCGGACGGTGAGGTGGTCGAGCCCGATCGCGGGGTGGGCGGCGGCGGCTCCGATCACCCCGGCCAGGACGTCGGCGACCTCGTCCGGTGTCATGAACTCCCGCTGGGCCAGCCCCCGTACGCTCCAGTCCTCCAGGACGCGGGTCAGCAGGCCCGGGTCGAAGCCGGTGCCGAAGTCGGTCGGGAAGGTGGCGCCGACCCTGACGGTGGTGAACCGCAGGCCGGGCCGCTCGGCGCGCCAGCCCTCCACCAGCCTCTCCAGGGCGCTCTTGGACGCGGCGTAACCGGCCAGGCCGGTGCGGAGCTGGTGGACGGTCTCCGACGACAGGACCACCACCATGGCGCCGGGCGCCAGGGCGGGCAGGCAGGCGCGCAGCAGCCGGTGCGCGGCCACGGCGTTGGCGTCGAAGAGGTCGTGCAGGTCCTCGCCGGAGGTGTCCTCGATCATGCGCAGCCGGGCGGCGCCCACGCTCCACACCAGCACGTCGATCCCGCCGAGCAGGTCCCGCGCGGCCCCGGCCAGCCGGGCGCAGTCGTCCTCGCGGCGCAGGTCGGCGGCCCGGCGGTCGCCGCCGCCCGCCTCGGCGACCGCCTCGTCGAGCAGCGCCTCCCTGCGCGCCGTCATGAGCACCCGCGCGCCGTCCCTGACCGCGCGTACGGCCAGCGCCCGCCCGATGCCCGCCGACGCCCCCGCGATGAGGACGCGGTTTCCCGCCAGAGGTGCACTGCCCATGGGAGCCGTCGGCCTTCCTGTGTTCCGGGGGAGGGGGAGCGCCGGGGGCGCGGTCAGACCTCGCGGGGACCGGGGGTCACGCGGCCTCCGCGATGCTCTTGATCTCCAGGTACTCCTCGAAGCCGGCCACGCCGCTCTCCCGGCCGACCCCGCTCTGCCGGTACCCGCCGAACGGCACGTCCGCGCCGTAGAACAGGCCGCCGTTGACGGAGATCGTCCCGGTGCGGATCCGGTCGGCGACGGCGCGGGCGCGCTCGGCGGATTCGCTGATCACCATGCCGGACAGGCCGTACCGGGAGTTGTTGGCGATCCGCACCGCGTCGTCGTCGCCGTCGTGGGCCAGGACGGCCAGCACCGGCCCGAAGATCTCCTCCTGGGCGACCGTGGCGTCGGGATGGACGTCGGCGAGCACGGTCGGCTCCACGTAGAAGCCGCCGGGCAGGTGATCGGGGACGCCGCCGCCCAGCGCGACGCGCGCGCCCTCCCGCGCGCCCGTGGCGATGAGGCCGAGGACGCGTTCGCGCTGCCGTTCGCTGATGAGCGGGCCCATCAGGTTCCCCGGGTCGGCGGGGTCCCCGTACGGCCAGCCGCGCAGGGTCTCCACCAGCATCTCCAGCCCTTCCTCGTACCGCGAGCGGGGCAGGACGAGCCGGGTGAGGATGGCGCAGCCCTGGCCGGCGTGCGTGGTGATCTGGAAGGCGGCGTTGCCGACGGCCTTCTTCAGGTTCGCGTCGTCGAGCGCGACCAGGGCCGACTTGCCGCCCAGTTCGAGGAAGACCTTCTTGATGCTCGCCGCGCCCGCCCGCATCACCGCGCGGCCGGTCGCGGTGGAGCCGGTGAAGGAGACCATGTCCACCCGCTCGTCCTCGGTCAGCTGCCGCCCGACCTCGTGCCGGGAGGACGTCACCACGTTGAGCACCCCGGGCGGGATGTCGGTCCTCTCGGCGGCGAGGCGGCCGAGGAGCGTGGCCGTCCAGGGGGTGTCGGGCGCGGGCTTGAGGATCACGGTGTTCCCCGCGGCCAGGGCGGGGCCGACCTTGGCGAGGTTGATCTGCATGGGGAAGTTCCACGGCGTGATGGCGCCGACGACTCCGAAGGGCTCGCGCCGCAGGTAGCGGTGCGTACGGATGCCGTACGGCTCGGCGATCCCCAGGTCGGTGACCCACGCGTAGTCCTCGGCGAGGCCGGCGACCCAGCCGAGCCCTTCCAGGGGGATGTCGAGCTGGGCTCCGTGGGTGAGGGCGACCGGGGCGCCCGCTTCGGCGACCAGCGCCGCGCGCAGCGTCTCGGCGTTCTCGGTCAGGGCCTCCTGGAGCTGGCGCAGGCACCGCACGCGGAAGGCGGGGTCGTCCGCCCATCCGGTGCCGTCGAACGCGGCGCGCGCCGCGGCGATCGCCGCGTCCATGTCGGCGGCGGTGCCGTCGGCCGTGACTCCGATCTCCCGCCCGGTCGCCGGGTTGAGGTTGGGAAAGGCGCCGCCGCCGGAGGCGGGCACGAGCCGGCCTCCGATCAGCATCCTCTCCTCGCGCTCGACGTCCGGCATGGGGCCTCCAGGATGGTCGGGTGTCCGGGCCGGGCCGCGGCGACCCTCGGCCCCTTCGTACACTTGATGATATATATTATCCAATCGGCTCCCAGCAGCCAATGCCGGAAGGGTGCGCCCATGCGTTTCGAGGAACGGGTCGCCATCGTCACCGGTGCCGGTCAGGGCATCGGCGAGGCGTACGCCAGGGCCCTGGCGGCCGAGGGGGCCAGGGTCGTGGTCGCCGATCTCGACGGCGAGCGGGCCGGGAAGGTCGCCCGGGAGATCGAGGCCGCGGGCGGCGCCGCGCTGGCCGTCGTGACCGACGTCGCCGACCCCGCCGGCGCCCAGGCGATGGCGGACGCGGCGGTGAAGGCGTACGGCGGCGTCGACTACCTGGTCAACAACGCGGCGATCTACGGCGGCATGCGGGTCGAGGCGCTGACCAAGGTCGACCTGGACTACTACCAGCGGTTCATGGCGGTGAACCTCAACGGCGCGCTGCACTGCACCCGCGCGGTGTACCGGTCGATGCGCGAGCGCGGCGGCGGCGCGATCGTCAACCAGTCCTCCACCGCCGCGTGGATGGCGGGCGGCTTCTACTCGATCGCCAAGGCGGCCCTCAACAGCCTCACCGTCAACCTGGCCGCGGAGCTGGCCTGGATGAACATCCGGGTGAACGCGATCGCGCCGGGCCCGACCGACACCGCGGCGACCCGCGAGGTGGTGCCCGGGGACTTCATCGACCCGATGGTGCAGGGACTGATGATCAAACGCCTGGGGACGCCGGGGGACCACGTGGGCGCCGTGCTCTTCATGCTCTCGGGTGACGCGAGCTGGATGACGGGGCAGATCGTCGCCGTGGACGGCGGGCAGATCGTGCGGTTGTAGCCGGGCGGCCGCGCGGGCCCGTCCTCCGCCCCTCCGGAACGGTCAGCCGCGCGGCACCTCGCGCCACGGCCGCCCCTCCCAGGGGTCGGGCTCCTTCGGCAGCCCCAGCACCCGTTCGGCGAGGATGTTCTTGTTGACCTCGCTCGTCCCGCCCTCGATGGTGTTGGCGCGGCTGCGCAGCATGCCGCGGACCTCCGCCGGCATCGACTCGGCGTACTTGCCCGGCTTGCCCTCCCAGGCCGTTCCGGCCGGGCCGAGCATCCGGGCGGCCACCTCCTGCACGCGCTGGTTGAGTTCCGACCCGTGCACCTTGCCGATGGAGCTCTCGGGGCCGGGCGGGAGGCCGGACCTCAGGCCCGACCGCACCCGGTCGTTGGTCCAGCCGCGGATCTGCTCCTCGCACCACAGCCGGACGAGCCGGTGCCGCGTGCCGGTGTCGTCCCACCCGTACGGGAGGCCCCGCCCGGACCGCTCGCGGGCCAGCCGGACCAGCCGCCGGGTGCCCGAGCCGCCGATGCGGTCCACGCCGCCCGATCCCGAGCCCGACACCATCTGCCGCTCGCCGCTCAGCGTGGCCCGGGCCACCCGCCAGCCGTCGTTCACCTCTCCCACGCGCTGGGTGTCGGGGACGGCGGCGCCGTCGAGGAACACCTCGTTGAAGTCGACCTCGCCCCCGATGTGGCGCAGCGGCCTGACCTCGACCCCCGGCTGGCGCATGTCGAGGAGGAAGTAGGTGATCCCGCGGCGCTTGGGCACGTCCGGGTCGGTACGGGCCAGCAGCACGCCGAAGTCGGCCAGGTGCGCCCACGTCGTCCACACCTTCTGCCCGGTGATCCGCCACCCGCGGCCGTCGCGTTCGGCCCGCGTCGCCAGGGAGGCCAGGTCGCTGCCCGCGCCGGGCTCGCTGAACAGCTGGCACCACACCTCCTCGTTCGACACGATCCGGGGCAGGAAGCGCAGCCGCTGCTCGTGCGTCCCGTACTCGAACAGGGCGGGCGCGGCGAGGTTGAGGCCGAGCGGGTTGAGGCGCGGCAGGTGGTAGGGGGCCAGTTCGCGTTCGGCGGCGCGGGCCAGGGCGCGCGGCCAGCCCAGCCCGCCGTAGTCCGCGGGCCACTGGGGCGCGACCAGCCCGCTGCGGGCGAAGGCGGGATACCAGGCGCGGTACTCGCCGGGCTCGCGCACCGACCGCACCGCGCCGCGCCCGCCCCGTTCCGCGGCGGCCCGCCAGTGTCCGGGAACCTCCCGGGAGATCCACCTGCGGACGGCCCGGACCACCTCGTCCTCGGTACGGCATCCGGCCAGGGGCGGGTCATCGTTCACCGGCGTTCTCCTCTCGCGCTCGGGTCAGCCCGGTCTCCAGGGCGCGCCACAGCGCCCGTTTGGTGGCGGCGACGGCGGCGGCGTCGTTCTCCGCCAGGCGCTCGCCGAGCCGCTGCGCGGCCTCCCGCAGCCCGCCGGGCGCGACCACCTCGCTCACCCAGCCGAGCCGGAGGGCCTCCGCCGCCGTGACCCGCTCGTGCGCGCCGGTCAGCGCCATCCGGGCGACCGGGGCGAACGACGCGCGCCGGGCCAGGCCGATGGGCTCGAACGCGCTCGCCTGGCCGACGCTGACATGGGGGTCCAGGAAGCTCGCGCGGGTGGAGGCGATGACGATGTCGGAATCGGCCACGAAGTGCAGGCCGCCGCCGGCGCACACCCCGTTCACGGCGGTGACGACCGGCGTGGCGACGCCCAGGTGCCAGCCCGTCAGCCGCAGGTCGCCGCGTTTCGTCCGGCGCGACATCTCCCGGAGGGCCTCCGGGGACCGGCTGAGCTGGGCCACGTCCAGGCCGGTCTGGAAGGCGCGGCCCGCCCCCGTCACGACGATCGCGCGGACGCCCGGGTCGGCGTCCAGCTCCGCCCAGGCGTCCGGAAGGGCCGCCATCATCGCCGCGTCCATCGCGTTCCCGACCTCGGGCCGGTGGAAGGTCAGCCACCCGACCGGGCCGTGCCGCTCGACCAGGAGAGGGGCCCCGGCGGTGTCTCCCACGTTCTCCTCCTCGCCTCGTCGGGGGCGCCCGGACGGCCTTGAACCGGCCGAGAATAATATTGTATAAAATAGTCTGGCAGGGCAACAGGACGCCGGCGCCCCCGCCGGCGGGACGGGACGAGCGTCTTGGCTACCGGCACGATCACTGACGAGGGCGTCGGCCGCCTGCGCGCCCGCATCGGGATCCCCCAGGTGTACCCCGCGCGTCCCCACTACCGGCGCCCGGGCGAGGACGCCTTCCGGCACGTCGCGTGGTCCTACGGCGACGACAACCCGCTGTGGTCCGACCCCGCGTACGCGGCGGGCACCCGCTGGAAGGGCCCGATCGCCCCGCCCGCCCTGGTCGGCGGCGACGGCCTGATCGGCGAGGACGCGCTGAACGACGCCGAGATGGCCCGCCAGGAGGAACTGCGCGGCGACCCGCTGCGCGGCGTGCACGCCTTCTACGCCGCGAGCGAGCGGGAGTGGTGGGCTCCGCTGACCCCCGGCCACGACATCCTCCGGCGCACCGCCCTGGTCGGCGTCGTCGACCGGCCGAGCGAGTTCGGCGGACGCGGCGTCCAGGAGTGGACCGCCCAGGCGTTCCAGACCGGCTCCGGCACGCTGCTCGGCGCGCAGTACCGGATGATGTACCGCACCGAGCGGCGGAAGGCCCGCGAGCGCAAGAAGTACGACGGCGTCGTCATCGAGCCGTGGGACGAGGAGGGCATCGCCGCGATCGACGCCGCGTACGCGGCCGAGGCCCCGCGCGGCGCCGACCCCCGCTGGTGGGAGGACGTCCAGGCCGGCGACCCCGTCGACCCGCTGGTGAAGGGCCCCCTCACCGTCACCGACATGGTGTGCTGGCACGTCGGCATGGGGATGGGCATGTACAACGTGGCCCCCCTCCGGCTGGCCCACCGCAACCGGCAGCGGGTTCCGCGCTTCTACCACCGCGACGAGCTGGGCGTTCCGGACGCCATGCAGCGCGTGCACTGGGACCCGGCCTTCGCCCGCAGGTCCGGCAACCCCACCACGTTCGACTACGGGCGGATGCGCGAGACCTGGCTCATCCACGCCTGCACCGACTGGATGGGCGACGACGCCTGGCTGTGGCGGCTGCGGGTCGAGTTCCGCCGCTTCAACTACGTCGGCGACGTCCAGTGGGTGGAGGGCGAGGTGACCCGCCGCTACCTGGCCGAGGGCGGGCGGCCCGCCGTCGATCTGGAACTGCGCACCCGCAACCAGCGCGGGGAGGTCACCTCCCCGGCGACCGCGACGGTCCTGCTGCCCAGCCGCGAGCACGGCCCGGTCCGGCCGCCCGGCCCGCCGCGCGGCGCCACCATCCTGGAGGCGGCGTTCGACGCCACCATCGACCGGTTCGCGCTGGAGCGCGGGTGAGCGCCCCGGCCCGTTCCGGCCGGGCCGAGGAACTGGGCCTGCTGCGCGAGTCGGTGCGCGCGGCGCTGCTGGACCTGTCACCGCCGGCCGAGGTCAGGCGGCTGATGGACACCGCGCGGGGCTGGGACCCGCGGACCTGGCGCCGGCTCTGCGGCGAGCTCGGCCTCGCCGGCCTCGCGGTGCCCGAGGAGTACGGCGGGAGCGGCTTCACCCACGTCGAGCAGGGCGTCGTCTTCGAGGAGGCCGGCCGGACCCTGCTGTGCGCCCCGCTGCTGTCCACGGCCGGGCTGGCGATCCCCCTGCTGCTGGGCCTGGACGACGAGGACGCGCGGCGCGCGTGGCTTCCGGGCCTGTGCGCCGGGACGCTGGTGGCCGCCGTGGCGACGGCGGACCCGGACGGGCGGCCCCTGCGGCCCGGCGGCGCGGCCGTGGAGGCGGCGGCGTCCGGCGGCGGTCACGTGCTGCGCGGCGCCGCGGGTTTCGTGGTCGACGGCGCGTCCGCGGACCTGCTGCTCGTGCCCGCCCTGGCCGGCGACGGCCCGGCGGTGTTCGCGGTGGAGGCCGGCGCCCCGGGCCTGGCGGTGACCCCGCTGGTGACGCTCGACCTCACGCGCAAGCAGGCGGCGCTGGCCTTCGACGGGACGCCCGCCCGGCGGATCGGCGGGACCGACGCCGCCGGGGCGTTCGGCCGGGCCCTGGACGTGGGCCGCGCCATGCTCGCCGGCGAGCAGGCCGGAGGCGCCGGCCGGTGCCTGGAGACCGCCGTGGAGCACGCCACCGCGCGCGTCCAGTTCGGCCGTCCCATCGGAAGCTTCCAGGCCGTCAAGCAGCGGGCCGCCGAGATGCTCATCCGGGTCGAGTCCGCCCGTTCGGCCGCGATGGCCGCCGCGCAGGCCGCGGCGGAGGACCACCCGGACGGGGCCGGGGCCGGTGACCTGCGCGGGCTTCCCGGGCTCGCGGTGACCGCCGGGATCGCCCAGGCGTACTGCTCGGACGCCTACGTCCACGTGGCGGCCGAGACCATCCAGCTGCACGGCGGCATCGGCTTCACCTGGGAACACGACGCGCACCTCTACTACAAGCGGGCCTGGACGAGCGCCGAGACGCTCGGCAGGCCCGACGAGCACATCGAACGCCTGGCCCGGCACCTGGAGGGTGCCTGACGGGCCGCGGCCGGTGGCCGGGCGTCGCCCCGGCGGGCCGCCCGGCCGCTGACATCGCGCCCGCCAGCGGACCGGAGGGCGGGCCCGGACGAGACGCCGCGCGGGAGCCGGCGGGACGAGGAGGAACGGATGCCCGAGCAGGTCGAGGGGCCGCCCGGGAACGGGCTCGCCTCGTTCCTCACCCGGCATCCGGGATCGCCGCGCGACACGGTGGTGCACGGGAAGGACGGCGCGCTGACGCTCGGGGACCTGGGCGAGGCCGCGCGGGCGCTGGCCGCCCGGCTGGGAGAGGTGGAGCGCGCCCCCGTGGCCTGCGTCGTGGACGAAGGCGCGAGCGCGGTCGTCGCGATGTTCGCCACCTGGCTGGCAGGCGGGGTGTACGTCCCGGTCAGCGCGCGGCTCAGTGACGCGGAGGTGCGCGACCACCTCAGGGCCGCCGGCCCGGCGGCCGTCGTCGCGGACGCCGCCCAGGCCGACCGGGTGCCATCGGACCTGCACCGCCTGGTGGGGGAGAAGGGACGGTGGATCCCGCGACCGGGCACCGCCCCGTCCGGCGTGCGGCACTCCGGGGACGCGGCCCTCGTCATGCGCACCTCGGGCACGACCGGGCCCTCGAAGCCCGTGGTGCTCGGCCACGACGGAGTGCGGGAGGGCATCGACACGGTGATCGCCAGGCTGCGCGACGGCCGGTCCGGCGCCGCCGGGCCCGGCGGGTCACCGGCCCGGCCGCCGATGCCGAACCTGATCCCCACCTCGCTCGCGCTGTGGGCCGGGATCTGGAACACGCTGTTCGCGTTCCGGCTGGGCGCCCCGGTCGTCCTGCTCGACCGGTTCGACCCGGTCGGCTACGCCGCCCTGGTGAAGCGGTTCGGCATCAGGTCGACCATCCTCGCGCCCGCCATGATGACCATGCTGGCCGAGGACCCGCGGGTCACCGACCTGGCGCCGCTGAGACTCGTCCGCTCGGTCACCGCGCCGCTCACCCCCGCCCAGGCCCGGCGCTTCCGCGAACGGTTCGGCGTCCGGATCCTCAACTCCTACGGGCAGACCGAGCTGGGCGGGGAGGCGGCCGGCTGGACGGCCGCCGACCTGCGCGACTTCGGCGACGCGAAGCTGGGCGCGGTGGGCCGCCCGCACCCCGGCGTGACCGTCCGGATCCTGGACGGGGAGTCCCGGCCGGTGGCGGCGGGCGAGACCGGGGAGATCTGGATCCGCTCGTCGTTCGCGGCGGGCGAGGGGCGGATCGACGCCGGCCGCGCGGTGGACGGCTTCCTTCGCACGGGCGACCTGGGACGGCTGGACGCCGACGGCTTCCTGTGGATCGAGGGGCGGGTGTCGGACATGGTCAACCGCGGCGGCCTGAAGGTCGTGCCCCAGGAGGTGGAGGAGGTCCTGCGCCGCCATCCGGGCGTGGCCGACGCCTGCGTGGCCGGCGTCCCCGACGAGCGGCTGGGGGAGGTCCCGGTCGCCTGGGTCCGTCCCGCCCCGGGCGGCCCGCCGGAGCCGGAGGCGCTGCTGGCGTTCGCGCGGGAGTCGCTCGCGGGCTACAAGGTGCCGGTCGCGGTGCGGTTCGTGGACGACTTCCCCAGGACCGAGATCGGCAAGGTGCGGCGCGGCGACCTGGCCGCCGAAGCGACACAGTCCCCCCACGGAACGGACCCCCGATGAACTACCAGACCCTGGTCGTCGAACGCCGCGGGCACGTCGGCTGGCTCGTCTTCGACCGCCCGGACCGCCGCAACGCCATGAACGGGCTCATGCGCGAGGAGCTGCGCCGGGCCTGGAGCGAACTCGCCGGGGACCCCGGGGTTCGCGTCATCGTCAACACCGGCAACGGCCCGTCCTTCCAGACCGGCGCCGACGTGAGGGAACTCGCCACCGACGGCGTCGGGATGGAGCGCTACCGCGCGTCGGTGGAGAGCTTCGACCTGGGATTCACCTCCTGGCACCTGGGCATCGACAAGCCGGTGATCGCCGCGGTCAACGGCGTCTGCGCCGGGGGCGGGCTGCACTTCGTCGCCGACGCCGACATCGTGCTGGCCGCGTCGGACGCCTCGTTCACCGACCCGCACGTGTCGGTGGGCCAGGTCAGCGCCATCGAGACCATCGGCCTGATGCGCAAGATGCCGGCCGAGGCGGTGCTGCGCATGGCGCTGGTGGGCCGGTACGAGCGGATGACCGCCGCGCGCGCCCACGAGCTGGGCATGGTCGGGGAGGTCGTCGACCCGCCGGACCGGCTGCGCGAGGCGGCCCAGGACCTGGCGGAGAAGATCGCCCGCAACTCGCCCGCGGCGCTCCGCGCCACCAAGCGCGCCCTGTGGGGCGCGCTGGAGCACGGGCTCACCGACGCCTGCAAGGCGGGCGCGGCGGAGCTGGTCGGACTGTGGGGCCACCCGGACCAGATCGAGGGGCCCGCCGCCTTCGCCGAGAAACGCGAGCCCCGCTGGAAGACCGGCTGATCAACGCCCGAGTCCGGCCCATCGCACGACCAGGCCCGCCCGACCCTTAGGAGGGCCTTCACCGGTGATCGCTGTCATGACCTTGTCCAGGGCGGACGGAACATCCACGCCTCGCCTCACAACACGTTGTCAGTGAAGGTTCCGTTGTGATCGGGTGTCGCAGTGGGCATCGATCAGTTCTTCGGCTTCGGGCCGGGGGTTCCGTTCGTCACCCGGCAGGTCTTCACCGACCGGGAAGAACAGATTCAACGGCTCGGCCGATGGCTCGCCGACCACGGCGGCCGGTCATGGCCGGTTCCGGCCCTCCTCGACTTCCAGCGGCCCGCCGCCAACCTCCTCACCGTCAGCGGAGAGGGAGGCATGGGCAAGTCCACTCTCGCCCGGCATGCCGCCGAACTGGTGGTGGAAGGCGGCCTCGACGGCCTGCCGGACGACAGGGCCTGCGCCGTCCTGGACTTCGCCGACCCGTCCAGCGCCAGCTTCGAGAACGTCCTGCTGCGCGTGCGGGCGGGGCTGGGCGGCCTGGCCCGGAGCTGGCCGGCGTTCGACGTCGCGCTGGCCGTCTATTGGGAGCGCAAGCATCCGGGAGAGTCGCTGACGGGGTTCCTGCAGAAGGGGACCACGGCCGAGAGCCGGCGGGTGGCCGAGCAGGTCGGCGGCACCGTCGACCAGCTGCTCGGCGGGTTCGGCGCCCTCACCGTCACCTATCAGGTGCTCAGCCGGGCGGGCTCCGCCGTCAAGCAGAAGGCCAGGCTGAAGCGGCTGCGCGCCGAACTGCCCGCGCTGGACCCCATCCTGGACGAGCAGGACCCGGACCGGATGCTCGGGTACATGCCCGTCCTGCTGGCCGCCGACCTGGAACGGGCCCGGTCGAAGAGGCCCGCGCTCGCCGTGTGCGTTCTCGACACGCTGGAGATCGTGCAGAGCCTTCCACCCGAGCGCGGCGGTCTCGAGGACCTGCTGGCCCGGCTGGTCTACCTGATGCCCAACGTCGCGTTCGTCGCGGCCGGGCGCCTGCCGCTGCGCTGGCACGACCCCGTCAGGGCGGTGGGCCTGACCTACGGAGGCGAGCATCGCTGGCCCGGCCTCGCCGGTCCGGACCGCATCGAGCTGGACGGGTTCGATCCCGCGTCAGCGCGGGAGTACCTGGCGGCGCGCCTGACGATCGAGGACAGGCCCGCGATCGAAGCCCCGATCAGGGAGCGGATCGTGGCGGGCGCGGGCGGCTCACCGCTGTATCTGGATCTGTCCGCCGGCCTGTACGGGCAGTACCTGGCCAGAGGCGAAACGCCCCCGCCGGAAGCGTTCGGCCTCGGTTTCCCTGAGCTGGTGCTGCGGACGATGCGGGATCTGTCGGAGCAGGACCGCGACCTGTTGCGGGCCGCCGCACTGCTGGAGGCGTTCGACGAGGACATGCTGTGCGCGGCGCTCCCGGAGGTACGGCGCCGCAGGGTGGAGGACTTCGTGGCGCGCCCGTTCGTCCGGCAGGACGCCTCGGTGTGGCCCGCGTACCGCCTGCACGAGAACCTGCGCCGCAGCGTGCTCGACTGCGACGCCTTCACCACCGACGGCTGGACGCGGACCGAGCGGCGCGAGCACCTGCAGCGGGCGATCGACCACCTGGCCGGCGTGACGCTGTCGGTCTGGGACGAGAGCCCGGACCATCCCGTGCCGCTGGCGGTCCGCAGCCGCCGCGCCATCGCCGCGTTCCTCCTGGTGTTGCGCGGTGCGCGCGAGCACGACGCCCTGCCGCCGGTGCTGGGCGACATGGCCTACAGCCTCAGCGTGCTCGGACATTGGCAGGTCCTTGCCTCGCTGCCCGAGCCGGACGACGTCCCCGAGCTGGCGAGGCTGGCCGCCGTCGCCCGGCTGGCCGCCCGCGGCGACCTCAACGCCGAGGACCGCTACCTCGCCACGCGGCGGGTCGTCGGTGACCATGCCGGACCGGATGCCGACGGTCCTTTCGCCGACTACTACCGGTACGAGCTGGGCACCCGAGCGCACATCACCGGACGGCTGGAGGAGGCGATCGCGCATCTGTCGGCGATCACGCCGGACGGATCCCTCATCGGCACGAACGCCCTGTTCGGCCTGGCGGACAACGCCCTGCGCCGCGGTGACCACCGTTCGGTCGTCGAGCTGATGGAGAAGGCGTCGGGCGCCGAACTGGACCGGATACGGGTCGCCGACATGCTCGGTCACGTCTACATCCAGAGCGCGCGGTTCATGGAGGCCACAAACCTGTTCCAGAGGACTCTGGACGAGGCGCGGGCGGCGAACGCTCCCCTGTGGGAGGCCCGCGCCACGCGGCATCTGGCGCTCGCCCTGATGTGGTACGACGCGGACCGTACCCTGCGGCTCGTCCCTCGGGCGCGTGATCTCAACAGTGCGGTCGGGGAGCTGATCGGGGTCGCGCAGTGCGACCTGGCGGCCTCCATGGCACATGCCCTGAACGGCGATCGGGCGACGGCCTCGGAACTGCTGGACGCGGCCGTCCGCCAGTACGAGGAACTCGGTGCCAGGGGCGAGCTCGTGCCCGCCGAGGCGATCCGGGTCCTCCAGCTCGCGGCGGGCGGGCGCAGGGAGGAGGCCGCGGCGATCGCCCGCCGGCTGGCCGAGGCCGCCTGCACTGACGAGCCCGAATGCCTTCCCGTCTGGGTCGCGCTGACCGGGCTGTGGGCCGATCTTCCGGGGGCCGAAGCGGACGGCTCGATCCGGTGGCTCGACGACGCCGGGCCGCCCCGGCTCCGCTGGCTGGAACCCCTGGAACGTCTCCGGCACCGCCTCTCCGGTCTGCCACCCGGCACCTGCGGCACGCTGGACGTGGCGGACCGGCGGGCCCTGATCCCGACCGAACCGCTCCCGGCCTCCGCCGTCATCGCCGCCGTGCGGGCCGCGTCCGCCAGTCCTGCCTTCGACGGGCCGCCCGTAACGGAGCAGGGCGGCGGCGGCATCCTCCCGGGCCACCGGACGGTCGCCAAGTCCCAGCGCCGCACCCATGAGCGGCTGGAGACCGTTCTCCACCTCGAACGCCTCCGCACGGCCGCGGGTGTCTCGGCACCCCGGCTGCTCGACCACGGGACCGCCGACACCGGCGCCGGCCGCGCGTGGTGGGCCGTACTGGAACGCCTGCCCGGCGCCCACGGCGACCAGCCGACGCCGGGAAGGCAGCGCGCTCTCGGCGGACAACTCCGCCGCTGGCACGCCTGCCCGCCCGGCGGCGGCCTGCGGCTGGACGATCCCGGCGCGCTGGGCGTCCTGCTGGGCTCGGCCCGCCGCAACGCGCCCCGCGCCTACCCCGCGATCGCCGAACGCTTCGGCGACGTCTGCCTCGGGATGGAGATGACGGCGATCCATGGAGACATCGCCGTAGGGCACAACGCGCTGTTCGACGGCGACACGCTGACCGGCATTCTGGACTCGGGCGCGGTCGAGCAGGGGCCACCCATGCTGGACCTGGCGTGGGCGCTGGCGGTCGACCTGCCACGCGGCGCCACGCCCGAGCCGCTCATCGAGGGGTACGGCGCGGACGCGTTCGACCAGGAGGCGCTCGACGCGCTGCTCCCGCTGATGCTGCTACGTCGCCTCATCGACACACCGGCTCTGGGCCTGGCCGAGACGGACGGGCGGTGGATCGTCCAGCGGCTCCGCGTCGACCTTCCGGATCTGCTCGCGCTCGTCGAAAGCGAGATCGCACTCTAGTCAGACCGGCAGCCCCGCCCGGACCGCACAGGCGTAGGGGATGTAGTGGTCGAGCACGTTCGCCGGGACGGACAGCCGTTCCCGCAGTTCGGGCTCGTCAGCGCGCGCATAGAAGCGGTTGAGCCCATCGAAGAGCGCCAGTTCGTACCCGGCGGCGAGCACTCCCGGCTCCCACTCGCGGTGGCTCGGCTGTGAGGTCAGCGGCACGGTGGCCTCCACCACGATCACCCTCGGCCGCCACGTCCCCAGGTCGGCCGAGGCCAGCACTTCCCGTTCGGAGCCTTCGACATCGACTTTCAACAGATCGAACCCAGGTTCCGCGTGCTCGTGCAGGACGGTCTCCAGTCGTACGGTCTCCACCCGAAGCTCCTCGTATCCCCACCCGGCGGCCACGTGCATGTCCAGCACGTCGCGGTCCAGGGTGCTCAGGCCGCCCCCGCCCACCTTGCCCGGCCCCGGCACGACCCGGAAGAAGGTCTCCGTCCCCGCCCGCTCACCGATCGCGACGGCGACCGTCACATCGTCCGGGCGCGAGGCTGTCAGCCGCTCGTAGCGCTCCGGAAGCGGCTCGATGTTCACCCCGCGCCAGCCGAGCCGGTCCACCAGGTTCTTGGTCAGCGAGCCGCTGACCGGCTCCCCGGCGCCCACGTCGACGAAGAACCCCCCAGGACGGTCCGCGAAGGCCCGCATCAACACGACGTCCTCTGCGTTCCCGCCGTACGCGACCAGGCTGTAGCCGCCGAGGTCCTGTACGCCCATGCCGTCCCGCACTCCCGCTGCGGGGCCACCGGCCCACCCGGCGGCCCCGCAACACTTCACCGACCCACCCTCACGGGAGGTCGAGGGTCCCTTCCTTGATCTTCTGCACCAATGCCCTGAACGCCGCTCCGCTCACCGCGAGCCGATCCCCGTCGGGGTCCTTGGAATCCCGCACCCCGACAGCCCCGGCCAACCCGGCCACCTCGACACATGCCTCGTCGGTCGCGCCACCGCTGTGGGAACTCTTACGCCAGATCATGAATAGCCCTCCATGAGCTTCTCGATCAGGACTCGGGAGGCGTCCTCGGACAACGCTTTTGCCCCGATCAGCTCGAAATCTACGGCCAACTCGCGGACCTCGGAAGGGTCCTGCACCAGCCGTCCACCACGGAACGCTCCGATGTAGGCGATCTCCCGGGAGTCCAAGGTCATGATCTGGAAGGGCCCATCGAGTCCCACGTGCGCACCCGTGGATCTAGGGATGATCCGGATGATGATGTGAGGTATTTCGCTCAGCTCCAAGAGCCGGTGGAGTTGCTCCCGCATCACGGCAGCCCCACCGACTGGGCGATCCAGAACGGCCTCGTCGAGCAACACCACGAGCAACGGCGGATCGTGCCTGTTCAGCAGCGCCTCCTGGCGCGCCATCCGAGATTCGACCGCGCGCTCAAGATCCGGTACACGCCCCACCTTGAGAAAGGCCCGAGCATAGTCCTCTGTCTGGAGCGGGACCGGGACGACGTGCCCCTGGTAGATCTTCCCGATCCCCGCTCGCAACTCGTACTCAGAGTACTGCTGGAACCAGTCCGGATCATGACCCATGCGAGCGAACTTCAAGAGCCGCTCGAAGTGGCCGCCGGTGTTCCATGCCTCGTCGAGCAATCGGGCCTGCTGCATGTCCAGCCGCGCTCGTCCAGCCTCAAGATTCGCAACATGCGACCGGACACAACCAATGATCTTTCCTACCTGAGTCCCCGTGAGGCCATGCTTGTTCCGGTAAAACCGCAGGTCATAGGCCAACCATGCGTAGAGCGAAGAGTTGGGGTCGATCTCATCCGCGGCGCCCATCGAGTGCCTCCAATTGTTTGGAGTGTTTTCGAATACGCCGCATCTTAGCTGCGAATAGCGACCCTGAGAGGAGAAACCCAAAGTACAGGAAGGGTGGACCGGTGGCGTCCATGAAGCCGGATTGTCTGAATATATCCATACTCGCCAGTGCGGCTGCGTCGGGCCTGGCGCGTAGTCTGACGAACGCCCGCCTCATAAAATGGGGCTACACGCACATATCAGACGATGTGTTCCTTGTGGCATCTGAATTGATCGCCAATGCAGTGATGGCCACCCCGAGGCAAGAGATCAAATATCAGATCAGCCGAGACGGCGACGAGATCCTGCTGGCGGTCTGGGACTCCAGCACCAGCGTCCCGGTTCCCAGGCCCGCCCCGCCGGTCGAGCTGACCCTCGAAACGCTCGACCTCGCGCCCGAGCGCTGGGACGACAATGGCGGCTGGGGCATCCCGATCATCGCCACGCTCGCCGTCAGCAGCGGCTACACACTCGACCCGAACGGCGGCAAATGGGTCTGGGCCCGCCTCAAACCCTGAGCGGGCTCCCGGTGTCCGCCAACGTTCACGGGTGGAGCGTCCTCCCGTTCGTTGACTTGCGGCGAGTTGCTGCACTGGACCGTTCCTGAGCGTGCAACTCGCCGCAAGTCAACGAGCCCTGGCGGCGCCACATAACCCTCCGGCCGCCTTCGCCGAGAAGCGTGAGGCTCGCTGGGTGACCGGCTGATCAGCGACCGCCGAAGTCGGGGGAGCGGCGCTCCGTGAAGGCCCGCAGACCCTCCCGGAAGTCGGGGCTGCGCGAGCTGAGCTCCATCGCGTACGCCTCGTCGGCCAGATGCCGCCGCAGGTCGCCGCCGCCGGACGCGTTCAGCAGCGCCTTGGTCAGCCCCAGGGCCACGGTGGGGCCCGCGGCCAGCTCGGCGGCCAGCGCCTCGGCGGCACCGGCCACCTCGGAACCCTCCACGGCGGAATGCGCGATGCCCCACTCGACCGCCTCCGTGCCGCTGAACTTGCGGTCGAGCATCAGCAGCTCGCGGGCCCGGGCGGGGCCGACCACCCGGGGGAGCAGCCAGGTGCTGCCCGAGTCGGGCGTGAAACCGCGCCGGAGGAAGGGGTACCAGAACACCGCGTCCCGCGCGGTCACGGTGAAGTCGGCGGCGAGGGCGAGCTGCGCGCCGATGCCCACGGCCCAGCCGCGCACCGCGCACACGACGGGGAGCTGGAGGTCGAGCAGCAGCGGGATCAGGCGGTTGGCCTGGGCGGGCATCCGGCGCTGGATGCTGCCGGTCCGGGGCTTGGGGGCACCGGCGGCCCCGGCGTTGCGGCCGACGATGTCGAAGCCGCTGCAGAAGTCGTCACCGGCGCCGGTCAGCAGCACCGCCCGCAGCCTCTCGTCGGTCCTGGCGGCCTCCAGGGTGCGGATGAGCGCCGCCATGGAGACGTCGGTCAGGGAGTTGCGGTGCCGTGGCCGGTCCAGGACGAGCCGCAGCACGACCCCCTCCACGCCGATCTCCAGCCCGTCCACCGGCGCGTACGGATCGCTCACGGCCACCCCTCGGCGTTGATTGTAGTTTTAATATAATAAACAAAAAGCGACTCGGGAGGTGCGGTGGACGGGAACACCGGAGCGCAGGGCCCACGCCTGCTGTCGGGCCTGAGGGTGGTGGAGTGCTCGATGCTCGGCCCGGGCGCGGTGTCGACGCCCCTGGCCGATCTGGGCGCCGACGTGATCAAGGTCGAGCCGCCCTCCGGCGACTACATCCGCTCGATGAGCTGGCCCATCGTGACCGGACGCTCGCTGCTGCACCTGCACATCAGCCGGGGCAAGCGCAGCATCGTGCTCGACCTGCGCACGGACGGCGGCCGTTCGGCCTTCCTGGACCTGGTCGCGGGCGCCGACGTCGTCGTGGAGGCGATGCGGCCGGGCGGCCTGGACCGCCGCGGGCTCGGCTACGAGCGCCTCCGCGAGGTCAACCCGCGGGTCGTGATGTTCACGATCACCGGATACGGGGCGACCGGCCCCTACCGGGACCTGCCGAGCCACGGGATCGCCTACGACGCCTGGGCGGGAACGGTCGCGCCCGCCTCCGGGCCGGAGGGCATGCCGTCGATCCCCGACCACACCTCGATCGGCATCACGGCGGGACCCCTCTTCGGGACGGCGGCGATCCTGGCCGGGGTGCTCCGGGCGCGGGAGACCGGCACCGGATGCCATCTGGAGGTGGCGCAGTCCGACGCGGCGGCGGCCTTCGACTGGCTGCGCAGCGAGACCTGCCGGGCGTACGAGCGTCCGGCGGACGAGGTCACCGGCAACCCCGCCGACGGCCACGAGCGGCGCCCGCCCGGCACGGCGGGCATGGCCGACGGCGTCCGGTACCAGTTCTACGAGTCCGCCGACGGGCACGTGCTCTTCATGGCCTCCGAACGCAAGTTCTGGAAGAACTTCTGCGCGGCGGTCGGCCGGGAGGACCTGTTCGCCGGACGGCCCGGCGCGCGGCTGGCCGACCACGCCCGGGGCGACATGGAACTGCGCCGCGAGCTGGCGGGCATCTTCCGCACGCGCACCACCGCGGAGTGGATCGAGCTGGGCCTGCGGCACGACGTCCCGATCGGCCCGGTCAACACTCCGGCGACCATCGCCGACGATCCGCAGTTCGCCGCGCGGATGCCCTGGCAGCCGGCCGGACGGCTGGTCGCCGACCAGCTGCCGTTCCCCGTCCGGGTGGTGGGCGAGCCGCCCCCGGCGGCGGAACGTCCGGCGCCCGAGCCGGGGGAGCACGGTGAGGAGATCCTGCGGGAGGTGCTGGGCTACGACGCCGAGCGCGTCGCCCGGCTCCGCGAGTCCGGCGCCTTCGGGACATGACGGGCCGGTCCGCGCGCCGCCCGCCTCCCCGTGCCCTTCAGTCCCGCGCGGGGGGCGGGCTCGTGGCGAGGCGTTCCCGCAGGACGTTCTTCAGCACCTTGCCCGCCGCGTTGACCGGCAGTTCGGCGACCACGTGCACCTGGCGCGGCACCTTGTAGTTGGCCATCCGGGTACGGCACCAGGCGATGAGCTCCGCCTCGTCGATCCGCTCGCCCCGGCGGGGGACGACGAAGGCGGCGCCGACCTCGCCCATGCGCGCGTCGGGGACGCCGACGACCGCGGCCTGGGCCACGGCGGGATGCCGTCCGAGCAGGTTCTCGATCTCGGCGGGGTAGGCGTTGAAGCCGCCGACGATGTACATGTCCTTGATCCGGTCGGTGATCCGGATCCGCCCGGCCGCGTCGATCACACCGATGTCGCCGGTGTGCAGCCGGCCCTCCGCGTCGATGGTCGCGGCCGTCTCGGCGCCCTCGTCGAAGTAGCCCTTCATCACGGTGTAGCCGCGCACGAGGATCTCGCCCTCCGTGCCTGCGGGGACCGGGTCTCCCTTCGGGTCGACCGCGACGACCTCCAGGCCCGGCAGCGGGCGGCCCGCCGTGGACGCGACCGTCTCCAGCGGGTCGTCGTACCGGCACATCGAGACGATCGCGCACGACTCGGTGAGCCCGTAGCCGGTCACGATGTGCTCGAAGCCCAGCTCCTCCCTGATCCGGTACAGCAGCGCCGGGGGCACGTTGGCGGCGCCCGTCACCGCCAGCCTGAGGGTGGCCACGCCGTCGGCGGTGAAGCGCGGATGCTCCAGCATGGTCTGGTAGAGGGTGGGGGTTCCGGGCAGGACGGTGACGCGCTCGCGGCGGACCACGTCCAGTACCTCGGGTACGTCCAGGGTGCGCTGCGGCAGGATGGTCGCCCCCACCAGGAGCGAGGCCAGCCAACCGGCTTTGTACCCGAACCCGTGGAAGAACGGGTTGACGATGAGGTAGCGGTCTCCCTGCCGCAGGCCGACCACGGTCGACCACACGCCGTACGCCCGCAGCGTCTGGCCGTGCGTGCACATCGCCCCCTTGGGACGGCCCGTCGTCCCCGAGGTGAAGAGCATGTCGGACAGGTCGTCCGGGCCGACCTCCGCCGCCCGCCGCTCCGCGTCGGCCAGGGGGGCGCTCTCCCCGCGCGCCCGGAAGTCCTCCCAGGGGGTGACCCCCTCCCCGGCCGGACCGGCCATGCCCACCACCGTCTCCAGATGGGGCAGGCCCTCGTACGGGCGGCCGGTGCCCGGCCCGCCGGCCGCGGCCGACAGGTCGGCGGGGTAGTCGCGACCCAGGAATCCGCTCACGGTGCACAGGACCCGGGCCCGGCTCTTACCGAGGACGTACGCCGCCTCCGCCCCCTGGAACCGGGTGTTGAGCGGGACGAGCACGCCGCCCGCGCGCTGCAGCCCGAGCGCCGCGATCACCCAGCGGGCCGAGTTGGGCGCCCAGACCGCCACCCGGTCTCCCTTGCGGAGCCCGGCGGCCAGGAACGCCCGGGCCGCGGCCGTCACCTCGGCGTCGAGCCCGGCGTACCCGAGCCGCAGGTCACCGTCGACGATCGCCTCGGCCGGGCCCAGCCTGCGGGCGGCGTCGGCGAGCAGGGCGCCGGTCGTTCCCCAGCGCAGGTCGGCTCGGGGGTCGTCGTGGGGGCCGGCGGCGGGCGAGGGGGGCGAGGTCATGGTTGCCTCCGCGCGGGTGGGGAGCGCTGGCTCCTTTTTGCATAACATATATACTCTACAATTCCGGGTGGCCCTGCCGGGCTCGTCGCGCCGCGTTCGCCAAGGAGGCAACCGTGTCCCGTCTGCTGGAGGACAAGATCGCCATCGTCACCGGCGCGGCGCACGGGATCGGCCGGGGGCACGCCCTGGAGCTGGCCCGGCACGGCGCCCGGGTCGTCGTCAACGACCTCGGCACGACGGTGCGCGGCGAGGGCGCGGGGCGGGACGCCGACGAGGTCGTGCAGCTGATCGCCCGGCGCGGCGGGACGGCGATCGCCGACCACGGCGACGTCGCCGACGACGAGCAGGCCCGGGCGCTGGTCGACCGGGCGGTCGCCGAGTTCGGGCGGGTCGACATCGTGGTGAACAACGCCGGCATCGCCCGCGACAAGGTCATCTGGAACATGACCCCGGACGACTTCGACCTGGTCATGCGGGTGCACGTACGGGGCAGCTGGCTGATGACGCACCTGGCCGCGCGGCACTGGCGGGCCAGGGCCAAGGCCGGGGAGGCCTTCACCGGCCGCGTCATCAACACCACCTCGGGCGCCGGCCTCGCCGGGAACTTCGGGCAGAGCAACTACGCCACCGCCAAGGCCGCCATCGCCGGTCTCACGCTGACCACCAGCCTGGAGCTCTACCGGCTCGGCGTCACGGTCAACGCCGTCGGTCCCGGCGGGATGACCCGGCTGACCGCCACCATGGGCCCTGACCTGACGGCCTTCGAGCCCGACGAGCTGGGCGAGGACGAGTACCACCCGATGGACCCGGCCGGCAGCTCCCCGCTGGTCGCCTGGCTGGCCAGCGACCAGAGCCAGCATGTGACCGGCCAGGTCATCCGGGCCGTCCACGACAAGATCCACCTCATGGAGGGCTGGCGGGAGGCCGCCACCATCTCCAGCGGGGAGAAGCGGTGGGACGCCATGACGCTCGGCATGCGGCTGGCGACCGACGTCTTCGGCACCCGGGCCCCCGGCCTGCGCTGAGGGCCGGACCGCCCGCCCTCCACGCGACACCCGACGCGACGACACGCGACCCCACGCCGAGCGGAGTCACCGTGAACATGCAGGACACCCCCGAACGCGCCGCCTTCCGGGCGCGGGCCCGCGCCTGGCTGGCCGCCAACGCGCCCGGGTTCGCCGGCACCGTACGTCACCGGCTGCACTTCGAGGCGGCCTCCTCGGCCGAGGAGTACGGGAAGGCCGAGGCCGAGAGCGTCCGCGCCGCGCAGGCGTGGCAGGCGCGGCTGCACGAGGGCGGCTGGGCCGGGATCTCCTGGCCGGCGGCCTTCGGCGGGCGCGGCGGGATCCCGGCCGAGGAGGCGGTCTTCGCCGAGGAGGCGGCGGCCTTCGACGTGTCGGTGGGGCCGCTGCTCATCGGCCTGTCCATGGTCGGCCCCACCCTGATGCGGCACGGCACCGGCGAGCAGTGCGCCGAGCACCTGCCCCCGCTCCTGCGCGGCGAGCGGGTCTGGTGCCAGCTCTACAGCGAGCCCGAGGCGGGCTCCGACCTCGCCGCGCTGCGGACCCGGGCGGTCCGCGACGGCTCAGAATGGGTCGTGACCGGGCAGAAGGTGTGGACCTCCGGCGCGCGCGTGGCCGGCCACGCGATCCTGCTCGCGCGGACCGACCCGGACGTCCCCAAGCACCAGGGGATCACCTACTTCCTGCTCGACATGTCCGCGCCCGGCGTCGAGGTGCGCCCGCTGCGGCAGATGAACGGGTCGTACCACTTCAACGAGGTCTTCCTCGACGAGGTCCGGATCCCCGCCGGGAACGTCGTCGGCGAGCCCGGCGGCGGCTGGAAGGTGGCCCACGCCACCCTCGCGAGCGAGCGCGCCATGATCGGCGGCGGGGGCGGGGCCAAGGCCGCCGCCCTGCTGGAGCTGGCCCGCGCGCGGGGCCGCGAGCACGACCCCCTCGTCCGCCAGGCCGTGGCCCGCGTGCACACCCTCGACGAGGTCCTGCGGGTGCTGGGCCTGCGCATGCGCGCCGCGCTCGACCAGGGCGGGCCGCCCGGCCCGGAGGGGTCGATCATGAAGCTGCTGGTGGCGCGCCGTGCCCACGTGGCCGCCGAGGCCGGCATCGCCGTCCAGGGCGCGGCCGGGGTGCTGGCCGGGCCCGGCGCCCCCGGCGGCGGCGAGTGGCAGCAGCAGCTGCTGAGCGCCCAGGGCCTGCGCATCGGCGGCGGGACCGACTCCATCCAGCGCAACGCCATCGCCGAGCGCATCCTCGGCCTGCCCAGGGAACGGCCCGCCGACCGCGACGTGCCGTTCCGCGAACTCCTCGCCCGGCGCACCGCTCCGGCGGGCCCCGGGGAAGGGAAGTGACCGCATGACCCTGCCGGCGGACCAGCCGATCATCGACACGATGATCGGGTTCCCGATCCGGGACCCGGACGGCACCTACGGCTTCATCACCCGCCAGACCAAGGACGCCGGATCCCGGCGCGACCTGAGGATGCCCGCGGGCTACATGTTCAAGGACGTGCCGGACCACGAGGACTCCGCCATCGACCCGGTCGCGCTGACGCTCGCCGAGATGGACCGGCACGGCGTCGCGGTCGGGCTGGTCGGGATCAAGGGGGAGGACGGCAGGCGGGCGGTGCGCGAGCACCCGGACCGCTTCGCCGGATGCCTGTCGGTGGACCCCAACCAGGGGATGGACGCGCTGCGCGAGATGACGGCCATGCACGCCGAGTACGCGATCAGGGCGGTGGACGTGTTCCCCGCGGGCACCTTCCCGCAGGTCGCGATCAACGACAAGAAGATGTACCCGATCTACGCCAAGTGCGTGGAGCTGGGGCTGCCGATCTTCGTGTGCGCGGGGGTCCCCGGCCCCCGGGTGCGCCTGGAGCCGCAGCGGGTCGAGTACCTGGACGAGGTCATGTTCGACTTCCCGGAGCTGGTCCTGGTCACCCGGCACGGGTGCGAGCCGTGGACCGACCTGGCCGTGAAACTGATGCTCAAGTGGCCGAACCTGTACTACTCCACCAGCGCCTTCGCACCGAAGTACTACCCCCGCGAGATCGTCGACTACGCCAACACCCGAGGCCCCCACAAGATCATTTATGGCGGGTACTTCCCCATGGGGCTGCCCCTCGACCGGATCATGGCCGAGCTGCCCGGCGTCCCGTTCAAGGACTCGGTCTGGCCCCGGTTCCTGCACGACAACGCCCGCCAGGTGCTCAAGCTGCCCTGACCCTGCCCTGGCCGCGAACGCCGTGAAAGAGGACGAGGCCACGAGCCGGGACTGACGGGGCCGTACGGGACGGGCTCAGGGAGCCGCCGGGGCGGTGGCGGCGGCGAGGAGCCTGACCATCGTCTCCCGGTGGTGGCCGGGGTCGCCGAAGAGGATCTGGGAGACCTTCGCCCGCCGGAAGTACAGGTGGGCCGGGTGCTCCCAGGTGACGCCGATCCCGCCGAGCACCTGGATCGTCTCCGTGGCCACGCGCATGTAGGCGTCCGCGCAGCAGGACTTGGCCAGCGCGGCGGCGGCGGGCAGGGCGGCGGTGTCGCCGGCGGCGGTCCACATGGCGTGCTGGGCGGCCGCCCGCGCCGACTCCACCTCCACGTACATGTCGGCGCAGGCGTGCTTCACCGCCTGGAACGCGCCGATCGGGCGGCCGAACTGCACCCGTTCACGGGCGTGCCCGACCGCCGTCTCCATCATCCGCCCGGCGCCGCCGACGCACTCGGCGGCCAGCGCGACGGCCGCGTGGTCCAGGGCCGAGGCCAGGACGCGCGGTGCTTCGCCGGCGCCGCCCACCGGATGCGCGGGCGTGCCGTCGAACTCCAGGCGGGCCAGCCTCCTGGTGGGGTCCAGCGTGCTCAGCGGGGTCCGGGTGAGCCCTCCGGCGTCGCCGGGGACGGCGTACAGGCCGGGGCCCGCCTCCCCTTCGGCGGTGACCAGGATCAGGTCGGCGGTGCCGCCGTCGAGGACGAGGTCCTTGGCGCCGTCCAGCAGCAGCCGGGTGCCCGAACGCCGCACCGCGGCCCGCGCGGGCGCGTTCCAGTCACGGTCCGGCTCGCTGAAGGCCAGGGTCGCGACGGTGACCCCGCAGGCGATCCCGGGCAGCAGCTCCCGCGCCGCCCCCCGGTCGCCGGAGGCGAGGATCGCGCGGGTGGCGAGCACGCAGGTCGACAGGTACGGCGCGCACAGCAGCGCCCGGCCCATCTCCTCCATCACGATGCCGGTCTCCACGGGACCGCCACCGCCGCCGCCGTACTCCTCAGGGATCGCCAGCCCCTGGAGGCCGAGCTGCGCGCCCATGCGGGCCCAGACGTCCTGGTCGTGGCCGCGCACGGACTCCATCAGCCTGCGTACCTCGGACTCGGGCGAGGTGGCGGCCAGGAAGGCGCGGACGGTGCGGCGCAGCTCCTCGTGCTCGGAGCCGAAGGCGAGGTCCATGCGTACTCCCGGGAACGGATCGTCGTCGGATCGGTCGTCGGATCAGCCGCCGGTGCCCTCGAACGTCCTCGGGGGCAGGGCGGAACGGCCGAGCGGAACGGCCGAGCGGCGGGGGAGGGGGGACGGGCATCTCAGCCGTCCTCCCGCTTCAGCAGCGGCGACCGGGTGTTGGACGGCCAGGCCGGGCGGTGGTAGCCGCGGAAGTGCAGCTCGCCGCCGCGCAGCTCCCGGATGGTGAGGAAGTCGCCCTTGTAGCCGCGGTGGTCGTACTCGGCGAAGGTCAGGTGGCAGCCGGGGCCGCCGTTGGTGCACGGCATCCACTTGATCTGCTCCAGCCCGGTCTTGACCTCCTCGGGCGTGGCGATGCGGGCGTTGGCGATCCCGTGGACGGCGGCGCGGGCGGTGTCGTACGACAGGGCCACCACGACGTTGCGGGAGACGCGGCCGAAGCGGGCCTCGAAACGCTCCAGCATCGCCTCGTAGTTGGGGTTGGCGCCGTCCTCCCCGAGCTGGTCGACGCCGTGCCAGCCCTCCAGGCCCGCGGCCCACTCGTTGGAGTTGGAGTAGAACATGAACGCCGTGCCCATGAACCGCGGCGGGTCCCAGTCCAGCGCCTGGAACGCCTCGGCGAAATGGAAGGTCGAGTAGCCGTACCCCATGTAGACGATGGCCTGCGCCCCCTGCTCGCGCATGGTGGCCAGGTGCTTCTGGAAGTCCCGGGGGTTGGGGGTGAGCCGGACCTCCTTGACGACGTCGAGGTCGTACTGGCGCGCGGCGGCGCGGAAGTGGCCGGCGTACAGGTCGCCGGAGGAGCCCTGCTCCCAGAAGAACCCGACCTTCTCCAGGTCGTTCTGGAAGCACCAGTGGGCGGCCATGGCGCCCTCGACGGGGATGTCGCCGTTGGCGACGGTGAAGCAGTACTCGCCGTGGAACAGCGTGGTGCCCGTCCAGCCGAGGCAGGGGACGCCGGTGGAGTTGATCGTCTCGCGCAGGTTCACCGAGTTGTCGGAGATGAACGGCCCGATGACGACGACGCAGCCCTCGTCCACGAGCTTGCGGTAGCCCTTGCGGACCTTGAGGTAGTTCTCCCTCGGCAGCCCGCGGGCGTCGACCGTCACGATCTCGACGGGACGGTCGTAGGCGCCCTCGTTGAGCGCGTCCTCGATCGCCAGGATGACCGGGTCCACCAGGTCGGCGAGCAGCTGGCCGAGGTCCATGTCGATCAGGATGCCGATCTTCACCGGCTCGAACGGGTCGCCCTGGCTCCGCACGCCCCGGGTGGGCGGGTAGACGACGATCGACTCGACCGCCTTCTCGCCGACGCGCCCGCTGCCCTGGTACCACAGCTCGTTCCGGTACTCACCGCCGGCGGCGGTGTCGGTGCCCGACCGGACCGTCGAGACCGCCCGGTCGGGCCGGGCGACACCGTGGTCGACCGGGGCGGGGAACAGGCGTTCGGCGTAGCGGGCGCCGTCCGGTTCGGTCATGCGGTTCCCTCCTCCGGGCCGGCGCCGCCGGCGCCACCTCATGGACAGGCTTCGTTAACTTATATATAAAATCCATAATCAGACAAGCGAGTGCCCCGTCTCCGCGGGCGCCGACCGGAGGGGGCGGGGATGGCCGACGGCGCGGGCGCGCGGGACGTCCGGAGGGTCCGGGACGAGCTGGAGATCCGCGGGCTGCTGGCGCGGATCGCGCGGCTGGCGGACATGGGCGACCTCGACGCCTACGCGGAGCAGTTCACCGAGGACGCCGTCTGGGAGATGCCCGGCGTGCCGGTCAGGCGCGGGCGCGCGGAGATCCGGGCGGCCGGCTCGGCGCGGCGCGCCGAGGGCGCCACCGGTCCTGGCAGCCACACCCGCCACGTGGTGGGCACCGTCACGGTGGAGGTCGAGGGCGCGTCGGCGGTGGCGGAGTCGTACTGGCAGTTCTACGCCGACACCGGCACCGTGCCGCGCCTGCACTCGATGGGGCACTACCGGGACACCTTCCGCCGGGAGCCGGCGGGCTGGAGGCTGGCCCGCCGGCGGATCACGCCGGGCTGAGCCGGCGGGGGAGGGGCCGCCCCCGGCAGGCCCTCACCCTTCCTGCGCCCCGGGCCGGCTCAGGCCGGTTTCGCGAACAGGCCCTTCTCCTCGAACAGCCGCGCCACCAGGTCGCCCTGGCGGCGCAGCATCCGCGCGTAGGCTCCGGCGGCGCGGTCGGGATCCCCGTCCGCGATCGCCTCGTGGATCGCCCGCCGCCCGGCCCGGACGGCCTCGACCGGCCCCGGTACCAGCGCGAAGAAGTTGCCGGGCACCACACCGACCATGGCGCGCAGCACCGAGCGCAACCGCGGCGAGCTCGCGGTCTCCAGGATCAGCCGGTCGGACTCGCGGGTCAGGCGGGCGACCTCCGCCGGGTCGTCGGTGCCCTCCAGTCCCGCGCACAGCCCGGCCAGACGCTCGGTCAGCTCCGGCGTGCGACGCTCGGTGGCCCGCCGGGCCGCGAAACCGAAGACCAGGCCGTACAGGGTGTAGTGGTCGCGTACGGCCGCCTCGTCCAGCGCCCCGATGAACGCGCCGCGGTGCGGCCTGATCGTGACCCAGCCCTCCCGCTCCAGGGACAGCAGGGCCTCGCGCACAGGGATGCGGCTGACGCCCAGGGCCCTGGCGATGTCGTCCTGCGGGACGCGGTCGCCCTGCCGCAGCCGGCCGTCGAAGATCAGCCTGCGGATGTAGAGCGCCGCCTGCTCGCCGCTGCTGCGCCGGACCAGCGCCTCGCCGGGCGCGGGCAGCGCGCCGGCGGCGCCGGACACCGCCTGAACGGACACTGGATCGCCCCCGGGATCGCCCTCTTCGCCGAGTCTCACCATGCACTCCAGTTCGTTACTATTTTATATAAAATCAAGTCTAAGGCAGAAGTGGCGCGGCGGGGCCGGGCCCTGGTCGACGAGCGGGGCCGGTGTTAGCTTCCATTTGAAGAGACTTCTTTAGTTCCCGAGGAGGGACGTATGTCGCGCTTCCCGTTCCCCGTCCCGAACGGCTGGTTCGCCGTCGCGCGCAGCGACGAGCTGGCGGCCGGCGAGGTCAGGCCCGCGCACTACTTCGGGCGGGACCTCGCGCTGTTCCGCACCGCCTCCGGCGACGCCCGGGTCGTGGACGCGTACTGCCCGCACCTGGGGGCCAACCTCGCCCACGGCGGCCGGGTGACCGGCGAGCTGCTGGAGTGCCCGTTCCACGCCTGGCGCTTCGACGGCGTGTCCGGCCGGTGCCTGGACGTGCCCTACACCGACGCCGAGCCCTCGCCCAAGGCGGCCGTCCGCTCCTACCCGGTCGTGGAGCGCTTCGGCCTGGTGTTCGCCTGGCACCACCTCGGCGGCGCCGAGCCGTACCTCGACATGCCGGTCATGGAGGAGTTCGACGACGAGGACTGGACCGACCCGGTCTTCCACGAGTTCGAGATCGCCACCTGTTGCCAGGAGATGGCCGAGAACAACGCCGACTACGTCCACTTCAAGTACGTGCACGGCATGGAGACCGTGCCCGGCGGCGAGGTCGGCTACGACGGCTTCGTCAAGACCGTCACCGAGCGGCAGGAGTTCCGGAGCAAGAGCGGCAAGGTCTACCCGCTCGACTTCACGCGCAGGTCGTACGGGCTGGGCCTCGGCGCGCTCCGCCTCAAGGGCGTGATGTCCTTCGTCTCCTCGGTGACGCCCGTGGACGAGGAGCACGTTCACATCCGCTGGACCTTCACGGTGCCGGAGTCGATGCGGGACTTCTCGGAGAAGATGATCAGAACGTTCGTCGACGCGGTCGCCGAGGACATCCCGATCTGGGAGAACAAGGTGTACGTCGAGAAACCGCTCCTCATCCGCGGCGACGGGCCGATCGTCGAGTTCCGGCACTGGGCGCGGCAGTTCTATGGTGAGGGCGTGCCCGAGCGGCCCTGGGTGCCGCCGCGGGTCAGGCGGCTGGAAGGCAGTGATGTCTGAACGATCCTCCGGGCCTCGCGGCGCCGGCACGCGCGAGCGCATCCTGGACGCCGCGGAGCGGCTGATGGCCGAGCGCGGCGTCGCCGGGGTGTCGCTCAACGAGATCAACACCGCCGCCGGCCAGCGCAACACCGCGGCCCTGCACTACCACTTCGGCGGGCGCGACGGGCTGCTGCGCGCGATCATGCGGCGGCACGGGCCGTGGCTGCGGGCCCGGCACGACGAGCTGTACGCGCGGGTCGCCGGGAGCGGGGGGCCGGGGGACGTCCGCGGGCTGGTCGAGGTGATCGTGCTGCCGGTGGCCGAGTACATCGGGATGGGCTCCAGCCAGCGGTGGGCGATCCGCGTCTGGACGTCGGCGCTGGCCCATCCGCACCTGGCCATCGAGGAGGTGGAGTCCCTCGTCGACCTCTCGCTGACCCGGGCGGGCCGCGACCTGGTGAAGATCATGGCCGAGGGGATGCCCCGGGAGCTGGCCGTCGAGCGGCTGGTCGTGGCGTCGCAGTCGGCGCTGCACGTGCTCGCGGACCGGGCGATCCTGGAGGACGCGCCGGAGAGCAGGCGCAGTCCCCTCCCGCTCTCCCTGGTGGCCCGCAACCTCGTCGACATGACGGTCTCCGCGCTCACCGCCCCCGTCGGCGCGGCCACCCGCGAGGAGGCCGCCAGGATCCTCGGCCGCTCGTAGAGGGCGGTGCAGAGCCGTTCCCGGGGGATGAGGACTCGATGGGGACCGGCTCCGCTGGTAAAATGTATAAAAAATTCAGTATATGGAGGTGAGTGATGACGGAGCGGATGGCCCGCCCGGACGCGCAGGACGCGCCGTCCGGGCGGCTGGCCAGGATCCCGCCCCTGGTGGACGTGGACGCGCACGTGGTCGAGCCGCCGGACCTGTGGAGCGGCAGGCTGCCGGCCCGCCACCGCGACGCGGGCCCGCGCATCGAGCACGCGCCGGCCGGGGAGGTGCGCCTCGTCGACGGCAGGTACGTCGAGACCCCCGGAACCGAGGGGCCCGACGTGGCCTGGTGGGTGTACGAGGACACGCGGAACCAGATCAAGCGCTATATCGCGGCGGCCGGGGTCCCGGCCGACGAGGTGACCAACGAGGGCATCACCTACGCCGACATGCGGCCGGGCTGCTGGCGGCCGTCCGAACGCCTCGCCGACATGGACCTCAACGGCGTCCAGGCGCAGATGTGCTTCCCCAACTACCCCCGGTTCTGCGGGCAGATCTTCCTGTGGGGCAAGGACCGGGAGCTGGCCCTGCTGAGCGTCCGCGCCTACAACGACTGGATGGTCGAGGAGTGGTGCGGTTCCAGCGGCGGGCGTCTCATCCCGCTGTGCATCGTGCCGCTCTGGGACGTCGACCTGGCCGTGGCCGAGGTCCGGCGGAACGCCGCCCGCGGGGTGCGGGCCGTGGCCTTCAGTGAACTGCCCGCCTACCTGGGGCTTCCCGGCCTCCACACCGGATACTGGGATCCGTTCTTCGCCGCGTGCGAGGAGACCGGCACCGTGCTCTCCATGCACATCGGCTCGGGCACCAAGACGCCGCAGACGTCCCCGGACGCGCCCCCGGCGGTGGGGGCGACCATCATCTTCGGCAACAGCGTCGCGAGCATGACGGACTTCCTGTTCTCCGGGGTGCTGCACCGCTTCCCCCGGCTGAAGCTCCTCTACGCCGAGGCGCAGATCGGCTGGATCCCCTATCTGCTGGAGCGCGTCGACGACGTCTGGGAGACCCACCGCGGCTGGGCGCACACCCGCGACAACTGCCCCGAACCGCCGTCCACGTACTACTACCGGCAGATCACCAGCTGCTTCTTCAAGGACGCCGTGGGCGTGGAGATCCTCCACAAGGTCGGGCTGGAGAACGTCACGTTCGAGACCGACTACCCGCACCAGGACGGCACCTGGCCGCGGTCGCGGGAGGCGGCCGCCCTGCAGTTCGGCCATCTCGACCAGGAGTCCATCGACAAGATCGCCCGTGGCAACGCCATCCGCCTGCTCGGCCTCGACCTGCCCGGCAGCTGACGCCGCTGACGCCACGGAGGGCGCGGAGGGTACGGAGGCGCGTCCGGCCTCCCGGCCCGCGCCCGGCCCGCGCCCGGCCGCGCCCGGGCGCCGGGAGGAGGCGTTCCCGCCGCAGGCGCGCTCGGCCCGCCGTGCCTGCGGGGCTGCTAGTTTTGAAAGGCGACCGGGCGGTGCGAGGCCGTCCGACGGACCTAGGGGTGAGAACGATCCCGCGCAGACAGGAACCCGCCTTGCAGGGTGCCGGCATGACGGACTGGTCCGAGCTGCTTCCGGGTCACGACCTGTCCCGGATGAGCAGCGGTGAGCAGGTCCGGCTCTACGTCCGCCGCCTGATCTTCGACGGGGTGCTCCGGCAGGGGCAGCGGGTCCCGCAGGACGCCATCGCGCAGGCCCTCGGGGTCTCCCGGATCCCCGTGCGGGAGGCGCTCATCGCGCTCGAACGCGAGGGCTGGATGACGATCGTCCCGCACCGCGGGGCCTTCGTGAACGCGCTCGACGAGTCGTCGGTGCGCGACCTCTACGAGCTCTACGGGCTGTTCTACGGGTTCGCCGTCCGCCGGGCGGTCGAGCGGCAGGGCAGCGACCTGGCCGCGCGGCTGGCCCCGATCCAGCGGGAGATCACCGACGCCGAGGGCGCCGGCGACCTCCAGGAGCTGACGATGCGTTTCCACCGCCTCGTCGTGGACGCGGCCCAGTCGCCGCGGCTGCGGAGCATGCTCAAGCAGATGACCGGCGTCGTGCCGGGCAACTTCTTCGAGCTCGTGCCCGGCGCCGAGGGCGTGGAACGGCGCGGCACCGCCGCCATCCTGCGGGCCATCAAGAAGGGCGACCCGGAACGAGCCGAGCAGGAGTACGCCAAGATGCTCCGGAACCAGGGCGACCTCGTGGTCAAGCTGTTCCGCGGGCGCGGCATGTTCGACCAGGCGCCGGAGGCGACCGCCGCCTCCCGGTGACCCGCGCCCCCGGCCGCCCGTGACCCCGGCCGCCCGTCACCCTCACCGCGGGTGCCCGTCCCTGGGGGCGGGCGAATGCGGCACATCCACTCCGTACAGCGTATAGAGTACGACGGCGCCGCCACCTCGCCGTTTCCCCGAGCACCGACGGTGGACGGCGCTGAGCGCATTCACCGGGCACACGTGAGGGAGCACCGTCATGCATTCGGCCGACAGCCACAGCGTCATCCAGGTCCGCGGCGCCCGGGAGAACAACCTGGCCGACGTCTCGGTCGACCTGCCCAAGCGCCGGCTCACCGTCTTCACGGGAGTGTCCGGCTCAGGGAAGTCCAGCCTGGTGTTCGGCACCATCGCCGCCGAGTCCAAGCGGCTGATCAACGAGACCTACAGCGCCTTCCTGCAGTCGTTCATGCCCAGCCTGGGCCGTCCGGACGTGGACGAGCTGCGCAACCTGAGCGCCGCGATCGTCGTCGACCAGGAGCGGATGGGCGCGAACTCCCGTTCCACGGTGGGCACCGCCACGGACGCCTACGCCATGCTGCGCATCGTCTTCAGCCGGCTGGGCACCCCGCACATCGGCCCGGCCGGCGCCTTCAGCTTCAACCTGCCCGAGGGCATGTGCCCGGAGTGCGAAGGCGTCGGCCAGGTCTCCAAGATCGACGTCGACCAGCTGGTGGACCGCGAGCTCTCCCTCAACGAGGGCGCGATCACCGTTCCCAACTTCGCCGTGGACTCCTGGTACTGGCAGGTCATGGCGGGCTCCGGCTTCTACAGCCCGGACAAGAAGCTGAAGGACTTCACCGAGCAGGAGTGGGAGGACTTCCTCCACAAGGGCTCGACCAAGGTGAAGGCGGGCACGCACAACACCACCTACGAAGGGCTCATCACCAAGGTCCAGCGGCTCTACCTCACCAAGGACCGCGAGTCGATGCAGCCCCACATCAGGGCCTTCGTCGACCGGGCCGTGGTCTTCGCCGGCTGCCCGTCCTGCGGCGGCACCCGGCTCAACCAGGCCGCGCTGTCCTCCACGATCAACGGGGTGAACATAGCCCAGTGCTCGTCGATGCAGATCAGCGACCTGGCCCGGTTCGTGACGGACCTCGACGCCCCGCAGGTGGCGCCGCTGCTGGGCAACCTGCGCGATCTCCTCGAATCGCTGGTCGAGATCGGGCTGGGCTACCTCAGCCTGGACCGGCCCTCGGGCACGCTCTCCGGCGGTGAGGCGCAGCGCGTGAAGATGGTGCGGCACCTGGGGTCCAGCCTCACCGACGTCACCTACGTCTTCGACGAGCCCACCGCGGGGCTGCACCCGCACGACATCCAGCGCATGAACGGCCTGCTGGAGCGGCTGCGCGACAAGGGCAACACGGTGCTCGTCGTGGAGCACAAGCCGGAGGTCATCGCGATCGCCGACCACGTCGTCGACCTCGGCCCCGGCGCGGGCGCCGAGGGCGGGCACGTCTGCTACTCCGGGGACGTGGCCGGGCTGCGCGCCTCGGGCACCCTGACCGGACGGCACCTGGAGCACCGGGCGCGGCTGCGTGAGACGCCCAGGACGCCGCGGGGGAAGATGTCGATCGAGGGCGCGGACCTGCACAATCTGCGCGGCGTCGACGTGGACGTCCCGCTGGGGGTGCTGACGGTGGTCACCGGTGTCGCCGGGTCCGGCAAGAGCTCGCTCATCCACGGGTACGTCGCCGGCCGGGAGGGCGTCGTCGTGGCGGACCAGTCGCCGATCCGCGGCTCGCGCCGTTCCAACCCGGCCACCTACACCGGGCTGCTGAACCCGATCCGTACCGCCTTCGCCAAGGCCAACGGCGTTAAGCCGGCCCTCTTCAGCGCCAACTCGGAAGGGGCCTGCACGCACTGCGGCGGCCTGGGCGTCATCTACACCGACCTCGCGATGATGGCGGGGGTGGCCTCGGTGTGCGAGAAGTGCGAGGGGAGGCGCTTCACCCCCGAGGTCCTCGCGTACACGCTGCGCGGCAAGAACATCAGCGAGGTGCTGGACATGTCCGTGGCGGAGGCGCACGACTTCTTCCCGTCCGGGCAGGCGCACGTGATCCTCGGCCGGCTCCGGGACGTGGGGCTGGGCTACCTGCGGCTCGGCCAGCCGCTGAACACGCTGTCGGGCGGCGAGCGGCAGCGGATCAAGCTCGCCATCCACATGGCCGAGAAGGCCGCGACGTACGTCCTGGACGAGCCGACCACCGGGCTGCACATGGCCGATGTGGACCACCTGCTCGCCCTCCTCGACCAGCTGGTCGACGGCGGGAACACGGTGATCGTGATCGAGCACCACCAGGCCGTGATGGCCCACGCCGACTGGATCATCGACCTCGGTCCCGGCGCCGGGCACGACGGCGGCGAGGTGGTGTTCACCGGAACGCCCGCCGACCTCGTGGCCCGGGGGGACACGCTGACGGCGCGGCATCTGCGCGAGTACACCGCAGGCTCCTGACGGGAGCCGCCGGGACCCCGGCGGTGCTTCCGCCGGGTCCCGGTGCGCACGGCCCCCCGATCCGTGTGATCGCGGGGGCCTGGCTTTTCGTAGATTGGATATATTATATTGAACCCCGGCGAGTCGCTCGCGTGAGCGGGAGCGGAGGCAGCGCGACATGGCCGACTGGGTGGACGCGGAACAGCTCACCCTGCTCGATCTGCTGGACCGCCGGCTGGCCGGCGATCCGGACGGGCCGTTCCTGGACTGCTGCGGCACCCCCTACACCGCCGCGGAGCTGGACGCCGCCTCCAACCGGGTGGCGAACGCCCTGGCGGGGCTGGGCGTCGGGCACGGCTCGACGGTGGCCACCATGCTGGAGAACGGCCCGGCCGCGGTGCTGTCCTGGTTCGCGATCCACAAGCTGGGGGCCATCGCGGTCCCGGTCAACACGGCGCTGAAGGGCCCGCTGCTGCGCCACCAGCTCGCCGACGCCGCGGCCACCGTCCTGGTCGTCCAGGACGACCTGGCGTCCCGGCCGCGGGACGTCCTGGACACCCTCGGCACGGTGCGGCACCTGGTGATCGTGGACGGCGGCGCGAGCGGCGGCCCCGGCGCGACCGGCCCCGGAGCCTCCGGCCTCGGCGCCACCGGAGCCGTGGGCCGGGGCAAGGCGGCCGAGCACTCCTGGAACGATCTGCTCACCGCCGGGGACACCCGCCCGGACGTCCTGGTGCGCCCCTCGGACCTGGGCACCATCGTCTACACGGGAGGCACCACCGGCCCGTCCAAGGGATGCGCGCTCAGCCACAACTACCACCTGTCGATCGCCCGGCAGATCATCGCGTCGTGGGGCAGGACCCGCGAGGACGTGGTGTGGAGCCCCCTGCCGCTGTTCCACTTCAACGCGATCTCCTGCATGCTCACCGGCACGCTGATCAGCGGCGGCCGGGCGGCGTTCGCCCGGCGCTTCTCGGTGTCGGGGTTCTGGCCCGAGATCGACCGCACCGGGGCCACCATCGCCTCGCTGCTGGGGTCGCTGGCCGTGCTGGTGGCCAAGGCGGACGACCATCCGCGGGCCAGGGGGTCGGGACGTCCCGGGGCCAACACGACGCTGCGCCTGCTGACCGGGGCGCCGATGCCCCCGGAGATCGACCAGATCTACCGCGACCGCTTCGGGATCGCCACGTTCAGCAACGCCTACGGCAACACCGAGGCGTCCCTGATCTCGTGGCTGCCCCCGGGGCGGCCGGGCCGGCCCGGCTCGGCGGGCATCGTCAACTCCGAGGCGTTCACCGTGAAGATCTTCGACGAGGACGACCGGGAGGTCCCGGCCGGGGCCGAGGGCGAGATCGTCTGCCGTCCCCGGATGCCGCACGTGATGTTCGAGGGCTACTGGCGCCGCCCCGAGGCCACCGTCGCGGCCTGGCGGAACCTGTGGTTCCACACCGGTGACATCGGCCGGATCGACGAGGACGGCTACCTGTTCTTCGTCGACCGCAAGGCCGACTACATGCGCCGGCGCGGGGAGAACATCTCCAGCTGGGAGCTGGAGAAGGTGTTCCACCAGCATCCGGAGGTCGCCGACGTCTGCGTGCACGCGGTCGCGAGCGAGGTGGGCGAGGACGAGGTCAAGGCCACCGTGGTCCTCCGGAAGGGCGCCTCGCTCACGGAGGAGGCGCTGTGCCGGTGGGCGATCGACCGGCTGCCCTACTTCGCCGTGCCGCGCTACTTCGAATTCCGCGAGGAGCTGCCCATAAGCCGGACCGGCCGTACCACCAAGAACATCCTCAGGGACGAGGGCGCCGGGCCGGCGGCCTGGGACCGCGAGGCCGCCGGCGTGACCTTCGAGCGCCGGTGACGGGGGGCGTGATGAACGACGGTCCCGTGGGGCTGGAGGGCGACGACCTCGGAACCCCCTACCTGCGCTTCGAGCGGCGCGGCGCGCTGGCCTGGTGCGTCATCGACCGGCCCGATTCGCGCAACGCCCTCACCAGCGCCATGTACTTCGGCGTGCGCCGGGCCGTCGACCTGGTCAACCGCGATCCCGCCCTGGCCGCGCTGATCATCACCGGTACCGGCGACGTGTTCGTCCCCGGCGGCGAGCTGCGCGGCCGGGAGCCCGACCGGTGGCTGGACTTCCCCGACCTGCTCGGCAACGACTGCACCCCGTTCGAGGCGATCCGGCGTTCGGCCAAGCCGGTGGTCTCGGCCGTGAACGGCCTGGCCCAGGGCGGCGGGCTGCTGATCGCGATGCTCTCGGACGTCGCCGTGGCGGGGGAGAGCGTGACGGTCCGGGCGCCGGAGCTGTTCCGGGGCATCGCCGACACCGGCTACGCCGCCTACCTGCCCGCGCAGATCGGCATCGCCAGGGCCCGGGACATGCTGCTCACCGGGCGGGTGGTGACGGCGCGGGAGGCCGAGAGCTGGGGCATGTTCACCCGGGTCGTCCCGGACGGGGAGGTCCTGGCCGCGGCCGAGGAGGTCGCGATCCAGATCTGCCGTACCGCGCCGCAGGCCAGGCTGCAGATCAAGCGGATCGTCAACGACAACTACGACCGTGTCGACCGGATGACCTTCGACGCGCTGCTGTTCAACGCGGAGATGCGCGAGGGCGCCCGGGCGTTCGCCGAGCGGCGCGACCCGGACTGGGTGCCACCGGATTTCCGTACCGGCGGCAGGCTCTGAACCGGGGGCAGGCTCTGGGCCGGTCTCACGTGTCGCCGGTGGCCGGGGAGGCGGAGGCGTCCCCCACCACGAAGGCCGCCTCAAGGACGCGGTGCAGCTGCTCCAGCGACACTCGCGCGGCCTCGGGGGAGGGCTCCTCCGCGTCCAGCTCGGTCATCTGGAAGGCGCTGATCAGCCCGGTGAACATCCGGGCCAGCAGCATCGGGTCGCCGTCCCGCAGCTCGCCGGCCTCCTGGCCGCGGCGGAACAGGTCGGCCTGCATCCGCTGGGAGGCGCGGAAGTTCTCCAGGATCCTGCCGTCGTCGGGCGGGTCCGCCAGCGGCGGCGCGATCGCCCCGCCGCGCAGGACCAGCCGCCCGAACCGCGGGAACCGCCGGAAGAAGCCCACCTGCCAGTCGGCGAGCTCGGTCAGCTGCCGCCGGGGCGGCAGGGCGGAGGCCAGGATCCGCTCCATGCCGGGCATGAACTCGGCGGCCCGGCGCAGGAAGATCTCGCGGTAGATCTCGTCCTTGCCGGTGAAGAAGCCGTAGACGGTGCCGACCGAGAACTCGGCGCGCTCGGCGATCTCGCGCAGTGACGCCTGGTGGAAGCCCTCGCGGGCGAACACCGCCTCCGCCGAGTCGAGGATCTGGTCCCGGCTGAGCGCCCGGCGCTGTTCTCGGCGCTGCTCCCGCAGACTGCGCTCGGTCATCGGCGGCGGACTCCCCCTTCTGGCGGCCGTGTGCATGGTAGCCGTTCACCCGTCCGGGAGGCCCCGTGCCGGGGTCCGGACGGTTCAGGCGACGACGCCGTCCGCGCGCAGGGCTTCGATCTCGGCCGCGCTCAGCCCCAGCTCGCCGCCCAGCACGGCGGCGGTGTGCTCGCCCAGCCAGGGGGGCCGGTGCTCCTCCCGCGCGGGCGCGGCGCTCATCCTGACCGGGTTGCCCGGCACCAGCACGGGCTGCTCCACCCCGTCGGTGCGCGACACCTCCACCAGCATGCCGCGGGCGGCGACGTGGGGGTCGGCGACCACCTCCTCCTCGCCGAGGCACGGCCCGGCGGCGATGCCCGCCGCCGCCAGCGCCGCGCACGCCTCGGCCTTGGTCAGGCGGGCGGCCCAGCCCTCGATCGCCGGCCGCAGCACGTCCTCCAGGTGGTCGACCCATCCCTGGCGGGTGGCGAGCCGGGGGTCGGCGGTCCATTCGGGGCGCCCGACGAGCCCGGCCAGCCGCGCGAAGTGCTCCTCGCGTCCGACCTGGAGCACGAACCAGCCGTCGGCGGCACGGAACCCGTGCAGGATGAGCGGCCCCAGCTCGCCCTTGCGCAGCCCCATGGACCACAGGTTGGTGACGATGTCGGTCATGGCGATCACCGAGTCGAGCATGGCGATGTCGACGTACTGGCCGCGGCCGGTGGCATCGCGGTGCCGGAGGGCGGCGAGGACCCCGACCGCCGCGAACAGCGCGGCGCCGATGTCCCCGAGCGCGCCGACCGGGGCCACGGCCGGCGGGTCGCCGCCGCGCCGCTTCATCTCGTAGATCCCCGACATCGCCTCGACGACGGGCGCGAAGGCCGGCCGGCCCCCGTAGGGGGTCGGCACGGTGTTGCCGAAGCCCGAGACCGAGACGTAGACGCCCGCCGGATGCACCGCGGCGATGTCCTCGTACCCGAGGCCGAGCCGCCGCATCGCGCCGGCCCTGGAGTTCTCGGCGATGACGTCGAACCGCGGGGCGAGGCCCAGGACCAGCTCGCGGCCCCGCGGGTCCTTCAGGTTCACGCAGACGCTGCGCTTGCCCAGGTTGTTGCGGAGGAATGTCGCCCCCACGCGGCGGCCCCGCGGATCGGTCATGGCCGGGAGCGAGGCGCGGCCGGAGTCGCCGCGGCCCGGGGGCTCGATCTTCACCACGTCCGCTCCGAGCCGGGCCAGCAGCTGCGTGGCGTAGGGGAGTGCCTGCATCTGTTCGAGCGCCAGGACGCGCACCCCGTCCAAGGGCCCGCCCGAGGGCGGCACGGGGGACGCGGAGGCGCCGGCCGTCTCACCGGTTCCCATGCCGGGCAGTCTAATTGCAGATTAGATTTTTTATGCAATCTACACTTAGGATGCTCTCCATGCGCGGAATCCTGGGATGGGGCGCGTACCTGCCCTACCGGCGGCTGGACCGCTCGACGATCCGGGCGGTGGCCGGGACCGGCGGCGGCACCGGCCACCGCACCGTGGCCTCCTACGACGAGGACACCACCACCATGGGCGTCGCCGCGGCGCGCGACGCCCTGCGCGGCACGGCGGCACGCCCGCGGGCCGTGTGGTTCGCCACCACCGTCCCCGCCTATCTCGACAAGACCAACGCCACGGTCGCGCACGCGGCGCTCCGCCTGGACCGCACCGCCGCGGCCTACGACGCGGTCGGCTCGGTGCACTCGGCGATGGGAGCGCTGCGCGCCGGGCTCGACGCGGACGGGCCGTGCCTGGTGATCGCCTCCGACGTGCGCACCGGGCTGCCCGGCGGCGCCGACGAGGCCGCCGGGGGCGACGGCGCGGCGGCGCTGCTGGCCGGCTCGGACCGGGACGGGCCGGTGCTCGCCGAACGGCTCGCCTGGGCGTCGCTGACCGAGGAGTTCCTGGACCGCTGGCGGATCCCGGGCGCCGCCGCGTCGCGGACCTGGGAGGAACGCTTCGGCGAGACCCGCTACACCGCCCTCGGGCTGGAGGCGTTCAAGCTCGCCCTCGGCGACGCGGGGCTGGAGGCCGGCGACGTCGCCACGCTGATCGTGGCCGGGCCGCACGCCCGCGCCGCCCGCGCGGTCGCCGCCGGCTCCGGCGTGCCGGCCGTGCGGATCGCCGACCGGCTCGACGGCCGGGCCGGTGACACCGGGGCCGCCCACCCGGGCCTGCTCCTGGTGGCCGAGCTGGAACGCGCGGCGGCCGAGGGGGCGGAGGCGGGACGGATCGTGGTCCTGCTGACCCTGTCCGACGGCGCCGACGCGGTCGTCCTGCGGACCACCGGCGCGCTCGCCGCGCACCGGCCGTACCGCCCGCTGGCGGAGCAGCTGGAGGCCGGGGCGCCGGTCGCCTACGGCACCTACCTCGCCTGGCGGGGCCTCCTGCCGGTCGAGCCGCCGCGCCGTCCCGGACCGGCCCGGCCGTCGGCGCCTGCGGCGGCGCGCAACCGCGACTGGAAGTTCGGCCTGGTCGGCTCCCGCGGCGAGGACGGCACGGTGCGGCTGCCCCCCTCGCCCCTGGACGCCGCGCGCCACCCGATGGCCGGGGAGACCGGCACGGTCGCGGCCCTCACCGTGGACCGGCTCGCCCACTCGCCCAGCCCGCCCGTGGTGTTCGCGGTCGTGGACTTCGACGGCGGGGGCCGGCTGCCGGTCGAGCTGACCGACGTCGACGAGTCCGGGATCGCGGTCGGCGACCGGATCGAGATGACCTTCCGGCGGCTGTTCACCGCCGACGGCGTCCACAACTACTTCTGGAAGGGACGGCCCGCGCGCGGTGCGGGACAGGCCGCGCCGGACGGGGAAGGGACCGGCTGACATGCCCTCGCACGGGATCAGGGACCGCGTCGCCATCGTCGGGATGGGGTGCACGCGCTTCGCCGAGCACTGGGACAAGGGCGTCGACGAGCTGCTGCTGGACGCGGCCGGCGAGGCGTTCGCCTCGGCCGGGGTGACCAGGGACGACGTCGACGCGTACTGGCTCGGCACGGCCCAGTCGGGCATGAGCGGCATGACCCTGTCGCGCCCGCTGCGGCTCCGGGGCAAGCCGGTCACCCGAGTGGAGAACTACTGCGCCACCGGTTCGGAGGCCCTGCGCCAGGCCGCGTACGCCGTCGCCAGCGGCGCGTACGACGTGGCCATGGCGATCGGCGTGGAGAAGGTGAAGGACTCGGGCTACCAGGGGCTCAACGCGTTCCCCATCCCGGACGACGGCACGCAGCGGACGCTGACGGCGGCGGCCATGTTCTCCATGGTCGCCCCCGCCTACGCCCGGCGCTACGGCGTGAGCGAGACCGAGATGCGCACCGTACTGGCCCGCATCGCCGCCAAGAACCACGCCAACGGCGCGCGCAACCCCAGGGCGCAGTTCCGCAAGGAGATGCCGGTGGAACGCCTCCGCGCGATGCCGGCCGTGGCGGGCGGGCTGTCGGTGTTCGACTGCGCCGGGGTCGCCGACGGCGCCGCGGCGGCCGTGCTGGTGCGGGCCGAGGACGCCGCCCGCTACACCGGCCGGCCGCTCCTGATCAAGGCGCTGTCCCTCGTCGCCGGTGACGGCTCGGGGGTGACCGACCCCTCCTACGACTACACGTCGTTCCCCGAGGTGGCCGCCTCGGCGGCGGACGCCTACGCGCAGGCGGGCGTCACCGCGCCGCGGGAGGAGCTGGCCATGGCCGAGGTGCACGACTGCTTCACCCCGACGGAGCTGGTCCTCACCGAGGATCTCGGCCTGGCCGACCGGGGGACGGCGTGGAAGCGGGTGCTGTCCGGAGACTTCGACCGCGACGGCGAACTGCCCGTCAACCCCGACGGGGGCCTGAAGGCGTTCGGCCATCCGGTGGGCGCCTCCGGCCTGCGCATGATGTTCGAGGCATGGCTGCAACTGCGCGGCGAGGCGCCGCCGGAGCGGCGGATCTCGACCTCGGGCTCGCGCTCCCTGGCGCTCACGCACAACCTCGGCGGTTACCCGGGAGAGATGGTCAGCTTCGTCTCCATCGTGGGCACCTCCTGACGAAAGGCGGTATCGCCGTGGCCGACCGCACCTCATCGTCGTCCGTCCCCTCGCCCGTCTCCTCGTCCGGCCCTTCGTCCGACCCACCGTCCGTCCCCTCGCCCGGCCCTTCGTCCGACCTGCTGTGGCGGGTCACGCCCGAGGGGGTCGCTTGGCTGACCCTGAACCGGCCGCGCGCGGGCAACGCCCTCACGGGCTCCCAGCGCGACCGCGTGATCGATCTGGTGGGAGCGGCGAGCGGCGACCCGCGCGTACGGGCGATCGTCCTCACCGGCGCCGGGGAGCGGCACTTCTGCACCGGGGCGGACCTGAGCGGCACCGGCGGCGGGCCGCCGGACCCGCCCGAGGGCCTTCCCGAACGCCCCGCGGGCTCGGTCGCCCGCGCCGTCGCCAACGGCGCGCAGCGGCTCGTCACCGCCCTCCTGGACTGCGAGAAGCCGATCATCGCGGCCGTCAATGGGACGGCCGCGGGCATCGGCTGCCACATCGCCTACGCCAGCGACCTGGTGCTGGCCGCCGACTCGGCCCGGTTCATCGAGGTCTTCGCCCGGCGCGGCCTGGTCGTGGACGGCGGCGGGGCCTACCTGCTGGCCCGGCTGGTCGGCCCGCAGCGCGCCAAGGAGCTGATCTTCTTCGGCGACGACCTGCCCGCCGCGGACGCGCACCGGCTGGGGCTGGTCAACCGGGTCGTCCCCGCCGCGGAGCTGGCCGCGACGGCGGCGGAGTGGGCCGGGCGGCTGGCCGGCGGGCCCACCGTGGCCCTCGGGCTCGGCAAGCGGCTGGTCAACCGGGCGCTGGACGGCGACCGGTCCACGGCACTGGCCGAGGAGGCGATGGCCGCGGAGATCAACATGACCAGCGAGGACGGCCGGGAGGGGCTGCGCGCCTTCGCCGAGCGCCGGACCCCGCGCTTCCTGGGCTGGTGACCCGCCCGGCCCCGGCGCACCGCCGACCGCCCCCGTACATGGACGGCACGCGCGAGCGCGCCGTGCGACCCCAGGAGTGACCGTGGACCTGCGACCGACCGACCGAGAGATCGCCTTCCGGGACCGGCTGCGGGCGTGGCTGGCCGAGGTCCTGCCGACCCTGCCCCCGGCGCCCCGCCGCGACGACCTGCCCGCCCGCCGCCGCTACGACACCGCCTGGCAGCGGCGGCTGTTCGACGCCGGGTACGCCGGTGTCGACTGGCCCTCCGAGCACGGCGGGCTGGGCGCCTCGCCGACCGAGCAACTGATCTTCCTGGAGGAGACCGCCCGCGCCCGGGCCCCCTACGTGGGCGCCAACTTCGTCGGGCTCCTGCACGCCGGCCCGACGCTCATCGTCGAGGGCACCGCCGAGCAGCGCGCGCGGCACCTCCCGCGCATCCTGCGCGGTGAGGAGGTGTGGTGCCAGGGCTTCTCGGAGCCGGACGCCGGCTCCGACCTGGCCGCCCTGCGGACCTCCGCCGTCCGCGACGGGGACTGCTACGTCGTCACCGGCCGCAAGATCTGGACCTCGCACGCGGAGGTCGCCGACCACTGCGAGCTGCTGGTGCGCACCGACCCCGGCGCGCCCCGGCACAAGGGGATCACCTGGCTGATCCTGCCCATGGACGCCCCGGGGGTGCGGGTCCGCCCGCTGCGGACGGCCGTCGGGACCGGCGAGTTCTCCGAACTGGTCCTGGACGGGGTCCGGGTCCCGGCGTCCCACCGCGTGGGGCCCGAGAACGACGGCTGGCGGGTGGCCATGGTGACCTTCTCCTTCGAGCGCGGCACCGCCTTCATCGGCGACGTGATCGAGTCGCGCAACATCCTGCGGGAGATCGCCGCCGCCGCCCGCGCCACCCCGGACCGGGGCGGCGGCACCCTGTGGGACGACGCCGCGCTGCGCCGCGACGTGGGCCGGCTGATCGCCGAGGTGAACGGGCTGTGGGCGCTCATCCGCAAGAACGTGTCGGAGGCGTCGGCGGGCATGGTCCCCGTCCAGGGCGCCTCGGTCTTCAAGCTGCGGTTCACCGAGAACCGCCAGCGGATCGCCGATCTGGCCGGGCACGTCCTCGGGCGCGCGTCGCTCGCGCTGGACGGGCTGCCGGGGCCGGACGGTCGGGCGCGCGGGCACCTCGTCGAGGACCGGGTCAACACGCTGTCGTTCACGATCGCCGCGGGCACCTCGCAGATCCAGCGGAACATCCTGGCCGAGCGCGCCCTCGGACTGCCGAAGGAGCCCCGATGGACCTGACGATGAGCGCGGACCAGCGCGATCTGCGCGCGGGCCTGCGCGACTACCTGGACGACCACTGGACTCCCGGCCGGCTGCGGTCGGTCGCCGACGCGCCCGCCCTGGACCGCGAGGACTGGAGCGCCCTGGCCGAGCTGGGCGTGTTCGGTCTGGAACTGCCCGAGGAACGGGGCGGCGCGGGCCTCGGCCTGGCCGACGCGGCGATCGTCTTCGAGGAGCTGGGCCGGGCCCTGGTCCCCGGCCCGCTGGTGGCGACGTTCCTGGCGGCCGGGATGGTCGGCGGCGTTTCGGACGGCGGCGCCGTCGTCACCGCCCTGGACACGGCCGGCCCCGTGCCGGTGGTGGAGCACCTGGACGCGGCCACGCACGTCGTGCTGATCGGTGACGACGGCCTCCACCTGGTCCCGTCCGGGGCACTGCGGGCCGCTCCCGCCGCGGCGCCGCTCGACCCGCTGACCCCGGTCCGGCGGGTGACCGGCCCGCCCCCGCCGGGGGAGCGGATCGGGACCGCGGCGGACGCGGCGCGGTGGCGGTCGCGGGGCGCCGTCCTCACGGCGGCGCTGCAGGTGGGCGTGGCCCAGGGGGCGCTCGACCTGGCCGTCCGGTACGCGGGGGAGCGGGAGCAGTTCGGCCGGGCCGTCGGGTCGTTCCAGGCGGTCAAGCACCTGCTCGCCGACTCCCTCGTCCGGGTGGACCTGGCCCGTGCCGCGGTGTGGACGGCGGCGCTGACCCTGGACGATCCCCACGGAGACGAGCGCGGAGACGAGCGCGGAAGCGAGCGCGGAGACGATCCCGGTGAGGCGGTCGCGTCCGCCAAGATCCTGGCGGACGACGCGGCCTCGGCGAACGGGCGCTGCTGCGTCCAGGTGCACGGGGGGATGGGGTTCACCTGGGAGGTGACCGCCCACCTGTACCTCAAGCGCGCCTGGCTGCTGGAGACCTGCCACGGTACGGCCGGCGAGCACGCGCGGCGCCTGGCGGAGGCCCTCTGAGGGGTCCGTACCACCGCGGCCGACGCCGCCATAAAGAGCAGTGAATTTCCCGGATCCGCCGGTCATGGGCTCGTTCCGATGCGATTTCCGTCGCCTCGCAACATCGACGCGCGGTCATTCCGAGACAAAGGCCCGCTCGGACGGGGGATAGGGTGCCGTTCCGCCACCCTCTTGTCGGAAAACGTCCGCGTGTCGCTATGATCACCAGGCTGCGTTCCAAGAAATCGGAGCATTCAAAAAGATTTGCTGCGTCATTCGCCATCGGCGGGACGAACTGGAAAGTAGGAAACGAAGTTGAAGAGGATCGCCACCCTGGCGGCCGTGATGGGGGTGGCCGGCGGCCTCGCCCTGGCGCCGGCCACGGCTTCCGCGTCCGAGGTCGGCGTTCAAGGATGCCAGGGCGCGAGCGCGACGCTCACCTACCGGTACTACACCAGCCCTACCACCACGGCGGACTGGAAGAAGAACTGCTCCGGTAACTGGGAACCGCCCTCAGGGCAGGGATACTACCTCTATGCCGGAGGATGGTCCGGTAACATGTATTTCTCAGATGGCACTCGCCTGGACTTCTGTGACTGGAAGAATTATCCGATCGGCAAGAAGAGGGCCATCGCCATTTATATGTCCTCGACGAAGGCGTCGCACTGCAAATAGTGCGGGAGCGAGTCCTCGGTTCGCCTCACCGCATGGTTTCAGGCAGGCGTCTTGACCCATTCACAATGGATTTCCTGTGCTGTTCGCCATCGCCTTGGAGGCTCCTCGGTGCCTGCACGTGCGAGTCGGGTCCCGGACCGCTGGACGCGAGGTCGGTGAACGTCCGCCGGTGAGGCCGCTGCGCGGCCTCACCGGCAACCTTCACCACCGATAATGGAACGTTCCAAAGGCGCTCCGCGCCATGCGCGGTCGCGATAGGTGTCCCGGGAAGGTGTCCGCCGGACGCGCTCCGGGCGGCGTCCCCCGGCGGGCCGTGCGGCCGGTGCGCGCCCTCGAAACTCGTCTGAACTGGGGTCTTGTGTCCGGCGCGTGTCGTGCGTTACCTTCTCGCCCACTAGTCAAACGATTGAACGGAGATCATCGTGACCGTGGAGCTGGCTCTCACCGGGCGCCGGATCCTGGTGACCGGCGCCGCCGGAGGGCTGGGACGCGCGGTGGCGGAGCGGCTCGCCGAGTGCGGCGCCCGGGTGGCGCCGGCCGACCTGCGCGAGGACGACGTCGCGGCGGTGGCCGCCGGGATGCGCGCGGACGGCGCCGCGGGCGCACCGGAGCCGGTGCCGCTGGCGGCCGACCTCGCCGATCCGGAGCAGGCCCGCGCGCTGCCCGGACGCGCCGCCGAGGCCCTCGGCGGGCTGGACGGGCTGGTCAACTGTGCGGGCGTCATGCAGACCAAGCCGCTGGCCGGGGTGACCCCCGAGGAGTGGCGGCGGGTGATCGACCTCAACCTCAACGCGGTCTTCCTGGTGACCCAGCGGGCCGCCGAGCTGATGGACGGCGGCGGGTCGGTCGTCACCCTCGCGTCGGTGGCCGCGCGGTCGGGCCGTCCGGACGCGGCGCACTACGCGGCGTCCAAGGCGGCGCTGCTGTCGCTGACCAAGTCGGCGGCGCTGGCGTACGGCCCGGCCATCCGCGTCAACGCGGTGTGCCCCGGAGTGTTCCTGACTCCGATGTGGGAGGGGATCATCGCCGAGCGCGAGCGCAGGTTCGGGGAGGGCGCGGGCCGGGCCTACCTGGACCAGGTGACCGGGGCGTGCGCCCTCGAGCGCGACGGGCGTCCCCGCGAACTGGCCGACGTGGTGGCGTTCCTGCTCAGCGACCTGGCCTCGTACGTGACCGGTCAGGCGATCAACGTCGACGGCGGACTGGAGATGGACTGATGCGGGGTCACGCGTTCCGGCTGCTGTCGGCGCTCTACCACGACGAGCCGATGCTGGCGATCTGGTCGCCGGAGGAGACCGTCGCCACCTGGCTGCGGGTGGAGTCCGAGCTGGCGCAGGCCCAGGCGGAGACGGGGCTGCTGCGGCAGGACGACGCGGACGCGATCTCCGCCGTCTGCCGGCCGGAGCTCATCGACCTGGACCGGCTCTGGGAGGGCGCCCGCACCGTCGGGTACCCGATCCTGCCGCTGGTCCGGCAGATCGCCGGGCACCTGCCGCCGGGGCCGGACGGGCGGGTGCACTACGGCGCCACGACCCAGGACATCATGGACACCGGGCTGGCGCTGCAGCTCGTCCGGTCCTGCGACCGGCTGATCGAGCTGGCGCTGGAGTTCGGGGACGCGCTGGCCGCGCTGACCGGCGACCACGCCGAGGTCGTGGTGGCCGCGCGCACCCACGCCCAGCAGGCGGTGCCGACCACGTTCGGCGCCAAGACGGCGGTGTTCCTGGGCGAGGTCGCCCGGGAGGTCGACGAGCTGCGGCGGGTGCGGCCGGCCGTCGGCGTGGTGTCGCTGTTCGGCGCGGGCGGCACCAACGCGGCGATGGGGGAGGACGCGGCGCGGGTACGGGCCGCGCTCGCCCGGCGGCTCGGCCTCGCCGACACCGACGTGCCCTGGCACGTGGCCCGGGACCGGGTCGCCCGGTTCGGCCAGGCGTGCTCGCTGCTGGCCGCGACCTGCGTGCGATTCGCGCGTGAGGTCGTCGACCTGTCGCGTACGGAGATCGGCGAGGTCGGCGAGGAGGACGGGCACCACCGCGGCGCCTCCTCCACGATGCCGCAGAAGGTGAACCCGATCTCCTCCGAGTCCGTCATCGGCTACGGCGTCGCGGCGTCGGGCTCGGCGGCGCTGCTGGCACGGGCGATGGAGGCCGGGCACGAGCGCAGCGCGGGGGAGTGGCAGATCGAGTGGCTGGCGGTGCCCCAGCTGGCGGAGTACACCGCCGCCGCGGTGCGGCTGTCGGCCGGGACGGCGGGCTCGCTGCGGGTCTTCCCCGAGCGGATGCGCGCCAACCTGGCCCTCGACGGCGGCCTGCTGATGAGCGAGGCGCTGATGATGCGGCTCGCGCCGGCGCTCGGCCGGGAACGGGCCCACGACCTGGTGTACGCCGCCGCCGCGCGGGCCCGGGCCGAGGGCGCGGACCTGGTCGGCGTGTGCGCGCGGGACCTGCCCGAGGACGTGCGCGAGGAGATCGGCCCGCTGCTCCTCGACCCGGCCGCCTACCTCGGCGAGGCGATGTCGGTCGCGTCGAGCGCGGTCCGGGAGTGGAAGACGGTACGGAACGGAGGAGGGGCGTGATGGACGGAACACACGCGGGGACGGACGCGGGAACGCACGCGGAGGCGTCCGGCGGGGCGCGGGACGGGACCGGGCGGCGGCTCGCCGACCTGCACGCCATGTGGCGCATCCGGGCCCTGGAGGAGAAGATCCGGGAGCTGCGGGTCGCCGACGGCGGCAACGGCGACGTCGTGGGATCGGTCCACCTGTGCATCGGCCAGGAGGCCGGTCCGGTGGGGGCGTGCTCGGAGCTGGAGCCCGGCGACGCGCTGTTCGCCACCTACCGGGGGCACGGCTGGGCGCTCGCCCGCGGCGTGCCCGCGGAGAGCATGATCGCAGAGCTGGCGGGACGGGAGTCGGGCGTCAACGGGGGCCGCGGCGGGTCGGCGTACTTCACCGCGCCCGAGCACGGCTTCCACGGTGAGAACTCCATCGTCGGGGCGGGGCTGCCGATCGCCGTGGGCGCCGCGCTGGCCGGGCGGTTCGACGGGAGCGGCCGGGTCGCGATGACGGTGTGCGGGGACGGGGCGCTGAACCAGGGCGCCTCGCACGAGGCCCTCAACATGGCCGCCGCGTTCCGCCTGCCGGTCGTGTTCGTCTGCGAGAACAACTACTGGTCCGAGCTGACCCCCATCGACGAGATGGTCGGCGAGCCCGAGCTGTGGAGGCGCGCGGCCGGGTACGGCATGGCCGGCGAGCGCGTGGACGGCAACGACCCCGCGGCCGTGCGCGCCGCCGTCCGGGCCGCCGTCCAGAGGGCCCGGTCGGGTGAGGGGCCCACGCTCCTGGAGCTGATGACCCAGCGGCTCGTCGGCCACTACATCGGCGACGTGGAGCAGTACCGCAGGCCGGGCGAGCTGGACCGGGCCCGCGAGGAGGAGCCGATCGCGCGGCTCGGCCGGTCGCTGGCGGCCGAGGGCGTCCCGGCCGCCGACATCGAGGACGCGCGCACGCGCGCCCAGGCGGAGATCGAACGGGCCGCGGAGGCCGCGCTGGCGGCGCCCCCGGCCGACCCCCGGACCGCGAAGGACCATGTCTATGCCTGAGCTCACCACCACCAGGGAAGCCGGTGAGGCCCCGGTGGCCGAGACGCGGCGCCTCAAGTACGGCGAGGCCGTCAACGCCGCGCTCGCCCGGGTCCTGGCCGAGGTGCCGCAGACCCTCCTGTACGGGGAGGACGTCGGCAAGCCCGGCGGCGTCTTCGGCGTCACCCGCGGCCTGCGCCGCAAGTTCGGCGACCGGGTGTTCGACACCCCGATCAGCGAGGCGGCCATCCTCGGCAGCGCGGTCGGCGCGGCGCTGATGGGCGCCCGGCCGATCGTCGAGATCATGTGGGCCGACTTCTCCCTGGTCGCGCTGGACCAGCTGGTCAACCAGGCGGCCAACGCGCGGTACGTCTCGCGCGGCGCGGCCCCGGCCCCGATCGTCGTGCGCACCCAGCAGGGCAACGCGCCGGGCGCGTGCGCGCAGCACTCCCAGTCGCTGGAGGCGCTGTTCCTGCACGTCCCGGGGCTGCGGCTGGTGATGCCGCGGACCGCGCAGGACGCGCACGACGCGGTGGTCAGCGCGGTGCACGCCGACGACCCGGTCGTCATCGTGGAGAACCGCACGCTCTACTTCGGCGACAAGACCGAGGTCGAGCTGGGCGGGGCGGCGCGGCCGATGGGCTGGTCGCACCTGCGCCGCCCGGGCCGCGACGTCACCGTGGTGAGCTGGGGCGCGGTCACCGGCCAGGCGCTGGCGGCGGCCGAGTCCCTGGCGGCCGGCGGGGTCGAGGCCGAGGTCCTCGAACTGACCTGGCTGAACCCGCTGGACATGGACGCGGTCCTGGCCAGCGTCGCGCGCACCCGGCGGCTGGCGGTGGTCCACGAGGCCAACGTCACCGGCGGCTTCGGCGGCGAGATCGTCGCGCGCGTGGCGGAGGCCGGGATCGCCCTCGACGCCGCCCCGGTGCGGATCGGCGCCCCCGACGTACGGATCCCCGCGGCGCCGGTGCTGGCGCGGTCGCTGCTGCCGGACGCCGGCGGGATCGCCGCACGGCTCTCCGAGATGGTCCGCTGAGCGGATCCCACCCCCTAGTCAAACGTTAGAACGGAGGTGCCGCGATGGCACGAAAGAAGGCCCTGGCAGCCGTGACGGCCGCGTTCGCGGCGGTGACCCTGGCCGCGGGATGCGGGCAGGCCGAGCAGGCCGGCGGGTCCCAGGACACCGCGGCCAAGACCAAGAACCTCACCGTCGGGGTCTCCACCCTGGGGCTGAGCTTCCCCTTCCCGGCCGCGATCAGCAAGGGCATCAAGGCCGAGGCCGCCCGCCTCGGCGTCAAGATCGTCGAGGTCGACGCGCAGGGCAAGGCCGAGAAGCAGTCCAGCGACGTCCAGGACCTGGCGGGCCAGCGGCCGGACGGCGTCCTGCTGCTCCCCGTCGACTCCGGTGTGGCCACCGGGATGGTCGACCAGCTCAAGAACGCCGGCATCCCCACCGTGGCGGTCGCGTCCCAGGTCGGCGACCCCAAGACCCGCAAGCTCGACGACGTCTACCCGGGCCTGGCCGCCCTGGTGACCCAGGACGAGTACGCCGCCGGGCGCAAGGCCGGCGAGCTGGCCGTCAAGGCCGTGCCCAAGGGCGGCCCGATCGCGGTCGTCGAGGGCGCCGCCGGGTTCGCCGAGGTCGAGCTGCGGTTCCGCGACTTCCTGGCCCCGGCCAAGGCGGCCGGGATCACCTACGACGTGGTCACCCGGCAGCCGGGCGACTGGGTGCCCGACAAGGCGCAGGCGGCCTGCCAGAACATGCTCGCCGCCCACCCCGACGTCAAGCTCTTCTACGCCGAGAGCGACGACATGGGCGTCGGCTGCGCCAAGGCCGTCAAGGCCGCCGGCTCCAAGGCCGCCGTGATCGGGATCGGCGGCTCCAAGCTCGGCACCGACGCCGTCAAGAGCGGCGAGCTGTACGGGACCGTCTGCTTCAAGCCCGAGGACCTCGGCAAGCGCGCCATGCAGGTGCTGCACGAGCAGCTGACCGGCGCCAAGAAGTACGACGCCCAGTTCGTCACCTACGACACCCCGTCGATCACCAAGGACAACGTCGGCGACTGCCAGCCGCAATGGTGACACGGCCGGTGCCGCCGGAGACGTCCGCGACCAACGCGAAGGAGGGATCGATGGGCGGCGTCCAGGACGCCGGTGAGCGGGAGCCGCTGCTGCTCCTCGACGGCGTCACCAAGACGTTCCCGAACGGGACGCGCGCCCTGCGCGGCGTCTCCCTCGCCGTGCGCCCCGGCAGTGTCCACGGGCTGGTGGGCGCCAACGGGGCGGGCAAGTCCACCCTCGTCAAGATCATCTCTGGGGCGCATCCGCCGACCGGCGGCGTGCTGCGCTGGGCCGGCCAGGACCAGCGGTGGCGCGACCCCGGCGCGGCGCGCCAGGCCGGGATCGCGACCATCCACCAGCACGTCCCGCTGGTGCCCACGCTGACCGTGCTCGAGAACGTCTTCCTCGACCGGCGCGGGCCCTGGCGGACGACCCCGGCGCTGCGGGCGGAGTTCGCCGCGCTCGCCGACCGGCTCGGCTACCCCGTCGACCCGGACGCGGTGGTGGGCGACCTGCCCATCGGCCCGCGGCAGATGGTCGCGGTCCTCCAGGCGCTGGCGGCCGGCGCCCAGCTGGTGATCATGGACGAGCCCACCGCGTCGCTGGCGGAGCAGGAGCGGCGGGTGGTGTTCGACGCGGTGCGCCGGCTGTCGGCCCAGGGCACGGCGTTCCTCTACATCTCGCACTTCTTCGACGAGATCTTCGAGCTCACCGACCACGTGACGGTCGTCCGGGACGGCACGACCGTGCTGGACGAGGCCACCGCCGAGGTCACCGAGGGCATGCTCGTCCGCGCCGTCACCGGCCGCGAGCTGCTCGCCGTCGAACGCGCCGGCGGCGTCGAGCCCGACCCCGGCGCGCCGAGGGTGCTGGAGGTCTCCGGCCTGTCCTCGGCGGTCGGCCTGCGGGACGTCTCGTTCGACGTCCGCGCCGGTGAGATCGTCGGCATCGCCGGGCTGCTCGGGTCGGGCCGGTCGGAGATCCTGCGCGCCGTCTTCGGCGACGACCCCTCCGCCGGCGGCACCGTCCGCGTCAACGGCGCGGCGGTGGGCCGGTCGGCGCGGGCCGCGGTCGCCGCGGGCGTCGCCTACGTCCCCGAGGACCGCGCGGGGCAGGGCCTGCACGGCGGCCTGCCGCTCTGGCAGAACGTCTCCCTGCCCGACCTCTCGCGCCTGTCGCGCGGCGGGCTGGTGCCGCGCACCGCCGACGAGCGCGAGCGCGCGGACCGCGCGGTCGCCGACCTGGGCATCGTGACCGCGGGCGTCGACGCCGTGCCGGGCGAGCTGTCCGGCGGCAACGCCCAGAAGGTGGTGTTCGCCAAATGGATGTACGCCGACACGCACGTGTGGCTCCTCGACGAGCCCACCGCGGGCGTGGACGTCGGCGCCAAGGCCGACCTGCTGCGGCTGATCCGCCGCTTCGCCGCCCAGGGCAAGGCGGTCGTCATCGTGTGCGGCGAGTTCGAGGAGCTGCTGTCGGTGGCCACCCGGGTGCTGGTCGCCCGGGGCGGCCGGATCGTCGCCGAGCGGCGGGCGTCCGCGACCACCGAGGAGGAGCTGCTCATGCTGGCCCACGGCCTGCGGACCGAGCCGTCCGACCCGAACGAAGAAGAAGAGGTGCCCGATGAGCACTGAAGCCACCCCCGGACGGTGGCGGCTCCCCGCCGCGCTGCGGCTCGGCAACGCCGGCGTCGTCTACGCCCTCGGCCTGCTGGTGCTGGTCCTGACCGTCGCCGGGCAGGCCCAGGGCCGGGTGTTCTACCTGGGGCCGACCAACGTCTCCAACATCCTCGACCAGACCACCCTGATCGGCCTCCTGGCGATCACCACCACGATCGTCCTGATCAGCGGCAACTTCGACCTGTCGGTCGGCGCCGTCGCCGCGCTCGGGGCCGCGGTCTGCCTCAGCCTGTCCGACACGATCGGGTTCTGGCCCGCGCTGGCCCTCGCGCTCGGCACCGGCGCCCTGGTCGGCCTCTTCAACGGGGTGGTGGTGCAGTACGTCGGCATCAACGCCTTCATCGTCACGCTCGGCACCATGACCGCCGTCCGCGGGGTCGTGCTCATCGTCACCGACGGCCGCACCGTCACCGCCCCCGACGGCCCCGCCCGCGACGGCCTGCGCGCCATCGACGGCGGAGCGTGGATCACCCCGAACCTGTACCTGCTGGCCGGGCTCGTCCTGCTGGCGGCCGGCGGATGGCGGGTGTTCCGGACCCGCCGGTGGCGCGCCCCGGCCGCGCTCGTGCCCCTGGTGGCCGGGGCGGCGCTGGTCGCCGCCTCGCCCGTGGCGATCTTCACGATCCGGATCACCCAGCGGACCCTCTACCTGCTGGTGCTCGCGGCGGTGGCGGCGTGGGTGCTGCGCTACACCACGATCGGGCGGCGGCTGTACGCCTCCGGCGGCAACGCCGAGGCCGCGCGGCTGTCGGGCATCGCCGTCGACCGGTACCGCGTCGTGGCGTTCGTGCTCAACGGCACGGCCGCCGCGTTCGTCGGGGTGCTCTACGCCGCCCGGCTCGGCTCGATCAACCCCACCGGCCTGTCCGGCTTCGAGCTCACCGCGCTCGCCGCCGCCATCCTCGGCGGGACCTCCCTGTTCGGCGGCCTGGGCAGCGTGTCCAAGTCGCTGGTCGGCGCGCTGATCCTGGTCACCCTGAAGAACGGCTTCAACATCCTCAACCTGGGCGCGAACTGGCAGGGCCTGGTCGAGGGCATCGTCCTCATCGTCGCGGCCGGCGTCTACACGGTGTCGCTGCGGCGCAGGCAGACCAGACGCATCCGGGAGGCCGAGGCACCGGACCGGGCCGGGGGAGGTGGCGCGCCGGGCGAGCCGGATCCCGGAACCGCGCCGGAACGGCCTCCCTCACCTGAGAAGGTAGGGGCGTCCGGGGCCGAGCGAAAGGACGGATGAGGCGATGCTGTCCGGCATCTGGCACTTCAGCTTCCACGTCGCCGACCTCGACCGTTCGGTCGCGTTCTACCGCGACGTCCTGGGCATGGAGCTGGTCCACGTCCAGGAGCAGGCGAACGCCTACACCCGCTCCCTGGTCGGCTACCCGGACGCGCACCTGCGGGTCGCCCAGCTCGCCGTCCCCGGCCGCGGCGAGCAGGTCAGCACGCACGACCTGGAACTGGTGGAGTACATCGTCCCGCGCGGTGAGCGCCAGGACCCCGCCCGGCACCATCCGGGCGCCGCGCACATGGCGTTCGCGGTGCCCGACATCGAGGCCGAGCACGCCCGGCTCACCGCGCTCGGCGTGCGGTTCGTCTCGCCCCCCAACCACATCACCGCCGGCGTCAACACCGGGGGCGCGGCCTGCTACTTCCTCGACCCCGACGACATCACGCTCGAACTGGTCCAGCCCCCGCCGCGCCGCGCGGCGCCCCCGCCGGCCGGGCGGGCACCGATCGCGCTGCACAGCGTCCTGAGGGAGGGGCAGGAGGCGGCCTACGAGCGGGAGCACGCCACCGTCCCCGCCGACCTGCTCGCGGCGCTGCTGCGGGCGGGCGTCCGCGACTGGACGATCTGGCGCAGCGGCCGGGACCTGTTCCACCTGGTCGACGCCGACGACTTCGCCCGCGCCCTGGAGGTCCTCGCCGGGGACCCGGCCGACCAGGCGTGGCAGCGGCACATGGCCGGTTTCGTCGACCGCTTCGAGCCGGGCCGGGACGAGCGGACCGGCGAGCTGGCCAAGGTGTGGAACCTGCGCGAGCAGACCGCCGCCGCGCCCGGCACGCCAGCGGAAGGGAGCCACGATTGATCATCGATGCCCACCAGCACTTCTGGAACCTCGACCGGGTCGCCTACCCCTGGCTGACGCCCGACCAGGGGCCGATCCACCGGACGTTCGAGGAGGGCGACCTCCAGCCGCACCTGGACGCGTGCGGGGTCGACGGGACGGTCCTCGTCCAGTCCGCGGACTCCTACGAGGACACCGACTTCATGCTGGAGGTCGCCGACCGCTGGCCCCGCGTCCGGGCCGTGGTCGGATGGGTGCCGCTGACCCGGCCGGACGAGGCCGCCGGGGCCTTGGACCGCTACCGCCGCGACCCCCGCTTCGCCGGCGTCCGGCACCTGATCCACGACGAGCCGGACCCGGACTGGCTCCTGCGGCCGGAGGTGCGCGACGGCCTGGACCTGCTCGCCGCGCGGGAACTGACCTTCGACGTCGTCGCCGTCCTGCCGCGGCACCTGGAGCACGTGCCGGTGCTGGCCGAACGGCACCCGGACCTGCGGCTGGTGATCGACCACCTGGCCAAGCCGCCGATCAGGGAACGCGGGTGGCGGCCCTGGGCCGACCTGCTGGCCCGCGCCGCCGCGTACCCCAACGTCCACGCCAAGGTGTCCGGGCTGAACACCGCCGCCGACTGGGAGACCTGGTCGGCCGCGGACCTGCGGCCCTACGTCGCGCACGCGCTGGAGCTCTTCGGCGCGCCGCGGCTGATGTTCGGCGGCGACTGGCCGATCTCCGTGCTCGCCGGGGACTACCGCAAGGTGTGGGAGGAGACCGTCAAGGTCCTGGACGGCCTCGGCCTCGACCCCGCCGAGCGGGCCCGCGTCCTGGGCGGCACCGCCGCCGACGTCTACCGCATCCCCGACCCCACCTGAGCGGGAGCCGCCCCATGCTGGAGTTGTTCACACCGATCGCCGAGCGGGCGCGGATCACGGTGCCCGAGGAGCACCGCCGCCCGATCGCCGTCGTCGGCGCGGGCGCCATCGCCGACGTCGCGCACCTGCCCGCCTACCGCGCCCACGGCCTGACCGTGCGCGGCGTCCACGACCTGGACCGGGACCGTGCCGAGGAGGTCGCGTCCCGGCACGGCGTCGCCCGGGTCTACGGCACGCTCGACGAGCTGCTCGCCGACGACGAGGTGGAGGTCGTCGACATCGCCGTCGTCCCGACCGCGCAGGCCCCGATCGCCCGGGCCGCGCTGGCCGCCGGCAAGCACCTGCTGTGCCAGAAGCCGCTCGCCCCCACCCTCGCCGAGGCCCGCGAGATCACCGCCCTCGGCGAGGCGGCGGGCCGGTGCGTGGCCGTCAACCAGCAGCTGCGCTGGGACGAGGGCATCGCGGCGGCGCGCGCCATGGTCCAGGCGGGCTGGATCGGCACGCCCACCGCGATGTCCTTCAACGTCGACATCACCACCGACTTCAGCGGCTGGTCGTGGCTGAAGGGCTCGGACCGCCTGGAGATCATGTACCACTCGATCCACTACCTGGACGCGGTGCGCAGCGTCCTGGGCGACCCGGTCCGCGTCTTCGCCGCCGCGGGCCGTACCCCCGGCCAGGCGGTGGCGGGCGAGACCCGCACGATGAGCACCCTGCTGTTCGAGGACGGCGCCCGCGCCGTGCTGCACGTCAACCACGAGAACCGCACCGGCGACGCCCGCGCGGAGTTCCGGATCGACGGCGACCGGGGCGCGATCCGCGGCACGCTGGGCCTGCTGTACGACTACCCGCACGGCCGGCCCGACACCCTGGAGGTGTCCAGCGCCGCGGTGCCCACCGACGGGTGGACGCCCTACCCGGTGACCGAACGCTGGATCCCCGGCGCGTTCGCCGGGCCCATGGCCGCGTTGCTGCGCTGGATCGCCGGAGGCGAGCCGTCTCCCACCGCGGCCCGCGACAATCTGGGTACGCTGGCACTCGTCGAGGCCCTGTACGAGTCCATCGCCAGCGGCGAGGCACGGCTTCCGGGGAAGATGTGACCCCGTCCACCGAGCGCGGCGGGCGGCGCACCCGCCGGGTCACGCTCGCCGACGTCGCCCGCAAGGCGCGGGTCGACAAGGCGGTGGTGTCCCGCGTCGTCAACAACGACCCGCTCCTCAACATCCGTCCCGAGACGCGCGCGCGGGTCGTCGCGGCCCTCAAGGAGCTCGACTACCGGCCCAACGTCGCGGCCCGCAGCCTGCGCACCGCGCGGGCGGGGACCGTCGGCCTGTTCATCCCCGACTTCGCCAACCCCGTCTACGCCGAGATCATCACCGGCGCGGAGACCGCCGCGGCGACCCGCGGCTGCGCGCTGATGGTCGGGTCCTCCACGGTCGGCGACGGGCGCGCGCAGACCTACCTGGACCTGCTCGGGCAGGGCCGGGTGGACGGGCTGCTGCTCGCCGGGGGCGCGATCACCGACGAGGAGCAGGCCACGCTCGCCGACCGGGCGTTGCCGTGGCTGTTCGTCAACCGCCGCGGCGGGGGCGGCCGGCACGTCATCCTGGACGACGGTCTCGCCGCCCGGATGGCCGTCGAGCACCTGCTGGAGCTCGGCCACCGCCGCATCGCCCATGTCGGCGGGCCCACCGGCGCCGACACCGCCCACCGCCGCCGCGAGGGCTACGTCGAGGCGCTGCGCGCGGGCGGCCTGGAGGAGGATCCGCGGCTGATCGTCGGCGGCACCTACGGGCCCGGCGGCGGCGCGCAGGCCGTCGGGCGGCTGCTGGAGGCCCCGGAGCCGCCGACGGCGATCTTCGTCGCCAACGTCAGCTCCGCGATCGGGGTGCTGAGCGCGCTGCGCGCGCACGGGCTGTCGGTGCCGGAGGAGGTGTCGGTCGTCGCGGTGCACGACCTGCCGCTCGCCGAGCACCTCATCCCGCCGCTGACCACGGTGCGGATGCCGCTGCGCGCGCTCGGCGCCCGCGCCACCGAGCTGCTGCTGACGGTGCCCCCGGACCGTCCCGTCGAGGAGGTCGTCCGCGACCCGATCGAGCTGGTCGTCAGGCAGTCGACGGCGCCCCCGCGCTGACCCGAGCCCGGCCGCCCGCCGCACGGGTGGTGGAGCCTCCCGCCACCCGGGCGGTCAGTCCTTGCGGCCGACCGCCCCATAGAGCCAGGTGCCGACGTCCTCCGCGGGCCTGTCCCTGGTGTCGGACTCGGGATCCCACCGGTCGATGGTGACCAGCCCCGGCTCGACCAGGTGGAGCCCTTCGAAGAAGCCCGCGATCTCCGGCTTGCCGCGGAAGTAGATGGGCGTCGGGGTGGTCGCGTAGACGGCCTCGATCTGCTCGACCGCCTCCGGCGCGTGCCCTTCCCGGGTGACGTGCGTCGCGGCCAGATGGCTGCCCGGCGCCAGCGCGTCCAGCAGGCGCCCCATGACCGGGCCGCGCTCCTCCAGCGTGAGGAAGTGGATCATGGCGATCATCAGCACCCCGACCGGGGCGCCGAAGTCGATCACCCTGGTCGTCTCCGGATGCCCGAGGACGCCCTCCGGACGGTGCATGTCGGCCTGCGCCACCGTGGTGCGGTCGTCGGTCGCCAGCAGTGCCCGGCCGTGGGCGAGCACCACCGGATCGCAGTCGACGTAGACGACGCGGGCGTCCGGGACGATCTCCTGCGCGATCTCGTGGGTGTTCCCCACGGTCGGCAGCCCGGAACCGATGTCGAGGAACTGCCGGATCCCCCGGCGGGCCATGTACCGCACCGAGCGGCGCAGGAACGAGCGGTTCTCCAGGGCGAGCTCGCGGATCTCCGGCATGGCCTGGGCGACCCTGTCTGCCGCGTCCCGGTCGACCTGGAAGTTGTCCTTGCCATGCAGGTAGTAGTCGTACATCCGGGCGACGCTCGCGGTGGTGGGATCGATGTCCTGCACGCCACGTCCTCCACTCAAGATCAAGTCGGCCGCAAGCGTAGCGCAGCCGTCACCGGCCACGAGGCGGTTCCGGCGTACCGTGGACGCGCGGGCGCGCGTCTGCGAGTGGAGGTCCATGGTGAACGAGATCGCCGGCCGGGTGCCGGTCGAACTGTCGGTACCGCTGCCGTCCTTCGCCGCGGAGGCCCCGCCGAGCTGGCGGCCCCTGCTGGAGACGGCGCGGCTGCTGGACCGGGCCGGAGTGGACCGCCTGCTGGTGTCCGACCACGTGGTCTTCGGGGAGAACCTGGAGGAGTACGGCCGGCCCGAGGTGGGCGGCCGGCGCGGCGGTGTGCAGCCCACCGGTCCCGACGGCCACTGGCTGGAGCCGCTGACGACCCTGTCGGTCATCGCGGGGACGACCTCCCGCGTCCGGCTGGGCACGAACATCCTCATCGCCGCCCTCCGCCGCCCCGTCGTCCTGGCCAAGACGGCGGCCACGCTGGACGTCCTCTCGGGCGGGCGCCTCGACCTCGGCGTCGGGGTCGGCTGGCAGCGCGAGGAGTACGAGGCCGCGGGCCTGCGGTTCGAGGAACGGGGCGAGCTGCTGGACCGCTCGCTGGAGATCTGCCGGACGTTCTGGCGGGACCGCCGCGCGGCGTACCGGTCCGCCGACGTCGAGTTCGAGGGCGTCCACATGATGCCCAAGCCGTTGCAGCCGGGCGGGGTCCCCATCTGGGTCAGCGGCACCGTCAACCGGCGCGTGGTGCGCCGGCTGGCCAGATTCGGGTCCGGCTGGATCCCCTGGGGGGACGCGGCCGACGACGTGGTCACGGGGATCGCGCGGATGCGGGACGCCCTGGCGGACGCGGGCGGCGACCCCGAGGGGCTGCGGGTCGCGGGCACCCTCCCGATCGCGCGGCGTGACGACCGGACCGTGGACCTCGCACCGACGATGGACGCCGTTCCGGACCTGGTCGCCGCGGGTGTCACCGACTTCCGGGCCCGGCTCCCCCTGTCGGCGGACCCGGCCGAGGCCGAAGAGGCCGCCGGCGCGCTGGTCACCGCCTTCCGCAAGGCGACCGGCCGCACCCCGCCCGGAACCTGACACCGCGCCCGCCCTGACATGGTGCTGTGCTCGTCCCGATCCGGACGATCCGAAGCAGGGCATTGCCCGCGGCCCTACCGGCGCCTAACTTGCTCAAGAGTGGTGACCTCTCGAACTCCGCGTGCACTCCGCACGGTGAAAACGTTGCTGCTCCTGGCCCTCGCCAGCCAGGTGGCGGCACTGGCGGCACTGAGTTTCCAATGGACGCTCTCGTTGCGTGGGTGCGAGCGCATAGGCACCCTTTTTGAAAAAGGGTACGGGGCGAAAACGGGCCCTGGCACCGTTGAATGCCTTTACGGCGATGATGGAAGCCGATTCACCATCGCGCTGCCGACTCTGCCTGCCGCATTGGGCGGTGTCTTGGTGGCGTCATCGCTGGGCCTCGTTCTCGCGGGTGTCTGCTACCTGGGGCAGGCTCCTGATCCTGGGGAGGAGGAACGCCGTTCAGGCCGGTGAAGGGACGAGGGTGTGCAGCTTCTCGGCGGGGGACGAGTCGCGGGTGCCGTGGCGGGGGAGCGGCGCGTTGCTGAATGGCGCCGGCCGATCACACGGCCGGCGCCGCCTTGTTCAACGTGCTCGGGGGTTCGGGCCGGTGTAGCGCAGGATCCACAGGCCCTGGTTCTTGTCGGAGATGTAGATGAAGCCGCGGCGGTCCACGACCACGTCCTCGGTCTGCACCACCAGGTCCCCTTCGGGCATCGGGCCGTACCGGCGGCTCGGCTCCGGCGGGATGAAATAGCCGACCTCCCGTGGCAGCCGTACGTTGGAGACGTCGTACACGCGGAGCCCGGCGTTGAAATGGGCGATGTAGAAGAGGTCCCCCTGCCGCTGCACGTCGGGGTGGTGCTGGTGGTGGTTGATGTTGTGCGGGCCGCTCCAGCCGCCTCGCGTGGCGAAGTCGTCATAGGGCGCCTCGTCCGGCGGCACGGGCGCCGGAAGGGTGGACAGCAGCCACGGCTCGGCCGGGTCGGAGATGTCGACGATGGACGCGTGCGGCGCCGGGCCCGCGCCGTACGACACGTCCTCGGAATTGGCGAACGCGATCCGGCGGCCGGGCACGGGCAGCACGCCGTGCACACCGAACCGGGAGTGGAACGGAGGGCTGAACGACAGCCCGCCGACCCGCCTGGGCCGCGAGACGTCGGAGATGTCCAGGACGACCATGCCCGCCCCGCCGTACGGCAGGTAGACGTGATCGCCGGCCGGATACGCCGGCCCGTGCAGCGAGACGTCCCCCGCGACGCCGCAGCAGAAGCCGTGTGCGTGCGGCCGCCGGTCGTCCACCGGCTCCTTCGCCTCCCCGTCGCGCTGTCCCGGCACCCACCACCGGCTCACCTCGCGCGGACGGGACCGGTCGGAGATGTCCAGGATCATGTAGATGTTGCCGGTGAATCCCGGGACGCCGGCGGCCAGGTGGACGTACCGGCCGCCCGGATACAGGTTGCGGTGCGTGCCCGTGCCGCCGGTGCGGAAATGGCTCAGCCGGCGGGGCCGTACGGGGTCCTCGATGTCCCAGATGTAGACGCCGTCCTCGAAGTCGGCCGAGGGATCGCCTCCGAAGTTGGGGAAGACGCTCTCCAGTGCGGTGACCATCGTGTTCCCGGACAGGTCCACCTGCAGCGTCCAGGTGTCGGCGGGCCCTTCCACGAACGCCGCCACCTCCGGCCTGCGCGGGTCGGTGACGTCCACGACGCTCCACCCGCTGTCCCAGAAGTGCCCGGTGTAGAGGTACCAGCGGTCACCGGCCCGCCGGACCGCCATCTTGAACGCGGGCCGGTGGTCGAGATCGCTGTAGCCGACCGCCTCCACGTTGCGGGCGTACGCGCCGCGCGGCGCCCGTGGCGGCCGTTCCCCGGCCGCCGCGGGCGTGGTCATGGCCTGCGCCGCCCCGAGCGCGGCGGCCCCGGTCAGCGATGCCCGCAGTGCCTGGCGGCGCCCGAACTCCTTCGGAGTCATCCCGTCCCCTTCCGACGTCTTGATCATCAAAGGGGGATCGGCATAAAGGAGATCGAAAGGCCCGGCGACCGTTCAGTCCGAACCGGCGCCGCGGTCTTCGCGCCGCATGTCCCCGGTGCCGGGGGTCCCCGCGCCAAGGCCGTAACGCAGGAGCACGGCGCCTGTGGACGAGGCGACGGGCGGCTCGAGGAGCGTCAGGTTGGCGGGCACCACACCGTCGTCGAACACCTTCTTGCCGACGCCGAGCATGAGGGGGAAGACCCACAGGTCGAGCCGGTCGAAGAGGCGCTCGCGCAGGAGGGTCTGCACCAGGTTCAGGCTTCCGATCACGTGGACGTGCTCATGCCTGTCGCGTAGCTCGCGCACGGCGCTCACCAGGTCGGGTCCCAGCCGCGTCGAGCCCGTCCAGCCGAGGTCCGGGTTGCCCCGCGAGGCGACGTATTTCGGGACGCTGTTGAACAGCGTGGCGATGCCGCCGTCGACGCCGTCGGCCTGGTTCGGCCAGAACGCGGCGAAGATGTCGTAGGTCCTGCGGCCCAGCAGCAGGGCGTCCATGCCCTCCAACCCGGCACCGACGTGCCGGCCGACCGTCTCGTCGAACACGGGCGCCTGCCAGCCCCCGAACGGGAAGCCGTCCGGGTCCTCGTCGGGGTCGCCCGGTGCCTGCCCGACCAGGTCGAGCGTCGCGAACAGGTCGATGTGGATCATGCCCATGGTGTCCTCCTCAGGTGCTTACGCAAGGTAGACGGGCGCACCCCCCTGAACTCATCGAACGATTTACCGGTGTCAGCGGCCGGTTCGCGGCCTGGCCCGGAACGCTCGGCGGTAGGCGCCGGGCGTCGTGCCCAGGGCGTTGAGGAAGCGCCTGCGGAGGTTGGTGGCCGAGGAGAGCCCGACGCGGCGGGCGATGGCGTCCAGGGGGAGGTCGGAGGACTCCAGCAGGTCCTGGGCCGTGGCGATCCGCCGGGCGAGCAGCCACTGTCCCGGGCTGGTGCCGAGCTGGTCGGCGAACCGCCGGTTGAGGGTACGGGCCGAGACGCCCGCGTGCGCGGCCATGCTCTCGATGGTCACCGGTTCGCCGAGCCTCCCGATGACCCACTCCAGCAACGGGGCGAGGGTGCCGTCGATCTGCGCGGGGTGCGGCGGCGCCGAGTACTGCAGCTGCCCGCCCTCGCGGTGGGGCGGCATGACCATGGTCCGCGCGATGTGCGCGGCGTACCGGGCGCCCTGGTCGGTACGGACCAGGTGCATGCACAGGTCGATGCCGGCCCCGGCGCCGGCGCTGGTGGCCACGTCACCGTGGTCCACGTACAGCACGTCCGGGTCGACCCGGACGTGCGGGAAGCGCGCTGCGAGCTCACCGGCCAGCGCCCAGTGGGTGGTCGCCCGCCGTCCGTCCAGCAGGCCGGCGTGCGCCAGCGCGAAGGCGCCGGAGCAGATGCTGACCACCCGCGCTCCGCGGGAGTGCGCGCGGCGCAGTGCCCGGACGACCTCGGGCGAGGGTGGTTCCCTGGCGGGTAGCCAGCCCGGGACGATCACCGTGTCCGCCCGGTCGAGCGCGTCCAGCCCGCCGGTCACGATCATGTCGTACCCGGCGTGCGTCGCGACCGGGCCGGGGCGCTCCGTGCACACGCCGAAGGCGTACCGCGTCGGGGGTCCCGCCCGCTCGATCCCGAACACCTGGGCCGCGCAGGCGAGTTCGAACGTCGATTGCGGTGGGCGGACGAGCGCCACTACTCGGTGCATGGCAGGAAAGTACTCGATGATGTCTTTCCTGACACTCGGACGGACGGCTGCAGGCCGCCAGGCTGGCCTCATGACGACAGAGCAGAACACGCCCGCCTATGTGTGGTCGGCCGTCCAGGACGCCCCGGTCCGCGAACTCTTCCCGGGCATCCGGGTGCGGCCCCTGTGGAACGGGGACGACGGCGCGAAGGCCGCCGTGCTGGAGATGGACCCGGACACGTGCTGGCAGGGGGTCGACGTCCATGAACCGGGCCCCGAGGAGGTCTTCGTGATCTCCGGCGTCTTCAACGACGGCGAACGGGACTACCCGGCCGGCACGTTCATCCACGCCGCGGCGGGTTCCTCGCACGTCCCGCAGACGGCGACGGGCTGCACGCTGTTCCTCTTCTATCCGGAAGGTTAGATCGGCTGCGCGGGCCTGGCGGACCCGGCCGCGTGACCGGAGCGGCCGGCCGCCGTACTGATGACGGGCTTCTCGCCGTCACCGGGCGTCGAGAGGGCGGGAGACGAGGCGGGGGCGGTGGCGCTCACCGGGGTCCGCCCTGCCGCCGGGGGCGGGGTCCGCTGGAGGTCGATGATCGCGGCGAGCAGGATCGCCGCCGCCCCCACCTGGGTGAGGGTCAGCGTCTGCTCCAGCCACACCAGGGCCAGGAGGGCGCCGAACAGCGGTTCGAGGGAGATGTTCACGGCCCCGACCTCCGCGCCCACGCGGGAGGTTCCCCAGGAGAACAGCAGGAAGGGCACCAGCGTCCCGAAGATGCCGACGGCCAGCGTGCCGAGCAGCTGGCCGGGGTGGTGGACCGGCCCGGGGACCCCGCCGGGCAGCTGGTGGCCGAGCCAGATCATCCCGGAGATCGCGAACGCCCAGGTGTTGGCGGTCAGGGCTCCGCAGGCGGCGACGGCCCGCCCGCCGAACGCGGAGAACCCGGCGACGGCCGCGGCGGTCAGCAGCCCGAGGCCGACCCCGGCCACATCGATCTGGTGCAGGGACGCCGATGGCAGCTCCACGACGAAGGCGACGCAGACCAAGGCGACGGTCAGGCCCAGCAGGGTGCGCACGGCCGGGAGGCGGCGCGTCGCGAGGACCCCCCAGGCGATGACGAAGGCGGGGGCGAGGTTCTGCAACACCAGGGCGACGGCCACCGGGAGGCGGCTGATGGCCAGGAAGAGCGCGGCGTTGGCCACGGTCACCGACAGCCCGAAGCCCACGATGGGGACCCAGGCCGCACGGACCCGGCCGGGCCGTGGGCGAGCCCCCGTCCTGAGCCGGTGCCAGGTCAGGATCAGAACGAGCCCGGCCAGGGAGATCCAGGTGCGGAGGGCGACGACCTCCAAGGGAGCGGCCCCGTCCTCGAAGAGGACGCCGGCCACGGTCCCGCCCAGTCCCCACAGGATCGCCGCGGTCACCACCGCGGCCAGGCCCGCGTACCTGGCGGCGCCCCCGCCGCTCCGGGCGTCCTGGATGAGGTTCCCGATCATGTCCATCCTCTCGCGAGGTCCGCTCGGTCCGGACGATGCCCACCGATCATCAGAATAACCACTAAACTGATTAGATGGTTACGAAGTCGGAGCAGCGGCGCAAGCAGCAGGACGCCCCGGGCGCGCTGGAGACGGTGCGCGCGTTCGTGAACACGAGGGACCTGGAGCTGGGCACCGACGAGGTGTCCGACGCCGGACGGCTGCGGGACTGGCTGCGGGCCCGCGATCTGCTGGACGGGACCACCGCGGTCTCGGACGGCGAGTGGCGACGGGCGGTCGAGGTCCGTGAGGCCCTGCGCGCGCTCGCGCGCCACAACACCGGGCAGGCCGCCGATCCGGACGCCTCGGAGACGCTGGATCGGCTCTCCCGCGACGCCGGCGTGCGGCTCCGGTACGCGCCGGACGGCACCTCGGCGCTGGCGCCGCGCCCCGGCGGCGGCGTACTGGAGGCGCTCGGACGCATCCTGGCGATCGTCGGCACGTCCACGCTGGACGGCACCTGGCGACGTTTCAAGGTGTGCCCGGCCGAGGACTGCCTCTGGGCCTTCTACGACCACTCGCGGAACCGTTCGGGAACCTGGTGCCAGATGTCGGAATGCGGCAACCGGGCCAAGGCGCGCACCTACCGCCGCCGCCACACGAGCTGAGGTGGGCGGACGGTCAGCGCGCGGCGTCCATGCGCCGCCGCCTGCTGCCCCGCGATTACAGGAGGGTCAGGCCGCCGATCTTCGAGCGCGCCCGGAAACGAATAAGGTTGCACTGGGTAATCAGTGAAGGGCTGATCGTCATCGCTCTGGGGTGGGCATGTGGTGGCTGACGGGGGGCTGGGAACAGCTCGGGGCGGTGGCGGCGAAGGCCACGCTGATGTACGGCACCGCGTTGCTGGCCCTGCGGCTGGGCGAGCGGCGCACCCTCGCCCAGTGGACGATGATCGATGTGGTGGCGGCGGTCGCGGTGGGGGCGATCGTCGGGCGGACCGCGGTCGCCTCGTCGCAGTCCTATGTCACCGGCGCGGTCGCGCTGGTGACGGTGGTCGCCCTGCACCGCGTCCTGAGCGTCGCCCGTTTCAACCCGGCGCTCGGCACGCTGCTGGACCATCGGATCCGGGTCCTGGTCGCGCACGGGAGGGTCCGCGACGACCAGCTACGGACCTGCGGCCTGACCCGGGACGACCTGTACGCGCAACTCCGCCAGCGCGGCGTGTTCCAGCTCTCCGACGTCCGTTTCGTCCTCTACGAGGCCAAGGGCGGGCTCACCGTCGTCCCGGAGGAGGGGCACGCCACCTCCTCGGACGGCCTCGTCCGGGAGGGACTGGAGAACGCGGCCGGGTACCGGGAGCCGGACGGCCCCGGGTGACCCCCGCCGGGCACGCCGCCACCCGCTCCCGCGGCCGGAGAGATGATCGCCGGCCCTACTTAGCCGAACATCTCCCGGACCTCGGTGGTCGCGCGCCGGCACGCTGATCACGCCGTGTCCGTCGGTGCCCGATCTGTTCACCCCTAGATCGATGTCCCTGACGCGCCCCGCCCTACCCGTCCGGCTGCGACGAAACATCCCCGCGCCGTACCTCCAGGCCCGGCGAGCGTGGCATCGACAGGCCCTACCCCGCCCGGCCCAGGTGCGCCAGCGCCTTGGTCGTGAAGGTGCGGACGAAACGGTCGGGGTCGCCCTGCCCGCGCACCAGGCGCGGGCGCAGCGTGTCCCGCTCGTCCGGGGTCAGCCCGCGCTGCTCGGCCAGCAGCAGGAAGCTCAGGGCCGCGCCCTGGCGCACCGTGTGGTGGACGTCGTCCAAGAACCGCAGCCGTTCACCGAAACCGATGTCGCCGAACCGCTCGGCGAGATGCAGCGCGGTGGAACGCACTCGGCCCTCGGGATGTTCGAGCAGCGCCGGCAGCAGGGGACGCGCCTCCGGGAGATGCCATAGGGCGTTGTGGTAGGTGTCGGCGTGCCGCACGTCAAGGGCGAGCATCCGCGCAAGCCGCTCCGCCGTCCGCCGGGCCAGCCCCCGTACGGCGGGGTCGTCCGCGGGAGGCGGGACCGGTTGGCCGGGCACGCGTTCGGCCCGCCAACGCTCCAGCCGGCCGTGAACGGATCCGTCGAAGCGCTGGAAGAAGGCGCCCAGCCCCTCGGCCGCGCCCAGGCGCACCGGCTCGGCCGGATCATCGAGCAGGCCGAACAACGACTCGGCCTCCGGGACGCCACCGGCGGTGCCCAGCGCCCGCAGCGCCGCGCCGCGCAGCCGGTCCTCCCGCGGGCCGGGCCCCAGGGCGAAGCGCCGCAGCAGATCGACGGCCTCGACCGTACCGGCCCCGCCCAGCGCCGAGGCCGCGCTGGGCCCGCACTCCGGATCGGCGAGCCAGGCGGCGGCCGGCGCCGCGGCCTCGGGGACGCGACGCGCGGCCAGCGCGCCCAGCAGGACGTTGCGCGCGAACGGCTCGGTCTCGGCCTCGAGGGCGGCCAGGAGGGCCCGGACGACCAGCGGCTCCGGGTCCCACAACCGGCGCCAGGCCGCCTCGCGCGTCTCCGGTGTGGCGCCCGCGCCGATCCCGGGGAGACCGGCCTGGGGGCTGGCCAGCATCCGCAGCCCCCGCCGCCGCACCTCCTCCGGCGCGGTACGCACCAGGTCGGCGAAGACGGCGTCGGCCTCGGGCAGCAACCGCAGCAGGGAGGCGGCGAGGGACCAGATCCGCGGGTCGGGTTCGGCGATCAGCGGCAGCAGCGACCCGGCCGGGACCGGCACCGCGTACCGCCGCAGCCAGTCCAGGACCAGCGGGCGGCTGCGCAGCTCGTTGTCCCCGATCCTCTGGACGAAACCCGCCGCCACCTCGGGCCCGGACGCGCCGATCCGGTCCAGCGCGTTGACGGCACGCCGCCGGACCTCGGCGTCGGGATCGGCGCACAGCGCCACCAGCGGCCCGGTCGGCGCCGCCTCGCCCTGCCTGCCGAGGGCCAGGGCGGCCGCCGCGCGCACCCGCGGATCCGGATCCGCCGCCAGGGCGGCCAGCTCGGTGACGTGCCCGGCCATGTGACCGAGCCCCTTGGCCGCGGCGGCGCGGCGCGCGGGATCGGCCGAGCCGATCTCACGGAGGAAGAACGTGATCTGATGACCTGCGAGCATGACCATTCCCCCCGACCGATGACTCTTGGGAGGACGCCTCAGGCGCGTGCCCGGTTGGCAACGCAGCCGGAACGAGCCGGGGAGCCCGCATAAGCGTCCCCGCCCGGGTCAGGGACCGGGCGGGGGACGGACGAGTCGTTCAGCCTCCCTGCTGAGGAGCCGCCTGGCTGGGCTGCCGCGGCCCCTGCCCCTTCGGCTCCAGCTTCGGAAGCAGGCTCTCCAGCGCCTGCTGGGTCTCCCGGCACGCCTGCGCGCAGATCCGGCAGTGCTCATGGGTGCTCGCGTGCTCCTCGCAGGAGTCGCCGCAGGTCTTGGTGGCCTGGAGGGCCGCCCGTACCTGGGCGTGGGTGAGAGCGGCGTCGTAACCGGTGTGGCGGGACAGCACGGATGCCGTCGTGGTGCAGATGTCGGCGCAGTCGAGGTTGTCCCGGATGCAGCGGGCCAGGCGCGGAAGCTCGTCCGCCGGCTCGGACAGGCAGGCGTCCGCGCAGGCCGTACAGGTCTGCGCGCAGTTGCTCAGCGCGTCGATCACCCTGGCCAGTTCCTGGTGGTCGAGCTCGATCTCCGCCGGGTACGTCTCGATCATCTGAGCCGTGTACGTCATGGCGACCTCCGTCGTGTCGTTCTCGCTCCCTTCCCTGTCTCGCGTACCCGTGCCACGGGAGTCATGCGGAGCGATGAGCCGGACCTGTGGCACGGGCACCGGTGCGTTCACCCGAACGGACCAGCGCGCTACGCTGCTGTGCCGTGCAGGAGACGCGCCTCGACACCGCCCGGATCCAGGCGGCCCGCCAGGTGATCGACCCGATCTTTCTCGACACCCCGCTGTACCGCTGCGAGGCGCTGGAGCCCGGCCTCGGATGCACGGTGAGCGTCAAGCTCGAGACGGCGAACCCGGTCCGCAGCTTCAAGGCCCGCGGCACCGAACTGATCACCAGCCTGCTCGCCGGCAACGGCTCGCGCGAGGTGGTGTGCGCCAGCGCGGGCAACCTCGGTCAAGCCCTCGCCTGGTCCGGTCGCGGCCGGGGGCTCGACGTCACCGTCGTGGCCTCCCGCTTCGCGCCCGTAGCCAAGCTCGATCGCATCCGCGCCCTGGGCGCCAGGCTGGAGCTGGTGGACGGCGACTTCGACATGGCTCGCGAGCGGGCGGCGGACATCGCGCGCCGCGACGGCGTCCGGCTGGTCGAGGACAGCCTGGACATCGAGACCTGCGAGGGGGCGGCGACCATCGGCCTGGAACTGGTGGACACCGCGCCGCCGTTCGACGCCGTCCTGATCGCTCTCGGCGGCGGCGCGCTGGCCACCGGCGTGGGTCATGTGGTGAAGGCCCTGGCGCCCGAAGTCGAGGTGATCTGCGTCCAGCCGCTGGGCGCCCCGGCGATGACGCTCTCGTGGCGCGGGCGGCGCGTCGTCACCACCGACTCGACCGACACCATCGCCGACGGCGTCGCCGGCCGGTGCCCCATCCCGGCCGTCCTGGACGACCTCCTCCTGGTCGCCGACGACGCCGTCCTGGTCCAGGAGGCGTCGATCAAGGCCGGTATGCGGATGCTCCTCGACCACGCCGGCCTCGTCGTCGAACCGTCGGCCGCGCTCGGCGTCGCGGCGATCCTCGAAGACCGCGACCGCTTCGCCGGCCGGCACGTGGTCACCATCGTGTGCGGCAGCAACGTCGACCTGGACGCCTACCACCGCTGGGTCGGTGCGGCCCCCGTCCACGGTTCCTGACAACCGCAGCACTGCGGAACGCTGTAGAGCCGATCCGTTCAGGCCAGGTCGTACCGGCCAACGCGGAGAAGCCCGCATGACCGCCGCCTGTCGATTTCACCCGGCACCGTTCGTGTAGGAGGTGAGAGGAAGGAGCAGTGCCATGCGGAAACTGACAGCCGTTGAGTTCCTGTCCGTGGACGGCGTCATGCAGGGGTACGGATCACCCGGCGAGGACACCTCGGGCGGGTTCAGGCACGGAGGCTGGGCGGCCCACTTCGCAGCCGACGACGAACTCATGGCGGCCAACGCCGAGGGACTGTCGGCCACGGGCGCCTACCTGTTCGGGCGCAGGACGTACGAGAAGATGGCCGCGTTCTGGCCGACCGGGCCGAGCGACGTCCCGTTCACCTCGCACCTCAACAACACCCCCAAGTACGTGGCCTCGACCACACTGCGGGAGGTGACCTGGCAGAAGACGTTCCTGCTCGAAGGCGACGTCCCGGAGGCCGTCACGAAGCTCAAGCACCAGGAGGGCGGGGACATCGTGATCCTGGGCAGCGGCATGCTCGTACGGACCCTCATGGGCCACGACCTGGTCGACCGGTTCACCCTGCTCGTGCACCCGCTCCTGCTGGGCAGCGGCAAACGCCTGTTCCCCGACGACCAGGAGATGAGGAGGCTTCGGCTCATCGACTCCCGAACGACGCGCAAGGGCACCGTCGTCCTCGGCTACCAACCCGCCTGAGGACGCCGGAACGAGTGCCTCGCCTGGTTCTCCCGCCTGCTTACGGCAGGTGGGAGAACCCTGCCCGCGAACCGCCGGTGCCGGTCACGTGCAGGTCGCTCGCCCTCTGATGCGCAGCGCCCACCCGCCCACGCCGCACTGCGGCGCCTCATCACGACCCAATGCTGATCAACCGCGGTAGAGGCGGCTGCCGCTGCTTGGAGCGGCACCTTGACCTCAAGCATGGTTGAGATTGGATGCTTGGGTTCCATGCGGCGAACGTAAGGGGTGGGCGGTATGCGGGTCGTTCAGGTGCTGCGATTCGGGGATCCGGAGGTGCTGGTGCCCGGTGAGGTGCCGGAGCCGGTGGCTGGGGCGGGCCAGGTCGTGGTCGATGTGGCGGTGGCCGGGGTGACATTCGTCGAGACTCAGATCCGGCGTGGTGTCGACAAGTGGCATGCGAGGCCGTCGTTGCCGTATGTGCCGGGCGGTCTGGTGGCCGGTCATGTGAGTTCGGTCGGGGCGCGAGTGGATCCGGCTTGGCTTGGACGCCGGGTCATCGCCGGTACCGGGGAGACCGGCGGGTTCGCCGAGCGTGCCGTGGCCGAGGTCCAGGAACTGTTTCCGGTTCCGGACGGACTGGGCCTGCCGGAGGCCGTCGCCCTGCACAGCGATGGCAGCACGGCGCAGGGCCTAATCGAGAGGGCCGGCATCGGCTCCGGGGACTGGGTGCTGGTTGAGGCGGCGGCCGGTGGCGTCGGCAGCCTGCTGGTCCAGCTCGCCCGTCTGGAGGGCGCTCGGGTCGTCGGAGTCGCCCGCGGAGCGCGGAAGCTCGACCTGATCCGGGACCTGGGCGCCGACGCCGCGGTCGACTACTCCGAGCCCGCCTGGACCAAGCAGGTGCTCGAAGTGACCGGTGGTGCGGGACCGGACGTGGTGTTCGACGGCGTCGGCGGACAGATCGGGCGGGCCGCATTCGAGGTGACGGCCCGCGGTGGCCGGTTCTCGGTGCACGGTGCCTCCAGCGGCGAGGTGACACTCGTCGACTCTGCGGAGGCCCGGCTCAAGGGCGTGGACGTGATCGGCATCGAGCAGCTCTTCGAATTCGGGCCGAACGTAGGGCGGTGGGCGGAGCAGATGATGTCCAAGGCCGCAGCCGGGCTCGTCCGGCCAGTCATCGGGCAGACCTTCCCGTTGGAACGCGCCGCCGACGCGCACGCCGCGATCGAGAATCGCACCGCCCTAGGGAAGACCCTGCTGCTTATCTAACGGACCCCGTGCCAAGAGCACCCGGGCGGCGGCTGTAAGAGGCTGACTTGGCCTGCTCGTAGGCGCCTCATTGCTGTTGTGCGTTCGAAGCATGCGACCACAGGGCAGGGAAGCCTGACCTGCCCAGTCAAAGGGCGCGGAACCGCCTTGCCCTGTGGCCTTCTACCGTCCTGGTGGTGTGGCCTTGTCAGGCGGGTCGTACCGCCCGTCCTTGATGTGGCGGGTGAGTGCTTTCCAGTGGTTGTCCGGCAGGAGGAGTACGGGTCCGTCGGGGTTCTTAGAGTCGCGTATGCCGATGGCGGGTGTGAGTCCGGCGACTTCCACGCATTCACCACCGGTGTTGGTGCTGTGGCTGCTCTTGCGCCACTGGGGGGACGCGTTCGGCCTGCTCATAGGCACCTCATCGTCTGGGCTGGCTGACTGCCGGGGGATCGCTGCGACCTCGATGCATTCACCACCGGTGTCACCGCTGTGGCTGCTCTTGTGCCATCGAAGAAGTGCGGCATTTGGCCTGCTCATGGCACCTCATCACTGCTGTGCGTCTGAAGCATGGGACCACAAGGCAAGGGAACCTGAACTTTCCCGTCAAAGTGCGGGAGGCTGCCTTGCCCTGTGGCCTTCGACCGTCCTGGTGGTGTGGCCTTGTCAAGCCGGGTCGTACCGCCCGTCCTTGATGTGGCGGGTGAGTGCTTTCCAGTGGTTGTCCGGCAGGAGGAGTACGGGGCCGTCGGGGTTCTTGGAGTCGCGTATGCCGATGGCGGGCCTGAGCTCGGCGACCTCGACGCATTCGCCGCCGGTATCGGTGCTGTGACTGCTCTTGCGCCACTGGGGGGACACATTCGGCCTGGTCATAGGCCCTCCACTATCACGTGTAGCAGCTCCAGGGATTGGTCTGCGGAGAGAGCCGTACCCCTGATCAAGTTGTAGCGTAGCGCGTACTGATGGACCTCAACCGGCCGGTCCACGAACTGGCCGGCGGTGTGGCCTTCTACATAGACGACTTCGGGGTCTCGTATGAAACCCAGAATGGTGAAGGCGCCTGGCAGTCCGGCATATGCGCCTGTGGTACTTGGGACCACCTGCAAGGTGATCCTGGGGTCCTCGGCACGCATGATCAGGTGGAGGAGTTGCTCCTTCATGATCGATGGGCCACCGATGGGGCGGCGGAGCACTCCTTCGTCCACGATCAAGACGATCTGTGAGAGACCCGGGCGGTTGAAGATCTCCTGGCGTTCCATTCGGGTCTTGACGAGGTCTTCGGTTTCTTGGGAAGTGCGTCCGGCTTTCAGGACCTCGGTGGCGTACGCGGGCGTCTGGAACAGGCCGTGCACGACCATGGGGCGAAGATCTGCATGACGGACGCCTCGGCCTCGCGCTTGACGAAGGCGGGGAAGCCTGGTGGCAGGGCCAGGTGCTTGCCCTCTCGCTTGATCTCCTGCCAGATGAGGTGGAACGTGCGCCCTGGCGTCTTGAAGTAGGTGTCCAGGTCATCCGAGGTTTCCTCGGAGGGCGGCTTCTGTCCGGTCTCTACTTTTTCGATCCACTGCGGGGAGCACCCGAGGGCCTCGGCCAGTTTCGCGCGGGACAGTTTCGCTTCGTCGCGGTAGCCGCGCAGGACGGCGGCGTAGGCCCTGATGAGCGGGTCACGGGTGAAGTCGCCTGATTCGTCGGACATGGCAGATCTGTCCTCCGTTCGATGGCCATTGATCTTGGTGTGTGGCCGGACGGGACGTGGGGGGTGATCGGGGTGTCACTGATATGTGGCAGAGCGTAACTCGTCGCAGAAAGCTGGTCGCACGAAATCGGCGGACGAGCGGAATGTGAGGCCAGTTCCCTGATGCACGCGCGACCAGTTTCTGACGATCAAATACTCGCCCGGCTGCGGGCCGAATTCACCGGGCATCGGATCTGGAGGGCGGCCCGGGGGGACGGGCTCCTCGGTGACTGGGTGGCCACCCTGCACGACCCGATGGCGGGCGTCGATCCGACGGTCGTGTGCGACACCGCCCGGGAATTGCGGGAGGCGCTGATCCGGGAACGGTTCCGCGCCGTCGCCAAGGGGCGGTGATGGCCGGCCGAAGGGCGCGTCATCGCAGGGTGGCGCGGACGGTCAAGGCAGGGCAGGGGGACGGGCGGCCTCGTTCGGTGCGTGCCTCTGAGGCGGAGGTGTGCCTGTGGCGGCTGGAAGGTGCCCTGGCGGCCAGGGGATGGGCGAGCGCGTCGATCGGGGGGTCGCCTCCGGCGCTGCGCGTCTTCGACGCTCGCGTTCCCGGGCTCGGCGAGACCGTCGCGGTGGTTCCCGCGCCGAGTGCCATGGGGGCCGCCGTGGCGTGGTTCCGCTCGTCCGCGGGGGTGCTGCTGGGGCCGTGCGACGACCCGGAGCGGGCGGCCGAGAGCGTCCATCTGCTGCTGGCGCCGTGGGGCGCCCGAGCCCTGGCCGGACGGGGTTGATCGGGAATATGCGCAGGTCGCGAGGGGTGACGTACCCTTCGGCGCCTACGGCGGGCGGGTCCAGGGACGGGGTTTTCGGACACGTGGTGCCGGTGGTGCCAGAGGGACGGATCGGGGCAGGTCGGGGGGCTGGACGGCGGGCGTTGCTCAGATGAGCAAACCATTACGCATATGTTGCGGCCCCCTGAACAGCGCTTTTACGGTGTGACCCCAACCACAGACCCGGGGAGGGTTCATGCGAAGGATGTTCCTGGTCGGGGCGGTGACGGCGATCGTCACGGCCGCGTCGGCCTGCTCGGTGTCCACCGGGCCCGCCGGCTCCTCGTCGGACAAGGGCGACAAGGACGGGCAGGTCGTGATCGGCTTCAGCCAGGTCACCCAGCAGTCGCCCTTCTACGTCCAGCTGAAGAACGGGGCGCAGCAGGCCGCGGACAAGGCGGGGGCCAAGCTGCTGTTCGCGGACGCCAACGGCGACGTGACCAAGCAGAACAACGACATCCAGGACCTCGTCACCCGCGGGGTGGACGTCCTCCTGATCAACCCGGTCGACCCCAAGGGCGTCGCCCCCGGCCTGGCGGCGGCCAAGGCCGCCAAGATCCCCGTCATCACCGTCGACCGGCCCGTGCCCTCGGGCGCGACGTCCCACGTCGGCCGCGACAACGTGAAGATGGGCAGGCTGGTCGGCGAGCGGGTCGCCAAGGCGCTCGGCCCGGCCGGCGGCAAGGTCATCGAGATCCAGGGCGACGCCGGCGGCGCGGTGGCCCGCGACCGGAGCAAGGGCTTCGGCGAGGGCGTGGCGTCCAACTCCAAGATCCGTGTCGTCAAGGGCCCCTACAGCGACTACATCCGGGCCAAGGCCGTGACCGCCATGCAGGACCTCCTCCAGGCCAACCCCGACGTCAAGGCCGTGTACGCGCACAACGACGACATGGCGGTCGGCGCGCTGCAGGTGCTGCGCGAGAACCGGCGCACCGACGTCAAGGTCGCCGGTGTCGACGGCCTCATGGAGGCGGTGAAGGCGATCCCGTCCGGGCAGTACGTCGCGACCGCGCTCAACGACCCGATCGGCATGGGACAGCTGGCCGCGGACACCGCGATCAAGGCGGAGCGCGGCGAGCAGGTGGCCCAGTACGTCGACGCCGGGACCGGGCTGGTCGACCCGGAGAACGCGGCGCAGTACGCGGGCGACTCGGTGTTCGCCCGCGCCTCCTCCTCCTGATCCCTCCCGAGAAAGAAGCAGAAAGGTCCATCGTGCCTGAGAAAATGCTGGCGGCCGTCCTCCACGCGCCCGGTGACATCCGTGTCGAGGAGGTGCCCAGACCGGAACCCGGCCCGGGCGAGGCGCTGGTACGGGTCGAGGCGTGCGGGGTGTGCGGTTCGGACATCGCCCGGATGCTGACCGCCGGCGCGCACCGCATGCCCGTCATCTGCGGCCACGAGTTCTCCGGGCGGGTGGTCGAGACGGGTCCCGGCGTGAGCGGCGCCGCCGTGGGCGACCTGGTGGCGGTGCCCCCGCTGATCCCCTGCCGGGTCTGCTCGGAGTGCCAGCGGGGCCGGTTCAGCCTGTGCCTGGACTACGACTACTTCGGCAGCAGGCGGGACGGCGCGTACGCCGGGTACGTCACGGTCCCGTCGGGCAACCTGTTCACCGTTCCCGAGCGGGTGCCGGCGGAGGCCGCGGCGATGATCGACCCGGCGGCCATCGCGCTGCACGCGATCTGGCGCACCCGCCTGGGCATCGGCAGCCGCGTCGCGGTCGTGGGCGCCGGGCCGATCGGGCTGTTCGCGGTCCAGTGGGCCCGGCTGGCGGGCGCCTCCGACGTGCTGGCGATCGATCTGAACGATCAGAAGCTGGCGCAGGCGGCGGAGGCGGGTGCGACCCACACCGCCTCCCTCGCCGAGGAGGCGCGGGACCTGGCCGGGGACGGCTACGACGTGGTGGTGGAGTCCGCGGGCAACCCGGTGACCGCCGACCTGGCGGCCTCGCTGTGCGCCCGGCACGGGGAGGCGGTCTTCATCGGCATCCCGCACGCCCCGGTCGAGCTGGCCAAGGGGACGTTCAACGACTTCCTGCGGCGGGAGGTCAGCCTGCACGGCGCCTGGAACTCCTTCTCGGCCCCGTTCCCCGGGGACGAGTGGCGGGCGACGGCGGACGCGATGGCCTCCGGCGCGCTGCGCTGGAAGTTCATGATCACCCATGAGCTGGGCCTGGAGGCGGTGCCGGAGACCATGAAGCAGCTGGGGGAACGTTCCATTTTCAGTTCGAAGGTGCTCTTCCTGCCGGGGGCCGGCACGTGAGCGCGCTGCTGGGCATCGACCTCGGAACCGAAGGGGCCCGCGTCGCCGTCTTCACCGCCGACGGAACGGTGCTCGGCACGGGCCGGCAGGGATACGCCACCACCTTCCCCAGGCCCGGCTGGGCCGAGCAGGACCCCGAGGAATGGTGGCGGGCCGTCGTCGCCGCGACCCGCGCGGCGCTGGCCGAGGCGGGCGGCCCGCCGGTGTCGGGGGCGGCGGTCGCCACCACCGCCTCCACCGTCGTCGTCCTGGACGGGGACGGCCGCCCGCTCCGCCCGGCGATCCTCTGGATGGACGGCCGGGCCGGCGCCGAGTCCGACCTGACCGCCGCCACCGGCCACGACGTGCTGCGCTACTCCGGCGGCTCGGACGCCGTGGAATGGCTCGTGCCCAAGGCGATGTGGCTGGCCCGCAACGAGCCGGACACCTACAACAGGGCCGACCGCATCGTCGAGGCGGTCGACTACATCACCTGGCGGCTCACCGGCACCTGGACCGCCTCGCGGATGAACGCCTGCTGCAAGTCCAACCACGACCCGCGCGGCGCCGGATACCCGTCCGACCTGTACGCGCGGCTGGGGATCCCCGACCTGGCCGCGAAGCTGCCGCCCGAGGTGCTGCCCGTGGGCGCGGTGGCCGGGGAGGTGACCGGCCCGGTCCGCGACGAACTCGGGCTGCGGGGCCGTCCCCAGGTCGCCGTCGGCGGCATCGACGCGCACCTGTCGCTGCTGGCCACCGGCGGCCTGGCCGAGGGCCGCCTGTCGGTCGTCTGCGGAACCTCCAACGCCTTCGTCGCCGAGATCGCCTCGCCCGTCTACACCCCCGCCATCTGGGGGCCCTACCCCGACGCGCTGCGTGACGGGTTCTGGCTGGTGGAGGGCGGCCAGGTCTCGGCGGGCTCGGTGCTGCGCTGGGTCAGCGAGCACCTGCTCGGCCTCAGCCGCGACCGGCTGCCGGAGCTGTGGGAGGAGGCGGCGCGGGTCGAGCCCGTCGAGCACGGCCTGATCGTTCTCGACTACTTCATGGGCAACCGCACCCCGCTGCGCGACCCCGGCCTGCGCGGCGCCGTCCTCGGCCTCACCCTCGGCACCACCCCGGCGCAGCTGTACCGGGCCGCCGTGGAGGGCGTCGCGTACGGCACCCGCCAGGTCCTGGACTCCTTCCTGGACGCAGGGGTCCCGGTGGAGGAGATCTACGTCTCCGGCGGCATACGGCACAACCCGCTGTGGCTGCAGACCACCGCCGACGTCCTGGGCCGCCCGCTGCGGCTCGTCGGCCGGGCCGCCCCGTCCAGGAAGGCGGGGGAGCCGGAGGCCGCGGAGCCCGGCGCGGGCGACAACCTCACCCTGCGGGCCTGCGCGGTCATCGCCGCCACCGCCACCGGGGCGCACGCCGACCTGGCCACGGCCGCGGCGGCGTTCACCCCGGTCACCACCCTCGTCGAACCGTCGGCACGGCCCGCCTACGACGACGGCTACGCCCTCTACCGGCAGGCCACCGAGGCCACCCGCGAGGTGGCGCACCGGCTGAGCCGCCCGCGCGGAGAGCCCCGTGAACGCTGACGACCCCGAGTACGAGACGCTGCTGCTGCGGGTCGCCGAGATGTACTACGAGGGCGACCAGACCCAGGAGCAGATCGGCCGCAAGCTGCACCTCACCCGCTGGAAGGTGGGGCGGCTGCTGGCCGAGGCCCGCACGGCCGGCATCGTCCGGATCGAGATCGTGCACCCGCGGCACCGGCGCCACAAGGAGGAACGGGCGCTGGTCGAGCGGTACGGGCTGCGCGACGCGGTCGTGGTGCCCGCCGACGGCGTGACCGGCGACGTCGACCTGCGCGACCGGGTGGCCGGGGTCGCCGCCCAGTACCTGGCCGACCTCAGCCCGGCGCCGCGTACCCTCGGCGTCTCCTGGGGGCGCACCCTGGACGCGGTCGCCGCGCACATCCCGCCCGGCTGGGCCCGCGGCGTCCACGTCGTCCAGGTGAACGGAGGGCTCAGCCGCTCGCGGCGGCCCACCTCGGCGTCCGACATGGCCAGCCGCCTGGCCCACCACGGCGGCGGCACCGTCACGCTGATGTCCGTCCCCGCCATCGTCGAGCAGGACGCGACCCGCAGGGTGCTGGAGAGCGACCGTTCGGTGGCGGGCGTGCTGGACCTCGCCCGGCACTGCGGCGCCTTCCTGTTCAGCCCCGGCGCCCTCGCCCGCGACTCGGTGCTGGTGGAGTCGGGCTACCTGGCCCCCGCCGACATCGACGCGCTCGCCGACCGGCACGGCGTCGGCGACGTCGTCGGCCGGTTCATCGACGACGAGGGCCGGATCGTCTGGGACGAGCTGGACCGCCGCACCCTCGGCGTGACCCTGGACGACCTGCGCGCCGGCACCTGGTCGATCGCGGTGGTCGCCGGCGCCGCCAAGCACCGCGTGTCCCGGGCGGTCGTGGCCAGCCGGATCTGCAACGTCCTGGTCACCGACCACCACACCGCCGCCTACCTGCTGGAGTCCGAATGAGCGAGCCGCAGACGAAGGGAGGGCACGGCATGGGCGCCCCGCTCCTGGAGATGAAGGGCATCGTCAAACGCTTCCCCGGCACCCTGGCCTGTGACGGCGCGAACCTCTCGGTCCGCGCGGGAGAGGTGCACTGCCTGCTCGGCGAGAACGGGGCGGGCAAGAGCACCCTGATGAAGATCCTGGCCGGGTCCTACCGGCCGGACGCCGGTGAGATCGTCCTGGCCGGGCGTCCGCTGAAGGCCACCGGGCCCCAGGACGGCATCGCCGCCGGCATCAGCGTCATCTACCAGGAACTCGACCTGGCCCCCGACCTGACCGTCGCGCAGAACCTGTTCCTCGGGCGGGCGCCCGCGCGCGGCCCGTTCGTCCGCGGGCGGGCGCGCTCGCTGGCGGCCGAGGAGTACATCCGGAAGGTCGGCGGGACGTTCGCGCCCGGCGACCGGGTCCGCGACCTGCCCATCGCCGCGCAGCAGCTCACCGCCATCGCCAAGGCCCTCACCACCGACGCCAAGGTCATCGTCATGGACGAGCCCTCGGCGACGCTGGGCTCTCGCGACCTGGAGGTCGTGTTCTCGGTCATCCGGGACCTGGTGGCCGAGGGACGCTCGATCATCTACATCTCGCACCGGCTGGACGAGGTCTCCGAGATCGGCGACCGGGCCACCGTCATGCGCGACGGACGCGACGTCGGCGTGTTCGACCTCGCCACCACCGGCCACGACGAACTGGTCGGCGCCATGATCGGCGGTGCCCGGGACCTCGTCCGCCGCGCCGACCGCCCGGTGCCCTCGGGTGAGCCGCGGCTGACCGTCGAACGGGTCCGGGTCGGCGACATCCTCGACGTCTCCGGGGTGGAGGTCCGCCCCGGAGAGATCGTCGGGCTGGCCGGACTGGCCGGGGCCGGGCGCACCACCCTGCTGAACGCCCTGTTCGGAGCGGTGCGCGGCGAGGTCCGGGCCGGGCTGGACGGAAGGCCGCTGCCGGTCGCCGGCCCGCGCACGGCGGTGCGCAACGGGCTGGCGCTCGTCCCCGAGAGCCGCAAGGAACAGGGGCTCTTCCTCGGGCTCGGCGTCGCCCGGAACGCCGCCGTCGCCGCGCTCGGCTGGGCCGCGCCCCGCTCCCGCGGCAAGCGGATCGCCGCTCCGATCCTCAAGGACCTGGGGGTCAAGCACGCCTCGCCCGACCAGCCCGTCGGCCAGCTCTCGGGCGGCAACCAGCAGAAGGTCGTCCTCGCCAAGTGGATCGCCCGGGGCATGCGGGTGCTGCTGCTGGACGAACCCACCCGCGGCCTGGACATCGGCGCCAAGGCCGACCTCTACCGCCAGGTGCGCCGCCTCGCCGACGACGGCGTCGCGGTCCTGATGGCCAGCAGCGAACTGGCCGAGCTGACCGCGCACGCCGACACCGTCTGGGTGCTGCACGAGGGCCGCAACATCGCGCGGTTCGACCCGCGGACCACCCCCGAGGCCGACATCGCCCACACCGTCATCACTGGAGCCACCCCATGACCCAGACCGCGTCCCCGACCCGGTCCGCGGGGGCCGGCGTCCTGTCCCGGCAGCGCAGCATGGACCTGCTCCGCAACGGCAACCTGCTGCTGATCTTCCTGGGGCTGTGCGTCGTGGCCTCCGTCATCGCGCCGGAGTTCCTGACCGCCCGCAACATCGCCAACCTCCTCCAGCAGTCCAGCCTGGTCGGCATCGTCGCCATCGGGATGACCATGGTCATCCTGACCGCGGGCATCGACCTGTCGGTGGGCAGCACCGCCGCCTTCGCCGGAATGCTCGTGGCGGTCCTCATCTCCGACGGCGTCAACCCGCTGCTGGCCGTGGTGGTGACCCTCGCCGCCGGGGCCTCCGCCGGAGCGCTGATGGGCGGCCTGTCGGCGTACCTGTCGCTGCCCAGCTTCATGACCACCCTCGCCGGGCTCACCAGCATCCGCGGCCTGACCTACCTCCTCACCGGCGGCACCCCCGCCGGCGGGGACCTGCCGGAGGGCTTCCAGCTGCTCGGCGGCGGCTTCATCGGATACGTCCCGATCGTCGGGATCATCTTCATCGGCGTCACGATCGTCGCGGCGCTCGTCCTGCGCGGGACCACGTTCGGCGAGTACGTCTACGCGGTCGGCAGCAACCGGGAGGCCGCGCGCCTGTCCGGGCTCCCCGTCCGCGCCGTCGGTACCGCCGTCTTCGCGATCTCCGGCCTGCTCGCCGCCCTCGCGGGCATCCTGCTCACCTCGCGCCTGACGATCGGCCAGCCCACCGCGTTCAGCGGGCTGGAGCTGGACGCCATCGCCGCGGTCGTGCTCGGCGGGACCAACCTCTTCGGCGGCCGGGGCAAGGTATTCGGTACCTTCATCGCGGTCCTGCTGCTGTCGGTGCTGAAGAATCTGTTCAACCTCGTGGGGCTGAGCTCGTTCTTCCAGATGGTCGTGACCGGCCTGATCCTGGTGGCGGCGCTCATCCTCAACCGCATCCTCGAGAACAGGGGCGAACGTGCCTGAGCTGACGACCACGCTGGACGAGGGCACCCCGACCGGTGCCGAGCTCCGTGCCTTCCTGCTGGGTTTGCCGGGTGTGGATCAGGTCGGTGTCGAGGAGCGTGCCGCGCGGCTGGCTTCTCGGTCGATCAAGACCTCGGCGAAGGCGGAGGCGATCGATCTGGCGATCTCGATGGTGGATCTGACGACGTTGGAGGGGGCGGACACGCCGGGGAAGGTGCGGGCGTTGTGCGCCAAGGCCGCCCACCCCGATCCGTCCGATCCGGGTGTGCCGAAGGTCGCCGCCGTGTGCGTGTACCCCGATCTGGTGGGGGTGGCGGTGGAGGCTTTGGCGGGCACCGGGATCGTGGTGGCGAGTGTGGCGACGTCGTTTCCGTCGGGGCGTGCGCCGTTGGAGGCCAAGCTGGCCGATACGCGTGCGGCGGTGGCGGCGGGTGCGGGTGAGATCGACATGGTGATCGATCGGGGCGCGTTCCTGGCGGGGGATTTGGTGAAGGTGTTCGAGGAGATCGTGGCGGTGCGCCGAGCGTGCGGGTCGGCGCATCTGAAGGTGATCTTCGAGACGGGTGAGCTGGTGACGCTGGACAATGTGCGGCGGGTGTCGTGGCTGGCGATGAGGGCGGGCGCCGATTTCATCAAGACCTCGACGGGGAAGGTGGCGCCGGCGGCGACGTTGCCGGTGACGTTGGTGATGCTGGAGGCGGTGCGTGATTTCCACGCGGCGACGGGTCGGCGGGTGGGGGTCAAGCCCGCGGGTGGGATCCGCACGACCAAGGACGCGATCAGGTACCTGGTGCTGGTGAACGAGACCGCGGGGGCGGATTGGCTGTCGCCGGAGTGGTTTCGGCTGGGGGCCTCCAGCCTGCTCAATGATCTGCTGATGCAGCGCCGGAAGCTGAGCACCGGTGTGTATTCGGGTCCCGACTACTTCTCCCTGGACTGATTGTGATGAGTCAGAGCATCTTCGAGTACGCCCCGGCGCCCGAGTCGCGGGATGTCGTCGATATCCGCCCGTCGTATGGGTTGTTCATCGATGGGGAGTTCACGGGCGGGGGTGGTGAGCCGTTCAAGAGTGTCGATCCCTCTAATGAGGAGACGCTGGCGCAGGTGGCGTCGGCGGATGCGGGGGATGTGGATCGGGCGGTGGCGGCGGCGCGGCGGGCGTTCGTGCGGGTGTGGGGGCCGATGCCGGGGGCCGAGCGGGCCAAGTATCTGTTCCGGATCGCGCGGTTGGTGCAGGAGCGTGCGCGTGAGCTGGCGGTGCTGGAGTCGATCGATAACGGTAAGCCGATCCGGGAGTCGCGGGATGTGGATGTGCCGCTGGTCGCGGCGCATTTCTTCTATTACGCGGGGTGGGCCGACAAGCTCTCCCACGCCGGTTTCGGGCCGGATCCGCGGCCGTTGGGTGTGGCGGGGCAGGTGATTCCGTGGAATTTTCCGTTGCTGATGCTGGCGTGGAAGGTGGCTCCGGCGTTGGCGTGTGGGAACACGGTGGTGTTGAAGCCGGCGGAGACGACGCCGTTGACGGCGTTGGTGTTCGCCGATATCTGCCGTCAGGCGGGGTTGCCTGCGGGTGTGGTGAATGTTGTGACGGGGGCGGGGGAGACCGGTCGTCTGGTGGCGGGGCATGAGGGTGTGGACAAGGTCGCCTTCACCGGTTCCACCGCCGTGGGCAAGCAGATCGCCCGCACCCTGGCCGGCACCGGCAAGCGTCTCACCCTGGAGCTGGGGGGTAAGGCCGCCAACATCGTCTTCGACGACGCTCCTCTCGACCAGGCGGTGGAGGGGATCGTGAACGGGATCTTCTTCAACCAGGGGCACGTGTGCTGTGCGGGGTCGCGGCTGCTGGTGCAGGAGTCGGTCGCCGAGGAGCTGTTGGAGCGTCTCAAGGCGCGGATGGCGACGCTGCGGGTGGGGGATCCGCTGGACAAGAACACCGACATCGGTGCGATCAACTCCGCCGCGCAGCTGGCCAGGATCCGTGAACTGTCCCAGGCCGGGGTGGCCGAGGGTGCGGAGCGGTGGTCGCCGGAGTGCGTGCTGCCTGAGCGGGGGTTCTGGTTCGCGCCGACGGTTTTCACGGGGGTGGCGTCCTCGCACCGGATCGCGCGGGAGGAGATCTTCGGGCCGGTGTTGTCGGTGTTGACCTTCCGGACTCCGGGTGAGGCGGTGGAGAAGGCCAACAACACTCCGTACGGGTTGTCGGCGGGGGTGTGGTCGGAGAAGGGTTCGCGGATCTTGTGGGCGGCGCAGCGGTTGCGGGCGGGGGTGGTGTGGGCCAACACCTTCAACAAGTTCGATCCCGCCTCGCCGTTCGGTGGTTACAAGGAATCGGGGTTCGGCCGCGAGGGCGGACGGCACGGGCTGGAGGCCTACCTCAATGTCTGACACGGGAAACACCGGCACCTCCAAGCGGGCCGCATCGAAGCCTGCCGCGTCCAAGCGGGCCACTTCTCAGCCGGTCGCCTCGAAGCTGCCCGCGTCCGAGCCGGCCGCGTCCGAGAGGGCCCCGTCCGAGCCGGCTGTGTCCAGGGAGGCTGGGGTCAGGGAGGACGCGGTGAGGCCGGGTGGGCGGCTTGCGGTGCGCAAGACCTACAAGCTGTTCATCGGGGGCGCCTTCCCCCGCTCGGAGTCGGGCAGGTCGTATGTGGTGAACGACAGCAAGGGCGCGTTCGTGGCCAACGCCTCCCGCGCCTCGCGCAAGGACGCCCGTGACGCGGTCACCGCCGCCCGCAAGGCCCAGCCGGGCTGGGCGGGGCGTACCGCCTATAACCGGGGGCAGATCCTGTACCGGATCGCCGAGATGCTGGAGGGCCGCCGGGCCCAGTTCATCGATGAGCTGCGCACCGGTGGCCTGTCCAAGACCGCCGCGGCGGCCGAGACCGACGCCGCGATCGACCGGTGGGTCTGGTACGCGGGGTGGGCCGACAAGATCGCAGCGGTCACCGGTTCGGCCAATCCCGTCTCCGGCCCGTTCTTCAACTTCTCCACCCCCGAACCCACCGGGGTCGTCGCGGTCATCGCGCCGGACTCGCCGTTGCTGGGGTTGGTGTCGGTGGTGGCGCCGGTGATCGTGTCGGGCAACACCTGCGTGGCCGTGGCCTCCGAGCCCGCACCGCTGCCGGCGGTCACCTTGGCCGAGGTGCTGGCGACCTCGGACCTGCCGGGCGGGGTGGTCAACCTGCTCACCGGGCACCGTGCCGAGCTGGCGCCGTGGCTGGCCTCCCACATGGACGTCAACGCCATCGACCTCGCGGGCGCCCCCGGCGACCAGGTGGCGGTGTTGGAGGAGGCCGCGGCCGGCAACCTCAAGCGGGTGCTGCGGCCGTCGGGGACCGATTGGGCGGCCGAGCCCGGAACCGCCCGGATGACCGCGTTCCTGGAGACCAAAACCGTCTGGCACCCCGTGGGGATCTAGGGCTTGTCTCGAAGTGGCCTCAGCCACCGCGCGAGCGCGTCGGCTGCCCGGTGGGGCGATGCCGGAGGCGAGCCTCACCGGGCAGATCGCGGAGCGATGCCGCGCTCGCACAAGGCCCGGTGAGGTACGAGCCGCCAGGCGAGTGCCGTGGGCCGGGACTTTGAGACAGAGCCTAGGGGCCAGGAAGGTTCGCCGGGTGGACGCCTCTCGCCTCCACGTTGACCTTGCGGCGAGTTGCTGCCCCGGGCGCACCGGAGGCAGCAACTCGCCCCAAGTCAACGCGCGGCCCACTCGCCGGTGATCTCACCGGGCTCGCGCGAAGTACGACGGGCACGGCCGGCGTTCCTGGAGCGTTGACTTGCGGCGAGTTGCGCCCTCCGAGGCCGCCTGACTGGCGCCGACGCAGAATCATCGTTTGCGACGCCGACGCGGCAGCGGCTGTCTACAGCGAGATCTTCCGTTCGTCGGTTCTGAGACCTCGGAGCGTCCAGAGCCCGTACAGAGCCAGCAGCGGTTTGACGATCATCCACTCGCCAGGACGGTAGTCATCCGCACGCACGAGCCTCTCGGCCAGGTCAGGGCGCTGCCGCCGCAAGTACGCCCGGGCCTTGAGTGCATGGGCCGGTTGAGAGGCGATCTTGATGCGGTCGATGTCTTCGAGCAGTGGGATCACGTTCGTGATGTTCTCCCAAGTCGTCCCGCTTCGATCTTCGAGGAGCACTGTGCCGTCGAACGCGAGCACCGACCTGGCGTAGTCGGCCATCAACCGGGCCTCTGCGGCGCCACTGCCGGTCGCACCGCCGCTGAAGATCACGCGAGCGGCCTGCGTACTGTCAGCGGCGATGGATCGGATTCCAGCGCGGACTCGCCAGCGGTTGATCAAGTTCGCTGTCGCCTGGGGATTCCGGTATCCCAGCACGACCACAGCCTCGGCAGCGCCCCCACTGTCACCCACGAGCGTTCGAGACCAGCGCCAGTTCAGCCACTCGCCCCAGGCCAGGGCTGCCGCCGCGGCTAACGCCACTCCTGTCCTTCGTCGCATGGGGGTGACTTTAGGGCACCTCGTTATCCGCGAAGGCACGAGCCTCGCTGGGAGCCACCACGCATTCTGTTAGGAGTTCAAAGGCGGCAACTCGCCGCGAGTCAACGTGTGGGTCCCCGTCCGGTGAGCGATGGTGACCACCCCGGAGCAGGTGCCCCGGGTGGCCGCCGCTTGGCCGACGGCGGCCTGTCGGGGACCTTGGTGACAGGGGACATGTCATCAGCGGTCGTCGAATGACGGGAGGGCCTCCGGCCCCGGTGTGGACCATGCCTCACCCTGGCCAGGAGCCCTTCTCGTTCCGTCGTCCGGTCGCGGGTGGCCATGACCGGACGGCGACGCCTGTCCTCTCCCAAGTGCAGGTCCTCTCGTCCCTTCACCGTGGGCCGTTTCCTAAACAGGCGCCGCTCAGCGGACCTGCGATGTTTCTGAGACAGAACGAAAGTAAGACGCTGATCAACACTCGGGTTTGGCCGGAATGGGTCATGAGTTGATCAGGATTTGATCGTTGAATAGGGTCTTCATTCGTGCCGAACGCAACGCTACGATGAGCGCGATTGAGCGGCTGGGGCCGGGGAGAGGCGCTGGGGCGAGTTTCGGCGGCCTCTTTTTCTTCGGAAGGCGTTATAGGGGCGTTCGGCTCGGGTCGCATCTCGAAGTGGCGGGGCGCTGGGGGTGGCTCTTGATACTCGTGGACGTCCGGGACCTGGTGCGCGCGTTCTATTCTTCCGGATGGCGGCCGCCCGCCGTCGGGAGCCGGCTGGCGATGTCGGTCTACGTCCGCCTGCGTCGAAGCGCGACCCCGGGCGGTGCCATCGGTGCCCTGGTGGCGGCGGCGGAGTTCAAGGCACTCCTCGGCGAGACGGTGGATCTCGAAGCGGTCGACGAGTCGGGAGCGCGCCTGGTGGTCGACGGGGAGGTCCTGGCCTTCGGGTACGACGGCGAGTGCGCCCCTCCCGGCGCGGCGGATCCGGCCTATCGCGATTGCGGCATCATCGTGCGCACCGACTACGAGAAGTACGCGGTGTACGTGCGTTCCGACTCCGGCACGGAACTGGCCTTCAGCTGGGAGGACCCGGCCGCCGAGTTCGAGGAGAGCCTCAAATATCACGGCGGGCTCGTGCGGCTGGCGAAGAACGCGGAATGGACGTTGATCTCGCGCACCGCCGCGATCGATCTGCCGGTCAGTAACATACTGGCGAACGAGCACTTCGAGTGGCGGGGCGGCGATTCAAGGGCGAGTCGCAGGATTGAAAGATTCGTCGCGGGCGGCGGGAGGTTGAAGAGCATCCTCCGGGTGCACGCGGAATTATTCCCGCACTCGGAGGAGCAGGCGGCCCTGGCGTCGCGGCGGGACTCCGGTGCGCGCATGAACGTCCTGCGCCCTGCGCTGTCGGCGACGCTCGACTACACCGGGACGCACGCCGAGGCGCAACGAGGCGACTTCGTGTCGACCTATGTCACCCCCGGCGGCACCGAGTGGTGCCGGGAGTTCCTGGTCGACAGGCGGCACGACGGCGACTTCGCCGACGACCTGAGACTCCTTGAATACAACCTGCTGTATCTCATGGGAATCCGGCGCACCAAGCTGTTCCGGGAGAAGTACGGCCGGCGCCTGTACACCATCATCCTGCCCTCGGCGGTGCTGACGCGGGACGAGGTTCCCACGCTCGTGGCGGTGCCGCTGCTGAGCCTGAGCCGCCTGCCCAATTCCACCCGCTTCAGGAGCACCGTCGGACTCACCGTGGTCGTCGTCCCGGTGGAACCCGGGCCGGGCGGGCGGTTGAAGGCGCGCAAGCCGAGCATCACCGAGGTCGGGGAGATCACGCAGGATCTGGCGCGGGCCGGCACCGTGCGGCGCGCCAGGAACGAGTACGGGATCCGTGGGCCGCTGGCCGGCCATCTGGGCATGACCGCGCCGGCCGCCACCCTGGCCGGCCTGCTTTCGGGACTGGCCGTCGACCTGGCGGTCAGGGCCTGCGGCGCGAAGGGCAGGCGGCTGGCGGCGTCCAGAGATGCCGCCGTGAAGGGGCTGCGGCAGAGCTCCGTGGGAAGTGTCTGTTACCTCGTCGACTGGCCCGGCGGAACGAACGCCCCCTGGGCCGGGTGGTGCGCGGGTGAGGACGATCGGGTGTTCGAGCGCGTCCTGCACAGGGCCGTCTTCCTGACCGACCACATGAGCCCGGCCGAGGCGTTCTCCACCAGCGAGACGGTCGACTTCCGCAGCCTGAGCGTCGGGAACGCCCACGGCGCCGACATGCTGGGGCTCACTCTCTACAACCCGCAGGAGGGCTGCAAATACGTGCTCTACCCGCGCGGGTCGGAACGATATCCCAACCATTCGATCTTGCGCTGGTTCGCCTGGCAGGTCTACCTGGACGTCGCTTTCGCCTCCGTGCGGGCCCTGCTCGGACGATTTCACGACAATATCGACACGACGAACGATCTGCGGCGGGTCCTGCGCGCGGCGCAGAATCTCTCGACCGAACTATCGGAGGTCTATGACCTGGACCTGGCCGACTTTTTCTACCGGCGGGAGTACGAAACCCTAAGATCCATCATGCATATGGACGCCGACTACGAGTACATGCGCACGAGAATGACGACGGCGCAGGGAGAATCCTCGCTGCGCGAGCAGATGCTCATGAACAACCTCGTACTCGCGCTGACCCTCTCGAGCGTGTTCGCCACCCTGGTCGTCGCCGCCGGAGAGGCCGACAAATGGAAGGCGCAGTCCTATCTCTACGGCGCGGTCGGAACGGTCGTCGGCTCCCTGCTCATCAGCTTCTGCGCCCTCGGGCCGCTGCGCAAGATCAGTTCCAGGATCTGGTCCTGGGTCGCGGGCCGGCGTCAATGAGATGAAATGACACCCATCATGAGGAGTTGGTGAATGCGCCCCGAAGCGCTTACCCGCCGTCCGGCCGACGCGCGTGTGGTCCATGACGGGCCGATCTTCAAGGCATGGCAGTGGGAACAGCGGCTCTTCGATGGAAGTTCCCGCCGCTACGAGGTGCTCACGCGGCGCGACACCGTGCTCGTGCTGCCCGTCACGCCCGACCGGCAGGTCCTCCTCGCCTCGGAACGGCAGCCCGGCGTCCGGGAACGGCTGCACACGATCGGCGGCCGGATCGAGGACGGGGAGACCCCCGAGGACGCGGCGGCCAGGGAACTGGGTGAAGAGGCCGCCCTCTCCGCGAGCAGGCTCGTCCTGTGGGCGGCATGGCAGCCGCTGAGCAAGATCGACTGGGCCGTCTACCTCTACTGGGCGGGCGGGCTCTCGGACACCGCCACCGCCGGCGCCGACCCGGGAGAGATGATCCACCTGCTGTCCCTGCCGGCGGACGACCTCCTGCGGTTCCGGGAAGTCGGGCGGATCCAGGACATGGAACTGGAGTACCGGCTCGGACGGGCCAGCATGCTCGAAGAAGAGCGGGCGATCATGGAGGACACCTTCCACCGGGCTTGGAGGGATGACGCATGAGCGCCATGCCCCATCGCACGCTGCCGGCCGTCCAGGCACGCGATCTCTACGACGCCTGCGCGGCCAGCGCGGCCGGACCGGAGGACGGGTACGGCGCCTACTGGGACCGTTGCCGGGACCTCGCCGCCGGCCGGGCCGGCGCCCCCCTACGCCAGTGGCTCGAGCCGGTCCGTGCGTACGGCCTGGGCCTGCTGTCGGGCGTGCGGCTCGACGAGCCCCTGCCCGCGACCCCGCACGAACGAGGCGCGGCACCGTCCCTGCCCGTCGCCGACGCCGTCATCGGCGCCGTCGCGGCGAGCCTCGGCGTGCTGTTCACGATCGACGGGAAAGCCGACCCGAGGCATGTCCATGACGTCCACTACATCCCGGAGGACGCACCGACCCAGCTGGGCACGGGCTGCTCGCGGCTGGAATGGCACGTGGAGGACGGCTGCCACCCGACGCGCCCGGACTGGGTCATCCTGCTGTGCTTACGGGGCGGGCCGGATGTCGTCACGTCCGTGGCCCGGTGCGAGGACATGCGGTTCTCCCGCCAGGAACGGGAACTCCTCACGGGAACACCGGTGAGGCTGAGCCTTGACGACTCCTTCCAAGGGGCCGGTGACCAGGAGTTCAGCGTGCCGACGCTCAGCACCACCCGGCAGGGACTCGAGATCATCTACGACCCCGCCTACACCGTGGCCGGCACCGCGACCGAACGGATCGTCTCGCTGGTGTCCCGCGAGGCCGCCAAGGTCAGGCACGACGTGGTCCTCCAAGCCGGTGACCTGCTCGTCTTCAACAACCGGCGGGCGATCCACGCGCGCACCGGCTTCGACCCGTCGAAGGGCTCCGGTGAACGCTGGGTCAAGCGAGCGCTGGTGCTCGCCGACCCCGCGCAGGCCCGGTGGTGCTCCCCTGGAGTCGTCCATGCCTGAAGCCGCCCGTGCGGGCCTGACCAACACCGAATACGAACGGCTGGCGCTCGCCGGGGGAGTCAACCTTTCGGACGGGCATGCCAGGATCCCTCTGGACGCGGTCCAGCGGTCCATCATCGCGACCCTGCCCGATCTCTTCCACGGCCTGGAACGGCGGAGCCAGGGCGATCTGGAGGCGGAGCTGCTGGAGGCGTTCTTCGGTCTCTGCGGCCAGCGCTCGGCACTCGACGCGCCCGGCCTGTTCCTGACCTTCTCCGCGTCCTCGGCCCTGAAGATGATCGCTCAGGTCTGCCGGCGGCGGTCGCTGCCGGTGCTCCTCATCGAGCCGGTCTTCGACAACATCCGGCACTTCCTTCAGTACGAGGAGGTCCCGATCATCGCGGTCGAGGAATCGGTCCTCGCCACCGCGGACCGGCTGCCGCGTGTCCCGGGCCCGGCCGCCCTCTGGGTGGTGCTGCCGAACAACCCCACCGGCTTCTGTCTCACCGAGGAGCAGTTCGCCGAACTCGCCGCACAGTGCCGCACCAGGGACTACACGCTCATCGTCGACGCGAGCTTCAGGCCCCATGCGCCCTCCCTCACCCAATGGGACATGTACGGGGTGCTGCGGTCCAGCGGCGCCGACCATCTGGTGGTCGAGGACACCGGCAAGACCTGGTCGCTGCACGACATGAAGGTGGGCATCAGCGTCGCCTCGGCCCGGTACGCGGCGGACCTCTACACCCTCCACGACCAGCTGCTGCTCAACGTGTCGCCGTTCCACCTCAGCGTGCTGACGGCCTTCATCCGTGACTCCCAGGAACGCGGGCTCCGCACCACCGTCGGGGCGGCGGTCGAAAGGAACCGCAGGGTCGTGCATCGGCTCGTCGACGGCGGCGGGTTCGAGCACCATGGGGACTGCCGCAACGTCCCCATGGAGCTCCTGGGCGTCCCCCAAGGGACGGACGCGCATCGCTTCTGGGAGGTATGCCGCCGCGGCGGTGTCGAAGTGCTCCCGGCGCAGAACTACTACTGGAACTCGGCCAAGGGCGATCGGCTCTTCCGGGTGCCGCTCGCGCGTCCCACGGGGGACGTCACCGCCGCCTGCGAGGTATTGCGGCGGATGTGCGAACCGGCCATGGCCAAGACGCCATGAGCGGACACCTCTCCTACGGCTTCGGGACCGTTGCCGGGGTGGTCCGCAAGGAGCCGGAGGCGTCGCGGTGCGCGCAACGCGAGGAGGACGGCACGATCTGGGTCGTTCCGCGGGTGACCGCGCTGAGCCCCCGAGACGTGCCCGCGACGGTCCGCGCCGTCCTCACCCCGGAGCCGGTGAGCATGTACTCGCATGAAGCCTCGGCCGTATGGAGGCTCGGCCCTCCCGTACTCGCCGGAGTCGACACGTCGCGCCTGGAAGACGGTGCGCGCGTCGTCGTCGACTTCGAGGAAGGCCGGCTCCGCTCTCGGCGCGGCTCCGGCGGGGCGGCGAACGGACCGGCCGGGCGCACGGTGTCTGCCCGGATCGACGTCCTGGCGGAACTCGAGACGGCCGCCGACCTCCAGGCCGCCGGCGACGCCGACGGGATCGCCGTCCTCGACATCGAGGACGTCGTCAGGATGGGGGCGGGACGAGCCCGCGACCTGCTCCGTGAGATCGGCGCGCGCGGTCACGCCACGCCGGCCGTCAGGTTCTTCGACCGGAATCCCCGCCCGGCGCCGGGGGAGCCGAGGATCGGCCGTCGAGGCGCTCGGATCGCGTCCGAGGACGCGGTGGTCGCCGAGTTCCTCCACCTCGTCGAGGCGCTGGACCTGGGCCGGGCTCCGACCGTCGTCCTGCCGATGTACGCGCATGCCCACGAGTTCGAACGCTTCGCCGAAAGGATGGCCCCCCTGACCGACCGGCTGGGGGTCACGGTGGAGTGCGCCGAGGCGGCGCTCTGCCTGGGGCGGATCATGCCGTACTGCTCACTCGTCGAGATCGGGCTGAACGACCTGACGCAGTTCAGCGTCGCCTGGGACAGGGACGTCGTGAACAGCGAGGTGATGTCGCCATGCCGCATCAGCGAGGGCGTCGCCGCCCTGATCGCCCGCGTATCCGCGACCGCCGCGGGCGGCCGGGCGCAGTACTCCCTGGGCCTGGATCTGCGGCCGTCCCCGGAACTCGCCGAGCAGATCGCCGGCCTCGGCGTCCCCGCGATCTCCTGCCCCGCGCCGCTCGCGGCCAGATGGCGCGCCATCGTGCCTCGTCCGAAGGCTTGACGGTCCAGGCGGGTCCAGGCGGATCCCGGGCTAGGCGGCCGGTGAGCCCATCAACGTGTCGAACTGCCGGCGCAGGTAGGCGATGTCGCCGATATTCAGAATGGTCGCCGAGACGAAGGGAAGCTTGGCGAGGTAATCCTCGCCAAGCGAGGCGTGCTCGGCCATCCGGGCGCGAATCTGGTCCGGGTCCGTTCCGCGCCGCCGGAGGATTCTGAGGAGGTCGTCGTGCTCCAAGGGACGGAAAAGGTAGATGTGAAGCAGGCTGAACCGGCGGGCCAGTGATGTCACCGCGTCAAGGTCGGTGCAGATGAAGACGGCGGTCCTGGCGTCCGCGGCGGCTTCGTGCAGGATATCGAGCGCCACGGCGTATCTTGCGCGAACCGATCCCCACTCCAGGAAATCAGGGGTTCCGGGAAGCGTCCTGACGAAGAGGAACTCCCATGAGTTGTCCGTCCGGCGGCGAGGGCGGGTGGTCAGCTTCGACGGGACGACATACCGTGACGACGGGTGCTCTCTGATGTAGGAGAGCAGTTCGGACTTGCCGGCGCCCGTCACGCCGTCGAGCGTGACGACCGTGGGCGCCTCCATCCCCGGCTACCGCGAAAGCCGCGCGTGCAGGTCCTCCGCCGTCACGGCCGAGGGGTCCGAGCCGAAGGTCCCCACCCATCCCGATGAGCCGAAGATGTGAGGGCCGAGACCGGCGTCGCCGGCGTAGCGGGGCACGAGGTGGACATGGAAGTGCTTGTCCTTGTCGCCGACCGCCGCCACGTAGGCCTTTTCCGCGCCGGTCAGGCCGACGATCTCGGCGGCCATGTCGGCGGCGAGGGAGAGCACGTCCCCGGCCACCGCCGGAGGCAGGTCATGGAGCCCGTCGACGTGCTCCGACGCACCCACGAGGACATGTCCGACGCGTACGGGATCGTCCAGGAGCACCACCCCCCGGGATTCCCTGAGCAAGAGGCTGCCGGGTGCCGGTGAGCAGATGATGCAATCCTCGCCTTCCATTTGATCACCTTTCTCCGTGCCGGTTGCCTCCGATGATAGACCGCTCCCTGGTGGGGCGGCCGGTGGAATCGCCACTCCGGAAGCCGAGGGAAACGCGCTCATCGCCGGAGTCCTTCATCGTTATCCGTCTCCTATCAGCATGACAATCTGAAATCTAGTCATATGTCGGTGAATTATTGGCTCGGACGTTGTCACCGGCCCTCATGGAGATCATGAGCGGGCCTCGGGAGGGGCCTGGTCGAGTGGATCGTCCCGGCCGCCTGCGCGACCTTGCCGAACGAGCGGCCCCTCAGCCGGTGTCCGGGGGCGGTCACTTGGCCGATGGTGGTTCAAAGTCGCGGATCGTACGGTCAAATCCGCGCGTGCCGCGTCCGATGCCCGAGTCGGCGCGGGATGGGATGAAGGGTTGTGCGCGACGCTCTCCGGTTCTCCAAGCGGCTCCTGGTCGGCCGCCCGCTACGCACGGAGCAGATGGGTCAGACGCTGCTTCCCAAGAGGCTCGCCCTGCCGGTGTTCTGCAGCGACCCGCTGTCCTCCAACGCGTACGCGACCGAGGAGATCCTGCTGGCGCTGAGCCTGGGAGGGCTGGCGCTGTTCCACCTCGCGCCGTGGGTGGCCCTGGCGGTGATCGTGCTGCTGGCCGTGATCGTGGTGTCGTACCGGCAGACGTGCCGGGCCTATCCGAGCGGCGGCGGCGCCTACACGGTCAGCCGGGAGAACCTCGGGGTCAACGCCTCGCTCACCGCCGCCAGCGCGCTGCTGGTGGACTACGTGCTGACCGTGGCCGTCTCGGTGGCCGCCGGGGTCGCCAACGTGGTGTCCGCCGCCCCGTCGCTTTCCCCGTACGCCGTGCAGATCTGCCTGGCGGCGGTGGCGCTGCTGGCCATGGTCAACCTGCGCGGGGTGAGGGAGTCCGGCAGGATCTTCGCGATCCCCACCTACGGATTCGTCGTGGTCGCCATGATCATGATTCTGTGGGGGGTGGCGCGGACGCTCCTGGGCGACCGCCCGCGGGCCACGTCGGCCGGTTTCGGCATCGAGGGCACCCACGGGACGACCGGGTGGCTGGCGCTCGCGCTGGTCCTGCGGGCCTTCTCCCAGGGCTGCACCGCGCTCACCGGCGTGGAGGCCGTCAGCAACGGCGTGCCGTACTTCCGCAGGCCCAAGGGGAAGAACGCGGCCGACACCCTGGCGATCATGGGGGCCATCACCATCGCGATCTTCGCCGGGATCACCGTGCTGGCCCTGGTCGCCGACGTACGGATCGCCGCGAGCCCGGGGCAGCTCATCGGGGCGCCGGCCGGGTACCAGCAGAAGACCGTCATCGCGCAGGTGGCCGCGGCGGTGTCGGGGGAGGGCTCCTGGCTGTTCTTCCTGGTCGCGGGGTTCACCGCCGCGATCCTCGTGCTGGCCGCCAACACGGCGTTCAACGGCTTCCCCGTGCTGGCGTCGATCCTCGGCGCCGACGGTCACCTGGCCCGGCAGTTCTCCCGCCGGGGGGACCGCCTGGTCTTCAGCAACGGCATCATCATCCTCGGCGTCGGCGCCGGCGTGCTGATCTGGGTGTTCGACGCCTCGCCCACCCGGCTCATCCAGCTCTACATCATCGGCGTCTTCGTCTCCTTCACCCTGAGCCAGACCGGCATGGTCCGGCACTGGACGACCGAACTGGCCGCCGCCCGCGAGGAGGGTTCCCGGGCCGATCTCCGGCGCATCCGGCGGGCCCGGCTCATCAACGCCTGCGGGATGGTCATCACGGCCCTGGTCCTGGTGGTCGTGCTGGTCACCAAGTTCACCCACGGCGCCTGGATCGTCGTCATCGCCATCCCGCTGATCTTCGTGATGATGAAGGGGATCCACCGGCACTACGCGCGGCTGGAGGGCGCGCTGCGGCCCCCGGCCGGGCCCGTCGCGCTGCCCAGCCGCATCCACGCCGTCGTCCTGGTGAACCGGTACGACACCCCCACCATGCAGGCGCTGGCGTTCGCGAGGGCGACCCATCCCTCCACGCTGAACGCGGTGGCGGTGCGGACCTCGGCGGCCGAGATCGAGGAGCTGGAAGGGCAGTGGTCCGAACACGCCGTCCCCGTTCCGCTGACCGTGCTGAACGCCCCGTACCGCGACATCACCGACCCGGTCCTGGACTACGTCGAACGCATCCACCGCCGGAGCCCCCGTGACGCCGTCTGCGTGTTCATCCCCGAGTACGTCGTCGGCCACTGGTGGGAGCGGCTGCTGCACAACCAGAGCGCGCTGCGCCTCAAGGCCCGCCTCCACTACCGGCCCGGGATCATGGTCACCAGCGTCCCCTGGCGCCTCCCGTCGGCCGCCGGGCGCCCCGAGCCGCCCGAGCACAGGGCCGTGAACGGCCGTCGCGGGCTGCGCCCCTGACCCGCCCCGCCCGCTCGCGCGGCCAGGGTCAGTCGGGACGTTCGACCGTGACGCCCCCGGCGCGCAGGGGGAGGCGGTGGCCGGTGATCCGGTGGGCGTGGAGACGTATCAGGTACGGCTTGGGCGAACGGTCCCACGGGGCCGGCAGGCGCTCGGCGAGCCCGTCCCGCCCGGTGTCGTCGACGACGTCGGCCGGGCCGGTGACCAGGACGCTCCAGCCGGAGCGCAGGGCGGGTTCGACGTCGTCGGCCTCGAACGAGATGGGCCGGCCCGCGCGCACCGCGTCCAGCTTGGCCCCCGCCGCGGTACGGACGATGACGCTGTCGCCGTCCACGGTGAAGTTCACCGGCAGCACCACCACCTCGCCGGAGTCGTCGGCCCAGGCGATGCGGCCGATGTCCACCGAGGACAGCAGTGACAGGCAGGTGGCCTGGTCGAGCGGCTCCTGCTCTTCCGGAGGGGCGGGCGGATCGCCGGGCATCATGCCTCCCGTGCTGGCGGGCCCGTGCGTGCGGGCGTACGCGATCCACGCTAACGGCCCCGTCCGGGACGGCACAGGGACCATCGTCACCCGAGCCGGGCCCAAGGCCCCTTCCCCGCGGCCCGCTCAGGGGAAGGCTGGGAGGGGGTGCCGTCGACGCACGGGTGAGGAGGCGCCGTGGTCTCACCGGGGGAGAGGGCCGGGGAACCGGCCGCGGCCTTCCCGCTCAAGGACCTGCTGGCCATCGTCCCGTTCCGGCGGCTGTGGATCGCGCTGGGATTCTCCAGCCTGGGCGACTGGCTCGGCATCCTCGCGACGACCGCGCTGGCCGCCTCGTACGGGGGCCGCTCCTACCTGCTGGCCAACTTCGCGGTCGGCGCGGTGCTGGTCGTGCGCCTGCTGCCCTCGCTGCTGCTCGGCCCGATCGCCGGTGCCTGGGTGGACAAGCTCGACCGCCGCAGGATCATGATCATCGCGGATCTCGTGCGGTTCTCGATGTACGCCTCGATCCCGCTGGTCGGGACGTGGTGGTGGCTGCTGGCCGCCACGCTGCTCGCCGAGTGCGCGTCGATCTTCTGGATCCCGGCCAAGGAGGCCACGGTCCCCAACCTGGTGCCACGGGACCGGCTCGAACCGGCCAACCGGCTGAGCCTGGTGACCACCTACGGCACCGCGCCGGTCGCCGCCGTCCTGTTCTCCCTGCTCGCCACCGTCGGCGGCCTGCTGGAGCGCGCCGGGAGCGTGACCGTCCACCCGGTGGACGTGGCGCTGTACGCCGACGCCGCCACCTTCCTGTTCTCCGCGTACACGATCACCCGGCTGAAGGTCATCCGGTCGCCGGGCCGGGCCGCGCAGGAGCATCCCGGGCTGTTCCGGCAGATCCGCGAGGGATGGTCCTACATCGGGCACGACCGGCTCGTGCGCGGGCTCGTCCTGGGCATGCTCGGGGCGTTCGCCTCGGGCGGGGCCGTGATCGGGGTCGCCCGGGTGTTCGTCGGGACGATGCACGGCGGCGACGCCGCCTACGGCGTGCTGTTCGGCGCCGTGTTCACCGGGATGGCCGGCGGCATGTTCGCCGGGCCGCGGCTGCTGCGCGGCTTCAGCAGGCGCCGGCTGTTCGGGATGTGCCTCGCCGCCGCCGGCGCCGCGCTCGTCGCCGTGTCCGCGCTGGCCGAGCTGGTCCTGGTGGTGTTCCTGACGGCCCTGGTCGGGGCGTTCGCCGGGATGGCGTGGGTGATCGGTTACACCCTGGTCGGGCTGGAGGTCGCCGACCGGCTGCGCGGCCGCACGTTCGCGTTCCTGCAGACGATGGTGCGGGTGGTGCTGATCCTGGTGCTGGCCATGGCCCCGATCATCGCCGGCGCGATCGGCCCGCACCGGTTCCGCGTCTCGACCTTCGAGGTGCGCTTCGACGGGTCGAACGCGGTGATCCTGCTCGCCGGCCTCCTCACCCTCGTCATGGGGGTGGTGTCGTTCCGGCAGATGGACGACCGGCCGGGGGTCCCGATCCGGCGCGACGTCCTGGACGCCCTGCGCGGGACGGGCGGCGGGGAGCCGGTCCGGGACCGCGTCCAGGGCGTCCCGGAGGACGGCGGGCGCCGCCCGGCGGACGGAGCCCGCGGCGGGAAGGACCAGCGGGCCGAGGCCCCGCACGACGACGGGCCCGCCCGGGGGCGCCGTGCCGGTGATCCGTCCCGGCGCGGGCCGCACGGCCGCGACCGCCGCCGGTCGCCGCCGGGCCGGTGGTGCGACCCGGGCGGGCCTACAGGAAGGTGAGGCCCAGGGCGTGGTCCAGCTGCCACGCGCTGGAGACCAGCAGGCCGGTGGCCAGGGCGGCGCCGCCGAGGATGACCGGACCGGAGATGGTGTTCTTGCCGGGGGCGGTGTCCAGGAGCGCCTCCACGCGCTGCACCACGCCGGAGCCGGTGAAGGCGGGGAACGGCGGCGGCTCCGGCGCGCGCGAGGAGTGGGCCAGCGCGACGCGGGCGATGGTGTGGGCGACCAGCGTGCGGTCGCCGATCGCCTCGGCCGCGTCCTCGTCGGCCCAGCGTTCCAGCGCGAACCGCAGGCGCGTGTTCAGGCGCCGGAGCGGGGGGACGGTGCCCGCGGCCAGCGCCCCGAGCGCGAGGTAGTGGTGGTGCCGGTGGCGCAGGTGGGACGCCTCGTGCTCGAACACCACCCGCAGCTGCGCCCGGTCCAGGGCCCGCAGCAGCCCGCGCGAGACCAGGACGCCGCCGTCGCGGCCGGGGACCGCCAGCGCCATCGGCGTGTCGGACTCGACGACCCCCTGGGAGATCCGCTGGGCGCGCCGGACCTCGCGGGCCCAGCGGGCCGAGAGCCGGGCCGCGGTGGCCGCGCCCAGGCAGGTCAGGGCGGTGGCCGGAACGCCCAGCGCGGCGGGCACCGGCCGGTCGTCGCCGAACAGGGCCCATTCGGGCAGCCGCGCCGCGGCCCGGGGGAACAGGGTCGCGGCGTAGTTGACCGTGACGAAGACCAGCGTGCCGATCGTGGCCACGGTGGTGGTGGCCGCGACGGTGACCAGGAGACGCGCGGCCCAGGACGGGTGCAGCGGCAGCGAGGCCGCGCCGAGCGCGACGCCGAGGGTGAGCGCCAGGGCCGCGGGCAGGAACGTCAGCCAGATCACGGTTCGTCCTCGGACTCGGGAAGGGGGACGGGGGCGGACCGGTTCAGGATCTCGCGCAGCGCGTGCTCCTCGTCGGCCGTCAGGTCCTGGACGAACCGGCTCAGCACGCCGGGCGGGTCGCTGGCGTGGCGCAGGTGGTCGCGCATCCGGTCGGCCACCAGCCGGGACTCGTCCACCGCCAGCTCGTACAGGTAGTGACGGCCCGCGCGGGAGCGGGTGACCAGGTCCTTGGCGTGCAGCCGGAACAGGATCGTGTTGACGGTGGTGTAGGCGGGGTCGCCCGGGATGCGGGCGCGCAGGTCCGCGGTGGAGACCGTGCCGTCGGCGGCGGCGAGCGCGGCCAGCACCTCCGCCTCCAGCTGCCCCAGGGGTCGTCGTGACACGGGCCTCACCTCCACCGTTCTCCGCCCGCCTGATCATCGTGCGCGTGAGGGCAGCGTAGCGGCGTCGGGTACGGGAGCTGAACGGCGGCGGAACCGGCGCCGCGGCGGCGCCCTCGGCCCGGCGCGCCGCGGCCGGCTTCCCGGCGGCGCGCCGACGAGCAACTACAAGCGTAATAGTATGAGGTGGTCCGTGGGCGCCGTCACCGGGACGGCGCCGGAGCGCGAAAGAGGACGCGTCGTGGTCTTCAAGAAGATGATGGGGGCGCTCGGGGTGGGCGGCCCGAAGGTCGACACCGTGCTCGCGGTGCCGCGCTGCCGCCCCGGCGAGGAACTGGCCGGTGAGGTGCGCGTCACCGCCGCCGACTACGCGGTGGAGGTGCAGCGGGTCACCCTCGGCCTGGTCACCCGCATGGAGATCGAGCACGAGGAGGGGGAGTCCGGCGGCGTGGTGGAGTTCCACCGCGCGGACGTGGCCGGCGCCTTCCGGCTGGCGGCCAAGGAGGACCGGGTCATCCCGTTCCGGCTCCCGGTCCCCTGGGAGACCCCGGTCACCGAGGTGTACGGGCAGCCGCTGCACGGCATGGCGATGGGCGTGCGCACGGAGCTGGCGGTGGCCAAGGCGGTCGACAAGGGGGACCTCGACCCGGTCGCGGTGGTCCCGCTCCCCTCCCAGGAGCGGGTCCTGGAGGGGTTCGAACGGGCCGGGTTCACGTTCAAGAGCGCCGACGTCGAGCACGGGCACATCCACGGCGTCGTGCAGGAACTGCCGTTCTACCAGGAGATCGAGTTCTACCCGCCGCCCGCGTACGCCGGCCGGATCAACGAGGTCGAGCTGACCTTCGTCGCCGACCCCGGCGGCCTGGCGGTGGTGCTGGAGGCCGACAAGCGGTCGGGCCTGTTCGGCTCGTCCGACCAGATCCTCAGCGTCCGGCTGGGGCATGAGGAGGCCGCGGCCACGGACTGGGGCGCCGAGCTGGCGGGCTGGCTGGACGCGCTGGCCGGAGGCCACTCCGGCGTCCCGGCCGGGGGCTCCCACGGCCACTACGGGGAGCACGGGCACTACGACGGCCACCACGGCCACCATGACGGGCACGGGCACAGGCGGGGCCCGGGCTGGGGCGGGGTGGCCGCGGGCGCGGCGGCGGGCGTCGCCGTCGGCGTGGCCGGCGGCATGGTCGCCGGCGAGATCATGGAGGAGATCTTCGAGGACGACGAGGAGGACTGACCTCCGGGGCGCGCCCCCGCCAGGGCGCGCCCCTCTCGCCCGCCTCCGGCGCCCCGGGGGCGGTCGAGTTCACGCGCCGCCGGACGCGCGCCCGCTTCGAGGGGAGGGCCCGAGGCGGAGGTGCTCAGTCCTCGTCGCCGAAGACCTCGGACGCCTCTTCGTAGGCTTCTTCGTAGGCCTCTTCATACGCCTCCTCGTAGGCGTCCTCGACGGCCTCTTCAACGGCCTCTTCGACGGCCTCCTGGTAGGCGGCCTGGTGGGCCGCCGCGGCGGCGTCCTCGAAGATCTCCTCCGAGGCATCGCCGTCGTCGTCCTCACCGTCCTCGCCGTCCTCGTCGTCGTCGAGCAACTCGTTCACCACCGCGCCGCCCACGAATCCGGCGGCCACCCCGCCCGCCGCGCCCGCGGCCACCGCGCCCCAGCCGGGCCCGCCGCCATGACCGCCGTGACCGCCATGCCCCTCGTGCGGGTGGGCGGTGACGGCCTGCAGCCACATGTTGATCTCGTGCTCCCAGGCCATGTACAGCGCCTGGTCGTGGGAGACGTCGAAGCGCCCCAGCACGTCCCCGCCCTCCGAGAACAGGCCCGAGCGCCGGTCGGCCTCCAGCACCACGGCGAGGGTGCCCGGCCCGGCGACGAAGGTCAGCTCGACCTCCTCGATCCGCCCTCCGTACTGGGGTGGAGCGAAGAACTCGATCTCCTGGTAGAAGGGCAGCTCCTGGTGGACCCCGGCGACGTGGCCGGCCTCCAGGTCGGCGCTCTTGAAGGCGAATCCCAGCTCGGCGAAGGCGTCCAGGATCCGCTGCTGCGAGGGCAGGGGGACGATGGTGAGCGGGTCGAGGTCGCCCCGGTCGACGTGGCCGGCGATCTCGACCTCGGTGCGCAGGCCCATGACCATGCCGTGCAGAGGCCGCCCGTACATCTCGGTCGGCGGCATCTCGTAGGGGAGCGGCAGCTGGAACGGGATCTCGTACGGCAGGCCCGCGCCCAGGACGAACCCGCCGGCGATCTCGGCGCGGTGGAACTCCTGGACGTGGTCGCCCTCGTGGTCGCCGTGCTCGGACTCGACCCGGGCGACCAGGCCGAGCGTGAGCCGGTGCACATGGACCTCGTGGTCCCCGCCCTGGAGCCGTACGTGACCCGGCAGGTACTCGCCGGGACGGAGGACGGGCGACGCCACCACGGTCTCGACGGACGGGCCTCCCGCGCCGAAGGCACCCAGCAGCTGCTTGAACACCATCAACTCTCTCTTCTGTTGTGCCCTGCCACCGGCGGCACCGGACCGGCCCCCGGCACTACTACTACACTTGTAGCAGAAAATGCCGGGGGCGGCGGGCGATCCGGGCGTTTCGGTGGCGGCCTCGCCCTACTCGTACTCGGTCCCGCCCTTGCGCGTGAGGTAGGCGGGCGAGACGAACTTGGCGATGGCCCGGCCGCCGGTCACCGGGCTGTAGCGTCCGGCGGCGGGGCGTACGACCAGCCCCTCGCGCAGGTGCTCGGCCTTCCCGGAGACCGTCTCCCGGCCGGTGGCCAGCTCCATGAGGGCCGCCTCGTCGTAGGGCCCCTCGTACAGCCGGGGGACGCCCGGCAGGCCGGTCTCGGCCAGCACGCCGTCCAGCTCGCCCGGGTCGAGCCAGCGCGGCGCGCCGTCCGCGGAGACCACCGCGATGTCGAACACGGCGTACCCGACGCGCTCGCCCGTGGCGCTGGTCCCGTAGGCCAGATCCTGCACGCCCCGGCCGAAGACCTCCCCGAACACGCCGATCCGGTCGGCGCCGAGCAGCGCGGCGATCCTCCCGGCCGCCTCCGCCACGCCGTACGCCTCGATGGCCCGCCAGTACAGGTTCTTCGGGTCGCGGGCCAGGGCGAGCCGCTTGGCGCCGAAGCCCTTGGACGACACGAGCGCCTGGCCGCCGGCGAGGGAGAACAGGCACGCCGAGCCGTGGATCTTCTCGGTGGCGACCACCGGCTCGCCCGGCTCGAAGATCCCCGGGTACCGCTTGACGTCCTCGATCTCGATCCACGGGACGAGGTCGGGGGCGGGCAGCACCGCGCCGGACATGTGCACCGGGATCGGCGGCACCCACTTGGTGACGCCCAGGTCGGCGGCGAAGTCCCGGCCCTCGGCGTGCGCGGCGGCCAGGTCCGTCCCGGCGAGCGCCCGGGGGAGGCAGACGATGCCCTGGGACAGCTCCCCGCGCAGCCGGACGGCCTTCACCCGGTTCTTCCCGGGTCCCGCGAGCCTGCCGGTCAGCCCCAGCTCCTCGATGAGCCCGTCCGGCAGCAGCGCGCCCTCGGGGATGTACAGGGCCCAGTCGCCGGTGCGGTGGCGGCCCTTGGCCACGACCGCCCGGTACAGACCGACCTGGGCGAGTTCGAGCGCGTCGGCGTTCTCGTGCGGATGGATCGTCAGCCGCTCGGCCGTCACGCGCAGCGTCGACATGGCGTTTCCCTTCGATGAGACCGCGGCCAGGGTCCCAACGGGCGGATCGGGCGGGCAACCGATTTACCCCCCGGCCGGGCCGTCAGCGAAGCGCGAAGCCGAGCCGGCGGCCCTCCTCGCGCAGCTCCTCGCGCACCGAGGGATGGGCCACCCGGTCCACGATCTGCTGCGCCTGGGCCGAGGCGTCGTGCCCCCAGACCGCCGCCGTGCCCTGCTCGCTGACGATGAAGCTGTGCTGGAAGGAGGTCACCGGCCCCGCCAGCCGCGGGATCACCGTCGAGACGTCGGCGCGGGGGTGCCAGGAGGGCAGCGCGATGATCGCCCGGCCGCCGGGGGAGTGCAGCGCGCCCACCACGAAGTCGGTCTGGCCCCCGAACCCCGAGTAGATCACCCCGTTCACCCGGCTGGCGTTGGCCTGCGCGAACAGGTCCACCTGCAGAGCGGAGTTCACCGACACCAGCCGGGGCCGCCGCGCGATCAGCCCCGGATCGTTGGTCTTCTCCGTCCGCAGCATCCGGATCCGCTCGTTGCGGTCGGCCCAGGCGTACAGCTCCTCGCCGCCGAACGCGAACGACGCGGTGATCGGGGTCTCGTCCAGAGCCCCGGCCTTCTCCAGCGCGAGGACCCCGTCGCTGAACATCTCCGACCAGATCGCCAGGCCCCGGCGCTCGCGCAACGAGGCCAGGACCGCGTCCGGGACCGCGCCGATGCCCAGCTGAAGGGTCGCCCGCTCCGGCACGAGCCGGGCCACCCGCTCCCCGATCTCGCGTGACGCCTCGCCGGGCTCGCGCGGCACCGGGACGGCCAGGGGCTCGTCGGCCTCGATGGCGTGGTCGAACTCCTCCACGGCCATCACCCCGTCCCCGTAGGTGTACGGCATCCGCGGGTTGACCTGGGCGATCACCAGCCCGCCGCGGGCCCGTACCGCCTCGATGGCCGCGGGCAGGACGTTGACCTCGATGCCCAGCGAGACCGTTCCGCCGACGGGCCGCGACGTCTGGACCACCACGACGTCGGGCGGCAGGGAACCGCCGAGCAGGTGCGGGACGAGGGAGAGCCGGCAGGGGAAGTACCGCAGGTTCCGCCGGCCCCGCATGCCCGGCCCGACGAACGGCGTCTCCAGCGTCACCCCGTCGCGGTCGGGCGGCTCGCCCTGGGCGTTCAGCATGAACAGCCGGTACTCCGGCAGCGCGGCGTCCAGGATCGCCAGCGCCCGCCGGGGCGTGGCGAAGTTGCCGCCGGCCACCACCCTCGGGACGCCGGGCAGCCCCGACAGGACGGTGGCCAGGCGGGAGTGGGACATGATGCGCATCGGGGGGCCTCCAGGCCGGGGATACGAGTCGGAGTCGGATACGGAGTCGGGGGGCGGAGTCGGGGGGTCGGGGTCTCGTCAGCCGTGCGCGGCGGGAACGATCACGGCCCGCCCCGCCAGCTCACCGCGCTCCATCGCGCGGTAGGCGTCCATCGCCCGCTCCAGCGGGAAGGTCGTCACGTCCGGGCGCAGCAGCCCGCGCGCGGCCAGGTCGAGGACCTCGATCAGCTCGGGCCGGGTGCCCCAGTACGTCGTCTGCACCGACACCTCGTAGGGCACCGAGAAGAACGAGACGGGGAGCGTGCCGCCGCCGATGCCGACGACGGTCAGGTCGCCGACCGTCCGGGCCGCCGCGGCGCCCAGGGCGAGCGTGGTGTCCGAGCCGACGAAGTCCAGGACGACGTCCGCGCCCCGGCCCCCGGTCGCCTCGCGGATCCCCGCGGCGGCGTCGCCGGGCGTGAAGACGAGGTCCGCGCCGCTCTCCCGGGCCAGGTCGAGCGCCTGCGGCCGCAGGTCGACCGCCACGATCCGGGCGGCGGTGGTGGCCTTGAGGATCTGGACGGCCAGGTGCCCCAGCCCGCCCACGCCGACGACGGCGGCGGTGGCGCCGGGCGCCAGCTTCGTCCAGGACCGGCGCACCGCGTGGTACGGGGTGAGCGCGGCGTCCGCGAGCGGCGCCGCCGTGACCGGGTCCAGGGCCGCGGGCAGCGGGACCAGGAGGCGCGCGTCGGGGATGAGCATCAGGTCGGCCATCCCGCCGTCCAGCCCGAGCCCGCCGCCTCCGGCGGGCACCGGGGCGCCCGCGGGGTTCTCGCAGTAGTTCTCGGCCCCGACCCGGCAGCGCGCGCAGACGCCGCAGCCCCACGGCCCGTACACGGCCACCGCCTGCCCCGGTTCCAGGCCGGTCACGCCGGGGCCGGTCGCGTGCACCCATCCGGAGTTCTCGTGGCCCAGGGTGAACGGCGGTCCCCACGGGAGCAGCCCCGCCTCGAAATCGTGCATCAGGTGCAGGTCCGAGTGGCAGGCCCCGGCGCCGCCGACGCGCAGGACCACCTGCCCCGGGCCGGGCACGGGATCGGGGACCTCGCTCATCACGGGTTCGGACTTCCAGTCGAGCAACCGCAGCGCGCGCACGGTGCCTCCTCACGGGTCGGCTTCCTGTGCCCTGACCGGCTTCCAGCGAACAACGGCGCCTCGGGCCCCGGCAATGGACCAAGGTCCCGACCCGCCCGGCGTCCGTCCGCGACCGGCGCGTGGCCCATCGCACACTCCTTCCCGCTGTCTTCTCGACTTGAAGAATTCTTCAATTGGATAGTCTGTGCGGACAACGCAGGAGCGGGCCGCGACCCGGTGCGGTCGCGAGCGAGGAGGACGGACGGATGGGGCGCGGTCGGGCGAAGGCCAAGCAGGCGAAGGTCGCTCGCAAGCTCAAGTACAGCGGAGGGGGCACCGACCTGGAGCGGCTGCGCCGCGAGCTGGGCGCCGCCGGGACGGCCACGGCCGACCGGCACACCGCCGCCGAGGACGAGCGGTACGACCCCCACGCACGGTACGACCGGGAGCGTGCCGGGGAGCCGGAGGACTGAGCGTGCCGGTTTTGCTCCACCAGGCCAAGGCCGAGCTGTTCAAGACGCTGGGCCATCCGGTGCGCGTGCGGGTGCTGGAGCTGCTGGGCGAGGGGCCGATGCCGGTCCGGGACCTGCTGTCCGCGATCGAGGTGGAGGCGTCCAACCTGTCCCAGCAGCTGGCGGTCTTGCGCCGGGCCGGGATCGTGACCGCCCGCCGCGACGGGGCGACGGTGACCTACGCCCTGGCCGGCGGCGACGTCTCCGAGCTGATGGGCGCGGCACGGCGGATCCTCACCGACCTGCTGGCCGACCAGGGCGAGCTGCTGGCCGCGCTCAGGGCCGACGGGCCGCTCCGCGAGCCGGCCCCGGAGCGGCCCGTGGGCGACCCGGTCCTGGGGAACCGGCTCTGAACGCCGCGCCGCTCCGGACGCCGCTCCGGACGCCGGTCGGCCCGCCGGTCCGGTCAGTCCGGTCAGTCCGGTGAGATCTGGGGACGGTGCCGCCAGACGTGCTCGGCGCCGTGCGGGCGCACGATCGCCAGAGCGTGTTCGAGGGATCTCTCCAGGGGGCCGCCGGTGTCCACGGTGACCGCCTCGGGCCAGGGGTCGGCGGTGGCCGCCATGGCCGCCGCGACGTGCGCGTCGGCGTCGGAGGCCCCGCGCGGGCGGGTGCGCAGGCGCTCGGCGGCGACCGCCTCGGGCACCTGGCAGCGCAGCTGGTGCAGCTCGGCCCGTTCCCGGCGGGCCAGGGCGGTGACCAGGTCCCGGTGCGCCCGGGACGTCCAGGAGGCGTCCAGGACGACGGTCTCGCCCTGCTCCAGCAGCCGCCGGGTGCGCCGGGCCAGCTCGGTGTAGGTACGGAAGGTCTGTTCCGGGCCGTAGAGGCCCTCCCCGTACGCGGCGGCGGCCGGGTCCTCGGGGGACAGCCCGGCCAGCTCCTTGCGGATCCGGTCGCTGCTGAGCAGGGTGCAGCCCAGCCGGCCGGCGATCGCGCCGGCGAGGGTGCTCTTGCCGGTGCCGGGCGTGCCGCCGACCAGGACGAGCCCGACCGTGCCGGCGCGCAGGTGGCGCAGGGCCGTCCCGGCGAACGTCCCGGCCGCGGCGGCGGCCCGCCGGTCGCCCTGAGCGTGGCGCAGGCAGGCGACCTTGGCGCGGACGAACGCCCGGTAGGCCACGTAGTGGTGCTGGAGCGAGGGCGGGGCCGGGTCGGCCGCGAACTCGGCGTACCAGCGGACGAACCGCTCGGCCAGGGAGGGCGCGCCGAGCCGTTCGAGGTCCATGGCCAGGAACGCGGCGTCGTCCAGGCCGTCCAGCCACCGGAGCCGGTCGTCGAACTCCAGGCAGTCCAGGATCCGGGGGCCGTCGTCCAGGCAGAAGATGTCGTCGGCCATCAGGTCGCCGTGCCCGTCGACCACCCGCCCCGCGGCGGCGCGGGCCTCCAGCAGCGGCGCGCGCCCGGCCAGGTAGTCGCGTGCGCGCGCCTCGATCTCCTCGGCCGCGGCGGCGTCCAGGACGCGGCCGTGGAAGGGGCGGACCTGCTCGAAGCCGTCGGCCCACCGGCCCAGCAGCGCGTCCCGGCCGCCCTCGGCCGCGATCTCGGGGCCGCGCGGTGCCCTGGCGTGCCAGGCGGCCAGGGCGCGGGCCGTGGCGCGCACCGGCTCCTCGACGGCCTCGGCCGGGGCGTGCCCGGCCACCAGCGTCGACAGCCTGCGTTCGGCGGGCATCCGCCGCATGATGACCAGGTGGTCGCAGACGGTGCCGTCGGGACCGTGCACGTCGGCGACGCCCAGGTAGACGTCGGGGGCGAAGCGCCGGTTGAGCCGTACCTCCCGGTGGCAGGCGCGTTCCCGGGAGGCGCGGCCGGTGAAGTCGACGAAGCCGAGATCGACCGGCTTCTTCATCTTGTAGGCGCGGTCTCCGGCGAAGAAGACGACCCCGGTGTGGGTCTCGCTCACGGCGGCGGGCGCGGGCGTCATCGGCTAGGCCCGCGGGTAGGAGGCCGGGCGGGTGTCGTCATGGTCGTAGGCGAGATCCTCCACCACGTCCACGACGCCCTCGGTCGCGGCGGCCAGCCGCACGCAGATCGGGACGAGGCTCCTGGCCTCCAGGGTTCCGGTGAGCCCGACCACGCCGTCGCGGACGCGGACGCGGACCCGGGCGGGGTCCTGCCACAGGTCGTGCACCAGGACCTCCCGGACGATCTCGTCGTGGATCTCCTCGTCCGAGCGCAGGAAGAGGCGCAGCAGGTCGGCCCGCGCCACGATGCCGGCCAGGCGGCCCTCGTCGTCCACGACCGGCGCCTGCTTGACGTCGTGCCGGGCCAGGATCCTGGCGGCCCTGGCCACCGGCATGTCGGGGCCCAGGGTCACCGCCGGCGCGGTCATCAGCCCGGCGGCGTCGATGGCGGCCGCCTTCAGCCGGGCCGCGTGCCGCCGCCGGCCCTCGAACAGCGGGCGGCTCTCGCCGGCGTCCCGGTACTCCTCCTTGCGCAGCAGGTCGGCGTCGCTGACGACGCCGAGGACCCGGCGGTCCTCGTCGATCACCGGCACCGCCCGGATGTCGTGCTCGGCCAGCGCCTCCACGATCTCGGCGAACGGGGTGTCCTCGGTCACGGTGACCACGTTCCTGGTCATCACGTGGGCGACCATCCGGCGTCGCATGGCTTCCTCCCTGGGGTCTCGGTCCTGACGTTAGGCGGCGGGCGCGCCGGGGGAGAGAGGCGAAGGTCCCCCACCCGGAGGGCGTTGGTCGACGGGGCGGGCGGCCCGGTCACGGGGCGGGGCCGGGGGAGGGCGGGGGCAGGCGGCCCTCCGACAGCGGCGTCTCCCAGGCGCCGCCCGGTTCGATCGTCACGGTCCGCCCGCCGCAGGCCACCTCGATCGGGGAGGCGACGCCGGGCCGCAGCTCGACGCGCAGCCGGTCACGGCGGCACGACAGGTCCACGCCCCAGTGCCCGCGGTAGCGCAGCCCCAGGCGCAGCTCCCCGATCCCCGCGGGCAGCCTCGGGTCGAGGTTGAGCACGCTTCCCCGCGTGGTGATGCCCGCGTAGCAGCGCTGGACGAGGTTCACCGTCCCGGCCATCGCGCCCAGGTGGATCCCCTCCGCCGTGGTGCCCCGCCGGCCGTCGTCCACGTCGCCGTGCAGGGTGTCCACGAACAGCCGCCACGCCTCCTCGCCGTCGACGTGCGCCATCAGCCACGCGTAGACCAGCGAGCTGAGGGACGACCCGTGGCTGGTGCGGGGGAGGTAGTACGCGATCGTCCGCTCGATCAGGCCCGGGTCCGGCGGATGCCCCAGCCGGGCCAGGAGGGTGTCGATCTCCGCCCCCGTCAGCAGGAAGAACAGCATCAGCGCGTCGGCCTGCTTGGACGCCTTGTACCGGTTGGTCGAGTCCCCCTCGGCCTCCAGGATCCGGTCCAGTCGGCGGATGTCGCCGTACCTGCGCCGGTAGGCGTCCCAGTCCAGCTCCTCCAGGTCCTCGTAGCCCTCGAACTGGCTGAGCACGCCGTCATGGAAGACGACCCGCATCTTGCGGCTCACGTCCTCCATCCGGGCGATCTCCTCGCGGGTGAGGGCCAGCCGTTCGCGCAGCTCCTCGCGGCGGTCGCCGGGGAGCAGCGCGAGGACCTCCAGGGCCCGCGACAGCACCCACACGGTCAGGACGTTGGTGTAGCCGTTGTTGTCGAGCCCCGGCACGGCCCGGCCGGGGTAGCCGTCGTGGTACTCGTCCGGGCCCATGACGCCGCGGATCTCGTACCGGTCCAGGGCCCGGTTGTAGACGGCGGCGTCGGCGAAGAACCGGGCGATCTCCAGGAGCATCTCCGCGCCGTACTCGGCGAGGAACTCCTCGTCGCCGGTGGCCTCGTAGAACCGCCAGACGTTGTGCGCGACGGCCAGGCCGACGTGCCGCTGGAGGTGGGAGTGGTCGGGCAGCCAGCGGCCCGAGCGCGGGTTGAGGTGCAGCCGCTGGGTCTCCTCGCGCCCGTCGGCGCCGCTCTGCCACGGGTACATCGCGCCGCGGTGCCCCGCCCGCCGGGCCGCCCAGCGCGCCTCGGGGAGCCGCCGCCACCGGTACAGCAGCAGGGCCCGCGCGGCCTCGGGGAAGCGGATGCTGAAGAACGGCAGGACGAACAGCTCGTCCCAGAAGACGTGGCCCCGGTACGCCTCGCCGTGCAGGCCCCGCGCCGGCACGCCGACGTCGAGGTCCACCGTGTGCTCCGACACCGTCTGGAGCAGGTGGAACATGTGCAGGTTGAGCACGCGCTGGACGTCCTCGCGGTCGACGCTCAGCTGGCAGCGGCGCCACAGCCGCCCCCAGGCCAGGATGTGCCGTTCCAGCAGCTCGTCGAAGCCCGCCGCCCGCTCCACCCGGGTGAGCGCGGCCTCCGTGCACTCCTCGATCGCGCGGTCCCGCGAGGTGAACACCGCCGCGACCTTCTCGACGGTGACGGGGACGCCCTCCTCGGCCTCCACCTCGATGTCCTGGGCGATCCAGCCGCGTTCCTTGCTCGCCGTCCGGCCCCTGGCGGCGTCCACCCGGGTACGGGCGGCCACGGCGATGTCGATCCCGGAGGCGGCGGTCCGGCAGCTCAGCCACATCGACTCCGGCTCCCGCTCGCCCTCGGCGCCGGGCACCAGGTGGGCCCCGTTCAGCAGGCGGTAACGGGCGACGCCGGCATTGGTCACCCGCCCGTCGAGCGCGGAACGGATCTCCAGCCGGCCGCTCCAGTTCTCCGGGACGATGGTCGTCTCCATCGCCGCGACGTGCGGGTCCTCCATGGACACGATCCGGCGCTGCGCCATCCGGATCGTCCGGCCCTCCTCGTCGGTGAACCGGATGAGCCGGGTCAGCACGCCCCGCCGCAGGTCCAGCTCCTGCCGGTAGGACGCCATGCCGCCGCGGGCGGCGGCCTCGGCGGGCCGGAACCACGGGCCCTCCTCCACCCGGATCGTGAGCGGCAGCCAGTTCGGGGCGTTGACCAGGTCCTCGTTGGAGACGGTGTGGCCGGCCACGTCCGAGGGCAGCCGGTCGTAGCACCCGGCGATGTAGGTCCCCGGGTAGTGCACGCCGTCGGCGGCCGACTCCGGCTGCGCGCCCCGCGTCGCGAAGTACCCGTTGCCCAGCGTGCAGAGCGCCTCACGGACGCCCTCGGCGCGCGGGTCGTACCCCTCGTAGGCGAGCAGCCAGCGGCTCACCCCGGATCGCCGCCCAGGCTCGCGCGGTGGTCCGCGCAGATGGTGATCTCGCAGCGGGCGCCGTGCCGGACGGCCGGGACGGTCGCCCCGCCGAACGGGTCGCCGTGCTCGGAGTGGGCGCGGGCGCCGATGACCAGCAGCTCGCCGTGCGCGGCCCGTTCCGCCAGGACCCGGCCGGGCTCTCCGTAGGCGATCAGCAGGCGGGTGGTGAGGTGCTGGGAACGGCCGACCCGGCGGGCCACCAGGGCGCGCAGCCGCAGCCACTCCCGGAACGTCCGCAGCGGGCCGGCGCCCGGCCCCGGCGGCAGCACGCGCACCACGTCCAGCCGGGCGTGCCGCCGCCGGGCCTCGTCGGCGGCGCGGCGCAGCGCCGCGAGCGAGTTCGGTGACCCGTCGACGCCGACGACGACGCACCGCTGGGCGGGCATCCACTGCATGGTGGGACTCCTTGGACTCCTGCGGCCTGGGGGGAGGCCGCTCACATGTAGGGGTAGTGCGCGGTGATGAGGTCGTCGGTGCGCCACTGGAGGCGGGACCGCGCCGACACCACGCCCTCGACCCGCCGGACCTGGTGCATCAGCGACGGGATCCGCGAACGCAGGTCGACCTTGCCGTGCACGTCCACCCGGCCCTGCCGCACCTCCACCTCCAGGCCCGTCACGGCGGGCGCGGTGGCCAGGCCGGAGATCTCGCCGAGGACGTCCCGCTCGATCTCCGCGTCGGGCCGGTCGTACACGCCGAGCAGGTCGGACCGGCTCACGATCCCCAGCAGCGCGCCGGTCACCGGATCGGTCACCGGCAGCCGCCCGATCCGGTGCCGCCGCATCCGGCCGGCCGCGGTCCGCAGGCCCGCCTCGGGGGTGACGGTGATCGCGGGGGAGGTCATCACCTCGGCCGCGGTCGCGCCCGCCGCCTTCCGGTACTCGCGGTGGCGGCGCGGACCGGCCAGCAGGTGGTCCTCCTCGACGGAGGTCGGGTCGGCCTCCTTCATGATCAGGTCGCTGTCGGAGACGATCCCGGCGACACGGCCGTCCCCGTCCAGCACCGGGACCGCGTGCAGGCGGTGCCGCCGCAGCAGCTCGACGATCTCCTTGAACGGCGTCCGCTCGCCGACCGTGACCACGTCGGTGGTCATGACCGCCTTCACGGCGGTTTCGGTGGTCTTCACGAGGTCTCCTTCGGCTCGGTCCGCCGGCTCTCACCGGCCTGGGGGGCGGCAGGTGGACCGGCCACCGGCGTCGCCGCCATGTCTCAACACTGGCGCGGCCCGCCGGGGCGGGCCATGGACGAAGGTCCCGCGGCCCCCGGCAGTGGTCCCGGCCGGCCGGACCGATCGCCCGTCCCGGCGCGGGCGGGCGGCCCCCGCGCCGGGGACCTTCGCCCCTGCCCCGCGGCCGGCGCGGCCGGGGACGCTGGAGCGGAGAGGATCGCCGGCCGGACCGCCGGAGCGGCGAGATGACCAGGCCGTACCCGAGGAGGCGCGCCATGGACGACATCACCGTGATCCACCGGATGGACGACGCCTTCGCCGTCATCATCCGCGACCATGTGATCCACGTGGACCAGCCCTACTCCGCCGGCGGGATGGACGCGGGGCCGTCGCCGCTGGAGCTGTTCGTCGCCGGGCTCGCCGCGTGCGCGGCGCACGACGGGCGCCGCTACCTCGCCGCCCACGGGCTGCCCGCCGAGGGCCTGCGGGCCAGGGTCCGCTTCTCGGTGAAGGCGGGCTCGCCCGAACGCGTGGTGCGCGTCGACCTGGTGATGGAGCCGCCGGTACGGCTGTCGGAGCGGGACGCGGCCGAGCTCCAGGCCGCCATCCGGCGCTGCACCGTGCACAACACGTTCACCGAGGCGCCGCGGATCGCCGTCGACGTCGCGGCGTCGGAACCCGTGGCCTGAGGAGCCCGTGGCCTGAGGAGCTCGCGGCCTGAGGAGCTCGCGGCCTGGGGAGCTCGCGGCCTGGGGAGCCCGTGGCCTGGGGAGCTCGCGGCCTGGGGAGCCCGTGGCCTGGGGAGCCCGCCCGGACGGGCTCGGCCAGGCCAGGGACCATTCGCCGCAGGCGGGGGACCTTGGGCCCTACAACCGTCACGCCCGCGCGGACAAGCCTGAAAGGGGCGGGGCCTGACTCCCGTGACCTGGAGGAACGTCTCGTGGAGGAGCTGAGGGACATGTCCGATCCGGTACTCGTGGGCACCGACGGGTCCGCCTGCGCCGACAGCGCCGTGGACTGGGCGGCCGACGACGCCGCTCTGCGCGGCCGCCCGCTGCAGATCGTGCATTCGGTCGACAAGGGCCTCTACGAGCTCCCGCTGTTCTCGCCCGGCCAGATGGCCCACCAGGTGGCCGAGGCCGGCGAGAGGATCCTCGCGGAGGCCGCGCGGCGCGCCCGCGAGCGGCGGCCCGGCGTCGAGGTGACCACGGATCTGGTCGCCGAGGGGACCGCCACGGCGCTGGAGCAGCGGTCCCGGAACGCCTTCGAGCTGGTGGTGGGGAACCGGGGCATGGGCGGGTTCGCCAGCCTGCTGGTCGGCTCCACCAGCCTGCGGATGGCCGGCCACGCGGCCGGGCCGGTCGTGATCGTCCGCGGGGACGTCGTCCCCGGGCACAACGAGATCGTCGCGGGGATCGACCTGGAGGCCGACCCCGCCGAGACGCTGCGGTACGCCTTCGAGGCGGCCGCCCTGCGCGGAGCCCGGATCAGGGTGATGTACGCCTGGCGGCTCGGCGAGACGCTGGGCCGGGCCGGGGAACTCGACGACAAGGACGTCCAGGAGAAGCTGCGGTGGGAGGTCGTCAAGGCGCACGAGCCCTGGCGCAAGACCTACCCGGGCATCGACGTGGTGGAGGACGTCCTGCAGGAGCACCCCGTCACCGCGCTGTGCGACGCGTCCCGGGCCGCCGACCTGGTCGTGGTGGGGGCGCACGACCACAACTGGTTCGACGTCCCCCGGCTCGGCTCGGTCAGCCATGGCGTCGTCCACCATGCCGAGTGCCCGGTCGTCATCGCCCGTGCCCGCACCCACTGACGGGCCGGACATGCACGGGGAATCCGCCGAGCTGGGCGTCCTGGTCGGGTACGACGGTTCGCGCGGAGGTGAGCGGGCGCTGGAGTGGGCGGTCCGGGAGGCCGGGTCGCACGGGACGCTCCTGACCGTCTGCACCGCGGGAACGCCCGCCGCCGAGTTCCGCGGCGACGAGGACGGCGCGGTGGCGCTCGGCGTCCACGAGGGCGAGCGGAACCTGTGCAGGGGCCACATCGACGCGCGCCGCCGGCTGGGGTGCGGCGTGGTGCGCTCGCTGCGGGTGCGCGGCCCCGCGGTGGGGGCGCTGCGCGCCTACGCCGGCCGGGCCGAGATGGTGGTCGTGGGCTCGCGCGGCCTCGGGGGATTCCGGGGGCTGCCGCTGGGGTCGGTGAGCTCCCAGGTCTGCGCCCACGCCCCCGGCCGGGTCGTTTTGGTCCCGGGCGCCGAGCGGGTGGCCAGGCTGCCGGCGGGCGGCGAGGTCGTCGCCGGCTTCGACGGTTCGGCGTGCGCGGGGGCGGCGCTGGGCTGGGCCTTCGAGGAGGCCGGGTGGTCCGGCGCGCCCCTGGTCGTGGTGCGGTGCTGGCGGGCGCACGACGCGTCCGATCCCGGCGATCCCGCGGTGGTCGCGGGTGAGCGCCGGACGGCCGTGGAGCGGCTGGAGGAAGACGTCGCCCGCTGGCGGGAGAAGTTCCCCGAGGTGGACGTGCGGACCAGGTTCCTCGACCGGCCTCCCCGCGAGACGCTGGGGGCCCTGGCGGAACGGGCGCGGCTGCTGGCGGTCGGCGCGCGCGGCTGCGGCGGACTGCGGGGAATGCCGCTGGGGTCGGTCAGCCGGTTCCTGGTCGAGCACTCCCGGTGCCCGGTGGCCGTCGCGCACGACCGTCAGGTGCCCGGCGGCCCCTGACGGCCCCGCGCATCGCGTTCGTTCCGCCGACCCGGCTGGACGACGGCGACGGGGCAGTGGGCGTGGTGGACGAGGCCGTGCCCGACCGAACCCAGACGCCCGGCCGAGCCCAGGTGCGGCCCCGTACGGCCGCGGGCGCCGACGACCACCAGGTCGGCGTGGGAGGAGACCTCGACCAGGATCCCGGCCGGATGGCCCATGAGGGGGTCCGTGATGACCTCCACGTCCGGATGGCGGTCCCTCCAGGGGGCGAGCATGGCGGCCAGCCGGTCCCGGCAGGCCTCCTGGACCGCGTTGAGGTCCAGGCCCGACTCCACGGCCGTGCGCGCGGGACGACGCCAGGCGTGCACCGCCCGCAGTCGCGCCCCCCGGGCCGAGGCGGCGGTGAAGGCGTGTTCCAGGACGGCGGTGGGGTCGCCCTCCAGGGGCAGGCCGGCGGCGACCTCGCGGTAGGAGGCGTCCTCGCGTCCGCGGACCACCACGACGGCGCAGGGCACGTGCCCGGCCAGCCGCAGCCCGGTCGAGCCGAGCAGCAGCCCGGGCAGGCCGCCGAGCCCGCGATGGCCGATCACGACCTCGTACGCCTCGGCCGCGTGACCGAGGAGGCCGGCCGCGGCGTTCCGGTCGTGCGCCAGCCGCACCTCCACGCGCAGGCCGGGATGGTCCCGGCGGGCGATGGCGCACGCGTCGCGCAGCACCCGCCGGGCGGCGCCGCCCCGGACCCGGCCCGGGCCGAGGGGCGCGCGGCCGTGGTACGTGCGCGCCGGGGCCGCCACATGGACGATCCGCAGCGCGAGCCCGAGGCGGGCGGCGTCCGCGGCGGCCCACCGCACCGCCTGGTCGGAGGCGGCGGAGCCGTCGGCGCCGACGATCACCGGGCCGTCCGTGACGGGCCGCCCGGCGGCGGGCCTGCCGGCGGTGGGAACGGTCATGCCCGCTCCTCAGCCGCCCAGCCGGGCCGCGATCAGCACCTCGCGGGCCTGCCGGGCCGCCCTGGCGGCGGTCGTGTCGCCGGGCTCCCGGAAGGGGGTCTCCTCCAGCCCGGCGGTCAGCGTGCGCATCGCCCCGGCCAGGGCCGCCACCTGCTGTTCCAGGGCGGCGACGCGCTGCTCCAGCACCGCGGTGGCGGGGTCGCCGGGCCCGCCCGCGCCCCGCGCGGTCATCGCGTGCCCCCGCGGTCCTCGCGCACCGCGCCCGACGGCGGCCGGGGAGCGCCCTCCGCGGCCAGCCGGCCGGCGATGTCGTCGGCCCACCCGTCGACGGCCGCCCAGTCGCGGTAGTCGCCGTAGCGGCATCCCAGAGCCCGGAACACCAGGTGCCCGGCGCGGGACATCTGCTCGCGGCCGACGACGCCCGACATCAGCCGGTGGTCGCGCAGCCGCGCCGTCTTCTCCAGGGTGGCGGTGATCTTGGGGCCCTCCCTGGGGCCCATCCGCTTCCACGGGCCGCGCAGCGCGGCCGGCATCCCGACGCTGAACGCCCAGACCGGGCGCTCCCTGAACAGGGCCTGGTTCTCGTGGAGGAACTCGCTCGCCTCGGGCAGCCACCTCTGGTTGTGGACGGCGCTGCCGAGCACGAACGCCTCGTAGGCACCGGCGTCCTTCACCTCGTCCATCGGCCGGACGTCCACGCGGTTCCCGCGTTCGGTGAGCCTCGCCCCGATCCGTTCCGCGATGCTCCGCGTGGACCCGTGAGCGGTCGCGTAGCCGACGAGAACGAACATGTCGCCACCTCCCCCTGAGCAGTGGTACGGGCGGAAACGCCGTCCCGCCGCCTTCAGCCAATACGCCCTGGTGAGGGGCCAGTAGGGGCGAACGTCCCAGAGAACGGCCGAGACGGTCCCGCCGCCGGCCGCCCCCGCCTGCCTCGAAGTGGTCTCAGCCACCGCGCGACCGCGCTACCCCCCCGTGCGGCGGCGGTGCCGGAGGCGAGGCGAGCGCCGTGGGCCGGGACCTTCAGACAGAGCCCTGGCCTGCCGGGCCGCGCACGACGACCCTGGTCACCCCGGGGACGGTACGCGCCAGGACCCCGGCCAGGCGCCGGGCCGCCTCATCGGCAGGCCCGCTCAGCTCCACGACCCCGTCGCTCACGGTGACCGCCCACGGGCCGTCGCCGGGCGCGCCGTGGCCGGCGAGCGCGGCCACCACGTCGTCCCGGACGCGGGCGTCGCCGCGCGCCAGCACCGCGATGAGGTCGCGGCGGCTGACGACGCCCACCAGCACGGTGCCGTCCAGGACGGGCACGCTCTTGATCCCGGTGCGGATCATCATGTCGGCCAGCGCGGCGGCGTCGGAGTTGGGCCGCGCCGTGCGCACCCGCGCGGTCATGACCTCCTCGACCCGCCGGGGCGGCGGCCCGCCCGGCGCGGCCACGGGACGGGCGAAGGCGCGCGGGTCGGCCTCGAAGGCGCCGCGCAGGAGGTCCATCTCGCTGACGATGCCGGCCAGCCGCCCGTCCCGGTCCACCACCGGCGCCGCGGTGATGTCGTGCTCGTGCAGCACCCGGATCGCCTGGCGGACCGTGGCGTCCCGGGGCAGGGTGACCACCGGGGCCGTCATCACCTCGCGGATCAGCATGCGGCCGCCTCAGCCGGTGGCCCGCGCGGAGGGGCCGGGGAACAGGAAGCGCCGGTCCAGGCCGGTGATCCGCAGCACCCTCGCCACCAGCGGCCGCACGCCGACCAGGGTGACCAGGCCGCCGCACGCCTCCGCCAGGTCTCCGGCCAGCTCCAGCACCGCCAGCCCCGCGGAGTCGCAGAACCGCAGCTCCGACGCGTCGATCACGACGTTCGGCCGGCGGGTGCTGATCAGGCCGGCCAGCACCGTGCCGAACGCCCCCGCGGTCGCCATGTCGAGGTCACCGCGCGCGCTGACGCCGGTCACCGATCCGCCGACGCGGTCGACCGAGGCCCTGAACCACGGGCCGTCCGGGCCGCCGCCCCGGGCCCGCCCGGTCGTCCTCTTCATGCCGTCGCTCCTTCAAGCCGGGTTTCGGGATCGCCTCACATGCTCCGGGCACGGATCGGGGGGCACATAGGGGCGAAGGTCCCGTCCGGCGCATTCCAAGGTCCGGGCCCCGCCGCGCGCCGCAACCCTGCCCGTTCGGCCCGCGGGACGAGGACCTTCGTCACCAGATCCCGGGAGCCGGGACCCCTACCGTCGAGACGGGAACGGTCACGGGCACGAGGGCACGAGGGGCGGGAAAATGCGGTATCCGGTGGTGGTGGGCATCGACGGTTCGGCCCACGCGTGGCAGGGGCTGGACTGGGCGGGGGAGCACGCCGAACTGCACGGGCTGGGGCTGCGTCTCGTCCACGCCTCGCGGGTCCTGACGCGCGACGGAGCCTTCTCCGAGGAGGTCCACCGGCATCTGGAGGCGGAGCGGACCGACCTGCTGAAGGAGGCGAGGCAGTACGCGCTGAAGCAGCGTCCGGGCCTCGACGTCGAGACGGTGCTGCGCGCCGACGAGCCCGGGCACGCGCTCGTGACCGAGAGTGAGGACGCGTCGCTGGTCGCCGTGGGCGCGCGCGGGATCGGCGGCTTCGAGGAACTGCTGTTCGGGTCGGTGGGCCTGCACGTGGCGGCGCACGCGGTGTGCCCGGTGCTGGTCGTCCCGAGGTCGGCGTCCCATCCGTCCGGCGCCCCGGCCGAGATCGTGGTGGGCGTCGACGGCCGGCACAGCGAGACGCGGCTGCTGGAGTGGGCCTTCCAGGAGGCGGCGCTGAGGGGCGCCCGGCTCGTCGCCGTCCACGCGATGGGCGGCGAGTTCGGCTCGCCGCACCAGCGGATGGTCGAGGACCTGGAGCTGTCGGAGGCCCTGGCGGGCTGGGCGGAGCGGTTCCCCGACGTCCCGGTGACCCCGGTGGTGGCCGACCGCACCCCGGCGCAGGCCCTGGTCTCCGCGTCGGAGAAGGCGGCGCTGGTCGTGGTCGGAGCCCATGAACGGCACGGCTGGATGGGCATGGCCCTCGGCCGGGTCAACCACGCCGTCCTGCACCACGCGCGGTGCCCCGCCGTGGTCGTGCCGGCGGGGGTTCCCCCGCACGAGTGAGGGCCCTGCGCGCGATCGGGTACCCGCACGATCGGGGCCCCTCGTGCGGACGGGCCGTGCGGGCGGGCCGTGCGAACGGGCCGTGCGAACGGGCCGTGCGAACGGGCCCAAGGTCCCGGCCCGCGGTGACGTTCGGCCGCTGATCGACGGGCCCGGCCGCCGGAGGCTTGGGCCATGACAGAACTCGCTTCCGGCGCCCCGGTCTTCGCCCTGCTCACCGACGGCACCCAGGTCCAGATCAGGCAGCCCGCCCCCGAGGATCACGACGCGGTCCGCCGCCTGCACGCCGGGTTGTCCGCCGAGAGCCTCTACCTGCGTTTCTTCGGGCTCAACCGGGAGATGGCCGGGCGGATCGCCGACCGGATCTGCGGGGAGGACCGCTCCGGCGGCGGCGCCCTCGGAGCCTGGCTGCGGGGCCGGCTGGTGGGGGTGGCGCAGTACGAGCCCATCGGCGGTGACGGCGGCGGCGAGGGCGGGCCCGAGGCCGAGTTCGCGATGGCGGTCGCCGAGGACATGCGGCACCGGGGCGTGGGGACCCTGCTGCTGGAGCACCTGGCCTCGCTGGCCCGGGCCCGCGGCGTCCGGGCGTTCCGCGCCGACGTGCTGGCGGAGAACGCGGCGATGCTGCGCGTGTTCGCCGACGCGGGCCTGCCCACGCGCCGCGAGTTCGCCGGCGGCGTGATCGAGGCGACCATCCCGCTCGGCGAGCGCGGGAACTTCCTGGACACCGACGACCGCTACCTCACCGCCGTGGCCGCCCGCGAGTGCCGCGCCGCCATCGCCAGCATGGAACCGCTGCTGCGCCCGCGGGCGATCGCGGTGGTCGGCGCCGGGCGCCGTCCCGGAACGGTCGGCGCGGCGATCCTGCGCGGCATCCGGTCCGCCGGGTTCGAGGGCGCGGTGTACGCGGTGAACCCGCACGCCGCCGGCGGCGTGCTGGGCGGGGTGCCCTGCGTGGCCGCGCCCGCCGACCTGCCCGAGCCTCCCGACCTCGCGGTGCTCGCCGTCCCGGCGGCGGCCGTCGCCGGGGCCGCCGCCGCGTGCGGGCGCCGGGGCACCAGGGCGGTGGTGGTGATCGGGTCAGGGCTGACCGCCGCGCAGGGCCGCGCGCTGCTGGACGCCTGCCACGCCCACGGCATGCGGCTGGTCGGCCCCAACTGCCTGGGCGTGGCGAACGTCCCGGAGCGCCTGGACGCCACGTTCGCGGCGGGGCACCCGCGGCCCGGCTCGGCCGGGGTGGTGGTGCAGTCCGGCGGGGTGGGGATCGCGCTGATCGACCACCTGTCCCGGCTGGGCATCGGCGTGTCGTCGTTCGCCTCGGTCGGGGACAAGTACGACGTCAGCGGCAACGACATGCTCATGTGGTGGGAGGCCGACGGGGACACCCGGCTGGGGCTGCTGCACGTGGAGTCGTTCGGGAACCCGCGCAAGTTCGCCCGCACGGCGCGCCGGGTGGCCGAGCGGATGCCGCTGCTGACGGTGCTGGCGGGCCGCTCGGCGCCGGGGACCCGCGCCGCCGCCTCCCACACCGCGGCCGCCGCGACGCCCGCGGTGACCCGCCGCGCGCTGTTCCGGCAGGCCGGCATCGTCGCCACCGACGACCTCGGGGACCTGGTCGGCACCGCGGCGCTGCTGGCCCACCAGCCGCTGCCCGCCGGGCCGAGGGTCGCGATCGTCGCCAACGCGGGCGGCGGCGGCGTGCTGGCCGCGGACGCCTGCGCCGACGCGGGCCTGATCGTCCCGCCGCTGAGCGCGCCCACCCGGGAGAGGCTGGCCGCGCTCCTGCCGTCCTGCGCCGCCGTGGGCAACCCCGTGGACACCACCGCCGCCGTCACGCCCGAGCGGTTCGGGGCCGCGCTGGAGGTGATCGCCGCCGACGCGTCGGTGGACGCGGTCCTGGTCCTGGTCGCCCCGACGGCCCTCGCCGATCTGCGGGACGCGGTGCGCGGCGGCGGCAAGCCGGTGGCCGCGGTGGTGCTCGGCCAGGCCGAGACGGTCACGGTCGGCGGCGGCGGGGTGCCGGCCTACGCCTTCCCCGAGAGCGCGGTGCGCGCGCTGGCGGGCGCCTGGTCGTACGCGGGCTGGCGGGCCCGGCCCCGCGGAGTCCACCCGGCCTTCCCCGACGCGCGCCCGGCCGAGGCCGCGTCGATCATCGGCGGGTTCCTGGCCCGGGAGCCCGGCGGTGGCTGGACGCCGCCGGACGAGGCGTTCCGGCTGCTCGAAGCCTACGGAGTGCCGCTGGCGCCCTGGCGGTGGGCGCGGTCGGAGGACGAGGCGGCCCGCGCCGCCGCCGGGCTGGGCGGCGGGGTGGCCCTCAAGGCCGACGTGCCGGGCGTGGTGCACAAGACCGCGGCCGGGGCGTTGCTGCTGGACCTGCACGGGGAGGACCGGGTCCGGGAGGCGTTCAAGCGGCTGGCCGCCCGCTTCGGCGACGATCTGCGGGGCGTGCTGGTGCAGGCGATGGCGGCGCAGGGCGTGGAGGTGCTCTGCGGGCTGGTCCAGGAGGAGGTCTTCGGGCCGCTGGTGGTGTTCGGCGCCGGCGGAGTGGACACCGAGGCCCTGGCGGACCGGGCCGCGCGGCTGGCGCCGCTCACCGACGTGGAGGCCGGCGAGCTGATCCGCGAGTCCAGGATCGCTCCCGTCCTGCTCGGCCACCCGTCCCGCCCCGCCGGAGACCTGCCGGGGCTGGCGGACCTGCTGCTGAGGCTGTCGCGGCTGGCCGCCGACCACCCGCAGATCGCCGAGCTCGACCTCAACCCCACGATCGTCCGGGCCGACGGGGTGGTGGCGGTGGACGCCCGCGTCCGCCTCGTCCCGCAGCGGGCCTGGGACCCCTACCTGCGCCGGCTCCGGTGACCGGCGCCCCGCCCGGCCACGGAGGCCCAAGGTCCCTTCCGCCCATGGACCGACGCCTCTGCCGCGGCGATCGCCGCCACGTGAGGCTGGGGGGCGTCGCGGCACGGAGATCAGGAGGACCGCATGGACGGCAGTGACACCACCCGTGAGACGGGCGGCCGGGAGACGGGCGGCCAGGGGACGGGGGCCGGGGAGCGGGCGCGGCGGCCCGGCGGCATCGTCGTCGGGTACGACGGCTCGCAGGCGGGCGTCCAGGCCCTGGAGTGGGCCGTCGCCGAGGCCCGTGCCCGCGACTCCGCGCTGACCGTGGTGCACGTCTGGGAGCTCTACGTGGGCGCCTCGATGGCCATGCCCACGGTGGACCTGCTGACGGCGGCCGAGGGGATCCTCGCCGAGGGCGTCGAGCACGTCCGGAAGGCCGCCCCCGGGCTGCGGGTGGACGCCCGGCTGGAGCGGGGGGACGCGGCGGCCCGGCTGATCGAGGTGAGCCGGGACCTGGAGGCCGAGCTGGCCGTGGCCGGGTCGCGCGGCCGGGGCGGGTTCACCGGGCTGCTGCTCGGATCGGTCGGCGCGCAGCTGGCCGCGCACGCCCCCTGCCCGGTGGTCGTCGTACGGGGGCCGGCCGAGCCGCGCCCGGCGGCGGCCGCGGGCCCGGTGGTGGTCGGCGTGGACGGTTCCCCGGCCTCCGTCCGGGCGCTGGCCCTGGGGTTCACCGAGGCGGCCGCGCACGGCGTCCCGCTGACCGCGGTGGTCGTGTGGGAGCCGCTGCCCGACCTCGAACTCGACCTGCCGCCGCTGGTGGGGAGCGAGGGGCTGCGGGAGGCGGCCGAGGCGCGGCTCGCCCGGCTCATGATCCCCGGCCGCGAGCTGCACCCCGGCGTGGAGGCGCGGGGGCGGGTCCTGACCGGGCGGCCCCGGGAGGTGCTGATCGACGCGGCGGCCGGCGCGTCCCTGCTGGTCGTGGGATCGCGGGGGATGGGCGGCATCCGGGGGCTGCTCCTCGGATCGGTCAGCAACGCCCTGCTCCACCACGCGCCCTGCCCCGTGGCGGTCGTGCACGCGCCCGGCTCCACGGACGGAACGCCGTAGGGCGGGCCCGAACGCATCCCTGGCGCAGGCCGGAACGCGAGAGGACCGACCGGAGACGCGAGCGAGAGGGCCGGAGACGCGAGCGAGAGGGCTGGGGAACGCGAGAGGGCGCCGGGACGGCCGAAGGCCCCGGCGCCCTCACCGGCGTCCGCTCACTTCTCCCCGGAGATCTCCTCCTTGCCGCCGGCCGCCTCCTTCTGGATGGTGATCCGCTTGGCCTCCTCCTTGGCGGCCCTGGACATCGGCACCCGGACGGTGAGGATGCCCTTGTCGTACCCGGCCTTGATCGCGTCCGGGTCGACGTCGCTGGGCAGCGCCATGGACCGGGTGAACGATCCGTAGCGGAACTCCGAGCGATGGGTCTCCTTGTGCTCCTCGCGCCGCTCGGCGTGGATGTTCAGCACGCCGGCCGAGACGGTGATCTCCACGTCCCGGTCGGGGTCCATGCCCGGCAGCTCCGCGCGGATCACGTAGTCGTCGCCCTCGATGTAGTTCTCCACCCGGATGGCCTGGGTGAGCTCGGGCCGCAGCATCGACAGCGGTGACTCGAGCCAGTCGAACAGGTCGGGGAACAGTCCGTGCGGTTCCCGGCGCTCCAGTGTGCTCATCACGTCCTCCACAGATGGTGCTTCCAGCTCCAGTCCACGCCCGCCACCGCCGGGGGGTGAAGTGCCGCTGTTCCCCCTGGCCAGGGACTTTGGTCCTGCCGTCCCCGGCCGCGCCCAGGGGTTTCCCGAAGGGGGCCAGGGGGGACCTTCGGCTCTAGGAGGCGAGGCCGGGCCGCTGCTGCGCCGGACGCGTCCGGAACTTCCCGCGCTCCCCGTCAGGAGGCAACCGCGTGATCGGTAAACGAGTTCTGCTCCCGCTGGCGGCGATGGGCGCCGGCTACGCCGCGTTCGTCAGGCCCAGGATCAGGCGCTGGGGCGCTACGCGCGACGAGGCGGCGGCGGTGTATCCCGGGGACTCCGCCATTCCCGAGGCCGACTCCCAGAGCACCATGGCCACCACCCTTCCGGCACCGCCGGAGGCCGTGTGGCCCTGGCTGGTGCAGATGGGGTGCGACCGGGCCGGCTGGTACAGCTGGGACCGCCTGGACAACGGCGGGCGGCCCAGCGCCGAGCGGATCGTCCCCGAGTGGCAGGACCTGGCGGCCGGGGACCGGGTGGACTCCGCGCCCAGCGGCGCGACGTACTTCACCGTCGCCGAACTCGACGCGCCGCGCACGCTGGTGCTGCGCTCCGACCTGGAGATCCCCACCGGGCGCCCGTTCGATCCGGGACGGCCCTATCCCAGGGCGTACACGCAGGGCGTCTGGGGCTTCCACCTCACCCCGCTGCCGGACGGGCGGACGCGGCTGGTGGTGCGCACCCGCGGGTACGGCCGGCCGCGCCCGGCGGACTGGATCGCCGGGTTCCTCCTGGGCGAGCCGGCCCACCTGATCATGCAGCTGCGCCAGTTCCGGAACCTGGCCCGGCGCGTCGGCCGGACCGCGTCCCAGGGGCCTCCCGGGCACCGGGCCGGACCGGAGGCCGAGCGCGCGGGGGCGCGGCAGGCGGGGCGGACGGGATCGGAGCCCGGGTAGCCGCGCTACCGGGGGACGTTGGTGTCCTCCGGGCAGCAGGAGTGGCCGGCCGCGGTCGCGCGGTCCCGGGTGCTCGGGCGTCCCTGCGGGCCGGGCGCGGTCACGCGCCTCCCCGAGACGTACCGGGCGGCGATCCGGACGTAGTGCTCCCTGCGGCCGGGCGCCCAGGGGCGCAGGGGGAGCCGGTCCAGCCGGGCGATCTCGGCGGGGCAGGTCACGTGCGTGGCCGGCCCGACCACGGTGACCGACCAGCCCGTGGCCAGGACCGTGTCGATGTCGTCGGCCTGGAACGCCACGATGGCGCCGCGCAGCGCCGCGGCGAGGGCGGACCCCCGCTCGGTCCGGATGATCACGTCGCGGCCGTCGTCGAGCACGAAGTTCACCGGCTGGATGGCGGGGAGGGCGCGGTCGGTGTAGACCACCCGGCCGACCGGCACCGTCGCCATCAGCCGCAGGCACTCGTCGCGCGCGAGGGGCTCGGGGCCGTTGCCTTCGTTCGTCATGGTTCCAGGGTTCGCCACCCGGGCCGCGCGGCGCAGAGTCGAACGTCCCCGCCGGACGGGCCGTCGGCACCGGATGGTCCCCCTCCGCGACGGACCTTGGGCCTACCGTTCACGCCTGTCGCTCTTGGGCGCCTCGGCCTTGAGCTGGGCCGCGTACGCGGCGGCCTGGGTACGGCGGTTCATCCCGAGCTTCGCGAAGAGGTTGGAGACGTAGTTCTTCACGGTCTTCTCGGCCAGGTACATGCGCTCGCCGATCTGCCGGTTGGTCAGCCCCTCGCCGATGAGCTGGAGGATCTGGCGCTCCTGGTCGGACAGGGCCTGGAGCGGGTCCTTGCGTTCCTGCCGCTCGCGGATCCGCTGGAGCATGCGCGCGGTGCTGCGGGGGTCGAGCAGGGACTGGCCCGAGGCGACGGTACGGACGGCGCCGACCAGGTCCGAGCCGTGGATCTGCTTGAGGACGTAGCCGGCGGCGCCCGCCATGACCGCGTCGAAGAGGGCGTCCTCGTCGTCGAACGAGGTGAGCATGAGGCAGGCGACCTCGGGCATCCGGGAGCGGATCTCGCGGCAGACGGTGACGCCGTCGCCGTCGGGCAGCCGGACGTCCAGGACGGCGACGTGGGGACGGGCCGCGGGGATGCGGGCCAGGGCGTGGTCGGCGGTGCCCGCCTCGCCGACGATCTCGATGTCCTCCTCGGCCGACAGCAGCGCGGCCACGCCGCGGCGGACCACCTCGTGGTCGTCCATGAGGAACACGCGGATGGGCTCCCGGCCCTCGTCGGTCCGGCCGGTCTCGGGCACGGTTCCCCCCTGTGCTGGATTGGTGGTGGAATTGACGCTAGCGGGCATCGGACCCGACCGAAAGGGCCGAGGTCCCCGCGGCGGGGGACCAACGTCCCCGGAGCGGGGCCCGGCCCCGCCGTCCCGAACGCGGAGGAGCAGCCAGTGACGCAGGAGCACCGTCCCGGTGACGACCGGGCCCGGCTGATCCTTCCGCAGATGCGGCTGGACGACCTGCTGGCCGAGCTCCAGTCGCGGCTGGAGGCCGCGCGCGGGACCCGCGACCGGGTGCACGCGCTGCTCGAGGCCGTGGTGTCGATCGGCAGCGAGCTCGACCTGGAGACGGTGCTGCGCCGCATCACCGAGGCCGCGACCACGCTCGTCGATGCCCGCTACGGCGCGCTCGGCGTGATCAGCGAGGAGGGCGAGCGGCTGGTCCAGTTCATCACCGTCGGGGTGACCGACAGGGAGATCGAGGCGATCGGGCACTGGCCGCACGGGCACGGGATCCTCGGCCTGCTGATCAAGGAGCCGCACTCGCTGCGCCTGACCGACATCGGCGCCCACGCCGAGTCGTACGGCTTCCCGGCCAACCATCCGCCGATGCACACCTTCCTCGGGGTGCCCATCCGGGTCCGGGACGAGGTCTTCGGCAACCTCTACCTGACCGAGAAGGCCGGCGGCGGCCGGTTCGAGGAGGAGGACGAGGTCGTCGTCACCGCGCTGGCCACGGCGGCCGGCGTCGCGATCGAGAACGCCCGGCTGTACGAGGAGACCCGGCGCCGGGAACTCTGGCTGGAGGCGTCCGCGGAGATCTCCACCACGCTGCTGTCGGGCACCGACCCGCAGGAGGTCACGGCCCTGGTGGCGCGGCGCGCCCGGGAGATCGCCGACGCCGGGCTGGGCACGGTGTGGCTGATGGAGGAGGCGGCCCGGGAGTTCGTGATCGAGGCCGCCGACGGCGCCGGCGCCGCCGCGGTGCGCGGGCTGTGCGTCCCGGTGCAGGACGCGGTGGCCCGTGGCGTCTACGAGAGCGGCACCCCCCTGCGGCTGGACGACGGCGGGGCGGAGGCCCGGGCCTCCGGGATGCCGGAGGAGGCCCGGATCGGGCCGATGCTGCTCGTTCCGCTGGGCCTGGGCCCGTCGGCGCGCGGGGTGATCGCCATCTCCAACCCGCCCGGCGGCGTGGCGTTCGGCGAGTCCGCGCAGCGGCTGCTGGAGGCGTTCGCCGCCCAGGCGGCGGTGGCGCTGGAGCTGGCCGACCGCCGCCGCGACGCCGAGCGGCTGGCCCTCCTGGAGGACCGCGACCGCATCGCCAAGGACCTGCACGACACCGTCATCCAGCGGCTGTTCGCCACCGCCATGACGCTGATGAGCGCCATCAAGATCACTGAGAAGCGGGACGTCGCCGGGCGGATCCAGCGGTCGGTCGACGACCTGGACGACACCATCCGCCAGATCCGCTCGACCATCTTCGCGCTGCAGGCCGCGCCCGACGAGGAGAGCCTGCGCAGCCGCCTGCACGGCGTCGTCGACGCCGCCGCCGAACGCCTGGGCTTCGCCCCGACCGAACGGCTGGACGGCCTGCTGGACACCGCCGTCCCGCCCGGCACGGGGGAGCACCTGCTGGCCGTGGTCCAGGAGGCGCTGTCCAACGTGGCCCGGCACGCGCGGGCCAGCGAGGTCACCGTGGCGGTCGAGGTCGGCGACGAGGCCCTGTCCCTGCGGGTGGAGGACAACGGTGTCGGGGTCCCCGAGACCGGGCGCCGCAGCGGCCTGCGCAACATGGAGGAGCGCGCCGAGCGGCTGGGCGGCGCCTTCCGCCTCGAACCGCGTCCGGGAGGCGGCACGCTGCTGTACTGGTGGGTCCCGCTCGACGACGAGGCCGTCCGCTAAGCGGAGCGAGGCCGTCCACCAACGGAGAAGTGCCCGGAGGTCCCTCGCGGCTCGTGTCCTTCGCCCCTACGGTCCCGCCCGGCGCCCGGGTCGGATGGAGGGGAAGCGAACCATGGAGGGAACATGAGCTGGGGTTCCTACGTGCTCGTCGGCTACGACGGGTCCAAGGAGAGCGAGCGGGCGCTGCGCTGGGCGGCGCAGGAGGCCCGCCTGCGCCGCCTGCCCCTGACCGTCTGCCACGCGTGGCGCTGGCCGTACCCCGTCAGCCACATCGACTACGAGGGCGTGGCGATCGTCAAGCGGATGGCCGGGCACCTGCTCGACCACGGGGTGATGCTCGCCGAGCGGATGGCGCCGACCGTCAAGGTGCGCGGGAGGCTGGGCGACGGGCCCGCCTACGGGGCCCTGATGCACGAGGCCGAGGGCGCCGAGCTGATCGTGGTGGGCTCGCACGAGCGGGAGGACCTGGCGGTGGGCTCGACCTCGCTGCAGCTCCCCGCCCGCGCCCGCCGGCCCGTCGTGGTCGTCCGCGCGGCCGGCGCGCGGCGCGGCGAGGGCGAGGTGGTGGCCGGCGTGGACTGCTCGCCCGGCGGCGACGCCGCCCTGGCCTTCGCCTACGAGGAGGCGGCGCTGCGCGGCTGGAGGCTGCGCGCCGTCTACGGCTGCCGGGAGCCCGCCGCCGTCGGCGGGGACCTGTCGGTCTTCGAGGACGAGGACAGGCTGCGGCACCTGTGCGGTGAACGGCTCGAGCGGTCGGTGGCCCCCTGGAGGGTGAAGTACCCGTACGTGGAGACCCGCACGTCGCTGGTGGTGGAACCGCCGCGCGAGGCCCTCTTCGAGGCGGCGGAGGAGGCCGACCTGGTCGTGGTGGGCAACCGCGGCGCCGGCGGCGTCGCCGCGCTGCATCTCGGCGCCACGAGCGGCGCGCTGCTCCAGCACTCGCCGTGCAGCGTGGCGGTCGTCCCGTCCGAGGGCGCCCCGGGGCTGTGATGAACGGCCCGGCCGAACCTCCCGATCACGTACTCCTCGGCTACGACGCGTCCCAGTCGAGCGAGCGGGCGCTGGGCTGGGCGGTCCGCGAGGCCGAGCTGCGCGGGCTCGCGCTGGTGGTCTGCCACGCCTGGTACTGGCCGTACCCGTTCCGCCGGCACGACGACCGCGCGCTGGAGGGCGTCCGCGCCATGGGCGCCGCCATCGTCGAGGAGGGGATCGCCATGGCCCGGGAGGTCGCGGCGGAACTGGACGTGCGCGGCCGGCTGGTCCGCGGCACCGCCCCCGCGGCGCTGCTGACCGCCGCGGGAACGGCGGAGCTGGTCGTGCTGGGGGCGCGGGGCACCGGGGGCTTCGACGGGCTGCGGGCGGGCTCGACCGCGATCCACGTGCCCGCGCACACCGACCGGCCGGTCGTCGTCGTGCCGCCCGCCTCGTTCCCGCCCCGCGACGACGGGATCGGGATCGTGGCCGGCGTGGACGGCTCGCCGGCGAGCGAGGCCGCGCTGGAGTTCGCCTTCACGGAGGCGCGGGCGCGCGGCCTGGCGGTCACGGCCGTCTGCGGCTGGTGGGGGCCGGACGCCCGGCCCGGACCGGGGCGGGCCCCGTTCACCGACCCGGACACCGCGGGGGACCGGGTGCGGACCCGGTTCGAGAACACCGTCGCCCGGCACCGGGCCGCGCACCCCGCGGTCCCGGCCGAGACCAGGTTCGTGACGCGGCGGCCGCACCAGGCCCTCGCCGACATCGCGCGGGGCGCCACCCTGCTGGCCGTCGGCGACCGGGGCTGCGGCTCGTCACCGCAGACGCTGCTGGGCGCGGTCACCCGCACCATGCTGCACGAGGCCCCGTGCCCGGTCGCCATCGTGCACGAACGCCCCGCGGAGGGGGACCGGACATGAAGGCGAGCGAGGGCGACCGGATCACCATCGCCGGAGGCGGCCCGCACGAGCCGCTCCGGGACGGGGAGATCATCGAGGTGCCGCATCCCGACGGCACCCCTCCGTACCTGGTGCGCTGGTCCGACACCGGCCGGCAGAGCCTGATCTTCCCCGGCCCGGACGCGCGGATCGTCCACTACGAGCACCACGGGGCACCGGCCGCTCAGCCGGGCACCAGCACCGCCGCCCCGTTGACCCGGTCGGCGGCCAGGTCCCCCAGGGCCCGGCCGGCCTCCTCCAGCGGATAGGTCACCGTGGCCACCCGCAGCGGCAGGCGGCCCGCGAGCCGGAGGAACTCCTGCCCGTCCGCCCTGGTGTTGGCGGTGACCGAACGGACCTGGCGCTCCTCGAACAGGTGCCGCGCGTAGTTCAGCGGCGGCACGTCCGTCAGGTGGATCCCGGCCAGCGCCAGGGTCCCGCCGCGATCGAGCCGTTCCAGGGCGGCGGGGACCAGCTCGCCGGCCGGGGCGAAGACGATCGCCGAGTCCAGCGGCTCGGGGGCGGGATCGAAGGAGCCGCCCGCGGACGCGGCACCGAGCTCCAGGGCCAGGGCCCGGGCGGCGGGCGCCCTGGTGAACACGTGCACGGCGGCGCCCTCGGCCATCGCCACCTGCGCCGCCAGGTGGGCCGACCCGCCGAAGCCCCAGATCCCCAGCCGGCCGCCCGGCGGGAGCGCCGACCGGCGCAGCGCCCGGTAGCCGATGATGCCCGCGCACAGCAGCGGGGCGATCTCGACGTCGGAACGGCCCGGGGGCAGGTCGTAGACGTAGGCGTCGCGGGCGAGGGCGTACTCGGCGTAGCCCCCGTGGGCGTCCCAACCGGTGTAGGCGGAGGCGGGGCAGAGGTTCTCGGCACCGCGGCGGCAGTACGCGCAGGAACCGCAGGTCCCCCGCAGCCACGCCGCGCCCACCCGGTCGCCCGGCCGGTGCAGGCAGCCGGGACCGGCCGCGGCGACCTCGCCGACGATCTCGTGGCCGGGCGTCACACCGGGCAGGTGCACCGGCAGGTCGCCCTCCGCCACGTGCAGGTCGGTACGGCAGACCCCGCAGGCCCGGACGCGCAGCAGCAGGTCCCCCGCGCCAGGCTCGGGCATGGGACGCTCCACGAGCTCGATCGGCCCGGCCGGCATCGGCCCCGGTGTTCGTACGCTCCACGCCTTCATGACGGCGACCTCCCCGCGGTCCGCTCCCCGGCCGCACCCTGCGTCTCCAGGATCGATACCCCGATGGCCGCCCTCTAGGGCGGACGGGGCGGGGCGGCGGTCCAACGGCCCGGCGGTGGGGGACCATCGGCCCCCGACACGGGCGGGCCCGGGCCGTGAGCATGGAGGGAAGGACCGGAACGGGGGAGTGGTCATGTCCGAGCCGATCGTCGTCGGGACCGACGGCTCGCCGGCCGCGGGCCGCGCCGTGGAATGGGCGGCGGCGGAGGCGGCGCGGTACGGCCGCGGGCTGCGCATCGTGCACGCGGGCGATCGGCGCCACGGGCTCCCCGCGGGACTGCCCCCCGAGACGGCCGAGGCGATCTCCCCGCGCGGCCGGGAGATCCTCGACGGGGCGGCGCGGGCCGCCCGGGCGGCCCGGCCGGACCTGGAGGTCACCACGGAGCTGGTGCCCGAGCCTCCGGTGCGGGCGTTGCGCGAGGAGTCGGCGCGGGCCTTCGAGGTGGTGGTCGGGCATCGCGGGCTGGGCGGATTCACCGGACTGCTGCTCGGCTCCACCGGCCTGGGCGTCGCCGACCGGGCCGAGGGGCCCGTGGTCGTCGTCCGGGGCGGCCTCGGGGACGGTGCCGGCGCTGGTGCCGGCGTCGGTGCCGGCCCGGCCCGGAACGAGGTGGTGGCGGGCATCGATCTGACCGAGTTCTCGGCCGTCGTGCTGGAGTACGCCTTCGAGGCCGCCGCCCGCCGCTCCGCCCGGCTGCGGATCGTCCACGCGGCCCCCGTGATCGAGACGATCATCGAGGCCGGGCACGCCGCCGCGGCGGCGGAGACCGACGAGGTGGTGCGGGAGACCGTGGCCGAGTTCGCCACGCCGTGGCGGGAATGGCACCCGGGCCTCGAACTCGTCGAGGCGGTGCCGCTGGTCCATCCCGTGCAGGCGCTGGTCGACGCGTCGCGGGAGGCGGTGCTGCTGGTGACCGGCGCCCACGAGAGGGCGCCGCGCCGCAGCGCCCGCGTCGGCTCGGTCGCGCACGGCGTCATCCATCACGCCGCGTGCCCGGTGGCGATCGTGCACCCCCGCGGATGAAGGACCTTCGTCCCTGGTTCCGTCCCGGCGGGCGTGGTCGGATGGTCGTGGGGTGGGGGAAGCCCAGAGGAAAAGGCACGGAGAAGTGGGCGACCACGCACCGTGCAGCTCCAGCGCTGTCTAAACGGCGGAGGGACTTCCCTCACTCTCCTCGACCGCCGCCGCCCGCGGAACGCGCCACCGCCTCCGGGCCCAAAGTCCCTGTCCCCGCGGGGATTACGCCCCTGCCCCCGGTCCCGGCCCGCGGCCATGCTGGAGAGGAACCCCGGGGTCGGGAGGCCGTGATGGGACAGTCGTTCAAGCTCGGAGAGATCAAGGGCATCGTGGTCGGTGCGAACTGGTCCGTGCTGGTGATCCTGCTCCTGGTGGCCGCCCTGCTCGGGGAGTCGGTGCTCCCGCGGGCCGCGCCCGGACTCCCGGTGGTCGCCTACTGGAGCGTCGCGGTACTGGCCTCGCTGCTGTTCCTGGCCTCCCTGCTCGCTCACGAGCTGGCGCACGCCTTGGTCGCCCGCCGGTACGCGATCCGGGTGAAGGCCATCACGCTGTGGATGCTCGGGGGCGTGGCCGAGCTGGAGGACGAGGCGCCGCACGCGACCGCCGACCTGCGGATCGCCGCCGCGGGCCCGGCCACGAGCCTGCTCGTGGGCGGGGCGCTGGTCGGCGTCTCGCTCGGGACGCAGGCGATCGGCGGCCCGGTGCTGCTCAGCGGCGCGCTCATGTGGGTGGGCCTGATGAACGGGCTGCTGGCGGTGTTCAACCTGCTTCCGGGGGCGCCGCTGGACGGCGGCCGGGTGCTGCGGGCCGTCATCTGGCGGATCCGCGGCGACCGTGAGAGCGCCGACCGGGCCGCCGCCACCACCGGCCGCGTCCTCGGGTACGCCCTGATGGGGCTGGGCCTGGCCGAGATGTTCGTCCTGAGGTCGTTCAACGGGCTCTGGCTGGTCTTCCTCGGCTGGTTCATCACCGCGGCCGCGGGGGCGGAGGCGTCCTCGGGCGCGGTGCGCCGGGCGGCCGGCGGGCTGCGCGTCGCCGACATCATGACCCCCGACCCGGACTGCGGCCACACCTGGCGGCGGGTGTCGGACTTCGCCGCGGAGGTGACGCGGGGAGCGCGGCAGTCGGTCTTCCCGGTGGTGGGACTGGCCGGCGACCCGGCCGGAGCGGTCTCGCTGGAGATGCTCGCCCGCGCGCTGCCCGGCAGGGCCGACGCGATGCTGGGCGACATCATGATCCCGCTGCCCGGCGCCTATGTGGCGCGTCCGGGCGACTCCCCGCTCGACCTGCTGAACCGCCGGCCGCTGGCGGGCGAGCTGATGGCCGTGGTGGTGGACGGCGGCCGGACCGTCGGCATCGTCACCACCGCCGACGTCCAGCGGCTCGTCAGGAGCAGCCGGTTGCGCCAGGCGGCCACGACCGCTGCCGCCTCCCGTACGCACGACGTCACCGAATAGAGAAGTCCAGGGGCGGCGGAAACGATTTCACCGGCAGAATGATCCGGGCATGTCAGCTTTTATGGAAAGGTGATCGGCCGGCTTCTCCGCGCAATTTCCCGGCGCAACGAACCATCGCCCGCCCGCCTTCGTCACACCGGATATCGACGGAAGGACGACGCGGCGATTTCGTGGTGAGGGGGCGGCGGGATGGCGTCAGGGCAGGCCCGTCCGGAACGGCCGGCGCGGGGCGATTCCGCGGGCGCGGACCGTCCGGGGGGAGGGGGCGGGCCGGGCGGCGCCGTCCCGCCGATGGTGGGACGCGAGGCCGAGCTGGAGCTGCTGCGCGGGCGGCTGGCCGACCCCTCGGCCCGGCTGCTCACCATGACCGGGCCCGCCGGGGTGGGCAAGACCCGGCTGGCGCTGGCGCTGGCCGCGGAGCCGGTCCCCGCGGCCGGGTACCTCGACCTGGCCCCGTACGAGCGCTCCGGCGCCGCTCTGGAGGCGCTGTCGGCCGCGTGCGCGGACGACCGCCTGGTCGTCGCCGACCACGCCGACCATGTCATCGAGGAGCTGGCGCCGCGCGTGCCCAGGCTGCTGGCCGACCGGCCGGGGGCGCGGGTGCTGGTGGTGAGCCGGGAGCCGCTGCGCCTGTACGGGGAACGGGTGCTGCGCGTCCCCCCGCTGGCACGGGCCGCCTCCCTGGAACTGCTCCGGCGGCGGGCCGCCGCCGTCCGGGACGGGCTCCCGGCGGACGGCGCCGGGCTGGAGCGGCTGTGCGAGCTGCTCGACGACCTGCCGCTGGCGATCGAGTTCGCCGCCGCGCGGCTCGCCCGGATGGACCCCGGCGAGCTCGCCGGCCGGCTGCGGGAGGGGCAGGACGTGCTGCGCGGCGGCTCCACCCTGTCGCGCCACGCCGGGATGCGCGAGGCGATCGGGTGGAGCCACGACCGGCTCACCGGCGCCGAACGGGCCGTCCTGCGCACGCTCGCCGTCCACGAGGGCCCGTTCTCCCCGGCGGACGCCGCCACCGGGGCCGACCCCGCCGTCGTCGAGGCGCTGGCGGCCAAGAACCTGCTGGCCCGCCTGCCGGCGTCCGGTGCGGAGCCCCGGCTGCGGATGCTGAACACCGTGCGGTCCTACGTCCGGAGCCTGCCCTCGCCCGCGCGCGAGGCCGCGGCCCGGATCCGGTTCCAGGCCCGGCCGCTGACGCAGCGCGAGCTGGAGGTGGCGATGCTGGTGGCGCGGGGCCTGACCGACCGTCAGATCGCGGGCCGGATGGGCATCGCCGAGTGGACGGCCGCCCACCACGTCCGCGCCGTCATGGGCAAGCTCAACTGCACCTCGCGCGTCCATGTGGCGAGCTGGGTCATCCGCGACAGCCTGGTCGTCCCGGCCACCGACCCGTCCGGCGGGTGAGCGGGCGGGCACGGGGAAGGACGCGACCGTGCAGACCTTCCTTCCGTACGCGGACTTCGCCGCCACGGCCCGCGTCCTGGACCCGCGCAGGCTGGGCAAGCAGCGCGTCGAGGCGGTGCAGGTGCTGCGCGGGCTCACGGTGCCGGGGTACGGCTGGCGCCATCACCCGGTGGTGCGGATGTGGACGGGGTACGAGGAGGCGCTCGTCCGCTACGGCCTGGAGATCTGCCGGCGGTGGTGCGACCTGGGGCGCCGCGACACCTGCGCCGCCACCCTGAGGGCCGACCTCGCCGAGGCCACGGGCCTGGACGGGCCGCGCGACCAGCGCGCGCTGGCCGAGGCCGGGGAGCTGCCGCCCTGGCTGGGCGACCCGCGGTTCCATCTCAGCCACCGCTCGGCGCTGGTCCGCAAGGACCCCGCCTTCTACGGGCCGGTCTTCCCGGACGTGCCGCGCGACCTGCCGTACGTCTGGCCCGACTCGGACCGCCGCCGCCGGCGGTGAGTCGGCGGCGACGGCGGCCGGGGGAGGGCCGGGCGGGCGGGCCCGGCCCTCCCGGACGGCGGCGGTCAGCCCGTCGCCAGGTCGCGGCGGCGCAGCCCGGCGAGCCCGGCGGCCCCCGCCGCGAGGACGGCGGCCCCGAGCCAGGCCAGCGGCGCCAGGGTCAGGTCGTGGCCGGGGAGCTTGGGCACGTGGGTGAACGGCGAGACGTCCATGAGCCACTGGTCCGCCTGGAGCATACCGCCGAACATCGTGAGCCCGGCGGCCAGCGCCAGCGCCCCCCACCCCGCGGCGGAGAGGCGGGGCGCCAGGCCGACGAACGCCACCGCCACGGCCGCGATCAGCCACACGGCCGGGAACTGCACCAGCGCCGCGGCGAGGACGCGCGGCAGGACGCCGCCGACGTCGCCGTCGTTCAGGCCGTGCGTCAGGCCGGCCGCGGTGCCGCCGACCGCGAGCGCCACGACCGAGCCCAGCAGGGCGAAGACCAGGTGGGAGAACGCCCACCGCAGCCGCCCGACGGTCGTCGCGAGCACCGGTTCGGCGCGCAGCGAGGTCTCCTCCGACCGCATCCGCAGCGTCGCCGACACCGCGTACCCCGCCGCGAACAGCCCCAGCATGCCCATCACCGAGGCGAAGTAGGCGTCCACGATCCCGCCGGTGCCGCCCAGCCGGGTGAAGATCTCCTTCAGGTCCGGGTTGTCCCTGATCATGTCCTCGACCCCGCCGGCCACCCCGCCGAACACGACGCCGAGCGCGGCGAAGCCGCCCAGCCAGGCGTACAGGGGGCGGCTGTGCAGGCGCCAGGCCAGGGAGAACGGGCCGCGCAGCCCGGCCGCGGCCTCCGCCGGGCCCGGCCGCGTCGGCAGGATCCCCGCCCCGACGTCCCGCCGCGCCGACAGTGTCCCGGCCACCGCGACCAGCGCGGCGACCAGCAGCACGGGCAGCACCAGCACCCACCACCGCTCGTCGCCGTAGGCGCCCAGCCGGGTGCCCCAGCCCAGCGGGGACAGCCAGGACAGCCAGGACAGCGCGTTGCCCGCGCCGCCGATGTCGGCGGCCAGCCTGATCACGAAGGACGCGCCGAGGACGGAGATCGCCATGCCGCGCGCCGCGCCGGCGCTCTCGGTGAGCTGCGCGGTCACGCCGGCGACCGCCGCGAACACGCAGCCGGCGAGGGCGAGCTGGAGCCCGAAGGCCAGCGATCCGGCGAGCGGGAGGTCCTGGCTCGCCATGCCGGCCGTGAGGATGGCGGCGACCGTGAGGCTGGCGCCCAGCGTCACCAGCAGCGCGGCGGCGAGGGTGGCGCCCCGCCCCAGGACCGTGGCCCCCAGCAGCTCGCGGCGCCCCGCCTCCTCCTCGGTACGGGTGTGCCGGATGACGGTCAGCGCGCAGATCAGCCCGATGACCACCGGGATGAACCCGGAGCGCTGGGCGACGATCCCGCTGATCTCGTTGTTGTGGATGGGCCCGTACAGCGCCAGGAACGTCGGGTTGGTCCCGGTGGTCCGGGCGTATCCCAGCTGGTCGGCGGCCGTGGGGTACAGCTCCCTGGTCGCCGCGACGAAGTTCACCGGCATCACGCTGAGGAACAGGATCCAGATCGGCAGCAGGAACCGGTCGCGCCGCAGGATCAGCCGGACCATCCCGCCGGTTCCGGTGAGCGCGGTCATCGCCCGGCCTCCTGCGGCAGCTCGTCCTTGTAGTGGCGCAGGAACAGCTCCTCCAGCGTGGGCGGCTGGCTCACCAGGCTCCGGACGCCGGTGGAGGTGAGCTGCCGCAGGACCTGGTCCAGCCGGGCGGTGTCCACCTCGCAGCGCACCCGGGTGCCGTCGACCCGCAGATCGTGCACGCCCTCCAGCGACGTGAGCCCGTTGGGCGGCGCGGCCAGCTCGGCCTCGATCGAGGTACGGGTCAGATGACGCAGCTCGCCCAGCGTCCCGGTCTCGACCGTGACCCCGTTCCGGATGATGGTGACGCGGTCGCAGAGGGCCTCGACCTCGCTGAGGATGTGGCTGGAGAGCAGGACGGTGCGGCCGCCGCGCTTCTCCTCGCGGATGCACTCCTGGAAGACCTCCTCCATGAGGGGGTCGAGGCCGGAGGTGGGTTCGTCGAGGATGAGGAGTTCGGCGTCGGAGGCCAGGGCGGCGACGAGGCCGACCTTCTGGCGGTTGCCCTTGGAGTAGGTGCGGCCCTTCTTCTTGGGGTCGAGTTCGAAGCGCTGGAGGAGGTCGCTCCTGCGGCGGGGGTCCAGGCCGCCGCGCATGCGGCCGAGGAGGTCGATGACCTCGCCGCCGGTGAGGCCGGGCCAGAGGGTGACGTCGCCGGGAACGTAGGCCAGGCGCCGGTGGAGGTCGGTGGCGTCGCGCCAGGGGTCGCCGCCGAGGAGGCGGGCATGGCCGGCGTCGGCGCGCAGGAGGCCGAGCAGGACGCGGATGGTGGTGGACTTGCCGGCGCCGTTGGGGCCGAGGAAGCCGTGCACCTCACCGGCGCGGACGGTCAGGTCGAGCCCGTCGAGCGCGCGGGTCCGGCCGAACGTCTTGACCAGGCCGGTGGCGGAGATGGGCGTGTCGTTGGGTGAAGCCATGACGAACACCTCGTCTGGGGGGTCGGTCGGTGGAGCACGCGGCCGCCACCCCCGCAGGTCAGGGGAGTCCGGTGGCGTGGCCACGTGAGGGAACGGAGTCGCGGGCGGACCGGGGTCCGCGGGGACGCGACGGCGGATCGGAGTCGGCCTTGCGGGCCGCGGCGGCGGAGGTCGGGATGCGGACCCCGCAGGCGGCGGCCCACGCGGGGGCCCCGCGCAGCACCGTGGGCGAGCCGGCGGCGGTGCCGCACGGCCGCCCCGGCGTCCCGGGGAGGCGGGAGAGTGCGGAGCGGCCCCGGCGGTCACGCATCGTCGGCTCCCTCGGAGGGCGAGAGACGGTCCAGCGCCGCCCGGGTCTGCTCCAGCAGTTCCGGGCTGACCAGGTTGTCGGTGTGGACGTCCAGGAGCGCCTTGGTCAGCCGCGGATAGCCCTCCAGCGTCAGGGTGTTGGCGCCCAGGGCACGCGAGAGGTGCTCGTGCAGCACGACCATTCCGAAGGCCATGCCGGTGACGGCCGTCGCGTAGGCGTGCAGGTCGGAGGTGGTGGGCTTGTTCATGCCGGGGCCGGGCCGTTCCAGCAGGTCCTCGTAGGCGGCCACCGCGTCGTCGAACAGCCGTGCCGCAGCGGGTGACCCGTCGACCAGGGCGCGGGCGAGGTAGCGCTGCGCCGGGAGGCCGGTCCGCAACGCCAGTCCCATGAAGCCGGGGTCGCCCATGCCGCCGTCGAGCGCCTGCCGCTTGATGGTACGGAGGGCCTCGATGACGTGCTCGTCGCAGGCCTCGCGGAGCCCTTCCTTCGACCCGAAATGGTGCTGGACCAGGCCAGGGGACACCCCCGCCGCCTCGGCGACCGCGCGGATCGTGGTGCCCCGCATCCCGCGCTCGGCGAACAGCGCGAGCGCCGCGTCCCTGATGCGCGCCCGCGCGGTCAGGTCGCTGGCCGTGTCGGTGGTCGGCGGCTCCTCGCCCCCGGTCATGTGCTCACTCCATGTCACGGTACAAGCGTTCAGTTTCCCATACGTTTGTATACCCATGCCGCCGCTCCCGCAACCCCGTGAGGCCGCTCCAGGGTCGGGGCGCAGGTTGGGCCTGCGGCGAGTTGCCGCCTCGGGGGGCCGCGCGTGACGACAACTCGCCGCAGGTCAACGGAGGGGGGCGGAAATGGCCCGTTGACGGCGGGTGTGCGTGATCTGTTCGGTGATCTTTGTCTGCTGATTGCCAGTCGGGCCGATCGATCGGCCGAGCGCGTCGGTACGGTCACTTCGGCGAATGATTCCGCCGCTCCGATCGGGCATTTCCGGACACCGGTGCCGTCTTTCGAAAATGTGCCGGAGATATGCGTACGTCGGGCGGCCCGCTCGCCGAATGTCCCATTCCGTGAAAGGCGAGAATCACCGACGTACCAGGAGAGTCCATGCGGGTCTTTCGACGCGGCGCCACCTCCGCCGCGATCTTCTGCCTCACCGTCGTGCTGACGGGGACCGCCGCGTCCGCCCGTCCCGACGGTGCGGGATCACCCCGGTCGGACGCGTGCGCCACCCCGTCAGGGGGGAGCATCGCGGAGATCATCAAGCAGGCCCAGGCCTGCTCCGAGGAGGCGGTACGGCCCCAGGGCGTACCGCAGAGCGCGGACGCCGTCGCGGCGGCCGTCAAGGACGCGCTCCACGCCCAGCCGCAGGTCTGCGGCCCACCTTACGTCCACGGGGACCCGAGGCTGGGTCCCGTCCATCTCCCGCGCACCGGGTACTTCGGATATCTGCTGCGGGGCTACATCCGTTATGGCGGGTTGTCGCCGTCGGAGTTCCTGTACCAGTACTGGGACGAGAACAAGGTTCCCGCTCCCGACTGGCGGTATCCGCCGGATGACGGATTCACGCACGAGCTCAAGGACATCAACAGCCGCCCGGAGCGGTCCAGGGTGACGCTTCACGTCGGCCAGTACATCGACCGTTTCGGAGCGGAGACCGGCCGTTTCCTCTCACCCGGAGGGGCCTCGTTCCCGTCCCGCGCCCTGCCGCCCGACAGCCTGAACACGCGCGCCGACGACCCGGCGCACCTGTGCAACTACCACCTGTACCGCGTCAAGCACAGGTTCGACGTCGACGGGGGACCGGCCGAGCCGGCGTTCCAGCAGCGGGGCCGGGGACTGCAGTACGTCCTCGTGGGCGCCTACGTGCCCGGTGCGCCGAGCAGGCTCAGCGTGCAGTGGCTCGCGGACAACGGGTTCCTGGAGCGGGTCTACTGACAGGGTGGACCGTCATGACCTCCAGGCGGCGCTGACCCGCGCCGGCCTGAGGGAGTACGAGATCGAGGGCGTGCACGAGCCCGCCTGGCGGCCCGGCGAGCTCCCCTACCTGCGACGGGAGGGAGAGCGCTGGGCCGTCGGCGTCCGCGAGCGCGGCGAGTACGGCACGATCCGCCGTTTCACCGGCGAGGACGAGGCGTGCCGCTTCTTCTACGACCTCGTCACCTCGGCCACGCCGCCACCGCCGCCGGGCGGGCCGCCGGCCGTCGAGGAGCCCGGGCTGATCCGGCGGCTGGGACGCTGGCGGCGCGTGGCCTGGCAGGAGTACCGGCGGGCGCGCCGCGCCCGCGGGCCGGAGGGCGGTGAACCCCCGCCGCCGTGATGACCGAACACCGGGTGCCGGAGTACTAACCTGTGGCGTGAGCCGCTGGTGGTGGGCCCGGCCGGAGCCGCCACGTTCAGGAAGGACAGGTGGCCCGTTGCCCGACGAACCGGCGACCGTGTGGGAACGCCCCGAGCGGGGCGCGCGCGGTCCCGCGCCCGAGCGCAGCCGTGCCCAGATCACCGCCGTGGCCGTCCGGCTGGCCGACGCGGACGGGCTCGCCGCGGTGTCGATGCGCGGAGTGGCCGCGGAGCTGGGCACCGGCCCGGCGTCCCTCTACCGGTACGTGGGCGGGCGCGAGGACCTCGTCGACCTCATGGCCGACGCCGTCGCCGGCGAGGTCGACCTGACCGTCCCGCTGACCGGCGACCCCGTCGAGGACCTGGCCGGCCTGGCGATCCGCACCAAGGACGTCCACCTGCGCCATCCCTGGCTGGCCGACCTCTCTTATGATCCGGGCCGGCTGGGCCCCCGGGCGATCGACTACCTCGAGCACGGGCTGCGGGCACTGCGGCCCGTGGAGCTGAGCGGACAGGCCAAGATGGAGACCATCGCGGTGATGAACGGCCTGGTCACGCTGTTCGCCCGTACCGAGATCCAGAGCCGCCGCACGCCCACCGGGCGGCGCGCCGCGCAGCTGGCCCACATGGCGCAGGTGGTCGCCGAGGGCCGCCACCCGCTGCTCGCGGAACTGCTGGCGGCCGGGCCCACCGGACCGCCCGAGGAGCTCTCCGCCCTGTTCCCCCGCCTGATCCGCCGGGTCATCGCGGGCCTCGTCGGCTGAACCGCCCTGACGCCCGGCGGGGTCATTCCGGCGGAGCCCCGTCGGCGATCCTGTCGAGCACGGCGGTGTAGCGGGGGCGCCGGTCCGGGCGGGCCCGCCCGGCGGCGTGCCGGAGCGCCGGGACGGCGGGCTCACCGAACAGCACCAGCCCGTCGGCGGCGCTCCCGCGGACCTCGGGGCGGGCGTGGGCGAGCAGCCCCACCAGCGCCGGGATCGCCGGCCGCCAGGCCGCGTGCGCCACGGTCCCGACCGCGGCGCGGACGATGCCGGGCCGCGGGTCGGCCAGCAGCCGTACGGTCAGTTCCAGGTGGTCCGCGCGTTCCAGCACCCGGCGGGAGATCCGGTGGGCGTGCACGCGGACCCTCGGCTCGGGATGGCCGGCGCAGGCGGTGACCAGCTCCTCCAGCTCGGGGTCGCGGCCACCGCGGGCGCGGACCTCGTCGTGCCGGTCGGCCAGGACGGTCAGGGCGCGGCGGACCTGCCCCGGGGTGCCGGTGCGGGCGAGGTCGAACAGCTCCGCCCGGAGCGGGCGCTGCCCGCCGCCCGCCGGAGCGGGCCGCCGGGCCCGGAGCGCGGCGAGCGCGGCGGCGGCGTCCTCCCGGACGGCGCCCGGCGGCCGGAGCGGGCCGTCCACCAGCACGATCGTGTCGGCCAGGCCGTCGCGTCCCTCGGCGCGCAGCCGCTCGCGGGCGCGGGCCAGCGCCGGCGTGCGTAGGAGCGGGTGCCCGGCGAGCAGGTCGAGCACCCCCCACGCGCCCTCGCCGAGGCGGCCGGTGAGGGCCTCGGCCACCAGGTCGGGGTCCGCGCGGCGCAGCGCCCGTTCGGCCTCGGCGCGCGCGGCCGGGCCGCCGTGCTCCCACCAGCCCAGCAGCCGGGGGACGAGGCGGGCGAGCCCGGCCGCGTCCAGGTGGGCGGCGGCGCGGGCGGCCCGTTCACGGACCGGGTCCTCCTCCCGCTCCAGGGCGGGCAGGTCCTCGATCACGGAGGGCAGCGCCGCGGCGAGGTCGCGGGTGAGGGGGACGTCGGCGCGGCCCTGGAGGAAGGCGCGCAGGACGGCCCGGCGGGTCTCGGGCTCGGGCCATCCGGCCAGGACGCGGGCCGCGCCGTCGCGCCGGTCCCGCGCGGGGCCGTCCAGCATCGCCAGCAGCCGCTCGCGCTGGGCCGCCGAACGGGGCTGGTCCAGGTCCCCGGGCCGGGGCTCGCGTTCGGACGGCAGCGGGCGGGCGGCCTCCTCGGCCAGCGTCCACGCGGGCGCGCCGAGCGGCTGCGACTCCAGCATCCAGTCCAGGAGGAGACCGCGCACCGCCTCGCCGGCGGTCGGGAAGGCGGCGGCCAGCGCTTCGAGCCGTTCACGCGAACCGACCCCGGCCCCGGCCGGTGCCGTGCCGGTGGCGCGGAACCTCCGGAGGGCCGCGGGGGACCGGACGGCCTCCTCCAGTTCCTCCCGCCACGCCCGTACGGCATCGCGGGCGGTGTCACCGGTGGGGGAGCCGCCGGCGCCGGGCAGCCCGAACGCCTCCCGCAGCACCGCCTCCCGGGCGCGCCACGGGTCGGCGCCGCTTCCCGCGACGGCCAGTGCCCGTTCCAGGTCGCCGCGGGTCGGGACGGCGCCGCACCGGCGCAGCAGCGCCAGTTCAGCCCGGCTCCCCGCCGCGCCCGGAGGCAGCGCGCGGATCCGGGCGGCGATCTCCAGGGCCTCGCCGGCGGTCCATCGCCCGGCCGCCTCCTCCAGGACGGCCAGGAGCCCGTCGCGGCACGCGTCGCCGATCACGGGCAACGCGGTGACCAGCACCCCGGCCGAACGGGCGAAGAGCCCGATCTCTTCGCCGCTCCAGGGCGCGGGGCAGACCCGCAGCGTGAGCCGCAGGACCGGGCCGGGGTCGTCCTCCGTGCCCGCCAGCTCCAGCCAGCGCGGCAGCAGGGGCCGGAGCCGTTCGGGGCGGGCCGCGGCGATCGGCTCGGGATCGCGCTCGTGCCGCCTGGTCAGGCGCCGGGCCGCCGCGGCGTCCCAGCCGTGCTCGGCGAGTGATTCGAGATCGGTGTCGGGCGCCGTCCAGGGCGCGGGGCCGCGCTCCTCCGCCGCGAGCCGGAGCAGGGTCTCGCCGGCGGGTGACCCCTGGCGGGCCAGGGCGCCGATCGAACGGGCGGGCAGCGCCCTGCCCGGGGCCTCCGGCAGGGGCCCGTGGATCAGGGGCCGCAGCAGCAGGGCACGGGTGCGCTCGTCGCCCGCCAGGTCGGCGGCGGCGACCAGCGTGGCGGCGTGGCCGTCGCCGAGGACCGCCCGGAGCGCGCCGTCGAGCGCCTCCCGCAGGCCGGGGTTGTCGTGGCGGCCCAGCCAGGACAGCAGGGCGGGCACCGCCTCCGGCGCGCCCGCCGTCGCCAGGGCCGCCGCGGCGGTCTTCTTGACGTTCATGTTCGGGTGGTCCAGGCAGTCCGCGATCGCCGCCGCGGCCCACCGGGCCCGGGCCTCGCCGAGCGCCAGCAGCGCCTGCCGGACGGTCGGCGCGTCGGGCGCGCGGGTGAGCCCGATCAGGCCGGCCGACAGCGCCCGGGTGCCGCTCCCGCCGACCTCCCGCGCGAGCAGGGCGATCACGTGCTTGCGGACGTGCCGGTCGCGGTGGCGCAGCAGCGGGTGCAGGCGCGCGCGGAGCGCGCCGGGCCGGAGCCGGAGCAGCATCCTGAGCAGGATCGCCTGCTCGGCCGGTGCGGTCCCCGGTCGTTCCAGCAGGTCCAGGGCCAGGGACGCGGCCAGCGCGTCGCCCGCCTCGTCCGGCCCCGCCGCGTCGAGCAGGCAGCGGGGCCGGATCCGCCCCCGCCGGTGCAGCCGTGCTCCCAGCCCGCGGATCGCGGTGACCACCTCGCCGGGCACCTCCGGCTCACCGGTGGCCCCCTCCGCGCCGCCGCGGGGCCGGGCGGGGGCGGCCCCGGGAGCCGACGCCGCCGCCAGGTCGGACGCCACCCGCAGCAGCAGGTCCGCGATCACCGGGACCGTGCCGGCGTCGCCGTTGCGCGCCAGCACGCACAGGGACCCGGCCGGGTCGTCGGGATCCAGGCCCGCGCGGAGCAGCTCCAGCTCCCGGGCGTCGGGGGCGCCGAGATCGGCGGCGACGCGCGGCGGAAGGCCGCGCGGATCGAGCCGGTCCAGCAGCCGCCGCCGCTCGGCGGCGTCCTCGGTGAGGTGCCACAGCAGTTCGAGGGCCTGGTGCCGGACCGTCCGGAGATGGGGGACGGGCGTGCCGTCCGCCCCGTCCAGGCCCAGCCCCTCGCGCAGGGCCGTGACCGTCCGGCGCCCGCCGACCGCCTCCAGGGTGCGCAGGGCCGCCGCCGGGGCGCGGGGCAGCGCGGCGAGCACCGCCTCCTCGGCCCCGGTGTGGCGCAGGGCCCGGATCGCCTCCAGGAACGGCACCGGATCCGCCGCCGCGGCCAGCGGGGCGGTGGCCGCCGCGCCGGCCGGCATGTCCCCCGTGCCCTGGGCGGCCAGCGCGACCAGCAGCTCCAGGCGCCGCGGCCAGGCCGGGTCGTCCGGCGGCGCGGCGGCCAGTTCCCGCAGCGTCTCGTGCCGGACGGTGAACAGCACGGTCGCGAGGGTGTCGGCGGGGACCGCGTGGTCGGCCAGGGCCAGCCCCACGATCACCGGGACGTCGGCTCCGGACGGGAAGTGCCCGCGCCGGTGCATCCCGGCCAGGCACCGCACGGCGGGCCCGGCGAGCAGGAGCGGATCGGTGGCGGCCAGGCCCGCCAGATCCGGGACGTCGTCGCGGGTCGCCAGGTCCCCGAGGAGTTCCAGCGCGCGCCGCCGGAGCGCCGGCGGCCGGTCCGGGTCACCGGCCACCTCGCGCAGCAGGTCCCGGTGCCCGTGGCGGGCGGCGGTCCCGATCGCCGCGCCGGCCACCGCGCCGGTGGGCGGCGCCGCCAGGAGGCGGTGCAGCCGGTCGCGCGGCAGCGGGTCGAGGGCGGCCCAGGGTTCCGCGAGCTCGCGGAGGGCGGCGGCGGCGAGATCGGCCGTGGCCGCGCACGGTTCGGCGTCCGCGGCGATGAGCCTGACGATGACCGCCCTCGCGCGGGCGGGCGCGAGCAGGGCGGCGCGCACCGCCTCGCGCGCGATCCGCAGGGCCTCGGCGCGCAGGGCGGGCTCGGGACGGTCCGACAGCGCGCGCAGGAGTTCTTCGGGCGCGTCCGCGTCGATGGCCGCGAGCCCGTGGACGGCCTGGTAGAGCGGTTCGCCGGCGGGCTCGTGCCGCAAGGTCTCCGGCCGGGCGGCGATCTCCGCGCGCAGCCAGGCGATCCGCGCCGGGACCGGCAGCCCGGCCTCCCGCCAGCGCGGCCAGTGCCGGTCCCGCAGGTACGGCCCCAGCCGGAGGTACAGCCGGGCCAGGGCGAGGGCCGCCTCGGGCGGCCCCTCCAGGGTGCTCGGCAACGCCTCCGCGTACTCCGCGTACCGGGCCTCGCTCCCGGCCCTCTCGCAGGCCCCCTCGTCAGCCTCCTCGCCGCCGTCCCGGGTGCCGAGCCGTTCGGCGAGCCGGACCAGGGCGATCGGGTCCAGGCGAGGCTCGCCGGGCTTCCCTGGCCGGAGGAACGTGTCGTTCGCGGCTGTCATGGGCGCCGAGTCTAAGTCGGCCACCGGGCAGGACGCTTCCGATTATCCGGGCGGCCACGCGGGCGCTTTCCGCCCCGGCCCGGCCCGGCCCAGGGTTCGCGCGGTCAGCCGCCTCCGCCCGCGCTGCCGCCGAAACCGGAGCGCGCGACCTTGCCGGAACTCGCGGTCTTGCCCGACCGCGTGGTGACGGTGCCGCCCTCGGGGGCGTGCAGCGTGCCGCCGGAGGCGTGGCCGTTCGAGCGGCGCGTCGGGTCGTAGTACCAGAAGTAGCTGATCCGCGAGCTGCCCGGGCGGTAGGCGGGAGGCGTGGAGTCCTCGCCCAGGTCGTCCTCGTCGCACCGGTCGTCGTCCACGATCCGGTAGCCCTGCTCGGGCTCCTCCTCGGGCATGCCGCCCTCGGGCGTGGCGACGCAGTAGACGTCGGCGTCGTCGTCCGGCTCGGGGGACGGCGCGGGCGCGGGGGAGGTGACGGCCGCTCCCGAGGGGGCCGCCGGGGTGGTGTCCGACGAGCAGGCGGCGACGGCCAGCGACAGCACGCTCACCATGCCGACGCGGACGGCCTGCGAACTCAGCCGGTGCCGCGGGTGGATCGAGGCCACGAGTACATCCCTCCGGACTGCTGCCGAGCGACGGTGACGGCCGAACGGCGCATCGCGGACCCCCGTGGGTCCCCCGACCGTGCGGCCAAAGTGTAGGACGGGCGGGCCCCGGACGGTGGCGAAGATCGCGAAATAGGAGGAACCGGGACGCATGCTCGCCGGCCTCCTGACGCCCCGCCCGGGGACCTGCGACTCCGGTCAGCGCCCGCCGAGGGCCTCGGTGACCGGGCGGGTCGCGCCGTACCGGACCGGCACGGCCGTCAGCAGGCCCACCACGGCCAGCGTGGCAGGGACCGTGGCGGCCAGCCAGAGCACGGGGACCTCCGCCTGCCCGGGAGAGCCCCCGGCCGCCCGCGCGGCGGCGTAGACGAGCAGGCCCAGCGGGACGCCGCCCAGCGCCGCGAACGCGGCGGGCAGGAGCTGGGCGGAGGCCAGCCCGGTCGTGACCTGCCGCGGCGTCGCCCCCAGCGCCCGGGTGAGCGCCGCGGTGCGCAGGTTGTCCAGCGAGGTCGTCCATGCGGTCAGCACCGCGTTGACCGCCGCCAGCGCCAGCATGGCCAGCGCCAGCACCAGGACGATCTGGCTCAGCCGCTCGGTGACCGGATTGCCCGCGCCCGGCACGAAGTCGGGGCCGAGCACGACGGCGTCCTTGCGCTCGATGTCCCGGCCCATGGCCAGCGCCGCGACCACCATGGCGACGGTGACCGCCATGCTGAGCCCGGCCAGGACCGTACGGCGCGGGCGGCGCGCGGCGATCCGCGCCCCCAGCAGCAGCAGCGGCAGCGGCAGCCCGGAGAACGCCGCGGCCAGGCGGGAGCGGCGGCGCGGCGCGCGCACCGGCTCGGCCAGCGCGCGCACCGTGCCGATCCGCGCCCCGCGCAGCGCGGGCACGGCCGTCGCCGCCGCCGTGACCGCCACCGCGACCGCCAGCACCGCAAGCACGGTCCCCGCGGACGGGGCGGGCGTCCCGGCGCCGAGCAGCCCGGCGTTCGGCCCGGCCACCAGCGGGGCGGCGGCCCAGCCCGCGAGCACCCCCACGATGGTCGCGGCGACCGCGACGGCCAGGTGCTCGGCCAGCAGGAGCAGGGCGATGAACGCCGGGGTCGCGCCCGCCACCTTCAGCGTCCCCACCCGCCGGCCCTGCTCGGCCAGGCGCCCGCCCACCAGCAGCGAGACGCTCATCGCGGCCAGGATCGCCAGGGCCCACGTGCCGCCCAGCAGCGCCCCGTTGGCCAGCCGCAGCTCGGCGGTGGCGTAGGCCCCCATGTCCTGCCAGGAACGCACGCCCGGATGCCGGGCGGCGAAGGCGGGGGCCGCGTCCGGGTCGGCCAGCCGCAGCGGCATGGTCAGCGTCCGCGCGCCCGACCCGGTCCGGGCCGCGGGAAGGCGGGCGGCGTCGGCGCGGGTCAGCCAGACCAGGCCGGGCGCCGCCGAGGGGTAGGGGACCCGCCCGGAGCCGATCGCGACGCCGGCGACCGGGAAGGTCCGTCCCGCGATCGTCACCCGGTCGCCGGGGCGCACGCCCAGCGCGCGGGCGAAGGCCCGCTCCACCACCGCCGCCCCCGGCCGCAGCCAGCGGCCGTCGGTGACCAGCGGGCGGTCCAGCCGCGACGGCGCCACGTCCCGCCCGTGCACGAGCGCGTTGACCGTGTGGCCGCGCGCCTCCAGCCGGCCGCTCGCCGTCGGGTACGGCCGCGCGGCGCCGGTCACGCCCGGTGCCCTGGCCAGCTTGGCCAGCGCGCGGGCGTCCCCGGTCGCCACCGCGTCCGGGCCGGCGGTCGCCGCGCGGGTGCGTTCCCACGGCCGGGCGGTCGCGTCCCGGACCAGCAGCCCGAGGGTCAGCGTGGTCGTCGTCGCGGTGATCGCGACCAGCAGCAGCGCCGCGCGCGCCCGGCTCCGGCGCAGGTCCCGCAGGGTCAGCCGGAGCACCGTGGCCATCCCGGTGCCCATCACGCCTCCAGGCCGCTGAGCGCGCCCAGCCCGCCCGCGCCCAGCCCGCCCGCGCCCGGCGGCCGTGCGCCGAGCACCGTCTCGTCGGCGAACGCTCCGTCCCGCATCGTGATCAGCCGGTCGGCGGTGCCCGCCACCCGCGAGTCATGGGTGACGATGACCAGGGTGCGGCCCTCGGCGCGCAGCGCGGCGAACAGCCGCAGCACGTCCGTCGCGGCGGCGCTGTCGAGGTTGCCGGTCGGCTCGTCGGCCAGCAGCAGGCGCGGGTCGTTCACCAGGGCGCGCGCCACCGCCACCCGCTGGCGCTGCCCGCCCGACAGCTCGGCGGGCAGGTGCCGGGCCCGCCCGCCCAGGCCCATCCGCTCCAGCAGCCCGGCGGCGCGGCGCCGGGCGGCGCGCCGGGACTCCCCGGCCAGCAGCGCGGGCAGCTCCACGTTCTCCGCGGCGCTCAGCTCGTCGACCAGGTGGAACGACTGGAAGACGAAGCCGATCTCCCGGCGGCGCAGCCGGGCCGCCGCGGTCTCCGAGAGCCCGTCCACCCGCCGGCCGCCCAGCCACACCTCGCCGGCGTCGGGACGGTCCAGGCCGCCGAGGAGATGCAGCAGGGTGGACTTGCCGCACCCGCTCGCGCCGACCACGCCGACCGTCTCGCCGGGCGCCACGGCCAGGTCGACGTCGTCGACCGCGCGCACCAGTGCCCGCCCGGTGCCGTAATGCCTGCGCAGGCCCCGGGCCCACAGGATGTCTTCCACGCTCTCATTCCCCTCTAGCGGACCAGTGGGCCGCGCACGACTCCAGCCAGGTCAGGTCGGCGCGCAACCGCAGCACGGCGCCCTCCAGCAGGAGCCCGGCCCCCGAACCGGCGGGCTGCTCCAGCGCGGCGCGCTGCGCCTCGGCCAGGCGCCGCAGCAGCTCGCGGCGCTGGGCGTCCACCAGCGCCACCGGGTCGGCCAGCCGGGACGCCGCCGCCGCGACCAGCTTCAGATGGAACTCGGCGGGCGCGGGACGGCTCCAGCTCACGTCCGCCAGCCAGCCCGCCACCCGCTCCCGCCCCGCCGCGGTCAGCTCGTATTCCTTGCGGTCGGGCCGGTCGGACTGCCCGACCAGCCGGACGTCCACCAGCCCGGCCTTCTCCAGCCGGCGCAGCGTCACGTAGACCTGGCCCGCGTTGAGCTCCTCGCCCAGCGGGCCGAGGGCCTCCTGCAAGCGGGCACGCAACTCGTACCCGTGCGAGGGCTCCTTGGCCAGCAGCGCGAGCACGACGTCCTGCACGGCGCACCTCCCTGACGACCCGGCCTAGCTAACCGTTAACTAAGGGAGCGGTCAAGCCGGGCGCCCCGGGCGGGGCCGTGCCGCGGTCCAGCACGCGGATCGCGGTGCGGTGACGTTCCGCCATTTACGGGCGCCGGTCCAGGTCGGCGGCGGTTCTGTCAGAGCCGCGCGAGATGATTTCCCCATGACCGAGACGCCAGCCCGCACCGAGATCGGCGACCAGGCCGCCTACGCCGCCGCCGTGCAGACCGCCGTCGCCGCCGCGGCGGCCTACTACGGCGAGGGCGACTCCTCGCTCGACGACGACGCCTACGACCGGCTGGTGCGCGGGATCGCCGCCTACGAGCGCGAGCATCCCGAGCACGTGCTGCCCGACTCGCCGACCGGGAAGGTCGCCGGCGGAGCGGTGATCGGCGACGTGCCGCACACCGTCCCCATGCTGAGCCTCGACAACGTGTTCTCCGCCGAGGGCCTGCTGAACTGGGCGGCCGGGCTGGAACGCCGGCTGGGCCGCCCGGTCGGGGTGTGGAGCGTGGAGCCCAAGCTGGACGGCCTGGCGATCTCGGCGCGCTACCGGGACGGGCGCCTGGTCCGGCTGGTCACGCGCGGGGACGGCGCCGCCGGCGAGGACGTCTCGCACGGGATCGGGATGATCGTCGGCCTGCCGGAGCGGCTGGCCGAGCCGGTCACGGTGGAGCTGCGCGGCGAGGTGCTGATGACCCGCGACCAGTTCGAGGCCGCCAACGCCGCCCGCACCGGGGCGGGGCACCCCGCGTTCGCCAACCCGCGCAGCGCGGCGGCCGGGTCGCTGCGCGCCCGCGACCGCGAGTACCAGGTCGAGATGACCTTCTTCGCCTACGGCGCGCTGCCGCTGGACGGACCGGACGCGGGGCCCGGCACGGCACCGGACGGGACGCCCGGCGACCTGCCGGCCCTGCTGCGCGAGCTGCCGCACAGCGAGATCATGGCCATGATCGCCCGCTGGGGCGCGCGGACCAGCGCGGCGACCCCCGTCGGCGGGGTCACCTGTACCGACCCGGCCGCGCTGCAGGAGCACGTGGAGCGGATCGCCGGGCTGCGGGCCGACCTGGAGTTCGGCATCGACGGCATCGTGATCAAGGCCGACCGGGCCGCCGACCAGGCCGAGGCCGGCAACTCCTCGCGCGCGCCGCGCTGGGCCATCGCCTACAAGCTGCCCGCCACCGAGAAGATCACCCGCCTGGTCGGCGTGGAGTGGAACGTCGGCCGCACCGGCATCGTCGCGCCCCGCGCCGTGCTGGAGCCGGTCGAGGTGGACGGCTCGGTCATCACCTACGCCACGCTGCACAACGCCGGTGACATCGCCCGCCGCGACCTGCGCATCGGCGACCACGTCACCGTCTACAAGGCCGGCGACGTGATCCCCCGGGTGGAGGCGCCGGTGGTCCACCTGCGCACCGGCGGGGAGACCGCCATCCCGATCCCCGACGTCTGCCCGCGCTGCGGCGGCGAGATCGACGACTCGCAGAAGCGCTGGCGCTGCTCGCAGGGCCGCGCCTGCCACGCGATCGCCTCGGTCCGCTACGCCGTGGGACGCGACCAGCTCGACATCGAGGGGCTCGGCGAGAACCGGATCGACCAGCTGGTCCAGGCCGGGCTGATCACCGACTTCGCCGACCTGTTCACCCTGGAGCGCGCGCCGCTGCTGGAGCTGGAGCGGATGGGCGAGACCAGCACCGACAACCTGCTGGCCGCGATCGAGGCCGCCAAGGCCAAGCCGCTCAACAAGGTGTTCTGCGCCCTGGGCGTGCGCGGCACGGGGCGTTCCATGTCGCGGCGCATCGCCCGGCACTTCGCCACCATGGACGCCATCCGCGCCGCCGACGCCGAGGCGTTCCAGGAGGTGGACGGGATCGGCCCGGAGAAGGCCCCGGTGCTGGTCGCCGAGATCGCCGAGCTGGCGCCGCTGATCGACAAGCTGGTGGCGGCCGGGGTGAACATGACCGAGCCCGGCGCGACCGGGCCCGCGGAGCGGGCGGAGGCCCCCGGGGAGGGTGACGCCGGGACCGGGAGCGACACCGGCCAGGGCCCCCTGGCCGGGATGTCGGTGGTCGTGACCGGAGCCATGAGCGGCCCGCTGGCCGACCTGTCCCGCAACGAGATGAACGAGCTGATCGAGCGGGCCGGCGGGCGGGCGTCCTCGTCGGTCTCGGCCCGCACCGCCCTGCTGGTGGCGGGGGAGAAGGCCGGATCCAAGCGCGCCAAGGCCGAGAAGCTGGGCGTCGAGATCGCCACTCCGGAGGAGTTCGCCACCCGCGTCGCCGACTTCCTCTGAACGCCTCGTCCCGCCGGGCCCGGCCCGCCGCGCCGGGCCCGCGGGCCCTCGGCCCCGCCGGGCCTCAACTCACCTGGTGGCACACCATATGCCCCTGGCATTTCCCCAGGCCCGTGACGTTGTAGGGGCCACGGTTCGCCGGTGCAGTCCGTACTGGCGTCCTTCTCGCCCGGGCATTCGGTGCACTGGCAATGCCATTGCGGATAATCTCTCCCGGTCCCGCGCGGCTCGTTCCGCCCATGGGTGGATCCGCCGTCCATGTGTGATGCTCCCTGGTGATTTCAGCCGCTGATGTAATTCTGATGCCACTGCCTGAACTGCTGGTCGAAGGCCTGCCGCCTGTCCTGCAGGACCTGTTGCTGGGTATCCGCCCACTGCCGGGCGGTGCCGGCCTGGACCTGAGCCATCCGCCGGTAGGCCCCGACCGTGTCCTGATACATGGAGATGACTATCTCCTTCGTGTCGTGCACGTCCTTCAACATCTCACTGAGCCTCCCGGGCAGCCGGGGGCGTCCCGAGTCGAGGAGATGGTGCGCGAGCGGCGTGAAACCGCTGAGATGCTGTTCGAAATGGAGAAGCATGTCGAGCATCTCGGTCAGTTCCCCTGGAGTCGCCGGCCTCCATTGTTTGCGCCAGCCCTCCATCCGCCCCATGACCAGGGCCGTCATGCTGCGATATTGCTCTTCGAGAACCGGCAGCCAGGTCTCTTCGAGTTCTTCCGGGCTGCGATCGTCGCCTCGATCCTCCACGGCGGCCTCCTGTTCGGACATCTCGATAGCGGCCGTTCGTGCGCGTTGTCCTCCCAGGTTATGTCCCTGCGGGGGCGCGGCCATCGAACGGTCTGCGAAAATACCCTTCAAGGGACCGCAATAAGTAGCGAATTCGAGATGAATTCTCGATCGATATGTACGGCCCGTTGTGGCTGAGGTGGTGTCCCGCCGCCCGTCACCGGGCTCGCCCGCGACGCCTCCGAGGAGATCCGGCGAGGAGATCCGGCGAGGCCGGTCGCGACTCAGGCATTCGGTGCCCGAGGCGGGGTAGATGAGGACGATGCTCATCTTTACCAACGCCAATGCCGGGACCCACGACAACGAACTGATGGAACGGATCGCCGGCATGCTCCGCCGGGAGGGCGGCGGGACGGTGCTCGTCCGGCCGTGCGCCGCGCCCGGGGACATCGGCCGGGCGCTCGACGAGCACGGCCCGTCCGGCGATGCCTCCCTGGTCGTGGCGGCCGGCGGTGACGGCTCGATCCACGGGCTGGTGGCCGAGCTGCACGCCCGTGGCGAGCTGGGACGCCGGGTGGTGGGGCTGCTGCCGATGGGGACCGGCAACGACCTGGCCCGCAACCTGGGGATCCCGCTCGATCCCGAGCGCGCCGCCCGGCTGCTGCTCGACGGCGCGCCCCGCCGGCTCGACCTCCTCGTGGACGACGCCGGCGGCGTGGTGCTCAACGCCGTGCACCTGGGGATCGGCGCCACCGCGGCCCGCAGCGCGACCCGGTTCAAGCCCTACCTGAAGGCCGCCGCGTTCCCGGTGGGCGCCGTCCTCGCCGGGCTGCGCGGCACCGGGTGGCGGCTGCGGGTCGAGGCGGACGGCAAGGAGGTCGCGGACGGGAGGTTCCTGATGGTGGCGCTCAGCAACGCCTCCGGCATCGCCGGGGGCACGGCGCAGCTCGCGGCCGACGGCGATCCCGACGACGGCCGCGTGGAACTGGTGGTCTCCGCCGCGACCGGCCCGCTCGCGCGGGTCGGCTTCGCCCTGCACCTGCGCAAAGGCACGCACCGGCACCGCGACGACGTCGTGCACACCACGGCCACCAGCGTGACCGTCAGCGGCGAGGAGTTCCTGGTCAACAGCGACGGCGAGGTCACGGGACCGTACGACCACCGCACCTGGACCCTGTGCGAGCGCGCCTGGCGGATCATGGCCCCGGCGGGCGAGGGCGGCGAGGGCGGGGGAAACGGCGGGCACTGATGTGAGCGGGGGAGCGGCGGGCGCTGGTCCGGGGCCGGCGGGCGGCTCACCCGCGGGCGAGGACCTCGGTCATGCGGTCCGCGATGTCCTTGTCGAGGGCCCGTTCGCGGGCCCTGGTGGCGATCTTCTCGCGCAGCCGCTGCAGCTGCGGCCCCGCGTCGGAGGTCCGCCCCGACGCCAGGTCTTCGAGCATGTTGCCGATCGTGTTGTCCAGGTCGAGCGCCACGTCGGAACGGATCGCGCCGGAGGCCCGGCCGCCCTCGACGATCGGCTGCAGCTCGCCCAGCCGCTCCAGCGCGTCCATGTCCGGCATGGACGGGCGGGGGAAGGAGGACTCCGGCTCGCCGGTGTCCGGGGCGGCGGTGACCGGGGCCGGGCCCGACCGCGGCGGGGCGGCCCGCTCGCCCGGGGAGTCCAGCAGGTCCGTGACCGCCATGATCGTCGCCAGCGACGCCGCCAGGAGCGTCACGGTGACCGCCACGCGCATGACGGTCACGCGGTCCCGGAGCCGCCCCGGATTTCCCTCGCCCGCCTCGTCGCCCGTGTCCAGGAGGTCGCCGGGATCGCCCGGCCGCCGGACGAGGACCGAGGTGTCCCCGGAGGCGCGGGGCATCGGGAAGGGGGCGGTCGCCATGAAGGACTCCGGTGCCACCGCCGCGTGGGCGCGCACGAGGACCTCGGCCGCCTCCGCCGCGCCGGGCCTGCGCTCGGTCTCCGCCGCGCGGCATCGCTCACCGAGCCGCAGCACCTCCTCGGGCACCTGGTCCGGCGCGGGCGCCCTCTCCAGGCACCCGGCGAGCACCGTGCCGAGTCCCAGGACGTCGGCGGCCTCGGCCTCCCCCTTCTCCGCCTCGCCCGGTACGCCCAGCCCCAGATCCACGATGCGGACGCCGTCGGGGGTGTAGAAGATCTTCTCCATCCGCAGATCGCCGTGCGCGACCCCGGCCGCGTGGGCCGCCGCCAGGGCCGTCGCGGTCTGCGCGCAGCACTCCAGCGCCGCCGGCACCGGCAGCGGCGCCCGCCGGACCCGCTCGGCCAGCGTCTCCCCGTCCAGGAACGCGGTCACGATGAAGGACACCGGGCGGCCCGCCGAGCCGGGGGCCCGATCGCAGTCGTAGACCGTCACGAAGGCGGGATCGGCGACGCGAACGGCGCGCAGCACGCGCTCGCGCAGCTCCTCGTGCCCGCCCGCGTCCTCGTCGTCGTGCCCGTCAACGTGCCCGTCAACGTGCCCGCCGGGCGCGCGGCCGGGCCCGGGCACCTTCACCGCGACCGGCCGGCTGAGGGCCTGGTCCCAGGCGTGCCACACCTCGCCGGCACCGCCGCCGTCCAGGCGTTCCACCAGCCGGTACCGCCCGGCGAGTCTGAGTCCCGGTTCCACCACGCTCACCTCTGGTGCCATACCCCTGGCCCTGGGAAGGACTCGGCCGCCCGTACCTCAAATCAGCAAGAGGTACGCATCCGGCGGTAAACGAGCCCGGGCCCGGCGGGCGGCGGTGTCAGCCGGCCAGCAGCCTGCGCAGCCAGGCGAGCCGCGCCGCCGCCGCCTCCCGTGACAGCGGGGCCTCCGGCGCCAGCAGGGTGAACCCGTGGAAACCGCCGGGCCACACGTGCAGCTCCGCCCGGCCGCCCGCCTGCCACAGGCGCGTGGCGTAGGCGACGTCCTCGTCCCGGAACGTCTCCGCCGACCCCACGTCGATGAACGCGGGCGGCAGTCCCGACAGGTCCTCGGCGCGCGCGGGCGCCGCGTACGGCGACACGTCCGGGCCGCCCCTGGCCTCGCCCAGCAGGGCCGTCCAGCCGGTGTCGTTGGAGGTGCGGTCCCAGATGCCCCTGCCGGCCATCTGCCGGGACGAGAGCGAGTCGTTGCGGTCGTCCAGCATCGGGCACAGCAGCATCTGGCCGGCCAGCGCCGGGCCGCCCCGGTCACGGGCCATCAGCGCGAGCGCCGCGGTCAGGCCGCCGCCCGCGCTGGTGCCCGCGGCGACGATCCGGCCGGGCTCGGCGCCCAGCTCCGCGGCGTGCGCTGCCGTCCACACCAGGCCCGCGTAGCAGTCCTCGACCGGCGCCGGATGCGGGTGCTCGGGAGCGAGCCGGTACTCCACCGACACCACCACCAGGCCCAGCTCCCGCGCCCAGTCCAGGATCTCCTCCAGGCCGGTGCGGTTGTCACCCATGATCATGCCGCCGCCATGGGTGTGGTAGACGATGCCCCGCGGCGCCGTGACCCCGGTGGGCCGGCAGATCAGCAGCGTGACCTCCGGCGCGCCCTCGGGGCCGGGCACCCGGCGCTCCTCCAGCTCGAAGACCCCGCCCCGGCTCAGCTCCTCGTCCGTCTGCCGCAGCTGCGCGCGGGTCTCCCGTAGCGCCGGGACCATCTCCGGGAGGAGCGCGGAGGGGACCGCCGTCCCCAGCGCCTCCAGGACGAGGAGCAGTTCGGGGTCGAACGGGGGTGGCCGGAGCCCGTCGGCGGCCGGCTCCCCGGCCTGGGCAGGGGAGGTGGGGGCGGTCATGCTCTTCTCCTAACTACCGGGCGCCGGAAGCACCTGATCGGTGCCATGTTCGCCCATCGGCGTCCGCGAGGACAGGGCGGGCGCCCGGTGCCACGGAGGGGGAGGCCCGCCGGGAGGGAGGCTCCGGTGCGGAGGGGTCAGGTCCGGCTCAGGTCCGGCTCAGGTCGGGCTCGGGGGCCGTGCTCTCGTGGAGCTGGACGATCCGCTCGCAGACCTCGGTGATGTCGCCGCGGGGCAGCCTCACCTGGGCGCCGTCCGGGGTGCGCCACCGGAACCAGCCGGACTCGCACCACACCGTCAGGTTCTCCTTGACCGACAGCACCGAGACGCCGTCCCCGTTCCGGCGGATGAGGCGGGTGAGGCCGCGCTCGGCCAGCAGGGCGTGCAGCTCCTGCGCCGCGTACGCCGCCCCGGGCCGCGGTGGCGCGTGGTGCGCCGGCGGCCGGAACTCCGGGGAGACCGGCAGGGCGAACCAGGTGGCCTTGCCGGTCACCGCCGGGCGGGCCAGCCGCGACCGGGTGGGATGGTGGCCCCAGCGGCCCTCGGTGAGGGCCTCGATGATGAGCAGGCCGCGGCCGTGCTCGGCCAGGACCCCGGTGACGGCCGGGGGGCGCCACTCCCTGACCCGGTCGAAGACCTTGACGGCCAGCTCGCGTCCGCCGCCGGTGCCGCGCAGGTAGATCCACAGCTCCGCCGGGTGGGCGGGGAGCAGCCGGCCGTCCGGCGTCCGCGGCGATCCGTGCTGCAGCGCGTTGGTGGCGAGCTCGCTGGCCATCAGGGTGGCGTTGGCGACGTCCTCGTCCGGCAGCCCGAGGCGCTCCAGCGTCAGGGCGGTGCCGGCCCGCGCCACCGCGGCGATGGACCCGTCGGGGGGCAGGCGTACCACCGCGCACCCGCCCCGATCCGGGACACGGGCCGGGAACGTCGTCTCCGCCTCCGCCATGGTCGCCTCCGCCGCCATCGTCACCGCCGAGAAAGTTCGGACAATCGAGACATGAGCTTCAACGTTCGCGAGTCGCTATCTGTGATTCACAAACATGGTCGCATAGATTGACGGTCACGCCGAGAGAGTGAAGAAAAGTTACGGAGCAACGCCCGAGACGTTCGCCTGGCCCGGCTCGGCGGTACAAAACGGGGCGAACGGGGGTGGTTCGCACGCATACCGCCATGCCCTCGCGAGGGTTCCCGCGAAGGATCCGCGGGTGGCGCCGCCAGTGACACTCCCGGACGGGCCCCCGGACGGCCCCGGGAAGGTCCGCGGGAGCCCCGGAACGAAACGATCCCCCAGGAGTGGACCCTGGGGGATCGTCAGTGGCGGGGAGGGCTCTACAGGTCGTACCGCCCGGCGCGTACGTCGGCGAGGAACGCGGCGAAGGCCGACCGGCCCACGACGTGCACGCCGGCGTCCGGCCGGGTGCTGTCCCGGACGGCGGTGGAGCCGCCGAGATCGGCGATCTCGACGCACCCCCCGTTGCCGGCCGTGCTCGCGCTCGCCTTGAACCAGGTCGCCGCGTGGATCGACTGGGACAGGTCCATCGTTCTACTCCAGGGTGTCCGTCATCTTGTCGAGGAAGTCGGCGGTCTCGGCCGGGCCGAGCGCGGCCTCGCGGGCCCGTTGGACGATCTGCTCATACGCCTCCACGCTCTCGGGGTCGGTGTTCTCCTGGATGGCCACGTCGTTCTCCAGGTAGACCATCGAAGGCTCGCCGGGGAACCGGAACAGGTTGACCAGGGTCGACATGCCGGGATAGAGGCCGTCGCCGAACCGCAGCAGCCGGATCTCGATGTTGGGGCGCCGGCCCATCTCGACCAGATGGGCGAGCTGCGCGCGCCGGTCCTCCCGGCCGCCCCAGCGGAACAGGAGGGACGCCTCGCTGATGATCGCGAGCAGCTCGGGCGCGGTCCCGTCGTCGCGGTCCAGGATGCGCTGGCGCCGCAGGCGGGCGGCCAGGGCCGCGTCCCGCCAGGCGCCGGAGCGCGCGCCCGTGGCCATCAGCGCCCGGATGTAGGCCGGGGTCTGCAGCAGCCCGGGAAGGACGAGCGGGGTCATGACCCGGATGCTGGAGGCGTCGGCCTCGAAGCCGGGGAACTCGTTGGCGAAGACCTCGGGGTAGCCGCGCCACCAGGCCCGCGCCCGGGCGTGGGCGGCCAGCCGCTCCAGCTCTTCGAGGTCGCCGTCCACCTGCCCGTACACGCGCGCCAGGTCGCGGATGTCGCTGAGCTCGGGCCGCACCCAGCTGTTGGCCTCGAACCGGCCGACCTTGCCGCGCCCCCAGTTCAGCCGGTCGCACACCTGGTTGGCGGTGTAGCCGGCCTCCTCGCGCAGGGTCTTGAGGCGACGGGAGAGCCGCCACTTGGCGATCGTGGCCCCGTATGCCTCGCTCACCCGCGCCCCCTCGCCCGACCAGCGGCCCGACATCAGCATATCCTTCCTAATTTGTGAATCACAGAACGGGCGCCGCCGTCCGCGTCAGATCGCGGCCCGGTCGAACTCGCCCGCCTTGGCGCCCTGCACGAAACAGTCCCATTCGTGGTGGTCGAAGACCGAGACCGGCGCCCGGTCGCCGGCCTTGCGCAGGAGCACCCACGGGCCGGTGAAGGCCACCTCCAGCCCTTCTCCGTCCGCGCCGGCGGAAGTCCGCCAGTCCAGGCTCTCAAGGTCGACGCCGAGTTCTCCGGCGGTCGGCTTGGCGGGTCCGGTCATCGCTGGTCCTCGTCCCTCTCGTGTGTCTTCGGCCTCGTGTGTCTTCGGCCTCGTGTCTTCGGCGTCGTGAATCGGCCTTCGTACGGCCGGTTCCGGCCGGTGCGCGTGCCCTTTGCCGGTCAGGGGAGCCGCGCCACGCCGCAGTAGCTCCACCGCGACCCGTCGCTGTCGGCGGCCTCGGGATCCTCGGCGCCCCACTGTCCCGCGTACGTGACCGCGGCCTCCGCGCCCGGGTAGGGCGGGACCATCTCCAGCCCCGAGAAGAAGCGGCCGATCTCGTCCCTCGTCCGCAGGTGGACGTTCGCCGTGGCCTTGGAGTAGACCTCCTCGATCGCCTGGAGCGCCCGCGGCGACTGGTGGTCCCTGGTGGCGGCCGACAGGACGAGGTGGCTGCCGGGGGCCAGCGCCTTGAGCAGCCGCCGTACGAGGTCCCAGGGGTTCTCCTCGTCGGGGATGAAATGGGTGACGGCGACCAGCAGGAGCGCGACCGGTTCGTCGAGGTCGAGGGCGTCCCGCCCGATCACGTCGCCGAGGATGCTCTCCGGTTCGCGCAGGTCGCCCGTCAGGACGGTCGTGCGCGGGCCCGTCCCGCCGGGCCGGGCGGCGTCCGGGGGTTGCAGCAGGGCGCGGGCGTGGGTGAGGACGGTGGGGTCGTTGTCGACGTAGACGACGCGGGTGCCGGTCTGGACGGCGCCCGCGACCTGGTGGGTGTTGTTCTGGGTGGGCAGGCCCGCCCCGATGTCGAGGAACTGGCGGACCCCGCGCGTGGCCAGGAACCGCACGGCGCGCTGGAGGAACCCGCGGTTGGCCCAGGCCGCGTCCTCCAGTTCGGGCAGGTCCTGGCGGAGCCTGCGCGCGGCGGCGCGGTCGGCGGCGAAGTTGTCCTTGCCGCCCAGGTAGAGGTCGTACAGCCGGGCCGGGCTGGGAACGTGGGGGTCGACTCCGGGTGGAGCCTGGTCGGTGCCGCTCATCGTGCCTCCCTGGACCCACCTCGGTGCGGCGCCCCGCCGCATCTTGTGATGCACAGATTATGAAGCACGTTCGCGTTTCGCGCTGCCCCGGGGAGCGCCTTGCCTACCGCCTCCCTACCGCCTCCGTGCCGCCTTCCCGGGACGACCGGGCGCGGCCCGCCCTGAAACGGGCCGGCCGCGCCCGGCTCCTAACCCAGGAGGGTCTCGCCGATCCAGCCGCCGGGACCGCACCCCGGCGGCAGGGCGAAGACCGCCGAGCCGATGGGCGTGGTCCAGAGGTTCAGCTGGTCGGACTCGGCCAGGCGCCGCTGCACCGGGACGAACTGCCGGGCGAGGTCGGCCTGGTACGAGGCGAACAGCAGCCCCGAGTCGGTGACCCCGTCCGCGCTGACGGCCTCGTCGTAGTTGTACGCGCGGCGCAGCATCCGCAGGGACGGGTCCGCGGTCCGGGCCAGGCGGACATGGGCGACCTCGGAGATCACCGGCAGTCCCGCCCCGTCCACCGCCTCCAGATCGGGGTCGTCGTGCTCGGCGCGGCCGGTGAGGGGCGAGCCGTCGCCGATCCGGCGGCCCATCGCGAACTCCTTGGCCCCCTCATCGGCCTCGTCCCACTTCTCCAGGTCCATCCGGATCCGCCGGAGGACCATGAGCGTGCCGCCGCGCAGCCAGGCGGGACCGTCCGCGATCCACACCGCCCGGTCCAGGTCGGAGGGCTGGACGGTGCCGTCGAGCTGGCCCATGAGGTTGCGCTGCGTCTCGCCGCGCGGCTGGACCGCCCGGCGGAACCCGCGCTGGGTCCACCGGACGGTCGCGAAGTCGCGGGCGTCCTTGACGATCAGCCGCAGCGCGTGGGCGAGGGTGACCCCGTCGTCCGCGCAGAGCTGGACGAGCAGGTCACCGCCGTTCCACCTGTCCTCCAGCCGGTCGACCGCGAACCCGGGCAGCTCGATGCCGGGCCGCCGGTCCTCCAGTCCCGCGGCCGTGAACAGGCCGGGCCCGAAACCGAAGGTGACGGTCAGCCGGGCCGCCGGCGCGGCCAGTTCCGGCTGCGCGTCGGCGAGCCCGGCCCGGCCCGCGGCCAGCCTGCGGGCGTCGTCGGTCAGCAGCCGCATCAGCCGTCCCAGCGCCTCGCGGGAGGTGCCGGGACGCAGGGTGAAACCGACGAACGCGGCATGGTTCTGCGGCGGCGTCGCGATCCCGGCCTGGTGCGGCCCGTGGAACGGTTCGGCCGCCGGAGCCTGGTCGCGCGGCCGTTCGCGGGGCGGCCGCCCGGTGGCGGCCCGGCCGGTGACGTAGCCGCCGGCGAGCCCGCCGGCGGTCGCCGCGCCCCCGAGGAACAGCCCCCGCCGGCTGACCGGGCGCCCGCCCATCAGTGCCCCGGCCGGTAGGTCTCGTTGCCGCCCTTGAACGCCTTGCCGAGGGCGGTGAACCGGACGGTCCCGCCGTCCTTCAGCGTGAGGGTGAACGCGACCGGGTCACCCGGCCGTACCGGCCGGACCACGTCCATGAGCATGATGTGGAACCCGCCCGGCCTGAGGTCGAGCCTGCCGCGGGCGGGGATGACGAAGCCGCCCTCGCGGGGGCGCATCGTCATCTTCCCGGCGGCGCCGGTGACCTCGTGCAGTTCCACGCTCGGTGAGGCCGGGGTGGCGGCGGAGACGACGGTGATCTCGGCGCCGGTGGTGTTGACCAGCGTGCCGAACGCGGCGGACATGCCCTTGTCGGCCGTCTTGACCCAGGGGTCGACGACCGTCAGCGGGGCCGCGGCGGCGCTCCCGTGCACCGCCGGCGAGGTCGCCGCGCCGGTCCGGGGCGCGGCCTCCGGCTCCGATCCCGAGCACGCGGCGAGGGCCAGCACGGCGGCCGCCAGGGTGACCGGGAACGCGGCCGCCGGGCGCCGGCGCGGCCGTGCGTGGACGCGGCGCGGGGACGGGCGAAGGGACAGGTGAAGAGACATGCGGATACTCCGGTTCCGTGCACGTTCGTGAACGCCCGCGCCGTACGGCGCGAGGCGCAGGAAGGGACGGCCCCTCAGGGGGCCGGTGACCTCTGGGCGCTCAGGCTCCGCTGAGCGCCCCGGAACGTGCGGGCGGACCCCGCAACACCAGGACGTGCCGTAGTACGGCGACGGCCGGGCGGACGCGCGGCGGGCACGGCGGTACGGCGGCACTGCGTGCGGGGGCGCCGGGCGTGACGGTCACCAGCAGGAAGGGGAGGGCCAGCACGCGCGCCGCCTGCCGTGCCAGCCGCCAGGCCTGCCGTTCGCCGCGCCGCAGCCACCATGCCGACGCCAGGGCGGCCAGCAGGTGCGCCGCGGTCATGCCCAGGCTCCCGCCGCCGTCGTCCTCGGCCGCAGGCAGGGCGCCATGGTGCCCACCGTGGCCCGCGGCGAACAGCGAGTGCAGGGCGAACTGGCCCAGCAGCAGGCCGCCCAGGATCGTGGCGAGCGACCGTTCGTGCCCGGCCAGGGCCAGCGCGGCGCCCAGCACCCCGGCGAAGCCGAACGCGGCCGTCCACGGAGCCACCGGGCCGCCGGAGGCCAGGAGATGGCCGGCCGACGTCAGGAGCACGCAGACCGCCGCGAAGACCGTGGCGCGCACCAGGCGCAGCGGGGGCGGGACAGGCATGGCGTGCCCCATCCTTCCATGGCGTTCGCGGCCGGCCCATCCGGCTCCCGCGAAGATCGGAAAGCGGAAAAGCGGGGTGCGATGTCCGCGTTCGTCGCTCACCATGGAGGTGTGGGTGGCGCACGGAAGAGCAACGATCGGGTACTGCTGCGGCTCGGCGCGCAGATGGCCGAGCTGGAAGCCCTCTACGCCCACGCGCTGAGCACGCCCGATGTCCGGGAGGAGCGGCGCGCGCTGGCCGAGCTCGCCGGGGCGGGGACGCGGCTGGCCGAGCTGGCCCACGCCGTCGCCGGCGGCCTGGAGGACACCGGCCTGGAGGGCGACGGGCCCGTACGCGTCACCGGGCGGGCCATGCCGCCCGCGCACCGCGCGGCGCGCCGGCGGCGGCACGACCGGGCCGCCAAACCGCGGCGCCGCACGAAACTGGAGCGGCGGATCTCGCGCGTCACCACCACCACCGACTGGATCATCGCCCGCGCGGGCGGCTCCCCCGGGACCGCCCCGCCGCGCCGCTGAGGCCGGTCCGGCGGCCTACGATTCTGCGATGAGCGGTCTTTACGCCATCAGCGACCTGCACGTGGGATTCGCCGACAACCGGGCGTTCGTGGCGGGACTGCGGCCCCGCTCCCGGGACGACTGGCTCATCGTCGCCGGGGACGTGGCGGAGCGTTTCGCCGACGTCGAATGGGCCCTGCGCACGCTGAGCGAGACCTTCGCCAAGGTCGTCTGGGCGCCCGGCAACCACGAGCTGTGGACGCCGAAGGACGACCCGGTGCAGGCGCGCGGTGAGGACCGCTACCTGCGCCTGGTCGAGACGTGCCGCGAACTGGGCGTGCTCACCCCGGAGGATCCGTACGCGGTGTGGGAGGGCGAGGGCGGCCCGGTCACGGTCGCGCCGCTGTTCGTGCTCTATGACTACACGTTCCGGCCGGACGGCGCCTCGACCAAGGAGGAGGCGCTGAAGCTGGCGTACGACGCGGGCGTGGTGTGCACCGACGAGGTGCTCCTGCACCCCGACCCGTACCCGACCCGGGACGCCTGGTGCGACGCGCGCATCGCCTACACCGAGCGGCGCATGGCGGAGCTGGCGCCGGGGACGCGCACCGTGCTCGTCAACCACTTCCCGCTGGTCCGCGAGCCCACCCGCGTCCTGTGGTACCCGGAGTTCGCGCAGTGGTGCGGCAGCGAGCGCACCGCCGACTGGCACGTGCGGTTCGGGGCGGTGACCGTCGTGTACGGGCACCTCCACATCCCCCGGACGATGTGGAGCGACGGCGTGCGCTTCGAGGAGGTGTCGGTCGGCTACCCGCGCGAGTGGCGCAAGCGCGGCGAGCGCCCCTCCGGGCCCCGCCGCATCCTTCCGGCCGAACCCGCGGGCTGACCGCCTCCGGACACGTACGCCCCCGGACATGTACCCCGGCGACGTACGCCCCGGACACGTACCCCGGCGACGTACCCCCCGGAGACCTAGGTCCCCGGGCGGGCGGACCTTCGGCCCTCCCGGCTCGGCGCGCACGCTGATGGGCTTGGCGGGATTGGGCCGCCCGGCCCTGGGAAGGGCGTCAGGCGGACCGCCGCCAGGCGCGCCCCGAGGCCGGCGGTGCAGGACGACCGCCGCCCGAAGGGAAGCCGTGGAAGCCGTGAAGACCGCCGAAGCCGCGCGACTGAGCGACGAGGAGACCGCCGGGATCGACGCCTACTGGAGGGCGGCCAACTACCTCTCGGTAGGGCAGATCTACCTCCTGGACAACCCCCTCCTGCGGGAGCCGCTGCGGCCCGAGCACATCAAGCCGCGGCTCCTCGGCCACTGGGGGACGTCGCCGGGGCTCAACTTCTGCTACGCCCACCTCAACCGGGTCATCACGGCGCGCGACCTGGACATGATCTACGTGATGGGCCCCGGCCACGGCGGCCCGGCCGCGGTCGCGAACGCCTGGCTGGAGGGCACCTACAGCGAGGTCTACCCGCACGTCGCGCAGGACGAGGCGGGGATGGCGCGGCTGTTCCGGCAGTTCTCCTTCCCCGGAGGGGTGCCGAGCCACGTGGCTCCCGAGACCCCCGGCTCCATCCACGAAGGGGGAGAGCTCGGCTACTCCCTCGCCCACGCCTACGGCGCCGCGTTCGACAACCCCGGCCTGGTGGTGGCGTGCATCGTCGGCGACGGGGAGGCCGAGACGGGGCCGCTGGCGGCGAGCTGGCACTCCACCAAGTTCCTCGACCCGGTGCGGGACGGCGCGGTGCTGCCGATCCTCCACCTGAACGGTTACAAGATCGCCAATCCGGCGGTGCTGGCCCGGATCCCCGAGGAGGAGCTGTGCATGCTCTTCGAGGGGTACGGCTACCGCCCGCTGCTGGTGAGCGGTGACGACCCCCACTCCATGCACCGCAGGATGGCGTCCGCACTCGACCAGGCTCTCGACGAGATCGGCCGGATCCAGCGGGCGGCGCGCGCCGGCGGCGACGCGGCGCGGCGGCGCTGGCCGATGATCGTGCTGCGCACGCCGAAGGGCTGGACCGGCCCCGAAGTGGTCGACGGACTCCCGGTCGAGGGGACCTGGCGCGCCCACCAGGTCCCGCTCCCCAACGTCCGTGGCAACCCCGCGCACCTCGCCCAGCTGGAGGCGTGGCTGCGGTCGTACGGGCCCGGCGAGCTGTTCGACGCGGACGGCCGGCCGGTCGCGGCGGTGCGGGAGCGGGCGCCCCGCGGTCGGCGGCGGATGAGCGCCAACCCGCACGCCAACGGGGGAGAGCTGCTGAGGCCGCTCGTCCTGCCGGACTTCCGGGATTACGCGGTGGCGGCCGGCGAGCCGGGCACCACCGCCGCGGAGCCGACCCGCGTGCTCGGTGCGTTCCTGCGCGACGTCGTCGCCGCCAACCCGGGCAACTTCCGGATCATGGGGCCGGACGAGACCGCCTCCAACCGGCTCGGCGCGGTGTTCGAGGCCACCGACCGGGTGTTCCAGGGGGAGCTGCTGCCCACCGACGAGCACCAGGCCCGCCACGGCCAGGTGATGGAGGTGCTCAGCGAGCACCTGTGCCAAGGATGGCTGGAGGGCTACCTGCTCACCGGGCGGCACGGGGTGTTCAACAGCTACGAGGCGTTCGTCCACATCGTCGACGCCATGTTCAACCAGCACGCCAAGTGGCTGAAGGTCACCCGGGAGCTGCCCTGGCGGCGGCCGGTCGCCTCGCTGAACTACCTGCTGTCCTCGCACGTGTGGCGCCAGGACCACAACGGCTTCACCCACCAGGACCCGGGGTTCCTGGACGTGGTGATGAACAAGAAGCCGCAGATCGTCCGGGTCTACCTGCCGCCGGACGCCAACACGCTGCTGTCGGTGGCCGACCACTGCCTGCGTTCGCGCGACTACGTCAACGTCGTGGTCGCCGGAAAGCAGCCCTCCCTCACCTGGCTGTCGATGGACGAGGCCATCGCGCACTGCACCCGCGGCATCGGCATCTGGGAGTGGGCGAGCACCGGCGGCGGCGCCGACCCCGACGTCGTGCTGGCTTGCGCGGGCGACGTCCCGACCCTGGAGACGCTGGCGGCGGCCGACCTGCTGCGGCGCCACTTCCCTGACCTGCGCGTGCGGGTGGTGAACGTGGTCGACCTGATGAGGCTGCAGCCGCCCGGCGAGCATCCGCACGGGCTGCCCGACGCCGAGTTCGACGCGATCTTCACCACCGACAAGCCGATCATCTTCGCCTTCCACGGCTACCCCTACCTCGTGCACCGCCTGACCTACCGCCGCGCGGGCCACCGCAACCTGCACGTGCGCGGCTACAAGGAGGAGGGCACCACGACCACCCCGTTCGACATGGTGATGCTGAACGACCTGGACCGGTACCACCTGGTCATGGACGTCATCGACCGCGTCCCCGGGCTCGGCGGCCGGGTCGCCCCCATCCGCCAGCGGATGGCCGACCGGCGGCTGGCGCTGCGCGCCCACACCCGCGAGTACGGCGAGGACGCGCCGGAGGTCCGCGACTGGACCTGGCCCTACGGGGACGGAACCGGCGGGGGACGGCCGGACGCCGGTGAGCCCGTTCCGGGCGGTGCGGGCGGCGCGGGCGAGGAGGCGTCCTGATGCGGGTGCTCACGGTCAACCCGGGGTCGAGCAGCCTGAAGCTGAGCCTCCTGGACCCCGGCGACGCGGTGGCGTCCCGCGCGCAGATCGCCACCGGGGCCGGGGAGCGGGAGGCCGAGCAGGTCGCCGCGGCCGTGGCCCGGATGCCCGCGCCCGACGCCGTCGGGCTGCGGTTCGTGCACGGCGGGCGCGACTTCCTCGCCCCCACGCTCGTCGACGACGGGGTCGCCGGCCGGCTGCACGCGCTGGTCGAGCTGGCGCCGCTGCACCAGCCGCTGTCGCTGTACGCGCTCGGCGAGATCCGCCGGGCGCTGCCGGACGTCCCGGTGGTCGCCTGCTTCGACACCGCCTTCCACGCCGGGCTCCCGGAGGCCGCCGCGACCTACGCCCTCCCGGCCGAGTGGCGGGAGCGGTTCGGCCTGCGGCGGTACGGGTTCCACGGGCTGTCGTTCGCCCACGCCGTCCGCCGCGCCGGGGAACTGCTCGGGCCGGCCGAGGCCGGGCGGCGCATGGTGATCTGCCACCTCGGGGCGGGCGCCTCGCTGGCCGCCGTCGCCGGGGGCCGCTCGGTCGACACCACGATGGGCTTCACCCCGCTGGAGGGCCTGGTGATGGCCACCCGGGCGGGCAGCGTCGACCCGGGCCTGCCGATGTGGCTGCTGCGGCACGGGGTGCCCGCGGAGGAGATCGACGATGCCCTCGAACACCGGTCGGGGCTGCGCGGGCTGGCCGGGACCGGGGACATGCGCGTCCTCCGGGCCCGGGCGGGGCGGGGCGACGCCGTCGCCGCGTCGGCCCTGGACGTCTACCACCATCGCCTGCGCGCCTGCGCCGCCGCCATGGCCGCCTCGCTCGGCGGCCTGGACGTGCTGGTGTTCACCGGCGGCGTGGGCGAGCACGACCCGGAGGTGCGCCGCCGCGCCGCCGCCGACCTGGCCTTCCTGGGCGCGGGCGTCGACCCGTCCGCCAACGCCGCCGTGCACGGCGACGCCGAGATCACCGCGGCGGGCGCGCCGGTGCGGACCCTGGTCGTCGAGGCGAGGGAGGACCTGGAGATCGCCGCCGGGGTCCGGGCGGCGCTGCGCGAGACCGGCGCCGTCCCGCGCTGAACGGCGCCGTTCCGCGCCGAACGCGGCGGACGGGGGCGGTCCGGGACGGCGCGGAGGGCGTTCAGCGGGCGGGCGTTCAGAGGGCGCTCAGAGGACGTCCTTGACGCCCTTCCAGGCACCGTCCGGGGTACGGCGGCCGGAGATGATCTCGGGGCGGATCCGGATGTAGTGCTCGCGTTCCCCGGGCGCCCAGGGCCGCAGCGGCAGGCCCCGCAGCAGCGCCATCTCACCGGGGTCGGTGACGGCGCGGGCGTGCCCGACCACCACCACCGACCAGCCGGAACGGGCCGCCACGTCGAAGTCGTCGATCTCGAAGGCGACGATGGCGTCCCGGGCGGCGGCGGCCAGCCGGGACGAGGGGGAGGTGCGGATCACCACGTCGCCGCCCGCCAGCGTGAAGTTGACCGGCTGGACGGCGGGCAGGGCACGGTCGGTGAAGACGATGCGTCCCAGGGGGGCGTCGGCGAGCAAGGACCGGCACTCCTCGATGTCGAGGACCTCCAGTCCACCGCGGTCGAAAGGCATGGCTCCAATGTGCCGGATCCCCGCGGCCCCGGGTCAGGGGCGAAGGTCCCTAATCCGCGGGCTTTCCGGCGCCTCGCGGCACCGCGTCGCGGGCCCCGCGGCGGACCTGGAGGGAGACCCGCTTGACCACCTCGACCAGGACGTAGGAGAGGACGGCCACGGCGACGGCGCGGGCCCACGCGGCGCCGCCGAGCGGGGCCGACCCGAACACCTCGTTCATCCCCGGCACGTAGGTGTAGACCCCCTGGACCACGAGCAGCGCGAGGACGCCGGCGGCGATCCACGGGTTGCGGCGGACGCCGTGCCACAGCAGCGGCCGGTCCAGCGACAGGCAGTTGAACATGTACGTCAGCAGCGTCACCGCGAAGACGTTCACCACGACGGTGCGGGCCTCCTCCAGCGAGGCGCCGTGCGCCTGCTCCCAGTGGAAGAGGCCGAACGCGCCCGCGAGCAGGATCGACGACACCAGCATGATGCGGGCCGCCAGCGGCCCGGTCAGCAGCGGCAGCGACGGGTCGCGGGGCGGGCGGCGCATGATGTCGTCGTCGTGCGGCTCCACGGCGAACGGCAGTCCCAGCACCAGCACGGCCGTCATGTTCAGCCACAGGACCTGCACGGGCAGGATCGGCAGCTCGCCGCCGCCGAGGATGGCCGCCATCAGCACCAGCCCCAGCCCGATGTTGGCGGGCAGCGCCCAGACGATGAACTTCACCAGGTTGTCGAAGACGCCGCGGCCCTCCTCGACGGCGGCCTCGATGGAGGCGAAGTCGTCGTCGGTCAGGATCATGTCGGCCGCCTCCTTGGCGACCTCGGTGCCGCCGCGTCCCATCGCCACGCCGATGTCGGCCTGCTTGAGGGCGGGCGCGTCGTTGACCCCGTCGCCGGTCATCGCGATGACGTGCGCCCTGCTCTGCAGCGCCCGGACCAGGCGCAGCTTCTGCTCGGGGGAGACCCGGGCGAACACGGCGGTGCGCTCGACCGCCTCGGGCAGGTCGGCGGCGGGGCGGGCGGCCAGCTCGGCACCGGTCATGACGTCCCCGCGCAGCCCGATCCGGTCGCCGATGGCACGGGCCGTCGCGGCGTGGTCACCGGTGATCATCTTGACCTGGATGCCGGCGGTCCGGCAGGCGCGCACCGCGCGGGCCGCCTCCTCGCGCGGCGGGTCGTGCATGGCCTGCAACCCCAGGAACAGCGGCCGCTCCGGCGGCGCGTCCAGCCGGGACGCCTCCGGGCCGGCGTCGGCGCGGGCCAGCGCCAGCACCCGGAGCGCCTGCTCCCCGTAGGCGGCGGCCAGCTCGGCGACGGCCCGCCGGTCGAGCGGCTCGGGCCGCCCGCCGGCGCCCATCTGGGCGTCGCACATCTCCAGGATCCGTTCCACCGACCCCTTGACGTAGACGGCACCGCCCGCGTGCAGCGTGGCCATGTACCGGCGCTCGGAGCTGAACGGGATGGTGTCCAGGCGTTCGGGGACGCCGTCCGGGCCGGTGCCGGCGCCGGCCTTGGCGGCGCTGACGGCCAGGGCGCCCTCGGTGGGATCGCCGACCAGGGTCCAGCCGCGCTCGCCCTCGGTGACCCGGGCGTCGTTACAGGCCAGCCCGGCCAGCAGGCACGCGTGCAGCGCCGGGTGGCCGGCCGCGTCTACCGGGGCGCCGTCCAGGAGGATCTCGCCGCGGGGCGCGTAGCCGGTCCCGGTCACCTCGTACAGGCGCCCGCCGGCGGCGACGCCGGTGACCGTCATCTCGTTGCGGGTCAGCGTCCCGGTCTTGTCGGTGCAGATGACGGTGGTGCTGCCCAGGGTCTCCACCGCGGGCAGCCGCCGGACGATGGCGTTGCGCCGCACCATCCGGGCCACGCCGAACGCCAGGGTGATCGTCACCAGCGCGGGCAGCCCCTCGGGGATGGCGCCGACCGCGAGCGCCACCGCCGCGGTGACCATCTCCGCCACCCCCTGGCCGCGCAGGACGCCCACGGCGAACGTCACGGCGGCCAGCGCCAGGATCGCCACCGTGACCACCCGGCTGAACCGGGCGATCTTCCGGGTGAGCGGCGTCCGCACGGCCGTCGCCTGGTCGACCAGCCGGTGCACCAGCCCGATCTCGGTGGCCGCGCCGGTGGCCGTCACGATGCCGGCGCCCTGGCCGTAGGTCGCGAACGTCCCGGAGTAGGCCATGTTCCGGCGGTCGGCCAGCACGGCGTCGCCGAGCGCCGAGCCGGGGTCCTTGGCCACCGGAGCGGACTCGCCGGTGAGCGCCGACTCGTCCACCTGGAGCTCGCTCGCGCGGACCAGCCGCAGGTCGGCGGGCACCTTGTCGCCCGCCTCCAGCGTCACCAGATCGCCCCTGACCAGCGAGTCGGACGGCAGGCGCCGGGGACGCCCGTCGCGGACGACGGTGGTGACCGTGCGGGTCATCGCGGCGAGCGCGGCCAGCGCCCGTTCGGCCCGCGCCTCCTGCGCGAAGCCGACCAGGGCGTTGGCGACCACCACGCCCATGATCACGGCGGCGTCCACCCGGTCGCCCAGCAGGGCCGTAACGGCCGCCGAGACCAGCAGCACGTAGATCAGTGGGCTGTGGAACTGGAGCAGGAAACGCGTCAGCGGGCCGCGCCGCCGCGCCGCGGGCAGCGCGTTGGGCCCCTCGCGTTCCAGGCGCGCCGCGGCCTCCCCGGAGGTGAGCCCGCGCCCGGGGTCGGTGCCCAGCTCCTCCGCGACCTGGGCGGAGGTCCGCCGGTACGGCGGGGCGGGGACGGCGGGGGCGCCGGTCATCGCGGTCGCCGGTCCCGCGCCCGCGCCCGTTCGCCGGGCCCGGGCGGGGAACCCGGCAGGACGGGCTCGATCCGGTACAGCGACGGCATGCCCGAGCGCTGCTCGCCCTTGTCGAGCGGTACGCCCGCCAGCTCGCCGATGATGTCGTAGGCGGTGACCAGGCCCACCAGCGCGCCGTCGTCGTTGGTCACCGCGACGTAGTCGGTGCCCGACTCCAGCATCGACCGGGCGGCGGCGGGGACGGGGTCGGCAGGCCGTACGGCGGTCCTGTCCCGCTCGGCCAGCAGGTCGGTCACGGGACGGCGTGCCCGGCGCGGGCCCCCGGAGTCCCACAGGGCGGTGAGCGTCTGGGCGTCCACGACCCCCAGGAACCCGCCCTCGTCGTCGACCACCGGGAGGTGGTGGACGCCCGCCTTGCACATCAGCTCCCAGGCCATCAGCACCGACTCCTCGGCCGCGATGGTGAGCAGGTCGGCCGTCATCAGCTCGGCCACGGTCCGCCGCTCCAGCGGTACCTGCGGGGTCATGGCTGCCTCCTGGGAGATCTCGGGGCGACGGTCACCCATCATCGGCCCGCTTCCGCCTCCGGCCGTAGAGACGGTGGTCATCCGCTTTCGGGCCGTTGGTCCCTAGGGCGCGGCCGTGGCGGGGGATGGGATGGAGACAGCGGCCAGCGGCGTCAGCCCGCGGCCGGAGCCCGCGGGGGGAGGAAGACGATGGCGGCCGGGTCGTTCGTTCTCGTCGGTTACGACGGGTCCCGCGAGAGCGAGGACGCCCTGCGCTGGGGCGTGGGCGAGGCGATCCTGCGCGGTACGTCCCTGACCCTCTGCCACGCGTGGCGCTGGCCGTACCCGGTGGCCTACGTCGACTACGAGGGCGTGGAGATCGTCAAGCGGACGGGGGAGCGGCTGCTCGACCACGGGGTGCGGCTGGCCCGGGGGATGGCCCCCGGCCTGGAGGTGCGCCGGCGGCTGCTGGACGGTCCCGCCTACGCGGCGCTCCTGCACGAGGCCCATGACGCGGACCTGCTCGTGGTGGGCTCGCACGGGCGGGGCGAGGTGTCGGTGGGATCGACGGCGCTGCGGCTTCCGGCCCGGGCCCGCAGCCCGGTCGTGGTGGTGCGCGGGAGCACCCGCGCCGAGTACGGCGAGGTGGTCGTGGGCGCCGACGGGTCGGCGGGGGGAGAGGCGGCGCTGGCCTTCGGTTTCGAGGAGGCGGCGATGCGCGGCTGGCGGCTGCGCGCGGTGTTCGGCTGCTGGGAGCCCAGCGCGGCGTCGGAGGACGACCTCTCCCTGTTCGCCGACGAGGACGAGCTGGGCCGGGTGTGCGGAGACCGGCTGGACCGGGCCGTCGCGCCGTGGCGGGACAGCTACCCGGACGTGGACGCGCTCGCGACGCTGCGGCTCTGCGCCCCCCGCGAGGCGCTGTTCGAGGCGGCGCGGCAGGCCGACCTGGTGGTGGTCGGCAACCGGGGCGTCGCGGGACTGGACCCGCTGATGATGGGGGCGACCAGCGGCGCGCTGCTGCAGCACGCCCCGTGCGCGGTCGCCATCGTCCAACCCGTCCGGCGAGGGGATGAGGGCCCATGACCGGCGTGACCGCCGTCGACCTGGACCGGGAGCCGTTCTTCGAGGGCATGTCGGAGCCGAGCCTGCACCGGCTGGCGAGTGCGGCGCACCCCGTGGACTTCCCCGCGGGACGCCGGATGTTCGAGGAGGGCGGCACCGCGGACCGGTTCTGGGTCGTCCGGGAGGGGACGGTGGAGCTCGACCTGCACGTCCCCGGCCGCGGCCTGGTGATCATCGAGACGTTCGGGCCCGGCTCGGTGCTGGGCTGGTCCTGGCTGTACGCCCCGTACCGGTGGCGCTTCGGGGCCCGCACCTCCGGGGAGGTCCGCGCGATCGAGTTCGACGGGCGCCTGGTCCGCGCGATCTGCGCGGTCGACCACGCCATGGCCTACGAGCTGTCCCGCAGGTTCACCGAGGTCATCGTGGACCGGCTGCAGGCCACCCGGATGCGCCTGCTGGACCTGTACGCGGCCCCCTGGGAGCGCCGCTGGGCCCCGGACGGGCCGCACGCGAAATGAGCGTTGTGGGCTGAGTTGATGCTACCCGCCGGGTAACCTGCTGTACCGATCCCGGCGTGGGCCGGGATGTCTGGTCGGCTCCAGCCGATCCGTCTCCCCGGGGGGTGCCGCGAGCGCGTGGTGAATCGGCGCTTGGCGCACAGGGCGCGGGCGCGGGTGACGCTCTCCTTCCTGAGCCGGTTCCAGCATCCGGCGCAGGTGGTCGTCAGCGGCTTCCTGCTGGCGATCGTGATCGGCACCGGCCTGCTGTCACTGCCCGCCACCACGGAGTCGGGCGAGCGCCCGCGCTTCTCCGACGCCCTCTTCACGGCGACCTCGGCCGTGTGCGTCACCGGGCTGGCGTCGGTGGACACCGGGACGCACTGGTCGGTGTTCGGCCACGTGGTCATCGCCGTGCTGGTCCAGGTCGGCGGCCTGGGCATCATGACCCTGGCCACCCTGTTCGCCGTGGTGGTCTCGGGCCGGGTGGGACTGCGCGCCCGGCTGGCGGTGGCGGCGGAGACCAAGACGCTGCGGGTGGCCGACGTGCGCCGGCTGGTGCGCAACGTGGTGATCTTCAGCCTGGTGTGCGAGGCGGTCGCGGCGGCGGTGCTGACCGCCCGGTTCGCCGTCGCCTACGAACAGCCGCTCGCGCGGGCGCTCTACTGGGGCCTGTTCCACGCGGTCTCGGCGTTCAACAACGCCGGGTTCGCGCTGTGGCCCGACAGCCTGACGCGGTTCGCGGCCGATCCCTGGATCACCCTGACGGCGGCGGCCGCGGTGATCGTGGGCGGGCTGGGCTTCCCGGTGGTGTTCGAGCTGGCCCGCGGCTGGCGGCGGCCCCGGACGTGGTCGGTGCTGACCCGGCTGACGCTGATGGTGACCGCCGTCCTGCTGGGCGCCGGCACGGTCATCATGACCTTCAGCGAGTGGGACAACCCGCGGACGCTGGGGGCCCTGCCCGACGGCCGGGCCCGGCTGCTGGCGGGGTTCTTCGCCGCGGTGATGCCGCGCAGCGGCGGCTTCAACAGCGTCGACGTCGGGCAGATGCGCCCGGAGACCTGGCTGGTCACCGACGTGCTGATGTTCATCGGCGGCGGCAGCGCGGGCACCGCGGGCGGGATCAAGGTGACCACGTTCGGGCTGCTGGCCTTCGTCATCTGGGCCGAGCTGCGCGGCGAGGCCCGGGTGAACGTGGGGCACCGGAGGGTGCCCGAGGGGACGCAGCGGCAGGCGGTCGCGATCGCGCTGATGGCGGTCGGGCTGGTGGTGGCCGGCACCTTCGTGCTGCTGGTCATGACCGAGCACACCCTGGACCGGGTGCTGTTCGAGGTGATCTCCGCGTTCGCCACGGTGGGGCTGTCGACCGGGATCACCGCCGACCTGCCGCCCGCCGCGCACGTGATCATGGTGGTGCTGATGTTCGTGGGAAGGATCGGTCCCCTCACCCTGGGGACCGCGCTGGCGCTGCGGGAACGGACCCGCCGCTACGAGCTGCCGGAGGAGCGACCCATCGTTGGCTGACATCGAAAACGACCCGGTGGTGGTGGTCGGGCTCGGCAGGTTCGGCACCTCGCTGGCCCTGGAACTGGCCAGGCGCGGCACCGAGGTGCTGGCCATCGACAAGCGGTCCAAGATCGTGCAGAGCCTGTCCGGCAGGCTGACCCACATCGTCGCCGCCGACGCCACCGACATCGACACCCTCCGCGAGCTGGGCGTCGCCGAGTTCTACCGCGCGGTGGTGGCGATCGGCGGCGACCTGGAGGCCAGCATCCTGTCCACCGCGCTGCTGGTGGAGCTGGGCATCGACGACATCTGGACCAAGGCGGTCAGCCGCCAGCACGCCCGGATCCTGGAGCGGATCGGCGCCCACCACATCGTGCTCCCCGAGCAGGACATGGGCGAGCGCGTCGCGCACCTGGTCAGCGGCCGGATGCTCGACTACGTCGAGGTGGACGACAACTTCGCGCTGGTGAAGACCCGCCCGCCCAGGGAGATCGTCGGCACGCCGCTCGGCGACACCCGGCTGCGCAGCAAGCACGGCGTCACGGTCGTGTGCGTCAAGCGGCCCGATGAGGACTTCACCTACGCCTCGGCCGACACGGTCCTGGAGTACGGGGACGTCATCCTCGTCGCCGGGCCCATCGCCAAGGTGGAACGCTTCGCCGAACGCGCCTGACCGGCCGGGCCTGACCGGGCCGGGCAGGCCAGGGCGACCGTCCGAGGCGGGCGATCCGGGCCGGGCGATCCGGGTCAGGCGATCCGCTGCGAGTCGGCGGCCTCGGGGCGCAGGTCGGCGAGGGTCAGCCGGTGCGCGGGCTCCTCGGGCAGCACCGTCCGCACCGTCACCTCCAGGCCCGGCCCGGCGTGCAGCAGCTCGCCGGGTTCCAGCGGGTGCCAGCCGGGATGGTCGTCCATCCGCTCGCTCGCGACCACGAGCGCGGGGGCGCGGGCCAGGTCGCCGGAGCGGACGCGCAGGTGGCCGCCGGAGCCGGCGTGGTCGAGGTGGCGGTCGCCGTGATGCCCGCCCCGGGGGCGCCGGAGCGCGTACAGCTCGTGGGTGCCGGGGTAGCGCAGGGCCCAGAGCTCCTCCCGGGTGATGAGGATGAGGTTGAGCGAGTACACGGGCAGGTTCCGGGCGACCCAGCGCGCGGCGGACTCGATGCCCGCGGCGACGCCTCCGTGCGCCCTGATCTCCCGGGTGATCAGGGCGAAGAAGCGTTCGGAGTCGGTGCCGCCGCGGACGAGGGACCGGTCGTCGCCGAGCTCGGCGTCGAGCGCGTCCAGGTCCTCGATCACGCCGTTGTGGGCGAACAGCCGTCCCTCCTGCTCGAACGGGTGGGTGTTGGCGAGGTTCAGCCCGCCGGTGGAGGCGAAACGGAGATGGGCGAGGAACGTCTCGGACAGCACCTCCCTGGCCTCCAGGGCGAAGGACCGGTCCTCGTACGCGGCGATGGGGGCCTTGTGGACCCGCGGCGTGCCGTCGGCGTCGAAGAAGCCGAGCCCGGTCCCGTCGGGATCGCGATGGCTCTGGTCGCGCAGGCTGTCCGGCGCGTCGAGCAACCAGAACGTGGCGCGCGTCCGCCGGGTGCCGCTCAGGCCGAACAGCCGGCACATGCCCGTGGTCTCCTTTCCTCGGACGCCCGCGGCACGGGCCCGGGCGGGTCGGGCGGCTCAGCCACGGCCGGGCCGCCGGGGGTGCCTGGTCTCGGCGCCGTGCGCGAAGACGCCCGCGTCCCGCGCGCCGCGCCGCGGCCCCGGCTGGCGTTCCAGGCGGGGCAGGATCCGGCGGAGGTCGTCCAGCAGCAGGTCGGCCAGGTCGTGGCTGAACCCGTTGCGGACGACGATCCGCAGCACCTCCAGGTCCGTGCGGTTCTCGGGGAAGGTGTAGGCGGGCACGAGCCAGCCGCGCTCCCGGAGCGCGCCGGAGACGTCGAAGACCCCGAAGCCGGCCGCCTCCTCCCGTACCCGGAACGCGAACACCGGGGCCTCGCCGCCGTCGGTGATCAGCTCGAACGGGCCGAGCCCGGCGATCTCGCCCGCGAGGCGGGTGGCCACGTCCCGGCACGTCCGCTGGACCCTGCGGTAGCCCTCGAACCCCAGCCGCAGGAAGTTGTAGTACTGCGCGACCACCTGGGCGCCCGGGCGGGAGAAGTTCAGCGCGAAGGTGGGCATGTCCCCGCCGAGGTAGTTGACGTGGAAGACCAAGTCGTCGGGCAGCGCGCCGGCGTCCCGCCACAGCGCCCACCCGACCCCGGGCATGACCAGCCCGTACTTGTGCCCGGAGGTGTTGATCGACGCGACCCGCGGCAGGCGGAAGTCCCATTCCAGGTCGGGGTCGAGGAACGGGGCGATCATGGCGCCGGAGGCGCCGTCCACGTGGACGGGCACGTCGAGCCCCGTCCGCGCCCGCAGGTCGTCCAGCGCCGCGGCGATCCCGGCGACCGGCTCGTAACTGCCGTCGAACGTCGATCCCAGGACCGCGACCACGCCGATGGTGTTCTCGTCGCACCGCTCGACCGCCGTCTCGGGGCTCAGGTGGTACCGGTCGCCCTCCATGGGCACGTAGCGGGGCTCGACCTCGAAGTAGTCGGCGAACTTCTCCCAGCAGACCTGGACGTTGATGCCCATCACCAGGTTGGGGCGGCCCTCGGGCGCGCCCTCCGCCCGGCGCCGGTGCTGCCAGCGCCGCTTGAGGGCCAGGCCGGCCAGCATCGCGGCCTCGCTCGACCCGGTGGTCGAGCAGCCCATCACCTCGTGCGGCCGCTCGGCGTGCCACAGCCGGGCGAGCATCCGCACGCACCGCTCCTCCAGCTCCGCGGTCTGCGGGTACTCGTCCTTGTCGATCATGTTCTTGGCCGCGCACTCGGCCATCAGCGCGCGCGCCCGGGGCTCGGCCCAGGTGGTGACGAAGGTGGCCAGGTTCAGCCGGGCGTTGCCGTCCAGCATCAGCTCGTCGTGGATCATCTGGTAGGCGACGTCCGGGGCCGTCTCCCGGGCCGGGAGGGCGTACCGGGGGACCCTGACGGGCTCGCGGCTGAAGATCGGGTTCGCCTCGAGGTCCCTGCCGTCGCCGCCGTCGTGCCGGGGAGGCATCAAGGGCATCGATCGCCACCTCCCCAGGATCCCGGCCGTCCCGCCGATTCCTGGGTGTACCCGCCGCGAGGTAATCGGGTCGTCAGCGGGCACCGAAGGAATGCCAAGGCACCCGGCGCCGGGGCGGGCGGTGCCCGGGCCCCGGCCGGGCGGGCCCCTTCACGAGAGAGCGTGCCAGGCCGTGTCGAGCGTCGCGCGGAACCCGTCCACCTGCCGCGGGGTCAGCTCGCCGATCATGCGTTCCTCCAGGCGCCGGACGGGTTCGGCGCAGGCGGCGAGCAGGTCGCGGCCGGCGGGGGTGAGGAGGATGAGCAGCTCGCGCCGGTTGGCGGGGTTGCGCTCGCGCCGGACGAGGCCGCGGTCCTCCAGGGCGCGGACCATGTCGGCCATCGACTGGGCGGTGACGAACGAGGCGCGGGCGAGCTGGGCCGCCGACAGGCCGTCATGCCGTTCCAGAACGGTGAGGGCCGTGTACTGCAGCGCGGTGACGCCCGCCGGGCGGACGATCTCGTCCAGGCGCGAGCGGACGGCGAGCTCCACCCGCTTGACCATGTAGAGCAGCGACGGCGGTGCCTTGGCGTCGCCCGCCGGCGCGCGTCCCGCCGGAGTGGTCGTCATCGGCTCGCTCCCTGTTCACCGGACGTTCGGCGTGCGGCCGTCACGAGGACCCGGCCCCGGGCCAGGGTAGGTCTTTGACAGGAAACCTGTCTCTGAGCCACACTGAATTCCGCCAGGATTCCTGTTGATTTCGGCCCCTCATCACGTGCTTACCCGGGAATCGCCGCGGACAGGCGGGGGCGCCGAGCCCGAGACCCACGGCTTCCCGGCGCCCAAGGTTCCGGGGGCCTGAGATGAGCGCACCGACCATGGACGTTGAACGGCTGACCGCGATCGACGTGCACACCCACGCGGAGATCTCCAAGGACGGCCACCGGTCACTGAGCCCCCGGCTGTTCGGCGCCTCGGAGAAGTACTTCAAGGCGCAGGGGCACCGGCAGCCCACGATCGACGAGATGGCCGGGTACTACCGCGAGCGGCGGATGGCCGCGGTGGTGTTCACCGTCGACGCCGAGCACGCGACCGGATGGCCGCGGATCGCCAACGAGGAGGTCGCCGAGAGCTGCGCGGCCCACCCCGACGTGCTGATCCCGTTCGCCAGCGTGGATCCCTGGAAGGGCAGGGCGGGCGTACGGGAGGCGCGCAGGCTCGTCGAGGAGCACGGGGTGCGCGGGTTCAAGTTCCACCCCAGCATCCAGGGGTTCGCGCCGAACGACCCGATGGCCTACCCGCTCTACGAGGTGATCGAGGAACTGGGCGTCCCCGCGCTGTTCCACACCGGCCAGACCGGGATCGGGGCGGGCGTGCCCGGCGGCGGGGGCATCCGGCTGAAGTACTCCGACCCCATGCTGGTCGACGACGTCGCGGTGGACTTCCCCGAGCTGCGGATCATCCTGGCGCACCCGTCCTTCCCCTGGCAGGACGAGGCGCTGGCGGTGGCCACGCACAAGCCGTACGTCCACATCGACCTGTCGGGGTGGTCGCCCAAGTACTTCCCGCCGCAGCTCGTGCGGTACGCCAACAGCCTGCTCAAGGACAAGGTGCTGTTCGGGCCCGACTACCCGGTCATCACCCCCGACCGGTGGCTGGCCGACTTCGCCGAGCTCGACATCAAGCCCGAGGTCCGCCCGAGGATCCTCAAGGACAACGCCGCGCGCCTGCTCGGCCTCACCTGAACCGCCCGGCGGCGCGGGGCGCCGCCGGGACGTCCCTCAGCGTTCGCGGACCAGCAGCGGCTGGGCGACCTCGCCCAGGTGGCCTTCGGAGTCGCACAGGGTGGCCTGGGCGAGCCCGATGCCGTCGGGGGCCAGGTGGGTGCGGCAGTCCATGTGGACCCACTCGCCCTCCGGGACGCGCAGCAGGGTGGTGGTCATGGACGGCGGGATGGACAGCCACTCGTGGAACGGCAGGACCGCCGACAGGCCGTTGGCCGAGTCCGCGACGACCAGGGTCCGGGCCAGGCCGGTCATGTCCTCGCCCGCGACCAGCGGGACGCGGACCCGCGTCCACACCCGCGCCAGACCCGGGGTGCCGTGGCCCCCTTCGCTGAAACGCCACTCGACGGCCTCGCCGTAGCCCCACCCCTCCAGTTCGGGTGCGGGCTCCGGGCTGGTCACGGTCTCCGGCGGCGCGGGCGGCGCGATCCGCTCGCCGGTCACGGGGGGCGGCGGGCCGGTCGCGATGTGCCAGGCCCGCGCGGTCACCGCGGTCCGGCCGTCGACGACCATCCGCGCCTCGGAGAGGGACACCAGCCTGCCCGGCTTGACGGGGGAGACCTCGATCCGGACCTCGCGGCGCGGGATCGGGCCGAGGAAGTCCACCGAGATCCGGGCCAGGCGCAGGCCGGGACCGGCCGTCGCGTCGATCGCGTGGGCCAGCAGCGCCGTGGGCGGTCCGCCGTGCTGGGAGCCGGAGTCCCAGGGGCTCTCGGTCGCGCGGGTCGGCTCGTACCGGTCGGCGCCGGCCGGCAGGTAGAAGGCGTCGGGCAAGTCGCTCATGCCCCAATCCTGCTGCAGGACCGGGACGTTCCCGGCAGCGGGGCGGCCCGGCGGGCCGGCCGACGCGGGAGGGGCACGGAGCCGGCGCGCGAGCGGAGCCGGCGTGGGAGCGGAGCCGGCGCGGGGTCAGAGCCGCATGTACACCCGGACGGTGGTGCCCTCGGGGCCGGTGTGCACGCGGACCAGATCCGCGAGGTGGTTGACCATGAGCACGCCGCGCCCGCCGCCGGTCCCCAGGCCCGCGGGCCGGCGGCCGACCAGCGGGTCGGTGATCAGCCCCGCGTCGCGGACCTCGCAGACGACGTGGCCGTCCTCGGACCAGATCCGCAGGACCCCGGTGCCGCCGCCGTGCAGGGCCGAGTTGGCGGCCAGCTCGTTGACGGCCAGCTCCAGGTCACCGGCCCGGACCCGGCCGAGGCCGAGGGCGGCGCCCCGGCGGCACGCCAGCTCCCGGACCTCGGGGATGCGCGCGTGGTCGAAGGAGGTCGCCTCGATGTCGGGACGCTCGGGCAGGGGGCGGTTGCACAGCCGCAGCACCCGGGCGGGCGCGTACTCCGAGCTCGGGTGCTCCCCGGCGTGGTCGACGACCACCGGGTGGGTGGCCCGCGCGTCGGCCAGGATCTCGCGGTCCAGGCCGGCGACGTCGTACGGGCACACGATGGTGGCCCGCCGCCCCTCGAAGGCGAGGTTGATCAGGGCCTCGTGCTGGAGGCAGGCCGGGTACTCCGCCGGCGACCGGCCCGGCCAGACCGGCTCGCCGACGATCCGTACCCGGTCCCGGGAGTGCCGGTCGGCGAACGCGCGCAGCACGCCCGGGATGATGCGGCCGGGGTTGCGGCCGGCCTCGGACATGTCGATCCACGTCACCGGCGCGCCGTCCGGGCCCGCGGCCCGGCGCACCGCGCCGCGCAGCTGCTCCAGCCGCGGCGCGGGGACGGCGACGGCGACGGGTTCGTCCGCGTCGCGGCCACCGAGGATGAACGGCACCACGCCGCGCAGGTACTCGTCGTCGTCGCGGTAGAAGAAGGCCGGATGCGCGAACGCGTTCCCGTCCGGGGCGGAGGTCACGACGTTCACGAAACGCTCACCCCGCGTGCCCGCACCATCGAGGGGCGGATGGTGCAGCGCCATGCGTTCCCCCCTTGCGTCCGTCTTCTGCTGATCCTGTGCCGATCCGCCGGCGCCGCCGGTCCGCCGCTACGGTCCTCCCGACGGCTACCCGCCCGAGGTCCCCGAAAACGGGCGCCGAACGAAGAGCTCGCAGGCCCGGGCCACCCGGTGGAGATCATCACCGATGAGATCCCCCGTGCACCACCGCGGCGTCCACGACGTCGGTGAGCCGCTCGCGGCGCCGGAAGGCGGCCCGCTGCCGCTGCGCGCCGGTGCCGCACTCCAGCAGCTCCCGCATCCCGGCGGCGGCGCGGTCGGCGTCCCCGGTCTCGGCGAGGGCGGGCCGCACGTGCGCCATCAGATCCCCGGCCAGGTCGCGGAACGCGGCCGGACGGCCGGTGCGCACGTCGACCCCGGCGCCCGCGAGCCCGTTGCGGGCGGCCAGCCAGTACGCGGCCCGCAGCAGCTCCGGCGCGGGGTCGGGCGCCGGCTCCCCGGCCTCGACCGCGGCCAGCGAGACCTGCACCAGCGCGCGGGTGAGCGCCGCGAACAGCACCGCCTCCCGGGTGGTCATCGCCACGTCGCCGAGCCTGACCTCGATCGTGGGCAGCCGCGCCGACGGCCGGACGTCCCAGAAGATGGTCCCGGTGTCCATCAGCGCCCCGCAGCCCAGCAGGGTCCCCACCAGGTCCTCGTAGTGCGCCAGCGACTCGAAGAACGGCGGCGGGCCGGCCACCGGCCAGCGCGCCCAGGTCAGCACCCGCCAGCAGTCGTGGCCGGTGTCGCGTCCCGCCCAGTACGGGGAGTTGCCCGACAGCGCCACCAGCGTCGGCAGCCAGGGCCGCAGATGGTTGCTCACCAGCACGGCCCGCTCCGGATCGGGCATCTCGACGTGCACGTGGCAGGAGCAGATGCACTGCTCGTCGTCCAGGGCGCGGAACGTGGCCAGGCTCTCGGCGTACCGGGCGCCGGCGCTGATCGGCGGCGGGACCAGCTCGCCCAGCACCGGGGTGCCGGTGGCGATCAGGCGGACCCCCTCCTCGGCGGCGGCGGAGGCCATCGCGGCCCGCATCTCCCGGATCTGCTCCTCCAGCTTGCCCAGGTCGTCGCAGGGGGAGGTCTTGGCCTCGGCCAGGAACGCGATCAGCTCCGTCGAGGCCCGGTCGCCCAGCGCGGCCGACGCCCGCTCGACCACAGCGGGCGCGCGGGCGACGACCATCCGCGAGCCGGGGTCGGCCACGAAGTACTCTTCCTCGACTCCGAACCTGAGGGCCATCCCACCACCTCGTGCTCGGGAGCGTCGAAGGCCGTGCGTCGGTGCGGTGATTACGACGTTACGTGGTGGCGGGACGGTTCGCACGTTCCGGATCCGGGCACCGCACGGCCGCCGCCCCGGAGCGGTGCCCCGGGGCGGCGGCCGGTGTGCGTTCTCCCGGTTCAGGGGCCGGGATCGACGAAGTACATCGACAGCGCGACCACGTGGGAGATCACCACGACCGCGAGGCCGAAGAAGAACAGCATTCTGGCGGGGCCGTGCTCGAAGTAACGGCCGCGCCGCATCGGCCCCCGCTCGCGCTGCCGGGCGGCGATCCGCTCCTCGAGCGGGGGCCGGCCGAACGGGTTCACGGCGTCACTGCTGCGGCTCGTCGACGATGACGTCGCTCATGATGTCCACGACCCAGCTCAGCACGCCGCCGAGCGCGATGATCGCCGCGCCCGCCCAGAACACCGGCCAGTTCGGTCCCAGGGTCAGCGCCACGCCGCCCACGGTGAAACCGATGAAGATCACGGCCACGGCGACCCAGGACTTCGGCCGTCCCGCGTGGCTGCCAGTCGACATGCGTACTTCCCTACCGTTCCGTCGGGGGTTTACGCTCCTGAACACTAGCAACGCCCCGGCGGAACACGGATCCGGGGTGCCCGGCGGCGCGCCCTGCCGGAGCCGCGCCGGAGCCGTCCTGGCGCGTCCGGAATGCCAGAGAACCTCCCGCCCGGACGCGGCGGCCGGAGCCCGGGCGGCGCTCAGGCCCGCCCGTGCCGGGCGCCGTGGCACGCGGGGCCGCCGGGCGTGTCGATGAGGCGACCCCGGTCGCGGGCCGTGAATACGCGCTCGCTTACCATCCTGGGCATGACGGTGCCGCCTGAAGAACTCGAACTGGCCGCCGCCTTCCCTCCGGCCGAACGCGACCGGTGGCGGGAGATGGTGAAGGGGGTGCTGCGCAAGTCGGGCGCGGCGGACGAGGACACCCCCCTGGAGGAGATCGAGGGGCTGCTGACCCGCGACTCCCATGACGGTGTGCCGGTGGCCGCGCTCTACACCCGTGACGACTCGGCCCCCGGCCGGCCGGGACTGGCCCCCCGCCTCCGCCGGGTCCGTCCCGAGGGCGAGGGCCTGGCGGGCTGGGACGTACGGCAGCGGCACGCCCACCCCGATCCCGCGGTGACCCGCGAGGCGATCCTCGCCGACCTGGAGAACGGCGCCACCTCGGTGTGGCTGGAGCTGGGGGAGACCGGCCCGCCGGTCGCGGCCATGGCCGAGGTGCTGCGCGGCGTCCACCTCGACCTGGCGCCGGTCGTGCTGGACGCCGGAGGGCGCACCCGGGAGGCCGCCGAGGCCCTTCTCGCACTCGTCACCGAGCGGGGGCAGGCGGCGGAGGCCGCCGGCAACCTGGGCGCCGATCCGCTCGGGCTGCTCGCCCGCACGGGCGCCGAGGGGTTCGCGCAGGCGTCCGGCGAGCCGTCGGTCGAGGCGGCCCTGGCGACCGCCGCCGCGCTGGCCGTACGGTGCGCCCGCGAGTTCCCGGGCATCCGCGCCGTCACCGTCGACGCCACCCCGTTCCATGACGCGGGCGGCGGCGACGCCGAGGAGCTGGGCGGCGCGATCGCCGCCGGTGTCGCCTACCTGCGGGCGCTGACGGCGGCCGGGCTGAGCCTGGACGAGGCGTTCGGCCAGCTGGAGTTCCGGCTCGCGGTCAACGCCGACCAGTTCATGTCCATCGCCAAGCTCCGCGCCGCCCGCCGGCTGTGGGCGCGGGTCGCCGAGGTCTGCGACTCCGCCGGGCCCGCGGGCGAGGGGACCGGCGAGACCCGGGTCGCGCTGCTGCACGCGGTGACGTCGGCGGCCATGATGACCCGCCGCGACCCCTGGGTGAACATGCTGCGCACCACCGTCGCGGCCTTCGCGGCCGGGGTCGGCGGCGCGGACGCGGTGACGGTGCAGCCGTTCGACCTCCGGATCGGCCTGCCCGACGGCTTCGCCCGCCGCATCGCCCGCAACACCCAGACCCTGCTGCTGGAGGAGTCCAGCCTGGCCCGCGTGGTCGATCCCGCGGGCGGGTCCTGGTACGTCGAGCGCCTCACCGAGGAGCTGGCCCGGGCGGCCTGGGACCGGTTCACCGAGATCGAGCGGGCCGGGGGAGCGGCCGCCGCGCTGGAGTCGGGCCTGGTCGCCCGCCGGATCGCCGCGACCTGGGAGCGCCGCCGCCGCGACATCGCGCGCCGCGGGGCCCCGCTGACCGGTGTCAGCGAGTACCCGAACCTCGCCGAGAGGCTGCCCGAACGGCCCGCGGCGCCCGAGGCCCCGCGCCCGGCGGCGGGCGGGCTGCCCGTGGTGCGGTACGCCCAGGACTTCGAGGCGCTGCGCGACCGCGCCGACGCCCACGCCGAGGCCACCGGCGCCCGCCCCAAGGTCTACCTGGCCACGCTGGGGCCGGTCGCCGTGCACACCGCGCGCGCCTCGTTCGCGGCCAACCTCTTCCAGGCCGGGGGGATCGAGACCGTCGCCGGCGAGCCCGGCGGCTTCGCGACCTCCGGAGCGGCCGTGGCGTGCCTGTGCTCCAGCGACAGGCTCTACGGCGAGCAGGCCGAGGAGGCCGCGCGCACGCTCAGGGAAGCGGGCGCGGTGAAGGTCTGGCTCGCGGGTAAGGGGACCTATGAGGGAGTGGACGCGCACGTCTACGCGGGCTGCGACGCGGTGGCCGTGCTGGAGACCACCCTCGACGATCTAGGAGTGAACCGATGATCCCCGACTTCTCCGAGATCGGGCTCGGCACGGCGGCCCCCGCCGACGAGGCCGCCAAGCGGTGGCGCGCGGCGGTCACCGAGGCCACCGGCCGCGATCCCGACGCCGAGACCTGGGACACCCCCGAGGGCATCGCGGTCAGGCCGCTCTACACCGGCGACGACCTGGCCGGGCTGGACTTCCTCGACACCCTCCCGGGCATCGCCCCCTACCTGCGCGGCCCGTACCCCGCGATGTACGCGACCCAGCCGTGGACGATCCGGCAGTACGCCGGGTTCTCCACCGCCGAGGAGTCCAACGCCTTCTACCGGCGCAACCTCGCCGCCGGGCAGAAGGGCCTGTCGGTGGCGTTCGACCTGGCCACCCACCGGGGGTACGACTCCGACCATCCGCGGGTGGCCGGGGACGTCGGCATGGCCGGGGTGGCGATCGACTCGATCTACGACATGCGGCAGCTGTTCGACGGGATCCCGCTGGACAGGATGAGCGTGTCGATGACCATGAACGGCGCGGTGCTGCCCGTGCTGGCGCTCTACATCGCCGCGGCGGGGGAGCAGGGGGTGGAGCCGGAGCGGCTGGCGGGGACCATCCAGAACGACATCCTCAAGGAGTTCATGGTCCGCAACACCTACATCTACCCGCCTGGGCCGTCGATGCGGATCATCTCCGACATCTTCGCCTACACCTCGCAGCGGATGCCCAAGTACAACTCGATCTCCATCTCCGGCTACCACATCCAGGAGGCGGGGGCCACCGCGGACCTGGAGCTGGCCTACACCCTGGCCGACGGGGTCGAGTACATCCGGGCGGGCCGCGAGGCGGGCCTGGACATCGACGCGTTCGCGCCGCGGCTGTCGTTCTTCTGGGCGATCGGCATGAACTTCTTCATGGAGGTCGCCAAGCTCCGCGCCGCCCGGCTGCTGTGGGCGAAGCTGGTCAAGGGCTTCGACCCGCGGAACCCCAAGTCGCTCAGCCTGCGCACGCACTCCCAGACCTCCGGCTGGTCGCTGACCGCCCAGGACGTCTTCAACAACGTGGCCCGCACCTGCGTCGAGGCGATGGCCGCGACCCAGGGGCACACCCAGTCGCTGCACACCAACGCGCTCGACGAGGCCCTGGCCCTGCCGACCGACTTCTCCGCCCGGATCGCCCGCAACACCCAGCTGCTGCTCCAGCAGGAGTCGGGCACCACCCGCACGATCGACCCCTGGGGCGGCAGCGCCTACGTCGAGCGGCTCACCTACGACCTTGCCCGGCGCGCCTGGGGGCACATCACCGAGGTCGAGGAGGCGGGCGGGATGGCCAAGGCCATCGACGAGGGCCTGCCGAAGCTGCGCATCGAGGAGGCCGCCGCGCGCACCCAGGCCCGCATCGACTCGGGCCGGCAGCCGGTCATCGGCGTCAACAAGTACCGCCCGGACACCGACGAGAGCATCGACGTCCTGAAGGTCGACAACGCCTCGGTCCGCGCCCAGCAGATCGAGAAGCTGCGGCGGCTGCGCGAGGAGCGCGACGAGGACGCCGCCCGGGCCGCCCTGGACGCCCTCGCCGCCGCCGCCGAGGCCGCCGAGCGGGGCACCCGCGGGCCGGGCCTGGAGCGGAACCTGCTCGCCCTGGCCGTGGACGCCGCCCGCGCCAAGGCCACCGTCGGTGAGATCTCCGACGCCCTGGAGCGGACCTACGGGCGGCACCAGGCGCAGATCCGTACCATCTCCGGCGTGTACCGGGAGGAGGCAGGCCGGGTGAGCGCGATCGAGAAGGCCCGCGCCGCGACCGCCGCGTTCGAGGCCGCGGAGGGACGCCGCCCGCGCATCCTGGTCGCCAAGATGGGACAGGACGGCCATGACCGCGGCCAGAAGGTGATCGCCACCGGCTTCGCCGACCTCGGCTTCGACGTGGACGTGGGCCCGCTCTTCCAGACCCCGGCGGAGGTCGCCCGGCAGGCGGTCGAGGCGGACGTGCACATCGTCGGCGTCAACTCGCTGGCGGCCGGGCACCTCACCCTCGTGCCCGCGCTGCGGGAGGAGCTGGCCGCGCTGGGCCGGGACGACGTGATGATCGTCGTGGGCGGGGTGATCCCCCCGCAGGACTTCGACGAGCTGCGCGCCGCCGGCGCCTCGGCGATCTTCCCGCCCGGCACGGTCCTGGCCGACGCCGCGGCCGGCCTGCTCGACGAGCTGGCGGCCCGGCTCGGGCACCGCGCCGCGTGAGCGGACCGGCGGCCACCGGGGAACCGGCCGGCGGGCGGCCGGCCGGCCCCGGCCTCGACGACTACGTCAAGGGCGTGCGGGAGGGCTCGCGCGCGTGGATCGCCCGCGCGATCACGCTCGTGGAGTCCACCCGCGCCGACCACCGCGAGCTGGCGCAGCGGCTTCTGGTGGAGCTGACCCCCCACGCGGGGAAGGCCCGGCGGGTCGGCATCACCGGCGTGCCGGGCGTGGGCAAGTCGACGTTCATCGACGCCCTGGGCACCTCCCTGACCGCCGCCGGCCACAAGGTGGCGGTGCTCGCGGTCGACCCGTCATCCACCCGCACGGGCGGGAGCATCCTCGGGGACAAGACGCGGATGCACCGGCTCGCGGTCGACCCGCACGCGTTCATCCGGCCCTCGCCGACCGCGGGGACCCTCGGCGGGGTGGCCAAGGCGACCCGCGAGGCGATGGTCGTCATGGAGGCCGCCGGCTACGACGTCGTGCTGGTGGAGACCGTGGGGGTGGGCCAGTCCGAGACGACGGTGGCCGAGATGGTCGACTCGTTCCTGTTCCTGACCCTGGCCCGCACGGGCGACCAGCTGCAGGGCATCAAGAAGGGCGTGCTGGAGCTCGCGGACGTCATCGCCGTCAACAAGGCCGACGGGCCGCACGAGATGGAGGCCAGGAAGGCCGCCCGGGAGCTGGCCGGCGCGCTGCGGCTGCTGCGCGGCGACGAGCGCGCCCGCGACACGCCGGTCCTCACCTGCAGCGCGCGCGAGAACAAGGGGCTGGACACGGTGTGGCGGCACCTGGTCGAGCACCAGGACCGGCTGGCCGCCGAGGGCGAGCTGGAACGGCGCCGCCGCCGCCAGCAGGTCGGCTGGACCTGGGCCCTGGTACGCGACCGGCTGCTCACCGAGCTGCGCGAGCACCCGGCCGTGCGCGAGCTGGCCCCCGCGCTCGAGGCGGAGGTCGCCGAGGGGACGCTGACGCCCGCGCTGGCGGCCGAACGGATACTGGCCGTCTTCACCCGGTGACGGTTTGACGGTCGCGGGCGGCCGGGATCCTGTAGAACAGGCTGATGGACGTCATCCCACTCGATGATCCCACCGAGGAGCAGATCGCGCAGTGGCACGCGGTCCTGGCGGCGGTGCACACGGCCGATCCGGCCGGCGACCCGGCCCCCGCGGCGGCGTACACGGCCGAGTGCCTGCGCGGGGGTGACCGGCGTCGGTGGGCGGTCGCCGAGGACGGAAGGGCGGTGGCCGTGGCGGTCCTGCGGCTGCCCGGCGGCCCCGGCGCCGACCGTCCCGCCGAGATCGACATCCGGGTCCATCCGGCCCGCAGGCGGCGCGGGCTGGGCACCCGCCTGCTGGCGGTGGCCGCCGAGGGGCTGCGCGCCGACGGCCGGACCAGCGCCATCGCCCAGGTCCTGGCGGGCACGCCCGCGGTGCCGTTCCTGGAGTCGCACGGCTTCGTCTGCGTCCTCACCCTGAGCGGCCTGCTGCTGCGGATGGAGGACCTCCCGCCGGGCCGCGTCCCGGCCTTGGTGGCCGCGGGGCCGCCCGGCTACCGGCTCGTGCGCTGGCGCGGGGAGGTGCCGGAGCGGTACGCCGACGCCCTGGCCCACGCCAAGCACGCCATGGCCGACCTCGCCGAGTACGAGGGCCTGCCGTGGGACGCCGTCCGGGTCCGCGAGACGGCCGCGATGGTCGCGGCGCGCGGCGACGACCTCTACACCGTCGCCGCCGTCCAGGGGTCGGCGATCGCCGGCTTCACCGAGATCGTCGTGCCCGCGTCCGCGCCGGAGCGGGCCGCCCAGTACGACACGGCGGTCGTGCCCGAGCACCGCGGCCGCCGCCTGGGCATCTGGGTCAAGGCCGCCATGCTGCGGTGGCTGGCCGAGGTGCGTCCCGAGGTCCGCGAGATCGAGACCGACAACGCCGGCGACAACGCGCACATGCTGGCGGTCAACGAGGAGCTGGGGTTCCGCCGGCAGCGCGAGTCCCGCGAGTACCAGGCCGCCGCCCGCGATCTTCCCACCGTCCACCGAACGCTGCTCTGAGGCGTCCCGCCGAACGGCCCCGATGGCGATGCATTAGGCATTATGGGGTGAAAATACGTTGCCCGCCGCGGGGAAGATCGGCACTCTGAGATGGGCCTTCGGAAAGTCCGGATGGCCGGGGAATTAGCGGACCATTCCTCCTTCGTTCAATGGTGGTGGCCCTGCCGTTAATGCAGCGCGTCCATTGCCGGAGGGCGGCGCTCCGGGCGCCGCCGGCGGGGCGGGCCGCGACGGTGAGGAGGTGGGTGACCGGTGAACGTGCTCGTCCTGAACGCGTCCTACGAGCCGTTACAGAACGTGGACCTGCGGCACGCCATCCGCATGCTGGTGCGCGAGGTGGCCGTCGTCGAGGAGGCGGAGGAGGGCCGGACGATCGGCCGTTTCCCCGTGCCGCGGGTGCTCCGGCTGGTCAGGTACGTCGCCATGCGGTGGCGGCACGGCAGGCGCCCGCCGTGGAGCAAGCGCGGCGTCTACCTGCGCGACCGCGGGGTGTGCGGGTACTGCGGCACGCGCGGTCACACCATCGACCATGTGCTGCCGCAGTCGCGGGGAGGCGGCGACACCTGGGAGAACACCGTCCTGGCCTGCGGCAGGTGCAACAACCGCAAAGGGAACCGCACCCCGGAGGAGGCCGGCATGCGGCTGCGCGGCCGGCCGCGCGTCCCGCCGTGGGACGAGCTCGTGTTCCGCTGACGCCCGCCCCGGACCGGGGTGATCCCGGGCACGGGAGGCGGGCGGCGGCCGGTCCGGCCGGTCCGAACGGGCCGGATCACATCACGGCCGGTGACGGCGCCGGGAGCGCCGCCGCCGGCCGTGGCGCGTGTCCACGCCCCGTCCGACGGGGCGTCCGCTCCCGGCCCGAGGCGCCCCCGAGGCGCCTCCGCCCGCGCCCGCGCAGGGGTTGACGGAGCCCCCGCGGCCCGGGGCCTCCGAACCGAATTCCGAGGGGATTCCGTCTCGGTAGTTGCCGGATGACGCTGTGTGTTTTATTGGGTTTCAGGGTTTAAATGGGTGATTGTGGTAGCGTGCCGCCAATCTTCTGCATGGTGTTAAGGAGAGTTCAGTGGCGGCCCACGTCCCCCTCGGCCGGAAGCGGCGCTCGTCGCGCTCACGGATGGCGCGGTGCTGCGCGGCGGTCGCCCTGGTGACGGCCCTGTCGGCGGTCCTGCCGCCCGGCCCGGGCAGCGCGGCGGGCCTGCCCGCCGAGCCGAAGGACACCGCGAAGGAGTACGCCAAGCTGGAGAAGCGCGCGGCCAAGCTCGCCAAGGAGTACCGGGGCGAGCTGATCTCGCTGGAGGAGGCCAAGCGCGCCGCCAAGCGCGCCGAGGCCGACGCCGAACGGCTCGGCCGCGAGTTCGACACCGCCCGCGCCGACGTCAGCCGCATCGCCGCCAGCTCGTACATGAGCGGCCACCTGGACATGGTCCCGATGGTCACCTCCGACGACCCGGGCGCGGCCGTCCGCAACGCCGCCGTCATCGAGCACCTGGCGCGCAACAACGACCGCCGCGTTCAGGGCCTGCGCACCCTCTCGGCCCAGGCGACCCGGTCCCAGCACGACGCCCGCGCCAAGCTCGACCAGGTGCGCAAGGAGATCGACGACCTGGAGAGCCAGCGGGCCAGGGTCCGCAAGCTGCTGGCCAAGTACAAGCCGGAGGCGCCCGCCGCCCCCAGGGCCCCGTCGGGCCGGCCCGACGGCGCCTCCGGGACCAAGTCGCCCATCGTCGGCAACACGATGACCGCGCGGATGCGGACGGCCATGATGGCCATCGACGGCAGGTTCGGCCCGTTCCCCACCATCGGCTGCGCCCGCCCCGGCGACCCCCAGGACCACGGGTCCGGCCGGGCCTGCGACTTCATGGAGAGCACCGGCGGGAAGATGCCCAGCGCCTCCGCCATGGCCCACGGCGACGCCGTCGCCCAGTACGTGATCGACAACGCCTCCCGGCTCGGCATCAAGTACGTCATCTGGCGCCAGCGGATCTACGACATGCGCAGCAGCGGCGGCTGGCGGCAGATGGAGGACCGCGGCAGCGTCACCCAGAACCACTACGACCACGTCCACGTCTCCGTCCTCTGAGCCCGCCGTCCCGGGAACGGCGCGTCGAGGGGGCGTGGGGCCTGGAACGCGGGACCGCCCGGTGCCAGGCTCGTTCCATGGCCTTCACCGCGTATGACATCGAGCAGCCGTACGGGCCGCTGATCGACACGACCGTGCGGGTCGCCACGTGGAACGTGTGGGGACGCTACGGGCCCTGGCGGGAACGCGAGCGGGTGATCCTGGCGGAACTCGCCGCCGTGGCCGCCGACGTCCTCGTGCTCGTCGAGGCCTGGGAGGACGGCGACGCGACCCAGGCCGGGCGGCTCAAGGGCGAGCTCGGCCTGCCCCACCACGTGTTCGCCGGCACCGGCCCGGACGGCGGCCCGCGGTCGGGGATCGCGGTGCTGTCGCGCTGGCCGCTGGCCGGCCGGGCCGAACGGCGCCTCGGCGACGCCACCGGCTGGGACGCGGGCATCGCCCTGTTCGCCCGCGCCGAGGGGCCGCGCGGCGCGGTGCAGGTGTTCGGGACCGGGCTCGGCTGGAAGCCCGACCACAGCCTCCAGCGCCAGGAGCAGGTACGGGACCTGGGCGGATTCGTGCGGCAGGTGGCCGACACCCGGTCACCGGTGGTGCTCTGCGGCGACTTCAACGCCCCGCCCGACAGCGACGAGATCCGGATGCTCACCGGCCGCGCCGCCGTGGCGGCGCCCGGCCTGGTCTTCTACGACGCCTGGGAGACGGCCGGCGACGGGACGCCCGGCCACACCTGGTCGGCCACCAACCCCTGGACCCGGCCCGTGCTCCTGCCCGACCGGCGGATCGACTACGTCTTCTCGGCCTGGCCCAGGGCGGGCGGCGCCGGGCACCCGGTGCGCTGCGAGCTGTTCGGCACCGAGCCGCTCGACCGGATACACGGCTCGGACCACTACGGGGTCCTCACCGACCTGCGCTACTGACCGCCGCCCCGGCCGTCCGGCATCTGCACCGCCGTTCCGGTCTCCGCCGACAGCGTGGCGGCCTCGATGACCTCCAGGCCGGTGATGGCGTCGGCGAGGTCGACCGGAGGCGGACGCTCCCCGCGCAGGGCCCGCGCGACCTCGGCGTAGAAGTCCTGGTAGGCCCCGGGGTCGGTGGGTTCGGGACGCCCGCCGCCGGGAGTGCCCAGGCGGCCGTACGCCTCGGGCGGCGCCTGCCCCCATCCCGCGTCCTTCGGCGTCAGCCCCGAACGCAGCGCCTCCTCCTGGCCGTCCATGCCGTGCACGGTGTACGCCGCGTCCGACCCCAGCACGCGGAAGCGCGGTCCCAGCTGCGCGGCCGTCGCGCTCATCCACAGGTGGGAGCGCACGCCGGAGTCATGGGTGAGCGCCACGAAGACGTCGTCGGGGGCGACCGCCCCGGGCCGCCGCACGTCGATCTCGGCGTACACCAGGCGCGGGCGGCCGAACAGCGCGACCGCCTGGTCGATCAGGTGCGAGCCGAGGTCGAACAGGATCCCGCCGCCGTCCCGGGGGTCGGTGCTCTCCTTCCAGGTGGTCCTGACCTCGGGCCGCCAGCGTTCGAACCGCGACTCGAAGCGCTGGGCGGCGCCCAGGGCACCGTCGCCGAGCAGCCGCCGGACCGTGCGGAAGTCCCCGTCCCACCGCCGGTTGTGGAACGGGATCACCGGCAGCCCCCGGACCGCCGCCAGCGCCGCCAGGGAACGGGCCTCGGCCGCCGACGTGGCGGCCGGCTTGTCCACCACGACCGGGAGCCCCGAGGTCAGCGCGGCACGCGCCAGCGGGACGTGCTGCCGGTTGGGCGCGGTCACCACCACCAGGTCCCAGGCGTCGGGGTTCTCCCACAGCCGGTCCGCGCTGTCGAGCACCCTGACGTCCGGGAAGCGCCGCTCCGCGGCCTCCCGCCGCCCGGGGTTCCCCGTCACCACCGCGGTCAGCCGGAGACCGGGGACCGAGTCGATCAACGGCGCGTGGAACACCGCGCCCCCGGTGCCGTAGCCGATGAGTGCCACACGCGAAGCCATGCACCGATCATTCCCGATCGCCGGAACCGGGGACGCGCGGGGGAGGGGGCCGGGCGGGAGGGCCACGCTCCGCTCAGTCGAACAGGTCCGGCTGCTCGCGCGAGATCTGGTCGAACAGCGGCTGGTAGTTGATCCAGCCGACCAGGTCGTTGCCGATCTGCTGGTGCGTCAGGACCGCGTTGTCGTGCTCGATCGGCACCACCTGCCCGGCGGCCTTGGCCAGCAGCTGCACCTGGCAGGAGCGCTCCATGGTGATGAACCACCACGCGGCGGCGTCCACCGTGTCACCGACCGTCAGCAGCCCGTGGTTGCGCAGGATGACGGCCTTGTGGTCGCCCAGCGCGGCGGCGATGCGCTTGCCCTCCTCCAGGTCGGTGACCACGCCGGTGTAGTCGTCGAACAGGCCGTGGTCCTGGTAGAAGGCGCACACGTCCTGCGTGATCGGCTCCAGCTTCTGGCCGAGGGCCGACAGCGCCCGCCCGTGCGTGGAGTGGCTGTGCGCGGCGGCCACCACGTCGGGGCGGGCCTGGTGCACCTGGGAGTGGATCGCGAACGCCGCCTCGTTGACCGGGTAGCGCCCCTCGACGACCTGCCCCTTGTGGTTGACCAGGATGAGGTCGCCGACCGTGACGTGCTTGAACGACATCCCGAACGGATTGACCCAGAAATGGTCGGTGTGCTCGGGGTCGCGGGCCGTGATGTGACCGGCCACGCCCTCCTCGAAGCCGAACCTCCCGAAGATCCGCAGGGCGGCGGCCAGCCGCTCCTTGCGGTGCCGGCGCTCCTCCTCGGCGGTCTCGAACGACGGCGGCAGCCGGAAGATCAGATCGGTCGGCAGCTTCTCGAGGAACTTCTCTTCTTCGGACATGGGGCGGCTCCTTCGGCTTGTCCCTCACCACCGAACCGCATTCCGGCCGTGCTCGTCTAGGCTGGGCGGAGTCAACGAGCGTGGCGGTGGTTGTCCGGCGGGGACAACCTGGAGCGGAGCGCCGATGGGCGACACCGGCCGGGAGGCGGACGGCTTCCTGCGGATCCTGGCCGAGCGCGGCCGGGACCCCGACGTCCTGGAGTCCACGGTACGGGCCGCCCGCGGCAGGTCCGACCTGGTCGCGGCCCTGCCCGAGGAGGAGACCCGGCGGCACGCCCGCGCCCTGGTCCTGGGCGTCCTGGACGCGCTCGGAGCGGGCGGCGAGCCCGGCGAGGAGGTGCTGGCCGCCGCGGAGCGGCTCGGCTCGGACCGGGCCCGCCAGGGCGTCCCGGTGGCCGCGTTCCTGGACGGGTTCCAGGCCGGCCGCGCCCATCTGGTGGGCCTGCTGATCGAGGAGGCCCGGCGCCTGCGCGTCCCCGCCGAGACGGTGCTGGACGGCGTCGTCCGGATCGACGCCATCACCACCGCCCTGGTCCACCGCATGGTGCACGCCCACCGGGTCGCGGAGCTGGAGATGGCCCGCACCCGCCGCGAGGGGCACGTCCAGGCGCTGCGCCGGCTGCTGCACGGCGAGGCGCCCGCCGGCCTCGGCCCGCTGGCCCCGGGCGGGACGTACCACTGCGTCGTCTCCGACGTCAGCGATCCCGCCGTGGCCGCCCGCCTGGAGAGCGCGCTGGCCGCGCCGGGGCCGGCGCTGTCCGGGCTGGTGGACGGGCGGCTGGCCGCGCTGGTCACCCGCCTGCCCGACCTCGCCGGTGGCCCGCTCCTGGTGGCCGCGCCCCCGGCCCGTCCCGCCGAGATGGCGCCGCTGTACCGGCTGTGCCGCAGGGCGCTGCGGGCCGGCGCCGCGTCCGGGCTGACCGGCCTGCGGCGGCTCACCGATCTCGCGCTGGTCACCGTCACCGAGGGCGAGCCGGAGCTGGGCCGCCTGCTGGCCGCCCGGCTGCTGGACGGCCTGGACCCGGGCGACCCGTTCCACCGGGAGGTGGCCGAGACCGCCCTGGCCGTCCTCGGCCACGGCGGCCGGGTGGAGGCCACGGCCGCCGCCCTGCACGTCCACGCCAACACCGTGAAGTACCGCCTGCGCCGCTTCCACGAACTGACCGGCACAGCGCTGACGGGCACAGCGCTGACCGGCACAGCGCTGACGGGCACAGCGCTGACCGGCACAGCGCTGACGGGCACCGCGCCGGCCGGCACAGCGCCGGCCGCCGCGGCGCCGTCCGGCGGCGGGCCCGCTGTCACCGGGCCCGCGGGTGCCGGACCGGCCGCCGCCGTGCCCGGCGCGCGCCCCGACGCGGTGGCGCATGCCGCGCACCACTGGTGGGCCCTGCGCGAATGGCTCCGCGGTCTCCCGGCGTGATGTGATGTGCCGATGGAGATCAGCACGGTGATGTGGCCCACCCGGTCCTGGCCGGAGGCGGGCGCCCAGTGGCGGCGGGCCGAGGAGCTCGGGTTCGGCTGCGCCTGGGTGTACGACCACACCGCCTGGCGCGGGACCACGCCCTGGTACGACGCGTACACCACCCTGGCCGCGGCGGCCGCGGTGACCTCCCGGATCCGCCTCGGCACGATGGTCACCTCCCCCAACTTCCGGCATCCCGTGCCGACCGCGCACGCGGTCAAGACGATCGACCACATCAGCGGCGGGAGGCTCACGCTGGGCATCGGCTCGGGCGGGACCAGCCGCACCTCCGACTCGGGCATCCTCGGCGGCCCCGAGTGGACGGCCCGCGAGCGCGCGGACCGGTTCGCCGAGTGGACCGGCCTCCTCGACCGGCTCCTGACCGGCCCGGAGACCACCTACGAGGGCGCCTACTACTCGGCCCGCGAGGTCGTCACCGGACCCGGCTGCGTCCAGCGGCCCCGGGTGCCGTTCGCGATCGCCGCGACCGGCCCCCGGGGGCTGCGCCTGGCCGCCCGCCACGGCGCCGCCTGGGTCACCACGGGCGGGGGACCCCCGGGGCGGGCGCCGCGCGACGCCGTCCGGGACCAGCTCGCCGGGCTGCGCGCCGCCTGCGAGGCCGAGGGCCGCGACCCCGCCGGCATCCGGCCGATCCTGCTCACCGGTTTCACCGGCGAGCCGTTCCTGGAGTCGCCGCAGGCGTTCGCCGACCTGGCCGGCGGTTACGCCGAGCTCGGCATCGCCGAGATCGCGGTGCACTGGCCGCGTCCCGGCACCGAGTGGGACGCCGACATGAAGGTCTTCGAGGAGATCGCCGCCCGGCACGCCGGCGCCCGCTGACCCGCGCCCGGTCTCGTCAGCGGTCTCGTCAGCGGTCTCGTCAGCGGGCCCGCCGCGGGGAGCGCGAGCGCCGCGCCAGCTCCTGCCCGGCCGCGACGACCAGCCAGGTGAGGGCGGTGGCGTCGTCCACGATCCCGACGGGCAGGAGGACGTCGGGGACCAGGTCGATCGGGGACACGATGTAGAGCACCGCCGCCACCATCGCGATGATCTTGCCCTTGCCGGTGCGGTAGGGCTCCGGGACGCCCGCCGCCGTACGGCGCGAGGCCCGGCGGAGCCGCAGCAGGCCGGCGATCAGGACGAGCGCGCCGACTGCCATCACGGCCGCCCCCGCCACGGTCAGTTCGGGGCCGCCGGACGAGCCGCCGGCGGTGAGGAGGAGGACGGCGCCCGCGACGAGGGCGACCAGGCCGGCGATGATCATCGGTGCCTCCGGGGGGCGGGGGTTCACCACCGGTATTGCCCGCCCGCTCCGTCCCATGCGCCCGGCGGGGGCCGGACATGCCGCGTCAGGCGAACTCCCTGGCCGTCGTGGTCAGGCCCTCGGGCGCCTGGGCCGCCAGCAGCTCGGACGGGGTACAGCCCGACAGCGCGCGGAACTCGCGGTTGAGGTGGGCCTGGTCGTAGTAGCCGCAGCCGGCGGCGATGTCGGCCCAGCCGGAACCGCCCGCGGCCATCCGCGCCAGTGCCCGCTCGAACCGCAGCACCCTGGCCATCACCTTCGGCGGCAGGCCGATCTGCTCCTTGAAACGCTGGGTGAGGTGGCGGCGGCTCCAGCCCACCTCCCCGGCCAGTTCGGCCACCGGCGCGCACCCGCCGCCGGAGGCCAGCAGGTGCCAGGCCCGCTCGACCTCGGGGGCGGGGGAGGGGCCGAGCGTCAGCCGGTCCAGCAGGAAACGGTCGAGCAGATCGAAACGGGCGGCCCAGCCCGGTGCGGCCGCCAGCCGCTCGACCAGCTCGCCCGCCCGCGGCCCGAGCAGGTCGGGCAGGTCGGCCGCGACGTTGGTGAGCGCGCCCATCGGCGTGCCGAGCAGGGTGTAGGCGCCCAGCGGGGTCAGGTCGAGCTGGATGCCGCGCTGCCCGCCCGGATGCGCGTAGGCGCCGGGACCGTCGTGCATCCCGGCGACGAACGAGGCGTACCGCGCCGGAGCGGCGCCCGGGACGGTCACGAGGAGCGGCGGGCCCAGGTTGAGGATCAGCACGACGTGCCGCCCGGGGAGCGTCCGGACGCGGTCGGGGGTGGAACGGTCCTCCCAGTAGCCGTCGTAGGAGGCCAGGAACGGGCGCAGGGCCGGATGGGGCCGCCCCTGGGCCAGCCACCAGCCGCCCCGTTCCTCGATGCTGACGGGTCTCACACGACCCAGTGTGTCATCGGGCCCCGGCAGAACGCACGGGGCCGCGGTCAGGCGTACAGCTGGCCGCAGACGATGACCCGCGCCAGGTCCGGCCAGGTCAGGGTGGTGAGGGCGCGGACGGGCGACCGTTCGGTCGGGGCGCCGCCGGGGGCGGCCAGCGGCACCCGGACCCCGTCGGCCGCGTCCCAGCCGCCCAGGCTCCCGGCGATCGCGCATTCGAGGTAGGTGGCGGGGTCGAAGTTGCACCAGCGGGGCGGCGTGGCGCGGCTTCCGGCGCCGGCGGGGCGCGGGGCGTCCACCCCGAAACGGGCCCGCGGGCCCGGGGGAGAGGCCAGGAAGTCCTCCAGATCGGCCAGCTGGGAGAGCAGGACCCGCTCCCAGTCGGCGTACCCCCGCGGCTCGCCGCCCGGCAGGGACAGGTCGCGGGTGCTCCACGCCGGGTCGTACTCGGCGGGCGCCACCCCGGCCGCCGCCGAGAACATCGCCGCCACGTCGTCGGCCTCCAGGCTCTGGTGGGCGGAGAGGGGGACGCTGACCTTCCACAGCGCCCGCAGGAAGGCCGACAGCGACCAGGACGCCGTCGCGGCGTCCCGCCCGATGCGCAGGACGTGCAGGTAGAGGTCGCGGTTGGTGCGGACGGCGGGGATCGCGGGGCCGGTGACCCAGTACATCTGCTTGTGCTGGACCCCGCTCTCCATCATCAGCATCTGGGCGAGCGCTCCGACGCGCGAGTCGTGCGAGGCCATGCGGTACCGGTTGCCGTTGTCGTCCTGACGCATCAGGTCCCAGGTGTGCATCGGCGCCTCCATGGTCGCGGACGGGACGCGCGCGGCGGCGGGCCCGGCCGTGACCGGGCCCGCCGCCGCGTACTCGCGGAGTTCGGAGCCTGAGCGTGAGCTTAGAGCTTGGACCGGTGGATCACCTGGAGCTCGGTGAAGCCGTACAGGCCCCACGGGCCGTTCTCCACGCCGACGCCGCTCCACTTGAAGCCGCCGAACGGCTGGTGGGGCGCCAGCGCGAGATGGGTGTTGACCCACGCGGTGCCGCACTCCAGCCGGCCGGCGACCTCGCTCGCCCGGTCGGCGTCGGCGCTCCAGACCGAGCCGGACAGGCCGAAGTGGGTGCCGTTGGCCCGCGCCACGGCCTCGTCGAGGTCACGGTAGGCGACCACCGGCAGGGCGGGGCCGAACTGCTCCTCGTCGACGATCCGGGCGCCGTCGGCGACGTCGGCGAGGATGGTGGGCTCGAAGAAGTAACCGGGGCCGTCGATCGGCCTGCCGCCGGCGGCGGCGCGGGCACCGCCGGCCAGCGCGTCGGCGACCAGCTCGCCGACCCGCTCGAACTGCGGCCTGTTGTTGACCGGCCCGTACTGCACGCCCTCGGTCATGCCGTCGCCGACCTTGGCCGAGGCGGCCTTGGCCGCCAGGGCGTCCACCACGTCGCCGTACAGCGCCTCCGGCACGTACACCCGCTTGATCGCCGAGCAGACCTGGCCGTTGTTCTGGAACGCGGCGCCGAACAGCTTGCCGGCGATGGCCTCCGGGTCGACGTCGTCGAGCAGGATCGCGGGGTCGTTGCCGCCCAGCTCCAGGGTGACCCGCTTGAGGTCGGGGGCGGCGGAGGCGGCCACGCGCTTGCCGGTGGCCACGCTGCCGGTGAAGCTGATCTTGCGCGGGATCTCGTGGCCGGTCATCCAGGCGCCCAGGTCGTCGCCGCCGGACACCACGTTCAGCACGCCGGGCGGCAGCACCTCGCGCAGCGCCTCGCCCAGCCGCAGGCTGGACAGCGGGGTGTACGGGGAGGGCTTGAGGACCATGGTGTTGCCGGCCAGCAGGGCGGGGGCCAGCTTCCACACGCCCAGCAGGAGCGGGTAGTTCCACGGGGTGATCGCCGCCACCACGCCTATCGGGCGCCGGACCACCTCGACCCGCGCGGTGTCGTCGTCCTGGATCACCTCGCGCGGCATCTCCAGGTCGGCGAAGTACTTCAGCCAGACCCCGGCGCCGACCACCTCCATGGTGGCGTCCTGCAGCGGCTTGCCCTGCTCCAGGGTGAGGACCCGCCCGATCTCCTCGGACCTGGCGAACATCAGGTCGGCCGCGGCGTGCAGCGCCTTGCGGCGCGCGTCCTCGTCCGACCGCCATCCGGGCAGCGCGTCCCGGGCGGCGGCCATCGCCTCGTCCAGCTGCTCGCGCGAGCAGTCGGGAGCCTGCTCGGCCACCTCGCCCGTGGCGGGGTTGATCACGCCGAAGGTGCGCGGCGCGGCCACGGCCCGGCCGCCAATGGTCATCGTGTAGTCGGACACGGTCGATCCTCCGATTCGAGCGGCTACCGAATGACGTTCAGTATTGCCTCCGGCGGGGCCGCGGGCCACCCCCGGGGCACAGCGAGACCGCCGGCGCTCGCGCGACGGCGGTCTCGCTGTGCCCCGGGAACGCGGCCGTTCCGGAGGGAACGGGCGGAAACGGATCGGAGCCGGGGCCTGGGACGGAGGGTCGGGGACAGGGGTCAGGGGCGAGGGGCGAGGTCAGGTGGCGAGCATCTGATCGACGAGCTCGCGGTAGCGGCGCAGCGCCAGCCGCAGCCGTTCGGTCTCGGAAGCCTGGCCGTCGCCCGCCGCGCCCGCGTCCACGGACCTCTCCAGCTCGCGCCGGCGCCGGGTGAGGGCCTCGCCGAGGGCGTCCACGACCTCCGAGGCCAGCGCGTCCGCCCGGCTGACGGCCTCGCGGGGGTCGTCGACGAAGCCGGTCTGCACCTCCCGCCAGCGGTCGCGGAAGCCGTCGGCGTCGGCGTCCTGGAGCAGCCGCCGGTGACCGCCGGGCTCGGCGGGCGGTTTCCGCGGCGGCTCCGGCGCCGCCGCCCTCCCGCGGTCGGGCACGGGCCGCCCGCCTCCCGCGGGCGGGACGTCGGCGGCAGGGCCGGCCGGTGCCTGGGCCGCGCCGGGCCGGTGCTCCCGTGCGGGGCCAGGGCCAGGGCCAGGTACGGGACCAGGACCAGGGCCGGGGACGGGGCCAGGGCCGGGGGCGGTTACGTGCGGGGGCCCCTGGGCGGGCTCGGGCGCGCCCTGGACGGAGGTCTGGGGCGCGGACTCCGTGACGACGGGGTTGGGCGCGGTGTCCCGCCCCGCCTCCGGCCTCTGACCGGCCACGCGCAGGTCCCCGCCCGCTCCGCCCGGCGGCTCCGGACGCGGGGCGCCCGCACGGGCCTCGCCCGCCGCCCCGTTCCCGCCGCCGGACGGTCTGTCGCGCATTCTGTCGCGCATGTCGTGTCAGCTCCTCGAACTCTGCTCGTCGCCGTGCCGCGCGGACACGGCGGGACGGTCGTCGCCGGGGACCCTCAGGAGGTCCTCGAAGAGCTCCCGGTAGTGCACCATGGCCTGCCGCAGGTCCTCCGTGGAGGCCTCCTGGCGGGCCGCCCGGTCGCTGATGTCGTGCCCGCGCCGGTAGTGGTCGAGGGTGCGGCCGTGCTCGACCGACAGGTGCTCGACCCGGTCGTCGAAGTCACGGGTCGGGTAGCCGCGCTCGCCCATCACCACCATCACGAGGCGGTCGGCCTGCTCGACGGCCGTCGCAGGCTCGTCGACGAACCGCTCCTGTACCCGGACCCACTGGGCGCGGTAGTTCTCCCGGCGCTCCGGATCGAGATCGCGCAGCTCCAGCTCCTGGTGCCGGCGCCGGCGGGCCAGCAGCTCGCGCTCGGCGGCCCGGCGATCGCCGTGGCGTTCCACGGCGCGGTCGTACTCGGGGCCGAACCGCCGCCGCAGCCCGCGGGTCCGGGCCCGCTCCCACAGCATGTACCCGGCCCCGGCGGCCAGGGCGACGATCACCACGGCGGCCACGACCACGAGGATGGTCGACATTGCTCCTCCCACCTGCTCGGAACGATGCCCCGCCGATGCCCCCACAATGGCCAACAAAACGGGCGAGCCCGGTCAAGCCTCCTTCACCGTGCGCCTGGCGGCTCAGCCGCGCGACGGGAAGACGCAGGTCAGAGGGCCCACGCGGAGCCGGTCGCGGTAGCCGGCGGATTCCAGAAGTCGGAGCTCGCGCCGGTCCGAACGCCGCGCGCAGGCGGCGGTGACGCCGGTCCGGCCCAGCGCGTCCCGGACCCGGGCGGCGTCCGGATCGGGCGCCCCGGACGGGGTGACCAGCGCGGTCAGCAGCAGCCGGTCGTCGATGAACGTCCGGGACGCGGGGAGCAGCCGCAGGTAGTGCGAGTTGGGGTTGACGGCGTGGTCCCTCGTGGTGAGGAGGGGGACCGCGCGCATGTACGCCTGCGGCATCAGGACCAGGGCGCCGTTCTTCCCACCGTTCTCCGCACTGTTGCCCGGCGCGCGCCTCCCGGCCTCGCGGAGGACGGCCCGGGCCGTGGCCAGCTCACGCTGGGAGTACTTCCAGGACGGGCGGTCCGCCACGGTCGACCCGTTCTCCGCGGACCACACCGGGGTGCCGCCCGCGACCAGGACCGCGCACAGCGCCGCGGCCACCGTGACCGGCACCACCGTGACCGGCACCGCCCGGCCGGCCACCCGGAGCGCCGGGAAGCGCGCGGGCGGCCGGATCGTGACCAGCAGGCCGACCAGCACCGGGGCGGGCACCACCCACATCGTGCGCCACATCACCTGCCCGGCGCCGGTGACGTCGCCGATGAGCCTCAGCACCCCCGGGACCAGCAGCAGCGTGGCCACCGCCGCGGTCCCCGCCACGATGAGGGAGGGGACGCCGCGCCGTGCCGTCAGCGGGGCGAGCCACAGCGCGCACCCGGTCAGGACGCCCAGCACGCCGCTCAGCAGCACCCACGAGAAGCTGTCCGGCGCGTCGACGAAGGCGCCGATGACGCTGGTGTCCTCGTGCAGGAGGGCCACGGCCGCCCCGGCGCCCAGCGGGTACGCCATCGCGGCGCAGGCGCCCAGGCCCGTCCTGACGCGCCCGCTCAGGATGAGCGGCCCGGCGGCGGCGACGGTGACGAGCGGCACCACGAGCGCCGCCGAGGAGGACAGCCCGACCGAGGCGACCCCGGCGGCGGCGAGGAGCAGGAGCGCGCCGCGCGTGCGCCGCTCCGCCCAGCGGGTCAGGTACACGTACAGCAGCGGGACCATGGCCGAGACCAGTACCGCCTTGCCCTGCCACATCCGCGGGAAGTGGAACGAGCCGAGGGACGCCTGCCCGAGCCCGGACCACAGCAGGTAGACCGCCGCCACGGCGAAGCAGGCGAGGGCCCAGCGCGGGGCCCACGCGCGGACCAGCCGCCACATCGCCCACACGGCCAGGAAGGTGACCGAGGGCAGGACCACGTACCAGAGGAACGAGGTCGGATGCATGCCCACCAGCCGGGCGAGCGCGCCCGCGAGCACCTCGATCGAGGAGACGGGCGGCTCGCCGGCGATCGGGCCGGTGGTCCCGCCGGTGAAGATCACGTCCTGGAACGGGATCCGCCCGCCGGCGGCCGTCGCCACCGACCGGGAGACGAAGTAGGCGTCGTCCCCGTCCGAGTTGACCGTGAACCAGGAGAGCACCGCGAACCCGGCCGCGGTGGCGAACGCGAAGGCCGACGCCCGTTCCCGGTGGGGCGGGGGCTGCGGGGAAGGGCCGGAGGGCGTGCCCCGGCCGCGCAGGACCCCGTAGGCGACGGCGGCCACGCCGGCCCCGCCGAGCGCCCACGCGCACCACCACGGGACGCCGTGCTCGCGCAGCCCGGCCGCGACGCCCGCGCCGGCCCCCGCCACGACCGCGACGGCGGTCACCGCGCGCGGGACCCCCGTCCAGGTCCGGGCCGGGGGATCGCCCCACAGCGAGCGGGCCCCGCCCGTCCCCGCCGCCGCCCGCGCCCGCCACCCGAACCCGGCGGCGAGGGCGGCGAGCACGGCCGCCCAGGCGGCCAGCAGCACCCAGGTGGGCGGGCGCACCAGCAGGCCGAGATGGTAGATCAGGGTCCAGGCCGCGAACGCGATCACCACGAGGTCGGTGGCACGATCCAAGGCCCGCGTGAGCAGCGAGGAGGGCGGGCGGGGCGGAGGCGGGCCGCCGGGCTCCGCCTGATCATCCCGCCCTGCCGGTGTCGCGCGAACGTCCGTACCCGCCATGGTGCCCCCTGGATCGCCTCCGGCGCCCCCGCGCTCCGCCACCGGGGGCCCGTGCCCGCGATCGGCCGCACCGAGGGGACCGGAGCCGCTGTCCACCCGAATCGATCTTGTCTGGTGGGACGTCTGATCCACCGAGGGGGTTCACCTGCCTGGAAGGTCGATGGCGGAAGGGGGACGAGAGGGACGGGGGGACGACGAAGGAGGAACGAGGCACGGGCGCGAAATGCTCCCGGCCCCTCGATCGGCACTTCAGGTCATAAGTCAGGAATTACTGTGCTGCGGGGCGAACACATGCTGTGATGGGGGACCAATCGCCGCCCGCGTGTCAGGACGCGGGCTCCTCCGATGGGATGTGATGCACGGTGCGCCATGCGTTCGGCCTCCTGCTCGGCGTCCTGCTCACCCCCGCGCTCGCCTATGGCGCGGCCTGGGGCTACGTCCAGGCCGGGCAGTCCTTCGACGGGACCGGCGGGGAGATCACCGACTCCACCCGGATGTACGGGGCGCTCGCGCTGATGGCCTCCGTGGGCCTGGTGACCGGCGTCATCGTCGTCGCCCGCTGGGCCTCGCCGCTGGTGTCGCTCGTCCCCGCGCTCACGCTGCTGGGCGTGTCGGCCTGCTTCCTGGTCGATCCCGGCCTGGTGATGGACCTGCCCGGCCGGGTGCCGCCGGCGGGCGACCTGGACTTCGGGCTGCGCATGCTGACGGGTTCGGGGATCTACGCGCTGATGGGCTTCGCGCTCCTGGTGCCGACCTGGGCCCCGCGCCGCTGGGGCTCGGAGCGCGAGGACGAGGAGGAGCTGCCGCCGGCGTACCGCTCCGCCGTCCGGCGCTGACCGGGCACGCCGGACGTCACGGCGCCGCCGCGGGTCACGGCGCCACCGTGGGTCGCGGCGAGGCCGCGCGTCACGGCGCCACCGGGCGGCCGGGCGGCTCGTAGGCATGCTCCCCACGGTAGAGGCGGGCGACCACCTCCTCGATGTCGGCGTCGCGCAGCGCGATGTCGCGCACGTCGTAGCGTTCCGCCAGCGCGGCCACGACCGCCGCCGCGTTCACCGACTCCGGCAGCCGCAGCCACTGGCGCGGGCCCTCGACGCCGGCCACCTCGACCCCCGGCACCTCCACCGGCGGGCCGGGCCGGGCCAGCTCCACCACCAGCACGCGGTCGGCGTCGACGGCGGCGCGCAGCCGGTCCAGGCCGCCGTCGTAGGCCAGCCGGCCGTGGTCGATGATCAGCACCCGCCGGCAGAGCCGCTCGATGTCGCCCAGGTCGTGCGTGGTGAGCAGGACCGTGGTGCCGCGCTCGGTGTTCAGCCGCTCCAGGAAGGCGCGCACCGTCGCCTTGCTGACCACGTCCAGCCCGATCGTCGGCTCGTCCAGGACGAGCAGCTCGGGATCGTGCAGCAGCGCCGCCGCCAGGTCCCCGCGCATCCGCTGGCCCAGGCTGAGCTGGCGCACCGGGGTCTCCAGGAACGGCTCCAGCTCCAGCAGCGCGGTCAGCTCGGCCAGCCGGGCCCGGTGCGCGCCCGCCTCCACCCGGTAGAGATGCCGGATCAGGGTCAGGCTGTCGAGCAGCGGCAGGTCCCACCACAGCGTGGTGCGCTGCCCGAACACCACGCCGATCCGCCGGGCCAGCGCGGTGCGCTGCCGGGACGGGTCCAGCCCGCACACCCGCACCCGCCCCGACGACGGCGTGAGGATGCCGGTCAGCATCTTGATCGTGGTGGACTTGCCCGCGCCGTTGGGCCCCAGGTAGCCCACGAACTCGCCGCGGCCGACCGTGAACGAGACGTCGTGCACGGCGCGCACCGTCGTCCGGGAACGGCGGAACCGGCGCCCGTCGCGCCTGCGCACGGTGAACGACCTGGCGACGGCCTCGACCTCGATCATGCCCATCCCCGCCTCTCCCTCTCCCGCGCGGCCGGTCCGCGCGCCCTGCTTCGTGCCCTGCTTCGCGCCATGGTCCGCGTCCTGGTCCGCGGCCGGTCCCGCTCAGCTTCCCGTCGACCGGTAGTGCCGCAGCCCGGTCCGCCACGCCAGCGCCGCCACCGCGCAGACCGCCACGGCCACCACCGGCGAGGCGAACCGCAGCGCCTCCGGCAGCCCCGCCGGATCGGGCCGGTCGAGCACGTACAGCGTGGGCTGCCAGTTCACGAACGCCAGCGGCAGCACGAACGTCACCCCGCGCACCAGGTCGCGGGCGAACATGCTCATCGGGTACTGCGTCAGGAACGAGCCCCCGTAGGTGACCGCCTTGGTGGCGGCGTGCGCGTCGATCAGCACGAACTGGACGGACGCGGTCAGCACCCACAGCCCGCCGAAGATGGCCGTCCCCGCGACCAGCATCACCGGGACCATCGCGATCCGCCCCGCGTCCCAGGACACCTCCAGCCGCGGCAGCACGAGCACCAGCACGCACAGCGCGGGGACCAGCTTGCCCAGCCGCCTGGGCGAGAAGTCCTCGGTCGCGATCTGGATCAGCGGGCTCACCGGCCGGACCAGCATGGAGTCCAGCGATCCCGCGCGGATGTGCTGGCTCAGCCGCTCGGTCGTCCCGAACAGGACGTCGGCGATCGCGAACGAGAGCGCCGACGTGCCGTACAGGAAGATCACCTCGGCCGCGGTGAACCCGGCGATCCGCGGGGCGTGCGCGAACATCAGCACGATCGCCACCAGGTCCAGGCAGCCGACGGCGGCGGTGCCCAGGGTCAGCAGGACCATCGACAGCGGGTACTGCGCCGCCGCCCGCACCCAGGTCCAGGCCAGCAGCCCGTACGTCCGCGCCGTCCGGCCGGGGACCTCAGCCACCGTGGATCACCAGTTTCCGGCGGGCGGCCAGGGTGAGCGCGCGGCCGGCGGCCAGCAGCGCCGCCGCCCAGGCCGCCTGGAACGCCAGCGCGCCCACCAGACCCCACCCGGTGTGCCGGCCGAGGAACACGTCCGCAGGGACCTGGATCAGCGCCGCCCACGGCGTCGCCCGCGCCACCTCGCCCAGCACTCCGGGGAAGGCCACCAGCGGCAGGATCATCCCGGAGAAGAACAGCGCCAGCACCACCTCGGCCGAATGCAGGCCGCGCTCGTCGTTCAGCCAGAACGCGCCCAGCGCGACCAGGTACCGGAGGCCGAAGCCGACCAGCATCGCCAGCAGGACCGCGACCGCGAACGCGGCCACCCCCGCCGGCCCGGGGAACCGCAGCGGGAAGACCAGCGCGCCGGCCACCATGGGGGGACCGCCGCGCAGCAGCAGGGCGGCCAGGCCCCGCGCCAGGTCGTCGGCCAGCCACCATCCCTGCAGGTCGACCGGCCGGTACAGGTCGATCGCCACGTCACCGTCGCGGATGCGCCGGGTGAGTTCCATCCCGCCGAAGATCTGCACCGGGCCGATCAGCGCCTGGGTGAGGAAGCAGAAGGTGACCGCGTCCGCGACGTCGTACCCGCCCAGGGCCGGGCGCTCGCGCCACAGCGCCACGAGGATGTACGCGCGCATGAACCCGAAGGCGGTGTTGGTCAGGGCCTCCGCGAACGCGCTGAGCGGATACGCGGTATGCCGCCGGAACGCGTACCACGCCACCCACGGAAGAACGCCCACTTGCCGTGAGCATACGGAGGACCGGGGAGGAGGGCCAGGGGTTTTCTCGGACGCCGTCGGCCGCCATCGGCCGCTCAAGGAGCTTCCGTTGGTGCTCAGGGGAGCGCCGCCGGAAGGGGCGGTTTGCCGGGGGAGTAGATCCAGGTCTGGAAGAAGCCGGCCAGGTCCTGGCCGGAGATCCGCTCGGCCAGCGCGGTGAACTGCTCGGTGGTGACATTGCCGTACCTGTGGTCGGCGGCCCAGGTCCGCAGCAGCCTGAAGAACGTCTCGTCGCCGATCCGCTCGCGCAGGAACTGCAGCACCATCGCGCCGCCGGTGTAGACGCGCTGGTTGAACATCCTCTCGCTCCCGGGGTCGGCGATGACGACGGACCAGTACGGGTTGCCCGGCGGGTCGGGATAGGGACGCGAGCCGTACACCAGGCGGACGGCCTCCTGGACGCTCGGCCCGCCGTGCAGCTGGTTCCAGTACAGGTGGCTCCAGGTGGCGAAGCCCTCGTTCAGCCAGATGTCCTTCCACCGCGCCGGGGTGACGCTGTCGCCGAACCACTGGTGGGCCAGCTCGTGGGCGATCGTGAGGGTGTCGCGGACGGCGGAGTACACCGGCTTGCCCTGCGTCTCCAGGGAGAACCCCAGCGGCTTCCCGCTGAAGCGCGCGTCGTCGACGATGGCGCCGGTGGTGCCGAACGGGTACGGGCCCCACGTCCTGGTCCACAGGTCGGTGGCCTCGGCGGTGGTGTCGTAGAAGTAGCCCACCACGTCCGGCTGCGCCTTGACGATGGTGGGGTCGACGGCGACGTAGTTGGGCGTGCCCAGCGGCGTGGTGCCGGTCCTGACGTCCCAGCGGCCGATGTCGATCGTGGTGAGGTAGGTGGCCATCGGGCGCTTCTCGCGCCACCGGAAGATCGACGCCGCGGTGTCGGACCTCCGCCCGCCGAAGGTCTCCTCGCCCGTGTACTGCTCGGTCAGCACGCCGTTGGCCACCGCCCTCAGCCCCTTCGGGACCGTGATCGTGTAGTCGTAGGTGGCCTTGTCGCTCGGGTGGTCGTTGCAGGGGAACCAGGTCGAGGCGCCGTCGGGCTCCGCGGCGACGAACGCGCCGTCCGGCGTGTGCAGGAACCCGTACGGCGACCCGCCGACGATCGGCGACGCCACGATGGTCTGCGGGACCCCGCCGTAGACGATCGTGACCTTGAAGTCCCGGCCCGCCCGCAGCCCCCTGCGCGGGGTGATGGTCAGCTCCTGGCCGCGCCGCCGGAAATCGGCCCTGTACCGGCCGACCCGCACCCGTTCCACGTCCATGCCGGACAGGTCCAGGTCGAAGCTCGACAGGTTCTGGGTGGCCCTGGCGTTGATCGTCACGATCCCGTCGAGCTGGTCGGACCCGGGGTCGTAGGTCAGGTCCAGGTCGTAGTGCCGGACGTCGTACCCGCCGTTGCCCTCCAGGGGGAAGTAGGCGTCGCCGACACCCGGGGCCCCCGGTGTGAAGTGCCCCTCCCAGCCGTCCCCGTGGCCGGCGCCGGGGTCCGCGAGCGCGGCGGGCGGGACGGCCGTGGCCAGCACCGCGACCCCGGCCGCGGCGGCCGCGAACGTGAGCGCACGCGTGCGCGGGACGTGGCGCAGGGCCATGGGGATCCTCCTCGCATCCGATGATCGAGATCTATCCCTGACCCCGGATGGGGGAACCCACGCGGCGGCGATGCCGCCGCCAAGAGCCGTTCATGATCTGGACGGGCCGCCGCGGGGGCGGGTGCGGCCCGCCCCCGCGCACAGGAAGGCCCCTCCTCCGGGTGTAGGAGCGGAGGAGGGGCCTTCCGGTCGCCGGCCAGGGCTGGTGGCCGGCGATCTTCTCGGTGGGTCTCCGTCAGCGGACACGGAACCGGGGCCGGGGGCCCGGAGACCCGGCCGGTCAGTGGAACTGCGACTCTTCCGTGGAGCCCTTGAGGGCGGTGGTGGAGGAGTCCGGCGCGATCGCGGTGCTGACCTGGTCGAAGTAGCCGGTGCCGGCCTCGCGCTGGTGCTTGACCGCGGAGAAGCCGCGGTCGACCGCCGCGAACTCGCGCTCCTGCAGGTCGACGTAGGCCGTCATGCCCTCGCGGGCGTAGCCGTGGGCCAGGTCGAACATGCCGTAGTTGAGGGCGTGGAAGCCCGCCAGCGTGATGAACTGGAACTTGAAGCCCATGTGGCCCAGCTCGCGCTGGAACTTGGCGATGGTCGCGTCGTCCAGGTGCTGCTTCCAGTTGAACGACGGCGAGCAGTTGTAGGCCAGCATCTGGTCGGGGTACTCGGCCTTGACCGCCTCGGCGAACTTGCGCGCCACCTCCAGGTCGGGCGTGCCGGTCTCCATCCAGATGAGGTCGGAGTACGGCGCGTACGCCTTGGCGCGGGCGATGCAGGGCTCGATGCCGTTGCGGACCCGGTAGAAGCCCTCGGCGGTGCGCTCGCCGGTGGTGAACTCGCGGTCCCGCTCGTCCACGTCCGTGGTGATCAGGGTCGCGGCCTCGGCGTCGGTCCGCGCGATGATCAGGGACGGGACGCCGCAGATGTCGGCGGCGAGCCGGGCGGTGTTGAGCGTCTTGACGTGCTGCGAGGTCGGGATCAGGACCTTGCCGCCCAGGTGGCCGCACTTCTTCTCGGAGGCCAGCTGGTCCTCCCAGTGCACGCCCGCGGCACCGGCGGCGATCATGCCCTTCATCAGCTCGAAGGCGTTCAGCACGCCGCCGAAGCCGGCCTCGGCGTCGGCCACGATCGGGGCGAGGTAGTGGGTGTCGCCCGAGCCCTCCGACCACTGGACCTGGTCGGCGCGCAGCAGCGCGTTGTTGATCCGGCGGACCACCGCGGGCACCGAGTTGGCCGGGTAGATGCTCTGGTCCGGGTAGGTCTGGCCGGCCAGGTTGGCGTCGGCGGCGACCTGCCAGCCCGACAGGTAGATGGCCTTGAGGCCCGCCTTCACCTGCTGGACGGCCTGCATTCCGGTGAGCGCGCCGAGCGAGTGGACGTAGTCCTCCTCGTGCAGCAGCTTCCACAGGCGCTCGGCACCGAGCCGGGCGAGCGTGTGCTCCTCCTGCACCGACCCGCGCAGGCGGATGACATCCTCGGCCGTGTAGGTCCGCTCGATGCCGTTCCAGCGCTCATCGGTCTGCCACTGCCTCTGCAGCTCCTCGGCTGCGCCCTTGAGGCGACTGTCGCTCATGATGTGCCCTTCCGTGTCGTCCCCTGGGTGCTTGTGACGACTATGCCCCGGCCGCAACCCCTTGATGAACTCGCGAGTAACAGAAGAAGTGCGAAATTTCCGCTAACATCAAGCCGTGACGACCTTGCGGCCAGAAGAACCCCTTAACTTGACGAGCGATGTCGACCTCGTCACCTTCGGGCAGCGGCTCCGGCATCTGCGGCGCGGCCGCGGCCTGACCCTGGCCGAGCTCGGCGAGCGCGTCGGCCGGGCGCCGTCCCAGCTCTCCCTGCTGGAGAACGGGCGCCGCGAACCCAAGCTGTCACTGCTGCAGTCCCTCGCCGCCGCCCTGGAGGTCCCGGTGGAGGAGCTGCTGCGCCGGCAGCCGCCCAGCCGCCGCGCGCAGCTGGAGATCGGCCTGGAGGAGGCCCAGCGCGACCCGCTCTACCGCTCGCTCGGCCTGTCCCACCTCAAGGTGAGCAAGCGGATGCCCAACGAGGTGATCGAGCACATCCTCGCGCTGTACGGGGAGCTGCGGCGCAGCCGTACCAAGCCCACCGCCAGCCCGGAGGAGGCGCGCAAGGCCAACGCGGAGCTGCGCCGCCAGATGCACGAGCGGGGCAACCACTTCCCCGAGATCGAACGGGTCGCCGCCCAGACCCTGGACGCGGTCGGCTACCGCGGCGGGGCGGTGTCGCAGGGCATGCTGATGACCCTGGTCAGCCACTTCGGGTTCGGGCTGCAGTACGTCCAGGACCTGCCCCGCTCGGTGCGCTCGATCACCGACATGCGCAACCGCCGGATCTACCTGGAGCGCGAGCAGCTGGGCATGCACACGCCCCGGACCATCCTGCTCCAGACGCTCGGTCACATCGCCCTCGACCACGACGTGCCCAAGGACTTCGCCGACTTCCTGCGCCAGCGGGTGGAGGCCAACTACTTCGGCGCCGCGATGATGATGCCGGAGCGGGCCGTCGTTCCCTACCTCCAGGAGGCCAAGGCCGCCCGCGAGCTGTCGGTGGAGGACCTGGCCGACGTCTTCTCGGTGTCGTACGAGATGGCCGCGCACCGCTTCACCAACGTGGCCACCCACCACCTCGGCCTCCAGCTGCACTTCACCAAGAACGACGAGAACGGCACCATCTACAAGGCGTACGCCAACGACGGGCTGATCTTCCCGCAGGACGAGGACGGCGCCATCGAGGGCCAGCGGATGTGCCGCGAATGGGCGGGCCGGCACGTGTTCCAGACGGCCGACCGCTTCTCGGTGTACTACCAGTACACCGACACCCCCACGGGGACGTACTGGTGCCTGTCGCACATCGACCCCAGCCACGAGCGCGACTTCGCCATCACGCTGGGCGTCCGGTTCGAGGACTCCCGCTGGTTCCGCGGCAGGGAGACCACCAACCGGGTCAAGTCGGCGTGCCCGGACGGGGACTGCTGCCAGCGCCCGCCGGTGGAGCTCGCCGAACGGTGGGAGGGCATGGCCTGGCCGTCGGCCCGCGCGCACTCGCACGTGCTCTCGGTGCTGCCGCCCGGCGCCTTCCCCGGCGTGGACGAGGCGGATGTTTACGCGTTCCTGGACAAACATGCCGCTGAGTGACCGGTGTGTTGTGTCGCTGTTAAGTTCTCGGGTCGGCTGCTCGGGGCCCGTTCCAACGGTGAATCATTCGCGGTGACATGGCGTTTCCTGGCTAAAGGACGTTTTGTCCCCCGAACGGTCCCGACGGAAGGGAGATCGCGTGCTGCCTGAGGTCGCGTCGTGGTGGCGCCGCCGTACCAGCGAGACGGCGGACTGGCCGCTGGACACCCTGCTCGCGGCGAAGGGCTCCACCCGGATCAGCGTCGTGCTGCCCGCCCGTGACGAGGAGGAGACGGTCGGCGCCATCGTCGGCGCCATCCGTGCCGAGCTGGTCGAGCAGGCCCCCCTGGTCGACGAGATCGTGGTGATCGACTCGTGCTCGACCGACCGCACCGCCGAGGTCGCCGCCGCGGCCGGCGCGGAGGTCGTCGCCCAGGACGCCGTCCTGCCCGAGCTGGGCCGGATGTCGGGAAAGGGGGAGGCGCTGTGGAAATCCCTGGCCGCCACCGGCGGTGATCTCATCGTCTTCGTGGACGCCGACCTGCGCGGCTTCTCCACCGGCTACGTCACCGGCCTGCTGGGCCCGCTGCTCACCGACCCGTCGGTCGGCTACGTGAAGGGCTGCTACGACCGTCCCCTGATCGACGGCGGGAACCGCGTCGAGGGCGGCGGCGGCCGGGTCACCGAACTGGTCGCCCGGCCGCTGATCAACCTGCACTGGCCGCTGCTGGCCGGGGTGATGCAGCCGCTGGGCGGCGAGTACGCCGGGCGCCGCGCGCTCCTGGAGCGCCTGCCGTTCGTCACCGGGTACGGCGTGGAGCTGGGGCTGCTGCTGGACGTCTTCCAGGACGCGGGCCTGGACGCCATCGCCCAGGTGGACCTGGGGCGCCGGGTGCACTCCCACCAGACCACCGAGGCCCTCGGCGCGATGTCGTCGCAGATCATGCTGACCGCCTGGTCGCGGCTCCAGCGGCACGGCCGGATGCTGCCCCTGGAGGGGCCGTCCACCGCGCTCACCCAGTTCCGGCGCGGTCCGGGCGGCCACGACGTGCGCGTCAGCGACGTCGCGGTCGGCGAGCGCCCGCCCATGGCCGACGTCCCCGGCTACGCCAGGGAACGCCGTCCCATGCTCTCCTGAACGGCGTTTCCCGCCCGGCCCTCTCCGGCCCGGCGCGCTCTCCAGCGCGCCGGGTGACTCTGGCCACCGCGTTCCCACCGGCGGCCCGCCATGGTGCTACCGTTGGTAACAGCTGATATTGGAGAAAGGGTCGAATAACGATGACGAGCACCGAGGCGACACCGTTCTCGATCGAGCCCGGCGAGGACGTGCGCGAGGTCCGGCAGTGGGTGCACGAGTTCGCCCGCGACGTGATCCGTCCCGCCGCCGAGGAGTGGGACGAGCGGGAGGAGACGCCCTGGCCGCTGATCCAGGAGGCGGCCAAGGTCGGGCTCTACTCGCTGGACTTCTTCGCCACCCAGTGGCTGGAGCCCACCGGCCTGGGCATCCCGGTCGCCTTCGAGGAGCTGTTCTGGGGTGACGCCGGCATCGGGCTGTCGATCGTGGGCACCGGATTGGCCGCCGCCTCCATCGCGGCCGTCGGCACCCCCGAGCAGACCGCCGAGTGGGTCCCGCAGATGTTCGGCACGGCCGACGACGTCCGCCTGGGGGCCTTCTGCGCGTCGGAGCCGGACGCGGGCAGCGACGTCGGCTCCATCCGCACCCGTGCCGTCTACGACGAGGCCAAGGACGAATGGGTGCTCAACGGCACCAAGACCTGGGCCACCAACGGCGGCATCGCCGACGTCCACGTCGTCGTGGCGTCCGTCCACCCCGACCTGGGCAGCCGCGGCCAGGCCAGCTTCATCGTCCCGCCCAACACCCCCGGCCTGAAGCAGGGCCAGAAGTTCAAGAAGCACGGCATCCGCGCCTCCCACACCGCCGAGGTCATCCTGGAGGACGTGCGCGTCCCCGGCGCGCTGATCGTCGGTGGCAAGGACAGGTTCGACGAGCGGATCGCCCGGGTGCGCGAGGGCAAGAGCGCCAAGGGCCAGGCCGCGATGAAGACGTTCGAGACCACCCGCCCGGCCGTGGGCGCCATGGCCCTGGGCGTCGCCCGCGCCGCCTACGACTACGCCCTGCAGTACGCCCAGGAGCGCGAGCAGTTCGGCCGGAAGATCGGTGACTTCCAGGCCATCGCCTTCAAGCTGGCCGACATGAAGTGCCAGGTCGACGCCGCCCGCCTCATGGTCTGGAGGGCCGCCTGGATGGCCCGCACCGGCAAGGACTTCGGCAGCGCCGAGGGGTCCATGGCCAAGCTGATGGCCAGCGAGGCCGCGGTCCGCGTCACCGAAGAGGCCATCCAGATCCTCGGCGGCAACGGCTACACCCGCGAGTACCCGGTCGAGCGCATGCACCGCGACTCGAAGATCTTCACCATCTTCGAGGGCACCAGCGAGATCCAGCGCCTGGTCATCGGCCGCACCATCACCGGCCTCCCCGTCCGCTGACCCCTGACCAGCGGATTCACGGCCTCCGCGGAGGCGCGGCCCGGCCGGCTGTACGGAGCGCCTGGCCGGGCCGGATCGTCCGCTGACGGGGGAGATGCGGCTATTGGTTTCCTCAAAAATCGTGAGAGGGGTGATGGGCTGGGCGCCAAATTCAGGAAAAGTGCGGAGCGCGTCCGGGCGGAAGGCGGGATCAGTAGCCGGACGGCCGGGCGGGGTCGGAGTCATGGGTCTCGTCACCGCGGAGGGGCGGGTTGAACACGCAGATCAGGCGCATGCCGCTGGTGCTCGACAGGCGGTGCTCCTCGCCCTTGTCGGGAGCGTAGAGCGTGCCGGGCTCGAGATCCCAGGCGTCCGCGTCGGTCTCGACGCGGCCGCTGCCCTCGATGCAGTAACAGGCTTCCAGGTGGCGGTCGAATCTCAGGCGGGTCACCGTGCCGGGCCGCACGTAGGTGTCGGTCACGGCGAAGCCCCGCCCGTCCGCGGCGACGACCAGGCGACGGCTGGTGCCGTTGCCCCAGTCGGCGTCGTGCGCCGTGCCGATGACGTCGTTGAGGGTACGGATGAGCATGCTCTGTCTCCTGTCAGCTGGTGGGGTGATTCATGGTCGCCGGCCTCTACTCGTCGGCGACGGCCGCCAGGGCCTCGAACGTCCGATCCACGTCCTCGACCGAGTGGTAGTGCACGAATCCCGCCCGCACCAGGCCCTCCGACTGGGGGACCCCCAGCGCTCCGACGGTCTCGACGGCGTTGTTGTGGCCGGACGACACGAACACGCCCATCGCCGACAGGCGCTTCGACACCTCCTGCGGGGGAACCGAGCCGACCGACATGGCGAAGGTCGCCTCCCGTCCCTCGACCGTGCGCTTGCCGTGCAGCCGGATCGCGGGAGTGTTCTCGATCGCCTGCAGCGCCCTTTCGCGGAGGACCCGCTCGACCCGCTGGATCTCCTCGAACCCCACCTCGCCGAGGTAGCGCAGAACGGCGGCGAGGCCGGCGATGCACTCGAACGACGGCATTCCGGTCTCCCACCGGCGGGGTCCGGCCGGGGGCGCGGGACGAATCCGGTCCGGGGTGAGCCGCTCCAGCAGTTCGGGCCGGGCGGAGAGCACGCCCATGTGCGGCCCGAAGAACTTGTACGGGGAGCAGATCTGGACGTCGATGCCCCACTCCGACTGCCGCAGGGGGAAGTGTGCCGCGGCCGCCACGCCGTCCGCGTAGGTGACCGCGCCCGTCGCCCGGGCGGCCTCCACGAACGGGCGCGGGTCGACGGTGGTGCCGATCAGGTTCGACGCCCTGGTGAAGGCGATCAGTTTCGTCCGGTCGTCCACCGCGCGCTCCAGCGAGCGCGGGTCCAGTTCGTAGGTGGACGGGTCGAGCGTGACGAAGCGGACTTCGGCGCCGGTGCGTTCGGCGATGGCGAGCCAGGGGGCGACGTTGGCGTCGTGGTCGAGCTGGGTGCAGACGATGACGTCGCCGGGCTCCAGCGTGCGCTCGAACGCCCGGGCGAAGTGCCATGTCAGCGACGTGGAGTTGAGCCCGTAGACGATCCCGCCCGGATCGCCCCCGAGGAAGTCCGCGACCCGGGCACGAGTGTCCTGGACCAGTTCGGCGACCTCGACCGACGTCGTGTACACGCGGCTGGGACTCGCGTTCCCCTGCCGCTGGTAGGCCGCCATGGCCTCGATGACCGCTTCGACGACCTGAGTCCCACCGGGCGCGTCGGCGTGTACGAAGGGCCGGCCGTCCGGCCCGACCCGCTCCAGTCCGGGAAAGCGGACCGGCGGGGATTTCTGTGATGCCGCAATCATGCCTACATCGTGATCGGCAGCCGATTGTGCTGTCCAATACATGATCCATCTCGCTTTGATAGGATTTTTAGATGGAACTCCGGCAGGTCCGCTATTTCGTGTCCGTAGCCCGGCACCTGCACTTCACCAGGGCCGCGAGCGAATTGCTGGTGGCCCAGCCGGCGCTGTCCTCCCAGATCCGGCAGCTGGAGACCGAGCTCGGCGTGCGGCTGTTCGACCGGAGCACCCGTAAGGTGCGCCTGACCGACGCGGGCCAGATGCTGCTGCCCTACGCGCAACGGATCATCGCGGAGACCGACGACGCGCGGGCCCGGCTGCGGGACATGAGCCAGCTGGGGGTGGGGACGATCACCATCGGCGCGCAGCAGTCGCTGAACGCGAGCGGCGCACTGCCCGCGGTGCTCGTCGAGTTCCAGCGCCAGTATCCGGGCGTCGACATCATCGTGCGGGAGGAGAAGGCCGACGCGTCGCTGGCCATGCTGGCCGCGGGCGACATCGACCTGGCACTGGTCATGCTCGAAGGCCACGAGGACCTGGACTCGATGTCGGTGGAGCCCATGTTCGACGAGGTCCTGGTGTTCGTGGTCAGCGCAGGACACCGGCTGGCCGGGCAGGAGGTCCTGCTGTCAGACCTCATGTCGGAGCAGTTCATCGCGTTCAACGAGGGCGCCGGCCTGCGCCGGATCCTCGTCCGGACGTGCGTGGACGCCGGTTTCCAGCCCAGGATCGCCTACGATTGCAGCGCCCTGGGCAGCATCCGTGCGATGGCCGCCGCCGGCCTGGGGGTCGCGCTCCTGCCGCTGGCGTCGGTGCACGCCCCCGGTCCTACGGTGGCCATCCTGAGCATGGATCGCCGGCCGCAGCGGACGATCTCCCTCGTCCGCTCGGCGACGCGCTACCGCACCGTCGCCGCGAACGCACTGGCGGAACTGCTCCGCGAGCGCCTGAGCCCGGCCGCCTGAGGCGGTCGCGCCCGCCCCGTGCGTCCGCCAGTGCGTCCGTGGTGGTCAGGCGCGCGCGCTCAACCGGGCGCCGAGGGCCAGGATCGACGGTTCCGTGCCAGGCCGCCCCAGGATCTGCCGCGGCCCCTCGGGTGTCGGCACCGCGAACGCGGGCCACCCGAGGGCGTTGGCGATCGGGGTGATGGACAGCAGGCGCTCCGAGGTGGTCAACGTCCCGTCCCGGTAGTCGCGCATCACCTCCGCCACGGTGGGCGCTTCGCCGGGGAAGACGGGCATCACCACGAGGTCGACGTCGCGCAGACGTCTGTCGAACTCGTCCCGCCAGCGGTTCAGGACCTTCTCGGCGGCGGGCACGTCGCCCACGGGGCGGGACATCTTGGTGTGGAGGTCGTCGCCGTACTCCTCGGGCGTCTTCGCGGCCTGCGCCTTGTGGATCGTGTACGCCTCGTGCCGGAAGAGCACCCAGTGCGCGTCGAGCGGCATCCCGGTGGGCTCGAGGTCGTCGAACTCCTCGACCCGCAGATCGGTGACCGGCGGCAGGGCCGATATCCCCAGAACACGCTGGATCAGCGCGACGTCCCGCGCGAAGTAGCCGATCGAGTCGTTGCGAGGGGAGAGAGGGTGGACGCCGCTCATGCTGACGGCCCCGTTGGCGCACTTGAAACCGAAGATGCCGCAGCATGCCGCGGGTATGCGGACCGATCCGCTGGTGTCCGTGCCCACCCCGAGATCGCAGACGCCCGCGGCGACCGCGACCGCCGATCCGCCACTCGATCCGCCGGGAGTGCGGTCGGGATCCGCCGGAGTCCGCATCATTCCGTAGTGGGGGTTGTAGCCGCTGACTCCGTAGGCGAACTCGTTGAGGTTCGTCTTGCCGAGGACGATGGCGCCGTCCCGTTCGAGGCGTGCCACGAACGGGGCGGTCGTGGTGGGAGTGTGGTAGCGGTAGCGCGGAGAGCCGTAGGTCGTGCGCAGGCCCGCCGTGTCGATGAGGTCCTTCACCGCGACCGTGACGCCGCTGAGCCGGCCGCCGGGCTCGGCGCTGGCCCGGCGTACGGTGGTGTCGGGATCCACCGTGATGAACGCGCCGAGGTGGGGATCGATCCGATCGAGCGCGGCCAGGACCTTCGCCCTGGTCGAAACGGTCACGTCGCTAGTCTCCATGACTGATGGCGGCGAGGAACTGCCGCGTCCGCGAATGGGTGGGGGCGGTGAACATCTGCTGGGGCGATCCCTCTTCGAGAATGCTTCCCTCGTCCATGAATACCACCCGGTGCGCCACCCGGCGGGCGAAACCCATCTCGTGACTGACGATGATCATCGTCATACCCTCCGCGGCCAGGGCGGCGATGACGTTCAGCACTTCATTGACCAGTTCCGGATCGAGCGCGGAGGTCGGTTCATCAAAGAGGATGACCTCCGGTTCGAGGGCCAGGGTACGGGCGATGGCCACCCGCTGCTGCTGGCCGCCGGACAATTGATGCGGGTACTTGTCCGCATGGGTTTCCATCCCCACCTTGGCCAGAAGGCGCAATCCGTACTCGCGCGCCTGGGCCCGGGACACCGATCCGAAGTGGCGGGGTGCGAGGGTGACATTGTCCAGCACCGTGTAGTGCGGGAAGAGCTCGAATCGCTGGAACACCATGCCGACCCGCCGGCGCTGGTCGGCGACGCGCCGTTCGGGTTCCGGCCGCGGGCCGGTGGCTCCGGCACGGTAACCGAATGGTTCGTCGTCGAGCAGAACCGTGCCCGCGTCGATGGTCAGCAACCGGTTGAGGCAGCGCAGCAGGGTGGATTTCCCGGATCCGGACGGGCCGATGAGGACGCACACCTCGCCGCGCCGGACCGCGAAGTCGACCTTGCGCAGGATCTCGCGGCCGCCGAGGTTCTTGCTCACCTGGCGCGCCTCGAGCACCACGGGCCCGAGCGGTGGGGCGGCGGGCCGCGGGGCGGGAACGGTCGCCGGCGCGGTCTCCGCTCCGGCCCTGCCGGCCTCCGCCGCGGCCGGGGCCACCGGGGCCACCGGGGCCTCGGCGGCCGCACGCGCGCGGCGGGATTTGCGTGGACGCCATACGTCGAGCCGCGCCTCCAACTGGTTCTGGAGCGTGCTGAACAGGGTCACCATGGCCAGGTAGACGATGCCGATGACGGTCAGCGTCTCCAGGATCCGGAAGTTCAGGCTGTAGATGCGCTGACCTGCCAGGGTGAGCTCGACGAACGAGATCACCGACACCAGCGAGGTGTTCTTGAGGTTCGACACGTACTCGTTGCCGAGACCGGGGATCGCGATCCGGAAGGCCTGCGGCACGATCACGAACCGCTGCAGCGCCCGGCTGCCGAACCCCAGCGCCCGCCCGGCGTCCCGCTGCTCCGGGCCCACGGCCTTCAGGCCCGAACGGAAGACCTCCGCCATATACGCGGATCCGCTCAGGGTCAGGGCCACGAGTCCAGCGTTGAACGGATTCGACAGGAAGCCGCGTGATGCCGGTATGGCCTGCGGCACGGCGTTGTAGATGAAGATGATGAGAAGGAGCAGCGGTACGCCGCGAAAGAACCAGACATAGACACCGCCGGTCCGGCTGCTCACCCGGAAGCCGGACTGTTTCACCAGGGCCACGCCCAGCCCCAGGATGCCGGCGAGGACCCAGCTGACGGTGGCGAGCAGCAGCGTCGCCGCCGCCGCCCGCCAGACCCCGCCGTCGGCGAAGAGCCCGATTGCGTAAGACCAGTCGAACTGCATGTTATTGATCACTTGTCTCCGGCGATCGCCTTCTTCACGAGTTCGGGATCGGGATTCTCCAGGCCGTAACGCTTGAGGAGCTCGTCCATCCGTCCGGAATTCCGCAGATGCTGGATCGCCTCTTCGAAGGCGCGGCGCACGTCGGGCCGGTCCTTGCGGACGCCGATTCCGGCCGGAACCGGGTACAGCGGGGCCGGGTTCGACGCTTCCAGCTGCAATTCGGAGAACTGCTTGACGCGATGCGTCACGATCGAGTGGTTGCTGAAGAAGACGTCCGAGCGCTTCTGGGCCAGGTCGCGCGTCGCCTCGACGTCGGAGGGGAACGATTTGGCGGTCACGGGGCTTCCCTTGGCCTTGCACTGCCCGGCGAGGTCGCCGGTGACGAGTTGCTCCTCGAATCCGCCGGCGAGCACCGCGACGGTGCGCCCGCACAGATCCGTGGCGGCCTGTGGCTTGAAGTTCTCGTTCTTTCGGACAAGGAAGCCCGACCCCGTCTGCGCGTACGGGACCATATCGATTTTCTCCGCGCGTTCTTTGGTGATGTAAAGGACCGAGACCACGGCGTCGTACCGGCCGGCCTCCAGGCCGGTGACGAGCGACGCGAACCGGGCGTCGACCAGTTCGGGCCTGAGGCCCATCAGTTCGGCGACGGCCTTGTCGAACTCGACGTCGAAGCCCTTCTTCTCCGTGCCCTCGAAGTAGTCGAAGGGCGCGCCCTGGAAGTCTGCGGCGATGGTGAGGCGGCCGGGATTGACCAGCTGCTCAGGCGGCTTGACCTGGGCGTTCGCCGGCCGCTCCTGCGTCTGGTTGCCGCCACAGGCGGCGACGCTTCCCAGCAGGAGTACGGCGGCGACCAGTCGCGACAATCGATGCATGGAGCCTCCTAGATCGTGAGTGCTGCAAGAGTCGCCATGGCAGCACTCAATCGTCAAATACATGACCTCTCTTACACTTATTCCGTTTGCATATGAAACGGACCGTACGGGTCTCATTGCTTTGAGTTATCGTGTGAGGAACCGCTCGGTGGACGCCCTGTGATCACGCGCCTGCGGTTCGCGATGGATCTCAGCTTTGACGACGGGGCGCTGTCGAAGCGTCGCCCATTGTCACCGCACTCTCCGGTCGGTGGCGGATCAGGTGGCGGACCGCGCGTGACGGCGCGGGCGGCGCCAGGCGATCAGATGGGCGCGCCGGATCGAGATCCTCGGACCTTACGATCGGGATCGGAGCCGCCGGACCGGTCATCCGGCACTCCGGCCGCCGGTCGTGCGTGGCCGGCGTTCGCCGCCACGAGGGAGCCGCCCGCGAGGAAGGGGAGCGGGCGGCGCATGAATGGTCCTCGACGAATTGGATGAGCGGCCGTACGACCTGAGGCGTCCCTAATCCTCCGAGGACTCCGAGACGTGCTGGAGAAGGCCGTAGACGAAACACGCCTCCATTCGCCGCCCTTCGATCTGGAAGGGCACGACGTGCCAGTACGCGTTGGGCATTCTGTTCTCCTCCCAGCCGAAGAACGCCTGAGCCTCGGGCAGCAGGACGGACCAGGGGCGCAAATGGTCCGGTGACCGCATCGGCTCGCCCGACCTGCGTACGAACCGCCGGTTGAGTACGTATTGCCCAATGGGTGTGTCCATGGTCGTGTGCTCGAGCCAGAAGTCGGGCCAGAGGGGAAGGGAGAAACGGTGTCGAGAGGGGCCACCGCTGACCGGATCGCCCAGAATCGCCGACAGGTCCGCGATCTTCTGCGATTCCAGCGCGTTCCACCGGCCGGCCTCCTCCAGCAGGTGAGCCGGCGGATCGTCGTAAGGCGCCGGCGGACTCAGGGGAGCCTCCGGGGCCAGACGGCGCATGTCGTCGAGCAGGGCGAGCTGGTAGCCCTCCTTGGTCAGCGTTCGAGGGGGACGCGGTTCGGGGTCGGCGTACGCTTCGCAGGACCAGCACCACCACGGCTCGGGTCCGCCCATGCACGAGCCGGTGAAGTAGATCTCGCGACGTTCGTGCCGCCGGTACGGCTCGTCGCTGGCCGGCATGCCGTACTCCACCGGGACCAGCGCCCCGCCGCACCGTTCGCACCGTGGGTTCATGACCCCTCAGACGCCACCGGCGCCCCCGGTGTTCGGCTTCCCATGATCTTTGCGTTGAGGCTTCGGGACCGGGCCGGTGGAGCGGCGCGGCAGGCCGGTCAACGACCGCGGTGACCGCGCGTGCGCCAGTTGCCGCGGGCCTGGGCGATCGTGACCAGGGCGGCGAGGGCGCAGGCCGGTACGGCGAGCGCGCCATAGCCGCCGGCGGACAGGAGCACGGTGGAGAGCAGGCTCGCGGCCGCCGCGATGGTCCATACGGCGGCGTCGACCGCGCCCTCGACGTGCGGTCGCTCCGGCTCGGGCAGGTCCCGGGCGAGCTGCCCGCTGCCGCCGACGAAGCAGAGGTTCCATCCGTACCCCAGCAGGAAGAGCGCCACGGAACGTACGGGGGCGGCGGCGGCCAGCCCGGTCGAGAGGATGAGGAGGAGCAGGCCGCCGAGCATCACCGGCCGGGCGCCGAAGCGGTCGAACAACCGGCCCGTGACCGGCGACAGCGCGAACATGCCCAGCGTGTGCCCGGCCAGCGTCATCCCGACCGCCCCCAGCCCGTGGCCGTGCATGTGCATGTCCAGCGGCACCGCCGTCATGACCGCGACCATCACGACCTGCGCCGTGACCATGACCGCCAGCGAGGAGCGCGCGACCGGGGTACGGGCCAGCTCGCGCAGCGGCAGGCGCGGCGGGGCGGTCCGTTCCGCGCGTGCGGGCGCCCCGGCGGAGAAGGCCGCCGCTCCGGCGCACGCGAGCAGCACCAGCACGAAGGGCCCGGCGAACGACGTGAAGCCCATGCCGGCGGCCGCGTCACCGGTCGGATCGAGCAGCAGCGGGCCGCCGACGGCCCCGATGGCCGCGGACCACACCACGAGCCCGACCGCGAACCCGCGCCGCCCCGGCGGATACAACTCGGCGGCGGCGTAACGCGACAGCTGCGCGCCCGCGTTGCCGAGCCCGAGCAGCAGCATCCCGGCGACCAGGCCGATCATGTCGCCCCGGGTGACCCCGGCGACGGCGAGACAGGCTCCGGCCGCCGCCGCGACGTACCCGAGGACGAGGGCGCCGCGCCGGCCCGCGCGGTTGGTGAGCCGGGTCAGGACGATCGCGCCCGCGCCCGTGCCGATGATTCCCGCCGTGACCGGCACGCCGCCCCAGCCCGCGCCGAGCCGGTCCCCGGCGACCAGCGTGCTCGCCGCGCTGGCCACCGCCATCGCCGCGTTCATCAGGGCGGCACCCGAGCACAGCGCCGTCATCGGGCGCGACCGGCGCGTCCCACGGTTCTTTCCCACGTCGATGACCATGGTGTTCAATCTAGAAACCCAAGAGCCGCAGCTGAATGGGCGATGCTTGGTATTCGGCCCTGTGTGCTTCTACTTTGAAAGGACTTATGCGAGGAGGACCTTTCACATGGACAGACCGCTCGATCAGACGGACTGGCGCATCATCGGCGAACTCCAGCGCGACGGGCGGCTCTCGTTCAACGCGCTCGCCCGCCGCGTCAGCCTCTCCGCCCCGGCCGTCGCCGAGCGCGTACGGCGGCTGGAGGAGTCCGGAGTGATCACGGGCTACCAGGCGCGGATCGATCCGGCGCGCGCCGGGCAGCCGCTGACGGCCTTCGTCCAGATGCGCTGCGCGCTCGGCCGCTGCCTGCTCAAGACCACGGCCGCCGAGGATCTCCCCGAGGTCACCGAGGTGCACAAGCTCAGCGGCGGCTGGTGCTCGATGCTCAAGGTCCGGGTCGCGTCGATGTCCCACCTCGAAGGGCTTCTCGAACGGCTCGGCGAGCACGGCGAGATGAACTCCCACGTCGTTCTCTCGACCCCGTACGAGGGCCGCGCCGTCGAGCCCCCGGACCCGCGGGCCCGCGCGGTGACCGCCTCCGAGGGCTGGGCGCGCTGACACCTCCCGGCCGGGTCTCCGCCCTGGATTCTTGACTGATTCCAGAAAATGGGCCACCCTGTGTGCCGTGTCCACACCATCGGACTTCCGGCAGATGCTGCGCGGAGCCGCTCTGCGCGTGACCCGTCCGCGGGTCGCGGTGCTGAGCGCCGTGCACGAGCATCCGCACGCCGACACGGACTCGATCATCGCGGCCGTGCGCAGGGATCTCCCGAAGGTGTCCCATCAGGCCGTGTACGACTCGCTGCACACGCTGACGGCGGCGGGTCTGGTGCGGCGCATCCAGCCGTCCGGTTCCGTGGCGCGTTACGAGTCGCGGATCGGGGACAACCATCACCATCTCGTGTGCCGGTCGTGCGGCGCCATCGCCGACGTCGACTGCGCCGTCGGTGAGGCGCCCTGCCTGACCGCGTCCGACGACCAGGGCTACGCGATCGACGAGGCCGAGGTCGTCTATTGGGGCCTGTGCCCCGACTGTTCCACCGTCCAGAGATCCTGATCCACCCCGCTTAGACCTGGAAGGAAGCGCATGGCCGAGAACAAGGACGACGCAGTCGTCTCCGACCTGAACACCACCGAGGGCGAAGGTCAGTGCCCCGTCGCGCACACTCGTGCTCCGCACCCGACCCAGGGCGGCGGCAACCGCGGCTGGTGGCCGAACCGGCTCAACCTGAAGATCCTCGCCAAGAACCCCGCGGTGGCCAACCCGCTCGGTGAGGACTTCGACTACGCCGAGGCGTTCAAGAGCCTCGACCTCGCCGCCGTGAAGCGGGACATCGCGGAGGTGCTGACCACCTCCCAGGACTGGTGGCCGGCCGACTTCGGGCACTACGGCCCGTTCATGATCCGGATGGCGTGGCACAGCGCGGGCACCTACCGCATCAGCGACGGCCGCGGCGGCGCCGGGGCCGGGCAGCAGCGCTTCGCGCCGCTCAACAGCTGGCCGGACAACGGCAACCTCGACAAGGCCCGCCGGCTGCTGTGGCCGGTCAAGAAGAAGTACGGCCAGAAGATCTCCTGGGCCGACCTGATGGTCCTGACCGGCAACGTCGCCCTGGAGTCGATGGGCTTCGAGACCTTCGGCTTCGCCGGTGGCCGCGAGGACGTCTGGGAGCCCGAGGAGGACGTCTACTGGGGCCCCGAGTCGACCTGGCTCGGCGACGAGCGCTACACCGGTGACCGGGAGCTCGAGAACCCCCTGGGCGCGGTCCAGATGGGGCTCATCTACGTCAACCCGGAGGGCCCGAACGGCAACCCGGACCCGCTCGCCGCGGCCCGTGACATCCGCGAGACGTTCCGCCGGATGGCGATGAACGACGAGGAGACGGTGGCCCTGGTCGCCGGCGGACACACCTTCGGCAAGACGCACGGCGCGGCCGACCCGGAGCAGTACGTCGGGGCGGAGCCCGAGGGCGCCCCCCTGGAGGAGCAGGGGCTGGGCTGGAAGAACAGCTTCGGCACCGGCAAGGGCAACGACACGATCACCAGCGGCCTCGAGGGCATCTGGACCAACACCCCGACCGCGTGGGACAACAGCTTCTTCGAGATCCTGTTCGGCTACGAGTGGGAGCTCACGACGAGCCCCGCCGGGGCGCACCAGTGGAAGCCGAAGGGCGGCGCCGGCGCCGGCACCGTCCCCGACGCCCACGACCCGTCGAAGACCCACGCGCCGACGATGCTGACGACCGACCTCGCGCTCCGCGTGGACCCGGTCTACGAGCAGATCTCGCGGCGCTTCCTGGAGAACCCCGACGAGTTCGCGGACGCCTTCGCGCGGGCGTGGTTCAAGCTGACGCACCGTGACATGGGGCCGGTCGCGCGCTACCTCGGGCCGGAGGTCCCGGCCGAGACCCTGGTGTGGCAGGACCCCGTCCCCGCGGTGGACCACGAACTCGTCGACGACGAGGACGTCGCCGCCCTCAAGGCCCGGATCCTCGACTCGGGGCTGTCGGTCTCCCAGCTGGTCTCCACCGCGTGGGCGTCGGCCTCCTCGTTCCGCGGCAGCGACAAGCGGGGCGGCGCCAACGGCGCGCGCATCCGCCTCGAGCCGCAGAACGGCTGGGAGGTCAACGACCCCGACGAGCTGGCCGTCGTGCTGCGCACCCTGGAGGGCGTCCAGGAGGCGTTCAACGGCGCCCAGGCCGGCGGCAAGCGGATCTCGCTCGCCGACCTGATCGTGCTCGGCGGGTGCGCCGCGGTCGAGCGGGCCGCCAAGGACGCCGGTCACGACGTGGTGGTCCCGTTCACCCCGGGACGCACGGACGCGTCGCAGGAGCAGACCGACGTCGAGTCGTTCGCCGCGCTGGAGCCGGTGGCCGACGGGTTCCGCAACTACCTCGGGAAGGGCACCCGGCTGCCGGCCGAGTACCTCCTGATCGACCGGGCGAACCTGCTCACCCTGAGCGCGCCCGAGATGACGGTCCTCGTCGGTGGCCTGCGGGTCCTGGGCGCGAACCACAAGAAGTCCTCGCTGGGCGTCTTCACCGAGAGCCCCGGGTCGCTCACCAACGACTTCTTCGTCAACCTGCTCGACCTGGGCACGACGTGGCGGCCGGTGTCGGAGGACGCGGAGACCTTCGAGGGCAGCGACGCCTCGGGCGAGGTCAGGTGGACCGGCAGCCGCGTCGACCTCCTGTTCGGCTCGAACTCGGAGCTGCGCGCGCTGGCCGAGGTCTACGCGAGCGACGACGCGCGGGAGAAGTTCGTGCACGAGTTCGTCGCGGCGTGGGACAAGGTCATGAACCTCGACCGGTTCGACCTGGCCTGATCCCGGCGTCCGGGCCGGCCCACCGTGCCGGCCCGGACGTTCCCGGACGTTCCCGGACGGAAGGTCCGGGCATCGCCCGCCTCCGGCCCGTCCCCGCGTCCCGGCATTCCCGGGACGCGGTGGCGGGCCGGTTCGCGTGCGCTCGGTTAAAGCTTCATTGACCTGCGAGGAAACCTGTCACCGCCCCGGTAGGGTAACGGACTAAGTCCGCCAAAAGTGGACAAAAGCGGAGAAAGGTCGTCGGTTGATGGCGCACGGTCACGTCCGTCCAGTCTCCCCCGTAGTCGATCACGCGGCGCTGTTCGCGGCCGTACCGGACCCCCACGTGGTGCTGGACGGGGACCTGGTGATCGTGGAGGTGAACGACGCGGTCCTGAAGGTGATGGGGCTGTCACGTGACGCCGTCATCGGACGGCGCCTGTTCGACGTCCTGCCCGACGGGCCCGAGCACGCCGACAACCGGCGGAGCCTGCGCTCCTGCTTCCTCAGGGTCCTGGCCTCGGGGAAGGCGGAGACCCTGGCGATACGCAGGTACGACGTCCGCTCCTCGGTGCGTCCGGGCGAATCCGGGGAGCAGTGGTGGTCGACGGTCGTCACCCCGGTGTTCGATCCGGACGGGACGGTCGGGGCGGTCATCGTCAGGCCGCAGGAGGTGACCCGATTCGTGCTCGACCGCCGCCTACGCGGCCGCCGGCCGGGGAATCCGCCGAGCGTCCCCCTGCTCTCCCGGCTGCTCCGCGTACGTGACGGTCAGGATCCTGAGGACTCCCCCCGGCGGCAGGAGGCGGTGGAGGCCGAGACGTACCAGCGAGGGCAGGAACTGGAACGGCTGAACGAGGAGTTGCGCCAGGCCCACACCCGCGAGCGCGGTGTAGCGATCGCCCTGCAGGAGTCCATGCTCCACTCCCCGGACCTGCCCCGCCACCCCGACATCGCCGTGCGCTACCTGCCCGCCGTCGGGACGCTGAACGTGTGCGGCGACTGGTACGACGTCGTCGACCTGCCCTCGGGCGGGCTGGCCCTGGCGGTCGGCGATGTCGTGGGACACGGCCTGGAGGCGGCCACGGTCATGGGCATGCTCCGCAGCGCGCTGAGCGCCGCGGCCCGTACGGTCTCCGGGCCCGCCCAGGCCCTGGAGACGGTCGGGGTGTACGCGCGGTCGGTGGAGGGGGCGCCGGGCAGCACGGCGGTCCAGGTGATGGTCGACGGCGAGAATCACCGGATCACCTACAGCAGCGCCGGTCACCTGCCTCCCGTCCTGCTGCGCGCCGGGGGCGGGTGCGAGTTCCTGGACGGGGCCACCGACCCGCCGCTGGGCGCCCGCCCCGTGCACGTCGCCCGGCCCCAGGCCGCGAAGCGCTATACGCCGGGCGACACGCTGGTCCTCTACACCGACGGGCTGGTCGAACGGCGGAAGGAGGACATCGACGTCGGCCTGGCCCGCCTGACCGGCGTGCTGGCCTCGTTCGCCGGGCTCGAACCCGAGCGGATGGCCGACGCCGTGCTGGCCCGCCTCGGCTTCACCTCCGGCGGCGCGAACGACGACATCGCCCTGATCATCGCCCGTCTCTGAGGCGTGGCCCCGCGGCCGGTGCCGGACGGGCGGGAGCCCCGTTCGTCCAGGGCCGGGTCATCGCCGGTCCGGCCGGGGGAGGGCGGCGAGCGCGCCGACCAGGGGCGCCAGTTCCGGTAGCTCCTCCGCCTGCCGCAGGGCCTTGGCCAGCGACCCGTCGTGGGTCGCCCGCGCCCGTTCCAGGGCGTCCCGGCCGCCGGCGGTGACCTCCGTGTAGATGCCTCGGCGGTCGTCGGGGCACAGGTAGCGCTGCAGCAGCCCGCGCCGTTCGAGCCGGGTCACCAGCCGGGTCGTCGCCGACTGGCTCAGCACCACGGCCCGGGACAGCTGGTTCATGCGCAGATGGAAGCCGTCCTGGCGGGACAGGGCGTCGAGCACGGTGTACTCGCTCACCGAGAGGTCGTGCTCGCGCTGCAGAGCCCGTTCGAGGGCGTCCTCGATCCGCGCGTGCAGGGCGGCCAGCGTCCGCCACCCCTGCGCGCGGGCCGCGGCGTCGGTGTCATCGATCGACACGTGCACCCCTCTCCCCGCGGATCCTTGCGGACGGCCGCGTGCTTCCGGCAGTATCGGGCACGCGCAAAATAGGGCGTGTGCAACTATTTCGTGCGCTGATCGAACGTGCTTCCGATCACCTTACCGGGAGGGACGCGTGACCTCTTACGTCGTTCAACGCGACGGCCGGGCGGCGACCGCCGAGGACCTGGGACCGCTCGCCTTCGCGGGTTACGCCCACTTCACCGCCATGCAGGTGCGCGGAGGGCGGGTCCGGGGGCTCGACCTCCATCTGGAGCGGCTCCGGTCCGCCTCGGTGGAGATGTTCGGCCGGGCGATGCCCGGCGACCGGGTCCGGGCCTGCCTGCGGGCGGCGGTAGAGGCCGGTCCCGCCGACCTTTCGCTGCGGGCCACGATGTACGTGCCGCCGGGCGGGGACGTCGCGGCGGGGGCCGACGCGGAGCCCGACGTTCTGGTCCGCACCGGGCCGCCCGCGTCCGTGCCCGAGGGGCCGCTGGCGCTGGCGGCGGTCGAGTACGAACGGACACTCCCGGCGGTGAAGCACGTCGGTGAGGTGGCCAAGACCTACTATCTCCGCCAGGCCGTCGCCCAGGGGTTCGACGACGCCGCCTTCGTCGACCGGCGCGGCCGGCTCAGCGAGGCGACGATCTGGAATCTGGCCTTCTGGGACGGCTCCGCCGTGGTGTGGCCCGTGGCCGGGATGCTGGCCGGGACCACGATGGGCATCGTCCGCCGGAGGCTGGAGCGGCTCGGCGTCCCCCAGCGCCACCGGGAGATCACCCTCGCCGACCTGCCGGAACTGGAGGGGGCCGTGGTCATGAACTCCTGGACGCCGGGCGTGGCCGTGCACCGGATCGGGTCCGTCCCCCTGCCCCAGGCGCCGTCCTTCCTGGAGTCGCTCCACGAGGCCTACCAGGCCGAGCCGCTCACCTCGCCCTGAGCCACGGCCTCAGCCCGTGCGGGCGGGGGAGGGGTACATGCCGAGGAAGTCGATCCCGCGGTCGGGCCGCAGCCGCAGGACGGGAAGGCGGAGGCCGACCCGGTCGCCGGTGGTGGGATCGAGGCGGATCGTGCCGGAGGCGCCCGGAACCGCGCTGCTCGGGGTGTTGATCAGGTAGAGGGTCGAACGGGCGTTGCCGGGGCGGGGGACCGCGCCCCCCGCGCCGGCGGCCAGGCGGATCGCGCGGGTGACCGTGAGCATCGCGTCGTGGGCCATGACGCCCCAGCCGGTGCGCAGGTGCTCCGGATCGAAGCCCATCGACTCGTAGGCGGCCTGGAACGCGCGGAACCGGTCGGCGTCGGGATTGTGCCGCTCGTCCTTGAGCAGGGACGGTTCGGCCAGCGGCGTGTAGAGAAGGGTGAGGGGTCTCTGGGTGGAGGCGAGCGCGTCGAGGGCCTTCTTGTTCTCGGCGCCGTCCACCGTGAGGAGGACGGCGTCGGAGCCGGTCACGATCGTGATGGGGTCGCGGCCGCAGGTGCTGGTGCTGAGGTAGCCGATGAACTTGGGCAGGTCCAGCGCGCGGCCCGCGTAGAAGACCATGTCGGGACGGTCGGCGCTGCACAGGTTCCCGGCGATCACGCTGAACTCGTTGCCGGGGTTCTTGCCGAACGGGTACTCGGCCGAGCCGCCCGCCTTCCACAGATCCCGCAGGTGGGTCTTGAACGAGCCGGCCAGCGCCGCCGTGTAGTAGTCGTCGGGATCGGAGTGGCTGACCAGGGTGGCCTTGCGGAACCTGGTCCGCTCGCGCACGTGGCGGGCGAGCACGGCGATCTCCTCGTCGACCCGCGGGTTGACCCGGGCCAGCCCGTCGGCCTTGCTCTTGTTGAGCATGTCGGCGGTCACGATGTCGCCGACCATCGGCAGCCCGGCCCTGCTGAGCCGCTGGGCCGCCAGGAGGGTCTGCCGCTGGCTCAGCCCGACCCCGGCGACGCCCACCAGGCGGTCCTTCCCGCCCACCATGCCGGCGAGCGTCTCCGAGACCTGCCGCCACTGGCCGGCGTCGCTGCCGGTGTTGGCCAGGACGAGCCGGATCCGCGGGCGGTCGCCGACCAGGTCCTCCCGGTTCGCCCGGTGCTGGCCGGCGACCGCGCCTTCCAGCCGGTGCAGGACGCGGGGGTCGGGATGGGTGAGCGGGCCGAGGTAGGCGACCGTGACGTGCGTGCCCTTCGCCGCGAACTCGTTCTCGGCCTCGATCCGCCGCATCAGCCGCTCGTACCGCGAGTCGAACGCGTAGGTGGCGGTGACCCCGACGCACTCCTCCCGCTTCTCGCCGTAGAACTCCACCGTGACCCGCCGCACGCCGTCGGCGCACTCATCGGGGCCCGACAGCTCGACCGCGCCCCATCCCACCGCGGCGACGATCACGAGGGCCAGCACGGCGAGCAGCGCGGTCGCCTTGGGGTGGCGGCGCGGCCACGGCCTGCCGGTGTCGAAGACGCTGCGCCGCCGCGGCCCCGAGAAGGCGGACCGGCCCGCCGGGCCCTGTCGGCGGCCCCGGTCGCGGTCGTGCTGATCGCTCACGGCGGACTCCTCACCGGTCGTGCGCCCGCGGGCGCGTCATCTCCAGAGCTCGGCCAGGCCGAGATGGCGGTCGGCCTCGCTGTAGAGCCTGATCAGGCCGTCAGGGGAGAACGGGGCGACGGCCACGTACTCGTTGCGGACGATCGTGTGCAGTTCCGCGCGCCGCGCGCCCGTCAGCGGGTCGGTGGCCAGCCACAGCGCCGCGACCAGCCGGGCGACCGCCGAGCCGGGACGCTCGGTGGGGTCGGCCCACGCGGTCAGCCGCGCGATCGCCTCGTTCGGCGGGCCCGCCGGCCCGGCGACCGGGGCGGCGACCACGGCGCGCAGCAGGCGGAGCCAGTCCTTGACGGGGGTGTCGCGAAGCCGGCCCGTCAGCTCCCCGGCCACGTGCTGGAGATCGCCCAGGGCGAGGGCGTGGTGCAGCTCCCCGGCGGGATCGCCTCGTTCGGCGGCGTCCCGGCGCAGCCAGGTGTGGACGGCCTCCCAGCCGGCGGGCGCGCCCTCGCCGCGCTCGGCGAGCCGTTCCAGCAGGATCCGCCGCAGCACCGGGAGCATGACCAGCGTGCCGCCGGGCCCGGCGGGCACCCAGACGCCCGAGCGGGTCACCGCCTCCGGGTCGGCCGCGCCCGGAAGCCCGCCGCGGGTGATCAGCCGGACCGCGGCGTTCAGGTCGGTGGCCGGGGAGCAGGTCACCAGGTCGTCCACCAGCGGGCCTGACCTTGTGAGCTCGCCGAGCAGCGCTCGCTCCAGCCGTTCCAGGACCGTCTCGGCGCCGCGCGCGTCGCCGGGCGCCCTGCCGCGCAGCCTCTCGCGCGGTTCGATCGCGTTCCGGGGCTCGGCCGCGAACGAGTGCACCAGGATGTCGGCGGCGGCCGGGTGGCCGCGGGTGAGGCCGTGCACGACCAGCGCCAGGTGATGGGGGTTCCCGCGTTCGGGAGCCCAGGTGTCCACCATGGTCTGCACGTGCGCCCGGTCGAGGTCGGTCAGCCGCACCAGGTACCAGTGCCGGCGGTCGCCGTGCAGCCTGGCGCGCCGCTGCCGGTGGTCGGCGACGCTCGCGGTCTCGATGGTGGGGATCTCGGCGGCCCGGCCGGTGAGGAGCTCGACCAGCGAGCCGCGGCTGGTGGCCACCACCGTCATCGGGTCGGGGTCGCCGGGCGCGTTCCCGGCGTGCTGCTCGCGCAGCCGCACCAGCGCGCGCGTGAACTGGCGGCCCAGGGGCTCGTCGGCGTTGTCGAGCAAGACCGCGCAGTTGTAGCGGGTCCGCGTGAACCCGTGCCGCAGGTCCGCCAGGAAGGCGGCCAGCAGCAGCCTCTCCACCTGCTCGCGGTTGTCGCCGTGGTCGATGTTACGGGCCCGGTGGTTGAGCAGGGCCAGGTCGTCGAGAGGATCGTGGCCGAGCCCGAGGTCCTGGTGGCCGTACCAGTCCCGGCCCGGCGCGAGGTTCTGCCGGCGGCCCTTCCACGTGGTCACCCCGGCCAGCAGCGCCGCCGCGACGGGCTGGGCGAGGGCCTGGGGGACGTTGCCCGCGGCCAGGACGGTGCCCACCACGTCCTGGATGATCGGTTCGAGGACCTGGTCGGGGCGGTGCTGCCGCAGTACCCCGTCGATCCGGGCGCGGACCTGCGCCGGGTCCGCGGCGGCCGTGTCCAGGGACAGCACGATCCGGCCGACGATGTAGCGGGGGAAGGCGATGCGCCCGTACGCGGCGCACTCCCGGTTGAGCTCGAAGACCAGCCGGTCGAGCACGCCGCGGATGCCACCGGGCTCCAGCGCGGCGAAGTCGATGAAGGCGTAGGGGACGTGCTGGTCGAGGTGCTCCTCGGCGAGGGTCGTCAGCAGGGCGGTCTTGCCGCATCCGCGCGGGCCGGTGAAGACCAGCACGGCGGCGGGCGGCGGGCCGCCGCTCCGGTCCATGAAATCCCGGACGAGGTCGATGGCGTTGTCGCGGCCGTGGAGTCGCATCGCACCGTTCCCGTCGCTCGGATCCCGTCACCCGGACGCCGCCCGGCCCTCCGAGTCAGGAAAGGGTACGCGTGCGGCCCGCGGATTACCGGTCGAATGTCACAGTCGGACGCGGCCGGAGCCGGACGGGCGGCCCCGCCCGGAGGCCGTGCGGGCAGGGGGCCGTACAGTGGGACCGGCCGGTATTGGACGCAACGTCGATGAGTGGCCGCCGGGCCGCCGTGCCGCCGAGGGGAGCGATCATGAACGGTGCCCGAGCACGGGTTCCGCGTCCCGGTAGCGTACGGTTCTGCCCATGACGACGACGGGTGCGACGAGGGCGGGGTCACGTCGTGACCCCGGCCGCCGGCGCGCCCTGCTGGAGGCGGCCGACCGGGTGATCCAGCGGGAGGGCCCGGAGGCGTCGATGGCGGCGATCGCCGCCGAGGCCGGGATCAGCAAGCCGATCCTGTACCGGCACTTCGGCGACAAGAGCGGGCTCTACCAGGCGCTGGCCGAACGGCACACGCGCAAGCTGGTGGAGGGCATCAGGGCGGAGTTCTCCCGCTCCGGCTCGGTGCGCGCCCGCACCCGCTCGACCATCGACACCTATCTGGCCACCATCTCGGCGAACCTCGCCCTCTACCGGTTCCTCATGCACCGGGCCAGCGCCGAGGACGCGGCCACCCACAGCGCGATGAGCACCATGATCCGCGGGGTGAGCCGGGAACTGGCCGAGGTGATGCTCGCCGAGGGCGCGCAAACGGACCGCGTCCGCGCCTACGTGTGGGGGCACGCGGTGGTCGGCATGGTGCAGACCGCCGGCGACTGGTGGCTCGACCACGCCGGGGAGGTCCCGCGCGAGGTGGTGGTCGACAGCCTGGCCGACCTGATCCTGGCCGGGCTGCCCGCGGCCTCCGCCGACGGCGTCGTCGGGCTGTTCCACGAATGACGATCTCCGAGGTGACTGTGCAGACCCACCTGAGGCCCGAACCCTCCGTCGAGACCGAGCGGCGGCCCTGGGGCATCTTCGAGCGCTTCACGCTGAACGAGCCCTCCACGGTGAAGCTGATCCACGTGGAGCCGGGGCAGCGGCTCAGCCTGCAGCGCCACCGCGACCGCGACGAGCTGTGGGTGGCGCTCGACCCGGGCGCGGTGTTCGAGGTGGCCGGCCGGCGGATCGAGCCGGAGGTGGGCGAGCGCGTGCTCATCCGCGCCGGCGACACCCACCGGCTGGGATCCTCCGGCCCGGCGGTACGGGTCCTGGAGATCGCCTTCGGGCACTTCGACGAGGACGACATCGAGCGTCTCGAAGACTCCTACGGCCGCGCGTAACGCCCCTCGTTCCCGCCGGCTCCGCCCCGAGGCGGGGCCGGCGGGGCCGGCGGGAGCAGGCCGCGGGCCAGGGTCACGGGCGCTCGCGGGCCGCCCGGTGCCGCAGCAGCGCCCGGCCGACCCCGGCCGCGCCGGCCAGCAGCGCCACGCCCGTCACCGGCCAGGCCAGGTCGCGGCCCTGCGCGGGCGAGCCGCCCGCCCGGACCCGGCCGCGCGCCTCCGGGCCGTCCGGCGGCGGCCCCGCCACCCGGAACGTCGCGGCCCGGGTGAGCCCGGAGCCCGCGCACCTGACGTCCAGCCGGTAAAGGCCGGGCATGTCGGGGACGACGCGCGCCCGCACGCTGAACCAGCCGTCGGTGACCGCCCCCGTCCCGCGGGCGGCGCCCGTGACGGCCACATGGTGGTCGTCGGTCTCGCAGCCCCCGGCCACGGTGAGGAAGCGCCCGGCGGGTCCGGGCGCCGGGTCGATGTCGAGGCCGCCGGGGCCGGCGGCGGCCAGGGCCCCGTACGGCACGCCGGCGGACAGCGCGCCCGTCGCCAGGACGACCCCGGCGGCGGTCGCGGCGGCGTGGGCGGCGGTGTGGGCGGCCCGTGCGGCGACGCGCATGCGCACCTCCCCTCCGCCGCCGCCCTGCCGTTCCTGACATCACGGGCAAAATGGGCGTCGCTGCACGGGGTGATTCCCCGGTGACCCCCGGTCGAGGCGAGGTTGGGACGATCTTTGCCGACTCTTACCGGGACAGGGCCGGCCGGGGCGCGGTGCCGCCCGCCGCGTCCGCGAAATGGCACCGGACCGGATGCCCGAGGCCGCCCCGCACCACCAGTTCCGGCACCTCCTCCGCGCAGCGGTCCGAGGCCATGTAGCAGCGGGTGCGGAACCGGCATCCGCTCGGCGGCGCCGCCGGCGAGGGCACCTCGCCCCCGAGCACGATCTCGCCCGGGGCGTCGCCGCCGGCCGGGTCCGGGCGGTCGTGCACCGAGGGCGCCGCCGACAGCAGCGCCCGCGTGTACGGGTGCTGGGGATCGGCGAAGACCTCCTCGGCGGCGCCGTGCTCCACGATCGTCCCCAGGTACATGACCGCGACGTCGTGGGCGATGTGGCGCACCACGTCCAGGTCGTGGGAGATGAACAGGTACGCGACGCCCAGCTCGGACTGCAGGCCGGCCAGCAGGTTCAGGATCTGCGCGCGCACGGACACGTCCAGCGCCGAGACGGCCTCGTCGCACACGATGAGCCGCGGGCGCAGCGCCAGCGCCCGCGCGATGCTGACACGCTGGCACTGCCCGCCCGACAGCTCGTGCAGGTGGCGGGAGCCGTGCTCGGCGCGCAGCCCGACCAGGTCGAGCAGCCGGGCGACCTCCGCGTCGTACCGCGCGCGGGGGACGATCCCGGGATGGACGCGCCAGCCCTCGGAGATGACCGACGCGACGCTCATCCGCGGGTTGAGCGAGGTGTAGGGGTCCTGGAAGACCATCTGCAGGTCGCGGCTCAGGCCGCGGCGGCGCCGGGGCGAGATGGCGGCCAGGTCGTGCCCGGCGAACTCGATCGATCCGGCGAAGGCCGGGCGCAGCCCGACGATGGCCCGCGCCAGCGTCGACTTGCCGCAGCCGGACTCGCCGACCACGCCGAGGGTCCGCCCGGCCCGGACGGCCAGGTCGACGCCGGCGACGGCGCGCACCCGCCGCCGCCCCAGCCCCCGGCCGCCGCGGTGCTCGTACCCGGCCTCCAGGCCGCTGACCCGCAGCACGACCTCGCCGCCGGTCTCGGTCACGGTGCTCATCGCGCCTCCTCGGTCCGCTCGCCGGCTCCGCCGGGCTCCTGTCCGCCGCGCCGTTCCGCGCGGCCCTCCCCGCCGCCGTCCTTGCCGCCGTCCGCGCCGCCCGCCTCCCCGGCGCGCCCGCCCGGGGCCGTCTCGGCGAGGACGGCGGCGGTGTTGTGGCAGGCCACCGCGCGTTCCGCGCCGGCCGGGACCAGCGGCGGGTCGTCGGTCAGGCAGCGGCCGGTGGCGAACGGGCAGCGGGGGTGGAACGCGCACCCTCCCGGGAGCCGCCGCGGGTCGGGCGGCTGCCCGGGGATGGGGCGCAGCCCGCCCGCCTCGGTCTCGGCGTCGGGCACCGCGCGCAGGAGCCCGAGCGTGTACGGGTGCGCGGGACGGGTGTAGACGGCGTCGAGCGGCCCGCGCTCCACCACCCGCCCCGCGTACATCACCGCGACCTCCTGGGCGATCCGGGCGACCACCCCGAGGTCGTGCGAGACCAGCAGCGTCGCCAGGTCCGCCTCGCGCTGCCGCCGCGCGAGCAGCCGCAGGATCTGGGCCTGGACGGTGACGTCGAGCGCGGTGGTGGGCTCGTCGGCCAGCAGGACCCGCGGGCCCAGCGCCAGCGCCATCGCGATCACCGCCCGCTGCCGCATCCCGCCGGAGAACTCGTGCGGGTAGGCGTCGAACCGGGCGTCGGCGTCGGCGATGCCGACCTCGGCCATCAGCGCGACCGCCTTGGCGCGCGCGGTGCGCCGGTCGTCCCCGAGCCGGCGGCGGAACGGCTCGGCGACCTGCCGGCCGACGGTGAAGCCGGGGTTGAGGGCGGCCATCGGGTCCTGGAAGACCATCGCGACCTCCCGTCCCCGCGCCTCCCGCCAGCGCGCGGCGGAGAACCCGGCGACGTCCCGGCCGCCGAGGGTGATGGTGCCCGAGGTGGCCGCCGCGCCGGGCGGCAGGAGGCCGATGAGGCTGAGCGCGGTGAGGCTCTTGCCGCTGCCGGACTCGCCGACCAGCGCCAGGACGCGGCCGCGGCGCAGTTCCAGGTCGACGCCCCGGACGATCGGGGTGGCGCGCCGCCCCGAGCCGAAGCCGATGTGGACGTCCGACAGCCGCGCGGCGACCTCGCCGCCGGCGCCGGGGGGTTTCCGAGCGGGGTGGGTGGCGGTTGTCATCATGGGGTGGGTGCCTCTCCCGGTCAGATCTGGGCGCGCGGGTCGGCGACGTCGCGGAACGCGTCGCCGGCGATGCCGACGCCGGTGACGACGGCCGCCAGGGCGAGTGCGGGCATGGTGGAGATCCACCAGGCGGAGCCGAGGTAGTCGCGCCCGGCCGAGACGGTCGCGCCCCACGAGGCCGCGTCCGCCGGGATGCCGAGCCCGAGGAAGCTCAGCGACGCCTCGGCGACCATGGTCAGGCCGATCTGGACGGTCGCCGCGACCAGCAGCGGCTGCCAGCAGGAGGGCAGCACGTGCCGGAACAGGATGCGCGCGTGGCCCGCTCCCAGCACCCGGGCCGAGTCGACGAACTCCAGGTCCCGGGTGGCCAGCGCGGACGCGCGGACGACCCGGGCGAAGATGACCCACCGGGTGACGGCCAGGGTGATGACGATGTTGGTGATGCTGGGCCCGAGCACCCCGGCGATCAGGATCGCCAGCAGGATCGAGGGGAAGGCCAGCTGGACGTCGCCGATCCGCGAGAGCACGGTGTCCAGGGGGCCGCCGAAGTAGCCGGAGGCCAGCCCGGCCAGCAGGCCCACGGCCCCGCCGATCGCGACGGTCGCCACCGCGACGATCAGCGAGACCCGGCTTCCGGCGAGCAGGTTGGCGAGCATGTCGCGGCCGAGCTGGTCGGTGCCCAGCCAGGCGATGCCGTCGGCCGTCCGGGATCCGGGCGGCAGCAGCCGGTGCGCCAGGTCCGTGGCGACCGGGTCGTAGGGGTGGATCAGCGGCCCGGCGACGGCCGCCAGGACGAACAGGACGAGGACGCCCGCGCCCACCCACGCGCGGGCGGGAAGCCGGTCGCGCAGCCTCGCGCGGTTCCCGCGCGGCAGGGCGTCGTCGTCGGGGGACGGGGCGGGTGAGGAGGGGGTGGGGGCTGTCGCGGTGATGCTCATGCGCTCTCCGGCGTGGTGATGTCCTTGCGCCCGCGCCGCCGCGCCCGGCCCGCGGTGCCGGTCCGCTGGCGCGGGTCCAGGACCGTGTACAGGGCGTCGACGAGCAGGTTCAGCGCGATGTACGACAGCGTGATCGTCACGATCGCCGCCTCGACCACCGCGTAGTCCCGGTAGGTGATGGCGTCCACCATCAGCGAGCCGAGGCCGGGCCAGGAGAAGACCACCTCGACGATGACGGCGTTGGCGATGAAGTTGCCCATCAGCAGCCCGAGGACGGTGACGACGGGCACGGCGATGTTGCGGGCCACGTGGGCGTACATGACCGCGCCCTCGCCGGTGCCCTTGGCGCGGGCGGTGCGGACGTAGTCCTTGGCGATCTCCTCCAGGGCGCCGTTGCGCACCAGCCGCGCCAGCCAGCCGACGAACGGCAGCGCCAGCGTCACCGCGGGGAGGATCACCGCCTCGGGGCCGCCTCCGGCGGTGCTGGGGAGCCAGTGCAGCTCCCGGGCGAAGATCAGGATGAGCACGATGCCCAGCCAGAACGAGGGGATGGCCTGGCCGACCAGCGAGCCGGTGGACACCAGCAGGTCCAGCACCCGGCCGGGGCGGCGGGCGCAGGCCATGCCGAGGGGGAATCCGGCGCCCAGGGTGATGAGCAGCGCCAGCGTGGCCAGCGTCAGGGTGGCCGGGAACCGGTCCAGGACGGCGGCCATGGCGCCGCCGCCCAGCCGCCAGGACTCGCCGAAGTCGCCGCGCAGGACCTCGCCCATGTGCGTCAGGTACTGCTGCCACAGCGGCCGGTCGAGCCCGAAGTCGGCGCGGACGGAGGCGAGCTGGGCCGCGCTCGCGTCCGGCCCGAGGATCAGCGTGGCGGGGTCGCCGGGCACGACCCGGACGACGATGAACACCAGGCTGATCGCGCCCAGGGCCACGACGACGGCCTGGCCCGCGCGGTTGAGCAGGAAGCGTCCCATCAGGATGACTCCGGGGGTGCAGGGTCAGGGGATGCGGGGTCAGGGGATGCGGGGTCAGGGGATGCGGGGTCAGGGGATGCGAGGTGGGGGGACGCGGGGTCGGGGGACGCGGGGTCGGAGGACGCGGGGGACCGGGCGGGGCGGCCGGTGGCCGATGCGCGGACGATGAGCTCGGCGGGCAGCAGCGTGGTCTGCGCGCCGCCCCCGAGGCCCTCGCCCGGCGCGGCCGCCGCCATCCGTTCCAGGAGCCGGTCGACGGCGGTGGCCCCGACCCGCGCGGCGGGCAGCCGGACGGTGGTCAGCGGCGGGGCGAGGTAGGCGGCGAAGGGGTGGTCGCCGTGGCCGACCACGGCGACGTCCTCGGGGATCCGCAGGCCGTGCTCGGTGAACGCGCGGTACACCCCCAGCGCGAAGTAGTCGTTGCCGGCCAGGACCGCGCTGCCGGGCCCGGCGTGACCGGCCAGCCTGCGGCCGATGGCGTAGGAGTCGACCGGGTCCCAGGGCTGGGAGCTGGACTCCCGGCGCCGGGTCGGCACCTTGATGATCTGGTCGTCGCGGACGGCGATCCCGTGCTCGTCCAGCACCGCCCGGAACCCGCGGACACGCTCGGCCACCGGCGAGATGTCCAGGTCCTCCTCGACCAGGTACAGCTCGCGGGCGCCCCCGGCCAGCAGCAGCTCGGTGGCGCGCCGCGCGCTGTCGTAGTAGTCGACGCCGACCAGGTCGGCCTCCATGCCGGGCAGGTCACGGTTGACCAGGACGACGGGCGTGCCGGACTTGCGCAGCCGTTCCCAGTGCTCGGCGCCGTGCTGGACGGGCACCGCCAGCACCCCGTCCACGCCCCACCGCATCAGCTCCTCGGCGACGCGGCGCTCGTTGTCCACGCTGTCCTCGGTGACCATCAGCATGAGCGAGTAGCCGTGGACCCGGCCGCGTTCCTCGATCGCGCTGATCAGCCGGGCGTAGAACGGGTTGGACGGGTTGGTGATGACCAGCCCGATCGTCATCGCGTTCTGCAGCACCAGGGACCGGGCCATCGTGTTCGGCACGTAGCCGAGCCGGTCGGCCTCCCGCCGGACCCGCTCGCGGGTCTCCTCGCTCACCGCGTCCTTGCCGGCGAGCGCCCGCGAGACGGTGTTGACCGACAGGTCGAGCGCGGCGGCGATGTCGCGCAGGGTCGCCCTGCGGCGCGGAGTCATGGGGTCCTCCCCGGAGTGTCGTCGGGACGCACGGCCTCACCCTCTCCTGACCGCGGACAGGTCGGGCTGGTTGTCGGCGGCCGGGGTGAACCCCGACAGCTCCGACCGCAGCCCGTAGGCGGTGGTCAGGGCAGCGGGGAAGACGCCGACCGCGTCGTCCCAGATGATGGCGCACGCGCGGCCGTACAGCTCCCGCCGGCGCGCCTCCCCGGTCTCCCGGCCCGCCGCCGCCAGGATCGCGTCCAGCTCGGCGTTCTTGTAGCCCATCCGGTTCGCCTTCGAGGTGTAGAGGCGGCCGAGGGTGAACGCGGCGTCCCCGGTGGTGACGGTGTTGGTCTGCAGCTCCATGGTCCAGTCCAGGGAGTTCAGCCGCTGCAGCCACTGCGCCTTCTCGATGCTCTGCGGCCGTACCGTCACCCCGATCTCCGCCCAGGACGAGATCATCGTCTGGGCCAGCTCGCGGGCCAGCGGGCCGGTCGCGTCGAACCACATCATCGAGGTCGTGAAGCCGCCGCCCAGCCCGGCGTCGCGCAGCGCCCGCCGCGCCGCCGCCGGGTCGTGGGCGTACGGCCGCTGCTCGGCGAACCCGAACACGCCCGCGGGGATGGGCGCCCGCATCCGCTCGGCGCCCGCCCCGAACAGCCTGCCGACGATCTCCTCCAGGTCCAGGGCCTGCCACATCGCCCGCCGCACCCGCGGGTCGGTGAACGGCGCCCGGCCGCAGTGGAACCAGGTGAGGTAGTACGTCCAGCTCGGCACGGTGCGCACGTCCACGCCGTCGCCGCGCGCCTCGGGCAGCTGGTCGGGCGGGACCGGCCACAGCAGGTCGATGTCGCCGTTGCGCAGCGCCGTGATGGCGCTGGAGGTCTCGGCGATGAACGGCATCGAGATGCCCGGCAGTGCCGGCGGCCCGCTCCAGTACCCGTCGAAGCGGGCCAGCTCGACGCTGGTCGACGGGGTGAAGCCGGTGACGCGGAACGGTCCCGAGCCGACCGGGCGGCGCTTCTGCTCGGGGTCGGCGACGAGCCGCCCGGGGACGATGAACAGCAGCGTGAGGTTGACCGGCAGCGTCGCCAGCGGCCCGTCGGTCTCGAAGACGACGGTGTGGTCGCCGTCCGCGCGGGCCGCCTTGACCGGCACCCACAGGGAGCTCTGCGCCGACTTCACCTCCTGCGTCCGCTTCAGGCACGCCACCACGTCCCGGGCGGTCAGCGGGGTGCCGTCGTGGAAGCGGACCCCCTCGCGCAGGTCGAACACCCAGGTGGTGTCGCCCTGCCGCCGCCACCGCGCCGCCAGGCCCGGGACCAGGCGGTCGCCCTCGCGGCGGACCAGCGTGTCGAACACCAGCCGCTTGACGATCAGGGACGCCTCGTCCACCGCGGTGCCGGCGTTGTAGGGGTCCAGATCGGTGACCGGCTGCCCGAACGCCGCGCGCAGCGACCCGCCGGGCGCCCCGCCGCCCGCCGAGCAGCCGCCGGCCAGGACGCTGGAGGCGGCCAGCCCGGCGAGGGTGAGGAACTCGCGCCTGCGCATCACCATGGCGGCACCTCAGCTCTTGAGGGCGAGATAGATCATCACCTTGACGGAGGCGGGCCCGCCCGTGCCCTCCGCGGGCGCGCCGCCGGGGTCGACGGTGCCCTTGAGGCGCAGCCAGCCGCCGAACTCGGCGGAGGTCCACGTCTCCAGCTCCCCGGCCACCTCGCGCTCCGGCTCCAGGTCGCACCAGTGCAGCCCGTCCGGGGACACCTGCGTGGTCACCTTGAGCCGGGCGCCCGCGCCGGAGCGTTCCAGGGTACGGACGAACCACCGTGCCTCGGCGGCCCACGCGACCTCGTAGGGCTCGGTCGCGAACTCGCCCGACAGGGTGCGGTTGCGTTCCAGGACGGCGGTCAACGACTGACGCATGTTCGTGGGGCTCCTCACCGGTCCGCTCACCAGTCCACCGAGATCAGCACCGAGTCCAGGTACAGGAAGTTGCGGACGTCGGTGTGCGTGCGGACGGAGACGTAGAAGTTGAGCAGGTTCTGCAGGGACCCGTACTCCTCGTCGTACGGGGGGACGGGCACGTCGCGCATGTCGTAGACGGTGTCGTTGAGCTGGAGCTCGACGTTGCTGCGGGTCCCGGTGTCGATCACCCAGCGCAGGTAGTGCCAGTTGACCTTGGTCGGCACCTCGTTGTAGCAGAGCTCCTGCGGGCCGCCGAACGGCTTCCAGTGGTCGGGTTCGGGCGCGGTGAAGTCGGCGGTCGGCGGCAGCTTGATCTTGCCCTCGAAGTGCTCGCGCGGGGTCGGCTCGGGAACCGTCGGGTACACCCACTCGCGGCGCGGGGCGTTGTCCAGGCCGGTGTTCAGGTAGCGGGCCACGCAGTGGTAGCGCACGCCGTCGCAGATGTCGGTGGCGACGGTGAACGCGCCGAACTGGTTCTCCGAGGGGTGGAAGTTGGCGTCCCACTCCCCGCCGCCGGCCTTGACGGCCGCCTGGTTCTCCGCCGAGTGCGCCTCGCTCTTGAACGTCAGGTAGGTCTCGAACTGCACGCGCCCCCGCCCGGCCATCGTCAGCCGCCGGATGGCCACCCCGGTGTGCCCGGCGACGGGACGGGTCGCGACCTTGAGCGCGTACGTCCCGGACATGGCCCCGTGGGTGCCGACGTCGAAGAAGTTGCACGAGCTGAGCTGCGGCGGCCGGAAGTCGCGCATGTGGTCGTCGACGGTGTCGAGGTTCCCGCGCCCGTCGTAGTTGCCCAGCAGCTCGATCCAGCCGTGCGTGCCGCTGTTGAAGTCGTCGTGCACGAGGATGCGCTTGAGCGGGTTGAACCGGGACAGGGCCGGGTCGGCGTGCCGCAGCGCGGCGGTGAGGCCCTCGGCCGTGACGTCGCTCATCGGGCCACCCCCACGCGGACGGTGGTGTGGACCAGGTTGTGGTCGGAGCGCAGCAGGTCCCACGGGGTGCCGGCCGCGGCCTCGGTCTGCGGGACCAGCGTCCACTGGCGCACGGTCGTCCCGGCCTTCACGAACACGTAGTCGATCTTGTCTCCCATGGGCAGGGGGATCTTCCCTCCGTTGAACGAGGCGTACTCGGTCCCGGCCCGGCGCGGCTCGGGCGCCAGCTCGCGGGCGTCCTGGTGGCCGGTGTCGGCGAACGCGTCGTAGGCGCTGGCCCCCTCCGCCTTGGAGGAGGAGTTCATGTCGCCGGCGAAGACGACCGGGAGGTCGCGGGTGGCGGGGTTGTCGCGGGTGAGGTGCTCGGCGGTGCGGCGCGCGTCGGCGTAGCGGACCTCGTCCCAGTTCTTGGTCCAGCCGTTGGGGTCGGTGGCGCCGTTCTTGCGGAACTCCAGGTGCATGTTGACCACCACGAACCGCCCGCCGGTCCGCCGGTCGCGCAGGGTGTTCCAGGTCATCGTCTTGCCGTAGATCTCGGTGGAGTCCGGCAGCCACAGCAGGTCGCGCGGCAGCTCCCGGCCGGAGGCGTCCACGTGGGAGAACCTGCGGGCGTCGTAGTAGGTGAACCGTCCCGCGCCGGACTTGAGCGGGTAGCCGTACTGAGGATGGCGGGTGCCCGCGTAGTCCGCGGGGGCCTCGGCGTAGCCCCTGGCCTTCATCGCCTCGGTCAGCGGCGCGCGGAACGACTCCACGTCAACGCCGGGCTGGGCGGGCGTGGGGTTGTTGCCGATCTCCTGGGTGACGACGACCCCCGCGCGGGCGCGGGCGATGTCGTCGGCGACCTTGGCCGCCCGTCCGCCTGCCCAGGGCTCCAGCTTGGTCGCGCAGTCGCGTCCGATGGTGTCCACGCATTCCTGGGTGGTGGGCAGGCAGCCGTGACCGCAGGTGTTGTAGGTCGCGATCCGCACGTCGATCCCGCGCGCCGCGGGGCCGGTGGCGGCCCGCGCGCTCGCGGGGGCGCCGAGCGCGGCGGGGAGCGCCGCGCACGCCGCGGCGGCGAGGAGCACTCCTGCCGTGCTCGTGGTCGAACGAGCCAAGCTCATTCCGGGGGGCCTTCCTGTAGGCTGCGTCACATTAACGTTAACGTTAGCGTTGAGGATGCGCCCCGGCACAGCTCGCTGTCAAGGGGTGGGAAGCGAAAGATGGGAACTTCAGGGCGGGGCCGGCCGACGATCGCGTCGTGGATCCGGCCGGGAAGGGTGGGATGTCACGCCGTGACGGCGCCGTGCCGGCGCGGCGGCGACGCCGTGAGAAGGGCCGTACGGAAGGGCCGTGAGAAGGGCCGTGAAAAGGGCCGCCGGACCGCCGGGAGAAGCGTGGGAACGCACGGCGGCCCGGCCACATGACGTGGCCGGGCCGCCGGCTCGGAGGTCACCCGCGTGCCGCAGGGACGGGCGGGGGCGGGGGAGAGGGGATCAGGTGCTGCCGGACAGCTCCATCTCCTTGACCTTCGGGTCGCCCTCGTCGGCGGTGTAGTCGTCCGGGCGGGTGGCGTCCGGGCCGTCGGCGAGCTTGGCCGCGCGGCAGACGAAGGTGCCGGCGACGGCCACCACCAGGTTGACGGTGAGCGCGAGCACGCCCACGTACACCGTCATCTTGGTGTCCAGGCCCAGCTCGCTCAGCTTGTAGGCCGAGCCGCCGAAGTGCTCCTTGCCCTTGGCCGGGTTGGGGATCTGGTAGAGCATCCACAGCCCGGTCAGCAGGCCGGCCGCCCAGCCCGCCACCAGCGCCCCGCGGTGGAACCAGCGGGTCACCAGGCCCAGCGCGACCGCCGGCAGGGTCTGCAGGATGATCACACCGCCGATCAGCTGGAGGTCGATGGAGAACTCGGGGTCCAGCAGCAGGATGCAGGCCACCGCCCCGACCTTGACCACCAGCGAGACCAGCTTGCTGACCGTGGCCTCCTGCTTCTCGGTGGCGTCCCGGCGGATGTACTCCTTGTAGATGTTGCGGGTGAACAGGTTGGCCGCGGCGATCGACATGATCGCCGCGGGCACCAGCGCGCCGATGCCGACGGCCGCGTAGGCGACGCCGGTGAACCAGCTCGGGAACATCTGGTCGAACAGCAGCGGGACCACCGTGTTGGTGTCGGGCTTGCCGTCGGTGGTCACCGGGGTCACCCCGGCGGCGATGGCCATGAAGCCCAGCAGCGCGATCAGGCCCAGCACGAAGCTGTAGGCGGGCAGCGCGGACATGTTCCGCTTGATCACGTCGCGGTTCTTGCTGGCCAGCACGCCGGTGATGCTGTGCGGGTAGAGGAACAGCGCCAGCGCCGAGCCCAGCGCCAGCATCGCGTAGTTGAGCTGGTTGGTGCCGTCCAGCAGGACGCCGTCGGAGGGCGCGGGGGTCTTCTCGAACTTGGCCTGGGCCGAGTCGAAGATGTTCCCCCAGCCGCCCAGCTTGCTGGGGATGTAGAGCACCGCGACGATGATCACCAGGTAGATCAGCACGTCCTTGACGAAGGCGATCAGCGCGGGCGCCCGCAGGCCGGACTGGTAGGTGTAGGCGGCCAGGATCCCGAACGCGATGATGATCGGCAGATGGCCGTGCACGCCCATCGCCTTCAGCACCGCCTCGATGCCGACCAGCTGCAGCGCGATGTAGGGCATGGTCGCCACGATCCCGGTGACCGCGACGGCCAGTGCCAGCGTGGGCGAGCCGAACCGGGCCCGGACGAAGTCGGCCGGGGTGACGAAGCCGTGCACGTGCGACACCGACCACAGCCGGATCAGCACCAGGAACACCAGCGGGTAGACCACGATGGTGTACGGGACGGCGTAGAAGCCCGCCGCGCCCGCGCCGAACACGAGGGCGGGGACGGCGACGAAGGTGTAGGCGGTGTAGAGGTCGCCGCCGATGAGGAACCAGGTGATCCAGCTGCCGAAGTTGCGGCCGCCCAGGCCCCACTCGTCCAGGCTGTCCATGGTCTCCGGGCGGCGCCACCGGGCCGCCACGAAGCCCATCCCGCTGACCAGCAGGAACAGCAGGGCAAAGATGATCATCTCGGTCAGATGCTCGGTCGACACGGTTCAGCCCCGCTTCCTGGTCATGCGGTAGACGATCACCGTGCAGGCCACGCCCAGCGGGATGAACAGGAACTGCATCCAGTAGAAGGCCGGGAAGCCGGCCACCCGGGGCGTGTCCCGGTTGAACAGGAAGGTCAGGAGCGGGATCACGACCGGCACGATCAGCAGCCAGTTCCAGGGGCTGCGGTCGGAGCGGGGGGTCTTCGGCGGGGGTCGATCGGAGTTCGAGGTCATAGGGGAGTCCTCCTCGTCACGCGCACGCGCGCAGTCCAACACGCGGCCGGTGGTCTCCACGCCACCGGCCGGCCAGGGGTGAGGCGGCGCGAGCCTACCCCCGGGCGGGTCACAGGCCGATCTCGGACGCGGCACGACTTGGGTGGATCGTTCCACTCGCTTGGCCGCCCGCCCCGTACCCTTGACCTGCTCTTTCGTCGCGCGCGGGGTGCCGGCCGGACGGTCCCGCCGGCCCGGCGGGCTTGGTCCCCGGGGCCGGGGCCGGGTACGCTCGGCGCATGCGAACCGTGACCCACCCGTCCCTGTGGTGGTGGCGCCGCTGAGGCGGCGCCGGTTCGAGCTGTTCCGACATCCAGGCGACCGCCCTCACCCGGCGGTCGTCGCGTGTCGCGGCCAGGGGTAGAGGGCCCGATCTTCGAGGGGCCACCGCGGTGGAGACCGTCCCAGAACAATCGCAGGCCAGCGAGTTCACGACCGCCGGCGGCGTACGGGTGATCCGTACGGCGACGCCGGTCGACTCCGAGCGCAGGTCCGACGTGCTGAACGCCCTGGTCGCCGCCGTCGGCGAGCGGCGCGGCGGGGTGCTGAGCTCGGGCATGGAGTATCCCGGCCGCTACAGCCGCTGGCACATGGCCTACCTCGACCCCTGCCTGGAGATCGTCGCGCGCGGCCGCACGGTCGCCGCGCGGGCGCTCAACGACCGCGGCCGGGTGGTGCTGGCCGCGGTCGCGCCGGTGCTGCGCGGCGCCGGCGAGACGCGGGCCGACGAGCCCGGCCTGACCGAGGTGTTCGTGCCGGCGGCCACCGGGTTCTTCACCGAGGAGGAGCGCAGCCGCCAGCCCACCGTCTTCACCGCCCTGCGCGCCGTCATCGACCTCTTCCGCTGCGACGACCCCCACCTGGGGCTGTACGGCGCGTTCGGCTACGACCTGTCGCTGCAGTTCGAGCCGCTGCGCACCCGCCTGGAGCGCCCCGCCGACCAGCGCGACCTGGTGCTGCACCTGGCCGACGAGATGATCGTGGTCGACCGCAAGCGGGAGACCTCGCACCGGATGTCCTACGACTTCGTGGTGGACGGGCGCGGCACCGCCGGGCTGCCCCGCGCCACCGAGCCGACCCCCGTGCGGCCCCCGGCGGAACTGCCGCCGCAGCCGGTGCCGGGCGTGTACGCGCGGATGGTGCGGAACGCCAAGGAGAAGTTCGTCCGCGGCGACCTGTTCGAGGTGACCCCCGGTCACGCGATGTTCGGCCGCTGCGACTCCCCGGCGGCCTTCTTCGAGCGGCTGCGCGAGACCAACCCGGCGCCCTACGAGTTCCTGTTCAACCTGGGCGAGGGCGAGTACCTGGTCGGCGCCTCCCCGGAGATGTTCGTGCGGGTCAACGGCGACCGCGTGGAGACCTGCCCCATCGCCGGGACGATCCGGCGCGGCGCCGACGCGCTGGAGGACGCCGAGCAGATCCGCGCCATCCTGTCCTCGGCCAAGGACGAGTCCGAGCTGACCATGTGCACCGACGTGGACCGCAACGACAAGTCGCGGATCTGCGTGCCCGGTAGCGTCAAGGTGCTCGGGCGGCGCCAGATCGAGCTGTACTCGCGGCTGATCCACACGGTCGACCACATCGAGGGGCGGCTGCGGCCCGGCTTCGACGCGCTGGACGCGTTCCTCACCCACATGTGGGCGGTGACGGTGACCGGCGCGCCGAAGACCTGGGCGATGCAGTTCATCGAGGACCACGAGGACGCGCCGCGCCGCTGGTACGGCGGGGCGGTCGGGTTCGTCGGCTTCGACGGGTCGATGAACACCGGGCTGACCCTGCGCACCGCGCAGATCAGGGACGGGATCGCGACGGTCCGGGCGGGGGCGACCCTGCTGTACGACTCCGACCCCGACGAGGAGGAGCGGGAGACCCACCTCAAGGCGAGCGCGCTGCTCCAGGCCCTCGCCCAGTCCCAGGCCGAGCTGGAGGCCGGCGGGCACGAGCCCGGGGCCGGGCCCGCGGCGGCGCCCGTCACCGAGGCGGAACGCTGCGGTGAGGGGCTCAAGGTGCTGGTGGTCGACCACGAGGACTCCTTCGTCAACACCCTCGCCGACTACTTCCGCCAGCACGGCGCCGCGGTGGTCACGCTGCGGCACGGCTTCCCGGTGGAGATGCTGGACGAGCACGCTCCCGACCTGGTGGTGCTCTCCCCGGGGCCGGGACGCCCGGAGGACTTCGCCACCGGCGCGCTGCTGGACGCCCTCGACGAGCGCGGCCTGCCCGCGTTCGGCGTGTGCCTCGGGCTCCAGGCGATGGTGGAGCACGCCGGGGGCGAGCTGGGCCTGCTGCCCGAGCCGTCCCACGGCAAGCCCGGCCGGGTCAAGGTGGCGGGGGGCGAGCTGTTCGAAGGGCTGCCCGACGAGTTCACCGCGGCCCGCTACCACTCCCTTCACGCCACTCCCGGGCAGGTGAAGGGCTTCCAGGTGACCGCGCTGACCGGGGACGTGGTGATGGCCATCGAGGACCCGGACCGGCGGCGCTGGGCGGTGCAGTTCCATCCCGAGTCGATCCTCACCGCGACCGGGCGGGCCGGGCACCGGATCGTGGCGAACGCGCTGCGGCTGTGCCGCACGCCGGCCGCGCCGTGAGACGGACGCAGAGAGATAACAAATAGGTAATTTCGGACATCCAGAAGGGGGCGTCCGTTTGCGGGTCGCGGGGGAGGGGACCCCGCGACCATGCTTACCTTGCTCTGGCTCATCGCGGTGGCGCTGATCATCGCCGGGATCTACGTCATCCTGGCCCGGCGTGACCTGATCTTCGGGATCGTCCTGATCGTGCTCGGCTTCCTGGTGGGGCCGGGCGGCGTCAGCATCTTCAACCCCTGAGCCTTCCCCAGACCCTCACCCCCCATCGGACCCCCGCCCGGGCGACGGCCCGGGCGGGCGCCATGTCACCCTCTCGCGGCGGCCGCCGGGAACAACGCCTTTGGGAAGTCCGGGCGCAACCATGCCATCGGTTGTCAGGTTTGGCTGCGAGCATCGCTCTCATGAGCGAACAGCAGACCGAACGAACCGATACGCAGGACACCGGGCACGCCGCCGCGCCCGCCGGCGACCGGCCGCTGGCCGGGAGGATCGCCCTGGTCGCCGGGGCCACCCGCGGCGGGGGCCGCGGCATCGCCGTGGAACTGGGCGCCGCCGGCGCCACCGTCTACGTCACCGGCCGCACCACCCGCGAGCGGCGGTCGGAGGTGAACCGCCCCGAGACCATCGAGGAGACCGCCGAACTGGTCACCGCGGCGGGCGGCGAGGGGATCGCCGTGGCGGTGGACCATCTCGACCCCGCCCAGGTGGAACGGCTGGTCGCCCGGATCGATGCCGACCACGGCCGCCTGGACGTCCTGGTCAACGACGTCTGGGGCGGCGACCACATGACCCGGTTCCGCACGAAGATGTGGGACCTCCCCCTGGAGGACGGGCTGCGGATGCTGAGGCTGGGCATCGACACCCACGCCATCACCAGCCATCGCGCCCTCCCGCTGCTGATCAGGAACCCCGGCGGGCTCGTCATCGAGATGACCGACGGGACCGCCGAGACCAACGCCGCGTACCGCTGGGAGGTCGGCTTCTTCTACGACCTGGCGAAGATGGCGGCGATCCGGATGGGCCTGGCGCTGGCCCACGAGGTCGAGCCGTACGGGTGCACGGCCCTGACCCTGTCGCCGGGCTGGCTGCGCTCGGAGGCGATGCTGGAGAACTTCGGGGTCACCGAGGAGAACTGGCAGGAGGGCACCCGCGTCGAGGAGCACTTCGCGATCTCCGAGTCGCCCGCCTTCGTCGGCCGCGCCGCCGCCGCCCTGGCCGCCGACCCCGACCGGGCCCGCTGGAACGGCCGGTCGGTGTCCAGCGGTGAGCTGGCCAAGGTCTACGGCTTCACCGACACCGACGGCAGCAGGCCGGACGCCTGGAGGTACGTCACCGAGGTGCAGTGGCCGGGCAAGCCCGCCGACGTCACCGGCTACCGGTAGACGGGGCGGCTCCCCGGCCTTTCAGGCCGGGGAGCGCGTCAACGGTAGAGCGCGGCGACCCGGGCGGCGGTCTCGGCGATCATGGCGCGGAGGCCGGGGGGATCGAGGACCTCGACCTCCGCGCCGAGCTTCAGCAGCTCGGTACCGGCCACGGCGAGGGACTCCACCGGCAGCGTCGTGACCGCCCAGCCGTCCGGGTCCGGCGCGCCGGCGTCCTCCAGGGCACGGCGGGCGGCGGACGGTTCGACCGCGTACCGCAGCATCCGCCTGCCTTGGGAACTCAGCCGGATGGTGACCTCCTCGCGGAACATCGCCCGCAGGAACCCCTCCGCCTGCACCGCCCAGTATCCGGGCAGGTCGAAGCCCTCGTCGCGGTCGAACCGCTCCCCGCCCGGGCGCAGGTCGGCGATCCGGTCGACGCGGTAGGTGCGGTGGCCCCCGCCCGGTCGCCCCCCGCGCCGCTCGCCGGACCGCGCGTCCGGTCCCGGTTCGGGCCGCGCGTCCGGCCGCGGTTCCGCGGGGACGCGCGCGACCAGGTACCAGGTGCCGTTCTTGAGGACGAGCCCGTACGGCTCGACCGTACGGGCGACCGTCTCCTCCCGGCCGCGGCGGTAGCGGAACCTGACGACCTCGTCCCGCCAGACCGCCCGGGTCAGCTCCCGCAGCACCGGCGGGGGAGCCGACTCCCCGAACCAGCCCGGCGCGTCCAGATGGAAACGCCCGCCGGTCCGCTCCGGGGCGTCCCGGAGCGCGGCCGGCAGCGCGGCCAGCACCTTCAGCTCCGCCGCCGCGACCGCGTCGGCCAGCCCCATGTCCTCGGCCGGTCCGGGCAGGCCGGACAGGAACAGCGCCTCGGCCTCCTCCCGGCTGAGGCCGGTCAGCCGGGTCCGGTAGCCGCCGACCAGCCGGTAGCCCCCGCCCCGGCCCTGCTCGGCGTACACCGGGACGCCGGCCGCCGACAGCGCCTCCACGTCCCGGTAGACGGTCCGCTCGGAGACCTCCAGCTCGCGGGCCAGCTCGGCGGCGGTCATCCGCTCCCGCGACTGCAGCAGGAGGACCAGGGATATCAGCCGGGACGCACGCATGGCAGCATTCTGACATTCTTGTGTCAGGTACCGCCGGTTTCGCTGTCGTCCGGGACGAAGCCGCTGTTAGCGTCGCCGCGTGTCCACAACGATCACACCGCTCCACGCGTTCATCGACGCCCTGCCGAAGGTCGAGCTGCACGTCCACCTGGTGGGCTCCGCCTCGGTCGCCACCGTGCTGGAACTGGCCCGCCGCCATCCGGGCGGGCCGGTGCCCACCGACGAGCGGGAGCTGCGCGGCTTCTACACCTTCCGCGACTTCCCGCACTTCGCCGAGGTGTACGAGGCCGTCTCCAGCCTCGTCCGCACCCCCGACGACGTCGCCACCCTCGTGCTCGGCACCGCGCGCGACCTGGCCGCGCAGAACGTCCGCTACGCCGAGATCACCGTCACCCCCTACACGCACCACCGGGCGGGGATGGCGATGCCCGCGGTGACCGAGGCCCTGGACCGCGCCGTGGAGGAGGCCCGCGAGCGCCACGGCGTCCGGATCGCCTACATCTTCGACATCCCCGGAGAGTTCGGTACGGAGGGGGCCGCCGCCACCACCGAGCACGCCCTCCGCCACCCGCCGCGCGCCCTGGTCGGCTTCGGGCTGGCGGGCATCGAGCAGGTCCGCCCGCCCTACCGGGACGACTTCCGCGCCGCGTTCCGAGCGGCCCGCGAGGCCGGGCTGCGCAGCCTCCCGCACGCCGGCGAGATGACCGGCCCGGAGACGATCTGGGAGGTGATCGAGGGGCTCGGCGCCGAGCGCATCGGGCACGGCATCAGCTGCGTCCAGGACCCGCGGCTGGTCGCCCACCTGCGCGAGACGCGGATCCCGCTGGAGGTCTGCCCCACCTCCAACGTCTGCACCGGCCAGGTGGCCTCCCTGGCCGACCACCCGCTGCCGCGGATGCTGGAGGAGGGGCTGTTCGTCACGCTCAACACCGACGACCCGCCCATGTTCGGCACCACGCTCAACGGCGAGTACCGCGCCGCCGCGGAGGCGTTCGGGCTCGGCCGCGCGGAACTGACCGCCCTGGCCCGCAACGCCGTGATCGCGTCCTCCCTCGACGGCGCCGGCAAGCAGGCCGTCCTGGACGAGATCGACGCGCTGCCCGCCGCGTGAGCACCGGCCCGGGTCAGCCCCAGGCGAGCATCCGCCAGGGGCTGCCCGGGTCGTCCGTCAGGACGCGGTGCGCGATGAGCGAACGGTCGTACCACTCGCCGAACTCCCCGTCGTCGAACCGCAGCATCCGGCCCAGCGTGTACCCGGCGGAGAACTCCGCCCACGACCCGTAGAACCTGTGGGCCAGCCGCCCGGCGCGCAGCACGCACTCGGTGGCGGTCTCGGTGTCGCAGTACCCTGCGTTCAGCCCCCACCGGGCCATGTTGACCGCGCGCCCGAAGTCGTAGCCGAACACGCTGGAGACCCGCTCGCCCGGCGCCAGCAGGCCGTCCTTGCGGAAGCGGGCCTCGTACCGCAGGATCCGCGTCGACAGGCCGATCAGCGCCGTGGTGGTCTCGGCGGAGAGGCCCTTCTCCCCGCACCACACGGCGATGGCCTCCTGCCAGGCGTACTCGTCGGCGCCGCCGGCGCGCCGGTCCAGGACGGCCTGCACGGCCGGGTCGCTGTTCCCGGCCCCCAGCAGCAGGTCGATCTGCTCGCGCCAGCCGGCCTCGCCGGTCACGTCCCAGCTCGCGGCCAGCCGCTCCCGGACCTCGCCGGGATCCTCGTCGCGGCCGTCCAGCAGGTTCCAGGCGGCGCCGTTGGAGACCGCCAGGTGCGCCCCGACGGCCAGCGCCGCCGCCAGCCGTCCCCACGCCGCCGTGTCGGGGTCGGTGACCAGGACGTCGTGGTCGCGGTCGGGGCGCCGCTCGGCCTCCGCCAGCAGCGCGGCCACCCGCCGGTGCGCGTCCCCGTCCGGCCCGACCGAGGCCAGCAGTTCCCGCAGTGCCGGGACGGCCGCGCGATGCCCCAGCTCCTTCACCGCGAGCCGGGCCGCCAGCAGCGCGGCACGGTCCGCCCGCCCGTGGTCCCCGGCGGCGCGGAAACCGCCCATCGCGGCCAGCGCCCGGGCCCGCGCCTCGCCCGCCCGCCCCGCCCCGGCCAGCACGTGGGCCGCCTGCCCGTCCAGGACGGCGCGTACCCCGGTCTCGTGCGGGGCGAGCCCGGCCGCGGCGCGATCGGCGCCCGCCAGGACCCGCAGCGCCTCCTCCGTGCGCCCGGCGTCCAGGAGCGCCCGGGCGTGCCGGGCCCGCACGGCGGTCGCGGCGGCCCAGTCCGCCCGCGCCTCCAGGGCCCCGGCGATCCGCGAGTACGCCGTGGCGGCCAGCTCGGCCCTGCCCTGCCGCTCGTACTTCCTGGCCCGGTCGAGCTCGGCCTGAATCGTCATGCGTCCTCCGTCGGCGATACCGGTACGGAAGATCTTGACGCTGCGCCTCAGCCCGCCGGTTCCACCTCGACGCGGGTGTCGTGGAAGACCGGCCCGCCGCCCAGGTCGGTGTCGCGCTCGTCCACCACCGCGTTGGCGTTGGCGCCGCCGGAGAACTTGGCCCAGTGCCCCTTGGTGGTCGCCACCACGCCGGGCCGCACCCGGTCGGTCACCTCCAGCACCGCCTCGAACGCGCCGCGGTCGTTGACCGCCCGCACGCGCCGCCCGCCCTCCAGCCCCCGCGCCGCCGCGTCCGCGGGATGCATGCGCAGGACGGGCCCGCCGGCCCGGCGGCGCAGCTCGTCGTTGCCGCCGAAGACGGTGTTGAGGAAGTGGTGCGAGGCCGCCGAGATCAGCGCCAGCGGGTACCGCGCGGCCCGTACGGGATCGGTGACCTCGGCGGGCGGCGTGTACCCGGCGACCGGGTCCAGCCCCGCCGCGGCCGCCCGCCCGGAGACGAACTCCAGCCGCCCCGACGGCGTCGGGAACCCCTCGGCGTACGGCAGGAACGGCTCGGGCACCGCCAGGCGCACGAACCCCTCCTTGCGCAGCCGGTCCAGGGTGATCCCCGCCAGCCACGGGTGCCCGGACGACAGCGCCTGCTCGGCCAGCTCCTCGTCGGAGTCCTGCAACGCCGGCTCCGCCAGCCCCATCCGCCGGGCCAGCCGCCGGAACGTCTCGGTGGTGGGGAGGCACTCGCCGGGCGGCGCCACGGCCGGCTCGTTCCAGGTCAGGTACAGGTGCCCGTACCCCTCGTGCAGGTCGGCGTGCTCGTGCTGCATCGTCGCGGGGAGCACGATGTCGGCGTAGTCGGTGGTGTCGGTCGGGAACTGCTCCAGCACGACCGTGAACAGGTCCTCCCGTGCCAGGCCTTGCCGGACCCTGCCCTGGTGCGGCGCGCTCGCGGCCGGGTTCGCGGCGATGACGAACAGCGCGGCGACCGGCGGATCGTCCACCTCCAGCAGCCCCCGGCCGATCCGGCTCATCGACAGCGTCCGGACCGGGCCGGGACGCAGGTCGTCGCGGTACAGCGCCTCGCGGTTCAGCCTCACATGGCCCGAGGTGGAGAAGGTCAGGCCGCCGCCGCGCCGGGCCCAGTCGCCGGTCACCCCGGGAAGGCACGCGAGCGTCCGCAGCGCCGCACCGCCGCCCCCGTGCCGCTGCAGCCCCTGCGTGGCGCGGATCGCGGTCGGCCGGGTCCGCGCGATCCGCTCGCCGAGCGCGACGATCCGCTCCGCCGGGACGCCGGTGATCTCCGCCGCCCGCGCGGGCGGGAACTCCGCGATCCGCGCCCGGAACTCCGGCCACCCGAGCGTGCGCCGCTCCAGGAAGTCCTCGTCCTGCGCGCCCAGGCCCACGACCACGTTCAGCAGGCCGAGCGCCAGCGCCGCGTCGGTGCCCGGCAGCGGCGCCAGGTGCTCGTCGGCCTGCGCGGCGGTGCGGGTCAGCACCGGGTCGACGGCGGCGACGTGGGCCCCCTCGCGCCGCGCCGCCTGCACGAACTTCCACACGTGGTGCCCGGTGGTCAGCGGGTTGGTGCCCCACAGGATGATCAGCCGCGAGTGCGCGAGGTCCTCGGGGTCCATGCCGCCCGGCGACCCCAGCGTGTGGTCGAGCCCGGCGTTGCCCGCCGCCGAGCAGATGTTGGCGTGGTGGGCCGACGCGCCGAGCACGTTGAAGAACCGCCGCCCCGCGTTGCCCTCCAGGCCCTGGACGTAGCCGAGCGTGCCCGTGCCCCAGTACGGCCAGATCGCCTCGCCGCCGTGCTCGGCGACGACGCGCTCCAGCCGGTCCGCGATCTCCCCGAGCGCCTCGTCCCACCCGATCCGCTCGAACCGTCCCTCGCCCTTGCGGCCCGTCCGGCGCAGCGGGTACAGGATCCGGTCGGGCCGCTCCGCCTGCTCCAGCCACCGGTTGACCTTGGTGCACAGCGCGCCCCGGGTGTAGGGGTGGCCGGGATTGCCGCGCAGGCCGGCCGCCTTCCCGTCCCGGACGGTGACCACCCACGAGCATCCGTCGGGGCAGTCCAGCGGGCAGGCCCCCAGGACCTTCAGCTCGTTCACGCCTCGTCCTCGAACCGGCCGTCCGGGCGGGCGCCCGCGGCCGGTCCCTCCGGCCGGGCCGGGCAGGGCCGCCGCACCGGCGCCTGCGCCGTCGTCCCCATCCGAGACCTCCCTCGCGGCCGACCGGACCTCTCCGGTGTGCGCCCCCAGTGTGCGCCATACCATCATGAGTGTCACACCGGGACACCCATGACGCAGGTGATGCCGCCAGGCCACGCCCACTAGAGTTGCTGACGCGGTTCGGCTGTGACGAGGAGGGCCCCATGGTGGACGCTGACATCGAGTTCCGCAGTGATGTCGAGGTGGAGCTGATCAAGTCGGCGGCGTCCGACGCGGACGTGCTGTGGGCGGCGCGGGTGTCGACCAAGGGCGAGAACTCCCTGGAGGAGCTCGAGGCGGACCCGGAGCGTTCCAAGGGCCTGATCAACTTCCTGATGCGCGACCGGCACGGCACCCCGTTCGAGCACTCGTCGATGACCTTCTACGTGAAGGCGCCGATCTTCGTGTTCCGGGAGTTCATGCGGCACCGCACCTTCTCCTACAACGAGGAGAGCGGCCGTTACCGGAAGCTGGAGCCCGTCTTCTACGTTCCCGGGGCCGACCGCAAGCTCGTCCAGGAGGGCCGCCCGGGCAAGTACGTCTTCGTGGACGGCACGCCGGAGCAGCACAAGCTGGTCACCGAGGCCGTCGAGGAGAGCTGCCGGCAGGCGTACCGGGCCTACACGGAGATGCTCGAGGCCGGAGTCGCGCGCGAGGTGGCGCGTACCGTCCTGCCGGTCGGCCTCTACTCGTCGATGTACGCGACGTGCAACGCGCGCGCCCTGATGAACTTCCTCTCCCTGCGGACCAAGCGGGAGGACTCCACCTTCCCCAGTTTCCCGCAGCGCGAGATCGAGATGGTGGCCGAGAAGATGGAACGGCAGTGGGCGGAGCTCATGCCCCTCACCCACGCCGCCTTCGAGGCCAACGGAAGAGTCTGCCCCTAGCCGGGCCCCGGCCCCGCGCCGCGGCGGTCGGCAGAGGTCGAGAAGCGCGGCCGTTCTGCGTCCGTTCTCCGTCCGTCAATCCGGGGGGCCTGATCCGGGGTGGACAGCGCCGGGCCAGGCCTCACCGGTGATCATTCCCTTGGTCCGGACCTCTTTCAGCCGCGCCAGCGACCAGTCGACCGCCTTGGCGCCCAGGCCCGACGCGAGGAGCCTCGCGCGCAACCGCTCCACGTCCACGGACCTGACCTTGGCCATCACCTCGTCGCTCAGCGGACGATTCCATCGGTCCACCACGAAATCCGACAGGAGCGGGCGCACCGTGGACTCCGGGAACGTGTGGCCATTGTCGATCCCCACCACGCGGCCGTCCTTGCTCGTCAGAAGGTTGCCGCGCCTGTGCCGGTCGGTGTGCCCGCCGACGTAGTCGAGGACCGCCAGGGCATCCCGGTCGAAGTCCGAATAGAAATGCGGGAGCCTGCCCGCACTCGTATCGTCCACCCATTCCTGGAGCGAGCCCGGCCCGCGAGGACCGTTCCACTTCGTCGTCGTGGGCACGATGTCGAAGCCCAACGTCTCGTCCAGCCGCGAGAAGGCGACCTCCCGGCCGGACAAGCCGCCTACCGGTAGGAGATGAGGGCTCTTCCAGGTGGCGGGCCCGTCCGTATCCGCCTTGTACAAGGCATGGGAATCGTTGCCCAATTCCACCCGGAATGCCAGGAACGCTCGTGGAGGACCCTCGATCTCCAGTTCCTTCACCGTCTCCGGCCGCTCCCGCCATGGAACTCTTTCTGCTTCGTCCAGCAAGGCCCTCTCCGGCCGGCTGACGAGCTCGCCGATGTCGCCGGCGCCTCCGTCGCCGTCACGTCCGGAGATCTCTTCGCGCTCACTCGGCCTTTTGGTGTTCTTCAGCTTGCCGAGCTTGTTGATGCCCTTGCCGCCGAAGACGATGCCGAGTGCGGTGGGAACCGTGCGGGCTACGGCGCGGACCTTGTGCTCGCCGTTCCAGTCGTCGCGTACGGGCTTGGCGGTGTCGTCCCATATCGCCTGAGCGCTGTCGATGGGATGGGCTACGAGGTCGCCGAGGCCCGCCCAGCCGTCCTTGAACGCCGGATGACTGCAGACATGGACCAGGCAGGTGGTGAAGGTCACGCCGTCCCAGAGTCCCTTGAGGGTGTCCCACGAGCCGAGCCGCAGACCGTCCACGGTCGCGCACAGCCAGTCGAGCCAGTTCCAGCAGTTGCCGTCCGGTGGGCGGTGCGCCCCGGGCCGGTCGGAGGCCGGGCCGGCGGCCCCGGCCGCGGGCGTCTCCACTCCCGCCGCGGACGGATCGGTCGTGCAGTCCCGCTGCCCGGACGTCGCGCACACGGCCTGCCGAAGGCCGGAGCCGACGCCGTCCGGGACGGCGACCACCGCGACGGCGACCAGGAGGGACAGCAGGGCGGCGACCGCGATGAAGGACACGGCACCCTCGCCCCGGTCGGCCGGCGACGGCCTCAGGCGCCCGCCACGGCCGCCGGTCCCGCGCCGTGCCAGGCCGAGCGTCGCCAGTATGACGATCGGAAAGACGATGCCCAGCAGGCCGAACGGATCTCCATCGCCGATCCGGGCCGATTGCCAGAACAGATAGACGAGTTCCAGCACGATGATCGCGCAAGACGATCGCCGCGTCGGTTCCCGCGCCACCGCCCTGCCGGCGAACAGGCCCGCCAGCCCCAGGGAGGCGATGACGAGTGCTGCCCCGGCCCCATACGCTCCGCCGGCCGGCCACCACGCGCTGACCGCGGTCATCATCGTCAACCCGGCCGCGGTGAACAGCAACGCGCGGAGCACTCGTACGGGCGTGGGCGTGGGCGTGGGCGTGGGCGTGGACGTGGGCGTGGGCGGGGACGGAGACAGAGGGCGGGACACCGGCTTTTGCCTCCGTCAGGACCGAGCGTGACAATGACCTGCTACTCGCTGGACCGTAGCGATCTCGCAGGGGGAGGAACGAGGGTCCAGGGGCCCGGTCGGCAGCCAGGAGACCGTGGCCTTTGGGTCCGAATCCGGGGCCCTGGGCCCCGGACGGATGCGCGAGCCCGCTCGAATGGAAGGAAAGTAGCGGAGGAACCACTCCCGGCCGGTGCGGGGCTGGGCTTGGGCGGCGTGGTGGGCCAGAGTTAGGTCTCATGCCTGATATCACCATTCCCGTGGGCGAACGGGGACTGCCCGCCTATCTCGCCGTTCCCGAGGGCGAGGGGCCCTGGCCCGCCGTGGTCGTCCTCTTCGAGGCCCTGGGCGCGACCGAGGACATGCGCGCCCAGGCCGACCGCCTCGCCGCCAACGGCTACCTCGCCGTCCTGCCCGACCTCTACAACGGCGCGCCCTGGCTGCGCTGCGTCCAGAAGGCGATGCGGCAGATGGTGGCCCGGCGCGGCCCGATGTTCGACCGCGTCGAGGCCGCCCGCGCCTGGCTCGCCGGCCGGGACGACTGCACCGGCCGGGTCGGCGTGATCGGCTTCTGCATGGGCGGCGGGTTCGCGCTCGTGGCGGCCGCCAGGTACGACTTCCAGGCCGCGTCCGTGAACTACGGCATCCTGCCCCGTGACCCGCTGGCGGCGCTGGAGGGGGCGTGCCCGATCGTGGCCGCCTACGGCGGCCTGGACCGGTCGCTGCGGGGCGCGGCGGGCCGGCTCGACCGCGCGCTGACCGCGCTGGACGTCCCGCACGAGGTGACGGAGTACCCCGGCGCCGGGCACAGCTTCCTGACCGACTCGCGGCTCCCGGCGCCCCTCAACGCGGTGTCCAAGGTCGTTATGGGCCACGGCCGGGGGCGGGAGAACGCCGCCGACGCCTGGGACCGCATCTTCGCGTTCTTCGGGACCCACCTGGCCTCACGGGACCCCTTCACCTGATCGGTGAGGCGGCCCCGGCCGCCGTGGCCACGGAGGCTCTCGCCCCCTGTAGTGATCTACAACGTAAAGGCGTCGGGCGTGGCCGGCCGCCGGGTCACCCGTTCAGGACGGCCTGGGTCTGGGTCACCTGGGCGAGGCGCCGGTCACGGCCGTCGTACAGGTCGGTCTGGACGACGATGAACCGGTGGCCGGTGTGCAGGGGACGGGCCACGCCGCGCGCCGCCCCCTCGCGCAGCCCGCGGAAGAAGTTGGTCTTGGACTCCACCGTCGTGGTCGAGGCTCCGGGCGGGAGGTTGAGGAACGCGCAGGCGGCGCCCAGGCTGTCGGCGAGCGCCATCAGCGCGCCCCCGTGCATGACCCCGCCCGCCGTGCACCGTTCCGGCGCCCACGCCAGGCGCCCGGTGACCTCCCCGGGCCCGGCGGCGTCGATCTCGACGCCCAGCTCGCGGGCGAAGGGCATGGCGTCGATGAGCGGGTCGGTCATGGCGGATCCTCTCCGGGAAGGGCGGACGTCGCCTGTCACCGTGCCGGGGCGAGGGGCGCGCGTCCATGACGCCGGAAGTAATGGACCTCGTGCCGGGCGCGGTGCGCGGGACGGCCGCCGGCGGTTGACCGGATGGGGATGACCTGGGAGGTAATCGCCGTCATGACCCGGAGCGGGGTAGCGTCGCGGGCGTGACGACGATGACGACCTCACTCAGCGACGTACGGCCGGTCGGCGAGCAGCTGCGGGCCTGGCGGCAGCGGCGCCGGCTCAGCCAGCTCGAGCTGGCCTCCGACGCCGAGGTGTCCACCCGGCATCTGAGCTTCGTGGAGACCGGGCGGTCCGCGCCGAGCCGGGAGATGGTGCTGCGGCTGGCCGAGCACCTGGAGGTGCCCCTGCGCGACCGGAACCTGCTCCTGGTCTCGGCGGGTTACGCGCCCGTGTACGCCGAGACGTCGATCGCCGAGCCGCGGATGGACTCGGTGCGGGCGGCGCTGCGGCAGGTCCTGGAGGGGCACGAGCCCTACCCGGCGGTGGTCGTGGACCGGTTCTGGAACCTGATCGACGCCAACGCGGCGGCCTCGTTCTTCATGGAGGGCGCCCCGCCCGAGCTGCTGGAGCCGCCCCTGAACGTCGCCCGGCTGAGCATGCACCCCGACGGCATGGCCCGCAACATCGTCAACCTGGGGGAGTGGCGGGCGCACATGATCGACCGGCTGCGCCGGCATGTGGCGCTGACCGCCGACGCGTCGCTGGCCCAGCTCTATCGTGAGCTGCGCGATTACCCGGGGGACGACCACGACCTCGCGCCCCCGCCCTCCGGCGGCGAGGTGGTGGTGCCGCTGCGCATGCGGACCGATGACGGGGAACTGTCGTTCTTCAGCACCATCGCCACCTTCGGGACGCCGGTCGACATCACGGTGGCGGAGCTGGCCATCGAGTCGTTCTATCCGGCCGACGAGCGGACGTCGGCCTTCCTGAGGGAGCGCGCGGGCTGGTGAGGCCCGCCCGGCGGCATGGGCCCGCTTCGGGCGGGGACCCGCGCCCGATCGAGGCGCCGGCGGCGGAGGCGTCCGGGCGCTGACGGGTTGGCCGGGCCGATCGCGGGGACACCCGACCGCGAGGGGTTCGCCGTGACGATCGCGTGGAGGCCGCATGCCCGTGCACCCGCAGACCCGGAGGTTCCTCGACATCGTGGACTCCTGGTCGCGGCTGGACGGGCCGGAGCCCTCCGTCGAGGAGATGCGCCGCCAGGTCGCCGCCGTGTTCCCGCGGGAGCGCCGGCCCATGGCCGAGGTGAGGGAGCTGACGGTGCCGGGCGAGGGCGGCGCCGTCCCGGTGCGGCTCTACCGTCCCGTACGGCGGTCCCCGCTGCCGGTCCTGGTCTACCTCCACGGCGGGGGGTGGGTGGTCGGCGGTCCGGACAACGTGGACGCCGTCTGCCGCGACCTCGCGGCCGGTGCCGGGTGCGCGGTGCTCAACGTCGACTACCGGCTCGCCCCCGAGCATCCCTTCCCGGCCGCCGTCCGGGACGCCTGGGCGGTGACGGCGGCGGCGGTGGATGAGCCGGGCCGGTTCGGGGCCGACCCGCGGGCGGTGGCCGTCGCCGGCGACAGCGCGGGCGGCAACCTCGCCGCCGCCGTGGCGCTGCTGGCCCGCGAACGCGGCGTGCGGCTGGCCCACCAGCTGCTGGTCTACCCGGTCACCGACACGGCCATGGACACGCCCAGCTACGCCGAGTTCGCCCGCGGGTACGGGCTGGACGCCGCGGCGATGGCCCGCTGCCTGCGGCTCTACCGGGGCGACGCCGATCCCGCCGATCCGCTCCTGGCGCCCCTGCGCGCCCCCGACCTGTCCGGGGCCGCCCCGGCCACGGTCATCACCGCCGAGTGCGACGTGCTGAGGGACGAGGGCGAGGCGTACGCGCGGCGGCTGGAGGAGGCCGGGGTGCCCGCCGTACTGCGCCGTTACGAGGGCGTGGTGCACTCCTTCTTCCTGCTCCCCGAGATGTTCGACACCGGCGTCGAGGCCCTGCGGTTCGCTGTGCGACGATTGCGCGCAGCATTCGCGGCGGCGGCCGAGGACGCCGCCCCGGCCCGGAAGGACGGAGCGGCATGAGCGGACCCCGGTACGACGCCTACGAGCGGCTGAAGATCGACTGGGCGGGGCCGGGGATCCTGCGGGTCACCCTGAGCGCTCCCGGCCGGCTGAACGCCGTGGACGCCGCGGGGCACCGCGAGCTGGCGGGGATCTGGCGCGACGCGGACGCCGACGACGAGGTGCGCGCGGTGCTGGTCCGGGGCGAGGGCGCCGCGTTCTCCGCCGGCGGCGACCTGGCCATGATCGAGGAGATGATGGACGACCACGCGGCCCGCGCCCGGATCATGCGCGAGGCCCGCGACATCGTGATGAACCTGGTCGACTGCTCCAAGCCGGTGGTGAGCGCGATCCAGGGCCCGGCCGTGGGCGCGGGGCTGGCGGTGGCGCTGCTGGCCGACGTCTCCGTGGCCGGCCGTACCGCCCGGATCCTCGACGGTCACACCCGGCTGGGGGTCGCCGCCGGCGACCACGCCGCGATCATCTGGCCGTTGCTGTGCGGGATGGCCAAGGCCAAGTACCACCTGCTGCTGTGCGAGACGCTGACCGGGGAGGAGGCCGAGCGCATCGGCCTGGTCAGCCTGTGCGTGGAGGACGCCGAGGTGCACGAGCGGGCGCTGGAGGTGGCGGGCCGCCTCGCCGGCGGCGCCGGGGAGGCGATCCGGTACACCAAGCACGCGCTCAACCACTGGCTGCGCGCGGCAGGCCCGGCCTTCGACGCGTCGCTGGCGCTGGAGTTCCTCGGCTTCACCGGCCCGGACGTCCGCGAGGGCGTGGCCGCGATCCGGGACAAGCGCGCCCCCGACTTCACCGGCGGGACGCCCGCCTGAGGCGGCGGGGCGTCAGCCGAAGCGCCGGCGCAGGGCGCCGATGCCGGGGGCGTAGATCCCCATGGTGAGCGTCTTCTCCATGGCCTCCTCGTCGCCCGCGTCGGCGGAGAACTCGCCGGACCACTCCACGAAGCACTGGCCGGTCTCGGTGACCGGCGACACCCGGATCCGCCCGTGCGCGCCGCGGACCGGGAGGGGGCATTCGAGGATCTCGTAGGTGTAGGTGCGCTCGGTGTCGTCCAGCCCGCTCAGCCGTTCCCGGAACACCGAGTTGCCGGGGCCGATCAGGCGGCGCACGCAGCCGACCCGGTCGGAGGGCCCGCCGTCCTCGATCACGCCGGTCTCCACGCCCGGCATCCACTCGGCCAGGTTGCCGAAGTCGCGCAGGTAGGACCAGACGTCGTCGGCGGGGGCGTCGAGCACGGCGCTGGCGTAGGACCTGGGCATGGGGCGTCCTCCTCGGCGATGAGGGTGGAGATCATCATGCCCATGCTGGGGCCTGGAGTGTGATCCGGGCAACGGTCCGCGGCCGGATAACGTACCGGCATGTCCCTGACGCGCCGTGCCCTGCTGCTGGCCGCCGCCGTGGCCGCGGCCGGCTGCGCGCCGGGCGGCGGAGGCGGGCCGGAGCTGAGGCTGGCCACCGGCGGCCCGGGCGGGCCGTACGAGATGCTCGGCACCCGGCTGGCCGCCGAGCTGCGGCGGCGGGGCCTGCCGGTGCGGGTGCTGCCGACGGCCGCGAGCGTGCAGAACCTCACCATGCTGGCCGAGGGGCGCGCCGACCTCGGCTTCGCGCTGGCCGACAGCGCCGAGGACGCGGTACGGGCCCGGCGGCTGCCGGTCGCCGCCCTCGCCCGTGTCTACATGAACTACATGCACATGGTCGTCCCGCGGGACTCCGCCGTGAACGCCCCCGCCGACCTGGCGGGCCGGGCGGTCTCGATCGGCGCCGACGGGTCGGGCACCGCGGTCACCGCCGAACGGATCCTGGCGGCGGAGGGGCCCGCCGGTCCCGGCCGCCGGCCGCGGATCCTGCGCCTGCACCTGGACGAGTCGATCGACGCCCTGCGCCGCGGGGAGATCGCCGCGTTCTTCTGGTCGGGCGGGGTGCCCACGCCCGCCCTGGACGCCTTCCGCCGGGCGAGCCCGATCCGGCTGATCGCCCTCGGCGACCGGGTCGCGCCGCTGCGCCGGGCGCACGGCCCCGTGTACGAGGAGGCGTCGGTGCCCGCCCGGTCCTACGGCCTGAGCCGCCCGGTGCCCACGATCGGGACGCCCAGCTACCTGGTCTGCCGGCAGGGGCTCGCGGAGGACCCCGCGCGCCGGGTGACCGAGATCCTGTTCTCCAGCCGCGACCGGCTGCAGGCCCCGGAGGCGCCCGGCGGCCGGCTCGACAAGCGGTACGCCATCGGGACGGGCTCGGTGCCACTGCACCCGGGGGCCGCCCGCTACTACCGCTCGGTCTACGGCTGAGGGCCGTCCGGTACGCCGGCCAGAGTGAGCCGGACGACGAGGCCGCGCGGCCGGGCGGGCAGCAGTTCCAGGGTGCCGCCGGAGGCCCTGGCCAGTTCCGCCGCGATCGCCAGCCCCAGCCCGCTCCCCGGCACGTTGGCATGCGCGCCGGACCGCCAGAACCGCCCCAGGGCCTCGTCCAGTTCAGCGGAGGGAAGGCCGGGCCCGTCGTCGGAGACCGACAGCACCCGGCCGCGCAGCCGTACGGTGACCGTGCCGCCAGGGGGCACGAACTTGCAGGCGTTGTCCAGCGCGATGTCGGCGATCCGCGCCACGGCGTCGGGCACCGCCCGCACGCGCGCCGCCTCCGGCAGGTCGGCCGCCAGCGCCAGCCCCTTGGCCGCGAACACCTCCCGCCATCCGGCGAGGCGGGGGGCCAGCTCGGCCACGACCTCCACGTCGCGGGCGACCGTGCCCGCCTCGACGCGGGCCAGGGCGAGGAGGTCCTCCACCAGGGCGGCCAGCCGGTCCACCTCCGCCAGCGCCTCCTCGTACTCGGCCTCGCCGCCAGGGTCCAGGTGGGGCTGGAGGTTCTCGAGGCGCAGCGACAGCACCGTCAGGGGAGTGCGCAGCTCGTGCGAGGCGTCCGCGGTGAACGCCCGCTGCCGTTCCAGGGCCGCCGAGACCGCGTCGGCCATCGCGTTGAACCGTTCCTTGAGCCGCCGCAGCTCGGGCGGCCCCACGTCCGGGGTGGCGCGGGCGTCCAGATGGCCCTCGGCGATCGCGCCGGTCGTGCGGTCGAGCTCGGTGACCGGCCGCAGGATCCAGCGGGCCAGGCCGCGCGCCAGCAGCGTCGAGCAGGCGAGCGCCACCAGGGCGGCCAGCGCCAGGAGCCCCCAGACCACCGCCACGTCCCGGCGGGCGTGGTCGGTGGGCACCCGCAGCAGCACCGCGCCCGACATCTGGGCGTCGCGGCCGGCCGGCTCGGCGATCATCACGGTGGCGGGCCCGAACGGGGTGACCGCGGGCAGGTCCTCGGTGGTGCGGCCGGACAGCGCCAGGCGGGTCGCGGCCCGGTCGTCGGCCTCCATGGCGCCCGCCTCGGCCAGCACGGTGCCGTCCCGGTCCCGGACCCGCACCGCCGCCCCGTACAGCTGCGCGTAACGGGCGATCTCGGCCGACAGCCCGGCCAGGTCGCCCTCCCGCGCCGCCTGGTCGGCCAGCTCGGCGAAGCGGGTGGCGTCGGCGCGCCGGTCCAGCAGCAGCCGCCCGGTGCGGTGCGAGGAGTAGGCCGCGCCCAGCGGCACCGCCAGCCCGGCGATCACCAGGACGATCAGCGTCGCGAACGTCGTGACCAGCCGCCGTCTCATGCCGGCCCGGCGCTCCCCGAGCCGCCGGTCGGGGCGTCCTGGGGGCCGCCCGGGCCGGGGAGGCGGCCGAGGCGGTACCCGGTGCCGCGGAGGGTCTCCACCAGGCCGGGCCGGGAGGTCTTGGCGCGCAGGCCCGCCACGTGCACGTCCAGCGAGCGGGAGGCCGACAGCAGCGGGTCGCCCCAGACCGCGTCCAGGATCTCCTCCCGGCTGCGCACCACCCCCGGCTCCCGGGCCAGCAGCGCCAGGACCTCGAACTCCCGCCGGGTCAGGGCCACCGGCCGCCCGGCGACCGTGACCCGGCGGGTGCCCAGGTCGATCCGGACGTCGCCGACCGCGACCACCTCGTCGCGGACGGGCAGCGGCCGGGTGCCGCGCCGCGCCACCGCCTCCATCCGCGCCATCAGCTCGGCGGTGCGGAACGGCTTGACCAGGTAGTCGTCGGCGCCCGAACGCAGCCCGCGCAGCACGTCCCGTTCCTCGGTACGGGCCGTCACCACGATGATCGGCACCACCGACACCCGCCGCACCCGGCGCAGCGCCTCCAGCCCGTCCATGTCCGGCAGCCCGAGGTCGAGCAGGACGAAGTCGACGCCCCCCGCCAGGCGGAGGGCGTCGACGGCCAGCGCGGCCCGCTCGACGCGGTGGCCGTGCCGGGTCAGCGCCGTGGTGAGGGCCGCGGCCAGCCGGTCGTCGTCTTCGACCAGGAGTACGCGCATGGCGCCCAGGTTAGACGCGCGCGGACGCCGGGACGGCCTCCCGCCCGCCGCGCTCGCTGCGGCTCAGGGCGGCGTCGCGGGTCTCCCGCATGAACACGTAGACCAGCAGCGACACGGCGGCGCAGCCCGCGACGTACCAGTAGTAGCCGGACTCGATCCCGGCGTTCTTGAACCACAGCGCCACGTACTCGGCCGTCCCGCCGAACATCGCGTTGGCGATCGCGTACGGCAGCGCCACGCCCAGCGCCCGCACGTGGGTGGGGAACAGCTCCGCCTTCACCACCGCGTTGATCGAGGTGTAGCCGGTGACGATGACCAGGCCGAGCAGCGACAGCGCCAGTGCCCCGGCGAAGCCGCTCACCTGGGAGAGGGCGTTCATCAGCGGGACGGTGCCCAGCGTCGCGCCCACCCCGAAGGTGATCAGCAGCGGGCGCCGGCCGATCCGGTCCGACAGGGCCCCGGCGGCGGGCTGGAGCAGCATGAAGACGAACAGCGCGCAGAAGCTCACCAGCGTCGCGGTCGACTTCTCCAGCCCGGCGGTGTTGGACAGGTACTTGGTCAGGTAGGTGGTGTAGGTGTAGTACGCCAGCGTGCCGCCCATGGTGAGCGCGATGACCAGCGCGAACTCCCGCTTGTGCTGGAGCAGCTGGCGCAGCGTGCCGCGTTCGTGCGCGGGGCGCCCGCCCGCCTCCCCGGCGCCCGGCGCCGCGTCCCTGGCCTCCTCGTCGTAGGCCTCGGTCTCCAGCAGGTTGCGGCGCAGGTAGAACACCACCGCCGCCCCGGCGGCCCCGATGATGAACGGGATCCGCCAGCCGTAGGAGCTCAGCGCCTCCTCCGACATCGTGCGCTGCAGGATGATCTGCAGGCCCAGCCCGATGAGCTGGCCCGCGGTCATCGACACGTACTGGAAGCTGGAGGCGAAGCCGCGCCGGCCCGGCGGGGTGGCCTCGGTCAGGTACGTGGCGCTGGCGGCGTACTCGCCGCCGACCGACAGGCCCTGCATCAGCCGGGCGACCAGCAGCACGGCGGCGCCGAAGTAGCCGACCGAGGCGTAGGTCGGGGCGATCGCGATGAGGAGCGCGCTGCCCGACATCAGCGTCACGGTGAGGGTGAGCGCCGCCTTGCGTCCCCGGCGGTCGGCGAACCGGCCGAGCAGCCAGCCGCCGACCGGCCGCATGAAGAAGCCGACGGCGAAGATCCCGGCGGTGTTGAGCAGCTGGGCGGTGGGGTTGCCCTTGGGGAAGAACGAGGCGGCGAAGTAGGTGGCGAAGCTGGCGTAGACGAACCAGTCGTACCACTCCACCATGTTGCCGACCGAGCCGCCGAGCACCGCCTTCCAGGGGGTGCGCGCGGGAGCCTTAGTCGTCACGGAGAGACCTCCTGCGGGAGTCGTTGCAGGTGGGAGCCTCTCCGCGCGGATGGCCGGCGTAAAGGGGGAAGGGCCGTTATCTAACCTCCGCTTAACACGGCGGAAACGCCGCGCCGCCCTCAGGGACCGTGCGGCGCGCCGGGACGGGAGCCGTCCCGGCGCGCCGCACGGGTGGGGCCGGGCACGGCGGCCCGGTACGCCTCAGTACAACCTCAGTACGACCTCAGTACGACCTGGGCAGGCCCAGTTCGTGCTGGGCGATGTGGGCCAGCACCAGTTCCTCGGCGACGGGGATGTTCTTGGCGATGCGGGCGTCGCGGAACATCCGCGCCACCGGGTACTCCAGCGAGTAGGCCATGCCGCCGTGGGTCTGGAAGGCGCGGTCGGCCGCCTGCCAGGCCGCGTCGGCGGCGGTGAGCTTGGCGATGTTGGCCTCCGAGCCGCAGGGGCGGCCCCGGTCCCACAGCCAGGCGGCCTTGTAGGTCATCAGCCGGGCCAGTTCCAGCTGCGCCTTGATCCTGGCCAGGGGGAAGGCGACGCCCTGGTTGGCCCCGATCGGCGTGCCGAACGGCGCCCGTTCGCGCGCGTACGCGCAGGCGACCTCCAGCACCAGCTCGCCCGAGCCCACCCCGCCGGCCGCGGCCAGGATCCGCTCGGGGTTGAGGATGTCCCACAGGACGGCGAAGCCCTGGTCGGGTTCGCCCAGGACCCGTTCGGCGGGCACCCGCACCTCGTCCAGGAAGACCATGCTGGACGCGACCGTGTTGGTGCCCAGCTTGGGGATGGGCCGGTAGGTGAGCGTGCCCTTCGCGACGGCCTCCTTGACGTCCACCAGCAGCACCGTGAACCCGGACGTGCGCGGCCGGGCCTCGGCGGCCGGGATCGTCCGGGTGACCAGGACCATGAAGCCGGCCCGCTCCACCCCGGAGATCCAGATCTTCTGGCCGCTGACCACGAGGTCGGTCCCGTCCCGCCGGGCCTGGGTGCCGATCGCGATCGCGTTGCTGCCGGCGTCGGGCTCGGTGATGGCGAAGCAGGTCTCCAGTTCGCCGGAGACGATCGCGGGCAGGAACGCGCGCTTCTGCTCCTCGGTGCCGTGCCGGGTGATGGTGAGCCCGCCGAACGCGGGCGTGAGCAGGTACATGAACGAGGCCGCGCCGCCCGCCCCGCCCGCCGCCAGGCTCTCCAGCGCCACGGCCAGCTCCAGCAGGCCCTGCCCGGCGCCGCCGTACTCCTCGGGGATCGCCAGGCTGTGCCAGCCGCCCTTGACCAGCTCCGTCCAGACCTCCTCGGGCCAGCGCTTCTCGGTGTCGCACCGGTCCCAGTAGTCCTGGCCGTACTTCCCGGCGATCGCCCGCACGCCCTCGCGTACCGCGGTCGCGCTCTCCGGCAGATCGAAGTCCACGCGCGCCTCCTCCGCTACCTTCCGTCCGCTCCGTACCGCATCGTCCTGCGGCCTCCACGGTAGCCCACTCTGTAAGTGTGCACTGACGCAGGTGGGTGCGCGGCCGGGGACGCGCCCCGCGGTCATCCCTTGACCGTCAGGAGGGGGCGCAGCTCGGCCACCGGGACGGCGACGCCGCCGCCGTGCAGGCCCGCCACCACCGGCCCGATGTCCTTGTACGCCCAGGGCGCCTCCTGCTTCAGGTCCCGCCGCCAGGCCGCCATCACGTCCGGCCGGCGCGCCACCCGCGGATCCCGGTGGTCCAGCGGGGTCACCACGCGGAACTCGCGCAGGAACGCGTCCAGGTCCGCCTCGCTCCCCGCCGCGGCCGCCCCGCGCGGTACGCGGCGCCCGGCCCCGTGGCACGCGCTGGCCAGCGTGCGGGGATGCCCCCGGCCGCGCAGCACGAAGCTCGCGGCGCCCATCGAACCCGGCACGATGACCGGCTCGCCCCACATCGCGAACGGGCCGCCCGCCATCGGCTCGTGCCCGCCCGCCGGGGTGGCGCCCTTCCGGTGGACGACCCGGTCACCGTCCCGCCAGAAGAGGTTGTGCGGCGCGTCGTACAGGAGCCGCGAGGACAGCGCGCCGCACTCGGCCGCCAGCCCGGCCCGCATCGTCAGCGACAGGAAGAAGCGGTTGCCGAGGGCGAAGTTGGCGGCGTTGCCGAACGCGTCCAGGTAGCGCCGCCGGTCCCCCTCCGAACGCTCGTCCAGCAGGAACGGCATGATCCCGTTGCTCGGCCGGGGGAGCCCGGCCGGCCAGGACCGCCGCAGGCGGTCCAGCGCGGTGGCGTGGGCCTGGTGGCCCAGCGACAGCGACCCGCTGTGCGCCATCGTGACGACCGTGCCCGGTGCCAGCCCCCAGGCGTGGGCCGCCGCCGCGTCGTGCACCCGCGAGACGTACTGCAGCTCGACGAAGTGGTTGCCCCCGCCGATCCCGCCGATGACGCTGTCGCCGCTGGCCCGCCCGGCCTCGCCCCCGGCGCTGCGGACCCAGTCGGCGAACGCCTCGGCGGTGCCGACCGGGAAGCCGGAGGCGTGCACGCGGTCCACGCAGTCGTCGGCGTCCCCGGGCGCGATCCCCGGCCAGTGGCCGGTGCGGCCGGTGAGCAGCAGGCCCGGCAGCCCGTCGCGCAGCAGGGCCTCGCGCTGGAGCGGGGTGAGCGCGATCCGGCGCCCGCCCTCGAAGAACAGGTGCCGCAGCCTCCGTTCCAGCGCGTCCAGGCGGGGCCGTACGGCGCCGGCGTCCAGCGAGGTGACCTCCAGCCGCATCCCGCAGTTGACGTCGTTGCCGACGGCCTGGGGGATCAGGGCGTGCTCGGTCTCGATGACCGTGCCGATGGGGATGCCCGCCCCCTTGTGGAAGTCGGGGGTCAGCGCGATCCGCGTGATGCGGGGCGCCGGGCCGGTGTGGCCGAGGGCGGCCTCGGCGAGCCGCTCCAGGGTGCCGGCGGTCTCCAGGACCGCCAGGACCTCGTCCACGGCGGACGGCTCCAGCGGGACGCCGGGCCCGGCGCAGATCTCGACGGGCACGTCCCACCGGTTGGGCAGGCGGAGCCAGTGGTCGTCGAGACGTTCGAGGCGATGATCTTGACGTGCGCGATCGTGGCGCATGAGAGGGATTCCTTTACGGCCGCTGAACGAGGGAAGGGCGGAGCGGACGGGCGCGGGGCCCGCCGTGGCCTCCGGTTCAGCAGCCGCGAGGTGAGAGGGAATCTACCCCGGCCCGCGCCGCGCGGGCCAGCGGTTTACGCGTGTCCCCTCACGCGCGGTCCCCTCACGCGCGGTCCCCTCACGCGCGGTCCCCTCACGCGCCGTCCCCTCACGCGCCGTCCCCTCACGCGCCGCCCTTACGCCGTGGCCCCCGCCTGGGTGTCCTGGGAGTCGTGGGAGGGCGTGCCGGTGACGGTCCCCAGGTAACGGGTGACCATGCGGGCGACGAACCCCGCCACCCGTGCCGGGGGCTCGGAGGGCAGCACCAGGTGGCTCATCGTCAGCCGGACGGCGGCGTCGGCGACCTCGGTCAGCGCGGCGCGCTCCATCTCCGGCCACTGCGCCAGGGCGTGCTCCACGAGCCGGGCGCTGGCGGTGAACAGCACCGGCTCGGCACGCGTGGTGAGGAGCGGCAGCAGCTCGCCGCCACCGGCCCCGGTGAGCACCATCTTCTTGATCGGGTCGTCGGCCGACATCTCCAGCGTGAACCGCACCGCGGCCTCGACCGCCGAGTACAGGTCCGCGTGCTCGGTCAGGATCCGGTCGATGCCGTCCAGGTAGCGGTCGTTGTCGCGCAGCACCACCGCCTGCGCCAGACCCCACTTGTCGCCGAACTCGTTGTAGACGGTCTGGCGGCTGACCCCCACCGCGGCGGCCACGTCCTGCATGCGCACGCCCCGGTAGCCGTGCTCGACGAACTGCTCGGCCGCGGCGTCCAGCAGCGCGTCGCGGTACGAAGGTCGAGCGGTGCCCATCGGTGTCCCTCCAGGTGCCTGCGCCGGAGGCAGGTCCTCGCGAAGCCGGGAAGGCCGTCGAGCCGCCCCGGGCCATTATCCTCCCGCCGCGCGCCCCCGGCTCATGAACCACGTTCGGTCAAATGGTAGGCAAAGGGGCGTGACGTCCAGGCGAGGAGGGCCGGTGTCCGGAATCCTGGTGGCCAACCGCGGCGAGATCGCGCTGCGGATCCTGCGGGCGGCCGGCGAGCTGGGCCTGGCCGCGGTGGCGGTCCGCACCCCCGACGACCCGGCCTTCCCCGGCCTGCGGCGCGCCAGGGAGATCAGGGAGCTGCCGGGGGAGGGCGTCGCCGGCTACCTCGACGCCGACGCGATCCTCGCCGTGGCCGCGGACACCGGGGTCACCGCCGTCCACCCCGGGTACGGCTTCCTCAGCGAGAACGCCGCGTTCGCCGCCCGGTGCGCCGAGGCGGGGATCACCTTCGTCGGGCCGCGCCCGGAACTGCTGGAGCTGTTCGGCGACAAGGCCCGCGCGCGCGGGCTGGCCGGGGAGGCCGGCGTCCCGGTGACGCCCGGGACCGCCGGGCCGGTGAGCCTGGCCGAGGCGCGGGCGTTCGCCGAGGAGCACGGGCCGGTGATGCTCAAGGCGCTGGCGGGCGGCGGCGGGCGCGGCATGCGCGCCGTGACCGACCCGGACGCGCTGCCCGCCGCCTACGAACGGTGCCGTTCCGAGGCGCTCGGCGCGTTCGGCGCCGGCGACCTCTACGTCGAGCGGTACGTGCCGCGCGCCCGGCACATCGAGGTGCAGATCGCCGGGGACGGCACGGGCGCCGTCACCCACCTGTGGGAGCGCGACTGCAGCGTCCAGCGCCGTCACCAGAAGCTGGTCGAGATCGCCCCCGCCCCGGCGCTGGACCCGGCGACCCGCGCGGCCGTCATCGGCGCCGCGGAGCGGATGGCGCGGCGGGTCCGGTACGAGGGGCTCGGCACGTTCGAGTTCCTGGTCGCGGGGGAGGAGTTCTGGTTCCTGGAGGTCAACCCGCGCCTCCAGGTCGAGCACACCGTCACCGAGGAGATCACCGGCGTCGATCTCGTCCAGGCGCAGATCAGGCTCGCCCTCGGCGCCCGGCTCGCCGACGTCGGCCTGGACGGGCCGCCGCCCGAGCCGCGCGCCACCGCGATCCAGGTACGGATCAACGCCGAGGCCCTGGACGCCGCCGGGACGCCCCGTCCCGGCTCCGGGACCCTGACCGCGTTCGCGCCGCCCTCCGGCCCCGGCGTCCGCGTCGACACCCACGCCCACGCGGGGTACCGGGTGGGGCCGCGCTACGACTCCCTGCTGGCCAAGGTCGTCGTCCGTGCCGCCGACCTCGCGTCCGCGGTGACGCGGGCGTCGGGGGCGCTCGCCGAGTTCGAGGCCGCCGGCGTCGAGACCACCCTCCCGCTGCTCCGGGCCGTCCTGCGGCACCCCGGATTCGCCTCGGGCGCCGCGTCCGGCACGTGCACCACCGCCTTCGTCGCCGACCACCTGGCCGAACTCCTCGAAACCGCCGCGGCCGAGTCCGGCGGCGCCGGGCCCGCCGCGGAACCGGACCCGGAACCCGAACCGGCACCCGGACCCGGGCGGGAACCGGCCGCGGAGGCCCCGGCCGGGACCGTCGCCGTCCCCGCCCCGATGCAGGGAACGGTCGTGAGCGTGGACGTCGCCGAGGGCGACCGGGTCCGGGCGGGAGCGCCGGTCCTGGTCCTGGAGGCGATGAAGATGGAGCACGTCGTCGGCGCCACCGAGTCCGGCGTCGTCCGCCTGATCGCCGCCGCGCCCGGCGGCACCGTCGCCGAGGGGGCGCCGCTGCTCTTCCTCGCGCCCGCCGGCGCGGACGGCGGCGACCCCGCCGAGGACGCCCGTTCCGAGGCCGGGCACGACCCGGCCGAGATCCGCGCCGACCTCGCCGAGGTACGCCGCAGGCACGAGATCGGCCTGGACGGGGCGCGTCCCGAGGCGGTGGCCCGCCGGCACGCGCGGGGGCGGCGCACCGCCCGGGAGAACATCGGCGACCTGTGCGACCCGGAGACCTTCACCGAGTACGGCGCCCTGGCCGTCGCCGCCCAGCGCGGGCGCCGCACGCTGGAGGACCTCATCGCCCGGACACCCGCCGACGGGCTGGTCTGCGGCATCGGGGAGATCGGCGGCGGCCGGGCGGTGGTGATGGCCTACGACTACACCGTCCTGGCCGGGACCCAGGGGTACCAGAACCACCGCAAGACCGACCGGATGCTGGAGCTGTCCCGGCGCCTGCGCCTGCCGCTGGTCCTGTTCGCCGAGGGCGGCGGCGGGCGGCCCGGCGACACCGACACCGCCACGGTCTCCGGCCTGGACGTACCGAGCTTCCACGCCATGGGACGGCTCAGCGGCCTGGTCCCGCTCGTCGGGATCGCCTCGGGCCGCTGCTTCGCCGGGAACGCCGCGCTGCTCGGCTGCTGCGACGTCATCATCGCCACCCGGGACGCCAACATCGGCATGGGCGGGCCCGCGATGATCGAGGGCGGCGGGCTGGGCGTGTTCCGCCCCGAGGAGATCGGCCCCGTCACCGACCAGGAGCCCAACGGGGTGATCGACGTGCTGGTCGAGGACGACGCGGAGGCGGTGCGGGCGGCCCGGGACTACCTGTCGTACTTCCAGGGACCCGCCTCCGCGTGGACGTGCGGCGACCAGCGCCTGCTGCGGCACGTCGTCCCGGAGAACCGGCGGCGCGCCTACGACGTCCGCCGCGCCGTCGGGCTCCTCGCCGACACCGGCTCGGTCCTGGAGCTGCGGCGCGGGTTCGGCGCCGGCGTGATCACCGCGCTGGTGCGGATCGAGGGCCGCCCGATGGGGCTGATCGCCAGCAACCCGGCCCATCTCGGCGGCGCCATCGACCGCGACGCCGCCGACAAGGCCGCCCGCTTCCTGCAACTGTGCGACGCCCACGGCCTGCCGGTGGTGTCGCTGTGCGACACCCCGGGCTTCATGGTCGGCCCCGAGGCCGAGCGCACCGCGACCGTCCGGCATTTCAGCCGCCTGTTCGTCACCGGCGCCAACCTGCGCGTGCCGATCGTCACGATCGTCCTGCGCAAGGGTTACGGGCTGGGCGCGCAGGCCATGGCGGGCGGGAGCTTCAAGGCGCCGCTGGCGACCGTCGCCTGGCCCACCGGCGAGATCGGCGGCATGGGGCTGGAGGGAGCGGTCCGCCTCGGGTTCCGCAAGGAACTCGCCGAGGCCGAGGACCCCGAGGCGCTCTTCGCGAGCATGGTCGCCACCGCCTACGAGCACGGCAAGGCCCTCAACGCCGCCACCGTCTTCGAGCTGGACGACGTCATCGACCCCGCCGGCACCCGCCGCTGGATCACCGCCGTCCTGGGCGCCGCGCCGCCCGCCGGGGACGGGCCGGAGCCGCGCCGCTGGATCGACACCTGGTGAACCGGGCCGGCCCGGCGCTCCGACCGATCGGAGCAGATTCTCCCGTTCGCCCGGACCGGCCCCGTGAAGATCGTTATACTGCCGCCCAGGCAAGGCTGTAGCGCAGAGGTCGTCGCGCCTTGCAGCGGGCTGGAGGACGTCGGTTCGAATCCGACCAGCCTTGCCGCCTCATCGTCACCGGCCGGGATCCGAGGAGCGTCGTTGCCGCAGGGGAGCACCGCCGCGCCGCCCGGGGGCCGCGGCCCCGGCCTCGGTCCCGGCCATCTGGCCCGGCTGCGCCGGCTCCGGCGCCACGCCGTCCCCCGGTGGATGATCGAACAGGCCGCCGAGCGCCGCCTGGCCGGCGACTGGCGGGGCGCCTGCGCCGCCGCAGGCATGGAGGTGACCTTCGACCTGCCCGAGGTCGCCGGCCGGTACGGCGCCGAGGTCGCCGCCGCGCTCGAGGACGACCTGCGCCACCTGGTGCCCGACCTGGTGCGCTGGCACGCGCCGCGGGTGGGGTCGCCCGGCCGCATCACCATGGCGCCCGACCACGTCGTCACGCTGGAGGGCTACGGGACGACCCCGCGCGCCGCCGCCTGGCTGTACGTGACCACGCAGCCCTACAAGATCGACGGCCCGCAGCGGCTGGCGCTGCACTTCGGCGAGGTCGCCGCGAGGGGCGACGCCCACATCTGCACCGACTTCCCGCACGCCAGCTTCTGGGCCGGGCTCGTCCAGTCCTGGACCACCGCCCGGCACCTGTGGGACGCGCGCCGCACCGCCGAACTGCACGAGCGCTGCGGCGGGAACGGCCGGCGGGTGCCCTTCCTCGAACCCGGCGGCACGCCGCGGGACGCCGGGCTGCTGCCCGCCTCCGACCCCGGGCGCGCCGACCCCGCCGCGCACGCCGAGTGGGTCACCCTGCTCCACGAGCGGGGCGAGGTCGAGGCCGCCTTCGCCGCCGCCGGGGTCGAGCTGCTCCCGCCCGGCCCCGAGTCCGAACGGTTCCGCGAGTACTACACCGTCGGGCCGCTGGACCAGCTCGCGCGGATGCCGCTGGCACTGACCCGGCTCGAACCGGAGATCCGGCGGATGGGCGGCGGGCGGTTCCACATCCCCTGGACCCAGCACGCCGCGGTGCTGCTCGACCACGACGGCGAGCGGCTGCGGGCCGCGGTGCTGGAGTACGACAGCTACTACGAGGCGGACGAACTGGAAGGGGGCGACGTCCTGGCCGAGGCCCTCTGGCGCCGCCTGCCCGACCTGGACCTGCTGCGGGACGGCCGCACCCCGCCCGAACGGCTGCACCCCCTCGTCCACGACGCCCTCTTCCCGGGCCGGACCGCCGGCGACGCGCCGTTCGGGCCGCCCGGCCCCGAGCCCTTCTCCCCGGTGCGGATCCGGTGCCGCGGCGAGTGGCACCAGGTCGCCTTCCGCGACGGCGCCCTGGAGATCCCGCACAGCGCTCAGGAGCAGGAGCGCGAGCGGGCCCTCCAGGCGCTGGGCGGTGACGTGGGCGGCTGCGTCGCCGTACGGCGCGCGTGGACGACCGGGAACGGCAGGCTGCCCAGGGCGCTGCGCGAGCGGCGGCGCGAGGTCTTCGACCGGGCGCACCACGGCGACACCGCCGGCGTCCTGCGGATGCTGGAGCTGGGCATGGACCCGCGGGTCCGCGACGGCAGGGGGCGCACCCTGCTGCACGTCCTGCATCTGGTCGACCACGAGCGGCTGCTGCCGCTCCTGCTCGCCGCCGGGCTCGACCTGGAGGCCAGGGACCAGCCCGGGCGCACGCCCCTGTTCGCCGCCGTGGCCATGGACGGCTCCCTCGGCCTCGTCCGCGCGCTGCTGGACGCCGGGGCCCGGATCGACGTGGTGGACGAGGAGGAGACCTCGCTGTACTACCTGATCCACCGGGTGCCGCGCGATGACCTCGGCTTCCTCGAGAAGAGGATCGAGGAGGAGTACCCGGAGATGCTCGAGTACTGAGCGCCGGTGCGCGAGCGGCCGGCGGCCAGTGGTAAGGGGTCAGTGGGCGGCGGCCGGGGCGGTCTCGCGGTCGCGGAGGGCGGCGCGCACCTGGAACGGCGGCCCGGAGGTGACCGTCCGGCCGGAGCGCAGGACGTACAGCTCGTCGCACACGCCCATCACCCGGTCCGGCTCCCGCTCCGCGAGCAGGACGGCCAGCCCCTCGGCCGCCAGGTCGCGCAGCAGCACCTCCAGCGCCCGTGACTCGGGCACGGGGAGCCCGGCGGAGGGATCGTCCAGCAGCAGGACCCGTGGCCGGGTCGCCAGGGCGCGGGCCAGTTCCATGAGCCGGACGGCGCCGGCCGGCAGCCGCGCGGGGACCGCGTCGGCGTAGCCGGCGACGCCGACCCGGTCGAGGAGCGCGTCGGCCTCCCGGGCCGCCTCCCGCACGGCGGCGCGGCGGCGCCGGAACCGGTCGGCCGCGGTCCGGCCCGCGACGGGGCGGGTCATCGCGCGGGCCTCGGCGGCCAGCCGCACGTTCTGCCGGACGGTGAGCGTCCCGAACGCCCGGGGCCGCTGGAAGGTGCGGGCCACGCCCAGCCTGGCGCGCGCGTGCGCGGGGGCGCCGGCGAGGTCGCGGCCGTCGAGCCGGATCTCGCCGCGGGCGGGGCGGCGCAGGCCGCAGATGACGTCCAGCAGGGCGGTCTTGCCCGCGCCGCCGGGGCCGACCAGGCCGGTGACCGTGCCCGGCGGGACGGCCAGCAGCGCGCCGTCCAGGGCCGTCAGGGACCCGAACCGCACGGTGACGCCGGACGCCCGGAGTCCCTCATCGGCGGACATGCCTCATCGCACCTCCCCGCGTCGCCTCGCGGCCGGGCGGGCCCGGAGGCTGTGACGTGGATCACCCGGCCGTCCTCACCCTACTGAGCCCGCCGCGCTCGGGCAACGCCGCCGGGTCGGGCTGATCACGGTTCGGTTGCGTGCTTTCGGGGGATCTTGCCCGGTTATGACCATGTTTCATAGGTTCGCCGCGAACGGGGGCCCAGTTCGTCGCGGTGGCCGGCGTTCGCCGCCGGCCCGTGATCCGGGTCCGGGGCGGTCCCGGCCACCCGCCTTACCTCTCTGAGGAGACGCCATGTCCGAGGTCAAACGCCGCGACCTGCTGGCCGGAGCGGCGGCCTTCGCCGGGTTCGCGACCGTCGGCCTGCTCCCCGGCACCGCGGCCGCCGCGACCCGGCAGCGCCCCGGTGCGGCCCTGCCCCCGTCGCTGAGCACCGCCGACAAGGCCGTGGTCGCCCGCGTCGACGCGCGGCGGGCGCTGCGGCACCTCAAGGTGCTCAGCGACGAGATCGGCTGGCGGATCGCCGGGACCGAGTCCGAGCACCGCGCCGCCCGCTACATCGCCGGCCAGCTGCGCGACCTTGGCTACAAGGTCGAGCTGCAGCCGTTCCCCGTGGCCGACAAGTACCTGGCCGGCATCCGCGCCAAGGGCGAGGAGCCCTGGCAGTGCAGCGCGTCCCCGCAGGCCGCCGTGGCCGCCGCCGAGGGCGAGGTGGTCGACCTGGGCCCGGCCACCGCCGTCACCGGCGACGTCGGCGGCAAGCTCGTGCTGTTCAGCCGGGTCGCGGGCAAGGAGACCGACCAGGCCAAGGCGGCGGCGGCCGCCGGGGCCAAGGCGGTGCTCATCGCCAACGTCCGGTCGACGGCCTTCCCCGAGCGCAAGGCCGCCTCGTTCACCCCCGTGCTGGGGGAGACGGTCGCGATCCCGGTGCTGGGCCTGGCCGAGTACCACGGCGAGCGCATCCGCGCCGGCGCCCGCGAACTCTCCTTCAAGGTCACCCACCACACCGGGCTGACCTCCTACAACGTCCTGGCCGAGCGGAAGGCGACCCTGCCCAACCCCCAGGGCAAGGCCGTCATCATCAGCGCCCACTACGACAGCGTGCCCGGCTCGCCCGGCGCCAACGACGACGGCAGCGGCACCGTCCTGTGCCTGGAACTGGCCCGCGTCCTCAAGCGGCTCCCCACCCAGCAGGCCATCCGCATCTGCCTGTGGGGCTCGGAGGAGTACGGCCTGATCGGCGCCCGGCACTACGTCGGGCAGCTGGACGAGGCCGGAGTCCAGCGCATCAGCGGGTGCTTCCAGAACGACATGGTCGCCACCAGCCACCCGCCCGCGGGGACGTACTGGCTGCTGTCGGTGGACGGCGCGGACAACACCACCACGGCGGCCGTCGGCGCCGCCGCCGAGCGCCTCGGCTACGTCGGCCAGACCAAGGGCCCCGTGGCCCGCGGCTCCAGTGACCACGAGGCGTTCTACGAGCGCGGCATCGCGGCGGGCAACTTCAGCTGGCGCGGCGGGGAGGCGCCCAGCCAGCTCGAGCCGATCTACCACACGCCCGAGGACACCATCGCCAAGAACATCAGCCTCCAGCGGCTGCAGGTGTCCCTCGAACTGATCGGCTGCGCCGCCTACGACGTGGCGCGCCGCAAGTAGGGATACGGTTCCGCGGTTCCGGCCGCCCGGTGGCGAGCACGCCACCGGGCGGCCGGCGTCCGAACCCGGTTCGGCGACGGGTGGTCTTACCGTTGACGGGCCTGGAGGCCCTTCCTAGGGTGACGCCATACCGACTAGTTGGTATGGCCGTTCCCTCGGAGGTCCACCCTGTGAGCACAGCACCGCCCGATGCCGACGAACTGCGCAGGCGGGTCGAGGAGTTCCTCGCCGGCCACGACCCCGCCGCCCTGGATCCGCTGGAGTTCCTGCGGGCCAGGTTCGACGCCGGGCTCGCCTGGGTGCACTATCCCGAGGGGCTCGGCGGCCTGGGCGCCCCACGCGCGCTGCAGCCGGCGGTGGACGCCGCGTTCGCCCGGGCCGGGGCGCCGGGCAACCAGCCCGAACGCAACGGGATCGGCCTGGGCATGGCCGCGCCCACCATCCTGGCCGCCGGTACCGACGAGCAGCGAGCGCGTTTCCTGCGCCCGCTGTGGACCGGCGAGGAGATCTGGTGCCAGCTGTTCAGCGAGCCGGGCGCCGGATCGGACCTCGCGGCGCTCGGCACCCGGGCCGTGCGCGACGGTGACGCCTGGATCGTCAACGGGCAGAAGGTCTGGACGTCGATGGCGCACGAGGCGCGCTGGGCGCTGCTGGTCACCCGTACCGACCCGGACGTGCCCAAGCACCGCGGCATGACCTACTTCATCTGCGACATGACCGCGCCCGGCGTCGAGGTGCGCCCGCTGCGGCAGATCACCGGGGAGGCCGAGTTCAACGAGGTCTTCCTGACCGACGTGCGGATCCCCGACGCGCACCGCCTCGGCGCGGTCGGCGACGGCTGGAGGGTGTCCACCACCACGCTGATGAACGAGCGGGTGGCCATCGGCGGCGCCGCCGTCCCGCGCGAGGGCGGGATGATCGGCGTGGTGGCCCGGCTGTGGCGGGACCGCCCCGAGCTGCGCACCCCGGGGCTGCACGACGCCCTGCTGCGCCTGTGGGTGGAGGCCGAGGCCGCGCGGCTCACCGGCGTCCGGCTGCGCCAGGCCCTGGCCGCCGGGGAGCCCGGGCCCGAGGGATCGGCCGCCAAGCTCGCCTTCGCCCGGCTCAACCAGGAGATCTCCGGGCTGGAGCTGGAGATGCTCGGCGACGAGGGCCTGCGCCACGACGACTGGACGATGCGCCGTCCCGCCGAGGTCGACTTCACCCGCCGCTCGCCCGGCTACCGCTACCTGCGCGCCAAGGGCAACTCCATCGAGGGCGGCACATCCGAGATCCTGCGCAACATCATCGCCGAGCGGGTCCTGGGCCTGCCCGGCGAGATCCGGGTGGACAAGGACGTGGCGTGGAAGGACCTGCCCAAGTGAGCGACCTCCTCTACAGCGAGATCGAGAACGACCTGCGCGCCGGCGTCCGCGAGCTGCTCGACGACACCTGCGCGTGGCCGGACGTGCTGGCCGGGACCGAGAAGGACGACCCCTGCGACATCGCGCTGTGGCGGGCCCTGGCGCGGATGGGCACCACCGGCCTGCCCGTCCCCGAGGACCTCGGCGGGGCGGGCGCCACCTGGCGGGAGACCGCGGTGGTGATGGAGGAGCTGGGCCGTGCCGTCGCGCCGGTGCCCTTCCTGGGCGCCGCCGTGCTGGCCGCGGCGGCCCTGCTGGAGGCCGGCGACCGCGCGCTGCTGCCCGGCCTGGCCTCGGGGGAGCGGATCGCCGTGCTCGCCGTGCCGCTGGGCACCGCCCCGCACGCGCCCACCGGGGGGACCGTCCGCGCGAGCGGCGGCGCCCTCACCGGACGGGTCGCCGGCGTCGCCGGCGGTCAGGAGGCCGATGTGCTCCTGGTGCCGGCCTCCGACGGCCTGTACGCGGTGAACGCCGCCGACGCCGGCCGCACGCCGGTGACCTCGCTCGACATGACCCGGCGCCTGTGCGACCTGACCTTCTCGGCGGCCCCCGCCGAACGGATCGCGGGCGGCGCCGAGGCGGAGCGGGCGGTACGGGCGGCGCTGTCCACCGGCGCCGCGATGCTGGCGTCCGAGCAGCTCGGCCTCGCCGAACGGTGCCTGGCCGTCACGGTCGAGTACCTGAACACCCGCTACCAGTTCGGCCGCCCGGTGGGGTCGTACCAGGCGCTCAAGCACCGCGTCGCCGACCTGTGGACCTCGGTCGCCCAGATGCGCGCGGTGGCCCGCCACGCCGCCGGGTGCGCCGCCGCCGGCGACCCCGGCACCGCCGTGGCCGTGGCCGTCGCGCAGGCGCACTGCTCGGCGGTCGTCGTCCGGGCCGCCGAGGAGTGCGTGCAGATGCACGGCGGCATCGGCTTCACCTGGGAGCACCCCGCGCACCTCTACCTCAAGAGGGCCAAGAGCTCGGCGCTCGCGCTCGGCACCCCCGACCGTCATCGCGCCGCCCTGGCCGCGCTCGCCGATCTGCCCCCGGCCTGACCGAGGGCCGCGCTCCCGGTGGGGCGGCCGGACCCGGTGGGGCGGTCAGACCCGGCGGGAGCGGCGGACCAGGCGGCGCAGGCGGGAACGGTCGGCCGCCTGGCCCGCGGAGGACTCCTCACCGGCCGTGAGCGATCGCAGCAGCGTGTCCAGGGCGGGCGGCCGCACGCACACCAGCGTGGCCTTGGTGCGGCGCGCGCAGTGCAGGCGCACCGAGGGACGCAGCAGGCGGGAGACCGGACCGCGCGAGCCGCGGCCGACGACCAGGATGTCGTCCTCGCGGGCCAGCCGGACCAGGGTGGCCCCCGGTTCGCCGACCAGCGCCCGCGCGGTCATCTCCAGCCCGGCCGGGACCCCGCCCGCGACCTCGTCCAGCAGCCGGGCGATCAGCTCGGCGCCGGCCCCGCGCAGCGCGTCGGTCACCCCGCAGCCCAGCTGTCCCGCGGCCGACACGTGCGGCGGCAGCGGCGCGGCGTGCACGACCAGCAGCGGCAGGCCGCGGAGCCGGGCCTCGCCGATGGCCCATGACAGTGCGCAGCGGGCCCCGGCGGAGTCGTCGACCCCGACGACCACGCGGGGGCCGCCCTCCGGTCTCGCGTCCACTGTTTCCTCCCGAGCCGCACGCCACGGATGATGTGCACTCCAGGGTGCAGGTATACCCGCTCAAGCGGAAGTGTTTCGCCGCTGTTGGGGCGACCTTGCTCCGTTCCTTGCCCGGCGGCTGCTCGCCCGCGGTCGTTTGGACCGTTCCCTGGGGTACGCCGGACGCAGCGGCCGGCAGCGGTCCCGAACGCCCCGCGGCTCCGGCGCTCCCGATTCCTTCGCAGGTCAGGCCCTATCATGGGGTTTCGCGCACGTTCTGTCGGTGGCGTCGCTTACGGTCGGGCACGGCCCAGCCCGCCGCCCCAACGAAGGTGACGACCCATGGCGAACAGCACCATCGAGAAGGAACAGGACTTCCAGCAGCGGGCCGACCCGTACCGGCGCGAGCTGCTGGCGCACTGTTACCGGATGCTCGGCTCCATCCACGACGCCGAGGACCTCGTGCAGGAGACCTACCTGCGGGCCTGGCGTTCCTACGGGGGCTTCGAGGGCCGCTCATCGCTGCGCACCTGGCTCTACCGCATCGCCACCAACTGCTGCCTGACCGCGATCGACCAGCGGGGCCACCGGCCGCTGCCCTCCGGGCTCGGCGCGCCGAACGGCGAGCCCGAGCGCCCGGTCGTCGCCGCGCCCGAGGTGCCCTGGCTGGAGCCCGCCCCCGACGCCGCGCTCGCCGGCGCCGCGGCCGACCCCGCGACCATCGTCGCCACGCGGGAGCGCACCCGCCTGGCGTTCGTCGCCGCCCTCCAGCACCTGCCGCCCAACCAGCGGGTCGTGCTGATCCTGCGGGACGTGCTGAAGTGGAGGGCGACCGAGGTCGCCGAGCTGCTGGAGACCTCGACCGCGTCGGTCAACAGCGCCCTCCAGCGCGCCCGCGCCCAGCTGCGGCAGGTCGCGCCCGAGGAGGACGCGATGGTCGAGCCCGCCGACCCCGGGCAGCGGGACCTGCTGGACCGCTACGCCACCCTCTTCGAGCGGGCCGACATCGCCGGGCTGGTCGAGCTGTTCAAGGAGGACGCGGTCTGGGAGATGCCGCCGTTCCCCGAGTGGTTCGTCGGCCGCGGCACGATCGCCCGCCTCATCGTCGCCCAGTGCGGTCCCGAGCCCGGCGAACTGCGGCTGGTCCCGACCGCGGCCAACGGGCAGCCGGCCTTCGGGCTCTACCGCCGCGGCGAGGACGGCGTGCACCGTCCGTACCACCTCCAGGTGCTCACCGTCACCGCGGAGGGCATCGCGCGGGGGTCGGTCTTCTTCGACACGTCCCTGTTCCCGCTGTTCGGCCTCCCGGAGACGCTCCCGCCCGCCTGACGGCCGGGCCCCGCCGACCCTTCCGCTGAGTGAAAACACCGGGGGCTCATCGGCGCCGGCGGGTGCCAGTGTGGTCGGCATCGGCGGTCCGTGCGGTACGGCCGCGGACGCGGGACGGGAGGCACAGCCCGCCGGCGTCACCTCCGAGGAGATCCGCTCCCGCACCGGCGCCCCGGTGCGCGAGCCAGCAGCGAAGGAAGGGGCGAGGCCATGACCCACCCCCCGTACCTGTCCCCCGGGTACAAGAGCACCGTGCTCCGGGCGCCCGCCCAGGAGCCGATCATGCCCGAGCTCGGGCCGGACAGCGTCGAGCTGACCTCCCCGGTGTTCGGGCACGCCGAGCTGCACCCGCTGGACGCCGACCTGACCCGCAGGCATCCCGGGGAGCCCCTCGGCGAGCGCATCATCGTCACCGGCCGGGTCCTGGACGGCGCGGGCCGTCCCGTGCGCGGCGCCCTGGTGGAGGTCTGGCAGGCCAACGCCGCCGGCCGCTACGACCACGCGCTGGACCGGCACCAGGCGCCGCTGGACCCCAACTTCACCGGCGCCGGCCGCTGCCTCACCGACGACGACGGCCGCTACCGCTTCACCTCGATCAAGCCCGGCGCCTACCCCTGGCGCAACCACCCCAACGCCTGGCGGCCCGCGCACATCCACTTCTCGGTGTTCGGCACGGCGTTCACCCAGCGGCTGGTCACCCAGATGTACTTCCCGGGCGACCCGCTGTTCGCGTACGACCCGATCATGCAGTCCATCCCGGACCAGGAGGCCCGCGACCGCCTGGTCTGCCGGTTCGACCTCGACACCACCGAGCCGGAGTGGGCGCTGGGCTACCAGTGGGACATCGTCCTCGGCGACACCCCGATGGAGACCTGATGACGACACCTTCGCAGACCGTGGGCCCCTTCTTCGGGCACGCGCTGCCGTACGAGGCCGGCCCCGAGGTCGTCCCCGTGACCGGCGCCGGCGCGATCACCGTGCGCGGCCGGATCCTGGACGGCGCCGGCGCGCCCGTCCCGGACGCGCTGGTGGAGACCTGGCAGGCGGACGCGGCCGGCGAGATCCCCCGGCGGCCCGGCGGCCTCGTACGCCGGGGGCACGGCTTCTCGGGGTTCGGGCGGTGCGCCACCGACGCGGCGGGCGGCTACTGGTTCACCACGCTCAAGCCCGCCGGGATCGGCGGCGACGCGCCGTACATCGCGGTGCTGGTGTTCGCCCGGGGGCTGCTCAGGCCGGTGTTCACCCGGCTTTACTTCCCCGAGGACACCGCCGCCCACGCCGCCGACCCGCTGCTGTCGCGGGTCCCGGCCGAGCGCCGGGGCACGCTGGTCGCGGGACGCGACGCCGACGGCGCGTACCGGTTCGACATCCGCCTCCAGGGCGAGGGGGAGACGGTCTTCCTTGCCTTCTGAGGTGCCCGCGCCCTCCGGGGCGCCGCCGGAGGTCTCGCCGGACGCGGGGCTGCTGTCCCCGGTGCGGGCCGGGACGGAGGCCGAGGCGGTCACCGGCGACCGGGCCTGGCTCCGGGCGATGCTGGACGCCGAGGCCGCCCTCGCCCGCGCGCAGGCCCGGCTCGGGATCGTGCCCGCCTCCGCCGCCGCGGCCATCACCGAGCTGGCCGCGTCCGATCCGGTCGACCTGCCCGGCCTGGCCCGGCGCGCCCGCGGGGCGGGCAACCCGGTGGTCCCGCTGGTGGCCGATCTGCGGCGGCTGGCCGGCCCGGCGGGGGAGCACGTCCATCACGGCGCGACCAGCCAGGACATCGTCGACACCGCGGCGATGCTGGTCGCGGCCCGCGCCAGGCGCGTCCTCCTGGCCCACCTCGACCGGGCACTGGACGCGCTGGCCGGGCTCGCGGAACGGCACCGCGACACCCCGGTCGCCGGGCGGACGCTGGGCCGCCAGGCCCTCCCCACCACGTTCGGGGCGAAGGCGGCGGGCTGGCTGCTGGGCGTCCTGGAGGCCCGGGAGCGGCTGGCGCCGGTGCCGTTGCCGGTGCAGCTGGGCGGCGCCGCCGGCACCCTGAGCGCGTACGGCGACCGGGGCCTGGACCTGGTGGCCGCGTTCGCCGACGAGACCGGGCTGGCCCGGCCCGTGACGCCCTGGCACACCCGCCGTACGCCCGTCGCCGATCTCGGCTCCGCGCTCGCCCTGACCGCGGGCGCGCTCGGCAAGTTCGCCACCGACGTCGTCCTCCTCGCGCAGAGCGAGGTCGGCGAGGTGGCCGAGCCCGCGGCGCCCGGCCGCGGCGGCTCGTCGGCGATGCCGCACAAGCGCAATCCGGCGCTGGCCGTCATGATCCGTTCGGCGGCGCTCCAGGTCCCCGCCTGCGCCCAGATCCTCCAGGCGTCCCTGGCCGCCCCGCACGAGCGGCCGGCGGGGGAGTGGCACGCCGAATGGCAGCCCTTCCGGGAGTGCCTGCGGCTGACCGGCGGCGCCGCCGAGACGGCCGCCGAGCTGGCCGGGGGCCTGGAGGTCGCGCCGGAACGGATGGCCGCCAACCTCGACGGCCTCCTGGCGGTCCTGGCCGGGCACGGCACCGACACCGGGACCGGCGCGGCCCCGGCCCTGGTCGACCGCGCCCTCGCCGCCTACCGGGCGTCCCCGGCCTCCGGTGAGCGTCCCCCGGACGGAGGAGCGCGATGATCCTGCACCACCGGCTCGACGGCCCCGCGGACGCGCCCGCCGTCGTCCTCGGCCCGTCCCTGGGCACCGGCATGGACCTGTGGGCCCCGCTGCTGCCCGCGCTGACCCGCCACCGCCGGGTGCTGCGCTACGACCTGCCCGGTCACGGCGGCTCCCCGGCCCCCGCGGAGGGGTTCACCGTCGAGGACCTCGCCGGGGCGCTGCTGGGCCTGCTCGACGATCTCGGCATCGGCCGGTTCGCCTACGCCGGGGTGTCGCTGGGCGGGGCGGTCGGCACCGCGCTCGCGCTGGACGCCCCCGGACGGGTCGGCAGCCTGGTGCTGATCTGCACCTCGCCCCGCTTCGGCCCGCCCGGCCCCTGGCGCGAGCGGGCCGCGCTGGTCCGCCGGGAGGGCGTCGGCCCGGTGGCGGAGACCGCGGCGGCGCGCTGGTTCACCCCCGGCTTCCCCGGAGCCGGACCGTACGTGGACATGCTGCGCGCGACCGACGCCGAGGGCTACGCCGCCTGCTGCGAGGCCCTGGCGCGCTTCGACGCCACCGGGCGGCTGGCCGGGATCTCCGCGCCCACACTGGTGATCGCCGGCGCGGAGGACCTCCCCACCCCGCCCCTGGGCCACGCCGACCTGCTCGCGGCCGGGATCCCCGGAGCCCGGGGCCCGCTCGTGATCGACGGGGCCGGGCACCTGGCCCTCGCCGAGCGGCCCGGCCCCGTCGCCGAGGCGATCGGCGCGCACCTGGACCGTACCTGGAAGGGACCGCCCCGATGAACGACGAGCAGCGGCACGCCGAGGGCACCCGGGTCCGCCGGGAGGTGCTCGGCGACGCCCACGTCGACCGGGCCCGCTCCCGGACCACCGCGTTCACCGCCGAGTTCCAGGACATGATCACCCGGTACGCGTGGGGCGAGATCTGGACCCGGCCGGGCCTGGACCGCCGGACCCGCAGCTGCGTCACCCTCACCGCCCTGGTCGCCCGCGGCCACCTCGACGAGCTGGCCATGCACGTGCGCGCCGCCCTCCGCAACGGCCTCACCCCGGACGAGATCAAGGAGGTCCTGCTCCAGACGGCGGTCTATTGTGGGGTTCCCGCCGCCAACTCCGCCTTCGCCGTCGCGCAGCGGGTGCTGTCGGAGGACGCGCCGGACACGGAGCCGGACGACGAGGGCGACGAGGACGGCGGGGGAGCGTAGGGCAGCCGACCTGGAACCGGGGGGACGATGGCGGACCGCACGCCCGGCCACCCGCGCCCGCCCAGCGTGGCGGGCAAGGTGATGGCCATCCTGGACGCGTTCGCCGCGGGCGGCGTCCGGCTCAACCTGAGCGAGATCTGCCGGCGCTCCGGCCTGCCGCTGGCCACCGGGCACCGCCTGGTCGGCGAGCTGGTGGCGGGCGGCTTCCTGGAACGGGTCCCGGACGGCACGTACCGGATCGGCACCCGGCTGTGGCGGATCGGCAGCCGGGCGCCCGCGGTGACGGGGCTGCGCGAGCTGGCGCTGCCGCACATGGAGGACCTCTACGAGGCCACCCACGACAACGTGCAGCTGGCGGTGCTGCGCGACGGGCGCGCGCTGTTCGTCGAACGGCTGCGCGGGACCCGTTCGGTCCCGGTGGTGACCCAGGTCGGCGCCACCCTCCCGCTGCACGCCACCGGCGTCGGCAAGGTGCTGCTGGCGTACGCGCCCGAGGAGGTCAGGGAGGCCGTCCTGGCCGCCGGGCTGCCCCGGCACTCGGCCCGGACCATCACCGACCCCGATGAGCTGCGCCGTTGCCTGGAGCGGGTGCGGCGTGACGGCTTCGCCTTCACCCGGGACGAGATGACGCTGGGCGCCGCGTCCGCGGCGGCGCCGGTCCGCGACGGGCGGGGCGCGGTCGTGGCGGCGCTCTCGCTGGTGACCCGGGTCCGCAGCGCCGACGCGCGGCGGCTGCTGCCGCCGCTGATGACCGCTGCCCGGGCGCTGTCCCGCGACGTCGCGGCGCACTGGCGCAGCGGCCCGGTCGACCTGGGCTTCCAGACCGGCCTGGAGTCGGGCACGGACGCGGGCACGGACCCGGGTCCGGACGCGGGCACGGACCCGGGTCCGGACGACCCTTCCGCGGACCCGGGCACGTCTTCCGCTGGACGGAAGACCACCCCCTGATCCTGCGGTGACCCCCGCGAGGATCGCAGAGACGGCGCAGGCGCCGCGGGACGAGGAGGGCATCATGCGGACCCAGGTCGCGATCGTGGGCGGCGGGCCGGCCGGGCTGCTGCTGTCGCATCTCCTGCACCGGCAGGGGATCGCGTCGGTGGTCCTGGAGAGCCGCGACCGCGCGTACGTGGAGCACCGGCAGCGCGCCGGGATGCTGGAGCAGGGCACCACCGACGTGCTGCGCGACAGCGGCGTGGGGGAGCGCCTCGACCGTGAGGGCCTGGTCCACCACGGGCTGGAGCTGCGCTTCGGCGGGGCCGGGCACCGGATCCCGCTGACCGGGCTGACCGGCCGGACCGTGACGATCTACGCCCAGACCGAGATCGTCAAGGACCTGGTGGCCCGGCGGCTGGCCGACGGCGGCGAGGTCCTGTTCGAGGCCAGGGCCGTGGAGATCGACCCCTCGGCGCCCTCCGTCACCTACCTGCGGGACGGCCGCACCCACACCCTCGAATGCGACTACATCGCCGGGTGCGACGGCTTCCACGGGGTGAGCCGCCCCGCGGTGCCGGGGCTGCGCACCTTCTCCCGCGAGTACCCGTTCGCCTGGCTGGGCGTGCTCGCCGACGTCCCGCCCTCCACCGACGAACTGATCTACGCCCACCACGAGCGCGGCTTCGCCCTGCACAGCCTGCGTTCGCCCCAGGTCAGCCGGCTCTACCTCCAGGTCTCCCCGGACGAGGACCTGGCCGCCTGGCCCGACGAGCGCATCTGGGCCGAGCTGGCCGCCCGGTTCGCCACCGATGACGGCTGGGAGCTGCGCGAGGGACCGATCACCGACCGGGCGATCACGCCGATGCGCAGCTTCGTGGGCGAGCCGATGCGGCACGACCGGCTGTTCCTGGCCGGGGACGCGGCGCACATCGTCCCGCCGACCGGGGCCAAGGGGCTCAACCTGGCGGTGTCGGACGTGACCCTGCTGGCGCGGGCGCTCATCGAGCGCTACGCGTCCGGCTCGGAGGCGGCACTGGACGGCTACTCGGCCTCCTGCCTGCGCCGGGTGTGGCGCGCCGAGCACTTCTCGTACTGGATGACCACCCTCCTGCACACCGACCCGCACGGTGACGGCTTCGCCCACCGGCTGCAGCGCTCGCACCTGGATTACGTGGTGTCCTCCACGGCGGCCTCGACCACGCTCGCCGAGAACTACGTCGGCCTGCCCCTGACCCGGTGAGGCCGGGCCCGCCCGCTGTCCGGAACCCTCGCGGGCCGATCTCCGTTAGTTGAGAAAGGGCTGAAACCGGTCAAACCGCAAGACGGTGCCGGAGGTGACGGGTCATGGACGGCCCCGCGTCGCGCGGCGGGCGGCGGAGCCCGCGCGGCACGAGGTGGAGCCGGGCGGGGCGGGCGCGTCCGCTGGCCGGGGCGCTCGTCGTGGTCGCGCTGGTGGCGCTGGGCGTGGTGGGGCTGGCCGACTGGCGGGCGGGCGTCTACGACCGCGACATCCAGCGGCTGCCGGACGCGCTGCCGTCCGACTCCGGCGACCGGCCCGCCCCCGACCCGGGGGAGAACTGGCTCCTGATCGGCTCCGACCTGCGCGGTGTCCCGGCCGAACGCAAATGGCGTCCCGGCGGCACCGCCCGCGCGGACACCATCATGCTCCTGCACGTTCCGGAGGACGGCGGTGACCGGGCCTACGTGATCTCGATCCCCCGGGACCTGTGGGTCGACATCCCCGGCCGTGACCGCGGCAAGATCAACTCGGCGTTCGCGGCGGGCGGGTCACGGCTGCTGGCGGAGACCGTGGAGGCCCTCGGCGGGGTGCGCGTCGACCACGTCGCCGCCGTCGACTTCACCGGGTTCAAGGCGATGACCGACGCCCTGGGCGGGGTGGAGGTCCACCTGGACCGGCCGATCCACGACCCGACCAACGGCTGGTCCTGGCCCGCGGGCCGCAACCGCCTGGACGGCGAGGACGCCCTGCGCTTCGTCCGGGAGCGCAAGGGCCTGCCGGGCGGCGACCTGGGCCGCGTCAGGCGCCAGCACGCCTTCCTCATGGCGATGGCCGAGAAGGCCTCGGACTCGGGGACGCTGACCAACCCGTTCAAGCTGGACGCCTTCCTGCGCGCGGCCGTGCGGTCGCTGGCGATGGACGCGGGGACCGAGTTCGGGACGCTGCGGGCGCTGGCGCTGCGGCTGGCACGGATCGGCCCCGGCGGCGTCTCGTTCGTCACCCTCCCCACCGGCCCCAGCGACTGGATCGGCGACCAGAACGTGCTGCTCCCCGACGAGCGGGCCGGCGACGACCTCTTCGACGCGCTGCTGGACGGGGAGCTGGACCGCCACCTGGACCGCCACGACCTGGAGACCGACCCCGAGCGGGTCGGCTGAGGCCGGCCGGAGGGGCCTCCTCCGCCTCCGCCCGGCGCGTGTGAGAAGCTGATGTGACGCGTCTCACGCGGATCGCCGGTCATCGCGGTACGCGGGGCGCGCGTCAAGCGGCCGCGAAGCGGGGAGCGGCCCGCCCGGCGTCCGGCGGGAATCTTCTCCCGGCCCCGGTCGCTGTCCATGAGAGGCTGCGATCAGTCGGGGCCCGTCGACGAACAGTTGGGACGGACGGCCGTGAGTGAGATTCCCCGCCGCGCGGTGACGCGGAGCGCCAAGCTGGCGACCCTGCCCCTGGGGTTCGCCGGCCGGACCGCCCTCGGCCTGGGCAAGCGCACGTTCGGCCGGCCCGCCGAGACGGTGGCCCTGGAGGTCCAGCGGCGCACCGCCGACCAGCTCTTCCGCGTTCTCGGGGAGCTGAAGGGCGGCGCGATGAAGGTCGGCCAGCTGCTGTCGATCTTCGAGGCGGGGCTGCCCGAGGAGATGGCCGGGCCGTTCCGCGCCAGCCTCACCCGGCTCCAGGAGGCCGCGCCGCCGATGCCGGCCGCCACCACCCACCGGGTCATGGCCGAGGGGCTCGGCGAGGACTGGCACGAGCTGTTCGCCGAGTTCGACGACGCGCCCGCCGCGGCGGCCTCCATCGGCCAGGTGCACCGGGGGGTCTGGCACGACGGCCGCGCGGTCGCGGTCAAGGTGCAGTACCCGGGCGCCGGCAAGGCCCTGATGAGCGACTTCAACCAGATCTCCCGGCTCAGCCGCCTGATCACCCCGCTGTTCCCCGGGATCGAGGTCAAACCGGTCGTCGCCGACCTCAAGCGGCGGCTGGAGAAGGAACTCGACTACGACGACGAGGCCCGCGCCCAGGCCGCCTTCCACCACGCCTACGCCGACGATCCCGACTTCGTCGTCCCGGCCGTGGTGGCCCAGTCGGGCAACGTCCTGGTCACCGAATGGCTGGACGGCACCCCGCTCTCGAAGATCATCGCGGGCGGTGCGCAGGACCAGCGCGACCGGGCCGGGCTGCTGCTGTTCCGGTTCCTGCTGTCGGGCCCCGCCCGCTGCGAGCTGATCCACATCGATCCGCATCCCGGCAACTTCCGGGTGCTGGACGACGGCCGCCTGGGCGTCATGGACTTCGGCGGCGCCGCCCGCGTCCCGGCGGAGCTGCAGTGGTCGATCGGCCGCCTGCTGCGCATCGGCACCCTGGGCACCCCCGAGGAAATGGTCGAGGCCGCCCGCGACGAGGGCTTCCTGGCGCCCGAAGCCCAGGTGGACCCCGAGCAGCTGGCCGCGCTGGTCTCCGCGCACGCCTTCCCGTTCGCCCAGGAACGGTTCCGCTACACCCGCGAATGGATGCGCCAGGAGACCGCCCGCGGCATGGGCATCGCCACCGACCTGCGGCCGGACGCCCTGGCCCGGCACCTGCGCATGCCGCCGCAGTACATGGCCGTCAGCCGCGCCCTGAGCAGCTGCGGCGGGGTGCTGTGCCAGCTGGAGGCCGAGGGCGCCTTCCGCGCCGAGGCCGAGCGCTGGCTGCCCGGCTTCGCGACCGGCGACGACCTCGACGACGGCCTCACCGGCGGCGAGGCCACCGCCTGACCCCGGCCCTCTTCGGAGGGCCGCGGGGGCGCTCCCGGTCAGCCCAGGGCCCGCGCCTCCTCCTCCTCGACCCGCTGGTTCCACTCGCGCTTGGAGGACTGCCAGCCGTCCTCGTCCCGCCCGCGCCGCCAGTAACCGGAGATCGACAGCCGGTCCATCGGCAGCCCCCGCTCCACCCTCAGGTGCCGGCGCAGCCGCTTGACGAAGCCCGCCTCGCCGTGGACGAACGCGTGCACGTCCCCGTCCGGGAACTCCAGCTCCTCCACCGCCCGGACGAGAGCGTCGCCGACCGGGGCGCCGCCCCGGTACAGCCAGACGATCTCCGCCTTCCCCGGGGTGCTCAGCTCCAGTTCCTCCCCGCGCTCCCCGACCTCCACGAAGACCCGCGCCGGCGCGCCCTCGGGAAGGCGTTCGAGCGAGGCGCCGATCGCGGGCAGCGCGCTCTCGTCGCCCACCAGCAGGTGCCAGCCGGCGTCCCGGCGCGGCGCGTACGCCCCGCCGGGCCCCTGGAACCGCAGCGGGTCGCCGGGCCGGGCGGCGGCGGCCCATGGCCCGGCCAGGCCCTCGTCACCGTGGTGAACGAAGTCGATCGTCAGCTCCACCGCCTCGGGATCCCAGGCGCGCACGGTGTAGGTCCGCGTGGCGGGCCACTGCTCGCGCGGCAGCTCGGCGCGGATCCGCTCCATGTCGAAGGGCTCCGGATAGCCGACGCCCGGCCGCGGGAACAGCAGCTTCACGTAGTGGTCGGTGAACTCGCCCGCGGCGAACCCGGCGAGGCCGTCCCCGCCCAGCACCACCCGGATCAGATGAGGGGTGAGCCGTTCGGTACGCAGTACCGTGCCGGTGTGCAGCGGCCGCTTGGGTGCCGGTTCCTTCGCCATGGGCCCTCCGATCGCGTTCTTCGGCGAGCCTAGGCCATACGCGGCCGCCGCCCCGGCCCCAGGTCAGCCCCACACCTCCTCGGCGGTCTCCACGATCAGCCGCAGCTTGGCCAGCTGCTCCTCGCGGGTGAGCTCGTTGCCCTCGACGGTGGAGGAGAAACCGCACTGCGGCGACAGGCACAGCTGCTCCAGCGGCACGTACCGGCTCGCCTCGTCGATCCGGCGCTTGAGGTCGTCCTTGCTCTCCAGGACGCCGCTCTTGGTCGTGACCAGGCCGAGCACGACCATCTTGCCCGCGGGCACGAACCGCAGCGGCGCGAACCCGCCCGACCGCTCGTCGTCGTACTCCAGGAAGAACCCGTCCACCTCCAGCTCGCCGAACAGCGCCTCGGCCACGAAGTCGTAGCCGCCCGCCGCCGTCCACGCCGACCGGAAGTTGCCCCGGCACATGTGGGTGGTGACCCGCATCCCCTCGGGCCGCCCGGCCAGCGCCCCGTTGATCTGCTGGATGTAGCGCAGGTGCAGGTGATCGGCGTCGTCGCCGCGGGCGCTGATCATCGCGCGCTGGTCGGGGTCGTTGAGGTAGGCCAGGCTGGTGTCGTCGAACTGAAGGTAGCGGCAGCCCAGCTCGCCGAGCCGGCGGACCTGCTCGGCGTACGCGGCGGCCAGGTCCGACCAGAACTCCTCGACGTCGGGGTACACCGCCGGGTCGATCGAGGCGGCGCCGCCGCGGTAGTGGACCATGTTGGGCGACGGGACGGTGAGCTTGGGCGTCACGCCCGTCCCCTCGGTGAGGTCCCGCAGGAAGGCGAAGTCCTCACCGAAGACCGTCTCCCGGAGGCCGATCCGGTCGTGCACCCTGAGCGCGGCGGTGGTGAACTCGATGTCCCCGTTGGCGCGGTGGAACCGCACCTTGATCTCCTCGTCGGCGGGGCTGATCCCGCCCAGCCGGTAGATGAAGTCCATGTGCCAGGACGTGCGGCGGAACTCCCCGTCGGTCGCCGACCGCAGCCCCACCTCCCGCTGCGCGGCCACGACCGACCGCACGGCCTCGTCCTCGGCCGCGCGCAGCCGCTCGCCGTCGATCCGCCCGGCCGCGTGGTCGGCGCGGGCCCGCAGCAGCTCCGGGGGCCGCAGCAGGCTCCCGACGTGGTCCGCGCGGAAGGGTGGGATCGGTGTCTCTTGCAAGGCCATGACACTCCTCGGTGAGTCTCGCCGGCAGGTTACGGATCTTCAGGCCGCCTTCGTTCCCCGCGCGGCCAGCCGGTCCCGCACCGCCGGCACCAGGCCGCCGGGCAGGAACAGTACGGCGGCGATCAGCAGGATCGAGTAGACCGCGTACGACAGCACGCTCGGCGCGTAGCTGGGCATTCCCTCCATCGTGCCGATGTTGTTGAGCAGCTGGACCAGCAGGACGATCGCGGTGGCGCCGGCCAGCGCGCCCCAGATCGTGCCCAGCCCGCCCACCACGGCCATCACCACGTACTCGATGGACAGCAGGACGGGGAACGAACCGGGCGCGATGTAGCCGACGTAGAAGGCGTAGATGCCCCCGGCCAGGCCGGCGAAAGCGGCCGACAGCGCGAACACCGCCAGCTTGGCGCGCCCCACGGCCACCCCCGCCGACTCGGCCGCGATCTCGCTGGTCGCCAGCGCCCGCAGGCCCCGCCCCGCCCGGGACTCGATCACGTTCCGCGCCACCAGGACCACCACCGCCACCGCCGCCCAGGTCAGGAACGCGTAGCCGCGGTCACCGCCCAGCTCCAGCGGCCCGGCGCCGAACCGCGGGATGCCCTGCAACCCGATGCTGCCGCCCAGGAACTCCAGCTCGCCCGCGAGCGACAGCAGGATCAGCTGCGTCGCGAGCGTCGCGAACGCCAGATGGTGTCCGCGCAACCTCAGCAGCGGGATCCCGATGACCACCGCGAACAGCGCCGCGACCAGCGGCGCCGCGGCGAGCCCGAGCACCGGCGGCAACCCGTGCACGCTCATCAGCCCGGCCGTGTACCCGCCCACCGCGTAGAAGGCCGCCTGCCCCAGCGACACCTGCCCCGCGTACCCCATGAGCAGGGACACCCCGACCGTGACCATCGCCGCCAGGCCCAGCAGGATGAACACCGACAACCGGCCCTCATCCAGCGTCGCCGCAAGCGCCATCGTCACCACGAACAACAGGGCTGTGCTTCCCAGTCGCCTCCGGGGCGCCTTTCGGTGCCGCCTTCCCTCGTCGCTCTGGTCGCTGCGCTCCCGCCGCTCCTCAGTCCAGGCGGCACCGCGCCCCTCCGGCTCTGTGCTTCCCGGTCGCCTCCGGGGCGCCTTTCGGTGCCGCCTTCCCTCGTCGCTCTGGTCGCTGCGCTCCCGCCGCTCCTCAGTCCAGGCGGCACCGCGCCCCTCCGGCTCTGTGCTCCCCTCCGGCTCTGTGCTCCCCGGTCGTGTCATACGGCCTCCTCCTGCAGGGCGGGAGTACGGGCGGCCTGCCAGATCATGATGGCGAGCATCAGGCCCAGCGCGACCTCGATCTGGTAGGACGCCTTGCCGTACCCGGCGACCATCGCCTCCGCGACGCCCAGCACCAGGCCACCGGCCAGCGCGGCGCCCGGGCGCGTCAGGCCGCCGAAGACGGCCGCCGCGAAACCGTTCACGATCAGCGTCACCTCGGAGTCGAACGAGATGGGCTGCAACGGCGTCACCAGCACCCCGGCGATGCCGCCCAGCGCGCCGCCCAGGCCGAACGCCAGCAGGCCCATCCGACGCACGTCGATGCCGATGACCTGCGCGGCGTAGGGGTTGGAGGCGCAGGCGGTGAGGCCCTTGCCCGCGTAGGTGCGGCCGAAGAACAGGCCCAGCGCGGTGAAGGTCACCGCGGTCACCCCGATGACCAGCAGGTACTGCTTCTGCACGGTCGCGCCCGCGAGGGTGAACGCCCCGCCGAGGCCGGGGAACGAGCGCGGCTGGTCGCCCCAGATCATCACCTCCACCGCGTAGGCGAGGATCCCGATGCCGAGCGTGATGATCAGTGCGGACAGCGGATCGGTGCCGCGCCGGCCGATCGCCAGCAGCCCCACCAGGAGCCCGGCCCCCACCGCGACCGCCACCGCCGCGACCTCCGCCACGCCGTGCGGCAGGCCCGCGTTCAGGAACGAGGCCGCGCTGAGCCCGGCGACCACCGCGAACATGCCCTGGGCGAAGTTGACCACGCGGGTGACCCGGTGGACGGCCACCAGGCCGCTGCCGATGAGCGCGAAACCGCACCCCACCGCCAGGCCGTTGATCAGGTAGCTGAGAAAGGCGCTCACGGGGCCTCCTGGATGGGGCCGCCCAGATAGGCGCCCTCGACCTCGGGACTGCGGGCCAGCTCGGCCGACGGGCCCTCGGCGACGATCCGCCCGGCCTCCAGCACGTACGCCCGGTCGCACAGATCGAAGGCCAGCCGGGCGTTCTGCTCGATCAGCAGGACGGCGGTCCCCCGCTCGGCGTTCAGCTCGCGCAGATGGCGGGCCAGGTCGGCGATCACCAGCGGCGCCAGCCCGAGGGACAGCTCGTCCACCGCGATCACCTCCGGGCGGGCCATCAGCGCCCGGCCCACCGCGACCATCTGCTGCTCCCCGCCCGACAGGGTCCCGGCGCGCCGGCCGCGCAGCCGTTCCAGGCCGGGCAGCAGCGCGTACACCGCGGCGGTGTCCCGTTCCCGGACCCGCCAGGCGCCCAGCCGCAGGTTGTCCTCCACGGTCAGGTCCGGGAAGAGCTGCCGGCCCTCGGGGACGTGCGCGAACCGGCCGCCGACCCGGACCGTCCCCGAGGCGGCGGGAACGATGCCCGACAGGGTGTCGACCAGGGTGGACTTCCCGGCCCCGTTGGGCCCGACCAGGGCGACCATCTCCCCGGCGCCGACCCGCAGCGACACCCGGTCCAGCGCGGTGGCGGACCCGTACCGCACGGTCAGCTCCTCGACCTCGATCACGGGCGGGCCTCCTCGCCGAGGTAGGCCGCCACGACCCTGGGATCGGACCGGACCCGCTCGGGGGTGCCGTCGGCGATCACGCGGCCCAGGTCCAGGACGGTGATCCGGTCGGCCAGCCGGGTCACCATCGCCACGTCGTGCTCCACCAGCATGATCGTGAGACCGTCCCGGTGGAGTTCGGCGATGAGGTCGGCCAGCGCCCGCCGTTCGGCCGCGCGCAGCCCTGAGGCGGGCTCGTCGAGCAGCAGCAGCCGGGGACCGCCGCACAGCGCGCGGGCCAGCTGCAGCGAGCGCTGCTGGCCCAGCGGCAGCGACTCGGCGGGCCGGCCGGCCCAGCCGGTGAGGCCGACCCGGGCCAGCGCCGCGTCCGCCCGGTCCCGGATCAGCCTCTCCTCGCGGGAGTGCCGGGGCAGCCGGAGTGCGGCGGTCCAGAAACCCGCGCGGGTGCCGGCGTGCGCGCCCACCATGACGTTCTCGCGTACGGTCATGCCGCGGAAGACCCGTGCGGCCTGGAAGACGATGGCGATGCCGAGCGCGGCCCGGCCGTGCGCGGGCAGCCGGCCCAGCGGGCGCCCGTCCAGGTCGATCGTGCCCTGGTCGGGCCGCAGATGCCCGGCGATCAGGTTGAACAGCGTGGACTTGCCCGCGCCGTTGGGGCCGATGATGCCGCGCAGCTCACCCTCGCCGACGGCCAGGCCGACGTCGCGGACGGCGTAGACCCCGCCGAAGTGCTTGGAGAGTCCCGTGGTCCGGAGCACGCCTCACCCGCCGGAGACGGTCTTGGCCAGCTGCTCCTTGGCCCAGTCGGTGGGGACGAACTGGCCGTTCCGCACGGTGTTCACCGAGATGTACTCGGGTGAGAGGCCCGAGTGGTCGGTCGGGGAGTAGCGGAACCGGCCGTTGGGGGTGATCAGGTCCATCGTCTCCAGCGCCTTCTGGACCTTCTCGCCCTCGGTGCCGCCCGCCTTCTTGATCGCCTCGAAGAGCAGCAGCGCGGCGCTGTAGCCGTCCTGCGCGAACTGCGGCGGCCCGTACCCGTGCTTCTGCTTGTACGGAACGGCCAGCTGGTCGATGACCTGCTTCTGCGGCCCGGGCGGGAGATGGTCGCCGACCACGCCGATCGCGCTCTGCACCGTGATGCCCTCGGCGGCGGCGCCCACCGGCTTCAGCCACAGGGAGCTGGCCTGGGACGCGGTGAGCATCAGCGGGATCCTCACCCCGGAGGCGGCGTACTGCTTGGCGACGGTGACGCCGGGCGCGCCGGTGCCCCAGAACAGGAACGCCTGCGCGCCGGAGTCCTTGATCCGGGTGAAGATGGGGCTGAAGTCGCCGGTGGTGGTCTCGTACGGCTCGTCCTTGACCACCTGGACCCCGTACTTGGGGGCGAGCCGGAGCGTCGACCTGTGCCCGGCGACCGAGTAGCCGCTCTTGCTGTCGTGCGCCATCGCGATCTTGGTGATCTTCTCGTGCCGGAAGTACTGGAGGTAGCGCTCGGCGTACATCGCCGACAGCGCGGGGGTGACGAACACGTACGAGCGGATCGGCTCGACCTGCTCGGTGGCGGGGGCCAGGGAGAGGTAGGGGATCTTCTCGCGCTGGGCGATCGGCTCGGCGGCCAGCGCCGAGTTGGAGAACACCGGCCCGATCACCGCGTCCACGTCCCGTTTGATGGCGTTGAGGGCCAGCACGGCCTGGTCGGGCTGGGTCTTGTCGTCCCGGAAGACGATCTCCACCTTGCGGCCGAGCACCCCGCCCTTGGCGTTGAACTGCTCGACGGCCAGCTCGACCGCCTTCTTGTCCTCGCTGCCCAGCGGGGCGTAGTTGCCGGTCAGCGAGGTGATGAGGCCGATCTTGATCGGGCCGGAGCCGCCGCCGGAGGAGTCCCCGCAGGCCGCCGCGAGCGGGAGCAGGAGGGTCAGGGAGGCCAGCGCGGCCAGGGGCGTGCGGGGGAGGCGGCGGGCGCGGCGCACGGCCGCCCGGGGCGGGGTGGTACGGCCGGTCAGGAGTCTTCCCACGGTGCTCTGCACCTTCTCTCGGTCGGTCCGGACGGTGGGGCCGGGGGTCCGGCGTGCTCAGACGGACTGGGACGAGTCGGAAGTCTTGGGCGAGCGCTTGTTTCTTCGGGGTCCTGGACGAGGCGTCGGCTCGGGAGCGGGGGACGGGGAGCGGGGAGCGGGGGATGGGCGGGGGAGCGGAGACCGACGGGAAGGGGCGGGAACGGGGCGGGTCAGGCGGGGCGGGTCAGGCGGTGCCGTGGTCCGTGCGCAGGGGCCGCTTGAGCAGCTTGCCCGCGGCGTTGCGGGGGAGCCGGTCGGTGAACACGACCGACTTGGGGATCTTGTAGGGGGCCAGCCGGCCGGCGACGGCGGCCAGCACGCCGTCCGCGGTCAGGTCCGAGCCCGGCCGGGCCACCACCACGGCGCGGCCGACCTCGCCCCACTTGTCGTCGGGCACGCCGATGACGGCGCACTCCAGGACGTCGGGATGGGTGAGGATGGCGTGCTCCACCTCGGCCGGATAGATGTTCTCCCCGCCCGAGATGATCATGTCTTTGATGCGGTCGACGATGTAGGCGTAGCCGTCCTCGTCGACGCGGGCGGCGTCGCCGCTGCGGAACCAGCCGTCGGTGAACGCCGCGGCGCTCTCCCGGGGCAGCCCCCAGTAGCCGCGGAAGACGTGCGGCCCGCGGACGACGACCTCGCCGGTCTCGCCGGGCGGGACGTCGTCGAAGGAGGAGTCGACCACCCGGACGTCGCTGAAGAAGTGCTGCACGCCCGCGGACCCGGCCTTGCTCACGGCGTGCCCGGCGTCCAGGAAGAGCACGCCGGGGGAGGCCTCGGTCATGCCGTAGCCCTGGAGGAAGGTCAGCCCGCGTTCGCCGTAGGCGGCGATGAGGGTCGGCGGGACGGGCGCGCCGCCGCAGGTGAGCAGGCGCAGCGACGACAGGTCGGCGCCCTCCCACCGGGGCGACCTGGCGACCTGCTGGAACATCGCCGGCACGCCGAACATGAACGACACCCGGTGCCGTTCGATCAGGTCGAGGGTGGCGTCGGCGTCGAAGGCGCCGACCAGGACGCAGCGCCCGCCCTTGAGCAGGACGGGGAGGGTCAGCATGTTCAGCCCGGCGGTGTGGAACAGCGGGGCCGAGACCAGGGCGACCTCGTCGGCGAGGAGGTCGTGGTCGATCAGGACGTTGACCGCGTTCCAGGTGATGTTGCCATGGGTGAGCATGGCGCCCTTGGGCCGCCCCGTGGTCCCCGACGTGTACATGATCATGCAGAGGTCGTCCGCGGAGACGGGCTCGTCCACGGGCTCGGCGCCGCCGCCCGCCAGGAGGTCCGCGTAGCCGTGCGCGCCCTGCGCGCCGTGTCCGCCGTGCGTGCCGGGGCCGTCGAGGGCGACGTAGGAACGCACCGGCACCTGGTCGCGGATCCCCGCGACGAGATCGGCGTGCGCCGGGCCGTACACCAGCGCGGAAGTGCCCGAGTCGGCGAGCTGGTAGGCGATCTCGGGCGCGGCGAGCCGGGTGTTCAGGGGGACGAACACCGCGCCGAGCGCCCCGGCGGCGAACAGCGTCTCCAGGAAGGAGGGGTGGTTGGCGCCGAGGTAGGCCACCCGGTCGCCGCGCCGCACCCCGAGCGAGCGCAGGCCGTGCGCCAGCCGGGTCACGCGATCGTCCAGCTCGGCGTAGGTGAACGTCCGGCCGTCGTGGATCAGGGCGGGGCGCTGCGGGGTCTTCCGGGCCCGGCGCGCCGGCCAGGAACCGAGTCCCTCGTTGTGCATCGATGCTCCCTGGATCACGGGATCTGCGGGGATCGTGGCGGGGGTGAGGCGGGGGAGAGGGGCCGCCGGGACCCCTCGGAGTAGTGCGAAGATAGGCGTATTGATTGCGGCAGTCAATATTGTGCCCAACTTGCCGGCGGGGAGCCTACGCTGACCGCATGGGAGCCGAACCGCCGCACCGTCCAGACCCGCCGCCCCGGCCCCAGACGCTGATGCTGACCTTCCTCGGCAACTACGTGGTGAGGCGCGACATCGCCGTGTTCTCCGGCAGCTTCATCGAGGTCTTCGGGCGGCTCGGCGTGGGCGAGCACGCGATCCGTTCCACCCTCGGCCGCATGGCCCGCCGCGGGCTGCTGGCGCGCCACCGGCGGGGCCGGCGGATGTACTTCGGGCTCACCGCGCGCTCGGAGCGGATCCTGCTGGACGGGGAGGCGCGGGTGTGGCGGCGCGGCGCGGTCAACGCCGACTGGGACGGCCGCTGGACGGTGCTGGCGTTCTCGATGCCCGAGTCCTGGCAGCGCCAGCGGCACGACCTGCGGTCCCGCCTGGTGTGGGCCGGGTTCGGGCCGCTGGGCAACGGCATCTGGATCGCCCCCTCGCGGGTCGACGTCGGCGAGGTGATCGCGCCCGGCGGCCAGGACCACGGCCTGGGCGGGCGCGTCAAGGTCTTCCACGGTACTGCCGAGGAGCCGACCGACGTGGGAAGGATGATCCGTGACGCCTTCGACCTGGAGGCGCTGGCGGGCGGGTACCGGGCGTTCCTGGAGCGATGGGACCGGCCCGACCCGATCCCGGGCGCGCCCGACGACCTGGCCCGCTTCCTGTGGATGATGACCGAGTGGCTGAGCCTGGTGCGGGTGGACCCCCGGCTGCCCGTGGAGCACCTGCCCTCCGGGTGGCCGGCGTTCCGGGCCCAGGAGGTGCTGCACGGGCTGCGGCTGCGCTACGAGGTGAGCGCGCGTGCCATCGCCGAGGAGGTCATCGAGTACGTCCACGTGGGCTGTCCCGCCGTCACGCCCCCGGGGTGAGCGGCGAGGCCGGGACGGGCGGCGCGTCGGCCCGCCCGGGACCGGCCACCGGGGCGGGCCCGGTCCCGGACGCGGCCGCACGCCCTGTCAGGCCGCGCGGGTCCTGGCCACCTCGGCGGCGACCGCGCGGAACGCGGCCTCGGTCTCGTCCTGGCCGAGGACGGTCGCGAGCGTCGACTTCACGATGACCACGTCGTGCTCCGGTGAGACGTAGATGTGCTGCCCGGCCAGGCCGCTGGCCATGAAGTCGCCGTCCTCGCCGAGCCACCAGTGCAGGCCGTATCCCTGGTTGAACGGCGCCGACGGCCTGGTGGACTCCTTCACCCACGACTCCGGGACCACCTGACGCCCGTTGGCCTTGCCGCCCCGCAGGTACAGCAGGCCGAACCGGGCGAAGTCGCGGTCGGTGGCGTAGTAGCAGCAGTAGCCCATGCTGTTGCCGTTGGAGTCGTTGCCCAGGTAGACGGTCGACTCCATGCCGCCCGGCTGCCACAGCCTCCGCTCGACGTAGCGGTGGTAGGGGACGCCGGTGGCCCGGCTGACCACCCACGACAGCACGAACGAGTTCATGGAGGTGTACTCGAACCGGCTGCCCGGCTCCCAGCCGCGCACGCGCTGCCGGGCCATCTCGGGAAGCGGCGCGCCCAGGCTGGCCGCCACGTGCACCGGCGGCACGTCGGTGGTCTCCTCCCAGGCGATGCCGGACGACATGCGCAGCAGGTCGCGCAGCGAGACGCCGTCGTAGCCCGAGCCGCGCAGCTCCGGCAGGTAGGCGGTGACCGGGTCGTCGATGGAGGAGATCGCGCCCTCCTCCAGCGCGATCCCGATCGCCGCGGAGGTGAAGGACTTGGCCATCGACCAGGACTGGAAGCGGGTGTCGCGGGAGGCGAACGAGTAGCGCTCGAACACCACGTCCTGGCCGGTCCGGGCGTCCAGGACCACGAACCCCTGGGTCCCGGTGATCGCGAGGTACTGGTCCAGCGTGCGCGTCCGCCCGTCGTGGGTGTAGGTGACGTTCAGCCTCCGGGGCGCGTCCCGCAGCACGACGGGGTCGGCGGACGGGCGGAGCAGGTCGAAGCCGGCCGACCGCTCCATGGTGGAGACGGGCGGCGGGGAGGGGACCGGGCCGCCGGGGCCGGGGTCGGCCCGGACGGCGGTGGCGGGCGCGGAGACCAGGAGCGCCGCGGCGGCGACGGCACCGGCGGCGAGGGTTCTGCTGCGCATCGGGGATCTCCCGGGGGGATGGGACGAGCAGGGGATGAACAGATCGTCCTCGAACGGCGGCGGTGAGTAAATGTGCGAGTGCAACGAACCGGGGACCCGGCTCTGTGACCGGGCACACGCCCGCGCCCGGACCTAAAGATCGTCAAGAGTTTCAAGATCATCGCAGGCGGCCTATAGATCAGGGGCGCGCTGGGCAGACTCCGGAGGGTGATCGAGGCGCCCCGGGGTCACGCGGGCCACGGCCGCCGCGCGCCGGGACGCACCGCGATCACGTCCTTGGACGCGCGCGGACGGCGGACGGCGGAGCGCACCGCCCCGAGGAGGAGACATGGCGGATCGACTGGAACTGCCTCCGCTGGCGCGCGAGATGCTCGCGGAGTTCGCCGGGACGATGATCCTCATCCTGTTCGGGGTCGGTGTGGTGGCGCAGGTCGTCGCCGGGGGGCTGGGCAACCACGACAGCATCGCCTGGGCCTGGGGACTGGGCGTCACGCTGGGCGTGTACACGGCGGCCCGGATCAGCGGCGGCCACATCAACCCGGCGGTGACCCTCGCGCTGGCGGTGTTCCGGCGGCTGCCCTGGGTCAAGGTGGTCCCGTACGTGGTGGCGCAGTTCCTCGGGGCGTTCGTGGCGGCGCTGATCGTGCGGTGGAACTACACCGAGGTCCTGGCCAAGTTCGACCCCGGCCACACGCTCAAGACCCAGTTCGTCTTCTCCACGCTGCCCGGCAACGGCACCGCTCCGGTGAGCATGTGGGGCGGCTTCCGCGACCAGATCATCGGTACCGCGATCCTGCTGTTCCTGGTGATGGCCCTCACCGACGTCCGGAACAACCCGCCGCTGGCCAACCTCGCGCCGGTCGTGGTCGGTTTCGTGGTGGTGGCCATCGGCATGGCGTGGGGCACCGCCGCCGGGTACGCGATCAACCCGGCCCGTGACCTCGGGCCGAGGCTCGCCCAGTACATCACCGGCTACGAGGGGGCCTGGCGAGATCAGTACGGCGATCTCTACTTCTGGGTGCCGATCGTCGGCCCCCTGATCGGCGGCGTCATCGGCGCGGGACTGTACCTGCTCCTCATCGGCAGCAGCCTGAGCGTCGGGAAGGAACCGCCCACCCCCAGCCCGGAGAGCAAGCCCGAATACGACCCCAGGGCCTGACCGGAAGGGGAGCACCGGATGGCCGACTTCGTCGGAGCACTCGACCAGGGGACGACCAGCACCCGGTTCATGATCTTCGATCATGGCGGCAACGAGGTCGCCCGCCACCAGCTGGAGCACGAGCAGATCCTGCCCCGGGCGGGGTGGGTGGAGCACAATCCCACCGAGATCTGGGAGCGGACCCGCGCCGTCATCGAGTCCACCCTGAACAGGGCCGATCTGCGCCACACCGACCTGGCCGCGCTGGGCATCACCAACCAGCGCGAGACCACCGTGGTGTGGAACAGGCGGACCGGCCGCCCCTACTACAACGCGATCGTGTGGCAGGACACCCGTACCGACCGGATCGCCTCCGCGCTGGAGCGGGAGGGCAAGGGCGAGGTGATCCGGCACCGGGCCGGGCTGCCGCCGGCGACCTACTTCTCCGGCGGCAAGGTCCAGTGGATCCTGGAGAACGTCGGCGGGGTCCGCGAGGCCGCCGAGAACGGCGAGGCCCTGTTCGGCAACATCGACACCTGGATCCTGTGGCATCTCACCGGCGGGACCGACGGCGGCGTGCACGTCACCGACGTCACCAACGCCAGCCGCACCATGCTGATGGACCTGGAGACCCTCGACTGGGACGACGAGCTGCTGTCGTTCTTCGGCATCCCGCGCGCCATGCTCCCGAAGATCCGCCCCTCCTCGGCTCCGGACCCGTACGGCGTGACCCGGCCGCTGGGGCCGCTGGGCGGGGAGGTGGCGCTGAGCGGGGACCTCGGCGACCAGCAGGCGGCCACGGTCGGGCAGGTCTGCTTCGCTCCGGGCGAGGCCAAGAACACCTATGGGACGGGCAACTTCCTGCTCCTCAACACCGGCACCGAGCTGGTCCGCTCCAAGGCCGGGATGCTCACCACGGTGTGCTACCGCTTCGGCGAGGACGCCCCGGTGTACGCGCTGGAGGGGTCGATCGCGGTGACGGGCTCGGCGGTGCAGTGGCTGCGCGACCAGCTGGGCGTCATCTCCGGTGCCGCGCAGAGCGAGTCGCTGGCCCGGCAGGTGGACGACAACGGCGGCGTGTACTTCGTCCCGGCCTTCTCGGGCCTGTTCGCCCCGTACTGGCGCAGCGACGCCCGCGGCGCCATCGTCGGCCTGTCCCGCTACAACACCAACGCCCATCTGGCCCGGGCCACCCTGGAGGCGATCTGCTACCAGTCCCGTGACGTGGTGGAGGCGATGCGCGAGGACTCGGGCGTCTCCCTGGACGTGCTGAAGGTCGACGGCGGCGTCACCGCCAACGAGCTGTGCATGCAGCTGCAGGCCGACATCCTCGGCGTCCCCGTGTCACGGCCGGTGGTCGCCGAGACCACCGCGCTGGGCGCCGCCTACGCCGCCGGCCTGGCCGTCGGGTTCTGGCACACCACCGACGAGCTTCGCCAGAACTGGAACGAGGACAGGCGCTGGGAGCCCAGCTGGACCGAGGAGCAGCGCGAGCACGGCTATGCCGGCTGGAAGAAGGCCGTCCAGCGCACCTTCGGCTGGGTCGAGGTCGACTAGGGCGGCGCTCGGGGCCGCTGTGCGTGGTTGCTCTTCGCATGATCAGCAGGGGGAGCCCGTGCGGCTCGTTGGGGCTCCGGCGATGATGTTGCGCGGGGAGAATCTAGATGTGTAATATCCAGATTCTCGCGCCTCGGGTGAGGGGCCTTTCCGGGGGGTGAATCTGGATGTTCCATAGCCAGGTTGTAGGTGGACGATCCCCGGTCCGGCGGTGGGGGCCGTGGCGGCCGTGACGCTGGGGATCTTCGCCCTGATGACCTCCGAACTGCTGCCGGTCGGCCTGCTCACGCCGATCGGCGCCGACCTCGGCGTCTCGGACGGGACGGCCGGGTTGATGCTGACCGTGCCCGGCCTGGTCGCGGCCGCGTCCGCACCGCTGGTGGCCGTCCTGGCGGGTGGCGTGGACCGGCGGCCGCTGCTGGCGGGGCTGATCGGCCTCATGGCCGCCGCCAACCTGGTCTGCGCCGCCTCGACGCACTTCGCGGTCCTGCTGGCCGCCCGGGTCGCGGTCGGTGTGGGGGTGGGCGGGTTCTGGGCCGTCGCCGGCGGCCCGGCGGTACGGCTCGTGCCGCCCGCGCACGTTCCCCGCGCGACGGCCGTGGTGTCTGACGGCCCGGGCGGCGACCTGTCTCGCGACCTGTCTCACGACCTGTCTCACGACCCATCGAACGATCCGAGATCGAAGGAGAACACATCATGTCGCACACCATCACCAACCCCGGCACCCTGCACGACCCCACCGGGTTCGGCTACAGCCACGTGGCCCGCGCCTCGGGGGATCTGGTGTTCATCGCGGGCCAGTACGCCTCCGGCGGTGACGGGCACGTCACGTCCCCCGACTTCGCGGCGCAGGTCGACCGGGCCCTGGAGAACCTGGGTACGGCCCTGGCCTCGGCCGGGCTCGGCTACGAGGACGTCTTCCAGCTCCGCACCTACATCGTCGACCATGACGCGGCCAAGCTGCAGGTGGTGCTGGAGCGGCTCGGCCGGATCTGGGGGGACACCCCGCCCGTGCAGACCCTCCTCGGCGTGGCCGCCCTGGCCCTGCCGGAGATGCTCTTCGAGATCGACGCCATCGCGGTCGCGCGCGATCACTCCTGACCGGCCGCCGCCCGGGAGCGGCGGGCCCGCACCGTCCGCGGTGCGGGCCCGCCGGGCGTCTCAGCGGCGGAACGAGCCCGCGATCTCGTCGATCACCCGGAGCACGGCCACCGACTCGTCCAGCGGCAGGAGCGGGGACTCGGTGAGGCCGAGGCGCAGGCAGCGCGCCACCTCCTCGGCCTGGTAGGTGTAGCCGTTGCCCGCCAGGTCCACCGAGAAGGTCTCCCGCTCCCCGCCCTGCCGGACGAGGGTCATGGCCTCGGGCCGGTAGAACGGGGCGGCCAGCTCGATCCGCCCCTTCGTGCCGACGATGGTGGCCGTGTGCGGCGACTCGCCCATGAGCCCGCAGTGCAGCAGCGCCACCGCCCCCGCGCGGTAGCCGAGCAGGATCCCGGTGTTGGCGTCCACGCCCGTGGGCGCCGGGGCCGCCGTGGCCTGGACGGTGTCGGGCGGGCCGAGCAGCGGCCAGGTGATCGACAGCACGTAGCAGCCGAGGTCCAGCAGCGCGCCCCCGGCCAGTTCCGCCGCCCAGAGCCGGTGCGCCGGGTCGAACGGCGGGGCGATGGAGAAGTCGGCGAAGATCGCCGAGACGTCGCCGATCGCGCCCTCGCCCACCAGGGAGTGCAGCCGCCTGATCAGCGGGCTGAACCGGGTCCACATGGCCTCCATGACGAAGACCCCGTGCTCGCGCGCCAGGTCCGCCAGCCGGGCCGCCTCCGCGGCGGAGGTGGTGAGCGGCTTCTCCACCAGCACCGCGCGCCCGGCCTCCACGCACAACCGGGCCGGTTCGAAGTGCACCGGGTGGGGCGTGGCGACGTAGACCACGTCCACCTCGGGGTCGGCCGCCAGGGCGGCGTAGGAGCCGTGCGCCCGCCCGATGCCGTGGCGGTCGGCGAACGCGGCGGCGGTGGCGGTGGACCGCGAGCCCACGGCCACCACCTCGTGCCCCTCCAGGCGGAGCAGATCCGCGGTGAAGACCTCGGCGATCCCACCCGTGCCCAGGATGCCCCAGCGAATCGTTTTGTCGGCCATGTGGCACATCGTACGGGCGTCCATGATCTCGCCGGCCCGCCGATCGCGCGGCCCGCCGCCGCGGACCTTGCCCTCCGTCCCGGTGCCGGACATGATCGGGCGGCATGGCGGCGGCCGTCCCGCGCCGCCCCGCCCGAGAGGAACCCTCATGATCCGACGCCTGGCCGGAGCCGTCCTCGCCACCGCCGCGGGCGGCACCGTGCTGACCGCCGCCGGCACCGCGCAGGCCGCGCCGGCCGCGGCTCCCGCCGCTCCCGTGGCGCCCGCCGCCGGGGTGGACTTCACCGGGATCGTCGCGCTGAGCAACTGCTCGGGCTCGCTGGTACGCGGGCCGCGTTCCCGCGACGGCGACAAGGCGCTGGTCCTCACCAACGGGCACTGCCTGGAGACCGGCATGCCGGCCGCGGGCGAGGTCATCGCCGACCGGCCGTCCACCCGCTCGTTCACGCTCCTGGACCCCAGCGGACGCCGGACGCTGGGCACGCTCGGCGCCACCAGGATCGAGTACGCCACCATGACCGACACCGACGTGGCCGTCTACCGGCTCGGCAGCACCTACGCCCAGATCCGCGCGAAGTACGGGATCGGCGCGCTGCGGCTCTCCCTCGCGCGCCCCCGGACGGGCGAGCCGATCCGGGTGGTCTCGGGCTACTGGAAGCGGATCTACTCCTGCAAGATCGACGGGTTCGCGTACCGGATGCGGGAGGCCGGCTGGACCTGGAAGGACTCCATCCGCTACACGCCCGAGTGCGCCACCATCGGCGGCACCTCGGGGTCCCCGATCGTGGACGCGCGCACCCGGCAGGTCGTCGGCGTCAACAACACCGGCAACGAGGACGGCGAGCGCTGCACCCTCAACAACCCGTGCGAGGTCGGCAGGGACGGCCGGGTCACCGTGCGGAAGGGCATCAACTACGGCCAGCAGACCTACCACCTGGCCCGCTGCCTGGGCGCGGGCAACGACGTCGTGCTCGGCGGCACCTGCGCGCTGCCCCGGCCCTCCGCGTACCCGCGCCGGCCGTCCGCGTAGCCCGCCCGGCACCGGACCGGCCGCGCCGCCGCGCCGCCGCCAGGTGACCACGGGTCACCTGGCGTAGGTGCCCACCAGCGTGCCGGTGGCCATCACCTTCCGCTCCTCGGCCAGCCGGAAGTCCTCGATCGAGAACCCGCGGGCGAGCCCGGACGGCTCCGACAGCCCGTACATCCGGAAGAAGTACCGGTGCGGCTCGTCCCCGGGCGGCGGGTGGGGGCCGCCGTACCCGGGCGTCCCGTAGTCGTTGCGGCCGGCGACCGCCCCCGCGGGCGTCTCGCCCGGTTCGAGCGCGGTCGTGTCCGGCGGGATCCCCGCCAGCAGCCAGTGGACGAACGTGCCCCGCGGCGCGTCGGGATCCACGCACACCAGCGCGATCTCCACCGCGTCCTCGGGCAGCCGCGACCACTCCAGCGGAGGGGACAGGTCCCCGCTCGCGTGCGCGTACTCGGCCGGGATCATGGTGTGGTCGCTGAACGCCCGGCTGCGCACCTCGATCTCGTACATGCCCTCCTCGTGCCCGCTCGTGCCCGTGAATGCACATGATTCCGCAGGTCGCGGGGCATGAGTTGCCCGAGGGGCGGGGGATGCGCCATCATCGTCGGCATGATCACGAGGAAGGGCGGTCTCCGCCCGGGCCGTTGAGCCCCACCCGGCCGGTCGGAGAACCGGCTGAGAGCCCCGCGCGCGCCGCCGACGAGCTGCTCGCGAACGTCGAACCCCTCCCGTACCCCCGGCGCATGCGCGAGCTGGCCCTGCACGCCCGCCGCCTGGCCGGAACCCCCGAGCTGACCGCGCTCCTGGACGAGCTGTCCGGACGCGGCCCCTACGAGCGCCGTACCGCGTTGCACATGGCCATGGCGGCCCGCGACCTCGACCGCGTGGCGGCCGTGCTGGCCGGGCCCGACATGGCGCTGCGCCGCGCGGCGCTCCGGGCCGTGCGGACGCTGCCCGTACCCGACGAGGCCGCCGCCGCGGCGCTCGACGACGCCCCGTCCGGCCTGCGCCGCGCCTTCTACCGCACGCTCCTGCACTCCCGGCGTACGGCGCTGGCCGACCGGCTGCTGCCCGCCGTCCGCGAGCGCTGGGGCGACCGGGAGGCGGCGGTGCTGCTGCCCGCCTGCACGGGACCGGTGGTGGCCCGGGAGCTGCCGGGGCTGGCGCACGCCGTCGTCGCCTGGCGGACGCTGGGCAGGCGGCACCCCGGGCCCGTCCTGGACGACGCGGAACGGGAGCTGGCCCGTACGCCCTTCCCGGTGGGCTTCTGGCGGCGCCGTGGCGCCGGTGTCGACGCCGCCGCCGCGCACGCCCCCGGGCGGGTGCTGTCCCTGTTCGAAGGCGGGGACCGGGCGCCGCGGCTTCCGGCCCTGTCGCCGACCGCCCTCGGGACGCTCGTCCGGGCCGAGCCGCGCCGCATGGTCCGGGTGCTGCTGGGGACGGCCTGGCCCTCCTACCCCGGCGTGCGGCCGGAGATGCTCGCTCACCTGCGGACCTGCCCGCAGGAGGAGATCACCGCACGGGTCCCGTCCCGGCCCTGGAGGCTGCGCTCCTTCCTTGAGGCCCTGCCTCCCGAGCGCAGGGAGGCGGCGTTCGACGCCGCCGCCGAGCGCGGCGCCGACGTGTCGGCCGGGCTGCGGGCCATGGATCTGCTGGACCTGCTGCCGGCCCCGAGGGCGGCCCGGGAGGCCCGCCGGATGCTGGACTGGCACGGCTCGGCATGGCATTCCTCCCGATCCCACGCGAACGACCCGGACCTGCCGCTGAGGCTCCAGGCGTTCCTGCCGTACGACGAGGCCGAGGCGCCGCTGCGGGAGGCCGCGTTCTCCGGCGATCCGCACCGGCGCGGGCTGGCCCGCGCGCTGTGGCTGGAGTGCGCCGCCCGCACGGGAGACCGGGCCGTCCTCGCGCGGGTCCTCGGCGAGCTGGCCGCGCGCACCGCCAACGACCAGGATCCCGTGCGGGGCGCGGTGCTCGGCGCGCTGGCGAAGATCGGCCCCGCCCGCTTCGACGACGGCTTCGCCGAACCGTTCGGCCTGCTGTCCGGGGCGGCCGTCGACGCCCGCGACTCCTCGGTCGCCACCCGGCGCCTCCTGCGCCTGCTCGCGGCCCGTGTCCTCCGGCACTCCGGCGGGACCGCGCTGGACGAATGGGGGCTGGGCGTCTACGTCCACCTGCTCGCGCGCCACGGCATCGGCGCGCTGGCACCCGCCCCGGACGGGGACCGTCCCCGCAGGAGGCGGACGCGGCGCCGCCCGCCGGCGGCCGACGACCACCGGCTCGACCGGGTCCTGCGCCGTGGACGGGAACGCGACCTGCTCGACCGGCTGGGCCCGCACCTGCGGGCCGCCCGCCGCCGCGGCGAGTTCGGGCTCGCGGTGGCGGTGGCGGCCTCGCTGGGTCGCCGCGCCCACGGGCTCGGGGAACTCCAGGACGATCTGCGCGCCGCGATCCTCCAGGCCCCCGAGGACCTCGCCCGCCGGGCGGCGGGCCTGTGGCTGGCCGAGCCCCGAGTCCGCGAGGACCGGGCCGCCGGGCTGCTGGACGCCGACCCCGCCGTGATCGCCCTCCCCGCGGTCTGGGACGTGGTCGCGCGGCGCCGCACGGACCTGCTGGGCCCGGTGCTGGACGGTGACCCGCCCGCCGAATGGGCGCCCCGCGTCGCGCCGGGCGGGGCCGGCCGGTGGACGCCCGCCCAGCGCGAACGGGTCCGGGCCCTCCTCCAGGCGAGGGCGGACGACGAGGACCTGCCCGTCACGGTCAGGACGACGGCGGCCGGCGGGCTCGGCCGCCTGCCCGGCACCCTGGAACGGCTGGCGTCCTGGGCGGAGCGGGAGGACGACGTCCTCGCCGAGACCGCGCTCGACGCCCTCGGCCACGGCGAGGATCCGGAGCGGAACCTGCGCGTCCTGCTCACCCTGGCCCGGGGGCGCGGCTCCCGCACCGCCGGCGCCGCCCTGGCCCGCTGCTGCGCCGCCGTCCCCCCGTCCCGGCTCGGGCCGCTGCTGAGCGAGACGCTGACCGGCCCGGACACCAAGGTGACCGTCCGCAGGCACGCCGTGCGCCAGCTGGAACGCCACCGGCCCCCCGGCGCCGCCGGGATCCTCCTCCGGGCGTGGAACGACCCGCGGCTGCACAAGGACGTGCGGGTCGCGGTCGCGGTGGCGCTGCGCCGCATGCCCGAGGTGCCCGGTGTCCTGGAGGCGCTCGGCGACGCGGCCGGGCCGTACAACGGGGATGTCATGCTCCGCACGCTCTTCCAGGCCCAGCCCTGGGAGTACGCCCCCGAGCACCGGCCCCGCTACGCCGCCCTGGTCCGCCGCCTCCTCAGTGCGGCGGGCGGACCGGGCGTGCGGTTCCGCGCCTCGCGGGCCTTCGGCGCCTGGGTGCCCTGGTACGAGGGCGGGTTCGGGGAGCTCCTCACCGCCGTCGGCGACCCGGGGGATCCGGTGGGAGGGAAGGACATGCCGGCCTTCCTGGCGCTGATGAGGGCCGGCGTGCTCCGCGAGGAGGTCCTGGAGGTGCTCGACCGCCTGCTCGAGACCGGCACCGGCCCGGAGGCGCGCGCCCGGGTGACCACGATCACCGGGGCGCTGGGCGGGCACCGGACCGGCGAGCCCCGGCGCGAGCTGGCCGCCCGGGCCGCCGGCAGGCTGGCGGCACACCCGCTCTACCTCGGCGAGGCGATGCGCCTGGCCGTCCTGCACCTGCCGGGCGTCCGGCCGGGCGACGGCGAGGCGAGCGGCCCGCCGCCCGCCGGGCTCGCCGGTGACCTCGCCACGGCGCTCGCGGCGATGGCGGCGCGGCTCCGGGACCGGCCCATGCTGGCCGCGGAGATCTGCGCGCGGCACCTGGGACCGTTCCTGCGCACCTACGGCGGCGGCTGCGCGGTCCCGCCCGCACTGCTGCTGCCCGCCGTCCGGCGCCTGCTGGAGGAGGGCCACCCCGTCGCCGGGCTGATGGCCGTCACCCTCACCGGCATCGCGGGGGAGGCGGCCGGCTGGCCCGGCGAGTGGCGCGCGCTCCTGGACCGCCTGCGCGGGTCGGACGTCCCGGACGTCGCCGAACGGGCCTGGGAGGTCACGGCGGACGCGGCGGAGGTGCTCTGACGAGCGGATGGCTGGACGGGCGGGCAGCGACGGGCCGGGGACGGGCCGGGGCGCGGGTCAGACCACGCCCGGCCCGTTCGGCCCGTTCGGCCGGTCCGGCCCGGTGCGCAGCAGCAGGATCGTGACGTCGTCCTGCGCCCCGGAACCGGTCAGCGCCAGCAGGGCGTCCGCGGCCCGGTCCAGCGGGCCCGAGCAGCCGATCAGCCGTTCGGCCAGCCGCGCCAGGCCCAGGTCGAGGCTCTCCCCGCGCCGCTCGATCAGGCCGTCGGTGTAGAGCAGCAGCGTGGACCCGGGCGGGAGGGCGAGCCGGGCCGTGCCGGGGACCTCCGGCCCGCCCACGCCCAGCGGCGGTCCGAGCGCGGCGTTCAGGAACGCGACCTCGCCGTCCGGCGCGCGGACCAGGGGAGGAGGGTGCCCGGCGTTGGCGTACTCGATCGTGCCGGCCGCCGGATCGACCACCGCGCAGCACGCCGTGACCATCACCTCGGCGGGGAACGCCGACGTCAGCCGGGAGGCCAGCGCCAGCGCCCGGTCGGGCGGGTGCCCCTCCAGCAGGTAGGCCGAGAGCCCGGCGCGGATCTGGCTCATCACGGCGGCGGCGCCGATCCCGTGCCCGCACACGTCCCCCACGGCCACCGCGACCCGGCCGCCGTCGACCGGGACCTGGTCGTACCAGTCGCCGCCGAGCCGCTCCTGGGAGGCGGGCCGGTAGCGGGCCCGGGTGGTGATCCCCGGCACCCGGGGCAGCCGGCCGGGCAGCAGGCTCCGCTGCAGCGTGCTCGCCACCCGCGACTCCAGGTCGAAACGGCGGGCCCGGCCCAGCGCCTGGGCGCCCAGCTCGGCGATCGCGATCAGGTCGGCCCGCTCGGCCGGGGCCGGCTCGTACCGGGCGGGCAGGACCACCGACAGCGCGCCGACCGGCTCGCCCAGCAGGCTGATCGGCAGCAGCGCCGTCGTGCCCGGTTCCCCGGAGGGAGGGCAGGCCGGGCAGACGCCCGCGGCGCGGCGCGCGGGCCCGGACCAGAACGGCCGGGGCCGCGCCAGCAGGTCGGCCAGCGCGGGCGGCAGCGGGCGGGCGGCCGGCAGCCCGCCGGGCGGCCCCCCGGGCGAGGCCCCGTCCAGGCCCGCCGAGGGGGTGGCGCCGAGCACGCCGGGCAGCCCGGCCGGCGGCCCGCCGGGCTCCCCCGCCGGCGGCTCGGGCCGCTCGTGCGCGGGCCCGGTGCAGGCCATCACGCGGAGCCCGGCGCCGGGCGCGCCGCCCATCCCGACGACGGTGACCAGCGCCCCGGCGTCGGTGACCGAACGGGCGTGCGCGGCGATGACGGCGGCGACCTGGCCGGTGGTGAGGGCGCCGGACAGCTCGGCCGCCAGCCGCTGCAGCCGCCCGGCGCGCCGTGCCGCGGCCTCCACGCCGGCGCGCTCGGCCCGCTCCGCGCCCAGCAGCAGCGCGTAGGACAGGTGCAGCCCCAGGTGGCGTGCCAGCTCCTCCACCACGGCGGTGTCGTCGGCGTCGAACGGCGGCCGGGACGCGGCGCGGCGCAACCGCAGGGTGCCGACGAGGCGCCCGCCCGCCACCAGCGGGACCGCCACCGCCCAGGGGTCGCCCGCGGGCGCCGCCGGAAGGCGCGGCGGCTCCCCGGACCCGCGATCCGCGGCGCTCTCGGAACCCGCTCCGTTCGGCGCGGCGGCTCCCGCCCCCGCGCCGGGGCCGGGACGGGGCTGGGCTTCCCGCCAGGCGCGGGCCAGCCAGGACTGCGCGGCGGACTCGTCGTCCAGGGCCGTGCCTGCCGGTGGACGCCCGCCCGGCTCGGTGTCGCCGAGGACCAGCGGCGGCGCCGCGCCGTCGCGGCCGGGGGCCGGCTCGATCGCGCAGAGGTCGGCGAACGCGGGCACCAGGACGCGGCCCGCCAGCCGCAGCCGCGCGGTCAGGGGCGCGGCGGGGTCCGGCGGCCCGGTGACGCCGGCCAGCAGGCGCCGGCGCGCCCGGTCGAGCGGGGAGGGGGAGAGCGCGGACGGCGGGCCCGCCCCGGCGGGCGGGGACGGAGCCGTTCCGGAGCCCGTTTCGATCATGCTCATGTGTGCACCCGCGGTCAGCGTGCGGTGAGGAACGTGAGATTAGCATCGGGAGAGGAATCCGGCCGCTTGTTTCGGCGTCCCGGAATGGCCGGGAACGGAAAAGCAGATCAGTACATGTCTGGATATTCAAGATTGGTATTCCGGCGGCGGAGCCGGTCGTCGCGCGGGTACGCCGGAGATGCACAAAGAATCCCGCTCCGTGCTGTCACCTCTGCGCGGAGTGAAGTCCCGGAAACGGTGAAAGGCTAAAACCGGGGAGGTCCGGCACGCGGGAGTTCGACCTGTACGTCGGGCAGCTGGTCACCGAGATGACGGTGAAGGCCGGGCAGAAGTGCACCGCCATCCGGCGCGCCCTCGTCCCCGAGGGCCTGATGGACGCGGTCACCGCGGCGGTGCGGGAACGGCCGGCCGCGGTGACGGTGGGCGACCCGGCCGATCCGAGGTGCGGATGGGCGCGCTGGCGAGCCTGGGTGAGCTGACGGTCACCCTGACGGTCACTTCCTGACCGCCAAGCAGACCTCCCCGCGCGAGGACGCCCCGTACGGCGAGGTGCGCTGGGACACCGACGTCACCAACCAGGACGGCGCCTCGGTCGCCGAGTACGACGTCCTCGCCCTGGTGGCCAAGCGCCCCGCGGGCTGACGCCCGGAGGCCCGGCGCCCCGCGCCCCAGGGCCGCCCGGTATCCTTGTTCGGTAAAGCGAACATGGTGAGCGGTGGCCGCCGGGCGCGAGCGGAGGATGCGGTGGGCGAGGTCGGCAGGGGAGACGTCGGCGCGGGCGGCGCGGGCGCCGCCGGCGAGTCGGTGCGGGACATGCTGGCGGCCAACCTGCGTCGCGCCCGCACCGGGCTGGGCCTGTCGCTGTCGGAGCTGTCCCGCCGCTCGAAGATCGGCAAGGCGACGTTGTCGCAGCTGGAGGCGGGGACGGGCAACCCCACCATCGAGACCGTCTTCAGCCTGTCGCGGGCGCTGGAGATCCCGATCTCCGACCTGCTCGACCAGAGCCGCCCGGCCGGCCTGACCGTGGTGCGGGCCGCCGGGGTGGAGGTGCTGCGCGGCGCGGGGGTCGACCTGCGCCCCCTGCGCGGCATCGAGGCGGGGGACGCGATCTTCGAGGTGTACGACCAGCGGGTGCGGGCCGGAGCGACCCAGGACTCGCTGGGACACGTGGGCATGGAGCACACGATCGTGCAGGTGGGGCGGCTGCGCGTTCGGGTGGACGGCCGGGAGGTGGAGCTGGGGCCGGGCGACTACGTCGGCTTCGACGCCCGGCTCCCGCACCGCTACACCGCGCCGGACGGGCCGGTCCACTCGGTCCTGCTCCTGCAATACCGTACTGACCAGCGGCTTCACGCCGATCCCGCGCGTCCGGGGTGCCTGGAGCCCGCGCGCTGACCGGCCGCCGGCCGCCGCGTTGACAGGGCCCGGCACCGGCCGTACTCTCAACTTCGTTCGGTTTAACGAACGATCTCGGGAGGGTGGCGTGCGGGGGACGCGGATCGTGGTGCTGGGCGCCGGCATCGTCGGCGCCGCCTGCGCCCGCGAGCTGGCCCTGGCCGGGTGCGCGGTCACCGTCCTGGAGCGGGGCGGCCCCGCCGCCGCGACGACCGCGCACGGCGAGGGCAACGTGCTCGTCTCCGACAAGGGCCCGGGCCCCGAGCTGGAGCTGGCCCGGCTGTCGCGCCGCCTGTGGCCCGAGGTCCTGGACGAGGTCGCCGCGCACCGGCCCGGAGCCGCCGCGGCCGTGGAGTGGGAGCCCAAGGGCGGCATCGTCGTCGCCACCACCGGGGAGGGCGCGCGGGAGCTGGAACGCTTCGCCGCCTCCCAGCGCGCGGCGGGCGTCGCGGCCGAGGCCCTGGACCCCGCCGCCCTCGCCCGCGCCGAACCCCACCTGACCCGCGACGTCACCGCCGCCGTCGCCTACCCCGAGGACGCCCAGGTGCAGCCGTCCGGCGCCGCCGCCGCCCTGCTCGGCGACGCGCTGCGGGCCGGGGCCGTCCTGCGCACCGGCTGCGACGTGCGGGAGGCGGTGACCCGGGGCGGGCGCCTCACCGGGGTGCGCACCTCCCTCGGCCTGGTCGAGGGCGACGCCTTCGTCGACGCCGCCGGCCCCTGGGCGGGCGAGCTGTCGGCCCGGCTCGGCGCCCCGGTGGACGTGCGCCCCCGCCGCGGCGAGGTCCTGGTCACCACGCCGATGCCGCCGACGGTGTTCCACAAGGTCTACGACGCCGATTACGTGGGCGCGGTCGGCAGCGGCGCCGGCGACCTCCAGGCGTCGGCGGTGGTGGAGTCCACCCGCGCCGGCACGATCCTGCTCGGCTCGTCCCGGCGCCGCGTCGGGTTCGACGACCGGACGCGGCCCGAGGTGCTGTCGGTCATCGCGGCCAAGGCGCTGCGGCTGTTCCCCTCGCTGGCCGGCGTCCCGGTGATGCGCGCCTACGGCGGGTTCCGCCCGTACGTCCCCGACCACCTGCCGGTGATCGGCCCCGACCCCCGGCTGGACGGCCTCTGGCACGCCGGCGGGCACGAGGGCGCCGGGATCGGCCTGTCGGCGGGCACCGCCCGCCTGCTGCGCGACCTGATGCTGGGCGGGCGGCCTGACCTGGACCCCGCGCCGTTCCGCGTGGACCGTCCCGCCGTTCTCGGCGCCGTGGAAGGAGAGACCCGATGAGCCCGCGACTGATCCCGGCGGAGCGGGACCCGGCCGGGCGCCGCGACTCCGTCCTGCGCCTCACCGTGGACGGGGAGCCGCTGGAGGGGGTGGCGGGCCAGACGGTCGCGGGCGTGCTGCTGGCGGCGGGCCGCCGGGCCTGGCGGGAGGCGCCCTCGGGCGCGCCGCGCGGGGTCTTCTGCGGCATCGGCGTCTGCTTCGACTGCCTGGTCACCGTGAACGGCGAGCGCGACGTGCGCGCGTGCCGCCGCCGGGCCCTGGACGGCGACGTGGTCACGACCCAGGCCCGGGCGCTGCCGGGCGGGGGCGGGGAGGGGGCGCGATGAGCCGCCACGTCGCCGTCGTCGGCGCCGGACCGGCGGGCCTGGCCGCCGCCGCCGCGGCGCTGCGCGCGGGGGCCCGGGTGACGCTGCTCGACGCGGCCGAGGAACCGGGCGGGCAGTACCACCGGATGCTCCCCGCCGCGTTCGCCGCCACCCGCCCCGAACGCCTGCACCACGGCTGGCGCGGCTTCGACCGGATGCGCCGCCACGTGCTCGGCCACCCGCGCTGCGACTGGTGGCCGGAGAGCGCGGTCTGGTCCCTGGAACGTTCCGCGCCGGGCGATCCCCGGCCCCCGCGCGTCCACGCGCTCCGCGGCCCCGCCGACGGCGGCCGGCGCGAGCGGCACGTGCTCGCCCCCGACGCGCTCGTCCTCGCGCCGGGCGCGCACGACCGGGTCCTGCCGTTCCCCGGATGGGAACTGCCCGGCGTGTTCACCGCCGGGGCGGCGCAGGCCCTCGCCAAGGGCGAGCGCCTGGCGGTCGGCGACGACGTCGTGGTGGCGGGCACCGGCCCCTTCCTGCTCCCGGTGGCCGCCGCGCTGCTGGACGCCGGCTCGCGCGTCGCGGAGGTCCTGGAGGCCAACCCGCCCGCGACCGTCCTGCGCGGCTGGGCCGGCCGCCCGTGGGAACTGGCCCCCCACCACGGCAAGGCCGGCGAGCTCGCCGCGTACGGCGCCCTGCTCGCCCGGCACCGCGTCCCGTACCGGCTGGGCCGGGCCGTCGTCGAGGCCAGGGGGGACGGCCGGGTGGAGGAGGTCGTCACCGCCCGGCTCCGCGCGGACTGGTCGGTGGTCCCCGGCACCGCACGCACCGTCGCGGTGGACGCCCTGTGCGTCTCGCACGGGTTCACGCCCCAGCTCGAACTGCCCGTCGCCGCGGGCTGCGCGCTGCGGCGCGTCTCGGCGGCCGAGTCCTACGTCCAGGTCGACGGCGACCAGCTCACCAGCGTCCCCAGGGTGTACGCGGCGGGCGAGATCACCGGGATCGCGGGGGCTCCCGCCGCCCGCGCCGAGGGGCTGCTGGCCGGCTGGCTCGCCGCCGGAGGCTCGCCCGCCGCCCCCGAGAGCCACCGCGCGCGCCTCCGCCGCGACCAGGGCCGCGCCTTCGCCGCGCGGCTCGCCGCCGCGCACCCGGTCGGCGCCGGCTGGCCGGGCTGGCTGCGGCCGGACACCGTCGTGTGCCGGTGCGAGGAGACCTCCTACGCAACGCTGTGCGACGCCGCCGGCGACCCGGCCGGAGGCGCCGCCCGCACCGTGAAACTGGGCACCCGCGCCGGGCTCGGCCCGTGCCAGGCCCGCGTCTGCGGCCCCACCGTCGCCGAACTGCTCGCCCGCCGCGCCGCCGGAACCCCCGGGCACCCCGTGGAGGGGCTGGCCCCCGCCACCCCGCACCACCGGCCCATCGCCCAGCCCATCCGGCTCGGCGAACTGGCCGCGCCGCCGCATCCGCCCACCCAGACCCCGAACCAGCACGAGGAAGAGAACCCCTGATGAGCAGCGACCACACGAGCCTGGGCGGCGTCATCGTCGCCACGGCCCTGCCGTACCGCGAGGACCCCTCCGCCCCCGCCGGGCTGGCCGTCGACTACGACCGGTACGCCGACCACTGCCGCTGGCTGGTGGACAGCGGCTGCCGCGGCGTCGGCCCCAACGGCTCCCTCGGCGAGTACTCCTCGCTGACCGACGAGGAGCGCCGCCGCGTGGCCCGGACCGCGATCGAGGCCGTGGGCGCCGACGGCGTCGTGGTCGTCGGCGTGCACGCCCCCGGCTCCCACCAGGCCCGGCACTGGGCCGAGCTGGCCGCCGAGGACGGCGCGGACGGCGTGCTGTGCCTGCCGCCCACCATGTACCGGGCCAACCCGGGCGAGGTCGTCGCCCACTACGAGGCCGTCGCCTCCGCCGGCCTGCCGGTCATGGTCTACAACAACCCCATCGACACCAAGGTGGACCTCACCCCCGGCCTGCTCGCCGAGATCGCCGAGATCGACGGCGTCGTCGCCGTCAAGGAGTTCTCCGGCGACGTCCGGCGGGTCCTGGAGATCCGGGAGAGGGCCCCCGGCCTGGAGGTGGTCGCCGGCGCCGACGACGTGACGCTGGAGGCGCTGCTGATGGGCGCGACCGGCTGGTTCGCCGGGTTCCCCAACGTCTTCCCCGCCGAGTCGGCGGAGCTGTACGAGCTGGCCCTGGCGGGCAGGCTGGAGGAGGCCCGCGCCCTGTACGAGCCGCTGGTCGCCGCGTTCCGCTGGGACTCGCGAACCGAGTTCGTCCAGGCCATCAAGCTCGGCATGGACCAGGTCGGCCGGTACGGCGGCCCCTGCCGTCCCCCGCGCGGCCCGCTGACCGACGCGCACCGCGAGGGGGTCACCGCCGACATGAACCGCGCGATCGAGGCGTTGCAGCGGCGGGCGGGCTGATGCGCTCGGCCCGCACGATCAGCGCGGTCGACTCCCACACCGAGGGCATGCCGACCCGCGTCGTCACCGGAGGGGTGGCGCCGATCCCCGGCGCCACCATGGCCGAGCGGCGCCGTCACGCCGCCGCGCACCTGGACGGGCTGCGCCGGTTCCTCATGGACGAGCCGCGCGGGCACGCCGCGATGAGCGGCGCGATCCTGCAGCCGCCGACCCGCCCGGACGCCGACTGGGGCGTCCTCTACATCGAGGTGAGCGGCTTCCTGCCGATGTGCGGGCACGGCACCGTCGGGGTGGCGACGGTCCTGGTCGAGACCGGGATGGTCGAGGTGACCGAGCCGGAGACCGTCGTCCGGCTCGACACCCCGGCGGGCCTGGTCGAGGCGCGGGTGGCGGTCCGCGACGGCGCCGCCGAGAACGTCACGCTGCGCAACGTCGCCTCGTTCGCCGTGGAGCAGGACACGGTCGTGACCGTCCCCGGCCTCGGGGACGTGCGCTACGACATGGCCTACGGGGGCAACTTCTACGCCATCACCGAGCTGGACCGGCTCGGGCTCCCGTTCGACCGGGCCCGCAAGGACGACATCCTGCGCGCGGGCCTGGACATCATGGCCGCCATCAACGAACAGAACCGGCCGGTCCACCCGGAGGACCCCGGCATCGGCGGCTGCAAGCACGTGCAGTTCCTGGCGCCCGGCTCCGGCGCGCGCCACTCGCGGCACGCCATGGCCATCCACCCGGGCTGGTTCGACCGTTCCCCCTGCGGCACCGGCACCTCGGCCCGGATGGCGCAGCTGCACGCGCGCGGCGAGCTGCCCCTGCACACCGACTTCGTGAACGAGTCGTTCATCGGCACCCGCTTCGTCGGGCGGCTGGTCGGCACCACCACGGCCGGGGGGCTGGCCGCCGTGGTCCCGGAGTTCACCGGCCGCGCCTGGATCACCGGCATGGCCTCCTACCTGCTGGATCCCTCCGACCCGTTCCCCGAGGGCTTCGTCCTCTAGAGGCTCCGTCCTCCAGGGGAACGGGCCCGGCGGGACGGGTGATCGGTAACCTGCACGCACATCCCCATCGACGAAGGGAACGGCGCATGAGCGCAACGGACCGGGCGGTGTCCGCCGCCGTCGCGGCCGCCGAGACGTGGGCGGCGACCCCGCCTGAGGCCAGGGCGAGGGCGCTGGTCGCGGTGGCGGACGCCCTGGAGGCGGCCCGCGAGGAACTGGTGCCGCTGGCGGGTACGGAGTCCCACCTCCCCCCGGCGCGCCTGAACGGTGAGCTGACCCGTACCACCTTCCAGCTGCGCCTCTTCGCCGAAGAGGTCGCGGCGGGCGGCTTCTACGACGCGCGCATCGACCGCCCCGACCCCGACTGGCCCACCGGCCCGCGGCCCGACCTGCGCCGCTACCGCACCGCGCTGGGCCCGGTGCTGGTGTTCGCCGCCAGCAACTTCCCGTTCGCCTTCAGCGTCGCCGGAGGCGACACCGCCTCGGCGCTGGCCGCGGGCTGCCCGGTCGTCCTCAAGGCCCACCCGGGCCACCCCGCGCTCTCCCGCCGCACGGCCGAGATCGTCGCCGCCGCGCTCAAGGAGGCCGGGGCGCCCGACGGCACCTTCGGGCTCATCGAGGGCGAGCGGGAGGGCGTGGAGGCGCTGCGGCACCCGGGCGTCAAGGCCGCGGCGTTCACCGGCTCCGAACGCGGCGGCCTGGCCCTGGCCCGGATCGCGGCGGAACGGCCCGAGCCCATCCCGTTCTACGGCGAACTGGGCAGCACCAACCCGGTCGTGGTCACCGCCCGCGCCGCCGAGGCGCGCGCCGAGGAGATCGCCCAGGGCTACGTCGGCTCCCTCACCCTGGGGGCGGGCCAGTTCTGCACCAACCCCGGCATCCTGTTCGTCCCGGCGGGCGCCGCGGGCCGCCTCACCGGCCGCGTCACCGCGCTGCTCGGCGAGGTCGCCGCGGCCCCGATGCTCAACGACCGGATCGAGGCGGGCTACCTGGACGCCGCACGGGCCCTGGGCGACCGTCCCGGCGCCCGCCGCCTGGTCTGGCCGGACGACGACGCCTCGCCCGCGCCCCGGCTCCTCGCCATGGACCTGGACGCGTTCGCCGCCGACCGCGACGCCGCGGCCCGGGAATGCTTCGGGCCGCTGGGACTGGTGGTGACCTACGAGCGCGTCCAGGACGTCGCCGACCTCCTGGAGACCCTCCCCGGCCAGCTCACCACGTCCCTGCACGCCGAGCCGGAGGACACCGGCGAGCTGGGCGACCTGGCGGGCGTGCTGGCCGGGCGCAGCGGGCGCGTCCTGTGGAACCAGTGGCCCACCGGCGTCTCGGTGACCCACGCCATGCAGCACGGCGGCCCGTTCCCGGCCACCACCACGCCCGCCACCACCTCGGTCGGCACCGCGGCCATCGAACGGTTCCTGCGCCCCGTCACCTACCAGAACTGGCCCCGGGACCTCCTGCCGCCGCCGCTGCGCGACGACAACCCCTGGGGCGTCCCGCAGCGGATCAACTGAACCAGCGGGGGGCGCCCGCCCGGCCGCCCCGGGCGGGCGCTCTCCGGCCGGCGGTGCCGCGCGGGGAGGTACGTCCACCGCGCCGGTGGGCCCAGCCCCACTGACCGTCGCGGGCTCTGTTCCTAGGTTTTTCCTAGGTTGAGGATCTCCGGAACGAGGAGCCCGCATGACCGGACACACCAGAAGGAACGTACTGCGGGGCGGCCTGGCCACCGCCGCGGCGGCGGGCGTCGCCGTCCCCGCGCAGGCCGCCGAGGCGGCCCCGGCCGGCGCCGACCGCCCGCGCCCTCCGTCCCCCGCCAGGATCGGGCGGGACGACCCGCGCCACCGGTTCCTGGCCTCCCGCGGATACAACCGGCGGTTCGACGGCCGGCCCGAGCACGTCTGGGTGGTGGGCACCACCGGCGACGTCGTCCGGGCGGTGCAGGAGGCCGTCGACACCGGCAGGAGGGTCGCGGTCCGCAGCGGCGGCCACGGCTTCGAGGGCTTCGTCGACGACCCCGCCGTGCGGGTCGTCATCGACACCTCCGCCATGAACGCCGTCCACTACGACGCGCGCCGCCGCGCCTTCGCCGTGGAGGCGGGCGCCCTGCTGGGCGACGTCTACCGCAGGCTGTACCTGGGCTGGGGCGTGACGATCCCCGCCGGATGGTGCCCCACCGTGGGCGCCGGCGGTCACGTGCTGGGCGGCGGCTACGGCCCGCTGTCACGGATGATGGGCCTGGCCGTCGACCACCTCTACGCGGTCGAGGTCGTCGTGGTGGACCGGGCGGGCCGGGCACGCGCCGTCGTGGCCACGCGGGACCCCTCCGACCCCGCCCGGGACCTGTGGTGGGCGCACACCGGCGGCGGGGGCGGCAACTTCGGCATCGTCACCCGCTACTGGTTCCGGACGCCCGGCGCGCGCGGCGACGACCCCGCCCGCCTGCTGCCCGCGCCGCCGCCCACCGCCCTGAGCTTCACGATCGAGTGGGACTGGAACAAGCTCGACAAGTCCTCCTTCGCCCGGCTCGTACGCAACTACGGCGCCTGGGCGGAACGCAACAGCGCCCCGGGCTCTCCGGCGACCAGGCTCTACAGCGAACTTGAGCTCAACCGCCGTCCCCTCGGGACGATCATCCTGATCGGCCAGGTGGCCGCCACGTCCGGCGCCGAACGGCTGCTGGACGACCACCTGGCCGCCGTCCGCCGCGGCGTCCCGGCCGTCCCGGTCCGCCGGACACAGGCCCGGCCCTGGCTCGCCGCCGCCCTGGCCGGCCCGCCGGGCGTCCCCGGTCCCGACTTCAGGCTGAAGTCCAAGTCGGCCTACCTGCGACGCTCCCTGTCCGCGCGGCAGATCGACGCCCTCCACCACCACCTCACCCGGTCCGACTACGAATACCCGGGCGGCGGCCTGGGCCTCTACACCTTCGGCGGCCAGGTCAACACGGTCGCCCCGGACGCGACGGCCACACCCCACCGCGACACGATCATGAAGCTCTTCCTCATCAACGGCTGGGAGGACCCCGCCGACGACGCCCGGAACATCGCCTGGGTGCGGGGGCTGTACCGCGACCTGTACGCCGACACCGGGGGCGTCCCCGCGGCCGGGGACGGCGCGTTCATCAACTACCCCGACACCGACCTCGCCGACCCCGCCTGGAACAAGGGAGCCCCCTGGCACGCCCTCTACTACGGGGACAACTACGCGCGGCTCCAGCGGATCAAGGCGAAATGGGACCCGCGGAACGTCTTCCACCACGCCCTGTCCGTCCGTCCCGCCTAACGACCGCACATCGTCCGCCGGGCACGGCGCGCGTTGACTTGCGGCGAGTTGCTGGGTTCGGGCCGCCAGAACCCAGCAACTCGCCGCAAGTCAACGTTCCGGGGGCGGGCCGGTGACCGCCCGGAAGTTGCGGAGGACCGGCCCGGTGTCGGCCCGCCGCCAGGCCAGCAGCAGCGGCGCGTCCCGGGCCTCGGGGGAGAGGCGGCGGAAGACCACGTCGTCGCGGCGGGCGCCCGCCGCGACCGTCCAGGGCACGATCGAGACGCCCATGCCCGCCGCCACCAGCCCCACGATGGTCTGCATCTGCACGGCCTCCTGCACCACCCGCGGCTCGAACCCCGCCGCCCGCGTCACCTGGAGGACGCGGGAATGCAGGCCCAGGCCCAGATCGCGCGGGAACAGCACGAACGCCTCGTCCGCGAGATCGGTGACCGGCAGCGGGTCGCGGTGTGCGTGGGGGTGACCGGCGGGCAGCAGCGCCAGCAGCGGTCCCCGCGCGAACTCCCGGGTGGCCAGGACGTCGCGGGCGGCGCCGGTGACGGGGGCGTGCAGGATGCCGACGTCGAGCCCGCCCGTGACCAGTTCCTCGGCCTGCCGAACGCTGGGCAGCTCACGCAGGTCCAGCTCGACACCGGGATAACGGCCGCGGAAACGGCGCAGCACCGGGGGCAGCAGCGTGTTGGCGGCCGAGCCGACGAAACCGATCGCCAGGCGGCCGACCTCGCCCCGCCCCACCTGCCGCGCGTTCCGGGCGGCGCGGTCGGCGTGCTCCAGGCTGCGCCGGGCGTCCTCGGCGAACGCCCGTCCGGCGGGCGTGATCCGCACCTCGCGGGTGGTCCGCTCGAACAGCTCGACGCCCAGCTCGTCCTCCAGACGGCGCAGCCGCCGGCTGAGCTGCGGCTGCTGCAGGCCGAGGCGGCGGGCCGCCCGGGCGAAGTGCAGTTCCTCCGCCAGCGCGACGACGCAGCGGAGCTGATCCAGGTTCATGCGCGGCTCATGCGCCCACGTCGGCGTGCCGGTCGGCCATCGTGTCGCGTCTCCCTTGCCCCGCCGCGGAGTGTACCGGCGGGCGCGGTGGCACCGTGGCCGCTCCCAGGGCCTCTCCCGTGACGATCGCGGGTTTCGGGCATCGCCATGGTTCGCCAGGACGAGCGGGCCGGTGTCATGCCGCCTCAGGAGGAGGCGCCGTGCTCAGCCCCCGTTGGGCAGCTCGTGCAGGTCGTGGACGATCGTCTCGCGGCAGAACGCCTCGATGCGCTCGTCGAGTTCGGCCGCCCGCGGGTCGCCCCGGTAGCGCGGCGAGGCCAGCTCGGCGCGCACCCCGCCCAGCGCCTTGGGCAGCGCGTCGATCCTCCTGTCGGCGGGCAGCGCGAGCACCGGGGACAGATCGACCGCGTCGAGCCGTCCGGCGCGCAGCTGCCCGCGCGCCAGGTGGATATGGGTGATCGCCTCGGTCCCGTAGCTGCGCTGCTCGGCCGGTGCCTCGGAGTACAGGGCGGCGCCGCGTTCCAGTACGGGAACGGCGTCGTTCTCGCCGCCCGGGATCTCCAGGAGCGCCGTACCCGCGAGCGACGCCTGGTAGGCGGCCGAGCACGCGAACTCGCCGCCGATCTCGTCGTGGATCTCGTCGACGTAGGGCCGTTCCGCGGCGGCGCGGCCCTCTTCGAGCGCGGCGCGTACCCCCTCCTCGTCTCCGAGCCGCGCGCAGGCCCGCGCGTCCAGCAGGTGCAAGTGCGCGGCACCGGGCCCGTCGGGCAGGTAGGCGAACCCGCTGCGGGCGAGGTCGCGGGCCTGGCGGGGGCGGCCCTCCCAGTAGGCGATCGAGGACAGCGCGCCGCGCATGAATCCCATCAGCGGCCGGTGGCCGATGCCCTGCGCGTAGGCCCAGCCCGCCCGGAGCAGCTCACCGGCCGCGTGCGGGTAGCCCAGGTCCTGGGCCGCGTTGGCCATCAGGGCGTGGAGGGCGCCGAGCAGCAGGTAGAGCTCGGTGGCGTCCCGGGGCCAGAGCTTCTTGTCGAGCGCCGTGTACATGCGTGCGCGGACGCGGCGCATCTCCTGGAAAAGGGGGAAAGGGTCCCCGGTGAGGTATTCGTTGGCGAGCCGGACGACATCGGCCCGCATTTGTTCGAGGGTCGCCTCGCCGATGTCGCGCCGTTCGGCCCGCTCCGCGTGCTCGCTGGATTCGTGCGCCGCCATGATCACCACCTCGTGCTCGGGGTCCTCATAGGCGAAGGGCTCTTCCCGACCGTACGCGCCGTCGTCGGGGGTTCGCACCTCCGGCGGGCGGGCGTTGATGAGTTCGAGCAGGGTGAGCCGGTGGGCCTCGGGAAGGCGGGCCAGGTCGTCCTCGTCGACCAGGCGGGTGATGTCCGTCCCGTACACGTCGGCGAGACCGCGCAGGATCGTCAGGCGGGGGCGTTCACCCCCGTGCGGCCAGCGCTCGTACGCGCCGACGCGGCTGCCGGACATGGGGGCGCGGCCGTCATGGTCGTGGCGCCGGTTGTAGTGGTCGGCCGCGGTGTCCTGGGACCAGCCGTGGGCGTGCCGCCAGGCCGCGCGGGCGCGGTAGCCCCAGCGGCGCATCATCTCCTCGGCGATGGCCTGGCGCGAGCGCCCGGCGGCGAGCATCCGTTCCCGGAGAGCGTCACGCTGACGCTTTGCCGGTTTTTGTGGTGACATTTGGGGGGAACCTCCTTGGGTCGTTCTGCCTCCATTACGCCTGCTCAATTCGAAGATCGCATCCGTGGATCGTGGAAACCGGATGCGAAGCCCGTGGAAAACACCTGCCCGACGGGAGTCGCCGCACGTGAATGGGCGAACAGGGATCGTGGAAATTGATGCCGGGAGGCAACGTGTGCCGCAACGTGACCGCCTGTTGACTGTCCGCCACGATCCGGTCGGGCGGAAGGAGAGGGACGATGCGGCAGGCGGCGCGTGACCTGGCAGGAGGTGCGGCGGTAGCCTGGGTCCTGCCCGCCGACCGTACGTGCGCGGGGGTCGCCAGCTCCCTGCTCGGCGATCTGCTGGGCGCGCTCCGCGTCCCCCGCGAATCCGCGCGGGAGGCCCAGATGATGATCAGCGAGGTGGCCACCAACGCCCTGGAGCACGCGGGCGGGCCGGGCGAACTCTGGGCGTACCGGGCGGGCGGGGGAGTGGTGTGCGGGGTGTCCGACCGCCTGCCCGAGAAGGCGCCGCCGCTGCGGCCCGTGCCGTTCGGGTCGCAGGACCTGACGTGCGAGTACGGGCGCGGCATGGCGCTGGTGGACGTCTACGCGAAGGGGGAGTGGGGCGTCCATCGCACCCGGGGCCAGCTCGGCGGCCATGTGCCGGGGAAAGTGGTCTGGTTCCGGGTGGGCGCGCAGCTTCCGGCGCTGCGGGGCGGGCACCCGTCCGAGATGGCGCGGAACGTACGGGACCGCCTGTGCGCGCGGGGAGTGAACGGGGTCATCGTGTCGCAGTCTCCGCGGCTGGCGCTGGTGTCGGTCTGCCACGGCCTGGACGTCTGGTGCCGCGCGGGCCGCTTCCAGGTGCGGGAACCGGCGGCGGGCCGGTCGTCCGTACGGCCGGCCGAGGAGATCGCGGCCGTCGTGGAGCACGCCGTCCGCCGCTACGAGGAGCTGTGCCGCGGCGCGTCGTGAGTCCCGTCCGCCGAAAATTCTCCCTCAGAATCCTTTTTGTCCGGACTCTTGAAAGTTGACCGAATAAATCGAGGAAAGGGGGTTTGACCTGCACATCTGGAGGTGGTTAAGCTCCAGCCCGTTGTGAAGCTCTCGGGGGAAAGTTCAGGACATTTGGGCTTTTAGTGTCCTGTGTCCGTTCTGTCGGTATTTCGCGGAGAGCGCCGTGTCCTGCATCATCTGCCCGCCCGAGGGCGCCCTTTCGCCTCCGCGACCGTACGAGCGGCCGGGCGGAGGCCGGCGCGGCCTTCCAGTGCCGCCCCGCTGAAGGGGCGGACGCCGAAGCGAGCGACGTTCCCCTGACGGGAGGCCCTCACGCCGCGTCGCGCGTGGCGGCCGATGCGCGCTCCGGCCGGAAATAGGCCGGACGCCGGTTTCACATCCCGGGAAGGCGCCCCGGAAAGAGCGTGCTCATCGACGCGCGCCGATCACCCCCCACGAACCAAGGAGATGGCCCCTTGAATCTGCTGCATGCCTCCGTGCCCATTCTGGCGCAGCCGGAGCCGCCGGAACCCATGATCATGCACAACACGATCATGGGCGAGGCGGCCGGCATGGCACTGATCGGGATCGCGCTGTTCCTGTGGCAGGCCCGCCGTGGCCGGCGGATCTGGGCCAAGGGCTGGGCCCTGACGTTCGGCGTCGGCGCGGTGATCCTGACCTCGCTGAGCTGGGACACCCTCACGACGGGCCCGTTCACGGCCAAGCCCGTGATCAACATGGTGTTCGGCGGGCCGCTGTTCTGGTTCGGGATCCTGCTCGGCGCCGCCGCCGTCTACCTCTGGACGCACGCCGACACCCTGCAGGAACCCCTGGAGGGCGCCACGGAGGACGCGGCCTCCTACCGCTTCGCCGGCGCCACGATTGGAACGCTCCTTCCGGTGAGCCTGCCGATCCTGGCCACCGGCCTCAACCTCCTCGGCAACGCCGTGGCGATCATCCGGTTCAACCTGGTGGGCGGCGCGCCGCCGAACGAGCCGATCACCGGGCGCCTGGGGCACATGGAGTGGATGGAGAACGGCACCTTCGGACTGATCTACGGGGTCGCGGCCGTCGCCACCCTCCTGCTGGTGTGGGCCGTCCGGGACCTGCGCGGCCGCATCGCGGCGGCCGTCATCGTCATGTACGCCGGGACCGGGCTGTTCTTCCTGGTCTTCAGCGCGCTGAACGAGTACACGCACCCGGGCCTGATGGTCAACACGTGCGTGCAGGGCACCATGGAGAACTGCCAGGAGTGGAAGTACAACTACTGAGCCCGGATCCCGGCGCCCCCGCGTCTCGACCCGCGGGTCCGAGGCGCGGGCGCGCCTGACCGGGCGCCGGACCCCTGCCGCGTACCGCAAGAAGCCGGCGGTGCCCGCCGGACGGGGCGGTTAGAGTGCTGGCATGCGCGGTCGGGTGCTGGCATGGGTGGGCGGTGCGGTCGCGGTCGCCGCAGTCGCCGGGGTGGCTGTCTATCTCGCTTCGGTCGGCCTGGACAAGGCCGACAAGTGGGCCAGTGTCGGCGGGCTGTTCATCGGCCTGGCCGGGCTCTCGCTCACCGTCAACGGGGTCGTCCGGGCGCGGCGGACCCCCGAGCCCGAGCCCCCGCGTGGTCCCCAGCCGGGTTCCGGGGCCGGGGACGTGCGGAACGAGGTCCGGGGCACCGTTCACGGCCCGGTCATCATGGGCCGCGACTTCCGCGGCGACGTCCACGCCGAAGGTTCGCGGCCCGAGGACCGGCCCGGCGCCTGACCCCCGTACGTAACGCCCCTCCGAGGGGAGGGGCGTCCGTTCGCGCGGTCAGGCCGACCGGGAGGCCAGCTCGCGGCGCACCTCGTCCATGTCCAGGGCGCGCGCCTGGGAGACGAGGTCCTCCAGCGCGGCCTCCGGCAGCGCGCCCGGCTGCCCGAACAGCACCACGCCCTCGCGCACGATCATCAGCGTCGGGATCGAGGTGATGTCGAACGCCGCGGCCAGTTCCGGCTCGGCCTCGGTGTCCACCTTGGCGAAGACGACGTCGGGGTGCCGCTCGGACACCCGCGAGTAGACGGGCGCGAAGGAACGGCACGGGCCGCACCAGGACGCCCAGAAGTCGATCAGGACCAGATCGCCGCCGCCGACGGTGGCGTCGAAGGTGTCCTTGGTGAGGTCGACCGTTGCCATGTCCTTCTCCTTCCGAAATACCCCTGTGGGTATCTCGAACAGCGCGCCCCCGTCCGGCATTCCCGCGCCCCCGACCGCGGGCCAGGCGCCCGGACCCGCGGCTAGGCTCTGTTTCAAAGTCCCGGCCCACGGCGCTCGCCTGGCGGCTCGCACCTAACCGGGCCTGTGCGAGCGCGGCATCGCTTCGCGATCTGCCAGGTGAGGCTCGCCTCCGGCATCGCCCCACCTGGCAGCCAACGCGCTCGCGCTGTGGCTGAGGCGACTTCGAGACACGCCCTAGGCGCCCACCCACACCGTCTTGACGTTGCAGAACGCGTGCAGGCCCAGCTCGGCGAGCTCGCGGCCGTACCCGGAGTGCTTCACACCGCCGAAGGGCAGCTCGGGGTAGGAGGTGACCATCCCGTTGATGAACACCTGGCCCGCCTCCAGCCCGGTGGCGAAGCGCTCCCGCTCCGCGGGATCCTCGGTCCAGGCGTTGGCCCCCAGGCCGAAGCTCGTGTCGTTGGCCAGCTCGATGGCCTCCTCGACGCCCCCCACGCGGAACAGCGAGGCGACCGGCCCGAACACCTCCTCGTGGTACATCCGCATCCCGGGGCGGACGCCGGTGACCACCGTCGGCGGGTAGTACCAGCCGGGGCCGGGCAGGCGCTCACCGCCGCACAGGACCGTCGCGCCCGCCTCCACGGCGTCGGCCACCTGCTCCTCGACGTCCGCGCGGCCCTGCTCGGAGGCGAGCGGGCCGACATCGGTGGACTCGTCCATCGGGTCGCCCACCCGCCGGGACCGCATGAGGTCGGTGAACCGCCGCTCGAAATCGTCGTAGACGCCGGCGTGCACGATGAACCGCTTGGCCGAGATGCAGCTCTGCCCGTTGTTGAGGCACCGGGAGGTGGCCGCGACCTCCGCGGCGCGGTCCAGGTCGGCCGACGGCATGACGACGAACGGGTCGCTGCCGCCCAGCTCCAGCACGCTCGGCTTGACCTCGGAGCTCGCCGCGGCCCCGACCGCGCGGCCCGCCGGCTCGCTGCCGGTCAGGGTGGCCGCCCGCACCCGCGGGTCGCGGACGACGCGCTCCACCTGGCCCGAGCCGATCAGCAGGGTCTGGAAGGCGTCCTCGGTGAACCCGGCGCGCGCGAACAGCTCCTCCAGGAACAGCGCCGTCTGCGGCACGTTCGAGGCGTGCTTGAGCAGCCCGACGTTCCCCGCCATCAGGGCCGGGGCGGCGAACCTGATCACCTGCCAGAGCGGGAAGTTCCACGGCATCACCGCCAGCACGGGGCCGAGCGGCAGGTACCGCAGCCAGGCCCGTTCGGCGTCCACGGCGCCGGCGTCGACCGGGCGGTCGGCCAGCATCTCCCCGGCCCGCTCGGCGTAGTACCGGCACGCCCTGGCGCACTTGTGCGCCTCGGCACGGGCGGCCGTGACCGTCTTGCCCATCTCCGTGGTCATGACGGCCGCGATCCGCCCGGCCTCATCGTCCAGGATGCCGGCCGCGGCGTTCATGCACGCGGCGCGTTCGGCGACCAGGGTGGCGCGGTGCCGGGCGAACGCGGCGGCGGCCCGGTCGAGCCGGTCCTCGATCTCCTTCTCCGTCAGCGCGTCGAAGGTGCGCTCCACCTTCCCGGTCGCGGGATTGGTCGTCGCGATGCTCATGCCCCATCCCCCCGTGTCGGCTACTCCGTGGGCCGTGCCCGGTGCTCCCCGGGCGAAACCGGAGCGCCGGTGTCGGCGGCGCTTCCGCGGGCATGACCTCCCGCGCACGTCAGGGCGCCGTCCGGAGGAGCCGCCGCGCCGCCGCCCGCGGCCGACCTATGATCACCAGTGGCCCGCGGCCGGTGGCGCGGGCCGCTGACAGCGGTATCGGGCCGGGGCACGGGGTCCGGGCACGGCCGGGGAGCCGCGCCGGGCACCGGCGGCCCGGCCGGCACGGTGAAGGGATGAGGGGCAATGGCCGATATCACGGAGACCGCCGAATGGTCGGCGCTGGCCGAGCACCACACGGCGCTGGCGGGGCGGCACCTGCGCGAGTTGTTCGCGGAGGATCCCGGCAGGGCCGGGCGGATGACCGCGGACGCCGGCGACCTCCACCTCGACTACTCCAAGCACCGGGTGACCGGCGAGACGCTCCGCCTGCTGACCGCCCTGGCCGAACGGGCCGGGCTGCGCGACCGGATCACCGCGATGTTCTCCGGTGAGCGGATCAACGTCAGCGAGGACCGCGCCGTCCTGCACACGGCGCTGCGCCTGCCGCGCGAGGCCGAGCTGCGGGTGGACGGCCAGGACGTGGTCGCCGACGTGCACGCCGTCCTGGACCGGATGGCCGATTTCGCCGGGCGGGTGCGGTCGGGGGAGTGGACCGGGTTCACCGGCAAGCCCATCCGCACGGTGGTCAACATCGGGATCGGCGGCTCCGACCTCGGCCCGGCGATGGCCTACGAGGCGCTGCGCGACTACGCCGACGCCGGGATCACCTGCCGCTTCGTCTCCAACATCGACCCGGCGGACGTGACGGGCGTCCTGGCCGGCCTGGACCCCGAGCAGACCCTGGTCATCGTCAGCTCCAAGACCTTCGGCACCCTGGAGACGCTGGCCAACGCGCGGGCGGCGCGGGCCTGGCTGGTGGACCGGCTCGGCGACGAGAAGGCGGTGTCGCGGCACTTCGTCGCGGTCTCCACCAACGCCGAGCGGGTCGCCGCGTTCGGCATCGACACCGGCAACATGTTCGGCTTCTGGGACTGGGTCGGCGGCCGGTACTCCATGGACGGCGCGATCGGGCTGTCCTTGATGATCGCGATCGGCGCCGACCGGTTCCGGGAGATGCTCGCCGGGTTCCACACCCTCGACGAGCACTTCCGCACCGCGCCGTTCGAGGCCAACCTGCCGGTCCTGATGGGCATGCTGGGCGTCTGGTACACCGACTTCTTCGGCGCCCAGACCCACGCGGTCCTGCCCTACAGCCAGCGGCTGTCCCGGTTCCCCGCCTACCTGCAGCAGCTCACCATGGAGTCCAACGGCAAGTCGGTGCGCGCCGACGGCGCCCCGGTGGTCGCCCAGACCGGGGAGATCTTCTGGGGCGAGCCCGGCACCAACGGGCAGCACGCGTTCTACCAGCTGCTCCACCAGGGGACCCGGCTCGTCCCGGCCGACTTCATCGGGTTCGCCGAGCCGTTCGAGGACGTCGTGACCGGGGACGGGCCGGGCATGCACGACCTGCTGACCGCCAACCTGCTGGCGCAGACCTCGGCGCTGGCGTTCGGCAAGACCGCCGAGGAGATCGCCGCCGAGGGCACGCCCGCCGGCATCGTCCCGCACAAGGTGATGCCGGGGAACCGGCCGACCAGCACCATCCTGGTGCCCAGGCTGACACCGTCGACGCTGGGCCAGCTCATCGCCCTGTACGAGCACATCGTGTTCGTGCAGGGCACGGTGTGGGGGATCGACTCCTTCGACCAGTGGGGGGTCGAGCTGGGCAAGGTGATGGCCCAGGACCTGGTGCCCGCGCTGACCTCGGCGGAGCCGCCCGCGGACGCGCCCGACCCCTCGACCGCCGCGCTCGTGCGCAGGTACCGGGAGTGGCGGGGCCGCGCGGTCTGACCGCGGGAGTCCGGGAAGGCCCCCGCAGGGCCTTCCCGGGGCGCCGCCGTCCTCGGCGGGCGCCGGGGGCCTCACCGGTCAGCCGTGGGCGGAGTGCACGCCGCTCTCGTTCCAGCCCTGGCTCTCCAGCAGGACGCGGAGCTCGGGCAGCGAGATGTAGCCGTCACGGTTGGTGTCGGCCCGCTCGAACCTGTCCTGGACCTCGGCCCGGGTCCAGGACAGCCCGATGCTGTCGAGCACCATGCCGAACTCCATGAGATCGAGCCTGTCGTCACCGCCGAGGTCCGACCGCTTGAACACGGTGTGAAGGTCGTCCTCGGTCGGTTTGGTGGTCATATCACTCCTCGTATAGGGCTCGTACGGGTCGGATAGGCCCGCATCATGCCATAAAGGCATGGCGCCTTCGCCTGAGAAACGCCGCCGCGCGGGCGGCGGTTCCCGCTCATATCGAAGCCCCTGCCCGCCCGCGCCCCGGTCATGCGAAGCCCCAGCCCCGGCGGGGCCCGAAGAGGGAGTGGTAAATACCTCTAGCCGGGAGGCCGGATCCTCTCAGACCCCGCAACCACGGGTGAGAGAGCTTGTCAGTCGCGCGAAGGCGAGTGGTCAATACCAATCTTGTGAGACTTTGCTCTGGCGGACGGCGTTGGATCGGTCTAATCTCGCTGCGATCACCGATGGCGCGCGGTGCGCCAGGAGGAGGGGTGGCAGATGAAGAGGTTCGTGCGGCGGGCGGTGGCCCTGGCGTTGCCGCTGGCGTTGCCGGCGGCGCTGGCCGCGGCCCCGGCGCGGGCGGACGCGCCGGGGGACTGGCGGCTGGTCGCCGCCGAGGCGTTCAACCGGTCGCTGGACGACGCCCGGGCCCCCTGGGTCCGCGACGACGACGGCCCCGGCAGCCCGTACGACGTGGACGTCTACGACAACGACGGGGCCTTCTTCGAGACCATGGGGGGCCCGGCGTTCCGGCAGCAGCTGGCCACCTTCGACACCTACCGCAAGTCGTTCCGGTTCGGCGCCAAGGGGTGGCTGACCGCCGAACTGGCCGCGCGCGACTCCGACAAGGACGGCGTGCCGGACGCCCCGCCCACCCTGACGACGCGCAAGGGCGTCGCGCACATGGACGAGCCCAGCCACCACGGCGGCGTGCTCATCCGCTCGAGCCGGGCGCTCCCCGCCGAGTACCGGGTCGAGATGACCCTGCGCGGCCTGGACTTCGGCGGCCAGCGCAACGGCTCGTGGGACTACCCGGACGGGCGGATCAACGGGTACTCACCGGAGGGCTGCAAGACCAACCACCCCTGGGCGTCGGGCGGTGACTTCTCCCGGCCCGAATGCTCGTGGGCGAACGTCCGCACCGACTCCAACGGGTTCTACTACCTGGGGATCATGGACTACGCCCGTCCGGCCCCGCACAACAACGTCTTCGTCCACACCCACCGCAAGGTGGCCATGGACTCCTACAACCGCTACAAGTACACCGGCTCGGGCCTGCGCGTCTGCAACCCGGCCACCAAGCAGTACGAGCCCTACGGTTCGAGCACCGGCAACGGCGTCAACGCCATCTTCATGACCGACGACAAGCGGTACGCGACGCAGCCGGGCACCGAGTACCTGATGCACAGCGAGTGCGGGGTCGCCAAGGGCGGGGCGATCGTCTCGCAGGTGGACCTGCGGCCCGAACTGCTTCCGGAGCAGAGCTACCGCTTCGCCATCGAACGCCGCGACGGCGCGTACACGATGGAGATGTCCGGGGTGTTCGCCCACGTCGGGCAGCAGACCTACCGCTACACGCGCAAGTTCGTCCAGGACGGCGAGCCGATCTGGCACTACAACCAGACGCCCGAGGAGTACGACGGGCGCTTCGACGCCGACTGGACCTGGAGCGGGCCCGGCGGCACGCTGGTCGACCGCGGCACCTGGCCCGCCGGCTCGGCCTACCCCGACACGTTCATGATCGGCGACCCGCACATGAACTTCTACGAGGGCAGCGCGCAGGTGGACGACGTGCGGCTGTACGTCCCCGGAAAGCGGTGACCGCCCACCGGGCCGGCCGCCGACCGCGCGGCCGGCCCGGTCAGCGGCCGGACCGGTACTCCTGCGGGCTGACGCCGTGCTCGCGCTTGAAGGCGGTGCTGAGCGCGAACGCGGTGCCGTACCCGACCTGCCGGGCCACGGTCTCCAGGGTGGCGTCGGACTCGCGGATCAGGTCGGCGGCCAGGGCCAGGCGCAGGCCGGTCAGGTAGGCCATCGGCGGCTCGCCCACGAGCCTGGTGAACCGCAGCGCGAGGGCGGCCCGCGAGACGCCCGCCCGCCCGGCCAGCGCGGCCACCGTCCACGGGTGCGCCGGGTCGTCGTGCAGCAGCCGCAGCGCCGGGCCGACGACCGGGTCGCCGTGCGCCCGGTACCACCCGGGGGCGCGGCCCTCCGGGCGCGCGAACCACGCCCGCAGCACCCCGATGAGCAGCAGGTCCAGCAGCCGGTCGAGGACGACGTCCTGCCCCGGCTCGTCCTTGACGATCTCCTTGGCGAGCAGGTCCACCAGGGGGGAGTCCCACTCGCCGGCCCGCAGGATCACCAGCCGCGGCAGCGCCGCCAGGAGCCGCCCGGTGACCGCGCCGCGCATCTGGTAGGTGCCGATGAGCATGACGGCCGGGCCGTCCGGGTCGTTCCCCCAGGAGCGCACGCCCAGGTCCATCTCCTCGGTCACGGACCGCCCGTCCGGCGCCACGCACCGCTGCCCGGGAAGGATGACGACCTGGACCGGGGTATCGGGATCATCGGCGAAGTCGAAGGCGTCCGGTCCCCGGGCGATCACCACGTCGCCCGGCCCGAGCCGCGTGGGGGACCCGTCCGCGGCCGTCACCCACGCGTGCTCGGCGACCATCGCCACCAGGCTGAGCGGCGCCTCGTCCGCGCACCGGATCGACCAGGGCGGGCTCATCGTCGCGCGCAACAGGAACGCCCCCCGCGCGCGCGGCCCCTCCAGCAGGCCGTCAAGCGCATCCATCGGGCCAGCTTAGAGCGCGGCCTGTGTCACCGTGGACGGCCGCGTATGCGGCCGAGCGTCTCAACGATGGGCGCCGGAACCGCCACCCGGTTGGCTTGTGGGCATGACGGAGCAGACGAATAACGTTGGGAACATCGAGGCGGCCGTGGACGAGACCGGGCCGGTGCTGGTCCTCGGCGGTACGGGAAAGACCGGCCGGCGGGTGGTGGAGAGGCTGACCGGGCGCGGGGTGCCGGTCCGGGTGGGCTCCCGCTCCGGCGAGCCGCGGTTCGACTGGAAGGACCGGTCGACCTGGGCCCCCGTGCTGGAGGGGATGGCCGCCGTGTACGTGGCGTACTCCCCGGACCTGGCGGTGCCGGGCTCCGACGGTGACATCCGGGCGCTGTGCACCGCCGCGCTGGCGGCCGGAGCCGGCCGGATCGTGCTGCTGTCGGGCCGCGGTGAGGAGGAGGCGGAGGCCGCCGAGCAGGTCCTCAAGGACAGCGGCGCCGCGTGGACCGTCCTGCGGGCCGACTGGTTCGCGCAGAACTTCAGCGAGGACTGGCTGCTGGAGGCGGTGCTGGCGGGCGAGGTGGCGCTCCCCGTCGGGGACGTCCCCGAACCGTTCGTCGACGCCTGGGACGTCGCCGACGTCGCGGTCGCCGCGCTGACCGAGGACGGCCACGCGGGACGGACCTACGAGCTGTCCGGCCCCCGGGCCCTGACGTTCGCCGAGGCGGTCGGCGAGATCGCCGCCGCCTCCGGGCGCCCCGTCACCTTCCGGGAGGTGCCCTTGGAACGGTTCGCCGAGGACCTCGGGCGGGCCGGCGTGCCCGGCGAGGTCGTCGGCCTGATGACCTACCTGTTCACCACCGTCCTCGACGGGCGCAACCAGCGCCCCGCGGACGGGGTTCGCCAGGCCCTGGGACGCGCGCCCAGGGACTTCGCCGGCTACGCCCGTGAGACCGCCGCCACCGGGGTGTGGTCATGAGGAGCGCCCTGGCCGCGGCGGCGGCGATGATCGCGGTGCTGCTCACCGGCGGCATGGCGGGAATCTTCTTCGCCTTCTCGAACTCGGTGATGCCCGGACTCAACGCGATCAAGGCCGAACAGGCGGTCGCGGCGATGCAGAGCATGAACCAGAAGATCCTGAACCCGCTCTTCATGCTGCACTTCATGGGCGCCCCGCTGGTCGCGGCGCTGGCGGGCGGGGCGCTGCTCCTGGCGGGCCAGCGGTCGGCGGCGGTGCTGTTCTTCGTCGCGGCGGGCCTCTACGTGCTCGGCGCCTTCCTGCCGACCGTGATCGTCAACGTGCCGATGAACAACGCCCTGGACGGCGCGGGGGTCCCGGCCGGTGCGGCGGAGGCCGCCCGACTCTGGGCCGACTACGCGCCGCGCTGGACGGCCTGGAACACGCTACGGGCGGTGGCCTCCTCGCTCAGCCTCCTGGTGATGGCCATCGGCCTCTACGTCTGGGGAACGAACACCTGAACGTGACGGTGGCCGCCTGCGCCGGCCGCACGGGCCGTACCGGAGGCCCGCCCCCGGTGCGGCCGGCGCGTGCAGACGGCGAGGCCCGCGCCCTCTCCGGGCGCGGGCCTCGCCTGGGGAACGACCCGTTCAGCGGCGGTCGCCGAGCCCCTCAGCCGCCTTCGCCCGACCCGGCGAGCGGGAGGTAGATCCGGCCGCCCCCGGCGGCGAACTCGGCCGCCTTGTCCCGCATCCCGGCCTCCAGGGCCTCGTCCTCCGCCAGGCCGCGCTCGCCCGCGTACCGGCGCACATCCTGGGTGATCTTCATCGCGCAGAAGTGCGGCCCGCACATCGAGCAGAAGTGCGCGGTCTTGGCCGGCGCCGCCGGGAGGGTCTGGTCGTGGTACGCGCGGGCGGTCCCGGGATCGAGGGCGAGCTCGAACTGGTCCTCCCACCGGAACTCGAACCGGGCGTCCGACAGCGCGTCGTCCCACGCCTGGGCACCGGGATGCCCCTTGGCCAGGTCGGCGGCATGGGCGGCGATCTTGTAGGCGATCATCCCGGCCTTGACGTCCTCGCGGTCGGGCAGCCCCAGATGCTCCTTGGGCGTGACGTAGCAGAGCATCGCGGTGCCGTGCCAGCCGATCATCGCCGCGCCGATGGCCGAGGTGATGTGGTCGTAGCCGGGCGCGATGTCGGTGGTCAGCGGGCCCAGCGTGTAGAACGGCGCGCCGTCGCACCACTCCTGCTGGCGGTCCACGTTCTCCTTGATCTTGTGCATGGGGACGTGCCCGGGGCCCTCGTTCATCACCTGGTTGCCGAACTCCGCGGCGATCCGGGTCAGCTCGCCCTGGGTGCGCAGCTCGGCGAACTGGGCCTCGTCGTTGGCGTCGTGGATCGAGCCCGGCCGCAGCCCGTCGCCCAGCGACCAGGTGATGTCGTACGCGGCGAAGATCTCGCACAGGTCGCGGAAACGGGTGTAGAGGAAGTTCTCCTCGTGGTGGGCCAGGCACCAGGCGGCCATGATCGAACCGCCCCGCGAGACGATCCCGGTCTTGCGGCGGGCGGTCAGCGGGACGTACCGCAGCAGGACGCCCGCGTGCACGGTCATGTAGTCCACGCCCTGCTCGGCCTGCTCGATCACGGTGTCCCGGAAGACCTCGTAGGTGAGCTCGGCCGGGTCGCCGCCGACCTTCTCCAGCGCCTGGTAGAGCGGCACGGTCCCGACCGGGACGGGGGAGTTGCGCAGGATCCACTCCCGGGTGGTGTGGATGTCGCGCCCGGTGGACAGGTCCATGATCGTGTCGGCGCCCCAGCGGGTCGCCCAGGTCATCTTCTCGACCTCGTCCTCGATCGAGGACGCGACCGCGGAGTTCCCGATGTTGGCGTTCACCTTGACCAGGAAGTTCCGCCCGATGACCATCGGTTCGATCTCGGGGTGGTTGACGTTGGCGGGCAGCACCGCGCGGCCGGCGGCCAGCTCGTCGCGGACGAACGAGGGGTCCACGCCCTCGCGCAGCGCCGCGAACTCCATCTCCGGGGTGATCTCCCCGCGCCGGGCGTAGGCGCGCTGCGTCACCGCCTCCCCGGTCGCCCTGCGCGGTCTGCGGCGCCGGAAGGCCGCCGCGTCGCGCAGCGGATCCCCCGGACGGCGCCCGTCGTCCTCGGGCCGGACGGCCCGGCCCTCGTACTCGGCGGTGTCACCGCGCCCGGCGATCCACGCCTCCCGCAGCGGCGGCAGGCCCCGCCGCACGTCGGCCTCGTAGGCGGGATCGGTGTACGGCCCGGAGGTGTCGTACAGCACCACCGTGTCGCCGTTGGTCAGCGGCACCTCCCGCATCGGCACCCGCAGATCGGGCCGCGAGCCCTGCAGGTAGGTCTTCCGGGCAGCGGTGACCGCGCTTTCCCTGGTCATGACTGGATCTCTCCCTACGCCGGCATTACCCGGTCAGGTTCCAGCGGTCAGCGGCCGTCCCAGCCGCTATCTCAGCCCGGTTCGCCGGGCCCCCGCGATCTGTCGAGAGCGACGTTAACCTTTCGCCCGCCGCCGCGTCCAACCCCGCTGGTGAGGACTCCGGAGCTCGCGCCGGCGCCCGGGGCGGTGGCCGGACGCTCCGCGGGTCGGGCAGGATGGCGGTGTGCTGATCGAAGCCCGGGTTCGGGGTGTGGCGTTGGACGCGCTGGTGGCCGCGGGCCTGGCGGCGTGCGCGGTGGCCGCCGCGCTGGTGTGGCCGGGCGTCCGCTCCCTGGACGCGGGCGGCGGGCTGCTCCTGGCCGCGGCGCACGCGCCGCTGGCCTGGCGGCGGCGCCGGCCGGGGCTCGCGCTGACGGCGGTCATCGCCCTGATGCTGCCGTTCCACCTCCTCCAGTACCAGCACCACGCGGCGGTCCCGGCCGAGGTGCTGGCGCTGTTCACGTTCGCGGTGATGGGCCGGCGGGTGCGGACGGTGCTCTTCGGGACGGCGGCGGTCCTGCTCGTCTGCGCGGTGCTGTTCTCCATGGGGACCAGCGGGCGCAGCGGGCTGGAGCAGATCGGGGTGATCGAGGCCGTCGTCGGCGTGGTCGTCGGCGTCCAGTCCTGGCGGGTGCACCGGGCGCGGATGGCGGCGGTGACCGAGCGGGCCGAGCGCGCCGAGCGGACCCGCGAGGAGGAGGCCCGGCGCCGGGTCGCCGAGGAACGCCTGCGGATCGCCCGCGACCTGCACGACCTGCTGGCCCACAGCATCACCGTGATCGGGGTGCGGGCCGGCGCGGCGGCCCACGCGGTGCACTCGGGCCGCCCCCTGGACCGCGCCGAGCTGGCCGGGACGCTCGACGCCATCGCCGCCACCTGCCGGGACGCGCGCGCCGAGGTGCGGGCCACCCTGCAGGTGCTGCGCGAGCCGGAGACGCCCGGGGCGCCGGCCCCGCCGCCGGGAACGCGGCTCGGCGTCCCGTCCGGTGTCGCCGGCATCCCCGAACTGGCCGAGGCGGCGCGGGCCGCCGGGCTGCGGGTGGTCCTGGAGGAGCGGGGCGAGGGCGCGGAGGCGCCCGAGGTCGGGATCGTCGCCTACCGGATCGTCCAGGAGGCGCTGACGAACGTGGTCAAGCACGCGCGGGCCGGCGCCGTCCGGATCGTCCTGCACCGCGGCGGCGGCGACCTGCTGATCACCGTGGCCGATGACGGCCGCGGCCCGGACGCGGGCGGCGCGCCCGCCGCGGAGGGCGGACCGGGCGGGACGGGCTTCGGGATCGTCGGGATGGCCGAGCGCGCCCGCAGCGTCGGCGGGACGGTCGAGACGGGCCCCGGCGCGGACGGCGGTTTCGTGGTGCGGGCCGTCCTGCCGCTGAACGCGTCCCGCCGGATCAGCGCGAGGTGAGGTAGAGCAGGGTCGCCACGCTGGCGGCCGAGCCGATCTCGCCGCGCGCGGCCAGCTCCGGGACCCGGGCCAGCGGGACCCACTCGATCCGCTCGGCCTCCACGTCCGTCGGGTCGCCCAGGCGCTCCGCGCCCCGGGCCCGGTAGAAGTGCTGGACGCCGTCGTGCACGCCGGGCGAGGTCGGCAGGTCGAGCAGGTGCTCCAGCGGCCCGGGCCGCCAGCCGGTCTCCTCCAGCAGCTCCCGCGCGGCGGTCTCGGCGGGCTCCTCGCCCTCCTCCACCCGGCCGCTGGGGATCTCCCACCCCCACCGTCCGGTGATGAAGCGGTGCCGCCAGATCAGCAGCGCCCGGTCGTGCTCGTCCACCGCCACCACGCCCGCCGCGGGACGCACCCGCAGCAGGTGGTGCTCGAACCGGCGCCCGTCGGGCAGCTCCACGTCGGCCAGCCCGACGTCCATCCACGGGCTGCGGTAGACGTACCTCTCACCGTGCACCGTCCATCGCATGCCCGCAGGCTATCGGGGGCCTTTTCCGCCCTGACGATAGGGTCGGGAGCATTGGGGGATAGGGGAGGCGAACGCGTCAGTGACTTCTGATGTCGACAGGTCGCCCGAGCCGGGCCGGGACGAGGTGTCGGGCCGGATCTGGACGGTGCCGAACGCGCTGAGCTTCGCGCGGCTGCTGGGCGTCCCGTTCTTCCTGTGGCTGGTGCTGGCCGAGGCCGACTGGTGGGCGCTGGGACTGCTGGTGTTCGCCGGCCTGTCGGACTGGCTGGACGGCAAGCTGGCCCGGGCGCTCGGCCAGACCAGCAGGCTCGGCGTCGTCCTGGACCCGGCGGCCGACCGGCTCTACATCCTGGCGACCCTGATCGGCCTGACCGTCCGGGAGATCATCCCGCTCTGGCTGGTCCTCCTGCTCGTGGCCCGGGAGATCGCGATCCTGCCGATCGTCCCGATCACCCGGCGGCTGGGGTACGCGGGCACGCTGCCGGTGCACTTCGCGGGCAAGGCCGCGACGCTGTGCCTGCTGTACGCGTTCCCGCTGCTGCTGCTCGGCGACCACGACGGCGGGGCGGCCACGGCGGCGAAGGTCATCGGCTGGTCGTTCGCCATCTGGGGGACGGCCCTGTACTGGTGGGCGGCCCTTCTCTACTGGGAGCAGACGCGGCAGCTGACGCTGGCCGCCCGCGCCTCCGGCGCCCGGTCGGGCACGGGGTCCGAAGCCGGGGCCGGGTCCGGCCGGGATGAGGACGCGAATCGGGGGCAGGGTCGGGACGGCGAGCGGGGGGAAGGCCGGGGAGGGGACCAGGAGGGAGCGGAGACACCGCGATGAAGGCCGTCGTGATGGCGGGTGGTGAGGGGACGCGGCTGCGCCCGATGACCGCCAACCAGCCCAAGCCCATGCTCCCGCTGCTCAACCGGCCGATCATGGAGCACGTGCTGCGGCTGCTCAAGCGGCACGGGTTCCGCGAGACCGTGGTGACCGTGCAGTTTCTGGCCGCGCTGATCCGCAACTACTTCGGCGACGGCGAGGAGCTCGGCATGTCGCTGAGCTACGCCACCGAGGAGATGCCGCTGGGCACCGCGGGCAGCGTCAAGAACGCCCAGGAGGCGCTGCGGGACGAACCCTTCCTGGTGATCTCCGGGGACGCCCTCACCGACATCGACCTGACCGACATGGTGCGCTTCCACCGGGAGAACGGCGCGCTGGTGACGATCGGGCTCAAGAGGGTCCCCAACCCGCTGGAGTTCGGGATCATCATCGTGGACGACGACGGCCGCGTCCAGCGGTTCCTGGAGAAGCCCACCTGGGGGCAGGTGTTCTCCGACACCGTCAACACCGGGATCTACGTCATGGAGCCCGAGGTGCTCGACCACGTCGCGGCGGGAGAGGCGGTGGACTGGTCCGCCGAGGTGTTCCCCCGCCTGCTGGCCGAAGGCGCCCCGCTGTACGGGTACGTCGCCTCCGGCTACTGGGAGGACGTGGGCACCCACGCCAGTTACATGAAGGCCCAGGCCGACATGCTGTCCGGCCTGGTCGACATCGACCTGGGCGGGTTCGAGCTCTCCCCGGGCGTGTGGGTGGGCGAGGGCGCGGAGGTGGACGCGGGCGCCGTGCTGAAGGGCCCGCTCTACATCGGTGACTACGCCAAGGTCGAGGCGGGCGTGGAGCTGCGCGAGTTCACCGTGCTCGGCAGCAACGTGGTGGTCAAGGAGGGCGCGTTCCTGCACCGCGCCGTCGTGCACGACAACGTCTTCATCGCGCCCTCGACCAACCTGCGCGGCTGCGTGATCGGCAAGAACACCGACATCATGTCCGGCGCCCGGGTCGAGGAGGGCGCCGTCGTCGGCGACGAGTGCGTGATCGAGGCCGAGGCCTACGTCTCCAGCCAGGTCAAGGTGTACCCGTTCAAGACCATCGAGGCCGGTGCCGTCGTCAACACCAGCGTGATCTGGGAGTCGCGGGGACAGCGCACCCTGTTCGGCCCGCGCGGGGTGTCCGGCCTGATCAACGTGGAGATCACGCCGGAGCTGGCGGTCCGGCTGGCCAGCGCGTACGCGACGATGCTGCGGAAGGGCGCGTCGGTGGTGACGGGCCGGGACGCCTCGCGCGCGGCCCGAGCCCTCAAACGGGCGATGATCAGCGCGCTGACCTCCAGCGCGATCGACGTGCAGGACCTGGAGGCGTGCCCGCTTCCCCTGGCGCGCTTCCAGACGGCCCGGGGGGACTGCGCGGGCGGCGTGTACATCCGGACCACCCCGGGCGACTCGCAGGGCGTGGACATCCTGTTCCTGGACGCCGACGGCGCCGACCTCTCCCAGGGCGCCCAGCGCAAGCTGGAACGGGTCTTCGGGCGGCAGGAGTACCGGCGCGCGTTCCCCGGCGAGATCGCCGAACTGGCCTATCCGGCGCGCACCTCCGAGACCTACGCCCTCGACCTGCTGCGCCGGGTGGACATGAGCGGGGTCCGGGAGGCCGGGCTGAAGATCGTTCTGGACTGCGCGGGCGGCACCGCCTCGCTGGTCCTGCCGACGCTGCTGGGCAAGGTCGGGGTGGACGTGCTCACCCGCAACAACCGCCTGGACGAGGCGAACCCGACCGAGACGCCCGACGAGCGGGCGCGCGACCTGCGGCGGCTGGGGGAGCTGGTGGCGTCCTCGCGGGCCGCGTTCGGCGTGCGGTTCGACCCGGTCGGGGAGCGGATCTCGCTGGTGAACGAGGACGGCGAGCCGATCGGCGACGACCGGGCGCTGCTGGTGATGCTGGACCTGGTCGCGGCCGAGCGGCGCGGCGGCCGGGTCGCGCTGCCGGTCACCACCACGCGGGTGGCCGAGCAGGTCTGCCGGTTCCACGGCGTGCAGGTCGAGTGGACCTCCACCTCCCAGGACGTGCTCACCAGGGCCGCCGCGCGCCCCGAGGTGGTGTTCGCCGGGGACGGCCGGGGCGGCTTCCTGATGCCCGAGTTCAGCACCACCGTCGACGGGATCGCCGCGTTCGTGCGGCTGGTGGGACTGGTCGCCCGCACCCGCCTGACGCTGTCGCAGATCGACCGGCGCATCCCCGAGGCGCACCTGCTGCGCCGCTCGGTGCCGACGCCGTGGGCCGCCAAGGGCGGAGTGATGCGGCACGTGGTCGAGGCGGCGACCGGCCGGACGATCGACACCACCGACGGCGTGCGGGTGGTGGAGGAGGACGGGGCCTGGGTGCTGGTGCTGCCCGACCCGTCCGAGGCGGTCACCCACCTGTGGGCGGAGGCGTCCGGCACCGACGCCGCGCAGGAGCTCCTGGAGCACTGGGCGGCCGTCGTCGAGCGGGCGGGCTCCTAGGCTCTATTCCAAAGTCCCGGCCCACGGCGCTCGCCTGGCGGCTCGCGCCTAACCGGGCCTGTGCGAGCGCGACATCGCTTCGCGATCTGCCCGGCGAGGCTCGCCTCCGGCATCGCCCCACCGGGCAGCCAGCGCGCTCGCGCGGTGGCTGAGGCCGCTTCGAGACACGCCTTAGGCTCGTTCCCGGGTCCCGGCCTGGGGCGGGACGGGGGTCAGCCGATCGCGGTGTCGTCGGGCCCGCCGCGGGCGATGCGGGCGAGCACGCCGAGGGCCCGGGCCAGGACGTCGGGCGGGGGAGAGGCCAGGCCGACGCGGACGGCGCCGGGCGCGCCGCCGGGACCGGCCACGAACGCCGCGCCCGGGGTGACGGCGATCCCGCGCCGCGCCGCCGCCGCGACGAACGTCTCGGCCCGCCAGGGCGCGGGCAGTTCCCACCAGAAGAAGTAGGACCGGGGCACGGCCCGGAACGTACCGGTTCCGCTGCCTTCGCCGCTGCCTTCGCCGGGGGCCTCGCCCGCCAGGGCCGCGGCGGCGATCGCCCGCCGGGCCGCGGCGTCCTCGCGCTTGGCCTCCTCGATCGCGCTGACCGTGCCGTCGGCCAGCCACCCGGCCGCGGCCTCGAGGGCGTACCCGGTGGGCGTCCAGGAGCCCGCGCGCAGCGCGGTGGACAGCCGGTCGAACAGGGCCGGGGGGACGGCGGCCAGGCCGGCGGTCAGGCCGGGGGACAGCCGCTTGGACAGGCCGTCGACCAGGACCGTGCGGTCCGGGGCCAGGGCGGCGAGCGGCGGCGGCGCGTCCTCGGCCAGGAAGCCCCAGACCGCGTCCTCGATCGCGGTCAGGCCGAGGTCCTCCAGCACGGCGGCGAGCGCGGCCCGCCGCTCCGGCGGCATCGTCGTCCCGCACGGGTTGTGCAGGGTCGGCTGGACGTACACCGCGTGCAGCGGGCCCCGGCGCCGGGCGGCCTCGGCCAGCGCGTCCGGGCGCAGGCCGTGGGCGTCCATGGCGACGGGGACGAGGGTGACGCCCAGCCTGGACGCGATGGCCTTGATCACCGGATAGGTGAGCTCCTCGACGGCGAGGCGCCCCCCGGTGGGCACGAGCGCCGAGACGGCCCCGGCCATGGCCTGGCGGCCGTTCCCGGCGAACAGGACGCGCGCCGGGTCGGGCCGCCACCCGGAGCGGGCCAGCCCGGCGGCGGCCGCCGCCCGCGCGGCGGGCGTGCCGGCCGGGCCGACCGGGCGCAGGGCCGCCTCCAGGACGTCGGGGCGCAGCAGCCGGCCCAGCCCCGCGGCGAGCCTCCCGGCCTGCCCGGGCACCACCGGGTAGTTCAGCTCGAGGTCGACGCCCGCCCCGGCCGGCTCGGTCAGCGCGGGCCCGGCGGCCGGGGCGGACGCGCGGACGAACGTGCCGCGGCCCACCTCGCCGACCGCCAGGCCGCGCCGGTTCAGCTCGCCGTAGACCCGGGCCGCGGTGGAGCCGGCGATGCCGTGCCGCCGCGCGAAGGCCCGCAGCGGCGGCAGCCGGTCGCCCGGGCGCAGCCGGCCGGCCGCGATGTCGGCGGCGACCCCGTCGGCCAGCCTCCGGTAGTCGTCCACGCCTCAGCCCTCCGTTGCCGGTCCTCGGTTCTTTACGACATTGCACCGAGAACAATCGCAAGTATTGCACCGAGCAGGCGCGCGCTCCTACCGTGGTGAGATATTTCAGACGAATCGGGGATGTCGTGGTTTCGCTGACCGCAGTGGCGGGAGTCGCCGTCATCGGGCTGGGCCTGGTGCTCACGCCCGGACCCAACATGATCTACCTGGTGTCCCGGTCGATCACCCAGGGCCGCCGGGCCGGGCTGATCTCGCTCGGCGGGGTGGCGGCGGGCTTCCTCCTGTACGTGGTGGCCGCCACGGCCGGGCTGACGGCCGTCTTCACGCTGGTCCCGGCCGCCTACACGGCCGTCAAGCTGGCGGGCGCCGCGTACCTGCTGTGGCTGGCCTGGCAGGCGGTGCGCCCAGGCGGCGACGCCGTCTTCGCCCCCCGCGAGCTGCCCGCCGACCCGCCGCGGCGGCTGTTCACGATGGGCCTGGTCACCAACCTGCTCAACCCGAAGATCGCCGTCCTGTACGTGTCGCTGCTGCCGCAGTTCGTCGACCCGGGCAAGGGCAACGTGGCGCTGCAGAGCCTGCTGCTGGGCCTGGCGCACATCACCGTCGCGCTCACCGTCAACGCGCTCATCGTCCTGGGCGCCGGCTCCATCGCCGCGTTCCTGGGGCGGCGGCCCCTGTGGCAGCGCGCCCAGCGGTACGTGATGGGCTCGGTCCTGGCGGGCATGGCCCTGCACCTCGGCCTCGACCGGTCCCGCGCCACGGTCGCCACCGGCCCCTGACCTGCGCCTGGATTTGGCGGCGCTTGCCATGATGGGGCGGTGAGGCAGCGACGCGACGGGCCAGGGGTGCCCGAGGAACGCCGGGGGCGGGCGCCGGGCGGCCGGGGATGGCGGCGTCCCGACGCCTCCATGTCCCTGCTCGCGGACCTGTACGCGGGCAAGGTGCTCGACCCCGGCTACGCCGAGGCCGCGGCCCGGCGGGCGGCGGCGGGGACCGGAGGCGCCGCGCGCACCGGCCGGGCCGGCCGCCACGGGCGCCTCGCGCGCGCCGGCGTCCCGCTCGTGCTCGTCCTGGCCGGAATGCTGGTCGCCGTCGCCGGGGCCGAGGCGCGCCGCAGCGAGCCGCTGGCGGCGCAGCAGCGCACCCGGCTCGTCGCCGAGATCCGGGACCGCACCGCCGGCACCGACGCCCTCCAGCGCCGCCTGGAGGCCCTGCGCGAGCAGACCCAGCGGCAGCGGGCCGTCGCGCTGGCGCGCAGCGCCGCCGGGCAGCGCGCCCGGGAGGAGCTCGCCGTCGCCGGCGACGCCGCGGCGGCCACCGCGGTCTCCGGCCCGGCCCTGGTCGTCACCCTGGACGACGCGCCGCGCCAGGACCCCGCGCCGCCGGAGCGCCGCGCCGACGAGGGCCGGGTCTACGATCAGGACCTCCAGGTCCTGGTGAACGGGCTCTGGGCGGCCGGGGCCACCGCCATCGGGATCAACGGGCAGCGGCTCACCCCGACCACGGCGATCCGTACCGCGGGGGAGGCGATCCTGGTGGACTACCGTCCGCTCAGCGCCCCGTACACGGTGACCGCGCTGGCCGGCCCGGCCCGCGGTCCCGCGGACCTGCGGGCGGCCTTCGAGGGCTCGGCCGCCGAGCGCCGCACCCGGCTGCTGGAGGAGCGGTACGGGATCGGGTTCGAGATCGGCTCGCGGAGCCGCGCGCGTCTGCCGGGGGCGGGCACGCTGCGGCTGAGGTACGCGCGGGCGTCCCGGCCGGAGGAGGCCTCGTGAACGGCGGCGCGGACGGCGGCGTGGACGGCGGCGTGGACGGTGGAAGGGGGAGCCTGAGGTGATCGCGCTGCTCGGCCTGGTGATCGGTGTCGCCCTGGGCCTGCTGCTGGAGCCGTCGGTGCCGCTGTGGTTGCAGCCGTACCTCCCGATCGCGATCGTGGCCGCGCTGGACGCGATGTTCGGCGGGGTCCGGGCCCGGCTGGAGGGGATCTTCGACGAGAAGGTCTTCGTGGTCTCGTTCGTCAGCAACACCGTGATCGCCGCGCTGATCGTCTTCCTGGGCGACCAGCTGGGGGTGGGGTCGCAGCTGTCCACCGGCGTCGTGGTGGTCCTGGGCATCCGGATCTTCGCCAACGCCGCGGCGATCCGGCGGAAGCTGTTCGGCGCGTGAGCGGCCCCGAGACCCCGCCCGGGGACGCCGGGCGCGCCGGCCGCACGGGCCTGCTGGAGCTGCTGCGGCCGCGCCGCACCTGGGGGCAGCTCGCCGGCGGCCTGCTGTGCCTGCTGCTGGGCCTGGCCGTGGTGGCGCAGGTCAAATCCACCCAGCAGGACACCACGTTCGCCACCGCCCGGCAGGACGAGCTCGTCGGGATCCTGGCGGACCTGTCCCAGCGTTCCGAACGGCTCCGCGGCGATCTGCGCGAGCTGGAGCAGACCAAGGCCGGGCTGGAACGCGACGTCCAGGGCGAGACCGCGCTGCGCGAGGCCCGCGACCGGGCGACCACCTACGGGCTGCTGGCGGGCACCCTGCCCGCCGAGGGGCCGGGCATCGAGCTGGTGATCGACGACCCGGCCGCGAAGGTCCGGGCGGTCAACCTGCTCGACGCCCTCCAGGAACTGCGCGACGCGGGCGCCGAGGTGATCCAGGTCAACGAGGTCCGCGCCGGGACCGCCACCTACTTCCTGGACGAGGCGGGCGGCGGCGTCGAGATGGACGGTCGGTCGCTGCGGGCGCCGTACCGCTTCCTGGTGATCGGGGACGCGCACACCATGACCACCGCCCTCAACATCCCCGGCGGGGTGATCAAGACGCTGCGCAACGCCGGCGCCGCGGCCACCGTCCTGCCCCGGGCCGCGGTCGAGATCAGGGCCGTCCGGCCGGGCTGATCGCGCCGCCGGCCGGACCGGCTTGGGAACGCGTGGAGATCGTCGAACCGCAGGCCGGCGGGGGTGCGGGCGCCTCCGGCGGCGCGGGCGCGATCGGCGGCGGTCCGCGCGGCGCCGTAGACCTGCGATCATTGACGAAGGTAGCTTGGGGGGCAGCCGGCTCGCCGATCCAGTTGACCCCTCGGGCCCTACCCGCGTAAGTTGCGGCAACCGTCGTGTTGGCAGGCGGCGGGCTGGACCGTGGTCGGGGGCCGGTCCCCGGCGTGGGTTGGTACTGGATGCGCGTGGCGCGGGCGGTCTCCGTGGAAGCGGGGCCCCGCCGGCGGCACGCCGATGGTAGGAGGCCGAGCCGATCGATGCCGAGCGTCTACTGCACGCAGTGCGGTCACGCCAACCCGGATGATGCCCGCTTCTGCTCCAACTGCGGCTCTCCGCTGACGCGGAACGCCGCCGCCCCCACGCCCTACAGGGAGTCGCCTGGCGAGTCCACCTCCACCATCTCCATCGGCGGGATCGAGGCCCTGGAGGCCGACCAGGGCGCCGAGGCGCCCGTCGGCACCGACCAGGTCGCGGTGGAGGCGCTGCCGCCCGGCACCGCCCTGCTGGTGGTCAAGCGCGGTCCCAACGCCGGCAGCCGGTTCCTGCTCGACCAGGACCGCACCTCCGCCGGCCGGCACCCCGAGAGCGACATCTTCCTCGACGACGTGACCGTCTCCCGGCGCCACGCCGAGTTCGCCCGCGAGGGCGGCGCGTTCTCCGTCCGCGACGTCGGCAGCCTCAACGGCACCTACGTCAACCGCCAGCGCATCGACCACGCCGGCCTGTCCGGCGGGGACGAGGTGCAGATCGGCAAGTTCCGGCTGGTCTTCCTGACCAATCCGCAGCACGGCTGACCGGGCCCGCCGGCAGGGCGGGCGCGGGGACCGAGGGGGAAGAGCCACGGGGACGCGACGAGGGGAGGGGCCATGAGCGCACAGCCGGCACGGGCCCTGATGACGATCGGGGACGTTCTCGGGCTGCTGCGTGCCGATTTCCCCGACGTCACCGTCTCCAAGATCCGGTTCCTGGAGGCCGAGGGGCTGATCGAGCCCGAACGCAGCCCCTCGGGCTACCGCAAGTTCTGCGACGCCGACGTCGAGCGGCTGCGCTACATCCTGGTCTCCCAGCGCGACCACTACCTGCCGCTGCGGGTGATCCGGCAGCACCTGCAGGCCCGCGACCGCGGCGAGACGGTCGTTCCTCCGGGGCCGCGCCGGGAGGCGCGGGAGGTCCGCGAGCCGCCCCGGGAGCCCCGGGCGGAGGCCCCGCCCGCCGTGCCGCGCCGGCCCCGCACCCTGGTCGCGGCCGACAGCACGGCCGAGGAGCCCGCCCCCGCGCGCCTCACCCGGCGCCAGCTCCTCGACGGCGCCGGCATCGACGAGGAGATGCTGGCCCGGCTGGAGGAGTACGGCCTGGTGCGCCGTACCGCCGGGCACGGCGGCCACTACGGCGGCGAGGCCCTCACCATCGCCAGGACCGCCGCCGCCCTGGGCGCGTTCGGTTTCGAGGTCCGCCACCTGCGCGCGATCAAGGCGGCGGCCGACCGGCAGGTCGGGCTGATCGACCAGGTGGTGGCGCCGCAGCTGCGGCGGCGCAGCCCGGACGCGCACGAGCGGGCCGCCGAGACCGCCCGGGAGATCGCCGCGCTGGCGATGCGGCTGCACGCGGCCCTGGTCAGCACGGGTCTCCGGGAAAGTCTCGACCCCTGATCATGACCGATCGCAGGTTATTGCCGGACCGCGCCCGCGACCCGTCGTCCGGCCCTGGGTGTACGTTGGCTACAGGGTTCGGTCAGGGATCGGTCCGGGAACGGTGATCGAGACAGCGAGGACCAGAGCAGGGAGCCGTAGTGAAGCAGATGGAGGTCGTCGGCGTCCGGGTCGAGATGCCCTCCAATCAGCCGATCGTCCTGTTGAAGGAGACGGAGGGGGACCGCTACCTCCCGATCTGGATCGGGGCCGTCGAGGCGACCGCGATCGCCTTCGCCCAGCAGGGGGTGCTGCCGGCGCGTCCGCTCACCCACGACCTGTTCCGCGATGTGCTGGAGGCCCTCAGCGTGCAGCTGCGCACGGTGAACATCACCGCGCTGCGTGAGGGGATCTTCTTCGCCGACCTGGTGTTCTCCAACGGGGTCGAGGTGAGCGCCCGCCCGTCGGACTCGATCGCGCTCGCGCTGCGCACCGGGGCCACCATCTTCGCCAGCGAGGACGTGCTGGAGGAGGCCGGGGTGGCGATCCCCGACGAGCAGGAGGACGAGGTCGAGAAGTTCCGCGAGTTTCTCGACACGATCTCGCCCGAGGACTTCGGCCGCGCCGGCTGAACGTACCCGGCCGAACGTACCCGGCTGAACGTACCGGGCACGGCTGAAAGCGCACGGCGGGCCGAACGTGCCCGGCCGTCGGGACGCGTCCGCCGGGTGGACGGCGGGCACGCGGTGGACGGTACCGGCCACCCTCGCCGCGCCGTGCCGGGCGCCGAGTTCCAAGAACGGGCCAAGGTCCGGGTATAGGATCGGCACCGGGCGGGCATGCCCCGGGCAAGGAAAGGTCAGGTCCGCGCGACCCCGGCCGCTTCCGGTCTCGGCACGCCACCGCCCTGCATCTTCATACCGGACACCGTGTGGTCTTGCGAGGCCCGCCCCGCAGCCGTTTCCCCGGGGTGCGGAACGGGGTAGGAGTCCGGTTGAGAGCGGAGGTGCGCAGTTTGCCCACGTGAAGGCGGTTCATCCGGGCATGCGACGCGCCGACGTCGAACGTTGACCACACCCTGACCGGCACCTACCGTGCTGGTGGAACACCCGTGGTGTCATTCGTCAAACCCCCTTGACGAAGCACCGCGGGCTGATAGAAGCCGGAGGTCCGCGTGGCGGTGAGCAGCGGCGAGGGCAAGGCGACCCCCGACAGGCAGATGGCGTCTCGGCGCGCCGGAGAGCAGGGCCTGCTCTTCGACACCGAGGTGTCGGCGCCGCCCGAGGACGTGGGCTACCGCGGTCCCACGGCCTGCGCCGCCGCGGGGATCACCTACCGGCAGCTGGACTACTGGGCGCGCACCGCCCTGGTCGAGCCCAGCGTCCGGTCCGCGCACGGCTCGGGCAGCCAGCGCCTCTACAGCTTCCGCGACATCCTGGTCCTCAAGGTCGTCAAGCGCCTGCTCGACACCGGGGTCTCGCTCCAGCAGATCCGCACCGCGGTCAGCCACCTGCGCGACCGCGGTGTCCGCGACCTCGCCCAGATCACCCTCATGAGCGACGGCGTGAGCGTCTACGAGTGCACCTCGGCCGACGAGGTGGTCGACCTGCTCCAGGGCGGCCAGGGCGTCTTCGGCATCGCGCTCGGCCGCGTCTGGCAGGAGGTGGAGGGGAGCCTGGCCGAGCTCCCCGCCGAACGCGCCGCCACCGACGACGTCGACGACCCCGACGAGCACCCCCACGACGAGCTCGCCCACCGCCGCCGCGCCCGCAAGATCGGCTGACACCGGCCGGCCCGGGGCCGCCCCTCAGGCCCGGTCAGGGACGCCCGGCCCGCGACGCCCGGCCCAGGAGGCCCGGCGGGAAGGCCCGGCCCCCGACCCCGTTCACCCGAACCCCTGATCCACCGTAGTGCTCCCAGCACTCCTCGTACCTCGGGTAGCTCTCGTACCCTCGCCCGCCTGGCCGCGCCTGGCCGCCGCTCGGCCGTTCCGGTGTCCTGGTCGCGCACCCTCGGGATCACGGCCGCCCCCGCCGTACCCTCAGATGGCCTCCTTGCGCTGGAGGTAGGCGAAGGCCGCCCACCCCGGCAGGACGGGCAGCCACAGCGTCAGCAGCCGGTACAGCAGCACCGCCGAGGTGGCGGTCTCGGCGGTCAGCCCGGAGATGGTCAGGGCCACCGTGAGCGCCGTCTCGACGGCGCCGAGGCCGCCCGGCGTGGGCGCGGCCGACCCCACCGCGTTGGCGGTGAGGAAGACCACCACGACGGCGGTCCAGGGCAGCGACCCGCCGAATGCGCGGATCGAGGCGTCCAGGCAGACCACGAACCCGACCGTGAGCAGCAGCGTCCCGCCCAGCCCGGTGACGATCTTGCGGGGCGACTGGAGCACGTCGACCAGGCGGGGCACCACCCCCGAGAACATGGCGCGCATCCGCCCCGCCACGAACCGGCGCACCTTGGGGATGGTCAGCGCGACCGCGGTCAGCACCGCCAGCGCCAGCAGCACGATCACGATCGTCCGGGACGGTGCCAGGTCGCGGGTGGCGTTGCCGGTCGAGCCGGTGATGAAGCCGAACAGGATCAGCAGCAGGATGTGCATCACCATGCCCATGAGCTGGGACGCCCCGACGCTGGCGACCGCCGGCCCCGGCCGTACCCCCGAGCGCTGCAGGTAACGGGTGTTGAGGGCGACGCCGCTGACGGCGGCGGGCGCCACCAGCTTGACGAACGACGCCGCCACCTGCACCAGCACGGTGCGGCCGAGCGGGAGCCGTTCGGGCACGAACCCCATCAGCATGAACGCGGCGGCCAGGTAGGTCACCGCCGCCGCGCCGAGCGCCACCCCCACCCACCACCACGAGGCTCCGGCCACCAGCCGGACCGGGTCGACGCTGCTGAGCTGGGGGATGACGATGTAGGCCGCGAGGGTAAGCGCGACGATGCTGAGCAGCGTCCGGGGCCGGAACCGCTCCAGCCGGATCGGCGGGGCCTCGCTCTCCGGCTCCATCCGCACGATCTGCTCGCGGATCCGGGTGAGGAGGTCGCGGTGGGTGCGCAGGGCGGCCCGGGTGTCGCGGGAGAGCGCGACCCGCTGCAGCAGCGGGACCGCCCCCGCCAGCGCCTGCTCGCCCAGCACCGCGGCGGCGGTGCGGACGGCGCGTTCGGGGCCCACCCGCAGCGCCAGCGTCGTCAGCAGCTGCGCCAGGTCCAGGCGCAGCGCCAGGTCGCCGGCGGCGATCTCGCCCGAGCGCAGGTCGGTGAGGTAGGCGCGGCCCTCCTCGGAGACCAGGATCGCGCCGCCCTCCAGCCGCCGGTGCGCCAGCCGCGCGGACTGGAGCCGCCGCAGCTGCCCCCAGACGTCGGTCAGCAGCGCGTCGGTGACCGCCTCGTCGGGGAGGGCGTCCAGGCGGGTGCCGGGAACGTACTCGTAGGCCATCAGCGCGGCCTCGGTGCCCACCTCGGAGGTGCCGACCAGCCGGGGCGTGCGGGCGCCCGCCGCGTCCACGGCGTAGGCCATCAGCGACTCCTGCTCCAGCGAGCGCCGCAGCGAGCGCACCGGCCGGCGGGGCGCCGCCTCCCGCAGCCGGACCAGCCGCCACACCCGGTACAGCACCCCGGCGGTCTGCTGGTCGCGGTCCAGGACGGCGACCTCCAGCTGCCAGTCGCCGCGGGGCAGCGCGACGCCGGAGGTGTCGGTGGGCACGGCGCCGGGCGCGTGCGCGATCTGCACGCCGTAGCGGCGGACGTCGTCGGGCTCGCCGGGCAGCCACCGGGCGCGGACGGCGCGCAGGCCGATGCGCTCCAGGGCGGCGCAGACCGTGGATCCCGGGGGCCGGGGATTGGGGGTGCCGACCGCGTAGAGCGTGCCGTGCCCGATGGCCCGGCCGAGGAAGTAGGTGGCGACCAGCGCGGCCACCGAGGCGTAGGAGGCGGTCAGGCCGGTCAGCGCGGCCAGCCCGATCATCGTCCAGGTGGCGGCCTGCCAGCGGGCCCGGCCCGCCATCCCGACCGCGCTCACGAACGCGATCACCGGCGCGATGTCGGTGTGCACCGGCGCGGTCTCGGTGCCGCCCCAGATCAGCGAGTCCAGCACCCCGCCGGGCGCGGCGGAGATCACCCAGTCGTCCAGCAGCAGCGTGACGGCGAACGCGATCACCGCGGCCAGCAGCCCGATCGCGACCCGCGTCCCGTCCTTGCGGAACAGCCGCTCGACCGCGAACGTCACCGGCACCGCGAGCACGCCGAAACTGGAGGCCAGGGTCGCCAGGGTCAGCAGGAACCGGGGCGCGTGCGCGGTGCCCTCGGCGATGTCGGTCTGCAGCCCGTGGGTGGTCTGCTGGCCGATCGAGACCAGCAGCATGATCCCGGCCAGCCCCGCCAGCGAGGCCGCGAACCGGATCGCGTCGGAGGGACGGCGGATCCGGTCCGGGCGCGGGGGCTCGTCGACGGGCACCGGCGCCGGCGCGGCCTGGCCGGGCCGCTCGGTGTCGCCGTCGGTCTCATCGTGGGTCTGCGTCAACGTCCTGCCGCCGTCCGGACCTGTCACCGCACTCAGGGTCCCAGACCCGGCGGCACGCCGTCGAGCGCGGTGCCCGGTCCCTCGGGTCGCACGTCCACAGAGACTCCGTATCCTTCCGACCCCCGTGACCCCGCCTGTCTGGGGCCCTCCCGGATGCCCGTGCGAACGCGGTCGCGGACGCGGCGCCGGCGTCGCCCGGCCGCCCTCGTCCCGGCCGGTGTCCCCGTGGCCGGTCCCGTCGCTCTGGCTGTCGTCATGGTACTGGCCGGGGGCGCGAACGGGCACGCGGGCTTGATCGGCGGGACCGGCGCGCCCGCCGGGACACCGGCCTGGACGAGGCGGCAGGGACCGGCGGGGACGAGCGCGGCAGGTGCGGGGCCCGCCGACCCCGTGGCGATCGATCCGGGCGCCGGTTGGATAGAGTTCCAGGAGAACGCCGTCGACCCTGTGCGGGAGAGATCCCACGCAGCCAGCGTGGGACGCCGAAGGGGCAACCCTCCCCGGAACCTCTCAGGCAAAAGGACCGCTCGGGCGAGGCACCTCTGGAAAGCAGGCACCGTCCCTCATGGAGGGCGGGCCTCACCGAAGGGGAAATCCCGTTTCAGCGGGCGAATCTCTCAGGTGCCATGACAGAGGGGGAGACCGGCCAGCGGCCCGCACGGGCCGATGGTGGCCCTGAGCGACCGCAGCAGCCCAGGAGGCTCCCCAGATGACCGCCCAGTACTTCGCCCCCGTGGCGTCGCCGCAGCATCCACGGTCGGCGTTCGCCGACCGGCACATCGGGCCCTCGCCCGACGACCACGCCCGGATGCTGGCGGCCGTCGGCTACTCCGGCGCCGAGGCCCTGATGGACGACGCGGTGCCGGCCGCGATCCGCACCGCCCGGCCGCTGGAGCTGCCGCCCGCGCTGAGCGAGCCCGCCGCGCTGGCCCGGCTGCGCGAGCTGGCCGCCGCCAACACCGTGCTGACCTCGATGATCGGCCTGGGCTACCACGGCACGGTCACGCCCGGCGTGATCCTGCGCAACGTGCTGGAGAACCCGGGCTGGTACACCGCGTACACGCCGTACCAGCCGGAGATCTCCCAGGGCCGGCTGGAGGCGCTGCTGAACTTCCAGACGGTGGTGAGCGACCTGACGGGGCTGCCGGTCGCCAACGCCTCCATGCTGGACGAGGGCACCGCCGCCGCCGAGGCCATGGCCCTGGCCCACCGCGTCGTCAGGCGCAAGGAGCAGGGCGGCGCCTTCCTGATGGACGCCGACGCCCTCCCGCAGACGATCGAGGTCGTCCGGACCCGCGCGGTGCCGCTGGGCATCGAGGTGGTGACCGCCGACCTGAGCGGCGGCCTGCCCGAGGGCGACTTCTTCGGCGTGTTCCTGCAGTACCCCGGCGCGTCCGGCGCGGTGCGCGACCTGGAGCCGGTGACGGCGGCGGCGCACGGGCGCGGCGCCCAGGTCGTCGTCGCGGCCGACCTGCTGGCCCTGACCCTCCTCCGGCCGCCCGGCGAGTCCGGCGCCGACATCGTCGTGGGCTCGGCGCAGCGCTTCGGCGTCCCCTACGGCTTCGGCGGGCCGCACGCCGGCTACATGGCGGTGCGCGAGGGCATCCAGCGCCAGCTGCCCGGACGCCTGGTCGGCGTCTCGGTCGACGCCGACGGCGCCCCGGCGTACCGGCTGGCCCTCCAGACCCGCGAGCAGCACATCCGCCGGGAGAAGGCCACCAGCAACATCTGCACCGCCCAGGTGCTCCTGGCGGTCATGGCCGGCATGTACGCGGTCTACCACGGCCCCGAGGGCCTGGCCGCGATCGCCCAGCGCGCCCACCGCCGGGCCGCCGAGGTGGCGGCCGGACTGCGCCGCGGCGGGGTCGAGGTGGTGCACGGCTCGTTCTTCGACACGGTGCTCGCCCGCGTCCCGGGCCGGGCCGCCGAGGTCGTGGCGGCCGCCCGCGAGCGCGGCGTCAACCTGCGCCAGGACGGTACCGACCACGTCGGCGTCGCCTGCGACGAGACCACCCTGCCCGAGCACGTCGCCGCCGTCCTGGAGGCGTTCGGGGTCGAGCCGCTCCCCGCCGGCACGGACGGCGCGGCGGACGGCACGGCGGACGGGACGGGCGGCCTGCCCGAGGGCTTCCCCGGCGGGCTGCGCCGGGAGAGCCCGTACCTGACCCACCCGGTGTTCCACGCGCACCGCTCCGAGACCGCCATGCTGCGCTACCTGCGGAGGCTGCAGGACATGGACGTCGCGCTGGACCGGTCGATGATCCCACTCGGCTCCTGCACGATGAAGCTGAACGCCACCACGGAGATGGAGCCCATCACCTGGCCGGAGTTCGCCCAGATCCACCCGTTCGCGCCGGTCGAGCAGGCCCGCGGCTACCTGGAGCTGATCGGTGAGCTGGAGGACCGGCTCGCCGAGATCACCGGCTACGCGAAGGTGTCGGTGCAGCCCAACGCCGGATCGCAGGGCGAGCTGGCCGGGCTGCTGGCCATCCGCGGCTACCACGCCGCGCGCGGCGACGCCCACCGCGACGTCTGCCTGATCCCGTCCTCCGCGCACGGCACCAACGCCGCCAGCGCCGTCATGGCCGGGATGCGGGTCGTCGTCGTCAAGTGCGACGACGGCGGCAACATCGACCTGGACGACCTGCACGCCAAGCTGGACCGGCACGGCGCAGCGCTCTCGGCGATCATGGTGACCTACCCGTCCACCCACGGCGTGTTCGAGGAGACCATCACCGAGGTGTGCGCGGCCGTGCACCGCGCGGGCGGCCAGGTCTACGTGGACGGCGCCAACCTCAACGCGCTGGTCGGCCTGGCCCGCCCCGGCGAGTTCGGCTCCGACGTCTCCCACCTCAACCTGCACAAGACCTTCTGCATCCCGCACGGCGGCGGCGGTCCCGGCGTCGGCCCGATCGGCGTCCGCGAGCACCTGGCGCCGTTCCTGCCGAGCCACCCGCTGCGCGCGGAGGCCGGCCCGGACGGCGGCGGGGTCGGCCCGATCTCGGCGGCGCCGTGGGGGTCGGCGGGCATCCTGCCGATCTCCTGGGCCTACATCGCGATGATGGGCCCGGACGGGCTGCGCGCCGCGACCGAGGGCGCGATCATCGCCGCCAACTACCTGGCCGCCCGGCTCGCGCCGCACTACCCGATCCTCTACACCGGCCGCAACGGCCTGGTCGCGCACGAGTGCATCGCCGACCTCCGCAAGATCACCAAGGAGACCGGGATCACCGCCGAGGACGTCGCCAAGCGGCTGATCGACTACGGCTTCCACGCGCCGACGCTGTCGTTCCCGGTGGCCGGCACCCTGATGATCGAGCCGACCGAGAGCGAGGACCTGGCCGAGCTGGACCGGTTCTGCGACGCGATGATCGAGATCCGGCGGGAGATCCAGCGGGTCGCCGACGGCGGGTACGACCGCGACGACAACCCGCTCAAGAACGCCCCGCACACCGCGGCCTGCCTGATCACCGACGACTGGAAGCACGCCTACACCCGCGAGGAGGCCGCCTACCCGCTGCCCTCGCTGCGGGAGGGCAAGTACTGGCCTCCCGTGCGCCGGATCGACCAGGCGTACGGCGACCGCAACCTGGTCTGCTCCTGCCCGCCCCCCGAGGCGTACGAGGACTGACCCGAGGGGACGCGGCGGGGGACGCGGCCGTGCCCGCTCCGGTCCCGGGCCCCGGCCCGGGACCGGATCCGGCGTTCCCGCCGCCGATCCGGGTGTCGCCCCGGCGCGGGCGGCTCCGCCGTCGGTAGGCTCGGCCACACCGACCCGACCCCCAGAGGCGGAGCATGAGCGACACCCCCGACGCGGCCGGCCCGACCCCCGGCGCGGCCGGCCCCGCCGCCGAACCGGCGCGGCTGTGCGAGGAGGCCAGGCGGCTGGCCGAGGCGGGCGAGGCCGGACCGGCCGCCGCCCTGTTCGAGCGGGTGCTCGCCTTAGGCGACACCCCGCTGCGCGCCCAGGCGGCCCTCGGGCTCGCCGTCGTCCTCGACGACGCCGGCGACGTGGAGGCCGCCCGGGAGGCCGACCGGGAGGCGATCGCCACCGGAGACCCCGAGTACGGGCCGCGCGCCGCCTACCACCTGGCGCTCACCCACGAGCGCGCGGGCGACCCCGGCGGGGCCGCCCCGGCGTGGCAGGCCGTGCTCGACTTCGGCAACCCCGCCTACCTGCCGCCGGCGCTGCTGGCCCTGGCCCGGCTCGCCGACGACGCCGGCGACTTCGACACCGCCCGCGGCCACTGGGAGGAGGCGGTCGCCACCCGCGACGCCGAGTACGGCCCGCTCGCCGCCCACGACCTGGCCCAGCGCCTCCTGGAACGCGGCGAGCCCGCCCGCGCCCTGAGGATCCTCACCGCCGGGCTCCGGCTGATCGACCGGGAGAGCGCCCCCTACGCCTACGCGCGGCTGGCCGTCGCGCTCGGCATCGCCTACCTCGACCAGGCGATCGGCGCGTTCGGCGCGGCGCTCGGCGAGCCCGGCGCCGCCACCGACGGCGACGTCGGCCCGCTGGCCGTCGAGCTGCTGGCGCGCACCCTGCCGCTGCGCGGCCGGGGCGCCGAGGCCCGCGAGGTGTGGCGGCGCGGCCTGGCCGACCCCGGCGTCGCCGGCCAGGTCCGGGCCCGGCTGCGCCGGGACTTCGCCGCCGAGGACGAGGACGCCGACACGGCCGACCTGTGGTGGGAGCCGGTCGTCGAGCAGTCCGTGGCCGAGGGGACGCTCCCCGCGCTGGCGGGCGAGGCGTTCGGCGCCCTCGACCACATGTACGCGCTGCTGGCGGTGCGGTACGCCGAGGGCGCGTCCGGCGGCCAGCCTGCCGGGGCCGGGGAGGCGCGCGAGGCGCGGGAGGCGCACGAGGTCATGGGACGGGCCGTCCGGGTCCCCAGCGGCTACGCCTGGGGTCCGCTGCTGCACGAGAGCTTCGCCGAGCGGCTGCGGCTGGCGATGGGCTCGTCCGACCCGGCGCTGCCGCCCGGGTGGCCCGACGCCGAGCCGGTGCCCGAGACCTGACGGTCCCGCGGGGGCCGGGGATCAGTCCGCCACACCCCGTTCGGCGATCACCTTGGTGATCCGCACGCGGACCAGGTATTCGCCCGGGACCCCGTTGCGGGCGCCGAACTCCTCGGCCCGGCCGGCCCCCATGTACCGGCCCCCGATCCGCGTGGCCCAGCGGCGCAGCTCGTCCAGGTCCTCCGACAGGCTCGCCTCGCCGAGGAGGGTGACGAACGAGAACGGCGGCGCCTGGTCGTCCACGCAGATCGACACGCGCGGATCGCGCCGCAGGGCGCGGCCCTTCACGCTGGTCGCGGCGGTGTTGAACAGCAGGTCGGCGTCGTCGAGCACGAACCAGACCGGGGTCACGTGCGGGCGGCCGTCGGCGAGCGTCACGGCGGCCTTCCCGGTCCGGGTCCCCTCCATCACGAACGCGCGCCACTCGCCGGTGGTCATCTTTCCCATGGGGCCAGTCTGCACCCTGTGCGGGGGCGGGGTGGCCGACCGGCTACGTTGGGCGACATGGAGATCGTGACGGCGCGCGGGCCGGCCGAGGTGACGCTGGACGCGACGGTGAACCCCGCGTTCCTGCTGGTCCTGACGCACGGCTCGAACGGGGGAGTGGACGCTCCGGACCTGCTGGCGGTGCGGGCGGTGGCGCTCGGGCTCGGCGGCGCGGTGGCCAGGGTGCTGCAGCCGTTCCGGGCGGCCGGCCGCAGGGCGCCCGGGACGCCGGCGCGGCAGGACGAGGACTGGCTTCAGGTGATCAAGGTGCTGCGGGACCGCTTCGGCGAGGTGCCGCTGATCCAGGGCGGGCGGAGCAACGGGGCCCGGGTGGCCTGCCGTACCGCCCGCGCCGCCGGGGCCAGGGGAGTGCTCGCGCTGGCCTTCCCGCTGCGCCCGCCGGGCAGGCCGGAGCGGTCACGGGCCGGGGAGCTGCGGGAGGCCGGGGTGGAGGTGCTGGTGGTGAACGGGGACCGGGATCCTTTCGGGATCCCGGACGCGGCGGACGCCACCGAGGTCACGGTACTGCCGGGCGAGCGGCACGACCTGAACAGGAATCCGGTCGCGGTCGGCGCCGCGGTGGAGCCGTGGCTGCGCCGCTGGGCGGCGGGATGACGGTGCTCGGGAGAGCGACGAGAAGGCGTGCTTCCTCCGGGCCCTGGACGGGCCCGAAGGTCGGGACGGGCGGGCTTGCCCCCGTGGAAGATCACCCTGTCGGACCAGGCGGGCCTGGTCACGACTGATCAGGCGGCGGACGGTGCCGGAAGGTCCGTCGGCCGGTGCGGTGCGATGATTCCCCCGTCGGGCAGCAGCTCACCGGTGTCCTCGAACAGCACGACGCCGTTGCACAGAAGGCTCCACCCCTGCTCGGGGTGCGTGGCGAGCGTCCGTGCGGCTTCGCGGTTGGGGTCGTCGGCCGAGGGGCAAGGCGGCTGGTGCGGGCACATCGGCGTGCCTCCGGTCTCGGTAACTCGTGGATCGGTCTTTCTTTCTGACGCACCTCAGTGTGGAACGGTTCGAGCCGGGCGGCCATAGCCCGTTGGGACGGTTGTCCCGTGGTACCGGAGTACCGCCTGACTGTGACCCGTCTCACCCCGCGGTGTCAGGCATAGCGTGCCTCGCGCTCGATAACAGGCGAAGGGCGACACGCCGCTTGATCGACAAACCTTTCCCCAGAATCCCGATGAGTGCCACCTCGTTCACCGTCCGTTCCCGGCCGGTGCGGGTGCCGGTGCCGGGGCCGCGAACGCCCGCGGGGCAAGGGCTGCGGCCGTTCCGCCCGGCCCGCGCCCGTTCCCGCTCTACGATGCTCACCGGGACGGCGGGAACGGGCCGGGGGAGGTGAGCGCGATGCGCGTGGCGCTCTTCGTCGCGTGCTTCGACGACGCGATGTTCCCCGGCACCGGCCGGGCGGTGACCGCGCTGCTGGAACGCCTCGGGCACGAGGTGAGCTTCCCGCCCGGCCAGACGTGCTGCGGGCAGATGCACTGGAGCGGCGGCTACCACCGCGAGGCCGCCGGCCTGGCCCGCGGCTTCGCCGAGGCGTTCGCGGCGGCGTCCGGCGACGGCCGGGTCGTGGTGACGCCCTCGGCCTCGTGCGCGGCGACCGTACGGCACGCCTACCCGCGGATCGCCCGGGCCTCGGGCGACACCGGCCTGGCCCGCGCCGTGGAGGACCTGGCCGTCTACGAGCTGTCGGAGTTCCTGGTCGACGTGCTGGGCGTGACCGATGTCGGGGCGTCCTTCCCGCACCGGGTCGCCTACCACCCGACCTGCCACTCCCTGCGCGCCCTGCGGCTGGGCGACCGCCCGCTCCGGCTGCTGCGCGAGGTGCGCGGGCTGGAGCTGGTGGACCTGCCCGGCGCCGGGGAGTGCTGCGGGTTCGGCGGGTCCTTCGCGATGAAGAACGCCGACGTGTCGGTGGCCATGGCGGCCGACACCGTACGGCACGTCCGCCAGACCGGCGCCGACGTGGTCTGCGCCGTGGACGACCCGTGCCTGGCCCAGATCGGCGGCGTGCTCTCGCGCCTGCGCGCGGGCGTCCGCGTCCTGCACCTGGCGGAGATCCTCGCCGGGCCGGAGGCCCCATGACGCCGCCGTCCGGGGACTCCTCCGAGGGGCCGGGGCGAGGAGCGGCGCCCTCCTCCGCGGGGCCGGTGCCGCTGCCTGCGCCGAAGTTCGCCACCGCCGCCCGCGCGGCGCTGTCCGACGGGCGGCTGCGCCGCAACCTGGCCGGTGCCACGGCCGTGCTGCGGGCGCGGCGGGACGCGGCCACCGCCGAACTCGACGACTGGGAGGAACTGCGCGAGGCCGGGCGGGCCATCAGGGACCGCACCCTCCTCAACCTCGACTCCCACCTGGAGGAGCTGGAACGGGCGGTGACCGGCGCGGGCGGCACCGTGCACTGGGCCGCCGACGCGGCCGAGGCCAGGCGCATCGTCACCACGCTGGTGCGTGCCACCGGCGAGGGCGAGGTGCACGCGGTCCGCTCGGCGGTCGCCCGGGAGATCCGCCTGGACGAGGCGCTGGAGCGGGCCGGGATCACCGTCCGCGGGGCCGGCCTGGCCGAGCTGGTCATGGATCTGGACGGGGACGGCCGGCCCTCCCACCCCCTCTTCCCGGCCTTGCACCACGACCGGGCGCGGATCCGCGACCTGCTGGCCGGCGGGCCGCCCGGCACGCCCGCGGACCTGCCGGACGATCCGGCGGCGCTGGCGGGGGCGGCCCGCGCGCGGCTGCGGGACGGTGTCCCGCCGGGCGGGGCGGCGATCTGCGGCGCCGCGTTCCTGGTCGCCGAGACCGGCACGGTGGTGCTGGCGGAGCCGGGCGGCGGCGGCCGGGCGTGCGCGGTGCTGCCGGAGACCCTGATCTGCGTCGCGGGGATCGAGGAGGTCGTCCCCACCTGGGCCGACCTGGAGGTCTTCCTGCAGCTGCTGCCCCGCGCGGCGGTGGGGGAGCGGACCCTGCCCGCGATCTCCACCTGGACGGGCGTCACCCCGGGGGACGGCCCGGCCGCGTTCCACCTGGTGCTGCTGGACAACGGGCGGACCACGGTGCTCGCCGACGAGATCGGCCGCGCCGCACTGCGCTGCGTCCGCTGCGCGGCCTGCCTGGACGTGTGCCCGGTGTACGGGCGGACGGGCGGTGACCCCTACGGTCCCGGCCTGCCGGGGCCCATCGGGGCGGTGCTGACGCCGCAGGTGCGCGGCGTGGAGAGCGCCGCCGGCGCCTCCCTGCCGTACGCCTCCACCCTCTGCGGCGCCTGCGCCGACGTCTGCCCCGTCAAGATCGATATTCCGGACCTGCTGGTCCATCTGCGCGGCAGGGTGGTCGAGTCGCGCCGGAGGCGGCCCGTGCCACCGCCGGAGCTGGCGATGATGCGCGCCCTGGCGTGGACGATGGGGGACCGCCGCCGCCACGAGGCGGCGCTGCGGCGCGGCACCCGGTGGGCGCGCCTGCTGTCGCGCGGCGGCCGGATCCGGCGGCTGCCGGGGCTGCTCGGCAGGTGGACCGACGCGCGCGACGTGCCCGCGCCGCCCGCCGAGACGTTCCGCGCCTGGTGGCGGTCCCGTGCCCGGAGCGGCGGCACGGGGACCGGCGCGGGCCCGGAGGCCGGGCGGTGAGCTCCCGTGAGACGGTCCTGGGCCGCGTGCGCGAGGCGCTCGGCCCGGCCCGCGGCACCCGCGTCCCGGTCCCCCGCGACTACCGGCGCCGGCTGAGCGGGCGGCAGGCGCCCACCCGGGCCGACGTCGTGGCCCTGTTCAGCGAGCGGGTCGCCGAGCACCGCGCGTCCGTCCGGCACGTGAGCGCCGACGAGCTGGCCACCGCGATCGCCGCCGCCCTGTGGGGGCGGGAGGCCGGGCGGATCATCGCCCCCGCCGACCTGCCGTTCGGCTGGCTGGCCGGGCTCGAGGGCGTTGCGGCGCAGGCCGACCTGCCGGCGGCCGACCGGGTCCAGGCGGTGCGGGGCCTGGACGGGCTGGACGGGGTGGTGACCGGGTGCGCGGTGGCGATCGCGCAGACCGGCACGATCGTGCTGGACGGCGGGCGCGCGCAGGGCCGCCGCGCCCTGACCCTGGTCCCGCCCTACCACCTGTGCGTCGTGCACGCCGACCAGATCGTCGGGACCGTCCCCGAGGCCGTCGCGCGGCTCGACCCGGCGCGTCCCCTCACCTGGATCGGCGGCCCGTCCACGACCACCGACATCGAGCTGGAGCGCACCGAGGGCGTGTACGGGCCCGCCGTCCTGGACGTCTTCGTCGTCGAGGACTGAACCCGCCCGGCGGGCCGGCCCACCACGGGCCGGTCGAGCACGGGCCGGTCGAGCACGGGCCGGTCCATCACGGGGCCGGTCAGGTGAGGCCGGACAGCATGAGATCGAGGCCGGCCAGGAAGCGCGCCTCCCAGTCCACCGGGCCCTCGGGCTCGCCGGCCGCGGCGGCGGCGCCCGCGGCTCCGGGGCCGGTGCCGCGCACCTCGAGGGCGGCGTGCCCGATGACGTACGACAGCAGGGAGTGCGCGGCGACGGCGGCCCCGGCCTCGGGGACCCCGCCCTGGCGCAGGATCTCCCGCAGGGAGGCGGTGGTCGTGGCGAGCGCGGCGGGGTTGCGCCGGGTGACCAGCAGCGGCAGGACCCCGGCGTGTGCCAGGAGGCGGTCCCGGTAGGCGCGGGCCCAGCCGCGCAGGGCGTCCCGCCACCCGGCGTAGCCGTGCGCGTCGGCCGGCGCGGCGGCCACGTGCGTCACCAGCCCGTCCAGCAGTTGCTCCTTGCCGCGGGGCAGGTGGTGGTAGATGGCCATGGCCTCGACCTCCAGGGCGTCACCGAGCCTGCGCATGGTGAGCCGGCCCAGCCCCTGGCCGTCGACGATCTGGAGCGCGGCCTCGATGATGCGCTCGATGGAGAGGGGCGTGCGGTTCTGCGCGTTGATCGCGGGTTGCCTGACCATCGGTTGCCGATACCTCTCGGGTTGCCCTGCGTGCCTGGACGTCCGGTGGAACACCTCGCGGAGAGCGCGGACGGGGCCGGGCTCCCTCTCGTGGGAGGCAGTCTAAGATCGCACGGGCCTCCGACACGCGTGGTGACCGGCCACCCAGCGGTTACCTTACTGTGTAAAGGGAGGGGCTCGTGTGTCCCGCGGCGCGACGCGCCGGAGGGCGCGCGTACGCTTGCACCGATCGGATTGATGGCGCAGGACCATGAGGAGCACGGATATGCCGCTGGGCCGCCGGGTGAGCAAGGACGTCGCGGAACTGCTGGAGGCCGACAGGGCGCTCGCCGAGACCTACCGCGACAGGCTGGCGGAGGCCACCGAGGCCGAGCAGGCGCTGCGCGCCGCGCAGGGGGGCGGCGCCTCCGACGCCGGGCCGCGCCCGGAGACGATCGCCTTCGACGAGGCGCTGACGCGGGCGCTGCTGGCGGCCGAGGCCGCCGAGCGGGTCGCGGCGGGGCCGAAGATCTACGTGCCCGAGGGCGCCGACGGCAAGGCGCGGCGGGCCGCGGAGATCGCCTTCCGCCAGGCCAAGGCCCGGCCCGCCGTCCGGCCGTGGACCGACGAGGTCGACCGGCTGCGCACCGCCCGTGAGGCGCACCGGCTCGGCTTCCGCACGATTCCGGCCGTGGCGCGCTGAACGGGCCCGCCGGCGGGCCGGCACGGCGCGGGGGCGCCGGGGCCGGCGCGGTGCCGGTGCCGCCACGGGGCGGTGACTCGGCGTCATGACATCGCCTCATCCAGTGGCACCGGCCGCCGAACTCTGAGAATGTACCCACTCGGGGGACCGCCGGGGCGCCGCGCCTTCGAGGGGCCGCGGGGGCCGGGGCGCGGTGGTCCGGGTGCGGGGGCCGGGGCCGGCCGGGGACGCCCGGTGTTCTGATCGCGGGGGGAGACCATGGAGCGCACGCCGCCTGACCGGCATCGCGTCCTGGAGTCCTATCAGGACGGGGTACGGGCGATCCGCGCGCTGTCGGCCCGCGTCCGCGACTGGGACGCGCCGACCCCCTGCGCCGACTGGCAGGCGGCCGACCTGGCCGGCCACCTGCGCTGCGTGGCGGAGAACTACCTGGAGTACCTCCAGGACTCGCCCGACAGCCGGCTGGCCAAGCTGTTCGCCCGGGACGCCGCGGCCGCCGTCCTGATCCGCCAGCAGGCCCGGCAGAACGCCGCCGAGCTGGCGGTGCTCCCGCCCGAGCCGGCGGCCGACCGGATCATGGCCTTCACCGTCTCGGCGGGCGCGTACGCCGATCTGCTGCCCGACATGTGGGACCGCACCCATCTGATCTACCGGGGCACCAAGTACACGGTCGGCGACCACGCGGGCGCCGCGTGCGTCGAGTGGCACCTGCACGCCTGGGACCTGGCCCGCGCCGCCGGCACCGACTACCGCCCGGACGACCCGGAGCTGCTGGTGTCGGCCTGGCACTGGGGCGTCCCGCACCTTCCGCTGTCCTCCGGCGACGCGTGGGAGTCGGTGCTGCGCTCCTCGGGCCGCTCGCCGCGCTGGCCGCGGGAGCCGGAGCCCGGTGAGCGGCCCCCCGCGCGCGGATGCGCCGGGCCCCGCTCGCGGCGGGGCCCGGCGATCTGAGACCGGGGGCGGGAGGCGCGGTCAGACGCCGGCCAGCTTCCTGGGGTGGGTGCGGATGTAGACCAGCCAGGTCAGGGCGAAGCACAGCGCGTAGAAGGCGATGAAGGCGATGTAGGCCGCGTCGCCGGTCTTGTAGGTCAGGAACGACTGGCGGAAGGCGATGTTGACCAGCACGCCGCCGAACGCTCCGACGGCGCCCGCGATGCCGATCAGCGCCCCGGCCAGGCGCCGGGCCTCGTGCTCGGCCGCCGCGGCGTCCCCGCCGTTGGCCACGCCGAGCTGGGCCCTGGCGCGGAAGATGGCCGGGATCATCTTGTAGGTCGAGCCGTTGCCGATCCCGCTGAAGACGAACAGCAGGATGAAGCCGGTCAGGAACATCGGCAGCGACGCCTGCAGCGAGGCCGCCAGCACCACGACCGCCGCGGCGGCCATCGCCACGAAGTTCCAGAACGTCACCCGGGCGCCGCCCAGCCGGTCGGCGAGCCAGCCGCCGACGGGGCGGATCAGCGAGCCCAGCAGCGGGCCGAGGAAGGTCAGGTAGGCCGCCTTGATCGGGGTGTCGAACTCGGCCTTGAACTGCACCTGGAGGACCTGGCCGAACGCGAACCCGAACCCGATGAACGAGCCGAACGTGCCGATGTACAGCACCGACATGATCCAGGTGTGGGGGTCCCTGGCCACGTCCCGCATCGCCCGCCTGTCGTTGCGGGCCTGCGACAGGTTGTCCATGTACAGGGCCGAGCCGAGCGCGGCCAGCACGATGAACGGGATGTAGATCCCGGCGACCAGGCCGGGGCTGCCGTTGCCGGCGGTGGCCAGGACCGCCAGCCCGACGAGCTGGACGACCGCGACGCCCAGGTTGCCGCCCCCGGCGTTGATGCCCAGCGCCCAGCCCTTGAGGCGCTGCGGGTAGAAGGCGTTGATGTTGGCCATCGAGGAGGCGAAGTTGCCGCCGCCGACGCCGGCGACGGCCGCCAGGACCAGCAGCGTGGAGTAGGAGACGCCCGGCTCGATGAGGAACGCCGCCAGCACCGAGGGCACCAGCAGCAGCGCGGCGCTGACGATCGTCCAGTTGCGCCCGCCGAATCGGGCGACCGCGAACGTGTAGGGGATGCGCAGCGCCGACCCGATGAGAGCCGGGACCGCGGTCAGCAGGAACTTGCCCGCCGGGTCGATCCCGTACGCGGGGCCGAGGAACAGCACCAGCACGGACCACAGCGTCCATACCGAGAACCCGATGTGCTCGGAGAAGATCGAGAAGATCAGGTTGCGCCGGGCGACCCTCGCCCCGCCCTGCGCCCAGAACTCCGGCTCCTCGGGCCGCCAGTCGTCGATCCAGCGGCCCTTGAGCCGGGTCAGCGGATAGCCGCGGCCGCGCGCCTCGGCGTCGGTGGTGACCGTCATCGGGGACTCCTTGTGGTCGGTACGCCCCGAAAACTAGGAACCCCGGATTTCGCCGGTGTGTGTCGCGTAATGCGGCAGTGATAATTCCACTGCACTCCCCGTCACCGATGATGTGAGGGCGGGCGGGCCGCTCCGGCCGCCGGGCCGTTGCCCGCGCCCGGCGTCCCGCCCCCGTGTCGCCGCCGGTCAGGCCCTGTCGGCGACCAGTTCGGCCGCGCGCGGGTCGGCGGCGCGGGCGCAGTGCGCGCAGCAGTACCAGTGCCGGTCGACCTCGATCCCGTGGCCGAGGATCCGGCACTGGCAGTGCTCGCAGATCGGCGCCATCCGCGTGATCGCGCACTCGAACGAGTCGAAGGTGTGCACGGCCCCCTGGGCGTGCACCTCGAAACTCAACGCGTAGTCGTTGCCGCAGACTTCGCATGCCGCCATGGACGGTCCTCCCCCGTGAAGGCCGGCGCGCGGCGCCGGCCGTCGTCCCTCCGTGTCCTGGCCCCTACCCGTTCGGCGGCCGGAATCTACCCGGCGGCGAGGGGAGCCTGGCCGAACGCCGGCACCCGGCCGTCCTCCAGGTAGACCGCGCGCCGTTCGGCCATCCCGCGCAGGCTGTGGGGCATCCGCCGGGCGATGTGCGGCGGGGCGAACTCGGGCACCCGCTCCGGCGCCACCAGCACGTGGCCGGACAGCTCGTCGGGGGGCAGCCGGATCGCGCCGATCTGCGCGGCCGTGATCGTGCCGGCGAACACGAACACGTTGACGGCGTCCACGCCCTCGCCGCGCGGCGGCCCCCAGTCCACGCAGACCATCCCGTCGAGCCGGGGGACCAGGCCGAGCTCCTCCTCGCACTCGCGCACGCACGCCGCCAGCGGGGACTCGCCCTCCTCGATGACCCCGCCGGGCAGGAACCAGCCCTCCTTGTAGGTGGGCTTCACCAGCAGGACCCGGCCGAGGTCGTCGAGCAGCAGGGCGGCGGCGGCGCCGCGGGTGCGCGGCAGCGAGGCATAGTAAGCAACGTCGGGCATGCTCCGAGGTTAGGCCGCACCGGCCCGGGCCGATCGGGGGCCGCCGCAGGCCGGGGCCGCTTCACGTGCCGGTCCGGCGGGCCGCCGAGGATCCGTTCGGTAACCGGCCGGGGAGTGACGAAAGGGCATTGACAGTCGTGGACAACGCTTGACACGTGATCGTCAATGGCCGCCGACCGGCGCGACGGCCCCGCGGGCGGCCCGTTCCCATACGGCGCTTGACCTTGGGGAACGACCCCGCGTGAGCCGCTTTTAACAGCCGGGTCACACGCGGGACCCACCCGCGAAACGGTGCCCGCACACGCTCGGGGCCATGACCGATACCCCGACGCACTGTCCTTACTGCGCGTTGCAGTGCGGCATGTCGCTGGGCGGTGACGCGGCGGAGCCGGGCGGCCCGCTGCGGGTCACGCCCCGCGAGGACGTGCCCGCCAACCGCGGCGGGCTGTGCCAGAAGGGCTGGACGGCCGCCGAGATGCTCACGGTCCCCGACCGCCTGACCTCGCCGCTGATGCGGGCCTCGCGGGACGCGCCCCTGGAGCCCTGCACATGGGACCAGGCCGTCGACCGCGTCGTATCGGAGATCACGCGGCTCCAGGGCGCGTACGGCCCGGACGCGGTCGCGGTCTTCGGCGGCGGCGGGCTGACCAACGAGAAGGCCTACCAGCTCGGGAAGTTCGCCCGGATCGCGCTGCGCACCTCCCAGATCGACTACAACGGCCGGTTCTGCATGTCCTCGGCCGCCGCGGCCTCGGGCCGGGCCTTCGGGATGGACCGGGGGCTGCCGGGCCCGATCACCGACCTGGGCCGCGCCGACGCGGTCCTGCTCGCCGGCGGGAACGTCGCCGAGACGATGCCGCCGTTCATGCGGCACCTCACCGACCTCCAGCGGGCGGGCGGCGCGCTGATCGTGGTCGATCCGCGCCGTACCACCACCGCCCGGCAGGCCGACCTGCACCTGCAGCCCACCCCCGGCACCGACCTGGCCCTGGCCAACGGACTGCTGCACCTGGCCGTCTCCGAGGGCCTGCTGGACGAGGACTACCTCGCCGAGCGGACCGGCGGGTTCGAGGCGGTCCGCACGGTCGTCAACGCCTACTGGCCGGACCGGGTCGAGCGGATCACCGGGGTGCCCGTACCCCACATGCGGGAGGCCGTCCGGCTGCTGGCCCGCGGCGAGCGGTCCTACGTCCTCACCGCCCGCGGCGCCGAGCAGCACGCCCGCGGCACCGACATGGTGACCGCGTTCATCAACCTGGCGCTGGCGCTGGGGCTGCCCGGCCGCCCCGGGTCGGGCTACGGCTGCCTGACCGGCCAGGGCAACGGCCAGGGCGGACGCGAGCACGGGCAGAAGGCCGACCAGCTCCCCGGGTACCGCCGGATCGACGACCCGGCGGCGCGCGCCCATGTCGCCGCCGTGTGGGGCGTGGACCCCGCCGACCTGCCGGGGCCGGGCCGTTCCGCCTACGAGCTGCTGTCGGCGCTGGGCACCCCGGACGGCCCCAAGGCGATGCTGCTCTTCGGGTCCAACCCGGTCGTGTCCGCGCCGCGGGCGTCGGCGGTGGAGGAGCGGCTGGACGCGCTGGACTTCCTCGCCGTCGCCGACTTCGTGCCCTCGGAGACCGCGCGCCGCGCCGACGTCGTCCTGCCGACCGCGCAGTGGGCGGAGGAGTCGGGGACGATGACCAACCTGGAGGGCCGGGTCCTGCGGCGCAGGCAGGCGGTGCGCCCGCCCGCCGGGGTGCGGACCGACCTGCAGATCCTGGCCGTGCTCGCCGACCGGCTGCAGGCGCCCGGCACCTGGAGCGAGGAGCCCGCCGAGGTCTTCGAGGAACTGCGCGAGGCCAGCGCGGGCGGCCCGGCCGACTACTCCGGCATCACCTACGAGCGGATCGAGAAGGAGGGCGGGGTCTTCTGGCCGTGCCCGGCCGAGGACCACCCCGGCACGCCCCGCCCGTTCCTGGACCGCTTCGCCACGCCCGACGGCCGGGCCCGCTTCACGCCGGTGGAGCACCGCGGCGCCGCCGAGGACGTCGACCCCGACTACCCGGTGTACCTGACCACGGGCCGGGTCCTCGCGCAGTACCAGAGCGGCGCCCAGACGCGCCGCGTACGGCCCCTGGTGGACGCGGCGCCCGAGCCGTTCGTCGAGCTGCACCCCGACCTGGCCGAGCGGCTGGGCATCGCCGAGGGGGCCGGGGTGCGGGTGGCCAGCCGCCGCGGTGCCGCCACCGTACGGGCGCGGCTGACCGACGCGATCCGCCAGGACACCGTCTTCATCCCCTTCCACTGGGCGGGCGAGGGCAGGGCGAACCTGCTCACCAACCCGGCGCTGGACCCGATGTCGCGGATGCCGGAGTTCAAGGTCTGCGCGGTCCGGCTGGAACCCGTTCTCACTCCCGATGACGAAGGAGCCGGTTCGTGACGAGGGAAGCCGTGACGAGGGAGGCCGAAGAGCCCGGGACCGTCCCGAGGGGCATCGTCGTCGTCGGCAACGGCATGGCGGGGTCCCGGCTGGTGTCGGAGATCCGCGCCCGGGACCCGCGGGTGCCGCTGACGGTGTTCGGCGCGGAGGCGCGGCGGCCCTACAACCGCGTGCTGCTGTCGAACGTGCTGGCCGGCGCGGCCAGGGCGGACCAGATCGGCCTGGTCGACCCCGCCTGGTACGAGACCAGCGGCGTCGACGCGCGCCTGGGGGTGGAGGTCGTCCGCGTCGACCGCGAGGCCCGGACGGTGCACGGCTCGGACGGGTCCGCGGTGCCGTACGGGACGCTGGTGATCGCGACGGGCAGCAGCTCGTTCGTGCCGCCGATACCCGGGACCGAGGGCGGGCTGCCCGCCGGGGCGGTGGCGTTCCGCACCCTGGACGACTGCGAGGCGATCATCGGGGCGGCGGAGGGCGCCCGGCGCGCCGTCGTGATCGGCGGGGGGCTGCTGGGGGTCGAGGCCGCCCGCGGGCTGGCCGGGCGCGGGCTGGAGGTGACGGTGGCGCATCTGGCCGGGCACCTCATGGACCGGCAGCTGGACGCGGGGGCCGGGAAGGTGCTGGCCCGGACCCTGGGCCGGCTGGGCGTCCGGGCCCGCCTGGAGGCCGTCGTCACCGGGATCCGCACCGCCCCGGACCGGGACGGCGCCGCCCGGGTGAACGGGGTCGAGCTGGCGGCGCCGGGCGGCGGCGCGGAGGCCGCGGAGGCCGCGGAGGTCCTGGACGCCGACCTGGTCGTGCTCGCCTGCGGGGTGCGGCCGGAGGTGGGCCTGGCCCGGGCCGCCGGGCTGGAGGTCGACCGGGGGATCGTGGTCGACGAGACGCTGCGCTCGGTGTCGGATCCGTCCGTCCGGGCGATCGGGGAGTGCTCGCAGTACGGCGGCACCGTCTACGGGCTGGTGGCGCCCGCCTGGGAGCAGGCCGCGGTGCTGGCCGACCTGCTGACGGGCGCCGACGCGCTGGCCCGGTTCACCGGGGCGCGGGAGATCACCCGGCTGAAGGCGGCCGGCGTGGACCTGGTGGCGATGGGGGAGACCCATCACGGCGACGACGACCCCGACGTGGAGATCATCCGGTTCGCCGACGCGAGCCGCGGCACCTACAAGAAGGTCGCCATCCGCGAGGGCCGGGTGATCGGCGGGATCCTGCTCGGCGAGACCGGCACCGCCGGGACGCTGACCCAGCTGTACGACCGGGCGGCGCCGCCGCCGGCCGACCGGCTCAGCCTGTTCTTCACCGGCGTGGGCGGCGCGCGGCCCGCCGATTCGCCGGTGCGGATGCCGGACGCGGCGACGGTCTGTCACTGCAACAACGTTTCCAAGGGCCAGATCCTGGAGTGCTGGGAGAAAGGCGCCCGCACGGCGGAGGAGGTGGCGGCGCGTACCCGGGCGAGCACCGGATGCGGCGGCTGCCAGGACACCGTCGCGGGGATCGTCGACTGGCTGGCCGAGCAGGACCACGACGGCCCCGGGCAGGTGCGGGTCGGCGTGGGCGCCGCTCCGGGGGGCTGACGGGCACGGCGCCGACCTGCCGCGTTCTCCGGCCGAATAACGGCCGGAGAACGCGGCGGGTTTTCACTTATCAGGAAAGTCGAAGTGAAATTCCGCGGCCCGGATTGCGAGATGACCACGATTCGATGTCGACGTGAGCGTCTTTTAACACGCCGGTGACAAAGGGGACGCAACCGCGAAACGGCCCCTGCTGAGGATCGGCCCCATGAACGACGGAGGGGACGAACCCATGGAGCTGGTCGTCGTCGGCCATGGACCGGCCGGGCACCGGCTCGTCGAGGCCCTGCGCGAGCGCGACACGGCCGGCGCGTGGCGCGTGACGGTGATCGGTGAGGAGACCCGCCCTGCCTACGACCGGGTGGCGCTCACCTCCTACCTGACCGAGGACGCCGACCTGGCCTGCCCCGCGCATGACGAGGACGTGGAGCTGCTGACCGGCGACCCGGTGACCGCGATCGACCGGGACGCCCGGACGGTGCGCACCGCGTCCGGGCGCGAGGTCGGCTACGACGCGCTGGTGCTGGCCACCGGCTCGGCCCCGTTCGTGCCGCCGGTCCCCGGGCACGACCTGCCGGGCGTGTTCGTCTACCGCACCATCGACGACCTGGACGCGCTCCGCGCCCACTGCACCGACCTTACAGCGTCAAGGCCCGCGGCCGGAGTGGTCGTCGGCGGTGGGCTCCTCGGCCTGGAGGCGGCCAGGGCCCTCCAGGGCCTCGGCGTCGACACCCACGTGGTCGAGGTCGCGCCCTGGCTGATGCCGCGCCAGCTCGACGAGGGCGGCGGGGCGATGCTCCGGCGGCACATCGAGGCCCTGGGCATGAAGGTGCACGCCGGGACGCCGATGGCGGGCCTGGAGCCCGGCCACGACGGCGGCGTGGCACGGGTCGCGCTCTCCGACGGGACCTCGCTGGACGCCGGCGTGGTGGTCTTCTCGGCCGGCGTCCGCCCGCGCGACGCCCTGGCCCGCGGGTGCGGCCTGCCGGTGGGGGAGCGCGGCGGCGTCATCGTGGACGACACCTGCCGTACCGAGGACCCCGCGATCTACGCGATCGGGGAGTGCGCCCTGATCGGCGGGCAGGTCTACGGGCTGGTCGCGCCGTGTTTCAGCATGGCCGAGGTGGTCGCCGACCGGTTGCTGGCACGGGCGGCGGGCACGCCGAGCCCGGCCCGTTTCGAGGGCGCCGACCTGTCGACCAAGCTCAAGCTGATGGGCGTGGACGTGGCCAGCTTCGGCGACCCGTTCGCCGGGCCCGAGCAGGGCGCTTTGGACGTCACCTACACCGACCCGGTCGCCGGGATCTACAAGCGGCTGGTGGTCAGCGACGACGCCCGCACCCTGCTGGGCGGGGTGCTGGTCGGCGACGCCGAGTCCTACCCGGCCCTGCGCGCCTACATCGGCGCCGAGCTGCCCGGATCGCCCGAGCAGGCGCTGTTCGGCGGCACCGAGGCGGCCGGCGGCGACCTGCCGGGCGGCACCGTGATCTGCAGCTGCAACAACGTCACCGCCGAGACGATCCGGTGCGCGATCCGCGACGAGGGCCTGACCGACATCGCCGGGATCAAGGGCTGCACCCGGGCCGGCAGCACCTGCGGCAGCTGCGTCCCGCTGGCCAAGAGGATCCTGGACGCCGAGCTCACCGCGGCCGGGATCGAGGTCAGCCGGGCGCTGTGCGAGCACTTCGACCACAGCCGCGCCGAGCTGTTCGACATCGTCCGGGTCACCGGCATCACCACCTTCACCGGGCTCATCGAGGCCCACGGCCGAGGCCGGGGCTGCGACATCTGCAAGCCCGCGGTGGCCTCGATCCTGGCCAGCCTGGGCAACGGCCACATCCTCGACGGCGAGCAGGCCGCGCTGCAGGACACCAACGACGCCTTCCTGGCCAACATGCAGAAGAATGGCACCTACTCGGTGGTGCCGCGGGTGCCCGGCGGCGAGATCACCCCGGAGAAGCTGATCGTGATCGGGGAGGTCGCCCGGGAGTTCGGCCTCTACACCAAGATCACCGGCGCGCAGCGGATCGACCTGTTCGGCGCCCGGGTCGAGCAGCTGCCGCTGATCTGGAAGCGGCTGGTGGACGCCGGATTCGAGTCCGGCCACGCCTACGGCAAGGCGCTGCGCACGGTGAAGTCCTGCGTCGGCTCCACCTGGTGCCGGTACGGCGTCCAGGACTCGGTCGGCATGGCGATCAAGCTGGAGCTGCGGTACCGGGGCCTGCGCGCCCCGCACAAGCTCAAGTCCGCGGTGTCGGGCTGCGCCCGCGAGTGCGCCGAGGCCCAGGGCAAGGACTTCGGGATCATCGCGACCGAGCGGGGCTGGAACCTCTACCTGGCCGGCAACGGCGGGATGCGCCCGCGGCACGCGGACCTGTTCGCCACCGACCTCGACGACGAGACCCTGGTCCGCTACATCGACCGGTTCCTGATGTTCTACATCCGCACCGCCGACCGGCTGCAGCGGACCGCGACCTGGCTGGAGGGCCTGGAGGGCGGCCTGGACTACCTCCGCGAGGTGATCGTCGAGGACCGGCTGGGCCTGTGCGCGGAACTGGACGCCGCCATGGACCGGCACGTGGGCTCCTACTCCGACGAGTGGCGCGACACCCTCGGCGACCCGGCCAAGCTCAGCCGCTTCGTCTCCTTCGTCAACGCACCCGACACCCCCGATCCGAGCATCGTCTTCGAGTCCGAGCGCGATCAGATCAAACCGGTCCTGGTGACCGGTCCACGGCTGGAGGTGGCCGCACGATGACCACGACGCCCGACCTCGTTCTCACCAGGGAACCCGCCGCGCCGCCCCGCGGCTCCGGCACCCGCGCCACGACGCGCTGGCACGACATCTGCCCGTTCACCACGCTGATGCCCGAACGCGGCGCCTGCGCGATGGTGGAGGGCGTCCAGGTGGCGCTGTTCCTCACGTTCGAGGGCGAGCTGTTCGCGACCTCGAACCTGGACCCGTTCAGCGGCGCGTACGTGATCTCCCGCGGGATCCTGGGCACCCGCGGCGGCGCCCCCACCGTCGCCTCGCCCATGTTCAAGCAGGTCTTCGACCTGCGCACCGGAGCCTGCCTGGACGATCCGGACGTCACCCTGCGCACCTTCCCGGTCCGCCGGAATCCCGACACCGGCCGCGTGGAGGTGGCGCTGCCCGATGAACACCGAGAGTGAGCCCCTCGCCGGGTTCGCGGTCGGAGTGACCGCGGCCCGCCGCCACGAGGAACTGGCCACGCTGCTGGAACGGCGCGGCGCCCGGGTCGTCAACGCTCCCGCGATCCGGCTGATCCCGCTGTCCGACGACGCCGAGCTGCTGCACGCCACCCAGGAGTGCATCCAGAGCCCGCTCGACCACGTGGTGGTCACCACCGGGATCGGGTTCCGGGCCTGGCTGGAGACCGCCGACGGGTGGGGGCTGCGCGACGGCCTGATCGAACGGCTGTCCCAGGTGGACATCCTGGCCCGCGGGCCCAAGTCGCGCGGCGCGATCCGCCAGGCCGGGCTGCAGGAACGCTGGTCGCCGGACTCGGAGAGCTGCGCCGAGGTGCTCAAGCACCTGCTGGAGAAGGACCTGGCCGGCGCCCGGGTCGCGGTGCAGCTGTACGGGGAGGAGCTGCCGGAGTTCTCCGACGCGCTGCGCGCCGCCGGCGCCGAGGTGATCGAGATCCCGGTGTACCGGTGGTCGCGGACCGACGACTCCACCCCGCTGCGCCGCCTGGTCGGGCAGGCGGTGGCGGGCACGGTCGACGCCATCACCTTCACCTCCTCGCCCGCGGTGGCCGCGACCCTGGCGGTGGCGGCCGAGGACGGCCTGGAGGAGCCGCTGATCGAGGCGCTGCGCACCCATGTGGTGGCGGCCTGCGTCGGGCCGGTCACCGCGCAGGCCCTGGTGGAACGGGGCGTGCCGACCGTCCAGCCGGAGCGGGCGCGGATCGGGGCGCTGGTGCGGGCGCTGGTGTCGGACCTGCCGCGGCGGCGGTCGCGGCTGCTGGAGGTCCGGGGGATCGCGCTGGAACTGCGCGGCCACGCCGTCGTCCTGGACGGCCAGCTGCGCCCGATCGCCCCGGCGCCGATGGCGATCCTGCGGGCGCTGGCGCGCCGTCCCGGGCACGTGGTGTCCCGGGCGGAGCTGTGCGGGGTGCTGCCCAGCCGGCTGATCGTGGGCGGCACGCCCTGGTCGCGCGACGGCCGCCCGCAGGCCGACGAGCACGCGGTCGAGATGGCCGTCGCCCGGCTGCGGCGCGGGCTGGGGCGTTCGGGGATCGTGGAGACGGTGGTCAAGCGCGGGTACCGGCTGGCGTGCGACCCGCGGCTGGTGGAGACGGCGCGGGCGGGGTCCGGTGGGTGAACCGGCGCTGCTGGCCGTCGCCCACGGCACCCGCGATCCGGCCGGTCCGGCGACCGTGCGGGACCTGCTGGACCGGGTGCGCGCCCGCCGGCCGGGGCTGCCGGTGAGGGAGGGGTACGCCGAGCTGGCCGCGCCGTCCCTGGAGGAGGCGGCGCGGGGGGACGAAGGCCCGGTGGTGGCCGTCCCGCTGATGCTGGCCCGCGGCTACCACGCTCTGATCGACATTCCCCGGCGGGTGGAACGCCTGCGGCCCGGGGCCGTGACGGCCGGTCCGCTGGGGCCGCATCCCCTGCTCGCCGCCGCCCTCGCCGACCGGCTGGCGGCGGTGCCCGAGGGGGTTCCGGGCCCGTCGGACGCGGTGGTGCTGGGCGCGGCGGGCTCCTCGGACCGGGCGGGCGTCGCCGACGTCCGCGCCGCCGCCAGGCTGCTGTCGCGGCGGCTGGGGCGGCCGGTGCCGTACGGGTTCGTCGCGGCGGGCGGCCCGGCGCTGGCCGACGTGGTCGCCGAGCAGCGGGCGCGCGGCGCCGGGCGGGTCCTGGTCGCCTCGTACCTGCTGGCGCCGGGGCACTTCCACGAGCGGATGCGCGCGGCGGGCGCCGACCACGTCAGCGCGCCGATCGGCGCGCACGACGCCGTCGCCCGGCTGGTCCTGCGCCGGTACGACGAGGGCGGGACGGTCACCCGGATCCCGGCCCGGATCGCCAGGGCGGTCTCCGCCGGCGCGGAGATCACCGTGGCCTGAGCGCCCGTGGGCGGCCAGGGCTTGTGCGGAGGCTGCCCGGGCCTTTACCGGCCGCGGCCTAGGCTTCAGGTAGCCGCGGACTGGACGGAGCGCGAGGACGGAGCCGGGACATGCCGGACAGACGTTCGTACGAGCCGGGCACCCCCTGCTGGATCGACCTCGGCACCCCCGACATCGCGTCCGCCAAGGCGTTCTACGGCGGCCTGTTCGGCTGGTACGCGCTGCCCTCGCCGCCGGTGGCGGGCGGCTACACGATGATGACGCTCGGCCCGGACGACGGCCGTCCCGTGGCGGCGCTGATGCCGCAGACGGTCGAGGGCGAGCCGGTGGCGTGGACGACCTATGTGAGCGTCGCCGACCTGGACGCGGCCGTCGGCGCGGTCCGCGCCGACGGCGGCCAGGTGCTGCTGGAGCCGATGGACATCCTCGACCAGGGGCGGATGGCGATCTTCGCCGACTCGGTGGGCGCGGTGCTGGGCGCCTGGCAGCCGCTGGCGTTCCCGGGCGCGGGCGTGGTGAACGAGCCGGGCGCCTTCTGCTGGAGCGAGCTGGCCTGCCGCGACGTAGGCGCGGCGCGGGCGTTCTACGGCGAGGTCTTCGGCTGGCGCGGCGAGCCCCACCCGGTCGGCGGTTCCGCCGAGACCCACACCGAGACCCACACCGAGACCTACACCGAGTGGAGCGTTCCCGGCGGTGCGCCGTTCGGCGGGATGATCCGGATGGACGAGCGGTGGCCGGCGGAGGTCCCGCCGCACTGGTCGGTGTACTTCGCGGTGGCCGGCTGCGACGAGGCCGCCGCCCGCGCCGCCGAGCTGGGCGGCGCGGTGCGGATGCCGCCGACCGACATCCCCGCGGGCCGTTTCGCGATGCTGAGGGACCCGCAGGGCGGGGACTTCTCGGTGATCCGACTGTCCGGCTGATCTCTTTTCTCCCGGGATCCTCTTCGTGTCACACCGCCGCTGAAAAAGGTTCGCCGCGTTCGCGCGCCTGTCCGAGTCCGGTCATTGCGGGCGATTCCAGGAATCAATCAGTTAGCATGCAATCTCCACCACGAAGACCGTGGTCGAGTTCGTGAGACCTGCGAAAACGCGTCCCTGTCGGGCGTCGTTCACATGCCGCTCCGGTGCACACCCGGCATGTCATCACTCATTGCCATGCTACCCACGATCGATCAATCGATCCTCTTGCATCCCGATTCTCCCATGCTCCAGGTAATGGTTGACGCGACGAAAGGAGATATTGTGTCCAGTGGCGATGAAATCGAAGCAGGGCGAACGACGACGGCGGAGTCGACGACCTATCTCATAGGGGCGATTCCGTCAGAGCAGGATGTCGACTTCAACGGCACCGCCATCCTTCACGTTCGCCCACAGGATGGCGATCTCCGCCCGAAGAACACCCTTCATGGAATCCAGGGGGTCGGATCGAACCCCATACCTCCCGGTGGGGTCCAGGGCGGTACGGGCGTCATCGGGCAAGGCGGGCTCAATCGCGGCACCGGTGTGCACGCCGTCGCCGGCGGCGGCGGGACCGGCCTGCACGCGCAGGGCGGCGCAGGAGGAGTGACGTCCTCGATCACGCAGCACCGGGCGGGGCCTGGGCTGCGATCCCAGGGCGGCACCGTCGACATCGACTTTCTCACCGAGGATGACCGCAGCCCACAAGGCCCCGGCGTCATCGCGTCGGCCGGCGGGTCCTCGCAAATCCCCAAGCCCGCAGAGACGGGGAATGTCGGCGTGTTCGGGCAGGGGGCCGACGCCGTCGCTCACACCAGGCGCGTGGACAGCACTTCGCCCCCGATCCTCCTTGGCCCGGAGTACGCGGGTGCCGGGATACTGGGGCGAGGTGGTATAAACCGGGGAAACAATGGCGACCCGGACGCGCCCGTCGTGGACCTCGGCGGTGGCGCCGCCGGTGTCGTGGGCATCTCCGGCGGCACTCCGATGCCGACGCCACAGCAATTCAGGGATATGGGCGTGCTCGGGGTCTCATCGACGAGCAGCGGCGTGTCAGGCGTATCGGACTCCGGACCAGGGGTATCCGGTGACTCCACCGAAGACCGCGGTGGCACTTTCGGTTCGGTCAAGGCCCCGCAACTTCATCTCCGCCCTCATGACGCTCGATCGCCGTCGGATGTCGGCGGCACGCCCATGCCGGGAGATTTTCTGGTGACGCAGACGACCAACGAACGCGGCGACAAGATCGCCAGCCTGTATTTCTGCACCTCCACATCGCCTGGCATCTCGTGGATCAAACTGGCTTAGAGCGTGCCCCTCGCCCCCGGCCGTGACGAGAGAAGTCCCTCGGCGTAGCGCTGGGACACGGGAGGCATGGCCGCCTCCTTGGCGATCCCTTGGTGGAGGGACAGGCGCCGGTGCCTCCGACGTGGCATTTACTGGGAGTGAGGGAGGGCGTATGTCGGACGATGGTCTGGCCGTACGGGTCGACGGCCTGGTGAAGCGATTCGGCGACATGGAGGCCGTGCGGGGGATCACGTTCGGTGTCGAGACCGGCGAGATCTTCGGGTTCCTCGGCCCCAACGGCGCCGGCAAGTCCACCACGATCAACATGCTCTGCACGCTGCTGCGCCCGACCGCCGGAACGGCGCGGGTGGCCGGTCACGACGTGGTGCGCGAGCGCGACGACGTGCGCCGCAACATCGGGCTGGTCTTCCAGGACCCCACCCTGGACGGTTACCTCAGCGGTGAGCAGAACCTGCGCTTCCACGCCGAGCTGTACGGCGTTCCGCGCCAGCTGACGCGCGAGCGCATCCGGCAGGTCCTGGAGATGGTGGGGCTGTGGGAGCGCCGCCGCGATCTGGTCCGGTACTACTCCGGCGGCATGAAGCGGCGCCTGGAGATCGCCCGGGGCCTGCTGCACTCGCCGCGGGTGCTGTTCCTGGACGAGCCGACCGTGGGGCTGGACCCGCAGACCCGCTCGTCGATCTGGGAGTACATCCGGGAGCTGAAGCGGGCCGAGCAGATCACGATCTTCATGACGACCCACTACATGGAGGAGGCGGAGTTCTGCGATCGCATCGCGATCATCGACGCGGGCCGGATCGTGGCGCTGGACACCCCCGAGGCCCTCAAGGCGGGGATCGGTGAGGACCGGGTGCGGATCGGCACCACCGACGACGATGCCGCGATCGCGGCGCTGGCGGACCGGTTCGGCGTGGCGGCGGGGGTGTCGGAGGGCGCGGTGACGTTCGCGGTGCCGTCGGGGGAGCGCTTCGTGCCCCGGTTGTTCGCCGAGCTGGGCGTGCCGATCGAGTCGGTGAACGTCTCCCGGCCGTCGCTGGACGATGTGTTCATGTCCTTCACCGGCCGGACGATCCGGGACGCCGAGGGGTCTTCCCGGGACCAGATGCGCCTGGCCATGCGGGGAAGGTGAGCGCGCCGGCCGGCGGGCGCGCCGGACGGCTCCGCCGGGGCCCCTTGCGCGGCGAGGGGGTGCCCGGACGCGGCGGCGCCGGGTTGACGTCCGCACGGGCACGGCCGGACAGTGGTCTTAGCGGCCCGGTCACGGCCGGTGTGCACGGGCCGCGCGCACCCCGGGCGGGGGAAGGGGGCGACGATGCGGAGCACCACGCGGGCACCGGAACGGGAGAGGGCACCGGCCGGCGCCGCCGTGGTCCGGGTGCACGTCCCGCCGCGCAGCGTCCGGCACGACCTGCGCGCGGTGAGGATCGTCCTGTACCGGGAGCTGCTCAGGTTCTGGCGGGACCGGATGCGGATGGTGTCGGGGCTGGTCCAGCCGGTGCTGTGGCTGCTGGTCATGGGCACGGGGCTGTCCAGCCTGATGGCCACCGGCGGCGGCCCGATGGGGCACGTGGACCTGAAGACGTTCATCTTCCCGGGCGTGTGCGCGATGTCGGTGATGTTCACCGCGATGTTCTCGGCCTCGTCGATCGTCTGGGACCGCGAGTTCGGGTTCCTGCGCGAGATGCTGGTGGCCCCGGTCAGCCGGGCCGCCATCGTGGTCGGCAAGTGCGTCGGCGGGGCGGTGGTGGCGACATTGCAGGGCACGGTGATCGTGGCGATGGCCGGCCTGGCCGGGGTGCCCTACGATCCGCTGCTGATCCTGGAGATGCTGGGCCTGATGTTCCTGGGCGCTCTCGCGCTGACCGGGTTCGGAGTGGTGCTGGCGGCGCGGATCCAGACCATGCAGTCGTTCTTCGGCGTCATGCAGATGGCGATGATGCCGATGATGTTCCTGTCGGGGGCGCTGTACCCGCTGAGCGGCCTGCCCACCTGGCTGAGCGTGCTCACCCGCCTGAACCCGCTGACCTACGCCGTGGACCCGTTGCGGCAGGCGGTGTTCAGGCATCTGCAGGTCTCGCCCGAGCTGGCCCGCGTCTTCAACCCGGGCGTCACCTGGAACGGCTGGCGGGTCCCGGTGGGTCTGGAGATCCTGCTGGTCGTGGTGATGGGCATCGGGCTGATGACCGTGGCGATCCTGGAGTTCCGCCGCGCAGAGTGACCGGCCGGTGCGCCCTTCGTGCGGCGCTGTGGAACGGCGCTCAGCACGGGACCCGCCGGCGTTTCGCCGGCGGGTCCCGCGTCCGCGCTCTCGCCCGTCACCGCGCCGCGGGGGGACTGCCCTCAGACCGCGAAGTCCAGGAGCGGGCGTGCGTTGCTGGGGTGCCGCAGCTTGGAGAGGGACTCCTTCTCCAGCTGGCGGATCCGCTCCCGGGTGAGCCCGAGCGCCCTGCCGATCTCGTCGAGCGTGCGGGGCGTGCCGTCGTACAGCCCGAACCGCATCGCCATGATCCTGGCCTCGCGCGGCGACAGGATGTCCAGCGTCCGCCGCAGCTGGTCGGCCATCAGCTGCCGGTCCACCAGCTCCGACGCCTCCGGGCTGTCGGTGTCCTCGATCAGGTCGCCGATCCGGGTCTCGCCGTCCTCGCCGATGGTGGAGTCCAGGCTGATCGGCTGCCGGCTGGTGCGCAGCAGCTCGCGCACCTGCTCGGGGCTCTTGTCCAGCTCGACCGCCAGCTCCTCGGGCGTGGGCTCGCGGCCCAGCCGCTGGTGCATGTCGCGCTCGACGCGGCTCAGCTTGCTGAGCATCTCCAGCACGTGCACCGGCAGCCGGATGGTCCGGGCCGAGTCGGCGAAGCCGCGCTGGATCGCCTGCCGGATCCACCACATGGCGTAGGTGGAGAACTTGTAGCCCTTGGAGTAGTCGAACTTCTCGACCGCGCGGATCAGCCCCAGGTTCCCTTCCTGGACGACGTCCAGCAGCGACAGCCCGCGGTCGGAGTACTTCTTGGCGACCGAGACCACCAGGCGCAGGTTGGCCTCGAGCATGTGGGCCTTGGCCCGGCGCCCGTCGGCGGCGACCCATTCCAGGTCGGCGCGCAGGTCGGGGGCCGGGTCCTCGTTCTGGAGCTTGTACTCGGCGTAGAGCCCGGCCTCGATCCGCTTGGCCAGGTCGACCTCCTGCTCGGCGGTGAGCAGCTGGCGGCGGCCGATGGCCTTGAGGTAGGTGTGGACCGAGTCGCCCATCGTGGTGGACTGGTCGTCCAGGTCGGCCGCGGTCTCCTCGACCTCGACCTCGGCGACCTCGAAGGTGTCGTCCTCGGCCGGGGCCGCGTCCTTGGCCTCGGCGGCGCGGCGGGCGGAGCCCTTGCGGGCGGCGGGGGCCTGGTCGGCCCGTGCGCGGGAGCCGGCGGCGGCCCGCTTGGCGGCGGGGGCGGGGGCGGCCGTGACGGGGTCGGCGGGCCCGGCCGCGGCCGGGCGGGCGGACTCGTCCTCGCTGGCCAGGCGGATGCCGGACTCGGAGAGTTCACGCAGGATGGAACGGCCTTGCGACGGGCTGATCCCGGCGGCCTCGAAGGCCCGGCGCACCTCGACGAGCGAGAGGCGCCCTTGAGCACGGCCACGCTCCAGGAGGTCGTCGAGCGCGGGGCTCGCCTGCTCCTGCAGCGGGGTCTCTACGGCGGTTCGCGGCATGGGGACACCCCCTCCCTTCGGGCTGTGGCGCGGCGCGGGGACGATGTGCGGTGGTGGCGCACGCATTATTCGGAACGCCTCCGGGCCGGGTCGTTGTTCCCAGGGGCCGGTATCAAGCCTCCCACAAGCGACAATGACCCCGGACAGAGGACCCGAATCCAGGACATTCATGGCTGCCTTGAGGGCAGGGCGGGGCCATATCGAGGGCGGGGCCGTTCAGGAAGCCGGGGAACCCCCGGCGCGGCGCAGCAGCCCGCGGTCGGGCTTGCCGGACGCCAGCAGCGGGATGGCCGGCCGCAGCTCCAGCTCCCGGGGCGCGGCGCAGGCGGGCATCCGCTCGCGCACCCAGGCCCGCAGCTCGTCCAGGGACGGCGCGGGCGTGCCGCCGGGGACGACGACGGCGGTGACGCGCTCCCCCCACTCGGGATCGGGGCGGCCGACCACCACGACGTCCCGGACGCCGGGGTGGCGGGCCAGCACCGCGGCGACCTCGCCCGCGACGACCTTCTCCCCGCCGGTGTTGATCACGTCGTCGGCCCGGCCGCGCACCCGCAGCAGGCCGCCCTCCATGGCGCCGAGGTCGGAGGTGACGAACCACTCGCCCTCGCGCACCGAGGCGGTGAGCCCGGGATCGCGCCGGTACCCGGTGAACAGCGACGGGCCCGCCAGGCGGATCCGGCCGTCCGGGCCGACCGCGACGCGCGTGCCGTCCAGCGGCACCCCGTCGTAGACGCACCCGCCGCAGGTCTCGCTCATGCCGTAGGTGGTGAACACCCGGGCCCCGCGCGCGCGTGCCTCCGCCAGCAGCGCCGGGGACGCGGCGGCGCCGCCGAGGACGAGCGCGCCCGGTTTCGACAGGTCCACCCCGGCGTCGATCATGCGCCTGAGCTGGGTCGGGACCAGGGCCACGTGCATGCCCTCGGCCGAGCCGGCGGCGGCCGGGTCGAACCGGGGCGCGATCACCGGCTCGGTCCCGGCCACCAGGGACCGGACCAGGACCATGATCCCGGCGATGTGATCGGTGGGCAGCCAGCACAGCCAGCGGTCGCCGGGCGCGGCACCGATGCGGGCCAGGGTGGCGGCGGCCGAGTGCCGCAGCGCCGCGGCCGAGAGCTCGACGATCTTGGGGGTGCCGGTGCTGCCGGAGGTGGCGATGAGCACCGCGGTGCCGGCGGCCACGGGGACGCGTCCGCCGCCGTCACGGGAGCCGGGCCGGTACGGCCGCACGCCCTCCCCGGTCTCGACCGCGTCCGGTGCCAGGGCCTCCAGGAGCGCGTCGCGCGCCGGGCCGGGCAGATCGGGTGAGACGGGGCAGATGGCGGGGCCGGTGCCGTCGAGGGCGGCGGCCAGCGCCCCGTACAGGCGCCGGCCCGGCGGAAGCACCAGGGCGTGCAGGCGGCGGTCCATATCGCGATCAGCGTAAACGACCCCGCTGAACATGTTCGAATCGGGGAGGCGGTTGAATGGGGGCGGCGCCGAGGCGGCGACCCGCTGGACGTGCCGGACCCGAGGGAGAGGACCCACGACGACATGGCCGACAAGGTCTCGGACCTGTTCGACGCTCACGCCTGGAAGGAGATGGAGGGTTTCGGCTTCACCGACATCACCTACCACCGGGCCGTCGACCAGGGCACGGTGCGGATCGCCTTCGACCGCCCCGAGGTGCGCAACGCCTTCCGCCCCAACACGGTGGACGAGCTGTACCGGGCGCTGGACCACGCGCGGATGTCCTCCGACGTCGGCTGCGTGCTCCTGACGGGGAACGGGCCGTCGCCCAAGGACGGTGGCTGGGCCTTCTGCTCGGGCGGCGACCAGCGGATCCGTGGCAGGGACGGCTACCGGTACGCCGAGGGCGAGACGGCGGAGACGATCGACCCGGCCCGGGCCGGGCGGCTGCACATCCTGGAGGTGCAGCGGCTCATCCGGTTCATGCCCAAGGTCGTGATCTGCGTGGTGCCCGGGTGGGCGGCCGGCGGCGGGCACAGCCTGCACGTGGTCAGCGACCTGACGCTGGCGAGCCGCGAGCACGCCCGCTTCAAGCAGACCGACGCCGACGTGGCCAGCTTCGACGGCGGGTTCGGATCGGCGTACCTGGCCCGGCAGGTCGGGCAGAAGTTCGCCCGCGAGATCTTCTTCCTCGGGGACACCTACGACGCCGAGGCCGCGCACCGGATGGGCATGGTCAACGCGGTGGTGCCGCACGCCGAGCTGGAACGCACCGCGCTGGAGTGGGGCCGCAAGATCAACGGGAAGAGCCCGACGGCGCAGCGGATGCTCAAGTACGCCTTCAACATGATCGACGACGGGCTGGTGGGCCAGCAGCTGTTCGCGGGCGAGACCACCCGGCTGGCCTACGGCACCGAGGAGGCGGCCGAGGGGCGTGACTCCTTCCTGGAGAAGCGCGACGCCGACTGGTCGCGTTTCCCCTGGTACTACTGAGTTCGCACTACCGAGTTCGCACCGCTGAGCCCGCACTGCTGAGCCCGTACCGCCGATCCCGTACCGCTGACGCCGTACCGCTGACGCCGTACCACCGGGTTCTCGCCGGGGACGCGGGGCCGGGTCCCGCCCGGGCCCCGCGTCCGGCGGTCAGCCGACGGTGCCGGGCTGAGCGGAGAGCAGGACCTGGCCCCAGCCTCCGGAATCGACGGCTCGTGCGGCACTGATGTCGGACCCGTTGCCGTTGTAGGCGTTGGTGTCGATGTAGTGCGCCATCGAGCCGTCCGGCCGGTGGCCGAGGTAGACCCCGCCGCCGGGGGACAGCAGGTGGTCGTAGGTCTGCCAGGTCGCGGGGCGGAGCTGGTACGGGTTCCAGCTGCCGGCGCCCATGATCTGGTACGACAGCAGCCGGCCGTCGGCGGTGGTGCCGAGGATCCAGTCGGGGCGGGGCCCGGCGGCGGTGAGCGTCTTCAGCGTGAAGCCCTTGCCGATCGTGGTCCAGCCGGTGATGTCGCCCAGGGCCGGCTTGGCGGTACCGATCGTGTAGCGGCGCAGCACGCCGTCGGCGATCCCGTACAGGTGGCCGTTGCCGTCATAGGCGAGCAGGTCGTGGCTCCAGCCTCCGTCGTCGAGCCGTACCGGCGGGTTGAAGACGAGCGAGTCGTTGTTGGTGATGACATCCACCCGGTAGAGCTCGCTCGTGTCGGAGGTGAACAGGATCGTGTTGAAGTTCAGGGTGGCCATCGCCACGGGCGTGAAGCCGAGCTTCGCGCCGGAGACGACCGCCCCGTGGGTACGGCGCCCGGTCGCGCCGTCGACGGAGGTGAAGGTCAGGCGCCCGTCCGGGAGAACGCCGTAGACGTTGGCGGGACCCGACGGGGCGGACCACCAGGTGGTCTGCTTGCGCGCTCCGGCCCAGCCGAAGCTGACGTGGATGTGGTCGGTGTGGGGGTTGGACCCGCTGTAGGACTGCCATCCCGAGGACGCCTCGTAGGCCTTCCAGATCCGGCGGTTCCAGATGATGTACATGACGCCGAGGCGGCGCGCCATGGCATGCCGGTTGCCGTACTGGTCGGTGGCCAGCAGCCATGACAGGACGTCGTCGGCCACGGCCCGGTCGGCGCCGTCGTTCACGTCGAGCATGTAGTCCAGCGCCCGGCCCTCTTTGTGCTCGCTCGTGCCGCCGACGTCGCAGGCGCGGGTGATGTAGGCGGTGTGCGAGCCGTAGGCGCGGTTGAGGAGGTCACGGAACCCGGACACGCCCGGCTTGGCGACAGGATCACAGGTGTCCTGGCCGTCGTAGCCGGCGTAGCCCTCGATTCCGGGACCGAAGTTCGGTGTTCCGGGTGCCGCGTGGGCGGGCACCACGCCCAGCGACAGCACCGTCACGAGGGCGAGCGCCACCACGCTCGACCCTTTGGCGAACATCGCGGCACGGGTCGCCACCCGTCCGTGGCTCGTTCCGACCATGAACTTCCCTTCTCGCGGGGTATGGGGGTTCGGCGCCTTTCTGTTTCTCGCTCGGATTTCCGGATGCCGCGTGCCGTCCCGCTCGCGATGGGCACGCCTTTCCGGAGGGACTGAAAGGGGAGGCTGCTTGACCCGGCACCAGCCGACAACGCCTTTCAGCCACCGCTGAAATGGCGGGAGGGGCCATCGCGCGACGCGGCCCGGATATCACGGAACGTGCCGCCCGTCGAGCCGGACCGCACCGGCAGGAGAGGGGCGGACACCGGCCGGATCCCTCTGCGAAGATCACCCGGTCGGTGGAGCCTGAACGCGAGCCGCGCCGCGGGTCACGCGCGGTTTCCGGGAGCGCCATGCTGCGGATTCACTTCGGTTTCGACGATCTCGCACGGACGCGGGTCGGCGCGCGTCCCCACGCCATGTGGGAGATCGTGCTGAGCGTCCAGCTGCTGCAGAACCGCGAAGGGGCGTTGCTCTTCGACGGCTGGCGCCGCACCGTGCGCGACAGGGTGCAGTCCTGGGTGCGCCCCCTGATGACCCTGGCCCCGCACGCCACCTACTTTCCGGACTTCCTCACCCCGGCCGGATCGGCGGGCTCACCGGAGGAGGACATCGAGGCCGTCCTGGCCACACCGCGCGCCCGTGTCCGCGCCGAACTGGAATTGCTCGGCGCGCAACGCCGCCTGCCGGAATGGACCCGCGGGCTGGCCGCCGGTGACCTGCGGGTCATCGAGGGGGTGGGGCACGCGCTGCGCTCCTATCACGACGCCGTGCTGCGGCCGGAATGGTCCTTCGTGGAGGCGCACATCGAGGCGGACAGGGCCAGGAGGATGCGCGCATTCGCCGAGGGCGGCGTCGAGGGCCTTCTCGGCAGCTACAGCCCCTTGCTGCGCTGGAACCCTCCCATTCTGGAGGCCGACTATCCGGTCGACAGGGAACTGATGCTGGAAGGGCGGGGGCTGTTGCTGCTGCCGTCGTATTTCTGCTGCCGCGCTCCCGTGACCCTCGTCGATCCCGAGCTGGCACCCGTCCTGGTCTACCCGGTCGCGCGTGACATCCAGGACGGCCTTTCCGGCCCCGGGGGCGAGTCCCTCGCCGCCCTGGTCGGCCGGAACCGGGCCGCCATCATGAAAGCGATAGGGGATGGCTGCAGCACGACGGAACTCAGTCGCAGGGCGGGCACCTCGATCGCTTCGGCGAGCCAGCACACGGCCGTTCTCCGCGAAGCCGGGCTCGTCACCACCCAGCGCAACGGAAGCGCGGTCCTGCACAACCTCACCCCGTTGGGCTCCGAGCTGCTCTCGGCATCGGAGCATCCGGACGCGCCATCCCGGTGACGCCCCGCCCGCCTTCCGGCTCGCACGCGGTGGCCGCCCGGGGAGCGGCGGTCCGGGAGCGGCGGTCCGGGGAGCGGTGGTCCGGGGGGCATCCCCATCCGGTACGTTCAGCCGTACCACTAATTGTTCGCGAAGCGTACGGCAGGGGGTTCGGCGGGTGCGGGTCTACTCCATCCCGATGCGGACGCGGTTCCGGGGCATCACGCGGCGCGAGGGCGTGCTCGTCCACGGCCCGGCGGGATGGGGTGAGTTCTCCCCGTTCGCCGAGTACGGCCCGGCCGAGTGCGCCCGGTGGCTGGCCGCCGCCCGGGAGGCCGCCCATGACGGGTGGCCCGCTCCGCTGCGCGACCGCGTCCCGGTGAACGTGACCGTCCCGGCGGTCGGCCCCGAGACGGCGCACGCGATCACGGCCGCCTCCGGCTGCCGCACGGCCAAGGTCAAGGTGGCTGAGCGCGGCCAGGACGAGGCCGAGGACCTGGCCCGGGTGGAGGCCGTCCGCGACGCCCTGGGGCCCGCCGGCCGGATCCGCGTCGATGTCAACGGGGCCTGGGACGTCGACACCGCGGCCCGGATGATCCGTACGCTGGACCGTTTCGACCTGGAGTACGCCGAGCAGCCCTGCGCGTCGCTGGAGGAGCTGGCGCGGGTACGGCGGCGGGTGGACGTGCCGGTCGCCGCGGACGAGTCGATCCGCCGCGCCGAGGACCCGCTGAGGGTCCGCGCCGCCGAGGCGGCCGACATCGCGGTGCTGAAGGTGCAGCCCCTGGGCGGGGTGCGGGCGGCGCTGCGGGTCGCCGAGGCGTGCGGGCTGCCGGTGGTGGTGTCCAGCGCGGTGGAGACCTCGGTCGGGCTGGCCGCGGGCCTGGCGCTGGCCGCCGCCCTGCCCGACCTGCCGTTCGCGTGCGGGCTGGCGACCCTGTCGCTGCTGGAGGACGACGTCGTGGCCGATCCGCTGCGCCCGGTGGACGGGGCGATAGAGGTGCGCCGGCCCGAGGTGGACGAGGCCGCGCTGCGCCGCGTGGAGATCGAGGACGGCGGCTGGCCGGGCCGGGTCGCCGCCGCGGCGGAGTTCCTGGACGCCCCGCCGGTGATCGGAGCCGTGGGCCGATGAATCCCGCCACCGCGCTGGCCACGGTGGTGGTCGACGAGCTGCTGCGGTGCGGCATGACCGAGGTGGTGCTGGCGCCCGGGTCCCGTTCGGCGCCGCTGGCGCTGGCGCTGCACGCCGCCGAGCAGGCCGGTCGGGTCCGGATGCACGTGCGGATCGACGAGCGCTCGGCCGCGTTCCTGGCGCTGGGCATGGCGAAGCGTTCGGCCCGCCCGGTCGCGCTGCTGTGCAGTTCGGGGACGGCCGCGGCCAACTTCCACCCGGCGGTGGTGGAGGCGCACGAGTCCGGCGTGCCGCTGATCCTGATCACCGCCGACCGTCCGCCCGAGCTGCGCGACACCGGCGCCAACCAGTCCATCGACCAGCTCAAGCTGTTCGGGACGGCGGCGCGCTGGAGCTGCGAGATCGGGGTCCCCGAGAACCGGCCCGGCATGGTGGCCTACTGGCGGTCGCTGATCAGCCGTGCCTGGGGCCTGGCGCTGGCGCCCGAGCCGGGGCCGGTGCACCTGAACGCCGCGTTCCGCGAGCCGCTGGTCCCCGACGGCGACGACACCTGGTGCGAGCCGCTGGACGGCGACGCCACCGGCGCCTGGACCAAGATCCGCGCGGCCACGCCGGGGTCGGTGCTGCACGTGCCGCCCACCCGCCGCGGCGTCCTGGTGGTCGGCGACGGCGCGAGCAACGTCAAGCGGTACGTGGCCGCGGCCTCGATGGCGGGCTGGCCGGTGCTGGCCGAGCCCAACGGCAACGCCCGCTACGGCGACCACGCCCTGTCCTCGCACCACTTCCTGCTGGGCGTCCCGGAGTTCGTCGAGCGGCACCGCCCCGAGGTGGTGGTGACCCTCGGCAAGCCGGGCCTGTCCCGGCCGCTGCTGTCGCTGCTGCGGCGGGCGGAGGAGCACATCGTGCTGTCGCCGGGGCTGGCGCGCTGGCCCGACCCGGTCCGCTCGGCGACCCAGGTCGCCCAGGACGTGGAGATCCCCGTGGTGTCGGGCGACGACGCGTGGCTGAGGTCGTGGCGGGCGGCCGACCTGGCCGCCGCGGCGGCCGTGGACGCGGTGCTGGACGCCACCCCCGAGGTCACCGAGCCGCGGCTGGCCCGCGACCTGGTCGCCGGGCTGCCCGGCGGCTCCCTGCTGTTCGCCGCGGCCAGCATGCCCATCCGGGACCTGGACCAGGTGATGCGCCCGCGCCGCGGCATCCGGATCATGGCCAACCGCGGCGCGAGCGGCATCGACGGGCTGGTCTCGACCGCGATCGGCGCCGCCCTGGCGCACAGCGGGCGCGCCTACGCGCTGCTGGGCGACCTGTCGTTCCTGCACGACCAGAACGGGCTGATCATCGGCCCCGCCGACCGCCGTCCCGACCTGGCCCTGGTGGTGGTGAACAACCAGGGCGGCGGGATCTTCTCGCTGCTGCCGCAGGCCGCCCTGCGCGGGCCGTTCGAGCGGGTCTTCGGGACGCCGCACCGGGTGGACCTGGCGGCGGTCGCGGCCGCGCACGGCGTCCCGCACCGCCTGCTGGAGTCGGCGGCCGACCTTCCGAAGGCGATCGCGGGGGAGGGGCTGCGGATCGTCGAGGCCCGGACCGACCGTGAGGCCAACGCGGCCCTGCACGCCGAGATGCGGAACGCGGCGCACCTGGCCGTCCGGGAGTACCTCGCCGGCTGAGCGGCCGAGCGGCCGAGCGGCCGGCGCGACGAGACACGTTTCAGTATTCAATTTACAACGTAAAGGTGCCGGGCTCTTTCAGCACGCCGGCAGGGGGACGTGATCGCAGTCGTAGCCGAAGTAGCGCGGGCCGGCCAGCTCAAGCCCGCCCGGGGTGAGCCATCGCGGGTCGCACGGGACGCCCAGCACGGTGACGCGCAGGCCGTAGCGCAGGCTCTCGGTGGTGACGGGCTCGCCGCCGTCGGTGTCCAGGACGCAGATCAGGTCCGGGGTGGTGGCGACGACCGTGCCGTCCCGGCGGGCGAGCAGGTGCTCGTTCTGGAAGGACAGCTCCAGGGTCCGCCCGGCGTCGCCGCCGGCTCCCTCCAGCACGGCCCGGCCGCGCGCGAAGCCGCCGGAGGTACGGCGGACCACGTCGACGACCTTGCCGGTGAGCAGCCGTACGCCGTTCAGGACGGAGGCCGCGGCGGCGACGGGGTCGGCGTGCGCGGCGCGGGCCTCGCGGACGGTGCGGCCGAGGTCCTCGGCGAGGGTGAGGGTGGCGGGGACCAGCCCGGCGGCGAGCTGGTCGCCGCGCATGACGGTGTCGGCGCAGGAGACCGAGCAGCCCATCTCCACGCAGGCGGACCTGGCCAGCCGTTCGGCCCAGAGGTTGGAGACGCTCTCCACGACCAGGGTGTTGCCCTTGTCGTCGGCGACGGCCATCGGGGCGACGGTGACGCCGATGAGGCCGGGCAGGACCATCTGGGCCTCGGGGAAGGCGCGTCCCATGGCGTCCCCGTCGACCACGGGCAGCCCGGTACGGGCGGCGGCGATGAACGGGGTCATGGAGTTGAGCCCGCCGATCTCGATGGGGACCAGGTGGGTGGCGGCGCGTCCCAGGTAGCGTTCCAGCGCGCGCAGCGCGGTGACCTCCTCCGTCCCGGCCGGGATCTTCTCCAGGGACACGGTGGGCGCGCCCATGCCGGAGATGGCCACGACCGTGGCGTCGGCGGGCACCTCGTCGATGCCGACGACGGTGACGGGGCCGTGGTCGAGCATGGCGCGCTGGGCCAGGAGCCTGCCGATGTAGGGGTCGCCGCCGCCGCCGGTGCCGAGGATGCCGGCGCCGCGGGCGAGGTCGTCCAGGTGCTCGGGGCGGATCTCACGCATGGGGGGTGCCTTCCAGGCGGCGGGGGTCGAGGTCGCCCACGGCCTTGACCCGGACGCGGGTGGCGCCGCCGGGCAGGTAGGCGAGGGGGACCTCCTCGACGTCGACGATGGTGACGGTGCCGGGGCGGGCCCCGGCGTTCTCGGCCGCGCGGACGGCCTGGTCGCGGGCCTCGTCCAGGACGGTGTCGCGGCGGCCCGGGGGGATCTGGTAGACGCGGTCGACCTCGCCGCCGACCTGGGCGATGGCGGCGCCGATGGCGTTGGCGACCGCGAAGTGGGCGGGGCGGCGCAGGTCGGGGAACCCGGGCAGGCCGCCCACCACGCCGGAATCGCCGTGGCCACCGGGTTCGCCGGCTTCGCCGGGGGCGAGCAGGACGCTGCCGCCGCCGACGGCGACGATGGGCAGGGCTTCGGGGGAGGTGCGCATGCGGTCGACGGTGTCGGCGATGCGCTCGGCGATGTGGGCGAGGGCGGCGCGGACGCGGCCGGGATCGAGGCGGGCCGCGCGGGCGGGATCGCCGATGCGGGCGTGGCCGGCGGCGACGGCCAGGTCGGTGGCGGTGATCGTACGGCCGCCGAAGACCAGGGCGTCCTCGGTGAGGCGGTAGCCGACGCTGCGGGGGCCGACGCTGGGGACGTCCAGGTCGACCAGCGAGCCGCCGCCGATGCCCAGGGACAGCACGTCGGGGATGCGGAAGTTGGTGCGGACTCCGGCGGTCTCGGACTCGCCGGAGGCCTCGCGGGGGAAACCGCCGGTGAGGATGCCGACGTCGGCGGTGGTGCCGCCGACGTCGACGACGGCGCAGTCGGTGAGGCCGGACAGGTAGGCGGCGCCGCGCATGGAGTTGGTGGGGCCGGAGGCGAACGTGGCGACGGGGTGGCGGCGGGCGTACTCGACGTCCATGAGGGTGCCGTCGTTCTGGGACAGGAACAGGGGTGCGCCGATCCCGGCCTCGGCGAGGGCGCTCCCGAACGCGTCGACGACCGTCCCGGCGAGGTCGCGCAGCGCGGCGTTGACGATGGTGGCGTTCTCGCGGGGGAGAAGGCCGACCCGGCCGATCTCGTGGGAGAGGGACAGGTGCACGCCGTCGCCCAGCTCCCCGGCCAGGATCCGGGCCGCCTCCTCCTCGGCCTCGGCGGAGACGGGGGAGAAGACCGCGGAGATCGCCACCGAGCGGACGCCGCGGGCGGCGATGTCGGCGGCGGCCCTGCGCAGCTGGGCGGGGTCGATGGGGGAGATGGGGCGGCCGTCGTACTCGTGCCCGCCGTCGCAGAGGTAGACGGCGGGGCCGGCCGCGTCCCGCGCGGTGCCGGTCCCGCCGCCGGCGCCGCCGCCGGTGCCGCCGGACAGGGCGGTACGGAGGCGCGCCGGCCAGTCGGACATGGGGGGAAGGGCGGCGGTGGCGGGCAGGCCGAGCCGTACCGCGGCCGTGGGGGCGAGCCGGTCGCCCTCCACCAGCGCGTTGACGAACTGGGTGGTGCCGATCATCACGGCGGCGACGGTGTCGGGGGCGGCGCCGGAGCGGGCCAGGACCGTGCGGACGGCCGCGACGATCCCGCCGGTCACGTCGGGGGTCGTGGGGGATTTCACGGCGGCGAGCACGGTGTCGCCGTCCAGCAGGACGGCGTCGGTGTTGGTGCCTCCGACGTCGATGCCGATGCGCACGCGCTCTCCTATCTCTCGGTGGCGGGGGTCGCCGGCGCGGCCTCGGCCTCCACCGCGGCGGCGGGCCGGTCGGGCTGGTCGACGGGCAGGGGGCGGGTGCCGCGTACCAGGCCGAGGCGGGCGGCCAGGACGTAGCCGGCGCCGGCCAGCAGCAGGGAGTTGACCGCGGGGATGCCGGGCCACTGGTAGTGGTCGCCGAGCCAGCCGGTGGTGGCGGCGGCGGCCCAGAGCACCAGGGTGGCGGGGACCCAGCCGGGTTCGGTGGCGGGCAGCCGCCCGGTGGCGCGGGAGGCGTCGAGTTCGGGCCGCCAGCGGCGGGCCAGGAAGTACTCGGCGACCATGATCCCGGCGATGGGCGGGGTGAGGACGCCGAGCAGGGTGAGGAAGTCGGTGAAGTGGTCGAGGATGCCGGCGGCGGCCAGGGCGCTGCCCAGGACGCCGATCCCGACGGTGACGGCGATCCGGGGCAGGCGGATCCCGGTGAGGGACTCCACGGAGTTGATCAGGCCGAGCGAGGCGGAGTAGAGGTTCCAGTTGTTGATCTTGACGGTGGCGGAGATCAGGATGAGCACGCCGGCCACGCCGGAGGAGGCGGTGATGATGGCGATCACGTCGGAGGTCTTGACCGCGTAGGCGAGGAGCACGCCGGCCAGGCCCAGCACGTACTCGCCGAGCGAGATGCCCAGCACGGTCTGCTTGACCACGTCGCCGGTGTTGCGGTTGAAGCGGGTCATGTCGGGCGTGGTGACCGCGCCGACGATGTAGGAGCCGGCGACGATGGTGGCGCCGGTGGCGATCGACATGGCCTCGCCGAAGGGCGGCGAGGCGACCAGGTCGCCCAGGCCGTGCTTGGAGAGCTGCACGCTCATCGCCCATCCGGCCAGGCCGAGGAAGGCCGGGACGGTGACGAACGCGGTCCAGCCCATGGCCCGGAACCCCTTGAGCACCAGCAGCGTCACGCCGAGCCCGGTGATCATGGCCCAGGCCCACAGCGGGGGGCCGCCGGCCAGCGAGTGCAGGCCCTCGGCGAACACGGCGGTCTGCACGCCGAACCAGCCGAAGAGGCTGATCGCGATGACGAGCCCGATGAGCGTGGAGCCGTAGCGGCCGAAGCCGGTCCAGCGGGCCAGCACGGAGGTGGACAGGCCCTCGCGCATCCCGGCGATGCCGACGAAGATGCAGACGACCTCCAGGATGACCGAGCCGAGGGTGAAGGCCCAGAACGCACCCCAGAACGACAGTCCGGCGCCCAGGGTCGCGCCGAGGAGGAACTGGGTGAGGTCGGACAGCTGCCCGAAGCGCTGTACGGCCACGTTGAACCAGGGGTACCGGGCGGAGCGCGGCACCCGTTCGAGGGGGAAGTCCTCGTCTGTGCGGGTCGTCATCGCTGGCCTTTCAGGGGTCGGGCCGGACGGCGTTCTCAGGGGTGGGACGGACGGTGATCGGATGGTGATCGGAGGGTGACCGAAGGTGCGCTGTGAACGGGCTGGCGACCCCGGAAGGGCGGCGACCCCGGAAGGGCGGCGGTGCCGGAGGGACGCGAGCGGACGGGACGCGAGTGGACGGGACGGGTCAGAGGTGGTGGGCGGGGCCGGCGGCGCGGGCGTGCAGCCGCAGGACCATGCCCGGCAGGTAGGGGAGCTGGGTGCGGGCGACCTCGGAGACCGTGACATGGCGGGGGTCGGCTCCGGCGCGGACCGCGTTGGCGCGGGCGTCCTCGCGGATCTCCGCCAGCATCGCGCGCAGGTCGGCGTGCGCGTCGAGGCGGACGATCCGTTCGGCCTGGCCGCCGACCGGGCTGGTGGCGGCGCCGATCGCCCCCGCGACCTCGCCGTGCTCGGGCCGGACGACCTCGGCCACGCCGGGCAGCCTTGCCGGGACGGTCCCGGCGCCGCCGCCGACCACCACCAGCGGGAGGCGCCCGGCGGCGGGCTGCATGCGGTCGACCGCCTCGGCGAGGTCCCGCGCGGCGTCCGGTCCGGCGCGCGGGACGCTGATCAGGTCGGGCATCCAGAACCCGACCGGTACCCCGCCGATCCGGGCGTTGAGGGCCTGCTGCGGGTAGCCGCCGGTGAGCGCGCCGACCCGGATGTCGTGCTCGCCGACGTCGGCGACCACGGCGTCGGCCAGGCCGGTGAGGGCGGCGGCGCCGCGCAGGGTGCTGGCCAGGCTGCTGCCGATGCCCAGGCCGGGGTGGCGGCGCAGGTGGTCGACGTCCATGACGCTGCCGTCGCCCCGGGTGACCAGGGCCGTGACGTCGCCGAACACCTCGCGCAGGCCGTCGGCCAGGTGACCGGCGATCGGGTGCAGGGCGGCGTCCAGGACGGTGGTGTTCTCCCGTTCGAGCAGTCCGAGCGGGCCGAGTTCGCCGGACAGGGAGATGTGGACCTCGCCCAGTTCGCGCCGCAGGATCGCCGCGGCCTGGTGCTCCTGCCGGTCGTCGACGGGGGCGAACACGCCGCTGACGGCGAAGGTCTCGGCCCGACCGGCCAGCGCCGCGGCGAAGCGGGCCACCGCGTCGCGGTCCAGCGGCACCCACTCCTCGGCGACGAAGCCGCCGCCGCCCTCGACGATGGCGGTTCCGGCGCCGACGGCGTCGCGCAGGTCGGCCGGCCAGCCGAACAGCGGCCGTACGGCCTGGGCGGCGGGCCCGCCGATGCGCAGCACCCCGACCCGGGCGAGGCCGCGCCGTTCGGTCACGGCGCGGGCGGGCCCGCGCAGCCCGACCGCGATCCGGGTGACCGTCCCGGGCGGCGGGTCGGGCAGGGCGCGCAGGGCCGCCCGGACCCCGGCGACCGGGTCGTCGGGGACGGAGGCGACCTTGGCGGTGGCGCGCGGTGTGATCGTGGGGTGGTGCGGTCCGGGGGCGCCGGCGGTGGAGTCCAGCAGGACGGCGTCGGTGTTGCCGGGGCCGATGTCGATCCCGATGATCATTCCGGTTCTCCCAGTCCGAAGACCCGCGGGCCGCACAGGCGGCGTCCGGCCGGGGTGTTCCAGACCGGGGCGCAGGGCAGGGTGAGCACGCTGACCCGCAGGCCGTAGCGCAGCCGTTCGACCGGGATGGCCGCGGCGCCGCGGGAGTCGAGCACGGCGATGATGTCGGGGACCGCGGCGCGCCGGCGGCCGTCCTCGTGGGCGATCAGGTACTCGCTGCGGGCCTGCAGGCGCAGCAGGCGGCCGCTGTCGGCGCCCAGTCCCTCCACCAGGGCGGTGGTCGCGCCGGGGGTCGCCCAGGCCGAGTGGTCGCCGGGAGGGTCGGGAGGCAGGGGCCGGGGCCGGGGGTGCCGGTGCCGGGTTCCGCGGTCTGTTCGATGGCCTGTTCCACGGTCCGTTGGACGGCGGCGATCTTCCCGGTGATCAGGCGGGTGAGGCCCTCGGGCGGGTCGTCGGGGACGCCGCCGGCCAGCGCGGCGCCGATGGCGAGCGCGCGGGTGACCGAGCCGGGGACGGCGGCGCGGCGTACCTGCCCGGCGCGCAGGGGGTACTCGCAGGTGGCGGCCTGCCCGCCGAAGGCGTCCAGGACGCCGCGGGCCAGCCGCTCCAGCCAGCGGCCGTCGATGTGGTCCAGGACCACGGTCCGGCCGCGCTCGTCGGTGAGCACGCAGGGGGTGGGGGAGAGTCCGGCCACCTCCATGGCGTTCTGGTTCATGCCGGGGAAGGCGCGCCCCATGCCGTCGGCGTCCATCAGGGGCAGTCCCAGCCGCGCGGCCCAGGAGGCGGCCAGGCAGCCGTTGGTGCCGCCGATCTCGCTGGACATCAGGGCCGCGACGGGCGTGCCGAGCAGCCCCTCCAGGGTGTCGCGCAGGACCGCGGGGGCGGTGTCGCCGCCGATGCGCTCGGTGACGACCTCGGGTGACCCGATGAGCCCGCACGGCATGACCAGCGCGGCGTCGGCCAGGTCCTCGGGCTGGACGACCGTGACGGGGCCGTGGTCGTCGACGGCCTGCAGCGCGGCGGCCAGGGCGACCTCGATCCCTCCGCCGCCGCCCGATCCCAGCACGGCGCAGCCCCGCGCGAACACGGGGAGCGTGGTCTGGTCCAGTAGCGGCATGTGCACAGAGTAGGGCGGGGTGTTTGATCGGTCCGTGTGCTGAAAGCACGCATTCGACCAAGTTCGTGTGCCGGGTGCACAGGTGGGCGGGGGTACCCTTCGGGCGTGGACGCCTTCGTCGCCGATCTGCTGTCCGCTCCGGGGCCGCCGGGCGGCATGACGTTGCTGGCGGGGCCGGTGGACGCCCGGCCGGCCGGTGGCGTGCGCCTGGTGGAGGGGCTTCCGGCGGTGAGCGGCCTTCCGGCGGGGACGGTGGCGGTGCTCACCGGCCCGGCCTCGCGCCGGGCGGCCGGTCACCGGCTCGATGTGGCGTTGCGCGACGCGGCGGCGGCCGGCTGTGCGGGCCTGGTCCTGACCGGCGGGCCCGTTCCCGAGGTGGCCAGGACCGCGCGGGTGATCGCCGAACGAGGCCGGGTGGCGCTGCTGCACGCGAAGGTCCCGGACGTGGGCGGCCCTGCGTCCGAGACCGCCGGAGCCTGGGAACAGGAACCTGAGGACCGCACCGGCGAGCAGCGCGGGAACGAGCGGCGCGGGAACGAGGGGGCCGGCGGCGACCTGGCCGCACTGGTGATCGCTCTGGCCCGGGTCATCGACGGTGACGCGGCCGACGCCCTCGCCCGCCTCGGCGCGGCGCTGGACGCCCTGCTGAGGACTCCCGCGGACCCGCGCGGCGCGGCGGCGGCCGTGGGCGCGGCGCTGGGCGTGCCCGTCGAGCCGCGCCGTCCCGGGCCCGGGGAGCACGGCGCGGTGGCCCGCGGGCCCCAGGGTGAGGTCGCCGTGGCGGCGCCGGGTGCCACGGGGCATCTGGGGGAGGCGGTGCGGCTGGCCGTCAGGGTGACGGCCGAGACGCTCGCCCGCGCCGTGGACGAGCCCGCCGAGGACGTCCCGGTGCGGTCCCGCACGCTGCTGCTGTCGGAGCTGCTGGTGGCGCCCGAGGGGCAGGCGCTGCGGCTGCTGGGGCGGGCCCGGGCCCTGGGCCTGCCCGTGGACGGCTGGCACATCGCGCTGCGGGTGGAACCGGCCGAGGCCGAGGGCCCCGAGCGGTACGCGCTGCTGGACGCGGCCGGCCGGGCGGCGCTGCGCTCCCTGATGGCCTCCGGGCAGGGCCGGTGGCACCAGGCCAGGGCGGACGACGCGCTGCTGCTGGTGCGCACCCAGGCGGGTGATCCGGGCCGTACGGGGCTGCGCGCGGCGGTGAAGGACGCCGAGCGGCTCCTGGCGGAGCTGGGGGAGCGGTTTCCCGCGGCCGGGCTGCGCTGCGGCGTCGGCGGGGCGCACCAGGGCCCGCTGGGGCTGCGGGTGTCGGCGCGCGAGGCCCGTACCGCCCTGGAACGGGGCGGGGGCGGCGCGCGGACCGTCACCGCGCATGACCTGGCGGGGCTGGACCGGATGCTGGGGGAGTGGTACGCCTCCGACACCGCGCGGTCCTCGGCGCGGGAGCTGCTGGCGCCGATCGAGGCGCTGGGGCCGCAGCGGGCCGAGCCGTTGCTGCGCACCCTCCAGGCCTACCTGGACCATCAGGGGTCGCCCGCCCGTGCGGCGGAGGAGCTGCACCTGCATCGCAACGCGGTCACGCAGCGGATCAGGAGGGCGGCCGGGCTGCTGGGGGTGGATCTGGGGGACCCCGAGCAGCGGCTGGCCCTGCAGCTGGCGTGCCGGGCGCTGCACAGCTGACCGGCCCTGGCGTGGGGCCCGCCGGTGAGCGCCCGGATGATCGTCCCGCCTGTCCCCTCAGGCAGTTCAGCCTTTAACTTACAATGTAAAGGCCCTGACCTGAGCGACCCCATCACACAGACAACACACAAGAAAAACCTTCACTCGACGAGGCGGGCCCGAAGTGCTCCGGTGTCCTCGTCGGTCCAGCCGTGGAGGGAGAGCCATCCGAGTACGCCGTCATGCTCCTCGTCCACTCTGGCCAGGAACTTCTCCATGATGACCGCGTGCGGGACGTGGCTGTCGGCGGGCCGCGAGTCGAGGTCGGCTGCGTAGGTGTCGCTGCCGCGCAGCCGGGCCAGGATGGCCTGGATCCGTTCACCGGTGTGGGCGTAGTCGGCCACGATCGCCTCGCGGGCGACCCCGGCGACCTCCAGGGCCATCGCGCACACCACGCCGGTCCGGTCCTTGCCGGCCGCGCAGTGCACCAGCGCGGCGCCGTCCACGCGGGTCATCACGCGCAGCGCCGCCACGATGGAGTCGGCGCGGTCGCGCAGGTATCCGCGGTAGTGGCCGACGGAGCGTTCGGTCTCGGGCCCCTCGGAGGGCTGGTTCTGCCAGGGGAGGACCTTGTCGATGTCGATCCGGCCGCCGTCGCGGGGGGTGTCGGCGGCGACGTCGGTGTGCCGGCCGCCTTCGGAGAAGAGGGAGAGGTGGTGGACGGTGATGGAGGGCGTGCGCGTGAGCGGCCCCGGTCCCTCCAGCCGTACCTCGGCCTCGCTGCGCAGGTCGATGACGTTCTTGAGTTCGTAGTCGTCCAGCAGGGTCCGTACGTCGGAGACGCTGAGGTCCTGCAGGTTGTCGGAGCGCAGCACCCGGCCGCGCCGTGTCGTCCGGCCGTCGGTCGTGGGAAGTCCGCCGAGGTCGCGGACATTGACCGCCCCGTCCAGATCGATCCACCGTGAGCGCGCGTTCATGACTTATGACCTTATATGGCGGTCCGGACGTAAGTTTCAACCGGCCGGTTCCGGGCGGGCGCGCCCGCCCTTGGAGTGATCCCTGGCGCTGAGGTATGAGACCTGCGAGCCAGGCGGTGGATGGCTCTGCGGCGGGGCGACTTATCGCCCGTGCGGTCCATAGCGTTCAGAAGCACGAAGTTCGCCGTGCGTTCCCCATGATCGGAGGCCCCCGTATGACCGTGACCCTCGACGCCCCGCGCAGCCGTCCCGGGACGAGCGATTTCGGCCCGCTGGCGCGGCGGGTCCGTGAGGCGGGGCTGCTGGAGCGGCGGCGCGGTTACTACGTGCGGGCGTTGGGGCTCAACCTCGCGGCCACCGCGGGGGCGTGGGCCGCCGTGGCGTGGGCCGGGGGTTCGTGGTGGGTGCTGTTGCTGGCCGTTCCGCTGGCGTTGCTGTCGGGGCGTATGGCGTTCCTGGGGCATGACGCGGGGCATCGGCAGATCGCGGCGTCGCATCGGGTGAACCGGTGGCTGGGGTTGGTGCTGGGGAACCTGATGCTGGGCATGGGGTACGGGTGGTGGAACGACAAGCACAATCGTCATCACGCCAATCCCAACCACGTCGATAAGGACCCTGACGTGGGTGAGGGCGTGCTGGTGTGGACGCGGGAGCAGGCGGCGGGCCGGGACGGGCGGGTGGCCAGGTGGATCACCCGTCATCAGGCGCGGTTGTTCTTCCCGCTGCTGCTGCTGGAGGGGCTGAACCTGAAGGTGGGCAGTGCGCTGCACCTGAGGAGCCGGTCGGGGCGGGAGAAGGCGCTGGAGGGGGCGCTGCTGGCTTTGCACGTGGCCGGTTATCTGGGGCTGGCCTTCGTGTTGCTGTCGCCGGGCAAGGCGGTGGCGCTGGTGCTGCTTCATCAGGCGTTGTTCGGTGTGCATCTGGGGTCCGCGTTCGCGCCCAACCACAAGGGGATGGAGATGCCGGGCGAGGGGGTGCGGTGGGATCACCTGCGGCGGCAGGTGCTGACGTCGCGGAACGTGCGCGGTGGTGTGGTGACCGATTGGCTGCTGGGCGGGTTGAACTACCAGATCGAGCACCACCTGTTCCCGAGCGTTCCGCGGCCGAACCTGCGGAAGGTGCAGCCGCTGGTGCGCGAGCACTGTGCTCGGGTGGGGTTGCCGTACGCGGAGACGGGGCTGGTGGAGTCGTACCGGCAGGCGCTGGGTCACATGCACGACGTTGGGGCGGAGCTGCGGTCGTGACCGCCCTATGCTGATCGGTCATGCCTGAAGGTCACACGATCCACCGTCTGGCCGCCGAACATCAGCGGATGTTCGGCGGCCGAAGCGTGCGTGCACGGAGTCCGCAGGGGCGGTTCGAGGAGGGGGCTCGCCTGCTGGACGGGCGGGTGCTGGTCGATGCCGACGCCCATGGCAAGCATCTGCTGCTGGGGTTCGGTGAGGAGCGGGTGCTGCATGTGCATCTGGGGATCTACGGCAAGTTCACGTTCGGGGAGGGGCCTGCTCCGGAGCCGACGGGTGTGGTGCGGTTGCGGCTGGAGGGTGAGGCGGGGTTCGCGGATCTGCGCGGGCCGAACGCGTGCGAGGTGCTGGATCCGGGTGAGGTGAAAGTGCTGCGGGATCGGCTGGGGGCCGATCCGTTGCGGGCGGACGCAGATCCGGAGCTGGCCTGGCGGCGCATCGGGCGGACGCGGACGAGCGTGGCGGTGCTGTTGATGGATCAGTCGGTGGTGGCGGGTCCGGGGAACATCTACCGGGCGGAGGTGCTGTTCCGGCAGGGGATCCATCCGGGGGTGCCGGGGCGTGCGCTGGGGCGTGGGCGGTGGTCGGCGATCTGGGACGACCTGGTGGTGCTGATGGCCGAGGGGGTGCGGACGGGGCGGATCGACACGGTGCGGCCCGAGCACACGCCGGAGGCGATGGGGCGTCCGCCGCGGGTGGATGATCACGGTGGTGAGGTGTACGTGTACCGGCGGGCGGGGGCGCCGTGCCTGGTGTGCGGGAGTGAGGTGCTGACCGAGGTGGTGGCGGGCCGGAACCTGTTCTGGTGTCCGGGTTGCCAGCCCGCCGAGGGTTAGGCTCTGTTTTCTAAGTCCCGGCTTACGGCGCTCGCCTGGCGGCTCGCGCCCTGACCGGGCCTGTGGGAGCGCGGCATCGCTTCGCGATCTGCCAGGTGAGGCTTGCCTCCGGCGTCGCCTCACCTGGCAGCCAACGCGCTCGCGCGGTGGCTGAGGCCACTTCGAGACAGGCCCTAGAGGGTCGTCAAGGGCGTTCGGTCAGGTGCCCGGCGCTGTCGGCATCGCCTGCGGGGTCCTGGGTGTCGGCGGTGTCGTTGGCCGAGCCGCCGGTGCCGGTCGAGCCGCCGGTGCGGGGCGCGGTGGCAGGTGCTGAGCCGCCGGGCACGTCGTCCGGTGCGGGCCTGCCGTCGGGTTCGTCGTCGGGGTCGGACTGGGGCCGCGGCTGCGGGCCTCGCCTGGCGCGGATGGCGTGCGCGAGGGGTTCGGCGCTGCGGGCCACCAGGGGGCCGGCGATGGCCAGGATGAGCACGTACGCGGCGGCCAGGGGCCCGATCTGGGCGCTGGTGCCGGCGGAGACGGCCAGTCCGGCGATGACGATGTTGAACTCGCCGCGGGGGGTGAGGGCGGCGCCGGCGCGGAGTCGTCCGGTGAGGGCGACGCCGGCGCGGCGGGCGGCCATCCAGCCGGTGCCGAGCTTGGTGGCGAGGCCGAGGAAGGCCAGGATCGCGGCGATGCCCAGGACGGGTGGCAGGTCGCCCGGGTCGGTGTGCAGGCCGAAGAAGACGAAGAAGACGGCGGCGAACAGGTCGCGCAGGGGGGAGAGGATCTTCTGTGCGGTGTGGGCGAGGGGGCCGGACAGGGCGATGCCGACCAGGAAGGCGCCGACGGCCGCGGAGACCTGGAGTTGCTGGGCGATGCCGGCGACCAGGAGGGTGAGGCCGAGGACCTTGAGGAGGAGGACCTCTTCGCTGGGGCTGGCGACGAAGCGTTCGACCATGTTTCCGTGGCGGAGCGCGACGTAGAGGATGACGGCGATGGTGATGGCGGCGATGCCGAGGGCGGTGGCGCCGCCGATGAGGCCGGCGCCGGCCAGCAGGGCGGTGAGGATGGGCAGGTAGGCGGCCATGGCCAGGTCTTCGAAGACCAGGACCGACAGGACGGCGGGGGTTTCGCGGTTGCCGAGCCAGCCGAGGTCGCCGATGACTTTGGCGGTGATGCCGGAGGAGGTGACGTAGGTGACGCCGCCCATGGCGACGGCGGCGACGGGGCCCCAGCCGAGGATGAGGGCGACGGCGACGCCGGGGGCGGCGTTGAGGACGAGGTCGAGCAGTCCGATGGGTGCGGAGGTGCGCAGGGTGCCGACGAGTTCGTCGGCGGTGTATTCGAGGCCGAGGGTGAACAGCAGGAGGATGACGCCGACCTCGGCGCCGATGGAGACGAAGTCTTCGCTGGCGCCCAGGGGGAGGATGCCTCCGGAGCCGAAGGCGAGGCCGGCCAGCAGGTAGAAGGGGATGGGGGAGATCGAGAAGCGGGTCGAGACCGCGCCGAGGAGGCCCAGTCCGAGCAGGATCGCGCCGAGTTCGATCAGTTGTACGGCGGTGTGCATGGTTCCCTATCCGTCGGCGGGTCGTGGGAGGTGCTGGTGCGGCCCGTCGGGTGTGGGTGGGGGCGGATCACCCGTTGTTGAGGATGGCGGCGACCGCGGTGGTGCCTTCGTCGGTGCCGACGACGACGACGATGTCGCCGGAGGTGAAGATGAAGTCGGGCCGGGGGCTGGCCTGGACCTGGCCGTCGCGGACGACGGCGACGATGGAGGCGCCGGTGCGGGTGCGGGCCTGGGTGGCGGCGAGGGGGCGGCCGTCGTAGGGGGAGCCGGGGGCGATGGGGATCTGTTCGGTCATCAGCCCTTCGACCTGGCGGTGGAGGTCGTTGAGGCGTTCGACGACGCGGCCGGTGCCCAGGAGTTCGGCGATGGCGTTGGCCTCTTCGGTGCTGAGTTTGACGGTGACGACGCAGCTGTCGGGGTCGTCCTTGTCGTAGATGGCCAGGTCCTTGCGGCCGTTGCGGTGGGAGACGACACCGATCTGGCGGCCGCGTCCGGTGGTGAGGACATGCTGCAGGCCGATGCCGGGCAACGCGGTCCGTTCGACGTCCACGATCGTTCTCTCTTTCGCTGCTGTGCGTCGTGTCGTGTGGGTGCCGGGGTGTGGTCGCCCTGCGCCGCCGGCCGCCGGCCGCGGTGTGCGTTCCCGGTGTTCACGGCCTGACATGATCGCAGATCGGGTGGATCGTTCCTGACCCGGGTGCGGGGCGCGGGGGCGGTGGGGCCGGTGCGGGGCCGTGGCCGAGTTTATCGCCGCCGGCGGTGTGTGCCGGGCGGGGTGACCGGTCGGTCTTCGAGTGTGCCGGTCAGCCTTCGAGGGCGTATTGCATGGCGCGGAACTTGCTCTGTGCTTCGGCGAGTTCGGCGGCGGGGTCGGAGTCGGCGACGATGCCGCAGCCGGCGAAGAGGCGTGCGTGGGTGCCCTCGATCTGGGCGCAGCGCAGGGCGATGCCCCATTCGCCGTCGCCGCGGGAGTCGATCCATCCGACGGGGCCGGCGTAGCGGCCGCGGTCCATGCCTTCGAGTTCGCGGATGAGCTGGAGCGCGGTGGTGGTGGGGGTGCCGCAGACGGCGGGGGTGGGGTGGAGGGCGGCGACGACGTCCAGGACGGAGCGGCGGCTGTCGAGGCGGCCGCTGACGGCGGAGGCCAGGTGCATGACGTTGGGGAGGGTGAGGAGTTCGGGCTGGTCGGGGACGGTGAGTTCGCTGCAGAGGGGGGCGAGGGCGTCGCGGACCATTTCGGCGGCGTAGGCGTGCTCCTCGCGGTCTTTGGTGGAGGCGAGGAGGGCGGCGCGGCGGGCGGTGTCGTCGGCGGGGCCGGTGCCGCGGGCGGTGGTGCCGGCCAGGACGAGGGAGGCCAGTTCGTCGCCGGTGCGGCGGATGAGGAGTTCGGGGGTGGCGCCGACGAGGCCGGCGCAGGAGAAGGTGTAGCAGGCGGGGAAGCGGGCGGCGAGCCGCTGGAGGAGGACGCGGGCGTCGATGGGCCGGGTGGCGTGGGCGTGCAGGTCGCGGGCGAGGACGACCTTGCCGAGGTGGCCGTGGCGGATGCGGTCGACGGCGGCGGCGACGGCGCGTTCCCAGGCGGGGGCGGTGAGGGCGCCGTCGCTCCAGGTCAGGCGGGTGGGTGGGGTGGGCGGGTGCAGGAGGGCGAGGGGGTCGGTGTCGTCGCCGATGGTGGTGAGCCAGGCGTGTCCGTCGCGGCGGCCGAGGATGCGGCGGGGGACGATGAGGACCGAGTCGGGTGATTTGGGGTCGAAGCCGAAGCCGCCGAAGGCGACGGGGCCGGAGCCTGGGGCCTGGACGGGGTCGTCGATGGAGGCGGCGCCGAACAGTTCGCGTAGCCAGCGGTCGGCGACGGTGAAGCGGTCGGGGCCTCCGGGCAGGTCGAGGCGGGCGGCTTCGCCCCAGCCGACGATGCCTTCGCCGTGGCGGATCCAGGCGAGGGCGGTGGGGTGGGGGAGGCGGGCGAGGAGGTCGCCGGGGTCGGGGATGTGGACGGTGCGGACGACCAGGCGGTCGGGTGCGCTCACGGCCAGGTTCACGGGTGCCACTCTACGGCAGATTTGAACCTGTTCAAACCTGTGTGCCGTGAGGGTCGTGCCACATCGCCGGGCACTGGTGCCGGGCTGCGGCGGACCGTGGCGCCGCGGCTACCGGGTGGTCGTGCCGGGGGCCGGTGCCGGTCGGGCGCGGGGTTCGGGTGCTCGCTGCGGTGGCATGCCCGTACGGGCCCGGCGCACACATGCGGGGCGCGCCTTCAGGGGCAGGGGCCCGGCGGCGGGGTGGGCGTCCGCGAGGTGTGCCGGTCTTCCGCGGGCGCGGCCGGGGCCGCGCCCGCGGGCCGGGGCTCGGGGCCTGGGGGCCTGGGGGCCGGGGTCTGGGGGCCGGGGCCTCAGGCGCGGCGGTCGCCGCGGCGGCCGGCCAGCTTCCAGGCGGCCGGCAGGAGCGCCGCGGCCAGCAGCACCTTCAGCGCGTCACCGGCCAGGAACGGGATGACGCCCAGGTCCAGGGCCTTGCCCAGGTCCACTCCGAGCGAGGCCATCAGGTAAGGGACGCCGGCCGCGTACATGATGGCGGTGCCCACCAGCATGGTCCCGACCGTGCGCAGGGGGGTGCGGTCGCCGCCGCGTTCGGCCAGGCGGCCCACGACCGCGGCGGCCACGACGAAGCCGATCACGTATCCCAGCGTGGGGAGGCCGGGGCCGGATCCGCCGTCGACGAACCACGGGACGCCCGCCAGCCCGGCGGCCAGGTAGAGCAGCATGCCGAGCGCGGCGCGGTTCCAGCCCAGGGCGGCGCCGGCCAGCAGTACCGCGAAGGTCTGCCCGGTGACCGGGACGGGGGTGCCGGGGAGCGGCACGGCGATCTGGGCGGCCAGTCCGACGAAGAGGGCCGAGCCGGCGACCAGCGCGGTGTCGCGGGCCAGGGCGCCGGGGAGCAGGTCGCCCAGGACGGCGCTGCGCCGCCGGGCTGCGTGGACGGTAGCCACAAGTCCCTCCAAAAGTGTTGTGTCAGGCCGAAACCTAGCGAATGGGGCGTGGTGGGGGCGGACGCGGGTCGCCAGATTCGGGGCCCTGGGTTTTGTCGGCTTCACGCAGTGACGGCCGTTGCGAGGCACGCGCCGGGTGGGCGGGGCGGGGCTGGACCGGCTGGACCAACTGGCTCGGCTGGACGGGCTGGACGGGCGAAGGTTGCCGGTTGCCGCGCTAGGGGGAGGTGGCCCGGTCCCCTTGGGCGAGGTAGACCATGTCGGGTTCGCCGCGCGGCACCGGGACCGGGTGGGCGCGTACCCGTGCGAACCGCCGGCGCAGCAGCGTCTCGAAGGCGGGGGCGGCTCCCGCGCTCCAGACCGCCAGCACGCCGCGTTCCGTCAGGCGCCTGCGGAGCAGGGCGAGTCCGTCCTCGCCGTACAGGCGGGCGTTGCCGGGGGTGACGGTCCATTCGGGTCCGTTGTCGATGTCCAGGCACACCATGTCGAACGTGTCGTGGGGGTGGTCGCGCGGCCCGGTGGCCGCCGGTGCGGAGGCGGGGGTGGGCGTGGCCAGCCATTCCACCAGGTCGCCGCGTTCGACGGTGACGCGCGGGTCGTCGAGGGCGCCGCCGGAGAAGGGGGCCAGTGGTCCGGCGTGCCAGGCGATCACGGCGGGTTCGCGTTCGATCACCGTGACCTGGGCCACGGCCGGTGTCCGGATGGCCTCGGCCAGGGAGAAGCCCACGCCCAGGCCGCCGATCAGGACCCGGACCGGCGCGTGGAGTCCCTCGGCGGCGGCGCGGACCAGCAGCCGTTCGGACTCGCCGTTGCGGGTGTCCATGAGGAAGACCCCGTTGCTGATGATCTCGTAGTGGCCGCCGGGTGCCCGGCGCAGGACCAGTTCGCCGCCCTGTCCCTGGGCGCGTTCGACGACGACCGGTTCCTGGTGCGATCCCGGTAGCAGCATGGTCCGACTCTAACGAGGGGCGGCCGTCTGGGAGCGCTGTTGATGATCAGTGCGGTGGGGGTGTCGTGTTCGCCGGGCGCCCACGGGATCGCGCAGGGGCGCGCGGGAGCGCCGGGGAGTGCGGGGGAGCGCGCCGGGAAGGACTCTGCACTTTCACGTGTTGATGTGTAAGCATGTAATCATCGGGAGGTGCGATGGTCTCCGACTCCGGCGAGCCGCCCCTGGACGCCTACTCGCGCGTGGTGTCGGCGGTGGCCCGCGAACTCACCCCGCGCGTGGCCGGCCTGCGCGTCCGGCACGCGGGACGGGAGGGGGCCGGGTCGGCGGTGACGTTCACCGCCGACGGGTTCCTGCTCACCAACGCCCACGTCGTCGGCGGCGCCCGCACCGGGCAGGCCGCCTTCGCCGACGGCACCACCACCACGTTCACCGTCGTGGGCACCGACCCCCTGTCGGACCTGGCGGTGGTGCGCGCCGACGGCGACACCCCAGGCCCGGTCTCGCTCGGCGACAGCGACCGGCTGGTCACCGGGCAGCTGGTCGTCGCCGTCGGCAACCCCCTGGGCCTGGCCGGCTCGGTCACCGCCGGCGTGGTCAGCGCGCTGGGCCGTTCCCTGCCGGTCCGCAGCGGCGCCGCCGCCCGGGTGATCGAGGACGTCATCCAGACCGACGCCGCCCTCAACCCCGGCAACTCCGGCGGCGCGCTGGCCGACTCGTCCGGCCGTGTCGTGGGCGTCAGCACCGCCGTCGCCGGGATCGGGCTCGGGCTGGCGGTGCCCGTGAACGCCACCACGCGCCGCATCATCGGCGCGCTCATGCGCGACGGCCGGGTCCGGCGCGCCTACCTGGGGCTGGTCGCCGCGCCCGTGCCGGTCCCCGCCGCCCTGCGCGGCCGGCTCGGGCAGCCCGAGGCGCTGCGGGTGGCCGAGGTGGTGCCGGGCAGCCCCGCCGACCGGGCCGGGCTGCGCCCCGGCGACCTGGTCCTGACCGCCGGCGGGACCCCGGTCAGCCACGCCCAGAGCCTGCAGCGGCTGATGTTCGCCGAGGCGATCGGACGCCCCCTGCAGATCACCGTCCTGCGCAACGGCGCGATGGTCGACGTGATCGCCGAACCCGTCGAACTCGACTCCGAGCGCGCCTGACCCCGCACCGCCCGCCGGGAGCGTGCTGCGCCGCCACCTCCGCCGTGCGGCGCACGCGCGCCCGGTCACCGCCCGCCGTCGACACGCTCCGCGAGTCACGCTCTAACCGCCGGGACGGCGGGACGCCGCCCTTGGTATGGGCACTGAACGTGACATGGTCATGACGTTGTGGTGAGTGTTATTTCGCATGCTGTTGCACGCAAAGCAATACCACCGTAACGCAGCGCCCTCTATCCTGATCAACGAGATCGGCCACCGGATCGAACGGGCCGATCGCCGGGGGCGTATGCCGAGGTTCGCCCACCGGTCGTGACACCACAGCCACGGGGGGTGAGCGTGAACCGGCTCCAGGAGCCTCGGTGCACCGCGCTCACCGGGCTTGCCGCGGCCCGCGGCACCGGCCTCCCCAGCGGCCTTTTCGTCAGGCTCCTCCGCGGCCTCCGCGCCCGCCTCCGGGCCGTCCTCCGGGCCGGCCTCACCGGCGGCCTGGCCTCGATCATCCGCTTCACCCGGCTGGCGGTGACCTGCACCCTCGGCGCCTGCCTGCTGCTGACCCTGGGCGCCGCCGTCCCCGCCGAACTCGGCCCCGGGCACGGCCCCGTCCTGCCCGCCGTCACGGCGGCACCCGCATCCGCCGCCACCACCGCCGCCTGCCAGGAACGCGAACCCCCACGCGACGGCGTCGGCCACTCCCACCTGCGCCTGCGCTGCGCGTTCGCCGACACCCGGCCGCTCAAGACACCCGACGGCGCCGCCCAGCTCTACCTGGACCACCGCCGCGCCCGCGCCGCCACCGACCCGCGCGGCCACGACGGGCGCCCCCGCGCGAACCGCATCAGGGCCGTCGGGGATACCCGCGCACTCCTGCAGGTCCTTCGCTGCTGAGGGCGCCGCCCCACCCGGCCACGCCCGCGCCGCCGGCACCACATCGCCCGACGGCCGCCCGGTCGGCCGCCGCGGCACGCGTCACACCCGACGCCCCACCAGCCCGTCCCCGACCCCGCATCCGGCGCCGCACACGCGCCCGGACGGGACGCCGGGCCCGGCACGCGCCCCGAACGCGCGCCCCGCGCCCGCGACCACGCCAGGGGACGCCGGCACCCGCCACGGCCGCGACCGACCACCCGCCATCAACCGACGGCCACCGGCCGGCACGGGCAGGCACGGGCCGCCACGGATCCGACCACTCACCAGACCCATGTCCGCTCCATCGACGTGCCCGCCCGCTCGCGGCGCACCCTTGGAGGAATTCCGCATGCGCTCTTTCGTCGAACACGCCCGGTCGTTCCGCGCCCGCATGGCCGCCGACGGCCAGTCCCTGGCACCGCTGGCCCACGGCCAGTCACCCCTGGCACTGTTCATCACCTGCTCGGACTCACGCGTCATCCCGGCCCTCATCACCGGGGCACGCCCCGGTGAGCTGTTCGAACTGCGCACCGCCGGCGGCATCGTGCCGCACTACAACCTCGACCGGCCCTCCGGGGAGGCCGCCACCATCGAGTTCGCCGTCGAGGTGCTGTGCGTCGCCGACATCGTGGTCTGCGGGCACTCCCAGTGCGCCGCCGTCGCCGCCCGCGTCCGCGGCGACGACCTCTCACAGGTCCCCGCGATGGACGGATGGCTGACCCACGCCGCCGGCGCGCCGCGCCCGGCCCCGGCGCCCACCCCGCCAGGCACCGGCCACCACGGCACGGCGCCCCGCGACCCCGCCGCGCACACCCCGGCGACCGCGCACGACACCACCCAGGACACGGCCCAGGACGGCGCCCAGGACGGCGCCCCCGACAGTGCGGTGTACGCCGGCACATCCGCCGACCGCCACCTCACCGCCGCGATCCATGCCCACGTCCTGGCCCAGCTGGACCGCCTGCGCCACTACCCCTGCATCAGCACCCGCCTGGACCAGGGGAGGATCGGCCTGCACGGCTGGTTCTACGAAGTGCACACCGGCACCGTCCTGGCCCACCGTCCCGCCGACGGCACCTTCCTGCCGCTCTGACCAGGAACATCGGGGAAACCATGCCAGCCATCACCTGGCGGCGCGACATCGCCGCCTCCTTCGTCGTGTTCCTGGTCGCCCTGCCCCTGTGCGCGGGCGTCGCCGTCGCCTCCGGCGTACCGGCCGAACTCGGACTGATCACCGGAATCGTCGGCGGCCTGGTCGCCGGCAGCCTGCCCGGCAGCAGCCTGCAGGTCAGCGGCCCCGCGGCCGGGATGACCGTGCTGGTCTTCGAGGCCGTCCAGCGCCACGGAGCCGCCGCGCTGGGCGTCCTGGTCCTGGCCGCCGGGCTCCTGCAGCTCCTGCTGGGCGCCCTGCGCCTGGGCCGCTGGTTCCGCGCCATCTCCGTCGCCGTCGTCGAGGGCATGCTCGCCGGGATCGGGCTGACCATCATCGCCGGCCAGCTGTACGCGATGGCCGGGGTCGACGCCCCCGGCTCCGGGCTCGCCAAACTCGCCGGGCTGCCCGACCTGATCACCCGGGCCGCCGCCTCACCCGCAGCCCTGGCCTCCCTGGGCCTGGGCGCCGCCACCATCGCCGTCCTGATGCTGTGGCCGCGGCTGCCCGCCCGGCTGCGCGTCGTCCCCGGCCCGCTGGCCGCCGTCGCCCTGGCCACCGCCGCCGTCCCCGCCCTGGGCCTGCCCGTCGAGCGCCTCCAGGTCCAGGGGCTGCTCGCCGCCATCCGGCCACCCGGCCTGGACGACCTGGCACCCCTGGCCGAACTGGCCGGGATCGGCACCATCGTCGCGTTCGCTCTCATCGCCTCGGCCGAAAGCCTGTTCAGCGCCGCGGCCGTGGACCGCATGCACGAAGGCCCCCGGACCGACTACGACAAGGAACTCATGGCCCAGGGCGCCGGCAACACCGTCTGCGGTGCCCTGGGCGCCCTGCCCATGACCGCCGTGATCGTACGCAGCTCCGCCAACGTCCAGGCGGGCGCGCAGACCAAGGCGGCGCGCATCCTGCACGGCCTGTGGCTGCTGCTGTTCGCCGCGCTGGTGCCCGCCGCCCTGGGGCTGATCCCGCTGGCCGCGCTCGCCGGCGTCCTGGTGCACGCCGGCTGGAAACTGCTGCCCCTGCGGCACCTGCCGCCGCTGTGGCGCAGGCACCGCGGCGAGGCGATCATCCTGGTCGCCACCGCCGTCGCGGTCGTCGCGCTCAACCTGTTCGAGGGCGTGCTGCTGGGGCTGCTGCTGGCCGTCCTGAAGATCGCCTGGGAGACCTCCCACGTCCACGTGGAGGTCACCGACGACGGTGAGGGCCCCGTGCACGTCGCCGTGATCGGCAACGCCACGTTCCTGCGGCTGCCCACGATGCTCGACACCCTCGAGGCGCTGCCCCGCGACCGGCCCATCGAACTGGACCTCGGCGGGCTGCGCCACCTCGACCACGCCTGCCGCACGGCACTGACCACCTGGGCCGACAGGCACAACGAGGAGGGCACCGCCGCGGTGTCCATCCCGCCCGGCCTGGTCGGCGCGGGCACCTGACCCACCGCCCGCGACAACGCGGCACGGCCCGCGCGGCGGGCGCCGGAGCCACCCCGGCGTCCACGCCCGCCGCGCGGGCCCCTGGGGCGCCCGTGCCCGTGGCCGGGCGGCGGGCGCGGGCCGCGGCCGAACCCGGGGGAGTGCGCGGCTCAGCCGGTGAAGGACTCGGGACCGAAGCGGCCCCAGGCGATGAACGCCGCGACCAGGAGATAGACCAGGTTCAGCACCACGAGCATGGACTCGCCGCGCCGGCCGTGCGTGACCATCGCACCGACCATCAGCAGGACCCAGCACAGGGCGGTCACCGGTACCAGAACCGGTGCGACATCGACCACGGCGGGCAGGATCAACCCCACCGCGGCCAGGATCTCAAGGACTCCGAGGGTCTTGACGAAGCCGACACCGGCGCTCTGGGTCCATCCGCCGCCATGGGCCGCGGCCAGTTTCTCCTTGGGCACGAACGTCTTGGTGATGCCGCCGGTCAGGGCCACCACCGCCAGCAGCCCGGTGCACCACCACAGGGCGAGGTTCATGACAACTCTCCTAGGAAGGTCATGGGCGAACCCGGTCGCGCAGCAGAGCCTCGACCAAATCCCCAAAAAAAGGGGGCCGGGGGAACGCCTCGCGAGGCTTCGCCTTCCCACACAAGGCGCCGCTGCCGCGAGCTGTGTGACGGCTCGGACGTGTGACGTGCACCATAGGCGCGGGCGTGCCGTTCACGGGACGTCCACGCCGCCCGACCGCGCGAACTCCAGGTCGGTTTCCCGCCAGTGGCCGCCGTCTGCGATCGCGATGCTGTTCCCGTTGAGAAAAGGGGACGATGATGACGCAGCACATCGCGGCGGACGCCTGGTCGGTCATGCAGAAGTTCTACGCCGCCGAGGCCGCCTACGTGGCGGCCGGTGGATACGGCAAGGCCGACTACCGGGAGGTCGCCGCCCACCTCGACCCGGACGTGGTGCTGCACCAGGCTCCGGGACTGCCGTTCACCGGCAGCGGGCAATGGCGCGGACACGAGGGCATGGAACGCTTCCTGGCGGCCTTCGCGCAGGTCTGGGAGTCGATGGAGTTCCTCGACCAGCAGCACTGGGGCGACCACGACACCGTCGTGGTGAGCAACCGGGTGCGTTTCCGCGCCCGAGCCACCGGACGCGAGGTCCAAGCGCACATCGTCCAGCTCATCACCGTCCGCGACGGGCGAATGCTCGAATGCCGCCCGTTCTACTGGGACCCCGGCGCGATCACCGCCGCCTGCCACGACGGCCCCGCTCGCACCGACCGCATCACTGACCGCACCACTGACCGCACCACGTAGAGCCCACGGCACAGGCGTGTCGGCCCGCGAGAACGCCGGGTACAACGCCGGGTACAGAGGCGCGATCGGGCATCGGCCGGCCGGTGACGTCAGCGAGGACGGCACACCCCGGCTGTCATTGGGCGGTGTAGCCGCCGTCGACGGGCAGGGCGACGCCGGTGACGTAGCCGGCGCCCGGGCTGCACAGCCACAGCACGGCCTGGGCGATCTCCTCGGCGGTGCCGAGCCGGCCGATGGCCTGGCCCGCTTCGGCCTGGGCGCGGTCGAGCTCTCCGCCTGCGACCATGCTGTCGACCATGGGGGTGCTGATCGTGCCGGGGCAGACGGCGTTGATGCGGACGCCGCGCCGGCCGTATTCGAGGGCGGCGCTCCTGGTCAGGCCGATGACGCCGTGCTTGGAGGCGTGGTAGGCGGCGCGGCCGGGGTTGCCGACCAGACCGCCCAGGGAGGAGCAGTTGACGATGGCTCCGCTGCCCTGGGCGCGCATGTGGCGCAGTTCGTGCTTCATGCTCGCCCAGATGCCGCGCAGGTTGACGGCCTGGACGCGGTCGAACTGGCCGGCGTCCTCGTCGGCGGCGTCGGTGGGCGGAACCATGATGCCGGCGTTGTTATAGGCCATGTCGAGCCGCCCGAAGGTCTCCACGGTGCGGTCGACGGCGGCGGCGACCTGGTCTTCGTCGGTGACGTCGCAGACCAGAGCAAGGGCCTGGTGGCCGGCGTCGGCGAGTTCCTTCGTGGCCTGCTCGACGGCGCCCGCGTTGATGTCGGCGAGGCCGACGGCGGCGCCGGAGGCCGCGAAGGCGCGGGCGGCGGCCAGGCCCATGCCGGAGGATGCGCCCGTGACGAAGGCGACCTGGCCGGTGAAGTCGTAGGTGGGGTTCATGAGGTGTCTCTCCTGACGAATGTGGGCGCCGCGGGCCTGGGTAGACCGGGTCAGGGGACCGGTCTGGACGGTGATGCGCTCGGCCTTGGCGAGCTGGCCGGCGGCGATCTCGTTCCTTCCAATCGTGCGGCGTCGCGCTCGCGGCGCGGGACTAGGCGGTGGCCGGGGCGGCGGCGTACTCGGCGATGTAGACCTCGCCGGTGAACCAGTCCGCGGGGCCTTTGACGGTGTCGATCGAGCTTCGCGTGATCTGCATGGTCGTTCCCTGTCTGTGTGGGCGTCGTGGGGTGAGCCGGCGGGGCCGTGCGCGGGTGCGCGGGCGGGGTCAGGGCTGGAGGAGGGCCTTGATGGCGCGGCGCTCGTCCATCGCCCGGTAGCCCTCGGCGACCTGGTCCAGGGGAAGGGTGAGGTCGAAGACCTCTCCCGGGTCGATCGCGCCGGTCAGGACGCGGTCGATCAGGTCGGGCAGGTAGCGGCGCACGGGAGCGGGGCCGCCGCGCAGGCCGACGTGGGAGAAGAACAGCTCCTGCCCGTCGACCGTCACGTCGTGGGGGACTCCGACGAAGCCGACGTTGCCGCCCGGCCGCGCCGAGTGCAGGGCTTGGCGCGTCGCCTCGGGAGTGCCGACGCATTCCAGCACGCTGTCGGCGCCGATCCCGCCGGTCAGCTCCTTGATCCGGGACACACCCTCCTCGCCGCGCTCGGTGACGATGTCGGTCGCGCCGAACCGGCGGGCGAGCCTCTGCCGGGGCTCGTGCCGGGACATGGCGATGATCTGCTGCGCGCCCATCTCCTTGGCCGCGATCACCGCGCACAGGCCGACCGCGCCGTCGCCGACGACCACGACGGTGGAGCCGGGCTCGACCTCGGCGGCGTCGGCGGCCCACCAGCCGGTGCCCATCACGTCGGAGACGGCCAGCAGCCCGGGCCAGAGCCGCCGGTCGGGGATGTCGCCGGTGGCCACGAGCGTGCCCTGCGCGTTGGGGATGCGGACGTAGTCGGCCTGGCAGGTGCTCATGAACTCGCGGTTCAGGCAGCTCGACGGGAAGCCGTTACGGCAGTTGGCGCAGGTGTTGTCCGAGGTCGCGAACGACCCGACGACGAACTGCCCCGGCTTCACCGAGGTCACCTCGGACCCGACCTCCTCCACGAAGCCGACGTACTCGTGGCCCATCGGATGCGCCGCGCCGGTCGGCTCCGCGCCGCGGTAGGGCCACAGGTCCGAGCCGCACACGCAGGTCACCGCGGTGCGGATGATCGCGTCGGTGGGGTGAAGGATCTTCGGGTCGTCCAGGGTCTCCAGACGGATGTCGCCGGGGGCGTGGATCACTGCTCCGCGCATGAGGAGTTCCTTTGCTTTCACGGGCGTCCCCGCAGCAGGTACGGGCGGCGTCGGGTGCAGATGTGTGCCCGGAGCGGCCTGTGGCGGTCCACCGGGCCGGGCGTGGGGGCCCTTCCGTGACCGTGTTCACCTGCGGAAGGAGCACCACGCCTTCCAGGTAACCGCTTCTCGGCGCCCGCAGCCAGGCACCGTCAAGGGGTGTACTGGCAGTACATCCCTGGGGCCGCGGTCAGCACGTAACGTCGGGGGTGTGGACAACCGTGAAGAGGTCCGCGAGTTCCTGACCTCGCGGCGCGCGAAGATCGCCCCCGAGGAGGCCGGGCTCCCGGCCGGTTCCCGGCGCAGGGTGCCGGGGCTGCGCCGCAGCGAGGTCGCGGCCCTGGCCGACATGAGCGTCGAGTACTACGCCAAGCTCGAACGCGGGAACCTCGCCGGCGTCTCCCCGGCCGTCCTGGAAGCCCTCGCCCGCGCCCTGCGGCTCGATGACGCCGAACGTGCGCACCTGCTGAACCTGGCCCAGGCCGCCGACGGCTCCGACGCCCTCACCCGTCCCCGCCGCCGGCGCACCAGCAGGGAGCAGTGGAAGCCGCACCGCAGCCTGCAGTGGACCCTGGACGCCGTCACGGCGGGGCCGGCGTTCGTCCGCAACGGCCGCATGGACATCCTCGCCGCCAACCAGCTCGCCCGCGCCTTCTACGCCGACGTCTACGCCACGCCCGGTAACCAGGCGAACCTGGCCCGCTTCAACTTCCTCGACCCCGCCTCCCACCGCTTCTACCCCGACTGGGACCAGGCCGCCGACATGGCCGTCGCCATCCTGCGCACCGAAGCGGGCCGCAACCCTCACGACAAGGATCTGCACGACCTCGTCGGCGAGCTCTCCACCCGCAGCCAGGAGTTCCGCACCCGCTGGGGCGCCCACAACGTCCGCCACCACGGCACCGGCATCAAACGCTTCCACCACCGGGTCGTCGGCGACCTCACCCTCGCCTACGAGGGCCTGGAGATGGCCGCCGAACGCGGCCTCACCCTCACCATCTACACCGCCCAGCCCGGTTCCCCTTCCGAAGAGGGCCTGCGCCTGCTCGCGTCCTGGGCCGCCACTCCTCCGACGCCCGCACCGCACTCCAGCAGGTGACCGTCTGCGGCCCGTGGGCACAAAGCCGTTGCCGGCGCGGACGACGGCGGCGTCCATGTCGAGAGCGCGCGATCGGCTCCGTCCCACTCGTGAACGCGCCGGGTGGGCGCGTCGACCGGCGAGGGAGATGGACCGGAATGGACATGGACCGCCAAGACGTCACCGAGACGCTGGCCAAGCCGATCTCACGGGAGCTGCTGGGGTCGTCGATCCCCGCACGGCTGGGCTACATCGGCGTTGACGGTGCGCCCCGGGCGATTCCGATCGGGTTCCACTGGACCGGCGAGCAGGTGGTCATGGCCACCGTGCCGGAAGCGGCGAAGGTCCGCGCACTGCGGCGGAACCCCAGGGTGGCCCTCACCATCGACACCCAGGACCAGTGGCCGCCGCGAGCGCTGCTGATCCGTGGCGCGGCGCGGGTCGAACCGGTCGACGGCGTGCCGGACCCCTACATCCAAGCGTCCCGGAAGGTGATCCCGGCCGCGCACTTCGAGGACTGGGAGCAGGGCGTGCGGGCGCTGTACGACCAGATGGTCCTCATCACCGTCGAGCCGGACTGGGCGAAGCTGCTGGACTTCGAGACCACCCTTCCCCAAGCCGTCGAGGACCTGGTGCGGGCACGGCAGGGCGCAGCCGACACCGGCGGACGGGGCACGGCCAGCAGCGGGATGTCGCCGGATCCGGCCGCCTGAGGCCAAGCGGCCGCGGCCCCGGGGGCCGCCGCCGGCATCGGCCGCTCAGCACGACCGCAGCGATCAGGCCCGTGGCCGGGTGGACCGCACACAGGCTCGTGGGCGTCGCGGGCACCCGCCAGACCCGCCCGGCCGGCCCGCGGCGTCACCGCGCCGGCTGACCGGCGCACCCCGCCTCACACACCACCCGGCCCGACCGGGGCGCCCGGGACCTCCCGGGCCCCGGCGGCGCTGCCGGGGCCGCCGGACACTCCCCGCGCCCGGGCGGCCGAGGGGCCGCGGAAGACGGTGCGGTAGGCGGTGGGGGAGACCCCCACCGCCGCCCGCAGATGCTGACGCAGCGACGCGCCCGTCCCGAAACCGGCCTCGGCCGCGACCCGGTCGACCGGCAGATCGGTCTCCTCCAGCAGCCACCGCGCCCGCTCCACGCGCTGCCGGGCCAGCCACCTGCCCGGTGACATGCCCACCTCCTCGCGGAACCGGCGGGTGAAGGTCCGCACGCTCATCGACTCGCGCGCCGCCAGCTCCCGCAACGTCAGCGGCCGGTCCAGGCGCCCCAGCGCCCACGCCCGCGCCGCGCCCGTCGACGACGCCCCCGGCTCGGCCACCGGCCGCGGCACGAACTGCGCCTGCCCGCCCTCCCGGTGCGGCGGGACCACCGTGCGGCGCGCCACCTCACCGGCCACCGCCGCGCCGTGATCGGAGCGGATCATGTGCAGGCACAGGTCGATCCCCGCCGCCTCACCCGCCGAGGTCAGCACCGGGCCGTCCTCGGTGTAGAGGACGTCGGGATCCAGATCCACACCGGGGAACAGTTCCCGGAACCGCGCGCACGACCTCCAGTGCGTGGTCGCCCGCCGCCCCTCCAGCAGCCCGGCCGCCGCGAGCACGAACGCGCCGGTGCAGATCGAGGCGATCCGGGTGCCCGGCGCGATCGCCTCCAGCGCGGCCGCCACCGGCCCGCCGAGCCGCGCCGAGCGCTCGTCCTGCTCGTGGGAGGCCGGCACGATCACCGTCCCGGCCGTGGCCAGCGCTTCGGGGCCGTGCTCGACCAGGACCGTGAAATCGGCGTCGGTGCGTACCGGGCCCGGCTCGGGAGCGCACGTGACCACCTCGTACAGAGGCGCGCCGCCTCCCGCCGCCACGGCCTGCCCGAACAGCTGGTGCACGATGCCCAGCTCCATCGGCAGGACCCCGTCACGGACCAGGACCGCCACCCTCATCATGGCCCGATCCTTCCAGATGATGGCCATCAGGCCACTCGTGAGGTGTGCGACACCACCGGCAGGATCACTTCATGAACGGTGCCGGCCGGGCCGCGGGGCCAGGTGGCGGCAGGAGACGGCAAGACGGCAGGAGACGGGAGGTACGACGGCCATGAACGTGTTGTGGGTCTTCGCCCACCCCGAGCAGCGCTCGATGAACGGCGCGCTGCGCCGGGAGGGGCTGCGCGCCCTGGACGACATGGGCCACCGGGTCCGGCAGTCCGACCTGTACGCGATGGGCTGGGACCCCGTGGTCCGTGCCGCCGACTACGGTCACGACCCGCGCGAGCGGCTGCTGGTCGGCGCGGTGTCGCAGCACGCCCACGCCACCGGAGGGCTGAGCGAGGACATCCGCGGCGAGCACGACAAGATCGCCTGGGCGGACGCGCTGGTGCTGCAGTTCCCGCTGTGGTGGTTCGGGATGCCCGCCATTCTCAAGGGCTGGTTCGACCGCGTCTTCGTCCAGGGATTCGCCTTCGGTCTCAAGGACGCCGAGGGACGCACGCTGCGTTACGGTGACGGCGGCCTGACCGGCAAACGTGCCATGGTCGTGGTGACCGCCGGGGCCCGCGCCTCGGGGCTGCGGGGCCGCGGCGTTCACGGCGATATGGAGGAACTGCTGTTCCCGCTGCATCACGGCACCCTGTGGTACACGGGGATGTCGGTCCTGCCGCCCCTGGTCGTGCCGGGCGCCGACCGCCTGGACGGTGCCCGTTTCGGTGACTGGGCCGCGTGCCTGCGCGAGCGGCTGCGCGGGCTCGGGACCGACGAGCCCATCGCGTTCCGCCGCGAACTCGGCGGCGACTACGACGGCGACCTGGTCCTGCGGCCCCACCTGGCCCCCGGCCGCGAGGGCCTGGCGGTCCACCGGCGGCGCGGTCCGGTGCCGCAGGGTCAGGAGCCCTGCCGCTCCAGCGGTTCCAGATAGCCCCGCAGCACCTTCTTCACCTCGACGATGACCGCGGCGCGTTCGTCGCCCTCGGCCGCGGTCACCATCGGCACCATCGCCTGGAACAGCTGGATCAGCACCCGGGCCGAACGGTTCCGCGCGCCGGGCGCCAGGCCCGGCGCGCGGGCCTCCAGCACCGCCTCCACCCGGCCCAGCAGCGCCGCCTGGATCGGCCGGGCCGCGGCGGCCAGTCCCGGCGGCATGTCCGGCCGGGCGAACAGCGCCTTGAAGCCGGGGTTGGCGATGTTGAACGCGATGATCGGATCCAGCATCCGGTCGATCATCTCCGCGGCCGGCAGCCCGCTCATGTCCGCCGACTCGAACGCCTCCCGGTGGGCCCGGCGCATCTGCTCCACGAACCGGTCGGCCAGCGCCTGCGCGATCGCCTCCTTGTTGGCGAAGAACTGGTACAGCGAGCCGGGGGAGATGCCCGCCGCCGCGGCGATCCGGTTGGTGGTGGCGGCCTCGTACCCGGACTCGGCGAACACCCGCGCCGCCGCGTCCAGGATCTCGGCCATCCGCCGCTCGCCGCGCGCCTGCCGCCGCCGAGGCGGCCGCGCCTGCCCGGACGCCTGCCCGGACGCCTGGTCGGTCCCCATGGCTTCGCCCCCCTTCGCGATCGACGGCCTCCAGGAGTATTGCAAATGCGAGCAAACACTCGTATTCTCGGCCGCGATCGAACACGAGTCAATGCTCGCATAAATGGCGCGTCCAGGGGGAAGCATGTCCGCACGGCCCCGCTCACCACGAACCCGCTCACCACGAGCCGGCACACCCGGCCCCCAAGAACCGGACCTCAAAGGACCGGGAACCCGAGGGCGACGAACCCGAACACCCGACGCCGCAGAGCCGCACCAGGGCCCCGACCCCACCGGCACCGGCGCGGACCCGGCCGCCGTCCGGCACCACCGCCTGGGACGGTTCATCGCCCGCCGCGCCCGGTGGATCGTCACCGCCGGCCTGGCCGTCATGATCCTGTCCGGCGCCGTCGGCGCCGGAACGCTCGACGCCCTCTCCCTCAACCGCTTCGAGGCCCCCGGCTCCGAATCCATGGCCGCCCGCGACGCCCTGGCCCGCGACCACGCCACCGGCAGCCCCAACCTCGCGCTCCTGGTCACCGCCAGGCAAGGCACCGTGGACGCCCCCCGCGTCGCCGCCGCCGGCCGCGCCCTCACCGCGGAACTGGCCGCCCGCGGCGGCGTCACCGACGCCTGGTCCTACTGGACCCGCGGCGCCCCCGCCACCCTGCGCAGCGACGACGCCCGCCACGCCCTCGTCCTGGCCCACCTCCCCGGAGACGCCGACCGCGTCCGCCGCGACCTGCTGCCCGACCTGGCCGCCGACCTCACCCGCGACACCGCCGACATCACCGTCACCGTCGGCGGCGGCGACGAGGTCTTCCGCCAGGTCATGCAGCAGGCCCGCCGCGACTTCCTGCGCGCCGAACTCATCGTGCTGCCCGGCGTCCTGCTCCTGCTGTGGGCGGTCTACCGCAGGATCGGCGCCGCCCTGGTCACCGTCGGGATCGGGCTGCTGGCCGTCCTGGGCTCCCTGGCGATCCTGCGCGGCGTCACCGCCTTCACCGAGATCTCCACCTTCGCCTCCAACATCGCCCTGGTCATGGGCATCGGCCTCGGCGTCGACTACGGCCTGTTCGTCACCTTCCGCTTCCGCGAGGAACTGCGCCGCGGCCTGCCCGTCCCCGACGCCGTCGCCCGCACCGTCCGCGGCGCCGGACGCACCGTGCTGTTCAGCGGCATCACCGTCGCCGCCTCCCTGTCGGTCCTGCTGGCCTTCCCCTTCCCCTTCCTGGCCTCCTTCGCCTACGCCGGCGTCGCCGTCGTCGTGGCCGCCGTCACCGGAGCCACCCTCCTCCTGCCCGCCGCCCTCGCCCTGCTCGGCCACCGCGTCGAACGCCGCCACCCGCCCCGGCCCGCCGCGCCCGCCACCGACCCGGCCACCGACCCGGCCACAGACCCCGCCGCCACCGGCCGGTGGTACCGCGCCGCCGTCACCGTCATGCGCCGCCCCCTCCTGCTGGGCGGCGGCGCCCTCGCCCTGGTCCTGCTGCTGGGCGCCCCGTTCCTGGGCGTACGGTTCGGGCTGCCCGACGACCGCGTCCTGAACACCTCCGCCCCCGTCCGCCAGATGTACGACCAGATCCGCGACTCCTTCCCCGTCGAGGAGGCCGACGCGCTGCACGTCGTCGCGGCAGCCGCCGACCCCGCCGCCACCGGCCCCTACGCCGCCCGGCTCTCCCGCATCCCCGGGATCGTGCGCGTCGACTCGGCGGCCGGCTCCTACACCCAGGGCCGCCAGGTCACCGCCCCGGCCGGCGCCCGCTTCACAGCGGCATCGGGCACCGGCACCCGGCTGACGGTCGTCCCGTCCTCCGACCGCCTCGACACCGACGCGATCGGACTCGTCCGGGAGGTGCGGTCGGTGCCCGCCCCCTCCAAGGTCCTGGTCGGCGGCTACCCCGCCGAACTGGCCGACTACCGCGACGGCGTCACCTCCCGGCTGCCGCTGGTGGCCGCACTGATCGTCGCGGTGACCTTCGTGGTGCTGTTCCTGATGACCGGCAGCCTGGTGGCACCGCTCAAGGCCACCGTCCTCAACATGCTCAGCCTCGCGGTGATGTTCGGCGCGCTGGTGTTCGTCTTCCAGGACGGCAACCTGTCGGGCCTGCTCGGTTTCACCCCGACCGGCACGATCGAACCCAGCATCCCCATCCTGATGTTCTGCGTCGCCTACGGCCTGTCCATGGACTACGAGGTCTTCCTCCTCGCCCGGATCAAGGAGGAGTACGACCGCACCGGCGACCCCACCGGATCGGTCGCGCTCGGCATCGCCCGCAGCGCTCCGCTGGTCACCGCCGCGGCCCTCATCCTGGCCGCGTCCTTCGCCGCCTACGCCACCGGCCGGGTGGTGTTCCTCCAGCAACTGGGCATCGGCATGGCCCTCGCCGTGATCGTCGACGCCACCCTCATCCGCGGCGTGCTCGTCCCGGCGTTCATGCGCCTGGCCGGCCACGCCAACTGGTGGGCACCGGCCCCGCTGCGCCGCCTGCACCACCGCATCGGCCTCAACGAGGACTCCTCCACGCGACCGCACCCAACCCCGCACCCGGGACCAGCCCACTACCCGGGATCACCCCTGCGACCGGGACCGACCGGAGCCGAGACCAGCCAGGACGGCGTGACCCGGACGCCGTCTGACCTGGACGCCGTCTAACTCGGGGGCGAGCGTCGCGGGCCTCCTGCCTGGACGGGCAAGGCGGCCCGCGACGCCCCGGTCAGATCACGGTGCTCGCCCCATGACGCCCCATGACGCCCCATGGCGCCCCGCGGATGACCACCGCGGCTGGTGGTGACGGGTGGACGGCGCGTCGCGGTGGGCCGCGATGGCCACCACCACGGCGCCCGTCCCGTCCCGCTGTGTCCAGACCGCAACGCGGCGCGCCGACGCCCCCGTAACGGCCCGAGCATCGCAACGGATGCGTAACAATGGCTCGCCTATGACATGGCGTGCGGGGATCTTCAGCAGAACGGCCGTCGCGGCGGTGGCCGCCGGCGCACTGACGGCGTGCCTGCCGGCCAGCGGCAGCGAGGACGACGACAAGGCGGCGGTGCCCCCGGGCGCCAAGGCCGAATGCCCGGCGATCAAGGCGCCCGGCGACTCACCCGCCCGCCAGGTGCGCGGCATGTGGATCGCCACCGTCGGCGGCATCGACTGGCCCAAGGCCTCCGCCAAGACCGTCCAGCGGCAGCAGGCCGACTTCCGCAAGCTGCTCGACACCGCCAAGGCGATGAACCTCAACGCCGTGTTCGTGCAGATCAGGCCCAACTCCGACGCCTTTTACCCCTCCCCCTACGAACCGTGGTCGCAGTGGATCACCGGGACCCCCGGCAAGGACCCCGGCTACGACGTGCTGGGGTTCATGCTCAAGGAGGCCCACGCCCGCAACCTGGAGTTCCACGCCTGGTTCAACCCTTACCGCATCAGCCGCCAGGCCGACCTGAAGAAACTGGCCCCCGGCAGCCCCGCCCGCAAGCACCCCGACTGGGTCCGCAAGTACGGCAAGGGCCTGTGGTACGACCCTGGCCTGCCGCAGGTGCGCGACCTGGCCACCAAGGCCGTCATGGACGTCGTCCGCAAGTACGACATCGACGCGGTGCACTTCGACGACTACTTCTACCCCTATCCCGAGGGCGGCGCCGACTACCCCGACCAGGCCACCTACAAGACCTACGGCAAGGGCATGAAGAAGGCCGACTGGCGCCGCCAGAACGTCGACGTCCTGGTGCGCGGCCTCTCGGAGAAGATCCGCGAGGCCAAGCCCTGGGTGCAGTTCGGCATCAGCCCGTTCGGGGTGTGGCGCAACAAGAGCACCGACCCCGCCGGGTCCCCCACCCGCGCGCTGCAGAGCTACGACGACCAGTACGCCGACACCCGCAAGTGGATCAAGGAAGGCTGGGTGGACTACATCACCCCCCAGCTGTACTGGGCCGTGGGCGACCCCCGCGCCGACTACGCCGGGCTGGTCAAGTGGTGGGCCGACCTGGTCGAGGGGACCGGGGTGCAGCTGACCATCGGGCAGGCCGCCTACCGCGTCGGCGAGAACGCCGCCTGGCGCAAACCCGGCGAGCTGTCCCGGCACCTGACCCTCAACCGGCGCCACCCCGCCGTACGCGGCGACGTCTACTTCAGCGCCGCCAGCCTGGCCGCCAACAAGCGCGGCTTCGCCCGCGCCCTGTTCGACGACCACTACTCCCGCCCCGCCATCCCGCCCGCCGTCAAGACCGGCGGCGCCAAGGGCGGCGGCGCCAAGGGCGGCGGGCGCGCCCCCGTCCCCATCCAGGACCTGCGGGCCCGCGCCGACGGCAAGGGCGTACGGGTGCAGTGGCGGCCCTCGCGCGACGCCACGGCCTACGCCGTCTACCGGGTGGAGGGCAAGAAGGCCCGCTGCGCCCGCGTGGACCCCGGCTCGCTGGTGGCCACCGTCCGCGGCGGCGGCGTCATCGACCCCGGCGCCAAGCCCGGCAAGACCTACACCTACTACGTCACCGCGCTGGACCGCACGCACCACGAAAGCGCCCCGGGACGCGGCGCGACGGTTACCGCCGCCGGGGGATAACGATCTTGGTGCCGGGGGAGGAACCAGTCACGTGAACGCCCCCCGGAGGTATGAGCATGGCGCTGTCGATGGAGGAGCAGCGGATCCTCGCGCAGATCGAGGTCCACCTGAGCGAGGACGACCCTCGGCTGGCCCATCGCTTCTCAAGGCTCGAGCGGACGCGGCGCCGGAACCGGCCCCGGGTCATCGCGGCCGTGGTGCTCGCCGTGCTCGCCGTGACGGCGATCGCCGCGGCGGCCGCCGCCGCGTTCTCCTGACGGCCCCGCCCCTGCCGAACCCCTGAGAAAACCGGAAACACGCAGGGGCCCGGCGAGAACCACTGGTTCTCGCCGGGCCCCTGCGTTAAGGCCGGTGTGGTGGTCGCCTCACGGCGAAAGGCACAACGAAGCTCCGGCCCGGACCGTACGGCCCGGCGGTATTCCTCGAAGGCGAAGGGTAGAGCCCGGGGGACACATGCCACACCGACACCAACCACCATAACGGCATCCGGGGAGTGCCCATTCCACATCTAGGCTCTGTTTCAAAGTCCCGGCCCACGGCGCTCGCCTGGCGGCTCGCGCCTGACCGGGCCTGGGCGAGCGCGGCATCGCTTCGCGATCTGCCAGGTGAGGCTCGCCTCCGGCATCGCCCCACCCGGCAGCCAACGCGCTCGCGCGGTGGCTGAGGCCACTTCGAGACACGCCCTAGCCGTGTGTCTTCGATCACCTGTCCCCGGAGTGAGACCCCTCTGCGCCCGTGCACCCCTCCCACCCCGGGCACGTCCACTTTGGTAGAGGACGCGGGGATTCGTTCGGGCCCCGTTCCGGATCGGCGCCGGCGGCCCCGCACGGGCGCCGCCGGCCGGCCGCGGAGAACGCCGGCGGCGGGGCACCTCACCGCCACCGGCACGGGGAACTCCCGGTCCGGCCAGATCTGCGAGCGGGCCCCTATCACCGGCGGCATGCCGGGGAACACCCCCGATGACCGCTTCGGCCCGCGGGAACGCGGAGAAGGTGAGGAGACGGGGCAGTGAGTGCCAAGGGGCTCGAAACCGAGCGACGGGGGCGGCACGAGGAACGGGTCGCCTGCTGGGACCTGGCCGCCGAGACCACCAGCGTCGCGACGGCGCGCACCCTCACCGCCGAGGCGCTGCGCCGCTGGCGGGTCGGCGACCGCGACGACGTGGACGACATCGTGCTCATGGTCGACGAACTGGTCACCAACGCGGTCGTGCACGGCCACGGGCGGGTCCGGCTGCGGCTGTGCCTGCACGGCGCGCGCCACGGCCCGCGGCTCACCGCCGAGGTCGGCGACGGCAATCCCACCGCGCCCGGCCCGCCCGGCCCCGGGCCCGAGATCCTGTGGTGGGCCGAGGGCGGCCGCGGCCTGCTGCTGGTGGGAGCCCTGGCCTCGGCCTTCGGAACCCGGCCGCAGGGCGGGGGCAAGACGGTCTGGTTCTCCCGCGACCTGCGCGCCGTGAACGGTCACCCGCCCGGCGGCGCGGCCCCCACCGGCGGGCCCGGCGGCGGATCCGCCGCCGGCCCGGCCCCCTCCGCCGACGCGCCCGGCATGCCCGGTGCCGCGGGCGCGGCGGCCGGCGCCGGCCCCCTCGCCTCCCGCTGACGGCCACCCGCCGCATCACCGCTCACCGCAACTGCTCACCCGGCCCTGCTCACCCGGCCCGGCACCCGCCCACCGCGCGGGGCCGCCGGTGATCGGTCCCCGCGCCGCACGCCGCGCCGCGCCGCTCCGGGGGACGGGTGGCAGGGGCAGATCGCGCCCGCGCGACCTCACCGGTGCAAAGGACACCGTTCGGCCGGCCAGACCCCCTCACCGTCCCACTCCCGGCCCTCCTCCACGACGTCCCCGGCCGTCCCGGGCTCCTCGGTGAGACGGTCCAGATGCCACTCGATGTGCGCCAGCGGACCCCGCCACCCCGCCAGCAGATCGGCCAGCGGGCGCGCCGGGCCCGGCCGCCCCGACCGGCTCGGCTCGGGAAACGACCGCTCCCACAGCACCTCATCGGCCCCCGCGCACCAGTGCCCCGCCGCCTCCAGCACCTCCTGCAGATCCCGGGCCAGCTCACCGAGCGAACGCCACGCCATCGCGTCCTGGATCATGCGCTCCCGGACCTCATGGGGCAGCACACCCTCGAACTCCGGCGGGAAATCGGGCCGGCGCCCTTCCGGCACCGGCGCCGCCCCCGTCGCCTCCGCCCGCACCGCCGCCACCTGCCAGCGCGTCCACTCCGCCAGATGCCCCAGCACGGCGCGCAACGCCGCGGCGCCCTCCCCCTCCTCCCGCGCCCGCGCGGTCGCCTCGCCCAGCCGGGCCCGCACGTGCCGCAGGCGATCCAGCGTCCAGGCCCGCGCCCGGGCCGCCCCCGCCGGCCCCCGCCGGCCTCGATCCGAGGGAGCACGCGGCAGCGGCACCCGCAGCGCCGCCAGCAGATCGTCCAGCTCCCGCGCCCCCGCGGCCCGCCCCGACAGGTAGGCCGCGCCGACACGCTCCAGCCGGAACAGCCGCGGCCCGTCACGCATCCGGCACCACCCCACCAGATACTCCGCATACGGGGCCAGGACCAGCCCGTGCGCCTCCACGTCACGGAAACTGCGGCGCCCCGACCGGTCGGTATAGGCCAGCCGCACCACCCTGCGGGTGCGGACCGCCTCGGCGAGGGTGTCGCGGACGGACCCCATCAGCGAACCGACCTCCGACAACGGCGCCGGTGAGGCAGGAGGGGGAAGGCTGTGACCGCGCCCGCGTTCCAGGCGTACGGGCAGCCCGCCGTGGGTGAGAAGCTCCAGGTCACGGCGGACGGTGCGTTCACTCACCCGCAGGCGCCCGGCCAGGGTGGCGGCCGTCAGTGGCTCGGGGGCGGCGGCGCGCAGCTCGGCCACGAGGGCGAGCAGCCGGTCCACGCGTTCCACGCCCTCATGGTGCCCGCCGACACCGGCATTGTTCAGGCCCTCGCGGGCCTTACTTTCACAACGCCGCGGAGAGATCACCTGACGGCACAGCGACCCCGGCCCCGGCCCCGCCCGGGGGCGCCGGCCGCCGGTGGGCAGCGGGCCGCGGACGGGCCGCGCGGGAACACCGGCGGCCCGGCGCCGTTCACGACAGCTCGGCGGCGATCCCCTCGAAGTCGTCGGGGGTGAGCGCGAGCATGGTGGCGTTCCCGATCGCCTGGGTCGCCTCGGCCCGCCCCAGGCGGCGGGTGGCGGCGCGGTCGAGGTAGGCCTCGATCAGCCGCGCCCCCGTCAGCCGTCCCAGCGGACGCAGCACCGCCAGGTCGCGGTCCACCACCCGCCAGGCATCGGCCTCCACGCGCAGGCGCCTCTCCTCGGCCAGCAACGCCAGCAGCGCATGGCGCACCCGCGGCTCCGACAGGTCCGGCAGCCGCACGGCGCGCAGATCGGTCACCAGCTCGGGAGAGGCGGCCGACAGCTCACCGACGCGTTCGGGCTCGCAGGTGCCCAGCAGCGCGGTGTCGCTGACACCCTCCAGCCGGGCCCGGTACAGCGTGGAGGCGAACGCCGGACCCTGCGGGTGGTCGAGGATGAGGGTCTCCAGCCCTTCCAGCAGCAGAACGTGCCCGGCGTGCTCCTCCAGCGCCGCGCGCAGCCCGTCGGGGCCCCGGTCGCGCAGCTCCTCGGCGTGCATGCCGCGCACCTCGCCGCTGGAGACCTCCACCTCCGCCAGGGCGCGGGCGACCATGCGCGCCAGCCGCCGCTGGCCGCTGGAAGGGGAGCCGATCAGCAGCAGCGCGGGGACCGAGGCGCTGGAGACCTCCTGGCCGCGCAGCCGCTGGGCCCACTTGCCGCGCCGCCGTACCTCGGTGACCACGCGTTCGATGTCGTCGGCGCCGCACAGGAAGCGGATGCCGTAGCTCTCGGCGATGTGGGGGCTGGGCCCCGGATCGGGCGCGGGCGGCAGGGGCGGCGGCGGCTCGGGCACCGGTGCGGGCGGTGGCGGCAGCGCGGGCCCGGCGCCCGCCGCGGCGGCCTCCTGGCCGATGGGGGCGGCGGGCGCGGCGGCGTCGGCTCCCGGCCACGCGGGCCGGGCGGGGGAGGTGCCCGCCGGGTCGAGCTGGGTGGCCAGCGGGTCGGGGTCCATGTGGGTGAGCGACGGGTCGGCGGGCCAGGCCGGTTCGGCCGCGGGCCGGTCCGGGTGCGGGCCGGACGGCCGGGGGGCGTCGGCCGACGGCCACACCGGCGCCGTCGGCGCGGCCGGGGGAACGGAGTGCGGGGCCGGCGGAACCGGCGGCGGGGAAGGCGGAACGGAAGGCGGCCCCGCCTGCGCCGATGGCCCCGCCTGCGCCGATGGCCCCGCCTGGGCAGGCGGCGCCGCCTGCCCGTCCGGGGACGCGGGCGCGGGGCGCTGGCCGGCCCCCTCCGGCAGCGGTGGCGGCGGTGGCGGCGGGATCCGCGGCGGCGGGGCCGCGCCGAACGGGTCGCCGCCGCCCTGCCCGCCCCGATCAGGGGTCCCCGGGGGCGCCGCCGGCGGCCCGGAGGCGGCCTGGCCCGGCAGGTCCGGGCCGAGATCTGCACCGGGACCACCGCCGGGACCGCCGCCAAGGCCGCCCTGGTCGTGCCCCGCCCGCGGGTCCAGCATCCCTTGCGGCGGCGGGGCCGGCGCGGCCTGCGGGGGAGCGGCGGGCGGGCCGGGCGGGGGCCCGGGGGAGGCGACCGGCGCCACCGGTGCGTCGGGGACGGCCGGGCCGGGCGACCGCGACTCCCGTTCGGCGGCCAGATGCGCCCGGGCGGCCTTGATGATGTCCCAGGCGCTCAGCTCGTCGGTGGAGGGCGGGGTGTGCATCGCCGGGCTGGTCAGCTCGGCCGCGATCGCCTGCGGCAGCGCGAACCCCGTCGCCGGCGGCGCGACCTGCGCCAGCCTGCACCAGGTCAGGCCCAGGGTGTAGGTGGTGGCCAGCAGCGCCGCCAGCGCGTCGGCGTCGCTGGTGCGCAGCGTGTCGGGAAGGCGGCCCTCGCGCGGCCACAGGTCGCGCAGCGGGTGGGCGGCGTCGGTCAGCACCGCCTGCAGGGTGCGGGCGCTGTCGGGGTCGAGCCAGCGCTGCAGCGCCGCCAGCGCGTGCGGCGCGCCCTGCAGGTCGGCGGCCAGCACGGCCACGCCGGCGCGGCGGACCTCGTCGTGCGGGCGGCCGCCGGTGACCTGCCGCGGCCCGGCCAGGGCCGCCACCATCTGCTGCAGGTCGTACAGCGCCAGGCGCAGGTACTCGCCGGGCGCGGCGTCGCGGACCATCGGGGTGGCGTACTCGGCGGGGCAGCGGCGCCGCCACTCCTGCAGCACCGCGGCCGGGCCGTAGCGGGCGGTGGCGATGTCCTGCTGGACCATCCGCAGCGACGCGGCGGCCACCGCGGCCAGCGCGTCGGCGCCCGGCCGGAACCGGTCGTCGCCCTGCAGGCCGGCCGCGACCTCGTACATGACCCGGGCGATGTGGGCGGCGCCGCCGGCGTCACCGGCCAGCAGCCGGTTGATGTAGTACCCGGCCAGGGTGCTGAAGTCGGGCGGCATCATCCAGTGCAGCCGCTCGGCCGGGGTGGTCAGGAACGGGATGAACGACTCGATCAGCGGGTGCTCGATCAGCACCACCGGGGACCCGGCGCACCACAGCAGCGCGCCCCAGGCGGCGGCCACGGTGCTGGGCGTGCCCGGCTGGAACATCGGGTCCTGCTGGGCGAACTGCGCCGGGTTCACCGCCCAGGCGGTGGTCAGCGCCTGCTGGATGCGCGCCACCACGGAGGTCTCGGGCACCGGGCCCAGGAACCCCAGCGAGGCGACCCGGCCGGCCGACAGGTCGGGGCCGGTGGGGAACAGCTGCGGCGGCACCGGCGGCGTCCCGGCGCCGCGCGGGGCGGGGACCACGGCGGAGCGATCGGCCGGTTCGGTGGGCGGGGGGCAGGGGTGCCAGTTCCCGTCCAGGCCGCACCGGTACCAGCGGCCCCAGGCGCCGTACAGCCACCATTCGCTGGCGCCCCACAGCATCCGCGCGGCGACCTGCTCGGCGCGCTGCTGGGGGGCGGCGGTCTGCCACCAGGGTGAGGACACCAGTTCCCGGACGTTGCCCTCGACCGCCGTGAACAGGTCACCGGCCGTCCCGCCCCCGCTTCCGCCGGGCCCCGCCCCGGCCGCCTGCCAATTCACGTGGCGAATGTTAGTCGTTCATGGCCTTTCGCCCGGCATCGATCCGGCAACGCCGCAGCACCTCGGGCCCCGCCCGCCCCTCCCGATGTAAGGAGTGTTGTGCAAGGATGCTCCTGAATCGGAACGGGCGGGGGAAGACGGAGGAGACGAACATGGACCAGGCCGCGCGCACCAGGACCACGGGCCTGGTCCTGGCGGTGATCTCCTCGATCTGCTTCGGCGCCTCCGGCCCGTTCGGCAAGGCGCTGATCAACGCCGGGCTGAGCCCGCTGCAGGCGGTCTGGCTGCGCATCGCCGGGGCCGCCCTGGTGCTGGTGCCGCTGGTGCTGGTCCTGCGCGGCCCGGCCATCGCCGGCGCGCTGCGGCCCCACCTGCCGCGGCTGGCGGTGTACGGGCTGACGGGCGTGGCCGGCTGCCAGGCGTTCTACTTCGTCGCCGCCTCCCGGCTGCCGGTGGGCGTGGCGATCCTGCTGGAGTTCACCGGCCCCGTCCTGGTCCTGGCCTGGCTGCGGCTGGTGCGCCGCACCCGGGTGCACCGCACCGCGGTCCTGGGCGTGGCCGTCGCGGTCGCCGGCCTGACGATGGTGGTGCAGGTGTGGTCCGGCCTGCGGCTGGACGCCCTGGGCCTGGCGGCCGGGCTGGGCGCCGCCGCCTGCCAGGCCGCCTACTTCCTGATCATCGACCGGCTCGCGGGGGAGGTCGACCCGCTGGCGATGACCGCGGTGGGCAGCGTGGTCGCCGCCGCGGCGCTCACCCTCATCGCCGCCCCCTGGGCCCTGCCCTGGGAGGTGCTGCCGGCCGCGGTGCCGGTCGCCGGGCACACCGCCCCCGGCTGGGTACTGGCGGCCTGGATCATCCTGATCAGCACCGTGGTGGCCTACCTGACCGGTGTGGCCGGGGTGCAGCGGCTGTCGGCCCAGGTCGCCGGCGCGGTCTGCTACACCGAGGCGGTCGCCGCCACGCTCATCGCCTGGGCCGCCCTGGGCGAACGCCTCGCCCCCGCACAGATCATCGGCGGGGTCATCGTGCTCGCCGGCGCGTTCATCGCCCAGCGCGCGGTCATCGAACGCACCCCCGTCGTGGTCTCGCCCGAAGCCCCGGCCGCCCCCGCCGTCGCCCCCCGCTGACCCTGGCGGGCGGTGTCCGGCCGGAACGGCGGCGACGACACCCCCCGCCCGGACGCGCCCGCCGGAAAATCAGTGTCGGGGCACTCGCGGCCGTTCCTAGACTCCATGATTGCGGAGGCGAAACAATCATGGACACCCCCACGCTCCTCACCCATCTGGAGACACGCGGCCGGGCCCTGACGCTGCCCCGGGGCGGCACCCTGTGCTGGGACGACGCGGACCTGCACCGCGCCGCCTACACCGACGACCCCGAAGGGTACGCGCTGCTGGGCCTGGCCCCCGGCGTGCAGCCCTGGCAGCGGGCCCGCGTCCTGCTGCAACTGCTGGCCGCCTCCCAGGCCGGGCTGGACGACCCCACCCGCCACACCCTGGCCAGGACCGCGCGGGTCCTGACCCTGGCACTGCCCCCCGCCTGCGTCATCACCGTCCTGCTGAGCCTGCGGCGGCTGCGCGCCAACCACAAGCACACCACCCGTACGGCGCTGCGGTTCGTCCTGGAACACCCCCAGGCCGACCAGCTCATCGCCGCCCGGCGGCCCGCGCTGCTCGACTGCTTCGAGCACGCCCTCGGCAAGGCCACCGCACGCGGCTGCGCCCGCCGCATCGCCGACGGCGACACCGGCTCCGACTACCTCCAGCGGCGGCTGCTGCGCTTCCTGACCGCCCCCCAGGCCGCCCTCTCCCGCGTCACCGCGCTGTACGGAACGGGCACGCGGCAGCAGGGGACGGCGGTCGAGCACGGGCCCGCGCTCACCATCGACACCGTCCGCGAGCGCCCCCGGACGGTCACCGCGACCAACCGCGGCGACATCGCCGCCACCCTGGTCCACCTCTACCGGGGCGGCCCCGCCGAGGACCTGTACGTGGCGCTGGGCGACCAGATCGGCGCCGCGGCCGCCGCGTTCCCCCGGTTCGAGGGCACGCTGGCCCTGGTGGTGGACGCCTCGGCGTCGATGCGCGGTCACGGCGACCGCGAATGGGCGCTGCTGTCGCAGGCCGCCGCGCTGCGCATGGTGCTGTCGGAGGTCTGCGCCCGCCTGGAGGTCATCGAGGTCGGCGGCGAGGAACGCGCCCCGCGCGGCGCCACCGACCTGGCCATGGGCGTGCTCGACGCGCTGGGCACGGGCCCCGACCTGGTGGCCGTGGTCTCCGACGGCTACGAGAACCTGTTCCCCGGTGACCTGGCCCGCGTGGTGGCCACCCTCCCGCGCGCCGGCGTCACCACCCCCGTGGTGTTCTGCCACGCCCTGTTCACCGGCAGCGACGACCTGACCCTGCGCCGTCCCGCGCCCGCGCTGCCCCAGCGCGGCTTCTGGCACCAGGACGACTTCGCCGAACTGCTGCCCTGGATGTTCGGGCACTGCGCCGCCGGCGCGCCCTGGCTGCGCGCCAGCCTCCACACCCGCCTGGACCTGCTGGACCGCAGGGCCGACCGGCTCACCGCCCCCTCCCGGCCCGCCGCATGACAGGAACGGGAGGACACACCCCATGAGCGACCTCACCACCCTCGACACCCTGGTCCCCGGCCCCCTCAGCCTGGCCGGGCACCGCCTGGGCACACCGCAGCGTGCGGGCGCCCTCACCATGGTGCCGATCTCCGGGCCCGCCTACCCCGGCATCGTCCCGCCCCGCAGCGGCCTCAAGCTCACCCGCGTCGCCGGATACGGCCGGGTCGAACTGAGCAACGGCGCCGACCGCGGCGTGGCGATCGTGCCGCTGCACATCGGCTACGTCCAGGACGCCGCGCAGAACCACGCGCTGTGCCGGTCGGCGTTCCTGGCCGCCGGGCAGAGACTGATGTGCGAGGACGCCTGCTGCGTGCAGGAGAGCCAGGGCGGCTACCTCACCGAACGCGACCAGTGGTTCTTCATCCTGCCGCTGGAACTGCGCGCCCGCGCCCTCGAACTGCGCGGCGTGTCCGACTACGGCAAGCTCTGGCGCGACATCGCCGACCTCAACCGCGGCCACGGGCTGCCCCGCCGCGGGCACCTGGAACAGATCCTGTCACGCCGGCGCGGGCTGCTCACCCAGTACCAGAGCCGCCTGGAACCACAGCCGGGCCAGCTGGGCGCGCTGTTCTTCATCGAAGACCGCTTCGCCGGCCTCGAACTGGCACCCGACCCGCTCTACTTCACCGAGATCTGGGCCGCCCTGGTCTGCTTCGCCTACGGCGTGGCCGCCTGGCACGCCGACCCCGCCCGCGACGCCGAACGGCAGCCGCCGCCCGAGCCGTTCGAGGCCACCGGCCTGGGCGAGCTGCGCGCCGCGCTCGACCGCGACCGCGCCGCCCGGATCGCCCGGATCGCCGACCGGATCGCCGCCGTCCCCACCGGCCCCGTCACCGTCCAGGAGGAGGAGCGCTACCTCCGGCTGCGGCTGTCCACCGTCACCGGAACGCACCTGGCCGGACAGATCGTCACCGACGGTGACCGCGCCGTCTACGCCTCCCTGTTCGCCCGCCCCTGAATCCGCGCCCCCGACGGCACCCCTGGGGTACCGAATGGGAAAAGGGGTTGCCCCGGGGACACGGCGACCACTTCAATCGACTCCAACGGGAACTGTGCCGGGCATGTCGCGCGGACACCAGATGCCAGATCTGGACGTCGTGCGAGAACACGAACCCGAGCGCGACGAGGCGCCGGCCGCTCGTCCCGACCCGCCTCCCGGCCACAACGCTCCCCCCACAGCCTCCCGGCCAGGAACGCGGGCCGCCCGGACAACCACAGCGCCAGGCACACCCCGCCGCCAGACCGCAGAGCATCCGGCACCGGCACCGGCACCGGTGTGACCGGTGTGACCGGAAGGCGCGGAGGGCATGAGGACCTGCAGAACGACGTTCTAGTCCGTTTCCCTCCTGGACAGGGGTCCCGATGAGCTCTCCCACCCCGGCCGGGCCTCGGCGCTTCGGCATCTTCCTCGCCCCGTTCCATCCCCCCGGCCAGAACCCCACCCTCGCCCTTGAACGCGACCTGGACCTGCTGGTGCACCTGGACCGGCTCGGATTCCACGAGGCCTGGATCGGCGAGCACCACTCGGCCGGCCACGAGATCATCGCCTCGCCCGAGGTGTTCATCGCCACCGCCGCCGAACGCACCCGCCACCTGCGGCTGGGCACCGGCGTCTCCTCCCTGCCCTACCACCACCCCCTGATGCTGGCCGACCGGATGGTGCTGCTGTCCCACCTCACCCGGGGACGGGTGATGCTGGGCGTGGGCCCCGGCGCGCTGCCCTCCGACGCCTCCATGATGGGCATCCCCGTCGCCCGGCAGCGCGACATGATGGAGGAGGCCCTGGAGGCGGTCCTGGCACTGCTGCGCGGCCACGAACCCGTCACCCGCGACACCGGCTGGTTCCAGCTGCGCGACGCCCGCCTGCAACTGCGGCCCTACGGCGACGACCTGGAGGTCGCGGTGGCCGCCATGGTCTCCCCCTCCGGCCCCCGCGCCGCCGGCCGCCACGGATGCGGCCTGCTGTCGCTGGGCGCCACCCAGACCGCCGGGTTCGACGCCCTCGGCTACCACTGGGGCGTCATGGAGGAACGCGCCGCCCGGTACGGCAACACCGCCGACCGCGGCGACTGGCGCCTGGTCGGCCCCATGCACCTGGCCCCCACCCGCGAGCAGGCGGCCCGTGACGTGGCCTTCGGCCTGGCCGACTGGGTCGCCTACTTCCAGAAGGTCGCCGCGCTGCCCATCGCGCCCGACACCGAGGACCCCGAGCAGCTGGTCGCCGCCATCAACGCCACCGGCCTCGGCGTGATCGGCACGCCCGGCGACGCCATCGCCCAGATCGAACGGCTCGCCGCCCAGTCCGGGGGCTTCGGCACCTACCTGCTGATGGCGCACGACTGGGCCGACACCGAGGCGACCCTGCGCTCCTACGAGCTGTTCGCCCGCTACGTCGCCCCGGCCTTCCAGGGATCGGCGCGCTCGCCGGCCGCCAGCCGCGACTGGGCCGCCGCCAACCGGGCCGCGTTCATCGACGAGGCCACCGGCGCGATCACCTCCAAGATCCAGGAACACGAACAGGAACGCGAGCAGGAACGCGAGCAGGAACGCGAGCAGGAACGCGGCCGGGCAGGGCGGGCGGGCCCGGGCACGTGAGGCCCGGGCGCCCGCCCGGCCGCGACCCGCCCGGCTCGGCCGTGTACGCCCGATGTGTACTGGATCACAGGGACCTCTCCGCCATTGACCCGTAACCGGACGCTTATCCAAGCTGGGGCGTACCGGATCGACGAAGGGCGGCACGGCGGTGGCCATCCAGCGGGCGAACGCACCAGCGGACGACATCGACCTGAGCGACCTGAGGTTCTGGGCGCGCCCCCTGGACGAACGCGCCGACGCCTTCGCCCGCCTGCGGGCCGAGGACGGGCCGCGCTTCTACCCCGACCCGCCGGTCCCGTTCACCCGCGGCGGCCCCGGCTACTGGGCCCTGGTCCGGCACGCCGACGTCCTGGAGGCCAGCCGCAACCCGCGGATCTTCAGCAGCGAGCCCAACGCCACCACCGTGATCGACGCCCCCCGGTGGCTCCAGCGCTACGTCAACTCGATGATCAACATGGACGACCCGCGGCACGCCGCGATCCGCCGGATCGTGTCGCGGGCGTTCAGCCCCAAGATGCTGGCCAAGACCGAGGACGACGTGCAGGCCCGCGCCGAGCGGATCGTCGACGAACTGATCGCCACCGGCCCCGGCGACTTCGTGGCCAAGGTCGCCGTCCGCCTGCCGGTCGAGATCATCTGCGACATGCTCGGCATCCCCGGCGCCCTCTACCCGCGCGTACTGCGCCTGACCAACATCGTCCTGGGCAACTCCGACCCCGAGTACACCGGCATCACCCCCGACATGGGCCGCCTGCGCACCGGCCTCGGGCTGGCCAAGGTGGCCATGGCGAGCCGGGAACTGCACCGCGTCGCCGCCCGGCTGGGCCGCGAACGGGTCTCCCGGCCCACCGGCGACCTCACCTCGGCGCTCGTCAACGCCAACGTCGACGGCGAGAAGCTCACCGCCCAGCAGTTCGGCACCTTCTTCCTGCTGCTGGTGGTGGCGGGGAACGAGACCACCCGCACCGCCATCGCGCACGGCCTGAAACTCCTCACCGACAACCCCGGCCAGCGCGACCTGCTCCTGGAGGACTTCGACGGCCGGATCGCCGGCGCCGTCGAGGAGATCGTCCGCATGTCCACCCCGGTCATCTGCTTCCGCCGCAACCTCACCCGCGACCACGAGATGAACGGCCACACCTACCGCAAGGGCGACAAGGTGATGCTGTTCTACAACTCGGCCAACCGCGACGAGAGCGTCTTCACCGACCCCGACACCTTCGACATCACCCGCTCACCCAACCCCCACGTCGGGTTCGGCGGCCCGGGCCCGCACTTCTGCCTCGGCGCCAACCTCGCCCGCCGCGAGATCACCGTGATGTTCCGCGAACTGTTCACCCGCCTGCCCGACCTGCGCACCGACGGCGAACCCGACCGGCTCATGTCCAGCTTCATCAACGGCTACAAGCGCCTGCCCTGCACCTTCACCACCCCCTGAACCGCCCGCCCGGCCGCCGCCCCCGGGCGCGCCCGGGCCCTCCCGGGCGGGCAGGCCCTGCGCGCCGTCACAGCCGGCCCAGCAGGGCCGCCAGATCGGCCGGCCGCGACAGCATCGGCCAATGCCCGGTGGGCAACTCGTGAAAGGTCCACTCCGGCCCCGCCAGCATGGCGAACATCGGATCCCCGGCGGCCACCCTCTGCTCCACCACCGCCACCGGAACCGTACTCATGATCAGCGTCTTGGGCGTGCCGGGGATCCGGCCGGGCCGCACCAGCGGCTGCGTCGCCGTCCCCCACGGCTGCGGCGTCGCCCGCTCGCGCAACCGCGCCAGCGCCGCCTCGTCCAGACCCGCCAGCAGCCCCGGCTCGGCCACCGGATCGAACGCCGGCGGCGGGATCAGCCGGCCCTGCCCCTCCTGCGCCACCCGCTTCTCCACCGCCGGCCGCGCCCCGGGATCGAAGTCGATCTGCGCCAGCCCCGAGGGCAGCGGCGCCGTGTCCACGTAGACCACCCGGGCCAGCCGCTCGGGAACGCGGTCGGCCACCCCGGTGACCGGCATGTTCGCGCCGCTGTGCCCCACCAGCACCACCTCGCGGAGGTCCTCCCGCTCCAGCAGGCCGGCGATGTCGGCGACATGGGCGTCCACGTCCACCTCCGCGGTCGCCTCACCCGCCCGCTCGGCCAGCCCCGGCAACGTCACCGCGTACACCCGGTGACCGGCCCCGCGCAGGCCGGCGGCCACCTCGTCCCACGCCCAGGCACCCAGCCAGAAACCGGGAACCAGCACGAACGTCGTCATCACGCACTCCTCTTCATCGCCCGCATGCCGTGTCCATCGCCCGCATGCCGTGTCCGCCCGCGGCGGCCGTCACCGCCGGGGTCGAGAAGACCGTAGGCTCGATACCGGACAGGAACCGCCCGGATTGAGAGCATGACCTGTGTCACACCCCACCACCCGCATCCTCGCCATGCTGGAACTACTCCAGGCCAACCACCGCCTGTCCGGCACGGAACTGGCCCGCCGCCTGCGGGTCGACCAGCGCACCGTCCGCCGGTACGCCGCCCGGCTGGAGGACCTGGGCGTCCCCGTGGTCGCCGAACGCGGGCGCCACGGCGGCTACCGGCTCATGCCCGGCTACAAGCTCCCGCCCCTGATGCTCAACGACGACGAGGCGACCGCCGTGGTCCTCGGCCTGCTGGCCGGGCGCCGCCTCGGCCTGCCCGGCCAGGCCACCGAGACCGCCCTGGCCAAGGTCCAGCGCGTCCTGCCCGACACCCTGCGCGCACGCGTCCAGGCCCTGCACGACACCCTCGGCTTCACCCTGGCCGCCGGCGACCCCGCCGCGCCCGCCACCACCGTGCTGCTCACCCTGGCCGCCGCGGCCCGGTCCAGGCGGCGCCTGCGGATGCGCTACCGCTCATGGCGGCCCACCGGCGACCCCGCGAGCGCCCCAGTGGGCGACCCCGCGGGCGACCCCGGGGGCGGCCCGGACGGCGACGGCTCCGAGCGCGACCTCGACCCCTACGGCCTGGTCTTCCACTCCGGGCGCTGGTACGTCACCGGACACGACCACCGCAGCGCCCAGATCCGCACCTTCCGCGTGGACCGCGTGATCTCCGCCGAACCGGCCCCCGGCCCCGCCGGCTCCTACGACGTCCCGCCCGGCTTCGACCCCGTCCAGCACGTCACCCGGTCGCTGGCCGGCGTCCCCTACACCCACCAGGTCGAGGTCTGGCTCGAGACCACCCTGGACCAGGCCCGACGGCGCATCCCCGCCACCGTGGCCACCCTCAGCCAGGACGGCGGGGGAGTGCTCATGGTCACCCGCGCCCAGCGCCTGGACGGCATGGCGCAGATGCTCGCCGGGCTCGGCTGGCCCTTCACCATCCGCCGCCCCGAACCGCTCCGCGCGGCCGTACGCGACCTGGCCGACGCCCTGCACGCGAACGCCGGAAGATGAAAGGCGCCCCGAAATGGAACTGGCCATCCTGATCGGACTGCAGGCCTCGGGCAAGACCACCTTCTACCGGCGGCACCTGGCCGGAACGCACGCCCACGTCAGCAAGGACCTGTTCGGCCGCTCCTCCCGGCGCAAGCAGGCCCGCCAGCTCGCGCTGATCGCCCAGGCGCTGGAGGACGGCCGCGACGTCGCCGTCGACAACACCAACCCCTCGCCCGAGGAATGGGCACCCCTGATCGAACTGGGCCGGCGGTACGGCGCGCGGGTCACCGGCTACTGGTTCCCGCCCGAGATCCCCGGCGCCGTCCTGCGCAACGCGGCCCGCCCCGCGCATATCCGGGTGCCCGACGCAGGGATCTATGCCACCCTCGGACGACTGCGGAGGCCCCGCGCCGCCGACGGGTTCGACGCCCTGCGCGTCGTCCGCCTCGACGGCGCCGGCGGCTTCACCGTGACCGACCCGAACGACCCGAACGACGACACCGGCACCGGCCGCGAGAGCGGACCGGACGAGGGAGACGCACGTGCGGACGCGCGACCTTGAGACGCGGATGCGGGAGCGGGAGTGGTTCCACTCCCTGACGCTGCTGCCCGGCGCCTGGGCCGTCATCCGCGTGGACGGCCGCGGGTTCTCCGCCTACACCGAGCCGCGCTTCGACAAGCCCTTCGACCCGCGCTTCTCCGAACTCATGACCGAGACGGCCCGCGCCCTGCTCACCGAGTTCTCCGGCCGCTACGCCTACACCGAGAGCGACGAGATCTCCCTGGTCCTGGACCCCGCCACCGACCTGTTCGGACGCGAGGTGGAGAAGCTGGTCTCGGTCTCGGCCGGGATCGCCTCGGCCGCCTTCACCCACGCCGCGGGCGAACCCGCCGCCTTCGACAGCCGGATCTGGATGGGCACCGGCACGCAGGACGTCATCGACTACCTGTCCTGGCGGCAGGCCGACGCCGCCCGCTGCTCCCTCAACGGCTGGTGCTACTGGACCCTGCGGCGCGAGGGCCGCACCGCGCGCCAGGCCACCCGCGAGCTGGAACGCACCGGCATCCCCGGCAAGAACGAACTGCTGTACGCGCGCGGGATCAACTTCAACGACCTGCCGGCCTGGCAGCGCCGCGGCGTCGGGCTGTGGTGGGAGACCTACGACAAGGCCGGCCACGACCCCCGCAGCGGCGCGCAGGTCACCGCCACCCGCCGCCGCGTCCACGTCGAGCGCGAGCTGCCCATGAAGGACGCCTACCGCGCGCTGGTCGAGGACCTGCTGACCCGCTGACCCACCGGCACGCCGACCCACCCGGCACGCCGGGTCCCTCACGCGGGCCGCAGCGGCGGGCGCGGCCAGGGCGACACGGCCTCCAGGCCGGCCGCGACCCGCAGCAGCGCCGCCTCCCGGCCGTGCGCGGCGACCGCCTGCAACCCGACCGGGGTCCCGTCGGGCCCCACACCCGCCGGAACGCTGACGGCCGGATGCCCGCTGACGTTGAACGCCCAGGTCAGATCCACCGACATCGCCCTGCCCGGCCCCTGGTGGCCGTGCGGGGCGGTGGGGGTCGCCGGGGTCAGCAGGACATCGACCGCGCCGAACAGCGCGCCGAGCCTCTCGTCGTTGACCCCCCGGACGCGCGCCGCCTCCCGCTCGGCCGCCTCCCGCTCGGCCGCCTCCGAGGCGGCCCGCACCGGACCGGAACGCAGCGCCCGCCAGACGGGACCAGGATCGAGCAGGCGCAGGTCGTGGGCGCGCAACGCGATCACCCCGGCCTCCTCCAGCCGCCCGGCCGCGACGCGGGCGATCCGCGCCTGCCCGGCGTCGACCGCCGCGAACCCCAGCGTGCCCGACCACGCCGCCCGCAACGCCGGCGCACCGTCCGGCGCCAGGACGGCCGGGCCGGTGAGGTCCTCACCCAGCATCAGCGACAGGTACAGCGCGGCGTCGCGCGCCGTGCCGGTCACCGCGCCCAGCGCGGCCAGCCCCGAACGGTCCCGCGCCGGCAGCCGCCGGGTGGTGGGCTTGAACCCGACCACCCCGCACCAGGCCGCCGGGATCCGCAACGACCCGGCGCCGTCACTGCCCGTGGCCAGCGGCACGATCCCCGCCGCCACGGCCGCCGCGGACCCCGCCGAGGACCCGCCCGGCGTACGGTCGGCGCGCCAGGGGTTGAGCGTCGGGCCCCGCCCGGTGTGCCCCCAGGTCTGCCACTCGGTGCCCGGCCCCGGCACGGAGGTGAGCCCGACGACGACGCAGCCGTGCCGCTCGAGCCGTCCGGTCTGCGCGGCCTGGGAACGCCGCCACGCCTTCACCCCGACCGGCACCCCCGCCAGGCGCGGGCGGGCGCCGCGCGCCAGGTCCCGGTCGACCGCGCGCGCCGACGCGAGCGCCCGTTCCGGCCAGGTCTCGGTGAACGCGCGCAGCCGCGGGTCGAGCGCGTCCAGGCGCGCCAGCGCGGCCTCGGTCACCTCCACCGCCGACAGCCGGCGGCCGATCACCAGGTCCGCGGTCGCGGTCGCGTCCGGCGCGGCCGCGAAGGTCCCGCCGCCTCCGGTCAGGCGGTCGACAGCCACAGCACCCGGTGCGCCTCGGTCGGGTCGGGCATCTCCCAGCGCCGCACCAGCCGCTCGATCACCGCCTCCGGCACCGGAGCGGGACGGCCGCGGTTGCGGCGGGCCAGCACCTCCGGCGGGGCCTCCAGCGCCACCAGCTCGATCCGGCCGCGGTAACCGGCGGCCAGACCGGTGCACCGCTCGCGCATCGTCCGGGAGACGTTGGTGGCGTTCCACACGAACGACCGCCCCGCGCGCAGGTGCTCGCGCGCCCGGGCCTGCGCGGCGGCGATCACCTCGCCCTGCGCTCCGGCCGGGGAGACCCCCAGCTCCTCCCGGATCCGGTCCAGGCTCACCACCGGCACGCCGGGCCGGTTCTCGGCGATCCAGCGGTCCTTGCCCACCCCCGGCAGCCCCGACAGAACGGTCACCGTGAGCCGCGTGTCGTCGTGGGCGTCATAGCCGGGGTCGCGGCCGGGCCTGCGGAAATACCAGAACCGCGCGTGGTCGGAGGGGAAGCGGCGCGGGACGTCCAGGCAATCCTGCTCGGCGCAGTACTCGCGGTAGAGCTCGACGTTCTCCAGCAGCTCTTCGGCGCCGCCGCAGATCCGGCCGAGGATGTCGGCGGTGGCCAGCAGCACCAGGTCGTCGTTGCGGGCCAGCAGGCTCACCCGGAAAGCGATCGGCTCCAGGTCGGGGCGTTCCAGCGCCCAGAACGGCACCTGGTGGTGCCGGACGAGGGCGGCCACGTGCTCGCGCCAGCCGACCGGGGCGCCCAGCTCCCACAGGATCCGGCGCACCATCAGATCGCCCCGCCGGGAATGCCCGTGCGCGGTGACGCGGCCGTCGTCCTCGGTACGGGTGCACGCGGGCTTGCCGATGTCGTGCATCAGCACCGCGGTGAACAGCCGGACCCGTTCGTCCGCGGGCCGGGCCTGCCACTCCGGCAGCGCGGCCAGCGCCTCGCACGCCATCCGGGTGTGCTCGCGGGCGTCGCCCTCGGCGTGATGGGCCGGGTCCTGCGGCACCCCCGCCAGGTCCCGCACCCACGCGAACGCCGCGTGGATCTCCTGCCACGGCACCCGCCAGTGCGGAGGCGCCGGGCACAGCTCCTCAAACACCCGCATACAGCACCTCCGGGTCGGCCAGGCCGTTGGCGACGATCGGCCGGTCCAGCCAGTGCGTGCCGGAGTCGCCGATGGCGGTCAGGAAGCTGGGCCGCACCCACTTGAACCGCCCGACGGTCCTGCCCTCCTCCTCGACCTTGATGTAGAGGCCCTCCATCTCCTCGGCCCGGTCGGTCTCGCCCGCCACCCGGTCGGGGTCGGCGCCGCCGCTCAGCGCGGCCTCCCGCAGCGCCTCCCGCCACCGCCCCGTACGGCAGGTCGAGGGCCCGGCCAGCGCGGTGAGGTCGTCCAGGCTCTCCACCGGCCCCTCGCGCAGGACGGGGACCGGCACCACCGGCGTGCCGTCGAGCAGCTCGCGGCGCCGCAGGGTGGACAGGAACGTCCCGTCCCGCCGGTCCAGGACGTCGAACTCGCAGAAGTAGTGGGGGAGGGCGTCGTAGAACATCGTGTGCTTGGCGTAGAGCCACTCTCCGTACATCACGTACCGGTCGCTCAGCCGCGGCCGCAGGAGATGCTGCACCGAGGCCGCCCACGCCTTGAGCGGCGCGAAGTGCCTCTCCCGGGGGCCGCCGGTCAGGTAGTGGCCCCGGCTCTGCAGCAGCAGCCGCCCGTCGGAGGTGAAGCTGACGCCGCAGTTGGCCCCGTCCAGCTTCTCCTCCACCACCAGGTACCGCCCGGCGATCTCCCGGAAGGGCGCCGCGGCCAGGTCGTGGTCGCCGGGCTGCAACCGGGAGCCGGTGATGTGCCGGGTCCGGGGGTACTTGCGCAACATGCCGACCGTTGTAACGGGACATGATCACGCGGGGCAACCGAATAATCCCCCGGACGACGACCCCCGCCTTGACGAGAAAATTTTTCGGTAGCAGCATGGAGAGATGATCGAGGTAGCGGTGATCGAGGACCCCGCCGCGGCGGAGGTGTCCCTGGACCCGATCCGGGCCCGGCTGCTGGCCGAACTGTCGGCCGAACCCGCGTCGGCGGCGATGCTGGCCGCCCGCGTCGGCCTCGCACGCCAGAAGGTGAACTACCACCTCAAGGCCCTGGAACGGCACGGACTGGTGGAACTGGTGGAGGAACGGCGCAAGGGCAACGTCAACGAGCGCATGATGCGCGCGACCGCGGCCTCCTTCGTGATCTCACCGGTCGCCCTGTCGGCCGTCCAGCCCGACCCCGGCCGCTCGCCCGACCGGCTGTCGGCGCGCTGGCTGCTGGCCGTGGCCGCCCGGCTCGTCCGGGACGTCGGCGCGCTGGTGACCGGCGCCGACCGGGCGGGTAAGAAGGTGGCGACGTTCGCGATCGACGGCGAGGTGCGGTTCGCCTCCGCCGCCGACCGTGCCGCGTTCGCCGAGGAACTGGCCGGCGCCGTCACCGCGCTGGTGTCCAAATACCACGACGACCAGGCCGAACGGGGCCGCCGCCACCGCCTCGTCGTCGCCGTCCATCCCAGTGTCGACAAGGAGTCCCGCCCATGACGCACGAGTTCGAGGTGCGCGAGTCGATCGAGATCGAGGCCACCCCCGAGCAGGTCTGGGAGGCCATCGCCACCGGTCCCGGCGTCGACTCCTGGTTCATGGGCCGCAACGAGATCGAACCGGGCGAGGGCGGACGCACCCGGATGACCCTGGCCGGGATGACCGAAGAGGCCACCGTCACCGCCTACGAGCCGGGCAAACGCTTCGCCTACCGCTCCGATGAGTCCCCCGAGGGCACCTTCATGGCCATGGAGTACCTCATCGAGGGCCGCCAGGGCGGCGGCACCGTCCTGCGCATGGTGCACAGCGGGTTCCTGGGCGACGACTGGGAGGCCGAGTACGAGGCGATGAGCGTCGGCGACCTGATGTACCTGCGCAAGCTGGCCGTCTACCTCAAGCACTTCCCCGGCCGGATCTCCACGTTCAACCTGTTCGCCGTCGGGCCGCAGGTGCCCGCCGACCGCGCCTGGGCGGCGTTCGGGGACGCGCTCGGGCTGCCGGGCGCGCCCGCCGCCGGCGCGGCGGTCCGGCTCTCGGTGGAGGGGCTCCCCGCCGCCGGAGGCGTCGTGGAATGGGCCGACCGCGGCTTCGTCGGCGTGCGCACCGACGGCGGCCTCTACATGCTCCTGCACGGCCATCTCGACACCGTCGTCGTGGAGTACCACCACTACACCGGCGACCTGGACACCGGCCGGCTCGAGACGGCCTGGGGGACCTGGCTGGAGCGGGCCTTCGCCTGAAACGGCCGCCCGACCGCCCGACCGGGCGGTCAGCGCGCCCGCGCCGCCGCGAGCCGGTCCGCCCTGCCCTCCAGGTAGCGGCGTTCGGGAAGGCTGGCGGTGCGGCGCGCCGCCGTCCGGTACGACTCGGCGGCCGCCGGCAGCTCACCGGCCAGCTCCAGCAGGTGGGCCCGGACCGCCTCCAGCCGGTGATGCCGCGCCAGCCGCTCGTCGCCCTCCAGCTCCTCCAGCAGCTCCAGCCCCGCCCGCGGCCCCTTCACCATCGCCGTCGCGACGGCGTGGTTCAGCGACACCATCGGGTTGGGCGAGGTGCGGCGCAGCATCCCGTACAGGCCGAGGATCTGCGGCCAGTCGGTGTCCTCGGCACTGGTCGCCTCCGCGTGCACCGCCGCGATCGCCGCCTGCAGCTGGTACGGGCCGACCGGCCCGTGCGGCAGCGCCTCGGCCACCAGCGCCAGGCCCTCGTCCAGGTACGCCCGGTCCCAGCGGGAGCGGTCCTGCTCGGCCAGCGGGATCAGCTCCCCGTCCGGCGCCGTCCGGGCCGCGCGCCGGGCGTCGGTGAGCAGCATGAGCGCCAGCAGCCCCGCGACCTCCCCGTTGCCGGGCAGCTGCGCCCGGACCGCGCGGGCCAGGCGGATGGCCTCGCCGCTCAGGTCCTGGCGGTGCAGCTCGGGCCCGTCGGTGGCGGTGTAGCCCTCGTTGAAGATCAGGTACAGCACCTGCAGGACCGCGCCGAGCCGCCGGCCCCGCTCCGGGCCCGGCGGCATCCGGAACGTCGCCCCCGCCGCCTTGATCCGCTGCTTGGCCCGGCTGATGCGCTGGGCCATCGTCGCCTCGGGCACCAGGAACGCGTGCGCGATCTGCGCGGTCGTCAGGCCGCCCACGGCGCGCAGCGTGAGCGCCACCTGCGAGGCCCCCGACAGCGCCGGATGGCAGCACAGGAACAGCAGCGTCAGCGTGTCGTCGCGTCCGGTCCCGGTCTCGGTGTCGGCGGCGGGCGCCAGCGGCTCCCCGGCCAGGGCCTCGGCGGCCTCCCGCCGCCGCCGCGCCTGATCGCTGCGCACCTGGTCGGCCATCCGGCGGGCGGCCACGGTCACCAGCCAGCCGCGGGGATTGCCCGGCATCCCCTCGGCGGGCCACTGCACCGCCGCCGCCAGCAGCGCCTCCTGCACCGCGTCCTCGGCCGTGTCGAAGTCGCCGTGGCGGCGGACGAGCACGCCGAGGACCTGCGGGGCAAGCGACCGCAGCAGGTCCTCGACGGACACGTCCCCGCTCACATCTCCATCCCCGCCGAGAACATGATCGGACGGACCTCCACGCCCAGGAACCGCGCCTCGGCCATCTGCGCGGCCACCTCCAGCGCCCGCTCCTTGGTCTCGCAGTCGACCACGTAGTAGCCGGCCAGGTACTCCTTGGACTCGGCGAACGGGCCGTCGGTCACCGCCGGGGCCCCGTCCTCACCGACCCGGACGGTGGCGCTGGTGGAGGGATTGGCGAGCGCGTGGGTGACGACCAGTTCCCCGGACTCGCGCAGCATGTTCATGAACCCCTCCTGGGAGTTCATCATGTGGTTGCGCTCCTCCTCGGAGAGGGCCTGCCACGCGTCGTCGTTCATGTGGATCATCAGCAGGTACTTCATGGTGGTGCTCCTCCCTCGCGGCCCCCCGACGGGTGCCGGTCACCTGGTGGTCGGTGCGCTCCGCCGCTTCTCGACATCCTCGGCCGATCTTTTTCCGGATCTTCGAAAGAGGCGGGCGGTGCCGCCCGGACCGGGTGTCCGTGCTCCCATGGCCACCCTATTCAGGCCGGTGAGCACCCGTACGCTCGTTCGCCGCCGACGGGAGTGTCGCCGCCAGCGCCGCGACGGCCACCATCACCGCCGCCATGGCCAGGAACGCGCGGCCGTGGTCGAAGGAACCGGCCAGGGACCCCTCCGCCCCCGACGCTCCCGACGCTCCAACGGCACCGGCCGCCGCGAGCGTGCTCAGCACCGCCAGCCCGAGCGCCCCGCCCACCTGCTTGGCCGTGTTCATCAGTCCCGAGGCCGCCCCCGCGTCGCCCGGCGCGACTCCGCGGGTGACCGCGACGGCGGCCGGGCCGTTCAGCAGCCCCGCACCGGCCGAGATGAGCACGGCCGGGACCAGCACCCCGGGCAGGTACCCGCCTTCGGGGACGGCGCGGGCCTGCCAGGCGAACCCGGCCGCCGAGACCAGCGCCCCGGCGCCGATCAGCACGCGGGCGTCCACCCGCTCCATGAGCCACGGGGTGAGGCGCAGTCCGACGGCGATCGTCACCACCGTGTGCGGCAGGAACCCCAGGCCGGTCCGCAGCCCCCCGTAGCCCAGGCCGTCCTGCATGTAGAAGGTCAGGAAGAACCACATCGGGTTGAGGCAGGCGCCCGCCAGCAGGAGCACGAGGTTGCCCGCCCAGATCGAACGGGGCCGCAGCAGCCGCAGCGGCATCAGCGGCGCGGCGGCCGGCCGCGTCTCGACCAGGACGAACGCGGCCAGGGCCAGGACCGCGCCGCCCAGTGCGCAGACCGTCACCGCGTCGTCCCAGCCGCGCCCCCGGACCTGGGTGACGCCGAAGGTGAGCAGCATCAGACCCGAGGTGACCGTCACCGCCCCGGCGACGTCCAGGCGCCGCCCTCCCCGGACGCGGCCGCCGCCGGTGGACAGGAAGGCCATCGCCAGTGGCAGGGCCACGGCTCCCAGCGGCACGTTCACCAGCAGGATCCAGCGCCAGGACAGGAACTCGGTGAGCGCGCCGCCGATGAGGTTGCCCGCCGTCCCACCGGCCAGGCCCACCGAGGTCCAGGCCGCCAGCGCCCGCGTCCGGCCGGGGCCCTCCGGGAAGGTGGTCGTCAGGAGGGTGAGCGTCGCGGGTGCCAGGACCGCCGCGCCCAGCCCCTGCGCGGCGCGGGCGGCCACCAGCACGCCCGGCGTGGTGGCCAGGCCGCCCACCAGGCTCGCCGCCGAGAACAGCGCCAGCCCCGCGGCGAAGACCCGCCGGAGGCCGTAGAGGTCGGCGAGCCGGCCCCCCAGGAGCAGGAAGCCCGCGAACGCCAGGGCGTAGCCGTTCACCACCCACTGCGGGCCCGCCGCCCCGAAGCCCAGGGCCTGCCGGATCGAGGGCAGCGCGACGTTCACCACCGAGATGTCCAGCACCACCATGAACTGCGCCGCGCAGGCCAGCGCGACCACCACCGGCCCGGCCGGGCCCCCGCCGCGCACCGCCATCCGCCCTCCCGGCAGAAGAATGTGAACGCATTGCGCCCTGCGCCGCCGGCCCGGCAGGCCCTCGCCGCGCTCGCCGCGTTCCCGGGCGGGTGGTGGCCGCGGGTCAGGAAACGCCCTGGCCGAGCCGCCGCACCTTAAGGACGTTGTCGGTGCGGACGGCCGGGCGCCCCTCGGGGGACTGCTGGGTCCGCTCGTACTCCTCGCACAGCAGCACCTCCCACTCGCCCTCGGGCAGTTCCAGGGACTCCAGCACCTCCTGAGGCGTCGGGAGATGCACGTCGTGGTGGTGGGCGTCGTGGTGGCCGTCGTGCTCCTCCCACGGGGGGAGTCCCGCGTGCCCGACCACCAGGAGCACCCCGCCGGGCGCCACCGCCGCGGCGGCGTTGCGCAGGATCTTCTCGCGCGGCATGTCCCCGCCCGAGTGCAGGAAGCAGGCGGAGACGAGGTCGAAGGTCCCGGCCGGGAAGGACGTCCCCAGATCATGCGGCCGCCACTCGATCCGGCCGGCCACCCCGGCCTCCTCCGCGTGCCGCGCGGCCCGCTCCAGGGCGACCCGGGAGATGTCCACCCCGGTGACCCGCCAGCCGCGGCGCGCGAGCCAGACCGCGTCGGCCCCTTCACCGCTGCCCAGGTCCAGGGCCGTGCCCGGCTCCATCCCGGTGACCTCGCGGACCAGGATCATGTTGGGGTTCCCGCTCCACATCCGGTCGCTCTCCAGGTAGCGGGAGTCCCAGAACTCCCCGTCCCAGGCGTGCTCGTCGGCCATCGGTGTCACTCCTCCGTCGTGCTCGCGCGTCTCGCCGCGCTCGCCGCGTCTCTCCCGCCGATGTTGCGCGGTCGCCTCGCGCGGGGGCAAATTTCGTTGCCGACACCGCAAAAAGGTGCGGGAGGGAGGGGACGTCCGGGGTGCGAGCGTTCAGCCCGTCATGGTCGAGCCCGCGCCGTGCCCGTCCACGCTCACCAGCCGCCGCGAGAACAGCCACCGGTCCCCGCAGGGCACCAGGACGTCCCGGTAACGGCCCCAGTGGTCGGGGCCGCGGGCGTTCATCACCAGGAAATAGGCCGAGGTCCGGGCCAGCCGCGGCGTGACCTCCTCGAACCGCAGGTTCGTCACCATGTGCCGGATCACGCCGGGACGCCCGTCCGGCCCCGGCGCCGACCCGCGCCCGGCCGCCGCCGCCAGCAACGCCACGATCGCCTCCCGGCCCGAGCAGACCTCACCGCCCCTGATCTCCAGCACGCCGCCCTCGGTGAACGTCGCGGCCAGCTCCTCGGCCCTCCCGCGGTCACCGGCGTGGGTGTAGGCGGCCAGCGTGTCGCGGATCCGCTCACGCGCGACCAGTTCCCAGATCTCCAAGCGGCCCTCCAAGATCGGCGCCCCGGCGCGTGCCGCCTCCAGGGTGCACCCCGCCGCCGGTCCCCGTCGACAGGCCGCCGGACGGTCCGCGCCCTCGCCCCGCCCTATAGCCGATCACGGCCAAGCGATCACCAGACCTGGAGATTCGCGCCGGGGCACCCGGGAACGATGGTGACGCTATGTAGTTGAAGGGCCACACTTCACTGTCCGGAAGGAGAAGCGTCGTGTACGGCAGCGAGGCGCGCGGCCTGCTCCACCCGTTCCTGCTTCTCCTCATCTGCGAACGGCCCGGGCACGGGTACGAGCTGATCGACCGGCTGGCCTGCCTGGGCGTCCCGGACGTGGAACCGGGCCACGCCTACCGGGTGCTGCGCAACCTCGAACGCGAACGGCTCGTGGTGTCCACCTGGGTTCCGTCCGAGACCGGACCGGCCCGGCGGCGCTACGAGCTGACCCGCGAGGGCCTGGCCGACCTGGGCTCGTGGATGGCCCGGCTGGCGCGGCTGGGCGAGGTGCTCGACGCGTGCGTGACCCGCTGGGGCAAGGCGGCGGCCCGCGCCGCCGCCCGCGGCTCCGACGCCTCCGCGCCCGCCCCCCGGCCACCGGAAGGCCGGGTGCCCGGCGGGCGGCGCAGCTCCTCCGCCGTCACCTGACCCGAAAGGAGGACCGTCATGGCCACGGCACAACGGCCGCCCCTGGTACCGGCGGTGCGCGCCGCGTTCGAGCGCCGCACCGGTCCCGGGCGGGCCCTCGCCGACGACGCCGAACGCGTCGCGCGGGCCTGCCACGCCATGGCGGCGCGCTTCCACCAGGGCGGCAAGCTCATCGTGTTCGGCAACGGCGGCGCCGCGACCGACGCCCAGCACATCGCCGTCGAGTTCGTCCACCCGGCCATCGTCGGCAAGCGCGCCCTGCCCGCCGTCTCCCTGACCAACGACTGCGCCGCCCTGACCGGCATCGCCAGGGCCGAGGGATTCGACGCCGTGTTCGCCACGCAGCTCAGGCCGCTGGCCGCCCCCGCCGACATCGCGCTCGGCCTGTCGCGCGACGGCCGCTGCCCCAACGTCCTGCGGGGCCTGGAGACGGCCCGCGGGCTCGGGCTGCTCACCATCGCCCTGGTGGGCGCCGGCGGCGGGGACATCGCCGGCAGCCCCGCGGTCGACCACGCCCTGGTCGCCCGCGCCGACGACCCCTGCGTGGTGAAGGAGGTGCACGTGACCGTCTATCACGTGCTGTGGGAACTGGTGCACGTCTTCATCGAGCAGCCCGGGCTGCTGGAGGGGAAGGACACGCGATGACGCCCCAGGAACACTGCCACGGCGAGGTCTGCGTCACCTGCGCCGACACCGCCGAACGCGTCCGGGTCCGCGCGCTGCTCGGCGACGGACTCGCCCTGGCCGACACCGGCACCGGCACCGAGGAGATCAGCGTGGCGCTGGTGGACGCCGGCGAGGGCGACGTGGTCCTCGTGCACGCCAAGGAGGCCATCGCCGTGGTGGAGACCGTCGCGGACCGCGCGGGGGAGACCGTCCCGGACGGCGCGGGGGCGTCCCCGCGCGGGGAGGGCCCATGACCGGGGTCGAGGCGCTCTACCCGTTCCTGTACGCCGGGGAGACCGACCTGGACGCCGTCCTGGCGGAGGTCCGGCGGTCCACGGCGGAGAAGGCCGCCGAGATCGTCGCGCTGCGCGACTCCCTCGCCGGACTGCACGGCGACCGCCTCGTGGCCTGCGCGCGGCGGCTGGCCGGCTCGTTCCGCGACGGCGGACGCCTGTTCACCTTCGGCAACGGGGGCAGCAGCACCGACGCGCAGGACCTGGCGCGGCTGTTCCTGCGCCCGCCGCCTCCCGCGCGACCGCTGCCGGCGTTCTCCCTCCCGCACGACGTGGCGGTGCTCACGGCACTGGCCAACGACGTCGGCCACGAGGTGGTCTTCGCCCGCCGGCTGGCCGCCCTCGCACGCCCCGGCGACATCGCGGCCGGGCTGTCGACCAGCGGCGGATCGGCCAACCTCCTGCGCGCCTTCGACGAGGCCGCCCGCCTCGGCATGGTGACGGTCGGATTCGCCGGGTACGACGGCGGCCCGATGGCCGAGGCCGGCACCGTCGGCCACCTGTTCGTCGTGCCGTCCTCCTCGGTCCACCGGATCCAGGAGGCGCAGGCCACGCTCTACCACGTGCTGTGGGAACTGACCCTGCTCGCCCTGGACGGCGGGCTGTGATCGACCCGGGGGTGGAGCTGCCCGCGCGGACCCGGATCCGGATCCGCGTCGAGGGCACCGTGCAGGGGGTCGGGTTCCGCCCCTTCGTGTACGCGCTGGCCGCCGAGCACGGCGTGGCCGGCTTCGTGGGCAACGACTGCGGAGGAGTGTTCGCCGAGGTCGAGGGCGACCCGCCGGCGCTGGCCGCGTTCGTCGGCGCCCTCGAACGGCGGGCGCCGCCGCTGGCGGTGGTGGAACGCGTCACCACCGAGCCCATCCCGGCGGTCGGGGAACGCGGGTTCCGGATCGCGCCCAGCGAGGACGCCGAGGCCCGCAGGGCGCTCGTCCCGCCCGACCTGGCCACCTGCGAGGACTGCCTGGCCGAGGTGTTCGCCCCGTCCGGGCGGCGCCGCCACTACGCCTTCACCAACTGCACCGGCTGCGGACCGCGGTTCACCATCGTCACCGGCGTCCCCTACGACCGGGCGGCCACCACCATGGCCGGTTTCGCGCTGTGCGATGACTGCGCGGGCGAGTACAAGGATCCCGAGGACCGGCGCTTCCACGCCCAGCCGGTGTGCTGCCCGGCCTGCGGACCGGCGCTGCGCTTCCACGGCCCCAACGGCCGCCCGGTCCGGGGCGAGCCGGTCGAGGTCGCGGCCCGGTGGCTGCGGCAGGGCCGGATCGTGGCGGTCAAGGGCCTGGGCGGCTACCACCTGGCCGTCCTCGCCGACCATGAGGCGGCGGTGACCGCGCTGCGCGACCGCAAGCACCGGGAGGCCAAGCCGTTCGCCGTGATGGTGCCCGACCTCGACGCCGCCCGCACGCTGGTGGGCCTGGAGGAGGCCGCCGAACGGCTGCTGAGCGGCACCCGCCGCCCCATCGTGCTGCTGCCGCGCCGGCTGGACGCCCGGGTGGCGCAGGCGGTCGCGCCCGGCGCCCGCCACCTGGGGATCATGCTCCCCTACACGCCGCTGCACCATCTGCTCGCCCGGCGCGTCGCCCGTCCCATCGTCCTGACCAGCGGCAACGTCTCCGACGAACCGATCGCCCACCGGGACGAGGACGCGGTGACCAGGCTGTCGGGGATCGCCGACGGGTTCCTGCTGCACGACCGCCCCATCCACGTGCGGGCCGACGACTCGGTCGTCCGCCTGTTCCGCGGCCGGGAACTGCCGCTGCGGCGCTCCCGCGGGTACGTGCCGTCCCCCCTGACCGTCCGGACCCGGTTCGCCCGGCCGCTGCTGGCCTGCGGCGCCGAGCTGAAGAACACCTTCTGCGTCGCGTCCGGGGACCGCGTGTTCCTGTCCCCGCACATCGGCGACCTGGAGAACTACGAGACGCTGCGGTCGTTCACCGAGGGCATCGAGCACTTCTGCCGCCTGTTCGGCGTGCGCCCGCAGATCATCGCGCACGACCTGCACCCCGACTACCTGTCCACCAAGTACGCGCTGGAACGCGGCGACGCCGAGACCGCCGCCGTCCAGCACCACCACGCCCACATCGCCTCCTGCCTCGCCGACAACGGCCACGACGGCCCAGTGATCGGCATCGCCCTGGACGGCCTGGGCTACGGGGACGACGGCACCCTGTGGGGAGGGGAACTGCTCGTCGCCGACCTGGCGGGTTACGAACGGGCCGGGCACCTGGAGACCGTTCCGATGCCGGGCGGCGCCGCGGCGGTCCGCGAGCCGTGGCGGATGGCCGCCGCGCACCTGGACGCCCTCTACGGCGACGACGTGCCCGACCTGGCCGTCGTACGGCGCCACCCTGACCAGTGGGCCTCCGTCACCACGCTGGCGCGGACCCGGACCAACGCCCCCTCCACCTCCAGCGCCGGCCGCCTGTTCGACGCCGTCTCCGCGATCGTCTGCGGCCGGGACACCGCCGCCTACGAGGGGCAGGCCGCGATCGAGCTGGAGCAGCGGGCCGACACCGGCGAGCGCGGCGGCTACGCCATGACCGTCACCGACGGCGCCCCGCTCCTCCTGCGCGGCACCGACCTGGTCCGGGGCGCGGTCGACGACCTGGCCTCCGGTGTCGGCCCCGGCCGGATCGCCGCCCGCTTCCACAACGGGCTGGCCTTCGCCCTCGTCCGCGCGGCCTGCGCGCTGCGCGACCGCACTGGCCTGCGCGTCGCCGCCCTGTCCGGCGGCGTCTTCCAGAACATGATCCTGCTCGAACGGGTCGTGACCGGCCTGGAACGCGAGAACTTCACCGTCCTGGTCCACTCCCGCGTCCCGCCCAACGACGGCGGGATCTGCCTCGGCCAGGCCGTCGTCGCCGCCACCCGCCTCGCCACGCCCTGATCCCCGGCCGGAGAATCGAGGAGATTCCCCGGCGGGCGGTGCCGGATTCGCGTCCCCGGCTCCGATCTCTGCCGTGAGGCGCCCCGCCAGCGGACGTGCGGCCCGCCTCCCCTCGCCCGCCGGCGGGTGACGGCGCCTCACGCGCGCGCCGTCACCGCCGTGGCCGGGGCCGCCGACCGCGCCGCGGCCACGAACAGGGCCAGAGCCGCCATCCCCGCCGTCCCCGCGATCAGCGGCAGGAGAGCGGGACCGGCGGTGTCGATCACCGCCCCGCCGACGGCGCCGCCCAGGGCGACGCCGAGGTAGGTGCCGGAGGTGTTCAACGCCAGCGCCTGGGCGGAGACCGGACCGGCGAGCATGTGCAGGCGCGCCTGCACCGCCGGGGAGTTCCAGAACGCCGCCGCCCCCCAGACCGCCACGACGGGCAGCAGCACCACCACGGGAACGGGCCGCAGCGCCCACAGCGCCGCCAGGGCGCCCATGGTCAGGATGAACGCGGCGACGCCGGCGGCCAGGGTCCGGTCGGGGCCGCGCCGGTCGGTGGACCGGCCGCCCGCCCAGATGCCGGCCATGCCCGCGACCCCGGAGACGGCGAACAGCACGCCGCGTTCACCGGTCCCGGCCGAGGCGAGCCCGGCGGTGAACGGCGCCAGGTAGGTCAGGAGCATCATCGAGCCCAGCATGAGCGTCACGTTCGCCGCCAGCCCCAGCGAGATCGCGGGACGCAGCAGGATCGCGAGCTGCGAGCGCAGCGGCGGGGGCGGCGGCGGGGGCGGCGCCGAGGCGGCGCTTCCCGGGAGCCACGCCGCGAAACCGGCCGCGACCAGCGCCCCCGCCACGGCCATGGCGCCGAACGTCGCCCGCCAGCCGAGCGTGCCGCCGATCCAGGTGCCCGCGGGCACCCCGGCGGCGATCGCGCCCGTCACGCCGAAGGCGACCACCGCCACGTACCGTCCGATCCGCTCCGGCGGGGCCAGCGCGGCGGCGACGCTGAACAGGGCGGGCGTGGCGGTGGCGGCGGCCAGCGCGGCGGCCACCCGCAGCAGGACCAGCGGCGGGTAGGACGGCGCGAGCGCCGCCAGCGCGTTGGCGGCGGTGAAGGCCACCGCCGCCGCGACCAGCACGGTGCGCCGCCGCAGCCGCGCCGTGGCGATCGCGGCGACCGGGGCCGCCACCGCGACCGTCACCGAGAACACCGTGACGAGCTGGCCCGCCGCGCCCGTGGACACGTCGAGGTCGCCGGAGATCTCGGGGAGCACGCCGGCGATGACGTAGTCGTCGGTGTAGAAGATCAGCGCGCCCAGGGCGAGCGCGACCAGCCACCGGGGCAAGGCGATGCCTCCTGATTCGTGGAAACCTCCGCGTCGGCGCGCCGTGAGCGTGCGGTCAGCGGATGAGCGCGCCGATGCGGGGGGGGCGGGGCGACGCCTGCCGCCGCCCGTTCCCCGCCGTCGCGGCGGCGACGCTACCAAAGGCGTCACAGCGAATTCGACTCGTTTTTCCGGTAACGAGCGGGAGGTCGCCGGCCTTCTGATTTCGCGGCGGAAACACCGGCGACCGCGGTGACGATCCCCTTACTTTTCGCAGGTCAGAGCGGGTGCCGTGTTATCTCTGTTCCCCATGGGCGCTCGGTGCGCCCGGTTGGATCACGGAGGTTCAGTGAAGAAATTCGCCCGTCCGGCCGCCGCGGCTCTCGCCGCCGCCGCGCTGGCCGTCCCAGGAACCGCGGCGGCGTCCGCCACCGCGCCGGAACAATTCCGCCCGCAGCATGAACATTCCCTGCAAAGCCCCATAACGCGACCGGCCGTTCACCGGGCCGTCGGCTCGCTGTGGCTGTATTACGACTCGTTCTTCTCCGGGCAGGTCCAGGAGGTGCAGGACCCGGGGACGACGGCGTGCGTCAACCTGCCGTGGGAGTTCGAGACCTGGTCGCAGAGCAGCGAGTCCTCCGTCAACGTCCAGGTCTTCAGCCAGGCCGACTGCGGGGGGAGCTCCGACCACACGTTCGCGCCCAACGAGTACCAGCTGTTCCTGCCGCTGACGGTCGTCTCGGCCAGGTTCCAGCATTAGGGCGGCGCCCGCGCGAAACCGCCGGTCAAGGGCGGCGTACCGCTCTTGACCGGCGGCGTTCCTCCGGACGGGCAGGCCCTAGAAGGTCAGCATCCGTGCTCGCCCGTCGCAGGGTTCATGCTGAACGCGTAACGGCGGTCCCCGCTGCCGTACAGGCAGTTGACCCCGCCGACGTAGGCGTAGTCACGGACATTTCCGCCGTTGACGCCGGGATGCCTGTTCGGGGTGGGGAACTGCGTACACCTCGCCTGGGTGGACCAGTTGTAGCAGAGGGCGGCTCCCGGGTAGCGCGAGTCCTGGCTGTAGAAGGGGAAGTACGTGCGCAGGTTGCCACCGACCGCCAGGCTCGTCGGCTGGAAGCTCACGCTGCCCACCCCTCCTCCCGGGAAGACGTCGGCCAAGCCCGGCGGCGTCGCCATGGCGGCACCGTTGAGGTCGAAGCAGGCCACCGTGGGCGCCGCGACGCTCTGCTTGCCGGTGACCGTGCACACGCCGGTCACCGTTCCGCCCGCGTTGTAGGCGGGGAACACGCTGGTCGAGATGTAGGCGTCCGCGGCCGTTGTCAGCACCTTGGTGCCCCATCCGGCGCACGGCGCCGCGGTCCCGGTGTCGAAGCAGGACAGCGTCGGGTCGTGCGGGCTGGTGTTCCGCGCCGGGTTGCGCCCGTTCGAGGTGATGTAGAGCCGCTCGTTGACGGCCGTCATCGAGCCGATGAAGTTGCCCGGCCCCAGGCCCGCCTTGTCCTCGTTCGGCGGGACCCCGCCCGCGTACGGCTGGCCGTTGCAGGGCTGCTGGTTCGAGGTGTTCATGCACACCACCTGGCCGCTGGTGGTGACGCCGTGCAGCTGGGAATTGGCGCGGACGAAGCCGGTGATGCCGTTCACGTTGCTCTGGCCGGCCGTGCTGGTCAGCGGTGCCAGCGGCGTATAGGCGCAGTTGTACTGGTTCTGCAGATCGAGGCAGCCCGCCCCGACCGATCCGTTCGGATATCCCGGAGAAGCCGTCCGGGTGATCGCCGGATAGAACACCTTGGTGCGGGACGGATCCGTCACGAACTGCACCACCTGGCTGGTGGAGATGTCCCCCGCGGTCCCGGTGTTGAACGGGATCGCCTTGGTGTTCAGCGGCAGCGGCCAGGTGCCGACGCCGTTCTTGACCGGGCACAGCGTCCCGGTGGCCACGTCCACACAGGAGATCTTCGGAGCCGTCCCCGGCACGTAACCATGGTGGCCGATGACCCAGAGCTTGAGCCCGGCGTTCGCCCCGGTCTCGTTGAACAGGACGGGGAACCCGTCCACGTTGCTGTTGACGCCCGCGGCGGGCAGGGACCGTTTGGCCGCCACCGCGCCGCGCCCCTCCATCATCAGAGCGGGCAGCAGCGCGATCGCGCACACCGCCGTCCACCGGAGCCATGTGCGGGAACCGCCACGGGCGAAGGGGGGCCGTCTCCGCCCGGCCTTCTCGCCAGAACTGAATGTTCGCATGCCGAAATGATGTCCTCCGGCATCCGCTCGATCGGTTCTCACTCGGCCAAGCAACGGCGAAGAAAGCCTCTATTTCAGAGGCGCTATCTGACAATCAGGTGATCATCCATCTTTCTTATCCAGATCCTTTCAGTGAATCATCACGGTGTTCGGTGTTCGCCCGGTACGCGGGGATCACGCGGGGGCGAGGCGACGGTCAGGACGCGGGGACCGGCGCCGTTCGGATCCTCACCCCCGCGGAACCTCGATGCCCATCGCCCGTATGCGGTCGGCCTGCGCGCTGTCGGGATCGAGCGGCTGGGCGGCCGTCATCACCACCCGTACGTTCTCCGGCGTGACGACCGTCAGCTCGATGGCGTTCCAGGGCATCTCACGCGGCCCGCCGGTGCACCCCGCCACGAGTCCCTCGCACCGCTCGGCGATCTGGTCGAGCTGGCCGAGGACGCAGGAGAAACCGACGCTCATCGCGGGAAGCCGGCCCGCCTCTTCGGCGGGCACGAGCAGGACGTCCTGGAAGGCCCAGCGCCGCAGGTGGGTCAGCCTGCCCGGTACGGAGAACAGGTCGACGAACCCGAGCCCGCGGACCCAGAAGTCCCGCGAAGCCTCCAGATCGGGAGTGGGGACGGTGACGAACATAGGCATGCCGTAGATGCCGCGGTAGATCTCGGGGGCGGCGGCGTCCAGTGCCGGCATGGGAACGGGGCTGACGTATTCGCTCATGCCCCGATCGTCGAGGCTCCAGTCACGTCAAGGTCAAGCCCGGCCCGAGGTCAGCCGCAGCGGTCGTTGTTGAGCTTCAGCGAGGAACCCCATTGGCCCACGGCGTACCCCCTCAGGTCGGGGATCCGGGTACCCGCCTGGATGCAGGTATGGGAGCCGCTGTAGTGACCCGAACGGTAGATCCGCGCCGTGCGCGGTGTGGAGCCGTTGTTGATGACCGACAGCGTTCGGTCGTTGATCGGGGTCTTGACGAGGCTGACGCTGCCGTCGCTCGCGCGGCGCACGTAGGGCGTCCCGCGAAAGCCGACCTGCGGATAGATGCACACCTGCCCGCTCCCGCAGGGGACCCGTGCCGAGGCGCCCGCCGCGCCCGCCGTGCTCAGCGGCACGACCACCAGCATCGACGCGGTGGTCGCCGCCACGAATGCGTGTCTCATCGGATGCTCCGCTCTCGGAAGCAAGGGCCGGGCCGCCCGGGGGCCACGGACCTCGACGTGAGTAGCCAACTGACTACTCACTGTAATCAGACTGTTGATGGGCTTCTGTGTCGAGCCGGGCACCCTTTCCTGGATCCCCCGTCATTGGAGTCAGGCGTAACATCCCGGCGTCACACCGCCCGGCGTCACGTCGGCCGGGGATCGGTCAGAGAGGCTGCCGGTAGCCGAAGAACTCGTGGTCCTGGTTGTAGCCGCCGTAGCCCCCGCCGATGTCGGAGAAGTCGGCGACGAACTCGATCGCCTTGACCCACTTGACCTGTTTGAAGCCGAGTTCGAGCTCATTGCGCAGGCGCAGGGGGGCGCCGTGGCCGAACGGCAGTGGCCGGTCGTTCATGTCGTAGGCGAGCATCGTGAGCCTGCCGCGCATGTGCCGGATGGGGTGGGCGTCGTAGCAGGTGCCGCCGCCGGCGCCTTCGCCCAGGGAGTAGAACACCACCGGACCATCCCTGGATGCAGAAGTGCTAGGTGATCTGGGTGTGGACGGGCAACTTCCGCAGGTCTGCCAGGGACAGCTCGACAGGGTGGGCGACCAGCCCGCCGATGCGCAGCCGATAGCCGGAGAAGCCCCCGGCCTGCAGGGCCTTGTACTCGGGGGAGTCGGGATAGCGGCCGTTGTGCCAGAAGTAAGTTCGGGTGGATCTCCGACCCGGCGGCGTATCGGTCGGAGCCGGTGACGCAGCCCGGCCGGGCGATGGTCGAGACTGTGAGGCATGGAATTCTTCTGTTTCCACCGTGACCGGCCCGGCTCGCTGGCGCTGCGCGAGGAGCTGCTGGAAGAGCACTGGTCCTACATGGACCGGTACGCGGAGGAGATGATCGCCCGCGGCCCGGCCTTCGGCGCCGACGGCGAGACCCTCGCCGGCAGCGTGCACATCGTCGATCTGCCGGATCCCGCCGCCGCCCGCGCGTTCGCCTTCGACGAGCCCAACTACCAGGCCGGTGCGTACCGGGACGTGCTGCTGCGCCGGTGGCGGAACACGCTGGGACGCACGATGTGGGATTTCCCCGGCGGCTCGACCGGGGGCACCCGGTACCTGGTCCTCGGCCTCGGCCTCGGCTCAGGGCAGGCCGCCGACCTCGCCGTACCGCCCGTCCCGGACGAGTTGATCGCCTACGGGCCGCTGCTGTCCGACGACGGCACCACCTGGCTGGGTACGGCGGCGCTGGTCCGGGCCCCGGACCCGGACACGGCTCGCGCCGTCCTGACCCCGGACCGGTACGCCGACATCGAGGTCCACCCGTGGGAGTTCGGCGGGCGACGGTAACGAAAGGTTCTGTGGGGCACGTCCTGAACTGCTAGGTCACCAGAAGGTTCCCCAGTCACCCAAAAGTGCGTTCTTCCAGGTCAGCCCTCACTCTCTTATAGTTTCCAAGTAACCACGAGAGAGCAGTCAGTCCTGGGCTGCGCGGAGGCGAGGCCCGGGTTCTCACGACATAGGAGGCGGGAAGCATGGCCATCACCCTGGTGAACCCCAGCGGATTGCCGGAGATCGACGTGTACCGGCAGGTGTCGATCGCGACCGGGTCGAAGCTGGTCCACATCGCGGGGCAGGTCGCCTGGGATGCCGACGGGGTCACGGTCGGCGAAGGCGACCTCGCCGCCCAGGTCGAGCAGTGCTACCTCAACATCGGCACCGCCTTGGCCGGGATCGGGGGCTCCTTCGACGACGTGGCGAAACTGACCGTCCACGTCGTCGACTGGACCCCCGAGAAGATGCCCCTGCTCCTGGAGGGGATCGCCCGGGCGACCGCGAAGCTCGGGGCCGCGCCCGTTCCGCCGGCGACGCTGCTGGGCGTCGCGGCACTGGACGTCCCCGACCATCTGGTCGAGGTCGAAGCCACCGCGGTCCTCGACTGAACGGGTGCTCGCAGTGGCCCCGCTGATGGCGGGGGCCGCTGCGAGGCGCCCCGTGGCTTCACCCGTCAGGCGTCGAAGCGGCGGCGGGAATCCTCGATGTGACCGAGGTACCGGCGGGTCCAGCCGCACATTCCATCGACCGTCATCCGCAGGGCCTGGCCCGCCTCGGTGAGGGTGTACTCGACCCGCGGCGGGACGGTGGGATGCACGTTCCGCTCGACCAGGCCGTTCCGTTCCAGCATGCGCAGGTTCTGGGTGAGCATCTTGTGGCTGATGCCTTCGACCTCCTTGCGCAGCTCGCTGAAGCGCAGGGTGCGGTCGCCGAGGAACTCGATGATCAGGAACGCCCACTTGTTGGCGACGTCCGAGAAGATCTCCCGCGCCAAGGAGTCCGCGCGCGCCAGGTCCGCCTCCATGGGCGAGCCTTTGAACTGCTTGGTCCCCATCATCTTCCCCTGCGCTCGCCCTGGTCCAGGTCAGCCCTCACTCTCCTACAGTTCCTCGGTAACCACAAGAGAGCACGAATCCGCCGCCCGGCCGCGCGGTCCGCAACCCGCATCGGACGGGGACGGGCGCCTTGCCCTACCGGTTCGCAGATCTTGAAGGTCCGGTGCGGGCGGACGCGGCCCGTGGCGGGGTATCTCGCCTGGTAAAGCTGATCAGGTCGGGGGCGAGATGGGCGAGGCGCTGGGGGAGTTGCTGCCGGTGGCGGTGGCCGTGGCGGTCAGTCCGATCCCGATCATGGCGGTGATCCTCATGTTGCTGGCGCCGCGCGCCGGCGGGGCCAGTGTGGGGTTCCTGGCGGGATGGGTCGCCGGGATCGTGGGGGCCACCGTGGTGTTCTGGGTGCTGGCGGACATGGCCGGGCTGGAGTCCGCTTCGGGTGAGCCGTCCGCGGAGGAGTCGTGGATCAAGCTCGCCCTGGGGGTGGGGATCCTGGTGCTGGCGGTGCGTCACTGGCGGGAGCGTCCCCGGCCGGGGGAGCCGGCCGGGTTGCCGGGTTGGATGAAGGCGATCGACAAGGTGACCGCGGCCAGGGCGATGGCTCTGGGAGCCGGGCTGTCGGCGGTCAATCCCAAGAACCTGATGCTGTGCGCGGCGGCGGGGGTGACGATCGCGCACGCCGGTCTCGCGCTGGGCTCCGACGTCGTGTTGGTGGCGGTGTTCACGCTGGTGGCCGCCTGCACGGTGGTGGCTCCGGCGGTGGCCTACCGGGTGGCCGCCGAGCGGATGCGCGGCCCGCTTGATCGGCTCCGGGCGTGGCTGGAGCGTGACAACGCCACGGTGATGTTCGTGCTGCTGCTGGTCATCGGCGTGGTGCTGGCGGGTAAGGGCATCGGCGGGCTGATCGGCTGACGCCGCGTTCGCCGCCGGGACGCGCGGGCGGCTGACTTCACCCCTTGACCTCGCCGCGCGACCGGGGGCCACGGGCCAGGGCCAGCCCACCGACGACGACGGCGATCAGCCCCACTCCCATTGCCACGATGGCCCCGCCCAGCCCGTTGCCGCTGCCGACGGCACCTTCGGAGGTCGCCGCGACCAGCGCACCGAGGGCCATGCCGATCAGCCCCGCGGCCAGGGCCACCACGGCCCCGCGCCGCCCGTTGCCCGCGCCGAAACGACCGGTGGGGCGGGCCAGGGCCAGCCCGCCGACGACCACGCCGATCAGTCCGGCCAGCGCGGCCACGAGCGCCAGGATCCGCCCGGAACTCATGGTGTAGGCGGCGGCGGCCGGCTGGATCGAGTCGTGCACCGCGGCCGGGACGGCAAGCACGGATCGGACTGGCATGAGGTGCTCCTTCTCCTCGTACGACAGGACGTCGCCCGATCATGTCCGCCGGACCCGCCGCCGGTCGTCCGGCGGACGGAGACAATCCGCGCTGCCGCCGAAGCCGCATCCGGCTGCCGCGGATGCCGCGCGAGCTGGGAAGGTACCGCGCACGCGGTACCCGGACGATCGTCCGCGGGCAGGAGCCGCCCGCGCGGACATCCGGCTAGGGTTCGCGCATGAGCAGGGGACGGATCGCTCTCAGAGACTTCGCGATCGCCGCCGGTGTGGCGGCGATCCTGCTGGTCACCGGGCTGTCCGGGCAGCGGTCCGCCACGAGCCTCGACCTGCTCGGCCCCGCGCTGCTGGCGGCCGGCGGCCTGGCGCTGGCCGCGCGCCGCCGCGCCCCGGTTCCCGTCCTGGCCGTCACCGGGCTGTGCGCGGTGGGGTACCAGGCGGCCGGTTTCGACGTGCCCGCCGTCGCGTACCTGTTCGCGGTGTACGCGGCCGTACGGGCGGGGCACCGCGCCGTCACGGTGGCGGTGAGCGTGGCCGTCCTGGCGGCCCTGCCCCTCGCGGCCCTGGCCTCAGGTCTGCACGACACGGGCGAGGCGTTCGCGCAGGCCCGGGGCGCCCTCGAGGTGGCCTGGCTGATCGCCGCCGGCGCCGCCGGTGAGGCGCTGCGTCAGGCCGAGCGGCGGGCGGACGAAGCCGAGCGCACCCGGGAGGAGACCGCCCGGCACCGCGCCGACGAGGAACGGCTGCACATCGCGCGCGAACTGCACGATTCGCTCACCCACCAGATCTCGATCATCAAGGTGCAGGCCGAAGTCGCCGTCCACGTGGCCCGCAAGCGCGGCGAACCGGTGCCTGAGGCCCTGCTGGCGATCCAGGAGGCCGGGCGCGAGGCGACCCGGGAGCTGCGCGCGACCCTGGAGGCGCTGCGCGACGACAGCACGACCCCGCCGCGCGGTCTCGACCACGTCCCGGAACTGGTGGAACGGGCCCGCAGCATCGGCCTGGACGCGACGCTGACGATCGAGGGAGAGCGGCACGACGTTCCGGCCGCGGTGGACCGGACCGTCTACCGGATCGTTCAGGAGTCCCTCACCAACATCGCCCGGCACGCGGACGCCGCCACGGCGTCGGTCCGGATCGACTGCCGTCCGGACCGCCTCGCGATTCGCATCGACGACGACGGCAAGGCCACGCCCCACACCGCTCCGGCACCCGGCGTCGGGCTGCTCGGCATGCGCGAACGGGTCACCGCCCTCGGCGGGCGGCTGCGCGCCGAACCGCGCGGCGAGGGCGGCTTCACCGTCCAGGCCGATCTCCCCGTGGAGCAGACCACATGATCCGTGTCCTGCTGGTCGACGACCAGCCGCTCCTCCGCAGCGGATTCCGCGCGCTCCTCGACCTCGAAGACGACATCGAGGTGGTGGCCGAGGCCGCCGACGGGAAGGAGGGCCTGGCTCTGGCCAGGGAACACCTGCCCGACATCGCGCTCATGGACATCCAGATGCCGGTCATCGACGGCATCGAGGCGACCCGGCGCATCGCCGCGGACCCGGCCCTGGCCGGGGTCCATGTCGTCATCCTCACCAACTACGGCCTGGACGAGTACGTCTTCAACGCGCTGCGCGCCGGCGCCGCCGGATTCCTCGTCAAGGACATCGTGCCCGAGGACTTCCTGCACGCCGTACGCGTCGCCGCGCGCGGCGACGCCCTGCTCGCACCCTCGATCACCCGCAAGCTCATCGACAGGTACGTCACCCAGCCGCTCGACACCGGCACCGTCACAGGGCTGGAAGAGCTGACCGACCGCGAACGCGAGGCCGTCGCCCTGGTCGCCCGGGGCATGTCCAACGACCAGATCGCCGCCCACATGGTGATCAGCCCGATGACCGCGAAGACCCACGTCAACCGGGCCATGACCAAGCTGCACGCCCGTGACCGGGCTCAGCTCGTCGTCCTCGCCTACGAATCCGGCCTGGTGACCCCGCGCAACTCCTGATGCCGATCCGGCTCATCGACTGCCCGCCCCTGGGTGCCCTTTGATAAGGGGTGGCGGCGGCGACGTTCGCGAAGGCATCGTGTGATCATGCTTGACGACGCACAGGTGAATGCTTTCGTCGAGGACGGTTTCGTCCGGATCATGGGCGCGTTTCCCAGGGAGATCGCGGACGAGTGCCGCGAGATCATCTGGCGTGACCTCGACGCCGACCCCGGTGGACCGGCCACGTGGCCCCGGCCGGTGGCTGCGCGCCCGGAGTACGCTCAGGCGCCGTTCGTGGCCGCGGCCAACACACCGCGCCTGCACGCCGCGTTCGACATCCTGGTGGGAAAGGGCCGCTGGACGCCTCGCACCAGCCTGGGCGGGTTCGTGATCCGCTTTCCGGGCGACGAACCGGCCGTCGTCGACGGCTGGCACGTCGACGTGAGCTTTCCCGGCCCCGCCTCCGACCCGGACGACTACATGACCTGGCGCGCGAACGTCGAGTCCAGGGACCGCGCGCTGCTGATGTTCTTCCTGCTCTCGGACGTCGGGCAGAACGATGCGCCCACCCGGTTGCGCGTCGGTTCCCATCTGGACGTGGCGCGGGTCCTCGAGCCCGAAGGGGAGCTTGGACTGGACGCCAGAGAGCTGGCCCGGCGGGCGGACGCCGCCACCGGGCACCGTCCGACGGCCCACGCCACTGGTAGCGCGGGCGATGTCTACCTTTGCCACCCGTTCCTCGTGCATGCCGGCCAGCCGCACGCCGGAGAGAACCCGCGCTTCCTCGGCCAGCCGAAGCTCAGCCCAGCGACGTCCCTCTGGCTCGACCCTGAGGGGACATGCGTTTCGCCGGTCGAGGCAGCGATCAGGCGAGGGCTCGGACGGTAGCCCCTTGTTCAGCCCTCGTGTTCGCCGAGGAGGTGACCGAGGTGCGGCCCGCCGGGCCGGGCCGGGTACGGCTGGCGCTGCGGCCCGAGCCCCAGGCGGCCGGGCGGGCCGCCGAACTGGCGGCCCGAGAGAGCGGGTGCTGCTCGTCCTTACAGGATGAGGAACGGACTCTGGCGGCAGGCAGCGTTCCGGCAGGGCCGGAGACGAGGGTCCCGGTAGTACCGGGGCGAGCTGCGGTCGTTCCGGCCTCAGCGGCTCAGGGCGGTCTCCCGCTCCACTCGTGACAGCTTCTCGGGATTGCGCACGTGGTAGGCGCCGGTGACGCAGCCGTTCTCGACCCGTACCGCCACCACGCCGTCGATCTCCCCATTGACCCGGACGAGCAGCCCCGGGCCGCCATTGACCTGTACCAGCTCGACCGATCTTGCGGCGTCTCGCTTCCACCAGCCGGCGGCCAGGAGGCGGGCCACCTTGTCCGCGCCCACGATGGGCCGCAGCAGGGCGTGTCTCACTCCGCCGCCGTCGCTCAGGGCGACGACGTCCGGTGCGAGGATGTCGAGCAGGCCTTGCAGATCGCCGGTTTCGACCGCTCGCTGGAAGGCCTGGAGCGCGGCTCGGATCTCGGCCGGGGAGGCGATGCCGCGCGGTCGGCGCGCGGAGACGTGTGCCCTGGCCCGATAGGCGAGCTGGCGGACCGCGGACGGGCTCCTGCCGACGGCTTCGGCGATCTCGTCGTAGTCGACGTCGAACACCTCGCGCAGCACGAACACCGCCCGCTCCGTCGGCGCGAGCACCTCCAGCACCAGCAGCATCGCCATCGACACGCTGTCGGCCAGCTCGACGTCCTCGGCCACATCCGGTGCGGTCAGCAACGGCTCGGGCAACCACGGGCCGACGTAGGACTCCTTGCGCCGGCCGAGCGCACGCAGGCGGTCCAGCGCCTGCCGGGTGACGATCCGCACCAGGTAGGCACGCTGCTCCCGCACGGTGGCCAGATCGACGTCCACCCAGCGCAGCCAGGTCTCCTGCAGGACGTCTTCCGCGTCGGCAGCCGAACCGAGCATCTCGTACGCGACGGTGAACAGCAGGTTGCGGTGGGCAACGAACACCTCGGTGGCGGAGTCCACCGAGTCCACCCGGTCGGCACGACCGAGCGGCTCCGCCGTGCCCGTGGTTCGCTCGCTGCGCTCGCTCATACCCGGCCCCTGCCTGTTCGTTCTCAGCCCCGCTTCACGCACTAGACGCCGATCCCCGCCGTTTCGTAACACCCGGAGCGGTGGCCTATGTCACATGACCGCGACCGTTACAGGGGCCTGGGCACCGGCGTCTGGTGTTCGTCAGGACGCCACGCGAACGAACGATCCGGGGCGGCACGCACACCACGAGTCGAGCTTGAGAAGGGAAGACCCACCCATGTCCACACCCACGACCGACCCGATGACCAGGCGGAAGGATCTGCGGAGGTTCGCGGTGGCTGGAGCGACCGGGCGGCTGGGACGCCACGTCGTGGACGTCCTCGCCGAACGGGGGCACCAGGTCGTGCGGATGTCCCGCGCCACCGGCGTGGACATCATCACCGGCGAGGGCCTGGCCGACGCGCTCACCGGGGTCGATGTCATCATCGACGTCGCGTCGTGGCACGACTCCGACCAGGAGGCCGCCACGGAGTTCTTCCGCACGGCGACCCGCAATCTGCACGAGGCCGGGCAGAAGGCGGGAGCAGGCCGGATCGTCGCCGTCTCCATCATCGGCACCGACAAGGCCACCGCCGGTTTCATCGCCGCCCAGCAGGTGCACGAGGCGGCCCACCTGTCCGGCCCGCTGCCCGCTCGCATTCTGCGGGCCGCGCAATTCCATGAATTCGTCGGCCAGCTCCTGGACTGGCAGGGGGGCGACGTCGCCTACATCCCGGCCTTGCCCACCCAGCTCGTGGCCTGCCGCACCGTGGCCGAGGCGCTGGTCGACCTGGCCACCGACCCCGACGCGCCCGCCCAGCTGGCTCCCGGAACACCGATCCCCGAGATCGCCGGGCCCCGCAAGGAGAGCATGGCCGAGGCGGCCGGGCTTCTCGGCGCCCGCCGAGGCATCAAGGTCATCGCCGTCGACGGCTCCGGCATGCCCGATGCCGAGACCGCGGCCGGCGGCGGGTTCCTGCCCAGCCCGCACGCCAGGCTCGCCGGCCCCACCTTCCAGGAATGGCTCGGCACCCAACCCTGATCCCGACACCGGGGAACGCCACCGCCGACGCGGCACCCCGCACGCAAGCACGGCGCCGACCCGTCGCGGTCGACCCGAACCGACGCGTAGAAAGCAGGCCCGATTCATGGCCGATACAGCCGTCCCCGAGAACGCCCCCGAACGTCCCGTCATATATCTGGACAAGGAGGGAAACGCTCTGCCGCCTCCCGACCCCCGACGCTGGTGGGGCCTGGTGGTCATCGCCCTCGCCCAGCTGATCGTGGTGCTGGACATGACCATCGTCAACATCGCCCTGCCGTCCGCCCAGCAGGACCTCGGCATGACCGACGGCAACCGGCAGTGGGCCATCACCGCCTACACCCTCGCCTTCGGCGGCCTGCTGCTGCTCGGCGGCCGCATCGGCGACCTGTTCGGACGCAAGCGCGGCTTCATCATCGGCCTGGTCGGCTTCGCCGGCGCCTCCGCGCTCGGCGGCGCCGCCACCGGCCCCGGCATGCTCTTCGCGGCCCGCGCCCTGCAGGGCGTCTTCGCCGCCCTCCTGGCCCCCGCCGCGCTGTCCCTGCTGACCACGACCTTCACCGACCCGCGCGAACGCGGCAAGGCGTTCGGCGTGTTCGGCGCCATCGCCGGCGCCGGCGGCGCCATCGGCATGCTGGTCGGCGGCTTCCTGACCGAATACCTGGACTGGCGCTGGTGCCTCTACGTCAACGCTCCGGTGGCGGCCCTCGCGGTGATCGGCGCGATCGCGACGCTCAAGGACCCGGGCCGCAGGACCGGCGCCCGGCTGGACCTCTTCGGTGCCGTACTGGGCACCGCCGGCGTACTGTCCATCGTCTACGGCTTCAGCGAGGCCGAGTCCCGCGACTGGGGCGACACCCGGGTGCTGGCCCTGCTGGGCGGCGGCGTGGTGATCCTCGGGATCTTCTCCCTGTGGCAGGCCCGCGCCCGGACGCCGCTGCTGCCCCTGCACATCGTCAAGGACCGCCAGCGGGCGGGCGCCTACCTGACGATGGCCCTGGTCACCATCTCCATGTTCGGCGTCTTCCTGTTCCTGACCTACTACCTCCAGGGCATCAAGGGCTGGTCGCCGCTGAAGACCGGTGCGGCCTACCTCCCGATGACCGCCTGCATGATCATCGGTTCCACGCAGATCTCGGCGCGGCTGCTGCACAAGGTGCCGGCCCGGGCGCTGATCATGCCCGGCCTGACGCTGGCCGCCGGCGGCCTGGCCTTCCTGGCCTCCATGGGCGTCGACGCCACCTACCTCGGCCACGTCCTGCCGGGCATCTGCATGATGGGCCTGGGCATGGGCGTCACGTTCATGGCGGCCATCTCCACGGCCACCAGCCGCGTCGCTCCGCACGAGCAGGGGGCGGCCTCGGCGACCCTCAACACCATGCAGCAGGTAGGCGGGTCGGTCGGTACCGCAATGCTCAACACGATCGCTGCCAGCGCGACCGCGGACTGGCTGACCGACCACCGGGTCAACCCCGCCCAACTGACACCGCAGGCGAAGGCGGCACTGGCGGAGGCGACGGTGCACGGCTACTCCATGGCGACCTGGACCTCCGCGGGCATCATGCTGCTGGCCACGCTGGTCGCGGGCGTCCTCATCAACGCCAAGGCGCCTGGCCGGCAAGCCGGCACGGCGGCGGCCGGCCCGATGGGGGCTGACCGCGAAGCCGGCGTCGAGACGCGGGTTTCCGCGGGCTAGGCTCTGTTCTCCCAGTCCCGGTCTACGGCGCTCGCCTGGCAGCCAACGCACTCGCGCGGTGGCTGAGCCACTTCGAGACAGGCCCTGGCCCCCGAGGCCCTGGCCCCCGGCAGGCCGCGGGCCATGTGGGGCCCGGGTTGCCTCCCCGGTTGTCGTCCTGATGAAAGCGACCACGGTGTACCTGGCCGCCGCGCTGCTCACGCAGGGGATCGCTGCCGGACATCTCCTGTCCAGCGAGGACGGTAGCCGGCTGCACCACGTCACGGGCGGCGCCGTCACGATCGCGCTAAGCCGTGCACCGTCCCCTCAGCGTGACGGTGTTCGGCGCCGGCGCCGGCCTGATGACACAGGTTTGGACCATCTGCCCGGCCCGCACCGCCGCCTGAACCCTTGGCTCACCCGGGGGTGAGGCGCCGAGCCCCGCCCGGGACGTCAGCCCCTGCGAGAAGGCACAGCCACTTCATTGATCAAGCCCGACCTCCACAGCCTCCCGGGAAACAACCGCTTTGTTCACCTAATGGTGTACTGTTAACCACATGGTGAACGATTTGTTCCGGGCCGTGGCCCACCCGATCCGTCGCAGGATCATCGAACGCCTCGGCAACGGCCCCGCGACGGTCGGCGAGGTGACGTCGGGCCTGGGCGTCTCCAAACCGGCGATCACCAAGCACCTGAAGGTCCTCGAAGAATCCGGTGTCGTCGTCCGGCAGGTCGTCGGCCGGACGCACCGGCTGGCGTTGAACCCGGCGGCGCTCATCGACGCGGTCGAGTGGGTCGACCGCCAGCGCGCCCTCTGGGAGCGCATGTTCGACACCGTCGAGGAGTACCTCGCAGACAAGGAGAAGACCACCGTGACCGAAACGACCACACCCGGGACCACCGTGCGCATCGAGCGCACCTACCAGGCGCCCGCGGCCGTCCTCTTCGACGCCTGGACCGACCCGGAGGTGATCAGGAGATGGTGGCACGCCGGACCCGACTGGGAGACGGCCGCCGCCGAGGTCGACCTGCGCGTCGGCGGACGGCTCCTGGTCGTGATGCGTGACACCGACGGCGCCGAGTACACCGGCACCGGCACGTACACCGTCGTCGAACCCCCCTCGCGGCTCGGATGGATCTGGCACGGCGAGGAGGGTGAGGCGGGCACCGGGTCACGGCTCGACCTGGAGATCACCGAGGACGGCGGCGTCACGACCATGGTGCTCACCCACAGTGGCCTGCCCGATGAGCACTCGGCGGACGAGTTCCGCGGTGGCTGGGGATTGTGCCTGGACAACCTCGCCAAGGTCGTCGCCCCATGACGCGCCTCGCCGATCCGATGGCCCTGCCCCAAGGCGACCCGCGCCTGCTGGAGACCGAGGTCGCCCAACGGCTGCTCGCGTCCACCGAACTCGCCCGGGTCGCCTACGTGGCCAAGGACGGCACGCCGCGGGTGTTCCCCATGCTGTTCCACTGGACCGGCAGTGAGATCGTCCTCTCCACATTCGGAGGTCTCAAGGTCAACGCCCTGCGCGCCCGTCCCGACATCGCCATCACGATCGACGCCGCCACCACCCCGCCCTCGGTACTCCTCATCCGAGGGAAGGCCGAGGTCACCGATGTCGACGGCATCGTCGCAGAGTACGCGCTGGCCCAGCGCCGCTACGCCGGCGAGGAACAGGGCGCCGCGAACGTCGCGGAAGTGGACCGGCCCGGCACCAGGATGGTGCGCATCGCCGTCCGGCCGGCTTGGGTAGGCGTCATCGACTTCGTCACACGGTTCCCCGGCGGGACGAACTCTGAGGAGTTCGCCGAACGGGGGCAGTGACGTGAAACCCCGGCCGGGGACGAGCACACCCGGCCGGGGTTCACGTACGCAGCGACCCGGTCCAGAGCCTTGCCCGGCGTCAGATGTCCCCGACCCTCACTCAAGATTCCGGGACGTACGCTGCCGCGATCTCTGACCGCACCGTCCAGCCGAGGGTGCGGTAGAGGCGCCGTCCATCCTGGGTGGCGACGAGAACACCGGTACGTAGCCCGTTGCGGGCGGCATGGTCGCTCAGCGCCCGCATGACCGTGGTGGCCAGACCCTGGCGCCGGTGCTCGGGCGCGGTCTGCACTTGATCGATGACGCCGTACTCGCCGGCGGGCGCCAAGCGCCCGGAAGCGGCCACGGCACCGGCCGCATCGACGACCGTCGCGATGATCGCCTCGCCGTCCCCTGTCACCAGCAGTTCGTACGACGCCGGAGGGACGCCGGCGCCCACGGCGAACGGAGCACTCATCAGGTAAGCGGCACTGTCCATGATCCAGCGCGCCGGCAGAGCGCCACGCAGGTCGGTGGCACGTCCGCTGACTTTGATCCAGGTTCCGGGCTCGGTGACCTGCCGGGAGAGATCCGCGATCAGATCGGTGTCCCAGGTGTGCAGCACGTACCGGACCCGGTGACCGTGACGGCCGACGTCGGCGCGGAAGCCCCCCGGGACTTCGACGGGCTCGGCCACGCCCCGGGACACGGCCCAGCCCCGGCCCCACGCGACGATCAGGGCGGGCAACGGAGGGAGCGTTGCGGGGTTGAGGGGCGCCGAGGCGTCGATCATGCTCCGCATTATTGCAAATAACTTGCAACAAGGCGTCCGTCGTCACCCGCAGCCGGATGCCGACCTCGGCCGCGTCCCCCTGTCGCTCCTGGCCGGCCGGGCGCGCCCGGCCGGCCAGGAGCAGTGGCACCGGATCGGGTGCCGAGGCGATGCCATGGCGCGTCAGTGGTGGTGGCCGTGCCGACCGAGCGTCTCCACGGGGGTCGCGCCGGGGCGGGTCCACTGCGGCACGGGGCGGCTGGTCGGACCCCAGGTGGCGTTCCCCTTCGCGTCCGAGCGCCAGTACCAGCACGCGTGGTGTCCCTCGGGCCAGCCCTCGGGGTTGTCCTCCCACGCCTCGCCGCGGCCGTAGGGCGTCATGTCGAGCAGGCTCAGGGATCCGTTGACCGGCTCGTTGCCGCGGCCGGTCGTGGAGTAGGTGAGGAACACGCGGTCGCCGTCGCGCAGGAAGCAGGTGATGTGGCCCATGTCGCCGCCGGCCGGCGCGTCCACGCCGCGCACCGAGTACCAGGGCTGGGTGTAGCCCATGAACTCGACGTAGGAGGCCACCTCGTCCCAACGACCGGTGGTCAGGATGGCGAACGAGACGCCGCGGGCGTTGAGGTAGACGGCGTCCTTCAGGTGCCAGGCCGTGGTGGTGCAGCCCTCGCACTGCCCCTGGTGCGGCGCGCCGTCGTACCACATGTGCTTGTAGACCACGAGTTCGTCGCGGCCCTGGAACAGGTCCAGGAACGGGACGGGGCCCTCGGGTCCGATGACCTCGACCGTCCCGTCGAACTCCACCATCGGCAGCCGGCGGCGGGCCGCGGCGAGGGCGTCGCCCTCGCGGGTGTGGGCCTTCTCGCGGACGAGGAGCTCGTCACGGGCGGTCTGCCAGGTGGCCAGGTCAACGACGGGCGGGCGGCCGGGCAGCGCGGCGGCCGGGTCGTCCGGTGCGTTCGTCATGGTGTCCTCCGTGGTGTCCGGTGCCGGGGACGTCCTACAAGGGGCACCAGAACAGACTCGCGCCCCGGCCGGAATTCATCGCGACAGGGGGCCGGGGCGCGAGCGCGGGGTTCCGTTGACGTTCCTGCCGGGTCGCCCTGGCCGACGAACGCCTCGCCGGGCCGGGGTCAGGGACGGATGGCGTCCACCAGCCATACGGAGCCGCGGATACGGACTCCGTCCGGAGTCTCGTAGGCTTCGAGGCCGGCCTGGAGTTCCTCGCGGGCGCGGGCGGCGGTGGCTTGGTCGACGTCCTTGAGGTTGAAGCGGACCGGGCCCTGGCCGAGGATGAAGTCCGCGGCGTCCGCGGCGTCGCGGCCGTAGTCCATCCGCGCCTCGACAGGGCTCACGTTCACCTCCGCCAGGCCCGCCTCGCCGAGCACCTCGAGGATACGGTCGGGGTCGACCAGCGAACCCATGCCCCGGGCCGCGGGGGAGGGGCCGTTCATCAGGGGCGCGAGCGCGGCGGTGGCCTGGGCGTACTCGCTGTCGAGGCGGCCCGCCCGCGGGACGATGAACACCAACCGGCCGGCGGGCCGGAGCGCGCGGGCGATGTTGGTGAACGCGGCCACGGGGTCGGAGAAGAACATGACGCCGCCGCGGCTGATGACGATGTCGAAGGCTTCTTTCTCGAAGGGATGGACCTCGGCGTCCGCCTGATCGAACCGCACGTTGGCGACACCCTGGTCGGCCGCGTCGGCGCGGGCGCGGGTCAGCATCGGTTCGGAGATGTCGACACCGACCGCCTGCGCCCTCGCCGCCCTGCGTGCGGCCAGCAGGGTGATCTGTCCCGTGCCGCATCCGATGTCCAGGACGTCGTCGGTCTCGCCGATCGCGGCGAGGTCCAAGAGGGGCTGATTGAAGCCGCCCATCATCGCGTCGTAACGGGGTGCGTTGTCGGCCCAGGCCGCCCCCTCCCACCCGTTCCACGCTTCCGCCTGCTGGACGTTGACAATGGCGTTCATCGAAATCTCCTTCGCTGTGTGTGGCAGGGTCACGATCGGGACGTGCGTCGCAGCGTGAACCAGAACGTGGGCACCGGGTTCGTGCCGGGTGTGGCTTCGACCAGGTCCCAGCCGGTGAACCTGCTGCGCAGTTCGTCGGCGGTGACACCCGAGATCGGGTCGTCGAACGCCTCGGGGCCGTACCCGAACATCAGCAGCCGGGCGCCGGGAGCGGCGCGGCGCGTGAGTCCGGCGGCGTAGGCGTCGCGGCGGTGCGGCGGGATTCCGCAGTAGCAGCTCAGATCGAAGAACAGGTCGTAGGGGCCGGGCGCGTCCAGATCGTCGAGGCGGGTGGCGTCCCCGTGCAGCAGCCGTACCGCCGCCCCGGCCGCGGCGGCCTTCTCCCGGGCCTGGGCGACCGCCTTGTCGATCAGGTCGATGGCCACGACCTCCCAGCCGTGCCGGGCCAGATACGTGGCGTTGGTGCCGGTGCCGCACCCGAGTTCCAGGACGCGGCCTGGCGGCAGCGCCTCCTGCCCCTCCACCAGGGCGACCAGTTCGGGCGGCGTCACGCCCGTGTCCCACGGCGGCCTGCCTGCGCGGTAGTACTCCTCCAGCTCGCGGCGGACGGCCTCCTCCTGGTCTCGTGCCGTACGGAGCTGCGCCGCATCGGGTCGGCTCATGGTCCCTCCAGTAACTTAGAGTCGAACTCTAGTGTTGGACTCTAGATATATACTCGCGCCATGAGCACCGTCAAGCGGCCGGACAAGCGGACCGAGCGTTCACGCCGCACCCGCGAGAAGATCGTCGAGGCGGCGCGGGAGCTGTTCGTCGCGCAGGGGTACGGGGCGACGAGCCTGCGGGAGGTCGCGGACCGGGCGGGCGTGGCCGTCCAGACGGTCTACTTCGTCTTCGGCAACAAGCGCACGCTGTTCAAGGACGTCGTCGACGCAACCATCGCCGGTGACACCGAACCGGTGGCGCTCATGGACCGGGAGTGGTTCCGCGCCGCCTGCGCCGCGCCCACCGCGGCCGAACAGCTGCGCGCGCACGTTCGGGGGACCTGCGAGATCCTGAGCCGGGTCGCCCCGATCATGCCGCTGATCCAGGCCGCCGCGGCCACCGACCCGGAGATCGCCGCGCAGTGGCCCGCCGGCCCCGACCCGCGCTACACCGTGCATCACGCCGCGGCCGAAGCGCTGTCCGGCAAGCCGGACGTCCGCCCCGGCATCTCCGTCACGACGGCCGCGGATCTGCTGTTCGGCCTGCTCAGCCCGCAGCTGTACCTGATCTTCGTCCAGGACCGCGGCTGGTCGCCCGACCGGTGGGAGGAATGGGCGTACGCCACCCTGGCCACCCAGCTCTGCACCGACGCCACCGGAGGGTAGCCCGGGCGGCCGTGACCAGGGCGACCGTGGACGGCCCGTGGGGCGGGCGGGTACGACCTGTGCCGCCGCTGACGTCCGCGAGGAGGATCAGAACCGCCCGGCAGCGGGGGAGTGGACGTGCGCCGGCCGGCGGGGATGCCTGGCGTCAGCCGTCGCCGGTGTCGCTGGGCGGGCAGCAGGTCCGCAGGTAGTTCTGGAGCTCGGTGAGGGACCGCTCGACCGCGAGGGTGTCGACGCGGTAGCGGACCTGCTTGCCGTCCTTGCGGGAGGTGAGCAGGCCGCCGCGGCGCAGCAGCGCGAGCTGCTGGGAGGCGTTGGACTGGCCGATGCCCAGGCGTTCGGCGACGGTCCCGACGGTCAGCTCGACGCCGCCGGCGAACAGTTCGAGCATCTGCTGCCGCTGCTCGCTGGCCAGCCCTTTGAGGAACTCGCGCAGCTTCTCGCTCGGCGGTTCCACCGCGGCACCGCAGCCGAGCTGCGCCGCCTCACGCGGACCGCCCGTGGCCTGGTCGGGCACCGATTCCTCCTCCACTCTCGCCTACATATTAACATTTCATGAAACGATGTTATGTTGAGGTCATGCTCCACCGTTTCGACACCATCATCATCGGGGGCGGGCAGGCCGGTCTGGCCACCGCCCGCGTCGCCGGCGACCTCGGCCTGACATCCGTGGTCCTGGAGGCCGCGCGGTCGGCGGCCGGGTCCTGGCCGCACTACTACGACAGCCTCACGTTGTTCTCCCCGGCCCGCCGCAGCGCCCTGCCCGGCGCGCCCTTCCCCGGCGACCCGGACGGCTACCCGACGCGCGATGAGGTCGTCGCCTACCTGGCCGGCTACGCCGAACGCCTGGACGCCGACATCCGCACCGGCCACCGCGTGGTCAAGGTCGCCGCCGGCACCGGCGAGAGGCGAGAACGGCGGTTCGAGGTCGCCACCGAGAGCGGGCAGATCTTCACCGCGGCGACGGTGATCGCCGCGACGGGCGCGTTCAGCCGCCCGCACCGCCCCGGCCTGCAGGGCCTGGACGGTTTCACCGGGACGGTGCTGCATTCGGCGCGGTACCGGCGGCCCGAGGAGTTCGCCGGGCGCCGTGTGGTGATCGTGGGCGGCGGGAACTCGGCGGTGCAGATCGCCATCGAGCTCGCCGAACACTCCCGCGTCACGCTGGCGACCCGGCACCCGCTGCGGTTCATGCCGCAGCGCGTCGCCGGCGTCGACATGCACATCTGGCTGCAGCGAACCGGCCTGGACACCGCCGGCTGGGCACGTCCGCTGCTCACCGGCGGCAAGGGGACGCCGGTGTTCGACACCGGCACCTACCGGGACGCGATCGCCACCGGCAATCCCGACCGGCGTCCCATGTTCACCGGCTTGGACGGCGACCACGTGGTGTGGCGGAACGGGACACGTGAGCGCGTCGACGTGGTGTTGCTGGCCACCGGGTTCCGGCCGGGCGTGGACTACCTCGCCGAGCTGGGAGCGCTCGATGGCGACGGGCTGCCGCTGCACCGTGCGGGCGTCTCCACGACCCATCCCGGGCTCGGCTACGTCGGGCTGGAGTGGCAGCGCTCGTTCGCCTCGGCCACCCTGCGCGGTGTCGGCGCCGACGCCCGGTACGTCCTGACCCGGCTGCACTCGTAGTGCCGGTCGCGTAGGCGAGGAAGACCGGTCCGCTGCCGGACGTGCTGGGCCGCGACCGCGAACGCTTCGCCGGACGCCACACCTTGGTCGTCGGGATGGGCCACCCGGCCGCCAACACCCTGCTCGCCCTCACCGAACTCGCCAAGGCCGAGCCCGGCACCCGCATCACCTGGGCCGTGCGCGGCTCCTCGGCCGCCCGCCTGTACGGCGGCGGTGACGCCGACGGCCTGCCCGCCCGTGGCGCCCTCGGCACCCGCCTCAAGGTCCACCAGCGCCCTCACCGCCGCGTGTTCTCCGTCGCGCTGATCCTGGCCGCCCTTCGCCGGTGCCCAGTGGGTCGCCGAAGCGCTCGCTCTCGTCCGGCCAGTGTTGAAGGCTCCCCGGCTCGCTCGGGGGCCGTTGCTGTTACGGTCGGACGGTGACCGAGGTGATCATCGAGGCCCGCGGTGTGGTCGTGGAACTGGGCGGCACGCCGATCCTGAACGGCGTGGACCTGACGGCCAGGGTGGGCGAGGTCGTCGCGATCGCCGGCGCGAACGGGGCGGGGAAGACGACGTTGCTGCGATGCCTGGCGGGGTTGCAGGCGGCGGACGGGCGGGTCGGGATGTTCGACCGGCCGCCGGTCGACGAGCCGGAATTCTGGCGCGACGTCGTCCTGGTCGGCGATGAGCCGGCCTGGTACCCGGGGCTGAGCGTCCGCGAGCACCTGGAACTGATGCGCGCGGTGCACGACCCGGGCGGCGCGCACCGGCCGCGGATGGACACCGGGGCGGCGCTGGAGTCGTTCGACCTGACCTCGCGGGCCGACCTGGCGCCGCTGTCGATGTCGACCGGGCAGCGGCAGCGGCTGTCGCTGGCGATGGCGCTGCTACGGCCGAGCCGCGTGCTCCTGCTGGACGAGCCCGAACGCGGCCTGGACACCTCGTTCCGGGCTCGGCTGGCCGGGATTCTGGCCGGGTACGCGGCCGAGGGCGGCACGGTGGTGATGGCGACCCACGACCTGCGCCTGGCCGAGGCCGCCGGCGCCCGGCTGGTCACCCTGGAGGCGGCATGACCGGCGTCGCGAGCATGACGGCGGTCCGGGCGCACGTGCGAGCGCGGGGCCGCCGCGGGCGCACGTGGTCGGATCGCTACACGAGCCTTCTCGGACTGGCGCTGACGGTGGTGATCGCGGCTCCGGCGGTGGGCACCGTGTTGTCGTCCGTTCCACGCGAGGTCGACCCGTCGCGCGCGTGCGCAGGCGTGGCCCTGCTCGCACTGCTGCTGGCGGGGGCGCTCTCGGCGGCCAGGGCGTTCGGACCGGTGGCGCTGCCCTCGGCGGACGCGGCGTGGCTGGTGCTGTCGCCGCTGCCGCGCCGTGGCGTGCTGGCCCGTACGGCGCTGATCCTCGTAGGAGTGTCGGTGGTGGTCGGCGCGGTGGCGGGGGTGGGCCTGCTGACCGTTCTCGGCACGAGGGACCAGGTCGTCCTGCGCCTGCTGGCCGCGCTGGTGCTGGGCGTCGCGACGATGACGGGCGGGATGTCGGCGGCCGTGCTCGCCCAGGCGTCCGAGCGGTGGGACGCCTGGCTGACCGGCGCGATCACCGTCATCGTGGTCTCGGCGGGCATCGCGGCCATCATGAGCTTCGGTCCGGGCCGCCACTTGGCGGCGTCGGCCGTGTCCGCGCCGCCGTCGGCCGTGCTGGCAGCGGCGACGGCGTCCGCGGTACTGGCCACCGGGCTGGCCGTCCGCGCGTGGACGGTGCTCGGCCGCATCCCGGCCCGTGCCGTGCTGGACGCCTCCACCCGTACCGGTCACGCGGCCGCGGCGGCGGTCGTGATGGACCCCGGTGCCCTGACCTGGATCGTCGAGGACGCGCACTGGCGTGGCCGTTCCGTGCGTTCGCGTCCCTGGCCGTCCGGCCTGGCGGGGGGCCGCCTGCCCGCGCGGGTGCGAGGGCCGCTGGCGGTCGCCTGGCAGGAGTGGCGGCGCCTGGCCCGCCGCCCCGCCCGCGTCGTCCTCCTGGCGTCCTCCACGCTTCTTCCAGCGCTGGCCGCCCGCGCCGCACCTGAGGCGGCGGGGGGCGACGTGCCCGTTGTCGCCGGCGTCGTGCTGGGCGTGGGGGCGCTGGCGGCCGCGGCCGCGGCCACGACCGGAGCCCGGCGCGACGGGGACGACCCGGCGCTGGCACGGCTGCTGGGCGTGGGTCCGCGGGCGCTGCTCGCCGCGCGTGCGGTGCTGCCCGCGCTGCTGGGCGGCGGATGGCTGGTGGCGGCGCTGACGGTGCTGGGCGCGGCGGGGGCGCTGCCGGCCGGGCCGTGGTGGCTGTTGGGTGCGGCGTGCGCGCCCGCGCTGGCGGCCGGTGCGCTGCGGATGGCGAGGCGGCGGCCCGTCGATCACGCGATGCCCGTCCTGAGCACACCGGTCGGGGCGCTGCCGACGGGCCCGGTGCTGTGGGCGCTGACCGGGGTGGACGTCGCGGTGCTCGGCTGCGTGCCCGCGTTGACGGCGTTCGCCGGTGGAATGTCCACGGGGCTCCTGGCAGCACAGGCGGTGTGGGGCGCCGCGGTGCTGGCCGCGTACCTCGGCCTGCGAGGACGCCGCTACTGAACGACCCCTGCCCGATTCCCGGTGCGGCTCGTGATGGGTGGTCAGCGGGTGAGGAGGTCGCGGAGATGCCTGATGATCTCGGCGGGGGCCTCTTCGGCCATGAAGTGGCCCGCGGTGGTGGTGTGGTGGTGGAGGTCGTCCGTCCAGGCCTGCCACAGGGCCGTGGCGTCGTAGCCGAGGGCCGCGCCCCAGTCCTGCTGGATGACGGTGACGGGCATGCGCAGGCGGTTGCCGCGGGCGCGGTCGTCGGTGTCGTGGGCGACGTCGATTCCGGCGGAGGCGCGGTAGTCGGCGACGATCGAGGGGATCGCCTCGCGGCAGGCCGAGAGGTAGACGGCGCGGGTCTCGGCGGGGATCGCGGCGGGGTTCTTGATCCACTGGTCGAGGAAGGCGCCGAAGAACGCGTCGGGGTCGGCGGCGATCATCTTCTCGGGGAGGCCGGGGGGCTGGGCCATGAGGTAGAGGTGCCATCCGACGGCGGCCGAGACCCCGTGCATGACGTCCCACATGTCGAGGGTGGGGAGCACGTCGAGGCCGGCCAGGTGGGTGACGGCCGCCGGGTGGTCGAGGCCGGCGCGGAAGGCGACGAGGGCGCCGCGATCGTGTCCGGCCAGGGCGAAGCGTTCGTGGCCGAAGGCACGGGCCAGGGCGACGACGTCGGCGGCCATGGTGCGCTTGGAGTAGGTGTCGGGGCCGGTCTCGGCGGGCTTGTCGCTGGCGCCGTAGCCGCGCAGGTCGGGGCAGATGACGGTGTGGTCGGCGGCGAGGTCGGCGGCGACGTGCCGCCACATGAGGTGGGTCTGGGGGAAGCCGTGCAGCAGCACGATCGCCGGCCCGGTTCCGGCGACGGCGGTGTTCAGCGCGACCCCGTCGGCGACGGGGACGCGGTGGTAGGCGAAGCCCGGAATGCCGTTCGACATGGGGTTCATCTCCTTCGTTCGGTCCGATGCCCCCAGGCTGCCCGCCCCCGATGAGCGTCCGATCAGCGCTAACGTGGGGCCGAGGGGGAACGGGGATGGGCGTGTTCATCGGGGTCCTCGGGCCGGTGGAGGCGTGGGACGCCGCCGGGTCGGTGATCTCGCTCAAGGGGCCGAGGCATCGGGAGGTGCTGGCACGGCTCGTCGCGGCCAGGGGCCGGGTGGTGCCGGTCGAGCTGCTGGCCGCCGATCTGTGGGAGGACCCTCCGCAGGGCGCGATCGGCGCGATCCGCACGTTCGTCGGGGCGCTGCGCCGTGCCCTGGAACCCGACCGGCCGCCCCGCACCCCGCCGCGCCTGATCGTCACCGTCGGGACCGGATACTCCTTGCGCGCCGCCCCGGACGCCGTCGACGCCTGGCGTTTCGAACGGGCCGTCGAGGCGCAGGAACGGCCCGCCGCGCTTCTTCCCTTGCTGGATTCGGCGCTGGCGCTCTGGCGCGGACCCGCCTACTCCGACTTCACCGACGCCCTGTGGGCGGACCCGGAACGGGCCCGGCTGGCGGAGCTGCGGTCGCGCGCGGTCGAACGGCGCGGCCAGGCACTGCTGGAACTCGGCCGGGCCGCCGAGGCCGTGCCCGATCTCGACGCGCACGCCCACGCCCATCCGTGGCGGGAGGAGGCGTGGCGGCTGCTGGCCCTGGCGCTGTACCGGGCGGGACGGCAGGCCGACGCGCTCGCGGTCCTGCGCAGGGCCCGTTCCGCGCTCGCCGAGCAGCTGGGCCTTGATCCTGGGCCGGGACTGCGGGAGCTGGAGGCCGACATCCTGCGGCAGGCCGACCGGCTGGACGCGCCCGCCGACCCGGCGGCCCGGGTCTGGGCGAGCGCCACCGCCGCCCACGACCGGGCCGCTCCTGGCGCCCGCCTGCGGCTGGAGGCCACGGTCGGGCTCATGCGGGGGCTCGCCGTCACCGGCGCGGACGGGCTCCTGGCCGCCCGGGAGCACCGCGCCGCCGCCGTGGAGGCCGCCGAGGAACTGGGCGACGCCGAGCTGACCGCCCGAGTGATCGGCGCCTACGACGTCCCGGCGAACTGGCCCCGGTCCGACGATCCCGCCCAGGCGGCCCGGATCGTCGCGGCGGCCGAGCGCAGCCTGGCCCTGCTCCCCGGGGACACCGCCCCCGGCGTACGGGCGCGCCTGCTGGCGACCGTCGCGGTGGAGTCGCGCGGCACGGCGTCCCCGCGGGCCCGGGCGGCGGCGCTGGAGGCCGAGCGCATCGCCCGCGGCCTGGACGACCCGGCCCTGCTGGCCTTCGCCCTCAACGGGCGGTACATGCAGACGTTCGAGACGACGGGCCTGTCCGGAAGCCGGGACGCCATCGGAGCGGAGATCCTCGACCTGGCCGTCCGGCACGGCCTGCCGAACTTCGAGGTGCTGGGCCGCCTGATCAGGCTCCAGTCCGCGGCGGCCGTGGCGGACTTCACCGCCGGCGACGAGCACGCCGCCCACCTGGACCGGCTGGCCGAGCGGCACGACCGGCCGCTGGTCCCGGTCTTCACCACCTGGTACCGCGCGCTCCGCCTCGCCGAAGACCCCCAGGCCCCCTTCACCGCCAAGGAGGCCGCCTACCGGGCCGCGGCCGCCCCGCTCGACTCGGCCGGCATGCCGGGCCTGAGCGAGGGGCTCGCGTCCCTCGCACCGCTGGCCCTGCGGACGCGCCACGACCGCGCCCCCGAGCCGGAGGACCCGGACCGGTTCGGACCGTACCGCCCGTGGGCCCTTCCGCTGCTGCTGCTGGCGGCCGGGCGGCGGGACGAGGCGGCCGAGGCGGTGCGCGCCGTCCCCGATCCGCCCCATGATCTCCTCGCCGAGGCGCTGTGGGCCCTCCTCGCCCGGGCCGCGCTGCCGCTGGGCGACCGGGCGGCGCTGCGGCGGGCGCACGCCGCGCTGCTCCCGGCCGCAGGAGAGCTCGCGGGGGCCGCGAGCGGCCTGATCAGCCTCGGCCCGGTCTCGGGAATCATCGCCGAGATCACGGCGGTGCCGGGCCTGGCACCCCAATAGCAGGTGTCGAATGCCTTCGGCAAAGCCCGCCGAGGGCACGAGGCCATGGCCGGCCGTCAAACGATGGGTGTCGCGGGGTGGACTGCGTCCATGACGTCTGCACCGGCCCTGCCGCCGGTGGGCCGGGGCAGTCGTGACCAGGGCGACCACGCGTTCTGGGCACCCTCGGCGATGTGTCCGACCCCGCCCAACAAAGCCCGCACGAGGTCTGCTGTTGAACTTGCCGGGCAGGTTGCTCTCGTAGCTGCGTCCTTCTTCCGAACGCGCCCCAGGCGCAAAGGAGTTCTGGGCGGCCTGCCCTACGCTGACGGCATTCCCTCCAGAATGGACCACGCAATGCCTGCCGAACTGCGTGAACTGACCGTCCACATTGACACCAGCCGGTGGAACGAAACCGTCTTGCACGCCGTCGATCTCGTCGTGCCGGACGGGAAGATCACCGCTCTGCTCGGTGAATCCGGATGCGGCAAGTCCATGGCCGCAGCGGCACTCACCGGCTCGCTCCCCGACTCCGCCCGCAGTACAGGGGAGGTGCGCATCGGCGGTGAGCCGGTGCGCGGGCAGCGCCAATGGCGACGCCTTCGCGGCGGCACCGTCGGACTGCTGCCCCAGGCGGGCGTCACGGCCTTCCACGCCGAGGACACCGTGGGCGCGCAGTTGCGCGCTCTGGAAACCCGGTATCGGCGATGGAGCGTCGACCGCGCCTGCGAGGCCGCCCGCTATCCGACCGAGCTGGGCGATCTCTACCCGAACCAGCATTCGGGCGGCCAGATTCAGCGCGCCGCTCTCGCCGCCGCTCTCCTGCCCGAGCCCCGTGTCCTTGTCGCGGACGAACCGACGGCCTCGCTCGATACCGAGAACGCCTACGGTGTGTGGGTCACCCTCCGCCGGTACGCCGACGCCGGAGCCGCGGTCCTGGTGATCACCCACGACGTACCGATGCTCGCCGCCGCCAAGATCGCCGACCACGTCGTGCTCATGCGCAGCGGAAAGGTCTTCGCCACGGGCGACCTCGCCACCCTGGCCGCCCTCGAGGACTCGTACGTGCGCGGCTTCTTCCAGCCGAGCGGCTACTGACCCGTCCGCGCCGTGGACGGTCGTCGGCGGTCGGCCGCTTAGGGAGGCCGTACGGAAATGCGTCGGGAAACGTCCGCGTCGGTGGCTAGCGTGCCGATCATGGAGATCGCGGAGATCAACCGTTCGTGGGGGACGGCGTTGGCCGAGGGCGACCCCCGCGGCGTCGAGCAGTTGCTGCGGCGCAACACTCGATTGGTGCTGTTGGGACACGAATGGTCGGGGAGCACCAAGGCCGCAGAGGCGGCCGAACTACGCGGGCTTGTGCTGCTGGGCGGCGCCGGCGGTGTCCCGTTCGCGGCTGACGACCCGTGGCGTATACCGGTCGGCGCGGGGCTCGCCGATGTCCTGGAACACGTGTGGGCACCGGTCGCCGGGCACTGCCCGGGCTTCCTCGCGGCCCTGCGCGCGGAGGTCCTCGGGCTCGCGTTGATCGCGTTGGAGGGCCGGTACCTGCTCGGATATCTGCACTTCGCCGACCGCAAGGGGGAGTTGCCGCGCGACCTGAAGGAGCTGGCGCCGTACACGGGGGCGAACTCCCTGGACGTGCTGTGGGGTACGGCTCCGACCAGCCTCGGCCCGACCGACGTCCTGCCCCTGCTGGATGAGTCTCTTCCCCCAGGTGTTCGTGACCTTGCCGCGGTCCATGCCTCCCTCACGTCGTTCGACTTCGCTCTGCACCTGGACCGCTTCACCACGACGCTCGGCGCCTTGACCCTCGCGGACTACGAGGGCGAGGACCCCGGCGACTACGACCAGGACGAGGACTTCGTCCGCGCGGTGAATGGCGAGTTCGACCGCTGGATACAGTTCTGCACGTGCGACTCCGCTGGTGAGGCCTACTTCCTGGACATGGCCGACCGCGATCCCCGCAGGAGCCCGCGGGTTGCGCTTTCGGGCATCAACGGCACCTCAGAGCGGCCCGGCGAGCCCTTCTGGCACTGGATCGACCATGCGGTGCCATCCCTGCTCTTCTGCGTTTGAGCATGGCCGAGAGTGCGCGCTGAAACGCACCGCTCGTCTCTCAGGGAGAGGGGGAGGGCATGCCGCTGGCCGGCCGGGATCGGCCGCTGCACTGGGCGATCAGCCAGACCGGCCATATCCGCCCGATCTTTCCCCAGTACTACGGGGATCCCACCTCGACATCGAGGGTGTGCCCGACCCGAACACGTCTCCTGGATCGACCCGACCGGTCCGGCCTGGCGAACGGCCCGGTGTCAGCGGCTTCACCGCTCAGAAATCCTCCGCCTCGTCGTCAGTTCTGGTAGCCCCTCGCCATCTGCGGAAGGATTGACGACCATGACCGACGCCAGACTGCCAGGCGACGACGAGGCCGCGTTCATCGCGGCGGCCCGCTCAAATGACGCAGCACGGTTCGCGCTCATCACGGAGCGCCACCGGCGTGAGCTGCAGGTGCACTGCTACCGGATGCTCGCGAACTATGAGGACGCCCAGGACATGACGCAGGAGACGTTCCTGCGGGCGTGGAACAAGCGGGAGTCGTTCAAGGGCCACGCTGCGCTGCGGACCTGGCTGTACCGGATCGCGACGAACGCCTGCCTCGACTTCCTGGAGAAGCGCAACGACCGCACGCCCGTGCCTGCCGAGCTGCCGGACGCGGGCTCGGAGGTGCACTACCTGCAGCCCTACCCGGACCGGATGCTCCCGGAGGACCCGCAGGAATCGGTGGTGGCGCGGGAGACGATCGAGCTGGCGTTCATCGTCGCCGTCCAGCACCTGCCGCCGCGGCAGCGGGCGGTGTTCATCCTGCGCGACGTCCTCGGCTGGCCGGCGTCGAAGACCGCCGACGCCCTCGAGCTGACCGTCGCATCGGTGACCAGCGCGCTGCAGCGGGCGCGCGTGACGATGCGCGAGCAGCTGCCCGACCGCCGCCTCGACTGGCGGAGCCCTGCCACGCACGAGCTGTCGGAGGACGAGCGCGGCGTGGTGAAGTCGTATATGGACGCCCATGAGCGCAACGACCTCGATGGGCTGATGGCCCTCCTGCGCGACGACCTGCGCTTCGCGATGCTGCCCGATCCGGGCACTTTGATCGTCACGGCCAAGGACGCGGTGAACGGCTGGGTCTCCAGTGGGCTCTTCCAGCGCGGCAAGGACGACTGGCGCTGCATCGCCACGACGGTCAACCGCATGCCCGCCGCCGCGCTGTACCTCCGCACCCCCGACGACCCGGAACACCGTTTGTTGAACATCGCGGTCCTGCATATCCCCGACGGGAAGATCGCCGAGCTCACCGGATTCGACGTGACCGACAAACCATGGCTGGGCCTGCCCGCGACGCTGTGATCAGACAAGGATGTCGAGCTGGCTTTACGAGCCGAGCATTCGGCCCGTGCTCATCGCCTCGTCTCGTATCGGGTCAGCACCACGCCGCCGGGAAACGTCCGCTTCTCGACCAGGTTCAGGTTCACCCAGCTGTCCAGCGCGGTGAAGAACGGCGTGCCGCCGCCCACCAGGACCGGCACGGTGACCAGCGCGTACTCGTCGATCAGCCCGGCCCGCATGGCCGCCCCGGCGAGCGTCGCGCCGCCGATGTCCATCGGGCCGCCGTCCTCGGCCTTGAGCCGGGCGATCTCGGCGACCGCGTCGCCGGTGACCAGGCGGGCGTTCCAGTCGACCTCGTCGATCGTCGATGAGAACACCACCTTCGGCATGTCCCGCCAGCGGCGCGCGAACTCGATCTCCGCCGGTGTGGCACCCGGCTGCTTGTCGGCGGTCGGCCAGTGGGAGCTCATCGTCTCCCACAGCTTGCGCCCGTACAGCGCCAGGCCCGTCGCGTCCACCCGGTCGGACCACCACTGGAACAGCTCGGCACTCGGCGACGAGTCCGGTCCCTCACCTCCACTCCAGCCGAGGTCGTCACCGGGCGCGGCGATGTAGCCGTCCAAGGTCACGTTCATGCCGAAGATCAGTTTCCGCATCGTGCCGGCCTCCCGTGGGTCGATCTCACACGTACAGACGGGCGCGGCGCGGAAACCTCATCGGTGCGCGATCTGCGTCCGCAGGTGGTCCTCGCGTTCCGGACTCGGCACGGCGTGCTCGGCGGGCTCGAGCACCACCGACCGGATCTCGATTTCACGCTCGCAAACGCCCGCCGCCGCAACGCCCACCCCTTCCCGTGCCGGGCCATGAACGACAGGACGCTGCCCGCCGTCACGATCCCGCACCAGTCCACCGCCAACCCCGCCCCGCGTCACACGGTGGCGAAAGTGGTTCCGATGGCCGTCATCCGCTCGACGGTGAGGGCCGGGTCGAGCAGGGCTTCGGGGGTGTGCAGGCCCGGGCCGGCAGGTTCGCCGCGCAGGCCGAGGAGCCGCTCGACGCCGAGGGCGATGCCGAGGGCCGTGAGGGGGCGCTGGCCGGCGGGGTGGAAGAGGTGGCGGCGGGTGCGGAGAGGGTCGCCGGACGGGCCGGTTCCCTCCAGGTCGATGAGGACCTCGGTGGAAGCCGGCTCGCCGCGTCTGCGGCCGGCCGAGGCGCCGACGGCGAAGTCGAAGTGGACATCACCCGCCCCGGTGGCCAGGGCGAGACTCGGGACGTCGAGGATGGCGATCCGCTGGCCGGGCAGCACGACACCGTCGATGCTGGGCACACCCACCTCCGCCTCGGCCCCGGAGACCCAGGTGAAGGCCCCGTCCCGGCGCACCAGGCCGGCGGAGGTGACAGCGGCCAGGCGCTCCAGGTCGTCGAGCGCCGCCGGTCCGCCGGCGTCCTGGTCGTCGAGGACGGCGGCGATCCGGATGGCGTCGAGCCGCCCGAACTCCCGGGCCAGGTCCAGGGCCACGAGGACGACGAGGCCGGCCAGATAATGGCTGGCCAGCAGCACCGGTACGGCACTCGCCCGCTGGGCGCCGGCGACGACCTCCGGGGCGATGCCGACCAGGCCGCTGGAGATGCTGAGGTAGGGCAGGCCGCGCTCCTGGGCGTAACCGAGCCCGTACAGGCGGGAGTCACGCACGGCTGCGACCACGGCGGAGAAGTCCTCCTCGGCCGGGAGGCCGAGGTCGGGACGCTGAAGGTCGAGGGTGACGGCGGTGGCATTGCCGAGTTCGTCGGCGACCTTCCGGGCGCGGTCGAGGTTGCGGCCCGCGATGGCCAGGGGCAGGTCCGGGTACCACTCCCGCAGGACGGCAGCGGTGTCCGAACCCGCCTGGCCCGATCCGCCCATGATCAAAACCGGCTGCTTCATCTGCAGAGTCCTCTCGCTCACATCAAGCTACATTTTGTAGCCTACTTTTTGTAGCTTAAACTGGCGTCGTCACGCAAGGGAGGACGATGAGGGCACCATCGACCCGCCTGTCCAAGCAGGCGAGGCGGGAGCAACTGCTCGACTCGGCGACGGCGATCGTCCGCGACCGTGGGGCCGACGGCCTGACCCTGGTCACGCTGGCTGAGGCCGCCGAGGTGAGCAGGCCGATCGTGTACGACCACTTCGGCACCCGTCAGGGGCTTCTGATCGCGCTCTACCGGCGGCTCGACGAGCAACACCGGGCCGCGCTGGCGCAGGCACTGACGGAAGCAGGGCCTGACGCATACGGGGTCGCAGGGCTGGTGGGCCAGGCCTACCTCACCTGCGCCACAGCCATGCCGGAGCTCAACGCGATCTCGGCGGCGCTGAAGGGGAGCCCGGAGATGGAAGCGGTCCAGCACGAACTGCTCGATGACTACATCGACCTGATGGCCGACGCGCTGGCCCCCCACTCCGACCTCGGCGCCCAGGCGCTCCGGCTGCGCTGCGCCGGTGCACTGGGCGCCGCCGAGGCGATCGCCGCCGAACTCAACCACGGGCGCACAACCGCCGCCGACGCAACCGACGCGCTGACCGACCTGATCATGAGCTGCCTGGCCGCCGCACCCCGCCGCTGACGCCACTCGCCGTTCGCATGGCTTCGTCCGCGTGTAGCGGCAACGTTCGTTGATGAGTTCGGGCAACACCCTTGATCGGTGCGGTGTCGTGCTGATGAGTTTCACCAGCACCATCGCCCCTACCCCGCTCGTCGTGATCGCGGAGCATGCGGAGGGCCGTGGCAGGGGACGGGCGGCCGGCCCCGCGTTCAGATGTCTGGTGGGTCTTGCTTCCCCGGTTCTCCGGTCACTTCTCTGAGGAGACAGCGGGCCGGCGGCGGCGCAGGTGGTAGGCGGCGGTCAGAGCGAGCAAGATCGGGCCCCATACAGCGATCGGGGCTCCGGGATCGGACTGCGGAGAGTCAGCCGAGCGTGAACGTCCTGGCGCGGATACGGCGCTGGCTGGGAGGGTGGGCCTCATGGAAGACTTGCGGGACGCCGAGCGCCGACTTCAGGCCGCACAGCTCGCTGGAGATGTCGAGGCGCTGGACCGGCTGCTGGATGATCGGCTGATCTTTACCTTCGGTGCGAACGTCCAGACCAAGGCGGACGACCTGGAGCTCCACCGCACTCGGGCACAGGTGGTGACGAAGGTGGCCGAGGAGGAGTTGACCGTGCTCGCCGATGGGCGCACCGGGGTGACGTGGTTTCTCGGCACCGTCGAAGGGACCGTCTCCGGGGCGCCGTTCGCGGCCAGGATGCGCTACACCCGTACTTGGCTGCACGACGAGACGCACGGCTGGCGCATCATCGCCGTGCACGCCAGCACGACCGATTGACATAGCCGACACGTTGTAGGGCGAACCACTACACAACGGTAGACGGCGGTAAGAGGCTGTTTTCTAACCCCCTGCAAGGCTGATCAGCCTCGCAGGGGGTTCGCATGACTGCTCCTGATGCGTGAGGCGCGGGATGACCGGGCGCCCTCCCGGATGGCTTACGTCAATCACAATCACTATCGATAACTGACCCACTTCCCATTGTTTCCGCGCGTCACTTGGCGCCAGCCTCGCGACGCGGGTACAGCCGACGCCTCACCATGGAACGGCCAGTGGCGATATTCCGAGCCTCCATGGCGCGCCTGCTCCGACGAGAGAAGATGCTCGCCTTGATCCTGTACGGACTCGATGAGATCGATTGGGCCGCTCTTGAGCATGCGTACGGGGCGGCGGAGGACGTCCCCGGCCTGCTGCGGGCCATCGCCGTGGACGACGACGCCGCCGAGGCGGTGGGTGATTTGGATACCCGGCTCCTCCACCAGGGCGGATTCGTCTGTTCCGCCGCCACCACGGCACTGCCGTACCTCGTCGACCTCGCGGAAGCCGCACATGTCACCGCGCGTCCCGGCGTGCTGGAACTGATCGGGCGCCTCGCGGAACAGGGCGGCATGGTCCACGACCGCCACGTGGATCCCGGTTGGGCCGCTGCGTGGAGCGCGGCCGTTCCGCGGCTGCTCGCCCTGATCGGTGACGCGGATGTCGCGGTCAGGAGCACTCTGCCGGCGACGCTGTCGAGGGCGGCCGGAGAGGCGGACCTGGTGGTGCCGGCGCTGCGGGAACGTTGGCGCGATGACGACGACGAGGCAGTCCGGCTTGCGCTGATCCTGGCTGCCGGGGAGCTCGGCCCCGGCTGCACCGTTGACGTGCTGCCCGAGCTACTGATCTGGCTCCGTGACCTGAGCGGGCACGCCGAGGCGCAGACGCGGCTGGCCGCCGCGATCGCGTTGACGCGTGTCGTCCCCTCGCACCGTCTGGGTGCGGACCTCGACACGCTCACGCGGGCCGTGCGCGACGCCCGGCTCCAGGTGTGGGGAGATGTGCCCTGGGTGACGGCTTACCCGGTGGACCTGCTGAATGACTCCGATGGCACCCCCACTCGGGTCATCGGCTGGATCGACGAACAGTTCGGAGATGACGTCACGTCTCGTACGGACTTCTCTCTGACTTTTCTCGGTGACCGCGACGGCGATCGGCGGATGGGTGCCGTGAGAGCCGCCGCTGCACTCCTCGCCACATGGCGGTCCCCGGTGCAGCGGCTACTGCCCGCCATCGCCGAGCGGACCACGGATCGGGCGGGAACGGCCCGCGCTTACGCGACCCACGTGATCGCAGCCATCGGTGACGAAGCCGATGATCACGTTGATCTGCTCGCCGCGCGGCTCGGCGACGATCGGCGGTTGTCCCGTTATTCCGAAGAACGGATCAGCGACATTGCCGCATGGGGCCTGGCCTGGCGTCATGACCCGCGGTGCCTGCCGCACCTGGTGGAGCGGCTCAGCGGTCCGAATCTCGGATACGGAACAAGCCGCGTCTTCTCTGGAGCAGATCGGCCCTTTTTCTACTCGACCGATCCGCCCGCCGTCCAGGAGGTGCTGGGGCCGCTCTGCGACCACGCCGATGTGCTGCTCCCGGTGATACGGGACCGGTTGCGCGGTCCGGACGAGGGGCGGACGAACGGAACATTCGGGGGTGTCCATCAGGCCCTCACCGACATACTGGAGCAGTGGGGCGAGGCGTCGGCCCCCGCCGTCCCAGAGCTCATCGGCCTGCTCGCCACGGACAGGCACCTGTACGCGGTGAAGGCGCTCGCCGCCATCGGCCCGGCCGCCTCGGACGTCGCACCGGTGCTCCGGAAGTCTCTGCGCAGGCCATCCGATGAGCCGGCCGACGAGGAGTCCGTCGTCTTGTCGTGGGCCTATTGGAAGATCACTGATGATCCCGAACCCGTTCTCATCGCCATCGGCCAGGAAACCGGGCGATGGTCATCGTATCTCGCGGACCTCGGACCCCTCGCCGCCGCGCATGCCGACCGTATATACGACCTTCTCGACGGGGCCGACGCAAGGGAACGTATCAACGCCGCCAACACTCTGTTCCGCATCACCCGCGACCCAACCGACGCGGCTGAGACCCTTCGCGATGTGGTCCATTCGCTGACCGACGATCGGTACCGACCGGTCATCTGGGAGGCGCTGCGCTACCTCGCCGACATGGGGGAGGCCGCAGGGCACTGCGACTTGGTCCTACGGGAGGCACTCGCCTCGGACCGGCGCCACTACTACTACGGAAAATGGCGCAGACTCGCCCAAGACCAAGAATTCCGCCGACTCGCGACGAGAATTCTCGCCGCGACCTGACCGAGGAGATCTGCGAGGCGATCTAGAAGGGGGAGGTCGCCTACGACGCCGACGGGCAGGTCAGCCGGAGCTTCTAACGTGCGACCGGTTCCATTGCAGATCCAACCTCGCCTTCTCCGGCCACGCCTCCGTCGTCAGCCTGGCCCGCTATATCCGCGCGTCTCACCCGACGCCCTCAGCGGACGGCAGGCCAACGCGACCCCGACCGCCGGTGATCGTCTCCTCGCTTCAGGACGGCTCAGCAGACACCCCCGCCGAACAGGGACAATGCGGTCGCGTGTACCTGGTGACGGCTTCGTTAACGACAGGCCGCCTCGTGACGGCCTGGCAGGTGAATCGCCCATCAGCTCTCTGGTTGAGACGTGTAGGAGGCGGCGATCGCGGCGGCGCGGTCGCGCAGGGCGGTACGCAACCACTGAGGGGCCAGGGCTTCCGCGCTCGTGGCGAGCTGCCACAGGGCCCACACGGCATGCCTCGAATCTTGGAAGTCGGCCTCCAGTCGCAACCGGCCGTCCGCGTCGGTTTCTTCGGCGCGGACGGCCAGCGCGGTGCCCACCAGTTCCTCCCGCCGCGCCGGGTCCAGCCGCACCAGCACGGTGACCTGGTCGCCGCCGGTCCGGAACCGTGTGCTGCGTTCCTGCCAGGCCCGGTCCAGATCGACCCGCTCTGGTCGCTGTGCGGGTTCGGAGAGTTCCTCGGCGGCCAGGATCCGGGACAGCCGGTAGGTGCGGTCAGCACCGGACCTCATGGCCAGCAGGTAGCCCTGGTCGCGTACGGTGACCAGGCCGACCGGGTCCACCGTGCGCCATTTCGGGCTCTGGCCCACGGCCGCGTAGCGGATGCGCAGCCTGTGTCCGGCGAACACCGCGCGCCGGACCTCGGCCACTATGGCGTCGGGTACCTCCTCGGCGACCTGCCGGCGTGAGAGGAGGTCGGTCTCCGGGTCGATGAGCAATCGCTGGACGGCGCCGGCCGCGGTGTCCCGATGGCTTTCGGGTAGCGCGTCGACCACCTTGAGCATCGCCGAGGCGAGCGCCGAGCCGAGACCGAAAGCCTGCGCGCCGCGCCGCGATCCGGCGACCAGCAGGGCGAGCGCCTCGTCGTGGTTGAGTCCGGTGAGCTCGGTCCGGAAACCGGGCAGCAACGCGAACCCGCCGTGCCGGCCGCGTTCGGCGTAGACCGGGACGCCGGCCGCCGACAGCGCCTCGATGTCGCGCAGCACGGTGCGGGTGGAGACCTCAAGCTCGCGGGCCAGCGCGGGCGCGGTGAGCCGACCGTGCCGGCGCAGCAGCAGCACCAGGGAGACCAACCGGTCGGCGCGCATGCGAGAAAGCTACCGGAATACACGACACAGGATGTCGTGATTTGTTGGGAGGCTCTTCAACGAACCGAAGAGGGCGGCTACCGAGCCGGTCGACGTACGTGATGTCGACGAATCGAATGGAGCCGATGTGGCAATGGAACGAACGGCGATCAACCCGTGGGCTTGGTCGGCGCAGATGGGATATAACCAGGGCGAGCTGGTCTCCGGGCACACCCGGACCCTGTACTGCGCCGGACAGACCGCGATGAGCGGCGAGGGCAAGCCCCAGCATGCCGGTGACATGGCGGGGCAGCTGGAGCTGAGCCTGGAGAACCTGGAGGCCGTGCTCGGCGAGGCCGGCATGTCCCTCGCGAACCTCGTCCGGCTCAACGTCTACACCACCGACGTCGATCGGCTCTTCGAGCACTACGGCGTGCTGGCGTCGCGGTTGGGCGCCGCCGGGGTGGCACCGTCCACCACGATGCTCGGGGTGACACGGCTGGCGATCCCCGACCTGATGGTCGAGCTTGAGGGAACCGCTGTCGCCTGATGTGCCCCCGCCGCCTCCGGCAGCCCTGCCGGAGGCGGCATTGTGCCTCTCCACCCGGTGAACGTTACGAACGCCGTAGCATTCACCGCCATCCCTTGGCTCCCACCTGCAGGCGTCGCTCCTTGTTCGGGGTGACATCTTGGGCGTCTTCCACGACCAGGGTTTCAGGCGGGCCCATCAACGGATCTTGCAGGCCCCACGCGGGAGCGATGCCTTGAGACACCCTCCGCGTGCCCTCCGGGAAAACGAGTCGTGACAAGCAGGCCGCCGGTGGGGCGGGGGGCGAGGTCGAGGGTCCCGCCGTGTGCTCGGACGATGCTGTGCACGATCGCCAGCCCGAGACCGACCCCGGCATGTTCGTCGGTACGTATGCGTTGTGTTCCGCGTTGGAAGGGTTCGATGAAGGTCGGTACCAGGTCCGGTGGGACCGGCTGGCCGGTGTTCTCGACCCGCAGCGCGCTCGTGTCGTGCCGCGATTCGGTGTGGACCGTCAAGGTGCCGCCTGCGGGGAGATTGTGGACGATGGCGTTCTGGACGAGGTTGGTCACCATCCGCAAGATGAGCTCCGCGGAGCCGAGGGTCAGTGCCTTCCCGCCCGTGACGTCGAGCGTGATCTGGCGCTGTTCGGCGAAGGGCAGCAACGTTTCGATGGCTTCTTCGGCGATGAGAGACAGGTCGACCACCTCACGGGTGAAGCTCTTGCGGTCGGCGCGGCTGAGCAGCAGGAGGGCCTCGGTGAGGTCGATCGCCCGCGCGTTGACCGTGTGGAGGCGTTCGATGAGTTCGCCGTGGTCCCGCGTGGGGTCGTTGCGGGCGGCCTCGAGGAGGGTCTGGGAGATGGCCAGCGGAGTGCGCAGTTCGTGAGAGGCGTTCGCGGCGAACCTCTGCTGTTCGGTGACGTGGGATTCGAGTTGTTCGAGCATGGCGTCGAACACGTCGGCGAGTTCGCGGAACTCATCTTCGCGGCCCTGAAGCCGGATTCGGTGGGACAGCGATCCGTTCGCAGCCATCCGTGCCGCGTTGGCAATCTGCGTGAGCGGTGCGAGCATCCGGCCGGCGAGGATCCATCCCCCCAGGAGGCCGAACACCATGAGGAAGGCCAGTGCCGTGGCCGCGGCGGGGGCGAAGCCCTGCAGGAGGTCGGAGCGGTTGGGCCCGGTGATGATCACGGCGCCGAACGTCCTCTGGATGGATCCGACGTGGACATCGGGTACCCAGCGCAGCACGAATACCCATACCACGGCCAGCAGGAGAGCGCCGGCGAGCAGTAGGAATCCGGCGTAGCTGAGGGTGAGTTTCAGCCGGGCGCTGAGCCCTGGGCGTCTATGCATGAGTGCTGCCAGGGTGGACGGGGTCCATGGCGGTGTCGATTCGGTAGCCGACGCCGGGCACCGTGGCGATCAGCCAGGGTTTGCCCAGCCGTTTGCGCAATGCGGAGACGGTGATGCGGACGGCGTTGGTGAAGGGGTCGGCGTTGGCGTCCCAGGCCCGCTCCAGCAGCTCTTCGGAGCTGACGACACCGCCTTCGGCGGTGACGAGGACTTCGAGCACGGCGAACTGCTTGCGGGTGAGCGCGACATAGCGTCCGTCGCGGAACACCTCCCGGCGGAAGGGGTCCAGCCGCAGGCCCGCGATCTGGCGGACCGGGGGCCGGGCGTACGCGCGCCGGCGGTCCAGCGCCCGCAGCCGCAGGACGAGCTCACGAAGCTCGAACGGTTTGGTGAGGTAGTCGTCGGCGCCCAGCCCGAACCCCGAAGCCTTGTCGTCGATCCGGTCGGCGGCGGTGAGCATGAGGATCGGCATTCCGCTGCCGGAGGCGACGATGCGTTCGGCGATCTCGTCACCGGAAGGTCCGGGGACGTCGCGGTCGAGGACGGCGATGTCGTAGGCGTGGATGCTCAGCAGTTCCAGAGCGGTGTCGCCGTCACCTGCGGTGTCGGCCCCGATCGCTTCCAGGCGCAGGCCATCGCGGATGGCTTCCGCCAGATAGGGCTCGTCCTCGACGATCAACACACGCATGTTCTTGATGCTACGAGCCGGGACATATCGTCGGCATATCGAAACCCACATACGCGCCGGCAACACCGCGCTGCCTTGACTGGCGGTATGACCCGACCCCCACCCGCAGCACGAACGGCGACCAGCCGGGTTCGCCGGCTCCCTGTCGTCGGCCTGATGGTCGTCATGGCGGTGATGACCACAGCCCTCGCCTGCCAGGCGCAGAATTCCTCGTCCTCCTCGGCGGCACCACCCTTGAAGGCTCCTCGCAGTGAGCACCGTGGTGCGCTCGGCGAGGCCGACGGGGCCGTCCCCGACGGCGTGACGGTCTTCGATGACGCGATTCCGGCTGTGGCCAACCTCGATCCAGACCTACTCAAGGCCCTCCGCAAGGCTGCAACGGACGCCGCGGACGACGGAGTCGAGTTCTACGTCACCGGCGGCTGGCGTTCCCCGGGGTACCAGAAGCGGCTTCACCGCGAGGCGGTCGCCAAGTACGGGTCGGAAGACGAGGCCGCCCGATGGGTGGCCACTGCGGCGACGTCTCCACACGTGTCGGGAGACGCGGTCGACATCGGGCACTCCAAGGCGACGGCGTGGCTGTCCAAAGATGGTGCCGAGTACGGGCTGTGCCGTATCTACAGGAACGAACCCTGGCACTACGAACTGCGCACCAGTGCGATCGATCGAGGTTGCTCGCGCATGTATGCCGACCCCACCCAGGACCCGAGGATGCAGAAGTGACCGACAGTGTGCGAGGACGTGCGCCGGCGCAGGTGGACACGGCGGAGACCGGACCGGACGGCGCCGGCCGCCAGGACACCGGTTCCGGTACCCGGCGCGAGGGTGTCCGCCGGGCGATCGGCGTCGGTTCCTGGCCGGGGGTCTGGAGGCGCGGCCTGGTGCTTGCGGTGCTGGCGCTGTTGCTGGGCCTGTTCATGTTGCTGCACGCGATGATCCCGAACCGGGTCGGGAATCTCGGCAGTCTGGTGGAGACCTTCCTGCCGTGGTCGGGCGTGTTCGTCCCGGTGCTGCTGGCCGGGGGGCTGTGGCGTCGTTCGGCCTCTGCGGTGGCTGCGTTGCTGGTGCCGGTCATGGTGTGGCTGCACCTCTTCGGCGGGCTGCTCGGTGACAGGTCCCGCCCGGGCGGCGAGTTCACCGTGGTCAGCCACAACGTCGGCGCCGACAACCCCGACCCGGTCGGCACCGCCCGCGCCCTGGCGGCCTCCGGCGCGGAGGTGCTGGCGCTGGAGGAGCTGACCCAGCAGGCCAGGGGCACCTTCGAGAGGGAGCTGGCGAAGGCGTACCCGCACCATACGGTGCTGGGCACGGTCGGGCTGTGGAGCAGGTTGCCGTTGTCGGGCACCCGGCCGGTCGACATCAGGATGGACGTCGGGCCGCTGGCCGAGACCAAGCCGGCCGAGATCAAGATGGGGTACAACCGGGCGCTGCGCACCACCGTGGCCACCGGCCAGGGGCCGCTGGCGGTGTATGTGGCCCATCTGGGGTCCGCACGGGTGAATCCCAGGGCGGGTTTTTGGACGGCCCACCGTGACAGGGGGGCGCGGGCCCTCGGCGAGGCCATCGCCGCCGAGCAGAACGAGCGGGTGGTGCTGCTCGGCGATCTGAACGGCACCGTGGACGACCGGGCGTTCGCCGGCATCACCTCGCAGCTGCGCTCGGTCCAGGACGCGGCCGGGGACGGTTTCGGTTTCAGCTGGCCGGCGAGGTTCCCGGTGGTGCGGATCGACCAGATCCTGGTCAGAGGCGTGGAGCCGAAGAGTTCGTGGGTGCTGCCGGCCACCGGCAGCGACCACTTGCCGGTGGCGGCCGCGATCAGCTGGTGAACACCGCGCCGCACCGCCATGGCGGCCTTCGACGGTCCCAAGGTCCTCATCCCCGGGCGCGTCCACCAAGGGCGTGTCCTTCGACGATCTGGCCCAGGCCATCGCCCATGCTCCGATCCGCGCCGTCCCGCTCACAGCCCCGCCGGACCTTGGTGCCGAGTTCGGCGGCGTGCTCGCCCACCAGACGGACGTTGACCTGCGGCGAGTTTTCCCATCAAGCGGCGTAGGCAGGGGGTGTGCCGACATCATGCCGATCGTGTCGGCGCTGTCGAGCAGCGGGACCGCGGCGCTGCTCTGCATCGAGCGCGACCCCGCAGCCTGCCACCACTCGCAGGACGCCACGTCAACGTGTGCCCGCTGGGAGTGGGGGCGGAGGGGGCGGCGAAAGGTGACCGAAGGCCGGCGATCGCACCGACGCCGTCCCCGTCGATCGGCCACCACTCGCGCCGGCCAGTGCGGCGACAGGCAACGTTCGCGGCCCTGAACCGTCCCGCCCCTCGTTGACTTGCGGCGAGTTGCTGTCCTGGACACCCTCCAAGACAGCAACTCGCCACAAGTCAACGTGTGCCTCCCACCCGGTGGACCTTGCGAACAGCGCATATTTCACGGCATACTCTCGCATTTGCCCCGCTTCCGCCTGTCGGCTCTGCTTCCAGATTTGGGGCGACATCTAAGGCATCTCTCGCGATCAAGGTTTCAGGCGTGCCCAGACCCATTTGCCTCCCTGTGGGTCGAGCGTGTAGCCGCTGCTGACGGAGAGGGTGGCGACGATCGGAATGCCCCATCCGCCGTTGTCGTCCCAGCGCTCGGGCGCGAGGTCGAGTGTTTCGAGGCTCAGCTCGACGGGCGGGATGGGCCGTGGTGCCGGTACGCGGGTGCTGGAGTCCCAGACCGCGAGCAGAACCTCGCCGCCATCCCGGCTGAGCTGGTACTTGATCTCCGAGCCCGGGGTCGCCGTGACCGCGTTGGTGATCAGCTCGGACGCCACGAGGAACGCATCGTCCGAAAGATGTGTGTAGCCCCATTTGTGCAGTCGGGCATTTGTAAGTGTTCGGGCCATTCCGGCCGCCGTTGGAGATGCCAGCATGGAGATAAGCAGACAATCTGGTCTATTTGGCAACGCACTTCCTCCTTTGCTACATCACTGTTTTCCTCCCTTCACGATGACTCTCTGCATCTAAGCTCGGCTGTACCTGTCAAAAAACCAAACAGTGGAGTTCCGATGCCGAAGGTCCGCCCCCCACTCGACCCCAAGATCTCGCTGTGGCACTTCCTGGCCTACTACCTGCGATTTCTTCGAGAGAAGGAAGGTCTCTCACTGAGCCAGTGGGGCAGCATCATTGGTGCAGCACGCTCCACTGTTTGCAACCAGGAAGCAGGTCGGCAGAGGCTTCACGAAGATCAAGCGAAGATCATCGATGCTCGGTTCAACACCGGCCAGCTGATCGAACTGCTGCTGTGGTTTGCCCGGATGGCGCACAACCCCAACTGGTTCCGCCAGTTCACCCAGTACGAGCAGGGCGCCACAGCGATCAAGGTCTACCACGGTGACGTGATCCCGCTGTTGCTTCAGACCGATGACTACACCTGGGCCTGCCTCCGCGAGAGCGACAGTAAGGATCTTGAATCTCGACAGGCCATCCGTACCCAACGCAAGCGTGCTGCCGTGGAACGAGAAAACCCAGCTTTCCTCTGGGTGGTGGTGGGCGAAGCCGCGCTGGCCCAGCAGGTGGGTGGACCTGAGGTCATGCGCGCTCAGCTACAGCACCTTCACGCAATGTCAGAACTGCCGAACGTCAGCCTGCGCGTCCTCCCCTTTAGCGCGGGTGCGCACCCCGGTGTTGACGGATACTTCCAGGTCATCAGCCTGAAGGACCGGGACATCGCCTTCGCGGGCGCTCAGAAGGGCGGTCGTTTGATCGAAGATCCGAGCGAAGTCCGCGAACTTGCGTTTATCTTCGATCGCATAGGCGCAAAGGCCGCATCCGAGAGCGATTCTCGGGCTCTGATCAAGCGGTGGTTGGAGGAGTACTCATGACTGTCCAGTGGCGTAAGAGCTCCCACAGCGGGGGCGTGAACGACGAGACATGCGTTGAGGTGGCCGGGCTTGCAGGGGTTGTAGGGGTCCGGGACTCCAAGGACCCTAATGGTGATCGTCTCGCGGTGAGCGGGGCGGCGTTCGGGGTGCTGGTGCGCAAAATCAAGGAGGGCGCGCTCGACCTGCCGTGATGGCACGTCGCTGACGTTCGGGCCCATTAGGTGTACTGGCGCCTTCGGCATAAGAACGTGGAGGAGTGCTCATGACTGTCCAGTGGCGTAAGAGCTCCCACAGCGGAGGCATCAATGACTCTGCGTGCGTTGAGATCGCTGGGCTGGCCAGTGAAATGTGGATCCGGGACTCCAAGGACCCTGACGGTGATCGCCTCGCAGTGACTGGGGAGACGTTCAAGACGCTGGTGCGCAGGATCAAGGAAGGCGCTCACGACATCCCGTGATGACAAGCCGTTCAGGGCGCGGTGGGTCACCGGCGTGCCGGAGGCCCGCAGGGAAATCACGTGGAGAAGGACATGACGATGCAGTGGCGAAAGAGTTCGGCCAGCGGTGACGCAACCGACGAGGCTTGCGTCGAAGTGGCCGGGCTGAATGGGGCTGTAGGCGTCCGGGACTCCAAGGACCCTGATGGTGATCGTCTCGCGGTGAGCGAATCAGCGTTCGGGACGCTGGTACGCAGGATCAAGGAAGGTGCGCTCGACCTGCCCTGACGACGCGTCGCTGAGGTGCGGCGGGCCGCCGGAGGTCCGGTGGCCCGCCGTGCCGGGGCGGGGCGTGACGGCTTCGCCCTGCTCCGGCCGTCTCAGCAGATCCGGGGCAGCGGATCTCCGACCAGGGTGTCGATGACGCGGGTGCCGCCGAAGGCGGTCCGGGCCAGGACCAGGCCCGGCGGTTCGTCCTGGACGTGACCGATCACGGCGGCGCCTTCTCCCAGTGGGTCGGCCTGCAAGGTCTTCAGCGCGTGCTCCGCGTGGTCACCGTCGACCACGGCGACGAAGCGGCCCTCGCACGCCACGTACAGCGGGTCGATGCCCAGCAGTTCGCAGGCCCCGGTGACTTCGGAACGCACGGGCACCGCGGCCTCGTCCACCATGACCGCGGCCCCCGCCGCCCGCGCCACCTCGTTGAGGATCGTGGCCACGCCGCCTCGGGTGGCGTCGCGCAGCAGCCGGACGCCGGCGGGCAGGGCGTCCAGGAGGGCGGCGGCGGGGCCGATGAGCGGCGCGGTGTCGGAGGTGAGGTCGGCCTCGATCTCCAGCTCGCCGCGGGCGAGCATGATGGTGACGCCGTGCTCGCCGATCGGGCCGGAGACCAGGATCGCGTCGCCGGGCCGGACCTCCGCCGCGCCCAGGGTGATCGGGCGTTCGAGCAGGCCGACCCCGGCGGTGTTGATGTAGCAGCCGTCGGCCTTGCCGCGTTCGACCACCTTGGTGTCACCGGTGACGACGGCGACACCGGCGCGGGACGCGGCGGCGGCCATCGAGGCGGCGATCCGCCGCAGGTCGGCGACGGGGAATCCCTCTTCGAGGATGAACCCCGCCGACAGGTGGAGCGGCCGGGCGCCGCACATGGCCAGGTCGTTGACCGTTCCGTTGACGGCGAGGTCGCCGATGTCCCCGCCGGGGAAGAACAGCGGGGAGACCACGTAGGAGTCGGTCGTGAGGGCCAGCCTGGCCGAGCCGAGCTCCAGGAGGGCGCCGTCGTCCAGGCTCTCCAGCGCCGGGTTGCGGAACGCCTCCAGGAACAGCGCCTCCACCAGCGTCTGCGTCGCCTTGCCGCCCGCGCCGTGTGCCAGCGTGATCTGCGTTTCCTTGATCTTGGGGCGGCGCCGCCGGGCGCGTTCGATGCGTTCCAGGACCTGCTCCTCCCGGGACGGGGACGACCCGGGTTCCGGGGCGGTTCCGGCCTCGGTCACGGTGCCGGACGCGAACTCGGCCTCGGCCTCGCGGACGGCGCGTTCGGCCCATTCCGCGGTCTTCTCGCCGGTCATGTGGCCGTCGCCTCCTCGTGCGCCCCTGCCCGCGGCGCGGGCGGGGCGGCGGTCCGCTCAGCAGGGCGGCGCCGCTGGAAGCGCCCGAAGTTGTAGTACGCGGCGCACGCCCCCTCCGACGACACCATGCAGGTGCCGATGGGGGTCTCCGGCGTGCACGCGGTTCCGAAGACCTTGCACTCCCAGGGTTTGAGGACGCCTTTGAGGACCTCGCCGCACTGGCATGCCTTGGGGTCGGCCACCCGTATGCCGGGCACCTCGAAGACCCGTTCGGCGTCGAAGGCCGCGTAGGCGTCGCGCATCCGCAGACCCGAGTGGGAGATGAAGCCGAGGCCGCGCCACTCGAAGTACGGGCGCGGTTCCATGACCCGGCCGATGGCCTCCAGCGCCTTGGGGTTGCCCTCCCAGGGCACCACCCGCGTGTACTGGTTCTCCACTTCGGCGCGGCCCTCGGCGAGCTGGGCGAGCAGCATGGCGATCGACTGCAGGACGTCCAGCGGCTCGAACCCCGAGCAGACCAGCGGCCTGCCGTGGTGGCGGGCGATGAACTCGTACGGGCGGCAGCCGATCACGGTCGAGACGTGGCCGGGGCCGATGAAGCCGTCCAGCCGCAGGTCGGGCGAGTCCAGGATGGCCTTGATCGCCGGGATGATCGTAACGTGGTTGCAGAAGACCGAGAAGTTCTCGACGCCTTCGCGCGCCGCCCGCAGGACGGTCATCGCGGTGGACGGCGCCGTGGTCTCGAAGCCGATCGCCATGAAGACCACCCGGCGGTCGGGGTTCTCCCGCGCGATCCGCAGCGCGTCCAGCGGGGAGTACACCATGCGGACGTCCGCGCCCTCGGCCTTGGCCTCCAGGAACGAGCCGCGTCCGCCCGGCACCCGCATCATGTCGCCGAACGACGTCATGATCACGTCCGGGGTGCGGGCGATGGCGATGGCGTCGTCGACCCGGCCCATCGGGATGACGCAGACCGGGCAGCCCGGCCCGTGCACGAGCGTGACGTTCTCCGGGAGATGGTCCTCCAGTCCGTGCTTGTAGATGGCGTGCGTGTGGCCGCCGCAGACCTCCATGAACGTGTAGTTCCGGCCGGGCTCGCACAGCGCGGCGATCCGCGCGGTCAGCGCCCCTGCCTTCCCGCCGTCGCGGTACTCCTCCACGAACCGCATAACTGGTCAGCCGCCTTCCGGGGTCCCCGCGGCGGCGCGCGGGCGGGGCCGCCCGGCGCCGATCGCGAGGTGGATTGTCAGGTGATATCCGATTCGGTGAGTGCGTCGAGCTCGTCGGTGTAGGCCTGGCCGAGCCCGTCGAGCAGGGCCAGCGTGGCCGCCGCCTCGGCCTCGTCGATCTTCGACATGGCGAAGCCGACATGGATCAGGACCCAGTCGCCGGGCCCCACCTCCGCCGGCCCGAGCAGGCCCACGTTGACCGCGCGGCGGACGCCCGCGACCCGTACCGTGGCCAGGTCGGGCCGGTCCGGCAGGAGCTCGACGATCTCACCGGGGATGCCGAGACACATGGGCCGCGGTCACATCCGGCCGATCTTCATGTAGCGGCGCATCGCCGGCAGTTCCTTCCAGAGCAGCGCGGCCAGGCCGATGATCAGCAGCACGGCCAGCCAGGTCCGCAGTCGTCGCATGGGTGTCCCTCTCCTCTTTCTCGTCCTCGTCGGATCCCCGGCGGGGATCCCGTGCGCGATCGGCGATCGCGGTTCTCAGCCGGGGGACAGGTTCGGCATGATCGGCAGGATCGGATCGTGGGCCTTGGGGTTGATCCCGGTGGAGCGGCGCGCGTCGGCGCTGCCGTCCGGGTGATGTCCCACCTCGTGCTTGTACGCGCCTTCCCGGTTGCCTTGGTGGACGCCCTTGGTGTGCGAGGGCGTGTCGGGCTTCACGTCGGGCTTTCCGACCCGGATCTCGGCCATCGTCGTTCCCTCCTGTTCGTGCGCGTCGTCTCGTTCGCTTCATGCGCGGGCGGCGAGGTCCTGGAAGAACCGCTCGATCTCGCCCCACACCCGCTGCCCGCCCGACAGGCCCTCCCAGGCGCCGCGGATGGCGGCGACCAGGCGGTAGCACTCGTCGATCGGGACCAGCCACTGCTCGTCCGCGCCGCGTACGGTGCTGACCAGCAGCGCCTCAACGGCCGGGCGCATCGACCGCAGCGGTTCGCACGCCGCGGTGACGCCCGCCCACACCTCGGGGTCGACGTCCCACCGGGTGGCGCCGGCCGGGCTGGGGTAGTGGGCGGCGACCGTCCCGTCCGGCCGCCGGACGAAGAACGCCAGGCCGACCGGGACGCCCAGGTCGGCCGCCGGAACGCCGGTCAGCCGGATCCGGCGGTCGGGCACCAGCCGGTAGTGGCCCCGGCTCGCCGCGTCCCGCTCGAACAGCAGCGCGCAGGCCCGGCAGGCGCACAGCGGCTTACCGGCCTGCTCGTCGAGGACGTGGGCGTGCGCGCCGGGCAGGTCCTCGCCGCACAGGTCGCACCGCTCGGCCGGATCGCCGCCGCGGTCGTGCGCGCGCCGGATCGCCCGCTGCAGCGCCCCCGCCGTCATACCGTTCCGTCCGTCCTGGCCGGAGCGGCCGGGGGACGCAGCAGCGCCTCCGCAGGGATGAACGCGGCGGCCTTCCGGCCCGCCCAGGAGCCTTCCCGTTCGGCCGGCCTTTCCTGGCGGACGGCCGACAGCTCCGGGACGGCCGCCAGCACGGCGTCCTCCACGGCCAGCCGGACCGTCGCGGCGGAGGAGGCGCAGCTCCCGCAGCCCCCCGTCAGCCGTACCCGGACGACGTCGTCGTCGATGCCGGCCAGTTCCACGTCGCCGCCGTGCGAGCGCAGGTACGGGCGGACCTCCTCCAGCGCCCGGAGGATCCGCTGCTCCACCGGGGCCGGGTGGACGCCGTGCAGCGCGAGCAGGTGCCCGACCAGCGGGTCGTCCGCGACGGCCGTGGCCAGCGGCGAACCCGCCGGTACCCGGTCGATGACCCGGGCCAGCGCCTCCCCGTACAGCTCGACCAGGTCGCCCACGGCGTCCAGCGCCGTCTCAGCGGTCCGGCCCGGAGTGCCCTCCAGGGTGCCCAGGACCTCCTCCAGCCGGGCCAGCCGCGCCGCGACCTCCTCGTCGCCGAGCCGGTCGGGAGGCGGCGCGGTCCCGTCCGCCGGGGCTTCGGTGCCGATCTCGGTGACCTCAGCCATGCGCGGCACCGAACATGGGGGAGTGGAGCTTCTCCAGCTTGCGGCCCTTCCCCAGGTACATGTGCACGCCGCAGGGCAGGCACGGGTCGAAGCTGCGGACGGCGCGCATGATGTCGACGCCCTTGAAGTCGTCCGGGCCGTTCTCCTCGAAGATCGGCATGTCCTGGACGGCGTCCTCGTACGGGCCGGGCGTGCCGAAGCTGTCGCGCGGGCTGCCGTTCCACGGCGTCGGCGGGTACGGGTGGTAGTTGGCGATCTTGCCTTTCTGGATGACCATGTGGTGGGACAGCACGCCGCGCACCGCCTCGTGGAAGCCGACCCCGATGGCCTCGTCGGGCACGTCGAAGTCCTCGAAGACCTTGGTGTCGCCGCCGCGCATCCGGTCCATCGCCTGCTCGACGAAGTGGACCGCCATCGCCGCCGCGTAGGCCACGAAGTAGACCCGGGCCCGGTTGCGCTCCAGCGCGTTCGACCAGCGCGGGATCCGCCACTCCAGCGTCGTCTCCGGCAGCCGGTCGCCCTTGGGCAGCGAGATCCGCACGCTCGAGCCGGTGGCCTTCACGTACGGGGTGTCGACCAGGTTGGCCAGCGCCGTCACGTACAACCGGGCGAACGGGCCGCCGCCGGTGTCGAGCGCCAGGTGCTGCCCGCTGGCCGGGTCCAGCCACCGCGGGCTCATCACCCAGCTGTAGTTGCCGTCGAAGTCCCGCTTCTGCGGGGCCGGCAGGGTGGTCTGGTTCCACGGGTGCCGCATGTCGACGGGGTTGCCCAGCGGGTCGTGGGTGACGAACGGCTTCTCGTTCACCCAGTCGTCGTAGAAGGAGCTGCCGAGCAGGATCCGGATGCCGAGGTTGATGTCCACCAGGTCGGTGGTCAGCAGCTTGCCGTCCACCACGATGCCCGGGGTGACGTACATCGCCTTGCCCCAGCGGTTCATCGTCTCGTAGCGGTAGTCGACCACGTCGGGGTTCTGGAACGCCCCCCAGCAGCCCAGCATGATCCGGCGGCGGCCCACCTCCTCGTACCCCGGCAGCGCCTCGTAGAAGAAGTCGAAGACGTCGTCGTTCATGGCGACGGCCTTCTTGATGAAGTCCACGATCCCGATCAGCCGGCTGAGGTAGTCGGTGAACAGCGACGGCTGCGGCATCGTCCCCACGCCGCCCGGGTAGACGGTGGACGGATGCACGTGCCGCCCCTCCATCAGGCAGAACATCTCCCGGGTGACGCGGCTGACCTTCAGCGCCTCCTTGTAGACCTCGCCCTCGAACGGGTTGAACGCCTCCATGATCTCGGCGATCGTGCGGTAGCCGTGGACCGCCGCGCCCGGTGCCTCGGTGGTGCGGGCACGCTTGAGCAGGCCCGGGTTGGTGTCCTTGACCATCGCCTCGCAGAAGTCGACGAACACCATGTTGTCCTGGAAGATCGTGTGGTCGAACATGTACTCGGCGGCCTCGCCGAGGTTCACGATCCACTCGGCCAGCGGCGGGGTCTTGATGCCGTAGGCCATGTTCTGGGCGTACACCGAGCAGGTGGTGTGGTTGTCCCCGCAGATGCCGCAGATCCGGCTGGTGATGAACCCGGCGTCGCGCGGGTCCTTGCCCTTCATGAACACCGAGTAGCCCCGGAAGAGCGAGGAGGTGCTGTGGCACTCCACGACCTTCCGGTTCGCGAAATCGATCTTCGTGTAGATCCCCAGGTTGCCGATGATGCGGGTGATGGGATCCCACGACATCTCGACCAGCTGGCCGGGCTCGCCGGGCGCGGGCATCCGCTCCTTGATTGCCATCGGTCGTGTCCTCTCAACGTGTCCTGATCCGGTCGGCCGGCGCCCGTTCCGCCGGGCCGCGCTCCACCGCCGTCCGTTCGGGCTCGCGGCGCCGCCCGGCCGTCCCGGGATGCTGGACGGGGCGCTTGCGCGGCCGCCAGTGCGGGTCGTAGCCGCTGGTCAGGGCGTCGCGGTTGTGGTGCCAGCGGGGTTCCTTGTTGGCGGTGCGGTTGGTGATGGAACGCATCCGGCGGATGAACGCCCCGTACGGCTTGACCATGAGCGAGGACAGGCTGGCCCCCGGTGGCATGTCCATGAACGGCATGAACTTGTCCGGGAAGCCGGGCATGGTGCAGGCGATGCAGATCCCGCCCACGTTGGGGCAGCCGCCGATGCCGCCCATCCAGCCCCGCTTGGGCACGTTGCAGTTGACCACCGGGCCCCAGCAGCCGACCTTCACCTGGCATTTCGGCGAGTTGTAGTCCATGGCGAAGTCGCCCTGCTCGTAATAGGAGCCGCGGTCGCAGCCCTCGTGCACCGTCTTGCCGAACAGCCACTGCGGGCGCAGCATGTCGTCCAGCGGCGGCGGTGGCGCCGACCCGGCGGCGTGGTAGAGGACCCAGGTCAGGGTCTCCATGAAGTTGTCCGGCTGGACCGGGCAGCCCGGGACGTTCACGATCGGCAGCCCGCCGGTCGACACGAAGTCCCGGCCCAGGTAGTCGGCCAGCCCCATGCACCCGGTCGGATTGCCCGCCATCGCGTGGATGCCCCCGTAGGTGGCACAGGTGCCCGCCGCCACCACCGCCCAGGCGCGCGGCGCGAGCCGGTCGATCCACTCGTTGACGGTCATCGGCTGACCGGTCTCGGGGTCGTTGCCGAACGAGGTCCAGTAGCCGTCGCCGTTGATCCGCTCGTTGGGGATCGATCCCTCGATGACGAGGATGAACGGCTTCCGCAGGTCCCCGCGGGCGGCGGCCCGGAACGGGGCCAGGTAGTCCTCGCCGCCCAGCGAAGGGGAGAGCACCTTGTTGTGGAGATGCACCTTCGGCAGCCCCGGGACGAGGCCGTTGACCACGTCCTCGATCGCGGGCTGGGACGCGGCGGTCACCGACACGGTGTCGCCGTCGCAGCTCATGCCCTCCGAGATCCACAGGACATGGATCTCCTCGATGCCCGCGCGGCGGGCGGCGGTCCCCGACGTCGCGGTCGTGCCCGGTGTCCCGGTCATGATCGTCCTCCTAGCGGCCGGTCGTCCTCTCGCTGGTCTCCCTGCTGTCGTTCTGGGTCCTTGTCCGGGTACCGGTCCTGGCCCGGGGCGTCCACGGTGATCGACTCCAGGACGACGTCGTCCCGGCCGGTGACCTCGATGTCGACCGCGCCGCACCGGGAGCACGCGGTCAGGGCGGTGGCGTCGGAGGCCGGGGCCTCGGTGCCGCAGCCGCGGCAGCGCACCGACAGCGGCTCCAGGACCAGATCCAGCTCGGCCCCCTCCACCACCGTCCCGGCCGCCGCCAGCCGGAAGCCCTGGTCGATGACCTCCGGATCGACCGGATGCCCGCCGACCCGGACCCGCGCCCCGTGCACGCGCCGGCCGTCGGCCCGTTTCACCGCGGCCTGGACGATCGCCTCGCACAGCCCCATCTCATGCACTGGCCCACTCCGTATCCGCTTGTCCGTGGTCTTCGGTCCCCGCGGGCGGGTCCTCCCCGGCTCCGGTCCCGGTTCCGGCCTCGGTTCCGGCGCGGCCGCGCGGCCGCGCCGCCTCCGCGCACGCCAGCGCCGTCACCAGGCCGACCGCCTCGTCCACGGCCGCGCGCACCGGCTCCGACAGGCCCATCCGCTCCTCGACGACCGCGGGGCGGCAGCCGACGACGAGCACCCGTTCGACACCGCCGCCGCCGAGCTGTCGCAGCAGCCGCAGCACCGTCTGCGGGTCCATGCCGTGACCGTCCACGGCCACGTGCGCCTCGCCGGACGGCCCGCCCGCCCCGCCCTCCTCGGAACCGGCGGGGGCGGCGGGCTCGGCGGACGGATCGTCGACCTCCAGGACGGCGAGGCTGCCGGGCGGCCCGTCCAGCGGAACCGCATCGACCATGATCAAGGTGTCGTGGCGGCCGTCGAGCAGCCCGTACGCCAGGTGCAGGCCGCGGATGCCGTAGTCGACCACGTCCACGCCTGGGGGCAGCACCGCGGTGTCCACACGGTTGACCACCTCGACCCCGAAACCGTCATCGCCGAGGAAGACGTTGCCGATGCCCGCCACGAGGACCCGGCCCCGGCAGGGCCGAGCCCCCTCATTCGCCGCGTTCACCGGGGCCTCCTTCGCCGGGCAGCGGCTCCACCTCGTCGGGGGAGAAGTAGCGGAACCGCCCGTACCAGCGGTTCACGTCGGCGGCGGGATCGTCCTCCAAGGTCACCGCGAGATGGTGGGCGCCGTCCACGTCCAGCAGCACGGCCTCGACCACGGCGGTCCGGCCCTCCAGGAACATGTCCTGCGGGTCGGTGCCGTGGCGGCGGGGCCTTAGCCGCACCCGCGATCCCTTGGACACCGGCGTCCCGGCCACGACGACGCTGTCGGTCTCGGGCGACACGGACGCGTCGGCGCCCGGTTCCCACCAGGGCGCCGACGGGCGGAACGGCGGCTCGGACCCGTCCCGCTCCCCGCCCGGCGGCGCCGCCGCGGTCGCCGGGACGGGCCGCAGCGACCGGACCGCGCCGTGCAGGCGGGACATGACCTCGGCGGGCATCCCCTCGACGCGGTCGAGGATCGCCGCGGCCCGGGCGTCGGTGGCCCGCGCCTCCCGTTTCTCGGCGTCGGTGAGCGTGAGCGTGCGCAGCGACAGGATCTCGTCGATCTCGGTCGCGTCGTGCAGGTCGCCGGGGCTCTCCGGAGCGACCCGCGGGTGGTCGTACAGCAGGATCGGGGACGACAGGACCAGGTCGCGCCGGTCCTCGCCGCCCGCGAGGACGGGGAAGGTGTGGACGTTCGCGCACGTCTGCGCCGCGTCCTCCGCCCACCCCGGCGGGTCCAGGAGCGACAGGAACGCGCCGTCGCGGACGGCGACCAGCGTGTGGCAGGCGATCGGCGATACCCGCAGGGCCTCGTCGCGGGTCGCCTCCAGCGGGAACGCGCCGGCGGCGTTCTCGACGTGCAGCCGGAGCCGGAAGAGCCGGGCGGGGGTGTCGCAGGGCGCCGCCGAGGCCGTCAGGGAAACAGCCACGGGCCACCGCGTGCGCAGGACGCGGCCCGCGGGCCGCTCCCGGTCGTCCGGCAGCGGCTCGGTCTCCTCGCCACCGGAGATCCGCAGCGGCACGTGCCGTTCCTCGGCCAGCAGCTCCTCCAGCGAGAAGGTGAGGTCGAACTCCCGGGGGACCGCCTCGTCGAAGCCCAGCTCCGAACGCGATCCGGCCGTGAGCGCGTCGACGGGGCGATGGGCGCCGCCGGGCAGCCGTTCCTCCACCGACCGGCGCTGCACCTGCAGGAAGCGGACGCGGCAGTGCAGGGTGGCGCCGTCCTCGGCCTCCAGCAGGCATTCGGTCCGCTGCCACCAGGACTCGGCCGATCCGGCCACGCTGCAGTCGACCGGTCCTCGCGCCAGGGTCCAGTCCCGTGGCGTGAGAACGCCGAACTGCCAGCGGACCTGGTTCTTACCGGAGGAACGGCGGTAGGGATACAGCAGGTATCCCTCGTACAGGACGGCGTCGGCCACCGCCTGCGCGGCCTCGAAACCGGCGGCGGTGACGGAGGCGTCCATCCCCATGCGATTTGCCCACTTCCTGATCTGGAGTCGACGGACGATTCCCCCCGCGAGAAGAGAAAGGCACCCCTCACCGCACGGGCTGCACCGCGGACTCTCCCGGTATAGCAACGGCGCATCGCCGCAGGTAAGTGGCGCTGTTCGATAAGTGACGGCCACACTTACCCGCTCCGGGAACCGGCCACGGAAATGGTGCTTGGGTGCCAAGGGAGAAGGGCAGGTCCCTTAGCGCGAATTTCGTGGCGAGGTCTCACGGGGAGGCGGCGCAATGCGCAGGGGAGAACGCCGTCCGGCGGGGACGCGCTCCGCGCGGGTCGTCCGCGCAGGAGCGCGCGGGCTGGTCGCCGCCATGGCGATGAGCGGAGTCCGCACCTTCACCGCGGCCCTCGCCGGCCCGCACGAGAAGACCCCGCCCGAGGCGGTCGTCGAGGAGCACGCCCCCGAGAGCGTCCGGCGGCTTCCCCTGCGCGGGCGCGAGGCCGTCACCGAACTCGCCCACTGGACGTACGGCACCGGCGGCGGCATGGTCTTCGGCCTGCTTCCGTCCCGGGTCCGCCTCCACCCGGTGACCGGGCCGCTGTACGGGCTGGCGATCTGGTTCGTCTTCGAGGTGGCCCTCGCGCCGCTCCTGGGGCTCCGGCACACCCGGCGCCATCCGGTCCTGTGGCGCGTGGTGATCGCCCTCGATCACGTCCTGTACGGCCTGGTGGTCGCCGGGCGCATCGCCCCGGAGCCGCCGCGATCCCGGCGTCCGGCCCGATCCCGGCGGCCGGCGCGGTCGCGTGCCTGCTCACGGGCCCTCCGGCCACGGCCCCGGGGCCGGCGCCGTCCCGGAAACAAGTGGACGTGGCGGGCGCGGTGTGGCTAAGGTCTCCGGCTGTGTCCAGTCCTGAGGCGTCAAGACTCTAGCCACCGGCCGTCCGGTGGCTTCCAGCGGTTCCGGCCGCGACCCCATCACCGGATCGCCGTAGTGCGGACTGTCCGACCTCGGCCGTGCGTCACGTCTCTGACGCGGCGAGGTCCTCTCGCGCGGTAGGCGCGCCCCCGCTCACACGTCGTCATCGACTCCACGTCCTGCCCGCCCTGACCCCTGACGAGTCCTGACCTCGGGGGGAGGCGGGCGGGCGGACGCGTTCAGCCGTGCTCGGGCAGCGTGCGGACGAGGTAGTCCCAGGCGGCCTCCATCTGGGCCGGTCCGTAACAGCGGTCGCGCTTGGCCAGCGCCTCGGCCTCGCCGGAGGAGTCGAGGCCGGCGCCGGCCGCCGCGACCGCGAGCTGCATCCGGCAGGCCTTCTCCAGGAAGATCGCGGTCATCACGGCGGTGGGGACGTCCGGTCCCGCGGTCACCAGGCCGTGGCGGTGCAGCAGCAGCGCGTTCCGGTCGCCGAGGGCCGCGGCGACCGCCGCGCCGAGCTCGCGGTCGCGGATGAGGTCCCCGGTCAGGGTGAACCTGGCGATGTCGGGCGGCCAGAACAGCACTCCCTCATGGCCGACCGGCCGCAGCGGCAGGCCCGTGGCGGCGAAGGCCACCACGGCCTCGGCATGGCTGTGCACGACCGCGTTCACGTCCGGGCGGGCGGCCATGATCTCGGTGTGGATCGGGTACTCCAGATGGACCCGGCCCCGGCCTCCGAGCAGGCGCCCGGACCGGTCGATGCGGACCACCCGGCCGGGCGTGATCTCCTCCATGCCGTACCCGGCGGCCTTCAGCCACACCCCGTCACCGTCCCGCCGGGACAGGTGCCCCCAGATGAGATCGGCGTTGCCGTGGGCGGCCAGGACGCGGCAGCCGAGGGAGACCTCCTCGGCAGGGGTCACCGGGCCTCCTTGACGAGGAAGTCCCCGACGACGCGGTTGAACGCGGCCGGCTGCTCGAACATCGGCCAGTGCCCGGCCCCGGTGATCATGTCGAAACCGGCGTTCGGCATGATCTCCGACGCCCTCCGGCCCACCTCGGCGGGCGTGGTCGGGTTGTGGTCGGTCCACACGATCAGCGTCTCGTGGTCGATCCGCGCGAGGTCGTCCTCCCGGAGCATGTACGCGCGGTTGGCCTCCCCGGGCTGCTCGGCGACCAGCTTGGCCAGCGCCTCCTCCGTACCGGGCAGGGTGTAGTAGCGGTACCGGCACTCGACCAGCTCGTCGGTCACCACGGACGGGTCCACCATGAGCCATTCCAGGCGGGCCCGCACGCTCTCGCGGGTCGGGGCCGAGGCCGCCTTGGCGGTGACCGCCTTGACCTGGGCGTGCACCCGTTCGCTCTCCCCGGCACGGCCCTCGTCCGACAGCAGCAGGCCCGCGCCGGTCACCGAGACCAGCCGGCCCACCCGGTCGGGGTGCCGCAACGCGGTGTGGAAGGCCGTCCAGCCGCCGAGGGACTGGCCCACCAGGTGCGCCCGCTCCGCGCCGATGGCGTCCAGGAAGCGCAGCAGGTGCTCGGTGAAGACGGGGGCGTGGTAGGTGACGTCGGTCGGACGGGCGGTCAGACCGTGGCCGAGCGCGTCGATGGCGTAGACGCGCAGCCCCCGCTCGGCCAGGGGGACCACGTTGCGCAGGAACGCCTCGGCGTGCCCGGTCAGCCCGCCCATGAGGATGACCGGGTCGCCGTCGCCCGCCTCGATGGAACGGGTCCGCCAGCCGCCCGCGTCACGGAAGCGGATCTCGGCGCCGAGGGAGTCGGTCCAGAACGACATCAGGGGTTCTCCTTGCTGAGGAATTCGATCAGGGCGTCGTTGACCGCGTCCGGCCGTTCGTACTGGGGCCACTGCCTGGCCCCCGGGACCGTCACCGTCCGGGCGCCGGGGACGGCCGCCGCGGCGGACGCCACGACGGCGGGCGGCGTGTGCCCGTGCTCCCCGCGGACGAACAGGACCGGGACCGCCAGCGTGGCCAGCAGCCGCGGCGTGAGCAGCCAGGCGTCGTTGTCGGCGGCGCGCACCCGCCGGTGGACCTCCCGGGCCTCGGCCGGCCGGTACAGGGCGGTGCGGACGCCGACCAGTTCCGGGTCGACGGTGTCCGGGTCGGCCAGCAGCCCGGCGAGCCGTTCGCGGACGGCCTCGGGGGTCGGCTCGGCGTAGGCCCGGCCGCCGCGCTCGTAGGCGGCGCGGACCGTGGCGTCGGAGAGCCGTTCGGCCTCCGGCTGGAGTCCGGCGGGTTCGATCAGCGCGAGCCGGCGCACCCGGCCGGGGGAGCGGAGGGCGAGCAGCGCGGCCGTCCAGCCGCCCAGCGACTGGCCGACCAGGTCGGCGCGGTCGAGACCGAGGGCGTCCAGGACGGCGCCCGCGTGCTCGGCCAGCCGGTCCACCTCGTAGCGGCCGTGGCCGGGCCGGCCGGTGAGGCCGTGGCCGAGCAGGTCGAACGCGATGGCCCGGCGGCCCGCGCCGGCCAGGGCGGGCAGCGTGCGGGCGAAGGTCTCCAGGTGCCCGCCGCGCCCGTGCATCAGGACCACGGGCGGACCCGACCCCAGCTCGGCGATCCGGGTGGTCACCCCGCCGGCGGCGACGTGCCGGACCTCGGCTCCGAGCAGGTCGCACCACAGGCTCACAGGTGGCTCCGCAGGAACTCCAGGGTGCGTTCCCAGGTGAGGCGGGCCGCCTCCGGATGGTGGTTGGGGTGGGTGTCGTCGTGGTAGGCGTGGCCCGCGCCCTCGTAGACGTGGACCTCGACCGGCCGGCCGCTGCGCTTGAGGGCGTCCCCGAGCCGCCCCACCTGGTCGAGGGGGATGACCTCGTCCGCGCCCCCGAAGTGGGCCTGGACGGGGCAGGTGACCCGGTCGGCGATGTCGACGCGGGACCGGACCCGGCCGGTCGGGCTGTAGGCGGGCGGCAGCTCGGGCAGCCCGTACAGGGGGACGGCGCAGGCGAGGCGGTCGGTCCGGGCGGCCCAGGCGATCGCCAGCCCGCCGCCGAGGCAGAAACCGACGACCGCGGCGCGGGAGGCGTCGACGCCGCCGCGCCCGGCGAGGTGGTCCAGCCCCGCCTGGAGGTCGGGGACGGCCTGCTCGTCGCGGGCGGCCAGGAACGCCTTCGCCCTGCGTTCCTCGGCGGTGGTGTAGTCCTGCGGAGGGCGGCCCCCGATACGGCTGTAGAGGTCCACGGTGAGGCAGGCGAAGCCCTCGGCGGCGAACCGTTCGGTGACGCCGCGCCGGTGGGCGGTCACGCCGAGGTTCTCGTGCGCGCTGACGATGACCGGCGGGGGAGGGCCGCCGGGTGCCGGGACGGGCCGGGCGAGATAGCCGCGGATCTCGTCCCGTCCGCTGGGGAAGGTCACCCAGCCCGATTCGATGGTCGTGGTCACGTCGTCTCCAAAGGGAGGATCAGATCGCGGCCCTCGGTGGGACCGCGGGTGGAACGGCGGCGGCACGGACCAGCAGCTGCTGGATGTGCGGTGCCAGGGCCTCGAGCCGCCGCCGGGGCATCCGGGAGGTGGGGCCGCAGACGGCGACGGCCCCCGCCGGGCGTCCGGCGACCATCACGGGCACGGCGACGCCCGTGACGCCCGCGATGAACGCCTCGGCCTCCAGGGCGTAGCCGCGCAGCCGGCTCGTCTCGATCTCACGCAGCAGCGCCGCCGGGTCGGTGATGCTGCCGGGCGTGCGCTGGGCCAGCCGGAGCTTCGGAACGATCTCGCGTGCCTCCTCGGGCGGCAGGCCGCTGAGGATGGCGCAGCTGATGCACCCGTTGGCCAGCATCGACCGCTGCCCGATCGGTGACAGCGCGTCCGGCGAGCTGAACGCCTCCCGCTTGGCAGTGATCAGCAGCGACCGGTCCCGCCAGTCGATCTCCGCCACCAGCACGGTCTCCCCGGTCGAGCGGGCCAGCTCCTCGGTGATGCCCTGGGTGAGGTGGGCCAGCGCGGTGGTCGCCGACACCAGGCTGCCCAGTTCCAGGAGGCGGTTGCCCAGCGCGTAGGAGCCGTCCGGCTCCTGGCGCAGGAACCCCCGTTCGACCAGGGTGACCGCCATGCGGTGGGTGCTGCTCTTCGGCAGCCCGGCCGCCTCCGCCAGCTCCGAGAGCTGGAACCGGGGATGCGCGGCGCTGAAGGCGCTCAGCACGTCCAGGGCGCGGTCGACCGAGCGGACTCCCCGCCGGCGGGGGCCGAGCCCCGCGGATTCAGGGTGCGGAGAGCGAGAGCGAGCGTCGTTCATGGTGGTGCCTCACGTGCAGTAGGGCGGTGCTTCACTCGCATTTTCCCTGGTGATGAGGGTGTCCGGCACCGTCGCGATCTTCTTCACCTCCTTGTTGCCGCGCAGGAGGCCCACCACGCCGTCGACCGCCATCTCGCCGACGGACTTGGGGGTGTTGCTGACGGTGACGGCGAATCCGCCGTCCTGGACGGCCCGCACGCCGGCCTCGCTGCCCCCGTTGGTGAGGATCTTGATGTCGTCGCGGCCGGCCGCCTTGAACGCCGCCAGCACCCCGAAGCCCATGTCCTCGTTGTGCACGAAGACGTACTTCACCTTCGGCCTGGCCTGCAGCAGGTTCTCGGCCACGTCCTGGGCCTTGGCCCGCTGCCACATCGCCGGCTGGTCGAACACGACCTTGGCCTGGGCCCCGAGGGCCTTCTTGAAGGCGTCGTTCATCAGGTCCGCGGCCGCTCCCGGGGCGCCGCCGACCACGCCCACCTCCACCGGCGCGCCGCCGCTGTCCTTGACCAGCCATTCCCCGAGTTCGCGCCCGACCTTGCGCACGTCGGTGACGACGGCGCCCAGGATCTTGGACTGGTCGACGGAGGCGACCGAGGTGAGGAAGATCGGGATGCCCGCCCGGTTGGCCCGTGCGACACCGCCCTCCAGCGAGTCGATGTTGACCGTCTGGACGACGATCACGTCGACCCGCTTGACGATCATGTCGTCGATGTTGGACAGCTCCTTGGCCGGGTCCATCGCCGAGTTGGCGGTGAGCAGGGTGACCCCCGCGCTCGTGGCGCGGGCCTGCATCGACCGCTGCAGGCAGGTGTGGAACTCGATGCTGTTGCCGTTGACGAAGCCGATCGTGATCTTCTTCTTGTCGGACGGGACCACCGCCCCGGCCCCGGCTCCTTCGTCGACGGAGCAGCCGGCGGTGGCCAGGCCCAGGGACAGGGCCAGGACGGCGGGTGGGGTGAGCGAACGGAACGGGCGCCTGCGTGAGATGCCGAACATGACGGATCCTTCCGGGCCGGACGGGCCGGGCCAGGGTGGGGAGGGGTGGGAGCCGGGCCGGGATGGGACGGAACGGGGGTGGCGGGGCCGGGCGGTCAGTGTTCGCGACCGCGGAGATGGTTGGTGATGGCCGCGACCAGCAGCACGGTGCCGAGGGCGACGTCCTGGAAGTGGGTGTTGACCTGCAACAGGTTGAGGGAGTTGGCGACCACCCCGAGCAGCAGCACGCCCAGGACGGTCCCCACGAGGGTGCCGCTGCCGCCGTGCAGGGCGGTGCCGCCGATGACGACGGCGGCGACCACGGTCAGCTCCAGGTGGAGGCCGCCGGTGCCGGGGCTGGCCGCGCCGAGCCGGGCGACGAGCATGGCCCCGCCCAGGCCCGCCAGCACGCCGCCGACCGTGTACAGCACCAGCTTGGTGCGCACCACCGGGATGCCCGCCAGCCGGGCGGCGTTCTCGTTGCCGCCGATGGCGAAGGCGTTGCGGCCGAACGCCGTCCACCGCATGATCAGGCCGGCCGCGGCGCAGATGACCACGGCGACCACCACCAGCACCGGAATCACCCCGAGCACCTCACCGAAGCCGAGCTCCACCAGGTGCTCGCCGATGGAGATGCTCTGGCCGTCGATGATCAGCAGGGCGACCCCGCTGAGCACCGTGGACGTCGCCAGGGTCGCCACGAACGGGGCGACGTTGAACAGGGTCACCACGAGCCCGTTGACCAGGCCGATGGCGCCGCCGATCGCGAGCGCCGCCAGCACGGCGACCCACTCGCCGACGCCCGCGACGATCAGCTGGGCCACCACGCCGTGCGTGACGGCGGCGACGGCGCCGAGCGAGAAGTCGATCCCCCCGGCCGTCATGAGCAGCGTCAGCCCGGCGGCCAGCACCGCGACCACGGCGATCTGCTGCGACACGTTGAGGAGGTTCGGGCCGGTGAGGAAGGCGTCGCTGTTGAGCGCGGTGAACGCGCTGATCAGCAGCAGCACGGTCATCAGGCCCAGGTGCCGGGTGAGACCGGGCGGCAGCGCGACGCCGATGCGGCCCCGGAGGTCGGTGATGGCGGTCATGGGGTCGTTCCTCCTGCGGTCAGCGATACGAGGTCGTCGCGGGTGACCTGGTCCATGGGCCGGTCGGCCACCACCCGCCCGGCGCGGACCACCAGGACCCGGTCGGCGAGCCGGACGGCCTCGTCGACGTCGGAGGAGGCCAGCAGGACCGCCGCGCCCCCGTCGGCGAGCCCGTCGACCAGCCGGTGGATGTCGGCCTTGGCGGCCACGTCGACCCCGTTGGTGGGCTCCTCCAGCAGGCACGCGGTCACCCCGGTGTCGAGCCAGGCCGCCAGCAGCACCTTCTGCTGGTTGCCGCCCGACAGCGTCGTGACGGCGGGATCGGAGTGAAGGGTGACGACGCCGTACCGGTCCCGCGCCCGCCGCCCTTCCCGGTGCAGGCGGCCCCAGCGCACCAGCCAGGGGCGGGCGAGGCCGCGCCGTACGAGATCGAGGTTCTCGTCGACGCTCAGCCCGGGCACGAGGCCCAGGGCCAGCCGGTCCCCGGTGACGCAGCGCAGGCCCGCCGACAGGGCGGAGCGGACGCTGCCCGGCCGCAGCCGTCGGCCGTTCACCCGGACCCGCCCGGCCCGGGGCCGGCGCAGCCCGCTGAGCACGCCGAACAGCTCGGACTGGCCGTCGCCGGCGGGTCCCAGGACGGCGACGATCTCGCCCGCGCGGACGGTGACGCCGAAGCCGCGCAGCCGGCCCGCGTCCAGGCCGTCCAGCTCCAGGACCGGTTCCCCGAACGTCCGGGCGCGGTCCGGGCGGTCCTGGACGAGCCGTTCACCGGCCATGGCCCGGACCAGGGCCGGCAGGTCCACCTCCCCGGCGGGCACGGTGACGACCCGGCGCCCGTCGCGCATCACCGTGACGCGGTCGGCCAGGTCCAGCACCTCGTCGAGATGGTGGGAGATGTAGATGATCGCGGTGCCGCGTTCGCGCAGCGTCCGCACCAGCCGGTGGATCCGCAGGGCGTCCGCGCCGCCGAGGGAGGCGGTGGGCTCGTCCAGGATGAGGACGCGCCCGCCGGCGTGCACCTCCCGGGCGATCTCGACCAGCGTCCGCTCGCCCGGGCCCAGGCGGGCCGCGGCCGTGCCGGGCGCCACGTCGATGCCCAGGTCGGCCAGGGCGCGCACCGCCTCCTCGCGCGCCCGCCTCCAGTCCACCCGGCCGCCGCGGGTGGGCAGCCTGCCCAGCAGCAGGTTCTCGGTCACGCTGAGCCCGAGGACCAGCGAACGCCTCTGGTGGACGATGCTCACCCCGGCCGCGTGGGCCTTCCGGGGCGTCAGCGCGCCGTGCCGCCGCCCGGCGATCACGATGTCGCCGCCGTCGGGGACCACCGCACCGCAGACCATCTCCACCAGCGTCGACTTGCCGGCGCCGTTCATCCCCACCACCGCGTGGACCTCGCCGGGACGCAGCGTGAAGTCGACGTCGATCAGCGCCTGCGCGCCGCCGAACGCCTTGCGCACCCCGCGCAGTTCCAGGGCCGGCTTCACAAGTTCTCCCGCCGCGTGCCGGGTGCCGCCGGGAACGGTCATGTCAGCGTCCGTCATGCCGGTGCCCGTCCGCGTCGTGAGCGGCGTACATGGCGCCGTGGGGGACTCCCAGGACGACCATGAGGTTGCGCAGCGCGACCGGGTTCATCCCGTGCGCCAGGAGGCGGCCGGAGTCGCGCCCGGTGACGGCCTCCCGTTCCCCGGTGGTGAGCGGGTAGGCCGACAGCACCGTCCGCGGGTCGGCCTCGAAGCGTCCGAGCAGGCCGGGAACGTGCTCCAGATCCCTGGCCAGGCGGTTCAGACCGACGATGCTCATGGCGTGGCCTCCGTGACCTCGAAGCCGCTGATGCCGATGCCGACCGTCCAGGCGGGCATCGGCCGGTAGGAGTAGAGCCGGGCCGGCCCTCCCGCGGCTCCCGCCGCGACCAGCCACGTACGGATCTCCAGCGCGCCGTTGCCCGCGCGCTCCAGGATCTGCTCGTCGGTCCAGCCGAGGGCCTCCTCGATGCGGCCCCCCTCCAGCAGGCCGAGGAACGCGCGGTCGAAGTCCTCGTTGATCTCGCCGAAGCGGGGCAGGCCGACCCAGTGCGACAGGCCGCCGGTGCCGATCACCCCGATCCGGGCGTCGCCGGGCATGGCGCGGACCGTGGCGGCCAGGGCTCGGCCGAGGCCGAGGCAGCGGCGGAGGGTGGGCAGCGGCGCGGTGTTGCAGTTGACGAAGAGCGGGACGACGCCGGCCGCCGCCGCGGCGGGCAGCTTGGCCAGCGGCACCATGAAGCTGTGGTCCAGCGCCATCGTGTGCGAGCGCGCCACCTCGAACCCGCGGCCGGTCAGCCCGGCGAGCAGGTGGGCGGCGACCTCCGGGCGGCCCGCGACGGTGCCACCGGGGTTGCCGAACTCGGCCCACCCCGTGTGCTCGTCGGCCAGGCCGAGGCAGAAGGCCGGGTAGTTCTCCAGGCCGAACGTCTCGTAGTGGTCGGTGGCGACCAGCACGACGGCGTCCAGATCGGCGGCGGCGATGTCCGCGTCCAGACGCGCCCAGGCGTCATGCAGGACGCCCGAGACGCCGGGGTCGGCGTGGGCGTTCTTGACGATCGCGCCGACGTGCGAGGTGGCGGCGGCCAGTGCGATCCGCCCCATCACCCGTCCCGCCCGTCGAGGAGGCGGATGTCGTCCAGGTGCCCGGCGCCGTGCCGGACGACGTCGGTGGCGTGCAGCCGCCCGCAGGACGGGCAGGCGTAGCGGCGCAGCTCCAGCTCCTCGCCCAGCCGGGTGGCGTGGCCGAGCTCGTGGACGTCCCGGGTGACCAGCAGGGCGGCGCGGCGGCGCCAGGGCTCCGCCGCAGGGGCGAGCACGTGCTCGCAGGCGCAGGCCACCCAGCGCCGCCCGGCGATCTCGACCACGTCCATGCCGTCGCCCATCGGGTGGATCCGGGCGCGCGGGCCGTCCGGGACCTCGGGCGGGCGCAGCTCGGCCGGCCACCCGCGGCGCCCGGCCCGCAGCTCGCGGCGCCGGTCCGCCGTGGCCGCAGCGTCGATCCGCCCGTCCCCGCCGATCACCGCGCCGTAGATCCGGGCCGCCGCGTCCGGGGTGACCGCGCCGAAGTCCAGGTCGGCCTGGACCGCCTCGGCGGGACGGTCCAGCGGGTCGCCCCAGCCGCCCCCGGCCTGGGGGACCGTGGCCAGCACGTCGTCGTCGCCCAGGCGGTAGAGGCCCTGGCGCCCGCGCATGACCGGCCGTTCCCCCGACAGCTCATCGACCGAGGGGATCTCGCCCGCGGCCAGCCGCGCCTTGACGTCGCTGTCGTGCACGACGGTCCGGGTGTTCTGCGCTCCCGGGTGGCCGCCGAAGACGCCCGTGGAGTTGGGCACCTCCCAGCCGTGCGCGGAGTTCAGCGCGGTGACGTCCCGGCCGCCGTGCACCGTGTAGACGGCGCCCATGCTCATCCCGCCGCGGTGACGGCCCGCGCCGCCGGAGTCGGCGACCAGTCCACGCCACAGGTACATCAGCGGCGAGTCCATTTCGACGGCCTCGACGTTGGAGATCCGCTGCCGTTCGATGTTGTGCTGCCCCTGCGTCCAGGCGCCGTCGCGGTGGGCGTAGGCCGCGCCGCCGGTGGCCAGGCAGTCCATGATCACGTAGGTCTGCCGGGCGCCGTTCTCCCCGGCGCCGGTGAGCACGAACTTGTCCGGTCCGCCCGCCGGAACGGCCTGCGCCTCGCCGAGCAGCTCGTCGGAACAGGCCGCGAGCTTGGACAGGCACTCCACGGCGGTCATCTCCACCAGCCAGCCGGCCTCCAGCGCGCCGCCGCTCACCGCCGCGGGCCGCGCCGCGTTGCAGATCAGCCCCTCCGGGCAGTGCACCTCCAGGGGCTGGAACAGCCCCTCGTTCCAGGGAGCGTCGAACGCCAGCGTGGGCAGCAGCGCGGCCGCGATGCCGGCCATCATCCCGGAGTAGGCGCAGTTGATGTAGCCCTTGGCCTGCGGGGAGGAACCCGAGAAGTCGAAGTGCAGGGTGTCGCCGCGCTTGGTGAGCACGAGGTCGATCTCGTAGGTGGCGTTGTCGCGCGCCTGGGCGAGACCGCCGTCGTTGTCCAGGAAGGCGCGGGAGTGCAGGCGGGCGTCGGGGAGCTTGGCCAGCCGGTTGCGCAGCCGCCGCTCCGAGAGTTCGATGAGGTTGCCCATCACCGTGCGGATCGTCCCCGCGCCGTACTTCTCGGCGAGTGCCGTCATCGCGCGGACCGCGGTGTTGTTGGCGCCGATCAGCGCCCGCAGGTCCAGGTTGACGGTGGGCGCCATGCGGGTGTGGGCCAGGATCAGGTTCCACACGTCCGTCCGGACCCGACCGCCGTCGACCAGCTTGGCCGGCGGCATCTGGAGCCCCTCCTGGTAGGAGTCGGTCGCGTCCACGCAGAAGCTGCCCGGTGTCATCCCGCCCACGTCGACCATGTGGCACATGGCGCCGGTCCAGGCCAGCAGCTCGCCCTCGAAGAAGATCGGCGCGATCAGGCCGACGTCCTGGGCGTGCACGGTGCCCTTCCACGGGTCGTTCACGATGAACATGTCGCCGGGGGCGATGCCGGGGTCCTCGGCACAGTCCTCGATGACCGACCGGGTGATGGCGGCCATGGAGGAGGCGTGGGACAGGATCGTGCGGCCCATCGCCGCCACCGACCCGTCCGGGAGGTAGAGGCCGACGTTGTAGTCGCTGGCCTCCACCACGTGGGTGGAGCCCGAGATGGCGGCCAGCGTGGCCCCCTGCTCGTCGGTGATGGCCAGCAGCCGGTGCCGGATGACCTCGAAGGTGATCGGGTCGATGGAACCGGTGGCGGTGCCCGTGCCGGCGGTGCCCGTGGCGGTTCCCGTGGTGGCGGTGGTGGTCACGCCTCCCCCTTGCAGTCGATGACGAGGTTGCTGTGGCGGTCGACGGTGAGCGACTGCGAGGGGCCGATCACCACGGTGGTGCCGGCGAACTCCAGGATCGCCGGGCCCTGGACGCTCGCGCCCGCGCCCAGCCCTTCGCCGCGGTAGACGCGGGTCGGGACGCGGCCGGTCTCGGGGAAGTGGACCGGGCGTTCGCCGATGAGCGCGGCGTCCGCGTCGTCGGCACCGGGGTACCGGCCCTCGCGGACGTCGGTGACGCTGACCCGCCCCTCGACCCGCAGCGTGTGGATCTCCACGCCGGCGGCCATGAGCGCGGTCCCGGCCCCGTAGATCCGCTCGTAGGCGGCCCGGAACTCGGAGACGAGCCCGCGCAGCGTCTCGGTGGTGATCTCCCCGTCGGGCACCGGGAGGGGCAGTTCGTGGGACTGGCGCCGGAACTTCAGATAGGCGATGCGGGCGAGCCGGGCGCGGGGATCGTCGTCGAGGTCCGCGCGGCAGCGGCGGGCGAGGTCGTCGAAGGCGGCGCCGATCCGGGCCGCGTCCAGGTGGGCGGCCGGGTCCGCGGCGCCGGGCGGGGTCCGGTGCACCTCGGTCGTCTGGACGGCCCGGTACCGGTCGGAGGTGACGGTGCCGTAGGCCGAGTGGACGGTCGAGGTCGGCGGCACGACCAGGGTGGAGATGCCCGCCGCCTCGGTGTAGGCGTACGCGTGGGTGGGCCCGGCGCCTCCGTAGGCGTACACCACGAAGTCGCGCGGGTCGTGCCCCTGCTCGACGGTGACCTTGCGCAGCAGGTCGGCCATCTGGTTGTCGGCCACCCGCCGGATTCCCGCGGCGGCCTCCTCCACGGTGAAGCCGAGCGGGCCGGCGACGTGCTCGCGGATGGCCTTCTCCGCCAGGGAACGATCCAACGGCATCCGGCCGCCCAGGAAGCGGGCCGGGTCGATGATGCCGAGCACCACGTCGGCGTCGGTCACCGTCGGCCGGCCGCCGCCACGGCCGTAGCAGGCGGGGCCCGGAACCGAACCGGCGCTCTCGGGACCGACGACGAGCACCCCGGACTCGTCCACCGCCGCGATCGACCCGCCGCCCGCGCCGATCGCGGTGACCTTGATCCGCGGCAGTGCCAGGTGCAGGTCGCCGACCTCGCTGATCCGCTCGACCAGCGGCTCGCCGTTGATGATCAGGCCGACGTCGAAGCTGGTGCCGCCCATGTCGGAGGTGATCACGTTGGGGTGGCCCAGCCGGCTCGCCAGCGCGGTGGAGGCCAGGACACCGCCCGCGGGGCCCGAGGTGAGCATGGACGCCGACCGGCGGGCGGCGTCCCGCGCCCGCATGACCCCGCCGCCCGAGTCCATGATCGAGAAGTCGCCGGTGAAGCCGGTGGACCGCAGCCGTCCCTCCAGGCCGGCCACGTAGTCGCGGATGACCGGGCCCAGGTAGCTGTTGACCACGGTGGTCGCCGACCGCTCGTACTCGCCGATCACCGGTGCCACCTGGTGGGACAGCGTGAGGTAGACCTCGGGCCACTCCTCCTCGACGATGCGGGCGACCGCCGACTCGTGCTCGCCGTTGACGAACGACCACAGGAACGAGACCGCCAGCGCCTGCACGCCCTCGGCGCGCAGCCGCCGCAGCGTGGCCCGGACCCCCTCCGCGTCCAGCGCGACGATCTCGGCGCCCGCGGCGTCGATCCGTTCGGTGATCCCGGCGATCCGGGACCGGGGCACGATCTGGTCGGGGTTGCGGCGGCGGCTGTAGTGCCCGGTGGCCGACCCCATGCCGACCCAGGAGGTCATCGACCGCTGGATGAGCATCGTGTCGGTGAAGCCGCACGTGGTCAGCAGGGCCGTCGGGGCGCCCTTCCGTTCGATCAGCGCGTTGGTGGCGGCCGTCGTCCCGTGCGCGAAGTAGACGATGGCGGCGCAGAACGCCTCCAGGTCCATCTCGTAGGAGGCGGCGGCGAGCCCCAGCGCGTTGAGGACCCCCTCCGAACGGTCGTGCGGAGTCGTCGGCGACTTGAAAAGCCGCGGCGGACGGGCGTCCTGGAGGACGACCAGGTCGGTGAACGTCCCTCCGACATCCGTCCCCACGAAGAACCGCACAGCGGAGCCCGGCTTACCATTCACGCTTCCCTCACAAGGATTGGCACGTAACCGTCGACGGGTTCCCCTTGAAGCCGACGATGTGACATCTGCGTTACGTCTGCAGCAACCTTGGAGGGCTGGGGCAACATGCGCAATGAGCTGGTCCGCATCGCGGAACGGGCCAGCTCAGAGGGCATGGCGAGGGGTCGGAACGGAATGCCGGGGGCGAGAACCCGCGCCGCCGCCGCAGGACGGTGACAGCGTCCCGGCGGCGTCAGGAAGCCCTGTCACCGCGCTTTGGGCGGAGGTTTTCTCCCGCACCCCTGAGGGAAATTCGCCCGGAAACAGGCTGCGCGCATCCGCCGTTCAACGCGCCCCACCGAATTGAATGGGCGGAGGGAGAGGATATGCGGGCGGAATGCGCGCCCAGGTTAATGATCAATGGGAGTGGGCGCGCGTTGACTTGCGGCGAGTCGCTCCCCGCGGGCCGCCCAGGGCGGTGACTCGCCGCAAGCCGACGGGATCGGCGGGACTCAGCGGAGCTGATTGATGCGGAGCAGGTTGCCCGACGGATCGCGGAAGGCGCAGTCGCGGACCCCGTACGGCTGCTCGGTCGGCTCCTGGACGACCTCGGCGCCGGCGGCCTGGACCTGGTCGAAGACGCCGTCCAGGTCGGACGTCGCCAGGATGAGGTGGCCGTAGGTGCCCTTGGCCATCATCTCGGCGATGGTGCGGCGCTCGTCGTCGGTGACGCCGGGATCCATCCCCGGCGGGTACAGCACGATGGACGTGCCGGGCTGGCCGACGGGACCGACCGTGATCCAGCGCGCGCCGCCGTATCCGACGTCGTTGCGGACCTCGAAGCCGAGGATGTCGCGGTAGAAGGCCAGCGAGGCGTCCGGATCGTTGTGCGGCAGGAACGTCGAGTGAATGGAGATGTCCATGCAGGTCACGCTATTGCCGCTTGCCCGCCTGCGCTTCTCGATTCCTGACCGGCCTGGTCACCTGTTTCGCCACGCATGACGGCATGCCCGCCGTCGCGTCCGCCGCGTTCCGCCGGTAGGTGCTGGGCGGCATGCCGACCAGTTCGGTGAAGCGGGTGCTGAAGGTGCCCAGCGACGAGCAGCCGACCGCGAAGCAGACCTCGGTGACGCTGAGGTCACCGCGGCGCAGCAGGGCCATCGCGCGCTCGACGCGCCGCGTCATCAGGTAGCTGTAGGGCGACTCGCCGTAGGCCTCCCGGAACTCGCGGCTGAGGTGGCCCGCCGACATGTGGACGCCACGGGCCAGCGCCTCGACGTTCAGCGGCTGCGCGTACTCCCGGTCGATCCGGTCGCGGACGCGGCGCAACCGGGCGAGGTCGCGCAGGCGCTGCTCGTCGGGTTGTCTGCTGCTCACCTGCGAAATCGTGCCACATCCGGCCGCGGGGGGCGCGGGGCGGGTGGCCGCGCGCCCCGGCCGGGCACCTGCCCTCACCGGCCGGGCCGGGACGGCGCGGACGGGGAAGCGCCGTCCCACTGCGCCGGTGAGGGCCCCGGTCATGCGCCGACGTAGGCCGCGAGATGCTCGCCGGTGAGGGTGGAGCGGGCGGCGACGAGGTCGGCGGGCGTGCCCTCGAAGACGATCCGGCCGCCGTCGTGGCCGGCGCCGGGGCCGAGGTCGATGATCCAGTCGGCGTGCGCCATGACCGCCTGGTGGTGCTCGACGACGATGACCGACTTGCCGGAGTCGACGAGCCGGTCGAGCAGGGCGAGCAGCTGCTCGACGTCGGCGAGGTGGAGGCCGGTGGTCGGCTCGTCGAGGACGTAGACGCCGCCCTTGTCGGCCATGTGGGTGGCCAGCTTGAGCCGCTGCCGCTCGCCGCCCGACAGCGTGGTGAGCGGCTGGCCGAGGCTGAGGTAGCCGAGCCCGACATCGGCGAGCCGGCCGAGGATGCGGTGCGCGGCGGGGGTGCGGGCCTCGCCCGCGCCGAAGAACTCCTCGGCCTCGGTCACCGACATCGCGAGCACCTCGCTGATGTCGCGTCCGCCGAGGTGGTGGTCCAGCACCGACGCCTCGAACCGCTTCCCCTCGCACTCCTCGCAGGTGGTGGCGACACCGGCCATCATCGCCAGGTCGGTGTAGATGACGCCGGCACCGTTGCAACCGGGGCAGGCGCCCTCGGAGTTGGCGCTGAACAGGCCCGGCTTCACACCGTTGGCCTTCGCGAACGCCTTGCGGATCGGGTCGAGCAGGCCGGTGTAGGTCGCCGGGTTGCTCCGCCGCGAGCCGCGGATCGCGCCCTGGTCGATCGTCACCACTCCCGCGCCGGCGGGGAGCGACCCGTGCACGAGCGAGCTCTTGCCGGAGCCGGCGACGCCGGTGACGACGGTCAGCACGCCGAGCGGGATGTCGACGTCGACGTCGCGCAGGTTGTTCGCCGTCGCGCCGCGGATCTCCAGCGTGCCGGAGGGCTTGCGCACCGTCTCCTTGAGGGCGGCCCGGTCGTCGAGATGGCGGCCGGTGATGGTGCCGCTGGCCCGCAGCCCCTCGACGGTGCCCTCGTAGCAGACGGTGCCGCCGGCCGTACCGGCGCCGGGGCCCAGGTCGACGACGTGGTCGGCGATCGCGATCGTCTCCGGCTTGTGCTCCACGACGAGCACCGTGTTGCCCTTGTCGCGCAGCCGCAGCAGCAGGTTGTTCATCCGCTGGATGTCGTGGGGGTGCAGGCCGATGGTGGGCTCGTCGAAGACGTAGGTGGTGTCGGTGAGCGAGGAGCCGAGGTGGCGGATCATCTTGACGCGCTGGGCCTCGCCGCCCGACAGCGTGCCCGCCGGCCGTTCGAGCGAGAGGTAGCCCAGCCCGATCTCCACGAACGATTCGAGGGTCCGTTGCAGCGTCGCGAGCAGCGGCGCCACCGTCGGCTCGTCGAGGCCGCGGACCCAGGCGGCCAGGTCGCTGATCTGCATCGCGCAGGCGTCGGCGATGTTGATCCCGCCGATCCGCGACGACCGGGCCGCCTCGCTGAGCCGGGTGCCGCCGCAGTCGGGGCAGGCGGTGAAGGTGACCGCCCGGTCCACGAAGGCCCGGATATGCGGCTGCATCGCCTCCCGCTCCTTGGACAGGAACGACTTCTTGATCTTGGGGATCAGCCCCTCGTAGGTGAGGTTGACGCCTTCGACCTTCACCTTGGTCGGCTCACGGTGGAGGAAGTCGTGCAGTTCCTTCGCGGAGTAGTCGCGGATCGGCTTGTCCGGGTCGACGAAGCCCGACTCGGCGAAGATCCGCACGGTCCAGAAGTTGTCGGCCTTGTAGCCGGGAACGGTGATCGCGCCCTCGGCGATCGACTTGGAGTCGTCGTAGAGCTGGGTGAGGTCGAGGTCGGAGACGGTGCCCCGGCCTTCGCAGCCCTGGCACATGCCGCCGGTGCGGGTGAAGGACTGCTTCACGGTCTTGCGGTCACCCCGTTCAACGGTGATCGCACCGCTCGCCCGGACCGAGGCGACGTTGAAGGAGAACGCCTGGGGCGAGCCGATGTGCGGCTCGCCCAGCCGGCTGAAGAGGATGCGCAGCATCGCGTTGGCGTCGGTGGCGGTGCCGACGGTGGAGCGGGGGTCGGCGCCCAGCCGCTGCTGGTCGACGATGATCGCGGTCGTCAGCCCGTCGAGCACGTCGACCTCGGGCCGCGCCAGAGTCGGCATGAAGCCCTGCACGAACGTGCTGTACGTCTCGTTGATCATCCGCTGCGACTCCGCGGCGATCGTGCTGAACACCAGGGAGCTCTTCCCCGAGCCGGAGACGCCGGTGAACACCGTCAGCCGGCGCTTCGGGAGTTCGACGCTGATGTCCTTGAGGTTGTTCTCGCGCGCGCCGTGCACGCGGATCAGGTCATGGCTGTCGGCGGCGTGCGGCGCAGGCGACTGCGTTTCCGTGTTCATGGTCGTGCTCATCGTGTCTCCATCTGTCGGGAGGGCCGCCTTGGCGGTCTCCGGCGGTGTCGCCTGGCTCGATCCGGTCCCAGCGGTACGTCCGGTGTTCACGCGTCGGCGCGGCCGCGCCGAAGGCGGGCTACCTGTCTACCTGATCGGCGGAACGGCGGGGTCGCGCCGGTGCGACACCCAGGCCGTCCCAGTCGAAGGACAGAGGCCGGCGGGAGCGGCCGTGGTCCGGCGCGTCCCGCCGTTTCCGATGTTCATGGTGGTTCACGCTATTGCTGGCCGGCCGGGCGGCGCTTCTCGATTCCTGATCGGTCCGGTCACCCGGCCGGAGACGGAGGGTGCGTTCAGCCGCCGGACGGGACGGACAGCGCGTCGAGCCGGCGCCGCTGGTCGTCGCTCAGCCGCAGGTCCGCGGCGGCGACGTTCTCCTCCAGATGCCCGATCCTGGAGGTCCCGGGAATCGGCAGCACGACCGGTGAGCGGTGCAGCAGCCACGCGAGCGCGACCTGCGCGCCGGTGGCGCCCAGTTCGGCGGCCACGGCCGCGATCTCGCCCGCCTCCGACACCGCGGGGTGGACGGGCCGCCAGGGAAGGAAGGCGATCCCCGCCGCGTCACAGGCGTCGAGGACGGCCTCGTGCTCGCGGTCGAGCACGCTGTAGCGGTTCTGCACGCTCGCCACGTCGATGATCCGGCGCGCCTCGGCCAGCTGGGCGGCGGTGACCTCGGACAGCCCGATGTGGCCGATCTTGCCCTGGTCCTGGAGTTCGCGCAGCGTCCCGAGCTGGTCGGCGAGCGGCACCTCCGGATCGACGCGATGGAGCTGGAGCAGGTCGAGCCGTTCGACCCTGAGCCGGCGGAGCCCTTCCTCGACCTGCCGGCGCAGGAAGCCGGGCCGCCCGTTGATCGCCGCCTCGCGCGGAGGCTCCGGTGGTGCCACCCCGACCTTCGTCGCGATGAGCAGATCGTCCGGATAGGGGTACAGGGCCTCGGCGAGGAGCTCCTCGTTGGCGCCCCACCCGTACATGTGCGCGGTGTCGATCAACGTGACGCCCAGCTCGACGGCGCGCCTGGCCACCGCGATGGAGGCGGCCCTGGCCGGTCCGGACTCGGTCGGCAGCCGCATGGCCCCGAACCCGAGCCGCCGTACGGCGAGCTCACCCCCGATGCGGAACGTGTTCGATCCCATGCGCCCCCGATGCCCCTTATCCCTCATCTGCCACGGATTGTCTGTGACGACGATAACAAGCCCGTGGACCCCCGCCCTGTCACATCACCGCGCGCCCAGGTGTCGAGGCAGTAACGAGCAATGACCGGCATCCGCCGCCTGATGAGGAGTACCTGATGTCCACCGCCTACATCGTCGTCACCGTCCTGGGGGCCGCCATGGCCGCCTTCTCGGCCGGTTCCGTCTTCTTCCGCGCCGCGTGGGTCGTGCAGCCCCTGGCCGAGTACGGCGTGCCGCGCTCGTGGTGGCCCTGGCTCGGTACGGCCAAGGCCGCGGGGGCGGCGGGGCTGCTGGCCGGCCTGTTCGTGCCGGTGATCGGTGTCGTGGCGGGCATCGGCCTGGTGCTTTACTTCACCGGTGCCGTCATCACCGTGCTCCGGGCACGTTCGTACTCCCACACCCCGTTCCCGCTGATGTACATGGCGCCCGTGGTCGGTTCGCTGGCGCTGGGATTCGCCGCCTGAGCCGCCCACACCGCGAGAGAGGAACGACACGGTGGACGACGTCGACCGGGTGACCGGACGTTTCGAGGAGCAGCGCGGTCACCTGCGGGCGGTGGCCTACCGGATGCTCGGCTCGGTGAGCGAAGCCGACGACGCCGTGCAGGAGGCGTGGTTGCGGCTCAGCCGCACCGACACCGGCGAGGTCGAGAACCTCGACGCCTGGCTGACCACCGTGGTGGCCCGGATCTGCCTGAACATGCTGCGCTCTCGCCGCTCGCGGCGCGAGGAGCCCGCCGACGTCCACCTCCCCGACCCCATCATCGGCCCCGAGGGCGGGACCGATCCCGAGGAGGAGGCCGTCCTGGCCGACTCCGTGGGCCTGGCCCTGCTGGTCGTGCTCGACACGCTCGCGCCGGCCGAACGGCTCGCGTTCGTGCTGCACGACATGTTCGCCGTGCCCTTCGACGAGATCGGCCCCATGATCGAGCGGTCCCCGGCGGCGGCCAGGCAGCTCGCCAGCCGCGCCCGCCGCCGCGTGCAGGGGCAGGCTCCGGCGCCCGACCCCGATCCCGCCCGGCAGCGCGCCGTCGTCGACGCGTTCCTCGCCGCCGCCCGTGACGGCGACTTCGAGGGTCTGGTCGCCGTGCTCCACCCGGACGTGGTGCTCCGTTCCGACGGCGGCACCGCCCTCGCCCGCCACACGGTCGTGCTCACCGGCGCCCGGAACGTGGCCGCCCAGGCGACCATGTTCGGCGGGCTCTCCCCGTTCGCCCGTCCGGCACTGATCAACGGCGCGGCGGGCGTCGTCGTCACCCCGCACGGGCGGCCGGTGGCGGTGATGGGCTTCACCGTCACCGACGGCCGGGTCGCCGCCATCGACGTGATCGCCGACCCCGACCGCCTCCGCCTGCTCGACCTGACCGTTCTCGACGGGTGACCACGCCGGGCGGACGCGGTCGGCCGGCCGGAGTCAGGGTGTCAGGGTCACCCTGTCGGAGTAGAGCTCGGTGCGGCCGAGACGAGCGGTGATGAAGATCTGGGAGTCCTCCTCGACGGTTGAGGAGGTCGCCTCGAAAGTGACCGAGATCGCGCCCGCGGGAATGGTCACCGAAGCCGGCACCTCCACGATGCCCCAGCTGGGCTGGAGGTGCACGACGGTGTCGACCTCGGACGGGCCCGCCAGCGTGATCGTGCCCTGGAAGGCGGTCCCGCCCTTGACCGACCCGGGCAGGCCGATCGCCGTGATCCGGGGGTGGATCGTGATCGGGAGCGTGGCGGTGGCGCCCGCGGCGGTGGCCTCCAGGACGACCCGGGTCGTCCTGGTGACCTCGGTGGTGCGGAGGCGGAAGGTGCCGGTGGTGGAACCTTCCGATATGTGGTCGGTGACGTTGTCCAGCTCGACGGCGGGGTCGCCGTCGCGGACCCTCATCTGGACCTCGAGCCCGCCGGTGGGCGCCGGGTTGTCCAGGACGACGCTGTAGGACCGGCCGTACTCCTGGCCGTACAGGTCCTCGGGCTCGTTGGCGCGGACGTTCATGCCCTGGGTGCCGTCGAAGGGCGGGAGGAGGACCTTGGACGCGCGCAGCGTCCGGGAGCCCAGCGAGGCCGAAATGGTGACCCGGGTGTCCTCGGTGACCTGGTCGACCCGGTCCGCCTGGGTGACGATGCTGTAGGCGTCCTGCTGGAAGAAGAGCGTCGGGGCCATCGTGACGGCGGGATGGTCGGAGGCCAGCCGCACGGTCAGCCCTCCGGCCGGGGCCGGGCCCGTGAGGGAGACCACCGGGCTCACCGCGTTCGGCGCCGAGGTGGGAGCGAGGCTCAGGCTCTTGAGCCCCGGGTCGACGGTGATGTCATCGCCGAACGTACGGCCCTGGTACCGGGCCTTGACGTTCGCCACGTACCGGGCCCCGTCGACCAGCCTGGCCGTCAGCGGCACGTTCGCGCTGGTCTGCCCGGGCTTGACGGTGACGGTGGCCGGAACCACCAGCTCGGCCCGGTCCGAGCTCAGCCGGAGGGTGACCTCCGACAGGGGAGCGCAGCTCAGGCTGACGTTCCCCGCCGCCTCGTCCCCCGCGTGGATCAGTTCGGGCACCGTCACCCCGGTGAGCGCCGGGCGGCAGGAATCCGCGGCGGCCGGCCCGGCGGGGGCCAGGACCATCGTGGCGGTGAGCGCGGCTGCGACGCCGAGCGCGCCACCGGATCGGACGTGGTCGAAGCGACTGAGAATACGCATGGGTTTCAACGCGGAGCCCCCTGTGTACCGAATGTGTTCGGATGAATGAGGACGGCCCGTTCCCACGGCACGTTGACCCGCCTGAAGATCATGACCGGAACCGGACTGCCGCCGGTAGGCCCGCGAGGAGGATGAGTGCGGGAATCAGCGGTAGCAGTCGGCGGCTACCGGCGGGTTCGCAAGCGTCCTAGCGAGCGCGTCGTCGGGAGGCGGGGTCGGTGTCGGCAGTGACTTGGGCGGAGGTGTGTTCGCCGAGGCGGACGTAGGCGCCGAGGCTGGCCAGGTGCTGGTGGCGGGACTTGGCTTGGAGTTCAGCGGCGGTGCGGCCGGCAGCGGCGAGGTGCTGAAGTGCGGAGTGGCGGAGTTGGTGAAGGGTCCAGCCGCGGTCGTGCGGGTCGAGTGCGCGGGTGGCGGTCTTGAACAGGTATTCGGCGCGTGGGTAGGACAGTCGGCTGCGGCCGGTGGTCGGGCAGATGTCGGCGGCGGCGGGGGCGCGTCGGCCGGTGGTGGGGGCGCAGCGGTCGGCCAGGAACACCGGGCCGGTCGTGCGGCCCTTGAGCAGGCGGGGCAGTAGCCGGGCGGTGCCGGTGGCCCAGTGCACGTACTCGATGGCGCCGCCCTTGGAGGTCACGCGGGCCCGTCGGAACTCGGGGTCGAGGTCCTCGATGTTGAGCGAGAGGATCTCTTCGGCGCGGGCGGCGGTCTCGTACAGCATCCGCCACAGCACGCGCTCGCGCAGCGCGTGCGTGTCGTCGGCCAGTAGCTTGTCCAGCCGGGCGCGGGGGATGGAGCGGTCGCCGCGGCGGGGGGGCTTGCGGCGGGTCAGGCGGCGGGCCGGGTTGGTGGCCAGGAGTTCCTGGCGCTGCGCCCAGGTGGTGAACGAGGTGAGCGCGGACAGGTGTCGGTTCCAGGTGGCGGCCGCCGCGGTGTTCCAGCGGTCCATCACCGCGGCGAAGTCCTCGGGCGTCAGCCCGGCGACGGGGTCGGCGCCGCCGGCGACGTCGATCAGCCGTGCGAGGGTGTCGTCGTAGCTGGCGCGGGTGGTGGCGGTCGGGATGGAGTCCAGGTACCGGTCGACGGCGGCCGCGAGGGTGCAGGCGCCGGACGGGCCCGGCCCGCCGGCGCGGCCGGAGAACGCGACGATGGACACGGCGGGGACCTCCACGGGGCCGATGTGACACATAACGTTGCCGAGTCACCTCTGCCGCGGCCTGCGGCGGGCTGGCCGGACGTGAGCCGACGCAGGTCAGTGTGACAGGTAATGCAAGTTACCTGTCACAGCAAACGCGCCCCGGCCAGGTGTGCGATCAGAAAAGGAATGTCTTTGAAGAGACAGGGCGGCCAGGCGGCGGCCGGATCAGTGATCGTTCGCAGCGGAGGCTGAGCGGCTGTTGGTGCGTGGGGCCCGTCCGGCGGATCATGTGACTACTAGGCTGCGGCGATGCAGTCTGCAGATCGGGACGAGGCGAACGACTACGACAGCATCGCTGAGGCGTACTCGGCGGAGAACGAGACCAGCCTCGTGAACGCGTACTACGAGCGGCCCGCGATGCTGACCCTCGCCGGAGACGTGGCCGGCCGTCGGATCCTGGACGCGGGCTGCGGCTCAGGCCCCCTGTCGGCTGCACTGCGCGACCGCGGTGCCGTCGTCACCGGCATCGACGCCAGCGCCGGGATGCTGGCACTGGCCAGGCGGCGGCTCGGTGACGACGTGGCCCTGCACGAGGTCGACCTGGGCGACCTTCTGCCGTTCGACGAGGGCGCATTCGACGACGTGGTCGCGTCGCTGGTCCTGCACTACCTGGAGGACTGGGGGCCGACGCTGGCCGAGGTGCGGCGGGTCCTGCGGCCCGGCGGCCGGCTGATCGCGTCGGTGAGTCACCCTTTCACGGCCTGGGCGCACCGGGATCCCCGGCCCGACTACCACGTGACCACCAGCTATACCTTCGACTGGGCCCTCAATGGGCAGTTCGTCCCGATGAAGTTGTGGCGCAGGCCGTTGCACGCGATGACCGATGCCTTCACCGCCGCCGGCTTCCGTCTTTCCGTCATCAGTGAGCCGTTGCCCGACCCGGCCGCCCGTGAGCTGTTCCCGGACGGCTTCCAGGAGCTTTCGACCCACCCCAACTTCCTGTTCTTCGTCGTCGAGGTACCGCCGTCGGCTAACGGCTCGGGCAGCCAGGCCCCTCGCGGATCATGAGCGGTGCCAGAGTCGGCGCCTGCCCTTGTACCGTCGTGTCGTATGACCGACTCCGAGATCGAGATCACCGCGGACCTGGTCCATGAGTTGCTGCAGGAGCAGCATCCGGACCTCGCGGGGCTGGCCATGCGGGAAGTAGCGGGTGGGTGGGGCAACCAAATGTGGCGCCTCGGGGACGAGCTGGCTGTGCGCATGCCGCGTTCAGAAGGTGCCCCGAACCTCCTGCGCAAGGAGTGCCGGTGGCTGCCGGTCCTGGCCCCGCGCCTGCCGCTTCCGGTCCCCAACCCCGTACGGATCGGTGAACCGTCTGCGCGTTTCCCGAAGCCCTGGACCATCATGACGTGGGTCCACGGCGAGCCACTCGACCACACCTCCATCAGCCGCGGCGACCACGCGGCCGACACTCTGGCGGGCTTCCTCAAGGCACTCCACGTGGAGGCGCCCGAAGACGCGCCGATCAGCGAGGACCGCGGCGAACACCCCAAGAAGTGCACGGACGGCTTCGACCACTTCTTCCACGCCGTCGTCCCCGACGACCTCGCCGACGGCGTCCGGGCCGTCTGGGACGACGCCGTCGCGGCCCCTGAGTGGGAGGGCCCGCCGGTCTGGGTGCACGGTGACCTGCATCCCGCGAACGTCGTCGTCACGGACGGAACGCTCTCAGGCGTGATCGACTTCGACGCCGTGTTCGCCGGCGACCCGGCGTGGGACCTCGCGGCCGCATGGGTGATCCTTCCCGCCGGCACCGCCGCACGCTTCTTCGACGCATACGCGCGTGCGGACGAGGCGACGATCCGGCGCGCCCGCGGGCTGGCCGCTCTGAAAAGCCTGTTCCTCATGCTGATGGGCCAGAACGGGGACCGGGGCCTTCCTGGCGGCAAGCCGGAATGGGGACCCGCAGGCCGGGCAGCGCTCGACCGCGTTCTGAGACACGCTCTGCTGTAGCCACGCAGTGACGCTGCTACTTGGTGGCCTCAGTCAGCATCGGTCGTCCATCATGCAGACAATCCAGCCACCGTTCTTGGCGAGCTGGACTTCTACCTTGATCGGGGTGCGCAGGGAGAACCGCTCGCTGAGCAGGCCGTCGATGTGCTGCAGGGCTTCTCCGGCGGGGAGCGGGTCCCAGGTCGGGTGGCCGACCGGTGTCGCGTCCTTGGCGGTCAGCCGGATGGCGTAGGCGATCTCTTCGCCGAACTTCCAGACGAGCTCTTGGCGGATGCGGGCGAGCTCGGGGTCGGTGTCTACGGGCCGTGCGGGCTTGCGCCGCCACCACTTCATGGTGTTGATGCTGCCAGCGGGGCGCCGGGCGCGTCCGCTTCTTGGGTGGGGTCGTGGAAGGGGCGCAGGCCGGCGCCCGTTTCGGCGCGGGTGAAGGCGTAGCGGCCCAGGAAGTTGATGTGCTCGTAGGCGATGGGTGAGAGGCGGGCGCACATGTCGTCGGTGGCGGGGAAGCCGTCGGCGCGGATCCGTTTGACGGCGGCGTCCAGGTAGAGGGTGTTCCACCACACCACCGCGTTCAGCGCGAGGCCGAGCGCGCCGAGCTGGTCTTCCATGCCCTCGCGGTAGCGCCGGCGGAGTTGGCCGCGGTTGCCGAAGGCGATGCGGCGGGCGAGGCGGTGGCGGGCCTCCTGGGTGTTGAGCTGGGTGCCGATCATGCGGCGGTAGCCGTCGTCGGAGATGAACTGCAGCAGGTGCAGGGTCTTGAAGATCCGGCCGTAGTGGGCGAACGCGTCGCCCAGGCCGGTGGGGCGGCCGTCGCGCGACAGCATCCGGATCAGATCGAAGGCGCGGACCTGGCCGGTGGTGAGGGAGCCGGCGACGCGCAGCATGTCGGCCCAGTGCGCCCGGATCTTGTCGAGGCGGACGGTGTGGCGGGACATGTGGTCCAGCGGCCCGTAGGTGGTGCGGGTGTTGGTGCGCCACAGGCGGGTGTCGCCCAGGTCGGCGATGCGTGGGGAGAACTGGTAGCCGCAGATCGCGAACAGGCCGAACACGATGTCGGAGTAGGAGGCGGTGTCGGTCACCACGGTCTCGGGTCGGGGGCCGCCGTCGATGGTGTGGATGGCGTCCAGGATGAACAGCGAGTCGCGCAAGGTGCCGGGCACGACCAGGCCGCCGATGCCCATCACCTGGTCGTTGACGACGTTCAGCCAGGTCGCGCCGCGCTGGCGGCCGAAGTAGATCGGGTTGTGGCCGGTGTGCAGGTTGGCGACCGGGACGATGAACCGCAGCCCGTCGGCCGAGGCGATCTGCCCGCCGCCCCAGGTGCGCACGATGTCGAGGTCGGCCTGGGCGGCGATCAGGCGGGCGTTGGCCGCCGAGATCGTCTCGGCGCGCAGGTATCCCTGGTCGACCTGCTGGAGGCGGGCGCGCGTGAGGGCGGGCACGTTGGGCTTCTCGATCGGGACCAGGCCGACGTTGCACGCCTCGGCCACGATCAGCCCGCACAGGCTGACCGCGAAGTCCTCCATCGCGGGGTCGGCTCCGGAGATGTGGGTGAAGTCGGCCGCCAGGCCGGTGCGGTCGAACACCTCCAGCAGCAGCTCGGGGAAGTCCACCCGCGGCAGCATCTGACCGATCAGGGCGCGGAACTCGGTCATCAGCGGCGGCTCGTCGCGCGGCCCGAGCTTCTCGATCTGCAGGCGGCCGCCGACGAACTGCACCGCGGTGTTGGCGCCGAGCCCGTCCAGCACCCGGGTGTAGGCGCCTTCCAGCGCGCTGGCGAGCTCGGCCAGATGCCCGGCCGGCTCGTCCTCCAGCTCCAACGCCGCCAGCACCCGCGGCCGCGCCGCCTCCCAGCCCGCGCCCTCCAGCAGGCGGGCCCGCGGGTCGCTCCACCGGTCGGCGCCGGCGGCGAACACATCCCGGCGCCGCAACGCGGCGTGCAGGTGCATCAGCGCGCACAGCGTGAACGCGGCCTTGCCGACCTGCCCTGCGGGGCAGGTCGGGGTTGGCGAACACCAGCGGCCGCCAAGACCCGGTCACCAGGTCCTCGTGCGCGGCGACGTCGGCGCGGTCGTAGCGGCGGCGGGCCTTGGCCATCGCGGCGGCCGCGGCCACCATCGCCAGCACCGGCTGCCCGGCCTCCACCGCCCGGAACTCGATCGTCTCCAACAGCAGCTCGATGAACTGCTGCACCGTCCGGTACCGCTTGACCAGCTCAGCCCGCCACGCCGCAGCCGCGTCATCATCGGTGGCGGGCACGAACGCCGTGATCACCTCGACCGCCGCCGACAGCTTCTCGCGCGGCACCACCCGCTCGATCTCGTTCCACACCTCCGCCAGCGACACCAGCCGGTCCGCGGTCGCCTGCGGCGCGCTCATCAAGATCTCCATCGCCGAGGCCACATGCCGCGCCGCCGACCGCAGCTTGGGCAAGGACCGCAATTGCTCGGCTTTCCCGGCCCGTTCCGCCTTGGCCAGCAGGTTCGAGGTGATCAGCAGGTCCAGCACGTCCAGCGCGTCGTCGATTGAGGCGGTCTCCAGGTGCCGGACCGTGGCCAGCAGCGTCGCGGTCTGCCGCCGCTCCTCCAGATCCCGCAGCGTGGGGGCCTTGGACGCCATCCCGTACCGGGCCAGCGACGCCAGCTTCACCGCCGGCACCGGCTCCACCTGCACCCGCCCGGCCCCGATCCCGGCGATCTCAGCGACCCGGTCCAACTCCGCATCAGCACCCGGCCCGACGCCTTCACCGGCGAGGTCCGCAGCCGCTCCAGCTCCGACACCACGCCGCCCGTACAGCCGAGCGTTCTCGGCCCGGCGCACCTCGCCCACCAGCCGCGTCAGCACCGTGATGCCCGGCAGCAGCACCCGCTCCTTCACCAGGTGCACCACCGCCCGGTCGAACAGCGCCCGCGGGCCCTCGGTCGTCGACCACACCCGCGCCGCCACAAAGCGACGCAGCTCGGTCTCCCCGTCGGCGAAGTCGCGGTAGCCCAGCAGCTCGCGGATCTCCCACGCGTGCTCGTACACCGTCTGCGCACGCCGCCCGTACTCGGCGAACTCGGCCGGATCGACGCCGAGCTGCTCAGCGACGAACCCCACCACCCCGCCCGGAACCGCCGTGGGCTTCTCGGTCAGGAACACCCCCAGCATCCGCACCGTGCCCCACTGCACCGCCCAGCCCAGCCTCGTCGACGGCCGCCGCCGCTTGTCCACCTGCTCCAGCGCGACCCGGTCCAACCGGAAGAACTGCTCCAGCTCGGCCACCGACGGCTCCTGCGGGAACCGGCCATAGCGGGTGACCTGTGCATCAGAGAGAAATTCGAAGGGCATGGCCCCGGAACGTACGGGCCCTCACCAGGGCAGACCCGGCCCGTCACCGAACCGAAACGAAGATCAGCTTCCTACCGCTAAACCTGCACCCAGCCTCCTCGCGGGCCGGTACCCGAGGCCGCCTGCCAGGCGAGCGGCGGCCATGGCCCACTCAGCTCGTTCCAGGTCGCCGGGAGGGGCCCCGGAGCGGAGCAGCCGGGCATCGCCGATCCGGAGGATGCAGGTCGAGCCTTGATAGGCAAGTGCAGACTTGCCTATAGTGGGGGTGTGGCCGACGAATTATTCAAAGCCCTGGCCGACCCCACCCGCCGGAAGATCCTCGACGAACTCGCCGAGTCTCCCGGGCAGACCCTGTTCGAGATCTGCTCGCGGCTGACCATGAAGCACCGGCTCGGCATGTCACGTCAGGCGGTCTCCCAGCACCTCGCCGTGCTGGAGGCCGCCGGGCTGGTCGAGAGCCGGCGGGAGGGCCGCTACAAGTTCCACGATCTGAACACCGAACCCCTTGAGCACATCGTGAACCGGTGGCTCAGACCCGATGAACCGGAGGGCACCCCTTGAAGATCCATCTGTCCAGCGTCTTCGTCGACGACCAGGACAAGGCCCTGCGCTTCTACACGGATGTGCTGGGATTCGTGAAGAAGACGGAGGTTCCGCTGGGCGAGGACCGGTGGCTGACCGTGGTCTCACCTGAGAACCCCGACGGGACCGAACTGCTGCTGGAGCCCGCCGGCCACCCCGCGGTCAGGCCGTTCAGGGAGGCGCTGGCCAAGGACGGCATCCCGGCCACCGCCTTCGCCGTTGACGACGTGCACGCGGAGTTCGACAGGCTGCGCGGGCTCGGAGTGCGGTTCACCCAGGAGCCGCTGGAGATGGGCCCGGTCACCACCGCGGTGCTGGACGACACCTGCGGCAACCTGATCCAGATCGTGCACCATTCATAGGACGACCACCGGCCGCGCAGGCGAGGCCCCGGACCGTACGCGGCCGGGGCCTCGTCGCGTAACGCCTTGAACATCCACACCGGCTTCGCCATCATCATCATCGTCATCATCATGCTTCCGTGAGGAAGGGCCGCAGTCGTTCATGGCCAAGGCCAGCCGGAAACCGGCGCCGCCGAGAGAGGCCGTCGCCGGGCGCCGTCGGCGTCCCAGGGGCTGAGCCGCCGTGGCCGAGTGGCGGATCTCCGGGTTCGACGAGGTTCGGGAACTGGGTGCCGGGGCGCAGGGACGCGTGGTGCTGGCCCGGCACGCCGAGTCGGGGTCTCCGGTGGCGATCAAGTACGTGCGCCGGCGGCCGGGCGACGAGGCGGCCATCGAACGGCTGCGCGCCGAGGCGGTGATGCTCGGCCGGATCACCGACCCGCACGTGGCCCGGCTCTACCGGTTCGTCAGCGGCGAGCACGGCGCGGCCATCGTGATGGAGGCCGTGAACGGGGTCTCGCTCAAGGCGCTCCTGGCCGAGCACGGCAGGCTCGCACCCGAAGCCGCCCTGATCGTGCTGAAGGGCTCCCTCAAGGGCCTGGCGGCGGCGCACACGCTCGGCGTCGTCCATCGTGACTACAAGCCCGCCAACGTGGTCGTGCAAGGCGACGGCCTCAGCAAGCTCGTCGACTTCGGCGTGGCCACGGTGGCGGGAGACGGGACCAGGACGGGCACGCCCGCCTACATGTCGCCCGAGCAGTGGGAGGGGCGGCCCGCCTCGCCCTCCACCGACGTGTACGCGGCCACCTGCGTGTTCTTCGAGTGCGTCACGGGGCACCGGCCGCACCGGGCGACCGACATGCCGGGCATGAGACGGCAGCACCTCACCGAGCCCGTGCCGGTCGACGAATTACCCGAACCACTGCGGCCCCTGGTCACAGCGGGCATGGCGAAGGACCCGCAGAGCCGCCCGCCATCCGCCGACGCGTTCCTCACGGCGTTGGAGGCGGTCGCGTCCGAGGCGTACGGGGCCGACTGGGAGCATCGCGGCATCCGGAGGCTGGCGGCGGGCACGGCGGCGCTGGCCGCCCTGTTCCCCCTCGGCGGCCTCCTCGCCCAAGGGCTCGTGGGCGGAGGGGCCGCCACGGCCCAGGCCGGGCTGCTGGCCACCACCGGAGCCAAGGTCACCGCCGCGTTCCTGGGCACCACGCTGGCTGCCGGAGCCGGGACCGCCGGGACCATCGCGTTCCAGCGAGCCGGGGACGAACCGGGCCCCACACCCACCACCAGCGCGGCGGCCGTCGTGGTCCCGGTACGGTCCTGCGGTTTCAACGAGCAGAGGTCGTCCCCGACCCGGCATCGGCTGCCGTCCGAGGTCCGCCTTCCGGCGAGCGCGGCCGTTTACCAGGTGCCGTTCCGTGGTGTCCGGTTCATCGGGCCCTCCGCCGGGTCCTGCACCGGCTCCGGCGGAAGCGGGATCGGCACCGCGCGCGTCAACGGCGTGGAGATCCTGCTCTACGTGGACGGTTACGAATGCGGCTTCTTCCCCGACAGCGAGGAGGCGGCCGAGGTCAGGCGCACCATGCCCCAGAACTGCGGTAGCGCCCAGAGGGTCTCCGGCCGAGAGGACGTACCGACCGGTGTGCCAGAACACCAGGCGTACCTGGTGACAGGCAACCCGATCACGCGCGCCCGTGGCGGAGTGTCGCTGGTCATGCGCACGCCCTGGCGTTCGGGCATGTCGGATCCCGGGCTGCTCATCAGCTGCTCCCTGCCCCGCAGCGGCGCGGACACCTGCACGGCCGCGCTGACCCACCGGCTGGACGAGATCATGCGTCCCCGCGGGGTCTCCCAGGCCGCCCTCGACCGGGCGGCCCGGCAGATAGCCCGCTACGTCGACGCCCACCTGCGCTGACGGCCCGTACCCGTACCAGCGTCGAGCAGCGAACGCCCCCGGCGCCGTCCAGCGCCTCTCGAAGTGGCCTCAGCCACCGCGCGAGCGCGGTGGGCCGGGACTTTGAAACAGAGGCTAAGGGCGGCGGCCGCGTTGGCGGACGGTCTCGTACAGCGCGACCGTTGCGGCACTGGCGGCGTTGAGCGAGCTGGCCGCACCGCCGATCGGGATCCGCGCCATCGTGTCGCAGCCCTCCCGCCAGCCGGCGCTCAGCCCGGCGGTCTCGTTGCCGATCACCAGCAGCACGGGGCCGGTCAGATCGACGTCGGCGATGTCGGCGGTGCCGTTCTCGTCGGTGCCGATCACGGTGAGCGGCCGCCCGGCGGCCCGCTCCCGCCGCACCCAGTCGAGTACCTCGCGGTGGGAGCGGACGCGGACCACCGGCACCGCCAGCAGCGACCCGGTGGAGGCGCGCACCGCCTTGGGATCGTAGGGGTCGGCGGCGTGCCCGGTGACGATCAGCCCGGCACCGCCGAACGCGTCCAGCGAACGCACCAGCGTGCCGATGTTGCCGGGCACGGCCGGCCGGTCGAACACCACGCCCACGAACGACGGCTCCACCACGATCCGCGCCAGGTCGTCGTCCGGCAGCGCCACCACCGCCACCAGTTCGGGAACCTGCTCCTTGCCGCTCAGCTCCTGCAGCAGTGCCGGCGCCATCGCCACCCGCTCGGCCCCGGCCCGCTCCAGCATCCCGGCCGCCCACCGCGACAACGGCCGCTCGGCATCGTAGATCAGCGCCCGCACCGGCCAGCCGCGCTCCACCGCCAGGCTGATCGGCCGGACGCCCTGTACCAGGAACTCCCCCGCCCGCTGCCGCTTGTTCCGGTTCCGCAGCAGCGCCTCCCACTGCTGGAACCGCGCATTGGGCCGCGAAATCCGCAGCACATCCCCCACCGACCGCTCCAGTCCTCGCTTCTCACCCGGCGAACGGCCCAGTTTCCCACATAAAGATCTCGGGACAGGGCCCCTGCTGTGCCCTCCTGGGGGCAGACCGAGTAGGGAGGGAAGAGCAACGACTTTCCGGGTGGAGTTCGGTTAGAGGGTGACGCCCCCGGTCTGAGTGCTGGGACCACCGGTCCGCCGGACCTCTGGCTGAGCTTAGGTCAGAGGCGTGTGGACGACGCCGACGCGACCTGAACTCCGGCGCCGATGGTGCCTCAGCCCTGGCCTTCCCGCTTCACCCCTCGAACGTCGCAGCTGGACCTTGGCGCGCCTGCCGCCGCAAGGGGCGGTCCTTGCCGAACGGGCCATCGGGGCCGAAGACCAGTTGGGCGAAGCGTTCGCCCATGCGGTGGTGCGCGGCGGCGTCCGGGTGGAGCTGGTCGGGCAGCGGCAGCTCGGCGAAGTCCGCCTCACCGTAGAGGGCACGGCCGTCGAGGTAGTACAGCTCGGGGTCGTCGGCCGCCCGCTGCTTCACGATCCGGGCCAGTTCGGTACGGATGACGTTCAGCGTGAGCTTTCCGGCAGGGCGCTTGGCCGCGTTTCCCGCGGCGTGGAACCGCAGCCTCCCGTTGCCGAGATCGCTGAAGTCCGGGACGGTGGGGCCGGGAGTGTCCTCGTGAACGGGGCACAGAATGGGCGAGACCACCAGCAGCGGCGTGGTGGGGTGGCCCTCGCGGACGGTGTCCAGGAAGCCGTGCACCGCCGGGGTGAACGCGCGCAGGCGCATCAGGTCGGCGTTGACCAGGTTGATGCCGATCTTCATGCTGATCAGGTCCGCGCGGGTGTCCCGCAGGGCGCGGGCGGTGAACGGGTCGAGCAGCGCGCCCCCGCCGAGGCCCAGGTTGATCAGTTCCGCGCCGCCGAGGGAGGCGGCCAGCGCCGGCCAGGTCGTGCTGGGGCTCTCGGCGTCGGAGCCCTGGCTGATCGAACTGCCGTGGTGCAGCCACACCGGGCGGCGTCCGGGCGGTACGGGTTCGACGGGGGCGTCGGTGCGCAGGGCGACCAGCCGGGTGATCTCGTTGTGCGGCAGCCAGATCTCGACCTCCTTCGCACGGCCGGGCAGACCGGTGAACCGTACGGTGGCGCCCGGCCCGGGCCGGGTCTCGGTGGAGCCCGTGGCCAGGTCGACGTTCAGGACATTGCCGCCCTGCGCGCCGGCCCGGCCGGCGAGGCGGCCGTCGACGAGCAGGTCATAGACGCCGTCCGGACGGGGAGGGGCGCCCTGGTAGACCGTCTTGGTGGGCAACGTGTCCAGCTCGACGGCGGTCGCCCGCGTACGGAACACCAGCCGCACGCCGGAGGGCTGGGCTTCGGCCATGGCCAGCTGACCGTCGGCGTACTGGGCGCGTGCCCGCGCGGGCAACCGGTGCGGCAGCAGACCCTGCGCGGTGTGCTCCAGGTCGAGCGCACCGTGCAGGAACTCCGCGGTGATGGGGGTGGTGAGGGACGTGGTGGGAGGGCCGGGTGAGGAAGCGTGCTGATCATTCATGAGCCTGTGGGTCCTTCCGGGGCCAGTTCCTGAGGACGCTGTCGAGGGCGTCCAGCGTTCTGAGCCAGGAGGCTTCCGTCGCGCGCGGGGTGTGCTCGAACGAGCCCGCGGTCTCCAGGCTCACGAAGCCGTGGAACACGCTGCCCAGCATCCGTACCGCATCGGTCTGGTCGGGCTCCGTCAGCGCGTAGCCGCGCAGGATCGCCCGTGTCATCTCCGAGTGCCGACCCGCCGCGCTCCTGGCCGCCGTCTCGGGGTCCAGTCTCAGCCGCATCGCGTCGTACCTGCCCGGATGCCGTTTGGCGTAGTCGCGGTAGGCGCCCGCGAAGGCCACCAGCGCGTCCTTGCCCGCGCGACCGGCCAGAGCGTCCGCGACCAGGTCGGCGAGCTCGGCGAAGGCCGCCAGCGCCACCCGTGTCTTCAGGTCGCGGGCGCCGGCGATGTGCGAGTACATGCTGGCCTCCTTGACACCGAACCGGCGCGCCAGCGCCGCGACGGTCACGTTGTCGAAGCCGACCTCGTCGGCGAGCTCCGACGCCGCCCGGGTCAGGCGTTCAGCGGTCAACCCCGCGCGTGCCATGGGCACCCTCCCAGCAGCCTAAGTGACTAAAACATTTGCCTAAGCATATTAGGAAAGCTAGCCTCCCCGCTCATGAGGCCCGTCACCGAACGCGAGATCCGTGCATCCTTCGTCAACTGCTCGAAAGGCGAGGCCAAGCGCCTGGGCCTGCCCAAGGACTTCACCGACCTGCCCTGGGACGATCTCGACTTCCTGGGCTGGCGCGACCCCGGCGCGCCCGAACGCGCCTACCTGATCGCCGAATGTGACGGCGGCCTTCTCGGGGTCGCGCTGCGGACGGGCCGCGGGGCGTCGCGCGGTTTCACCGCGCGGAGCATGTGCTCGTTGTGCCTGACCACGCGCACCAGTGGGGGAGTGGCGCTGATGACGGCTCGCCGGTCCGGTGAGGCCGGTCGCCAGGGCAACTCGGTCGGGCAGTACCTGTGCGACGACCTCGCCTGCTCGCTGTACCTGCGCGACAAGAAGCAGTCCGTCGCGGGCGGGGGTCTGGACGAGTCCCTCACGGTGGAGGAGAAGATCGCGCGCCTGTGGGCCAACCTGCACACCTTCCTGGGCAAGGTGACGCGGTGATCCCCTCCACCGCGCGGCAACGCCTGACCGGCGGCGGGTGACCCGGCCCGGCCCGCACCGCCCGATCCGGCCCGCACCGCCCGATCCGGCCCGCACCGATCGACGGGTCTCTGGACGGGGCGGCGATCACCGGAGTTCACTGAGTGCTCGGCCAGACCAGTGGCGACGGTCGGTGGCGACGCCACCCGAGTGGAAGGTAGAGCACCATTCGCAGCCTCCTGTTCGGAGAACACGGCGTGCCGGCCGGGCCGGAGCCTGAGCCGGAGTACTTTCGTGACCTCAACCTCGACCAGATCGTGCGGGCGGTCACCCGGAAGCACGCCGGCTTCGGCCTGGAGACCTTCTTCCACCTGCCCCTGCGCGACCCGCAGCTGATCGGCTTCCGGCAGGCGGTCTTCCGCGACCTGGAGGACCCGGCCCTGTTCCAGGCCGCCGAGCGGTTCACCGCGGGGATGGCCCGGACACGGCGGCGCCTGGAGGTCATGGAGCGGACGAAGCATCCGCCGCAGGCGCACCACTGGTTCCTGGAGGCCGTCCTGGAGTACGAGGCCACGGTGATCGGGCTCGCGGAGGGACTGGAACCGGCCACGGCCCCGGGCCTGCGAGGACTGCGCGACGACCTGTCCCAGCACGTCGCGGCCGCGTCGTTCACCGGGGCGGGCGAGCAGGCCCGGCGGCTGCGGGACCGGCTCGGCGAGGTCCGCTACGACCTGTTCCTGCGCGGAGACAAGATCACGGTCGCGGCCCACGACCCCGGCGCCCGGTTCGACTTCGCCGATCAGGTCCTGGCGGCGTTCGCCCGGTTCCGGCCCGACCGGCCGTCCGGCGGGCGGGGGAACCCCGCCACCGCGCAGCGGGCCGCCGGCATGAACCTGGACCAGGTCGAGGCCGGAGTGCTGGACCTCGTGGTGGAGTTGCACCCGGGCGTCTTCGGTGAACTCGCCGCCTTCTGCGAGACTCACCGTGACCTCCTCGACGAGGGGATCGTCGGGATCGACCGTGAGCTGCGCTTCTACCTCGGCTACCTGGAGTTCCTCACCCCGCTGCGGGAGGCCGGGCTGCCGTTCTGCCACCCGGAGGTCTCCGCCGCCGAGAAGGGGATGCTCGCCCGCGAGGTGTTCGACCTCGCGCTCGCGGACAAGCTGGTGGCCGGCGGCGGACGCGTGGTGGTCAACGACGTCGACCTCGGCGAAGGCGAACGGATCCTGCTGGTGTCCGGGCCCAACCAGGGCGGCAAGACGACCCTGTCACGCGCCTTCGGCCAGCTCCACCATCTGGCCGCCCTCGGCTGCCCGGTCCCCGCCCGCCGGGCGCGCCTCTTCCTGCCCGACCGGATCCTCACCCACTACGAGCGGGCCGAGAACCCCGCCGGGCTCGCCGGCAAGCTCGAAGAGGAACTGCTGCGGCTGCGCGCGATCCTCGACCGTGCGACCCCCGACAGCCTCATCGTGCTGAACGAGATCTTCACCTCCACCACGTCCGAGGACGCCCTCTCGCTGAGCGGGGCGGTACTCGCGGCCCTCTCCGGGCTGGACGCCCAATGCCTGTGGGTGAGCTTCCTCGACGAGCTGTCCCGGCTGGACCCCAAGACGGTGAGCATGGTGAGCACGGTCACGGACGACGGCGCCCACACCCGCACCTACAAGATCGAGCGCCGCGTCCCCGACGGGCGCGCCTACGCGATGGCGATGGCGGAAAGACACGGGCTGACCTATGACCGGCTGGCGTCGAGGCTGGGCCGATGAGACCGCGGCTGATGTTCCCCGACGCCGACGTCCCACCGGTCGTCCCCGAGTCGGCCACCCTCCGCGAACTGGTCGATGACCTGGCATTGGAGGAACTGTGGGCCGGGATGGCGCGCGGTGACGGCAGACTGCACATGATCGCCCGAGCCGCGCTCCTGGCACCGCTCACCGACCCCGCCGCGATCACCTACCGGCAGGAGGTGCTCGGCGACTGCCTCCGCAACGAATCGGCCGTCCGGGCGCTGTACGAACTGGCCGGACGGGCGCTGGCCGAAGAGCAGAAGATCATCCGCGGTGGGGCGAGTCCCGAGGCCCGGCTGAACGGGTCGTTGCGCGCACTGGAGACGTTCTGCGGCCACCTGCGGCGGTTGAGCGCCTTCGCCGCCGCGAACGCGGACGGATTCGGCTCGGCCGGCTTCGCCCGGCTGTTCCGGATGATCCGCGACCGGCTGGACGGGAAATACCTCACCGACGTCGAGGCGCTCCTGGAACGGATCGACTTCGAGCAGGGCATCATCGCCACCGCCCGCCTCGGCGAGAGCGGCAGGGGCGTCGACTTCCGCCTGCAGGAGCCGCCCGTCAAGGGACGGGGCTCCAGCACCCAGCGGCGGCTGAAGAAGGCCGGGCTCAGCCATTCCATCTGGGGCAGGCACGACGAGGACTGGCGCATGCTGGCGGCGTTCCGCGGCCGCGTCCTCGAGGTGATCGCCGACGCGGCGGACGAGTCCGCCGGCAACGTCCGCGGCTTCTTCGCCGCCATGCGCGACGAGCTGGGCTTCTACGTCGGCTGTCTCAACCTGGCCGGGACGCTGTCACGGAGCGGCCTGCCGATCTGCCTTCCCCGGCCCTGCCCGCCCGGCGAGCGGGCCTTCACCGCCCGAGGGCTGTACGAGCCGGGTCTAGCCCTGCGGCGCGGCGGTGCGGTCGTGGCCAACGACGTCGCCGCCGACGGCATCGGCCTCGTCGTGATCACCGGGGCCAACCGGGGCGGCAAGACGACCTTCCTGCGGAGCGTCGGGCTGGCCCACCTGATGATGCAGAGCGGGATGTTCGTCACCGCCCGGAGCCTGGCCGCGTCGGTCGTCGGCGGCGTCTTCACGCACTTCAAACGCGAGGCGGACGCTTCGATGACCAGCGGGAGGCTCGACGGGGAACTGGCCCGGATGAGCGCCGTCGTCGACGTGCTGCGCACCGGCGACCTGGTTCTGTGCAACGAGTCGTTCATGTCCACCAATGAACGCGAAGGCTCCGACATCTCCACCGAGATCGTCAGCGCCCTCACCGACCACGGCATCCGCGTGATGTTCGTGACGCATCTCCACGACTTCGCCCAGCGGATGCGTACCGCCCGCCCCGCCCGTTCCCTGTTCCTCACCGCCGCGCGAGGCCCGGACGGCGAGCGCTCGTTCCGCCTGGCTCCGGGAGCCCCGTCACCCACCGCCCACGCCGCGGACCTGTACGCGCGGATCTTCGGCGAGCGGCTGGACTGACGGGACTCGGCCCGCCGAACGAGCCGCCGAAGTGGCCGGACACGGCGGCCTCGGCGCCCGGACCGGTCAGGAATCAAGAAGCGTCGGCCCCCGACCCGTACGTAGCGTGATCTTCACGCGGACCGCGCCGATGTGACCACCGGGCCCGGCCCGGATGTCACGCCCGCGGGTCCAGGCGGCACGTACACCTTCAGCACAAGGAGACAAGGCATGAAAGCGCACGTGAGTTCGATCCTCCTCGGCGTCCGGGACATGGAGCGGGCGAAGCGGTTCTACACCGAGGGGCTCGGCTGGAAGATCCAGAACGACTACGGCGTCTCGGTGTTCTTCGAGTCGGACGGAGCCTCGCCCGTCGGCTTCTACGACCGCGAAGGGCTGGCCGGCCAGGTGGGCACGAGCCCGGAGGGCGACGGCTTCAGCGGGCTGGTCCTCACCTACGTCGTCCGTAGCGAGGCCCGAGTGGACGAGGTCATGGCGGAGGCAGAGAAGGCCGGCGCCACGATCCTCAAGCCCGCCGGCGCCCTGCCGTGGGGCGGGTACGGCGGCACCTTCGCCGACCCGGACGGCTACATCTGGAGCCTCGGCTACAGCGCCCAGGGAACCGACCAGCCCTACGCGGAGTAGCACCCGAGGGGGTCGTGCCTGGCCCCTCACTTCTCCAGGCGGCTGAGTGCCTGCATGGCCTCGTACTCGATGCGTGAGAGATCGTTGAGGATGGTGCCGGCCTGGAGGAGGCACTGCTCGTCGCCTGATTCACCGGCTTTCGTGATCATCGCTGCGGTCTCCGTCCACAGGGTGGCCGCCTCGGCGTACAGCCTGTGGCCGGTACGCAGGTGGCCGCTGTCCAGCAGTCCGGTGCACTCGGCGAGGAAATCGCGGTAGAGGTTGCGGAACAAGGCGCCGCCGGTGCCGGCCTTTTCCATCAAGAGGGCGGCCTGCGGCAGGTCCCGCCGCGGGTCGTCGGTGCGCTGGAGCCATGTGCGTACCAGCTTGCCGGCCTTCTCGATGCCTCGATGGCCGAGGTTGGCTATGGGCGGGTTGAGGAAGGCGTCGGCGCAGGCGGTGATGGCGGGAACGACCTGCCCCTGGGGAGAGGGAAGGTTCTCAGGAACGACGAGCGTGAAGGACCGGTGCCTGGCGGTCATCGGGCCGCGCGCGGCCCTGGCCTGGGCGAGGCTGCTCAGGCTGGTGGACACCGCACCACCTTGCTGGTCGGTGTCCACCAGGTAGGCGTCATGGTCGTCATAGCCGTAGAGGGCGACGACATGACCGCCGAAGTGCACCTTCGAGGTGAAGTACTCCAGGTGGTAGCTGTCGAGCTGCAGCCCGACCGGGTGACCGGCGTGAATGGAGGCCGTCACGTTCTCCCACGCCCTGCGGGGCGATGTGGTCTCCCGGACCAGCAGCTCCAGCCGGAGTCTGGCCGCCAGGTTCCTGGTGAGGTCGAAAGGCCTGACCCGTCCCCCGAGGAAGGGAAAGCCCATGTTCTTGCCGTCCCAGTAGATGAAGGACAGGCCGGAGCCGAGGCCGAAGAGCATGGGTTCGGACAGATCGAGTCCTTGGTGCCTCAGCAGCACCCCCAGCGCCGTCGTCTCGCAGTGCTGCGTACCGCGGGCATCGACGTCCAGCAGCGTGGTCATGCCTTGCTCTCCTCGACAGGGACGATCAAGCGGGTCATCAGTTCTTCTTGCGGTGCCTCCGCCGGGCTGACGAGATAGGCCTCGCAGGCGGGTCCCCGCGGTCGCAGTCCGCGCTCATGGATGGCGGCGAAGAGAGCGTTGTAGGCCAACGGCAGCTGGGCGTAGGGCCCGATGTGGACGGTCTCCGCGGCAAGCCCGCCGGGGACCGCCTCGAACTCCAGGCCGGGCGCCCCTTCCCCCTGCGATGTCTGCACTCCGATGGCGAACTCCATTCGCTCTTCCAGATCCAGCGGGTACAACGCCCACAGCGGCGGCTCCCATGCGATGCCCGCCGTGCCGAGGACGGGCAGCAGCCGGCCTACGCACTCCCCGACCTTCTCCCCGATCTCCGCAGGGGTGCAGACCGCCCGCACCACGGCCAGCCGTCGTTCCGGCTCCCCTCTCATCGACACCTCGTAGCCGGGCAGGCCGCCCTCCGCCAGCCGCTCCAGCATCCCCAGCCGCGCCTGGTCCCTGCTGATCCGCTCGGCCAGCCGGTCCCGCTCAGCGCGCAGGATCTGCGCCCTGCGCTCAGGGTCGGCGGCCAACGCCTGGGCGATCACGGCCAGCGGAAGATCCATCTCACGGAGCATGGCGATGGTGAGGGCATCGCGTGCCTGTTCAGGTGCGTAATAGCGGTAGCCGGAGCTGGCGTCCACGCGGACCGGAGCCAACAGCCCCATCTCGTCGTAGTGCCGCAGCTGCTTGACGCTGAGCCGGCACAGGCGGGCAAAGCGTCCGATGGTAAGGAGTTCGTCCTGCACACCCTCATGGTGGACCCTCCCACGGTGGGAGAGTCCAACGCCGCAGCTCGACGATCATGGTGACGGGGCACGGGAAGGCATGGCAGGCTTGCAGGTCATCGCCACATAGGGGACGCCGACGCATGAATACGCCACCATCGCCGCCGGGACCGGAGCGGACCGACGGATCATCCGTCCAGATCGGCGCCCTCGTCCCGCTGTCTCCGCCTGGCTGGGTCGGGGCGGGCCGCCACCTGCTCGCTGGACTCGAGCTGGCCGTCCGCGAAGTCAATGACGCCGGCGGGATCGCCGGAAGGCCACTCGAGCTGGTGGTCCGGGACACCGCCGCTGATCCACAGAGGGCCGTGGCGGCCGTAGACGAATTGGCCCGCCTGGGCGTGGCCGCCTTGGCGGGGGAGTACCACAGCGTCGTCGCTCGCGCCGCCGCCGCCAGGGCCGACGCCCTCGGCCTGCCGTTCCTCTGCTCGTCAGCGGTCCTCGACGCGCTCACCGAACAGCCGACGGAGCGGGTCGCGCGCCTCGCCCCGGCGCAGTCCCACGGCTGGCGGATCTACGCGGAATTCCTCCTCGGCGCCGGCCACAACCGAATCGCCGTAGCAGCCCAGCCGAGTGTCTACTGGGCGTCCGGGGCCCGCATCCTGCGGGAACACCTCGCTCCACGCGGCGGCACCGTCATCGAACTCGACATGCGCGCACTCGCCCCCACGGCCGTGTGCGACGAACTCGTCGCCCATCGCGCGACGGCCCTCCTTCTTCTGGTCGGCATCCCGGAGCCGGCCGTGTCGATCGTCAAGTCCGTCCGCCGCGACCGGCGCCTGGCCGACATCCTGATCGGTGCTCCGGCCGGGCAACCGGAGTTCGCCGAATGGGCGACGCTGCTCGGCGACGACGGCGCCGCGATCCCGTTCCTGCGCTACCTGCCCGAGCGCCTCAGCCCGCTCGGCGCACGGGTCGGGACGGCCCTCCGCGAGCGGCTGGCCGAAGCGCCCTCTTTCATCGCCTTCGAGGGCTACGACACGGTCGCCGTCCTCGCCGAGGTGCTGCGTTCTCACGGCGCGGACCGGGCGCGCATCGCCGAATCCTGGCCACGGGTCGCGGTCGAAGGCACCCGCGGGCGGATCCGGTTCTCCCGGACGCCAGGCATCAGCGTCCGGCAATGGGCGTGGCCGCCGGTCCAGGTCGTCGATCGGGATCCGGCGGAACCTGATCGTTTCCGGATCCTTCACGCCGGCTGACCGGGCACGGAGGTCCGACCGCCCGGATCCGTGCGAACGCGAGGCCGTCCATCCGTCTACGGGTCCAGGCTCGCGCCCCCATGCCGTCTCGTGGAGCGGGCCTCGGGGCGGATCAGGGATGGCAGACCGGGTCGGCGGCGGGGAGGATGCCGGTGGCCAGGTAGGCATTGACCTTCGCGTCCACACAGGTGTTGCCGTATTCGCCGTAGATCCCGTGAGCGGTGGTGCCGCGCAGGGTGAGCAGGCGGGAGCCGGTCAGCGCCCGGTGCATGGCCTTGCCGCCCTCGTAGGTGGTGGCGGTGTCGCCGGTGGCGGACACGATCAGCGCTGGGGTGGGGTTGCCGATGCTCGTAGGGCGCTCGCGTGGCCGGTTCGGCCAGAAGGCGCAGGGCCAGATGTTGTTCTTGAGGGGGCCGAAGAGGGGGTGCCGCGCGCGGCTGCGCTGGATGTCGTTCCAGTAGGTGTCGGGGTCGCGTGGCGCGGCGCGGTCGCCGCAGGTGATCGCCGCCGCCGGGCCGGCGAGCGGGGAGCCGGCGCTGGTCAGGACGAACGTCAGGAGTCCGTCGAGTCCGGGGCCGGGGTCGGCCGGGCGGCCGTGCGCGGCCTCGTTCAGGGTCCGGACGACGGAGGCGAACTCCGCGCGGGCCACGGGACGGTCGTTGCCGGAGCCGGCGGAGAGGATGTAGGGGACCGCCTGCTCGTCCACCTCATAGGGACCGACGCGCAGCGGGCGCTCCTCCGCGGCGGCGACGATCGCGTTCACGGTGGCGAGCACGCGGGCGGGGGTGGCGCCGAGGCCATAGGTGCCGTGACGTTCGGCGGCCCAGGCCGCCCAGCCGCGCAGCGCGCGTTCCGCCTCATCTTCGGTGCCCTGCGTCGCCCTGGGGCCCCACCTGTCCGGGTCGCCCGCGCTGTCCAGGACGACGCGGTCGGTGCGGCCGGGGAACATCTGGGTGTAGACCGCCCCCAGGTAGCCGCCGTAGGAGTAGCCGAGGAAGGAGATCCGGCGCTCCCCGAGGACGCGGCGCACGAGGTCGATGTCGCGGGCCGTGTCGCGCGTGTTGGCGTACGGGAGCACATCGGCGTGGCGCCGGGCGCAGCGCTCGGCCAGGTCGCGCTGCACCGCCACCTGGTGATCGAACCGGGCGCGGGTCGGGCCGGCCGAACGGAGCCACAGGCCGATGGGCCAGCCGCAGTCGAGCGGCGTGCTGCGCCCGACGAAGCGCGGGTCAAGGCCGATGAGGTCGTAACGGGCGCCGACGCCCTTCATGGCCGCGCGCGCCTGCAGCGGCATGCCCAGCGTGCTCTCGCCGGGGCCGCCGTTGTTGAGGACCATGGTGCCGATGCGGTTTGCGCGGTCGGTGGCGGGGAGGCGGGACAGCGCAAGCTTGATCGTACGGCCGCCGGGCCTGGAATGGTCGAGCGGGACGGTGAGCTCCGCGCACCGTGCGCCCGCCTGGTCGAGATCCCTGCCGAGGGTGTCGTCGGGGCCCTGCGCGCAGGGTTTCCAGTCGAGCGGCGAGGGTGGGCCGCCGTCGGCCCTGGCCGGGGGCGCGACGGCGGCGGACAGAGCGTTCAGGGCGAGGGCCGGAACCAGGAGTCCGCCCGTCCGCGCGAATGTCGGTTTCATGGTCGAGGACGCTATGGCGGCCGGGCGTCCGGCACGATACAGCCGGCCGCACGCGCGTTGGTACAGCCCGCTGTAGTGCCCGGCCGGGACCGGGGACGAATAATGATCTCCATACCGGCGGCGGGAGGAGGTGCGCATGCGTGACCGTGCGTTCTCCTGCTCGGCCTACCTGCTGGGCACGCTGGCCACCGCCGTGGCCACGGCGGTCGCGCTGCCGGTACTGCTCGCGCCGCCCGCCGCACGGCGCTGGGCGGACTGGCACCGTCAGCGGGCCGGCAGGCTGCTCGGCGTTCAGGACGGCGGGCGGCCGACCGGGCGGCGAGGTCTCGCCTGGGCGCTCGCGCACGTCGCCGCCGGGTTCCCGCTCGGGCTGGCCGCCCTGATGTGCCTGGGCAACATCCTGGTCGCCGCGGTCGCGTCGCCGTTGTGGTGGGCGTTTCCCCCCGACGCTCGTCCCACCCTGTTCTCCGTTCTGGACCTCCACGTGGGCGATTGGGCGACCGCGCTGGTCGGGGGCTCCGTTCAGATCGCCGTCCTCGGTGCGGCGGCCTGGTGGGTGCTCCCGGCGCTGGCGCGGCTCCACGCGCGGCTGTGCCTGGCGGTGCTCACGCCGTCGGCCCGCGAGCGGCTCACCGAACGGGTCGACGTGCTGACCAGGAGCCGGGTGGGGGTGGTCGACGCCCATGGCGCGGAGCTCCAGCGGATCGAACGCGATCTGCACGACGGGACGCAGGCGCGCCTGGTGGCCATCGCCATGCAGGTGGGCCTCGCGCGGGAGTCGCTCGCCGGCGACCCGGACACGGTGGCGACGCTGCTCCAGCAGGCGCACGAGACGGCGGAGGAGGCGATGGCCGAGCTCCGCACCGTGCTCCAGACGATCTACCCGCCGATCCTCGCCGACCGCGGGCTCGACGGGGCGCTGGCGGCGCTGGCCGCCCGGTCGAGCGTGCCGGTCCACATCGAGCTCGCCGATCTGGGCACGCTTCCGGCGGCCGTGGAGGCGGTGGCGTACTACGTGATCGCCGAGGCGCTGACGAACGTGACCAAGCACGCCGCCGCCACGCGGGCCGCCCTCCGGGTCGCGCGCGCCGGCGACGTGCTGTCCATCGAGGTCACCGACGACGGAAGGGGCGGCGCCGACGAGGCGCGCGGCACCGGGATCGCCGGGATCCGCCGGCGGGTCGCCGCCCTGGACGGCGCCGTCCGCCTCGACAGCCCGCCGGGCGGCCCCACCACGCTCGCCGTCCGGATGCCGTGCGCATAGTGATCGTTCAGGAGGTCCCGTGCGGGTCGTGATCGCCGAGGACAACGTCCTGCTGTCCAGCGGCCTGGAACTGCTGCTGGCGGCGAAGGGCTGCGAGGTCGTGGCGGTCGTCGGCGACGGCGAGGCGTTCCTCGACGCCGTCGCCGAGCAGCGCCCCGACATCGCCATCGTGGACGTGCGGCTGCCGCCGTCGTTCCGCGACGAGGGAATCCACGCCGCGCTGCGGGCCCGCCGCGAACACGGCGCGCTGCCGATCCTGGTGCTGTCGCAGTACGTCGAGCGTGATTACGCCGGCGAGCTCCTCTCCGACGGCCGCGGAGGCATCGGCTACCTCCTCAAGGACCGCATCGGCCGGGTGGCCGAATTCGTCGACGCCCTACGCCGCGTCGCGGCCGGCGGCACCGCCATGGACCCCGAAGTGGTCGCCCAGCTCCTCGCGCGCCGCGCCGGCGACCCCCTGGACACCCTCACGCCCCGCGAGCGAGAGTCGCTCGCCCTCATGGCGCAGGGCCACGACAACGCCACCATCGCCGAGCGGATGCGCATCTCCGACAACGCCGTCCACAAGCACATCGGCAACATCTTCGCCAAGCTCGGCCTGGCACCGGACGAGTCCGGCCACCGCCGCGTGCGGGCAGTGCTCGCCTACCTGGACGGCGCACCTCGGGAGGCCGGGCCGGGCCCCGGGCGCAGGGACCCGCGCTGAGCCGCGTTCAGATCAGCGGGCCGGTGTTCATCTGCTGATGGCCAAGTCCTGGCACGAGAAGACCGAGAACGTGAGCCGCTACTTGCACCCCCTGGGCCGAGGCGGTCGCCGAGTTCAGTCGCCGGGGCTCACCGAGAGCGAGATGAGCCGTCTTCTTCTGGGGCCGCACCGAGAATGCGGAGCACGCTGGTGCGAAGCGCGTGTTCCGCTTCCTGGCTGGACATCCGGCCGGCTTGCCGTTCCTCGCTCGCGCTGTGGGCGAGCTTCACGGTGGCGGCGACCAGCCAGCCGAGCGGGAGCCGGTCGTCGAACTCTCCGGTCTGCCGGCCGCGCTCGATCACCTGACCGATCCGCTCGGTGATGGGCGAATGCCGGTCGTGGTCGGCTTGCGGGCTGACCGGCAGTGCGCTGATCTTCTGCAGCAGTGCGGGGTAGCGGTGAGCTGTCTGAGCGCTGGCGTCGAGCAGGCGCAGCAGGGCGTCAGCGGCCGGTCCGGCCTGGGGGTCGGTGGCGTCGATGGCGGCGGCGACCTCCTCGGTGATCCGGTCGGCGACGGCCAGCAGCAACTGCTCTCGCGAGGGGAAGTGGGCGTAGACGGTCTGGCGGGTGACACCGGCGGTCGCGGCGATCGTTTCCATTCCGGCGTCGGGCCGGGCGTCGAGGATCTGGACGGCGGCGTCCAGGATGGCGGCCCTGCTGCGGCGGGCGTCGGCGCGACGGTGGCGGGCCGGGGACGAGGGCATTTCTTACACCTTGTCAAAGTTGTCGAGCTCGGTATATCTTACAGCGCGTAAGAGATCGTACGTCCAGTCAACGGGAGCGCCATGCGCACACTCGCCGGCACCGACCCGAAGCAGTTCATCGCCGACTTTTTCATGTCCTTCCACGAGGAATTGGTGCAGAGCGACGAGGATCCGGCGCTGATCTTCGACAGGTACCACGCCCCGGACATCGTCCAGGTCGCCGACGGACACCGGATGGACCGCGACAAGCTCATCGCGCACACCCGCCCGATACGCAAGACCCGGCCCAGCAACCGGACAGAGGTGCACGAGGCCATCGCCAACGGGGACCGGATCGCCGCCCGCTACACCTTGCACGTCCAGCGGCGTGGCAAGTACCTGGCGATCGAGGTCTGTTTCTTCGGGCGGTTCGCCGCCGACGGGCGGATGCGCGAAGCGCACATGCTCACCCGGACCGTCCCTGCCGCCGGCCCGGACCAGGCGGCGCCCGCCGCATCCGGCGGAAGGGACGCATCGGCATGATCGAGAGCGGTTACACGGTCGCCGGCATGACCTGCGGACACTGCGCCGCCTTCGTCACCGAGGAGATCGAACGCATCGCCGGCGTCACCGCCGTCGCGGTGGACGTCGACACCGGAAGGGTCGCGGTGACCAGCAACGAGAGCCTCGATACCCAGGACGTGCGCGCCGCCGTCGAAGAGGCCGGCTACGAACTCACGCACGCGAACCAGTAGGTTCGACCCGCACGCCCGCCGCAGCGAGCGTGATCGCCGAGGTGCGCCGCCTCCAGAGTCGCCGTCCACCACGCCTCCGGCAGCAGCGCCTGCTGCCCGCCCTAACGGCAGTGACGTTCGCCGGGCCGCGGCTCAACAGGGAGCGCCAGGAGCGAAGCGCACCCGCACGGTTTCGGCGTCCCCTGGACGGGAGTCGCGTATGGCCCACTGGCTGATTCCGGGGTTGAGGAACCTGCGGGCAGCCGTTGGCGCTGAGAACGATCATGATCCGGCGGACAGAACAGCAACTCTGTCCGGTCCTCGGAAACGCATCGCCCCAGGCCAACGCCATATTCGTTGGATTTTCGGCGATCGCTACCGGGATCCCCACTGCCGTGAGGGAGTCTGCGAGCATCGAGGCCATGTCACATTTCACCGGACTCTTTCGTCAGGAGGTCAGCCCCAGCCCGAAATCAACCGAAAGGAAAGCAATGCGCACAGCCATCACGACCTCACTCCTCGCTGCCGCCACGGGCACCTTCCTGATCAGCTCATCGGCCACGGCCATCGCCCAACCCACCGGCACCAGCGGAACCGCATCTCAAGTCGGCCCGCAGTCCGTCTCAAGCCAGCCGACTGCCACGCCGGACGCCGAGCCCCTCGAAGTGCGTCGCAAGAGCTCCAAATGCAACTCTCCCCGCGGCAAGCGGTTCAACGTCTCCTGGGGCACCGGGTCCCTCTCGACCACCTTCTACTTCAACAACCATTGCAACAAAAAGCGCCGGATCGTCGTCCGCACCCACTATGGCGAGTTGATCACCTGCATCGTCGTCAACCCGCGCACCAGTGGGCAGAAGAGGGTCGGCTACCCGACCGGGCAAATCGGCTCGGTAAAGCTGCCCAAGAGCAAGTGCCCGAGATCATGAGGCTTCCGGCCCCGTGCGCTTCAGGCCCTGCACCTGGAACCGGTACGGAAGCAAGATGACCGGGCGGTCAGGACGGTCAGGAGCCTCCGGCGAGGATCCCGGCCAGGCGGTAGGTGGCGTGGCCGTCCAGGCGGCGGGTGCCGCGGTCGTAGCGCTTGGTGGTGACGGGGGAGGCGTGCCCCAGCAGCGCCTGGACCAGCTCGACGGGGGTGCCGGCGTCCAGGAGCAGGGTGGCGGCGGTGGCGCGCAGCACGTGCGGGGTCAGGCCCGTGGGGTCGACGCCGGCGGCGCGGGCGGTGCGGCGCAGTGCGGTGGTCAGCCGCCACCGGTCGAACGGCCTGCCGTCCTCGCGCTGTAGCAGCGGCTCGTGCGGGGCGCGGCCGGCCAGCAGCGGTTCCAGCAGCGCGCAGACGCGGGGCGGCAGCGGCAGGGCGATGGTCTTGCCGCCCTTGACGCGGATCCGGATGACGCGGTGGCCGGAGTCGTCGGCGATCCGCCCGGCGGTGAGGGCGGCGACCTCGGCGGCGCGCAGCCCGGTGGAGATCAGCAGCGCGGCCGCGGCGGCGTCGGCGGGGCGGGTGGCGGCGATCGCCTCGGCCCCGGCCAGCAGCGCGGTGGCCTCGGCCAGGGGCCGGGCCGGGGTGGTGCCCTCGCTGGCGACCAGCACGTCCTCGGAGGCGGTCCATAGGCTCACGCCGGGCGCGGCGGCTGCCAGCCAGCGCAGGAACGCCGCGGTGTCGGCCAGGCGGGCTTGGCGGGTGGTGGCGGTGCGGGCGGCCTGCAGCCAGGCCGCCACCGTGGGCCAGGCCGCGGCGGGCCCGGTGCGGGGGAGGGCGTTGAATTATGTGAGACGCTCGGGGAGCGACGGGGGCACGCGGGAGCACAACCAATCACGTGCGATCACGGCGGGGATCACCACCCGTTGCCAGTTCCGCCAACATCTCGGCGCGCCTGGCCCCGGCGCGTACCGTGCCTTCCATGAGCGACGCACCCTTCGCACTACAGCGCCTGGCACGGAACGTGGAGACGATCCTCACCGTGGCGGGAGCGGCGAAAGCCTCCTCTCGCTCGCCTATGCAGACGGCGGGCTTCAGCGTGTTTGCCAGGGATCGGGCTGTGGAGGTCTCCTTCGCCACCGGCGACTACATGGAGCCCTCCTACCTCACGGCGGCCGAGCATCCCCGTCATCCCCACCACCCGCTGCTGATGTTTCGCCGCACCGTGGAGAGCACCATGCTGACCACCTACGTGGCGGTGCTGCATGCGGCGGGCTTCACCGTGACCCTGTGCGTCGCCGACGAGCATGCCAACGAGCATCTGCTGGTGACCGCCGGACCGCTGGAGGGCATCGACCCGATCCAGGAGATCAAGGACCTGCGCGAAGAGTTCGCCGGCGAGGGATAACGACGCTCAGGGCTCCGGGCGGGGTGGTGGCTCACCACTCCGCCCGGAGCCCGCAGTCCGTCTGGGCTTGCCTCCTCCCTGCCGGGTAGCTGCGATGACCACACGGTCATCCGTCCTGCTCGGGGCCACCGGCGACGCGGCGGGTCTGCTCCAGCTCGGCCTGGAGCTGCCGTACCTGGGCGGCCAGGGCAGTGCGTTCGGTGCGTTCGGCTTCGGCGCGCTGCTCGGCGCGAACGGCTGAACCGGACACGGCGGCATCACCGGCGGACGCCCGGTGTGCGTTCATCAGACGAGCGTTAGGCGAACGCCCATACGCCTACACCAACCACCCGGCCGTGCGTCACGTTCATTGAGACGGGACAGGGGCGAACAACTTTTGTGTTTTCATGGCCATCCACTCTCCGGCGATGACGGTTTCGTGTCGTTGCCCGTCAGGCACGGAGGCGAGCGGCAGCGGCTCCACAATGGCGTCGTGGTTGGGCTGGAAGAAGAAGGGGATGGAAAGCCGCGAGGAGGCGTCCGTTCGGTCGGGGTTGACCACCCGGTGCATGGTCGAGACCCACCGTCCGCCGGTCCACAGCGCCATCAGGTCACCGATATTGATCACGAAGCTCCCGGGGACGGCGTGGACGTCCCGCCAGGCGTCCTGGCCCTGCAAAACCTGGAGCCCTCCGGAGTCGTCCTGCTGGTACAGGATGGTCAGCCCGCCGAAGTCGGTGTGGGCGCCCCTGCGGAGCTGGCCCGGCAGCGGCGCGTCCACTTGCGGGTAGTAGTAGTTGGCGACGAGTGAGGAGACGTGCCGGTCGAAGCTGTCGTCGAAGTGCTCTTCGTCGAGCCCGAGCGCGCGGGCGCACAGCCGCAGCAGATCGGCGGCCAGCGCGTGGAGCACGGTCGTGTACTCCTGCCAGGTGTCCTTGAAGTCGGCCGGTTCACGCGGCCACAGGTTGGCCAGTTTCCACGTCGCCCAGTAGTCGCCGAGGTCCTCGCGTTCCCGGTCGCTGAGTTCTCCCGTGACGTGCGTGCCGAACGATTCGCACAGGTCGGGTGGCGTCCGGCGGTCCAGGCTCTGGGCGGTGGTGCCGCCGGACCGGCGGAATCCGGAGAACCCGGGCCGGTGGGCGGCCAGGTCCTTCTCCGCGTCGGGCAGCGTGAAGAATGCGGTGGTGACCGTGTGCATGCGGTCGATGAGCTCGCGTGGAACGCCGTGACCAACGATGACAAAGAAGCCTGAGGTCCGGCACGCCCTGTCGATCGCCTCGGCCAGTGCGACGCGGCCCGGCGCGCTGTGTCTGGCGGAGAGGTCGACGACCGGCACGTACCCGTCGACCCTGGTGACCGATTCCTGATCCATGGATGCCTCCATCAGAGTTGTTTCGAAGAGGTGGGCACAGGGCGCGACGGCAGGTCCTCCCGCCTGCCTCGCGCGATGAGCAGTGGGGCGGTGAGGCACGCGGCCACCACCAGGATGGCGAATGCGACCGTCAGGGCGACGGTGTAGCCGTGCACGACGGCCGTGTTCGGCAGTGCGCTCGGATGGGTGGAGAGGAAGGCCGCGCCGGCACTGGCCGCCAGGGTGTTGAGCAGGGCGGTGCCCAGGGCAGCGCCCAGCTGCTGTGAGGCGTTGTAGGCGGCGGAGGCGGCTCCGATGTCGTGCCCCTGCGTGCCCGCAGTGGCGAGGCTGGCGGTCGGGGGCATGACGCAGCCGAGCCCGAGCCCGGTGAGCACCAGCGCGGGGACCAGGTAGAAGGCGAGAACGTCGGCGGTGTCGGCCGTCAGACGCGTCAGGAGCAGCATCCCGGCCGCGGCGGCGACCAGGCCCGGCACGATCAGGGCCACGGGCGGGACGCGGCCGTGCAGCCTTCCGGCGATGAGCATGGACCCGGCCAGTACCGCGAGCGCGTTGATGATCAGCGTGAGCCCGGCCTGGACGGGCGAGTAGCCAAGCACCGTCTGGGTGTAGTAGCTCATGAACAGGTAGAACCCGAACATCGCGACGAACATCAGCGTGATGGCCAGGAACGCCCCGGCGCGGAGGCGATTCAGCAGCACCCGCATCGGCAGCAGCGGATGAGAGGCGCGGCGCTCGACGGCGACGAACACCGCCAGCAGCAGCAGCCCGCAGGCCAGCAACGCCAGCACCTCGGGCGACCTCCAGCCGAGCGGTTCGGCCCGGGTGAACGCGTAGACCACCGTCGCGAATCCGGCGAGGCTGAGCAGCGCGCCGGCGACGTCCAGCCGTCCGCGGTCACCGACCGGCCGGTCGGGCGGCACCGCCGCCACTCCGCCGACGGCGAGCAGCACGACGGGCACGTTGACGTACAGGCACCATCGCCAACTGGCGTACTCGGTCAGCAGACCACCGGCGATCAGCCCGACCGCCGAGCCCGCCGCGCCGACCGCGGCGAACACCCCGAACGCCCGGCCGCGATCGCCGACGTCGGTAAAGGTCGTGGTGAGCAGCGAGAGCCCTGCTGGCGCGAGTAGCGCGGCGGACACCCCCTGCAGCGCCCGCGCACCGAACAGCATCACCGGGTCCACCGCCGCACCACCCAGCGCGGACGCGGCGGCAAAGCCCACGAGCCCGACCAGGAACGCGCGCCGGTGCCCGAGCACGCTGCTGATGCTGCCGCCGATCAGCAGCAGCCCGCCGAAGGCCAATGCGTAGGCGGTGACCGCCCATTGCCGGTTCCCGTCCGACATGCCGAGTGCGTGCTGTGCCGATGGCAGCGCGATGTTCACGATCGTGCCGTCCAGCACCACCAGAAGCTGTGCGACGCTCACCACCGCGAGCGTCCACCACCGCCGTCCGGCCGGTTGGACGGCATGCTCCGCCAAGGCGGATTCGTTGTCTCCAGAAGCCATGACTTCCAGTGTTCCGTTGAAGTGACCCCGGAGACTTTTCCTCAGTCACAGCCCGATGACCAGCGCGAACAAGCCGACCGCCCTCAACATGCGATCGAACCCTCAAACAGACGAGGTTCGGTAAGAAGGTTCCGTGAACGGCCCCGGTGCCAAGGCCCTATCCGAGCCTGGGCGGGTCGGTCTACGACTGGAAAAACCCATTCGGGCGGCTGTTTCTACAGATCCTGGCGATCGTCGCCGAGTGCGTCGGTCCTTGACGGCACATCCGCCGTGCACACCGTCACCGTTCCCATGACCCGCCGGCGAGCTATTGTGCACGAGGCCGACCGAGACCCTTTGACCCCGGCAGCGATGGTGCGGATGGACTCCCCACGCTCGCGGCGGGCCAGGATCGCGGCACGCTTGTCGTCATCGACCACGGGCCGTCGGCCACCAACCCGTCCGCTTCTGCGCGCCACCTCCAGGCCGTCCATGGTCTTGCGGACGATGTCGCGACGGCGACCCTCCGACAGGGCCAGCGCCAGATCCAGATCCAGGATCAGCGACCGCTTGGTGTGCTCCCGGCCCCGATCCCGTCCAGCACCTTGTTAGACGGACGCCCATACGCCTACACCGACCACCCAGCCGACCTGCCCGTTGCCCCTTTCCGGCTTATCTTGGCTGCCCCTCCCGACGGGGGCGGGGCGCATACGAGCGGGCGGTGGGGACGTCCGGTGGACGTCCTAGAGGCCCCTGGCGGCCTAGCGGCCGGTGCCGCTAGGTCTAGCGGCACCTCTAGAGGCCGATCCGTGCCCTGATCTGGGCTCTAGCGTCTAGCGGCCGCATTTCGGCAACGGCTCAGGTGTAGGTCAGGCCGCGGTAGAGCCACCGGTCGGCCGGGGCCGGGGCGGGGTCGGGCTCGTACACCGCGCGGGGCACGCACCCCTCCGGTACGTCGTCGGGCCAGGGGTGGTCGGCCAGGAGCATCCACGTCCCCAGGTCGCTGCGGGGCCGGTCCCGGTCGGCCCGGGTCATCAGCTCCTGGCGGTGCCCGTCCCACGGTCCGCCCACCAGCTCCACCATCACGCGCTCGTCCACCCTGCCCACGATGACGCCCTGCGGCGGGCCCCGGCGCCAGATTCGGCAATCACGGCCAGGACGTCGACGGCCCTCGGGACCGGCCCGCAGAGGCCGCACGCCCGAGGGCCGTCGACGTCCGGCTCGCTGAACTGCTGCTCTGTGGTGGCCACCACAGCCGGTTTCAAAAACGCGGACTCGGCTGAGGCGACGATCATCATGGCCAGGGAGCCGACTCCCGCCGATACGCCGGAGTCCCTATGGGACTCCGGCGAGTCTACCGGCGGTGATTCGCTCAACCGTCTGACGCCACATGCGACCGCCCCCGGCCGGTGGGCTGGCCGGGGGCGGGGGGGGCGACCAGCATCGGAACGAAAATCCGCGTTGGTGGGGTTGGCCGTGTCGGCTTATCGCGGAACATCGTTCCGATGCGTCTGAGCTGGGTGTTTGTGCTGGCTGGCGGGGCCGGTCGGCGGCCGGTGCGGTAACAGTTGGATCTTCGCCGGGGTTTGGCGGGTAGGTGAGTCCTACTTTCTGGGGCTCAGCGCGGTGGCCTCGGCCAGGGGCCGGGCCGGGGTGGTGCCCTCGCCGGAGACCTCGGGCCGGTCGACGTACTCGGCAGGGGAGGCCGGGATGACGCGGCGGCGCACCGCGTAGCGGTACAGCGAGGCCAGGGTCGACAGCCGCCGCGCCACGCTGGCCGGGGCCAGCGGGCGGCCGCCGCGGTTGAGCGGGTACCGCTAACGGGACCCGGCCTACTGTGCGGCTCGCGGCGGCCTCAGCACACCAAGATCATTCTCAGCGCCAACGGCTGCCCGCAGGTTCCTCAACCCCGGATTCATCACGCTTGTCCACCTGGGCGTAGGGTCGGGCGGCATGGCGCTGCGACTCGTTCAGGTGAATTTCAAGGCTCGGGATGACGCAGCCCTCGGCCGGTTCTGGGCGGAGGCCCTCGGCTGGGGTGTTTCCAGCGAGGGACCCGGTGTGACCAACGTCGAACCCGTGGGCTTCACCTGGCCGGATCCCGCCGCCGTCTGCGTCGATGTCGTCACCGTCCCGGACCCCGAAACGGTGAAGTACCGCGTGCACCTCGATCTCGCCACCGCCTCGGCGGCCCATCAGGCGGAGCTGGTCGCGCGCCTGAAGGATCTCGGTGCGACGCCCGCGGACGTGGGCCAGGGCGACGTCCCGTGGACGGTGATGGCCGACCCGGAGGGCAACGTGTTCTGCGTGTTGGAGCCTCGGGAGATCTACCGGGACACCGGGCCGATCGCCGCGGTGGTGGTCGACTGTTCGGATGCGCGGGCCATGGCCCGGTTCTGGGGCGAGGCGATGGACTGGACCCTGCACGAGGTGGCCGATGAGCATGCGGTGCTGCGTTCGTCCAAGGGCGTCGGGCCGTATCTGGAGTTCCTTCGCACGCCCGTGAAAACCGTGTGGACCCGCGTCCATCTCGACCTGATGCCGTATCCCGGTGTCGATCAGGCGGCGGAGGTCGCCCGGCTAGGGGCGCTCGGTGCCACCGACGCCGACGTCGGCCAGGGCGATGTGCCGTGGAGGTGCCTCGCCGACCCGGAGGGCAACGAGTTCTGCGTCCTCACCCCGGGCTGACGTGAAGACTTGCCGCCCCTCACCGTGGACACTGAACGATCGGTAGCACTGACGAAGCCTGGGTCACAAAAAACCGCTTGAGCCTTCCTTCCACGTTCCCGTAATTTGCCTGCGACCCGTCGCAGCGAGAACAGAGGACAAGGCCGCGTGACCCCGCCTGCTCTTCAGACCTGACACCTTCTTCCGCACACCTGTAGCCGACGCTCCCGTCGGTTCTGCCGGGCTGCCCTTGTGCGCCTGGTCATACAGCGTTCGAGGTCGCGCGTAATCGGCCTCGTGTCAGGTCTAGAGAGCTCATGTCTTCACAACCTCATATCGTGCTGCCCTGGGTCGTTCGTCGGACCAGGCTGCCTCTGCTGTCGTCGCGGTGCGTGGCCTGCCGGTCGGAGTCGGCCACCACCGGTGAGGGCAGGTTCCGCGTCAACGCCAACGGCAAACTGCTCGACGTGTGGCTGCTGGTCCGCTGCGTATCCTGCGACCGGACGAGCAAGCTCACCGTGCACGAGCGAGCGCCGGTCAGATCCTTCGATCCCGCCGAACTCCACGGCTACCGCGTCAACGATCCGGATCTGGTGGCGTCCAGGCTGCTCGATCCGCTGCTCGCCCGGCGCAACCGCTTCACCCTGGACTGGACGGGGGCCTGGCGGCTGGACACCCCGTCGGAATGGGTCGACGAGGCGTGGCCGGTGCAGGTGGAGGTCCTCTTCGAGGATCCGGTGCCGGTGCGTCCCGAACGACTTATCGCGCAAGGGCTCGGCCTCAGCAGGAACGAGGTGCTGCGCCGGATCAAGTGCGACATTCCGCTGCGCCGTCCGACGAGCGCCGGATTCACCTTCACCGTGATGGCCAGGGACTAACGGGGATGTAGCCGCGGCGGGCCACCCGGCCCGCCCGGCTTCACCCGAAACCATGCCAATACGAGAACGATCAGATGACGTCTGCTGTCAGCTGCCGTACCGGGAAGGAGCTGGGGAAGGAGCTGGGGGCCGACGCTGGCCAAGTTGCGGCGGGTACTCCGGCGGGGCGACCGGCTGATCGCGTCGGCGAGCCACCCTTTCACGGCCTGCGCGCACCGGGATCCCCGGCTCGACTACTACGCGACTACCAGCTACACCTTCGACTGGGCCTTCAACCGGCGATCGGTCCCGACGAGGTTGTGGCGCAGGCCGTTGCACCCGATGACCGATGCGTTCACCGCCGCCGGCTTCCGCCTCGCCGCCATCAGCGAGCCGCAGCCCGACCCGGCCGCCCGTGAGCTGTTCCCGGACGGCTTCCAGGACCTTTCGACCAATCCCAACTTCCTGTTCTTCGTCGTCGAGATACCGCCGTCGACTAACGGCTCAGGCAACCAGTCCCTCGGGGATCATGAGTGGAGCCAGAGTCGGCGCCTGCCTAGTACTGTCGCGTCGTATGGCCGACTCCGAGATCGAGATCACCGCAGACCTGGTCCATGAGTTGCTGCAGGAGCAGCATCCGGACCTTGCGGGGCTGGCCCTGCGCGAGGTGGCGGGCGGGTGGGACAATCAGCAGTGGCGCCTTGGGGACGAGCTGGCCGTGCGCATGCCGCGTACGGAGCGTGCCCCCGACCTGCAGCGCAAGGAGCGCCGGTGGTTGCCCGTCCTGGCCCCGCGCCTGCCGCTCCCGGTCCCGAATCCTGTACGGATCGGTGAGCCGTCCGCGCGTTTCCCGAAGCCCTGGACCGTCATGACGTGGGTTCCCGGCGAGCCACTGGACCACGCCTCGATCAGCCGCGGCGACCACGCGGCCGACACTCTGGCGGGTTTCCTCAGGGCGCTGCACGTGGAGGCGCCCGCCGAGGCGCCGATCAGTTCGGACCGCGGCGCTCACCCCGGCAAGTGCACGGACGGCTTCGACCACTTCTTTCACGCCGTCGTACCCGACGGGATCGCCGACGATGTCCGGGCCGTCTGGGATGACGCCGTTGCGGCGCCCGAGTGGGAGGGGCCGCCGGTTTGGGTGCACGGTGACCTTCATCCCGCGAATGTCATCGTCTCGGACGGGACGCTCTCGGGCGTGGTCGACTTCGGTGACATGTTCGCCGGTGATCCGGCGTGGGACCTCGCGGCCGCATGGGTGGTCCTTCCCGCGGGCGGCGCCGCACGCTTCTTCGAGGTATACGGGCATGCGGACGAGGCGACGATCCGGCGCGCCCGCGGCCTCGCTGCTCTGAAGAGCCTGATCCTCATGCTGATAGGCCAGAACGGAGACCGAGGCATTCCTGGCGGCAAGCCGACCTGGGGACCCGCAGGCCGGGCAGCGCTCGATCGCGTTCTGAGAGGCGTCCTGCTGTAGGCACGCAGTGACGCTGTTACCTGGTGGCCTCAGTCGTCCATCATGCAGATGATCCAGCCGCCATCCTTGGCGGGCTGGACTTCTACCTTGGCCAGGATGAGCAAGACCGCTCGCTGAGCAGGGCTTCGATCTGCTGCAGGGCTTCTTCGGAGGGGCTCCCGACCAGCTCTCCGGGACGGGTAACGGGACGCCTCGACCTGGGCGCCTGTACCCGTCCCGGAAACGGGGGGTTCCGGGACGCGTGCTCAACCCGGCCTCCCCGGCTTCCTCTGGTGAACGTGACTCGGCTCAGGGTTCGCGGGCGCGAAGGTAGGTGTCCAGGTCGGCGGCGCCCTTGAGCATGGCGCGGCCCCGTGCGGACAGGCGGGCCTGCCAGTCGCGCAGGGTCGACTCCAGCGGGGCGATGCCTCCGGCGGAGTGGACCTGGGCGATCAGCGGGGCGATCTGCTCCAGCAGGTAGCCGCCCCGCCTGAGCTGGTGGACCAGCCGGACGTCCCGTACGTCGGCCGCGCTGTAGATCCGGTAGCCCGTCTGCGGATCGCGGCGCGGCCGGACCAGCCCGGCGTTCTCCCATTTGCGCAGGGTGGCGGGGCGGATGCCGAGCCGCCTGGCCAGGGGGCCGATGAAGGTGTCGCCGCGTTCGGGCGGCACAGGGGCCAGATCGCGAAGCGCGGCTTCGACGGCCTGGAGGGTGCGGCGGTCGTCGAGGAGCTGGCCGTGGCTCTCGTCGATGAGCCGCAGGGCCTCCTCGGTGGCACCCCGGTTGACCACCTGCATGATCGACGTTGCCGTCTGGTGACCGTGCCCGGGCACGAGGGCGAGGAACGCGCGCAGGGCTTGCGCGTGCAGTGGCGTGTAGGTGCGGTAGCCGTGGACGGTGCGTTCGGCGGTGGGCAGGATGCCGGCGTCCTCGTAGTTCCTGATCGCCTGGGTGGACAGGCCGTGCTCGCGCGCCAGGTCCACTGGCCTCATGGATGCATCACCGATTGAAGGTCCACCACTATTGAACGGGCATTTTCGCGGCAAAGTTTACATCGAAGGTTCAACGATACCGTTGAAGGCATGGACATCAAGGACACGGCCCGGCCGCTCGACGGCGCGGACCTCTCGGCGTTCCTGCGGTCGCTTCCCGCCAAGCCCCTGCTGCTCGGCCTGGGCGAGGCCAGGCACTTCGTGGAGGAACTGGGCGAACTGCGCAACGAGATCTTCCGGCATCTGGTCGAGCAGGAGGGCTACCGGTCGTTCGCCATCGAGAGCGACTGCCTCAGGAGCCTCCTGGTGGACGACTACGTCACGACGGGCACGGGCACGCTCGACGACGTCATGGAACGCGGCTTCAGCCACGGCTTCGGCGCGTCACCGGCCAACCGCGAGCTCGTGCGCTGGATGCGCGCGTACAACGAGGAGCATGACGAGAAGCTCCGGTTCTTCGGGTTCGACGGCCCGCTGGAGTATTGGGCCGAGAGCCCGCGCCAGGCGCTCACCGCCCTCCACGCCCTCCTCGACGGCCCACTGCCCTGCACCGTGGTGACCAGGGAAACGCTCGACTCGCTGCTGGGCCCGGACGACCGGTGGTCGAACGAGGCCACGGCCATGGATCCGTCCCAGTCGATCGGCCGGTCCGCCGACGCCCAGCGGCTGCGACTGATCGCCGACGACCTGGTGGCGCTGCTCGACACGCAGGCGCCCGGGCTGAGCGTGGAGGACAGGGAGGCGGCGGCACTGTACGGACGCACCGCCACCGGCCTGCTCCGCTACCACTACTGGATGGCCGACGCGTCCCCGGCACGGTGGACCCGGCTGTCGGCCCTGCGGGACGCGATGATGGCCGCCAACCTGCGTGCCGTCGCCGAGCACGGCCCGGCCCTGGTCTTCGCCTCCAATCTCCACCTGCAGCGGAACAAGACCTTCATGCCGTTCGGCGACCAGCAGCTGGAGTGGTGGAGCGCGGGAGCGATCACCGCGACGTACCTGGGCGACCGGTACGCCTTCCTGGCCTCAGCCCTCGGCACGGCCGGCGACGACACCCCGCCCCCGGACACCGTCGAGGGCATCCTGTCCACGCTTCCGTGGGACCACGCTCTCATCGACGCCCGCCGCCTGGCCGAGGCCATCCCGAAGCCCGCCCCGCGCGTCTCGCACGATTTCGCCTATTTCCCGCTGGACCCGGCCCAGCTCGACACGATAGACGGCGTCGTCTTCCTCAAGGAGGCCGTCAGGCTGGGCCGGCTGGGTTGACGGGAGCATGCGTGTCAGCCTCGCCTGACACGCATGCGAAACGGCAGCTCAAGGGCAAGCAGCCCGAACTGCCCGAGCCGGCACGGTGGTCCATCCGCCGCCGCTACGCCGAGGGCGAGGTGTCGCTGGCGGACCTGGCAGGCGAGTACAGCGTCGGCCGCTCCACCATTCATCGCATCATTCATGGCCCGTCGACCGAGCCACACTGACGATCAACCAGCTACGCCTCTGGCGACGGCTCGGCCGGGAAGTGGATAAGGCTCATGAGGTGGGGGTTGCGGCCAGGGCCGGGCTGGTTGCCGGTTCGGGTGGCCAGGACGGCCAGCAGTTCCCGGATCATCTCCGCCAGTTCCTCCTGGCTGAGCCACACCACGCCCTGCCGGTATCCGACTCCGTCGGCGAACGGGTCGGCGGCGCCGGTGTCGAGGTAGGCGTTGAACTCGGCCAGCAGGGCGGCCATGGCGGCGGTGAACCCGCGGCGATGGTCCTGCACCGTCATCGCGGCGCCGTCCACGGAAGTCTGCTCCGCGCGCAGCCGATAGGTGCGTTCCACGCCGCCGCGCACCCGCTGCTCGCCGGCCACCTCCAGGACGCCGGCGTCGGCCAGGAGGGCGACGTGGCGGTAGACGGTGGTCCGGGGGATCTCGGCCAGGTGCGCGCCCAGTTCGGCGGTGGTACGGGCGCGTCCGCCGGACAGGGCGTGCACGATGCGCAACCGCACCGGATGCAGCAGCAGCTCGGTCTGGTCCACGCGGCAATGATCCCATATCTGATACCGTTCCCAAAATTGGTACAGAAATGGAAGGCGGGCACATGACGACGGACACGGTCACGGCACGGCTGAGCGCGCACGCGGTGCATCCCTTGCGTACGCTCGACCCGGCCGCACCCACCGACGATCTGGACTGGCTGGACGAGGCGATCGGCGACGCCCGCGTGGTGGCGATCGGTGAGACCGCTCACTACAACCGGGAGACCTTCCGGCTGCGCGACCGCCTCCTGCGCCACCTGGCCGAACGGCACGGCTTCGGCGCCTACGCGATGGAGACCGGCTTCGTGGAGGCACGGCTGGTCGATGCGTGGGTGCGCGGCACGGGCACCGACACCGACGCCGGGCAGGTGGCGGCGCAGGGCCTGACGTCCTTGATGGGGCTGTGGACCGAGATGCGCGACCACCTGGCAGGGATGCGCCGCCTCAACGCCACCGCCGCACGGCCGGTCTCCTTCCACGGGATCGACCTGCCCGGCTCCAACGCCTCACTGCTGCCCGGCCTGGACGCCGTCACCGCCTATCTCGCCGACGCCGACCCCGACTTCACCGTCGATCCGGCACTGCGGCAGACCGCGGCGGCCTTCGCGGCCACCTCGGCGTTCTCCGCCCAGCCCGCTCTGACCGTCTACCTGGGCCTGACCGCCGAAGCCAAGGACACCCTCACCGCGGGCCTGGCCGACCTGGCCGCCCGCATGGCCGGACGTCGCCTGGAATACCGGCGCCGTACCGGCGACGAGGCTTATCGGCAGGCGCTGCGAGCCCTGCACCTGACCGCCGCGCTCGACACCACCATCCGCGCGATGGTGCGCGGCGACCAGCAGGCCGTCCTCTACGACCGGGACGCCGCTCTCGCCGACACTCTCCAGTGGATCCTGGACCGCGAGGAACGGGTCGTCCTGGCCGCCCACAACGGCCACATCCAGCGCTGGCCGACCGCCTTCCCCGGCGTTCCGGGCGCCACCCCGATGGGCATGCACCTGGCCGACAGCCTCGGCTCCGACTACCTCGCCATCGGCATGACCAGTGGCCAGGGACAGATGCTCAACGTCGGGGCCGACTTCGTCACCGGCACGCTGTTCGCCCCGATGGACCCGCCCCGTCCCGGCAGCCTGGACGCCCTGCTGCACGCCAGCCACGCCGGCCCCTTCGCCACCGATCTGCGCCGCCTGGACGACACCGACACCGCCGCCGTGCGCGCCGCCACCTCCCATCGCGCCGGAAACGGCTCCTTCTACGCCGACATCGATCCCCTCCAAGCCTTCGACCTCCTCATCCACCTCCCGCAACTGACCCCCGCCACACCCGACCCCGCCGCTCTGGCCCACGCACCCGACGACGTCCAGCGCCCCTTCACCCAGTGCGCCAGCACGATGTGAGGCACGGCCCTGCGCCAGCGCGCGGTTCAGCGACCGGAGACACAAGCGACTTTGCGGCTCGCTGTGGCTTCAGGAGTTCTGGGCCATGACTGCTGGTCCTGGGTTCTTCCTCAGCCCCGTGGTTGGCCGTAGGGCGAGAGGTACTGCTCGAGCAGGTACGTGGGGGAGTGGTCGAAGCGGTCGTCGGCTTGCTGGTAGCGGCGGGTGGTTCGGGGATCCTGGTGATCCGCCGCGTCCTGGACATGTTCGGGTTCGGCGCCGGCGCGGCGTGCGTGGGTGATGAAGGCGCGTCGCAGTGAGTGCGGGGTGACGGTTCTGGGTTGTTCGAGACCGGCGGCGCGGGCGAGGCGTTTGACGATCCGGTCGACCTGGAACCGGTCCAGGCGGGCGCCATCGTTGCTGAGGATCAAGGGGCGTGGCTGCCCTGGCTGGTGCTGTTCGGGATGGGCGCCCGTGTCGCGGTCGTACAGGTGGCCCTCGATGGCCGTCCAGGTGGTGAACGAGAGGGCGGTTTGCTGGGTCCGGTCGCGTTTGAGCCAGTAGGTCAGGATGCGGTGGCGTCCCTGGCGGCCGAGGCTGTCCACGTCGGCCGTGCAGACCGACGAGACGCGCAGTCCGTTGCGGCCGAGCAGGCACGTCACCGCCGCGTCGCGGTGACCGGCTGCGGCGGCTGCCTCCAGGAGCGCGGCGAACTCGTGGCGGTCCAGCCCTCGCCCTTTCGGCTGGTCGGACACCCGGGGGCGTGCGGGGGTGGCGGCGGGATTGTGGTCGAGCAGGCCGAGGCGTGTGTAGTGAGCCGCCCCGAGGAGCCGCGGGCCTTCGGTGACGGTGTAGCGATAGAACGAACTGACGGTTGAGAGGCGGCGGGCGAGGGTGGCCTGCGAGGGAGGTCGCCCGCCCCGTACCGGGCGGGTGCGCAGTTGCTGCACCCAGGCGTCCACGTGTGCGCGGCGCGCTTGCCGCAGCGGGTCCACGCGGGCTTGTGCGCAGAAGGCGAGCCAATCGGTCATGTCGGATGCGTACGCGGTGCGAGTGTGTTCGCTGCGTAGGGAGAGCCGCCACGCTTCCAGGAGCACCAGGAGGGCGTCCCGCAACTCTTGACGCTCGCGCTGGGAACTGTCCTCAAGCGCTGCATGGCCTGGGGGTGCGAGGGGCCCTGTGACCTGCGTGGAGAGAACAACGCTGGGCGTGGGCGGCTCGGATTCGCCTTGCTGCCGGCCGGAGCCGTCAGAGGGCGGCGGTTGGGGCGTCACGGCAAGACGGTAGCGCGGCGCCGAGCGCCTGGCCCGATGCCGCTTGCGTCGGTGATGAGACCGCAGCGCTGGGTCGCCATGACGAGGATCGGGCCGGCCTCATGGCCGATCGGTCTCTGTGGACGGCACGGAAGGTTCTCCGTGCGATCGATCCCGGCTCTGTCGAGAGCGGGCCGGCTGCGTGCGCCGTTGGCTCAGGTGCCGATGCGCCTGCCGATCGCGTCGATCAGAGGGCCCGGTGCGACGAGGCCCGTTGCGGCTCGGCGACAGGTTCCAGGGGGTTGAGGAACAACGGAACGGAAACCGGCGCTAAGCCGCGTCGTGCCTGGTCGGTCGGGGGCGGGGCCGCGGCTGGAAAGAATTTCGAAGTCTTGGCGTAGATAATGGCCTATTATCTGTGGCATCGCTGATCGCCGCCTGCAGCAACAGCCGCCGAACAGAGCGTGAAGCGGACCTGTTATCTGCGGCAAGGAGTGGGCGTGGCCGATCTGGTGGTGCTGCCGACCGGTCAGACAGCGTTCACCGTGCGCGCGGCGGCGGACGCGTTCCTGGCCTCGCTGGGCAACCCGAACACCGTGCGCAACTACGGGATCGGGATCGGCAAGACCGCGCTGCGGCTCGGCGAGGACCGGCCGCTGGCGGCGGTGGCTGATGAGGAGATCGGCGAGGCGCTGGAGTTGCTGTGGGGCAGCGCGGCGGTCAACACCTGGAATGCCGCCGGGCCTCGGTCGGCTCGTGGCTGGTCTGGTGCCGCGACCGAGGGCACCGGGCCCCGGCGGTGCCGGTCTGGACCAAGCGGCTGCCGGTGCCTGACTCCGACACCCCGGTCCGGTCCCGGATGGAGATCGACCGGCTGATCGCCCGCCGCGAGGTCGAACTGCGCGAGAAGACGCTGTACCGGATGCTGTACGAGACGGCGGCGCGCATCGAGGAGATCCTGGACGTCAACATCGAGGACCTGAACCTGGCGGGCCGCCGCTGCCCGGTGAAGGCCAAGGGCGCCCGCGCCAAGACCCGCCGGCGCGGCCAGGCCCGCGAGGACCTGGTGCTGGAGACGGTCTACTGGGACGCCGGGACCGCACGGCTGCTGCCGCGTCTGCTCAAGGGCCGCACCCGGGGGCCGGTGTTCATCACCCACCGCCGCCCCGGACCGGGCAAGGTCCTCGCGCCACGCGACGTCTGCCCCGACACCGGATGCGCCCGCCTGTCTTACGGGCAGGCCCGCGCACTGCTGGACGCCCACACCGCGCTTGGTGGGCCGGGCACCGGATGGGATCCGCACGAGCTGCGGCACTCGGCGCTGACCCATCTTGGCGAAGGTGGCGCGAGCCTGCTGATGCTGATGGCCAAGTCCCGGCTCAAAAAGCCCGAGAACGTGCGCCGCTACTTCCACCCTTCGCCGGAGGCGATCGCCGAGGTCACCAGCTTGTTGGGCCCCGGCCCCCGCCGGTGAGGTGGCGGTGAGCGCGGGCGGTGCGGTCACCGCCCGCTTGCGGTGTCCTGCTGCTCCGCCGAGGAACGCAGGAACTCGACCGGATGGGCCCGCGCTCGCGACGGCACTCGGGACAGCTTGGTTCCCAGTGGTCGGCTTTCCCTCTTCGGGCGCCCACCCGAAGCCGCACAGTGCCTTGGTCCAGTCCTCGGTGGGGATGGGCACGTAGTGCGAGCCGTGGCCGGCGGCCCGCATCGTGGTCACCTCGCCACCGTCTGGGGCCCCTCGGGCCAATCGTTTGCCGGGGAAACGGCAGCCAGCCGACCCAAGTCTCGACATGAACGCAAGGGGACCGGTTGACGGAGTACGGGTAGTGATCGGCCGCTTCGCCGAAAGGTGCCGCATGACAAAGAAGGTCACGACGTGACCGCGCAGCCCCGCATGGATTCAGCGGCGCAGACCCCGAGGGCGAGTAACGAGCCCACGCCGGAATCCGACATGTTCGCGGAGCTGTACGACCGGTACTTCTGCGATATCTATCGCTACATCGCAGGACGCCTGGGCACAACCGCTGCCGAGGACGTCACAGCTGACACCTTCCTCATCGCCTTCCGTAAACGCGATGCGTTCGACCCGGCGCGCGGGGACCTGCGGCCCTGGCTATTCGGTATCGCGACGACACAGGTTGCCCAGCATCGGCGTGCCGAGGCTAGGTGGTACCGAAGGCTCGGCAGCGATGGTGCCGCACCGGCCGTGGTCAGCCACGAAAACCAGGTCGTTGACTGGGTGGCCGCCCAAGGGCTGCGCGGCAGGCTCGCCGCCGCGATCGGCGGACTTTCACAGGGCGACCGGGACGTGCTGCTGCTCGTCGCGCTGGGCGAACTACGTGGCGACGAGGTGGCCAAAGCATTGGGCATCCCGCCGGGCACCGTCCGATCCCGGCTCAACCGCGCACGCAGGAAACTACGCAAGACGCTAGGCGAAAACAATCCACTCACCGACCTGGAGGATGTCGATGGATGAGATGCGGATGGTTCACCAACTGCTCGATCCACCGCCGCCCCCGGCCGAGGTGCGCGACAGGGTGCGCCAGCGCGTGTTGGCCGCACCGACCAGACACGAGGCCGTCCGCGCCCACCAGCGATCCCGCGTACGCCGTCTGCCGTTGGCCCTGGGCGTGGTCGTCGCCGCGGCGGCCATCGCCGTGACCGCCATCGTGGCCGTGCCCAGGTCGACACAACAGCCGACCGGCGCCGGTATCCACAGCCTTGCCGCACGCGATGTCCTGCTCGTCGCCGCGGACAGGACCGAACAGGCGACCACGACGACCGGCCACTACTGGCACACCCAGATCCGGACCGGCACGCTGATCCGGGTCGGGACCAAGAAAGACCCGTATGTGATAGAGCGGGAGCAACTGCGCGAACAATGGATCGCGAGGGATCCCCGTGGACGATCCTGGTTCATCACACGGGACGCCACCGCGCTTCCGCGCAGCAATGCCGATGAGAAAGCGTGGAAACGTGCCGGGTCTCCCCGCCGGTGGCATCTAAACGACCAAGGTGTCACAGCGGTGCCCATCGAGGGCAACGACCTGGTGACAAACGGTCAGTGGGCATCGGCGGTCCCCGGAGACCCCAGCGGGAGGGCGCTGCATCTGGGCAACTGGTGGGCGACCGTCCGAGACGTTCAGGAACTCCCCGCTGATCCGCTTCGGCTCAAGGAACAGATCGTCCAAAAGTCAAACAGCAGCAAGGACATGTTCGATCCCAACACGCCGAAGCAATCGGATACTTTGGCATTTCAGGTCGGTGCACAACTGCTTCTAGATGTCCCGGTCACCCCGAAGGTGCGTGCGGCGGCGTACCGCATGCTCGCGGGACTTCCAGGTGTGCGATCACTCGGGCGTTTGAAGGATCCACTCGGCCGCCCGGGCGTTGGTGTCGCCATGCCTGAAGCGCGATCAGATGGCTCTATCCTGGAACGCCAGCTCATCATCGATCCCGGCACGGGTCTGCTTCTTGCGGACCAGGAGATCGTCATCAGGCCGGGCGGAAGCTGGCTGAAAGCCGGATGGCGCGAGACCTACTCCGCCCGGCAGAACGCCAACTGGACCACCACAGAGCCCACACTGCCGATGACCAACTGTGCGGCCCCTTCGGCACCACCCGAATGCCATTGAAATAAACGCCGGGCATCTACCTGCCTGAGATTTTTCGAACATGCTGATGGTTTCTCTGCAAGGTTGATTGGGACAGCAGGAATTTCCGAGGCATGAACGGCCACGGGAGGGCAGGCACGCGGACACATCGGAACACCCCGAAACGGGCGTGGAGCCCCCGGTAGAGAGGTTTTTGCGACAAGATCCCGTCTCTGCCCGAAAGGCTCCACGTGGTCACCTACCCTGCCATGCTCGGCGTCTCCCGTGAACTCATCCGGTACGTGGCCGGCCTGCTGCGCGCCGAGCGCAGAGCCCGCGGCACCCGGCGTGGAACACGTGCGCTGAGCTGCTGGGTTCAGGCGGTTTTGGGTGTTGCTGGTGGCGCTGGCACGCCGGTCCAGCGGCATCAAGGAGCGGGGTTGAGCGGGCGGAGGCCGCCGGGCAGTTCGGGGAGCTGGAAGGAGTAGCGGCCCATCATGTTGATGTGGTGCCGCACGAACGGCGACAGCCGTGCCACGTCCTCCTCCCGCACGTCGAATCCGTCCGTGCGCAGCTGGGTCAGGGCGGCGTCCATGTAGCGGGTGTTGAACAGCACGATCGCGTTCAGCACCAGGCCGAGCGCGCCGATCTGGTCCTCCATGCCCTCCTGGTAGTTCTGGTAGAGCTGGCCGTTCTTGCCGTGGAAGATCTTGCGGGCCAGGGCGTGGCGGCCTTCTTGCAGGTTGGCCTGGGCTTTGATCTGGCGGCGGTAGCCGGGTTCGTCGGCCATCCGCAGGATGTGCAGGGTCTTGGCGATGCGCCCGTAGTGGGCGATCGCGTCGCCCAGCGGGGTGGCGCGGCCGTCGCGTGACAGCATCCGGATCACGTCGTAGGCGCGGACCGCGCCGGTGTGGATCGACCCGATGATCCGCAGGGTGTCCTCCCAGTGCCGCTCGATGCGTCCCAGATCGACGCGGCCGCGGGCGGCGTCGGTGAACGGTCCGTAGTCGGCGCGTGGATCGATGCGCCACATCTTCTGGTCGGGCAGGTCGGCGAGCTGCGGCGCGTAGGCGTACCCGGCCAAGGTGAGCAGGCCGAACACGATGTCGGAGTAGCTGGAAGTATCCGTCACGATCATCTCCGGGCGGCGGCCGCCGTCGCGGTCGTACAGCACGTCCAGCACATACAGCGAGTCGCGCGGCGTCCCGGCCACCACCTTGCCGCCCAGCCCGGCGGCCTGATCGTTGATCATGTTGAGCCAGGTCGCGCCGCCGCGGCGCCCGAAGTACTTGGTGTTGGGCCGGGCGTACACCGACGGTACCGGGACCACGAACCGCATCCCGTCGACGGAGGCGACCAGCCCGCCGCCCCAGGCGCTGGCCAGGTCGATGGACTGCTGCGCGGTGATCAGCGCGGCGTTGGCGGCCTGGTAGGTGGCGTGCCGCAGGTAGGTCTGGTCCACGTGCGAGAGCCGGTCGCGCGTCAACGGCTCGGCCGACCCGATCACCGGGGTGTAGCCGACGTTGCAGCCGTGCGCCACCAGCAGCGCCGCGATCGTGGTGTCCAGGTCGGCCAGCCGGGCCTCCCCGCCGGTGAGGGAGGTGAACGCGGTATCGGCGCCGGTCCAGGCCAACACCTCCAGCAGCACCTCGGGCAGGTCCACGCGCGGCAGCAGGTCGTTGACCGCCTGGCGCAACTCCACCAGCGACGCCGGTTCGGGCTCGGGTTCCAGCGCCGCCAGGTGCAGCCGCCCGTCCTCGCCGAAGTGGACCTGGGAGTTGGCCGGCAGCCGCTCGGCGACCTCGGTGTAGGTGGCGTGCAGCAGCTCGGCCCGGGCCGCCAAGTGCTCACCGGCGGTGGCGGGCAGGTTCAGGCTGGCCAGCACCATCGGTCGGGCCTTCTCCCAGGCGGCATCGCTGAGCAGCTTGGCGCGCGGGTCACCCCACTTGGAGGAGTTGCGGGCGAAGATCTCGCGGCGGCGCAGCATCCGGTGGAACTGCTCCAGCACGCAGAAGGTGTAGGCCTTCCAGTCCACCGTCCCCGGCTCGGCGTGCGGGGCCGACAGCACCAGCCGCCGCCACGACCCCACCAGCAGTTCGGTGTCGATCTCGGCCGGGGCGACCTTCTTGCGGCCCAGCAGTCCCGGCAGCGACCGCAGCGCCTTGAGCACTGGCAGCCCTTCGGGTGTGGCGCCGAAGTCGACCACGCTGGTCAGCAGCTCCAGGAACGGCCGCACCGTGGCGAACCGGGTGACCAGCTGCGCCCGCCACGCCTGGTCGGCGTCCGAGTCCAGCGGCGGGGTCAGCTCCCCGATCGCGGCGATCGCCGCCGCCAGCTCCCGGCGCGGCACCACCGCCTCGATCCGCTCCCACACCGCCTCCACCAAGGAGGCCGCTGGCGGGAACACCTCCCCGGTGCTGGTGTCGATCTGCTCGCTGGTCGTCTCGATCAGCACCTGCACCGCGGCCGCCAGCTTGGCCGAGGCGCGCTCCACGCGCGGCAACGTCTTGACCTTCTCCCGGGTCGTCTCCCGCTCGGCCCGCGCCAGCAGCTTGGTCGCGATCAGCACGTCCAACAGGTCCAGGGCGTCATCCACCGCCCGCGTGGTCAGATGCACCGCCGTGGCCAGCAGCGTCGCCAGCCGCCGCGTGTCGCTATGCCGCCGCAGCAACGAGGCCTTGCCGTCGACCCCGTACCGCGACAGCTCGGCCAGCCGGCGCGGCGGCACCCCCGACACATCCAGCTCACCCACCCCCAGCGCGGCGATCTCAGCGGCGCGTTCCAGCGCCCGCGTCATTGCCGGACCCGAGACCCGCACCGGCCCGCGCCGCAACCGGTCCAGCTCCGACACACGCGCGCCTGGCGCCACCTGAAGCAGCGAGTCCAGCACCGCCCGCTGCCCGACGCTCAACACCCCGCACAAGGTGTCCCACAACCGCTGGTTGGCCGCCTCCCGCACCGACGCCACCAGCCGCGCCAACGTCGACACCCCCGGCAGCAGCACCCGCCGCTCCCGCAGCCACGACGCAGCCGCGTCGAACAACGCCTTGGGGCCGTCCCCCGTCGTCCAAGCCCGCGCATCCACCCACTCGCGCAACTCGCCCTCGACCTCGGCGAAGTCGCGGTACCCCTGCACCTGGCGCAACTCGCGCATGTGCCCCAGCCGGGTGTTCTCCCGCTCCCCGTAGGCCTTCAACACCGACGCGTCCTCGATCGCCAACTGCTCGGCCAGGTAATCCACAACCTGGGTCGGCACCGCAACCGGGTCCTCCGGGAACACCCCCACGAACCGCACGCAGGTCAGCATGACCGCGAACCCCAGCCGATTGTGCTGGCGACGCTTGGACTCGATCAGCGCCCGGTCCGCATCGTCCAGGAAGAAGAACCGCTCCAACTCCACCCGCGACGGTGCCCCAGCGAACGCCCCGTACCGGGCGGCCTGCTCGTCAGTCAGGAACTCCACCGGCATGACCAACAACCTCCAGACAATCGATCAACACGACCGCTGAAGATTCAGGCACCAAGTAACCCCAGGTCAAAACGCCACAAGTCACCCATGGCGCTTAGCGCCGGTTTCCGTTCCGTTGTTCCTCAACCCCCTTCCACGGCACGATCGCGCCCCTCGAACGACGGCCGCACATAATCGGGATTATGTGCTACTGGTTCACTGAACGTGACTGTGTTTCGTAGACACTGAAAAGATAAAACAGCTCAGATGAAATGCAGATGCTAAGATGTCGATCATGGATCCCCGTGAGGACAGCCCCAAGACCGGCCTCTCCGGAGGGGAGGGCGTGGTCCCTCGGCACCAAGCGCCTGGAGAGCCCGAAGGGCAACGGGTGGACGAGACCGGCGGCAGTCCGGGCAGTCCCTTCGCTGTTGCGCCTGTGGCCGAGGCCACCGCTACCGGCCCGGGCGAGGGTGACGGCGTCGAGGTGCCCGGGGAACAGAGACCAAGCCCGCAGACGAACTGCCGGCAGTGCGACAGCCCACTCCCGCCGCCCAAGCCCCGCGGAAGACCTCTGCAGTTCTGCCCTCCGCCGCGCGCCTGCCGAGCCAGGTACCACAACGCCCAACGCGCCCGGCAGGGCGCCGCGGTCACCGGCGTCCGCCGCCAGATCGCCGACGAACTGGCCAAACAGGCACCCACGCTGCGCGAACTCGCCGCGCTGCTCACCGCGGTCACCAGTCAGGTCACTGCACTGGAGGAAGAGGTGCTAGCCCGCAACAGCGAGCTGGAAGCCGAGGCCACCGAACTGCGCGACAACTACGCCGCGGCCGAGCAGGCCGCCGACACCGCCGCGCGCCAGGCCGCCGATGCCCGCCGCCGCGCGCAGCAGGCCGAGGACAGCGCCCGCGCCGCCCACGCGGAGGCCGACCAGCGCATCGCCGAGGCCGACCGGCGCACACAGGAGGCCGTGCAACAGGCCACGCAGCAGGTCAGCGAGGCCGCACAGCGGCTCGGGGCCGCGCAGGCCCAGGTGGCCGCCGCGGAAGCGGCGCGGGAGAGCGCCGAGGCACGCGAACGCCTCGCGCTGCGCCACCAGGCCGACACCGACGCTGAACTGGCCCGCGCACGCACGGCCCACCAGGAGGAGCTCGCCCGGCTCGGTCAGGAAGTCGGCCGAGCCCGCCAGGAGCTGCACACCGCCCTCACCGCTGCCCACCAGCGCGACCTCGACCACCAGCAGGCGACCGCCGACCTGACGGCCCGGCTCGCCGCCGCCACCGCGAGAGCCGAGGCGGCCGACCAGGCCGCCAGGTCCGCCGACGACCGGACCGCCCAGGCCACGAAACGCACCGCCGACCTCACTGAGCAGCTCCTCGCGGTTCAGACCGAACTGGCCACCGCCCGGACCCGGATCACCATCACGGCGGAGCAGGCCTCCCACGCCGAGCAGCAACTGGCCGCCGCCCGCACAGAACGCGATAACCTGCGCGAACGCCTCACTCGTGCCGAAGAACGCCTGGCTCGCCAACCAACCGGCGACCCGAAACTCCCTGGAGACTCACCTCCCCAAGGAGCCGACGGGCCTCCTGGTCCTCAACCCCCGGCATAGGGGGTACTCACCGACGCGTTCCCTCCGACCGAGTAATGGCCGGCCTGGACGCACGACCGAGTTCCTCCTGAACACCTCACATGGCCCACAACGCATCGCCCGCTCCATGACCAGACCCGCCAACCAGGCATGGGCCTTGAGGGTGCCACCGGAATACGGCAGAAACGGGCCGCGGGTCTGATCGCCGGTCGTGAGGCTCGCGGTGTTCGCCCGTTGGTGACGGTTGCCGGGGGTTCGGGTCGCGTCGGTCGATCGGACGGCTTACCCGAGGTTCGCGTGCGGTCGTGCCCCCACCTCCGGCCCCGTGCCCACAACACCTGCCCGGCCACCGGCCGCGGGCGCCTGTCCGCCCCACGCGCCGACTACCTGTTCGAAACCGCCACCCGCGCACTCGACCCGCACGCCTGCGGCTGGACGCTGCATCAACTGCGCCACTCCGCACTGCAGCACCTGGCAGCCTCAGGCCGTACCGCCCCCGAACTCCAGGCCAAATTCCGCCACGCCCCCCCCGGCCAACCTCGGCGCCTACGTCCACCTCGGCGTACAGACCTCAGCAAAGGTCGCCGCCGACGCCGACCCGCCGCCCGACGCCGCCGCGACCGACGCTGACCAGCAACTACCTCAGTCTGCGGCCCGTTTCCGCCGTACTCCGGTGGCACCCGTTGTGTGATGTCGCAAAGGCTGTGGCGGACGGTTAGCGCGGGTGTCCTATCGGACTTGCGAACAGCCACGGCACGCGGTCACGGGAACTGACTCAGCAGGCACCTGGCGACGGCGATCTGGCGCAACGACAGGACGGCCAGCCCACCGTCCAGGCCCGTACCGCATACGGTCACTGACCACCCCCGGACGACTTGGAATCAAGCATCGAGGCATCGAGCCTCTACAGCTACGGCGAAGTGCAATGTATTCGCCCGGTTGGCCGAGCATCCGATCAGCGCGTTCAGCCGGTGAGCCTCGGGGTATCCGATCAGCCTCCCGTTGCCTGGCTGCTTGGACACGCCGCCTATCGGCGCCGTCACCGCTCGTGCCGCTGACCGGCACCAGTACCGTCCGCCCTGCCGGACACGGCATCTCCAAGCCGGTGTCGGGGAGCTTGTAACTTCAGGTGTGGAAAGGTCTTGCAGGTGGTAGGTGTAGTCCGCTTTACCTGATGCGTCCTGGATAGGCGATGGCGAGTTCGTTGAGTGCTTCGCGCCATCCGGCGACGCGTTGCCCTTCGACGAGGCGGGCGGGCTGGAAGGCGTGCTTGTCGCCGTTGTCGCGTTTGGCGGCGCGTTCGCGGGCTCTTTTGTCCTCGATGTTGACGATGGCCAGCCACAGCAGCTTGACCACGGCGTCGTCGGTCGGGAAGTGCCCTCTGGCCTTGGTGACCTTGCGCAACTGGTAGTTCAGCGACTCGATCCCGTTGGTGGTGTAGAGCAGCTTGCGGACCGGTGCGGTGAAGGCGAAGTAGGGCGTGAACCGGTCCCAGGCGTCCTCGAATACCTTCACCGCCTGCGGATACTTGCGGCCGAGGTCGGTGCCGGCGAACTCGGCGAGGGCCTCCAGTGCGGCGTCTGCGTCCACCGCGGTGTAGACCTTCTTCAGCTCCTTGGCCACCGCGCCGGCGTCCCTGCGGGCGACCGGCCGCAGCGCATTTCTGATCAAATGAACCACGCACGTCTGCACGACCGTGGCCGGGAACGCGGCGTTGATGGCGTCCTCGAAGCCTTTCAGGCCGTCGCAGCAGGCGATCAGGATGTCGCGGACCCCGCGGTTGCGCAGATCGGCCATCACCGAGGCCCAGAACCGCGCACTCTCGGCGGCGGTGGCCGACTCGGCCGGCGTCCGCGCGAGCCAGATGCCCAGCACGTGCTTCTCCCCGTCGGTGTCGACGCCGACCGCGATGTAGGCGGGTTTGTTGGTCACGACGTTGTTGTCGCGCACCTTGACCACGATGGCGTCCAGGAACACCACGGCATAGGTGGGGTCCAGCGGACGCGTCTGCCAGGCTTTGACCTCGTCCATCACCTGGTCGGTGATCCGGGAGACCTGCTCGTGCGAGAGGTCGGTGCCATAGACCTGCTTGAGGTGGTGCAGGATGTCGCGCACGCTCATGCCGTGGGCGTACAGGCTGATGATCATGTCGTCCAGGCCGCCGGCGACCCTCCCGGCCCGTTTGGGCACCAGCACCGGCTCGAACGATCCGGCCCGGTCCCGCGGCACGCTGATGCGCACCGGCCCGACCCCGGTCTGCACCGTCTTGCCCTTCCCCCGGCCGTTGCGGGAGTTGCCGGAGTTGTTCCCGGACGCATCGTGCCTGCCATAGCCCAGGTGAGCGGTCAGCTCGCCTTCCAGCGCGCGTTCCAGCACCGCCTTGACCAGCTGCCCGAGCATCGACCCCTCACCGGTCAGCCGCAACTGCCCGGCCTCGTCCTTCGACCGCTCCAGCAGGACATCCAGCACATCATCACTCAGCAGCTCACGAATCGACGCGTCCCCGTCGACGCTCTCATTCCCCTTGATCACGGTCACGGCTTCGAATCCCCCCGAATTCGATGGATGATCTACTCGGCTTCTGATCTACCCATCAAGATCATTTCCACGCCTCAAGAGATACCCCCCGGTGTCGTCGAGACCGATCGGATGGCTGAAGTCCCCGGCGAGTTCATCCGGGCGGTGTGCCTTACTCCGGCGAGGATTTACGACTCTCGGCGAAGGGGAACACCTCGCGCACGGCGGCGGTCCAGGCGTCAACCTGCTCGGGCGACGAGCGGAGCGCGTTGATCAGTCCTTCGGCGGCCAGCAGCTTCGTCTCACCGACGTGTTCGCGAAGCTGGTGGACGGTGACCTCCTGGTAGGTCATCGTCAGCTGCCACCAGAAGCGCATCAGGTAGCGGCACTCTTCCTGGTTGTGGTCGTCGGCCAGCAACGAGTGCACGAGCCACTTCACGTTGGCACGCTGCTCCTCGTCCCGGAACCCGTTGCGCAGGTCGGTCAGCGGTGCGCCCGTGGTGACCCGGCCGAACGGGGCCATCGCGGCGCGCCGCCGCTCGTCCAGTTCGGCGTCGGAGAGCGGCGTCATCGAGGCGGGCACGGGCAGTCCTTGCGCCTGGAGGTAGGCATGCCAGGCGCGCAGCCCGGCCCGCTGGCTCTCGCTCGCCGCGACGTTCGCGGCGATCCGGGACATGTACCGCTGGACGGTCGGCGCCTTGGCGGGGTCGATCAGGACGAGCGAGGACGCCGTGCCGTCGCCCCAGGTCGTGGCGACCAGTGCCACACGGCCGTCCAGCGACGCCATGCCCAGTTCCGGGTGGCCGGGGGCGTAGGTGAAGAGCCCGACGCCCCCTTCGCCCATCACGTCCCAGTCGTCCAGCAACCGGACCCGTGATGGCGCGCCGTCGCGGTCGTACACGAGGAACTCGCGGTCGGCGTCGAACAGGCCGTGCGCAGAAGCCAGGTCGTACCAGTCGCGGTTCAGACGTGTCACGCGGTCGGGGGCCTCGCCCGGTACCTGCGCGGAGTCCACGCGGTGGTCGCCCTCGTGCCGTCCGCACGAGGCCGCCAGTCCCACGACAATCGAGGGCAGCGGAGCCGCCGGCGGTCCGGGACGCGGCGCGAGCCCGCAGCGCCGCAGCCGTTCCTCGATCATCGACCCGAGAATACGGCAACGCCCGCTTGGAGGATCTCGCCAGCGTGCCGGGGGATCGCACCTCCAGCTCGAAGAACTTCAGCACTAGGCAGAAGCCCAGCCGCGTCGCGCCGGTCTTGTTGGCCACCGACCGCGAATCGTCATCCAGCAGCGTCCACGCTTCCACCAGCTCTTCCGGCTCCCATATGCGGGCACCACGCACCCCCTCCGCCCGATTGGCCTCCGAGTCGGAGACACCCTCGAATGTCAGGGGTGCGCGACCGCGCGGTACACCCGACTCGTGACACGAACCGTGAACCGTTACTGATCACAGAGCTGATTTGGCCCTGTGGTCAGGTTCGGGAGAACCTGCCGGCCCTGGGGCCAGAGCACCACGGCTGATGCCCCCTCCGGCCTTCCGATGGTCAGTCGCTACCGGCCGTTCCGATCCTCCTCACGGGCATTTTCGGTTGCTCAGGCGAAATCAGTTGGCGGGCTTGCCGAACCAGCGGGAGAGATGGTCGTCGAGGTCGTGCTGATCGTCGCCGATCCAGGCGACATGGCCGTCGGGGCGTAGCAGGACGCACGGGACATCCAGGACCGCAGTGGAATCCGCGAGGTAATCGACCCGGTCCGACCAGCCGCCGGCGGTCAGGCGTTCGGTGCGGTCCAGCAGCAGTCCGCGACCACGATGCAGCAGACCGTAGAGGTGGCCCTGTTTCACGTCGATGTCGCGCAGGCGGCGGCCGAGCAGATCGGGGCCTTCACCGAAGTCGTAGCGGATGCCGATCGCGGTGATCTTCTCGATCAGGTAGCGGTTCACCTCGTCGAAGTCCATCAGTTCGGTGAGCAGCCTGCGCACGGCCTGCGGGCCCGGTTCGGTGGACAGCAGTTCCCTCTGGGCGCGGGTGTTGTCCAGCACGTCCCGGGCGACCGGCTGACGTTCGGCCTGGTAGGTGTCCAGCAGTGTTTCCGGCGCCCAGCCGCGGATCTGTGCGGCCAGCTTCCAACCGAGGTTGAACGCGTCCTGAACGCCCAGGTTGAGTCCCTGACCGCCGGTGGGCGGATGGATGTGTGCCGCGTCGCCGGCCAGCAGCACCCGCCCCACCCGATAACGTTCGGCCAGCCGGGTGGCATCTCCGAAGCGGGACAACCAGCGCGGGGAGTGCACGCCGAAATCGGTTCCGGCGATGGTGCGCAACTGCTGTTTGAAATCCTCGAGAGTGGGCGGTTCCGCGCGATCGCTGACTCCCGCGGCCGGGACTACGACGCTATAGACCCCTTCGCCGAACGGCCTGAGCCAGAACCGCTTATGGGTCTCGCTGGATTCGGCCATCTTGGCGGCGATCTCCTCTTGCGGCACGCCCACCTTCATCTCGCCCATCAGCGTCTCGGTCCGCGAAGGCTCGCCGGGGAAGCCGACGCCGAGCAGTTTGCGCACCGTACTGCGCCCGCCGTCACAGCCGACGAGGTAGCGCGCACGCAGCTGCTCTCCGTCGGCCAGCTCGACGGTCACACCCTCGTCGTCCTGCTCGAACCCGGCCACCGCACAACCGTGCCGGACCTGCGCACCGAGTTCGATCGCGTGCTCTTCGAGCAGGTGAACGATGACCGGCTGCGGGATGCCCAGCAGATAGGCGTACGCGGAATCCAGGCCCTCGGGAGCGGATTTGGTGATGGCGGCGAAGATGCCACCGACCGAACGCTTTCTTCCGCGTTCGAGAATGCGATCCAGCAGTCCGCGCATTGCCATCAGCTCGAGACTGCGCATGTGCAGACTGACTATGCGGACGAACGACGCGGGCTCGGTTTCCTTCTCCAGCACGAGTACCCGCACATCGTGCAGCCGCAGTTCGGCGGCCAGCATCGCACCGGTCGGCCCGCACCCGGCAATGATCACGTCGAACATGAGAGGCGCGCGATCGGCGCCGGTGGCCGGCGACGAGAGAACTCCGGGGACCTCTCCCACGGTGAAGTCGCGCTCGACCGTGTTGTTCGACGACGGCTCGGCGGTGAACTGCGAAGAGTGCATAGGTGTTGCCTTTCGGGAGTGCCTTGTTGACGGGCGCTCCCGGCGACACCTACGTCAATCGCCCGGCCGTGAAGGGAAGGGGGAGCACCCACATCGATACAGCGTTCATGGGTCTCACCTCCTCGGGCGGTGTCACGGTCAGCTGCAAGCTACAAGCCCGACCATGACCCCGTCCACCTCTTTTCCGGCCACGTGATCACGACTCCGAACGGGCCCCTGCGGTCGCAGGGCGAAACCGGCGTGGCGACCCGGCTGGTCCCGGCCACGGTCGACGGGCCTGATCCTGGCCGCCCCCGAGACGGAACGGTTCTCGGAAGGCGCTGCCCCGATGAGGTTCGCTCCTGGCCGCGAACCGCGCGGTGCGGTACTTGGAGGCGACCTTCCCGCCTCGCGGCCGACACGACGAGGGCGCCATCACCTCACCACGCCCGCCGGACGTTGCTCCACTACTAAGTGGTACCGTATAGTGGTACTCGGTACTACAAGGTACCTAGAGATCGAAGAGGGTCCGTGATGGACGACCTGACGGAGATGCTGAAGGGCACGCTTGAGGGCTGCGTGCTGGAAATCATCGGCGGCGAGGAAACCTACGGCTATGCCATCACGCGCCGGCTGAACGAGCTCGGCTTCGCCGACGTCGTCGAAGGGACGGTCTACACCATCTTGCTGCGGCTGGAGAGGAACGGGCTCGTCCAGGTGACGAAACGGCCCTCCGGGGTCGGCCCGCCGCGCAAGTTCTACGCGCTCAACGACGCCGGACGCGAGGAACTCGCGAAGTTCTGGGCGAAATGGCAGTACGTCTCATCACGCATCGACAGCCTCAAGGAGGGCGGGAGATGAACTTCTGGGAGACCATCACAGGCAGTGATCTCACCAGGGAATGGAAGGCGGTCGAAGCCCGGGCCACGGCCCTGCCAGAGAACTACCGGGCGGCATGGGAACAGATCAAGTGCCACCTCTTCCCCCACTCGGACTTCACCGGCCGCAACCTGATGCCGATCCTCGACGCCGCCCTGGGGCTGCTGGAGGAAACCGCGGCGGACGGGCAGAGCGTCCAGGACGTACTCGGCGACGACATCCAGGGCTTCTGCACGGCGCTGGCCGGTGGACAAGGCGCTCGCACCTATCGCGACCGGTGGCGCGAGCAGTTGAACAGGAACGTCGCAAGGAAAATGAGCCGGCTGGGAGGCTGACGTGGGCATCCAGGACATCATCGAGGGCAAGAAGCAGTGGCGGGCGCACAAGGCGCGCGTCAAGGCGCTCCCGCCGGACTACCAGATCGTCTACAAGGAGATGCAGAGGTACCTGTTCAAGGTCGGACCGGTCGACCTGCCTGACGGGCCCCTGCTCCCCGGGATCGTCGACTTCTTCGAGGAGGGCGCCGCCGCGGGCAAGGGGGTCTTGGAACTCATCGGCAACGACGTCGCCGCATTCTGCGACGACCTGATCAAGGACTCTCCCACCTATGCGGAGGTCTACCAGCAATCCATGAGCGGGGAACCCGGTACGGCCGGGAAGTAGCCCCTCGACCGGTGCCGGCGGAGCTCTTCGACGGGTGAGTCGAAGGCGAGCCTCGGGCCCCTGACCGCCGGCAGCCTGCTTGCCGCTGCGCGCCCAGTGGTGCCGGTTCTTGCGCCCAAGCCATCGTCACGGTCGCTCGGCTGGCGGGCACCGCCCGCGTCTGCGGCGGGCGGCCGACGTGAGATCCCAGAGGGGATCGTCACTGCGCACCACCACCTGTACGGCCGTCCGGCCGCTGCCAGGCTCGCCCGCATCCGCGAGGCGACCTGCCACGACGCCGACACCGCCTGGGACGAGTTCGCGCCGGTACTGCGGGTCGGCGCCCCACCGCGTGGCTGGGGGAGCACCGACGCCGAGGCGTGCGGCCACGCTGAGGTCAGCCGCCTGCACGCCCCGTACCGATCAGCACCACCAGAGTCAGACCACCTGAGGCGACCGCCGATCTCCGAGGCCGTGCTGGGCGCGGTCCTGCCGCCCAGCCAACCCGGCACCCTCCATCCAACGGCGTCGCCCGGACATCGCCACCGGTCACAACCCCATCGACACCCCGCGTCAGCAACCCTCCAACAGCCCCGGCACCCAACCCACCAGTCGCATCCCGGGTGACATCACCGCCCGCAACCTCTGATCCCCTGCCCCCGTCTCCTGCGAGGAGCACCCATCATGTCCAACCTGGCCATCGCGGCTCATGGACTGCGCAAGTCCTACCGCGACAAGAGCGGCGACAAGGTCGTGCTCGACGGCATCGACCCGGCCGTCCCCGAAGGAACGACCTTCGCCCTGCTCGGCCCCAACGGTGCGGGCAAGACCACCACCGTCCAGATCCTGTCCACCCTGATCGGCGCCGACGACGGCGACATCGTCGTTGCGGGCCACGACCTGGCCAAGAACCCCCAAGCGGTCCGCGCGGCCATCGGCGTCACCGGCCAGTACTCGGCCGTGGACAGGTTCCTCACCGGCCAGGAGAACCTCAACCTCATGGCCGACCTGCACCACCTGCCGCGGCGCACGGGCCGGCAGCTCACCGTGCGGCTGCTGGAGCGGTTCGACCTGGTCGAGGCCGCCGGAAAGCCCGTCTCCGCCTACTCCGGCGGCATGCGGCGCCGGCTGGACCTGGCGATGACGCTGGTCGGCGACCCGCGCGTCATCTTCCTGGACGAACCCACCACCGGCCTGGACCCGCGCAGCCGCCGCACCATGTGGCGGATCATCCGGGAGCTGGTGGCGGGTGGAGTCACGATCTTCCTCACCACCCAGTACCTGGAGGAGGCCGACCAGCTCGCCGACCACATCGCCCTTCTCGACCACGGCACGCTGATCGCCCAAGGCACTCCCGAGGAGCTCAAGCGGCTCGTCCCCGGCGGGCACGTCAGCCTGCGCTTCGCCGACCCGCACCTTGTCGACTCCGCGCTCCGCGCGCTGGGCACCGGCTCCCTGAACGGCGACGGCGACGCCCTCACCCTGCACGTCCCCAGCGACGGCAGCGTCGGCTCGCTGCGGCAGATGCTCGCGCGCCTGGACGACCAGTCGATCGACGTCGAGGAGCTGTCGGTGCACACCCCCGACCTCGACGACGTCTTCCTCACCCTCACCGGCGACCCCAAGGAACAGCCCCGATGAGCACCGCCGTCCGCACCCACACCCTCGCCGACTCGGCGACGATGATCCGCCGACGCCTGAAGCACATGCTCCGTTACCCGGCGATGACGGTGCAGTCCGTCGGCATGCCCGTCGTCTTCCTGCTGCTGTTCGTGTACGTCTTCGGCGGCACCCTGGGGAATGGCCTCACCGCCGGGGGAGGCCGCCAGGCCTACCTCGACTACGTCACGCCCGGCATCATCCTGATGACCACGGTCGGCGCCGCCACCGGCACCGCCATCTCGGTGGCCATGGACGCCGCCGAGGGAATCGTCGCCCGGTTCCGCACCATGGCCATCGCCCGGTCGTCCATCCTCACCGGGCATGTCGTCGGCACCATGATCTCCATCGGCATCAGCATCGTGGTCGTCACCCTCGTCGCACTGGCGATCGGATTCCGGCCCACCGCCGGCCCCGTCGAGTGGATCATCGCCGCGGGACTGCTGGCACTGTTCGTCTTCTCGCTCACGTGGCTGGCCGTCGCGCTCGGCCTGGCGGCCAAGAACCCCGAGGGCGCCAGCAACGCGCCCCTCCTGCTGATGCTCCTGCCGTTCCTCGGCAGCGGCTTCGTGCCCACCGACTCGATGCCGACCGTCCTGCGCTGGTTCTCCGAGTACCAGCCTTTCACCCCCGCCATCGAGACCCTGCGCGGCCTGCTGATGGGGGACGCCATCGGCAACAGCGGCTACCAGACCCTCACCTGGTCGGTGGGCATCACCGTGGCCGGCTTCCTCTGGTCGATGAAGCTGTTCAACCGCGACCCCGGCCGCTGATCGAGCCAACCGTCGACCACCAGGCCGCTTACCCTGCCCGTCCACACCGGCCTCGAAGGAACCGCCGCCCACAGACCGATGACGTTTGCGACCTAGCCGGTCAGGTAGCGCTTGGGGGTGGTGCCCACGGTGCGGCGGAACGCCGTGAGGAACGCGCTCGGCGTTGCGTATCCCACGGCGTGCGCGACCCGTGAGACTGGTTGCCCCTCGGCGAGCATGGGGAGCGCGGCCCTCAGCCGCACGTGGGTGCGCCAGCGGTCGAAGCTTATGCCGGTGTCGTGGACGAACAGCCTGGTCAGGGTGCGTCGGCTCACGCCGATGGCCCGCGCGTGTGCCTCAAGGCTTCGGGGGTCTGCGGGGTCGGCGAGCAGCGCGTCGGCCACGGCGCGGACGCGTTCGTCGACGGGCTGGGGCACGTCGATGGGCGTGGTGGGCAGCGGGCGCAGCAGGTCCACGACAACCGCCTCGGCGCGCACGCGCGCGTCGTCGGCCAGGTCCTGGCGGGCGAGGTAGCCGATCAGGTGGGCCAGGAGCCCGTCGACCGCGACCGGCGTGGGTTCGGACCAGCCCAGGTCGCAGTGTTGCGGGTCGAAGTAGAGGCTGGTCAGCATCGCGTCGCGGGTCGCGCCTGTCCTGTGGACGACTCCTGCGGGCAGCCAGAGGGCCCGGGTGGGCGGCAGGACCCAGTAGTCGTCACCGATGGCCACGCCCAGCACGCCGCGTCGTGTCCAGGCCAGTTGGTGATGGGTGTGGCTGTGCACGGGAGTCCATTCCCCCGTGGTCAACGGGAAGGTCCCGACGAGAATCGCTCCCACCCCGGCGAGGCTGTCGGACTCATCACTCATGCGATCGAGGGTATGGCCTCAATGCGATACTAGGTGGCCTTGTAGCGTATTGAGGTCATCATGAGCGGCGGCCTAGCGTCGTCGCATGCCCATATCAACCCTGGCCACTGGGCGGCGCCGGGCCGCGCTGGTGGTGCTGTGCTTCGTGCAGTTCATGCTCATTCTGGACGACAACGTGGTGAACGTCGCGCTCCCCAGTCTCCGGGATGACCTCGGCTTCGATGCGGCGGGCCTGGCCTGGGTCGTGAACGCCTATTTCCTGGCGTTCGGCGGTCTGGTGTTGCTGTTCGGCCGGGTGGCCGACCTGCTGGGGCGCAGACTCGTGTTCTTGAGCGGCGTGGGGCTGTTCGGCATGGCAAGCCTGGCCTGCGGACTGGCGCAGGAGCCCTGGCAACTCATCGCGGGCAGGTTCGCCCAGGGCGCGGGTGCGGCCATGGCCGCACCCGCCGCGCTTTCGCTGATCACTCTGTTGTTCCCGGGGGCACAAGAGCGCGCCAAGGTGCTCGGCGTGTGGGGCGGCATCGCGGCGCTGGGCGGCACGACGGGTCTGGTGCTGTCCGGTGCGCTGACAGGCCTGGCATCCTGGCGATGGATCTTCCTGGTCAACCTGCCTGTGGCCGCGGCGGCCCTGGTCCTGCTGCCGCGTCTGGCGCCCGAAAGCCGGGCCGACCACCACCCCGGCCGTCTGGACGTGCCCGGGGCGGTACTGGGCACCGGTGCGCTGTTGTCGCTGGTCTACGGCCTGCTGCAGGAGCAGGGGCTGCCACTCGTCGTCGCCCTCGTCCTGGCCGCCGCGTTCATCGTGGTCGAGGCACGCACCCCGCAGCCCCTCGTGCCGCTGTCGTTTCTGGCCACCCGAACCCGCGCCGTGGCCAATGCCGCGACTCTGCTGTTCTCCGCCGGCTTCTACTCGATGGCGTTCCTGCTGATGGTGCACCTGCAGACCGTGCTGGGCTACGGGCCGCTCACGGCCGGTACCGCCTATCTGCCGTACGGCGCCGGCATCCTGGCGGGAATGTGGCTCTCCTCCCGCGCGGCGATCAGGGTGGGTGTGCGCCGAACGCTCGTCGTCGCGTTCCTGATCAGCGCCGCCGGACTATTCCTCCTGGCCGGGGTGGCGCCGGGCGACGGCTACGCCGCCGGAGTGCTGCCCGGCATGCTCGTCACCGCTGTCGGGTGCGGCCTGAGCCTGCCCGCGCTGACGATCGCCGCGGTCAGCGGCACCACCGGGGACAACGCCGGTCTCGGCTCGGCCATCTTCACCACCGTTCAGCAGGTCGGCGGCACCGTGGGGCTGGCGATCCTGGTCACCTTGGCCACGCGCCGCAGCGACGATCTGGTCGGCTCGGTCGGCGCGCAGCGCGCCGCGACGGAAGGCTTCTCCTTCGCGCTCACTGTCACCGCCGTCCTCCTCGTGCTCGGCGCCGTCCTCATCGCCACCCTGCTGGGAGCGGCGTCCCGGAAGGACGTCGAATCCCGGGGGCTGCCCGAAAGCCGCGCAGACGAGCCCGTCAAGGGCTGAGCCGTCGGAGCCGGTGTCGCCTTGGTCCGCACTCAAGGACCGCCGTTCGGCGTGACCTGGGGGTCGGACCTCGGCACAGGGCCTTGTGGTCACGGCTCAGCTGCTGCTGATGTTCAGCTTCCAGGTCCAGGGCTATCCCGTTCACGAGGCGGAGTCGCGGGCCGCTTCTGTGATGAGGGGGGCGGGGCTGAAGCCCTTGATGATGAGCCAGATGCCCAGTGACAGTTCCCAGACGATCTCTGGTGCCGTGAACAGGAAGTTCACCGGGGACTGCTGCTCGTAGGCGCCGAACAGGACAGCAGTCGCGGTGGCGCAGGCGATGGGGCCTCCGATGAGCCCGATGAGCGCCATGGGGCGTGGCACCAGGCCCGACCGGTACATCAGGTAGCCCAGCAGCAGCCCGTTGCCGAAGCCCGCACAGAAGGCGGGACCGAGCAGGAACGTCTGATCCTTCAACGCCACCAGTGACTGGCCGATCAGAGTGGCATCGGCGCCGCCCCCGCCCGCCAGGTCCTGCCGCAACGCGACGACGGCGAGGACGCTGACGACCCCCATCACGATGAGGGTCGCTTCGACGATTCGTAAGCCGATGTAACCGAGGGCGATGCTCTCGCTCTGCCGCTTCAAGATCGGGAACAGCACGACCGCGGTGGCGACGTTCGCGACGGCGGTCAGAATCTCGAGGAGGGCTCCAAGCCGCACCTGCGTGTCCGCGCCCGCTCCCAGGATGTAGTTCGGGTCATTGAGGACCGGGTCGTACAGCAACACGGCGGGGATCGATAAGACAAAGGTGAGGATGAACCAGACACCGGCGATCCTGGCGGTCCGCTGAACGGCGTCCACCGAGGTTTCCAGATTCCGAGATCTGATCGTGTTCACGCGACTCTCCAAGGCTTGGATCGGCCCCACGCGATTGCCGAGATAGCTGTAGAGAACCATGCTGAACGGGCGCTGTCCCCACCCGCCGGTGGCCGGTTCAAGCCGCGCGTCAGTCGCCGGCGGCCAGGAGCAGGGTGGCGGCCGTGGCGCGCAGCACGCGCCGGTTCAGGCCCTGGGTGACGGCACCGGCGGTCCAGATCGTGGACACGGCCGGGAGGGCCCGGTGGTACGAGGACATGGTGGCCGACACGTGGCCGGACCTGCTGGGGATGGGCGGGTCGCTGAAGTACGGCCAGGCCATCGCCTCGATGGTGGTCGGCAAATGGTCGGCGGTCTCGCGGCAGAACATCCTGGCCACGGCGCTCAAGGAGTGGGGGACGCTACGGCGCACCATCCACGCCGCCAAGTATCTTCGGATCCGGCATACAGACGGAACATCGCCTGGCAGCTGAACAGGGGCGAGTTTCTGGACGCGTTGCGCCGGGACCTGCACTACGCCCATCAGGGCACAGTTGCCAAACCGTACCCGACCAAAACGAGCAGGCGTGGTGCCTGACGGTGCTGATCGACGCGAGCCTTCATTGTCTGCTGAGGGTCCGGCTGAGCCCGGCGATGACGGTGGTGGCCAGGATCCAGCCAGAGGCGATCAGCAGGTACGAAAGCCACTGGTAGGCGCCCTGGGGTTTGTATGCCTTCTCCTGACCGAAATCGATGATCGGCAGAAGGAGGTCCAGGGTGTACGCGAAGGGGTTGAAGTCGGGAGCCTCCCCGGGTTTCAGCGGGGGCGGGTGATGCAGCCCGAACACGACCGCGCCCACGGCGGTGAGCAACGTCAGCCAGCGCGCGGCGCGCCCCGGGTGGTAGCCGTACCCGACGGTGACGTCCAGCAGGTGCCCCCAGATCCGGGCGGGCCAGGGGAGGGTGGCGCGGTGCCACCGCTGGCCGGCGAGTCGGACCGCGCGGGCCGCCGCGTCGTCGCCGACCGCCAGATAGGAGGCGGCGAGCTGCTGGTACGGGTGCGGGAGGTAGCCGTCTGGGTCGGCCTGGAGCGTGCGGATACGCTGAGCGGCGGGCAGGCGCGGGAGCAACGAGGTGTAGGTGAGCCCGTCCATCCTGATCGGCCCCCGCGCCGCCTCGGACGTGAGGTACAGCCGGCCGATCTGGGACCGGCGCAGGTTCAGCACCCCCTGGATCCGGCTGGAGATCAGCCACAGCTCGCCGATGGTGCAGCTGCTGGCCCGCAGCGCCACCGCTCGCGGGGCCGTGGGTGCCTCGGTGGAGGCGGGGGCCGACAGGTCCGCGTGTGCCAGGTTCACCTGCCCGTTGATGACCGCGCCACGCAGGTTGACGGTCCCGTCCGCACGGAGCCGTTCGGCCTCGACACGGCCGATCTGCACGGCGCCGGCGTCCAGCGCCACGTCACCGGGGTTGTCCAGGTGAGCGTCGGCCAGTAGCAGCGCTCCGGTGATCCGGGCCGCGTCCAGGCGGGTGAGCCCGTGCACGGTGGTGTGGGTCATGCGCAGCAACTCGTCCAGCTGGGCGTGTTCGGCAGCGACGGCGACCTGGCCGGGATGGGTGATGGTGGCCCCGTGCAGGTTGACGGGGCCTGCGAAGGTGCCCCCTGACAGCCGGATCTCACCGTCGACGGTGGCGTTGCGGGCAAGCAGGTCGCTGCCGAGCTCGATGTCGGTGCAGTGCAGCGCAGGTCCGGGGCCACCGGCCAGGTGCGCGCCCTCCACGGTGAGGTTGCCGGTGATGCGCGCGGTGCGCAGCACGATCCCTCCGTCGACGGTGATGTCGCGGGCGCGCAGGCCACCGCCGACGGTGAGGTTGTGGGCGACCAGGGCCGCTTCCGCCTCATCACCGCTGCGAGTGAGGACCGCGCCGTCAAGGATCACGTCACCTCTGACGGTGGCGTGCCTGGCGGACAGGTTCCGTACCCGGCACCGGCCCAGCCACAGATGACCGTCGATGTGGCTGCCGTCCAGGTCGAGACCCGACAGGATGCTGCCGGTCAGGTCCAGCAGCCGATGCTGTGCCCACTGGGCGGTGACCGGTGCAGTGAACCGGCAGCCGACCAGCCGCACCGGGCAGCCGATCTGCATGTAGTCCAGGTCCAGAGAGCCGATGATCTCCGCGCCGGAGATCGACAGTATCGCCGGGGGCCGCACCTCGCCCAGCAGCAGGTCGCGCAGCACCTCGGCCCGGATGGTCCGCTCCGGCCCCCAGGACTGGTCACCGGCCGCGTCCATGCCGGGGTCGGATCCCGGGCCGACGACGACATGCGCACCTCGGGGGAACGCCTCACTCAGGCGGCGTTCCGCCTCGGTCAACTCTGGAAGATCCATATCCGAAGGAGAATTGCGCCCGCGTCGTAGGGGCGTCAAGGGAAAATGATCAACGGGTGGTAGGGAGCCTCTTCGACCTTGCGGCCTCAGAAAAGGCCCGGGCGCGTGTGGCATGGCGAGGACTATGTCGAGAACAACCACAGCCTGCGCGACATCGCCTCCCGGCTGGTCATCACCACAGGCAAGGAGAGGGGACGGCACCCCTCACCTGCCACCATGATGCGCCTGCCCTGCGAACACGACGACCAGCAGGCAGCGGCCACAGGTTGAACCTCGACCCCGTCACCACGACTCACAGCTTCCGGGGGCTACTGAGGCCCCGGTTGCGTTCCTGGCCCGCTGCAGCGAGGAGCGAATCGGACCGCCAGGCCCGGCCGGGTGGAACGTCTGGTGGGGGCCGCGGCGGCCGGGGCGATGTCAGGTCGGCGAATGTTGGAGAGCGAGCCGGTCGAGGTGGTAGCGGATCACGGCCGTTGCGTCGTCGGTGGTTCGCTGCCCGAGCAGGACGCTGGTGCCCAGTCCGGCGGACATGGCGAGCAGGAGCGTGGCCTCGGTCTGAGGGGCGACGCGGGCGTCGAGGGCTCGGTTGCGCTGAGCGCGCTGGAGCTGGTCGGTGAGGAAACGCTCCATGGCGTCGGGAGCCTGCAGGAAGGGCCGGACGGCCAGTGCGGGGTCGGCGGCCGCCAGCACCGCATACGCGGTGTAGACCAGGTGGAAGGTGCGGCTGTCCTCGTCGGACGGCAGCGCCTCGATCAGCACGGCCTCGATGACCGTCCGGGGATCGTCCGGGTCGGTGGCGGCGTTCACCCGGGCGGCGATCCGTTCGCGCTTGCGCTCGGCCAGGTGGTCGAGCGCGGCGAGCAGCAGCTTCTCCTTGGTCTGGAAGTAGTACTGCACCAGGCGCAGTGAGACGTTCGCCTCGGCGGCGACGGATCTCATGGTCACCGCATGTAGCCCCTGACTGCCGGCGACCCGCAGCAGGGCTTCCATGATCTGGGTGTGCCGCGCGTCGCGGTCGGCCAGTTTCGGCACCGGCCCTCCTCTCCCTGAGTACCTGGTAGCCACCCCACCTTTTGATACGTATGTACCATAGCTTTGGTACATCAGTATCAATGCGGTGGGTGCCGGGAGGGGAACGTGACCAGAACCGAGATCGGGCGTTTCACCAGCGAAAAGGCCAGGGAGAGGTTCCTGCGGGCCTACGAGGACGCCATGGTGTTATGGCCGCAGCCGCGCCGGGAAGCCGACATCGACACCGGCTTCGGCACCGTGCACGTGCACCGCTACGGAACCGGCCGCGGCGAGCCCGTCGTGCTCCTGCACGGTCATGGCACGAACGCCTCGACGTGGTACCCCCAGGTCGCCGCTCTCGGCGCGCGACATCCGGTGATCGCGGTGGACACCATCGATGACCCGGGCCGCAGCGTGCAGCACACGGTGGTGGCGGACTCGGCCGACAACGCCAGGTGGCTGAACGAGGTATTCGCCGGGCTCGGTCTGGACCGCGTGCATCTGGTCGGCCACTCCTACGGCGGGTGGCTGGCACTCAACCAGGCCGTCCACGGTCCCGACCGGCTCGCATCGATCACTCTGCTGGACCCGGGTGGTCTGGCCAAGGTGCCCAGGCGGTTCTACCTCAACATGGTCGCCGGAGCCATGGCGATGCTCGCCCCGCGCCGGCTGCGGCCCCGGCTCGGACGGCTGCTGGCCAACGCGGCCCTCCTCTCGCCACCCGAGTTGCTCAGGCCGGCCCTGCTCGCCTCCCGGACGTTCCGTCCCGGCTCCCGCCCGCCGGCTCGGGTGTTCGCCGATGAGGAACTGCGCTCGGTGTCGGTTCCGGTATTCGCGCTCCTGGCAGGGCGCAGCGTGCTGCTGAACGCCGCTGCCGCTCAGGCCCGGCTCCAGAGCCTGATCCCCGGGGTGCAGGCGGAGGTGATCACGAAGGCCGGACACGGGCTGGCGCTGGAGCAGCCCGACCTGATCAACCAGCGTATTCTGCGCTTCCTCGACGCCCAGACGTCGGCACCCGAGCGGCGGCCTGGATGACCCCCCGGGGCCCATCCCCGCTGGGCACGACCACGGGAGTTCCTGCCGATCGCCGAGGATGCGGGCAACGGGGCGGCGGCACGCCTGGCGACCTTGCTCGGCCTACACCCGATCGTCCGGTTTCCCTCAGTCGGAGGCGTCGGCGGAGAAAAGCGGGAATGGCAGCGGTCCACTGTCCATGGCCAGGGTGCTATGCTGCCGTGCGTTCGATATCGGATCGGCGTGGGAGGGAGGTGAGGTTTGATGACCGCGGTGAAGACCGTTGCCATGTGCAGCGCCCGGACCAACCTCACGTCCCGGGCCCCGGTCTGACCCACTTCTTCCCCCAGCCGTGAGCCATCCGGCTCGCCGGGCGGGGTGATGTCCGCGTCTCGTCGGGGCCCCTTCTCCGCAAGGGTCTCACGTTGCCACACACGTACACCGATCCATCCGGCCTGTCCCGGTACGGGTGGACCGGCGCACTCGACCAGACCTTCACCGAACACTACGAAGCGGGCCTCGTGCCGGCCCGGATCTCCCGGGTCGATCGCGGCCTGTGCACGGCGATCACCACGTCGGGCCCGATCCGGGCCACGTTCGCCGCGCCGCACCCGCCCGACCCGCTCCTGACGCCCTGCACCGGCGACTGGGCCGCGTTGCGCCTGGGCGCCGAGCCGCACCTGGCGGCGCTGCTGCCGCGGCACAGCGCGATCGTGCGCTCGTCGGCGTCCAGGTCCTCCCACGGGCAGGTGCTCGCCGCCAACGTCGACACGGTCGTCATCGCCCTGTCGCTGGCCACGCCCCTGGACGCGGCCAAACTGGAACGGCTGCTCGCCCTGGCCTGGGAGAGCGGGGCGCAGCCGTTGATCGTCCTGACCAAGGCGGACCTGGCCACCGATCCCGAGGCCGTTCACGCCGAGGCCGGCGCGCTGGCACCCGGTGTGGACGTCCTGGTCACCAGCGTCGCCACGGGTCACAACATCGACGCGCTGGCAGCGCTGCTGCGCGGCACGACCGTGTTGCTCGGCCCGTCCGGGGCGGGCAAGTCCAGCCTCGGCAACACGCTGCTCGGCGAGGAGCTGCTGGCCACCGGCACGGTACGCGCACAGGACGGCAAGGGCCGCCACACCACCGTCCGCCGCGAGCTGGTCCCCCTGCCCGGCGGCGGGGTCCTCATCGACACGCCTGGCCTGCGTGGGATCAGCCTGCACGACGCCGCCGACGGCCTGGAGCAGGTCTTCGCCGAGATCGAGGACCTCGCCGCGCATTGCCGCTTCGGCGACTGCGCCCACGACACCGAGCCAGGATGCGCGGTCCAGGCCGCCATCGAGGCGGGTGAACTGCCCGAACGTCGCCTGCGCAGTTACCACAAGCTGCAACGGGAGAACGCCTGGGCGGCCTCACGTACCGATGCCCGGCTGCGCGAGGAGCGCGTCAACCGGCAGAAGGCCATCACCAGCCACCTGCGCGCCACCTACAGGTTCCGGGACCAGCAGCCGTGACCGGCCGCGTCCCGCCGACCTCCCCGAGTGCTCACCGTCCACCAGGAGACCGCACCACCATGCCCGAAAGCCCGCACGACCCGATCGGCGACCCCACAGTGGCGGCGTTCTTCGCCCTGCATGACCGCCTGGCACGTCAGGGTCCCGGCTCCGACGCGACCACCCGCCACCTGCTGTCCCTGGCCGCGCCGCCGGCGCCCCGCCCGCGCGTGCTGGACATCGGCTGCGGGCCGGGCCGCTCCTCACTGGTGCTGGCCCAGGCCGGCGCCGATGTCACCGCGGTCGACCTGCATCAGCCGTACCTCGACGAGCTGGGACGAACCGCCGCCGACCGGGGCCTCGCCGTCCACACCGTACGGGCGTCGATGGCGGACCTGCCCTTCCCGGACGAGAGCTTCGATCTCATCTGGGCCGAAGGATCCGCGTACAACATCGGCTTCGACACCGCGCTGCGCTCGTGGCGGCGGCTGCTCGCGCCGGGTGGCCGGCTGGTCGTCACCGAATGCGAATGGAGCACCGACTCCCCATCCCCCGAAGCCCGCGCGTTCTGGGACCAGGCGTATCCGCTGCGCACACGAGAGCGCAACATCGCCGCGGCGCACGCCGCAGGGTACGCCGTCGCCGCGACGCATCCCCTCCCCGACCGCGACTGGTTCGAGGAGTACTACACGCCGCTGTCACAGCGCGCCCACGCGGCCGACCTGGCCGTACCCGGGATGCGCGAGGCGGTCGCGGCCACCCTCCAAGAGATCACCATGCGCCGCGAGCACGGCTCGGACTACCAGTACACCGGCTACGTCCTGCATCCGCAGAAGGACAAGGAGACGAACCCGACCATGGCCCCTTCCTGGACCACCCGTCCCGAGAGCGCCGGTGACGTCGCCGCCATCCGCGACATCAACCTCGCCGCCTTCCCCACCCCGCACGAGGCCGACCTCGTCGAGGCCCTGCGGGCCGACCCGCAGGCGTGGCTGCCCGGCATGTCGTGGCTGACCGAGGCCCCGGGCGGCGATCTCACCGGATTCGCGCTGCTCACCCGCTGCCACGTCGGCGACTCGCCCGCCCTCGCGTTGGGTCCGTGCGCCGTCAGGCCCGAACATCAGGGTCGGGGCGCGGGTTCCGCGGCCATCCGCGCCGCTTTGCACGCCGCCCGCGAGCAGGGCGAGAACCTGGTGGTCGTGCTCGGCCACGCCGAGTACTACCCGCGCTTCGGCTTCACCCCGGCCTCCGGGTACGGCATCCGCCCGCCCTTCGACGTCGAGGACAAGTACATGATGGCGCTTGCCCTCGCCCCTGAGCGGCCCGTCCCGAGCGGCGTCATCCGCTACCCGGCGGCGTTCGGCGTCTGATCTCCCGCTCTTCGAACGCGGCGAACGGCCCTCAGCACGGCTGGGGGCCGTTCGGTCGTCGCGAAGGTTGGCGCATTACGCCCGGGCAGCAGTGTATGTGACAGGTAATGCGGGTTCTGTATCGCAGTACGCGGCGGCTGAGGGGCCGGTGACGCGGGCCGGCCAGGGGGTCAGGGGAGTTCGGTGAACAGGGCGAGCAGGTCGCCGATGCGGCGGTCGGCCTCGTTGGGGTGCCGGAACGGCCCGTCGGGGTTGATGGTGTAGTGGTTGCGGCGGCCGACCCGGGTGTGCTGAAGGTAACCCTCTTTTTCCAGGTCGGCGACGATCGCCTGGGCGGCGCGTTCGGTGATGCCCACCTGCGCGGCCACGTCGCGCAACCGCGCCGTGGGGTCGCGCGCCAGGGCCAGCAGCACGTGCGCGTGGTTGGTCAGAAAGGTCCAGCCGCGCCCCTCCCCGCGCCCTTTGCTGCCGTGCCGCGCCTGGACCGGATGCGCCCCTGCGGCCCCGCCTCTGGCCTGGCCGTCCCCCGCAGGGTCTGCGGAGGGGACGGCAGAAGGGCGGCCCGCTGCTGTCGGCTCGGCCCTCGTGCCGTTCGGCGTGCCGCCGTCGTCGTTCATTGGGTCACCGTCCCTTCGCCTGGCCTCACCCCCGAGCCTACACCAAAACACGCACCCCAATACAAGTAAAAAATTTCATGCATAGCTTGACGTGTCTTCTACTTCGTATAAATGTGGAGGGGCCGGCACCCGCCCGACCAGGGCATTCACCCAACCGGCCGGTCCCGGAGCGAAGGGAGCAGGGCTGATGCAGGAGTTGCCGTTGGCGGCGCCGCTGTGGGTGTGGCTGGCGCTGGCCGGAGGGATCGCGGTGATGCTGGCGGTAGACCTGCTGGCGCACCGCGACAACCATGTGATCGGGCTGCGCGAGGCCGCGGTCTGGTCGGCGGTGTGGATCGCCGCGGGGCTGGCGTTCGGGGCGGTGCTGTGGGTCTGGCAGGGCGACCAGGCCGCCGGCGCGTACTACGCCGGGTACCTGATCGAAAAGGCGTTGTCGGTCGACAACGTGTTCGTGTTCGCGCTGATCTTCTCCTACTTCGCGGTTCCGGCCGCCTACCAGCACAAGGTGCTGTTTTGGGGTGTGATCGGGGCCCTGGTGTTCCGGCTGGTGTTCATCTTCGTGGGTGCCGAGCTGCTGCAGACCTTCTTCTGGACCGCGTACGTGTTCGGCGTGTTCCTGGTCTACACCGGTTACAAGATGGCCTTCGCTCACGACACCGAGATCCATCCCGACCGCAACCTGCTGGTCCGCCTGGTCAAGAAGGTGCTGCCGGTCGATGCCGCCTACCACGGCGACCGGTTCTTCACCCGGATCGGCGGGCGGCGGGTGGCCACGTTGCTGCTGGTGGTACTGGTCGCGGTGGAGACCACCGACCTGATCTTCGCGCTCGACTCGGTCGCGGCGATCCTGGCGATCACCACCAGCACCTTCATCGTCTGGGCCGCCAACGCGTTCGCCGTCCTGGGGCTGCGCAGCCTGTACTTCTGCCTGGCCGGGCTGCTGCGCCGCTTCACCCGCCTGCACTACGGCCTGGCGGTCCTGCTGGCCTTCGCCGGGGTGAAACTGATCCTGTCGGAGACCCCGGTCGGCAAGCTGCCCATTCCGCTCACCCTGGGCGTCATCGTCCTCACCCTCGCGGTCTCCATCGTCTGGAGCCTGCTGGCCACCCGAGGTGCTCCCGCACCGGTGTCCGGTCAGGACGCCCCCAGCGGCGGCGAGCCCGACGCAACGGTCTCCGAATCCACGGCCCCGGACAGCACGACCCCGGACAGCACGGCCCCGGGCAACACCGCCCCTGCAAACGCACGGAGAAGGCAGTGACGCCCATGATCTGGACCGGCCCGCCGTACGGCCCGCCGGGCGAAGACTCAAGGCCCCCTGCCCGACCGGTCCCGCGGCGACCAGCCGCCCGGCCAATCATCCGGCCGGCCACGCCGACGCGGTGCGCGCCTGGCACCTGGCCGATCGGCCGGGCGGGCCGGTGGTGGCGGTGCTGACCGGCCAACCCACCGACCTGGCGGTGGCCGTGCACGGCGCGGCATGCGCCGCCGCCACAGGCGGCTACCCGGTGGCTGCGGCGGCGGTGGCCAGCAGCGGGTTCAGCATCAATCCTGTGCTGCACCAGGCACGCGCCGACCGGTACACCGCGCAAAGCGCGGCGATCGTCGCCCGCGTAGCCTCGCTGCTGGCCCGGCCGGGCCTGGTGTGCCGCCGGGCCACTCTGGTGGTGCCCCGGCGCGCCACCACCGGCCCCGGCGCCAGCATCGCCTCCGTCCCCGCCGGGCGGCTGCTGGCGCTGGCCCGCCGCCACGGAGCCTCGATCAGGTGCACGGCCTCCCACACCCCGCACGGGATGAACCGGGAGAAAAGCGCCACGTAGGTGCCGAAGACGCAGTGGTAGGCGATGCCGCCCGCGCCCCATACCGGATGGACGTCTCCGCAAGGGAGGTTGTCGATGTAGGTCTCCACCTGGCTGCCGTCGGCGGCCACCGCGGTGCCGTCCCTCCACGCCTTGACCACGTCCAGCTCGGCGAACGTGTTCACCACGGTCGCGATGGCGGCGTTCACCTTCTCCGTCGACAGCCCCCGCGCCGACACCCCGGCGATGCGCGTGGCCGCCTCGTACGGGCCGATGTTGATTGCCGGTCGCGGCTGTGCTCAGGCCACGTCCTCGCAGCGGTTGACCCTGACGCAGGGTCAATCTCTCACCATGGTCGGCATGACCACGAAGACGAGTGCAATGGACCACGGCGAGCGGGACGAAAGAAGCGACAGGACGATGCGGAACTTCACGGTCCACCATGACGGCGTCACGATCCCGGTGTCTCGCGGCGGCCGGGGACGGCCGCTGGTGCTGTGCCCCGGGCTGAACTCGACGCAGGACGACCTGCGCGAGCTGGCCGAGGTGCTGCGACATGACCATGACGTCGTGACGTTCGACCTGCGGGGCCACGGCGTCGCCTCGGCCGCCGACCGGTACTCCTTCGATGCGTTCCTCAGCGATCTGAACGCCGTCATGGCGGAGCTGGGACGCCTCGGCCTCCACGCGCCCCCCGTGCTCGTGGGCTACTCGCTGGGCGCCGACCTGGCCGTGCACTTTGCCTCCGAGCATCCTGGCATCGTGGCCGAGCTCGTTCTCATCGACGGGGCGAACCCGGTGCCCGAACCGTTCATCACCGAGGCCCTTCTGCCGGAGTTCCGCGCCATGTGGGAGGAGATGGCGACGCAGCAGGAGGCGGAACGGGGCACCGCGCGTCAGGTGTTGCTCACCGCCCAGGAGATCCTTGATCTGAACGTCGAGATCGATGTGGTCCGGTCAGGGATCCTTGACCGCTACCGGAAGGTCGACCGGCCCATCAGCATGATCATGTCTACCTCGATGGCCGGCGACAGCGGCGAAGGACATGCGCCGCGGCTCAATCAGAACTGGCGTGCCGGCATCGAGCGGCTCCTCCGCGAGCAGCCGCACATCGCCACGTCCTGGATCGACGCCGACCACGGGCTGGTCTTCACCCACGCCCGGGAGATCGCCCAGATCATCCGGAACGGACCTGGAGCAGCCGACCAGGCCGCCCCTGGGACCACCCCGTAGGAGACTGGTGCGATGCTGACCATCGGGGAGCTGGCGTCGTACTCCGGCGTGACGGTGCGCGCGGTGCGGCACTATCACGCCAAGGGACTGTTGCCGGAGCCGGAGCGGGACCGTTCCGGCTACCGCAGGTACGACGCCGGCGCCGTGATCGAGCTGATCAAGATCCGGACGCTTGCCCAGGCCGGGGTGCCGCTGGCACGGGTGGGGGAGTTGCTGCGCGCCGACGAGGAGGAGTTCGCCGCGGCGGTCGCGGACATCGACCGGCGGCTGCGGGCCGAAATCCGGCAACGGCAACGGCATCGGGAGCAGATCGCCCGGCTCGCCGCCGGGGACCACCTGGCGCTGCCACCGGAGGTGGTCGAGTATCTCAACTGCCTGCGGGCGATCGGGATCGACGAGCGGATCGTCCAGGTGGAGCGGGACGGCTGGATCCTGCTGGCCGCGCACTCACCCGAGCGAGTCACCGAGTGGATGGCACGCAAGCGCGAGCAGATCACCGACCCGCAGCTCATCGACTTCTTTCGCACCCTGAGCCAGGCCCTCGATCAGACCGCCGACGACCCACGGCTGGTCGAGTTGGCCGACGAACTAGCCGCCTACATCACGCGGATGGCCGACGAACAGGGCGAGGACTACGTCGACGACATCGACCTCGAGCCACCGCTGGCCAGCCTGATGGACAGATTGGCGTTCGACACCGTGCCGCCGGCCCGCCGACTGATCGAGCTGCTGGAGAAGCGAGGCTGGACCGGCTGGACCAAGCTTGAACGCGTAGCCCCCCAGAAGCAGCGGCTTCCTGATGCTCAGGAACTCCACCGGCATGGCCGCATCGTAGGACCGACCGACCACTGAACAGGGCCCGCCGCTCGGGTCGGTGTCACCGGCCGCAAAGTAGCTGTGTGTGATGGTGGTGACGTTTCGTGTTCTCATAGATGTTCGGTTGTGCGAGTTCTGCGAGACCGCTTCTCGCGGGCGTGTTCGTGGGGGTCGTCGTTATTCACAGAACTCCTCTCGCAACTCGCGCCTTGTGAGAGGTAGTTCTGAGAGAATCCGGAGATGGAGCTGGCTCCGGAGGTGTCGATTCCTGTAGTCGTCCGCACCGATTTCCGAAGTTCTCCGTACCGACCCGCCTGACACCTCGTTGCCGGGCGAATCAGTGCTCTGCGGGTTGTTCAGCCGTATCGGACCTGCCTTGCGATCGGGGTTGTGGGTGATGCGGCTGGGGGCCAGTCGATGTCGCCCTCGAGCATGCGTTGAGCGAAGGTCCGGGCTTCGGTGAGGTACTCCGCGTGGCTAGTGGCGCGCTTGGTGCGGAAATCGTGGTCGATGAGTACCTCTATGTCCTCGAATTCCTCGGAATCCTCGATGTCGAGGTGGGTGAGGAACGCGGCCAGTTCGGGGCGCGAGCCACGCACCGTTTCGAGGGCATGACGGGGGAATCCGCTGGAGTACCGGGCACCGTGGTATTCGTCGACGACGCCGAGGAACAGGGCGTCGAGGGAGGGGAAAGCCGACGGGTCGAGGAGTGCGCGCGGCAGTGGCGTGCTGAGCATTCGCTGGCCGGCGTTCCCGCAGTCCTGTTCCAGGTCGAGCTCGAGCAGTCGCTGTGCGGTGCGGGAGGTGGCCAATGCGATGAGGCCATCGTCTCCGATGACGTTGTCGTGCAGGTCCAGTTCCCACAGTTGCGGCATTACCGCCCACGAGGCGAGGGCCCTCGCGCCGCGTGACCCGACGCTGTTGTAGGCGAGCGAGACGCTCCGGAGGTCGGGAGCTGATGTGATGGCGGTGAGAGCTTCGATGTCGTCGTCGCCGAGACCACATTCAGCGACATTCAACGTTCGAAGCGTGCGCCAGACCGGGGCGTTCGCGAGCGTTTCCGGCCAGTGGGTGACGGGGTTGAACGACAGGTCGAGGACGTGGAGCCGCGTCAGCGTCTTGGACTCCATCAGGGTGGAGAGGCCTTCGGTGCCGACACCTGTGGCGGACAAGTTCAGGTAAGCGAGCTTCGCAGCGTTGGGTGACGCAGCCCAAGCCTCGGCGCCGGAGTCACCTACCGGTTGGACGTTGGGGCGGCCGTAGTACGGAGAGCCTCCGTTGCTGCCGCTCAGATCAAGGTACTCAAGCGTCGGCATCGTCGCGTTAACCGCCAGATGGCCGGCTCCGACTGCCCCGAGCTGGTTGCGGCTCAGGTCAAGATGTCGCAGGCGCGGAAGCGCCCCGCCGGCGGCAATTGCTTGGGCCGTCCGGTCCGTGGCCACGACGCCCGTGAGCGTCAGCTTCTCGATGCGATCGCGGTCGATGGCTTCCAGGACCCGGGCGATGGCTCCATCACCCAGCGGCAGCAGTTCCAGGCTCAGCTCCGTCAACCGGCCGATGAAGCCGCCGGCGGCGATGGCGTCCAGGCCGCGGGCGCCGAGCCCCTCGCTGCCCAGCCCCATGGACTTACCCACCACTCTGAGCGTCTGCAGGTTCGCAAGGTCCGCATGCGCGAAGAACTGCTCGCATGCCTGGTCGTCCTGCTCGATGATGTTGCCGAAGTACGGTTTTCCCAAAGGTTGACGCCCGTCGTGGCCGCAGCGGAAGCCGATCGCCAAGCGGTCGAGGCGAGCGAGTTCCGCGCAGTCGGCGAGTGCCCGCGCCTCTTCGGTACTGCTAACGAGGACGTCGGCTGAGCGCAGGTCCGGCACCAGTCCGGAGCGGATGAGGTGGACCAGATCGGGCGCTCGCATTCCGGCGTGCCTTAGGCGCCATGGCGTCCCCGATTTCGGCCGGAAGGGCGGCTTTCCGAAGTGGAAAAGATCTTCCCAGACGTCCAGCAGGTTCAGCGATTCGAGTCGCGTTACCGCGGATCCGCGGCCGAGTGCCGCGACCAAGTCCGCGTCATGATCGGTGATGAATCCGACGTGAACCGACCGGAGTTCGGGCCAGTGTTCCATCGAGTCCGCCAAGACTGAAAGCTGCTCACGGGCGAACAAGCCGAGGTTGAGGTGGGTAACAGAACGGACTTCGGCCCGCATTCGCGGGTCCGGCAGGGCGGCGGCGCGAATACCGCAACGCTCCGATCGCAGGTCCAATGCTCGGACGAGCGGCCAGACAGCCTTCGAATATCCGGCCTCCAACGCGGCCAGCCAGGACCAGGGCGCCTCACGCACCTCGTCAGGCCAGCCGCCGAGGCGCTCGTCGCAGAGAGCAATGAGATCCGGCGGGCTCTCCTCACGCTCGAGCGCCGCGCACAGAGCACGAAAGGCCACCTTGCCCGGCGGCCCTCCAAGTATCCGCTCGACCTCCGCTGCGTATTCGATCACCCCCCAAACCTACCGGGACGCCCGACCAACTGAACGGCACGACGCCCTGGCCGGAATGTCGTCGGTGGAGCCGGGCGTTTTCTCGTTCCAGGGCGTTGGCGGGCCTCAGTGGCGGCGGGGCGGGGCGAGGATGCCGGTGATCTCGGCGACGGCCTCGCTACCTGGTCGGGTGTAGCGCATGGCGGTGCGCGGGTTCTTGTGTCGGGTCTTGGCCATGATGAGCTGGAGCGGGACTTTCTGCTCGCCGATGTGTGGCCGCGGAGTGGCGCAGTTGGTGAGGGGCGAGGCCGAGGTGCCGCTCCATGAGGACGCGGACGCGGTCGTAGCCCAGGCGCGGACGGCCGGGTGTGCGGGCAGATGTGCTCCGGGCCCGGACGGCGAGCCGGGACGGGCTTGCGGTCGGCGAGGAACAGCGGTCCTCGCGCACGGACGGGCCCGTCGGAATGGTCATCAGGGAGGCGAAGGAGCCGGGGCAGGAGACGGGCGGTTCCAGCGTCCCAGTACACCCCTTCGATGTCGCCGCCCTTGGACCTCAGTGGCGCCCGCCGGTGCTCCTGGTCCAGGTCCTCGACGTTGAGGGAGAGGATCTCGCTGGTGCGGGCGGCGGTCTCGTACAGCATCCGGCAGAGGGTCTTGTCGCGCAGCGGGATGTCGCGGCGCGACAGGAGCCGCTCCAGCTTGGTCTTGGCGACGGCCTTGGTGTGGTCGACGTTCTCCCGGCGGCGTTCGGCGTCGGCCGGGACCGACGGCGCGCTCCACCGCTTCTTCGTGGTGCACCAGGTAAGCCAGGAGGCGACCGCGGCCCGGTTGCGCTTCCAGGTCGCCGGCGCGCTCCAGCCCCACGGCGAGAGCAGCGCGTCTTGTTGGCCGGCAACTCCAGCTCCGCCTCATCCAGCGTCCAGCACTCGATGAGTCGAACGGCCGAGCGGCTTGGCGCCAGGACGCACGTGGTCAGAGCGGCTGGAGCCGGGTACGCAGGAGGCAGAACTCGTTGCCTTCCGGGTCGGCCAGGACGTGCCAGGTCTCGGTGCCGGTCTGGCCGACGTCGGCGGGCCTGGCGCCGAGGGCGAGCAGCCGCTCAAGTTCGGCATCCTGGTCGCGGTCGGTGGCGTTGACGTCGATGTGCAATCGGAGCTTCCCGGTGCGCGGGTCGCTGCTGGGGCTGATGACGAGGGTGGGCTGCGGACCGCCGAAGCCGGTGTCGGGCGGCCCGATCTCTATGCTTCCGTCGTCTTCCCGGCCGAGTTCGACGTAACCGAGGACCTCGCTCCAGAACGCGGCGAGCCGGTCGGGATCGGCGGCGTCGATAACCAGCTCACTGATGCGGCATGCCATGCCCGACAGTGTACGTAGACAACCCGAGAGTCGATCATCGGCCGCGTGCTCTGCCGACGGCCCGGATGTGGCGCGACCTCCTCTCGGCCGCCGCGCGCCTGGCCCGGTGCGGCAGGCGGCTCCGGCCCCGCCCCGGCTCCGGGTGGCCCGCCACTGGCCATGGGGCCGATCTCCGCCGTCGGGCAGCAGGCGTCGGTTCTCGGTGATGAGCCCGCCTCCACGACGTATCGGCCCCGGAGGGCGAGGTGTCTCGGAGATCCCGCCGGAGGCGGTCCATCCGGCGGTGGGGACGCGGACCCTTGTCGACATCAGCGCCGTTGCACAAGGCGATGCGACGCCGGGATGAGTGAAGGGCGGCAAGACCTGGCGTGACCCCGACGTCGGTGGGGCTCGGGCCTGCTGGGGATGAGGGCGCCGATACGGCGTGTGGGAGAGGCGGGTGCGGTCATGACGTCAGAGTGCCAGCAGAAGTGACGTCACCTTGGTGCTTGACCTGACGTCTATTTGACGTCATAGTGAAGCCATGGATCTGATGCCGTACGTGGAGAACCTCCGCCGCGAGCTCGCCGTCGCCGCCGAGGCGGGCGGTCCGGACGCCCGCGCGCTGGCCGAGCGCCTCACCGGCGTCCTCGAGTCGGCCACGCGGCTCACCCTGCTGGAGGCTCTGTCGGCCGCGGCGGACGAGATCACCAGCGATCTCGCGCCGGGCTCGGTCGAGGTGCGGCTGCGCGGCGGCGACCCGGCGTTCGTGGTGACGCCGCCGCAGCCGGGGCCATCTTCGGGAAGCGCGGCCGGGGGCGTGGCGGAGACCGCAGCGGAGACCGGACCGCCATCCGCCGGACCGCCCCCCGCGGGGGCGGCGCCTGCGGAGGAGGGCGGCACCGCGCGGATGACCCTGCGGCTGCCTGAGCACCTCAAGGCTCGCGTGGAGGAGGCGGCCGGCAGGCAGGGGATCTCGGTCAACGCCTGGCTGGTCCGCGCCATCTCCGCGGCGTTCGAGCCCGGCGCCGGGAGCGGCCCCGGGAGCGGCCCCGGCGACCGGCCGCAGCAGTTCCAGAGCGGGCGCAGCTACACCGGCTGGGTGCGCTAGCGGCACACGCCCGGTTTCGTCCCCGTCACCATTCATCGCCCGGCCCCGAGGCCGGGATGTTCCACCGGCCCCATGAGGAGGGCTCCGCCATGCCTGCTTTCGACACCCCCGAACCGATCACCGCCGACATCCAGATCTACGTCGGCCAGGTCCGCATCCACGCCGGCGACCGCGCCGACACCGTGGTGGAGGTGCGCCCCAGCGACCCGTCCACCGAGGCGAGCGTGCAGGCCGCCGAGCAGACGATCGTCGATTTCTCCGGCGGACGGCTGCTGGTCAAGGGGCCCAAGCCCAGGGCTCTCGGGTACCTGCGGTCCTGGCGCGGTTCCATCGAGGTGACCGTCGACGTGCCGGCCGGGTCCCGCGTCGAGGCCAAAGGCGCCGCTGGAGGCGTCGCGGACTTCATCGCCACCGGCCGTCTCGGCCAGGCCGTCCTGCACAGCTCGAACGGCGATCTGCGTTTGGAGGAGGCCGACTCGCTGGAGGCCAGGGCCGCCAACGGCGACATCTCCGTCGGCCGGGTGAACGGCCCCGCCGAGGTGACCGCTTCCACCGGGTCGATCCGGATCGGGGCCATCGGCGGCCCCGGCACGGTGAAGAACTCCACCGGTGACATCACCCTCGGTGAGGTGTCGGGCGACCTGCAGCTGAAGACCGCCACCGGCGGCATCACCATCGACCGGGTGCTGGCCGGCCTCACCGCCAGGACCGCGCACGGCCGGATCCGGATCGGCGCGGCGGTGAGCGGCACCGTCCACCTGGAGAACGGCTTCGGCAAGGTCGAGGTCGGGATCGCCGAGGGCACGGCCGCCTGGCTCGACCTGCATTGCAAGAACGGCGTGGTCCGCAACACCCTGACCGCCGCCGAAGCCCCCGAGGCGGCCGACAGGGTCGTCGAGGTGCACGCGCACACCAACTGGGGCGACATCGACATCCACCGGTCCTGAGCCCCCGACACCAGCAGGGAGACCCCCATGAGCGACGCGATCACGGCCGAAGGGCTGGTCAAGAGGTACGGCAAGGTGACGGCCCTGGACGGGCTGAGCTTCTCCGTCCCGCAAGGGACGGTGCTCGCCCTGCTCGGCCCGAACGGCGCCGGAAAGACCACGACGGTACGGGTCCTGACCACGCTGCTGCGCCCTGACGGCGGCCGTGCCACCGTCGCCGGACACGACGTCGTCGGCGACGCCCGGCGGCTGCGCGCCCACATCGGGCTGTCCGGCCAGTACGCCGCCGTCGACGAGCACCTCACCGGCGCCGAGAACCTGGAGATGGTCGGACGCCTGTACCACCTGGGCGCCAAGCGCAGCAGGGCCCGCGCCCGCGAGCTGCTCGAACGCTTCGACCTCACCGACGCCGCGGACCGTCCGGTGAAGGGCTACTCCGGCGGCATGCGCCGCCGTATCGACCTCGCCGGCGCGCTGGTCGCCGACCCGCCGGTGCTGTTCCTGGACGAACCCACCACGGGACTGGACCCACGCGCCCGCGCCGCGCTGTGGGACACCATCTCCGAACTCGTCGCGGGCGGCAGCACGCTGCTGCTGACCACCCAGTACATGGAGGAGGCCGACCGTCTCGCCGACCAGATCATGGTGGTCGACCACGGCCGCGCCATCGCCCGCGGCACCGCCGACGAGCTGAAGGATCAGGTCGGCGGCAACCGCATCGAGCTGACGGTGACCGACGCCGCCGAGCTGGAGACCGCCCGGCAGACGCTCGCCTGGGTCGCCGTCGGCGCCATGCGGACCGTGCCGGAGTCGCTCCAGACCACCGCCCCGGTCACCGACGGCCCCGAGGCCCTCCGCGAGGTCCTCGGCCGGCTGGCCGAGGCGGGGGTCCGGGTACGGGACGCCGGGCTGCGGCGTCCCACCCTCGACGACGTCTACCTCACCCTGACCGGGCGCCAGGCGTCCGGCACCGGCGAGCAGGTACAGGAGGCCACCCGATGAACGCGCTCACCATGCCCGTCGCCGACGGCTGGACCATCGCCAAGCGCAACACCCTGAAGATCAGGCGGTCGCCGGACCTGCTCGGTGCCGCGATCATGTTCCCGATCGTGTTCGTGCTGATGTTCGCCTACGTCTTCGGCAGCGTCATCGAGGTGCCGGGGATGTCGTACCGGGAGTTCCTGCTCCCCGGCATCTTCGTCCAGGCCGTGATCATGGGCGCGCAGATCACCGGCTACACGCTGACCCTGGACCTTCAGAAGGGCATCTTCGACCGGTTCCGCTCCCTGCCCATGGCCCCGTCCGGGGTGCTGATCGGCCAGACCGTCAGCGACCTGCTGATGAACCTCGCCGGCCTGGTCGTCATGGCGGTGATGGGACTCATCGTCGGCTGGCGGGTGCACACCTCGCCCTACGAGGCCGTCCTCGGTTTCGGGCTGCTGCTTCTGTTCGCCTACGCGTTCTCCTGGTTCACCGCGACGGTCGCGCTGGCCCTGCGCACCCCGGAAAGCTTCAACAACATCGCGACCATGGTCTCCTTCCCGCTGATGTTCATCTCCAACGCCTTCCTCGACAGCTCCAGGCTGCCCGCGCCGCTGCGCGTCATCGCCGAGTGGAACCCCGTCTCCACCTTCACCCAGGCCGCGCGGGAGCTCTTCGGCAACACCAGTACCGCGATGAAGCCCTCGGACGCCTGGCCGATGCAGCACGCCGTCCCGGCATCGCTGCTGTGGATCGCCGTCATCCTGGTCGTGTTCGTCCCGCTGGCGACCCGCCTCTACAAGAGGGCGGTCAGCACCTGACCACCGGCGCAACGCCAAGGCGCCCCGCCCGCCGCCCGGCGCGGGGCGCCTTCGGCGTGCCGGAAGCGTCCGGCCGGGAACCGGCGTGGCCGCGCCGTCACGCGCCGGGACTTCACGATCCTCACGCGCCGGCGGGGGAGGGCCCGGTGTGCGGTCAGACCCGGTCCACCGGTTCGCGGATCCGGGCGGTGAAGATGTTCCGCACCTCTTGACGACGGCCCTGAATCTGGAGATGGTTGACACCAGAATTTCTGGTGAACGCCATCACCAGAAGTGCGGGGCGGATGGAACGGCGACTGCGGGCCGGACCGCCCTGCGCGCGTCGCGACACCATCGAGGGAAGGCGGCCGGCTGTGACCACGGAGAACTCGACGAGGCTGACGCCGGCGGACATCGACCTGAGCGACCTGCGGTTCTGGGCCCGGCCGCTGGAGCAGCGGGCGCAGGCGTTCGCGGTGTTGCGGGCCCAGCCCGGCCCGGCCTTCTTCACCCTGCCGAAGATCCCGTTCCTGGGGCAGAGCCCGGGGTCGTGGGCGCTGGTCCGCCATGCGGACGTGGCGGAGGCCAGCCGCCTGCCGCAGGTGTTCAGCAGCGAGCCCAGCGCCACCAGCCCGACCGACATGCCGGGCTGGATGAACAAGTACTTCAACTCGATGATCGACATGGACGATCCGCGGCACGCCAAGATCCGCCGGATCGTGTCGCGGGCGTTCAGTCCCAAGATGCTGGCCAAGGCCGAGGACGACATCGCGCGGCGGGCCGGGCGGATCGTGGACGAGCTGATCGAGGCCGGGCCCGGCGACTTCGTGTCCCAGGTGGCGGTACGGCTGCCGGTCGAGGTGATCTGCGACATGCTGGGGATCCCCGCCCGGGACCATCGGCGGGTGGTGGAGCTGACCAACATCATCGTCGGCTACAGCGATCCCGAGTACGTCGGCGCCACCCTGGACTACAGCGACGGCACGCCGAGGATCGGACGGCTCCGCACGACGCGCATGCTGGGCACGGTGGCGTCGGCGGGCTGGCGGCTGCACCGGCTCGCGGCCCGGCTCGGCAGGGAGCGCCGGGCCACACCCACCGGCGACCTGACCTCGGCGCTGGTGAACGCCAACATCGACGGTGAACGGCTGAGCCCGCGCGAGTTCGCCACGTTCTTCCTGCTGCTGGTGGTGGCGGGGAACGAGACCACCCGCAACGCCATCGCGCACGGCCTGAAGCTGTTCACCGACCATCCCGAGCAGCGCGCGCTGCTCCTGGAGGACTTCGACGGGCGGATCGGCGGGGCCGTCGAGGAGATCGTGCGCTTCAGCAGCCCGGTCATCTTCATGCGCCGCAACCTCACCCGCGATTACGAGATGAACGGCCACACCTTCCGCAAGGGGGACAAAGTGACGCTGTTCTACGGTTCCGCCAACCGCGACGAGACCGTGTTCAGCGATCCCGACACCTTCGACATCACCCGCTCGCCCAACCCGCACGTCGGGTTCGGCGGGCCGGGGCCGCACTTCTGCCTGGGCGCCAACCTCGCCCGCCGGGAGATCGCCGTGATGTTCCGGGAGCTGTTCACCCGAGTGCCCGACATCGCCGCCGACGAACCCGACCGGCTCATGTCCGGCTTCATCAACGGCTACAAGCGCCTGCCCTGCACCTTCACCAGGACGGTCGAGTAGCACGACTCACCGGCCAGGAAACAACGCCTCAGTTCCCTGAGTATTCTCCTGCCCCTAATAGCCCATAAGCCCCTGGACCAGGGGGTCTTCGATCTATGCCTGTTCTGGTATTTGAGAAGACCTCGGGAATCCTGCCCGCCCAAACCGGCGATCGACGCGATGCTGCGCGCGGACCTGGATGCGCCGTCCAAGCAGCGCCACACCGTCGAGCGGGTGCTCCCCGGCTTGTCGTAGGGAAGCACCCGCTCATCAGCCGCCGATCTGGTGGGTGGCGAGGTGTCGAGGTCAGCTCGTCTTGAACGAGGAGATCCGGTTGTTCATGCCGGTGAGCCGGTCGTCGTGGTCGCGATAGGTGGCGAAGTGGTCACCGCCGTAGCTGGTGAGGTCCCAGGCCTTCATGTCGCAGTTGTTGCGAGTGAGGAACGAGCTGGCGCGATTGCTCCAGCCGAACCGACCGAGATTCGGCTGGACTCCGTCGACGTCGCTGGTCGAGGAGGAGCACCGTCCCTCCGATCCCAGCCTGATCGAAGCGCCGGAGTAGCCGAAGGCGTCATACAGGATGACGTGCACCTGCCAGGCCGCCGTGACCTGGCTGGCGTTGCCGAAGGTGTCGGCTTCCCTCTCGGTCGTGAAGCAGGTCATGGACGTGGAGCCCATGTCGGCCACGCAGTGCGGGTGGGTCGCGGTCTCCGTGGAGGTGGGGCCCGCTGCCGCGGCGGGCGCGGCGAGGGCGAGAACGGTCGAGGCGATGACGGCACCCACCGTACCCAGCTTGGCGGTCGTTGAGTTCGCGCTCACAATAGGTCCTCCCGATACAGGTCGGTGTGCGTATTTTTCGTGGTTGATTTCCATGGTCGAGGATTCCTATTTCGGCGGCTCCTTTTCTGGTCCGACTATGGGAATTCGGTCCCCCGGGTCACCTTCAAGGTCTCTTTCTGGAGGCCGTCAGGCGTCTGCGGCCCGGCCGATTCGACCGCACCCTATTGACGACGCAGCCCTCAAAGGTGTGACGCGGACCAGCTGATCGCGGCATTACCCCGCGCCGCCCGCGGCATTTTCACCACCACCGAGCCGGCCCTGCTGCTGGCCGACGCGACATCACCCTGTCGGCCTCCCAGGTCCACCCACGTCCGCAACTCCTCGGCGACCTTGGCGGAGTCCCGATACCCCAGCACCTCGCGCAGTCCGCGCAGTTCGCGCATGTGCTCGAGCCGGGTGTTCTCTCGTTCCCTGTACGCCTTCAGGACCGACGGGTCCTCGATGGCCAACTGCACGGCCAGGTACTCCACGACCTCGAGCGGGTCCCCGACCGGATCCTCGGGGAGCACTCCCAGGAACCGGACCGAGGTCATCAGGACCGCGAACCCCAGGCGGTTGTGCTCACGACGCTTGGGCTCGCGCTCGATCAGCGCCCGATCGGCATCGTCCAGAAAGAAGAACCGCTCCGGCTCCGCCCGCGACGGCGCTCCCACGAACGCTCCGTACCGAGCCGTCTGATCGCGGACAGGAATTCCACGGGCATGAGGAAACCTCCAGCAATTGATCAACGCGACCGCTGGAGGTTTCTGGCAGCAATTAGCCCACGTCAAAACACCGCAAGCCGAACGAAGGGCTAAGCGCGGGTTTCGGTTCCGGTGTTCTTCAACCCCCAGGTCCTGCTCCGCCTCGGCGATCCGCAAGCCCCGATGCCCGAGCCGTTCGCCACGCTCCTGCTCGACTACACCGCAGCCCGGCCGAACACCAAGACCGCCACCAAGACCGGCCACCAACCCCGACGCCCGCCGGCCGTTCCCCGGACGCCGACTGGCGCAAGACCCTCGCGGATCTGGATACCGCCGCCACCACCTTCCGCCGCAGGGTGAACGTCATCGGCTGACCAGAGGGCTCCGTCGCCCATCAGCACCGGAACGGCCGGTCACGACAAGAGGCGCCCGCCGGGCTCCTCAACGTGACCGGCCGTTCGGCTGCTCAAGCCCCGGCGCCGCCGGGCGTCCGGGCCGCCGGTGGTGGTGCGGCGGCCCGGACGCGTGCCGTGCCCGTCAGCGCCTGCCGGTGCCCGTCACTTGTCGAGCTTGCGCAGAGCCCGCCGGAACGCCTTGGCGTGGGCGGCCTCGTCGCCGGCGATCTCCTTGAAGAGCCGGGCGGCCCCGGTGTCTCCGGCCTTGGCGGCGCGGCGGCTGAAGCGGGGATACATGGTGGTGGCCTCGTAGGTCTCGCCCTTGATGGACTTGCGCAGGTTGGCGCGGGTGCCCTGGAGCAGGCCCGCCAGGTTGGACTCGCCCGCGAAGTGCTCGACCAGCTCGACCCGGGCGGCGCGTTCGAACAGCCGCGCGAGCCTGGGCTGGTGGGAAGCCCTGGCGTGCTCGGCGTAGAGGGAGTACCTGGCGTGGGCGAACGCCTCGCCGCGCATGGCGACCCCCAGGTTGCGCAGCGTCCGCGCGGACTTGACATGGGGCCCGCCGGGCCGGAGCGCGACGGGCTTGGCCGAGGGGCCCTTGGGGATGGCGCGGGGACGGTGGTGCTTGATGGCCCAGAGCGCCTTCTTGAACGCCTTGGCGTGGGCGGCCTCGTCGCCGGCGATCTCCTTGAAGAGCCGGGCGGCCCTCGTGTCACCGTCGCGCTTGGCCTCTTCGGCGAACTTCGGGTACATGGTGGTGGCCTCGTAGGTCTCGCCCTTGATGCTGTCGCGCAGGTTGGCGGCGTTGCCGCGGGCGAAGTGGATGAGGCGGGCCTCCTTGGCGAAGTGGTCGCCGAGTTCGGTACGGGCGGCCCGCGCGAAAAGCTCGCTCACCTTGCGATGGCGCTGGTGCCACGCCTGGGTGGCGTAGGCCATGTAGGAGGCGTAGGCGAATGCCTCGCCGTGCATGGCGGTGAGGGCGTCGGCGCGAGTGCTGGGGTGCACCTTCTCCGGGGCCGCCGCCGCGGTGGCCGGTACGGTCGCCACGGTCAGGATCGCGGTGGCGCAGGCCAGGGTCGCGCCGGTCGAGCGCCAGGTGGGGCGACGTGCGGTCATGTCGTTTCCTCTCAGGCGGTGGCGGGTGCGGCACGTCTTGCCCGGTGAGGGTCGCACCGGGAAATGATCCTCACCCAGAGTGATTGGATGACTACCTAACGCAGGTAATCATGCCAGACACCCGCCGGGCGTCCAGGGCGCGTGCGGGTCATCGGCGCTTCCTGATTGGGCAAGCCGCCCGCGGCGGGCAGGCTTCGCCGCGCACGCCGACCCGCGCGCCGGCTCGCGCACGGTCCGCCGCTGCGACCGGCTCTGCGCGATTCGCTGGATCGGCCCCAGGCTCGCGAGGGGGCCACCTCGGCCACCTCGTAGGGCAGCTGAGCCGATGTGTCCGTTTGCCATAGCGGCAACCAAATTTGCCGGATCCATTCCGCCTTGCGCACTATCGCTCGTGGAGGTGCGTGGCATGAGTGCACACAAGACTGAACGTGAGAACGGCTATGACGTGGTGGTCGCCGGTGGCGGCGCGGCCGGGTTGAGCGGGGCGCTGGCGCTGGCGCGGGCACGCCGTTCGGTACTGGTGGTCGACGCCGGACGGCCCCGGAACGCCCCGGCGGCTCACGCCCACAACTATCTCGGGCTGGAAGGCGTGGCGCCGCTGGACCTGCTCGCCGCGGGCCGCGCCGAGGTGACCGGCTACGGCGGTGAGATCGTGACGGGCACCGTCGTGTCGGCGCGGCGCCTGGAGGCGGGCGGCTTCCGGGTGGAGCTGGACGACGGCGGCGCGGTCCGGGCCCGGCGGTTGCTGGTGACCACCGGGCTGGTGGACGACCTCCCCGAGGTCCCCGGGGTGGCGGAGCGGTGGGGCCGGGACGTGCTGCACTGCCCGTACTGCCACGGCTGGGAGGTGCGGGACCGGGCGGTCGGCGTCCTGGCCACCGGCCCGCTGGCGGTGCACGCCGCGCAGTTGTGGAGGCAGTGGACGCCGAAGGTGACGCTGTTCCTGCACACCGCTCCGGAGCCGGGCGACGAGGAGTACGAGGAGCTGGCCGCCCGCGGGATCGCGGTGGTGGACGGTGAGGTGGAACGGCTGGAGATCGCCGGCGACCGGCTCGCCGGGGTACGCCTGAGCGGCGGCCGGACGATCCCGTGCGAGGCGCTGGTGGTGTCGCCGTTCATGGCCGCCCGTGGCGAGGTGGTGGCGGGCCTCGGCCTGGAAACCGTTGAGCAGCGGATGGGCGCCTACGTGGTGGGCAGCCGGGTGCCCGCCGATCCCGCCGGGGCGACCGCCGTGCCGGGGGTGTGGGCGGCGGGCAACGCCACCGACCCGGGTGCGCAGCTCGTCGTCGCCGCGGCCGGCGGGCTGCGGGCCGGGGGAGCGATCAACGCCGACCTCATCGCCGAGGAGGTGCGGCGGGCGGTCGCCGCCCGCCGCGAGCCGTTCTCGGCCGCGGCCGAACGCGAGGTCGCCGAGCGGGTCCTCGGCGACGGCCGGCACGGTCTCTGAACGAGGCCGTTCCCTGGCTCCGGCCGGTCCCGGCGCGCCGGACCGTACCGGAGTCAGGGGCGGCCCGGCCCTTTTCGGGCCGCCACCCCGCCCTAACCCGCCGGAGCCGGGACGGGCGCCTCGCCGGTCTCCAGGAGCGTCTTGAGGTCGGACAGCAGCTCAGGCCACCCGCCGGTCAGGTCCGTGGAGCCGCTGACGAGGCGGTGCATCCAGCTCTCCGGCTGCAGATCGTCGTGGGTGACGGTCAGCTTGACCGCCGTCCCGTGCGGCCGCAGGTCGAAGGTCACGCGGGACGGCGGCTCCTTGACCGCCTCGGCGAGCTCCTCCTCGCTCCAGCCCAGCAGCTCGGCGTGTTCGGGCTGGTAGGTGTGCCAGCCGTAGGAGAGGCGGTGGTACGGCTCGGCGGTCAGGACGACCTGGCCGTGGTCGCGGAACTCCTCACCGGGGGCGTTCTGCCACAGCACGGGCGAGCCCGCCTTCCAGTCCGACTTCAGCGCGACACCACCCCAGTAGCGGCGGGTGAAGGCCGGCTCGGTCAGGGCCCGCCAGAGCTTCTCCGGGGTGGTACGGATGTAGGTGACGTACACGAAACTGGTCAAGGTCGTGTCCTCCAGTGCCCTTTTGAGATCGGAGAGCGCCGACAGCCGTTCGCGGTCGTAGCGGCCGATCCAGCGCTCGGCGATCTCGTTGATGGGGGCGGCGTTGAGATGGTGGAGCCTTTCCCTGCCCCGCCGGACCGCTGTGACCAGCCCGGCCGCCTCCAGTACCGCAAGGTGCTTGGTCACCGCCTGCCGCGACATGTCCAGGCCCGCGCTCAGCTCGCGCAGGCTCTGGCCGTCGCGGACGTTGAGGGCGTCGAGCAGGCGCCGGCGGCTGGGATCGGCGAGTGCCTTGAAGATCGCGTCCACGCTCTCCTGCCGGGTCGTCGGCCGTCCGGCCGGACGGCCAGACAGGCAACCATTTGGTTGCATGGTGAGCATAGGCAACTAAAAGGTTGCACGTCAACCGTCCGCGGAGAGCGACCCGGGCGCGGGCCGAGTTCGGCCGTCCGCCTGCCGAACGGCCTGGTCGCGGACTCGGCCGCCAGGCGGGCCCGGTCAGGCGTGGCCGCCCACGGTGACCTCGCCGATGGTCAGTTCCGGGTGCGCCTGGAGGATCTCACCCACCCGGCCGACCTGTGCGTCCAACTCGCGGTGGTGGGCCGGGGAGAGCGGGCGGAGGGGCTCGACGGTGACCGTGAGCCTGCGTCCGGAACGGCGCTGGTGCCAGAGACCTGCGACGACGCCGTCGACCAAGAGGACCTGGAAGTTGCCGCGCAGCACGCGTTCGGAGGCCCTGCCCGGATAGAGCAGCTCGGCGGGGTGGTTGCCGACCCTGTAGGCGTAGGTGTCGAAGTAGGGGAGCAGCCGCACCCCCTCCGGTGGACCGGACGGTACGGCGGTGTCGCCCGCGGTGACCCATGCCTGCGCGCCTTCGACCTCCACCTTCTCCAGGCGGTCGCCCATTGAGGCGAACAGGTCCACGGCCCAGCTCACCGGAGCGTTCAGCCAGTGGGCGAACCGCTGCGGCGTCGCCGGGCCGTAGGCGTGCAGGTAGCAGCGCACCAGTTCGGCCAGCGCCGTCTCTGGCTCCATCGGCGACAGCCCGGGCAGCCAGCGGCGCGGGTTGGTGTAGGTGACCTTGCGCCCCCGGTTGGGGCCGAAGCACATCACGCCCCGGATGCCCGCGATGTGGTGCGCCTGGCGCCAGCGCGGCCACATCCCCTGGAACGCGGGCAGGACGGGATCGGCGGCCCACGGTCCGGTACGGGCGATGACCTGCTCGCTCAGCTCGTCGATGGTCAGCTCCGCGCCGGCGAGCGCGTCCCCGATCGCGGCGATCACCTCCTCGGTCTGCTCAGCGGTCATCCGCAGGTCCGGAGAGGACGGGGCGGAGTAGGGGACGGCCGACAGTGCCCCCACCCACATGCCCAGGTCACGGGCGGGCAGCAGGTGCACGGTCCCGCGCGGTCCGTAGGTCTTGACCAGGGTGCGGTCGTTCCACAGCGCCTCGCGGACGTCGACGCGCGTGGCGCCTTCGATCCGCTGCGCGATGCCCAGCTCGGCCGCGGACAGTACCTGGGCGTGCGTCCCGGCCATGGCGGTGACGATGTCGGCCGGCCGCATGTCCGTGGACGGCGCCGACAGCGCGTGCCGTTCCAGCCGCCTGGCGCACACCTCGTTCCAGGTCATGGTGAACGGACGGCTGTCGACACTCATTCGGGGCGCTCCTCGCACTCGGTGACGTGGGCCCACGCTAGGAGCAGGTGAGGTCAGGAACTGTCCTAATCCTGCGTCGGCCACCCGGCCCCGTACGGGTCGACCCCGTGTAGGTGAGCGCCGTGCAGGCCAGCGCAGTGCAGGTCAGTGCAGTGCAGTGCAGGTCAGTGCAGTGCACTGCAGGTCAGTGCAGTGCGGTCAGTGCAGTGCGGGTCAGTGCAGTGCGGGTCAGTGCCGGGCGAGGATGCCGTTCTCGAACGTGCGGATGACGGTGGCGGTGACACCGTGGCGTGGCAGCACTCCCTGGTCGGCGTCCTCCACCCCGGTGTAGACCATGGCCCACAGGACGTGCTGGATCCAGGCGGGGCGCACATCGGGGTCGAACACGCCCTCGGCCTGGCCGCGCTCGATCAGCCGCAGCACGGGGTCGTCGGTGAAGCGTTCGTCACCCTCGCACTCCGGGTCGCCGGGGTCCGCGTGGGCCGTGTACTCGGCCAGGACGCGCGGATCGCCCCACAGGAACATGATCCGGTCCCCGACGTCCACCAGGGCCGCGACCAGCCGCCGCATCGCCTCCAGGGGCGGGCCGTCGTCGATCGCCGCGGCGGCCACCGAACGCCCCATGGCCTCCAGGGAGTCCTCGACCACCGCGTTCATCAGTTCCCGGCGGTCGGGGAAGTAGCGGTGCAGGGTGCTGCGGCCCACGTCCGCGGCCTCGGCGATGTCGGCCAGCGTGGCGCCGCGGTCGCGGGCGAGGACCGAGGCGGCGGCGCCGAGGATGGCGCGGCGGGTCCGGCCCCGCGCGCCGGACTCGGGGATCTCGGTGGTGCTCATCGAACCGAAAGCTATCACTTGACAACCATTGTGATACGCATGGCATCCTCTTCGGGACATTGATGTCCCAAAAATGAATCTCAGCATCCCGTGCTGGGTAAGGAAGGATTCCTCATGGGATCATCGGAATCCGCGGTCGTCGCCGAGGGGGTGCGGAAGCGCTTCGGCGCGACCGTGGCGCTCGACGGCTTCGACCTGACGGTGCGCGAGGGCACGGTGTGCGGCCTGCTCGGGCCCAACGGCGCGGGCAAGAGCACCGCCGTCCGCATCCTCAGCACGCTGCTGCGCGCCGACGCGGGACGGGTCAGCGTCGCCGGGTGCGACCTGGAACGCCAGGCGGCGCGGGTCCGGCACCGGATCGGCCTGGCCGGGCAGCATCCGGCGGTGGACGAGATCCTCACCGGCCGGGAGAACCTGGAGATGTGGGGGCGGCTCTACCACCTGGGTGCGCGCACCGCCCGGAGGAGGGCGGAGGAACTGCTGGAGCGGTTCGGCCTGGGCGAGGCCGGGGGCCGGAGGGTCAAGCACTATTCGGGAGGGATGCGCCGCCGGCTCGACCTGGCCGCGAGCTTCATCCTGGCACCGCGCGTCCTCTTCCTGGACGAGCCGACGACCGGGCTCGACCCCCGCAACCGCAACGAGGTCTGGCAGGCCGTCCGCGACCTGGTGGCCGAGGGGACCACGGTGCTGCTGACCACCCAGTACCTGGAGGAGGCCGACCGGCTGGCCCACCAGATCGCGGTGCTCGACGCGGGCCGGGTGATCGCCGAGGGCACTCCGGTGCGGCTGAAGTCGCTGGTCGGCGGTGACCGGATCGACCTGGTGCTGCGCGAGCGCGACGACCTGGCACGGGCCGCGGCGGTCGTGGCGGAGGTGACCGGCGCCGAGCCCGGCGTCGACACCGACGCCCGGCGGGTGGACGCCCCCGTCCGGGACCGGATCGGGGCGCTCACCCAGATCATGCGGGTCCTCGCCGACGAGCGCGTCGAAGTGGAGGACGTCGCGCTGCGCCGGCCGACGCTGGACGAGGTGTTCCTGCACCTCACCGGGCATGGTGCCCGCGCCGGGGCCGGGCGGGAGGTGGTCGCGTGACCGCGCTCCTCGTCCCGGGCCCGCCCCGGACGCCGGTGGAGCGGCTGCGCTGGGCGGTCGCCGACGGCTGGACGGTGGCCCGCCGGGACCTGATCCACTGGCTGCGCAACCCGGCGGTGATCGCCTACCAGCTGCTCTGGCCGATCATGATGGTGCTGATGTTCGGCTACGTGTTCGGCAGCGCGATGGTCGTGGCCGGAGGCGGGGACTACCGCGAGTTCCTGATGCCGGGCATGTTCGCCCAGACGATGATGTTCGGCGTCGCCACCACGATCACCGTGGTCTCCACCGACGCCGACCGGGGCGTGACCGACCGGTTCCGCTCCATGCCCATGTCGCCGTCGGCGGTGGTCCTGGGCCGGAGCATGGCCGACCTGGCCAACTCCGTGCTCGAGCTGGGCATCCTGGTCGGGTGCGGCCTGCTGGCCGGGTGGAGCTGGCACCAGGGGCCCGTCCGGGCGCTGGCCGCCGTCGGGTTGCTCCTGCTGCTGCGGTTCGCGCTGACCTGGGTGGGCATCCTGGTCGGGCTGTCGATCAAGCCGGAGGCCGCCGCCGCGGCCTGGGCACCGCTGTTCCCGCTGACGATGGTGGCCAACACCTTCGTCTCGCCCGAGCAGATGCCCGGATGGCTGGGCGCGATCGCCACCTGGAACCCGCTCTCGGCCACCGTCGCCGCCTGCCGGGAGCTGTTCGGCAACCCCGGCATGGGCGGCGATTCCTGGGCCGCGCAGCATCCGATCCTGCTGGCCGTGGCGTGGCCGGTCGCGCTCGTGTTGGTGTTCCTGCCGCTGTCGGTTCGCCGTTACCGCCGCCTGGACCACTGAACGGGCACCGCTTCGGGGCGGGCCTGAACGCCCCCGTTCAGGCCCGCCCCGCTCCTGTCCGCACCGGCGCCCGTTCGGTCACCGGAGCCGCCGGACGGAGGACGGCGCTTCTACCGGTGTGGGTCCTGCCTGGGTGGACGTTCCTGCCGGAGCTGGGCGTTGATGCGGCGGGCTTCGGCGAGCTGGTCTTCCAGGATGATGATGCGGCAGGCCGACTCCAGCGCGGTGCCCTCGTCGACCAGGTCGCGGGCGCGCTGGGCCAGGCGCAGCTGGTAGCGCGAGTAGCGGCGGTGCCCGCCGGGCGAGCGCTGCGGGACGATCAGCTGGTTGGCGTCCAGGCTGCGCAGGAACGCCGGGGTGACCCCGAGCATGTCGGCGGCGCGCCCCATGCTGTAGGCCGGGTAGTCCTCATCGTCGAATTTGTCGTCGAGCGTGTCGTCAGTGTCGCCCTGCGGGGCGGGATGGCCGCCGGTCATCTCCGGCTGGGGTGCTTTCACAAGACCTTCCGTACTCCCTGGGGAACGCGGTGAGGCGGTAAGCAACGGGGGCCCCGGCGCCAGAAGGCGGCGCCGGGGCCCAGAGGTACAACACCATCTATCCGGCCCTGAGGCCGGGCTTCGTCCGCATCAGCCGCCCGAACGATGGGCGGGGATGCGGGGATCGCGGTTGCGTGACCGTAGACCACCATCCAATCTGTGGAGCTGCGGTACCCGCGCGACGTGACTGGAGCCGCTTGCGGGCGATCCCGATGGCGCCGAACCCTCCTTTCCTCGACTTCACTGCGTGCCGTGCTACTGCGTGTTTCTGTACTGCATGTTGCGGTACTGCGTGTTCTTCTTGCCGCGGCCCGATGGCCGCGGGGCGGACCGGCTGCCAGAGCCCCTTGCCTTGCGTTGGCTCCGGCACGCCCGGTCCGCTCATCCATCGCTTCGGGCAGTTCGTCCTCTACCCGCATCTCATGGACTCGTTCGTCTTCGATGACAGGAACAATACCCGCACCCGGCGCGAAAATCTACTCCGATCACTGTAGAGTTTCGTAGATCACAGACGGTCATTCCGGGGCAGGGCGGCCTGGATGCAGTCCAGCACCCGTTCGAGGCCGTAGTGGAAGCGGGCGTCGGGGTCCATGTGCGGCTGCCGGGCGTCCCGGACCACCCGGGCCAGCATCGGATGGTCGCCGCCGTCGATCAGCCGGTGAACGTAGGCGGCGCTCCGGCCCATCCATCCTTCCCGGCTGATCCCGCTGCGGCGCACCTCGTTCTGCCAGGCCAGCTCCTCCTCGACGGCGTCGTCGATGTAGCCGTTCAGCATCCCGAACAGGACGAGGACGTCGTCGATCGGCGGGCCCAGGTCCAGTGCGCCCAGGCCGAACTCCAGCAGCCGCAGCGTGTTGGGGCCGAACGAGGACCGTACGCGGCGGGCGTCGCCCAGCCACGGGTGGCGCAGCCTCATCGCCCGGTACCGCTCGGCGATCAGGGTGAGGTCGGCGCGCCAGTCGCCCGAGGGGCGGCCGGGAAGGCGCAGTTCCCCGGTGACGTGGTCGACCATCAGCTCGACCAGGTCGTCGCGGGAGGGCACGTACCGGTAGAGCGACATCGCCCCGGTCCCGATCTCGGCCGCGATCCGCCGCATGGACGCCGCCTCCAGGCCCTCGGCGTCGGCGACACGGACGGCCGCCTCGGTGATCTGCGCGCGGCTGTAGGCCGGGCGAGGCCCGCGGGCCGGCCGTTCGGGGCGCATCCAGATGTTCACGTACTCGGTGTCGTCGGCCACCGGTCACCTCCTGGAGAGGATCCTAGTTGCGTACGGCGTACTCGGTTGTCTACTGTTCGGGGCATAAACCGCGTACGACGTACCCAATGGAGGGGCTCATGGCGGAACCCATCGTGGTGGCCGAGGGGCTGAGCAAGAGTTTCGGCGCCATCCGCGCGCTGCGGGGGCTCGATCTGACCGTCCGGGAGGGCTCGGTCTGCGGCGTCCTCGGCCCCAACGGGGCGGGCAAGACGACGCTGATCAGGATCCTGGCCACGCTCGCCGATCCCGACGCCGGCACCGCCCGGATCGCCGGGCACGACGTCGTCCGCCAGGCCGACCGGGTGCGCGCCCTCATCGGCCTGGCCGGGCAGTACGCCGCCGTCGACGAGAAGCTCACCGGCCGCGGCAACCTGCGCATGTTCGGCCGGCTCTCCCACCTGTCGCGCGCCCGGGCCCGCGAGCGGGCCGACGAGCTGCTGGAACGCTTCGGGCTGGCGGAGGCCGCCGACCGGCGGGTGGCCGGCTACTCCGGGGGCATGCGGCGCCGGCTCGACCTGATCACCAGCCTGATCCTGCGGCCCCGGGTGCTCTTCCTGGACGAGCCCACCACCGGGCTCGACCCGCGCAGCCGCAACGAGATCTGGGACAGCGTCAGGGAACTGGTCGCCGACGGCACCACCGTGCTGCTCACCACCCAGTACCTGGACGAGGCCGACCGGCTGGCCGACGACATCGCCGTGGTCGACCACGGCCGCGTCATCGCCGGCGGCAGCCCCGACCGGCTCAAGGCCGGGATCGGCGACAGCCTCGACCTCGTCCTGGAGGACCACTCGGCGATCTCCCGTGCCGCGACGGTCCTCGGCGGCCTGACCGGGACCGACCCGCGCCCCTCACCCGAGACCGGCCGGCTCAGCGTCCCGCTGGCGGGAGGGACCGGGCCGGTGCGGCTGGCCGACGTGGTGCGCGAGCTGGACCGGGCCGGGATCGCCGCCGCCGACGTGAGCGTGCGCCGCCCGACGCTGGACGAGGTCTTCCTCCGCCTGACCGGGCAACCCGCCGCGGCCGGCGACGAGGAACGGCCCGCCGGGACGCCCCGCCGGCTCAAGGAGAGCGCGTGATGACCGTGCGGACGACGCCCCTTCCCTCACCGGCGGAACTTCCCTCGACGATGGAACGGCTCCGCTGGACTTTGGCCGACGGGCTCACCCTCGTCGGCCGGGAGACGGGCCGCATGCGCCACGAGCCCGGCGGGCTCATCGGCGCGCTGGTCTTCCCCGCCCTCATGGTGGTGCTCTTCGGGTACGTGTTCGGCAGCGCCATCCAGGTGCCCGGCGGCGGGGATTACCGCGAGTACCTCATGCCGGGCCTGTTCGTGATGATCACGTTCACCTCGGTCATGGCCCTGACGATGCGGGTGGCGTCCGACGCCTCCCGTGGCGTCATGGACCGGTTCCGCTCCATGCCGATCACCCGGATGGCGGTTCCGTTCGGGCAGACCGGCGCCGACGTCCTCATCGGGTCCCTGAACCTGGGCATCATGGCGGGGGTGGGCCTGCTGGTCGGCTGGCGGCCCCACCACGGCGTCCTGCCCACCATCGAGGCGTTCCTGCTGCTGTGCCTGATGCGGTACGCGCTGAGCTGGGTGGGGTGCTACCTCGGGCTGGTGGTGAAGAACGAGGAGACGGCCGACCATCTGATGCCGCTGATGCTGCCCTTCACCATGCTGTCGAACGCGTTCGTGCCCACCGAGGGGATGCCCGGCTGGCTGAGGTTCATCTCCGACTGGAACCCCGCCAGCGCGCTCACCACCGCCTGCCGCGACCTCTTCGGCAATCCCGGCGTCCCGGCGGGCGATGTCGCCTGGCCGCTCGCCCACCCCACCGCGACCGTTCTGCTGTGGTCGGCCGTGCTGCTGGTGGTGTTCGTCCCGCTGTCGGTGCGCACCTACACGCGCAAGGGCCGCTGACCGGAACCCCGGCGCGGCGTGGCGGTCGCGGCGCCGGGGTACGACCGGCTGGCCGGGCCGACTGCCGGACGGAGGCGGCCCTACCCGACGTCCGGTACAGACCGGCCCATTCCAGGAGTCGGCCTCAAGAACACAGAAACCTGTCATCGCCGGTTATGGTGAAGTCAAAGACCCGACCATCCTGGGGGCGTGGGCGTGGACGAGCAGGCGCGGGAGCCGGGCGGGGCGGTACCGCACGACCGTGACCCCGCGGCGGAGCCGGTGGTGAGGATCGACCGGCCGTCCCCGGCGGATCTCGACCGGGCGGCGGCGGAGCGGATCGAGGAGCTGTGGAACGGCGTCGCGCCCGCGGCGGCCGAGGCCGCCCGGCTGGCGACCGCCGTCACCGAGCCGGTCCGCCAGGCCGCGCGGGACGCGGCCGGGAGCGCCGCGACCACGATCGTGGAGCAGCTCTCGGGCACCCCGGTGATGCGGGCGGTGGAGCAGGCGGCCCGCGAGACCGCGGTGAAGATCGCCACCACCGCGGCGGAGAAGGCGGTGCGGGAGGCCCGCGCCGCGGCCGAGACGCATCCGGTGGGCGGCGCCGCCCTCGACGTCACCACCACCGCGATGACGATCGCCGGGCAGGCGGCCTCGCATCCGATGGCCGTCGCGGCGGCCCGGCTGGCGGCCCGCCACCCCCTCACCCGCGCCGCCACCGCGACCGCGCGGGACATGGCCGGCCGGACCGTCGCGGCCCCGGTGGTGCAGGCCGCCACCCGGACGGTCGTGGACGCCGCCCTGGACACGGTCGCCGAGGTGGCCGTGGACGTGGCCATGGACCTGGGCCGCGACGTCGTCGTGCGGGTGATGCGGGAGGCCGCCCGCGAGGCGGCCCGCGAGCTGGTCACCGGCGTCGGCGGGAGGGCCCGTGAGGCGGCGGCGAGGACGCCGCTGACCGCGGCCGCCGCCGGCATGGCCGCCGAGGTCGCCGCCATGGCGGCGGAGAACGACGCGCTGCGCGGCACCGTGCGCGACACGGTCCGTTCCGCGGGCGACCTGCTCACGGCGGTGGCCGGCAGCACCGTGGCACGGACCGCCCGCGACCTGGCCGCGCGCGCCGCGGCCGCCACGATCGAGGCCGTCATGGCCGAGCTGCTGCGCGAGGCGCTCAAGCTCGCGCTGCGCGAGGAGCTGCGCGGCCTGATGCTCGACGTCGCCCGCGACGTGGTGGTCGACGTGACGCGGACCACCTGGACGGCGGCCACCCGTCCCGCCCCGTCCCCCGGCCGGACCGGGCAGACCGGCCAGACCGGGGAGTCAGGGGAGGCCAGGGACGGGAGTCCCGCCCGCGACACCGGGACGGAGTTCGAGGCCGTGGAGGTGCTCGACGTCCAGGTCCACCGCGGGCGCGAGCGCGGCCGGGTCAGCGAGGCCGACGAGATCGTGGTGTCGGTCGCCGGGCTGCTGGGCCGGGCCGCCGAGGTCACCGCCTCCCTGGTCGCGCCCGCGCCCGCCAACGACGACCCCTGGCGGACGGCCACCGAGCCCACCACCGAGCCCACTACCGATCCCACCGGCCGGCCCACCGCCGCCGCCGCCGACCAGGACACCGCCCCACCCTCCGGCACCGTCTGAGAAGTTCCTGAAATATCGGTGAGAAACGCCGCCGACCGGCATGACCGCCGGTCAGGCGCGATTACTTTGTGCCCATGGAGCCTGGCACCCCGGGGGCGACGCCTGCCCGGATCCTCATCGTGGACGACGAACCGGCCGTCCGGGAGGCGCTGGCCGGCAGCCTGGAGTTCGAGGGGTACCGGGTCGGTGAGGCGGCCGACGGCGTCATGGCCCTGGACCAGGTCGGTCGGCAGCCGCCCGACCTGGTCGTCCTCGACGTCCTCATGCCGCGGATGGACGGCCTGACCACCTGCCGGCGGCTGCGCGCCCGGGGCGCCACCATGCCGGTGCTGATGCTGACCGCGCGTGACATGGTCGGCGACCGGGTCACCGGCCTGGACGCGGGCGCCGACGACTACCTGGCCAAGCCGTTCGAGCTGGACGAGTTGCTGGCGCGCATCCGAGCGCTGCTGCGGCGCAGCGCGATGACCGCCCCCGCCGGGCGACGCCCCGGGGAGCCGCTGGCCTTCGGCGACCTGCGGATGAACACCGTGACCCGCGAGGTCACCCGGGCGGGCCGGACGCTGGAGCTGACCCGCACCGAGTTCATGCTGCTGGAGCTGTTCCTGCTGCATCCGCGCCAGGTCCTCACCCGCGAGCGGATCCTGGAGACGGTGTGGGGGTTCGACTTCGAGCCCGCCTCCAACTCCCTGGACGTGTACGTGATGTACCTGCGCCGCAAGACCGAGGCCGGCGGGCTGCCCCGCCTGGTGCACACCGTCCGCGGCGTCGGCTACGTCCTGCGATCGGTGTCGTGATGCGGCGGCCGTCGCTGCGCGGCAGGCTGTCGCTGCTCACCGCCGTGGCGGTCGCCCTGGCCGTCGCCGCGTGCGCCACCGCGAGCTGGTTCCTGGTCCGCGACCAGCTCTACGACGAGATCGACCGGCGCCTGGCGGTGATGGGCGGGCCGGTCGTCCCGCCCGGCGGCGGCATCCCCGCAGGGCCCCGTGACTGGCGCCGGACCGGCGAGCTGACCGCGATGCTGAACGGCTGCTCCCCGGCGGCCACCACCACCGGCGCCCGGCTCCGGCCCCCCGGCCCGTACGAGATCATGCAGCTGGTGAGCGCCGGCGGTGACCCGTGCACGGTGCCCAACGCCGGTTCGCTCACCGTCACCGGCGCCGATCTCCAGGTCGCCCGGGGCGCACGGCAGTGGATCGTGCGGGACGGCACCGGCGTCACCGCCGACGGCGAGCGGGTCGACGTCCGGGTGCGCACCACCGGGTTCGTGACGCCCGACGGCACCCGCGCCGCGGTCTCCTACGCGCTGAACCTGAACCAGGTGGAGGAGCCGCTCGCCGACCTGGCGCTGGCGCTGGTGGCGGTCGCGGCGCTGGGGGTGCTGGCCTCGGCGGGCACCGGGCTGCTGGTCGCGCGGGCGTCGCTGCGGCCGGTGGACCGGCTGACGGCGGTGACCGAGCACATCGCCCGAACCGAGGACCTGGGCACCCGTATCCCCGCCGAGGGCGCCGACGAGATCGCCCGGCTGAGCCGCTCGTTCAACACCATGACCGCGGCGCTGGCCGCCTCCCGCGACCACCAGCAGCAGCTGATCGCCGACGCCGGGCACGAGCTGCGCACCCCGCTGACCAGCCTGCGCACCAACATCGACCTGCTGCTGCGGGCGGAGGCGAGCGGGCGGGAGCTGCCCGCGGCCACCCGCCACAACCTCCTGGTCAGCGTCAAGGCCCAGATGCGGGAGCTGTCGAGCCTGGTCGGCGATCTGCTCGAGCTGGCGCGGCCCGAGGACGCCGAGCCCGCGCACGAGACCGTGGCGCTGAACGAGGTGGCGGCCCGCGCGGTGGAACGTGCCCGGCTGCGCGGCCCGGGCCTGCGGATCGATCTGGCGGCCGAGCCCTGGTTCGTGACCGGGGACTCGGCGTCGCTGGAGCGTGCGGTGGTGAACCTGCTGGACAACGCGGTGAAGTTCAGCCCGCCGGGCGGCGCGGTGCGGGTGCGCCTGGCCGGCGGTGAGCTGAGCGTGCGCGACCACGGGCCGGGGATCCCGGCCGGGGACCTCCCGCACGTGTTCGAACGGTTCTGGCGGTCGCCGTCCGCGCGCAGCCTGCCGGGGTCGGGGCTGGGCCTGTCGATCGTGGCCCGCACCGTCACCGGCTGCGGCGGCCGGGTGCTGCTGGAGCCGGCCGCGGGCGGCGGGACCCTGGCCCGGGTGTGGCTGCCCGGGACCGCGGAGCGTCCCGCGGACCGGGACTGACCCCTTTCTCATCGGACGTTAATGATCGCCTAAGGCCGCTCCCACGCCCGCCCGTGACCGTGGTCGCATGAACCGATTGGTCACCGATCCGGCCGCCGCGGCCGGGGCGCGTCCGGACCCGCCGGGTGGCGGCGGCCGGCGGCGCCTCGTCGAGGTGGTCGTGCCCGTCCACGACGAAGAGCGCGTGCTGGAGGCCAGCATCCGCCGCCTGCACGGCTACCTGACCGAGACCTTCCCGTACCCGTTCAGGATCACCATCGCCGACAACGCCAGCACCGACGGCACCCGGCGGGTGGCCGAGGACCTGGCGGCCGGGCTGCCGCACGTGCGGGCGGTCCGCCTGGAACGCAAGGGCCGGGGCCGGGCGCTGCGGCACGTGTGGGGTGGCAGCGACGCCGACGTGGTCGCCTACATGGACGTGGACCTGTCCACCGACCTGGACGCCTTCCTGCCGCTGGTGGCTCCGCTGATCTCCGGGCACAGCGACCTGGCGATCGGCACCCGCCTCTCGCGCGGGTCGGCGGTCGTGCGCGGCCCCCGGCGCGAGGTCATCTCCCGGTGCTACAACCTGCTGCTGCGCACGACGCTGGCGGCGCGGTTCTCCGACGCCCAGTGCGGGTTCAAGGCGGCCCGGACCGAGATCGTGCAGGCGCTGCTGCCGTCGGTCGAGGACGAGGCGTGGTTCTTCGACACCGAGCTGCTGCTGCTGGCCGAACGCAACGGGCTGCGCATCCACGAGGTCCCGGTGGACTGGGTGGACGACCCCGACAGCCGGGTGGAGGTGCTGCGCACCGCGCTGGACGACCTGCGCGGCATGGCACGGGTCGGACGGCGGATGCTGACCGGCGCGTTCCGCGCCCCGGTCGGCGGCCGGCCCCGCCCGGAACTGCCGGCGGGGATGGCGCGGCAGCTGTCCGGCTTCGCCATCGTCGGGATCTTCAGCACGCTGGCACAGCTCGTCCTGTTCGTGCTGCTGCGCCTGGTCATGGGGCCGCTGTGGGCCAACGCGCTGTCGCTGGTGATCACCACGGTCGGGAACACGGCCGCCAACCGCCGCTTCACCTTCGGGGTGACCGGGCCCGAGCGGGCGTTCCGGCAGCATCTGGAGGGCGGGCTGGCGTTCCTGCTCGGGCTGGGCCTGAGCACGGGCGGCCTGGCGCTGCTGCACGCCGTGACGCCGGGGGCCTCCCGGGCGGTCGAGGCGGCGGCGCTGGTGAGCGCGAACGCGGTGGCCACGCTGGTCCGGTTCCTGCTGATGCGGGCCTGGATCTTCCATCCGCGCCGCCTCGGCCGCCGTCCCGAAGGGCCTGCCGTTCCCGCACACCTCACCACCGGGGAGCAGACCCGATGAGCGGCACCGAAACGATCGATTCCGCCGCCGCGCGGTCGCCACGGCCGCCGCAGCGGCGGGCCGAGCCCGGCGGCCGGGCACGGCGGCTCGAGCGGCTCGTGCTGGGCGCCCCGCAGGACCCGCGCTGGGCCAGGCCCGCGCTGTGGGGGATCGTGCTGCTGGCCTTCGCCCTGTACGGGTGGAGCCTGACGCAGGGCGGCCTGGGCAACACCTACTACTCGGCGGCGGTCAGGAGCGGCACCCAGAGCTGGAAGGCGTTCTTCTTCGGATCCCTGGACGCCGAATCGTTCATCACCGTGGACAAGCCGCCGATGTCGCTGTGGGCCCAGGTGCTGTTCGCCCGGGTCATCGGGTTCGGCACCTGGAGCCTGATGCTGCCGCAGGCGCTGGCGGGCGCGGCCGCGGTGGCGGTGCTGCACGCCACGGTGCGGCGCGCGTTCGGGATCCCGGCGGCGCTGGTCGCGGCCGGGACGCTGGCGCTGACGCCGATCACCGTCGCGATCAACCGCGACAACAACCCCGACACGCTGCTGGTCCTGTTCATGGTGCTGGCGGCCTGGGCCTGCACGCGGGGCGTGGAGTCGGGCCGGATGCGCTGGCCGGTGCTGGCGGCGGTCTTCGTCGGCTGCGGGTTCAACACCAAGATGCTCCAGGCGTTCGTGGTGGTCCCGGCGCTGGCACTGGTGTACCTGGTCTCGGCCAGGCCCGGCCTGGTGCGCCGGGTGGGGCATCTGCTGGCCGCGGGGGCGGCGCTGGCGGTGTCGTCGTTCTGGTGGATGGCCGTGGTGGACCTGATCCCGGCCCGTGGCCGCCCGTTCATCGGCGGCAGCACCGACGGCACCGTGTGGGACCTGGTCATCGGCTACAACGGGCTGGGGCGGATCTTCGGGCAGGGCGGCGGCGGCCCTGGCGGGGGCGCGGGCGCAGGTCCGGGCGGTGGCCCCGGTGGTGGTGGTTTCGGCGGCGGAGGTTTCGGCGGGTTCGGCGGCGCCTCGGGGCCGGGGAGGCTCTTCAACGACGTCATGGGCGGCCAGATCTCCTGGTTGCTGCCGTTCGCGGTGATCGCGCTGGTGGCGGGGCTGGTGCTGGTGTGGAGGCGGCCGCGGGCGGAACCGGCGCGGGCTGGGCTGGTGCTGTGGGGCGGCTGGCTGGTCTTGCACTACGTGGTGTTCAGCTTCGCCGAGGGCATCTTCCATCCGTACTACGCCACGGCGATGGCCCCGGCGGTCGCGGCGCTGACGGGAGCGGGCGTGGTCCTGCTGTACGGCGCCTACCGGCGGTCGGTGGCCTGGGCGTGGGTGCTTCCGGCCGCGGTCGCGGCCACGGGGGCGTGGTCGCTGGTGCTGCTGGCCCGTACCCCGGAGTGGAACCCGTGGCTGCGCTGGGCCGTCGCCGCGGTGACCGTCCTGGCCGTGGCCGCGCTGGTGGCCGGACGCGTGCTCGGCGGCCGGGGGCGCCGGGTGGTCGTCGCGGGGCTGGCGCTGGCCTCGGTCGCGGGGCTGGCGGGCCCCGCGGCGTACGTCCTGGCGGGCTCGTGGTCACCGGTCAACGGCACCAACCCGCTGGCGGGCCCGTCGGCGGAGCAGGGCGGCCGGTCCGGGGTGACGCGGGGCGGGATGCCGGGCGGCCGGTTCCCCGGCGGCCCGGCGCCCGGTGGCGGTCAGATGCCCGCCGGGCCACCTGCCGGGTGGCAGGGGCCGGGCGGCAGGACACAGCCGGGCCAGGACCAGGCCGGCCGCCCCCCGGACGGCCAGGCGCGGGACGGCCGGGGGCCCGGTGGCGGCGCCGGTGGTGGCGTCGGCGGCGGTCCTCGCGCCCAGGTGAGCGACCAGATGGTCCGCTACCTTCAGCGCGACCGTGAGGGCGCCCGCTGGCTGGTGGCGGTGAGCAGCGCCCAGGAGGCGTCGTCGATCATCCTGCGGACCGGCGAGCCGGTGATCGCCATGGGCGGCTTCACCGGATCGGACCCGGCGATGACCGTGGACAAGCTGCAGCGGTACGTCAGGAGCGGCGAGCTACGCCACATCCTGATCAACGGCCAGGGGCGGATGGGGCCCTCGCGCGGCAACGCCGAGGTGACCGCCTGGGTCCGGGAGAACGGGACCCTGGTGGACCCGAGCGAATTCGGAGGCTCGTCCTCCTCGTCCTCCTCGTCCGCCGGGGCCGATGGCGGCGTCCGGCTCTACAGGCTCGGCTGAGGAGGCGGGCGGGGGCGGTCGCGCGCCGGCCGTCCCCGCCTGCCCTGTTCCTGCCCACCCGTTCACGTGAAGGAACTATCGATGACGACGACTTTGCCCCAGGTCCCGGCCACCGCGCCCGGCGGCGGGCCGGTGAGACGGCTGCGCGGCCTGGTGCGCGTCCTGATACGCGGGGGCACGCAGGATCCGCCTTGGGCGCGGCCCGCCCTGCTGGCCCTGCTGCTCGGCACGGCCGTCCTCTATATATGGGGCTTGGGCGCGTCCGGCTGGGCGAACTCCTTCTACTCGGCCGCGGTGCAGGCGGGCGCCACGAGCTGGAAGGCGTTCTTCTTCGGCTCCTCGGACGCGGCGAACGCCATCACCGTGGACAAGCCGCCGGGCGCACTGTGGCCGATGGCCCTGGCGGGGCGTGTGTTCGGTGTGAACTCCTGGAGCATCCTGGTCCCGCAGGCGTTGATGGGCGTGGCGGCGGTCGGGACGGTGTACGCCGCGGTCAGGCGGCGGTCGGGGGAGGGCGCGGCGCTGCTGGCCGGTGCCACGCTGGCGCTGACACCGGTCGCGGCGCTGATGTTCCGGTTCAACAATCCCGACGCGCTGCTGGTGCTGCTGCTGACACTGGGCGCCTACGGCATGGTGCGGGCGCAGGAGGGCGCGAGCACCCGCTGGCTGGTGTTCGCGGCGTGCTGCGTGGGGTCGGGGTTCCTGGCCAAGATGCTGCAGGCGTTCCTGGTGGTGCCGGTCTTCGCGGTGGTGTACCTGGTCGCGGCTCCGGCGCCGGTGCGCCGCAGGCTGTGGCAGCTGGCCGCGGCGGGGGCGGCGCTGCTGGTCTCGGCGGGCTGGTGGGTGGCGGTCGTCGCTGTGGTGCCCGCCTCGTCCCGGCCCTACATCGGCGGGTCTCAGGGCGACAGCGTGCTGGAATTGGCCCTGGGCTACAACGGGATCGGGCAGCTGAACGGCGACGAGGTCGGCGGGCTGGGCAACCTCGATCACGACGCCGGCTGGGCGCGCATGTTCGGTCCGCAGATCGGGGGGCAGATCTCCTGGCTGCTGCCCGCCGTGCTGGTCCTGCTGGCGGCAGGGTTGTGGGCGACGCGGCGGGCCCCGCGCACCGATCCGCTCCGTGCCGCGCTCGCCCTGTGGGGCGGCTGGCTTCTGATCAGCGCCGTGATCTTCAGCTTCATGCGGGGGATCTTCCACGAGTACTACACGGTGGCGCTGGCGCCGCCGATCGCGGTGCTGGCCGGCATGGGCGCCGGTCTGCTGTGGGAGCGCCGCCGGAGCCGTTCCGCGTCGGTGGTGCTGGCCGGAGTGGTGGCGGGCACCGCGGTCTGGGCGTACCTACTGCTGGGGCGTGCGCGGGACTGGTCTCCGGGGCTGGCCCCGGCCGTCCTTGCCTGCGGGCTGGTGGCGGCGGTCCTGCTGGTGGCCGCCGGTCGGCTGCCGCGCGCGGTGGCGGCCGGGGCGGGGGCGCTGGGGGCGGTGAGCGTGCTCGCCGGTCCCGCGGCCTACGCGCTCGAGACGGTGACCACCCCGCACACCGGCGCGATCGTCGTCGCGGGCCCGCCCACCGGGTTCGGTCCCGGCGGACGTGGTCCCGGGGGCATGCGGGGGCCGGGCCGCGGGGATGGGCGTCCCGGCGGCGTCCCGGACGGGGGCCGCGACGGGGCTGGTTTCGCGGGTCCGCCGCCGGGCGCCGCGCAGCCGGGGCGGGGAGCGATGCGGCCGGGCGGCGGGCAGTGGCGACAGGGCGGGCCGCAGGGCGGGCCACAGGGTGCCGGCGGGACCGGCCGTCCGGGACGCGGTGGAGGCGGCGGAGGCGGAGGGCTGCTGAACGCCGCCACGCCCGGCGCGCAGGTCACGGCGTTGCTGAAGGCCGGCTCGGGTTCGTTCACCTGGGTCGCGGCGGCCGTGGGGTCCAACAACGCCTCCGGGTACCAGCTCGCCACGGGCCTGCCGGTGATGGCCGTCGGCGGGTTCAACGGCACCGATCCGGCGCCCACGCCGGAGGGGTTCCAGGACCATGTCGCGGCGGGCAGGATCCACTACTTCATCGGCGGCGGGGCGATGACGGGGCGCGCGCGGAGCGGAAGCGACGCCGCGCAGAAGATCACCGCGTGGGTGCGGGAGAACTTCACCGCGGTCACGGTGGACGGCGTGACCCTGTACGACCTGACCGCCCGGCGCGGCTGACCGACCGCCCGGCGGCCGGCCGCCGGGCGGCGGGAGACGGCCGGGGCGCGGGCGGGGGCGTCGTGATGTACTCGGGAAAGGAGCGAGCGAAGGGAAGCGGCCATGGCAGATCTGCTCGACGACACCGCCGTCACCGCGCGCCTGGAGGAGCTGCCCGGCTGGACGCGTGACGGCGCGGAGATCCGGCGGCGGCTGAAGGCCCCCTCGTTCATGGCGGGGATCGAGATGGTGGCCGAGGTCGCCCGGGCCGCCGAGGCCGCCGATCACCATCCCGACATCGACATCCGCTGGCGTACCGTGACCTTCGCGCTGACCACGCACAGCGCCGGGGGCTTGACGGCGCGGGACTTCGACCTGGCGGGGCGGATCGAGGAGATCGCCGCCGCGCACGGCGCCGAGTAGGCCGGAGGATCTCCACGACCGGCCGGGCCCGGTACGGGCCGTTCGACCGGTCGCCGACATGGAGCGGTACGGGGGCGATACGGGTGGCGGTGCAGGTGTCGGTGTGCGGTCCGCGCGAGTGCACCGAGCGGGAGTGGGACCACGCCTACGAGACGGGGCGGTTGCTGGCCGGTCGCGGGGCCGTGGTGATCTGCGGCGGGTACGGCGGGGTGATGGCGGCCGTGGCCGCGGGGGCCGGGTCGGCGGGCGGTGTGGTGGTGGGGGTGCTGTCGGCCGCCGACCGCAGCGCCGCCGGGCCCGATCTGACGGTCGCGCTGCCCACGGGGCTGGGCCAGGCCCGCAACGCACTGATCGTCAACGCCGCGGACGCGGTGATCGTGGTGGGCGGGTCGTGGGGGACGCTGTCGGAGCTGGCGCTGGCGATGCGGCGGGGCCGGGTTCCGGTGGTGCAGCTGGGCGGCTGGCGGGTGGTGGACGAGGAGGGCCGCCCGCCCGGGGGCGTCCTGCACGCGGCCGATCCCGCCGAGGCGCTCCGGCTGACCGGCCTGTGGGAGTGAGGCGCCGGTCGGCCGGAGCGGTGTTCGAGCGATCCGCGTGACCAAGCGGGATCGGCGGGTTCGGCCGGCTCAGCGGGTGCGGCGGCGGAAGAGGGGCCCGGCCAGGACGGCCGCGGTCAGCAGCAGCCCGGCGCACCAGGCCAGCGCGGTCCAGGGGCGGGTGCCGACCGGCTGGTCGAGCAGCAGCCCGCGCACGCTCTCGATGAGGGGTGTGGCCGGCTGGTGCCGGGCGAAGCCGTGGAGCCAGCCCGGCATCGTCTCGATCGGGACGAACGCGCTGCTGGGGTAGGGCAGGAACAGCACGAAGAAGGTGAAGCCGCTGGCGGCCTCGGTGGTCCGGGCGAGCAGCCCGATCACCGCCGACACCGCCGACATCGCGACGATGAAGGTGATCAGCAGGCCGATCGCGGCGAGCCAGCCCACCGGCCCGGCGGAGGGCCGGAAGCCGATGGCGAACGCGACGGCGAACACGATGGTGACCGAGCCGAGGTTGCGCAGCGTGCTGGCGGTGACATGGCCCGACAGCAGTGAGCGCGCGCCGATGTCCATGGAGCGGAACCGGTCGACGATGCCCTCGTTCATGTCGTCGGCGACCATCACCGCGGTCATGGAGGATCCGTAGGCCGCGCACAGCAGCAGCACGCCGGGCAGGGCGTAGGTGACGTACTGGGGGGTGTCGGTCTGGATCGCCCCGCCGAACAGGTAGACGAACAGCAGCATCACCATGACCGGCAGCAGCAGCGCGATGAGCAGCGACTCGAAGTTGCGCAGCGTCAGGCGCAGGCTGCGGCCGGCCAGGACGGGCCATGTGGCGAGTTCAGACAAGGGAGTCCTCCTTCCCACCGGCCGCCGGGCCGGTTCTCGGAGCGTCGGCGGCGGCATCGCCGCCGGGCGGGGCCGCGGTGCGGTCGCGGGTGACGGCCCGGCCGGTGAGGGCGAGGAAGACGTCGTCGAGGGTGGTGTCGTGCACCGCGAACCGCCGCAGGGCCGTCCCTGTGGGGTCGATCTCGTCGAGCAGCCCGCGGATGTGCGCGGCCGAGCCGTCGGTGGCCACGCCGATGGTGTGCCCGGCCTCGTCGCGGTGGACGGCGCGTCCGCCGAGGGTCCGGGCGAGTTCGGCGAAGGCGGCGGGGCCGGTGGCGACCAGGTCGAGCCGCTGCCCGCCGACGCGGCTCTTGAGCTCGGCGGCGGTGCCCTCGGCGACGACGCGCCCGGAGTCCAGGAGGGCGATCCGGTCGGCGAGCCGGTCGGCCTCCTCCAGGTACTGGGTGGTGAGGAAGACGGTGACGCCGCCGGCGGTGAGGTCGGTGACCATCTCCCACATGGCGCGGCGGCTGCGGGGGTCCAGGCCGGTGGTGGGCTCGTCCAGGAAGAGCACGGACGGGTCGGTGACCAGGCCGGCGGCCAGGTCCAGGCGGCGGCGCATGCCGCCGGAGTAGGTGCCGACCCGGCGCCGGGCGGCCTCGGTCAGGTCGAAGCGCTCCAGCAGCTCGGCGGCCCGGCGCCGGGCCCGGGCGCGCGAGAGGCCGCGCAGCCGCCCCATCATGCGCAGGTTCTCCTCGCCGGTCTGCAGCTCGTCGATGGCGGCGTGCTGGCCGGTGAGGCTGATGAGCCTGCGGACCTCGCGGCGCCGGGTCACCACGTCCAGCCCTGCGACGCTGGCGGTGCCGCCGTCGGGCGGGGTGAGGGTGGACAGGATCCGTACGGTCGTGGTCTTCCCGGCGCCGTTGGGACCGAGCAGCGCGAAGACGCCGCCTGGAGCGACGTGCAGGTCGATGCCCTCCAGCACCGGCACCGATCCGTAGGACTTGCGCAGCCCGCCGGCGGCTATGGCCGGTTCATCGCTCATGGATTCCTCCGTATATGGCGTACGCACTACTGTGTATGGCATACGCGGTACTGCGTAGGGTATACACATCGGTGGACTGGTGGTCAACCCCGGGAACGTGGATGAGCGAGGACAACGAGGTCGGCGAGGGCGGCGGACTGCCGGAGAGCGTTGAGCTGGCGTGGGGGCTGCGCGAGCGCCCGGGCAAGGGGCCCAAGCGGGCCCTGAGCCTGAAGGGGATCGTGGAGGCCGCCGTCCGGGTCGGCTCGTCGGAGGGGCTGGAGGCCGTCTCGATGAGCCGGGTGGCGGCGGAGGCCGGCGCGTCCACGATGGCGCTGTACCGGTACGTCTCCTCCAAGAACGACCTGCTCATGCTGGTCTTCGATCAGGTGATGGGCGAGCCGCCGCCGCTGCCGGGGCCCGAGCGGGGGTGGCGGGAGGGGCTGTCGGCCTGGGCGTGGGCGATGCGCGGGGCCCTGCGCCGGCACCCCTGGATCCTGCGCGTGCCGATCACCGGGCCGCCGGTCATGCCCAACAACGTGGCGTGGATGGAGGCGGCGTTGCGCGCCACCGCCGGCATGGGGCTGCCCGGCCCGGAAAGGGTGGGCATCCTGCTGCTGCTGAGCGGCTACGTCCGGACCGAGGCGACCATGTCCCACGACCTGGAGACGGCGTTCCAGGCGTCCTCGACCAACGAGCGGGAGATGCTGGCGAACTACGGCGCGCTGCTGGCTTCCCTCACCGATCCCGTGCGCTTCCCCGAGTTGCACGGCCTCATCAAGGAAGGGGTGTTCGGGGAGGCCGGCGGGCCCGACGACGATTTCGTCTTCGGGCTGGAACGCCTGCTGGACGGCATGGAGGCGCTGGTGCGCGAGCAGGGCCGCGGCTAGGCTCTGTTTCAAAGCCCCGGCCCACGGCCCTCGCCTGGCGGCTCGCGCCTGACCGGGCCTATGCGAGCGCGACATCGCTTCGCGATCTGCCAGGCGGCGCTCGCCTCCGGCATCGCCCCACCTGGCAGCCAGCGCGCTCGCGCGGTGGCTGAGGCCAGCTCGAGACAGGCCCTGGCCGTTCCGCGGGCCGGCGGAGGGGTGCCTTACTCCCCGGGCTCGGAGTCCTCCCGGCTCGAGGCCGTCCCCCGATCCCCACCCTCGTGGTCGCGGTCGTCGCGGTGGCGGTCGCGCCAGACGATGAGGGCGATCACGGCGACCACGATGAGGGTCGGGACGAAGAAGGGCACGGCGCTGACGATCGGATGGGTGGCCAGCACCCCGCCGGACCCGGCCGTGTCGGCGGGAACGGCGGCGAGCACGGCGATGCGGGTGCTCATGCGTCCGTCCCCTGGCGTTCCCGCCCGGCCGGGACGGCGGGCTCGGGCCGCAGGGACCGGGAGACGCGGGCCACGCCCCAGCCCAGGGCGAGGACCAGGGCCAGGGTGCAGGCCAGCACCACCGAGGAGCAGGCCAGCCACAGCCAGCCGGGCACTCCGGTCTTCAGCTCGCGCTGCAGGATGCGGCGTTCGCTCTGGACGTCGCGGGTGAAGGTCTGGGGCGCGGGCAGCTCGCGGGCCCCGATGGCGGGGTCGGCGGGCAGGTAGATCGGCACGCCGGCCAGCGAGCGGCCGTCGTGCAGGCGGATCAGGGTCTTCCACTGGCCGTGCAGCGGCATGGGCGCGGACGTGCGGTAGACGCCGCCGGACTCCTTGATCAAGGGCTCGACGTGCAGGCCCTTGCCCTGCCAGCCGGTGATGGCCACCCAGGCGGGGCCGTCGGGCCGGCCGGGGGAGGAGAAGACGACGCGGGCGTGCGCGGTGCGGTGCGCCGCGTCCCCCTGGACGCCGGTGAGGGTGACGGTGGCGCGCACGTCGCGAGGTACGTCGATGACCAGGCCGTTGGCCACGGCCGCCGCGACGCCCAGGAGGGCGGCGGCGAAGGCGGTACGGGACACCGCGGGACGGGGCAGGCGGCCCTCCAGGCCCTCGGCCAGCATCGCGCCGCACAGCCCGCCCGCCACCCCGCCGACGACCGCCATGATCATGCCTTCGGCGAGGATGTCGGTGGTCCAGGGCAGGCGGAAGGCGACCTGGCTCCAGGCGTACTCGGCGGCGAACCCGGCGGTGCCGATCAGCGCGCCGGCGGCCGCGCCGAGCGCGAGCGGGCGCCGGGCCAGCGCGAGCGCGGCCAGCTCGACGCACAGGGCCTCGGCGAAGTAGAGCGGGACCGAGGCCCACAGCTCGCCGATCACCGCGGGGCCGACCGCCACCGACACCCCGCCGCGGATGAGCATGTAGAACAGCACCGCGAACAGCGCTCCGCCGCGGCCCACCCACAGCCGGGCGGCGACCAGCGCGCAGCCGGCGGCCAGCGCGATCAGCAGCGGCTGGTGCACCAGGCGGAACTGGGGGACGCCGAAGTCGTACTCGGCCTGGAACACCGACAGCCCGATGAGCAGCCCGCCGGCGTGCATGCCGCGCCGCACGTACCGGGCGGCGGGGGAGGGGGCCTGCCCCGCGGGGCCGTCCCAGGCGGCGCGGCCTTCGCGTTCCAGGAGCATCATGCCGATCAGCGAGAGCCCGGCGCCGCCGATGAGCATCAGGTGCGTGGGCCCCCACAGGGTGACGTCCTGGCCGAAGACCCGGTGCCAGAGGTCGTCGAGGGGGAAGCCGGCCAGCGCGTAGAAGCCGGCGCCGGCCACCAGGACCCCGCCGGCGGGGGCGTACCAGTCGCGGGTGATGCGGACGGCCGCGCCGCCGGGGCGTTCACCGCGGGGCAGCGCCATCGCCAGCACGCCGGCGGTGAAGATGCCGAACAGCCCGATGAGGATCGGGTAGTGGGCGATGTTGGCCAGCGGCCCCTCGTCCCGTCCGTGCGAGATGTGCAGGGAGATGTCCCAGTACATGCCGAGCAGGGCGGTGATCAGCGAGAGCATGGCCACCATCGCGGGCAGCGCGGCCCAGCCGGGCACGCCGCGGCCGGGGCCCCGTTCGGCCAGGGCGGCCAGGCGGGCCAGCACGGTGATGCGGCCGCTGCGGTGGCCCCAGCCGAGCACCAGCAGCGCGGCGGTCAGCAGCGCCGCGCCGCCGGAGGCGATCAGGATCTGGTCCAGTGCGGCGCCGCCGGCCGGCCTGGCCTCCTGGGCGAGGACGCGCAGGTCCCTCAGGGGGTCGTCCGCGAGCCAGGGCGCGGTGGCCCGGCCGGTGTCCGTCACTCCATCCCACACAGGGTGCTCCTTCGACCGCTCTGACCGCCGTGGCGGGTTGATCCCTCCGGCCCGGAGTATGTCATCTTTGAATGTGTCATTGTCTAGTGTCACATTCTGTGGCGTAGGACACCAGGGGAAGAGGAGCGCGATGCGGGCGGCGGTTCTGCCAGGGTCGGGAAGAGCGCGGGCAAAGGGACTGACAGGGGTGGCCGGAGCGGTGTCACTGGCGGCCGTGCTGGCGGCGGCGTCCGGGTGCGGTGAACCCGCGCCCACCGGTTCGCCGGCCGGTTCGCCGACCGGTTCGCCGGGGGCGGCGTCGACGTCTCCTCCGGCCGCGCCGGAGACCGCCGCGGTCACCGACGTCACCGTGACCGTGGTGAACGGGAAGCCGCGCACCGGCCCGGGACGGGTGAAGGTACGCCGCGGCGCCACCGTGCGGATCACGGTGACCAGCGACACCGCCGACGAGTTCCACCTGCACGGCTACGACCGCACGCTGCCGCTGGCCCCCGGGAGGCCCGCGACGCTGCGGCTGGTCGCCGCCACCCCGGGCGTGTTCGAGGCCGAGCTGCACCACTCCGGCGCCCGGCTGTTCGAGCTTCAGGTGGGCTGAGCGGTGCGGGTCCTGGCACACGGGCTGGGCGGGCGGAGCGACCTGCCCCTGGACGCGGTCGCCGCGATCGTCGGCGGCGGGACCGCGGTGGCGGTCTCCTTCCTGGCCCTCACGCTGGCCTGGAAACGGCCGCGGCTGGACCCCGGCGGCGGCCGTCCGCTGCCGCCGGCCGTGGCACGCGTTCTGGACTCGGCGCGGGTCACCCTGGCGGCGCGGGCGCTGGTCCTGGCCGCCGCGGCGTTCGTCGTGGTCGTCGCGCTGGCCGGGCCGCGCGAGGACACCGCGAACCTGGCGCCCTGGGCGTTGTACGTGACGTTCTGGGTGGGGCTCGCCCTCGCCAGCGTGGTCGCGGGACCGGTCTGGAAACGCGTCAACCCGCTGCGCACGCTGCACGCGGCGCTGTGCAGGCTCACCGGCGCGAGCGCCGAAGGGCGCCGCGCACTGCCTCCCGGGTGGGGGTACCGGCCGGCGGCCGGATGGCTCACCGCGTTCGTGTGGCTGGAGCTGGTGGCGCCGGGCCGTTCCGATCCCCGCCTGGTCGGGGCGCTGATCGTGGCCTACGCGGCGGTGAACGTGGGGCTGGCCCTGGTGTACGGGCGGGAGTGGTTCGCGCGCGGCGACGGCTTCGAGGTCTACTCCAGCCTCCTGGCGCGGCTGTGCCCGCTGGGCCGCCGCGCCGACGGCGTCCTGGTGCTGCGCACGCCGCTGACCGGGCTGGTGGGCGGTGCCGCCGGGCCCGGCCTGGTCCTGACGGCGTGCGTGCTGATCGGCTCGACCGGCTTCGACGGGGTCACGCGCACCACCTACTGGCGCGACAACGTCGATCCGGCCGATCCGGTGGCGGGCACGCTGGGCCTGGGCTGCGCCATCGCGGCCGTGGCGGTGCTGTACACGGCGGCGATGGCGGCCTGCGCGGCGCTGACCGGCCAGGACCGGCGGGTCCTACCGGGGCGTTTCGCCGCCACGCTCCTGCCCATCGCGTTCGGCTACACCCTCGCGCACTACTTCTCCTTCTTCCTGCTCGAAGGGCAGATGACCGTGATCCTGGCCAGTGACCCGTTCGGCACCGGGCTGGACCTGCTGGGCTCCACCGGCCACCGGATCGACTACGGCCTGGCCGGTCCCTCCCTGATCGCGCAGGTCCAGGTCAACGCGATCGTCCTGGGGCACCTGGCGGCCACCCTCGCCGCCCACGAGATGGCCCTGCGCACCGGGCCTGCCGGGGGTGCGGGGCGGGGGCAGGCGCCCGTCGCCGTGGTCATGGTCGCGCTCACCTGCGCCGGGCTGTTCGCCCTGCTCAGCGGGTGAGTTCCCGGGCGGGTCGGCCGCGGGCGTCCCGGCGGCGCGTTCGGCCGCCTTGTCCCGCTGCTTCTTGCGGCGCTGGTACTCCTGGACGGCGATGAGCACCGCGACCAGGACCGGCCCCCAGTACTTGGCCGTCTGGAAGATCGCCTGGATCCAGCCCGGCAGGGTGAGGTCGGGCAGCGGGATGGAGGGCGGGTCGATGTCGGGCCAGGGGATGCGGGGGCGGGGGATGTCGGGCAGGTCGACGTCCGGCAGCGGGATGTCGGGCCAGGGCAGCCGGATGAGCACCCCGATCCCCAGCAGGGGCAGCAGCACCTTGGCGACCGCGGCGGCGACGTGCCGCGCCGCGAACAGCTTGGGGTGGCGGCGCGCCAGGCGTTCGCGGCGGGCGGCCCGGCTGCCCTCGGGCGGGGTGAACCAGACCTCCCCGGCCCCGGTGACCAGTTCCTTCAGGTCGGCCTGGGCGGGGTCGGGGACGACCCTGCACATGCTCAGCCCGCCGCGCCAGTCGGCGGTGACCTTGACGGTGAGACCGTCGTGGACGAGCTTGACGGCCTTGTCGGAGGTGCGTTTGCGGTCGACCTCCCGGCCGTCCACCAGCAGCCGGATGTCCTGGCTGAGGAGGGACGGGGACGACTCCACCTCCAGGAGCCGTCCGTCGAGTTCGAGCGCCCAGCGTTCCGGGGCGGTGGCGGCCATCGAGTCTCCCCCTGGCGATGGTCGGCTGGTGAAGGCGAGCGGGACCTTCCCCAGGGTGGCGGGCGGCGGCGGGGACGGGCATCGGCCCAGGTGCCAGGTCGCCTAGACCAAAGTCGATGCCCGGGTGGCCATCGGTCGCCGCGTCCCCCACGTCCCACCGCCCGCCGCGCCGGGCCGCCGGGCCGCCAGCCGGAGCGGCGCGGGGCGCGGTCAGCCGGTGCCGTCCGGGGCGGCGGAGACGGCCTTGCGCAGGTGGGCGGCGGTGATGGAGCCGGTGGCCTCCAGCAGCGCGGCGGGCGTGCCGGTGAAGACGATCTCGCCGCCGTGCTTGCCGCCGTCGGGTCCCAGGTCGATGACCCAGTCGGCGCGGCGGACGACGTCCAGGTCGTGCTCGATGACGATCACGGTGTTGCCGGCGTCCACCAGCCGGTCCAGCAGCGCGACCAGGGTGTCGACGTCGGCCATGTGCAGGCCGGTGGTCGGCTCGTCCAGGACGTACACCTGTCCGGTGCGGTGCAGCTGGTGGGCGAGTTTGACGCGCTGGCGCTCGCCGCCCGACAGGGAGCCGAGCGGCTGCCCGAGGGCGAGGTAGCCGAGGCCCACCTCGTCGAGCGCGCGCAGCCTGGTGACCAGGGGTTCCTCGGTGAAGAGGTCCAGCGCCTCCCGCGCGGTCATGGCCAGGACGTCCACGATGGTCCTGCCGCGCAGCGTGTGGGCGAGGGCCTCGGGGCGGTAGCGGCTTCCCCGGCAGGTCCGGCAGGTGGTGGTCACCGGGTCCATGAACGCCAGGTCGGTGACGATGACGCCGTGGCCGTCGCAGCCGGGGCAGGCGCCCTTGGAGTTGTGGCTGAACAGGGCGGGGTCGGCGCCGCCGGCCTTGGCGAACAGGCGGCGCAGCGGGTCCATCACGCCGATGTAGGTGGCGGGAGTGGAGCGCCGGGAGGCGCCGATGGGCGACTGGTCGACCACGATCGCCTCGGGGTGGCGGACGGCGAACACCTGCGATACCAGGGTGCTCTTGCCCGATCCGGCGACGCCGGTGACGGCGGTGAGGACGCCGGTGGGGAAGTCCACGGTCACGTCCTTGAGGTTGTTGAGGCGGGCGCCGGTGACGGTGAGCCGTCCGGTGGGGGTGCGGAAGTGCGGCTTGACGGTGGCGGGGCGGCGCAGGCGGCGGCCGGTGAGGGTGCCGGAGGCGCGCAGCCGGTCGACGGGGCCTTCGAACACCACCCGGCCGCCGCGGGCGCCGGCGCCCGGTCCCATGTCGATCACGTGGTCGGCGTTGGCGATGACGTCGGGGTCGTGCTCGACGACCAGGACGGTGTTGCCCTTGTCGCGCAGCCGGCGGAGCAGGCCGTTGAGGCGGCCGACGTCGCGGGGGTGCATGCCGGTGCTGGGCTCGTCGAAGATGTAGGTCAGGCCGGTGAGGCTGGAGCCCAGGTGGCGGACCACCTTCAGGCGCTGGGCCTCGCCGCCGGAGAGGGTGGAGGTCGGCCGGTCCAGGCTGAGGTAGGGCAGGCCGATGGCCTCCAGGCGCCGCAGCCGGTCGATCGCCGCGGCGGCGATGGGCGCGCCGACCGGGTCGCCGGTCCCGGCGAACGCGGTGAGCGCGGCGATGAGGTCGCTCACCTCCAGGGCGCACAGTTCGGCGATGTTGCGGCCTGCGATGCGGCAGGCCAGGGCGGCGGCGTTGAGGCGGGCGCCGTGGCAGTCCGGGCAGTGGCGTTCGGTGACGACCCGGCGGGCGGCCTGGCGGGCGGTGCCCGGGAGCGCGTCGAGGTCGCGTTTGAGGTAGAGGCGCTCGAAGCGTTCGACGAGGCCCTCGTAGGGGTTGCTGCCGGTCTCGCCGGTCCGGTTGCGGCGCGGCACCCGGAAGCCCTTGCCGTGCAGGAGCAGGTCCCACTCGGCCTCGGTGTAGTCGCGCAGGGGCTTGTCGGGGTCGAACAGCCCCGACTCGGCGTACAGCTGCCAGTGCCAGCTGCCGACCTTGAACGGCTCGAACAGCACGGCGCCCTCGTTGAGGCTCCTGGAGGTGTCGAGGAAGGCGTCCAGGTCGACGCCGACGACCTGGCCCAGGCCGTCGCAGCCGGTGCACATGCCCTGGGGGTCGTTGAAGGAGAAGGCCGAGGCCTCCCCGGCGGCGGGCTGCCCGCACCGGGAGAACAGGACGCGCAGAACCGCGAGGATGTCGGTGATGGTGCCGACGGTGGAGCGGGAGTTGCCGCCGATCGGCCGCTGGTCGACCACGACGGCCGGGGTCAGGTGGTCGATGACGTCGGCGGCGGGGCGTTCGTGCTTGGGCAGCCGGTCGCGGGCGAACCAGGAGAGGGTCTCGCCCAGCTGGCGCTGGGACTCCACCGCGACGGTGTCGAAGACGATCGAGGACTTGCCCGACCCCGACACCCCGGTGAACACCACGATCCGTTCCTTGGGGATGCGCAGGCAGACGTCCTTGAGGTTGTTGGCGCGGGCGCCTTCGATCAGGATGGTGTCCCGGTGGGGTGGGGTCGTGTCCTGCGTCGTGCTGTCCTGCGTCGTGCTGTCCTGCGTCGTGGTCATGCGGCCCACGCTAGGGACGATCCAGGTCAGGATCGGTCCTGTTTCGTGCGCATACTGGGGCGTGTGAGCGACACCTCTGGGCGGCTGCTGCGGCTGCTGTCGTTGCTGCAGACCCGCCGCGACTGGCCCGGCCCGGAGCTGGCCGGGCGGCTGGGGGTCACGGTGCGGACCGTGCGCCGCGACGTGGAGCGGCTGCGGCTCCTGGGATATCCGGTGCACGCCGAGCTGGGGGCGGCGGGCGGGTACCGGCTGGAGGCGGGGACGGCGATGCCGCCGCTGCTGCTGGACGACGAGGAGGCCGTGGCGATCGCGCTGGGGCTGCGGGGCGCGGCGGCGGGCGGCGGGATCGAGGGCATCGAGGAGACCTCGGTGCGCGCCCTGGCCAAGCTGGAGCAGGTGCTGCCGGACCGGCTGCGGCGCCGGGTGAACGCGCTGCACACCGCGATGGCGCCGATCTCGGCGCCGCCGGCGGGTACGGGTGTGGCGCCCGGGACGCTGACGGTGATCGCCACCGCGTGCCGGGACCGCGAGCGGCTGCGTTTCGCCTACCGCGACAAGGACGAGGCCGTGACGCGGCGCCTGGTCGAGCCGTACGGGCTGGTGTCGGCGGGGCGCCGCTGGTACCTGGTGGCGTGGGACGTCGGCCGGGGAGACTGGCGGACCTTCCGGGTGGACCGCCTGGAGGATCCGCTGCCGACCGGTGTGCGGTCGGGGCCGCGGGAGCCGCCGGGCGGGGACGCCGCGGCGTTCGCCAGGCGGTCGCTGGCCGCCTCACGGCCCCGGCACCAGGCCGTTGTCCTGGTGTACGCGCCGGCCTCGGAGGTGGCCGAGCGGTTCCGGGTGGCGGAGGCGGAGCTGGAGCCGGTCGACGAGCGCACCTGCAGGTTGCGCACGGCGGCCGATTCGCTGGAGTACACGGCGCTGCGGCTGGCCTTCCTGGAGATCGAGTTCGTCGTGCTGGAGCCGCCGGAGCTGGCCGGGTGCCTGCGGGATCTGGGCCGCCGCCTGCTGCGCGCCACGGAGGGCGTGGAGGGCGCGGGGGGTGCGGGTGCTGCGGGGGGTGCCGCGCCGCGGGACTGACCGCGTACCTGCCCGGACGGCCGGTGGAGCCGGGAAGACTCAGGCCGGGCGGGCAGAGCAGGCCCGGTGGGGTCAGGGCAGGTGGGTCAGGCAGGGGTGGCGGCGCGGTGCGGGGCCAGCAGCCGGTCGAGGTCGGTGTGCAGGGTCTGGACCAGGTCGTCGCCGTGTCCGGCCAGGGACCACAGGATCAGGACGCCGTTGTAGGTGATCTGCACCGAGCGGGCGAGGGCGGCGGTGTCGGTGCCGGCGGCCAGCGAGCCGGCGTCCGCGGCCGACTCCAGCAGCGCGGCGATCTCCTCGCCGACGATGCGGGCGTGGACGGCCGCCAGGTCGCGGAACTCGGGGTCGGTGAGGTCGAGCTGGAGGAAGGCCACGCTGAAGGCCATGTCCTCGGGGGTGCGGACGATCGCGGCCATGGCGCCCAGCGCGGTGTACAGGGCGTCCAGGGGGGCGGGGTGGTCGTGGCGGGCGCGGGCGAAGTGGTCGCGGGCGCCCGGCCCGGCCTGGCGCGCGAGGGCGAGCAGCAGGCCGCGTTTGGACCCGAACCGCTGGACGAGGGTGGCGGGGGCCAGCCCGGCCTCCTCGGCCACGGCGCCCAGGGTCAGTCGCCCCGGTCCCAGGCGGCCCAGGGCGCGGCCGGCCGCGCGCAGGATCGCCTCGTCACTGGTGGTGCGCGGGCGTGCCACGGCTGGACTCCTTGCCTGTCTGACCCGTCTTGCCTGTCACCGGTTCCGGTCGCCGGTTTCCGAACGGTCGTTCGCTTACTGTAGCGCGGCGGTGCCGCCGGGCCGTGCGGGCGCCCGCACGTTTGGCCGTCCGTCTCTCGGGGAGGTGGCGAACAATCGAAACCGCGAGAAGTCCGGCAAAGGAGGAAGTAGCAGACATGAGCACGATCGAACGCTCGATCGATGTCGCCGTCCCCGTCCGGACGGCCTACAACCAGTGGACCCAGTTCGAGGACTTTCCCCGGTTCATGGAGGGCGTGGACCGGATCGAGCAGGTGTCCGACACCCGCACGCACTGGAAGACCAGCATCGCGGGGGTGACGCGGGAGTTCGACGCCGAGATCACCGAGCAGCGCCCCGACGAGCGGATCGCCTGGACCTCCGTCGACACGCCCCGCCAGGCCGGGGTGGTGACCTTCCACCGGATCGCCCCCGAGACGACCCGGGTGATGCTGCAGATGGAGTTCGCGCCCGAGGGCGCGGCCGAGAAGGCCGCCGAACGGCTCAAGATCGTGGAACGGCGCGTCAACGGCGACCTGGACCGCTTCAAGAAGTTCATCGAGGCCCGGCAGGGCGAGGAGACCGGCGCCTGGCGCGGTGAGGTCGGGCAGGACCCGACCCGCTGAGCCAGGGACCGCCCTTCGGTCCGGCAGGCGGCCGCGCCCCGCGGGGCGCGGCCGCCGTCTGGTCCGGGGAGCGGCGGGCGGATACACCGGATGTTATGAACCATGCGATCAGAACTCTCGCACATGTGAAATTAGAGTCTGGATAGGCATTCCGGCCCAGGTGTGACTTGTGTTACAAACATGGGGTTTTAACATCATGGCGCTAGGAGGGACCATGTCCGTCACGCGACGTCAGATCCTTGCCCGAAGCGGCGCGGTGGGGGCGGGCATCGCCTTCACCGGTTCGGTCGAGCAGCTGTTCGCCGGGAGCAGCGCCGCCGCGCACGTCGGCGGCACGGCCGGCTACGGGCCCCTGGTGCCCGACCCCGCCGGGATCCTCGACCTTCCCCGCGGCTTCCGCTACCGGATCCTCTCGCGCGAGGGGCAGGCGATGCGGTCGGGGCAGGGACCGGTCCCCAGCTGCCATGACGGCATGGCCGCCTTCCCCGGACGGCCCGGCCACGTCTGGCTGGTACGCAACCACGAGAACCGCCCCACCTCCCCTCACCGCGTTCCCGCGATCTCCGGGATCACCTACGACCCCGAGGCCAAGGGCGGCTGCACCACCCTGGAGGTCTCCTCCGAGGGCGCGGTCCGTACCGAACGCGTGGCCATCGCGGGCACGGCGGTCAACTGCGCCGGCGGCCCCACGCCCTGGAACACCTGGCTCACCTGCGAGGAGAACGAGGACAAGGCCGGCACCAACGGCTACACCAAGGACCACGGCTTCGTCTTCGAGGTCGACCCGGTCCGGCCCGAACGCTCCGGGGCGGTGCCGCTGACGGCGATGGGACGCTTCCAGCACGAGGCCGTCGCGATCGACCCGCGCGACGGGGTGGTGTACGAGACCGAGGACGCCTTCGAGAAGCCGTTCGGCCTGTTCTACCGGTTCCTGCCCAACAAGCCCAAGGGCGGCCCGGGCAGCCTGCGCGCCGGAGGGCGCCTGGAGGCGCTGCGCGTGCCGGGCGTCCCCGACCTGGCGGTGGTGCAGGCCCCGGGCACCTCCTTCGACGGCGTGGAATGGGTGCCGGTGCCCGACCCGCTGGCCAAGCAGACCCCCATCCGCCTGCAGGACTTCGGGCGCGGCGGCATCACCCACGCCCAGAAGCTGGAGGGCTGCTACTGGGGCGGAGACCGGGTCTACTTCGTCGCCAGCTTCGCCCGCAAGAGCGAGGGATCGCTGGCCGACCACTTCGGCCAGGTGTGGTCCTACGAACCGGGCCGGCGCCGCCTGACGCTGGTCATCGCGTTCGGGCCGGACACCGACGTCGACACCCTCGGGGAGTCCCCCGACAACATCGCCCTGGCCCCGCAGGGCGGGCTGATGGTGTGCGAGGACGGCGGCGGGGCGCAGTACGTCTACGGCGTCACCCGCGACCGCAAGGTCTACCCGATGGCGCGCAACCGGCAGAACACCGGCACCGACGCCGAGCCCGAGTGGGGCGAGTTCGCCGGGGTCACCTTCTCCCCGGACGGCCGCACGATGTTCGTCAACGTCTACTCCCCGGGGACGACCTTCGCCGTCACCGGCCCCTGGCGCCGCCGGTGACCGCGGCTTGATCCAGCGTGCCGGTTCCCGCCCCTCGCCTTGTGGCGCGGGGCGGGGACCGGCCATGATCGTCCCATGGGCATCTCCTCCGCATCGGCGGGCACGCTCCCGGTTAGCACGGCGCGGGCGGAGTTCACTGCAAAAGTCGCCTACCTCGACACCGCCACCTACGGCCTGCCGCCCCGCGCCGCGCACGAGGCGGTGCTGGCTGCCGAAAGCGACCGGGCCGCGGGACTGATGACCACCGACGTACTGGACGAGGCGGTGGGACGGTCCCGGGCGGCGTTCGGCCGCCTGGTGGGGCTGCCGCCGGAGCGGATCGCGATCGGCCCGCAGGTGTCCTACTTCGTGGGCCTGGTCGCCGCGTCGCTGCCCGCCGGCACGACCGTGCTGGTGGCCGACGGCGACTTCACCTCGCTGCTGTTCCCGTTCCTGGCCCGGCCGGAGCTGGTGGTGCGCTCGGTGCCGCTGGAGCGGATCGCCGAGTCGGTCGAGGCCGGGGTGGGACTGGTGGCGGTGTCGGCGGTGCAGTCGGCCGACGGCCGGATCGCGCCGATGGAGGCGCTGATCGGGGCGGCCCGCGCGCACGGTGCGCGGGTGCTGCTGGACGCCACGCAGGCGGCGGGGTGGCTGCCCCTGCCCGCCGACCGGGTGGACCTGCTGGTGTGCGGCGGCTACAAGTGGCTGCTGGGCCCGCGCGGCACCTGCTTCCTGGCGGGGACGCCGCAGGCCCTTGCCGAGCTCCCGGCGATCGGTGCGGGCTGGTACGCCGGCGCGGAGATCTGGGACTCGGTGTACGGGGCGCCGCTGCGGCTGGCCGATGACGGCAGGCGGCTGGACCTGTCCCCGGCCTGGCAGAGCTGGGTGGGGCAGGCTCCGGCGCTGGAGCTGCTGGAGCGGGTCGGTGTGGAGGCCGTGCACGCCCACGACCTCGCGATGGCCGCCCGGTTCCGGGAGGGCCTGGGCCTGGGGCCGGGGGACTCGGCGATCGTGTCGGTGCCGGTGACCGAGAGCACCGCCCAGGTGCTGCGCGAGCACGGCGTGATCGCCTCGGTGCGGGCCGGCCGGCTGCGCTGCGCCTTCCATCTGAGCACCTCCCGGGACGATGTGGACCGGGCGGTGGATCTGCTGGCCGGCCGCGTGATCGACGCGGGCCGGAACGAGGGTGCCTGACCCGGCCGCGGCCGGGAGGGAGAAGGAGCGGGGATGGCGGGGACGGGACAGGTGATCGCGTTCGCGGTGACGATGGGGCTGGGCGCGATGTCGCCCGGACCCGATTTCGCGATCGTGGTGCGGCACGCGGCCGTGGGCGGCCGGCGCGGCGGGACGGTGACCGCGCTGGGGGTCGCCGCCGGGGTGCTGGTGTGGGCCGGGGCGGCGGCGCTGGGGGTGGCGGCGCTGCTGGCGGCCTCGGCGACCGCCTTCACCGTCGTCAAGATCGTCGGCGCGGTGTACCTGCTGTACCTGGGGGTGCGGGCCCTGCGCGCGGCGGCCGGGGGCGGCGCGGGCCCGCAGGGCGAGCCGCAGGATCAGCCGCGGCCGTCGTCCTGGTCGGCGTTCCGCCAGGGCCTGCTGTGCAACGTGCTCAACCCGAAGGCGGCGGTGTTCTTCGTCGCGCTGATGCCGCAGTTCCTGGGCGATCACCCCGCGGTCACCGACACGCTGGTGCTGTCGGTGACCGCCGCCGTGGTGGCCGCCCTGTGGTTCACGATCGTGGCCAACGTCGTGGGGACGCTGCGCAGGGTGTTCGCGCGTGAACGGGTCCGGCGCGCCATCGACGCGCTGACCGGGGCGGCGCTGATCGCGCTGGGCGTGCGCCTGGCCGCCACCCGCGCCTGATCGCCGGCACGGCCGGCTCGGGCGCGGCCGAGGTGCCGCGCGCCGGCCGGCGGGGTGCTCTGGCGCGTTCGGCGTTCCAGACCGGTGATGTCCAGCGCGGTCCGTGCGAGGGTGCCGGGGGAGATCGGGCAACCTCCGCCGCCGGCCGGGCGTCTTCTTCATCGAGAGGACCGGGGGAGGGGGAAGTGGTGTGGAGCCTGGTGTACCTGCTGGCCGTGTTCGGCGGCATCTGCGCCGTCGGCGCGCTGATCTCCAGGATCGACGCCCGCCTGGCGCGCAGGACCCCGGCGCGCGGGCAGCCGCCGCCCCCGCGGCCCGGGCCGCGGCAGGGCCGTCCGCCGGGTCCGCGTTCGCGGCTGGTGACCTGCCGCCCGGGGGTCGCCGACCCTGGCCGCCGTTCCGGCAGCACCACCTAGCCAGGCCTTCCGCACGCGCCGTCGCAGGAGCCCTCAGGACTCCTTGAGGGTTCCTCTGCCCGGGTGCCGCCGTTTCAGCGCGGCGTTCGGTCCGTTCACACCCGGCGCTGACACGCCGGCCAGGCCGGCGACCGCCCTCCCCGAGAGGTCTGCCGAAATCGGTGTCCGGAGATGTCGGATCGGGCCGCCGCCCGTTCGTCTGGGAGATGAAGGCCCATCCCCACGACCGGAAAGGAACGGGCCCGTGCCCCCGACCCTGAACACCATCGACATCGTGGTGGCCGACATGCAGGCCGCGATCGCCTTCTACGCCCGCCTCGGGCCGGCCTTCACCATCGACGAGGCCCATCCCGACCACGCGGGCTGCGACCTGCCCGGCGGGCTGCACCTGATGCTGGACACCGAGAGCTTCCGCGCCGCCACCCAGACCAAGGCCCGGAGCCGGCCCACCGGGGATCCACGCAATTTCCTGGCCTTCCAGTTCGACACCCCGGCCGCCGTCGACGCCAAGTACGCCGAGCTCACCGAGGCGGGGCACGCCGGGGTCACGGAACCCTGGGACGCCTTCTGGGGGATGCGGTACGCCACCGTGACCGATCCCGACGGCAACGGCGTCGACCTGTACTGCCCCCTGCCCGAGCAGGCGACCGCCGAGTAGACGACCGCTCGAGCACGCCGGCCGCGGGTACGCCGGCCGGCTGCCTGGGAAGGAGCGAGAACGTGAAGTACGTCCTGATGTTCGTGGAGACCGAGGAGTTCGCGCGGGAGCTGGAGGAGATGAGCGAGGCGCGGCGGCAGGAGGCGTTCGAGGCGGTCGGCCGCTGGTTCGCCGAGCACGCCGCCCAGATCACCCACCACGCGCACCTGCGCCCGGCCGAGACCGCCACCACGATGCGGTCGACCGGCGGCGAGGCCATCGTCACCGACGGGCCGTTCGTGGAGGGCAAGGAAGTGATCACCGGCTACGCCGAGATCGAGGTCGCCGACCTGGACGAGGCGATGGCGATCGCGCGGTCCTGGCCGGCCTGCCCGATCGTCGAGATCCGCCCGATCACCTGACCGGGCCGGTGACCGACCCACCGCGCCATCGGGCGCACGCCGAGCTGGCCCGCGTGGTACGCGAGCACACGGGCCGGCTGACGGCGTGCCTGGTGCGGGTGCTGGGCGACTTCGCCGCCGCCGAGGACGTCGTCGCCGACGCCGTCGAGACCGCCCTGCGGCGCTGGCCGGCCGAGGGGATCCCCGCCCATCCCGACGCCTGGCTGCTGACGGTCGCCCGCCGCCGCGGCGTCGACGTCCTGCGGCGCCAGGCCCTCCACCGCGACAGGCTCGCCCGGCTCGCCTGGCCGGTGCCGTCCGAGCCCGACGACCGGCTGAAGCTGGTCTTCACCTGCTGCCACCCGGCGCTGCCCCGTACCGCGCAGATCGCGCTGACCCTGCGCACCGTGTGCGGGCTGACCACCGCGCAGATCGCCGCCGCCTTCCTGGTCCCCGAGGCGACCGTCGGCCGGCGCATCACCCGCGCCAAACGCAAGATCGCCGACGCGGGCGTCCCGTACCGCGTCCCGGCCGAGAGCGAGCTGCCCGACCGGCTCGGGCAGGTCCTGGCGGTCATCTACCTGCTGTTCAACGAGGGGTACCTGACCAGCGCCGGCGACCGCCCGTATGCGGCCGACCTGGCCGGCGACGCCGAATGGCTGGCCGCCCACCTGGCCTGGCTGATGCCCAGACAGCCCGAGGTCCTCGGCCTGCTCGCCCTGATCCGGCTGCACCAGGCCCGTACCGGCGCCCGCTTCGACCCCGCCGGCGGGCTGGTCCTGCTGCCCGACCAGGACCGCGGCCGGTGGGACCGGGAGGCGATCACCGAGGCGACCCGGGTGCTCCGGCGCGCCGCCGCGCTGCGCCGTCCCGGCCCGTACCAGCTGCAGGCCGCGATCGTCGCCTGTCACGCCGAGGCCGCCACGTGGGAGGCGACGGACTGGCCCCAGATCGTGGTGCTGTACGACATGCTGCTGGCCCTGGCCCCCTCGCCGGTGCATCACCTGAACCGCGCCATCGCCCTGCACCACCACCCCGGTGCCCGCGGCGGCCCTCGCAACGCGCTCGCCGACCTGGACGCTCTCCCGGACGCCGATCGCGGCGCTCTGCGGCACTACCCGCTGTATCACGCCACCCGCGCCGAGCTCCTGCGCGCCCTCGGCCGGAGTGAGGCCGCCCGGGCCGCCGACCGGCAGGCGCTGGCCCTCTCCACCAACCCGGCCCAGCAGGTCCTGCTCCATCACCGCCTGTCGTGGGACTGAAGCGTCCCCTGCCCGGAGCGCGGGGCGGGCGGCCGGCGAGGTGGGCTTCGTCCGGCCCGGGGCCTGGCTGGAGCCGCGACCGTCCGGGCCGGGGGCGGGCGGTTCAGCCGGGGCCGCAGACGCATCCGGTCTGGGCCGCCTGGTCGGTGGTGCAGCAGGCGGACGGGGCGCCGCCGGCGCTCTTGCCGAGGTCGTCGGCGTCGGCCTTGACCGTGTAGACCTCCCAGGGCTCGGCGCCCGGCGCGGTGACCCACACCTTGTCCTGCAGCGCGTAGCAGCAGGAGGTGTCGTTCTCCTCGAACGTGGCCAGGCCCGCGCCGGCCAGGCGGGTGGTCGCGGCGGTGACCTGCTCGGTGGTCTCGACCTCGACCCCGAGGTGGTCCAGGCGGGTCGGCTCGTCGGCGTCGCCTTCCAGGAGTACGAGCTTGAGCGGGGGCTCGGCGATGGCGAAGTTGGCGTAGCCGGGCCGGACCTTGGCGGGCTCGGCGCCGAACAGCTTGGAGTAGAACGCGATCGACCCCTCGAGGTCGGCGACGCGCAGAGCGAGCTGGACGCGGGACATGGCGGTCTCCTCATCGGCTGGTGCCGACATCGGCTGGTACCGCTATCGGCTTGTATCGATGTTCCTCTATCCACCGTTGCACCTTGTTTCGAGGAATGTCAATATAGAAGCATGTCGAAACAGGAGCTTCGGGTGCTGGGCCAGGACGGCGTGGCGGGCTGCTGCCCCGGCCTGCTGACCGCTCCCCTCGCCGCTGGAGAGGCGGGCGAGCTGGCGCGGGTGTTCAAGGCCCTGGGGGATCCGGTGCGGCTGCAGCTGCTGTCGTTGATCGCCTCCCGGGCGGGCGGCGAGGTGTGCGTGTGCGACCTGACCCCCGCCTTCGAGCTGTCCCAGCCGACGATCTCCCACCATCTCAAGCTGCTGCGCGAGGCGGGGCTGATCGACGGGGAGCGGCGCGGGACCTGGGTGTACTACCGGCTCGTGCCGGAGACGACCGACCGGCTCGCGGAGATCCTCACCCGTCCCGGCGGCCGGCCGCCGCCCGACCCCGGGTCCTCCTCGTGACGGCCTCCTCCTCGGCCGCGGTCCCGGCGGCCGCGTGACGCCTGTCGGCCGCCCAGACGGCCAGCGCGCAGATGGCGAATCCGGCCCCGAGGAGGCTGGAGCCCGCCCAGCCGTGGGCGGCGAAGACGGCGGTGGTCGCGGCCGCGCCGAGGGCGGAGCCGAGCGAGTAGAAGACCATGTAGCCGCCGATGGCGCCGCTGGTGCGCTCGGGATGCGCGGCGGTGAGCAGGTGCTGGTTGCTCACGTGCACGGCCTGCACCGCGAAGTCCAGAACCACGATTCCGGCGATGAGGACCCACAGCGACCACGGCAGTTGCGCGATCGCCGCCCACGAGAGGACGAGCAGGGTGAGCGCGAGCCCGGTGACCGGGGCCGCCCGTCCCGCATCCGCCCACCGTCCCGCGCGCGCCGCGCCGAGCGCGCCGGCGAGTCCGGCGATGCCGAACAGCCCGGTCTGGCTCTCGCTCAGCCGCCACGGCGTGCCGGCCAGCGGCAGGGACAGTCCGCTCCACAGGGTTCCGAACGATGCGAACAGCAGGAACGCGATGAGCCCGCGCGTCAGGAAGACGCGCTGCCCGAACAGCCCGCCGAGCGAGGCGACGGCCCGCCCGTACCCCGCAGGCCGGGTGGAGCGCTCCTCCGGCGGCAGGACGAGGAGGACGAGGGCCGCGAGCCCGAGTGACAGCACCGCGAGCACGGCATAGACGCTCCGCCACCCCCACGCCTGGGCGAGCGTGCCGGTCACGACCCGCGCGCCCAGGATGCCGACCACGACGCCCGAGGTCACCGCGCCGATGGTGCGTCCGCGTTCGGCGGGCGGCGAGACCGACGCGGCGTAGGCCACCGTGGTCTGCACCACGACCGCGAACACCCCGGCCACCGCGAGCCCCGCGAACGCCATCCACGCGGCCGGCGCCGAGGCCGTCAGGATCATGCCCGCCGCGGTGAGCGCCAGGTGCACGGCGATGAGCCGGCGCCTGTCGACCACATCGCCGAGCGGCACCAGCAGCACCAGTCCTGCCAGATAGCCGAGCTGGCCGGTCGCGACGATCCACCCGGTGAGTCCTGGCGGCACGCCGAGATCGCGTCCCATCGGCTCCAGAACCGGCTGCGCGGCGTACACGCCCGCCACAGCGAGACCGCACACCACCGCCAGCAGCGACCGCCGCCACAGGTCCATCGCACCCCGATCCAATAAGTAGCATTTTGCAACCAATTGGACCGTACGGCATGATGGTTTCAATCCGCAACCGATCGGGAGGTGTCATGGCGCGCACCACCACGGGCGCCCCGAACCCCGACTGGACCGACCCCGACTGCCCCGTCGCCCGCACGCTCGACCTCGTCGGCGACAGGTGGAGCCTTCTGGTCATCCGGGACGCGATGGACGGCGCACGATCGTTCACCGAGTTCCAGCGACGCACCGGCATCGCGCGCAACATCCTCACCGATCGCCTCCGCAAGCTCATCGCCCACGGGCTCCTCGTCCAGCGCACCGCACCGTCGGGCCGCCGCCGGGAGTACGTGCTCACCGACGCCGGCCGCGACCTCTTCCCGGTCGTCCTCACCCTGCGCCAGTGGGGGGAGCGCCACGCCTTCGCCCCGGGCGAGACCCACTCCACCCTTGTCGACCAGCACGGCACCCCTGTTCCGGAATTCGCGCCGGCCGGCGCCGACGGCGCCCTTCTACGCGCCGACACCACCCGCGTGCAGAAGATCCGGTAGAAGGCACGCGGCCGGGATCAGGACAGCATCTCGCCCGCGTACCGGGCGTACACGGCGGCGGCGCGGCGCATCGCGGCCTCTTCGACGTACTCGTCCGGGCCGTGGGAGACGTCGAGACGGCCCGGGCCGTAGCCGAACGCGGGGATGCCGAGTTGCGCGTACCAGCGGATCTCCAGGATGCCCGCGCACATCTGGAACGGGGCCTCGGCGCCCTCGACCTCACCGGCCACCCGGGCGAGCGCGGCGGCGGCCGGGTGACCGGCGTCGGTGCTGGCCGAGGGCTGCAGCTGGGTGACCTGTACCGACACATCGGCGCCGATCTCGCGCGCCGCCTCCTCGATGAGGGCGGTGAGGCGTTCGGCCTCCGCGCCGAGGTCCTCTTCGGGGTTGTAGCGGCCGTCCACGGTGAAGTACGCCGAGCCGGGCACGACGTTGAAGTTCGACCCGCCGCCCGAGCGCCCGCCCACGACCAGCATCGTGCCCCGCGCGTCGTCGGGGTCCATGGGGAAGGCGGTGTGCCGTTCGGCCATCTCGGCCGCGTACCGCTCGACGGGGCGGGCGATGTGCAGCATGTGCCGGAAGGCGTTCACACCGCGGTCGGCCTGCCCGACGTGGGCCTCGCGGCCGCGGACGTCCACCCGGAGGGAGAGGGCGCCGCGGGCGGCGTTCCAGATGCCGCCGCCGCTGGGTTCGGCGGTGACCATGGCCACGGCGGACGGGTCGATCATCCCCGCGTCGCGCAGGTGGCCGGCGCCGGCGACGCTGCCGGTCTCCTCGTCGCACACCAGGTGCACGACGATCCGTCCTTCCCTCAGCAGTCCCAGTTCCCTGGCGGCCGCGGCGCCGTAGAGCATGCTGACGATGCCGCCCTTCATGTCCGCCGTTCCCCGGCCGATGATCTTTCCGTCGCGGCGCATCGCGGTGAACTGCTGATCGCTCTGGGCCGGTACGACGTCGAAGTGCCCGTGAAAGTACAGCAGCCTGTCCCCTTGGCCGGCGGTGCCGCGTACGATGCACGGCTCGTCCAGTTCGGGGGGCGCGCCGGGGATCTCGATGATCTCCGGGGACAGGCCGAGGTCGTCCATGGCCTGGTGCAGGATCCGCGCGCAGCGGCCCAGGGCGCGGCCGGGCGGGTTCTCCGTGTCCACGGCCACCAGCCGTTCCAGGAGCGCGGTCATCTCCCGGGCTCGTCCGTCCAGCCATTCCTGGACCTGCCGCGCGGCGGAAGTCATGATCATCATCACCTTTCGTCGTAGCGCTGCCGCAGGTAGGGAGCGCGCGCGGTGGCCACCGCTTTGCCTACGGCAATTCTAGGCGGTTATTCACCTCATGTGATTTCTACTTATGGCGCTAAGCTGCACGTGTGAGCAATGAAATCAAACTGGATGCCGTTGATCGCGAAATTTTGTTTCATCTGAGCCGGGACGGTCGCCTGACCAACGTCGAGCTCGCCAAGCGGGTCGGTCTCACGCCACCTCCGTGCCTGCGCAGGGTCAAGCGCCTGGAGGAGTCCGGCGTCATCTCCGGCTACCGGGCGACCATCGACCACGAGGCCCTCGGTGGCGGGCTGGAGGTCATCGTCTCCATCGAGGTCGGCATCAGCGACCTGAAGACCCTGGAGGAGCTGGAGGCCACGGTCGCCGCGTACGAGGAGGTGATCGAGTTCCGCCGGGTGTTCGGCCGGCCGGACTACTACCTGCGGGTCATGGTCGCCGACTACGCCGCCTACGAGGCCTTCCAGACCAACAAGATCATCGGCATTCCCGGCATCGCCCGCGTCATCTCCCAGCCGACCATGAAGAAGATCAAGGTCATCGACTGAGGCTCGCGACCGGGCCGGCCGGCCCGCGCGGGGCCGGGCCGGCGGCGCAGGGGCCGGTGCGGGCGGTGTCAGGTGCCGTGGCGGCGCAGCACCTGGCGCAGTTCCTCGGTGTGCGCCCGGACGGCGTCGGGGCGGCCGTGGAACTGCGCGGGCGTGGTCTGGAAGCTGACGATCCGCCACAGGCCCATGCGCTGGGCGGCGGTGATGGTCTGGATCGCGTTGAGGTCGGGGCGCAGGTCGCCGGCGCCGGGCGGGACCATGGCGACGATGGCGCGCAGCACGGCGGCGCCCGGTCCGACCACCCGCACGTCCTTGACCTTGCCGACGTAGGTCCCGGTCTCGTGGTCGGCGAAGACGCGGCCGATCCGCTCGGCGATCCGGGCGCGGCCGGCGTCGAAGGTGCCGTCGAAGCCGATGCACTCGCCGTCCTCGCGGAACGGGGGCGGCGAACGCCTCGGCGTCGCGGGCGTTCCAGGCGTCCAGGACGCGCTGGTAGAGGCCCCGTACGGCGTCCAGCGCGCCGAGCCGGGCGGCGTAGCGGTCCTGGAGGACCTGGTGGCGGGTGGTGGTCCAGTTGGGCCAGTCGACGCGGGCGCCCTCCAGGGCCTCGGCCAGGTAGTCCAGGTGCAGGTGCCATCCGGCCAGGGTCTGCAGCAGGTACTCGCCGGGGAGGTCCAGCTCGCTGGTGAACACCAGGAGGGTCCCCTCCGGCAGCGGGGTCAGCTCCCAGCGCAGCCTGCCGTGGATGTCGGAGTCCAGTTCCAGCAGGCGCGGCGGGTCGAAGGCGGTGACGGTGCCGCGGGCGACGGCGGAGTCGCCGTTGACGTCGGTGTTGAGCCAGCGCAGCTCGAACTCGCCGCCCACCGCGGGCTCGAGGGTGGCCTGGGCCAGCCACGCCGACAGTTCGGCGGGGTCGGTGAGGGCCTTCCAGACCCGTGACGCGGGGTGGCGCAGACGGCGTTCGAAGCGCAGGAGCGCGTGGTCGCCGTCGACGGTCGCGGTGCCGTCGGGGCCGCCGCCGGCCTCGTGGTCCGGTCCGGTTGGGCGCTCGGGTCCGGTGGGCTCGCCGCCGTGCGCGGTGGTCATGGGTGGTGCTCCTTTCGCTCGGGCGCGGTGACCGGCCTAATATAACTCAACTGGAATATAACTGTCCGAGTATGTTCGTTTCCCGTGGAGGAGTGGTACGGGAACGAGGCGGTTCGCCCGATCTCGGGCGCGGGCTTCCAATACGGTGAGGGAACGCGGCCCTGGCGCGCCGAGCTGCCGGGGCGGCGGCGGGAACCGGTACCGGTTGACTACCGTTCTCGTTACAGACCGTGCGGATGACAGGCGTCCGCGCGGAGTCGATACGGAGGTAGACACAGTGGGAGTCAGTCTGAGCAAGGGCGGCAACGTCTCGTTGACGAAGGAGGCTCCCGGGCTGACCGCGGTCGTGGTGGGTCTGGGCTGGGACGTGCGGACCACGACCGGCAGCGACTTCGACCTGGACGCCAGCGCCATGCTGTGCTCGCAGGAGAACAAGGTCCTGTCGGACAAGCACTTCGTGTTCTTCAACAACCTCAAGAGCCCCGACGGCTCGGTCGAGCACACCGGCGACAACCTCACCGGTGAGGGCGAGGGCGACGACGAGCAGATCAAGGTGAACCTGGCCTCGGTCCCGGCGGACGTCACCAAGATCGTGTTCCCGGTGTCGATCTACGACGCCGACAACCGGCAGCAGAACTTCGGCCAGGTCCGCAACGCCTTCATCCGCATCGTCAACCAGGCCGACAACAACGAGATCGCCCGCTACGACCTGTCGGAGGACGCCTCCACCGAGACCGCGATGGTGTTCGGTGAGCTCTACCGGCACGGCACGGAGTGGAAGTTCCGCGCGGTCGGCCAGGGCTACGCCTCGGGCCTGTCGGGCATCGCCTCCGACTTCGGCGTCAACGTCTGAGGACGGCGCGGAGCCGCGCAGGCACCGCGGGGGAGGGCGGCGGGCGACCGGCCCGCGCCCTCCCTCTTGTCTTCCTCCACCCTCGATCGCACCGTCCCCGTGTCCGGAGCCGCCATCTCCACGCCCCGCAAGAGGCCGCGCCAGCAGCGTTCCCGGGAGACCTACGAGGCAGTCCTGGACGCGGCGGCCGAGCTGTTCGCCCGGCACGGCTACGCCGCCGCGACCACCAACAAGATCGCCGAGCGGGCCGGGGTGTCGATCGGGTCGCTCTACCAGTACTTCCCCGACAAGGACGCCCTGCTGTACGCGCTGGGGGAGCGGCATCTGGCGCGGGCGGTGGAGGGGCTGGGGGAGCTGTTCGGCCGGTTGCGCGCCGAGCGGCCGGGGCTGGAGGCGACGGTGCGCGTGCTGGTGGAGGCCGTGGCGGCGTGGCATGCCGCCGATCCGGAGATGCACCGGCTGCTGTACGACCAGGCGCCGCGCCCGCCGGAGGCGGCGGCCGAGCTGCGGCGGCTGCAGGGGGCGGTGGCGGCCGAGGTGGAGCACCACCTGCGTCGTCTGGGGGCCGGGGGCCCGGATCCGGGGCTGACGGCGCTGCTGCTGGTGCAGGGGGTGGAGGCGCAGATCCACGGAGCGGTCCTGGATCCCCCGCCGGGCCGTTCGGCGGGGGAGGTCGTCCAGGCGGCGGCCGCGTTGTGGATCCGGGCGCTGCGCTGACACGGCCCGGGCGGCGCGAGGCGCCGGTCAGGCAGGTGGTCAGGCCGGGGTTGAGGCGGGGACGGCGGCCAGGGCCTCGATCTCGATGAGCAGGTCGTCGCGGAAGAGGGCGGAGACCTCCACCAGGGTGCTGGCCGGGGCGATCCCGGCGGGCAGGAACTCATCGCGGACGGCGCGGACGGTGGCGACCTGGCGGGCGTCGCGCACGAAGTAGCCGAGTTTGACCAGGTGCTCCCAGCCCGCTCCGGCGGCCTCCAGCGCCGCGCGGAGGTTGGTGAAGACCTGGCGGGTCTGGGCGGCCAGGTCGCCGGGGCCGACCAGCGCGCCGCCGGCGTCCAGGGGGACCTGGCCGCTGATGACGACCAGGCGCCCGGGGGCGTCGACGCAGATGACGTGGCTGTAGCCGGGGCCGGGGGCCAGCGCGGGCGGGGACACCTGCCGGATGGCGGTGCCGGGGCGGGTCACATCGTCGCTCACATGATCCACAGTAGCGGCGGCGGGCACCGGCCGGGCACGGCCAGCGCCCGAGGCCAGGGCCAGAGGCCAGGCGGGCCCGGCGGGGACGGGGGTCAGCCGAGCAGTTCGCTGCGCAGGCGGGTCTTGAGGAGCTTGCCGCCGGGGTTGCGGGGCAGTTCCTCCTCGCGGAACCACACGTGCGCGGGGATCTTGAACGCGGCGATCCGGTCGGCCAGGAACGCGCGCAGTTCCTCGGTGGTGAGCGCGGCGCCGGGCCGCGGGCGCACCACCGCGCCGACCTCCTCTCCGAGCTCGGGGTGGGGGACGCCGATGACACCGCAGTCGGCGACGCCGGGGTGTTCGTAGAGGGCGGCCTCCACCTCGGCGCAGTAGATGTTCTCGCCGCCGCGGATCAGCATGTCCTTGGCCCGGTCGACGATGTAGACGAAGCCGTCGGGGTCCAGGCGGGCCAGGTCGCCGCTGTGGAACCAGCCGCCGCTGAAGGCGCGGGCGGTGTCCTCGGGCCTGTTCCAGTAGCCCTTGATGACGTTGGGGCCCTTGATCAGCAGTTCGCCGACCTCCCCGGGCGGCAGCTCGGCCCCGGCCGCGTCGACCACCTTCACCTCGCACACCGCCACGGGCGGGCCGACGCTGTCGGGGCGTTCCAGGTAGTTGGCGCCGGCGTTGTAGGTGGTGACCGAGGAGGTCTCGGTGAGGCCGTAGCCGTTGCCGGGCGTGCGCGCGGGAAGCCGCCGCCTGATCGTGTCGACCAGGGCCGGGGGCGCGGGCGCGCCCCCGAAGCTGACGCCGGTGAGGCTGGAGGTGTCGTAGGCGTCCAGGTCCGGGGAGGTGAGGACCTGCCAGGCCATGGTGGGCACCCCGCCGAAGCCGGTGACGCGTTCGCGTTCGATGAGCCGCAGCGCCTCCCGGACGTCCCACTTGTACATCAGGACCACGGTGCCGCCCTGCAGCGCGCTGCTGACCAGGACCGAGTGGCAGCCGGTGGCGTGGAAGAAGGGGACGCTGAGCAGGGTGACGCGGGGTTGCGGCGCCATCAGCTCGGCCACCCGGCCGCCGGCGCGGACCCCCGCCGACACGATCCCGTAGGCGAGGCTGACGGGGTTGGTGGTGATGTTGCGGTGGGTGCCCAGCGCGCCCTTGGGCCGTCCGGTGGTGCCGGAGGTGTAGAAGATCGTGGCCTCGTCCTCGGGGTCGAGGGCCACCTCGGGCGGCCGGGCGGCGGGGTCGACCTGGCCGAGGACGCCGTCGTAGGTGTCGGCTCCGGGCGGCAGGGGCCCGTCCGGGCGGACCACGATCGTGGGCACGCCCAGGCGGGGCAGGACCGGGGCCAGCCGCCGGGCGCGCTGGGCGTCGGCGATGAGGACCTTGGCGCCGCTGTCGGTGAGCCCGTACTCCAGCTCGGCCGCGCTCCACCATGCGTTGAGGGGGACGACCACCGCGCCGGCGACGGCGGCGCCGAAGAACGCCACCGACCATTCGGGGTAGTTGCGCATGGCGATGGCGACGCGGTCGCCCTTGCCGATCCCGTACCGGTCGATGAGGCGGTGGGCGAACGCGGCGGCGCGGGCGTGGTGCTCGGCGAAGGTCAGGCGTTCGCCCTGGTACACCAGGAAGTCGGCGGTGCCGTGGTCGCGGGATCGTTCCAGGATCTCGCGCAGGGTGGTGGGCGCGTGCTTCCAGACGCGGGTCGGGGTGCCGCGGACGTCGATCAGGGCGGTCTCGAACGGCTGTCCGGGCGCCGTCAGGGCGTCCCGTACCTCGGCGATGCTCTTCACCGGCCACCTCCGCGCGCCGAGCAAGCGATCGGTCGTCTCTTCCGGCGAATCTATGGTCCGTTCGGGGGGCGGTCAACGGCCGCGCCCTCCCGGCGCGCTGGTGTCGCGGGCACACGGCGGGGCATGCGGCAGGCACGGCGTGGGTGCGCGTGTGCGCATCCGGCCGCCGGGAGTGCCGGGGAGGGGTCGCGTACTGCGACAATGGGCGCATGACCGAGCGCAAGCCGATCGAGTACTGGCTGTCGGACATGGACGGTGTCCTGGTGCACGAGGGGCATCCCATCCCCGGTGCCGACGAGTTCATCCGGCGGCTGACGGCCTCCGGGAAACGCTTCCTGGTCCTGACCAACAACTCCATCTACACGCGCCGTGACCTGTCGGCGCGGCTGGCCTCCCTCGGGCTGCAGGTTCCGGCCGAGGCGATCTGGACCTCGGCGCTGGCCACCGCGCAGTTCCTGGCCGACCAGCGGCCGGAGGGCACGGCGTACGTGATCGGCGAGGCGGGGCTGACCACCGCGTTGCACGAGGCCGGGTACGTGCTGACCGACCTGGACCCCGACTACGTGGTGCTGGGGGAGACCCGTACCTACAGCTTCTCGCAGATCACGCGGGCGATCCGGCTGATCGAGCGGGGTGCGCGGTTCATCGCCACCAATCCCGACCCGATCGGGCCCTCGACGGAGGGGTCGCTTCCGGCGTGCGGCGCGGTCGCCGCGATGATCACCAAGGCGACGGGGGTCGACCCCTACTTCGTCGGCAAGCCCAATCCGCTGATGATGCGGACGGCGCTGAACCGGGTGGAGGGGCACAGCGAGGCCACGGCCATGATCGGCGACCGGATGGACACCGACGTGGTGGCGGGGGTGGAGGCCGGGCTGGAGACGATCCTGGTGCTCAGCGGCGTGACGCGCAAGGAGGAGGTCGACCGTTTCCCCTTCCGCCCTTCGCACGTCCTGCCGTCCATCGCCGACGTCCTGCCGATGATCGGGGACCGTTCCGGCGACTGACGCGGCCCGCCCGCCTCGTCCCCGCCGCCCGTCCCCGTCCCCGCCCGGTCCCCGCCGCCCGTCCCTGACCTGTCGCGGCCCCTTCCTGCGTGAGTCGACGCGTACGGCTTCAGGTGTGGGCGGGTTCGATGACTCCGAACCACCGTTGCAAGGCTGCCCGGAGTGTTTCGATCTCCGTGGGGTCGGGCCGGGGCGATGCGGATGCCCAGGCCACATAGCCGTCCGGCCGAAGGAGCAGGGCGGTGGGTGCGGGGATGTGGGAGCGCGCCGTGACGATGTCGACGTGGTCGTGCCGCAGGGCGGGTGTCGCTGCCAGCGATGCCTCTTCGGTCAGGTCGAGCAGCAGAGGGCGTGCGTTTCTGGTCAGCTCGGCCAGCCGGAGTGGTCCGGCCGGGGTGTGCAGGTCCATGTTCGGGGCGAACCGGCCGGTCAGCGGGTGCGCCTGGGGTTCGCCCATGTCGTAGCGGACGTCGGCGCCGGCGAGGAGGTCGGCGAGGCGCTGTACGGTGCTGTGGTCGCGGAGCAGTTCGGTGAACACCGCGCGCAGTCCGGTGACATCGCCGCCGGGGGCTATCAGGGCCGATTGCGCCTGCGCGTTCAGCACCATGCGCTGGGCGGCCGATCGCCGCTCGGTCTCGTAGCTGTCCAGCAGTCCGGGCGGGGCGCTTCCGCGGATCTCCGCGGCGAGTTTCCAGCCGAGGTTGACCGCGTCCTGCAGGCCGAGGTTGAGCCCTGGGCCGCCTCCCGTGGCGGCGTACACGTGCGCGGCGTCACCGATCAGGAACACCCGGCCGTCGGCGAACCGTTCGGCGATCCGGGTGTTGCCGCCGGTCAGCCGGCGCAGCACGTGCGGCCCCGCGCCGTCGGGCGGATCGAGCGGCACGTCGACGCCGAGTACGCGGCGGATGCTCGCCCGCAGTTCCTCCAGGCTCATGGGAGCGTCGGTCGCGGGCCTGTCCCACTCGGTGGTGCTGATCAGCGGCGGGTGGCCGGGCATCGGCGCGTAGGAGAACCCGCCGTGTTCGGTGCGGTGGGGCAGGAACGGAAGAACGGTGCCGTGGCCGGGCACGTTGAGCGCACCGGTCGCGGGATCGATCCATTGCGCCGGGACCGTCGCGTGCGCTGAGCAGACGGTCATCCGGTCGTAGGTGACGCCGGGGAAGGAGATGCCGGAGAGCTTGCGCGTGGTGCTGTGAGCTCCGTCCGCGCCGACGAGGTACCGGGCCCGCAACTGGTAGGCCTCTCCGGGGCCCGCGACGTCGATGGTCACCGCGTCGTCGTCCTGCGACAGGCCGACGACCTGGTGTCCCCGGCGGATCTCCACGCCCAGTTCGATGGCGCGCTCCTGCAGGACCTGCACGATGCGTCGCTGCGGCACCGGCAGGGCGTAGACGGGGCTGTCCTGCAGCAGGCTCAGGTCCAGGCCCATCGCGCCGAACATGAAGTAGGCGGAGTTCGGCCGCGGAGGGTGGGGGTCACCACTGAGTCGTTCGTGCAGTCCCCGGTGGTCGAGCATTCTCACGACCTGGCCGAGCAATCCGTTCGCCTTCGGTTCCTCGCTGGGTTCGATCAGCCGCTCCAGCACGACCGGCCGGGCCCCTGCCAGGCTCAGTTCGCAGGCGAGCATCAGCCCGTTGGGGCCACCGCCGGCGATGACGACATCTGTGATCACGCGTTCTCCTTGGTCGGCATGGAAAAAAGGGGACGGGACGGGTGGAGCGCTGAGGCGCACACTTGTGGGTGGTGCCGGTGCGGCTCGCTTCGGGCCGCGGACCCGGGCCGTGGTCAGCCGCGGTAGTACTCGGCGAGGGTGGTGAAGGCGGCCTTGGGTTCCCAGGGCATGTCGGGGTAGGTGGCTCCGAGCCGGTCCTCGTAGACCTTGACGATGCCGTAACTGGCCAGGTCCAGGTCGTCGCGGGGATCGCCGTCGGGCCGGTGCACATGGTCGTACAGGGCGAAGGTGAACACGAACGCGCCGTCGACGCCGCCGGCGTCGAATGCCTCCAGCAGCTCACGCACGTAGGCGGCCTGGCCGGGCTCGTCCCGGGCATGGTCGCCCTTCAGCCGGACGGGCCCGTCCTTGCCGTACTCGACGATCTCCAGAGCGAGAGCGCCCCGGTCGCCGGCGCCCTGGTAGCCGGCTGCGCCGAACTCGGTGATCGCGACCGGCTTTCCCTGCGCGACCAGGTCACGGACGCCGTCGGTGAAACGGTCGGCGATCTCGGCCGACCGGTAGAGATCCATGGACACGATGTCGAAGGGTGCCCAGTCGACCCGTTCGAACGGCACGGAGGCGTAGGTCACCTTGCCGTCGAAGCGCTCGCGGACCAGTTGAACGGCCTTGCCGAGGAATGCGTTGACACGTGCGCTGACCTCGCCGAGCTGCTCCCGCACGCGATCCGGCCGGCGCAGCAGCGCGACCCGCTCGTCGGTGCTGTCTCCGGGCAGGAACCCGGGATTCATCAGGCTCAGCTCGGCGCCGACGACGAACACGACCTCGGCTCCCCGCCGCCTCAGCCGCTCCGCGCGTTCGGCGCAGTCCGCGAACAGCGACAGCATCTCCTCGGCGGTCAGTTCGAGGGGGTAGGGGGAGAACCAGACCTCCAGCCCCAGATCGGCGGCGTGCGCCGCCGCGACCTCGATCCGTTCGGGGTCACCGCCCATGACGCGGACCGCGGTGCAGTGCAGGTCATCGCGGATGATACGCAGCTCGCGCTCGACCACGTCCGGGTCGAAGCGCTTGCGGGAGGTGGCTCCGTTCTTGACGAAGCCGGTGTCGTAGCTGATGCCCTTGGCCCTCATCGTCCTGGTTCCTTCCTGAGGGGGTGAGGCGGCCAGGCTAGGCATAAATTTGCGCGCACGCAAACTTGCGTGCACGCATGCAGAGTATGCTGGCACCGTGACGACGAGACGGTCGGGGCTGCGCGAGCAGAAGAAGCAGGCCACCCGAGAGGCACTGCGCGCGGCGGCCCTGCGGCTTGCCCTGGAGCGCGGACCGGACAACGTGCGCGTCGATGACATCGCCGAGGCCGCCGGCGTCTCACCGAGGACGTACAACAACTACTTCTCCAGCCGCGAACAGGCGATCGTCGCCGCCGTCACCAGCGAACGAGAGGCACGGGTCGCGGCGGCGGTGGCCGACCGGCCCGACGGCGTCGGCCTCGCCGACGCCGTCATCGGGGCCGTCGTGGATCAGTACACCGCCCCGGACGCACCCGGGCAGGAGGCGCTGCTGCTGATCACCACCCGTCCCGCGCTGCGCGACGCATTCGTCCACGCCACCACCGCGATCGAACGTCCCCTCACCGAAGCCATCGCCGAGCGTCTCGGCGATGGCGACCCGCACACCGCACGGGTGCTCGCGGCGAGCGTGGCCGCCGCAGTCCGCGTGGCGCTCGAGCAGTGGCTGCAGACGACCGTCTCGTCCTCCACGGCCGGCGGGCTCGTCGTGCCGTCCGGCTCGCTACCGGACCTCCTGCGCACCACGCTCGCACCCCTCACACCCGCGCTCGACGCCGCAGAGCAACGGGCACTCCGCCGCCGGCATCAGTGAACTCGCGCCTCACCTGGCCCGCCGGCCCCGCTGATCTCCACCCCACGCCCTGGAGCGAACGCGGTCAGGAGGACTCCCGCACCAGCGGCACCTGATCACCGTCAGCGTCGGGCTCGGCTGGAGACCTCAGCCATGGAACTCCGTATCAATCCAGGTCAGAGGCCACTTCGAGGGAAATTCCCTCCTTGCTACCGGACTCCCGGTTTGCGGCGCGACATGCGAGAAGTCGGCTGCGCGGCCGGGCGCGGCGCCCCGGTTACGATGCGCGAGAAAGATCAACGATCTTCGCGTGGCGTCGTCGTACCAGGGGGGGCGGTGTGATGCCCGAGAGCAGGCAACCGGTGTACGCACCCGCCCGCCCGCACGCCCCCGACCAACCCGGCCCGCCCGGCCGCCGCACCCGGCGCCTGGGCCGGCGCGGCTGGACGCTGGCGCTGGGCGCCGTGGCGGCCGCCTCGGTCACCGCCGCGGCCGGGGTGGCGGCGTGGACGGCCGGCGGCCCCAGCCACGCAGGGCACGCGGGGGATGCCGACGCCGCCAAGCGCGCGCGACCGGATGCCCGTACCGGCACCCAGGCGGACGCGCGGGCACGGGAGAGGGCGGGGACGGCCAATGTGCCGGTGGTCAACGGGCGCCGGCAGCCGGCGCGGGTGGGCGTGCCGCGCCAGGCCAGTGGCCGGTACGGCGTCGTCGCGGGCACGGCGCCGCCACCGCGCGGCAGGCGCGGCGAACTGGTGCGGTACGCGGTCGAGGTCGAACGCGGCCTGCCGTTCCAGGCGGAGGAGTTCGCCGCCGTGGTGCACGGTGTCCTCAACGATCCGCGCGGCTGGGGCCACGGGGGGACGCTGCGGTTCCAGCGGGTGAGCGGCGGCCCGGTGAGCTTCCGGGTGTCGCTGTCGAGCCCGGCGCTGACCGACCGCATGTGCCTGCCCCTGCACACCCACGGGCGGCTGTCGTGCCACAGCGGCGGACGCGCGGTCCTCAACGCGCGCCGCTGGGGTGAGGGCGCGCCGTCCTACCGCGGCGACCTGGCCGCCTACCGCGAGTACCTGGTCAACCACGAGGTCGGCCACGCACTCGGGCACGGGCACGACCGGTGCCCGGGGCGGGGGCTGAAGGCACCGGTCATGGTGCAGCAGACCAAGTCGCTGTACGGGTGCCGCGCCAACCCCTGGCCCTATCCGCCGGACTGAGCCGCCGCGGGCCCGGCCACGGTGACGAGGGCGCCGGCCCTACACTCGGGTGCACACCATGCGAACGATCACCCAGGCCGGCTCCCACGAGGTGGAGATCCGCAGATCCCGGTTCATCTGCACGCTGGCCCGCGCCCGCAGCGAGACCGAAGCGGTGGACTTCATCGCCCGGCACCGCCGCGCGCACCGCGACGCCACCCACAACTGCACCGCCTACGTGGTGGGCGAGCACGCCGAGATCACCAAGAGCAGCGACGACGGCGAACCCGCGGGAACGGCGGGGATCCCCATGCTGGAGGTCCTGGTCCGCCGCGGCCTGACCGACGTGGTCGCGGTGGTGACCCGCTACTTCGGCGGGGTGAAACTGGGCGCCGGGGGACTGGTACGCGCCTACGCGCAGGCGGTGGCCGAGACGATCGACACCGTCGGTGTCGTGGAACGGCGTCCCGTGGTCACCGTGACGGTACGGGTGGAGCACGCGCTGGCGGGCCGTTTCCTGGGTGACCTGCACGGCGCCGGGCACCAGCCCGCCGACGTCCGCTACGGCCAGGCCGTGGAGGCCGACGTCCCCGTACCGGTGCCCGAGGTGGAGGCGTTCGAGGCGTGGGCCGCGCAGGTGACGGCGGGCCGCGCCCGCACCGGCCGCGGCGCCACCGGCTACATCGAGGTCCCCCTCACCTGAACCCCCCGCCACGCGGGGTGCTCGGGTGTGCCGTTCAGGCGGGCTGGGCCAGTTCGGGACGGCAGTGCAGGCAGGGCCGGTACCCCTGGGACCGCGCGTCGGCCAGGGTCGCGAAGCCGTGCCGGTGCCCGGGGGTGATGCGCCGCGCGTCGGCGCAGGTGGGGAAGCACACCACTCCGGTGGTGTCACTGCCGAGGTAACGCACTCCCTGACGGGCGAACGCGGCGACCTGGTCCAGATCGACGTTCTCGGCGCGCAGCAGCCGTTCCTTGGCGGCCGCACCGAACACGTACTGCCCGAGCGTCCCGTCGGAACGGGTGACACGGTGGCAGGGGACCAGCAGCGGCACCGGGTTGCGGCCCAGCGCCGACCCGGCGGCGCGGACGGCCCTGGGGTTGCCGGCCCGCGCGGCGACCCAGGCGTAGGGGCGGGTCTGCCCGCGCGGGATGGTGGCCGCGGCGCGCAGCACCGCGGCCTCGAAGGCGCTGAGGCCGCGCAGGTCCAGGCGCAGCCCGCCGGGCCGTCCACCGCGCAGGGCCGGGATCAGCCCGGCGGGGGGACGCTCGGCCGGCAGCAGCGGGCGCGCGAACCGGCGGCGGAAGGCGTCGGTGAACGCGCGCTCGTCCATGCCCGCCCGCAGGAACGCCACGCCCTGGTCGGTGAATGCCACGCGCAGGTCCTCCAGGGGGCCGGGCACCAGGACGCGGCGGGCCACGATCCGCTCCAGCAGGGAGGGCGGGGCGTCGGCGGCCAGGGCGGCCAGGACCCCTTCGAGCCCGGTGTCCTCCAGCCCGGTGTTTTCGGGGCCGGTGTCCTCGAGCCCGGTGCCCTCGGGGCCGGTGTGTTCGAGTTCGGTGTCGTGGTGGGTCACGGGATGCCTCCTTCTTGCTCGCGGTGAGGCGGGGGAAGCGGCCGCCGGGAATGGAGCACGCGCAGCCGGGCCAGGCCCCGGGAGATGTGCGACTTGACGGTGCCCTCGGGCAGATCGAGCACGGCGGCGATCTCGGCGACCGGCAGGTCGGCGACATGGCGCAGCACCACCGCCGCACGCTGCAGGGGACCGAGCTCGGCCAGCAGCCCGGCCAGCTCGCGCCCGGTCTCGTGGCGTGCCGCCGCGGCCTCCACGTCCTGCCGGGGGTCGGCGGGATCGGGCGCCTCCTGCAACGGTTCGGACTGCGGGCGCCGCGCGGCCGAACGCAGCGAGTTACGCCACTGGTTCATCAGGATCGTCAGCAGCCAGGCCCGGGGCCGCAGCGCCGCCAGGCGTTCGGGGGAGTACCCGCACAGCGCCCGGTAGGCGCGCAGGAACGCCTCGGCCGACAGGTCCTCGGCCTCGGCCCACCGCCCGCACAACCGCAGCGCGGTGGAGAACACCGTGCCCCGGTAGGTGTCGTACAGGACCACGAACCCGGCGTCCAGGTCGTCGGCGAGCGCGGCCGCGACGGCCGCGGCCTCCTCACCGGCCCGGCCGCCGGTCACGATGTCGGGAACGTTCACCTCTGCGTCGTCGTACCCGGCCCGCCCGGGATCCTCAACGGACCCGGCGAGGCGGGCGGCGGCGCGGGAGCCGGTGGCACGGCCGCGCACGTGGTCGGTAACCGTCACACCCCCTCAACACCACCGCCCCCTCCCACGTTGCACCCCCGACCCACCCCATGCCGACGCGCACCCCGCCGCGGCCCCAGGGGGAGAGGGGGAAGGGGTCAGCCGAGCCAGCCCGGACGGATCATGCCCGTCTCATAGGCCAGCACCACCAGCTGAGCCCGGTCACGCGCCCCCAGCTTGGCCAGGATCCGGCTGACATGGGTCTTGGCGGTGGCGGGACTGAGCACCAGCCGCCCGGCGATCTCCTCGTTGGACAGGCCGGCCGCGACCAGCTCCAGCACCTCCCGCTCCCGGTCGGTGAGCGCGTTCAGCTCCACCGCCGGAGGCGGCGCCGAGATCCGCGCGGCGAATTCGGCGATCAGCCGCCGCGTCACCGTCGGCGCCAGCAGCGCGTCCCCGCGCGCCACCACCCGCACCCCGTGGATCAGCTCGGGCGGCTCGGTGTCCTTGACCAGGAACCCGCTGGCCCCCGCCTTGATCGCACCATAGACGTAGTCGTCCAGATCGAACGTCGTCAAGATCACCACCTTGACGTCCGACAACCGCGGATCGGTGACGATCCGGCGGGTGGCCTCCAGCCCGTCCAGCACCGGCATCCGGATGTCCATCAAGACCACGTGCGGGCGCAGCTCGGCCGCCAGCCGCACCGCCCGCTCACCATCGCCGGCCTCGGCGACGATCTCGATGTCGTCCTCGCCCTCCAGGATCGACCGGAACCCGGCCCGCACCAGCGTCTGGTCATCGGCCAGCACCACCCGGATCACGCGCCGTCTCCCGCCCGGTCCCGCATCGACCGCCGCACCCCTACCTCCGTCGTCTCACCCGCGTCCACAGCAGGCCCACCGCCCGCGGACCCCTCACCACCTGCGGCCCGTACCGCCGGCAGCCTGGCACGAACCCCGAACCCGCCACCGGGGGCGGGCCCCACGGTGACCTCACCACCGACCGCCGCGGCACGCTCACGCATCCCGCGCAGCCCGTTTCCACGCTCCAGGGCCCCCGGATCGGCCGGCCCCGTCCCGTCGTCGACGACCTCAACGATCACCGACCCGTCCGCGCACCGTACCGTGACCGTGACCGTTCCCGCGCCCGCATGCCGCACCACGTTGGTCAGCGCCTCCTGAACGATCCGGTAACCCGCCAGCGACGCCGGCGGCGCAACCAGCCCGGCCAGCTCCGCGTCGCCGACCTCCCCGCGACGGCGCACCACCAGCCCCGACGCACGCGTCCCCTCCAGCAGCGCCGACAACCCGGCCAGGGACGGAGCGGGACCCACCGGGCTGCCCGCCTCCGGCCCCTCATCGACCTGCCGCAGCACGCCCAGCACCCCGCGCAGCTCCCGCAGCGTCTCCTTGCTGGCCGCCTTGATCGCCTCCAGCGACGCGTACGCCTGTTCGGGATCGTCACGGCGATGCAGCGCCGCCCCCGCCTGCACGTTGATCAACGAGATCTGGTGGGCCAGGACGTCGTGCAGCTCCCGGGCGATGCGCAGCCGCTCCTCGGTGGCGCGGCGGCGCGCCTCCTGCTCACGGTCGCGTTCGGCCTCGGCCGCCCGCAACTCCGCCGCGCGCAGCTGCGCGCGCCGGCCCCGCACGTACTGGCCCATCGCCACCGTGACCAGCAGCAGGACGCTCAGTCCCGCCACGCTCTCGGCGTCCACCACCGCACTGGGATCCTCGGGCGCGGTCCCGTCGCCGCGCAGCACCCCCACGCCCACGAACCCGGCGTTGATCGCGATGACCGCCCACAGCGACACCGGCAGCCGGCACTCGACCGCTGCGTTGAACAACGCGATCAGGAACACGAACGCGATCGGGCCGTCGGGATAGCCCATCGGGTAATACAGCGGCGTGGCCACCGTGACCACCATCAGGACCAGCACCGGATACCGCCGCCGCACCACCAGGACCGCCGAGCTGAGCACGATCAACGCCACCCCGCCGGGCCACAGCGACCGGTCGCCGGGCTGGGCGGCGCCCGCCGACATCACCAGGGTCACGATGAGCGTGACGATCGCCACCGCCAGGTCACCGTTGCGGCCCCGCGGCCGGCTGATCGTGTGCACGCGACCACCGTAGTTCAGCCGCCGGGGGAGCAGCCCCCTGACTTTCGTCAGTACCGGCACCACCCACCCACTTGTAGCCTGGCCAGGGTGAACGGCCAGAACGACCCACGGCCCGGCGTCCTGCCCGCCGCACAAGGACCACGGACCATACGCGAGGTCCTGGCCCACCCCGCCTCCAGCCCGGCCGTCCTGGACGCGGCCCTGTGGGCGGCGGTGTCCCTCCCGGTGCTCCTGGGCATGATGCTGCCGCCCGCACCCTCCGAACCGGGATGGTGGGCCCAGGGCGCCGGGCTGGCGCTGATGGCCGCCGCGGTCGCCGCCGGCCGCGCCTGGCCCCTCGCCCCCCTCCTGACCACCACCGCGCTGATCGCCGTCCACGGCAACTTCGTCTTCGGGCTGCCGGTGATGGCCTACCTCACCGGACGCCGCATGGCCCGCGCACGCCCGGTGCTGTGGGCCTTCACCGCCGTCTTCGCCGTCGGAACCACACTCAACATCGTCCGCGGCATCGACGTCACCACCTGGTTCCCCCTGACCATCTGGCTGGTCCTGCTGGGCGTACTGCCCTGGCTGGTAGGCCGCTACTGGCGCCAGTACCAGGAACTGGTCCACGCCGGATGGGAACGCGCCGAACGCCTCGAACAGCAGCAGCGCATCGTCGCCGAACGCGAACGGCTGCGCGAACGCGCCCGCATCGCCCAGGACATGCACGACTCCCTGGGCCACGAACTCGCCCTCATCGCGGTACGGGCCGGCGCGCTGCAGGTCGCCCCCGGCCTGGACGAACGGCACCGCCGCGCCGCCGCCGAACTGCGCGCCGGCGCGGCCGAGGCCACCGAGCACCTCCGCGAGATCATCGGAGTCCTCCGCGAAGGCACCTGGTCCGCCACCGGCCCCGACTCCACCCCCGGCCCCGGCTTCGGCCTCGGCCACGCGGGCGAACCGGCGGCGCCTACCCGCCCGGTCCACGAGAGCATCACCGAACTGGTCGAACGCGCCCACGCCTCGGGCATCCCCGTCCGGCTTCTCACCGGCCCCGCCCAGGCCCCCGAAACCCAGGCCCCCGACACTTCGGCCCCCGAAACCCCAGAGCCCGGCACCCCGCACACGCCCGAACCCGAACCCGAACCCGCGCCGATGGTGACCCTGGCCGCGCACCGCGTCGTCCAGGAGGCACTCACCAACGCCACCAAGCACGCCCCCGGCGCCCCGATCACGGTACGCCTGACCCGCACCCCCGGCGGGCTCACCGTGTCGATCACCAACCGACCACCCCCCACCACCACCCCGCCACCCGCTCCCACCGCAGGCACCGGCGGCGGGCACGGACTGGCCGGCCTGGCCGAACGGGTACGCCTGGCCGGCGGCACCCTGCGCACCGGCCCCACCACCGACGGCGGCTTCCAGGTCCACGCCCACCTGCCCGACGTACCCCCCGGCACGCCACCCCCGCCCCCCACCACCGCACAACACCCCCCGACCGGCCCCACGCCACCACCACGGACACAGACCGAATCGGCGCGCAGGCTGGCACGCGAACGCCGCCAGGTCCGCAGGGGACTGGTCACCGCCATCGCCGTCCCCACCGGACTGGTGGCGGCCCTGTCGGCGGTCATGGTCGGCTACTACGCCTTCGTCACCCTGAACTCGGTCCTGCCCCCCTCCCAGTACGCCGCCCTGCGCCCGGGAACCGAACAGGCCACCGTGCAGCGAACACTGCCCCCCAAGGAACTGATCAGCGCCGAGACCCGCCGCAACGAATACCCCGAACCACCCGGCACCCGATGCCGCTACTACCGCGCCGACGCCAACATCCTGGGCCTGGGAACGGTCTACCGGCTCTGCTTCACCGGAGGGCGGCTGGCCCACAAGGACGCCCTGCGGCCACCACGGCCGACGCCCGAGTGAACCGCCCCCACCCGCCGCCGAACACCCCGACCGCCCACCACAGCGGCAGACGAGAAAAGGAAACCCCCACCGTGATCCGCGTCCTGCTCGCCGACGACGAAGCGATGATCCGCGCCGGGGTGCGGGCGATCCTGTCCGCCGACCCCGGCATCGAGGTCGTCGCCGAGGCCGGCGACGGGCGCCAGGCCATCGAGCAGGCCCTCGCGCACCGCCCCGACGTGGCCCTCCTGGACATCCGCATGCCCCACCTGGACGGCCTGGCCACCGCCGCCGAACTCGCCCGCGCCCTCCCCACCACCTCGGTGATCATGCTCACCACCTTCGGCGAGGACGACTACATCGCCCGCGCCCTCGCCGGCGGCGCCTCCGGATTCCTCCTCAAATCCGGCGACCCCCACGAACTCCTCGCCGGCGTCCACGCCGTCGCCGGCGGCGCCGCCTACCTCTCACCCAAGGTCGCCCACCGCGTCATCACCGAACTCGGCGGAGGCCGCATGTCCCACGGCACCGCCGCACGACGCCGCACCGACACCCTCACCCCACGCGAACGCCAAGTACTGGCCCTGGTCGGCGAGGGACTGTCCAACGCCGAGATCGCCCGACGCCTCCACGTCGTCGAAGGCACCGTCAAGGCCTACGTCAGCGCCATCCTCACCCGCCTCGACGTCAAGAACCGCGTACAGGCCGCCATCGTGGCCTACGAGGCCGGTCTGGTCCCCAAGACCTGACCCGCACCACCCGCCCGCACACCACACCCACCACCCACCACCCACCAACGGCCCCGTCAACGCGCGGACCCCGCCGCGGCACCATACGGCACCACGACGGGGTCCACCACACAACCGGCCCGATCACACGACCTGACCAGACGGCCCGATCACACGTTCAGACTCAGCCCCGCCGCGGCGGAACCGGCCCCGAACCCGCCATCACATCAGGAGAGGTCACCGCCGCCCCCGCCGCAGGCATCCCGCCCCCCACGGCGGGGGAGGGAGGACCCTCCACCACAGGCGGACGCCCCAGCAACACCGCACCGGCCCCCACACCACGAAGCGACGTCACCAGCACCGCCACCAACCGCACCGCCACCAGCGCCACCAGCGGCGCCACCACCACGCCGACCACGAAACCCGCCGCCACATCATGCGGGTAGTGCACGCCCACGAACACCCGCGAGAACGCCATCACCACCGCCAGCGGCAGCACCAGCGGCGCCATCGCCCGCCACGTCACCACGATCGCCGCCGCCGACGCCGCCGCGATCGTCGCGTGATTGCTCGGGAACGACCAGTCACCCACCGACGGGCACTCGGCGATGTTCAACGCCCCAGCCACCGCCCGGCACGGCCGCTCCTCCCGCAGGAACGACTTGGACACCTCACTGACCAGGTACGCCGCCACCACCGCGACCGGCGCCAGCAACGCCAGACCCATCTCCCGAGAGTCCCGCACGCGCGCACGCCACCAGCCCGCCACGAACAGCGCGGCGAACAGCAGCAGTCCCGCGTCCGTCCCGATCTCCGCCACCGAATGCACCCACGCAGGCGTCCCGTGGGCGAACTCGGTGACCGCGCGATACCAATCGGCGCTGAACCCTGGCGCTTGCATGCTCTCCCTCACGCTCGAGACGGCCCGTACACGAGATGAGATCCCGCGCCGGACCGTCTTTGTTCACTGCACGTTCACGAATGTGTAGAGAATGTCACGTTCCCCCCGCTCACCGCTGGGACATTCGCACAGTCACCACCCCATTTTCGACCGCGCCACCCGCGTCCCCGGCGCCCTCCCCGGCACCCTCCCCGCAAGCGCCCGCCCGGCCCCGCCGCCGACGCCGCACCACCCACCGCGCCACCTCCACCACCACCGTCAGCGACACCGCCAGACCGATCCCCATCACCACACCCTTGACCGGATCGTCCTCGAACGCCGACCCGCCCACGAAACCCAGCAACCCCCCGTACAACGCCCACGTCACCGCCGCCACCAACGCGAACAGCGAGAACGACCGCAGCCGGTACCCGACCGCCCCCATCGTGAACGTCACCGCAGTACGCCCACCCGGCAGGTACCGCGCCACCACCAGGATCAGACCGCCCCGCTCCGCCAGCACCCCCCGCGCCCACACCAGCCCGCCGAGCCACCGAGACCCCGGCCTCAACCGCCCCACCAACCGGCCACCCGACCCACGTCCCAGCAGATACGACACGTGATCACCCACGAACGCCCCCACCGCGGCCACCACGATCACCAGCCACAACTCCGGCTCACCCGTCGCCGCGTACACCCCACCAGTGATCAACATGCTCTCGCTCGGCACCACCGGGAAGAACCCGTCGACCACCGCCACGACCAGCAACGCCACGTAGAACCACGGCGACGTCACCGCCGCATGCAACACATCCGCCAAAACGTCCATGCCACGACGCTAGAAAACGACCACCCCACCCGGCATCGCACGATCGGCCCCCACCACCCCTGACTTCCGACAGGGGCCACCCCGCCTCATGCGAACGAAGTACCACCGGATCCTCACCCCGGAGGACGACTCCCCACCCCCCGCCGCGCCATCCTGGAACCACCAGCACACACGGGGAGCGACCATGGAACCACAACCCGCGACGACACCCCTGCGCGCCTCCGACAGCGACCGCGACGCCACCATCGAACGACTCGGCGACGCCCTGGCCGAAGGCGCCCTCGACACCACCGAATACGACATCCGCCTCCAGCAGGCCACCACCGCCACCACCCTCGCCCAGCTGCACCCCCTCACCGCCGACCTGCCCGCCTCCCAGGCCACCCTCGCCAAAGAAGACGCCGCCCGCAAAGCAGCCCAGCACCACGCCGACAAACGCGCCTGGCTCAACGAATGGAGCTACTGGACCGGCGGCGCCGCCATCATGACCGCCATCTGGGCCGTCAACTCCCTACGCGAGGGGGAGTGGAGCTTCTATTGGCCCCTGGCCCCGCTCGGCATCTGGGCCGCGATCCTGGTGTCCTACGCCATCTGGCCCGAACGCGACCGCACCGACCACCCCACCCGCCACTGAACACCGCGCCCACCCGACCCACCGCAGCCCCGGAGCACAGCGCAGCCCCGGAGCACAGCGCCGAAACCGGTTCGCCACCACCGGCGCAGCCCCGCCATACTCATCCACTTGTGGGAACACTGCACATCTTCGACATGGACGGCACCCTCCTCACCGGAAGCACCGCCAACCTGGAAGTCGCCCGCCACCTGGGCACCCTCCCCGAACTCCACACCCTCGAAGCCCGCTTCTCCACCGGAGAACTCGACACCCGCGCCTTCTCCGCCGAGATCCACCGGCTCTGGAACGACCTCACCACCGAGATCGTCGCCGCCGCCTACGCCGCCGGTCCCTGGCTCAAAGGCATCCCCGACGTCTGCGCCGACATCCGCGCCCGCGGCGAACACTGCGCCGTCATCACCATGTCACCGGACTTCTTCGCCCACCACCTGCTCGACCTCGGCTTCGACCAGGTCATCGCCTCCCGCTTCCCCCCGCTGCCCTTCACCGCCCCACTCGACCCCGCCGGCATCCTCACCCCCGCCGACAAGGTCCGCATCACCGAAGAACTCCGAACCCGGCACGACCTCCCACGCCACCGCGTCCTCGCCTACGGCGACTCCATGTCCGACGCGCCCCTCTTCCGCCACCTGACCAACACCGTCGCCATCAACGCCGACCACCACCTCGCCGACATCGCCGCCCTCGACTACCGCGGCGACGACCTCACCGAGGCCTACCGGCTCGCCCGCACCCTCCTCTGACACCGGGCACCTCTGACACCGGGCACCTTCGGCGCCTGCGACACCGGGCACCGACCAGGCGCCGACCGGACACCCACCGCCCGGCCACGCCATGATGGACCTCCGACCTCACCCGGAGACGCCACATGCCCCCCACCACACCCCGGCCACCCGACGCGACCGCCACCGCCCCACGCGCCCCCTACCTGCCCTGGCTCGCCGTCACCGCCATCGCCTACGGCCTCACCCACCACATCGGCTTCGGACTGGCCTGGCTCGGCACCATCGGCGACACCCGCTGGGCCGACTGGGCCGACCTCATCACCCCCTACGCCGTCCTCCTGCCCGCCGCGGCCGCCCTCCGCGCCGGAAAAGCGTCCCCCCGCACCTGGATCCTCTACCTCGCCGGCGCCATCACCTATGTCGAAGGCCACGGGATCCACCTGGCCGCCAACTCCGTCGCCAACGTCGAACCCAGCGGCGTCGCCCACCTCTGGGACGAGTACATCGGCCACTACCTCTGGTACGGCGGCCTCACCCTCGTCATCACCGCCCTCGCCCTCACCCTGGCCCGCCGCCCCCCGGTCCACGGCCCCATCCCGGCCCTGTTGGCCCTCATCACCGGGATCACCTTCACCACCAACGCCCTGGAAGGCCAGACCGCCGCCGTCTCCATCGCCATCACCGCCGCGTTCACCGCCTGGGGCTGGACCACCCGCCACCACCTCGGCCGCCTGCTGATCATCGCCTTCGCCCCCGCACTGATCATGCTGATCGTGTACGGCATCTGGCACCGGGGCTTCCCCGAACCCACCGAACTCGGCTGGATCTGACCCCCCGCCCGGCCCGCTACTCCCGCCCCAGCAGCGGATGCACCCGCATCGCCGCCTCCAGCTCACCGGGCAGCTCGTCCCGGTAACGCCCCAGCGTCGACAGATCCGAGTGCCCCAGCACCCGCCGCACCGCGTCCATGTCCGTCGCCGCCGCCAGCAGATGCGTCGCCGTCGTATGCCGCAGACCGTGCGGCGTCACGCTCCGCCGCCGCTCCGGCTCCACCCGAGCCAGAACCCGGTCGATCACACCCTGCACATCGCCCCGCGCCAACCGGCGCCCACGCCATGACAGCAGCAACGCCTTCGGCTCGCGCCCCCGGTCCAGCACCGGCCGCCCATCGGCCAGGTACGCGTCCAGCACCACGGCGACCGCCCGGGGGAGAGGCACATCCCTGGTCCGCCCGCCCTTATCGAAGATCCGCCAGTACCGCGTCCCGTCGTTGACGAAGAAGTCCTCGGTGTTGGCCCGCGTCAGCTCCGACACCCGCGGCCCCACCGCCGCCAGCAGCAACACCACCAGCGCGTCCCGCAACTCCGTACGCTGATCGGCCCGCCGCCCCGGATCGGCCGGCGCCTCCACCAGCCCCCGCGCCGCCCCCAGCAACCCGTCGGCCTGCTCGACGGTCAGCGCCCGCCGCTCCGCCCGCAGCCCGCCCCGCTGCTTCGGCTTGAGCGTCACCGCCCGCATCGGATTGAGCTGCACCCACCCCGTGATCGCCGCGTACCGGAAGAACGCCGACAACGACCTGCGGAAACGCGACTGCGACGAGGGACTCTGCCGGGGCGCCGACGCCGGGCCCGCGGGGGAGGGGGACCTGCGCCGCCCGTCGGGTTTGGCGGCGAACTTCAGCAGCACCTCGTCCACGTCCGCCCCGCTCAGGTCGTCCAGCACCCGATCGGGACCGGCCAGCTCGGCGAAGGTGTGCACATCGCGCGTGTACACCTCGGCCGTACCGGGCGCCAACGCGCCGGTGGCCGTCTTGGCTCGGACCATCTGGGCATAACGATCGGCGGCCTCGCCGACGGTGAGGCGCTGGACATCGGTGGGACGCACCTGCGGGACGTTACCGGTCTCCTCTGACAGAAACCGCCGAACACGATCAGTGACTCTCCGTGATCACTGCCGCGCTTCGCATGAGGTGTGGGGGAGAGGGGCGATGAATTCGCGCTCACGGCGAAGTCAACCAGGGGAGTGCTCATCAGGAAGGATCTCCAGCATGGAATGGACTCTGGAAGTGGTGCCGGTCCCGGTCGCGGATGTGGAGCGTGCGAAGCGTTTCTACGGCGAGCAGGTCGGTTTCGCCGTCGACCACGACACCCGGGTCGACGAGAACGTGCGGATCGTCCAGCTCACCCCGCCGGGCTCGAACTGCTCGATCGTCATCGGCATGGCGGAGATGGAACCGGGATCGCTGAAAGGCCTCCAGCTGGTCGTCCCGGACATCGAGCGGGCCCGGGCCCAGCTGCTGGAACGCGGCGTGGAGGCCGGCAAGGTGCAGCACTACGAGGGCGCCGAACTGGTCGACGGCCCGGGTGGGGCCTGGAACAACTTCGTCCGTTTCAGCGACCCGGACGGCAACCAATGGGTGCTCCAGGAACGGCCCGCCGGCCGCTGACCGGCTGAAGTGAAGAAGATGCGATACCGGACAGAATCCAGCTTCTGTCCGGTATCGCATCTTTTCGCACGTCAAGACCACTTTGTCCGTTCGCATTTCGCGGTCCACCCGGCTCGAGCGGCGCCACGGGTGATCGACAGGACGGCCCCAGCAATCATTCGCAGGGCGTCGCGGAGCCATTCGGCACCACGCCGGAGGGGCCCATAAGGCGAACAGCCAGGACGGCCTGGAGTACCGGCAAACCGCCCAGCGGCCTGGCCATCACCAGTGAACGGAGCTGCGTTCGCCGGCGCCGGGCGAGCCGGACGCCGATCACGGCACCAGACGACACGGCGATGCGCCAGATCTTGCGGCGGAGGCACCTCGGGAGCCTCGGGCGGCATCATCCACCTGGCGCAGTCGAGTCCATGGCGTGGATCGGCAGTGAATCGCGGTGGACGGCTCCGTTCGGCCTGAGCACGCCAGCGTCCTGCCCGTACGGGGCGACGCCGTGAAGTCCGCTGCGGCACACCGGCCATCGCATTCGCTCGCCAGCGCGGGTGCGGACGCGATGAACGCGGCGCACCGTTCGGCGGTCACGCTTCACCGTTGTCCGCAGCCGCTCCAACCCTCTCGCCAGGCTCTTCATCGTTGGTCGATAATGAACATTATGTTAAGTAGAGCGGAGCGGGCCCCTCCCCGCGCCTGCCGGTGGCAGGCGCCGGACGCTCCGAACGCCGCCTGGCAGGTCGGTGCCCGGGCGGCCGGTGAGCGGGTAGATGTACATGACCGTCCGGCCCGCGCCGAGCGCGCCGAGGTGGATGGTCGCGCCGCCGGTGTCCTGGAGTTCCAGGTGCGACATCCGCGTGCCGGGCAGGTGAGCCGCCGCGCCGTCGTCCTCCGGTACGGGCAAGTCGGCGGGCAGGCTCGTGTGGTCGGCCATCAGGTCCTCCCCTTTGCCCGGCTTTGTCGGCCGGTGATGGTGATCTTGCTCTAAAGAAGCCCCATGTAATTACTTACGGTAGTGACCTTGGTCCTCTCCCCCATCGATGCGCTCACGTTGGTCTCCGGGCCGCCGGCTCGAGGGCCGCCGGATGAGGCGCGAAAACGGGTGGTGGACGGTCGTAGAGGATGAGCATGCTGTCGGTCATGGAGGGACTGGAGCCGGCCGGCACGTTGCACGGGCAGTTGCAGCGCGGGCGCGGGCTGGGGGCGCGGCGGGCGTTGTCCGAGCCCGGTGCCGGTGAGCTGGTCTACGACTGCATCCGCCGTGATCCTCGTACCGACCATCAGACCGAGGCGCGAGCGTGGTATCTGACCCGGCTGGCGGTCGACCTGGAGTTGCCGGTGGGGCCGATCGCGGAGCATCTGCTCGCCCCGGTGGACGCCGCCGAGGACGACGAGTGGCGCGTCGGCCTGGGGATCGACGTGCTGGTCGGCATGGTCGGGTACGGGCGCGGTGATGCGCTGGGGCCGCTGCGCCGGTACGTGGCCGAGGGGCGGTATTGGAGGTGGGCGCTCGAGGCGATGTGGGAGTCGGGCGGGCCGGATCTGTGCCGGGGCCTGGAGCAGGTGGTGCTGGCGCGTGCGGACGATGGCGAGCTGCGGGACGCGGTGGAGCCGGGTTGGGGTCCGTGGGCTGCCTGGAGTTCCACGCAGCCGAGAATCCGCGCCGCTCTGCGGTCTTGTGGTGAAGGCCGGGTCTCCCCCGCCGGATCGCCGCGGGTGGATGTCCGGGCCGTGACCGATGCGCGGCTGGTGGCCCTGGTGCGGAGGTCGTATGGGCCGGCGTTGGTGGAGTTGGGTCGCAGGGGTGACTCGTCGGTGTTCGATCTGGCCGAGGACCGCAGCGTCCGGACCGCTCATGGCAGCCTTCCGTGGTTGGCGCGGGCGCTGCGGGAGTTGGGAGCGGCGGCGGTGCCTCGGGCGAGGGTCTGGGTCGCCGGTGATGACCAGCTGCTGGCCGAGCACGGTGTCGAGGTGCTGGCCGAGCACGGTGACCGCGGTGATGTTCCGGTTCTGATGGAGGCCCTTACCGGTGCGGTGCGGGCTGGTGAGTGGTGCGGGACGGAGGCGCCTGCTCGGGGTCTGGGCCGGTTGGGGGTGGCCGAGGCCGCGCCGGTGCTGCGGGATCTGTGGGCCTCTGTCCCCCACTCCTATGCCCGGGCCGACATTCTCGTCGGGTTGCGTGGAGTCGTGCCACGGGAGGCCGGCGGGTACGTCGGCGAGGCTTTCGGGGACTGTGAGCCGAGGGTCCGGCTCCTGGCGTGTGGCACTGCCTCCGGTGCGGAGGCGGCGGCACGGCTCCGTGCCCGGCGTGATGATCCGTTGGAGGAGGACGAGGTGCGCGCGGCCGCGTCGGAGCGGCTGTCCACGGATCTTGGGGAGTAGGTCCTCGGCGTGTATGCCCCAGCGTTGTTTGCTGCGGTGTTCGCCTGGACGGCGGTCCGTGCGCGGGGACTTGTTGCGTGGATGCGGGCGTGGGTGCGGTTGCGGGTGGCGTGGGTGTAGGTGCTGTGGTCGGCGGGTGCCGGCCTCTCCCCCGCCGTGGCGTGGTCGTGTTGTGGCGTCGGTGGTGTCCTCGACCGTGATTTCGGGTGGATGCGGCAGTGTCTGGTGTACATCGCGGGATGTAGGGATCTTGGGGTGCTTACGCGAAAGGTGTAGTGCGGGTCCATGCTCGGGCCCGATTCGCCGGTGGGGGTGATGGCCCGAGGATCGGGTGGACCGATCGAGGGCTGAGGGTGAGTGATGGACGACCCGTTGATGCTGGCGCGGGTGCAGTTCGCGTTGACCGCCGGTACGCACTTCCTGTTCGTCGCGTTGACGTTGGGGCTGGCGACGCTGGTGGCGTTGACGCAGACGCGCGCGACGTTGAGCGGCAGTGCGGTGCATGCGCGGATGACGCGGTTCTGGGGCCAGCTGTATGTGATCAATTACGCGGTGGGGATCGTGACCGGGCTGGTGATGGAGTTCCAGTTCGGGATGAACTGGGGTGGCATGTCCACCCTGGTGGGTGAGGTGTTCGGGGCTCCGCTGGCGATGGAGACGGTGGTGGCCTTCTTCGTGGAGTCCACGTTCCTGGGCCTGTGGATCTTCGGGTGGGATCGGCTGAACCGGTGGGTGCATCTGGGGCTGATCTGGGTGGTGACGCTGACGGCGTACATGTCGGCGTATTTCATCCTGGTGGCGAACGGGTGGCTGCAGCGTCCGGTGGGTTACGAGATGCGTGACGGGGTGGCGCATCTGACCGATCTGGGGGCGTTGCTGAGCAATCCGACGGCGGTGCTGGCGTTCTTCCACGTGCTGTTCGGGGGTCTGCTGACGGCCGGGTTCTTCATGGCCGGGGTGAGCGCGTTCCATCTGTTCCGGCGTACCGAGGAGGTGGAGTTCTTCCGGCGGTCGATCCGGATCGGGCTGGCGACGGTGGTGGTGTCGATCTTCCCGGTGGTGGTCTTCGGCGGGGTGCAGTTCGCCTACATCCAGCCGACCAAGCAGCCGGGGTCGGAGCGGGCGCTGGCGGCGGAGGCCGAGTTCGTCGCGCGGTTCGGGCCGGGTGACTATCAGGCGCCGGGTCTGGCGGCGGCGGGCGAAGTGATCATGATGTTCTCGTGGGCGCTGATGTTCCTGCTGGCGGTGGTGGCGTTGCTGAAGCTGCCGTTCGGGCGGTGGCTGGTGCGGGGCCGGATCTTCCACATGGTGCTGATGGCGGCGGTTCCGCTGCCGTATCTGGCGATGCTGGGCGGCTGGGTGTTCCGCGAGGTGGGGCGGCAGCCGTGGGTGGTGTACGGGGTGCTGACGACGCGTGACGCGCTGTCGAAGGTGGATCCCGCGCTGATCACAGTGTCGTTCGTGGTGTTCACGGGGTTGTTCGCGGTGCTGGCGGTGGTGAACGGCTGGTTGCTGCTGCGGTTCGCGCGGCGGGGGCCGGCGGCGGTTCAGCTGGGCGCGGCCCCGTCCGATGCGGTCCCGGGGGCGGCTTCGTCCGCGCTGACCCCCACGTTCTGAGTTCGAGGGGAGCTTGGGGATGGAAATGCTGGCTGTGGCGATGATGGCGGTGTTCACCGCCGGTTACCTGGTGCTGGCCGGTGCCGATATCGGGGTGGGGATGCTGCTGCCTGTGCTGGGGCGGGGGCAGCGTGAGCGGCGGGTGGTGATCGCGTCGTTCGCGCCGTTCTTCCTGGCTCATGAGGTGTGGCTGGTGGCGCTGGCCGGGATCACCGCCGGGGCGTTCCCGGGGTTGGAGCACCGGTTGCTGGAGGGCCTGTTCCCGTTGTTCGCGGTGCTGCTGGTGGCGTGGGTGGTGCGGGACATGGGGTTGTGGCTGCGGGGGCGTTTGGAGGCGGCGGCGTGGCGTGGTGGTTGTGACGTGGCGGTGGTGGCGGGCAGCTGGGGGCTGGCGCTGGCGTGGGGGTCGTTGCTGGGCACGATCGTGGTGGCCGGTGGCGGTTCGGAGTCGGGGCTGAACGCGGGCAGTGTCCTGGGGTTGCCGCTGGCGGCGTTGTTCGCGGTGCACGGTGCCGGTTTCGCGCGGTTGCGGTCGGCGGGTGCGGTGCTGGAGCGGGCGCGGCGGGTGCCGGGGCGGTTCGAGGTGTCGGCGGTGGCGCTGGTGGCGGTGGCGCTGGTGGCCGGGTGGCGGTTGCCGTGGTCGCAGGTGGCTTCGTCGGGGACGGGGTTGGCGGCGACGGCGGTGATGACGGCGGTGCTGCTGCCGTTGCTGCTGGCCGCGCAGGCGCTGGTGTGGCGGACGTTCTGGGGGCGTGTGGATTCGCCCTCCTACTTGTGACCGGGGGCGGGGTGTGAAGGCGGTCGAGCGGCGTCTGCTGGGGCTTCTCCCCCGCCGTGTGGTGGTGGTGCTGGGCGCGGGTGCGGTGGCGCAGGGGGTGCTGCTGGTCGTTCAGGCCGAGTTGCTGGCGCGGGCGATCGCGGGCCTGGACGCCGGGCCGCTGCCGGTTCTGGCGGGTGTGGTGGTGGCCCGGGCGGTTGTGGCGTGGGTGGTGGGGGTGGTGGCGGGGCGGTCGGCGGCCGCGGTGAAGCGGGAGCTTCGCGGGGCGATGCTGGGGGGTTCCTCGGCGCCGCCGGCCGGTGCGGTGGGGGAGCGGGTGACGTTGCTGACGCGGGGTCTGGACGCGCTGGATCCGTTCTTCACCGGGTATGTGCCGCAGTTGCTGGCGGCGTGTGTGGTTCCGGTGCTGGTGCTGGGGTGGCTGGTGGTGACCGATTGGGCGTCGGCGGTGGTGGTGGCGTTGACGGTTCCGCTGGTGCCGGTGTTCGGGGCGTTGGTGGGGATGCGGACGGCGGAGTTGACGGGCCGGCAGTGGGGGCTGCTGCAGCGTCTGGGCGGTCATTTCGGGGATGTGCTGGCCGGTCTGGGGACGTTGCGGGCTCATGGCCGTACGGGGCATCAGTCGGTGGTGGTGCGGGTGCTGGCCGGTGAGCATCGCCGGGCGACGGTGGGGGCGCTGCGGGTGGCCTTCTTGTCGGCGCTGGTGCTGGAGTCGGTGTGCGCGTTGTCGGTGGCGCTGGTGGCCGTGCCGGTGGGGTTGCGGTTGCTGGGGGGTGAGATGGCGCTGGTGACGGGCCTGGTGGTGTTGATCTTGACGCCGGAGGTGTACGGGCCGCTGCGGTCGCTGGGTGCGCGGTTCCATGCCAGTGCCGAGGGGGTGGCGGCGGCCGAGGGTGCTCTGGCGGTGATCGACGGGGGTGGTGTGCGCGCCGGTGGCCGGGCCCTGCCGCCGCCCTCTGGGGGCGCCGGTGATGGTGGGGTGTGGGCGCCGGAGATCGTGCTGGAGGGGGTGACGGCGCGGTATCCGGGTGCCGAGCGGGCGGCGCTGGAGGGGGTGTCGTTGCGGGTGGCGCCTGGTGAGCGGGTCGCGGTGACGGGGCCTTCGGGGGCGGGCAAGTCGACGCTGCTGGCGGTGGTGCTGGGGTTGTGCCCGGTGGAGTCGGGTCGGGTGCTGGTGGACGGTGAGGATCTGGCGGGGCTGGATCTGGCGGCGTGGCGGGAGCGGGTGGGGTGGGTTCCGCAGCGGCCGCACCTGTTCGCGGCGTCGGTGGCCGACAACATCCGGTTGGGTGCGCCGGAGGCGGATGAGGAGCGGGTGGCGGCGGCGGCCAGGGCGGCCCGGGCCGATGAGTTCATCGAGGTGCTGCCCGGGGGTTACGGGGCGGTGCTGGGTGAGCGGGGTGGGGGGTTGTCGTCCGGGCAGCGGCAGCGTCTGGCGGTCGCGCGCGCGTATGTGAGGGGGGCGCCGGTGATGTTGCTGGACGAGCCGACGGCGCGGCTGGATCTGCGTAGTGAGGGGTTGCTGGTGGAGGCGGCGGCGCGGCTGCTGGAGGGGCGGACGGCGTTGATCGTGGCGCATCGTCCGGCGTTGCTGTCGGTGGCCGATCGGGTGGTGCGGCTGGAGGGCGGCCGTGTCGTGGAGGGCGATGGTCGCGGGGGGCCGGTGCCGGGTGGTCGCGGCGCCGGTGAGGCACGGCAGGCACGGGAGGCCTGGGGTGGGCGGCGGGAGGCGACGGTGTGAACGGCGAGGCGATGGTCGGCGGCGGTGGGCGTGAGGCCGCCTGGGCTTCGGCGCCCGGTGGGACGGCGCCCCGCGGGCCGGCGCGCGGCGGGATGTGGAGCGCGATCCGCCCGTACGGGGTGCGGCTGGTGGCGGCGGGGGTGGCCGGGGTCGCGGCCGAGTTGTGCGGGCTGGGGCTGGTCGCGGCGGCGGCGTGGCTGATCGCGCGGGCGGCGCAGCAGCCCACGATGGCGGCTTTGTCGCTGGCGATCGTGGCGGTGCGGGGGTTCGCGGTGGGCAAGGGCGCGCTGCGGTATCTGGAGCGGCTGGCCGGTCACGACGTGGCGTTGCGGGCGCTGGCGGAGTTGCGCGGGCGGGTGTTCGACGCGCTGTCGCGTACTCCGGCGGGGCGTTCGGCGGCGTTGCGGGAGGGGGACGCGCTGACGCGGATGGTCGCCGATGTCGACGCCGTTCAGGATGTGCTGCTGCGGTGCCTGCTGCCGGCGGTGGCGGCGGTGGTGTGCGGTGGCGCGGGGCTGGTGGTGTGCGCGGTGGCGGTGCCTGGGGCGGGGCCGGTCCTGGGCGGCGGGCTGGTCGCGGTGGTGGTGCTGGCGGTGGCGGGCGCGGTCGCGGGTGGCCGGGCGGCGGGGCGTGTGGCGGCCGAGCGGCGGGTGCTGGCGGTCAGGACGCTGGATGTGCTGGAGGGTGCCGAGGACCTGGTGGTGTTCGGGGCTCGGGAGCGGTTCGCGGCCGCCGCCGGCGAGTCGGCGCGGCGGCTGGAGCGGGCGGAGCGGGCCGTGGCCGCCCTCACGGCGGTGGTGAGCGGTGCCGGGTTCCTGGTGCAGGGGCTGACGGCGGTGGCGGTGGCGTGGGTGGCGGTGGGCGCGGGGGCCGATGAGGTCGCGGTGGCGGTGGCCGCGTTGACGGCGCTGGTGGCGGTGGAGGCGGTGCTGCCGTTGGCGTCGGCGGCGCAGCGGCTGCGTGAGGTGCTTCCGGCGTGGCGGCGGGTCGGGGCGGTGCTGGCCACTCCCCCGCCGCGGCGTCCGCGGTGTCCGCGTCCGTTGCCGCCCGGGCCGTTGAGCGTGGAGTTGCTGGGCGTGCGGGTGGCCTATCCCGCGCCTTCGGGTTCCGGCGCCGGCGGGGAGGTGGTGGCGTTGGACGGGTTGGACCTGAGCGTGGAGCGGGGTCGGCGGGTGGCGATCGTGGGGGCCAGCGGCGCGGGCAAGAGCACGGTGCTGGCGGTGGCGAGCGGTGAGGTGGAGCTGGCGGGCGGTTCGGTGCTGCTGGGCGGGCGGGAGTCGTCCGTTCACGATCCGGACGAGGTGCGGCTGGCGGTGCGGGGGCTGACCCAGGACGCGCATGTGTTCGCCGGTACCGTCCGGGCGAATCTGCTCCTGGCCCGTCCGGGGGCGACCGAAGGGGAACTGGTGACGGCGGCGCGGCGGGCGCGGCTGCTGGAGGTGGTCGAGGCGTTGCCACAGGGTTGGGAGACGGTGGTGGGGGCGGGCGGGCATGGCCTGTCGGGTGGCCAGCGGCAGAGGCTGCTGCTGGCGCGGGCGTTGCTGGCCGATCCGCCGGTGCTGCTGCTGGACGAGCCGGCCGAGGCGCTGGATCCGGTCACCGCCGACGAGATCACCCGCGAGTTGCTGACCATGCCGGGTGGCGGGACGTTGCTGCTGGTCACGCACCGGCTCGCCGCGCTGGGTCATGCCGATGAGGTGGTGGTGATGGAGCGTGGCAGGGTGGCGCAGCGGGGACGGCATGAGGCGTTGCTGGCCGTTGCGGGGCCGTACCGTGATCTGTGGGAGGCCGAGTTGCTGGCGGCCTGAACCGTTGGTGGCCACACGCGTTTGATTCGACCTGGTCAAGGCTCACCATCGAATGGAAGCCGGTGTGTAGGGTAAAGCCCGCACAAGTTTCGGGAAACCCTGCGGAAAGGGGCGGATATCGATGGCGGGTCTGCGGGATGCGTGGGCGCGGGCGCGGGCTTCGGCCGCGCAGCGTCACGGCGCCGACGCGCGCGTGTATCACGTGGCGCTGGCGATGGTGCGGACCCGGTCGGGAAAGGCCGATGATCGCCCTGATGAGCGTGAGGAGCCCTCGTCCGCGGAGGCGGCGGAGGTGCAGACCGCGGCCAAGTCCGAAACCGGATCCGGGGCCGGGGCACAGGCGGGGTCCAAGGCCGGGAGCGCTGAGAAGGCCGAGAGCGCTGAGAAGGTTGAGAAGGACGGGGCCGAGTCCCGTTCGTCGAAGGATTCCCCTTCTTCCGAGCCTGCTGCGGAGGCTTCCGCGGCCCCGGCATCCGAGCCCGAGCCGAAGTCGGAGCCGGTTTCGGGTCCCGAAGCCGAGCCTGCGGCTGAGCCTGCGGCTGAGCCTGAGTCTGAGGCCAAGCCCGAGCCCAAGGCCGCCTCCCCCACGGCGCCCGAAGCAGAGGCCGCACCCGCCGAATCCGCTGCTGAACCCGCTGAGGCCGAGGGCAAGCCCACCCCTGAGCCGGAGCCGGAGCCAGAGCCCAAGGCCGAATCCGAGGCCGAGCCCGAGCCCGCCCCGGAAGCAAAGCCCGAGACCGAACCCGAGGCGAAGGCGGAGCCTGAGGCCGTAGCGGATTCCGAGCCCGTCAAGGAGCCGGAGCCCGAGGCGAAGCCGGTGGAAAACACCGCCAAGCCCGAAGACAAGGCGGAAGGCAAGGCAGGGGACGCCGGCAAGGGCACGAGCAAGACCTCCTCCGGTGGCGGAGTCGAGGTCGACGAGTCGATGAGCAAGCAGGAGCTCTACCAGCTCGCCCGTGATCTGGACGTCCCAGGGCGTTCGAAGATGAGCAAGGAGCAGCTGGTGAAGGCGATCAGGAAGGCCTCCGGGTCGGCCTAGGCCGCCGGTGGACCCGCCCGGCTCCGGCGGTCAGGAGGTCATCGGGCCTCCATGAGCAGCGGTGGCAGGAGCAGCAGCCAGAAGAGCACCAGGCCCGCCTGCCGCGACAGGTCGCGCCCGACACGGCGGCGCCATCCCCGTACTGGGGGCGGCGCCGCCGTTGGTCGTTCGGCGCCTTCCTGGGGGTGTGAGGTGCCAGCGGGCGTGTTCATCGTTGGTCGGGGGCCGAGCCGAGGTGGTTTTCAAGCCGTTCGATGCGTGCGATGAGCGGCTGCAGTTGCTGCTGCACGGCCGCCGCCAGCGCCTGCGTGGGGTCGGTGGCCGGGGTGGCGGTGGTCTGTGCGCGCAGGTGCACGTATCCGGCCAGGGCCGCTGTCACGGCGCGGCGCGTCAGCCGGGGCTCGGCTCCCAGCCCGCGCAGGACTTTTCCGGCGGTGCCGTCGTCCTCGGTGACCAGCCCGAGCAGCAGGTGCTCGCATCCGATGTAGTTGTGGCCGAGTGCGGTCGCCTCGGTCACCGTGAGTTCGAGGACGGCGGCGGCCGGGACGCTGAAGTGCGCCGAGGGGCCCTTTCCGTCTTCGCCGTCCTCGGGGTGGGTGGGCCGTTCCAGCTCGCGCTGGATCTGGGCGGGGTCGATGTCGACCGCCCGGAGGACGTGCAACGCCAGGTTCTCGCCCTCGGCGACCATTCCGGCGAGCAGGTGCCGGGTCTCGACGGTCGGTGAGGCGTCGGCGCGCGCCCGGTCGATCGCCAGCTTGACGACGGCGCGGGTGCGGGCGGTGAACAGTGGTAGCCGTTCGGCGAGGTCGCCGGCCTGCAGTTCCGCCAGGGAGGCCTCCCGGATGGCGGTGATGCGGCGTACGGCCTGTTCCAGTGCCCGCTGGCAGATGGCCGAGACCGGTATGCCGGTGTCCTTGACGGCTTCGGCCAGTTCGTCGGGCAGGTACACGTTGATCTTCGGCATGGCGCACCCCCTCCAGGTTGGGGTTATTGAGGGGTTACCCCCTACTTATACACCTATAGGGGTTAGTTGGCCATGAATCAATGCCCCCATTCCGGGCACCCCTCTCCCCCACCTGGTCCTCGGGGTCTGGTTCTTAGCGCGGACGCGGGCGGATCGGGCGTTCGGCGGGCGGAGACGCCGCAGAGGCCGAACGCCCCCGTGCCTCCGTGGGGGCGCGCGGTGGGGGTTTCCGTGTCAGGCGGTCTTGATGAGGGTGCCGGCTGCTTCGAGTGCGGCCAGCTCGTCGGCGGGCGCCGTGGCGTCGGTGACGATGGTGTGCAGGAGCGTGGTGGGGCCGACGTAGGCGTGGGCGGTGCGGCCGAGCTTGCTGCCGTCGGTGGCGAGGATGACGCGGCGGCTGGAGGAGATGCCGGCCTTCTTCACCGCGGCGTCGTCGAGGTCGTAGGCGGTCAGGCCGTCGGCCTCGCTGAGGCCGCAGCAGCCCATGACCGCGGTGTCGAAGCGCAGTGCGGCCAGTGAGGCGAGGGTGAGGGGGCCGGTCAGGGCGCCTTCGGCGTCGCGGGGCCGTCCGCCGGGCACCATCAGGGTGGCCTGGCCCGGGGGTTCGGCGAGGATGCGGATGGCCTGCAGGGACAGGGGCATCACGGTGACCGGCCGTTGCCGCAGCAGGCGGGCGACCTCCAGGCAGGTGGTGCCGCTGTCCAGCAGCACGGTCTCGCCGTCGGCGATGAGCGAGGACACCTCGGCCGCGATCCGGCGCTTGGCGTCGACGGCGTCGTGGGCACGCAGCGCGAAGGGCGGCTCCTGGCCCCTGAGCAGCAGGGTGCGCGCCCCGCCGCGGACGCGTTCGAGGACGCCTTGGGCGGCCAGGGCGTCCAGGTCGCGCCGGATGGTCATCTCCGAGGCGCCGGTCAGCTCGGCGAGTTGGCCGACCGTGACGCTGCCCGACTCCCTGACGGCCTGGGCGATCGTCCCGTGACGGTCTGCGTTGCTCATACCCCCGATTGAACACCACCCAGATTGAACAATTAGCCTGTGCGAAGTTGCATGTTTCAAACACAGAAGATGTTCACTATGGTGGTCGGTGTGGAACGTTCGCTGCGAGCCGCCCGTGCGGCGACCTTCGTCTACTTCGTCCTGAACGGCACCTTGCTGGGCGCGTGGGTGGTGCACATTCCCGCCATCGAGGAGCGGGTGGGCGTCAGCCACGCCACGCTGGGCGGCCTGCTGGTGCTGCTGGGGCTCGGGGCCTTCATCGGCATGCAGGTGGCCGGGCGCCTGACCGACCGCTTCGGGGCGCGGGTCGTGGTCCCCGCGGCCGGTGTCGTGTGCAGCGCGGCCCTGGTGCTGCCCGGCCTCCCCCGGGATCCCTGGATGCTGGCGGGTGCCCTGCTGGTCTTCGGCTTGGGCAACGGCTGCCTGGACGTCGCCATGAACGCCCACGCCGTGCACGTGGAGAAGGCCTACGGCCGGCCCGTCATGTCGGCCTTCCACGCCACGTTCTCCGTCGGCGGCGTCATCGCCGCGCTCGCCTCGGCGGGCGCGGCGAGCGCAGGCCTGAGTCCGGCGGCGGCTCTGGGCGCCGCGGGAGCCGTGGGCGTCGTGATCGCCCTCGTGTCGGCACGCGGTCTGCTGCCGACCGCGCCGGCGCCCGCCGCGGATGCGGGGAAACCGGCCGGGCGGCCGGGCGGCGCCCCCGGGCGCATCTGGATCCTCGCCGCACTGGCCCTGATGATCATGCTGTGCGAGGGGGCCGCCAACGACTGGAGCGCCCTGCACCTGAAGAACGTCCTCGGTGCCTCTGCCGCCACCGCCGCCGTCGGGTACGGCACCTTCGCGGCGGCGATGACCGTCGGCCGGCTGTGCGCCGACCGTCTCTCCGCCAGGTTCGGCGCCATGGCCGTCCTGCGGTACGGGTCGGCCACGGCGGCCGTGGGAATCACGATCGTGGCGGTCTGCCCGTGGACGTGGGCCGCGTTCGCGGGATGGGCGCTGTTCGGCCTGGGGCTGTCCGGCTGCGTCCCCCAGCTGTTCAGCGCGGCCGGGCACGCCGATCCCTCGGCCGCGGGCGTGAACGTCTCGCGGGTCGCCGGCCTGGGTTACCTCGGCATGCTCGCCGGGCCCGCCGTCATCGGCTGGATGACCCACCTGGTGCCACTGAACCAGACCTTCCTGCTGCTCACCCTGCTGTGCGTGATCACCGCGGCGGGCGCCGGGATCCTGCGCACCGGGTCCGACCGTACGCCCGAGCCCGAGCCCGAGCCGGAGCCCAGCAGCCCCTGACCGCCTGGGCGGCACGGCCCCTGACGCCCTCTGACGCCGTGCCGCAGCGGCGTCCCGCCCGTTCCTCGGCCGATCGCCAGGCTGGTGAGGGAGAACCACCAGCGACATGAAGGAGTCCCCCGGTGCCCGAGACACAAGCCACCCCCGCCCGCGGCCGTGTCGGTGTCCTGCTCCCCCGCGACCTGCCCGCCCAGGACGTGCTGCCCTACGCCCGGCGAGCCGAGGAGCTGGGATTCGATGAGGTGTGGGTGGTGGAGGACCTCGGCTGGCGCGGCGGGCTCGCACAGGCCGGCCCGGTTCTCGCCAGCACCACCGGCATCACCGTCGGCATCGGCATCCTGCCCGCCGGCGCCCGCAACGTGTGCTTCGCCGCGATGGAGCTGGCCACCCTCGCCCAGCTCTACCCGGGCCGGCTCATCGCCGGCATCGGCCACGGCATGCCCGGCTGGATGCGCCAGGCCGGAGCCTGGCCCGCCAGCCCCCTCAGCCTGATCATTGAGTACACGAGGGCGCTGCGCCTGCTGCTGCGCGGCGAGCCCGGCCCGGCAGGCGGCCGTTACGTGCGCTGCGAAGGCGTCGTCCTCACCCAGACCCCCGGCATCGTCCCGCCGGTGATCCTCGGTGTCCGCGGCCCCAGATCGCAGGCCGTCGTGGGCGAGGTGGCCGACGGGCTCCTGCTGGCCGAGCCCGCGGCCCCCGCCTACATCACCGCCTCGCTGCGGAATCTGAGCACCGCCACCGGCGATGCGGGCGGCCACGAGATCGTCACCTACGACGCAGCCGCCGTCGACGATGACGAGGACGCCGCCGTGGCCCGCGTCCGCGACGCGCTGACCGCCATCGGTGATCCGGACTGGGCCGCGCACATCGACCCCCTGCCGTTCGCCGCGCAGCTGCGCGAGCACCGTGCCTCCTGCGCCGACGCGCGGCGATTCGCCCGGACCATGCCCGCGGACTGGATCCGCCATCTGGCCATCGCCGGCACCCCCGGCCAGGCACGCGAAGCGATCGAAGCCCGCCACGCCGCGGGCGCGACCAGCGTCGTCCTGGCACCCGCCGGCCCGGATGCCCTGGCCTCCCTCGGCTCGCTGGCCCGCGCCCTGGAACCCCGCCCCCTGAACCGATGAAGCCGACACCACCGACACCGGAGGCGACGACCATGTCCAACGACCGACGCATCGTGCTGTTCGATTACTTCGGGGTCATCGGCCTCCACCAGCGCCCCGGCGCCCTGGCGAGGATGGCCGCCCGATGCGAGGCCCCCGTGGACGCCTTCACCGAGGCCTACTGGTACTGCCGACCGCCCTACGACGCCGCCCGGCAGTCCGCGCCGCAGTACTGGAGGGCCGTCCTGCGGCGGCTGTCGCTCCCCGGCGACACCGACATGATCGAGGAACTGCGGCTCATCGACATCGACAGCTGGTCACGCGTCGACGACCGGATGGTCGCCTACGCCCGGTCCCTGCGCGACCGCGCCGAGGTCGCCCTGCTGTCCAACATCCCCGCCGACCACGCCGACGTCCTCCTCACCGCACAGCCCTGGTTGAGGGACCTGGACCATCTCGCCCTCTCCGGAAAGATCAAAGCGGTCAAACCCGAGCCGGCGGCGTTCCATCACTGCGTCTCCGCCATGAACGCCACCCCCACCGACTTCCTCTTCGTCGACGACCGCCAGGAGAACGTGCGCGCGGCCCAGGCCATCGGCATGCAGGGACACCTTTTCACCCGGCTCGACGTGCTGGCCCCCCTCATCGACACCTGGCTGCCGACCGGCACCGCATGACCGACGCTCCGTCCATGTGCCCGATGCGGGCGATCCGCGCTCACGCAGGTTGCTCGGCACCGGCGGATCGCCGCGGACGCCGGCCATACCGGGCGGGCCGGGCCCGGGTCGCCGCAGGCGCCGTCGGAACCGCCGAAGGAGATCGACGCCTCGCTGGGGACGGCGGCGCGGCCCCGCCGCGCCGGCCACCACGCCCACCTCATGCCCCTGGTCGCGAAGAGCCACCCAGGTGAGGGACGGCGGTCGGTCCTGGTCAGCGCCCCCTCGCCACCGCCCAGCCGACGAGCCCCTCCCCGCCTGGGCCGACACCTGGTTCAACGCCTACGACCAGGGCATCGACATGACCCGCTTCGAAGGCACACCCCTGCCGAACGCCTCATGAGCCACATGACGAATCCAGCGGAGACCGAAGCCATGCGACCGATTCGGCCGATTCAGCCGATACGCACCATCACCGCGAACGGCCTGGAGTTCGGCTACCTGTCGGCCGGGCCCGCCGACGGGCCGCTCGCGCTGTGCCTGCACGGTTTCCCCGACTCGGCCTACTCCTGGCGGCATCTGCTGCCCGAGCTCGCCGCGGCCGGTTATCACGCGGTCGCTCCGTTCATGCGGGGATACGCGCCCACCGCGGTGCCCGCGGACGGCGCCTACCAGAGCGGCGCCCTCGCGGCCGACGCGAACGCGCTGCACGAGGCGCTCGGCGGCGCAGCGGACGCGGTGCTGATTCCTGCACCTGGAGCGGCCCCGCGAGGTCAACGCCCGGATCCCGGACTGGATCACCCGCCCCTCTCACGATGGCGCCTGACACCCCTGTTCTCTTGCCACTCACCGGCGCCGGCAGCGTGCCGCCCTGGCTCCTGGTTCGTTGATGGCCGCAGCGTCCTCGCCGCCCGCAGCCCTCCGGCCGGTGCACGGACCAGATCGGTGAACGGACGGGCCGTCGACGCGAGACGGCGAGGCCCGGGCCGGTACGCCCGTCCGGCTCGGCCCCGCCGACGATCCTCCGCCGGGCACATCTGCCCCCGTACCGGCCCCGGCCCGGCGCGACTACGGCCAGGTCCGTGTCCTCGTTGAGCGCCTGCCTTGCGAACAGCATGTCCTCTTTCGCCCCACCGGCCGGGTGACAGGAGGGTCCTGCTATGATCAATGTGATCGCCCTGGCCTTCTCGATGCGGGTTCTCTCCGCCGAGGAGGCTTTTTCGTGTCCGCGGGCGGCCCCTCCCGCCCCGCATCCGGACTGCTCGGGCGGGCGGAAGACGGGGAGGGGAAGCAACCACAGACTGATAGCCGGTCGTGCGGGTGAGCGTCGTCGCGTTGAAGGCGGCAAGGAACGCGTGCCGTCCAGCGGTTCGCGCCGGGCGGTGGCGCTCGCGGCCGGGCGGGATCGCATGTAACGGGCCGGGGGTCGTACGGGCGGCCCGGCTTGGGAGGTCGCCACCGCCGGCGGGCTTCGAACGGGCTTCGAACGGGTGTCGGTGGCTTCGTTCGGGGCCGTGACCGCGGTTCAGGCCGGGGGCGGGGCGGGGGGTTTGGGGCGGCGCTTGCGGGGGGCGGCGGAGCGGGGCGGCTGGGCGCGCATGTGGTCGCGGACGCGGGTCATGATGTCGCCGAGGTGGTGCAGGTCGTCGTCGCTGAGAGGGTCGAACAGCATGCGGCGGGTGACCTGGACGTGGCCGGGCAGGAGTCGGGCGACGAGGGCCCGGCCGCCGTCGGTGATGGTGACCAGGGTGGCGCGTTCATCGTCGGGCGAGGGACTGCGGGTGATGAGGCCGGCCTTCTCCAGCAGGCCGGCCTGATAGGTCAGTCCGCTGCGGCTGTAGACGACGCCGTCGGCCAGCTGGGTCATGGTCAGGTGGCCGGGTGCGTGGGCGAGGCGGGCCAGGAGCTGGAACTGCACGTAGCTGAGGTCGCCCTCGGCCTGGAGCTGCTGTTCGACCTGGTGCTGGAGCAGGCTGACGGCCTCGGTGAGCACGAAGTAGGCCCCCAGCTGCCGGGGATCGAGCGCCGCGTCGCCTTCGGTGCCGCTGGCGTCCCCCGTGCCATCGGGGTGGGTGGCGCTCATCGGCCCATCGTACATGCTCCGAATTCAAAGCACTGTGACCGGTGTCACCGGCCCCAGGACTGTTGCTTCGAACTTGAAACAGATTACGGTCGACTGCATGCTTCGACTTCGAAGCACCAGGTGAGGAGAGATCATGAAGGCGATGCGTTACCACTCCCACGGCGACAGCGACGTCATGGTCCACGAGGAGGTGGACCGCCCGGTGGCGGGCGCGGGGCAGGTGGTGGTGCGGGTGGCCGGCACCGCGTTCAACCCGGTGGACGTCCCGATCCGCGCGGGCGTGCTGCGGGAGGTGTTCCCGGTGGCGTTGCCGCACATCCCGAACTACGACGTGGCCGGTGTCATCACCGAGATCGGCCGGGGCGTGAGCGGCTGGAGCGTCGGCGACGCGGTCGTGGCGTTCCTGCCGATGACCGCGCCCGGCGCGGCGGCCGAGTACGTCGCCGCGCCCGCCGAGGCGCTGGCCGCCGCCCCCCGCACGGTCGACCCGGCCGACGCCGCGGCACTCCCCTCGACCGGGCTGACGGCCTGGCAGTCGCTGTTCGAGCACGCCGGCCTGAAGGCCGGGCAGAGCATCCTGATCCTGGGCGCGGGCGGCGCGGTGGGCGGGTACGCGGTCCAGCTCGCCGCGCGGGCCGGAGCCACCGTGACCGCGACCGCGAGCCCGCGCAGCCTGGACCGGGTCCGCTCCTACGGCGCGGACCGGATCGTCGACTACACCGCCGCCCCCGTCCCGCAGGCGCTGGCCGGGCAGCGGTTCGACGTGGTGCTGAACCTGGTGCTGGACCTGGCGCCCACCGCCGGGGAGGAGACCGCGCGGCTGGTGGACCGGCTGGTCGCCGACGGCGGAGCCTTCGTCAGCACCACCACTCCCGGGCCCGAGGATGCCGGGCGCGGGGTGCGGACGGTGCGCGTCTTCGCGCGCAGCGACGCCGCCCGGCTCGCGCACCTGGTCACCCTCGTCGACGCCGGAGAGCTGAGGATCGAGGTGGCCGAGCGGCGGCCGATGACCGACCTGCCCGCCGTTCACGACCTGTGCCTGGCCGGACGGCTGGCCGGTAAGACCGTCCTGATCCCCTGACCTGAGCGCACCTTCACCGCCGCGCGCACCTTCACCGCCCCTTCACGCACATCGGAGATCGGTCATGTCCTTCGCCCTCGCCCCCCAGGTCCCCGAGGCCTTCGCTCCGTTCGCCGCCGAAGCGGCCGCCGCCGCACCCCCGCCGGTCGGGGACGTCGCCGCCCGCCGTGCCACGCTGGAGGGCGTCTTCGGCCACTACGACGCCGCCCAGCCGTTCCCCGGCGACGTCACGGTCACCGACCACGAGCTGACCACCGCCGACGGCGCGCGGATCCGGCTGCGCTGGTCCGTCCGCGACGGCAGCCTCGCACCGCTCACCGTGTGGTCGTGGGACGACAACCGCACCGGATGGCAGGCGCTGCTGGGTGACGCCGCCGGCGGCCCGGACACCCCCGCCCACGCGGCGGCGGGGACGAGGGGCCGGTCATGACCTCACCCACCGGCCCCGCGGCGGCCGCGGGCACCTGGAGGCTCGGCGATCTGACGGTCAACCGCGTCGGATTCGGCGCGATGCGCCTCACCGGCGACGCCGCCTTCGGGGGCGTGCCGAGCGACCGCGAGAGGTCGATCGGCCTGCTGCGGCGCGCGGTCGAACTGGGTGTCAATCACATCGACACCGCCGCGTACTACTTCTCCTCGCTGCGCTCGGCCAACGAGCTGATCAACCGGGCTCTGGCGCCCTATCCGGACGACCTGGTCATCGCGACCAAGGTCTGGCCCGGCAGGGACCCCTCGGGCCGGTGGTGGTGGGCCGAGCCGGAGCAGTTGCGCGGCCAGGTCGAGGAGAACCTGCGCCAGCTGGGCCGTGACCACCTGGACGTGGTGAACCTGCGCGTCCCGCCCAGCCGGAGGGACGGTTCGATCGCCGAGCATTTCGGTGTGCTGGCCGGCCTGCGTGACGCCGGGCTCGTCCGGCACCTGGGAGTGTCCAACGTCACGCCCGGCCAGCTGGCCGAGGCCCAGGCCATCGCCCCGGTGGTGTGCGTCCAGAACGCCTACGGTGTGGGCGCGACGGCCGAGGAGCAGGGGCTCCTGAGGGCCTGTGGCGAGCAGGGTGTGGCGTTCGTGCCGTTCTTCGCGATCGCCGGTGCGGGACGGGAGGCGGGCGCCGGCGGCGCCGACGATGACAGGGTGCTGGCCCTCGCGCGGGAACGTGGTGTGACGCCCGCGCAGGTCAGGCTGGCGTGGACGCTTCACCAGGGGCCGCACGTGCTGGCCATCCCCGGCACCGGTGACCCCGACCACCTGGCCGCCAACGTGGCCGCCGGGGCGCTGCGGCTTTCGCAGGAGGAGGTGGCGCGCCTGTCGTCCCCGCCGGAGGGCGGCCGCTGACGCTCCGCCGCCACGGCCTCGCCGCATGCCCGGCGTCCGTCGGGGGCGGGCCGCGTGCGGCGCCCCGGGGTGGTCGCGTGGGCCGGGCTCCCGTTCCGGCCCGGCGATCACTCCGGGAGCAGCGGGCCGAGGGGCCCCAGGTCGAGGTTGAGGTCGTGGTCGTCCAGCTCGAAGTGGTCCTTGAGGCGGGTCATGGCCTCCTCCAGCCTCATCAGCGCCAGCCCGAGCCGTTCGATCTGCTCCTCGGACAGGTCGCCGCCCTCGGCGCGGCGCAGCGCCTGGCGCTCCATCAGCTGCCGTACCAGTTCCACCAGCGTGAGGACGAGCTTGACCAGGTCGCGCTCGACCGTCTCGGGGTCGGAACGCAGCCGTTGCACCACCGACCTGGAGGCCGGTGTCGAAGCGGTCGGGGTCCCGGCCGCGGGCCCGGCGGCGGTTTCGGCGGTGGAGGCGGGCCGGCTGGTCCAGGGCGCGGCGCCCGCGACGGCGTCATGGACGGTGACCTCGCCGTGGACGGGGTCTTGAGTCAACGTTCCTCCTTGAGCTGGGCGGGCAGGATCTCCTCGCTGATGCTGGTGATCAGCGCGCGCAGCGACACGTGCACCAGGTCGATCTCGGCGATGGAGATGACCAGGTCCCCGCTGATCACCACGCCGCCGGCCAGCAGCCGGTCCAGCAGGTCCACCAGCGCGATCCGCTCCATGGGCGCGCCGGGGTCGCGGCCGGCCAGGCCGGTCGCGCCCCGGTCGGCGCCCAGGTCCATGGGGACGGTCATGAGGCGGTCCGCGCCCCGGTGTCGGGGGTCTCGATGAAGGAGTAGGGCGGCCAGGGGCCGGTCACCTCCACCTCGATCCCCGGCAGCCGTGCGGCGATGTCGTCGGCGACCGCCAGGAAGCCCTGGGACGCCTCGTCGTCCACCAGGTAGGCGGTGTTGAGGATGAGCGTGCCCTGGTGGCCCGACAGCCGCGGGTCCTGCGGCGGGTGCCGCCGGGCGGCGACGGCGTGGCCGGCCAGTTCGGTGTGGACGGCCTCGGCCTGGGCGGTGATGCGCCGGGTCGCGTCCTCGCGGCGGCGGCGCTGGTCCTGGCGGCGCTTGAGGTAGGCGGTGCCCGCCCCCGCCCCCGCGCTGCTCCCCGTGCCGGGGCCCGCCGTGGTCGCGGCGGGGGCCTCGGTGGGGGCCTCGGTGGGGGCCTCCTCGTAGGCCTCGGGGTAGGCGTAGGCCTTCACGCCCCATTCGGTGCGCCCGGTGATGCTGTCGAGGACCTCGGTGAACTGCTCGCGGCGCTGGGTGAGGATCTCCCCGATCCGCTCGTCGTCGCGGTAGAGCGTGGCGATCCGTACCGGCGCGGTCGGCGCCGCGTGGGCGGCGCGGTCGACCACGTGGTGGTGGGCGCGGGCGGTCTCCTCCAGGAAGGCCAGGTCCTCCAGGTTGGCGCGCAGGGCCTCCTCGCCGTACTGGTCGAGGCGCACGGTGCTGACCAGGGCGGTCAGGTCGCCGGCGGCCACGGCGCGCACGGCCGTCCCGGCCACTCCGATCGTGCCCTCCAGCGCCGCGGGGTCCAGGCCGCGGGCCACGCCGTACAGGTAGACGGCGGTGGGCTCGCCGGTGACGTCGGTGCGGGTGTGGGTGGTCATGTGTCGTCGGCCTTTCGTGGACGCGGCCCGCCGGCCCGCCCGTTGGCGTGGGCGGGGACGCCTTCGGTGTCCTCGCCGGCCTGCGCGGCGGCGGGCTCGCCGGTGGTGCCGGGGCTCTCCAGCGCGCGTGCCTCCAGTGCGTCCAGGCGTTCGCGCAGCCGCTGGTTCTCCTCCAGCAGGGCCTGCTCGGAGGAGGACGACGACACCGCCTGGCTCTGCCGGGCGCGCGAGGACAGTGACGGGTCGTGCTCCCACCAGTCGATGCCCATCTCCTTGGCGCGGTCGACCGAGGCGACCAGCAGCCGCAGCTTGATGGTCAGCAGCTCGATGTCCAGCAGGTTGATCCGGATGTCGCCGACGATCACGATTCCCTTGTCGAGAATGCGTTCCAGCAGGTCGGCGAGGTTGGCGGCGGGCGGGGCGCCGGGCCGTTCCGTGGGAGCGGCGCGGGCGGGGCCGCGGCCTCCGGTCCAGGAGATCTCACTCATGGTCGTGTCCAGTCCTTCCGGTCAATCCTGTCCGGCTCGTCCTCGGGGGTAGCGCCTGAGGCGCCGGTAGGAGACCAGCTCCCCGGCTCCGTCGACCTCGGCCTGGTAGATGGCCAGGATGTCGGCGGAGTCGGGGATGCGGTGGGTCTCGACGACCTCGACGGTGACCCGCCAGCCCTCGTCCTTCTGGCCGGCGCGCTCGATGCCGATGACGCTCTCGGCGGTGCGCCCGGTCAGCCCGGTGACGTGGTGCACGGCGCGTTCGGCGGCGTCGGCGGCGGACAGCATGGTCAGAAGTCCCCCGCGGGGCGCTGGTTGTGGGTGAGCCGTTCGATCAGTTCCTCCTCGCGTTCGGCCGCCTCCTGCTCGTCCATCTCCCCCGCGGCGACGGCGTCGGCGATGTCGCGCATCTCGGCGGCGATGCGGCCGGGGTCGTACAGCTGGGCCTCGGCCTGTTCCTGCAGGACCTCGGCGAGCCACACCACGCCGCGCACGGGCGCGAGCGGCAGGGTCGCCAGGCCGGTGAACAGCCCCATGTCATGCCTCCGGTACGAAGTCGTAGGGCGGTAGGGGCCCGATGAGGCGCACGGTGATGCGGTCGGCGTGGGCGGCGCCGATCTCCTCGACGGCGCGCTGGAAGTCGGCGAGGCGGTCGCGGCCGATGAGGAACGCGACGTCCAGGACGTCCTCCTCGCGCGCGGGCGGCTTGCGGACCGTGGCCTCGGCGGCGGGCGTGAGGGCCTCCAGCAGGACCTGGCCGTCGTGTTCGCGGCGCTGTTCCAGGGCTCGGGCGATCATCTCGCCGAGCCGGACGCGGTCGTAGTAGGCGGCGTCGGCGGCGTCGGCGGGGATGGAGCGCAGCCGCTGGTTGAGCTCGGCGATCTGGGGGTCGTCGGACATGACCTCGCGCAGCAGGGCGTCCTGGACGTAGGTGCCGCGCACGCGCATCTCCAGGCGGCCGTCGAGCTGGTCGAGGACCTGCCCGAGGCGTTCGCCGTTGGCGGCCAGCAGTTCCTTCTCCACCGCCTCGGTGCCGGCCATGGCGGCGCCGAACCGGAACGGCAGCACGACCGTGCCGGCGTCCACCAGCGCGTCCAGGACGCGTTCGTGGGCCATCAGGTCGGCGCGGCGGCCCAGGGGCCGGCCGGCGGGCAGGTCGCTGGTGAGGGCGGCGCAGTGCTCGTGGGCGACCAGGGTGACGGGGTTGTCGTCCAGGCCGGTCAGGTCGGCCGGGAGGGTCGCGTCGGCGCGGGTGACGCCGTAGACGTACTGGGCGGCGGTGGCCTCCCCCGTCCCGGTGGCCGGGGCGGCGTGCTCGTGGGGGGCGGTCATTCGTCGTCCTCCTTACGGGTGGAGCGGCGCCGGGCGGGCTGGCCTTCCTTCGCCTTGCCGTCCTTGTCGTCCTCGGACCCGAAGGTCTCCTTGAACTTCTCCTGGGCGCCCTGCAGGGCGCCCTTGGTCTTCCTGTTGGCGCCCGACTCGGTCAGGCCGCCGACCACGTCGGGCAGGCCCTTGGCGTTGCCGGTGTTGGCGATGTCGAGCCGGTTGCAGGCCTCGGCGAAGCGCAGGTAGGTGTCGACGCTGGCGACCACGATCCGCACGTCCACGGTGAGGATTTCGATGCCGACCAGTGCGACCCGCGCGTACAGGTCGATGACCAGGCCCTTCTCCAGGATCAGGTCGACCACGTCGGCCAGTCCGCCACCGCGCGAGCCGCCGGAGGCGCCCGATTGGTAGGTGGTGGTGCCGGAGGTCTGTTGGGCGATCGGCCCGCTCATGTCACTCACTCCTTGATCCCTGGGGATCACGTTGCCGGGTACCGGCCGTGCCGGTTACGGGGGTTATGTCAGTGCTTGTTTGCTCTGTAGGCATCTGCACTGTTTGCGGTCAGGTTCGTCTCGTACCCGCCTCGACCGGCCTAAACAGCTCACCGGGAATCGGCACCAATCAGTTCGAATCGACCCGGGAACCCCACGCAGCGCACACGAACGCGGGCCGGGACGGCATGCCGTCCCGGCCCGTGAGCAGGCACCACCACCCGCCGCACCCGCACGCGGGTGCGGCGCGGTACGGGCGGGTGGACGGGCCCGATAACGGGACGGGCCCGTGTTCTGATGAACGGATCCCGGGGGTGCCGCGGCGCCCGGCTCAGCGCTTACGGGCCGCCCGGCGCCCCACCAGGATGGCCACCCCGGCGACGGCCACCGCCGGCGCGGCGCGCAACAGCCGCGCCACCGTCAGCAGCTTGGTCAACTTGACGACCTGCCCGGGCAGGGCCGCGGCGGTACCGGCGACCTGCCCGGCGCCGTGCTGCACGCCCTCCCCGGCGCGCCGCGCGGCCGAACCGGCCTGCCGTGCCGCGCCACCGGCGGCCTGGCCCGCACCGCGGCCGGCCCGCGCCGCGCGCTCCTTGCCGCCGTGCGCCTGCCGCGCGGCCCGATCCTTGGTACGTGAGGCGCCCGCCGCCATCCGGCCGGCGCCATTGGGGGTCGAGGGGGTCTTCATGTGAGTTCCTTCCTTCTGTGCTCGTGACGGGTTCGCGGGGGGAAAGAGATTCGGAAGCGGGCGGGAGCCGGGACGAGTGCGCCTCCGGCGCTTCAGCCGCCGGGGCCGCCGCCGCGCACGCGGGGCAGGACCTCCTCGGCGTAGAAGGCGAAGAAACCCTCCTGCTCGGGGCCGATCTGGTTGACGTAGACCTCGTCGAAACCGGCGTCCACGAACTCCCGCAGCGACCGCACGTGCGCGTCCGGGTCCGGCCCGCACGCCAGGTTCTCCCCCACCATCTCCTCGGTGACCATCTGCGACAGCTGCCCGAAATGGCGGGGCAGCGGCAGCAGCTGCGCGGCCTCCCCGGGAACGAACATGGTGGGCCACTGGCGCAACGCGGTACGGCGCGCGGCGGCCTCGTCGGCCGCCCAGCACACCTTCGTCCCGCCCTGCAGCGGCTTGCCCTTGCCCCCGGCGTCCTGGAAGCGACCCAGCAGTCCGGGGTCGGGCATCGTGCAGATGAAGCCGTCGGCGATCCGCCCGGCCACCTCCGCCGCCTTCTCCCCGAACCCCGACATGTAGATCGGGGGCGGTGTGCCGGGGAGGGTGTAGAGACGCGCGGTGTCGACCCTGTAGTGCCTGCCGTGGTGGGTGACCAGCTCGCCGGTGAACAGCCGCCGGATCAGCGCCACGGCCTCCTCCAGCATCTCCAGCCGTTCCTCCAGCGGAGGCCACCGCGCGTCCAGGATGTGCTCGTTGAGGGCCTCCCCCGTACCGACGCCCAGGGTGAACCGTTCCCCGGTCATGACCGCGCAGGTCGCCGCCGCCTGCGCCACGATCGCCGGGTGCTGGCGCACCAGCGGGCACGTCACCGCGGTGGTGATCGGCAGCGAGGTCGCCTGAGCGATCGCGCCGATCACCGGCCACACCAGCGGACTGTGCCCCTGCCGGTCCAGCCAGGGATGGAAGTGGTCGGAGATCCACAGCGCGTCGAACCCGGCCTGCTCGGCCAGCACGGCCTGCCGCACGAGCTCGTCGGGGCCGTGCTCCTCGCATGCCAGGAAGTACCCGAACCTGGTCATCGGCGCCCTCCTTCCGCTAGCCGCTCTACCCGGACGGCCACGGGCAAACATCAGCCCCTCCCCTGCCCGGCCCCGCCACGGGGCAGGGGGCACGAAAGGGCCGCGGCTACGGCCAAACGCAGGGGGGCGAAAGGGGGCGGCCGGTTCACCGAGCGCCGTCGGCAAGGCCGCACGACGTTCGCGGTGGGCCTTGGGGTGCGGTGGGCTCGGGCCCTTCCACGCCCCTACATGGGCTGGGGACGGGTGCGGCGGGCGTAGGCGCGGGCGGCACGGGCACGGTCGCCGCAGCGGGTGGAGCACCAGTGGCGGCGGCCGTGGCGCAGCAGGTAGCGGTTGCAGGGGGCGGAGCCGCAGGTGGTGAGGCGCTCGGCGTCGGGGCCGGTGAGCAGGTCGGCCGCGTTGGCCGCCAGGGTCGCCAGCGCGTGGTCGACGATCTCGGTGATGGGATGCGGGGCCGCGCGGAAGGGGCCGTTCTTCTCGTCCCAGTGCAGCAGGGCCGCCGTGGGGACCCTGGTCAGCGCGTCGTTGACGGCCGACAGCGCCGCGGGCAGGGCGGGGAGCCCGGCGACGCGGGAGGCGAACAGCGACCTGACCTGTTCACGCAGCGAGCGCAACTGCGCCGTGCACATCTCCTGCAGCCCGGCGCCGGCCGGGGCCAGGCCGCGTTCGGTGAGCCACCGGTTCGCCGCCGCGGGGGTGCCGAGCAGATCGATGAACTGACCACCGGGCAGGGCGATGGCGCTGTCGGCGAAGTCGAGGGCGGGATACTGCTCGGCCCCCGGCGCGGGCGGCAGCACAGGCTCGGCACTCGGGCTCTCCTCCATGGCCCTCATGGTACAAGTTGCAGCCAACCATGAGAAAAGCTACCGTCACTTCACGGATAACCCACCCGTCAACCGTGAGGAGCTCTTCCGTGGCCCCTGCCGACCCCACCCCCCACCAGTTCCCCGTCCGCGTCTTCGGCGGCCCCACCGCCCTCTTCGAATACGGCGGGCTGCGCTTCCTCACCGACCCGACCTTCGACGCTCCCGGCGACTACCACGCCCCCGGCGACGACCCAAGAACGGCCACCCCGATCCTGACCAAGACGGCGGCCCCATCCGGCACCCCCGCCGGCCTCGGCCGCATCGACGTGGTCCTGCTCTCCCACGACGAACACCCCGACAACCTCGACCACTCCGGCCGCGCCCTGCTCGCCGACGTCCCGCTCACCCTCACCACACCCGGCGGCGGCCGGCGCCTGGGGAACGGGGCCAGGGGCCTGGCCGACTGGGAGCCGATCGAACTCGACCGGCCCGCCGGCGGCACGATCACCGTGACCGGCGTGCCCGCCCTCCACGGCCCCGGCGCACGCGACACCGTCGAACCGCTCACCGGCCAGGTCATCGGCTTCGTCCTGACCGGGGCGGGCCTGCCCACCGTCTACGTCAGCGGCGACAACGCCTCACTCGACCTGGTCGAGGAGATCGCCGGGCGCTTCGGCCCGGTGGACACCGCCATCCTCTTCGCCGGGGCTCCCCGCATCCCCGTCCTGTTCGGCGGCGCGCCGCTCGTCCTCGACAGCGCCCAGGCCGCACGGGCCGCCGCCATCCTCGGCGCCCGCCGAGTGGTCCCCGTCCACTACGACGGCTGGGCCCACTTCACCGAGGGCCGCGACCAACTGGTGGCCGCCTTCACCACAGCCGGCCTGGCCGACCGCCTGGACCTGGGCGTCCAGACCTGACCTGACCTGACCGGCGAGTACACCCCCACGCCGTTCACCAAGCCGCACTGGGCCTCCGGCCAGCCCAAGGCCACCGAAGCCCAAGGCTCCACGGCGCCGCCTCCACCGGCCTTCCCGGCAGGAATCGAACCTGCGGCCCCCGGCTTCGGAGGCCGGTGCTCTGTCCGCTGAGCTACGGGAAGAAAGAGTGCGCCGCGAGCGGCCACCCACCCACCACGGTGCCCCGGACCGCCACCTGCCCGCAAAGCATTTTCCCGCCCCCTTCCACCCAGCACCCTTCCACTCAACGGAAAGGATCTCCCCGGCCCCGCCCCCACCTGCAGCAAGTTGGACCACGAACCCCCACCGCCAGCGCACGACCGACCCCGACCCCGCCCCGCGACCCGGGCGAACGCCGCCTCCGGCCCGCCCCTCGCCCCAGGAGGAACGATGACGCTGCTCGACCCGGCCCCATGGACCGGAAAGATCTTCGACGGGCGCTGGACCACCGGATCCGCCGGCGCCTACGACGTCACCGAACCCGCCACCGGCGACACCCTGGGCACCCTGGGCCGCGCCGACGCCACCGACGTCGCCCGCGCCGCCGCCACGGCGACCCGCGCCCAGCGCGACTGGGCCGCCCGCCCCTACGACGAACGCGCCGCCGTCCTGCGCCGCGCCGCGGCCCTGTTCGAGGAACACGCCGCCCAGATCCAGCACTGGATCGTCCGCGAATCCGGATCCATCCCACCCAAGGCCCAACTGGAGACCCACTTCGCCGCCGCCCTCTGCCACGAGGCCGCCGCGCTCGCCTCCCACCCCCAAGGCCTGGTCCTGCCCTCCGCCCAGCCCCGCTGGAGCCTGGCCCGCCGCCGCCCCGCCGGCCTGGTCAGCGTCATCGCCCCCTTCAACTTCCCCCTCATCCTGTCCATGCGGTCCGTCGCACCCGCCCTCGCACTCGGCAACGCCGTCCTGCTCAAACCCGACCCCCGCACCGCGGTCTGCGGCGGCGTCACCCTCGCCCGCGTCTTCCAGGAGGCCGGACTCCCCGAAGGACTCCTGCACCTGCTGCCCGGCGGCGCCGACGTCGGCGAGGCCGTCGTCTCCGAACCCGCGGTACGCGTCGTGTCCTTCACCGGCTCCACCGCCGCCGGACGCAAGATCGGCGAGACCTGCGGCCGCCTCCTCAAACGCGCCCACCTCGAACTGGGCGGCAACAACGCCCTGATCGTCCTGCCCGGCGCGGACCTGTCCAAGGCCGCCTCCGCCGCCGCCTGGGGCTCCTTCCTCCACCAGGGACAGATCTGCATGACCACCGGACGCCACCTGGTCCACCACAGCCTGCACCGCGAGTACGTCGACGCCCTGGCCGACAAGGCCGACAAGCTCCCCGTCGGCGACCCCGCCACCGCCCAGGTCGCCCTCGGCCCCATCATCGACCGGCGCCAGCTCGACCACGTCCACACCCTCGTCCACGACACCGTCACCGCCGGCGCCCGCCTGGCGGCCGGCGGCACCCACGAAGGCCTGTTCTACCGCCCCACCGTCCTGGCCGACGTCACCCCCGACATGCCCGCCTACGCCCAGGAGGTCTTCGGGCCGGTCGCGCCGGTCGTCCCGTTCACCAGCATCGAGGAGGCCATCGCCCTGGCCACCGACACCGAGTACGGCCTGTCCCTGGGCATCCTCGGAGACGTCGGCCAGGCCATGCGCCTCGCCGACGCCATCCCCACCGGCCTGGTCCACATCAACGACCAGACCGTCAACGACGAACCCGTCGTCCCCTTCGGCGGCCTGGCCGCCTCCGGTAACGGCGCCCGGTTCGGCGGCCCCGACGCCAACATCGAGGCGTTCACCGAGACCCAGTGGGTCACCCTGCGCGGCGACATCGCCCCCCACCCCTTCTGACCGGCCCCGGCCGGGTACCGCGTCCCGGGCCCGAGCCGACCGGCCCCGCTAGGCTCGGGCCTGACGCGACAACGAGACCACCGTCAGAGGAGGCGGGCCCCGTGGGCGACGCACCCGTACTGACCACCCCGCGCCTGCTCCTGCGGCCCTGGCGGCCCGGCGACCGCGAACCCTTCGCCGCACTCAACGCCGACCCCGAGACCATGCGCCACTTCCCCGCCACGCTCACCCGCACCCAAAGCGACGCCCTCGCCGACCGGATCCAGGACGGATTCCGCCGCCACGGATTCGGGCTCTGGGCGGTCGAGGTCACCGCCACCGGCACCTTCATCGGCTTCACCGGCCTGTCGGTACCCGCCTTCCCCGCCCACTTCCAACCCTCCGTCGAGATCGGATGGCGGCTGGCCCGCCACGCCTGGGGGCACGGCTACGCCACCGAGGCCGCCCGCCGCGCCCTGGCCCACGGCTTCCAGGACGAGGGCCTGCAAGAGATCGTCTCCTTCACCGCCACGGCGAACGACCGTTCCCGAGCCGTCATGCACCGCATCGGCATGACCCACGACCCCGCCGACGACTTCGACCACCCCAACCTCCCGGCCGGCCACCCCCTGCACCGCCACGTCCTGTACCGGCTCGACGCCCACCGCTGGCGCGCCCTGACCACCCCACCGGCCCGCGACGGCGCAGGCTCGCAGCCCTAGGCGAGCAAGCCCTCCAGCACCTCTCCCGCCCAGGTGCGCAACTCCTCCAGACCGGGCTCCTCACCCGCGCCCGCCAGCGCGTGGAACAACACGCCCTCCGCGAACGACAGCAGCACCCGCGCATGCCGCACCGGATCGGCCGACCCCGCCGCGACCATCAGCTCCACGACCATCTCCCGGAAACCCCGCCCGCTCCGGTCATAGATCACGCGCAGCTCCGGACGGCGGGTGGCCTCCAACGCCAGCTCGAACCGCGCCAGAGTCCACCGCCGGTCCACCGTCAGCTGCCCGTGCAGCACCCGTGCCACCACCTCGGCCAGCCACTCCCGCGGCGGGCCCACCTCCGCGCCCGGGAACGGCTCCCCCTCCGGCACCCCCACCCCCCGCAACCGGCCCCGCTCCAGCTCCGTCAACCGCACCAAGGTCAGTTCCAGCAGCGCCGCGCGGGTACGGGCCAGATTGGAGGTCGAGCCCGGCGGCAACCCCGCCGCCTCGTCCACCGCCCGATGGGTCAGCCCCCGCATGCCCCGCTCCACCAGCAACGACAGGGAGGCGTCGGCGATCAGCTCGGCACGCGATGACGTCACACCCGGATACTACTGGCGTAGTCCGACTATGGGCGTAGTACAGTCATCACACCGGCCACTACAGCCGTAGTCACCACGTGGGAGAGCACATGGCACACGCCATCGTCATCGGCGCGGGCATCGGCGGACTCACCACCGCCGCCGCCCTCCAGCACAAGGGCTGGACCGTCACCGTCTACGAACGCGCCCCCGCCCTCGAAGCCGTCGGCGCCGGCATCGCCATGGCCCCCAACGCACTGCGCGCCCTCGAAACCATCGGCGCCGCCGAACCCATACGCCAACGCGGCGCGTTCCAGGGAGACGGCGGCGTCCGCCGCCCCAACGGCACCTGGCTCAGCCGCACCAACGCCCAAACCGCCGCCACCCGCTTCGGCGACCCCACCGTCGTCCTGCTGCGCAGCACCACCATCGACGTCCTCGCCGGCCTCCTGACCCCCGGCACCCTCCACCTCGGCGTCACCGTCACCGGCATCTCCCCCGACGAGGGCACCGTCACCACCGACCACGGCACCGACCAGGCCGACCTCATCGTCGGCGCCGACGGAATCCAGTCCCCCACCCGGGCCGCCCTCTTCCCCGACCACCCCGGCCCCCGCTACTCCGGCGCCACCGCCTGGCGACTGACCACCCCCAGCCCCCACGCCGCCACCGGCCACGCGTCGGAGACCTGGGGCCCCGGCACCGTCTTCGGCGTCATGCCGATGAGCGAAGGGCAGATCTACTGCTACGCCACCGCGCCCGCACCGCCCGGTGAACACGGCACCCCCGAGGAGGAGAAGGCCCGGCTACAGGAACTGTTCGGAACCTGGCACGACCCCATCCCCGAACTCCTGGACGCCGTCACCCCCGACAGGATCCTCCGCAACGACATCCACCACCTGCCACGCCCACTCCCGGCCTTCCACCGCGGCCGCACCGCCCTCGTCGGCGACGCCGCCCACCCCATGACCCCCAACCTCGGCCAGGGCGCATGCCAGGCAGCCGAAGACGCCGTCGTCCTGGCCCACGAGGTCACCGACGGCGACGGCCTGCCCGCCTACACCCGCGCCAGGCTCCCCCGCACCACCCAGGTCATGCGGCGCTCCCACACGATCGGCCGCCTCGCCGGCATCAGCGCGACGATCCCCCGCGCCGGCCGAGACTCCCTCCTGTGGCTGGCCGGGCACATGGGCCCCGGCGTGGTACTGCGCCAAGGAGACTTCCTCTTCGCCTGGCAACCCCCGGCCCGCACCTGACGACACCCCCGCCCGGCAGGCACGCGTTCAGCCCCCCAGCCGGAACCGCCCCGCGGCCACCCCCTCCCGTACGGCGGCCACCGTCTCCGCCACGTCCAGCGCACCGGTCTCCAGCACGTGCGCCTCCAGCCGTCCCAGATCGGCGAACTGCGCGTACATCCCCCGCAACGCCTCCGGATCGGTCAGCTCACCCTCACCACGAGCCATCCCCCGCTCCAGCGTGGTCGCCTCGTCGGCGCGGAGCACCACGTAGTGCAGTTCGAGACCTCGCCCACCGGCGGCCTCGGTGAACCGGTCCACGAACCACGGCCCCACCACACCGTCCACCACCACATGGAACCCGCCGCCCGCGTACCCGCAGGCCGCTTCCGCCAGAACGCCGATCACCACCTCGTTCTGCCGCCTGGCCTCCGGCAGGTACGGCAGGATCGCACCCCGGCGGATGTAACCCCAGAAGTCATCGGTGTGCAGGTGCACGCTCGGGAAGACCTCGTCGGCCATGATCCGCGCCACCGTCGTCTTGCCCGTCCCCGGAGGCCCGCTCAGCACTACGAGTTCCCCCGCGGCCTCGTCCATATGGCCTCTCCTCCTTCAGATCACTTCACCAGCACAAGTCGAACGCTCACAGCAACGACGTGGCCTATTCGAGCACGCCAGGGTGGCGTATGAGGTTCCCTCCTAGTTTGAGGTTTGGAGCGGTGAGGGGGTGCTTAGAGGTAGTGGTGATGGTTGAAAAAAGATCGAGCCACCCAGCTTGACAAAGTAAGGTTCGGCAGGTCGTCTCCTTGCACTGGGTGGCCTCTACGTTCCCGGCCATCGCCTGCTCCCGGCGCGACGGCGCCAGGCCGGCGCCTCCCCTCTCCCTCGGACTCGAAGTCGGCCTCGGACTCGACGGACCGGCCTCACCTCACATGCCCGACCACTCCCCGCCCGGGACGGTTTGCGCGCCGGGGATGCCCGGCCGTACCGGTCCCCTGGTTCTGAGGCGCAGTCGCCCCCTTGAGCAACCCGTGCGTGGACCGGCGAGCCTGGCTCGCCTCCCGGAGGGCCGCCCGGGCATCCGCCACGGGACCCATGTGCCCGAGCTTGTCGGGGTTGTTCACCGAACGGATCATCTGGATCCGCCCGTCGACGATCTCGAACGCCCAGATGTTGAGCACACTGCCGTCCCGGTCGCGGAAGATCGCACCCGGCCGGCCGTTCACCTGATGCTGCTCCACCGTCGCCGCGATGCGGGCGAACAGCGGGACGAGCATGGCGAGCACCCCGGCCACGTTCTCGGCACCGACGAAACGATCGGCCCATTGCGGGGCCTTGCCGCCACCGTCCCCGATCATCTGGACGTCGGCGGCCAGCAGCTCCACCAGCCCGTCGAGATCCCCGTCCCGGAAGGCGCCGAGAAATCTCCCGGCGAGCTCGTCGCGCTCATCGCGGTCGGTCTCGAACCGGGGCCGGCCCGCTTCCATATGGCGGCGCGCCCGCACCACGAGCTGGCGGCACGCCGCCTCCGACCGCCCCACCGCCGACGCGACCTCGGGGAACCCGAACCCGAACACCTCTCGCAGCACGAATACGGCGCGTTCGAGCGGGCTGAGCCGCTCAAGCAGCAGCAGCGCCGCCATCGACAGCGAATCGGCCAGCTCCGCCGAACGCTCAGGATCCTGGTACGGGTCGGTCAGCAGCGGCTCGGGCAACCACGGCCCGACGTACGCCTCCCTCCGGACGCGAGCCGACCGCAGCACGTCGATCGATATCCGGGTCACCACGGCCGCCAGGAACGCCTTGGCCGAGGCGGGCGCCGTGGGGGCGGCCTCATAACGCAGCCAGGTCTCCTGGACCGCGTCCTCGGCTTCGCTCACGCTGCCCAGGAGCCGGTAGGCGATCGAGAACAGCAGCGGCCGAAGTTCCTGGAACTCCTCGACCCGGGTCACGCCAGCTCCTCCCGGAAACCCTGCCGCCACGAGGGGTGGCGCAACCGCCAGCCGAGCTCGGCCTTGGCCTTGGCGTTGGAGAAGCCGCGTCCCTCGGTCATCATCACCACCGCCACGTCTCCGGCGAGCGGCCGGGCCAGCCAGGCGGGGACGCGCATGGGCCGCCTCGCACCCGCGCACGCCGCCTCCAGCCCGTCCATCACGACGCCCTCCGCGCCCAGTCGCTCCAACGAGTCCAGCCTGGCCGCGTTCGTCGTCGTCGCCGTCACCTGGTGCCCCCGTGCCACCAGCTGCGGCACCAACCGCCGGCCCACCACCCCGGACCCGCCTGCGACGAACACCCGCATGACCATCACCCCTCCAGTTCAGAACCTGCCCGTGACACCCGAGACGAGACAGCCCCGGCCACCTGTGACATCCACTCACCAGGGCACCACGCCGTCCTCGCCGAAGAACCCTCCGGTCGGCCCGTCGGCGCCGAGCATGGCCAGGCGCACCACGACCGCGGCGCCCTGCGCGGGGGTGAGGTGCCCGCTGTGGTCGTTGCTGTCGGTGTCGACGTAGCCGGGTGCGACGGCGTTGACGAGGATGCCGTCCTTCCGCAGCTCGTTGGCGTACTGCACGGTCAGCGCGTTCAGCGCGGACTTGGAGGGCGTGTACGCGGCCGAGGGCAGCAACCCTCGGAAGGGCCCCTCGGGGTCGCTGGTGAGGCTGAGCGACGCGGCGTGGCTGCTGACGTTGACGATGCGCGGCGCCGGTGACCGCCGCAGCAGCGGCAGCATCGCGTTGGTCACCGCGATCACCCCGAAGACGTTGGTCTCGAACACCGTCCGGACCATGTCCAGGTCGACCGAACCGGGGACCTGATCGTGGGCGTCTTCGGGCGAGACCTGCCCGGAACCGGTGATGCCGGCGTTGTTGACCAGTACGTCGAGGTGGCCGAAGCGCGCCCCGATCCACCCCGCGGCCTCCCGGGCGGTCGCCTGGTCGGTGACGTCCAGATCGACCGCGTGCGCGGCACCGCCCGCCGCGCGCAGCGCCGCGGCGGCCTGTTCACCGCGCCTCGGGTCTCTGGCCCCGATCAGGACCGTCATGCCCTGCCCGGCGAGCAGCTCGGCAGCCGCACGCCCGATCCCCTTGTTCGCCCCGGTGACCAGCGCGATCCTCTGGTGTGTGGCCCTCTCGCCCATGATCGGCTCCTTACTACGGGATCCCTCGGTTGCCTTCTTCGAGCCCCGAGACGAGACAGCCCGGCCCCCTGTGACATCCCGCCCACTCCGGCGAGACTCCGGCGCCGCGCCGCGTCCGGGGAGGCGGCCAGGAGCGGCGGCCCTACGGCACTGATCACCGCGGGGTTCGGCTCCGCGAACAGCCCGAGCGAGAGCGGCACCAGGCGGTGACGACCAGCGCCGATCGGCCTTCCATGAACTCCCGGTCGCACGCCTCCGCACAGGCCGATATGGGTTCACCTATCGGATCATGCGCCATATCCGTATTGGACTGACCGGATGCCGTCTGGTGTGCTCTCACCCGTGATCGCCGCCGCCCCCGCCTCCCTCGCGCCCGAGCCGCCCGCCGACCCGTCCGGCCACCGGCTGATCGTGACGGTGGTCGCGATCCAGTTCGCCTCCTGCATGGGCTTCTTCGCGGTGATGGCGCACCTGGTCGCCCACCTCCGGCACGACCTGGGCCTGCTGGCCGGCACGGTCGGCCTGATCCTCGGGGTACGGGTCGGCCTGCAGTTCGCGCTCCTGCTGCCGGTCGGCGCGGTCACCGACCTGCTCGGCGCGCGCCGGACCGGGGCGGCCGCCTGCGCGCTGCGCGCCCTGGGGTTCGTCCTGCTCGGAGCCGCCGAAGGCGTGGGCGCGCTGCTGTGCGCGGCCGTCGTCCTCGCCGCGGGCGGCGCGCTCTACAACCCCGCGGCCCAGAGCCTGCTGGCCGGCGTCTCCCCCGCCCTCCGGTCCCGCGGCTTCGCCGCCTATGTCGTCGCCCAGCACAGCGCCACGGTCCTGGGCCCGCCCCTCGGGCTCGCCCTCCTTTCCCTTGGCCCCGGGTTCCCGGTCCTGACAGGAACGGCCGCCGCCTTGTGGACGGTCGGCGGCGTCCTGTTCCTCCTCCTGCCCCACCCCGCGCAGGAACCGGCAGCGGCGCGCTTCCGCCACGTCTTCGCGGGGGTGGGGATGGTGCTCAGAGACCGGAGGTTCCTGCTCTTCGCACTGATGACAGCTCCCACGACGCTGCTCGCCAACCACATCATGACCGCCGTACCGCTCCTTGGTTTCACCTCCGGCGCGGCCACCCTCTGCTTCTGCGTCCTGGCCGCGGTCGCCGCGGCCGCCCAGCCCTTCGTCGCCGCCGGCCGGCGAGGCGAGCGCCCGTGGGTGCTGCGCCTCGGCCTGCTGTGCGCGGCGGCGGCGTTCTTCGTCCTCGCTCCGCTGGACGGCACGCAGACGGGCCCGCTGATGCTCGCGGCCGTCCTCAACGGCGTCGCGAACGGGCTGATCCAGCCGGCGATCTTCCAGCGCGCCGCCCGCCACGCACCGGCCGAGCGCTTCGGCTCGTACTACGGCGTGCTGGCGTTCTGCGCCGGGATGTTCTCCTTCGCCGGAGAACTGATGGTCGGTCGGCTCTTCGACCTGGGCCCGGCGGCCGCGACCGCGGCGCTGATCGGGGTCGGCGCGTTCGCGGTCGCGGCCGCGGCCGGCACGCGGGGGCCGTGACGGGCCTTCGGTCCGGCGCGGCCTCGCGCGGCGCGCCGGACCGTCAGTCCTCGAACTCGGCCACCGGCCGCACCACCACCGAGCCGCCGCGCCGCGCGCCGGGGCAGCGGGCCGCCCAGTCGAGCGCGACGTCGAGGTCGGGCACGTCGATGACGTAGTAGCCGCCCAGGATCTCGCGCGTCTCGGCGAACGGCCCGTCGGTGATCGTCCGCTCCCCCGCCGGGCCGATCCGGACCGTGGTGGCGGTGGTCAGATCGGCCAGCGAGTGGGCGTCGACCAGGATCCCGGCGTCCTTCACGGACTTGTCGTAGGCCACCCAGTCCCCATAGGAGTCCGCGCAGACCTCTTCTTTCCCGCCGGTGGCCGCCTCGGCCGCGGCGGCACTGTTGATCAGCAGCATGTATTTCACAGGTGACTCCATGTCGTGTCGGGTGCGCGGGGCACCTGCCCGGTGCCGCCGCCGTTCACCATGACGACGAACGGGCCCCCGCGATACAGACATACCTCTGGATATTTCTTCTGCCCGCGACCTTGACAAAGTAAGGTTGATGCGGGCGTGGGTAGCCTTGCGAGGGTCACCGTCCACCGCGTCCCGCCGGAGGATCATGGGCCGCGACCCCGACTACCTGGCCTTCATGCGACGGCGGCTGGCCTCGGCCCCTCCCGCCGGCCCCCGTTCGGTCGGCCGGCTCCGCCGCGAGCACGCCGCGGATCTGGCCCCGCTCCCCCGCCCCGCCGTCGAGGTGGTGCGGGACCTCGCCCTCGACGGCCCCGCCGGTCCCCTGCGGGCGCGCCTGTACCGGCCGCGGTCCGCCGCTCCCCTGCCAGCGCTGGTGTACTTCCACGGCGGCGGCTGGATCCTCGGTGACGTGGAGAGCTACGACCCGGTCGTACGCGCTCTGGCGGTGGCCAGCGGCCTGGCCTGGGTGTCGGTGGACTACCGGCGCCCGCCCGAGGCGCCCTTTCCCGCCCCGCTGGACGACGCTGCCGCCGCCGTTCCGCAGGTCGCCGCGCGGGCCCGGGACCTGGGGCTGGACGCGGAGCGCATCGGGGTGGCCGGTGACAGCGCGGGCGGTCAGCTCGCCGCGTCGGCCGCCCTGCACCTGCGCGGCGGCGGTGACGCTCTGGCGGCACAGGTGCTGCTCTACCCGGCCGTGGACCTGCGGGAGGTGCCACCGGCCCCGCCCGACCCCGACGGGCTCGAGTTCGGGCCGTCCGGTCTCGACCGGATCGTCCGGCTCTACCTCGCCGGGACCGACCCGGCCCTGCCCGAGGTGTCCCCGCTGACGGCGCCCGACCTGTCCGGGCTCCCGCCGGCGGTCATCGCGACCGCCGAGTACGACAGGCTGCGCCCGCAGGCCGAGCGGTACGCGGAGCGGCTGCGTTCGGCCGGCGTCCGCACCGTCCTGATCGGCGGCACCGGCCTGGACCACGGGTTCCTGGGCTGGGGGTCGTTCGCCCGGCGCCCCGCCGAGGCCGTCGCCCGCATCGGCGCGGCCGTCCGGGACGTCCTGCTCCCGGCCTGAGCGGCCGGGCGGATGGCACGGGCGGATGGCACGGGCGCCCGCCCACCGGTGGCGCCCGGCGGACGGGACGGTGCGCGGGCGGTCAGGCGGGGGCCGGGCAGGCGGCGGGGTCTCCGGCCTCCAGGTCGTCCTCGCCGCGTTCGGCCTGGAGGTAGCGCAGGTACCGGTCGATCTCGCCGGCCAGGTCGGCGGCGTCCCAGCCCAGCAGCGGCGCGATCAGCTCGCCCACGTGGGCGCAGGCGGCCCGGCCCCCGTCGCGTTCCTCCATCGTGATCCGCGTGCGGCGCGCCAGCACGTCCTCCAGGTGCAGGGCGCCCTCGTGGGTGACGGCGTACACCGCCTCGGCGCGCAGGTAGTCGGGGGCGCCCGGGACGGGCTCGCCCAGGGACGGGTCCTGGGCGATGAGGGCCAGCAGTTCGTGGACGCACGACCCGTAGCGGTCGAGCAGGTGCTCGACGCGGGCGACGTGGAGGCCGGAGTCGGCGGCCAGGCGGCGCCGCTCGTTCCACAGGACCTCGTAGCCGACCGCGCCCAGGATCGGCAGGCGCGCGGTGACCGACTCGGGGACGGACGCGTCCAGGCCCTCGACGGCCGCGTCCACGGCGTCCTGGGCCATCACCCGGTAGGTGGTGAACTTGCCGCCGGTCACCACGATCAGGCCCGGGACGGGTTCGGCGACGGTGTGCTCGCGCGACAGCCGCGTGGTGTCGTCGGCCTCGCCCGACAGCAGGGGGCGCAGGCCCGCGTAGACGCCCTCCACGTCCTCGCGGGTCAGGGGGACCCGTACCAGCGCGTTGACCTGGTCGAGCAGGTAGTCGACGTCGGCCGCGTCGGGGGCCGGGCCGTCGGGGCCGCGGTCCCAGGGGGTGTCGGTGGTGCCGATGATCCAGTGCCGGCCCCACGGGATCACGAACAGGACGCTCTTGGCGGTCCGGGCGATCAGCCCGGTGTTGAGCAGGATCCGGTCCCGGCGCACCAGCAGGTGCACGCCCTTGGACGCGCGGACGCTGAAGGGGGTGCGGGTGCCGGCCATCCGGCCCGCGCCGTCGGTCCACACGCCGGTGGCGTTGACGACCCGGCGGGCCCGTACCGCGATCGTCTCGCCGGTCTCGGCGTCGCGCACCGACGCCCCGGTCACCCGCTGGCCCTCGCGCAGGAAGCCGGTCGCCTCCACCCGGGTCGCCACGCAGGCGCCGTAGTGCGCGGCGGTACGGGCGACCGTCATCGTGTAGCGGGCGTCGTCCACCTGCGCGTCGTAGTACTGGATGGCGCCGACCAGGGCGTCGGCGCGCAGCCCGGGGGCCTCGCGCAGCGCCGCTCCCCTGGTGAGCTGGCGGTGCCGGGGCATCACCCGGGCGCCGCCCATGGAGTCGTAGAGGGTGACGCCGGCGCCGACGTAGCAGCGTTCCCACATGCGGTGCCGCAGCGGGTAGAGGAAGGGGACGGGGCGTACCAGGTGCGGGGCGAGCCGGGTCAGCAGCAGCGCGCGCTCGCGCAGCGCCTCGCGGACCAGCCCGAAGTCGCGCTGCTCCAGGTAGCGCAGGCCGCCGTGGACGAGCTTGCTGGAGCGGCTGGAGGTGCCCGCCGCCCAGTCGCGGGCCTCGACCAGCGCCACCGTCAGGCCGCGGGCCGTGGCGTCCAGGGCGGTCCCGGCGCCGACGATGCCTCCGCCGACCACCAGCACGTCGAACTCGGTGTCGGCCAGCCGCCGCAGGGCGGCCTGGCGGTGTTGCGGTCCCAGGGGTACCGATTTCACGTGTGCTCCTCGAGGGGAGAGGTGAGCGGTGCGGTGGGGCGGGCCGGTCGCCGGGTCCGGCCCGCCCCGGGCGGTCGGTCAGCTGACGTCGACCCAGTCGAGGGTGCGCTGGACGGCCTTCTTCCAGCCGGCGTAGCCGTGCTCGCGCTGCTCGCCGTCCCAGGTGGGCGTCCAGCGCCGGTCCTCGTTCCAGTTGCTGCCGAGTTCGGCGGTGGACTTCCAGAAGCCGGTGGCCAGGCCGGCGGCGTAGGCGGCGCCCAGCGCGGTGGTCTCGGCGACCACCGGCCGTGACACGGGGACGCCGAGGATGTCGGCCTGGATCTGCATGCACAGTTCGTTGGCGGTGACGCCGCCGTCGACCTTGAGCACGTCCAGGGAGACGCCGGAGTCCTCGCGCATCGCCTCGACGACGTCGCGGGTCTGGTAGCAGATGGCTTCGAGCGTCGCGCGGGCGACGTGGGCGTTGGTGTTGTAGCGGGACAGGCCGACGATGGCGCCGCGGGCGTCGCTGCGCCAGTACGGGGCGAACAGGCCGGAGAAGGCCGGGACGAAGTACACGCCGCCGTTGTCGTCCACCTGCCGGGCCAGCGACTCGCTCTGCGCGGCGCCGGAGATGACGCCCAGCTGGTCGCGCAGCCACTGCACCGCCGAGCCCGTCACCGCGATCGACCCCTCCAGCGCGTACACGGGGGCGTCCTCGCCGAAGCGGTAGCAGACGGTGGTGAGGAGGCCGTTGGAGGAGCGGACCAGTTCGGTGCCGGTGTTGAGGAGAAGGAAGTTGCCCGTGCCGTAGGTGTTCTTGGCCTGGCCGGGCTCGAAGCAGACCTGCCCGACCGTGGCCGCCTGCTGGTCGCCCAGCGCGGCGGTCAGCGGCACCTCCCCGCTCAGCGGGCCGCCGGCGCGGGTGACGCCGTAGCCGCGCGGGTCCGAGGAGGGACGGATCTTCGGGAGCATGGCGCGCGGGATGCCGAAGAACGACAGCAGCTCGTCGTCCCAGTCGAGGGTCTCCAGGTCCATCAGCATGGTGCGGCTGGCGTTGGTGACGTCGGTGACGTGCACGCCGCCGTCGGTCCCGCCGGTGAGGTTCCACAGCAGCCAGCTGTCGGTCGTACCGAAGATCGCGTCGCCGTTCTCGGCGGCCTCGCGGACCCCCTCGACGTTCTCCAGGATCCACTGGATCTTGCCGCCGGAGAAGTAGGTGGCCGGCGGCAGGCCCGCCTTGCGGCGGATGACGTCGCCCTTGCCCTCCCGTTCCAGCGCGGAGGCGATCCGGTCGGTGCGGGTGTCCTGCCACACGATCGCGTTGTAGTAGGGGCGGCCCGTACGGCGGTCCCACACCACCGCCGTCTCCCGCTGGTTGGTGATGCCCAGCGCGGCCAGGTCGGTGTGGCGCAGGTTCGCCTTGGTGAGCGCGGTCTCGATGACGGCGCGGGTGCGTTCCCAGATCTCGGTGGGGTTGTGCTCGACCCACCCCGCCTGAGGCAGGATCTGCTCGTGCTCCAGCTGGTGGCGGGCGACCTCGTTGCCGCCATGGTCGAAGATCATGAACCGGGTACTGGTCGTACCCTGGTCGACCGCTCCGACGAACTCGCTCATGGGGTGTGATCCTCCTCAGGGGGACGGAAGGGGCCCGGCGCGCCGTGCCGGACGCACCGTGCCCGCAGCATCGTGCCGTGCGGGCGCGGTGACCGGGGCGCGTTCAGGCGGGCTCGGCGGGAACGCGGGCCGGGGACGGCGCGGGTTCGGGGACGGGCTCGTCCCGGCCGGGCAGGAAGCGCCCGATCAGGGTCTTGTAGAGGCCGGCGCCCAGCACGCCGCCCACCAGGGGGCCGATGATCGGGACCCAGAAGTACAGGTCGCCGTACTGGTCGCGCCAGGCGCCCCCGTACCCGGTGAGGAAGGAGGCCAGCCGGGGCCCGAAGTCGCGGGCCGGGTTGATCGCGTATCCGGCGTTGGTGCCCCAGGCCATCCCGATCGCCACCACGACCAGGCCGATCATCAGCGGTGCCAGGTTGGCGGCGGGGCCGTCGTTGCGGGCGTCGGTGATCGCCAGGACCAGGAACAGCAGGATCGCGGTGCCGATGATCTGGTCGCGCAGGCCGCCCATGGTGCCCACGGGGAGTTCGCCGTTGCCCGGGAGGGTGGAGAACACGCCCTGGGTCTTGATCGTGTGCCCGGGGTCGGCCTTGGCCAGCACCTCGGAGTAGTTCCACCGTACGATCAGCGCCGCCACGAACGCGCCGGCGGTCTGCGCCAGCATGTACGGGGCGACCCTGCGCCAGGGGAAGTCGCGGAAGACCGCCAGCGCGAAGGTGACGGCCGGGTTGAGGTGGGCGCCGCTGGCGCGGGCCGCGACGTAGATCGCCAGGGTGACGCCCAGGCCCCAGGCCCAGGCGATGCTGTCGTGGTCGCCGATCTCCGCGCCCGCGACCTGGGCGACCACGCCGACGCCGAACAGGATGAGGATCATCGTCCCGGCGAACTCGGCCGCCACCGCGCCGAGCGGGCCGACGGGGCCGGTGACGGGTTCGGCCGGGGGGCCGGCCCGGCCGCCGGCCTTCTTCCTGTCCGCTGAGCTCGTTTCCGCCATGAGCCTTGCCCTCCTTGGCAAGCGGGGGTGGGAGGGCGTCCGGCCGGCCGGGCGGGCCGGTCCATGGGCTCGAAGGACCGGCTCGCCGACCGTGCGGGCCCTGGGTGGGGAGCGGGCCCGTGGACGCCCCGCCTCGGGGCCCCTCACCGGCGAGCATGGGGAGACCTTCGGCTGCCGAGGACGCTAAATGCCTACATGAAGGCGGTCAACGTACATGTGTCGACAATGTCGAACGCTTTCGCTGCCGCCATGGGCCCATTACGCTCCCCGATATGCCCCAGATCACAGAGTTCGGGCAGTTCGCTCCCCTTTTCGTCGTCATGACGGCGGGTGCCGACATTGTCGGCACCCTCGCGGCCGCCTTAGGATCGGCCGCATGCCGGGACCGGTGCAGTCGATCGAGCGCGCCGCCGCCATCCTGCGGCTGCTGGCGGCCAGCTCCGGACGGCTCGGGGTGGGCGAGCTGGCCGGCTCCCTGGGCCTGGCCCGCGGCACCGTCCACGGCATCCTGCGCACCCTCGTCCGGGTCGGCTTCGTCGAGCAGGACGAGGCCAGCGGCAAGTACCGGCTCGGCGCGGCCCTGCTGCACCTGGGCACCAGCTACCTGGACGTCAACGAGCTGCGCTCCCGCGCCATCAACTGGGCCGACGCCCTGGCCGCCCGCAGCGGCGAGGCCGTCCGCATCGGCACCCTGCTGGACGGCAAGATCCTGGTGGTCCACCACGTCTTCCGCCCCGACGACTCGCTCCAGGCCATGGACATCGGCACGCTGCTGCCCCCGCACGCCAGCGCCCTGGGCAAGGCCCTGCTCGCCCACGACGCCAACGCCGCCGCCTCCATCCGAGGCACCGAGCTGGAGTCCTACTGCCGCCGCACCATCACCGACCACCGCGCCCTGGCCCGCGCCCTCACCCGCGTCCGCGAGCAGGGGTGGGCGGCCGAGATCGAGGAGATCGCGCTCGGCGAGGCCTCCATCGCCGCCCCGATCCGCGGGTACGGCGGGCTGGTCGTCGGCGCGATCGGGGTGTCGGGCGCGGTCGAGCGGATCTGCGACGCCGGGCGCGTGCCCGACCCCGCCCTGGTCGGCTACGTCCGTGACGCCGCCCGCGCCGTCTCCCGGGACCTCGGCGCCTCCCGCTGGTGACCCGCCCGTCCCCCCGGCCCCGGCGGCCCGGGCGCGGCGGCGAGGGACGGCCCGCCGATGACCGAGCGCTACGTGATGTCCATCGACCAGGGCACCACCTCCACCCGGTGCATCCTGTTCGACCGCCGCGGCCGGCTGGTCTCGGTCGCCCAGCGCGAGCACCGCCAGCACTTCCCCAAGCCCGGCTGGGTCGAGCACGACGCCCTGGAGATCTGGCGGAACCTGGAACGCATCGCCCCCGAGGCCCTCGCCCAGGCGGGCGTCACCCCGTCCCAGGTCGCCGCCGTCGGCATCGCCAACCAGCGCGAGACCACCGTCCTGTGGGACCGCCTCACCGGCCTGCCCATCGCCCGCGCCATCGTCTGGCAGGACACCCGCACCGACGCCCTGGTCGAGGAGATGGCCCGCGCGCCCGGCTCCGACCTGGTCGCCGAAAGCACCGGGCTGCCGCTGGCCACCTACTTCTCCGCGCCCCGCGTCCGCTGGCTGCTGGACCACCTGCCCGGCGTCCGCGAGCGCGCCGAACGCGGCGAGGTGCTCTTCGGCACCATGGAGAGCTGGCTGATCTGGAACCTCACCGGTGGCGTCGACGGCGGCGTGCACGTCACCGACGTCACCAACGCCGGCCGCACCCTGCTCATGGACCTGCGGACCCTGGACTGGGACGAGAAGCTGCTGGCCTTCTTCGGCATCCCGCACGCCATGCTCCCGCGCGTCCGCTCCTCCACCGAGATCTACGGCACCGCCCGCCGCGTCATCCCCGGCGTCCGGATCGGCGCCGCGCTCGGCGACCAGCAGGCCGCGCTGTTCGGCCAGACCTGCTACGCCCCCGGCGAGACCAAGTGCACCTACGGCACCGGCGGCTTCCTGCTGATGAACACCGGCCAGGCACCGGTCGGCTCCCGGCACGGCCTGCTCACCACCGTCGGCTACAAGATCGGCGACGAGCCCGCGGTGTACGCGCTGGAGGGGTCGATCGCCATCACCGGCGCGCTGGTCCAGTGGTTCCGCGACGGCCTGGGCCTGATCGGCACCGCGCCGGAGATCGAGACGCTGGCCCGGACGGTGGACGACAACGGCGGCTGCTACATCGTCCCGGCGTTCTCGGGCCTGTTCGCCCCGCACTGGCGCAGCGAGGCCCGCGGCGTCATCGTGGGCCTCACCTCCTACATCACCAAGGGGCATCTGGCACGCGCCGTCCTGGAGGCCACCGCCTGGCAGACCCGCGAGGTCGTCGACGCCATGAACCGCGACTCCGGCCTCGGCCTGAGGGAGCTGAAGTCCGACGGCGGCATGACCGCCGACCACCTGCTGATGCAGTGCGTCGCCGACGTGCTCAACGTCCCCGTCGTCCGCCCCATGGTCGTCGAGACGGTCTCGCTCGGCGCCGCCTACGCCGCGGGCCTGGCGGTGGGCTACTGGGCCGACCTGGAAGGGCTGCGCCGCAACTGGCACCGCGCGGCCCGGTGGGTCCCGGCGATGGACCCCGCCCGCCGCGCCACCGAGTACCACAACTGGAAACGCGCGGTCGAACGCTCCTTCGACTGGACCAAGCCCGGCCCCGTCCCCGCCGAGGACCACGGTCCCGGCTGAGGCTCCGGCCCCGGGCCCGGGCCCGTCCGCTCACCCCCGGACGGCTCCGGGGCCGGGCGTGGGGCCGGGCGCACCGTCCCCCAGCAGCTCGGCGCGAAGCCTGTCCAGCCCCATCGGCCCCAGCTCCAGCGCCCTGCGGTGGAACGCCTTGAGGTCGAAGGCGGCGCCCTCCCGGCGGCGCGCCGCCTCCCGGGCCTCCAGCCACGCCCTCTCCCCCACCTTGTAGGCGATCGCCTGGGCCGGACGGCCGAGATAGCGGTCGATCTCGAAGGTGACGTGCCCGTCGGCCAGCGGGCCGCAGTGCGCGCGCAGGAACTCCCAGCCCAGCTCCGGAGTCCAGCGCTCGCCCTCGTGGAACCCCGTCCCCGCCGGGATCGGCAGCTCCAGGTGCATCCCGATGTCCAGCACGACCCGTGCCGCCCGCATCCGCTGCCCGTCCGCGAGCATCCCCAGATGGTGGGCGGGGTCACGGTAGTACCCCAGCTCCCCCATCAGCCGCTCGGCGTACAGCCCCCACCCCTCCACGTACCCGGGGTACAGCTCGCTGGAGACCCGCCGGAACCGGTTGAGGGTGCCGTTCAGCGTGGCCGAGCCCAGCTGGAGGTGGTGCCCGGGCACGCCCTCGTGGAACATCGTCCCCGGCACGTGCCAGGTGACGATCTCCTCCTCGGGCGCGTGCACCGTCCACCACACCGTGCCGGGACGCGAGAGGTCCTCGGCCGGCGCGAGGTAGTAGACGCCCGAGTCGGTGGGCGAGAGGCGGCATTCGAGGCGGCGCAGCGGCGCCGGGATGTCGAAGTGCACGCCGTCCAGCTCGTCGACGGCCCGGTCGGCCAGCTCCTGGATGTGGTCCAGGAACCGGGCCGCCCCGCTGATCCGGTACGCCGGGTCGGCGTCCAGCGCGGCGACCACCTCGGGCAGCGCGGCGCCGGGCCGCATCCGCCCGGCCAGCACGGCCATCTCCCGCTCGATCCGGGCCAGCTCCTCCCAGCCCCAGGCGTAGGTCTCCTCCAGATCCAGGCGCGTGCCGAGGAAGTCGCGTACGCCCAGCAGGTAGCGGTCCGGGCCCAGGGCGTCCCGCTCGTGCGCGTGCGGCGCCAGGTCCCCGGTGAGGAAGGCGGCGAAGCCGGTCAGGGCCTGGCAGGCCTCCCGTACCGGCTCCGCGAGTTCGTCCCGGCGCCCGGCCAGTCCCGACAGCCGCTCCCGTATCTCCAGGCAGGACCGGGCACTGCGCAGGACCTGCCGGCGGGCCGACACCCGCCCGTCCTGCAGGGCCCGGGTGAGGCTGGTGCGCAGCCCGTCCAGGGAACCCGGCAGCGCCGCCAGCCGGGCCCGCATCGCGCGCCAGTCGGTCCGCTCGCCCTGGTCCAGCAGCTCGAAGGCGTACCCGAGCCGTTGCACCGGCCCTTCGGTGGTGTCCAGGAAGAACTCGCCGATTCCGGCCTCGTGCGAGGCGAGCTCGGTCTCCAGCCGCTCGCGCAGCACGGCCGCGGCGATCCGGTCGGCCTCCCCCTGGCACGCCACCCCGCCGAGCGCGGCCAGGGTACGGCGGGCCAGGTCCGACCGCGCGGCCAGCCCGTCCGGGCCGAAGTCGGTGAGCGAGTCCTCCTGCCCGGCGATCCCCATCACCGCCGCCGCGCACGGGTCGAGGGCCGCGAACTCGTCCACGTAGCGGTCGGCGAGATCATCCAGTGCGGTCATGCCCCCAGGCTAGAGGCGAATGATCATCGCGGACAGGCGGTCACCGGGACTCGGCGGCCAGCCGGACGCCCAGGCCGACCAGCACCACGCCCGACAGCTGCTCCAGCCGGCGGCGCACGCCGGGACGCTCGAACACCCGCCGGGCGGCGTCCACCGCCCACACCACGACCGTGTACCAGAGCAGGTCGATCAGCGCCCACAGCACCGAGAACGCCACCAGCACCACCGGCACCGACCACCCCTCGGGGACGAACTGCGGCAGGAACGACACCGCGAACACCCCGGCCTTGGGGTTGGCGATGTTGGTGACCAGCCCGAGCCGGAAGCAGCGCCCCAGCCCTCCCCCGGCCTCCACGCCCGCCCCGCCGGCGTCGGCGGTCGCCCCGGCCCCGGACGCGGCCCCGGCCGCGGCGCTCCGGCGGGCCTGCCACAGCGCCTTGACACCGAAGTACACCAGTACGGCGGCGCCGACGATCCGCAGACCGTCGTAGGCGATCCGGGACGCCACCAGCAGCGCCGACAGGCCCAGCGCCGCCGCCAGCCCCCACAGCAGCACTCCGGCCTCGTTCCCCAGGACCGCGGCCAGGCCCGCGCGGCGTCCCGAGACCATCGACGTCCTCATGATCACGACCGTGCTCGGTCCGGGAACCAGCGCGATCAGTATCGCGGCGCCGACGAAGGCGACCAGACTCTCCAGCATCCCCTCATCCTGGAGGTGCCTCCCGCACGGCGCAACGCCGTTTCCGGCCCGCGGCCGCCCGGCCGGGCCGGCGCGCGCGGTCGCGTTCCAAGAACGGCCCGGGATCCGCCGGGCGGCGGACCAAGGGCAGGAACGAATCGGTCAAATCAGGTCGTCGCCGGGCAAGGAACACGGCCGAACCATTGCCGGACCATGACCGTCACAGCGCGCCGCCGTCGTCCCCGCCCTCCCCGTCGGACGGTCCCGGCGTGGGGGTGCCCGGCGGCGTCGGCGACGACGGCCGCGGCGACGGGGACCGGGAGGTCTCGCTCGGCGACGGCGCCGGCGGAGGCGGCACCGGCTGCGAGGGCGGATCCGGCGGCGGGGGCGGAGGCTCGCTCACCTTCGGCTGGCAGGCGAACAGCAGCAGCATCAGCAACGCCAGCAGCACCAGGATGCCCGCCAGCGTCAGCAGCGCCGCCACCAGCCCCCGCTCGGAACGTTCCGGAACGGGCGGCGCGTACCGGGGCGGCTCCGGCGGCCCCTCCAGCGCCGGCTCCCCCGCGCCCAGCCAGTACGGCTGGAACTGCGGGCCGCGGCGCCGGCCCGGCCGGCGGCCCCGGAACGAGCCGGCCATCGTCACCGAGTCGAGGAACCGCTCCGCGCCCGCCCGCTCGGCCTGGTCGGCGTCATAGGACGTGGCCACCCACGGCGCCGGGCCCTCGGGCTGCGCCGCCACCACCGGCGCCGGCTCCCCCGGCGCGGGGTCCGGGAACCGGCCGACGCCGGGCAGCTCCGCGTTGATCGCGGCCCGGAACCGGTCCCGGGCGGCGGCGTCGCCGGCCGCGCCGCGGTTGAGCACCGCGACGCTCGCGCGCCGCCCGGAGTCGTCCACGCCGAGATACACGATCCCGGCCGAGGTCTCCGACAGCCGCGCGGACAGCCGGTAGGGCCCCAGCCGGACGGGGTCACCGGGTGGCAGCGGCCTGGACATGGCGGCAAGACTACAGCCGCCCGGGACAGGGAAGGTTCGCGCCACGGGTACGGCCGTCCCGCGCGAATGGGTACAAGTGATCGCGTAGGGTCGGAATGCCCGTCGCGGCACCGGAGGACAGTGAGGGACATCCAGATGACCGTCGCAGCGCAGGACGTCGACCAGGCCGCGGCCGTGCTCCAGCACGCCGTGGCCGAGGTCAAGAAGGTCATCGTCGGCCAGGAGCACATGGTCGAGCGCATGGTCGTCGCGCTGCTGGCCAAGGGGCACTGCCTCATCGAGGGCGTCCCCGGCGTCGCCAAGACCCTGGCCGTGGGCACCCTGGCCCAGGTCGTCGGCGGCACCTTCGCCCGCCTGCAGTTCACCCCCGACCTGGTGCCCTCCGACATCGTCGGCACCCGCATCTACCACCCCTCCACCGAGCAGTTCGACGTCGAGCTCGGCCCGGTGTTCGTCAACTTCGTCCTCGCCGACGAGATCAACCGGGCGCCCGCCAAGGTCCAGTCGGCGCTGCTGGAGGTCATGGCCGAACGGCAGGTCTCCCTCGGCGGCAACACCTATCCGCTGCCGCGCCCGTTCATCGTCCTGGCCACCCAGAACCCGATCGAGTCCGAGGGCGTCTACCCGCTGCCCGAGGCCCAGCGCGACCGGTTCCTGATGAAGATCGACGTCCGCTACCCCGGCGCCCACGAGGAGCTGCAGATCCTGCAGCGCATGAGCGTGGACCCGCCCGAGGCCGAGCCCGTCCTGGACACCGGGCGGCTGGCCTCCCTGCAGCGCGCCGCCGAGGAGGTCTCGGTCCACGAGCTGGTCGCCGACTACATCGTCCGGCTCGTCATGGCCACCCGCGAGCCCGAGCAGTACCGGCTGCCCGACCTGCGCCAGGTCATCGAGATCGGCGCCAGCCCCCGCGCCACCCTCGGCCTGGTCTCGGCCGCCCGCGCCCTCGCCCTGCTCAGCGGGCGCGACTACGTGCTCCCCGACGACGTGCGCGCCGTCGCCCGCGACGTCATGGCGCACCGCGTGGTCCTGACCTTCGACGCCCTCGCCGACGGCGTCGACACCGGTGAGGTCGTCGCCCAGATCCTGGCCGCGGTCCCCCCGCCCCGCGTGGTCTGGAACCACGGGACGGTGACCGCCCCGTGACGCCCGCCCCGGGCCCGGCACGCCGCACCCGCGGCGCCAGGCTCGCCGACCTGGCGCCCGAACGCACGCTGCGGCGGCTGGAGCTCACCGTCACCCGCCGCCTGGACGGCCTGCTCAACGGCGAGCACCTGGGCCTGCTGCCCGGCCCCGGCACCGAACTGGCCGAGGCCCGCGTCTACCAGCCCGGCGAGGACGACGTCCGGCACATGGACTGGGCCGTCACCGCCCGCACCACCACCCCCCACGTCCGCGACCTGATCGCCGACCACGAGCTGGAGGCGTGGGCCCTGATGGACCTCACCCCCAGCATGGACTTCGGCACCGGCACCATGGTCAAACGCGACCTCGCCGTCGCCGCCCTGGCCGCCGTCGGGTTCCTCACCGTACGGCTGGGCGACCGCGTCGGCGCCTACCTCCTCCAGCCCGGCGGGATGCGCCGCTGGCCCGCCCGCACCGGCAAGGCCGCCATGTACGCGCTGCTGGAGGGCGTCCTGGACGCCGCGCCCGGCCCCGCCGGTGACGGCACCGGCCCCCGGACGGGCACGCCTCGTCCCACCAGGGACCGCGCGGGCACGACCGAGGGCGACACGCCCGCCGGCACCCGCTCCTTCGGCGCCCGCCCGCTGGCCGGCCGCCCCGGCGGCCTCGCCGAGGGAATCTCCGCCCTGGACCGCGGCCAGACCCGCCGCGGCCTCCGCGTGATCATCTCCGACTTCCTCCCGCCCGCCGGCGACCCCTCCGGCGCCCCCGGCCCCGACGGCGGCCCCGACGGCGACCTCGCGTGGGAGCGCCCGCTGCGCCGCCTGGCCGCACGCCACCAGGTCCTGGCCGTGGAGATCATCGACCCGCGCGAGCTGGACCTGCCCGATGTCGGACTGGTGGAGATGACCGATCCCGAGACCGGAGCCGTGCACGAGATCGTCCTGAACCGCCGCGTCCGCGAACGCTACGCCGCCGCCGCAGCGGCGCAGCGCGAGCGCACCCGCGCCGGCCTGCGCCGCTGCGGCGCCCACCACCTGGTCCTGCGGACCGACCGGGACTGGGTCGCCGACGTCGCCCGCTTCGCCCTGCGCCAGCGCCGCGCCGCCGGCCGGGCCATCGCCGCGCCGGGGGTGCGCACATGACCTTCCTGTCGCCCGAGCGGCTGTGGCTGCTCATCCTGCTTCCGATGATGGTGGCCCTCTACGTGGCGCTGCAGATGCGCCGCCGCCAGTACGCGGTCCGCTTCACCAACCTCGCCCTGCTCTCCCAGGTCGCGCCCAAGCGCCCGGGTTGGCGGCGGCACGTGGCCGCGGGGCTGTTCCTGGCGATGATGCTGATCATGCTGATCGGGTTCGCCCGGCCCGCCACCGGCGTCAAGGTCCCGCGCGACCGCGCCACCGTGATGGTCGCCGTGGACGTGTCGCTGTCGATGATGGCCAAGGACGTGGCCCCCAACCGGTTCGAGGCCGCCAAGGACGCCGCCAAGAAGTTCATCCGCGACCTGCCCGGCCGCTTCAACGTCGGCGTGGTCTCCTTCGCCGGCAACGCCAACCTGGTCGCCGCGCCGTCCGCCGACCGGCAGGCGGCGATCGCCTCCATCGACCAGCTCGTGCTGGCCAAGCGCACCGCCATCGGCGAGGCCGTGTTCACCTCCCTGCAGGCCGTCCGCTCGTTCGACGCCCAGGCCAGCCAGGACCCGCCGCCCGCCCACATCGTGCTGCTGTCGGACGGTGACAACACCACCGGCCGGTCGGTCACCGAGGCCATCGACGCCGGCCGCACCGCGCACATCCCGGTGTCCACCATCGCCTTCGGCACCCCCTACGGCACGGTCGACATCGAGGGCGAGACCACCAGCGTCTCGGTCAACAAGGAGACCCTGCGCACCCTCGCCGAGGGCAGCGGCGGCAAGGCCTACGAGGCCGCCGACGGCGGGCAGCTGTCGGAGGTCTACTCCAGCATCGGCAGCTCGCTCGGCTTCAAGATCGAGCACCGCGACATCGCGGCGCGCTTCACCGGCATCGCGCTGCTGCTCGCCCTGGCCGCGGGAGGCGCATCGCTGGCCTGGTTCTCCCGCCTGCCCTGACCGCGCCCTCGCATCACCCCGTATCGGCGCTGGGCCGTGTCGCCCCTGGACCGTATCGACCCTGGGAACGGCGCCGCCACGGCCCGGACGCTGATACGGTCGGCCGACGTGGGGGAACATTACTTCGCGAACCGGCCCGAGACGGCCAGCAGACCGCGCACGGTCGATCTCGTCCTGCCCGATCTGCACCTGCGCCTGGAGACCGACCGCGGGATGTTCTCACCCGACCGCGTCGACCCGGGCACCCGCGTCCTGCTGGAGAGCGTCCCCCCTCCCCCGGCCACCGGCACCCTGCTCGACCTGGGCTGCGGGTACGGGCCGATCGCGCTGACCATGGCACACCGTTCCCCCGGCGCGACCGTGTACGGGGTGGACGTGAACGAACGCGCTCTGGACCTGGCCCGGCGGAACGCCACGACCGCGGGCCTTGACAATGTAAGGTTCGGCTTGGCGGAGGAGATCGACCCCGCGCTCCGCTTCGACGCGATCTGGTCCAACCCCCCGATCCGCATCGGCAAGGCCGCCCTGCACGACCTGCTGCTGGCCTGGCTCCCCCGCCTCACCCCCGGCGGCGTGGCCCACCTGGTCGTCCAGAAGCACCTCGGGTCCGACTCCCTGCAGCGCTGGCTGAACGAGCGGGGCCACCCCACCGAGCGTCTCACCTCCAGGTCCGCCTACCGCGTCCTGGCCGTCTCCGCCCGCCCTCGAGCCCGTACCGGAAGTGACACCGCATGAGCACCGCGCAGGGACACGCGCGCAAGCAGCTGCGCCCCACCGACGTCAAGCGCCTCAACCGGGACTGGCGCCGGCGGACCGACGCGCGCCTGGGGCTGCTGGTGGAGTCGGTCACCCAGCCGTTCAACATGGGCTCGATCATCCGCAGCGCCGCGGTGTTCGGCGTGGAGCGCCTGTGGCTGGCCGGGAACGCCACCGAGCCCTCCCACCGCAACGTCGCCAAGACCGCGCTCGGCACCGAGCGGCTGGTGCCCTGGGAGCACGCGGGCACGCCCGAGGCCGCCGCGGCGGCGATCCGCGCGCAGGGCCTGCGGCTGGTGGCGATCGAGCTGACCGGCGACGCGGCGCCGCTGCACGAGGCGCCGCTGGAGGGGGACGTGTGCCTGGCCGTCGGCGGCGAGGACCACGGCTGCTCCCCCGCCCTGCTGGCCGCCGCCGACGCGGTCGCCTACATCCCGCAGATCGGCCGGGTGGGCTCGCTCAACGTCGCCGTCGCCGCCGCCATCGCCCTGGCCGAGGCCCGCCGGCGCGAATGGGCCCGCTGACCCCGGCCCCCTTGGCCCCCTTGAGCCCCTTGGCCCCCTCGGCCCCCTACCGGGCGCCCCCCGCCATCAGCGCCGCGAACTCCTCCAGGGAGATCTTGCCGTCGCGGTTGGCGTCGGCGTCGACCATCACCTCGACCGCGCGGACGTCGCCGATCTCGCGGCCCAGCGCGCGCATCACGTTCTTCAGCTCCGCGGTCGAGATGTAGCCGTCGCCGTCCACGTCCACCATCTCGAAGGTGGCCCGGTACTCCTCGGGGTCGGTCATCGGTGTGCCGCCTCTCCTCATGTCGTGTGGCGACAGGACGGTAGCACCGGCGGGCGGCCATAATCGGATGAGTGCGCCCCAGATACGAATTCCTGGATCACGACGCTCCCCTACCGTTCGCGCACCGCGGTGGCGCCGGGGGACGCCCGGAGAACTCGATGGCCGCCTTCCAGCGCGCCGTCGACCTGGGCTACCGCTACCTGGAGACCGACGCCCACGCCACCGCCGACGGGGTGGTGATCGCCTTCCACGACCGCACCCTCGACCGTGTCACCGACCGCACCGGGACGATCGCCCGGCTGCCCTACGACGAGGTCGCCAAGGCCCGGATCGAGGGGACCGAGCCCATCCCCCGCCTGGAGGACGTCCTCGGGTCGTTCCCCCAGGCCCGGCTCAACATCGACCTGAAGGACGCGCCGGTCATCGGCCCCCTGGCGGAGGTGCTCCACCGCACCAAGGCGTGGAACCGCGTCTGCATCACCTCGTTCTCGACCCGCAGGCTCGCGCAGATGCGCGCACGCCTGCCGCTGTACACCGACCAGGACGTGTGCATGGCCCTCGGCCCCCGCGGCGTGATGGCCCTGCGCGCCAAGTCCTACGGAGGCCCCACCGCCAAGCTCGTCCGCCTCGCCGCGACGGGCGTGGCGTGCGCGCAGGTCCCCTACGGGCTGGGGCGGTTGCCGTTCGTCACCGAGGCGTTCCTCGCCCAGGCCCACGAGCTGGGCCTGCAGGTGCACGCCTGGACCGTCAACGACCCCGCCGAGATGGGACGCCTGCTCGACCTGGGGATCGACGGCATCATGACCGACGAGCTGATCACCCTGCGGCGGATCATGAACGAGCGCGGGCTGTGGCGCGGCCAGGGGCCCGGCGGCGGATGACGGCCGCCGCCCGGCTCGCCGGGCGGGCCGCGCCGGGCCGGCGGCTCAGCGGCCGAAACCGGGTGGCCTGGACGGCCCGCCCGGACGGTACTCCGCCGCGATCCGCAGCGGCATGTGCTGGGGCGAGGGCCGTTCCTCCACCGGGGCGGGGTGCCCCGCCTGCGTGAGGTCGATCCGGCCCGCCCGCAGGCTCTCCAGCAACTCCAGGTCCTCCGCGGACACCAGCGCCGCCATGACCTTGCCGCGCCGGGTGAGCGCGACGCGCTCGCCCGTGTAGGCGACACGGTTCACCAGATCCGCGAACTCCTTGCGCGCCTCCGTCACCGGTTTCTCCACGCTGTTCATCTTACGGCGAACTCCCTTGGCCCTCCTCCGGCGGCGGCTGTACGCTCCGTACACGTACAGAGTGTACGTTACGTACAGATGATCGGGAGGGCTCATGCCGGAGGGACTCGTCCGGGCAGGACTCATGGGGGAACAGCCGAGGCCCGGACCGCCGGAGCGCCGGCCGGAGACCTACGTCGGGAGGTCGCGCTCGGCGGTCGCCGCACTGGAGCCGATGGCCGCCGAGGGACTGTTCCAGCGGCTGCTGGCCCAGCGGATCGTCTTCCTCGGAACGGAGATCGACGACCAGGTCGCCAACCGGATCTGCGGGGAACTGCTGCTGCTGTCCGCGCAGGACGGGCGGCGCGACATCACGCTCTACATCAACTCCCCCGGCGGCGTGGTCGACGCCGGGATGGCGATCTACGACATGATGCAGTTCGTGCCCAACGACGTCTCCACCGTCGCCATGGGCCTGGCCGCCTCCATGGGGCAGACCCTGCTGTGCGCGGGCGCGCCCGGCAAGCGGTACGCGCTGCGGCACGCCCGGGTCATGATGCACCAGCCGCACGGCGGCATCGGCGGCACCGCCTCCGACATCAAGATCCAGGCCGAGCAGTCGCTCTACCTCAAGACCGTGCTGGCCGAGCGGCACGCCTTCCACACCGGCCGGCCGCTGGAGCAGATCCAGGCCGACTCCGACCGGGACCGCTGGTTCACCGCCGAGGAGGCCAGGGAGTACGGATTCGTCGACCACGTCATCGAGGCCACCGACCGGGTGGGGTCCTGATGTACGAGCGCGCGCGGGCCGAGAGCCGCTACATCATGCCCTCGTTCGTCGAGCGGACCTCCTGGGGCACCAAGGAGATGACGCCGTACAACAAGCTCTTCGAGGACCGCATCGTCTTCCTCGGGGCTCCGGTCGACGACACCTCCGCCAACGACGTCACCGCCCAGCTGCTGGCGCTGGAGGGGATGGACCCCGACCGGCCCATCAGCCTCTACATCAACTCGCCGGGCGGGTCGCTGACGGCGATGCTGGCCATCCACGACACGATGGCCTACATCCGCCCGGAGATCGAGACCACCTGCATCGGGCAGGCGGCCTCGGCCGCCGCGATCCTGCTGGCCGCCGGCTCCCGGGGCCGCCGGGCCGCGCTGTCGCGCTCGCGGATCCTGCTGCACGAGCCGAGCGTGGGCGAGGCCGTCCGGGGACAGTCCAGCGATCTGGAGATCCAGGCCCGGGAGATCCTGCGGCTGCGCGAGCAGACGGAACGGATCGTGGCCGAGGCGACCGGGCGCGACCCCGCCCAGGTCCGCCGGGACCTGGACCGGGAGCGGTACTTCACCGCCGAGGAGGCCAAGGAGTACGGGCTGATCGACGAGGTCCTCACCACGCGGGTCTAGGGCGGGCCGCCACCGCTAATTCGCTTGGGCGGGCGCGCCCCCTCGGCCATCATGTCGGGAATGAGACTTCGGCTCGCGGGGGGCGTGGTGGCGGCCCCGGACCAGGCCGCCTGGCTGCCCGCGCCCCGGTCCCCGGCGCGGGTGGCCGCGGAGGGGGACGCCCGGCCCGGCGCGGCCGTCGCGCTGGGACCGGCGGACGCCGGCGGCGAGCAGGTCCGGGCGGCGGTCACCGGGCTGCGCCGCCTGGTCGAGGCCGGCGGGGAGGTCGCGGCCGGCGCCGGGGTCGACCTGGGCGGCGGCTTCCGGTCGGCGCGGCTGGCGGGGGCCCGGGGCGACCAGCGCGACGCCGTGCTGGCCGCCCTCACCGTCCTCGGCGTCGAGGGCGCCGGCCGGCTGGGCGACCGCGCCGGTTTCCTGGTCGCCCTCTTCGGACCGGCGGTGACCAGGCGGGTCGGCGCGGCGGCGGCCCGCGCGATCTCCGAGGGCCGGTGGGCCGCCGTCCACCTCGCCTCGGCCGCCAGCGACCTGCTGGGCCCCGAGCAGCTCGAACGGATCCTCGAACTGGAGGCGCCCGGCGACGCCGGCCTCTTCACCGGCGCCCGCCCGTCGGTGCTGGCCGCGAACCTGGGCCGCGTGCTGGAGCCCCTCCCCCGGCCCCGGCGCGCCGCGCTGCTGCTCGACCTGTGGGAACGGGTCGCCGGGCGGCACGCCTGGCAGGCACGGAGGGAGGGGCTCCTGGCCACCCAGGCCCGCCGGAGCCGCTTGGACGACCTGCGCGACCGCCACGACCGCCACGAGGACGACCTGCTCCTGCGCCTCCTGCGCACCGATCTGGGCTCGGACGACCCGCCGCTGGCCGCCGCCGCGCGCTGGATCCCGCCCGACCACTACTGGTACGGCCTCCTGAACCGGCTGCTTCAGGACGCCCTCGCCGCCACCGCGCTGCTGCACGCCGCGGTGGAGGTCCACGACCACGGCCCGGAGGAGGGCCTGGCCCGCGCCTCGGCGATCATCGGTGCCGCCGACGCGGAGCTGCCGGACGGCGCCGCCGCCGACGCGGCGCGGTACGTGCCGGGGCTGACCGGGCTGCCCGCACGCCCCGGCGTCCACATCCGCGATCTGCACCGCGTCCTGACCGGCGCCGGGACCGGACGGTCCCGGGAGACGACGGCGGCGGCCGTCCGCAGGCACCTGGCCCATGCCCGCGACCACGCCGCCCTGGCCATCGAGAGGATCGGGTGGCTGCTGAACGGGAGGGAGGACGTCCCCGAGCACGTCCTGCGCGAGTGGACCTCCTCGGACCTGCGCCCCTGGCGCGAGCGCACCGGGCACGGCCCGGCCGGCCCGCCCGAGGGATGGGCCGGCCTCTCCTGGTGGAGCGACCGGCTGGGCACGGCAGGCCCGCAGGACACGCGGGCAGCGGAGGCAGCGGAGGCAGCGGAGACGGACGCCCCGGCCGAGGTGGAGAGGGCCGGGGAGCTGCTGTGGTGCGTGGATCTGGTGAACGCGCTCGCCCGGCTGCACGGCCACGACGCCGCCGAGCCCGAGCGCCGGGTCGGCACCCCGTGGCTCGACCACGACCCGCCGCTCGGAGACGACGAGCCGCTGGCACCGCGGTTCGGCTCCCTCGCCGGCGCCGTCTCGGGCGCCGCGCAGCTGGCCGAACTCGGCGGCGTCCCGGCACGGGGCGCGCGGACCTGGACGGAACTGGTCGAGAGCCTGCGCGCCGGCACCCGGATCGCCGAGGCGCTGTCGGGGGAGTTCGCGGTCCCGGCGCCGCTCGCCGCGCTCGACGGAACGGTGGTCCCCGGCACCGGCGCCCGGTTCGTGGTGGCGCGCAGTGCCCGCGTACTGGCCGAGTGGTCCGAGTACATGGGCAACTGCATCGCCGGAGCCCACTACGTCGGCGACGCCACCGCGGGCAGGTGCGTCCTGGCCGCCCTGTGCGACGGCGAGGGCCGGGTCCTCGTCAACGTGGAACTGGTGCCGGCCCGGCCCGCCCGCGGCTGGCGGATCAACGAGATCGCCGGGCGGTTCAACGAGTCTCCCGACCCGCGGCTGGCGCGCCCGTTGCGCGGCTGGGTCGCCACGATCCCCCAGACCGAGGCCGACGACGACCCTGACCTCGAGCCGCCCGCGCCCGAGGAGGTCCCGCCCTCCAGGACGGCCCGCCGGCCCGCGCGCCCCCGCCCGCTCCAGGCCGCCGGACCTGTGCTCGAGCGGCTCGCCGAACGGGAGTGGAACGCCCGTGTCCGCGGCGAGACGGCCGCCGTGCTCACCGCCCTCGCCGGAACCCGGTCCGGGCCCGGGGGCGGCTCCGGGAGCGGCTCGGCGTCCCGTCGCGGCGTTCACAGGCCGGGGGCCGCGGACCCCGCCGCGGCGGTGACCCGCCTGCGCCGTCTGGGGCCGCTACAGCTGGCCGGCGCCTGCCGGAACGCCCTCGCCCAGGGGCCCGTCGATCTGGTGGACCTGTGGGCGCTGACCGAGGTCCGCCCGCTGGAGGCGGCGATCGCGGCGCTGGATCCCGCGCTGCCCACCCGGTACGCGCAGCTCACCCGGCTCACCGGAGCCGAGCCGCCGCCACCGTCGCTGCGCCCTCTCACCAGGCTGCCCCGGGTGGCGCCGTCGTACTCGATGGGCGTGGTGGCGCGGCGGATGCGCGCGGCGGTCGGGCGGCTGGCCCTGGACGGCGACCCCGTCCTCGCCCGCGCCCTGACCCGCCGCCCGGCGGTCCCGCCGCTGTGCGCGCTGGCCGTCCTGGTCACGTGCCGCGCTCCCGCGCTCGCCCTCGCCCCGGTCGCGCCGCCGCGCGCCGTCAGCGTCCCGGGTTTCCCGGCGACCGCGCTGAACGATCCGGACGGTCCCTGGCAGCGCGCCCTGCCCGCGGCGCGGGAACTGGGCGCCGACACCTCCGTGTTCTGGGAGCGGATCGCCGCGGACGGCCTGCGCGTCCCTGCGGAGTGGCTGGCGGCGGGCGGCTGGGGCAGGCTCTGGTCCCGGGCCCACGCCGCCGGCCGCACCTGACCGCCCGGGCCCGCCGGAGCCCGTTCCTCGCCGTCCTCACGCCTCTCACCTGCGCCGGTGCCGGCGGCACCGGCCGCGGGCGAAAGGACGCTCGGCGACGGCGGAGTGAACGGTGTTCGGCCCGCGCGTTTCCCGCGGGCTCGGAACGGACGTCCCGGAGCAGGGTTGGATCCCCCCGGGCGGGGGAATCTTGTGACGGTATCCAGCGTTGGTCAGGACGAGAACGCAAGCCGTCTGGGAGGCACGTGACGATGGCCGAGCGCGCACTTCGCGGCACCCGACTCGGAGCGACGAGCTACGAGAACGATCGCAACACCGATCTGGCCCCACGCCAGGAAGTGGACTATACCTGCACCAAGGGCCACCGGTTCACCGTGACGCTCGCGGCCGAGGCCGAGGTGCCGATGACCTGGGAATGCCGTAGCTGCGGGGCGACCGCCCTGCGGGTCGACGGCGAACTGCCCCAAACCAAGAAGGGCAAGCCGCCGCGCACCCACTGGGACATGCTCATGGAACGCCGGACGCTGGAGGACCTGGAGGAGGTCCTGGCCGAACGCCTGGAGATCCTCCGGGCCGGCCGCCGGAAGACCGCCTGACCGAACCCGAACCTGGATCCACCACCCACCCACCTACCACGCGAACGGCGACGGCGGGCCGCGGCCTGAGTGCCGCCCCGCCGGGCCGTTCACCCCCGAATCGCGTGAACCGCGTGAATCGGGGGCGGCCATCGAGCGAGCCCGCGCATCCCTCAGGGGAGCGCGGGCTCGATGTCGTTCGTCACTTGCCCCGGTCGTTCGTCACTTGCCCTGGCGGCCCTGCCGGAGGGAACGGTCACCGCCGGACGCCGTCCCGGACTCGTCGGGCTCCTGGCGGTCCTCGGCGTCGTGGACGACCTCTCCCTGCACCACGCGCCCGCCGGGCCCGCCCGCGGCGCCGCGGGCGCCCGTGCCGTGCGGGTCGAAGGGGCCGCCGCCGAAGCCGCCCAGGCCGCCCATCCCCTGACCGCCGGGCGGGAACAGCGATCCGCGGGCCTCGGCCTTGCGCAGCCGGCGCGCCCCGTAGGCGGCCAGCAGGCGGCGCACCACCGGCCGGGTGAACGGCAGGACGAACAGCAGCCCCACCGCGTCGGACACGAACCCCGGGGCCAGCATCAGCAGCCCGCCCAGGAGCACCATCGCGGACCCGGACAGCTCGCGGTCGGGCACCGTGCCGTCGCGGACGGCCTCGTTCAGCACCCGCCAGGCGCGGCGGCCCTCACGCCGGGTGATCCAGGCGCCCAGCGCGCTGGTGCCCAGGATGAGAGCGAGCGTCCACCAGCCGCCGATGGCCCCCGCGACCTGGATGATCACAAAGATCTCCAGGACGGGCGTCAGCAGGAGCGCGAAGAACAGAACGAGTGCCGGCATGGCTCCATTTCCGGGTCCGGTGAAACGGCTTCTGCTCATTTCAACGCCGGGAGCGCCGGGAACGTTTCCGCCCGTCCCCGCGGCGGGCCCGTTCAGCGGCGGGGCTGGCGCAGGCGCGCGACCCGGTCGGCCAGGCCCCACCGGGTCACCCGCAACGCGGCCTCGGCGAGGACGTCCCGGCTCATCTTGCTGGTCCCCTGGGTGCGCTCGACGAACGTGATCGGCACCTCGACGACCCGCAGCCCCTCGCGCAGCGCCCGCAGCGCCAGGTCGACCTGGAAGCAGTACCCGCGCGAGTCCACGTCGTCCAGGCCGATCTTGTCCAGGGTGGCGGCGCGGAACGCGCGGAAGCCGCCGGTGGCGTCGTGCAGCGGCAGGCTCAGCATCAGCCTGGCGTAGGTGTTGGCGCCGCGGGAGAGCACCTCCCGCGACATGGGCCAGTTGTGCACCGTGCCGCCCGGGATCCAGCGGGCGCCGATCACCAGGTCGGCGTCCTGCAGCGCGGTCAGCAGCCGGGGCAGCTCCTCGGGCTGGTGGGAGCCGTCGGCGTCCATCTCGACCATGACGTCGTAGCCGCGCTCGGCGGCCCACCGGAAGCCGGCGATGTAGGCCGGGCCCAGCCCTTCCTTGCCGGCCCGGTGCAGCACGCGGACCTGGTCGTCGGCGGCGGCCAGCGCGTCGGCCAGATCCCCCGTGCCGTCGGGGCTGGCGTCGTCCACCACCAGGACGTCGACCGTCGGCGCGGCCTCGCGCACCCGGCCCACGATGCCCTCGATGTTGTCCCGCTCGTTGTAGGTCGGGATGATCACGAGTACCCGGCCCAGGTCGGCTGGGATCTCCATCGGCGTCAATTCCCCTCGTTCCTCCTGCCGGTGAACCACGCGGCCCAGCCGGCCGCCCCCACGGCCAGCGCCGCCAGCGCCCATTCCGGAACGGCGCCGGCCCGGTCGGCGAGCGTCCGCGCGGTGCGCGCCGGGACCGAGGCCACCTGGATGTCGGGCACGAACTCCCCGGACCGGTCGATCATGCGGCCGTCGGGCGCCACGATCGCGCTGATGCCGCTGGTCGCCGCCACCAGGATCGTACGGCCATGCTCCACCGCGCGCAGCCGGGACATCGCGATCTGCTGCGGCGGCAGGCTGGTCCTGCCGTAGGTGGCGTTGTTGGTCTGCACGACCAGCAGCTCGCCGCGGGCGGCGTCGCGCACCTCGCCGTCGTAGGCGACCTCGAAGCAGATCACGTCGCCGATGGTCGCCGGGCCCAGCCGCATGACCGGGGACCGGGTGCCGTGGGCGAAGTCGCGCGGGATGCGCTCGAACCGGGTGATCAGGCGGGTGAGGATGTCGCGGAACGGCAGGTACTCGCCGAACGGGACGGGGTGCCGCTTGACGTAGTAGTCGCCCGGCCCGCTCGCCGGGTCCCACACGATCCCGCGGTTCTCCACCTTCCGGCCGTCGGGGGTGTCGGTCAGCGCGCCGACCAGCACCGGGACGCCGATCTCCTTGACCGCGGCGTCGATCGCGTTGTAGGCCTCCGGCTCGGCGTACGGGTCGAGGTCGCTGGCGTTCTCGGGCCACACGACGAGTTCGGGCCGGGGCACCTGCCCGGCCCGGACCTGGGCGGCCAGTTCGCGGGTGCGGCGCAGGTGGTTGTCGAGCACGGCCTTGCGCTGGCTGTTGAAGTCCATGCCGAGGCGGGGCACGTTGCCCTGGATGACGGCGACGGTGACCGGGCGCCCGGCGGTCGGCTCGGGGATCAGCAGCCCGCCGCCGATGAGGGCGGCCACGGCCGCCAGCACGAGCGCCAGGGGCCTGGCCGAGGCGCGCAGGAGCGGGACCGGCGCGATCGCGGGGCGGTCTCCCGTCCGTCCGCTCGCCGCGGGGACGCCGCCGGCCGTATCGCCGTCGGTGGTCCGGCTCTCGCCCTGTCCGGCGGGGTCAGCGCCGCCCCTTGGGGCCTGCGGGTCCTGGGCGTCCTGCGAGTCCCGGGGGCCTGCCGGGAGGGCCGCCGTGCGCCGCCGCGCCCGGAGCAGGACGACCGCGCCGTAGGCCAGCAGGCCGCCGATCAGCGCGGTCACGAAGGTGACCAGCGGCGCGCCGCCGACCGACGCGTAGGTCGTGAGGGGCGTGGCGGTCTGGCTGAAGGCCAGCCGGGCCCAGGGGAAGCCGCCGAACGGGACGCGGCCTCGCATCAGTTCCTCGGCGACCCACAGCGCCGCCGTCCAGACCGGCCAGGCGGGCAGGCGCGTCACCAGGGCCGTGCCCGCGCCCAGCGGGATGAAGTAGAGCGCCTGGACCACGGCCAGCAGCATCCAGGCGTCGGGGCCGATCTTGACCAGTCCCTGCAGGACCGGGACGAAGAAGGTCACGCCGCTCAGGAAGCCCAGCCAGGCGCCGGTACGGGCGGGCAGCCCGTGCAGCGCCACGGTCAGCATGGCCACCCCGACGAAGATCAGCGGGGTCAGGTCGGCGGGCGGGAAGGCCAGCCACATGGCCGCGCCCGCGGCGAGGGCGAGCAGGGTGCGCGGCCATCCGGCGCGCCCGCCCCGGCGCAGGCCGGCGCGGCGGCTGCCGCCCGCCCTCCCGGCCGGTACGCCGCCCGGTACGGCCGCCGGCGGCCGTTCCGGCAGGATCTCCTGGGCCACTTCCGCTCCTGTCCCCGTCTTCCCCGTCACGGTCCACGGCGGGCGTTCCTCCGCGCGCGTGAGCCGTTCTCCGGAACGCTACCGGGCCGGGGCCGCCACGGCGACCCGCGGCGGCCGAAGCCGGGCCGGAACCGGAGGGAAGGGGCGGGCGGTGCCAGAGGTGGCGGATGCCGCCCGCGACGGCGTCGTGCCGGCGGTGGCACGGTGGCCGCGGGGCCGGGGTCCACGGAAGAGGGCCCGTGACATCCCTCGGGCCGGAGCCGCCCCACAGGCGGTGAGAACGATGCTCCGTTTTCTACTGGATGTCCGGGCCCTTTCCGGGTCCAAGCCCCGCCCGATCGGGCGGCTCCGCTCTGGCGCGGCCCGCCGGTCACCACCCCTGGCTCGGACGGGCGTCGGGTGCTCCGCCGTCGATCCCGTCGTGGCGCGGCCCGGTGGCGCCCTGAGCGGCCGATCGGTGAGTCCTGTGCTGGACTGCAGCAAAACTACCGAAGTCCCCGGCCTTGTCAACCGCCGCGCGGTGCGCGACGGCCCCGCGTTCCGCCAGCACATCCCCCGGGATCGGTACACCGCCGGGAAACACCGCGGGTCACGGCGGCCTCAGTGGTCACATACCGGAAGGTCATGATCCCACATGCCGGACACGTGGGGTCTCATCCCGTGACGGGTCCGGGGACCACCACGGTCCCGGTGGCGGTGGCCGCCACGATCGGCTCGTCCAGCACCTCGGCCGCCGACTCCCCCTTGTCGGGACGTCCCCGGCACACCACCCGCGCCTCGAACGCCATCACCCGGCTGCGGCGGCCCACGCGGGTGACCGTCGCGGTGGCCTCCACCACGTCCCCGGCCCGGACCGGGGCGCGGAACTGGACGTCGGAGTAGGAGGCGAACAGGCCCTCGTCCCCGTCGGCGCGGATGCTCGCCTCGGTGGCGACGTCCCCGAACATGGCCAGCAGGTACGCGCCGTCCACGAGGTTCCCCGCGTAGTGGGCGTGCGAGTAGGGGACGTAGCGCCGGTGGGTGACGGTGAGGCCCTCGCGCGGGTCGCTCATGTGGGTTCCTCCGTGTCGTCGGTGGACGGGCCGTCGCCGGTGGACGGGCCGGGGGGCGGATCGGCGGGCAGCAGGGCGTGCACGATGAAGCTGGCGACCTCGGCGGGAGTGGTGCCCTTGCCGAAGACGCGGTCCACGCCGAGGTCCTCGGCGGTGACGGTGTCGAAGCGGGGCCCGCCCACCACCAGCAGCGGCCGTCCCATGCCGGCGGCGACGGCGGTGGGGTACTCGGCGTGGAAGGCGGACGCCATCTGCTTGGTGTTGTGCAGGTGGGCGTTCCTCTGGGTGACGACCTGGGAGACCAGGACGGCGTCGGCGTTCTCGGCCTTGGCCCGTTCGACGAGTTCCTCCACGGTGACCTGGGCGCCCATGTTGACCACCTGGATCTCGCGGTAGTACTCCAGGCCCTTCTCGCCCGCGAAGCCCTTGACGTTGAGGATCGCGTCGATGCCCACGGTGTGGGCGTCGGTGCCGATGCAGGCGCCGACCACGACCAGCCTCCGGTTCAGGCCCCGGCGGATCGCCAGGTTGACCTCCTTGGAGGACAGCAGGGGGTACTCCCGCCCCTCGGGCACGGGGATCCCCGCGTAGTCGATGAGGTGGCCGACCCGGCCGTACACGATGAAGAAGGTGAAGTCGGGCCCCATCGGCTTGGAGTGCACCACGCTGGCCGGGTCCAGGCCCATCTTCCCGGCGAGCTGGAGGGCGGCGGCGTCGGCGCGCTTTCCCGCGGGGACGGGCAGGGTGAACGACACCTGGACCATGCCGTCGCCGGTGGTGTCGCCGTAGGGGCGGATGACCTGGCGGGTGTCGGCGGGCTCGGCGGGGGCCTGGGCGCGCGTGCCGCCGGCGGGGGTCGCGCGGGTCATGCGGGCACCTCCTCTTCGGCGTGGACGGCGTGGGGGTCCTCGTCGTCCAGGATCTCGATGGCGGGGTTGAAGTACCCGTCGGCGCGGGGCACGACGCCCTCCAGGCCCTTCCCGGCGTCGGGCGGGCGCCGGGTGACCCCGAAGGTGCCCTCGGCGATCGCGGTGAGCAGCCCGTCGCGCTCGACGCGCTCCAGCAGCTCCACCGACTCGCCCAGCACCCGACGGGCCCGCTCGGCGACGAAGCCGCCCGGGCGGGGGACGAAGTCCTCGGCGAGCCCGCCGCAGGCGTCGCGGACGTAGCGGACGTTCTCCAGGGCCAGGTCGCGGTCCGACAGCCACGGGGTGTGGATGCCCTCGGTCATCATCCCGATCAGGATGATCGACTGGCCGGTCATCACCCCGGCCAGGTTGAAGAAGGCGTCCAGCAGGTAGCCGGCGAAGATGTTGCCGGTCATGTGCTTGGTGGGCGGCATGTACTTCAGCGGCGCGCCGGGGAACAGCTCGCGCACCAGCTGGGCGTGCGCCAGCTCCAGCCGGAAGGAGTCGGGCAGCGACGGGTCGATCTCGAAGGCGTGGCCGAGCCCGAGCTGGGCGTCCGCCAGCCCGGCCTCGTGCCCGAACCGCTCGTTGAGCAGCTGGCTGACGATCACCGTGTGCGCGGCGTCGACCGCGTCGGCGGTGGTGAGGTAGTTGTCCTCGCCGGTGTTGATGACGATGCCGGCGCGGGCGTGCACCTGCCGGGAGAAGCGCTGGTCGATGAACGTGCGGCGGGGGTTGATGTCGCGGAAGATGATCCCGTACATGCAGTCGTTGAGCATCATGTCCAGGCGTTCGAGCCCGGCCAGCGCCGCGATCTCGGGCATGCACAGCCCGGAGGCGTAGTTGGTCAGCCGTACGTACCGGCCCAGTTCCCGGGACACGTCGTCGAGGGCGGCGCGCATGAGCCGGAAGTTCTCCTGCGTGGCGTAGGTGCCCGCGTAGCCCTCGCGGGTGGCGCCCTCGGGGACGAAGTCCAGCAGCGACTGCCCGGTGGAGCGGATCACCGCGACCACGTCGGCGCCCTCCCGGGCGGCGGCCTGGGCCTGCGGGATGTCCTCGTAGATGTCGCCGGTCGCCACGATCAGGTAGATCCACGGCTGGGGCGGGTCGCCGACCTCGGCGAGCATCCGGTCCCGTTCCGCGCGCCGCCGGTCGATCCGGGCGATGCCCGAGCGGGCCGCGCGGCGGGCCGCCTCGCGGGCCTCGCGCGCGTCCGCGTCCCGGGGCAGCCGGAAGGCGGCCTCGCCCCGGGCCGCCGCCCGCGCGAGGTCGCCGGGCGACCGGTACGGGCCGCGCAGCAGCGCGTCCCACACCGGCAGGGCCACGCCGTGCTCGAGCCCGACCTGGTCGCGGACCGCGTCGGCCAGGTGGTTGACCCACGGCCTGCCGTCGGCGTCGGCGCCGGCGAGGCCGGCGATCCTCAGCAGCGCCCGTTCCACCGAGACGGTGGTGTGGGTCCGGGCCATCTCGATCACCGGTTCGGCGGCGCGGGCGGCCAGGGCCCGGGCCTTGCGCACCATCACCGGATCGAGATCGAGTTTCCCCTGCGGCGCCATTGCCGCCTCCCCTCACGCTCGACCATCACCGAATTTCTCTTCTATCTTCGGTCCTAACAACGAGATCTTCCTGCCTGGAGCGCTCAATACGCAAGAGGCTTCACTCTGGCGAACGAACGGTCACGTTCCCCCATCAGCGTTCCCGGGCCGGAGGAGCGCAGCACCACCTCCAGCGCGCGTCCCGGATCGGCCGCGTAGCAGCCGCTCCCCCACGCGCCGTTGGCCTCCACCACCGCCCACCGCTCGCCGCCGTCCGGCTCGGCGATCACGCCGACGTCGACCACGACCGCGCCGGGCAGGGTGCCGCCGGCCACGGCGAGCATCTCGCGCGCGAAGCCGAGGACCTCCCCGCGCCGCCCATGCCCCTCCAGCGGCTCGAGCGCCTCCCGCGACCACAGGGCGTACTGGCTGCCGGTGCGCACCTCGCCGTCCAGGACGTACAGGCGGAACTCAGCGGCGAACCGCACCGGGTCGGACACCAGCACCGGCGTGCCCCGGTCGAGGGCGTCGGGGCCCGGGAGCCTGCTGCCGTCGGCGTACACCCGTGCCGGCACGTCCTTGGTGTTGGGCGCCTTCACGAACACCGGCGTGCGGATGTCGTAGGCCTCGCCGAGCGTCGTCATGGCGATGTCACGGCCCACCAGTTCGGCGGGGAGGGCGGGCAGCCAGCCGGCCGGCGCCTCCAGCAGGAGGACGCCCAGTTCGGCCGCCAGCCGGTCGGCGTGCCGCAGCCCGGAGTACAGGTGCGCGCCCGATCCGCGCAGCTCCGGCGGCACCACGGCACCGGTGAGCTCGACGACCGCCAGCCCGCGGTCGCCGGCGGCCGTGATCAGGGCGCGGCTGGAGCCGCCGGGACGATGGCCGAAGACCAGGGTTCGCTCGTTCATCCGCCGATGATCGCGGGGATGCCCGCCGCCCGTCGAGCGGGATACCACGCCACCCCGCGGCGGCGCCGGGCGGACCGCGCAGAAGGCGCTCGGAGACGCCAGGAGGGTTGCCTTCCGGAACGCCAATGCGACCGGAAGGACAATCGTCAACCACCCCACGCCTACCTAAAGTGACGATCCGTGACAGCTGGTCTCTTCTCTCCCTCTACGGATCTGGCAAGGGGTCATGGTGGTCTATCTCCTGACGGCGGCCTGCGCGATCGGCGTGGTGCTGCTCGCGAGCCGGCTGGCCGCGGGCCGGCTGGGCCGGCGCGGCACCGACGACGGCGAGCCGGGCGGCGCCACCGCCGGCCACGCCGGTTCCATGATCTCGGCGCTGTTCCTGCTGGCGTTCGCGGTCGCGATCGTGGTGCCGTGGACCACCGCCGACGCCGCCCGGCTCAACACCTACACCGAGGCCCAGGCGATCACCGAGGCGTACTGGGCGGCGGAACGGCTCCCGGCCGGGCCGAAGGAGCACGCCCGTGCCGCCCTGGTGGACTACGCGCGCTTCGTCCGCGATGAGGAGTGGCCGCGGATGGCCGAGGGGCGCCTCAGCCCCGGCGGCTGGACCCGGCTGGACGCGGTCCGCCGCGAGATCATCGCCCTGCCCGCGCCGGAGGACGAGATCAAGGACGCCCGGGCGGCGTTCCTGGAGCAGGTGACCGCCATCTCCGCGGCGCGCCACCAGCGCGCGATGGACGCCGGGACCAGGCCCCCGCCGGCGCTGCTGGTGATCACGGCGGTGACCGGGCTGCTGGTCGTGCTCTTCCCGTTCCTGGCCGGGGCCAGGCCGCGCGGCCTGGCGGCGCTGCCGCTGGCGCTCATGGCCGGGCTGCTGGCCGTCGGCGTCTACCTGGCGGTCGACATCTCGCACACCTTCACCGGCGGGCTGGGTGTGGGGCCCGACGCGTTCGGCGCCGCCCTGGAGGAGATCAAGCGCGTCTCGGGAGGTTCCTGAGGATGCTGCGCACCTTCGCCGTGACGGCGGCGGCCGCCGGCCTGCTCCCCCTGTGCGCGCCGGGGGCGGCCCTGGCCGCCCCTCCGCCGCCCGCGCCGGAACTCCCCCGGAGTTCTCCGGGCGCCCGCGTCCCGCCGCGCCTGCCCGCAAGGGAGCCCGTACGGAAGTCCGTTCATCCCCCCGCGAGGGCGCCCGCCCCTACGCCCGCCCGGAGACCTCCCGCGAAGTCCGAAGAGGCCGTCGGCGCGCCCGCCAGGGCCAGGCCCTCGCCCGCCCGCACCACGTCCACGCGAAGGTCCGGCTCGCCTGGGAAATCCTTGCCGCGAGAGACGGCGCGGGGTCCTGGGCCGCCCGGGACGGCCGCGCGGTCTCCCGTCCGCGTCGACCTGTGCCTGGACGTCTCCGTGGGCGGGCTGATCCGGTTGAGGCTGGTCGTCGCCCTTCCCCCGCCGGGCTGCCGCCACAGGCCGCCGCCGCCCTGCCCTCCCGGTCCGCCCGCACCGGTCCCGCCGCGTCCGGTACCTCCACATCCGGTACCTCCGCATCCGGTCCCGCCACGGCCTCCCCAGCCTCCGCCGCAACCAGTGCCTCCAGAACCCGTGCCTCCCCGGCCACCAGAGCCGCCGGAGCCGCCCGAGCGGCCCGAGCGGCCCGAGCGGCCGGCTCCTCCCGGAACTGCTCCGCCGGAGGCGCCCAGGGCCACGCCCGGCCGTGGGACGCCCGCACGGCCGGTGGCGGCCCGGCCACCCGCGGACAGGCCGGAACCGACACGGCCGTCACCGGCCGCGAAGCCGTCACCCGCCGTCCCGCGTCCGCATGTGGCCGAGGCGCCGCCCCGGCGCCGCAACCCGCTGACGGCACCGATCGTGCTGGTGGTCCTCGCCGTGGTGATCAGTGCCGCCACCGCGCTGGCCTTCACCCGGTGAGAGGTCTCGGTGAACGGCACGCGCCCCGCCGCGCGAGACGCGGCGGGGCGCGGCCGGCGGGGGCCGAGGCCGGGTCAGGCGACGCCCAGGGTCCAGTCGTCGGCGGCGTACTTGCTGATGATCCCCGCGCTCTGCTGCTGCAGGAGCCTGGTGCCGGAGTTCGGCGCCAGCGGGGCGGTCACCTTCACGTTGGTCACGCCCGTAGCGGCGTAGATGGCGGGCGTCCCCGGCGGGGTGTACCCCGTCTGGGCGGCGAAGCCGCTGAACTGGCAGCCGTCGAACAGCAGGTCGCCGGCGGACCCTCGGATGAAGACCTGCCCCCGGTCGACCGGGTTCCGGCCGGTGCTGGCCGGGCGGACGGCGTTGTTGAAGAACCACAGTTTGTCGAAGACCATCCCCTTGCCGCCGGTGATGAGGATCGCGGCGCCCTGGCACGCGCGGGTCTGGTCCCGGCCGGTGCAGTCCAGCAGCGTCCCGGTGAAGACCAGGCCGCCGTAGCTGCCGTCGATCCGGATGCCGGTCGCCCTCTCCGGCGTGATGTAGAGCGGGCCGAACTGCGACCGGCTCATGTGGGTGAGCCAGATGTAGAACTTGGTGGCGTCCAGCGCGGTGCTGGACAGGTAGCCGCCGTTGATCCAGTAGTAGCCGTCGCTGCCGCCCAGCTTGAACTGGGTGTCGGTGCCGGCGTTGGTGTAGGTCCGGTCGATCTGGACTCGGAGGTGGCGGGCGTGCATGACCGTGGCGAATCCCACCCACGCCAGTTTCTCCATGGTCACGTCCGCCATGATCGGCCCCGACGCGAAGTCGGTGATCGGCGTCTGGAAGTGCGTCGATCCGGAGGCAGCACGGAACTGGATCCCTGAGACCCAGACGTTCTGCACGCCCCGCGAGGGCACCGAGAACAGCGCGCTGCCGCCGACGTTGACGACGCATTGCGGGCCACGCGTCAGGAACTCCCGCTCCGTCGTCCCGAGGCTGCCCACCAGCCGGAACCCGTCGTAGTAGGGGTACGGGCCCCGGGAGATGGTGTACTCCCTGTCCGCCAGCATGATCGCCGGCGGGCGGGCCTGGGCGGCGGCGTAGGCCATCGCGGTGCGCAGGCGCGCGTCGTCGTCGGCGCCCGGGAAGTTGTCGAGCGGTACGCCGTTGGTGGTGTCGGTGATGGTTACCTGCGCGGGCATCAGGTGTTTCCCCCCATGTGCCCTCCTCAGCGAGGGGGTGGCGCCCTCCCGCCGGGCGCCGGTCTCGCCGCCGATGACGCCGGCCGCGGTCACGGCGTCCGCCCGGTGTGACGCACCGTGTCCGATTGACCCCTTGAGAGTAATCGAAATTACAGAGCGTAGCTATATCGTCACCAAGATTCTGCCTGGGACGTATTCACCGGGAAACCGGCGCGTCAGGGCAAGCTGGCGCGCCGGCTACAGACAAAGGCCGTACCGGGACGAGGCGGAGGAAGGCCGTCACGACTCCCAGAGGGGGGCGAGGCGGCCCTGGCGGGAGCGGAACGCGTCGACGAAGAGCCGGTGGTCGTCGCGGACGATGGCGGCGTACTCGGCGGCGAACCCGACCATGGCCTCGACGAACCCGGTCTCGTCCGGGCCGATGGCCGCGCTGATGGCGTCCTCGACCTGGAAGTCCACCAGGGTGTGGTCGGAGTCGGTGTCGGACACGCAGTGGATCTTGGCGGTGGCCCGGCCGAGGTCGTCCAGGACCGACAGCATCTCCTCGGGCTCGGTCAGGCCCGACCAGTCCAGGTCCTCCTCGTAGGGGGAGAGCTCCTGCACGACGAAGCCCACGCCGTCGATCTCGGTGTACCCCAGCCACGGGTCGGTGTTGGCCTGCAGGGCGCGGCGGGAGACGGCGGTGCGGTGGCCGTGGTGGCGGAAGTACTCGCGGATGCGCTCGTCCTCGACGACGCGGCTGGGGGCGGCGACGTTGCCCTGCTTCATCGACAGGATGACGTCGTTCTCCAGGGCCTGGCTGTGCCCCTCGACCAGGATGTTGTACGCGGAGAGGCCGGCCGAGCCGATGCCGAACCCCGAGGCGCCGACGATGTCCTTGACCTGGTAGGTGAGGCCGCCGAAGCGCTTCTCCTTCGGGATCGTCTCCAGGTACTCCATGTAGGCGCGCTCGACCTTGGCGCGCTCGTCCTCGCCGAGGCGGCGCACGCCGTTGCCGTCGCGGAAGCGCCGCTCGTGGCGGTCGACCAGCGTCTTGCCGTCCAGGAGCCCGATCCGGGTGGAGGACAGCGCGGAGAGCAGCACGTCGCGGACGTGGCCGTCGGCGGTGTCGAGGGTGAGCGCGAAGGCGTGGTCGCCCTCGTCCGCGGCGAACCGGCGGACCTGGTCGACGTAGGCGCGCACGTAGGTCTCGACGAGGCGGCGGATGTCGGCGTCGGAGACGGCCTTGCTCCAGGCCAGCAGCGCCAGGCTGGCCACCAGGCGCTTGACGTCCCAGGTGAAGTGGCCCAGGTAGGCCTCGTCGAAGTCGTTGACGTCGAAGACGAAGACGCCGTCGTCGTTCATGTACGTGCCGAAGTTCTGGGCGTGCAGGTCGCCCTGGATCCAGACTCGGGCCGTGCGCTCGTCGGCCCAGGGGTCCTCGTCCTGGACGATGTCGGCGTAGAAGAGGGGGGCGCTGCCCCGGTAGAAGGCGAACGGGTCCGAGGCCATCTTGCGGAAGCGCCGCCGGAACTCGGCCGGGCTGCGTTCCATGAGGCCGGAGAAGGCGTCGACGAGGACGTCCACGATCCGACCCTGGCGCTCCTCGGGATCCATCTCGCGCAGGGTCCGGGTGATGCTCGCCATCGCTGTTCTCCTCGAATGCTCGGACACGCCTCCCCCGCCGCTGCCGGGGCGCACGCGATCATTCTGCCGAAGAACGCCCCTCCCGCGCGGTGAACAGCGCACGAACGCCCGGCTCGCCGCGGATCAGGTCCAGGGCCAGCTCGGCGTGCCCGGGGACGTAGCCGTTGCCGACGAGCATCGTGACGTCGGCCGCCAGGCCCTCGGCGCCGAGGGCGGCGGCGGGAAAGGACGTGGCCATGGAGAAGAAGACCACCGTGCCGCCGGGCGCGGTGGCCAGGATCGCGCCGTGCTCGCAGCCGGGCACGTCCACGCAGACCACGGTCACGTCGGCGGGCTCGCCGAGGGCGGTGGCGACGGCGACGGGGTCGCGGGCGTCGGCCCGCACCACCCGGTCGGCCAGGCCGGTCGCGGCCAGCCGCCGTTCCTCCTCCTCGGTGGGGACCAGGCCGATGGTGCGGGCGGCGCCGGCCCGGCGGGCCGCGGCCAGCGACAGCGAGCCGCTCTTGCCCGCCGCGCCCAGGACGGCGACCACGGGCGCGTCCAGGCCCGCCACGACGCGGGAGGTCAGGGCGGGGGCGCCGCACACGTCCATGACCGACAGCGCCAGTGGCACGGGCAGGTCGGCGGGCAGCACGGCGGCGATGGAGCGGGCGAACAGGATCGCGTGGCCGGAGGTGGGGATCTGCTCCGAGCGCCCGTCCCAGCGGGCCAGTCCGTCGTCGACCGCCAGCGGGGTGAGGGTGAGGGAGACCAGGGTGGCGATCCGGTCGCCGGGCTTGAGGCCGAGGGGCGAGCGCGGGCCGGTCTCGTCGACGACGCCGACCAGCATGCCGCCCGAACCGGTGACGGGGTTGTGCATCTTGCCCCGCTCGCTGATGATCGCCAGCACCTCGTCGCGGATCGCTCCGGGGTCCCCTCCGTGGGCGGTGTGAAGCTGGCGGTAGGAGGCGGCGTCCAGGTTGAGGCGCTCGACCCGGACGCGGACCTCGTCGGGGCGGATCCGGGGGTCGGGGTCGAGCCGCCGCGCCGCCTGGGGCAGCACGCCCGCGGGCTCCAGCACGCGGTGCAGGCCCACCGCCGTCACGTCCATGGAACGCCCCCTCGCTTTCGGAGATCTCGATCCTGTCGCAGTTTGCGGAAGATGTACATGGCATCACTGGTTCAATCGAAATTCTTCCCGTAACGTCTGCCGTACACAAGACTTTTATGCGGTCCATCCGCCGTCAACACGCTGCGCGAGGAGGGGTCGACGATGACCGCCGCCCTGCGTCCGGAGCCGGACGCGACCACTGGCACCCCGTCCACCGGGGACACCCGAGGAACGACACCCGGCCGGACGGGACGGGAGGGGGCGCCGGCCGTCCCCGAGGCCGCCCGGCAGCCCTACGAGTACCGGCGCCGGCCGCTGGAGGAGCCCGACTGGCGGCGCCTGCCGGGCTGGCGTGACGTGACGGCGGCGGAATGGGAGTCGGCGCAGTGGCAGCGGGCGCACTGCGTCAAGAACATCAGGCAGCTGCGGCAGGTGACGGGCGACCTGCTGGCGGAGTCGTTCTACGCCGACCTGGAACGTGACCAGGCCGAGCGGGCGACCATGTCCATGCTGGTCACCCCGCAGATGCTGAACACCATGGACACCGCCTCCACCGAGGCGTTCCTCGCCGACCCGGTGCGCCGCTACATGATCCCGGTCCTCAGCGACCGCCGCACCGACTGGCCCTCCCACCCCTACGCCACCCGCGACTCCCTGCACGAGGCGGAGATGTGGGCGGTCGAGGGGCTCACCCACCGCTACCCCACCAAGGTGCTGGCCGAGCTGCTGCCGACCTGCCCGCAGTACTGCGGGCACTGCACGCGCATGGACCTGGTGGGCAACTCCACGCCCGCCGTGGACAAGCACAAGTTCACCATCAAGGCCCCCGACCGCCACGGCGCGATGCTGGACTACCTGCGCCGCTCCCCCGGCGTCCGGGACGTGGTCGTCTCCGGCGGGGACGTGGCCAACCTGCCCTGGCCGCGCCTCGAGTCCTTCGTCGACGCGCTGCTGGACATCGACAACATCCGCGACATCCGGCTGGCGACCAAGGCGCTGATGGGGCTGCCGCAGCACTGGCTGCAGGACGAGGTGCGCGCCGGGATGGAGCGCCTGGCGGCCAAGGCCGGCGAGCGCGGCGCCCAGATCGCGATCCACACCCACGTCAACTCCGCGCGGTCGCTGACGCCGCTGGTCGCCCGCGCCGCCCGGGCGATGCTCGACACCGGGATCCGCGACGTCCGGAACCAGGGCGTGCTGCTGCGCGGGGTCAACGCGACCCCCGAGGAGCTGCTGGACCTGTCGTTCGCGCTGCTCGACGAGGCCGGGATCCTGCCGTACTACCTGTACATGTGCGACATGATCCCCTACAGCGAGCACTGGCGGGTGGCGGTGTGGGAGGCACAGGAGCTCCAGCACGCGATCATGGGCTACCTGCCCGGCTTCGCGACGCCGCGGATCGTGTGCGACGTGCCCTACGTCGGCAAGCGCTGGGTGCACCAGCTCGCCGGCTACGACCGCGAGCGCGGCATCTCGTACTGGACCAAGAACTACCGGACCGGGCTGGAGGCCGCCGATCCCGACGCGCTGACCCGGCGGTACGAGTACTACGACCCGATCCACACGCTGCCGGAGTCGGGTCGCGGCTGGTGGCGGCGCACGTCCACGGCGGCCTGAGGCTCGCCACCGGCCGGCGCCTTTACGTTGTAGATCACAAAAGTGGGGGCCGGGCGGTCGGCCGGGCACCGCGTCCGGCTACCCTTTCGGCGTGGTGTCCGAGCTGATCGACCGGTTCCCTCTCGGCGCGGCCGTGACCGTCGCCGAGCTGGAGGACGACCCGCATCCGGCGCTCGCCCGGCTGCGGGCCCGCGAGCCGGTCTCCTGGCTGCCCGCCCTGGACGGCTGGCTGGTCACCTCCCACACCCTGGCCGTACGGGTGATGCGCGACGCCGCGGCCTTCACCGTCGACGACCCCCGCTTCTCCACGGCGCGGCTGCTGGGGCCCAGCATGCTGTCGCTGGACGGCCGAGCGCACACCCGCCACCGCGAGCCGTTCGCGCGGCCCTTCCGGCCCGCGCAGACCCGCGAGCGCTTCACCGCGTTCGTCGAGGCGGAGGTGGACCGCCTGGTCACCGCCCTCGCGCCGGCGGGCCGGGCCGAGCTGCGCGGGGACCTGGCCGGGCCGCTGGCGGTGGCGGTCGTCGCCGAGGCGCTGGGGCTGGAGGGCGTGGACGCCGCGACGATCCGTTCCTGGTACGGCGCGTTCGTGGAGGCGGTGTCGGCCCTCACCGCAGGCCGGACCCCGCCGGCCCGGGCGGACGAGGCCTACCGTCGGCTCCGCGCCTCGGTCGAGGAGGTCCTCGCCGTTCCGGGCTCGTCCTCGCTCCTGGCCGCGGCGGCCGGCCAGGGCGAGGGCCTCGGCACGGCCGAGGTGGTGGCCGACGCGGCGGTGCTGATGTTCGGCGGCATCGACACCACCGAGGGCATGATCGTCAACGTGCTGCTGCACCTTCTGTCCCATCCCGCCGAGCTCGACCTGGTCCGCCGCGACCCGGCGCTGCTGCCCGGCGCGATCGAGGAGTCGCTGCGGCTGGAGCCGTCGGCCTCGGTGGTCGACCGGTACGCCACCCGGGACGTGGAGATCGGCGGCGCGCCGGTGCGGGCGGGCGACCTGGTCCGGGTCTCGCTCGCCGGAGCCAACCGGGACCCGGCGGTGTTCCCCCGCCCCGACCGTTTCGACCCGCGGCGCGCCAACGCGGCCGAGCACCTGGCGTTCGCCCACGGCCCCCACTTCTGCTTCGGGGCGCACCTGGCGCGGCTGGAGACCCGGACCGCGGTCGCCGCGGTGCTGGCCCGCCTTCCCGGGCTGCGGCCCGACCCCGCCCGGCCCGCCGCGGCGCGCGGCCTGGTCTTCCGCAAGCCCGGGCACCTGCACGTTCGCTGGGAGGTTCCCTGACCGTCCGAGGCCGTCCACGGCCGCGCGGAGGGGACTTCACCGAGGTCGGCGGCCGTTTCCGGAGCGCCCGGCCGGGCTTCGGGAGCGGTCCGCAATGTGGCACCATCGGCGCATGATCGTGGAACGCCAGGTCGAGCTGCATTTCGCGCCCGAGAGCCGCGAGGCCGAGACGCACACCAACCTCTCCGCCGTACGCCAGGACGGCCGCTGCCTGTGGGTGGCCGGCGACGAGACGGCCACCATCGAACGGCTGACCGCGACCACCGACTCCCGGGGCCGCGTCACCGGCTACGGCGGCCAGCGCACGGTGCGCCTGGGCGACCTGATCCCGCTGCCGGCCGGCCCGGAGGAGGAGGCCGACATCGAGGGGCTGGCCCGCGCCGACGGCTGGCTCTGGGCGGTCGGCTCGCACAGCCTCAAGCGCAAGAAGATCAAACCGGGCCATTCCGCCGCCAAGTCCCGCAAGAGGCTCGCCACCGTCGTCCGCGAGGACAACCGCTTCATCCTGGCCCGGCTCCCCCTGGTCACCGGCGACGACGGCCTGCCCGAGGTGACCGGCGAGGACGGGGAGCGCACCGCCGCCGTGCTGGGCGGCCACCACGACTCCCTCACCGACCTGCTCGCCGGCGACCCCCACCTGGCGCCGTTCCTGTCCATCCCCAGCAAGGACAACGGGATCGACGTCGAGGGCATCGCCGCCCACGGCGAGCGTCTCTACATCGGGCTGCGCGGGCCGGTGCTGCGCGGATGGGCCGTGCTCATCGAGATCCACCCCGAGACCGATCCCGGCGACCCGCGGCGGCTCCGGCCGCGGCCGATCGGTGCGGACGGGGAGCCCTACCGCACGCACTTCCTGGACCTGGGCGGGCTGGGCGTCCGCGACCTGTGCCCGCACGGCGACGACCTGCTCGTCCTCACCGGCCCGAGCATGGACCTCGACGGCCCCGTGCGGGTGGTCCGCTGGCCGGGGGCCGCGGCCGGGGACGGCGCCGGCGTCGTGCCCGCCGAGGACCTGCGGGTGCTCGGCGAGCTTCCCCACGGGGAGGGGGACGACCACGCCGAGGGCATCGCGGTGCTGGAGGAGACCGGCGAGGACGGCGGGCCCCGGCTGCTGGTCGTCTACGACAGCCCGGCCCCCGGGCGGCTGACCGCCGACCACGGGGTCCTGGCCGACGTGGTGGCGTTCGGGCGGGAGGACCCCCCGAAGTAAGCGTGCGCTTTCGCCGTCTGCTTGGATGGACGGTGCAGAAGGCACGCTCCGAAGGCGAGGCGGTAGAGATGATCGAGTGGTCCGCGGAAGACCTGATGATCCGGGACGCGGTGCGCGGCTGGATCGACGCGCAGGTGCGGCCCCGGCTGGAGGAGCTGGAGTCGGGCGAGCTGCCGCCCTACGACCTGATCCGCGATCTCTACAAGACCTTCGGCATGGACGAGATGGCGCGCTCGTCGTTCCACGCCCGCATGGAACGCGCGGAGGCCGGTGACGGCACCGGCCAGGAGGAGGACGGGCCCCGCGGCGCGAACGCCGCGATGAGCATGCTGCCGATCATCGAGCTGTGCCGGGTCGCCCCCGGGCTGGTGTCGGCGATGGGCGTCAGCCTCGGCCTGGCGGCCGGCACGATCATGAAGCGGGGCACCGCCGAGCAGCGCCGGCGCTGGGCCCTGGACCTGCTGACCTTCGAGAAGGTCGGCGCGTGGGCGATCACCGAGCCGAACTCCGGATCGGACGCGTTCGGCGGGATGCAGGCCACCGCCCGCGAGGCCGGCGACGGGTACGTGCTCAACGGGAACAAGACCTTCATCACCAACGGCCCGTACGCCGACACGATCGTCTTCTACTGCAAGCTCGACGACGGCCGCGACCCGCGCGACCGCGAGATCCTCACGTTCGTCCTGGACCGCGGCATGCCCGGCCTGGAGCAGACCAGGCCGCTGCGCAAGATGGGCCTGCACTCCTCCCCCACAGGCGAGCTCTTCCTCGACGACGTCCAGGTCGGCCGGGACCGGCTGCTGGCCGCGGGGGCGGGCGGCGGCAAGGAGTCCGCCAGGCAGAACTTCGTCACCGAACGGGCCGGGGTCGCGGCGATGTCGCTCGGCGTCATCGAGGAGTGCCTGGCCCTGTCGGTCGACTACGCCAGGAAGCGCGAGCTGTGGGGGCAGCGCATCGGCGACTTCCAGCTCATCCAGCTCAAGCTCGCCAAGATGGAGGTGGCCAGGCTGAACGTGCAGAACCTGGTGTTCCGCCACATCGAGATGCAGAAGGCGGGCCGCACCCCGACCCTGGCCGAGGCGTCGGCGATGAAGCTGTACTCGGCGCAGGCGGCCTCGGAGGTCGCGATGGAGGCGGTGCAGCTGTTCGGCGGCAACGGTTACATGTCGGAGTACCGCGTCGAGCAGCTGGCCCGCGACGCCAAGTCCTTCCAGATATACGCCGGCACCGACGAGATCCAGGTGACCCACATCGCCAGGGACCTGCTCGCCCGCTGATCCCGGGACCGGCCGGGACGAGGATCACACCGGCCGCCCGGTCGTCCCTGCGACACTGGGCGCGTGAGCCTTTCCGCCTTGCCTTCCGTCCCGGCCGCCACCGACGCTGGGGTACGGGCGCCGTGACCGCCACGGCGCGCATCACCGCGATGCGTCCCGAGCACTCCGGGCAGGTCCTGGAGATCTACCGGCTCGGCATCGACGACGGCGACGCCACCTTCGAGACGGCCGCCCCCACCTGGGAGGCGTTCGACGCCGCGAGGCTGCCCAGGCACCGCCTGGTCGCCCTCGCCCCCGGCGGCCGGGTGCTGGGCTGGGTCGCGGTGTCGCCGGTCTCCGACCGGTGCGCCTACACCGGGGTGGTCGAGCACTCCGTCTACGTCCACCCCGACGCCCGCGGCCAGGGGGTGGGCCTGGCGCTGCTGAACGCCCTGCTGTCCTCCACCGACGCCGCCGGAATCTGGACCGTCCAGTCCGGCATCTTCCCGGAGAACGCCGCGAGCCTCGCCCTCCACCTCAGAGCCGGGTTCCGCGTCGTCGGCACCCGCGAGCGCCTCGGCCGCCACCACGGGCGCTGGCGCGACGTCGTCCTGGTCGAACGCCGCAGCCCCTCCGTGCACTGAGGCGCGGGGGCGCGGGGACGGGCCGGCCGGGGCCGCCACACCCTGGCGTGAGCGCGTTCGCGCAGCTCATAGCCTTGTGGCGTGAGCAGGTGGGTGGCGCGGCGAGGCTGGGACGTGGAGCTGATCCGGCTCGACGGCCGGGAGGTGCTGCGAGCCCGGCAGTTCGGGTCCCTGCACGCCTATTGCGCGACCGTGCGCGAACTCGAAGTGCTCCTGCGCCGCGGCGGGCTCACGCTCGCCGACCTGATCGAGGTCCTGCCCACGGCGAGACGGACCGCGTGAGGCTGAGCGCGGCCCCGCCGGCGGCGGGCGATCCGCTCCCACGGCGTCACCCTCGACCCCGACTTCGCGATCAGCGGCGACGTGGGGTTCGCCCGCTACCGCGACGGCCGGACCATGGTGATGGGCGACCTGGTGGTGACCGAGGGGGAACTGGAGAAGGTCACCGACGCCTTCCAGGCCGGGGGGCTGGAGCAGACCGCTATTCACAAGCACCTCCTCGCCCATACTCCGCAGCTGTGGTGGGCCCATTTCGACGGGGTCGACAGGAGCGCCGTACGGCTCGCCAGGGCGGTGCGGGCGGCCCTGGACGTGACGGCCACACCCGGCCCGCCCGCGCCGCGCAAACCACCGCCGCTCGACCTGGACACCGCGGCCATCGACGGCGGTCAACGGCGACTTCGTCATGACCGCGAACGAGGTGAACCGCGCCATCAGGGCGCTGCGCCGCGGCAAGATCGACGTCGTGTCGCTGCACAACCACGCCCTGCGCGATGAGCCCCGGCTGTTCTACATGCACTTCTGGTCCGTCGGCGACGCCGTCCGCCTGGCCCGTGCCCTGCACCGGGCGGCCGAGGCCACCGACGTGGCCCCCGTCGCGTGACGGCCCGCACGCCGTCGCGGTGAGACCGCCGTAAAGGAGAAGCGACATCGACGGCAGGCTGTTCGACCCGGACAGGATCGACGTCCGGGCGAAGCTGAACACCACCGAGGCCTGGCGGCTGCGCAACGTCTCCCGCGAGGAGCACACCTTCCACATCCACGTCAACCACTTCCAGGTGATCAGCGTGAACGGCAGGCCCTACCAGGCCCGCGGCGGGCAGGACACGGTGCAGCTGCCCCACGGCGGCGAGGTGGTCATCAGGATGGAGTTCCTCGACTTCACCGGCAAGTACCCCTTCCACTGCCACATCCTCAGCCACGAGGACCGCGGCATGATGGCCGACATCGAGGTCGTCCGCTGACGGGAGCCACCGGGCCGGCCGCCGTCCGGCGGCGCCCTCCCCGGCGGATCACCCGTCGCGGGTGATCCGCCGGCTCCGGGCGCTCCGGACCATGGAGGCCAGGACGCGGAACCGCGCCGCCCGGCCCGGCCCGGCACGCTTCGTCCGCGCCGGAGACGACGACAGGAGGCGGACCATGAACTATCCGCTGCTCAACGTGTTCCTCACCATGATGTGGTTCTTCCTGTGGATCATCTGGTTCGTGCTGCTCTTCCGGGTCATCACCGACGTCTTCCGGGACGACTCGCTGAGCGGCTGGGGCAAGGCGGGCTGGACCGTCTTCCTCATCGTCCTGCCGTTCCTCGGCGTGCTCGTGTACCTGATCGCACGGGGCCGCGGGATGGGCGACCGGGAGGCGGCCCGGATGCGCGAGCGCGAGAGCCGCTACTACACCGCCGCCGGCCTCGACCTCGGCCGGGGCACCGGCCAGGCGGAGGAGCTCGGCCGGCTCGCCGAGCTCAGGGACCACGGCGACCTCACCGCCGAGGAGTTCGAACGCGCCAAGACCAAGGTCCTGGCGGCCTGACCGGACGGACCGGGGCCGCGGGCGAGCCCTGGGCGTGTCGCCGATGACGGGCCGCGGGAGACCGGCGGGGCCGCGCGGCGGAGACCGGCGGGCGGGACGGAGGCTCGCCGGGCTGGCGCGCCTGGCCGACGCCCGGCGCCTGAAGGCCGGCGAGGCGGGCCTGCTGTGGGGCAGGCTCACGGCGGTCGACTTCTTCGGCAACTCGTTCGAGCTGGCGGCGCTGGCGATCCTGTGTTTCTTCCCCTTCCTCATCGTGGTCACCGCCGCGTTCGGCCGCGACGCCGCGACGGTGCTCGCCGGGTGGCTCGGGCTGGACGAGCCGGCGGCGCGCGCCGTCGCCGCCCTCTTCCACTCCGGCACCGGCTCGGTCACCATCACGGTGACCAGCGCCTGCCTGCTGCTCCTGGGGGCGCTGGCCGTGGCCGGCACGCTCCAGAGGTGGTACGAGAAGGTGTTCGACGTCCCGGACCGGGGGTGGCGGGGCGTGGGGGCACGGTTCTCCTGGCTGGGGGCGCTGCTGGCGTACGCCGCCGTGCAGGCCGCGGCCGGCAGGGCGCTGGGAACGACCGGCGGGCCGCTGCTGCAGGCCCTGCTCGGCCTCCTGCCCGCGACGCTGTTCTGGTGGTGCAGCCTGCGGCTGCTGCTGGGGGCGGTGCCGTGGCGCGAGCTGTTCCCCGCGGCGCTGGCGACCGGAGTGTGCTGGGCGGGCCTGGGCCTGTTCTCCGCCCGCTACTTCTCCGCCGAGATCGTGGCCAACCAGCGCGCCTACGGCCCCATCGGCGTCGTCATGATCATCATGTCGTGGCTGGTGGCGGTCGGGGTGGTCATCCACCTCGGGGCGGTCGGCGGCCGCGCCTACGTGGAACGCCGCTCGCCGCCGCCCTCCACCGGCGGCCCCCACCGGCCGGATCTCCGGTCACCCGGCTGACTGCGGCGGAAGGCCCGCGGTGCCCAGCCTCGGAGGCACCGACCCTCATCGTCCCCTTCGCCGTCCTGCCGCTGTTCGGATCGGCCGGACTCCCCGGCCGGCATGCGAGATCCGGGTGGCGCGGAGGGCGAACCTCCGGTGCTCTGAGGGCGTCCAACATGTCGGAGTCGGGGTTCAGATGATCTTCTGGTCCCCCCTGAGAGCGCCAGCTAGACAGTGCACGAAGGAATCTGGATACTCACAGCTATGGACGGTCAGCCCTCGTTTCCGGTGAGAGCGTCCGACATGGAGCGCGACCGGGTGCTGCGGGTGCTCAGCGACCGGGTGGCCGAGGGCCGGATGTCCCACGAGACGTTCGAGCGCCGGGTCGACCAGGTGCTGCGCGCCCAGAGCCAGGCCGAACTGGCCGGCATCATCCACGACATGCCGCCCACCAACCGGGTCGTGGGACGGCTGACGGGGCTGATCTCGTCGGTGTCGCAGGCGACCGCGCGGCTCGAGGCGGCCTGGCGGGCGCCCCGGCTGCCCCGGTTCATGCTGCCGCCCCCGGGGCTCACCCGGATCGTGGTGGGCCGCGCGCCGGGCTGCCAGTTCATCCTGACCGACCTGACCGTCTCCCGGTTCCACGCCGAGATCTACCGTCACGACGACGGCTGGATGCTCTCCGATCTCGGGTCGATGAACGGCACCCGCCTCAACGGCTGGCGGCTGACCGGCCCGTCCCAGGTCCGTCCCGGCGACGAGGTCGGCTTCGGCAACTCCAGTTTCATCGTCGCCTCGTCATGACCGCCGCCGGACTGGTTTCATCGGGGCCGTGACCGATCGACGACACCCCGCCGGATGGGCGGCCGCGGCGCTGCGGCGGCTGGACGCCGAGCGCGCCGAGCGCGGGCCCACGCCGCTGGCCGGTTTCCCGCTTCCGGAGGACTGGGGCATCACGCTCCTGTTCAAGGACGAGTCGGCTCATCCCACCGGCGGCCTCAAGCACCGTACGGCGCGGGCGCTGTTCCGGCACGCCATCGCCACGGGCCGCGTCGGCGAGGGCACGACGGTGGTGGAGGCCACGGGCGGTCATGCCGCGGTGGCACAGGCGTACATGGCGCGGCTGCTGGGCCTGCCCTACGTCGCGGTGATGCCGGGCCGGGAGGATCCCGCGCGGGCCGAGCCGGTCCGGGCGCTGGGCGGGGAGTGCCTGTTCGTCACCCCGCCCCTGGCGATCTACGACGAGGCGCGGCGGGTGGCCGCCGCCCGCGGCGGGTGCTTCCTGGACCAGTTCGCCTGGGCCGAGCGGGCGCTGGACTGGCGGGGCGACGACCTGGCCGGGGAGCTGTTCGCCGCGGTGCCCGACCCGGTCTGGGCGGTGGTGGGCGCCGGGACGGGCGCGACGGCGGCGAGCCTGGGCCGGCACATCCGCTGTCACGGGCTGCGGACGCGGCTGGCGGTGGTCGATCCGGAGAACTCGGCGTACTTCCCGGGGTGGGCCAGAGGAAGGATAGGGCAGACTACGTCCGCCTGACCCCCCCTGGAGGCCATATGCCCTCCGCTTCCGTCCACGGACCGTATCTCGCCGACGTCCGCCTCGCCTTCACAGACTGCGAGACCACCGGCCTACGCCCCGACCTCGGCCACGGCATCTGGGAACTCGCCGTCATCATCCGGCACCCTGCCGACGGCTGGGACGAGGAGCACGTCTGGCAGATCCGCCCAGACCTGAAGACCGCCGATGCCAAAGCGCTCGAGATCAACGACTTCCACCGCCGGTTCCTCGTCCCCGACGGCGCGGAAGCGCTGTGGTTCCCCTACGACCGCCGGGAGCCCGTGACGCAGACCGCGCGGGAGGCAGCCACCCAGATCCAGGGGCTGCTGGAGGACCGCTACCTGGTGGGCGCGGTCCCCGCGTTCGACACGGCAATGATCACGCGTCTGCTGCTCTCCCACCGGCTGGAGCCTCGCTGGAAGCACCGGCTGGTGTGCGTGGAGAACCTCGTCGCCGGCGCGGTCGGCCAGCCCGTCCCACAAGGGCTCTGGAAGGCCGCCGTCGCGGTAGGAGTACCAGTGGACCCGGCCGTCCGGCACACCGCCCTCGGCGACGCGAGGCTGGCCCGGGACGTGTACGACGCCGTACTGGGACACGAAACGCACGGTCAGCGTGACCGACTGACGGTGAGCCGCGCGGACCTAGCGACCCTTCTCAACCGTGGTACTGGCAGCCTGCCTGATGAGGTCGCCGCCCTGGACCGCCTGCTCACAGCGCTGAAAATCGAGGACTGACGATGGGTGATCTTCGGTTCATTCGGTCCACCACTGGCCGCGTGCACGTCCTCCCCGACGATGCCCATGAAGGCTCTGCAGAGCCGATTGCGAGCGGCCACGACTTCGCCACCATCCTGCTGGCCCCGACACGCATGCTTTGTGGGTCCGCGTTCTCCATCGACTGGACGGGTGGGCAGGGGCGCCGCGCACAGCCTGTCGGGGATTTTGCTGACGAGGACCTCTGCTCGCGCTGCGTGATGGCAATGGGAGATGAAGCGTCGGAGATCTTCGACCGCGACGCCGCTTGGAGATGACCCCTCGTGGTGTCGCTGCTGATCGTGCGGTCCGCGGGGAGCGTGGTGAGCCAGTGCGACGCCGTCTGCTACAACGCCCGCCACACCGAGTGCGTGTGCGCCGCGTGCGGCGGAGTGAACCACGGTGTGGGCCTGGAGCAGGCCATCACCAACACGCGCCGTCTTCATGTCGAGTGGCTCGAGCGGGTGACCGCCGAGCACGCCGACGTCACCGTCGAGTTGGACATCCGCGTCCAGCAGCTTCCCCTCTTCCCCATGGAGTTCCCATGTCCCTGATCACGTGTGAGGCAATGCAGGCCGAGCGCCGGTCCTACGAGCTGCTCGGCAAGTTCCTCACCTTGGCCGGCAACTCCCCCGAGGAGCCGGTGTGAGCGCGGTGCAGGCGCGGCGGCCCAGGCGGCTCGAGCAGCCCCCGCCCGCAGCCGGCACCGTGGAGATGACGCTGCGGGGTTCGAGCCGCGACGTAGACGCCACGATCGCGCAGATGCGCGAGCTGGGCCTGGTGGTGCGGCACGCGCCGGACCACCCGTACCCGGACCGGGACGGGGTGAGCATCCGCCGGCGGGTGGTCATCGACCGGCGGGAGAAGCCGGGCCGGCCGTGATGCTTGCCGTCGGGTCGTTGACGTCACCACCCCGGTTGGTGGGGGCCTGGAGCCCGCCCGCCCTTCGGGCCGGAGGTTGGAACGAAGGGCGCGGGGCCGGCAGTGTCCCGCCGAATACCCCGCGCCCTGCGGCCCGGCGGCAGCTACTCCCCTGTCTTCTCTTTGCGAGGGCGTGCGTGGATTCCTGTGGGTTCCCCAGATTCGAGTTGCTTGACGCGGCTGAAGTGGACGCCGATGAGTGGCCCAATGGCGCGGTAGCTCAGGCCGGCGGCTCTGAGTTCCTTGACACCGTCTCGTCTGGCCTCGGCAAGGGTGGAGTTCCCTTCGTGGATGGCTTTGAGGGCTTCGGTGGCAGCTTTGGCTCTGACCTGGGGGTCTTCGATCTGGGTGATCTCGGTGATGGCGTCGTGGATGCGTTGGGCGCGCTCGTCCATGCGCTGATCGTAGAGGTGGGGTCGACGGGTTCTCATCCGGAAGACTTGCATGATGTATAGGTTACCTATACTGTATAGGTAACCACAACGATGGAGACGAGATGACCGCCATGACCAGCACCGCACACCCCCTGGTCAAGCAGCACGACTTCATCCCCCGCAGGATGCTGATCGGCACGTCCACCCTGCACGCCGACACCTGCTGGACCACCGCCGACGGCTACGTCGTCTACCGCACCGGCGCCTACGCCTACTGGGTGCGGGAGCGGAACGGCCGCTACGCCCGCCAGTCCACCCTCGCCGACGCCCACGCGGACATCGCCTGGCTGCGCGCAAAGGGGCGCTGACGCCCCGCCTCGCCCCAGAACCCCGCGTCAGGGGCGGGACAGGACACCAGATCACGCGAGATCACAGGAGCCCTTATGAGCGTGAACTACTACCTCGACAGTCCCGACAACGAGGCTGGCCACATCGGCAAATGGGCTGCTGGCCACTTCACCGCGAAAGCCCCCGATGGCGTGAACAGCTTCGCCGAGTGGGAGGCGATGCTGCAGGGGCACAAGATCTTCGCCGAGCACGGCGTCGAGTACGCGCCCGCCGACTTCGTAGCAGACCTCGGCCCGACCGACTCTGGTCGCCGCAACCTTCGCCGTCCCCGCCCCGAGCGCGGCGAGTGGATTGAGCGCGGTGTGCTGTTTGTCCGTCATGACTTCTGCTGACGCCCTGTCTGGGCGCTCCACTCGCCCCGTAGTGGAGCGCCTCACTGGAGGCCAGACCAACCGCTAGAGGAGCAATCGATGCGACCCGCACCCTGCGAGCACGGGTCCCCCGCCCGGTTCGTCACCGTCGTCGACCAAACCCGCAAGACCGGCCACGACCCATACGGCGACGTCCACGGGCCTGTGCGCATCGAACGCCTCGATGCCCTGCGCCAACTCCAGGACGCCGAAGCCGTAGACGCCCGCGACTACGAGCGGTTCACGCTGGCGTTCCTACACGCAGACCGCTGCCGCACCGAACAGTAAGGAGTCCCGGCATGGCCGACACCACGACCAAGACCCGCTGCGAGACCGTCGACCAGATCGTCCGCTGGGAGGACGTCACCGAAGGCGACCTCGTCCTGTACGGCGGCCGGCTCGAGCTGGTCACCGGAATCACCTCGATCAGCACCCTGTCCGTGCCGTTGCGACTGCGTCTCGAGGGCCACATCGCTCCGGTGACGGTCTCCCGCAAGGGGCTGACCGCAGTCGCCCGCTACGTCGAGACCGCCGGGGAGTGAAGCACATGTCGCAATCCATGTTCTCCGAGCAGGCCCGGCAGGACCGAATCATCTCCGGGTACCTGCGCGCCCGCGACGCTTTGGACACGGCAGCCCGCGCCATCAAGGCGCCCCTCCCGCACAACCCCGGCACGATCAGGGTGCTGAAGAAGGCACAGGCCGAGCTGAGCTGGTACCTGACCGAACTGGAGAAAAGCCCGTGACCGCACCCGACCCCCTCGCTGTCCGCGGCTACCGCGCTGCGGTCAAGCGCCACCACGACAATGCCGCCCGCGAGGCCAACTACCTCAAGAGCCTCGTCGACCGGATGGTGTCCGACTTCTGTGAGACGAAGGTCCCCTCTGCGGGCGATGCCCGGCGGGCAGTCCACTGCGCTGTCGATCTGCTGGAGCGGCTCACCGCGCTGGAGGCCCTTAAGCAGGATGCCGAGCACCTCACCGACGACCCGGAAGCCGAGGAGAAGCCGTGACCGGCCAGGAGATCCGTGACGCTGCCGCCTTCCAGGTCCAGTCCTCCAGAGATGGCCGCGCCTGGGTCCCCCGCCAGCCGTCCCCCAACGGCATCGACACGATGGTCCACGGCGGCGACCACTGGTACACCGACCACCACGAGGCCTGGGTCGCGGCAAACGGGCTCCGCAACGCGCTCACGTGGTCGGAGGTCCGCATCGTCGCCAAGAACAAGGCTGGCGAGGTCATCGGCGCCCAGAGCATCGTGTGACTCCTCGGCGCGGGATCACAGAAGCGCACAGGACCCCACCCCTGCAGGGAGTGGGGTCCTCGGCGTTACAGCGGCCAGTCAGCGGATGACGTAGATCTCTACCCCTCAACACTCGCCCGAACTGTCACACCCTCGCTCCATGATGAGTTCGACACCGTCACAGCCTCTCCAGCCTCACCCGCTCGAGGGCCACGACACCCACTCCACTCCCCCCGCGAGAGTCTCAGTGAGGAGCCCCCCGTGAACATCCCGGCCTGCGTGTACGTCCCCCGGCCCTCCGCAGCCAACTTCAATATCGGCATCAACCAGGGCATCTGGGGCTGGCGTACCTCTGCCCTTGACCGTGCTGGCGCCCGAGCCGTCGCGCAATCCCTTCAAGTGGGTGACTACCTGCTGTTCGGGCACCGCGGCCCGTCTAGCCGAGTCGCCGCCAACGGGTGGGCCAGCGCCACACTGGTCCGAATCGTCGTCGCCCGGATCACTCAGCCCTGGTATATCGCCAGCACCCAGGTGTGGCCCGACGACGTGTACCCCGAACGGGTCCGTATGGAGATCCTCGACGACCGCGACCACGTCCAGGGAACCTCCCTCACCCCCGACGTGATGGAAGCGCTGCGAATGTCGGCGAACAAGCAGGGTGTGCCCGTCCTGGCCGGTCAGGGCGCACTGCTACAGATCGCCGAGCAAGCCACCACCGACACCGATCAGGACGACGAAGGAGCGGGGCCTGCGGGTGTGCTGGACGTAGACGGCCCCACCGACGCCGTCCGGACCGCCCTAGTCCGCAAGGAGCAGAAGCGGATCCGCAAGCACTTGTTCGCGGGCAAAACCGTCGCGGCGTGCAGCCTGTGCGGGCGGACGTTCCCTCTCCGTCTGCTGGTAGCCGCGCACATCAAGCGTCGCGCGGACGCGACCCACGAGGAACGCCGCACCATGGCCAACATCATGCCCGCGTGCGTGATGGGCTGCGACGCCCTTTTCGAGTACGGGTTCGTCCACGTCGATACCGATGGCGTCATTCGCGTGTCCGTTCCTGCCGAAGCGCCCGTGGACCTAGTGGCGGCGGCCAGTCTCCTTGAGGGGCGGCTGTGTGCGGCGTTCGGGGAGGAGAGCCGCGGGTTCTTCGACCATCACCGCAGCAAGGCACTCGCGCCCGCTGGCTCCTGAGACGCAGGGAAGGCCCCGCTCCCCCCTGGCTGGGGAGCGGGGCCTCCTGCTTTCAACGTCTGGTCAGCAGTACCGACTTGAGCCGCTCCTGCCCCACGAGCACGAGTCCGCAGCCGTCCCGTTCGGGTAGCGGAGGTAGGCGGTGTCGCCCGTGTTGTTCCACACGTACCAGGACCTTCCCCAGTACCGGTGGCCGGCGCTGTTGGAGCCCTTACCGGTGTGGACGTACACGGACTTGCGCCCGCCCAGGGTGACCGCCCCGAACGTGTACGTGTACCCGGTCTTGTCCCGCAGCTTGTACCCCTTGAGCTGCCTGGACGTCTTGGACGTGTTGAACAACTGGACCCATTCGGCGTTCAGGCTCTTGTTAGAGCCGGTGTCCGAGCCCGGGCTGTTGTAGTAGACCCGGTAGATCTGGACCGCGCTGGCAGCTTCCGCCGGCGCCGCGGCGAGTCCGATACCGCCGGCCGCGACTGCGGCGGCTGCCCCCGTGACGATGAGTCGTCTCAACCCCGTTGCCTCTCTCCTGTTGTGGGTGGGAGCACTGGTCTATCAGCGACTCGCGGGTAGCAGACGGTGATGGCCACTGCGGGACCGGGCGTGAACCACACGACCTCATCCAGCGTCGCGTGCCGGGTCGCCGCCCCACGCATCGGCCGTGCCGCGTGCGGGACACATAAAGTGTTGCGAACCCTTGAGCAGCGAAACCTTAAGGTGCATAGACTCGGCCCATGAGCGCCCAGCCCGTGCACCAGGAGCCGGACCCGCGCGACCCCCAGGTCATCCACGACCAGCTCCCCGAGGCTGCACGCGCCAAGTTTCTCGCTGAATATCATGCGGCTGTCGACGCCGCCCACGACTTCGCTGGCTACCGAGCTCTCCAGGACCTCCTACAGACCTGGCGCCTGCTGACCGCCGCTTATTCCAAGCCAGACTTTCAGCAGCGTTACGAGGACGTACGCCACGGCGTCGGCCAGTATGTTCCCATGGATGAGGCCTTCCCCCACCTCAAGGCGTGAGCGCCTACGAGCCGGTCTGGCACGCCAAAGGCGCTGCTGAAGTACGCGGCCTCCCCGAACGCGCTGGCAAGGCACTTTGGGACACGCTCGTAGCTGTACTCAGGGACCCATGGGGGCAAACCCAAGCAGACCGCTCTGAGAATGACGAGGCGTTCCGGTTCGCCTTGTTCGATCTTGGGGACGGTGTCGTTCACATCCGTATCGATGACCAGGCCAGGACCGTTACCGTGCACGGCGTCACCTGGCTCGGATGAGTTGCATCATGGCCAATGACCAGGCGGCGGCTCTGCGGTAGGGACGCTCTGGCCGCTGCTACCCGCCAGCCGTGACCGCGTATCCCCGGAGAGCTGGCCCCTACTCACGTGTGCTTGAGCTTGCTCGGCCACACCTCGTGCTTGGGATCCCACCACACAACATGGAAGACGTTCCCCAGTAAGAAGCCGTACAGGCGTGGCTCACCCTGCAGCCGAAGACACGAGATCTTCGTCATGTCACCCAGCTGCAGCTCGGTGAGCCGCCCCAGCGCTTCCGATGTCGGGATGGACTCGACCTCATAGTGCTTGCCCGGGTAGTCGCTGTTGTTGAAGATCTCATTGATCTTCATCGTCTCGAACTGCCCGAGCCGGCCCATCAGCCAGCACAGCGTCTCGCCATCGACGTGCCCGAACCCCCACGGGCCCTCATGGTCGACATGGCAGAACCGCCAGCAGATCCGCTCATCCGACGTCTCCGCCCCCGGCAGCACGCTGCGCCGCGGAACTTCCTTCGTCTTGATCTCGGGGGTGGAGACGTGCTTCTTAGACTTCTTCTTCGCCATCGGCGTTCGCCGCAGTGAGGGCGTCGAAGAACTCGAAGATCTCCTCGTCGAGCAGTTCCTCGCTGCTCCGCTCGAGCAGCACCGCGCCAGCACGCTTGCGGGCGTTCACCCACGGCGCCTCGTTGTGCGTCATCGTCGACAACTGGTGCGCGGTGTAGTCGCCGAGGCCCGCCAGGACCATGTCAACCGACTCCTGCTCCCCTTCGTCGAGCGCGGCCGGGTCGCCTGGGATGTCGCCGGCGCTGAGCTGGAAACACCCGCGGTGGCACCGGTACAGGCGCGGGGACACGGGCCCGTTCGCCCACGCCTCGAACCGCTCCGGGAACAGGGGACGCTCTTCCCACGCCAGGTGGTAGCCGTAGGCGTAGTAGCAGAGCTTCTGCAGCTTCATCGCCGACATCGGCCCGCGAGCCCGCAGGATGTACGCGGCGACATCATTGATCGCTGCCATCGGCCTGTCCCCTCCTTCCCTCCCTGACATACGTACCCGTTTGGGCGAGCGTATGGGCATGGCCGGTCCTCACCAGTTCGTAACGTTTCCGATCGTGCCTGGAGCTGCGACACATGACTACGCGCCGCCGCGGGGTCCTGAGTGTGACTTGACCGAACCTTCACCCGAGGACCCCGCTGAAGACGTTCCCAGCTTCTCTCCCGCATCAGACATCCGGCACGCACAGTGGCCGCACGTGGACGCCACGCCAACCAGCTGGGCGCAGAGCACGTCACCAACGCCAGCCCGCCACGCTCTCCGGGGAGCGTGTCGGGACACCACCGCAACTGATGCTGCGGACGAGAACGCCTGGCGATGCGCGATCACTCCGACAGGGAGGACGGCGTCCCCAACCAGACCCGGCGACGCGCCCGCCGGCCATAGAGCAGCACCCGATAGACCCGCTTGGCGTCCGGACCACGCCGCATCGGATGCCGCCGCAACAACTCTGCGGCAACGTGCCTGGTCCTCCCTGACAACGCCCCCAGGTCCGGGCGCCCCTCGTTGTACCTCTCTATCGCCAGCGAGGAATCCTCACCGAACGGGCCGCGCCCGTTGCGTGCCCGGACGATCAGCTCTCCGAACTGCCGCAGGTCACTCTGCCGCCGCTTGTAGAACTCATGTCGCGAATCCGTACGCAGTTCGGCCCGGCCGAAGTCCAGGACATAGATCCCTCCGTCGGTGCCTACGATCAGGTTCTGTCCGCGGAAGTCGCCGTGTGCAACACCGACCGAGTGCATCGCCACCAGGCTCGCGGCGAGCCGTATGGCCAGGCGTTGGACCTGAACGTCAGTCAGCTGCCCGCGTTCGGCGATCAAGCCGTCGACGGTAGTGCCCTGGATGTACTCCATCACGTAGTACGGCCGCTCGCCTGTCGAGTTCGACTCGATGAACTTCGGGACGAATGCCGGGTTGACGGCGCTGAGAGCAACCACTTCCTTATCCAGAGCGCGATGAGTCTTGCTCTGGCCCACCTGGCTGGAATGGATCGTCTTGATCGCTACCTCGCGCCCGGATCCATCATCCGCGAGGAACGTCTCGCCCTGCATGCCACTGCCAAGCAGCTTGATCACCTGATAGCGACCAAAGGTCTGCGGAAGATCGGCACTCATGGGCAGTGAGATCCATCTACCGCGCCGAGAATAGGGCGCTTGTATCCGTCAAGGACCACGACATTCTCAGGGAATATCGCGTAGGCTGTTGTATGCATCCGCCCTCCGTCAGGGGGGTACTTGGAGAGGGCCGCCTCCAACCACTGGCCTGCAGCGGTGCGGTGGGGGCGGCCCTCGGCATTGATGGGTGTTGCCGAAGCGCCTGACCTGTGCCGACGCCCACTCGGGGCGCACGGGTCCGCGCCGATCGTCCGCCCGTACCTGCAGGTGGGCGCGACGACCGCCTCGGCGTCGCCGGACGCCGGGAGTGCTTGATCCTCTCTCGTTGTGCCGTACAGCACGCAGGCTTCAGCCAGGTCGATACCGAAGCCTCGCGGCCATCCTGCAGGTTATTTTCTCGTCAACCTGCCCCCGCGCGTCGGCAGATCCATGTATTCGCCCGGCCATCAGTGCAAAATTCCCTATCCACGGAGCTCAGACCTGGCGCGCTGCGGGAGAAAATCCTCTACCCGACACGGGGTGTAGCGACATCGACTGAGATTCAACCTATCCCGTAAATAGCCTGTCATTGCGGGATGAATCGGTCACGAATTAAGACATCTCCGGCATGCTGAAGGTGACCACCCACTCACATTGTCGGGTCGCAATAGCGTTAAAGGCTGCCCCGAAAAGCCGCTTGGGCGCTGTGGCCGCAACCGGACGGCGGCCAACCCAACCTCGGGCCACGACGTCGAACCTTCGCCGACACCACACGCCAACCACGAGAGCGCGGGCCACTTGACCATCCACTCCGGCGAAGAACACACCATCTGGGAAGGCGAGTCCCAGAACGTCACCGCCAAAGCCACCGGCGGCCGGTTCACCCTCCACTACCGGCTCACCACCCACTACCTGTACTTCGAGACAGGCGGGATCACCGGCACCAAGCTCGAGCAGGTGCCCCTCATCAACGTCCAGGACGTCGACGTCGCCCAGTCACTGGTCCAGAAAACCCGCAAGGTCGGGAACCTGATGGTCCACATCGTCCGGCCGGACGGGCGCCACGAGACTGCGGTGTTCGACTCGATCCCCGACCCGGTCAGGGTCCGGGACCTGATCAACCAGACGGTGCACCAGGTGCGGGCCGCGGCGCATCAGCGGCAGGTCGCCGAGCAGCAGAACCTCAACGTCCACCGCTACGAGGCGACCGGCCCGGTGCCCGCCGCGCCGCCAGCCGCGGGGATGCCGTCCGCGCCGCCACCGCAGTACACGCCCGCGGGGACCCCGCCGGCCGCGGCCGGGCAGCAGGCGTACACCGCAGATCAGGTCATGGAGATGCTCAAGAAGCTCGGAGAGCTCCGCGACGCCGGCGTCGTCACGCCTGAGGAGTTCGAGGCCAAGAAGAAGGACCTGCTCGACCGCATCTAACCCGCGGCAAACGCAACGCCCGCCCCAAGCAAGGGGCGGGCGTCAGCAACAGCAGCACGGCCCAGCTCTCACGCTAGGCGCCGCTTATCCCCCGGCACCTCCTCACGACCAGCATCACGCCCTCCATATCGTCGCAGCAGCCCCGACTTGTCCCCAGGCGAAAGCAACTGGGACACACGTTGAGGCGACACCATCAAAACCAGAGCAATCTCTCGCCCACTCAGCCCCGCCTGCCGCAACAGGCCAGCAACCCTGCGGTTCTTCTTCGCGGCACGCTCCTGGGCCCGCTCGGCATCGGCCGTGGCTCTCTTCGCTTCAGCGATGCCACGGCCGAGCTCTTCACCCACGTCCGGGGTTATCTCCACATCGAACGAGTCCGGGTCCAGGTCTCGGTCTAGCGCGATGTAGTCGCGGACCGTTTCCTCGGCGTTGTTGAGCCTTTTCACCTGGGTGACCCCAACGTCCTCGATGTGCAGTTCCCAACCGCAGTCCCAGCGTTTGGCTACCACCCTGAAGACGGACGGTCTCAATGCAGCCACCCCTCTGCGAGACACTCCAGGCGTTTTTCGGTGTCGCCGACGACACCAGGCGAGATCATCCTGTGGCGCGGGATGATCACGATGTGCTTCCCGCAGCCGCAGACCCACTTTTCGTGAGGGCCGCGGCTGGCGTTCCGGTCCAGCTCACAGCCGTTCTCCTTGAGGGCCCGGATGACCTCTCGCCTCTTCATACCCTTCGGCATAGAGGCTAAATCTAGCCCCCCTAGACGTCAACCTGCGACTCGGGCAAATCCCCTCTGAGCAGGCATAACACCGCGAATATTTACCGCGCTGCTACGCCCAGCATGCCAACAATCAACACTCCGTAGTGGCGGTGGCCGCATCCGGCAACCACCCCGCCTACGCCCGGCCCCGGCTACCGGCGCCGCTTCTTCAGCAGGACGGTCACCCACCGCTCGCCCGCCGGCGCGATCCCAACCGCCTCCCACCCGTCCTTCCCCAGTTCGTAGAGCTCCTCCGGCTCCCCGGCCTGCGCGCCGGTCTCCACGAAGCGGTACATCCACTGCGGCTCATCGGCATCTACTGAGGTCGTCATAGCTGGACCGTAAGCACCCGCGCAGCCCACGAAGGGGGCTTCGCAGGGCGGACTGGCCCGCGGGTAAGGCGCTCCACCCGGCCCCGCCACGCCCGGCGCCCAGACCTCCCGAACCCTTCTCGTAAGGGTTAGCCGAACCCCCTCAGCAACCCCGTCTGGAGCCCTCACCAGCTCGGCAGCGCAGCACCGACCACGGCACTGAACGGCTCGGCACACCCCTCGACCAGGTTCGACTCCGCCCACCGCCTCCGGGATGCCGCGGCAGGCGCGTCGACCAAAGCCCGCACGCCGGAACGTCCTCGCAGGTCAGGGCGCTTTCTAAGGGTTCCGCTAACCCTTAGCTGAACCCTTCCGGGAACCCCTCCCGGAACCCGGTCCGCAACCCTGATCGGCACCCCCGCAGAACCCTCGCCGCGGCAGGAGCCGGCCACGAAACGCCAGCCAGCAGCGGCACGACGCCTCCGCCTCCAACACGGCCGCGCCGGCCCGGCCAGCGACCGCCCGACGCCGACCCGGCCGCCGAGCATCCGTGCAGGTCAGCGCACGTGGAGGTAGGTGCGTGGGAGGGTTGGTGGAAGGGTTACCGGAACCCTTCCGCTAGGGGTTGCCGGAACCCTTCGCCCGACCCTTCCCAGGGGAAAGGGGAACGTATAGGTAGTTGTTAACGTCTCCCCTTTCCCCTGATCCCCTTACCCCGGAGCCCCATCGCGCGCGGGCCCGCGCGCAGCCACGCGCACACGCGAGGCTCGACCGCAAACACGGGCGGAGTCGATCGTCGACGATGGCCGTAGACGACCCCAGAATCGATCACGAGCGACGAAGACCCGTGACCCTAGTACGCACCTAGGGTCACGGGCCTTCATTGCGGCACAGGCGAAATCAGAGCTTCAGGACGTGGGTGAGGCCTCCGAGGCACACGTGGCCTCCCCTGGCACGGCCGCTACCAGCCACGAGCCCGCCGCGAAGCCCAACCACGCAGCGGTCCCCCACGAGCCACCCAACTCGCCCTCCCCCGCCACGCCACGGTGCGCCGGCCGTCAACCCCGTTGCCGCAACCGGCAACCACCGGGCGTCGAAGCAGGCGCTCGGGCACGCTCATTCTCGTGACGAGACCCGCTCCCCTCGCAGCCCTGGCCGCCGTCGTACTCACCACCACCGCGTGCTCGTACGCCGACTACAACGAACGCATCGGCTACCTCCGCAAGGTCGCCGGCCGCGGGGTCGAAACGCACAATCTCCTCGCCAGCCAGGGCACCAAGGTCGATGCAAGGCGCTGCAACGCCGCATACGACGCTCTGGCCGATAAAGATCTTCCAAATGACGTAGCTGGAACTCAAACTGCTAAATGGGAGGCCCAGGTTCGCCAGTTCTTCGTTGACTCCTGTGTAACCGGCCTCCCAAAGCCCGTACCGGGCCAGCCCACCCCCTCCAAGCCCCAGCCGACCACGCCCACCCCATCACCAACCTCCGAACGTACGAGGTGAGAATGCCCTCCGAAAAAGTCGACGCAGCCGTCTACGAAGTCGCGGTTCGCCGTCCTCGCTGCTTCACCTAACAACCCGCCCGACAACCTTGACCCGGCCGTATACGCCCAACTGGCCAACGCGTGGGCCATCGTCGCCCTCGCCCAAGCCATCACTGCCAACGCCGACCGGAACTCAGCAAATTGAGACCTGAACAAGCCCCTTCTGAAAGGCTCTCCCTGTGGCGATGACCGGCCCCGAACACTACGCAGAGGCTGAGCGGCTTCTCGACAAGGTCAACCGCAACAAGAACGACCCCGCGAACACCAACCGGCTTCACCGGGCGCAAGTCCATGCCGCCCTCGCCCTCGTTACCGCCACCGTCCAGGCTGGCCAACTCAGCTCCAAGAACCTCCGAGACTGGGAGATGCGTGGACTCAAGACCTAACCGCAGGACACCGCCAGCGGATCACCACACGTTGTTCTCGGGGCTGTAATAGCTCACCTTGACCCGCCGCTCCCAGTGGCCGTCGCCCCCCAGGGAGTCCCCGTTGGGCCGGCCACACCCACAACTCCACACCTGCTGGTGGCCAGAGCCCTCAACTGGCGGCCAAAACTTGAAGATGATCTCCACGAGGCGCGGCCTCACCTGGCCGGGCGCCCACGCCTCGATTACGAACTCCATCGCCTCATTCAGCGGCGTGATACTAGAGAGCGCCAGCTCGGTCAGGGACTCCCCGGCACAGCCAAAGGCACGCACTCTGTACTGCCGATCCAGTGTGATCGAGCCATAGAGGGCGCCCCCGTTCACATCCCTCTTGAACGCGGCATCGATCGCACTAGGCAGGTTGGGAGCAAGCTCCTCATGGCGGTACTCCTTCTCCTCGGCACGCCGATCAGCCTCAATCTCACGTAGGTGCCGCGCCTCGGCTGCGGACTCCCCGGCGTGAAGCGCAGAACGACCAGCATGGTGAGCTGAACGCTTCGCATACCGAACTGCAACTGTGGCCACCACCAGACTGCCAATGCCAGTAGCAGCGCCCACGCCGCCTATGACCAAAGCACCCCACTCAGCGCCATTCATGCCGCCTCCCGCATCTTCCTGATCCTGTTGATGACCGCTTTCGGTTCCGCCCCATCGGCGAGCATGGCATCCGTTGTTGACGCCTCTACGGGATCGAGTCCCCCAACGCTCTCGTTGATGAAGTCGTAGGCGGCGAAGCTGCTCGCGGCGCGCGAGCTTGCTCGTGCGCCCGCGCTCGGACGCGCGGCGTGGTGTTGAGAAGGCTTGGTGGTTGAGGCTTGGTGGTACTGCTCTACGGACCGGTGGTCGGGATCCGTCTGACCGGTGGTCGGAGTCCGTTTGGCCGGTGGTCGGAGCGGTGTGGCTCCGTCGCGAGGTGCGCCTCGGGGCGGCCCGAACTGCTCCTGCGCCTCAGCACAGTGGATGCACGAGGGCTCGAACTTGCCTCGCTGGTCGTGCCAGCGGACATGGTTGGCCATACCACCGCGTCCGCGTCCCGTCCGGCGGCTGTCGGGCTTGCTCTCGAGCCGGACTCGTGCCTCAAGGTCTGCGGGTATCGCCAGGTCGTACGCGTCGGCGAAGTTTCGTTTTGCCGCGGTGGAACCCTTGAGCGTCCGAACGATGAGGCCGATCTCTCGGAGTTGCTCCAGGCAACGGCGGACCGTCCGCTCGCTGAGCTCGGTCTCATGAACCAGTCGCCGAAGGCCGGGATGGGCGTTAGTGCCATTGCTGTTGGCGTGGTGGCTGAGCCAGGCAGCGACGCTCTTGGTTGCTGCGCCAAGCCGGCACTCGGCAACCTTCCGCTCCCACTCGAACTTGAACCCTCGATCTTCTGGGGCCTTGCCCACAGGACGCCTCCTGGCCTCGCATTGCGAACGGAGACCGGCGCCACACCGTGGAAGTCCTACCGTAGGACTCAACAACTTGCTACAGTCATCACCAGCTACAGGGTGACTGCGCGGTGGTGCAGATCTCCGACTTCAGACAAGTCCCGGCCCTCCACGGCTGGGACTTTGTCGTTTCTCACGCTAATGCAAAGCGCCTTCAAAGGCCGACCCGACACACCGTTTTTCGGCCGCACATATCACGTGCAACGGGCACACTAAATGCGCAACGCTCATTCCTGGCGTGCAACGTGCACACCAGCCGAGCCAGCCTGGCCGCCTCCCCCTGCCAGCGCTTATGCATTTAAGATCACGTCCGAAGCTCGGTCAGTCCATAGGACTGGGCGAAGCGGTCCCACCACACGCGCGGCGGCAACTGCTGGGCCAACGCCGCAAGGCGCCTCCCCGTCTCAGTGCTCACCGAGTCCACCATTGTGGTGATCCACGGCTCGACCTGCGTGTTGCCGGCTGCCTCGTACTCTCGCGCCTGGAGCAGGCACTCGAGCTTGTCAGCGTCCCTGCTGCATTTAGCCTCTAGTGTGGCCGCAGGGGTCTTCGCCGACTCGTGCTCCTGGACGAGAGCCACGATGTGCTGGGCCAGAACACCCGGAAGCCCTGCGACCTGGTCCTCCGCCACGGCCAACGGGTCGGCGCTCGTTACGTACCGCTTGCCAACAGACGCAATGTCGCTGGTCCTGGTCTCCGGCAGGTCATGGAACAGCCCGAGCGTGGCCGCCCGGTCAGGGTTCCCGCCCTCTTGGACCGCGATCACGTAGGCCAAGACGCCCACACGAAAACTGTGCTCGGCTACAGACTCCGGGCTTGCGACGCCTGCGAGTTGCCATCCTGCCCGCGGGAGCCGCTTTAGGAAGCCGGCCTCGTAGGCGAACGCGACGATCGCCTGGGCTCCTTCTATGGATGCCCCGTCTTTCTCCGCACCGGTCTGTGTCACGGCAGGTCGTGGTCGCCGTTCTTAACTGCTGTGGTGAACTGGATCCACTCACTTGCCTTGAAGGCAAGGATCGGGCCGCCTCGGTCGTAGGTGTCCCGAACGCCAGCGGTGTCCTCGAGGAAAGCCACCTCGACGCAGCCGATATCACCGCTCTTGTCCGACTTTCGGAAAGTAGCGTTCCTAAGAAGCTCGACGGTGCGGACGTCCATGGCCTAGTTCCTCCGTTGATTCTTTGATCTGGGCGAGGTAGGTGTTCAGTGGGGTGGCCGCAGCCATCGCCGTGTCCCTTGCTCGGCAGCTGTGCTCCACGATGTCGGGCTCGTCGGTGACATCCACGCTGAGCCAGTTGCCGTCGGCGTCATAGTCCATGACCGCCACACGGGCGGAGTCCAGCAGCCAGTAGTCCTTCGCGGGTAGGTCCAGGCCGGCAGCGGCGTGACGTGGCAGGATTCGTACGTCCTCGCCCGCCTCGACATTGGCCGGATACACGCAGGTGATCTCAAAAGCCGCATAGTCGGTCAAGGGCTCAGTGACGACGTGGACGCGGGCCATGGTCCGCCCCTCTGCAAGGACTGATTCAACGAAGGCCTTCCATGGCTCCCGCCATGTCGCGTCGGGCTGGCGGCCGGAGAGGAAGATCCGGAACGGCTCAACCTCATTGGATGCCACGTAGTGGTCGAACTGCTCGAGCCGGTAGGCCGACTGCGCGAAGGCGCCACGGAACCGCGCTGCGAACTCGTCAGGAGAGAGACGTGCCATCACTGTGCCTTCAGAGAGCGTGGGGACTCCTGCAACGCTAGCCCGTCCGGCAACCTGGGGGAAGACTCTTTACGCGACTAGTCGCCTCAAGTCTGGGAAGCCGAGACTTACCCCACTAGCATGGCCGGAACCCCACGGAAGGTCACGACACCCGATGAGCGCACAGCCCAGGAGACGCCGCCAAGAGCTCGGCGCCGAGCTCAGGAAGCTCCGCAAGAGCACCGGCATGAACAGCACAGCCTTCGGCGCCTCCTGCGGCTGGTCCCAGTCCAAGGTGTCCAAGTCCGAGCGTGGCGCCACACTCCTCTCCCCCGAGGACGTGAAGGTCTGGGCCAACAAGGCCGGGGCCGACCGTGCCACAGTCGACCGCCTTGTAGCTCTGGCCGTGGAGCTCAGCTCGGAGGATCTCAACTGGTCCCCCGAACAGGGGAAGCTATCCGAACGCAACGCCTACATTGGCGAGGTGGAGCGCGAAAGCGCCGGCCTCCACAACTTCCAACCCTCCGCCATCTCCGGGCTGCTTCAGACCGCGGACTACGCGCGCCGAGTAATGACTCTTCTGGACGTGGGCGATGAGCACGATGTCGCTGCAGCCGTCGCGAAGCGGATGGACAGACAGACGGTTCTATACGACGCCAGCAAGACTCTAGAGTTCCTGCTCACAGAGGGAGCCCTGCGCTGGCGGCCGGGCCCACCTGCCCTGATGCTGCCCCAGTTGGACCGACTGCTCTCTTTGGCAACGCTCCCTAACGTGACGATCGGCGTTCTCCCCTTCGACCGACAAGCCACAACCCTCTACCTCAACGGCTTCACGATCTTTGACCACCCCGAGGACCCGTTCGTCCTGGTCGAGACCTACCACGGTGAGCGGCGGTTCCGCGACGAGGACAAGCTCGCCCAGTACCGGGCAGCGTTCAGTCGGCTGAGGGAGTCGGCAGCCACCGGAACTGAGGCCACCGCGCTGATCAGGCGGATCATGGACGAGACTCCGCGCGACTAGTCTCTACCTCTCAAAGCCCCACGCCGGGACTGGCGTGGGGCTTCTTCATGTTCACCTGGGATTTCGCCAACACCTTGACGCTGAAGACTAGTCGCGACTAGTCTTCAGCGCATGCAGCGCATTGAGAGCCGTGTGACGCCTCTGGCGTCCAGGAGCCGCCAGGCGGTTGAGGCGGCAGGAGGTCAGCAGACGCACGACCTCATGCCGATCAAGTCCGCGGCGGCCCGACTCAACGTCAGCGAGGCCACCATCCGCCGCGCCTTCGACGCTGGCGACTTCCCTGGCCTGCAGATCGGCCGGAGTTACCGCGTTTCCCGCCCGTTCGTTGAGGCGCTTCTCGACGAGGTGCGAGCTGGCCGTCGAGTGGTGTTCGAGGAGTTTGCCGCCGCGTGGTTGGCCAGGGCCAACAGAGGCGCGGCGTGACCACCTACCGAGAGGACGCCCGAATGGACACGACCCGCGCGCTCTTCCAGAGCCTGGCCGCCGAGACCGCTGCCCGCAGCACGCAACTGGCGGAGCTGGGCATCGGCCGTTTCGTGGCAGGCGACCCCCGCCACGGGCTGCCCGCCATCACCGTCACCGTCGAGGAGGCCGCGACTGTGATCGCCGACAACACCACCCGCGCCGCGATCGAGCACGTAGCCCGAGAGGGCCGGAAGAACGGCGTGTTCCTGTCCGTCGCGAACGCCAGCCGGGTGCGGGCGTGAACTACCGGGACGACGAGCCGGTCACCCAGCCCGTGACCGCGCCGGTCCGGAAGGACAAGCCGGCGCCGGAGACCGCGGAGGAACGGGCCCAGAGGATCGCGCAGCAGCTCGGCGCCTACTGGGGACGCTCGTGCGTCGCCGCCTGGCGGACGGTCTTCCCTCCCGGCTGGACGCGCCGGCCCCGATGAGCCGCCTCCGCCGTCCCGCGCCCTCATCCCCGTTGCGGGCCGGCGGAGGCCCAGAACAGCAAAAGACCCCGCCCGGTGGTGGTGCACCGGAGCGGGGCCAACGGAACCGCCTACCAGATCAACGAGAGAGGTCCCATGAGCACGCTACCCGCTCCGCCGCCCCACAGCGAGACCTGGCCCAACGGCGAGAAGCCCGCCCACTACCCCGACGACAAGACGCCTCGCCCCGGGTGCCGCGCCGCCTACGACCAGCAGCAGAAGGGAGGCGACCGGAAATGACCACGACCGTTGAGACGCGTGACCCGATGAGCCGCCTCCTGGCGCTCGCATCCACCGCCGTCGTCCCCTGGGCGCTGGTGACCGCGCTGCAGTCCCCCGACCCCTGCGTCGCCCAGCACACGGTCGAGGGCACCCCCGCGACCGTGACCGTCGGCGCCGGCGCGCTCGAGCCGCGCGCGGTCATCGACGCCTGGATGGCGCTCCGCGCCGTCCGCCAGCAGATCGCCGCGCTCGACCCCACGGTCCCCTACATGACGCGGCTGGACCTGCCAACCCCGATCCACCAGGTCAAGTTCGACCACGGCGGCGTGACCGTCACCGTCGGCTCCCTCACCGCAGGCACCGAAGGAAACGGAGCGGTGGCATGACCGCCCCCACTTCCCGAACCCGCATCAGCGGCCTGTCGACTCGCCCGCCAGCCGTGTGCCCGGTCCACCCCGAGCACGAGCTCGAAGGCGGCCCGATCCGATACCGGTGCCCGCTCGGGCACTCACTGGCAGCGGCCGACATCGACCACGAACTCCCGCCGCCGAGCGCCACCAGCAGACTCGCCGACCAGATCGCCGCCACCACCGACATGAACGCCGTCAAGGCCAGCCTCCACGCACGGATGCGGGGTGACCACCGGTGAAAACCTTCACCCTCCTCGTCGACATCGCCCGTTCCGGCGGACCGGCGAGGAAGATCACCTACCTGGCCGGTGACTACGTGATCCTCCTCGACTGGATCTGCGCCTACGACTGCACGGCCAACTCGAACACCTTCACTGGCGACCTGTCTGGTGACCCCAAGGCACCGACCCTGGACCTGCAGATGTCCACGCGCCGCCGCGGACACCGCTTCCGCATCCGGGCCCAGTTCCACTACCTCCCGTCCTGCGGATTCGTCCTCACGACCGCCACAGTCCAGAACGCGGCCAAGCACAACGGCACCCGCCGCACAGTCACCTCGATGCTCGACCTGGTCAACATCATCCAGCGAGGCGAGTCCGAATGGGGAAGGTCCTGATGAACGCCTGGCGCCGCCTCATCTGCCGCAACCTCGGCCGGCACGCCTGGAAGCACCAGGCCGCCGAGACCGCCATCACCGGCCGCGTCTGCGGTCCCTGGATCTACTGCACCGGATGCGGGATCACCCGCAAGCTCCAGGCCGAGCCGCCGTTCGAACACCCCGACTCGATGACCGCCGAACTTCCCGCGGAGCAGGAGGAGTGGCTGGCCTCTGTCGACGCCGTGCTGTGGCCCCGCGAGGCGGTGTGAACGCTCCGTCAGACACAGCGGCCGAAGCCACCCCGTAAAACCCAAGCCACCGCCCGACACCCGGACCCCCTCCGGACGTCAACTGCCCTACTAGGAGCCCACGATGGTTGCCATCCACTGGCGATCCAACTCGCGAAGCCGGCACCTCACCGTCGGCGAAGGCCAGCCGTTCACTTCCCCGAAGGCACCCGCCTCGCTGGACTGGCAGGCCGACGCCCTGTGCCGTGAGGTCGGCACCGACCTCTTCTTCGAAGACGGGGATGGCCCGAGCCAGCAGCGCGCTGCCAAGGAAGTCTGCGCCGCCTGCCCGGTCCGTGACGCCTGCCTGCAGTGGGCGCTGACCTTCCCGGCCTTCGAGGACATGCACGGCGTGTTCGGCGGCACCAGTCCCCAGGACCGCCGCCGGATCCGCAGCGAGCGTCAGGCGGTGGCGGCATGATTCCCGACCTCAACTTCCCCAGCTGGTTCACCGGCCCCATCCCCTACCTGGCCACCGGAGGCGCCGTCCTCGGAACGTGCCTGGTCTCGGTCATCGTCATGGCTTACCGGGGCCGGCACGCCGCTCCCCGCCCCCTCAAGGCGAAGAAGCAGGAGGGGACGAAGGAGAAGGGCACGCTCGAGAACAAGCTGACCTTCCTCGTCGCCCTCATCATTGCCGGGGTCTGCGCGCAGGGGATGGGCAAGTTCTTCAAGGACAAGCTCGACTTCCCCCTCGAACTTGTGATCGTGGTCGGCGGAGTCCTTGAGCTCACGGCATTCACCTGCGCGCTCCGGGCCCGCCGCAACGTCCGCGACCCGAACATCGGCAAGGCCGGCATCGATGGCATCGCCGTGTGGGTCGTGACCGCCCTCTCTGGGGCGTTCGCTGCGATGGACGCCGACACGTTCGAGGTGGCGCTGTTCCGACTGATCATGCCGCTGCTGGCGGCGTGGCTGTGGGAGCGGGGCATGGCCATCGAGCGGCGCCGGGTCCGCGGTCGCAGCGCGATCCACTGGCGCGTCACGCCCGAGCGGGTCTTGGTGTGGCTGCGGATCGCTGAGCCCACCGGCCGGACCGCCAGCGAGGTCGACGCTCACCGCCGCCTCACCCGCGTCGCGAAGGCGGCAAAGAAGGTCCGGCGGCTCCGGAACACGGGCGCGTTCGCGTGGCGAGTTGAGCGCGCGGAGGCGCGCCTGGAGCGAGCGATGGGCAGTGCGGTCGCGCATGCCGGTCTCGCCTCGGACCCGGTCCGGCAGCGGAACCTGATCGCGCAGATCGGGTCCCTCTACAACGCGACCCAGCTCGCGGACCTGACCCCGGACGCGCCGTGGGCGGAGTTCTCTTCTCCGGCCCAGCGGACCTGGTTTGAAGCGCAGGGTCTTTCGTTCATGCCAGCGCAGTCCCTCCCCCAGGTCCAGGTCCGAGCGGAGGTCGAACCGCCTGCGCAGTGGGCGCTCTCGGGCCCTTCAATCTCCGCTGACAACGGGTCCGCGAAGCAGGTCTCCGGACCGGTCTCGGACCTGCCGGACCAGGTCCGGGTTTCAGTGGCAGACCGGTCTGTGAATGGGTCTCGGACCCAGGTCTCGGACTGGTCCGGCAATGGGTCCGAGACCGGTCCCGAGTCTGGGTCTACCCAGGCTTCTCGGACCCAGGTCTCGGACCGGTCCGCGAGGCAGGTCCCGGACCCGCAGGTCCGAGAGGTCTCGGACCCGAAGGCGAGCCCGGCGGCAGACCGGTCCCCGGACCAGGTCCCGGACCCGGCCAAGCAGACCCGGCCTCGCAGGAGGCGGACCCGCAGCAAGACGAGGAAGCCCATCGAGCGCTTGGACGAGGCCATTGCCGCCGACAAGGCGTACCTCGCTGACCACGGCCGGCACATCCCTGCCGAAAAGCTCGCGAAGGCACTGAGCATCGGCAAGCCCGCTGCCCTGGAGCTGGTGAAGCAGGTCCGCGGCGGCCACATCGACCTGGCGAAGTGAGGTCAGACATGTCCTTCGACCACCACAAGCTGCTGCAGGACCTCGGGGCCGCGTTGGAAACCGAGGAGTCCGGCGAGGTCACCATCCGCTGGTGGACCACTGGTGGACGCCGTTACGCCGAGATCAAGCGGGTCGAGAGCTGGAAGCCGGACCTGCCCAGTGGGGCGACGAGAAGGTCTGACGAGGTCCAGCAGGTCCTGGACCTGATCGACCGGCATGGCTACGACGCGGTCAAGCTCGCGATGGTCCGCCAGGTCCTGGGGTTCAAGAAGACCACCGCCCACTACCGGCTCGCCGAAGCCCGCCGCATCGCAGCGCTCGCCACCAGCAAAGGGGCGCCTGGCCGAAACAGCCGCGCTTCCCGTCCGAAAGGGGTCTGACCGATGAGTGATGAGCGTCTGATGTCGAAGCCAGGACTGCTGCTCGCGGCGATCTATCTGGTGGCCGGGTTCGTGTTCATGGTCGTCCTCAGCGAGGTCGCCCGGCGGGTCGGAGCGCCGGCCGGGGCCGCAATCGGCGGGGCCGTTCTGGCCGCTGCCGCGGGGGCCAGGGCCGCGGTTCTGCGGTCGAGAACAAGCCGATGACGAACTGTCTGTGGGCGGTCACCGAGACGGGCCGCAAGCCCTTGGGGGAGCCCCAACGTGCGAGTGCACACGGACACGTACACACGTACGCACGCGCGAGAGGAAGCATACACATGCCTGCGAGTCTTCGCGACAAGGCAGCCAACCGGGCCAGCTTGTACCGCCGATCGATCGCCGAGAAGCAGGCGGCCGGTGACTTCAAGGGTGCTTTGCATGAGGCGAATCGGTGGCTGCTGGAGGAGCTGGCGAAGGTGCGCCGGCAGCGTCCGCATGAGGCTGCGGCGGTTGATGCGGAGCTGACCGAAAAGCTCGCGCAGCTCGCTGAGGCGGTGCCCTTTTTCCGGCCGGCGAGGAAGGGGTGACCGGTGTCTTCGCTGCCTGACGTCAGTCTCGGTGGCGCCCCGGGCCCAGCCCTGGACGCTCCGGTTCCGACTGAGGAGCTCGATGCTCGCCCCGCAGCGGCTGCCGCGGCGCCGCAGGAGCGCCCGGCCACCGAAGAGGCCCCGCTGGACCTGTGGGACGAGGAGGCGGAGACGACCAAGGTCTTGCCCGCCCCGGCCGGCGAGGTCGTCAAGCTTCCCGACAGCGACCTGGACGGCGACCGGATCAATGCGGCCGAGCGTGCCCTGGTCCTGGTCCGGCACTGGTCCAAGCACACGCTGCAGGAGGTCCAGCAGTCCACGACCCGGCCCGGCGGGATCTACGCCGCCCAGCCCGAGTCGTTCGCGCAGTACCGCGCGTACGTGGCGTCGCGGGCGTGGCTGCCCGAGGGCTACGACGGCCGGTGGCTGACCTGGATCACGGTGGCCTACTACAACTCCCTCGGCTGGGCCGGCGTTGCCGCTGGCCGCGGCCTGGCCTGGCTGTTCTCGCGGATGCTCCGCTTCAACGTCGCGGTCATGGTGACCGCGGTCAGCGTCACCCTGTGGCGCGTCTTCGGATGATCACGAAAGGAGTTCGATCGAAATGAGTATCGCTGGGGCAGTCGTCCTGGGCGTCATCGCCCTCGCCCTTCACCTGAAGCACCGCCTGCCGAGGTTCGTCGCGTGGCTCGTGCTGTTCGTCGGGCTGGGAGCCGCTTCCACCGTCTCCGGCTGGGTCGGTGGGCTCGACGGCATCAACCTCTACGGCGTCGGCCTGTTCACCATCGGCGCGATCTTCACGGCGGTCTTCTTCTGGGAGGAGGCCGTGAAGCGCAACGGGATGCACCGCACCCGCACCCCGCTCATCGCGTTTGCGTTCGGGATCTCCCTCGTGCTGGCCGGCGGCTCGTTCTTTCAGGCCGTCGAGCGGGCCCTGGACACCGCTGGTTCGAACGTCGACAAGGCCGTCGTCAACAACCTCAACGGCAAGTAGGAGCTCCACATGGATCCGGTCAGTGCCCTGATCACCGCGTGCGCGCTCGCGTGGTTCGTCACGCGTGGTGCTGTGGACGCCGCCTCAGCGCAGGCCGGGCAGGAGGCTCGGGTTGCGGCGGCGGCGATCCAGGACGATCTGCGGCGCCGCCGTGAGGCGTGGGCGAAGCGTCTGGCCGACCGGGTGGCCGGTGGCAGGGCCGGTGGTCCTGCCACCGCGTTGTGGTGGGCGTGGGCGGCGGCGCGGACGGCCCAGGCGGTGCGCCGCGGGCTGCGCCGTGAGCCGCGGGCGGGGGAACGGGCCCGGGAACTGCGTGGAGAGACGGGCCCGTTCCGCCGGATCTGGGACGCGGGCGTCAACGGCGCACGGTTCGCCCGGCAGGAGTCGCGGCGTCAGCGTCACACCGAGGAGCGTCACGCCCGGGTGCCGCTGGGTGTGTGTGGCCGCTGCGGAACTGTGGTCGCCCGCAGGTCCCTGGCTCCGGACCCTGCCGACGCTTCGGTGCTGGTGTGCGTGCTGTGCCGCGGCGCGGCCAAGCCCACCCAGCCCGACACCGAGAAGCCGGCCGGTCCAGCCCCGGAGCTGGTGGACGCGAAGGTGGTCGACGCCGATGCCACCGGCGACACGCCACGGCTGATCGACCCGCCACGGCCCGGCGGTGACAGTGCGCCTCCGCCTCCGCCGCCGGTCCTGCCCAGCCCGCCCGAACCGCCCACCCCGGCGCCGGTCCCCGAAACTCCGCAGGTCCCGGCTGCACCTCAGCCTGCCGCGGTGCCTGCGGCGAACACCCGAGAGATCGAAGAAGGAGAGCCCATGCCACCTCGGCAGCCCGGCCAGATCGTTCCGCGCCGTCACCACGCGCCCAGCCGCACCGCAGGCCACGCCCCGGCGCGTGCCAACGGAGGCGAGTCCTACACCCACGGCCAGTGGAACCGTGCCGTGGCCGACATCCACAAGCAGCTCGACGCGCTCCCTGCCGCGCTGGAGTTGATGCTGCGCCGGCTCACCGTCGCCGACGCTGGCCGCTCCCAGGTCCGCGGCGTCCTGCAGCTGCACGACGACATCGTCCAGTTCATGGGCCAGGTCACCGACATGCTCCGCGAGGTCAACCGGATCGAGCAGCCCGTCCTGGCGGCGGTCGAGGCCGCTGGCGGCACCGAAGAGATCGCCGGCATCCCCTACCTGTCCGACGTCTAGACCGAAAGGGCCCCAGTGATGAGCACTCCCACGAACCTGCCCGTGCCGTCCTCACCGTCGTCCCCGTCCGCCGGGGCCGGCTACACCCACCGGACGTGGCTGGACGAGATGGCCGAGGTCCTGATGACCGTCGCGACCATCTACAAGGGCCTCGAGGTCATGGACGCAACCCTCCACGAGGTGAAGGCGGGCCGTACCCAGCTGAACCTCGTCGATGAATCCAGGGCGACGGCGCTGGAGCTGATGACCCGAGGCGTGCGGTTCACCGAGGACACCGACGCCCGCTACATGCAGGTGTTCGAGGCGATCCAGCAAGCCGGTGGCCAGCAGGAAGTCGCCCAGGACAAGCGGTACCACGACCGCGACTAGCCGGGCAGCCGAAGTCCCGAGCAACCACGAGAGAAGGGAGGGGACGGTGCGCATCCTGGCCGCCGTAGACCGCATGTACCAGACGCTCGCCTCAGCCGACGCCCCGCTACGCCAGCTGAAGGGTGTGACCCAGTGGCGGGCCGACATCGCCGCGGCGGTGCGGGCGTCCGCAGTGTGCGCCGCCCCTCCCGGCATGCACATCGAGGACCGGCCCCAGTTGACCGCCCGCGGCTGGCGGCGCCCGGCCCGGGTGGGGTTCTTGCACGGGACGGCGACTCACCGGGCGTGGGTCGACCTGGTCGAGGCGATCGTGGCCTGCCTGCTGGAGCAGGAGGCCGCCGCCGACGACCTGCATGAGACGGCGATCGGTGCCGCGGCCCGTGCTCGGGTGTTGCAGCAGCCCGGCCAGTACGCCGCAGCGGCAGCCCGCGCGAACGCCGCTCTGAAGTGGCGTGATGCTGCCGGCCAAGCAGCCGCCGCAGGCGTGGCCCTGCTGACCACCGAGAACAAGATCATGCGGCCGGTCGGTGAGGCGATCGCCTCCGTCGGTGCCGCAGAAGTCGCCAAGGACAAGCACTACCACGCACGGCACACGGGGAGGCGATGATGGACGCCGGTAAGGCCACACACACCACGGCGGTCCCTGAGGTCACGGGAGCCCCTCACGGCGCCACAGCGGCCTTCTCAGAGGCCATCAACACCTCCCTCAGCCCTGCCGAGGCTCAGCCTCCGCTAGAGGCTCCTGAGCCCGTTCAGCGCCCCAACGCGCTGCGGGTGATCCTCGCGTCGAACTCGCCCGCCCTCACGCCGTGGCGCTGGATGGCCGCCACCGACATCACCGCCCTCACCGCCCACTACGCCACCCCCAGCCTGTGGTGGGCCGCGCTCACCGCCGCCGGCGCTTCCGCCGCCGCCGCCGGATGGGCGACGTGGCGGACCCGAGAAGCCCGCCTCGCCAAGACCATCAAGACCGCCCGGACCCGCCACAAGGTCCGCACCAACGCCAAGATCGCCGTAGCCGCAGGATCGACGTGGATGCTGGTCGGATCGGTCTGGACCCCGATCGGCCCGCGCGCCGGGATGCAGCTCGCGCTGCTGGGCGGCGGCCTGGCGATCGCCGCGCCGCACCTGTACCGCAACCGCCGCCGCGACAGCACGCTCGAGCTGGCCGAGCCGGTCGCCGAACTCGCACCGCCGGCCGAAGACCCTCGCCTCACCCGGTTCCGGGACCACTTCTGCGTGCAGGGCACCCTCGCCGGCGCGCGCCTCCACGACTTCGAGAAGGTGCCGGGCGGCTTCCGGTTCCACACCGAACTGCCGCTCAACAGGCGTGTGACGTTCAACCACGTCAAGCAGCTCGAGGACGAGATCGCCGCGCTGTACGACGTTCCCTACGACCAGGTGTCGGTCGAGCCTCCCGAGTCCCGCAGCGCCCGCCGGGCGGTCGTCACCGTCCTGACGGCGACGAAAGCCCACGAACGCGAAGAGCCCTGGGACGGCACCTCCACCTACGACCCGGACGCAGGCACCTTCAACCTTGGCCGCTACGCCGACTCAACCCGGTCACGCTGGCAGATCCACGCCCCCTACTCCGGAGCCTGCAGCGGCATCGTCGTCGGCGTTCAGGGGTCCGGGAAGACCGGCACCCTGCATGTCGTCGCGTCCGAGATCGGTCAGGCGAAACTGTGCGTCGAGTGCCTTGCTGCGCAGTCCTGCCCCCAGTGCACGCCCCGCCGCTTCTCGGCACTGTGGATGGGCGACCCGCAGCAGCAGCCATTCGCGGTCTGGCGGGGCCGCGCCGACGTCACCGCCTGGGGCCCGATCTCCTGCGTGCGGATGCTGTCGTGGATGCACGCAGCCATGCGGCACCGCTCAGACTTCTTCGGCCGCATGGAGTGGACCGATCACCTCGGCCGCAGCAACACCGGCAAGGGCTGGTTCGACCCCACCCCCCAGTTCCCCCAGATCACCGGCGTGATCGACGAGTGGCCGGTCATCTCCTCCGACCCGGACCTGGGCCCCTACGCCGTCCAGTTCGCCCTGGACATCCTCCGCGAGGGACGCAAGGTCGGGTTCGGCCTCATCCTGGGCTCTCAGGAAGCCGACGTCGACGTCCTCGGCGACCGCGGGGTCCGCCAGTACCTGCGGGCGTTCAACGCGTGCGTGCACCGGTCGGATCGTCTCGCCAAGCAGATGCTCAGCATCGAAGGAAACCCCGAGGACCTTCCCGACGGCATCCACGGCGTCAGCTACCTCAAGAGCCTGGACCAGCGCAGCGGCATCGTCCAGAGGCCCAAACACCTCCGCGAGTACCTTCGCCCGGGAGAGAACGGCGTCGATGTCCGCGCGATCGCCGACCGCATCGCCGCCGACCCGATCACCTACGACGAGTCGATCATGCGCGCGATCGTCCCGCTCGGCTACGCCGGCCCAGGCCAGATCCTGTCGGACGACGACGGCGACTGGGACATCAGCAAGCTCATGCCCACGGCCGCCGAAGACGACGAGCACGACGTCACCGACACGACCGCAGGGCAGGCTGCGCCGGCGACCGCGGCCCCGTACGCCGCGGTCATCCACAAGGCCCTGCAGGACTCACCCAGCGCCGACGTGTTCGACCTCATGGAATCCACCGGCCTCAGCGCCCTGGAAGTCCACCGCGCTGTTGAAGCCCTCGTCATCGACGGCCACGCCGTCCGCCACACCGACGGCAACTACGCCGCCCGCATCTAAGGAACCTCATGGCCTGGTGGACCCTATTCAGCAAGAACCAGCTGCCCGCGGGCAGTCCCGCCCGCGACACCGACCGTCTGGTCGCCATCGACTGCGCGCTACGGCTCACGCCCGCCTCCGTGCTCGACAGCGGAGCCTCTGAGGCCGGCGAGGTCACCTCGCGAGCTCGCAAGCTCGCGACGTGGCTCGCCGAAGCACGGGACGAAAGGGACGCGCAGATCCGGCGGGTCCTGCTTCTCATGACCTGCGACAAAGCGCGCCCAGAGATCCCCTCAGACCGGCTCCTGTCGCTGGTCAAGGAACTCCACCACTACGTCACCCGCAACTAACCCCCCACGACACCAGAGGAGTCACGATGACTGCCGCTTGGGACCTGATCGAGTTCGACCTGCTGCGGGCCTTGCAGCTCCCTCGTACGACCCGCGAGGTCACCACCTTGACCGCGCTGCCGCCGGACACTGCGAAGTCCCAGCTCGAGGCGCTCCGCAACCGGGGCCTGCTGATCAGCACCATCGAGCGCGGTGTCCGCTTCCAACTCACCCTGGCCGGCCGTCGGCACCTCATCGCGTTGGCCGCCTCCACACACACGCCCCACGCACAGGCGGCCTGACCGGAACACCACCCCGTCTCCGGCCGCCCGGCCGCGAAGCAACCACCCACCCAGAAGGAGCAACGCAGTGCAGTACGAGATCGACTTCCAGCCCGACGACGGCCGCAAACAGACCCTGTACGCCGACCTCACCCAACAGCAGGCCGACGACATCCAGAAAGCCATCGACAGCAAGGACGCCGCCGACACCGTCCTGCGCATCCCGTCCCGCGTCGCCAAAAACAGCCCCACCCACTCGTGGCTGTTCCGCGCCAGCCGCATCAGCCTGCGCAAGGCGTGAGCTGTGGCAGGCAAGAAGTGCACTGCGTGCAACGACACCAAGGTCATCGGATACAGCCGCCGTCTTGACCCGCTCACCGGCAGGCCCGTCTCCACGACCCCGATTCCGTGCAGGAGCTGCAAGTGACGACAACACGTGCCCTACAGCAGGACATCGTGGCGCACAAGCGCCGCAAGGGGTTCAACACCACCTCCCACGACCGCGAGGTCCTCCTGGCGATGCGGGAGCTCGGCGAACTCCACGAGGCCCTCGACCACAACCGGCGCGACGAGATCGGCGGAGAACTCGCCGACGTCGCCATCTACCTCCTCACCATCGCCGAGATGCACGGCCTCGACCTGGGCGAGGAGGTCGTCCGGAAGATGCAGGTCAACAAGGCCCGCCGGTACGAGCCGGACGAGAGCGGCACCCTGATCCGCGTCAAGAACCCGGTGCAGTCATGAACCGCGACCGCGTCAGCCTGCGGGGCGTGACGGACAACGCCACCACGAACATCCTCGAAGCCATCAACATCGGGGACCTTCCTCGGGCCCGCGCGCTGTTCATCAGGGCCGCGGCGCAAGGTGACATCGAACGTCTCGTGATGGCCCTCTCCGACCTCGTCGAACCCAAGCCCAGCGAGATCACTCTCGGTGAAGGGCACCTGGTATTCGGGAACCCGCTAAGGGACGGGTGGGCGTGGCGATGCGGCCACTGCCTGCACGCCTACCGGACCGGCGGCCGGCCCCCCGCAGCCGGAGTGAACTACAAGACGCAGCGAGCCGCCGCCACCGCCGCCCGCAAACACTCCACCGAAGAGCACGCCGGAGCCGTGCCAGTGAAGGTGGTGACCCGGTGACCCTCGGACGCATGGGCGGACTCTACGCCGCTCTCCACGCCGGCCACATGGTCGGGGACTACTGGGCCCAAACCGACAGATGTGCACAGGCGAAAGGCAAGCCCGGCAAGGACGGCCGCCGCGCCTGCGCAACCCACGTGGCGACCCTCACCGCCACCCAGGCCGCATTCATCAGCTTGGCAGCCGCCGCCACCGGAGAGCGGCTCCCCGCCCGTCGCGTCGCGGCAGGCCTCGCCGTGAACGCCATCTCCCACTACGCCATCGACCGCCGCGACCACGGCGTCATGCCCCACCTCTGCCGGGCCCTCCGCCGCTACGGCAAGGAGGACTTCGCCCGGCTCGGCGCTCCCGGCCTCGCGTCCGGCGCCGCCTACCTCGACCAGGCGTGGCACATCGCCTGGTGCGCCATCTCCGCCGCGATCATCGCAGGAAAGGGCTGAAGCATCATGACCACACCCGCCACCAACACCCTGCCGAGCTTCCTGACCTTGGGAGGCGCCCACGTGGTCGTCCAGCCGCCCCGCTACGAGGGGGGCGGCTTCAGGTGGGAGTGCCTGGGCTGCGACGAATCGCTGACTCACACCTACAAGAAGCACGCCTGCGACGGCGCCAACGCCCACGCCGGCAGGTGCCGTTCCATGCCCAGGCCGGACGGAGCCTGACCTCGGGGCTGGTGCTGCGTCCGAGCGCTCCGCTGCCCAGTGGTGGAGCGCCCCACGGAACACCAGACGGTCAACCGCAGCAGGATGCACATGGACACTGATGAAGCCCTGACCTACACCGACCCCGAAGTGCTACGCGCCGCGGAGGCGGGCGCGGACTGGGCCGACCCGATCACCGACCCCACCCAGATCGACTGGGCGCCGCGGCAGGATGCCGCGCTGATCCCGTTTGAGGTGATCAACGGGCGTCCCATGAACCCGCGCGAGAAGACCGGCATCACGCGCGGCCGCAACAAACTCGGCCACTGGGGCGAGAAGGCCGCGGCCGACGCGCTGGTGCTGGCGACCGGGCCAGACGGCCACCGCCGCGCCCTCCTGATCGAGCGGACGGACCGCCACGGCTGGGCCATCCCGGGGGGCTGCCTCGATCCCGAGGAGACGCCCCTGGCCGCCGCCGTCCGCGAGTTGGAGGAGGAGACCGGCCTGGTCCTGCCCGACGCGGCGTGGCAGGTCACCCCGGTCCGGTACGTCCCGGACCCACGCGCGAGCGACGAGGCGTGGATGGTCACCGTGCTGTGCGTCGCGCAGCTCGGCGCTGGCGACGAACTCCCCGCGGTCGCCGGCGCTGACGACGCCGCCCGCGCCGAGTGGGTCCTCGCCGACGACTACGAAACGCTCGTGAAGGACCTGGCCGACACCTACGGCGGCGTCGTGTTCCCCGCCCACGTCGACATGCTCCAGGAAGCCTTGCATGCCAGCGTCACAGCCAAGCCGGAAGGGGCCTGACATGGGCCAGACCACCAGCATCATCGTGCAGTCCCAGCCCCGCCCTGGCGAGGTCAAGGAACTCTTCGACCACTGCCGCACCCTCCTCGGCGCCAACGGCCGCCACCGCTGGCACGAAGGCCCATCCGCGTACATGCCGGGCAACCTGGAGTACGCCATGTTCCCCGCGCAGGGCCTCCCCGTCTGGCTGAAGATCTTCCACACCCCGAAGGGGAGCCTCCAGGGTCACGACCCCGACGCCGATGTCCCGGCGGGCTCCGTGGAGATCCGGCTCGACGACGGCACCCGCGACAGCCACGCCCGCCTGGTCAAGGACATCGGCCGGTGGCTCAAGAACCGCGGCTGGAACTGGCAGGTGCGCGAGCATCCCGACCAGCCGTGGCGCCACGGCTGATGCTGTGTCCGGGCGGCCCGCGCCCGAGCACGGGCCGTCACACGGAACACCAAACGCGAAGAGGACTGACCGGAGATGGACACCGCCTGATCAGCCACGGCTCGCCGCCTACGCTCGTGCCGTGAGCTGGGACCACGCCCGCGGGGCGGTATACCTGACGGCAGCCCTCGCCGCGAGCGGGTTCATCGGCTACCTCGTCGGCCAGGTCGACTTGAACAACGCCCAACCGACCCCCGCGCCTACACCAGCTGCAACCTGGGTAGCGCCAACGTGGTCCCCCACAAACGAACCACCCGAGGTCATCAACTGCGGGCCAGCCGACACCCCGAGTCTCCTACTCATGCGCAACCAGACGTGTATGACACCCGACCCGGAAGACGAGCAACTCGACCGGCTGATCAAAAAGTTCGCCGAACAACAACGCAAAGCCCAGAAGAACCCACCCGTCTACCCGTTCCCAGTGCCGTCACCAACCCTCCCGAGCGGCGGAGGGACGTTGTGCGCGGACGGGACCTGGTCCACCGCATCAGGCCGCGGCACCTGCTCGTGGCACGGTGGCACCGCCGACTGAGGCCTTGAAGGCAACCTCGATAAGTCGCGTCCCGAAAGCTCGTTCTGGGACGGGTCGTACTTCCTGATCCGCCAGTTCGACGCGTAGGGATTGGGAGGAATCCCGGAAACGCAGCGGCTACCAGGGCGATGATGTCGCTATTCACCCCTCACGCACAGGAGCAGCCTTGGCGTTCCAGTCCACTCGGCTCAGCACGATCTTCGGAGCATCGCCCGAAAGCGTGACCTACGAACAGCTTGAGGCCCTGATTTCGAACGATGCTGCCAGGGAAGCTGAAGATCTTGATTACAAACGCAAGTACGAGACCGGCGACAAGGGCAGTGACGATGTAGCCGTCGACATCACCACTTTCGCCAACCACCTCGGCGGCGTAATCGTCGTGGGGATGGCTGAGGTCAATGCGCAGCCATCAAAGATCATCGGGATCGAGCTGACCGATGAGCTGGAGAGATGGATCCACACGAGGGTCGCGGACCGCGTCTTCCCAAAGCCACGCTTCCGACTCCGCCGTGTCCCGGATCCGACTGACACCAGCCAGAAGCCTCGTGGGCTCCTCCTCATCATGGTCCCTCGCAGTTCGATGGCACCGCACGCCGTCGTAGTACCGAACGAAAAGGAGAAGCTGCGCTGGCCTCGTAGGCAAGGGACAGGCAAGATCTGGCTCACTGAGGGTGAGATCGCCGCAGCCTATCGCCAGCGCTTCGTTACCGTGGTCACGGCAGCAGACAGGCTCAGCGAGGTCCAAAACGACAACCTCGAAGCGATCGCTCGCAAACAGACCCACCCTGCACGCAATGTGGCCGCTCGACTGACCGTGTCGCTGGTCCCAGACATCCGCGGCAACTACCTCATTGACCACGACTCCTACCAACAATTCCTCAGCGAAGAACAGCGAGGGCGCCTCTTGGTCGGCAACGACGACGGCTATCGGACGACTACCGTTGGCGTCGGCTATCGACGGCTTGTGTGCACTATGAACGGCTGGCTGCGAAGCCGATCTGAACTCCATACGGATGGGGCCGGCTCGTTCACTGTCGAACTGGTCGGGGAGATGCCTCCTGGTCAGCCGTCTCAGGTTTGGGATAGCTCGATCGTCTTGTGGACAGCCTCTGGGCTGCGTTATCTCGCTCGACACGCCCGCGATCGGGCCAGCGCATCTGGTGGCGCCCTGACTTCATCCGAAATCATGCCGTACGGACTCACAAAGGCCAACGAGCCAGCACAGCTCGGTGGAGAGCTAACCATCTTGACCTCGAGCCCGGCCGGGCCTGAATTGTACGGCCGCGATCCTCAACCCCGTGCTCGTGGAGAGGCCTACTTTCTTCTCGATCACCTGGCTGACGACGGTCAGCCGCTGGCACAGGCCACCGCTCACCTCGTCGGGGACCTGTTCCAGACATTCAACGCCGTAAGCATTCGTCAGATTACCCGGGACGGCGAACTCGATCTGGACGCCTGGGGATCCGAGCGCGCGGTTGCTGAAGCGTGGGCAACTCAAGCCGCTATTCCACTCTCCACAGGTAGCCGCTGACCCGGTACCTAAGTCACCACGAGCTTCCCCTCATCAATCAGCGGCAGGAGAGAGCACATGGGCGTTGACGCGGGCGGCCTAGTCGTCGCCGTGATTAGCGTGGCAGTGTCCGTAGCCTTCACGTTGTGGTTCACTCGGCAGCAAACGACCGCTGCGAAGAAGCAGGCCAAGGCCGCAATCGATCAGGCAGAGTCCGCCAAGGCGCAGGCCAGGTCTGCGGAAGAGTCTGCTCGAGCGGCTCAGCGCCAAGTCGAACTCACCGAGCAAGTACGCAGAGAGCAGGCAGAACCCTACGTGGTCGTTGACATTCGCCCGTCCGATCACGTCAGTTCTGTCTTCCTGCTGATCATTGAGAACGTTGGCCCCACGGTCGCGCGCAACGTGCAGATCCAGTTCGACCCACTACTCGAGCGGACTCTTGAGACAAGCAGGGCCAGTTGGAAGCCCATTCGGGACGCACTGCTCTTCACAAGCGGGATCCCCCTCATGCCACCTGGGCGCCGCATGGAGTGGTTCTTCGACATGACTCCGGCGCGCTTCAGCTCCACCTTGCCGATGCATTACACGGTGACCGTCGAAGCAGATGGTCCCTTCGGTGCCGTGGAACCACTGGTCTACCAGATCGATCTCGCGATCTACGGCGGCATAAACCGGCTCGGTGTCAAGAACGTCCACGACGGCGTCAAGGCACTCGAGCAGCTGGTGAAGGAGACGAGCAGAGTCTCGGCTGCGCTTGCCCGCCCGCTACCCGTGTGGTTCGTGCAAATGGACACCCCCGAATCGGGGGATGAGTAGTTGATCAAGAACTAATCCGTCCGGCCAAGGTCATGGACGTCTGGGTTCCGTTAAGATGCATTATAGGAACCTAGAATTCGATGGGGGAGCCCACGTGAAGACCGACAGCACAGGTCCAGAAATGACCACGTTCGAGGCCGCGCACGAGGCGATCCTGCGTGCTGCCAGACTCCTCGATGCCGAAGCCGAGGAACTGGAGGCCGACGGCGGCCCGGGCGTCTTCAACCAAAAGGAGAAGAGCATCGCAGCGCAGACGCTCCGCAACGCCGCTAGCAAGGTCCGCGCCATGCCAGTAGCTCCGCGATCATGACCGACCTCGAACCTGCACGCTCCCCCATCGTCGTCCGCCCCACCGAGCCTGCGCCCGTCGCGTACAGCGACATCGACTTCACCATCAGCGCCGACACCGCCGAGAGGCTCCTCAACTCCACCGCCGAGAACACCCGTGTCACCTACGACCGAGCGTGGAGAAACTTCCGGGAGTGGTGCAAGACCGAGGGCCGCGTGTACCTGCCAGCCACAGCGCAGACGCTCACCGAGTACGTCAACCACATGTGCAAAAGCGGGAGCGCCCCCAACACCATTGCGCAGGCCGTCTCCACAGTCCGCTCTAAGCATGCTGATGAGGGCCATCAGGACGAGCCCGACAGCCGGCAACCTCTCAGAGCCCTCAAGGACTACCGGAAAGAGTGGGCCGACGAAGGGAACCGAGAGAAGCAGGCGACACCGGTCATGCCCGACGCGCTGCGCGCCATGGTCGCGACGTGCGACCTGGGCACCCTGCAAGGAGTGCGGGACCGGGCGCTCCTGCTCCTCGGGTTCAACATGATGGCTCGGCGCTCCGAACTCGTTGGCCTCGACCAGGGCGACGTCGTTGAAGCCACCGAAGGTCTCGTCGTCTACGTCAAGCGATCCAAGACCGACCAGGAAGCCCGCGGCGTCACGGTTGCTGTCCCCCGCGGGAAGCGCTCCGCGATGTGCCCCGTCGAAGCCGTCAACGCGTGGAAGGCGCGCCTCGCTGAGCGGGGCCTAGCGGACGGTCCCCTGTTCCGCCCCATCGACCGACACGGCCGCGTCGGAGGCGAGCCCGACATCGCCGGCAAAGCTGCTGTGCGCCTCACCGGCAAGTCCGCATGCAACATCGTTCACCGACGCGGCGTCCTCGCCAACCTTCCAGCCAAATACACATCCCATGGTCTCCGAGCTGGCTCAGCCTCAACCGCGTACGCAGCGGGTGTCCCCATCTCCGAGATCGCCAAGCATGGCCGCTGGAACCCCAACTCCCCTGTGCTGCTCATCTACATCCGGTTCGTGGACCAGTGGAAGAACAACCCGATGAACGAGGTCGACCTGTGACGGGTTTGTACACGCGCTGTGGCCGCCTCACGCAGAAGGGGCGTCCCTGTCGGCTCGGAGTCCACCGGCTGCGATGGCGCGATCCCCTCGGATGGGAACCGCCACAGGCGTGTGGGGTTCATCTAACCAGCGAAGAGTGGGAAGAGATCTACAAGATCGAGGATTCCTACAACGAGCGAAAAGCGGAGGCGGAGCGGATCAAGGACAAAGAGATCCTCTCCCGCCCAGCGAACTGGTCTGGCTTCCTCGGCAGCACATGTAGCGCTCCTGATGTCTCGTGCAGACAAACGGCAGTGGCGTGGCTGGTGACCATGGACATGCCTGATCCGAGGGTGTGCTACGACCACCTCACGCCAGAAGAGCGCGCCGCCCTCGACAGCGCCCAGGCTGCAGTGGAAGCACGGTTGAGGAGACTGGCCGAGGAGCCGGACTGCTGGTCGTGGCCGGTCCCAGAACCACGCGAGTATGCCTCCGAGGAGGAAGCCTGTGATGCGCTCTCCGCGTGGCAGCATGGCCGAGGCTGTGCGGTCTGCGGTGATCCCTCCGGACTCGTCCAGGATCACGACCACACGACCGGACTCGTGCGAGGCAAGCTCTGCCACACGTGCAACGTGAAGGAAGGGAAGGGATCCACGCGGGCGCCGTTCACCAGGTACCGCGAGCGCAATCCCGCGTCGATCCTCGGCGTGAAGGTCCGCTATTGGAGCCCCTGGACCGGCTACGCAGAGCCCGAGCCCACCCTGACCGAAGAAGAGAGGGCGGCGGAACAGCGCACACTGAGGGATGCAGTCGACCGACTCACCTTCCCTGCCTTCGGCTCTCTCCCCCTCGACGACAGGAACGATGCGTGATCGAACGGGACCTCAAACGGGTGGCTCGCTTCGTCATCGCTCAGCGAGGAAATCTGGGACTCTCTCAGTCCGAACTTGCCGAGCGGGCGGGGGTGGACTCCAAGACAATTTGGAACCTTGAGTCTGCGCAGAGATGGCCGATCTCCCGCAATCGCGTCAAGATCGAGAAGGCGCTGGGTGTAGAGCCCGACTCTCTGGCCATGGTGTCTAGAGGCATCTTCCCCGCATCTGACGGCGGCGTGTCCGATGATCTCCTCCGTGAGGCGGCTGGCAGCCCTGAGTTCGAGGGGCTGTTGGGGCAGAGAGCCGCAGAGTTGTCGGACGAGCAGCGGATCGTCCTGGACATGTTACTCGAAGAGCTCAGGGCGGCTGAGGATGCTCGGCGTCGACTCATAGCGAAGATCATCCGGTACTCCAAGGGGTCCCAACCTTGACCCCCTCCTCCGGCTACGGGTTTCTAGGGCTGTCTAGGATCAGCGCGTGGCCGACTTTGACTTCCCCGCTGACCTGATCGACCTCCAGCGCGCCTTCTACGCCGCGGACCGCCGCTGTGAGGAGATCGGGGCGTCGTGGCCTAGGCCCACGGCTGTCGCCGCCGGCATAGAGGAGATCAGCGAGGAGCAGCACGCTGAACTCTCCCGGGCGCGGGCTGAGCGGCTGGAGGTCGTGGAGCGGATGGCCGCGCACCCGTGGTGGGGCACGGTCGACCGGCTGAAGGCCAAAGCTGCCCTCCGCAAGGCCGCGCGGGCGTAGCAGCTCCAGGCGCCGCTATTTCGACGTGCGATCTTGGAATCGGCGCGCTAGCTTGTTGATCAGCACCTCTCCCGAAGTGCTGGGCGACGGTTCCTTCCTTCGCATGGCAGAACAACCGCCGCCCGATCTGTTGTCGGGAGGGTCGACAACTTCAGACGAGCGGGTGCCCGAAGTGCAGGCAACGGTTTCTTCCACTGGTTAATGGAGAGGTCGCAGGTTCGAATCCTGTCACCGGGCCTTGCCGGGTGTAGCTCAGTTGGCAGAGCACTTACGTCACCGTCGCCGACCTCGTTGTCGGGCACCCCTCGCTGAAGTTGAACCCCTCCCCCAGCTCATCTGGGGTCGCAGGATGGCGAAGTTCAACAAGGCCGGTGCCCGCACCGCCGTATCTACTCCGGTCAAGACCGAGACTGTCGCGTCAGGCCGCACCCATGAGGGCGCTCCCGGTTACGGGCGGGACATCAAGTCGGAACTGTTCCTGCTCGGTATCTCGAACATGGTCGGCGAGGACACCTTTTATGAGAAGGGTCAGCAGCGGGACCAGAGGTTCGCCGACCTTGTTGTCGCCGCCGGCCGGGAGGACCCGGAGTGGACCGCGGGGTTCCTCCGCTGGCTCCGCTCCGAGGGCAACATGCGGTCCGCGCCGCTCGTGGCCGCGGCCGAGCTCGTCCGCGCGAAGCCGGAGGGCATGCGGACCCGCAAGGTGGTGGACTCGGTGCTGCAGCGTGCCGATGAGCCCAGCGAGATCCTCGCGTACTGGCTGAGCCGGTATGGCAAGCCGATCCCGATCGCGCTCAAGCGCGGTGTCGCGGACGCGGTCGTCCGTCTCTACGACGAGCGGTCACTGCTGAAGTACGACTCGGCGGACCGCGCGGTCCGGTTCGGGGACGTCGTGGACCTGACGCAGCCCGCCTACCACCGGTCGGAGATCCGGGGGACGTGGCGGTACGACCTGCTCGGCCACGCCCTAGACCGCAGGCACGGCCGCGACAAGCCGCTGCCTGAGAGCCTTCGGCTGCTGCGCGCCCGGGCTTTGCTGATGGCGCTGCCGGTGGGTGAGCGCCGGTCCGTCCTGTCGGACCCGGCCCGGCTCAAGGCGGCGGGGATGACGTGGGAGGCGCTGGCCGGCTGGCTGCAGGGGCCGATGGACGCCGCGGCGTGGGAGGCCATCATCCCCTCAATGGGGTACATGGCGCTCCTCCGGAACCTGAGGAACTTCGACGAGGCCGGCGTGTCCGACGAGGCCGCCGAGCGGGTCGCGTCCCGGCTGGCCGACCCGGAGCACGTGGCCAGGTCGAGGCAGCTGCCGATGCGGTTCCTGTCGGCGTACCGTGCGGCGCCGTCGCTGCGGTGGGCGCACCCGCTCGACAAGGCCCTGACCGCGTCCATCGGCAACGTCCCGTCGCTGCGTGGGCGGACGCTGGTCCTGGTGGACACCAGCTCGAGCATGGACGCCGGGTTCTCCAAGGACGGCACGCTCATGCGGTGGGACGCCGCGGCGCTGTTCGGTGTGGCGTTGGCGCAGCGGTGCGAGTCCGCCGACGTGGTGTCGTTCTCGTCCACGGCCCGGTACTGGGCTGACCCCGCCGCCGGTGCTCGGACGAAGGTGTTCCCGCTCAAGCGCGGGGAGTCGCTACTGCGGTCGCTGGACCGGTGGAAGGGTGACGGGTTCTTCCTCGGCGGCGGCACCGAGACCGCCAGCGCGGTGCGCAAGCACCTGGCCGGGCACGACCGGGTGGTGATCCTGACCGACGAGCAGGCGTCGGGTGGCGACGTCGATGCGGTGGTGCCGGAGCGGACCCCACTGGTGACGTTCAACCTGGCGGGGTATCAGCGTGGCCACGCACCCTCGGGGACGGGCCTGCGGGTGACGATCGGGGGCCTGTCGGATGCGGGGTTCCGTGTTCTGCCGTTGCTGGAGGCCGGAAGGTCCGCGGACTGGCCATGGGCTATGGAGCGCTATGGAGGGCTGTAGTCCGGAACAGCGCAGGTAACCGGGGGCAAGGTGCCTTATTGGACACACCGTTGACCACTAAAGGTCATGACCTCGACACGTTAGGACGCCCTCTGGGCATGATCGGCACCATGCACGACAACACCCCTCCCCCACCCGGCGTCGACACCACCCGCCCCTCCCCCGCACGCATGTACGACTACGCCCTCGGCGGCAAGGACAACTACCAGGTCGACCGGGAAGCCGGCTCGAAGATCCTCGCAGTCGCACCGGGGATGGCAGAGCTCGCGACCTACAACCGGGCGTGGCTGCGCCGGGTCGTCAGGTATCTATGCCAGCAGGGAATCGGCCAGTTCATCGACATCGGGTCGGGCCTGCCGACGGTGGAGAACGTCCACGAGGTAGCGCAACGGCACCGCGCGGGTGCGCGGGTGGTGTACGTCGACCATGAACCGACCGTTCACGTGCACGCCAGGGCTCTGCTCGACGGCGACGAAGGGACAGAGTTCGTGCTGGCCGACGCACGTGACCCTGATGCCGTTCTGAATGCGGATGAGACCACGCGGTTGATCGACTGGTCGGAGCCGACCGGGTTGATCCTGGCGAGTGTGCTGCACTTCTTCGGTGATGCCGCCGACCCTGCCGGCACCGCTGCCCGTCTCGCTGAGCGGCTCCCCGCGGGAAGCTTCGTTGCGGTGTCGCACGCCTCGTCGGAGAGGTCGGCGCCTGAGCTACGCGCCCGCCTGGACGCGGTCTACCGGGGAGCGTCGGAGTACCTGTACCTGCGCCCCCGCGGCGACATCGCGGGCATCGTGGACGCGGTCACGGCCTCGGTGGGGCGCTGGGAGATGGTGGAGCCTGGGCTCGTGCCGGTGCAGGACTGGCGCCCCGACGAGGACGTTCCTCCGCCGCCGCTGACCATCCTGGGAGCGATGGTTCGGCGCGTAGCCTAGCGGGCTTGGTCGGCGATCTCCGCCAGCAGACGACGCGATTGCGTGCGTGTGAGGGCCGCGGCGAGTAGCTCCTCGAATCGGTCGGTGAACGGGGTGACCTCGGCGGGGTCCTCATGCCACGCTTCGCAGCCGGGCCATGCCACGTAGACGGCCTCTGGGTCGATCACGTGGCGGAAGGTCAGGTGAATGAAAGCGTCCAGCAACGGCGCCGGCGCGGTCAGCGGATAGATCTGCAGCCGGACGTTGTTGAGGCCGGCCAGTTCCAGGAGGTGGTCGAGCTGGTCGGCGTGGGCTTCGCGCCCGCCGACCTGCTGCCGGAGTGCGCTCTCGGCCACGATCACCCAGTAGATGAGCGGATCCGGCTCGTGGAGCACCTTCTTTCGTTGGGTGATGATCGCGGCGGCAGCATCGCCTGCCGCCGTCGGATGGAGGGCGCGGGCGTACTCCGGCGTCTGGAGGAGGTCAGGGATGCGGAGCGGGGAGACTTCGCGGGCGACGACGGCTTCCTGTTCGAGACCGATGAACGTGGCCGCGGTGGAGCTGAGGTGCTTGTGCCGGCTCCACCAGCCGCGGTCGCGGGCCTGGAGGGCGAATCGGATGAGTTCGTCGCGTCGGGTGCCGGTGACGCCGTAGACGTCGAGGAGGGCCTCGACGAGGTGGACCTTGGGGATTCGCCAGTCGTTGCGTTCGATGCGGGTGAGGGTGGAGGGCGTCCATCCGAGCTGTTTGGCGACGGCGTCGGCTGTGAGGCTCGTGGTTTCACGGAGGTGGAGGAGTTCGCGGGCCAGGTGGCGGCGCCGGCCGGTCGGGCTGGTCCTGGGCATGCGTGTCCCTTGGGAGCAAAGAGGTTAGTGACTGTCCCCGGCTCTCATGATGGCGGAGGAATCATTCACAGGACAAGACAAGATTTGAGTCTTGCAGATTCTTCGGCGAGCGTGTCACTCTGACAACCCACTGCAACAACCGCTTCTTGAGAAGAACAGAGCGAATCGGACACCCCTACCAAGGGCCTGGCTGCATGAGGCCATGCGACTGGACATGGGCCCCCGGCGCCTGCCGTCGGGGACCCACAGCTCATCCGGCTATCGAAGGTCGTAACGGCCGGTCTTCACTCCGGCGGCAAGATCCCGCCACGCACCGGCCGACATGATCACTGCCCCGATGGTAGGAGCCTTGCTGTCGCGGACGCCGACCGCGCCGGCGACGGACGCGACCTCCACGCAGTTGTTGCCGCCTCCGGTACTGCGGCGCGACCTCCGCCAGACCGCCTGTGCCATGTCGGGCACGCTCACGATGGGCTCCTTACGACTGGACTACTCCCGCGTGCGAGCGGCGAGCCAGTCCGCGGATTCGGCAGGTGACAGCGCCGCTTCACACACGCCTGCGAACGCAACCCTAAGCCGTGTGAGCTGGGCTTCACTCTCCGCGTACCACTCTCCCAGGGCTCCCTCGGAGTGGCCGACGTCCAGGCCGTGGTCGCCGGGGAAGGAGAAGAGGGTGAAGGGCCCTTCGAGCGCGTGGGGGATCGCTGCGGTGAACGGCAGGATCTGGATCGTGACGTTGGGGCGCTCGACTGCCGCCTGCCACAGCGCAGAGACCTGCTTGCGCATCAGATCGGCGTGCTCTATCTGGAATCGGAGGACGGACTCGCTGATGACGAAGTGGACGTCGGGCGGGTTCACTCTCTCGAGCACAGCCTGACGGGCGATCCTGGCGGCCACGAGCCGGTCGAGTTCGTTGGCTTCGACTCTCCGAACACCGCGGATCAGAGCGCGGGCGTAGTCGGGAGTCTGGAGCAGCCCAGGGACGGCCGTGGTCTCGTAACCCCGGATCTCCGGCGCCTGGTCCTCGAGGAGGACGTAGTTGCCAGTGAAGGCGTCACCGTAGGCGGTCCACCAGCCGCGCTGCCAGGAGTCCTCCAGCAGTTGGAGGATCGCGTCGTGGCGGTCGGAGTCGAGGCCGTACAGCTGCAGGAGCCCTTGGACGTCTTTGGCGGTGGGGCGGGTGGCGGCGTCCTCAATGCGGGATATTTTGCTCCTGCTCCAGGAGAGTCGGCGTGCTACTTCGGCCTGTCCCAGGTCGCTCCGCTCTCGGAGTCGGCGGAGTTCGAGGGCGAGGCGACGCCCGCGCAGTGTCGGCGTTTTGACGACGGCCATGTCTCGATCATCTCGTTCCGGCTGGCGCGTTGCGCAGTATGTCCGCTTACGGTCACGATTTGCGTGCACGTCGCATTGCTATCGTGCACGTTGCACGGCATTCTAATGGTGAGGATTTGATCAAGTACGTACGGTTAGTCGACGTGGATCGCAGGTGAGGTAGTTGAACCTCCTCGGGCACCGTCTCGAACTCTCCACACCGGAGACTGCACCCGACACGCGCAAGACCGTGCGGGCCCTGGCTGCTGGCATCGTGACCAACCCGGGCAGGCTCGACGACATCGAGCTCATGACCGGGGAGGGCATCGCGAACGCGCTGCTGCACGGTGAAGGACCGATCGACGTCTCGGTCAGCGTCAACGCGAACCAAGTCTGCGTAGAGATCACGAACCACGCCCGCTCGAACCGGCCGGCGAAGGGGCATCGTGGCGACCACGGCCGCGGGCTCAGCATCATCGACGCCCTCGCCACATCGTGGCGGCTCGAGCGCGCCGGCGCCGACACGATGCTGAGGTTCGAAGTGGACGTGGACTAGACCGTCTAGACCTGGGGTCGCGCCCCGCCCCGCTTCGGGGCGCGACCCTGAGGGGGGAGGTTGCGGGTCCGGGGTCGCCATACCGGTGTGCCTACCGCCCCGGGCCCGCAACCACATTGCTTGGGCGTGCCTCGAGAGGCGCGTCTGGGGGGCGGGTTGACCCGCGTGGTTCCCGGCCCTGACCGAGTGGTTGTGCCAACGCCCTCGGCTGGGCCGGGACACCTGCCGCGGCAACCCTCGCTCAGCGGCATGTTGTTGCAGGTCATAGCATCATCGGCATGGGTAAGCAGTGGGTCGGGCCGCGGGGATGGGACGTTGAGCTCATCCTGCTGGACGGCAGGCCGAAGCTGCGGGCACGCCAGTACGGCGTCCTCAGCGACTACTGCTCGACCATCATCGAGCTGGAGCGGCTACTCCTCCGCGCGGGTCTCACGGTGGCCGACCTGGTGGAGGTCCTCCCCCGCTCTCGTTAGAGCTCCAGTGGCCGGACTCTGATCCCCTTTGACGCCCACGGCTCGAACTCTGGGTCCTCGGCCAGCCGCTCAAGCCAACGGATCTGATCCGCCAGATAGGTGTGCGACGGGGATCCCTCCCCGAACGTGATGATCGGGCCCTGGGTACCGCGTTTGCCGTGCCCGTAGATCATCACCCGGCACGCGTCGTCGATCTCCTCGATCGCGAACGAGCACGGGAAGTTGAACGTGAAGATCCGGAACGCCTCGTGCCGCCCGGCCGCACGATGCAGCGGCACGAGGATCTCTCTCGTGTACCGTTCCGGGTCCTCCATCGTGGCCTCGGCCGGCTCGATCCGGTACCGGTCCCGCCGCGAGCAGCAGCCCGGGTCCATCACGTACACGTGCACCGGGACACCGGCCCCGGCACGTTCCTCCAGCAGCGGCAGCACCTCACCGCGGACGTAGTAGTTCCGGGAAAGGCCGAACAGGTTGATCCTGTGCCGTGCGCCGGCGAGGCGGTCCCGCAGGTCCTGCTCGGACTCCTGGCATGTGTAGGGGTAGGCGTCCACGATCCCCGCCCGCTGCAGGTTGGGAACCTCCGCGCCCGTGTGGTCCGTGCCGTACCCGAGCCGGTCCGGCCGGGTCCGGTACAGCCGGCACAGGTAGTCGATGCGCTCCTCCCCCGGCCTACGCTCACCGAGTTCCCACCGGCACAGCGTCGCCGAGTCGAGCCCGGGCGGCATGAGCCCGTCCGCCTCATACAGCATGTCGATCCGCCGGGACACCTCGGTCCTCGACCAGCCGTTGGCCAGCCGCCAAGCCTCGAGCGGAAACACATCCAGCTCTCGCATGATCCGGTCCGCGGTTTCCTCAACGGCCAGGCCGCGGCGGATCCCGTCATATCGGATCTCGTTCGCCTGACGTTCGATTTCTGCGCGTTTACGCGCCATGTCCGCCACCCTCCACCCGATTGCCGCCGCACGGCAATCGCATTGCCGTGATCTGTCATTGCCCCCGTTGACGCTGTGCGACAACCTCGGAGCGGGTGAGAACAGTGACGCGGAAAGCAGGTAGCTGGGTGAACACTCGGGATAGTAGGCGATGACTGCGGACGAATCACATCCCCCGCAAGGGCAGAACATCGACGAGATCAAAGCCCGGCTGTGTGAGGAGTTCGGCCCGAGCTGGTCGATCGTCTACAGCAGCAGAGGCCGATGGTGGGCGTTCCGCGGCCCTATGACGTCTGAGACGTTCAACGAGGTCAGCGATGTCGAGGCTGACTCTCCCGAGGACCTGCGCGCCAAGCTTCTCGAGGTCATGTCCTAGCCGCGGTGGCCCGGGCGGAGGCGCGCGGCCGGGGCTGCGATACCACTCCAGGGAGCGCGCCGAGAAGGAGAAGGCCCCATGCTCAAGACCGCACGGCCCGCGCCTAGCGACGTCGGCCCCGTCGCCGCACGCATCCTCCACACCCTCAGGGACGACCCCGAGTACGGGCGGCTGGTTGACACCTGCGGCAGCTACAACGAGGACTGGACCTGCACGGCCGGCACACTCACCATCGACCAGTGGGACATCGCCGACGACGCCGAACCGCTCATCGAGGAGGCGCTGCGGGCTCTGGCGTTGAAGGCCGCCGTGTACGAGCTCACCGACGACGAGGAGGCCGCGGAGCTACCTATCGCCCGGCCGGTCGACGAGGTCCTGCACGCGGCCCTCGCCCAGCGCACCCTCACCGAGCGGATGGCGCAGCGCTGCCGGATCCAGATCGTCCACATGACCGACACCGAAACGGCCGGGCCAGCCTACGAGACGGGCGACTACACGACGGCGTGCTACGCCAAGGCGTGGGGGCAGGAACCACCGGCCCGGTACTGGATCGGCGCCGAAGAGCACGCCCGCCGCGTGAAGGTCCTGGACGCTCGCCTGCAGGAGATCGGGATCCGCGACCTCGGGCACCGGCACGCCATCACCTTCAACTAGCCGCGGGCAGCGCGGCCGAGTTCCGTCGAGAGAACCCGGCGGAGCGCGTTCACGATCTCCTCGCCGGTGAACCGCTGCGCGGCGATGGCCTCCGCCTGCTCCAGGGCGGAGGCCATCGCATGATGCGGGGCAGCGCGGAGCACCGCGATGACCCAGCCCTCCAGGTCGGCCACCGACTCGGGCAGCTCGAGCTGGTCCGCGGACGGGTAGAAGACGGCGGCGCCGGTAGCACCTACCGGCTGACGGTCGCTGGCGTACAGGCCCGGCTCGAGCCCGACCCGGAACGGGTGCACACACACTGGCGCCCCGGTGGCCTGGTCCACCCGGCAGCCGGCAGCGCGGTCGAAGGTGTACCGGGGGGCGGGCCTGTCGACGACATCGAACTCACCCGGGCCCCGGCGCTGGGCAGGGCAGATAACGCAGCAGTCAGCAACCCACTCCGGTTTCGGTCCCACAGGTCGAGCATGCCAGGCGGCTTTGTTTCCAGGCACGACGAAACGCCCCCGCCCACCCGAAGGTGAGCGAGGGCGTTCAGGCGCCAGGGCCCGTTCAGGGCTCCAGGCTACGCCGGGGGCGGCGTCGCCCGCGTGCCGACGACCGGCGCCGGGCTGACGTTCTGTCGCAGCAGCAGCGCCAGCACGATGCTCAGCGCCGTCACTGTCGCACCGATCTGCTCCGTGCTCAGTTCCAGCCCGAACGCGGCCACGGCCGCGAGGACGGTGGCCGCCGCGCCCGTGATGGTCGACACCACCACCGGCCGGGTCATCGCCGCCGCGACGGCCGCCAGGATCGCCGTGTTGATGACGCTGACCGCGCTCACCTGGTCCTGGGACAGGTCCAGCCCGTAGGCCACCAGCAGCGCTACGGCCGCGTTCACCGCGTAGGCGATGACGGCCGGCTCGTAACCGAAGATCTTCATGAGTGACCTCCTCGGGTCACGGGCCTTTCCCTGGTCCGGGAAAAGCCTGGTCAGGGGCAACGATCAACTCAGAGTTGATCGTTGGGTTCTGTCGACTTGCTCCAAGTTGCTCCAACCTCTTGGAGCAACTGGGGCGTTGCTGCAGGTAGCGAGGCTGGTTTCGTCGCGGGTTACTCACGGCCCAGCAGGACGTGCGGCTTCCGCGCACGGGCATGGGTCAGCGGGACCCGCTCAGAGCCTCCACAGCGAGGTCTACTGCCTCACCCAGATGATCGATCGCCTTGTCCCGCTCGGGACCGGCGGGAAGAGTGATCAGCCAGTGCTCCGCCACTGCAAGGCCTACGCCTCGAACGTGACGGACCGGCTGCGCGTCATCCGCGAGCGCAGCGAACCTGCGGAGAATGTCGTCGAGAGAGATTGGTGGCCTGCTTTCGGCCGAGGCCGACCAGCGGCCACGAAAACCGGGAGGTCCTCCAACGTACCCGCCCGCGCCGACACTCTCAGGAAGCGTCCCAGGCAACCGGCACAGCACCGTCGTCCTCGCGCTGAACCGACACCCCATCGGTCGTCGTCGGGTCACGGAACTTGAACCACGGCTTCGGCCGGGTCGAGTCCACCACGATGTGCTGGGCGTACCACCCCTTCGCGTCGTGGACCGCCACACGCAGCTTCGCCGGCGGCAGCTTCGCCAGGTCGTTGTCACCAACGAAACCGATCGCGCCAACGTCGCCCGGGTGCAGCGAGATCGGGGTGATCGCGCTCGGCCCATCGGTGAGCTGTCCGTAGTACCGCACTTCCTCGTCCTCCTCAGGAACCTGTGGGGCCAGCGCGCGCTGCAGCAGCGCCGCGGTGGCCACGTCGTAAACGCCCGACGCTGTGAGCGAGCGGGAGCGCTGGAACGTCTTCACCGCAGTTTCGGTCTCGCCGCCGTAGTCGCCGTCGGCGCCGTAGACGGGGAGCGTCTGCCCGGCTCTCAGTAGGGCGTTCTGCAGGTCTCGGACCTTGTCCCCCACGTCACCGGGTCGCAGCGTCGCGGCCGGCGCCTTCCCGGACCATTTGTAGGGCGCGTCCGTGCCGCTGCCGCTGTAGTACGGCCGGCCGTACCCGGCGATGGTCGACGCATCCCGGACACGCCGCTTGCAGGCGTCACCGGTGTTGCCCTCGATCGTCTGCACCCGGCCCCCGCCGAGGACCTTCTCGATGATGCCGACGTGGTCGATGGCGCCGATCGAGTTGCTGGCCCCCCAGTCGAAGAACACGATGTCCCCGGGCTTAGCCCGGTCGACGTTCGCCGCCGTCCCGGTGTGCCAGCGACCCGCATTCTGGAAGTCCTGGGCGTGCCACACCGTGAACGCACGGTCGCCTCCGAGCAGGACCGCCGCGGCGTTCCCCGACCGGCGCGCCCAGTAGGTCACGGCCATGTCGCACCAGGGCGCGCGCAGGAACTCGTCGCCGTACCGGGAGGCGTAGTCGCGGGTGATGTAGTTCGGGCGCCCCGCCAGGCCCAGGGACTTGCGGGCCTCGGCGAGCATCCCATCAGCCGTTCCCATCGGCCCGCCCCCCGGTCACGAACAGCTCACCGGGAGCGCAGACCCCGTCCACCCACCACGTGCCGTCGCTTGCCTTGTGATCGCCGTCGTGGCCCCGCTCCAGGGAGCACGCCCAGGACTCGCCGCCCAGCTTCCACACCGGGCCGACGACCTTTCCGCAGTGCATCAGCCCTCACCTCGGAACACGCCGTCGTCGTCCGGCTCGCCGTACAGCTCGCGCAGCGCGGCCTCCTCATCGGGCACCGTCGCCTGGTGAGCGCCCGGGTGCCGGTCGACCTGGCCCATGTGCTCGAACTCCGAGCCGACGGGCCCTTCCTCGGAGGCCACGCCACCATGCGGCTCGTTCACTGTTCCTCCTTGCTGACGCTGCAGCGCCATGCCTCCCCAGTCACCTGGCCAGGCGGATCGGGAGGCGTGCAGTAGATCGGATGCGTTGACAGGTACTCCTGGACGGCAGCGCGGATCTGCGCCTCAGTAGGCGGCGGGCCTGGCTCGCCATCGCGACCGGCGGCGCCGTCCTGCCCGTCCTTACCTGGTGCGCCGCTTGGACCGGCAGGACCCGATGGGCCGATGGGACCTGTGGGTCCGGCGGCTGGCGGGTGCTCCCGCAGGTACCCAGCCACCGCGGCAATGATCTCCGCCATCGTCGGTGCACGGCCTTGCGGCGGCGGGTGGTCCCGCAGATACCGGGTGACGGCTGCGGCGATCTCTGCTTGTGTCGGTGCCCGCCCGGGGCGCCCCGAAGCCCCTGTGTCACCCGGCCGGCCCGATGAGCCGGTCCGCGGAGATCCGCCGGGCCGGGACGGAGAAGGCGCGGGTGAGACGAGCGGCACCCCGCCCAGATCTCGGACCTGACCGGCCAGCACATCGATCTCGTGCTGCTGCCGCCACTGAAGCCAGGCCACCAACCCGATAACCACCGCAATGACCACGGCAATCGCTAGTGGGGCCCCGTACACGCGTGGCTGACAGCCAGGATCCTCAGGGCTGGCCTTCACGGCGCCGTCCCCTTGCCTCGCAAATAGAGCTGCAGTATCAGCAGCGTCAATGGCGCCAGAACCGACGTGAACAGGGCCAGCAAGATCATGCGCCGGTCTGCCGAACGCTGCCGCTGGTCGGCGTCGAGACGGGCCACCACATCGGTGATGTCCTTGGCCAGTTCGTCATGTTCGCGCCTGGCCGTCTCCACATGCGCTTGGTACAGCGGCAGTCCCACCATCTCTCTTGCCAGCGCGTCCAGGCGCTGGCTGAGTGCCGCGTGACGGTCTCGTAGGTCGTGGCGGAGGTCGGAGATGTTGCGCTGGAGCTCTCCTGGGGTGGGGTCATCGGCCACGCGACCCCCTCATGGTCATCGTGGGCTCCGTCAGGCGACGCTCAGCGTCCAGTCATCGGCGGCGTACTTCGAAACGATTCCGCTGGACTGCTGTTGCAGGAGCCTGGTGCCCGCGTTCGGTGCCAGCGGGGCGGTCACCTTCACGTTGGTCACGCCCGTAGCGGCGTAGATGGCGGGCGTCCCCGGCGGGGTGTACCCCGTCTGGGCGGCGAAGCCGCTGAACTGGCAGCCGTCGAACAGCAGGTCGCCGGCGGACCCTCGGATGAAGACCTGCCCCCGGTCGACCGGGTTCCGGCCGGTGCTGGCCGGGCGGACGGCGTTGTTGAAGAACCACAGCTTGTCGAAGACCATCCCCTTGCCGCCGGTGATGAGGATCGCGGCGCCCTGGCACGCGCGGGTCTGGTCCCGGCCGGTGCAGTCCAGCAGCGTCCCGTTGAAGACCAGGCCGCCGTAGCTGCCGTCGATCCGGATGCCGGTCGCCTTCTCCGGCGTGATGTAGAGCGGGCCGAACTGCGACCGGCTCATGTGGGTGAGCCAGACGTAGAACTTGGTGGCGGCGAGCCTTGTCGAGGACAGAAACCCGCCGGACTGCCAGTAGAAGTTGTCGCTGCCGGCCAGCTTGAACTGGGTGTCGGTCCCCTCGTTCACGTACGTGCGGTCGATCCGGACCCGGAGGTGCCGGGCGTGCATGACCGTCGCGAACCCGACCCAGGCCGAGTCCACGAACGTTGCGTCCTCGATCACCGGCCCCCGCGCCATGTCGGTGACCGGAGTCTGGAAGTGCACGCTGCTCGATGCGGCGCGGAACTGGAGCCCGGACACCCACACGTTCCGGACCCCCGCGGCAGGGACCGAGAACAGCGCGCTGCCGCCCACGGTCGCCACGCACTGCGGCCCATCCGAGGCGAACTCCCGCTCGGTCGTACCGAGCGACCCGACCAGCCGTAACCCGTCGTAGAGCTCGTACGGGCCGCCGGTGAACGTGTGTGCCCGGCTGGCCAGAACGATCGCTGGTGGCCGGGTCTGCGCCGCGGCGTAACTCATCGCCGCCTTGAGCTTGGCGTCGTCGTCCGCGCCGGCGAAGGCGTCCAGGGGCGCACCGTAGGTGATCTCGTGAACCGAGAGGCGTTTCTCTATGCCGTCGATGGGTGCTTGGAGGGAGGCGCCCCAGCTCTTGGCGAGTGGCTGGTAGGGGTAGCCGGTCACCTGGGCCACACCTTCAGGCGGGCCTGCGCGCGCCACACATGCCCCGGGTAAGGCTTGTCGTAGCCGGGGACGAGGAACTGGCCCTGCTCGTTCATGTGGTGGAACTGGGCGATGTTCACCCGCAGGCACTCGGTGCTCTTGACCTCTTCGGCAGTGAAGTGGAACTGGACGTGCTTGGTGCACATGCGGTGCCCGGACGCGTCGGTGACGACGTTGCCGCTCTCGTCCCACAGCAGGTCGTCGTAGTGCAGCGGCGCGTAGCCCTCCTCGGAGAACAGCGTGCTGCGAGTGTTGAGGACCTCGTTGTCGGAGGTGCGCGCCTTGGTCAGCCACACCTGGTACTCGGTGCGCTGCGTCGGGGACGGCGCCCACAGGTCACGGACCCACAGGCTGACCGTCCCGTCCACCAGGGCACCCGACGAGCCGATGTTGGGACCCCAGACGATGCTGATGCCGCCGGAGTCGGAGTGGTGCCCCTTCGGGTCCTCCAGGTCCTCATTGAAGTACACGAACAAGCCGTTCCCACCGACGTCCGGGTCGACCGACGGGATCGGCTGGATCGGGTCGCCGCCCGTGTTCTTGTAGCCGTAGCGGACGCGGACCGGCTGGAAGGGCAGGGGCATGGAGGCTCCTATCGTCGTTCGAGGTTCTTCAGCCGCCGGTTGACCTGAGCGGCGCGGCGCCGCGGGTCGGGCTTGGGCCCGCCGACGGTCAGCTCCAGCGCCTCTTCGCCGTTCTCTCCGATGGAGAACTGCATCTCGTACACCCTGAGCAGGTCGTTCACCTGCAGCCTGGGTGGAGATATGATCACGACCTGGACCCAGTCGCCCAGCCAGATGTGGTCCGGCCCGTCCCACGCGTCCTGCACCAGCGTGAGAGTGTAGGTCGGTTGGACCACCTGCGATTCGGCGATCTGCCACAGCGCCCGGTCGTTCAGGGCGGGCTGCGTCGTGAGGCCGGCGTCGCCGAACACGGCGTCCCAGCGCCCTTCGGGGCGGTCGGCCAGGTCGGTGGCCTCGAGTTCTTGGGCGACGAGGGTCTCTTCGCCGGTCATCCGGATCGCGTTGGCGTAGTCGCCGACGTTGACCTCTCGGCGGGCGCCCGCGATCAGGCCGCCGTACTCGAGGACGACACCGCGGTTCACGCCGCGCTGCGGGTAGTACACGTTCACCTGCAGCGCCGAGGCCGAGTCGGCTTCGACGTCCCAGTCGAACCCGCCGATGACCTCAGACAGTTCCTGGATCCGCTCGCCGACGGAGTCGCCGGCCTCGTATGTGCGGTCTCTCAGCACGCCTGTCGGTGTGGTGCCGGTCCAGCCCTTGGAGAGGCCCAGGCCGCCCGCGGTGTTGCCTTGGGTGGCGGAGATGAGCCCCCACACGATCTCGGCCTGGTCGGTGGCCGTGTAGGTGAGGGGGTTGGTGGAGTACAGGCGGCGCCGGTTCAGGACGGCCCGGTAGTCCAGGGCCGCCACGTCCATCTGGTGGGATGTGCTGTCAAGGGTGTCGCCAGTGTTGCCGTTCCGGCCGCGCATCACGATGCGGGTCTGTCCGGCGTCAGGCGTCCACAGCACGTGGGTGTCGGTGGTCAACTCGTCGATAGCGGCTGCCTGAGGATGGCGGCCGTCGATGCTGTAACTGACCTCTGAGGGATCCGTCAGCCGAGCCGTGAATCTGCGTCCGCGGGCCTCGGTCAGCGCGAGCTCGTGGCCTCCTCCGGCGGGCCCGACCACGAACTGCCAGCGGATCCGCGGACGTGGAATGGACCCGATCCCGGACTGCTTGTCGCCGGTGCCGGACAGTTCTACGACACCGGTGATGGTGGCTGTTCCGTAGGCGTTCTTTCTGCCTGTGCCGGTCAGGGTGACGGTGCCGGTGATGGTTCCCGAGCCAACGGCGTTCTTGGTTCCGGTGCCGGCCAGCATGGCTGTGCCGGTGATGACGCCCGTACCACCGGGTTGGGTCACTCGCGGCCGTGAGGTGATCGGCCGGTTCGGCTGTCCACGTCCGAGGCGGGCCACAGGTCACCACCTCGTTGCGCGGACGCCTGCGGTGCGGGGCTCGATCAGGGGCGCCGTGCGGCGGGTGATGGGGCCGGGCCAGCCGGTGTTGTTGACCTGCAGGCCGTCAAGCCAGCCTGTCCACGTCGCCGAGTTGAAGCTGCCGAACTGGACGGTGTCGCAGTTCACGCCAAGCCCGGCGGCGACAGTGCTGAGGTTTTCACTGGGGGTGGTCGAGTCCGGCGAGTTGTAGGTGCGCAACTCGACGACCGCGCCGGACGCGACGAACTGGATGTGCCACTCGATCCGGACCCACTGGCCGGTGGGGATGGCGGCGGCGGTCGCGATTTCGGCGGCGTTCCCGGCATCGCTGAGCGTCAGGACCCCGGTCGACTCGTACCGGAGCCGGGCAGCCTGGCTGCCGCCGGTCACCCAGCGGACGATGCCCGTGACACCGGAAGGCGCCGAGCTCGACCACAGGTAGAAGCGGCCCCAGGTCTCGGCCTGGGTGCCATGGCTGGCCGACGTCCACGCCACCTGCTGCGCACTCGCACCCGCGACCACCCTGTACGAGAGGGCGCCGAGCGCCTGGGTGTTGTCGAAGGTGATCGTGGGCGTGCCCACGGTGGAGTCGAAGGGGTTGCCGGAGGCGCCGCCGGAGTTGGCCGCGGACACGGTCGCGCCGTTGGTGCCGCCCTCAGCCGAGTTGTTCAGCTCCACTCAGGCCCGTTCCCACACCAGCCCGGCGCGGACGTTCACGCCCGCCGGCGCGGTCACGCGGATCGCGAACCCCTCGGAGAACGCGCAGTCCGGGGTGTCGCCGAGCGGCCAGTCGTACACCACGATCCCGCCCGCGGGCGACACCAGCCACTCCTCCAGCGGCGTCAGCACCGTCGGTTCGCTGGTCCAGTTCTTCCCCGCGGTGACGCCGTGAGTCTGGGCGCGGCCGTACAGCTGAGCGACCGCCGAGGTGAGCGTGGTGTTGTTGGTGCCCATCGTGCCGTTGGTCGCCCACGTGCAGTAACACACCTCGACCAGCGCGGGCACGGCCGTGGCCGTCGTCCCGTCGAAGGACACGCGGACCTTCTTCAGGTCGAGCCCGAACGCGGCGTTGGCGCGGACGCCGAGGACGGTCTTGGCCGCGCCGCCGGTGAGAGCGACCGCGCCGCCGGTGGTGACGGTGTATCCGGCCTTGGCCATCAGTCGCTCACCCGGACTCCGGCCAGGTCGTCCCAGGAAGAGTTGACCGTGAACTGGATGGCGTCGTCGGGGCTCTCGCCGGTGACCGCCGGGTTGGCCGCGACCGCCCATGTGAACCGGTCGACGAACATTGCCGAGCCGGTCAGGACGTCGTAGGCCAGGGCCTGCCTCTTGCCCGCAGTGGCATCGCTCATGCCGTCGGGGGCCTCGCCCATGATGTCCTTGGCCGCGGTCACGATCGCCATGCGGACCCGGTTCCGGAACGCCGGGTCCTCGGCAAGGGCGGCCTGGTCAGCAAATGCCACATCGGCTCCTGTCAGGTGAGGGTCGCGGTGAGGTTGAGCGTGTAGGTGCCCTGCGCCCCGAAGGACTCGACGGTGGTGGTGCCGCCGCCGCGGAAGGTTCCGCCCGAGGCCCCGGTCCATGTCCCGCAGTGCGTGACGGTGGTGCCGGCGGGCACGTCGAACGTCACGCTCGCGGTGACGGTCTTGGATCCCGCCGAGGACGGGTTCCACGTGATCGCCTTCCTGGCGTACGCGGGGGAACCGCCCGTCACCTCGTTAGCACCGGTCGTCCCAGGGTCGGCAGTGTGAAGGCTGGCGTGGGTCGCCAACGTGTCGAGGTCGTCGAGGAAGTCGTCACGGGTTGCTGCGGTGAACGGCATGTCAGGCCGCCTCGTAGGTGATCGTGATCGAGAGCTGGTCGTTGTTCGCCCAGGCGAACGGGCCGCTCGAGCCCCACAGGGTGTTCTCGGTGACGATCTCCACGGCCGTCCAGGAGGTCGCCGAGCGGATCCGGCAGATGCCGTCCCTCACGTTGTTCGCGCTGGCGTCGAAGGTCTCCGCGCTGCCGATGTGCTCGCCAACACTCAACGCCTTGGCGGCGACGGGCAGGGACACCATGTAGACGCCGGACCCGCCGGACGCCCCGCTAGTGCCGGCCTTGATGTTCGCCCGTACCGTGACCATGGGCCCGTACCGGATGTAGGCGCCCTCCCGCAGCGCGCCGGTACCGAGCGCAGGGGTGGAGGTCACCGCAGTCAGGGCGGGTGTGTACGTCGTCCACGCCGCGCCGCCACCGTTCCGCCGGGGGATCTCGAACCAGGACCCGCCGTTGGCCATCTCGTAGGTGGTGCGGTCGGTCCGGTAGATCAGCTCCGAGTCGTACCCTGCCGGCGGCCGGGTACTGTCCGATCCCACGAGCGGGTACTTCGAGCTGATCAGCGCAGCGCTGAGCCGGGTGTCGGTGATATTGCCGTCCTGCACGCTCGACTGCCCCGCCGCCACGCTCACCGTCGCCAGCGAGATCGCCGACGCCGGGACGGCTGGCGTGCCGGAACCGCTGTCCTCCAGCACCTCCAACGTCCACTCGTAGGTCGACCACGAGCCGTTGTGAAGTTTGTCCTTCACCCGCGCCACCACCCGGTGCGTCCGGGACCCGGTGCCCGGCGGTGACGGCACCGTCAGGTTCTCCACGGCGGTGGACTGGCACATGTAGTAGCCCTGGTTGGACACGTCGTCGCCGACGATCGCGCAGCGTCCGGGGGCGATGTCGACCGAGAAGTTCGCTCCAGCCGCCCGCTGAGTCACCTTCAGTGCGCCGTACACCACGTCCGGGGCGACGATGCCTTCCTGATGCATGAGGCCCGACAGCAGGTCACGGTTGTCCAGAGCGCTGTAGCTGAAGGTCGAGTCGCCCCCGCCAGCCTGCATGTAGAGCGGGCGCTTCAGAGTCACAGTCAGCCTCCAGAGCAGGGTGAAGGGAGAGTCACAGCCACGTGGAGCGGTACTCGATCGCGGCGACCGCACCACCAGCGGCAGATAGGGGCGCGTAGCGGATCAGCTGGTCACCCGGTTCGATCCGCCACCAGCTGGTGGTGGCGAAGTCCAGGTAGTTCAGCCGGGAGGCGGTACTCATTGACAGCAGGTACGCCGTCCGGTCGCGGGTGTCGATCTCGACGTACTCGCCGGCGCCAAGGGTCAGGGCCTCGGTAAACACGATCTGCTCGCCGGTGGTCTCGTTGATCAGCCGCGGCCCCGAGCAAGGTCCGTACAGGCGGGCGATGAAGTGTGACGGGACCGACCCGAGATTGCTCACCTCGCTCGCTCCCGTCGAGGTTGTCGCGTCCCAGGTGATCGGGAAGGTGATCGGGAACGTCAGCCCGACTGTGGTTGGAACGTCGGCGCTGATCTCAGGCAGGGTGGTCAGCTCTGCCGCCTCCCAGACGCCGTCCGGGGCACGCCATTGCAGTTGGACCTCGCGGGCCTGGGAAGCGACGTAGCCGGTGTAGGGCTCCGACCACTGGTCCACCCGCAGCCTGATGCGCCGTTCCTGCGCCCACCCGGTGTCCGTGACGTACAGGTAGGGGCGTGACCTCGGGTGCAGGAACGACTTCATCTGGTCGATGACCTGTTCGCACTCGAAGATCTCGTCCTTGAGGACCACCACGTCCAGTGACACCGCGCGGCTCCCGAACAGCAGGGTGGTGTCGCGTTCACCGTCGTCGTCCACGCGGCTTTCGCTGACGTCGCGGATCGCCGGCGAGGACACCTGCAGCGATTGCGGGAGGATGTGCCGGGACGGGTGGAGGATCAGCTCTCTTGCCCCGTCGACCAGCCGGACTCCCGTCTTCACCCGCGGCCCCCCTTTACTCGCCGAAGGTGGACGCCCGGGCGGCGAAGTCCAGCCGCTGCGCCACCGAGTCGACGTCGACGGTGTCGTGGATGTGCTGGTGCTCGACGTTCATCAGCGTCCCGATCCGCGGGCCGTCGCCGCCCCGGGTGCTGCCGGAGAGCTTGGACCACTGCGCGTCGGTGAAGACGGGCTCGGGGGCGCCGGTGCCGTTGTAGACCAGGCTCGTGCCGGTCGGCAGCCAGCCTCCTGAGTCGAACGTCAGCGTCCCCTTCGCCAGCTCGCGGTACATGCTGGTCAGAGGGGCGGTCCGGTCGGCAGGGTCGAAGTTGCGCTGCCCGAACACCTTCGGGTCGATGACGCCGCCGAGCGCGAACCCCGGCCGCAGCACCGTCGCGGGGTTGGAGCGGGTGCCGCGCTTGACCCTGGGGCCTTCGTTACCTCCGATGGTGCGGTACGTCGACCCGCCGAGCGGCTTCTCGATCAGGTTGACGTGGCTGTTGGACCCATACGTTGCCAGGTCCCCAGGCCGGCCTGCGGAGGTGGAGATGTGCTTCATGCGGGCGTTGAACGTCGCCACCGCAGCGGTCGGGTAGCCGGGGTAGAACTTCCCGGCCTTGGCGTCCTTCACCGCCGTGGAAACGAACAACGCGCACCAGGGCGTACCCGCGGGCCACCCCCATTGGCGGGTGAACCGGTTGTTGTTGTCCATGCCGCGGTCGTCGCCGACACCGATGTACCGGCGGGCCGCAGCGACCACGCCCTTGGCGTCCCCGCCGATCTTCGCCTCGAGCGGACCGAAATAGGTCATGATCTTGCTGATGAGGGCGTGCGGGATCGCCGAGACCAGCTTCCCGAACGCGCCCATTCCGCCGGTGGTCTTGTCCGACAGCGCCAGCAGCGGCCCGAACACACGCTGCGCGGACTTCTTCAGCCCGTCAGCGAACAGGCCCTTGGCGGCGTTCTTGAACTTGTCGACCACGCCACCAAGGAAGAAGTTGCCGCCGAACGCCCCGGTCATGAACCTGGCGGCGGCGCCGACTCCGCCGCGGCGTGCAGCAGCGTTGGCCGCGTCCACGAACCCGGGCCCGACCGCTCGTGTCCACTCCGGCCGCATGATGGCCTCGCCGCCGGATACCCCGATGAGGCCGATGTCGCGGCCAGGGGTGTAGCCCGGGTAGATGCCGCCGGTGTTGAACCCGCGGATCGGGTCGAGCCTCCCCACGCCCGGGACCAGCGCGGCCACAGCGTTCCAGACACCGACGATGCCCTTGTTGAACACGGTGTTGACCACGAACGAGACGGGTGCCTTGGCCGCGTCCTTCAGCTTGTCCCAGGCTTTACGGATCGCGTCGACGCCGACCTTGAACGCCCTGCCCAGCTTCCCCACCGCCGACTTGATCCCATCGAAGGTGGGGCGGATGAAGGTGTTCCACACGTACCGGATGGAGGATCCGATCGCGTTCCACACCGGCCGGATGATCGTGTTGTACAGCCACCTCACCGCCGGAGCGACGTAGGTGCGCATCACGGTCACGAACATGTTCAGCACAGGCCGGATGAACGTGTTGTAGGCCCATCGGATGACCGTGGCGATGCCGCGGAACGCTGGCGCGATTACCGAGCTCCACAGCCACTTGACGATCCCAGCGACGATCTTGAACTGGAGGATCAGCGGCGCGATCAGCACCACAGCAATGAACGAATACAGCCACCGGGCAACGGTGGCGATGCCACGGAACGCCGGGGCGATCGCGTTGCTCCACAGCCACTGCGCCCACCGACCCACCGTCTGAAGGGCAACCCAGATGCCGTGGAAGATCGGCTGGATGACGCTCGAGACCCATGTCACCACGGAAACCATCAGCCGGAACACGGGCAGGAGCAGCCCCACCACGACCTGCCAGTACCGCATCACGATGGTGATCGCCAACCGCAGCACCGGGACCAGGTAGCCGACAAGCACGGCAACGAGTTGCACGAGCGGCGGGATCACCGGAGCGATGGCCAGCACAAGCTGGGAGAACATCGGCAAGATCGGTGTCAGAGCCGGCAGCAGCGACGCCACCGCCAGCACGATCTGCTGCAGAGCCGGCAGTGAGGCCACCAGAGCGGACACCAGAGCGCCACCGATCTCGACCGCGGTCTGGGCGATCAAGTTGATGATCGGGGTCAGGATCGGCAGCAGACCTTGCGCCAGTTGCGCAATAGCCAGGCCCAGCGGAACCAGGATCGGTGTCAACGCCCCAACGACCCGGCCGAACGCGGCTACCAGGACGTTCACCAACGGGATGAGCGCCATCACCACCGGATGGAGGCCCTGAAGAAGCTGCGCGACGATCCCACCGATGATGGGGAGGATCGGTGCTAGAGCCCGGCCGATCGCGCCGACCGCCTGGAAGAACGCGGTCATCGCCTGCTGCGCTGCCGCGGTCTTCAGGAATGCGTTGAGCTGGTTCAGCATCGGGCCCAGCACGCCGAAAAGACCCGACCCTGCGGCGCGTGCAGCGGTGAAGATGCTGTTAATGACCCCGCCCAGATCGACCAGCAGCGCACCAACCTGCTGAACGACGGCAAGGCCCGCGTTAATGATCTGCGTGACGCGCCCGGAGGCGGCCAGATTCGACATCCACTGCCCGAACCTGGTGGCCACATCCGCTGCGCCGCCAGCGAGCCGCTCCATGGACGAGGTACCTGCCGAGGCCATGTCCCGCAGTCCGCGAAGCACCGGATTGATCGCGGGCACCAGCGACCGCACCGAGGCGCGCAGCGCCCCAAAAACCGTGTTCAGCGCCCTGACGCTCTGCGACTCCCGAGCAAACACCAGGGCCTGACGGGCGGCAGCACCGTACTCGGTCGCCAGGCCACGAACCCCTGCTCGCAGGGGGCCGGTGAGCACCTGCGCGGTGCTGCGCAACTGGCCCGTCAGCTTTGCGAAGAACGCGTCCTGGGCGGCGTGGCGTATGCCCACCAGTTCCGGTCGGAGGGCCCGAAGTTCCCGTGCTGCCGCTTGAGCAGCTGGCGACAAACCCTCAAGAGACTTCTCGAACTTCTCAGCGTCCTCACCGAGAGCCGCCTTGAACGCGTCGCCAACCCCGGACAATGCCAGCTTGAGAGTCCCAACGGCGGCGACCGTGCCCCCGATCACGGCAGGGAGCGCGGCCGTCAGACCGATGACCGGGGCAAGGTTCGCGGCTAGCTGGATCAACCCTGCGCCGGCACCGATCGCTGCCGCAGCCAACGCCGGGAGCGGCAGCCCCAGGATGCCGCGGCGAAGCCCGCCGAGGCTGGAAGAGGCGCTGGTGGCGCTCCCACTCAGGCGCAGCAGGCTGGTGATACTGCGATCAGCGTCGGTGCGGACGTTGATCGTGATCGTGCGCTGATCCAGCCTTCGCAGTATCTGCTCGAGCGCGACCAGTTCAGCCGGGGTGTTGCCGAAATCGATGGTGACGCGGGCCTGGACGTGACGGCCGTCGATCTCCTCCAGGGCTTTCTTCAGCCTCGTCAACCGGGCCAGAGCCTGGCCCATGTCGACGCGGATGCGGACCGGCTTGATCTCCTTCTCGATGCCTTCCTGGATCCGCTTGCCAGCCTCCCTCCCGATCCTGGAGGCATCAGGGAGGATCTGCGCGCGCACCCTCGATGCAAAGTCACGCACCGATGGCACGACGTCGACCGAGACCGACCCGACACTGATGGAGGCCACCACCGCACCTCCTCGGCTGGTCGATCAGCTGGCGGGCGGTAGTGGTGGAGCGGCGCCATTCATGTGGGCGATGAGCCACTCGGCCGTCTCTGGCGGCATCACCGGGCGGGGGGGTTTACGGCCCACGCCAGGCCGCGGAGTCGGCTCAGGCTGTTTGGGTTTTTTATCGCCCTTGCCGAGCCGGGACACCGCAGCCTCCCAGCGGGCATAGCGGGTCTCGTCAAGCAGCATCGCGACCAGCAGTTCGAGCTGGGACCACTGCCCATCGGCCGGGTCAGCGTCGCTGTCGCTCACCTTGTCAGGGTGGTTGACGCGGAGCGCGGTCATCGTCGCGCTCTCCGGCGGAAGGAAACGGAGTAGGTTCCGCAGCCGCCGCCATGTCAACTGTGAACGGCCCCCGCCGGGGCGCCACAGGTCCCGCAGGTCAGTGGAGTAGTACCGCTGAAGGTCGGCCTCTACCTGCGCCGCCGCTTCTTCGAGGAGCGCGGTGAGGCCTGCGATTCCCCCGTCCGGATCCCGTAGTGCTTCTGCGCGCCCTCCACGATCGCGTTGAGCTTGCGGTTGGAGACCGTCTGCTCGCAGAACCGCTCGTAGTCCTCGTCACCGAGGAGCTCGCGGATGAACGCGCGCAGGCCGCCCGGTGAGTCGGTGTCGGCGGTGGCCTGCCAGTCCGCTTCATCCGGTGAGATCGCGGTGAACACCTCACCGCCGACGCGGAAGGTGAACGTGGCTTCGGTGGCCTCGTCCTCCATCGCGTCCAGGTCCAGGTGGACCACGGGTTCACCGTCCTCGGTGATGATCCTGGGTGCAGCGGTCATGGGCTCCCCTCAGTGGAGTGGGTTGATGGTCATGGAAGAGCAGCCGGTCGACTGTCGGCCGCCTGGGGGCGTGCCGGTCAGGACCCTCCGCCGGGCAGCGCCGACGGGTCGATCTTGGAGGTGTGGTACAGCAGGTTCCCGGCCGCGTCCGGGTACACGCTGACGGTCACCTCGTAGCCGGTGACCTCGTCCCCCTTGTAGACCACGTCGCCGCGCTCGGAGATCTCCGCCTCCGGCGCGAACATCCGCAGCATCGACTCGCCGTCGTAGACGTCCCACACCCAGGCACGGCGGTCCGGTGCCGGCGTCGCCGACTCGGCGAACGAGGTGAGCCCGTCTGTATCCGGGGTGACGCCAGCGACCGGCAGCCGGTACATCAGGCTCTTGACCAGGGGACGCTGCGTCTCCCACAGCGTCATCTGGAACGTCCGAACCGACCCGGTGACGACCTTCCGGAACGGGGAGGTCTGCCCCCACGCCTTGAACTCCTCGGAGTCCTCGTCGATGGCGTAGGTCAGGCCGTCCTCGGAGATCATGCCCACCGGCATCCACGGCGAGGCCAGGCTGGTGAATCCGGTCGGCGCGGTCGGGGTCGCGGTACCCAGATCGACGGCCCATGCGCCGCCGTTGATACCGATCATCGCGAGGTCGTCGGACCGCTCAATCGTGGGCATAGGGCCCTCCCATGCGAAAGACCCCACCGCCTGGTGGGGCCCTGGTTTCCGATTCGTCTCAGGTCAGGTGTGCGCGGACAGCCGGTAGGTGGCCAGGTAGCGGCACAGATTCGGGTTGGGGTCAGATAGCCAGTACGGGGCCACGTCCACCGACGCGGCGGTGACGACCCCCTCGGGGCGGCGCTGCCCGATCAGAGTCCACGTGGTGAGGTCCACGACCTGCTGGGCGATCTGCGAGCACAAGGCCCGCTGCGCCTTGAGCGTCCACACCGACACGTCCACCAGCGGGCGGTCCAGCCGGTATCCGGCGCCGCTGGGCACACGGGCGACCTGGATGACCGGGACGGCCTGCTCCAACGTCGCCGGCAGCTCGGTGGCCGCGCGGTAGCCGGTCTCGGCCCGGTAGAACGCGACCAGCAACTTCTCGATGTCGGGGTAGGCCACGGTCAATCCCCAGCGGCCCGCAGCGCGTTCCGCAGGATGTGCCGCGCCGGCGTGGTGGAGGTGCCGTACTCGACGAACACCGCGTGCCCGGCAGTGTTGTTGACACGGCCGTAGGCGCGGTCCCGACGGACCCCGCCGCGGGCCCCAGACGACACCGTGAACGAGTTCTTGTACTCGCCGGACTCCACCGGCGCCGTGGCCTCCGCCACCCATTTGACTCTGTCGGCGCGGCGGCGCATCTCCGCCTGCATCCACGGGGAGCGGAGCATTACTCCGACGCCACGGTAGGACGCCCGGAACGTGGTCCCCCGCGTACTAGCCATCGTCGCCTCCCGCCTGTACCGCGACCCCGGCGATTCCGCCGATCACCACGAAAGACACCGTCGGGAATGATCTGCGTAGCTGCGCGGTGAACGCCTGCACGTCCTCGGCGGGGATGTCCTCGGTGAGCGCGATCAGGACCCGATCCCCGGGGCGGAGGACCACCATCGGTGGCACTGAGGCGCCCTGCAGTTCAGGCATCGGCATCTCAGCACCTCACCCGGTGACGCGCGACAGTTCGATCTGCACGCCGCCCTCAGTCCCGGTCAGCGGAGACCGCCACTCCCCCGGGTCACCGTCCACCTCATACAGGACCCCGCGGACCCGTGCCCGGTCATGCGGGCGGACATCGGTGCCATAGGGGGCCAGCACATTCAGGCCCTCCAGGACCTGCAGGCGGGCCTGCACGTCCTCCGACGACGTCCGCGGCCACACCGCGCACCCCGCCACCGCGACCTCCACGTCCGGGCCGGGCACGTCGTTTCCGTAGTCGTCCTGCGTCGGAGGGCCGGGGCGGATGATCGTGACCGTCTCCCCGAACGGGTAGGGCGGCGGCACCCGGTCACCACCCCGCCTCAAGGTCGACCCAGCCGCCGCGCGGGTCGTCCCGGTCGGGATCCCACTCCTGCGGCCAGGTCACCTCCGGGTCGGCGTCTGCCGGTGTCGGGTCCACCGTAAACGCCCCACCCCGCCCAGCGAGGCGCTGCAAGGTCCGCCGCTCGTCCCGGGTCATGTACAGGCCCGCCTGCGGACGCTGCACGCTCACCGGCCCGACCGTCTCGTACGCCACGCCCTGCGGGTTGGCGTACGCCCGGCCGGCGACGGCCAGCACCACCGCCGACGCCGCCTCCGGAAGCGGGGTGACGATCGACTCTGCCAGCAGGATCGCCTGCTCGATCATCAACTCGGCGCGGGCACCGTCGATCTCGGACAGCCCCAGATACAGGGCAAGGTCCTCTGCGGTGACGTCGACCGGCACGAGCTCACCCCTTCGACGTGACCGCCTCGACCGCCGTGCACCACTCCGCCAGGTCCGCGGCCGGGTCCAGTTCCTTCGCCCGGGCCAGGGACCGCTCGGACGCCGCGGCCCACTGCGCGGGGTCGGTGAGCGCCTGCACCGCCTCCACCCACGCGTCCACGTCACCGCGTTCGGCGAAGATCCCGGCCTCTCCCAGGCATTCGGCGAGACCGGTCGTGGGCGCGGCGACCACCGGGATCCCCGACGCCATCGCCTCCACCGCCACCCGGCCCCACGACTCGCTCGCAGACGGGACCAGCAGGATCCGGGTGCGGGCATACACCTCGTCCCGCATCCGCTCGCCCGGCATGTGCTCGACGACCTCCACGTTCGGCAGACCGCCGCGGCGTTCGATCTGCTGCCCGTAGGCGCCCTTGACGCCCAGGAACCTCAGATCGGGGAGCCGTTCGGCGACCTGCCAGAACAGGGCCCCGCCCTTGTCGGCGTTGAGGTTGATCAACGTGACGTGGTCGCCCGGAGTGGTGCGGTAGTCGTCGCCCAGTACCGGCGGGCGAACCACGATCGACTGTTCCGGTCGCAGCGCCGGGGTGTACTCGCAGAAGAACGCCTCGGCCTCCGCCTGCATGTGCAGGCTGTTGTACACCGCCAGCGACACCGCGCCCCGCCCGATGTTCTTGAAGACCACCGGGGCGGTGTTGTGCGCCAGCGCCACGAACGGGCGTCCCATCCCCCGCGCCAACGCGCCGGCGGACGGGACGTTCTCATGGTGGGCGATGATCACATCGGCGCTCTTGGCCGCGGCACCGAAGTCCTGCCGGGCCGCGTACGGCACCACGTGCACGCCGTCGACCTGGTACGGGGCCCGGTCGGGCGAGTACCGCGACAGCCACACCGACACTTCGTGGCCGCGTGCCACCAGCGCCCGCAGCATCGAATGCAGCATCCATTCCGACCCGGCGTTGTGCCGGGGCGGGTAGGCGTGGACGCGCGCCACGACGTTCAGCGGCGCCGTGGCCCGGCCGAGCCCCTCGAACACCGACACCGCCTGCGCCGCTGACGCATCCGGGGTGGCGGTCTTCTTCTTGGTGGTGCCCGGCCGGGAACGCCGCTGAGGCGACGCCCTACGCTGCCGCGGCGACGCGGGAACGTCGGTGTCGGTCACGAACCGACACCGTCGGCGGTGTAGGTCACGAACGCGTCGGCGTCGCCCATGACGAAGCCGTAGAACGCCTCCGCCAGCAGCAGCACCAGGTTCTCCTGGAACGCCGAGTGGACGCCGCCTTCCTCGTCCACGTAGGTCGCCTCGCTGGAGATGCGGACGGTGATGTCCATCCCGATGCCGTAGGCGGCCTGCGACCAGTCGCCGCCGACCGCGCGAAGCCCAGTGTCGGCGCTGGAGGACTGGCGGCGCTGCTTGCCCGACACCCCACGCGAGTACGCCAGCGGCTCTCCGATCAGGGTGCCGCCCATCGCCTGGTTCAGGCCCGGGGTGGTGGTGTCGACGAAGATCGGCCGGCCGTTGGCGTCGGTCGCCAGCATCAGCTTCGGCTTCAGCCGCGGGTCAGCGACGGTGCCGGTGTAGTCCCAGTCGTCGTCGACGACCATGGCCATGCCGTTGACCAGGTCCGCCCACAGGCCGCCGGAGGTCTGCGCCGCGGTGTCGAGTTCGACGGTGTTGGTGGTGGAGGCCAGGTAGTCGCCGAACGGGCCGGCCGCGCCCTTCATCGTCTTGCCGTGGATCGCGGCGTGGTCGAAGGCCCGCGCGAACGCGGTCGGCAGGTCCCGCTGCAGCTGCGTCCACAGGCCGGCGGCGTTGGTCCGCACGACCTCTTCCGACACCGGGATCAGCACCGCGATCTTCTTCGGCGTCATCTGCTTGACGTCGATCCCGCCGCTGGACAACGGCTTGCGCGCCCCGGAGCCGACCCAGTCGGCGGTGGGCACGTCCAGTGGGATCGGAATGGAGGTGTTGGCGTCGATGGACAGCGGCGCGCGCTGCGCCAGCGACATGATCGCCGACTGCTCCACCGACTTCTCGAAGATGGGACCCGCCAGCGTCCGCGGCAGGAGGTTGCTGTCGATATCCGACAGCAGGATCGGGTCGGTGGTGGCCACCGGTCACCCCTCTCTCAGCGGCCCTTGCTCTTCAGCAGCCGCGAATTGACGAACCCCGCGAACTCGTCCGCGGGGTCCTTGGCTCTGGTCTGGTTGGCGCCCGATGCCTGCGTCCGGTCCGGCGCCGGGCGGCGCCGCTCCGGTTCGGCAGGCTTGAGCTTGCCGAGATGCGGTTTGCGCTCGAGCAGGTCTGCGAGGTCGGCCTTGATCGCGTCCGCGTCGATGTCACCGACGTCGGTCACGTAGGCGTTCAGGTCCAGGTGCGCCTCGGGGTCGGTCGGGTCCGCGAACGCGGCAGCCGCCAGGGCTCGCACCTCGCTCTTGACCGCCCGCTTCCGCAGCGCGCCGATCTCCCTCTCCCGCTCGTCCAGCCGGGCCTGGAGCCGTTCGGCCTCCGTCTTCTGCGCGTCCTCGAGCTCCTTGGCTTTGGCCGCGAGCGGCTCGAGGTCCTTCAGGCGCTTGCGGAGGTTCGCGGCCTCCTGGTTGGCCTTGTGGATCTTCGCCTTGTACTGGGCCTCGTTGAACGGCTGCTCGGCCGGCGGGCCCTCCTGGGGCTTGGTGGCCGTGGTCTCATCGCCGTTGTCGGTGGCCTCGTCCTGCTTCTCCACCGCGCCCTCGTCGGCGCTGGTGGGCTCGGTGCTGTTCTCGGCAGCCTCATCGGGCATTCGGGTTAACCCTCCAGGGGTTGGGACAGGGAAAGCTCCCGCTCCAGGCGGGAAGTCGAAGGCCGGTAGCGGTCCCACCACCGGTCGATCACAGGGCCCGTCCACGCAGGCCGGCCAGCATCGGCGGCCCGGGACTTGGCCTCATCCAGGGGAGTCGCCAGCACCACCACCTCGGTGGCGCCGAGCGCCGCAGCGTGCCGGGTGCGACGTTCCGGCTCGGGCATCGTGCGGATCACCCACGCCGTGCCGGTCTGCATCCGGGACACGAGGGTCTCCTCCGCTGCGCGGACACGACGCGCCCGGCCACGAATGTGTTCCGGGTGGTTGTGGGGGTCTGGGGACCCCAGCCGCCGGCAGATGGCGTCCAGGTCCACGACCCGGTCACCTGATGCGGCGTGCTCGGCGACCCACGTCGACTTCCCGGCAGCAGGCGGGCCGCACACCAACACGACCCTGCGGCTCATCCACCCGCCCGCAGGATCCGCGAGAGATTCGCGATCGTGTCACCACGCATCGCCCGGGCCCGCTCGTACTGGCGCTGCCACAACTTGATCTCCGGTTGCGGCTGCCATTCCTCGCCCTCGAAGTACGGGGCCGCCCAGCACCGGCAATGGTCGTGGTACTTGAACTCGCCAGCCCCCTGGAACCGGGCGTTGGTGCGGCGGCCCGCGGTCCGCTCGTCCTTGTACACCGGCCCGCGGATCGACATCACGCGGCAGAACGCGCACGCGTCCGCCGCGGCCATCCGCGCGACCCCGACCGCCTGCCGATCCTCGGCCACGGCGTCCACGATCGCGCCACGCCCCACGTCAGTGACCAGCCGGGACGCGATCCCGTCCACCTTCGTCCGCGTCACGCGGACCTGCCCGGCCACATCACCTCGCGCCGGCGCAGGCTCCGGATCGGAGAGGTCCTCCTCGACCCGGTCCTCGCCCACGCCGGCGAGGGCCTCCTCGTCCAGATTCGACAGGTCCGCGGACTCTTCCTCACGGGCGATCTCAGCGAGCAGCCGTTCCACCTCGGCAGCCGAATCCAGCAACTCCTGGTCCCAGAAGTTCCTCGTCGCCCACCGCAACGACTCCTCCACCTGCCCCGGGTCAGGTTCCCGCAGCAGCGGCGAAGGTCGCCTCCCCGGCACGCCCGCGGCGTCACGCTCAAGGTCGTAGTAGTCCAACGCCATCGCCCCGGACGCCTCCGCGTACCGTGCGATGACAGCCCGGACCGCTGCGGCCCACCGCGGCATCGTCCGCGCCAGCCGCCGCGAGTCCAGCAGCGTCCACGTCCCGGCCAGCTCACGCAGCATCAACACGATCAGGCCGCTTTGCGCGGCCTGCTGCTCACGCGACCTGGTCGGCGTCGCCACCCGACACCTCTACGGCGCGCTGCCGGCCGAGCCGTTCCCCGATCCGGGCGAGCTGGGCACGGCCCTGCGCGCGCTGCCGGTCCGACCGGACCCGCTGACGCTGCGCCTCCGACAGCCCGACCATCTCCAGCGCCACCTCCGAGTCCGCAGGGATGATGCCGGCCTGCACGAGCTTCACCGCCGCGTCGGTCTGCGCCGCCATCGTCGGCGTCGCCGGGTTCCGCCACACCGTCTCCAGCTTGCGGGCCCGGTCCGGCACCTCGCCCCGCCAGATCAGCAGCGCCAGCCGCAGCACCTGCGCCCACGGAGTGCTCAGCATCGCCTGCTTACGCTCAGCGCGTTTCACCAGCTGCGCCTCCGTCGAGCGGATCGCGTCGGCCGAGGCAGGGTTGTCAGTGGTGTAGCCCAGGTAATGCGGCGGCAGGCCAAGCTGCGTCGCCATGATCCGCGCGTACAGGTCAACGATCTTCGTATACGCCGACGGGTCATACGCGGCGAACGTACCGACCTGCGGGATCTCCCCGTCCTCGTCCCGCTCCAGAGCCAGCACACGGCCGATGTAGGTCTCCCACGCCGACTTGGCGTTCCCCTCAGCGTCCTGAAACGCCGACTCGCTGGCGCCGAGGATGTACCGCTGAGGTGCGCCGTAGAACTCCCGGGCGACCTCCATGCCCAGCAGCGTCCGGCACGCCGCATCGGTGATCCCCATCACCGCAGAGTTGATCTCCGACTTCCCGACCCGCTCCGCGGCCCGCGGCCGGTTAGCGAACCGCACCACCGGGACCATGCCCAGCTCGTGGGCGTCGCGGCTGATGACTTCCCACCCGCCAGTGTCCGACTGCACCACGTGGATCGTCTGATCCGGCAGGTACAGCACCGCCGCCTGAGCATCCTCGATCTTGTACAGCCGCAGCGCCGACCGCACCGCACGCAACCGGGCGTCGTAGTCCACGGTCATGTCCATCGGTGACTCGACCGAGATGACCGGCGGTGCCTCATCCTCCTCACCGGACCCGACCGCGGCGTAGGACCGGCCGTAGATGAACGAGTCCAGGTGCGCGAGCTGCGCCTCGGTGAGCAGGTCGTTGGCCTGCACCACCTCTTCCAGCTCGTCGGAGGCGTCCGGCTCACCCGCATACCGCCACGTCTCAATGTCCAGACGCTGCTCGAGCGCGTCCACACCGATCTGCGGCCACCCGATCACCGTGTGAAGCCCCTGCAACTGCGGCGGAATGCTGATCTTCAAGTCACGGATGACCTGCTCGCCGTTGTAGTAGCAGTCCCGCAACTCCAGCGGGAACCGTGCGGTGACCAGGTCCTGGCGGAGTACGTCGATCAGCTGCGTCTCATCATCGGTGAGGTTCACCAGCGGCAGCTCCGGAATCACCGCGGTCACGACAGCACCACCGCCCGCCCTCTACCGCGCCGGCCCACGCCCTTCGCCACCGCATCCAGCCGGGCCTGCCACGCCAACGTCGCCGCGACCGCCGCGTCGATCTTCCGCCGCGAATCCGGGTGCTCCTTAGCGATCTGCAGCCCCGACCGGGACACCCGCCGCCGCGCGTTCAACACGTGCCGCGTCAACGCGTACGAGCCGTCGTGGGTGAGCTCACCGTTCACCACAGCCGCGTGGAACTGCTCCAGCGCACGCACGACCAACTGGGTTCGGTTCATCCACCACTCGATCGGATGCTGCTGCGACGCCCTCACCCGCAACCGGCGCCCGTAGGTGTACTCCCATTCGGCGACGAACGAGCGCCAGTCCGCGGCCGGGTCAGCGTAGAACCCGACGACCTTGTACCTGGAGAACGCCTTCCGGACCGCGGCGTTGACCTCCATGACCGGCACCCACCAGTCCTTGCCCGCCAGGCCGTCCGGCTGCTCCCACACCGCGATCTCGAACACGAACCCGTCCGACACCCGGCATCCGATCAGCGCAGTAGCGTCGGTCACCCCGCGGTTGCGGTGCCTCGAGCCGTCAAAGCCCAACGTGATCCGTTCCCCATCGGCAACGGCCTCACCGGGCGACGCGCACGACGCCCATTCCGGTTGAGACAGCCACGCATCCGAGGCGTGCGTGATCTGATTCAGGAAGTCCGCTCGAGCCGTCTGCGGATCGGTTCCCAGATCCCAGATGTCGGCGACGATACGGTCCAGCGGCGACCAGCCCGGCTGGCACGGCGGCTCATGCAGCACGCACCCGTCCGGGTGGTCGGCGGAGTCTCCGTAGGCGAGCCGGAGCCCTGCCATCAACGACTCGCGGTCATCCAGATCCGTCTCGGGAGGCGCCTCGCGATGGTCGTACAGCAGACCCCCGTCCTTCGCCTTCCCCTCCAGGATGTTCTTGTAGAACTCGGCGGACTGCTCCGCCACCGACTCCTCGCCCGGCGTGAACGCGTTCGGCGACTCGATAGTCGCGCCGCCCAGCTTCGCCGCGTTGATCCGCATCACCTCGGCCAGCCGGACCCCGCCGTTCGACGGAACCCACTCCTCCGTCTGGTCGAGAATCGCGAAGACCGCCTTGTTGCCCTTCACAGACCGGGCCGACGAGGTGACGGGCTCGATCCGCCCCCGCGGCAGGTTCACGAAGGTGTCCAGCGGCTCCAGCCGCGGGTACGCGTCGATCAGCGCATCCGAGTCCAGCATCTCCAGCAGCGGAGCCCACGAGTTCTTCGTCTGGGCCTCCGACACTGCGGCGACCTGAACAAACGGGGTCCGGATCTGCGACCACGGCTTCCCCACCGGCTGGCCATCGGCGTCCCAGCCATCCGGCACAACCGGCGCCAACGCCTCAGCAATCGCCAACGCGGCCAAGAACGGCGACTTACCCCACCCTCGCGGGCGGCTGATAACCCCGCGGCGGTGCTTGCGCCGGCCCGTGTGCGGATCGATCTCAAACCAGCGCAGGATGAACTGGGCCTGCTCCAGCGTCGGCACGAACGGCTCGAACTCGGCGCGGTCCGGCGCCGCCAGATACTCGATGATCCAGTCGAGGATCAGCGGACCCAGCGTCGGCCGCTCCCCTGGCCGGCTCGGACGCCACGGCACCGGCTACTCCTGGCCCGATGCGCGGCTCGACCGGTCCGGAAGCAGACGCAGATCGCCGTACCGCTGTACCGAGGCCGGCTGCTTCGCTGCCCGCTTCTCGTCCTTCTCATCGGCGTCCGCGAACACCATCCGCAGACGGGCCCGGTCCTCAGGAGTCGCACCGTACTTCGCGACCCGCAGCCGAACCTCCGCCGCCAGCGTCCACTGCCCCTTCGACCACATCGCGTGGTGCATCAGCGCCGTGTCCAACAGGAACGCCCAGTCGGTCTCAGTGAACGTCTCAGCCTGAGCCGACCGGCCCCACATCGCCCACCACGCCTGCGTCCGCGGATGCCACTCCACGTCCTCGGGCAGCTCGGGCTGCTCTGCACGCACGAACCGCAGCACTGTCTGCGCGACCGGGTCCTTGTTCGCTCGGGCCCGCCGGTTCGGGTCCTTGGGAGCAGGCCCACGTCCAGCCACGGAGAGTCACCACCTCTCCGCTCAGTCCTTGATCATCCAAGCCCCAGACCCGTAGCCAGGGGGAGCCTCAATACGTGGCCGATTCCCTGACCATGATCATCGGGGGTGGCCCCCACCCTTGGTGACGCTGTGTGACCGGCGGCCTGGGGTGGTTGATCATGGTTGGTGACGTCCACCCGGCCCTGCGAGGGGCGGTCACGGCGAGGTCACTCGGCTCAGCCACGTAGCGATCACGGCGCTGCTGAGAGGCTCGCGATCACCGTTGCGTGCGAGCAGATGGTCATCGGCGTTGGCTGGTGTGGCTGCTGCCCTGTGGCCGGTGCCCGCGTGTGGGTGGTGCCGTGCCGGCTGCTCTGCACCCTCACGCCTGTCGGGTGTCCCCCTGTGCGTGCACCCCGAGCGTGTGGTGCTCACGGACCTGGCCGTTCGGGGTGGCCTGCTGCGGTGAGGGGTCAACCTTGGCTCGCTGCGTTCGCGGTCCTCAGCGTCGTGGTCGTCCTGCCTTGCGGGTCCCCTTGCGTACGGGGAGCCGGCGGTACCGGACCTTGCGGGGGCCCGGTGTCTCCCTAGCCTTGCGCCTTGCCCAGGGCTGCTTGGTGGCGAAGGCCCAGCGCCATTGCTTGCGGCTGACGAACCCCTTCTTCTGCCCGCCGCGCTTGGCCATGTGCCTTCACCTCCGGAGGCCGGGGTGTGGTTCGGGTGGGCGGTGCCGCTTGGGCCGGCGGGCCTGTGCTGCCTTACCGCCCTCGCTGGAGGACTTGTAGACGTGGCAGCGTTGCACCGTGCGGCGTCCATGGATGGGGGCTAGCGCTTCGATCCGGTGGTCATCGCCAGCCACGATGTGGTCGATCTCGTCCGCGCCGGGCTGGCCGCACACGTGGCAGATGGTGCCGTGGATCCGGAACGCCTCGGTACGGCGGTCGGCCCAGTCTGCTGGCAGTCGGGCTGCGCGGTCCGAGCCAGCCCATTGTCCGTTCGGCACCGCCCCTCCAAGATCTTTCTTATCCGCCGGTGGACGATCGTGAGCTGTCCCAGGTCAGCGCGTTGGCGTTCTCTGTGACGAGGACGCGCATAGCCGTCGGGTCGCCCTCTGCCTGGAGGTAGCGGTAGCAGCGCGCGGCATTCGCCTCGTACTGGTTACCCGTCTTCACTGCGGACTCGTGATGCAGCGCGTACACGCGGCCCTCATGGCGGACGGGTTCGGTGCCGAGGAGAGTCTTGTGCGCGGCGAGCCACGCGGCGTCCTCGAAGCCCCAGCCTCGGAAGTGTTCGTCTTGGCCACCGTGGACCCACCAGGTGGCGGGGTTGAGGACGTAGATTCCGGAGCAGGCGCCGTCTACGACCAGGTGGTTGCAGTCCTCGAGCGGGGCGCCAGCGAGGAACTGGTCGGTGCCGTCGCGGCGGAGGGAGCGGTACTGGGTGTAGGGCAGGTGCACGTACCGGGACGTGGTGGCGTCCTGGACCGCCTGCTGCAGTGGCTCAGGCTCGGGCAGGGTGTCCGCGTCAGCGAGGACCACCACCTCGTAGCCGCCGGCCTCGGCCATGCGAACGGCCTTGTTCCGGCAGGCGGCGAGACAGAACGCTTCGTGCTCGGTGTCGACGTCCACTATGTGCGCCTCAGGGAGCAGCACCCGGTAGGTGTCCACCGTCAGGTCGTGGGCGTAGACGCGGTGTGGCTGTGGGCGCCACGGTATGCCGACCAGCACGCGGCACGTGCGTTCAGCGAGGCCCACGCCCCTCCTCCGTGATCTTGTGCCACTGCTCGGTGGTCGGAACCGGCTCGGCACGCCCGGAGGTGTTGATCGCGTATGCAAGGCCGGACAGGTTTCCGACGATCGCGCCCAGCGTCTCGGTGAGGCGGTCCACGCGTTCGCGTTCGGCGTCGTAGTCGCGGCGGAGCGCCCGTGTGTCCTCAGCGCCGTTGTAGTGGCGCGCGAGTGCCTCCAGAAGTGCGTGGGCCTCGCTGTCTCTGAGCCGGAGCGTGGGGTCGATGTTGGGGTCGGGATGGTCGGGCAGCTCTTCCCAGCCGAGGATGGTGTTGCTGCCGCCCTCAACGATCCGCAGGATGTGCCGGGTCCGCCCTTCCGATTCCTGGACCAGGGTGATCGCAAGGGTCATGCCTGCGATGTCTTCTCTGATGTAGGCGCGGATCATCGCTGCGCAGCCTTTTCCACGGTGCCCTGAACGTGCTCCACGACGCGGCGGAGGTCGCCCTCGTCCCACTCAGGCCTCAGGTGGATCCGGACTTCGCCGATCGACGGGGTGGTGTCGTCGAGGTCGGCTTGGACCTCAACGTCCTCGATCAGTGAGGGGGCGGCGCTTTCGACGAGTTGGCCGGCCTCGTGGTCGCTGAAGCCTGCAGCGCAGAGTTCCTCGCGGTAGGCGGATAGTCTCTGCGCGGTCGTGAGGTTACTCATGGGAGAGCCTTTCGAGCGGAGTGGGTGAGGCCCGGCCTGTGTCCAGCGCCACCCACTCCAGAGGGAGCGGACACAGGCCGGGAGTATGTAACGATTGAATAACTCCCTGGAGCGGTTCGCGTCGGTTCACCAATGTTCAGGGAGTTTCAGGGCGTCTCCACACGTCTCAGGACGTCACATTTGAAGACTCCGCACCCGCAAATGACCAGCCAGTCATCATGCGATAGTCCAGGTCATGCATGGATGGAACGAGCGCCTGGCAGCGGGCGCAGCGCACGAGGAGCGAGTTGCCCAAGCCCTCATCGACCGCGGATGGGAAGTCGCTCCATGGGGCCAGGGCGTCTTGCCGCCGGGTATCCAAGAAGCCCTGAGTCGTAGCGCCTCGAAGTGGCGCCACTTCCCTGACCTTGTCGCCGCCCGTGAAGGCGAAATCATCACCGTGGACGCCAAAGACCGTATGTGGTCCACTCAGTCCGGCCGGTATGCAGTCAGCCGAGACTGCGTGAGTTTCGGCCTCCAGTTCATCGCCGCTTTCGGGGTGCCTGTTTTCTACGTGTTCGGCAACCTCAGGGTGCTATCGCCCGTCGAAGTTCAGGCCTACGGGTCCCTTGGCCCTCGCATCCGCGGGGGCGCCTACTTCCTTGTGCCGGAACGGCTCGGGCATCACTTCGACGACGTGTTCGGGGTTGTCTACCATCACAATGAAGCCGCGTGATCAATAGCCCGAGCCGACTCGTGCGTCGCCGATGTGCTCGACGCGTGGAGGGTCGGTGCGCCGGCCCCAGTACGCGGCACGAGCGTGGGGGTTCTGGAAAAGGTGCCGGCCGAAGCGGGACTCGGACCAGTCGCCCTCTGGCCAGTCGTGCTCAAGGGTTCGGCGTGGGATCAGACACGGGTTGCCGGTGAACACGGCGCGGTGCTCGATCCACCACTGGCGGCCGTTCGTGCACTCAGTGAACCGCTGGCCCTGTGCCTCCAGAGCCTCGATTAGGCCGCCGTGCTCGACCTCATTCGTGAACCAGGGCTGCCTGAGCAGCGCCATCTGCATCAGGTCACGTCGGGCGTCCAGAACCTCGGCGAGCTCGTCGAGGTCCACGTCCTCAGTGAGGACGAAATCGTCCTCCCAGAACGCGAACGCGGGCTCGTCCCAGTGGCGGGCCAACGCCCACACTGCCTGCATCGCCCGCCAGTACCCGTGCGGGGCCGGAAGGTGGAGGACCTTGGTGTCCCAGGGACCGCCCACGTACTCGTCCTCGAGCCACTGGCCGTAGACGTCGTCGCCGGAGTCGTCCACGATCACCATGCTGCTCACGCCGGTCAGGTGGGCGATGGCGGACGGGATCGTCTTAGCGATGCAGTCGGGCCGGCCGTTGGTCAGGCAGATGATCGGGACGGGCATGGAGCTCCGATCCATCGGTCGTGGCCCGGGCGACGCGGGTGGAGCTGGGTGACGTCACATCAGGACGGGTCGTTCGTAGCCCCACTTGGTGATCCACGTCTTGTGGTCGCGGTCGGTCTGCTCAGACAGGACCGGGTCCGCGCGGGTTTGTACATCTGGGGCACGGTGTTCCACGCGGACGCCGGGCACGAGGAGCGACCCGCCGGCTTGACGGCTTTCCCAATCGATCGTGTCGTCGCCGAACCACCACACGAAGTCTTCGTCGGCGCGGATGCCCGCCTCACCGCGGAGCATGAAGCAGTACCCGCAGATCCGCTCCTGGACCAGTGTCGGCTGTGCCGCGGTGTGCAGCATTCGTTGGCCGACGCCGAACTGGTCCGGGTACGCGCACACCGCGGTCGTGGCGCGCATTGCGGCCGACAACGTGACCACCAGTTCGTCCGGTGCGACGATGTCGTCGTTGACGACGAGGACGTTCCAGGCGCCCCAGCCGTTGGTCTCGGCGGTTCGGGCGACTTCGTCGATGCCGAGGTTCCACAGGCGGGAAATGTTCGGTGGGTACTCGGCGTGCCGGATGATCCGCAGGTCCGAGCTCAGGCCCGGGAACGCCGAGGTCGGCGGGTTCGAGCCGTTGTCGACGATGAGGATGCCGTGGACTTGTCCGTCCAGGGAGTTCACGCAGTCGGCGAGGAACTCCGGCCGGTTCTTGGTCGGTATGACGGCGAGCGTCGGCGCAGTCATGGCGTCTTCTTCGCCCATGCGTACAGGTCGCCGGGCGGGTAGGCGTACTCCAGCCCGAACGAGCGCGGGAACGTGTCGGCGAGCGCCGCGGCCAGTTCGGCAGGCTGGACGTTGCAGTAGTGCTCGCCCGGCTCAGGCCACGGGCCTCCGCTCATACCATGCGGCGGGCGCCGGTCCGAGGCGCACGTGACGATCAGCAGGCCGCCGGGCGCGAGTGCGCGTTCGGCGGTGGCGATGATCGCCGGCCAGCCTTTCACGTGCTCGAACACCTCGGTGCACAGTACGAGGTCGTAGGTGCGGTCGGGGACCCAGGTGCGGGCGTCGGCGACCACGTCGACGCCATTCCCCGGGGTGGAGTCGACGGCCGTCCAGTCGTGGGTGGCGAACATGCCGCGGAGGCTGCCGTTGACGTTGCGGCCTCCCAGGTCGCACGCGGCAAGGGTGGCGTGGGTGAGGAGGCCGTGCGTGTCTGCGAGCCGCTTCACTGCGGCGCGGGCCTCATCATGCATTGAGGGTCTCCTGGGAAGGAGCTGTGGGCCCGGCCATCCCACCCCCCGGGGGATAGCCGGACCCAGCAGCGGTGCGCAGGCCGCTGGGGAGCGATGCCTACGCGTGAGGGGGCACACCACGCGGACGGGGTGTACGGCACACCCGAACCCCTGCACGTGAACAGTGCGTGAGCAGCAGGGGCCGGGTGCGCGTTCTTGGGTTAGGCGGCGGCGGAGCGCTCGGCTTCCCGGAGCGGGCAGCGGTGCGCGATCGCCGCGCGTTCTTCCGGGGTGGCGGGGACCTCGTGGCCGTGGCTGATTTCCCGTTCGATCACGCGAAGGTCTCGCATGTCGTAGTAGACGGCGCGTCCCCACCGGTTGAGCTGGACGGCGTTGTACCGCTTGGCCCACCAGCGGATCGTGGATGCGGCGCGCCTGTCCAGTCGCTTCCCGGCTTCGGCTGCGGTCACCGGCTCGGGTCGGTCTTCCAGGGGCATAGCCACCCCCTGAACAGCAGAAATCCCCAGGCCCTTGGGGTTCCTGGGGACATACGTGTGGTACTTCACGAAGTGTGGCAGAGCGCCGCCCGATTCGCAATTTGCAGGTCAGCGGCGTGTCCGGGCGACTTCGTGGCTGCGGCTTCGAGAGGGCACCCCGCCCGCCTGCAATGCGAACGCATGTTCGATGATGGCTCTCATGGATGCAGGTCAGTCGCGTGATGCCGTGGAGATGCCGCTAGCCCCGCACCGTGGCGATCACATCCCCGCCCGGCACCCCGCGTGCTGGATTCACCTGGCCGGTGGTTGGCGGCGAGGGTGGATCCAGCACTGGCTGGTCGGCACGTCGGGGTGGCTGGCGTGGGTGCAGTACGAGGACCCGGACGGGAGGCCGTGGCCGCGGTTCGGGATGTTCGCCTACGATGAGGAGGCGGTCCGTCCGCGTGAGGAGGGGCAGGGGCCGCCCGATTAGGGCCGCCACTCCTCCAGGTAGTCGGGGTCGTTGGCGTACGGTTGGGCGAGCAGCCGCAGGATGCGCTCCAGCGTCTTCGAAAGCCCTTCGCCGACAGCCCGGACACTCGCTTCGTACTCGTCGACGATTCGCCGCTTGGACTCAATGTCCGCCAGCGTGAACGAGTCAGGAGCAGGATCGCAGAATCGCTCGCTGAACTCGGCGTTCGACATGATGTGACCGCAGGGCTGAAACTCCGTGCGGTTGTCCCCCGACTGCATGCCAAAGGACTCGACCCTCTCGCCGCAGGTCGGGCAGATAACCTGGAACGGCTTGAACTTGAACTTGCCTCGTTCGACGCGTTCACTCTCGTTCAGCCGGGCGTGCAGGAACTTCACCAGGTCACTCATCGCCGGGCCTCCTGGTCGGCCATCTCAGCCAGCGCGCGGGCGGACATGGACAGGATCTCGATCTGCTTGCGCGGCAGCTTGGCGATCTCTGCGTGGGCCTTGTCGAACTCGCCCTGGTAGGCCCAGCCCATCGCTCCTTGGGCGGTCAGGATGGGTCCGGCCCGCGCGAACGCGTCCGTGACTCCCTCCAGGGCTTCCTGTAGTTGCTTGGCCCAGTCGGGCGTCTCGTCTCTCATGCCGGCCACCTCACGTGTAGTTGGTGACGATCCTGATGATCGCCCACACCACCAGTCCGAGCATTCCGATGCCCAGCAGGGCACAGAACGCGAACCAGACCTTGAATCCGCTGCTCACCTATCCCCCTCATGCGCTGTGACGGAGTTTGTCGAGTTCGGCCTCGTAGACGGCGCGGAGCAGGTTGGTGTACTCGGCGCCGAAGTAGCGGGTGCCGCACGCGGAGCATTCGGCGTAGTCCTCGAGGCCCGCGGACAGGTCGGGGCGGACGAGGACGTCCAGTTGGTCGCAGGAGAAGCACCTGCCGGCGATCTTCTCGTCTTTGCCGGTGTGGCCGAGGGTCCAGCGGCAGCGGGCGTTGAGGCGGAACATTTCCAGGGCCGCGTCGCCGCCGTCGAGTTCCAGGATGGCCTCGGCGGTGCCGGTCCAGTGGTTGCGGCGGACGGGTGTGCCTTCGGGGAGGTCGTCGGCGTCCACGGTCGTCATGGTCCGGGTCATGGGTTCGGCGGGCAGGGCGAGGAGCGCGTCCAGGCGTGCGGCGAGGGTTTCGCACATCTCCTCGAAGGGCTGGTCTGGGTAGGCGGCGAAGGGGGCGCCGTACCGGGCGCGGTCTTCCAGGGACCGGTCGGTTTCGCGGCCGGCGAGTCCGGCGACGCGGTAGATGCGGCCGGCCCAGGAGGAGATGACGTTGACGAGTTCGACGCGGAGCGTGTCGAAGGTCAGGTTGATCGGGATCGGGGCGTTCTTGCTGCCGGAGACTTTGGGGCCGTGCCCGGTGCTGCTCTTGTCACCGATCCGCTCCCCCAGTTCCCGGTGGTAGGCGGGGAGCTGTTCGAGGCAGCGGAGCGTGAACTCGCGGTCGGCGTCACAGAGTGCGCGGTATCCGAGTGCTGGCTCGATGATCCGCTGTCCGCCCGTGAACGTCACGGTGGCGTTGATGCACCGGTCTCCCCGTGCGCAGGGCCGCTGGCCGCCATCGTCGCGGTCGGCCGGGATGCTGTGAATCGTGCTGGCCATGGTTCCCCCCATTAGTGCCGGGCTCAGCCCGCCACCTCGATTCGCTTGATGCTCGACCGCCACGTCGCGGTCATCTTCACGGTGGTGTCGCCAGGGATCTCCTGCCTCATGGCTTCCTGGACGAACTGGGCAAGCTCGTCCAATGTCATTCCGTACTTGAGGTCGGCGGCTTCGGCGCGGACCGTCTTCTCAGTGATCACGCGACATCCTCCGAGACAGTGATCGGGCGGTCTTCGCCGGAAGGGCGGAGGGTCTGCCAGATCTTCGGGGCGGGATCCTTGCCATCGAGCAGGAGGAACAACGACGCCTTGTGCTCGGACTTCACGGCGAGCGCGGCGTAGTCCTTCCGGGTCCAGCCGACGGGGAGCTGGTTCAGGATGCGCTTGTGTTCGGCCTCGGCCGCGGCGATCCGGCTGTGCAGCTCGACCCCGAGCCGGTCGTTGAGGTCTCTCACCCAGGCGTGGAATTCGTCGGGCAGCGGTTCGCAGATGTCGGCGACGGTCTGGCCGTCGCCAAGTGCTTCCCAGACAGCGCGGGCGTTGAGGCCGGTGACGATGCGGTGGAGCCGGACGTAGTCCTCCTGCTTGATCTTCACCATGGTGCCGGTGTCGACGAGCCGTACCACGACGCCCTCGGCGCCCGGGCGCGATGGCAGCGTGAGCGCCTCGCCGATGGTGCTGGCGGGGAAGGTCTCGGCTCGGGGGCCTTGCCAGTTCGGGACGTGGTCGGGGCCGAGGGGTGTGCCGGTGGCGGTGTGGACGGCGCCGAGCAGGATGAGGTCGTCGGTGTCGCCGTAGTCGCACACGATGCGGTTGGCGGGGTAGACAATCTCGACCAGGACGGTGACGCCGTCCGGTGGCCGGAAGCCGGCGTAGCGGTCGCGCAGGATGCGGGTGGCGTGCTCGGCCTGGGTGGAGGTGAACGAGCCGCGTGTGGCGATCGCCCAGTCGTCGCCGTGCGGGTAGAGGGTGCCGAGACTCCCGTCGATCTTGTCGATGGTTTCGGCTTTGGCGTCGAGGTCGAGCGTGCCGCAGGCGGGTTCGCCGTAGTTGAAGAACTTGCGCCAGGGCCTGGCGATGATGTGGCCGTCGTGGTGGGTGATGAGGCCCCGGCAGTTGAGGGTGACGTTGGTCCAGGCGCGTTCGTACTGACAGCGCTCGGTGTAGTTCAGGATCCGGAGCGGCAGCGTCGGGTGCTGTTGTTCGCGGACGTGGCCTTCGGCGATTGCGGTGTTGAGTGCGGTGATGTCGAACAGGTCGCTGATGTGGGGGATCACGGCGTCTCCTCGGTGGTCTGCGCGCCGCGTGCGACCGGACGGGCGTCGAGAGCGCTCAGGATGTGGCAGGCGGGGCAGCCGCCGACCGGGCTGGGATGGGCGACGCGGTGGATCGTCTCCGCCTCCCGGACGCGCTCCAGGACGGCCGCGCCCTGGTCAACGGCCGCGCGGAACTCGCTGTCGTCGACCCGGATGGCCACGGTGACCTCGCCCGGCTCGTCGAGGGCGGCGAGGACGTCATCGGCTGGCACGGAGGCGGGCCAGGGTGCGCCGCCGAACTGGCGGGAGAGCGACCGGTCCTGGGGGTCCTTGGCAGCCTGAGCGAGCGCCCGCACCCGCTCGACGGTGGCCTCGGCTTGCTCGCCGCGCTTCTGCCAGCGGGCGCGTGCGGCTTCGGCGGCCTCGGCGCGTTCGCGCAGCGCGGTGTACGCCTGCTCGGCGTTGCGGAGCTGGTCCTCGGCCTGCTCGGCGCGCTTCTCTCTGGCCTCCGCCACCTCGTGCCAGTCCTGGGCGTTCTGCCGTGCGGACTTCGCATCGGCCTCGGCTTCCTCCAGGCGTGCGGCGAGGGTGTCGGCGCGCTCGGTGGCGTCGACCTGGGCGGCGAGGAGGGCTGGCTCGACGACGGCCATTGCGACGGTGGCCTGATGCGTGTGCCACTCGGTGGTGGCGGGATTCCACTCGCCGCATGAGCACTCGTTCCCGGTGTCGCCGACCGGGTAGTGGGCTTCGAGGCTGACGGTGATCCGGTTGTGCAGGCTCATGCCTCACCGTCCAGCAGCTTCTCCAGCTCCCGCACGGACGCCAGGGGCACGCTCCGCCCCAGGATCCGCGGGTCCTTCCCCGGCCTGGGGACGATGAGGATGACCCGGCGCCGGTCGTCTCCGGGCGCCAAACCAAGCTCGACGACCTGGTTGTAGATCCGGGTGGCAACGGGCGCGGGGACGTTGTCGGTCAGCGTGGTCATGCCGGCGCCATCTGGGGTGCAGATGTGAAGGGCTACGGTGCGGTCGCTGCTCATCGGAGGTTCTCGCCTTCGCTGGGCCGGGGGCGCCACTGGCCGGACGGTGCTTCTTCTCCCCTGGCCCAGAAGAACGCCGGGTCGTCGGCGATGGCGCGGGCAAGGTGCGGGTCGACTGCGGCTAGGTCGACGCCGGCGGCGTCCAGGTGCTGGAGGAGGCGGAGGGCGGTGCCGCGGGCCTGGTCGACCCACGAGGACCGGCCCGGCTGGGTGCCGGCCTCGCCGTGGCAGGGGCACACGCAGTACTCCGGGCGGCCCGGGGCGGCGTATTTGCAGGAGTTCCTGCAGCTGGTGTGGAGGTCGGGGAGGCCGTCGTTCTGGGCGTGCCAGCAGGCCGTGGACAGGTACTCGTGGGCGCTCATAGGAGACCTCCCGTGGGGACGTCCTCGACGTGCCGGACGTAGATCGGCGTGCACACGCAGACGTACTCGAGGCAGTCGGGGCAGAAGTCGTCGGTCTCGTCCGCGTTCACACGCTGGAGGAGTTCGTCGACGTGGCAGGGGTCGGTGAGTTTGCACCAGCAGCAGAGGTCGCGGCCGGCCAGGTCGCGCCGGGCCTGCTCGATCAGCTCCGGGTTCTCATCCAGGTCGGTGGCGTACAAGGCGAGGGACTCGCCCAGCGTGTGGACGGCGCCGCCGCACTGCTGACAGGGCTTGCCGACGCGGTGGCGGTTCCGGTACGGGCTCTGGGGCAAGCCCGGGGCGGCCCGGCCCACGTACACGGCGCCGTCGGGGACACGGCCGTGGAACAGGTCGCCTTCCACCTTCACCCGGCGGGCCTCAGACATGCCGGCCACCTCGCCAGGCCGTTCTCTTTCGCGCCACCTCCGGGCACTGGTTCATGTGCCCGTCGAGCGCCTTGATCTGTCGGCGGAGTTCCTTCTCCAGATCGTCCGACCGTTGTTGGGTGCGTGCGTGCTCGTCCTTCAGTTCCGCGACCTGCTGCTCGGCCCGTGCCTCGGCGGCGGCGATACGAGGGGCTGCGATCTCCCTGGCCCTGGCCTCGATGTAGTTGTCGAGGTTCGCGGTGATCTCCGCGAGCCGGGTAGTCATGTCGTCAGTCATCGACGAGCACCGCCTCGGTCTCTTCGTGCGGACACGCCCGCTTGAGCATCAGCGGGTACACCTCGCGGGAGTACCGCTCGTGGGTCATCAGCTCCATGCGAAGCCCTTCACGCTGGACCCGGTCCCGCTCGCGCTTACGGGCGAAGAACTCCTTCCACGCGTCGTCCTCCGTGATGACCGGGTCCGGGCGGTCCGGGCTGGCGTAGGTCACCCCGCGGGGGCAGCCGCACGCCTCCCACAGCACGTACTGGCAGCCGGCCAGCGGAACGGTCTTGCCTTCGAGTTCGACCATGAGGTTCATCGGTTCTCCTTCTGGGGGGTTAGTGAGTCCTTGGAGCGCCTTGTGGAGCTATGCCGTGTGCGGATTGGCCAGCTCCCGGCGCGGCGGCCGGTCACGCGGCGGTAGCAAAGTCGGGTCCGCTGTCTTGACGGGTGTGGATGACGGCTCGCAGCCGGGCCCCGATCCACGCACCAACCTGCGGGGACACGGCGTTACCGAACCCGTCCACCTGGTTGCGGGCGGAGCCCCACACGACGAAAGTCCCGCTGTAACCAGGGAAGTCGACGTCGAAGCCACAACCGCGGCCGATCTCGTGCTTGGCCATCATGCGGAAGTAGCAGTCCTCGAGCGACAGGCTCGCGAGCGTGGCCCGCCACTGAGCCATGACCTGCGCGTCGACCCCACTGCGGTCGATCGACCCAGCGGCTGAGAGCAGCCCGGGGACCTGGTCCGAGGTGAACGTCGGCATCGCCTCGTGGTGCACCGCAGGAACCGTGTTCTTCCGATACGGGATGACCCCGGAGGACACCACAGCAAGCGTCTCCGAACCCACCTGAGTGGGCAACGGTTCGCCGACACCGCGCGGGCCGCCCTGATAGTTGTCCACCGCCAGGAGGAGCGCCTTCTCGTGGGTGCTCGTTGCCGTGTCCATCGGCAAGGCGATGTTCTTCCCGTCCCCGTTGTGGCGGTGCGCCGCGAACACCGCACCGGTAGACAGGAGCGTGGTCTCCTGCTGGCTGGTCTGCGTCGCCAGCGGCTGCAGCGGATGACGCTCCGAGCCGTGCACGGCCTTCGCCGGCATGAGCACCGCGGGGAAGTCCGCGAAACGCTGACGGCACCGCTCGGCGCGGGCCATGGTCCCCGGCTTTAGAGGCTTCGCCCGGTCGCCGATCCGGGTCCCGAGGTCGGTGAGGTCGAGCGCGGCCAGCGATGGCGTCATCGGCGGAACGACCGGACGGCGGCACGATGGGCAGCGGTACTCGTACTGCTTGCCGTACCGCACCGACCCGGTCGGCGGGATCCCGGTGCGCCACGTCCACACTGCTTCCACGTCCTTGTCGCAGTGGTGGCACCGCGACACCGGCCTGTGCTCCAGGTCGGGTTCGGGAAGGGACTTGTCCCAGAAAGCGATGTACAGCCGGTCTCGCGACTGCGGAACGCCGAAGAACATCGAGTTCAGGTACAGCACCTTGTACCGGTAGTTGAGCAGGTCGAATTGCTTGAGCCACCACCGGTAGGTGGAGCCGTCCCCGACCTTCGGGCGGCCGGGAATCGCCGGCCCCCACGAGGTGAGTTCGGTCGTGCATTCGACGAGGATCAGCCGCGGGTGGTGCTGGGCGACGTAGTGCAGGACGCAGGACGCGGTCGCCCGGTCCCGCTCGGACCTGGTGACCCGAGCCTCGAAGTCCGGGTCATCGAGCTCGAACAAGGTCAGGCCCTGCTCATAAGCCTTGACCGTGTTCGCCTGCGAGTGATTAACGCATGAAATTCCCGCGACCAGCAGGTCCCCCGCAGGGAGGTCTCGAGCGGAGTGGTAGTCCGCCGCCTCGGGGTCGACCAGGTCAGCGATCCAGTGCTCGGCGTGCGGGTGGTTCGCCTCGTGGACTTCGACCTTGTAGCTGTTGTGGTTCGCCGCCATGATCGTGGTGAACCCGGCTATCTCGATACCGCGGGTGAGGCCCCCGAAGCCGGAGAACAGGTCGACCGCAACGAGGTCGTCATGGCGGAATCGACGGCGCCTGGTGGCCGGTCGGTGCGTGGCAGTGCGGCTCTTCTTCGGCGCGTTAGCCATCAGGCGACTCCTTCATGGTTTCGAGGTGGGTGGTTGATGGCTCGCTGGAGGTGTTGGCCTGTGGCGTCTAGGACCTTCTCGATGCAGCGGCTCATGCCCGTGCCTCTTCCGCAGAGCGGGCCCACGCCCGCACGATCGCTCGGGCTTCCGCTCGAGCCGACCCGTTACCAGATGCGGCCCGGTCCAGCACGGCGGCCCGGCGGCGCCACTCCCTCAGCTCGGGGCACCTGGGTCCGTGCTCGACCCGGATCAGCGCAGCCACCACGGCGAACCCGTCCTCCGGCGACTCGATCGTCGGGGCGTTCACGGCTGCTCCCGCTGCGGCTGCACGAGGTGCACGTACGGCTCGCACCGGTGGTCCTGCTGCCACCGCTTGGCGTCTTCGATGGTGAACGGGTCTTCCGCGTAGCCGTCCTCCTCGGAGGCGGCGCTGTCGCACGTTTCGCAGCGGGCGTCCCACTTCGGTTCGCTCTTCTCGCGGCCGGCGCACCACGGGCAGTACACCCGCGTGACCTGCTTGCCGCCGAGGGTGTTGCCTTCCCAGACCGTCCACCCGGCGGCGCGGGCGGCGTCAGCGCCGGGCAGGGTGTACCGGCCGCGCGGCTCTTCGAACGTGACCGGGCAGTTCTGGCAGCGGATGCTTGTGAGGGGAAGCGTGGCAGTGGTCATGAGGGGTTCTCCTTGCTCGCGTTCTCGTGGCGAACAGCGGCCTTCATCCGGCGCCGCTCGCGGAAGTTCTCGGCTGCCTGCTGGTGCAGCGCAGCCGCGTCATGGTGCTGGCCGACCGCGGCCACGAGTGCGTGGTAGCGGTCCTCCTGCCGGTCCGGTTCCGCCTTGAGTTCGGTGAGACGCTCCTCGAGTTCCGTCACTTCTTCGGCGGTTGTCTTGCAGGTGCAGGGTGCTTCCCAGTCCTGGACGCGCTCCATGCAGCCCGGCACCAGAAGCCGGGTGTTCGGATCCTCCGAGGGGGCGATCCACGCGCAGCGGAGTTCACGCGGCCCGGTCACTGTGAAGCCTCCGTCCGGGAGGTTCCTGTGCGTCGGGCGTCCAGCGGCGTCACATCGGCTGCCAGGCCATCGGCCCAGTCAGCTGCGGCAAGCAGCGCCATCGCCAGGCGGCGGGCATCGTCGGAGGTAAGGGCGTCGAAATCGGCTGCGGCCCCGCTCCGCCCGTGCTCAGGACAGGTCACGTACACGTGCCGAGGTTCGACCAGGTCGTCGTCGATCGTTCGGACGGTCCAGTTCCTTACCGGATGCCACGCGGCGCCCGGGCTCGGCTCCGGGTGCTGGGTGACCACGGTGGGGCGGGGTTTGGCAGTGGTGTCGATCTGCGACAGCAGGCCGGCGATCTGCGCGCGGAGGGTGGCGATGGTCTGCTCGGTGGCGCTCATTGGGCACCTGGCCTGTGGTCGTCGCAGCGCCACCCGCACGCGTACAGCAGGGCGTCCTTGCCGCACTTGCGGGAGGTGTCGGAACAGTCAGCGAGGGCGCCGCACCGGTACAGCTCGATGCGAGGGCGGGGCGGGGGCGCCGGCATGTTCGAGGCGGTCATGCGATCTCCTCGAAGAGTGGGTCCTGTCCAGACGGAACAGGCGGGGGCTTCGGCACGCCCAGTGCCCGGGCCCGTTCGCCCGGGTCCGCGGTGCGCCACTGCGCGAGTCGGCAGTAGTCCGCGGACATGTCCACGCTGATGCCGTGACGGCCGTGGACGTCGGCGACGAGGGCAGTGGTGCCGGTGCCGCCGAACGGGTCGAGTACGACGGCTGGGCGCGTGGGCGCGTCCGGGGTGGAGCAGGCGCAGGCGTAGCCGACGATGCGGTCTGGCTTGGCGATGCGCCGCTGCCACCGCTCCGTTCCGCCGTCCATGGTCGAGCGGGTACGTGATCCGTCGCGGCTGGCAGGATTGTTGTCTCCGCCGAGCAGGCCCGGCTTATCAACTACCGGCCGGCGGCCGTCGCCGCACGCGGTGCAGACACCGGACGGTGACCATCCGAGGATGATGCTGCGGATCAGCGCCGGCGGGTATGCGGCGAAGTGCTCGACATCGAGGTGCTCTGGGACCCGCAGCGGTTGAGTCCCGACCTCCCACACCGACCCCGGCAAAGCGCCGAGCGGGTGCTGCCCGTCGTAGTGGCCCGTCCCGGTCCGGACGTGGTTGACGTTCCGTGCGTTGAACGCGCTTCGGCCAGCCACCCGCCGCGGCGCTGCGTGCGGCTTGCGGATCTCATCGACGGCCGAGAAGTAGTGCGGCTCCTTGGTCAGGTGCACCCAGTCTTCATGTGACCGTCGGACTCGGTCTGTCACCGACTCGGGCATCGCCGAGGGCTTGTCCCAGATGACGACCGCCCGGGCGATGAGCCCCAGCTTGTCCACCGCGCCGATGCGGTACCTCTCCGGCAGCAGCATCAGCGACTTCTCCGGCATGTCCTTCGGGCGCACGTACCGCGGGCTGGCCGCCCGCCAGGTGAAGCCGTCGGAGGACCCCCGCCAGGCGCCGCGGGTGCGGTTAACGTACTTGTCACCGAGTAGGACGAAGATGGATCCGGAAGGCTTGAGGACCCGCGACCACTCGGCCGTGCAATCGAGCAGCGCAGTGATGTAGTCCTGCGGGTCAGGCTCGGCGCCGATTTGCCCCTCGTAGTGGCGTCCACCATCGGTGTAGGAGCGGAGCCCCCAGTAGGGCGGGCTGGTGACGATGAGATCCACGGACTCGTCCGGGAGTGGGAGACGGCGCGCGTCGGCGCGGAGGATCACGGCGGTCATGCGACGTCACCCGCCGACGAGGCGTCCTCTGGCAGCGCTGCGATGTTCCACCAGCACGGCCACACGTGGCCGCACTCCTGGCAGCGGTAGGCGCCCACCAGGCTCTCCCCGCGGATGTCCGTCTCGTACGGCTCGAACGGCCCGGCCAGGCACTCCGGGCAGCAGTCGGCGTACGCCCCCGTGCCGCTCATGACAGGGCCCCGCTCGGTGACCACTCCTTGGCCATGTCCATCGCCCGGGAGTAGTGGCCCTGGAACACCACCACGATGGTGCCCGTCGCGCCGTTCCGGTTCTTCTCGACGAGCAGGTCCATCTCGCCGGCCCGCGGGGACTCCTTGTCGTAGGCGTCCTCGCGGTGCAGCAGGATCACGATGTCGGCGTCCTGCTCCACTGCACCGCTGTCCCTCAGCTCCGACATTGCCGGGCGCCGGTCCGTGCGTTTGGTCGACTCCCGGTTGAGCTGGGACAGGGCGACAATGGGGACCTCAAACTCCTTGGCGAGGAGCTTCAGCCCGCGGGACAGTTCGGCGACCTGGCGTTCCCGGCTGTCAGCCTTCGGGGCCTCCATCAGGCCCATGTAGTCCACGATCACGAGCCGGGCCGGGTCGGTTCGGGACATGCCGCGGAGCCGCGCGCGGATCCTGCCCAGGGAGCAGTGGGGGGTGTCGTCCACCACCAGCGGGGCCTGCAGGATCCGGTCGTGCTTGGCCGCGATCCGGTCCCAGTCGGCGTCGGTGAGGTTGTTGTCCCGGATCCGGTCCAGCGTCACCTGCGCTTCGGCGGCCAGGACACGGTCGGCAAGTTCCGCGGCCTGCATCTCCAGCGAGAAGAACAGGGTGCGGTACTTCAGCCGGATCGCGGCGTTCCGTGCGATGTCCATCCCGATGACGCTCTTACCGACGGACGGCCGCGCGCCGATGATGACGAGTTGGCCGGGTCGCAGACCGGCCAGCAGCATCTGAAGGTCGGTGTAGGGGGCCTCGACGAACTCGACCGGGGCCTGGTTCTCCAGGGCCTCCAACCTGGCCGTCACGGCGTCGCCGATGGTGCAGAGGTCGGTTCCTGTCACGCGGGCCGTGGCCTTGTCCAGGCGCTGCCGGATCATGTCCACGTCGCGGTCCAGGTCGAAGTTGCGGCTCGCGACGAGCTGGCCGATCAGCGGGCCGACCTCGGCGACGCCCCGGCGGATCGCGTCGTCACGGACGACCGTCGCGGCGTACTCCCAGGCGGCTGTGCCGGCCCGGGCCATCAGGTCCATCAAGGCTGGCCCGGCGCCGACCTTCGTGACCGTGCCCTGCCGGGTGAGCTCGGCCAACACTGACACCGGGTCCACGTCGGCGCCTCGGTCGATCAGGGAGACCACGGCCTCGAATACCAGCCGGTGCCGCGACTTGTAGAAGTCCGCGGGCTGTACGGTCTCGGCCACGGTCTCGGCGGCGATCCGGGACTGGATGACCGATCCGATCAGCGCCTGCTCGGCAGCGATCACAGCATCCGTTGGGGCCCAGCCGGGGACGGTGATCTCGTCGATGGTCACGTCGCCCTCCTACGGTCTTCGCCCTTGATCGAGACCTGCTGGCACATCTCCACCAGCCGCGACGCGACCCGCTCCCCCATTTCGGCCCTGAGCTGCTTGGGGAGGGCGTTGGAGGTGAACAGCGTGGGTCGCGCCGCCTCGTACCGCCGGTTCACCAGCCGGGTGTTGACCTCTTCCACCCACTCGGAGTTCTTTGCCGCGGCCAGGTCGTCCACGGCCAGCAGCGGCGCATTCACCACTGCGGCGAACTCGGCCTCGGCGTCGACCTGGTGCCGTGGACGCAGCCGCGCGTACAGGTCGGCCGCGGAGATCACCAGCCAGCGGGCGTGGAGGCCGAACAGGCCGATGACCCGCATGGCGCCGTAGGTCTCGTGTGTCTTGCCGACGCCGGTCGGGCCGAGCAGAAGCAGCGACGGCCCGCGCTGTACCGTCGCGATCTGCTGTCCGCGCGCCTGCGACTGGGTGACCGCGGAACGGATCACCTCGGCCGCCCATGCCTGTACCTCGGGAACGGTGGGCAGGGCGTGCTCGAACCGTGCCGGGACGTGTTCTGCGGCGTATTCCGCCGCCTTCTGCGCGCGCTCAGAGATCAGGCGCTCGTCGGCGCCCAGCGGCATGTCCAGGCTGTGCCGGGCTTTGAAGTCGGTCAGCCACTCGTCCGTTGAGGGGGGTGTGGTCATGTCAGAGGCTTTCGTCGTAGGCGGATTGGTCCGCGGGGTTCTGGTAGGGCCGGTGGCCGCCTGAGGTGCCGGTTGGCCTCAGGCCGCGGCGCTGACGCACGTCTGTGATCGCGAACGTGAGGGTGTTCTGGGTGACTGGTCTTCCGTCCTGGCCGAGGGTGTTGAGAGCGAACGCCAGGTCGTCGCGGTCGATCTCGTTTCTCAGCGCGGTCAGGATGATCTGCCGGATCGCGATCCACGACTGGGCGGTCGTCTTGGAGTACCGCTCCCAGTAGCCATTGGTCAGGCCGTCAGCGACGTCGTCCTCAGGGGTCCGGTTCGGCTTTCGTTTGGAGCGGCGCTTCTTCGGTTTGGCCTGCGCACCGGAGATCAGGAACAGGTCGGGTGCGTCGCTTCCCGGCGTCGACGGTGATCCGGCGGAGGGCTCGGGCGGAGGGGGTTCCTCCTCCTTGCTGCCGTCGTCCGCCTCCGGCGATCGGTTGGGGGAAGGGCTCGGCTGAGGGTTGCTGGAAGGGTCAGCGGAACCCTTAGGCGGAGGGGTCCCCGATCCCTTGCCGAGGCTGCGTTCAAGGTCGGCGATGAACCCGTCCAGGATTGGCTTGACGTTGTGAGACTTGCTCTGGTGGACGGGGATGCGCCGGAGTTCCTCAAGCAGTTCGGCGAGGATCGTGGGCGACTCCACAAGGGTCGCCGCTTCCCTCGCAGCCTTCAGCACGTTGGGCATCGCCCAGATCCCATCGAGACGGATCAAGGAGCGGACGAACACCTCCTCGGTGTCCTCGTCCACCACGATCAGCGGCCGGCTCGGCTCCACCGGGTCACCATCGGCGGAAGAGCGCTGGAACGGTCGCGACAGAGCCTTAAGGTCCTCTTCGACCTGCGCGGCCGTGAGCCCCTCGGCGGAACGTGCCCAGCGCCGCATGCGCAGCGAGATCACTCCGCAGTAGCTGAGGTCCTTCTGCGACAGCAGGAAGAAGTACAGGCGCTGCTCGCGCGGAGTGAGGGCGAGGAAAACCTCGTCGTTCCAGATGGAGGCGAAGATCCTCGCCTCTTTGCGACCGGCCATCAGGTGTTGTGCTCCCCCTGCTAGTTCGCGGATAGGTGGTTGGTGACGCCTGCGAACCTATGCCAACCGTACATGTGGCATTGGCCAATAGGCAACGTGGCATACTGGCCACATGCGCATGCGTGCGACCATGGAGAGGTGTCGGATCCGATGACCGCCGTCCTCGCCGCCCGCGAGCACTTCCAGCAGGCCCAGAAGGACGCCAAGCGCGCGGTAGACCGTGCTCGAGCCGCCTTCGGCAAGAGCATCAAGGAGGCCCGTGAACCCGGCGGCGCCACCCAGGAGCGGATCAGGGCTGAGCTGAAGCTCACCCGTGAACAGGTCCGCCGGTACGAGCGGTTCTACGAACAGTGGCGCGAGAAGAACGGCGAGCCCTGACATCACGCCGCTCCCCTCTCGGCCGGCGCCTCTGACGCCCCGGCCTTGAGTTCTGCTCGGCAGTGCTTGCATCGGGACCGGAGGCCGTCACGCTTGGACCTGTCCACGCCGAAGTCGCGGACCGACCGGACCTGCTGGCAGCCAGCGCACCACTTCTCCCCCGGTGCGATTACAAGCTGCCCGTATGGGAGCTGGTCCTGGCCGTGGGTCCAGGCGATCAGTTCGGAGAACGTCGCGTCGTCCGGGACCAGGACGGCGAGGGCGATGATCAGCGCAGCGATGCGGTCACGGTGGCCGGCGTCCAAGAGCGGGCCCAGGACTGCGGCGACAGCGGAGGCATCGCGGTCCCGGACGGTCACGGCCAGTTGGGTCGCCGACGGCAGCGCGTCATCGATGAGGGCGTCGAGAGGGTGCGCGGTCATGCCGCCCTCCCCCGCTCACGCCGCATCCTCCGCTTGCGCTCAGCGGCCCGTTCGTCGGCATCCAGGCCGCCCCACACGCCATGCTGAGGGGCCTCTGCCAGCGCGGCGTCGAGGCACTTGGTCCGGACAGGGCAGCCGGAGCACACCAGCTTCGCGCGCTTCTCCCGGGCGACGCGGTCGTGGTTGCGTTCGCCCTCGGGCCCGAAGAACAGCTCGAGGTTCATTCCGGAGCAGTTGGCCTTGTCCTGCCACGTCCAGTCCGCGCCGACGGCCCGGCGCGGCTCCGCCAGCTCCGGCTTGTGGGTCACTGGGTCACCGCCTTGAGCCGGGGGAACTCACGAACACGAAGCTCGGCCGGCCAGTACTGCATGTCGCCGCCCTTCGGGTCTCCGTGCGCCGCAACCGTCTTCCCAGCCGTGAGCCAGTCGCTCGCCCAGACGCTGCCCATCTGCTTGACGAACACGGGCACATCGACGTCCTGGCAGGTCTGGACGATGTCGATCGCCCACGCGAGATCCATCTCGCGGGCGCCAGGGCCGCTCTCACCGCCGACGATGGCCCAGGACACGGCAGTGAGATCGAGTGCGTGCAGCGGTCCGAGGAGCGGCTCAAGGGACAGGAACCGGACAGCGGCCGGCGTCGTGGCGAGATCCGCTACCCGGTGGAGCTGGGTAGCGTCCTCCACGGACACGCCCATCCACACGTTCGGTGGCCACTCCAGGTCGGCGGCCATGCGTCGAAGCCGCATCGACCGCTTCGTCAGCACCTGATACGTGTGCTGCGGCGTGTCCGCCATCACCTCGAACACCCGGCGGATGAAGTCCTTCGGGACGCGTGCGTGGAACAGGTCGCTCATCGAGTTCACGAACACGGTCCGCGGCTTGCGCCACCGGTACGGGAGGTTGAGGGCGTCCTCATGGACGGACAGACCGAACCCGGGTCCAGACGTGCGGGGGTCGCCGTCGTTCTGATACTTGGCCTGGCCCATCGCCTTTAGGCGCTTTGCCATCGTGAGGGCGTAGCAGTTATCGCATCCTGCGGAGATCCGGTCACAACCGGTAGATGGATTCCAGGTCTCACCTGCGAAGCCGTCGCGGTGGGTCCACTCAATGTTCGTTGCCGCCATCAGGCAGCCCTCCGCTCTGCCTCGCGGGCGTGGTGGCATGTGGTGCAGACGGGCTCGACGTCCTCGTGGTGCTCGGGGGCGTAGCCGAGGTGGTGGTCGTACTCGTGGCGTCGCTGCTCGGGCGTGTAGACGTGGCCGCAGTCCACGCAAGGCAGTTCGTTGGGGTCGGGGATGAGTCCCGCGTCGACCAGATAGTTCACTCGGCCGCGGGCCTGGCGCGCGTCGCCGTCACGGGCCGGAACGAACCTTCGCCCCTTCTCCGGACGCGGTCGCGGCTGATAGAGCTGCTGGGAGCGGCGTGAACGGTGGTTCCTGCACGCTGCGGTGAGTCCGTCGTAGCGGCTGCGGTCCACAGCGAATTCGCCCCGGTCATGCCAGGTCTTGCATCCGCCGCACCACTTCTCGCCGGCGTTTACTCGCTTGCGGTATTCGTCGAGCGTCAGGCCGATACGCGCGGCAGCGGCTTTCTCGACACCAGCAGCACTACCCATGAGTGGTCTCCGTGGGGGTGTTGATCGAGCGAGCAACGAGCTGGGCGCGGACGGCCTCGTCCACCTCGGCCGGGAGTCGCCACAGGCCCAGGGCGCCCTTGCACGGCACTGGCTCGGCCAGGGGGCGGACGTTCGCCAGTTGCCAGTGCCACTGGCCGGCGACGGCCCATGGCGAGCAGAGGTTCGTGGCCCCGAGCCCGTACGGGATCACCTGGTCGTCGTAGCCGCCGCAGGGGACGTCGGGGTCTCCGTCCTCGTGGCAGCCGACGATCTCGGCGACGGCAACCACAGCGCCACGGACGTCCTGCTGGGCGGCCTGCCGGGGCGTCAGCCCGGTCATCTCGGCGATCCAGTCGAGCGTGGCCGGTGAGACGTCGTCGAACGCCTTGGAGGCGTGTACCGCGATGAGTCCGCGGTACCGGGTCGGGCGGGACCTGTTCTCAACGTCCTTGCCGTGGCAGATGGCCATGCTCCACGGCTGCTTCACCGAGAGGGCGCGGAGAGTCATGACGCACCGGCCTTCCCGGTGACGTACACCCAGTCGTCGCCACCCCGCTGGCCCGCGGCTGCCTTGAACGCGGCGCGCACCGTGTCGTAGTGCGGGTAGCTAGCCTGAGCGCGCGCGACTTTGTCAGCGTCCGCCGCGGGCAGCGGCGGCTTCTCGATCCGCTCGTCTTCGTCCTCGTCCTTGTACGTCCAGCAGTCGCGGCAGACGATGCGGCCCTCGATGCGGATCCAGCCCTGGACGTCTTCGCAGTCGTCCGCAGGGAAGAACTTGTCGACCTCTTCCTTGGTCCACAGGACGCGGCTGCCTTCGTAGTCGTCGTCCTCGAAGGGGCGGTTGCAGCGCGAGCAGTGGAGGATGACGCGGAGGGTGGGTTCGAGGATCATGATGTCTTCGCCTCCTCGGCCTCGAGGGCGGCGTAGTACTCCGACAGCTTGATCCGCTGCCACACGGCCGGGTCGATCTTGTCGGCGTCGCTGACGGCCGGGTCGATCGACCAGGTCACGTACACCGCGTCGCCGTGCTTGGCGACTCCGGGATAGGCGAACCGGCGCATGTCGAAGCCGACCTCGGGCATCCCGCCGGGGAGGTCCTTGCGCGGGTCGGGCCGGGTCAACGTCGCGAGCCGAGCGTCGATCTTCCTGCCGGCGGAGGTGCGGAGTGCGGGCACGATCGCTTCCGGCAGGCTCCGGTCGCGGCGCCACCCTTCGGGGATGTCCTCGTCCTGGGGGTGCTCGACACCGATGACACGCGTGCTGCCCTGGGTGGCGAAGCGGCGGCCGAGGAAACCCAGGTCCGCGATGGTCTCTTCGACCGTTTCGCGCCACTGGCGCTGCGCCGAAGTGCTGGCGGTGTTCTCCCAGTGGGCGAGCACGTCCGGATGGGCGCTCTTGTAGACAACTTCAGGCATGGAAGGTCTCCTGCTTGGGGGGTGTGTAGCGGCGGCAGCCGCAGGGGGTGGCCTCAGGCCCGGTGGAGGTCGAGCAGCCGGTGCGGGTCCGGCGGTCGCCGGCGAGGCCGTGGAACACGTCCAAGTGCTGGCACGCGTCGCACGGGATACCGGGCCGGGTGGTGGCCTCGCCTGCCGCAGGGGCGGCGCCTTCCGGCAGGCGAGGAGACTGGGGACGGCGGGTCATGACGCATCCCGCCTCAAAAGCTGGCCCGCGGGCACCTGGAGGGACGCGACCGTCTCCTCCAGGGCGTAGATGCGGCACCAGGGGCATGCGAGGTTCTCGCCCGCGGCCCACCAGGGTTCGTGCTGGCCGGCGGGGCAGGTCTGCAGGCTGACGCGGGGACGGCCGTTGAACCCGTCGATCAGTGCGGTGCGGGCCTTCGCCAGCACCAGGTGCGGGTCAGCCCCGCCGTTGTCGATGATGTGGAGTGCCACAGACGCGGCGCCCACGGCGCGGACCGCGTCCAGGTCCGGGTTGGGGGTCTGGTGGTCGTTCACCGGTCACCGTCCTCAGGGATGGTGATGATCTGCGCCGTCGTCGCGGACGCGTCGCCGCGCTCGACGTGCCGGAGCCGCTCGAGGAGGTAGCCGTTGACTCTGTGGAGTTCGGCGGACTCGGCGCGCAGCGCGTCGATCCGGCCGCGGCCTTGGGTGGCGCCGGTGAGGTAGGCGGCGGCCACCGACACGACCAGAAGGGCGACGGAGGGCTGCCACACGAACAGCGCGGCCGAGACGCCCAGCGCCGCGGCGGCGAGGGTCAGCAGCGGCCGGCGCGTCACCGCGTCCACGGCCCGGTCGACGGTCTTGGGGATGCGGATGCTCATGCCGCCCTCCCCACCGGCGTGACCGCCCCGTCGTGGTCGAGTAGGACGAGGCCGAGCTTCCAGTGCAGGACCGGCGTAGTGGCAGGGTCCTGTCCGAACCGCAGCCAGTAGCCAGCCAGGTTGTCGGCGGAGGCGCGCTGCTCGACGCGGCCATGGCATCCCGTGATTCCAGATCCTCCGAGCAGGAGCAGGTTCGCCGGCGAGTGGATCAGCGGATCCGTGGATCCGCCCATGCCCCGGGCCCGGCGGTGCTGGAGACTGTGCGGCTGCCCAGTCAGCGGGGCGCCGCAGCAGAAGCAGACGCAGCCGTCGCGTTCCATGACCAGCGTCCGGATCCTCCTGGGGATATCCGTGGACGGAGATGGGCCGCGCAGCGAGGTCAGGTGCCACCAGCCGTAGCCGCACTTGTAGGCCCGCTGGGGGCGCTTGTCCGCGTCGCTGAGCATGGCGATCCTGTTCAGCGCCGCCAGCGCCGCGGCCTCGGTGGCGTACGCCTTCTTGTCGCAGCACCGGCCCGGCTGCACCAGCCGGGTGCGGCGCCGCAGCGGCATCCTCGTGTTCAGTCGGGTGCGGCGGGACAAGCGGCTCGAGCGCTTCACGGCGACCACCCCGACTGAGCCAGCGACGCCTCCGCACGCGCAGTGCTTGCCAAGGTCCGTCCGACGTCGATGCGGGCGTGAAGAGCGCGGATGTGCTCCTTCTGCAGCCGAACCAACGCGGCAGCCTTGCCCCAGATCCGCCACTCCTCGTCGCACTCGAAGATGGCGATCTGCTTGCGGTCCTCAACCGACCCAGCCGCTCCGCGGAAAATCTTGGAGTACTTGACGCGGAAGGCGCCCTCGGCCTCGATCGCCTCGTTCTCCAGGCGACCGAGGTCGTCCTTGGCCTTATCGAGGTCGACGCCGAGTTTGCCGAGCTGCTCAGCGATCGTGAACGGGTTCACTGCTTCTCACCCCCGGCCTGCGGTAGAGCCCGCCAGCGGTCGCGGAGGAAGTCGGCGAGGTCTTCGAAGGTGTCGGGGCTGGTAGCGACCAGGTCTTCGCCCACTCGCTCGTCCTTGGCGAGATCGACGAGAGCCTCGATCTCCTGCCTGGTACTGGCGGACTTCGCACGGTCGGCGATCTGTTGGGCAGTCAGTGGCGCCTCCCCTGTCTGCGGGAGCTGGCTAGGCGTGGGGTGGGGAGCCTGGACGCCGCTGGTGAGCTGCCGCTGCTGTCCGGCTGGTGGCGGCGGAAGCTGTGCCTGCAGTCCGCCGGCCTCCAGTTGGCCCGACGCGATCTGCCGGAACGTCGCCATGACCTCGAGCACCGGCACCGGGAACTTCTTGGTCCGTCCGCGGGCAACACGCTGCCGGTGCTCGATCCGCAAGACCGCGGGCAGGAACACGCCCTGGTCTCGGGCGGCCTGCATCAACGCCGCGGCATCACCGATCTCCACGGCCGCGTAGTAGGAGTGGGTGTCGAGGCGGAACACGCCCAGGCCGGGCAGGTCCGGAATCATCACCGAGATCCGGGTGATCGCCTTGCATGCCTGGGGCGGATTCAGTGCTGCGAGGCGGGCTCGTTCCTTCGCTGCCGCCTCGATCTGAGACAGGTCGTTCGGGTCATCGGCGTGCGGGCACTGGCAGGGGCCACCGCTGATCTGCTCGATCTGGGAGTCGCAGCGGCGGGAACAGCCGCCCTTACTCCACATTTCGTACCACTGCGACACGACCTGGTCGCGGGGCGGGACGGTCACGCCGATCGTGTCGCGGCCCGTGATGACTTCGAACTCGTTGTTCCAGTCCTTCACCGTCCCGCCGTACAGCTCGGCGATCGCGTCGGCGGCGACCCGGGACTGCGTGGTGAAGCGGAAGGTGTCCAGGCGGGCTGGCCGCATCTTGTTCGGGTCCTGCTTCGAGGGCACCTGCTGGCCGATCCGGAGGCGGCCGATCTGCTGACCGCGGCGCTGTATGTCGAGAAGGGGCATGTCAGGCCACCTGTTCTTCGTGCTCGGGGGATTCGTCAGCGAGGTGGCGTCCGTGGTCGGCGAGCATCTGCCGGACGGTGTCGGCGGTCTTCTTGCCAATCCGGTTCACCGCCAGCAGCTCGGCGCTGGTCAGTGACGCGACCTCGTCCAGGTCCGTGAGACCGGCCTGCCGGAGGGGGCCGAGGACGCGGCCGTAGCCTTCGCCGTCCAGGTCACTGAGCAGCGGCGCGGGGACAGTGCCGTCGGCGCGGAGTGGGCGGGCGACCTTGCCGGGCTTGGCGCCCACCTGGGATCGGCCCTCGATCAGTTCCACGGCGCGGCGGAACCTGTTCCACGCGTGCGCGTCATCCCTCGGGGCGATCGGGATCAGCCGGTAGCCGTCGGCGTGTTCGGGCCGTAGGTGCAGTACTGCGCCCGCGTCGGTGGGGGGCAACGGGACGACCTGACCCATCGGCATCAGCGCCTCCCGCATCCGCCGGTAAGCGGCGAGCTGCTCGGGGATGGTGGCGTCGAGGTAGCGGCCAGTTTTGGTGTCGACGCACAGCCGCAGCATCTGCTCCGGCGCCGCAACCAGGCGCCCGGCCGGAGAGAGTGCGACACCGCGCAGCCCGAGGATCGTGTCGAGGGTTCCGGCGACCTTCAGGAGCCGGTTGAACACGGTCATCTCGGCGGCCTCGAACACCGGGTCGAAGTCCGCGACGAACTGGATGAATCCGGCGACCATGAAGTCGATGACGTCCTCGATCGGCTCACCGTCGTACAGGGCGCCGTGCAGTTGGTCCGGGAGCGTCGGGAGAGGGATGTCGCTGCCAGCGCGGTCGGGTGATGCGCCCCAGAGAATGAGGGCTTCTTGGACGTCGTGGACGTGCGTGCCAGCGTCGGCCTTGATGTTGCGGAGCCGCTTCGCCTGGCCCTTCACAAGGTCGACCGCCGCACTGCGGCCTTCCACCACCGCTACCTGCATGACGTGCGTGAGGTTGTCGACGGCGTACTCTGCGGCGACGCTCCCGTGCCACTCGCGCAGGTGCGGTTTGCCGTCCGTCCTGGACAGGACGGTGGTCACCGAAATCAGCGGTTCCCCGGTCACTGGGTGCGAGTAGTAGCGACTGCCGTCGGCTTGGGTAACGGAACGGCCCCTGCTCATGCCGCGTCTTCCTCGTCGTACTCGCGCTCTGGCAAGGAGGCGACACCCTGAGAGGCGGGCATCGCCTCGGGGTCGGCGTCCGGGTGCTCCCGTGCCCCGTCGTCGACCTGCTCGGCCTCGTCCACGTCGTCGGTGAGGGGCGCGAACTCCTGGGTCGCCAGGCAGCCCAGCGCCTCACGCTCGAGCGGCTGCCGCTCACGCACCGGCTGGGGCTGGGGCTCCAGCTGCACCTCGGACTCGGCGGTGGGCTCGGGGGTGACGTCCGCCCACACCGTCACCTGGATGCCGTAGAACACGCAGCTCGTCCGGGCCAGCGTCCGGTCGCCGTCCTGCTCCTCCACGACGGCGGCGCGCATCCTCGCCGCGTACTCCTCGACAACCCCGCGGGCCGTGTCCGCAGCCAGGGCCGTGTCCGCAGCCAGGGCCGTGTCCGCAGCCAGGGCCGGGTCGACCTGGGCGCTCGCGGCGTGGGCGGTGTACTGCCAGTCGAGCCTTGGAAGCCGCACCCGGTGGGAGGGGTCGAGACGGTCGGGGTCGAACATCATCCCGACAACCACCCGGGCGTCAGCGACCGGGACAGGCAGATCCAGCGCAGTCGTGGCGGCCGGGGCGGTGTCCGGGGTCATCAGCCGCGGCGCCGGCGGGCACTCCTCGCGGCGGGCGAAGCCAAGCTGATGCCACAGCGGCGTATGGGCCGCATGCCGGCCACCCCTCCGAGGGCGACGCGTACGGGACAGCAGAGCCATGTCAGGCCACCTCCAGGTGGGACTCGGGGGCGGGGGCGCCGTTGGCGGCGGCGATCAGAGCGCGGGAGCTGGCGAGGTAGGCGGCCTCGGCCGGGCGCCGGCCGAAGCCGGTGCCCTCCAGGGCGTCCAGGTAGGCGGCGAACGCGGCGCAGGCCTGCGGGGTGGCGGTGAGCTCCTCGAGCCGCTCGGCGACCAGAGCGGGCCCGAGACCCGCCCCGGCAGCGGAACCCCTCGCAAGGCGCCCTGCCGGGGCGGGCTCGTTCACCCCCTCGGGGGCCGGGGTGAACGTCACGCGGCCCACCGGGACCACTCGCTGTCCAGCGGGGGCGTGGAAGGGTCCCCGCCCTCCCACAGGTCGCTGTCCATCCGGGCCCGGCGGGACGCCCACGCCAGGTAGGTGAGCAGCATCAGCGGGAAGCAGACGACGGCGATCACCGGGTACGCCCACATCGGAAGGTTGGTCATCAGGTACTCCTTCACCGGGCACCCCTGGTCTGCTCGGATTCGCGCGGGGTGTAAGTGACGGGGTAGTCGTCGACCACCCTGCGGATCGCGCTGGCGCCCGCACTCGCGTCCCCGTTCTCCAGGACGCTCTCCAGGACTCCGCGTATGAATGCCGCGCGGATGTGCAGCAGGTCGGCGCTGCGGTGGCGGTCGTCCCAGTTGGCGGCCTGCGGCACGTCCAGCGCCACCAGCACCGCGGCGCTGAGGGCGCGGGCGTCGTCGCTCAGCAGGGCGGTCACCGGTCCGCCTCCAGCGCCACGCGAGCGTCCTCGGCGCTCAGCACCACCCAGTCCCCCGCTGGCAGCGGAAGCAGCTTCACCCGCGCCGCCAACTGGGCGCCGACGTCGAGTCGGCGGCGGGTCTGGGTCAGCACCGACTGGGCGTCGAACCGGTCCCGGCACGGCTCGGTCACGTGCCGGCCAGCCGTCCGGGAGAAGTAGAAGACGCCGAACTCGGTGGTCGTCTCGAGGGAGTTGAACAGGGTCACCATCTGCTCGAGAGCGCGGGTCAGGTCACCGAGAACATAGGCCAGGTGGGATGGAGCAACGGTGTGGTCGCGGAGCTTGGCGACCTCAGCCAGAGCCCTACGGGCCAGCGTGAGCGGCGCCGGTTCGGCAGGCTTGGTCAGCGTGACAGTCACCGCGGCACCTCCCCGCCGTCCACGGCGCCCAGGTCGAACTTCCCGTCAGCGCAGTCCCGGCAGTACTGGGCCTGCGCCTCGGAGGGGCGGGGGCTCGGGTCGACGTACAGATCGGTGGTCTCCGTGCCGCAGCCGGTGCACTCGTCGGAGTCCTTGCCGTCCTCCAGGGCGCGGGGCTGCTCGTCGGCGCGGTCCAGCTCGGCCTGAAGCCGGTCGCGGGCTGCCTTGGCGGTGAGGGCCTCGTTCTGCATCCGGCCGAGCGCGAGCTGGTATTCGACGATGGTCTTGCCGCGGTCCTCCAGGTCCTTGCCGAGTGCGACGGTCTGCGCGCGCAGCTCGGTGATCGTGGTCCACGCCTCGTCGCGCTGGGCCTCGGCCTTCTGGGCACGGGCGACCAGGGCGCGGATCTGCTTGTCGGCGTCCTCTTCGGCGGCGGCGTGCCGGGCGTCGTCGGCGTCGGCCGCCTTGGCGACGGCGCCACGCTGGGCGCGGGCCTCGTCCCGCTCCCGCTCGGCGCGCGTGAGCTTGAGCGTCAGGAGGCCGATCTGGTCCTCCTGTACGGCGATGCGGCCGTTCGCGGCGCGCAGGTCCTCGGAGGCTTCGAGGGCGGCGGCACGGAGCCGGTCGAGGGCGGCCTGGGCCTCGTCCCGCTGGGTGCGGACTTCGGCCATCTCGGCGCGGAGCTTGGTCACCTGCTCGGCGAGTTCGGCGATCGAGCCCTGCCCGTTCCACAGGGCCTCGCCGAGGTGCGCCTCCCAGTGCATGTCCTTGACGCGCAGGTCCCGGAGCCGCTTCACCTCGGCCAGCAGTTCGGTGACGTCCCGGGCGAACGTGCGGTGCAGGTCGTCGAAGCATCCGTAGATGTTGTCGAGCAGCGCCACATGCTCCCGGATCTTGGCGAGCCGCTCGTCGCTCATGCCCCCGGTCGCGGGCGGCTCCGTCTCGATGGTCCGCGCCGAGACGATCTCCGCGTGCGGCACACGGTCCTCCGCTCCCATCGCCTGCTGGAGGGTGATGCCGTCCTCGCCGACGACGGCCAGGACGCCGGTGACGGTGCGGCCGTCTGGCCGGGTGACGGTGAGGAGGCTGCCGAGGTACCGGCTGCTGGGAGGCAGGGAGATCTCAGCCATCGGTCCGGTCTCCGTTCTGGTCGCCGGGCCAGGCCACGGGCAGGCCGAGCTGCTGAGCGAGCTGCCGCCGTCCCTCGGCGTGCCCCTGCCACCGGTCGTAGTCGTGGGCGTTGTCGGGATGGCAGTTGACGATCGCGGTGACGAACTGCGCCCGGTCGGCGACGAACGCCTCGACGATCGCCATACGCTCGCGGAGCCGCTTCACCTCCTCCAGCAGCGCAGGTACGTCGGCGCCGATCAGTTCCGCTAGGGCCTCAAGGTCATCGCGCCCCTGCAAGGTGACTTCGGTGATTCGCCCGTTCCGCCCGCTGCCTTCCTTGGGTGGGGCAGCGAAGGTCAGGAAGTCCACCTGCTTGATGTGCTTCCGGATCTCGGCGATCTGCTCGTCGCTCATCGGCTCAGCCATGGCCGACCACCTCCCGTTCGGTGGTGGCCAGGACGCGGAGCGCGGCGTCGTACTGCTCGATGCCCCAGCGGATCGCGTGGCAGGCCCACAGGAACTGCCAGGTGAAGTCGCGGAAATCCCACTCGAAGGTGTCGGTGAAGCGGAAGCCTTCGTACTCGAAGTACTCCAGCTCGTCCCGGGCGCCGCCCTCCCAGGTGATGTCGCCCTGCTCGAACATGTGCCGGATCGCGCGGCTGATGCCCTTGGGCGCTTCGCGGTCACGGATCGCCTGGGCGACGTGCTCGGTGACCTGCTGCTTGAACAGGTCGATGTCGTATGCCGTGACGCTGTCGCGGCCGGCGGGCGTCTTCTCTGCCCAGTAGTTGGGGTTGATGCCGGGGTGGCGGAAGAACTGGAACATGTCCTCAACCCGGCTGAACATGAACCCGCCCATGTCGCCTCGGAAGGCGAGCGTCCAAGGCCAGGTGATCAGGTCGAACCAGGAGAAGCCGTGGCCGGGGGCCTTGAACCGCAGGTGCCGGTACAGGCCGTCGTCGTGCAGCACGGTCATCTCGTGGTCGGCGACGTCGGGCAGGAAGCGGTGGACGTCGTAGTCCGGGTATTCAGCCATCGGTCCGGCCTCCGCCCTTCTCATCGGCGTGCAGGTTCAGGCAGTAGGCGTCGAAGTACTTCGCCCAATCGCGGAACCGCGACAGGCGGCGCTGACCGGTCCCGCCGGTCTCGTCCACGACCGCGAGCAGGATGCGGCGGGGCTCGACGGGGAGGAACCCGTCCGGGAGCGCGGAGATCAGCAACTCCTCGTTGATGACGTAGGTGTCGCGGGCGGTCCCGGGGCTCGGCGTGGCGTAGTCACTGAAGCTTCCGGGGATCTCGGTCTGGGCGCGGTTGGTGTGGACGCCGTAGTGCCGGTGCGCGAGGGTGATCTTCACTGCTGGTCTCCGTCCTGGTCGTCCTCGCCGCTCCAGCTCGTGGCGACGCAGTCCGGGCAGTAGTCGCCGTGCGCGTCGCACTGCCAGCCCTCGTTCCGCAGGTGCTTGCGGGCCACCTCGAACCGCTCTGCCTTGGTGGAGGTCTCGACGACCAGGTAGTCGCGCGCATCGGTGCGCCCGCAGTCGTCGCAGTACACGGCGACCTGCACAGGCATCGCGCCGGAGTTCGGGTCGCGGATTGCCGCCGCGATCTGCTCAGCCACGGCCTTCTCCCTCCACGATCGCGGCGGCGAGGGTCATGGCCCCGGACACGTCGATGCAGGGCCACTCGCCGCCGCACACGCACTCGTCGGCCTCGGGGTGGTCGTGCGCCGGGTGGTGGCAGTCGCGGATGCCCTCCAGCAGCGCCACCGTCGCCGCGACCTCGGTGGTGTAGGGGCGGCGGCGTTCCAGGGCGCGGATGCCCGCGTTGATGTCGAGCGCCTGCGGGTAGCCGATCGTGCGGTCAGCCATCAGTGGGGCCTCCGTCCTGGTCGGTGCGGGTCTGCTGGGCGAGGTCGGTCAGGGCGCTCATGCCGTCCGGGCCCTGCGGCCTCGGTGCGGTGCGAGCGGGCCCCTGCGCCAGGCCCTGATCCGGGCCAGGAAAGGGCGCGGCCCCGGCGGGCGGGACGGGCGGGTCCTGGGAGGTGACCGTGGTGGCGGCGGACTCGGGGGTCATGACGCGCACCTCGGGCACGCCTCATTCGCGGCGAAGACATTGCCGTGGGTGGTGCAGACCCGCACCGTCCCCAGCTCGATGTCGTTCGCCTTCACCACCAGAGCGGCGGCGAGCTTGGCGATACGCTGTCTCATGTCGTTCCGACTTCCTTCCTCTGCTTGTTCTGGAGTTGTCGGGGCGGCAAGGGCTCGGACCGGGGCGCTATCCCGGCCGGGCCCGCCCTTTAGGCAGCGGGCTTCTGCTCCTGCTCGGCGCGCATCTCGCGGATGCCTTCGCCGATCGGAGCCAGCAGCGGCTTCAGGCGCAGCCAGGTATCGCTGCCCTGCTCGATCACGGGTGCCTCAGCAGCGGCGCGTTCAGCGGCCTCCCACATGCGGACCTCGGAGTCCGGCATGCCGGGCCGCCACCAGGCCGGCTTGGCGTCGGCGGTCACGCCGACCGCCGCAGAGTGGCGTCCTCAACGCTGACGAACAGGTTCTTGACCTCGTCGGGGAACGCGAAGATCAGAGCACCGATGAAGTACTGGCCTGGCGCCTGGCCGCACTCAAGGACCCGGCTGATAGTCGCCTGGGAAACACCAAGCGCCAGTGCCTGCTCCTGCTGGGTTCCCCATCCCTCGGACGCCACGAGCTCGCGGTAGCGGTCTCGGTTGAGGTCAACGATGCGGCGGACTGCTGGCCGAGGCGGCTGATATTCAGTCACGCATACGAAGGTACTCACATGCGCATATGATCGCAAGTGCCTTGGTCACATTCACCCATGAATCTGTGTGGCGGTCTCGCAGGTCACCACCCGCGGTCGCTCAGACGTTCGACACCACGAAGAGCTCACACGCCGACTACCAGTACGTATACGCGAAGAAACCGCTTCCATTCACGCGTGACTGTTAAACTCCGCAGCCATGAGCAGCGAGACTGCCCTCTCGCGGTGGCTCCAGAAGGAGATGCCACGCCAGGGCTACCCCCTCGTCGGCCACAAAGCCGGAGGCATCACCCGCCTTGCCGAGGCCGCCGGCATCCCCCAGGCCAGCATGAGTCGTCTCGTCAACGGCCGCGTTGAACCGTCGATCGACAACCTCCGCAAGATCGGCCGGGTCCTCGGCTACCAACTGTCCGACATGCTCGTGCACGCCGGCCTGGCCACCCGAGAAGAAGTCACCTCCACCGGCACCCCCGACCCGAATCCCGACATCCCCTCAGAGATCAGCGTCGAAGACCTCCCCGAGGGCGAGCGGCAGATCTGGGAGGTCCGCGGTCTCACGCGGGAGGAGCGGGCACTAGCGGCCCACATGGTCCGCATCGTCCGCAGCTACCGAAACGGCACCGAGCCCCCGCCCGGCATCGATGAGAGCATCGACGCGCTCACGGGGGTGCTCGGCGAGATGATGAAGCGGAACGTGACCAGGCCGTCGAGACTCCGGCGCGTCGAGTAGTTTCCGTCGGACTGCTTGCCGAGGTGGTGATTTACCACATATCCGCATGTAACGGATGAATAACGACAGGCGGATACGGTCACCAACAACCGCCCATAAGGCGTCTCATAGACACGAGGGCGTTGGCACACCCACAACAAGATCAAATAGCGATCAACGTGTGAGGTAGTGCCTGCATGTCCATCAACGGCGATGACTACGGCGCCCACCCCGACGACCCGCTCGACCGGCTCGCCCGCGCAGCCGTCGCCTCATACGTCCCACCCCAGGTCACCGAAGCCCTCCAGTCCCGGGCCTCGCACATCTCCCACCCGGCGACTGTCAGCGGCCGTACCGTCCACCTGGTCGTCTGCCCGGGGCAAGCACCCGTCACGCCCGCCCAGGCCGTCGACGTCTGGATGGAGATCCGTGCCGTCGCCGATGCCCTGGGCGCAGACCTCGACCAGCAGCCGGTCATCAACGTGGACCTGACAAACCGCGCCGGCCGTCGCGTCCGCGTGGCCGACTCCAGCGACGCGCCCCAAGAACAGCGGCGCAAGCACGCGAACCGCCGGGCACGCGGCGTCTCTCCCCACCAGTAAACGACACACGGTCCGCCCCTATCGGTGCCGCGGACTGGAACCGGCGGACCGCTGCCGTATCAGGTCCCCCGCGGGAGCCGCCACTCCAGCCCGATCGACTCCCAGTCGAAGGCCGGCTCACCCGGCCGCCACCCCTTCGGCTTGCCCCGCTTAGCCGGATACACCACCACCGTCACGAGTTCCTGCAGCACGGCACGCCGCCACGCCAGGCCAGCGGCATCGTCACGCTTCGTCTCCCAGACGGCCTCTATGTCCTCGATCCCGACCAGGTCCGCCAACACCGGCGAACGCACCGCGGCCACCATCTCGGCCTTGATGGACCTGATGCGGCTTAGCACCCCCTGCTCGGATTCGGCGAACGCGACCGCCGACACCTTCCCCTCCTTCGCAAGGCGCCGCCACGCCGCGAGCTCCTTCTCCTCAGTCTCCAGACGGGCCCGCATGCCAGCCAGGTCAGGTGGTGTTTCCTCCGTGATCAGACGGAGAAGATCCGGTCGCCGCAGCCTCGCGAAGAGGACCTTCTCCACGTAGGCGTCCAGGTTCTCCGCGTCACGAGACGTGTGCTTCCCAGACCGCCGGCACCGGTAGGAGTTCCTGTACTTGCCGGAACCGTCCCGTTTGAGGGCCCGAGAGCTACCGATGCTCAACGGCGCCCGGCACACCCCGCACAGATACAGGCCACTGCCGAACCACTTGGGTGTCACCCCCAGCTGGGTGCGCCGATCCGGGTCGACCAAGATCCCGCTCGCGGCCTTCCAGAGTTCTTCGGAGACCAGCGGTTCCCATGCGGCCTTGCCGCCCTCAAGGGACGTCTCGAAGATTTCCCCTCGATGCACTCGCAGGCCGGCGTTGGAGGCCCGCAGCAGGACCCGTCGCACGTTCGAAGGGATCCAGGGCCGGCCCGCCCGGTTCTTCAACCCGCGCCGGTTCCACTCGCGGGCGATGTGGCCGAGGGAGAACCCCTGAAGGACCGCGATGGTCCCCCACCTGACCGCCTCGGCCTCCTCCGGGTGAGGCCTGAGAACGCGCATGCCGTCGTCATCTGTCTCCAGCCGGTACCCGAACGGGACCTGACCACCCTTCCAGCGTCCCTCGCGTGCGAGTTCCTCCATGGCGGCGGTTACCCGGTCGATCAGGTGCTCGACCTCATAGGCGGCCTCATTCGCGTCCGCGCGGAGCCGTTTGCGGCCTGTCGGGGTCCACAGTTCATAGCCGCCTGAGCGAACGGTTTCCACGGGGTGCTGGCCGGCGGCGCAGATCGCGATGAAGTCCTCAACCTCTGCGGGGTTGCGGTGGAGGCGGTCGGCGTGCCATGCCAGGATCCCGAGCGGCGGCCCGCCACGTTCCGTGCGGAGGAGGTCGAGCATCTTCTGGTAGCCATCGCGGTGTGCTCGCTGCTGCCCGGGTTTGGAGAACGCGGTCGCGTCGATGTCGACGATCTCTTCGATGACCCGGCCTCCGCGGCGCTGTAGGAGTACCTGAACGTCGCGTCGCTGCCGGTCGATCCCCGCATGCCCCTTGGATTTCCGCAGATAGGCGACCCATTCTTGGACTTGGGTATCCGGAGTTGAGGCTGCCATGCCGGTAGTCTGCCATAGCTTGACATTGGCATGGGCCACCGGCGCGGGCGACTACGCGACGGGCATGCCGTCGCGGATCGAGGGCATCGGGCGCCCGCGGATGGAGCCGGGCTTCCTGCCGTCCCTGGTCGACCTGATGGTGCCGGTCCCCGACGCCGCCAGCGTCGCCGGCGCCCGCGCCGTGCGGGCCGTCACCGGGCTCCCGGTCGGCGGGTCGACGGGGACGTGCCTGTGGGGGGCGCTGCGGCTGGCGGCCCGGATGCGCGGGGAGGGTGCCGCGGGCGCCGTGGTCGCCCTCATCGGCGACGCCGGTGAACGGCATCTGCGGACGGTGCACGACGACGGCTGGGCGGCCGGGAAGGGGCTGGACCCCGCGCCCTACGCGGCGACGATCGACCGGTTCCTCGACACCGGCAGGTGGACGGCGCCCGGGGAACGGGGCGAGGGGTAGGGTCGTCGGCACCGGACGGCCGGAGGGAGGAACGTCGTGCTCATCGGGTTCGCGGTGCCGGTGTCGGGCGGCTGGGCGACCCCGGCCGGCCAGGCCGCCGTCGCCCGGGAGGCCGAGGAACGGGGCTACCACTCGATCTGGACGCTGCAGCGCCTGCTCAACCCGGCCGGTTCACCGGATCAGACCTACCGCGCCGTGCCCGACCCGCTGGTGACGCTGGCCTACCTGGCGGCGCGTACGGAACGGGTCCGGCTGGGCGTGGCGATCGTCAACCTGCCGTTCTACTCGCCGGCGCTGCTGGCCAAGCAGGCCGCCACCCTGGACCACGTGTCGGGGGGCCGGCTCGATCTGGGCCTGGGGCTGGGGTGGATGCCCGAGGAGTTCGCGGCGGCGGGGGCGCCGATGGAGCGGCGCGGCGCGCGGGCCGAGGAGTTCCTGGCGGCGATGCGGTCGCTGTGGACCGAGGAGGTCAGCGCGTTCGAGGGCGAGTTCTACCGGTTCCCGCCGGTGGTGATGGAGCCCAAGCCGCTGCAGTCACCGGAGCCGCCGATCCTGCTGGGCGGCGCGGCCGAGCCCGCGCTGCGCCGCGCGGGGCGCCTGGCGGCGGGCTGGGTCAGCTCCAGCCGGGCCGATCCCGCCGCGCTGGGCCGGTCGATCGCGGTCGTCCGGGAGGCGGCGGAGGAGGCCGGGCGCGACCCGTCGGCGCTGCGGTTCGTGTGCCGGGCGGCGGTACGGGTGCGGGAGGCGGGGCGACGGGACCGGCGCCCGCTCACCGGGTCGCACGAGGAGATCCGCGCCGACTTCGAGGAGATCGCGGCGCAGGGCGTGACCGAGCTGTTCGTCGACCTGAACTTCGATCCTGAGCTGACCGGGCCGGGCGCCGATCCGCGGGTGTCGATGGAACGGGCCCGTGAGGCGCTGCGGGCGTTCGCCCCGGGCGCCTGACGTCCCGGCCCCGCGGCGGCGCCCCGGGCCCGCTGGTGTCCGGGGCTCGTTCGACGGGGGTACCGGCTCAGGCGTCCTGCGCGGTGAGGGGCGGGGGCCGGCCCTCCCAGGGGGTGCTGAGGACCACGGTGGTGCGGGTGGCGACGTTGGCGGCGGCCCGGATCTCCTGGAGCAGGTTCTCCAGGGCGTTGGGTGAGGCCACCCTGACCTTCAGGATGTAGCTCTCCTCCCCCGCCACCGAATGGCACGCCTCGATCGCGGTGATACCGGTCAGCCGGTCGGGGGCGTCGTCGGGCGCCGCCGGGTCGATCGGTTTGATCGAGACGAACGCGGTGAGCGGCAGCCCGATCTGCTCGCTGTCCAGCTGGGCCGTGAACCCCTTGACGACGCCGCGCTTCTGCAGCCGCCGCACCCGCTGGTGCACGGCCGACACCGACAGGCCCGTCTCCTTGGCCAGATCGGTGAAGCTCATCCGGCCGTCCCGCGCCAGGGACGCCAGGATCTGACGATCGATCTCCTCCACCCCGGAAATCTAGCGCGCCGGCGGGCACCGGCGCAGGGCCACGCCCGATCCGTATGGACACGACCTGGTCTCTTTCAGGCCGTCCGGTTCATCCCGCGCGGGTGGTCCTGCGGGACGGGCGGGCCGTCCGGAGCGGGCCGCAGCTTCCGCGGATCATCAGTTCGGCCGGAAGCAGCACCGGGCCGCCCCGGGTACGGCGGGTCCGGTCGCGCAGCAGCATCTCGCACGCGCGGTAGCCGATGTCGTGGGCGGGCCGGGCGATCGCGGTGAGGGGCGGGTCGCACAGCTCGGCCCACGGCACGTCGTCGACCATGGCGATGGAGATGTCGGCGGGGACGCGCAGGTCCAGCTCGCGGGCCACCATGACGGCGGCCTCGCCGGGCAGGTGCCCGGCGGCCAGGACGGCGGTGAGGTCGCCGCGCCGCTGCAGGAGGCCGGCCGCGGCGGCGTAGGCGCTGTCGCGCTCGGGCCGGGCGGCGACGATCAGGTCCTCCTCCACCGTCACGCCCAGGGCGCGCAGGGTGTCGCGGAAGGCGCTCTCCCGTACCTCGGCGGGGGCTCCCGGGGCGCCGGGGGCGGTGGCGCCGAGGAAGGCGATCCGGCGGTGGCCGAGGCCGACCAGGTACTCGGTGAGGGTGCGCACGCCGGCGCGGTCGTCGGCGAGGACGGCGGGGACGTCCTCCAGTCCGGGCGGCACCCGGTCGGCGAAGACGACGCTGGCCCCGATCCGGGCGGCGGCGCGCCAGGCGGCGGTGCCGCCCGCGGGGAGGGCGATGAGGCCGTCCACCCGCTGCTCGACGAGGCGGTCGACGATCTCGGCCTCCCGGCCGGGGTCGCCGTGCGCGGCGTCGACGATCACGTGCTCGCCGAGGGTGCGCGCGCACGCCAGCACCCCGGCCAGCAGTTCGGCGCAGAACGGGTCGGTGACGTCGGGGACGACCACGCCGATGCCGCCGCTGCGCCGCAGCTTCAGGCCGCGCCCCAGCGCGCTGGGCCGGTAGTCCAGGTCGCGGGCGGCGGCCAGGACGCGTTCACGGGTGCCGGCGCTGACCGAGCCGGTGCCCGAGAAGACCCGGGAGACGGTCGCGATGCCGACCCCGGCCGCCGCCGCCACGTCCTTGATCGTCGCCGTCCGCCGGTCCGCCACCGCCGCCCCCTTCCGCGCGCCCGGCGGACATCTTCTCACGTTCCCCATTCTCTGGAAACGTTTCCATGATGTTTACTCCAGCCACAAGTAAAACGCCCTGGTGGGCGGTCGGGCGTTGGAAACGTTTCCATCGAGAGGTGTGGGATGGCCAAGATCGTGCTGGAGCAGGTCGACAAGGTGTACGCCGGTGGCGTCAAGGCCGTGGACGGGCTCGACCTGGAGATCCGCGACGGCGAGTTCATGGTGCTGGTCGGGCCGTCGGGCTGCGGCAAGTCCACCGCGCTGCGGATGATCGCGGGCCTGGAGGAGATCTCCGACGGCAAGATCTCCATCGGCGAGCGGGTGGTGAACGACCTGGCGCCCAAGGACCGCGACATCGCCATGGTCTTCCAGAACTACGCCCTGTACCCGCACATGACGGTCGAGCAGAACCTGGCGTTCGGGCTGAAGCTGCGCGGCGTCTCCAAGGAGGACCGCGCCGCGAAGGTCCGCGAGGCCGCCAAGATGCTCGGCCTGGAGCAGTACCTGTCGCGCAAGCCCGCCGCGCTGTCGGGCGGCCAGCGGCAGCGGGTGGCGATGGGCCGCGCGATCGTCCGCGAGCCGCAGGCGTTCCTGATGGACGAGCCGCTGTCCAACCTGGACGCCAAGCTGCGCGTGTCGATGCGCGCCTCGCTCAGCCAGCTGCACGAGCGGCTCAAGGTCACCACCGTGTACGTCACCCACGACCAGGTCGAGGCGATGACCCTGGGCGACCGGGTCTGCGTGCTGCGGGAGGGCAAGCTGCAGCAGGTCGACACGCCGCAGCGGCTGTTCGACAACCCGGTCAACCTGTTCGTCGCCGGGTTCATCGGCTCCCCGGCGATGAACTTCGTCTCCGCCGAGCTGACGCGCGGCGACGGCGGCACGCAGGTCTCCTTCGCCGGCTTCACCCTGCCGGTGCCCGGCGAGCTGCTGGAGGCCAAGCCGGGCCTGGAGGGCTACCTCGGCCGTCCGGTCATCCTGGGGATCCGCCCGTCCGACTTCGAGGACGCCGCGCACGCCAAGCCGGACTGGGCGCCGCTGAGCGCCACCGCCAGCGTGACCGAGGAGCTGGGCAGCGAGATCAACGTCATCTTCACCATCGACGCCCCGCCGGTGGAGCACAAGGACACCGCGGACCTGGCCGAGGACGCCGCCGAGGGCGAGACCGAGATGGCGATCCCGCTGGTCGAGAACAAGGCGCTGTGGACCGCCCGGGTCAACGCCCGCTCGCACGTGCGGCCCGGCCAGGACATCGAGCTGGCCGTCGACACCCGCCGCCTGCACTTCTTCGACCCCGCCAGCGGCCTGTCCATCGGCCACGCGGACGCCGCGGCCGCCGGCACGCCCCTGAGCAAGTAGGGAACGGCCCGGCCCTGCCTGGACGGGCGCGGGCGGACGCCGACGGCCCCCGGGAACCCGATGACCGGGTTCCCGGGGGCCGTTCGCCGTACCCGCCCCCGCGCCCCTCAGGGCGCGGGGGTCGCGCCGTTCACTTGACCGAGCCGGCCAGCACGCCCTGCACGAAGTACCGCTGGAAGGCGAAGAACACCACCAGCGGGATGATCAGCGACAGGAACGCGCCGGGTGCCAGCACGTCGATGTTCCCGGTGAACTGCCGCATCTGCGACTGCAGCCACTTGGTCATCGGCTGCGAGTCGGTGTTGGAGAACACCAGCGAGACCAGCAGGTCGTTCCACACCCACAGGAACTGGAAGATCCCCAGCGAGGCGATCGCCGGGCCGCCCAGCGGGAAGATCACCCGGCGGAAGATCGTCCACTCCGACCCGCCGTCCATCCGCGCCGCCTCCAGCAGGTCGCGCGGGATCGCGGCGAAGAAGTTGCGCAGCAGGAAGATGGCGAACGGCAGCCCGAACGCCACGTGGAACAGCACCACGCCGGTGACCGACCCGAACATCTGGAAGCCGCCGAAGTCGATCCGCCCGTACAGCTTGGCGACCGGGATCAGCGCCACCTGGACCGGGACGACCAGCAGCGCCACCACCAGCAGGAACAGCCAGTCCCTGCCGGGGAACTCCATCCACGCGAAGGCGTAGGCGGCCAGCGAGGCGATGCCCACCACCAGCAGCGTGGCCGGAACCGTGATCATCACGGTGTTCCAGAACGAGTCGACGAAGTCGGGCTTGTCCAGGAGCGCCGTGTAGGCCTCGCCGGTCAGCTGGGACGGCGCGGTGAACACCTTCCACCATCCGCCGGCGCTGTTGTCCTCGTTGGAGCGCAGCGAGGCCATCAGCAGGCCGAAGGTGGGGACCAGCCAGAACAGCGCCACCAGGACCAGCAGTACCTGGGCGGCGCCGCCGCCGAGCCTTCCCACCAGCCGGGAGGCCAGGCCCCGCCTGGGCGCGCCGGTCACGCCCCCGCCGCCGCGGGCGGTCCCGCCCGCGGCGGCCGCGGTGGTGCCCGTGGCCGTGTCCTCGGCCCCGCTCCCTCCCGGGCCGGTGGCCGTGTCCTGCGCGCTCATGACCGCTCCTGCCGAAGACGCCGGATGTTGAACAGCATGGCGGGCACGACCAGCAGGAACAGCAGCACCGCGATCGCGCTGCCGGCGCCCTGGTCGTTGCCGCCGCCGAACGACTCGGTCCACATCGACAACGCCAGCACGCTGGCGTCCGGATCGCCGCCGCCGATGATGAACACCAGGTCGAACACCTTCAGGACGTTGATGACCAGGGTCACCAGCACGACCATCAGGACCGGTGCCAGCAGCGGGATCGTCACCCGCCGGAACACCTGCCATTCGGTCGCGCCGTCCACCCGTGCGGCCTCCAGCGCGTCCCGGGGTATCGCGGCGAGCCCGGCGGCGATCAGGACCATCGCGAAGCCCGCCCACACCCACAGGTAGGACGCGATGATGGCGGGTGTGATCAGGGTGCCGCCGAGCCATTCCGCGCCGCCGTAGGAGGCGGTGAAGTTGTCCTGCGGCAGCCGGACGGTGAACGTTCCCGAGGGCAGGCCGCCGATGGTGAACGTCCCGTCCGGCCGGGTGGTGGCCTCACCGGCCACCTTGCCGTCCCTTACCGCCTCGACCTTGACGCCGGGCAGGCCCGATTCACCGGGGTTGGGCTGGTTGAGGGTGCCGCCGCCACCGCGTGTGAAGTCGAACCACACGGTGCCGGTCAGCTGCCCGGCCTTGGCCGCGGGCGGGGCGGCGGCCGGCTTGGCGTCCGCGGGCAGGTCCTCGGGCTTGACCCGCACGAGCGGGAGCAGGGCGCTCTGCCCCGCCCCGACCGGTGCGGTGCCGACGACGGCGCCGCCCTCGGCCCGCACCGGCTGGCCGTCGCCGTTGCGGGGACCCGCGCCGGGATAGCTCGCGCCGCCGGCGAAGGTGTCGTGGACGGCGACCATCGCGGCGTTGGCCACGCCCTTGTCGGGGTCCTGCTCGTAGACCAGCCGGAAGATCACGCCGGAGGCGAGGAAAGAGATCGCCATCGGCATGAACACCACCAGCTTGAACACGGTGGCCCAGCGGATCCGCTCGGTGAGCACGGCGAACACCAGGCCGACGATGGTCACCAGGGTCGGTGCCACCACCACCCAGATCGCGGTGTTGCGCACCGACACCAGGTTGTCATGCCCCTGGAAGATCCCTATGTAGTTGTCGAGCCCGACGAACCCGCTGCCGTCAGCGTCGAAGAAGCTGCGGATCACCGAGTAGACGATCGGATATACCACCAGGAACCCGAGCAGCAGCAGCGCCGGGAGCAGGAACGTCAGCGCCAGCCAGGACGGCGGGGTGAGCCCGTCGCGCCCGGCCTTGCCGCCCTTGCCCTTCGTCGCCGCGGCGGCGGCGCCGCCGGCCTGTCCGGCCGGCGGCACCCCGCCCTCGGGCACCTCGTCGCCGGGCGCCACGCCTTTGGGCGCCTCGTCGTGCGGAGCCTTCAATTGGGATCCCTAGCTCTTGTAAGCCTTCGCGGCCTCGGCCTCGAGCTTCTCCTGCGTGCCCTTGACGTCGTCGGGCTTCTGCACGAATCCGCGCAGCGCCTCCCACATGCCCTTGCCGGGCGTGCCACCGAACGCGGCCGGGGTCAGGTCCGACAGGTCATAGCGGGCCGCGTCGCCGGCCTTCTGCAGCTGGGCGATCAGCTCCTTGGCCACCGGGTCGGAGTAGGCGTCGGGCGCGACGCCCTTGTTCGGGGACAGGTAGCCGCCGAGCCCGGCCCAGGTCTTGCCGGCCTCGGGCGAGGCCAGGAACTTCATCAGCTCCATGGCGCCCTTGCCCTCCTTCAGCGCGACCGCGATGTCGCCGCCGAGCATCGCCGGGGTGGTGTCGCCGGCCTTGGGGAAGGCGAACACCTTGGCGTCGGTGCCGACCTTGGCCTTGGTGGTGCCGATGTTGGCGGCGGCGAAGTCACCGCCGTACACCATCGCGGCCTTGTCCTGGCCGAACACCTCGGTCACCGACCCGTCGAACTTGGTCTTGGTGGCCTGGGAGACACCGCCGGCGAGCAGGTCGGGCTTGCCCCAGATCTCGGCCAGGGTCTCCAGCGCCTTGCCGACGCTCGGGTCGGTCCACTTGATCTCGTGCTTGGCCAGCTGGTCGTACTTCTCCGGCCCGGCCTGGGACAGGTAGACGTTCTCGAACCAGTCGGTGAGGGTCCAGGCGTCCTGCGGGCCGGCCGCCAGGGTGAACGGGGTGGTGCCCGCGTCCCGCACGGTGCCGGCGGCCTTCACCAGGTCCGCCCAGGTCGCCGGGGGCTGCACGCCCGCGTCGGAGAACACCTGCGGCCGGTACCACATGATGGACTTGTAGGCGGCCTTGATCAGCACGCCGTAGGTCTTGCCCTCGGCCGACCCCAGGTCCTTCCAGTACGGCGAGAAGTTCTGCTCGACCTGCTGGACCACGTCCTGGCCCAGCGGCTTGAGCGACCCCTTCGCCGCGTACTGCTGCATCAGCCCGGGCTGCGGCAGGATCGCCACGTCCGGCGGCTGGTTGGCCTGCAGGCGCGGGCCGAGGTAGGCGTCGGTGTTCTCGCCGGTGGAGGCGTAGGTGACGGTCGCGCCGGTCTTCTTCTCGAACTCCTTGAGGACCTTGCGGAAGTTGGCCTCCTCCGGACCGGTCCACTTGGCCGCGACCTCGACCTTCACGCCCTTGAGCGGGCCGTCGCCGCCGGCGGTCGCCTCGCCCCCGCCGTCGCCGCCGCCGCACGCGGCGGCCGACAGCAGCAGCCCCGCCGCGACGGCGGCGCCCGCCGTACGGCGCCCCGGCCCGCGGCCGCGGGCCGCGTCCCGGTTCATCACTCGCCAGCTGAGCCTCATGCCTCATCCTTCCTGGGCGACGCGTCATCGTCTGATCCCCAGATCGACGCGCCGGTCTCGATATCGAAGAAGTGCAGGCGCCCGGTGTCGACGTGGATCTCCACCGGGTCGCCCACCTTCACGCGGGTGCGCGGGCTGAACCGCGCCACCAGGTCCGTGCGCGGCGTGTCGCCGCCGTCCAGGGCGCCGAGGACGTCGGTGCCGGCGTCGCGCGCCAGCTCCTTGGTGTCCTCGGTGACGACCTGCGGGGCCTCGAGCGCGAAGTGCACGAGCACGTCCGAGCCCATCGCCTCGACCAGCTCGACGGTGGAGGTGAGCCGCGCCCCGTCCTCGGCCTCCACCAGTTCGGCGTCCTCCATGTCCTCGGGGCGGATGCCGACCGCCACCCGGTCGCCGAACCGCGAGCGCAGTCCGGGCCGTTCGGCCAGGACGCCGGCGGGCAGCGTGAGGGTGTGGCCGCCGATCTCCAGGCGCGGCGCCTCGGCGTCCCCGGCCAGCGTCCCCTGGATCAGGTTCATGGCGGGTGAGCCGATGAACCCTGCCACGAACAGGTTGGCGGGCCGGTCGTAGAGCTCCTGCGGGGGCGCGACCTGCTGGAGCTCGCCCTTCTTCATCACCGCGACCCGGTCGCCGAGGGTCATCGCCTCGGTCTGGTCGTGGGTGACGTAGATGGTGGTGACGCCCAGGTCCCGCTGGATGCGGGCGATCTCGGCGCGCATCTGCACGCGCAGCTTGGCGTCCAGGTTGGACAGCGGCTCGTCCATCAGGAACGCCTGCGGCTCGCGGACGATCGCGCGGCCCATCGCCACCCGCTGCCGCTGGCCGCCCGACAGGTTGCGCGGCTTGCGGTCCAGGTGGTCGTTGAGGCCGAGGATCCCCGCGGCCTTCTCGACCTTCTCCCGGATCTCGCTCTTGGGCAGCCGGCGCAGCGACAGGCCGAATCCGATGTTGTCGCGCACCGACAGGTGGGGGTAGAGCGCGTAGCTCTGGAAGACCATCGCCACGTCACGGTCGCGCGCCGGGACGCGGTTGACCACGCGTTCTCCGATCGTGACCTCGCCCTCGGAGATCTCCTCCAGCCCGGCGACCATCCGCAGGGCGGTGGTCTTGCCGCATCCCGAGGGCCCGACCAGGACCAGGAACTCCCCGTCGGCGATGGACAGGTTCAGGTCGGTCACAGCCCGGGTCCCGTCGGGATAGACCTTCCCGACGCTGGTCAGGGCGACCTCTGCCACGGCGTCTCCTCTTCATTCCGACACAGCGCCGGGGCCGGCACATGCCGAGCCGCGGGCCCGACCCGCGCCCGCAACCTGTGGAACATGTGCTCGTAACCCCGGCGGAACAATGCCTAGATAGTCGTGGTGGCACCGGCGGGCCGCAATACGGTTCGTCAGTAACGCGATCATTTGGTGTGCATATCGTTATGTGTCACGACATAACAACGGGAACGCCCACGAGACGGGCATAGCGTGCCCCGTCTCGCGGGCGTTCCGCGCCATCACCGGTACGACCAGCGATGATCATCTATCCGCGGGCGCCGGCCGGCGTCCCCGGGCTCCTCGCTCGGCGTCCGCTGATCATCACTGGACGATCGTCAGCTCACGGACGGTGAGGTTCATCCGCTCGAATCCGGTCTCGGTGCACACCACGATGTCCTCAATACGGGCACCATGGGCACCGGGGTAGATACCGGGCTCGACCGAGAAGGCCATTCCCGGCTCCAGCGGCTCGGTGTTGCCCGCCACGATGTAGGGGTCCTCGTGCGACTCCAGCCCGATGCCGTGGCCGGTGCGGTGGAAGAAGTGCTCGCCGTACCCGGCCGCCGCGATGATGTCGCGGGCCGCCGCGTCCACCTCCTCGGGCGTCACCCCGGGCCGTACCGCCTGGCAGGACGCCTCCTGCGCCTCGCGCAGCACCTCGTAGTAGGCGAGGTAGTCGTCGGGGGCGGGACCCACGCAGTAGTTGCGGGTGGAGTCGGAGCAGTAGCCGCTGGGCATCGTCCCGCCGATGTCGACCACCACCGGCTCGCCGGGGTGGATCACGCGGTCGGTCGGCTCGGCGTGCGGGTTCGCGCCGTTGGGCCCGGACCCGACGATGACGAAGTCGACCACGGCGTGCCCCTCGGCGATGATCGCGTCGGCGATGTCCCGGGCCACCTCGCGCTCGGTGCGGCCCGGCCGCAGGTACCCCGGCACCCGGCGGTGCACCCGGTCGATCGCCGCGCCCGCCTCCAGCAGCGCGGCGACCTCGGCGGCGCTCTTGCGCATCCGCAGCTCCCGCATCACGGTGCCGGCCGCGACCTGCTCGGCGCCCGGCAGGGCGGCCCGGAACCGCAGCGCCATCGACGCCCACATCCGGTCGGCCACCGCGACCTTCTCCAGGCCGCGCGGCAGCCGCCGCGCCACCAGCGCGAACGGGTCGTCGGTCTCGTCCCAGGGCACCAGTTCCACGCCGAGCCCGCCGGCGGGCGACTCCCGCGCCGCCGGCAGTTCCAGGCGCGGCACCACCAGGAACGCCTCGCCGGAGACGGGGACCACCAGGCAGGTCAGCCGTTCCAGCTGCATGGCGTCGTAGCCGGTGACGTAGCGCAGGTCCGGTCCGGGTGTCAGCAGCAGGGCGCCCAGGCCCGCGCGCCCGGCCGCCTCCCGCACCCGCGCCAGCCGCTCGCGCGGATACAACTCCGTCGTCACATCCGATTCCATAGCGGTCGCGGCGGTCCGCCCGGTGGCGGGCCACCGCTTCCTCCCCTCATATCGGTCAAGGCCCTGGACATCCTTCGGGTACATCCTGGCGCCGCGCGGGTCCCCGGGGCGACCCCGGCCCGGACCGCCGTGCCCGCGGGCGCCCGTACCGGCGCCCGTACCGGCACTCCCGGCACCCGTACCGGCGTCCCCACCGGGCCGGTGGCGTTCCGGGCACGGATTGACGGTGTGGCGTGCGACGATGTGGGACATGAGCGGGCTCATGCTGCTGGACACGCCGTCGTTGTACTTCCGCGCCTTCTTCGGGGTGCCCGAATCGGTGACCGCCCCGGACGGGACCCCGGTCAACGCGGTGCGCGGGCTGATCGACATGATCGCGCGGCTGGTCCAGGACCGCCGCCCGGACCGGCTGGTGTGCTGCATGGACGCCGACTGGCGGCCGGCCTTCCGGGTCGAGGCGCTGCCGTCGTACAAGGCCCACCGGGTGGCCGACGACGGCGGCGACCAGACGCCCGACGCCCTGGCCGCGCAGCTGCCGGTCATCGACGCGGTGCTGGAGGCGTTCGGGCTGGCCCGCGCGGGCGTGGCGGGGTACGAGGCCGACGACGTCATCGGCACCCTGGCGGTGCGCGGCGCCGCCGCGGGCCCGGTGGACGTCGTGACCGGTGACCGCGACCTGTTCCAGCTCGTGGACGAGCGGGGCCCGGTGCAGGTCCTCTACACCGCCCGGGGCATCCGCAACCTGCAGGTGATGGGTGAGAAGGAGGTCGCCGCCAAGTACGGGATCCCCGGCCGCGGCTACGCCGACTACGCCACCCTGCGCGGCGACCCCAGCGACGGGCTGCCGGGGGTGCCGGGGGTGGGCGACAAGACCGCCGCCGCGCTGCTGACCCGGTTCGGCTCGCTGGAGGGCATCCTGGCCGCTCTGGAGGCGGGGACGGCCGAGGGCTTCCCGGCCGGGGCCCGCCGCCGGCTGGAGGCCGCGCACGACTACCTCGCGGCGGCCGAGAAGGTGGTGCGGGTGGTCACCGACATCGACGACCCGGCGGTAAGCGGCCTCGACGACCGGCTGCCCGAGCGGCCGCGGGACCCGGAGGCGCTGGTGGAGCTGGCCGACCGCTGGGGCCTGTCCGGCCCGGTGAACCGGCTGCTGAACGCGCTGGCCCGGCCCTGAGACCCCTGGCGGCCGCCGCCGGTCCCCCGTACCGCCCGCGGCGCCCGCCGGGGGCGTCCGCGCCGGGGACGGGCACGCCGTGCGCCTTGACCGCGAATCTGACTCCGCGGAAAGGGCGGGGCTCCCAATGTGGCGGATGACGCAGACAGGCCCTGCCGGGGCGGAGCACGATCGCGTTCAGGGACGGGTTCCCCGAGGAGACGCGGAGAGCAGGAGATCGCATGGCCGCCGGACAGCCAGGGCCTCGCCCCGGGCGGTGTCCGGGAGGCCTGCGCACGAGCGGGCCGGTGCCCGCGGCACTGGGCCTTGACGCCCCACTCCCCCCATTTGCCGCGGGCACCGGCTCACCTTCCCCCGGGCCGCCGCATGCGCGGCCCGGACACCCGGCGGAGCCGGTCACGCACCGGCCCGCGCGCCCTCCCGCGCGGGGGGCCGAGGAAACGGATCGACCGTGACGGAAAGGACCGTGCATCACGAGGGCGTCCCGGCCGGACGCTGGGACGGCTTCTGGGACGCCCTGGACGAGGCGCAGCGGGCCGCGCTGCGCCGGTCGTCACACCCGCGCCTGTACCCGGCCAGGAGGCCGCTGTGCCATCAGGGCGAGGAGTCCGACCACATCATCATCATCGAGGACGGCTGGGCCAAGGTCACCTCCGCGACCGAGGACGGGCACGACGTGGTGCTGGCCGTGCGCGGGCCGGGCGACCTGGTCTGCGAGAGCGCGGTGCTGGGCAGCCGGGAGCGGTCGGCGACCGTGACCGCGCTGTGCCCGGTCCGGGCGCTGGTGGTGCCGGCCGCCCGCTTCACCGCGTTCCTGGACGCCCACGCGATGGTGTGGCGGCTGGTCAGCGGCACGTTCGTGCGGCGGATCGACGACGCCGACCAGCGGCTGCAGGCGCATGTGGCGGCCAAGGGCGCGCAGCGGCTGGCGCTGCTGCTGGCGAACCTGGCCGAGCTGTCGGCCCGGCACGCCCGGCCGGCGCCCGACGGGAGCGTCGAGATCGCCCCGCCGCTGTCCCAGGAGGAGCTGGGCAGCTGGATGGACGCCTCGCGCGAGACGGTCGCCCGCGCGCTCAACACCCTGCGGCGGCGCGGGCTGGTGCGCACCGGCTGGCGCCGGATCACGGTGGTGGACCTGCCCGGCCTGCGCGCGTACGCCCAGGGGCGCCCGGCACCCTGATACCGCGATGATCACGCTTGGATCCCGCGATGATCACGGCCGGGCGCGCCGCGGGCGAGGTCAGCGGCGGCCGGCGCGGCGGCGCGACCAGCCGCGGGAGCGCCAGTCGGTGCCGGTCCCGACGCCCGCCAGGTGCAGCGCGATCAGGAGCAGCCCCACGGTGACCAGCGTCTGGTAGTCGAAGGGGTCGGAGGCGACGTCGGCCAGGTCGAACAACAGCGCGAGACCGAAGACGGCCGCGGCGGCGAGCGCGAGCATGAAGACCTCCCTGAAATGGCGTGTCCCCCGATCCGCCTGCGCGATGCCCGCCTTGTCGTCGATCAAACCGGACGTCCCTTTTTGCGCCGATAAACCGTATGCGCTGGGACGGCCGTTACCGCTACGGTCGTTCCGTCCGAACGGGAGGGGAAAGTGCCCAGACTCAATCAGATCATCGCCGTGGAGAAGGGCGTCAAGGCCAAGTCGCTGCGCGAGCTGACCGACGCCCACCACCAGGTGCAGAAGCAGCCGCTGCTCTCGGGCATCTCCCGCAGCTACCAGCCCAAGGACGAGGACGGCGAGCAGCTGCCGCCGGAGTCGACCCGGGTGCAGGTCAAGGCCGAGGAGGTGCTGCGGCAGACCGCCGCGACCCTCACCCGCCTGTTCGACGTGACCGCGACCAAGGACTGGACCAACTGCGTCGCCCGCGCCGACGTCACCGTGGACGGCCGGACGCTCCTGCGCGAGGTGCCGGTGACCTACCTGCTGTTCCTGGAGAAGCAGCTGGTGGACCTGCACACGTTCGTCAAGAAGCTGCCGGTGCTGGACGCCGCGGAGTCGTGGACGTTCGACGGCTCCAGCGACAGCTGGAAGACCGACCCGGTGCGCACGGTCAAGACCAAGAAGGTGCCCTTCAACCACGTCAAGGCGGAGGCGACCGACAAGCACCCGGCGCAGGTGGAGGTGTTCTACGAGGACGTCGCGGTGGGGTACTGGACCACCGTGAAGTTCTCCGGGGCGCTGCCCGCGCGGCGGGTGAACGAGCTGCTGGACCGCATCGACAAGCTCCAGCAGGCGGTCAAGTTCGCCCGCGAGGAGGCCAACGGCACCGAGGTCGACGAGCGGAACGTCGGCGAGGTGGTCTTCGGCTACCTGTTCGGCTAGAGTCCCAGACTCCCCCGTGTGGAGCGCGGGGGCGCGCCTCATAAAGGCGCGAAGCTGAAGCTGAGACGTCAGACTGAACCACGCGGTGTCAGTGGGGGTTCGAATCCCTCCCCCGGTACCTCGGACCGGGGTGGCCCAAGAGGAAGAGGCAGCCGTGACCAAGCTCAGGCTCTCGCTCCAGATTCAGCATCCACCGCCGATCGCCGGATCGCCCGGATACGGACGTTGATCGCCGGGTTGCCGGTTCAACTCCGGCTCGCGCCTCTCCCTGGCGCGGTAGCTCAACCGTAGAGCACGGCGACATGAGGACTGATCCGTACCCTTAAAAGTGCCGGCGTTCCATTCAGGCGGTCCCAGGGGCCCGGAGGCGGGGAAAGCCTCCGGGCTCCACCAATCGCGGCCCCCGGCACACCGTGCCCGGGGTGCCGTCCCCAGGGGCGCCGCGCCCCTGGGCTGCCGTTCCCTGGGCGCCGAGCCCGTGCCGGACGAGGAGGGGCGATGACCGGGAAGGCGCGGCCGAGGGGCGAGCCGCTCGCCGTCGATGAGGAGGGCGGCGCGCTGACGGACTTTCACCGGGCCTCCGGCCGCCCGGCCTGGACCGAACGTCCGGTTCCTCCCGGCGGCACGTGGGACGTCGAGGCGGACGGGCCGCTGACGGCCGCGCTGGTGGCGGTGTGGCGGGAGGACCGGCTGCTGATGGTCCTCGACCGGTACCGCGGGCGCTGGGAACTGCCCGGAGGGATGATCGACCCCGGGGAGAGCCCGCGGGAGGCGGCCGTGCGGGAGCTGCGGGAGGAGACCGGCCTGGTGGCGGCCCGGGTGTCGGCGGCCGGTCACGCCCGGTTCGTCCTGGGCCCGGAACGGCGGGTGGAGTACGCCGCGCTCTTCACCGCCGCGCTTCCCGCCACGGTGGTCGATGACGCCGCCTGCGTCGCGGCCTTCGCTGCGAACGAGGAGATCGCGGCGCTCGGCTGGTGGGGGGCCGCCCGTCCCCTGGAGGGCAGGGTGCAGCCGTTGGACCTGGCGCTGGGTCGCCTGGCGCGGGGGTTGCCGCCGGCGGGCTGAGCCGTCCGTCCGTTGGGGCGGTTCGGGCCCGGCGCCGCGGATCGGCGCCCGCCGGCGGCGGGCTGTCTCCGGGTGGCGGGCGGGACCTTCAGGCGGCGGGTTCGATCCTGAGGTCGCGGCCGAGGTCGGCGGTGACGGCGGCGTTGAGGGCGTAGGCGCGCTTCACCTCGGCGATGATCCGAGCGCGTTCCGCCGCGTCCCAGGGGGCGGCGTCCAGGAGTGCGCGGTAGCGGTCCTTGTAGCTCTTGGGCTTGGCGGGGAAGCGGTAGAACCGCACGCCGTCCTCACCGGCCGCCAGGCCGAGGATCCGGCGCGCCTGCAGGCCGATGTACTGCCCGCCGGACAGGTCGCCGAGGTAGCGGGTGTAGTGGTGGGCGACGAAGCCGCCGGGCCAGTCGAAGCAGACCTGGCGCAGGCGTTCGCAGTAGCGGCGGGTGGCGGGCAGGCCGCCCAGGCCATCCCGCCAGCCGGGCCCGTAGAGGAAGGCGAGGTCGGCTTCGAGGGCCTCGCGCCTGCGCAGGCCGTCCAGGAGGAAGGGGGCGGCGACGGGGTCGCCGGCCATCCGGTCGGCGGCCTGTTCGAGGAGGACGTAGACGGGGTGGAGCTGGGCGACCAGCGCGGCGTACTCCTCGCGCCCGAGGCGGCCGTCGAACAGCGCGGCCATGTAGGAGGAACCCTCGTTGTCGCCGTGGTCGCTCCGGGTGGCCTCGCGCAGTTCCGCCGCGAAGCCCTGGCCGGGCTCGCCTGTGTCCGGCACGTGTCCTCCGTCCGCTCGCCGTCCGGGCGCCTTTCCCGACGCCCTGTCGGATACTTTAGCGACAGGGCGTCGGAAAATCACCGCCCTGCTTTATCCGATTTCGTCCGTTCTCGTCCGGTCGTGCTCGTTCTCGTCCGGTCGTGCTCGATCTCGCGTGGAAGGGGGTCAGTGGCCGGCACGGGCGGCCGGGCCGAGCGCGGCGCGCGCCTCGGCCGCCATGCGGACGACCTCGTGGCGCACCTGGGCCCGCTCGGTCAGCCTCCGGCTCCACGGGATCCGGACCGGCACCTCGCGCCCGGCACCGCCGCTCCCGGCGCCCGAGCCGCCCTCCTGGCCCTCGTCGCCCGGGGGCTCGCCCGCGGGGTCCATGAGGGCGACGAAGTCGATCCCGTCGGCGTCCAGCCCGGTCATCCGGGCGGCGTGCGCACCGGGCCGCCCGCCCAGGGCCCGGCAGATCGCGGCGCAGTCCTCGGCATGGTCGTCGTTCATGTGCCGGGTGATCTGCCGCACCACGTCCTCATCGAATGGGTTATTGCCGTCCATATACCTACCTTCCGGACTTGGCTTGGTAGGTAACCCTAACCGGTCGGCTCCCGGATCGAACCGGGGCGGTCCGCGGCCCGTGGCTCAGGGCGCACGCCGGCCACCCGCCCGCGGGGTCCGGACTCCCCCCGCGGACGGCCGGTTCCGGGGTCCGCGCCCGGGTGTCAGGCGACCGAGGAGTAGGCCACCACGCCGCGGCGCATGGCGTCCATGGCCTTGCGCGCGGTCTTGCGGATGTGGCTGTTGGGCGGGGCGGCGTCGGCGACCTGGCCGAGCAGGTCCAGCAGCTGCTTGACGGCGCGGACGAAGTCGCCCGCGGTCATGTCGGTCTCCAGCAGCACCGCGTCCAGCTCCTGGCCCTTGGCCCAGCGGTAGGCGGTCCAGGCGAAGCCGAGGTCGGGCTCGCGCAGGAACGACACCCGGTTGTCCTTCTCGATGGCGTCGAGCTCCCCCCACAGCCGCACCATGGCGGCCAGGGCGTCACGGGTGGGCCCGGTGGGGGTCTTGGGCGGGGCGGCGTCGTCGGGCTGCCGCGACTCGTACACCAGGGCGGACACGCAGGCGGCCAGCTCGGCGGGGTCGAGACCTTCCCAGATCCCCGCGCGCAGGCTCTCGGCGGTGAGCAGGTCCAGCTCGTTGTAGATGCGGCCCAGGCGGCGGCCCTCGTCGGTGACGGTGTCGCCCTCCAGGTAGCCGAGCTGCTGCAGGACGCCGCAGACGCGGTCGAAGGTGCGGGCGATGACCTGGGAGCGGCCTTCGACGCGGCGCCGCAGCTGCTCGGTCTCGCGTTCGAGGCGGAAGAAGCGTTCGGCCCAGCGGGCGTGGTCCTCGCGCTGGTCGCAGCCGTGCACGGGGTGGGCGCGCAGCTCGGCGCGCAGCCGGGCGATCTCGCCGTCGTCGGTGGCGGGGGTGTCGCGGTGGCGGCGGCGTTCGCGGACGTCGTCGGGGACCTTGTTGCGGAGGGTGGAGGCCAGGTCGCGGCGGGCCTGGGGGTTGCGCGGGGTGAACGACTTGGGGATGCGGATCCGGTCGACCGGTTCGACGGCGCGGGGGAAGTCCTGGATGGACAGCCGCTGCACGGACCGGTTGACGGTGAGGACGAGGGGGGCGGGGCCGTCGGAGCGGCGGCCGACGCCGGGGTCCAGGACGACGGCGAGGCCGGAGCGGCGGCCGGAGGGGACCAGGATGACATCGCCGGGACGCAGGTGCTCCAGGGACCGGGCGGCCTCGGCGCGGCGGGCGGAGGAGCGTTCGCGTGACAGCTCGGCCTCGCGGTCCGACAGCCGGCGGCGCAGCGCGGCGTACTCCATGAAGTCGCCCAGGTGGCATTCGGCGGCCTTGGCGTAGCCGGCGAGGGCCTCCTCGTTCTTGTGGACCTGCCGGGCGAGGCCGACGACGGCGCGATCGGCCTGGAACTGGGCGAAGGACTCCTCCAGCAGGGTCCGGGCGCGTTCGACGCCGACGGCGCCGACGAGGTTGACCGCCATGTTGTAGGAGGGCCGGAAGCTGGAGTTGAGCGGGTAGGTGCGGGTGCCGGCGAGCCCGGCGACCGAGGAGGGGTCGACGCTGGGGCTCCAGATGACCACGGCGTGGCCTTCGACGTCGATGCCGCGGCGCCCGGCGCGGCCGGTGAGCTGGGTGTACTCGCCGGGGGTGAGGTCGACGTGGGCCTCGCCGTTCCACTTGTCGAGCTTTTCGATCAGGACGGTCCGGGCGGGCATGTTGATGCCCAGCGCCAGGGTCTCGGTGGCGAAGACGGCCTTGATCAGCCCGCGGGTGAACAGCTCCTCGACGATCTCCTTGAAGGTGGGCAGCATCCCGGCGTGGTGGGCGGCGATCCCGCGTTCCAGACCGGTGAGGAAGTCGTCGTAGCCCAGTACGCGCAGGTCGTCGACGGCCATGTCCGCGGTGCGCAGCTCGGCGTGCGCGCGGATCTCCTCCGACTCCTCCTTGGAGGTCAGCCGCAGCCCGGCGTTCAGGCACTGCAGGACGGCGGCGTCGCAGCCGGCGCGGCTGAACACGAAGGTGATGGCGGGCAGCAGCCCGGCGCGTTCGAGCCGTTCGATGACGTCGGGGCGGGCGGGCGGCCGGAACCGCTGGGGGCGGGGGGCGCGGCGGCGGCCGGTGCGGCGGCCCTGGTTGACCTTGGCGCGGCGGACCTCCTCGACCGCCATGCGCTGCAGCTGCGGGTTGATGCGGGCCTGCCGGTCCTTGCCGCGGCCGGTGTCGACGAACAGGTCGTAGAGGCGGGTGCCGACCATCATGTGCTGGAACAGCGGGACGGGCCGGTGCTCGTCGACGATCACGGCGGTGTCGCCGCGGACGGCCTGCAGCCATTCGCCGAACTCCTCGGCGTTGCTGACGGTGGCCGACAGCGCGACGATCCGCACCGAGTCGGGGACGTGGATGATGACCTCTTCCCAGACCGCGCCGCGGAACCGGTCGGCGAGGTAGTGGACCTCGTCCATCACCACGAACGCCAGGCCGGCCAGGGTCGGCGACCCGGCGTAGAGCATGTTGCGCAGGACCTCGGTGGTCATGACCACGATCGGGGCCTCGCCGTTGACGCTGTTGTCGCCGGTGAGCAGGCCGACCTTCTCGGGGCCGTAGCGGCGGACCAGGTCGGCGTACTTCTGGTTGGACAGCGCCTTGATCGGCGTGGTGTAGAAGCACTTGCTCCCGCCGGTCAGGGCGAGGTGGACCGCGAACTCCCCGACCACGGTCTTGCCCGAGCCGGTGGGCGCGGCGACCAGCACGCCGCTTCCGCCCTCCAGCACCCGGCATGCCTCGATCTGGAACGGGTCCAGGTCGAAGTCGTAGAGGGTCTTGAAGTCCAGGAGGGCGGGGCCGTTCCCGGCGGTGCGCTGGCGGTAGGCGGCGTACCGCTGCGCCGGGGACCCGGCGGCCGACTGCGTGTCGGGGGTGGTCATGCCTCGAGCCTACGGTTTGGACCGGCCCGATTCCCAATTCGGGACCGATTCATCGCCCGGAACTTCATCACCCGGAACCGGTCGTGCCCCTGACCTGCGCGGGCGCGGGGGTCAGCGGCTGGTCTTCTCGTCCTTGCCCAGTTCGGCTTCGTCCAGCTCGGCGTCGATCCGCTCCAGGTCGAGCGGGGACGCCTCGTCGTCCGCCAGCCCTTCGTAGGGATCGGGGCGGTTGGCGCGGCGACGGTCGTTGAGGAAGGCCAGCAGCGCCGCGACCTCGAAGAGCAGGACGGTCGGCAGGGCCAGGGCGAGCATGGTGAACGGGTCGGCGCTGGGGGTGGCGACCGCGGAGAACACGAAGATCCCAAAGATGATCATCCGCTGGGAGCGGCGGATCCGCTGGGAGCTGAGCACTCCGGCCAGGTTGAGGATGACCACGAACAGCGGCAGCTCGAAGGTCAGCCCGAACACCAGCAGCATCGCCAGCACGTAGCCGAGATAGTGGTCGACGGTGATCAGCGCCGCCACGTCGTCGGGCACGAACCCCAGGAAGATCGACAGGCCCTTGTCGACGGTGACGTAGGCCAGCGCGGTGCCCACGAAGAACAGCGGGATCGCCGCGCCCATGAACACGTACGTCCAGCGCCGTTCCTTGCGGTACAGCCCGGGCGCGACGAACGCCCACAGCTGGAACAGCCAGACCGGCGAGGACACGACCAGCCCCAGGATGAACGCGATCTTCAGCCTCAGGAAGAAGGAGGAGAAGATGCCGTTGACCACCAGGGAACATTTGCCGTTGAGGTCCTTGGACGCATCCAGCGCGCAGTAGGGCTCCTTCAGGAAGTCCCAGACCGGCCCGAAGAAGATCCAGCCGATGATCGTGCCGACCAGCAGCGCCAGGATCGCCTTGATCATGCGGTTGCGCAGTTCCCGCAGGTGGTCCATCAGGGGCATGCGGCCCTCGGGATCGACGGCCTGCCGCGTCATCAGCTTCATGGTGGGCACCCTGGAGTCGCTCTCGCCGTCCTTCGTCGGGGGGAGGGGCGGATCAGGAGGTCTTGCGGGCGTTGTAGTCCGAAACGGGGACACCCTCGATCGGCTCACCGGAGGGAAGGGCCCCCTGGCGGCGAGGCTGCTCCTGCCCGGCGGCCTCGCGCTCGAGCCGGGCGGCCTCCTCGCGGAGCCGGGCGGCGCGGTCGCGGGGGTCCTCGGCGGGCGCCGGGGAGGGCTGCGCGGAAGACTGCGCGGGGGCGGCGGCGCTCTTGTCGGCGGCCTTGTCGTCGTCATCGTCGTCGCGCAGGCCCTTGGTCTCGGCCTTCAGGATGCGCGCCGACTTGCCCAGCGACCTCGCCAGCTGCGGCAGCTTGGCCGATCCGAAGATCAGAACGACGACCAGCAGGATGATGAGCAGCTCAGGGGTTCCGATGTTCGGCATGTGAGTCCTCTTCAGCAGCGTGGTACTTACGACGATCGTACGCCGTCATCCGTCTCCCGCGCCTCGCGGGTTTCCTGCAGATCTCGGAGTTCATCGCGGAGCGCGGAGTGTTGGGGGCCCAGCCGCCGCCGCGTCCGTTCCAGTTCACGTCCCAGTGCCCGCACGCCCAGGTAGACCTTGAACGAGCACACCGCGAGCACGGCCAGGCCGGCGAAGCCCAGCGCCACCGATATCCCAGCCCACTCCACGTCGGTCACGGTAGCCGAAATCCTCAGACGGTGTCGTACTGGGCGAGGGCCCGGGCGGCGTCGGCGCGGACGTCGCCGGCCAGGGCGGCGGGGGCGATGATGCGGCCCTGGTCGCCCAGCCGCAGCGCCAGCCCCCGCACCCAGCGGGTGTCGGGGGTGCGCAGGGTGATCCGCAGCCGCCCCTCGCCCAGTTCCCGGACGCTCTCGCACGGGTAGTAGTCGGCGACCCAGCGGCCCTGCGGGGTGAGCTCGAAGGTCACCACGACGTCGTCGGGCGAGGGCCGGAACAGCCCGGCGTCCACGTCGCGAGGTTCGGCGCCGTCGGGGACCTCGGCGGGCACCTCTAGGCGGGTGAGGCCGGTGATGCGGTCGAGGCGGAACAGCCGTACCGCCTCGGCGCGGCGGCACCAGCCCTCCAGGTAGGTGTTGCCCTCGACGACCAGCAGACGCATGGGGTCGACGTCGCGTTCGGTGTTCTCGTCGCGGGCGGGCACGTAGTAGGACAGGTGGACGCGGCGTCCGGCGGCGATCGCGGCGCGCAGCCGGCCGAGGGTGTCGCCGCGGGCGTCCACCTCCACCGCGACCTGGCTGCTGACCGCGGCGGCGGCGCCGGCCGCGTCCTCCAGCTTGGCGATCACGCGGCTGAGGGCGTCGCGGTCCTGCAGGTCGGGGATGCCCGCCAGCATGCGCAGCGCCACCAGCAGGGCGCTGGCCTCGTCGACCTTCAGCCGCAGCGGGCGGGCGATCGCCTCGGCCTCGGCGACGATGATCTCCCCGCCCTCGTAGGACAGGTCGATCGGGCAGTAGGGGTCGGGGGCGCGCAGTTCCACGCACCACAGCAGGTTGAGGTCGTCGATGAGCTGTTTCTCGGTGACGCCGAACGCGGCGGCGGCCTGGTCCAGGTCCACCGAGTCGCGGCTGACCACGTAGGGGACCAGGGCCAGGAGCCGGGCCAGCCGGTCGGTGGAGGTCGTCGGGGCCTTGACGGCCCGGGTGGCGGTCCTGGCCGCGGCCGCCGGGCGGGCCGTACCCCCGTGCGCCGTGGACACGGGCGGGGCGGACACGGGCGGGGCGGCCACGGGCGGCGCGGCGGTCTCCTCGGTTCCGGTGGTGGTCGGGGTCGTCTTCGCGGTCATCTCGTCCTCGCGCTCGTCGGTTCCCGGCGTCCGCCCTCCGGGCGCTCCCGGGTGTCGGGGGTCTCGGGGATCGCCGCCCGGGCCGTCGTCCCGGGGGGCCGCCGGCGGGGCCGTCACCGGTCCGCCGCGACGGCCGGCTCGCCCCCGTCCCCGTCCGCCGCCAGGATCGACTTCAGCTGCTGGATGACCGCCTCGCGCAGGTCGGGCGGGTCCAGCACCACCAGGTCGTCGGCGAACCGGGCCAGGTAGGGCGCGAAACGGTCGACGTCACGGAAGGTCAGGACCGCCTCGTCCCAGGCGCCGTCGCCCACCGGCCGCACGTCCCTGGCCCAGCGGCGCGGCCCGTGCGCGGCGTTCGCCCGCAGCCGCACCGTCGCCGGCCTCGGCTCGGCGAGCGGCTCGCTGCGGTCGAAGGCGATACGGCGGACGTCGACCCCCTCGGGGACGGTCACGCTGCCGGGCGGGCCGTCGGCGGCGACCTCGCCGGTGATGCGGCTGAGCCGGAACACCCGGGTCTGGCCGCGGTCGCGGTCGTGGCCGACGACGTACCAGCGGCCACGGCGGCTGACCACTCCCCACGGCTCCAGGTGCCGCCGCGCCGCCGACGTCCGGCCGACGCCCTGGTAGTCGAAGCTGACCGGCCGCCCGTCCCGGACCGCCTCCCACAGCGCCGGGAAGGAGGGGTCGCCGGTGTCCACGCGCGGCTCGATGCCCACGGCGCTGGAGGCGTCGGTCTCCACCCCGGCGGCGCGCAGCTTCAGCAGCGCGCCGGAGGCGGCGTCGGCCATGCTCGCCCGCTGCCACACCCGGGCGGCCAGGCCCAGCACGGCGGCCTCGTCGGGCGTCAGGTGCAGGTCGGGAAGCTCGTAGTCCTGCGGCGGGATCCGGTAGCCGATCTCCTCGCCGCCGCCCCCGCCCTGGTCACTGCCGACCTCCAGCGGGACGCCCAGCTCGCGCAACTCCTCCTTGTCGCGTTCGAACATCCGCTTGAACGCCTCGTCGGAGTCGGGGTACCCGGGAACCGCCCGCCGGATCTGCTCGGCCGTCAGGTAGCGCCGTGTGGCGAGCAGGCAGACCACCAGGTTGAGCAGGCGCTCGGTCTTACGCCGCGACACTTCGCCACCACCACCTCTTCGTCGATGAGCCCAGGGCTCCGGTTTCGGACGGCCGCTCGGGCGACACCGTCGCGGCCGGACACGTTGTGGGCGAACATCGTCCGTCCCCCGCCTCACCCGTGTGCAGGACGCTACCGTTTCCTTGTGATCCGATGGCGTAAAGGCACGGTAGAAAGCATCCGCCGGGAATGGCCGGGGGCGGTCGAACTGGACGTCACGATCGGGGGCGACGGCTCGCACCGGGCCCTGGCCTACCCCCGGCTGGTGGGGCGTCCCGAACCGGGCGACACCGTCCTGCTCAACACTACGGCCTTGGCGATGGGCCTGGGTACGGGCGGCTACGCGATGGTGGTCGCGATCCCCGACCGCCTGCCACCCGACCCGGAGGGGCCGGGACACCTGGTGAAGGCCCGCTACACCCCGTTGCAGGCCACCGTCCTCGGCGCCGACGAGCAGGACTCCCCCCACCACGCGGTGCTGCGGGAGGCCGACTCGCTGGAGGGCGCCCCGGTGATCGTGGCCGACCTCCACTCGGCGCTGCCGCCGATCCTGGCGGGCCTGCTGGCGGCGCGGCCCGGAACCCGCGTGGTGTACGTGATGCCCGACGGCGGGGCGCTGCCCGCGTGGTTCTCCATGTCCATCGCCCGGCTGAAGGACGCGGGGGCGCTGGCGGCGACCGTCACGGCCGGCCAGGCGTTCGGCGGCGACCTGGAGGCGGTGACCGTGCACACCGGCCTGCTGGCCGCCCGCCTGGTCCTGGACGCGGAGGTGATCGTCCTGGCCCAGGGGCCGGGGAACCTGGGAACGGGCACCACCTGGGGTTTCTCGGGGGTGTCGGCCGGAGAGGCGATCAACGCGGCGGCGGTGCTGTCGGGGCGGCCGGTCGGCTCGCTGCGGGTCAGCGAGGGCGACCTGCGCGAGCGGCACATCGGGGTGTCCCACCACAGCCTGACCGCCTACGGGCGGGTGGCGCTGGCGCGGGCGCAGATCGCGGTCCCCGAGCTCGGCGGCGGGTTCGGCGCCCGGGTCGCCGGTGAGGCCGCCGCCCTGGGCGACCGGCACGAGCTGGTCCCGGTCCCGGTGGACGGCCTCCACGAGACCCTGCGCGAGGCGGAGAAGGAGTGGGGGGTGCGGCTGTCGACGATGGGCCGCCGCCTGGACGAGGACCTGGCCTACTTCCTCACGGCCGCCGCCGCCGGGCGCCACACCGCCACCCTCCTCTGAGCCCGCCCCGCCTCGCCCGCCTCGTCCCGCCTCGTCCCGCCTCGTCCGTCCGTGGGTGGTGGGTGGAATGGCTGCGGGCCGGGATCTGACGGCGGCTTGGGGCGGCTCGGCGGCTCAGGAGGACGGGGCTCAGGAGGGTATGAGCGCGCCTTCGGGCGTGTAGGTCTCACGGAAGGGCGGTCCATGTCGTCCATCACGTGCCCGGCCGGTCCCGGTGCGAACCGGCCCGGCCCTCAGTGGGCCCCCAGGACGTCCACCACGAACACCAAGGTGTCATCCCCCTTGATCCCCGCCTGCGCCAGCCCCTTCGCCGCGTACCCGAGCGAAGGCGGCACCACCAGCAGCAACCGGCTCCCCACCCGCTGCCCCACCAGCGCCTGATCCCAGCCCTTCATCACCTGGCCGGTCCCGATCGTGGCCGCGTAGGGCCGGCCGCTCTTCCACGACGAATCGAAGACCCGACCGTCACGCCAGAACGCCCCCACATACTGCAGAGCCAGCAACTCCCCCTTACGGACCGCCTCCCCCTCCCCCTGCACCAGGGTGCGGACCTGCAGCCCCCTGGGCGCCGCGACACGCGGCACCGTCACCACCGGCGCCTTCCCCTCCTCCACCGGCCCGACCCGCGGCAACCGCGGATCGTCCAGCGGCTGCGGCCGCCCCTTCGCCACCGCCGTCCTCGCATAGACCGCCCGCACGTCCAGCACGTACACCAGCGTGTCCCCCGCACCCACCTGATGCTGGGTGGCGCCCTTGTCGCCGTAACCGTCCCCAGGCGGGATCTTGGCCACCACCCGGCCACCGACCCGCGCCCCCTCCAGTGCCTTCTCCAGCCCCGGCACCAGCCGCCCGGTCGGGAACGCCCCGGGCCGCCCCGCGATGAAACTGTTGGCCAGCAGCTTGCTGCCGTCCTTGCTCCACCGGTAGCCCACGTAGTCGGCGACCACGAGATCACCCTTACGCGCCCGGGCCCCCTTCCCGTCCACCACGGTCTTGACCGCCAGCTCCCCGCCCGGCGGCTCCTTGGGGAACGCCACATCCGGGCGGACACCGAAAGACCCCTTCACCGCCACCTCGACGTCATCCGACCCCGACGAACAGGCACCGGCCAGGAGCAAAGGGGCGGCCAGCGCGACGGCCGCGGGCAGAACGGGAAGTCGACGGCGCATACGGGTCCTTCTACGGTGGCGAGCGCAACTGCGCGCTCACCCTACCCCCCAGGTGACCCGCCGGTAGCCCCGAACGCGCAGCATGGCGGCCACCGGCGGCACCACGGGCCACCGGCGGCCGCACACCCGGCTCACATCCCGGCGATGAGCTTGTCCACCCGCTCGTCCACCGACCGGAACGGGTCCTTGCACAGCACCGTCCGCTGCGCCTGGTCGTTCAGCTTCAGATGCACCCAGTCCACCGTGAAATCACGGCGCTTCTCCTGCGCCCGCCGGATGAACTCCCCGCGCAACCGCGCCCGCGTCGTCTGCGGCGGCACCGACTTGGCCTCGAAGATCGCCAGATCCCGCGCCACCCGCTCCACCGAACCCCGCTTCTCCAGCAGGTAGTACAACCCCCGATCACGATGCACATCGTGATACGCCAGATCCAGCTGAGCCACCCGCGGCGACGACAACGGCAGATCGTACTTGCGCCGGTACCGCTCGATCAGCTGGTACTTCGTCACCCAGTCGATCTCCCGCGAGACCAGATCCAGATCACCGGTCTCCACCGCCCGCAGCGTCCGCTCCCACAGATCCAGCACCCGCGCCGCCACCGCGTCGCCGCCCCGCCGGTCCACGAAGTCCTTGGCCTTGCCGAAGTACTCCTTCTGGATCTCCAGCGAACTGGCCTCCCGCCCGTTGGCCAGCCGCACCTTCCGCCGGCCCGTCATGTCATGACTGACCTCCCGGATCGCCCGGATCGGGTTCTCCAGCGTCAGATCACGCATCACCACCCCGGCCTCGATCATCCGCAGCACCAGATCGGTCGCACCGACCTTCAGCAGCATCGTGGTCTCGCTCATGTTGGAGTCCCCAACGATCACGTGCAGCCGCCGGAACCGCTCCGCGTCGGCGTGCGGCTCGTCCCGCGTGTTGATGATCGGCCGGGACCGCGTCGTCGCCGACGACACCCCCTCCCAGATGTGCTCGGCGCGCTGCGACACGCAGTACACCGCACCCCGCGGCGTCTGCAGCACCTTCCCCGCCCCGCAGATGATCTGCCGCGTCACCAGGTACGGGATCAGCACGTCCGCCAGCCGCCCGAACTCGCCGTGCCGCCCCACCAGATAGTTCTCATGGCACCCGTAGGAGTTGCCGGCCGAATCGGTGTTGTTCTTGAACAGGTAGATGTCGCCGGCGATGCCCTCCTCCCGCAGACGCCGCTCGGCGTCCACCAGAAGGCCCTCCAGGATCCGCTCGCCCGCCTTGTCATGCGTCACCAGATCGATGACGCTGTCGCACTCGGGCGTGGCGTACTCGGGGTGGCTTCCCACGTCCAGGTAGAGCCGCGCGCCGTTGCGCAGGAACACGTTGCTGCTACGGCCCCACGACACCACCCGGCGGAACAGGTAACGGGCCACCTCATCGGGTGACAACCGCCGCTGCCCGCGGAAGGTGCAGGTGACGCCGTACTCGTTCTCAAGCCCGAAGATGCGCCTGTCCACACCGTGAGCCTATGCGGCCAAGGCCCGTCTTGGCAGTCTCTGATGCCCCTCGTTTCACCCGGGCACACACCGGCACGCGGCACGCCGGCGGCGTGGGGCGCGTCAATGGCCGGGGCCTTTACGTTGTAGATCAATAAGTTGGGGCGGAGGAACCGAGAACCCCACCCCACAACGGCGAACGGGCCGGCGGCCAACACCACCGGCCCGCCCCCACCAGGCGAACTACTCCTCGGAACCCTCCGAGCCCTCCGAGCCCTCGCCCGAACCCGCACCGTCCGCCTCATTCAGCAGACGCTCGATCCGCGCCGCCGGCAACGCCTTGAACAGACGATGCTCCCGATGACGATCCAGCACCGCCACCTCCAGAGACTTCGCCTCCAGATGACGATCCGCGTCCTGCGCCTCCAGCGAACGCACCGCCACCCGCAACGCCTCCGCCAGCGGCATCCCCTCCCGGTAGCGCTCCTTCAACACCTGCGCCACCGCCTCGGCCTGCCCGCCCATCGCCACGTAACCGTGCTCATCGGCCACCGACCCATCGAACGTCAGCCGGTAGATCTGATCCGTCTCCGCACTGTCACCCACCTCCGCCACGACCAACTCCACCTCATACGGCTTGTTGGTCTCCGTGAAGATCGTGCCCAGCGACTGCGCGTACACGTTCGCCAGCCCCCGCGCCGTCACATCACGCCGGTCGTACTGGTACCCGTTCACATCGGCGTACCGCACCCCGCCCAGCCGCAGGTTCTCGAACTCGTTGTACTTCCCCACCGCCGCGAACGCGATCCGATCATAGATCTCACTGATCTTGTGCAGCGCCCGGGACGGATTGTCGGCCACGAACAGGATGCCGTCCTCATACTGCAGCACCACCACACTGCGGCCCCGCGCGATGCCCTTACGCGCGTAATCCGCCTTGTCCTTCATCTGCTGTTCGGGCGACACATAGAACGGCATGGACACCGGTCTGGATCCCTTCTATCGCAGCGGGGCGGTCGGCCCGCCCGGCGAGTCGTAACGTCCCTCGACCACGGTCTGCGCCACAGCGCCCACCTCGTCCTCCCCCAGCCGGCGATACCCCTCGTCCGACACCACCGCCACCACAGGGAAGATCCGCCGAGCCATGTCCGGACCACCCGTCGCCGAATCATCATCGGCCGCGTCGTACAACGCCTGCACGCACACCAGCGCCGCGTCCTCAGCCGACAGATCCGCCCGGAACAGCTTCTTCAGCGCCCCCCGCGCGTACACCGACCCCGAGCCGATCGAATGGAACTCCCGCTCCTCATACCGGCCACCCGCCGGATCGTAGGAGAAGATCCGCCCCTCGTCGCGCTCCTCGTCGTACCCCGCGAACAAAGGCACCACCGCCAGCCCCTGCATCGCCATCCCCAGGTTCCCCCGGACCAGCGTCGCCAGCCGATTGGCCTTACCCTCCACCGACAGCGTCCGGCCCTCACGCTTCTCGTAATGCTCCAGCTCCACCTGGAACAGCCGGATCAGCTCCATCCCGATCCCGGCCGTCCCCGCCATCGCGATCGCCGAGAACTCATCGGCCCGGAACACCTTCTCGATATCGCGCTGAGCGATCACGTTCCCCGCGGTCGCCCGCCGATCCCCCGCCATCACCACACCACCGGGGAACGTCACCGCCACGATCGTCGTCGCATGCGGGATCCCCTCCCCCACCGGCACCGCCGGCACCGGCCGCCGCCCCGGCAGCAGCTCCGGATTGTAGGACCCCAGGAACTCCGTGAACGACGACGTGTCGGGACTCAAGAACAACCCCGGCAGCCGTCCGGTGTGCGAATCGTGGGACGCCACGCGACTCCTTCCCTCCACCATGGCACCGGCTCCCCTCACCAACCCACCGGCGCTGACCACAACAGACCCTACTGTTCAACCAGCACCCACCGCATGCCACCAGTACCCTCCGCAGTCCGCCCACGGCGAACCCCCCACCGCCCACTACGATGACGACGTGGTGATGGGACCCCCAGGCCGGCCAGCCCGGCCGAACCCCCTCGGGCAACCGACATGGCCGAGCGCCCCCGGACAACCCGGCTGGCCCCCACAACGCCCCCCGTACAACCCACCACCCACCCAAGAAGACATCACCCTCCCACCCGACGCCGACCCCTTCACCGTCGCCGAACACCACACCCGCAACAACGTCACCGCCCCCTGGTGGCCCGCCTCCACCCCGATACAACGCCGCCAAACCCTCCACCCACACCTGCTCACCCTCACCGACCACAGCTGGTGGCTCTTCGCAGCCTGGACCCGCTGGTACCGCTGGCACCCCGCCGACAACCGCTGGTTCCCCTCACCACCCCCACAAGCCACCCACACCCGCCGAACCGCCACCCACGGCCCCACCCCACCCCCCATCCCCAACGAAATCCTCCCCACCGGCACCGACTACCTCACCGACTACGGACCACCCCTCGCCCTCGCAGGCAAACCCCCCTCCGGCGCCCTCACCTACCGCCTCCGCTCAGTCCTCTCCGAAGCCGCCCAAGCCCCACCGCACGACTACCCCCTCGGCTGGAACCACTTCCTCCACGGCACACCCAGCACCATCGCAGCCACCTGGAGCACCCTCCTCTGGTGCGCCAGCGTCCCCCTCTTCGACCCACACCTCCGACTCCTCGAACCCTGGCACCCCCACTTCGCCCCCCAACCCACCGCCACCCACACCAGACTCCACTGGCACACACCCCCACCCCTCCACACCATCATCGGCCTCTACGCCGAACGCCTCCGCGCAGGCCGCGCCGACGCCGCCGCCCAGCTCATCCGCTGCATGGTCATGACCGCCCAGGCACTACGCGACGACCCCCGCTTCCGCATCCGCGCCTCCGCCCTGCTCTCCATGATCGAACCCCTGCAGAGCAACCCCACCCTCGACCACCGCGCACTCCCCTACGGCGACCAGGTCCTCGAACGCGAATGGCGAAGCCGCTGCCCCGCCCCGCTCGCCGCCACCCTCTTCGCCGACTCCGCCCCCGGAGAGAACCTCCAACTCGCCTTCTACGACCTCGCCACCGCACTCCACCCCCTCTGCGGCGACCCCGACGACCCCACCACCTTCACCGAACCCCGCCACGCCGCCACCGCACTCCTCGCCGCCGACCTCGCCGGCTACCGCCCCGACCTCGCCACCCCCGTCGGCCGCTGGCTCGACCCCGAACTCCGCGCCCTTCTCACCGCCATCCTCAACGACGACACCCACCCGCTCCGCGCCCTCTGGCCCACCCCGACCAGCGACGACCCCGAAACCACACTGAAAGCCCTCAGCGCCGCCGCCGCACTCGGCTTCGCCTGGTGCCGCCTCGCCGGCGTCCCCGTCCCCCCGGCCGGCCTCACCGTCACCAACGCCCAGGCCGCCCACCTCGACACGCTCACCGACCCCACCTGAACCCAGCAGGACACGGTCACGCGAGCCGCGAGCCGCAGTCTGGGGCTGGTGCGAGGGGTGGCCTCTCCCTGGGGCGGTCTGCTGAACGGCCCCCACGGCAGCCGAACATGGCGTCTCGCCGTCCTGGCCCACGCCCTACAACAGGGCCAGTTCCTCCGCTTCGCAGACCCTTCTGCGGTGCTTCCCGTCCTGGGCCCGGTACGGCTCCCATCCGTCCAAGGACACCGCCCCGGGGTCCACGTCCGGAACCGTGAAGGACAGCCGGGAACCACCTTCTTGGGTGGGCAGCCGCCGGATCAGCAGACCCTCCACATAGTCGGCCGCACGCCGCAGAGATATGGGATCGTCCTTCAACTGCCCCATCCCCGTATTACAGGGAGCACAGAGCATGCCACGGACCACACCGGTCACGTGATCGTGATCCACATGCTCGGCGAATTTGTCGCAGCAGATCGCGCAGCGGTCATGTTGCACCATGAGGAGATCTTGAACGTCCTTCTCCTCAATGCCGTAGCGGTTACGCAGGCGATAGTCGCGGGCGGTCGCGACCCGCCGGGCGCGGCCGGTGACGGCACCGCTCAGTCTGAACGCACGGCCGTTCAGGGTCAGCACGCCCATTTCGCGCCACATCGCCCGCGCATGGGAGCCCCACCCCTCGAGATAGCGCGCGGCTTCACGCATCCGCCAAGGGTCGTCCTCGTACTGTCCGATGGCACCATTGCAGGGAAAGCAGAGCAAGGCCCGGAAGAGACCGGTCATGTGGTTGTGGTCCACATGCCTCGCCGGAGCGCGAAGGCATATCACGCAGACGCCGCCCTGGCTCAGCCGGTGCTCCTCCACCTGCTCGGCGGTGAGCCCGTAGCGTAGTTTGAGGAGATAACTGCGGTGACTGCCGTGTGTACGGCGCTTTATTTCGGCCATCACGGTGTTGTGACAGGGCTTGCAATAGGCAGCGAGACCGGACTTGGTCGCGCGGTTGCTACCGAATTCACGGACCGGTTTGTCCTCATCGCATTGAGGACAGTACTTCATTCCCTCGGGAACCACCCTACGCATACGGTAGGGCTTGACTTCCTTTCCCTGTTTGGCCAGCCGCTTGCGCGTGCTCGCCGCATTACGTAGGCCGAAGCATTGCTTGCAGTAGAGCGCAAGGCCGTCGTCGGACGCCTTGCGCTTCCAGAACTCGGTTATCGGCTTGAGTTGGCCGCAGTCGCGGCATTCTTTGACGGACACGGCCCCTGACCCTAGCCACCCCACCCGTGTCTCGTCAGCGTGTTCGAAAATCAGGCCAGCGATATCCGCCGATGGTTCCTTTTATTTCCGATTTCTGATGTCCGGTTTGCCCTACTGACCGCCCTTTTGCACGTATGATCTTACGAATTCCTCTGCGTTCTCTTCGAGAACTTCGTCGATTTCGTCCAGAATTGCATCGACATCGTCGGTGAGCTTTTCCTGGCGCTCCTGGACGTCTTCGTTCGGCGCGCTCTGGGTCTCCTCGACCTCTTCGTCGCGCCGCGGGGCCTGCTTCTGGCCGCCCGAGTTGTCCTTCGTGGCCATCCTTACCTCCCACTTCGCCGGTCCCCTCAGCCTATCTCCGATCATCGCCGCCGAGCGGTTTCGGCCGGCTCGGCGGCACGGAGGGGCCTGCTGGGGTTATCGCCGGTCCATCAACCCGTGAAACGGGCAAAGCAGTCACGAATGTGCTGCGGCTCAGCCCTGGCCGGTGAGCGTCGCGACCAGGTCGGCCGCGGTCCGGCAGCGGTCCAGGAGAGCGCCCACATGCTGCCTGGTGCCCCGGAGCGGCTCCAGGGTGGGGACACGCTGCAGGGACTCGCGGCCGGGCACGTCGAAGATCACCGAGTCCCAGGAGGCCGCGGCGACCGATTCGGCGTACTGGCGCAGGCAGCGGCCCCGGAAATAGGCCCTGGTGTCCTCAGGCGGGTCCTCGATGGCCGCCTGGACCTCGGGCTCGGAGACGAGCCGGTCGATCCTGTCGCGGGCCACCAGCCGGTTGTAGAGGCCCTTGTCGGCCCGGATGTCGGTGTACTGCAGGTCCACGAGCTGGAGGCGGGGGTGCGACCAGTCCAGGCCGTCCCGCTCGCGGTAGCCCTCCAGGAGGGAGAGCTTGGCGACCCAGTCGAGCTCGCGGGAGAGCTGCATCGGGTCCTCGCCGAGGCGGTGCAGGACCGACTCCCAGCGGTCCAGGACGTCCTTGGTCATCTCGTCGGTCTCGGCGCCGTAGCGGTCCTCGACGTACTTGCGGGACTGCTCGAGGTACTCCATCTGCAGCTGGACGGCGGTCATCTTGCGGCCGTCGCGGAGGGTGAGCAGGTGCTTGCAGGTGGGGTCGTGGGAAATGGCGCGGAGGGCGGCGACGGGCATGTCGACGGAGAGGTCGACGGTGAGGAAGCCGTCTTCGATCATGGCGAGGACCAGGGCGGTGGTGCCGAGCTTGAGGTAGGTGGAGAGCTCGCTCATGTTGGCGTCGCCGATGATGACGTGCAGGCGGCGGTACTTCTCGGGGTCGGCGTGGGGTTCGTCGCGGGTGTTGATGATGGGGCGTTTGAGGGTGGTCTCGAGGCCGACCTCGACCTCGAAGAAGTCGGCGCGCTGGCTGATCTGGAAGCCGTCGCCGCGTCCGTCGACGCCGATGCCGACGCGGCCGGCGCCGCAGACGACCTGGCGGGAGACGAAGAAGGGGGTGAGGTGGCGGACGATGTCGGCGAACGGCGTCTCGCGCTTCATGAGGTAGTTCTCATGGCAGCCGTAGGAGGCGCCCTTGTTGTCGGTGTTGTTCTTGTAGAGCTGGATGGGGTGGGTGCCGGGGACCATGGCGGCGCGTTGGGTGGCGTCGGCCATGACGCGTTCTCCGGCTTTGTCCCAGATGACGGCGTCGCGGGGGTTGGTGCACTCGGGTGCGGAGTATTCGGGGTGGGCGTGGTCGACGTAGAGGCGGGCGCCGTTGGTGAGGATGACGTTGGCGAGGCCGAGGTCTTCGTCGGTGAGCTGGGTGGGGTCGGCGACTTCGCGGGCGAGGTCGAAGCCTCGGGCGTCGCGGAGGGGGTTCTCCTCTTCGAAGTCCCAGCGGGCTCTGCGGGCCCGTGCGGCTGATGCCGCGAGGTAGGCGTTGACGACCTGGGAGGAGGTCACCATCGCGTTGGCCCCTGGCTGGCCCGGTACGGAGATGCCGTACTCGGTCTCGATGCCCATCACCCGCCGAACACTCATATGGTCGAGCCTATAGGGGCGGAGGGGGTGGAGCTATGGGGCTCCTGGTCGTGGGGCGTGGGTGTGTTGTCTTTGGCTGTGGTTTCGCTTGCGGGTGGGCTGTTGTGGGGGGTTTCTTGGCGGGGGCCGTTGGGTGATGTTGTTCGTATGCGTTGGAAGGAGTCGCGTAGGCGTGGTTTGAGCCAGGCTGCGAGGGGTCGTTCGATGAGGCGGTGGATGAGGTAGGCGGTGGTGAGGACGATGGCGATGATGGTGGTGGTGGCGGCCCAGTATGGGAGTGCGGGGTGGAGGGCGTCGGCGAGGGGTGGGGCGAGTTCGTAGTGGATGAGGTAGGTGGGGTAGGTGAGGCAGCCGAGGGTGGCGAAGCCTCGCCATTTGAGGTGGCGGAGTTTGCCTGTGGCGGCGAGGCTCATGGTCAGGTAGATGAGGGTGATGGCGATGGGGATGGCGGGCCAGGCGTTGCTGGGGGCGATGTTGTAGGGGTGTTCTGTTGCTGTGGGGAGGGCGTAGCGGATTGATGTGGCCCAGGAGAAGGCTGTGAAGCCCCAGAGGAGGAGTGTGGGGCCGAAGCGGTGGATGAGGTAGAGGGCCATGCCGGCGATGAAGTAGGGGGCGTGTTGGGGGATGAGGAGTGATTGGAGGGGTTGGGCGCCGGTTTCCTGGGCGAAGATGGCGAGGACGGTCCAGGTGGCCATGAAGGTGATGCAGCGCTGGTAGGTGACGCCGGTGAGGACGAGGATGGAGATGAATGCGTAGAAGTGCATCTCCGTCCAGAGGGTCCAGAAGACTCCGCTGGCGTTCTGGATGCCCATGCCCTGCTGGAACATGGTGAGGTTGGGGATGATGTTCTCGGGGCGTCCTCGGCCGTGGCCGGTGGTGAGGTAGATGGCTGCGATGAGGAGTACGGCGAACCAGTAGGCGGGGTAGAGCCGGGTGATGCGGGAGATGGTGAAGTCGGCCATGGTCCTGCCCCATGCGCTCATGAGGATGACGAAGCCGCTGATGAGGAAGAAGAGTTCGACGCCGAGGTAGCCGAACTGGGTGGCCAGTGAGGTGGGGGCGAAGAGTTCGCGGGCGTTCTGGTCGTGCCAGGGGCCGCCGGTGGTGCCGGTGTAGTGGTAGAGGAGGACGGCGAGGGCGGCGAGGAAGCGGAGGAGGTCGAGTTCGTGGAGTCTTCTGGTGGGCGGGTTTTTGGTTGTTACGGGAGCTTTGGTGCTGTGTGGGTGGTTCTGGGAGGACATTGGGGTCGAGCCTAGGGGACGTGGCGGGGTGATCTCGTCCCGGGTGGGCGGGTTCGTCCCGGAGAATGCGCTGGACGAGGCGGCCCTGAACGCGGGTGAACGCGGGTGAACGCGGCGCGGCGGCCACCCGGTGTGGGTGGCCGCCGCGTGCGGGTCGGTCGTCGTGGGGTTGTCTGTCGGTCGTTTACAGGTACTGGCCGGTGTTGGCGACGGTGTCGATGGAGCGGCCGGCCTCGGCGCCCTGCTTCCCGGAGACGAGGGTGCGGATGTAGACGATCCGTTCGCCCTTCTTGCCGGAGATGCGGGCCCAGTCGTCGGGGTTGGTGGTGTTGGGGAGGTCTTCGTTCTCGCTGAACTCGTCGACGCAGGCGGCGAGGAGGTGGGCGACGCGCATGCCCTTCTGGCCGGTGTCGAGGAACTGCTTGATCGCCATCTTCTTGGCCCGGTCGACGATGTTCTGGATCATCGCTCCGGAGTTGAAGTCCTTGAAGTAGAGGACTTCCTTGTCGCCGTTGGCGTAGGTGACCTCCAGGAAGCGGTTCTCCTCGCTTTCGGTGTACATCCGTTCGACGACGCGCTGGATCATGGCGTCGACGGTGGCCTCGTCGCTGCCGCCGTGTTCCTTGACGTCGTCGGGGTGGAGGGGGAGTCCGGACAGGATGTACTTGGAGAAGATGTCCTTGGCGGCCTCGGCGTCGGGACGCTCGATCTTGATCTTGACGTCGAGTCGGCCGGGGCGCAGGATCGCGGGGTCGATCATGTCCTCGCGGTTGGAGGCGCCGATGACGATGACGTTCTCCAGGCCCTCGACGCCGTCGATCTCGCTGAGGAGCTGCGGGACGATGGTGTTCTCGACGTCGGAGGAGACGCCGGATCCGCGGGTGCGGAAGATGGAGTCCATCTCGTCGAAGAAGACGATGACCGGTGTGCCGGCGGAGGCCTTCTCACGGGCGCGCTGGAAGACCAGGCGGATGTGCCGTTCGGTCTCTCCGACGTACTTGTTGAGTAGTTCGGGGCCCTTGATGTTGAGGAAGAAGCTCTTGCCTTCTTGGCCGGTCTTCTCGGCGACCTGTTTGGCGAGGGAGTTGGCGACGGCCTTGGCGATGAGGGTCTTGCCGCAGCCGGGGGGGCCGTAGAGCAGGACGCCCTTGGGGGGGCGCAGCTGGTGTTCGCGGAAGAGGTCGGCGTGCAGGTAGGGCAGCTCGACCGCGTCTCTGATCATTTCGATCTGTGAGCCGAGGCCGCCGATCTCGTTGTAGGAGATGTCGGGGACCTCTTCGAGGACCAGTTCTTCGACCTCGGCCTTGTGGATCTTCTCGTAGGCGTATCCGGACCGGGGTTCGAGCATGAGCGAGTCGCCGGCGCGGAGGGGGACTCCGCGCAGGGGCTCGGCGAGCTTGATGACGCGTTCCTCGTCGGCGTGCGCGATCACCAGTGCTCGTTCGCCGTCGTCGAAGAGTTCCTTGAGCATGACGACTTCGCCTTGCTCTTCGAAGCGGAGTGCTTCGACGACGTTGAGGGCCTCGTTGAGCATGACCTCCTGGCCACGCTGCAGTTCTTCGACGTCGACGGCCGGGCTGACGTTCACCCGTAGTTTGCGTCCGCCGGTGAAGATGTCCACGGTGCCGTCGTCGCGGGCTTCGAGGAAGACCCCGTAGCCCGACGGTGGCTGTGCGAGCCTGTCGACCTCCTCTTTGAGCGCCACGATCTGCTCACGGGCTTCCTTGAGGGTCGCCACGAGACGCTCGTTCTGACCCGTCACGGCGGCCAGATTGGCCTGTGCCTCATGGAGACGCTCCTCCAGAACACGAACTTGGCGCGGGGATTCCGCGAGCTTCCGGCGCAGCACGGAGATCTCCTCCTCCAGGAAGGACACCTGCGTTTGGAGGTCTCTAACCTCCTTGTCGTGCTGCGCCTTGCGCGCCCCAGCATCGTCACGAGCGGCCACGCCCCGTCACCTCCTCACGAAGAGAGCCGACGACCTACTGAGACCCTACCTATCTGGAGGGCTTCCGTAACCTGCCCATTCGGTACTCGTGTCGTGGGCGCCGGATCTCTCCTGGTCGGGAGGCGGGTGCGCGGTGGCGCGGGGGTTGTGGGTGGCGGTGTGGTCGGGCGGTGGAAACGGCGGATCCGGTTGTGCGGGGGCGTGTGTCGTGCTGTTTCCGTGGTGTGTGGGCGTGGGGCGCCGTGTGGGTGTGGTGGTGTGAATTCGGTGTTACAGATCGGTGGTGGGGGGTGTTCGCGGGTGGTGAACGGGGCGTGGGCGGGGGGCGTGGGCGTGCGGCCGTGACGGCTTTGTGATCTTCGCCTCGGTGGTGTGCGGGGGTGCCGCCGGGCGTGGCGTGTGCCGGTGGGGGCCGGTCAGGTGGCCGCGGGGGTGCCGGTGGGGGCGGTCAGGTGGCCGCGGGGGTGCCGGGTTCGGGGTTCTGGGCGCCCTTGGCGGGGCGCCGGCGCCGGAGGGGCGGGGTGACGCCGTCGGCGAGGCGGCGGGCGGTGACCAGGAAGCCGGTGTGGCCGACCATGCGGTGGTCGGGGCGGACGGCGAGCCCTTCCACGTGCCAGGAGCGGAGCATGGTCTCGAAGGCGTAGGGCTCGGCGAAGGCGCCGTGGCCGCGGAGTTCTTCGACGACGCGGGACATCTGGGTGGTGGTGGCGATGTAGGCGCAGACCATGCCGCCGGGGATGAGGGCCTTGGCGACGGGGTCGACGCATTCCCAGGGGGCGAGCATGTCCAGGACGACGCGGTCGACCTCGGTCTCGGTGAGGGCGTCTTCGAGGGAGCCGACGGTGAGGCGCCAGGCGGGGTGGGGGCCGCCGAAGAACTTCTCGACGTTGGCGCGGGCGATGTCGGCGAAGTCGGGGCGGCGTTCGTAGGAGGAGACGAGGCCGTGTTCTCCGACGGCGCGGAGGAGGAAGCAGCTCAGGGCGCCGGAGCCGGCGCCGGCCTCGACGACGCGGGCGCCGGGGAAGATGTCGGCCATGGCGACGATCTGGGCGGCGTCCTTGGGGTAGACGACGGCGGCGCCGCGGGGCATGCGTACGGCGTAGTCGGCGAGGAGGGGGCGGAAGGCGAGGTATTCGGTGCCGCCGGTGGAGCGGAAGACCGAGCCTTCGGGGCTGCCGATGATGTCGTCGTGGGGGATGGCGCCTTTGTGGGAGTGGTAGAGCTTGCCGGGGTGGAGGGTGATGGTGTTGAGGCGGCCTTTGGGGTCGGTGAGCTGAACCTGGTCGCCGGCGCGGAAGGGGCCGTGGGGGATGCGGCCGGGGCTGGTCGGGGTGCTCGGCGGGGTGGGTTCGCTCATGGCTGTCAAGGCTATCGGGCCGCGGGGACCGTTCTGGTGGGGCGCGGGTCAGATGCCGGCGAAGGCGCGGTCGACGTCGGCGGCGGCGAGTACTCCGTAGACCCGGCCGTCGGTTTCGATGAGGAGGTATTCGGAGGCGGGGGCGGCGCGGAGGGCGTCGATGAGTTCTTCGCCGGCCAGGTCGGCGGGGAGGGTGAGGGCGTCGTCGAGGCCGCGGGACAGGTCGCCGACCTCGATCCAGGGGCGGCGTTGCTCGGGGGTGGCGGTGACGGCCTTCTCGCTGACGAGGCCGCGGGGGCGGCCGTCGTGGTCGACGATCACCAGGGCTCCGGAGTGTTGCTCGTGGGCGCGGCGGACGGCCTCGGCGAGGGGGACGTCGGCGGTGACGAGGGTGGCGCGGCGGGCCAGGCGGCGGGCGTGGAGGGCGGGGATGCGGTCGCGGACGCGTTCGGCGCGCAGCGCCTGGGTGGCGCCGACCCAGATGAAGGAGGCGACCAGGGCGGACCAGAGAAGGGCGAGCCAGCCGGTGCCGCTGTTCTGGCCGGAGGCGGGGTAGGTGGCCATGAAGGCGCCGGCGACCAGGCAGAGGATGGCGACGGCGCGGCCGATCCAGGCGGCGACGATGGCGCCGCTGCGGCTGTGGCCGGTGGCCTTCCAGACGGCGGCGCGGACGAGGCGTCCGCCGTCGAGGGGGAGGCCGGGCAGGAGGTTGAACGCGCCGACGAGGAGGTTGGCGAAGGTGAGGGCGTCGACGAGGAGGACGGCGACGGGGGGCAGTGGCAGCAGGAGGTGGGCGAGGAGGCCCAGTCCGGCGAGGACGAGGTTGGTGAGGGGGCCGGCGAAGGCGATCAGGAATTCGCGGCCGGGGGTGGGTGCCTCGCGTTCGATGGAGGTCTCGCCGCCGAGGATGTGGAGGACGACGGAGCGGACGGGCAGGCCGAGGACGCGGGCGGTGACGGCGTGGCTGAGTTCGTGCACGAAGACCGAGGCGTAGAGCAGGACGGCGTAGGCGAAGGCGACGGCGTAGCTGGCGGGTGGGGGGACGACGCCGTCGACCTGGCCTTCGAACATGACGGTGACGACGAGGGCGACCAGGAACCAGCTGGGTGAGACGAACACGGGGACGCCGAGGGGGCGTCCGATGTAGAGGCCGGGTCCGGTGGGGCGGCCGTTGGGGGCGGTGTCGTCGCCGGGGCGGCGCCGGCGGGGGCCGGGTGATCCGCCGGGGGTGGTGTCTTCGGTCGGGGGTGCGGTGTCTGCCACGGTCTCGATGCTACGGCCCTGGTCGTGGTGGTGGGCGTCGTGGTGGGCGGCGGGGTGCGGGATTTCGTCGGGGGCGTCCCCTAGTCTGCTGTGCCATGACGACCACCGATACGGGCCGTGAGGCGAGCGTTCAGAGCACTGCGGGCCCGGGGGTGGCCGGTTCGTTGTCGCCGTCGCGTGCGGGTGATTTCATGACCTGCCCGTTGCTGTACCGGTTCCGGGTGATCGATCGGATTCCGGAGCGTCCGAGCCTGGCGCAGGTGCGGGGGACGCTGGTGCATGCGGTGCTGGAGCGGTTGTTCGATCTGCCGTCGGAGCGGCGTACTTCGGCGGAGGCGGTGGGGTTGCTGGGGCCGCAGTGGGAGCGGCTTCTGGGTGCGGAGCCGGAGCTGGCGTCGTTGTTCGGCGAGGGGGCGGAGGCCGAGGCGGAGCGGTCGGCGTGGCTGGAGCAGGCGCGGACGATGGTGGAGCGGTATTTCACGTTGGAGGATCCGCGGTGGCTGGAGCCGGCCGAGCGTGAGCTGTTCGTGGAGACGGTGCTGGAGTCGGGGCTGAAGTTGCGGGGTTACATCGACCGGGTGGATGTGGCGCCGTCGGGTGATGTGCGGATCGTGGATTACAAGACCGGTACGGCGCCGCGTGCCGATTTCGAGGCGCGGGCGTTGTTCCAGATGAAGTTCTATGCGCTGGTGTTGTGGCGGCGGCAGGGGCGGGTTCCGCGGTTGCTGCAGCTGATGTATCTGGGTAACGGTGAGGTTCTGCGGTACGAGCCGGACGAGGCGGATCTGCGGGCGACCGAGCGTAAGGTCGAGGCGTTGTGGCAGGCGATCCGGCGGGCGATGGAGACGGGTGAGTGGCGGTATCGCACGAGCCGGTTGTGCGACTGGTGTGATCACAAGCAGCGCTGCCCGGGGTTCGGGGGGACTCCCCCGCCGTTGCCGGTGGTGCCGGTGGACCGGCCTTCGCCGGCGGATCTGGAGCCGGTGGCGCGGGAGCGGGACGATCTTTGAGGGCCGTGGCGGCGGGTCGTGGGTGGTGTGCGGGGGTAGGGGCCGTGTGGCCTGGTATGGGGTGAGCGGGGTGCCGGGTCCTCCTTGGGGAGGATCGCGGTTCGCCGTCCAGGAGGGCTCGTGTACGGGCGGGGCCTCCTAGGGTGAGTGTTGTGTCACCCCGCATCCGTGGTCTTCATGCCTGCCGTGCCTGGTTCCAGGCGCGTCCGCGGGCGGCCGACGCCGTGCTGGCGTTGGCGTTGCTGGTGGCGGGTCTGCCGCAGCTGTATCTGGAGGAGCTTCCCGGGGGGCTGGAGCGGTACTACGCCCAGACCGACGTGTGGCACCTGCTGCTGGTGGTCGCGGTGACGATGACGCTGACGTGGCGGCGGTCGCGTCCGTTGGCGGTGCTGGGCCTGATCGTGGCGGGCGAGGTCGTGATCGCGGTGGCGCACTATCCGCCGGCGGCGCCCGACATGGTGGCGTTCATGGTGGCGGTCTACAGCGTGGCGGCGCACCGGGGGCTGGCGGTGGCGGCGCTGGGCGGGCTGGTGGCGCTGGCGGCGTTGAACGCGTTCATGCTGGTGTTTCCCGGTGACATGGCGTTGATGTCGGTGCTGACCGACAACGCGTTCGTGGTGGGGGTGTGGGCGCTGGGCCGGAACCTGCGGTTGCGGCGGGCGTATCTGGCGGAGCTGGAGGATCGGGCGGCGCGGCTGGAGCGGGCGCGGGGGACGGACGCGCGCGCGGCGCGGGTGGAGGAGCGTTCGCGGATCGCGCGGGAGCTGCACGATGTGGTCGCCCATCATGTGAGCGTGATGACGGTGCAGGCGGGGGCGGCGCGGCGGATCATGGATCGGCATCCGGCGGGGGCGCGGGAGGCGATGACGACCATCGAGGAGGTCGGCCGTACGGCGTTGAGCGAGATGCGGCGGATCGTGGGGGTGCTGCGTACCGAGCGGGACGCCGAGCCGGCGGGTGAGCTGGCGCCGCAGCCGGGGCTGGGCGATCTGGGTGAGCTGCTGGACCATGTGCGGGAGACGGGCCTGGCGGTGCAGCTGTGGATCGAGGGTGAGGCGCGGACGCCGTCGCCGGGGGTGGACGTGGCGGCGTTCCGGCTCATCCAGGAGGCTTTGACCAATACGCTCAAGCATGCGGGGCCGCAGGCGCGTGCGTGGGTCCGGCTGCATTACACCGATCGGGATCTGACCGTGGAGATCGAGGACGACGGGCGGGGCACCGCGACGATCATGGCCGGCAACGGTGATCATCCGGGGCACGGTCTGGTGGGGATGTACGAGCGGGTGGCGTTGTACGGCGGTGAGCTGCGGATCGGTCCGCGGGTCGGTGGCGGGTTCGGTGTGCGGGCCCGGTTCCCTCTGGAGGCGTGAATGGAACACGGTGGGACGGGTGGGGCGACGATGAGCACGGTACGGGTGCTGCTGGTGGACGATCAGCCGCTGCTGCGGACGGGGTTCCGGCTGATCTTGGAGGCCGAGCCGGACATCGCGGTGGTGGGTGAGGCCGGGGACGGCGCGGTGGCGGTGGAGTTGACCCGGTCACTGCTGCCGGACGTGGTGCTGATGGACATCCGGATGCCGGGGGTGGACGGGATCGAGGCGACCCGGCGGATCATCCGTGAGGGTGCGGCGTCGCATGATCCGCGGGTGCTGATCCTGACGACCTTCGATCTGGACGAGTACGTGATCGAGGCGGTGCGGGCGGGGGCGAGCGGGTTCCTGCTGAAGGACTCGCCGCCGGAGGACCTGGTGCAGGCGATCCGGATCGTGGCGGCGGGGGACGCGATCGTGGCGCCGAGCGTGACGCGGCGGCTGCTGGACAAGTTCGCGACGCGGCTGCCCGCGGTGCGGGACGCCTCGCCGCCGCCGGGGCTGGACACGCTGACCGAGCGGGAGCGGGAGGTGCTGACGCACGTGGCGCGGGGGCAGTCGAACGCCGAGATCGCGCGGGAGCTGGTGGTCAGTGAGACCACGGTGAAGACGCATGTGGGGAACGTGCTGGCGAAGCTGGGCCTGCGGGACCGGGTGCAGGCGGTGGTGTACGCCTACGAGACGGGTCTGAGCCGCCCCGGGCAGAGCTGACCGGCTCTCCACCCGGCCCGCCCCCCTTCCCTTCCGCGGCCCGCCTCCTTTCGCGCTCCCTTCCGCGGCCCTCGCCCTTCCGCGCCGCTCGCCCTTCCGCGGTCTCTGCGGCCTTCCCTGCCCCGTACGTCCACTGCCCTCCCCGCCCCGTACGTCCGTGGCCTGCCCCGTACGTCCGTGGCCTGCCCCGTACGTCCGTGGCCTGCCCGGGCCCTGCACGCGGCCGGGAAGGCCGCCCTGCCGCGCTCCCACCGGCGTCCTGCCCCCGTCCTGCCGGTGCTCCGCCCCGCCTCTCCCCCGCTTTCGCCGGACTCGGGGGCGATCCCTGAGGCGCCGCGCGGCGCGGAGGTCTCGTTCCGCGAGCAGATCCGCAGGTCACAGCCCGGTTCCCGGTCCGGTTCCCCTGGTCCTCCCCGGGATCGTCCCTGAGGCTCTCCGCACCCGGGGTCGTTCCCCTCTACTCCGGAAGGACGATCAATGGGGGGAACCTCCTGCATAGGGCGGAGTGGGAACTCCCTTCCTGGGACTCATCACAGCGGACCGGTCGTCTCCTAGTCTTTTCGGTGCGGGGGTCATCAAAGGGACGGTTCGCTGGCGCCGGTCCTTCCGGCGCACCATCGCCCGGCCCGGCCCCCGGTCCCGCCCGTGACATCGGCACGCGCCGCCTACCGGCGCGTGCCCGGCATCGGGTGGTTTCCAGTGATCGTGAGTTCATCGAAACGCAGACAGGGGAGTTCACTGTGACGGACACCGCCCGATCGACCGCTGACGCGCATTCCGCGCCGGGGGCGGGCGACTTCGCCGCGCGGGCCCACCGGGTCGCCAAGGTCTACGGTTCCGGGGACGCGAAGGTGGTCGCCCTGGACGGGGTGACCGTCGGGATTCCCCGCGGCCGGTTCACCGCGATCATGGGGCCTTCGGGATCCGGCAAGTCCACGCTGATGCACTGCATGGCGGGGCTGGACTCGGTGGACTCCGGTGAGGTCTTCATCGGCGACACCCAGGTGACGGGGATGAAGGACAAGCATCTGACCCGGTTGCGCCGCGACAAGATCGGGTTCATCTTCCAGGCGTTCAACCTCGTGCCGACGCTGACGGCGCTGGAGAACATCACGCTGCCGATGGACATCGCCGGGCGCAAGCCCGACCGGCAGTGGCTGGACCAGGTCATCGACACGGTGGGGCTGCGGCCGCGGCTGCGGCACCGGCCCAGCGAGCTGTCGGGCGGCCAGCAGCAGCGGGTGGCGTGCGCCCGGGCGCTGGCCTCCCGCCCGGAGATCATCTTCGCGGACGAGCCGACCGGGAACCTGGACTCGCGGTCGGGCGCGGAGGTGCTGGGGTTCCTGCGCGACTCGGTGCGGCGGATGGGGCAGACGATCGTCATGGTGACCCATGACCCGTCCGCGGCCGCCTACGCCGACCAGGTGCTGTTCCTGACCGACGGGCAGATCGTCGACACGATGGCCGAGCCGACCGCCGAGCGGGTGCTGGAGCGGATGAAGGGCTTCGAGCTGCCGGGGGTCGCGGCCCGATGATGGCCAAGGTCACGCTCCGCAATCTGGCGGCGCACAAGATCCGGCTGGTGCTCACCGCGGTCGCGGTGATCCTCGGCGTGTCGTTCGTGTCCGGCACCCTGATCTTCACCGACACGATGAACCGCCAGTTCGACGACCTGTTCAACGGGATCGGCAAGGGCGTGGCGGTCGACGTCCGGGCCAAGAAGGTCGTCAACGACCCGATGGACGACGGGCAGTCCGCCCAGCCCGTCCCCGCCTCGCTGGTCAAGACGCTGAGCGAGGTCGAGGGGGTCAAGGACGTCGTCGGGAACGTCACCGGGTACGCCGCGGTGGTGGGCCACGACGGCAAGATCATCGGGGGGCAGGGGGCGCCGCAGCTGGGCGTGAACTGGGTGCCCGGCGGCGACTACGAGATGATCTCGGGGCGGGCCCCGGCGAACCGGGCCGAGGTCGCGCTCGACTCCGCCACCGCCGGCAAGGCCAAGCTGCGCGTCGGGGACACGGCCCGGGTCGTCACCTCCGGGACGGTGCAGCGGGTCCGGGTCGTCGGGCTGATCGACACCGGCAACATGATGGGCGCCAGCGTCGCGGCGTTCGACACCGCCACCGCGCAGCGGCTGCTGCTCAAGCCCGGGCATTTCAGCGACATCCAGATGGGTTCGTCCGGGCCGGGCGAGGAGGAGCTGCGCGACCGCGTGGCCCAGGTGCTCCCGCCGCAGCTGGAGGCGATCACCGGTACGAAGCTGCGCGACGACCTCAAGAGCGGCATCGCCGAGTTCATGGGGTTCTTCCGGACGTTCCTGCTGGTCTTCGCACTGATCTCGATCTTCGTCGGGGCGTTCATCATCTTCAACACCTTCTCGATGCTGGTCGCCCAGCGCACCCGGGAGCTGGCGTTGCTGCGCGCGATCGGCGCGGCCCGGTCGCAGGTCACCCGCGCCGTGATCGGGGAGGCGGTCGCGGTCGGGGTGGTGGGGTCCACCCTGGGGCTGGCCGCCGGGGCCGGGCTGGCCCTGCTGCTTCAGCAGCAGGTCATGGGCGATGACGCCGGCGGGCTGGTGCTCACCCCCAACCCGGTGATCTGGTCGTACGTGGTCGGGATCGGCGTCACGGTGATGTCGGCGTACTTCCCCGCCCGCCGCGCGGCGAAGATCCCGCCGGTGGCGGCCATGCGCGACGACGTGGCGCTGCCGCGGCGGTCGATGCGGATCCGGCTGGCGCTGGGCACCCTGCTCACCCTGATCGGCGCGGGGCTGATCGCGCTGGGGCTGGTCGGGGACGCGGGCAATCCCGCCGTGCCCGTGGGCGCCGGGGCGTTCGCGGTGTTCCTGGGCGTGGCGATGCTCGCCCCGGTGATCAGCGTGCCGGTGGTGCGGGTGCTGGGCGCTCCCGCCGCCCGGCTGATGGGCGCCCCCGGGCGGCTGGCGCGGCAGAACGCGCTGCGCAACCCGCGCCGGACCGCGGCGACGGCGGCCGCCCTGATGATCGGGCTGGCGCTGATCACCACGGTGAACGTGCTGGGCGCGTCCATGCGGTCGTCGGTGGACTCCCAGGTCGACCGGCAGTTCGGCGCCGACTACATCGTCCAGCCGGCCGGCATGGGCGGGGGCGGCCTGGACCCGCGGCTGGTCGGGCAGGTCAAGGCCACGCCCGGTGTCGAGAGCGCCGCCGGCTACTACAGCGGGAACCTCAACATCAGCGGCAAGCGGGCCTGGTACGCGGCGGGCGACGCCGCGGCGCTGGCCAAGGGCACCAGGATGGAGCTGGTCTCGGGCGGGACGAACCTGGGCCGCGACGGGATGATGGTGGACTCCGACACCGCGTCCGCGCAGAAGTGGACGGTCGGGTCGGTGGTGGCGGTGCAGTTCCCCGACGGCGCCACCGAGCGGCTGCGGGTCACGGGCGTCTACGCCAAGAACGACATCCTGGGGCCCCGGCTGATCTCCGAGCAGGCGCACCTGGCGCACGCCGTCCGGCCCTCCGTGTCGGCGATCATGGTGGACGCGCGGGCCGCGGACACCGCGACCAAGAGCGCGCTGGAACGGACGCTCGGCGACAACCCCGCCGTGAAGGTGCAGGACCAGGCCGCGTTGAAGGAGAACGCGCGGCAGCAGGTGGACGGGCTGGTGTCCTTCCTCACCGTGCTGCTGATCATGTCGGTGATCATCGCGGCGGTGGGCGTGGTGAACACCCTGGCGCTGTCGGTGATCGAACGGACCCGGGAGATCGGGCTGCTGCGGGCGATCGGGATCAGCCGGCGGCAGCTGCGCCGGATGGTCCGGCTGGAGTCGATCGTGATCGCGGTGTTCGGTGCGGTGCTGGGCATCGGGATCGGGGTGTCGTTCGGCGCCGCGTTGCAGCGGGCGCTGGTGGAGCAGGGCCTCGAGCGGCTCAGCGTCCCCGTCGGCACCCTGGCGATCTACCTGGTGGTGGCGGCGCTGATCGGTGTGCTGGCCGCGGTGTGGCCGGCGTGGCGGGCCGGGCGGATGGACGTGCTGAGGGCCATCTCCACCGAATGACCGTCCCCCTGGGGCCGTCCCGCCACCGGATGACCGCCGCCCCTCCGGGGGCGGCGCGCCGGGTGACCTCCCGATGATCTCCCGGTGACCCGGCGGGGCCGCCGCCCGCGGGCGGCGGCCCGGTGCCCCGCACGGCCTCCCGGCCGTGCGGGGCACCGCGTTTCCCGGACCCGGGCCGCGGCGTGGCGCGGCTCAGGCCGCAGGCCCGGTCCCGGGGCCGGCCGCACCGGCCCGGTCAGGCGCGAGCCGTCAGGCGCGAGCCGTCAGGCGCGAGCCGTCAGGCGCGAGCCGTCAGGCGCGAGCCGTGGGCCGGGACTTTGCGGCGGAGCCCAGGCCGCCGCGCAGCCACACCGCCGTCAGCATCGTCGCCGCCCCCGCCGCCGCGACCGACCAGCCGACCCCGGCCACCTCGGCCAGCCCGCCGAACACCACCGGGCCCACGCCCTGCAACGTCATCACACCGGTCGACAGCAACCCGAACGCCTGCCCCCGGGCCCCCTCGGGCACCGCCTCCACGAACCGCCGCTGGATCCCCAGCTCGTAGGCGAACCCGGCGCCGGTCACCGCCAGCAGCACCGCCACCACCGTGACCGGCAGCACCGCCGCCAGCGGCACCAGCGGCGCCCCGAACACCACCATCATCGGCACCACCAGGCGCTCGCGGGTGGCCGGGGCCAGCAGGCGCCCGGCCACCAGGTTGCCCGCCATCATCCCGGCCGGGACGCACGCCAGGAGCACCGCCTCCGTCCCGTCCGGATAGCCTCGCACCCGCGCGTAGGGGATCAGCAGGCTCTCCGCCCCCGCGACGAACGCCACCGGCAGCCACTGCGCCAGCAGCATCACCCGCACCTCCCGGTCCCCCAGCAGCCGCCGGTTGACCGCGCGGCTCGCCTGCAGGAACGAACTCCCCGGCCCGGCGCCGCCGTCCTCGGGTGCCGCGGGCGGCATGTCCTCCAGCAGCACCCGGACCAGCACCGCGGCCAGCGCGTAGGCGGCGCAGGTCGCCAGCAGCGCGTACCGGGGCCCCAGCGCGGCCACCGCCACGCCGCCGAACGCCAGGCCCAGCAGCTGCGCCGCCGACGACGCGATCATCATCAGCGACCGGCCCAGCACGTACCCCTCCCCCGGCAGCACCTCGGCGACCAGCCGGTTGACCGCCCCCGACACCACCGGGGTCACGCACGCGACCGCCGCCACCAGCGCCAGGCTCACCGCGACCGGCGGATCCAGCAGCGCCAGCACTGCCGCGACCGCCGCCGACAGCGCGTACACGCCCGACATCAGCGGCCGGGGACGCATCCGGTCGGCCAGCGACCCCAGCAGCGCGCCGCCCGCCACCTGCGGGAGGAACCCGATGGCGAAGGCCACCGCCGCCAGCAGCGGCGACCCCGTCCGCCCGTAGACCAGCACCGACAGCGCCACCATCCGCAGCGTGTCCGCCGCGATCACCAGTGACCGCGTCACGAACAGCACCCGGAAGCTCGGCTCTCCCAGGAGCTCCCGGTACGACCCGCGGCCGCCGTCGCGGGCGGGGACGTCCGGGGGCGGGGGCGCGTCCGCGCGGGCCGGCGGGGCGGGCGGTGCCGTACGCGGCTCGCGCGGCGGCGGGGAGGCGTCCTGGGATCCGGTCATGCGCGCAGCCTCGCGCCGCCGTGATCATCGGGCCATCTTTACGTCCCAGGACGTAAGGTCGGGCCGGGGGCGCGTAGGGTCCGGGTGTGATCCGTTTCGAGGTGGACACCGAGGACCTGCTGCACAGCCGGTTCGCGCTCTCGCCCCTGTTCGAGCTGAACTGCCTGCTGCGCGCCCTGGCCGGACTTCCCGGACGGCTGCCTCCCGCGTGGTCGGACCGGCTCGTCCCGGTGTTCCGGCGGCTGCGCGCCGAGACCCCGCTGGAGGCCGTCCTGGCGCTGCACTCCCCCACGCAGGGCCCGGGGTTCACGGCGCCGCCGCCCCGGCTGGGCCTGGCCCAGACCATCGAGGACGACCTGGAGCAGGTCCGGGCCACCCCCTTGGACCTGGCCCGCAGCGAGATCGCCGCCGCCCTGCGGCACCGCCACCCCACCTCCCCCACCTCCCCCGGCACCACCGACTCCGCCGGCCGCGCCGCCGCGCTGCTCGCCCGCGACGACGTCGTCGCGCTCGTCGCCGGCACCCTGGAGACCGCCTGGCGCGGGTTGCTGGCGCCCTCGTGGCCGCAACTGCGGGCGATCTGCGAACGCGACGTCCTCCACCGGTCCGGGCGGCTGGGGCAGGGCGGCTGGGAGGCGGCCCTGGACGACCTGGCCGCCCAGGTCCGCTGGCGCGACCGGGGCATCGAGATCCTGCACACGACGGCCCGGGAGACCGTCCCGCTCGGCGGCCGCGGCCTCCTGCTCATCCCCTCGGTGTTCCTGTGGCCGCGCGTGGCCGCCCACACCGCCCCCACCTGGCCGCACGCGCTGATCTACCCCGCGCGGGGCATCGCCGCCCTCTGGGAGAACACCGCCCGGCCCGAACCGGGCGCGCTCGCCGGGCTCCTCGGCCGCACCCGGGCCCGCGTCCTGCTCGCCCTGGAGGAACCGGCCGGCACCACCCAGCTCGCCCGCGCCCTGGGCATCGCCGTCGGCGCCGCCGGAGACCACCTGGCCGTCCTGCGCCGCGCCGGGCTGCTCGACCGGGCCCGCGCGGGACGCGGCGTCCTGTACCGGCGCACCCCGCTCGGGGACGCGCTGGCGCGCGGCGCGCCGGAACCGGAGGACCCGCCCGCCCTCGAAGACGGCAGGAATTGACGTGGCGGCCGCGAAGGGCCTTCCCGCACAATCGGCGCATGGACGACTCGACCGGCTCAGGCCGCCTTGACGGGGAAAGCACGGCACGCGCGACGGCGACCGCACGCGGGCAGAACAGCGGGCAGAACAGCGGGCAAGGCGGCGGGCAGGGCAGCGGGCCCGGGGCCATCGCGCCCGACGGGTCGGCGGTGGAGTTCTACGCCGCGATGCCGCCCGACCGCGACAGCGCCGCCCTCGTCCACGGCGCCGTCCCTCCGGGCGCGGCCATCCTCGAACTGGGCGCCGGCGCCGGACGGGTCACCCGCCCGCTCCTGGACCTCGGCCACCCCGTCGTCGCGGTCGACGCGTCCGCGGACATGCTCGCCCGCATCGAGGGGGCCGAGACGGTCCGCTCGGCGATCGAGGACCTCGACCTCGGCCGGACGTTCGAGGTGGTGCTGATGATGTCGTTCCTCATCTGCTACGGCCCGCGGCGGGAACTGCTGGAGACCTGCCGCCGCCACCTCGCCCCCGGAGGCCGTGTCATCGTGCAGCGCGAGACGGCCGGGTGGTTCGACTCCGCCGGGCCCTCCGAATGGGAGCGGCAGGGCGTGCGGTACCGCCTGTTCGACGTCGTCAGGCACGGACCGGACCTGCTGTCGGCCAGCATGGAGTACCGCCTGGGCGAGCGTGCCTGGGTGCACTCCTTCACCTCGCGCAGGCTCGGCGACGAGGAGCTGGAGGAGGTGCTGGCGGGCGCCGGGCTGCGCCTGGACGGTTTCCTGGACGAGTCCCGCGGCTGGTTCACCGCCCGCCTGGCCTGACCGTCCCCGGCCCGGCCATCCCGCCCGGCCATTCGGCCCCTGCGTCCCGCCCGGCCAGCAGCCCGCCCGGCCATTCCGTCCTGCGTCCCGCCTGGCCGTCCCGCCTGATCACGCACGGCCCGCGGCCCGTCACGGGCCGCGGGACCGGCTCAGTCGTCCTCGCCCTTCACCACGCCCGCGTCCGGCTCGGCCGGCGACGCGGCGGCCGTGCCCTTGACCGAGGCCGACTGCGCCGCGACCAGGTCGGTGGCGCTGACCGTGGTGTTCTCGGGGAAGTGGCAGGCCGCCTGATGGCCCGGGCTGAGCTCCACCAGCGGCGGCTCGACCTGCTTGCAGATGTCCTGCGCCTTCCAGCACCGGGTGTGGAACCGGCACGCCGGCGGCGGGTCCAGCGGGCTCGGCACGTCCCCCTGCAGCCGGATCCGGTCCTTGCCCTCGCGCTTGGAGGGGTCGGGCACCGGCACCGCCGACAGCAGCGCGTTGGTGTAGGGGTGCATCGGCCGCCCGTAGAGATCGTCGCGGTCCGCGATCTCGACGATCTTCCCCAGGTACATGACGGCGACGCGGTCGGAGATGTGCCGCACCACCGACAGGTCGTGCGCGATCACCACGTAGGTGAGGTCGAACTCGTCCTGCAGGTCCTCCAGCAGGTTGACCACCTGCGCCTGCACCGACACGTCCAGCGCCGACACCGGCTCGTCGGCCACGATCAGCTTGGGCCTGAGCGCCAGCGTCCGGGCGATCCCGATGCGCTGCCGCTGCCCGCCGGAGAACTCGTGCGGGTAGCGGTTGTAGTGCTCGGGGTTGAGGCCGACCAGCTCCAGCAGGTCCTGGACGGCCTTCTTCACCCCGTCGTCGGTCTGGATCTTCTGCAGCCGGAACGCCGCCCCGACGATCGCGCCGACCGTCTGCCGCGGGTTCAGCGACGAGTACGGATCCTGGAAGATCATCTGGATGTCCCGGCGCAGCGGGCGCATCCGCTTCTGCGGCAGGCGCGTGATGTCGCGCCCCTCGAAGGTGATCTTCCCGAAGCTCGGGTCGAGCAGCCGCATGATCATCCGGCCGGTGGTGGTCTTGCCGCAGCCCGACTCGCCCACCAGGCCCAGCGTCTCGCCCTTGCGCACGGAGAACGACACCCCGTCCACGGCCTTGACGGCCGCGACCTGGCGGCGCAGCAGCCCCGCGGTCACCGGGAAGTGCTTGCCCAGGCCGTCGACCTCCAGCAGCGTCTCCCCGCGCACGGACCCGCTCGCCGGCCCGGCCGCGGTCGCGGTCCCGGCCGCCGGGCCGGCACCGGCCCCGTCGGGGGTCTGCTCGGGACGGTTGTCGTCGGAAGTGCTCACCATGTCTCCACTGCTCCCGTCACAGCTTGGGAGCGATCTCGTCGGTCCAGATCCGGCGGCGCCGCTCGGCGGGCAGATGGCAGGCCACACTGTGCCCCGGTGCCGTCTCCCGCAGCTCGGGACGCTCGCCGGTGCTCCGGCCCTCGGTCAGCCCCTCGTACGCGCAGCGCGGGTTGAACGCGCACCCCGCCGGCAGGTTGATCAGGCTGGGCGGCGCGCCCTTGATGGGCATCAGCCGCTCCGACGGCGGGCGGTCCAGCCGCGGCATCGAACCCAGCAGCCCCCAGGCGTAGGGGTGCTCGGGCCGGTGGAAGACGTCCTCCACGCTGCCGTACTCCACGCACCGGCCGCCGTACATCACCAGGATGTCGTCCGACAGCTCGGCGACCACCCCGAGATCGTGAGTGATCATGATGATCGCGGAGTTGAACTCCCGCTGCAGGTCGCGGATCAGATCCAGGATCTGCGCCTGCACGGTCACGTCCAGCGCGGTGGTGGGCTCGTCGGCGATCAGCAGCTCGGGGTCGCACGACAGCGCCATCGCGATCATCGCGCGCTGCCGCATGCCGCCGGAGAACTGGTGCGGGTAGTCGTCCACCCGCCGGTCCGGCTTGGGGATCCCCACCCGGCCCAGCATGTCGATCGCGTGCTTGCGCGCCACCTTCTTGGACACGTCGTTGTGCACGCGGTAGGCCTCGATGATCTGGTGGCCCACCGTGTAGAACGGGTGCATCGCCGACAGCGGGTCCTGGAAGATCATGGCCATGTTCCGGCCGCGCAGCCGCCGCACCTGGTCGGGCGAGGCGCCCACCAGTTCCTGCCCGTCCAGCCAGATCTCGCCGGAGACCTTGGCGTTGCGGCGGTTGTGCAGGCCCAGGATGCCCAGGCTCGTCACGCTCTTGCCGGACCCGGACTCGCCCACGATCCCCAGGGTCCGGCCGCGGTCCAGGCGGAACGACAGCCCGTCGACGGACCTGACCAGCCCGTCGTCCGTCGGGAAGTGGATCTTCAGGTCGCGGACGTCCAGGAAGGAGTCCGCCGGCGCGGCCTGGCCCGCCGCGGCCCCCTCCGGCGTCCCGGCCGGTCGCTTGTCGGCCATCAGCTGTGCCTCACCCTCGGGTCGACGACCCCGTACAAGATGTCCACGACCAGGTTCGCCAGCACGATGAACAGGGCGGCGGCCATGGTCGCCCCGAGCACCACCGGAAGGTCGCTCTGGAAGATCCCGTCCAGTGCCAGCTGGCCCAGCCCGGGCAGCGAGAAGGTCCGCTCGGTGATGATCGCACCACCCAGCAGCAGCCCCAGGTCCAGGCCGAACACCGTCATGATCGGGGTCAGCGTGGCGCGCAGGCCGTGCTTGACCACCACGGTCTTCTCCGGCAGCCCCTTGGCCCGCGCCGTACGGATGTAGTCCTCGTTCATCGTCTCCAGCATGCCCGCCCGGGTGAGCCGGGCGTACAACGCCGCGTAGAGGAACGCCAGGCAGATCCACGGTAGGAGCAGAGCCGTGAACCATTTGACCGGATTGGTGGTCAGCGCGACGTAGTTCACCTCTGGCAGGAGACTCCATTTGTGCACCACGAACGCCAGCCCGAGCAGCCCGGTGAAGAACACCGGCAGCGACACTCCGGCCAGCGCCACCGCCATCGCGGCCCGGTCGAAGATCGTCCCGCGGCGCAGCGCCGACAGCACGCCGATCGAGATCCCCGCCGCCAGCCACAGCACCGCCGCGCCCGCGGTGATCGACAGCGTCACCGGGAGCCGGTTGACGATCTCGTCCATCACCGACTGGTTGGTGCGGAACGAGTACCCCAGGCACGGCGCCGGGCAGTCGATCTTCTGGGTGCCGGTGTCGTAGGTGTCCCCGACGGCGATCGCCTTGATGAACTTGCCGTACTGCACCGCGACCGGGTCGTCCAGCCCGAACCGATCCTTGATCGCCTCGAGCGTGGCCTGGTCGGGGGTCTTGCCGGCGTAACGCGCCGCGAGATCGTCGGTGGTCACCCCGGCCGCCTTGGGCACGAGGAAGAAGATTCCGAACGTCACCGCGCTGATGACCAGCAGCAGCCCGACCGAGCCCAGGAGGCGGCGAACAATGAATGCGACCACAGCGTCCGGCCCGGACGGCCGGCGGGGTTTTGCGCCCCGCCGGCCGCCCTATGCCTTCACCTGCCTTCTCTCAGGTAGTGCGTGAAGGGCGTCAGCCGCTGACGCCGAGGTTGGCGTAGTCGTACATGCCGAAGCCCGAGTGGAAGTACACGTTGGTCAACGTCGTGGGACGGTACACCAGCGACTTGGCGTAGACGTTCGGGATGGCCGCGGCCAGCTCCCGCACCTTCTCGTCGATCTCGTTGTAGACCTTGGCGCGAGCGTTGGCGTCGGTGAGCTTAACGACGTCGTTCCACTTCTTGTCGATCTCCGGGTCGGTCAGCTCCGACATGTTGGAGTTACCGGTCGGGACGATCGCCTTGCCGTCGGTCACCGGCTGCAGGTAGCCGTAGCCGGTGTTCCAGTCCGGCGCCCAGCCGTAGGTGCCCAGCCCGATCTTCTCGCGCTTGACGAACTCGGGCGAGCCGAACTGCTCGTTGGTGTAGGTGCCCGACGGGTAGCCCTTCAGCTCCAGCTTGATGCCGGCCTTGGCCATCGACTGCTGCAGCGCCTCGGCCGTCGCCTTCTCCTTGGGACGGTCGCTGCGGAACACCATCACCGTCGAGAAGCCGTTGGGCTGCCCGCACTTGGCCAGGGCCTCCTTGGCCTTGGCGACGTCACCGGTGTAGTTCGGGTCCGCCTTGGTGTAGAAGTCGGTGCCCTTCTCACGGCCGGTCACGCTCGGCGGCTGGATCGAGGTCGACGGCTCGCCGCCGACCTCACCGCCGTAGGCGCGGTACATCGCCGACCGGTCCGCCGCGTACACCATGGCCTTGCGGCACTCGACGTTCGGGATCGTCTTGGTGTTGATCGGCACGTACCAGTGGAACCCGGCCAGCGGGTTGTCGGCGTTCCCCTTGAGCTTGGGGTCGGTCAGGATCCGCTGGCGCGCGGCGGCCTGCACACCCGAGCCGGGCAGGTCGACGTGCAGGGTCCCCGCCAGCAGCCGGTTGTCGATCTCCTCGGCCTTCAGGCCCGCCTGGAGCTCGATCCGGTCGGGGAGCTGCTTGCGGTTGGGGTCGGTCGACTGGTCCCACTGGTCGTTGCGGACCAGGACGCCGCCCTGCTTCGGCTTGTAGTTGCCCTCCCACTTGTAGGGGCCGCTGGAGAAGGGACGCTCGGTGTACTTCACACCGGTGTCCTTCGCCTGCGGGAGGGGGGCGGTCTGGCCGCTGAAACCGACGAGCTGGTCGAACTCGGCGAACGGGTTCTTCAGCTTGAAGACGACGGTGTAGTCGTCGGGGGTCTCGACGCCCTTGAAGTTGTCAAGGTTCTTGTCCTTGAACGGACCCTTGTAGCCCTCGGCGGCCAGCAGCTGCGTGAAGTACGACGGGCCGTTGCGGATCACGCCGCGGTCGAAGGTGCGCGCGACCGCGTACTTGATGTCCTTGGCCTTGATCTCAGAGCCGTCTTCGTACTTGATGCCGCGCTTGAGCTTGTAGGTCCAGGTCTTGCCGCCGTCGCTGGGGGTGCCCATGGCCTCGGCCAGGTCCGGGGAGAAGGTGGAGCCCTCCTGGCCCGGCTTGGACGTGTAGGTGATCAGCGTCCGGGAGTACAGCCGCAGGAAGTTGTTTCCGTAGGCGTAGTAGATGTTCGCAGGGTCGAGCGACTCGAAGTCGTCCGGCTGCGCCATCTTCAGCACGCCGCCCTTGCGGTCGGAGGGGTTGACCACCTGGGTGGAGGCGGCGTCGAACTTGCCCGTCGCGCCGCCGTCACCGTCGGAGGAGTCGCCGCCGCAGGCGGACAGTCCGAGACTCAGCACGACGGCACCGGCCGCCGCACTGGTCACGACCTTGGGAGATTTCATTGCTTCCCTTTCGCTATACCGGTTCTTCGCCGGAGTCATCGGGCGCGAGGATCGAGGGCGTCGCGCAGTCCGTCACCGAACAGGTTGAAGGCCAGCACGGTGACGAAGATCGCCAGACCGGGGACGATCACGAAGTGCGGCGCGACCGTGTAGAGCTCGGTGGCGGCCGACAGCATCCCGCCCCAGGACGGGTCGGGCGGGTTGATGCCGACACCGAGGAAGGACAGCGCCGCCTCGAACAGGATGTTGGTCGGGATCAGCAGGGTCGAGTAGACCAGGATCGGCGCGACCAGGTTGGGCAGGATCTCGCGGAACAGGATGTAGGAGTTGCGCGCGCCCAGGCTCCGCGCGGCGTCCACGAACTCCCGCTCCCGCAGCGACAGCGTCTGGCCGCGGATGATCCGCCCGATGTAGGGCCAGTTGAAGAATCCGATGATGAAGACCAGTACGGCCATCCGCAGGCCGTTGCCTTCCAGGCCGGCCATCTTGGCCGGGATCACGCCGACCAGGGAGATCGCGAACAGCACCAGGGGGAAGGCCAGGAAGATGTCCATCAGCCGCGCGATCACCGTGTCGACCCAGCCGCCGAAGTAGCCGGCGACGATGCCCATCACGGTGCCGATCACCACCGACACCAGGGTGGCCAGCACCCCGATCAGGATCGATACGCGGGCGCCGTAGAGGATCCGGCTGAACAGGTCACGGCCGTTGATCGGCTCGATGCCGAAGATGTGGTCGGCGCTGATGCCCCCGAACGACCCGTTGGGTTTGCCCAGGGTGGCGTCGACCAGGTTCTGGTGGAACTGGTTCGGCGGGCTGCCCAGCAGCTTGACCAGCAGCTCGGTCACGCCCGGCAGCGCGACCACCACCAGCAGCAGCACGAAGATCCCACCCGCCATGGCGACCTTGTCGCGGCGCAGCCGCAGCCAGGCGATCTGCCCGAGCGAGCGACCCTGGATCGCCTTGCGCTCGACGCCCGAAAGCACGGCGTCCGGCTGGGCCTCTGCCTCCGACCCGGACACCTCGATCGGTGCGGTCACGCTCCGTACCTCCTACCCTCGGCCACGCTGCAGCCGGCCTGACGTCACGTGGGCGCGGAGGTCGTCCACCGCCCATGCCCGTTAAGCCGCGTTTGCTGGAGGGAAACCTAGTCCTTCGGGGACGACTGTCCATCCGTCGTGCGAACTGCGCCAGTACCCGTTTCTGACTTGTGATCTCGTTGTCATCTGGGGCACACGCGATCCGCACAATGCACAGTCAAAGCGCCCGAATAGTACGTGGCGTGGGCATCGCCGAGGCAAGAGCAAACCGGTCTAGACCGGGAAGCTTTACCGGACCGAGTCCGATTCGATACCGATCATGCGCTGCTCAGCGACGTTGACCGGAGAAAAGAGCGAGGCCGGGGAGGCCCACGTGACAGGTGGGCCTCCCCGGCCGTGGTGGGTGAGATCACATGCCGGGAGGTCGGGAACCGCGGGAGGGACCGGTGAACGGGCCGGTCACTTGATCCCGCGGTTGCGGAGGATCTCCTCGATCTCGGCCATCTCCGGGTCGTGCCGGGCGGGCTCGACCGCCCCCTTGGGCTCCCCGGACGTCCGGCCCCCCGTGGCCCTGCGCTCCTTGGGTCCTCCGGCGGCGGGCCGGTCCGGAGCGCCCGCACGGCGGCTGATCATGACTCCGGAGACCAGGTAGAGCACGACGGCCAGGCCGGCGACGGCGGCGCCCGCCCACTTGGCCGCGTCGAAGGTGGCCAGATCGAGGAAGAACCTCGTCACGCCCGTCAGGGTGGCGGCCAGCGGCACCAGCGACCAGGCGGCACCGCGCAGCCCCGCACCCGCCCCGCGGCGCCGGTAGACCCCCCAGCTGATGACCAGCCCCAGCAGTGTGATCCCCAGGCTGATCGCGAAAATCGTCGCATCCGTCATGGCGGCCCCTCAGTCTCGCGCGCGGTGATGCTCCTCCCATACTCACACGTCACGGACGGGTAACGCTCCTCCCGGCGGACGGTTTACCAGGGCGGCCGCCTCATCCTCCGGCGTGATCCGCCCCTAGGGGCCGCTCCCTTAGGGGGTCGTCGGGGTCAGGCGAACAGGGCCGCCAGCCGGTCGAGATCGACCTCGTGCAGCGAGCCCACCACGGTCCGGCCCGGCGCCGGCGCCACCGGCAGCAGGCAGGGCACCGCCACCGTGACGCATCCCGCCGCCTCCGCCGCCGCCAGGCCGTTGGGCGAGTCCTCCAGCACCACGCACCGGGCCGGCTCGGCGCCCAGCCGCGCCGTGGCCGTCAGGTACGGCTCGGGGTGCGGCTTGGTGCGGGTGACCTCGTCACCGGCCACGCTGAGCGTGAAGTGCTCGCGGCCGATCGCGTCCAGGACGGGCTCGATCAGCACCCGGTGGCTGGAGGAGACCAGCGCCGCGGGCATCCCCGCGGCGCGGACCTCCGACAGCAGCTCCTTGGCGCCCGGCATCATCGGCACGCCCGCCCGCAGCCGCTCGACCATGCCCTCCAGCATCCGCCGCCCCACCTCCGCGGGGTCGGCTCCGGCGCCGGTCATCTCCAGCATGTAGGTCACCGCGACGTCGAGCGAACCGCCGACCAGGGCCTCCTGCTGCTCGGGGCCCCACGAGCCGCCCAGCCACGTCATCACCTCGGTCTCGACCTCGAGCCAGAGCCGCTCCGAGTCGATCAGCAGGCCGTCCATGTCGAACAGGACGGCCTGCGGCCCCGCGATGTCGCCCACGCGCGTTTCCCTCCCCGATCCCGAAAAGATCTTGATCCTGAGGGAGACGAGGATATGTCAGGTGTTGAAGTACTTGGCCTCGGGGTGGTGGACGATCAGGGCGTCGGTGGCCTGCTCGGGGACGAGCTGGAACTCCTCCGACAGCTCCACGCCGATGCGCTCGGGGCGCAGCAGCCGCATGGTCTTGGCGCGGTCCTCCAGGTCGGGGCAGGCGGGGTAGCCGAAGGAGTACCGCGCGCCCCGGTAGCCGAGCTTGAAGAACCCCTCCATGTCGCCCGGGTCCTCGCCGCCGAACCCGATCTCCGCGCGGATCCGGGTGTGCCAGTACTCGGCGAGCGCCTCGGTGAGCTGCACCGACAGGCCGTGCAGCTCCAGGTAGTCGCGGTAGGCGTTCTTGGCGAACAGCTCCGCGGTCGCCTCGCTGACCCTCGACCCGACCGTGACCAGCTGCAGGGCGACCACGTCGGTCTGGCCGGACTCGCGCGGGCGGAAGAAGTCGGCCAGGCACAGGTGCCGGTCGCGGCGCTGGCGGGGGAAGGTGAACCGCTCCCGCTCGGAGCCGTCCTCGTTCAGCAGGACGAGGTCGTCGCCCTCGGAGACGGCCGGGAAGTAGCCGTAGACGACCGCGGCCTCGATCAGGCCCTCGGTCTGGATGCGGTCGAGCCACATCCGCAGCCGGGGCCGTCCCTCGGTCTCCACCAGCTCCTCATAGGAGGGGCCGTCCTGGCCGGAGCCGCCGCGGGAGGGCTTCAGGCCCCACTGCCCCATGAAGGTGGCCCGCTCGTCGAGGAACGCCGCGTAGTCGTTCATCGGGATGCCCTTGACGATCCGGTCGCCCCAGAACGGGGGCTCGGGCACCGGGTTGTCGGTGGCCACGTCGGACCGGGCGGGCATGTCCTGCGGCTCGGTGACCTCGAACCGGGCGCCGCGCGTCTTGACCCGGCGCTCGCGCAGCGGCGGCAGCTCCGCCCCCGCCACGCCGCGCTTGACGGCCATGAACGCGTCCATCAGCCGCAGCCCCTCGAAGGCGTCGCGGGCGTAGCGGACCTCGCCGTCGAACAGCTCGGCCAGGTCCTGCTCGACGTAGGCGCGGGTGAGGGCGGCGCCGCCCAGCAGCACCGGCCACCGGTCGGCCAGCTTCCGGGAGTTGAGCTCCTCGAGGTTCTCCTTCATGATCACGGTGGACTTCACCAGCAGCCCGGACATGCCGATCACGTCGGCGCGCTGGTCGCGGGCGGCCTCCAGGATCGCCGACATCGGCTGCTTGATGCCGAGGTTGACGACCTCGTAGCCGTTGTTGGACAGGATGATGTCGACCAGGTTCTTGCCGATGTCGTGCACGTCGCCCTTGACGGTGGCGAGCACGATGCGGCCCTTGCCGCCGTCCTCGGACTTCTCCATGTGCGGCTCGAGGTGGGCGACCGCGGTCTTCATGACCTCGGCGGACTGGAGGACGAACGGCAGCTGCATCTGCCCCGACCCGAACAGCTCGCCGACGGTCTTCATGCCGTCCAGCAGCACGTCGTTGACGATCTCCAGGGCGGGCCGCTGGGCCAGCGCCTCGTCCAGGTCGGCGGGCAGGCCGTCCAGCTCGCCGTCGACGATGCGGCGCTTGAGCCGCTCCCACAGCGGCAGCCCGGCCAGCTCGGCGGACCGGCCGGCCTTCAGCGCGGCGGTGTCCACGCCCTCGAACAGCTCCATGAACCGGATCAGCGGGTCGTAGCCGTCGGCGCGCCGGTCGTAGACCAGGTCGAGGGCGACCTTGCGCTGCTCATCGGGGATCCGTGCCATCGGCAGGATCTTGGAGGCGTGCACGATCGCCGAGTCCAGCCCGGCGTCGGCGCACTCGTTCAGGAACACCGAGTTCAGCACGATCCGGGCGGCGGGGTTGAGGCCGAAGGAGACGTTGGACAGTCCCAGGGTGGTCTGCACGGCCGGGTGGCGGCGCTTGAGCTCGCGGATGGCCTCGATGGTCTCCAGGGCGTCCCGCCGGGACTCCTCCTGGCCGGTGCCGATGGTGAAGGTGAGGCAGTCGACGATGATGTCCTCGACCCGCATCCCCCAGTTGCCGGTGAGCTCCTCGATCATCCGGCTGGCGATGCGCACCTTCCAGTCCGCGGTGCGGGCCTGGCCCTCCTCGTCGATGCACATCACCACGACCGCGGCGCCGTGCTCGCGGACGATCGGCATCAGCCTGCGCAGCTTGGAGTCGGGGCCGTCGCCGTCCTCGAAGCTGACCGAGTTGACCACGGCGCGGCCGCCGAGCATCTCCAGCCCGGCCTCCAGCACGGGGGTCTCGGTGGAGTCCAGCACGATCGGCAGCGTGGCGGCGGTGGCGAACCGGAAGGCCAGCTCCTTCATGTCGCCCACGCCGTCGCGGCCGACGTAGTCGACGCACAGGTCGATCATGTGGGCGCCGTCCCGCGCCTGGTCCCGGGCGATCTTGACGCAGTCGTCCCAGCGCCCGTCCAGCATCGCCTCGCGGAACGCCTTGGAGCCGTTGGCGTTGGTACGTTCCCCGATCGCCAGGTAGGAGGTGTCCTGCCGGAACGGGACGTGCTGGTAGAGCGAGGCGGCGCCGGCCTCGGGGCGGGGGCGGCGGTCGGCGACCTCACGTCCCCGGACGCGTTCGACGACCTGACGCAGGTGCTCGGGGGTGGTGCCGCAGCAGCCGCCGACCAGCGACAGCCCGAAGTCCTTGGTGAAGGTGTCGTGGGCGTCGGCGAGCTCGGCGGGGGTCAGCGGGTAGTGGGCGCCGTCGGCGGTCAGCTCGGGCAGCCCGGCGTTGGGCATGCACGACAGGCCGATGCGGGCGTGCCGGGCCAGGTAGCGCAGGTGCTCGCTCATCTCGGCCGGGCCCGTGGCGCAGTTGAGGCCGATGAGGTCCAGCTCCAGCGGCTCCAGCGCGGTGAGCGCGGCGCCGATCTCCGAGCCCATCAGCATGGCGCCGTTCTGCTCGATGGTGACCTGCCCGATCAGCACGGTGCCGGTGCCGGAGGCGGCGATGGCGCGCTTGGCGCCGATCAGCGCGGCCTTGGCCTGCAGCAGGTCCTGGCAGGTCTCCACCAGGATCGCCTGGACGCCGCCGGCGATCAGGCCCTCGGCGTTGCGCTGGTAGGCGTCGCGCAGTTCGGCGAACGTCACGTGGCCCAGGGTGGGGAGCTTGGTGCCGGGCCCGACCGAGCCGATCACCCAGCGCGGGCGGTCGGGGGTCGAGTACTCGTCGGCGACCTCGCGGGCGAGCCGGGCGCCGGCCTCGGCCAGCTCGAAGATCCGCTCGGTGATGTCGTACTCGCCGAGGTTGCCCAGGTTGGCGCCGAAGGTGTTGGTCTCTACGCAGTCGACCCCGGCGTCGAAGTAGGCGGCGTGCACGGCCCGCACGATGTCGGGCCGGGTGACGTTGAGGATCTCGTTGCAGCCCTCGTGCCCCTGGAAGTCGTCCAGGGTGGGGCCGGCGTCCTGGAGCATCGTCCCCATGCCCCCGTCGGCCACGACGACGCGTTGCTGGAGGGCCTGACGCAAGGATCGCGGAGTGGGAGTGCTCATGGTGGACAAGCCTATCCGGGCGTGCCCGGCCCGGGTGGGCGCTCTCGCCAGTAGGGCCCGTGCGCGGGCCCGTGCGCGGAGAGGCGCGTGTCACATCCGCTCCGCGCATGGTTCGTGACGGATGGGTCATCGGGAGGATAACGTGCCTCCCGGTAACCTACTCCCCGGTAAGGAGCGGCATGAGCGCATACCGCACCATCCTCGTCGGCACCGACGGCTCGGACTCCTCGTTCCGCGCGGTCGACCGTGCCGCCCAGCTGGCCGCCGCCACCGGCGCCACGCTGCTGCTCGCCTCCGCCTACAGCCCGATGCCCGAGCGGGAGCGGCAGAGCGCCGCCGACCGCCTGGGCGACCTGGCCTACAAGGTCCAGGGCTCCACGCCCGCCGACGACGCCCTGCGCGCGGCGCGGGACCGGGCGGTGGCCGCCGGCGCCAAGGACATCGAGCACGAGGCGGTGGAGGGCGACGCGGTCGACGTGATCAGCAGGCTGGCCCGGGACCGCGCGGCCGACCTGGTGGTGGTCGGCAACCGCGGCCTCAACAGCCTGGCCGGGCGGATCCTCGGATCGGTCCCGGCGAACCTGTCGCACCGCTCGCCGTGCGACGTCCTCATCGTCCACACCACCGACGGGAAGAAGTGATCGCGGGGGCCGGGCGAGGCCGCGGCGCCGGGGGCGCCGCCCGCCCGGCCCCGGAGCGGAGGGCCGGGAGGCCGGGTCCGGCCACGGGGCCGATTCCCGAGATCCAATCGTGACCGCGCGTGCCGCCACCCCCGTCCGGGTGAGGTCTGGGCGGCGGATCGGTGGGGTAGGTCCCCTCTCAGGACGTAGGCTGGCAGCCACCGATCATGGCCCGGGTCCCCGACCCCGGGAATGAGGACCCCCGCGGTGACGCTGTACCCGACGTCGGAAGGAGGCAGCGCGTGGTCGAGCTCGAAAGCGTGCCGGAACTCGTCGATCCGGTGCTCGTGGCCGCCTTTGAGGGGTGGAACGACGCAGGTGAGGCCGCCAGCGGGGTCATCCAGCACCTGGAGTCGACCTGGGAGGCCGTTCCCATCGCCGAACTCGACCCGGACGACTACTACGACTTCCAGGTCACGCGCCCGATCATCGAGCTGAGCGACGGCGAGACCCGCGGCATCACCTGGCCCACCACCCGGATCTCCTGGACGCGGCTGCCCTCCGGCCGCGACGTGGTCCTCGTGCACGGCATCGAGCCCAACATGCGGTGGCGCTCGTTCTGCCGCGAGCTGGTGGGCCTGATGCTGGAGCTGAACGTCCGCAACGTCGTGCTGCTGGGCGCGCTGCTGGCCGACGCCCCCCACACCCGCCCGGTCCCGGTCACCGGCGCGGCGTCCGAGGCGGGGCTGGTCACCACCCTGCACCTGGAGCCGACCCGCTACGAGGGCCCGACCGGCATCCTGGGCGTCCTGCAGGACGCCTGCGCCAAGGCCGACCTGAGCACGGTGTCGCTGTGGGCGGCCGTCCCGCACTACGTCGCGCAGCCGCCCTCGCCCAAGGCGACGCTGGCGCTGCTGCGCCGCGTGGAGGACCTGCTGGACGTGACCGTCCCGCTGGGCGAGCTGCCCGAGGAGGCGCGGGCGTGGGAGAACGGCGTCAACGAGCTGGCCGAGGAGGACTCCGAGGTGGCCGAGTACGTCCGGACGCTGGAGGAGCAGAAGGACGCCACCGAGCTGCCCGAGGCCAGCGGTGACGCGATCGCCCGCGAGTTCGAGCGCTACCTGAGGCGCCGCGACGCCCCCTGAGCGGGTCACGGGCGCGGGCGCGGGCCCGGAGGTCACCGCGGGCCCGGAGGCTACAATGATCTCCAGTCCCTCCCACCGGCCCGGCGCCCCGTGATCGCTCGGCGGCCCGGGCCCGTCGATGGCCCGCGCACGCCGCCAAGTGCGCCCGTGATGCCCCCTTCCCTTCAGAACGCGTCCCCGCGGGCGCGCCGGCGCGCGACGGGCGGAGGCGCCCGGGGCCGGTGAGCCCCCGCCGGGCGGCCTCCGCCGCCGCGTCGCCGTCCATCCGCGTCCGCCCCCGGCGCGAGCTGCGGCGCGACCGCAGGCGCCGTTCCCACGCGTGCTGGGACCACCTGATCGCCGCCCCGCTGTGGCCGCTGCACGGCGCCAACCTCGGTACGCTGCTGCGGACCTGCGACGCGGTCGGCGCGTGCATGGCGGTGCCCCGGTTCGGCTGGGTCACCGAGGCCCTCCGGCGTGGCGACACGCTGCGCCGGCCGGTGTGCGTGCACTGGGTGAACGATCCGCTCGGCTGGCTCGAACGGCAGCGCGACCGCGGCTCCCAGGTGATCGGGGTGGAGCTGGCCGACGAGGCCGTCCGCCTCGGCGACCTTCCCGCCGCCCGTGCGCGCACCGTCGCGGTACTGGGTCACGAGCGGGACGGGATCGCCCCCGAGGCCCTCGACCTGCTGGATCTCGCCGTGGAGATCCCCATGGTGGGGACCGGGCACAGCCTGAACGTGGCCGTGGCGGGTTCGCTGGTGCTCTACAAACTCGCCGGACTGCTGTGAGAGCGCGCGTTTGATGGCATTATGCGACCGGCCCGAAACGACCGGACCGAAACAAGGACCGAAAAGGAGCGCCCGTGCCGGAGGCCCAGCCGCTGCAGCCCGAGGACCCCGGGCGCCTGGGGGCGTACGAGCTGGCCGGCCGGCTCGGTACGGGCATGCGGGGCCCGGTCTTCCTGGGCACCGGTCCCGGCGGCGGGCTGTTCGCGATCAAGCTGCTGGCGCGGCTCGGGGACGGCGGGGCGCGGGCCCGGTTCCTGCGCGAGGCGTCCCTCACCCGGCAGGTCGCGCGGTTCTGCACGGCGCAGGTGCTGGACGCCGGCCTGGCGGGCGACCGCCCGTACCTGGTCAGCGAGTACGTTCCCGGGCCCTCGCTGAGCCGCGCGGTGACCCGGGAGGGCCCGGTCGGCGGCGGCGCGCTGGAACGGCTTGCGGTCAACACCGCCAGCGCCCTGGCGGCGATCCACCGCGCCGGCATCGCGCACCGCGTCTTCGGGCCGTCCAAGGTCCTCCTGGGCCCCGACGGTCCCCGGGTCATCGGCTTCGGGCCGGCCGTGCCGGCGGAGGACGCCCTCCTCGACGGAGGCGTCCCGGACGGGGACCTCGCCTGCCTGGCTCCCGAACGGCTCGTCGGGGAGACGGCCGGGGCCCCCGCGGACGTGTTCGCCTGGGGGGCGACGATGGCGTTCGCCGCCACCGGCCGCCTCCCGTTCGGCTCGGGCCCCTACGACGAGGTCGCCGGCCGCGTCCGGCACGACGAGCCCGATCTCGGCGGCATGGAGGGCGACATGCGCGAGCTGGTCGCCGCGTCCCTGGCCAAGGACCCCGCCCGGCGTCCCACGGCCGAGCAGGTGCTGCTGCGGCTGGTCGGCGGCGACGGGGCGTTCGCCCCGCCGGGCGCCGGCGCGGCCGAGCCCGCCGAGCCCGCGGGGGCCGAGCCCGCAGGGCCGGAGGGCGCCGGGTCTCCCCCGGACGCTCCGGACGCCGCGGAGGGCGCCGCGGAGGGCGCCGGGCCTTCCGAGGCCGCGACCGGCCGAGCCGGTACGGCCGGGCCGGCGGCGCGGGGCGCCGCCCCGCAGGCGCCCCCGCGCGGGGCGCGCGCCAGCCGCTCCGGGCCCCGCCGCCCCGGCCCGGCCAGGCGGGGCAGGCACGAGCGGCGGCGCCGGCGGCGGGGGCTCCCCGCCGCGCTCACGGTCCTGGGCATCGCCGCGGCGGCCGGGGGCGGCCACGCCGTCCTCGCGGGCGCGCCGGGCGGGGACGGGCGGGACACCGCCGTCTCCAGTCCCGCCGCGACCTCGCCCGCGGGCGCCACGGCGTCGGCCCCCACCGGCGGCACCGGCCGGCCGTTCGGCGACCCGCCGCGGGCGCTGCCCTCCGGGGCGGCCCCCTCGGGTGAGACCCCGGCACCGCCCGCCCTGACCGGGCAGGGCACCGCCGCCGGGGGGAACGGCGAGGAGGGGTCCTCCCCCGCACCGGCCGTCCACGTCCGGCTCGGCGTGCCCGACCCGCAGGGCTACTGCGCCTCCAGTGGCACGCCGCGCGCCGATTTCCGCGCCGGCCGGTGGTTCTGCGTCGACGACGGCGCCGCCACCGGCACCCCGATCACGATGACCGAGGTCTGCCGGTCGCAGTACGCCCCCGAGGCCGAGTCCCGGCTGAACGGTGACGCAGGCATCCCCTCGGCCTGGGAGTGCTACCTCACGAAGTGACCCCCGACCCTGATTGACATATTGCCAATAAGGGTCGCCTTCCACCCCGTGGCGCGAAAGCACATCGCCCGGTTCGGCGTGTACGCCACCGACGTACTGCGGCTACGACCCCATGCCTTCGATCCCAACCGGCCGAGGTCGACTTCGACGCCCTGTAAGACGCCGCATAGTAATGATGTCCCGGCTATCGAACAGGCTGGGGCGGTGACATCGAGCGCTTGGCGTTTGCCGGCTGCCATCGCTCGGCGTCGTCTCGGCCGAGGGCGGTCTGCTCGCGGTTTCGCGCTGTCGTGATGGACATATCTTGATCGGCCCGCCTTGTGGGGTGCGGGCCTTGGCTGCGGCCTGCGCATCAGACGAGGATCGGCGCCATGGACTTGCTGGACACTCTGATCGACAAAGGGCTGCGGCGTGAGCTGCCGACTCGGGCCGAGGCGCTCGCGGTGCTGGGAACCTCCGATGACGACCTGCTCGACGTGGTGGCCGCCGCCGGCAAGGTACGCCGACACTGGTTCGGGCGGCGGGTCAAGCTGAACTATCTGGTCAATCTGAAGTCGGGGCTGTGCCCTGAGGATTGTTCGTACTGTTCGCAGCGGTTGGGGTCGAAGGCGGAGATCTTGACCTACACGTGGCTGAAGCCCGATGAGGCGGCCGCGGCCGCTGAGGCGGGCGTGGTCGGCGGCGCCAAACGAGTGTGCCTGGTGGCCAGCGGGCGCGGCCCGACCGGCCGGGACGTGGAACGGGTCGCCGACACCATCGCGGCGATCAAGAAACAGAACGAGGACGTGGAGATCTGTGCCTGTCTCGGGCTGCTGTCCGACGGGCAGGCGGCGCGGCTGCGGGAGGCCGGCGCCTATGCCTACAGCCACAACCTCAACACCGCTGAGGCGATGTACGCGGACATCTGCACCACGCACGAGTTCACCGACCGGGTCGGCACCGTGCGGCAGACCAAGGCAGCAGGTCTGTCGGCCTGCTCCGGTCTGATCGCCGGCATGGGCGAAAGCGACACGGACCTGGTGAATGTGGTGTTCGCGCTGCGCGAGTTGGACGTGGACTCGGTGCCGGTGAACTTCCTGATCCCGTTCGACGGAACCCCGATGGCCAAGGAGTGGGCTCTGACCCCGCAGCGGTGCCTGCGGATCCTGGCGATGGTGCGGTTCGTCTGCCCGGATGTGGAGGTCCGTCTCGCCGGCGGTCGGGAGATCCATCTGCGGACGCTGCAGCCACTCGCGCTGTACGTGGTCAACTCGATCTTCCTCGGCGATTACCTGACCAGTGAAGGTCAAGCGGGCCAGGCCGACCTGGACATGATCGGGGACGCGGGCTTCGAAGTGGAGGGAACGGGCACGAACACGCTCCCTGAACATCGAAGAGGCGTACGTGCCTCCACTGCCGATGACGCGTGCGAACCAGGGACCGGGGCGAGCGGCGGTGACCGCACCGGCCGGCCTCCTGGATCCGCTCGTGCCGACCTGGTGGCGGTGCGCCGCCGCGGCACCGGAACCGACCTGCCGCCCAATGCGTGATCCGCAGCGCGTCGCCGCTGGAGCCGGCCCCGGAGTCCGCTTCGGCCGGGACGCCTTCGCGCCACTCGCCTTGTCGACGTGGACGTTGTCGCGGTCGACACCGGCCGGAAGCAGGGCGTCGATCTGATGACCGGGGTTCTGGTCGGCGGTCGAGACCCGCGCATAGCCGATGAGCATGTGGCCGAGCCATGATCTGCGGTAGCAGCGGCCCTCTGTGACCTGCACTCAGGAGAAGACCGAGGTCTGCCGGTCGCAGTACGCCCGCGAGGCCGAGTCCAGGCTGAACGGTGACGCCGGGAGCCCCTCGGCCTGGGAGTGCCACCTCCTGAGGCACTCCAATTGACGGTGCGTCAATAAGGGTTGAGTTCCGCCCCGCGGTGCGAAAGCATGCGCTTACCACACCGTCGGTGGAAGGATCGCCGTGGACACCCGCGCCGCAGCCCCCGGATCCGCCCCCGCCCCCCAGGCCGCCCCGGACCTCTCCGTCCTGCGCCTCCTGGCCGCCGAACCCGCCGTCATGCTCGGCGCGGGTCGCGCCCTGCTGCTCCAGGTCGCCCACCCGAAGGTCGCGCAGGGCGTGGCCGACCACAGCGACCTGCGGGAACGGCCGCTGGACCGGCTGCTGGGCACCCTGGACTTCCTGACGATCGTGACGTTCGGCACCCCGGAGGAGGCCGCGCGGATGGGCGAGGCGATCCGGCGCGCCCACGAGCGGATCACCGGGCCCGGCTACTCCGGCAACGATCCCGACCTGCAGGTCTGGGTCAACGCCACGCTGATCGACGCCGCCCTGTACGTGTACGAGAACGTGCTGCGCTCCCCCGGCGGCGACCTCGCCGCCGCCTACGTCGACCAGGCCCGGTACGTCGCCGACGTGCTCGGCTGCCCGCCCGGCACCCAGCCCGCCGACCTGGCCGCGTTCCGCCGCTACATGGACGACATGATCGGCTCGCTGGAGGTCACCGACACCGGCCGGGAGATCATGCGCGCCGTCCTGTGGTCGCGCAAGCTGCGCTGGATGGGCCCCGCCCTGTGGCTCAACCGCTTCGTCACCACCGGGCTCCTGCCCGAGCCGATCAGGGAAGGGTACGGGCTGCCCTGGAGCGACCGCCGGGACCGGATCCTGTGGGGCCTGCTGCGCGTCAACGCCGCCGTCTACCGGCGCGTGCCGCGTCGGCTGCGGCAGGCGGGCATCTCGCTGGCACTGTGGTCGTCGCGGCGCCGCTTCGCCCGCCGGAGCCGCCGGTACGCGTCGAAGGGCGAGCCCACCGCCGCCTAGCGCCTCAGAGCTCGACGCCGAGCAGCGCGTCGGCCACCGCCCGGACCTGGGCGGGGGCGGCGGCGTCGTCGCCCGGCGCGGCGGCCCAGCGGTCGATCGCCTCCAGCGCCGCCGGCGCGTCCAGGTCGCCGGCCAGGTGCCGCCGGACCTCCTCGGCCACCGGGCCCGCCGCCGGGCCCGCCGGGCGGGCGGCCGCGGCGCGCCAGCGCTCCAGCCGGCCGGCACCGCCCTCCAGCTCGGCGTCGCTCCACTGCCAGTCGGAGCGGTAGTGGTGGGCCAGCAGCGCCAGCCGGATCGCCATCGGATCCACCCCGGCCTCGCGCAGCCGGGACACGAACACCAGGTTGCCGAGCGACTTGGACATCTTTCGCCCCTCCAGGCCCACCATGCCCGCGTGGACGTAGGCCGCGGCGTGCGGGCGCCTGCCCGTGGCGACCTGGGCGTGCGAGGCGCTCATCTCGTGGTGCGGGAACGCCAGGTCCGAGCCGCCGCCCTCGACATCGAAGCACATGCCCAGGTACTCGATGGAGATCGCCGAGCACTCCACGTGCCAGCCCGGCCGGCCCTCGCCGAACGGGGAGTCCCACCCGGGCTCGCCGGGCCGCCGGCTCAGCCACAGCAGCGGGTCGAGCGGGTCCTTCTTCCCGGCGCGGCCGGGGTCGCCGCCGCGTTCGGCGAACAGTTCCGCCATCTCCTCGCGGCCGAGCCGGCTCACCTCGCCGAAGGCCGGGTCGGAGGCGACCGGGAAGTAGATGTCGCCGTCGACCTCGTAGGCGGCGTTCCGCGCGCGCAGCCTCTCCACCATCTCCACGACCAGCGGGATGGCCTCGACGGCGCCGACGTAGTGGTCGGGCGGCAGGATCCGCAGCGCGGTCATGTCCTGGCGGAACAGCTCGATCTCCCGGTCGGCCAGCGCCCGCCAGTCCTCGCCGGTCTTCTCGGCGCGTTCCAGCAGCGGATCGTCGACGTCGGTGGCGTTCTGCACGTAGTGGACGGTGTGCCCCAGATCGCGCCACACCCGGTTGACCAGGTCGAAGGCGAGATAGGTGTTGGCATGGCCGAGATGGGTGGCGTCGTAGGGGGTGATCCCGCAGACGTACATCCGGGCCGTCTCCCCGGGCGCGGTGGGTCGGACCGAACCCGTCCCCGTGTCGTACAGACTCAGGGCCCGGTCCGGCGCGGGCAGTCCGGCTGCGGGGAGGCTGGGCACTTGGGGAACGGGCCACGATCGCATACCGGAAAGCTTATCCATGCCCCCTTCGTCCCCCCACGCCGAGATCATGCGGGCCGCACCCGCGGATCCAGGGCCGAGTAGCCGACGTCCACGGCCATGTTCGCGACGATCACGAAGACGGTCACGGTCAGCGTCACACCGATGATCACCGGGGTGTCGCCCAGCGCGATCGACTGGTAGACCAGCTGGCCCACGCCCTGCAGGCCGAAGACCTTCTCGGTGACGATCGTGGAGCCCACCAGCACCCCCACGTCGATGCCGAACTGGGTGCAGACCGGCGCCAGCGCGGCCCGCAGCGCGTGCCGGTGGATCACGCGGCGTTCGGGCAGCCCCTTGGACCGGGCCGTGCGGATGTAGTCCTCCTCCAGCACGTCCAGCATGGCGCCGCGGGTGAGGCGCGCGTAGGCGGCCACCATCAGGAACGCCAGGGAGACCCACGGCAGCACCATCCGGCGCCAGAAGTGCTCCTGCAGGGGCGGGCCCGCCTCGAAGAACCCCAGCCCGGCCTCGGCGGCCCTGGTGGAGAAGAGGTAGAGCATCATCAGCGCCATCACGAACGCCGGGGTGGACGTCCCGATGAGCACGAACACGGTGCAGGCCCGGTCGATCGGGCCGCGCGCCCGGGTGGCGCTCAGCACGCCGAGGGTGACGCCGCCGGCGAACCAGAGCACCCCGGCGCCCGCGACCAGCCACAACGTGGTGGGGAGCCGGTCGGCGATGAGCGCGGCGACCGGCGTGCCGTTGACGTAGGAGTCGCCCAGGTCGCCGCGCAGCAGCCGCAGCAGGAACTCCCCGTACTGGACGGGCACGGGGCGGTCCAGCCCCAGGTTCCGGCGGATCTGCGCGAGCGTCTCGGCGGTGGCGCGGGGCCCCCCGATGACCCGTTCGACCGGGACCGGCGACAGGTGCAGGAAGACGAACACCGTCGTCGACATCAGCCACAGCACCACCGCCGAGTACAGCAGGCGCCGCGCGACGAGGGCCTGCACGCTCACCGCCCCCGGCGCGCGCGGGCGGGCCGGGCGCCGCCCGGGCCGAGCGCGTCGCGGATCGCGTCGCCCAGCAGGTTGAACGACAGCGTGGTCAGCAGCAGGAGGGCACCGGGCACCGCCAGCAGCCACCAGGCCGTCTGGAACGCCTCGCCGCCCTCGCCGAGCATCGCCCCCCAGCTGGGCGCCGGCGCCCGCACCCCGACGCCCAGGAACGACAGCGTCGCCTCGAACACGATCGAGGCCGGGATCAGCAGCGAGCCCAGCACCGTGATCTGGCCGGTCAGGTTGGGCAGCACGTCCGCGAACATGATCCGGGCGTTGCTCGCGCCCAGCGCCCGCGCCGCCTCCACGAACCCCTTCTCCTTCAGCGACAGCACCTGGCCGCGGATCACCCGGGCCAGCCCGCCGACCGAGAAGAACGCGATCACCGCCACGGTCATGGCCACGCCCGCCGTGGCGGAGGTGGTCGGGAAGGTGGTGGCCAGCGTGATCGCCACCAGGACGTAGGGCAGCGCCAGCATGAGGTCCATCAGCCGTGCCAGCAGCGCGTCCAGCGTCCCGCCGGCGAATCCGGCGAGCATCCCGGCGGCCACGCCCGCCACCGTCGCCAGCGCCGCCGAGCACACCCCCACCAGCAGCGAGACCCGGCCCCCGTAGGCGGCGCGGACCAGCACGTCCCGGCCGAGCCGGTCGGCGCCCAGCCAGAACTCCGCGCCCGGCCCCACCGGCTGCCCCGAGGCGTCCAGCCCGGTCTCGGGGAAGGTGGCGTCGTAGGGGTGCCCGGTCCAGGACGCCCACAGCGGCGCCATCAGCGCGAACGCCACGATCAGCGCGAGCGCCGCCAGGGACGCCATCGCCGTGCGGTCCCGGCGGAACCGCCTCCAGGCCAGGCCGAACGGGGTGCCGAAGGGGTCGGCGAAAGGGGCGTGGGCCTCCGCCCAGCCGGTCCCGGCCGCCAGGACCGCCCCCGGGCCGGGCGCCCGCGCCCCGGGCACGAGGGCGGGCATCGGCCCGGACGCGGGGGGCGGCGCGGTGGTGGCGGCCGGGTGCGGCGCGGATCCGGCCGCGGGCCGGGTGCGGGTCATCGCCGGGCCTCCGCGTCCGCGGGCGGCGCCGGGGCCGGGAGGTGAGGGGCCGGGGGGCGCCCGGCCCGTTTCAGGGGCTCCTCGGGCGCCTCCGGGCGCTCCTCCCCCTCGGCGGCGGCCTCCGGCGCCCCGTCGCCCGTCATGCCCATCCCCCCGTTCAGCCGTGACCGGCCCGCCCGGACACCACAAAGATCGCAAGAGGTAGTCAAGGTAGCACTCAGGGTGAGCCTCTTGGGGCGGGCGAGCGTAAGGGACGGCGAACGCCGAGGTCAGGGCGTGGGGCGCGGCGGGGGCGGGAGGTGCCCGGTCACAGGACGCGGTCCCAGCCGCCGGGGTCGCCGGGCGCGGCCGAGAAGTCGTAGCGGACGCCGGCGGACGACAGCCCGACGAGGGAGACCGAGGTGGTCCCCCAGACGCGGCCGTCGCCGAGGTCGACCAGCGGGAGCAGCGAGGCCGGTTCGGCGCGCGGCAGGCCGTCTCCGGCCAGCAGCGGCAGCCAGTCCCCCCACGCCCGTTCGGCGGGCCCCGCGGAGGGGAGCGGTTCGGGCCTCCCGGCCTTGGCGAACCGGGGCCGGAAGTGCGCCAGGCGGGCGGCCATGTGCGCGTCCTCGGTCGCGGCGGCCTGGTGGCCCTCCCCTTCCAGGCCGCTGTTGAGCACCATGTGCAGGCCGGGGCCCAGCTCGCGCTCGGACAGGGCCGCGCCGTCCCAGTGCCACAGCCGCACGAGGCCGGGCTCGGCGCAGATGAGCAGGAACGGGTCGAAGCGGGCCAGCTCGGATCCGCCGAGCCCGTCCAGGCCCTCCCCGGCGGCCGCGCGCAGCGGGAGTTCGCCGCGGGAGCGGCGGCCCTCCTCCGGCGCCATGGCGCCGCGGGCGTTCAGCACGGTGGCCGCCCGGGGCGCGTCCGGGTCGACGGCGAGCCAGGTGCCCCCGGCGCGCAGGTCGCGTCCCCCGACCAGGCCGGGCCGGGCGGGCCAGTGCCGGGCGGGGGGCCGCCAGGGCCGCTCCACGAACTCGTCCCGCACGCCGACGAGGACGACGGGAACCGGGGAGGACGGGTCGACGCTGACGATCGCCGTGCACATGCGCCCTATTGGAGCACCGTCCGGCGAACCGTTCGACACCGGGGCCGTCGCGGCGGACCGGACGGCACGGACGGCACGGTCAGGGGCGGTCGGGCGCGGTCAGACCGGCCAGGGCGCGCTCGGGACGGTCGGCGCGGTCAGGGCGTCAGAGCGGCGGCCAGGGGATCGCGGGCCAGTCCTCGGGCGGGTACGGGTGGATCCGGTGCTTGAGCATCAGCTCCACGCGCCGCCGGGTGGCGTCGACCTCCTCGGCGGTGAGCAGCTCGCCCAGCCGCTCGCCCAGCGGCCCGCCGCGCAGCCCGGCGTCGACCCGCCCGAGGGCCTCCAGCGCCTCCTCCGTCAGGGCCTGGCCGCGCCACTGCCACAGCACGGTGCGCAGCTTGTACTCCACCGAGAAGCACACGCCGTGGTCGCAGCCGTACACGTGCCCGTCGCCCGGCGGCAGCAGATGCCCGATCTTCCGGTCGGCGTTGTTGATGACGGCGTCGAACACCGCCATCCGCCGGATCGCCTCGTCCTCGGACCGCGACAGCTCCACCAGGTCGATGTCGGGGTCGGGCTCCACCCACAGCTGCACCATGCCGGGCCCGTACGGGCCGTCGCGGTGCACGGTGGGCGGGACCACGTGCAGCCCCATCGCCTCCGACACCGCGTAGGCGGCCACCTCGCGCTCGGCCAGCGTTCCGTCGGGGAAGTCCCACAGCGGGCGCTCCCCCGCTACGGGCTTGTAGACGCAGGCGGCGTTCAGGCCCTCCCACTCGACCGCGCAGTACAGCGTGGCGTTGGACGCCTGAACGAGCCTGCCCTCCACGCTGAGGCGGCCCCGGCTCAGAAGCCGCTCGGCCGTCTCGGTGTCGCGGGGGGAGACGGCGCGGCCGTCGCCGGCGGGGGTGCGATCCCGGGAGGACTGCGTCATGCGTTCATTCTTCCGGCGACCCCGTCCATGATCCAGCACAGCGCCATCTCTAGCCCAGGTACCCGTTCTGCCGGGGGCACACGTGGCCCGCGGTGTCCAGCGGCAGCCCGCACAGGGGGCACGGCGGCCGGCCCGCCGCCACCACCTTCAGGGCCCGCTCGGCGAAGGCCCGGGCCTGCGCCGCGGTGATCCGCACCCGCAGAACCGCGATCGCCGGGTCGTCCTCGCCCACCTCGGCGTCCTCGTCCTCGCCCTCGGTGACCTCCTGGGCCTCGATGACGACCTGCTCGTCCTCCGGGTCCCAGGCCAGCGCCATCGTGCCGACCTTGAACTCCTCCTCCACCGGCTGGTCCAGCGGCCCGTCGTCGCGCAGCTCGGCCGGGGTGACCGCGGGCACCGGGGCGTCGCCCCCGCTGCGGCGCAGCACCTCGTCCAGCAGCTCCTCCAGGCGCTCGGCCAGCAGGGTCACCTGGAACTTCTCCAGCCCCACGCTGGTGACCCGGCGGCCGGAGCGCGCCTGCAGATAGAAGGCGCGCTCGCCCGGCTGGCCGACGGCCCCGGCGACGAACCTTTCCGGCAGTTCATAGGAGATGACGGGCATGACAACGACCCTACGCGCCGCCGCCCACCGCCGCGTCCCCCTCGGCCCCCGTGGCGCCGTCCTTCGTGCCGTCACCGGAGGCGTCGCGGTCACCGGGCGGCGGCGGCAGCAGGTCCTGGACGCTCCCGCCGGTGTCGTTCAGCCGGACCAGGAACGGGCGCAGCTCGGTGTAGCGGATCACCGTCAGGGACGCGGGCGCGGCCTGGATCCGCTGGAACTGGTCCAGGTGGAGCCCGAGGGCGTCGGCCACGACCGCCTTGATGATGTCGCCGTGGCTGCACACCAGGTAGGACGCGTCCGGGCCGTACTCGGCGGCGATCCGCGCGTTCCAGTCGCGGACGGCGGCGACCGCGCGGTGCTGCGCGCCGGCGAGGGCCTCGCCGTCCTCGCCCGGGAACCGCGCCGCGCTGGGATGGGCCTGCACGACCCGCCACAGCGGCTCCTCGGCCAGCTCCTTCAGCGGCCGTCCCGTCCAGTCGCCGTAACGGACCTCCCCGAAGCGCTCGTCCAGTTCCACCTTCTCGATCGGCTCGGCGTGTCCCGCGGCCACCGCCTCGGCGGTCTGCACGCAGCGGTCCAGCGGGCTGGACACCACCGCGGCCAGCGGCACCGGGGCCAGCCTGGCGGCGAGGTCGCGCGCCTGGTCGCGCCCGCGCTCGTCCAGGCTCACCCCAGGGGTCCATCCGGCGAGCACGGGGCCGGTCATCGCGGTGAGGCCGTGCCGCACCAGCAGAAGCGTCGTCACCCCAGGAACTCTACGAGATGCCCGAAACGCCGGGCATCCTCCGGAAGTACCCGTGACCCGCGGCCGTTACCTAGGCTCGGCCAGGTGCCCGGCGTCCGACGGCGCCGCCGGGCCGCCCCCCGGCCGGACCACTGATGGACGAGGATGAGGCCCGTGATAGTCGACAAGGCCATCTACTCGCGAGGAGAACGGCGCACCATCGAAGGGGACGTCAGCGACGCCTTCGACGCCGCCCGCGCCGAGGCCGCGCGCAACGGCGCCGGCGGACCGGGCGGCTGCTTCGTCTGGATCGGCCTGCACGAGCCGACCGAGGAGGAGTTCGCCAACGTCCGCGACGAGCTGGGCCTGCACCCCCTGGCCGCCGAGGACGCCGTCTCCGCGCACCAGCGCCCCAAGCTCGAGCGGTACGGCGACACGCTGTTCCTCGTCCTGAAGACGCTGGTCTACAAGGACGCCACCTCCGACATCGAGGTCGGCGAGATCATGCTGTTCCTCGGCCCCGACTTCGTGGTGACCGTCCGGCACGGCGAGGGCAACCCGCTCGCGCCCGTCCGCGCCCGCCTCGAGAGCGACACCGAGCTGCTCGACCTGGGGCCCGCCGCGGTCGTGTACGCGGTGTGCGACGAGGTCGTCGACCACTACGGGGTGGTGACCCACGAGGTCGAGGTCGACATCATCGAGCTGGAACGGGCCGTCTTCCGGCCCGGCGGGCCCGACGTCACCGAGGACGTCTACTCCCTCAAGCGGGAGGTCCTGGAGTTCCGCACCGCGCAGGACCCGCTGATCCCGGTGCTGCAGGAGATCGTCCGCGGCCGGGTGCCCGAGTGCCGGGGCGCCCGGGAGTACTTCCGCGACGTCCTCGACCACCTGCTGCGGGTGGACGGGCAGGTCGACGCCCACAACGAGCTCCTCAACAGCGTCCTCACCGCGCACCTGGCGCTCCTGGGCAAGCAGCAGAACGAGGACATGCGGAAGATCTCCGCCTGGGCCGCCGTGATCGCGGTGCCCACCATGGTCGCCGGGTTCTACGGCATGAACTTCGACTACATGCCCGAGCTGCGCTGGCTCTACGGCTACCCGGCGATGATGCTGGCCATGGTGACGGTGTGCGTCATCGTCTACCTCCGCCTGCGCAAGAGCGGGTGGCTGTGACGTGAGCCGCCCAGGCCGCCGGGGCCGCCCCGCCCGTCCGCACAAGCTCTGGCCGATCACCGTCATCACGCTGGTCCTGCTGTGGATCCTGCTGATCTTCCTGCTCATCCACAACGGCCCCCGCCTGCCGGGCCGGTCCTCCCCGGCGGTGCCGCCGCCGGGCGCCGGACCGGCGGGTCAGCCCCTGGCCGCGGGCGCCAGCAGCGCCGCCCACAGGTGGGACTCGGCGCCGCCCGTCTCGAGCCGCGCCCTGATCCGCTCCACCGTGCCCGTCGTGGGCAGCGCCAGCCACAGCAGCAGCGGATAGCCCAGCGCGAAGCCGGTGAGGAAGAGCGTGGCGCTGCCCCCGGCCATGGCCAGCGGCAGCCCCAGCAGGATCACCCCCTGCGCCAGCCCGTACCGCACCAGCACCGCCTGCCGGAACTGCAGCAGGGCCAGCTCGGCCGCCCGCTCCGGCGGCAGCCCGGCCGCCATCGGGAGCGGCGTGCGGGGCCCGGCGGCCACCGCCAGCAGCGCGCCCAGGACCAGCGGGACGTACAGCCACGGCACGGCGCCGCCGTACCGGCCCTCGGCCGCCCGCACGATCAGCGGCGAGATCGCCAGGATCGGCGGCGGCGCCAGGACGAGCACCAGCATCATGGCGCGGAGCCGCCCCAGCACCGTCCCCGAACGCAGCGAGGCCAGGTATCCCGGGTCCTGCCCGCGCCCGGCCCCGTAGCGCGCCTCGGGGACGCCGGGGCGCCCGGACCCGGCCGGCCCGGAGGGGTGGATCGGGAACTGCGGTGGCGCCATGGCTGCGCACTCTAACCCGGCGCCCCCGCGCCACGACAGGCCGCGGCGGCCCGCGCGTCAGGTCGCGGAGATCGCCCCGGCGGCGAGCAGGCCCAGGATGATCCCGCCCAGCGCGACCCGGTAGTACACGAAGATCATCATCGAGTGCCGGGCCAGGTACTTCAGCAGCCAGGCGATGCAGGCGTACCCGACCACGAACGACACGGCGGTGGCGACCAGCGTGGGCACCACCGGCAGCCCCCCGCCGAACGCGTGCCGCATCTCGAACGCCCCCGACAGCACCACGGCCGGCACCGACAGCAGGAACGAGTAGCGGGCGGCGGCCTCGCGCGTGTAGCCGAGGAACAGCGCGCCGGTCATGGTCGAGCCCGACCGGGACGAGCCGGGGATCAGCGCCAGCGCCTGGAACGCTCCGATGATCAGGCCGTCCCGCAGGTTCAGATCGCCGACCTCCCGCTTCCGCGCTCCGGCCCACTCGGCGACCATCAGCAGCAGGCCCATCAGGATCAGCGAGGTCGCGTTGATCCACAGGTTCCGGGACGGCCCCTCGATGAAGTCCTTGAAGGCCAGCCCGCACACCCCGATCGGGATCGTGCCCAGGCCGATGTACCAGCCCATCCGCGCGTCCTGGTGGGTCCGCAGCCGCGGCGTCCACAGGCTCCTGGTCCAGGTGGCCAGGATGCGGGCCAGGTCGCGCCAGAAGTAGATGATGACGGCCGCCATCGTCCCGATCTGGATCACCGCGCTGAACGCCGCGCCCGGATCCTCCCACCCCAGGAACTTGGGCACGAACAGCATGTGACCCGAACTGGAGATCGGCAGGAACTCGGTGAGTCCCTGGACGATCCCGAGGACGGTCGCTTCCACGACGTTCACAGGCGGCGGTTCCCCTCAGCACGAACGGGCGTCGGCGCGCGTTCCGGCCGGTCACGGCGGTGGCGCGTCCCGCTGGAAGCGTATCGGCCGCGGGCCGCGCCCAGGCGTCCACCGGCGGCCGCCAGGCGTGCCGCCCCCCTCCGGCCAGGCGCGGGCCACCCGCCCGACACCCCGAAGCGGCCCAGCCGACATCCCGCCGCCGCCCGCCCGTCACCGGCCGCCTCGGCGGACCGCCGGGCCGGCACCTGCCGCTACTGTTCCGATCCATGGAAGAGCGTCACCTCGGGCGGAGCGGGCTCGTGGTCTCCAGGCTGGGCCTGGGCACCATGACCTGGGGGCAGGACACCGAACCCGACGAGGCCGCCTCGCAACTGACGGCGTTCGCCGAGGCGGGCGGCACCCTCGTCGACACCGCCGACGTCTACAGCGACGGCCTCAGCGAACGCATCCTCGGTCACCTGCTGCGCGAGGTGGTGGGGCGCGACGACTTCGTCATCGCCACCAAGGCCGCGATCCGCCCCAACGGCCGCTACGACGCCTCCCGCCGGCACCTCCTCAGCGCCCTGGACGCCTCCCTGGAGCGGCTGGGCCTGGAGTACGTCGACCTGTGGCAGGTGCACGCCTACGACCCCCGGACGCCGCTGGAGGAGACGCTCTCGGCGCTGGACGAGGCGGTCCTGTCGGGCCGGACCCGCTACGTCGGGGTGTCCAACTACGCCGGCTGGCAGATCGCCAAGGCCGGCGCGTGGCAGCGGGCCTGGCCCGGCCGCGAGCCGATCATCTCCGCGCAGCTGGAGTACTCCCTGCTGCGCCGCGACATCGAACGCGAGGCCGTCCCCGCGGCCCTGGACGCCGGCGCCGGGCTGCTGCCCTGGTCGCCGCTGGGCCGCGGGGTGCTCACCGGCAAGTACCGCACCGGGATCCCCGCCGGCTCCCGCGCCGCCACGTCCCACTTCGCCGAGTTCGTCCGGCCCTATCTGGACGAGGAGTGCGCCCGGATCGTGGAGTCGGTCGTCACCGCCGCCGAGGGCCTGGGCGCCTCCCCGCTCGGCGTGGCGCTGGCGTGGGTGCGGGACCGGCCGGGCGTGGCCGCGCCGATCGTCGGGGCCCGTACGGCGGCGCAGCTGAAGCAGGCGCTGCTCAGCGAGCAGCTCACCCTGCCCCTGGAGATCCGCTCCGCGCTCGACGACGTGTCCGACATCGCCCCCGCCTCGCCGTGACGCGCCACTGACGCGCCACTGACGCGTCACTGACGCGCCACTGCCCGTGGGGCGCGGTTCGCCGTGCGGGCGCGCGCGCATCGACTACGATCCGAAACCCGTGACCGAATCCCACTCCGCCAACCCCCCGGGCGCCGCCGAGACGGCCGCCGCAGGAACCCCCGGCGCCGCGGCCCCGGGCGCCTCCGAAACCCCCGGCGCCGCCCCGGCCGGCGCCGCGTCCGCCGCCGGACGCGCCGCCCTCGCCGAGCTCTTCGACGGGACGGGCGTCCCCGTGGCGCTGGTGCACCGTACCCTCGCCCGGCTCGGGACCGGCGCCGCCGGGCTCCTCCGCGAGGACCCGTGGCGGCTGCTGCGCGTCCCCGGGGTGACCCCGCGGCAGGCCGACCACTTCGCCCGGCGGGCGCTGGGCGACCAGGCGCGTCCCGACGACCGGCGGCGCGGCCGGGCGCTGGTCGCGCACCTGCTGACCGAGGCGGCGCGGCACGGCCATACCGTCACGCCGCCCGCGGAGGTGCTGTCCGCCCTCGAGGGACTCGGCGTGCCCGATCCGCGGCGGGCGGTCGAGGACGCCCTGGACGCGGCCGAGGCGATCGCCCTCACCGAGGAGGCGGACTTCGACGAGGCCGCGCTGGAGGACGGCGATCTCGACGAGATCCCCGAGCCGGAGGAGACCCTGGGCCTGGCGCGGTGGGCGCTGGCCGAGGAGGCCGCCGCCGAGGGCCTGCGGCGGCTGGCCGCCACGGCCGCGCCGCTGCTGGACGACGCCGCGGTGAAGGCGGCCCGGGCCGGGCTGCCGGAGGACCGCTCGCTCGCCGTCACCGCCGCCTTCGGCACCGGCGTGAGCATCCTGCGCGGCACCGCCGACGACCTGTCCCGGACCGCGCTGGGCATCGCCGGGATCGCCGCGGCCCACGGGCTGCGCGCGGCCGTCGTCACCCCGACCGACCGGGCCGCGGCCGACCTGGCCGCGCAGGCCCCGGAGGCGCCCGCGTTCACCATCGCCGGCCTGCACACCCTGCTGGAGCCGCGGGAGGGGGCGGGGGGCCCTGAGGCGGCGCCGGGCACGGTCGTCTTCGGCCGCGGCGAGCAGCGGCCGCTGGAGCCGCAGCTGCTCGTCCTGACCGACGGGGCGGGCCTGGACGTGGAGCTGTGCGCCGTGCTGGTGGAGGCGTGCGCGGACGGGACGCACCTGGTGCTCGGGGGCGAGCCGCAGTCGCTGCCGCCCGCCGGCCCCGGCCGCCCGCTGGACGACCTGGAGGCCTCGGAGACGGTCGCGGTGATCGAGCTGGAGCCGGACGCGCCCGCCGCGCCGCCGGCCGTCCTCACCGCCGCCGTGCGCGGCGGCGAGCTGGTGACCGTGGACGCGCCCGGCAAGGAGGTCGTGATCGTGCCCGCCGACGGGGCGACCGAGGCCGTGCACCGGACCGTGCAGCTGGTCACCGACTCCATCCCCCGCGCGCTGGGCATCCCGGTGGAGGACGTCCAGGTCGTCGCGCCCGCGGCCGGGGGCGAGGCCGGCACCGCCGCGCTCAACGCCGCGCTGAAGGCCCGCCTCAACCCGGGGCCGGGCGCGTTCGGCGGGTTCGACCCCGGCGACCGCGTCCTGGTGGCCGCGCCCCTCCCGTACGCGGCCGTGGGCGAGGCCGGCACCGTCACGGGCGCGGACCCGGCCGGGCTGCACGTGGAGTTCGCCGGGGGCACGGCGGTGGTCCCGCCCGCCCTCACCTCGCGGCTGCGGCCCGGCTGGGCGGTCACGGTCGCGCTGGGCCGGGGGACGCGCCGTCCGGCCGTGGTCGCCGTCCTCCCGCCCGCCACCGCCGGCGACGACGGCGCGCTGACGCGTCCGCTGGTGGCCACCGCCTTCGGCCTGGCGCGCCGGCACCTGTCGGTCGTCCAGGCGTCCGGGCCCGCGCTGGCCGCGGCGGTACGGGAACGGCCCGCCCCGGCCCGGCGCACGCGCCTGGCCGCGCTCGTCGTCCAGTGACGGCCGCAGAAGGCGCAAACCGGCCGGTCGGCGCTGTTGTGACCGTCCCCCCTGCCCGCCTACTGTTATTGGCAGAATGTCAACAGCGTTCCCTCGCAGCCGAAGGAGTGAGATGCCCCAGCAGCAGAGGCGCCTTGCCCAGCACGGCCCCCGCAGCCGCCTCGGCCGGATCGGCGCGGCTTCGGCGCTCTCGGCCGGGGCCCTGACCCTGATGGCCCTGAGCGCGCCCCCGGCCGCCGCGGCGGCGCCCAGGCCCTGCCCCAAGGGGACCGATCCGGCCAGCACCATCGACAACTGGAAGTGCCAGCTCGACAACATCCGCGACGGGCTCGAGCCGAAGGACCCCGCGCCCTCCCCCGCTCCCGCCCCGGCCCCGACGAAGAAGCCCCCGAAGAAGACCCCGGAGACCTCCCCGGCCAAGCCCCCTCGCCGTAAGGCCGATCCTCCGTCCGGCAAGGACCGCGGTGCCCCGGGACGGCAGGTCGCGCCGCCCCCCATGAGCCCGCAGAGCCGCCCCTACAGCGTGCAGCCGTACTCGACCGGCGGTGCCCCGCAGCTGCCCGGGCTGCTGCCGGCCCCGCAGGTCGCCGGCCCTCAGGGCGCCGCGCAGGGCGGCCCCATGCCGCGGACCCGGCTGACCGCGCCGGTCGCCGCGTCCGAACGGCAGGACGCCCCGGCCACCCTGTGGGTCGCCGCCGCCGCGGGCGCCGCCGGGATGGTGGGCGCCTTCAACATCAGCTTCCTCGGCCGCGACCTGCGGCGCCGCCACGCCCGTTCCATCGCGGGCCGCCGCCCCTGAAGCGTCCGGCCCGGCCCGCACCGGGCCGTACCGGTACGCGGCCGTACCGGTACGCGGCCGTGACGCCGACGAGCCGCCCCGCCGGAACGCGGAGCGGCTCGTCGCGGGCCGGAGGCCGGGGTCAGGCCGAAGCCGGGCCGGGCGCGCCGATGGCGTGGATCCCGCCGTCCACGTGGACGATCTCGCCGGTGGTCGCCGGGAACCAGTCCGACAGCAGGGCCACGCAGGCCCGCGCGGTGGGGTCGCTGTCCTTGAGGTTCCAGCCGAGCGGCGCGGACTGCGTCCACAGCTCGGTGATCCCCTCGAAGCCGGGGATGCTCTTGGCCGCCATCGTGGCCAGCGGCCCGGCGGCGACGAGGTTGACCCGGATGCCCTGCGGGCCCAGGTACTTGGCCAGGTAACGCGCGCACGACTCCAGCCCGGCCTTGGCCACGCCCATCCAGTCGTACACCGGCCACGCCACCGAGGCGTCGAAGTCGAGGCCGACCACCGAACCGCCGTCCTTCATCAGCGGAAGGCACGCCATCGTCAGCGACTTCAGCGAGTAGGCCGAGGCGTGGACCGCGGTGGCCACGTCCTCCCACGGCGTCTCCAGGAAGTTGCCGCCCAGCGCGGTCTGCGGGGCGAACCCGATCGCGTGCACCACCCCGTCGAGCCGGTCGAACCCGCGGTCGCGCAGCCCGTCGGCCAGCCCCGCGAGCTGGTCGGCGTTGGTGACGTCGAGCTCCAGCACGGGCGGCGGGTCGTCCGGGCCGGACGGCAGCCGCTTGGCCGTCCGCTCGGTCAGCGACGGCCGCGGGTAGGCGGTGAGGACGACCTCGGCGCCCTGCTCCTGCGCGACCCGCGCCACGTGGAACCCGATCGACGCGTCGGTCAGGACGCCGGTGACCAGGATCCGCTTGCCTTCCAGGATTCCCATGACTTGTCTCAGTGCCCCATTCTTCCCGGTAGCCCGTTTTCTCGGTGACGCGTGCTCGGTGACCCGTGCTCGGTGACCCGTGCCGAGTGGTCCGTGCTCAGTGGCCCATGCCCAGGCCGCCGTCGACCGGGATGACGGCACCGGTGATGTAGCCGGCGTCCTCTCCGGCCAGGAACGCCACGGCCTTGGCGATCTCCTCCGGACGGGCGGTGCGGCCCAGCGGGATCGCGCCCTTGATGGCCTTCTGCTGGTCCTCGCTGAGCGCCGCGGTCATGTCGGTGTCGACGAAGCCGGGCGCGACCACGTTCACGGTGATGCCGCGCGAGCCGAGCTCGCGGGCCAGCGACCGGGCGAAGCCCACCAGGCCCGCCTTGGAGGCGGCGTAGTTGGCCTGGCCGGCGGAGCCGAGCAGGCCCACGACCGAGGAGACCAGCACGATCCGGCCGTGCCGCTTGCGCATCATGCCCTTCACCGCGCGCTTGGCGACCCGGTAGGAGCCCGTGAGGTTGGTGTCCAGGACGGAGGTGAAGGCGTCCTCGCTCATGATGGCGAGCAGCGTGTCCTTGGTGATGCCGGCGTTGGCCACCAGCACCTCGACCGGTCCCTGCTCCGCCTCGACCTTGGCGAACGCGGCGTCGACGTCCTCGGAGCTGGTCACGTCGCAGCGGACGCCGAACAGGCCCTCGGGCGGCTGGCCGGAGCGGTAGGTGACCGCGACGGCGTCGCCGCCGGCGGACAGCTCCCGGGCGATGGCCAGGCCGATGCCCCGGTTACCGCCGGTCACGAGGACAGAGCGACTCATGGTCGTACCTCTCGTCGACGGCGTCGGCGACGCCGTTCCATCGTTCATTTGACAACAGCCAAGGAGCGTATCGGCCTACCGGCGGTAACGAGATGTGCCGATCCGACAAGATCCGCTGACCGGTGTTTGTTCCCGCCGCGCCCCGCCTCCGCGGGCGGGGCGAGGGGGTAGGTTGCGGTAGGTGCATGACATCGATCCCGCTTTCACCGCGCTGCCGTTGCGCGCGCTGGCCGACGCGGCGCTGAGCCGGGCCCGGGACCTGGGCGCCGAGCACGCCGACTTCCGCCTCGAACGCATCCGCAGCCAGACGCTGCGCCTGCACGACGCCGCCCTGGAGACCGCGCTGGACGCCGACGACGTGGGCCTGTCGGTCCGCGTGGTCAAGGACGGCACCTGGGGGTTCGCCGCCGGCATCGATCTCACCCCGGACGGCGCCGCCCGGGTGGCCGCGCAGGCCGTCGAGGTCGCCGCGGTCGCCGCCGCGGTCAACCGCGAGCCGATCGAGCTGGCGCCCGAGCCGGTGCACGGCGAGCGGACCTGGGTCTCGGCGTACGAGGTGGACCCGTTCACGGTGCCCACCGCCGACAAGGTCGCGCTGCTGGCCGAGTGGAGCCGCCGCCTGCTGGACGACGACCGGGTGGACCACGCCGACGCCACGCTGCTGCAGGTGAAGGAGAACAAGTTCTTCGCCGACCTGGCGGGGACGGTCACCACGCAGCAGCGGGTGCGGCTGCATCCGGTGCTCAACGCCGTCGGCATCGGGGACGGCGTGTTCGACACGATGCGCACCATCGCCCCGCCCGTGGGCCGCGGCTGGGAGTGGCTGACCGGAGGCCACTGGGACTGGGACGGCGAGCTGGGGCGCATGCCCGAGCTGCTGGCCGAGAAGCTGGCCGCGCCCTCGGTGGAGCCCGGCACCTACGACGTGGTCATCGACCCGTCCAACCTCTGGCTGACCATCCACGAGTCGATCGGGCACGCGACGGAGCTGGACCGGGCGCTGGGTTACGAGGCGGCCTACGCGGGCACCTCGTTCGCCACCCCGGACAAGCTGGGCACGCTGCAGTACGGCTCGAAGGTCATGAACGTCACCGGGGACCGCACCGCCGAGCACGGCCTCGCCACCGTCGGCTACGACGACGAGGGCGTCCGGACGCAGGCCTTCGACATCGTCTCCGCCGGGATGTTCACCGGCTACCAGACGGACCGGCGGATCGCCCGCCTCACGGGCGCCGACCGTTCCAACGGCTGCGCGTTCGCCGACGCCGCCTCCAGCATGCCGCTGCAGCGGATGGCCAACGTGTCGTTGCAGCCGGCGCCGGGCGGCCCGGACACCGACGAGCTGATCTCGGGCGTCGAGCGCGGCGTCTACATCATCGGTGACAAGAGCTGGTCGATCGACATGCAGCGGCACAACTTCCAGTTCACCGGCCAGCGCTTCTACCGGATCGAGAACGGCCGGCTGGCGGGGCAGCTGCGGGACGTGGCCTACCAGGCCACCACCACCGACTTCTGGAACTCGATGGAGGCCGTCGGCGGCCCGCAGACGTACGTGCTGGGCGGGGCGTTCAACTGCGGGAAGGGCCAGCCGGGGCAGGTCGCCCCGGTCAGCCACGGCTGCCCGTCGGCGCTGTTCCGCGGGGTCAACATCCTCAACGCGCTGAAGGAGGCCGGCCAGTGAGCGAGCCGGAGGCGCGCGGCGGCGCCTGGACTGAGGAGCGAGGAACGAGCGACGAGGGAAGGCGCCGCCACAAGCGCGCCCTAGGAAAGCGGGAAGCACAGTGAGCGTTCTCAAGCCTCAGGAGGCCGTGGAGCGGGCGCTGGAGTTGTCGCGGGCCGACGACTGCGTCGTCATCGCCGACGAGTCCAGCACCGCCAATCTGCGCTGGGCGGGCAACACGCTGACCACCAACGGGGTCACGCGGTCCAACCGGCTGACCGTGGTCGCGTTGCGCCGGGCGGGCGAGGGCGTGGCGGCGGGGGTGGTGTCGCGGGCGGCGGTGGACGCGGCCGATCTGGAGGATCTGGTCCGCGCGGCCGAGGCGGACGCCGCCGGCAACGCCGCGGCCGAGGACGCCGCGCCGCTCATCGACCGGGCGCCGGCGGGCGGTGACTGGGACGCCGCGCCCGCCGAGACCGGCATCGGGGTGTTCTCCGCCTTCGCGCCGGCGCTGGGTGAGGCGTTCGCCGCGGCCGAGGCGGGCGGGCGCAGGCTGTACGGGTTCGCCAACCACATGGTGACCTCGACGTTCCTGGGCACGTCGGCGGGGCTGCGGCTGCGGCACGACCAGCCGACCGGGCTGCTGGAGCTCAACGCCAAGGGCGCGGGCGGCTCGGCGTGGGCGGGTGTGGGCACCCGCGACTTCACCGACGTGGACGTGCCGGGGCTGACCGGTGACCTGGCCCGGCGGCTGGGGTGGGGCGAGCACCGGATCGACCTGCCCGCGGGGCGGTACGAGACGATCCTGCCGCCGAGCGCGGTGGCCGACCTGATGATCTACCTGTACTGGTCGGCCGGGGCGCGGGACGCCCATGACGGCCGTACGGTGTTCAGCGCGCCGGGCGGCGGCACCAGGGTCGGGGAGAAGCTGGCGGCGCTGCCGGTCACGCTGTCGAGCGACCCGCGCGCCGCGGGGCTGGAGTGCGCGCCGTTCGTCGTGGCCCACGCCTCCAGCCGCGAGTCGTCGGTGTTCGACAACGGGCTGGGGCTGGAGCGGACCGACTGGATCTCCGAGGGCACCCTCGCCGCGCTGACCCAGACCCGGCATTCGGCCGCGCGCACGGGGCTGCCGCTCACCCCGGCGATCGACAACCTGACGATGACCGGTTCCCCCGCGGGGGGAGGCGCGTCGCTGGAGGAGATGGTCGCGCGGACCGAGCGCGGGCTGCTGCTGACCTGCCTGTGGTACATCCGCGAGGTCGATCCGCAGCGGCTGCTGCTGACCGGTCTCACCCGTGACGGGGTGTACCTCGTGGAGAACGGGGAGGTGACCGGCGCGGTGAACAACTTCCGGTTCAACGAGAGCCCGGTGGACCTGCTCGGCCGGATCTCCGAGGTCGGCGCCACGGGCCCGACGCTCCCCCGCGAGTGGTCGGACTACTTCACGCGTACGGCGATGCCGCCCGTGCGGGTCGGCGACTTCAACATGTCGACGGTCTCGCAGGCGTCCTGACGCGGGTTCCAGGGCCCGGGCGCCCTCCGGTGAGTGGAGGGGCGCCCGGGCCCTTCCACGCCGGTTCACGGCGGGCGGTGGCGTCTCCGGGCGGGCCGTGGCGCCCCGCGGGACGGTGCGGGCGGGGCAGGCCTTCCAAGGGGCGCTGAGAGCGTCTCAGTCGTCCTCGATGCGGAAGCCGACCTTCATGCCGACCTGGTAGTGGGCCACCTCCCCGTCCTCGATCCGGCCGCGGACCTCGGTCACCTCGAACCAGTCCAGATGACGCAGGGTCCGCGCGGCCCTGGCGATGCCGTTGCGCACGGCCGCGTCGACGGAGTCGGGCGAGGTGCCGACGATCTCGGTCACCCGGTACGTCCGGTCGGTCATGGCCCCTCCTGGTGTCGCGTGGCGGTCTCCCAGGGCATACCGTGGAATGGTGAACGTCATTCGCCGTCGGCGTGCCGAGGTCTACACGGTCACCAACGCGCCCAAGCCCATGTCGGAGGACATCCAGTACCGGCAGCGGCGTTACCTGATCTCGATGAGCATCCGGACGGGGTGCTTCCTCGGGGCCGTCTTCGCCGGTGTGGCCGGGGCTCCGCTGTGGCTCGTGGGGCTGCTGGTGGTCGGGGCGGTCTTCCTGCCCTACATCAGCGTCATCTTCGCGAACGGCGGGCGCGAGCCGCAGCCTTCGGCACGCTTCGAGAGCCCGGATAGCCCGCACCACAAGGGCATTTCCGGACAGCGACCGGAAATCCGGTCGTGACTTTCTCTTGACTAGGGGCGGGGGGGTTCGGTGTACGATTTGTACCGGCGCTCTGGTCCCCCGTCGGAGCGCCCGTGCCGGTGTTCCGGGCCCCCGTCGGAACACCGATGATGCGACGCCGGGTGGATTGCCCCCGTATCCACCCGGCGTCGCTTTTATTTTGCGGTCCCCCGTCTTCGGGCTCTGACCTGCGAGAACGACGCCCGGCGCAGCGGACCGGCGGCCCCCGCGCGGCCCGGAGGGCGCCGGTGTCCCGGGCGGGCCCTGATGACCCGGCCTTGGCGGGACCGTCACCTGGCGTTCATCCCGGGGCCCTTGCGCGGCTCCGGCGGGCAAGATCCGGCAAATCCTCGGCCCCGGCGGCCTTCGCGGGCCTGAGCACGGGCTCTCCCGCGCCGCCCATCCGCGCGGTCCGATGGCAAGCATCCTCCCTGGCCTTCTCCGGCCACGGGCCGAAACGGCACCCGCGGGACGGCGCCCCGACCGGCACCCGAGTTGATTCTAGAATTGAGTTCGAAGTAACTTGACGTTCCGTCGGATGAGGATCGAAGGGAGCGGACCGTGCGCCGTACCGTGTTCAATGAGGATCATGAAGCCTTCCGGGCCACGATCCGGGACTTCATCGCCGCCGAGGTCGCGCCGGTCTACGACGCCTGGGAGAACGCCGGGCACCCGCCCCGCGACTTCTACAACAAGCTGGGCGAGCTGGGCGTCTTCGGCATCACGGTGCCCGAGGAGTACGGCGGCGCCGGCGAGACCAGCTTCAAGTACCAGGTGGTGATCTCCGAGGAGTGCGCCCGCGCCGGGGTGAGCTTCGGGGGCTACGCGGTGCACGTCAACCTCGTCCTGCCCTACCTGCTCAAGTACGGCAGCGAGGAGCAGAAGAAGCGCTGGCTGCCCGCCTTCATCTCCGGCGACATGATGACCGCCATCGCGATGACCGAGCCCGGCACCGGCTCGGACCTGGCGGGCGTGCAGACCACCGCCCGCCGGGACGGCGACCACTACATCCTCAACGGGGCCAAGACGTTCATCACCGGCGGCGTGCTGGCCGACCGGGTGCTGGTGGTGGCCCGCACCTCCCCCGCCACCCCGGAGAACCGCCGCACCGGCCTGTCGATCCTGGCGGTGGACACCAAGAGCGAGGGGTACGCGGTCGGCCGCAAGCTGGAGAAGATCGGCCTGCGCAGCTCCGACACCGCCGAGCTGTCGTTCAGCGACGTGCGGGTGCCCGTCGAGGACCTCCTGGGCGAGGAGGGCCGCGGCTTCGAGTACCTCACCCACAACCTGGCCGAGGAGCGGCTCGGCATCGCCGTCTCCTCCTACGCCTCGGCCGCCGCCGCGGTGGAGTTCGCCCGCAAGTACGTGCAGGAGCGCACGGTCTTCGGCAAGCCCGTCTCCTCCTTCCAGAACACCAAGTTCGTGCTGGCCGAGTGCGCCACCGAGGTCGAGGCCGCGCAGTCGCTGGTGGACCGCGCCACCGAGGCGCTGGACGCCGGTGAGCTGACCCCCGCCGACGCCGCCAGGGCCAAGCTGTTCTGCACCGAGGTGCAGGCCCGCGTGGTCGACAAGTGCCTGCAGCTGCACGGCGGATACGGCTACATCCTGGAGTACCCGATCGCCCGGCTGTACGCCGACGCCCGGGTCACCCGCATCTACGGCGGCACCAGCGAGGTGCTGAAGACGATCATCGCCAAGGACCTGGGCGTCTGAGCCGCCCGGCGAAGGAGAGGACCACATGAGCGGGAACAGGGTCGCCGTCGTCACCGGCGCGGCGCGCGGCATCGGCGCCGCCACCGCGGTGCGGCTGGCCCGCGAGGGCTTCGTGGTCGCGGTGTGCGACCTGGACGAGGACGCCTGCGCGGCGACGGTCGAGGCCGTGCGGAAGGAGGGCGGGCGGGCGCTGGCCGTGGCCGTGGACGTCTCCGACGCGGCCCGGGTGGAGGCCGCGGTGGAACGGATCACCGCGGAGCTGGGCGCGCCGCAGGTGCTGGTCAACAACGCCGGCATCATCCGCGACAACCTGCTGTTCAAGATGAGCGAGGACGACTGGGACGCGGTCATGGCCGTGCACCTGCGCGGCGCGTTCCTGATGACGCGGGCGGTGCAGGGGCACATGACCAAGGCGGGCTGGGGCCGGATCGTGAACCTGTCGTCGACCTCGGCGCTGGGCAACCGCGGCCAGGCCAACTACTCGACGGCCAAGGCGGGCCTGCAGGGCTTCACCAAGACCCTGGCCATCGAGCTGGGCAAGTTCGGGGTGACCGCCAACGCGATCGCCCCCGGGTTCATCGCCACCGAGATGACCGCCGCCACCGCGGCCCGGATGGGGGCCGACTTCGAGGAGTTCAAGGCGGCGGCGGCCGAGCAGATCCCGGTGCGGCGGGTCGGCGCGCCCGAGGACATCGCCGGGACGGTGGCGTTCCTCGTGAGCGAGGACGCCTCGTTCGTGTCGGGGCAGGTCATCTACGTCGCCGGCGGCCCCAAGGACTGACCGGGGCCGCCCCCGGCGGCCCTGGCCCGGCGCGGCAGGCGTCTGTGCCCGGTGCGGTGCCTCCGCCCGGCGGGCGCTCAGCCCGAGGAGCGCCCGCCGGGCAGGCGCGCGTCCGCCAGCTGCCGGGCGAGCACGCCGGGAGCCTCCACCAGGGACGGGCCGTACCAGGTGAGGTGGCGGCCCGTCACCAGCGCCGAGGGGATCCCCGGGAAGCTCTCGGGTCCGTCGGCGGCGGTGAACCGGTACGGCTCGTCGGGCAGCACGACCAGGTCGGCGCCCGCCGCGTTCAGCTCCCCGAGCGGGATCTTCGGGTACCGCTCGGGGTGCCCGGCGTAGCGGTTGCCGATCCCGAGGCGGGCCAGGACGTCGCCGGTGAAGGTGTCGCGCCCGACGACCATCCACGGCCGCCGCCAGATCGGGATGATCGCCGTACGGCCCCCCGCCGGGAGCCCCGGCACCCGGGGGTCCCGCCAGGCCCGGGCCGCGTCGTCGAGCCAGTCCGGGGCCGGCACCCCGCAGGCCAGGGTCAGCATCCGGCGCAGCGAGACCAGCGCCTCCTCCACCGTGCGGATCTCGGTCATCCAGACCGGGATCCCGGCGGCGCGGAGCGCCTCGACGTCGGGGGCGCGGTTCTCCTCGGTGTTCCCGACGACGAGGTCGGGCCGCAGCGCGGCGATCCGTTCCAGGTCGGGGTTCTTGGTGCCGCGCACGCGGGGGACGTCCAGGCCGGCGGGGTGGGTGCACCAGTCGGTGGCGCCCGCCAGCAGCCCCGGAGCGGTCACCGCGATCGTCTCGGTGAGCGAGGGCACCAGGGAGACCACGCGGCGCACCCGGCCGGGAACCGGGACCGGGGCTCCGGTGTCGTCGGCGGGCCCGCCGGCCGCGCGGGCGCCGCCGGGGCCGGGCGCGGGCATCACAGGTTGCGGCGGTACTGGCCGCCCACCTCGAAGAACGCCTCGGTGATCTGGTGCAGGCTGCAGACCCGGGCGGCGTCCATCAGCACGGCGAAGACGTTCTCGCCGGAGCGGGCCGCCTCCTTCAGCGCGTCCAGGGCGGGCCCGGCCTCGTCGCGGTGCCGCCGCTGGAAGTCGCGGACGCGCTCCAGCTGCGACCGCTTCTCGGCCTCGGTGGCGCGGGCCAGCTCCAGCGGCTCGCCGCCCTCCTCCTCCACGCCGGGGTTGCGGAAGGTGTTGACTCCGATGATGGGCAGCGTGCCGTCGTGCTTGAGCCGCTCGTACAGCATCGACTCGTCCTGGATCCGGCCGCGCTGGTAGCCGGTCTCCATCGCGCCCAGCACCCCGCCGCGCTCGCTGATCCGGTCGAACTCGGCCAGCACCGCCTCCTCGACCAGGTCGGTCAGCTCGTCGATGATGAACGAGCCCTGCAGCGGGTTCTCGTTCATCGCCAGGCCCCACTCCCGGTTGATGATCAGCTGGATCGCCAGGGCGCGCCGCACCGACTCGGCGGTGGGGGTGGTGACCGCCTCGTCGTAGGCGTTGGTGTGCAGGCTGTTGCAGTTGTCGTAGATCGCGATCAGTGCCTGCAGCGTGGTGCGGATGTCGTTGAAGTTCATCTCCTGGGCGTGCAGGGAGCGGCCCGAGGTCTGCACGTGGTACTTCAGCTTCTGGCTGCGCTCACCGGCGCCGTAGCGCTCCCGCATCGCCACCGCCCAGACGCGCCGCGCGACCCGGCCGAGCACGGAGTACTCGGGGTCCATGCCGTTGGAGAAGAAGAACGACAGGTTGGGGGCGAACGCGTCGACGTCCATCCCCCGGGCCAGGTAGGACTCCACGTAGGTGAACCCGTTGGCCAGGGTGAACGCGAGCTGGCTGATGGGGTTGGCCCCGGCCTCGGCGATGTGGTAGCCGGAGATCGACACCGAGTAGAAGTTGCGGACGCCGTTGTCGATGAACCACTGCTGGATGTCGCCCATCATCCGCAGCGAGAACTCGGTGGAGAAGATGCAGGTGTTCTGGCCCTGGTCCTCCTTGAGGATGTCGGCCTGCACGGTCCCGCGCACGGTGCTCAGGACGCGGGCGCGGACCAGGCCGGCCTCCTCGGCGGACGGCTCGCGGCCGTGCTCGGCGCGGAAGGCGTCCAGGCCCTGGTCGATCGCGGTGTTGAGGAAGAACGCCAGGATGGCCGGGGCCGGGCCGTTGATCGTCATCGACACCGAGGTGGTGGGCGCGGCCAGGTCGAAGCCGTCGTAGAGCGCCTTCATGTCGTCCAGGGTGGCGATGGAGACGCCGGAGGTGCCGACCTTGCCGTAGACGTCGGGCCGCTCGTCGGGGTCGCGCCCGTACAGGGTGACGGAGTCGAACGCGGTGGACAGCCGGGTGGCGGGCTGGCCCTCCGACAGGAGTTTGAAGCGCCGGTTGGTGCGGAACGGGTCGCCCTCTCCGGCGAACATCCGCGCCGGGTCCTCGTTGTCGCGCTTGAACGCGAAGACGCCCCCGGTGAAGGGGAAGCGGCCGGGCAGGTTCTCCGAGCGCAGGAAGCGCAGCAGCTCGCCGTGGTCCTCGTAGCGGGGCAGCGCGACCCGCGGGATGCGGCTGCCCGACAGCGACTCGCGCGCCAGGACGGTGCGCAGCTCCTTGTCGCGGACGCGGACGACCTGCTCATCGCCCGAGTACGACTCCACCACCGCGGGCCAGCCCCCGACCAGGTCCGCGCTCTCGGGCGAGACCTGGCGGCGGGCGTCCTCCAGCAGCCCGCCGACCTCCTCGGCCGCGGTGGCCGATCCGGCCTCGGCCAGCTCGCCGCGCACCGCCTCCAGCCGCTGCGCCCGGCGCACCGCCGCGACCTGCCGGCGGGTCTCGGCGTGGTAGCCGCGGACCGTCTCGGCGATCTCCGACAGGTAGCGGATCCGGGCGGGCGGGACGATCTGGGCGGCGCCGGTGGAGACGCGGGTGCCCGCGTCGGGCAGGACGCCGCGTTCCAGGCCGAGCAGGCCGGTCAGGTGCTGGTAGAGGGCGGTGACGCCGTCGTCGTTGAAGGTGGCGGCGCTGGTGCCGAAGACCGGCATGTCCTCGGGGCGCGCGCCGAACGCCTCGCGGTTGCGGACGAGCTGCCGCGAGACGTCGCGGAGCGCGTCGGCCGCGCCCCGCCGCTCGAACTTGTTGATCGCCACGACGTCGGCGAAGTCCAGCATGTCGATCTTCTCGAGCTGGGAGGCGGCGCCGAACTCGGGCGTCATCACGTACAGGGAGACGTCGGCCAGCGGCACGATCGCCGCGTCGCCCTGGCCGATGCCGGGGGTCTCCAGGATCACCAGGTCGTACCCGGCGGCCTTGCACGCATCGATCACGCCGTCGATGTGCTCGGGCAGCTCGTGCGAGCCGCGGGTGGCCAGCGAGCGGAAGAAGACGTGGTCGCCGTCCAGGGTGTTCATTCGGATCCGGTCGCCCAGCAGCGCGCCGCCGCCGCGCCGCCGGGTCGGGTCCACCGCCAGCACGGCGACGCGGACCTTGTCCTGCTGGTCGGCGCGCAGGCGCCGGACCAGCTCGTCGGTGAGCGAGGACTTGCCCGAGCCGCCGGTGCCGGTGATGCCGAGCACGGGCACGTTCCGCCGGGCGGCGGCCTCGGCCAGCGCCCGCCGGTCGTCCTCGGGCAGCCGGCCGCCCTGAAGGCAGGTGATGGCGCGGGCCAGCGCGGGCCGCTCCCCCGCCAGCACGGCCTCCACCGGCGCCGGCCGGGCGGCCAGGTCGACGTCGCAGTCGCGGACCAGCTCGTTGATCATGCCGGGCAGGCCGAGCCGCTGGCCGTCCTCCGGGGAGAAGATCCGCACCCCGGCGCCGGCCAGCCGGGCGATCTCCTCGGCGACGATGACGCCGCCGCCCCCGCCGTAGACCTTCACGTGCCCGGCGCCGGCCTCGGCCAGGGAGCGCGCCAGGTACTCGAAGTACTCCACGTGCCCGCCCTGGTAGGAGCTGACCGCCACGCCCTGGGCGTCCTCCTCCAGGACGGCGTCGACGACCTCGCGGACCGAGCGGTCGTGGCCCAGGTGGACGACCTCGGCGCCCTGCGACTGCAGGATGCGGCGCATGATGTTGATGGCCGCGTCGTGCCCGTCGAACAGCGCCGCAGCCGTCACGAACCGCACCGGATGCTCGGGCACGTGCATGGCGACCACCGTTCTCTCGACTATCCTTGGACATCCAATATTTGGAAGTTAAAATAGTTTCCATGCGCGAGCCCGTCAAGAGCGGCCGGGTGGCGTACGGTGGGGCGGTGCCCGACGCCCCCGACCCGATCGCCGAGGCCCACCGCCAATGGAGCGCCCGGTGGCCGGAGCACGCCGACCACATGGCCGCCGTCACCTCCGTCATGCGGGCCCAGCAGCTCCTGCTGAGCCTGGTCGAGGCGGCCCTCAAGCCCCACGGCCTGACCTTCGCCGCCTACGAGGCGCTGCGCCTGCTGGCCTTCGCCCGCACCGGCGCCCTGCCCATGGGCAAGGTCGGCACCCGCCTGATGGTCCATCCCGCCTCGGTCACCAACGTGATCGGACGCCTGGAGCGGCGCGGGCTGGTCGAGCGCCGCCCCTCCCCCGACGACCGCCGCGTCGTGCTGGCCGCCATCACCCCCGAGGGCCGGAAGCTGGCCGAGCGGGCGACGGCCGCGCTGCACGAGGCCGAGTTCGGCCTGCCCGGCCTGAGCGCCGGCGAGGCCGCGGCGATCACCGGCGCGCTGCACGCCGTCCGCGTCTCGGCCGGCGACGTCCAGGAGGGCGCCGGACAGGAGGGCGCCGGGCGGGCCGCGGACGGCGGGCGGGAAGGCGAGGTCCGGGGAGAGGGCGTCCGGGCGGGCGGCGGGGTCGGTGCTCCCTGACCCGCCCGGCCCGGCTGGATCGCTCCGGCCCCCGGGGTATATACCGGTGGTCACCGGCCCAGGCGGTGAACGATCCGGCACGACGTGGTGCCCGGTCCCGCCGGCGGCCGGTGGGGAGATGCGTCGATGAGTGATCCGGAATCCCTCACCTATGGGGACTACCTGCGGCTGGACCGGCTGCTGGACTGCCAGGAGACGCGCACCGGCGCGCACGACGAGCTGCTGTTCGTGATCATCCACCAGGTGTACGAGCTGTGGTTCAAGCAGATCCTGCACGAGGCGGCGCTGCTGCAGGCGCGGCTGGAGGAGGGCGTCAGCGCCGGGGCGCTGCACACGGGACGGCGGATCGCCAAGATCCTCAAGACCGTGGTGGGGCAGCTGGACGTGCTGGAGACGATGACGCCCCGCCAGTTCGCCTCGTTCCGGGACGCCCTGGGCACCTCCAGCGGCTTCCAGTCGGCGCAGTTCCGGGAGATCGAGGCCGTGCTGGGACGGCGTTCCTTCCCGGCCTCGGACCTGCGCGACGACCCGCGGCTGCGGGCGGCGGTGGCCCGCCGCTCGCTGATGGACTCGCTGCTGCGCTACCTGGACGGTCACGGCTACCCGATCCCGCGGGCGGTGCTGGAGCGCGACCCGGCCGCGCCGTGGCGGCCCGACCCGGGGGTGCAGCGGGCGCTGCTGGCGGTCTACGCCGACGAGAGCGGGCCCGCCGTCGAGGTCTGCGAGATGCTGGTGGACGTCGACGAGGGCGTGCAGGAATGGCGCTACCGGCACGTCAAGATGGTCGAGCGGACCATCGGCGCCAAGCTCGGGACGGGCGGCTCGGCCGGCGCCGACTACCTGCGCTCCACCCTCTTCACGCCCGCGTTCCCGGACCTCTGGGAGGTCCGCTCGCAGATCGAGGAGACGGTCGTCCATGGCGGGTGAGCGGATCGCCGTCGTCGGGGCCGGGCTGGCGGGATGCCTGCTGGCCACCCTGCTCGGGCGGCGGGGCCTGGAGGTCACCGTGTACGAGCGGCGCCCCGACCCGCGCGTCGCCGGCGCCGAGCGGGGCCGTTCGATCAACCTGGCCGTCTCGGCGCGCGGGCTGGCCGCGCTGGAGCAGGTCGGGCTCCGCGAGCAGGCCCTCCGGCGGGCCCTGCCGATGCACGGCCGGATGGTCCATCCGGCCGGGGCCGCGCCGAACTTCCAGCCCTACAGCGCCGACCGCGAGCGGGCGATCAACTCGATCGGCCGGGCCGAGCTGAACCGGTCGCTGCTGGACGCGGCCGAGTCCACGCCGGGCGTGCGGCTGCGCTTCTCCCAGCGCGTCACCGGCGTGGCCGGCGGGCGGCTGCTGGTCGAGGGCGTCCCGGGCGACCCCGCCGACGTCGTCCTGGCCGGGGACGGGGCCTACAGCGCGGTCCGCGGGTCCCTGGAGGGGCTCGACTGTGACCAGGACTTCCTGGACCACGGCTACAAGGAGCTGACCGTCCCGCCCCGCGACGGGGACTTCGCGCTGGACCCCGACGCGCTGCACATCTGGCCGCGCGGCACCGCCATGATGATCGCCCTGCCGAACCTGGACCGGTCCTTCACCTGCACGCTGTTCTGGCCGCGGGAGGACTTCACCGCCCTGGACACCCCGGAGAAGGTGATCGCCCACTTCGGGGCGCACTATCCCGACGTGGCCGGGCTCATGCCCGACCTGCCCGGCGACTTCGGGCGCAACCCGGTGGGGTCGCTGGTCACGGTGCGCTGCCGCCCGTGGGTGCGCGACGTCGGCGGCACCCGGGTGGCGCTGCTCGGCGACGCCGCGCACGCCATCGTGCCGTTCTTCGGGCAGGGCGCCAACTGCGCCTTCGAGGACTGCGTCGAGATCGACCGCCTGCTGGACGAGACGGGCGGCCGGTGGGACCGGACGCTGGCGCTCTACGAGGAGCGGCGCAAGCCGAACACCGACGCGATCGCCGAGATGGCGCTGGACAACTTCGTCGAGATGCGCGACCGGGTCTCCTCGCCGGTGTTCCGGCTGACCCGGGCGGCCCAGCACGCCCTGGAACGCCGGCTGGCGGGACGCTACGTGTCGCGGTACGAGCTGGTCTCGTTCACCACCGTCCCGTACGCGCAGATCCCGGGGCGGCTGCGGCGGCAGAACCTGGCGCTGGGCGCGGCGGCGGTCACGGGGGCCACGGCCGCCGGGCTGGCGGCGCGGGCACTGGCCCGCCGCCGCGGCCGGCCGGACGGCTGACGCGGCCCGCCCGTGCCCTGGCGCGTCCGCGGGCGCCCCGCGGATGTGCCAGGGTGGGCGGGTGACCGATTCCCGGCCGGAGCCCGGCTCCGAAGAACTCCAGTGCTCGGCCAAGGGCTGCCGGGCCGACGCCGTCTGGGCGCTCCGCTGGAACAACCCCAAGATCCACACGCCGGAGCGGCGGAAGATCTGGCTGGCCTGCGGCGAGCACCGGGAGAGCCTGTCGGCGTTCCTGGAGCGTCGCGACTTCCTGCGCGACGTCGTCCCGGTCGCCGACCGCGACGCCCCGCCGGGCTGAGCCCCGGCCGCGGCCGGGGCGAGGTCGGGTAGAGGTCCGGCGAGGTCGGGCCGGACGGCGTCAGTCGCGCTCCCCGGGCTCCCCCGCCTCCCGCGTCCGGTCCCCGTCGGGCCGCCAGCCCTCGGCCATCTCGGTCAGCCGGGCGGCGGCGTCCCGGGCGGGCGTGCCCCGTCCCACCGCCAGCCCCAGCAGGTACGTGGTGAGCGGGGCCCCGGGCCGTGCCACGCCGTGCGCGACGTCACGGGCCAGGTCCAGCACCAGGTCCCGGTCGATCTCCCTGCGTTCCAGGCCGAGCTCCAGGCAGACCGCGTCGATCCATTCCTCCAGCACCGAGCCTCCCCTTTCCGGTCTTCCGGATGTTAGCGGCCCGGGTCCCGGGACAGCCGTTCGGCGCGGAGCAGCGCGTCCGGGGTGTCGCAGTCGTACCAGGGCGGGCGCTCGCCCGCCGCCAGGGACACCGCGGCCGGCCCCAGCGGGCCCAGCAGGCCGCGCAGCGAGGCGCCCGCGTAGCCGTCCAGCGCCGCCCGCAGCGCGCCGGTGGGCCAGCAGCCCGACAGCCACTGCTCCCGGCCGTCCTGGTCGACCAGAACCGCCCCGGTCCGGCCCGCGGCGTCCCGCAGCGCGGCGACATGGGCCGGGCGCAGGAACGGCAGGTCGGCGGCCAGGAGCACCGTCCAGGGCGCGGTGACCTCGGCCAGGCCCGCACGGAGCGCGGGAACGGGGCCGGCGCCGGGCGGGTCCTCCCGCACCACGACCGCGTGCGGCAGTTCCGGGCGGGGCGGGCCCACGACCACCAGGCGCGCCGCGTCCGCGACCGCCTCCGCCACCCAGCCGATCAGCGGGCGCCCGCCCACCCGCGCGCCCGGCTTGTCGGCGCCGCCGAGCCGGCGCGCGCGCCCGCCCGCCAGCACGACCGCGTCGTAGCGCGCGCCCGCGGGCCGCTCCGGCGGCGCCGGCCGGGACACCGGGCTCAGCCGCCGATCGCCGACATCGGCCGGGCGGGCTGCAGGAAGCCGGGGTCGTCGATGCCGTGCCCGGCGCGCTTGGAACGCACCGCGGCGTGCCAGCGGGCGGCCAGGTCGTCGTCGGTGGCGCCGGCCCGCAGCGCGTCCCGCAGGTTGGACTCCTCGGTGGCGAACAGGCAGTTGCGCACCTGGCCGTCGGCGGTGAGCCGGACCCGGTCGCAGGCCGCGCAGAACGGGCGGGTCACCGAGCCGATCACGCCGACCCGGGCCGGGCCCCCGTCCACCAGGAAGCTCTCGGCGGGCGCGCTGCCCCGCGCCTCCGGCTCGTCCGGCTCCAGCGCGAACTCCTCGCCCAGCAGGCCGAGGATCTCGTCCGCCGTGATCATGTCGCGGCGGGTCCAGCCGTGCTGGGCGTCCAGCGGCATCTGCTCGATGAACCGCAGGTGGTAGCCCTCGTCCAGGCAGTGGCGCAGCAGCGGCACCGCCTCATGGTCGTTGACGCCGCGCATCAGCACGCTGTTGACCTTCACCGGGGTCAGGCCGGCGTCCCGGGCCGCCGCCAGCCCCGCGAGGACGTCGGCGAGCCGGTCGCGGTGCGCCAGCCGCCGGAAGACCTCGGGATCGAGGGTGTCCAGGGAGACGTTGACCCGGTCGAGCCCGGCCTCGGCCAGCGGCCCGGCGAGCCGGTCCAGCCCGATGCCGTTGGTGGTCAGCGAGATCTGCGGGCGCGGGCGCAGCTCCGCGGTGCGGCCGACGATGCCGGGCAGCCCGCGGCGCAGCAGCGGTTCGCCGCCGGTGTAGCGGACCTCGGTGATCCCGAGCCGCTCCACGCCCAGCCGCACCAGCCGCACGACCTCGTCGTCGGTGAGCAGCTCGGGCTTGGGCAGCCAGTCCAGCCCCTCCGGCGGCATGCAGTACGAGCACCGCAGGTTGCACCTGTCCGTGAGGGAGACCCGCAGATCCGTAGCGGTACGACCGAAGGTGTCGACCAGCACGGGCACCCCTTCCTGGACGGCCCGATGCCCTGGGCCGTCCGGTTGCCTTGGGTATCAAGCCTATTCCGTGGTTGACGTCCCGCCGCAACACGGGAGACGGTAACCCACGGGCCGATCTTGTTTCGGCCCGCCCGGCGGCGCGGGCTCGGCCGCCACCGGGCCGTCCCCTTCGGGAAGCGGGTGGTGAGCGTGGCCGCGGCACGCGAGTGGGAGTTCGCCGGAGTGCGCGGTGCGATCACCGCCCGGATCTGGGCGCGTCCCGATCCGCGCTACATCGCCGTCCTGGCCCACGGCTACGGCGAGCATCTCGGCCGCTACGAGCACGTGGCCGCGGCGCTGGTGGAGCACGGCGCGGTCGTGTGCGGTCCCGACCACCTGGGCCACGGCCGGTCGGCGGGCGAGCGCGTCCTGATCGAGTCCGTCGACGACATCGTCGCCGACCTGCACACCGTGGTGCGGTCGGCGCGCGGCGACCATCCCGGTCTCCCGATGGTCCTCATCGGCCACTCCATGGGCGGGCTCATCGCCGCCCGGTACGCACAGCTGCACCGGGCCGAGCCGGCCGCGCTCGTCCTGTCGGGGCCGGTGCTGGGCCGCTGGGACGCGCTCGCCGCCCTGCTGGAGGCGGAGGAGATCCCCGACGTCCCCATCGACACCGCCACCCTCTCCCGTGACCCCGAGGTCGGCGCCGCCTACGCCGCCGATCCGCTCGTCTGGCACGGGCCGTTCAAGCGGGTCACCGTCCGGGCCCTGCAGGCCGGCATCGACCTGGTCGCCGCGGGCGGTTCACTGGGCGATCTCCCCACGCTCTGGGTGCACGGCGACGACGACCGGCTCGTCCCGCTGGAGGGCACCCGTGCCGGGATCGAGGCGCTGCGCGGCCCCGGCCTCGTCGAGCGGATCCTCCCGGGCGCCCGGCACGAGGTCTTCAACGAGATCGACCGGGACGAGGTCCTCGCCGAGGTCACCTCCTTCGTCGACCGCGTTCTGAACTGAGACATCTCGCGAAACCGGAGCATGTGCCCCGCGATGCCCGCTACGGTGCCCCTTCCGTATGAAGGATGCCGATACGGGTATGCGGGCCGCGGACGCACACCGCGCGCGCACCGGAGGAGCGATGAGCGAGACAGAACGGGCCGAGGCCGCCCTCATGGAGCAGGTCGACGTCCATCCCGACGTCCACCGGGCCACCGAGGCCGACGAGGAACAGATCCTGCGCGACCTGTACGGGGAGCCGGACTCCGACGGCGTCTACCGCGGGGAGGCGTCCTGATGGGCACCGCCGCGCAGATGCTCGCCGAGGCCCGCAGATCTCTGGGCATGGCGGGCCGGCCCAACACCATCACCCGCGACTACGCCTCCCGGCACGGCGACGACTTCCTGCGCGCGCCCTGGTGCGACATGGCCGTCACCTACTGGGCGCGGCGGTCCGGCAACGCCGCCGCGGTGCTGCCCGGCGGCGACCGCGCCTACACCGTGTGGCACGCGCAGGACTTCCAGAAGATCGGCCGCTGGCACACCGGCACGACCGCCAACGTCGACCGGGCCAGGCCGGGCGACATCGTGTTCTTCGACTGGGGCAGCTCCAACTCCGTCGGCGCCATCGACCACGTCGGCGTGGTGGAGAAGGTCCTGGGCGGCGGGCGGCTGCAGACGATCGAGGGCAACACCGGCGACGCGTGCAAGCGGCGCGTACGGTCGTCCTCGGCGATCGCCGGGTACGGGCGTCCCGACTACAGCGGATCGGGCGACGGCGGGGCCGCGCCCCACTGGACGGAGATCATGGTGAACAAGCTTCCCACCCTGCGCAGCGGAGCCACCGGCGAGCACGTGGAGACCCTGCAGGGCCTGTTGCAGGCGCGCAGCCAGACCGCGGTGAAGATGGACGGTGCGTTCGGGCCCGCGACCGAGATCGCGGTCCGGGCGGTGCAGCGCTGGGGCGGGGTCGCCGACGACGGCGTCGTCGGTCCCGCCACCTGGCCGGTGCTCCTGCGCGTCCACAAGTAGGACCGCCGGCGCGCCCTCCGTCCAGGCGCGAGATGAGCGAGGCGGGGTGGTCGCCCATGCCCCGCCCCTCTCACCTCATCCCTTCACGCAGATCAGCTGCCGGAGGTGCGCGACCACCTCGACCAGGTCGGACTGGGCCTCGATCACCGTCTCCAGGTCCTTGTAGGCGCCCGGGATCTCGTCGAGCACCCCGCCGTCCTTGCGGCACTCCACGCCCCGGGTCTGCTCGGCGAGGTCCTCCAGGGTGAACGCCTTCCGGGCCTTGTTGCGGCTCATCTTGCGGCCCGCCCCGTGGGAGGCGGAGTTGAAGGCGCTCTCGTTGCCCAGCCCGCGGACGATGTAGGTGCCGGTCGCCATCGAGCCCGGGATGATGCCCAGGTCACCGGCGCCGGCCCGGATCGCGCCCTTGCGGGTGACCAGCAGCTCGGTCCCGTCGTAGACCTCCTCGGCCACGTAGTTGTGGTGGCAGGAGATCAGCTCGTCCCACTTGCAGCGCTTGGCCCCGAAGTACCTGGTCAGCACGTTCTGCGCCAGCGCGAGCATGACGGCGCGGTTGCGGCGCGCGTACTCCTGCGCCCAGAACAGGTCCCGGCGGTAGTCCTCCATCTGGTCGGTGCCGGCCAGGAACACCGCCAGGTCCTTGTCGGGAAGGTCCTGGTTGTGGGGAAGCTTGCGGGCCGCCTCGACGTGGTGCTCGGCCAGTTCCTTGCCGATGTTGCGCGAGCCGGAGTGCAGCACGACCCAGATCGCGCCCTCGTCGTCGGCGCACACCTCGATGAAGTGGTTGCCCCCGCCGAGGGTGCCCAGCTGGCCGCGGGCCCGGCCGAACCGGCCGCGCACCGCCGGGTGCAGGTCGTCGAACGCCTTCCAGAACGCGTACCAGCCGCGTTCCTTGAGGCCGGGCAGCGCCGAGGGGTCCACCGGTTCCTTGTGCGCGTGCCGGCCGACCGGGATCGCCTTCTCCAGCCGGGACCGCAGCAGGCCCAGGTCGTCGGGCATGTCCTCGGCCGTGAGGGTCGACCTCACCGCGGTCATCCCGCATCCGATGTCGACCCCGACCGCGGCCGGGGAGACCGCGTCGCGCATGGCGATCACCGAGCCGACGGTGGCGCCCTTGCCGTAGTGGACGTCGGGCATCACGGCGAGGCCCTCGATCCACGGCAGGGCGGACACGTTGCGCAGCTGCTCCAGCGCGACGTCCTCCACGGTGGCCGGGTCGGTCCACATCCGGATCGGAACACGGCCGCCCTCGAGAGTCCGGTACGGCACCAGACCGCTCCTCTCCGTCATCATCCGTCGTCGGAAGTCCTGATCAACGTGATCTATGACGCCAGAGCCGGGCGGCCGGATCAATTCATTTTCCGGGCGCGGGCGCGTCCGGGCCGTCCCCTTCGCCGAGAACGCGCCGGTCACCGGCGCGGCGGGTCAGGCCCCGCCGGTCGAGATGTTCCAGAAGCGCGACCGTGGTCCGGCGGTCGGCGCCCAGGGCGCGGCTCGCCGTCCCCACGGTGAACGGCTGGGGCAGGCCGCTGAGGACGCGCAGGGCCTCGTCCCCGGCCCCGGGCGGGAGGACGAGCCCGCCGGCGAGGTACAGCAGCGCCCCCGCACGGCCGGCGGCCGCCAGCTCCCCGGGCGTGAGGCCCGACTCGGCCATCCGCTCGGCGGAAGGGGTCTCGAAGGGGCCGAGCCCGGCGAGGACTCTCCGTACGGCGGCGGACGTGTCCGGGGCCAGGGCCGGGGGCGGGCCGTACACCCGTCCCTCCCTGAGGTGGAGCGGCTCGCGGACCAGGGCCGCGACCAGGCGGCGGCTGGGCAGGCCCAGGCGGAGCCGGGCCGACTCCAGGGACAGCCCGGGCGCGAGCGGGTGGGCGGCGGCGTGCCGGTCGAGTTCCGCGGCCAGGCGCCGGTGCAGGTCCTCCCAGTGGTCGGGGTCGGCGAGCCATTCGTCGCCGGGGCGGCCGTCCCCGCGGCCGTCCGGGAACTCGATCGACAGCGCGGCGGGCGGCGCGGCGCAGCCCATGACCGTGAGCTCGGAGCGGCGCAGGACGCCGTAGCGGCGCAGCACCAGCCCGCCGTCGGGACGGTCGGGCCAGGAGGCCAGCTCGCGGGCGCGGGCGGCCCCGGCGCCGCGCCGCACGAGGGTGGGCGGGCGCACGTCCAGGACGCTCACCCCGGCGACCGCCCGCCGCGCCGGGTCGCGCAGCAGCGCCGAGTCGCCGACGTGCAGGGGCAGGCGGCTGTTGAGGGTCAGCCGCGCCGTGTCGGGCCCCAGGGGGCGCAGCCGGACGGCGACGGCCGCCGAGCCGATGTGCAGGATCATCTGGCGGGCCAGCCGTCCGGAGGCCTCACCGAACCGGGTCCGCACGTCCACCGACCCGGTCGGGGTCCACCGCCCGGGGCTGACCAGGGCCATGCCCCGGGCGAGCCGGTCGCTCCGGACGCCGCCCAGGTGCAGCTCGACGCGGGCGACGCCGCGCACCCGGGCGGCAGGCTCCCCGGCCGCGGATCCGACGTGGCGGACGCGGACCCGTTCGCCCGCGGGCATGAGGATCAGCTCGTCCTCGGCCTCCACGGTGCCGGCGGTCAGGGTGCCGGTGACGACGGCGGCGCCGGCTCCGGCGCGGGCCCGGTCGACCCACAGCCGTACGGGCGCGGTCTCGTCGGGGACCGGGAGGCGCGCGGCGAGCCGGTCGAGGGCGGCGGTGAGCTGGTCCAGGCCGGCGCCGGTGGCGGCGCTGACGGTCACCGCCTCGCTGCCGCGCAGCGCCGTCTTGGCGACGCGCTCGCGGGCCTGGCGCAGGGCGATGGTGGGGTCGGCCAGGTCGGAGCGGGTCACCGCGAGGACGCCGTGCCGGACGCCGAGCGCGTCGACGGCCGCCAGGTGCTCCTCGGTCTGCGGCATCCAGCCCTGGTCGGCGGCGACGGCCAGCAGCACCGCGGGGACCGGCCCGACCCCGGCGAGCATGGTGCCCATGAACCGCTCGTGCCCGGGGACGTCCACGAAGGCCAGCCGCTCGCCGGAGGGCAGGGTGGTCGAGGCGAACTCCAGGTCGAGGGCGGGGCCGCCGGAGGGCTCCCCGTCCGGCGGGCCGGGCTCGCCGCCGGTGATCGCGCGGACGAGACTGGACTTGCCGTGGTCCACGTGCCCGGCGGTGGCGACGACCTGCATCAGTTTCCTTCCCGGGCGGCGGCCGGGGCGGGCAGGGCGCGTGCCGCGGGTCTCGGGTCCGCCTGGACGGCATCGGCACGGGGCGCAACTCGGCGGTGGTCCACGCCCAACAACCCTAGGGACGGCGGGGCCCGCCGCGAAGGGCAATCACGCCCGCGCTGTGAGATCTGCGTCTCTCATGAGTGACCTTCCCTCCGGGAAGGCATCACCCGGCCCGTTAGTTACTTAACTTAATTAAGTACAATTCTCCAGTTCCAGGATCATCCGCGCAAACTCCCCACCCCCCGGCCCAGGAGGTCATGTGTCCGGCGCTCTCACGACGGCGCCCGTACGGCTCGCGCGACGGCCGGGCGAGCCCCCGCACACCACGCTCGTCCTGGCGGCCCTGGCCACCGCCGGCATGGTGGTCTCGGTGCAGCAGTCCCTGGTCATCCCGCTGCTGCCCCGGCTGATGGAGCTGTTCCACACCTCGGTCACCGCCGTGACCTGGGTGTTCACCGCCTCCCTGCTGGCCGGCGCGGTCGGCACGCCGCTGCTGTCGCGGTTCGGCGACATGTACGGCAAGAAGAAGATGATCCTGCTGGCGATCGGGATGCTGGTGGCGGGCTCGGTGGTGTGCGCGCTGTCCAGCTCGCTGTCGGTGCTGGTCGCGGGCCGGGCGATGCAGGGCGTCTCGGTCGCGCTCATCCCGCTCGCCATCGGGACGATCAGGGACGCCTTCCCGGCGGAGCGGGTGACCACCGCCATCGGCATCGTCAGCGCCACCATGGGCGTCGGCGGCGCGGCGGGCATGATCGTGACCGGTGTCATCGCCGGCCACACCACCAGCCACCGGCCGGTCTTCTGGATCACCGCGGCGCTGGCGGCACTGGGGATGGTGTTCATCGCGGTGTTCGCCCCCGACGTCGGCCGGCGCGCCGGCGGGCGCCCCGACATCCCCGGCGCGCTGGTGCTGGCGGGCTTCCTGGTCTGCCTGCTCCTGGCGATCAGCCAGGGCAACCGGTGGGGCTGGACGTCGGCCGGCGTGCTGGGCCTCTTCGGCGCCGCCGCCGCGCTGTGCGCGATCTGGGTGCTCGTCGAGCTGCGGGTGCGCGAGCCCCTGGTCCGGCTGGGCCTGCTGGTGGGCTCGCGGTCGCTGTCGGCCAACCTCGCCTCGATGCTGCTCGGCTTCTCGATGTTCGCCGCGTTCACCCTCATCGCCGGGTTCGTCCAGGCACCCCGGGAACGGCTGGGGTACGGGCTGAGCGGCTCGGTGCTGGACGTGGGCCTCTACACGCTGCCGAGCACCGTGACCATGCTGGCGTGCTCGGTGCTGGCCGGGCGGATGGCGGCGCGCATCGGCCCTGCGTTCACGCTGGCGGCCGGATCGGCCTTCGTCACGCTCAGCTACGTGTGGCTGGCGCTGTCCAACTCCCGCGTGTTCGACATGCTGGCCTTCAACGCCATCCAGGGCGTCGGGTTCGGCATCGCCTACGCCGCCCTGGGCACCCTCGCCGTGCAGCACGTCCCGATGGACCAGAGCGGCATCGCCAGCGGCATCAACTCCCTGGTCCGCACCACCGGCGGCAGCATCGCCGGCGCCGCGACCGCCGCCGTGCTGGCCGGTCACACCCTCACCGCCACCGGCGCGCCCACGCTGGGCGCCTACGTGTCGTGCTTCTGGATCGTGGCCGGGGGCGCCGCGCTGGCCACGGCCGTCGCCGCGGCGCACGGCCTGCGGCACCGCTGATCCGGCGCGGGGCCTTGACGAACGGCGGCTCCGCCATGCCCTATAGGGGTACGCCCCGAATGGGGAATTATGGAGGACGACATGGGCGCCTACGCAGCCGCGTACGAACGCAGCATCGCCGACCCGACCCGCTTCTGGGGGCTCGCCGCGCGGGACGTCCGCTGGCTGGTGCCACCGGACCGGGTTCTGGACGACGGCGCGCCGCCGTTCTACCGGTGGTTCACCGGCGGTGAGCTGAACACCTGCGAGAACGCCCTGGACCGGCACGTGGAGGAGGGGCGCGGCGACCAGGCCGCGCTCATCTACGACAGCCCGGTCACCGAGACCGTGCGCACCTACTCCTACCGGGAGCTGACCGACCTGACGGCGCGGTTCGCCGGGGCCCTGCGGGCACTCGGGGTGGAGCGCGGCGACCGCGTGGTCATCTACCTGCCGATGATCCCGGAGGCGGTCGTCGCCATGCTGGCGTGCGCGCGGCTGGGCGCGGTGCACTCGGTCGTCTTCGGCGGCTTCGCGGCCAAGGAGCTGGCGGTACGGATCGACGACGCCCGGCCCAAGGTCGTGGTCTCGGCCTCCTGCGGCATCGAGGGCGCGCGGATCGTCCCGTACAAGCCGCTGCTCGACCAGGCCCTGGAGCTGGCCTCGCACAAGGTCGAGCGGTGCGTGGTCCGGCAGCGCCCGCAGCTGCACGCCGACCTGGTCAGGCCGCGCGACATCGACTGGGACGAGGCCGTGGCCGGCGCCTCCCCCGCCGGGCCCGTCCCGGTGGCGTCGACCGACCCCCTCTACATCCTCTACACCTCCGGGACCACCGGCCGCCCCAAGGGCGTCGTGCGCGACAACGGCGGGCACGCGGTCGCGCTGCGCTGGTCCATGGAGAACGTCTACGGCGTCGGGCCCGGCGAGGTCTTCTGGGCCGCCTCGGACGTCGGCTGGGTCGTCGGCCACTCCTACATCGTGTACGCGCCGCTGCTCACCGGCTGCACGACCGTGCTGTACGAGGGCAAGCCGATCGGCACGCCCGACGCGGGAGCGTTCTGGCGGGTGGCGGCGCAGCACCGGGTCAAGGCGCTGTTCGCCGCGCCCACCGCCATCCGCGCGATCAAGAAGGAGGATCCGGAGGGGGCGCTGGCGGCCGCCTACGACCTGTCAGCGCTGGAGACCCTGTTCATGGCGGGCGAGCGGCTCGACCCCGAGACCTACCGGTGGGCGTCCCGGGTGCTGGAGCGCCCGGTCATCGACCACTGGTGGCAGACCGAGACCGGCTGGGCCATCGCGGCCAACCCGCGCGGCCTGGAGCCGCTGCCGGTCAAGCCCGGCTCGCCGACGGTGCCGGTCCCCGGGTACGACGTGCGGATCCTCTCCCCCGACGGCACCCCGGCCCCGGCCGGCGCCGACGGCGACATCGTGGTGCGGCTGCCGCTCCCGCCGGGCACCCTGTCCACGCTCTGGCAGGACGACGAGCGTTTCGTGGAGTCGTACCTGACCCGCCATCCGGGGCACTACCTCACCGGCGACGGCGGCCACCTCGACGAGGACGGCTACCTGTGGGTGATGGGCCGCACCGACGACGTGATCAACGTGGCCGGGCACCGGCTGTCCACCGGCACGATGGAGGAGGTCATCGCGGCGCATCCGGCGGTGGCCGAGTGCGCCGTCATCGGCGTGCAGGATCCGCTCAAGGGCCAGGTCCCGCGCGGGTTCGTCGTGCTCAAGAGCGGCGTGGACGCCGACCCGGAGACGCTGCGGGCGGAGCTGGTGCGGATGGTGCGCGAGCAGATCGGCCCCGTGGCGGCGCTCAAGGAGATCTCGGTGGTGGCGGGGCTGCCCAAGACCCGTTCCGGCAAGATCCTCCGCGGCGCGATGCGGGGGATCGCCGACGGCCGGGAGGTCCCGGTGCCGTCGACGATCGAGGACCCGGCCGTGCTGGAGGACCTGCGGCCGATCCTGCGGACGCGGGACGAACCGTAGGCGCGGGACGAACCGTAGGCGCGGGACGGGCTAGCGCACCACGAGGGTGCGGCGCCCGCGCGGCACCAGCTCGCCGACGACCGGGGCGCCGGGGATCTCCCCGGCCACCAGCAGCCCTCCCGAGGTCTGCGCGTCGGCCAGCAGCAGCCGTTCCTCCTCGGCGATGCGCCCGAAGTCGCTGTGCGGCGCCACCCAGGCCAGGTTGCGCCGGGTGCCGCCGGGGACGAAACCGTCGCGGACCGCGCGCCGCGCGCCGTCCAGGTAGGGCACCGCGGCGGCGTCGACGACCGCCGTGACGCCGCTGGCCCGCGCCACCTTGTAGAGGTGGCCCAGCAGGCCGTACCCGGTCACGTCGGTGGCGCACCGGATGCCGCGTTCCAGGGCCTGCCGGGACGCCGCCGCGTTCAGCTCGGCCATCGTCGCGACCGCCTCGCCGAACACCGCTCCGGTGGCCTTGTGCCAGGCGTTCAGCACGCCGAGGCCGAGCGGCTTGGTCAGCGACAGCGGCGTCCCGGGGCGGCCGGTGTCCAGGCGCAGCAGCCGGTCGGGGTCGGCGACGCCGGTGACGGCCAGGCCGTACTTGGGCTCGGGGTCGTCCATGCTGTGCCCGCCCCCGATCGGGCAGCCCGCGGCGCGGGCCACGTCCAGGCCGCCGCGCAGCACCTCCGCGGCCAGCTCGGCGGGCAGCGCGTCGCGCGGCCAGCCCAGCAGGTTGAGGGCCAGGACGGGCTCGCCGCCGATCGCGTAGACGTCCGAGAGGGCGTTGGCGGCGGCGATCCGCCCCCAGTCGTAGGGGTCGTCCACGACCGGCGGGAAGAAGTCGGCGGTCGAGACGATCGCGCGGCCGTCCCTGACGCGCAGCACCGCGGCGTCGTCGCCGTCCTCCACGCCGAGCAGCAGCGGCCCGGCGTCGCCGGAGGCCCCGCCCAGCCCGGCCACGATCCGTTCCAGTTCACCGGGCGGGAGCTTGCCGGCGCAGCCGCCGCCGTGGGCGTACTGGGTCAGGCGCACACCGGCGGGCAAAGTGGGCACGGAGGTCACCTTCGGAAATCTATCCCAGGGGCACCCCAAACGATCAAGGAACCGAGGGTGCGCGTGCCGTCACCCAACGGTCACACCTTTCGCGACACGGGCGGCGTTTCCGGCCGGATGAGGTCCTCGCCACAACGGAATCGGGACTTGCCGCAACACATCCCGGCATGGTGCGATATCGATCTGCAAGTGTGCACTTACACGGTCGAGGGATGAGGGCGCGTATGGACCAGACGGAGATCCGGCGGCGGCGTGCGGAACTGGAGCGGGAGCTCGCGGGCCGGACCATCGTCACCGAGCTGGCCGGCACCGCGGAACGGCACGGCGGACGGCCCGCCTACTCCGACGGCGTGGGCGGCGAACGGCGCACCCTGACCTGGGGCGAGCTCCGGCGGCGCGCGCTGGAGACTGCGGCCGGGTTCGCCGCGATCGGCCTCGAGCCCGGCGAGGTCGTGGCGCTCATGATGCCCAACCGCTCCGAGCACGTCCTGGCCGACCTGGGGGTGGTGCACGCGGGCGGGATCCCCACCACGGTGTACGCGACGCTCGCGGCCGAGCAGATCGCGTTCGTCGCGGGCGACTGCGAGGCCCGGTACGCGGTGCTGGACGGCCGCGACCAGCTCGATCGCTGGCTGCCCGCGCTGGACCGGCTGCCCGGGCTGCGCAAGGTCATCGTGCTCGACCCCGGCGCCCGCCCGGACGGGGACCGCTTCCTCGGCTGGGACGAGCTCACCGCGCTCGGCCGCGAGCGGCTGGCCGACGAGGCCGCCGCCGCCGAGATCGACCGGCGCGGGCGGGCCCTCGACCCGCACGACACCGTGACGCTGCTCTACACCTCGGGCACCACCGGCGACCCCAAGGGCGTCCGGATCACCCATTCCATGGTGCTGCACGAGGCGGCGCTGGTGCAGCGCACCTCGGTGCTCCCCGACCACCCCGAGGGCGTCTCCTACCTGCCCTTCGCCCACATCGCCGACCGGGTGCTCAGCTACTACCTGCCGATCCGGCTGGCCTCGCACATCCACTTCTGCCCGGACCCCGCCCGGCTCACCGCCGTGCTGGCCGAGGTGCGCCCGCACTCCTTCTTCGGGGTGCCGCGGGTCTGGGAGAAGATCATGGCGGGCATCCAGGCGGTGCTGGCCGGCGAGCAGGACCAGGCCAGGAAGGCCGCCGTGGCCCAGGCCCTGGACACCGGCCGCCGGTACGTGGCGAGCCAGGAGTACGGCAACACCACCCCGCCCGAACTGGCCGCCGAGTTCGAGAAGGCCGACGCCGCCGTGCTGACGCCGATGCGCGCGCTGCTCGGGCTGGACCGGGTCCGGCAGGCCTCCAGCGCCGCCGCGCCGCTTCCCGAGGAGGTCGCGCGGTTCTTCGCCGGGCTGGGCCTGAAGATCTTCGACGCGTACGGGATGACCGAGACCACCGGCGCGATCACCGCCAACCTCGCCGACTCCTTCAAGCTCGGCACCGTCGGCCGCCCGTTCCCCGGTGTGGAGCTGCGGCTGGACGACGACGGCGAGATCCTGGTGCGCGGCGCCACCTGCACGCCCGGCTACCTCGGCCGGCCCGAGGCGACCGCCGCCCTGATCGACGCGGACGGCTGGGTGCGCACCGGCGACGTCGGCGTGCTCGACGCGGACGGGTTCCTGCGGGTGGTGGACCGCAAGAAGGAGCTGATCATCACCGCCGGCGGCGAGAACATCGCGCCCTCGCTCATCGAGAACCACCTCAAGGAGCACCCGCTGATCGGGCAGGCGCTGGCCTACGGGGACCGCCGCCCCTACGTGGTCGCGCTGATCACCCTGGACGGCGAGGTGGCCCCGGTGTGGGCGGCGGCGCGCGGGATCGACGTGGACGAGGGCGGGCTGGCCGGGCTGGCCGGGCACCCGCTCGTCCTGGAGGAGGTGGGCAAGGCGGTCGAGGACGCCAACGCGCGCCTGGCCCGCGTCCAGCAGGTCAAGAAGTGGCGGCTGCTCCCGGCGGAGTGGACCGCCGAGAGCGAGGAGCTCACCCCCACCCTCAAGCTGAGGCGGCGGATCGTGCACACCAAGTACAACGAGGCCATCGACGGCCTCTACGGGGGCTGAGCCGCGCCCCCGGCCGCCGCCGGGCCCGTCTCCGCTCGGGCCCGGCCGCCGCCCCCCGCCTCCCGTCCTCGCGCGTAGGCTGGTCGGCATGAGACGCCGCAAGCTGGCGTACGCGATCATGATGGGGACGTGCCTGGCGCTGTTCATCCTGGCCTGGGCGGTGGTGCGGCGGTTCTCGCCGCCGGCGGCGATCGGGATGTCGGTCGTCGCGATGATCATCCCGCCGTTCGCCGTCGTGGTCGCCAACTGGAACGTCGACCGGCACGACTGACCGCCCGGACGCGCCCCTCCCGGTCCGGCGCAAGGAGCGCCGCCGGGAGGTACGGTCACGGTATGGGGCGCATCACCGTACGCAGGCCCGTCCTCCGGCTGAGCACCGACGGCGTGCGCGGGCGCCGGCCCGACACCCTCGCCGTCGAGGAGCCGCTGGAGATCCGGGTCGCCGGCCGGCCGCTGACCATCACCATGCGCACCCCCGGTGACGACTTCGACCTGGTCGCCGGGTTCCTGGCCGCCGAGGGCATCATCACCGGCGCCGCCGACCTGCTCGCCATGCGCTACTGCGCCGACACCACCGAGCAGAACACCCTGGACGTCGCCCTGGCCGAGGGGGTGGAGCCGCCCGGCGAGCTGATGACGCGGGCGTTCACCACCACCAGCGCCTGCGGGGTGTGCGGCAAGGCCAGCATCGAGGCGCTGCGCGTGGGGCGGCCCTACGACATCGCCGCCGACGGGCTGCGGCTCACCCCCGCGACACTCGCCGCCCTGCCGGACCGGCTGCGCGAGGCGCAGCGGGTGTTCGACCGCACCGGCGGCCTGCACGCGGCCGGGCTGTTCGACGGGAACGGCGAGCTGCTGGTCCTCCGGGAGGACGTCGGGCGCCACAACGCGGTCGACAAGGTCGTGGGATGGGCCCTGGGCAAGGGGCTGCTGCCCCTGTCCGGCCGGATCCTGATGGTCAGCGGGCGCGCCTCGTTCGAGCTGACCCAGAAGGCCATGCAGGCCGGGATCCCGCTGCTGGCGGCGGTGTCGGCGCCCTCGTCGCTGGCGGTGGAACTGGCCGAGGACGCCGGGATGACGCTGGTCGGCTTCCTTCGCGGGCAGACCATGAACGTCTACACCGGGGCGCACCGGATCGACGTCGCACCCTGACCTCGCGGCCGCCCGGCCACTCACCGGACTCTAAAGAACCCGCCGGTAACTTATCGTCCGGCGCTCAAGCAAATCCCCTTCCACGGGAGTTCACTGCTTCCTCACAGCTCCGCCACGCGGGCGGCGGCGAGCGTGCCGCCGCCCCCCACGCGAACGTGAGGAGAGGGAATGAGCAGGCCGGCGGCACGGGACGGGACGCGGACCGCGATCGACGAGCGCCATCCTCCGATCAAGGCGCGCCGGGTCGCGTTCGACTGGAGCGCGACCCCGCTGCACTGGGTCCCCGGCGACCCGGTGGCCACCCACATCATCAACAGCTTCCACATCGTCCTTCCCGAGGGCGAGAAGTGGTTCGTCCAGTGCGTCAAGGACGCCCGCCCCCACATCAGGGACGAGCGTCTGCTGGAGGAGATCAAGGGGTTCATCGGCCAGGAGATGGTGCACGCCCGCTCCCACCAGGGCGTCCTGGAGCGGCTCCTGCAGGCCAACGGGCTGGACGTCACCAGGATCACCGAGCCGGCCGCGCGGGGCAACGACGCGCGGCCCGCCCGGATGGCGGCGCTGAAGGAGCGCTCGCCACGCCGCTGGCGGCGCCGGCTGCGGTTCGAGCTGGCGGCCGTGGCCGCCATCGAGCACTACACGGCGGTGCTCGGCCAATGGATCATGGACAACGACCGGCTCGACCGGGCCGGGGCGGACCCGGTCATGCTCGACCTGCTGCGCTGGCACGGCGCCGAGGAGGTCGAGCACCGCTCGGTGGTCTTCGACGTCTACCGGGCCATGGGCGGCCGGTACCCCACCCGCGTCCTGGCGTGGGCGGTGTCGCTGTCCTTCCTCTGCTGGGCGATGATCGGCGGCGCGCTGTACCTGCTCCGGCAGGACCCCGCGGTCCAGGGCGGGACGGGCTTCCCGCGCGTCCTGCGCGCCTACCGCCGGTCCGTCCGCGCCGGGCACGTCCCCGGCATCCTCACGCTGCTCCTCAGGGAGGCCCCGGTCTACCTCCGCCCCTCCCACCACCCGTCCAAGGTCTGCTCCACGCCCCGGGCCCTGGAGTACCTGACGCGCTCCCCCGCCGCGCGGGCCGCGGGCTACAGCCCGTACTGACGGGCCGCGCCGGACGGCCATCGCGTGGTGAGGGTCACCCCGGGCACGGCTTGACCGGGGCCGGTCCAGCCGATTAATTGACACGGTGTCCAAAGAAATCAGGAGGCGCCGGGTCCGCGGCGACGAGGTCGACCTGGCCGTCTACGAGCAGGGCGACCCTTCGCACCCGACCGTGCTGCTCGTCCACGGCTATCCCGACACCCACGCCGTCTGGGACGAGGTGGCCGGACGGCTGGCGGCCCGCTTCCACGTCGTCCGCTACGACGTGCGCGGGGCGGGCGCCTCCTCCCGGCCCTCCGGGCGGGAGCGCTACGCCTTCGCCCACCTGATGGCCGACCTGCGCGCCGTCCTGGAGGCCACCGCCCCCGGCCGCGAGGTGCACCTCGTCGGCCACGACTGGGGTTCCATCCAGTCGTGGGAGGCGGTGTGCACGATGCCGGAGCGGTTCGCCTCGTTCACCTCCATCTCCGGGCCCTGCCTGGACCACGTGGCGCACTGGACGCGCCGCAACCTGACCAGGCCGACACCGCGCCGGCTCGCGCGGTCCGCGGGGCAGGCGCTGCGGTCCTGGTACATCTACCTCTTCCAGACCCCGCTGCTGCCGGAGCTGATGTGGCGCTCGGGACTGAGCGGGCCGTTCGGCCGCGCGCTGGAGATCGGCGAGCGCGTCCCGCGCCGCCCCGGGCACCCGGCCCGCACCCTGCCCCGCGACGGCGCCGCCGGGGTGGGGCTCTACCGGGCCAACATGGCCGAACGGCTGCGCCGCCCCCGCGACCGCCGCACCGACGTCCCCACCCAGATCATCGTGCCGACCCGGGACCTGTTCGTCTCCCCCCACCTGGTCGGCGCGGCGGCCGGGCACGTCCCCCACCTGTCGCTGCGGCCGATCGCCGCCGGGCACTGGGTGCCGCGCAGCCACCCCGGGCCGGTCGCGCGGTGGATCACCGAGCACGCCACCGCGGCGGCGGGCGGGACGCTGACCCCCGCCGAGTCCCGGGCGCTGCGCCGTGCGCGGGTCCGCCCGGGACGCCGCCCCTTCGAGGCGTCCCTGGTCGTGGTCACCGGCGCGGGCGGCGGGATCGGCCGGGCCACCGCGCTGGCGTTCGCCGAACGGGGCGCCGAGGTGATCGCCGCCGACCTCGACCCCGACACCGCGCGGCACACCGCCGACCTGGCGGTACGCCTGGGCGGCGCCGCGCACCCGTACCGGATCGACGTGGCCGACCGCGCCGCGATGGAGGAGTTCGCCGCGACGGTGCGCAAGCGGCACGGCGTCCCCGACGTGGTGGTCAACAACGCCGGGATCGGCATGGCCGGCGCGTTCCTGGACCACTCGGCGGAGGACTGGCGCCGCGTCCTGGACGTGAACCTGTGGGGCGTGATCCACGGCTCGCGGCTGTTCGGCGCGCAGATGGCCGAGCGCGGCGAGGGCGGGCACATCGTCAACACCGCCTCGGCGGCGGCCTACACGCCCTCGCGCATGCTGCCCGCCTACGCCACCAGCAAGGCGGCGGTGCTGATGCTCTCCGAGTGCCTGCGCGCCGACCTGGCGGGCCAGGGCATCGGCGTCAGCGCCATCTGCCCGGGCGTGGTCGACACCGGCATCACCCGTACCGCCACGTTCGTCGGGGCCGGCCCCGAGAAGCAGGAGGAGCGCAGGCGGCGGGCGGCCCGCGCGTACGGGCTGCGCGGCTACGGGCCGGAGGGCGTCGCCGAGCGGATCGTGGCCGCGGTGCGCGAGGACATCGCGCTGGTGCCCGTCACCCCGGAGGCCCGCGCCGGCCACCTCGGCGCGCGGCTGTCACCGCGCCTCATGCGACTGTTCGCACGGATCGACGCCGGCTGAACGCGGGCGGCGACGGCCGTACGGCGCCGCCGGGAAGGGTTCGTTTACCGCCGAGGGGTTCCCCCGCCGCCCGGAACATGCGACCGTGACTGGCAAGAGCCCGGCGCACGGCCCCCCGGGGCACCTCCGGGCGGCGTCCGAACCGGCACCGGAGTGTGAGAAATGCGGATTCGCGACATCCTTCGCAGAAAGGGGACGACGGTGGCCACCGTGCGTCCCGACGCCACCGTACGGGACCTGCTGGCCGTCCTGGCCGAGCACAACATCGGCGCGGTCGTGGTCTCCTCCGACGGCGCGTCCATCGCCGGGATCGCCACCGAGAGGGACGTGGTCCGGCGGCTGCACGAGCACGGAGCGGACCTGCTCGGCCGCCCGGTCACCGAGATCATGACCACCCGGGTCCGTACCTGCGAGCCGTCCGCCGAGGTGGACGACCTGCGCCGCACCATGACCGAGCACCGGATCCGGCACCTGCCCGTCGTCGAGGACGGTCGGCTGGCCGGGATCGTCAGCATCGGCGACGTGGTCAAGATCGCCATCGATGAGCTGGAGAGCGAACGCGAGCACCTGGTCGGCTACATCCAGCGCGCCCCCTGACCCCGCCCCCCGATGACCTCTGACGGCCGTCCCCTCGCCCCCTCGTCCCGGCGGTCTCAGACGTAGGCGGGCAGGGGCCTGGCCGCCGGAGCCGCCCGCACCTCCCGGTAGGCCGCCCCGAGCCGGGCGACCGCCTCGCGCAGCGTCTCGGGCGGCAGCACGTACGGCAGCCGCACGTAGTCCTCCAGCACGCCGTCGGCGCCGAACACCGGCCCCGGCACGACCCGCACCCCGCGCCGCTGCGCGGCCTCCGCGAGGGCCGTGGCGACCGGGGCGTCCATGCGCGCCCAGAGTGACATGCCGCCCTCCGGCAGCGCGAAGTCCCAGGACGGCAGCCGCTCGCGCAGGGCCGCGGCGAGGACGTCCCGGCCGCGCAGGAGGTCGGCGGCCCGCTGCGCCCGCACCTCCTCCACCCGCAGCAGCAGCTCGCGCACGATCAGCTGGTCGACGACCGGGCTGGCGATGTCCAGCGGCTCGCGCGCCACGGTGAGGCGGCGGGCCAGCGGCGCGGTCGCCCGGATCCAGCCCACGCGCAGCCCGCCCCACATCAGCTTGGACGCCGAGCCGACGGTCACGACCCGCCCGCCGGTGTCGTAGGCGGCCATCGGCGGCACCCGCGGCGCCGCCGGGTCGTGGGCCAGCTCGGCGAAGGTCTCGTCGGCGACCAGCAGCGCGTCGGCGTGGCGGGCGGCGTCCACCAGCGCCGCCCGGTCGTCGGCCGCCATGTTCAGCCCGGTCGGGTTGTGGAAGTCGGGGATGGTGTAGGCCACCCGCACCGCGGCCTGCCGCATGCTCCCGGCGATCAACTCCACGTCCCAGCCCTCGTTCACCCCCACCGGCACCAGGCGGGCGCCGAGCCTGCGCAGGGCGCCCAGCGCGTGCGGGTAGGTGGGGCGCTCGACCATCACGGGGGCGCCGGGCTCCACCATGGTCTGGGTCAGCAGGGTGAACGCGTGCTGGGCGCCCGTGGTGACCACGATCTGGTCGGGCCGGGTGGGCACCCCGCGCTCGGCGTACCGGGCGGCGATGAGCTCGCGGAGGCCGGCCAGCCCGGCCGGCTCGTATCCGGGGCCGCCGGTGTGGCGGGGCAGCTCGGCGACCGCCGCGGCCACCGCCTCCTCGAAGACGGCGGGCGCCGCCGGGGTCGCGCAGCCGAGGTCGATGAGGCCGGGCGTGTCCGGGGCGTGCGCCCTGCCGAACCCTTCCCTGCCGGCCCCGGGACGCGCGTCCTCCGGGCCCGGTGGGACCATGGACATGTTCGTGGGCGGGAGCGCCGTCCAGCTCCCCGCGCCCTGGCGGCTCTCGACGTACCCCTCGTCGCGGAGCCGGTCGTAGGCGGCCGTCACCGTCGTGCGGCTGACGCCCAGGGCCGCGGCGAGATCGCGTTCGGCGGGCAGCCGGATCCGCAGCGGAAGCCTCCCGTCGAGCACCAGCGCGCGCACGGCGCGGGCCAGGGCCGCGTAGAACGGGCGCTCCGGCGGGACCTCCCCCAGCAGGCGGGCCAGCTGCTGACCGCTCACGTAACGGGTGCTCATACAGACCACTTTTCCACATTGGCTATTCAAAGACCAGGCCACTCCTCGCGAGACTGGGCGAACTGTCCGGAAGATTCCCGAGGAGATCCAAGAATGGCCTTGATGGCACGCCGTCTCGTCCAGCTGTACGTGGGATTGGCCTTGTACGGGTTCGGCATCGCGCTCCAGGTGGCGTCCACGCTCGGCAACGACCCCTGGGACGTGTTCCACGAGGGACTGGCCCGCCGCTTCGGGCTGACGATCGGCCTCTGGATCATCATCGCCGGTGCCGTGGTGATGCTGGCCTGGATCCCGCTGCGGCAGCGGCCCGGCCTGGGCACGGTCAGCAACGTCGTCCTGGTCGGGGCCTTCGCCGACCTGTTCCTGTGGCTGCTGCCGGAGCCGGGGTCGCTCGCCGCCCGCTGGACCTTCCTGGTCGCGGCGATCGTGGTGGGCGGCTTCGCCACCGGCTGCTACATCGGCGCGGGGCTGGGCCCGGGGCCGAGGGACGGCCTGATGACCGGGCTGGCGGCGCGCGGCCACTCCCTCCGGGTCGTGCGCACCGGCATCGAGCTGACCGTGCTGACCCTCGGCTGGCTGCTGGGCGGCACCGTCGGCGTCGGGACCCTGCTGTACGCCCTGGCGATCGGCCCTCTCGCCCATGTCTTCCTGCCGATGCTGCGGATCGGCGAGCCCGGTGCCGGGCCGGCGCGCCCGTCCGGCGAGAGCGTGGCCGTCACCGTGACCGTCCCCGGCACCGAGGCCAAAGCTTCGCGGGAAGACCCTCTGGAGGGGACACCGGAAGGGACTCCGGCGGGCACTGCGGACGGGACTGCGGAGGGGACGCTGCCCGAGCCCGCCCGCGGGTGAGCGGGCCCGCCGCGGTCAGGCCAGGCGAAGCCGCGCCACCTGCTCGGCGAGGCCGGCCAGGAGCGGTCCGGCCGAGCCGGTCAGCTCCTCCAGGGTGCGGGGGCCGTCGGCGAGGCTGAACGCGGCGGTGAGCCCGAGGTCGTGCAGGTCGTCCAGGGGGGCGACCAGGCTCCCGGCCAGGGCGACGGCGGGCACGCCGCGCTCGCGGGCCAGCGCGGCCACCACCGACACGACCTTGCCGCCGGCGCTCTGCCCGTCCACCCGGCCCTCGCCGGTGATCACCAGGTCCGCGCCGTCCAGCGCGGCGGGCAGCCCGACCGTGTCGGCCACCAGCTCGGCCCCGCTCGCCGGCTCGGCGCCGAGCATCGCCACCAGACCGCCGCAGGCGCCGCCGGCCGCGCCGGCGCCCGGCAGGTCGCGGACCCGGACCCCGGTGTGCTCGGCGAGCACGCCGGCGAACCGCTCCAGCGCGGCGTCCAGCGCGCGGACCTGCTCCGGGCCGGCGCCCTTCTGCGGGCCGAAGACCGCGGCGGCGCCGCGCGGCCCCACCAGCGGGTTGGTCACGTCGCACGCCACCCGGAAGCGGGTGGCGCGCACCTCGGGGCGCAGCCCCGAGTCGTCGATCGCGGCGAGCCGGGCGAGCGCTCCGCCGCCGGGCGGGAGGTCCTCCCCGGCGGCGTCGGTGAACCGCACCCCCAGGGCGCGCAGCAGGCCGGCGCCGCCGTCGGTGCTGGCGCTGCCGCCGAGGCAGACCAGGACGTCGCGGGCGCCGTGCGCGACCGCGTCGGCGATCAGCATGCCGGTGCCCTCGGTGCCCGCGCCCAGCGGATCGGGCCCGGCGTCGGCGACCAGCGGCAGCCCGGAGGCCGAGGCCAGCTCCACGACCGCCGAGCGGCCGTCGCCCGACAGGGCGTAGCGGGCCTGGACGGGACGGCCCAGCGGGTCGACGGCGGCCAGCGCCATCTCCTTGCCGCCCAGCGCGCTGAGGAAGCAGTCCAGCGTGCCCTCGCCGCCGTCGGCCATCGGCACGGCGACCACCTCGGCGTCCGGGAACGCGCGGCGGACGCCCTCCCCCACCGCGGCGCACACCTCGACGGCGCCGAGGCTCCCCTTGAACGAGTCGGGCGCGACGACGACACGGGGCCGGGACGGGTGGTTCACGATCATGGCTCCCGACCTCAGGGCTCGGCGGTCAGCGTGGTGAGGACCGACGCGAACGCCGGGGGCAGCACCAGCGCGTCGTCCTCGTACCTGGTCTCCAGCAGGGTCAGCTCGCCCGCCCGCCACCAGTACAGGTACGGGCTGAGCGACCCCGGCCCCTCCTCGTAGGCGTGGTGGGCCTGGGTCTGCAGCTCCCGGGCGGCCGCGGCGGCGGCCCGGTAGCGGGCCCTCGGGCCGCCCTCCGCCGGCTGGATGGGGTGGGCGACGATCAGGCTGCGGTTGGGCGCGATCACCAGCGCGCCGTACGGCCCGATCTGCAGGTACTCCTCCAGCCACGCCAGGTGCGTGACCGCGTAGAACGTCCAGCCGGACAGGACCGCCACCCGGACGCCGTGCAGGTCCTGCTCGTCCAGCTGGAGCGGCCCGTCCGCCCGGACGTTGGAGCGTCCCAGCATGAACAGCGCGTCGCCGGAGACCGGCCAGCCCCGCATCTCGTCGGTGGTGACGGTCCGCACGGTCGTGGGCGTGTCGACCACCACGACCTCGATCAGGCCGGGCGCGAAGGGACGGGCGGCCAGCACGCCGTTGTCGGCCTCGGCCGGATAGATCCGGGTGCGCAGCAGGTGCTGGGCGAGGTCGAAGTCGCTGAGGTCCAGCGGCTCCTCGATCGCGGTGACGATGGTGGTGACATGGTCGGAGACCAGCGCCGGCCAGTCGTCGCGCGGCACCAGCCGGGCCAGCTGGCGCAGGTTGCGCATGCTGACGTGCAGCCGGTTGGCCCCCTCCAGCAGCATGACGTCGCCGGGCATCCGCCGGGACGCGTACCCGAGGCTCTCGGCGACCAGCACCAGGAGCGAGTCCAGGGTGCCGTCGTCCGAAGCGTCAGGACGGGCGTGCCGCCCGCTCATCGCACACCTCCAGGGAGCGCGTCCAGGGTCAGCACATCGGTGTCGAGCCGGTAGGGGGCGCCCAGCTCCAGGGTGAGCTGGCACGGGCCGTGGCCCACGGGGACCCCGGCCAGGACGGGCACGCCGAGCGGCCCGAGCCGTCCGGCGAGGACGGCGTCCAGCTCGGCCGGGTCGCCGCAGCCGGTCCAGGATCCCAGCACCACCCCGGCGGCGCCGTCGAACCAGCCCGCCTGGAGCAGCTGGGTGAGCATGCGGTCGATCCGGTACGGGGCCTCGGACACGTCCTCCAGGAAGACGATCCGTCCCGCGGCGGGCGGCGGGGCGTCGGGCGTGCCCAGCAGCGCGGCCAGCAGGGAGAGGGTGCCGCCGGTGAGCAGCCCCTCGCAGCGTCCCGGGCGCAGCGCGTGGGTGCCCTCGACGGGACCGGTGGCCCCGGCGGTGTCGCCGCCGTCGCCGTCGCCGCCGTTACCGAACAGGGCCGCCCGGAGGTGGGCGAGGCTGCGGGCGCGGTCTCCGGTGCCCTCGGCGAGCAGCTCGCCCGCGATCATCGGCCCGAAGGAGGTGGTGATGCCCAGCCGCGCGCCGAAGGCCACGTGCAGGGCGGTGACGTCGCTGGAGCCGTGCAGGATCTTTGGAGCGGTCCCCCGGGTCGCCGCGGCCAGCGCGTCCCAGTCGAGACGCCCGAGCAGGCGGGTGGCTCCGTAGCCGCCGCGGGCGCACAGCACCGCGCGCACCTCCGGGTCGCACCAGGCGGCGGCCAGGTCGGCGGCCCGCGCGGCGTCGCCGCCCGCCAGCCGGTGCCAGCCGTCCGGGACGTCCTCCGGGCCCGCCGCGCCGGAGCCGTCGTGCGCGTGCCCGCCGTGCGCGTGCCCGCCCAGGCCCGTGCGGTCGAGCGCGTGCCCGCCCACCGACACCTTCAGACCGAGCTCGCGCAGCAGGTCGCAGCCCGCCTCCAGCCTGGCCGGGACCACGGGACCGCTGGGCGCGATCACGGCCACCCGGTCGCCGGGACGCAGCGGCGCGAACCGCCGCGGCCGGACCCGGGGGGCGTGTTCGGCGCCGGGTGCGCCGGAGTCGCCACCGGAGTCACCGGGGGCGGAGCGGCCGGCGTGAGGCCCGCTCAGCAGTGCGGTCTCCGACCGGCGGACGGGCGTACGGTCAAGCGACCGGTCGGACGCGAACCGGTGGTCGTCCTCAGCCTCCGTGCGGGCGACCCCGCTCACCAACCCGATCCCTCCTCGGTCCGCAACGGATAGAGCTTGTCAGGATTGTGTCGCAAGGGGAAGGGGGACGCGGTCACGACCCGCCAACAATCCGTAACATCTGCCATTTCCGCCATGCGGATGGAAGAGCCCTGGCGGCGCCCCTTCATCGTACGGGGTGGACCCGGCGTTGACGATCATCAACCCCAGCGCGCCCCGGACCGCCCCGGACGGCCCCGGACGGCCCCGGCACCGCCGCCGGGGCTCACCGGACTCACCGGGAGGTGCCGAGCGCGAGCTCCACCAGGCGGGGCAGCGTCTCGCCGATCGGCTTGCGCAGCACCGCGTCGGCCAGCCCGTCGTACGGGGTGGGCTCGGCGTTGAGGATCACCAGCCGGACACCGGTCTCGACGGCCTCCAGGCACAGCCCGGCGGCCGGCTGGACGGTCAGTGAGGTGCCCACCGCCACGAACAGGTCGCACGAGCGGGCCGCGACGACCGCCGCCTCCAGAACGTCCTCCTTGAGGGCCTGCCCGAAGGAGATGGTCGCCGACTTCTGGATGCCGCCGCACTCGGGGCACGGCGGGTCCTCCTCGCCCGCCTCCACCCGGGCCAGGACCTCGGGCATCGGGGTGCGCAGGCCGCAGGCCAGGCACTCGGCCTCGCGCATGGTGCCGTGGATCTCGATCACCGTCTCCGGGCTCGATCCGGCCCGCTGGTGCAGCCCGTCGATGTTCTGGGTGATCAGCGCGCGCAGCCGGCCGGCCCGCTCCAGATCGACCAGGGCGGCGTGCGCGGCGTTGGGCTCGGCGTCCCAGGCGGGGTGGTCGCGGCGGGAGCGCCAGGCGCGCCGCCGTACCTCCGGATCGGCCAGGTAGGACCCGATCGTGGACATCGCCGCGGCGGCGGGGTCCTTGGTCCAGACCCCCTGCGGGCCCCGGAAGTCGGGAATGCCGCTGTCGGTGCTGATCCCGGCGCCGGTCAGGACGGTGATCTGGCCGGCCTCCGGCAGCCAGCGGGCCAGCGTCGTCGCGCTCATGTTCACAGGCTAGAGCCGGAACGCCCTGTTCTGCTCCGATTATCCTGGCGCGACATGGGGAGAGAGTAGGGACTCCCGGCCGCGCCGAAGTGAGAGACTGGGCGGTGGTATGAAGGCAACGCCGCACATCCTGGTGATCAACGGGACGAAGGTCCGCCGTCCCGTATTCGTCCTTGGCTCCCCGCATTCCGGCGCCGACCTGGTCGCGCGCGCGCTGAAATGTTCGGCCGGGTTCCACCTCACGGTCGGCCGGCCCGGGGTGCTCCGGGTGACCTACGCGTACGCCCGCCGCCCGTCGATCGCCTCCGACCGGGGCCTGGGCGCCGCGCGGGTGCTCCGCGACGCCTACGCCGAGGCGTGGCAGATCTCCGGGCGCGGCTGCGCGGAGTGCCCCGCCGAATGCCGGGAGGCCGCCGGGCCGAGACGGCTGCCCGAGGACACCGGCGACGCGCCGGGGCCGTGCGTGGAGCCGCGCGGCGTGGACCGTTTCGGCGACGCCTCCCCCGACCTGATCTACAGCGCCGACGTGCTGCTGGACGCGTTCCCCGACGCCCAGCTGCTGCAGGTGATCAGGGACGGGCGGGACGTGGTCGCCGACATGCTCGACGACGAGCGCTGCCTGGCCTGGTTCAAGCCCGGGCTGGCCAATCTGGACGAGGTGTTCCCCAACCCCTTCCTCGGGGTCGAGGAGATGGTCGAGCGCACTCGCTGGCCGAAGGCGGCGAACGCGGTCAAGTGCGCCCTGCGCTGGCGCGGCTCGGTCCGGCTCAGCGCCCGGCTGCGGGCCCAGACGCCCGAGGAGCAGCTGCTGACCGTACGTTACGAGGACCTGGTGCTGCACCCCGGCCGGCTCGCCGACCAGATCTCCGCCTACCTGGGGGCTCAGGTGTCCAGGCCGGCCCTGACCGCTCTGGTACGTGAGGTCTCGGTACGTGAGGGCGCGGTACGCGAAGGCGCGGCCCGCGAAGGCGAGCCGCGCCGAGCCGAGTCGCGCAAGGTGATCCTCCGCCGGGACCCCGCCCGCAAGGGCGACGCCCGCAGGGGGGACCCCCGCAAAGGGCCCCGGGAGCCCGCCGACCACCCGGCGGGCGGCTGGCGCGAGAGGCTCACCCCCCGCCAGCTCTCGCAGGTCGAACGGATCGCCGGCACCGAGCTGGGCCGGCTGGGCTACTCCCTCAGCGCCGGCGGATGAGCGCCGACGAGGAGGCCGCGAGCCGGGGGCCGAGCCAGCCGATGGCCACCCCCGCGGCCCCCAGGCCCACCAGCATGACCGTGTAGCGGGCCGGGCCGCTCATCCCGCCCCTGGGCACCCGCGCCGCGGCCGCCCGCGCCCGGGCCGGCCGGGAGGCGGTCGCCCCGGGCCCGTCCGCCGGTGCCGCGGCGGCCGGTGCCGCGGCCACCGCCCGGGCCGGATCCGGCCCGGGATTGATCGTCAGAAGCACCTTGATTCCCTCCATGTGAATGCCGCTCGTGGTGGTGCGCTCCAGGTGAGGTCGCGCGCGGCGGTCGCCCGCGACGCCGCGCCGTGCGACGCACGCACGCGGTGACGCCCGTTCCACGGACTCTGACGCGCGCGGGTTACCGCCGGGTTGCGGCCCCGGCGCGCCGAAAGAAAGACAAGGAAACCGCATCCGGCGTCCGGGTACAGATGATTCCCGGTAATACGGTTGTCACTCCTGCAACAAAAGGGACTCAGGGGACGAGAGCGCCCGCGGCCAGCCCGTTCCCCTCGCCGTCCTCCCGGTCCTCCGCGCCCTCCTGGCGGGCGAACTGGGTGCGGTACAGCTCCGCGTACAGGCCGCCCGCCAGCAGCAGTTCGTCGTGGCGGCCCCGTTCGATCACCCGGCCGTCGTCGACGACCAGGATCTGGTCGGCCTCCCGGATGGTCGACAGCCGGTGCGCGATCACCAGCGAGGTGCGGCCCGCCAGCGCGGTGCTCAGCGCCCGCTGGACGGCGGCCTCCGACTCGGAGTCCAGATGCGCGGTGGCCTCGTCGAGGACGACCACCGACGGCGACTTCAGCAGCAGCCGCGCGATCGCCAGGCGCTGCTTCTCCCCGCCCGACAGCCGGTAGCCGCGGTCCCCCACGATCGTGTCCAGGCCCTCGGGCATCTCCTCGACCAGCCCGCCGACCTGCGCCGCCCGCAGCGCCTCCATGATCTCCTCGTCGGTGGCGTCCGGCCGCGCGTACCGCATGTTGACGCGGATGGAGTCGTGGAACAGGTGGGCGTCCTGGCTCACCACCCCGACCTGGGAGCGCAGCGAATCCAGCGTGACGTCGCGGACGTCCCGGCCGCCGATCCGCACGGCGCCGCCGGACACGTCGTACAGCCGGGACACCAGGTGGGTGATGGTGGACTTGCCCGCCCCCGAGGGGCCGACCAGCGCGGTCAGGGTGCCCGGCGCCGCCGTGAACGACACGCCGTGCAGGACCTTCCGGCCCGGCGCGGTGTCGGGGCGGGCGATCGACTCCAGCGAGGCCAGCGAGACCTCCTCGGCGGACGGGTAGGAGAACGCGACGTCGTCGAACTCGACCGCCGGGGCGGTCCCGTCCGGCGCCCAGCCCCCGGCGGCGCCCTTCTTGTCGGCGATGAGCGGCTTGAGGTCCAGCACCTCGAACACCCGGTCGAAGCTCACGAGCGCGGTCATGACGTCGACATGGACGTTGGACAGCGCGGTCAGCGGCCCGTACATGCGGGTCAGCAGGGTGGCCAGGGCGACCAGGGTGCCCAGCTGGATGTGCCCGTCCACGGCCAGGTAGCCGCCGACGCCGTAGACCATGGCCGTGGCCAGCGCGGCGACGAGGGTGAGCGCGGTGAAGAAGACCCGGCCGTACATCGCCGCGACGACGCCGATGTCGCGCACCCGGGCGGCGCGCTGGGAGAAGTTGTCCTCCTCCTCCGAGGGGCGCCCGTACAGCTTGGCGAGCATCGCCCCGGCCACGTTGAACCGCTCGGTCATCAGCGAGCTCATCTCGGCGTCCAGCTGCATCTGCTCGCGGCTGATGCTCGACAGCCGCTTGCCGACCCACTTGGCCGGGAGGACGAAGACCGGCAGGAGCAGCAGCGCGATCAGCGTGACCTGCCAGGACAGGATCATCATCGTGATCACTACCAGGACCAGGCTGATCACGTTGGAGACCACCGACGACAGGGTGGTGGTGAGGGCGCGCTGGGCGCCGATCACGTCGTTGTTGAGCCGGCTCACCAGCGAGCCGGTCTGCGCCCGCATGAAGAAGGCGACCGGCTGGCGCTGGACGTGCCCGAACACCTGCGTGCGCAGGTCGTAGATCAGTCCCTCGCCGACGCGCGCCGAGTACCAGCGCTGGGCCAGGCCGAGCACGGCCTCCAGCACCGCCAGGCCGGCCACCCCCAGGGCCAGCCAGATCACCAGGTCGTGCCGCGAGGGCACGATGCCCCGGTCGATGATCGCCTTGAGCAGCAGCGGGTTGGCCACCACGATCACCGCGCCGAGCGCGTTGAGCGCGAGGAACAGCAGCAGTTCGCGCTTGTAGGGACGGGCGTAGCTCGCGATCCGCTTGACCGTCCCCGGCTTCAGCTTCTGCTGGGTGACCGATCCGTCCCGCCGGAACGAGGCCATCACCTGCCAGCCGTTGCCCGGCATTCCCGGCATCCCCACTTGCAGCCTCCGAGTTCCCCGAACATCCCCTCGCGTCCCGGCCGTGCGGCGTCCCGCAGGGCCGGGGCCCGGCGCCGGAGCGGCGGACGTCACGACACGGCCGGATCCACGTAATCAAGTAAGCATCTCAGTGTCCGCCGGGTGTCAACGCGCCGCGCCCCTTCCTCGCTTCCCGGCTCCGCTCACGGCGTAACTCCGCGACGGGAACCGGCGCTCCGCGCCCCTCCATTGGGACGCACGGAGGCGCGCGCAGTGCGTGGCCCTCCGCGCGGGCACGTTTCCCCGGACGGCCCGCGGACCAGCGCGGAAAAGTGGCCGGGGTCCGGCCCGATTCCGGACGGTCGCCTGGACGGCCCCCGCCGATCCGGAGTACAAGTGATCAACATCAGCAGGCTCGTCACCCTCAGGAGCCCTCGTGACCCGACGCCTCACGCGAGGCGGCGCCGGCGTGATCACCCTCGTCGCCGCGCTGCTCGCCACGACCGCGCCGCCGGCCGGAGCCGACCCCGCCCCCTCTCCGCGGACCACGGCGCCCCCGCAGATCTCGGTGAAGGACGGCGAGACCCAGCCGGTCTTCTCCCGGGCCGACGCGGTGACCCAGACCGTCCTCATCGAGACCACCGCCGACAGCGACCGCGACGGGATCCGGGACCGGGTCCAGATGCGGATCATGCGGCCCAAGGAGACCGACCAGGGCCTCAAGGTCCCGACCATCCTGGAGCCCAGCCCCTACTGGGCCGGCACGCACGACATCCCGCTCTACCCCGTGGACGTGGACGGCGTCCAGGCGCGCCGCGGCAAGGGCGTGGCGCGCAACCTCGCCGAGCTGTTCCCCGGCTACTACGACAACTACTTCCTGCCGCGCGGCTACGCGATCGCCAACCTCGACAGCATCGGCACCGGTGGCTCGACCGGCTGCCCCACCTCCGGCGACCGGGCCGAGCAGGCCGGCACGAAGGCCGCGGTGGACTGGCTGAACGGGCGGGCCCGCGGCTGGGCGCCGGACGGCACCCCGGTCACGGCCGGCTGGTCCACCGGCAGCGTCGGCATGATCGGCCAGTCGTACAACGGCACGCTGCCCAACATGGCGGCGGCCAGCGGCGTGGAGGGGCTGAAGGCGATCGTGCCGATCGCGGCCATCTCCAGCTGGTACGACTACTACCGCGCCAACGGCGGCGTGGTGGCGCCGGGCGGTTACCAGGGCGAGGACCTCGACCTCCTGGCCAAGATCGTGCTGACCCGCCGGAACCCCGAGGTGTGCCAGAAGGTCATCGACGAGATCACCGCCACCCAGGACCGCGAGACCGGCGACTACGGCCCGGTATGGGCCGAGCGCGACTACGTCCGGGATGCGCGCGACGTCCGCGCGGCGGTCATGGTCGTGCACGGCCTCAACGACTGGAACGTCAAGGTCAAGAACTCCGTGCAGTGGTGGAACGCGCTCAAGCGCGCGGGCGTGCCGCGCAAGCTCTGGCTGCACCAGGGCAACCACGCCACGCCGTTCCGCTGGCGCCTGGAGGAGTGGCTGCGCCAGACCCACCACTGGTTCGACCGGTGGCTGTACGAGATCGACAACGGCGTCACCGCGGAGCCGCGGGTCGACGTCGAGCGCGCGCCCGGCCGTTGGGAGACCGCCTCCGACTGGCCCGTTCCCGGCACACGCTCGGTGCCGCTCAGCCTGAACGCCGGTGCCGCGGGGCAGCCGGGGACGCTCTCCACCCGGCCGCGGCCGGGCGCCGCACAGTCCCTGGTGGACGCGGGCCGTACCCGTACCGCCGAGGACCTGCTGGTGAACGAGGACCGCGCCGACCCCAACCGGCTGGCCTACCTCACCCCGCCGCTGAAGGAGCCGGTCCGGGTGAACGGGATCCCGAAGGCGGCCCTCCAGGCGTCACTGGACGGCCGGTCGCCGTACCTGACCGCGCTGCTGGTCGACTACGGCACCGACACCCGGCCGACCGGCGCGCGGGCCGACACCGGCGAGCGGGTCTGCTACGGCCAGGGCGTGCCGGGCGACGACGGCTGCACGACCCGGCAGGCCCACCGGACCGAGACCGCCCCCTACAAGATCATTACCCGCGGCTGGCTGGACGCCCGCAACCGGCACAGCCCCGACCGCACGGAGCCGATCACGCCCGGGAGGACGTACGACCTCCGGTGGGACTTCGAGCCGACCGACTACGTCGTCAAGCCCGGCCACCGGCTCGGCGTGATCGTCCTGTCCACCGACCACGACTTCACGCTGCGGTACCCGGCGGGGACCCGCCTGACCCTCCGGCCCGGTGCCAGCAAGGTCTGGCTGCCGGTCGCCCGCGGCGGCCGGGAGGCCCTGGACCGATCCGCGGGCTGACCCGCGGGCCGACCCGCGCCCGGGACGCCGGCACGCCCGGGACCTCCGGGACGGCCGGGACGCCCGGAACGCGTACGCGCCGGCGGTGCACACACCGCCGGCGCGTACCGGCCGGGTGGCGGCGCCGCCCCGTCCGTCGATCGCCGGGACGGGCCGCCCCCTCGGGAGGTGTCTCTTCGGGCGCCGGATCGCGGGCCCATGCCGAGACCGGTCCCCCGTGGCCGTTTCCGGCCGCGGGACCGCGTCCCTCTCAGTCCACCGCCGCTCCGTCCGGGTCCGGTCCGGTTCGGTCCGGCCCGGCTGTTCCGGTCCTTCCGCACGCTGCGCCACCGGCACGGGCGGCCCGGCGCCGTGGCGGGGACGGCGGGCGGGTCCGCGCCGCGACCGCCCGCCGCCTCGGCCTGGGCACGCCGGCCGGCCGCGGCGGCGGGTCAGGCGGTGCGCTCTACCGGGGGTCGAGGTCCGTTCAGGACTTCTTACCGCGGGTCGCACCGCCGCGACCGCGCAGGTTGACACCCGATTCGGTGAGAATCCGGTGGATGAAGCCGTACGAGCGGCCGGTGGCGGCTGCCAGGGCGCGGATGCTCTCGCCGGAGTCGTACCTCTTCTTGAGTTCCGCCGCCAGCTTGTCGCGCTCGGCACCGGTCACGCGGGTGCCCTTCTTAAGGGTCTCGGCCACGAGTACCTCCCGTAGTGATGTGGTGACCGCTGCGTTATCCCCCGCCATGATCAGTCATTCCCGCGCGTTCGGCTACCCACTCCACCAGAAAAGATCTGCGTGAGGCGGCACGCAGGTCACGCGAGCGCCACCAGATCGGCAAACTCGTCACTCCAGATGTCTTCGACACCATCCGGCAGCAAAATCACCCTTTCCGGTGAGAGCGCGTCGACCGCGCCCTCATCGTGGGTCACCAGGACGATGGCGCCGCTGAAAGTGCGCAGCGCGGCGAGGATCTCGGCGCGGCTGGCCGGGTCGAGGTTGTTGGTCGGCTCGTCCAGCAGCAGCACGTTGGCGCTGGAGACCACCAGCATCGCCAGCGCGAGCCGGGTCTTCTCCCCGCCCGAGAGCACGCCCGCCGGCTTGTCCACGTCGTCACCGGAGAACAGGAACGACCCCAGGATCTTGCGGACCTCGACCGGGGGCAGGCCGGGTGCCGCCGACTGCATGTTCTCCAGCACCGAGCGCTCCACCTCGAGCGTCTCGTGCTCCTGGGCGTAGTAGCCGATGCGCAGCCCGTGCCCGGCCACCACGGCGCCGGTGTCGGGCTTGTCGACCCCGGCCAGCATTCGCAGCAGGGTGGTCTTCCCGGCGCCGTTCAGGCCCAGCACCACGACCCGGCTGCCGCGGTCGATGGCCAGGTTCACATCGGTGAAAATCTCCAAGGATCCGTACGATTTCGACAAACCCTCCGCGGTGAGCGGTGTCCTGCCGCAGGGCGCCGGTTCGGGGAAGCGGATCTTGGCCACCTTGTCGGCCTGCCGCTCGCCCTCCACCCCGGCCAGCAGCTGCCGGGCCCGCCGGTCCATCTGCTGGGCCGCCTTGGCCTTGGTCGCCTTGGCGCGCATCTTGTCGGCCTGCGACAGCAGCGCGGCGGCCTGCCGGTGGGCGTTGGCCGACTCCCGGCGGCGGCGCCGCTCGTCGGTCTCGCGCTGGTCGAGGTACTTCTTCCAGCCGACGTTGTAGATGTCGATCACGCAGCGGTTGGCGTCCAGGTGGAAGATCCGGTTCACCACCACGTCGAGCAGGTCCACGTCGTGGCTGATGACCACCAGGCCGCCCTGGTGGGACTTGAGGAAGTCGCGCAGCCAGACGACCGAGTCGGCGTCCAGGTGGTTGGTGGGCTCGTCCAGCAGCAGGGTGTCGGCATCGGAGAACAGGATGCGGGCCAGTTCCACACGGCGCCGCTGGCCGCCGGAGAGCGTGCCCAGGGGCTGGCCCAGCACCCGGTCGGGCAGGCCCAGGCTGGAGGCGATCGAGGCGGCCTCGGACTCGGCGGAGTAGCCGCCCAGCACGTGCAGCCGCTCCTCCAGCCGCCCGTACCGGCGCACCGCCTTGTCCCGCTCGGCGCCGACGCCGGTGGCCATCAGCTCCTCGGCCGCGCGCAGGTCGCGGATGACCTCGTCCAGGCCCCGGGCCGACAGGATGCGGTCGCGGGCCAGCTCCTCCAGGTCGACGCCGCGGGGGTCCTGCGGGAGGTAGCCGACGGTCCCCGACCGGGTGACGGCGCCCTGGGCGGGCAGGGCCTCACCGGCCAGGACCTTGGTGAGGGTGGTCTTCCCGGCGCCGTTGCGGCCGACGAAGCCCACCCGGTCGCCGGGGTTGACCCGGAAGGTGGCGCCTTCGATCAGCAGCCGGGATCCGGCGCGCAGCTCGATGTCATTGGCAGTGATCACGGTGACGGGCTTCCCCTGACGGAAGGACGAGGGCGGACAGGCGGCGGCCCTGCACGGACGACGCGGACGGCGCGGGGCTGCGGGGCCGGGCGGCGGGGCGGGGCCACGCGGGCGTGAAACAGCGCGTCACGGTCCGTGACCGGGACGCGCTTGGGGGCCTGTCAGTTCGGGAACGAAACCATCTGATCAGTGTACGTGACGCCGGGGGCCGCCACCGGCCATGCCGTCCGAGCCGGCCCCGGCCCGCGACACCGACCTCGCCACCGGGGCCCGTGCCGGCCTCGATACCGGCCCCAGAGGGGCCTCAGAGCGGCCTAGAGCGGCCTCATACCGACAAGGAGTGATCTCCATGACCCATATGACGACGAACGCGCCCACCGGCACGCCCAACTGGCTGGATCTGGGCATCCCGGATATGGAGCGTGCCAAAGAGTTCTACGGTGCCCTCTTCGGCTGGGAGTTCCAGGACTACGGCGCCGAGATGGGGCACTACCACTCGTGCCTGCTGCGCGGGGAGCCGGTCGCCGGGATGATGCCGAACCCCGAGGCCGGCGCGAAGTACTGGTGGGGCGTCTACTTCGCCACCGACGACTGTGACGGCACCGTCAAGCGCGTCACCGACTCGGGCGGCACCGTCGTGAACGCGCCCGACGACGTCGGCGACGAGGGCCGCATGGCCGTCCTCAAGGATCCGGCGGGCGGCCAGTTCGGGCTGTGGGAGGGGCATCGGCACATCGGCACGCGCTACGTGGGCGAGCCCGGTTCCATGGTCTGGGTGGAGCTGGTCACCGGGTCCCCCAAGGAGGCCGGGCAGTTCTACCGGTCGGTGTTCGGGTACAACCTCGAGCCGATCCCCGGCGAGTCCGACTACACCGTGCTGAACCGGCGGGACGGGCAGCCGGTCGGCGGGATCCAGGGCGCGGCGCCGGGCACGGGACCCGCCTGGATGACCTATTTCGCCGTCGAGGACCCCGACGCCTCCGCCGACCTGGTCCGGCGGCACGGCGGCACGGCCGCGACCGAGCCCGAGGACACCCCCTACGGCCGCATGTGCATGGTCAAGGACCCGTTCGGCACGGAGTTCTGGCTGATGAGGCCGCGCCCGCGGGAGTGAGCCCGCCCGGCCCGGCGCCCGGCCCCGGTGCCGCACGGCCCATCCGGGTCAGTCCTGGCGTTCGGCGGCCAGCCGCTGCGTGATCGTGCGGTGCAGCCGCTGGAGCCCGCCCGTGCCCAGCATGCCGACCTGGCCTTCCAGGTCGCGCAGCAGGGTGTCCTCGTCGGCGACGGCCTCCGACGACTGCATGAGGACGGTGCCCTGCCCGGTGAAGTCGAACTGGTGCTCCTCGCCCGAGGTGCCGCCGACGCCGAACATCATGCGCGCGGCGCCGAGCACGCCGCGCATGTAGGAGTGGTCGTAGTGGTGGCAGGGCGAGGGGCAGTCGGCCCAGCCGAGCAGGGCCTGCGGGTCGACCCGGATCGGCGGCTCGACGAAGTGCACCGGCCCGTTGGAGGCCGCCACGAACCGGCCGGTGCCGATCAGGGTGAGGAAGCCGGGGATGATCGACTGCTTGAGCTCCAGGCCCGGCTCGAACGCCAGCAGGTTGCCCGCCCGGATGGTGAGGTTGCCGTCCTCCAGGTCGAAGGAGTTGACGTCGAAGCCGCGGTCGGCGAGGACCAGCTTCCCCTGGCCCGTCGCGACGATCCAGTCGTGCGCGTACAGCGGGGAGTGGAAGGTCGCGGCGACCAGCGAGTCCAGCGGCCCCGCCGAGAGCGCCTCGAACCTGATCTGCCCGTAGTAGGCGATCATCTTGCCCTTCTGCGCGAACCACTGCCCGTTGAGGTCCACGCTGAAGGCGTAGGCGTTGACGTTGTCGTTGGAGGGCAGCGTCATCGCGTTGAACGTCGGGGTGGTCACGTCAGATCTTCCTCTCGCTGGCCTGGACGTAGACGACGCCGGAGCCGTTCAGCTGCAGCTGGAAGCCCTCACCCGAGCCCCGCCCGATCAGGTCGCGCAGCCCGACGGCGGTGGTGAGCTTGTTCTGCACCTGGCCCCGGTGCGCGACGTAGGCCTGGGGGTCCACGTGCACCGGGCGCTGCGGGCTGATGGGCAGTTCCATGACGCCGCCGTGCGACAGCAGCGCGCACGAGCCGTGCCCGGCCAGCGTGGTGGTGAACAGGCCCTGGCCGCTGACCGCGCCGCGGATCACGCCGCCGATCCCGCCCTGCTCCCCCATGAACATGGTGCCGACCTGCAGGCTCGCGTCGTGCACCAGGAGCCGGTCGGCCTCCACGACCAGGGTGTCGCCGCCGTTGAGGTCGACCACCGTGACCTCCAGCCCGGCGTGGCCGAACAGCGCGGTGCCCTGGCCGGTCACGTGCATCATCGAGGTGTGCTCGCCGGCGACCGCGCGGCCGATGGCGCCGCCGATGCCGTGCCCGGCCGTGGTGCTGGGCGCGAACGCCACCCGCCCCGTGTAGGCGAGCATCGCGCCGCGCCTGCTGTAGACCTCCCGGCCGGGCGCGACCGCGACCTGGAGCATCTTGGAGTTGATCGTCTCGTAACCCGGCATCAGATCTCCAGTATTCCGCCGCGCTCGGCCGGCTGGACGTAGACCAGCCCCTGCCCCTGGTACCGGAACTGCACGCTCTCTCCCGACCCCTGGCCCAGCACCGTGCGCCAGTTGACGTCGGAGACCACGTCCTGCTGGAGGTGCCCGTGGTGGGCCACGTAGGCGTGCGGGTCGACGCACAGCGGCGTCTGCGGGGTCACCTCCAGCGCGATCGCGGGGCCGTCCGACAGGATCGCCACCGTGCCGTGGCCCTCCACCTTGGTGGTGGCCAGGCCCTGGCCGGTGCCCATCCCGCGCAGGCCGACGAACTGCACCCCGGTCTGCAGCCGCCCGTCCAGCGCGAGCAGGCTCTCCGACTCCACGTAGAGCGTGTCGCCGTTCAGCGGGACCAGCGTCACCTCGGTGGCCTCGCTGGCCAGGTAGACGGTGCCCTGCCCGGTGACCTCCATGAGCGTCATGCCCTCGCCGGCGATGCGGCGCTTGAGCGCCCCGCGCAGCCCCTCGCCCCCGGTCATGCCCTGCCGCTTGAACGCCATCTGGCCCTCGTAGGCGACCATGGACCCGTTCAGCGCCCTGATCGTCTCGCCGGCCAGATCGACGGCCAGCATCTTCGAGCCGTTCAATCTGAATTGCGCCACGAGGCCACAAGATACCTGTCCGGAGCCCGGACGGCCGGGGCGGAGGCGTCCGGGGCGCGGGCCGGGTCCGGACGCCCGCATTCCGGTCGCGCGCCGTCCGGGTGCCGATACCGGCCGTGTCCGTGCCCGGCCCGGTGAAAACCGGCGCGTTGCGCGCCCCGTTCGCGGGCCGATCGGGGAAGATGGCGGGCATGTGGATCGCGCCGGAGAGCAGGAGCCTCACCCGCTGGATCGTGCCCGCGATCGTGCTCGGCGCCGGCGGCGTGGTCGCCGTCGTGATGACCACCGACGGCCGGGTCGGGACGGGGCTCGTCGCGCTGGCGGTGCTGGCCGGTTACGCCGCCGCCCTGGCCTACCGGCGCAACGAGCCGGCGCTGACGATCAGCGAGGGCTTCGGCAGCGGGCACCGGGCGCGCGCCCACCTGCGCGCGGCGGCGATGACCGGCGACGTCGTCACCGGCGCGCTGGTCGCCGCTGTGGTGGTGCAGGGCCTGCGGGGCGCGGACATCATGCCGTACGCGTGGCTGGCGGCGGTGGCCGGGGGCACCTACGCCCTGTCGGCGCTGGCCGGCGGCCGGTCTATCTGAGCGGATCGCGACGCCCGCCGGCCCGCCCGGCCGGCGACGAATTGTGCGTAAACATCTGCTAACAAGTGCCGATTTTTCCCCTTTTGGGCGACATGATGCGGTTGTGTCAGCCGCAGAAGTCCTCCTTCCGGCCCCGGCGGTCTTCCAGCCGGTGGTCGACCTCGGCACCGGCCACGTCGTCGCCGTGGAGACGCATGCGGCTCCGCGGAGCGAGGAGGGCGCGGTCCGCGCCGATCCCGCCGCCGAGGACGTCCGGCGTGCCATCGCCGCCGCCCGCGCGACCGCGGACCTGCGCACCCCGCTGCCCCTGCAGATCGGGCTCCGGGCCGAGACCCTCGCCCACGGCGACGCCTTCCTCGCCGGGCTGCACCAGGGCCTGGCCGGCGCCGGCCGCCGTCCGGGCGAGATCATCCTGTGCGTCACCGGCGGCTTCCCGCCCGCCCTGCGGCCCGCCGTCGGAACGGCCCTGCGCCGGCTGCGCCGGACCGGCTACCTGATCGGGATGGCCGGCGTGGGCGCCGCGCACGCGCCGCTGGACCTGCTGGTGGACGCCGCCCCGTACCTGGTCAAGCTCGACCCGGAGCTGGCCCGCCGGGCCGGGGCCGACCCGCGCCGCGGCTCGCTGGTGTCCGCGCTGGTCGAGCTGGCGCACCGGCTCGGCGCGCACGTCCTGGCGCCCGGCCTGGCCAGCGAGGAGCAGGTGCTCCACCAGCGGGAACTGGGCGTGCGGCTGGTCCAGGGACCCGCGCTGGCACCGCCGGAATGGCGGCCCGGCATGCGGGTCACGGTCCCGGTGGCCGCGCGCGAGGAGCCGCGCCGGGAGCGGCCGGAGACCTCCCTGGGGCCGCGGGTCTCGGAGTTCACGCTGCCCGCGGTCACCATGCCGCACGGCGCGACCGCCGGCGATGTCCTGAACGTCCTGAACGCCGAGACCGGCACCACCAGCGTGGTGCTCATCGACGAGCGGCAGCGGCCCCGGGCGACGGTGGACCGCACCCGGTTCCTGCTGCGCCTGTCGGGGGCCTACGGGCACGCGCTCCACGCGCACAAGCCCGCCGCCAACCTCGCCGACACGCCCCGCCTCGTGCCCCGGACCGTTCCGGCCGTCGCGGCGCTGCGGGCCGCGGGCCGGGAGGGCGACCGCGTCTACGACGACCTGGTCGTCACCGACGAGGTCGGGCGCTGCCTGGGCATCGTCCGCGTGGCCGACCTGATCCGCAGCCTGTCCCCCTGACGCCCCGCGATCCGCGAACGTCCACCCCGGGCGCCTAGAACGTCCCCGGAGGACGTCCCTGGGCTCCGCCGCCGGGCCCTCCGGGGCCCGCCGTCCCGCCCGCCGCGATCTCCTGGGCGAGGATGGCGGCCTGCACGCGGCTGCGCAGGCCCAGCTTGCCCAGGATCCGGCTCACATGGGTCTTGGTCGTGGTCTCGGCCATCTCCAGGCGCCCGGCGATCTCCCCGTTCGACAGCCCCTCGCCCAGGCAGGCGAAGACCTCGCGCTCGCGCGGGGTCAGGTCGGCCAGCCCCGCGGGCGCGAGCGGCGCGGGCGCCGGCCGGGCGGCGAACGCGCCGATCAGCCGGCGGGTCACCCGCGGCGCGATGATCCCCTCCCCCGACGCCACCGTGCGCACCGCGTCCACCAGCCGGTCGGCGTCGACGTCCTTCAGCAGGAACCCGGCGGCCCCGGCGCGCAGCGCGCCGAAGACGTACTCGTCCACGTCGAAGGTCGTCAGCACCAGCACGTCCGCGATCCCGGCGATCTCCCGGGTGGCGGAGATCCCGTCCATCCGGGGCATCCGGATGTCCATCAGCACCACGTCGGGACGCAGCTCGCGGGCCAGCGCCACCGCCCGTTCCCCGTCGGCGGCCTCGCCGACCACGGTGATGCCGGGCGCGGCGCCCAGGATCAGCACCAGCCCCGCCCGCACCGCGGCCTGGTCGTCGGCCACCAGCACCTCGATCACGCGTTCTCCCTCTCCGTCCCGGCGGGCGCGACCGGCAGCTCGGCGCGCACCCGCCAGGCGCCGCCGTCCGGCCCGGCCGCGAACGTCCCGTCCAGCATCGCGGCGCGCTCGCGCATCCCGATCAGCCCCGCGCCCGAGCCGGGCAGCCGCGAGCCGTCCTCCCCGAGCGGGCTGCGCACCTCGATCGCCACCCGGTCGCGCAGGTACCGCACCCCTACCCGCACCCGGCCCGCGCCGCCGTGCTTGAGGGCGTTGGTCAGCGACTCCTGCACGATGCGGTACGCGGCCAGCTCCACCGCCGCGGGCAGCTCCGGCGGATCTCCGCGCACCTCCAGCTCGGCGGTCAGGTCGGCGCGCACGCACCGCCCGACCAGCCGCTCCAGGCCGTCCAGGCGCGGTGCCGCCAGGGAGTCGGGCTCCGTGCCCTCCTCCTCGCGGAGCAGGCTGATCATACGGCGCATCTCGGCGAGGCCCTGGACGCTGTTCTCCCGGATGACCTCCATCGCCTGGTTGATCCCGTCCCGGTCCAGGTCCGGCACCTTGAGGATGGCCGAGGAGTGCAGCGCCACCGCGCTCAGGTGGTTGGCGACGACGTCGTGCAGCTCGCGGGCCATCCGGGCCCGCTCGGCGTTGATCGCGCCGCGCCGGTCCAGCTCGGCCAGCCGCGCCACCTGCTCGGCGCGCTGCCGCTCGGCCTGCGCGGTGCGGCGGTGCCCGCGCACCACCATGGCGCTCATCACCGGGAAGAGCCAGGTCACCCCGGCGATGGCCACGCCGACGACGGCACCGGCGACCGAGTGCCACACGGTGAGGAGGAGGCCCCCGACCGCCAGCGACCCCACGATGGTGGTCCCGGCCAGCCACTCCGCGGTACGCCGCCGCCCGTAGAGGGCCGCGGCGTAGAGCAGGTCGCCGTAGATCACGGCCGTCGCGAAGCCGGGGCCCATGGCCACGTCGGCGAAGTTGAAGGGGGTGGCGAACAGCAGGGCGCCGCGCGGGGCCGTCCGCCGGAACGGCGTCGCCGCCACCAGCCCGAGCAGCGGGATCGTCCGCCAGACCTGCGCGGGGTCCCACAGGGGCGTCCAGCGCGCGTACCCGTGCGCGGCGATCAGCAGGAGCCCGCCGGCCAGCCCGGCCAGGGCGAAGAGCAAATCGAGCCGGGTGACGCGGGGGCGCTTGGAGAACGTCACCGTCCCATCTCAGCATCCTCTGGGAGCACCCGCCTCCGCCCCCGCGACGGCACGCCGTACATCGTTCGGAGGACACCCGTTTTCGGCTGCTCTGAGGAGGTGCCGGCGGGCCCGCCACGCCAGCATGGAAGGGACATGACGGCAATCTCAGCGGCCTCCGGCCGTGGAAGGGAGTGGGCAGATGCTGCTCGCGCTGATCGTGGCTTGCGAGATCGGCTTCTGGCTGATCCTGCTCGCCGGGCTGGCCACCCGCTACCTGCTGCGCCGCCGCCGGCTCGGCGCCGCGCTGCTGATCTGCGTCCCACTGGTGGACGTGGTGCTGCTGACCGCGACGGTGATGGACCTGCGCGGCGGCGCGGCGGCGAACTTCACCCACGGCCTGTCGGCCGCCTACCTCGGTTACTCGGTCGCCTTCGGACACAGCATGGTGCGCTGGGCCGACGAGCGGTTCGCGCACCGGTTCGCCGGCGGCCCGCCGCCCCGCCGCAAGCCCGAGCACGGCCGGGCGCGCGTCGTGTACGAGTGGAGGGAGTTCGCCAAGGCCACCGCCGCCACGGCGGTCGCCTGCGGGGTCCTGCTGTCCATGATCGTCGTGGTCGGGGACGCGGAGCGCACCGAGGCGCTGCTCGGCTGGACGCTGCGGCTGCTCATGGTCCTGGCCATCTGGTCGCTGTGGCCGATCTCCCACACCCTGTGGCCGAGCAGGCCCAAGCCCGGCCAGGTCGAGCAGGACTCCGCCCGTACCCCCGCCGGGCCCGCCCGGCGCCGCTGACCCGGCGCGCCCGCGGCCGCGCCGGGGCCCGGAGAAACCCGTACGCACGACGAGCCGGACCCGCTTCCCGATCGGAGGCGGGCCCGGCTCGTTCGCGCGGAACTTGCGAGTATTCGGACGTCGCGAGTATGCGGACGTCGCGGGTGCTCAGACGTTGAAGCCGAGGGCGCGCAGCTGGTCGCGGCCATCCTCGGTGATCTTGTCCGGCCCCCACGGCGGCAGCCACACCCAGTTGATCTTGACGTCCTTGGCCAGGCCCTCCAGGGCGCTGGCGGCCTGGTCCTCGATCACGTCGGTGAGCGGGCAGGCGGCGCTGGTCAGCGTCATGTCCAGGGTGGCCACGTCGTCGGCCAGGTTCACGCCGTACACCAGGCCGAGATCGACCACGTTGATGCCCAGCTCGGGGTCGACCACGTCACGCAGGGCCTCGAGGATCTCCTCCTCGGCCTCGGTGCCGGCGACCTCGCCGGTCCCGGCGGCGGCCTCCGAGCCCGCCGTGGCCTCGGCGGGCTCGGCCGCCGCGGCGTCGGTGGTCTCGGCGTTCTGGGTGCCGGTGGCGGGGTTGTCGCTCATGATGCCTCTCCGAGTGCTCGGGCGGTCGCGTCCTTCCACGCCATCCAGGCGAGCAGGGCGCACTTGATCCTGGCGGGGTACTGGGAGACCCCGGCGAAGGCGATGGCGTCCTCCAGCACGTCCTCGTCGGGCTCGCCCTGGCCCCGCGACTGCATCAGCGCCAGGAACTCGTCACCGACCGCCATCGCCTCCTTGACGGACTTGCCGATGACCAGGTCGCTCATCACCGACGCGCTCGCCTGGCTGATCGAGCAGCCCATGGCGTCGTAGGAGACGTCCGCGACGCGGGCGCCCTCCCCCTCGCCGTCGAGATGGACGCGGAGCGTCACCTCGTCACCGCAGGTCGGGTTGACGTGGTGCGCCTCGCCCTCGTAGGGCTCCCGCAACCCCTTGTGAAGAGGGTTGCGGTAATGATCCAGGATGACCTCCTGGTACATCGCCTCCAGCTGCATGACGTCCTTTTCCTGTGAAGAGCCTTCGTGGGCTACAACCCGCCCCCGGCCCGGGCTGTTCCGGCCCCGGGACGCCTCCGCCCCCGGGGCCGGGCCGCGCCGCTAGTGCGTGCCGAAGAACTTCTGCGCGTGCCTGACCCCGTCGGTGAGGGCGTCCACGTCGGCGAGGGTGTTGTAGAGGTAGAACGTCGCGCGGGTCGTGGCCGGGATGTTGAACCTGCGGCAGATCGGCCAGGCGCAGTGGTGCCCCACCCGGATCGCGACGCCCAGTTCGTCGAGGACCTGCCCGACGTCGTGCGGGTGGATGTCGTCCACCGTGAACGACACCGCGCCGCCGCGGGCGTCGGTGCTGACCGGGCCGATGACCCGCACGCCCGGGATCTCGCCGAGCCGCTCCAGCGAGTAGGCGATCAGCGCCTCCTCGTGCGCGTGCACCCGGTCCATGCCCAGCTCGGTCAGGTAGTCGCAGGCCGCGGCCAGCCCGATCGCCTGGGCGGTCATCGGCACCCCGGCCTCGAACCGCTGCGGCGGCGGCATGAAGGTGGAGCCCTCCATCCGGACCACCTCGATCATGGACCCGCCGGTGATGAACGGCGGCATGGCCTCCAGCAGCTCGCGGCGGGCCCACAGGACGCCGATCCCGGTCGGGCCGAGCATCTTGTGCCCGGAGAACACCAGGAAGTCGGCGCCCAGGGACGCCACGTCGACCGGCTGGTGCGGCACCGACTGCGCGCCGTCCAGCAGCAGCAGCGCCCCGACCTCGCGGGCCCGCGCGCCGATCAGGTCGATCGGCGGGACGGTGCCCAGCACGTTCGACTGGTGGGTGAGCGCGATCAGGCGGGTGCGCTCGGTCACCAGCGTGTCCAGCCGGTCCAGGTCCAGCCGGCCGTCGTCGGTGATGCCGAACCAGCGCAGCGTCGCCCCGGTCCGCGCGCACAGCTGCTGCCAGGGCACCAGGTTGGCGTGGTGCTCCATCTCCGAGACGAGGATCTCGTCGCCGGGGCCGACCTTGAACCGTTCCGACTCGGGGCCCGCGGTGGCGGCGTTGCTCATCGCGTACGCGACCAGGTTGATCGCCTCTGTCGCGTTCTTGGTGAACACGATCTCGCCGGGCACACCGCCGATGAACGAGGCGATGGTGGCGCGTGCGTCCTCGTAGGCGGCGGTGGCCTCCTCGGCCAGCAGGTGCGCCCCGCGGTGCGGCGCCGCGTTGTGCCGCTCGTAGAACTCCCGCTCGGCGTCCAGCACCCGGACGGGCTTCTGCGAGGTCGCCCCCGAGTCGAGGTAGACCAGGTCCCGTCCGCCCCGGACGGTGCGCGACAGCAGCGGGAAGTCCTTCTTGAGCTCCTCCGGAAGCAGCGTCATGACGTTCTCCCCCCTCGCCGTCCTCGTAGCTCGGCGGCCGGCCGGCTCATAGCGCCGCGCCCGCCTTCACGTACTTCTCGTAGCCCTCGTTCTCCAGCTGCTCGGCCAGCTCGGGGCCGCCCTCGGCGACGACCCGGCCGCCGGCGAACACGTGCACGAAGTCGGGCTTCACGTACCGCAGGATGCGGGTGTAGTGGGTGATCAGCAGCACCCCGGTCTCGCCGGAGCCGCCGAACCGGTTGACGCCCTCGGACACGACCTTGAGGGCGTCGACGTCCAGGCCGGAGTCGGTCTCGTCCAGCACCGCGATCCTCGGCTTGAGCAGCTCGAGCTGCAGGATCTCGTGCCGCTTCTTCTCACCGCCGGAGAAGCCCTCGTTGAGCGAGCGCTGGGCGAAGGCCGGGTCGATGGCCAGCGCGGCCATCGCCTGCTTCATCTCCTTGCTGAACTCGCGCAGCTTGGGCGCCTCGCCGCGGACGGCGGTGACCGCCGAGCGCAGGAAGTTCGACACCGAGACCCCGGGCACCTCCACCGGGTACTGCATCGCCAGGAACAGCCCGGCGCGGGCGCGCTCGTCGACGCTCATCTCCAGCAGGTCCTCGCCGTCCAGCGTGACGGAGCCGGAGGTCACCAGGTACTTGGGATGGCCCGCGATCGCGTAGGCGAGGGTGGACTTGCCGGAGCCGTTCGGGCCCATGATCGCGTGGGTCTCGCCGGCCTTCACGGTCAGATCGACCCCGCGCAGGATCTCCTTGGTCCCGTCGGCGCCTTCGGCGACCGAGACGTGGAGGTCGCGAATCTCTAGGGTGGTCATGATCCTTGCTCTCTCAGTCGTCGGAGCCGAGCGAGACGTACACGTCGCCGTCCTCGACCTTCACCTTGTACGTGGCGACCGGCTGCGTGGCCGGCGGGTTGGTGGGCTTGCCGCTGCGCAGGTCGAAGCAGGAGCCGTGCAGCCAGCACTCGATCGTGCCGTTGTAGACCTCGCCCTCGGAGAGCGAGACCTCCGCGTGCGAGCAGATGTCGTTCACCGCGTACACGTCGTCACCGCTGCGCACCAGCGCCACCGGTGTGTCGTCGATCTCGACGCCGAGCGCCCCGTCGGCGGGGATCTCGGCCAGGGGGCACACCTTGACGTAGCTCATCGGCCGCGGGCACCCCCGTCGGCGGCGCCCCGGTCCAGCTCGGCCTCGATCGCCTCGGCCACCTTGACCCGGACGTCCTCCACCTCGATCCGCTCGATGAGCTGCCCGAGGAAGCCCCGGACGACCATGCGGCGGGCCTCGTCGTGGGGGATCCCACGGGCCTGGAGGTAGAACAGGTGCTCGTCGTCCAGCCGCCCGGACGCCGAAGCGTGCCCGGCCCCCGCGACCTCGCCGGTCAGGATCTCCAGGTTGGGCACCGAGTCGACCCGGGTGCCGTCGGTCAGCACCAGGTTGCGGTTGAGCTCGTAGGTGTCGGTGCCCTCGGCCTCGGCCCTGATGATCACGTCGCCGATCCAGACCACGTGCGCGTCCTGGTCCTGCAGGGCGCCGCGGTAGTCGACGCGGCTGCGGCAGTGCGGCACCGCGTGGTCGACCAGCAGCCGGTGCTCCAGGTGCTGGCCGCCGTCGGCGAAGTACACCCCGTACAGCTCGGCGTCGCCGCCGGGCGCGTCGTAGGACACCGACGGGGAGAGCCGGACCAGGTCGCCGCCCAGGGTCACGTTGTGCGAGACGAACCGGGCGTCGCGGCCCAGCCGGGCGTGCTGGTGGGACACGTGCACGCTGTCGTCGGCCCAGTCCTGCAGGCTGATGACCGAGAGCCGGGCGCCGTCGCCGACGACGAACTCGACGTTGTCGGCGTAGGTGGCCGAGCCGCGGTGCGCCAGCACCACGGTGGCCTCGGCGAACGGCTCGAGGATCACGGTGATGTGGCCGTAGGCCGCCGCCGTGGCGTCCTCGCCGTTCAGCCGGAGCACGGTCGGGCGTGACGCGACGGTCTCCTTCGGCACGGTGACGACGGTCGCCTCGGCGAACGAGGCCCACGCCTGCGCGCTGACCCGGTCGGCCGGCACGTAGGCCCGGCCGAGCCGGGCGTCGCCGCGGCCGGCGGTCTCGACGGTGACCTCGGGGGCCGCCTCGATCTCCACCAGGACCTTGCCGTCGCCGTCGGCGGTGCCGTTGTGCAGGCCGCGCAGCCGCCGCAGCGGGGTGAACCGCCACTCCTCCTCGCGGCCCGTGGGGACCTCGAAATCGGCGACGTCGTAGGAGGCCCGCTCGTGCAGGGTCGAGACGGGCCGCTGCTGGAGCCCCATCAGCCGACGGCTCCTTCCATCTGCAGCTCGATCAGCCGGTTGAGCTCGAGGGCGTACTCCATGGGCAGCTCGCGCGCGATCGGCTCGACGAACCCGCGCACGATCATCGCCATCGCCTCGTCCTCGTTGAGGCCGCGGCTCATCAGGTAGAACAGCTGGTCCTCCGACACCTTGGAGACGGTGGCCTCGTGGCCCATCTCGGCGTCGTCCTCGCGGACGTCGACGTAGGGGTAGGTGTCGGAACGGCTGATCTGGTCGACCAGCAGCGCGTCGCACTTGACCGTGGACTTGCTGTGCCGGGCGCCCTCCTGGATCTGCACCAGGCCCCGGTAGGAGGTGCGGCCGCCGCCGCGCGCCACCGACTTGGAGACGATGGTGCTGGAGGTGTTGGGCGCGGCGTGCACCATCTTGGCGCCCGCGTCCTGGTGCTGGCCCTCGCCGGAGAACGCGATCGACAGCGTCTCGCCCTTGGCGTGCTCGCCCAGCAGGTAGACCGCCGGGTACTTCATGGTGACCTTGGAGCCGATGTTGCCGTCGACCCACTCCATGGTGGCGCCCTCGTAGGCGACGGCGCGCTTGGTCACCAGGTTGTAGACGTTGTTCGACCAGTTCTGGATCGTGGTGTAGCGGACGCGGGCGTCCTTCTTCACCACGATCTCCACCACGGCCGAGTGCAGGGAGTCGGACTTGTAGATCGGCGCCGTGCAGCCCTCGACGTAGTGGACGTAGGAGCCCTCGTCGGCGATGATCAGGGTCCGCTCGAACTGGCCCATGTTCTCGGTGTTGATCCGGAAGTAGGCCTGGAGCGGGATCTCCACGTGGACGCCCGGCGGGACGTAGATGAACGAGCCGCCCGACCACACCGCGGTGTTGAGCGCGGCGAACTTGTTGTCGCCGACCGGGATCACCGAGCCGAAGTACTCCTGGAAGATCTCCGGGTGCTCGCGCAGCCCGGTGTCGGTGTCCAGGAACAGGACGCCCTTCTCCTCCAGGTCCTCACGGATCTTGTGGTAGACGACCTCGGACTCGTACTGGGCCGCGACCCCGGCGATGAGGCGCTGCTTCTCCGCCTCGGGGATGCCGAGCTTGTCGTAGGTGTTCTTGATGTCGGCGGGAAGGTCCTCCCAGGACGCCGCCTGCTTCTCCGTGGAGCGGACGAAGTACTTGATGTTGTCGAAGTCGATCTCCGACAGGTCCGAGCCCCAGGTCGGCATGGGCTTCTTGGCGAACAGCCGCAGCCCCTTGAGGCGCAGGTCGAGCATCCAGTCGGGCTCGTCCTTCTTGGCGGAGATGTCGCGCACGACCTCTTCGTTCAGGCCGCGACGGGCCGAGGCTCCGGCCGCGTCGGGATCGGCCCAGCCGAACTTGTACCTGTCGAGCCCTTCCAGCTCCGGGTGGGCTGCCGTAGTCATAGGGAGGTCCTCCCGGACTCCTCGTCGGAAATGTCGTCGATCGCCTTCGGGCCGGCCTGCGCCGGGCCCTCCGGTGCCCCTTCCCCCGCTTCTCCGCGGAGTGACCGGGGACTGACGTGGGTGGTGCAGATCCCGTCACCGTGGGCGATGGTCGCCAGCCGCTGGACGGGGGTGCCCAGCAGGCGACTGAACGCCTCGGTCTCGGCCTCGCACAGCTGCGGGAACTCCGCGGCGACGTGCGCGACCGGGCAGTGATGCTGGCACAGCTGCTCGCCGCCGCCGGGACGGGGACCCTTGGCCGCCGCCGCGGCGTAGCCGTCGCCCGAGAGCGCCTCGGCCAGCTTGCGCACCCGCAGGTGCGGCGGCGCCTCCTGCACGACCGGCAGGTAGCGGCGCTCCAGGTCGGCGATCTGCCGCCGCGCGAACTCCGTCACCGCCCGCTCGCCCGCCTTCTCGGCCAGGAAGCGCAGCGCGCTGGTGGCCAGGTCGTCGTAGGCGTGCACGAACGCGCTGCGCCCGGCGTCGGTGATGGCGAACCACTTGGCCGGCCGCCCCCGCCCGCGCCGCGTCTGCGGCCGGGCGCGGCGGATCTCGATCATGCCTTCGGCCAGCAGCGCGTCCAGATGACGCCGGATGGCGGCCGGGGTCAGGCCGACCCGGTCGCCGAGCGCGGAGGCGGTGATGGGACCGTGTTCGAGGACGAGCCGGGCCACCCGGGCGCGTGTGTCGCGCTCGGTGACCCCCATCGTCTTCTCGCCCACGTTTTTCACAACATCAGTGTGCCGTAATTCCTTCCCGCGGGCCAATAGCCACTACATGTCATGGCTCACGCAGGTAAGCCTTACCTAAGATGCATGGACGCGAGGGTGGGGCGGCACGGCGGCGTGACACGGCGGCGTGACACGGCACGCACGCCTCTTGCCGCAATCCGGACGCGACTTTGAACCCCGTGGGCGGGGGCCGGAAAGCCGGGGACGCCGGCTGGCTACGGAAGCACCGGAGGACCGGGCGGGCTCAGACGCGCCGGACGGGCCGGGACGCGATCACCACGCCCGCCGCCAGCAGGACGCCGGCCATCACCCACGGAACGATCGTGCGGCGCGACGGGAGCGCGCGGCCTCGGGGCCGCGGGGCGCCGAAGGACGTCAGGTGCAGGACGAACTCGGGGTCCTCCTCGGCGGTCCGCCGCGCGATCTCGTTCAGCGTACGGATCTCGTCCGCCGTCAGCGCCATCTCTCCCCCAGGTACGACGATCCGGCCCCACGTCGGAGCACGGGCAGTAGAAGGTGATGAAACGGGTTTATCCGCTTTTATGTTGTATGTCCAATTCTTGACCTTGTTCTTGCCGCGCGTCCTCCAAGGTCACGGCCTCGCCTCGGCCTCCCCCGGACGTATCGCGCGCCGGATCGGGCCCGGCGGCGCCCTGCCCCGGCTCCGGAGGCCGCGGCGTCCCGGGGCGGTCCTAAACTCGGGTCCATGGCACCCCCTGGTGAGAGCGCGGTCGAGCTCGTCGAACTGGTCAAGCGCTACGGCGCGCGGACCGCCGTGGACGGGCTCTCCCTGCGCGCCGGCCGGGGCGCCGTCACCGCGCTGCTGGGGCCCAACGGCGCCGGGAAGACCACCACGATCGAGATCTGCGAGGGGTTCCGGCGCGCGGACGCCGGAACGGTCCGGGTGCTCGGGCTCGACCCCGTGAGCGACGCCCGGGCCCTCAAGCCGCGCGTGGGCGTGATGCCGCAGTCCGGCGGCGTTCCCGGGACGGCGCGGGCCGGGGAGTTCCTGCGGCTGATCGCCTCGTTCCACAGCGCGCCCCTCGACCCGGCGGCCCTGCTGGACCGGCTCGGCCTCAGCGGCCACGCGCGCACCCCGTACCGCCGACTGTCCGGCGGGCAGCAGCAGCGGCTCTCCCTGGCGGTCGCCCTCGTCGGACGGCCCGAGCTGGTCTTCCTGGACGAGCCCACCACCGGCCTGGACCCGCAGGCCCGGCACGCCACCTGGGAGCTGATCGAGGAGCTCCGCGCCGCCGGGGTGGCGGTCGTGCTCACCACCCACTACATGGAGGAGGCCGAACGCTTGGCCGACCACGTCGTCATCGTCGACCACGGCAAGGTCGTGGCCCAGGGCGGCCCCGACGAGCTGGCCGGCGCCGAGCGCCAGCTGCGGTTCCGGGCGCGTCCAGGGCTGGGGCTGGAGGAGCTGCTGGCGGCGCTCCCCGTGGGCAGCGCCGCCAAGGAGTCCCCGGCGGGCCACTACCTGGTCGAGGGCGACGTCCGGCCCGAGCTGCTGGCCACGGTGACCGCCTGGTGCGCCTCGCACGGCGTCATGGCCGAGGAACTGCGGATCGAGCGGCGCACGCTGGAGGACGTCTTCCTGGAGCTGACCGGCCGGGAGCTGAGGGCATGACCGCCTCCTCCACCCCGTCGGCGTCCCGGCCGGCCGCGCTCGACCTCGCCCCGGCCCCCGGCGCCGCCCCGCTCCTCCGGATGATCCTGGCGCAGACCGGCTACGAGCTGCGCTCCCAGCTGCGCAACGGTGAGCAGCTGCTCCTCACCCTGGTCATCCCGGTGGTCCTGCTGGCCCTCTTCGGCGCGACGACCCTGCTGGATCTCGGCCCGGGCCGCCGCGTCGACTTCCTGGCGCCCGGGATCCTCGCGCTCGCCGTGATGTCGACCGCGTTCACCGGGCAGGCCATCGGCACAGGGTTCGAACGCCGGTACGGCGTGCTGAAGCGGCTGGGCGCCACCCCGCTGCCCCGTTCCGGGCTGATCGCCGCCAAGACCCTCACCGTCCTGGCCGTCGAGGCCTTGCAGGCCGCGGTGATCTGCGCGGTGGCGCTGGCCCTGGGCTGGAGCCCGCACGGCGACCCGCTGTCGGTGCTGGCGCTGATCCTGCTCGGCACCGCCGCGTTCAGCGGCTTCGGCCTGCTGATGGCCGGGACGCTGCGCGCCGAGGCCACGCTCGCCGCCGCGAACCTGGTGTACGTGCTGCTGCTGGCGGTCGGGGGCGTGGTGTTCCCGCTGGACCGCTTCCCGGAGGCCGTCCGTTCCGCGCTGGAGCTGCTGCCGATCTCGGCCCTGGCCGACGGGCTGCGGCAGGTCCTCCAGGACGGCGCGGCGCTTCCCGGCGGGGCCCTGCTCGTCCTGGCGGTGTGGGCCGCCGCCGGCCTGGCCCTGGCGGCCCGCTTCTTCCGATGGGAATGACCGGCGAAGGGACAGCTGCCGATGGCGCTCGCTGAGGCCCCCGGCTCCCACGGCCGCGTGGGCGGGTTCTCCCCTCGCCTGCGGGCCCTGTCGTTCGGGGCCCTCCCGCCGCCCGCGCTGATCCTGCTGGGCATCATGTCCCTCCAGGTCGGGGCGGGCCTGGCCAAGCACCTGTTCGACCGGATGCCGCCGAGCGCGATGGTGCTCATGCGGCTGCTCACCTCCGCCGTCGTCCTGGGCTTCCTGGCCCGCGGGGCGCTGCGGGGCGTGCTGCGCGACCATTCGCGCCGGAGCCTGGCCGTCGCGGGCTGCTTCGGCCTGTCGCTCGCGCTCATGAACTACTCCATCTACCAGTCGTTCTCCCGCATCCCGCTGGGCATGGCGGTCACCATCGAGTTCCTCGGGCCGCTGCTGGTCTCGATCGTGGCCTCGCGCCGTGCCCGCGACCTGGCGTGGGCCGTCCTGGCCGGCGCCGGGGTGGTCATGCTCGCCCGCGGCGGCGGCGAGGCGGACCTGGTCGGCATCGGCTTCGCCCTGCTCGCCGGGGCCTGCTGGGCCGCCTACATCCTGCTCAGCGCCGCCACCGGGCGCCGCTTCGCGGGCTCCTCCGGCCTGGCCCTGGCCAGCGTCGTCGGGACGTTCGCCATCCTGCCGGTGGGGGTGGCCGAGGGAGGGTCCGCGCTGCTGGACCCGCGGCTGCTCGCCCTGGGCATCGGGGTGGGGCTGCTGTCCTCGGTGATCCCGTACTCGCTGGAGCTGGAGGCGCTGCGGCGCATGCCCGCCCGGGTCTTCGGGATCCTGATGAGCCTGGAGCCGGCCGTGGCCGCGCTGGTCGGCGTGGTGCTGCTGGGCGAGATCCTCACCGGCCGCCAGTGGGTGGCGATCGGCTGCGTCATCGTCGCCTGCGCCGGTGCCGCCCTCGGTCCGGGCGGCGCGGTGGCGGGACCGTCCGGCGACGTGGAAGGATCTTCGGAGGACGAACGTCGGAGACACGTCGGAGAGGGGCCACCGTGACCGGCTGGGCAGAGGGACAGGGGCTTCCGCCCGAGTACTTCGAGGCGGGCACGCCGTCGTTCGTCGACTTCCTGCGGGTCCACTCCCCCGAGATGCTCCCCGTCAACCGCGTCCCCGGCGAGAACGGCACGGGGCTCGACCTGCCGCACGGCACGACCGTCCTGGCCCTGACCTTCCCGGGCGGGGTGATGATGGCCGGCGACCGCCGCGCCACCCGCGGCCACCAGATCGCCTACCGCGAGCTGGAGAAGGTCCAGCGCGCCGACGAGCACTCGGTGGTGGCCTTCGCCGGGACCGTCGGCCTGGCGCTGGAGATGGTCCGGCTCTTCCAGGTCGAGCTGGAGCACTACGAGAAGATGGAGACCGTCCCGCTGTCGCTGCCGGGCAAGGCCCGCCGGCTCGGCGCCGTCATCCAGGCCAACCTCGCCCAGGCCCTGCAGGGGCTGGCGGTGGTGCCGCTGTTCGCCGGGGTCGACCCGGACACCGGCGAGGGCAGGATCTTCACCTACGACATCACCGGCTCGCCGTCCGAGGCCCGGCACTACCACGCCGAGGGCTCGGGCTCCCCGTACGCCTCCGGCGCGCTGAAGAAGCTCTACCGGCCCGACCTGAGCGTCGAGGACGCGGCCACGGTGTGCGTCCAGGCGCTCTACGACGCGGCCGACGACGACACCGCCACCGGCGGACCCGACCGGGCCCGGCGCCTGTACCCGGCGGTGTCGGCGGTCACCGCCGACGGTTACCGGCGGCTGCCCGAGGAGCAGGTCGCGGAGATCGCCGACGCGGTGATCGAGGCCCGCCTGGAGCGCCCGGACGGGCCGGTCGCGCCCCTGCGCTGACTGTCGTACCCCGCGCCTAGACTCGCCGCATGGCACGGGCGAACGATGAGGCGGCGGCCCTCATCCAGGAGTTGGCGGACCTGCTCTCGATCACCGGCGGGGACGCTTTCAAGATCAGGGCCTACGAGAAGGCCGCGCGCGCCGTCGCCGGCCACCCCGACGACATCGCCGGGCTGGACCTGGCCGGGCTGCGGAGGATCCCCACCGTCGGCGACGCCATCGCCAAGAAGCTGCTCGACTACACCACCACCGGCACCATCCGGCAGGTCGAGGAGCTGCGCGCCCAAATCCCGGCGGGGGTGCGCGCGCTGACCGCGATCCCCACCCTCGGCCCGAAGAAGGCCCTGACCCTGTACGAGGAGCTGGGCGTCGCCTCGGTCGACGAGCTGGCCGAGGCGATCGGCGCGGGCCGGCTGCGCGGCCTCAAGGGGTTCGGCGCCAAGACCGAGGAGAACATCCTCCACGGCATCGAGCTGATGCGGCAGTCCGGCGACCGGGTGCTCATCGACGTGGCGGCCGAGCTGGCCGAGGAGATCGTGGCGGCCCTGTCCGCCCTGCCCGGCTGCCTGCGCTGCACGTACGCCGGCTCGCTGCGGCGGATGCGGGAGACCATCGGCGACGTCGACATCCTGGCCGCCGCCACCGAGCCCCGGCCGATCATGGAGGCGTTCACCGCCCTGCCCTTCGTCGCCGAGGTGATCGGGGGCGGCGACAAGAAGACCTCCGTCCGCACCGCCCAGGGCCTGCAGGTCGACCTGCGGGTCGTCCCGCCCGAGTCCTGGGGCGCCGCCCTGCAGTACTTCACCGGCTCGCAGGCCCACAACGTCCGCACCCGCGAGATCGCCGTCCGCGCCGGGCTCAAGCTCTCCGAGTACGGCCTGTTCGACGCCGAGTCCGGGGAGCTGATCGTCTCCGAGACCGAGGAGGAGGTCTACGCCCGGCTCGGCCTGCCCTGGATCCCGCCGGTGCTCCGCCAGGACCGCGGCGAGATCGAGGCCGCCCGGCGGGGCGAGCTGCCCCGCCTGGTCACCGTCGAGGACCTCCGCGGCGACCTGCACTCCCACACCGACCTCACCGACGGCATCGCCACGCTGGAGGAGATGGTCGCGGCCGCCGCCGAGCGCGGCCTGTCCTACTACGCCGTCACCGACCACGCGCCGAACCTGTTCATGCAGCGCATGACCGACGAGAAGATGCTGGCCCAGCGCGAACGCGTCCGCGCCCTGCAGGGCCGCCACCCCGGCCTCACCCTGCTGCACGGCACCGAGCTCAACATCGACCCCGACGGAGGCGTCGACTGGGACGCCGACTTCCTGGCGGGCTTCGACGTCTGCGTCGCCTCCATCCACTCCCACTTCACCCAGGACGCGGCCGACATGACCCGGCGGCTGGTGCGCGCCTGCGAGAACCCGCACGTCCACATCATCGGCCACCCCACCGCCCGTTCCCTCGGCCGGCGCCGCCCGGTGGACGCCGACTGGGACGAGGTCTTCAAGGCCGCCGCCCGCACCGGCACCGCGCTGGAGATCGACTCCTTCCCCGACCGGCTCGACCTGCCCGCCGACCTGGTCCGCCGGGCCCTGCGCCACGGCGTGAAGTTCTCCGTCGACACCGACGCCCACTCCCTGGCCGACCACCGCAACATCCGCTACGGCATCGGCACCGCCCAGCGCGGCTGGCTCACCCCCGACGACGTCATCAACACCTGGCCCCTCGAGAAGCTCCGCGCCTTCCTCGAGAAGACCCCCTGACGCGTTCTCTCGAACACTCTCGCGAATCGTAGCGAGCGCGCTACTCTCTGCGAGGACGCGGTCTTCACCGCCTACATGAGGACCTGACAGACTGGGGAGAGCTACGCATGACCGATGTGGCCACGACGTCTCCCGCGAGGACACCGATGATCGCCGTCCCGGACTGGCCCTACGGGCCGTACACCATCGATGACCTTGACGCGCTGCCCGACGAGGGCGTGCGCCGCGAGCTTGTGAACGGGTGGATCACCGTGGCCCCATGGCCGAGCACAGTGCACGACCACGCTGCCAAGGTGCTGGAGCGAGCACTCGACCGTGCCGCCGAGGCCGCCGGCGCCGACCTCTATGTCAAGGGACCCCTCGACATCGACACCGGACCGGCGATCCGGGTCCCGGACCTGGTCGTCGTCGATGGCGGCGCGGCTCGGGCCGCGCGCGCGAGAAACGCCCGTGCCTACGACGCCATGGACGTCCAACTGGTGATCGAGATCGTCTCGCCCCGCAGCGGAAGCGAGAGGACCGACCGGGTGGACAAGGTCTTCGAGTATGCGCGGGCGGGCATTCCCCATTACTGGCTCATCGATCTGGAACCCGTACCGGTCGTGGCCGCCCGTACGCTGGGCGCGGACGGCCGCTATCACGTCACGGCGTCGGTGACGGCCGGTTCGACCCTCAAGGTGGACGACCCGTTCCCGTTCAGCATCGACCCCGCCCGCCTTCTCGGCTGAACGGGCCGGGCCCGGGCGGCCGAGGGCCGGGCGCCGGGCCTTCGGCCGGGTCTCAGGCGGGCTGGTGCTCGGGGCGGGACGGGGCGGGGGCGGCGGGCGTCCCGGCGGGGAGCGGGCCGCGGTCGCGGGTGGCGAGGATCACGCGGAGGGCGGCGATCCACATGAGGGCCGCGCCGAGCATGTGCATGATGACCAGGGGCGCGGGGACGCCGGTGAAGTACTGGACGTAGCCGATGAGGCCCTGGGCCAGCTCGATCGCGAACAGCTCCCGGACGCGGTGCTGCAGGGGCGCGGGGGCCTTGACCCGGTGCAGGGCGGCCAGCAGCACGATCGTCAGGGCGACGGTGACCCAGGCCAGGAGGCTGTGGACGCGGGTGACGTCCTCGATGTTGAAGCCGTAGCGGCGGGAGTCGGCGTCGCCGGCGTGCGGGCCGGTGCCGGTGACGACGGTGCCGGCGACCAGGACGGCGCCGGTGGCGGCGCACAGGGCCACGGCCAGCCACCGCAGCATGGGGCTCACCAGGGGGCGCGGCGGGGCGTCGCCCTCGCCGGCGCGGACCCACAGGGCCACGCAGAAGATCAGCAGGGCGGGCGAGACCAGGAAGTGCAGGGACACCGAGGTCGGGTGGAGCTTGGTGAGCACCACGATGCCGCCGATGATGGCCTGCGCGACCACGCTCAGCGGCTGGGCGGCGGCCAGCAGCAGCAGGTCGCGGCGGCGCGGGCGCAGGCGCAGGGCGGCGATGAAGACCAGCAGGCCCACGGCCAGCACCAGGAACGTGAGCATCCTGTTGCCGAACTCGATCGCCATGTTGACGGCCGCGTGCTCGGGGTGGGGCGTCGGGACGAGGCTGTCCCCCGTGCAGCGCGGCCACGTCGGGCAGCCCAGGCCGGACTCGGTGACGCGGACCGCGCCGCCGGTGCCGATGATGCCGGCGTTGCCGATCACGCCGAACAGGGCCAGCAACCGCAGCGAGGCGGGCGTGGGACGCCACACGGCGTCGCGCGCACGGGTCAGGGGATTTCCTACAGCCACGGCATTCATCGTATGGGCGGCCGGGCGAGGTGCTGACCCGACCCCCGTTCAGGCGCGCGGCGGCATGAATCCCGAGGGGTCTCCGGGGGCCCAGGGCGGGGCGTACGAGGGCGGGGTGCGCAGGAACGCCTGGCGGGCGACGGCCATGAGGCTCAGCAGCGAGTCGCGCCGGGTCTCGAACCAGCGGGGATCGGCCACGCCGCGTTCGGCGCGCTTGTGCAGCAGGGCGAGCTCGGTGGCCGCCAGCTGGTAGTCGCCCATGGCCCGGGCGGCGCCCGGGCCGCCCACGCCCCGGGCCCAGCGGCGGGCGGCGCGGCGGGAGTGCAGGCTGTGCAGCATCCGGATGTCGGCGGGGGTCACCAGCCCGGTCCCGGCGTACGCGGGCAGGTAGGTCTCGATCCTCCGGACGGTGGCGCGGCGCTCCAGCAGCACGATCACCACCAGCGCGACCAGGATGCAGAAGTCCAGGGCGTACACCACGCCCAGCCCGCCCAGCCCGAACGCGGTGGCGCCGTTCCACAGGCCGTGCAGGAGCATCGCGGCCAGCAGCCCCAGCAGCGGCGCCAGCACGCGGTGGGTGCGGTGCGTGGCCGCCCAGGCGACGCCGAGCCCGGTCATGGACGTGAACAGCGGATGGCTGAACGGGGCGATGATCCCGCGGAGGACGAAGATGGCCTGGAGGCCCTCCGCGCCGTTCTGGTCGAAGGCGCGCGCGTAGTAGGTGACGTTCTCCATCATGGCGAAGCCGAAGCCGACCATGGCCGCGTAGATGATGCCGTCGACGAAGCCGTCGATCTCGTTGCGGCGGAACCACAGCATCCCGAAGAGGACCGCGCCCTTGAGCAGTTCCTCGACCACCGGGGCGCCGAACGTGGCGCTGACGAAGTGGGCCTTGGCCTCGCCGAAGACCGGCACCGTGACGTAGAGCATGCCGAGGGTGTTGAAGACCAGCGCGCCCAGCACCGCCACGCCCGCGCCCCACATGAACGAGAACACCAGCATCCGGGGAGGCTCGGGCTCCAGCCGGTCCAGGGTGAGGACGAGCGACACCAGCAGCGGGATCGGCAGGATCGCCAGGACCAGCCCGGCCCAGAAGCCGGGGCCCCCGTCCAGCGCATACAGGCTCAGCGCCAGGAGGGCGCAGACCGACGAGATGGTCAGGCCGACGATCAGACCGACGGGCGGGCGCCCCGCGACACGCCCTTCGAGCACCGCTTTGGGATCAATGCGCGCCATCCAGTGAGCGTAACCGCCCGGTCGACGCAGGGCGACGCCCGGATCCCGGTTCCGCCCCTGCTCAGGCGCGGAACCGGACGCGGGCGTCAGGTGAAGAGCGGGTCGAGCGCCACCGCCGTGAACAGCAGGGCGAGGTAGACGTTGGAGAGGTGGAAGAACCGCATCGGGCGCAGGTGGACGCCGGTCACGCCGGCCATCACGGCGCGCAGCAGGCGGTGGCCCTCCAGCAGGAAGACGGCGCCGAGCACGACCGCCAGCGCCCCGTACACCGGGCTCATCCCGGCCACCGGCCACAGGACCAGCGAGCAGGCCACGGTGGCCCAGGTGTAGATCAGACTCTCCACGATGACTCGTCGCTCGGTGGCCACCACGGGCAGCATCGGCACCTTGGCGACGGCGTAGTCCTCGCGGTAGCGCATGGCCAGCGTCCAGGTGTGCGGCGGGGTCCACAGGAACACCACGCCGAACAGCACGAACGGGGTCCAGTCCAGGCCGCCGGTGACGGCGGCCCAGCCGATCAGGACGGGCATGCAGCCGGCGATGCCGCCCCACACGACGTTCTGCGACGTCCTCCGCTTGAGCAGCAGCGAGTAGACGAAGATGTAGAACAGGATCGCCGACAGCGACAGCAGCGCGGCGAGGGCGTTGACGGTGAGCAGGAACCCGGCCGTCGAGGCGGCGGCGAGCACGATCCCGAACACCAGCGCCTCGGTCGGCGTCACCTCGGCCCGGGCCAGCGGGCGGCGGCGGGTACGGCGCATCTTGGCGTCGATGTCGCGGTCGATGTAGCAGTTGATCGCGTTGGCGGCCCCGGCCGACAGCGTGCCGAACACCAGGGTGGCCAGCGCGGTGCCGAGCGGGGGGACGCCCCGGGCCGCCAGGAACATCACCGGCAGGGTGGTGATCAAGAGCAGTTCGATGACGCGCGGCTTGGTCAGCGCCACGTACGCGCGCAGGAGCGCGCCGAGCGGACGGCGGCGGGCCGGCGCCCGGTCCGCCTCCGCAGGAGGCAACAGGGGTGCCGCCGGCATCTCGTCGTCGAGCTCGACCGCGAGCTTGTTACTGAGCACCGTCACAATCGGGTCCACGTCCAACTAGGCAAGAGAAATCGCGTACCAGTTCGGCGGTGCCCCCGCGCGATTTGGCCGCACCTCGGATTGGCAGATCTGCTGCGGCCTCTGGTGTCCAACCGCGGAATCACTGTAGTCCGCCCACTCCGGAGGTCGAGCACCGGGGCACCGCCACGCGCCGCGGGTCGCCTGATCGCCGGGGTGGGCCGCGGTTCCCCCGGAGCTTCCCCCGGGCGGGTGGTTAGTGCCGGAACCCTTCGGGCAAGGGTCGTCAGTGACGTACGACCCCCCGTACCGGCCCGGTGGGCCGCCCGGCCCCCGCCGAGGCGGCGGACCGGCCGGAACCGGCAGGTGGGGTGCCCGGTGTCGGCGGCGGCCACCGGCTCGTTCGGTAGGCTCGGGAAGGGCAGGGCATGATCTTCACCGGGCCGCGCGCGGCGGCCGCCGGGCGGGGCGATCGGGGGCGCCGGCCGCCGCGGCACGAAACGCGCCGCGGCCGGGACCCCCGGGAAGACCCGCCGGGCGCGCCACGTTCGGGAAAGGTGGGCCGTGCCGCACTCCTGTCCGGTGCGCGGCGGCGTCCCGGAGGGCAGTGCGATACCAGCGAGACGGCGGCGCCGAGACGTTCGGTGCCGCCGGGTTCGACGATTCGGTTCGAGAGGAGCCTGGCGTTCCGTGAGTGGGGACATCAGCACGTTTGAATGGTCCGATCTGGACCGGCGGGCGGTGGACGTGGTCCGCGCCCTCGCCATGGACGCGGTGGAGGAAGCGGGCTCGGGCCACCCCGGTACGGCGATGAGCCTCGCGCCGGCCGCCTACCTGCTCTTCCAGAGGTTCCTTCGGCACGACCCGACGGATCCGACCTGGTCGGGCCGCGACCGGTTCGTGCTCTCGTGCGGGCATTCCAGCCTGACGCTCTACATCCAGCTGTACCTGTCGGGCTACCCGATGACGCTGGAGGACCTCAAGTCCCTGCGCAAGTGGGGCAGCCTCACTCCAGGGCACCCGGAGCACGGGCACACCGCGGGCGTGGAGACCACCACCGGCCCGCTGGGGCAGGGCCTCGCCAACGCCGTGGGCATGGCGATGGCGGCCCGCCGCGAGCGCGGCCTGTTCGACCCCGACACCGCCCCCGGCGAGTCCCCGTTCGACCACACCATCTGGGCGTTCTGCTCCGACGGTGACATCGAGGAGGGCATCAGCCACGAGGCGAGCGCGCTGGCCGGCCACCAGAAGCTGGGCAACCTGGTGGTGCTCTACGACGACAACCACATCTCCATCGAGGACGACACCGCGATCGCCCTGTCGGAGGACGTCCAGGCCCGCTACGCCGCCTACGGCTGGGACGTGCACCACGTCGACTGGACGGTGAACGGCGACTACGAGGAGAACGTCGGGGCGCTGGCCGCGGCGCTGGAGGCGGCCCGGGCCGACACCGAGCGGCCGTCGTTCATCGCGCTGCGCACGATCATCGGCTGGCCGGCCCCGAACAAGAAGAACACCGGCAAGATCCACGGTTCCGCGCTGGGCGCCGAGGAGGTCGCGGCCGCCAAGAAGGTGATGGGCCTCGACCCGGACGTGTCCTTCGACGTTCCCGAGGACGTCCTGGAGCACGCCCGGCAGGTCGTGGACCGGGGCCGCGCGCTGCACGCCGAGTGGGACAAGAAGTACCGGGCGTGGCGGGAGGCCCACGGGCAGCGCGCCGCGGAGTTCGACCGGATCTCGGCGCGCCGGCTGCCGGCCGGCTGGACCTCGGCGCTGCCGGAGTTCGAGGCGGGCAAGGACATCGCCACCCGGGCCGCCTCCGGGCAGATCCTGGCGGCGCTGGCCCCGGTCCTGCCGGAGCTGTGGGGCGGCTCGGCCGACCTGGCCGAGAGCAACAACACCACGATGAAGGGCGAGCCGTCGTTCATCCCCGAGGAGTTCCAGACCAAGGAGTTCCCCGGGCACCGGTACGGCCGCACGCTGCACTTCGGGGTGCGCGAGCACGCGATGGGCGCGATCTGCAACGGGATCGCGCTGCACGGCGGCACCCGCCCGTACGGCGGCACGTTCCTGATCTTCAGCGACTACATGCGTCCGGCGGTCCGGCTGGCGGCCCTGATGAAGCTGCCGGTGACGTTCGTGTGGACGCACGACTCCATCGGCCTGGGCGAGGACGGCCCGACGCACCAGCCGGTCGAGCACCTGTGGGCGCTGCGCGCGATCCCGGGGCTGGACGTGGTGCGGCCCGCCGACGCCAACGAGACGGTGGTGGCCTGGCGCACCATCCTGGAGCACACCGACCGTCCGGCGGGGCTGGCGCTGACCCGGCAGAAGCTGCCGACCTACGACCGGGGCGACGGCCTCGCCTCGGCGGAGGGCGTGGCCAAGGGCGGGTACGTGCTGGTGGACGCCGCCAACGGCCGTCCCGAGGTGATCCTGATCGCGACCGGCAGCGAGGTGGAGCTGGCGCTGGAGGCGCGCGCGACGCTGGAGGCGGAAGGCACCCCGACCCGGGTGGTCTCGATGCCGTGCGTGGAGTGGTTCGACGCGCAGGAGGACGCCTACAAGCAGCAGGTGCTGCCGCCGTCGGTGACCGCCCGCGTGTCGGTGGAGGCCGGGGTCGGGTTCGGCTGGCGCGGCTACGTCGGTGACGCCGGCGAGTCGGTGAGCCTGGAGCACTTCGGCGCCTCCGCGGACTACAGGACGCTGTTCCAGCAGTTCGGGCTCACCGCCGAACGGGTCGTGGCCGCCGCCCACGCCAGCCTGATCAAGGCCGGTGTGCACGGCGCGGGACGCGGCGAGACCACGGGGAACTGACCGCGCCGCCCCGTACGGCGACCCGGCCCGGGTCCCGTACGGGGCGCGCCGCCGGTCCGGCCCCTGTCACCAATCCGGTTGCCCGCTCGCAGCCGCCCCCCGCAACTCGACGAGGAGAAAGCGATGACCGAGAACCTGAGGAAGCTCTCCGACGAGGGCGTATCGATCTGGCTCGACGACATCAGCCGGGAACGGCTGCGGACGGGCAACCTGGAGCAGCTGGTCAAGGAGAGGCACGTGGTGGGGGTCACCTCCAACCCCACCATCTTCGCCAAGGCGCTGAGCAAGGGCTCGGCCTACGACGACCAGGTCCGTGACCTCGCGGTGCGCGGCGTGGACGTCGAGGAGGCCGTCCGCGCCATCACCACCTACGACATCCGCTGGGGCTGCGACGTGCTGCGTCCCGTCCACGACCGCACCGAGGGCCTGGACGGCCGGGTGTCGATCGAGGTCGACCCGCGGCTGGCGCGGGACCGCGAGCGGACCGTCGCCGAGGCCCGCGCCCTGTGGTGGATGGTGGACCGGCCCAACCTGTTCATCAAGATCCCGGCGACCGTGGAGGGGCTGCCGGCGATCAGCCAGGCGCTGTCGGAGGGCATCAGCGTGAACGTGACGCTGATCTTCTCGCTGGAGCGGTACGGGCAGGTCATCGACGCGTTCTTCGAGGGGCTGGAGCGGGCCCGGGAGAACGGCCGCGACCTGTCGAAGATCTCCTCCGTGGCCTCGTTCTTCGTGAGCCGCGTGGACACCGAGATCGACAAGCGGCTGGACAAGGTCGGTTCCGAGGAGGCGGCCGGGCTGCGGTCCAAGGCCGGCGTGGCCAACGCCCGCCTGGCCTACGCCCTCTACGAGGAGCGGACGGCCAGTGACCGCTGGAAGGCCCTCAAGGACGCCGGGGCCCGGCCCCAGCGTCCCCTGTGGGCGTCCACCGGCGTCAAGGACCCCGACCTGCCCGACACGCTGTACGTCGACCAGCTGATCGCGCCCGGCACGGTCAACACGATGCCGGAGGCGACCCTGGAGGCCACGGCCGACCACGGCGAGGTCCCGGGCGACACCGTGCGGGCGTCCTATGACCAGGCCCGCGCGCACATGAACGCGCTCAAGCAGGTCGGCGTGGACTACGACGACGTCGTCCGGGTCCTGGAGGACGAGGGCGTGCAGAAGTTCGAGACGTCCTGGAACGAGCTGCTGGACACCGTCGCGGGTGAGCTCCGTGACAAGGGCGGCGCCAAGGGGTCGGGCGCATGACCTCCGTGGTGACCGCCGGGGGGATTTCGGTCACCATGCGCGGCGCCGTCGTCGACCAGGGCGCGGCCGTCCTGGAGCGCCTGGTCTCCGACGGCGTCCCCGCGCGGCTGGCGTCGGGCGCGTCCGGGCTGTGGGGCCCGGACGCGGCGCCGGCGGCGGCGCGCGGGATGGGCTGGCTGGAGCTGCCCGGGCGTTCCCGCGCGCTGCCGGGCCGGCTGGCCGGGCTGGCGGGCGAGGCGCGCGGCGCCGGGCTCGACCGGGTGGTGCTGGCGGGGACGGGCGGCGGCGTGCTGGCGCCGGAGGTCATCACCCGTGCCGCGGGCGTCGAGCCGGTGCTGCTGGACGGCACCGACCCGCACCAGATCGGCTCGGTGATCGGCGACGCCCGGCTGTCCCGCACGCTGCTGGTCGTGACGGCGGGGCCGGACGGGATCCCGGCGGAGACCGACGCGCACCTGCGGATCTTCGAGGACGCCTTCCGGCGGGCCGGGATCACCGGTGCCGGCCTGCGGCGCCGCTTCCTGGTCGTCGCTCCGGAGGGCTCGCCGGCGGCGGCGCTGGCCGCGGAGGCGGGCTACCGGCTCGTCCCGGCCGAGCCCGACGTCCCGCCGCGCTTCGGCGCGCTCGGCGCGTACGGCCTGGTGCCGAGCACGCTGGCGGGCGCGGACGTGGGTCGGCTGCTGGAGGAGGCGGCCGCGCTGGCGCCGACGCTGGGCCAGCCCTACGACAACCCGGCGCTCGCCCTGGGCGCCGCGCTGGGCGCCTCGGCGCAGGCGGGGCGCGGCAAGCTGGTCATCGCCGGGCACGGTGCGGGCCTCGCGGGCTTCGGCGACTGGCTGGAGCACCTGGTCTCCGAGTCGACGGGCAAGGACGGCAAGGGCCTGCTGCCGGTGGTGGTGGAGGGCGTGGACGCCCCCGGCTACGCGCCGGCCGCCGACACGTGCCGCGTGCTGCTGGACGACGGCCACGGCGAGCCGGGGCGGGGCCGCGACGCCGACGTGACCGTCACCGGCCCGCTGGGCGCGCAGTTCCTGCTCTGGGAGTACGCGACGGCGGTGGCCTGCCGGGTGATCGGGGTCGATCCGTTCTCCCGGCCCGACGCCGCGGAGTCCGACGACAACGCCGCCGCGCTGCTGCGGGCCGAGGAGGGCGCCTCCCCCACGGTGGTCGGCAGGCCCGCGCTGGTGTCGGGCGCCGTGGAGGTGCACGGTCCCGAGAAGCTGCTGAAGGGGACGCGGACGCTGACGTCGGCCCTGGAGGCGATCGTGGCGGCGGTGCCCGAGCGGGGCTACCTCGCCGTGTCCGCCTATCTGGACCGCTGGGGCGATCCGGACGCGGGCGGGCTGCGGTCGCTGCTGGCCGACCGGGCCGCCGGGGGCCGCAGGCGTGCGGTGCCGGTGACGTTCGGCTGGGGGTCGCGGGCCCTGCGCTCCACCGGCCAGTACCACAAGGGCGGGCCGGGGAACGGGGCGTTCCTGCAGCTCACCGGGGAGGTCGTGGCGGACGTCCCGGTGCCCGGACGGCCGTACACGCTCGGGCACCTGCAGCTCGCGCAGGCGTTCGGCGACCTGCGGGTGCTGCGCTCGCGCGGGTGCCCTGCGGTGCGGCTGCACCTGCGCGACCGGGTCGACGGGCTCGCCCAGCTGACGAAGGCGCTCACCTCCTGACCGTGGCGGGCGGACCGAGGGCGCCGGCGGAACGGACGCGCGGGCACTCGGCAGGCGGGTGAAAAGGGGGCGAATCAGGCGATGGAGCGGTCCGGCCCGCACGGAACCCCCGTTCCGGAAGCGGAAGATCGCGGAGAAGGTCGCGGACGCCCGTTCACTCCTGGAACGATAGGGACCGGGAGGAACGGTGTCCGGATTCGACGTACTGACGCGCGGTGAGGTGCTCGACACGGCGCTGCAGGCACGCGACTACCTCGTGAGCTGCGGTGTCCCCGGCGCCCTCGCCGCCAAGGACCCCCGCCTGTGGGGGCGGCGCACGGTGGACCACAGCCGGCTGGGCTGGCTGGACCTGCCGGAGGCCTCCCGCGGGCTGCTCAAGCAGATCGAGGGGCTGATCTCCGAGGTCCGTTACACGGGCCTCGACCACATCGTGCTGATCGGGCTGGGCGCGGAGAGCCTGGCCGCCGAGGCGATCATGGACGCGCGGGGCGGTGACGAGCCCGGCGGCGCCCTCGCGGCCGGGGACGCGTCCGGCACCCGGGGCGGTCCCGGCGGCGGCCGGCTGACCGTGCTGGACGGCGGCGACACCGCCGCGCTCGGGTTCGCCCTGGAACGCCTGGACCGGACGCTGGTCGTGCTGTCCAGCAAGTCGGGGGTTTCGCTGGAGGGCGACGCCTACCGCCGGATCTTCTCCGAGGCGTTCCGCCGCCACGGGCTGTCCGAACGCGAGATCGCCGGCCGTTTCCTGGTCATCACCGACCACGGCAGCCCGCTGCACGACTTCGCCCGGCAGAGCGGGTACCGGATCGGCCTGACCGATCCCCACCTGCCCGGCCACTTCAGCGCGCTGTCGGCGTACGGGCTGGTGCCCGCGGTGCTGGCGGGCGCCGACGCGCACGGGCTGCTGGACGAGGCCGCGGCGCTCACGCCGCTGCTGGCCGACGGCGAGGAGAACCCCGGGCTGCTGCTCGGCGCCATCCTCGGCGGGTGCGCGCAGCAGGGCGTGCGCGGCGCCCCGCGCGACAAGCTGGTGCTGCGCGAGAACGGCGGGTCCGGGGCGCTGTCGGGCTGGATCGGACACCTGCTGTCGGTGGGCACCGGCAAGCGCGGGCGGGGCGTGCTGACGTTCGACCCGCCCGGCAGCCCCGGCGAGCTCCCCGACGCGCACGAGGTGGCGATCAACCCTCGGTCGCCGCAGGGCGAGGCCGACACCGCGCTGTGGGCGCCGCTGGGCGCCCAGTTCCTGCTCTGGGAGTACGCGGCGGCGGTGGCCGGCTGGCTGCTGGGCGTGAACCCGTTCGAGCCCGGCGGGACGGTGGTGCAGGAGGCCGAGGACGACGCCGTGACCATGCTGCGCGCGGCGGGCGAGGGCCCGCTGGGCGGCGAGCGGCCCGACTTCGTCGACGACGACGTCGAGGTCTACGCCGACCTGGCCTGGCCGGGCGGTTCGGCCGCCGCGGCGGGCGTGGCCGACCTGCCGTCGGTGCTGGACGCGCTGCTGGGCAGCGTGGCGGGGGACGGCTACCTGTCGATCGTGACCTACCTGTCCGGTGACTTCTCCGGCCGCTACCTGGCCCCCGCCCTGGCCCGGCGCACGGGCCGGCCGGTGTCGTACGGGCCGGGCCCGGGCTACCTGCACTCGACCGGGTCGGTGCACAAGGACGGGCCGGGCACCGGCGCGTTCCTCATCGTCAGCGGCGATCCCCCGGCCGGCGACCCGCTCGCCGACCATCCGGTGCCGGGCCGCCCCTACAGCCTGGGCCGGATGCGGCTGGCCCGCGCCGTCGCCGAGGCTCGGGCGCTGCGCCAGCGCGGCCTGCCGGTCGTGCGGCTGCACCTGCGCGACCCCGTGGCGGGCGCGGGGCGGCTCACCGAGGCGGTGCGCGTGGCGGCCAGGGCGTGACCGGGGCGTGACCGCGTACACCTCGGTCGTCTCGGGTGAGACGACCATCACCGCCCGTGGTCCGGTCCGGGCCGCCGCCGAGCGGACGCTGGGACGGCTGTGGATCGACCGGATCCCGGTCCGGCTGGCCTCGGAGGACCCGGCGCTGTGGCCCTCGTCCACGCAGGCCGCGCGGGAGGGGCGGACGCTGTGCTGGCCGGCGCAGCCGGGCACGTCCCGCGCGCTGCTGGAGCGGATCGGCGAGCTGCGCGCCGCCGCGGAGGAGGACGGCCTGACCGAGGTGGCGCTGCTCGGCCGGGGCACCCCGGCGCGCGCCGCCGAGCTCATCGTCCGGTACTTCGGCACGCCCTCCCCCGAGGCGGACGCCGCCGAGCCGGGCGCCGCCGAGGAGCCGGGTGCCGCCGAGCCGGAGCGGGCCTCCCGGCCGGGCGGCCCGGCGCTGACCGTGCTGGACGGCCTGGAGGCGGGCCCGCCGCTGCGCATCGGCCGTGACCGTGAGCGGCTGCGCCGGACGCTGGTGGTGGTCACCGGGTACGACCCGGTCACCGACACGCTGCGGCGGATCTTCGTGCGGATGTTCGGCGAGCTGGGCCTGGCCCCGGAGGAGATCGCACGGCGGTTCGTGGTGGTGGCGCCGCCGGGCGGTCTGCCGGCCAAGAAGGCGGCCGACGCGGGGCACCCCCTGATCGAGGCGCCGGAGCCGACCGCGTTCGGCGCGCTGTCGCCGTACGCGCTGGTCCCGGCCGGGCTCGCCGGAGCGGACGTGGCGGCGCTCCTGGAGGAGGCGACGGCGGTGCTGCCCTCGCTCACGCGGCCGGAGAACAACCCGGGCCTGGTGCTGGGCGCCATCCTGGGCGGGGCGGTCCGGGACGGCCGCGAGACGGTGGTGCTGGGCGGCTACCCCGCGATGGCGGCCGGGACGCCCGGGCCCGGCCTGGCCGACTGGGCCGCGCCGCTGCTGGCCGAGGCGACCGGCGGCCGACTGCTGCCGCTGGTCCAGAACGGCGGCCGGCCGGTCGTCCCCGCCGACGACCTGTTCCTGGTGACGGTGGGGGGACGGCCGCGCCAGGACGACGCCACGTTCTCCGGGCCTCCGGCGGCCCAGTTCGTGGTGTGGGAGTACGCCGCGGCCGTGACCGCCTACCTGCTGGGCGTCGACCCGCTGCGGCCGCCGGATCCCGACCCGGGCGAGGCGGCTCCGGAGCCCGCCGTGTTCGTCGACGGCGATCCCGGGCAGGCCGTCGAGGTGCACACCTCCGATCCCGGGTTCGCCGAGGCGCCCGACCTGCCCGCCGTGCTGGAGGCGGTGGTGCGGCGGGCGGCGGCCGAGGGGCACCTGGCCATCGTCGCCCATCTGGACCCCGATCCCGTGGGCGGGCAGGGCGCGCTGGTCGGCAGGCTCGCCGCGGTGCTGGCCGCGCGCTGCGCCCGCCCGGTGACGGTGGACTGGGGGCGGCGGCGCCCGGCCACCGGGAATGACCGGCGGGAGAAGGGCGTATACCTCATGATGACCGGGAACGCCGACCAGGACGTGCCGATCGAGGGCCGCTACCACTGGCTGAGCCTGCTGCAGGTCGCGCGGGCGCTCGGAGAGGTCCGGGCGGCGGCGCGCGAGGGCGGGCGGCCCGTGGTGCGCCTGCATCTGCGGGACCGCCGGGCGGGTCTCGCCCGGCTGCTGGAGTCGGCTCGGGGAGGGGCATGAGGCCGGCGGCGCGGGCCGCGGACGCCGCCCCCGGGCGCGGGGACCGCACGGAGAACCGGTAGAACGTGACCCGGTAGGACTTGATAAGAGCGGTATGACTCAGAAGACCGGTATGACACAGAGGCGTTGGACACAGGCCGCCACGGGACGGAACGTGCGGCACAGCACGTCGCCGAGCGTGCGGCAGACCAGGACGACACGGCGGACCGGAACGGTCCATGGCGCCGTGCGAGAAGAGGGGGCCCTCACGTGACCAAGACACCCAACCCGCTCCGGGATCCCCGGGACAAGCGGTTGCCTCGGGTGGCGGGGCCGTGTGTGCTGGTGCTGTTCGGGGTCACCGGCGACCTCTCGCGCAAGAAGCTCCTCCCGGCCATCTACGACCTGGCCAACCGGGGGCTGCTGCCGCCGGGCTTCTCGCTGGTGGGTTTCGCCCGCCGCGACTGGGACCACCAGGACTTCCGGCAGATCGCCTACGAGTCGGTCAAGGAGCACGCGCGGACGCCGTTCCGCGAGGACGTCTGGACGCACCTGTCGGAGGGCATGCACTTCGTCCCCGGCGAGTTCAGCGATCCGGGCGCGTTCGACGCGCTGGCGATGGCGGTCAAGGAGCTGGACGAGAGCCGGGGCACCGGCGGCAACTACGCGTTCTACCTGTCCATCCCGCCGAAGTTCTTCCCGCAGGTGGTCGAGCAGCTGCAGCGCAGCGGCCTGGCCGACGCCGCCGACGAGGCCCCGGAGCGGCGGGACGGCGACGGCGGCTCCAGGCCCTGGCGCCGCGTGGTGGTGGAGAAGCCGTTCGGGCACGACCTGCAGAGCGCCAAGGAGCTCAACGACACCGTGCACCGGGTCTTCCCCGAGGAGTCGATCTTCCGGATCGACCACTACCTCGGCAAGGAGACCGTGCAGAACATCCTGGCGCTGCGGTTCGCCAACACGATGTTCGAGCCGATCTGGAACCGCTCGTACGTCGACCACGTGCAGATCACCATGGCCGAGGACATCGGGATCGGCGGCCGGGCCGGCTACTACGACGGGATCGGCGCCGCCCGCGACGTCATCCAGAACCACCTGCTGCAGCTGCTGGCGCTGACCGCCATGGAGGAGCCGACCTCCTTCAGCGCCGAGGCGGTCCGTGAGGAGAAGGCCAAGATCCTCTCGTCGGTGCGGGTGCCGGGGCCGCTGGACCTGTGCACCGCGCGCGGCCAGTACGCGGCGGGCTGGCAGGGCGGTGTGAAGGTCAACGGCTACCTGGAGGAGGACGGCATCCCCCGTGACTCCAGGACCGAGACCTACGCGGCGGTGAAGCTGCAGATCGACAGCCGGCGCTGGGCGGGCGTGCCGTTCTACCTGCGCACCGGCAAGCGGCTCAGCCGCCGGGTGACCGAGGTGGCGCTGGTGTTCCAGCAGGCGCCGCACCAGCCGTTCTCCCAGACCGACACCGAGGAGCTGGGGTCGAACGCGCTGGTGATGCGGGTCCAGCCGGACGAGGGCATCACGGTGCGGTTCGGCTCCAAGGTGCCCGGCACCTCGATGGAGATCCGTGACGTCAACATGGACTTCGCCTACGGGGAGTCGTTCACCGAGTCCTCGCCCGAAGCCTACGAGCGGCTGCTGATCGACGTGCTGATCGGCGATCCGCCGCTGTTCCCTCGGCAGGAGGAGGTCGAGCTGTCCTGGAAGATCCTCGACCCGATCGAGGAGCACTGGGCGGAGCGGGGCGAGCTCGACCAGTACAAGTCCGGCGGCTACGGCCCCGACAGCGCCGACGAGCTGATGGCGCGCGACGGGCGCGCATGGAGGCGACTCTAGAGATGAACATCGATCTCACCAACACCACCACGCGCCGGATCCAGGAGGCGCTGACCCAGGCCCGGCACCTCATGGGCGGGCCCGCCGTGGGCATGGTGCTGACCCTGATCATCGTGACCGACGAGTCGGCCCAGTACGACGCCGTCCGCGCGGCGACCGAGGCGGCCCGGGAGCACCCCTGCCGGGTGCTGACGGTGATCTCCCGCGACTCGCGTGGCAGTTCTTCGCGGCTGGACGCCGAGATCCGGATCGGCGAGACCGGGCCGGGCGAGACCGTGCTGCTGCGCATGTACGGCCCGCTGGCGCTGCACGCCGACTCGGTGGTGGTGCCGCTGCTCATGCCCGACACCCCGGTGGTGACGTGGTGGCCGGGCGGCAAGGTGCCCGCGGCGCCGGGCGAGGACCCGCTGGGCCGGCTGGCCCAGCGGCGGGTCACCGACGCCTACGCCGCCCGCGACCGGCTGGGCACGCTGGCCCGGCTCGCGGAGGGCTACCGTCCCGGTGACACCGACTTCGCCTGGACGCGGCTCACCTCGTGGCGGTCGCTGCTGGCCGCCGCGCTGGACCAGGACCACGACCGGATCACCTCCGGCGAGATCGCGGCCGAGCCGGACAGCCCGAGCGCCGAGCTGCTGGCCGCCTGGCTGTCGACGCGGCTGGGCGTCCCGGTGCGCCGGGTGGTCTCCGACGGCCCGGGCATCACCGGCGCGCGGCTGACCACGACCGCGGGCGACATCACGGTGACGCGGCCCGACGGGCGGGTGGCGACGCTGTCGCGTCCCGACCAGCCGGACCGGCAGGTGTCGCTGGTGCGGCGGCCGATGGCCGAGCTGCTCGCCGAGGAGCTGCGGCGGCTGGACCCCGACGAGGTCTACCAGGAGTCCGCCCAGCGCTTCGCCAAGGACCTGGCGGCGGCCGGCAAGGCCGAAGCCGAAGCCGAAGCCGGAGCCGAGGCCGAGGCCGGGGCCGGGGAGCAGGCCGCCCAGGCGGAGGCTCCGGCCGAGGACGCTCCGGAGAAGGACGCGGGGCCGAAGGCGTCCGCGAACGCCCGGACGGCGAAGGGGAAGCGCAAGTGAGTCCCCCTGCCGTCCTGGTGCACCGCGACCAGGACCTGCTGGCCAAGGCCGCCGCGGCGCGGCTGGTGACCCGCATCGTGGACGTGCAGGCGGCGCGCGGCTCCGCCTCGATCGTCCTGACCGGCGGCGGTGTGGGCACCGCGGTGCTGGCCGAGCTGGCGGCGACCGGCGCGCGCGACGCGATCGACTGGCGGAAGCTGGACATCTGGTGGGGGGACGAGCGGTTCCTGCCGTCCGGCGACGCCGAGCGCAACGAGACCGGCGCCCGCGCGGCCCTGCTCGACCATGTCGGCGTGGACCCCGCGCGGCTGCATCCGATGCCCTCCACCGACGGCCCCGACGGGGCGGACCCGGAGGCGGCGGCCCACCGCTACGCCGCCGCGCTGCGCGCCGCGTCCCGGCCCGAGGACCACGGGCCGGTCCCCTCGTTCGACATCCTGATGCTGGGCGTCGGACCGGACGCGCACGTGGCGTCGCTGTTCCCGGAGATGCCCGCACTGTACGACGAGCGGCCGGTGGTGGCGGTACGGGGGGCGCCCAAGCCGCCGCCGACCCGGATATCGCTGACGCTCCCGTCCATCCGGGCGGCCCGGGAGGTGTGGCTGCTGGCGGCGGGCGAGTCCAAGTCGACGGCGGTCCGCCTGGGGCTGTCCGGCGCCGGCCCGGTGCAGGTGCCCGTGGCCGGGGCGCGCGGGCGGCAGCGCACGCTGTTCCTGCTCGACCGGGCGGCGGCGGCGCAGCTGCCGCCGGGCATCGAGCGCATCGCCTCGCCCTGACGGCACGATCCTCACGTTCGCGGCCCCCCGCGCGCATACTCTGGCGCGCGGGGGAATGCCCTTGTCGAGCGTTGAGGAGGTTTCGAGGTGCTCAAGGGTCGGCCGGTCACGGCGAGCACCGCGATGACGTGCGCGGTGGTGGTTCTGGCAGCCGGATGCTCGTCCGGCGGGGGCAAGGGCGGTGGGCCGGGCGGCGGGGACGGACCCGCGGGCACGGTCGCGATCTCGCCGGCGAACGGTGCCCGCGAGGTGGCCCCCGACCAGCCGGTGACGGTGAAGGCCGAGAAGGGCGGCAGGCTCACCGCCGTCACCGTCGCCGACGCCAGGGGCCGCGAGGCCGAGGGCAGGCTCGCCGGCGACGGCCTGTCCTGGCGTACCACCTGGGGCCTGCGCCCGGCGACGACGTACACCGTCACCGCGCGGGGCACCGCCGGCGGCAAGCCCCTCACCTCCTCGTCCACGTTCACCACCCTGGCACCGGCGCGGAAGCTGGAGAGCGGCATGGCGCCGCTGGAGGGCGAGCGCGTCGGGGTCGGCATGCCGATCCAGCTGCTCCTCACCCGGCCGGTCACCACCCGGCAGGGCAAGGCCGCCGTGGAACGCGCGCTCGAGGTGCGCATGTCCAAGCCGGTGGAGGGGGCCTGGCACTGGATCAGCGACAAGGAGCTCGACTTCCGGCCCCGCGACTACTGGCCCGTGGGGCAGAAGGTCCAGGTCGTCGCGCATCTGGCCGGGGTGCGGGCGGGCGAGGGCCTGTGGGGCGTGAAGGACCGGGTGCTCAACTTCACCGTCGGGCCGCGCCACGTCACCACGATCGACGCCGGGTCGTACCGGGCCACCGTCACCGACGGGGGCCGTACCGTCCGGACGATGAAGGTCAGCCTGGGCAAGCCCGGCGACGACAGCTACACCGGCGTGATGATCGCGCAGGAGAAGCGGGCCGCCATGGTCATGGACTCGGCCACCACCGGCAACCCGGGCGAGTACCGGACCCCGACCAAGTGGAACGTCCGGATGACCTACAGCGGGACGTTCATCCACTCGGCCCCCTGGTCGGCGGGGTCGCAGGGCAACGCCAACGTCAGCCACGGCTGCGTGAACGCCTCACCCTCCGACGCCAAGTGGTTCTACGACTTCACCAACCGGGGCGACATCATCGAGGTCAAGGGGACCACGCGCAAGCTGCGCTTCGGCAACGGCCCGACGCCGTGGGCCAAGTCGTGGGAGGACTGGGTCAAGGGCAGCGCGCTGGGCAAACCGGTGCAGGGCGTCACCCTCGGCTGAGGCGGCGTACCGCGGAGGGGCCGGCACCGGAGCCGGGCTACCAAAGTCGGTCGGGCACCGACCTGTGGAGGCTGCCGGGACGGCGGGGCATGGATAGCCTGGCCCGGTGAATCTCCGCGGGTCGCTGCGCCGGCTGGTGCGCGACGTGGGCGTCCTGGCGTTCGCCGTGGCGGTCGGCGCGCTCACGCTGACGGGCGCGCAGGAGACCTACCCCTACCCCCAGGACCTCTTCCTGGCCAGGGACCTGCTGATCGGCGCGGCGGCCTGCCTGGTGCTGGTGGTGTTCCGGCGGCGCCACCCGGTCCGGGTCGCCCTGGTCCTGACGCTCGGCACCCTCTTCGCCTCCTCGTCCTGGGGCGCGGCGGCGATGGCCGTGTTCACCGTGGCGGTGCACTGCGCGTGGCCGGCGACCGCCGCCGTCACGGGGCTCAACGCCACGATCATCACCTTCACCTTCACGCAGATCGACGGCATGACCCGGCAGGAACGGACCGAGGCGATCACGGTCTTCCTGCTCGGGTACGCGGTGCTGGTGGTGACCGGGCTGCTGGTCCGGTCGCGGCGGCAGCTGATCGACTCGCTGCGGGAACGGGCCCGGCAGGCCGAGGAGGGGCAGCGGCTGCGGATCGAGGAGGCCCGGCATCTGGAGCGCGAGCGGATCGCCCGGGAGATGCACGACGTGCTCGCGCACCGGATCTCTCTGCTGGCGGTGCACGCGGGCGCGCTGGAGTTCCACGCGGACGCGCCCGCCGAGCAGCGGGAGGCCGCCGGGATCATCCGGCGGAGCGCCTACGAGGCCATGGAGGACCTGCGCGAGGTGATCGGCATGCTGCGCGCCGTCCCGGGCCGGCCGGACGCCGCGGACGGCGGACCGGTGCCGGAGGGCGCCGCGGCGGGCCGGGGCGACGCCGAGCGGCCGCAGCCGGCGCTGACCGACCTGCCCGCGCTCATCGAGGAGTCCCGGCGGGCGGGCGCGCACGTCACACTGCAGGATCGCGTCCCGGAGCCGGGCGCGGTGCCGCCCCGGATCGGGCGGCACGCCTACCGGATCGTGCAGGAGGGGCTGACCAACGCCCGCAAGCACGCGCCCGGCGCGCGGGTGCGCGTCACCGTCGAGATCGCCGATTCGGGGGACCTGGCCATCGAGGTCGCCAACCCGCTGCCGCCCGGCCCGGCCTTCGACCCGCTGCCCGGCGCGGGCGCGGGCCTGCTGGGCCTGCGGGAGCGCGTGGACATGCTCGGCGGGACGCTGGAGCACGGCCCCACCCTCGACGGTCGTTTCCGCCTCCGCGCCCGCCTGCCCCGCCCCGAGTGACCCGCCCCGAGCCCGCCGCGGCCCGCCCGTGATCGCGGCGGGAGCCCTGGAAGGGCCGCGAACTCATAGGGTGGCGGGATGGACTCCCCCATCCGCGTCCTCATCGTGGACGACGACGCCCTGGTGCGCGCGGGCCTGACCATGATGCTGGCGAGCGCCGACGATCTGGAGGTCGTGGCGGACGTCGCCGACGGCGCCGAGGTGGTGCCCGCGGTCAACGAGCACCGTCCCGACGTGGTGCTGATGGACATCCGGATGCCGCGGCTGGACGGGCTGGCCGCCACCGAGCGGCTGCGCGCCCGCCGCGAGCCGCCCGAGATCATCATTCTCACCACGTTCGACACCGACGACCACATCCTGCGCGCGATGCGGGCGGGCGCGAGCGGTTTCCTGCTCAAGCACACCCCGCCGCCGGAGATCGTGCACGCGATCCGCCAGGTGGCCGCGGGCGAGCCGATGATCTCCCCCGCGGTGCTGCGCCGGATGATGTCCTACGTCGCCGGAGCGGGCGTCGATCCGCGCCGCGAGCGGGCGCGGGAGCTGCTGGGGCGGCTCAGCGAGGGCGAGCGGGCGGTGGCCACGCTGGTGGGCCGGGGCAGGACCAACGGCGAGATCGGCAAGGAGCTGTCGCTGAGCGTCGCGACGGTCAAGGCGTACGTGTCGCGGCTGCTGACCAAGCTGGAGCTCAACAACCGCGTCCAGGTGGCCCTGCTCGTCCATGACGCGGGCGGCGGGGAGGACTGACGCGCCGATCGGCGCGCGCGGCACCGACTTCGGTCGGTGCCGTCTCGACCTTCGGCCGACGCGCCGCCCCGGGCCCGCCCGGCAGGCTGGGGGAATGATCGAAGTTGAAGGCCTGACCAAACGCTACGGCGAGGCCCTGGCGGTCGACGCCGTGTCGTTCCGCTGCGAGCCCGGCACGGTCACGGGCTTCCTCGGCCCGAACGGCGCGGGCAAGTCGACCACCATGCGGATGATCTGCGGGCTGACCCGGCCCAGCGCGGGCCACGCGACCGTCCGGGGCGTCCCGTACGCCCGGATCGCCAATCCCGGCCGCCACGTCGGTGTGCTGCTGGACGCCGCGGCGCAGCATCCCGGCCGTACGGGCAAGGAGACCCTGGGGCTGACCGCGCACGTGCTCGGGGTGCCGCAGTCCCGGGCGACCGAGATGCTGGAACGGGTGGGGCTTCCGCCGAAGGCGGCCCGCCGGCGGGTGGGCGGCTACTCCCTGGGCATGCGCCAACGGCTGGGGATCGCGCAGGCGCTGATCGGGGACCCGGGCGTGCTGATCCTGGACGAGCCCGCCAACGGCCTGGACCCGGAGGGCATCTACTGGATGCGGACGCTGCTGCGCGAGTTCGCCGACCGGGGCGGGACGGTGCTGCTGTCCTCCCACCTGCTGCGCGAGGTGGAGGCGGTCGCCGACCGCTTCGTGGTCATCGCGGGCGGCCGGATCGCCGCGCAGGGCTCCAAGGAGGAGCTGCTGGCCGCGCCGGGCGGCGGGGTCCTGGTCCGCGGGCTGGACGCCGCCGCGCTGCAGGGCGCGCTGGCCGCCGCGGGCCTGGCCGCCCGGCCCGAGGGCGAGGGGGCCTTCGTGGTGGACGCGCCGGCCGAGGCGGTGGGGCGTGCCGCCGCCGCGGCCGGGGTCGTCCTGCTGGAGCTTCGCCAGGTCAGCGGGGGCGGGCTGGAGGAGCTGTTCCTGACCCTGACGGCCGAGGCCGCGCGCGCCCCGGACCCCCTGCGGGCTCCGCCCGTCCCCGAACCGGCTTCCACGGAGGTGGCCCGATGACCGCGACCCTGTCCGGGCCCCCGGCCACCGCCCTGACCGAGCCGCCCCGGCCGCCGCTGCCGCGGCTGACCGCCGTCGAGCTGCGCAAGATGATCGACACCCGGGCGGGACGCTGGATGCTGATCCTCATCGCCCTGTCGGCGGTGGTGCTGATGCCGGTCATCATCTTCACGGTGCCGGCGCGGCAACAGACGTTGCTGGAGATGGTGGTCGCCTCCCAGGCGGGGGTGTCGCTGCTGCTGCCCATCCTGGGCATCCTGTCGGTGACGAGCGAATGGTCGCAGCGGACGGCGCTGACCACGTTCGCGCTGGTCCCCGACCGGCGCCGGGTGCTGGCCGCCAAGCTGCTGGCCGGCGCGACGCTGGCGACGGCGTTCCTGGCGATCGGGCTGGCCACCGGCGCCGCGGCCCGCGGCGTGGGCGGCCTGCTGGGCCGGTCGGAGGGGGCCTGGTCGCTGCCGCCCGGGCAGCTCGGCGCGCTCCTAGTGTACTCGCTGGCCCTGACGTTCATCGGGGTGGCGTTCGGGCTGGTCCTGATGAACCCGGCGCTGTCCATCGTGCTGTTCTTCCTCCTGCCGATCCTCCTCACGATGCTCAGCGAGATGATCAAGAAGCTGCGCGGGGCGGCCGGCTGGCTGGACCCCAACCGGACGCTGGAGGCCCTCAACCAGCCGGGGATGACCGGCGACGAGTGGTCCCGGGTCGGCGTGACCCTCGCGGTCTGGCTGGTGCTGCCCCTGGTCATCGGCGTGTTCCGGCTTTCCCGCCGCGAGGTGAAGTAAGCGGGACGTTCTTCAGCAGGAGCGCGGCCACCAGCCCTGCGGCCAGCAGGGGCAGCGCGGTGAGGAACAGCACCGAGAACGCCTGCGCGCAGGCTTCGGCGACGCCCGCGCGGACCTCGTCCGGGAGGGTGCTCAGGAGCTCGGGCCGCACCGCGCCGTCGTTGGCGGGGACGGCGCCGGCGGGGACGCGCCCGGCGAGCTCTTCGGCGAAACGGCTCGCCAGCACGCCGCCGAAGACCGCCATCCCCGCGGCGGTCCCGACCATCCGCGCCGCGAACACTCCGGAGCTCGCGGCGCCGACGTCCCGGGGCGGCGCCGCGTTCTGCGCGATCAGGACGACGACCTGCTGGGAGAGACCGGCACCGAACCCCAGCACCGCCATGTACAGCCCGGCGGTGACGGGCCCGGTGCCGGTCGTCATCGTCGCGAGCAGTGCGACGCCCAGCCCGCTGATCGCCATGCTCGCCGCGGGGAGCCGGTGGTAGCGGCCGGTCGCGGCGACGCGCCGCCCGGCCGCCAGCGAGGCGACCAGCAGCCCCATCATCATCGGCAGCAGGAGCAGCCCCGAGTGGGCGGCGTCCGCTCCCCTGACCATCTGGAAGAACATCGGCAGGTACATGGCCAGGCCGAAGCCGGTGGCGCCGCCGACGAGGGCCACGACGCAGGCCACGGCGTACGACCGGTCGCGGAAGAGGCGCGGCGGGATGACCGGCTCCGCGGCCCGCCGTTCGGCCAGGACCCACAGCGGGACGAGGCCCGCCACGGCCGCGCCCAGCCCGAGGATGACCGGGTCCGTCCAGGCGTACCGGGTGCCCGCCCAGCTCGTGAGGAGCGTGAAGCAGGTGACCGCCGCCCCCAGCAGCACGATGCCCGGGTAGTCGATGCGCGGCTTCGCCTCCGGCCGGGGCAGCCGCAGGAACAGCAGCACGGCGGTCAGCGTGACGGCGCCGAGCGGCAGGTTGACGTAGAAGACCCAGCGCCAGGAGGCGTGGTCGGTGAGGAAGCCGCCGATGACCGGGCCGGCCAGGCTGGAGACCGCGAAGTTGATCGCCGAGTAGCTCTGGTACCTGGCGCGTTCGCGGGGCTCGAACAGGTCGGCGCTGAGCGCGAACATCGAGGCCATCAGGCAGCCCGCGCCGGCGCCCTGCACCACCCGGAACGCGATCAGCCAGTCCATCGAGGGCGCGGCGCCGCAGGCGGCCGATCCGGCCAGGAAGGCCAGCAGCCCCGCCAGGAAGACCGGCCGGCGGCCGAACAGGTCCCCCAGCCGTCCCGACAGCGGGACGGTCACGCACGTGGCCAGGGCGTAGGCGGTCGACACCCAGGCGATCCGGTCGAGCCCGCCCAGCTCGCCGACGATGGTGGGCAGCGCCGTCCCGAGGATCGTGGCGTCCAGGGACGACATCAGCCCGGCCAGCATCAGCCCGCCGAACACCAGCCGCCGGTCCCGTCCGCTCATCTCCCCCGCACCCCGCACGGCGGTCGCCGTCATGCGCACACCTCCAAATAGATGCTAAAAGCATGTAGATGCTAAACGCATGTAGATGAGAGACGCAACCGCCTGGCTAGACTGGGCGGATGGCGAAGGCGGACGACCCGGCCCCCCTGGACGCCGTGGAGCGCGGCATGGTGCGGCTGCGCCGCAGCATGGCCCGGCAGCGGCTGGGCAAGGCCGTGATCAGGGAGCACAACCTGCCGGTCGACCTGCAGATTCTGCACGTCACCGACATCATCGACGAGGGTCCCGACGACCCCGACCAGGAGATGAGCGTCGGCCTGGTCGCCTCCCGCCTCGGCGTGGACGCCTCGCGCGGCAGCCGGATCGTCGCCGAGGCCGTCAAGGCGGGCTACGTCCGCCGGGTCGCCTCCCAGGAGGACGGCCGCCGGATCCAGCTGGAGCTCACCGACGCCGGCCGGGAGATCGTCGAGGCCGCCCGCCGGACCCGTCGCGACTTCATCGCCTCCGCGATGCGCGACTGGACCGAGGACGAGCGCCGCGAGTTCGCCCGGCTCCTGGCCCGCTTCACCGGTTCCGCCGACGGCTGAGCCGTCCTTTGGCACACTGCTGAGGCGTGCCCAAGTCGTTCACCTTCAACGAAGCCGTGCGGCTCCTCGGCGGCCAAGAGCATCCGGTCGTCCGCGCCATCGATCGGGTCACCGGCCCGGTGATGTTGGCCCTCGGAGCCTCGGGCGTCCAGGAGATCCTGAGCTGGTTCGACCCCCGGCTGGAGTTCGTCCGGTCCAGCCACCTGCTCATCAACGACATCCAGGAACGGATGGGCCCGGCACGCGGGCGGGACCGCACCGAGATACTCGCGGCCACGCACTCCATCCTCGTCATCACCGCCTACTTCGACGTCTTCAAATCGGCGAGCCTCCCGTTCAACCCCAGAAAGCTCAAGCTCGACAAGGCCGAACAGCTCACCCTCATCACCGGCGAGGTCGTCGAAAGCAGCAGCGCCCGCGACCTTCTCGGCAAGCTGCTGGACGCCGAGTTGCCCCTCCCGACGCCGTACGAGCCGCGCGAGGTCATCCGCGAACGGTTGTACGTCCTCTACCACGGCCTCTCCCAGAACCTCAACGTCTTCCTGACCGGACTGGCGCTCTGGGACGGCATGGACGAGACCGAACGGGACCGCCTGTGGCGAAACGTCAACGAGATCCCGGAACATGCCGTCAGGCGCTACGTGCAGCTACTCCGGGAGACAGCCGTCCATTGCCCCGAGTTCCTCGTGTGGGCGAGCCTTCAAGACCATGAGGCCACCCGTAATACCGTCGCAGAGGCCGGAGAGAGGATCCGAATCCCGCTCCAGCGGATCCATCAGGAGATGGCCACAGTCACCAGTGGCCTTTCCCGGATGGAACGCCTTATCACCCAGCACTCCGGACAGGTAGAGGTGACCGGGGTCCTCGCCTCCCTGGCAACCGGCTACCGCGCGGCGCTGACCAGGCCCATCGTCGAGACGACGCCCGTGGAAGCCGAGGCGCTCAGTATCCCCGACCTGGGCGAAGGGTACATCGACCCCTGCTACCGCGTCCGGCCGTGCAACTCCGACGACCGCCCCGCCGAGGAGTCCTGGTGGGAGGAGCAGCCCGTACGCCGTGACCTCCCGGCCTTCCTCGCAGGCTTCTTCACCTCGCCACGCGCCGCCGACGCTCCGCTGATCGTGCTGGGGCAGCCCGGCTCGGGCAAGTCGGTGCTGACGCGTATCCTCGCCGCGCGACTGCCAGCCGAAGACTTCGCGGTCGTGCGGGTGGAACTGCGCGCTGTCCCGGCCAATGCCCCGGTCCAAGAGCAGATCGAGAACGCCATCCACCTCCTGACCGGGGAGCATGTCGGCTATCCCTCCCTCGTGCGCTCCGCCGGTGGCGCGATCCCCGTGATCCTGCTCGACGGCTTCGATGAACTGCTGCAGAGCACCGGCGTCAGCCGTTCCAACTACCTCGAACAGGTCCGGGAGTTCCAGCGGCGCGAGGCCGATCTGGGCCGTCCCGTCGTGGTAGTCGTCACCACACGGACGGTGGTGGCCGAGCGCGCCCGGTTTCCGGACGCCACGGTCGTGTTGCGCCTGGAGCCCTTCGCGGAGGAGCAGATCTCGGATTGGCTCGCGGTCTGGAACCACCGCAACCAAGCCGCCTTCCTGCGCCGCTCGATCCGGCCCCTGACCTCGGAGGACGTCCTGCGCCACCACGATCTGGCCGCACAGCCACTGCTTTTGCTCATGCTGGCGCTGTATGACGCCGACGCCAATGCCCTCAGCAGCACGGGCACAGACTTCCGCCGGACGACTCTCTACGAAGGCCTGCTGAAGCGTTTTGTCCGCCGTGAACTGGTCAAACATCGCCCCGAACTGTCGCCGGCCCGGATGACGGAGGAGACCGAACTCGAACTGGAGCGGCTCGGCATCGTCGCGTTCGCAATGTTCAACCGGGGGCGCCAGGCAGTCCGCGAAGATGATCTGGATCAGGACATGCGCGCGCTCCTGGACCAGGCCGAGAGCCATCGCGGCGCACCCCTCGATCTGGACGAACGGCTGACGCCGGCGCAGCTGGTCGTGGGCCGGTTCTTCTTCATCCACGAGTCCCAGGCGTCCTTCCGAGAGTCTCGGACCCGGACGTACGAGTTCCTGCACTCCACGTTCAGCGAATACCTGACCTCCCGGCTCATCGGCAAGGAGATCCAGCGGCTCGTACGGCTGTACGAGGCAGGCGGGCTCACGGCGGTACGGCGCGGGTTCGCCCGCTTGCGTGCCCTGGTCTCCTTCGCCCCGCTCACGATGCGCGGCCCGGTCGTAGACTTCCTCGGGGAGATCTTCGGACTGTTCGGGGAGACCGCAAAATCGACCGCGGAGCGCATCATTGGTGATCTGATCAAGGGCGCCCTCCTCCCGGAACCACCAGGTGCGCTTTGGGACTACGCACCTGTGAGCATCACCGTGACGGAGAAGCACGCCGCATTGAGTGTGAACGCTGTCCTGCTGGGATTGATCTGTGCGGGAGGTGAGGCAACCGTCTCAGAACTCTTCGATGACCCGGCCGACAGGGTGGACTGCTGGCGCCGGCATGCCACCTTATGGAAGTCACAGCTCCCGCCTGAGGGATGGGACAGCGTGCTCTCTCGGATCAGCGTCACGCGCGGCAGCGACAACGGGCACCGGGAGGTGATACTGGCACTGCGGCGCGGAGACGTCGCTAAGCCCATCAACCTGGAGTGGACGTTCGACATCCGAGGCGAAGCTTCCGAAGAGCAGGGCCCCTTCGATCTGCCTGATCTCCTGCTCGATGCGGCTTTTCTCTGCGACAGAACCACCGACCTTGCGGTCGGAACCCTAGACACGGTCCCCATGTTGCTGGCCCTGAGCAGATTTCCTTCCACCTTCAGGCGACGCCGAGTGGTCACGGAGGCACAACTGAGTCTGCTACTGGCCCTGCCAGGTGAGCACCCAAGGGCGACCGTAAGGGCGGCATGCCATGCCCTGCTCAGTTCAGAAGTACAACGATACGCTGTTATAGAGCAAAGCGAGCCTTTCTGGCAGGTGTTGAAGTGTTACCGCGAGAGCTACCATCGAGAGCGAGCCCTCTTCTCGCCGGACATTCTCCTCAGAATCAGCGCTTCTTCGGCCGTGACCGCCGATGGCATCGTCCAAGCCGTTGACTGCGCTCTCGACGAGTGGAAGCGATCAGCCCGTGGCGAGTGGTACGAAAAGGAGTTGGCCCGCTTTCTCGAACAAGCGGTCACCCGGCTTTACCGGGAGGGCGACGACCACCATCTCCTCGAGCTCTGGGTGATCCTGATGGAGTCGGGACTCCCGTTGGAGGAGCTGGCCCCCCAACTCACCGACCCCCTCCAGGAGATGGAACGGATCGTGACAGGACTTGATGAGCACCAGCTTCCATCATCGGTCCCGCCGCAGCGGCTTGAGCGGGCGCTGCGGTTGCGCGCGCTCGGGTGAAGGTCGTTGCGTCGAAAATGGTTGGCCGTGATCAGAGGTGCCCGCCACGGTGACGGGCGTGCTCAACGACGATCAACTGCGGGAGTTCGCCGAACAGGGGTACGTGCTCCTGCCGGGAGCGGTGCCACGGGACGTGGTCGAGGCCGCGACCGCGACGGTCGACGAGCTGGTCGAAGGGGAGCCGCCCGGCGACGGTGTGCGCGGACCGCACTTCTACTTCCCCGAGGCGGCGGACGAGCCGTCGCTCATCGCGCCGCTCACCGGGACTGGGGCGTGGGAGGCGGCGGAGTCACTCAGCGGCGCCGGGACGTTGGAGGAGCCGTGGCAGGTCCAGGTGCCGCTCAACATCCCCCCGTTCCTCCACCTGCCAGGCATCCCGCACATCGACGGGTTCCCGCCGCTGCCGGACGGCCGCCCCGCGACGTTCACCATGCTGGGCGGGGTGCTGCTGTCCGACCAGCTCGACGAGGACGCCGGGAACCTGTGGATCTGGCCCGGGTCGCATCTGACGCACGCCGCCTACTTCCGCGAGAAAGGGCCGGACGCCTTCTTCGACGCGGCCGGCTACCCGCCGCTCCGGCTGCCCGAGCGGCCCGTCCAGCTCAGAGGACGGGCCGGGGACCTGCTGCTGGCGCACTACCTGCTCGGCCACAACATCGGCGGGAACACCTCGGGCGCCGTCCGGCGCGCGCTGTACTAACGGATCAAGCGGCGCGGCCACGATCCGCGCTGGCGGGACGTGCCGCGCGACCCCTGGCTGGAGTACGACCCGAGCCGGACGCTGCCGGATCGACCTCGTATCGTGATCGACACGTCACCAGCACACCAAATGTGGCATTCCGGTGGCGAACGGTCAGAAACCGCAGGACAATGCCCCGCATGTCTCGTTCAGATGATCATTTCTCGACGCAGCGGCACGTCCTCCGCCCCGAGACGACGGTCGAGCACGTCGACGAGTTCGCCAGGGGGCACTCGTGGCCGATGGTCGGCGTCACCGAGCGCGACCGCGCGGCCGGAACCGACGGCGAGGTCGTCTGGCAGGCCGACGGGTACGCGGCGCAGGGCAACCGGGTGCTCAGGTCCGGATCGCTCCACTACGTCGAGGACGCCATGTTCGGCATCGGATGCGTCCGTTTCAGCGGCACGCCCAAGGCCGCGGTCCAGTCGATCGCCGCCACCGCCGTGCAGACGCTCCGCCCCTGGACGGTCGGGGACCTGTGCCAGGCGTTCGACGGTTCACCCGATCCGCGTGCCCGCGGCCAGGCGGCGCTGCGCCTCGGCCTGGCCGCCCCGGCCAAGCCCGACCAGCAGGTCCTCAGGCGGATCGGCGCGGCCCTGGCCGACCAGGACGCCCGGGTCCGCTACGCTTCGATCTTCGCCGCCTCCTACACCCGCTACGAGGCGTTCGCGCCGAATCTGCGTGCGATGGCCGCGCGGGACCCCGAAGAGTTCGTGCGGGACCGCGCCGCGTACGCGCTCCGCTCCCTGGACAAGGTCAGGGCCTGACATGATCGACGATCTGCGCGCCTGGCTGGCCGCCCGCCTCCCGGTGTCCGGGATCCGCTCGCTCACCCTGCTGGGCGAGGGCTTGGACAACGTCGCCTACGAGGTCAACGGCGACGTCATCGTCCGGGTGGCCAAGGAACCGGACGCGGAGGCCGTCCAGCGCGAGGCGGACCTGCTGGCCGCGCTGAGCGGGGTGGTCCCGCTCCCGGTGCCCGAGCCGGTCCTCGCCGACGCCGAGGCCGGTGTCCTGGCCTACACCAAGCTCCCCGGCGTGCCCCTCCTGGGGCACCCGGTGCCGGACCCGGCGCGGCTCGCCCCCGTACTCGGCGAGTTCCTGAGCGCGGTGCACAAGGCCGGCATGGAGTCCCGGGTCCCGCTCGACGCCGAGCCGCTGTCCACGTGGCTGGAGGACGCAGGCGCGGCGTACGAGGAGATCGCGGACCGGGTGCCCCTGGAGTTCCGCGCCGCGGTGGAGGGCTTCCTGGCGGCGGCCCCGCCGGCCGAGCCGCGAACGCGGACGTTCTGCCACAACGACCTGGGCGCGGAGCACATCCTGGTCGATGTGGAGGCCGGACGGATCACGGGCGTCATCGACTGGACCGACGCGGCGATCACCGATCCCACCTACGACCTCGCGCTCATCTACCGCGACCTGGGGCCCGAGGTGTTCGACCTGACGCTGGCCCACTACGACGGGACGTGCGACCGCGAGCGGGCGCTCTTCTACGCGCGCTGCGCCGTTCTGGAGGACATCGCGTACGGCGTCACCACCGACGGCGCCCGCGTCTACGCCGACGCCGGCCTGGCCCACCTCCCCTGGCTGTTCGGGGCGTGAATCGGTCGGCCGAAGCACGCACGGTCCCGGTGGCCTAAAACGAAAGTCCTGGCACGGCCCCTCCGCCTGATGGAAGATGAAGCCCGGACATGACCTTGCGAAAAGGGAACTGGGGACCTGGCGAGGGGCGTGGTCGTGAGCGGCTCGGGTCGGCCGGGGGACACCCGTAACTTCTTCCTGGGCAGGGCCCAGTACGTCATCCAGTTCCGGGACAGTTTCGGCGATCTCCACCTGCACATTCCACCGGCCGAGAAACCGCTGGAGAAGGCGGCCCGCCGGCTGGCCGAGGCGGTGTACCGGCAGTGGCTCGAAGAGGTACGCGTCTGGAATCTGGGCGAGCACGCCCCGCTGGCGGTGCCCTGGGAGGCGGACTGGACGTACGCCGACCACAGGGAGAAGGCCGGCGGCCGGGTCGAGGGCGGCGATCTGGCCTCCGTGGTGGCGGCCTACCGCGACGGCGGCAGGCGTCTGGTGGTGCTGGGCCGTCCGGGTTCGGGCAAGACGACCCTGGCCGTGCTGCTGACCCTCACCCTGCTGAAGGACATGGAGAGCGACGGCCCCCGGCCGAGGGAGGCCGTCCCCGTCCCGCTGTCCCTCGCGTCCTGGAACCCCGATCGCGATTCACTGGACGCGTGGGTCGCCCGGCAGGTGCGGGAGCTCTACCCGGGGCTGCCCTCCGTGGAGGGGCGGCACCCCGCGGCGAAGCTCTGGGAGGCGCGGCGCATCCTGCCCGTCCTGGACGGACTGGACGAGATGCCGGAGGAGCATCGGCCGGTCGCCGTCCGCCATGTCAACCGGGCCCTCACCGGCGACCCGTTCACCCGGGCGCCCTTCCTCCTGACCTGCCGTGCCGGGGAGTTCTCCAGGCTGGTCGAGGAGGGCAGCGTGATCACGTCGACGCCCGTCATCACGGCCCGGCCGGTCGAGCCGCAGGCGGCCGTCGAGTATCTGCGGCTCGGCACGCCGCCGGGGCGGGAACGGGCGTGGGAGTGGGTCTTCCACCGCCTGGAGAACGTCCCCGGCAGCCCGGTGGCGCAGGCGCTGGCGTCCCCCCTGATGCTCTGGCTGGCCCGCACCGTGTACGCCGCTCCGCGGGCCGACCCGGACGAGCTCAACGACGACGGCCGCTTCCGTACCGCCAAGGACATCGAGGAGCATCTCCTCGACAACCTGATCCCGGCCGTGTTCACCACCGATCCGCCGTCACCGGGCAGGCCCGACGCCCCGCGGCGCTGGAATCCCGACCGCGCCCGCCGGTGGCTCGGCCACCTCGCCGCCCGCCTCGACCGCCGCCACGCGACCGAGATCGCCTGGTGGGAACTGCACCGCGCGCCGATCCCCCGGCTCATGGCGTTCCCGCTGCTGGCGGCCCTCGGCGTCCTCACCGGACAGGCGCTGGCCTGGACGGAACGGCGGTTCGGCGCGGAGCGGCTTTCCGACCCGGCGTCCACCGAGGGCTTCCGGTTACTCTCCCCCTCGACGACCCTCGCGCTCCTGTTCGGGCTCGCCATCGGCACCCTCGTCCAGGGCGTCGCCTTCACGTGGTACGGCCGGATGATCGCCACGCCGCGCCGGAGGGCCACTCCCCTGCGGTTCACCGCGGCGGCCCGGTCGGCCTGGCGTGGCACGAGAGGACGCCAGGCCGCCGGCGCCCTGGGGATGTGCCTGCTCCCCATCCCGATGCTGGCCTCGTTAGACCTCCCGGGCCCCGGCTGGATCGCGCTGGTGTGGGCGACGGGCGTCCTGCTGCCCGCCGCTCTCATGATCCTCTTCACCGCGCCGTCCACGACCGGCGAGAGCGTCACCCCCGACGCCCTCTTCCGGAGCGAGCGGACCTCCGTCCTCCTCAAGGCGGCCGTCATCGCTCCGCTGATCGGCGTCTCCGCCGGAACGCAGTGGGCGTTGAGGGGCGACGGCCCGGTCGCGCCCGGGATCACCGTGTGGCTGTGCGCCACCATCGCCCTCGTCGTCACGTCCGCGTGGGGCCGGTGGGTCCTGGCCAAGCTCGCCCTCGCGGGAACGGCCCGCCTGCCCTGGTCGCTGATGGGCTTCCTGCGCGACGCCCACCGCCACGGGGTGCTGCGATCCGTCGGAGGCCACTACCAGTTCCGTAACGTCAACGTGCAGAAGCACCTGGCCGCCGCCCGGAGGCCGCCGTCCGAGTTCTCGCCGAGCGCCCTCCTGGCGGAGACCGGACGTGACATCGCGGCCCAGGGCGCGGACCTGCCCGGCACGAAACTGGAGACCGGCCCCGACGAGGTCCGCATCGAGAACAGGAGCCGCCCGATCCGGATGGGGTCGCTGCTGGTGGCGGTCGTGGTCACGCCGATGTACCTGCTCATGAACACGATGCAGGGCAGGACGACCGTCCTGGTGGCTTGGCTTCCGGTCTTCCTCCTCTGGGGAATCGGCATCACGGTCCTCCTCGCCGGCCTGGCCGTTCCCAGGACGACACGCGTCCGCATCAACGCCGAACTGATCGAGTACACCGAGGGAAGGCACCGGGTGAGCTACCGGTGGCAGGACGTCAGCCGGCTGGCCATGCGCCGCGCGCACCAGTTCGGCGTGCCCCTGCCGGCCCTCTACGGCCTCCAGGTGCAGCTCCGGGCGGACGCGCCGCCGCCCCCGCGCTCCGCGCGCGGTCGCGACGGCTGGTACTCGGCGTCCCCGATCCTCAACACCACCCCCGAACCACCGGCGCACATCGCCGAGGCCCTCGCCCGCTTCGCCCCTTCCCACTGCCTCCCCCCGGGGGTCTGACCGGACTCACCCCGGGTCGCCGCTCATCCTTGGCCGCCACCGCGGATCCGGTTCCTCACCGCCCTGCGCGCTTGTAGGCGCGCAGTGACAGCGGGACGAACACCACCAGCAGCGCGGCCGACCAGAGCAGGACGGTGGCCACCGGATGCGCGAGCGGCCAGGCCGTGTCTCCGGATGCCGCCATGACGGGATTGCCGAACAGGTCCCGGGCTGCGGCGGTGAGCGCGCTCACCGGGTTCCAGTCGGCCAGGAACCGCAGCCACCCCGGCATGCCGCCGGTCGGGACGAAGGCGTTGGACACCATCGTGACCGGCAGGAAAAGCGGCACCAGCTGGGCGACGGTCTGTTCGTTCCTGGCCAGCAGGCCCAGGTAGGCGCCCGCCCAGGCGAGCGCGTACCGCAGCAGCATCATCAGCAGGAACGCCTCGGCCGCGGGGATCGGGCCGCGGTGCGGCTGCCAGCCCACCAGCAGTCCGGTGGCCACCATGGCGGCCAGCAGCGGCAGGCCGATCAGGGCGTCGGCGCCGGTGTACCCGAACGGCACCGCCAGCCGCGCCATCGGCATGGAGCGGAACCGGTCCATCACGCCGCGGGAGGCGTCGCCGGCCGTCCGCGTCATGACTCCCTGCATCGCGGTGAAGGTCACCATCGCGAACAGCCCGGGCATGAGGTACTCGCGATAGTCGCCGCCGCCCGGCACGGCGATCGCGCTGCCGAAGACGTACCCGAACAGCACCACCATGACGACCGGGAAGATCAGCGCGGCGATGATCTGCCCGGGTTCCTGCCGCAGCCGTCCCAGCTCGCGGCCGACCAGGGTCAGCCCGTCGGTGAAACTCCAGCGCAGGCGGCCCATCGGCGAGGTGAGGGCGGTCATCGGAGGGACTCCTTGCGGTCGGTGAGACGCAGGAACACCTCGTCGAGGGTGGGGCGGCGCAGCCGCACGTCGGCCGCGGCGACCCCGGCGCGGTCGAGCTCGCGCACGATGTCGGCGAGCCGGGGACCGCCGCCGGGCAGGGCGACGCTGAGCCGGTCGGGGCCCGTCATCGTGGGATCGGTTCCGGCCAGGGCGTTCAGGACGGTCGCCGCCGGACGCAGCCCGGCGGGGTCGTCGACGGTGACGTCGAGGCGGTTCCCGATCGTGGCCTTCAGCTCGTCGGGCGTCCCCGTGGCGATCACCTGCCCGTGGTCGACGACGGCGATGTCGTCGGCCAGCCGGTCGGCCTCGTCCAGATACTGCGTGGTGAGCAGCACCGTGGTGCCGTCGGCGACCAGCTCGCGGACGCTGTCCCAGATCTCGCCGCGGCTGCGCGGGTCCAGGCCGGTGGTCGGCTCGTCCAGGAACAGGACCTCGGGGCGCTGGATGAGGCAGGTGATCAGGTCCAGGCGGCGCCGCATACCCCCGGAGTAGCCGGCGACCGGACGATCGGCGGCCTCCATCAGGCCGAAGCGCTCCAGCAGCTCGTCGGCCCGCCGGCGCGCCTCGCGGCGGGACAGGTGGTACAGGCGTCCGAACATGCGAAGGTTGCCGCGACCGGTGAGCTGCTCGTCCACGGCGGCGTACTGGCCCGCCAGCCCGATTCGCTCGCGCACTTTGGCGGCCTCACCGACGACGTCGCATCCGGCGATGCGGGCGTGCCCGGCATCGGGTTCGGACAAGGTCGCCAGTATGCGCACCGCGGTCGTCTTGCCCGCTCCGTTCGGCCCGAGGACGCCGCAGACCGTCCCTTGCGGGACGCTCAGGTCCAGGCCCCGCAGCGCCTGGGTGCCGCCGAAGGTCTTGTGCAGCCCCTCGGCGAACACGATCGGATCCGCCATCACCCCTCCAATGGGTACCTTGTACGCGATCTGGTGAGGTTAAGCGTTTGGGTACCATGTACGCAAGCTGTGGGGGTGGGGACGGTGACCGACGCCGAGTACGTGAACATCTGGATGCGGCCCGAGCGGCCGTCCTACGGGCGGAAGCCGGCCTACAGCCGTGCGCAGATCACCCGGGCGGCGATCCGGATCGCCGACGCCGAGGGCCTGGAGGCCGCCACCATGAGGCGGATCGCCGCCGAGATCGGCACGGGCGCGATGTCGCTCTACCGGTACGTCCCCAGCCGCGACGATCTCATCCAGCTCGTGGCCGACCACCTGATGGGCGAGATCGACCTCACGGGCGTGCCCTCCGGCGACTGGCGCGCGGACCTGAGGCGTTACGCCGAGGGGCTGCGGGCGATGTGGCTGCGGCACCCGTGGGTCGCCACCGTGCAGCGGTCGCTCCCCGGCCTCGGCCCCAACCAGCTGCAGCTGATCGAACGGGTGATGGGCGCACTCGACCCCCACCTCTCCATCGACGAGAACCTCCGCCTCATGGCCATGCTGAACAGCCACATCGAGAGCGCCGTCCGCGAGGAGATCAGCTCGGCCGAGGAGGTCCGCCGCAGCGGGCTCAGCGAATCGGAGTGGCTGGCGCGCAGTTCGCCGCGCGTCCACCAGCTGGTGAGCAGCGGGAAGTACCCGATCTTCACCAAGATCGTGATGGAGGCACGCCGGCCGCACCTGAGCCGCGACGACCAGTTCAGGAACGGGCTGGAGCACATCCTCGACTACATCGCCGCGGCCATCCCGTCCACGCCCGAGCCTCCGGCAGAGGCCGTCCGGGCTCACCGCTCCCCTGCCGCGCAGCCGGTTCCGTTCACCACCCGGCGTGATGAAACACCCGCCGCGGCGGCCGACGCGTCACCCGCCTGTGACGAAAACTCGACCGCGGGGACCAGCGAGAGGCCCGGACGTGACGAAACTTCGGACGATCCCCCTCGACCTCACGGGTGCACCGTGTGCGGCCGCCCCGTCCCCCGAACCGCCACCGGGCGGCCCCGCCGATACTGCTCACGGGCATGCCAGCAGCGCGCTTACCGCAGCCGGCGGAGATCTGGAACCTCAGAGTGATCACTGGGGTGTGCGCTCTCCCCCGCCGCCCGACGCGGCCGGCCGTCCCCCTAGTCCTCGCCGCAGCTGCGGATCCAGTCCCGGGCGGTGGTGAGGTGGTTGGTGTTGAGGAGGTCCACCCCGGCCGTCATCTGGGCCCGCCACGCGTCCTCGGCCGTCCCCTGCCGGCAGGTCTTGGAGAAGCACCAGCGGAAGTCGCCGGGCGTCTCGGAGCGGCGGGCGCCGTCCGGGCCGCCCCACAGGCGGACCTTGAGCCCGGCGTTGTGCGCCCTCTCCACCAGCTCGTTGAGCTGCCGCTGCTCGTCCGGGCTGATCTCCTGGTCGCCGTCGCGATCGGCGCAGTCCGACCACTTCCCGTTGAAGATCACGAAGTTCTTCGCGTACTCCCGGTCGTACTCGGGGGCGGCGGGGTCGAGCTGTGCCGGCAGGGTGCATCCCGCCGCCGGAGCGGTGTCGAAGGAGACGTTGGAGGGCTGCCGTCCGACCGCGTCTCCCGGCCGCCCGGCACTGAAGACCACCTGGACGTCGGGCGGCAGGTCGCGGGTCTGCTCGATGGCCCGCTGGTAGGCCTGGGCGCGCAGCCGCTCCTTGGCCCGCTTGAGCGTCTCCTCGCTCGCGTACGCCCCGGGATCGGTGGCGCGGTCGGGCTCGACGTCCTTGATCTCGATGACCAGGAGGAAGGGGTCGTCACGGCCTGGGTGGATCCGCCCGCCGTTCGCCCGGGCCCGTTCGATCAGCGGCTCGACGTACCGCTCGCGCAGGGTCCCCGCCGAGTGTTCCTTCTCCTCGTGCTTGAGCTGGAGTTCACCCTGCGGGTCGATCATGACGTCGGCCTCGACGCTGACCGCTCCGTTGCGGAGCGCGTCCTGGAGCGGAGTCTTGTTCTGGTAGTCGTTGTGCGCGTGCAGCCCTTCGGCCCACCGGCTGTCCGGATCGGGCTCGCAGGTCGGCTTGGGGATCGGCGGCCGTGGCGGGGAACGGTGCCCGGTCGGGGCCGCTGACGGCGAGGGGGCCGGCGCCGCCCCCGCCGCCACGGGCCGCGGGCATCCGGTCCCCAGCACCCGGCAGATCGCCGACTCGCACGCTTCGACGACCGTGGTGCCCACGCCGGACGTCACCAGTGCCCCCGTGACCGTCGCGACCAGCAGGACGACGGCGAGGTAACTGATCGCCCCCTCACCGCGTTCATGATCGGATTCCCGCATGGGGAGAAGATCACACAAGTGTGTCCCCGCCGACAGGGTTCCAGGGCCCAATCCACCCTCGTTCGGGCCCGGTCAGGACGTCACCCGACGGCGCACCCGGGGATGGCAGGGTGAGGGCATGAACGATCTTGTGGGGTTCATCGAGGCGCGGCTGGACGAGGACGAGCGGATAGCCCGCCGATGCGACGGCGCCGACGAGTGTGGCCGGTGGACCGCGGCGGGCACGGTGGTCGACTTCTGCCAGGTCGAGATGGAGGGCTTCCATCCCGCCCTCGCCGAGCACATCGCCCGGCACGACCCGGCCCGGGTGATGCGGGAGGTCCAGGCCAAACGCCGGGTATTGGCCCGCCATTGCCTCAGCCCTGCCGAAGGGGACCCCGAACGCCCCTGGGACGACTACGACGACTGCCAGTACGACAGCGACGAGTGGCCCTGCCCTGACCTCCTCGATCTCGCCATGGCTTACGACTGGCACCCTGACTACGACGAGACGTGGCGTCTGGCGTGAGGGTCCGGCGGTCGACACGCGCGCTCATCGGGTGCCATGATCGGCGGGTCAGAATCCATTGAGATTCGTCGGCGCCCGGTCGGTCGGTGGAGCGCGTCGGCGTGCTCGCCCGGTCGCGAGCACGGTCGGCTCCGCTCCGCGATGCCGGGTCCGTGCCTCGGGACCGAGCCCGTCCCGAAAGGACATGGCATGGCCACCGACCAGTTCGGACTCACCGGCGGCGACTACGTCCCCGACCCCGAGCAGGAAACCGCGCTCCTCATCGAGGGCTTCTTCGGCCACATCGCCGCGGTGCTGCGCGAACACTCGCTCCCCGAGAACCTCCTCGCCGCCATGCGGCCCCGGCATGAGGAGCTGGAGACGGCGAACGCGCACCTGATCGTGGACGAGCCCGCCCGCTTCAACCTCCGGATCACCCTCGCCCTGGTGGCGGCGTACGAGTCGCTCCTGCCTCGCCTGGGACGCGAGGCGGCCATCAGCGCGATACGGGCCGCGCTGATCGAGCCGCTCGGCGACGCGGTGCGCGCGGGAACCCGGGCGATGCTGGACACCGCGCCCGACCCGTTCACGGCCTTGGTCGCCGTCTCCAAGTCCCGCGAGGAGCACGCGTTCGGCGAGGGCTTCACGTTCCGCCGTCCCGTCGACGACGATCGCCGGTACTTCCTGGACATCCACCGCTGCTTCTACCACGACGTGCTCGTGGCGAACTCGGCACCGGAGCTGACTCCGGTCCTGTGCGCGTTCGACGGGAACTGGATCGAGGCGATCGATCCGGACAGGGACGGTTTCCGGTTCGAGCGCACGACCACCATCGGCCTCGGCGGCACCCACTGCCCGTTCCACTTCACCCGGACGGGCGCGCGGGAACCCGCCACCGACTGAGCCGTACGGCGTGAGCGAAAGCGGGAATGGCCGCCCCGGCGGCCGTTCCCGCCCCCGTCCTGGCGCATCCCTCCCCCAGGACGAGTTGACCTCAAGCGAACTTGAGGTCCTAGCGTCGCGGCGATCTCCCAGAACGGAAGGAAGGCCATGACCGTCCTGGTCACCGGAGCCAAGGGGAACGTCGGCCGTCACGTGGTCAAGGAACTGCTCAGCGGAGGGCACGGGGTACGGGCGCTCACTCGTGACCCCGCGAGCGCCGCCGCCGTGCTGCCTGACGCCGTGGAGGTGGCGACCGGAGATCTCGCGGCGCCCGACAGCCTGGCAGCCGCACTGGAGGGTGTGACCGCTCTGCACCTGATCACTTTCGACGGCGGGGACGGCGCTCCGTTGCGCACCGGCCCGCAGATCGCGCGGCTGGCGGCCAAAGCGGGCGTCCGGCAGGTGACGATGCTGTGGAGCGGTGAGCCGGGTCCGGTCGAGGAGGCCGTGGCGGCCGAGGGGCTGGCGTGGACCACGCTCCAGCCGCAGGAGTTCATGTCCAACGCCCTGCTGTGGACCGACTCGGTCAGGGACGAGGGCGTGGTGCGCGAGCCGTTCGGCGCCACCCGCAGCGCGATGATCCATGAGGCCGACATCGGCGCCGTGGCCGCCAGGACGCTGACCGAGGACGGCCACACCGGCGAGGAGGACGTACTGACCGGGCCCGAAGTCCTGGACATGCCGCAGAAGCTGGCCGTCCTGGGAGAAGCCCTGGGGCGCGACATCCGCTTCGTTGAACTCACCGAACAGCAGGCGCGCGAGCGGATGCGCCAGGCGGGAGCCTCTCAAGCCGCCGTCGACCACGTCACCGGCTGGTACGCCGCCCCGCCCAGGGAGGCGTACACGGTGACGCCGACCGTCGAGCGCATCCTCGGACGCCCGCCCCGGACCTTCGCGCAGTGGGCACGGGAAAACGCCGAAGCCTTCCGCTGACACGCTGGGCTCCGGGGAGCCTGAACCTGTGGCTCGCTCGGGTGGGGGGCGTGTACCTTCCCCGGATCACATGGGTACTCAAGCAGGACGACGCCACAGCGTCGGCCGGGAAGGCACGACCCGATGCTCACCGTTGGTCCCCTCCCCCCGACACCGGCCGAGGCACCGCGGGCCGAGGCCGGGCCATACTCGGCGACCCCGTCGGCCGTGATCGCATGAGCACACCGCACCATCCGGCGGACAGCGACCGCCCCTGGCCCACCGGCAAGCTGAACGCGTTGCGTCTCGGCCGGCGATTGGTCACCGAGGTCCCGGCCTCCGGGCCCGGTCGGCGAGCGTTCGTCAGCGTCATCCCGCTGACCATCCCCGACGACCACCAAGCCCAAAGACAGGGCTGGAAGCGAAGCGATCGCGCACGCACGTTCCGCTTGCAGCACTGGGACTACGACGCCGAGCAGATCGACGGCTTCGACCACGACATCGGAGCCGTCCTGATCCGGTCCGCAACGGTCGCCGGCGAGCCTGAGCTGACCACGACGCTCCAAGCGTGGGGGCTGCGTCCCGAACAGTTCCTCTACCCCTGGCAGACCGACGCCCCGTGATAGTCACACCCTCGTGACCAGCACCGACTGAGCCCTACAGCGTGACTCGTGCTGATGGCGTGCCCCGAAGCGTCAGTCCAGGTCCAACGAACCGTCCTTGACAGCCTTCATGAAGACACCCCACTCAGACCGGGAGAACGACAACACCGGACCAGCCGCGTCCTTCGAGTCCCGAGCAGCCACACCGGACCTCAGCCGAGCGATCTCAACGCATTCAGTGTGGTCGCCAGCGCTGTAGCTGCTAGTACGCCATTGCCGAGCGGTCACGGCAGGTCCAATGCGCCGTTCTTCACGGTGTCCACGAAGGCACCCCACTCGGACCGGGAGAACGACAACACCGGGCCCAACGGATCTTTGGAATCCCGGGCACCCACCGTTCCATCGACTTCCAGGGCTGCGACCTGTACACATTGAGTGCCTTGCCCTGAACTGTGGCTGCTGGTACGCCACCGGGGACGAAAGACATCCTGCTCGCTCATACCTCGGACACTATCCGCTCGATCAGCGCCCGTGAATCCCTCTCACAAAGCGCCAGATCCCGTAGCCGGTTGAATGCGGCTCCATAGTGATCGACATCCGATGGCTCGTCGATGTACCAACTACGGGTCAGGCTGTCCACTGCCACCACCTCTAGCAACCGGTCCTGACCGAGCCCAAGGATCGTGAAGGCACCGTCGCCGCCCGGGTGCATGCCGGCAGAGAAGGGAAGCACCTGGATCTCGACATTTGGGCGTTCCGCCATCGCGAGCAGCTTGAGCCCTTGGCGGCGCATGACACCTGCGCCACCGATCTCTTGCCGGAACACGGCCTCGCTGAACACTGCGGAGATGACGGGTGGATCCGCCCGATCGTGCACCCGTTGCCTGTTCATGCGAAAGCCGATCTCGGTCTCCAGGTCAGGTGGACTGCGAAGTGCCATCCCCGAGCCGCTGATGACGGTGTGGGCGTATTCCTCGGTCTGGAAGAGCCCGTGCACCAGTTGGGAGCCGAAGATGCGGATGTGGGAGGCGTCGGCCTCGAGTGAGGCGAAGTCGAGCACACCGGGTTCCAGCCGTTCCTCGAAGTCATGCCACCAGCCCTTCTGGCGGCCGTGGGAGGCCAGGGCGAGGAGGCGGCGGCGGATCAGTTCGTCGGTCACGCCGTACTGATCGAGGATGTGCTTGAGATCGCGGGGGCGGATGGCGCGGTGCCCGTTCTCGTACGCGCTGAGGGACGCCTGCGAACGTTCGAGGAGGCGACCGGCGGCGTGCTGGGTCAGCCCGCGTTCCTCGCGGAACTGCCGCAGTGCGTCGCCGATCTTCAGGCGGCGGTAGGTGTTGCGGCGGTCGTGTCGCATACATCGACGATGTCACGCTGTGTCGCCGACCGTTCATGATCCGTGAAGGTTAGACATATTCGTTCGTGCACGCATCCGCATGTCGAAGGGCCTGGCCGCGAATACCTCTAACCTCTCCCAGCCGTGTTGATGCCGTGACGCACCGCGACGATCCTTGCCGTGACTTCGAGCGGAGGGATCGGCGATGAGGCCCTGCGAGACGCGGTACGCCCTGCTCGTCCGGCTGGCTTGGGAGCTGCGGGCGATTCCGGCGACGGCGGTCCTGGTGTTCCCGTACTACGGGGAACCGGTGTTGTACGTGCCCCGCCGGGACGGGCGCGCTGAACCGGTCCTCGCCGCGCAGCGCGGCGGGCGCTGGCTGCTGGTCTGGCGCGGCGGGGAACTGGACGCCGGACGGCTCGGCACGGCGGCCCGGCGGATCGCGGTGGAGGCGGCGGCGTGAGCGGGCTGACCCTGCTGGCCTCGCTGACACTGCCCGGCGTGCCGGGGTCGGCGCCGTGCGCGCGGCGGTTCCTGCGCGACACTCTCGTTCCCGGCCACCTCGCGCCAGGCGAGGAGGTGCTGGACGACATGGCGCTGGTCGTGGACGAGTTCACGGGGAACGCCGTCCGGCACACCGACTCGGGGCAGGGCGGCAAGATCCTGCTCCGGGTGCTGGCGGGCCGGGGCGTGCTGCGGGCGGAGGTGACCGACGACGGCGCGGGCGGGGCGCGGCCTCTCCTGCGGGCGGCGCCCGAGGGCGAGAGCGGGCGGGGTCTGCACATCGTGGACGCGCTGGCGTCGCGCTGGGGTCATCGGCCCGACGGGGTCCGGACCACGGTGTGGGCCGAGTTCTTCACCCCTGGGCGGTAGCGGGCTCGGCCGTTCGGGGGAGGTGCCCGGGGCGGGCCGGGCGGGATCGTTCGGGTGGACGACGCCCGTTCCCCCTGGAGGACTCGATGAACTCACGTACGCTCACCGTCCTGGTCACGCTGGCCGCCGCGACCGCGGCGCTGGGCGGCTCGGCCGCGACGGCCGCCGGGCCGCGGCCGAAGGAGGCGGCCGTCACGGGTTCCGCCCAGGTCCTCTACGTGCCCTCGCCCGAGGACGACGTGCGCCTCACCTTCGACGCGCACGCGACGTACGGCGAGGGCCCCGTCCCCACCGGCACCCGCGGAACGGTGCGGGTCTTCCACCACTTCGTCGCCCCGGGAATGAAGGTGTGGGCGGAGGCCGACGTGGACTGCGTGATGGCGACCGGTCGGATAGCGACGGTCACGGCCGTGGTCGGCAAGACCTCGCCCGAACTGGCGGAGGTCTGGATGGGACGGCGGATCGGCTTCACCGTCCTGGACACCGGGCGGCGCGGCGACCAGGTGGGGATGGCCGGTCCGCTGGAGAACGTCCCCCGATGCCTCGGCGCCAAGCCGTACCTCGGCCCGACCCCCTTCAGCCTGCTGCGACAGGGAGACCTCAAGCTCAGGCACAACCTTCCGCCCGTTCCCTGACCACAGCCGTCACCGCTCGTCGTGCTCGGCGGCCCAGGCGCGCAGAGCGGTCACACCCTCAGCCGGGGTGAGGGGGCCGCGTTCGATGCACAGATCCTGAAGGTGGCGGACGGCCGCGCCGCCCCGGGGCCCCGGAGGCAGGCCGAGCACCTCCATGACCTGCCGGCCGTCCAGCGGGACCGGGACGTCCGGGAGCCTCCGGTGCCTCTCGCTTTCCGCGGCGGCGCGGGCTCGCCGTTCCCGCTCCGCGAGCCGGGCGGCCTGCCATTCGTCGTAGCCGGCCGCCCAGGCGGCCTCGCGCCCGGCCGACAGCCAGCCGTCGTTCTCCCGTTCCCGGGCGAGCCCGACCTCCGCGAAGAGGTCGTGGTACGGAGTCGGGGGCGGGCCGTCGACGCCGACACCGAGCCGGGCGAGCGCGGCGTTGATCGGCCACTCGTGCCGGGGGCCGGAAAAATCCCAGGTGTGGGCCGGTCCCCACGCCATTCCGCCGGAACGCCACACGGCGGCGGTCTGGTAGCCGTCGCCGCCGAAGAAGGACGCCTCGACGTACGCCACCGGCGCCTCTCGCGACCAGCGTCCCACCAGTTGCGCGAGGCCGGGTGACAGCAGGGTGAACCGTCGCCCGGCGCCGTCCCGGACGGGAGGGGCGGCCAGTTCCTCCAGGAGCGGCCTGGTCACGGGGAGCAGTCCAAGGCGGCGGTGGAGCGGGGCGACGACCGCCTCCCGCACCTGGCCGGTGGCCTTTCTCAGCAGGTCGAACGGCCCGATGACGGCGTCGAGTTCGTACGGCACCTCCGCACCCTAACGGGGCCTGAGGCGGGGAACCCCTGGCCGCAGGCGGGCTCCTGCGTGGACCCGCCCGCGGCCAGGGGCCGTTTCTCCCGGGGTGGTCAGCCGGAGCAGGGGTTTCCTCTGCCGACGACACCGTTCTTGACGGTGACGTCACCGGTGCCGAGCGCGTAGTTGTTGCCGTTGTTGTTGTCCCAGGTTCCCGAGCCGTTGTTGAACGTGGCGGCCAGGCCGGTGGCGGAGCCCAGCTCGACCGTCCGCTTCACCCAGCCGTTGCAGGCGGCGGTCATCGGCATGCCGGGGACGGTGGTCCAGGCGCCACCGTTGGGCGCGTAGTGCAGGTTGTAGGCCGACCAGTTCCTGTCGGTGCCGTAGTAGACGGTCGTGGAGCCGCCGCCGGGGCCCTGCCCGCCCGAGGCGCCGACGTAGAGGGCGACGGCGTCCCCGGCGCCGACGGTGGCGGTGAATCTGCCGTCCGATCCGACCGTGTAGGTGGTGCCGGTGCATCCGCCGCCGGAGGTGGGGTCGCCGTGCTGAACGTCGCAGTACGTGCCGGCGGGCAGCGACGTCTGGAAGGTCTGGGTGATCGGGCCGCCCTCACGGTTGATGGCGACGAAGCCCTTGTTCCCCCGGCCGAAGGCGATGGCGTCGTTGCCGTTGGACCACCAGTTGGTGACCGAGGTCCCGGACACGGCGTTGTTGAACCCCACCATGTTGGCGATCTGCCGCCACTTGTGCTGGCACTTCCAGCCGTCCTGGTAGCAGGCGTTGACGTTGCCGCCGTTCGGCGGCCCGGCGTCGTGGCCGGAGAACTCGTAGCCGGAGTGGACGTTGGGCGAGCCGTAGGGCCAGGACAGCAGGAAGACGTTGGCCAGGGTGTAGGTGCTGCCGTCCTTGTAGCTCAGCGTGGAGCCGTTGCGCTCGGTGTCCCAGTTGTCGACGAAGGTGCGGGCCCTGTCGCTGGAAAGGTAGCCCTCTCCCCAGGACGAGCCCCAGTTGCTGAGGTAGGCCAGTCTCTCGCTGCCGAAGATCCGCTTGATGTCGAAGGCGCCCTTGAAGATGTCGACGTCGCCGGTGCCGGTGTACTCGCCGGGTTGCACGGCCTCGCCCGCGCCGTAGATGGCCTCCTGCGCCCAGAAGATGTTCGGGTTGCTCAGCTTGGACTTGATGGCGGCCAGGTCTCCGGCGGCGATGTGCTTGGCCGCGTCGATGCGGAAGCCGTCGACGCCCATGGAGATCAGCCGGTTCATGTAGGCGGCGATGGTCGAGCGGACGTAGTCACTGCCGGTGTTGAGGTCCGACAGGCTCACCAGTTCGCAGTTCTGGACGTTGTCGCGGTTCCGGTAGTCGTTGATGTTGGACCGGCAGGAGTGGAAGTCCTGGTCCTGGTAGTAGCCGGGGTAGTTGTACTTGCTGTACTGGGTGCCGCCGGTGCCGGTCCCCGACCCCGCCGACATGTGGTTGATCACGGCGTCCACGATCACCTTGACCCCGGCGGCGTGGCAGGTGGAGACCATGTTCCGGAACGCGTTCTCGTCCCCGAGCCGCCCGGCGATCCTGTAGCTGACGGGCTGGTAGCTGGTCCACCACTGAGAGCCCTGGATGTGCTCCTGCGGCGGCGAGGTCTCCACGTAGCCGTAGCCCTTGGGACCGAGGGTCTGGGTGCACTCTCTGGCGATGGAGTCGAACCTCCACTGGAAGAGGGTGGCGGTGACCCGCTTGCTCCCGGGCGGGGTCGCCGCGGCTGGCGGGGCGGTCGCCAGGCCGGTGACCGCCAGGGCGAGCAGGAGCGCGGTCACCATGGCCGCGGCGACGGCACGGGGCGCGTACGCGGCGCGTCTGGGGCGGGCGGCGGAAGGGTGGGGCATGGGGGGTCCTCCAACCGATCGTGTTCAGCGTGAGGCCGAACGGGGTGAACGAAAGGCGCAGGTGGGTGGGGCAGCCGGGAACGGCCGGGCGGTCACGCGACTTCTGCAAGAAGTTGCAGATCAGTCGGTAGTCTTCAGGTAACTTGCTGGAAACTTTTGCAAGGAAAGTAGCCAACTGCTCCAGGGCCGTCAATCCCTTGCAACGAGCCACTTCCTCTCCCGCTTTGAACGGCCGAACCGAAAACCCCCTCTTTCGTTCGGCCTTCGCGACCTGCCGTGCGCCGTCCGCGGCGGCCAGGCTCGCAGGACGGCCACCCCCTCGGCCGAGGCACGTTCACTTGCGGCGAGTTGCTGCCTTGGGGTGTGCCTGAGGCAGCAACTCGCCGCAAGTCAACGAAGGGACGGGCCCGGCGGGAGACCGGCCGTCAGCGGGGACGCCGGCCGAGGCGGGCCGCGGCGGCCGGGAACAGGCGCAGGGCGTTGCGGTGACCGATGGCGGCGCGGGCCCGGTCGTCCAGCGCCGGGTCCCGCTCGAATGCGCGGCGGGCCAGGGCGACCTCGGAGGCTTCGATCTGGGACCAGTCGGTGCCGTACAGGATCCGTCCCGGCCCGACGGCGTTCAGCAGCGTGGGTGAGGCGTACGGCGACATGGGCAGGGCGGTGTCGTAGTAGAACCGCTTGAGGGCACGCCGGAAGGCGTCCGGGGCGGGGGCCTCACCGCGCCTGCCCGCGCGTTCCACGCGACCGCCGATATAGGGCAGGAAGCCGCCGCCGTGGCACAGGATGATCGACAGGTCGGGGTGGCGGTCCACGGTGCCCGACCTGATCAGGTTGAGCGCGCACCGGGTCGTGTCGAGCATGAAGTCGGCCACGTACTCCTCGGCGCCCGGGAAGGGTCCGGGATGCTCGGGCAGCGCGTCCGGATGGGTCATGATCACGGCTTTGCGCCGGTTCATCTCGGCGAACAGCGGGTCGAACGACCGGTCGCCGAGGTAGCGGCCACCGGCGGTGTTGGTCATCAGCACGCCGTCGGCGCCGAGTTCGTCGAGCGCGTACGCCGCCTCCCGCAACGCCAGGTCGACGTGCAGCAGCGGGAGGTAGGCGAAGAACCCGAACCGCGTCGGGTGGTCCCTGACCAGGTCGGCCAAGGTCTCGTTGAAGACCCGTGTCCCGGCCTCCGCGAACGCCCGGTCGCTGAAGACCGCCTGAGGCGCGGGGGTCGAGGCGATCCCCATCGCGATCCGGTTGGCGTCCATGACCTCCAGCGTCTCCGGAAGGCTCCACTGCGCCCACCGCGGGCCGCCCTGAGGCGGCAGCACGCCCTGATCGACCAGCCACCTGCGCATGCGGGGCGGCAGGACATGGTGGTGGGTGTCGATCCGCTCCGCGCGTCCGTCCGCCGCGGCGGGGGCGGACGCACCGACCCCGGCCGCCGCCGTCACCAGCGCGCCCGCGCGCAGGGCGGTGCGGCGGCTCAACGATGGGCTGCTCATCGGCGCTCTCCTCGTGTCGTGTCCGTGAACCTCCATCGGATTGTTCGAGAAAGTCTCACGCGAGACTATCTGGCCTGCCCCCTACCATGGGGTGGTGCCATCCCCACCCCCGCCGGCGGGCGCCGCCGATCCGGCCGACGACGACGTGGCCCTCGGGCTCCTGCTGGCCGTCGCCCACGCACGCGCACGGCACGCCCTCAACGAAGCGCTCGCCCCGCTGGGCATCGAGGCCCGCCACTACGGCGTGCTCGCCGCCCTCGCCCGGCACGGCCCGTCCAGCCAGCGGCGGCTCAGCACGCTGCTCGACGTGGACAAGTCGGCGATGGTCCGGATCATGGACGATCTGGAGCGGCGCGGGCTGGCCACCCGCAACCGCGACGCGCACGACCGCCGCGCCTACGCGATCGAGCTGACCGCGGAGGGCCGCCGGGCCGCGCGGGAGGGCGGCGCGGTGTCGGCCGCGGTGGGCGGGCGGCTCTTCGGCTGGCTGGAGCCCTCCGATCGCGCCCTGCTCGTGGCGATGCTGACCCGGATCTCGCACCGGGCCGCCGGAGACCGGGACGAGGACGGCGGCGGAGACTAGGGCGGCGGGGCCGGCCCGTGCGGGCGTCGTTTCGACCGGCGTCGAAACTTCACGGCCGTACGGTCGGAGCATGAAGACCAGGACCTTCCACGATCTGCACCATGGAGAGCGGCCCCTGCTGCTGCCCAACGTCTGGAGCTTCGCGAGCGGCGCGGCGATGGTGGAGGCGGGCTTCCCGGCGGTGGGCACCACCAGCCTCGGCGTGGCGGCGACCGCCGGGAAGCCCGACGCCGCGGGCGGCACCCGGGCGGAGACCCTGGCGCTGGCGCGCGGCCTGGCCAGGCTCCCGGTTCCCGTCACGATCGACGTGGAGGCCGGCTTCTCCGACCGGCCCGAAGAGGTCGCGGCGCTGGCGGCCGACCTCGCGTCCTGGGGCATCGCCGGGGTCAACATCGAGGACGGGCGGCCCGGCGGGGTCCTGGCGCCGCCGGACGACCAGTGCGCCCTGATCACAGCGGTCAAGGCCGCGGCCCCGGACCTGTTCGTCAACGCCCGTACCGACTGCCACTGGCTGCCCGGCCACACCGCGCAGACCCTGGACCGGGTCCGCGCCTACACCGAGGCGGGGGCCGACGGGATCTTCGTCCCCGGGCTCGCGGGCGAGACCGGTGTCCGGGCGGCCGTGGCGGCGACCCACCTGCCGCTCAACGTGCTCTTCCTGCCCGGCGGCGCCACCTTCGACGAGCTGGCCGCGATGGGCGTGCGGCGGGTCAGCTACGGATCGCTGCTCTACCGGACGGCGCTGCACGCCGCCGTCGTCACGGCGGTCGAGGGACGGGCCCCGGCCGGGATCCCCACCTACGACGACGTCCAGCGGCTGGTGTCGGCCTGACCGGTTCCGCCGGGCGGATCAGCCCTCGCCGCCGCGATCATCGCGCCACTCGGGAGCGGGCTCGCCCTCGGGGACCCCGACGCGGAACACCCGTGTCTGCAGGGCGATCGCGGAGTAGTAGCCGACCAGGGTGACCAGCTCGACGAGGGCGGTGCGGCCCAGCGTCGCCACGGCCTCGGTGTAGACCGCGCCGCTCAGGTCACCGTCGGCGACCATCTGGCGGGCGGCCTCGTACACCACCCGCTCGCGGACGTCGCCCAGCATCGGGGCGCCGCCGTCGCGGAGCACGGCCAGCTCGTCCTCGGTCAGCCCGATCTCCCGCCCGATCCGCTCGTGGGCGTACCACTCGAAGTCGGCGCGGTGGTGGGCCGCCACGACCAGGACGGCGATCTCGCGCTCGCGGTCGGTGAAGGCCGTCTTGAAGCGCAGGGCCGCGCCCAGCTCCTGGAGGGGCAGGCCCACCGCCGGGCTGTAGAGCATCGCGTTGAACGGCCCCAGCAGCCTGCCCTCCTCGTCCTTGAAGCGGAGAGGGGAGGGCCGTTCGGCGCGCGGGCCGCCGGTGATCGCCTGGTACACCTCCCGCTGCTCCTCGCCCAGCAGGCCAGGGTGCAGCAGGGGCAGGCGCGTGTCGGCGCGGGGGTCGGCGTCCGGCGGGGCACTCACAGGGTCGATCACCCCTGCACGGTAGGCGCTGGACGGGAGGGCCTCAAGTGGTGTCCACAAGGTGAAACCACCGGCACACGATGACGTAGCGGTTCCGTAACAGGTCTGGGCCAGCGTTGCGGGTGTACCCGGCAGAATGTCGCCGAGCCTGAGGGGAACGGTCCCATGCCGTTGCTGCGCATCCGTACCGAGATCGACGACCGGCCCGGCCGGCTGGCCGTGCTGACCGCCGCCCTGGCCCGCCGCGGCGCCAACATCCTCGGACTCTCCGTCCAGGTCGGCGCCGAGGGCGTGGTGGACGAGTTCATCGTCGACATGCCCGCCTCCGGCGCCGACCCGGACGGGGTGAGGGAGGCCCTGGCCGCGGCGGGCGGTGCCCGCACCGCCGTGGTCGGCGCGCGCCCGCACGAACTGGTGGACGAGCCCACCCGCGCCCTGGTGCTGGTGGCGCGGCTGCGCCAGGATCCGCAGGCGCTGCCCGCCGCGCTGGCCGAGCTGCTGCGCGCCGGTGACGCGGTGTGGCAGGCCGCGGGGACGGCCGTGGCGCACCCCCTGCCGGGCGCCGCCGGGGAAGGGGAGCACGTGCTGCTCGTTCCGGTCGGGCCGCGCCGCGCGATCCGGCTCGCCCGCGCCGGGCTGCCGTTCACCGCGACCGAGGCGGCCCGGGCGGACGCCCTGGTCCGGGCGGTGCTGCCGCCCGCGGGCGGGCGGCCGGCCTCGCGGCGGGTCCCGCTGCGCGACGGGACGCAGGTGGTCGTGCGGCCCATCGAGCCCGCGGACGCCGGCGCCGTACGGGCCATGCACGAACGCTGCTCCCCGGACACCCGCAGGATGCGCTACTTCGGCCCCAAGCCCTTCCCGCCGCAGCGGGACATCGACCTGTCCTGCGAGCCGGCGCACGGCCTGACCCTCGTCGCCGAGGGGCCGGACGGCTCCCTGCTGGCCCTCGCGCACCTGGTGCACGTCCTCGACCCGGGGGTGGCCGAGCTGGCGTTCCTCGTAGAGGACGCCTGGCAGGGACGCGGGCTGGGAAGGGCGCTGGCAGGTCTGCTGGTAGTGCTCGCCCGCGACCGCGGCCTGGTGGAGCTGCGCGCCACCACGCTGAGCGAGAACGTGCGGATGCGCCGGCTGCTCACCTCCCTGGGCGGGCGTACCCGCCGGACGGGGGACCCCGGGGTCGTGGAGGTCAGGCTGCGCCTGGACGGCCGCGGCGCGGACGGGGCCCGCACCGCGGCGCCCCGCGTGACCGCGCCGGGGTGACAGGATGGCCGGGTGACCGGCATCTACGACGACCCCTGGGCCTACGAGCTGGCCTGCTCGTTCCGCGACGTGTCCGCCGAGGTGGACGTGCTGCTCGGCTGGTGCGCCCGGCACCGCCCCTCCCCCGGCCCGGTCGGCACGGTCCTGGAGCTGGCCGCCGGACCGGCCGAGCACGCCCGCGAGTTCGCCCGGCGGGGCGTGGCCGCCACCGCGCTCGACATCAACCCGGCGATGTGCGCGTACGCGGCCGAGCAGGCCAAGCTCGCCGACGTCCCGCTGGACGTCGTCCAGGGCGACATGACCGGATTCGAGCTGGACCGGCGCTTCGACCTGGTCGTCACGATGCTCGACTCGACCTCGCACCTGATGACCCTGGACGCCTTCGTCGCCCATCTGGACCGCGCCGCCGCGCACCTGGCCCCCGGCGGCCTCTACGTCCTGGAGATGTCGCACCCCCGGGACCGGCTCGGGGACGAGCCGAGCACCAGCACCGGCTGGACGGTGGCACGCGGCGGCGTGCGCGCCACCGTCCGCTGGGGCGAGCCGGAGGACCGGCTCGATCCCGTCACCCAGATCGCCGACGACCATGTCACGATGACCATCGATCTGGGCGGCGGGTCGGCGCGGGTGATCCGTGACGTGGTGCCCTACCGGTTCTGGTCCGCCACCGAGCTGGACGCCGCGCTGCGCCTGTCCGGGGCGCTGGAGCCGGCCGCCCGGTACGGCGACTTCGGCGAGGTGCCCCTCACCGGCCCGGACGCCTGGCGCATGATCACCGTGCTGCGCCCCGCGACCGGCTGACCCGGACGGCGCCCGCCCCGTGACCGGCCGGCCGGCGCGAGCCCGGCCGCCGACCGGTCAGGGCGCGGGGGCCCAGCCGGGCATCGGGTAGGACGCGAGCAGCTCGCGGATCTCGCCCGCCACCCGGTCCAGCTCCTTGTCGTCCTCGCGCGCGGTGGCCAGCACCACCTCGTCGATCCAGGCGGCGACCCGCGGCATCTGCTCGGGAACGAGCCCGCGGGTGGTGATCGCGGCGGTGCCCAGCCGCAGCCCCGAGGGGTCGAACGGCTTGCGCGGGTCGAAGGGGACCGCGTTGTAGTTGAGCTCGATCCCGGCCCGGTCGAGCGCCTGCGCCGCGGGCTTGCCCGCCACGCCCTTGTTGGTCAGGTCGACCAGGATGAGGTGGTTGTCGGTGCCGCCGGAGATCAGGTCGTAGCCGCGTTCCAGCAGCGCCTCGGCCAGGGCGCGCGCGTTGGCCACGATCCGATGGGCGTAGGCGGAGAAGCCGGGCCCGGCCGCCTCGTCCAGCGCGACCGCGATGGCCGCGGTGGTGTGGTTGTGCGGCCCGCCCTGCAGCCCCGGGAAGACCGCCTTGTCGATGGCGGCGGCGTGCTCGGCGAGCGACATGATCATCGCTCCGCGCGGGCCCCGCAGGGTCTTGTGGGTGGTGGTGGAGATGACGTCGGCGTGCCCGGCCGGGGACGGGTGGGCACCCCCGGCGATCAGCCCGGCGATGTGCGCGATGTCGGCCGCCAGGACCGCCCCGGTCTCCTGGGCGATCTCAGCGAAGCCGGCGAAGTCGATGGTGCGCGGGATCGCGGTGCCGCCGCACCAGATCAGCTTCGGCCGTTCCTTGAGGGCGAGGTCGCGGACCTGGTCCATGTCGACCCGGCCGGTGTCGGCGCGCACGCCGTACCGGACCGGGGTGAACCACTTGCCGGTCGCCGACACCGGCCACCCGTGGGTCAGGTGGCCGCCCATCGGCAGCGACAGGCCCATGACGGTGTCGCCGGGCTCCAGGAACGCCATGTAGACGGCGAGGTTGGCGGGCGACCCCGAGTAGGGCTGGACGTTGGCGTGCTCGACCCCGAACAGCGCCTTGGCCCGGTCGATGGCCATCAGCTCGATCGGATCGATGTTCTGCTGGCCCTCGTAGTAGCGGCGGCCCGCGTAGCCCTCCGAGTACTTGTTGGTCAGGACCGAACCGGTGGCCTCCAGCACGGCGGGCGAGACGTAGTTCTCCGAGGCGATGAGCCGGATCTTCTCGAACTGCCGCCGTGCCTCCGCCTCGATCAGGGCGGCGAGTTCGGGATCCTGGGCGCTCAGATGGGACAGGGACGGCTGATGCATGACGACCTCCGCGCCGATCATGCCGGGAGACCTCGGGCGCGGACCCCCGGCTGAGGGGCCCGTACACCCAGGCGCGCGGTGTGCGGACTAGCTTCGCTCCCCGGTGGTCGAATCCACCTTGACTGCGCCAGTCGCTCCTGACCAGCATACCGGCCCGCCCTCCGCACGGGCCGGCGAACGCGGCCGCCGCACGACGCCGAGGCGGCCCGCGGCCGGGGCCGGGACGGCCACCACGGCCAGCCCGCCGAGCAGCAGGACCGCCCCGGCCGCCGCCGCGGGCGAGAGCCGTTCGCCGAGGACGGCGAGCGCGAGCACGGCCGCGACGAGGGGCTCGGCCAGGCTCAGCGTGCCCGCGGTGGCGGCGGTGACGCGGCGCAGCCCGGAGACGAAGAACATGTAGGCGGCGGCGGTGGTGACCGGTCCCAGCCAGGCGACCAGGGCGAGCGACCGCGTCCCGGCCAGGTCCGGCAGCCCGGCCGCCGCCCAGGGCAGCAGCAGCGTCCCGCCGGCCAGCAGGGAGATCGCGACGGCCGCGGCCATGCTCAGGCCGGGCGGGACGGGCGGGACGGGCGGCCTCCCGGCGGCGCCGGCCTGCGGCTCCGCTCCGGAGCCGGTGGCCACCAGCCGCTTGGCCGCGACGGTGTAGACCCCGAAGCAGCACCCCGCGACCAGGCCCAGGCCCACGCCGGACGGATCCGCCGTGCCCCCGTGGCCGGGCGCCATCAGCAGCGCGCATCCCGCGACCGCGCAGACCGTCCCGGCGAGCCACCGGCGGCCCGGCCGGGCGCGCAGGACGAGACCCTCGCACAGGCCCGTGAACACCGGCGCCAGGCCGAAGACCACGGCGGTGGCCACGGCGGCGCCCGTCCGGTCGACCGCGGTCAGGAACGCGGCCTGGAACGTCCCGGTCGCCGCGGACGCCGCCAGCAAGGGCCGCCAGGTCGCCCGGGAGAGGACGCGGAACGCGCGCGGCGCGACCGCCAGGACGAACAGCGCCAGCAGCACGCCGCCCGACAGGATCCGGGCGGCCCCCAGCGTGATCGGCGGCGCCGGCGAGGCCGCCAGCACCTGCGCGGGGCCCACGGTCCCCCACAGGACCCCGGCCGCCAGGATCAGCAGCGCGCCCGGGTACTCGTTTCGTTGGTCCATGCGGGCGACACTAGGAGGAAACGCGGCTTTGCCTTCTAGATCCCGAAGTTCGTTCGGAATGGTGCCGGGCGGCCACTGGATGTTCGATTGAAGGGCGCTTCAGGGAGGGTCAGGCGTACCGGGTTCGGCGGCCACGCCGTTCGGGCACCGGAAGTTCGGCCTGCTCCACCGCCTGCACGTAGTCGAACACGACCGTGGTGCGCACGTCCACGAACTCCTTGCGCCGGGCCAGCCGATCCAGCACGAAGTCGTGCAGGTACTGCGTGCTGGGCACGGCCACGTGCACCAGGACGTCCTCCGCCCCGGTGACCACGAACACGCCGAGCGTCTCGGGCAGCGCCGCCATGTGGTCGCGGACCGACTCGATGGCCTCCCTGGACTGCGGCCGGATCCGGATCGAGATCAGCGCCTGCACGCCCCGTCCCAGCGCCTCCAGGTCCACCGCCGCGTGGAACCCGGTGATCACGCCGCGGGCGCGCAGCGCGCGGGTCCGCTCCAGGGCGGTCGAGGGAGCGACGCCCACCTCCTCGGCCAGTTCCCGGTTGGTCTGGCGGCCGTCGTGCTGCAGACGGCGCAGGATCGCCTGGTCGACCGCGTCCATGGAAGTCATCCCCGAATTTTATGCGGCGGATCGACCGGCGGGCCGGAGCGCCGGGGCGGGTGCGCGACGGGCCCGCGGCCGGTGTTCGCTGACAGTTCCCTGAACATCCAACAAGATCGAACAAGTCAGCCTGTATGCACAGAGTCCGGTCTAATAAGGTCGGCAGAACATGAAAACCGGACATCCCGCCCCGCATGCCCCGGATCCTCCCGCCGGCGCCCCCGGTCCGGGCGAGCCCGTTCCGGCCGGGGCGGCGCGGCTCGGTTGGCTGGACGCCCTGCGCGGGCTGGCCGCCGTCGTGGTGGCCCTCCACCACGGCTGCTACCACTACCTCCCGCAGTTCCGGCACCTGATCCTGCAGTGGGTGGATCCCGGCAAGGTCGGCGTCCTGGTGTTCTTCCTGGTCAGCGGGTACATCATCCCGGCGTCGCTGGAGCGCACGGGCTCGGTCCGCCGGTTCTGGATCGGCCGGCTGTTCCGGATCTACCCGCTGCTGCTGGTGGTGCTGGCCGCCACGCTGCTGCTGGCCGCCGCCGGCCTGACCCCGCTGCGGGAGGGCCTGCGGGCCGCCGATCCCCTGGCGGCCGTCATGGCGCATCTCACGATGATGCAGGACCTCCTGGCGGTGACCAGCGCGCTCAACGTGCTCTGGACGCTCTCCTACGAGATGGCCTTCTACCTCCTGGTGGTGGCGCTCTTCCTCTCCGGCCGGCTGAACCGGCACTCCGCCACCCTCACCACCGCGCTCGCGGTGGCGGCGCTGGCGGTGGGGGCGTTCCTGCCGAGGGCGTGGCTGTCGGACCGGCTCGGCATCACACCGGTCGCGGTGGCCGCCGCGGTCGCCATGGCGGTGGCGATCTTCCTGGCGTGCTCCGGCCGGCCGGGTCCCCGGCGCGCCGGGGCGCTGCTGGGCGGGGCGCTCGCGGCGGCGCTGGTGCTGTTCAACGGCCGAACCGAGGTGTGGGAAGGGCTGGTGCTCATGGCGGTGATGTTCGCCGGCACCGCGATCTACCGGGCCGAACGCGGCCAGATCCGGGTACGGGCCGCCGCCGTCGCCGTGGTCGCGGTCATGGGGGCGGCCGTCGCCGGCGGGCTCTGGCACATCACCGTCTGGGCCCCCGGCCAGTCGGAGGAACTCCTCAAGCGGTCCTGGGTGCTCGGCCTGGCGGCGACGGCTCTGGCCTTCGCGGTCGGCATGGCGCTGCGGCACCGCCGCGTGCCGCGCGGCCTGGCCCGGCTGGGCCTGATCAGCTACTCGGTCTACCTGGTGCATCCGGTGCTGCTGATGGTCTCCGACCTGACCGTGGGGCGGCCCCGGACCGACGCGCCGCTGCTGTTCGTCCCGTACCTGGTGACGCTGCTCCTGGTGAGCCTCATCACCCACCGGCTCGTCGAGGAACCACTACGGCGGTACGGGCGCGGGCTGGCCCTCCGCGCCGACCCCGTACCGGTCGCCCCGGGCGGCCCCGCCGGGGAACGGAACGGCCGGGCAGTGGACGGCAGGGCCGGGGACGGCAGGGCCCGGGACGGCCAGGAAGCGGACGGCGGGGCAGGGGACGGCGGCGGCCGGGAACGCGTCGAGCCCGGCTCCCCTGAGGGAGACCGGGCCGTTCAGGTCACGCGATGACAGCCGCCGGGTCTCAGACCCGGCCGGCGGACTCCATGGCCGCCTTGACCGCGGCGCGCTTCTGCCGGAGCTTGGCCAGCGCCTCTTCGAGGATGGCCTCGCCGTCCTCGTCGCTGCGACGCTCCTTCACGTACGCCAGGTGCGTCTTGTAGGGCTCGGTCTTCGGCGGCGCCGGGGGGTTGTCGGAGTCCTGGCCCGCCGGGAACCCGCAGCGGGGGCAGTCCCAGGTGTCGGGAACGGCGACGTCGGTCGCGAAGCTGGGCCGGGTCTCGTGCCGGTTGGCACAGTAGAAGGTCACCCAGACCCGGGGGGCCGCGTCGCCGCGCTCGGCCTCTCCCATCGGACCCGCCCCGACACGGCTGCCCCGAATCGCGTTGCCACTACCCACGGATTACTCCTTGCTCGTTTGCGCCCACGCCGCACTGACCTCGCGGCGAGGGCCTTCGCCTGTCTGTACGGCCGCTCAGCCGACGCCCTTGCTCTTGAACAGCAGCCCGAGCACGATGATCGAGGCGAACCAGACGATGCCGGTGGCGACCGTCAGCCGGTCCAGGTTGCGCTCGACGACCGACGAGCCGCCCAGGGACGAGGTGACGCCGCCGCCGAACATGTCCGACAGGCCCCCGCCCTTGCCCTTGTGCGCGAGGACGAGGACCACCATCAGCACGCTGGTGATAATGAGCACGGCGGACGTTGCGATGATCACTGTTGTGTGCCTCTTCCGGCCGACCCCGCCGCGGCGGGGCGCTTGGTGTTCAGCATGGTGTGCAGCTTGTGTGTTCAGCTTGGTCTTGCTCGGGTGTTGCTCTGGGGTGCTCGGTGACCCGTCAGTACGGAAGAGTACGACGAACTTCCCTCTGGTTCGGCAAGAACCCGCAGACCGCAGCCGAATTGATCAGATCTGATCAGAACCGGTTCGCCCGGATCGCTCAGATTGCACGGAACGAGCGGAACGAACGCGACCGGCCGGGCCGTGCGGGCACGGCCCGATCAGGCCGGCAGATCCCGGTACCGGCAGATCTTGATGAACTCGCCCGGGTCCAGGCTCGCACCGCCGACCAGGGCACCGTCCACGTCGGACTGCGCCATGATCCCGGCGATGTTCGCACCCTTCACCGATCCCCCGTACAGGATACGCACCGCGTCGGCCACCTCGGCGTCGTGGAGCTCGGCGAGCCTGCCCCGGATCGCGGCGCAGACCTCCTGCGCGTCCTGCGGCGTGGCGACCTCGCCGGTGCCGATCGCCCAGACCGGCTCGTAGGCGATTACCAGGGTGCGGACCTGGTCGGCGGGGATCTTCTCCAGCGCGCCGTCCACCTGCGCCAGCGTGTGGGCGACGTGCCGGCCGGCCTTGCGGACCTCCAGCCCCTCGCCCACGCACACGATCGGGGTGATCTCGTGAGAGAGGGCGGCCCTGGCCTTGGCGTTGACCAGGGCGTCGTCCTCGTGGTGGTACTGGCGGCGCTCGGAGTGCCCGACGGTGGCGTAGGAGCAGCCCAGCTTGGCCAGCATCGCGCCGGAGATCTCGCCGGTGTAGGCGCCCGACGCGTGCGCCGAGACGTCCTGGGAGCCGTAGGCGATCGACAGCTTGTCGGCGTCCACCAGCGTCTGCACCGACCGCAGGTCGGTGAACGGCGGCAGCACGGCCACGTCGACGGCGTCGAAGTCGGCCTCCTTGAGGCCGAACGCGAGCTGCTGCACCAGCTTGATGGCCTCGAGGTGGTTGATGTTCATCTTCCAGTTCCCGGCCATGAGCGGCTTGCGGCCGGTGGGCTTGGAACCGGTGTTCTTGGGGGCCATGCGTCAGTCCTCCAGAGCCTTCAGGCCGGGGAGCGCCTTGCCTTCGAGGTATTCGAGGCTGGCGCCGCCGCCGGTGGAGATGTGGGAGAAGCCGGACTCGGCGAAGCCGAGCCGCCGTACCGCCGCCGCCGAGTCGCCGCCGCCGACGACGGTGAACGCGCCGGAGTCGATCAGGCCCTGGGCGACCGCGCGGGTGCCGTGGGAGTAGGGCTCCATCTCGAACACGCCCATCGGGCCGTTCCAGAAGACCGTGGCGGCGTCGGCCAGCCGCGCGGCGAACAGCTTGCCGGACTCGGGGCCGATGTCCAGGCCGAGCCGGTCGGCGGGGATCGCGTCGGCCGCGACCACACCGTGGTCGGCGTCGGCGGCGAAGGCGGTGGCGGCCACGATGTCGACCGGGAGCACGAACTCCACGCCGGTGTCGGCGGCGCGGCGCAGGTACTCGCGGACGGTGCCGAGCTGGTCCTCCTCCAGCAGGCTCTTCCCGACCTCGTGCCCCTGGGCCTTGAGGAAGGTGAAGACCATGCCGCCGCCGATGAGGATGCGGTCGGCCTTGCCGAGGAGGTTGTCGATGACGCCGAGCTTGTCGGAGACCTTGGAGCCGCCGAGCACGACGGCGTAGGGCCGCGCGACGTCCTCGGTGAGCTTCCTGAGGACGTCGACCTCGGTCGCGATCAGCCCGCCGGCGGCGTGCGGCAGCCGCAGCGGGACGTCGTAGACGCTGGCGTGCTTGCGGTGCACCGCGCCGAACCCGTCGCCGACGTACAGCTCGGCCAGGCCGGCGAGCCGGTCGGCGAACGCGCCGCGCTCGGCGTCGTCCTTGCTGGTCTCCCCGGGCTCGAAGCGCAGGTTCTCCAGGAGCGCGACCTCACCGTCGGCCAGGCCGCCGGTGACGGCGCGGGCGGAGTCGCCGACGACGTCGGCCGCGAACGCCACCTCGGCGCCCAGCAGCTCGCCGAGCCGGGCGGCCACCGGCGCCAGTGAGAACTCCGGCTTGACCTCGCCCTTGGGCCGGCCCAGGTGGGCGCACACGATCACCCGGGCGCCGCGCTCGCGCAGCGCCCGGATCGTCGGGACGCTCGCCCGGATCCGCCCGTCGTCGGCGATGGTCCGGCCGCCGCCGGGGGCGTCCTCCAGGGGGACGTTCAGGTCGGCCCGGACCAGTACCCGCTTCCCGGCCACGTCGAGATCGTCGATGGTGCGCATCGGAGTGCGATGTCCTTCCGGAGACGAGCCCGCCGTGCGCCCGGAGCCGTCGGACGGCCCGGGCGCACGGCGGGAACGCGGATCAGAGCTGGGAGCCGACCTTGACGACCAGGTCGACGAGGCGGTTGGAGTAGCCCCACTCGTTGTCGTACCAGCCGACGACCTTCACCTGGTCGCCGATCACCTTGGTCAGGCCGGCGTCCAGGATGCAGGAGGCCGGGTCGGTGACGATGTCGGAGGACACGATCGGGTCCTCGGTGTAGGTCAGGATGCCGCGCAGCGGGCCCTCGGCGGCGGCCTTGAGCGCCGCGTTGACCTCTTCGGCGGTGGTCTCGCGGCCCACCGTGGCGGTCAGGTCGGTGGCCGAGCCGGTCGGCACCGGCACCCGCAGCGCGTAGCCGTCGAGCTTGCCCTTCAGCTCGGGCAGCACCAGGCCGATGGCCTTGGCGGCGCCGGTGGAGGTCGGCACGATGTTGAGCGCGGCGGCCCGGGAGCGGCGCAGGTCCTTGTGCGGCGCGTCCTGGAGGTTCTGGTCCTGGGTGTAGGCGTGGATGGTGGTCATCAGGCCCTTCTCGATGCCGAACGTGTCGTTCAGCACCTTGGCCATCGGACCGAGGCAGTTGGTGGTGCAGGAGGCGTTGGAGATCACCGTGTGCTTCGCCGGGTCGTACTGGTCGTCGTTGACGCCCATGACGATGGTGACGTCCTCGTTCTTCGCCGGCGCGGAGATGATGACCTTCTTGGCGCCGTTGTCGGCGTGCACCTTGGCCTTGGTGGCGTCGGTGAAGAAGCCGGTGGACTCCACCACCACGTCGGCGCCGACCTCCGACCACTTGAGGTTGGCCGGGTCGCGCTCCTCGAACGCCTTGATCGCCTTGCCGCCGACGACGATCTCGTCCGAGGTGGCCTTCACCTCCTGGCCGAGCCGGCCCAGGATGCTGTCGTACTTGAGCAGGTGGGCGAGGGTCGCGTTGTCGGTCAGATCGTTGACCGCCACGATCTCGATGTCGGCCCCGCTCGCCTGCACGGCGCGGAAGAAGTTACGGCCGATCCGGCCGAACCCGTTGATGCCTACTCGGATGGTCACGGAACGGCTCTCCTCGTACGTCGTCGCTCGCCCGGTTCACACCGGGCCGTCCCTGCTTGCCTGTTACGGGATGAAGGGGGCTCCGCGCCGGTGCAGGCGCTCTCCCCAACTCCGACCCTATCGAATACCCGGCCGTCCCCCCGACACCGCCCGCAGGTGAAAACGGGGGTGGCCGCGCCTCCCCCGTACGGGTGATCCGCCGGTGCCGGCCAGGACCGACCGGGACCTGTCAGGACCCACCGGTACCCATCAGGACAGGCAGGGAGCGACCGGGAGGGAGGGCACGGTCAGGACGGGCGGGGCACGGTCACCTCGGGAAGCACCGGCTCGGGCTCCCGCCAGGCGCCCGACAGAAGCACCGACAGCGTCAGCAGGGCCCAGCTCTGACCGGGGCGGCGCGGGGGGACCTCGGCCAGGCGCTCCCTGACCGCCGTCTCGTTCAGGAGGTCGAACAGTTCGGGCGGCGCGGCCATGATCTGCTCGCGCAGCAGCCCGGCCATCCCACGGTCGTACGACCGGCGCCAGTTGAAGCCCGGCGCGCGGTGCGCCCGCGGCGTCGCCCGCCGCCGCCAGCCGGCCCAATCGGCGATCCCGGCCGGGCGCCGCCGCTCGTACCGCCACCGGCCGCCCTGCAGGGGGACGTCGCGCAGGCCCGGCGCGAACATCCGGGTGAGCATGGCCACGGGCTCCTCGCTCATCCGCCACCCGACCGGCAGCGCCACCGCGAGATGCGCCAGCAGCGCCCGGGACGCGGCGAACCGCAGCCCGGCCGCCTCGGCGTGGTAGACGGGGCAGGCCCGGGTGATCGAGGTGACCGCGGTGAACCCGCGGGGACCGGCGCGGAAGGCCGAGAAGCAGCCGCCGAGCCCGTCGGCGGTCTCGCCCGGGTCGCCGGCGTCCAGGAGCGCGCCGGGGTCGTCCGGGCCGCCGAGGTAGCCGCAGTACCCGAGGACGCGGTCGCCGGACGTCGTCAGCGGGTCGGGGAACGGCGCGGCGGCGGGCTCGTTCGACCAGGCCAGCAGCGCGACGGCACGGTCCGGCGAGATCCACTCGGCGGTCCGCCAGCTCTCGCGCGGCGCCGGCACCGCGTCGGTGATCGCCGCACGGGCGGCGTCCAGCACGTGCGGGGGGACCGTCTCGCCGGGGTCGCTCACGGCGATGGCCAGGTAGGCGCGCATGCCCGCCGATCGAAGCGGCCCCGGGCGACGGGACGGCGAACTCCAGATGACATGCCGGCGGACGATGGTGGATCACGGCAGGGCGCGGCCCCCGGCCCGGACGGGGGCGTCCCGGACGGAGCCGTGCGGGATCTGGGCCTGTCTCGAAGTGGCTCAGCCACCGCGCGAGCGCGCTGGCTGCCCGGTGGGGCGACACCGGAGGCGAGCCTCACCGGGCAGATCGCGAAGCGATGCCGCGCTCGCCCAGGCCCGGTCAGGCGCGAGCCGCCAGGCGAGCGCCTGACCGGGCCTTTGAAACAGAGCCGGGGGGGCGATCAGAGGGCGGGTCAGGGGGCGAGCATGTCGGCGGTGAGGTTGGCCTCGGTGCCGGGGATGCCCTGGTCCTGGGCCCGCTTGTCGGCCATGGCCAGCAGCCGGCGGATGCGGCCCGCGATGGCGTCCTTGGTCAGCGGCGGATCGGCCAGCTGGCCCAGCTCCTCCAGCGACGCCTGCTTGTGCTCCAGGCGCAGCCGCCCGGCGTTCACCAGATGCTCGGGGGCGTCCTCGCCGAGGATCTCCAGGGCGCGCGCCACCCGGGCGCCCGCCGCGACCGCGGCACGGGCCGAACGGCGCAGGTTGGCGTCGTCGAAGTTGGCCAGCCGGTTGGCGGTGGCCCGGACCTCGCGGCGCATCCTGCGCTCCTCCCAGGCCAGCACGCTGTCGTGCGCGCCGAGCCGGGTGAGCATCGCGCTGATGGCGTCGCCGTCGCGGACCACGACCCGGTCGACGCCGCGGACCTCGCGGGCCTTGGCGTGGATCTTCAGCCGGCGGGCGGCGCCGACCAGCGCCAGCGCCGCCTCCGGGCCGGGGCAGGTCACCTCCAGCGACATCGACCGGCCGGGCTCGGTCAGCGAGCCGTGCGCCAGGAAGGCCCCCCGCCAGGCCGACTCGGCGTCGCAGGCCGCCCCCGCGACCACGTGCCGGGGCAGCCCCCGCACCGGGCGGCCGTTGTTGTCGATGAGCCCGGTCTGCCGGGCCAGCGACTCGCCCTCCCGGAAGACCCGGACGACGTAGCGGTTGCCCTTCCGCAACCCGCTGGGCGCGAGCACCACCACGTCGGAGGTGTGCCCGAAGACCTCGGCGATGTCCTTGCGCAGGCGCCGCGCGGCCGACCCGGTGTCGATCTCGGCCTCGATCACGATCCGCCCGCTGACCAGATGCAGACCGCCGGCGAAGCGCAGCAGCGTCGAGACCTCTGCCTTGCGGCAGCACGGTTTCAGCACCGACAGCCTGCTCAGCTCGTCCTTGACCACACCGGTCATCGCCATAGATGAACCCTCCCCCTAGGAACTCCCCAGCAGTGTGGCCGATGTCGGCCGCGCCGGAGGTCAGTCACGGAAAATCTTCACGAAGGCTTGGGCCAGCCGGGCGGGATCGTGACGCGGGGAGCCGTCGTCGGCGGCGACGTCGGCCAGGACCAGCCGTCCGCCGAGGTCCTGGACGGCCTTGTCCAGCGCGACCGGGTCGTCCACCACCCCCCGGTCGGCGAGGACGACGTCGACGCGCAGATCGGGGGCGTGCGCCTGCAGCACTTCCAGATGCGTCTGCGGCGAGAAGTCGTCGGTCTCCCCCGGCTGCTGGGCCAGGTTGAGCGCGACGGCGCGCCGCGCCTTGGTGGCGACGAGCGCACGGGCCAGCTCGGGGACCTTCAGATGGGGCAGCACGCTGGTGAACCAGGACCCGGGGCCGAACACCACCCAGTCGGCCTCGTCCACCGCCGCCAGCGCCTCGGGGGAGGCGGGCGGATCGGTGGGGACCAGCGAGATGCCCAGCACCGTCCCGGGCGTCTTGGCGCAGGCCACCTGCCCCTTGACCCGGGTCACCTCGTCGGGACGGGAAGGGTCGGCGCCGCGCACCTCGGCGACGATGTCCATCGGCACCGAGGCCATCGGCAGCACCCGGCCCTGCGCGCCCAGCAGCCGCCCCACCCAGTCGAGACCCGCCACGGTCGAGCCGTGCGCGTCCGCGCCCAGCAGCTCCCAGAGGGCGACGATCAGCAGGTTGCCCACCGCGTGGTCGTGCAGCTCGCCCTGGCTGCGGAAGCGGTGCTGGACGACGTCGCGCCAGGTCTGCCCCCACTCGTCGTCACCGCACAGCGCGGCCAGCGCCATCCGCAGGTCGCCGGGGGGCAGCACGCCCAGCTCGCGGCGCAGCCGGCCGCTGGACCCGCCGTCGTCGGCGACGGTGACCACGGCGGTCAGCCGGTCGGTGACCCGGCGCAGCGCCGACAGCGAGGCGTACAGGCCGTGCCCGCCGCCCAGCGCGACGACCGCGGGCCCGGGCCGTTCCCCCGGCCCGGACCGGCTCACCACGCCGCCCACGGTGCCGCCCCGGGTACCGGCCCGGACGCCGGCCGAGATCCCACCCCAGGGTCCACCGCGTCGCTCTTCTCCTCGTCCGGGCCCGGCCCGGGTCGGTCGTTCACGTCGTCATTCACGGCCGAGATCGCGGTGCGAGGCCCGGACCTCGATGCCCTCGTCCCTCAGCCGGGCGGCGATCTGCTCCGCCATGGCCACACTACGGTGTTTGCCGCCCGTGCATCCGACGGCCAGCGTCACGTAGTGCTTACCCTCGCGCTCATAGCCGTCGGCCAGCAGCCGCAGGACCTCGGTGTAGGCGTCCAGGAACTCCTTGGCGCCGCGCTGCCCGAGCACGTAGTCGCGGACGGCGGCGTCCCTGCCGGTCTTGGGGCGCAGCTCGGGCACCCAGTGGGGGTTGGGCAGGAACCGGCAGTCGACGACCAGGTCGGCGTCCGCCGGCAGGCCGTACTTGTAGCCGAAGGAGACCACGGTCGCCCGCAGGCTGGACTCGCCGGTGTCGTTGCCGAAGAAGCCGACGATCTTGGCGCGCAGCTCGTGCACGTTCAGGCCGCTGGTGTCGATCACCAGATCGGCCTCGGCGCGCACCTCGCGGACCAGCTCGCGCTCGCGCGCGATGCCGTCGACCAGCCGGCCGTCGCCCTGCAGCGGGTGCGGGCGGCGGACGCTCTCGAAGCGGCGCACCAGGTCGGCGTCACCGGCCTCCAGGAAGACCACCCGCGGGTGGACGCCGCGCGCCTCCAGCTCGCCGATGGAGGTGTGCAGGTCGTCGGTGAAGGCGCGGCTGCGCACGTCGACGACGACGGCGATCCGGGGGACCGCGTCCTTCACCCGCCCGCCCAGGTCGGCCATGGTGGCCAGCAGCCCGGGCGGCAGGTTGTCGACGACGAACCAGTCCAGGTCCTCCAGCGCCTTGGCGGCCGTGCTGCGGCCCGCCCCCGACATGCCCGTGACGATGACGATGTCCGGGATCTGCGTTTCCGTGGTCAACTCGGTCTCCCCCTGTGATCGCGGCCGGCCCCGGCTCCGCCGCCTTCCTCCCCCACCGGCGCCGCGGGCGCGGGCGCCCCCGGCGCCGCGCCCCCGTGCAGGGCCGCGGCGATGCGCTCCGCCCCGCGCGGCCCGATGCCGGGGACTTCGGCGATCTGCTCGGGCGTCGCCTCTTTCAACCGCTTCAGTGATCCGAAGTGTTTCAGCAGGGCCGAGCGGCGCGCCGGCCCCAGCCCGGGAACGTCGTCGAGCTCGCTGACCGTCATGGCCTTGGACCGCCGCTGCCGGTGGAAGGTGATGGCGAAGCGGTGGGCCTCGTCGCGCACCCGCTGGACGAGGAACATGCCCTCGCTGTTCCGCGGCAGGATGACCGGGTCGGGGTCGCCGGGCAGCCAGATCTCCTCCAGCCGCTTGGCGATGCCGCACACCGCGATGTCGTCGATGCCGAGCTCGTCCAGGGCCCGCTGGGCCGCCGCGACCTGCGGCGGGCCGCCGTCGACGATCACCAGGTTGGGCGGGTAGGCGAACTTGCGGGGCTTCCCGGTCTCCGGATCGATCGGCTGGTGGGCCGCCGCCTCCGCGGCGGCGTCCCCGGCGCCCGCCTCCGGGGCCTCGCCCGGGTCGTCGCCGAGGGAGTCCAGCTCGCCGTACTTCTCGCTCTCGGCCAGGTAGCGGCGGAACCGGCGGGTGACGACCTCGTGGATGGAGCGGACGTCGTCCTGGCCCTCCACCGCCTTGATCGAGAAGCGGCGGTACTCGCTCTTGCGGGCCAGCCCGTCCTCGAACACCACCATGGAGGCCACCACGTTGGAGCCCTGCAGGTTGGAGACGTCGTAGCACTCGACGCGCAGCGGCGCCTCCGGCAGCTCCAGCGCCTCCTGGATCTCCCGCAGCGCCCGGCTGCGGGTGGTCAGGTCGCTGGCGCGGCGCGTCTTGTGCTGCTTGAGGGCCTCGGTCGCGTTGCGGGCCACGGTGTCCAGCAGCGCCTTGCGGTCGCCGCGCTGCGGCACCCGCAGCCGGACGGGGCCGCCGCGCTGCTCGCCGAGCAGCTCGGTCATCGCGTCGACGTCGGGCGGCAGGGCCGGCAGCAGCACCTCGCGCGGCACCGACTCGCTCTCGCCGTAGACCTGGATCAGGAAGTGCTCGACCAGGTCGGCGGTGGTGACCGCGTCGACCTTGTCGACCACCCACCCGCGCCGGCCGCGGATCCGGCCGCCGCGCACGTAGAAGACCTGGACGGCCGCCTCCAGCTCGTCCTCCGCGAACGCGATCATGTCGCAGTCGACGCTGTCGGCCAGCACCACCGTCTGCTTCTCCAGCGCCCGCTCCAGGGCCCGGATGTCGTCGCGCAGCCGTGCCGCGCGCTCGTACTCCTGGGCGGAGGCGGCCTCGCGCATGTCGCGTTCGAGGCGCTTGATGAACCGGCCGGTCTCACCCGCCATGAACGCGCAGAAGTCCTCGGCCAGCAGCCGGTGCTCCTCCGCCGTCACCCGCCGCACGCACGGCGCCGAGCACTTGCCGATGTAGCCCAGCAGGCAGGGCCGGTCGAGCTGGCGCTGCCGCTTGAACACCCCCGGCCGGCAGGTGCGGACCGGGAACACCCGGAGCAGCTGGTCGACCGTCTCCCGGATCGCCCACGCGTGGGAGTACGGCCCGAAGTAGCGCACTCCCTTGCGCTTGGCGCCGCGCATCACCATCACCCTCGGATACTCCTCGTCGAGGGTGACCGCCAGGTAGGGGTAGGACTTGTCGTCGCGGTAGCGGACGTTGAACCGGGGGTCGAACTCCTTGATCCAGGAGTACTCCAGCTGGAGCGCCTCGACCTCGGTGCCCACCACCGTCCAGTCGACCCTGGCCGCCGTCCGCAGCATGGTCTGCGTCCGCGGGTGCAGCCCGGCGAAGTCGGTGAAGTAGGAGTTGAGCCGGGAGCGCAGGTTCTTGGCCTTGCCCACGTAAACGACCCGCCCGTGCTCGTCACGGAAGCGGTACACGCCCGGCGAGTCCGGTATGGACCCCGGGGCGGGTCGGTAGGTCGCGGGGTCTGCCACGTCCGAAAGCCTAGTAGGCCGCACCGACAACGCGGACGCCCCGCACCCGCCCCAGCGGAGTGACGCAGATCTCGTTCGCGTCCCCGATGATCGGAAAGAGTCGCCCAAAGGACCGCAAAGGTCCGCCAAGGAATCGGCGATCGCGGGGAGGTCGAGCGGGGAGTGTCCGCGTTCTGGGGCTGGGTCGTGCTGGCCGCGACGGTGGCCACGGCCGTCATCGCGGTGGAGGGTGCCCGCCGGCTGCTGGCCGGGCGGCGGCTGTCGGCGCGCTGGCCGGGCGCCGGGGAGGCGGCCCGGCGCTGCGCCGCGCCGGGGTTCACCTTCGCCGTCGTGATCAGCACCGGCACCGCGATGCCGTACCGGCTCCTGGACGACCCGGCCGAGGGCGCGGTCCGCCACCTGCTGAAGATCGCGGCCATCGGCGCCACCACCTGGCTGGTGCTGCGGATCTCCTACGCCCTCACCGACCCGGCACTACGGCGGCTGATGCGCATCGAGGGCGAGCGGAACCGGCGTGCGCGCAAGGCCCGGACCCAGATGCTGCTGCTGCGCCGGATCAGCGCCGCCGTGGTCGTGGTCGTCGCGGTGGGGGCGGCGCTGTTCACCTTCCCGGCGGTACGGACGCTGGGCGCGGGCGTCATGGCCTCGGCCGGCGTCGCCGGGCTGGTGGTGGGGATCGCGGCCCGGCCCGCGCTGGGCAACCTCTTCGCCGGGCTCCAGATCGCCTTCAGCGACGCGCTGCGCCTCGACGACGTGGTGGTGGTCCAGGGGCAGTGGGGACGGGTCGAGGAACTGACGCTGTCGTACGTGGTCGTCTGCCTCTGGGACGACCGGCGCCTGATCCTCCCGGTCTCGTACTTCACCGAGCAGCCGTTCGAGAACTGGACCCGGCACACCAGCCGCGTGATCGGCTCGGTGACGCTGCACGTGGACTGGTCGGTGCCGGTCGAGGAACTGCGCGGCGAGCTGTACACGATGCTCCGCGACCACCCCCTGTGGGACCGGCGGGAGTGGATCCTGCAGGTGACCGACGTGCTCCCGAACGGGCTGGTCCAGCTGCGCGCCCTGATGAGCGCCGCCGACTCCGCCAGCGCCTGGGACCTGCGCTGCGACGCCCGCGAGCACCTGGTCGCCTACGTCCGCGAGAACCATCCCGCCGCCCTCCCCCGGTTCCGTGCCGAGCTGACCGAGAACGCGGGGACCGCCGGAAGCGCCGGTGGCACCGGGGGGCCCGAGGGCGCCGAGGGCGCCGGGCCGGCCTCCGTGCCGACCTCGCACCGGTGACGGCCCGCGCAAGGGGCACGCGGAACGGCACGCACAGGAGTGCGGCGGGGCGCGCCGGACCGGATGGACCCGCGCGCCCCGTGCCGTCCCGTCGCCTGCCGGCGCCTGGTGCCGGTGCCGGTGCCTGGTGCCGGTGCCGGTGCCGGGGCCGGTGCCGGGTCAGGCCAGCGTGATCTGGTCGCCCTGGACGTTGATCTGCTTCTCCTCCAGCGGCTTGGTCGCCGGGGGGCTGGCCACCGAGCCGTCCTCGATCTTGAACTTGCTGCCGTGGCAGGGGCACTCGATGACGCCGCCGGACACCTTCTTCACCGGGCACCCCTTGTGCGTGCAGGCGGTGCTGTACGCCTTGAACTGCCCCTGGGCCGGCTGGACCACGACGACCTTCTCCGCCTCGAAGATCTTGCCCCCGCCGACCGGGATCTCGCTGGTCCGGGCCAGGGCGTTCCCGCCCCCGGCACCGCCCTCGCCGCCCCCGCCGCCGGAGCCCTCCCCGCCCGCGGCGCCGCCGGCGTCGTCACCGCCGCCGCAGGCCGCCGCGAGCCCGGCGGCACCGGCGAGCCCGGCCCCGATCAGGAGCCCGCGCCGGGTCCTGCCTGCCTCACCGGCGCCGGCCGCCGGTCCCGCGGTGGGCGGTTCGGCCCCGGCCGCCGGTGCCGGGCTGTCCGTCCGCGGTGCGGGCGCCTGTGCCATGGATCTCCTCCGTGTGTCGCGTCCGTGCTCCGCGCGGGTACCGCGCGTGCCTCCCTTGTCACTGGGGAGAACGTACCGGCGCATTTGAAGGTTCAATCCGCGCCGGATGTCGTCGCGGATTCCCTGGAGGATATCCCCTGACCTGCGACGTCAGGGCGGGATCGGATCAGGAGAGGATCTTGGCGAGGAACTGGCCGGTGTGGCTGGCCTCCACCTTCGCCACCTCCTCGGGGGTGCCGGTGGCCACCACCGTGCCGCCGCGGGAGCCGCCCTCGGGACCCATGTCGATGATCCAGTCGGCCGTCTTGATGACGTCCAGGTTGTGCTCGATGACGATCACCGTGTTGCCCTTGTCGACCAGCCCGTTGAGGACGCCGAGCAGCTTGCGGATGTCCTCGAAGTGCAGCCCGGTGGTGGGCTCGTCCAGGACGTAGATCGTGCGCCCGGTGGAACGGCGCTGCAGCTCCGAGGCCAGCTTGACGCGCTGGGCCTCGCCGCCCGACAGGGTGGGGGCCGGCTGGCCGAGCCGGACGTAGCCCAGGCCGACGTCGTTGAGGGTCTTCAGGTGCCGGTGGATGGCCTTGATCGGCTCGAAGAAGGCCGTGGCCTCCTCGATCGGCATGTCCAGCACCTCCGAGATGGTCTTGCCCTTGTAGTGGACCTCCAGCGTCTCCCGGTTGTAGCGGGCGCCGTGGCAGACCTCGCAGGGGACGTAGACGTCCGGCAGGAAGTTCATCTCGATCTTGATGGTGCCGTCGCCCGAGCAGTTCTCGCAGCGCCCGCCCTTGACGTTGAAGGAGAACCGGCCCGGCTGGTAGCCGCGCACCTTGGCCTCGGTGGTCTGCGCGAACAGCTTGCGGATGTGGTCGAACACCCCGGTGTAGGTGGCCGGGTTGGACCGGGGCGTGCGGCCGATGGGCGACTGGTCGACGTGCACGACCTTGTCGAGCTCGTCGACCCCGTTGACCCGGCGGTGCTTGCCCGGCACCGTGCGGGCGCCGTGCAGCTGCTTGGCCAGCGCGTTGTAGAGGATGTCGTTGACCAGGGTGGACTTGCCGGACCCGGAGACGCCGGTGACCGCGGTGAAGACGCCCAGCGGGAACGCCACGTCCACGCCCTGCAGGTTGTTCTGGCGGGCGCCCTTGACGGTGACCTCGTGGCCCCGCCGGCGGGGGCGGCGGATCTCCGGGACCGCGATCTCGCGGCGGCCCGACAGGTAGGCGCCGGTCAGCGAGTGCTCCGAGGTCATCAGGTCCTCGACGGTGCCGGAGACCACGATCCGGCCGCCGTGCTCGCCCGCGCGGGGCCCGATGTCGACCACCCAGTCGGCGGCCTGGATGGTGTCCTCGTCGTGCTCGACCACGATCAGGGTGTTGCCCATGTCGCGCAGCCGCAGCAGGGTGTCCAGCAGCCGGTGGTTGTCGCGCTGGTGCAGCCCGATGGACGGCTCGTCCAGCACGTAGAGCACGCCCACCAGGCCGGAGCCGATCTGGGTGGCCAGCCGGATCCGCTGCGCCTCGCCGCCGGCCAGGGTGGCCGAGGCGCGGTCGAGGGTGAGGTAGTCCAGCCCGACGTCCAGCAGGAAGCCCAGCCGGGCGTTGATCTCCTTCAGCACCCGCTCGGCGATGTGCCGCTCGCGCTCGTTCAGCTCCATGGCCAGCAGGAACTTGGCGCACTCGCCGATCGGCATGGCCGCGACCTCGGCGATCGACCGGCCGCCCATGGTGACCGCCAGCACGACCGGCTTGAGCCGGGCGCCCTTGCAGGTCGGGCACGGGATCTCCCGCATGTAGCCCTCGAACTTCTCCCGGGTGGAGTCGCTCTCGGACTCGGCGTGCCGCCGCTGGATGTAGGGCACCACGCCCTCGAAGGCGGTGTAGTAGGAGCGGGTGCGGCCGTAGCGGTTCTTGTAGCGGACGTGGACCTGGGTCTCGTGCCCTTGGAGGATCGCCTTGCGGGACTTGGCCGGCAGCTTCTCCCACGGGGTGTTGAGGTCGAAGCCCATGGCGTCGCCGAGCGCCGACAGCAGCCGCAGGAAGTAGTCGCTCACGTGGCCGCCGGACCAGGGCTGCACGGCCCCCTCGCCCAGGGTCAGCGTCGGGTCGGGGACGACCAGCTCGGGGTCGACCTCCATGCGGGTGCCCAGGCCCGTGCAGTCGGGGCAGGCGCCGTAGGGCGAGTTGAACGAGAACGAGCGCGGCTCCAGCTCCTCGAACGACAGGTCGTCGTAGGGGCAGTAGAGGTGCTCGGAGTACATCCGGGTGCGGTGCTCGTGGTCCTCGGGGAGGTCGACGAAGTCCAGCACGATGGTGCCGCCGGCCAGGCCGAGGGCGGTCTCCACGGAGTCGGCCAGGCGCTGCCGGGCCGTGTCCTTGACGGCGAGGCGGTCGACCACCACGGAGATGTCGTGCTTCTCCTGCTTCTTGAGCCGGGGCGGGTCGTCCAGCCGGATCATCTGGCCGTCGACCAGCGCCCGGGAGTAGCCCTTGGACTGCAGCTCGCGGAACAGCTCCAGGTATTCGCCCTTACGGCCGCGGATCACCGGGGCCAGGACCTGGAACCGGGTGCCCTGCTCCAGCTCCAGCACCCGGTCGACGATCTGCTGCGGGGCCTGCCGGCTGATCGGGCGCCCGCACTCGGGGCAGTGCGGGTGGCCGATCCGGGCGTACAGCAGCCGCAGGTAGTCGTAGACCTCGGTGATGGTGCCGACCGTGGAGCGCGGGTTCTTGCTGGTGGACTTCTGGTCGATGGACACCGCCGGGGACAGGCCCTCGATGAAGTCCACGTCGGGCTTGTCCATCTGCCCGAGGAACTGCCGGGCGTAGGCCGACAGCGACTCCACGTACCGGCGCTGGCCCTCGGCGAAGATCGTGTCGAACGCCAGACTCGACTTGCCCGACCCGGACAACCCGGTGAACACGATCATGGCGTCCCGCGGCAGGTCGAGCGAGACGTCCTTCAGGTTGTGCTCGCGTGCTCCACGCACGATGAGTCGGTCATGCACGGCGTTGTTCCGGTTCCTCTTCTGGCGCGGCGACGGTCGTTGCTGTTCACTCGGGCCCTCGCGGCCCGCGTGAAGGCGCGGTGGGCACAGTGACAGGCTAACCACGAAGCGGGATGGTCTCCCCCGAGTCCATAACAGCGGCGCCCGCCGCCGCATTTCGTCATCTTTCCCGCGGGCCCCCGTAGGAGCGGCCACCACACTGGAACCGTACACGTGTTCGAAGATCTATCGCCACCGGAACGCAGCGAGCGGGCTCCCGCCCCAACGATCCCGGCGGGCCCGGCGGGCCCGGCCGGCCCGGCCGGCCCGGCCGGGGCATGGAGATCATTCTCACCGGTGCCCGGCGGCTCGCGGAAGGGCAGGATGAAGACCGGGGGCCACAGTCAGGGGCACGACCGGGAGGGATGGGCGACATGAGCGAATGGCCGGGTGCGGTACCGGAGGTCCTCGCGGAGGTCGACGCGGGCACGGCACGGATCGTGGCGACGCTGGAGGAGCTCTCGGACGAGGACATGCGCGCCCCGTCGGCCCTGCCCGGGTGGACGCGCGGGCACGTGGCCACCCACATCGCGCGCAACGCCGACTCCCTGTGGAACCTGCTGGAGTGGGCGCGGACCGGCGTGCGGATCCCGCAGTATCCGAGCATGGAGGCGCGCAACGCCGCCCTGGAGGAGGGCGCGGGTCGCGGGGCGAAGGAGCTGGTGCGGGACGTACGGGAGACGGCGGAGCGGTTCTCCATGCAGGCCGCGAGCCTCCCGCCGGAGGCGCGGGAGGTGACGGTGGAGGCCATGGCCGGCTTCTCCCACCCGGCCTGGTACACCGTCTACCGGCGCTGGCACGAGGTGGAGGCCCATCACGCCGACCTCGCCGCGGGGTACGGGCCCGCCCGCTGGCCCGCGGCGTACGTGCAGTGGGCGCTGCCCGCCACGTTGGCCGACCTGGAGGCGCTGCCGGAGGGCCTGCGCGGCGGCCTGAACGGTCACCGCCTCCTGGCCACCGAGACCGGGGACGCCGCCGACCTGGGCGGCGGCGCGGGCGCCCCGCGGATCTGCGGGTCGGGGCGGGCGATGCTGGGCTGGCTGACCGGCCGTTCCTCGGGCGAGGGACTGGTCAGGCGGCCGGAGGGGCCGCTGCCCGTCCCGCCGCCCTGGCCACAGGCTCCCGCCCGTTTCTGAGGCGGCCGGGCCGCCGCCCGGCCGATGGGGGAGGATGGCCGATGAGGATCATCGGACCCGGTCGAGCGGAGGCGTGGATGAGCTACACGGGGAACGTCGAGGTCGGCGGGAGGGCCGACGTCCGGGAGCTGCCCGGTCTCACGGTCACCAAGGTCGCCGTCGGCCCCTACGACAACAACGCCTACCTGCTGCGCTGCACGGCGACCGGGCAGCAGGTGCTCATCGACGCGGCCAACGAGGCCCCGCGGCTGCTGGAGCTGATCGGGGACGGGCCGCTCGCCCGGATCGTCACCACGCACCGGCACCAGGACCACTGGATGGCGCTGAGCGAGATCGTGGCGGCCACGGGCGCGCCGGTGGTGGCCCACCCGTTCGACGCGGAGGCGCTGCCGGAGCCGGTGGCCGAGCCGGTCGAGCACGGTGGCACGGTCCAGGTCGGCGAGGCGTCGCTGGAGGTCGTCCATCTGCGGGGTCACACGCCGGGTTCGATCGCGCTGCTGTACGACGCGGGCGGCGAGCTGGCCGACCGGCCCCACCTGTTCACCGGCGACAGCCTCTTCCCCGGCGGCGTCGGCAACACCTGGGGTGACCGGGCCCGCTTCGAGCAGCTGATGTCGGATGTCGAGGAGCGGGTGTTCGACCGCCTGCCGGACGCGACGTGGTTCTACCCGGGCCACGGAAAGGACTCCACGCTCGGCCGCGAGCGGCCCTCGCTCCCCGAGTGGCGCTCCCGGGGCTGGTGACTCCGGGCGCGGTCGCCCGGTGCGCGTGACGGCTCTCCCGGCGGTCACCGGAACCACTGGTCACAGGTGTTCGTTCTCCCAACCACCAGTGTTTTCGGGGCCGAGACCAGGAGATGCGTAATCCGCGAACTCAAGAAGGCGGAGTCCGGGGCGGAGGCGGGCGCCCGGCTGAGCTACCCCGCCGGCTCTCTCGTTCTCGTGGCGGGGCTGCCCGGCGCGGGCAAGAGCACGCTGCTGGAGCGCCTGTACGGGCTGCGCGGTGACGAGGCCGGGCCGGTGCCGGTCCCCGGGGGCCTGGTGATCGATTCGCGGCAGGCGCGCAACCGGTGGGCGGGGCCGCTGCGCGCGCTGCCCGCGCGCGCCCTGGTCCCGCTGGTGAACCTCACCCACGTCTGGTGGATCGCCCGCGAGGTGGTCAGGGGGCGGAGCGTGGTCGCCCACACCCGCGGCACCTGGCCGCACCTGGTGCGCCTGCTGGCCTGGCTGGCCGGGCGGCACGGCGCCCGGGTGCACCTGATCCTCATCGACGTGGACCCCCCTACGGCGCGGGCCGGCCAGCTCGCCCGGGGACGGGTGGTGGCCCCGATGACCTTCGCGCGCCACTGCCGCCGCTGGCGTCCCCTCATGGAACGGGCCCGCGCGGGCGCCGTCCCCCCGGCCGCCACGGTCACCGTGCTGACCCGTGCGGAGGCGGACGCCCTGCGGTCGATCCGGTTCGACTGAGACGGGCCGCGGCTCCCCCGGGAGCAGGGCGGCTCCCCCGGGAGCAGGGCAGGGGACTCGCATCACGCGGAGGTGGCCCCCCGGGGGGGGTGGCTCCGGAGTCTGGGCCGCACCCCCTGAGGTATCGGTGGCCTGTTCTTCGCAACCAGGTCGGCACCGCGTCACCGCGTGGCACCATGGTGTCCGTTTGCGCGGAGGAGGGGTGCGATGCGGGTGGGGGCTCGGGGGGCGGTCGTCCTCGTGATGTGCGTGTTCGGAGCCGGGTGCGGGAGCGGGTCGGCGGCGTCCACGGGCGCGCTGGAGGCGGGGCCTCCGACCGCCACCGGCTCGAGCGGCTCGGCCCCGGCGGTCACGGACCCGTCCGCCGCGCCGTCCCCGTCGGACACCGCGCAGGGAACGGGGGCATCGCCCGCCGGCCCGCCCGAGCCGCTCGGCAAGGCACGCTCCTGGCGGATCACCACCTACTACACCGTCGTCCAGACGTTCCACGGCGGACCGCTCAAGCCGGTGCGCGGGTGCCCCGAGCTGCACTGCAAGTGGGGAAGGACACCGCTGGGGTCCTATCCGAAGGACTTCCTCAAGGAGATCCAGACCGAGGGCAGCGGCCGGATCACCACCGGCCCGCACCGCGGCCGCTACCTCAACTGGTCGCACAGCGTCGGCTGGTGGCTGGACGACAGCACCCGCGACTCCACGGCCCGCCCGCTCAAGGCGTGGTCCTCGGCCGCGGCCGACCGGGACGTGCTCGCCCGCGGGCAGCGGTTCCGGATCGTCGACTGCGGCCGGGACTGGCGGGGGCGTCCGGTGGCCGAGGAGGTCTGCGCCCGGTTCCGCACGGCGACGTGGAAGGTCACGGACCTGTTCCGGCCCGGATACGGGGGCGAGCACCACGCCGATGTCTACATCGGCGAGGAGACCGGCCCCGGATTCAAGAAGTCGCCTTTCTACACCACCCTGCGCAAGGCCACGATCGCGGCGTCCTGACCGGCGTCAGCACCGTCGACACCGGGGTCAACGCGGTGAGGCCAGGCGGGTGGGCCGGGTACGGCCGCGCAGCGTGACCTCCTCGCCGAGCCGCCAGCGGGCGGCCTCCTCCCCTCCGGCCTCGTCCACGGCCGCCTCCTCCAGCAGCGATCCGGCCGCCAGGACGCGCGCCTCGGTCCCCTTGGCCAGGTCGGTGAGGCGGGCGGCCTCGTTCACCGGGTCCCCGATGACGGTGTACTCGAAGCGCTCCTCGGCGCCGATGTGCCCGGCGACGGCCTCGCCCGCCGACACCCCGACGGCGGCGCGCAGCGCGGGCACCTCCCGGCGCAGCCGCGCGGCCAGCTCCCGGGACGCCGCCAGCGCCCGCCGCGCCGTGCCGTCCAGGTCCAGCGGGGCGCCGAACACCGCCAGCGCCGCGTCCCCCTCGAACTTGTTGATCCAGCCGCCGTGCTCGCCGATCGTGGCCACCACCACCGCGAAGAAGTCGTTGAGCAGCTTCACCACCTCGGTGGGCGGCCGGTCGGCGGCCAGCCGGGTGGAGCCGATGATGTCCACGAAGACGACCGCGACCTGGCGCAGTTCGCCGCCCAGGTCGATGCCGCGCTCCAGCGCCACCCGCGCGACGTCCTCGCCGACCTGCCGGCCGAACAGGTCCTGGAGCCGGGCGTGCTCGCGCAGGCCGGCGGCCATGTGGTTGAAGCCCGCCTGCAGGAGGCCGACCTCGGTGGCGTCGTAGACGGGCACCTCGACGTCGAGGTCGCCGCGTTCGACGCGGGCCAGGCCGAGCCGTACCGACTCGACCGGGTCGGCGATCGCGCGGGCCGCCCCGTAGGTGACGCCGAGGCCGACGACCAGGGCGGTGCCGCCCAGCGCCAGCACGGCGACCGCGAAGTCCCGCAGCGTGACCTCAGCGATCAGGAAGGAGCCGAGGGCGAGCACCATCAGGCCGAGGATGGGCACGGCGGTGCCCAGGGCCCAGGCCAGCACCGACCGCGCCACCACGCCCGGCAGCCCGGTCCGGCGCGGCATCCCGGCGGTCAGCGCGGCGGTGACGGCGCGCCGCAGCAGCCGTTCGGCGAGCAGGTACACCACGGTGCAGGTGGTCAGGCCGCCGAGGAGGCTGGTCAGCCCGTACTTGACCGCCAGGACGGTGGAGAACGGCAGGTTGATCAGGACCCAGCCGACCGTGCCGATCCCCCACAGCGTGAGGTGCACCGACATCAGGCGCAGCGGGCCGTACAGCAGCAGCGAGCGTTCGTGCCTGCCGGGCGCGCCGTGCCGTTCCACCAGCCGCCGCACCCGCCGGAAGAACCGCTCGCCCAGCAGCAGCCCGACGGGCACCGCGGCGATCACGTAGGCGGTGAAGACCAGGTAGTTGATCGTGTGCAGCCGCTCGGAGACCTCGCCGGCGGGGTCGGGGACGACGATGGTGAACAGCAGGACCACCAGGGCGCCGCCGAGATTGGCCAGGCCGGTCGCGACCGTGACCAGGAGGCGGGCGCGGCGCGCGATCCGGGCGCCGGAGTCGCCGGGCCGGCCGTCGACGAGGCGCCGGAACGGCCGGAGGGGGCCGCCGCGGGCCCGCGCGCCGGGCCCGTCCACCGTGTCCGTCTCCATGGGCGTGCAGAGTACTCGCCGGTCAGCGCGGCCGGACCTCAGGCCAGTTCCTCGATGAACTCCGCCAGCTGCGTCAGGTTGCGGCACTCGTACATCGGGACGATCTCGCCGTAGCGGGAGGCCGCCGAGTCGCCGGTGTCCCACTGGGACCGGGGCTCGGGGTTGAGCCAGTACGCGTGCCGCGCCCGGTCCGCCAGCCGCCGCAGCACGGGCAGCGACAGCTCGCCGTAGTTGGAGCGGGCGTCGCCGAGGACGAGCAGCGAGGTGCGGGAGGTGACGGCGTCGGCGTACCTGTCCTCGAACACCTTGATCGCGTGGCCGTAGTTGCTGCGGCCGGTGATCCAGACCAGGTCGGCCTCGCTCGCCATCCGCGTCATCGCGTCCACCACGTCCACGCCGGGCGCGAAGAATCTGGTGATCTCGTCGGTGGCGTCGATGAACGCGAACGCCCGCACCTTGCTGAACTGCTCCCGCAGCGCGAACGTCAGCAGCAGCGTGAAGTGCGCGAACGCCGACACCGAGTCGCTGGCGTCGCACAGGATGACCAGTTCGGGCTTGTGCGGGCGGCGGGGGCGGTGATGGGTGGACAGCGGCACGCCGCCGCTGGCCAGGGAGGCCCGTACGGTGCGGCGGAAGTCCAGCCGCCCGCGGTTCCCCGCGCGCTGCCTCTGCTGGAGCCGGGTCGCCAGCCGCCGGGCCAGCGGGTGCACCTCGCGGCGCAGCGCGGCCAGGTCGGCCCGTGCCGCGCGGTTGAAGTCGAGCCGTTCCAGGGGCGGGCGGACGGCCATCCGCGCGGTCCGTTCGACGCCGGTGTCCTCGGCGATCCGCCGCCGGACCTCGGTGGCGACCAGGTCCTGGAAACGGGCGATGCGGGCGCGGAAGTCACGGCGGGCCACCCGTTCGGCCATCCCGCCGCGCTCCCGGCCGGTGAGCACGGCCTCCAGCAGTCCCGCCATCAGGGTCTCGGGCGACATGGCCCGCAGCACGCCCGAGGAGAACCACGACTCCTGCCCCGGCGTCCGCCCGTACTCGGCGACGGCCGCGCGGGCGAACTGGCGCAGCCCCGGGTCGTCGCCCGACAGCAGCAGGTCGAACAGCTCGCGGCGGCGCGCCTGCACCTCCGGGTCGAGCGGGGGCGGGACGCGGCGCGCGGCGGGATCGCGGGAGCGTGCCGCGGCGCCGTCCGCGGAGCCTCCGGTGTAGGCCGCGCCGTCCCCCAGCGCGGCCGGGAACCACAGGTCGAAGAGGGTGTCGAAGGTCGCCCGGTGCGCGGGGCGCTTGACCACGGTCGCGGCGTAGGCGGCGCGCAGCGCGTCCCGGTCGACCAGGTCGATCATCTGCATCGCGCGCACCGCGTCCAGGCCCTCGGCGACCGACACCGGGAGCCCGGCCTCGCGCAGCGCCGCGACGAAGCCGGTGTGGCGGCCGACCAGGGACCGCCGCCCGTCCCGGCCCTCGGACGGGGCGCCTGCCGGGGCGCCGGACGCGCCGGACGGGTCATCGGGCGCGGCGCCGGGCTCCTGCTGGTGGACCATCGCGTTCAGCCCGCTCAGCCCTTGAGGCCCAGTTCCTTGACGGCGCGCTCCTGGTCGGAGACGTGCTTGAGGACGACGCCGAGGGTGCGGGCGACCGCGGCCTCGTCCAGCTCGTCCAGCCCGAGGGCCAGCAGCGTCCGGGCCCAGTCGACGCTCTCGGCGATCGAGGGGGCCTTCTTGATCTCCAGGTCGCGCAGCGTCCCGACCGTGCGCACCAGCTGCTCGGCCAGCGCGGCCTCGATGCCGGGCACCCGCGCCAGCACGATGTCACGTTCCCGTTCCGGATCCGGGTAGTCGAGGTGCAGGTAGAGGCAGCGGCGCTTGAGGGCCTCCGACAGCTCCCGGGCCGCGTTGGAGGTGATCAGCACGAACGGGCGGCGGACCGCGGCGACCGTGCCCAGCTCCGGGATGGTCACCTGGAAGTCCGACAGCACCTCCAGGAGCATGCCCTCCACCTCGACGTCGGCCTTGTCGGCCTCGTCGATCAGCAGCACGGTGGGGCCGGTCCGCCGGATGGCCGCCAGCAACGGGCGCTCCAGCAGGAACTCCTCGGAGAAGATGTCGTCGTGGGTCTGCTGCCAGGCCCGGTCGCCGGAGGCCGCCTGGATCGCCAGCAGCTGCTTCTTGTAGTTGAACTCGTACAGCGCGCGGGCCTCGTCCAGGCCCTCGTAGCACTGAAGCCTGATCAGCTCGGCGCCCTGCACGGTGGCGACCGCCTTGGCCAGCTCCGTCTTGCCGACCCCGGCGGGGCCCTCCACCAGGAGCGGCTTGCCGAGCGCCTGGGCGAGGTACACCGTGGTCGCGATCGCCTCGTCGGCCAGGTAGCCGACCTCGGCGAGCCTGCGGTCGACGTCGGCGGGCGAGGCGAACTCCGCGGAGTCCGCGGGCACCGTGGAGCCGTGGCCGGTCCCTGCTGCGGTCATCACTTGGCCTTCGTGTAGGTCTGGTTGGTGCCGGCGAACAGCAGCCTGCTCTCGCCCGTGAGCGTGGCGCCCCAGTACGAGGCCGTCTTGGGGTCGCCGCCCTGCCAGGAGAAGCGGAACCTGCCCTTGCCCTCGGGGATGACCTGGCCGTTCCACAGCGCCTGGCCGCCCTTCATCCACGAGCCGGAGCCGTCGGCCTTGAACAGGAAGTAGTCGCCGCCGGGGCCCGACCAGCGCCCGACCAGCGGCTTGACCTCCGCGGACCGCACCTTGGGCACGGCCGGCAGCGAGGGCCGGCCGCCCGCGGCGGGCGGCGCGGACGTGGGGACGGAGGGCACCGGGACGGGCGGGGGCGAGGAGGCCGTCCCGCCGCCGGCCTGGGCCGGCGGTTCGCCGCCCCCGCATCCGGAGAGGACGAGCGCGGACGCCAGCGCCGTCGCCCCGAAGGAGGCGCGGGCGATGCGGACGCCGGCCGCACGGCGGACCGGGGCCGCGGCGGGGGCGGCGGTCGAGCGGACCCGAGCTCTCACGTGGACCTCCGGGGGTTCTCGGACGAAGTCGGCATTTTATCCGCGGGGTTCTGTTCTGGACGGGGTCGCCCCTGGGGCCGACACGGAATCTCGTTCCCAGGTGTGACGCCGCCGGGAGGGCCCGTCGCCTATAAGTGGGGCATGACGACTCCACGCCTGCCGCGTGACGACCTGGCCGCGGCGCTGGCGGCCCGGCGGGAGCTGGGTCCCGACTATGACGACGCCTTCGTCGAGACGCTCGCCGCCCGGATCGAGGCGACCCTGGCGGCGCGCGCCGCCGCGCCGGCCGGCGGCCGTCTCCCGGCGGGGACGCTCCGGTCCAGGTCCGAGCGGAACTCCGCGCTCGCGCTCGCGATCGTCTCCCTGGTCGCGGCCATCCCGCTGAGCGCCATCGGCGCCGTCAACGCGGGGGTGCCGGGGCTGGTGATCACCTGGGCCGCGATCGTGCTGGTCAACCTGATCCACGGCCTCCGCTCGCGCTGAACCGCGGCGGGCGGCCCGCCCGCCGCGGCACGGCCACCGGCTCCGGGCCGGCCGCCGGGCTTCCTTCGGGCCGGACGACCGGTCCCGGCCCGGGGTCACCCGGCCGCCGGGCCCGGTCATCCGGCGGACTCCGTCGCTCACCCGGCCCCGTCGCTCACCGGATCGGCCGCTCACCGGGTCCCGTCACTTGCCGGGTCACGTCACTTACCGGGCTCGGGGTCGCGGGGCAGGCCGAGCAGCCGTTCGCCGATGATGTTGAGCTGCACCTCGGTGGTGCCGCCGTAGATCGTCATCGCCCGGCTGAACAGCATCGCCCGGGCCACGTCGCCGCTGCGGGTCTGCGGCACCTCGGTGGCCGCCGCCGCGCCCTGCGCCGCCCAGCAGTAGTCGGCGACGTCCTGGTTGAACTGGACGCCCAGCAGCTTGCGGACGCTGGCCTCGGCGCCCGGCTCCACCCCGTTCAGCTGCTTGAGCGTGGTGCGCAGGCCCAGCAGGTCGATCGACTGGCCCTGCGCGACGAGCCGGCCCACCTCGGCCTCGGCGATCGGGTCGAGGTCGGCGCCGGCGAAGAACGCCAGCAGCTCCGGAACGCCCATGCCCATCCCGCCGCCGGTCGACAGCGACACCCGCTCGTTGCTGAGGGTGTTGCGGGCGACCTGCCAGCCCTTGTCGACCTCCCCGACCACGCAGTCGTCGGGAACGAACACCCCGTCCAGGAACACCTCGTTGAACAGGGCGTCGCCGGTCAGCTCACGGAGCGGGCGCACGTCCACGCCCTCGGCCTTCATGTCGACCAGGAAGTAGGAGATGCCGTCGTGCTTGGGCGCGTCCGGGTCGGTGCGCGCCAGGCAGAATCCCCACTGCGCGAACTGCGCCACCGAGGTCCAGATCTTCTGGCCGGTCAGCCGCCAGCCGCCCTCGACCCGTTCGGCCCGCATCGACAGGGAGGCCAGGTCCGACCCCGCCCCGGGCTCGCTGAACAGCTGGCACCACACCATCTCGCCGCGCAGCGTCGGGCGCAGGAAGCGCTCCTTCTGCTCGTCGGTGCCGTAGGCGACCAGGGACGGCACCAGCCAGGCGCCGATCACCAGGTTCGGCGGCTTGACCTTGGCGGCCCTCAGCTCCTGCTGGATGAGGATCTGCTCCACCGGGCCCGCGCCGCGTCCCCAGGGCTCGGGCAGGTGCGGGACGGTCCAGCCGCGGTCGCCCATCGCGCGGTTGCGCTCGCCCTTGTCCTCGATCGCGGCCAGCTCGGCGATCTCGGCGCGGATGCGCTCGCGCAGCGGCTGGGTGCCCTCGTCCAGCTCCAGCTCGACCTCGCGGCGCCCGCCGGCCAGCGCGCGCCGGGCGACCTCGGCCGCGTACCCCTTGGCGGGGCCGGCCAGCGCCCGCAGGGTCAGCGCGCGGCGCAGGTAGACGTGCGCGTCGTGCTCCCAGGTGAAGCCGATGCCGCCGAGGATCTGGATGGCGTCGCGGGCGGTCTGGACGGCGCCGTCCAGGGCGATCACCCCGGCCACGGCGGTGGCGAACGGGGCGTCCTCGGCCCGCTCGTCCAGGGCGCGGGCGGCGTCCCAGACGGCGGCGCGGGCCTGCTCCAGCGCGATCAGCATCCGGGCGGCCTTGTGCTTGACGCCCTGGAACTGCCCGATCGGGCGCCCGAACTGCTCGCGCACCTTGGCGTACTCGGCGGCGGTGGTGACGCACCAGCCCGCCAGGCCGGCCGCCTCGGCGCCCAGCAGCGTGGCGGCCAGTTCCCGGACGCCCGCGTCGGTGAGGCCGTCCAGCACGCGGTCGGCGGGCACCCGGACGCCGGCGACCTCGACCGCGGCGACGCGCCGGACCCGGTCCAGGCTGCGGGCGGCGGGGGTCACGGTGACCCCGCCCTCGGCCGCGTCGATCGCCACCCACTCGCGGGTGCCGTCGTCCAGGGTCGCCGGCAGCACCAGCACGTCGGCGAGGGCGGCGCCCAGCACCGGGTCGGCGGTGCCGCCGACGACGAGGGTGTCCCCGTCGCGGCGGGCGGTGAGCTCACCGGACAGCGCGAGCGCGGCGGTCCGCGACCCGTCGGCCAGCCCCGGCAGCAGCTCCGCGCGGACCTTGGCGTTGCCGGCGGCGTTCACCGCGGCGCCGGCCAGGACGGTCGGCAGGAACGGGCCGGGCGCCGCCACCCGGCCCAGCTCCTCCACCACGACCGCCAGCTCCAGCAGGCCGAAGCCCTGCCCGCCGTGCTCCTCCTCCAGGTGCAGCCCGAGCAGGCCCTGTTCGGCCAAGGCCGGCCAGAACCCCGGACGGGTCTCCTCCTCCGCGTCCAGTGCGGACCGTACGACCGTCGCCGGGATGTTGCGCTCGGCGAATCCGCGTACGGACTCGGCGAGCGCCTCGTGCTCTTCGGTCAGCCCGATGGCCATGCGTCACCCTCTCTCAGACCGCTGGTGACTCCGATTCTAGAACAGCATTCGGATCAGATGCGGCCTTGGGAGAGATCTCGTGGCGCCGGCGCTCCCGGCGCCACGATCCGCCACCGGTCAGACCTCGCGCGACTCCAGCGGACGGAGGTCGTCCCCGTCGCCCGCTTCCTTCTCCGCCGCCTTCTCCGCCGCCTTCTTCGAGTCGGCGGACGCGGCCCGGCGGTTGCCCACGGTCAGGCTGGCGACGGTGGTGGCCACCAGCGTCCCGGCGATCACCGACAGGGACAGCCAGATCGGGATGTCGGGCGCCCAGGAGACGCCGTACTCGTGCAGCGCGTGCAGGACCAGCTTCACGCCGATGAAGCCCAGGATGAACGCCAGCCCGTGCCCGAGGTAGACCAGCCGGTCGGCCAGCCCGCCCAGCAGGAAGTACAGCTGCACCAGGCCCATCAGGGCGAAGGCGTTGGCGGTGAACACCAGGTACGGCTCGGTGGTCAGGCCGAAGATCGCCGGGATGGAGTCCAGCGCGAACATCACGTCGGTGGAGCCGATCGCGATGATGACCACGAACAGCGGGGTGACCATCCGGCGGCCGTCCCGGCGCGTGATGATCTTGTTGCCCTCGTACTCGTCGCTGGTGGGCAGCGTGCGCTTCACCCAGCGCAGCAGGAAGTTCTCCTTGACCTCGTCGTCGTCACCGCCGCGCACCAGCCCGATCGCGGTCCACAGCAGGATGGCGCCGAAGATGATGAACACCCAGGTGAAGGCGTGCAGTGCGGCGGCGCCCGCGGCGATGAACCCCCCGCGCAGCACCAGCGCGATCACGATCCCGGCCATCAGCACGGTGTGCTGCGAGTGCTTGGGCACCGCGAACCGCGCCAGGATCACCATGAAGACGAAGAGGTTGTCGACGCTCAGGCTCTTCTCGGTGACGAAGCCCCCGAAGTACTCGGCGGCGTACTGCCCCCCGGAGAAGGCCCAGACCCCCAGGCCGAAGAGCACCGCGAGACCGATGTAGACGGTGGACCAGAACGCGGCCCGGCGGGTGGTGAACTCCCGCGTGTCACCGCGGTGGATGACGAGCAGGTCGACGGTGATGATGGCGAGGATCCCGATCAGGGTCAGCGCCCACACCCAGGATGAAACGTGCAAAACAGACACCTCCGGCGGCATGACTTAACGCCGGAGGTCTCTCCCGCCCTGAAAGAAGCGGGCCGATGGCCCCGGGCCGGTATGGACCGACCGTGCTGACGAGACCACCGCGCAGGGATACTCCCCTCCACTACCTCCTGCAACGCAGGGCATACCGGGTGCGTTCCAAAGATCAAGAACTTTTTCGGGGCGATCTCGAACCCGAACGCCCGAGGGTGCGTCTAAGGCCCGACACATCTGCACCCCGGCCGCCACCGAACGGCGGCGGCCGGGGTGCGGAGAGTGTGCGGCCGGTTCAGCGGCGGTCCTGGACGAGCTTGAGATAGATCCCGGCCAGCTGGTCCACGGCGTCCGACTCGGTGGGCAGGGCGGCGGAACGCCGGGCCGCGGCGGCGGCGAGCCTCCCCGCCAGCGCCGGGTCGTCCAGGACGCGGCTCACGGCCCGTTCGAGCGCGTCCGGATCCCCCGGAGGCACCAGCAGCGCGGCCTCGTCCCCGGCCTCCGGAGACGCCGCACCGCCCCCGCCCCCCTCAGCGGCCTCTCCCTCACCGGCGCCGCCCCCCGGCATCGCGCCGACCATCTGCGGGATACCCCCGACCCGGGTGGCGACCAGCGGGCGCCCGGTGCGCAGGATCTCCTGGACGATGAGGGGCTGCCCCTCCCAGACGCTGGGCACCACGGTGACGTCGGCCGCCTCCAGCAGCGCGGGAACGTCCCCGCGACCGCCCAGCAGCCGCACCGGCAGGTCCTCGGCCTCGATACGGGCGCGCAGCTCGTCCTCCAGCGGGCCGCTGCCCACGATCGCCACCAGCGGCTGCGGGGTGCGCCGCGCCCACCCCCGGGACGCCTCCAGCAGCGTCGGCAGGCCCTTCTGCTCGGCCAGGCGCCCCACGGTGAGGATGAGCGGGCGGTCCCCCACGCCCAGCTCGGCGCGCCGCTCGGCGCGCGCGTCGGGGTTCGGCCTGGTCCGCGGGACGGGCGCGGGCACCAGCGCGTGGGCGACCGACCGGGCGCCCAGCGCGCGCATCCGGTCCTCCAGGTCGGGCGAGACCCCCAGGACCTCGTCGGCGCCGAGCGCGACCACCCGTTCGAGCGCGCCATAGGCCACCGCGGTCCTCCCACCGGTGATCACCGCGTTGTGCAGCGTGACGACCAGGGGCGGCCCGCCGACCTTGGCCACGCGCAGCGGGCCGGGGGCGACACGGGCGCACGCCGCCGCGGCCAGACCGCCGGCCCGCATCCCGTGGGCGTGCACGACGTCGGCGCCGCGCAGCAGCCCGCGCAGCCGCGCGACCGCCTTGGCGTCGCTCATCGGCCGCGGCCGGTCGGCCAGGTCCACCACCGCGAACCTGGCGCCCGCCCGCTCGAACCCGAAGCTCTCCTCGGTCTCGGCGGGCCCGCACACCACCACCCGGGCCCCGCGCTCGGCCAGGCCGGACGCGACGGACCGCACATGCCGGCCCACGCCCCCCGCGCTGGTGGCCAGGACCAGCGCCACCCGGAGGCCGTCCAGCGAGGTGGCCTCTCCCGGCGCGGCACCGTCTCGGTCAGTCATTTCGCGCTACCTTCCGGCTCAGGACGGCCCGCAGATCCCGGCCGTCGATCACGTACGTGAACGCCGCGAACACCGCCGCGGCGGTCAGGGCGGCCAGTGCGGCGACACCGATGTTCAGCGCCTGGCCCCCTGTGCCGAGGGCCGCCGCCACCGCGCCGCCCGCGGCCCCTCCGGCGGCTCCCCCGGCGATCCCGGCCACGAGCGCGCGCGGCACGCCGCGTACCGCGGCGCGGCCCCGCGCCCTGACCAGCGTGGCGAGCAGCAAGGCCCCCGCCACAGTCATGCCGGCCGCATTGCCCATGCCCATCGCCGCCACCACCCACCGCCGGTCGACGGTGAGCACCAGGGCCACGTCGGCCACCATGACCACCACCCAGCCGGCGACGATGGCGGCGGCTCCCATCCTTCCTCGATGGCAGGCGAACAGCACCCGTCCCAGGTGCGCCACCAGCCCGTACCCGAGAAGGCCCGGGGCGAACGCCAGCACCGCCCGGCTCAGCACCTCCTGCTGGCCGGCCAGTCCCGGGTTGAAGACCGCGGCGGCGGGGACCGCCACGGCGGCCAGGACCGCGCCGCCCGCGCAGGACACCAGGACCACGGCGCGGGTGGTGGACGCGGTGATCCGGTCGAACTCGGCCGCCTCACCGATCCGCGCCGACAGCATCGGGAACGCGCTGGTGGCGATCGGGACGGCCAGGATCGCCCACGGCAGGAGGTAGATCGCCCAGGCGTACTGGTAGTTGGCCAGGGCGCCGCCCGTCCCCTCGTAACTCAGGCGCACCACCAGCAGGGCCGACAGCTGCTGGGCCACCACGGTGGCCAGGCCGGCGACCGCCAGCCGCCGCACCCGCGGGGCCACCCTCTCGGGGAAACGGAGCGTGGGCCGCAGCCCCAGGCGCAGCCGCCAGGCCGCGACCCCCGCCGTCGCGGCCATGGCGACGCCGCCGAGCGCCGTCCCGATCGACAGCGTCAGCTCGGCCGGCAGCGGCAGCCCGGCCAGGTCGTTCTCGTACCCCCGGCCCAGCGGCGCGTACGCGAGGTAGGCGCCGATCACCACGAGGCTGGACATCAGCGGGGCCAGCGCCGGGGCCACGAACCGGCGATGCGACTGCAGCAGCCCGTACAGCACCACCGCGACCCCGTACATCACCATCTGCGGCGCCATGATCGCCATCATGTCGCCGCCGACCGCGACGATGCCCGAGCGGGAGCAGCCCTGCAGGTCGGTGCCCACCAGCAGCTCCATGACGGGCCGCGACAGCACCGCCATCAGCGCCGACAGCGGCACCATCAGCACAACGATCCAGGTCAGCAGCGCCGAGGCCGTCCGGCGGACCGCCTCGCGGTCGCCTCGCTCGGCCGGGCCCGCCAGCACCGGCACCACCATGCCGGCCAGCGCGCCGCCCGCCACGATCTCGTACACGATGCTCGGCAGCTGGGTCGCGGTGAAGTACGCCTGGCTGAGGCAGGAGGTGGTGACGGTCTGGGAGAACGCGTAGGTGCGCCCGAACCCCGCCAACCGCGACAGCACCGTGATCACGCCGATGATCAGGGCGGCTCCGGCGAGCCCTCCGGTTAGCCTGCGCAGGCTCGGGCTCACGCCGCGCCCCCGGAAGGCCGCGGCGAGGAGGCCCGCGGCGACGAGACGGACGGCACGGAGGGCACGGAGGGGACGCCGGCGGGACGGCGGGAGCGCGGCCCGCGGGCGGCGGTCGTGTCGGGGTGTGGGACAGGCACGGTGGGCGGTGGTGTCGGGGGCGGCACGGGACGGGGAGCGGCGAGGGAACGCCGGCCCCCGCCTCCGGTGAGCGGAGGGGCGGGAAGCGTCAGGGAGCCGGGTCGGCGAACGTCCCGCTCCCGGGAACGGGACCGGGGACGGGATCGGGATCGGGAGCGGCGGGCACCGCGGGCGGCCGGCGGCCCAGCATGTCGACCCAGTCCAGCGCCGGGGTCTGCTTGATCACCTTGGTGAAGCTGACGAACTCGCTGGCGGCGTTGAGCCCGGCCAGCCCCGCCAGCACGGCCAGGCGCGGGCCGCGCCCCAGGCGGGTGGCGGCCAGGCCGAGCAGCGCCCCCAGCGCGTTGGCGCCGGTGTCGCCGAGCATCGCGCGCTCGGCCAGGTCCTCGGGCAGCAGCGCGGCGGCGGCGCCCAGCGGGGCGGCGACCACCGGCGACGAGGAGGTCAGCGCCAGCGGCGCCCCGGCGAGCAGGCCCACCTTGATCGCGCGGCCCGGCCGCAGGTCGAACAGGTTCATCAGGTTGGCGCCGCCGGCCACGATGGCCCCGTTGACGGCCAGGTCGAACGCCCGGCCGGTACGGGTCGGGGCGGGCGACCCCGCGATCGCCGCGGCGGCCAGGCCGGTGGCGCCGATGCCGAGGATCTTCACCGCGCCGCTGGTGACCTCGCCCCTGGCCAGCGCGCCCAGGTGGCCCTTGAAGCCGCGCGAGTCGCCCGATCCGGCCAGGTCGTCGTACCCGCCGAGGACGCCCGAGCCGACGCCGGCCACCAGCGCGGCGGCGCGGAGCCGGCCGCCGTGGCCGGGGAGCAGCAGCCCGCCCGCGGCGGCGCCGGCCACGAAGGCGGGCCCCTCCAGCAGGGTCACCGGCTCACCGCGGTGGTTGGTGCGGCCCCACACCTCCTCGCCCGGCAACCCGTTCAGGCCGGGCGGGCGCCGCTCGAGCGCGCGGTAGGCGGCGCGGGCCGCCACGGCGCCGAGCGCCGCGCCGGCCAGCAGGCGGACGGTGGGTCGGATCATGGGGGTCACCCGTTCCCTCCGGCGGCGGGCACCGGCGAGGGCAGGTACCCGTTGACTCCCGAGCCCGTGCCGTACCGCCCGGACTTGCCGTTCAGCTCGTTCTGCAGCGCCAGGATCGTCACCACCTGCCCGGAGGCGGTGTCGACGGTGTCCTGCGAGGAGACCGACTTGCCGGCGTCGGAGTCGCGCAGCGCCGCGATCAGGCCGCCCTCCTGGGCGGCGGTCGACGGGCCGCCCAGGACCGTGCCGCTGCCGGCGCCGTCGAGGGCGGCGGCGAGCGCCAGCAACGCCTTGCTGTCGGCGTCGCCGCCCTCGTAGGCGTACAGCGAGGAAGGGGCGACCATGACGGCGAGTGTCGCATGCTGGCCGGGCTTGCCGCTGGTGGTCACGTAACCCGCCTGCCGGAAACCGCTGAGGACCGCGGCGGAGGTGGCGTCCTCCCGGCCGGTGCTGGCCGGGTCCTCGGTGACGATCGCGCTGGCCAGCACGGCCCCCGCCTTCTCGTAGGTGCCGGCGCCCGAGGGGAAGGCCATCTCGCCCGGCTTGAGCTGGCCGGCCAGCTCGTCCACGGTGGCCATCTGGTTGTCGTCGAGGAACTTCTTCTGGATCGTCACCCGCCCGGTGACGGTGGCGCCCGCGCTCTTGGCCAGCCCGCTCAGCTGCTCGATGCTGTCGTTGCTGGCGCCAGGGGTCTCGACGAAGACCAGGGACTGGCCCTTGAGCCGGTCGGCGACGATCTGCGGGCCCATGGTCCGGGCGAAGTTCTCGTCCCCTTCGCGCTGGGCCTCCAGCCTGGCCTGGGTACGGCGCAGCTCGTCGTTGCTCTTGGCGAGCGACGAGGTCTGCCGCTGCAGGCCCTTGGTCACCGACTGCGACAGCGTGGTGGAGCCCAGGATGATGCCCAGGGCCAGCGCCAGGAAGATCGCGACGATGGAGACGAGGTGGTATCGGAAATCGATCACGTGAACAGTCCGGTCAGCCAGAAGAGGAACGCGTGCCAGCGGTCGGCCAGCAGGGGGCGGATGACGTCCCCGGCCGGTGACATGAACACGGCGGTGGTCATGGCGATGAACGCGCCGAGCACCAGGAACAGCAGCGAGCCGGTGGAGATCCGGCTGCGGTAGAGCCGGCTCACCCCCTTGGCGTCCACGAGCTTGCTGCCCACCCGGAGCCGGGTGAGGAACGTGCTCGCCATGCCCGCCCGGCCCTTGTCGAGGAACTCGACCATGTTGGCGTGGGTGCCGACCGCGACGATGAGCGAGGCGCCCTTGTCGTCGGCGAGCAGCATGGCGATGTCCTCGCTGGTGGCGGTGGCCGGGAAGACCACCGCCTCGCGGTCGAGCTCGTGCACCCGCTTGAGGCCGGGCGCGCGGCCGTCACGGTAGGCGTGCACCACGATCTCCGCGCCGCAGGTGAGAGCGTCGTCGGACACCGAGTCCATGTCGCCGACGATCATGTCGGGGCGGTAGCCGGCCTCCAGCAGCGCGTCCGCGCCGCCGTCCACCCCGATCAGCACCGGACGGTACTCGCGGATGTAGGGGCGCAGCGCGGCGATGTCCTCGCGGTAGTGGTAGCCGCGCACGACGATCAGCGCGTGCCGGCCCTCCAGCCGGGTGGTGACGTCGGGCACGCCGACCCCGTCGATGAGCAGGTCGCGCTCGCGCTTGACGTACTCCATCGTGTTGGCGACGAACGCCTCGAGCTGGTGCGACAGGCCCGCCTTGGCCTCGACGATCGCCGCCTCGACGGTCTCGGCGTCCTGCGCGGTGCCCTTGGCGATCACCTCGTCGCCGCGGTAGACGACCTCGTCCTCGACCCGGACCTGGTCGCCCTCCTGGAGCCGGGTGAAGATCTCCGGGCCCACGTCGTCGACCAGCGGGATGCCCGCCTCCACGAGGATCTGCGGGCCGAGGTTGGGGTAGCGGCCCGAGATGCTGGGCGCGACGTTGACGACGCCTCCCACCTCGCAGGACACCAGCGCCTCCGCGCTGACCCGGTCGAGGTCGACATGGTCGATCACGGCGATCTCGCCGGGCTGCAGCCGCTTGGTCAGGTTCTTGGTGCGGCGGTCGAGCCGGGCCGTGGCGTTCACCCCGGCACGGCCGTCCTCCCTGCCGCGGCGCCGCGGGAGCACGCGCAGCGGCAGGCGCTGCGCGCGCCGGGCGCGACGCTCGGTGGTCGGAGACGGGTCGTTCATCGGTTGACATCCTGCCAGAGCACGGGGGTCGACACCGGTAACGACGAACGGCCAGGCGTGTTCGTTCGCGCACTCTCTGTGGTTTTGGCCTGCTTCGCAGACCGGTGTACCCGGATTGTGACGGGGATCACCGCTCCGGGCCCGTTCAGGACTCCTCGGCGGCGAGTTGCAGAAGCTCCTCGGCGTGCGCCCGGCCCAGCTCCGAGTCCTCCAGGCCCGCCAGCATCCGCGACAGCTCGCGGACCCTGCCCTCCCGGTCGAGCGCGGTCACCCCGCTGCGGGTGACGGTGCCGTCGTCGGACTTCTCCACCAGCAGGTGCTGGTCGGCGAACGCCGCCACCTGCGGCAGATGGGTGACGACGATCACCTGGGCGTTGCGCGCCAGGCGGGCCAGCCGGCGGCCGATCTCCACCGCCGCCTTGCCGCCGACCCCCGCGTCGACCTCGTCGAACACGAAGGTGGGAACGGGGTCGGCGCCGGCGAACACCACCTCGATGGCCAGCATGACCCGCGACAGCTCGCCGCCGGAGGCGCCCTTGTGCAGCGGCAGCGGCGGCGATCCGGGGTGCGGGGCGAGCCGCACCTCGACCTCGTCGGCGCCGTGCGGGCCGTACTCGCCGGCGGGGGTGACGGCCACCTCGATCCGGGCGTGCGGCATCGCCAGCGCGGCCAGCTCCTGGGTGACGGCGGCCGAGAAGCGCTCGGCCGCCCGGCTCCGCACCGCGGTCAGCTCGGCGGCCTCGGCCTCCAGCCGCCCGGCCAGCTCGGCGTGCTCGGCGCGCAGCCGCTCGATCCGCTCGTCGTCGCCCTCCAGCTCGGTCAGCCGCGCCGCCGACCGGCCCGACCACTCCAGGACCTCCGCCAGCGTCTGCCCGTACTTGCGGGTCAGCGCGGTCAGCTCCGCGCGGCGCTCCTGGACGACGGCCAGCCGCGCCGGGTCGGCGTCGACCGACTCGGCGTAGGCGGCCAGGTCCGTGGCCACGTCGGAGACCAGGTAACCGGCCTCGGCGAGCCGGTCGGCCAGCCCGGCCAGCTCGGGGTCGTGCTCGCGCACGGCGTCCAGGGCGTTGCGGGCCGTGCCGAGCAGGCTCACCACGTTGGCCGCCTCAAACGCGGCGGACGGGTCGCCCAGCAGCGCCTCGTGCGCGCTGTCGGCGGCGCCGCGCAGCGCGTCGGCGTGCCCGAGCCGCTCCTCCTCCGCCGCGAGCCGCACGTCCTCCTCCGGCTTGGGATCGGCCTTCTCGATCTCCTCCAGGCCGAACCGCAGCAGATCGGCCTCCTGCTCGCGCTCGCGGGCGCGGGTGGTCAGCTCCTCCAGCAGCGCGGACACCTGGCGGTGCCGCTCGTAGGCGGCGGTGTAGGCGCGCAGCGGCTTGGTGAGCGCGCCGCCGGCGTAACGGTCCAGCGCGGCGCGCTGCCGGCCCGCCTGCAGCAGCCGCTGCTGGTCGGACTGCCCGTGCACGGCCACCAGGTCGTCGGCGAGGTTGATCAGCAGGCTGACCGGGACGGACCGGCCGCCCAGGTAGGCCCGGGACCGGCCTTCCGCCGACACCGACCGGGTGACGATCAGAGCGCCTTCGTCCAGCTCCCCGCCGGCCTCCTCGACCCGTTCGACCACCCGGCCGCCCGGATCGACCACGATCCGGCCCTCCACGGTGGCCCGCTCGGCGCCCGGCCGGACCCGCTGCGGGTCGGCGCGCCCCCCGAACAGCAGCCCCAGGCTGGTGACCACCATGGTCTTGCCGGCCCCGGTCTCACCCGTGACCACGTTGAACCCCGGGGACAGATCGAGCACGGCCTCGTCGATCACACCGAGGCCCTGGATCCGCACCTCATCGACCATCGGACGCACCAGCGTCACAACCCCTCGCAAACAGATCGCGGTTTCAGCGCCTCGGTGGTCGAGATTATCGTCCCCGTCCGGGTCCGGGGTCCCCGCCCGCTTCGGACCCGGGCTGGCGGACCCGGCCCCTCCAGCCGGTCACCGGGAGCCCGAACTTGGTCACCAGGCGGTCGGTGAACGGGGTCAGGTGCAGGCGCGCGAGCCGTACCGGCTCGGCCCCCCGTCGCACCTCGACCCGCGCGCCCGGCGGCAGGTCGAGGGTACGGCGGCCGTCGCACCACAGGACCGCGCGCGGCGTGTCGGGCAGCACCTCGACCGCCACCGTGGACCGGGGCGAGACCACCAGCGGCCGGGAGAACAGCGCGTGCGCGCTGATCGGCACGACCAGCATGGCCTCCACCTCGGGCCACACCACCGGGCCGCCCGCGGAGAACGCGTAGGCGGTGGAGCCGGTGGGGGTGGCGCAGACCACGCCGTCGCAGCCCCAGTGGGACAGGGGGCGGCCGTCGATCTCGGCGACGACCTCCAGCATCCGCTCCCGCTCGGCCTTCTCCACGGTGGCCTCGTTGAGCGCCCAGGTCGTGCCGGTCACGCCCCCGTTGCGGCGCACCACGACGTCGATCGTCATCCGCTCCTCGACGTCGTAGCGGCGGGTGACGACCCGCTCGACGGTGGCGGTGAGGTCCTCCCGCTCGGCCTCGGCGAGGAAGCCGACGTGCCCGAGGTTGACGCCGAGCAGCGGGGTGCCGGCGGGGCGCGCCAGATCGGCCGCCCGCAGCAGCGTCCCGTCGCCGCCGAGGACCATCACGACCTCGGCGTCCTCGGCCGCCGCGGGGGTGCCGGGCCGCACGTCCACGCCCGTGCACCCGATGTCCTCCGCCTCGCCCTCCGGCACCCGCACCGAGATCCCGGCCGCGCTGAGGCGCTCGATCACCAGTTGCGCGCTGCGCACCGCCTCCGGCCGTCCGGTGTGCGTGACGACCAGCACCGATCTCTCACCCATGGGCTCGCTCCGACGCCGTTCCCGCGCTCGCTTCCCTACCCGTCCCGGGTCCCGTCCCCGGCCTCGCGGCCGTACCGGCGGTGCCGGCCGTGCCGGCGGTGCCGCCGGTCCGCACACCCGCGCCGGCGTCCGGGCTCACTGAGGGCCCTCCTCGATGGCCCTGGCGAGCTCGGTGTCGTCGAGCGGAGGCGCGCCCGCGCGCAGCCACAGAAAGTACTCCACGTTCCCGGCCGGGCCGGGAAGGGGGCTCGCCGTCACCCCCTGAACGCCCAGGCCCAGCGTGGCGGCGTGCGCGGCCACGCCGCGGACCGCCTCGGCGCGCAGCCCGGGATCGCGGACGACGCCGCCCGCCCCCACCTGCTCCTTGCCCACCTCGAACTGGGGCTTGACCATGAGGGCGTAGTCGGCCTCGGGGGCCGTGCAGCGCCGCAGCGGCTCCAGCACCAGGCGCAGGGAGATGAACGACAGGTCGCCCACGACCAGGTCCGGAAGGTCCGGCGGGGGCTCCCCCGGCCGGCCGAGCGTCTCGGGCGTGAGGTCGCGGACGTTGACCCGTTCGAGGACGGTCACCCGGTCGTCGGTGCGCAGCGACCAGGCGAGCTGCGCGCGGCCCACGTCGACCGCGTAGACCCGGGCGGCGCCGGCGCGCAGCAGCACGTCGGTGAACCCGCCGGTGGACGCACCGGCGTCCAGGCACGTCCGGCCCGCGACCTTGAGGCCGGAGAACGCCTCCAGGGCCCCGGCCAGCTTGTGCCCGCCGCGCGAGACGTACTCGGGGCCGGAGTCCGCGGTGTCCACGACGATGGCCGCGCCGGTCTCGACCTGGGTGGCGGCCTTGCCGGCGGTCTGCCCGCCGACGCGCACCCGGCCGCCGCCGATCAGCTCCGACGCGTGCTCGCGCGAGCGGGCCAGCCCGCGCCGCACCAGCTCGGCGTCCAGCCTGCGCCGGCTCATGGCCACCGGCCCGGGTGCGGACCCGGCGCGGGCACGGGCGGCGCCGGTCGCGGACCGGGTACCGGACCCGGTCGCGGTCCGGGCGCCGCGGGTGGCCCGGGATCGCCCTGGTCGGCCGAGGTCAGCAGCTCCTGGAGGCGCCGGTGGACCTCCTCGAAGACCTCCACATGGCCGGAGACCGGCGCGCCCTCCAGTCCGGCCAGCCGCGCCAGCGCGTCGTCGACCCGCCGGTCGCCGGTCGGCCCGGGACCGCGGCCGGGACCGCGGTCAGGGCCGTGGTCGGGTCGGTGCGGAGCCGCCGCCTGCGCCGGCTCCCCCGCGACCTCGTCGGGTATCACGTCCACCTCCCAGAAGGCCCCATCGCCCCGCGCGAGTCGCTTCGGGCCCAGTCCGAACGCTACCGTCCCTTCACGACATCGTTGTCGACCGAACGGGGAACGGCCTGAGCATGGCGAACGAGGAGGAGTGCCGCGGCGCACTCGACCGGATCTCCAAGCGCCTGGCGGAAGTGGACGCCGACCGGCTCGCCGAGCACGTCGTGGAGCGGACCGTCAGCTGCCGGATCCCCGATCTCGGGGTGGCCTACCTCACCCGCCTCCACGGCGGCGGGCTCGACCCGTTCGCCCGTACCGACGCTCCCGGGGACGCCCAGGTCCGGCTCACGGTGGCCAGCGACGACCTGGTGGCCCTGGCGAACGACGAGCTGAACCCGGCCAGGGCGTGGGCGAGCGGACGGCTCAAGATCGAGGCGAGCTTCCTGGACCTGCTGCGGCTGCGCAAGCTCCTCTGACCGCCCGCCCCCTCACCCCTCTGCCACCCCTCTGCGGCTTTCCGGCGGCCGGCCCCGTCAGGCGGGGCCGGCAGCACCTTCAGGCGGGAACCGTCAGCACCGTCAGGCGGGACCGCCCGCCCCGGCCGGCGTCATGACCGGTGCGCCCTGCGCGGGCCGTCCCGCACGGCCGGGAAGGGTGTACGGGCGGGGCGTGCGCAGGCCGCGCCGGGCCATGACGGCGCGCAGGCGGTCGGGGTGATCGGTGATGATGCCGTCCACGCCGTCGTCCATGAGCTTCTCCATGGTCGGCTCGTCGTCCACCGTCCAGGGGACGACCTTCAGGCCCATGCGGTGGGCCTGGCCGACCATGGCCCGGGTGACGTACGGCCGGTAGCCCGGATCGGTGACCTTGCCGTTCTGCGGGAAGCCGTGCACCGGCGAGAAGGCGTCGGCCCCGAAGGACTTCACCGCCTTCAGCGGGTCCCCGCCGAAGTCGTCGATGTCGATCCCGCCCAGCCACGGGGAACGGCCCGGCTGTCCCGTCTGCAGGAAGTCGTGGTTGGTGAGCGCCACCAGCGGCAGCCTCCGCTCGACCTGGCGCATGCGCATCAGCGCGCCCCAGTCGAAGCTCTGGACCGTCACCTGCCGCAGCATGCGCGCGCGCCGGACCTCCCCGGCGGTGACCTGGACGAACTGCTCGCGCGGAGCGGTCTCGTGGGGGGCGCCCGCCTCCACCTTCGTCTCGACGTTGAGCTTCACCCCGTACGCGCGGTAGCGGTGCACGAGGGCGAAGACCTCGCGCAGCAACGGCATCCTGGCCCCGGGGACGGCGCGCTGCCCCGGGAACTCCGCCAGCGTCAGGGATCCGCAGTCCAGGGTGCGGACCTGGGCGAGCGTCAGCGTGTTGATGTACTTGCCGACGTAGGGGTACTCGGGGTCGTCCGCGACGGCCTGACCGGTGTCCTGGCATTTGCGGCCGCTGATCCGGCGGTCATGGGTGACCACCGCCTCCCCGTCCTCGGTGATCTGCACGTCCAGTTCCAGCGTGCTGACCCCGAGCTCCAGCGCGTTGGCGAACGCGGGGAGCGTGCTCTCCACCACGAGCCCGAGCCCGCCGCGGTGGGCCTGGAGATCGAACGCCCGGGGCCTGCCCGGAGCGGAATCGGCCACGGCCGGAGTGCCGAGCCCGGTGAGCCCCGCCGCCAGCAGGCCCACGACGACCGAACGCTTCATGAACAACACCTCTCCCAAGAGAACCCAGGAGAGATCACCATCCACCTGTGACGCGCGGGAGAACACCCGGCGGCCCAGGCCGTAACAGCGCGGTTATTCAGCCGAGACCGAGACGTCCGAGCGCGACGGAGAGAGCCTCGGGCGACGGAGAGGTCTCGTCCCGCCAGGAGGCGGCGGCCAGGGCCCTGAGGCCGTCGTAGGGGTCACCGTCGCCGGAGAGCTCGACACGCTCTCCCTCCCGGCGCGCGGTCCAGTCCGCGCACCGGTGGCCGCCGTCCTCCTCCCGCGTCCCGGGGTGGGGGACGAGGAGGCCGGTCAGGTCGGGGGCGAGGTAGTCGGGGCGCCGATGGGGCGGGGCGGTCAGGGCCGTGAGCGCGTCGGTCACCCCGGTGAGGACCAGAAGGCTGTCGGCCCCGCCGTTGCGGGCGCCCTCGATGTCGGTGTCGAGACGGTCGCCGACCACCAGGGGCCGCCGCGCGCCGGTACGGATGACCGACTCGTGGTGGAGGGGCCGTTCGGGCTTGCCGGTGACGACGGGCTCCACACCGGTGGCGGTGCTGATCACCTTCAGGAGCGAGCCGTTGCCGGGCTGCGGCGGGCCCTCCCCTCCCGGAATGGTCAGGTCCCCGTTGGAACCGACGAACAGCGCCCCGTTCCGCACGGCCGCGGCGCCCTCGGCGATCAGCCCGTAGGACAGCCTGGGGTCGTACCCCTGGACGACGGCGGCGGGGCCTTCCGCGGCGGTGGACACCGGCCGCAGCCCCCGCGCGTAGAGGGCCTGCCTCAGGCCCATGCCGCCGACGACCAGCACCTTGGCGCCGGCGGGCAGCCGCTCGGCCAGCAGCCGCGCCGCGGCCTGCGCCGAGGTGACGACGTCGTCGGCGGAGGCGGGCACCCCCACCTCGGTGAGCAGTGCCGCGACCGCCGAGGGGGTCCGCGAGGCGTTGTTGGTGACGAACGCCAGCCGCTGCCCGGCCGCACGCGCCTTCGCCAGGGACTCCGCCGCCGCGGGAACGGGCCGGTGGCCGATGTAGACGACGCCGTCGAGGTCGAGCAGGGCGACGTCGTAGGCCTCGCTCAGGGGCCGGTCAGAACTCTTCGGTCCGGTCATTCCGGCCATCGTACGAGAAGATCATCTTCGGAACTCCAGGGTGGCCCTGGCATGCCGCAGCGCCCGGGCGTAGTCCTTGTTCTCGGGCCGCATCGCCGCCGCCAGGGCCAGCGGCTCCACCGCCCCCTGGAAGTCCCCCAGGCGGCTCAGGGCCAGCCCCAGGCCGAACAGGGCGTAATCCTCGGCCGGGTCGTCCTCCACGATCCACCGGAAGCTGTCGGCGGCCTCCTGGAACCGCCGGGCGCCGTACTGGGCGCGGGCCAGCGCCTCGCGGACGGACCGCGACGCGGGCTCGGCGTCGGCGGCGCGGGTGAGCAGCTGCACCGCCGCGGCGGCGCTGCCGGCCCTGAGCAGTTGCAGCCCTCGCGTGTACCACTCGTACACCCCGCCGTCCGGGCCGTCGTGGCCGGCGGGGTCGTGATGGACGCCGCGCGGGCCGTCTCCGGGGGAATCGTCCGCTCGTCCCGATCCTTGAACATCCATGTGGACCTCCCCTTGGACGCCGATCACTTCGACGGTACCCGCCGCGCGGGCGAGCGGCCGTCGCTGATTACCATGCCCACGGTGGACGACGACCTCCCCTCCGGCCTCGACCCGGAGCAGTTCAGCGCCCGGATCTTCGGGACCGGGGCGCCGCGCTCGGGCGCCGGGCTGGAGCTGGCGCCGTTCCGCGGCGTCCGCTTCGGACCCCGGGTCGACCCCTCCGCGGTGACCTGCCCCCCGTACGACCTGCTGGACCGTGACCAGGTGGAACGGCTGAAGGCGGGCGAGGGGCACAACATCGTCCGGCTCACGCTGCCCGAGGACTACCGGGAGGCCGCAAGCACCCTGCGCCGCTGGCTGGCCGACGGCACCCTGATCACCGACCCGGCGCCGGCGCTGTACCTCTACGAGACCGGCGGCCGGCGGGGCCTGATCGGCGCCCTGGGGCTGCGGGCCGAGGCCGACAAGGTCGTGCTCCCGCACGAGAACGTCTATCCCGGCCCGGTACGGGACCGGCTGGCCCTGATGACCGAGACCCGGGCCAACCTGGAGCCGATCTTCCTGGTCTACGAGGGCGGCGGCGACACTGCGCGCATCATCGACGCGACCGCGGAGGGCCCGCCGCTGCTGGACTTCCACGCCGACGGCCAGACCCACCGCCTCTGGAGCATCACCGACCCGGCCCTGCACGCCCGGGTCGCCGCGGACCTGGGCCCCCGCCAGGCGCTCATCGCCGACGGCCACCACCGCTACGCCACGTACCGCGCCCTCCAGGCCCGCGCCGCGCCCGGGGACCGCCACGACCGGAACGCCTGGGACTACGGCCTGGCGCTGCTGGTCGACTCCACCCGCCACCCGCCCCACCTGGGCGCCATCCACCGCGTGCTCCCCGGCCTCCCGCCGGACGCCGCGCTGCGCGGCGCCGCCGAGGTGTTCACCACCAACGAGCTGGCCTGGCCGGAGGCCCTGCCCGCCCTGCGGAACGCCCGGGGCCCCGCCTTCCTCCTGGGCGGCGGGGAGGGCCTGCACCTGCTCACCGACCCCAAGGCCGACCTTCTCGAACGCGTCATGCCCGCGGGCCACTCCCCGCGCTGGCGGGCACTCGACACCGCCGTCCTGGACCATCTCCTCATCGGGAGCGTGTGGCGCGTCCCCGAGGACGAGCACAGCGTCGAGGTCGTCCACGACGATCCGCTGGCCGCCGTCGAACGCGCCCGCCGCACCGGCGGCACGGCGGTGATCCTCAACCCGCTCAAGGTCGAGGACGTCCTGGCCGTGGCCGCCGAAGGCGACCGCGTCCCCCGCAAGTCGACCTCGTTCGCCCCCAAGCCCCGAACCGGGCTGGTACTCCGGCTCCTGGACCTCGGCTAGCGGGCCGTACCCTTGCCCAGGGCCGCGGCGACATCCCGGCCCCGGGACCAAGGAAGGGAGCCGGAGCGAGGTGCGCTCGTTGATCGACAAGGTGGCCTGGGTACGGGTGGAGGACGGCAGGATCCTCAGCACGCGGTCGCGCGGCAAGGACACGTACTACCTGCCCGGCGGGAAGCGGGAGGCCGGGGAGAGCGACCTCGAGACCCTGGCCCGCGAGATCAGGGAGGAGCTGGCCGTCGAGATCCTCCTGGAGAGCGCCGCCCGGCTCGGCGTGTGGGAGGCCCGGGCGCACGGCCACGCCGACGGCGTCACCGTCCGGATGACCTGCTACACCGGTGACTACCGCGGGACGCCCGAGGCGAGCGCCGAGATCGAGGAGGTGGCCTGGCTGGGCTACGCCGACCGGGACCGGGTCTCGGCGGTCGACCAGCTGATCTTCGACGATCTCCGGGAATCGGGCCTGCTGCGCTGAGACCGGCCGCCCGGCCGGAAGAGGGCCGGGAACCGTGGATAACCGTCCGGTGCGCGAGAGATGATCGCGGGATGGACACCACGATCACACCGCTCGGCGGTGACGTCTACGAGATCGACACGCGGATGGCGGGGTACTCGGGGATCACGGCCGGATACCTGATCCTGTCCGACCGGCCCTGCCTGGTCGAACCGGGCACCGCCGGTTCCGCGCCGGTCGTCCGGCGGGCGCTGGAGGACCTCGGTGTCGGAGAGAAGGACCTCGCGACCGTCGTCGTCACCCACATCCACCTCGACCACGCGGGCGGGGTGGGCGACATCGCGGAGATGTACCCCGACGCCGAGGTGGTCGTCCACGAGAAGGGGGCGCGGCACCTGGCCTCGCCGGAGCGGCTCATGCGCAGCGCCCGGATGGTGTACGGGGACCGGCTCGACACGCTGTTCGGCGAGCTGAAGCCGACCGGCGCCGACCGCATCCGCGCGGTCGACGACACCGGTGTGATCGATCTGGGCGGCGGCCGCCGGCTGGAGTCGTACCACTCCCCCGGCCACGCCAAGCACCACGTCGGCCTGCTGGACTCCCGCACCGGCGACCTGTACGTGGGCGACGCGGCGGGGGTGTACGTGCCCGAGACCAAGGACGTGCGGCCCGCGACGCCCCCGCCCGACTTCGACCTCGACTCGGCCCTGGACTCGTTGCGCAGATTCCGGGAACTCGGGCCGCAGCGCCTGCTGTTCGCGCACTACGGCCCCGTGACCGAGGTCGAGGAGACCCTGGAACGGTCGGCCGAGGAACTGCGCGTCTGGGTGGACGCCGTCCGGGACGCCCGGGACGAGGGGCTCGACCTCGACCACGCGGTCGCGATGGTCCGGGACCGCACCCGCGAGCGCTACGTGGTGCTGCAGGAGGGCACCGATCCCGAGCTCACCGAGAAGTACGAGCTGCTCAGCAGCGCCGCCTCCAACGTCGCGGGCATCATGCACGCCCTGGACCGGCACGCCTGATGCCGGCCCATCGCGTCAGCCCGTCCCGCCCGCGGCTCCGGTGCCGCTGGTGCCCGGGCGGCGGATCGCATCCGCCGCAGGCGCCGCCGCCCCACCCGGCATGCCGCGCCCGGCGTGACCGCGCGCCGGGCGCGGCCTGCCGCCGGGGCAGGGCGGCGGAGGGCCGCTCCGGGTCCCGGCCCGGCACCGCCGCGTGGTGCCGGGGGGACGGCCACCGGCCGGCGCCGTGGGAGGCCCACACGAGCCGTCCGCGCCGGCACCGTCGGCGTTGGGAACGGTGAACCGGCCTCGGGGAGCCGGGCGGGGCGGAGGCCGCCGTGTCCGCAGGCCGCCGGGATGCCGGGGTGCAGCGTCGCCGGGTCGCCGGGATGCCGAGGCGTTGGAGGCGGCATGCCGAGGCGCCGGGGCGTCAGCGGCGGAACGGCCCGGTGACCTCGTAGGTGACACCGTCCGTACCGCCGATGAAGCCGCTCTGCCCGCGCTGCGAGGAGAAGTAGAGCCGGGTGCCGTCGGGTGAAAACGCCGGGCCGGTGATCTCCGACTCGTCATGGCCCACGACCCGGACGAACGGCGCCACCGTCCCGTCCGGGGTGATGAGGTTGATCTCCATGTCGTCCCCGTCCTCGGCGACGAAGAGATCGCCCGAGGCGGCCCCGGTGATGTTGTCGACCCCCTTCAGCGTGGGCTCGGCCCCCGTGACCAGGTCGTCGTCGTAGGCGAGGTCGAGCCGCTCGGCCGCCGCGTCGTACGCCCACACCCGGTTGTCGCCCTTGGTCGTGAAGTAGCAGACGCCGCCCGCGTAGTAGCAACCCTCCCCGCCGTCGAACCGCATGGCCCCCGCCACCTGGTCACGGGTCGGCGTGATCCAGATCTGGGGATTGGGCACCTTCTCCCAGCGGACCGGGCCGGTGCCGGTGCCCAGCAACACCTCCAGGGTGCCCCGCGACAGGTCGCCCCAGGCGGAGGGCCGGAAACGGTAGAAACAGCCGTCCGACTGGTCCTCGGTGAGGTAGACGACCTTGCGGTCGGGGTCGCACGCGGCCGCCTCGTGCTTGAAGCGCCCCATGGCGGGATGGGAGCGCGCCGATTTCTGGCCGTACGGGTCGGTCTCGTACACGAGCCCGGCGTCGTGCTCCTCGCAGGACAGCCAGGTGTTCCAGGGCGTGGCCCCTCCGGCGCAGTTGAGCGTGGTCCCGTTCAGGGTGCGGTACGCGGAGGTCACGGCGCCGTCGGCACCGAAACGGATGGCCGAGACGCCCCCGACCAGAGGCACCTCGGAGTTGCTGACGTAGATCCAGCCGGCCCCGTCGGGGAAGCAGGCACCGCCGTCCGGGGCGGGATGCCAGGTGTGGCGGGTGCCCGCCACACGCTGCATCGAGCGGGCCACGATCCGGCTGCTGAAGCCCTGGGGGAGCTGGAGGCCGTTGGCGTCGGCCGCCAGCAGAGCCCCGTACGGGCCGGTGCCGGGCTGCGCGGGCCCGGCGAACGCCTGGTGCCACAGCGCGCCCGCGAAGGCGGCCGTGCCACCGGCGACGGCCGTGGCTCTCAGGAACATGCGGCGGTCAAGGGGGGTGGGCATGTCGCTCCTCGCCTGATCGTCCGGGGCCGTGAGGAAGCCGGCCACGCAAGGATGACTCCCTCACCCCCCGAACGGCACGATCATGTGAATATCGGGCGAACCGCGATGCCCGTCAAGCCCCGCGCGAGCCCGGCCGTCACTCCGGTGCCGTGTCCCGCCCCTCCGGTTCACCGGGCGCCTGCGGCTCCAGGAAGACCGCCGGGGCCTCCGGCACCTCCGTGACCGGCGCGTCCTCATCGGAGGGGTCGCCCTGTTCCTCCTGGGACGCCCCGGACGGGGTCTCGGCGGTCGTTCCGGTGGCCGGTTCAGGAACGGCCGGCGCCGCCTTGAACTCGATGGCCGTCGGAGCCGTCACGCCCTCGCCCTCGGTCTCGGCCTCGTCGGCGGCCTCGTTGGCGCCCTCGCCCTCGCCCTCGCCCTCGCCCTCGCTTTCGGCCTCGGCCTCGGCCTCGTCGGCGGGGCCGGCGAGCGGCGCGGAGCCGCTCTGTGCGTCCTCGGGAGCCTCCGGGGCGGGCCTCCCACCGGCAGGCGCCTGGGAGCCGTCCTGGACGCTCTCAGTGGACGCGAGGGGGCCCTCGACCTCCGCAGCCGAGGGGCCGGAGGCTTCGGAAAGGCCGGCGGGTTCAGAAGAGTCGGTGGGCTCAGAAAGGTCGGTGGGCCCGGCGGCGTCCGTACCGCCGGCGGCCTCGCCCTCCTCGGTGTCGAAGATGTGGAGGCCTTCCAGCTCCGCGTAACGCTCGGCCGCGTCGGTCTCACCGTCACGGTCCGCGGCGGCGGCCCGCGCGAACCACTCGACCGCCTCCTCCTGGCGCCCCGCGTCGGCGAGAGCGTCGGCGTAGGCGTAGAAGAGCCGCGCCGACCATGGGCGCAGCCGCCGGTCCCGCAGCTCGGGCACCTGGAGGGCGACCACGGCGGCGTCGTACTGGCCCAGGTCACGGCGTGCGCCGGACTCGACCATGCGCAGCTCTACGCGACCCGCCTGGTCGAGCTTCTTGGCCTCCGGCGACTTCACGAGGTCCAGGGCGCGCTCGGGACGGCCCAGGCCGCGTTCGCAGTCGGCCATGACGGGCAGGTAGGCGTCCTCGGTCGTGCTCAGGCGACGCGCGGCGCGCAGCTCGGCGAGGGCCTCCGCCCACTCTCCCGCGTGGTAGGCGGCGAGCCCCGCCGCCTCACGCACGAGTCCGACCCGCGAGGCCAGCCTCCGCGCGGCCTTGGCGTGCCGGTACGCGGTCTCGGGCTCGTCCTCGGCGAGCCGTCCGGCCATCACCAGATGCCGCGAGACCCGTCCGGCCAGGTCCTTGGGAAGGGTGCGCAGCTCGGCGCGCGCATCGGCGTCGAGTTCCTCGCCGGTGACGTCATCGGGCAGCAGGGGATCGTCGTGCTTGGGGGTCTCGCGCTCGTGGGCCCTGGCCGCACCCTGGTCACGGCCTCCGGAACGGTCGCGGGGCGGCCCGTAGGACCGGCCGCCCGCGTCCTGGCGAGGCCGCCCGGGTCCGCGTCCCTGGGACCGCCTGTCACGGTCGCCCGGACGTCCGCGGCCGTCACGGCCTCCCTCGAAGCGGCGGCCGCCGCCCTCACGGCGTCCCTGGCCGCGCTCACCGCGCTCGCCGGCTCCCGCACGATCGTCGCGGCGCGGGCGCGGGCGGTCGTCCCGCGCGCCCCAGCCCTCACGGCGGGGCCCGTCGTCACGGCGCGGACGATCGTCACGACCCGGCCGATCGTCACGGCGGAACCGGTCATCCCGCGCGACCCGGTCATCACGGCGCGGACGGTCGTCACGCCGCGGGCGCTCCTCGCGGCGGAACCTGTCGTCCCGGGGAGAACGCTCGTCACGGCGCGGACGCTCCTCGCGACCTGCCCGCTCGTCACGGCGCGGACGATCGTCACGACCCGGCCGATCGTCACGGCGGAACCTGTCGTCCCGAGGGGGACGACCACGGTCGTCACGCCTGGGACCGCCTTCGCGCCCCTTGGGCCCGCCAGCCCTTCCTTCCTGTGGACGCGAGAACCGACGCTCGCCCTGGCCGCCGGACGCCGGACGCGGGCCCCGCGGTCCGCCGGAGCGAGCCTCACCGCGCTCTCCCCCGCCGGAGCCGGGCCCGCCCGGCCCGCGACGATCATCGGAACGCTTGAACGGACGTTCCGGCCGCCGGTCGTCCCGCTTCCCCTGGCGGTCTTTCCAACCGCCTGCGGAACCGGGCCGGCCGGCACCGAACGAGCGACCGCGCGGCGCGCCGCCGCCCTGAGGCCGACCGCCGCCGCCGGAGTTCTCCGAACGACCACGGTTCCCCTGAGAGCCACGGTCACCGGAACCACCGCCCTTGCGGTACCCCGAACCACCGGGACCGCTGCGGGCGCCGCCCCCGCGACGAGGAGGCGTACCCCGCCCCCCGTCCTTACCGCGCCGCTCGCGGTTGTCGTCGCTGCGGCCGTCCTCTTCCGCGCTCATCACGTCCGTCACTGTTCTTGGTGTTCTGTGGACCTGCTTCCACCCATTTTGACAGGTCCAACATACGCGTCGAGGGCCGCCCCGCTAAAACGGGGCGGCCCTCGATCGGAAAATGAGTCCGGCGGCGTCCTACTCTCCCACACAGTCTCCCATGCAGTACCATCGGCGCTGAAGGGCTTAACTACCGGGTTCGGGATGGGACCGGGTGTTTCCCCTTCGCCATAACCACCGAACGAACCACGCACACCCCCACAAACCAGGGGCGGCAAACTCGTCCAGGCCGTCAGGCCAATTCACTTATCAAAAACAGGATTCCCGTTTGCTTTCCGGGAACCGCACAGGGACGCGAACACTCACGCTGTAATATGTGTCAAGCCACTCGGCCTATTAGTACCGGTCAACTCCACACCTTACGATGCTTCCATCTCCGGCCTATCAACCCAGTCGTCTACTGGGAGCCTTACCCCACCAAGGTGGGAGGGAGAACTCATCTCGAGGAAGGCTTCCCGCTTAGATGCTTTCAGCGGTTATCCCGACCGAACGTAGCCAACCAGCCGTGCCCCTGGCGGGACAACTGGCACACCAGAGGTCCGTCCGTCCCGGTCCTCTCGTACTAGGGACAGACCCTCTCAATTCTCCTACGCGCGCAGCGGATAGGGACCGAACTGTCTCGCGACGTTCTAAACCCAGCTCGCGTGCCGCTTTAATGGGCGAACAGCCCAACCCTTGGGACCTACTCCAGCCCCAGGATGCGACGAGCCGACATCGAGGTGCCAAACCATCCCGTCGATATGGACTCTTGGGGAAGATCAGCCTGTTATCCCCGGGGTACCTTTTAGCCGTTGAGCGACACCGCTTCCACACGCCGGTGCCGGATCACTAGGCCCTGCTTTCGCACCTGCTCGACATGTCTGTCTCACAGTCAAGCTCCCTTGTGCCCTTGCACTCACCACCTGATTGCCAACCAGGCTGAGGGAACCTTTGGGCGCCTCCGTTACCCTTTAGGAGGCAACCGCCCCAGTTAAACTACCCACCAGGCACTGTCCCCCACCCGGATCCACGGGTGCGGGTTAGACGCTCAAAACGACCAGAGTGGTATTTCACCAACGACTCCACCGACACTGGCGTGCCAGCTTCACAGTCTCCCACCTATCCTACACAAGACGCTCCAAACGCCAATGCCAAGCTATAGTGAAGGTCCCGGGGTCTTTCCGTCCTGCTGCGCGAAACGAGCATCTTTACTCGTACTGCAATTTCACCGGGCCTGTGGTTGAGACAGCGGGGAAGTCGTTACGCCATTCGTGCAGGTCGGAACTTACCCGACAAGGAATTTCGCTACCTTAGGATGGTTATAGTTACCACCGCCGTTTACCGGCGCTTAGATTCTCAGCTTCGACCCCGAAGGATCTAACCGGTCCTCTTAACGTTCCGGCACCGGGCAGGCGTCAGTCCGTATACAGCGTCTTACGACTTCGCACGGACCTGTGTTTTTAGTAAACAGTCGCTTCCCCCTGGCCTCTGCGACCACACCCAGCTCCCACCGCAAGGGCGTTCACCAGACATGGTCCCCCTTCTCCCAAAGTTACGGGGGCAATTTGCCGAGTTCCTTAACCACAGTTCACCCGATCGCCTTGGTATTCTCTACCTGACCACCTGAGTCGGTTTAGGGTACGGGCCGCCGGTACACTCACTAGAGGCTTTTCTCGGCAGCATGGGATCACTCACTTCACCTAAAACGGCTCGGCATCACATCTCACCCTTACAAGTGCCACGGATTTACCTATGACACGGGCTACATGCTTACCCCAGGACAACCATCGCCTGGGCTGAGCTACCCTCCTGCGTCACCCCATCGCTCACCTACTACCCCCTCGGGCCCCATGCTCCCCAGACCAAGACCCCCGAAGGGATCAAGGACGGATCGGATGGTTAGCATCAGAGGATTCAGCGTTGGCGCATACCAGCGGGTACGGGAATATCAACCCGTTGTCCATCGACTACGCCTGTCGGCCTCGCCTTAGGTCCCGACTTACCCTGGGCGGATTAGCCTGCCCCAGGAACCCTTGGTCATCCGGCGGAAGAGTTTCTCACTCTTCATTCGCTACTCATGCCTGCATTCTCACTCCCACAGCCTCCACCACTCGATCACTCGGCGGCTTCACCGGCTGCAGGACGCTCCCCTACCCATCCCAGCACAAAGACTGAAATGCCACGGCTTCGGCGGTGTGCTTGAGCCCCGCTACATTGTCGGCGCGGAATCACTTGACCAGTGAGCTATTACGCACTCTTTCAAGGATGGCTGCTTCTAAGCCAACCTCCTGGTTGTCACGGCAACTCCACATCCTTTACCACTTAGCACACGCTTAGGGGCCTTAACCGATGATCTGGGCTGTTTCCCTCTCGACTACGAAGCTTATCCCCCGCAGTCTCACTGCCACGCTCTCACTTACCGGCATTCGGAGTTTGGCTGACGTCAGTAACCTTGTCGGGCCCATCGGCCATCCAGTAGCTCTACCTCCGGCAAGAAACACGCAACGCTGCACCTAAATGCATTTCGGGGAGAACCAGCTATCACGGAGTTTGATTGGCCTTTCACCCCTAACCACAGGTCATCCCCCAGGTTTTCAACCCTGGTGGGTTCGGGCCTCCACACCGTCTTACCGGCGCTTCACCCTGCCCATGGCTAGATCACCCCGCTTCGGGTCTACAGCATGCGACTCAAACGCCCTATTCAGACTCGCTTTCGCTACGGCTACCCGCCACCGGTTAACCTCGCCACACACCATAACTCGCAGGCTCATTCTTCAAAAGGCACGCCATCACGAACGACACCCCCAAAAGGATGCCGAGGACGCTCTGACGGCTTGTAGGCACACGGTTTCAGGTACTCTTTCACGACCCCTCACCGGGGCACTTTTCACCATTCCCTCACGGTACTGATCCGCTATCGGTCACCAGGAAGTATTCAGCCTTACCACGTGGTCGTGGCAGATTCACACGGGATTTCACGGGCCCCGTGCTACTCGGGAAAACATCCAAGAGGCACCACGATTTCGTCTACCGGACTCTCACCGTCTACGGTCGGCCTTCCCATGCCATTCGACTACCGCGATACTTTGTAACTCTCCGCCAGGCTGGTAGACCCGACAAGATGCTCCCACAACCCCGCACACGCAACCCCTACCAGGTATCACACGCGCACGGTTTAGGCTCCTCCGCTTTCGCTCACCACTACTCACGGAATCACTATTGTTTTCTCTTCCTGCGGGTACTGAGATGTTTCACTTCCCCGCGTTCCCACCAACCGCCCTATACATTCAGACGGCGGCGACACCCCATGACGGGTGCCAGGTTTCCCCATTCGGAAATCCCCGGATCAAAGTCTGGTTGCCGACTCCCCGAGGCATATCGCAGGCTCCCACGTCCTTCATCGGCTCCTGATGCCAAGGCATCCACCGTGTGCCCTTAAAAACTTGAACACACAAAACGATCATACAAATCGCAACAGAGACAAAACCCCGAACCCGAAGATCCGAAGTCTCGTCAGAGATGCTCGCGTCCACTGTGCAGTTCTCAAAAAACAACCGGGACCACCAAGCCGGCCACACCACACAGGCGCACCGCACTCAGCCCCGCCAACCCAGAAGAAACAACCCAGCCCCCTCACCACACGATGCGAACACCGTGTACTTCAGGGGCCGAAGGGTCCGTTCCCTCAGGACCCAACAGCGTGTCCACCACCACCATGACCCGAACCCAGACTTCCCACTCCCCGAAGGGCGGTACCAACCGGGCCGCATCACAGCGGCAATGAATAACCAGTGCTCCACATCTATGAGCAGCCACCTGACAGACATTCGCTGCCAACAGCGGCCACCGACCGCACCTGGACGAACCAGGACACGGCCAGTTGAATGCTCCTTAGAAAGGAGGTGATCCAGCCGCACCTTCCGGTACGGCTACCTTGTTACGACTTCGTCCCAATCGCCGGCCCCACCTTCGACCGCTCCCCCCACAAGTGGTTGGGCCACGGGCTTCGGGTGTTGCCGACTTTCGTGACGTGACGGGCGGTGTGTACAAGGCCCGGGAACGTATTCACCGCAGCGTTGCTGATCTGCGATTACTAGCGACTCCGACTTCACGAAGTCGAGTTGCAGACTTCGATCCGAACTGAGACCGGCTTTAAGGGATTCGCTCCACCTCACGGTATCGCAGCCCTCTGTACCGGCCATTGTAGCATGTTTGCAGCCCAAGACATAAGGGGCATGATGACTTGACGTCATCCCCACCTTCCTCCGAGTTGACCCCGGCGGTCTCCCATGAGTCCCCACCCGAAGTGCTGGCAACATGGAACGAGGGTTGCGCTCGTTGCGGGACTTAACCCAACATCTCACGACACGAGCTGACGACAGCCATGCACCACCTGTCACCGGCCCAAAAAGGACCCCACATCTCTGCAGGTTTTCCGGCAATGTCAAGCCTTGGTAAGGTTCTTCGCGTTGCGTCGAATTAAGCAACATGCTCCGCCGCTTGTGCGGGCCCCCGTCAATTCCTTTGAGTTTTAGCCTTGCGGCCGTACTCCCCAGGCGGGGCGCTTAATGCGTTAGCTACGGCGCGGAATCCGTGGAAGGACCCCACACCTAGCGCCCAACGTTTACGGCGTGGACTACCAGGGTATCTAATCCTGTTCGCTCCCCACGCTTTCGCTCCTCAGCGTCAGTACAGGCCCAGAGCACCGCCTTCGCCACCGGTGTTCCTCCCGATATCTGCGCATTTCACCGCTACACCGGGAATTCCATGCTCCCCTACCTGCCTCTAGTCTGCCCGTATCCACCGCAGACCCACAGTTAAGCCGTGGGCTTTCACGACGGACGCAACAAACCGCCTACGAGCTCTTTACGCCCAATAATTCCGGACAACGCTTGCGCCCTACGTATTACCGCGGCTGCTGGCACGTAGTTAGCCGGCGCTTCTTCTGCACCTACCGTCACGTTAGCTTCGTCGGTGCTGAAAGAGGTTTACAACCCGAAGGCCGTCATCCCTCACGCGGCGTCGCTGCGTCAGGCTTTCGCCCATTGCGCAAGATTCCCCACTGCTGCCTCCCGTAGGAGTCTGGGCCGTGTCTCAGTCCCAGTGTGACCGGTCGCCCTCTCAGGCCGGTTACCCGTCGTCGCCTTGGTAGGCCATCACCCCACCAACAAGCTGATAGGCCGCGAGCCCATCCCCAACCGAAAAACTTTCCACCACCAGCCCATGCGGACGGTGGTCATATCCGGTATTAGACCCGGTTTCCCAGGCTTATCCCAGAGTCAGGGGCAGGTTGCTCACGTGTTACTCACCCGTTCGCCGCTCGAGTACCCCCGAAGGGGCCTTTCCGCTCGACTTGCATGTGTTAAGCACGCCGCCAGCGTTCGTCCTGAGCCAGGATCAAACTCTCCATTAAGGTCCAACGACGACCCGCAGGGGGCGAACCCCACGAACCGCCAAACCTCAGGAAAAACAATCCCAGCAAACACGCGACCCCCGAAGAGGCCACGCGTATTGCCTCAAAGAAATCCCCGACCACAACCCAGAAGGTCATGGCCACGGGGCGGCCCGGCTACCGCCGGACCGATAAAGGCACTGGCTTTTAACACGCTGTTGAGTTCTCAAGAAACGGACACCCACCGTAACCGTCTCCGCTCACGCGGACCCGATCTCGGGGCAACCCTTCAAGCCTATCCGATTCGACCGTTTTGTCAAAATTCGACCGATTCGGTGTCCCCGGCAAGCCCGATGGACGCGAACGAGTCGCGTCGCCGAACTCTGGAGGGATCCCCTCGGGCCGGCCGCCTCTCGGCGTCCCGCTCCCCTTGGGGCAGGTAGAACATTAGGTCCGCCCCGCGACAGCGTCAAATCAACGCCGACGCTCCCTGTACGCCCAGGTGAGGGGCCTGTTTTGGGTCTCCGACCATGCCCGTTACCCGGGCCTCGTAACACGACTGTGACATGATCTACCCAATCTTTCCCTGCCCAAACGCCGGGCCGCCGGTCCGGCCTCTCCGGTTACGTCCGGAGCGTCCGGTTCGGCGACCTGGGGACCGGATCCTCGCCACCGGCTCAGAGGGCAGGTGGGACCACCTCACGCGTCGGGGGCAGGACCGAGCAGGCCCTGCCCCCGACGCGTACACGGTGGGTGGTGTCAGCCGCCGGCGACCTCGATTCCTCCGACGTTGCGCTTGCCGCGCCGGAGGACCAGGAAGCGTCCGTGCAGCAGGTCCTCGGAGGTGGGTACCGCGTCCTCCGACTCGACCTTCGCGTTGTTGAGGTAGGCGCCGCCCTGAGCGATCGCCCGCCGGGCCTCCGACTTGCTCTTGCAGAGGCCCGAGGCGGCCAGCAGGTCCACCACGGGCGGCAGCGCGCCCGGCGGCACCTCCGCGCGGGGCACCTCCGCCAGGGCCGAGCGGAGGGTCCGCTCGTCCAGTTCCTCCAGCGCCCCCTGCCCGAACAGGGCCCGGGAGGCGTTGATCACCCTCTCGGTCTCGTCGGCACCGTGGACGAGGGTGGTCACCTCCTCGGCGAGGGCGCGCTGCGGGATCCGCGCGGCGGGACGTTCGGCGCCCTGCTTGATCAGGTCCTCGATCTCCTCGCGGGACCGGAAGCTGAAGACCTTCAGGAACCCCTCCACGTCCCGGTCGTCGGCGTTGAACCAGAACTGGTAGAAGGCGTACGGGGAGGTCAGCTCGGGGTCGAGCCAGTAGGTCTCGCCGCCCGCCGTCTTGCCGAACTTGCTGCCGTCGGCCTTGGTGAGCAGGGGCGTGGTGAGGGCGTGCGCGGAGGCCCCCTCCACCCGCCTGATGAGGTCGACGCCCGCGGTGAGGTTGCCCCACTGGTCGCTGCCACCGGTCTGGAGGACGCAGCCGTGGCGCCGGTACAGCTCCAGGAAGTCCATCGACTGCATGAGCACGTAGCTGAACTCGGTGTAGCTCATGCCCGCAGTCTCCAGGCGGCTCTTGACCGTCTCGCGGGCGAGCATCCGGTTCACCGGGAAGTGCTTGCCGATGTCGCGCAGGAACTCGACGACCGTCATCGAACCGGTCCAGTCGAGGTTGCTGACCATGGTGGCGGCGTTGGGGACGTCACCGAAGTCGAGGAACCGCGAGACCTGCCCGCGGATCCGCTCCACCCAGCCGGCCACGGTCTCCTCGGAGTTCAGCGCCCGCTCGGCGCTCTTGCCGCTGGGGTCGCCGATCAGGCCGGTGGCGCCGCCGACCAGGCCGATGGGACGGTGCCCGGCCTGCTGGAACCGCCGCAGCATGAGGATCTGGATCAGGTTGCCCAGGTGCAGCGAGGGCGCCGTCGGGTCGAACCCGCAATAGAGGGTGACCGGTCCCGCGGCGAGCAGCGCCCGCAGTTCGCCCAGATCGGTGGACTGCGCGATCAGATCGCGCCACGCGAGATCCTCGAGGATGTCGGTCACGTTCTCCCTCGTCTCAATGTTGCAGGTGGTATGCCCACCCCAGGGTGCCCGATGGAACGCCGTTCAAGGTAACGGTATTCACCGGCCGTGGGTGAAGTAGCGGGCCGGGACGAAGATCTCGTGTCCCGAGGCGAACCGCGCCCGGACGCCGCCCGGCTCCCAGCGGACCACCGTGAGGATCGGCCGTCCGGAGCCGGTGAACCCCACCGTCACATAGTGCCCGTAGGACATGCCCGCGTCACGGCCCGCGTACAGCAGGTACTCATGGTGGCGGCCGAGGAGCCGGCTTCGCGTGCGGACGATCCCGGCGTAGTGCACGGCTTCGTCCTCGTACTTCACCGATTCCGGCTGCGTCTGCAGGTCGAAGGTCTCGTGCCGGACGAGCCACAGGTCGAGCAGGGCCCCTGCGAGCAGGGCCAGGACGATGACCAGTCCGCTGAGCCACAGCACGATCCGTCTGCCGACGTTGGGCCGGCCTTCCGTCTGTTGACGCACGTCCCGGCCCTACGCCTCGGTCCGCTTCCGCTTGCGCGGGACGTGGGCGCGGTACGGGGAGACCGTGGGGTCGCCCTCGATCCAGAAACGCCAGGGCGTCTGCTTGCCCCCGTTCACCCCCGTGCGAGGGCCCGACCTGATCAGGGCGGGGTCGGCCGGCTCCCCCGCCAGGATCCGCAGCGATCCCTCCGGGGAGCAGACGTCCAGCCCGTTCTGGTCGCGTCCGATGTCCAGGGTCATGCACAGCCGGGCCGGGCCCCGGGCCATGTCCCGCTCGGTCGAGCGGGCCCTGCGCCGCCGGGCCGTCTCGTGGCCGGCGACCACCTGGCCCGCGCGGAGCAGGACGGCCGAGGCCGTGCCCTCCTCGGCGCAGACCAGGTTGACGCAGAAGTGCATGCCGTAGGTGAAGTACACGTAGGCGTGGCCGGGCGGTCCGAACATCACGGCCGTGCGCGGGGTGAGCCCGCGGTAGGCATGCGAGGCGGGGTCGCTCGTGCCCGCGTACGCCTCGACCTCGGTGAGCCGCACCGCGACGTCACCGTGGACGAGGACGTGCCCGAGCAGTTCGGGGGCGACCACCTCGGCCGGCCGGTCGAAGAACTTCCGGGGCAGGAGCTCGGACGGGAGGGGGGGCCCGGGCAAGGTCGCGCCTCCTTCAGCGACCGGCGCCGTCGGACCCCGCGGCCCAGGCGGCATGGTCGTTGACCAGGGCGCGCAGCTCCCGCATCTGCTCGCGGACGCGGTCGGGCGCGGTGCCTCCGTGGGCCTTGCGGGAGGCCAGGGCGCCCTGGACGTTGAGGACCTCGCGGACGTCGGGGGTCAGGTGCGGGGAGACCTTGAGCAGCTCGTCGTCGGTCAGGTCGTCGAAGTCCTTGTCGTTGACCTGGCACCAGACCACCAGGTGGCCGACGACCTCGTGGGCGTCACGGAAGGCGACCCCGCGCCGCACCAGCAGCTCGGCGAGGTCGGTGGCCAGCGCGAAGCCGTCGGGGGCGGAGGTCTCCAGCCGCTCGGTGTTGACCCGCATGGTCGCGATCAGGCCGGACATGGCGGGCAGCACCAGCAGCAGCGTCTCGACCGCGTCGAAGGCGCCCTCCTTGTCCTCCTGCAGGTCGCGGTTGTAGGTCAGCGGCAGGCCCTTGAGGGTGGTGAGGAGGCCGACCAGATGGCCGATCAGGCGCCCGGCCTTGCCGCGGGCCAGCTCGGCGACGTCGGGGTTCTTCTTCTGAGGCATGATCGACGACCCGGTGGCGTAGGTGTCGTCCATCTCGATCCAGCGGAACTCCTGCGACGCCCACAGGCAGATCTCCTCGCCCAGCCGGGACAGGTGGACCCCGGTCAGGGCGGCGGCGAAGAGGAACTCGGCGACGAAGTCGCGGTCGGCGACGGCGTCCATGGAGTTGGGGGCCGCCGAGTCGAAGCCCAGCTCGGCCGCGGTGGCCTGGGGGTCGAGCGGCAGCGACGAGCCCGCCAGGGCGCCCGAGCCCAGCGGCGAGACGGCGGCGCGGCGGTCCCAGTCGCGGAGCCGGTCGATGTCGCGGGTGAGCGGCTGGACGTGGGCCAGCAGCTGGTGGGAGAACAGCACGGGCTGGGCGTGCTGCAGGTGGGTCATGCCGGGCGCGGCGACGCCCAGGTTGTGGTCGGCCTGCGCGATCAGGGCCGTCTCCAGCTCGACCAGCCGGCTGACGATCTGCCGGACGTGGTCGCGCAGGTAGAGCCGCAGGTCGGTGGCGACCTGGTCGTTGCGGCTGCGGCCGGCGCGCAGCTTGCCGCCCAGGGCCCCGAGCCGTTCGAGCAGCCCGCGCTCCAGGGCCGTGTGCACGTCCTCGTCGGCGACGGTGGGCCGGAACTCGCCGGACCGGCACGCCTCCTCGAGGTCGTCGAGGGCACCGAGCATCCGCGTCAGCTCGTCGTCGGTGAGCAGCCCCGCCCGGTTGAGGACGCGGGCGTGCGCGCGCGAGCCCATCAGGTCGTACGGGGCGAGCCGCCAGTCGAACTGCACGCTCACCGAGAGCCGCGCGAGCGCGTCCGACGGACCGCCTTCGAACCGGCCGCCCCACAGTCGCGTCGGTGCCTTGGTCACGGAAATCCTCTTCTTCCCACCGCTAGGGGGTTGTTCTCATCAGTTCCGGTAAACCGGGCATGGCCCGGCACATCCCGTCCCGTCACGGCCTGACGCCGGAAGGCGCGAGGATGTGCCCACCACCGTACTGCCATCGGCACGTCCTGCTTCACCATCCCGTACGGCTCCGGAGGACGCCGGACGGCCCGCAGGTCGTCTCGGGTCGGGCGTCCCGGCCGCGGTCCCGCTCGTAACTGTAGAGCGAGGCCCCCGCGCGCCGGACGGTGACCACCGCGGTGCCGCCGCCCTGCGCCGGACACCGGCTCTAGGGGTCCGGGCGGATCACGATCGCCCGCAGTGCGTTCCGCAGCCCCTCGGCGGCCTGCGGGCTGAGCGGCGCGAGGAACTCACGCTCGGCGTCAGCGCTCGCCTTGAGCGCCAGCCGGAGGGCGTCCTTTCCGGCGTCGGTCAGCTCGACCACGTTGCGGCGCCGGTCGTCCGCGTGCGGGTGACGTGACACCAGGCCTTTGCCTTCGAGCGCGTCCAGCAGGGCGACCATCGTCGTGCGGTCGATGCCCAGCCTCTGCGCGGCCTGCTGCTGGGACGCCGGCTCGAGGTCGGCGAGCGCGAGCAGCACCCCCAGCTCCCGTCCCTCGATGCCGTACGGCGTCAACGCCTTCGTGGTCAGCTCGGCCATCCGAAGGTGCGCGTGCTTGAGCAGGTAGACCAGATTACTGCTCAACCCGGGGCCAGGCCCGTCGGTACTGGACATCGCCCCATTCTATCTCTAGCCTGATTGTCAGTAGTACTGACAATCAGCATAACGACAGAATGAGGACGGCAATGATCCTGGTCACCGGAGGTCTGGGCTTCATCGGCTCCCACACCGTGCGGGCGCTGCTCGATTTCGGCGAGAGCTGCGTGCTGGTGCAGCGCCGGGCCGGCGAGGCGCCGGCCGACCTCGCCGGCGGACAGGTGGTGATCGAGCAGGCCGACATCACCGATCTGAGCACGTTGCTCGACGTCGGCGCGCGCCACGAGATCACCGGCATCGTGCATCTGGCGTACTCCATGCCCTGGCCGCCCGCCGCCGAGCAGCCGGTCGAGCAGACGCGCAAGGCCCTGGGCGGCCTGCTCAACGTCATGCAGGCCGCCCAGGACTGGGGCGTGCGCCGGGTGGGCGTCGCGAGCACGATCGGCGTCTACTCCGGCGTCACCGCCGAGGGCCCGCTCAGGGAGGACATGCCACTGCCGCTGACCGCTCCCCACGTGATCCCGACCTTCAAGAAGATCGGTGAGATGCTCAACGACCACCTGGCCGGCGTCACCGGCATCGAAGTCGTCAACCACCGCATCTCCGGCACCTGGGGCCCGCGCGACCCCCACGGCGCGATGTTCTTCGCCGCGCCCGAACTCGTCCATGCCGCCGTCAACGGAACCGAGCCGGACCTCTCCACGCTCTTCGGGCCGGCGTACGCCGAAGACTCGATCGACCTGTGCTACGTGAAGGACACCGCCCGGGCCATCGCGCTCCTCCAGCTCGCGGACCGGCTCGACCACCGCACCTACAACGTCGGGGCCGGCCGCGCGACGACCAACGCCGAGATCATCGCCGCGATCAAGCGGGTGGTCCCCGACGCCCGGATCGAGCTGCCCACCGGCGGGACCGGCCGGCAGGACCACCTCGACATCACCCGGCTCCAGCAGGACACCGGCTACAAGCCCGAGTACGACACCGAACGCTCGGTCGCCGACTACATCGCCTGGCTGCGTGCGGGCAACGAGTACTGAGCGTTGCTCCGGGCGCGGCCATGCGTGGCGGAGCCAGGAACCCCGGCACCGCGCGAGCGCGCTACCTGCCCGGTGGGACGATGCCGGAGGCGAACCTCACCGGGCAGGTAGCGAAGCAATGCCGCGCTCGCCGAGGCCCGGTCAGGGGCGAGCCGCCAGGCGAGCGCCGTGGGCCGGGACTACGAAAACGGAGCCTAGTTCCGCCGTTCGCGGCCGGCGGCCAGCCTCAGCAGGGCCTGGGCCAGTTCCTCTCCCCCGTCGGGGCTGCGGGCGATGACCAGGATCGAGTCGTCGCCGGCGACCGTGCCGAGCACGGTGGGCCAGTCGGCGTGGTCGATGGCCGAGGCCAGGTACTGCGCGGCCCCGGACGGGGTGCGCACCACGACCAGGTTCGCCGACGCCTCGGCCGACACCAGCAGTTCGGCGGCCAGCCGGCCGAGCCGCCCGGTGAACGACTCGGCGCCGCCACCGGCGCCGGTGTGGGCCCGCCGGATCCGCTCGCCGCCCTCGCCGGGCACCGCGTAGATCAGGCTGCCGTCCTCGGCCCGCAGCCGGACCGCGCCGATCTCGACCAGGTCCCGCGACAGCGTCGCCTGGGTGACCTCCACGCCGTCATCGGCCAGCAGCCGGGCCAGTTCGGCCTGCGAATGCACCGGATGCCGGTTCAGCAGGTCGACGACCTTGGCCAGGCGGGCGGTCTTGGTCATGGGAGTGCTCACGGCGCGCTCCCCTCCGGCCCGCTCTCGGCGCCCGGCTCCGAACGCTGCAGCAGCCAGGTCAGCAGCGCCTTCTGGGCGTGCAGCCGGTTCTCCGCCTCGTTCCAGACCGCGCTGCGCGGGCCGTCCAGGACCGCGGCGGAGATCTCCTTGCCGCGGTAGGCGGGCAGGCAGTGCAGCACGATCGCCTCGCCGTCGGCCCGGGACAGCAGCGCCTCGTCGACCGCGTACGGCTCGTACAGCGAGGTGTCCTTGCCCTCCTGGCCCATCGACACCCAGGTGTCGGTGGCCAGGACGTCCGCGCCGGCCGCGGCCCGCGCGGCGTCGGAGGTGACGGTCACCGATCCCCCGGTGGACGCCGCGATCTCCTCCGCGCGCGCCACGATCGCGGGTTCGGGCGGCAGCGCGGCGGGGGCGCCGATCCGGACGTGCATGCCGGCGGTGGCGCAGCCCAGCAGGTAGGAGTGGGCCATGTTGTTGGCGCCGTCGCCGAAATAGGCCAGCGTGAGGCCCTTGAGACCGCCCTTGGCCTCGGCCACGGTCTGGAGGTCGGCCAGGATCTGGCACGGGTGGAACAGGTCGGTGAGCGCGTTGACGACCGGGACGGACGTGCCCGCGGCCATCTCCTCGATCCGTTCCTGGGCCGAGGTGCGCCACACGATCGCGCCGACCTGCCGTTCCAGCACCCGGGCGGTGTCGGCGATGCTCTCGCCGCGGCCGAGCTGGCTGGTGCCGGCGTCCAGGACCAGGGCGTGGCCGCCCAGCTCGGCGATCCCGACCGCGAAGGAGATCCGGGTGCGGGTGGAGGGCTTGTCGAACAGGACGGCGACCGTCCGGGGCCCCTCCAGCGGCCGGTATCCGAACCGGTCGCGTTTCATGACGGCGGCCAGTTCCAGTACCTCGGCCTGCTCGGCCGGGGTGAGGTCGTCGTCCCGGAGGAAGTGCCGGACCATCGGTCAGTTCTCCTTCTCGGCCGCCGTGTCGAGGATCGCCGGGAGGGCGTCCACGAAGGACCGCGCCTGCTCGTGGGTGAGGATGAGGGGCGGGGCGAGCCGGACCGCCGCCGGCTGGAGGGCGTTGACCAGGAACCCGGCGTCCCGCGCGGCGGCCTCCACCGCGGGGGCCCGGTCGGCGGCCAGCACCAGTGCCCGCCACAGGCCCCGCCCGCGGACGCCCGCCAGCAGCGGGTGCGCGATGGCGCCGATCCCTTCGCCGAGCCGCTCCCCCACCGCCGTGACGTGGCCGAGCAGGCCCTCCCTCTCGATGGTGGCGATCACCGCCAGGGCCGCGGCGGCGCCCACCGGGTTGCCGCCGAACGTGCTGCCGTGGTCGCCCTTGGCGAACAGGGCGGCGTGCGGGCCGAAGGCGACGCACGCCCCGATGGGCAGCCCCCCGCCCAGCCCCTTGGCCAGGGTGAGGATGTCGGGCGTGGCGGCGGCGAGCTCGTGCCGGAACGCGAACCAGGTGCCGCTGCGGCCGATCGCAGACTGGATCTCGTCGGCGACCAGCAGCGCGCCGGTGGCGTCGCAGATCTCCCGCGCGGCGGTGAGGTAGCCGGGCGGCGGCGGGACGACCCCGGCCTCGCCCTGGGTGGGCTCCAGGAACACCGCCGCGCAGTCCTCGGTCACGGCCGCCCTGAGCGCGTCCGCGTCACCGTAGGGGACGAACCGGACGTCCAGCGCGTACGGGCCGAAGGGGTCGCGGATGGCCGCCTTGCCGGTCAGGGACAGCGCCCCCAGGGTCCGGCCGTGGAAGCCGTTCTCGGCCGCGACGAAGTAGCCGCGGCCGGCCGCCTTGCCGTACTTGATGGCGAGCTTGAGGGCGGCCTCGTTGGCCTCGGTGCCGCTGTTGGAGAGGAAGACCCTGCCGTCGGCCCCCAGCAGCTCCAGCAGCTTCTCCGCCAGCAGGACCTCGGGCTCGTGCAGGAAGAGGTTGGACGTGTGCGCCAGCCCGGCGGTCTGCGCCGAGACGGCCTCGACCAGGGCCGGATGCCCGTGCCCCAGGCTGCTGACCGCGATGCCGGCGATGAGGTCGAGGTAGACGTTGCCGTCGACGTCCCACACCAGGCTGCCCTCGCCGCGCGCGAGCGCCAGCGGCGGCACCCCGTAGTTGGGCATGAACGCCGCCTCGTACCGCTTCCTGAGGTCGTCGTTCGCCACGCCGTTCCGCCCGCTCATGCCACGTCCTCTCCCGCCGCCCGGCCGTCGCCGGTGCCCGCGGCACCGCCCGCGCCGGGGTCCATGCCCGGAACGCTGGGCATGACCATCGTCCCGATGCCCTCGTCGGTGAAGATCTCCAGCAGGATCGAGTGCGGCACCCGCCCGTCCAGGACGTGCGCCTGCGGCACCCCTCCGCGCACCGCCTGCAGGCACGCCTCCATCTTGGGCACCATGCCCGAGGACAGCTCGGGCAGCAGCGCGGCCAGCTCGTCGGTGGTGAGGCTGTCGATCACGTCGTCGCTGTCGGGCCAGTCCGCGTACAGCCCCTCCACGTCGGTGAGCACGACCAGCTTGGTCGCGTCCAGCGCGACGGCCAGCGCCGCCGCGGCGGTGTCGGCGTTGACGTTGTAGACCTCGCCGTCGTCGCCGCGGGCCACGCTGGAGATCACCGGGATGCGGCCGTCGTCCAGCAGCGCCCGCACCGCCCCGACCTGGACCTCGACGATCTCGCCGACCTGGCCGATGTCGACCGGCTCGCCGTCCACCACGGCGCTCTTGCGCTCGGCGGTGAACAGGTTGGCGTCCTCGCCCGACATGCCGACCGCGAACGCGCCGTGCCGGTTGACCAGCCCGACCACCTCCCGGTTGACCTGGCCGACCAGGACCATCCGGACGACCTCCATGGCCTCGGGCGTGGTCACCCGCAGCCCGGCCGTGAAGCTGGACTCGATCCCGGCCCGCTCCAGGGCCGCGTTGATCTGCGGGCCGCCACCGTGCACGATCACCGGCCGCAGTCCCGCGTACCGCAGGAACACCACGTCCTCGGCGAACGAGGCGCGCAGTGCCTCGTCGCTCATCGCGTGCCCGCCGTACTTGATCACCACGGTGGTGCCGTGGAAGCGCGACAGCCAGGGCAGCGCCTGGATCAGGGTCCCGGCCTTCTCCATGACCCCGGCGCGGTTCTTGCGCATCCGGGCGCCCGAGGTGAGCCCGCTCATGTGCTGTAGGCCGAGTTCTCGTGGACGTAGTCGGCCGTGAGGTCGGTCGTCCAGACGGTCGCGCTGTGCGGGCCCGCGGACAGGTCCACGGTGATCGTCACGTCGCGGGGGCGCATGTCGACCTTGTCGCGGTCGTCGCCGACGGACCCGTTCCGGCAGACCCAGACGCCGTTGATCGCCACGTTGAGGTGGTCGGGCTCGAAGACCGCGTCGGTGGTGCCGACCGCCGACAGCACCCGGCCCCAGTTGGGGTCCTCACCGTGGACGGCGCATTTGAGCAGGTTGTTGCGGGCGATGGAGCGGCCGACGGTGACCGCGTCGTCCACGCTGCCGGCCCCGACGACCTCGATGGTGATGGCCTTGCTCGCGCCCTCGGCGTCCACCAGCATCTGCCGGGTGAGGTCGGCGGCGACCTCGGTGAGCAGGGCGGTGAAGGCCTCCTCGTCCGGGGTGTGCCCGGAGGCGCCGGAGGCCATCAGCAGCACGGTGTCGTTGGTGGACATGCAGCCGTCGGCGTCCAGCCGGTCCAGCGTCACGCCGGTGGCGGCGCGCAGCGCGCGGTCCAGCGCGGCGGCGTCCAGGTCGGCGTCGGTGGTGATCACGCACAGCATGGTGGCCAGCGAGGGGGCCAGCATGCCCGCGCCCTTGGCCATCCCGCCGATCATGTAGCCGCCCTCGCCCTGCCGGAAGGCGATCTTGGCGACGGTGTCGGTGGTGCGGATCGCGTCGGCGGCGGCCAGCCCGCCGTCGCCGCGCGACAGCTCGGCGCCGGCGGTCTCGACCCCGGGCAGCAGCCTGTCCATGGGAAGCCGCTCGCCGATGAGGCCGGTGGAGCAGACCGCGATCTCGCCCGCCGAGTCCGCCAGGATCTCGGCGACCTTCTCGGCGGTGGCGTGGGTGTCCTGGAAGCCGTCCGATCCGGTGCAGGCGTTGGCGCCGCCGGAGTTGAGCACCACCGCGCGCAGGCGGCCGCCCTTGACGACCTGCTCGGTCCACAGGACCGGGGCCGCCTTCACGCGGTTGCGGGTGAAGACGCCGGCCGCGGCGCGGGACGGCCCGTCGTTGACGACCAGGGCCAGGTCGCGGGTTCCGCTGTCCTTGAGTCCGGCGACGACGCCGGCGGCGCGGAAGCCCCGGGGGGCGGTGACGCTCAAGGGGACACTCCGATCGTGGTGAGGCCGAGCTCTTCGGGCAGGCCGAGGGCGAGGTTGGCGCTCTGCACCGCGCCGCCCCCGGTGCCCTTGGTGAGGTTGTCGATGGCGACGACCACGACGGCGCGCCCGGCGCGCTCGTCATGGGCGACCTGGACCAGGGCGGTGTTGGCGCCCAGGGTCATGGAGGTGGCAGGCCACTGCCCCTCGGGCAGCAGCCCGACGAACGGCTCACCGTCGTAGGCCAGCCCGTAGGCGTCGCGCAGGGTCTCCGCGGTGACGCCGGGCCGCGTCCGGGCGGTGCAGGTGGCGAGGATGCCCCGGCTCATCGGTGCCAGCGTGGGGGTGAAGGAGACGGTGACCGGCTCGCCCGCCACCCCGCTGAGGTTCTGGATCATCTCCGGGGTGTGCCGGTGCACGCCGCCCACCCCGTACGCGGCGACCGAGCCCATCACCTCGCTGCCCAGCAGGTGCGGCTTGAGGGCGCGGCCCGCGCCGGAGGTGCCGGAGGCGGCGACGACGACCACGTCCGGCTCCACCAGCCCGGCCAGGAACGCGGGGTACAGCGCCAGCGTGACCGCGGTCGGGTAGCAGCCGGGGACGGCGATCCGCGTGGCCCCGGCCAGCGCCTCGCGCTGCCCGGGCAGCTCCGGGAGGCCGTACGGCCAGGTCCCGGCGTGCGGCGAGCCGTAGAACTCGGTCCAGTCGGCGGCGTCGGCCAGGCGGAAGTCGGCGCCGCAGTCGACCACCAGGACGTCCCTTCCGAGCCGCTCGGCCAGCGGCCCCGACCGCCCGTGCGGCAGTGCCAGGAACACCACGTCGTGCCCGGCCAGCTCCTCGGGCGTGGTCTCCGCCAGCACCCGGTCGGCCAGGAGGCGCAGGTGCGGCTGGTGGGCGCCCATGAGGGTGCCCGCGCTGGATCCCGCGGTGAGCGTGCCGATCTCGAACTCGGGGTGGCCGGCGAGGATGCGCAGCACCTCTCCGCCCGCGTACCCGCTGGCGCCGGCGACCGCCGCCTTGATGCCCATGGTCTGAGTGTCCCTCCCCGAAGCGATTAGCAAGATTATGCATCACGGTGGATGGATATCCAAACAGGTGGGCCCGGACGTCTCGGCATGCGGACAGGGATCCGAACGCAGAGTATTTCGTCACCTAAAGATTTGACACCGAAATTTCAGCCCGCTAAAAATCTGCCATGGACAGCTCAAGCCTCGGAGGTCCGGACCTGGCCGCACTGGGGCCTGTGGAGAAGTGGCCCGTCCCCCGCCTGTTCGTCGCCGCCGCGCGCCTGTCGGGCCCGGTCATGTGGCGCCTGGTGGAGCGGAACGGCATCAGCCCGGCGGGGTTCTTCCTCCTGCGCGCCCTGCTGCTCGAGGACGGCCTGCGCGCCGGGGAACTGGCCAAGCGGCTGCTCATCGCGCCGGCCACCGTCACCTCGGTCGTCGACACCCTCGAACGCAACGGCCACGTCGAACGGCGCCGCGACCCCGCCGACCGGCGGGCCGTGGTGGTGCACCTCACCGACTCCGGCAGGCGGCTGATCCGCGCCGAGGGCCAGACCGTCTCCGGTGACCTCTGCGACGTCTTCGACGTCGTCGACGAGGCCGACGAGCCGGCCGTCCGCAGGTTCCTGCTGAGCCTGCTCGAACGCTGCCACGCCTTGAACGCCGACGATCCGGACGCCCCCGGCCACCCGGGCACCCCCGGCTGCGCCCCGCGCCCTTCCTGACGTCCCTCTCGAAAGGACAGACGAGTGCCATCACCACCGGAGGCCACGACGGCCTCCGAAGACACCGCGGCCCCGGCCGCCGCCGGCGGCGACCGGATCGCCGTCCGCGCCGCCGGCCTGCACAAGACCTACTCCGGCTCCCGCGGAGAGGTACGGGCCGTCCAGGGAGTCGACCTGGAGGTCCCCCGCGGGGAGTTCTTCGGCCTGCTCGGCCCCAACGGCGCCGGGAAGTCGACCACGATCGGCATGCTCACCACGCTGGTGGTGCCCACCTCCGGCCGGGCCGAGGTGTGCGGCCTGGACGTCACCCGGCGGCCGGTGGAGGTCAAGCGCCGCATCGGCATGGTGTCGCAGAACAACACCCTCGACAACGACCTCGACGCGTTCGAGAACCTGGAGTTCCGGGGCCGCTACTTCGGCATGAGCGCCAAGGACGCCCGCCGCCGGGCCGACGAGCTGCTGGAGCTGTTCGGGCTGACCGACCGCCGCCGCGGCAACCCCTTCGAGCTGTCGGGCGGCCAGGCCAAGCGCCTGATGATCTGCCGGGCCCTGGTGCACCGCCCCGAGGTGCTGTTCCTGGACGAGCCCACCGCCGGGCTCGACCCGCAGACCCGGGTGAACCTCTGGGAGGTGCTGCGCGGGCTGCAGGCCGAGGGGCAGACCATCGTCCTCACCACCCACTACATGGAGGAGGCCGAGGCGCTCTGCGACCGGGTCGCCGTCGTGGACCACGGAAAGGTCCTGGCCAGCGGCACCGTGGACGGCCTCAAGCGTTCGGCCGGCGCCGACACCGTGATCACCGTGGGCTACGACGGGCCGCCGCCCGCGGGGATCTCCGCGCTGCGCGACCGGGACGGCGTCGGCAAGGTCGAGATCACCGACGAGCAGGTCCGGGTCTTCACCCGCCGGCCGGAGGGCGTGCTCGGCGAGCTGGTGGCCGCCGGCACCGCCGCCGGGGTCGGCGTCACCGACGCCACCCAGCTGCGGCCCAGCCTGGAGACCGTGTTCCTCACCCTGACCGGACGGGAGTACCGCGAATGAGCAGCGAGCAGGCCGCGATCGGGCAGGCCCCGGCGGTGCCGGCCCCGCCGGTGATGCGCCCGGCCATGACCCGCACCTTCCTCGCGATGATGGCCCGCGAGGTACGGGTGATCAGGCGCAACTTCGTCTCCACGTTCCTGCGGGTGCTGGTCCAGCCGCTGATGTTCGTGTTCGTGTTCGCCTACGTGCTGCCGAAGATCGGCAGCGGCGGGCCGATGAGCGGGGAGGACGGGAGCTTCACCACCATCCTGGTGCCGGGGCTGGTCGCCTCGTCGCTGCTGATGCAGGCGGTGATGGCGGCGGTCATGCCGCTGATGATGGAGCTGTCCTGGCAGCGCTCCATCAGCGACCGGGCGCTGGCCCCGCTGCCCATCCCGATGCTGGCGATCCAGAAGATCACCGCGGCCGGGCTGCAGGGCCTGCTCGGCGGGCTGCTGGTCTTCCCCGCGGTGCTGTTCATCCACGCCGACGGTCAGGCGCCTCGCATCCACGTGAGCAGCTGGGCGATCCTGGTCATGACGCTGGTGGCCGGCTCGCTGCTGGCCGCCGCGGGCGGTCTCCTGCTCGGTACGCTGATCGACCCGCAGAAGACCCAGATGCTGTTCGCGCTGGTGCTGCTGCCGCTCACCATGCTCGGCTGCGTCTACTACCCGTGGGCGGCCCTGGGCGATGTCCGCTGGCTGCAGATCGTGAGCCTGTTCAACCCGCTGGTGTACCTCAGCGAGGGACTGCGCGCCGCGCTGACCCCCGAGGTCGAGCACATGCCCACCTGGGCCTTCTCCCTGGCCCTGCTCGGCGGGACCGCCGTGCTGACCTGGCTCGCGACCCGGACGTTCACCCGGCGCGTGCTGACCTGACCGGCCGGCCCCGGACACGCGGAAGCGGCCCCCGCCAGGGGGCCGCTTCCGGTGCCGTCATCGGAACGGGCGCGTCAGCCGCCGCGGAGCACGGCTCCGGTGCGCTCGGCCGCCGAGGCGACCGCGGCGTCCCGGGCCGTCCCCGCCTCCTCGGCGGTCAGGGTACGGTCGGGCGCGCGGAACCGCAGGCTGTAGGCCAGGGACTTGCGCCCCTCGCCCACCTGCTCGCCGGTGTAGACGTCGAACAGCCGGACCGACTCCAGCAGGGTTCCCGCGCCCTCCCGCAGCGCGCCCTCCACGTCGGCGGCGGGCACGGACGCGTCCACCACCAGCGCGACGTCCTGCGTGGCGAACGGGTAGGACGACACGTGCGGAGCCTTCACCACGCCGGGGTCGCCGAGCCGGGTCAGCTCCAGCTCCATGGCACAGGTACGCGGCGGCAGCCCGTACGCCTTGATCACCCGCGGGTGCAGCTCACCGGCGTGGCCCACCAGGGTGTCCCCCAGGTACAGCGCCGCGCAGCGGCCCGGGTGCCAGGGCTCGTGCCGGTCGGCCCTGACCGTGAGCGCGGCCCCCGCCTCGCCGGCGACCGTACGCGCGGCCTCGACCGCGTCGGCCCAGCTGGCCGGGCGGCCCGCGCCCCACCAGCCGGACGGCTCGCGCTCGCCGGCCAGCACGACCGCCACCCGCTGCGGCTGGTCGGGCAGCGCGGCCTCCAGCGAGGCCAGCTCCTCCTCCGTCGGGCGGCGGTCGACCGGGAGCCTCGGCGCCCCGGCCGGGGCGTCCGCCCGGGGCCGGAAGACCAGCCCCAGCTCGTACAGGCCCACGTCGCCGAAGCCCCGCCCCACGTTGCGGGCCAGCGCCTTCAGCAGGCCCGGCAGCAGGGTGGTGCGCAGCAGCGGGTCGTCCTCCGACAGCGGGTTGGCCAGCCGCAGCGCCCTGCGCCGCGGGTCACCGGCCGGAAGCTGCAGGGCGTCCCAGTCCTTCTCGGACACGAACGGGAAGCTCAGCACCTCCACGTATCCGGCGCCGGCCAGCGCGCGGCCCACCCGGCGCCGCAGCCGCTGCCGCGGCGTGAGCCCCCCGCCGGCGACCGGGCGGGGCGCGCGCGCAGGGATGTTCTCGTAGCCCTCCAGCCGGATGACCTCTTCGGCGAGGTCGTTGGGGTCGGTGAGGTCGGGCCGCCAGGACGGCGGGGTCACGGTGAGCTCGTCCTCACCGGCGACCGCGCAGCCGACCTGCTCCAGCCGCCGGACCACGGCGTCGCGGCCGTAGGCGACGCCCGCGACGCGGTCGGGGTGGCCGGCCGCCATCGTGACGGTGACCGGCGCGGCCGGCGCCTGGACGTGGGTGACGCCGGGCACGACCTCGGCGCCGCCCAGCTCGGCCAGCATCAGCGCCGCGCGGTGGGAGGCCTGCAACGGAAGCTCGCGGTCGACGCCGCGCTCGAACCGGTACGACGCCTCGCTGTGCAGCCGGTGGCGGCGCACCATCCGGGCGACGCCGATGTCGTCGAAGTGCGCCGCCTCCAGGACCATGTCGGTGGACGCGTCGTCGATCTCGGTGGCCAGCCCGCCCATGGTCCCCGCCAGCGAGATCGGCCCGGACCCGTCGGTGATGAGGATGTCCTCGGGGTGCAGCTCCCGCCGGACGTGGTCGAGGGTCTCCAGCCGCTCCCCCGGCGCGGCGCGGCGCACCACGATCGGGCCCGTGAGCTTGCCGCGGTCGAAGGCGTGCAGCGGCTGGCCCAGCTCCAGCATCACGTAGTTGGTGACGTCCACGGCCAGCGACACCGGGCGCATCCCGGCGCGGTGCAGCCGCACCCGCATCCACATCGGGGTCGGCGCCGCCGGGTCGAACCCGCGCACCTCGCGCAGCACGAACCGGTCGCAGGCCGACGGGTCGGCGATGCTCGCCGGGTACACCTCGCCGGCCGTGCCGTCGGTGGCGGGCAGCCCGGCCGCGGCCGGGTCGGTGAACTCCACGTCGTAGGCGAGGGCGGCCTCGCGGGCCACGCCCCGGATCGACAGCGCGTAGCCCCGGTCGGGCGTGACGGCGATGTCGAGCACGTCGTCGCGCAGCCCCAGCAGCTCCATCGCGTCGGTCCCGGCCGGCTCGTCGCCGGGCAGCACCAGGATGCCGTCGTGGTCGTCGCCGATCCCCAGCTCCCGGACCGAGCAGATCATGCCCTCGGAGACCCTGCCGTAGGTCTTCCGGGCGCCGATCTTGAACCCGCCGGGCAGCTCGCCGCCGGGCAGGATCACCACGACCCGGTCGCCCACGGCGAAGTTGGTGGCGCCGCAGATGATGTTCTGCGGCTCGCCGGTGCCGTTGGCCCGGCCGACGTCGACCTGGCAGTAGCGGATCGGCTTCTTGAAGCCGGTGAGCTCCTCGATCGCCAGCACCCGGCCGACCACCAGCGGCCCGGTGACGTCGGCGCCGGCCTGCTCGACCGTCTCCACCTCCAGGCCGGCCTCGATCAGCCGGGCGGCCAGATCACGGCCGGTGACGCCGGCGGGGAGCGCCACGTACTCCCGCAGCCAGCTGAGCGGGACCCGCATCAGATCTCCATCCCGAACGGAAGGGTGAAGCGCACATCACCCTCCACCATGTCGTGCATGTCCTCCACGCCGTGCCGGAACATCAGCGAACGCTCCACGCCCAGGCCGAACGCCCACCCGCTGTAGCGGTCGGGGTCGATCCCACAGGCCACCAGCACGCGCGGGTTGACCATGCCGCACCCGCCCAGCTCGATCCAGCCCTCCGAGCCGCACGTGCGGCACGGGGGCACGCCGGGCTCCACCGACGTGCCGCGGCACACGAAGCACTGCATGTCGACCTCGGCCGACGGCTCGGTGAACGGGAAGTAGGAGGGGCGGAAGCGGGTCTTCAGCCCGGCGCCGAACATGCCGTCGACGAACGCGTCGATGCTGCCGCGCAGGTCGGCCATGCTCAGGCCCTCGTCCACCGCGAGCCCTTCGAGCTGGTGGAACACCGGGCTGTGCGTGGCGTCCAGCTCGTCGGTGCGGTAGGTGCGGCCGGGGCAGACCACGTACACCGGAAGGGGCCGCGACAGCAGCGAGCGCACCTGCACCGGCGAGGTGTGCGTGCGCATCACCACGTCGGTCTCCTCCGCCTCGACGAAGAAGGTGTCCTGCATGGTGCGCGCGGGGTGGTCGGGCTTGAAGTTCAGCGCGTCGAAGTTGAACCAGCCGGCCTCGACCTCGGGGCCCTCGGCGACCTCGAAGCCCATGGAGACGAAGACGTCGGCCATCCGCTCCTGCAGGGTGGTCAGCGGGTGCCGGGCGCCCCGCGGGGCGCGCCGCCAGGGCAGGGTGACGTCGACGGTCTCCTCGACCAGCACGCGCTGGTCGCGCTCCTCCTCCAGCTCGGCCTGGCGGGCCTTGAGGGCCTGCCCCACGGCGCCGCGGGCGGCGCCGATGCGCTTGCCCGCGTCGGCGCGGGCCGCCGGCGGCAGCGCGCCGATCTCCCGGTTGGCCAGGGCGAGGGGGGAACGGTCGCCGGCGTGCGCCAGGCGGACCTGTTTGAGGTCGTCGAGATCGGCCGCCGCGGCGATGGCCGCGAGGGCCTCGTCGCGGGCCCGGTCCAGCTCTTCGGGCTGCAACGCGGACACCTCGACAGGGTCATAGGACTTGTTGGGTGCAGACATGGTGGTGTGAGAACTCCGGTCGGCGTGGAACGCCCGCAGTCTAGTGGGCGGACGGGAAGGATCCGGAAACGACGGGCCCGGCCGCGGGGCGGCGCGGGCCCCCGCGGCGGCGCCGGCCGCCCGGTCGGACGCTGGCGGCGGACGCGGGGTCGATGCCGGTGCCGCCGGGGCGCCGTGGGCGCCGCGGAGGCGGTGGTGCCTGGGTGCGGCCCGCGCGGACGCTCGTGGGACGGGGTGCGCGCCTCGGTCAGGAGGCGTAGTCCGGAGCGCCGGCGGGCAACGTAAATCGGAACTCGGCGCCGCCGCCGGGCGCGCGCCGCACGGTGATGGTGCCGCCGTGCGCCTCGACGAGGCCCTTCACGATGTAGAGGCCGAGGCCGGTGCCGCCGCGGCGGTTGCCGCCGGGGCCGCGCCAGAACTGCCGGAACACGCGTGAGACGGCCTCGGGCGGGATGCCCTGACCCTCGTCGCGCACCGACACGGTGGCCCCCTCCTTATGCGCGTCCGGCTCCACCACGATGGTGACAGTGCCGGCGCCGTGGCGCACCGCGTTTTCCACCAGGTTGCCGAGGATTTGATCGATCTTGTCCGGGTCGAGCCACATCTCGGGAAGATCGCCGTGCTCCTCGAACCGGAACCGGTCCCCGGGCTCGCCCGCCGCGATCCGCCCCGCGATCACCTTGCGGGTCGCCTCGGCCAGGTCCACCACCTGGCGGCGCATCTCCAGCCGGCCCGACTCGATCCGGGAGACGTCCAGCAGCTCGGTGATGAGCCGGGTCACCCGGTCGGCGTCGGCGTTGACCGTCTCCAGCATGACCCGCTTCTGGTCGTCGTTGAAGCGGTGCCACTTGGCCAGCAGCGTCGCGGTGAAGCCCTTGACGCTGGTCAGCGGGGAACGCAGCTCGTGCGCGACGGTGGAGACCAGATCGGCCCGGTCGCGCTCCTGGCGGGCCCGGTGCGCCGCGTCGCGCAGGCACACGGTGAAGCGCCGGACCCGGCCCCGCTCGTCACGCCGGTACGCGGCGGTCACCAGCAGCTCGCACCCGCCGGGAAGGAACAGCGAGCGCTCCGGATGCCGGGTGCGGGTGGCCAGCCCGTCGTAGGGGGCCAGGCACTTCCACCAGTCGCGGCCCTCGGCGTCGTACAGCGGCAGCACGTCGCGGAAGTCACGGCCGATCGCGAGGTCGGCGGGGATCTTGGTCATCCGTGCGGCGGCGGCGTTGAACGCGATGACGCGGGCGTCACCGTCCGCCACCAGCAGCCCGTCGGGCAGATCGTCGGTCATGTCCTCTTGTACGCAGCGGGACGTGCTCTCTGCCGAGGGCACGCGGGGAGGCGCGTGCGGGGAGTCGTCTCCGCCCACAACGGCCTCCAGACACGGTAGAACGCGGCCTGTCGAGAAGAGACTCTATCCGGAGACGGCCGCCTTACGGGACCCGCGGAACTCCTTGCGGCAAGGCTTTTGTGGCCTCACGGTGCAAGTTCGGCCCGAGATCGGGACAGCACGGCTAGGCGTGCGGGGCGGCCGTGGACGGCGCGGCGGGCTTGGACCGGCCGGAGGACGTCCGCGGGGAGGTCCGGGCGGCCTTGGAGGTCTTGGAAGCCTTGGAGGCCTTGGGAGCCTTCGACGTGGCCGGCCTGGCGCCCTTGGACGGCTTGGCGGGCTTGGCGGGCGCCCGTCCCGCCAGCGCGTCCTCCACGTTCTCGTACAGCGGGAAGAGCCGGTGCAGGCCGGTGATGCGCAGCAGCCGGCGCTGGGCGGGCCGCACCCCCACGAGGCGGATCCGGCCGCCCCGCTCGGCGACCCGGTTGTGCGCGGCGACCAGGGCCCCCAGCCCGGCCGCGTCGCAGAACGGCACCGCGGTGAAGTCCAGCACCACCACCAGGTGGCCGGCGGCGTGCAGGGCGGCCAGGCGGTCCCGCAGGGTGTCGGCGGTCTGCACGTCGATCTCGCCGCGGACCGCGGCCAGCGCCGTCCCGCCCTCCTCCCGCAGGACGTCGATCTCCAGGACGGACGCGGCGGCGCCCTCCCCGGCGCGCCGGTCCGCGAGATCGCCGGCCGGGCGCGCGGCGCCCGCACGGCAGCGCAGGTCCGGCCCCCGCCGGGACTGGCGCCGGGCCGTCCTGCCATCGTCGGTCATCATGTCGCCCCCACTTCGCAACGGCCTCAGTGCCGTTCTCGCACAACCGTAGGCATCGGGTGAGACAGCCGGATCCGTCGCCGGGCTGGTATCACGCTCCTCCTCAGGAACGAGTCCGCCCGGCGGACGGGATCCGAACATCCGCTCGATACGCGTTCATCTTCGCGGGTCAGCGCCCTGAACATGCCGCCTGAAGCGGCCGTTTGCGGCCACCGGAACGGGAATGCGTCCGGTCGGCGGCGGCAGGGCGTGAAACCGCAGGTGATCATGGCTTGCCCGGACCGCGGACGCCGCCCGGGCCGGGCGGACCGGCCCCGGGCCGGGTCAGGCCCGCCGGGCGCGGGCCGAGGCGTACAGGCAGACGGCCGCGGCGGTGGCCAGGTTGAGGCTTTCGGCGCGCCCGTAGATCGGCACGCGGATCACGTCGTCGACGTGGCGCAGGATCTCCTCAGGCAGGCCCCACGCCTCGTTGCCGAAGACCCAGGCCGTGGGGCTCGCCAGGAGCCCGTCGTCGATGGCCTCGTCGAGGGTGCGCTTGCCGGCGCCGTCCGCCGCCAGGACCGTCAGCCCGGCCTGCTTCAACTCGGCGATGAGCGTGTCGAAGCGCGGCCCGACGACGACGGGCAGATGGAACAGGCTGCCCGCCGAGGCCCGCACGCACTTGCCGTTGTAGGGATCGACCGAGGCGTCGGTGAAGACGACGGTCTCCGACCCGGCCGCGTCCGCGGTGCGCAGCACCGTGCCCGCGTTGCCCGGGTCGCGTACGTGCGCCAGGACCGTCACCAGGCGCGGCGCCTTCTCCAGCGCCGCGCTCAGGGGAACGTCGACGAACTCGCAGACCGCCAGCAGCCCCTGGGGGGTGACGGTCTGGGCCAGCTCGGCCATGATCTCCCCGCTCACCCGCAGCACGGGGACCCCGGCCCGCTCGGCGGCCGTCACCAGGTCGGGGTGCCGGGCCTCGGCCTCCGCCGTGGTGAACAGCTCGGCCAGGCCCCCGGGGATCTCCAGTGCCTCCCGTACCGCCTGGGGCCCCTCGGCGAGGAAGCGGCGCTCGCGGCGCCGGAAGGCGCGTTTGGCGAGCCGCCGAGCCGCCTTCACCCGGGGTGATCGGACAGAGGTCAGCTCGCGGCCCGCCATGGCGCGGTGATCGCCCGTCCGCCGGTCAGGCGGCCTGGCTGCCCTCGGCGGGCAGCGCGGCCTTGGCGACCTTCACCAGGGCGGCGAAGGCGGGGGCGTCGTTCACGGCCAGCTCGGCCAGCATGCGCCGGTCGACCTCGACCTCGGCGGCCTTGAGGCCCTGGATGAACCGGTTGTAGGTGATCCCGTTGGCGCGGGCCGCGGCGTTGATCCGCTGGATCCACAGCCGGCGGAACTGCCCCTTGCGGTCCTTGCGGTCCCGGAAGGCGTAGGTCATCGAGTGGAGCTGCTGCTCCTTGGCCTTGCGGTACAGGCGCGACCGCTGGCCGCGGTAGCCGCTCGACCGCTCCAGGACGACCCGACGCTTCTTGGCGGCGTTGACCGCCCGCTTCACGCGTGCCACGTGTTGAACTCCTTCGTGGGGGCCGGGGCCTCCGGGCCTCGGCCGGTCGTACGGGTTGCTGGGTCGCCGGCTACTTGCGCAGCAGCTTCTTGATGTTCTTGGCGTCGGCCGGGGTCACCACGGCCGGGCCGTCCAGGCGGCGGGTCCGCTTGGTCGGCTTGTGCTCGAGCAGGTGGTTGCGGTTGGCGCGGCGGCGCATCACCTTGCCGGAGCCGGTCAGCTTGAAGCGCTTCTTGGCACCGCTGTGGGTCTTGGTCTTCGGCATGGTCGCCGTCGTCTCCCTCACTGTCCCTGGCCTCCGCTGCGGGCACGGAGGCGTGCCTGATCGGACGCGCCGCGCACGGCGGGCGCGTCTGGTCAGGCTCAATGTACGTGCGTCACCGACCCCGCGAGTGCAGGGCCGGGCCGGGGCGGTCGCGTACGGCCGCCCCGTTCGCCCGGACGGGCCGGGCGGTCTGCCGGAGCCGTCAGCCGGAGCCGGCGTCCTGCTCCGCGCGGGCCGCCGCGCGCTCGGCCTTGGCCTCGGCCTTCTTCTTGTGCGGGCCGATCACCATGATCATATTCCGGCCGTCCTGCTTGGGCAGGGACTCGACGAAACCGAGGTCCTCGACGTCGTCGGCCAGCCGCTGCAGCAGCCGGCGGCCGAGCTCGGGCCGGGACTGCTCCCGGCCGCGGAACATGATCGTCACCTTGACCTTGTCCCCGGCCTTCAGGAACCGCACCACGTGACCCTTCTTGGTCTCGTAGTCGTGCGGGTCGATCTTGGGCCGGAGCTTGATCTCCTTGATGACGGTGTGCGCCTGGTTCTTCCGCGCCTCGCGCGCCTTCATCGCGGACTCGTACTTGAACTTGCCGTAGTCCATGAGCTTGGCGACGGGCGGACGCGCGGTGGGCGCCACCTCGACCAGGTCGAGATCCGACTCGCGCGCGAGTTCAAGGGCCTTGGCGATGGGCACGATGCCCACCTGTTCGCCGTTCGGGCCGACGAGCCGGACCTCGGGCACGCGAATGCGGTCGTTGATACGCGGTTCGGCGCTGATGGGACCTCCTTGGGGCCGTTCTCACGTTCTTTCTCAGTCTTCGGGACCGGTCGTACCCCAGGGCTTCCATGCGAAAAGCCCCGCACGACTCGCATGCGGGGCCACCTTCGGCCGCTTCGGCGTCAGGGACGCCGAAGACGACGACGGTACGGACGTGACGACGTCCATACGCCGGACCGAGACCCACCGGCTTGACGGCCGGTCAGGTGGGAGGTGGCCTCCGCTTGATCGCCCCGGACGGTTAGCCGCATGGATATCCGTCAGGGCCGGTCGGTTGTTCAGCTTATCACTCGCGAGCCCCTTGCGCGGCCACGAGTTCACACGGACGCACGCCCGGAACCTCCTGGAAGGCCCCGCGATGCGCCGCAGGGGTACACGAACCTGTCCAACACCGCGCCCCGGTCGTACATTCCCCCGCCGGGAGCGGGTTGTTACGGTGGTCCCAGCACGGACCGCCAGGGCCGGTAGCACGGAAAGACTCCTCGCTATGACCGCCTTCAGGACCGATGTCCCTGATGTCCCCGATGCTTCCCGATCGGCCTCGCTCGGCGTCGCCGAGCCGCGGCTGGAGTTCGCGCAGAAGGCCTTCATCGTCGACCGGGGCCGCCTGCTCATGGTCCGCAAGGCGGCGTCCGACCCGTACCACCCGGGGCGCTGGGAAGTGCCGGGCGGCCGGCTGGAGGTGGGCGCCGACCTCGACCTCGACGACCACATCCGGCGCGAGGTCTGGGAGGAGGTCGGACTGAAGATCACTCCAGGTCCGCCGTTCCATCTCTGGCAGTGGTTCATGCCGGATGCCGCGGGGCCCGGATGCCGCGCCCGTGACACCCGGGCCCCGCGCGTCCGGGTGGTGGCGGCGGCACGGCTGTGCCACCCGGTGACACGCGAGGTCACCCTGGAGAACCAGACCGCCACCGACCACCTCGCCGATCCCGCCTGGGTCCCGCTGGAGGAGATCGCGGGGTTCGACCTCATCCCGAGCCTGCGCCCGGTCATGCAGGCGTTCCTCCTGACGCGCACCGCACCCTTGGACACCGCGCCGTTGGACACCGCGCCGTTGGACTCCGGGGCGGCGCCGTCACCACCGTTCCCGCCGCTCTCCCCGCCCCCGCCGGACGCCTCGTCGCCCGCCTGACCGTTCGCCCCCCGCCATGGACATCATCGAGACTCCCGCCCGATCGCCCGTGGACTGGCCCGGCCTCGACGGCGTCCCCGAACGCCGGTTCCGCCTCCTGGCGGTCGGGGACGTGCGGATCGAGGTGCGCGCGCTGCTACCCGGCCTGCGCTTCACCGAGCTGACCTCCGACCGGCTGGCCTACGCCCCGGCGCGGGCGCTGGTCGCCGGGACGGCGGTCAACCTGGCCCGCCGGGCGGCCGGCTACTTCCGGGACGTCGGGGTGCTGGCCCGGATCGGCGATGACGACTTCACCCACGTGATCCGGCGGGAGCTGCGGCGGCTGGGGCTGCGCGACCTGCTGCGCGTCGAGCCGGGCATGCCCAACGGGGTCACGATGATGCTCCGGGACGGGTCGGAGACCGGCGGCCGGGGGGTCAGGCTGCTGGTCGCCGAGGAGGACTCGGCCAACCGCCTCCTCTCGGAACGGGACGTGCGCGACGCCGCCGCCGAGATCCGCGGCGCGGACGTGCTGTCCGTCGACGGGTACGCGCTGCTGTCCCCCGTCTCGCGGGCCGCGGTGCTCCGGGCCGCGGAGATCGCACGGCTCTCGGGCACGCTGGTCGCGTTCGACCTCGTCCCGCACGACATCGACGCCCGGCTGCCGGCCTCGGAGGTGATCCCGATGCTGCGGCTGGCCGACGTCGTCATCAGCGAGGCGCCCACGATCGCCCGGCTGCTCGGGCGGCCCGCGACGATGATCGGATCCGCCGAGGTCAGGGGGCTGGTCCCGGCGCTGGACGAGGCGGTTCCGGCACCCGCCAGGCCGTTGTGGCTGCTGCGATTCGGGCCCGGGTCCCTGGAGTACGTGCTCGCCCGCCGACGGGACGGGCTGCTCCTGGAATACCCGACCGGTTACGGGGAGGGCGTCGAGCGGATCGGGTTCGGCGACCGGCTGGCGGCCGGGGAGCTCTTCTGGTGGGCGGCGGCACGCGCATCCCGGTGACCGCCCTCGTCCGGACCGCCCTCCGGATCGCCCCTCAACTCGTCCTCCGCCTCCGCCTCGTCCTCCGCCTCGTCCTGGGCCATCGCCGCGCGCAGCCGCTCCAGCGTGCGCAGGAAGCGGGCCCGACTGGCGGGAAGGCCGAACACTTCCTGCCAGCGCCAGCTCTGCGTCTCGGGATCGTGCGCTGCTCCCTGCTGGGCGCCCAGGGCCTTCTTGGCCGCCCAGCGCAGGTACTGGCTCGGTACGCCTTCCCCTGGGTGGACGGTCACCGCCCCCTCCTCTTCCAGGAGGAGGTAGGAACGGCCCGTACGGAAGTACTCGCGCACGGATTCCCACGTCGCGGCCCTACCGCCGAGCCCGCGTTCCTCCAGGAGGGCGCGCATACCGCCGCCGGAGGAGTGCGGCAGCAGGTGCCAGTGCGCGTGGTCGACGCACGCGCCTCCGCCTTGCGGGGTACCGGGTCCATGTTCGAACATCACCAGATCTTCGCGGCCGTACGCGGCCCGGTAGATCCGCCCGACGCGGTGCCGCCATCGCCAGGCCCTTTCCCACAGCTCCTCCTCGAACGCCCCGGCGCACTGATGGTGCAGTGCCGTCACCAGCAGCACATGCCCGTCGGCCAGGGGGGCGAGGTCCGGCATGAGGAAGAGGCCACCATCGTCCGCCAGTACCGCGGACTCCCCGGGCAGGTCGGCCATCTCGTTGAGGCGGAACCGCAGGGGCGGGCACAGCACGCAGTCCCGTTCCCCCTTCTCGGCCCCTGCCGCCCGCGGCGTCTCCTGGCGCGCCATCCCGTCCTCCATCGGCCGCCGGGTACGGCATCGAACGCGCCCGCGGCGACCTTGACTCGCTGTCCTGACTCCACACGATCGTGAACGTCTCCTCGTCAACGTGCCCGGGAACGGGCTCCCATCAGGGTCGATCACGGATAGAGCCCCCAGACCCATGGGGTAGAGAACGTGTCTGAGCGGGCACATAGCCAACGAAGGCGGTTACTGTGCACCACTCCCCCCGATCCCACGGAACGGCGTCCTCCCCCGAGCTTCGGACACCGGCTCTTGACATGGCCGTACTCCACGCGCGCCTCAACGAGTCGCTGGACGTGCTGCGCGACTCCTACTCGCTCGCCGGCGACGGCGGTGGCGGCTGGTACCACGACCTGTCCAGGCCGCAGCCCGGCACGACGGCCACGGCCGTCGGGCTGCTGGCGTTCACGGAGGCGCGGCGGCCGTTCGAGCACTTCGACGAGGGCCTGGCCTACCTCACCGCGCAGCAGATGTCGTCGGACGACGTCCTGATCGACGGAGGCTGGTCGACCAAGACCAGCCTGGGCATGCCCGTGGTGGAGGCCACGGCCTGGATCGCGCGCTTCCTGGCGCTGGCCCGCTGCGGCCTGCGCGAGGACGCGCCCGACCTGCGGCGCGCCTACCGCTGGCTGCTGCGCAACCAGAATCCCGACGGCGGCTGGGGGTCGCTGCTGGGCTGCCCGTCACGGGTCTGGCAGACCTGCCTGGCCCTCCGGGCCCTCGCGCGGCTCAACCCCCACGATCCGGCGATCGGGCGGGGCGTGGAGTGGCTGACCGGCGACCGGACCGGGCGGCGGCCCGGCTGGGGGCCGACCCCCGACGCGCCCCCGACGGTCACGCACACCGCGTTCGTGCTGGTGACGCTGGCGGAGGCCGGGCCGGGCCGGTTCCAGGACGAGCGGCTGCCGGCCGCGCACGACTGGCTCCGCGAGCATCTGGACCCGGAGGACGAGCACACCTGGATCGAGACCTACGACGTCTCGCCGCACGGCGGCGCGACCCCGCCCGTCTGGCGGCTGGCGCTCTGGCACTACGGGCTGCCCATCGCCCTGCTGGCGATGCTGCGCGACCCTCGCGGCCCTTCGGGGCCCGCCGTCGCCCGCGCCTTCCAGACGCTCGCCCGGGGGAAGGTCACCGGCCCGCGCTGGAACGGCCATCCCGGCGCGGCGGGAACGTCCCTCTGGACGCTGTGGTGGCGGATGGAGGCGCTCATCGAGCTCACCCGGCTCCCGCCGCCGCGTTCCGGGGACCTGGTGCACTGGCTCCCGGACGCGACGATCGTCCAGCGCGCCCACGCGCGGGACCTCCCCCTCCCGGCCCTGCTGCCGGGCCGCCCGCGGGTCGATCCCGCGGGGTGGCTCAGGCGCCATTGGACGGTCCTGGTGCTCGCCCTGGTCACCGTGGGCAGCCTCGGCGGGGTCGCCGCCGGGACGTGGGGGTGGAAGGACTTCTGGCTCAGCGTGATCCTGCCGATGGTGCTGACCACGACGCACGAGGCGATGAAGCGGCGGCGCCCGCCGCCGCCCGTGCCCCCGGCCCCGCAGCCGACCGAGCGGACCCCCGTGTGAGAAGCGCGACCCGGCCGGGCCGCCCCGCGAGCAGGGTCAGACTCGGGCCGGGCCAGACTCGGGCCGGGTCAGACCTCGGGGAGGACGGCCTCGGAGGCGCGGTGGGCCAGTTCGGCCTCGCCCGCCGCCCGCATCGCCTCCACCGGCACGCCCGTCCGGCCCGTCATCAGCTCGACCTGCCGTACGGCCTGGTGGACCAGCATGTCGAAGCCGCTGACCACGGTGCCGCCCGACGCCTCGACCGCCGCCGCGCACGCCGTCGGCCAGGGCGCGTAGACCACGTCGAACAGGGCGGCCCCGCAGGCGGCGATCTGCCCGGCGTACGGGTCGGCCGCGATCCCCGGCAGGGTCGAGACCACCAGGTCGGCCTCCAGCAGGTCGGGCAGCCGGTCCAGTGCCCCGACGCGCAGGGTCAGCCCGAACCGCTCGCCCGCCGCCACCGACTCGGCCGCCCGTTCGGGATTGCGCACCGCCAGGCCGGCCTTGGTCAGCCCGAGCTCGGCGAGCGCCGCCAGCGCCGAGGCCGCGGTGGCCCCGCCGCCGAGCACCACCGCCGACCCGGGAGCGCCCAGCCCCGCCTCGGTCAGCGCGGCCACGATCCCGTACACGTCGGTGTTGTCGCCGTGGCGGCGCCCGTCGCGCATCACGATCGTGTTCGCGCCGCCCACCGCCACCGCCAGCTCCGACACAGTGTCGACCAGCTTCAGCGCGGTGCGCTTGAGCGGCATGGTCAGCGAGAGGCCGGCCCAGTCCTCGTCCAGCGTCTCCAGGAAGCCCCACAGGCCGGTCTCGTCGCACTCGAAACTCTCGTACACCCAGCCGTCCAGGCCCATCGCGGCGTACGCGGCCCGATGCAGCACCGGGGAGAGCGAATGCGCGATGGGCTTGCCGAGCACGGCCGCCCGCGGCATCAGTTGCCTCCCTTGGACTCGAGGTACTTGTTCAGCTTCCGCCTCAGTACCTCGAACTCGGCCTCGGTGCTGGCGAACTCGGTGATCCGGTTGTCGGGGTCGGTGGCGACGAAGAACAGCCAGTCGCCGTCCTCGGGCTCGAAGACCGCGTCGATGGCCTTCTCGCCCGGGTTGGAGATCGGGCCGGGCGGGAGCCCGCCGTAGTTGTAGGTGTTGTAGCGGTTCTTGGACTTGATGTCCTCGCTGCTGGCGACGATGCCGAACTTGCCGAGCCCGTAGAGCGTGGTGCTGTCGAACTTCAGGAACATCGGGACGGGCCGGTGCCGCAGGCGGTTGTAGATCACCTGGGAGATCTTCGGCATGTCCGACGGCCGCCCGCTCTCGGCCTGCACCAGGCTGGCCATCGTGATCACCGAGCCGGGCTTCAGCTTCGCCCGCTGCGCGCGTCCCTCCAGGTCGGACTGCCGGGCGAACTGGTTGAACCGGTCCACCATCATCTTCAGGACCTCGCGCGCGGAGGCGTTGGGGTTGAGGTTGTACTGGCCCGGGAACAGGTAGCCCTCGAGCTTGCCGTTGGCGTACGAGGGCAGGCCGAGCCCGGTCGGGCGCCGGACCACCTTCTCGAAGTCGCTCTTGGGGATCCCGGTCTTGCTCACCAGCTGCTGGACGACCTGGCTCACCCGCAGCCCTTCGGGGAGGGTGATCAGGTTGCCCGCCCGCGACTTGGGATCGAGCAGCAGCGCCATCGCCGCCGCCGAGGACATCTGCTTGCGCAGCTTGTAGAAGCCGGGCTGGATGCCCGCGGCCTTGGGATTCTTGCCGTAGACCTCCACGAACGCCCCGGTGCTCTTGACCACCTGGTGCGACAGGAGGGTCGCGGCGATCGTGGAACCGCTGTCGCCGTCCTTGATCTGGACGGTGACGCTGCCCGTCCCCTGGCCCTCGTAGTCCGGCGGGTTCATCCGATGGTCGAGCCACGCGGCGCCGAGCACGCCGCCGGTGCCGACCACCGCCACCAGGAACGCCATCGCGAACAGGAACGCGGCCTTGCCGTTGCGGGCCCGGCGCCGCTGCTTCTGCCGCTGCCGCTGGCCCTGCCGCCGGGTACCGGGGCGCCGGGAGCGGCGCCCGCGGTCGTCGTGGTCCGGGTCACCGTACGGATCGGAGCCGTACGGGTCGGAGAAGAGATCCAAGTCGCTCATGAGCTTCCCCGGACGATCTCGCCTGGGGGCCGCCCCGTCAACCGCTCCCCGTCCAGCGCCGCCTGCAGCAGCACCGCCGCGGCGGCCTGGTCGACGACCTTGCGGCGGGCCTTGCCGTGCACCCCGCCGGCGCGCAGGCCGCTCTCGGCCGTGACGGTGGTCAGCCGCTCGTCGTACAGGCGGACCGCTTCCTCGGGGAGGCGGCCGGCGAGTTCGGCCGCGAACGCCCGCGCCGCCTCGGCGGCGGGGCCCTCCTTGCCCGACAGCGACGTGGGCAGTCCCACGACGACCTCCAAGGCCTCGTGCTCGCCGGCGAGCGCGGCGAGGCGGTCGAGATCCCCCTTGCCGCGCCGGACCGTCTCCAGCGGCGAGGCCAGGATCCCGCCGGGGTCGCTGCGCGCGACCCCGATCCGTACCGTCCCGACGTCGACGCCGAGCCGCACGCCGCGCCTCATCGGTCCGCTCCCACCGGTCCGCCCGGGGCCGTGGCACCGGATCCGCCCGGTGCCACGGGCCCGCTCGTCTCGTTGCGTCCTGACCGGCTCACGCGGCCCCTACGGCTCGTTCGACGGCGGCCAGGGCCTGGTCCACGGCGCCGGCGTCGGCGCCGCCGCCCTGGGCGAGGTCGTCCTTGCCGCCACCGCCGCCGCCGAGGGCCTTGGCGGCGACGCCGACCAGCGCCCCGGCCTTCAGGCCGCGCTCGCGGGCGCCCTCGGTGACCGCGACCACCACGACCGGGCGGTCCTTGGGCACACCGACGATCATCACCACGGCGGGCCGGGCGGCCAGCCGGCCGCGCACGTCCACGGCCAGCTTGCGCAGGTCGTCGGCGCCGGTGCCGTCGGGGACGCGGTGCGCGGCGAACGCCACGCCGCCGAGGTCGCGGGCGCCGTCGGCCAGCGAACCGGCGATGGCCAGGACCTGGCGGGAACGCAGCCGCTCCAGCTCCTTCTCGGCCTCGCGCAGCCGGCCCAGCACGCCGGAGACGCGCTCGGGCAGCTCCTCCTTGGGGGCCTTCATCTGCTCCGACAGCTGCGCGACCAGCACGCTCTCGCGGGCCAGGAAGCGGAAGGCGTCGATGCCCACCAGCGCCTCGACCCGGCGCACGCCCGCGCCGATGGACGCCTCGCCCAGCACCTTGACCAGGCCGAGCTGCCCGGAACGGGCGACATGGGTGCCGCCGCACAGCTCTCGGGAGTACTCGCCGACCTCCACGACCCGGACCTCGTCGCCGTACTTCTCGCCGAACAGGGCCAGGGCGCCCATCGCGCGGGCCTCGTCGATGGAGGTGTGGAAGGCGCGCACGTCCAGGTCGTTGACCAGGACCTCGTTGACCTCGTCCTCCACGTCGCGCAGCACGGCCGCCGGGACCGCGCCGGAGGCGGTGAAGTCGAACCGGAAGCGGCCGGGCGAGTTCTCCGAACCGGCCTGCGCCGCCGACTCGCCCAGGGCCCGCCGGAACCCGGCGTGCACGAGGTGGGTGGCGGTGTGCGAGCGGGAGATCGCCCGCCGCCGCTCGACGTCGATCTCGGCGTGCGCGGTGTCGCCGACCCGCGCCTCGCCGGACACCACCCGGCCGCGGTGCACGATCAGGCCCTGCAGCGGGCTCTGGACGTCCCGGACCTCGATCACCGCGCCGCCGCCGAGGCGGATCACGCCCTGGTCGGCGAGCTGGCCGCCGCCCTCGGCGTAGAACGGGGTGCGGTCGAGCACGACCTCGACCTCGGTGCCCTCGCCGGCGGCCGGCACGTTGGCGCCGTTGACCAGCAGGCCGGCCAGCCGGGCCTCGCCCACGACCTCGCCGTAGCCGATGAAGTCGACCGCGCCGCCGGTGCGGCCGAGCAGCTCGTCCAGGACGGAGACGTCCAGGTTGCCGGTCTTCTTCTCGCGCGCGTCCTTCTTGGCCCGCTCCCGCTGCTCCTTCATGAGCCGGCGGAAGCCCTCCTCGTCGACCTGGAGACCCTGCTCGGAGGCCATCTCCAGGGTGAGGTCGATCGGGAAGCCGTAGGTGTCGTGCAGCTTGAACGCCTGGTCACCGGCCAGCGCGGAACGTCCCGCCTTCCGGGACTCCGCGACCGCCTGGTCGAAGATCGCGGTGCCGGTGTTCAGGGTCTGCAGGAAGCCGGCCTCCTCCGCGTCGATCACCGTGTGGATGTTGGCGGCGGTGCGGACCAGCTCGGGGTACTGCTCCCCCATGGCGGCCACGGCCACCGCGGTCAGCTCGTGCATGAGCCCGGCGTCCTCGCCGCCGAGCAGCCGCAGGTTGCGGATCGACCGGCGCAGGATGCGGCGCAGCACGTAGCCGCGGCCCTCGTTGCCCGGGCGGACGCCGTCGGCGACCATCATGGTGCCGCTGCGCACGTGGTCGGCCACGACCCGCAGCGACACGTCGTCGCGGTGGTCGCGGCCGTACTTGGAGCCGGTCAGCTCGGCCGCGCGGTCGAGCACCCTCCAGAGGGTGTCGGTCTCGTAGATGTTGTCGACGCCCTGCAGGACCGTGGCCATCCGCTCCAGGCCCATGCCGGTGTCGATGTTCTTGGCGGGCAGGTCGCCGGCGACGTCGAAGTCGATCTTGCTGCGGACCTCGCTCAGCTGCGACTGCATGAAGACGAGGTTCCAGACCTCCAGGTAGCGGTCCTCGTCGACGACGGGCCCGCCCTCGCGGCCGTACTCGGCGCCGCGGTCGTAGTAGATCTCCGAGCAGGGCCCGCCGGGGCCGGGGACGCCCATGTGCCAGTAGTTGTCGGCCAGGCCGCGGCGCTGGATGCGCTCCATCGGGACGCCGACGTTCTTGTGCCAGATGCCGGCGGCCTCGTCGTCGTCGTGGTAGACGGTGACCCAGAGCCGCTCCTCGGGGAAGCCGAAGCCGCCGTCGGCCGTGGGCCGGGTCAGCAGCTCCCAGGCGAAGGGGATGGCCCCCTCCTTGAAGTAGTCCCCGATGGAGAAGTTGCCCAGCATCTGGAAGAACGTGGCGTGCCGGGTGGTCTTGCCGACCTCTTCGATGTCGGGCGTCCGCACGCACTTCTGCGCGCTGGTCATCCGTACGGAGGGCGGGGTCCGCTGGCCGAGGAAGTACGGCTTGAACGGCACCATCCCGGCGTTGACCAGCAGCAGGGTCGGGTCCTCGGCGATCAGGCTGGCCGAGGGCACCACGGTGTGCCCGCGCTCCTGAAAGAACCCGAGGAAGCGGCGTGCAACCTCTGCCGACTCCATGATCAGTGGCCATCCTTGTCGTCGTCGATGATCGTGTAACGCGCGCGCAGCACCCGGCGGCGGGGGCCGTCGGGCTCCGGAGGGGCCTGGTCCATCTCGACCGCCTCGCGCAGCTCGGCCTCACGGGCCCGCATCTCGGTACGGACGTCGTGCGCGAAGTCCCTCAGCCGGCCGCCCGCGCCCTGTCCGGCGGTCACCGCGCGGGCCGCCATGCTCTCGGGGGACAGGGTGCGCGCGATGTGCTCCACCCGCCGCTTGACACGGTGGGTGGCGTAGATGCCGGCGCCGGCGCCCACCGAGAGCCAGAACAGTCTTCTCATTGTGCCTCGTTTCGGCCGTGGCTCATCGGCGCCCCTTGCCGCCGGGGCGGGCCGGGATCTGCGGCCGGGAGCCGGCGTTCCTGGCGCGGGCCTCGTCGGCGCGGTTGCCGAGGGCCTTGCGCACCCCGTAGGAGAAGGCCGCGGCCTTCACCAGCGGGCCGCCCACCACGGAGGTCATGACGGTGGTGACCGCCGAGACGTTCTGCGTGACGCCCGCGACCTGCTTGGTGATGACGTCGGTGCGGCCGAGCTGCTCGTTGGCCCGCCGGACCGTGCGGGTCATGTCCTCCATGAGGGGGCCGGCCTGGTCGCCGATCTCGGAGAGGACCTCGCCGGCCTCCCGGAGCAGGCGGGCGAGCCGGAGGAGGGTGAAGGCGAGGAACGCGACGAGCACCGCCCAGAACACGGCCACGATGAGACCTGCCAGCTGTCCACCAGTGAGCATCAGGGCTTTCCGTTTCGCTGTGTTCGGCTCGGTCGCTGTGTCCGGTCCGGGCCGCCGTCCGCGGCCTGGGCCGCACCCCCGGTCGTGTCCGGCCCGGGCTCGGTCTGCAGAGACCTTACCGTGGGCGCCGGCCCCGGCCGTGCCGCATCGCGCGGGCCCGCACGCTGCACGCACGAGGGCCGCACGCTGCACGCACGAGGCCGGCGCACGGCCGGCACGAGGCCCGCCACGGCCGCCCGGAGGCCGCGCGAGGTCACGCGGTCCGTGCCCGGCCCTGCGCCGCGGAACGGCGCGCGCCCAGCGACCCGGGGTGTTCTGCGCAGGTTACCGGGCGAGCGCCGCCGATGTCGGGATCACCGGCCGCAAAGATCGAATCCGCCGCCGCGCGGACCCCGCCTCAGCGGCCCTTCGGCCCGTTCGCGGCGCCCTTGGGGCCGCCCCCGCCGCGCAGCACCGAGCGGATGCGCGACAGCACCTCCGAGAACCGGGCCTCCGCCCCGTGCCGGGTGGGCCGGTAGTACTCGCGTCCGTGGACGGAGTCGGGCGCGTACTGCTGCCGGACGACCCCGCCGGGGTGATCGTGGGCGTACTTGTATCCCTTGCCGTGCCCGAGCTTGGCGGCGCCCCTGTTATGCGAGTCGCGCAGATGCTTGGGGACGGCACCGGCGTCGCCCTTCTTGACGTCCCCCAGGGCGGCGTCCACCGCGGAGATGACCGCGTTGGACTTGGGCGCCAGGGACAGGTGGATCACCGCCTGCGCGAGGTTGATCCGGGCCTCGGGAAGGCCGACGAACTCGACCGCCTGCGCCGCCGCGACCGCGGTCTGCAACGCGGTCGGGTCGGCCATCCCCACGTCCTCGCTGGCGTGCACGATCAGCCGCCGGGCGATGAACCGGGCGTCCTCGCCCGCCTCGATCATCCGGGCCAGGTAGTGCAGGGCCGCGTCGACGTCGCTGCCGCGGATGCTCTTGATGAACGCGCTGATGACGTCGTAGTGCTGGTCGCCCTCGCGGTCGTAGCGGACGGCGGCGCGGTCGACCGCCTTCTCCAGGACGTCCACGTCGATCCTCACCGGGGCGGGGGGCCCGCCTTCCCCGGTCTCCCCGGTGGTCTCCGCCACGGCGCCGGTGCCCGTGGCGCCGGCCGCCAGCGCCGCCGCCTCCAGGTAGGTCAGGGTGCGGCGGGCGTCGCCGCCCGCCAGGCGGATGAGGTGGTCCTCGGCGGCGGCGTCCATCTCGGCCGTCCCGCCGAGGCCGCGCTCGTCGGCCAGCGCCCGCCGGACGACCTCGCGCAGATCGTCCTCGCCGAGCGGCTCGAGGGTGAGCAGCAGCGAGCGGGACAGCAGCGGGCTGATCACCGAGAAGAACGGGTTCTCCGTGGTGGCGCCGATGAAGGAGACCCAGCGGTTCTCGACCGCGGGCAGCAGCGCGTCCTGCTGGGCCTTGTTGAACCGGTGCACCTCGTCGACGAACAGCACGGTCTGGCGGCCGGTCATGCCCAGCTCGCGCCGGGCCAGGTCGATCTCGGCGCGGACCCGCTTGACCCCGTCGCTGACCGCGGAGATCTCCACGAAGCGGCGGGCGGTGACGTGGCTGACCACGGTGGCCAGCGTGGTCTTGCCGGTGCCCGGCGGCCCCCAGAGCACCAGGGACATGGGCACGTCCCGGTCGACGAGCTGCCGGATGGGCGTGCCGGGCCCGAGGAGGTGGCGCTGCCCGACGACCTCGTCCAGCCCGCGGGGACGCATCCGCACCGCCAGGGGCTGCCCGGCCCCGCCGCCCGGCCGGCCGTGCCCACCGCCCGCCGTCGAGGCGCCGGGAACGGGCGCGGCGGCGGTCGCCGGCTCCAGCGCCGGATCGTCGAAGAGGCCCTCCGGTTGGCCCGGTTCCACCCTGCTGGTCACGCTCCGACACTATCTCGGCGCGCGGACGTCCTCGCCTCCTCGGCGGTGCCGCGGCGGTCTCTCCCCGGCGGTCCCGCGGCGCCACGACGCCGCTAGGATCGCCCGCAATGGGCCGTCCTCTCCGAGATCTCCCGAGATCTCCCGGAAAGGTATTCCTTTGGTGGGAACTCCATGGCCCGCCCGCGGCGTTGACAACGCCCGGAGGTGAAATCGGAGCGTGACGGTGGGCCGGACGACCCCGCGCCTGCGCCATGGGCCCGCAGGGCTGCTCATGGCGCTGTTCCTCGTGGCCGGTCTCATCTTCAGCTACGGGCTCGGGCACGCGCCGGCGCTGCGCGTCTGCACCACCCACTCCGTCAGTGTCCCCGCCGACGTCGCCGACGCGATGGCCGCTCACGAGACCGTCTCCTCCCACGCCTTCCTCCGGGCCGGTTCCGCCCGGCCCGGCGCCACGGCGGCGCTCACGGCCGGCAGCCCGCCTGGCGCCCTGTACCAGGGCGCCGCGGCCCCCTCCGGCCCGTCCGCGTTCAGCACGCCGTTCGACCCGCCCCCCTTCCACCCGGTCGAGACCTGCCTGTGCCTGGCCGTGCTCATCGGCCTGATGGCGCTGGGCCTGGCCGCCAAGCCACGCCCCGCGGGCGCTCGCCGCCCGCCCCGTTCCGGCTGGACCCTGGCGCCTCCGGCGTTCGCCCGGCCCTCCCCGCTCTCCCTCACCGCTCTGCAGGTGCTCCGGCTGTGACAGGCCGGCCAAAGGCCGCCACGACCGCCCCTGTCCATGAGCACCACCGCCCGAAAGGGAAGAGCACGATGTCCAAGAGCGCCAGAAACCGCGCCCAGCGCAACAACGTCCTCACCAAGCGCGAGATCCCCTGGGGGGCCATCGCCTTCTTCACGGTGATCGGCCTCGTCGCCGTCGTCGCGATCGGCTTCGCCTTCATGCAGAGCCGCCCGTCCTCCTCCGACTCCGCGATCGCGGGGCTGATCGAGAAGGACGGCCTCAGCCAGGAGCACACCTCCGGCGCGGTCCAGTACGAGACCAAGCCCCCCATGGGCGGCGACCACGACCCGATGTGGCAGAACTGCGACGGCCGCGTCTACGACCGCCAGCTGCGCGACGAGAACGCCGTGCACTCGCTGGAGCACGGCGCGGTCTGGATCACCTACCGGCCCGACCTGCCCGCCGACCAGGTCAAGCGGCTCAAGGACAAGGTCGAGAGCGTCGAGTACACGATGTTGAGCCCCTACACCGGCCAGGACTCCCCGATCATCCTCACCGCGTGGGGCAAGCAGCTCAAGATCCAGAAGGCCGACGACGCCCGCGTGGACTCCTTCCTGCGCTCCTTCGTCAAGGGGCCGCAGACCCCCGAGCCCGGCGCCGCCTGCAGCGGAGCCAAGGACACCCCGTGACCGACGTGTCGCCGGCGGCACCGCGGGGACGGCGGATCACCGTCGTCCTCGCGGTGCTGGTCCTGGTCGTCGCGGGCGTCCTGGTGGTCCTGGCCGCGACGGGGTCCGGACGGCCCGGGACCGGCGGGCCGGAGGCCGGGTTCGCCCGGGACATGAGCACCCACCACGCCCAGGCGGTGCGGATGTCGTTCATCGTCCGGGACCGGACCGGCGACGAACGGGTCCGGCTCCTGGCCTACGACGTCATCAACACGCAGTCGGCCCAGATCGGGATGATGACCGCGTGGCTGGACGAATGGGGGCTGCCCAAGGCCGACCCCGCGGGACCCATGCGCTGGATGAACGGGCACGGCGGGCACGGCTCCGGTTCCCGGGCCGGCACCCCGTCCGGCAGCGGCGGGACGGCGGGCGGGACGGCGGGCGGGACGGCGGCGATGCCCGGCATGGCCACCCGGGAGCAGCTCGCGCGGCTGGAGAAGGCGTCCGGGCGTGCGGCCGAGGTGCTCTACCTCCAGCTCATGATCACTCACCACCGGGCCGGGGTGGACATGGCCCGCGCCGTGCTGGACCGCACCGATCACGAGCGGGTGAGGCGGCTGGCCACGACCATGGTCAACGGGCAGCGCTCGGAGATCGACCTCATGAACGGGATGCTCCGGGAGCGCGGCGCGAGCGCCGTCTGACCCCTCGCCCCCGCCCGCGCCGAGCCCCCTGCCTGCACCTGAGCGCCCGCCTGCGCCTGAGGCGGCGCCAGAGGCCCTGGCACGCGAGAGGCCTCACCGGACACGAAGAGGCCCGGCCGGACGCGGAGAAGCCCGGACAGGCCCGGAGAACGCGGGTCTGTCCAGGCTTCCGGGCGCGGAGGGTCTGCTAGGAGAACTCGGCCAGCGTGCGCTCGGCCTCCTCCAGCCAGGCGCGGCGGGCCGTCAGCGCCTCCTCGGCCTCCTTGACGGCCTTGTCGCGTCCGGCGGCGCGCGCCTTCTCCAGGTCCTTCTCCAGCCGTTCGATGGAGCCGCGCAGCTGGGTCACCGCCGCCTCGGCGCGGGCGCGCGCCTCGGGGTTGGTGCGCCGCCACTCCTTCTCCTCGGCGGCGCGCACGGTCTCCTCGATCTTGCGGAGCCGTCCCTCCAGCCGGTCGCGCTGGTCGCGCGGCACGGGACCGGCGGCCTCCCAGCGCTCCTGGACGGCGCGCAGCTGCTGCCGCGCCTGCCGCACGTCGCGGACGGGCAGCAGCCGCTCGGCCTCGGCGAGGATCTTCTCCTTCTCCTCGGCGTGCACCCGCAGCTCGGCGTCGCGCTCGGCGAACGCGGCGGAACGTGCGGCGAAGAAGACGTCCTGGGCGCCCTTGAAGCGGCTCCACAGGTCCTCTTCGGCGTCACGGGAGGCACGTCCGGCCTGCTTCCAGCGGCGCATCAGGTCGCGGTAGGCGGCGGCGGTCTCGCCCCAGTCCGTCGAACCGCTCATCGCCTCGGCCTCGGCGACCAGGCGCTCCTTCTCCCGGCGGGCCTCGTCGCGCTGGTCGTCCAGGGTCGCGAAGTAGGCCTTGCGCCGCTTGGTGAAGGCGTTGCGGGCGGCCGACAGCCGCTTCCACAGGGCGGTCTCGGTCGGACGGTCGATGCGGTCGGCGGCCTTCCACTCCTCGACCAGCCGGCGCAGCCGCTCGCCGCCGTTCTTCCAGTGCGTCTCCTCGGCGGCGATCCGCTCGGCCTCGGCGACGATCCGTTCCTTGATCTCGCGGGCCTCGTGCCGGGCGTGCTCGCGCTGGGCCTTGACCTCCTCGCGGCGGCGGCCCACCTGCTCGGTGAGGTTGTCCAGCCGCCGGACCAGGCTGTCGAGGTCGCCGACGGCGTGCGCCTCCGTGACCGCCTCGCGCAGCCGGGCGATGCTCTGCTGGGCCTGGCCGGGCTGCAGGTCGGTGGTGCGCAGGCGCTGCTCGAGCAGGCCGATCTCGGTGACCAGCGCGTCGTACTTGCGCTTGAAGTAGGCCAGGGCCTCCTCCGGCGCCCCGGCCTGCCAGGACCCCACGACACGCTCGCCGTCCGACGTCTTCACGTAGACGGTGCCGTTCTCGTCCACCCGGCCCCAGGGATCGGTCGCGCTGGACACCCTTGCCTCCTGAATCACGGGTCCGGTCGTGTTCACAACCACCGGACCCTCCACACCTTAGTATCCTGTTGGGCTATTTCCCGGCGATCGTGACGCTGTCGATCGTGACCTTCTTCTTGGGCTCCCCGGTGCCGTCGTCGCCGGGCTTGTCGACCCCGCCCTTGGCGACCTTGTCCAGCACGTCCAGACCCGACGTGATCTTGCCGAAGACCGAGTAGTTCGGCGGCAGCTGGGAGTCCCCGTACACGAGGAAGAACTGGCTCCCGTTGGTGTCCGGGCCGGAATTGGCCATGGCGAGCGTCCCCTTGGAGTAGGTGGCGCCCTCGGTGTTCTCGTTGGCGAACTGGTACCCGGGGCCGCCCTTGCCGGTGCCGGTCGGGTCGCCGCACTGCAGCATCTTCAGGCCCTCGCTGGTGGAGAGCCGATGGCAGGAGGTCTTCTCGAAGAACTTCTTCTCCGCCAGGAACGCGAACGAGTTGGTGGTGCAGGGGGCCTTGGCGCCGTCGAGCTCCAGGCCCAGCTTCCCCTGGCTCGTCTTCATCGTCGCCTTCAGCGGGCCGTCGGCGATGGGCTTGACCGGTGGCGTGCCCAGGTCCTTGGGAGCGCCGGCCTCCCCTGCCGCCGTGTAGGCGCACTCTCCGGGCTTCGGCGTCGCCTTCGCCTGGGCCTGCGGCTCGGCGGCGTCGGAGCTGTCGTCCTTCCCGGTCAGCGCGAAGATCCCCGCGCCGCCTCCCGCGATCACCGCCACCGCGGCCACCGCCCCGATGATCCTGACTCGGCGCGCGCGGGCCTCCTGCGCCCGGCGGCGCTCCTGCTGCCGCTCGTAACGCTGCCGTGCGAGCTCTTTCTTGCGGTCCTTCCCCGCCACGTGCCTTGCCTCCGGTGTGATCAGGTGAACGTGCAGCGCATAGTAGCGGTCCCTGGAGAGTGGCGGGTCCGCCGCGGACCGCCTGACCGGCGGCCGCCGCGCTCCCGCCCCCGGCCCCGCGCGACACGGCGATCGGCACATCTCGTTCGCGGTGGCCAGGGCCGCGCCGGTACCCTCGAAAGGCACCGTAAGAGATACAGCTCCAGGGACATACTTCGCCGTACATGGCCTGAAGGAAGGACGACCGTGCTCGTCGCCGGGTTCCCCGCCGGATCTTTCGCCGCGAACTGTTACATCGTGGCGCCCGCCGCGGGTGAGGAGTGCGTCATCATCGATCCCGGCCAGGACGCCGAGGCCGGGATCGAGGAGATCCTGCGCGAGCACCGGCTCAAGCCGGTCGCGGTGCTGCTCACGCACGGCCATCTCGACCACGTCTGGTCGGTCGCCCCGGTCTGCGGTGCCAAGGACGTCCCCGCCTACATCCACCCCGACGACCGCGACCTGCTCACCGATCCGGCCAAGGGCCTGTCGCTGAACGCGGGGCAGCAGCTGTTCGGGGGGCTCACGCTGAGCGAGCCGGACGACGTGAAGGAGCTGTCCGACGGCGCCGCGCTGGAGCTGGCCGGGCTGAGCTTCACCGTCGACCACGCCCCGGGCCACACGCCCGGGTCGGTGACGTTCCGTACGCCGCCGGCGGGTGACGTCCCGGACGTGATGTTCACCGGCGACCTGCTGTTCGCCGGCTCGATCGGGCGCACCGACCTGCCGGGCGGCTCGTACGAGGAGATCCTCGCCAGCCTGGCGCGGGTGTGCCTGCCGCTGCCCGACCAGACCGCCGTCCTGCCCGGCCATGGCGGGCAGACGACCATCGGGCGTGAGCGCGCTTCCAATCCGTTCCTCTCAGGGCTTGTGCCGGGGGGTCCAGGGGGGTCGTCCCCCCTGAACGACACAGGGCTCGTGCCGGGGGGTTCAGGGGGGTCGTCCCCCCTGAACGACACAGGGCTGGCGCCGGCCGACGGCCCCAACCAGGGATTCTGACCGAGAGACCATGAGTTCGAGCTTTCAGGCCCCCAAAGGGGTCAGTGAATACGTCCCGCCGCGGGCGGATCTGTTCTCCGCCATCCGCCAGGCGTTCGCCGAGCAGGCTCGGCTGGCCGGTTACGGCTATCTGGAGCTGGCCGTCTTCGAGGACACCAACCTCTTCAGGCGCGGCGTCGGGGAGTCCACCGACGTGGTCAGCAAGGAGATGTACACCTTCGAGGACCGCGGCGGCCGCTCCCTGACGCTCCGTCCGGAGTTCACCGCCGGGGTGCTGCGGTCGGTGCTGGAGAACGGCCTGCACAAGCGGGGCGGGCTGCCGGTCAAGGTCTGGACGACCGGTCCGGCGTTCCGTGCCGAGCGTCCGCAGCAGGGCCGCTACCGGCAGTTCTACCAGCTCGACCTGGAGGCGATCGGCAGCGAGGATCCGCAGGTCGACGCCGAGACGATCGCCATCGCGTGGAACTGGTACCGCTCCCTCGGCCTGACCCGGGTGCGGCTGCTGCTCAACTCGCTGGGCTGCAAGGAGTGCCGGCCCGCCTACCGGACTCGGCTCCAGGACTTCCTGCGCGGGCTCGACCTCGACGAGGCCACCCGGGCGCGCATCGATATCAACCCGTTGCGCGTGCTGGACGACAAGCGCCCGGAGGTACGGGCCCAGCTCACCGACGCCCCGCTGATGGCCGACCACCTGTGCGGGGACTGCAAGGCCCACCACGACAAGGTCCGCGAGCTCCTGGCCGACCTGGGCATCGCCTGGGAGGACACGCCGACGCTTGTCCGCGGCCTCGACTACTACACGCGGACGACCTACGAGTTCGACCACCCGCTGCTGGGCGCCCAGTCGGGCATCGGCGGCGGCGGCCGCTACGACGGGCTCTCCGAGGACATCGGCGGCCCCCCGCTGCCCGGCATCGGCTTCGGTCTCGGGCTGGACCGCACGATCCTGGCGCTGGAGGCGGAGGGCGCGGCGTTCGCCGCCCCACCGCGCTGCGAGGTGTTCGGCGTCGCACTGGGCGAGGCCGCCGAGCGCGCCGTGTTCTCCCTGGTGAACGACCTGCGGCAGGCCGGGATCGCGGCCGACATGGCCTACGGCGGCAAGAGGCTCAAGGGCGCGATGAAGGACGCCGACCGGTCCGGCGCGCGCTACGCGGTGATCCTCGGCGAGCGGGACATCGCCGCCGGATCCGCGCAGGTGAAGGACCTCCAGGGCGGCGACCAGGCCGCCGTGCCGCTCCCCCAGATCGTTACGACGTTGAAGGAAAGGCTTTCACGATGATCCGCTCGCACGAGGCGGGGACGCTCCGCAGGGAGCACGCCGGACAGCAGGTCACGCTGGCCGGCTGGGTGGCCAGGCGCCGCGACCACGGCGGCGTCACCTTCATCGACCTGCGCGACGCCTCCGGCACCGCGCAGGTGGTCTTCCGCGAGGAGGACACCGCGCACGACCTGCGCGCGGAGTTCTGCGTCAAGATCACCGGCGAGGTCCGGGTACGGCCCGAGGGCAACGAGAACCCCGACCTTCCCACCGGGGACATCGAGGTCGCCGCCGAGCGCATCGAGGTGCTGTCGGACTCGGCCCCGCTGCCGTTCCCGATCGAGGGCGAGGTGAACGTCCACGAGGAGATCCGGCTCAAGTACCGCTACCTCGACATCCGCCGCGAGGCCGTGGCCAAGGCGATGCGCACCCGTTCCCAGGCGTCGTTCCTGGTGCACGAGGTGATGCGCGAGCACGGCTTCGTCAACGTCGAGACGCCGACGCTGACCCGCTCCACCCCCGAGGGCGCCCGCGACTTCCTGGTGCCGGTCCGCCTCAAGCCGGGCCACTGGTACGCCCTGCCGCAGTCACCTCAGCTGTTCAAGCAGCTGCTGATGGTGTCGGGCCTGGAGCGCTACTACCAGATCGCCCGCTGCTACCGCGACGAGGACTCCCGCGCCGACCGGCAGCCGGAGTTCACGCAGATCGACATCGAGATGTCGTTCGTCGAGCAGGACGACGTGCTCAACGTGGCCGAGGACCTGGTGGCGCGGCTCTGGAAGGAGATCGCCGGGTACGAGATCCCCCGCCCGCTCCCCCACCTGACCTACGCCGAGGCCATGTCCCGGTTCGGCTCGGACAAGCCCGACCTGCGGTTCGGCAACGAGCTGACCGAGATGACCGAGTACTTCGCCGGCACCTCGTTCCGGGTCTTCCAGGCCCCCTACGTCGGCGCGGTGGTCATGCCGGGCGGGGCGTCCCAGACCCGCAAGGAGCTGGACGGCTGGCAGGACTGGGCCAAGGCGCGCGGCGCGCGGGGCCTGGCCTACGTGCTGGTCCAGGAGGACGGCACGCTCGGCGGACCGGTGGCCAAGAACCTCTCCGACGAGGAGAAGTCGGGGCTGGCGGCCAAGGCCGGCGCCGAGCCCGGCGACGCGATCTTCTTCGGTGCCGGCAGGCCGCACGCCACCCGCGAGCTGCTGGGCGCCGCCCGGCTGGAGATCGGCCGCCGCTGCGGGCTGATCGACGAGTCGGCCTGGGCGTTCTGCTGGGTGGTGGACGCGCCGATCTTCGAGCCGGCCGAGGACGACAAGGGCGAGCAGATCGGCTGGACGTCGGTGCACCACCCGTTCACCGCGCCCAAGCCCGCGTTCGCCGACGACTTCCAGGACCGGCCCGGCGAGGCCCTGGCCGACGCCTACGACATCGTCTGCAACGGCACCGAGATCGGCGGCGGCTCGCTGCGGATCCACCGCGCCGAGATGCAGCAGCGGGTCTTCGACGTGCTGGGGCTGTCGAAGGAGGAGGCCGAGACCAAGTTCGGCTTCCTGCTGGAGGCGTTCAAGTTCGGCCCGCCCCCGCACGGCGGCATCGCCTTCGGCTGGGACCGCATGATCATGCTGCTGGCCGGGCTGGACTCGATCCGCGACGTGATCGCCTTCCCCAAGGCCGCCTCCGGCCACGACCCGCTGACCGACGCCCCGACCCCCATCACCGCGCAGCAGCGGGCGGAGGCAGGCGTCGACGTGATCCCCGAGGACGACCGGGAGTGACCGTCGCTTCCTGAGCGGCGTCCCGGGCAGGGGAACGCGTGAGGGGGCCGGGCCGGGCCGGCCCTTTCCGCGTGGATGGACCACCTCAGCCCACCGAGCAACCCCGCGACACCCTCAGGCGTTGCGATCGCGTGCGAAGCCAGGTTCGAGCGAAGCGAGAACCTGATCGCGCAGCGAGCCGCCAGGCGAGTCGGAGCGATGCAGCGATCGCCGCCGGCGCGACAAGCGAGGAGCGCCAGCGACGAGCGCCGCTCGCGCCGGCAATCAACGCTGAGCGCCGCTGGTGACGCGGTACACGTCGTAGACCCCGTCGATGGAACGGACGGCCTTGAGGACGTGCCCCAGGTGCTTGGGGTCGCCCATCTCGAACGTGAAGCGGCTCACCGCGACCCGGTCGCGGGTGGTGGTGACCGAGGCGGACAGGATGTTGACGTGCTGGTCCGACAGCACCCGGGTCACGTCCGACAGCAGCCGCGGGCGGTCGAGCGCCTCGACCTGGATGGCGACGAGGAAGACCGAGTCCTCGCTCGGCGACCATTTGACGTCGATCAGCCGGTCGGGCTGGGTCTTCAGGCTGGCCACGTTGGCGCAGTCGGCGCGGTGCACCGACACCCCGTGGCCGCGGGTCACGAAGCCGACGATGTCGTCTCCGGGGACCGGCGTGCAGCAGCGCGACAGCCTGACCCACACGTCGGGGTCGCCCGCCACGACCACGCCGGGGTCTCCTGTGGCACGGGTCCGCTTGCGCTTGGTGGGCAGCGCGATCTCGGCCAGGTCCTCGTCGGCGCTCTCCACCCCGCCGAGGGCCTCCACCAGGCGCTGCACGACGTGCTGGGCGGAGACGTGCCCCTCACCGACGGCGGCGTACAGCGAGGAGACGTCCGTGTAGCGCATGTCGCGGGCCAGGGCCAGCAGCGCCTCGCCCGACATCATCCGCTGCAGCGGCATGTTCTGCTTGCGCATCGCGCGGGCGATGGAGTCCTTGCCGGACTCGATCGCGGTGTCGCGCCGCTCCTTGGAGAACCAGTGCTTGATCTTGTTGCGGGCGCGGGCGCTCTTGACGAAGTTGAGCCAGTCGCGGCTGGGTCCGGCGTCCTGCGACTTGGAGGTGAAGACCTCGATCGTGTCGCCGTTGTCCAGGGTGGACTCCAGCGGTACCAGCCGGCCGTTGACCCGGGCGCCGATACATCGGTGCCCGACCTCGGTGTGGATGGCGTAGGCGAAGTCGACCGGGGTGGCCCCCTGGGGCAACGCCATCACGTCGCCCTTGGGGGTGAAGACGAAGACCTCCGAGACCGACAGGTCGAAGCGCAGCGACTCCAGGAACTCGGCCGGGTCGGCGGTCTCCTTCTGCCAGTCCAGCAGCTGCCGCAGCCACTGCATGTCGCCGGCCTTCCGGCCGCCGACCGTCTCCTCCTTGTACTTCCAGTGCGCCGCGACACCGTACTCGGCCCGCCGGTGCATGCCCCAGGTGCGGATCTGCAGCTCGACCGGCTTGCCCTCGGGACCGATCACCGTCGTGTGCAGCGACTGGTACATGTTGAACTTCGGCATCGCGATGTAGTCCTTGAACCGGCCGGGGACCGGATTCCACCGCGCGTGGATCGAGCCGAGCGCCGCGTAGCAGTCGCGGACGCTGTCCACCAGGACGCGGATGCCGACCAGGTCGTAGATGTCGTCGAAGCTGACGTCCCGGGCGATCATCTTCTGGTAGATCGAGTAGTAGTGCTTGGGCCGCCCGGTCACACTGGCCTTGATCTTGGCCTCGCGCAGGTCGGTCGAGACGTTCTCGATGACGTCCTGCAGGAAGTCGTCCCGGCGGGGGGCGCGCTCGGCCACCAGCCGCGCGATCTCGTCGAACCGCTTGGGGTAGAGCGTGGCGAACGACAGGTCCTCCAGCTCCCATTTCAGCGTGTTCATGCCGAGCCGGTGCGCCAGCGGGGCGAAGACCTCCAGCGTCTCCCGGGCCTTCTTCTCCTGCTTGTGCCGCGGCATGTAGCGCAGCGTGCGCATGTTGTGCAGCCGGTCGGCGAGCTTGATCACCAGCACCCGGATGTCGCGGGACATCGCCACGACCATCTTGCGCACGGTCTCGGCCTCGGCCGCCTCGCCGTACTTGACCTTGTCGAGCTTGGTCACCCCGTCGACCAGCGCGGCGATCTCGTCGCCGAAGTCGGTGCGCAGCTCGTCGAGGGTGTAGGGGGTGTCCTCGACCGTGTCGTGCAGCAGCGCGGCGCACAGGGTCTCGGTGTTCATGCCCAGCTCGGCCAGGATGGCGGTGACGGCGAGCGGATGGGTGATGTAGGGGTCGCCGCTCTTGCGCTTCTGGTCGCGGTGGTAGTGGGCGGCGACGTCGTACGCGCGCTCGATCTGTCGCAGGTCCGCCTTGGGGTGGGTGTTGCGGACCGTCTTGATGAGCGGTTCGAGAACCGGGTTCATAGCGGGGCCCCGCTGGGCGCCCAGCCTGGCGAGCCTGCGGCGCACCCGCGCGGCGGACGGTGGGATCGTGGGCGAGCTGGACCTGGACGTGCCTGCGGAGGAGCCGCCGGAGCCCCCCTGAGCCCGCGGCGTCCGCTGGCCCGAGCCGGAGCTGGAGCTGGAGCCGGATCGGGAGGCCGGGCGGCCGGAGCCGGGCGGAGCGGCCCGCTGACCGGGCTTCTCCCCGGTCTTGCCGGGTTCGCGTGCAGGGGCGGCCGGGGCCCGCTCGCCGGGCGGCGCCGGCTTCGGGGACGATCCGGCGGGCGCTGTTGGCGGGGCTTCGCCGGAGGCGGCTGGGGCGGATGCGGTCCCGGCCCGGGCGGATGCCGCCTCGGATCCGGCGGGCGGTGTCTCGGAAGGTGGCGCATGGGCGGAGGCGGAGCCGGTGGACGAGGTTTCGGTCGGACCGTTAGTGGGGGCGGTCGCGCTGGGGCCGGTCTCGGCGGCCGGGGCGGGGCGCGTGGCCGGGCCCTGGTCCCGCTCGGGCGCGGCCCCCCGTCCGGACGTGCGGGCGGCGGGCTCCGGCGCGGGCCGGGAGGCGGGCCGGGAAGTGGACCCGGAGGCGGGTTCGGACGTGCGCGCAGGCGGCGCGGCGGCCGTCTCGGGAGCCCTGCCTCGGGGCGCGCTCGCGTCCCGCCCGGCCTCGGGCTCCGTTGCCCGGCCTGCCGCGGTGCCGGTCACCGCGTCGGTCGATACCACCTCACCGGGCACCCAGCCTCCTTGGACCTTGGGACGCCGTGCCGTGCTCGTCCCGCGGGATGCGTCCGTTCCCCGCCGGACCCGATGGCGCCAGTGTATCCGCCGCCCATTTCGTGCTAGACCGTAACCAACGAATGAACGTCCAGATTCCCGAGCCTGTCGCGTCCGTTCAGGAACGACAGCTCCATCAGGACCGAGATGCCCGCGACCTCGGCGCCGGCCCGGCGGACGAGTTCCACCGCCGCGCGGGCGGTGCCTCCGGTGGCCAGCACATCGTCGACGATCAGCACACGCTCTCCGGGGCCGAGCGCGTCCACGTGCATCTCGATCGTCTCGGTCCCGTATTCGAGATCATAGGTCTCCTCGTGCGCCCGGGAGGGCAGCTTTCCCTTTTTCCGTACCGGAACGAAACCGGCACCGAAGTGGTAGGCGACCGGCGCGGCGATGATGAACCCGCGCGCCTCGATACCGACGATCTTGTCGACGGTGCCGCGGCCGTGATGGTTGACGATGGCGTCCACCACGCCCGCGAACGCCACATGGTCGGCCAGCAGGGGGGTGATGTCCTTGAAGACGATCCCGGGCTTGGGATAGTCGGCCACGTCGCGGATCCGGTCCTGGATCAGTTTGTCGAGGTCCACCTGTGCGCTCTCCTGATCATGCGTCGGCCGTGCCCCCGCCGCTGAGGGCGATGGGCACGGCCGGTGTGTCCGCTCGGCTCTTCGTCGTTGACTTGTCGAGGGGCCCGGCCCTGGGGCGAACGCCCCCGCGGCCTACTTGCCCCGGCGCTGCTGGCGGGTGCCGCGCTTGGGCTGCTGCCGAGGACCTTGCTGGACGACCTTGCGCACGGTCACGGAGGCGGGGATCCCCTCCTCCGTCCGGTCGCCGGACGCCTCTCCGCCGCCCGGACGGCCGTCCTCCGGCTCCGCCGGGTCGTCCGTGCCGCCGTCGCGCTCGGGGGCGACCGCGACCTGGGTCTTGGCGATCTTGGCCTGCCGCTTGGCGCTGCTCTCCCGGCGGGCGATGTTGGCGCGGAGTTCCCGGTAACGCGGTTCGCGCTCCTTGAGCTGCACCAGCAGCGGCGTGGCCACGCAGATCGAGGAGTAGGTGCCGACGATCATGCCGACGAACAGCGCCAGCGACAGGTCCTTCAGCGTGCCCGCGCCGAACAGCGTGGTGCCGATGAACAGGATCGCCGCCACCGGGAGGATCGCCACCAGCGAGGTGTTCAGCGAACGCACCAGGGTGCTGCTGAGCGCCTGGTTGGCGGCCTCGCTGTAGGTGATCTTGGAGGTCGGGCCGAGCGGTTTGGTGACCTCTTTGATCATGTCGAACACCACGACGGCGTCGTACAGCGAATAACCGAGGATGGTCAGGAAGCCCAGCAGTGTGGCCGGGGTGACCTCGAAGCCGGACCAGGCGTACACGCCCGCTGTGATCACCAGGTCGTGGATCAGTGCCACCACGGCCGCCAGCGCCATCCGCCACTCGAAGGCCACCGACAGGTAGGCGATGATCAGCACCATGAAGACCAGCAGCGCCTGCCAGGCCTTGGCCGAGACCTCACCGCCCCACGAGGCTCCCACCACCTGGGTGCTGACCTTCTCGGCCGGGACCTTCAGCTCACCGGCCACGCTCTGCTTGACCTCGGTCACCTTGGCCGAGCTGAGGCTCTCGGTGGTGACCCGCCAGTCGCCGCCGGCCTTCTGGACGATGGCCTGGTGCGCGCCGCCGGAGGTGACCGCGCCGCGCACCTGCTCGATCGAGGCGCTCGGCGCGCTGAAGGTGAAGACCGAGCCGCCCTTGAACTCCACCCCGAAGTTGAGGCCCTGGAAGAGCAGCCCGGCGATGGACAGCACCAGCAGCACGCCCGAGATGGAGTACCACAGCTTGGGCCGGCCGACGATGTCGGCGCTGATCTCTCCCCGGTAGATCCGGGAGACGATCGCACGCGTCCCCAGCATCAGACCTCCTGGCTCTTCGGGCGGATGGTGGCGGACGCGGAGGACGCGGCGCCCTTGGCCGTACGGTTCGCGGTCCCGCGCAGCCGGGTGGCGTCCAGCCCCGACAGCGGGTGGCCGCGGCCGAAGAACCTGGTCCGCGACAGCAGGCCCACCAGCGGCTTGGTGAAGAAGAACACCACGATCACGTCGATCAGCGTGGTCAGGCCCATCGCGAACGCGAAGCCCCGGACCCCGCCCACGGCCAGGAAGTACAGCACCAGGGCGGCCAGGAAGGTCACCGCGTCGGCGACCAGGATGGTGCGCCGCGCCCTCTTCCAGGCCGTCTCGACCGACGGTCTCAGCGTCCGGCCCGCGCGCAGCTCGTCACGCAATCGCTCGAAATAGACGATGAAGGAGTCGGCCGTGATGCCGATGGAGACGATGAGGCCGATGATGTGCGGCAGCGAGAGCCGGAAGCCCATGTTCTCGCCGAGGATGACCACCGACACGTATGTGATCCCGGCGGCCACGACCAGGCTGGAGACCGCCACCAGCCCCAGGCCCCGGTAGTAGAGCAGGCAGTACAGCAGCACCAGCACCAGCCCGATCGCACCGGCGATCATGCCGCCGCGGAGCTGGTCGGAGCCCAGCGTGGAGGAGACCTCGTCGATGGAGCTCTGGGTGAACTCCAGCGGCAGCGCGCCGTACTTCAGCACGTTGGCCAGGTCGGTGGCGTAGGTCTGGGTGAAGCTCTCGGGCGGCCCGTCGATCTGGGCGGTGCCGCCGGTGATCGCGCCCCGGCTGATGCTCGGCGCGGAGACGACCTGGCCGTCCAGCACGATCGCGATCTGCGAGCGCGGAGAGCCGGAGTCCTGCTGGTACGCCCGGTAGGCGTCGGTGGTGGCCGCGCCGAACTCCCTGCCGCCCTGCGACTTGAACTTCAGGCTGACCCACCAGCTGCTCTGCCCCTGCTGGGGGTCCGGCGGCATCGCGGAGGCGTCGGAGACCTGCTCGCCCAGCACCCGGGTCGGGCCCAGGATGTACTTGGCGACCTGGCCCCGCTCCTCCTTCTGGTCACAGGCGACGACCCACTTGCGGTTGGGGTCGTTGGACCCCTGCACCCGCTTGTCCGGCACGTAGCAGTTGAGCTGCTCGAACTGCTTGATGACGGCCTTGTCGTCGATGCCGGAGTAGTCCTGCCCGGCCGCTCCCGGCGGCATCGTGCCCAGACCCGGGGGCAGCCCGGTCGGCGCCGGCGAGGGGGAGGCCGGGGCGCTCCCCGACCCGGTGGGCGTGGGCGTCGGCGCCGCGAGGGCCTCCGACAGTGCCCGGCTCCGCGGGGTCTCCGACCCGGTGGGGGACGGGCTCGACGACGGCGACGGGCTCGCCCCGCCCGGCTTCTCGTTCTTGGCCGTGGGCGTCGGCGACGGGCTCGGCGAGGCGGCCCCCGACGGCTTGCCGTCGGCGACGGCGTACACCTGGCGGAACTGCAGCTTCGCGGTGGTGCCGATGAGCTGGACCACCCGGTCCTGCCCTGCTCCCGGCACGTTGACCACGATGTTGCTGGAGCCCTGCTTGGCCACCTCGGCGTCCGACACGCCCAGACCGTTGACCCGCTGGGTCATGATCTTGACGGCCTGGTCCATCTGGGTGGAAGGCGGCGTACGGCCGTTCGCCGTCTTGGCGGTCAGCGTGACGGTGGTCCCGCCGGCCAGGTCGAGCCCCAGCTTGGGGGTCGGGTGGCCCTGCATGAACATCACGCCCGTGAGGGCCGCCATGACCACGAACAGCGCGAGGAGCGTGCGCCCTGGATTGGGAACGTTGCTGCGAGGCGGAGCCACTGGTCGTCTAACTTCCCGTCTTGAATCGTCGCCGATGCCGCGTCAGTCGGAGGACTTCTTCAGCCCCTTGCCCGCGCCGGCTCCCTGCGCGGCGGGACCGTCCTCATCGCCGGACCCGGCGTCCGCCGTCTCGGCGTCGCCGCCCTTCTTCAGGTCGGTCTTCGTCTCGGCGACCTCGGTGAGGTCGGCGTCGTCGGCGGGGTCGTCGTCCTCGACCTCGTCGGCGACGTCGTCGTCCTTGACGACCTGCATCACCGCCTGCTTGACGAACCGGGCCCGGACTCCGGGGGAGATCTCCAGCTCGATGCCGTCGTCGTCGACCGACACCACCTCGGCGTACATACCGCTGGTCGTCAGCACCCGTGCCCCGGGCTCCAGAGCGCTCTGCATCTGGAGCTGCTCCTTGCGGCGCTTGCTCTGCGGCCGGATCAGCAGGAAGTAGAAGACGAGGGGCACGGCCAGGAGCAGCAGGAGGTTGAACGCTCCGCTGCCGCCCTGCTCAGCCGCAATAATCATGTCGCTGCCCATCACTGGGGCATCCTTCCGATGTGGTTTGCCCAGCCTGTCGCCGATATGGCGGCATCCGATGGAGCGGTCGGCCGGGAACGGGTGACCAAGTCCCGGAGTCTAGAGAGTACGCCAGACACCGGCAACGACGTGACGATCGGGAACACCGTGAAGTTCCCAACCCGTTACTGGGACCATGTCACTTCGTGATCACTACTCTCACTGGTCGACGTCATCGTCCAGTGAGAACAGCGTACCGGCCATCGGGGCCGTGGGTGGTGGAGTGAGCCCCAGGTGCGCCCACGCGGCGGGCGTGGCGATCCGCCCCCGCGGCGTGCGGGCCAGCATTCCCTGCCTGACCAGGAAAGGCTCGGCCACGACCTCGACCGTCTCCGGCTCCTCCCCCACCGACACCGCCAGCGTGGACAGCCCGACCGGCCCCCCGCCGAACTTGCGCAACAGCGACCCCAGCACGGCCCGGTCGAGCCGGTCCAGGCCGCGCTCGTCCACCTCGTACAGGCGCAGCGCGGCCCGCGCCAGCTCGCGGTCGACCGCGCCGTCCGCACGTACCTCCGCGTAGTCGCGCACCCGGCGCAGCAGCCGGTTGGCGATCCGCGGAGTGCCGCGCGACCGCCCGGCGACCTCGGCCGCCCCCTCGTCGGTGATCTCGACCTCCAGCAGCCGCGCGGACCGCTTGACGATCACCTCCAGCTCCGCGGGCTCGTAGAAGTCCATGTGCGCCACGAACCCGAACCGGTCGCGCAGCGGCCCGGGGAGCATCCCCGCCCTGGTCGTGGCGCCCACGAGCGTGAACGGGGCGATGTCCAGCGGGATCGCGGTGGCGCCCGGTCCCTTCCCGACCACCACGTCGACCCGGAAGTCCTCCATCGCCATGTAGAGCATCTCTTCGGCGGGCCGCGCCATCCGGTGGATCTCGTCCAGGAAGAGCACCTCTCCCTCGGACAGCGTGGACAGCACCGCCGCCAGGTCACCGGCCCGTTCGATCGCCGGGCCCGAGGAGATCCGCAGCGGCTGCCCCAGCTCCGCCGCGATGATCATGGCGAGGGTGGTCTTGCCCAGCCCCGGGCCGCCCGACAGCAGCACGTGATCGGGCGTACGGCCGCGCCGCAGCGCGCTGTGCAGCACCAGCGACAGCTGCTCGCGCACCCGTTCCTGCCCGATGAAGTCGTCGAGCTTCTTGGGCCGCAGCGCGGCCTCGATGACCTGCTCCTCCGGCCCGTCGGCGTCCGCCGACACGATCCTGTCGGCGTTCATGTCAGCGCTCATGGCCTCGCCTCCGCTCGGCGGCTCACGGCCGCCACACGCGACGGCTTCCCTCGTCGCTCCGGTCGCAAGCTCCCTCCGCTCCTCAGTCCAGCCGTCGCGCGGCCGTTCGCAGCGCTCATGGCCTCGCCTCCGCTCGGCGGGTCGCCCTGCTCTGTGCGTTCACGCGCTACTTGCTCAGCTTCTTGAGGGCGGACTTGAGCAGGACCGCCACGGGCGGCGTGTCGCCGTCGAGGTCGGCGGCGACCGCGTCGACGGCGGCGTCGGCGTCCCTGGCGGACCAGCCGAGGTTGATCAGGCCGTTGTGGACCTGCTCGCGCCAGGGCTCGGCGGCGGCGGGGGCGCGCACGTCCTCGGCGTCGCCCACCGGGCCGCCGAGACGGTCCTTCAGCTCCAGCACGATCCGCTGGGCGCCCTTCTTGCCGATGCCCGGGACCTTGGTGAGGGCGGCGAGGTCCTCGGCGGCCACGGCGCGGCGCAGGGCGTTGGGGGTGTGGACCGCCAGCATCGCCAGGGCCAGGCGGGGGCCGACGCCGCTGGCCGTCTGGAGCAGCTCGAACACCGCCCGCTCGTCGTCGTCGGCGAACCCGAAGAGGGTCAGGGAGTCCTCGCGGACGACCAGCGAGGTCGCCACCCGCGCCTCCTCGCCGACCCTCAGCCCGGCGAGCGTCGCCGGGGTGCACTGGACCGTCATGCCGACGCCGTGCACGTCGATGACGGCGCCGTCCGGTCCGGCGGCGGCCACCCGGCCGCTGACGAAGGCGATCACTGCCCTGCTCCCCCTCTGGTCCTGGTACGGGTGCCCAGCCGCGCGGCCTCGAGCCGGGCCTGGGCACCGCCGCGCCACACATGGCAGATGGCCAGCGCCAGCGCGTCGGCGGCGTCGGCGGGCTTGGGCGCGCCGTCCAGCCGCAGCAGCCGCGTCACCATCGCCGTCACCTGCGCCTTGTCGGCGCGGCCGTTGCCGGTCACGGCGGCCTTGGCCTCACTGGGCGTGTGCATCGCCACCGGCAGCCCGCGCCGGGCGGCGGCCAGCATGGCCACTCCGGCCGCCTGCGCGGTGCCCATCACGGTGCGCACGTTCTGCTGCGAGAACACCCGCTCGACCGCGACCGCGTCGGGGCGCAGCTCGTCCATCAGCGCCTCGATGCCGGTCTCGATGCCCAGGAGCCGGGTGGCGATCGGCTCGTCGGCGCCGGTGCGCACGACGGTCACGTGCACCAGCCGCAGCGGGGTGCCGGGGGCGCCGTCGACGACGCCGACCCCGCATCTGGTGAGGCCAGGGTCCACGCCCATCACTCGCACGCCCGCTCCTTCGATCATCTGTTCGGCAGGCGTCACGCTACCGAACCCGCCGGACAATCGTCGCGCATCCGGACGGCCGTGTCCGCCCGGGAACGGCGGACGCCGCCGTGCCGGGGCACGGCGGCGTCGCTGGGCGGTCAGGCGCCGATCTGCTCCATGACCTCGTCGGAGACGTCGAAGTTGGCGTAGACGTCCTGGACGTCGTCGGAGTCCTCCAGGGCCTCGATGAGGCGGAAGACCTTCCGGGCGTTGTCCTCGTCCAGCGGTACGGAGACGCTGGGCAGCCAGCTGGAGTCGGCCGACTCGTAGTCGATGCCGGCCTCCTGCAGGGCGGTGCGGACGGGGATGAGGTCGCCGGCCTCGCAGACGATCTCGAAGTTCTCGCCGAGGTCGTTGACCTCCTCGGCGCCGGCGTCCAGGACGGCCAGCATCACGTCGTCCTCGCTGGTGCCGTCCTTGGGGACGATGATGACGCCCTTGCGGTTGAACAGGTAGGCCACCGAGCCGGGGTCGGCCAGCGAGCCGCCGTTGCGGGTGAGCGCGACGCGGACCTCGGAGGCCGCGCGGTTGCGGTTGTCGGTCAGGCACTCGACCAGCAGCGCGACCCCGCCGGGGGCGTAGCCCTCGTACGTGATGTTCTGCCAGTCGGCCCCGCCCGCCTCCTCACCGGCGCCGCGCTTGCGCGCGCGCTCGATGTTGTCGTTGGGGACGGAGTTCTTCTTCGCCTTGAAGATGGCGTCGTAGAGCGTCGGGTTGGCGTCGGGGTCGCCGCCGCCGGTACGGGCCGCGACCTCGATGTTCTTGATCAGCTTGGCGAAGAGCTTGCCCCGCTTGGCGTCGAGGGCCGCCTTCTTGTGCTTGGTCGTCGCCCATTTGGAATGGCCGGACATCCTCTTACTCCTCCTCCATCGCCCGGCGCACCAGATCGGCGAAGTAGTGGTGCACGCGGTGGTCGCCCGTCAGTTCAGGGTGGAACGCGGTCGCCATGAGGCGCCCTTGGCGGACGGCGACGATCCTACCGATGTTCGGGCCGCTCTCGGCGCGGCCGAGCACATCGACGCCGTCGCCGACCGACTCCACCCAGGGGGCGCGGATGAAGACCGCGTGGAAGGGGTCCTCGCCGACGCCGGTGAGCCGTACGTCCGACTCGAACGAGTCGACCTGGCGGCCGAAGGCGTTGCGGCGCACCGTCATGTCGATGCCGCCGAAGGTCTCCTGGCCCCGCGCGCCGTCGCGGATCCGGTCGGCCAGCATGATCATGCCGGCGCAGGAGCCGTAGACCGGCAGGCCCGCCTCGATGCGCTTGCGCACGGGCTCCAGCAGCTCGAACGAGCGCGCCAGCCGCCACATGGTGGTGGACTCGCCGCCCGGGACGACCAGGCCGTCCACGCGTTCCAGCTCTTCGGGGCGGCGCACCGGGAGGGTCCGCGCTCCGGCGCCCTCGAGGGCCCGCGCGTGCTCGCGCACGTCACCCTGCAGCGCGAGGACACCGATGGTGGGCACAACGGTCACGTGTGAACCTTCCGGGAATTCTGCACAGGGATCTTGGAACACCCTAGACGCTGGTACAACGCCCCGGTACCGTGCGGCTCTTCCCGGCCCGGCCTCAGCAGATCTTGAAGCGGCGCAGCGGCAGTTCCAGCGGCAGGAAGCCGTCGCCGCCGCGCTCGGCGATGCCGCGGCCGAACATGTGCGCCTCGGCCAGCGCCAGGCCGAACCGCTCGGGGTCGAACGGCAGCGGCACGTCCGGCGCGCCGTCGTCGACGGGCTTCCAGAACGGTCCCTCGGCGGCGAGCCGCTCGCCCTGGTCGACCACCACGCCGTCCTCGGCGGTGACGAAGACGTCCCGGCGCAGCTCCCCGGCGTCGTACCAGCGGAACCAGCAGCCGGAGATCACGCTGTGCAGGACGAGGACGCCGCAGCGCGCGCCGGGCAGGGCCGCGGCGATGGTGTCGGCGATCCGGCGGGCGTCGTCGTCGAGGCAGAACAGCCGCCGGTCGCACACCAGCAGGGCGCGGTCGAAGACGCCGACGAACAGCTCGTCCTCGTACGGCCAGAGGGCGAAGTCGAGGACGGTGTCGCCGGTCTGGCCGAGGGTAGCCGCGGGGTAGAGCCCGCGGGCGAGGGACGCAGCGGCCTCGGGGTCGGGGTCGGGGACCAGCCCGGGCCGGAACACCTCGGCGGGTTCACCGGCGCTCGCGCAGGCGAGTGCGACCGACCACCCCATGATCGTCCCCTTTCGCGGCCGGGTGCCGCCCGGGGCCCGCTCCCCTACCGGCCGCGCGGCCAGCGTAAACCCTGCGGCGCGGGATGGGGAGGGCCCGCCGCTACCGGCCATCGGTCACCGGATCGGGAGCGTCCCGCCGGCCGGGCGGAACCGCGCTCGGACGCGCCGCCCCGGCCGGCGGGACCCCCCGTGGGAACCGGGGGTTCCCGGACGTCACCAGCCGCGGCCGGCGAACTTCTGGTCCTCGCCCAGCGAGGCGACGTTGATGCCGACCATGGCGTCGCCCAGGCCGCGGGAGACCTTGGCGATCACGTCGGGGTCGTCGTGGAAGGTGGTGGCCTTGACGATGGCCTCGGCGCGCTTGGCCGGGTCGCCGGACTTGAAGATGCCCGAGCCGACGAACACGCCCTCGGCGCCCAGCTGCATCATCATGGCGGCGTCGGCGGGGGTGGCGATGCCGCCCGCGGTGAACAGCACCACCGGCAGCTTGCCCGCCTGCGCGACCTCCTTGACCAGGTCGTAGGGGGCCTGCAGCTCCTTGGCGGCGACGTAGAGCTCGTCCTCGGGCAGCGACCCGAGCCGCTTGATCTCGCCCCTGATCTTGCGCATGTGGGTGGTGGCGTTGGAGACGTCGCCGGTGCCCGCCTCGCCCTTGGAACGGATCATCGCCGCGCCCTCGGTGATGCGGCGCAGCGCCTCGCCGAGGTTGGTGGCACCGCACACGAAGGGGACGGTGAAGGCCCACTTGTCGATGTGGTTCTCGTAGTCGGCGGGGGTGAGCACCTCCGACTCGTCCACGTAGTCGACGCCGAGCGCCTGCAGCACCCGGGCCTCGACGAAGTGCCCGATCCGGGCCTTGGCCATGACCGGGATGGAGACGGCCTGGATGATGCCCTCGATCATGTCGGGGTCGCTCATCCGGGAGATGCCGCCCTCGACGCGGATATCGGCGGGCACCCGCTCCAGGGCCATCACGGCCACCGCGCCGGCGTCTTCGGCGATCTTCGCCTGCTCGGGCGTGACCACGTCCATGATCACGCCGCCCTTGAGCATCTCCGCCATGCCGCGCTTGACCCGGGCGGTCCCGGTGGCGGGCGCGGCGGTCGTCTCGGGGGCGTCGGCCGGGGCGGCCGCGGACGGATTCGGAGACACGGGCATTCCTCACGTAACGGATGATGATGTGGTTTCCATGATATTGCCTGCTCGGCAGGCTCATGGATCCGGCAATGTGTCAGGATACCTGCCCGGTTCCTTACGGAATGCGAGGCTTCCCGTCGTTGACGAGCAGCACCCAGACCTGCCCGGGGGCGAACGTCATCGGCTCGCCGGCGGCCGTGGTGAAGGTGGTCCCCTCCGCCTCGGAGGGACGCGACCACCGGGCGTCGTAGCTCTTGCCGTCGCGCAGCACCAGCGCGCGGCCGGTGCCCGTGGTCTTGATCAGCGGCGTGTAGTTGCCCAGGAAGTCGTGGAAGGCCGACCGGGTCGTTCTGGCGTACTGGACGACGATCGTCCGCCCGCCGAGCACCCCGCCCTCGGCGGCGGTGTTGGTGCGCCCGTTGTGGGCCGACAGCCAGCGCTTCTGCTTGGCCGACCAGGTGAACGACATCTGCGTCGACGGCCACTTCGCGGTGAACGTCCGCAGCGGCTCACCGCCCTCGGGGGCGGGCCCGAACCGGAAGCCGATGTCGCGCGGCCCCTCGGCCTTGGGCGCCTGCTTCAGCAGCGTCCTGGGATCGGCGTAGAGGTTGTACGGGATGGGCTTGGGCCCGGCCCTGAAGTAGGCCCGGCCGCCGTTGTCCTGCGAGATGTCGTACACCGGGGCCTTGCGGATGTGCTTCTTCATCTTGCTCTGCACGCCCGAGAAGGCGAACGCCGGCCGGCCGAACTGCGGCAGGATGTGCAGGTCGGAGATGCGGGCGCTGCGCACCGGCCCGACCCGGGAGGGCAGCCGGGACGAGTAGACGGCCATCAGCCGGGTCTCGCCGCCCTCGACCTGCTCGACGTAGACGATGTCGGCCGAGCGGACCCCGCTCTGCGGCAGCGCCATCCGGGTGTTCTCGATCTTGACGGCGAGGACCGGGTTGCGCAGCCCGGTCCGGCCCCCGGTGAACGGGTGCGTGGCGGGTGCGGCGGACGGGGTCGCGGAGGCGGTGCCGCCGCCGGGCGCGTTCGGGGGCGCGGCCTGCTCGGTCCCGCCGGAGCCCGAGCACGCGGTCAGGGTCCCGCCGAGGACGAGAATCCCCATGCCGGCGGGGATCCTGCCCCGCGACGCTCGATTCCACACCGTTCGCACGATTCAGCCTCTCGTCGGCGACCCGCCCGAGGGTAGCGAATAACGCATCCCTCCCCTTATCGGGTTCGATCCGACTTATCGGGTTCGATCCGACGGGGCACACGGTCTCACCCCGCACCAGACGAGGTGCATGTCCGGTGCGGTCAGCCGCGCAGGGCGACGGGAGGATCGTCGTCGATCTCGAAGAACCCCGGCAGCGGCGCCCGGCCGGCCAGTGGCAGCACCCGGATCAGCATCTTGCGCCGGGCGATCCTGGCCTGGGAGACGGCGTCGTTGTAGAACCGCCGGGCGTAGACGACCTTGGCCGAGGCGGTGGCCATCTCGTCCAGCACCGGCTGCCCGTCGCCCTTGGCCTTGAGCGTGTCGGTGAAGTCGGGCTGGTCCACCACGGCGCGCAGCGCCCGGGACAGGTCGCTCTCGGCGAACTCCCGGGCGTCGGAGTCCGCGGTGCGCGCCTCGTGCGCGGCGGTGGCCAGCACCAGGCTGGTCGCCGGATCCAGCTGCCGGGAGGCCGCCAGCTCCAGCGCGACCGCCGCCCTGCGCACCAGCGCCGCGTCCAGCGCCGCACGGGCGGTCTCCACCCGGACGTGCAGCCGGTCCAGCCGGGTCGCGCGCCAGGAGACGTACACGCCCACCAGGAAGACGACCGCGATCCAGAACAGGACATCGATGATCCAGTCGGGGAACATGTGATGAACGCCTCTCAGGCCCCGAGGCCGGACTCGACGACTCCGGCGCCGTCCAGGGCCACCGTCTCGTACACCCGCAGCACGTCCCTGGCGACCGCCGACCAGTCGTAGGCGCGGACGGCGGCGCGGGCCTCCGCCGACAGCTGCTTGCGCCGGGCCGGGTCGTCCAGCAGCTCGCCCGCCGCGGCGGCCAGCGCCTCGTGGTCCCCGACCGGGAACAGCGCGCCGGCGCGCCCGCCCAGCAGCACCCGGTCGAACGCCTCGATGTCGCTGGCCAGGATCGGCGCGCCCGCCGACATCGCCTCGGCCAGCACGATCCCGAAGCTCTCCCCGCCCAGGTTGGGGGCCACGAACACGTCGACCGAGTGGTAGGCGCGGACCTTGTCCTCCTCGCTGACCATGCCCAGCACCACCACGCGGTCGCGCAGTTCCGGCGAGACCTTGGCGACCGCGTCGTCGGCGTCGCCCGGCCCGGCCAGCAGCAGCCGCAGCCCCGGACGCTCGCGGCCGAGGATCTCGAACGCCCGCACCAGCACCTGGAGGCCCTTGCGGGGCTCGTCCATCCGGCCCAGGAAGCCCAGCGCGCCGCCGGATCCCGCCTGCGCGGCACCGGAGCCGTCGCCGCGCCCCGGCCATCCCGGCAGCGGCTCGGCCATCGCGTACCGCTCGGTGGCCACCCCGTTGGGGATCAGCACCGCGTCGCCGCCCAGATGCTCCACCAGGGTCTTGCGGGCCGCCTCCGACACCGCGATCCGGCCGGTGATCTTCTCCAGCGCGCTCTGCAGGATGGGCGCGGTCACCGACACCACCCGGGACTTCTCGTACGAGGCGTGGAAGGTGCCCACGATCGGGCCGTCGGCCGCCCAGCAGGCGAGGATGCCCAGCGAGGGCGCGGCCGGCTCGTGGACGTGCAGGACGTCGAAGCCGCCCTCGTTGATCCAGCGCCGCACCCGCCCCGCCGACAGGAACCCGAACGCCACCCGGCCCACCGAGCCGTTGTAGGGCACCGGGACGGCGCGGCCCGCGGCGACCGCGTACGGGGGCAGCTCGGCCTCGTCGTCGGCAGGGGTGATCACCGACACCTGGTGGCCGAGCTCGATCAGGGCCTCGGCCAGGTCGCGGATGTGCTGCTGGACGCCCCCCGGGACGTCCCAGTCATAGGGGCAGACGATGCCGATCCTCACCGCCGCGCCTCCGGCAGGTCCTCCACCCAGACCTTCTGGAGCATGTGCCAGTCCTCCGGGTGGGCGCTGATCCCCTCCTCGAAGGCGCGCGCCAGCTGCTGCGTCATGGCCTGGATCTTCTCCTGTCTGGCGCCCTGCTCGGGGACCGGGATCTCCTCGTGGACGCGCGCGCCCCAGTACTCGCCCTCGTACCAGAGCGTGACCGGGATCAGCGCGGCCCCCGTCTGGACGGCCAGCGCCGCGGTCACCGCCGGCATCCGCGCGGTGCGGCCGAAGAACTCCACGTCGATCCCGCTCTCGGTGAGGTCCCGGTCGACCACCAGGCACACCGGCCGCCCCTCACGCAGCCGCCGGGCGAGGGTGCCGAACGCCGAGGCGCCCTTGTGCGCCAGCACCTCCATCCCCAGGCTCTCACGAAACTCAACGAAACGGTCGAAGAGGGACTCGGGTCTCAGGCGCTCGGCGACCGTCGTGAACGGGTACCCCTGGTGCACCAGCCACGCGCCGGCCTGCTCGTAGTTGCCCATGTGCGGCAGGGCGAGGATGACGCCGCGGCCCGATTCGAGGGTGGTGAAGATCTTCTCGTGGCCGGTCACCCGCATGCGGCCGACGATGCGCTCGCGGTCGTACTCCGGCAGCCGGAAGACCTCCAGCCAGTAGCGGAAGTAAGAGCGCAGCACCTTCTTGCTCAGGACCCGCACCTCGTCGTCGACGGCGTCCTTGCCCAGGACGCGGCACAGGTTCCGTTCGAGCTGGCGGACGCCCGCGCCGTAGCGGTGCCAGGTGCGGTCGGCCAGGCCGGTGAAGACGGCCCGGGCGGCGCGCTCGGGCATCTTGCGGACGATCTTCCAGCCCAGCGCGTAGGCGGTGTCCATCACCTCGTCGCGCGCCGTGGCGAGCGCGGGCCGCCGGGGGCCCGGGGTCACGCGGGCCGCTCCGCGCGCCGCTCGGCGCGCGGCTTGCGGCCGCCGTTGCGCGCGCCGCCCCGGCCGCCGCCCCGCCGGCCGCCGCGCCGGATGCCCCGCCCGGCCCGCCACGCGCCCTTGGGCTCGTCCTCCCGTTCGGGCCGCGCCGGCCCGGAGCCGGCCCCCGGCTCGGTCCGCGCGGCGGACGCGGGGCCGGTGCCCGGCCCGGTGCCGGTGCCGGTGGCCGGGTCGGTGCCGGGCCGGGGGTCGGTGCCGGACGCGGTGTCGGCCAGGGCCTGCGCGCGCACGGCGGCGAACCGCTGCCCGACCGTGAACGTGCTCAGCGCGGCCAGCGCCCACAGCGCCAGCGCCAGGACGAACGGCACGCCCAGACCGTCCAGGCCGGCCGCCACCAGGACGACGATGAGCCGCTCGGCGCGCTCGGCGATGCCGACGTTGCAGGTGTAGCCGAGCCCCTCGGCACGGGCCTTGGCGTACGACACCACGACCCCGGCCACCAGGCAGTACAGCGCGACTCCGGCCAGGCCCTCCTGCCCACCCCGGTAGAGCCCGATCATCAGCCCGGAGAAGATCGCGGCGTCGGCGACCCGGTCCATGGTGGAGTCCAGGAAGGCGCCCCACTTGCTGATCTTCCCGGTGACCCGGGCCACCGCCCCGTCCAGCATGTCGAACAGCACGAACGCGGTGATGACCATCGTCCCCCAGAAGAACTCACCGCGCGGGAAGAAGCCCAGCGCCCCCGCCAGCACCCCCGCCGTGCCGATCACCGTGATGGCGTTGGGCGAGACCCCGGTCCGCGCGACGGCCCGGCCGATGGGGGTCAGTACTCGCCCCAGCGCGGGCCGCAGTTTGTTGAGCATGCCGTCCGATCCTGTGGTGTCGAGGTCGTGGGCCCCGGCTCCGGGGCCACGCGCCGGGCCGTCCCCGCGGGCCGCGCAGCGCGCGCCCATCGTAGTGGGAGTGCCCACCGCGTAGGGGTCAAGGCGGCGCGCCGGAGCCGGTCCCCGCCGCAAGTGGTGACCGAGGTTTGCCGTTCCCCCCTTGTGATCCTCGCCGTCACGGGAAAGGCTGGTGCCACGGGTGTGACGTCGGTCACGCACGTCGGAAGGTGGCCTGGCGCCGCACTCGGACGACAGGACCGGGCCCCGCGAGGGGCCGGGCCCTCAGCCGCATACGGCCCCGCGCGGGCCCGTCCGAGGAGGTAGTCATGGCTGACAAGGGAGGACATCCGGGAGGCCCCGGCAGGGCACCGGAGGCCGGCCGGCCCGACAAGGTGCGCAACGTCGCGCTGGTCGGCCATTCGGGGGCGGGAAAGACCACGCTGGTCGAGGCGCTGCTGGCCGCGACCGGCACCGTCCAGCGGCGGGGCCGGGTGGAGGACGGCAGCACGGTCAGCGACTTCGACGAGGTGGAGGTGCGCCAGCAGCGCTCGGTCAACCTCGCCCTGGCCCCCCTGACGTACGGCGGCATCAAGGTCAACCTCATCGACACCCCCGGGTACGCCGACTTCGTGGGCGACCTGCGGGCCGGGCTGCGCGCCGCCGACGCCGCGCTGTTCGTCATCTCGGCCGTGGACGGCATCGACGGCCTGACCCGGCTGCTGTGGGAGGAGTGCGCGGCGGTCGGCATGCCCCGCGCGGTCGTGATCACCAAGATCGACCAGCAGCGCGGCGACTTCGACGACGTGGTGCTGACCTGCCAGGACGTCTTCGGGGAGGGCGTCCTGCCCTGCTACTTCCCGGTGGGCTCGGGCGACGGGCTCACGGGGCTCATCGGGCTGCTGACCCAGCGCTGCCTGGACTACTCCTCCGGGGAACGCGTCGAGTGCGACCCCGATCCGGCGTTCCTGGACCGGATCGCCGAGCAGCGCGGCGCGCTGATCGAGGGGATCATCCAGGAGAGCGAGGACGAGACCCTCATGGACCGGTACCTGGCCGGTGAGGAGATCCCCGTCAAGTCGCTCATCGAGGACCTGGAGACGGCGGTCGCGCGGGGCAGCTTCTACCCGGTCCTGGCCACGTCCGTGCCGCACGGCGACCACCCGGGCCCGGTCATCGGGGTCCTGGAACTGCTGGAGGTCATCACCCAGGCGTTCCCCTGCCCCCTCGAGCACGGCATCCCGCCCGTGACGGCCGTCTCGGGCGGCCCGCCGAAGGACGTCACATGCGATCCCGAGGGCCCGCTGGTCGCGGAGGTCGTGAAGACCACCTCCGACCCCTACGTCGGCCGGATCTCCCTGGTCCGGGTGTTCTCCGGAACGCTGCGTCCCGACAGCACCGTGCACGTGTCCGGGCACGGCCTGGAGGACCGCGGCCACGAGGACCACGACGTGGACGAGCGCGTCGGCGCGCTCAGCTCCCCGCTGGGCAAGGCGCAGCGCGTCATCTCGGTCTGCCGCGCCGGGGACGTCTGCGCGGTCGCCAAGCTGAGCCGGGCGGAGACGGGCGACACCCTCTCCGACCCCGCCACGCCGCTGCTCATGGCGCCCTGGACGATGCCCGACCCGCTGCTGCCGGTGGCCATCCAGGCCAGGTCGAAGGCCGACGAGGACAAGCTGAGCCAGGCACTGGGCCGGCTGGTCGCCGAGGACCCCACGCTGCGGCTGGAGAACAACTCCGAGACCCGGCAGCTGGTGCTGTGGTGCATGGGCGAGGCCCACGCCGACGTGCTGATCGAGCGGCTGCGCACCCGGTACGGGGTCGAGGTGGAGCGGGCCGACCTGCGGGTCCCGCTGCGCGAGACGTTCGGCGGCACCGCCCGGGGGCTCGGGCGGCACGTCAAGCAGAGCGGCGGGCACGGGCAGTACGGGATCTGCCACATCGAGGTGGAGCCGCTGCCCTCCGGCGCGGGCTTCGAGTTCGTCGACAAGATCGTCGGAGGGGTGGTGCCCCGCCAGTTCATCCCCTCGGTCGAGAAGGGCGTTCGGCAGCAGATGGCCCGCGGCGTGGCGGCCGGTTACCCGCTGGTGGACATCAAGGTCACGCTCCACGACGGCAAGGCGCACTCGGTGGACTCCTCGGACATGGCCTTCCAGGCCGCCGGCGCGCTGGCCCTCAAGGACGCCGCGTCCAAGGCGCCGGTACCGCTGCTGGAGCCGGTCGACGAGATCTCGGTCCTGGTCGGCGACGACTACGTCGGCCCGGTGATGTCCGACCTCACCTCGCGCCGCGGCCGGGTGAACGGCTCGGAGTCGATCCCGGGCGGGCGCACCCTGATCAAGGCGGAGGTCCCGCAGCTGGAGATCGTCCGGTACGCGATCGACCTGCGCTCCCTCTCGCAGGGCACCGGCACGTTCAGCCGCGAGTTCCTGCGGTACGAGCCGCTGCCCTCCCACCTGTCCGAGAAGGTGGCCGCCGAGTCCAGGGCCGACTGACCGCCCCCCGGGCCCCCGCCGCGGTCACGGCGGACCCCGGACGTCATACTCCTGCCGCCACCGTGTCATCCCTCGGGGGGAGGCGGATTCGACCGCCCGGCCGATGGGCGTTTCGTCCCCCGCGTGAGACTCTCGGGAGCGATGGAGATCACGGGGGAAGTACGCGACGAGGACGGCGGCCCGCCGGGGAACGCGCCGGGCCGTCGCGGGGTCGTCAAGGGCCTCGGCCTGGCCGCCGGCGGGCTGGCCGCGGGCGCCGCGGGCGGGGCGGCCCTGACCGCGGGCGGGGAGCGCTCGCTCCTGGCCGCGGCCGGGCCCGCCCGGTCGCCCGCGGCGATGGCGGTGCCCGTCGCCGGTCCCTGGCGCCCCGCGCACGGCCACGTGGACGTCACCTGGTCGGTCGACACCACCCGCAGGCTGGTGGCGCTGACCTTCGACGACGGCCCGATGCCGGACTGGACCCCGATGGTCCACGACGTCCTGGACGCCGAACGGGTCCCGGCCACCTTCTTCATGGTCGGCTCGCGGCTGGTGGAGCACGCCCGGCTGGTGCACGGCCGGATGGACCGGCACGAGGCGGGCAACCACACCTGGTCCCACCGCGACCTGTCGCGCCTGCCGCACCGCAAGGCGCGCGAGCAGATCCGCCGGGCGCACGCCGCCATCGCCCGGATCACGGGCAAGGAGCCCCGGCACCTGCGTCCCCCGTTCGGCCGGCTGGGCGGGAGCACGCTCAGCGCCGCCGGGGAGCTGGGCTACGACATCACGCTGTGGTCGATCAAGATGCTGGAGAAGACCTACCAGGACGATCCACCCAAGCTGGTCGACTACATCGTCGAGGGCACGGCGCCGGGGACGATCGTGCTGGCCCACGACACCGGCCGGCGGGACCGCCTGGTGGCGCTGCGCAACCTGGTGCCGATCATCCGGCGGCTCCGGGCCCGGGGCTTCGAGTTCGTCACGGTCTCCGAGCTGGCCGAGGCCGCCGGGAAGGGCCCCGGGGGCGAGGAGGAGCCGGCCGCTCAGCGGGCCGCCGCGCCGCCGCCCGGCCGGCGCCCGGCCGGCAGCGCGCACGCGGGCGTGCCGCCCGGCAGGCGCTGACGGTTGGCGGCGGCCAGGCGGTAGAGCCCGTGCGCGATCCAGCGGAACGGCGGGACCCGCGCGAGCAGGCCGAGCGGGCGCCACGCTCCCCCGGCCTCGATCAGCAGGGCCGCGATCGCCTGCGCCCCTCCCCGGACGCGCCCGTCCCGGCCCACCCAGACGACCTCGCGGGCGGCCCGCTCGGCGGTCGTGCCGAGCGCCGCCAGATCGGCGAGCTGGTAGGGCACCGGCTCGGCCGCCGTGGGGATCCGGCGCTCGGCGAAGCGCACCGAGGCGGTGCAGAAGCCGCAGTCGCCGTCGTACACCAGGACCGGGCGTTCGCGTGCCGCCACCGTTCTCACCTCCGGTCGTCCCTCCCCCGCCTGCCGGGTCCCCGCTCGTGAGCTAGGGCGTGTCTCGAAGTGGCCTCAGCCACCGCGCGAGCGCGCTACCTGCCCGGTGGGGCGATGCCGGAGGCGAGCCTCGCCGGGCAGATCGCGAAGCGATGTCGCGCTCGCCAAGTCCCGGTGAGGCGCGAGCCGCCAGGCGAGCGCCGTGGGCCGGGACTCTGAGACGCAGCCTAGTCGTCGGCGGGCCAGGCGTCCGCGAGGATCTGGCGGGTGTCGCGCAGCAGCTGCGGGAGCACCCTGGTCCGGCCCACGACCGGCATGAAGTTGGTGTCGCCGCCCCAGCGCGGCACCACGTGCTGGTGCAGGTGCGCGGCGATGCCCGCGCCGGCCACCTGGCCGAGGTTCATGCCGACGTTGAACCCCTGCGCGCCGCTGGCCTTGCGCAGCGCGGTGAGCGAGTGGCGCGTCAGCTTCGCCAGCTCCTCGTACTCGGCCGCGTCCAGCTCGGTGTAGTCGGCGACGTGGCGGTACGGCACGACCATGAGGTGCCCGGAGTTGTACGGGTAGAGGTTGAGCACCGCGTAGACCCACTGCCCGCGGGCCACGATGAGGCCCTCCTCGTCGGTCATGCGGGGGAGCTCGCAGAAGGGGCAGCCGTCGCCCGCGCCCGTGCCGCTGGGCTTGTTCTCGCCCTTGATGTAGGCCATGCGGTGCGGAGTCCACAGCCGCTGGAAGCTGTCGGGGACGCCCGCCCCGCCCTTCTCCTCCTCGTAGTGAGGCCCCTCCTCACGCGGCTCCCCGTCGCGGGGGTCCCGGGCTTTCCGCGCATGCGGCTCGGACGCGTCGTCACGCGCCTCCGGCATCACAGACTCCTCCGGCTCTACGCTCAAGGCGGCGCTCTCCTTTTGTCCAGGGCCTGACCAGCAGCATAGAGAGCCGGGCCGCGCGGCCCGAATCCGGGATGCCCGGCGGCGCTCCTCCCCGCCGATTCGCCAGTTCATACAGATTTCATCTCACTTCACCGGACTTGACCCGACTTGGCAGACGGCCCGGCCGTCACTTGGGCACCATGGACGGGCCGTCGACCGTGGGGAGCCGCACGATGACCGACCTCGGCAAGGGATCCTCGGATGACAGCGCGGACCCCGCGCGTCCCGAGGTGAGGTCCATGCCGTTCTTCCCGGGACCGCCGTCCTCGGGACCGCGCTCCACCGGCGGCGTGCCGCTGGCCGCGCCGCCCGCCATGCCCCCCGCGGGACCGCCCCCGGGTTCCACGCCGCCCTCGGGCTCCCCGCTGCCGTCCCCGCCCACCACGTCCCCCGGCCCCGCCACCGCCGCCGCGGCCTCCGCGGCGGTGGTCAAGGGCCGTATCACCATCGAGGACCAGGTGATCGAGAAGATCGCGGCGCTGGCGGCGATGGAGGTCCAGGGCGTCGCCACCTCCTCCGCCCGCACCTCGCCCCCTTCCCCCTCCGAGACCCCGCCGGGCCTGCCGGGCGCCCCGGCCGCGCCGGACGGACCGCGCGTACGGGTCCACCTCCACGACAACGAGGTCTCCCTGGATCTCAGCGTGGCGGTGGAGTACGGGTGCGTGGTCATGGACGTGGCCAAGGAGGTCAAGGCGCACGTGGCCCGGATGGTCGGCCAGATGCTGGGGATGCGGGTGGTCGCGGTCAACGTCTCGGTCGAGGACGTGAGCATGCCCGCGGGTGGGCGGCCCGCCCGCGCACCCGGCGGCACCCCCGGCGGAGCCCGGCCGGGCGCCCGGCCCGGCTCCGCCTGAGGGAGGCCCGCGGGCGGCGGCCCGGCGTCAGTTCGCGGCGCGGGCGTAGCAGGTCTGCATCGCCACGCCCACCGACACGGTGGTGACCTTCACCCGTTCGACCATCGCGGCCGTGACGCCGGTGAAGGTGAAGGTGTACGGGCGGCCGGCGCGCGCGGTGTCCTGCTTGGAGGCCGCGGGCCGCCCGCGCAGCGACGCCTCCGCGCGGACCAGCCCGCTGGTGGAGACGTGGACCGTGACCTTCAGCGCGGTGCCGGTGACCGCGTAGACGGCCGTGCCTGGCGGGCACCAGGTCAGGGTGCCCCCGCCCTGCCCCGGCATCGGCGGGCCGCCGCCCTGCCCCTGCGCCGGCTGCCGCCCCTGGCCCTGGCCCGGCCTGTCGCCGTCCTCGCTCTGCTGGGGCACGGGAGCGAGGGCGCCCCCGGGAACGGGCCGGGACGGCGTGGTGGCGGCCGGACCGGATCCGGCGGCGGGCTGCTCGCCGCCCGCCTTCCGGTCCTTGCCGAGGAGCGGCATGAGCAGGACCACGATGGCGGCGGCCACGAGTGCCAGCGCGCCGCCGTAACCGGCGATCCGGCCCAGGACCGGCGACCGGCCCCGGGCCCGGGCCCGGCCCCCGGCCCGCCGCCCGGTCCGGCGCACGGCCCCGACCCCGCGACCGGTCCCGCGCCCGGTCCTCCGCGTGGACGTCATACGTGCCTGCTCTCCGGTCGTGACGAGTGAGCGTCGAGGCTACCAAGCCCGGCTCTACCGGACGGTAACTTTGACCGGAGACCCGGTGGAGGACCGGGCCGCGCGGCCTCAGATCTGGATGCGCGCCTCGACCGCCTTGACGATCTCCTCGACCGCCTCGTCGATGGGGACCCCGTTCTTCTGCTCGCCGTTGCGGTAGCGGAACGACACCGCGTCCCTGGCGACGTCGTCGTCCCCGGCCAGCAGCATGTACGGGATCTTCTGCTTCTGCGCGTTGCGGATCTTCTTCTGCATCCGGTCGGCGGAGGAGTCCACCTCCACCCGGACGCCGCGCTCGCGCAGCCGGGCCGCCACCTTCTCCAGATGGGGCACGTGCGCGTCCCCGATCGGGATGCCGACCGCCTGGACGGGCGCCAGCCAGGGCGGCATCGCGCCCGCGTAGTGCTCCAGCAGCACGCCGAAGAACCGCTCGATCGACCCGAACAGGGCACGGTGGATCATCACCGGCTGCTGCCGGGACCCGTCGGCCGCCTGGTACTCCAGCTCGAACCGGCGGGGCTGGTTGAAGTCGACCTGGATGGTGGAGAGCTGCCAGGTCCGGCCGATGGCGTCCCTGGCCTGGACGGAGATCTTCGGGCCGTAGAACGCCGCGCCGCCCGGGTCGTCCACCAGCTCCAGCCCGGAGGCGTCGGCGGCCTCCTTGAGCGCGGCGGTCGCCTCCGCCCAGTCCTCGTGGGAGCCGATGAACTTGTCGGAGTCGTCCCGGGTGGACAGCTCCAGGTAGAACTGGTCCAGCCCGTAGTCGCGCAGCAGGTCCAGCACGAAGGTGAGCAGGCCCTTGAGCTCGTCGATCATCTGCTCGCGGGTGCAGTAGATGTGCGCGTCGTCCTGGGTCATGCCGCGCACCCGGGTGAGGCCGTGCACCACGCCGGACTTCTCGAACCGGTAGACCGAGCCGAACTCGAACAGACGCAGCGGCAGCTCCCGGTAGGACCGCCCCCGCGCCCGGTAGATGAGGTTGTGCATCGGGCAGTTCATCGGCTTGAGGTAGTAGTCGCCCCCGTCCACCTCCATGGGCGGGAACATGTCGTCCTTGTACCAGCCCAGGTGCCCGGAGACCTCGTACAGGGTGCCCTTGGTGATGTGCGGGGTGTTGACGAACTCGTAGCCCGCCTCCTCGTGCCGCCTGCGCGAGTAGTCCTCCATCACGCGGCGGACGACGCCGCCCTTGGGGTGGAAGACCGCCAGCCCGCTGCCGATCTCGTTGGGGAACGAGAACAGGTCGAGCTCGGCGCCGAGCCTGCGGTGGTCGCGCTTCTCGGCCTCCTCCAGCAGCTTGAGGTACTCGTCCTGCCGCTCCCGGGACTCCCACGCGGTGCCGTAGATCCGCTGGAGCTGCGGGTTCTTCTCGCTGCCCCGCCAGTAGGCGCCGCCCGAGCGCATCAGCTTGAACGCGGGGATGACCCGGGTGGTCGGGACGTGCGGGCCCCGGCACAGGTCCTTCCAGCGCAGGTCGCCGGACTTGGCGTCGAGGTTGTCGTAGATGGTCAGCTCGCCCGCGCCGACCTCGACGCCGGCGCCGTCGGCCGCGTCCTCCACCTGACCGCCGCCCTTGAGCCCGATGAGCTCCAGCTTGTAGGGCTCGGAGGCCAGTTCCTCGCGCGCGTCCTCGTCGGAGACCACCCGGCGGGAGAACCGCTGGCCCTGCTTGACGATCTCGCGCATCCGCTTCTCGATGCGCTTGAGGTCGTCGGGGGTGAACGGCTCGGCGACGTCGAAGTCGTAGTAGAAGCCGTTCTCGACCGGAGGGCCGATGCCCAGCCTGGCGTCGGGGAACAGGTCCTGCACCGCCTGCGCCAGCACGTGCGCGGCGGAGTGGCGCATGATCGCCCGCCCCTCCGGGGAGCCGATCTCGACCGGCTCCACGACCTCGCCGTCGCGGACCTCGTAGGCCAGGTCGCGCAGCTCGCCGCCGACACGGGCGGCGACCACGGTCCGGCCGTCGGCGCCGAGCACCTGCCCGGCGGTCGAGCCGGCGGCCACCACCCGCTCGCTTCCGTCGAGGGTGATGCGCAGCTCAGGCACGGTGGACACGGGTACTCCTCGCGATGGTGATGGGTGAGGTTCCGCTCTGCGGAGAGGCTCCGATGGTATCGAGTCGGGGCGCGCGCCGGACGCATCCCGTTCCCTGCCCGCGCCACCGCCCGGCTCCGCCGCCGGATCGTGTTCCATGGGTTCGCTCTGCCTTTCCGTACGGGGAGCGACACCGGAGCGGCCCTCGACGACGACGAGGCCCCGGGATCGCTCCCGGGGCCTCGTGTTCGCTCTGTCAGGGCAGGCGACGCTCGCGCCGGGAGATCCCCGGCGTCGCCGTCTCGCACCCGGCCCCGCGCGAGGGCTCGTATGCGCGTACACCCGCCATGTGCCTCATGGTAGCTCACCGCCCTTCGCCGCCGCTCCCGTACCGCGGCGGCCCGGGACGGCGAGCCCGTCCATGTCCTCCAGCTCGCGGCCCTTGGTCTCCGGTACGGCCCGCAGGACGAAGACGAACGCCAGCACCGAGAAGGTCGTGTAGAGGCCGTACGCCAGTCCCAGCGAGATGCCGGACAGCCCCGGGAAGGTGGTGGTGACGACCCAGTTGGCGATCCACTGCGCGGCGGCGGCCACGGCCAGCGCCGAGGCCCTGATGAAGTTGTTGAACATCTCGCCGAGCATCACCCAGACCACCGGGCCCCAAGTCGCCGCGAACGCCACCACGTAGAGGTTGGCCGAGACCAGGGCGAGCGGGCCCGCCACGTCGCCGAGCGTGGGCTTGCCGTCCACCACCGGCGCGGTGGCGAAGCAGACGGTCAGGACGCCGAGGGTGACCGCCATGCCGGCCGCGCCCGCCAGCAGCAGCGGGCGCCGGCCGATCCGGTCGACCAGCGCGATCGCCACCAGCGTGGCGAGCACGTTGACCACCGAATTGATCACGGAGGTGAGCATGGCGTCGTTCTCGCTGAAGCCCACCGCCTGCCACAGCGAGGAGGAGTAGTAGAAGATGACGTTGATGCCGACGAACTGCTGGAAGACCGACAGCAGGATCCCCGCCCACACGATCGGCAGCAGCCCGAGGCGCGGGCCGCGCAGGTCGCCCAGGCGCACCGGCCGGTCGCGGGACAGCGAGCGGACGATCTCGCCGATCTTCAGCTCGACGTCGCCGCGTCCCATCACCCGGGCCAGCACCTCGCGGGCCCGGCCCAGCTGACGCTTCTTGACCAGGTAGCGGGGCGATTCGGGGATGGTCGTGGCGATCACCCCGTACATCACCGCCGGGATCACCGCGCTGGCGAACATCCAGCGCCACGCGGAGCCGCCCCAGGGGAACTCCCCGGCCGCGCCGCCGTCCGACACCCGGGCGATGACGTAGTCGACCACCAGCGCGGCGAAGATGCCCAGCACGATCGCCATCTGCTGGAGCGAGCCGAGCCGGCCGCGCAGCTCGGCGGGCGCGATCTCGGCGATGTAGGCGGGGGCGATCACCGAGGCCGCGCCGATCGCCAGCCCGCCGGCCAGCCGCCAGAACGTCAGGTCCCAGGCGTTGAAGGCCAGCGCCGAGCCCAGCGAGCTCGCGATGAACAGCAGCGAGGCGATCAGCATCACCCGGACCCGGCCGACCCGGTCGGCCAGCCGGCCGGCGAACCAGGCGCCGGCCGCGCACCCCAGCAGCGCGGCCGACACCACGAAGCCGATCTCCACGGCGTTGAGCTGGAACTGGGACTTGAGCGCGTCGACCGTCCCGTTGATCACCGACGAGTCGTATCCGAACAGGAATCCGCCCAGGGCCGCGGCCCCGGCCAGCAGCACCGCGGTCGCCGTCGCGTGCGACGGCGGAGGCGCGGGCGAAGGAGAGACCGGCTCGGGCACCCCTTGAAATGCCATGCCCCTGCCGTTCCCAGCAAAAGGGACGTTAAGCAACGGTTCACTCGCGCACGGCGACACCGATCACGTGCGGGGCGGCCGGGTTGGGGAACCGCGAGTCCGGGAACTCGAACCGCCGCTCGTGCCGGACGGTGAACCCGGAGCGGGCGATCCACGCGCCGGTGGGCCGGGACACGTGGCAGCCCGCGGCCAGGTACGGCCAGAACACGTCGGTGTACTTCTGGAACCTCACCATGCCCGGTGTCTCGCCGCGCACGTGCTCGTAGTAGCGCAGCTCGCCGCCGGGGCGCAGGACGCGCCGCAGCTCGGCCAGGGCCTCGGCCGGGTGGCGCACCGAGCACAGCACGAGGGAGACCACGGCCACGTCGAAGGAAGCGTCCTCCAGGTCGAGGTGCTCGGCCACCCCGGCGCGGACGGCCACCGGCACGGGGGCGGACGCGGCGGACGCGACGGCGCGGGCCCGCAGCCGGGGCTCCGGCTCGATCGCGACCACCTCGGTCACGCCCTCGCCGTAGTGGGCGAAGTTGGCGCCGTGGCCGGCGCCGACCTCCAGGACCCGCCCCCTCACTCCCGCCAGCAGCTCGTCGCGGTGCGCGCCGCCGCCGGCCCGCGCGGAGGCGGCGTCCAGGCGGGGGTAGATGCGGGCGAAGATCGGATGCCTGCGATCATCGGTCATTCCCCCAGTCTGCGCCATCGCGCCGGGTGGCGGCGGCGCGGGCCGCGGCCCGGCGGGACAGCTCGGGGATCACGCCCTCGCCGAACCAGTACGCCTCCTCCAGGTGCGGGTAGCCGGAGAGGATGAACTCCTCGATGCCCAGCGCCGCGTACTCCTCGACGCGGTCGGCGACCTCGGCGTGGCTGCCCACCAGGGCGGTGCCCGCTCCGCCGCGGACCAGGCCCACCCCGGCCCACAGGTTGGGGTGGATCTCCAGGGCGCGTTCGGAGCCCGCCGCGCGGTCCCCGGCGCGGTAGGACTCGTGCAGCGCGCGCATCCGCCGCTGCCCCACCGAGTCGCTGGCGGCCAGCGCCTCCTGCGCCCTGTCGATGTGCGCGGGGTCGATGCCGTCCAGCAGCCGCCGGGCCTCGGCCCAGGCCGCCTCGGAGGTGTCCCGGCTGATGGTGTGCAGCCGGATGCCGAAGCGGGGCGACCGGCCGTGCCCGGCGGCCAGCCCGCGGATCCACTCGATCTTCTCCGCGACCTGGTCCGGCGGCTCGCCCCAGGTGAGGTAGACGTCGGTGTGGCGGGCCGCCACCGGCCCGGCGGCCGGGGACGACCCGCCGAAGTAGATCTCCGGGAGGGGGTCCGGCGGCCGGGGCACCACGGCGCCCTCGACGTGGTAGTGCTCGCCCTTGAAGTCGTACGGCTCGCCGGTCCAGGCGCCGCGCACGATGGACAGGAACTCGCCGGTGCGGGCGTACCGGTCGGCGTGCGGCAGGTGGTCGCCGAAGCGGCGCTGCTCGGCGGACTCTCCGCCGGTCACCACGTTCAGCAGCAGCCGCCCGCCGGAGATCCGCTGGTAGGTGGCGGCCATCTGCGCGGCCAGGGTGGGCGAGACGAAGCCGGGCCGGAAGGCCACCAGGAACTTCAGCCGGGAGGTCTCGCGCAGCAGCGCCGCGGTCACCAGCCAGGCGTCCTCGCACCAGGTGCCGGTGGGGGTCAGCACCGCCTCGAAGCCGAGCTGCTCCGCGGAACGGGCGATCTGGGCGAGGTAGTCGATGTCGGGCGGGCGGATCCGGTCGGCGGTGCCGGGCCGCTCGCCCGGCCGGCCGACGCCGGCGGGGACGCTGTGGCCGCCGCCGATGAGGGCGCGGCTGTCGCCGGTGGTGGGCAGGAACCAGTGGAAGCGGGGCGTCATCCTTTGACCTCGATGTCGTTGAAGCGGCGGTCGACGTACTCGGCCATCCGGACCTTGCCGGGGATCAGCCGTTCGGCGTGGAAGGCGTCGGCCACCTCCTGCTCGTGGCGGACGAGCGCGTCGTCGACCTTGATCAGGGTGGCCGCGCGGCGCCGGGCGGCCTGCTCGGCGACGGCGAGGGGCAGGCCGGTGTCCTTGGACCAGACGGCGCCCCACGCCTCGGGATGGCCGGCGGCCCAGAGCAGGGCGCGGCGCTGCCGGGCGAGGTAGTCGCGCAGCGCCGCCGTCCTGGCCTTGTCGTCCAGCGCCTTCTCCGCGGCGACGACGAGGTTGTATCCGGTGGTGTAGCCGTTCCCGTCGACCAGAACGCGGCCGCCCGCCTGGGTCTGCCCCTGGGCGGTGTAGGGGTCCCAGATGGCCCAGGCGTCGAGCCGGCCCTGGCTGAAGGCCGCGAGCGCGTCGGGAGGCGCCAGGTACTGCGGCTGGACGTCGGTGAAGCCGAGGCCGGCCCTCTTCAGGACGGCCAGCAGGTGGTAGTGGGCGGAGCTGCCCTTGGCCACGCCGATCCGCTTGCCCTTGAGGTCGGCGGGGGCGCGGATCGCCGAGTCCCTCGGCACCAGGATCGCCTGGCCGGTCAGCCCCAGGTCGGCCGCGGACACGATCTTGATCTTGGAGCCGGCGGCGGCGGCGAAGACGGGCGGGGTGTTGCCCACCGCGCCGAGGTCCAGCGCTCCGGCATTGACCGCCTCCAGCAGCGGCGGGCCGGAGGTGAACTGGTTCCAGGTGACCTTGTACGGCAGGTCGCGCAGTTCCCCGGCCGCGCCCAGAAGTGCCTGCTGGCCGCCCTTCTGGTCGCCGATCCGCAGGGTCACCTTCGCCAGGTCCACCGAGCCGTCCTGGCGGACCGCCGCGTTGCCCGGGTCGCCGCCGCAGCCGGCCGCCGCCGCCGTGAGGAGGAGGGCGGCCAGGATCGCCGGCAGGGCACGGGGCCGTCGCGGTCGTCGTGTTCTCGTGATGCTCATGAGGTCCCTTCGGGGGTGACACCGAGCCGGGTGAGCAGGGTGGCGCGCAGCGCGGTGAGGTCGGGATGGTCGCGGTGGCGGGGGCGGGGCACCTCGACGCGGGACTCGTGCGCGATCCGGCCGCCGTCCAGGACGAGCACCCGGTCGGCCAGCAGCAGCGCCTCGTCCACGTCGTGGGTGACCAGCAGGATCCCGGGGCGGTGCCGGTCCCACAGGTCGAGGACGAGCCGGTGCATGCTGATGCGGGTGAGGGCGTCCAGCGCGCTGAACGGCTCGTCCAGCAGGAGCAGGTCGGGGTCGCGGACCAGGGCGCGGGCCAGGGACGCGCGCTGCGCCTCGCCGCCGGAGAGCGTCAGCGGCCAGGCGCCGCCGCGTTCGGTCAGCCCGACCTCGTCGAGCGCCTTGGCCGCGGCGGCGCGGGGGTCGGGCGCCGCCAGGCCTAGGACGACGTTGGCCCAGACCCGTTTCCAGGGGACGAGCCGGGGCTCCTGGAAGGCGACCGCGGTGGTGCCGTCCACGGTGAGGCCGCCCCGGCCGGGCCCGGAGGGGACGTCGCGGTCCAGTCCGGCGAGGGCGCGCAGCAGCGTGGACTTGCCCGAGCCGCTGCGGCCCAGCAGGGCGACGAACTCGCCCCGTTCGATGGTCAGCTCCACGCCGTCCAGGACGGTCCGCTCGCCGAAGGCGCGGGTCAGCCGGTCGACGCGGGCGACGGGGCGGGCGGCGGGTTGGGCGGCGGTCACGCCAGGAACTCCTTCCGCCATGCCAGCGTCCTCCTCTCCAGCAGCCGGACCAGCGCGTCGGTGAGCAGGCCGAGCGCCGCGTACACCACCAGGCCCAGCACCACCACGTCGGTGCGCAGGAACTCGCGGGCGTTGTTGATCATGAATCCGAGTCCGGAGGAGGCGTTGACCTGCTCGGCCACGATGAGGGCCAGCCAGGCGATCCCCAGGCTCTGCCGGAGCCCGGTCAGGGCCTGGGGCAGCGCGCCGGGCAGCACGATGTGCCGGACCAGCGCGAGGCGGCCCAGCCGGAGCGTGTGCGCGACCTCGGCCAGCTTGGGGTCCACGCCGCGGATCCCGGCGAAGGTGTTGAGGTAGAGAGGGAAGGCGACGGCGAGCGCGACCAGCGCCACCTTGGGCGCCTCGCCGATCCCGAACCACAGGATGAACAGCGGGATCAGGCCGAAGTTGGGCAGTGCACGCAGCATCTGCATCAGCGGGTCGACAGCGTGCTCGCCGATCCGGGCGAGCCCGGCGGCCAGGGCCAGGCCGACACCGGCGGCGCCGCCGATCAGGAAGCCCAGCGCGGCGCGTTGCACCGACACGCCGATCGCGGCGGGCAGCGTCCCGTCGCGGGCCAGGTCGACGCCGGTGGCGGCGATCGTGGCGGGCGCGGCCAGCAGGCGTTCGGGCAGCAGGCCGGAGGAGGAGGCCAGCTGCCAGAGGACGAGCAGGAGCAGGGGACTGACGGCGCGGGCCGCCGCGGAGCGCGGCAGCCGGACGGAGGAGATCCTCGGACGCGCCCGGGAGGGGGCGCGGGCGAGGTCGAGAGAGGAGGTGGACACGGTGACGGGACCCTTCGCAACGGCGTTCGGGGAGATCGCGCGCGGGACCTGGAGGTACGGCCCGCTAGGCCGGCCGACACAGGGAGCTGGCCTGGCGCCGGAGGTCGACGTGCAGGCGCGCGACGAGAAGGGCGAGGCGGCTCACGCTGATCACCATGGACCATATTTCCTATTTAGTCAATCGGAAATACCTGTAAGCGTGGGGCGGCGGCGCCGGGTGCTACCCAGGGACGGGGCCCGATCTCCCTCCCGCGATGCACGCCATCACGGCATACCCCGCCTTAGGCTCGCACTGCGATGAACGAATCCACACACCTTCCACCGCAGGACCCGCGGAACGACCACGTCCGCCTCCTCCACGGCATCCGCGCCGCGGTGATCCCGGGCCCGCACGACCCGCGCACCGTGCCCCTGCCCCCGCGGCTGTGGCTGCGCGTCCCGCTGCTGCTGCTCCTGCTGGTCATGACCATCGGGTTCATCGGCGGCTCCATCGCCATCCCGATCGAGGTGGACGGCCAGAACGGCGGCGTCAGCACCCTGCTGGGGGTGCTGCAGGCGGCCCCGCTGCTGTTCGCGGTGCGCCGCCCGCTGGCCGCCTGGCGGATCTCCGCGTCCGGCCTGGTGCTGGGCGTCGTGCTGGTTCACGGAGGGTTCTGGCCCTGGCCGGTGACCTCGTTCCTGGCCCACCTGGTGATCCTGTTCTTCGTCTCGATGGCCTGCGACCGGGAGGCCCTCGTGGGCGTCGGGGCGGTCGTCATCGCGGGGCTGATCGGTCCCGCGGTCCTGGCCGGCATGCCGGGCTGGTTCGGCGCGATCCTCGCCGGCGTCGTGCTGATCGTGCTGTCGTTCGGCGACGCGGTGGGCGGCCGGCGCACCGCCGAGGCGATCCTGCGCGAGCAGGAGGAGCTGCGCCGCCAGGACCTGGCCCGGCAGGCGGTGCTGGAGGAACGGGCCCGGATCGCCCGCGAGCTGCACGACGTGGTGGCCCACCACATGTCGGTGATCGCGATGCAGGCGGAGGCCGCCCCCTACAAGATCCCCGAGCTGCCCGACGCCGCCCGGCAGACCTTCGAGGTGGTCCGGGACGCGGCCCGCGACGCGCTGACCGAGACCCGGCGGGTGGTGGGGCTGCTGCGTTCGGACGACGAGGGCGCCGAGCGGGCGCCGCAGCCGGGCCTGGAACGGATGGACGAGCTGGCCGCCGGCGCCCGCCGGTCGGGGCTGGCCGCCTCGGTCGCGGTGGTCGGGGTGCCCCGGCCGCTGGCCGCGGGGGTCGACCTGTCGGCGTTCCGCATCGTCCAGGAGTCGCTGAGCAACGCGGCCCGCTACGCGCCGGGCGCGCGGGTGTGGATCGAGGTCAGGTACGACCGGGAGCAGCTGCGGATCTCCGTCACCGACGACGGCGCGCGCACCGAGCCCGAGGAGTCGCACGGGGGCGGGCACGGGCTGGTCGGCATGCACGAGCGGGTGACGATGCTCGGCGGCACGCTGGCGACCGGGCCCCGCGAGGAGGGCGGCTGGTCGGTGGTGGCGGAACTCCCCTACGGGGAGTGAGGCCCGTCCCGCCCGCTACCGCTAATGTTCCTCTCGTGACGATTCGGGTGCTGATCGCCGACGATCAGGTGATGATCCGCGACGGGCTGGCCGCCCTGCTGTCCTCCGATCCGGAGATCGAGGTCATCGGGCAGGCGGGCACCGGCGTGGAGGCGGTGGAGCTGGCCCGGAAGCTGGACCCGGACGTGATCGTGATGGACATCCGGATGCCGGAGATGGACGGGCTGGCCGCCACCGCCGAGCTGGTCGGCGAACCGCCCGCCGAGGACGTCGACCCGGCCGGGGTCCGCCCCAAGGTGCTGGTGCTGACCACCTTCGACCTGGACGAGTACGTGTACGAGGCGCTCGGCGCGGGGGCCAGCGGCTTCCTGCTGAAGGACGCCTCGGCCGCCGACCTGATCGCCGGGGTGCGGGTGGTGGCCGCGGGCGACGCCCTGCTGGCCCCCTCCATCACCCGCCGGCTGATCGGCGACTTCGCCCGGCGCCGGCGCCACCAGCGGCCCAGCCCCGGCGCCACCTCCTCGCTGACCCCGCGCGAGCTGGACGTGCTGCGCCTCATCGCGCGGGGCCTGTCCAACGCCGAGATCGCCGCCGAGCTGGTGCTGGCCGAGCAGACGGTCAAGACGCACGTGGGGCACGTGCTGACCAAGCTCTCGCTGCGCGACCGCACCCAGGCCGTCGTCTACGCCTACGAGAACGGCCTGGTCGGCTGACCGTCCCTGCCCCGGCCGGAGGTCAGCGGGACGGGTCGATGAGGAGCTTGCCGGTCGTGCGCCGGGCGCGCAGCTCCTCGTGGGCACGGCGGGCCTCGCCCAACCCGTACTCGCCGCCGGGGATCACCCGGAGCCTCCCCTCGGCGACCAGGGCGAACAGCTCGTCCAGCGCGGTGCGCATCACGTCGCCGGGCAGATGGAACACGTGGGCCAGCCACATGCCGGCGATGGTGGTGGAGCGCGCCAGCAGCGTCCCCGGCTGCACCGGCTGCGGGGCCTGCCGCGAGGCCATGCCGTAGAACGCCAGCCGCCCGAACGGCGCGAGCGCGAGAAGGCTCTGGTCGGTGACGGTCCCGCCGGTCATCTCCAGCACCACGTCCACGCGGCGGCCCTCGTTGGCCTCGATCAGCGCGGCCTTCAGGTCGGGCTCGGCGGGATCGACGACGGCGTCGGCGCCCAGCTCCAGCGCCAGGTCGCGCTTCTCCTTGGACGAGGCGGTCGCGATGACCCGGCCGGCGCCCCACGCCTTGGCGAGCTGCACGGCCAGCGAGCCGACCCCGCCGGCGGCGGCGTGCACGACCACCGACTCGCCGGGCTCCAGATGGACGCTGCGGCGCAGCAGCAACCATGCGGAGGCGCCCTGGACGACCATGCCGAGGGCGGTGAGGTCGTCGACCGTCTCAGGTACGTCCCAGGCCATGGCCGCGAGGGCGAGCGCCTTCTCCGCGTAACCGCCGGACGTCAGCAGCGCCACCACCCGGCGCCCCTCGGGCGTGCGGCCGACGACCTCGGCGCCCGGGACGAGGGGCAGCGACGCCGCGGCGAGGTAGCTGTTCTCGGCCTGGTGGGTGTCGGCGTAGTTGACGCCGGCCCGGGACACCTCGACGAGGATCTCTCCCGGGCCGGGAACGGGCTCGGGCAGCTCGGCGAGGCCGAGCACCTCGGGTCCGCCGAACTCGGTGATCTGGATCGCGCGCACGGTCTCTCCTCAGTGTGGGCTCAGTGTCGGCGCGGGCCGGGGACCCCGCGGAAGGCGAAGGGGCCGGGCTCGCGCCCGGGGACGACGAACCACGCCTCACCCGCGCCGTCGCCGTCCAGGATCGCCATGAACGCCTCCACCACCTCGGCGACCTCCAGGATCGGGAACCCGGTCTCCCGCAGGTGCCCCTTCAAGTCGTGCAGGATGGCGGTGTCGGCGAACGACGGGCACAGCGCGTTGACCCGGATCCCCTCCGGCGCGTGGAGGGGGCCGAGGGCGCGGACCAGCCCGACCACGGCGGCCTTGTTCGCGCCGTAGACGGGGTCGAACGGGGTGGAGGTGAGCGCCGCCATGCTCGCGGTGGCGACGATGTCGCCTCCGCCGCGGGCGCGCAGGGCGGGAAGCGCGGCGTGCACCCCGTACACGACGCCGTCGAGGTTGATCCCGATCGCGCGCCGGTAGAGCTCGGGGTCGAAGTCGGCGTCGAGGCCGCACCCGCTGGAGACGCCGGCGTTCAGGAAGGCCACGTCCAGGCCGCCGAAGGACTCCACCGCGGCGGCGACGGCGGCCGCGCTGTCGGCCGGGTCGCGCACGTCGCAGCGCACGAACCGCCCGTCCAGTTCCCCGGCGAGCGCGGTGCCGCGCTCCTCGTCCACGTCGGCGAGCACCGGGCGGACGCCCCGGCCGGCGAGCCGGCGGGCCACCGCCGCGCCGATGCCGTTGGCCCCGCCCGTGATCAGCGCCACCTTGCCCGTACCGTCGAAGGGTGCCATGGACCGCCTCCTCAAGTAACTGACTCGTCAGTTACTCTAGCGGAATGGACTTCGGGTTGAGCGAACGGGCCCAGGACTACCTCGGCCGCCTGCAGGACTTCATGGACTCCCACGTCTACCCCGCCGAGCCGCTCTACGCCGAGCAGCGGCGCGAGTTGCGGGCGGCGGGCCAGGAGCACACCGTTCCCCCGATCGTGGAGGAACTCAAGGCGGAGGCCCGCGGGCGCGGCCTGTGGAACCTCTTCCTCCCCGCGAGTCATCCAGGGGGGACGACCCCCCTGTACCCCCCGGCAGGTACCCAAGAAGACCCTGCCCACGGCCTGACGGTCACCGACTACGCCTCACTGGCCGAGGTGACCGGCCGCTCCCCCAGCCTCGCGCCCGAGGCGATCAACTGCGCGGCCCCCGACACCGGGAACATGGAGGTGCTGCACCTGTTCGGCACCCCCGAGCAGAAGGAGCGCTGGCTCACCCCGCTGCTGAACGGCGAGATCCGCAGCGCGTTCGGGATGACCGAGCCGGACGTGGCCAGCTCCGACGCCACCAACATCTCCACCCGGATCGAGCGCGACGGCGACCACTACGTCATCAACGGGCGCAAGTGGTGGATCAGCGGCTCCGCCGACCCCCGCTGCAAGGTCATGATCCTCATGGGCAAGACCGACCCCGACGGTCACCCCTACCGCCAGCAGTCCATGGTGCTGGTGCCGCTGGACGCGCCGGGGGTCGAGATCGTCCGCGCGCTGCCCGTGTTCGGCTACTCCGACCAGCACGGCCACTGCGAGATCCATCTGAACGACGTGCGCGTGCCGGTGGGCAACCTCGTCGGCGAGGAGGGCGGCGGCTTCGCCATCGCCCAGGCCCGGCTCGGCCCCGGCCGCATCCACCACTGCATGCGCGCGATCGGGATGGCCGAGCGGGCGCTGGAGCTGATGTGCCGGCGGGCCGCCGGCCGGGTCGCGTTCGGCAGGCCGCTGGCCCGGCAGGGCGTCGTCCAGCAGCAGATCGCCGAGTCCCGGATGGCCATCGAGCAGGCCCGGCTGCTCACCCTCAAGACCGCCTGGCTGATCGACCGGCACGGTGTCAAGGCCGCCCGGTCCGAGGTGGCGGCGATCAAGGTGATCGCCCCGCGGGTGGCGCTGGAGGTCGTGGACCGGGCGATCCAGGTCCACGGCGGCGCCGGCGTCAGCGACGACACCCCGCTGGCCGCGATGTGGGCGGGGCTGCGCACGCTGCGGCTGGCCGACGGGCCCGACGAGGTCCACGTCCGCTCCGTGGCCCGCACCGAGCTGGGCAAGTACGCGAGCTGATGGCGAACGAGACGGGGGGACCGGCGCCGGGCGCGCGGCGGCGCATGCCGCACGCCCGGCGGCGCGAGCAGCTGCTGAGGGTGGCGCTGGGCGAGTTCGGGCGGCGCGGCTACCACCTCACCCAGATGGAGCACGTGGCCGGGACGGCCCAGGTCTCCAAGGCGCTGCTCTACCAGCACTTCGCCTCCAAGGAGGACCTCTTCGCCGAGGTGACCGAGTCGATCGTCACCGACCTGACCGGCCGGCTCAACGCCTCGGTCCTCGCGCAGCAGGACTCGATGGAGGGCATCCGCGCGATGGTGCGGGTGCTGTTCGACTACGCCACCGCCGAACCCGACGCCTGGACGCTGGTGATCCGGCACCTGGACAAGCCCGAGGTGGGGCTCGAACTGCGGGAGCTGCGCGAACGGCTCGGCACCGCCTTCGCCGACCTGCTGCTGCGCCGCCGCCGCGCCGACCCCGCGCTGTCGCCCGCCGCGCTGGCGGCCAACGAGCGGCGGGTGCGGCTGCTGGTCCCGCTGATGTACGGGTCGATGCTGTCGATGGTCTCCTGGTGGCTGGAGCACCCCGAGACCCCGCGCGACCGCGCCGAGCAGATGGCGGTCGAGTTCATCTGGCTCGGGCTGGACCGGCTGCGTTCCGGCGAGCGCCTCCCGGCCCCCGAGAGCACCCGGTGACGCGGAGCCCGGGCCGGCGCCCGCCCGTCCCCGCAGGCCGTCCCCGCAGGCCGTCCCGGCGGCCCGTCCCGCGACACACCTCACGCACCGTACCGTAACGATTTCGCCTCGGCAGGTTCCGCGCGCCGCCGCCCGGACGCCACGATGAGGGCGTGGCAGCCGACGGAAGTGGCGCGACCTCCCCTGCCGGCCTCGTCGCGGACCGGCTCGACGCCTGGCCCGGGATCTCGAAGGTCCGGGCGGACTGCGGGGTCGGGCTCGCCCTCGCCGCGGAGGGGATACAGATCATCCATCTGCATTCGGGGGACGAGGCCGAGCTGCGCCTCACCCGTCCCGTCGTGGACCGGCTCGGCGAGGCGCTGGCCGGCTCCGGGCGGGTGACCGTCCACCCCGACGGAGACTGGATCACGGTCCGCCTCGACACCGACTCCGACGTGGCCCTGGTCGTCTCGCTGGCCAGCGTCGCGATCAAGGCCGGCGCCGGCGACGCGGCCGCGCCGCGGTCCCGTACCCCCTGCGGCGCGGCCCCCGCCGGCGGGCCGGCCGGATCACCGTCCTGACCGGCCGCCGAGGGCGGACGCGAGCGCGGCGGCCGCGCGGTGGCAGTCGTGGAACGTGGAGTACAGGGGCACGGGCGCCAGCCGCACCACGTCGGGTTCGCGGGCGTCGGCCATCACGCCCGCCGACGCCGCCAGCCGCTCGACCAGGCCGCCCGCGTCGGGCACCCGGATCGACAGCTGGCATCCCCGCGCCGCCGGGTCGGCGGGAGTGATCACACGCAGCCCGGGGATCCGGGCCAGGCGCCCGGCCAGGTAGGCGGTGAGGCGCTCGCTCTTGGCGCGCAGCGCGTCCATGCCGACCCGGTCGAAGATCTCCAGGGAGGCCAGGACGGGGGCCAGCGCCAGGATGGGCGGGTTGGACAGCTGCCAGGCGTCGGCGGACGCGGGCGGGGTGAACTCCGGCGCCATCCGGAACCGCGTCGCCGGGTCGGTCCCCCACCAGCCCGCCAGCTTGGGCAGCCCCGCGTCGCGGACGTGCCGTTCGTGGACGAAGCACCCCGCCACCGCTCCGGGACCGCTGTTGAGGTACTTGTAGGTGCACCAGGCGGCGAAGTCGACGTCCCAGTCGTGCAGGCGCAACGGCACGTTCCCCGCGGCGTGCGCCAGGTCCCACCCGACCACGGCCCCGGCGGCGCGGCCCGCCTTGGTGATGGCCGCCATGTCCATGAGCTGGCCGGTGAGGTAGTTGACGCCGCCGAGGAGAAGCAGCGCGACATGCCGCCCGTCGCGTTCCAGGTACGCCAGGACGTCCTCGGTGCGCAGGTGCTCCTCCCCGTCGCGCGGCCTCAGCCGCACGACCGTGCGTTCGGGGTCGAGCCCGTGGTGGACCGCCTGGCTCTGGACGGCGTAGGAGTCGGAGGGGAAGGCCGTGTCCTCGATGACGATCCGCGTGCGTTCACCTGCGGGACGGTAGAAGGTCGCCATCATCAGGTGGAGGTCGACCGTCAGCGAGTTCATCGCGACGACCTCGTGCGGGCGGGCCCCCACCAGCCGCGCCGCGGGCCCGCGCGCCCGCTCGTGGTAGTCCACCCAGGGACGGCGGCCCCGCGTGTGACCCTCGACGGCCAGCCGCGCCCAGTCCTCCAGTTCCTCGTTCACCAGGCGGGCGGTGCTCTTCGGCTGGAGCCCCAGCGAGTTCCCGGCGAAGTAGGCGGCCTCGGCGTGGGGGCCGCCGGGCGCGGGCGGCACGTGGAAGGCGTCCCGCAGCGTCGGCAGCGGATCGGCCTGGTCGCGCCGTACCGCGTCGCGCTCCGCCTCGTACTCCGCGCCGTACTCCGCGCCGTACTCCGCGCCGCGCGGGGATTCCGCGTCGTTCATGGTCACCGTTCGTCCAGGGAGAAGAAGCGGCGGGCGTTGCCGCCGAGGATCGCCGCGCGCTCGTCGCCGGTCAGCTCCGCGCAGGCCCGCACGGTCGCGCCCGGCTCCAGCTCGCCCAGCGGGAAGGGGAAGTCGGTGCCGAGCATCACCCGTCCGGCGCCCATCACCTCCACCAGCAGGCGCAGCGCGCGCGGGTCGAAGACGGCCGAGTCGACGAAGAACCGGCCGGTGTACGCCGAGGGCGGGCGCGGCGAGTCCGCCCGGACGATGTCGCGGTTGTGCCAGGCGTTGTCGGCCCGGCCGAGCAGGTAGGCGAAGCTGCCCCCGCCGTGGCACAGGCACAGCCGCAGCGACTCCGGGATCCGCTCGAACGCGCCCGACAGGATCAGCGACAGGATCGACAGCTGGGTCTCGGCCGCCATCCCGACCAGCCAGGGCAGCATGTACCGGCCCGCCATCCGGTCGCCGCCCAGCATGTCCCAGGGGTGCATCAGCACCGGCACGCCCTCCCGGGCGCAGTGCGCCAGGAACTCCACGATCCCCGCGTCGTCGGGGTAGCGCTCGCCGACGTGGTTGCCGATGTGCACGCCCCGGTGCCCGGCCGCGGCGGCCTTGGTCACCGTCTCGCACGCCAGCTCCACGTCCTGGAGCGGGACCTGGCACAGCGGCAGCAGCCGGTCCGGCGCCTGCGCGCAGTAGTCCAGGATGCGCTGGTTGACCAGCTCGCACCAGTCGGCGGCGCGCCCGGCCTCCGCCCCGTACCCGAACATCAGCGGGGTGGAGGAGACCGCCTGCACGTCGACCCCGGACCGGTCCATGGCGGCGACCCGCGCCTCCGGGTCCCACAGCTCCACGCCCACCGGGCGGAACTCGTCGTCCCCGCTCATGATCGTCCCGGTGCCGTCGCCGTGCTCGCGCAGCCACGGCTCGCCCGCGCCCGCCAGCACGCGGGCCTCGGACCGCGACAGCCGCGGGAACACGTGCGTGTGGACGTCGATGACGCTCACGAACGGGTCCCGGTCCGGGGCCGCAGCTCCGCGGGCCAGTCCTTGCCGGGGTGGACGGCGCCGCACCGCGGGCAGGTGCGGTCGCCGTCGTAGAAGCTCTGGAACACCGGCGGCAGGTCGTCCACGATCGAGCGGACCTGCAGGTCGGCGCGGTGGACGAGGTGGTGGCAGTTCATGCAGTACCACTCGAACGCCTCGCGGGTGCCCTCCGGCCGCGCGATCTCCACGACCAGGCCGATGCTGCCCTCCTCGGGGCGCTGCGGCGAGTGCCGCACGTGGGGCGGCAGCAGGAAGACGTCGCCCTCGTTGATCTGGACGTCCACCGGAGGGCGGCCCTCCTCCTCCATGACGCGCAGCACCATGTTGCCCTGGAGCTGGTAGAAGAACTCCTCGGCGGGGTCGTCGTGGAAGTCGGTGCGCTGGTTGGGGCCGCCGATCACCATGACGATCAGCCCCGACTCCTGCCACACCTGGACGTTGCCGACCGGCGGTTTGAGCAGGTGGCGGTGCTCGTCGATCCACCGCTCGAAGTTGAACGGCCGCCCGAACGACAGCCTCGGCAGAGTGGTCACGCTCCGGCCTCCTTCACTGGGATGTACGCCACGCAGGCGATCTCGATCAGAAGATGGGGGTGGGGAAGCTGGTGCACCGCCACCGTGGTGCGGGCCGGCCCGGTCTCGTCGAAGTACTCGCCGTAGACCTCGTTGTAGCCGCCGAAGTCGTTCATGTTCACCAGGTAGGCGGTGACGTTGACCAGATCCGCCAGGTCTCCCCCGGCGGCCTTCAGCAGGTCGCGGACGTTCTCGATGACGGCGCGGGTCTGCTCCCGGATGTCCAGGTCGGTGACGCCCATCGCGTCGGCGCGGGCGCCGGCGAACGACCCGTCGGGACGGCGGGAGCTGGTCCCGGAGACGAACACCAGGTCACCGGCCCGGCGCAGGTGCGGGAAACGTCCGCGCGGCCGGGCCTTCCCCTCGACCAGCAGCGCGTCGTCCCGTCCGGCGGGCGGGGTCTCGCCGGTCATGCCGTCACCTCCACCCGGCCCAGCCCGGCGCCGGTGACGCGGACGTGGGCGCCCGCGGGCAGCGGCACGGCCGCCGTGGCGGCGCCCGCAAGCACGATCCAGCCCGGTTCCAGGGTGATCCCGGCCTGCCCGGCCAGGCGCGCGGCGGCCCGCAGCGACCGCAGCGGGTCGCCCAGGATCGCGGCCGAGGAACCGGTCTGCGCGACCCGGCCGTCGATCTCCATCACCAGTCCCACGTTGGTGAGGTCGGCGACGCGGTCCGGGGCGTGCCAGGGCCCGACGCCGAACCCGGCCGCGGAGGCGTTGTCCGCGATCACGTCGGGCAGCGTGAACGAGAAGTCCCGGTAGCGCGAGTCCAGCACCTCGAAGCCGACCGCGACCCCGGCCACGGCCGTGTCCACGTCGGCGGCGGAACGGACCGGGCGGCCGATGAGGAACGCGATCTCCGGCTCGATCCGGGGATGCACCAGCCGGGAGACGTCCACCGAGGACTCCACGAGCATGGCGTCGGTCAGCAGCCCCCAGATGACGTCGTCCACGCCCATCTGGATCATCTTGGCGCGGCTGGTGAAGCCCATCTTGACCCCGGCGAGCCGTTCGCCCCGGGCCCGGCGCCGCTCGATCACGGCCCGCTGCACCCGGTAGGCCGCGTCCACGCCGAGTTCGGTGCCGGGCGGCAGGCCGTCGGTCAGCCTGGGGATCGCCCGCACCTCCCGGGCCGCCGCGTCGAGCCTGGCGGCCAGTTCCCCGACGTCCACCCCGCCGGCCACGTCGCCGGGCACGTCACCGGCCACGTCACCGGCCGCGTCACCGGCCTTACGAGTGCTCACGCGTCCTCCCTCTCCCTGTCCCCCGCGTCCCCCGCGGGGTGCGGCGCGAAGGCGACGCGGACGTCGCCGAGCCCGTCGATCCGGGCCTCCAGCACGTCGCCGGGCACGGCCTCGACCATCGGGCCGAGCGCCCCGGTCAGCACGGTGTCCCCGGCGCGCAGCGGATCGCCCGCCCGCGCCAGCGTGTCCGCCAGCCACAGCGCCGCGTTCAGCGGGTGCCCCAGGCAGGCCGCGCCGGTACCGGTGGACACCTGCTCGCCGCGCCGTTCCAGCACCATCCCGCACAGGCGCAGGTCCACCCCTGCAAGCGGGACCGGGCGGTTGCCCAGGACGTACAGTCCCGAGGAGGCGTTGTCGGCGACGGTGTCGGCCAGGGTGATGTCCCAGTCGCGGACGCGGCTGCCGGCGACCTCGATGGCGGGCAGCGCGAACGCGGTCGCGCGGATCAGGTCGGCGACGGTGTGCCGCTCGTGCGTCAGGTCGCGTTCCAGCACGAGGGCGACCTCGGCCTCGGCCCTGCCCTGCAGCACCGCCCCCGCCGGGATCTCGGCGCCGTCGGGCACCGCCATGTCGGCGAACAGCGTCCCGAAGTCGGGGCTGTCCACGCCGAGCTGGCGCTGGACCGCCGCCGAGGTCAGGCCGATCTTGTGGCCGACCGGGCGGCGCCCCTCGGCCCGCCAGTGCCCGGTGATCCGCCGCTGCACGGCGTAGGCGTCGGCGGCCGACGCGATCAGGTCGCGGACGGGCGCGCACGGGGTCCCGGTGCGGTACGCCCCGAGGATCCGGTCGGCCGCGGCGCCGATCGCGGCGCCGTTCGCTGTGGTCGCTGTCTCGGTCACGGAACTCGCTCTCAGATCTGGACGCAGACGTTGACGGGCTCGGAGAAGAAGTCGAGGGAGTGCTCGCCGCCCTCGCGGCCGATCCCGGAGTGCTTCACGCCGCCGAACGGGGTCCGCAGGTCGCGCAGGTTCCAGCAGTTCACCCACACGATGCCCGCCTGGACGCGCGGCGCGACCCGGTGCGCCCGCGACAGGTCGCGGGTCCACACGGTGGCCGCCAGCCCGTACGGGCTGTCGTTGGCCAGCCGGACCGCCTCCTCCTCGGTGTCGAACGGCGCCACGTGGCAGACCGGGCCGAAGATCTCCTCACGGACGGTGCGCGCGGTCTCCGGCAGGCCGGTCAGCACGGTCGGCTCGACGTAGAAGCCCGCGTCCCGGCGGTCGCCGAAGGCCGGCGTGCCCCCGCCCGCGACGACCGTGGCACCCTCCTCACGGGCGAGGCGGTAGTACGACAGCACCTTGTCGCGGTGGCCGGCCGAGATCATGGGGCCGTAGCCGTCCAGCGCCCGCGCCCGCGCGGCCAGCCCGGCCACGAACTCCTCGAAGACCGGGCGCTGCACGTACACCCGCTCGGTGCACAGGCAGATCTGCCCGGAGTGGGTGAACGACGAGCGCGCCGTCCCGTCGATCGCCGCCTCCAGGTCGGCGTCGGCGAACACCAGCGCCGGGTTCTTGCCGCCCAGCTCGAACGACACCGGCGTGACATGGTCGGCGGCGTTGCGCATGATGGCCGCGCCGGTGGCCGACTCGCCGGTGAACGCGATCGCGTCCACGCCCGGGTGCCCGGTGAGGAACTCTCCCGCGGCGCCCGCGCCGTGCCCGTGGACCAGGTTGAACGCCCCGCCGGGCAGCCCGGCCTCGTCGATCACCGCGGCCAGCAGGGTGGCGGTGGAGGGGGTCTCCTCGGACGGCTTGGCCACCACGGCGTTGCCGGCGGCCAGCGCCGGGGCCACCTTCCAGGTGAGGAGCAGCAGCGGCAGGTTCCACGGCGAGATGATCGCGACCACGCCCAGGGGCCGCCGCACCGTGTAGTTGAGGGCCTGCCCGCCCGCACCCGCGCTCCAGCCCGGGATCTGGGTGGTGTAGGCCCGTTCCGGGCGCCCGTACAGCAGGTCGGCGTAGGCGCGGAAGTTCCCGATGGCCCGGGGGATGTCGACCGTGGCGGCCAGCTCGCGCGGCTTGCCCGTGTCGCCGGTCTCGGCGTCCACGAACTCCTCGAACCGGGCCTCGATCCGGTCGGCGATCCGGCGCAGCGCGGCGGCCCGCTCGGTGTCGCCGGTCGCGCCCCAGGGGCCTTCCAGGGCGCCGCGCGCCGCGCGCACGGCCGCCTCGACCGTAGCGCGGCCGGCCTCCGGGACGCGCCCGCGCTCGGTGCCGTCGGACGGGTCGAGCAGGGGGAACGTCGTCCCGCCGGGTTCGTCCGGCAGGAAGGTCCCGCCAACGTAGTGGGCCGGCTTCATGAACCCGTCACCGCTCCTCTCGCTCTTCGCTTCCGTGGCGGGCCGCACGAGCGGCCCGCCACGATCATCATCACCCGGCTAGCTATGCCTGTCTAATACCAAGACCCATGTGAGGCATTACCGAACTGCTATATCAGCGGGGGATCGGATGGAACCGGAACCGGTCGCCCTCGGCGGTGACCGTCCCCCAGCCGAAGTGCGCCGGCATCAGGACGGCCCCGCCTCCGGCCACCCGGCGCAGGACCTCCCGCCTGCTCCGCGCCGACGCCGCCCGGTCCACGCAGAACCGCGAGCAGGTCCGGGGGTCGGTGAACTGGCTCGGATGGTGGATCAGGTCGCCCGACAGGACCGCGGTCCGCTCCGAGCCGCGCACGACGACGACCGACGACCCGGGGGTGTGCCCCGGGACGGCCCGGACCTCGACGCCGCCGGTGATCAGGTGGCCGTCGCCGATCGCGTCCAGCCGTCCCCGCGCGGCCAGGGGGCGGACGCTGTCCTCGTACGAGCCGTACAGGAAGCCCGGGTCGCGGCGCGCGCCCTCCTCCGCCCAGCGCAGTTCCTCGGCCAGGACCTGGTACCTGGCCCTGGGGAAGGCCGGCGCCCACTCCGTACCGTCCCGGACGGTGTTCCCACCGACGTGGTCGGCGTGCAGGTGGGTGAGGTGGACCACGCCGACGTCGCCGGGGGCGCGGCCGGTCCGCCGGAGCGCCTCGGGGAGGGCCCGGGCGGAGCGCCGGTCCCAGCCCGGCCGCGACCGGGACTTGCCGTCGCCCACGCCCGTGTCGACGAGCACGGTCTCGGTGTCGGTGGTGACCAGGTACCCGCCGAAGGTGAGGTCCAGGAGCGCGTCCTCGGGGGGCGTTGCGGTGCCGCCGTCCCGGGCCAGCAGGTCCCCGGCCTCGAAGGACATGCTGGGGATGTCCGCCAGCCAGGTGACCGTGATCCCGCCCAGGTCCAGCGCGGGCGGCGCCGGCGGCGCGGCGTCCGGCGTGCCCGCGCTCACCGGCCGGTGCCCTCCGCGACGACCGTGTCCGCGCCGGGCACGGCGCCCGCCGCGGGTCCCCGCGGCCGCCGTGCGCGGACCGTCTCCCGGAGGGCCATCAGGCTGACGAACGAGATGGCGCACACGACCACGATGTACCCGGCGATCGGCAGGCCCGAGTCGGTCCGGATGAGCAGCGACGTCGCCACGATCGGCGCCATCCCGGCCCCGAAGACGTTCGAGACGGCGTAGGAGATGTTGACCGCCGAGTAGCGCACCTCGGGGTCGAAGAGCTCGGCGAGGAGGGGCGCCAGCGTCCCGTAGGCGGCGCTGAAGGGCACCGAGATGAGCAGGTAGCCGAGGAGCATCGGCCCGAACGAGCCCGTGTCGACCAGCAGCAGCCAGGGGAAGGCCATCAGGGCCATGCCCGCCACGCCCCCGGCGAAGACCGGCTTGCGGCCGAGGCGGTCCGACAGTGCCCCGAAGTACAGCAGGCAGGGCAGCACCACGACCATCGCGAGCAGGGTGAGCCCCAGCATCGTGCCGCGGCTCACGCCCACGTGGTCGGTGCCGTAGCTCAGCCCGAAGACCATCGAGGCGTAGAACATGGTGCCGGGGGCGAACCCGGCGGCGGCGCACAGCAGGATCGGCGCCCAGGACCGCTTGACGGCCTCCACGGCGGGCCGCCGGGCGGGTCCGCGCTCCCGCTTCACCTCGCGGAACTCCGGGCTCTCGTCGACCCGGCGGCGGATGAAGAAGCCGACCGCGACCAGGGCGGCGCTCAGCAGGAACGGCACCCGCCAGCCCCAGGACTGCAGGGCGTCCCGCGGCAGCAGCGCCACCAGCAGGAACACCAGGTTGGACAGGGCCAGTCCCACCGGCACGCCCACCTGGACCCAGCTCCCGAAGAAGCCCCGGCGCTCGGGGTGGGAGTGCTCGACGGCCATGAGGACCGCGCCCCCGTACTCCCCGCCGAGCGCGATGCCCTGCACGAACCGCACCGTCACCAGGAGGATCGGCGCCCAGATCCCGATCTGGGCGTAGGTGGGCAGGAGCCCGATGAGGAAGGTGCACACCCCCATGAGGGTGAGGGTGACCACCAGGACGGACTTGCGTCCCCGCCGGTCCCCCAGGTGCCCGAAGATCACCCCGCCGATCGGGCGCGCGACGAACCCGACCACGAAGGTCGAGAAGGCCAGCAGCGTGCCGACCATCGGGGCGAAGTCCGGGAAGAACTGCCGATTGAACACCAGCGCGGCGGCGGTGCTGTAGATGAAGAAGTCGTACCACTCGATCGCGGTGCCGACGAAGCTCGCCGCCACCGCGCGGTTGCGTGGTCTGGTGTCCGTGCCCACGTGTTCTCGCCCTCCACTCGACAGCCCTCGGCGCTGTGTGACGAAACCTAGGGTGAGTGGGGCATATCGCACTAATAACGTTTGCCTTGGCCGCTATAGCCGGGCGGATATATCCCGGCCGGACCCCGGCGGCGACGCATAACCGTTCAGGATGCCTGGCCTGCCGGGCTATCACCGTTCTGTGATAGTAAGTGGCCATGCGTGCGATCGACCTGCTCAACGGGCGGCTCAAGCTGCGGCACCTGGTCCTGGTCGTGGCCGTCGCCGACCAGGGCAGCGTCCTGCGGGCGGCCGAGCACCTGCACCTGGCCCAGCCCGCGGTCACCCGGAGCCTGCGCGAGGTGGAACGCATCCTGGGCGTGGAGCTGTTCACCCGGGGGCCGCGCGGGGTGACGCCGACGCTGTTCGGGGAGGCGTTCGTCGAGCACGCCCGGTCGGTGCTGGCCGAGCTGCGCCGGGCCGGGGAGCGGATCACCGGGCTGGCCGACGGCGAGGTCGGCACGGTCACCATCGGCACCCTGCTGGCCGGCTCGAACGTGCTGCTGCCCCGGGCGATCGCGGCGCTCAAGCGGGACCGGCCGGGGATCACCGTGATCGTCCAGGAGGCCACCTTCGACGCGCAGGTCCCGCGGCTGCTGGACGGGGAGATCGACCTGATCCTGGGCCGCCTCAACCCGATCGACGGCGCCCGCGGCCTCCGCCAGATCGACCTCTACAGCGAGCCGGTGCGGCTGGTCGCCCGGACCGGGCACCCCGCCCGGGAACGGCGGGACCTGCGGCTGGCCGACCTGCTGGAGTACCCCTGGGTGCTGCCGCTGCAGCGCACCGCGCTGCGGCAGGAGCTGGAGCAGGTCTTCCGCGCCGAACGGCTGCCGCTGCCGGCCGACCTGGTGGAGTGCACCTCCAACCTGACCGTGTCGACCCTGGTCCGGGACACCGACATGATCGCTGCGCTGCCCGATCTGGTGGCGCAAGCGGGCGGCAAAATCGCGCCGCTGCCGGTGCCGCTGGAGCCCGTACGGCGGCCGGTCGGGGTCACCCTGGCCGCCGGCCGCCCGCCGACCCCCTCGGCCCGGCTGATGCTCGACCACCTGCGGGAGCAGGCCGGCGAGCTGTCGGCGCAGATCGCGGCGGGCTGGTCCGCCTCCCCCGGCGCCCCGGGGCCGCCCGGCGCCCCGGGGCCACCCGGCGCGGCGGGGTCCCTGGACGCGGCGGGGTCCCAGGACGCGGTGGGATCAGAGGGCGCGGATGAGGCCGAGCAGCGCCCGGCTCACCGCTGAGGTCTCGTCGGCCAGGTCCAGGACGACGTCGAAGTGGTCCCGGTCCGGCACCACCATCAGCTCGGCCGCGGGGCCCCAGTGCCGCTGGAAGCGCCGTGACTGTTCCAGGAAGCCGTCGCCGTCGTCCGCGGCGACCGCGACCACGGCGGGGCACCGGCGCGGGGCCGGGAGGAGTTCGGGGCTGAGCCGGGCCGCGCGTGCGCCGTCGAGACCGAGCCACTCGTTGACGTACACCCGCACCAGCGGGCGGATGTCGAACAGCCCGCTGAACGGCATGGCCGCCTTGACCACGTCGGCGGGCAGCCCCAGCGCCTCCTGCCAGCCGCCGACCATGGTCATGCCGGTGAGGTGGCCGCCCGCCGAGCTGCCGCCGACGACGATCCGCCCGGGGTCGAGACCGTGGCCGGGGCCGTGCCGGTGGACCCACGCGACCGACGCCCGGACCTGCCGGACGATCTCCTCCAGGGTCGCGGCGGGCGCGAGCGTGTAGTCGGGCACCACCGTGGCCACGCCGTGGCCGTGCAGCATCCGCGCCATGAAGGCCGAATCGGCCCGTGACAGCGCCCGCCAGTAGCCTCCGTGCACGAAGACGAACACCGGCCGGAGGCGCCCGGCCTCGACGCCCCAGACGTCCAGCGCCTCGCCGCTCGCCTCGTCGTAGACGACGCCGCGGTGGCCGGGCAGCCCGTCCACCGCCTCGTCCGACAGGGCGCGGTAGCGCCGCATGTGGTGCCCGAACAGCTCCTCCCCCGCCTTGCCCCGGACGTTGTAGGCGACGTCGAGCTCGGCGTCGGTGAGCCCGTGGCCGGGCCAGTCATGGAGATCCATGATGTCCAGCCTGGCGCCGCCGGTGCCCGCGAACAAATACCGTTCCGGTCCGCCGCCATGACGATCCCGCCATGTCCCCCACCCGGAGGCGGTCACGCGTCGGCCGTCCACACCGGTTCGGGCGACTCCCGGACCCGCCCGTCGTTCCCGCAGATCAGGTAGCGGTCGAAGTCGGCGGCGAACCACCGGTCGTGGGTGACCGCCAGGACGGTGCCCGCGAAGCCCTCCAGCCCTTGCTGGAGCGCTTCGGCACTGGCCAGGTCGAGGTTGTCGGTCGGCTCGTCCAGGAGCAGCAGCGTCGCGCCCGACAGCTCCAGCAGCAGGATCTGCAACCGGGCCTGCTGGCCGCCCGACAGCGTCTCGAACGGGCGCGCGCCCGCCGGGGCCAGCTCGTAGCGGGCCAGCGCCGCCATCGCGTCGTTGCGGACCAGGGCGTGCTCGCTCATCACGATCTCCGCCGGGGTACGTCCGCGCAGGTCGGGCCGGGTGTGGGTCTGGACGAAGTAGCCGGGGACGACGCGCGCCCCGAGCCGGGCCCGGCCCGAGTGCGGGACGGGTTCCCCGGCCAGCAGCCGCAGGAGCGAGGACTTGCCCGAGCCGTTCGACCCGAGCATCGCCACGCGCTCGCCGTACCAGATCTCGGTGTCGAACGGCCGCAGCAGGCCGGTCAGCTCCAGCGACTCGCACACCAGCGCGCGCTTGCCCGTCCGTCCGCCTTTGAGCCGCATTCGGACGTTCTGTTCCTTGGGGGCGCTGCGCGGCGGCCCGGCCTCCTCGTAGCGTTTCAGCCTGGTCCGGGCCGACTGGTAGGCGGAGGCCATGGCGTCGTTGCCGGTGGCCTGCTGCCGGAGCCGGTGCACCAGCTGCCTGAGCCGTGCGTGCTCCTCGTCCCAGCGGCGGCGCAGTTCGTGCAGCCGCTCGGTGCGTTCGCGGCGGGCCTGGGCGTACCCGGCGAATCCCCCGCCGTGCACCCAGACGTCGCCCGACTCGACGGTGACGATCCGGTCCGCGACGTCGGCCAGCAGCTGCCGGTCGTGCGAGACCAGCAGCACGGTCTTGGCCGCCGCCGCCAGCCGCTCCGCCAGCCATTCCTTGCCGGGGACGTCCAGGTAGTTGTCGGGCTCGTCCAGCAGCAGCACCTCGTCGGGTCCGCGCAGCAGCGCCTCCAGCACCAGCCGCTTCTGCTCGCCGCCAGAGAGTGTGGTGACCGGGCGCTTCCCGGCCTCGTCGTAGGGCAGCCCCAGGGCCGCCGTGGTGCAGGTGTCCCAGACGACCTCGATCTCGTAGCCGCCGGCGTCGCCGTAGTCCGCGATGGCCTGGGCGTAGGCGAGCTGGGACCGCTCGTCCTCGCCCAGTTCCCGCTCCGCCCGCTCCAGCCGGCGCGCGGCGTCCCTCACCGGCCCGGGCGCCACCGAGAGCAGCAGGTCGTGGACGCTGCGGCCGTCGCGGACGCCGCCGATGAACTGCCGCATCACCCCCAGCCCGCCCGAGCCGGTCACCACGCCCTCGGCGGGCTCGAGGTCCCCGGCGACCAGCCGGAGCAGTGTGGTCTTCCCGGCCCCGTTGGGACCCACCAGGGCGGCCTTCACTCCCTCTCCGACCCTGAACGACACGTCGTTCAGCAGTGGCCGCCCGTCGGGCAGCGCGTAGGTCAGGCGGCTGACCTCGACATGGCCCACCTCACCCCTCCTCGTACAGTGTTCGACTGACCAGATCAATGATCCGGTGCGGGATCAATGTACTAGGCTCGGCCCATGAGCGTCTGGCTACGAGAGGACCGCCCGCGGCGCGAGTCCCCGCCCCTCACCCGTGAGCGCATCGTCGAGGAGGCGGTCGCGTTCCTCGACGAGGAGGGTTACGAGCGCCTCACCATGCGCCGCCTCGCCGAGCGGCTCGGGACCGGGTCGACCACGCTCTACTGGCACGTGAAGACCAAGGACGACGTGCTGGACCTGGCGCTCGACGCGATCTTCGGCGAGGTCGCGGTGCCCGCCGCGGGCACCGGGGCGGGCTGGCGGGACGAGGTGACCGCGCTCCTCGGCGGCTGGCGTGCCGCGATGCTGCGGCATCCCTGGTCGGCGGCGCTGCTCAACCGGCCCCTCCTCGGCCCGAACGTCCTCGCCCGGACCGAGTTCCTGCACGCGACGCTGCTGGCCGCGGGCTTCCGCGGCCCCCATCTCTTCGCCGCCGCGTACGGCCTGGCCAACTTCGTCATCGGCTCGGCCCTGATGCAGGCCACGGGCAGGCACGAGGACGGCAACGGACGCGAGGACGGGGACGGGGACGAGGGCGGGGACGAGGGCGCCGCGCGGGCGGCGGCCGACGAGCACCTGCGGCGGCATCGCGACCTCTACCCCACCCTCGCCGAGTACGGCCGGCTCAGCGACGACGACTGGGACGCCACGTTCGCCCAGGGACTGACCTACCTCCTGGACGGCATGGCGCCGTACGCCGGACGGGACTGACCGGCCGGACCCGGAAACAGGGCCTATCCGCCGGCCTCGCAGGCGCGCATGTCCTCCTCGACGCGCTCGGCGGCCTTGCGGGCGGCGATGAGGACCGGGTCCCAGACCGGCGCGAACGGCGGGGCGTAGCCGAGGTCGAGCCCGGTCATCTCCTCGACCGTCATGCCGTTCCACAGCGCGATGGCCAGGCCGTCGATGCGCTTGGCCGCGTTCTCCTCACCGACGATCTGGGCGCCGAGCAGCCGCCCGGAGCGGCGTTCGGCGACCAGCTTGGTCCGCATCGTGGTGGCGCCGGGGTGGTACCCGGCCCGGGTGGTGGACTCGACCGCGGCGCTCAGGAAGGCGAACCCGGCCGCGGCGGCCTCGGCCTCGTTCAGCCCGGTCCGGGCCACCTCCACCGCGCAGATCTTGGACACCGCGGTGCCGGCCACGCCGGGGAACGTGGCGTACCCGCCGCCGAGGTTGATCCCCGCCACCCGGCCCTGCTTGTTGGCGTGCGTGCCGAGGGCGATCGCGACCGGCTCGCCCGAGATCAGGTGGCGGGTCTCGACGCAGTCGCCGGCCGCCCAGACCCGTTCGGAACGGGTGCGCATGCGACGGTCGGTGACGATGCCTCCGGTCGCCCCGACCTCGATCCCCGCCGCGCGGGCCAGATCGCTCGCGGGCCGCACACCGAGCCCGAGGACCACCAGGTCGGCGGGCAGGGCGCCTTCGGAGGTGCGGACCGCGGTGACCCGCCCGCCCTCGGTCTCGAACCCCTCCAGGCGCTCGCCGAGGTGGAGGCCGACGCCGACCCCGCGCAGCGCGTCGGCGACCAGCGCCCCCATGTCGGGGTCCAGGGTGCGCATCGGCTGCTCGGCCGCGTCCACCAGCGCGACCTCCAGCCCGCGCGTGACCAGCGCCTCGGCCATCTCCAGCCCGATGTACCCGCCGCCGACCACGACGGCACGGCGCGGCCCGTCCCGCTCCACGGCGCGGCGCAGGTCGATGCCGTCCTGGAGCACCTGGATCCCGTGCACGTTGGACGCGTCCACACCGGGCAGGCGGGGCCGGGCCGGCACCGCGCCGGTGGCGATGAGGAGGTGGTCGTACCCCTCCCAGCGTTCGGCGCCCTCGGCGTCCCGGGCCCTGACCCGGCCGCGGTCCAGGTCGATCTCCACGGCCTCGGTGCGGAGGCGGACGTCGATGCCGCGCTCGCGGAACTCCTCCGGCGTCCGGGCGATCAGCTCGGCCGCGTCCGCGACGACGCCGCCGACGTAGTAGGGGATGCCGCAGGCCGAGTAGGAGGTGAAGCCGCCGCGCTCCAGGACGACGATCTCCAGGTCGCCGGGGCCGCGCCGGCGCCGCGCCTGGGACGCGGCGCTCATCCCGGCCGCGTCACCGCCGATCACCAGCAGTCGCTCGCGAGTGTGACCGGCCATGCGTGGGCTCCCCGGGGGTCGGTGAAAGATCGTTCCGCAGCGTACCCGCGCCGTCCCCGAGATCACCCCGGCCGGGCGGTTCAGGAGTTCAGGTACGCGAGGACGGCCAGGACGCGGCGGTGGCCCGAGTCGGTGTGGGGCAGGCCGAGCTTGGCGAACACGGCGCCGATGTGCTTGCTGACGGAACGCTCGGTGATGACGAGCGTGGTGGCGATGGTGGCGTTGTCGAGGCCCTGGGCCATGAGCGCGAGGACCTCGCGTTCGCGCGGGGTGAGGGCCTGGAGGGGGTCGTGGCGGGTGGTCATCAGCTGGGAGACCACTTCGGGGTCCAGGGCGGTCCCCCCGCCGGCGACGCGGTGGAGGGCGTCCAGGAACTCCTCGACCCGGCCGACGCGGTCCTTCAGCAGGTAGCCGATCCCCTCGGCGCCCCCGGCGAGGAGCTCGGCGGCGTAGGTCTCCTCCACGTACTGGGACAGGACGAGGACGGGCAGGCCGGGGATCTCCTTGCGGGCGGCGATCGCGGCGCGCAGCCCCTCGTCGCGGAAGCCGGGCGGGAGCCGGACGTCGAGCACCGCGACGTCGGGGCGGTGCTCCAGCAGCGCGGGCAGCACGTCGGGGCCGCTGCCGGCGACGGCGGCGACCTCGTGGCCGCCGGTGGTGAGCAGCAGCACCAGGCCCTCGCGCAGCAGGACGTTGTCCTCGGCGATCACGATGCGCACGGCAGCTCCACTTCGAGCGTCGTTCCCCCGCCGGCGGGGCTGTCGATCCGGGTGGTCCCGTCCAGCGCCGCCACGCGGCGGCGGATCCCGGCCAGGCCGCTGCCCCGGTCCGGGTCGGCGCCGCCCTCGCCGTCGTCCCGCACGCGGACCCGCAGGCACGTCGCGGCGCGCTGGAGGGAGACCTCGGCGCGCGACGCGCCGCTGTGCCGGGCGATGTTGGTCAGGGCCTCGGCGACGACGAAGTAGGCGGCGGCCTCGACCGCGGCGGGCACCCGGCCCTCGCCGGGCAGGTCCAGGTGAACGGGGATGGGCAGGCCCGCCGCCAGCGCGCGGACGGCGCCGTCCAGCCCCCGGTCCGACAGGATCGGCGGGTAGATGCCGCGGATGACGGTGCGCAGCTGCGTGAGCGCGTCCTCGACGCCGTCGCGGGCCTGGAGGAAGAGGGCGCGGGCGGCGTCGGGATCGGCGTCGAAGCGGCGGTCGGCCAGGCCGAGCCGCAGGGCGACGGCGACGAGCTGGGCCTGGGTGCCGTCGTGCAGGTCGCGTTCGATGCGGCGCAGCTCGGCGCCGTGGGCCTCGATGGCCTCCGCGCGGGTCGTCGATAGCAGCTCGACCCGTTCGGTCAGGGCCGAGCGGCGGGTGGGGCGCAGCAGGAACCCCGCGAGCATCGCCTGCCAGCGCGCGAACCGCGGGACCAGCCAGAACAGGATCGCGGCGTACAGCGCGGCCTGGAGGAACGGCAGGGTCAGCGCCTTGGTCCAGCCGTCCAGGACGATGAACGCCGACTGCGAGCCCTCCGGCGCCGCCCACCACCACAGGGGCAGCGACAGGGAGGCCGGGATCGACGGCCACATGCCGACGGCCAGCACGGCCATGATCAGGCCGGTCCAGCCGTGCAGCGTCAGCCAGAGCAGGTCGCGCCAGGTGGACGACGCCCCCAGCAGCCGGACGGTCTGCTCGACCGCCGTCCCCCGCGGCGGCTCGTAGGGCTCGGGGATCTCCCGGCCGAGCGCCTCGCGGGCGCGGCGCCGTTCGATCCGGGCCAGCGCGCGGACCGGCTTGATCAGGTCGGGCAGCCAGGGCAGGGCGATGAACAGGACCGCGAGCACCGCGACCAGCGGAACGACCGCGGAGAAGAGCGTCGCGGGCAGCGCGGTGCGCAGCCCCACGGCCAGGTACACCGTGGCGGCGCCGCTGCGCCTCAGTGCCGGTCTCAGTCCCATGTCCCCTGAAAGGTAGGGGATGGCGAACGGTGGACGCATCGCGGCCGGCCCCCCTCTTCATGGTGTAGCCCGCTCCACCATCGAGACGGGAGTACGCGCCGATGTGGCGGGCGGCACCGCGGATCTACGTTCGATCCTGTGAACAGGCTTGAGGATCCGAGAGACACGATGACGGCGCCGGCGCCCCCGGCGGGTGACGGCGCCGCGGTACGGCTGGAGCGCGTGAGCAGGACCTTCGGCCGGGTGACGGCGCTGGACGAGGTCACCTGGGCCTTCCCGCGCGGAGGGTTCACGGCCGTGATGGGCCCCTCGGGGTCGGGGAAGAGCACCTTCCTGCACTGCGCCTCGGGCCTGGACCGGCCGAGCGGGGGAACGGTCCGGATCGGCGGGGTGGAGCTGGGGCGGCTCGGCGAGGCCGGGCGGACCCGGTTCCGCCGGGAACGGATCGGCTTCGTCTTCCAGGCGTTCAACCTGATCCCGTCGATGAGCGTCGAGGAGAACATCGGGCTGCCGCTGCGGCTGGCCGGCCGGCCGCCCGATCCCCGGCGGCTGGCCGAGGTCGTGGCGCGGGTGGGGCTGACCGAGCGCGCCGGGCACCGGCCCTCGGAGCTGTCGGGCGGGCAGCAGCAGCGCGCGGCGATCGCGCGGGCGCTCATCACCGAGCCCGAGGTCGTGTTCGCCGACGAGCCCACCGGCGCCCTGGACCCCCGGACGGCGCGGGACGTGCTGCGGCTGCTGCGCGAGGCGGTGGACGCGGCCGGGCGCACGATCGTGCTGGTCACCCACGACCCGGTGGCCGCCGCGTGGGCCGATTCGGTGGTGTTCCTCGACCGGGGCCGGATCGTGGACGAGCTGGTCCGGCCCACCGTCGCCGGGGTGCTCGCCCGCTGGGAGGAGCTGTGAAGGCGCGGTACGGGATCTTCCTGGTGCTGGCGTTCGCCGCCGCGCTGATCGGATGCTGCGGGGTGCTGCTGGAATCGGCGCTGCGGGCGCACGCCCCGGCCGACCGGTACGCGGGCGCCGCGGCCGTCGTCACCGGCCCGCGGGAGGTGTCCCAGCGGGTGAGGCTACTCGGTTCGGAGGAGGAGACCCAGCGCCGTCCCGTGACCGAGCGCCCGCGTGTGCCCGCCGCCGCGGCGGAGCGCCTGAGGGCCGTGCCCGGCGTGCGGGACGTGGTCGCGGACGTGTCGTTCCCCGTGACGGCCACCGGCGGGACGGCGCTGACCGGCCACGGGTGGAGCGCGCTGGCCCGGCTCCAGCAGGGACGCGCGCCGCGTTCCCCCGGTGAGGTCGCCCTGGCCGCGGGCGCGGGGCCGAGGGTGGGGCAGCGCGCGCTGCTGCAGATCGGCGGGGCTCCCCAGCCGTTCACGGTCACCGGGCTGGTGGCCTCGGGGGCCTACTTCGAGCCCCGGACCGCGGCGGCGCTCAGCGGGCGTCCCGGGCAGGCCGACGCCCTGGTGGTCCTGGCCGGCGGGCCGGTGGACGCCGGGCGGCTGCGCGCCGCGGTGCCGGGTCTCACGGTGGCGACCGGGGCGGAGCGCGGCGACGCGGAGGACGTCGCCGTGGCGGCGGCCCGCCCCGACATGATCGACATGGCCGCCTCGCTGGCCACCCTGGCGGTGATGATGGTCCTGCTGGTGGGAGGCGGCCTGATCGCGCTGTCGATCCGGGAACGCGGTCGCGAGCTGGCCCTCCTTCGGGCGGTCGGCGCGACGCCCCGGCAGGTGCGCGCCGGGATCGTCCGGGAGAACGTCCGCCTCGCCGTCTGGGCGGGCCTGGTCGGGGGGATCCTGTCCCTGCCCCTGGGCACCGCGCTGCACGCGGCGATGATCGGCAGGGACGTGCTGCCGGAGGGGTTCGGCCTGAGCCTGAGCCCGGCTCCCCCGCTGGCGGCGCTGCTGGTGGTGCCGGTCGCGGCGGCCGTGTCCGCGCTCCTGGCGTCGCTGCGCCTGTCACGGATCCGGCCCGTCCAGGCGCTGGGCGAGGCCGCCGCCGAGAGGGGCGGACCGCCGCGGTGGCGGGTGATCACGGGCGTCGTCTTCCTCGTGCTCGGGGTGAACGCGCTGGGCGCGTCGGCGCTGACGTCCGGCCCCGGCGCGGTGGCCTCGGTCGGCGGCCTGGTGATCTCGCTGATCGTGGCCACGGCGTTCCTGAGCCCGGTGATCGCCCGCGGGGGCGTCCGGGTGCTCGGCGGTCCGGCCCGGAGGCTGGACCCGGTCGCGGGGCGGCTGGCCGCGCACGCGGCGGGCGCCGCGACGCTGCGCGCCGGGTCGGTGCTGACCCCGGTGGCGCTCGCGGTGGCCTTCGCGGGCACGCAGCTGTTCGTCCACTCCACGGTCGTGGGGGCCACGGACGAGCAGGCGCGCGCCGCGACCCGCGCCGACCAGGTCGTCGTCTCGGCCGGTCCCGGGCTGCCCGCCGAGGTGGCGCGGGCCGTCCGCGCCACGCCGGGGGTGACCGCGGCGACCGCGGTGCGCGGCACCACGGTGGTCATGGCGGTCCGCGAGCTGGGCGAGCAGCAGCTGCGGTCGCTGCCGGCCCGGGGCGTGAGCCCCGAGGGCCTGGAGCGCACGACCGACCCCGGAGTGGTCTCCGGGCGCCTGGACGGCCTGCGCGGCGGGGCGGTCGCGCTGAGCCGGGACGTGGCGGGCGGGATCCGGGTGGGGCAGGCCGTGCCCCTCCGGCTGGCCGACGGCACCGCGATCAGGCCGCGGGTCGCGGCGATCTACGAGCGCGGGCTGGGCCTCGGCGACGTGCTCCTCCCCCGCGACCTGGTCGCCGCGCACTCCTCCTCCCCGCTGGACGACCACGTGCTCGTCCGGGGCCGGGCCGATCTGCGGCCCGTCGCCGCCCGCTACGCCGGGGCCGGTGTGGTGACGGCCGAGGCGTTCGCCGCCGACCGGTCGCGCGGGCTGCGCCTCGAAGGCTTCATGACCCGGGTGGTGACCGCGGCCGTCACCGGGTTCGTCGTGATCGGGCTGGTCACCACCCTGGCGCTGGCCACCGCCGCCAGGCGCCGCGAGTTCGCGCTGCTGCGGCTGGCGGGGGCGACCCGGCGGCAGGTGCTGCGGTCGCTGCGCCTGGAGGCGGCGATCGTGCTGGGCACCGGCGCGGCCACCGGATCGCTGATCGCGGCGGTGACGCTGATGTCGTTCGCCACCGCCGTCACCGGGCTGCCGCTGCCCTGGGTGCCGCCGCTGCCGGCGGCCCTCATCCTGATCGTCGTGGGGGGCTCCGGCGCCGCCGCGATGATCCTCCCGGCCCGCGTCCTGCTGCGCCGGGAATCCCCCGAAGCCCCCTGACCGAGAGGTGCATCGTGAACACCAACGTCCGCTGGACCCTGTTCGCCGTACTGCTGCTGATCAACGTCCTGGCCGGAACGCTGCTCGGCGGGACCTGGTACCAGATCGTGATCGGCTCCCTCACCGGTGCCGGGATGCTGGCCCTGCTGATCGAGTACCTGGCCCGGGGCCGCCGGAACGGCTGATCGGCGGCCTAACCCGGCGGGAGGTCCCCCCGGCGCGGCCCGCGCCGTTAACATCTCCGGAGTGCCAAGATCCCCTGTTGGCATGACGTGTACCGGAACGGCGTGAGATGGACGACCTTGAGCTCCGGCTGGACCTGCCGGGCGACCTGCCTCAGCTGTTCGCCGACGCCACCGTCGAGCGGACGCTGCCGGTCGGGCTGCCCGACGGGGAGGTGGTCTGGCCGGACCCCGGCTACCCGCAGCACCAGGCGGTGCTGCGGCCCGCGTTCTGGATCAGCGACGAGCCGGTGGGCGGTGAGCTGTGGGCCCGGCTGCGGGCCAGGCACCCCGAGTCCGGGCTGTGGCCGCTGCTGCTGGACGAGACCGACCAGCCGTGGGCGGCCGGGCAGGTCGCGCCCGAGCCCGTCGCCGACGTCGCCAACTACGCCCCCGGCGCGTTCATGTACGAGGTGTGGGGCGACTGGTCGGAGCAGGCGTCCGAGGACGACATCGACGACCTCGCCCCGTTCGGGCTGCACTGCCCGGGGCCGGCCGAGCCCGGCCACCTCCTGGAGGACCCCGGCACGGTGGCCGACCGGCACGCGCGGGTCCTGGCGCGGCGCGAGCATTCGCTGGGCCTGGTCGCGGTGGACCGGGGCGCCGACGCCCTGGCCGCGATCGGCTGGCAGGGCGCGCTGAACCACAACGAGTGGACCGCGCCCCTCGCCGCCGTCGTGCGCAGCTGGGAGGACCGCTTCGGGGCCCGCGTCATCGGCCTCGGTTTCAACACCCTCGAACTGAGCGTGGCCGCCCCGCCGGTGACCACCCGGCACGCCGTGCACGTGGCGGCCGAGCACTGGGCCTTCTGCCCGGACATCCTCTTCCAGGGGCCGGGCACGCTCACCGGCTACGCCGAGGAGATCCGCGGCAAGACCTGGTGGTCCTTCTGGTGGGACTGACCCCCGACCTCCGGGGCATTCGCCGCCTCTCCACCGGGCCGCGGGGCCGTCCCGGCGCTCTCCGGGTGGCGGCGCATTCGTCCCGCTGTCTAATATGCGGCGCACGGACATATCGGCGGCGAGCCCCTCCTCGCTCCGAACCGGGCACGCTGGGACATGGACGGAGGCCGGGTGCGCACGCGCGGGGCAGGCAGGGGCGGAGCGAACGGGGCGGGGGCGTACCGGCGGGGCCGGGTGCTGCCGGGGATCATCGGGACGGCGCTGGCCGGCACGCTGATCGCCGATGTCGCCGTGGTCGTCTCCAGGCGGGCGGACGACGGCGGGCCGCGAGGAGGGGACCGGCTGGTGTCGGTCACCGGCGGCTCGGGCCTCCAGGCCCCCACCGTCAGGCCGCTCACCAGGCGCTACACCCCGCACCTGCTCATCGCCGGCGACACCTCCCTGCCGGCCGGCTCGGTGGAACGGGCACGGCGGCTCAAGGGCGTCGCGGGAGTCACCGTCGTGGACGCCGCCCGCGCCCAGGTCGCGGGCCGCCGGATGGGGCTGCTCGGAGTCGACCCGTCGTCGTTCCGGGCGTTCGCGCCGCCGCAGTCGGCCGAGTCCGACGAGCTGTGGCGGACGGTCGCCTCCGGCGGCCTGGCGGTGTCGTTCACCGCCGGCCAGGAGGGCGCGCTCCCGCTGGGCGGCGTCGTCCAGGCCGGGCGCAGCGACCGGCCCGGACAGGTCCGGGTGGGCGCGTACGCGGCCATGGGCATCGGTGACGTCGACGCGGTCGTCTCACGGTCGCAGGCGCGCGCCCTCGGGATGCCCCAGGGCAACGCGCTGGTGGTCAGCGCGCCCAAGGCCGACGCCAAGGCCCTGACCGCCAAACTCAAGCGCGTCCTGCCGCGCGGCACGCGGATCGCGCAGCTCAACGCGACGACGAACACCCCCTCCTCGAACAAGGCGGCGCGCAAGCGGCCACAGCTCATCGGACGCCCCGACGGCGCCCAGGGGACCCGCTCCCCCATCACGGGGAACACGATGACGCCCACCATGCGGAACCTGGTGATGGAGGTCGGCGGGATGTTCGGGCCGTTCCCCGTCATCGGCTGCTACCGCAGCGGCGCCGACGCCCAGGACCACGGGGTCGGCCGGGCGTGCGACTTCATGGAGTCGGTCGGCGGCCGGATGCCGAGCGCGGGCGCGGTACGGCACGGCGACCAGATGGCGGCGTACGTCGTCGCCAACGCCCGCCGCCTCGGCGTCTCCTACGTCATCTGGAAGCAGCACATCTGGAACGTGCGGGGCGGCGGCTGGCGGCGCATGGAGGACCGCGGCAGCATCACCCAGAACCACTACGACCACGTGCACATCTCCGTGCTGCGCTGAGGGCCCGCGAGGGCGGACCCCTCACTCCCGCCGCCGATCCCGGCCCGCCTGCTCGTCGGCGAGCGCTCGATCGCCCATCAGCAGGGCGCTCTTCCTGCGGTTGAAGAGGACCACCTGTTCGAGAAGGTTCTTCTTGGCGAGGATCCTTCTCTTATCGCTCATGTCACCGTCGCCGGTGAACATATTGCTCGCCTCGTTCTCCGTGAACTGCAGGAGGCACATGCGGGCGTCGTCGGCGAGTTGCTGCCAGGCGGCGCCGAGCGACCTGTTGCTACGCCGCTGCTCATCACTGTTCAGAAAGGTCGCCGCGGCCGCCAGACCGGCCGCGCAGAGCGCTATCGCCGCGGCCGGCACACGACCGGCGGAGTCGGCGAGACCGGTGGCTCCCGAAACCGTGGCGAGAATGGCCGCCGGAAGACCCAGAATGTAGTAGGCCCTGCCCCACAGGCTGCTGCTGTGCCGGCTGTCATAGGCATGCAGATCACATTCCGCGATCAGGGATCGGAGCACACCCACGGGGCTGTCGGGAGCCTCGCCGATCGCGTCGTCCAGCCGGTTCCTCAGCTTCTTCCGGGCGCTCGCCCTCGTACGCCTCCTCTCTCCGACATCGCCCACGATGCGGAGAGTGAGCCGCCCCTCCTCGTCCTCCACCGGGGCTCCGCCCGGAGCCAGGAAGGACACGTCCTTTCGGACCTGCGCCAGGTCGTCACCACCCCCTCGGCTCTCCTGCCCTTCGTTCGCGTCCGCGGCCATCTTCATCCTCCGGCGGAGACGAGGAGTCACGTGTAATACATCCCATATTTCCCAGCTTCGATGGCCACGGCGCGTCCGGTCAATGTCAATTGGGTGAAAGATTGCCATGCCTTGCACGAGAGAAAGCACCACCTCTGTGACACCCCACGGGGCACATCCATCGTGCGACACCAAACCGAAATATGCTCTCATTGGTGGTCCTTTCATCCTGCACACTGTTGTGCTGGTGAAAAGCCAGTGATGACGGAACCGAAGGAGAGAAGATGTCGGCACCACCGTTCCAACCGCCACTGATGAAGTACCCGCCGATCACGAGAGGTCCCGGCGTCCAGCGGTGGCAGCAGCAGATGAGGGCGCGCGGCTGGAACATCGCCCCGGACGGGGAGTACGGCCCGATCAGCCGGCGCGTCTGCCAGAACTTCCAGCGCGAGCACTACCTGGATCCCGACGGCGTCGTCGGCCCGATCACCTGGAGGGCGGCGTGGGAGGCACCCGGCACGGTGCCTCCGCCGGCACCTCCCGATGTGCTGCAGGTCGGCTCCTACGGGGAGGCCGTCAGGACATGGGAGAAGCAGGTGGACAGCCGCGGCTGGACGATCAGGAACATCGACGGCGCCTACGACGAGGAGACCGCCGACGTGTGCAGGTCCATGCAGAGCGCCTTGGGCCTGCCCGTGACAGGGAGGGTCGACTACCGGACCTGGGACGCCGCCTGGCGTGAGAGGGCGGCGATACCCGCCTGACACGACCGGACTTCCCGGGACAGGCCGCGAAATCTCGCGGATGCCGGGAAACCTCGCGACAGAGCCCCGCCCGCCACGCGGGCGGGGCCCGCCGTTCTCATCTCGCGACCTCCAGCCTGTCACCGGACCGGGAGAGGACGGTGATGCCGAAGGCCGTGCCGCCGCCTCCGGGGAAGCTGACGGCGATCCGGCCCGGCCCCTGCCTCTCCCAGCGGCCCCGTATCTCGTACAGGCGATCGTCAGGCCCCGGACGGCGCTCGGCGAACGTGCCGTCCGCGCGGAACTCGAGACGACGCCGCGGGCGCCGGGCGGGACGGAACGGATGCTCGGCCGGCCGGTACACCGCGGCGTCCGGGGTGTCCTCCTCGAACGCGTGGATCCAGGCGCCCGTAGGGTCGGGCCCGGGACCGGCCAGGCCCTCACTCCGCCGCCCGTTCATCCGCCGGAGCGGTGGCCGACGAGCCCGAGGGCGTCCTGGATGTCGTTGAGGACCTCCCGCGTCAGCCGCTCGGAGTCGTGCAGGAGCCGTTCGACGTCGCCGTCGTGCGCCGCGGCGCCGGGCACGGCGGGCTCCTTGGCGGGCTCCTTGGCGGGCTCCTTGGCGGGCTCCTTGGCGGGCTCCTTGGCGGGCGCGGCCTGGCGCGCGACCAGGAACGATGCCCGCGCCCCCTCCAGGCAGGCGTTGATCCGCTCGCGCTGCCCCCGGGTGAACATGAACATGGAGTCGTCGTCGACGTAGTCCATGTAGTTCATGAACATGTCGCCGTTCGGGCCGTTGTCGCACGTGACATGCGGGAAGGAGGGCTTGCCCATGTTGGAGTCCGCCTGGTTCGGCGTGTCGGCCACCCGGTCGTCGTTGCTGCAAGCGCCGTCGTCGTCGCCCCAGATGTGGAAGAGGTCGAGCCAGTGGCCGATCTCGTGGGTGGCGGTACGGCCCCCGTCATACGGGGCCGCGGCGGTACCGGTCGTCCCGAAGGCCGTGTACAGGATGACCACGCCGTCGGTCTGCGGGGGGCCGCCGGGGAACTGCGCGTAGCCCAGCAGGCCGCCGCCCAGCCGGCAGACCCAGATGTTGAGGTACTGGTCGGTCGGCCACGGATCGGAGCCTCCGGTGGCGCTGGACTTCACCCCGTCGTCGACGTCGAACTCGGCCTGCCCGGTCTCGGCCCGGACGATCCCGTCGGTCGGGGCGCCCAGCGGATCCACCGTCGCGAGGGCGAACTCGATCTGGGCGTCCGCGGCCAGCGGCTTCCACACGTCCGGCACCCGTGACACGTCCGGGTTGGCGGCCCGGTAGTCCCGGTTGAGGACGTCGATCTGGCTGTGGATCTGCTCGACGCCGATGTTCTGCTCGGGGACGTCCGGGTGGTGCACGACATGGACGACGACGGGAACGGTGAGCACCCCTGTGCGCACGGAGGCGCGCCGTCCGGTCGCGTACTGGAGCGCCCGGTTCTCGATCCGCGCCCGCTGCGCGCGGTAGGTCATGCTCTCGTTCAGCAGGCGGCGGTGGACGTGCATGGCTCCGCACAGGTCACGTCTCGGCACCGGGTAGGGGTTGTATTCGGTCATCGCGGGTCCTTCCGACTCGTGCGGGGCCCGCGTCGTGCTCGCGGGTCTACTCCCGCTGCGTCGCTAGCCCTACCCGACCCCCGGTCACCAGATAAGCCCCATAGAGCCCCAATCCCCCCTAAATTCCCAGCCTGCGGCTCTAGGGGAGCTCCTGCTCGGCCCACACCGCCTTGCCGCCGGAGGTGCGGCGGACGCCCCAGCGCTGCGCCAGGCGGCCCACCACGTGCAGGCCACGGCCCGACTCGGCCATCCCCGCCTCCTCGTCGTGCCGGATCCGGGGACGGCCGTCGGAGGCGTCGAAGACCTCGCACACCAGCCCGCCCTCGCGCACCAGGCGCAGGGTGAGCCGGCCGCCGGCATGCTGGATCGCGTTGGTGACCAGCTCGGAGGCCAGCAGCTCGGTGGCGGGCGACAGCTCGCCCAGGCCCCAGCCCTCCAGCCGGGCGCGGATCAGCCCGCGGGCGCGCCGGACCGCGGCCGGATCCGCGGGCAGCTCCCAGGAGACGTGGTGGTCGTCGGGGATGCGGCACAGCCGGGCGACCAGCATCGCGATGTCGTCGCGGTGCTGGTCGTCGAACACCCCGTCCAGCGCCGCCTGGCACAGCTCCTCCAGCGGGCGGGCCGCGGCGCCGCGGGCGAAGGTGCGGCGGAGCCGGGCCAGTCCGTCGTCGATGTCGCGGGCGCGGTTCTCCACCAGCCCGTCGGTGTAGAGGAACAGCAGCGTGCCGTCCTCGACGGTGAACTCGCGCGTGACGATGGGGTCATCACCGATGCCCAGCGGCGGGGCGGGCGGCACGTCCAGGAACGCCGCGTCGCCGTCCGGCGGCGCGAGCAGCGGCGGCAGGTGCCCGGCGCTGGCCACCTCGCAGCGCCCGGTCACCGCGTCGTAGACCACGTAGGCGCAGGTGGCGAAGTGCGGCTCGCGCTCGCCCATGGTGCGCATCAGCGAGTCGAGCCGCTCCAGCGCCTCGGCCGGCGGCAGCTCCAGCGCGGCCAGGGTGTGGATCGCGGTGCGCAGCCGGCCCATCGTCACCGCGGCCCGCACGCCGTGCCCCGCCACGTCGCCGACCACCAGGGCGACCCGGCCGCCGGGCAGCGCGATCGACTCGTACCAGTCACCGCCGACCTCGATGAGGCGGCTGCCGGGCAGGTAGCGGTGGTGCACCTCGACCGAGGACGGCGCCGACAGCCCGGTCGGCAGCATGCTCCGCTGGAGGGTGAGCGCGGTGGCGCGTTCCCGGCCGTACCGGCGGGCGCTCTCGATGAAGATCGCGGCCCGGCTGGCGAACTCCATCCCGATCTCGATGTCGTAGGCGTCGAACGGGCGGTGCGCCACGTTGCGGGTGCAGACGAAGAAGCCGAGCATCGACCCGTCGGCGAAGATCGGCAGGATCAGCATCGAGGCGCCCTTGAGCAGGTCGCCCACCGGGGGGCGGCGCCATGCCTCGGCGATCCGCGCCGCGCCCTCGCCGCCCAGCCCCAGCAGCACCGGGGCGCCGGTCTCCATGCACCGCACGTACGGGGTGCCCGCCGGGTAGCTGAACACCTCGCCGGTGGGGAAGGTGGCGTCCCACGCCTGGTCGCCGTCGTCGAAGGCGACCGCCATCCGGCGCAGCGCGGGCGACCCGCCGCGCAGCGACTGCGGCGGAGGCTCGTCGGCGTCCACCAGGCTCTCCAGCAGCAGCAGGGCGCCGGCGTTGCAGAAGTGCGGGACCAGGACGCTCATCAGCCCGCGGGCCAGCAGTTCCAGGTCGAGCGTGGAGCCCAGGCGCGGCAGCGAGTCCTCCAGCAGGGCGCGCCGGATCACCGCCGGGTCGAGGAAGCGGTCGGCCAGCGGGACCGGCACGCGGACGACCGCCAGCGCGGCCAGGTCCGGGCTGCTCCCGTTCATCGGGTGCACGGTGACCACGGCGTCGTAGGTGGCGCCCTGGCGGGACTCGACCGTGAGCATCGTGGTGCGCTCGCGCTCGAATCGCAGCGCCTCGTCCAGCGGGACCTGTGCTCCGGGGATCACCTCTCCCAGCTTCGCGCCCAGCAGATCCTCGGGGGCGTCGGCCAGCACGGCCGCGGCGTTGCGATCGAACTGGAGGATTTCGCCCGACGCATCCATGCCGAGAATAAGAATTCGGGTGGACGACTGCATCGCTCAATTATGGGACATTGGGCGCGTCTCCGAGGCGTATCCGCGAAGGCGGGCGCGCCGGTACCGCGCGGGGCGTTCCCCACATATTCGATGAGCTAATGAGCCGCCGCGCAGGTCAGGCCCGGTGCCGTGAAAACGCGCCGGTCAGTGCCCGTTCCGCGGTCGTCCCTCCGTGACTACGGGCGCCCGAAGACCTGCGGCGGCGGCACCGGCGCCTGGACGTCCTCGCCGTCGTGCAGCGGCGCGGCGCCGCCGCAGAAGGCGCCGAGGTCGTCGCCCTCCACCAGCCGGGCGCGGACGGCGCCGCCCGCGGCCCGCCGGGTGAGCTCGGCGACCGGCAGCGGTTCCCGCGAGGCGGCGACGATGAGGTTGCCGAACCGCCGCCCGCGCAGCACGGCGGGCTCGCCGAGCAGCAGCGCGTGCCGGAACACCGACCGCACGGTGGCGGCCACCCGCCGGGCGTACGGCAGCCGGAACCCGTCGGCGACGTTCATCAGGTAGACCCCGCCCGGCCGCAGCACCCGCGCCGCCTCCAGCGTGAACTCGCGGGTGGCCAGCTCGACCGGCATGGACGCCTCCGCGAACGCGTCCATCACCAGCAGGTCGTCGGCCCCGTCGGGCAGGGCGGCCGTCCCGGACCGCCCGTCGACGATCCGGATCTTCAGGCCGGGGACCTTCTTGACCGGAAGCCGCTCGCGCACCAGCCGCACCAGCTCCGCGTCGGGCTCGAACACCACCTGGCGCGAGCCGGGCCGGGTCGCGGCGATGTAGCGCGGCAGGGTGCAGCCGGCGCCGCCGATGTGGACGGCGTCCAGGGCCTGCCCCTCCGGCGCCAGGCAGTCGACCACGTCGCCCATCAGCCGCATGTACTCGAAGTCGAGGTAGGTGGGGTCGTCGAGGTCGACGTAGGACTGGGGCACGCCGCCCACGCACAGCACCCACCCGCCGTCACGGTCGGCGTCGCGCAGCAGCTCCGCCTCGCCGCCGGCGACGGGGTGCACGTCCAGGTGCACCCGGGCCCCTTTCGCCTTCCGTGCCATGGTTCCCCACCCTACGACGCGGTTTCGCGTACGGCGGCGAAGTGGCAGGCGCTGGGGTGGGCGGAGCCGGGCCGCTCCACCAGCGCCGGCTCCTCGTCCGCGCACACGTCCCCGGCCTTCCAGCAGCGGGTGCGGAACCGGCAGCCGGACGGCGGGTCGAGCGGCGAGGGCGGGTCGCCCTCCAGCACGATCCGCCGGTCCGGCCCGGACGGTTCCGGATCGGGAACGGGCACCGCCGACAGCAGCGCCTGGGTGTAGGGGTGCGTGGGGTCCTCGTAGATCTGCCGCTCGTCGCCCGTCTCGACGACCTTGCCGAGGTACATCACCGCGATCCGGTCGGAGATGTGCCGGACGGCGGCCAGGTCGTGCGCGATGAACACGTACGCCAGCCCCAGCTCGGCCTGCAGCTCCTCCAGCAGGTTCATCACCTGCGCCTGCACCGACACGTCCAGGGCGGAGACGGGCTCGTCGCACACGATCACGTCGGGGCGCAGCGCCAGGGCGCGGGCGATGCCGACGCGCTGGCGCTGCCCGCCGGAGAACTGGTGCGGGTAGCGGCCGACGTGGTCGGGGTCCAGCCCGACCAGTTCCAGCAGTTCCTGGACGCGGGCGCGCCGCTCCCCCTTGGGCGCGACCTCGGGGTGGACGGCGAACGGCTCGCCGACGATGTCGCCGACCGTCATCCTCGGGTTGAGGGACGAGTAGGGGTCCTGCAGCACCATCTGGATCCGGCGGCGCAGCGCCCGCAGCTCGCGGCGCGGCAGCGCGAAGACGTCGCGGCCCTCGAACCGGACCGTGCCCGCGGTGGGCCGCTCGGCGGCCAGCAGCAGCCGGGCGAGCGTGGACTTGCCGCAGCCGGACTCCCCGACCACGCCGAGGGTCTCGCCGCGGCGCAGCTCCAGGTCCACGCCGTCGACGGCCTTGACCCGGCCCACCTCCCGTTTGATCAGCACGCCCTGGGTGACGGGGTAGTGCTTGACCAGCCCCTCGACCTCCAGGATCGGGCGGTCCCGGTCCGCTGCGGCGGACGGTTCAGCCACGGTGCACCTCCTCGGCGAAGTGGCAGGCGGCGGCGTGGCCGGGCGCCACCTCCACCAGCGGCGGGCGGCGCTCGCCGCAGACCGCCTCGGCCCGGGGGCAGCGGGGGCGGAACGGGCAGCCCGGGGGCAGCGCGGCCGGGTTGGGCGGCGCACCCTTGATCGGCACGAGCCGTTCGCCGCTGCGGTCCAGCCGCGGCACCGAGGCCAGCAGCCCGGCGGTGTAGGGGTGCGCGGGCCGGGCGTACAGGTCGCGGGCGGGCGCCTGCTCGGCCACCGATCCCGCGTACATGACCACGATGCGGTCGGCGACCCCGGCGACCACGCCCAGGTCGTGGGTGATGAGGACCATGCCCATGCGCAGCTCGTCCTGGAGGTCGGCGAGCAGCCGCATGATCTGGGCCTGGACGGTCACGTCCAGGGCCGTGGTGGGCTCGTCGGCGATCAGCACGTCCGGTTCCAGCGCCAGCGCCATCGCGATCATGATGCGCTGGCGCATGCCGCCGGAGAACTGGTGCGGATGGTCGCCGAGCCGCTCGCGGGGCGAGGGGATCCGCACCCGTTCCATCAGCTCGACCGCCCTGGCCCTGGCCTCCTTGCGCCGCATCCCGCGGTGCACCTGGTACATCTCGCAGATCTGGTCGCCCACGGTGAAGACCGGGTTGAGCGCCGTCAGCGCGTCCTGGAAGATCATCGAGATCCGCTCGCCGCGGTAGGCGCGGCGGCGCCGTTCGGGGAGGTTCAGCAGCTCCTGCCCGCGCAGCCGCACCGAGCCCGCGGTGACGCGCGCGGGCGGGCTGTCCAGGATCCCCATCACCGCCTGCGCCGCCACGCTCTTGCCCGATCCCGACTCGCCGAGGATCGCGACCGTCTCGCCCTCGGTGAGGGTGTAGGAGAGCCCGTTGACGGCCCGGACGTCCTGGTCGCGCACGCGGAACTCCACGTGCAGGTCCGCCACCTCCAGCAGCGGCGCTTCTTCTGGCATGGTCACCGGAGTTTCGGGTCGAGGGCGTCCCGGACGGCGTCGCCGAGCAGCAGGAAGCTCAGCACCGTCGCCGACAGGAACACCGCGGGGAACACCAGCAGGTGCGGATGCTCGACGAAGTAGGACTGCGCCAGGTTGAGCTGGAGGCCCCAGGACACCTGCGGGTACTGCAGGCCGACGCCGAGGAAGTCCAGCGTGGCCTCGCCGGAGATGACGTTGCCCACGTTCAGCGTGGCCACCACGATCACCGGCGCGAGCGCGTTGGGGAGGATGTGCCGCAGCATGATCCGCCGGTCCGAGGCGCCCAGCAGCCGGGCGGCCTGGACGTAGTCGGCGTCCCGGACGGCGATCACCTGGGCCCGCATGATGCGGATCATGGTGGTCCAGCCCAGCAGGACCAGCACCAGCGTCATGGCGCCGATCCCGTGGCCGGGGAAGGCGACCAGGATGACGGTGGCGCCCAGCACGAAGGGCAGCCCGAAGAAGACGTCGGTGATCCGGGCGACCACGGTGTCCAGCAGCCCGCCGTAGTAGCCGGCCAGCATCCCGAACACCATGGCGATCAGCAGCGCGAACAGCGTGACCGCGACCCCGATCATCAGGGTGGGCCGGGCGCCGTGCACCACGTGCGCGAAGTAGTCGCAGCCGGCCAGGTCGGTGCCGAACGGGTGGTCGCCGCCGGGGCCGAGCCGGGCGGCGTTGGGGTCGCAGCCCTCGTTCTTGCCGCGGTCGGTGAACAGGCCGGGCGCCACCGCCATCACGCCGACCAGGGCCAGGACCGCCGTCGCCCACCAGAACACCCAGCGCCGCCGCAGGTCGCGCCAGGCGTCCTGCCACAGCGACGCCGGGCGCCCGCCGGCCGCGACGCCCACCGGGCCGCCCGCCCCCGCCACGGCCGCCGCCGCCGCGCCCTGGGCGGCGGCACCGCCCGCGCCCTCACCGCCGGTGGACGGGCCCGGGCCGCCGAGTCCCGTGAGGTCCGGGCCGTCCGGCCCGTCCGCATCCTTCATCGTCACCGTCATTCGTAGCGGATCCGGGGATCCAGCACCCCGTACAGCAGGTCCACGAGCAGGTTGACCAGCAGGAAGATCAGCACCAGCACGGTGACCGCGCCGACCACCACCGGCCCCTCCTTGAGCTGGATCGACTGGAACACCTGCTGGCCGATGCCGGGCAGGTTGAAGATCCCCTCGGTGACGATGGCGCCGCCCATCAGCGCGCCGAAGTCGACGCCGAGGTAGGTCACCACGGGGATCAGCGAGTTGCGCAGCGTGTGCCGGCCCACGACCCGGGCCCGGGTGAGGCCCTTGGCGCGGGCGGTGCGCACGTAGTCGGCCCGCAGGTTCTCCGCCAGGCTGGTGCGGGTCAGCCGCGCCACGTACGACAGGCCCAGCGACCCGAGCACCATGCCGGGCAGCAGGTAGCTGAGCGGCCAGCCGTCGTCGGTCCCGGCGGTGGGGAAGATCTGCCAGTGCACGCCGAGCAGGATCTGCGCGGTGTAGCCGAGCACGAACACCGGGACCGCGATCATCAGGGTGGTGCCGCCCAGCACGAGGGTGTCGGCCAGCCTCCCGCGGCGCAGCCCGGCCCACACGCCCAGCGCGATGCCGAGCAGCAGCTCGAAGACCCAGGCGGTGAGCGCGAGCTGCACGGTGACGCCCCACCGCCCGCCGAGCATCTCCGAGACCTTCTGGCCGGTGTAGTTCTCCCCGAGGTCGCCCTGGAGCAGGCCCAGCATGTACTTGCCGTACTGGATCAGCAGCGGGTCGTCGAGGTTGTAGCGCTCGCGGAGGGTCTGCTGCACCGACTCGGGAACGGGCTTGTCCCCGGCGAGCGCCTGGATCGGATCGCCCGGCAGCGCGAACACCATCGCGTAGATGAGCAGCGTGGTGCCGAGGAAGACGGGGACCGCCTGCAGGAGCCGCCGGAGGACGTAGCGCCACATCGGTGGTTACTTCACCGTCACTTCGTGGACCAGCAGGCCGGTCGCGTACGGGGTGATCGTCACGTTGTCGACCTTCGCGGAACGGCCGCCCTGGCCCGCCCAGGTCCACAGCGGGATCTGCGGCATCTCCCGGATGGCCACGTCCTCGGCCTGGTTGTAGAGCTTCAGCGCCTCCTGCTCGTCACCGGCCGAGTTGGCCTTGGTGATGAGGTCGTCGAACTCCTTGCTCTTCCAGCCCATCCGGTTGCCGACGCTGCCCCACATGTTCTGCAGGTAGTTCTGGGCGCTGGGGTAGTCGGCCTCCCAGTTCTGCCGGTAGGGGCCCTTTTCCTCGCGCCGCCCGAGGAGCGCGAAGTAGTCCGCCGCCGGGACCTGCCGGAACTGGACGTCGGTGATGCCCAGGTTCTGCTTCAGCGAGTTCGCGACGATCTGCATCCACTGGTAATAGGTCGGCTGGGCGTTGGAGAAGTACAGCTCCAGCGTCCCCTTGAAGCCGCCCGCCTTGTCGAAGAGCTTCTTGGCCTCGGCGGGGTTGTAGGTGCACAGCTCGCCGCAGGCGCCCGGCCGGTGCCCGGCGATGATCGGCGGCAGCAGGGAGTCGGCCACGATGTAGTCGCCGTTGTAGACCGCCTTGTTGATGCCCTGCCGGTCGATCGCCATGGAGAACGCCTTGCGCAGGTCGGCGCTCGCGAACCGCTCGTCGAACAGCGGGAAGCCCAGGTAGTCGATGGTCCCGGTCTTGCGCGGCAGGAACCGCTCGCCCATCAGCCGCTTGGCCTCGGGGACCTTGGCCGCCGGGATGGTCTGCAGCACGTCGATCCGGCCGGCCCTCAGGTCGGTGTAGGCGGTGTCGGCGCTGGAGTAGCTCTTCCAGGTCACGCCCTTGTTCTGGGGCTTGCGGGGGCCGGTGTACCCGGAGAACGGGACGAGCTTGACCGGCCCGTTGCGCTGCCACTTGCCCTCGATCCGGTACGGGCCGTTGCCGATCGGCGCGTCCTCGTAGGCCTTGAGGTCCTTGAACGCGGCCTTGGGCATCGGCGCGAACGCCGGATAGGTCAGCAGCTGCGGGAACTGGTTGAACGGCTCGTTCAGCGTCACCTCGAGGGTGGTGTCGTCGACCACCTTCAGACCCGAGAGCCTGTCGGTCGCGGGCTTGGCCTTCTCGTCCTCGGGGTTGAGCTCGTCGTACCCCTTGATCTGCGAGAAGTAGTCGTTGGCCTCGTAGGCGTTGGGCCCGTAGGCGGCGTTGCTCCAGGCGTCGGCGAAGCTGCCGGCGGTGACCGGCTCGCCGTTGTGGAACTTCTGCCCGGCGCGGATCTTGATCGTCCAGACGCGCTGGTCCTCGGTCGTCACCGACTCGGCGGCCTGGTTGACCGGCTTGCCGTCCTTGCTCAGCCCCACCAGGTTCTCGAACAGCCCGCTCAGCACGTCGAACGCGTAGCTGCTGGTGGTGTTGCCGGGGACCAGGTGGTCGGGCTCAGGGTGCCCGACCGTGAAGGTCCCGTCCCCGGTCCCGCCGTCGCCGCCGCACGCCGCCACACCGATCGACGCCACCAGCGCCGTCGCCGCGAGCGCGGCGGCGCTCCTGCGCGCACCCCTCAGGAACGTCATCGTCCTCCTTCGCCCGGCGCCGGGCGGGAGCCCCCGGCGTGATGGAGGCAGCGTCGTACCGCGCGCGCGTTTTGGGTACGCCACCGGGCGATTCTTCACCGAAACGAGATCATCCCGCAATGATCTTCGTCATCGCGACAGGTCAGCGCGGGCCGGAAACGCAGGGTCCCTTCTTAAACCCGTCGTAGTCTCGTCGGTGACGCGATGGTGACCTGTGGGAAAGGACGACCGTGACCGAGTCGGGAGTACGGGACGACGCACGCAGTAAAAGGCCAGGAAAAAGTCCCCAAAAGGGAATGAACGCGGCAGAGGAGGAGGTCGCCGGCCTGTGCTCGGACCTGATCCGCTTCGAGACCGTCAACCGCGGTGAGGGCGACGCGCTGCCCGAGCGCCCGGCCGCCGAGTACGTCGCGGCCCTGCTGGACGAGGCGGGCGCCGAGCCGGTCATCGTGGAGTCCGCGCCCGGCCGCGCCAGCGTCCTGGCCCGGATCGCCGGGACCGACCCGACCCACCCGGCGTTCCTCGTGCACGGCCATCTGGACGTCGTGCCCGCCGATCCCGCCGAGTGGAGCGTCCACCCGTTCTCCGGGGAGGTCAGGGACGGCTGCGTCTGGGGGCGCGGGGCGGTCGACATGAAGGGCTCCCTGGCGATGACCCTGGCCGTGGTGCGCCGGCGGCTGCGCGAGGGCCGCCGCACCCGCGGGGACCTGATTCTGGCGTTCCTGGCCGACGAGGAGTGCACCGGGGAGTTCGGCTCCCGCCACGTGGCGCGCGAGCACCGCGGCTTCTTCACCGGCTGCGCGGAGGCCATCAGCGAGTCGGGCGGGTTCAGCGTCGAGGCGGGCGGCGGCGCGGCGGGCCGCCGGATCTACCCGATCGCGACCGGCGAGCGCGGGACGATGTGGATGCGGCTGACCGCCCGCGGGACCCCCGGGCACGGGTCCAAGCCCGCCCCGGACAACGCGGTCGCGGAGATGGCCCACGCGATCTCCCGGCTGGCCGCCCACCGCTGGCCGGTGCGGATCACCCCGGGCGTCCGCGCCCTGCTGGACGGGCTCGCCGAGGCGCTGGGCACCACCATCGACCACGACCGCCTGGACGAGGAGGCGCGCCGGCTGGGCGGGCCGGGACGGCTGTTCGAGAGCACCGTCCGCAACTCGGCCAACCCGACCCGGCTGGAGGCCGGCTACAAGGTCAACGTCGTTCCCGGGACCGCGCACGCGCAGGTGGACGGCCGGTACCTGCCGGGCACCGGGGAGGAGTTCCTGGCCACCGTGGACCGGCTGCTCGGCCCGAAGATCACCCGCGAGTTCGTCAACCACGAGGAGGCGCCCGCCGCCGATCCCGCCGGGCCCACGTTCGCCGCCCTGGCCGGGGCGCTGCGGGCCGAGGACCCGGGAGCGCACCCGGTCCCGTACGTGATGGGCGGCGGCACCGACGCCAAGTCGTTCCACCGGATCGGCATCACCAGCTTCGGCTTCGCGCCGCTGCTGCTGACCCCGGACCTGGACTACCTCGGCATGTTCCACGGCGTGGACGAGCGCGTCCCGGTCGAGGGGCTGAGGTTCGGCACCCGCGTCCTCGACCGGTTCCTCGACACCCGCTGACCGGCCACATGGGCCACCGGCGCCGCGAGCCCGAGCAGGGCCAGCAGCTCCTCCAGCATCCCGTCGACGCGGTCGCGCCCGGGAGCCCGCAGGAACTCCACGACGGGCGCCGGGGCGACGGGGTGCTGCGCGGAGGCCGCCCAGGCCACGACGCGGGCCGCCAGCTCCGCGACCGGCAGCGGGCCGGTGCCCGTGACGGGGAGCGCGGCCTTCCAGTAGCCGCCCGAGCCGCTGAAGCCCTCCACCGTCGCCCCGTCCCCGTCCGTCGCCGAGGCCAGCAGCGCGGGCGCGCGGGTCGCGGCGGCGAGGTCGACCAGCAGCGAGACGCTGTCGGCGATGGCGGCCTCCCCGCCCAGCTCGCAGACCTGCCACCCGTTGCCGCGGGGCCGGCTGACGGTCACCGCGGGAAGCAGCGCGCGCAGGACGTAGAGGTCGGCCAGCGGCCGTTCGTTCCTGCCCACGACCAGATAGCCCGGCCTGTCCGCCATCCCTGAACGCCTCCTCACAACTCTTCTCACCACAGCGCCACGGAAGAGTGATTCGTCACACGCCCCGTACGCCCGGCCCCGCCACCCGGCCCCGCCGCTCGGGCTCGTGCCGGACGTCCGGCGCGGGTAGAGATCGTGACGTGGACTTCTCCAGCGCCGCGCACGAGCTCTACGGGGTCGCCCCTGAGGAGTTCACGGACACGCGCAAGCGGCTGGTCCGGGAGGCCAGGGCCGCCGGGGACGCCGCGCTCGCCAGGAGGATCGGGGCGCTGCGGCGTCCCACCCTGCCCGCGTGGGCGGTCAACCTGGTGGCCCGGGAGGCGGGCGAGGAACTGGGCCTGCTGCTGGACGTCGGCACGGATCTGCGCGGCGCGTGGTCGTCGGGCGGCAGCATCGGCGGGCTGGAGCAGCGCCGTGGCGAGCTGGTCGCGCTGCTCGTCCGCAGGGCGCGCGAGCTGGCGGAGGGCGCGGGCCACCCGCTGCGCGACACCGCCGTACGGGAGGTAGAGGACACCCTCCAGGCCGCCACGGTGGAGGCGGAGGTGGCCGACGAGGTCCGGCAGGGGCGCCTCACCCAGCCGCGCAGCCACACCGGCTTCGTTCCCGCGGGATTTCCCGGGACGGGGGAACGCCCCGAAGAGGAGCCGGCAGAGGAGCCCGCAGAGGAACCGCAAGGGGAGGAACCGCAGGAGCGGGAGGAGGCGCCGACCGCCCCCAGGCGCAAGCGCGGACCGGGCAAAGCCGGGCGTGAACAGGCCGGACGGGAGAAGGCGCACGCCGCCGCCCGGCGCAGGGCCGAGCAGGCCGAACGGGCCGAACGGGCGGAACGGGCGGAACGGGCCGAACGGGCGGAGCGCGACCTCGCGGACCATGAGGCGAAGGTCTCCGAGGCCCGCGCCGACCTCGAACGGGCCGACGCGGAGGCGGGACGGCTGCGCCGGGAGCTGGACCGGGCGATCGCGCGCCAGGAGACCGCCGCCCGCCGTCTCGAGCAGGCCGAACTCAGGCGTGACACGGCCCTGCGGGCGGCCCGGGACGCCCGCCGCGAGGCCGGAGGGACGGCCCCCGGTACACGGAGGAAACAGGGATGAAGTACCGTTCGGCCCCGAACGCAGTTCTAAAAACGGAGGGGGCACACGGTGGCGGTACCGGCCTTGGAGCAACCGGCGGACTGGACCGAGCCGGGGGCCCATCCGGTGGCTCCCGGCGTCTTCCGGATCCCCCTGGCGCTGCCGATCCCCAGCCTGCACTCGGTCAACGTCTACGTGATCGAGGACCCGGCCGGGCCGGTGCTGATCGACTCGGGGTGGACGATGCCCGACAGCCGGACGGCGCTGGCCGGCGCGCTGCGCACGCTGGGGCACCGGCTCGACGACGTCTCCCAGTTCGTGGTGACGCACGCGCACTGGGACCACTACTCGCAGGCGCTCACGCTGCGCGCGTCGTTCGGGACGCGGGTCCGGATCGGCCGGGGCGAGCGTCTCTCGATCGAGGCGAGCGCGGCGGGCGACCGTCCCGTCCACGCCCGCCAGGCCGACCTGCTGCGCCGCTGCGGCGCCGCCGGCCTGGCCGACGAGGTGCTGGCCGCGGAGCGGGGCGAGCACGAGGCGGTGCCGGACACCCTCCCGGACGGGTGGCTGGACGACGGCGAGCGCATCGACCTCGCCCGCCGCGGGCTGGACGTCTTCGCCACCCCCGGCCACACGCGGGGGCACATCGTGCTGCGCGACGCCGCCGCCGGGCTTCTGTTCTCAGGGGACCACGTGCTTCCGCACATCTCCCCCTCGATCGGCCTGGAGAGCGCCCCCGAGCCCAAGCCGCTGCGCAGTTACCTCGCGTCGCTGCGGCTGGTCCGCGACATGCCCGACACCCTGCTGCTGCCCGCGCACGGGCCGGTGACCGCCAGCACGCACACGCGGATCGACGAGCTGATCGAGCACCACGAGGCCCGGCTGGACACCGCCGCCCAGCAGGTCCGCGCCGGCCACGCCACCGCCCACGAGGTGGCGCGGGCGATGCCGTGGACCCGGCGGCAGCTCAAGCTGGACGATCTGGACGTCTTCAGCCGCATGCTGGCCGTCCTGGAGATCGACGCCCATCTGGACGTGCTCGTCGACCAGGGGGTTCTCGACGCCGGCGAGAGCGGCGGCGTCCGGCGCTACGCGCCCCGGGCCTGACCCGCGCGGGCGGCCGGTCCCGCGCGGGGCGGTCGGTCCCGTCTCCCCGGGCTCACCGTCCCGCCTGCGGATCACGGCCGAGGAAGGCCACCAGCCGGTCCCCGGGCGGCGCCCCCGCCGGAGCCTCCGCAGGCGGCCCGAAGAGACCCGGCCGGGCGTGGTCGGGCACCAGCAGGGGCGCCAGCCGCAGCAGCCGTTCAGCGAGCGGGACGGGGATCGGGAGGTCCTCGCCGCATGCGCGGGCCGCGTCCCAGGCATGCACGACCAGTTCGACGGCCCCGGTCCCCGCCACCACCCCGGCCCGCATCGGGCAGCCCGCGACGGTCACCACGCCGCCGCCGCGTCCGGCGGCGGTCCACGCGCCCAGCAGCCGCCCGGCCCCGCGGCGTAACGACGCCACCAGCTCGCCCGCCGGGTCCCAGGCGAGGGCGGTCTCCTTCGCCGGTGGTTCGAGCCGTACCGACCCGGTGCCCACCGCCTCGTTCAGCACGGCGAGGGAGTCGTCGAAGTGGCGGAGCAGCATCCACAGATCCCAGCCCTCGCACGGCGTCGGGCGGAGCAGGTCGTCCAGGGCGAACGGCGGTAGCGCGTCCAGGGCGTCCAGCGCGAAGCCCACCGCCCGTTCCAGCAGCCCGGCGCCGTAGCTGTGGAGCGCCGCCGCGTCCCGGGCGTTCATGAGCACGGGGGCGGCGCGACGGCCGGGCCGCGCGGGCCCGGGCTCCAGGGCCCCGGGCTCCAGGGCCCCGGGCGGTCTCCAGGGTCTCGGGCGGTCATCGTCATGCGGCTCTCCCTTCGCCCCCCTACCGACCCGGGTACGCGGGCAAAGTCATCGCCCGGCCCCCGCGGAAAGATCACCGGCCGGCGGCGATGAGTTCTCTCCGGGCCATTGGTCCGTACAGGACGACAGCACGTCCCGCAGGCCGCCGGCCGGTTCCGCGGCCTCGCCCAGGTGAGGCGGCGGGAGGAGCGGAGGAGCCGCGACCGGATCCGGCGGCGGGACATGGACGACGCCTCGACGGGATAGGAGTGAGGACTGTGAGCCTCCCCGACATCGCCTCGCGCGAAGAGTGGCTGGCCGCCCGCAAGGAGCTGCTGGTCAAGGAGAAGGAGCTGACCCGGGCCCGCGACGCGCTCAACGCCGAACGCCGCCGCCTGCCCATGGTGAGGGTCGGCAAGGAGTACGAGTTCGAGGGCCCCGGTGGCAAGGCCACGCTGCTCGACCTGTTCGAGGGCCGCGAGCAGCTCATCGTCAGCCACATGATGTTCGACCCGGACTGGGAGCGGGCCTGCAGGAGCTGCTCGTCGGGGGCCGACGAGGTGTCCCGCGGACTGCTGCGGCACCTGAGCGAGCGCAAGACCACCTACGCGGCGGTCTCCCGCGCCCCGATCTCGAAGATCCAGCCGTTCAAGGAGCAGATGGGCTGGTCGTTCCCCTGGTACTCCTCCTACGGCAGCGACTTCAACTACGACTACCACGTCACGCTGGACTCGTCCGTGGCGCCGCTGGAGTACAACTACCGGTCTCCGGAGGAACACCGGGCCGCGGGCAGCGGCTACTACTTCGCCGGCGAGGAGCCGTTCGAGCTGCCGGGCATGAGCTGCTTCCTGCGCGACGGCGACACCGTTTACCACACCTACTCGATGTACGGGCGCGCCTTCGAGACGGTGGGCGGCTCGTACTACTTCCTCGACCTCACGGCGCTGGGCCGCCAGGAGGAGTGGGAGGAGCCCAAGGGCCGCTCGTCCGGGGGCCTCCAGGCCGGTGACCCCGAGCTGCGCTACCCCGACGAGTACGACGACCAGGAGGGGTGAGGCGATGGACGCCGCCGTGCTCTTCCTCACGGGCGCCGGTACCGGACTGCTGGCCGGTGGCGGCTCGTGCGCGGCGGTGCAGCTGGGCCTGCTGACCGGGGCGGTACGGGACGCGCCGCGTCCGGCCGCCCCGGTCGCGGTCTTCCTGGGCGCGAAACTGGTCACGCACACGGCGCTGGGCGCCCTGCTGGGGCTCGCGGGGTCCGCCGTGCAGCCCGGCCCGCACGTCCGGGCCGGGCTGATGCTGGCCGCGGCGGCCGTGCTGCTGGTCTTCGCGCTGGACATGTTCGGGTTCGCGCCCGCGCGCCGGCTGCTCCGGCGCGCCGGGGCGGCCGGCGACCAGGAGGCGGGTCGGTGCGCCGCGCCGCGCGCGCCCGTGCGGCGGATGCGCCGCCCCGCCGCACTGGGCGCGGCCACGCTCCTGCTGCCGTGCGGGGTCACCCTCTCCGCCGAGCTGCTGGCCGTCACGTCGCGCTCCGCGCTCGCCGGGGCCGCGGTGATGGCGGGCTTCGTCCTGGGCACCGCGCCCGTCTCCGGGCTCCTCGGCATCGGTCTCGGCCGCGGCATGAACGTGCTGCGCGGGCGGCTGACGGCCTTCGTGGGGGTCGCCCTGCTCGCGGTCTCCGGCTGGACGCTGCTGTCGGGGCTGCGGCTGGGCGGCTGGCTGCCCGGCGGCGGCGCGGCGGCGACGGACGGGACCGTGTCCCCGAACGTCACGACCGACGTCACGGGAACCCAGATCATCACCATCGGCGCCGCAGACCGCGGCTACCGTCCGGCGCTGGCCGCCGCGCGGCCGGGCGTGCGCACGGTCCTGGTCTTGCGCACGCACGGCAACCGCGGCTGCACGCGGGCGTTCACCATCCCGTCCAGGAACCTGGAGCGCCTGCTGCCGGTGACCGGCGAGACCCGGATCGACCTCGGGGTCCCCCGGCCGGGCCGGCTCCGCTTCACCTGCGCCGCCGGGCACTACCCCGGAGCCCTCACCTTCCGCTGATCTCCTCCGCCCCGTGCCGTCCTCGCCGTCACGGCAAGCCGACAAATAAAACTGTCTTGACAAGAAAAATCTTCGGTCTCATGATGGGTACATCGAAGCGAAGAGAAAGCGAGCGTGACGACGATGAAACTGACCGTGACCACCTTCGTGACCCTGGACGGCGTCATGCAGGGCCCCGGCGGCCCGACGGAGGACACCGACGGCGGCTTCGGCCTCGGCGGCTGGCTGGTCCCCTACTTCGACGAGGAGACGGGGGCGTTCATCACCGACATCTTCGACCGGGTGGGCGCGTTCCTGCTCGGGCGGCGCACCTACGAGATCTTCGCCTCGCACTGGCCGCACGTGACCGACCCGTCCGACCCGGTCGCCTCCAAGCTCAACTCCCTGCCCAAGTACGTGGCCTCGCGCACCCTCGACACTGTGGACTGGGCGGGCGCGGCGCTGATCGAAGGGGACGTCCCGGACGCCGTCCGGCGCCTCAAGGACGCCCCGGGCGAGGGGGAGCTCCAGGTGCACGGCAGCGCCGGCCTCATCCAGACGCTGCTCGCCGAGGACCTGGTGGACGAGTTCAACCTGCTCGTCTTCCCCGTCGTGCTGGGCACCGGCAAGCGCCTGTTCGGTGCGGGGACCGCCCCCGCCGCCCTGAGCCTGAGCTCCGCGCGGGCCACGGGCAGCGGTGTCGTCCTCCACACCTACCGGCGCGCCGGCGAGCTGAAGCAGGGCACCATCGAGTGACCCGAGGCGAGCGCGGCATCGCTTCGCGATCCGCCCCGCCCGGTGGCGCCCGCCTCCGGCGTCGCCCCACCGGGCGGGCGGCGCGCTCGCGCGGTGGCCGAGGCCGCGTCGAGACAGGTCTAGGATCCGTCTTGGCAGCGAGCGCCGCGGAAACGAGGGCGAGATGGGGCGTAGGGCCGCGGACCGGCCGGACACGGTCGATCTGATCATCGACCAGTGGCGCCGGGAGCGTCCCGACGTGGACACCTCCGGGCTGGCGGTCCTCGGCCGCCTGCACCGCGGCTTCCTGCGCTACTCGACGCTGATCGGCGAGGTCTTCGACCGGCACGGCATCAACATGGCCGCCTTCGACGTGCTGGCCACCCTGTTGCGCAGCGGCCCCCCGTACCGCAGGACGGCCGGGGAACTGGCCGGCATCTCCCTGCTCAGCACCGGCGGGGTGACGCTGCGCCTGGACCGGCTGGAGAAGGCCGGGCTGATCGTGCGCGAGCGCGACCCCGACGACCGGCGCGTGGTGTACGCACGCCTGACCGAGAAGGGCCTGGAACTCACCAACGCGGTGGTGACCGAGCACTTCGCGAACGAGCGCCGGATGCTGGCCGGGCTCTCGGAGACCGAACGGCACCGGCTGGCAAGGCTGCTGGGCCTGCTGGAACGTTCACTGGAGCAGGCCGAGGCCGAGTCCCGGGCGCGCGAGCCCGCGGGCGGCATCGACGCGGAACCGGCCTGACCCCGTCCTCCCCGCCTCAGGGCGAGGGCACCCCGCGCCCGGACGCCCGGGCGTACGGTCCTCCGGTCATCCGCGCGTCCGGGCGTCCGCTCATCCGGCGGCGTCGCCCGCCCAGGGCAGGGGGTCCTCGTCCAGTCCCCAGTAGAGGCTCTTCTGGCGCGTGTACGCCTGGATCCCGTCCCGCCCCTTCTCCCGGCCCAGCCCGCTCTCCTTGACTCCGCCGAACGGGGTGGAGACGCTGAACTGCTTGTAGGTGTTGATCCAGACCGTGCCGGCCTCGATCCGGCGCGCGACCCGCCACGCGCGGCGGTAGTCGGCGGTCCAGATGCCGCAGGCCAGGCCGTAGACGGTGGCGTTGGCCCGGGCGACCAGCTCGTCCTCGTCCTCGAACGGCAGCGCGACCAGCACCGGGCCGAAGATCTCCTCCTGGCAGATCGCGGCGTCGTCGGGCACCCCGTCCAGGATGGTGGGCAGGTAGTAGGCGCCCTTCTCGTACTCCTCGCCCTCGGGGGCCCTGCCGCCGCAGCGCAGCCGGGCGCCCGCCGACACGGCGGCGCCGACCATCGCCGCCACCCTGTCCCGGTGCGCGTGCGCGACCATCGGCGCGACCTGCGTGGCCGGGTCGGCGCCGGGACCGACGCGCAGCCTCCCGGCCCGGTCCACCAGTTCCTCCAGGACCTCGTCGTAGATCGAGGCGTGCACGAACACCCGGGACCCGGCGACGCAGCTCTGCCCGGACGAGGAGAAGATCCCGAAGAGCAGCCCGGCCACCGCCTGCGCGCGGTCGGCGTCGGGGAACACGATCGTCGGGGACTTGCCGCCCAGCTCCAGCGACACCGGCATGATCTTCTCCGCCGCGACGGCGCCGATCCGGCGTCCGGTGGCGGTGCCTCCGGTGAACGACACCTTGCCGACCCCGGGGTGGCGGACGATGGCGTCACCGGTGACCGGCCCGGGGCCCGGCAGCACCGACAGCAGACCCGGCGGCAGGCCCGCGTCGCAGACCAGCCGGCCCAGCGCCAGCGCCACCAGCGGGGTCCACTCGGCCGGTTTGAGGACCACCGCGTTCCCGGCCGCCAGCGCCGGCGCGATCTTCTGCGCGTCGCTGGCGATGGGCGAATTCCACGGGGTGATGGCGCCGACCACGCCGATCGGCTCGTGCACGCTCATCGTGAGGTACGGGCCGCGGGGCGGGGTGACGGCGCCCTCCATGGTCTCCAGCGCGGCGGCGAAGTAGCGGAAGGTGCCCTCGGCGCTGGCGACCAGGGCCCGGGTCTCGTTGATGGACTTGCCGGTGTCGGCGGTCTGGAGGGCGGCCAGGTCCCCGGCCCGCCCGGCGATGAGATCGGCGATGCGGACCAGGTGGCGGGCGCGCTCGTGCGGGCGCAGCCCGCGCCAGGCCGGATCCGCCGCCGCGGCGGCGCCCGCGCGGACCGCCTCGTCCACGTCGCCGGGGCCGGCGCCGCGCAGCCGGGCCAGCACCTCGCCGGTGAGGGGACTGCGGCTGGTCACCGCCTCCCCCGTGCCGCGCCGCCACCGGCCGCCCACCAGGATCTCATCGGCGATCTCATCGGTCACCGCACACCCACCTCCATGCCCAGCAGCAGAATAAGCCTTAGCGCTAAGGTTAATCGGGAGCCGCGGCCCACCGTCCATCCGGGGCCGCGATAGCCTGGCGGCCCCGAGCGCGGGAGGTCGCGATGCCGCACGAGTTCACGGAGATCACCTCGGAGACCGAGCTGCGGGAGCTGCTCGGGGAGCCCCTGCCGCGGGCGGTGACCAAGGAGCGCACGGCCCTGCACGACTGGGACCGCGAGTGGCTGGCCCGGTCACCGTTCTGCCTCATCGCGACCAGCGACGCCGAGGGCAACTGCGACGTCTCCCCCAAGGGCGATCCCCCCGGTTTCACCCAGGTCCTGGACGCGACCACGATCGCCGTCCCCGAGCGACCGGGCAACCGGCGCGCCGACGGGTACCGCAACGTGCTGGCCAACCCGCACGTGGGGCTGATCTACCTCGTCCCGGGGCGCGGCGAGACCCTGCGGATCAACGGCCGGGCCCGGCTCGTGCGCGACGCGCCCTTCTTCGACGCCATGATGGTCAAGGGCCACCGGCCGATCCTCGCCCTGGTGGTGGAGATCGAGCAGATCTTCTTCCACTGCGCCAAGGCGTTCATGCGCTCGGCCCTCTGGAAGCCCGAGAGCTGGGAGCCCGACGCGCTGCCCTCCCAGGCCCGCATGGTCAAGGAGATCCAGCGCGTCGAGGAGAGCCTGGAGGACCTGGAGCGCTACTACGGCGCGCAGTACGCCGAGCGGCTCTACAAGGGCTGAGGGCGGGGACGCCGTCCGGGCGGGCGCCCGCCGGCGCCCGCCCGGACGGGGCTCCTCAGCAGGCCGGGACGATCGGGTTGTCCGAGCCGGTGTAGATGTAGGCGTCGGCCACGAAGCCCGAGCCGACCTTGTTCCAGATGTCACTGGTCCCGTAGGTGCCCGTGACCGAGGTGCCGCGCCGGTAGCAGGTGATGCGGACGGTGCCGCCGTCGGGCACCGAGCCGATCGAGGCGTTGCTCGTGTACGGCCCCGAGCGGACGGCGAGTGAGGGCCCGGCCGTGTTGACCGTGGCCGCCTTGCCCGTGCAGGTGTTGCGGCTGGTGTAGTTCGCCGTCCCCCAGTAGAGGATCTGCGAGCCGTTGAAACTGATCTTGACCGCGGCGCCGTTGTAGCGCGCCTCGTAGTGCAGGTGCGGACCGGTGGACCCGCCGCTGGTGCCCAGCGTCCCGATCTGCTGCCCGGCGGCCACGCTCTGGCCGACCGAGACGATCTCCCCGGACAGGTGGGCGTACCGGGTCTTCCAGGTGCCGCCGTGATCGATCTCGATCCAGAGGCCGTAGCTGGTGCTGCCGGTGTTCTCCACCCGCGCCACGGTGCCGGAGGCCGCGGCGGTCACCGCGTCCCCGTCGTCGCCGGAGCGGTTGAAGTCCACCGCGTTCGCGGGGCTGTGGCCGGTCCGGGTCTGCCCGGACCAGACCTGCCCGCAGGGGAAGGGCATCTGGAAGGCCGGCGCGGCGGACGCCGGGACGGCCGGGAGCACGGCCAGCAGGGGCGCCGCGGCGGCGGCGAGGACCAGGGGGAGCTTCATCTTCTCTCCGTTCGGCGGGCGGGGGGCGAACCACGCGGAACTCGGGGCTCGCAACCAAAGTGATCGGAGAGGTGGACGGGGGCAATGCGGAATCTTTACGAAAGAACCCTTCGCGTTTCAGCCGCGCTGCACCACCCCCAGGTCACCACCCGCCGTGGAACCGCCGCCGTGGAACCGCCGCCGTGGAACCGCCACCGAGAACCGCCACCGAGATCCGCCGCCGGGGGACGGACCGCATGCGACGGCCCCCGCGTCCGGGGACGCGGGGGCCGTGGCAGATGTCCGGAACGGCCGGGTCAGCCGCTCTTGCGACGGAACTGGCGCTGGTGGTCGGCACGCCCGTGGGTGCCGCGGACCTTGGAGGAGTCCTTGCCGCCGCCCGCGTTCTTCTCCCGGGCCGCCCCGCGCTTGCGTTCCAGAGCCTCCCGGAACCTGCGCTTCACCTCGTCCTCGGTGCCCTCTCGATCTCCAGCCGAGTCGGCCATATGGACCTCCCGCTCTCCTTGGATACCCCTAGCCTCGCACGCCGGGAGAGTGGACGGCCGGGTGATCTCTGTGAGATTGCCCCAATGTCGGTTCATGATCATGTGAACTCTTCTACAGTCCTGGACGATGGAGACACCGACGCCCGAGTTCGACCCCACGCCCCTGGAGGCGCTCCGCCCCGCTCCGCTGCACACGGCGGAGACCGGCACCCCGCCGTCGGTGTTCTACGAGGCGCTGCGCGCCGAGTACGGCCCGGTCGCGCCGATCGACATGTTCGGGGTGCCGGCCTGGCTGGTCATGGGCTACTCCCAGGCACTGGAGATCCTGCGCGACTCGCGGAGCGTCTGGAGCAAGCGCCCGGAGTCCTGGCGGGCGCTGAACGAGGGCCGGGTCCCGGCCGACTGGCCGCTGCTGCACGTCTACTCGGTGCGCAACTCGCTGTTCAGCGACGGCGCCGACCTGGCCCGGCTGCGCGGCGCCTGGTCCGCCGGCCTGCGCCCCTTCCAGGACCGCGGCCGGCCGCAGGCCAAGGACCTGGAACGGGCCGTCACCCAGTACGCCGACGACCTCCTCACGCTGCTGTCCGAGGGCGGCCGGACCGGGCAGGCCGACCTGGTGGCGCAGTACGCCCGGCCGCTGCCCCTGATGATCGTGAACCGGCTGCTGGGCTTCGAGAACGCCGCCCAGGGCGAGGAGATGCTCAAGGACCTGTGGCGGATGCTGGAGGCCGGCCCGGAGGCGGCCGGCGCGGCGGCGCGGCTGTTCGAGGCGGTGACGCAGGTGTGCACCGCCCGGCTGGCCGACCCGCGCGACGACCTGCCCTCGCACATGCTGGCCGCGACGCCCGACATGACCGTGGACGAGCTGGTCCGTGAGCTGTTCACGGTGGTGGGACTGGTCGGCGACTACGTCGGCACCCTCATCGCCAGCACCGTGGCCGAGGTGATCAACGGGGACGAGGCCGTGCGCGACAGCCTGTCGGCCGGGATGGTGCAGGAGGTGGTGAACCGGGCGCTGATCGCCAACCCGCCGATGGCCCACCTCTCCTTCCGCTACCCGACGACCGACGTGCGGATGGGACGGTTCCTGATCGCGGCCGGCGACCCGGTGGTGGTCTCCCCCATGGCCGCGCACGCCGACCCGGCGTTCACCGGGGGCGGGTCGCCCGACGCCATCTACAGCACGCGCGCCCACCTCGCCTGGGGCGCCGGCGCGCACGCCTGCCTCGGCCGCGAGCTGGCCACCACGGTCACCATGATCGCGGTGAGCCGGCTGTTCGAACGCTTCTCCGCGCTGCGGCCGGCGGTCCCGTCGGAGTCGCTCGACTGGCAGGGCTCCCAGATGTCGCACGCGCTGAGCGCGCTCCCGGTCCACTACGAGCTGGCCGGCGAGCCGGTGCGGCAGCCGATCGGCCCGCCGCCCGAGCAGGTCGAGGGCGGGGAGGACGGCGGGGCGCCGGCCCGGTCGGCGGGGCTCTCCTTCGCCCGCAGGGTCCTGCGCGTGCTGCGGAGGGGCTGAGAGGCTGAGGGGCTGAGGGCGCCTACCAGGCGGGGCCCTTGTCCGTCTCCTCGCGGATACGGTCCCAGGCCGCCCGGACGTGCCGGTCTCCCGTGGCGGGCGCGCCGATCGCCATCCGCAGGAGGACCCGCCCGCCCACCTTGGTGTGGGTCAGGTACAGGTCCCCGGAGGCGTTCAGGCGCTCCATCAGCCGCAGCGTGGCCTCGTCGGCCTCGCCGTCGTCCAGCCCCTCCCACCGCGGGCGGAAGCACACCAGCCCGAACGGATGGTGGTCCAGCAGCTCGAAGCCGGGGTCCGCGCCGATCCAGGACGCCAGGTCCCGGGCGAGGCGCACCCCGGTACGGATGTGCTCGCGCAGCCCTTCCGCCCCGTACCAGCGGATCACCGACCACAGCTTCAGCGCCCGGAACCGCCGTCCCAGCGGGATCTGCCAGTCCCGGTAGTCGATGACCTCCCCCGAGGAGGTGGCCTGGTTGCGCAGGTACTCGGGGAGGATCGACAGCGCGCCGATCATCGGCGCGCGGTCGGCCGTCCACAGCAGCGAGCAGTCGAAGTTGGTGAGCAGCCACTTGTGCGGGTCGGTCGCGTAGGAGTCGGCGTGTCCGTCCAGCCCGTCGTTGATCCAGCGCATCTCCGGGCAGACCGCCGCCACGCCCGCGTACGCGGCGTCCACGTGCAGCCAGACGCCGTGCCGGCGGCACACCTCGCCGATGGCGGCGACCGGGTCCACCGCGGTCGTGGACGTCGTCCCGACCGTCGCGCACACCATCACCGGCAGCATCCCCGCCGCCCGGTCCTCGGACAGCAGCGCGTCCAGGTGCGCGGGGTCCATCGCGAGCGTCCGCGGGTCGACGTCGACCACCCGCACGCCGGCGGAACCGATCCCGGCGATCCGCGCCGCCTTCTCCAGGGACGAGTGCGTCTGCGAGCTGATGTAGAGGGTGTGGCGGCGGGTGATGCCCTCCCGCGCGGCCTCGCCTCCCCCGGCCCGGTGCAGCGCGGCCAGGATCGCCACCAGGCAGGCGCTGGACGCCGAGTCCTGGATCACGCCGTTCCCGCGGAAGCGTCCGGGCAGGTCGAGCAGCTCGGCGAGCCAGTCGGCGACCCGGGTCTCCAGCTCGGTGCAGGCCGGGCCGGTCGCCCAGAGCATCCCCTGGACGCCCAGCCCCGCCGACAGCAGGTCGCCCAGGATGGCCGGGCCGCTGGCGTTGGCCGGGAAGTAGGCGAAGAACCCGGGGTGCTGCCAGTGCGTCACCCCCGGCATGATCACCCGGTCGAGGTCGGCCAGGATCCCCTCGAACCCCTCGCCGCGTTCGGGCGGGTGCTCGGGCAGGCCCGCCAGCACCTCGCCCGGCCGTACCCGCGCCTGGACGGGGTACGACTCGATGCCCTGCTGGTAGTCGGCGATCCAGTCGATCACCTGCTTGCCGTACCGCCGGAACTCCTCGGGGGTCATGTGCCCGCTCACACCGTCACTCCTCGACTCGCCGGCGCCCGCCACCGGCGGGCGCCCCTCCCAAGCGCCGGTGGCGACGCGCGGCCCCGGGCGGGCTCAGGGGGCCCGGTGTCCTGACAGGCCGGTGTACCGGCGGCTTAGGGCCGCCGGCGTCCTGTCGACGTCCCCGGGGTCGGGCGTTCCGGCCCACCCAAGGTAGTCCAGGAGGGGAGCACGCCGGGAATGGGCCGCGGCCTCGGCGAACGCGACGGTGTCCGGGCCGCCGGCGGCGTACGGCAGCTCCACCGGCAGGCCCGAGCATCGTGTCGAAGCTCGCGGACTTGGCCTCCCACAGCGGCCAGAGGTCGGCGGGCCGCCGACCCTCGGCGACCATCCCGCTCCTCACGCCCGGGGCACGTCCGGGCGACTCCCGCTATGCGCTCACGTATTCTTCCCGATCGTCACGTGGGCGACCACCGGGTAGTGGTCGGAGGGGTACAGCCCGTCCCTCTGGTAGGCGTCGATCTCGGCCCACCGCGTCTCCACCGGGCCCCGCGACAGGATCCAGTCGATCCGGTCGCCGTCCGGCACCGGGGCCTTCCAGCCGCCGAAGGTGTTGTAGGCCGGTCCCCGGCGCCGCGCCGTCTCCCAGGTGTCGGTGAACGCGTCCGCCCCGGTGAGGATCCGGTACGGCTCGGTCTTCCCGGCCGCGGCGTTGAAGTCGCCGGTGAGGATCACCGGCGCCCCGGCCTCGAAGCCGCGGACCCGCTCCAGGATCAGCTCCGCGCTCTTCACCCGGGCGTTCTCCGACTGGTGGTCGAAATGGGTGTTGACGTGGTAGAGCACCGTGCCGTCCCGGCGGTCGCGGAACTTGGCCCAGGTGACCATCCGGGTGATCCGGTTGCCCCAGGTCGCTGAGCCGATGACCTGCGGGGTGCCGGACAGCCAGACGTGGTCGAAGTCGAGTACCTCGAACCGGTCCTTGCGGTAGAAGACGGCCGAGAACTCGTCCCGGGTGCCGCCCTGGCGGCCCATCCCGATCCAGTCGTGGCCGGGCAGCGCGCCGTCCAGGTCCCGCATCTGCTGCCAGAGCGCCTCCTGGACGCCCAGCAGGTCCGGCTGCTGGTCGCGCAGGACCCGCTTCATCAGGGGGAGCCGGGACGGCCAGTCCTTCGGCGGGGCGTCGGCGGCCAGCCGCACGTTGTAGGTCATCACCCGCAGCCGGGTGTCGCCCGCCGAGGCCGCCGGGGCGGCGATCAGGCTCGTCACCAGCACCGCCAGGGCGAGGAGGGCGAGGGGGAGCCGGCGGCGCGCGCCGGCCCGAACCGCGAGGGGCATGTCGTTCCCTTCTCAGGTCTTCGATGACCGCCCCACGGTCCCGGCCGTACATGGCGGCCGGGCGACCCGCGGCCGAACGGACCGGATCGGGTGAACGACACGATAGGGATCTTGGTCCCGTTTATCCCCCGCCGCTCGGGAACGACCTGGGACGGAAGGGGGAACAGATGCAGCAGGACCAGAACGACAAGCACGGCCCCAGGCTGGACGAGCAGCTGGAGCACGAGACCGAGGGCATGGTCCGCGGCGGCCACTCCACGCACGCCGAGGACTTCAAGACGCCCGAGCCCGAGACCAACGAGCCCGTCTGGGATCCGCTCACCGCGCCCGGCCCCCGGCGGGAGGGCTCGCCGCCCGGGATGACTCCCGGGGACGTCGAGGAACGCAGCGCGCTGGCCCGCTTCCTCACCGGAGTGCGGTACCCCGCCACGCCCGGGGAGATGATCGAGCACGTCTCCGGGGCGGACACGCCGGACACGGCGATCGCCGCGCTGGAGACCCTGCCCGACCGGCCGTACGAGAACCTCGCCGACGTGGCCGAGGAACTCGGTTACGGCCGCGAAGAGCACCGCTTCTAGGCTGCGTCCCGAAGTCGCCCGGCCATCGCGCGAGCGCGTTGGCCGCCCGGTCGGGCGATGCCGGAGGCGAGCGCCACCGGGCAGGTCGCGAAGCGAAGCCGCGCTCGCACAGGCCCGGTCAGGCGCGAGCCGCCAGGCGAACGCCGTGGGCCGGGGCGCGGAGGCAGGGGCGGTCCCGATCCGGGCCGCCCCGTTCGCGTCCCCCGTCACCCTCGGGGCTCGTGCGACGGCAGCGCGGCGGGCGCCCCGCACCAGCGGGTGAGCGCCTCCCGGATGGCCGCGGCCCTGACGTCGGGGGCGGTCTCGTCGGTGGCCCAGGCGATGTAGCCGTCGGGCCGGACCAGCGCCGTGGTACGGGTGGCGCCGCCCGCGAGCGCGCACCGCACCCGGTCGGGCCACCGCTTGGTCGCCAGGTAGGTCACGGCCGGGTCGTTGGCCGCGACCACCAGCACGAACCGCCCGTCGCGCAACGCCTCGTACAGCCGCCCCGGCCGCCCCGCCAGCCGGACGTCGGGCGCGCGCCGC